>NZ_AP025730.1:0-4800000 GCF_023734135.1 Sphaerotilus microaerophilus | reverse complement strand
CCGTCTGCTGGTGCTTCGACTGCGGCTCCTCGCTGGCCGAGTTCGAGATCGAATACGCCGACAAGAAGAGCGACACGCTGGACGTGGCCTTCGAGTCGAACGATGCGGCCGGCCTGGCCAAGGCCTTCGGCCTGGACGCGCTGCCGGCGGGCAAGACCGCCTTCGCCATCATCTGGACCACCACCGCCTGGACCCTCCCCGCCAACCAGGCGCTCAACGCCCACCCCGAGCTGGAGTACGCACTGGTCGACACGCCCAAGGGCGTGCTGCTGCTGGGCGCCAGCCTGGTCGAGAAGTGCCTGGAGCGATTCGGCCTGGAAGGCCACGTGCTGGCCACCGCCAAGGGCGAGGCCCTGCGCGGCCAGGTCTTCCGCCATCCGCTGTACGACTTGCCTGACAGCGGCAACGAGTACAGCTACAGGCGCCTGTCACCGCTCTACCTGGCCGACTACGTCAGCGATGCCGACGGCACCGGCGTCGTGCACTCGGCGCCCGCCTATGGCGTGGACGACTTCAATTCCTGCGTCGCCCACGGCCTGAAGTACGACCAGATCCTCAACCCGGTGCTGGGCAACGGCGTCTACGCCGCCGAGCTGCCGCTCTTCGGCGGCCAGCACATCTGGAAGGCCTGCCCGGTCATCATCGAGACGCTGCGCGCGCACGGCCGCCTGATGGCTACCCAGGCGATCACCCACAGCTACCCGCACTGCTGGCGCCACAAGACGCCGGTGATCTACCGCGCCGCGGCGCAGTGGTTCGTGCGCATGGACGAGGGCGAGGGCGTCTTCACCAAGGACAAGGCACCGCAGACGCTGCGCCAGATGGCACTGGCCGCCATCGACCACACCGGCTTCTACCCCGAGAACGGCCAGGCCCGCCTGCGCGACATGATCGCCAACCGGCCCGACTGGTGCATCTCGCGCCAGCGCTCCTGGGGCGTGCCGCTGCCCTTCTTCCTGCACAAGGATTCGGGCGAGCTGCATCCACGCACGATGGAGATCCTCGACCAGGCCGCCGACATCGTGCAGCAAGGCGGCATCGAGGCCTGGAGCCGCGTGACGGTCGAAGAGATCCTGGGCAGCGCGGACGCCCCGCACTACACCAAGAGCAGCGACATCCTGGAAGTCTGGTTCGACTCCGGCTCGACCTTCCAGCACGTGCTGCGCGGCAGCCACGCCCATGCCTACCCCAACGGCGCCTTCCACGCCCAGGGCCCGGAGGCCGACCTCTACCTCGAAGGCCACGACCAGCACCGCGGCTGGTTCCACTCCTCGCTGCTGCTGGGCTGCGCGCTGTACGGCCGCGCACCCTACAAGGGCCTGCTGACCCACGGCTTCACCGTGGACAGCCAGGGTCGCAAGATGAGCAAGAGCCTGGGCAACGGCATCGACCCGCAGGACGTCTCCAAGAAGCTCGGCGCCGAGATCATCCGCCTGTGGGTGGCCGCGAGCGACTACTCCGGCGACATCGCCGGCGACGACAAGATCCTCGCCCGCGTGATCGACGCCTACCGCCGCATCCGCAACACCCTGCGCTTCCTGCTGGCCAACACCTCGGACTTCAACCCTGACACCGACGCGGTGCCCGCCACACAGCTGCTGGAGATCGACCGTTACGCCCTGGCACGAGCCGCCGAGCTGCAGGCCGAGATCCTGAAGCACTTCGACGCCTACGAGTTCCACCCGGTGGTGAGCAGGCTGCAGGTCTACTGCTCGGAAGACCTCGGCGCCTTCTACCTCGACGTGCTCAAGGACCGCCTCTACACGACTGCCCCCAAGAGCCTGGCGCGCCGCAGCGCCCAGACCGCGCTGTGGCAGATCACGCACGCCATGCTGCGCTGGATGGCGCCCTTCCTCAGCTTCACCGCCGAGGAGGCCTGGGCCACCTTTGCACGTGAGAAGTCCAGCGGCTCGATCTTCACCGAGACCTACTGGCCCTTCGCCACCCCCAACGAGGCCCTGCTGGCCAAGTGGGCGCGCATCCGCGCGATCCGCGACACGGCCAACAAGGAGATCGAGGCGTTGCGCGGCACCGGTGCGGTGGGCGCGTCCCTGCAGGCCACGCTGACCATCACCGCCGGCGCCGACGACGCCGCACTGCTGCGCAGCCTGGGCGACGACCTCAAGTTCGTCACCATCACCTCCGCGGTGACCGTGGTGGACGGCGACGAGCTGAAGGTCACGGTGTCGCCCTCCACCGCGGTCAAGTGCGAGCGCTGCTGGCACTACCGCGATGACGTGGGCGCCGATACCGCGCACCCGACGATCTGCGGGCGGTGTGTGAGCAATCTGCAGGGCAGCGGCGAGTTGCGCACGGTGGCCTGACGGCCTGACCAGCGGGCGAGTTCCGACGCTCCCGCGTCAGAAACTCGCCCGCGACTTGATCAGGAATTGCACCTTCTTCACGTCCGGGCCGGCGTTGACGGGGAAGGCCAGGTCCACGTGCAGCACGTTGCTGAAGGCGGTGCGGGTGCTGACGATGCGCAGGCCGGCGCCGAGGTTGCCGAGCCAGCCGGTGCTCGATGAGCTGGACGAGGTGGAGGCGCCGGCATCGGCGCCACCCCAGGCGCGCCCGACGTCCAGGAAGGCGGCTCCACCGAAGCGGAACAGCTCCCAGAGGTACAGGTCGGTGTAGAAGCGCTCCTCCACGGTGAAGAGCGCGCGCCGGTGGCCGTTCTGGTAGCGCAGCGGGTAGCCGCGCAGGCCGTTGTCGCCGCCCAGCTGGAGGGTGTCGGTGCCGTCCGGACGGGTCAGCTGGTCGTAGGCTGCCGAGGCGTAGAACAGGCGGTGTGTGCTGCGTGGCAGGTAGTACTGGGCCTGCAGCCGCAGGTGCTGGCGCTGCAGGCCCGCCGAGGAGGCTTCGCCGTCCAGCGAGGCCGAGGCCATCAGCGTCTGCCGGGGCGCCGGCTCGAAGCCGTCGGCGATGCGGCCCGAGTAGAGCAGGGCGTTGCGCGTGGAGCCGAAGCGCTCCGAGGCCCAGCCCAGCTGCAGCGTGGCGGTCTGCCCGAGCGCGAAGAACTCCGGGCGGCCGATCAGGTTGCGGTTGACTTGGCGGCTGTAGGCGTCCTCGATCCACTGCCAGCGCAGGAAGGGCGCCACGACCTTCTGGTCGGCAGGCAGGCCCTGCGGCGCGAGCAGGCCGTCGGCGCTCTCGTAGGCGTCGCGCTGGTAGGTCAGCCCGACGCTGGTGCGCAGCACCCAGCCCTGCACCCAGCCGTCGGACCAGCCACCGAAGACCTCGCCCTGCCGGGTGCGGTGGCGGTACTGGCTGACGATGCGCCCGCCGTCGTACTGGGCGTCGATGCGGTCGTCACGCACCGCGGACAGGCCCGTGGCCCAGCGGGTGTCGAGCGCGTAGAAGGGCCGGGCAATCGAGGCGGCGTCGCGGCGGCCGTCGCTGTTGGTGGCGTGGCGCAGGTCCACGGACGCCCAGGTGCCGAAGGCGCGCTCGTTGGAGAACTGGATCTCGGTGCCGGAGCGGTCGACGTTGGTGGTCCGGCTGATGCCCAGCGTGGTGCCGGTGCCGAAGACGTTGTAGTCCTTCAGGTGCAGCCCGCTGGAGTTGGCGCCGCCGCTGCGCCCGGCACTGGCGCCGACGTCCAGCGACCAGGTGTCGCGGGTGACCACCAGGATGTCCACCTCGCCGTCGCGCACCGCCAGGGGCCGGAACTCTGCATCGTAGAAGTACTGGCTGGAGCGCAGCAGGCGCTCGCTTTCCTCGATCAGCCGGGCGGACACGACCTCGCCCGGCTTGAACAGCAGCGCCCGCTCGACCACGTGGGCGCGGGTGCGGATGTGCAGGGTGTTCGCCAGGTTGAACAGCCAATTGCGCTCACGCGGGTTGGTGGGGTCGAAGATGTCCTGGTTCCGGACCTGGATCCGCCCGATGCGCACGCCGGTGGTCTCCAGTTCAACCCAGGACGGCAGCGGTGCCGCCCCCGCGGCCGCTGTTGCCGTTGCTGGCTCAGTCGCCTGTCCTGCCGCTTCCTGTTGTGCCGCAGCCGGGCACAACCAGGTCAGCCACAGCAGCGCAACGGCGTGGCCCAGCCAGGGGTGGCCCCGGGGTCGGTGCTTCAGGGGGACGGGGGCGGGCACGGCGGCAGTGTGCCGGGGGTGGCTGATCAAGGGCTGAAGACGGGTTGTGCGGCGGCGGGAGGCTCCCAGGGCCCATCTTGAGTGGGGCCTTGCGCTGCATCATGTCGCAAGTTCGCACTTCGGCCTGCGGCTTGCAGGGGCTTCGGGGTGTGGATAGCGCCGCCGCGGGACACTCGTCGCATGGAGCAAACGGTCCCCGCCGCCCTCACGCCCGCCGCCCTCACGCCCGCCGCCCTCATGCCCGCCGACAGTGCGCCCCGTCTGCATGGTGACCTGGCCGTCTGGCTGGTGATCCTGATCGAGCTGGCCACCTTCGCGCTGCTGTTTGCCAGCTTTGCCTTTGCGCGCGTCTGGGAGCCGCAGGTGTTCGCGCAGTCGCAGGCGACGCTGGACCTGCGCTTCGGCGCGGTCAACACCATGCTGCTGGTCAGCGGCAGTGCCGGCGTGGCGCGGGCGGTGCAGGCGCTGCGCGCCGGCGCGGCGCCGGCCCGTGCGGGGCGCTGGTGGCTGTTCGCCCTGGCCTGCGGGGTCGCCTTCCTGGCCTTGAAGGGGGTTGAGTACGCCGACAAGTTCGAGGCGGGCGTGGGCCTGACCACCAACACCTTCTACATGTTCTACATCCTGCTGACGGGCTTCCACTTCCTGCATGTGCTGGTGGGCGTGGTGTTCATCGCGGTGCTGTGGTTCCATACCCGCCGCGGTGCCTACGGGCCCGGGCGCACCCATGTGCCGGAAACCGGCGCGGCGTTCTGGCACATGGTCGACCTGCTGTGGATCGTGCTGTTCCCGCTGGTCTACGTCATGAAGTGAGGCAGGGGGAACAGGGCGATGTCGTTGTTGAAGAACCCGGTCGACCGCATCTGGCTGGCGCTGATGGTGGCCACGGCCATCACCTTCTGGCTCGGCGAGAGCGGCCTGGCGAGCAGCGCGGGCGCCGTGTCGGTGGGGCTGATGTTCGGGCTGTCGCTGCTCAAGGGCGTGCTGGTCATCCTCGACTTCATGGAGCTGCGCCAGGCGCCGGCGCTGTGGCGGCGGGTGATGCTGGGCTGGCTGACGGTGGTGATCGCGCTGATCCTGCTGGCCTGGACGATCGCCCGCTGGCGCGCGGGGGCTTGAACGGGCCTGTCGGGTTCGTTCTCAGGTGCGCCAGACGCGCGGCTCGGCGGCCGGCAGGTCCCAGGCGGCCGAGCGCCAGGCAGCGCGCACCGCACGCAGCAGGTGGAACAGCGGCTCGGTGCGCCCGGCCAGGGCGCGCAGCACGATCAGGCGCGGCTGGGCGCGGGTGACCCCGGCGAATGTCCCTTCAAAGGCGCCGCCGGGCTCGATCAGCGCGCGTGCGCCCTCGATGGCCTGGGTGACGCGCGCTTCGGCCGGGTCGCTGCCCCAGGCCAGCCAGGCGGTGGCGAGGGTGCGCTGGCCGGCCAGGCCCAGGGGCGAATCGAGCAACAACCGGTCGCTGGCGTCGATGCGGGCCTGCTCCAGCCAGAGGCCGTCGATGGCGATGCGCTGGTCGAAGTGGCCGGTCGCAAACGGCGCGTCGGCGGCCGGCAGGCCCAGCGCGAGCAGGTCCCAGCCGATCATCGCGGCGCCGCTCGCCAGGGTCACCTGCAAGTCGTTGACGGCGCGCGCACCGTCGTAGGCCAGCGTCTCCAGCGGCAGCCACTCCAGTCGGGCGCCTTCGCCCAGGTGCAGGCGCACCTGCTGGGTGGCCTCGTCGCCCTGGCTGCGGTACCAGCGGGTGGCGCCGGGCGTGGTCAGCAGCGCGTGGCTGCCGGCGCCCAGGCGGGCCTCCACCTCCAGTCGGTCGCCGCCCACCAGCCCTGCGGGTGGGTGCACCAGCACGTGGTGGCAGATGGCCTCGCCCTCCGGGTACAGCGCCTTGAGCACCCGCAGCGGGCCGGTATGCGCCGAACGGGCGCGGGTGCACTCTGCGTCGCAGGTGTAATCCAGCCGCAGTGCGGCGTGCCAGCCCATGCGCCCGGGGCCTCAGACGGGTGCGGTGAGCAGGCCGCGCGCCTCGATGAAGCGCACCACCTCGGCCAGGCCTGCGCGCGTCTTCAGGTTGGTCATCACGTAGGGGCGGCGCCCGGTGTGGTCCGGCCGCATGCGGCGCGTGTCGGCCTCCATCACCGCCAGATCGGCGCCCACGTGGGGCGCGAGGTCGGTCTTGTTGATCACGAAGAGGTCGCTCTTCGTGATGCCCGGCCCGCCCTTGCGCGGGATCTTCTCGCCCGCGGCCACGTCGATCACGTAGATCGTCAGGTCACTCAGCTCGGGGCTGAAGGTGGCGGCCAGGTTGTCGCCGCCGGACTCGATGAAGACGATGTCCGCGTCCGGGAACTTCTCCAGCATGCGGTCCACCGCCTCCAGGTTGATCGAGGCGTCCTCGCGGATCGCGGTGTGCGGGCAGCCGCCGGTCTCCACGCCCATGATCCGCTCGGGCGCCAGCGCGCCGGCCACGGTGAGCAGGCGCTGATCCTCCTTGGTGTAGATGTCGTTGGTGACCACGACCAGGTCCCAGCGCTCGCGCATGGTCTTGCAGAGCATCTCGACCAGGGTGGTCTTGCCGGAACCGACGGGGCCGCCCACGCCCACGCGCAGCGGCGGGAGCGTCTTGGTGCGGTGGGGGATGGCGTGCAGGGCGGAGGTCATGCGCAGGGCTTCAGAGGGTGCGGGTCATGAAGACGCTGAAGGGGTCTTCTGCGTAGTCGGCAAAGGGGCCGCACTCGGCAAAGCCGAAGCGGGCGTAGAGGCGGCGCGCCGGGTCGAAACCGGGCACGCTGCCGGTTTCCAGGCTCAGCCGGTCCAGGCCACGCTGGCGCGCTGCGTCGAGGATGTGCGCCAGCAGCGCCGCGCCCACGCCGCGGCGCAGGTGGGGGCGGGCGGTGCGCATGGACTTGAGCTCGCCGTGGTGGGCATCGAGCTGCTTGAGCGCGCCGCAGCCGAGCAGCGCGTTGCCCTCCCAGGCGGTCCAGAAGGTGATGTCCGGTGCGCGCAGGCGGTCGAGGTCGAGCGCGTGCACGCTCTCCGGCGGCGACAGCTCGAACATGCCAGCGAGGTGCTCGCCCAGCAGGGCCTGCACGGCGGGGTGGCTCAGGTCATCGAGGCGGATGTCCATGCGGCGCTCCTGCGGGCGGGTTCAGGACCGGAACAGGCGCGAGTACTGCGCCTCGTGCCGCGCGGCCAGGATGGCCAGCACCGGCGCGAAGTTCTGGCGCCTTGCGGGATCGTTCAGCAAGGCCTGTTCCACCCAGCCGGGCAGGGCGTCGGCGAGCTGGCCGAGCAGCCGCTGGCCGGCGCTCTGGCCCAGCGGGACGGTTTTCACCGCGGCCTGCACCATGTTCTCGGCCCAGCCGAAGCCGAAGGCGATCAGCGCCTCACGCAGGGGGGCGCCGCTGCGTGCGGCCGCCAGGGCAAAAGCAATCGGCCAGGTGGGGGCGGGCTGCAGCGCGGCCAGCCGCTGCAGGTCGGCGTCGGCCTCACGCTGGCGCAGCCAGTCGGTCAGCGAGCGGCCCATCTGCAGCGTCTGCTGGCGCGCCTCGGCACCGTCGCGGGTGTGGACCACCCAGTCGTTGAGCGCCTCGATGCCCTCGCTGTCCGCTCCATCCGCTCCATCCGCACCGTCTGCGCCGCCCCGCCAGGCCCGCACAGCGGCGGCCAGCAGGGGCAGTTCGGCGCGCGCGAGCACCAGCGCCTGCTGGTCCAGCAGCCAGGCGGTGGCGCTGGCCTCGTCGTGGACACGGCCGCTGTCCACCGCCGCCTCCAGCCCCTCGGAGTAGCTGAAGCTGCCCACCGGCAACGCGGGCGAGGCCAGCCAGAGCAGGCGGATCAGCGAGGCGGCGCTCAGCGAGGTCGTTGGCGTCATCGGCGGTCAATGCCCGTGGGCGTGAGGAGGATGCGCGTGGCCATGTCCATGGTCATGGTCACGGCCGTGCGTGTGCCCATGCCCGCCACCGTAGGCGCCGCCCTCCGGCTCGAAGGCCTCGGCTGCTTCGCTGACAACCAGGTGCTGGCTGCGCAGCATCTCGGCCAGCACGTGGTCAGGCTCCAGTTTCAGGTGGTCGGGTTGCAGTTCCAGAGGCACGTGGCGGTTGCCCAGGTGGTAGGCGGCGCGCAGCAGGTCGAAGGGCGTGCCGTGCTCGACGCAGGCGCGCACCACCAGCACCGGCTGCGGGGCGGCGCGCACCAGAACCAACGAGCCATCCTCGGCCACCAGCACATCGCCGCCGCGCACCTGGCTGCCGCGCGGCAGGAACACGCCCAGGCGCCGGCCGCTGGAATCGATGGCCTCGAAGCGGCTCTTCTGCCGCAGGTCCCAGTCCAGCTCGACGCTGGGTGCGCGCTGCAGCAGCACCCGCGCGAGGCCGCGGCCCTGCGGGATCAGCTTGTGGACGGTGAGCATGCGGGTCAGAACAGGAAGTAGCGCTGCGCCATCGGCAGCACGCTGGCCGGCTCGCAGGTGAGCAGCTGGCCGTCGGCACGCACCTCGTAGGTCTGCGCGTCGATGTCCATCACCGGCGTGTAGGCGTTGTGGACCATGTCGGCCTTCCTGACGCTGCGGCAGCCGCGCACCGCCACGACGGGGCGCTGCAGGCCGAGCCGCTCGGGCAGGCCGGCGGCCTGCGCCGCCTGGCTGACGAACGTGAGCGAGCCGCGCGGCAGCGCCCGGCCGTAGCTGCCGAACATCGGCCGGTAGTGCACTGGTTGGGGCGTCGGGATGCTGGCGTTGGCGTCGCCCATCGCGGCGGCGGCGATGAAGCCGCCCTTCATCACCAGCGCCGGCTTGACGCCGAAGAAGGCCGGCTTCCAGAACACCAGGTCGGCCCACTTGCCCACCTCGATCGAGCCGACCTCGTGCGCGATGCCGTGCGACAGCGCCGGGTTGATCGCCAGCTTGGCGACGTAGCGCTTGACGCGCGCGTTGTCGTGGCGCGCGCCGTCACCCGGCAGGCCGCCGCGCTGCAGCTTCATCTTGTGCGCCGTCTGCCAGCAGCGGATCAGCACCTCGCCAACGCGGCCCATCGCCTGCGAGTCCGACGAAAACATGCTGATCGCGCCCAGGTCATGCAGGATGTCCTCGGCCGCGATGGTCTCGCGGCGGATGCGGCTCTCGGCAAAGGCCAGGTCCTCGGCGATGCCGGCGTCCAGGTGATGGCACACCATCAGCATGTCGAGGTGCTCGTCCAGCGTGTTGACGGTGTACGGGCGCGTCGGGTTGGTGGAGGAGGGCAGCACGTTGGCCTCGCCCACCACCTTCATGATGTCCGGCGCGTGGCCGCCGCCAGCGCCCTCGGTGTGGAAGCTGTGGATCGTGCGGCCCTTGAAGGCGGCGATGGTGTCCTCGACGAAGCCGCTCTCGTTGAGCGTGTCGCTGTGGATGGCCACCTGCACGTCGGTGGTCTCGGCCACGCTCAGGCAGCAGTCGATCGCCGCGGGCGTGGTGCCCCAGTCCTCGTGCAGCTTCAGGCCGATCGCGCCGGCCTCCACCTGCTGCTGCAGCGCCTCGGGCCGGCTGGCGTTGCCCTTGCCGAAGAAGCCCAGATTCATCGGGAAGGCCTCGGCCGCCTGCAGCATGCGCGCCAGGTTCTCCGGCCCCGGCGTGCAGGTGGTGGCGAAGGTGCCCGTGGCCGGGCCGGTGCCACCGCCGATCATCGTGGTGACGCCCGACATCAGCGCCTCCTCGATCTGCTGTGGGCAGATGAAGTGGATGTGTGTGTCGATGCCCCCGGCGGTGACGATCATCCCCTCGGCGGCGATGACCTCGGTGCCCGGGCCGATGACGATGTCCACGCCCGGCATCACGTCCGGGTTGCCGGCCTTGCCGATGGCGGCGATGCGCGAGCCGCGCAGGCCGATGTCGGCCTTGACGATGCCCCAGTGGTCGACGATCAGCGCGTTGGTGATGACGCAATCCACCGCGTCGCCCGCGCCCGGGCCGTTGGGCCGCTGGCCCTGGCCCATGCCGTCCCGGATGGTCTTGCCACCGCCGAACTTGACTTCTTCCCCATAGCCACCCGCGCGCAGCGTCAGGTCCTGCTCGACCTCGATGACCAGCGCCGTGTCCGCCAGGCGCACCCGGTCGCCGACGGTGGGGCCGAACATCTCCGCATACGCCCGCTTTCCGATTCTTGCCATGTCAGAGCTTTCCTTGAACGAGGCCGCGGAAGCCGTAGACCGCACGGTCCCCGGCGTAGTCGACCAGCTCGACAGTGCGCTGCTGGCCGGGCTCGAAGCGCACCGCAGTGCCGCTGGCGATGTTCAGGCGCATGCCCTGCGCGGCGGCGCGATCGAAGCGCAGCGCGCCGTTCGTTTCGGCGAAGTGGTAATGCGAGCCGACCTGGATCGGCCGGTCGCCGCTGTTCTCGACCACCAGGGCGAGCGTGCGGCGCCCGGGGTTGAGGGTGTGCTCGCCGTCGTCAACGAGCAGTTCGCCGGGCACCGCGCCGGCAGGCAGGGACTGGGTGAGAGACATGGGCTGGCCTTGTGTCGATGAGCCGCGCAGCGGCTCAGGCGATGGGTTGGTGCACGGTCACCAGCTTGGTGCCGTCGGGGAAGTTGGCCTCCACCTGGATCTCCGGGATCATCTCGGCCACGCCCTCCATCACGTCGGCGCGCGTCAGCACGTGCTGGCCCTCGCCCATCAGCTCGGCCACGCTGCGGCCGTCGCGGGCGCCCTCCATGATCGCGGCGCTGATCAGCGCCACCGCCTCGGGGTAGTTGAGCTTCAGCCCGCGGGCGCGCCGGCGTTCGGCCAGCAGCGCAGCGGTGAAGATCAGCAGCTTGTCCTTTTCTCGGGGAGTCAGTTCCATCTCGCTACGCTCGACGCATGTTGGTCAGCCCGAGCAGCCTGCGGCTGACCTCGGGGAGTGAGTTCCATGGGCCAGCGGGTGTGCAGGAACAGTGCCAGACCCTGCCGGACCTGGCCGGTTGGCGCGCATCGTGCGTGCGGCCCGGCGCGATGCACCAGGCACCCGAATCACGCACCATTCCGATCCATGACGCGGGCACCGCATCGGTGCGCCAGCGCGTCGTGAAGGTGCGCCGCGACTACAACCGCTGGGTGGCCAGCGAGACGATGGAGGACGACGCGCTGCGCTTCGCCGCGCGCGCGCACCGCCGCTGGAGCGCCTGGCGGGTGGCCAACACGGCGTTTGGGGCCTCCTCCTTCCTGGTGCTGGAGGCGGTGGGGGCGACGCTGCTGCTGCAGTTCGGCTTCGTCAACGCGGCCTGGGCCATCCTCGCCACCGGGCTGGTGATCGCCCTGGCCGGCCTGCCGATCAGCGTCTACGCGGCCCGCCACGGGCTGGACATGGACCTGCTGACGCGCGGTGCGGGCTTCGGCTACATCGGCTCGACCATCACCTCGCTGATCTACGCGAGCTTCACCTTCATCTTCTTCGCCCTCGAAGCCGCGGTGATGGCCTACGCGCTGGAGCTGGCCTTCGACATCCCGCCGGCCTGGGGCTACCTGGCGTGCGCGCTGGTGGTCATCCCGATGGTCACGCACGGCGTCACGGTGATCAGCCGGCTGCAGGTCTGGACCCAGCCGCTGTGGCTGGCCATGCTGCTGCTGCCCTACGTCGTGGTGTTCCAGAAGAACCCCGGGCTGCTGGGCGAGCTGGCCCAGTACGGCGGCCAGCCCGGGTTGACCCGGTTCGACTGGAAGGCCTTTGGCGCGGCGATGACGGTGGGCATCGCGCTGATCACGCAGATGGGCGAGCAGGCCGACTACCTGCGCTTCATGCCCGAGCCCGGGCCGGACCGGCGCAGCCGCTGGCGCTGGTGGCTGGGCACGCTGGTGGGCGGGCCGGGCTGGGTGATCCCCGGCGTGCTGAAGATGCTCGGCGGTGCGCTGCTGGCCTTCCTGGCGCTGGGGCTGATGGTGCCGCCCGAGCGGGCGGTGGACCCCAACCAGATGTACCTGGCCGCCTGGGAGCACGTCTTCCCGCGCTACGGCTGGGCGGTCGCCGCGACGGCGCTGTTCGTGGTGGTGTCGCAGCTCAAGATCAACGTCACCAACGCCTACGCCGGCTCGCTGGCCTGGAGCAACTTCTTCTCCCGCGTGGCGCACAGCCACCCCGGGCGGGTGGTGTGGGTGGTGTTCAACACCGGCATCGCGCTGGTGCTGATGGAGCTGGACGTCTTCCAGGCCATGGGCGGCGTGCTGGGGCTGTACTCCAACATCGCGATCGCCTGGATGATGGCGGTGGTGGCCGACCTGGTGATCAACAAGCCGCTGGGCCTGTCGCCGCCGGGCATCGAGTTCAAGCGCGCCCACCTGTACGACATCAACCCGGTGGGCGTGGGGGCGATGGGCATCGCCTCGGCGCTGTCGGTGGCCGCCTACCTGGGCCTGTTCGGGACGATGGCGCAGGCCTGGTCGGCGGCCATCGCGCTGGTCGCCGCGCTGGTGGCGGCGCCGCTGATCGCCTGGGCCACGCGCGGGCGCTGGTACCTGGCGCGCGGGCCGCAGGCCGAGGCGGCGCGCGAGGCGCTGGCGCTCGGGGTGCGTCGGCCCTGGGCGGGGCGCCCCGTCGAGGGTTCGTACCGCCGGCTCGCCCCCTTGCAGCGCTGCGTGGTCTGCGAGCGCGACTACGAGGGCGAGGACGTGGCGCAGTGCCCCGCCTACGGCGGGCCGATCTGCTCGCTGTGCTGCACGCTGGACGCGCGCTGCCACGACCTGTGCAAGCCCGACGCGCGGCTGGCGGTGCAGTGGGCCGCGCTGCTGCGGCGCGTGCTGCCGCGCCGCGCCTGGCCCTACCTCGACAAGGGCCTGGGCCACTACCTGATGCTGATGCTGCTGCTGGGGCCGGCGCTGGCGCTGCTGTTCACCCTGCTGTTCGAGCAGGAGATGCGCCTGCTCGGCCTGCACGAGGACCTGCCGGCGGGCATATTGCTCGGCGTGGTCGGCCCGGCGCTGCAGGCCGGCTTCGTCAAGGCCTGCGCGGCCCTGCTGCTGGTGGGCGGCGTCTTCGCCTGGTGGCTGGTGCTGGCGCACCAGAGCCGCGAGGTGGCGCAGGAGGAGGCCAACCGCCAGACCCAGGCGCTCAACGAGCAGGCCGAGGTGCTGCGCGCCGAGATCGAGAGCCACCGCCGCACCGACGCCCAGCTGCAGGAGGCCCGCCGCGTGGCCGAGCTGGCGCGCAGCCAGGCCGAGGCCGCCAGCGGCGCCAAGACGCGCTACATCACCACCATCAGCCACGAGCTGCGCACGCCGCTCAACGCCATCCTCGGCTACGCCCAGCTGCTGGAGGAGGACGAGGCCATGCCCGCCCACCGCCGCCAGGCCGTGGGCGTGATCCGTCGCGGCGGCGACCACCTGCTCTCGCTCATCGAGGGCACGCTGGACCTGGCGCGCATCGAAAGCGGCAAGCTCAAGCTGGATGTGCGGCCGATGCGCTTTTCCGATTGCATGAGCGAGATCGCCGGGCTGTTCGAGTTGCAGGCCCGGGCCAAGGGCATCCGCTTCCGGCACGAGTTCTCCGCCCACCTGCCTGAGGTGGTGCGCGCCGACGAGCGGCGGCTGCGCCAGATCCTCATCAACCTGCTGGGCAACGCCGTCAAGTTCACGCCCGCGGGTGGCGTGGGGGGCGCTCCGGCTGGCGAGGTGCGCCTCGGCATCCAGTACAGCGGCCAGATGGCGCGCATCGAGATCAGCGACACCGGCCCGGGCATGAGCGCGGCCGAGCTGGCGCGCGTGTTCGAGCCCTTCGAGCGTGGCGGGGCAGGGGGTGGTGCGTCCGGTGCTGCCGCCGTGGCGGGTGGCACCGGGCTGGGCCTGACCATCAGCAAGATGCTCACCGACCTGATGGGCGGCGAGATGACCGTGCGCAGCACCCCCGGCGAGGGCACCCGCTTCTTCCTGCGCCTGTTCCTGCCGGCCGTGGCGGCCAGCGAGCTGCCCGCCGCCGGGCCACTGGCTCCAGCGCGCCAGCGCCGCGGCTACCTTGGGGCGCGCCGGCGCATCCTGGTGGTCGACAACGAGGAGGCTGACCGCGGCCTGCTGGTCTCGCTGATGCAGCCGCTGGGCTTCACCATCGACCAGGCCGCCTCGGGCGACGCTGCCCTGGTGCGGCTGGCCGCCGCGGCGCCGGCCGACTGGCCCGACGCGGTGTTCATGGACCTGGCCATGCCCGGCATCGACGGCTGGGAGACGCTGCGTCGCCTGCGGCTGATGCGCACCGACGCCGGCCTGCCCGAGCTGCCGGCGGCCATCGTCTCGGCCAACGCCTTCGACCGCGCGCTGGACAACGACGTGGGCATCGCCCCGGCGGACTTCATCGTCAAGCCGGTGCGCCTCGGCGAGCTGCTCGACTGGCTGGAGCGCCGCCTCAGCCTGGTGTGGACCGATGCGGCCGAGGTGCCGGCGGCACCGGCAGGCACGGCGTGCCACGCGCGGCCCGATGCGCTGCTGGTCTTCCCTCCTGCGGACCAGCTGCAGGCGCTGGGCGAGCAGGTCGGCCTGGGCTACCTGCGCGGTGCGCTGCGCTGCCTGGACGACATCGCCGCCACCGACCCGGCGCACGCCCCCTTCGTCGAGCGCATGCGCGGCTTTGCCCGCGCCTTCCAGCTCGACGCGATGGCCGCGCTGCTCCAGCAGGGGCTGAGCCCGTCACCGCCTGACACCGCCTGACACCGCCTGACACCGCCTGACACCGTCTGACACCGCCTGACACCGACACTGCGACCAAGACCCCATGAACGACTCCGCGAGCGCCGCTGTGAACGCCCCGCCGACCCTGGACCGCAGCGCGGGCGAGGTCGTGCTGATCGTCGACGACGTGCCCGACAACCTCGCCGTGCTGCACGACGCCCTCGACGAGGCCGGCTACACCGTGCTGGTGGCGCTGGACGGCCCGACCGCGCTGGCCCGCGCCGTGCAGGCCCACCCCGACATCGTGCTGCTCGACGCCGTGATGCCCGGCATGGACGGCTTCGAGGTGGCGCGCCACCTCAAGGCCGAGCCGGCCACCGCCGCCATCCCGATCGTCTTCATGACCGGGCTGACCGACACCGAGCACGTCGTCGCCGCCTTTGCCGCCGGTGGCTGCGACTACGTCACCAAGCCCATCCGCGTGCCCGAGGTGCTGGCGCGCATCGCCGCGCACACCCACACCGCGCGCGAGCAGCGCCAGGCCCGCAACGCGCTGGACGCCTTCGGCCATGCCACGCTGGTGGTGCGGCTGATCGACGGCCGGCTGGTCTGGCAGACCGCGCTGGCGCGCCAGCTGCTGGCCCGCCACTTCGACAGCGACGGCCGGCGTGCCCCCGTGGCGCTGCTGGCCTGGCTGCAGCGCGAGGCCGGCCGGCTCGGCAACGTGGACGGCCCGGTCGCACCGGCTCCGTCGGTGGAACTCGACGCCGCCGGGCGCCGCCTGCGCTTCACCCTGCACGAGGCCACCGGCGAGGGCGAATGGCTGCTGGTGATGCGCGAGGCCGACGACGGCGCCGTGACCGAGGCGCTGATGCTCGCCTTCGCCCTCACCACCCGAGAGGCCGAGGTGCTCTACTGGGTGTGCAAGGGCAAGACCAACCGCGACATCGGCGACATCCTCGGCTCCAGCCCCGCGACGGTGAAGAAGCACCTGGAGCACGTCCACGCCAAACTGGGCGTCGAGACGCGCACGGCGGCGGCGTCGCTGGCGATCAGCCGGGTCAGGGAGCTGGCGCCGGGGCGGTGACCGCCGGTACCAGCGTCCCCCTGCCCCCTCGACACCTGGTGCGCCGCCCGGTGCAGGCAGGCGATGAAGCGCCGCACCGCCGGCTTGAGCAGGGTGCCGGGCTTCGAGATGGCGCTCAGGGGCAGGTCCAGCGGGCCGGTGTACCCCCTCTTCGCCGCTTCAGTCGAAGCGCGGTCCACGCTCAGGCCCAGGCCTCGCCCAGCGTCTCCACCTGCTGCAACACCAGCTCGACGGCCTCTTCAGCCAGGTCGGGCGGGTACTTGTACTTGCGCAGGATGCGCTTGACCATCAAGCGCAGCGTGGCGCGCACGCTTTCGCGCTGGGCCCAGTCCACGCTGATGTTCTTGCGCAGGTTTTCGGTCAGCTCGTGGGCAATCTTCTTGAGCGTCTCGTCGCTCAGTTCGCGCACGGCCGACTCGTTGTTGGCCAGGGCGTCGTAGAACTTCACCTCGTCGTCTGACAGGCCCAGCTGCTCGCCCCGGTTGGCAGCGGCCCTGAACTTGCGCGCCATCTCCACCAGCTCTTCCATCACCTGCGCGGTCTCGATGCTGCGGTTCTGGTAGCGGGTGATGACGCTGGCCAGCAGGTCGGAGAATTTCTTCTGCTGCACCACGTTGGTGGCGAACTTGGCTCTGATTTCGCCTTCGAGCAGGCGTTCCAGCAGCTCCACCGCCAGGTTCTTCTCGGGCAGGTTCTTCACCTGCGACAGGAACTCCTCGTCGAGCAGGCCGATGTCGGGCTTGTCGAGCCCCACGGCATCGAAGATGTCCACCACCGCCTCACTCACCACCGCTTGATTGATGATCTGCCGGATGGCAGCGTCGCGGGCCTCGTCGGTCTTCTTCTGCTGGCTGAGGTCGCGCTTGGTCAGGACGACCTTCACCGCCTGCATGAAGGCCACCTCATCGCGGACCGCCCGGGCCTCGTCGAGCGTGCAGCACAGGCTGAAGGCCTTGCCCAGGGCCAGCGTGCTGTCGGCGAAGCGCCTCTTGCCGTCGCGCTGTCCCTTTCCACTCGGGTCCTTGCCGTCGGCCCTCACGCCCGAGTCCAGGCCCAGGACGTGATTCGCTGCACCGGCCAGTGTCCGGTGCCCCCCGGTCTTGAAACCGCTGTAGTCGCAGCCGTGCAGCATGGCCCGCAGCACGTCGAGCTTTTCGAGCAGCACCGACAGCGCCTCGTGCGCGTCCACCGTCGGCCGGCCACGGCCCTGGCTGGCGGTGTACTCCTTCATGGCGGCCTTCAGCTCGTTGCCGATGCCGATGTAGTCCACCACCAGGCCGCCCTGCTTGTCCTTGAACACCCGGTTGACGCGGGCGATGGCCTGCATCAGGTTGTGGCCCCTCATGGGCTTGTCGACGTACATGGTGTGCACGCAGGGGGCGTCGAAGCCGGTCAGCCACATGTCGCGCACGATGACCAGCTTGAGCGGGTCGGCGGGGTCCTTGAAGCGCTTCTCCAGCCGCTTCTTGACCTGGCTGCTGTAGATGTGCGGCCGCAGCAGCGCCCGGTCACTGGCGCTGCCGGTCATGATGATCTTGAGGGCCCCTTGCTCGGGGTCGTCGCTGTGCCAGTCGGGGCGCAGCTTGATGATTTCGTTGTAGAGGTGGACGCAGATGTCGCGGCTCATGGTCACGACCATGGCCTTGCCGTCCTGCGCCCGGTTGCGTTCTTCGAAATGGGCCACCAGGTCGGCCGCCACGCTGGCCACGCGCGGTTCGGCGCCGACCACCTTCTCCAAGGCCGCCCAGCGCGACTTGAGCCTGGCCTGCGTGCCTTCCTCTTCGTCCTCGGCCAGCTCGTCCACCTCGTCGTCGATGAGGGGCAGGTCCTCCTCCTTCAGCTTCAGCTTGGCCAGGCGGGACTCGTAGTAAATGGCGACCGTGGCCCGATCCTCCTTGGCCTGCTGCATGTCGTAGACATGGATGTAGTCGCCAAACACCGCGCGGGTGTCTCGGTCGGTGCTGCTGACCGGCGTGCCGGTGAAGGCCACGAAGGTGGCGTTGGGCAGGGCGTCGCGCAGGTGCTGGGCATAACCGGCCACATACGCGACCTGGTCGCTGGTCTTGTACTCGGCCGGCACCAGTTCAGCGGTCAAGGTCTGAGCGCCACCGCCTGTGCTCAGCGCCGCTGGGGGAGCGGCCTTCCCCACGGCCTTCCCCACGGACTTCACCTTGCGGGTCTTGAGCCTGGCCTCGAAGCCGTATTGCGTGCGGTGCGCCTCGTCGGCGATGACGACGATGTTGTGCCGCTGGCTGAGCACCGGGAACAGGTCCTCGTCCTCGCCGGGCATGAACTTCTGGATGGTGGCGAACACGATGCCGCCCGAGGGCCGGTTGCCCAGCAGGCGCCGCAGCTCCTGCCGGGTGGTGGCCTGCACCGGCTGTTCGCGCAGCAGGTCCTGCGCCAGGCTGAACACACCGAAGAGCTGGCCGTCCAGGTCATTGCGGTCGGTGATGACGACGAGGGTCGGGTTGGCCATCGCCGGCTCCTGCATCACGCGCGCCGCGAAGCAGGTCATCGTGATGCTCTTGCCGCTGCCCTGTGTGTGCCAGACCACGCCACCCTTGCCGCGCAGGTTGGCGGCACTGTCGGGACGTGAGGCAGCCACCACATGCCCGATGGCCGCGCGCACCGCGTGGAACTGGTGGTAGCCCGCCACCTTCTTGACCAGGTTGCCGTCGTCCTCGAACAGGACGAAGAAGCGCAGGTAGTCCAGCAGCACCTTCGGGTCGAGCACACCACGCACCAGGGTCTGCAACTCGTCGAACGTGCCCAGCGGGTCCAGGTTCACGCCGTCGATGGTGCGCCACTGCTGGAAGCGCTCGGCGTTGGCCGAGAGCGACCCCATGCGCGCGTCGGTGCCGTCCGAGATGACCAGCAACTCGTTGTACTGGAACACGTCCGGCACCTGCGCCTTGTAGGTCTGAATCTGGTCGTAGGCCTTCCAGATGTCGGCGTTGAGGTCGGCCGGGTTCTTCAGCTCGATGAGCACCAGCGGCAGGCCGTTGACGAACAAAACGATGTCCGGCCGGCGCGTGTGGTGCGGCCCTTTGATGGTGAACTGGTTGACCGCCCAGAACTCGTTGCCACCTTGCCCAGGTACGGGCGCCGCCCAGTCCACCAGGCGCACGAAGTCGCCCACCGTTTCGCCGCCCCGTTGGTACTGCACCGGCACGCCGCCCACCAGCAGCTTGTGAAGCGCCCGATTGGCCGACAGCAAGGCCGGGATGCCAAGGTCTTGCACCCGCTGCAGCGCGTCTTCGCGGGCGGCAGTTGGGATGTCGTGGTTCAAGCGCTGGATGGCCTCGCGCAGGCGCAAGGGCAGCACCACCTGCCGATAGCTGGCCCGCTGCGGGTTGCTGCCGTCGTGGGCGATGTCCGGGCCCGCGTGCACCGCGTAGCCCAGCTCGGCCATCCAGCCCAGCGCTTCTTGTTCGAGTTGGTCTTCGGTCATGGACTCCCTGCCCTGTGCTTTTTCTGTTTGCTCCCCTTCCAGCTTGACTACACTGGTGGGCTAAGTGGATTGGGGGTTCCCGGTCGGCGCTACAGCCTCGGTGGGGTCATCGGGGCTTTTCGCTTTCTGGTCCCGGGCTGCACCGCGGCCGCCTGCCGATGCCTAGCGATAAAGCACCTAAGTGCTTGATTTTAAAAGGTTTCCATGGAATTTGGTAGCCCCTGAAGGTTTGCGTTTAAGCACTGCTTACCTACGCCCAGAAGGGCAAGTAGCGGGCGTAACGCGTGGATGTGGTGTCGGATTCGTCGGCCTTGATGAGGCCGGCATCCTTGGTCGCGCCTATCACCTGCGACGCGGTGGCAGTCTTCGACTCGGGCAACCTGAAGCGCTCACGCAGGCTCTGGTTGGACATGCGCTCGTTGCTGACGTACTTGAGCGCACAGTGCTGGTAACAGGCACGAATGCGGTCGGGCTTGCTCATGTCGGCGAAGTCCTGATGGGCGAACAGCACGGCCGTCGTGCGTGTCTCGCTGACGCGGAAGTCAGGCGCAGGCAGCTGATACACCTCGGCCAAGTGAACCACCTTGTCGATGCCGCTGCCCTTCTCCTCGCACAGGCCCATGCGCCGCATCAGTTCGGCCAGGCGCTCGTTGCGTGAGCGGAACTCGTCAATGAACCGCTCCACCTTGATGGGCGGCTGGCCAGGATTGGAAACTTCCAGGCGGTCGGTATACATCTCGACCATGACCGACTGCCCACTGGCCTCGAAATCCTGGTGCACCAAGGCGTTGGCCACCAGCTCACGGATGGCCTGGCGGGGGAACATCTTGACCTCCTCGCGCACCACCTGCTCCACAAAGCGGTTGAGCGGCGCCGATGAATGCACGAAGTCCACCAGGCTCTCGAAGCCCACCGCATAGCCTCGCACGCCGGGCTTGTCCTCACGGGTGGTCAGCTTGTTGATGCCTTCGTAGATGACGACTCTGGGCGCCTTGCGGGCCAGCTCAGACGAGAAGGCATCCAGGCGCTTGGCCAGCAGGATGGCCGCCAGGCGGGTGATGCACCAGCCGTCCGCCTGGTCAAGCACCAGCCGCTCCTGCGCCAAGCGGGCCAACACGCCGTCACGATGGGTGGGATAGGGCAGCCCCAGCAGCTCGAAGAACGACTGTGTATCGAGCAGCGCCACCACCTCATCGGGGCTGGCACCACTGCGGGCGGGCTGCTCGAACCAGTCGGGCCCGCCTTCGGCCAAGATGCGCCGGAGCTGGTCTGGCGACATCGGCACCAGTTCCTCGCCCGCACGCATCAGGTAGGCGCCTTCATGGTGCAGTGGGGTACCCGCCGGGCGCGGCGGAATGGAAAACACCAGCACGCGGCCATCCGGGTGCATAAGCTCCTGCACCTCTACGCGCATGCGCAGCGCTTCCAGGATGCGTGCAGTGATCTCCCCTCGGTTCTGGAACGCCTGGGTGCCCACCACCCGCCGGGGGCGCTTGTCCGTCACCCCCAGCACCAGATGCCCGCCGCCCTCGTTGGCCAGCGCCACGCAGTAGCGCAGCAGCTTGGTGGTGTCGTACTGCTGCTTGGCCTCCTTGAACTCCAGGTGCTCATCCTCCGGCGCATCGGTCAGCCAGCGGTTCAGGGTGTCGAGGGTCATCATGCGGTGGCCGCCTCCACTGTTTCGATGGCCTCAGGCAGGCGCAGTTGGCCGGAAATCAGGCGGGGGAGCAGGGTATCGCGTAGGGCTGCCAAGTTCCTGGCGCTGTTCTCATTCAGCGCCACACGGGCCTTCAGAGGTTCAACTACCGCGTCAAACGCGGCCAGCACATCCCGGGGCGGAACCAAAATCGACATCACGCCTAACTTGGTTCTCGAAAGCTCAGTCTGACCCGTCGAGCCTTCTCCCATGGCCTCAATTTCCGGCTGCGCCCTTGCCAGCCATTGACCGAGATAGGGCCAGCTCAGCCGATTTCCGGCGCGAACGACGGTGACGTGGGAGTCAACAATGGCCGGCTCAGGCAGTTCGAGAACCTGCGCGACGCGGCCCAGCGTGCCCACCCCGGTGGAATTCACCAACACATCGCCTATGACCAGCTCACGCCCGTCAATCTTGCGTTGCGACGTGTCATGGCGGCGGCCTTTGGTGTAGTCCACCGAAAAGTCTCGGATGCACTTCTGGTTGAGCACCAGTACGCCGCCTTCTTCAAGGTATTTGGGCGACAGCCCGCGATTGAGGTAGGCGCAAACTTCCGCAAGACTAGAGCGCGTCCAGCCTCTCGGGAGGCTCCCCAGGGCCGACTCGTCGAACCCATCCGGAAACTGCGCCGCCGTGGCTTCGTCCATGCCTTCGGGAGTGCGGCCTTCCATCTTGGCGCGCACGGGGTCGAAATCGACGAACCACGACTTGAACAGCGCCTGGGCGATGGCTTCGAGCGTGGCGTTGGTTTCGCGCAGGAGGGTGATGCGGTCGTCGAGAGCGGATAGCGTTTTTGCGACTTCACGTTGCTCAGGTAGTGACGGGCAGGCTACCGCCAAACCGCGTATGACTGGCAAATTCAATCGTTCAGCCACCGTGCCATCGCGAAAGCCGTGGATGTGTCCAAAAACTTGGGGAGAATTGAGCCAGTAGCGAAGAAAAGCATGATCAATTCTTGAGCTGTCTGGTCTGATCAACACCATGCGCTGCCCAAGGCAAACCTTTATTCCTTTTGGAACTTCTGCAGCAATACCAAAGTAGGTGCCTTCCCGGCTGTAAACCAAATCCCCGAAGCGTGGTTCAACGCGCTTAATCCGCTCCGCGTAAGTATCGGCAGAAACATGAGCTGCATCGTTCATCAGAAACGTGCCAGACCGTACGTCTTGTGAACGCACAACGAACGGTGCTGTAAGGTCGTCGACCAGTTTCGGGGTCGAATGTGGGCAGTCATAAACATCCGAAATCGCATCTAGGCGTTCCCATGACCAATTCGGGGTTATTGAAGAGGCGAACAACGGTAAGAGCAACGGCTTTGCTTCAGAACTCATACCCCAGCCCCCCCAGCTTCTGCCGAATCAGCGCATCCAACTCCGCGCCTCTGGCCATTTGCTCGCCCAGCTTCTCGGTGAGCTTCTGCATCTTGTCGGCAAAGGCTTCGTCGTCGTCCTCGACCTCTGCGGCGCCCACATAGCGCCCCGGCGTCAGAACGTGGCCGTGCTGGGCCATCTCGGCCAGCGGGACGCTGCGGCAGAAGCCGGGCATGTCAGCGTATTCGGTGACGGTGGCACCGGCTTCCACCTCGCCGCGCCAGGCGGCCACGGTGTCGGCAATACGCGCAATCGCGGCGTCATCCAGCTCGGCCTGCACGCGGGAAATCATCTTGCCCAGCTTGCGCGCGTCAATGAACAGCACCTCGCCCTTGCGCTTCTTCTGCTTGGCCAGGAACCAGAGGCATGCCGGAATCTGGGTGTTGAAGAACAACTGGCCCGGCAGCGCCACCATGACTTCCACCACGTCGGCATCGACCATCGCGGCGCGGATGACGCCCTCGTTGTTCTGGCTGGAACTCATCGAGCCGTTGGCCAGCACGATGCCCGCCCGGCCGGTGGGCTTGAGGTGGTGCAGCATGTGCTGCAGCCAGGCGTAGTTGGCGTTGCCCTGCGGCGGGTCACCATAGTGCCAGCGCGGGTCGCCTTCCAGGCTGCCGTGCCACCAGTCGCTGATGTTGAAGGGCGGGTTGGCCAGCACGAAGTCGGCGCGCAGGTCCGGGTGCTGGTTGCGGGTGAAGGTGTCGCCCGGCTCGCGGCCCAGGTTGAAGTCGATGCCCCGGATGGCCAGGTTCATCGCAGCCAGCCTCCAGGTGGTGGGGTTGGCTTCTTGTCCATAAATGGATACGTCGCCCAGCTTGCCGCCGTGCGCCTCGATGAACTTCTCGGACTGCACGAACATGCCGCCCGAGCCGCAGCAGGGGTCGTAGACCTTGCCGTGGTGCGGGCTGAGCACGGCCACCAGCGTCTTGACGATGGAAGCCGGCGTGTAGAACTGGCCGCCGCGCTTGCCTTCGGCGCTGGCAAACATGCCCAGGAAGTACTCGTAGACCTGGCCGAGCACGTCGCGCGCCTGCGCCGCGTTGGTGCCGAAGCCGATGGTGGAAATCAGGTCCACCAGCTCGCCGAGCTTGCCGTCGGGCAGTTGGGCGCGGGCGTAGCGCTTGTCGAGGATGCCCTTGAGCTTGGGGTTTTCGCCCTCGATGACCGTGAGCGCGTCGTCGATGCGCTTGCCGATGTCGGGCTGTTTGGCCGCCGCGCGCAGGGCCTCCCAGCGGGCCGCTTCGGGCACCCAGAAGACGTTGGCGGTGGTGTAGTAGTCGCGGTCCTGCAGCTCGGCGGCGATGTCTTCATCGTTGGCGTTGCCGTAGAAGTAGTCGTCTTCCGGGTCGCGCAGGCGCGCGGCCAGCTCGGCGGTGCGGGCGGTGAAGGTGTCGGAGATGTACTTGACGAAGATGAGCCCGAGCACCAGATGCTTGTACTCGGCGGCGTCCATGTTGGCGCGCAGCTTGTCGGCGGTGGCCCAGAGGGTCTTCTTGATGTCGTCGAGCATGGTTGCGTGGTTGCGTGGGTGCGTGACAGCGCCTGTGATTGTGATGTCTGAGCCGGCGCCCGGCGGGCCGGAGCGCCCCCGCACCTACGCCACTCGGCGTATTTGCGCAGCGCAGCATGGCTCGGACACTGGCAGCCATGCCGGGAGCGGCACTTGAACAAGAAGGCGCTCCCGGCTCCGGTCACCAACCCAGGAGCCCCCGTCCATGCAAAGCACCCGTCGTTCCTTCGCTGCCAAGGTGAGCGCCGTCGCCGTTGGCGTCGCCGCTCTGAGCCTGCCGCTGTTCGCCCAGGCCGCCGACACCATCAAGGTCGGCATCCTGCACTCGCTGTCGGGCACGATGGCCATCTCCGAGACGGTCCTGAAGGACGTCGCGCTGATGACCATCGACGAGATCAACGCCAAGGGCGGCGTGCTCGGCAAGAAGCTGGAGCCGGTCGTCGTCGACCCCGCCTCCAACTGGCCGCTGTTCGCCGAGAAGGCCAAGCAGCTGATCGACCAGGACAAGGTGGCCGCCGTGTTCGGCTGCTGGACCTCGGTGAGCCGCAAGTCGGTGCTGCCGGTCTTTGAAGAGAAGAACTCGCTGCTGTTCTACCCCGTGCAATACGAAGGTGAAGAGCTCAGCAAGAACGTGTTCTACACCGGTGCGGCGCCCAACCAGCAAGCGATTCCGGCCGTCGAATACCTGATGAGCAAGGACGGCGGCAGCGCCAAGCGCTTCGTGCTGCTGGGCACCGACTACGTCTACCCGCGCACGACCAACAAGATCCTGCGCGCCTTCCTGAAGGCCAAGGGCGTGGCCGAGTCGGACATCATGGAGGAGTACACCCCCTTCGGTCACTCCGACTACCAGAGCATCATTGCCAAGATCAAGAAGTTCGCTTCCGAGGGCAAGAAGACCGCCGTGGTCTCGACCATCAACGGCGACTCCAACGTGCCCTTCTACAAGGAACTGGGCAACCAGGGCCTGAAGGCGACCGACGTGCCGGTGGTGGCCTTCTCGGTGGGTGAAGAAGAGCTGCGCGGCGTGGACACCAAGCCGCTGGTGGGCCACCTGGCGGCGTGGAACTACTTCATGTCGATCAAGAACCCGACCAACGCGGCCTTCATCAAGCAGTGGAGCGACTACGCCAAGGCCAAGGGCATTGCCGGCCACAAGGACAAGCCCCTGACCAATGACCCGATGGAGGCCACCTACATCGGCCTGCACATGTGGGCCAAGGCGGTCGAGAAGGCCAAGTCCACCGACACCGACAAGGTCATCGCGGCCATGGCCGGCCAGACCATTCCGGCTCCCGGCGGCTTCACCTCCACGATGGACAAGGAAAACCACCACCTGCACAAGCCGGTGTTTATCGGCGAGATCAAGGCCGACGGCCAGTTCAACGTGGTGTGGAAGACCAAGGGCCCGGTCGTGGCCGACCCGTGGAGCGACTACATCGCCGAGAACAAGGGCAAGAAGAACGTTCCCGCGAAGAAGTGACCACCCCCCGTTGCGGCTGACGCCGCTCCCCCCTCAAGGGGGGCGACGCGAGTGGACCGGCGAAGCCGGATCCACCGCGCCTGCTGGAGGGCGCGGGCGGCGTTGCCGGCCCGCGTTTTTTGTTGATCGAAGGCACTGCCGATGCGACGGATCCTCTTGCTTCTGCTGCTGACTTTGGGCGTGCTGGCCACGCCTGTGGTCCGAGCCCTGACACCCGAGGAAGCGACGGCGATCGCTTCCGGTGAGACTGACGACCGCATCGCGGCGCTCAACAAGGCCACCGCGCAGGCCGACCCCGCCCTGGCGGTGCTGGTGCAGGCGCTGCTGGACGACGCCGTGAAGGTGGCCGGTGGCAAGGCCTATGTCACGCTGGACGGCAAGACGGTGCTGGCCGGCACCTCGACCGCAGCGACCGCGCCGGCCGATGCCGAGGACGTGGTCAACAACAACCGCATGCGCGGCGCGCTGGAAGCCGCGCTGGGCTCGCTGAGGCTGGTGTCGCCGCAGGTGGAGACCCGCCGCGCTGCACTGGTCGAGCTGGCCAAGCAGCAGCTGGAGGAAGCCCAGCTGCCTCTGATCGACAAGGCCTGGGGTGCCGAGACCGATGCCACCCTGAAGGCGCAGCTGGAGCGCATGCGCGCCACCATCCTGGTCAGCGCCAGCGACAAGGGCAAGCGCCTGGCCGCGGCACAGTCGCTGCTGTCCAGCGGCGAGTCCGGCGTCAAGAGCCTGCTGCAGGAGCGCCTGGCGGCGGGCGCCGAGGCCGACCCGGAAGTGCGTGCCGCGCTGCAGGCCGCGCTGACGGCGGTGGAAGGCCGGCTGGCCTGTGGCGAGCGCCTGGGCGTGCTCTTCACCGGCGTGAGCCTGGGCAGCATCCTGCTGCTGGCCGCGCTGGGCCTGGCCATCACCTACGGCCTGATGGGCGTGATCAACATGGCCCATGGCGAGCTGATGATGATCGGCGCCTACGCCACCTACGTGGTGCAGAACCTGTTCCGCCAGTACCTGCCGGGCGCCTTCGACGCCTACCTGCTGGCGGCCATCCCCATGTCCTTCCTGGCCTCGGCGCTGGTGGGCGCGGCGCTGGAGCGCAGCGTCATCCGCTGGCTCTACGGGCGCCCGCTGGAAACACTGCTGGCCACCTGGGGCATCAGCCTGGTGCTGATGCAGGGCGTGCGCAGCCTGTTCGGCGCGCAGAACGTGGCGGTGGAGAACCCGGCCTGGCTGTCCGGCGGCGTGGCGGTGTTCAGCAACCTGACGCTGCCCTACAACCGCCTGGCCATCCTGGTGTTTGCCGCGGCGGTGCTGATCGGCGTGGCGCTGCTGATCGCCAGGACCCGCCTGGGCCTGTTCGTGCGCGGGGTGACGCAGAACCGCCGCATGGCCGCCTGCATGGGCGTCAACACCGCCCGCGTGGACACCTACGCCTTCAGCCTGGGTGCGGGCATCGCCGGCCTGGCCGGCTGCGCGCTCAGCCAGGTGGGCAACGTCGGCCCCGACCTGGGCCAGAGCTACATCGTCGACAGCTTCATGGTCGTGGTGCTGGGCGGCGTGGGCCAGCTGGCCGGCACCGTCTACGCCGCGCTCGGCCTGGGGCTGATCAACAAGTTCCTGGAAGGGTATGCCGGTGCGGTGCTGGCCAAGATCATGGTGCTGGTGTTCATCGTCATCTTCATCCAGAAGCGTCCGCAAGGCATGTTCGCGATGAAGGGCCGCTCTCCGGAGGCTTGAACCATGGGTGCCGTCTTGAACTCCTCTTCCGACTTCTCGCTGCAGCCGCGCCGCGGCCTGCTGCTGGGCCTCAAGGGCTGGACTGGCGTGGTCGCCGCGCTGATCACCGTGGCGGTGCTGGTGCCGGTGCTGAACCTGCTGGTGCCCGCGGGCTCCGCGCTGCACCTGGGCGACTACTACGTCGCGCTGGTCGGCAAGATCATGTGCTACGCCATCTGCGCGCTGGCGATGGACCTGATCTGGGGCTACACCGGCATCCTCAGCCTGGGCCACGGCCTGTTCTTCGCGCTGGGCGGGTACGGCATGGGCATGTACCTGATGCGCCAGATCGGCACCGACGGCCAGTACCGCTCGCAGCTGCCGGACTTCATGGTCTTCCTGAACTGGAAGGAACTGCCCTGGACCTGGACGCTGTCCGACAGCTTCATCGCCCAGATGCTGCTGGTGATCCTGGTGCCCGGCCTGCTGGCCTTCGTGTTCGGCTACTTTGCCTTCCGTTCGCGCATCAAGGGCGTGTACTTCTCCATCATCACCCAGGCGTTGACCTATGCAGCGATGCTGCTGTTCTTCCGCAACGAGACCGGCTTTGGCGGCAACAACGGCTTCACCGACTTCAAGCGCATCCTCAGCATCCCGATCGCCCAGCCCTCCACCCGCATGGTGTTGTTCGTGCTGACCGGGTTGACGCTGATCGGCTTCTTCCTGATGGCGCGCGCGATCGTCAACAGCAAGTACGGCCGCGTTCTCCAGGCCATCCGCGACGCCGAGAGCCGCGTGATGTTCACCGGCTACGACCCCATCGCCTACAAGCTCAGTATCTGGACGCTCAGCGCGGTGATGTGCGCCATCGCCGGGGCTCTGTACGTGCCGCAGGTGGGCATCATCAACCCGGGTGAGATGAGCCCGGCCGCCAGCATCGAGATCGCCATCTGGGCGGCGGTGGGCGGGCGCGGCACACTGATCGGGCCGATCGTCGGCGCCTTCTTCGTCAACGGTGCCAAGAGCTGGTTCACCCAGGTGTTCCCGGAGTTCTGGCTGTACTTCCTGGGCGCGCTGTTCATCGCCGTCACGCTGTTCCTGCCGAACGGCATCGTCGGCCTGGTCGGCAAACTCACCGGCCGCAGCAAGAAGGATGTGAAGGAGGTGCGCGCATGACACCCGAACTGATGCAGGCCGGCACCCGGCTGAAGATCGAGCACGAGGCCCGCCTCGCAGCCTCCACCGGCAAGACCGAATCGGGCGGGCGCTCGGCCTCCTATGGCCGGCTGGTCCAGCACGGCGAGCCGGATTTCACCCAGGGCGTGGCGCTGTACCTGGACGACATCACCGTCAGCTTCGACGGCTTCAAGGCCCTCAACGCGCTGAGCCTGACCATCAACGTGGGTGAGCTGCGCTGCATCATCGGCCCCAACGGTGCGGGCAAGACCACGATGATGGACGTCATCACCGGCAAGACCCGTCCGGACGCCGGACGCGCCAGCTTCGGCTCCACCATCGACCTGCTGCGCCTGCGCGAAAACGAGATCGCCACCATCGGCATCGGCCGCAAGTTCCAGAAGCCCACGGTCTATGAGGAGCTCAGCGTCTTCGAAAACCTGGAGCTGGCCCTGGCCGCCGACCGGCGCGCGCGCGCCAGCCTGTTCCACCGCCTGAGCGGGCAGCAGCTGGACCGCATCGGCGAGATCCTCACCCTCATCCACCTCAAGCCCTCGGCCCAGCGCACCGCCGGCCTGCTCAGCCACGGCCAGAAGCAGTGGCTGGAGATCGGCATGCTGCTGATGCAGGACCCCAAGCTGCTGCTGCTCGACGAGCCCGTGGCCGGCATGACCGACGAGGAGACCGAGCGCACCGCCGAGCTCTTCCTGAGCCTGGAAGGCCGTCACTCGCTGGTGGTGGTCGAGCACGACATGAAGTTCGTCGACCAGCTCACCGAAGGCCGCAAGACCGTCACCGTGCTGCACGAGGGCAGCGTGCTGGCCGAAGGCAAGCTCAGCGAGGTGCAGGCCAACGACAAGGTGGTTGAGGTCTACCTTGGTCGATGAATCCGACCCCGCTGTGACGGACCGCTGCCGCCGGGTACCCGCCCGCCTCCGTGTCCTCCGCCTTCGCCCCTGCGGGCCGAAGGCTCCCCCTTTACCTGCGGCGGACGGGCACCCGACGTCATCGGCCCCGGCCCCGTGGTGTTCCTTGTCGATCTCCCGAGGTCCCCATGCTCAAAGTTGACGGACTCAACCAGTACTACGGCGGCAGCCACATCCTGCGCGGCCTGGGCTTCGAGGCCCAGCTCGGTGAGGTCACCGTCGTGCTCGGCCGCAACGGCGTGGGCAAGACCACCCTGCTCAAGAGCCTGATGGGCGTGGTGCCCATCAAGACCGGCAGCATCGCGCTGGATGGGCAGGACATCAGCCGCGATGTTCCCTACGAGCGCGTGCGCAAGGGCGTGGGCTACGTGCCGCAGGGCCGTGAGATCTTCGGCCGCCTGACGGTGGAAGAAAACCTGCGCATGGGCCTGGCCTACAAGAGCGGCTCCACGCCCATCCCGGCCGAGCTGTTCGAGCTCTTCCCCATCCTCAAGCAGTTCCTGCACCGCCGCGGCGGCGACCTGTCCGGTGGCCAGCAGCAGCAGCTGGCCATCGCGCGGGCACTGGCCGCCGGCCCCAAGCTGCTGATCCTGGACGAGCCCACCGAGGGCATCCAGCCCAGCATCATCAAGGACATCGGCCGGGTGATCCGCATGCTGGCGGACCGCAAGACGATGGCCATCGTGCTGGTCGAGCAGTACTACGACTTCGCCGCCGAACTGGCCGACCAGTACCTCGTGATGGAGCGCGGCGAGATCATCGCCCGTGGGCGCGGCCACGAGATGGAGGCCAATGGGGTGCGGGGGTTGATGTCGATTTGAGGGGAATGGCCCGGACCTCGGTCATGGGGTGAGCAATACTGCACAGCATTCGGCCGCAGTCACGCCCATCCGAAGCATTGACAGGGGTCAACCTGACCGGGCTTCCCCCGGGCGCAGACTTCCAGGGACGAGGTTCAAAAACGAAAGGAACGGTCATGACCGACACCCGAGAGCAATGGCAAGTCATGGTGGATCGTCTGCGTCAGGAGCGCGATGAACTGCGCTTGAAGCTGCACCTGGCCACCGCCGAGGCCCGCGACGAGTGGGACAAGGTGGAGGCGAAATGGGCGGACGTGGAAGCCCGCATGCCCCGCGTCAAGGCCGAGTTGAAGGACGGTGGACAGAACCTCCGGGCCGCGCTGGACATGGTGACCGAGGAAATCTCCAGCCGCTACGAGCGCATCCGCAAGCTGTTCTGAACGCACCCGGCAGGAATTTCCGGCGCGGTGCTTCGCCGGCCTCTGCGCAGCCCGGGAGTCGAGTGCCGCGAGGGCCGGTGTCGGGTGTCAGGGTTCGGGTTGAGCGGGGCCTGCAGGCAGGCCTGCCATGCAGAGTTTCTGCACCGCCATGGAGTTTTGCCATGCCCGCCATCGCTGTCCTCCTTGACCGACTGCAGTCGATTGCCCGCTCGCTCGACGTCTCCGGCCATGCCCTGGCGCTGCTGGGGCTGGGCTCGGTGGGTCAGGAGATCGAACGGCTGGATGAGTGGTCGGACCTGGACTTCTTTGCCATCGTCGAGCCGGGCCACAAGGCGCGCTACCTGGACGACCTGGGTTGGCTGGCTGCGGCCGGACCGCTGGTGTGGCACTACCGCAATACGCCGGACGGGCACAAGCTGCTCTATGCCGATGGGGTGTTTGGCGAGTGTGCGGTGTTCGAGCCGCAGGAGCTGGCCGGCATCCCCTATGCGCCCGGGCGGCTGGTCTGGCGTCGCGCAGGGGTGGGAGATGCATGGGCGCAGCCAGTACGCGCCCCCGAGGAACGGCCGCGCTCTGGTACGGATTGGTTGGTTGGCGAGGCGCTGGGCAACCTGCATGTGGGCCTGCAGCGCTGGCGGCGCGGTGAGCGGCTGGCCGGGCTGCGGCTGGTGGAGGTGCATGCGTTGGGCCGGTTGGTCGAGTTGCTGCCGCTGGTGGAGCCGCCGGTGCCAGGTGTGGCATGCGATCCCTACAACGCCGAACGGCGGCTGGAGCTGCGTCACCCCGGCTTTGCGCAGATGCTTCCTGCGATGGTGCAGGGCCTGTCGAGGGTGCCGGGCTCCGCACTGGCGCAGCTGGATTGGCTGGCGAGCCACTTTGGCGTGGCGCCTGCGATGAGCAAGGCGATCCGGGCCCTGGCGGCGCAGCCGGCGGAGGGGCCTCCCGCCGAGCATGGAAAATGAACAAGTTCAGGTGAAGTGCGGACAGACGCGCTCCAATGGCCACTCACCCTGGTGGGAAGCTTGCCGAAGGGGCCTGGGTGTGTACCGCACTGTTCACAATCGAGGGTAGATCCACCGTGCAGTGCCACCATGCAGTTCCGTCTGGCGACCGAAGATGACTTCGATGCCTGCCTCCAGCTCCTGAGGGCCAATGGCCGGGTCAGCCCGAGCGAGGCCACGCTTCAGGCCTTGCCGGCGCTCTGGTCCGCCTATCTGGCGCAGGACCGTCGGCGGCCCAAGCCGTTCGCGGTCTGGGAGGATGCGGCTGCGGACGGGACGATGGTGCTGCACGCCTTTGGCGTGGCGGTGTTCGTGTCCGACGCGGTGTATGCCGACCTCCTGCAGTCGGCGGGGCCCTCGATTGCCGATGCCTACTACGGCCTGGTGCTGGACGGCGCCCCCGGTATCGCGCTCGACACCCAGGCCATCGCCCGCGCCAATGCCGGCCAGGGCCTGAACCTGATCTCGCCGATGTACGTGCAGCGGTACTGGGACTTCCAGCACCCGGACACGCAGCGCCTGCTGCCGCTCACGGCGGCGGCCTGGTACCTGAACATCACCGGCTTCAATGTGCGCCGCATGCTCAGCGAGTACCACGGCGAGCGGGCGGCACAGTACATCTGCGCCAGCGGTGCCCAGCGGGTGCGCAGCTTTGCACCGCCCGAGGGCCGGCCGGCCGAGTCGCACGCGCCGATCTGGTTCGAGCACCACCGCGAGCGCATGCCGCCTGCGGGGGTGTTCGACAGCATGAGCCACTGGATCAAGCCCCCGCCGCCCCCGCGCATGCGGCTGACCCCGGCCCAGCAGAGCATTGCCTTCCTGGCCCTGCAGGGGGACACCGACCAGCGCATTGCCGCGCGGCTGCAGATCACCACCGACGCGGTGAAGAAGGCCTGGCGCGCCATCATCGCCCACGCGTCGCTGAGCATCCCGGCGCTGCGCTCCGGCGCGCTGGTGCGGGACGGGCTCGTGGAAGGCGAGGCAGCGGTGCGCGGCACGGAGCGGCGCCGCATCGTCATCGAGTTTCTCCGCCAGCACCTGGAGGAACTGCGCCCCTGGCCGCGATCCAGGGCGGGGGCCTCCAACGCGGGCCTGTGACCCGAGGGGCGGCCGTTTGGGGCCTGTGCAGACTGGCCCCGGAGGCCCCTCAGTCGGCCGCGGACCCGTGAGTCCGCGGCCGCATAGGGTCCCTGAGCGATGCACAAACAGCGTCAGAGTGGACCGGCTTTCGCGCGTCGCGTGAAGTCCCCAAAAAGCGGAGTGAGCGCCGATGCCGGCCGGCCCGGGATCAGTGCCCCAGCAGTCCCTTCAGCCGCTCCTTCACCGCCTCGCGCGCCCGGTCCTTGGCGGCTTCGCGCACCTGCGCCTTCAGCGGGGTGGAGGCCGCGTCGCTGGCGCGCAGGCCGAGTTTGTCGGCCGCCTTGGCTTCCAGCTTTTGCTGCAGCTGGTCCTTGACCAGGTTGCCGGCCGCGCCCACCGCCACTTCGGACCAGCGGATGTGCCAGGCCGGCGCGTCGAAGGGGCCGGTCAGGCGCACCGGCACGGTCAGGCCCTTGAGCGCGTCCAACTCGGCGCCGCCCTGGCCCTTGCTGGTGCTGGCGAGGGTGGTGCGGGCGGTGTAGTCGAGCCGGCTGCCGGGCAGGTCGATGCGGCCCTCGCCGCCCAGGCGCAGGAAGGGGCTTTTCAGGCTCAGGTCGCGGTTCTCGGCCACGCCGTCGTGGATCTGGAAGCTGGCCGACAGCTCGGAGAAGTCGGTCTTCTCGCTGCGCTGTGCCGCCTCCACTGCGTCCTGCTTGCGGCTCAGGGCCGCCTTCACCTCGCGCAGGCGCTGGGCGAGGTTGATGCCCTTGATGGCGCCATCGCGCAGCTGCAGCGCGGCGCTGCCGTCCAGCGCACGCTTGAAGGCGTCGACGCTGGCGCCGCCGGTGGCCAGGTCCAGCGTCAGCCGCCCGCGGCCTTCGAGCAGGTCCTTCTGGGCCACGTCCTGCAGCAGCGCCTGGATCAGGATGTCCTGCGCTGCGGCCTGCACGGTGACGCGCTGCTGCGCAGGTGCGGCCCCGGCGTGGGTGGTCACGCGGGCGTCCAGCGTGCCGTCCCAGGTGCGCAGGCGCAGCGGGGCGATCTGCAGCCGGCCGTTGTCCAGCTCGGCAGTGGCGCTGAGGTCCTTCAGCACATAGGGCCGGTAACGCAGCGTGCCGGCCTGCAGCTTCACCTGCGCGTCGAGGGCGCGCAGGCCGGAGAGGTCGATCGGCGTGTCGGCCGTGGCGGCGGCAGGCCCGCCGGCCCCTGCAGAGGATGAGGCCGAGCCCGCCGGGCGGGGCGGCAGCAGCGCGTCCAGGTCCAGCTCGCCGAAGCGGGCCTGGGCCTGCAGGCGCGGCCGCGGGCCACCGACGGCGAGCTGGCCGTCGGTGTCGAAGGCCTGGGCGTTCATCTGCCCGCCGAGCTGCCACTGCACGCGGGTGGGGGCCGCGCTCACCTGCCCGCGGGCGCTGACCTTCAGCGGCTGCAGGGCCGGGTTCTGCACCGTGGCGTCAATGGCCAGGTGGGCCAGCGTGAACTCGCTGGCCGGCAGGCGGGCGGTGAGGTCGGCCCGCACCGTGCCCCTCACCCGCGAGGCGCCCGCGCCCTGGGTGGCGGCGCCGAGCGCGAGCTGGAGGGCGGGTACCTGCAGGGCCTCGAAGCTGCCGCTGGGGGCGCCGGAGCTGAGCGTGCCCTCCAGCGCGGCCGGGCCCTGCAGCGAGAAGCTGCCGTTGAGCGGCGAGCCTTGCAGCTGCTGGCCCTGCACCGCGAGGTTCGGCCAGTTGAGCGCCAGCTTCAGCGGCTGCGGCGCCTGGCCGGGCGAGTGGAGGGCCCCCTGCAGCTGCACGGCCAGCTGGTCGAGCGTGAGGCGCTGGCTGGCGGGCTGGAAATCGAAGCGCTGCAACCCCAGCCTGCTGTCCTGCAGCTGCAGGGCGCCGGCGCGCAGGCTGAAGGTGATCACCGGCGCCTCGGCCAGCACCTGCAGCGTGGGCTGCGCGGCATCGCCAAAGTCGAGCCGCAGCCGCATGGCCGCCTCCACCTGCGCCTGCACCGCCGGCTCGCTGAACTGCGCCTGGGCGACGAGGTTCACCGGCGTGGGCTGGCCGGGGGCGAGCCGGCCGGTGGTCAGCCGCTCCAGCCGGGCCTGGCCGCGCAGCCGGGCTTGGCGGTCATCGAGGTCCACGCTCACCTGTTCGAGCCGGATCGCGCCGATGTCGAAGCGCAGCGCCCGCCCGCCCGGCGGCTCGGCGGGCTGCGGTGGGGCCGCCGGGCGCAGCAGGTCGTCGAGGTTGCTGCGGCCCTGCGCGTCGCGGGCGTAGCGCATCGACAGGCCCTGCGCCTGCACCTCGTCGACCACCAGTTGCTGCCTCAGCAGCGGCAGCCACTGCACCGCCAGCCGGGCCGAGGCCAGCGTGGCAAAGCGCTGCGGGGGCTGCTGCGGCTGCTGAGGTTGCTGAGGAGGGGGCATCACCTCGGACAGGCTCACGTCGCGCAGCTCCACCTGCAGGCGGGGGAAGACGCGCAGCTGCACGTCGCCGATCGCCAGCGTGCGCTGGTGGTGCGCGAGCATCCAGTCGACCGCCACGCCCTTGTAGCGGTTGGCGTCGAAGGTGGCGACCAGCCAAGCTAGCGCGGCGACGAGCACCAGCAGCAGGGCGGCGAGGGCTAGGAGGAGCTTGCGGGTCAGGGTCATGGGGTCACGGTCAGGTCGGCTGGGCAGGTCGGCCGGTCAGGATTCGAGCACGCCGAGGGGGCGGCCAGCGTGTGATCGTGTGAAGTTCACGCAGTTCCGTATCCGGGCCGCGGCCCTGCGATGGCGGCTCCCGGCGCAACCGTGGCAACAGGGCCTTTGCCCACTGCGCCTAGACTGGCGTGATGAATGCTGTTCCTGAAGTTTCCCGGGCCTCGATGGGCCTGCGGGTCGTGATCGTGGGGGCCGGGCCAGCCGGCCTGATGGCTGCCGAGGCGCTGCTGGCCGCGGGTGCCCACGTCGATGTCTACGACGCCATGCCGTCGGCGGGGCGCAAGTTCCTGCTCGCGGGCAAGGGCGGGCTGAACCTGACGCACTCGGAGCCGGCCGAGTCGTTCCGTGCCCGCTACGGTGTGCGGGCCGACGCGGTGGGCCGCTGGCTGGCTGGGCTCGATGCCCAGGGCCTGCGCGACTGGGCGGCCGGGCTGGGTGTCGACACCTTCGTCGGCAGCTCGGGCAAGGTCTTTCCGGCCGGCATGAAGGCCGCGCCGCTGCTGCGTGGCTGGCTGCACCGGCTGCGCGCGGGCGGGGTGAAGCTGCACATGCGGCACCGCTGGAACGGCCGGCTGGAGCGCAGCGCCGATGACGCGCGTGGCCCGGGCTGGCGCCTGGGCTTCGACGGCCCGGTGGGCGCGACGAGCGTGGCGGCCGACGCTGTTGTGCTGGCGCTGGGCGGTGCGAGCTGGCCGCGGCTGGGCTCGGACGGCGCCTGGCAGCCCTGGCTGTGCGCGGCGGGCGTGGAGGTGGCACCGCTGGTCAGCGCCAACTGCGGCTTCGAGGTGGCCTGGAGCGAGCACCTGCGCAGCAAGTTCGCCGGCGAGCCGCTCAAGGGCATCCGGCTGGCGCACGTCGACCGGCAGGGGCGGCGCTTTGACCGAGCCGGCGAGGCGGTGGTCAGCGCCTACGGCCTGGAAGGGGTGCTGGTCTACGCCGCCAGCGCACAGCTGCGCGACGACATCGCCGCGGGTGGCCCGACCACGGTGCACCTGGACCTGCAGCCGCAGCGCAGCGAGGACGAGTTGCGCCAGGCCCTGGCGCGTGGGCGCGGGGCGCGCTCCTGGACCAACCACCTGCGCGAGCACGCCGGCCTGCACGGCGTGAAGGCGGCGCTGCTGCGCGAGGGGCTGGACGCCGCCGCCTGGGCCGCGCTGCTGGCCGACCCGGCCGCGCAGGCGGCGCGCATCAAGGCGCTGCCGATCGTGCTGAACGCGCCGCGGCCGGTCGAGGAAGCGATCAGCAGCGCGGGCGGCGTGCGGCTGGAGGGCCCGCAGGGCCTGGACGAGCGGCTGATGCTGCGCGCCCTGCCGGGCGTGTTCTGCGCCGGCGAGATGCTCGACTGGGAGGCGCCCACCGGCGGCTACCTGCTCACGGCCTGCTTCGCCAGCGGGCGGGTGGCGGGTACAGGGCTGGCCGACTGGTGGGTGCAGCAGCGGCAGGCCGGAGCCACGGCGGCACCTTGAAGCTCGCCTGCCGACCCTCATTTCCCGTCTCATTGCCCGTCCACCTCGCCCCAGCACCCCGCTTGCCATGACCCTTGCGCCTCTTTCTCCCCTTGCCCGCCGCGCCGGCCTGCTGTTCACCGCGGTGGCCTCCCTGGTCGCTGCCTCCGGCCTGCTGCTGTCCGGCATCTCGACCGCCCGTGAGCCGCGCGATGCGGCGCCGCGCAGCGTCAGCCCGCGCGGCGCGCTGCTGGGCGACGAGCAGGCGGTGATCAACCTGTTCGAGCAGGCCGCGCCGTCGGTGGCCTACATCACCACGGAGAGCGAGCAGCGCAACCTCTTCGGTGGGGCCGAGGTCAGCCAGGGCGCGGGCAGCGGCTTCGTCTGGGACACGCAGGGCCACATCGTCACCAACTTCCACGTCGTGCAGGGTGCGCGCCGGGTGTTCGTGCAGCTCGACGCGGGCAAGCCGATCGCCGCCGAGCCGGTGGGCGTGGCGCCGGAGTACGACCTGGCGGTGATCCGCTTGGTCAAGCCGCCGCGCGAGCTGCGGCCCATCCCGCTGGGCAGCTCGCGCGACCTGAAGATCGGCCAGTCGGTCTACGCCATCGGCAACCCCTTCGGCCTGCAGCGCACGCTCACCAAGGGGCTGGTCAGCGCGCTGGACCGGGAGCTGCCGACCGCCAACTTCCGCGAAGTCGTTGGCGTGATCCAGACCGACGCCGCCATCAATCCCGGCAACTCGGGCGGCCCGCTGATGGACAGCGCCGGGCGGCTGATCGGCGTGAACTCGGCGATCCGCTCGGCCAGCGGCAGCTCCTCGGGCATTGGCTTCGCGATCCCCGCCGACCTGGTCAACCGCGTGGTGCCGGCGCTGATCAGCAAGGGCCGCGCGCCGCTACCGGGCATCGGCGTGACGCCGGTGCGCCCGGACCTGGTGGCGCGTGCCGGCGTGAGCGGCGTGGTGCTGGCCGAGGTGGGCCGCGGCACACCGGCTGCCGCCGCCGGGCTGCAGCCCTACAACCGCCGCACGGGCGAGCTGGGCGACGTGATCGTTGGCGTCAATGGCCGGCCGGTGGAGACGCTCTCCACCTTCGTCAGCGAGCTGGAGAAGGCGGGCGTGAACAACAGCGTCGAGCTGACCGTCCTGCGCAATGAGCGGGAGCGCAAGGTCAAGGTGAAGGTGATCGACCTGCGCGATTGAGGCCGGCCGCTGCGCGGCTCGGGCCGTTCAGCCGCGCGGTTCGAGCAGCGGGTGGGTTTCCGGGTGGCGGCGCATGTACACCGCCACGTAGGAGCAGCGCGGCACCACCTGCAGGCGCTCGGCCTCGGCCCAGGCCAGCGCGCTGCGCACCAGCTCGGCAGCAATGCCGCGGCCCTGCAGTACGGCGGGCACGCCGGTGTGGTCGAACACCACGCGGCGGCGCTCGGCGTCGAGCTGGTAGGTGGCGATGCTGAGGTGGCCGTCGGTCTCGACCTCGAAGCGCGCGGCTTCGGGGCGGTGGGTGACGACGATCGGTGCTGACGGGGAGGTCGGGTCGGGCTGGCTCATGCCGCCAGTGTCGCCCAAGCCGGGGCGCCCGGTGCCGCCGGGGCCCAGCCCAGGCGCTCCTGCAGCGCCGCAACGGGCAGGGCCGGGGCGTAGAGCCAGCCCTGGAACTCGTCGCAGCCCAGGCTGGCGAGGTGTTCGCGCTGGGCCTCGGTCTCGACGCCCTCGGCGATCACGCGCAGGTGCAGGGCGCGGCCCAGCTCGACGATGGTGCGGGTGATGGCCGCGTCGCTGGCGTCCTCGGGCAGGCGCTGGATGAAGCTGCGGTCGATCTTGAGCCGGTGGATCGGCAGGCGCTTGAGGTAGCCCAGGCTGGAGTAGCCGGTGCCGAAGTCGTCGATCGCCAGGCGCACACCCAGCGCGGCCAGGGCGCGCAGCTGCAGCAGCACGGCGTCGATGTCGCCGACCAGGATGCTTTCGGTCAGCTCCAGTTCGAGCAGCTCGGGCGGCAGGCGGCTGTCCTGCAGCACGCGGGCCACGCGGTGGACGAAGGCCGGCTGCTGGAACTGCAGGCTCGACACGTTCACCGACACCGGCAGCGGGTGGCCCGCGGCCCGCCAGCGTGCGGCCTGCGCGACCGCCTCGTCCAGCACCCAGTTGCCCAGCTCGGTGATGAAGCCGGTGTCCTCGGCCACCGGGATGAAGCGGGTGGGTGAAATGGCGCCCAGGTCGGGGTCGGTCCAGCGGCACAGCGCCTCCACGCCGACCACCGCGCCGCTGGGCAGGTCGACCTGGGGCTGGTAGGCGAGGTGGAAGTCGCCCTGGGCCAGGCCGCGGCGCATCGCGTGGTCGAGGCGGATGTGGTCGAGCCGGTCGACGTTCATCTGCGGCTGGTAGAAGCGCAGGTCGCCGCCGTGGCCCTCCTTGACGCGGTGCATCGCGCGGTCGGCGTGGGCGAGCAGCTCGGCGGCGTCGCGGGCGTCATGCGGATACAGCGCGATGCCCACGCTGGCCGACAGGGCCAGGCTCAGGTCGTCAACGACGAGGTCCTGCCGCAGCGACTGCAGCAGGCGGCGCGCGACCGCCTCGGCAGTGCCGGCGTCGCTGCCGGGCAGCAGCACGCCGAAGAGGTCGCCGCCGAGCCGGGCCACCTGGTCGCCCAGGCGCAGGCCCTGGCTGAGGCGCCGGCCGGTTTCGCACAGCACCTCGTCGCCTTGGCGGTGGCCCACCGAGTCGTTGACGTGCTTGAAGCGGTCCAGCCCGATCAGCAGCAGCGCGCAGGGAGTGGCCGCCGTGGCCGGGGCGCCGGACGTGGCGAGGGCGAGCTGCTCCATCAGGCCGATGCGGTTGGGCAGGCCGGTGAGGGGGTCGGTGTGGGCTGCCTCGGCGATCTGCCGCTCGGCGGCCTTGCGCTCGCGCTGGTCGCGCAGCACGGCGATGCAGCCGGCGCTGTTCGGCCCGTCGCCGCCGCTGCGCACCAGCGTGGCCTGCACCGGCGCCGCACCCTGCGGCGTGGCCAGCAGCAGCTCGCCAAACCAGCGCGGCGCGGCCGTGCCCAGCATGAACCGGTGGGCGGCGAGGGCGCTGCCGTCGGCCTCGCCCAGCAGCTCGGCCAGCGGGGTGCCCCGCAGTGCGGCGTCGGAGCGGCCGCACAGGCGCTCGGCGGCCGGGTTGGCGCTGAGGATCGCGCCCTGCGGGTCGGTGATCAGCACGGCGTCCAGGATCGAGTCGAACACCTGGCCGGCCAGCTCCAGCCGGGTCTGGTCGAGCAGCTGGGCGGTCAGGTCGCGCCAGACTTGCACCCAGCCGACCACCTGGCCCTGGCCGTATTGCGGCAGCAGGCGGCGCTCCAGGGTGCGCCCGTCGCTCAGCTCGATCCGGTCGGTGGCCAGGGGTCCGGTGGCGTCGCGGTCGCTTTGCGGGTCATCGAGGCAGGGCGCCTGGCGGGCCTGCAGCAGCAGGGCCTGCTGCTGCACCAGGCGCCGGGCGTAGGCCGGGCCGTCGGGCAGTGCTGCTGCCAGGGTGCGGGCGATGCGGCCGGACTCGCGGCGTGCATCCAGCCCGCGCGGCAGCTGCCACAGGCGGGCAAAGGCGGGGTTCCAGGAGCGCACCTGGCCGGCCAGGTCGGTGACCAGGATGGCGTCGCGCGAGGAACTCAGCGTGGCGCCCAGCTCGCCCATCAGCCGCTCCACCTCGTGCTCGGCGCGGCGGCGCTCGGTCTGGTCGACCAGCGTGAGCAGCCAGCCCTCGCGGCCGTCGGGCAGCGCCAGGGTGCTGATGCGGCGCTCCACGTCGCGGCTGCTGCCGTCGGCGCGCACGATCAGGCTGTCGGAGTGCAGCGGCGCGCTGCGCGGCCAGCTCGCCAGCTGCATCCAGAACAGCTGGTCTTCCGGTGTCGTGGCCAGGTCCTCCACCGGCAGGCCGACGAGCTCGCCGACCGGACAGCCCCAGAGCTCGGCGGCGCTGCGGTTGGCCGCCAGCACGCGCAGGCTGCTGCCATCGATCAGGCAGGCGGCCTCCAGCAGGGCGTCCAGCAGGGGCTGCAGAACGAGGGGTGTGGACATGGCCGTGGTAGCCAGGGTCGGGCCGGGCGCGCGGCGGGCGTCAGGCCGCCACGGGTTGCGCCGGCAGCGGTTCGAGGCCGTGGGCGAAGTAGTAGCTGACGCGCTCGCGCGGCGACAGGTAGTCCAGCATCGCGCGCGGCAGGTGCTGCGGGTGCAGGCTGCGGCGCACGCTCAGGTCGGTCTCCTGCACCAGGTGCAGCAGCAGGGCATCGTCCGGGGCGACGCGCGGCTCGTAGACCAACACGCTCGGGCGCAGCGGGTGCATCGGGTGGACCGAGACGACCATCGCCATGCGCTCGTCGCTGAGCTGCACCACCGAGCCCGGCGGGTAGACGCCCAGCAGCTTGACGAAGGCGGTGAGCACCTCCGTGTCGAGCTGGTTGCGCCGCTGGGCGTACAGCAGCGCCTGGGCCTCGTGCGGGGTGCGCAGCGGCACGCCCTTGTGGCGCGGATTGCACAGGCGGTCGTAGAGGTTGACGAGGGTGACGATGCGCGCCGGCCGGGCGATCTCGTCGCCGCGCAGGCCCTGCGGCAGGCCACTGCCGTCGCGCAGCTCGTGGTGCTGGCCGATCACCTGCAGGGTGGCGGCGTCCAGCCCCATCGACATGCCCAGGCGCAGGCCCTGCGACACGTGTTCGCGCTGTTCGCGCCCGGCCAGCGCGCTGCTGTCCGAGTCGAGGTGGCGCAGGTGGTCGGGCAGCAGCAGCTTGCCGATGTCGTGCAGCAGCGCGCCCAGTGCGACGCTGTGCAGCTGGGCCTCGTCCAGGCCGAGGCTGCGCGCCAGCATCAGCGACAGCACGGTGACGTTGATCGCGTGCTGGGAGCTGGTGGTGCCCGCCGCTTCGCTGAGCATGCGGATGGTGGTGCTGTCGTCCTCGCAGAGCTGGGTGACCATCGCCGAGGCCAGGCCGGTGGCGGTGTCGCGCGCCAGGGTGGGGTGCTGCAGCACGTCGCGGGTGATGCCCTGCCAGGCCCGGCTGGCCTGGGCGTGCAGGCGTTCGCTGCGCGCCAGGCTCTCGTGCTGGGCGCGCAGGCGTTCGCGCCGCAGCACGGCCGCATCGGCCGCCGGGCGTACCGCCAGCGTGAGCGCTGCCTGTGCCACCTCGACGGCCGCCACGGCCGCTGCCGTGGGCGCGGCGGCGTCGATCGCGTGGGCGGCATCGGCGGTATCGGTGGTATCGGCAGCATGGGGCGCTTCAGTCGCTGCCTCGGCCGGCACGTCGAAGGCGCGTGGGTCGCTCAGGTCGGCGCGCACCTTCACGCGGCGCAGGCCCAGCTCGCGCAGCGCGTCGATCTGCTGGTCGTCGGCCAGGCGGAAGCGGCTGCGCGGGAAGGGGTGTTCCATCCAGCCCAGGTCCAGCTGGATGAACATGCCGGGGCGCAGGCGGTCGACGTCGACGAGCAGGTTGGCAGTGGCGGTCATGGCAGGCGATGCGGCGAAGCAGGTGGGGCCTGGCGAAACCAGGCATCTGCAAGCCATATCGGTGACCGACTCTGCCGACTTGAGCGCTCGCCCCCGTCGGGCTGGGCGCGAGTTGCAAGCAGGCGTGACGGGCCTCCCCAAAAAGGGGGGCACGCGGCCTCAGCGGCTGCCGGGGTCCAGGCTGATCGTCATGACCGGCGGGATGCGGCCGTCGGTGTCGCGCGGCAGCATCTCGGTCTTCTCGATCGCGCGCAGCACCGCCTCGTCCCAGTCGGGCACGCCGCTGGACTTGGTCAGGCGCTTGCCGATGATCGTGCCGTCGTTGGCGACGCGGATCTCCACATCGGCCACGATCGAGCGGCTGACCCGCCCGGTGTAGACGATGTTGGGCAGGATGCGGGCCCGGATGCGCCCCTCGTAGCCGGCCGACGGGGCGGCGCTGCGGGCAGCGGTGCCCGTGGAGCCGGGGGCGCCAGTGCCCGCTGCGGTGCTGCCCGTGGTGGCCGGGCTGTTGCCGCTGCCACTGCTGCCTGCACCGCCGCCGGTGCCACCCAACTGGTTCTGCATGCGCTTGAGGGCGTCCTCGCGCAGCCGGGCCACCTGCTCGGCACGGGCCTTCTCGGTCCGGGCCTCTTCCGCGGCACGCCGCTCGGCTTCCTTGCGATCGGCGAGCTTGCGTTCCGCTTCCAGCTTTTCGGCGGTCTTCTTCTCGGCCGCCTTCTTGTCGGCGGCCAGCTTGTCTGCCGCGAGCTTGTCGGCCTGCTTCTGCGCGGCGAGCCGCTCGGCCTCGGCCCTTTCGGCTTTCTCGGCCGCCTTCTTGCGTGCCAGCTCGCGCTTGGCTTCCTTCTCGGCACGCTCCTGCTCGGCCTGGCGCTTGTCCTCGGCTTCGCGCTGGCGCCGGGCACGCTCGGTGGCGATGTCGGCCTCGGCGCGGGCGGCTGCCTGCTGTGCCGGTGTGGGTGCGGGCGGGGGTGAGGGCGGAGCAGGGGCTGGGCGGGGGGCGGGAGCTGGCACCGGTGGCGGCAGGGGAGGCGACGCGACGCTGGGCGCCTCGGCCGGCGTGCCGGCGGGGGCGGGCGGGGCGGCCACCTGGGGCACCGCTGCCCAGAGCTCGGCACTGACTGGCTGCACGCTGTGGCGCCGCCAGCTCACGCTCACCGCCAGGGCGGCCACCAGCCCCAGGTGCACCGCCAGGGACAGCACACTGCCCAGCCCGAGGCCGTCGGCCGACGGGGGGCGGTGCAGGATGGTGGCCGTGCCGGTGTTCAAGCCCGTGTGTTCCAAGTCAGGCGCCGGTGGTGCGCACCGCCAGGCCCACGCGCACGATGCCGGCGCGCTGCAGAGTGTCCATCACCTTGACCACGGCCTCGTACTTGACGCCCTTGTCGGCCGAGATCACCACGGGCACCTGCTGCGAGCCGGCCTGCAGCGCCTTGACCCGCGCGGTCAGTTGCTTGAGGGTGATGCGCTCGCCCTCGCTGTTCACCGCCGTGCCCTCGGCCTGCACCGGTGCGCCGCTGACCTTCAGGCGCAGCGCCTCGGTGCTGTCGAGGATCACCTCGACGACCCGGTCGGGCTGGCGCTGGGCCTGGCCGACGCTGGGCAGGTCGATCACCCCCGGCGTCATCAGCGGGGCGCTGACCATGAAGATGATCAGCAGCACCAGCATCACGTCGATGAAGGGCACCATGTTGATTTCCGAGATCGTGCGGCGGCGCGATCCGGTTCGGCGGGAGGCGACGGCGGCCATGCGCGGTGGTCCTGCGGCGGCGACCGGTCAGCGGGCGTTGCCGCCGCTGGGCGCCTGGGCGACGTTGCGCGCCAGGATGTTGGAGAACTCCTCCATGAAGGTCTCCAACTGGATCGCGATGCGGTCGATGTCGCGGGCGAAGCGGTTGTAGGCGATCACCGCGGGGATGGCGGCAAACAGGCCGATCGCGGTGGCCACCAGCGCCTCGGCGATGCCCGGGGCGACCGTGGCCAGCGTGACCTGCTGCAGGTTCGACAGACCCGAAAAGGCGTGCATGATCCCCCACACCGTGCCGAACAGGCCGACGTAGGGCGACACCGAGCCGACCGTGGCGAGGAAGGAGAGGTTGGACTCGACCGTGTCCAGCTCGCGCTGGAAGCTGGCGCGCATCGCGCGGCGGGCACCGTCGAGCAGCGCACCGCTGTCGGCCACGCGGCGTTCGCGCAGCTTCATGAACTCGCGCATGCCGGCGGTGAAGATGCGTTCCATCGGCGCGCCCTGCTCGGCGCGCCGCTCGCTTTGCGCAAACAGCTCGTTCACCGGCCGGCCGGACCAGAACTCGCGCTCGAATTCATCGTTGTCGCCACGCACCCGGCGCAGGCCGACGAGCTTGCCGAAGATCACCGTCCAGCTGGCCAGCGACACCATCAGCAGGATGGCCATCACGAGTTGCACCACCAGGCTGGCCTGGGTGACGAGGTGCAGGATGTTGAGGTCCTGATTCATGCAGGGTTGATCCGTTCCAGGATGGCGTTGGGGATGCGGCGCGGCCGGAAGTTCCCGGCATCGACGCAGCCGATGCGGATGCGGCCCTCGGCCAGCAGCGTGTCGCCGCGCAGCGCCTGCTGCTGCAGCGCCAGGCTGGCGCGGCCGGCCTCGACGAGCTGCACCGTGATGCGCAGCTCGTCGTCGAGCCGCGCCGGCTGGCGGTACTGCACCGCCGTGTCGGTGACGACGAAGATGGCGGCGTCCGTGTCGCGCATGGCCTGCTGCGAGAAGCCCAGGTCGCGCAGCCACTCGGTGCGGGCGCGCTCGAAGAACTTCAGGTAGTTGGCGTAGAAGACCACGCCGCCAGCGTCGGTGTCCTCCCAGTAGATGCGCACCGGCCAGTGGTACGTCGCTGCCGTACCCATCGTCAGCGGGCCTTCCACAGCAGCCAGGCAGCGAGCACCGCGATGGCCGTGCCCGCCACGGCCCAGATCAGGCTGCGCAGCGGGTGGCTGCTGCTGGGGGCGTCGTCGTCGGGGCCGTGCAGCGCCGGCACCGCAGGAGGGGGGTAGCTAGGCAGGGCACCCAGGCCGCCCAGACCGGTGCTGGGCAGGGGCACGGGGCGGGGCGCCTCGGCGGCGCCCGAGGGCGTTTCCGTGGGGGCCAGGCCGGCCAGCCAGGCGCGCAGCTCGCGCGCCAGCGCACCGGCCGAGCGCTGGCGCTGCGCCGGGTCGCGGGAGATGGCCCGCATCGCAATGGCTTCCAGCGCCGCGGGGACGCCCGCCCGGTACTGGCTGGGCGGCGGCGCATTGCCGGCGCGCACCGCCGCGCGGATCTCCTGCAGCCGGCTGCCCTGGTAGGGCCGCAGGCCGCACAGCAGCTCGTAGAGCACCACGCCGAGCGAGTAGACGTCGCTGCGCTGGTCGCACTCGCGCCCGTCGAACTGCTCGGGCGCGGCGTAGTAGGGCGAGCCCAGTGCCGGGCCGTTGTCGCCATCCTGATGGATCAGCCGGGCGATGCCGAAGTCCAGCACCACCGGGCGGGTGCGCCCGACCATGAAGATGTTGGCCGGCTTGATGTCGCGGTGGATCACGCCCTTGCTGTGCGCGTAGCCCAGCGCGTCGGCGACGCGCCGCACGATCAGCGCAGCCTGCTCGGGCGTGGGCTGCCAGCCGCTGCGCAGCAGCTCGGCCAGGTCCTTGCCGCGCAGCAGCTCCATCGCCAGGTAGGCGCCCTCGCCGGCGATGCCGGCGTCGTGCACCGTGACGATGTGCGGGTGGCTCAGGCGGGCGGCGGCGCGGGCCTCGTCGAGCACGCGCTCGGCGATCGCCTCGCGTTCGGCCGCGGGCATGTGCAGCGGCAGCGTCTTGATGGCCACCTGGCGCGCCAGCACGGTGTCATAGGCCGACCAGACCGTGCCCAGTCCGCCGGAGCCGAGCCGGTGTTCCAGGGTGTAGCGGCCGATCTGGCCCGACAGCGGCATCACGCTGCTGCTCACCGGCGGCGCCTGGGGGCCCGGAGGCGGGTGCAGGCGCTGGGTATCGACGGCGTCCAGGCCGGTATCGCCCAGCGGCAGCGGCGCGCGCGCCAGGGCACGGCGCTCGGCCTCGTCGTCGCTGGGCAGGCGCATCCATTCGCTGTCGAGCGGGCCGGTGAGTTCGGGGCCCAGCTCCCCGGGCATGGTCAATGGCGCCGGCTCGGTGATGGGGCCGGTGGTGTCGCCCAGCGAGGGGTCGGGAGCCAGGGTGGCCACCTCGTCGGTCCAGCTCAGGCCAGGCGCGGTCTCGGTGGTCGCGCGCCGGTCTTCGGCCGCGAGGGCGCGCTCTCGTTCTGGACGGTTCATGGGCGCTGGTGGTTGGGCCGCATCGAAATGCGAAATCGAGACGATACCCCGGATTCAGCCTGCCAGGACACGCTCCAGGCGGCCCAGCGCGCTGCGCAGTTGGGGCAGGGCGCTGGCGAAGGACAGCCGGGCGTAGCGTCCCGTGTCGGCCAGGCCGAAGTCGCGTCCCGGGGTCAGCGCGACGTGGGCACGCTCCATCATGTCGAAGCAGAAGGTCCAGCTGTCGGCGGCGTGGCGGCTCGTGTCGAACCAGACGTAGAAGGCGCCGTCGGGCTGCACCGGCACCGGCAGGCCGAGCGCTTCGAGTGCGGGCACGACGAAGTCGCGGCGCGCGCGCATCTCGTCGCGGCGGCGCTCGCATTCGGCCAGGCTGTCGGGGTGGAAGCACTCCACCGCCGCGTGCTGGGCCACCGACGAGGCGCAGATGTAGAGGTTCTGCGCCAGCTTCTCGATGGGGGCGACCAGCGCGGGTGGCAGCACCAGCCAGCCCAGGCGCCAGCCGGTCATGCCGAAGTACTTCGAGAAGCTGTTGACCACCAGCACATCATCGCCGAGTTCCAGCGCGCTGCGTGCCGCACCGAGCGCCGGGTCGTCGTAGCTCAGGCCGAGGTAGATCTCGTCGACGATCGTCAGTCCGCCGCGCTGGCGCACCGCGGCGACGATGCGCTCCAGCTCGTCGAAGGCGATGCGCGTGCCGGTGGGGTTGGACGGCGAGGCCAGCATCACGCCGCGCGTGGCCGGGCCCCAGGCGGCGTCCACCGAGGCGGCGTCGAGCTGGAAGCGCTGCGCCGGCCCGGCCGGCAACAGCCGCGCGCTGCCCCCGGCCGCCGTCATGAAGTGGCGGTTGCAGGGGTAGCAGGGGTCGGGCATCAGGAATTCATCGCCCGGTTCGACCAGTGCGAGCGTGAGCAGCTGCAGCGCCGCGGAGGCACCGGCGGTGACCACGATGCGTGCCGGGTCGACGGGCACGTTCCAGCGCGTGGCGTACCACTGCGCGATGGCCTCGCGCAGCGCCGGCGCGCCGGTGGCGGGGGTGTACTGCGTGCGGCCGGATTCGATGCAGCGCTGCGCCGCGGCCTGTACGCGCGGCGGTGCGGTGAAGTCGGGCTCGCCGATGTTCAGGTAGATCATCGGCTCGCCGCCGAGCAACGGGTCGCAGGCGGGGCTGCGGGCGATCACGTCGGCCGCCTTGGCGCACTCCATCACCCAGAAGGGCTCGATGACCTCGACGCGCCGGGCCAGGCGCGGCGCGGCCACCGTCGGCATGACCGACATGGTCGACGCGAGGGCGCTCGTCATCCCTTGCGCGGGGCGGGCCGGTAGGCGGCCACCTCGGCGGCGCGCAGGTCCTTGGCGGTGCGGTCGAGCACGCCGTTGACGAACTTGTGGCCGTCGGTGCCGCCGTAGACCTTGGCCAGCTCGACCGCCTCGTTGATGACGACGCGATAGGGCACGTCCAGGCAGTGCTGCAGCTCGTAGGTGCCAATCAGCAGCACGCCGTGCTCGACCGGCGACAGTTCGGTGACCTTGCGGTCCAGGTGCGGCGCAAACTCGGCGTCCAGCATGGCGACCTGCTCGATGCAGCCGCTCAGCAGGGCGTCGAAGTGGGTGCTGTCACAGAGGTTGTACTCGTCCTGCTCGCGGATGTGGGCATGCACCACGCGGGCCTCGGCACGGTTGACCTGCCACTCGTACAGACCCTGCAGAGCCAGCTCGCGAGAGCGGCGGCGGGCCGACTTGGGCCGCGGCGGCTTCTGGGCGGATGGGCTCGGGCCCGCAGGGGCGCCGCGGGTGCCGGGGGTTTCCGAAGGGGCGTTCACGTCAGGTCTCCCAGCAGGTTGGCCATCTCGACCACCACGCGGGCGGCGTCGCGGCCCTTCTCTTCGGCGCGGGCCCAGGCCTGGGCCTCGTTCTCGACGGTGAGGATGGCGTTGGCGACTGGCAGGCCGTGGTCCAGCGACACGCGGGTCACGCCCGCGCCACTCTCGTTGGCGACCAGTTCGAAGTGGTAGGTCTCGCCGCGGATGATGCAGCCCAGGGCGATCAGCGCGTCGTGGTCCTTGGTCTCGGCCAGGGTCTGCAGTGCGATGGGGATCTCCAGCGCGCCCGGCACGGTGACGTGACGGATGTGCTTGCGCGCCACGCCCAGCGCCAGCAACTCGGCGATGCAGCTCTCGGCCAGCTGCTCGGTGATGGCGGCGTTGAAGCGGGCCTGCACGATGGCCACGTGCAGGTCTTCGCCGTTGAGTTCGGCGGTAACGCCCTTGTCTGCACCCTGCATGGGTCGGTCCTCGTTGGTTTGGCGCGACGGCCTCGCCACGGCACCGGCCCGCGCGGGCCGCACCGCGGCGGGAACCTGCCGCCGGGGTTTCAGTCCTGCGTGGAGAGGAAGCCGGTGACTTCCAGCCCGTAGCCCGTCATGCTGGGCATGCGACGGCGGTTGCTCAGCAGCTTCATGCGGCGCACGCCCTGCTGCAGCAGGATCTGCACGCCCACGCCGTAGGTGCGCAGGTCGGCCGCGCTGGGCCGGGCGGTCGCCCCCGACGCGGTGGTCGCGGGGGCGATCAGGCCGAGCAGGGCCTCGGCGTCGTGTCCGGCATTGAGCAGCACGGCGACACCGCGCCCAGCCGCTTGCAGCGCCGTCAACGCCTTGGGCAGGGCCCAGGAGTGGCGGTTGCTGGCGTCCAGCAGGTCCAGCACCGAGAGCGGCTCGTGCACGCGCACCAGCACCTCGTCCTCGGGCTGCCACTGGCCCACGGCCAGCGCCAGGTGGACCTGGCCGGTGCGGTCGCGGTAGGTGCTGCAGCGGAAATCGCCCCAGGGCGTGGTCAGTGCCTGCTCACCCAGGCGCTCGATCAGCGATTCGTTGCGGCTGCGGTAGGCGATCAGGTCGGCGATGGTGCCGATCTTGATGCCGTGCTCCCTGGCGAACACCTCCAGCTCGGGCAGGCGGGCCATGGTGCCGTCATCGTTCATGATCTCGCAGATCATCGACGCGGGGGCCAGCCCGGCCATGCGGGCCAGGTCGCAGCCGGCCTCGGTGTGGCCGGCGCGCATGAGCACGCCGCCGTCCTGCGCCTGCAGCGGGAAGATGTGGCCGGGCTGCACCAGGTCGCGCGGCTGCGTCTCGCGGGCCACCGCCACCTGCACGGTGCGGGCCCGGTCGGCCGCCGAGATGCCGGTGGAGATGCCCTCGGCCGCCTCGATCGACACGGTGAACGCGGTGCCGTGCTTGGTGCCGTTGCGCGGCGCCATCGGCGGCAGCTGCAGGAACTCGCAGCGCTCGCGCGTGAGCGTCAGGCAGATCAGTCCACGGCCGTACTTGGCCATGAAGTTGACCGCCTCGGGGGTCACGAGGTCGGCGGCCATGACCAGGTCGCCTTCGTTCTCGCGGTCTTCCTCGTCAACGAGGATGACCATGCGGCCGGCCGCCATTTCAGCCACCAGCTCAGGAATCGGTGATATCGCCATCCTGGGATTGTAGGCGCCGCGTCAGCCGCCGCGCGCCGCAGGGCCGACGGCCGGGCGCGTGGCGGCGCTTGCGGGGGCCGTCAGGCCGCGTCAGTGAGCCAGCCGGCGAGCCGCCCGCGCGGGCGGGCGAGCACACGCAGGTCGTCGCCGATGCGATCGATGCGTTGAAAGTCGAGCTGCGGCGCGCCGTCGAGCGTGACCAGCGGCCCGAAGGACGCCAGCCCGCGGCCCTGGCCGAGCAGCTTGGGGGCGAGGTAGAGCAGCAGCTCGTCGACCAGGTCGGCGGCGATGAAGGCGCCGTTGAGCGTGTACCCGGCCTCGACGTGCAGTTCATTGACGCCGCGCTGCGCCAGGTCGGCCAGCACGCTGTCCAGGTGCACGCGGGTGCGGGCCTGGTCGTCGGCCACGGAGTCCGGCGGCGGGGCGGGGATGACCTGGATGCGGGCAGGGTCGAAGCCGGGGTCGCAGGCCGGCGCCGCCGCGGTGTAGACCAGCACGTCACCGGGCGGCTGCAGCAGCCGGGCGCTGGCGTCGACGGCCAGGCCGCTGTCGAGCAGCACGCGCAGCGGCTGGCGCGGGCTGGGCACCAGGCGCACGTCCAGGCGCGGGTCGTCGTCGCGCACGGTGCCGATGCCGGTGAGCACCGCGCCGGCGCGCTGGCGCCAGGCGTGGCCGTCGCGCCGCGCATCCGGGCCGGTGATCCACTGGCTGCGGCCGTTGGGCAGGGCGGTCAGCCCATCCAGGCTGGCGGCGATCTTCAGCCGCACCCAGGGCCGGCCACGCAGCACGCGCGAGAAGAAGCCCAGGTTCTGCTCCTGCGCGCGAGCGGCGCCCAGGCCCAGCTCCACCCGCACGCCCGCAGCGGCCAGCCGGACCAGCCCCTGGCCGGCCACCTGGGGAAAGGGGTCACGCAGGCTGGCCACCACGCGGGCGATGCCGGCGGCGAGGAGCGCATCGGCGCAGGGCGGCGTGCGGCCGTGATGGGCGCAGGGCTCCAGCGTGACATAGGCGGTGGCGCCACGCAGGGCCGCATCCCCAGCGGACTCGCGCGCGGCGCGCAGCGCCATCACCTCGGCGTGCGGCCCGCCGGCCTGCTGGGTGTGGCCGCTGCCGAGCACCTGCCCCTGCGGCGTGGCGATGACGCAGCCCACGCGCGGGTTGGGCTCGGTCAGGCCGATGGCCTGTTCGGCCAGGTCCAGCGCGAGCTGCATGTGGGCCTGGTCGGCGGCGCTGTACGCGGTGGGGTCGGTCTGGGTGGGGAAGCTCGGTACAGGGGTCACGGAGATGCAGAGGGACAAGGGGGCGGTGCGCCCCGGAGGCGCACCGCGATGGCGCATTGTCAGGGCTGATGCGCGACCGTGCTGTCATCCACCCAGTTGGCCGGCACGCCCATGCTGGCAGGGGCGTCGCGCGGGCAGCCGGCCGCCGCGCGCACGACGAGGAAGTTCTGGTCCCCCAGCGGTTCGCCGACCCCCGCGTAGCGCAGGGGGTGCTCGCGGTTGTCGATGCGTCCGTTGCCATCGTGGTCGGCGCTGTAGCGGCAGATGCGCAGGGCGCCGTCGCCCCCATCGGCGATGGCCCAGCCCCGCGGCACGACGTCGAGCCGGCCCGACCACTGGGGCGGGTTGCCAGCGGGCTGCACGACGCAGGCGTAGTGCACCACGGTCTGGGCGGTGGCGGCCGGCGGGGCCCCGTCGGGGGCGTCGTCCTCGCATTCCCAGGCCGGGTCGGGGTGGCCGGTGCTGCTCAGGCTCAGGCGCAGGTCGAGGTCCATCGCGCTGCCCAGCGGGTTCTCGGCATCGGTGGCCCTGAGCGTGTCACCCTGAGTGGCAAAGCGCAGCACGCCGGCCAGCAGCAGGCCGCTGATCGCCCGGCAGCCGCTGATCTGCGCCGCGGTGAGGTCGGCGCTGGCGAGCCCGGCGGGGCTCTGGCAGCGCGCCGTCACCTGCGCGGTGGCCGCATCGAAGACCCAGGTCAGGGTGCCGCTGGCGCGCGGCTTGTAGGCGATGCGGCCGTCGCTGAGTTCGCGCGCCGTCACCGGGATGAGCGGGTGCCGGCCGAGTGCACCGAGTCCGCGTTCGTCGCCGCGGCGCAGCAGCAGGGCGCCGATCAGGGCCGGGTCGAGGCCGGCGACCAGCGTGGGCAGCCTGAGCTGCCGGGCTTCGCCGTGGCGGTCGGTCCAGGCGAGTGTCGCCGTGACGGACTTCAGCGCCGGGGCGGCGGCGGGGCTGACCGAGCGCGACCGGGTGTACACGGTGGGCCCGCCCAGGTCGGTGACTTCCTGGGCGGCGAGGTTGCCGATCGCCGACCAGGCCGCACCGCTGCCACCTCCACCACTGCCCCCGCCGCTGTCCAGCCGGGTGTAGGCGCGCAGGGTCTCCAGGTCCTCCTCCGCCAGCCGCAGGGCCTCGGCGCGCTGCCGGGCAACCTCACTGCCATGGCGCAGGTGGAGGTGCAGCCGCATCAGTGCGGCGCTGCCCAGGCCGAGCAGCGCGGTGGCGATCAGCACCTCGATCAGCGCCAGGCCGCCGCGGCGTCGCAGCGTGCAGGCGCGTCGAGCGATGGCGCGGAGAGACGTGGTGGTGGCCATGGCGCTGGCGGCGTTCAGCGGTTGTCGAAGTCCTGCCAGCTGCCCGGCACCGGCAGGTAGGCGCCGGGCAGCTCGCGCAGGCGCTGCAGGATGGCGGCGTCGCGCACCAGTTCCACCGGGCCGGACAGGCTGCTGCTGCCCAGGCTGACCACGGCGCCCTGCAGGCGCGCGCTGCCGCTGGCGGACTGCTGCCACTGGACGCTGGTGGCGATCAGCAGGCCGCGCAGGCGCATCGGTCCGTTGAGCTGCACCGCGCCGCGCACCACCAAGAGCACGGGCCGTGCATCGCTGCCCCAGGTCACCTCGCTGCTGACCTGCAGCGCACCGTCCAGCCAGAGGGCGCGGTGGCCGGCGTCAAGGGCCGCGCTGACCTGGTCAGCGCTGCAGGAGCCAGGGCAGCCCAGGCGCTGCCAGGTCGGCAGGGCCCGCAGTGCACTTTCGGAGAGGCCGAACCAGTGTCGCCACGGGGCATCGCCGCTGCCACCGAGGCTGGCGTCGCCTGCCACGATGCTGTCGGCAGGCGCGCGGCCCGCGGGTGGCAGCAGGCGTGCCAGTGGATCCACGGTCACCCCGGCGCCGCCCTGCACGGTCAGGCCGCCGCTGGACGGGTCGCCGTTGACCAGCGTGGTGCTGGCGCCCACCGCCACCGGGCCGGCGCTGACCAGCGCGGCCGACGGCAGCCGCCGCAGGGCGCCCTGCGCCTGCAGCAGCTGGCGCAGGTCGACGCGGGCATCGACGGCGGCCGTGCCGCCGCAGGCGCTGCCACCGGCGCTGCCGATGCCGCTGCAGCCGGTGACGGCCAGCCGCAGGCTGCCGGGCTGGGGCCCGCGGCTGAAGGCAACGGCAAAGGCCGGCTGGTCGCCCGGCAGCGTGGCCGGGTCGGCGGCGCTCAGCGCGGCATCGCCGCTGGCGGGGCAGCTGCAGGTCCAGCGGGTGCCGCCGGCGTGCACGCAGCCAGGCCGGGCCGCCACGGCCGGGCCGGTCAGGCCGGTGGCGGGGTCGGTGGCCAGGTAGCGCTCGCGCAGGCCGCTGGCCGGGGCGCCTGGGCTGCTGGGGCTGGCGTTGGCCGGCGCGCAGCTGGCATCGATGGCACCGGGGTGGTTGAGCAGGGCGATGGCCCAGTCGCGGCCTGCCTCGGCCGCGTGCAGGGCCAGCGTGGCGCGCACCTGCTGGGCGCTGCTGCGCTGCTCGAAGATCAGTGCGCCGTGGCTGTACAGCAGTGCCAGGCCGAGCCCCATCAGCAGGACCAGCACCAGCGCCAGGGCGCTGCCGCCGCGTTCAGAGCGCCGGGCAGACACCCTGCAACTCCTCGTTGCGCAACCGCAGCGTGTTGCGCAGGCGCCGGCGCACGGCGGGGTCACGCACGTCGCTGGCCTCGATCGTCAGCGTGACGCGGTGGATCAGCAGCCGGGGTGGGCAGTCGGGGTCGGCCGGATCAGGGCAGTGGTCGCTGGGGCACTGGGCCAGCAGGTCGACGCGGTCGGCTTCGTGGCGGATCTCCAGCTCGGTGACGCGCAGCAGCGCCGGGTCGGTGAGGGCCTGCCACTGGTCGCCGCTGCCGGGGGCCAGCGCAGCGCCCGAGACGCGCCACTCCAGCGCGGCGGTGTTGCCGTTCAGGCGCAGGCCGAAGCGCTCGTTGGCGTCGACCACGCCGTTCTCCTCGGCATCGCGGCTGTAGGCGTGGCCCAGGGCTGCCGCCGTGGCCCCTGCGGCCGGGTGCAGGCCGGTGTACGGGTTGGGCTCGGGTTGCCGGCCTGGCTCGGCGGGTGCGCCGCGCTCGGCCTGGCCCCAGTGGCCGGCGCGGCGCAGGTCGCGGCTGGCCAGGTCCATCACCGCGCGCAGGTCCTGGCTCAGCCTGGCCTGGGCCAGCAGCCGGCGCTGCTCGCCGATGTGGGCGATCACCCCGCTCACCAGGCTGCCCACCAGCAGCAGGCCGAGGGCCAGCGCCAGCAGGACCTCGATCAGGGTGAAGCCGGTCGCGCGGGGTGGCGCGCCTAGCCGCAGGCCGGGTAGCGGACCGGGCCGCACGGCGGGTCTCACTGGTTCCAGCAGCGGCGGTTGGCCGCGGCGTCGTTGTCGAGCAGGCTGCTGCCGCCGGAGCGGTAGGTGATCGTGCCGGCGCTGACGTCCACTCGCAGGTGGGTGCAGGGCAGGTCCGCGCCCTGGGCGCCCTGGGCCGTGGCACTCACGCTGTAGCTGCTGGCTTCGCTGCCCGTGGTGCTGGCGGTGGCGAGGGTGTACAGGCCGCTCGGGGCGGTGCTGGCCATCCCCAGACCGCCGCTGCCGAGGCTGCCGGCATAGGTGGGTTGTTCGGCGCGACGGCGCTCCTGGGCCTGCTGGATCAGCGCCACGGCGGTGAGGGCCTCGCTGCGCCGCAGGCGACGCAGGTGCTGCTGGTAGGACGGCAGCGCCAGTGCGGCCAGGATGGCCAGCACCACCAGGCCGATCATCAGCTCGATGGTCGTGAAGCCAGCGGTGCGCCTCAGCATGCCGCCACCCCGGCCACCGGCGAGGCCGGGGTGCAGACCCGCGCCCGGCCAAGCAGGTTGACGACATGGCGCAGGCGGACGCCGTCCGGCGTGGCCAGCTCCCAGCTTCCGGTGGGGGTGACCGTGCCCTGGCGCGGATCGACGCGCATCGAGGCCACATTGGCCTGCACCGCCACCCGCGAGCCGGCCGGCAGCCAGGCACTGCGCAGCAACGCGGCGCCACCCGTGCAGCGGATGGGTTGGGCGGCGTCGCCATCGGCCCGGCAGGCATCGGCATCGCCGCTGTGGATCGCCCAGCCGCTGCCCCCGCTGCCACGCAGCCAGCTCAGCCGCAGCGGCTCATTGCGGCCGATGGCGCTGGCGCGCAGGTACTGCAGGTCGGCCAGCCACTGGGCGGATTGCCCCTGCAGGTGGCGGCGCAGCAGGTAGGCCTGCAGCGAGGGGATGCCGCTCGCCAGCAACCCGCCGAACAGGGCGATGACGAGCAACGCCTCGGTCAGCGTGTGACCTCGGGTGGCGGGGCGTGGGTGGCACTTGGGCATCGCGGCAGGCGGCTGGCTGGGCAATGGAGCCAGTCTAGGCAGCGCGAAGCGTGACTTCCTTCCCCATAAAGGGGGTGTCGGTGGGGGGCCTAGATCTCGCGGATCAGCTGGCTGAAGGCATCGATGTCCTCGAACTCGCGGTAGACCGAGGCAAAGCGCACGTAGGCCACCTTGTCCAGGCGCTTGAGCTCGTGCATCACCAGCTCGCCGATGCGGGTGGTGGACACCTCGCTGACGCCGCTGGTGTAGACGCGGTCCTCGATGCGCGCCAGCGCGGCGTCGATCAGGTCGACGCTCACGTTGCGCTTGCGCAGCGCCAGCGACATCGACGCACGCAGCTTGTCGCGGCTGAACTCGACGCGCTCGCCGTTCTTCTTCACCACCATGGGCATGCTCAGCTCGGCACGCTCGTAGGTGGTGAAGCGCTTGTCGCAGGCGCTGCAGCGCCGCCGCCGCCGCATGGCATCCCCCTCATCGGACGTGCGCGTCTCGACGACGGTGGTCTCGGCGTTTCCGCAGTAGGGGCAGCGCATGGCGTGTCAGGGGCGGCGCAGCAGCAGGGGTCTGTCGCGCCGGGGCCGATCAGCGGTAAACCGGGAAGTCGCGCGTCAGCGCGGCAACCTGGGCCTTGACGCGCTCGATCACGGCCTCGTCGTTCGGCGCGTCCAGCACGTCGGCGATCAGGTTGGCCACCTGGCGGGCCTGCTCTTCCTTGAAGCCGCGCGTGGTGAAGGCAGGGCTGCCCAAGCGGATGCCGCTGGTCACGAAGGGCTTCTGCGGGTCGTTGGGGATGCCGTTCTTGTTGCAGGTCATGTGGGCACGGCCCAGCAGCGCCTCGGCTTCCTTGCCGGTCAGGCCCTTGGGACGCAGGTCGACCAGCATCACGTGGCTTTCGGTGCGGCCGCTGACGATGCGCAGGCCGCGCTGGATCAGCGTTTCGGCCATCACCGCAGCGTTCTTGACCACCTGCTGCTGGTAGGCCTTGAACTCGGGGCTGAGCGCTTCCTTGAAGGCCACCGCCTTGCCGGCGATGACGTGCATCAGCGGGCCGCCCTGGATGCCGGGGAAGATGGCCGAGTTGATCTTCTTGGCGATCTCCTCGCCGCGCATCAGGATCAGGCCGCCGCGTGGGCCGCGCAGGGTCTTGTGCGTGGTGGTGGTCACCACGTCGGCATGCGGCACCGGGTTGGGGTAGACGCCCGCGGCCACCAGGCCGGCGTAGTGGGCCATGTCGACCATGAAGTAGGCGCCGACGTCCTTGGCTACCTTGGCGAAGCGCTCGAAGTCGATGCGCAGCGCAAACGCCGACGCACCGGCGATGATGAGCTTGGGACGGTGCTCGTGGGCCAGACGCTCCATGGCGTCGTAGTCGATGTCCTCGTTGGCATCGAGGCCGTAGGAGACGACCTTGAACCACTTGCCGGACATGTTCAGCGGCATGCCGTGCGTCAGGTGGCCGCCTTCGGCCAGGCTCAGGCCCATGATGGTGTCGCCGGGCTGCAGCAGGCCGAAGAACACGGCCTGGTTGGCCTGCGAGCCGCTGTTGGGCTGCACGTTGGCGTACTCGGCGCCGAAGAGCTGCTTGGCGCGGTCGATGGCCAGCTGCTCGGCCACGTCGACATGCTCGCAGCCGCCGTAGTAGCGCTTGCCCGGGTAGCCTTCGGCGTACTTGTTGGTGAGCTGGCTGCCCTGGGCTGCCATGACAGCCGGCGAGGTGTAGTTCTCGCTGGCGATCAGCTCGATGTGGTCTTCCTGGCGGCGGTTCTCGGCGTCGATCACCGCAGCGATCTCGGGGTCGATGGCGGCCAGGGTGTGGGTGGCGCGGTCAAACATGGGTGGATTCCTGTCGGGGGTAGCTGGACCCAGGTCTGTCCCGAGGCGGCACGCGCGGCCCGACATCAGGGAGGGAAGACCGGGGCGGCCCAGGCGCACGGCAACGAATCGACCGGGGACCGACACCGTCCCCGGCGGTCGCGCTCCACGGTGGTCCCCCACCTCAGGCAGCCGTTACGGCCACCCTTGAACGCCAGTTGCGCGACGGCTGCGAGTTTACCCGTTCCCGTCTTCCGCGGTCTTCCGCGCGATGCGCGCGGATCAGCGCGCGAGCAGGGCGACGCGCTCGGTCTTGCGCGTGCTGCGCTCGGTGGGTGCCGACGGGGCGGTCGGGCGCGCGGGTGCCGGCGCCTCGGTGGCTGCACCTGGGGTCGTGGACGCGTCGGTGGCAACATTGCCGACCGGCGGCACGGGCAGGCGGGCGGTCACCGGCACCGAGCGGCCCTTGAGCAGTTGCTGCATGAAGCCCTGCTCGGCCAGCACCTTGAAGGCGTAGCCGCCGTCGTCGTTCAGGTTGGCCGCGCCGACGTAGTGGCGCAGGCCACCCTCCAGCGAGCCGGCCTTGGCGATGCAGTCCTTGAGCACCTGCACGCCCACGCGCAGGTTGGTCAGCGGATCAAAGGCGGCGTGGTTGCCGCCAAAGGCCTCGTACTTGTCGTCATGCACCTTGGTCATGACCTGCATGAGGCCCTGTGCGCCGACCGCGCTTTGCGCGAAGGGGTTGAAGCTCGACTCGATCGCGACGATCGCCAGGATCAGCGTGGGCTCGAGGCCGACGCGCTGGCCCAGCGCCCAGGACTCCTGCACCAGGCGGGCCACCGGCTCGGGTGCGACACGGTAGCGGCGCGCCAGCCATTGGGCCACGGTGGCCTGCTGGCGATTCAGTTCGCTTGGATCGACCGCGGTGGCGCGGTCGCCGGCCGAGATGTCGCCGGGGGCCAGCAGGTCGGCTTCCTCTTCGCCGGCCAGTCGCTCATCCTGGCGCTCCTGCAGCCAGCCGAGCGTCTTCTCTTCCAGGGTGGCGCGCACGTCGGCACGCCCACCGAGCAGGAAGGCGGCGCTGAGCACCGCCAGGCCCAGCACGGCCAGCGAGTTGTGGCCGACGGCCAGCAGGCCATGGCCAAGGTCCGTCACGAAGACACGCAGGGAAGTCCAGACAGCCGACTTCGCTCGTGCCCAGGCTCGGAATGCAGGCATGACACTCCTTTCCAGGTCATGGGAGGCCGCCGCAGTCCGCCCCATACGGGCGGAAACGCTGCCTCGATAATCCCCGCCATCACACGGCACCGTCTTGCGCGGTGGCACCGGAACAACGCCGGCGGTGTGGCGGGATCGAAGGGGACGCATTGTGCAACAAATTGCTGCACTGCAACATAGGCCCCGCAGATCGCAAATTCGGGCGGATTCTAGGAGTCGCCAAAATAACCGGTCAACCATGAGCCCTTCGGCTCTTATGCCTGAACAGTGATGAAATACCGCGATCTGCGTGACTTCGTGGCCTCGTTGGAGGCCCGCGGCGAGCTTGTCCGCATTGACGAACCCGTCTCGACGCACCTGGAAATGACCGCCCTGTCCGACCAGGTACTGCGTCGCGGCGGGCCAGCGTTGTTGTTTCAGGCGCCTTGCGACAGACACAAACGTTTTCACGGGCTGTCGGTACTGACCAACTTGTTCGGTACCCCCCAGAGGGTGGCCCTTGGAATGGGGGTTGACAGCATCGTGGCACTCAGGGAGGTCGGCGAGCTGCTGGCCAGTCTGAAGGAGCCCGAACCGCCGCGTGGCCTGAAGGACGCTGGCCGGCTGCTGCAGATAGCGCGCACGCTCTGGGACATGAAGCCCGCGCTGGTGCGGCGTCCCCCCTGCCAGGAGGAGGTGCTCACCGGTGCCGAGGTGGACCTGGCCCGGCTGCCGGTGCAGCACTGCTGGCCGGGCGACGTGGCGCCGCTGATCACCTGGGGCCTGGTCGTGACCCGCGGGCCGCAGTCGGTGCCGCGCCCGCGTGCACGCCAGAACCTGGGCATCTACCGCCAGCAGGTCATCGGGCCGCGCCAGACCATCATGCGCTGGCTGGCGCACCGCGGCGGGGCGCTGGATTTCCGCGAGTTCGCGCTGGCCAACCCGGGCCAGCCCTTCCCGATCGCGGTGGCGCTGGGGGCCGACCCGGCGACGATCCTGGGCGCGGTCACGCCGGTGCCTGACAGCCTGTCCGAGTACCAGTTCGCCGGCCTGCTGCGCGGCGGGCGCACCGAACTGGCTGACAGCGGCGTTGGCGAGGGTCGCCCGCTGCAGGTGCCCGCCAGCGCCGAGTTCGTGCTCGAAGGGCACATCCCGACCGCGCCCGCTGGCTGGGAGGGGCGCAGCGAGCACGGTGTGCCGCTGAAGGAGAAGGGCGGCTACCTGCATGCGCTGGAGGGGCCCTACGGCGACCACACCGGCTACTACAACGAGCAGGACTGGTTCCCGGTGTTCGAGGTCGCGCGCCTCACGCACCGGCGTGACCCGATCTACCACTCCACCTACACCGGCAAGCCGCCCGACGAACCGGCCGTGCTGGGCGTGGCGCTCAACGAAGTGTTCGTGCCGATCCTGCGCAAGCAGTTTCCGGAGATCGTCGACTTCTACCTGCCGCCCGAGGGCTGCAGCTACCGCATGGCGGTGATCAGCATGAAGAAGGCCTACCCGGGCCACGCCAAGCGCCTGATGTTCGGCCTGTGGAGCTACCTGCGCCAGTTCATGTACACCAAGTTCATCGTCGTGGTGGACGACGATGTTGACATCCGCTCCTGGCAGGAAGTGATCTGGGCCATCACCACCCGCATGGACCCGGTGCGCGACACCACGCTGGCGGAGCACACGCCGATCGACTACCTCGACTTCGCCTCGCCGGTGTCCGGCCTGGGCGGCAAGATGGGGCTGGATGCGACCAACAAGTGGCCGGGGGAAACCAACCGTGAGTGGGGGCGCACGATCACGATGGACCGCGAGGTCAGCGAGCGCATGGAGGCGCTGTGGGCGCGCGTGACGGCGCCGTTCGTGACATCTGGCACGCCGCCGGCGCGCGGCTGACGGGTCGCGGGGCGGTTGGCGCAGGTGGAGCAGCGCAGCTCGGCGCCGTCAAGCCAAACGCGTGAATGAGGCCGCGCGAGGCCATAGCCGCGCGCCCCTTGCGGAGCCGGTCAAGCCGGCCTAAGCTGGCCTTGCCTGTGATTGATACAGGTACTCAACTCCCTGCAGTCGCTGCGGGGAAGGGTTGCCGGACTTGAATCCTCCGTCGGCCCGAATGGCCACCGCTCAGGGGCCACCCCCGCCCGTGAACTTCGGTTCCGGGCGGGTTTCTGCTTTCTGGGGCCGGTCTTTTCTGGGGCCGGCCATGCCGGTGGGCGACGGCCCGCGGGCTAGTGTGCCGGGGTCAGCCAGAGCCCGACCCATTCATGCCAGGCCGTATGCACCGCCAATGCACCCCGCCCGGAGGGCAGCCAGGCCAGCGCTCCGGCATCGTCATCGCCGATGTAGCCGGTGGGCGCTGGCACCAGTTCGATGGGTTCCTTGGGTTCCTTGGGTGAGCCGCCCGCCGCCGCGGCCTTGAACCAGCGCAGTGCACGCGGCATGTGCGAGGCACTGGTGACCAGCACGATGCGCCGCACGCCATCGGCCTGCAACAGCGGGACGATGTTCTCGGCGTTCTCTCGGGTGTCCCGGGAGCGGGTGTCGAGCCAACGCAGCGCCGGCTGGCCCGGCTGTTCGCGGGCGATCGACGCGGCCGTTTCGGCCTCGGAGGCCGTGCCGTCCTCGCCCCAGCCCACGCCGCCCGCATAGGCCAGCGGCAGGCCGGTCTGGCGCGCCAGCCACAGCGCGTAGACCAGGCGCTGCAGGCCGACCGGCGACAGCATGCCGCGGCCGTACTCCGGCGCCAGCGTCTCGCGGCCGGACCCCAGCACCACGATGGCCGTGGGCTGCTGGCCGGCGGAGGCGGCCAGGGCCTGGCGCTGCGTCGACGTGAGCGCGGGGGGCGGTTGCAGTAGGGCGTCCTGCAGCCAGCGCGCCGTGCCGGTGCACATCGACAGCCACAGCCCGGCCAGTGCCAGCGCAGCCAGCGGTGCGGCCGCGCGTCGCCGACGCAACAGCCACGCCGCCGCCAGCGGGATGATCCAGCCGCCCGGGGGCAGCAGCAGCGCGCCGACGAGCGGCTTCAGCGCCGCCAGTTCGATGGCCATGAATCGCCCCGCGTCAGGGGGCGAGGCGCTCGCGCAGCCACTGGCCGTCGACCAGGCGGTAGCTCAGCCGGTCGTGCAGGCGCGATTTGCGGCCCTGCCAGAACTCCCAGCGGTCCGGCACCAGGCGGAAGCCGCCCCAGTGCGGTGGGCGCGGCGGGTGCAGGCCGTGCTCGGCCGCGGCCCGGGCGGCGTTGGCCACCAGCACGGCGCGCGAGCTGATCACCTCGCTCTGCGGCGAGGCCCAGGCGCCCAGGCGCGAATCCAGCGGCCGGCTGGCGTAGTAGGCGTCGGACTCAGCGGCGTCGGTGCGCTCCACCCGGCCCTCGATGCGCACCACCCGTTCCATCTCCACCCAGTGGAACTGCAGCGCCGCATGCGGATGGCCGGCCAGCTCGCGGCCCTTGCGGCTGGCGTAGTTGGTGTACCAGACGATGCCGCGCTCGTCGAAGCCCTTGATCAGCACCACCCGGGTCGACGGGCGGCCGTCCGCACTTACGGTGGCCAGCGTCATCGCGTTCGGCTCGGGGACCCCCGCGCGCAGCGCCTCCTGCATCCAGGCGTCGAACTGGCGCAGCGGTTCGTTGGCGGCCCGGACCTCGTCGAGTTCCCCGGCTTCGTAGCTCTTGCGCAGTTGGGAGAGATTGGTCATGACCCCAGTATAGGAAGGCGCGCAGCGCTCGCTCCCACCCGGTGAACACCCCTAAGTGAAGGCACCAGTTCCGGTGGACAGCGATGTGCGATCCGATCGGGACTGTGCAGAGGGCGCCGACCAGGGCAGTGCGAGGGGCTGGCCGGTCAGCGCCACGCCAGCCTGCTGCCCCAACATGGCGGACGGTTGCTGCAGTGCAGCAAGAACAACATCGACCCGAATCCCATGAACCTTCCATCCTGGCAGTTCCTGATCCGGTCCGTTGCGGCGGTGCCGGCACGGTCGCGCCGACCCGGCCTGCAGCCAGCGGAAGGACATGAAGCGGCTTGGTCGGGCTGCCCGGGGCGCCCGGTGTGCGCGTGGCCGTCGAGGGGCTCGCGGTGAGTGCCTTGAAGGCCAGTGGCCCGGTGGTGGTGGTCCCGGCGGCGGGGCGTGGGTCGCGCTTCCAGGGGGCCGGGCACAAGCTGGGGCAGTCGCTCGGCGATGCGCCCGTGCTCGCCCGCACGCTGGAGAACGTGATTGCCAGCGGCCTGCCGCTGGTGGTGGTCACCACTGCCGAGCTGGTGCCGATCGCCCGGGCGGTCGTCGCTGCGCGCGACATCGTGTTGCTACCCCCGGTGGGTTCGGCCTCGCGCGAGCCGCTGGGCATGGGCTACACCATCGCCTGTGGGGTGCATGCGCGTGCCAACGCGCCGGGCTGGTTGATCCTGCCGGGTGACATGCCGCTGGTGCGGCCCGAGACGCTGACGGCGGTGGCCCGTACGCTGAGCCAGTACCCGGTGGTCTACCCGCAGTTCCGGGGCCGGCGCGGCCACCCGGTGGGCTTTTCCGTCGAGCTCTACACCGAGCTGATCAAGCTGCAGGGAGACGAGGGCGCGCGCCGCCTGCTGGCGCGCTACCCGTCGCAGGCCCTCGACCTGGATGACCCGGGCGTGCTGATCGACGTGGACACCGACGGCGATCTCGAACGGGCGCGGCGCCTGCACGCGGGTGCCGAGCTGGAAGAGGCGCCGTCCCTCGGCCGCTCCGCCTGAGCGCGGGCAGCGCGGCCTGCATGGCCGAGCCGGCGAGACAGGGCGCCAGCGAGCCGGTTCCTGTCGCGTCAGATTCGCTGTCAGGTAAGTTGCGTACACTTCGAGCATCTTTTCACGTTTCGGAGTGTGTTGGATGAGCAGTCAGGACGAGGACCAAGGCAGCAAGGCCGGTCTGGTGGTGGCTTTCGGTGCGGTGGCCCTGGCGGTCGTCGTGGCCCTGAGCATGGCGGTGCGCCATTCCTTCAAGTCGGCCGCGGCGCCGCTGGTGGCGCAGTCCGCCTCGGCAGCGGTCCCGGCGGCAGTGGCGGCCAGCCCGGCGGCCTCGGCCGATGCGGGCGCAGGCGCCGACCAGCTGGTCGACCTGACCCCGACCGGTGCGGCGCTGTCGACCGTGTTCTTCGGCTCCGGCCAGGCGGCGCTCGACGCCGCTGCCGATGCGGCCCTGGCCAAGGTGGTCGAGGCGCTGGCGGGCAGCACGAGCAAGAAGGTGCTGCTGTCGGGCTACCACGACACCACCGGCGATCCGGCCCGCAACGCCGAACTCGCCAAGGAGCGCGCCAAGGCCGTGCGTGCCGCGCTGGTCGCCAAGGGCGTGCCGCTGGCACAGGTGCTGCTGCGCAAGCCGGAAGTCACCGCCGGTGGTGGCAGTGACCAGGAAGCCCGCCGCGTCGAGATCCGCGTGATCGACGCCCCCTGACCTGCTGACTCTTCCCTGTGCGGGGCTGACCGGCCCTGCCCGCCGCGGCCCACCCTTGCGCAAGCAGGGTGGGCCGCGGCTTTTGTTTTGACGATGTAACCAGGTTACGGTTAAATCGGTGATTCAGTTTCATCGTTCCGCCGCACCGCCATGAAGACCCAGATCGCCGAAATCACCCAGCGCATCCGTGAGCGCAGCGCGCCGCTGCGGCAGGACTACCTGCGGCGCCTGCGTGCCACCGCGGCACGCCCGCGCGGGGCCGACCGCATGGGCTGCGCCAACGTGGCACACGCCTTCGCGGCGCTGCCGGGGGCGGACAAGTTCCGCGTCGTGGCCGAGAAGGCGCCCAACATCGGCGTCATCACCGCCTACAACGACATGCTCTCGGCGCACCAGCCGTACGAGGGCTTTCCGGCCGTGATCCGCGACGAGGCGCACAAGCACGGCGCCATCGTGCAGGTCGCCGGCGGCGTGCCGGCGATGTGCGACGGTGTCACGCAAGGCCTGCCCGGCATGGAGCTGAGCCTGTTCTCGCGCGACACGATCGCGATGGCCGCTGCGGTGGGGCTGACGCACGACGTGTTCGACGCCGCGCTGCTGCTGGGCGTGTGCGACAAGATCGTGCCAGGCCTCCTGATCGGTGCGCTGCACTTCGGCCACCTGCCCTGCGTCTTCGTGCCCGCCGGGCCGATGAGCACGGGCCTGTCCAACAGCGACAAGTCCAAGGTGCGCGAGCAGTTTGCGCAGGGCCTGGTCGGGCGCGACCAGCTGCTGGCGGCCGAGTCCGCCGCCTACCACGGCGCGGGCACCTGCACCTTCTACGGCACCGCCAACTCCAACCAGATGCTGCTGGAGGCCATGGGCCTGCACGTGCCCGGTGCCGCCTTCATCCACCCGCACGCCGGCCTGCGCGAGCAGCTCACCCGCGAGGCGGTGCGCCAGGTGCTGGCGATCCGCCGCGGCGGCGCGCGCTACACGCCCATCGGCGAGCTGGTCGACGAGCGCTGCATCGTCAACGCCATGGTCGCCCTGCTGGCCACCGGCGGTTCCACCAACCACCTGATCCACTGGGTGGCGGTGGCGCGCTCGGCCGGCATCCTGATCGACTGGACCGACTTCTCCGAGCTGTCCGCCGCCACGCCGCTGCTGGCGCGGGTCTACCCCAACGGGAAGGCGGACGTGAACCAGTTCCAGGCCGCCGGCGGCCCGGGCTTCGTGCTGCGCGAGCTGCTCGACGCCGGCTGCCTGCATGGCGACGTGCTGACGGTGGCCGAGGGTGGCATCGCTGCCTACGGCCGCGTCCCGGCTCAGGCCGCTGACGGCACGCTGGCCTGGCACGACCTGCCCGCCACGCCGATCGACGACGCCATCGTGCGCACGGCCGCCGCCCCCTTCGGCGAGACCGGCGGCCTGAAGCTGCTGGCCGGCAACCTCGGCCGGGGCGTGATGAAGGTCAGCGCCGTGCCTGAGGACCGCCACGTCATCGAGGCACCAGCCCTCGTCTTCGACAGCCAGGAGGCGCTGCACGCCGCCTTCAAGGCCGGCGATCTGGAGCGCGACTTCGTCGCCGTCGTGCGCTTCCAGGGCCCGCGCGCCAACGGCATGCCCGAGCTGCACAAGCTCACCCCGCCGCTGGCGGTGCTGCAGGACCGGGGCTTCCGCGTCGCGCTGGTCACCGATGGCCGCATGAGCGGTGCATCCGGCAAGGTGCCGGCGGCGATCCACGTCAGCCCCGAGGTGCTCGGCGGCGGCCCGCTCGGCAAGGTCCGCAGCGGCGACCTGCTGCGCGTCGACGCCGTGTCCGGCACGCTCGATGCCCTGGTGCCGCCCGAGGACTGGACGGCCCGCACGATCGAGGAGCGCCCCGCCGACCTGGCCGACGACGCCGCCCACGGCCTGGGCCGCGAACTCTTCGGCGGCCTGCGCCGCAACGTGCGCAGTGCCGAGGAAGGCGCCATCACGTGGCTGTGACCTGCTGGCCGCGACCCGCGGGCTGTGCTGTGATGCCCCGGTGGTGAGTCCCAAGCCCCTTCCGCCCTTGCCCGATCTTCAGGAGCCCACGCCCATGACCCTGCCCATGAACACGCTCGACCTGGCCGCCTACGGCCCCGTCATCCCCGTCATCGTCATCGACCGTGTCGAGGACGCCGCGCCGCTGGCCCGCGCGCTGGTCGCCGGTGGCGTCAAGGTGCTGGAGGTGACGCTGCGCACCCCGGTGGCGCTGGACTGCATCCGCGCCATGATCGCCGAGGTGCCCGAGGCCATCGTCGGCGCCGGCACCGTGCGCTCCATCGCCGATGCCCGCGCCGCGCTCGCCGCCGGCTGCCGCTTTGCCGTCAGCCCCGGCTACACCACGGTGGTGGGCCGCGCCTGCACCGACATCGGCCTGCCGCTGCTGCCCGGTGTCGCCACCGCCAGCGAGGTGATGACCGCCAACGCCGACGGCTACCGCTTCCTCAAGCTCTTCCCCGCCACCGCGGTGGGCGGCCTCAACCTCCTGAAGGCCTTCGCCAGCCCCTTCCACGACGTCGCCTTCTGCCCCACTGGCGGCATCACCGCCGAAACCGCCCCGCAGTTCCTGGCGCTCCCCAACGTCAAGGTCTGCGGCGGCTCCTGGCTGACCCCGGCCGATGCGGTGCGCGACGGGGACTGGGACCGCATCACCCGCCTGGCGCGGGCGGCGCAGGGGTTGAGGGGTTGAGGGGGTGATGGCCTGAGGGTTGTTGGCGAGGGGTGTTGCCGCTCAGTCTGATGCGGCGGCAGGTTCGCCAACCCCCTGACCGGCAGGCCCGGCCAACCCGCGCCGCCGGTGCATGCTCGGCGACACACCAAACTCCCGCCGGAAGGCGTGGCTGAAGGAGGCTGCGTCGGGGAAGCCGGCCGTGGCGGCGATGTCGCGGATCGGGAGTTCGGTCAGCCGCAGTTGCTCGCTGGCGCGCTGCAGGGCGATGCGGCGTTGCATGGCCACCAGGGTGCTGCCGCGGTAGCGCTGCAGCGCGGCCTGGAGGGTGCGCAGGCTGACGCCCAGTTCGCTGGCCAGTTCGGCGGGGCGGCGGCGCTCGCCGGTGCGCTCGTGCAGCAGGCGGTCCAGGCGGGCCAGGTAAGGGGGCTCGCTTTGGTGCAGGGTGACGGGATCGATGCGGGTGCTGCCGACCTGGAGCTGCCTCGGCGGCGTGAATCCACCCAGGGGGGCATCCAGCTGCGCGGACAGGTCCTGCAGCCGGCCCAGGGTGGCGGAGTCGGCGGCGGCCATCTCGCTGCGCAGGCGCAGGAAGTGGCGCAGCTCGCGCAGCGCGGCGGTGGGGTCGCCCAGGGCCTCGTAGGTGCACGACAGGTCGTAGGGCAGGCGGCTCACGAGTTTGCTCATGCCGACCGTGTCGAGGTGGCTGCGCACGGCCAGCAGGCAGGGCAGGGCCTGCTCGGGGCGGCCGAGCACGCGCAGGCTCCAGCCGAGGTTGTACAGCCGGCTGAGCTGGCCGTGCGTGGGGCGGGTCTGCTCGGGCGGACCGCACAGGGAGGTGAGGTGGGCCTGCATGCGGTCCGCGTCGCCGCGCAGCGCGGCGACCATGCCGAGCAGGTCGCCCAGGCGCTGCGGGTCGGGCAGGGCGCTGCCGGCGTGGCGGCTGGCGTGGACCTGCCGCTCCACCTCGGCGAGCTGCGCGGTGAAGCGCGCGTGGTCGGGCGGGCCGGCGTCCAGGTCCAGCGTGTAGACGGTGGCCACGCGCCGTGCCTGTAGCGCCTCGAAGAAGTGCAGCGAGGCGAGGGTGCCGTGCACCTCGCGCAGCAGCCGGGCGTCGCTGCAGCGGGCGTGCTCGGCGCGGAAGTCGCGCTCCCAGGCCTGCCAGGCGTCACCCAGGCGCAGCTGGTGGGCGTAGGCCATGGCCACGGGGGTGAAGAGTGCCAGCCGGTCCTCGGGCGGCAGGCCGGGGTGGCGCATGGCCCGGTGGGCCACAGCCAGCGCGCTGACCTCGTGGCCCATCAGGTTGTACCAGTAGGCCAGCTGGGCCTGGCACTGCAGTTGCTGGCGCTCGCGCTGGTTGGCGGCGAAGGTCAGCAGCGCCAGTTCGAGGTCGGCTGCCATCTCGGCCACCGGCCGGCGGGTCTCGTGCAGGCGGGCGCGCAGCAGCACGAACTCGGCGTGCAGCAGGGGCGAGCGCGCGCCTTCGACGGCGCTGCGCAGGGCCTCCAGCTCGTCCAGGCGCAGGGCATCTGGAGTGTCGCTGTGCAGGGCCCCCAGCTGGACGAGCTGGCGGCGCAGGGCGGCGTCGTCCATCGGGGTTCCCGCGCGGCGTCCCCGGGGTTCAGCCGCCGTGCTTTTCCAGCAGGAAGGTGGCGCCCTCGTGGCGGCCGAGCGCCTCCACCAGCACCGGCATCTCCGCGCGCAGCATGCCGTGCAGCACATGCGGCGGGTTGATGACCAGCATGCCGCTGCCCATCAGGCCGAAGCCGCTGGCGTCGGGGGGCACCACGCTCAGGCGCACGTGCAGCCAGCCCTTCTTGGCCTGGCTCAGCGCGGTGGCCTTCAGGCGGTCGACCAGGTCGCGCGGCTCCAGGCGTTGCAGCTGCGGGTACCAGACCATGATGACGGCCTCGGGGAAGCGCTTGAGCCCCTCGCGCACGGCAGCGAGCACCTGGCCGTAGTCGGTCTTGAGTTCGTAGCTGGGGTCGATCAGCACCACGGCGCGGCGCGAGGGCGGTGGCAGCTCGGCGCGCAGTGCGGTGAAGCCGTCGATCTGCATCACGCCGGTCTCGCGCCGGCCGGCCACCAGCTCGGCCAGCAGCGGCACGTCGCTGCCGTGCAGCTCGTACAGGCGCAGGCGGTCGTCGGCGCGCAGCAGCTGCATCGCCAGCACGGGCGAGCCAGGGTAGGCCTGCAGCTTGGTGCTGCCTTCGTTGAACTGGCGCACCTGGGCGACGTAGTCGCTCAGCGCCGGTGGCAGGTCACGGCGGCCCCAGAGCCGGCCGATGCCGTCGACGTACTCGGCGTTCTTGCGCGCTTCCTTGCTATCCAGGCTGTAAGCGCCGGCACCCGCGTGGGTGTCCACCAGGGTGAAGGGTTTGTCCTTGAGCGCCATGTAGCGCAGCACCTGCGTGAAGACGAGGTGCTTGAGGACATCGGCGTGATTGCCGGCGTGGAAGGCGTGGCGGTAGGCGAGCATGGCCCGATTGTCGGGGCACGGGCAGCCCGCCGCTGCCCGTTGCTCGCGATCGCCCCGGCCGGCGCCGTCAGGCGTGGGTCTGCTGCACCTGGCGGGTCAGCGCGTCGGCGCTCAGCGCGGGGGTCGCGTGGTGGCCCTGGTAGGCGTCGCAGCGCGCCTCGTCGAGCAGCACCAGCTGCTGGGCCTGTTCGACGCCCTCGGCCACCACGGCCAGGCCGAGCTGGTGGCCCAGCGCGACCATCGAGCGCACGATGGCCTGGGCGCCGCGGTCGATGCACAAGTTGCGGATGAAGCTGGGGTCGAGCTTGAGCTTGTCCAGCGGCAGGCGGTGCAGGCGGGCAAGGTTGGTCTGGCCGGTGCCGAAGTCGTCCAGCGCGATGTGCACGCCCAGGCGGCGGCAGGCGGCGAGGTTCTGGCGCACGGCCTCGGATTCCTGCAGCAGCGTGGTCTCGGTGAGCTCCAACTCCAGCGCCTGAGCGGGCACGCCGGCCGCGGTGAGGGCCTGTTCGACCTGGGCGACGAAGTCCGGCGCCTGCAGCTGCACGGCCGAAACGTTGACCGCGATCGGCACCTGCAGCACGCCCAGGTCGCGCCAGCGGCGCGCCTGGCGGCAGGCCTGCTGCAGCACCCAGCGGCCAAGCTCGATGATCAGGCCGCATTCCTCGGCCCAGGGCACAAAGGCGCGCGGCGCGACCTGCCCGAGCTGCGGGTGGTGCCAGCGCAGCAGGGCTTCGACCGCACGCACGCTGCCGCCGGCCACATCCAGCTGGGGCTGGTAGAGCAGCTCCAGCTCCTGGCGTGCCGCGGCGCCCGCCAGGCGGGTCACCACGCTCAGGCGCTGCGGGTCGGCCTCCACCGCTGGTGCGGCGGCGGCGGGGGCCAGCACGGTGGCCGGCTCCTCGGCCGGTGCCGGCGTGGTCAAGGCCGAGGCCAGGGCCAGGCAGTGCCACTGCGGCTGGCCGTCGGGGTCGAGCGCCGGCTCGCCGCGCAGCTGCAGGGGGCCGGTTGTGCCGCCGCTCGGCGAGAGGGTGAGGGTCCAGGCCGCGGCGTCGGCGGCCGGCCGGGCGAACAGGGCTTGCTCCAGCGCAGCGCGGTCGGCAGCGGCAAAGCGGCCGAGCAGGTCGTTCCAGTCGGGCGCCGCAGCCGCGGCTGGCCAGGCGAGCAGGCGGCGCATCGCCGCGTTCAGGCTCAGCCGCCGGGTGGTCGGCGAGACCGTCAGCGTGCCGATGTCGGCGAGGGCCGGGGGGGGCCGCTGCCGCGGCAGCGGGCGCGATGGCGACCAGGGGCGGCGTTGGCACCGCGGGTGCGGCGGCGGTCACCAGGGCAACGGCGGCCTCGGTGGCTGCAACGGCGGGCGCCACGGCAGGCGTTGGTGCGGCCGGCGGCGCAAGCGTTACAAACGGTGCAGGAGGTGAAGAGGGGATCGACGCTGCCACCGATCCCACGGTGCCCACCGGTACCGGCAGCGCGGGCGGCAGGAGGCTGGACGCTTCGTGGCCTGCCATGTCCGCGCGGCGGGCGCCTCCGGGCGCTTCCCCGGCGGCGCGGCTGCGTTGCAGCCAGTGCAGGCCATCCACATGCACCGCGCGCAGGCCACGGGGGGCGCGCCACAGGGCCTTGGGGCGGCCGAGCAGCAGCAGGCCGCCACTGCGCAGCGCGCCGGCCAGCCGGCCGAGCCACTGCCGCTGCAGGTCGGGGCGCCAGCAGGTGAACAGGTCGGTGGCGAGGATCAGGTCGGCCACGGGCCGGGCGCTGTCCGGCCCCTCGTCGGGCAGGTGGTGGGCCAGCCAGTTCAGGGTCTGGCGCACGTCGCCCAGCGGGGCCTCGGGGCGGGTTGCTGCGGCCTGGTTGGGCGCGCTGCCGTGCAGGGCGCAGAGGGCCGCTGGCCCGTGCAGCCGCAGCGGCGGCATTGCCGGACCGGCCAGGGCGATGTGCTCGCGCAGGTGGGTGAGCAGGGCCGAGCCCTCGGGCACCAGCACCCAGACGTCGAGCGGGCCCTCGGTGCTGCGCGTGCGCGCCACGCTGTCGAGCAGGGCGCGTGTGCCGGCCCGCAGGTCCCCCGGATCGGGCTCCTCCGTGGCCGGGGGCGGCTGCAGGGCCATGGCCAGCAGCTCTTCGGCGCAGCTGCGCTGGCGCTGCAGGGCGGCCACATGCTCGGCGAGGTCCCGGCAGCCGAGCCGCGCGGCGTGCTGGGCGGCGCAGGCCTCCAGCCAGCCGGGCTGCAGCTGGCGCAGGTTGAAGCGGGTGTGGCGCAGCACGGCCTGAATCACGTCGCCCAGGTCTCCACGGGCCTCGGTGGTGAGGGCGGGTGGCTGGATCGTGGCGGAGCGGGGTTGCATGGGGTGTGCGGTCCCGGGCGGTCGCGGCGCGTCGCCCAGTGTTGCCAACGTTGATCAATGCGTCGGATTACACCTTGTTGCGGATCGGGTCAGTTGACGTGCAGCGCAGCTCCTTGTCGTTATGCGAAGTGCAAGTGGGAATGTCGCCCACTTTCATATCGAGATTTCAAATCGGGTTCCCCGGTCGTCAGCCCTCGCCCTGCAGCAGCGCCAGCAGCGCGTCCGCCGGCAGCGCGCTGCCGCGGTCCTGGCCTTCAAGCACGGAGTCGGCCAGCTCGCGTTTGTCGGCATGCAGCTCGACGATCTTTTCCTCCAGCGTGCCCTGGTGTACCAGCCGGTAGACCGTGACGGGGCGCTGCTGGCCGATGCGGTGGGCACGCCCGCTGGCCTGCTCTTCCACGGCGGGGTTCCACCAGGGGTCGGCGATCACGACGTAGTCGGCCACCGTGAGGTTCAGGCCAAAGCCGCCGGCCTTCAGGCTGATCAGGAAGAGCTCACCCTCGCCGGCCTGGAAGGCCGCCACGCGGGCGGTGCGCTCGGCCGCCGGCGTGCTGCCGTCCAGGTACTGGTAACGGATGCCGGCAGCCTCCAGCGGTGCCTTGAGCAGCGCCAGGAAATCGACGAACTGGCTGAACACCAGGGCCTTGTGGCCGTTGGCCACCAACTCGGCGGCCAGCTCGCCGAAGGCCTGCACCTTGGCCCCCGGCTGGGCGAGGTCGGGCGTGACCAGGCGCGGGTCGCAGGCGGCGCGCCTCAGCCGGGTGAGCTGGGCGAGGATGTTCAGGTGCGCCTGGCCGGGGTTGCCGCCGGAGAGCGCTTCCTGGGCCTCGATCAGCGCCTGGCGGCGCAGCGCCTCGTAGTGCGCCTGCTCGGTGGCGTCGCCCTGCACCAGCAGCGTCAGCTCGGTGCGCGGCGGCAGGTCGTCCAGCACCTCGGCCTTGGTGCGGCGCAGGATGAAGGGGCCGATCAGCTTACGCAGGGTGCGCTGGGCGCCGCGGTGGCGGTCGCGCTCGATGGGCACCGCGAAGCGCAGGTTGAAGCGCGGCAGGCTGCCCAGCAGGCCGGGGTTGCACACCCGCATGATCGACCACAGCTCGGCCAGCCGGTTCTCGATCGGCGTGCCCGACAGCGCCAGGCGGAAGTCTGCATTCAGCTCGAAGGCCGCCTGGCTGCGCTTGGCGGCGGCGTTCTTGATCGCCTGCGCTTCGTCGAGCACCAGGGTGTGCCAGCCGCGCGCGGCAAAGGCCGCGGCGTTGAACAGCTGCAGCTGGTAGGACACCAGCAGCACATCGCCCGGGCCGGCCTGGGTGATCAGCGCGTCGCGGTCGCCGGTGTCGTCGCCCTCGGCGTAGACCTGCACGCGCAGGCTGGGGGCAAAGCGGCGCGCCTCGGCCTGCCAGTTGCCGATCAGCGAGGTGGGCGCGATCACCAGTGCCGGCCCGCCAGCGGCCCGCGCCAGCAGCACGGCCAGCGCCTGCAGCGTCTTGCCCAGGCCCATGTCGTCGGCCAGGCAGGCGCCGAAGCCCGATTCGGCCAGGCGCATGGCCCACTCGTAGCCCTCCTCCTGATAGGGCCGCAAACTGGCCTGCAGGGTGCCGGGCAGGTGGTAGCGGTCGGCCTGCGCGGCGGCCAGGCGCTCGATGCGCGCGCGGAAGGCGTCGTCCGCCGCCACGTCGGCGCCGGCCAGCGCCCGCTCCAGCCAGGCGGCGGCCAGCGGCGTGACGCGGGCGCCCTCGCCATCGCTGCGCTCGCGTTCGGCCACCGTGGCCAGCTCGTCCAGCCGGGCCTTGAGCTCCTCGGTCAGCGCGAGGTAGCGGCCTTCGCCCAGTGGGACGAAGCGGCTCTTCTGCGTCGCGGCCCAGTCGAGCAGGCGGCCCAGGTGGGCCACCAGCTGCTCGTTGACGGTCACGCCGCCGGCCAGCGCCAGCCACTCGTGGCCGGATTCGACGCGTACCTGCAGCGCGCCCAGCCCGGCCGAATCGACGCGGATCGGTTTGCCCTGCGGCCAGTCCAGCGCCGTCACCGCGTTGAGCGTGTGCAGCCGCTCCAGCAGCGCCAGCGTGGCGTCTGGCGTTTCGACGTCCCAGGCGGCGGGGGCGTTCTCGGGCGGCTCGGCCAGCATCGGGCAGGCGTCCAGCACGGCCTCCAGGTGCTCGCGCTCGGCGGCGAGGTCGCGCTGGGCGCCGATGATCTCACCGCCCACGCGGGCGATCAGGTGGGTGCGGCCCTGGCCGGGCGTCAGGCGCGGGCCCTCGGCGCCGACCGGTGCCACCACCAGGCGCAGGTGCACGCCGTCGCCCTGCGGGCTGAGTTCGGCGCGCAGGCGGGCATCGGCCGCCACCTCGCGGCTGGCCTGCAACTCGTCGGCGTGGACCTGGAAGTGCGCGCCCAGGCTGCGCAGCACCGGCTCCAGCTGCTCGGCCGCGGCCTTCGGCAGGCTCAGGCCGGCGCCGATGAGCTGGGCGGCGCGCTTCTGCGCCGGGTTCAGGCGCAGCAGCCGGGCGCGCTGCGGCGCGTCGCGCAGGAGGGTGAGGTCGGCCAGGGCCTCCTGCTCTTTGAGGTCGGCGGCGCTGCTGCCGCTCCAGCGGCGCGGCTCGGCGGCCGAGGCGAGCGGGTCGGCCCAGCGCGGCGGGGGCTGCAGGCGCAGGCGCAGCTGCTCGCCCAGGTCGGCCACCTCCAGCGTCGGGGCGCCCTCGGTCAGCGTCACCGGTACGCCAGGGGTGTCGGCAAACTCGATGCCCGGGTGGCCGAGTAACGCGACGGCCGCCGCAGCCAGATCGAGCTGCCAGCTGCGATCCTGGCTGTGCTGGCGGATGCAGCGCGCCACCGCGGCGTCGTGCGCGGGCAGGCCGTCGGCCTTGGCGAGCCGGCTCAGCGGCACGTCGCGCGGTTTGCCCCAGCCGCGCGAGCCCTGCTTCTGCTCCCAGACGGTGATGCTGCGCAGGGCGCCGAAGTCATTGACGTCCAACACCCAGATCAGCCGCGTGGCCTGCACGCTGACCTGGGCACTGCTGGGGGCGGCGGCTTCCGGTGCGGCGACGGCGGCCAGCGCCGCCAGGGTGTCGCGCCAGCCGTCAGCGCGGGGCGCGGCGAAGAAGAGATCGGGCGCCGGGCGGCCCTCGGCCACGGCCAGTGCCGCGTCGAGCTGGCGGGCCAGGTCGAGCAGGCCGGCGTCGACACAGCTGGCGTGCAGTGCCTGCCAGGCGGCCGGGACGCTGGTCGTGCCCGGCCTGGCGGTGCCGGCCTCGCTCAGCCAGGCGCGCATCAGCCAGCGCCAGTAGTCGGTCTGGTCAAGGTAGGGCGCGCGGCTGACGGGGGCAAAGCGCTGCAGGTCGCGCCGGGCCTCGCCCAGGCGCATCTGCAGCGCCAGCGCCATCAGGCCCCAGGGGCTGTCGGGGCTGGGCTGGCGCTTGCCGCCCTCGGCCAGGCAGAACTTCAGCGCCGTGCGCAGCCCGGCCGGGTCGCCCTGGGCCATCAGCGCCTGCACGTAGGGCGTGGCCAGCAGCAGTGGCAGCAACCCCTTCTTCTGGCCCGTGAGGGCACGGCGCTCGGCCAGCGCCTGCTCGTACAACGCCACGCTGGCGGGCCACTGGCCGAGGCGGCTGAGCCGGAAGGCCTCCAGCGCGTTGGCCAGGCTGTCCCAGTGGGCCGCCTCCGCCTCGCTGCGCCCGGCGCCGGGCTGGGTGAGCGGGGCAATCACAGGCTCGGCCTCGTCGCCGCGCCCGGCCAGGACCAGCCAGACGGCCCAGTACCAGCGCAGGTCGCTGGCGTCGATGGCCTCGGCCAGGTCGGGGCGGGTGGGCGCCGCGGCGAAGCAGCCCTCGGCCAACGCCACCAGCGGCAGCGTGCCGTTGCGGCGCCATTGGCTGCTGCGGCGCTCCAGGCCCTCGCCGAGCAGGTGCACCTGCACGCTGGGGTGCAGACGGGCGAAGAGGGCCTCGTCGAGGTCGAACTGCAGCGCCTGCCAGAGCACCTCGGTCCACTCGAAGCCCCAGCCGCAGTGGGGCTCGTAGCGCTGCAGCTCCGCCAGCGGCGTGCCGGTGCAGGCCAGCAGGCGCACCAGGGCCACCGCGTCCATCTCGCTGTGGAAGTGCCAGCGCCCGTCCGGGGCCAGCGGGTGGCCGTAGCCGTCGCAGCGGACCAGCGCCTCGGCCAGGGCGGCGCCCGGGTGACGGTCGAGGGCGCGGGCCAGCGCGGCGGGCATCTGCGCCGGCGCCAGGGCCCAGGTGGCCCGCCGCAGCGGGTCTTCGCTGACGTGGCCCTGGCGGGCGAGTTCGCTCAGTGCCGCGGCCACGTCGGAGCCGCTGAAGCGCTTGCCCTGGGCGGTGGGCTCGCCCAGCGCCGGCAGGTAGCTCAGCAGCCAGGTGCGCGTGCGTGCGCCGCCGCCCACGGCGAGCGCCAGCAGCAGGGCCTCGGTGTCCGGCAGCGGCAGGTGGAGCGGGGTGATACCGGGTGGGGGCGGGGCGTCGAACAGGGGCGGTTGCATGGGCCGGATTGTCGCCGTGGGGGGCGTTCACGGTGCGCACCCGCGTTGGCCGGAAGGCCGGTCCAATGCCCACGCGGCTCGGTCTTCCGCCCGCGAGGGGCTCACGGCGCCTGTGTCAGGCGCAGGGCGGCCACCGGGCAGATGCGCACCGCGGCCTCGGCCTGTGGCAGGGCCTCGCCGGTTGTCAGCCCCTCCACATCGATCACCACTTCGGCGTTCTTGTCGTGGAGCAGAACCTGCGGCGCAGCCTGCAGGTACAGGCCATGACCCTCGCAGCGCAGGGCATCGACCTCGAGTTGCTCGGGGTATCGACCGAACAGCGCGACGACGTTGCCGATGGACGCGACCGTCGTGTCCACGCCCGCGCCCAGGTACTGGTCGATGGCGATGAAGCCGAGTTCGGCGGCCGAGATGGTGCCCAGCACCGTGTCACACGCGTCATGCTTGTTCTCCACCGATGCTGAGCAGTTGGGCCGCGTTGGTGATCAGCATTTGTTCGATCTGGGCCTGGCTCACGCCCGCGGCCCGCAGCTGGAGCACGAAGTGGGTCAGCACCTGGCGGTAGGGCAGGTCGTTGCCTGGCACGCCGAAGGCCACGCCGGTGGCGCTGGCCGACAGCAGGATCCGGTCGGCGTGGCCGGCGTGGTCGGCGTCGATCAGCGCGACGATCAGCGCCACGCGCTCGGCGTCGTTGAAGTCGGCCGGGTTGGCGCTGCCGATGTGGTCGATGGCCACCCGGGCGCCCCGGGCTGCGACGAGCATCGGCCAGCCCTTGGCCACCGCGTCACGGCGGTCCAGGCGCGGCACCACCATGCCTTCGTTGACCGCGCAGGTCGCGGCCCTCGAACATGCCAGTGGCGTCGACGATGGTGCCTGCGCCCGCCGTCTTGAACTCGCTGAGCTTGGCCGCCAGGGTGTCGAACACCTCGGCGCGGTCGACACAGGTAGGTTTGCGTCCACACCAGAGGCAGCCCCTTGACGGAGATGATGCGCTGGATGTGCAGCAACTCTTTCTGTGCCTCCTGGCCGAGCGCCTTCTGCAACTCCTCGGGCGCCTCGGCACGCTCCAGCGCGGTGACGCGCGAGCTCGGCTGCAGGCCCGCTCGGTGAGGTAACGGGTCAACCCCCCCCCAACTCCATGGCCGGCGGCAGATGCACGTTCAGGCCCTGCACCGGGAAGGTGCCCTTCGCCCGGTGGCGAACGACGTAGCCACTTTCGACCAGCTCCGCCAAGGCCTGGCGCACCGGCGCACGGCTGACGTGGAACCGCTTGATCAGGCCTGCCTCGGTGAGGACCGGGGCATCCGAGCCATTGGCGTTGCGCAGCTCGCCAACCAGGATCTGCTTGATCTGGCTGTACAAGCGCACCGTGGAGTTGCGGTCGATCGTCTGGCGGATTTGATCCATGGGATGCGTTTTTGTAACCATGTGCCTTTGGCGCACCCGGGGTTTTCACAGCTTTGCGCCGCTGCGCCGCTGCGCTGCTGTGGGCCATTGGAGTGCATGCCTCACGCCTTCGGCAGCAAGGTGACGCCCGGTGTCATGGCCTGGAGGTCAGCCAGTGACAGGCCTTCGGCCAGCGCGACCACCCGTGCCTGGCCCTGCGCCAGGTCGATGACGGCCAGATCGGTGTACAGGCGGCTGACGCAGCCCAGGCCGGTCAAGGGGTAGCTGCAGGCCTCCACCAGCTTGGCGCGACCGTCCTTGGTGAGGTAGTCCATCATCACCCAAGTCTGCTTGGCGCCAATGGCCAGGTCCATCGCACCGCCGACGGCGGGGATGGCATCGGGTGCCCCGGTGTGCCAGTTGGCCAGGTCACCGGTGACGGCGACCTGGAAGGCGCCGAGCACACACACGTCCAGGTGACCGCCTCGCATCATGGCGAAGCTGTCGGCGTGGTGGAAGAAGCAACCGCCGGGAAGCAGGGTGACCGGCTGCTTGCCGGCGTTGATGAGGTCGAAGTCTTCCTGTCCGGGGGTGGGTGCGGGCCCCATGCCGATGACGCCATTCTCCGAGTGCAGCATCACCTCCTTGCCGGCACCAAAGTGGTTGGCGACCGCGGTGGGCAGGCCGATGCCGAGGTTGACGACCGCTCCGTCGGGGATGTCGGCCGCCACGCGTGCGGCCAGTTCGTCTCGGCTCCAGCGCTTGACGCGTGCCAGGGTGGCTTGAATGTCCATCGTGATCGCTCCCCTCACTGCTTGAAGCCGCCGGCCGTGGTGGCCGCCCGCTCGATCTGAACCACACGCTGCACGAAGACCCCAGGGGTCACCACCGCCTCCGGATCCAGCAGGCCCACCGGGACGATCTCGTGCACCGTCGCGACCGTGGTCCTGGCCGCCATCGCCATCACTGGCCCGAAGTTGCGCGCCGTCATGCGGTAGGTGAGGTTGCCCCAGCGGTCCCCGCGCTCGGCCTTCACCAGGGCGAAGTCGGCGTGGATCGGGTGCTCCAGCACGTACATCCGGCCGCCGATCTCACGCACTTCCTTGCCCCGGGCCAGTTCGGTGCCGTAGCCGGTCGGCGTGAAGAAGCCGCCGATGCCGGCCCCTGCGGCGCGGATGCGCTCGGCCAGGTTGCCCTGCGGCACCAGCTCCAGCTCGATGTCGCCGGCGCGGTAGGCCGCGTCGAAGTGGTGGCTGTCCGCCTGGCGCGGGAACGAGCAGATGATTTTGCGCACCCGCTTCAGCGCGATCAGCCGGGCCAGGCCGGTGTCGCCGTTGCCCGCGTTGTTGTTGACGATGACCAGGTTGCGCGCGCCGGTGTCGATCAGGGCGTCGGTCAGGGCATTGGGCAGACCGGCCGTGCCGAAGCCGCCGATCATGACGGTGGCACCGTCCGGAACATCCGCCAAGGCTTGTTCGGCACTGGCAACGGTCTTGTCGATCATGGGGCGATGGAGCGAGGGGGTGGGGCGGCAGTGGGAGGCCAGTGCGAATAAATGTTCTATATGCGAACATTGATTCGCTAATCGAACGACAAGCGTACGAGCTGGCGCTGCTGCCTGTCAAGGTGGCGATGGCAGTCGCATCCAGAAACGACAAAGGCCGCCCGAAGGCGGCCTCGCAGGCGTCCCAACCGCTGATGCGGCGGGGATCAGCCCTGGTGGCTGGCGATGAAGTCGCGCACTTCCGGGTAGGCCATCTCGCGCCAGCGACGGCCCGAGAAGATGCCGTAGTGGCCCGCGCCCTGCACCGTGTAGTGGCGCTTGCGCTCGGCGGGGATGCCGGCGCACAGGCCCTGTGCGGCCTGGGTCTGGCCGATGCCAGCGATGTCGTCGAGCTCGCCCTCGACCGTCATCAGCGCGGTGCTCCGGATGTCCTGCGGGCGTACCAGCTGGCCGCTGACGTTCCAGGTGCCGTAGACCAGGGCGAAGTCCTGGAACACCGTCTTGATGGTTTCCAGGTAGTACTCGGCCGGCATGTCCAGCACGGCGTTGTACTCGTCGTAGAAGGTGCGGTGGGCGTCGGCGCTTTCCTCGTCACCGCGCACCAGGTCCAGGAAGTAGTCCCAGTGCGAGTTGACGTGGCGGTCCGGGTTCATCGCGACGAAGCCGGTGTACTGCATGAAGCCGGGGTAGACGCGCCGGCCGGCGCCCGGGAAGTTGGGCGGCACGCGGTAGATCACGTTGTTCTCGAACCACTCGTGCGAACGGTTGATCGCCAGGTCGTTCACCGCGGTCGGGCTCTTGCGGGCGTCGATCGGGCCGCCCATCATCACCATGGCCTTCGGCGTCGGCTCGCCATTGCTGGCCATCAGCGACACGGCAGCGAGCACCGGCACGGTGGGTTGGCACACCGAGATGACGTTGACGTCCGGGCCGATCAGGCGCAGGAAGTCCTGCACGTAGTGCACGTAGTCATGCAGGTGGAAGGCGCCATCGGTCATCGGCACCATGCGGGCGTCGACCCAGTCGGTGATGTAGACCTTGTGGTCCTGCAGCAGGGTGCGCACGGTGTCGCGCAGCAGCGTGGCGTGGTGGCCCGACAGCGGGGCGACGACCAGCACCGCGGGCTGCGAGCGCATCCTCTCCAGCGCCTGCGCGTTGTCGGTGTAGCGCTTGAAGCGCAGCAGGCGGCAGAAGGGGCGCGCCTGCACCACCTGTTCCTGCACTGCGACCTCGACCCCACCCACATTGGCAGCGGTGATGCCGAAGGGCGGCTTCTCGTATTCCTTGGTCAGGCGGTGCAGCAGGTCGAAGCCGGCGGCCATGCGCTGCGAGCCGACCGCGTGGGCAAAGGGCGACAGCGGGTGGCTGTACAGCTTCGACGACGCGCTGGCGAACTCCGCGAACGGGCTCAGCATCGCGCGCTGGGTTTCATAGAGCTGGTAGAGCATCACGGATCCTCGGGCAGGGGGTGGGCGTCGGACGCTGGGATGCCGAAGCCAGCAACGATGTTGCAGTGCAGCATTGTAAGCGCAAGGCCTTCACCAATGAGAGGATGCAATGTGACTTGTGCAGGATCAAGTGGGGCCTGCACCGACGCCGGGGGCGATTTCGGTCGTTGTACCGGGGATCCGCGGTGGTTTTTGCTCCGAAACGGGACAATCCACGGACCGACGCCCCCCGCATCGGTGTGGGGTGTTGGCGTCAGCGCACGTGATGGAGCGCCGGGTTCAGGTCGTCCAGCCATAGCGTGAGCTCGTCCTCGCGGATCTGCAGATGGGCCAGGCAGGCGTCGCCGCGCTGCTGCCATTCCTGGCCGTCGGGCTGGCCCTCGTGTTGCGCGACGAGGTGGTCGGCCACGACCACCGCCGCCAGCAGGTTGCGCACGCCGGGGTCGATCTGCGTGTCGGTCAGCGCCTCCACCTCATGGTGCAGCCGGATGGCCAGCTTGAGCGGCTCGGGCAGGCGCCAGGCGCGGGCCACCAGGGCACCGACGATGGTGTGGTCGGTGCGGTGGTTGGCCTGTTCGGTGCCGGTGAAGCTGCGGTCGCGGCGGGCCTGGGCCTCGGCGAGGGTGCCGCCATAGCCACGCAGGCCCTGCAGGAGCACGGGGATGCCCACGTCGCAGAACAGGCCGAAGGTGTGCGCCAGATCCGGCGGTGTGCCGTAGAGCTGCCGGGCGACGTAGCCCATCACCAGCGCACGGCGGCTGGAACCCTGCCAGAAGTTCTGCAGCGCCGGGTGGTTGACCGGCAGCGCGCGGACGGTGAGGAACTGCGTCAGCAGTGTCGAGGTGGCTTTCAGCCCGAGCAGCGACATGGCCTGGTTGACGCTGCTGACCGGGGAGCGGCGGGCATAGACCGGGCTGTTGGCGGCCCGGACCAGGGAGGCCGCCATCGCGACGTCGCTGCTGGCGATCGAGCAGACCACGTCCCAGTCGGGGTCGGCCTCGCGCATCACCGACTGCAGCCGGGTCAGCAGGTCCGGGCAGGGCGGGATGGTGATGGTGCCGGCCGGCCCCGCGGTGAGGGCCTGGTCGAGTTCTTGATCGATGTTGCGCGTCAGCATCTGAGTCGCCCTGTGTGCTCTTGACCAGGCACTCTAGCCAGATGGACGCGCGCTGAAGGGTGGAACTGCGTGGTTCGGCCGGGCGTTTTGAGCACATCGACCTGCGGTCCGGCAGGGCCCGGGGCAGCCGGGCAGGGGCTACAACGAAAAACCGCCGGCAAGCCGGCGGTTCGCGTTCAGCCACGGGCCGGGGCCAGGCTCACTGCACGGCCACCTCGACGCGGCGGGCCTGGGCGGCATCGCCGCTGCCGGTCAGCTGCTCGGGCTTCTTCAGCTCGACCTTGTCTTCGGCCACGCCAGCGGCCTTGAGGGCGTCGCGCACCGCAAAGGCGCGCTGCTTGGCGAGTTCCTCGTTCTTGGCCGGGTCGCCACTGGCATCGGTGTAGCCACTGACCACGGCCTTCTTGCCGTCTGCCACGCCCTTGACCACCTCGGCCAGCGCGGTGGCCGCGCCGTCGGCGACGGCCGCCGAGCCGGAGGCGAAGTAGAACTTCACCACGCCGTTCTCGACCTTGATCGAGGCGCCAGTGTCGGCCGCCGCGGGTGCGGAGACCGCCACCGGAGCGTGGACAGCCGCGGCCGGTGCCTTGGCGGCGCCCACCGGCAGCAGCGGCACGATCAGCAGCGCGACGATGTTGATGATCTTGATCAGCGGGTTGACGGCCGGGCCGGCGGTGTCCTTGTAGGGGTCGCCCACCGTGTCACCGGTCACTGCGGCCTTGTGGGCTTCGCTGCCCTTGCCGCCGTGGTGGCCGTCTTCGATGTACTTCTTGGCGTTGTCCCAGGCACCGCCGCCGGTGCACATGGAGATCGCGACGAACAGGCCGGTCACGATCGTGCCCATCAGCAGGCCGCCGAGCGCGGCCGGTCCGAGCAGCAGGCCCACCAGCACCGGCACGACCACCGGCAGCAGGGACGGCACGACCATTTCCTTGATCGCCGCGGTGGTCAGCATGTCGACCGCCTTGCCGTATTCCGGCTTGGCGGTGCCTTCCATGATGCCCTTGATCTCCTTGAACTGGCGGCGCACTTCCACCACCACCGAGCCGGCGGCGCGGCCCACGGCCTCCATCGCCATGGCACCGAACAGGTAGGGGATCAGGCCGCCGATGAACAGGCCGACGATCACCTTCGGGTCGCTGAGGTCGAAGCTGACGCTCATGCCCCGCCCTTCGAGCGAGTGCGTGTAGTCGGCAAACAGCACCAGTGCCGCCAGGCCGGCTGAGCCGATGGCGTAACCCTTGGTCACCGCCTTGGTGGTGTTGCCCACCGCGTCCAGCGGGTCGGTGATGTCGCGCACGCTGGCGGGCAGCTCGGACATCTCGGCGATACCGCCGGCGTTGTCGGTGATCGGGCCGTAGGCGTCCAGCGCGACGACGATGCCGGCCATGCTCAGCATGGAGGTGGCTGCGATCGCGATGCCGTACAGGCCGGCCAAGCCGTACGAGGCCATGATGGCCAGGCAGACGAAGATCACCGGCCAGGCGGTGGAACGCATCGACACGCCCAAGCCGGCGATGATGTTGGTGCCGTGCCCGGTGGTGGAGGCCTGTGCGATGTGCTGCACTGGCGAGTACTGCGTGCCGGTGTAGAACTCGGTGATCCACACCAGCGCGGCGGTGAGCACGAGGCCCACGGCGCAGGAGGCCCACAGCGCCATGGCGCTGGCGGTGGCACCGCCGGTGAGCTTCAGCGGCTCGGGGAACAGCGCGGTGGTCACGAAGTAGAAGGCCGCCAGCGAGAGCACGCCCGCGATCGCCAGGCCCTTGTACAGGGCCGGCATCACGTTCTTCATGCCGGGGCTGGCCTTGACGAAGCTGCAGCCGATGATCGACGCGATGATCGACACGCCGCCCAGCAGCAGCGGGTACACCACCGCAGCGCCCGGCGCGGACACCACCACCAGCGCGCCCAGCGCCATGGTGGCGATCAGCGTGACGGCGTAGGTCTCGAACAGGTCGGCCGCCATGCCGGCGCAGTCGCCGACGTTGTCGCCCACGTTGTCGGCGATCACCGCCGGGTTGCGCGGGTCATCCTCGGGGATGCCGGCTTCCACCTTGCCCACCAGGTCGGCACCGACGTCCGCACCCTTGGTGAAGATGCCGCCGCCCAGACGCGCGAAGATGGAGATCAGCGACGAGCCGAACGCCAGGCCGAGCAGCGGCTTGAGCGTGGCGGCATCGGGCGAGGCCACGCCACCGATGAACATGAAGAAGGCACCCACGCCCAGCAGGCCCAGGCCCACCACCAGCATGCCGGTGATGGCGCCGCCGCGGAAGGCCACGTCCAGCGCCGGACCGATGCCCTTGGTGGCGGCCTGCGCGGTGCGCACATTGGCCCGCACCGACACGTTCATGCCGATGAAGCCGCAGGCCCCCGACAGCACCGCGCCGAGCACGAAGCCCGCGGCGGTCTTGCCGTCCAGGAACAAGAAGATCAGCACCGCCAGCACCACGCCGACGATGCCGATGGTCTTGTACTGGCGCGCCAGGTAGGCCGCGGCGCCCTGCTGGATCGCGCCGGCGATCTCCTGCATTCGCGCGTTGCCGGCATCCTGTTTCAGGATCCAGCTTCGCGACACGAAGCCGTAGAGCACGGCCGCGAGGCCGCAGAGCAGCGCTACCCAGAGCGCTGTAGACGTGGACATGAGGGGTCTCCTTCCTCTAGCAAAAGCCCAAACACGGAACTTGGAACTTCACTCTCCGACGCGCCGCCGCGTTTTCGGTCGGCGCGACCACAGTCACCCATAGCCGCCCAGCGGGGTCGCTGAACCCATGCTAGGCGATGGATTGTGTGAACACAATCACGGGGCAACCCTGTGTAACGAGCTGTACCGTCTGGTGTGCGGGTGCCAGTGGAGCGCGCCAGCAAGGCAGAAGCAAGGCCGCCCCGTAGAATCCCGCGCAGTCCTTGACCCGTCTCAAGCCCCCTCTGTCGAACTACAGCAAGCGAGCAACGCATGAGCCTGCACAACGTCACCCCCGGCGCCAAAGCCCCGGACGAGTTCAACGTCATCATCGAGATCCCGATGAACGGCGATCCGATCAAGTACGAGGTCGACCATGAGTCGGGCGCGCTGTTCGTGGACCGCTTCATGTCCACCGCGATGCACTACCCGACCAACTACGGCTACGTGCCCGACACGCTGGCCGCCGATGGCGACCCGGTGGACGTGCTCGTGATCACCCCGGTGCCGCTGATCCCCGGCGTGGTGGTGACCTGCCGCCCGATCGGCATGCTGCGCATGGACGACGAGGCCGGCGGCGACAACAAGCTGATCGCGGTGCCCATCCAGAAGATCCTGCCGCTGTACAGCTCCTGGAACAAGCCCGAGGACATGAACCCGATGCGCCTGAAGAGCATCCAGCACTTCTTCGAGCACTACAAGGACCTGGAGCCGGGCAAGTGGGTCAAGGTCACGGGCTGGGAAGGCCCGGAAGCCGCCAAGAAGGAAGTCGTCGACGGCATGGCGGCCTACCTGGCCGACAAGAACAAGCAGTGATGCCAGAGGCCGGGCGGGCTGCCCGGCCCGGTCTCACGGTCAAGGGGCTGCTGCGGCAGCCCTTTTCCATTTCTTGGCGGGCGGGTCAGGTGGGCCGGAAGGGCGTGTGCTCGTTCAGCTCATCGACGTAGGCCGCGATGCCCTCGCCTTCGCGGTCGAGGAAACGCGCCACCGCATCGTTGAAAGCCGGGTGCGCCAGCCGGTGCGCCGACCAGGTGGTCACCGGCAGCAGGCCGCGCGCCATCTTGTGCTCGCCCTGCGCGCCCCCCTCGAAGCGCCGCCAGCCCTGCTCGATGCACCACTGCAGCGGCTGGTAGTAGCAGGCCTCGAAATGCAGGCAGTTCACCGACGCCACCGCGCCCCAGTAGCGGCCCCAGGCCACCTGGCGCTCGGCGTCGATGGCCAGCAGCGACGCGGCGATCGGTTGCCCGTCCCGCTCGGCAATGAACATCAGCCAGTGCTCGCCCAGGTCGCGGGCGCTGAGGCGGAAGAACGCCCTTGTCAGATAGGGCGTGCTGCGGTGAGCGCGGTAGGTCAGACCGTAGCAGTGGTGAAAGAAGTCCCAGTCGGCCTCGGTGATCTGCGCGCCACGCCGGACGTGGAAGGTCACGCCGGCCTCGCGCACGTAGCGGCGTTCCTGGGCGATCTTCTTGCGCTTGACGCGCTGCAGGCTCGCCAGGAAGTCGTCGACGTCGCGGTAGGGCGCCGCGGCCGGGTCGTCGACCTGGCGGTTCGACCAGTGGAACTGCACCGTGCGGCGCAGCAGCCAGCCCGCCGCCTCCGCGCTGGCGCGATCGGCCTCGGCCAGGAACAGCAGGTGTGCCGATGAGAGTGACCGCTCACGCATCAGCTCGCCGATCGCCTCCAGCAAGGCCTGGCGGCCGGACTCATCGCGCGCCAGCAGGCGGCTGCCCGGCACCGGCGTGAAGGGCACTGCGCCAAGCAGCTTGGGGTAGTAGGCCAGGCCGTGGCGCTGGTAGGCGTCGGCCCAGGCCCAGTCGAACACGTACTCGCCGTAGGAGTGCGCCTTCAGGTACAGCGCGGTGGCCGCGACCAGCCGGCCATCGGCGGCCTCGATGGTCAGGAAGAGGGGCTGCCAGCCGGTGTCGGCGCAGGCGCTGCCGGAGCGGTGCAGCGCGGCCAGCCAGGCGTGCCGCAGGAAGGGCGTGGGCTCGGGGCTCGCGTCCAGCAGCGCATCCCAGGCGATGGGGTCGAGCGTGTCCGGGCGGTCGTGCAGCCGCACACGCCAGGGCAAGGCGGCAGCGGGCAGCGCTGCGGCCTCGCAGGTACCATCCGTGCCCACCCCGCCGGTTGTGGCCGGCGCCCTGTTGAATCCGTTGCGATCCATCCTGCCCATGTCCTTCGCAAACCCCGTGCGGGTGGCCCTGCTGCAAATCAATCCCACCGTCGGCGACCTGGCCGGCAACGCCCGCCGGCTGATCGACGCGGCCCGGCGTGCCCATGCACAGGGCGCCTGCCTGGCGGTCGCGCCCGAACTGGCGCTGACCGGCTATCCGCCCGAGGACCTGCTGCTGCGCCCGGCCTTCCTGGCGGCCTGTGAGCGCACACTCGCGGACTGTGCCGCGCAGCTGGCCGATCTGTCTGGCTTCCAGCTCGTCGTCGGGCATCCACAGGCGCTGCCCGGGTCGATACCCCCGGGCGATGTTCGCACGCGCTCCTGGTCCGTGCCGGCGTGCGTGAATGCCGCCTCCCTGCTCGGTGGCGGCCGCGTGATCGGCACCTACGCCAAGCGCGAGCTGCCGAACTACCAGGTCTTCGACGAGCGGCGCTACTTCGTCTCCGGCCGCGATGCGTCGGTCGGCGCCTCGTTCGGCCCGCTGGTCTTCGAGGCCGGCGGCCTGCGCTTTGGCCTCAACATCTGTGAGGACGCCTGGTTCGACGAGCCTGGCGATGCCGCCAAGGCGGCCGGCGCGCAGGTGCTGCTGGTGCTGAACGCCTCGCCCTTTCACCTCGGCAAGGCGGTGGAGCGCGAGCAGCGCATGGCCGAGCGCGCCCGCCACCTCGGCCTGCCGCTGCTGTATTCGCACCTGGTCGGCGGCCAGGATGAGATCGTCTTCGACGGCGCCTCCTTTGCCGTCGATGCCACCGGCGAGGTGCGCACGCGTGCAGTCACCTTTGCCGAGACCGAGGCCATCATCGAGTTGCAGCCCACGGCGAGCGGCGTCGATGTGGCCGGCGAGCTGCTGCCGCACCCCTCGCAGGAGGCGCAGGCCTGGGCCGCGCTGGTCACCGGCGTGCGGGACTACCTGGGCAAGAACGGCTTCCCGGGCGCCATCATCGGCCTGTCCGGTGGGGTGGATTCGGCGCTGGTGCTGGCCATCGCGGTCGACGCGCTGGGCGCCGACAAGGTGCGCTGCGTGATGATGCCCAGCCCCTACACGGCCGAGATCTCCTGGGTCGATGCGCGCGAGATGGCGCAGCGCCTGGGCGTGCGCTACGACGAGATGAGCATCGTGCCGATGTTCGACGACTTCCGCGCCACGCTGGCCGCGGACTTCGCCGGCCGGGCCGAGGACGCCACCGAGGAGAACATCCAGGCGCGCATCCGCGGCACGTTGCTGATGGCGCTGTCCAACAAGTTCGGCGCCATCGTGCTGACCACCGGCAACAAGAGCGAGATGGCCACCGGCTACTGCACGCTCTACGGCGACATGGCCGGTGGCTTCGCGGTCATCAAGGACGTGGCCAAGACCCTGGTCTGGCGCCTGGCCAACTGGCGCAATGCGCAGGCGGTGGCCGCGGGCCAGGCGCCGGTCATCCCCGAGCGCATCATCACCCGGCCGCCCTCGGCCGAGCTGCGCCCCGACCAGTGCGACCAGGACAGCCTGCCGCCCTACGAGGTGTTGGACGCCATCCTGTCGATGTACATGGAGCAGGACCGCAGCATCGAGGAGATCGTCGTCGCCGGGTTTGCCCCGGCCGATGTCGAGCGCGTCACCCGGCTGATCAAGCTCAACGAGTACAAGCGCCGCCAGGCGCCGGTGGGCATCCGCATCACGCACCGTGCCTTCGGGCGCGATTGGCGCTACCCGATCACGTCGCGTTTTCGCGCCTGATGCGTGGCCGGTGCTGGCCTCCCCGTCCCAGCCTTCCTCCGTTACTGTTTCCTTCCGCTGCTCCTCCGCGAGGTTCCGCCCCATGTCCCTGTCTGCGATGTCCTCGATGCCCGCCATGTCCACCGCCCACCCGCCTGCCCGCCTGCGCCCTGCCGTCGCAGCCGTTCTGACCCTGGCCGCCTTGCTGAGTGCCTGCGCCACGGTGCCCGGTGGCGGCGTGGAGGCCTCGGCCAGCCCGGCGGCAGCGCCTGGCGCGGCGGCGTCGGCCCCGGCCGGCAAGCCCGCTGCCGTGGCCCAGGCCGGCAACGGCAGTGCCAGGCCAGCTACCGCACCTGGTGCCCCTGCGGCGGCGCCCGCGCCGGGCCAGCCACCCGCCTTCGCGGTGCTGACCAAGGACGCGAAGAAGATCGACGGCCTGCTGGGCGTCTGGCAGAAGGACGAGAAGTTCTGGATCGAGCTGAGCGAGCAGGACTTCGGCGTGCCGCTGTTCCTGTCGCCCAAGATCGCCAGCGGCATCGGCGAGGGCAGCGTGCTCGGTGGCCTGATGGCCAGCCGCTGGGGCGTCTACGGCGGGCCGCAGCTGGTGGAGTTTCGCCGCATCCACAACCAGGTGCAGCTGATCGCGCGCAACACCGACTTCATCGCTCGGCCCGGCACGCCCGAGGCCCGCGCGGTGAGCGCCGGCTTCTCGCCCAGCCTGCTGGCCAGCGCACCGGTCGCCAGCCTGGCGCACCCGGAGCGCCGGACCGTGCTGGTGGAGGCCAACGCGCTGTTCCAGGGCGACCTTCTCGGACTGGGCATGGCGCTGCAGCAGAAGTACCGCCAGGGCTACGCGCTGGATGGGCGCAACACGGCCATCACCACCGTGCGCGGCAAGCGCGATGAGGTGGTGCTGGAGGTGCTGAGCCACTACGCCACGGCGACGATTGCGGTGCCACAGCCGGGCACGCCTGCGGGCGCGCCGCTGCCGACCACGCCGCTGACGCTGCCGGATGCGCGCAGCCTGTTCGTGCGGGTGAACTACTCGCTCACGCGCCTGCCCGACCAGCCGATGGCGGCGCGCGCGGCGGACGGCCGCATCGGCCACTTCGTCGCCACCACCAGCGACTTCAGCGACGACCTGCTGCGCAGCCCGCGTCTGCGCCACATCACGCGCTGGCGGCTGGAGAAGAAGGACCCGGCGGCCGCGTTGTCCGAGCCGGTCAAGCCCATCACCTACTGGATCGACCGCAACGTGCCGCTGAAGTACCGCGACGCGATGCGCGCCGGCATCCTGGAATGGAACAAGGCCTTCGAGGCGGTCGGCTTCAAGAACGCCATCGTGGTGCGCCAGCAGCTCGACGAGGCCAACTTCGACACGCTCGACACCGGCACCGCCTCGGTGCGCTGGATGGTCAACGCCTCGCCGAGCTTCGGCGCGATCGGCCCCAGCCACGTCGACCCGCGCAGCGGCGAGATCCTGGATGCGGACATCGCCTTTGAGAGCCTGTCCTCGCGCGCCCTGCGCAACATCCGCAGCCAGCTGCTGACTCGAACGGCGGCGGACTGGCTGCCGCTGCTGCAGGCCGCCGACGCCCGGCGCGAGGCCGCGGCCCGTGAACCGGCTTCAGCGCATGCCCACGCGGCGGGCGAGGCCTGCCAGCACGCCGACCTGGCCGCCGAGGAGCTGGGCTACGCCCTGGACCTGCTGCAGCTGCGCGACGGACTGGACCCGGCCGGCCCCGAGGCGCAGGCCTTCGTGATGGCCTACATGAAGGACGTGACGATGCACGAGGTGGGCCACACCCTGGGCCTGCGGCACAACTTCCGCGCCTCGCGTGTCTATGGCGAGCGGCAGATCGCCGACCCCGAGTTCGGCAAGTCCCACGCGCTCACCGGCTCGGTGATGGAGTACGCGCCGATCAACCTCGCCCGCCCGGGCGAACGCGAGGCGGCGCCCTTCCAGACCACGCTGGGTCCCTACGACTACTGGGCCATCGAGTACGCCTACCGGCCGATCGCGCCGGCCCAGGAGGCCGCCGAGCTGGCGCGCATCGCCGCGCGCAGTGCCGAGCCCGAACTGGCCTACGGCACCGACGAGGACAACTACCTCGGCATCGACCCCGAGGCGCTGCACTTCGACCTGGGCGACGACCCGGTGGCCTACGCCGCCAAGCGGCTGGAGATCGTGCGGGACCTGTTGGCGCGGCTGGAGCAGCGCTCGCTGGCCAGCGAGCGCGACTATGGCGTGCTGCGCCGGGTGGTGAGCTATGCGCTGCGCGATGTGGGCCGCTCTGCTGGCGTGCTGGCCCGCCAGATCGGCGGCCTGCGCACACTGCGCGACGCCCCGGGCACCGGGCGCGACCCGCTGCAGCCGGTGCCGGCCGAGCGCCAGCGCGCCGCGCTGGACCTGCTGGCGCGCGGCGTCTTCGCGGCCGACGGCCTGAGCCTGTCGCCGGCGCTGCAGCGCCGCCTCGCGCCCGACTTTCTGGAGCGCCGCGACGCACTGGAGGAGGGGGCCGGTTCGGTGGGTACCGACTTCGTACCGCAACAGGTCCTCATCGAGCTGCAGCGCGCCCTGCTGGCGCAGCTGATGAGCGACGGCCTGGCCCAGCGCCTGCTGGACGCGGAATCCAAGGTCAGCGCCCCCGGGCAGAGCCTGCGCCTGGGTGAGCTCTACGGCCGGCTCGACCGCGAGATCTGGGCCGAACTCAGCGGCAAGGGCGACATCGTCGCTGCGCGCCGCGAGCTGCAGCGCGAGCACGTCAACCGCCTCGCCGGGCTGCTGCTGAACCCGCGTGGCCTGACGCGGGCTGACGCACGCAGCTTCGTGCGTGTGCAGGCGCAGGAGCTGCTGGCCCGGCTGCAGGCCGCGGGCAAGCGCACCGGGCTGTCCAGCGAAGCGCGTGCGCACCTGCAGGACAGTGCCGACAGCCTGCGTGAGGCCCTGCAGGCCAAGCTGCTGCGCACTGGCGCCTGACGCGACCACCGGGGCGGGGTGTCGGAAAGGGCGGAGGCAGGTCGCCGGGCGCTGGATCTGCAGCAGCGGGCGCCGCTCTTGCAGATTTCGCCTGCCAGGGGTCGCGCGTTCGCGGGCTTGGGCAACTGGGCGACAGTCGACACAATCGGTTGCATTCCGTTTGCGCAGGAGCGCGTCCCCGATGACCACCCGCCTGTTCACCTCTGCCCGCGCCGTGCCGTCCGAGCCGGCCCGCCTGGGCCGGGGCTTTGCGTTGCTGCTCCTGCTGCTGGCCTTTGTGGCTGGGCTGGGCCTGTACGAACTGCATGCGCTGGGCAGCCGCCAGCAGGCGCAGGCGTCGCTCGACGCTGCGCGCATGCGCCAGGCGCAGGAGCTGCGTGTGGCGATCGGCCAGGCGAGCCTGCTGGTGCGCCAGGCCCTGCTGCCGGCCGACAGCGGCGCCGCCACGGCGCTGCAGCTGCGCCTGGCCGAGGCCCGGGACCGCACGGCGGCACTGGAGCTGGCCCTGCGCAGCCACGCTGGCCAGGCCACCCCCGCCTGGCTTGCCAACCAGCTTGACGAGCTGGGCAGCGCGCGCAGCCAGACCGTTCAGCTCTACGCCGAGGCCCTGCAGCAGTCCCGCGACGGCCGCCAGCCGGAGGCGCTGCGCACCCTGGCCACCCGGGCCGAGTTGGCCGAGGCCCGTTGGCAGGGCCAGGCCGACGAGCTGCTGCGCCAGCTGGACCTGCAGGCCCAGGCTGCTCAGGTGCAGGCCCAGGAAGCCCGCCAGCGCCAGCTGCTGCAGTTCTTTGCCTGGAGCCTGTCGGCCCTGCTGCTGGGGGCGGTGCTGGCCTGGTCGGCCGTGCAACGCCTGCGCGAGCTGCTGGAGCGTGGCCTGCGTACCGTCGCCAGCGAGGCGCCCACGACGGCGGCGGTGCCGCGCAGCGCGGCGGCAGCGGTTGCCGATACGCCGCCGGCTTCCGCTCCAGGTCGCGGGGCGCGTGCCGGTGCTGGTGTGCCGTTGAACCCGGTGCAGCCGCGTGCCGACCGCATCCAGGGCACGCTGCAGGCATCGCGCCGTGGGGCTGCCGAGACCACGGGTGACGGCGCGGCCTTCGACCGCCTGGCCGGCTCGCTGACGCGGGCGGGCAGCGAGGCCATGGCCCCTGCGCCGCGCCCGAAGGCCTCGCCTGTTGCCGCGGCGGCTGCCGATCCGGCAACCCCACCCCTGGCGGGTGTGGGCTCGGGCCTGCCGACGTCGCTCTCCAGCGGTGACCTGCCGCCGGCTGCCGTGCCGGATCGCCCGCGCGAGGAGGTGGTGCGCGACGCGGTGGCCGCGGCCACCCGCGGCGGCCTGGTGGTCTCGCAGGTGGTGGCCAACATCGAGGACATCGGCGCCACCGGCCGGCGCATCGCCGAGACCGTCGCGCTGATCGACAGCATCGCCTTCCAGACCAACCTGCTGGCGCTCAATGCGGTGGTCGAGGCCGCGCACAGCGAGGCGCGCAGCGGGGCGGTGCTGCCGGGCGCCATCCCGGGAGCGGCCCGCGTGCCGAGCGCCACCGCGGGAGCCGCGGCCGACGTGCGCAGCCTGGCCCAGCGGGCCACCCAGGCGGCGCGCGAGATCAAGGCGCTGATCACCGCCGGAGCCTCCGCCAGTGGCAGCTCGCCCACGGCCAGCGGCCTCACCGCGGCGCTGCAACAGGACGCCAGCCAGACCATGGATGCGCTGCTGACCTCGGTGCAGCAGGCGGCCGAGCTGGTCACGCAGGTGCGCCGGGCGGCCGAGTCGCAGGCCCCTGCAGCGGCCGTCGCGGAGTCGATGGAGCAGCTCGACCGCATGCAGCGCAACCACACGGCGCTGGTCGAGCAGAGCGCCGCCTCGGCCGAGTCCCTGCGCCTGCAGGCCGAGCGGCTGCAGAAGGTGCTGGGCGCCTTCAAGCTGCTGCAGCAGACCCAGCAGGCCGCCTGGGGCGCGCACACCGCGATCCGCAGTGCGAGCGAGCGCTCGCGGCAGCCCGACAGCGGCTTCGGCGGCCTGGTCAAGCCAGGCGACGAGCCGCCCGCGGGCGGCGGCTGGACGTCGTTCTGAGCTTTGCCCGCCTGGTGCGGGCGCAAGAGCGGGCCGCTCAGCGGTCCTTCTTCAGCGCGCAAGTCGGCACGCTGGCGTCGCCGAGCACGTACAGCGTCAGCACGCTCTTGGCGGCGATCGTGAGGCTGTCGGTCCAGTGGCGGCTGTTGCACAGCTGCGTGCTGCCGGCATCGGCGGTCATCAACGAGCCGGTGCTGGCCGCGACCAGCGCGTAGCTGGAGGCGCCGCCGGCGGTGATGCCGCTGGCGATATCGAGGTAGTCCAGCGTCAGCGAGAGGCCGGTGCCGAGGTTGTAGACCCCGTTGACCAGCCGGACCTTGGCCTGCGAACTGCTCGTGGGCAGGCGGTTGTTGTCGCTGATCACCGCCAGCGCCGGTGCGGCGGACGAGCCGTGCACCAGCAGGGTCACGTCGGCGCCGGCTGCCAGTGACAGGGTGGTGGTGGCCAGGCGGCTGCCGTTCACGCGCACATCCAGGGCCTGCGCACTGCCGGCGCTCACCTGTACGTAGGCGCCCACCGAGGGTGAGGCCGTCGCGCTGGTCAGCGTGCTGCTGCCGACCACCGCGCTGTGGCTGGCCTTGTCGGTCGTGCCGGCGACCAGGCGCACGCGGGCCTGCGTGTTGGTCAGCACCGTGGTCGAGCCGCCCTGCGCCACCAGCAGCGCATGCACCAGCACGCCGCCGTCGCTGGGCGTGACCAGCAGCGTGACCACCTGGGCGCTGCCCAGCGACAGGCCGGACAGGTCCAGCCTCACGTCGGTGCTGTCGCCTGCCCCGGTCACGCGCAGCCGCCAACTGCTGCCCGAGCTGAGCTCGACATAGTCGCTGATGCCCGAGGCCGCCACGCTGGAGGCCACCGGGCTGGTGTCGGTCAGCACCGTGCCGGCATCGGTCAGGTAGACGTCCAGGCTGCCCGCATCGGTGGCGGTGTTGAACACGCGCACCTTGGTCACGCCGCTGGAGGGGGCCTCCTCGTCGTCGGTCAGCAGGGCGGTCTTCAGGCTGCCCTCCCAGCCATAGGCCACCAGGGTGTAGTCGGTGTCCTTGGCCAGCGTGCGGTCCGTCGACACCAGGTTGGTGGCCGTGCCACTGCGCCGCACGGCCACGGTGTGGCTGTCCGTGTCCAGGCTGACGTAGCCGCCCGCGCTGCCCGTGGCCACGTCCGAGCTGGACTCGCTGCTGTCGACGTACAGGTCCAGCGAGGCATAGCCCGGGCTCGCGTTGAGCAGCCGCAGGTGGGCGTTGCCGGACTCATCGGCGGTGCCGCAGGCGCCGAGCAGCAGCGCGCAGCCGGCCAGCAGGGCGCCGCCAGCGCGGCGCAAGAGCGCACGCCGCCAGGTCGACAGGGGGGAAGTGGCAAGGGGCACGGACTCTCTCCATTCGGTTCGTCAATGGCCGTGCATCGTCCGCCAACGGTGTGGCGCCCTGCTTGCTGGCCCGTGCCCGAAAGTGTAGGAGCTGTGTCGGGGACGTTGCTCAGGGGCGTTGCACGGGGCGCCTCAGATCGCCTGGGTGCGCTGCTCCAGCCAGGCCAGGGCATCGCCGTTCACATGGGGTGCGATGCGCCGGCGCACCTCGGCGTGATAGCCGTTGAGCCACTGCCGCTCGTCCTCGTGCAGCAGCGCGGGCTCGATGCAGCGGGTGTCGATCGGGCAGAGCGTGAGCGTCTCGAAGGCCAGGTACTCGCCGAATTCGTCGGGGCAGCCGACCGAGACGTTGTGCACCAGGTTCTCGATGCGCACGCCCCAGCGCCCGGGCCGGTACAGGCCGGGCTCGATCGAGGTGATCATGCCGGGCTGCATCGCCATCGCCGGGTCCGGGATGGCCCGGGCGATGGTCTGCGGCCCCTCGTGCACGTTCAGGAAGTAGCCGACCCCGTGGCCGGTGCCGTGGCCGTAGTCCAGCCCGGCCTCCCACAGCGGCGCACGGGCAATGGCGTCCAGGTGAGGCGCCAGCGTGCCCGCCGGGAAGCGCGTGCGGCTGAGCGCAATGGTGCCGCGCAGCACGCGGGTGTAGTCGGCCTTCTGGGCCGCCGTGGGCGTGCCGATCGGCCAGACGCGCGTGATGTCGGTGGTGCCGCCCAGGTACTGCGCGCCGGAGTCGATCAACAGCAGGCCCTCGGCCACCAGGCCCTCGGGCGTGGAGATCTGCGCGTGCGACTCGGGCAGGGCGCGGTAGTGCGGCATCGCGCCGTTGGCGTTGAAGCCGGCGATGGTGGAGAAGCTCAGCGAGACGAAGCCGGGCTGCTTCGCGCGCTCGGCACTCAGGCGCTCGTCGATGGTCAGCTCGCTGATCGCCGCGTGCCCCAGCGCAGTCTCCAGCCAGGCGTAGAAACGGCACATCGCTGCCCCATCGAGTGCCATCGCCTCGCGCACGAAGGCGATTTCCGTCGGCGTCTTGCGGCTCTTGGCTGGCACGCTGGGGTTGAGCGCCTCGATCACCTTCACGCCCGCCGGCACCGCCTGGCGCAGGCCGAGTGTGACGCGCCGGGGGTCGAGCAGCAGCACCGCGCCCGCCGGCAACGCCGCCAGGGCCGCGCGGGCCTGGGCGTAGGGCGCGAGCACCAGGCCGTCGGCGTGCAGGCGCGCGGCGAGGTCGGCGCTGATCTTGCCCTCGCCGACGAACAGCGTGCCGCCCTGGGCATCGAGCAGCAGGTGGGCCAGGAAGACGGGGTTGTACTCGACGTCCGAGCCGCGCAGGTTGGTGATCCAGGCGATGTCGTCCACCGTCGAAACCAGGTGGTGGCTGACACCGCGCTCGGCCATCGCGGCACGCAACTGCGCCAGCTTGGCCGGGCGGGCGACTGCGGCCTGCGGCGGCAGGTGCTCATAGACCGGCGCTGCGGGCAGTCCCGGGCGGTCAGGCCAGGCCTCGTCGAGCAGGTCGAGGTCGGTGCGCAGCGCCACGCCGCGGGCGCTCAGCGCGTCACGCAGCTGCTGGGCGGCGGCCAGGCCGAGCACGGCGCCATCCGCCGCGACCGTGGCGCCCGGTGCGACCTGCGAGGCCAGCCAGTCGATGTGATGGGTCGCCACTGCCGTGGGGATGCGCACCAGCGCCGCGCCCGTGCCGGCCAGCTCGGCCTCGGCCTGCGACCAGTAGCGGCTGTCGGCAAAGACCAGCGCCGCATCGGGCGTGACCACCAGCGTGCCCATCGAGCCCGTGAAGCCGGAAAAGCGCTGCCGCCCCTGCCAGCGCTCGGGCAGGTACTCGGACAGGTGCGGATCGGCCGAAGGCACGAGCAGCGCCGCCACGCCGTGGCGGTGCATCACGAGGCGCAGGTCGGTCAGGCGCTGGCGGATGGGGGCGGTGCGGGTGTCCATGGCGCGGGAGGAGTGGGCGGCGAAGCGCGAATTCTGACAAGCAACGGTGCTCATCCGGCCGGTGTCGCGTGCATGCCCTTAGAGTTTCTGGCTGAGATCCATCAACAGGGAGTCGAAGTCATGAGCGTATCCAGATACTTGACCATCGGGGTGGCTAGCCTGCGACGGCAGGTGCCCGTGTGGTCAATGGGTGTGGTCCTTGCACTGACCGGTTGCGGTGGTAGCGGGGCCGACCCGGCGGCTGCGCCGGTCGAGCTCGCGACCGTCGTGACGCTGGACCACGGTGGCTTCCGCTTGCGCTACGACTGCGCCGCGAATACCACTCTGCGATTCGAGTACCTGCTGGGCACCGACACCGGGCAGGCTGCGCGCACCGATCTGTTCACGTTGAATGACCCTGCTCTTCCGGCAGGTTGTGGCCAGCAGCTCAGCGCGGGAAGCTACTGGAGCGTGCAGCCCGGCTGGGACCGGGGCCACCTGGTGACGGCCAACCACATGGACGCCACGGATGAGCTGATGGCGGCCACGTTCCACATGACCAACATCGTGCCGCAGCGGTCCCTGCTCAACCAGGGCATCTGGCAGCAGACGGAAGAGATCGCCGAGTGCCATCGCGACCTGGCACCGGTGCAGGTGGTGGGGGGCGTGGTGTACGACGATGTGGCCAACGATCATTTCGTCGCCTCGCACGGCATCCGCACGCCCGACTGGTTCTGGAAGGTGCTGGTGACCACCGATGCCGCCGGTGCCGTCCAGGTGATCGCCTGGCTGATCCCGAACCGGGACGACTTGGCCGGGTTGGACGCCTACCTGGTCAGCGTGGCGGAACTCGAAGCCCGGGTGGGTGCCGGGCAGGTCGATCTGCCCGGCATGAGTGCTGCGGTGAAGTCAGGCCGGCCAGCCGTTTCGTGGCCGCTGCCCACGGGCTGCGGGCTGGGCTGAGCGGGTGGCGCCGCCCTGATGGAATCAGGGCCCGCCTTCAGCTGCCGCCGAGGCGCCGCTGCACCAGCCGGATGTGGCCGCGCAGCGCGTAGAGCTCCTCGGCGTGCGACAGCGGCACCGGCAGGCGCTCGACGCGGGCGTCCAGGTCATTCAGCTCCGCCAGCAGCTGGGCGGTGTCGTCTGCGCTGCGGTTGGGGGCGCCAGCGCGCTCCTCGATGTCGCGCAGGCTGCCGTACCAGCGGAAGATGCGCGAGCGGATGCGGAAGGTGTACAGCGGCGGCACGATGCGTGACAGCGGGATCAGCAGCGCGGCGATCGACACCAGCACCACCCACATCCGGTCCACCAGGTTGGCCACCCAGAAGGGCAGGTAGCGCTGCAGCAGCGGCGCGCCCGACTCGTAGAAGCGCTGCGCCTCGGGCGCCAGGGCGTAGTCGCTCGCGCCCATCTGCGGGAACTCGTTCTTGTGCTGGAACCAGTTGGCCTCGCTGTGGATGCGCCGCGCGGCCTGCACCAGCAGCTGCTGCAGCGCCGGGTGGGTGGCTTCGCGCACGACCAGTGTCGCGGTGGGTGCGACCAGGCGCACGTCCTGCGCTGGCAGGTCCTGCGCCAGGTCGACCACGCCGCGCGGCAGGCTGATCGGCTGCACCTGCGGCACGCGGCGGGCGTAGGCCTCGGCCTGGGCGAAGTCGAGCAGGCGGATGCCGGGGGTGATCAGCAGCATGCGCACCAGCGGGGATTCGGGCGCCGACACCAGCGCCATCGCGTCGATGCTGCCTTCCAGCAGCGCCACCACCGCGGGTGTCGGCTCCAGCCGGCCGAGCTGCATGCGGCGCGTGTCCAGGCCGTTGGCTTCGAGCAGGCGGCGCATCAGGTTGGTGACGCCGCTGCCCTCGTGCCCGATGTTCAAGCGCCAGTCGGCCAGCTGCGAGAGGCTGTCCAGCGTGGTGCGGCCCAGCGCCGCCTGCGCGGCGGCCTCGCGGTAGAACACCCACACCGGTTCGCGGAACAGGCTGCCCAGGCTGAGCAGGCCCTCCGGCGCCTCTTCCTCGTCCAGCCCGCGCAGGGCCTCGGCACCACCTTGCACGAAGGCCGCGTCCACCTTGCCCTCGCGCAGCAGGCGCAGGTTCTCCAGCGAGCCGCGGCTGGGCAGCAGCTGCACCTCGATGCCGTCCTTCTTCAGCGTGTCGCGGTAGCGCTTGCCGAACTCGGCGTAGGCGCCCTGCTCGGGGCCGGTGGCCAGCAGCATGCGTCGCGGCGGGGTGGGGTCGAGCAGCCAGTAGGCGGCCACGATGGCGGCCAGCGCCAGCAACAGCACCGGCCCGCCGGTGACGAGCAGGTCGCGCACCGACAGCAGGGTGGATCTCAGCTGGTGGATGGCGGCGCGGGGGGCACGCGCGGCGCGGCGGGGCAGGGCAGACATGCCCAGAGCTTAAGCCAGTCGTGTGTTGCAGTGCAGCGAAGTGTGTCCGGCGGGTGCCAGCGCCATCGAACGGCTGCAGCGCTCAGGCCGGCCCGCCCGCCGCCGCGGCCGGCACGGGTTGCCGGCTGCGCCACCACAGCTCGGCGCTGAACACCGCGCAAGCGCACCAGATCAGCGCGAAGCCCTGCAGCCGCGCACCGGCGAAGGGCTCATGGAACAGCCACACCGCCAGCAGCCACTGGATCGTCGGGCCGATGTACTGCAGCATGCCCAGCACGCTCAGCGGGATGCGCCGCGCTCCCGCAGCGAAGAGCAGCAGCGGCACGGCGGTGACCGGCCCGGAGGCGATCAGCAGGGCCTTCAGGTCCAGGTCGGCGCCCGGGAAGGCCGCCAGCCCCTGGCCGGCGGCCCAGAGCAGGCCGGCCAGCGCCAGCGGGCCGAGCAGCAGCGTCTCCAGCGTCAGTCCCTCCAGCGCGCCCAGCGGGGCGGTCTTGCGCACCAGGCCGTAGCTGGCGAAGCTGGCGGCCAGCACCAGCGACACCCAGGGCAGGCTGCCCAGCTGCCAGGTCATCCACAGCACGCCGGCGGCGGCCAGCGCGACGGCGGCCCACTGCGCCGGGCGCAGCCGCTCGCCCAGCACGAGCCGGCCGGTCAGCACGTTGGCCAGCGGCGTGATGAAGTAGCCCAGGCTGGCCTCCAGCACCCGGCCGTGGTTGATCGCCCAGATGTAGACGAACCAGTTGACCGACAGCAGCAGCGCCGACAGCGCGAACAGCCCCAGCACCCGCGGCGCGGTGACCGCCGGCCGCAGCCAGGCCCAGCGGCGCAGCCCGGCCAGCAGCAGGAGCAGGAAGCCCACCGACCAGACGAAGCGGTGCGCCAGCACCTCCAGCGGGTCCACCGCCGCGAGCAGGCGGAAGTACAGCGGGAACAGGCCCCAGAGGAAGTAGGCCAGGGCGGCGTAGGCGATGCCGGATTGCACGGGGGAGGGGCGCCCATTTGATGGGCGGCCGAGGTCGGCGGGTGCGCACTGTAACCGGGAAGCCGGCAGGGCCCCTGCTTGACGAACTTGTCCACCGACTTGTGCAGCGGCCTTGCCTGTCAAGCACTGGGGATAACTTTGTGCCGTTGTGGATGGCTGCGTGAGGCCGTCCTCGGGCCGAATGGCTCCACATCCGCCGTGCACAAACCTGTGGAAAGCCGCGGGACGCTGCTCGCCAGCCCGCGCCAGCGTTGATCCCGCCTTGGAGTGCCCCAGGATGAGGCAGGTGCCCCTGCCATGGGGCGGCCTGGGGTGAAAGGGGTGGTTGTCAACGCCGGATGCGTTGTTTTTGCACTGCACAAAACCCCTGGCGTGCGACTTCGCACGGTGGAAAACCACGCTGTCATCGGCGTTCCACATTTCAGGGGGATAAGGTTGTGGAAAACCCTAGGATGCTCCTGCCAACACCGCGCCCCGCCTCGGTGCGGGGTTGGTTGCTGCATCCTGAGGCAAAGCGCAGGCGGGCCCCGCTTCGGTGCAGAGGCGGTCCGCAGGGGTCACGGTTTTTCGTCTTCGGGCGCGAGGCAGCCCTTGCTGTGTTCGCCCCAGTGGTTCCAGGGCAGGCCGGCCTTCTTCCAGCCGTTCACGTCGCGTTGGGGCGCCCTGGTGACCCTTTTCATAGGCAGTCTGCGCGCCTGCGTTGCGGCTTCAGCGCCACCTGACATCGGGTCCGGAAACGGCGAGCGCGGCTGTGCGGGTGTCGCCACAATCGCTGCCGTGTCCCAGCCGCACCCGCCTTCCACTCCCTACGCCGCCCTGTGCAGTCACGATGCCCGCTTCGATGGCCGGCTGTTCGTGGGCGTCACCTCCACCGGCATCTACTGCCGGCCGGTGTGCAGGGTGCGGCTGCCCCGGGAGGTGAACTGCCGCTTCTTCAGCCACGCGGCGGCGGCGGAGGCGGGCGGCTTCCGGCCCTGCCTGCGTTGCCGGCCCGAGCTGGCACCGGGGCTGGCGCCGATCGACATGCCTTCGCGCCTGGCCTGGGCGGCGGCGCAGCGCATCGAGGCGGGCGAACTGGACGAGGCCGGCCTGGAGGGGCTGGCACGTCGGCTGGGCATCAGCGACCGGCACCTGCGGCGCGTCTTCGGTGAGGCCTTCGGCGTCACGCCGGTGGCCTACGCCCAGACCCAGCGCCTGCTGCTGGCCAAGCGGCTGTTGGCCGACACGGCGCTGCCGGTCACCGAGGTGGCGCTGGCGGCGGGCTTCGGCAGCCTGCGGCGGCTGAACGCGCTGTTCCGCTCCCGCTATGGCCTGGCGCCGGGTGACCTGCGCCGCGGCCGTGAGGTGGCCTCCGGTGGGGCGGAGGAGGTCCTGTCGGTGGAACTGGCCTTTCGTCCGCCCTTCGACTGGCCGCGGCTGCTGGCCTTTCTGGCGGCACGCTGCGTGCCCGGCGTGGAGACAGTCGAGATGGGGGTCGAGGCGCCGGGTGCCGAGGCGGGTACAGGCCTCTATCGGCGCACGCTCGCGTTGCGGGATGGCTCTGGGCGGGAGCTGCGCGGCGGGCTGGCGGTGAGCCTGGCACCCCGCGGTGACGCGCTGCGGGTGCAGGTCAGCACCGGCCTGCTGCCCGCCCTGCCGGCGGTGCTGGCGGGTGTGCGGCGCCTGTGCGACCTGGGTGCCGATCCCGCCGCGGTGGCCCAGGTGCTCGGCCCACTGGCGGCCGATGCGCCCGGGCTGCGTGTGCCGGGCTGCTTTGATGGCTTCGAGATGGCGGTGCGCGCGGTGCTGGGCCAGCAGGTGACGGTGCGGGCGGCGCACACGCTGGCGGGCCGGCTGGTGGCGGCGCTGGGCGAGCCGGTGCACGCAATTCGGCCGAACTTGCCGGGGCTGACGCATGTCTTCCCGTCCGCGGCCCGCGTGGCGGACGCCTCCGCGGACGAACTGGGTCGCCTGGGCATCGTGCGCCAGCGCGTCGTGGCCCTTCAGGCGCTGGCGCGCTCGGTGGCCGACGACCAGCTGGACCTGGGGCCGGCGGCGGACGTGGGCGCGACGATCGAACGTCTCAAGGCCCTGCCGGGCATCGGACCCTGGACGGCCCAGTACATTGCGCTGCGCGCGCTGGCCTGGCCCGACGCCTGGCCCAGCGGCGACGTGGCGCTGATCAAGGCGCTGGACGCCCGCGATGCCCGCCACGCCGATGCGCTCGCCGAGGCCTGGCGGCCCTGGCGCGGCTACGCCACGCTGCACCTGTGGCGCCGGGTGGCCGAAGGCGCTGCCCCCTGGATTGCCTGGAAGGAGGTGACATGACCGCTGCAACGACTGTCTGGACCCGCTGCGCCACGCCGCTCGGCCCGATGGTGCTGGCCGCGGACGCCGAGGGTGTGATCGGCGCCTGGTTCGATGGCCAGAAACATTTCGACGGGCCCGAGCCCGATTGGGGGCGCGACGATGCCCACCCGCTGCTGTGCGAGACGGCGCGGCAGCTGGAAGCCTGGTTCGCCGGCCGCCGCACCGGCTTCGACCTGCCGCTGGCGCCGCGCGGCACGCCCTTCCAGCTCGCCGTCTGGCACGAGATCGCCCGGGTCGGCCAGGGCCGTACCCGCAGCTACGGCGAGGTGGCGCAGGCGGTGGGCCGGCCCACCGCGTTCCGGGCCGTGGGCGCGGCCACCGGGCTCAACCCGATCAGCCTGATCATCCCCTGCCACCGCCTGGTGGGGCGCAACGGCGCGCTGACCGGCTACGCCGGCGGGCTGGACCGCAAGCGCGCGCTGCTGGCCTTCGAGGCCGGACAGCCGGCGCTGTGGGCGGACGCTACTGCGGGGGTGGCCGCTTGAAGCCGCGTGACCTGACCGACCTGCTGCTGCTGGCCGCGCTGTGGGGCGGCTCCTTCCTGTTCATGCGCTACGCGGCACCGGCCTTTGGTGCCGCGCCGCTGATGTGGCTGCGCGTGGCGATCGCCAGTGCCTGCCTGCTGCCGCTGCTGATCTACAAGGGGCAGGGGCGCGAGCTGACGTCGCGGGCCGCGGTGATGACGGTGATGGGCGTGACCAACTCGGCGCTGCCCTTCGTGCTGATCGCCTGGGCAACGCTGTCGATCACCGCCGGGCTGGCGGCGATCCTGAACGCGACGACGCCGATCTTCACCGCCATCGTGGCAGCGCTCTGGCTGCGCGAGCGGCTCACCGTCGTGCGCCTGGTCGGCCTGCTGCTGGGACTGGCCGGTGTGGCGGTGCTGGCCGCCGACAAGGCCGATTTCAAGCCCGGCGGCAGTGGCTGGGCGCTGCTGGCCAGCCTGGCCGCCGCGGTGAGCTACGGCTTTGCGGCCAACTACGCGCGGCGCCACGTCACCGGCGTGCCGGCCCTGGTCAACGCCACCGGCTCGCAGGTGGCGTCGGCGCTGGTGCTGGCACCCTTCGCCTGGTGGCTGTGGCCGGCTCAGCTGCCCGGCCCGCTGGCCTGGGGCGCCGCGCTGGCGCTCGGCGTGGGCTGCACCGCACTGGCCTACCTGCTGTACTTCCGCCTGCTGGCCCGTGTGGGCCCGGCCCGGGCGGTGACGGTGACCTACCTGGTGCCGCTGTTCGCCACCGTCTGGGGTGCGCTGCTGCTGGACGAGGCCTTCACGCTGCGCATGGCGGTGGGCGGCGCCATCGTGCTGACGGGCACCGCCCTGGCCACCGGGCTGTGGCAGCCGGGGCGGCGAGCAGGCTAGCGACTGCTCATTCGCCCGAGATCACGCCGCGGCGGAGTTGGTCGCGCTCCATGCTCTCGAACAGCGCCTTGAAGTTGCCTTCGCCGAAGCCCTCGTCGGCCTTGCGCTGGATGAACTCGAAGAACACCGGGCCGAGCAGCGTCTGGCTGAAGATCTGCAGCAGCAGGCGTTTTCCACCGTTCGCCGTCGAGCCGTCGAGCAGGATGCCGCGGGCCTGCAGCTCGCTGACCGGCTCGCCGTGGCCGGGCAGGCGCTCGGCCAGCATCTCGTAGTACACGTCGTTGGGTGCGGTCATCAGCGGGATGCCGGCCATCTGCAGCGCATCCACGCTGGCCAGCAGGTCGTCGGTGAGCAGCGCGACGTGCTGGATGCCTTCGCCGTTGAACTGCATCAGGAACTCCTCGATCTGCCCGGTGCCCTTGCCGGACTCCTCGTTCAGCGGGATGCGGATCAGGCCATCGGGCGCCGTCATCGCCCGGCTGGTCAGGCCGGTGTACTCGCCCTGGATGTTGAAGTAGCGGATCTCGCGGAAGCCGAAGATGCGCTCGTAGAACGAACCCCAGAACGCCATGCGGCCGCGGTAGACGTTGTGCGTCAGGTGATCGACCATCCGGAAACCGTGGCCCTTGGGGCGCCGGCTGGCTGGGTCGGCAAACTCGGGCAGGAACTCGAAGTCGATGTCGTAGATCGAGGCGCCGTCCTCGAAGCGGTCGATCAGGTACAGCGGCGCGCCGCCGATGCCCTTGATGGCCGGCAGCTTCAGCTCCATCGGTCCGGCGGGGATGTCCACCGGCTGCGCGCCCAGCTCCAGCGCGCGGAAGTAGGCGTGGTGCGAGTCGCGCACCCGGAAGGCCAGCCCGCAGGCACTGGGCCCGTGCTCGGCGGCAAAGTAGCCGGCCACGCTGCGGGGCTCGCGGTTGACGATGAAGTTGATGCCGCCCTGGCGGTAGAGCAGCACGTCCTTCGAGCGGTGCTTGGCCACCAGGGTGAAGCCGAGCTGCTCGAACAGCGGCTCCAGCACGTTGGGGGTGGGCGAGGCGAACTCGACGAACTCGAAGCCCATCAGGCCCATGGGGTTGTCGAACAGATCGGCCATGGTGATCTCCTGGCGACCGCGTGGGTCGCGTTGGGGGTGCGCGGGCTGCAGCGATGTGAGCGGCCAGCACACCCGCCCGGCCTGCCAGGGGGCAGCGCCGGGTTGCGATGTCAATGAAGCGAGGGAGAGGGGGCAGGGCGGCCGGCTCGCATCGAGGCGGCGCCCGGCGTTCAGCGGCCGGCCTGGGGCGGCGCGCCGGGCACGCCGCGCACGCTGCGGGCGAGGTGGTCGCCGAAGACGAGTTGGTAGCCGAGGACGCCGATGCTGGTCATGGTCGGAGGTGTGCCCGGCCGGGAGCGGCCAGGACAGGCGCGACTGTAAGGCCGAATCGGCAGCGGCGGGAGCGGGTCCACCCGCAGTTGTCGGGGCGGCGGGGCGGCGGGGCGGTACCGCAGGTCAGTCCGCCATCTTCTCGCCCATGCGGATCGAGCCGCCCGGTGTCCACTGCGGGTTGAAGCGCAGGCCCTTCTTGCCCGCCTTCGGGGTCTTCGGGAAGAGCATCACCACGGTGGAGCCGAGCAGGAAGCGGCCCATCTCGTCACCCTGGCGCAGGTCGATCGGCTCGGCCTCACCGCGGTAGTCCCAGTCGCGCACCGTGCCCGGGCGCGGCGGGTTGACGATGCCGTGCCAGGCCGTGGCCATGCTGCCGACGATGGTGGCGCCCACCAGCACCATCACAAAGGGGCCCACGAAGGGGCCGTCCTTGCCCTCGAAGACGCAGACCACCCGTTCATTGCGGGCGAACAGCCCCGGCACGCCGCGCGCCGTGGTCGGGTTGACCGAGAAGAGCTCGCCCGGCACGTGGATCATGCGCAGCAGCCGGCCGTCGCAGGGCATGTGGATGCGGTGGTAGTCGCGCGGGCTGAGGTAGAGGGTGGCGAAGGAGCCGTTCTCGAAGCGTGCCGCCAGCTCGGCGTCGCCGCCCACCAGGGCGCGGGTCGAGTAGCTGTGGCCCTTGGCCTGGAAGATCTGGTCGCGTTCGATGGCGCCGAACTGGCTGATCGCGCCGTCCACCGGGCAGATCAGCCGTCCCTTCGCCAGCGGGCGGGCGCCGGGCTTGAGCGCGCGGGTGAAGAAGTCGTTGAAGCTGAGGTAGCGGGCGATGTCCGGCTCGGCCGCCTCGGCCATGTCCACGCCATAGCGGCCGACGAACCAGCGGATCACTGCGGTGGTCAACCCGCCGGCCTGGGCTCGTGCGAGTGAACCGGCCAAGCGGGTGAGGGCCAGCTTGGGCAGCAGGTACTGGGGTAGGACGGCAAGGCGATCGGACACGGATTCTCCACAACGTGCACGGCAGGTGCATCAGGCTGAGTGTATCGGCGCATGACCTTGCGCACTGGAGGGTTCTCTCGGTCCCGCGCTGCCGCGGGGCGCACGCTCAGCCGCAGCGCAACGGCGGTGCCCCCTCGCGCTTGTAGGCCACCACGTGGTCGAGTTCGACGCGGATGCCGATCGCCTCGCCAAGGGCGTGGTTGTGGTGCGAGGGCACCAGCGACAGCACCGTTGCGCCGCTGGCCAGCTCCAGCGTGTAGAGGAACTCCGCACCGCGGAAGGCCTTGTGCAGCACCTTGGCGCGGGTCGGGGCGTCGTCGTCGTGCACCACGTCGTCGGGGCGCAGCAGCACGTCCACCGCGCAGCCGCGGGGGCAGAGGTCGCCGTGCTCGGTGCAGCGGATCGGGTGGTCGCTGCGGGCGGTGCCCAGCTCCATGCGCACATGCAGGCCATCCGTCACCTCGCCAGGCAGGAAGGCGCCCTGGCCGACGAAGTCCGCCACGAAGCGGTTGGCCGGCTGGTGGTACAGCTGGTAGGCGCTGGCCCACTGCTGGATGCGACCGTCGCGCATCACGCCGATCTCGTCGGCGATCGCAAAGGCCTCGTGCTGGTCGTGCGTCACCAGCAGTGCGGTGGTGCCGGCGGCCTTGAGCAGCGCGCGCAGTTCACTGCCCAGGCGCTCGCGCAGCTCCACGTCCAGGCTGGAGAAGGGCTCGTCGAGCAGCATCAGCCGCGGCGAGGGCGCCAGCGCCCGGGCCAGCGCGACACGCTGCTGCTGCCCACCCGACAGCTCGTGCGGGTAGCGCTGGGCGGCGTGCGCCAGGCCGACGGTTTCCAGCATCTCGCGCACCCGCCCCTGTGCGTCCGGATGACCGCGCAGGCCAAAGGCGACGTTGGCGGCCACCGTCAGGTGCGGGAAGAGGGCGTGGTCCTGGAACACCATGCCAATGCGGCGCTGCTCCGGCGCGACGTGCCGGCCCACGGTACTGACCACCTGGCCATCGAGCCGGATCTCGCCGCCCAGCACGCCCTCGAAGCCGGCCACCGCGCGCAGCACCGTGGTCTTGCCGCAGCCCGACGGCCCCAGCAGGCAGCCGATCGTGCCGCGCGGCAGGCGCAGGCTGAGCTGCTCGACGACGGTCTTGCGGCCATAGCCGAGCGTGACGGCGTCGAGGTCCAGCCAGGGCTGGGCGAAGGCAGGGGGGGAGGCGATGGTGGTCGGGGCCAGGGCGGACATGAAACGATGATAATCATTCTCAATGAGCACGCCCTCCGTTCCCTTGCCCCAGGCCGTGTCGGGCCGGCTCCTGCCGATGCGTCGGCGCTGGCCCGTCCTGTCCTGGGTGGCGCTGCTGGCGGCCGCCCTGGTGGCGGCGCCGCTGCTGTCGGTGGCCTCCAACGTGTTTTCCGGCGGCACTGGCGGCACCTGGGCGCACCTGGCGTCCACGGTGCTGCCCGACTACATCGCCAGCACGCTCTGGCTCTGCCTGGGCGTGGGCGCGGGTGTGGCGGCACTGGGCGTGGGCTCGGCCTGGCTGGTGACGCGCCACGAGTTCGCCGGCCGCGCCACCTTCGAGTGGCTGCTGGTGCTGCCGCTGGCGATGCCGGCCTATGTCATCGCCTACGCCTACACCGACCTGCTGCAGTTCGTCGGCCCGGTACAGAGCTGGCTGCGCGCCACCTTCGGCTGGACCCGGGCCGACTACTGGTTTCCGGACGTGCGCAGCCTGGGCGGCGCGGTGCTGATGTTCACGCTGGTGCTCTACCCCTACGTCTACATGCTGGCGCGCACCGCCTTCATCGAGCGTGCCGGCGGGATGATCGAGGTGGGCCGCTCACTGGGGCTGTCACCCTGGCGGGCCTTCCTGCGCCTGTCCCTGCCGATGGCCCGGCCGGCGATTGCCGGCGGCGTGGCGCTGGCGCTGATGGAGACGCTGGCCGACTACGGCACGGTGTCCTACTTCGCGGTGCAGACCTTCACCACCGGCATCTACCGCGCCTGGTTCTCGCTGGGCGACCGGGTGGCGGCGGCGCAGCTCGCGATGCTGCTGCTGGCCTTCGTGGTCGCGGTGCTGGCGCTGGAGCGCGTCAGCCGCGGCGCTCGGCGTTACCACGACACCACCTTGCGTCAGCGCGGCGCCCAGCGCCTGCCGCTGGCCGGCGCCAAGGCGGCGCTGGCGCAGCTGGCCTGCCTGGCGCCGCTGGTGGCCGGCTTCCTGCTGCCCGGCGGCGTGCTGCTGCACATGGCCATCACCGAGGGCGATGCCCAGTTCGGAGAGCGCTTCTTCACCCTGGCGCGCAACAGCATGCTGGTGGCGGGCCTGACGGCGCTGCTGGCGGTGGCGCTGGCGCTGCTGATCGGCTATGCCGCGCGCGTGCACCCGGGCGCCGCCACCCGCTGGGCGCACCGCGTGGTCGGGCTCGGCTACGCGCTGCCCGGCTCGGTGATCGCGGTGGGCGTGCTGATCCCGGTGACGCAACTCGACCACCTGCTGGCCGGCTTGCTGTTCGACCTCACCGGGCAGCGCCCCGGCCTGCTGCTGACTGGCAGCATCGCCGCGCTGGTCTATGCCTGCCTGGTGCGCTACCTCACGGCCGCGGTGCAGGCGGTGGACGAGGGCCTGGGGCGCATCACCCCCAGCATGGACCACGCCGCGCGCAGCCTGGGCCTGAGCGCTGTCCAGACCCTGCGCCGTGTGCACGTGCCGATGCTGCGCGGCAGCGCGCTCACGGCGGCACTGCTGGTGTTCATCGACGTCATGAAGGAGCTGCCCGCCACGCTGGTGATGCGCCCCTTCAACTTCGACACCCTGGCCACGCAGACCTACACCCTGGCCTCCGACGAGCGCCTGGCCGAGGCCTCCACCTCCGCGCTGGCCATCGTGGTGGTCGGGCTGCTGCCGATGGTGCTGCTGTGCCGCAGCATCGCCCGGGGGCGTTCGGGCCAGGCCGGCTGATCGGCAGTGGCAGCGCTTCAGCGTGTCACGCCGGCGTGCGCAGGTGGAACACACTCACCACCTTGGCGAGGCGGCTGGCCTGGTCGCGCAGGGATTCGGCGGCGGCGGCCGACTGTTCGACCAGGGCGGCGTTCTGCTGCGTCATCCGGTCCAGCTCGGTGACCGTGGTGTTGATGCGGCCGATGTCACCCGACTGCTCGGCGGTGGCGGACGTGATTTCGTTGATGATCTGCGACACACGCTGTACCGAGGCGACGATCTCGGCCATCGTCCCGCCGGCATCGGACACCAGCTTAGAGCCACCCTCGACCTTCTCGACCGAGCTGCCGATCAGCGACTTGATCTCGCGCGCGGCCTCCGCACTGCGCTGCGCGAGCGAGCGGACCTCGCCAGCCACCACCGCGAAGCCGCGGCCCTGTTCTCCGGCGCGCGCGGCTTCCACCGCCGCGTTGAGCGCCAGGATGTTGGTCTGGAAGGCGATGCCGTCGATCACCGCGATGATGTCGCCGATCTTGCGTGAGCTGGCGGTGATGTCATCCATCGTCGACACCACCTGGGCGACCACCGAGCCGCCGCGTTGGGCCACTTCGGCCGCCGCGGCCGCGAGCTGGTTGGCCTGGCGGGCCGCGTCGGCACTTTGCCGCACCGTGGCCGTGAGCTGACCCATCGACGAGGCGGCCTGCTGCAGGCTTCCTGCGGTCTGCTCGGTGCGGTTCGACAGGTCCAGGTTGCCACTGGCGATCTCCGCGCTGGCGGTGTTGATCCCGTCGGCGCTGGTCTGCACCAGCGTGACCAGTTCGCGCAGGCGCTGCTGGGTCCGGTGCATCTCGCCCATCAGGCCTTCATCGCTGCCCGCCAGCGCCGCATCCGGGCAGAGGTCACCGTCGGCGATGCGGCGCAGCGCCTCCTGGGCTTCGGAAGGGTCGCAGCCGAGGGTGTGGATCACCGTGCGGCGCATCAACCAGAACAGCAGCCCCGCGGCGACCAGCGCCACCAGTGCCACAGCCACCGAAAGGGTCAGCACCTGGCGCGCGTGGGTCCGGGCGGTCGCCTGTGCGGTGGCGGCGGAGCGGCGGCTGGCATCGATCAGCTCCAGCAGGCGGGCCTTGAGTTGGCGCCAGGCCGGGGTTTCCTGGGTATTGAGCGTGTTCGTCGCGGCCGCGGTGTCGTTGCTGGCCAGCGCCACCACCTGCTTCTGGTGCACAGCCTGGGTCTCGCGCAAGGCACTCAGCGCCCTCAGCCTGGGCTCGAACTCGGTCGCGTGGGCAGCGCTCAGGGCGTCGGCGTGCGCCTTCTGGAAGGCCACCTTGGCGGTCTCCAGGTTGTCGAAGGCCTTCCGGTTGGACGGATCGAGCACGATGTTGCGCAGGGCCTGGCCCATCTGGAGGCCCTGCGCGTACATCTCCGACACCCCGCTGGCGATGGCCTGCTCCGTATCGATGCTGCGGTCGAACTCCTTCTGGGTGCGCAGCAGTCCCCACAGGCTGATGGACAGGGCGCAGACGAACAGCACAGCAGGGATGCCCGCGCACAGCATCAAGCGGGTGTTGAATTTCATGACCGATCCTTGAGGTCGTCGAGCTGGCAGGAGACCCGGACGCTGCAGGGCAGGCGGGCGAGGCTGGCGGATCTATCGACTCGGGCGCCCGCCGCTTGACCTGGGCCGCCTGCCGCTTTTGCAATCTGGAGCGGCGATCGGTTGAATTTCGCTGTCGTGCCGCGGGGTCGTTGGTGCGCCCGTTGTTTCCGGGTTCCCCATTCAAGCGCTGCCGATGGGCGCCGAAATCATCGCTGCGCGGTCGGTGTCGGCCGGGTGGTTGGGCCTGCCGTCACGGCCGCAGAGTATCGAGGTGTTCATGTCGTTCAAGTCCTGTCTCGCGCCGGTCCTTGCTGCGGTGCTGGGGTTGGGGGCTGCCAGCACGCAGGCCGCGGAGTTCAGGGTGCTCGTCGTCATGAGCTACGAGGAAGACAACCCCTGGGTCAGGGAGATCCGCCAGGGCATCGACGCGGTGCTGGGCGCGTCCAGCGAGATCACCTACGTCCACATGGACACCAAGCGCGACCCGGCCGGGGGGGCGAAGAAGGCCGAGGAGGCCCACGCGATCTACCAGCGCCTGCAGCCACATGGGGTGATCGCTGCGGATGACGATGCCCAGCGCCTGTTCGTGCTGCCTTACCTGAAGGAGCGGGGGGGTGTTCCCGTGATGTTCAATGGGGTCAATGCCGAACCCGGCCAGTATGGCTATCCGGCCGCCAATGTGTCGGGTGTGCTCGAGCGTGCCCATGTGCACGAGTCGCTCGCCTTCATCAAGCAGGTGGTGCCCACGGTCGAGACGGCGTGCTTCCTGACCAACAACGTGCCTGCCGGTGCAGCGCTGAAGGCCCAGGTGGACCGGGAGAAGGACGGCTACCCGCTGAAGGTTCGCGGCTTCCACCTCGTGGCGAGCCTCGCGGAGTGGGAGAGCATGGCAAGGACCCTGAATGCCGGCTGCGACACACTCTTCGTCGACAGCCTCGAGGGCATCCTCGACGCTGCATCCCGGCCCATGACCAACCGTGAGGTGCTGAGCGTGCTGCGCAAGGGCTATCGGGGCCCCATCCTGGGTGGCAACCGCTATCAGGTCGAACAGGGTGCCTGGGCAGCGGTGGTCAAGACCGGCCAGGAACAGGGTGAGCTGTCGGGCGACATGCTGCTGAAAGCCATGCGCGGGACGGCGGTGGCCCAGCTCCCGGTGACCAAGAACGTCAAGGGGCAGCGGGTGATCAACGTGAGTGCGGTCGAGTCGCACAAGATCGCCTTGCGCCCCGTGGTGATCCGGGGTGCCAGCCTCGTGCGCCAGCAGGACTGAGGGCGACTGCCCAGCACCTACGCCGAACCGCTTGCAGAGACATCCCGCAAAGACATCCTCCATGCCGCGTTTCCCCTCCGGCATCAGCGCCCAGTTGGTGCGCCTGGCCCTGCTCAACGGAGTTGCGCTCGCACTGGTCACGCTGCTCGTCAGCGTCGTGCTGGGCCGGGTGGAGGGCCTCTTTGCGAAGATCGTCGGCGACGAGATGACCAGCGTCATCGAGAACGCCTCGATCGGACGCCGGCTTTCGGGCGTGTTCTCCGAGATCGATCTGGTCAGCCGCAGTTGCCGGGGGGACTCGACCTTCGATGCCGGCGCACGCCAGTTGAGTGCTTCCATCCGTGACATCAGCGGCTCGGTGTCGGACGCCGAACTGGCCGGCACGATGGCGGTGCTGTCGACGTCGACGCGGCAGTTGCTGGAAGACTGTGCGACGGTCGATCGAGTCATCGTCGACGTCAAGCAGCTCGACCGTGCGCTCTTCGCCGAGCTGGCCCGTCTTGAACAGGTGATCGGCCGGCTGATGATCGAGGAGACACTTGCCGGGCGTGGCACCGATCACCTGGATCAGGTCATGGGACTGACCACCGGTCTGCGCGAGACACTGCTGGTGCTCGGCAAGCGCATCGCGGAGCGCGGCCCTGCCGAGGCCGATCCGCGGGCGCCGCGCGACTCGGCGGCTTCACGGGTCGATGACCTGATCCTGCAGACGCAGACGCTGTCGGCCTCTCCCCCGGAGATCGCGCTGATCGGCCGGCGCATGACCGAGGCCGCCAAGCGCTACCGTGGCAAGGTCCAGCAGCTGAACGCTGCCACGACCCGCTTCGACACGGCGCTGCGGCAGAGCCACCAGGCCAAGGACCAGGTGCTCGCCAGCATGAAGCGGCTGGACAAGGGCGCATCGGCCCGGGCGGACAGCGTGCGGGAGGAGCTCAACCGCATCGTGCGCGGGGCGAGCCTCCAGGTCACGCTGCTGTCGTTGGTCGTGGCCGCCCTGTCGGTGCTTGCCATCGTCAGGATCATCCGGCGCCACATCAAGGGGCCGCTGGCCAACGTGCTGCGGCTCATCACGGAAATCCGCAGCGGGGTCGTGTCGTCGCCCGTCGATCGCACCCGGATCGACGAATGGGGCACGATCCAGACCGCGTTGCACGATCTCTCGACCGGGCTCGCGCAGTCGGACACCGACCTTCGCATCAGCCGCGAGCGCCTGGAACTGGCCCTGCAGGGGGCCAACGACGGACTGTGGGACTGGAACCTCGAGACCGGCGCGGTGCACTACTCCACACGTTGGAAGTCCATGCTGGGCTACGCCGACCACGAACTGGCCGACACGCTGGAAACCTGGCGCGAACTCATCGCCGTCGAGGACCGTGATCGCGTCTGGGGGGCCATCGACGACTGCTGTGCGGGCCGGCAGCCCTCCTGCGAGATCGAATTCCGCATGCGCCATGCGGCTGGGCATTGGGTGGACATCCTGTCGCGCAGCACGCTGGCGCGTGACGCCCAGGGACAGCGGCTGACCCCTCTGCGCCTGGTGGGCACCCACGTCGACATCTCGGAGCGCAAGCGGGCCGAGGATCAGCTCCGCCGGGCGGCCAGCGTGTTCACGCATGCCCGGGAAGGCATCATGATCACGACGGCGCAGGGCAAGATCGTCGATGTCAACAATGCCTTCACCCGCATCACGGGCTACGAGGGCGACGAGGTCCTGGGCGCAACGCCGAGCCTGCTGAGCTCCGGGCTCCACGCACCTGAATTCTTTGCCGCGATGTGGCAGGACTTGCTGAGCAAGGGCCACTGGCATGGCGAGGTCTGGAACCGGCGCAAGGACGGCGAAACCTATGCCGCGCTGCAGACCATCAGCGCGGTGCGTGATGCCCAGGGTGAAACGCGCCAGTATGTCTCGCTGTTCTCCGACATCACCGCGCTCAAGACGCATGAGAAGCAGCTCGAGACCCTGGCCAACTTCGACGCGCTGACCTCGTTGCCCAACCGCATGCTCCTCGCCGACCGATTGCAGCAGGCGATGGTCCAGGCGCGGCGCAGCGCACAGCAGGTGGCGGTGCTGTACCTGGATCTGGATGGATTCAAGGAGGTCAATGATCAACATGGACATGAGACCGGCGACCGTCTGCTGATGGCCGTGGCCGGGCGCATGCGTCAAGTGCTGCGTGCGGGCGACACGCTTGCGCGGCTGGGTGGTGACGAATTCGTGGCCGTCCTGCTCGATGTGGCCGATGTGGCCACGGCAGCGCCCATGGTGTCGCGATTGCTGGCGGCCTGCTCCCAGCCGACGCACCTCGGCGCGCAGTGCGTGCAGGTCTCCGCGAGCATCGGGGTGACTTTCTACCCGCAGGCCGACGATGTGGACGCCGACCAATTGCTGCGCCAGGCCGACCATGCGATGTACCAGGCCAAACTGGCCGGCAAGAACCGCTTTCACGTGTTCGATACCGAGCAGGACCGCCACGTGCGTGGACACCACGACAGCCTCAAGCGCATCCGCAAGGCGCTGGAGGCGCGGGAGTTCGTGCTGCACTACCAGCCCAAGGTGAACATGCGCAGCGGTGAGGTGGTCGGCGCCGAGGCGCTCATCCGCTGGCAGCACCCGCAGCGGGGCCTGCTGGCCCCGGCCGAGTTCCTTCCCGCCATCGAGGACGACCCCATGTCGGTGGACCTCGGCGAGTGGGTCATCGACACCGCGCTCGCGCAGCTTGGCGCCTGGCACGCCGAGGGGCTTCGTATCGGTGTGAGCGTCAATGTCGGTGCCCTGCAGCTGCAGCAGCCGGATTTTGTCGAGCGTCTGCGCACGCTGCTGGAGCAGCACCCGGCGGTCAACCCGAGCCATCTGACGCTGGAGGTGCTCGAGACCAGCGCCCTGGTCGACCTGCAGCGTGTTTCCGAGGTCATCGAGGCCTGCCGGGCGATTGGCGTCATGTTCGCCCTGGACGACTTCGGGACAGGCTATTCGTCCTTGACCTACCTGAAGCGCCTGCCGGTCACCCAGATCAAGGTCGACCGCAGTTTCGTGCGAGACATGCTCGACGATCCTTTCGATCTGGCAATCCTGGAAGGTGTGCTCGGATTCGCCAGCGCCTTCCGCCTCGAGGTCGTGGCCGAGGGCGTCGAGACCGAAGCCCATGGCAGCCGGCTGCTGCAGCTGGGTTGCGAACTCGCCCAGGGATTTGGCATCGCCCGCCCGATGCCGGCCGAGCGGCTGCCGACCTGGGCGACGACCTGGCGATCCTGCCCCGCCTGGAGTGCCGCTGCGCAGCGGGCGCCAGTTCCTGCGGGCGATGGCGCGCTGGCTGAGCGGCGGCAGTCGGTGCCGCGTATCCCGGCAACCGCCAGCTGAGCTGTCCCACCCTGCGCAGCAGGTCGCCCTCTGCGGGTCACTTCCAGCCGGCGCGGTCGAAGGCCTTCTGGGCGGCGGAGGTGAACCTGGCGATGTCGCCGATCGGCATCGCGTCGGCCTTGAACGTGCCCAGCGACTCCAGCTCGCGGTTGGCCGCCACGGCGCCCTTGACCACCGGCCATTCGTTGTTGCCGTTGGCGAAGTAGCCCTGCGCCTCGTTGCTGGCCAGGTACTCCAGGAACTGGACGGCAGCGGCACGGTTGGGCGCGTGCTTCAGCACCCCGGCACCGGAGACGTTGACGTGCGTGCCCCAGCTGGCCTGGTTGGGCCACACGATGCCGACGGCGCGCATCGCGGCCTGCTCGTCCGGCTTGGTGGAACGCATCATGCGCACTACGTAGTAGGTGTTGGAGATGGTCACGCCGCATTCACCAGCGGCCACGGCCTTGATCTGGTCGGTGTCACCGCCCTTGGGCGCGCGGGCGAAGTTGGCCACCAGGCCCTTCGCCCAGGCCTCGGTCTTCGCCTCGCCGTCGTGGGCGATGAGCGCGCCGCCCAGCGACAGGTTGTAGGGGTGCGAGCCCGAGCGCATGCAGACCTGGCCCTTGAGCGCCGGGCCGGCCAGGTCCTCGTAGCTCTGCACCTGCTCGCGTTTGACGGCCACCTTGTTGTAGACGATCACCCGGGCGCGGGTCGAGAACGAGTACCAGGTCGGCGTGCGCAGGTTGGCCGGCACACGCTCCTCCAGCAGCCTGGAGGACACCGGCTGGAACAACCCCATCTGGTCGGCCACCTGCAGACGGGATGCATCGACGGTGATCAGGATGTCGGCCGGGCTGGCGGCGCCTTCGTTGCGGATGCGCTCGACCAGCTCGTCCTCCTTGCCGTCGATGCGGTTGAGCTTGATGCCGGTGGCCTTGGTGAAATTGGCGTACAGAGCCTCGTCGGTCTGGTAGTGGCGGGCAGAGTAGATGTTGAGCACCTTCTCCTGGGCCACGGCGGCCGGAGCAGCAACCGCCGCGATCAGCGCGGTGACCAGGGCAGCGGGGGCCGCGAGGGTGAAGAGCGAACGACGGGGCATGGCAGGGATCCGGGGCAAGGGAGGATGGCGCATGGCGATGCGAACGATTCGCGCATATTAACAAGAATCGTTCGCATTGTTTCACCGGAACGCACCGGATTGACCTGCCGCAAGTTGGCTGGGTCTGCCTCTATTCGGAGGGGCGAGGTCAGATGCCCCGGGCGCGATCGGCCTTGAACTGCGCCTGGAAGGCCGCGAAGCCGCCAGCGTCCAGCGCCTCGCGCACTTCCTTCATCAGGTTCAGGTAGTAGTGCAGGTTGTGGATGCTGGTGAGCATGGGCCCGAGCATCTCGCCGCAGCGGTCCAGGTGGTGCAGGTAGGCGCGGCTGAAGTTCTGGCAGCAGTGGCAGGCGCAGGTCTCGTCCACCGGCCGCTCGTCGTTCTTGTAGCGGCTGTTGCGCAGGCGCAGGTCGCCAAAGCGGGTGAAGAGGTGGCCGTTGCGCGCGTTGCGGGTAGGCATCACGCAGTCGAACATGTCCACGCCCGCGGCCACGCCGTCGACCAGGTCCTCCGGCGTGCCCACGCCCATCAGGTAGCGCGGCTTGTGCGCCGGCAGGCGGTGCGGGGTGTGCGCCATGATGCGCAGCATCTCGTCCTTGGGCTCGCCCACCGAGACGCCGCCCACTGCGTAACCGGGGAAATCCAGTTCGACCAGCGCGTCGAGCGACTCCTGGCGCAGGTGCTCGAACATGCCGCCCTGCACGATGCCGAACAGCGCATTCGGGTTGGCCAGCCGCGCGAACTCGGCCTGCGAGCGTTTGGCCCAGCGCAGGCTCAGCTCCATCGAGCTGCGCGCTTCCTTCTCGGTGGTGATGTGGCCGGAGCCCTTGCCACCTTGCCAGTACGGCGTGCACTCGTCGAACTGCATGACGATGTCGGCGTTCAGCACCGTCTGGATCTGCATGCTCACCTCGGGGGTGAGGAAGAGCTTGTCGCCGTTGACGGGTGACGCGAACTTCACGCCCTCCTCGCTGATCTTGCGCATGTCGCCGAGCGACCAGACCTGGAAGCCGCCACTGTCGGTGAGGATGGGCTTGCTCCAGCTCTCGAAGCGGTGCAGGCCGCCGAACTGCGCCATCACGTCCAACCCGGGGCGCATCCAGAGGTGGAAGGTGTTGCCCAGGATGATCTGCGCGCCCATGGCCTCCAGGTCGCGTGGCATCACGCCCTTGACGGTGCCGTAGGTGCCCACGGGCATGAAGATCGGCGTCTCGACGACGCCGTGATTGAGCGTGAGCCGGCCGCGCCGGGCGTGGCCTTCGGTGGCCAGGAGGTCGAATGTCAGCATGGCGCGATTGTCGCCGCCGGGCGGGCCTCAGGTCCGGCCTGGTCAGGGCAGTTGGCGCAGCCACTCCAGCTTGGCGGCGTAGCGCCGGCGCGCCTCGGGGCTGGTGCCGAGCTGCTCGGCTTCGGCCAAGTGGCGGCGTGAGGCCTCGCGCTCTCCCAGCCGGAACAGCGCGATGGCCAGCGCATGGTGTACCTCGGGCTGGTCGGGGTTGCGCTGCAGCTCCCGTTCAAAGTGGTTCACGGCGGCAGCGGCGTTGCCTTCGCCCAGGGCGGCCAGGCCGCGCTCGTAGGCGGCCAGGGGCGGATCGGGCTCCAGGCGGGCCAGTTCCGCGGCCATGGCGTCGGCCCGGGCGAGGTCGCCCTGGCGGCGCAGCGCGACGACCAGGTTGGACAGGGTGGCGAGATCCGCAGGCGCCAGCCGCCGGGCCGCCTCCAGGGTGGCCACCGCCTCGGCCCGGGCACCGCGCCGCCCGTAGGTAACGCCCAGCGTGCGGTAGGCCGGGATGTGGCCGGGGTCGGCGCGCAGGGCGGCGCGGGCGTGGGCATAGGCGTCGTCCAGCCGGCCGTCGGCCAGGTGCTCGGCGGCGCGGTTGTTGAGGTACATCGCCAGCACCCGTGCCTCGTCGATGGGCTGGACCCGCCGGCGCTGCAGGTCCTCGGGTGGCAGGAAGTCGACGATCAGCTCGTGCTGCACCAGCAGGCGCCGGTCGGCGGAGGCCGCCGCGCCCAGCCGCAGGTTTACGTGCTGACTGCCCAGCAGCAGCGCGCCGCGGCGGCTCCATTGGAGATCGGCCTCGACGAGCTGGAAGGTCACCTGCAGGTTCATTTCCCGCGCCAGCGCCGCCGTCATCAGCACCAGCGACAGGCAGTTGCCGGCGCGGGCCTCGAAGGCCTGCGCAGCCGTGCGGGTGCGGCTGCCGTCGTACTCCAGGCGCAGCTTGCCGTCGCGCTGCAGGGCTTCGAGCAGTGCGCGCTCGCGCTGGGCGGCACGGGGCTGCAGGCCGCTCTCGCTACGCAGGAAGTGGCGCATCGGCTCGCTCAGCGCCAGCAGCGCGGCCGTGTCCGGCACCGGCGCGCGGGCCTCGAACCAGGCGTCGTGGAACAGGGACTCGGGCCTGGGGGGCGGTGCCTGGGCGCAGCCGGCCCAGCCGCCGCAGGCCAGGGCCAGCGCCGTGCTGGCCAGCAGCCGCAACAGGCGGCTCGAGCCGTCGCTCGGGCAGCTTGCTGCTGCCGCCGCTGCTGTGGTTGGACTGCCGCAAATTCCCAGGATGCCGCGCATGACCCACCTCCAGGTGGCAGCCCGCGCCCCCCGGGCTGTCCGCAGCCGCCAGCGTAGGGCGCCGCCGCGCCGTTGACAAGATCAGCAGCCGATGTCGATGCTGGTGGCGATGCCGCGGCGCGCCTGCAGGCCTGGCCAAGCTGGACCACAATGCGATGTCGAGTACACCTGCCCCGCGCAGGATCTCGGCAGTGCTGCCCCGCAACTTCCAGCCAGGAGCGCGTCCATGCAAGGCGACCCCAAAGTCATCGAGCACCTGAACCGGCAGCTCAAGAACGAGCTCACCGCCATCAACCAGTACTTCCTGCACTACCGCATGCTGAAGAACTGGGGTTTCAACCGTCTGGCCAAGCACGAGCACGACGAGTCCATCGAAGAGATGAAGCATGCCGACCTGCTGATGGACCGCATCCTGATGCTCGACGGCCTGCCCAACCTGCAGGACCTGGGCAAGCTGCTCATCGGCGAGACCGCCGTCGAGATGCTGCACTGCAACCTGAAGATCGAGCAGGGCGCGCAGGCCGACCTCAAGGAAGGCATCGCTTATTGCGAAAGCGTGCGCGACTTCGTCTCGCGCGGCGTGCTGCAGCACATCCTCGATGACACCGAGGAGCACATCGACTGGTTGGAGACCCAGATCGGCCTGGTGGACAAGGTCGGCGAGGCCAACTGGCTGCAGTCGCAGATGGGCGAGGCGAGCTGACCGGCCAGTTCCGGTGCCGGCAGATGCGGACGCCTTTCCCCATCCCGGGGAGGGACATCGGTGTTCGACTTGTTGATGAGAATAATTCTTATTAAAGTCGATCCCATTGTGCGGCTTGGTCCCGCCCCCAACCGAGTGATGGAACCATGATCGTCTGCGTCTGCCACCGAGTCTCCGACCGCGACATCGCCCGCGAGGTGCGCAGCGGCTGCGATTCGTTCGAGGATCTGCAGCGGGTGCTGCATGTGGGCACGCGCTGCGGGCAATGCCTGTCGCATGCCCGGGCGGCCTTCGAGACCGCCGCAGGCGCTTGTGGGGGCACCTGCCCCTGCGATGGCGCCGCCCGGCCCGCGTCGGCGTTGCTGATGGCCTGCGTGGCCTGACCCAGGGCCGGGGCCAGCAGCGGGCCCCAACCGCTGTCGACAAGCCCCGCCAGCACTGCGACCGGTTGGGGAGCCGGCTGCAGCGCCGCTGGGTTCAGACCGCCGGGTTTCGGATCAGGTAGTCGAAGGCGCTCAGCGCCGCCTTCGCACCCTCGCCGGTGGCGATGATGATCTGCTTGTAGGGCACGGTGGTCGCGTCGCCGGCGCCGAAGATGCCGTGGGCGCTGGTGTGGCACTTGGCGTCGACGATGATCTCGCCGAAGCGGCTCAGCTCCAGCGTGCCCTTGAGGAACTCGGTGTTGGGCACCAGGCCGATCTGCACGAACACCCCCGCCAGGGCGGCGTGCTGCTCCTCGCCGGTCACGCGGTCCTTCCACTTCAGGCCGGTCATCTTCTGGCCGTCGCCGACCACCTCGGTGGTCTGCGCGTTCAGGTGCACGGTCACGTTGGGCAGGCTCTTGAGCTTGTCCACCAGCACCTGGTCGGCCTTGAGCTGGTCCATGAATTCCAGCACCGTGACGCTCCTGACGACGCCGGCCAGGTCGATGGCCGCCTCGATGCCGGAGTTGCCGCCGCCGATCACCGCCACGTCACGGCCCTTGAACAGCGGGCCGTCGCAGTGCGGGCAGTAGGCCACGCCCTTGGTGCGGTACTCGGCCTCGCCGGGCACGTTCATGTTGCGCCAGCGCGCACCGGTGGCCAGGATGACGCTGCGGCCCAAGAGCCGCGCGCCGTTGTCCAGCGTCACCGTGGCGTAGCCGCCGGCCTGGGCCGCGGGCTCCAGCTTGGCCACACGCTGCAGCGTGGTGATGTCCACGCCGTAGTGGCGCACGTGGGCTTCCAGCGCGGCGGAGAACTTGGGCCCTTCGGTCTCGAGCACGGAGATGAAGTTCTCGATGGCCAGCGTGTCCATGGTCTGGCCGCCAAAGCGCTCGGCCACGATGCCGGTGCGGATGCCCTTGCGTGCGGCGTAGACCGCCGCGGCGGCGCCGGCCGGGCCGCCACCGATGATCAGCACCTCGTAGGGGGCCTTCTGGCTGAGCTTGGCGGCTTCGCGCTGGGCGGCACCGGTGTCGATCTTGGCCAGGATCTCGCCCAGCTCGATGCGGCCGCTGGCGAAGTCGGCGCCGTTCAGTTCGGTCTTGGGCACGGCCATGATCTGGCGGCGTTCGACCTCGTCCTGGAACAGCCCGCCGTCGATGGCGACGTGGCGCACGCGGGGGTTGAGCACCGCCATCAGGTTCAGCGCCTGGACCACGTCCGGGCAGTTGTGGCAGGTCAGGCTCATCCAGGTGTCGAAGGCGAAGTTGCCTTCCAGTGCCTTGATCTGCTCGATGACCTCCGGCTCCACCTTGGGCGGGTGGCCGCCGGCCCACAGCAGCGCCAGCAGCAGCGAGGTGAACTCGTGGCCCATCGGCAGGGCGGCGAAGTGCACACCCATGTCGTGACCGACGCGGGTGATCTGGAAGCTGGGTCGGCGCTCGAACTGGCCGTCGAAGCGGACGGCGATCTTGGCCGGGGCGATCGCGGCAATTTCGGTGATCAGCTCGCGGATGTCGGCGCCGCCGGGCGAGTCGTCGAGGCTGGCGATCAGCTCGACGGGCTGGGTGATGCGTTCAAAGTAAGCGGCCAATTGGCCCTTGGTGCTGTCGTCCAACATGGTGCGGTCCTTTGCAGCGGAGATGCTTTCAATCGGGCGTGGTCGTTCCGACCCCATTGAAAGCCCCCGGCGGCGGGCCGCGGGACGCTTTCAGCGGGGCCTGATCACGATGTCAGGCCAGGGCAGAACGGCGTGGCCCCGCCCAGCAACCGCCGCGGAACCGGCTTTGCCGGGCCGCTGGCGGTGCCCCCTTGAGGGGGCGCGCGAAGCGCGTAGGGGGGGGGTCAAGTTCAGATCTTGCCGACCAGGTCCAGCGACGGAGCCAGGGTTTTGGCGCCTTCCTTCCACTTGGCCGGGCAGACCTGGCCAGGGTGGGCGGCGGTGTACTGGGCGGCCTTCAGCTTGCGCAGGGTCTCCGACACGTCGCGGGCGATTTCGTTGCTGTGCACTTCCATCGTCTTGATCACGCCATCCGGATTGATCACGAACGTGCCGCGCAGGGCCAGGCCTTCTTCCGGGATGTGCACGCCGAAGGCGTTGGTCAGGGCGTGCGTCGGGTCGCCCACCAGCGGGAACTTGGCCTTGCCGACGGCCGGGGAGGTTTCGTGCCACACCTTGTGCGAGAAATGCGTGTCGGTGGTGACGATGTAGACCTCGGTACCGGCGGCCTGGAAGGCGGCGTAGTTGTCGGCGGCGTCTTCGATCTCGGTCGGGCAATTGAAGGTGAAGGCGGCCGGCATGAAGATCAGCACGGACCACTTGCCCTTCAGGCTCTCGTCGGTGACTTCGATGAACTCGCCCTTGCCGGCACGGTTGACGAAGGCGGTGGTCTTGAACGGCTGGACTTGGGTGTTGATCAGGCTCATCAGTGCTCCTAGGGTGGAAAAATTGCTCGGTTGAGCGTTGCGATGGATGAATCTTAGGGGGTCGCTGACCACCGCGCCAATTGGCATTGCGATCTTCATCAATAGCCGTTTGCTATCAAAGTCGTTCGATCAATACGTCGGCTGATCCTCGCAACGGGGCTCTTGACCCCAGGGGGTAGGTCACATGGGGCGCGATGCGCGGGGAGGGGGGGCGGTGGTGTCACCGGCCCAGTGCCAATTAACGAAATACGAATCAATCGCATTACAATGGTTGACATGACTGCTCACCTACAAGCCGGGCTGGTGTCGGGCGATCGACCTGCCGAGTTGCAGCGCGATGCTGCTGGCCAACGCCCTGCGTCCCTGTCTCTGCCTGCTTCCTCGCTTGCCTCCCCGCTGCCACTGCCAGCGTCGGGCGCGCGCCGCTGGTCCAGCCGTGAGTTGCTTGGTATGGCGAAGGAGGTCGAGATTGAGCACGAGGGCATGGTCTACCGCCTGCGTCAGACCGCGCTGGGCAAACTGATCCTCACCAAGTGAAACCGGTCAATCGAGCTGACGTTGTGGCGTTGCCACGGATCCACTTCAATTGCCATAAATCGTAATAAGAATGGTTATCATTAGCTAACGCGGCCGAGCCATCAGCCAGGTCAAGTGCAGGTTCTGCTCCTGCCCCGCAATGATCCAGAGCCCCGGGCGCCCGATGCCGGGGTTGGGTTCCTGACAGTTTCCAGATGGCTCCAACATGGCTCGACTCCAACTTCGCTGCGCGTTCCCGCGTCCCACGACCCTGGCTGCGCTGGTGGCCGGCATCGGTCTGACCGGCTCGGTGTCGGCTCAGACTGCCGCGTTCGCCGCACCGGCCCCGACGCCGACGGTGGCGGCTTCGTCGCCTGAACCGGCATCGGACCCTGCTTCGGTGGTATCCCCTGGCGACACCACGCTGCGCAAGATCACGGTCAAGGGCCGTGGCGAGGCGGCGGGCAAGGACACGCTCAAGGCCGAAACCACCCGCATCGGCAAGGGCCGGCAGGAGCTGCGCGACGTGCCGCAGTCCGTCACCGTGGTGACCGAGAAGCTGATCCTCGACCGGCACCTGGACACGATGAAGGACACGCTGAAGAACACCGGCGGCGTGGCCTTCCAGGCCGCCGAGGGGGGCGAGGAGGACATCCGCCTGCGCGGCTTCTCGCTCCAGTCCAGTGGTGACGTCTTCATCGACGGCATGCGCGATCCGGCCTTCTACGAGCGCGACAGCTTCAACTGGGACCGCCTGGAACTGCTGCGCGGCTCGGCGTCGATGCTGTTCGGCCGCGGTTCCACGGGCGGCGCGGCCAACCAGGTCAGCAAGCAGCCGCAGCTGGTCAATCGCAATCAGGTTGACGTGACGATGGGCTCGCACAGCTACCTGCGCGGGGTGGCGGACTTCAACGTGGTGACCGGCGAGGATGCCGCGCTGCGCGTGGCCGCCATGTCGAACCTGGCCGACAACGACGGCGCCGGCAACACCATCGACAAGGAGGGCCTGGCCGCCACCTACGCCTGGGGCATCGGCACGGCCAATGAGTTCCAGGTCGGCCTGTACCACCTGAAGAACCGCAACGGCATCAACTACGGCCTGCCTTGGCTGGAGTCGGGCAGCGCCACCGCCAACCACCTCTGGACCACCGACCCGAAGAACTACTACGGCGCCGCGAGTGACCGCAACCACGGCGGGGTGGACTACCTGTCCCTGCTGCACGTGCACCGCTTCCGCGACGGCGGCGAGCTGCGCACCCAGGCGCGCGTCTCCGAGTACGAGCGCGACCTGCGTGCCAGCGCGATCCGCTTTGCCGACACCAATCCGGACCTGGCGGGCAACCAGCCGCCGACGAACGCGACCTTCAGCGACGCCGCCGTGCTCACCCGCGGCAACAACGTGAAGATCCAGGACATGCGCACCAAGTATGTCCAGAGCGACTACAGCGGCAAGTTCGACGCGCTGGGCATGAAGCATGCGGTGCAGTCCGGGGTGGATGCGGCGCACGAGCGCTTCAACAACTACGGCGCGGTCGCGCTCACCAAGGCAGCCACCACGGTGGGTACGCCCAGCGACGGCGCCGGGGTGGACGAGAGCACCCGCGTCATCACCAGGAGCCGCGAGTTCACCGCCAAGGGCGTGGGCGTGTACGCCCAGGACCTGGTGCAGGTGGCGCCGATGTGGAAGGTGCTGGCCGGGCTGCGCTGGGACAAGTTCCAGGGCGACTACCTGGCCACCGTCGCGTCGGGCAACCCGACTCAGACCGTCAACGGCCAGGTGGTGGCCAACCCCTGCTACGTGCCGGCCAACACGCGCTTCAAGCGCGACGATTCGCTGTGGAGCAAGCGCGCCGGCCTGCTGTTCCAGCCCACGCCGTACAGCTCCTACCACCTGTCCTACGCGACCTCGTTCAACACCTCGGGAGATGCCTACCAGTACGACCCGGGCACGTCCCGGACGGCGCCCGAGTCCAGCCGCAACATCGAGCTGGGCGCCAAGCTGGATGCGGCAGACGGCCAGGCCACCATGCGCGTGGCGCTGTTCCACTCCACCAAGTACAACGAGCGCAACCGGGATGCCGACACCGTCAGCGGCTGCAACTACGTGCTCTCCGGCGAGCGCCACGCGGCCGGCGTCGAACTGGACCTGACTGGGCGCATCAACCCGGCCTGGGAGGTCTACGGCTCGCTGGCCTGGATCCCGGTGGCCGAGGTGGATTCGTCCTCCGGGGCCACCGGCACCGAAGCGGTGGGCTCGCGCCCGGGTCTGACGCCAAAGGTCTCCGGCACGATCTGGACCACCTACCGAGTCGACCCGAAGCTGCGCGTGGGCGGCGGCGTGAACGTGCGCGCCGCCGATGCGCCGGTGGGCCTGGCGGCCGGCTCGACCCTGAAGGCGCCCGCCTTCGCCACGGTGGACCTGATGAGCGAGTACCAGCTGACGGCCGACCTGGCCTTCAAGCTCAATGTCACCAACGTGGCCGACAAGCACCATGCCGACTACCTCTACCGCGGCCACTACGTGCCCGGCAAGGGTCGCATGGTGCTGCTGACGGGGACCTACAAGTTCTGAACACCGAGGGGAGGGGTTGATGTCCACCATCGTGACGCCCACGCCGCTGCCCGGCCTGTCGACGGTCCCGCCGCACAGCGCAGATCCCCTGGGGCCGGGCGCCAAGCGCGCCCTGGTCGCGGGGATGCTGGGGGCCCACCTGCTGGGTGGCTGGGCGTTGCTGCAGGTCCCCGCCGTGCGCCAGGCGGCGGGCCAGTTCGCGCCCATGATGGTGGACCTCATCGCGCCGACCCCCGAGGCCCCGAAGCCACCGCCCCCGCCGCCACCGAAGGTGGCGCCGAAGACCCCACCGCCGCCCGCGCCGGTGATCGCCGCGGCGGCGCCGCCCCTGCCGGTGCCGGCGCCGACCTTCATGGCGCCCCCACCACCGCCCGAGCCGCCGGTCTTGCCCGCGCCCACGGCTCCGCCTGCGCCGCCGGCGCCCCCGGCGCCCGCCGTGCCGCCCGCCCCGGCGCCGGCCGCGCCCCGCCAGGTGGTGCTGACCGACACCGACTGGATCCGCGTGCCGCAGCTGGACTACCCGCTGGCCTCCAAGCGCCTGCGCGAGCAGGGCGTGGTGCTGGTGCGCGCGCTGATCGACACCCGCGGCGTGCCGCGCCAGGTCCAGCTGCAGAAATCCTCCGGCTTCGCCCGCCTGGACCAGGAGGCGCTGGGCAAGGCGGCGACCGCCCGAGTGAAACCGCGCACCGAAAACGGCGTGCCCTGCGAGTTCTGGATCGTCATGCCGCTGGCTTTCGAACTTGAAGACTGATGCGGCCGACCCCCGTTGCTTCTTCTCTGGACATTCATCATGACCCCTGCTGCACCTGACCTGGCCGCTTCGGCCGCCACCCTCATCGAGGCCGTTCCCGCGATGGGCTTCGGGCACTTCATCGCCCAGTCCGACGTGGTCGGCAAGTCGCTGCTGGCCATCCTGATCGTGATGTCGGTGCTGTCCTGGGCGCTCATCCTGATCAAGGGCCTCACGCAGCTGCTGCGCCGCCAGCGCAGCGAGCAGTTCCTGGGTTTCTTCTGGAATGCGCGCTCGCTCGACGAGGTGGCCGCCGAGATCGGTGCACACGGTGTGCGCGACCCCTTCGGCCACCTGGCGGCGCACGCCATCCACGCCCGCCAGCACCACGCCAAGTACGGCGCGGCCAAGCTGGAGGAGGCCGGCAGCGCGCAGGACTTCGTCACCCGCACCATCAAGAAGGTGCTCGACGAGGAGACCACGCGGCTGGAAAACGGCCTGACGACGCTGGCCACCATCGGCGCCACCGCGCCCTTCGTCGGCCTGTTCGGCACCGTCTGGGGCGTCTACCACGCGCTGGTGGCCATCGGCATGAGCGGCGCGGGCACGCTGGACAAGGTGGCCGGCCCGGTGGGCGAGGCGCTGATCATGACCGGCATCGGCCTGGCCGTCGCGATCCCCGCCGTGGTGGCCTACAACGCCATCACCCGCAGCAACCGGGTGCTGGGCGCCAGGCTGGACGCCTTCGCCTTCGAGCTGCTGACCTTCCTGTCGATGGGCAGCCCGTTGGCGGAGAACGGCCGCACGGCAACGCCGGTCGCCCCCGCGTTGCAGCCGCTGCGCCCGGCCGCGGCCTGATCACGCGAGCCCAGGAGAGTCCCCATGGCCTTCGCCAGTTTCGACCGCAAGACCACCGGCGCCCCGCTCGCCGAGATCAACATGGTGCCGCTCATCGACGTGATGCTGGTGCTGCTGGTGATCTTCATCGTCACCGCGCCGCTGCTCACGCACGCCGTCAAGCTGGAGCTGCCGCGCGCGACCTCGCGGGAGCACCCGCCGGTGCCGGTGAAGATCGACTTCGTCATCGACGCCCAGGGCCTGCGCTACTGGAACGGCGAGCGGGTCGGCCGCGAGGAGGCCGCACAGCGCTTCCAGGCGGCCGGGCACCAGCCGGTGCAGCCCGAGGTGCACCTGCGTGCCGACCAGGACGCCACCTACCGGCACGTGGCCGAGACCCTGGCCGACGCCTCCCGCGCCGGGCTCAGCAAGGTCGGCTTCGTCAGCCAGCCCGAGGCCCGCTGAAGACTCGCTGAACGCCCGCTGAAGGCCCTGGGGTCCGCACGCGACGGTCGTTTCTGCCGACTGCGGGCGGCGGACCTCCCCGGCTCGGGGGTGTTCTCGGGGATATGGCCTTGATACCACAAGGGCTTGGAAGGCGCTTGTCCCTATAGTGGGATGTTCATGAGTTGCCTGCCGAGCCCGCCTTGCGTCCCCAGACCGCGCTGCTGATCGATCCCCACACGCTGTGGCGCGTGGGGCTTGGCCTGCTGCTGCGCGAGCACTTTGCCGACGTTGAATGGCGTGAGGCGCCCGACGTCGATGGCGCGCTGCTGCAGGCCGGTGCTGCGAACCTCGTCCTGGTCGATCCCGAGGCCCACGGCCTGACGCCGCAGGCACCCGAGGTCATTGGCGCCCTGCTGCGGCGCTGCCGGGCGCGCTGGCCGGGTGCCGCGGTGGTGGCGTTGATCGACCGCGGCACGGCGGACCAGCTGCCAGCCCTCCTCGCCGAGGGGGTCGACGGCCTGATCGCCAAGACGGCCAAGCCGGAGGCCATCGTCTGTTTGCTCCAGGAACTGCTGGGGACCGCGCCCCGGCGCAGCGGGCTGCCGACGGCTGGGGTGATCCCCGGCTTCGATGGTGTGGGGGGGCAGGCCATCAGCGTGCCGCGATCCGCGGGTGACCTGGCAGCCGAGGCCGAACCGCCGTCCAGCGACGCCGAATGGGGCCGGCTGGGACTGTCGGGGCGGCAGCTGGATGTGCTGCGCCTGCTCTCGGTCGGCCTGACCAACAAGGCGATCAGCCAGTCGCTGGGCCTGGCGGAGTCGACCGTCAAGACCCATGTGCTGGGCCTGTTCCACAAGCTGGGCTTGGCCAGCCGGACCGAGGCCGCACTCTGGGCGGCAACGCGCGGGCTGAGCCAAGCGGAGCCCCCACCGGCATGGTCGCGTTCGGCGACCGTGGCCTCATCACTGTCGCCGGCATCGCAGCCGTCCTGAGCGCGCCGTGAGCGCGCGCGGCGCGCGGCACAGGCGTCAGGCTGGCACCACGCGACGGTGACTCACTTGCTTTCGAGCTGCAGGATCCAGCCAACCAGCTGCTTGGCGTCGGCCTCCTTGATCGCCACTGCGTTGGGCGGCATCGCCAGGCCGGAGGCCTTGCCCTTCCAGTGGCTTTCGTAGGGGTTCGATCCCTTCAGCACAGTCTGGGTGAGCTTGGACAGGGCGGTCTTGTCGCCCTTGTACTTGGCGGCCACGTCCTTCCAGGCCGGGCCGATCGGCGGCAGGCCCTCGGGGCCCTTGCCACCCGGTTCGATGTGGTGGCAGGTCATGCAGCCGCTGGTGGTGGCCAGCTTGAGCATCGCGTCGTCGTTCGGCTTGCCGGCCGCCAGGGCCAGGGCCGGGGCCAGCAGGGCGATCCCGGCCAGGGCGGTCATCTTCACAGTCGTTTTCATCGTGCTACTCCGCAGTCGTCAGAAAGGTTGGATGGCCCGAAGTTAGGCCGGCGCCATCCGTAGACGTTGAGCAAAGTCAAGGCCATGGGGGGTTTTGCCGTGCTGGAGCAACCCCTGTGCCACCTCGGCCCGCTGCTGCTTCGGGCTGGAACAGTCCGCTGTGGGGCGCACGCGTCAGCAGCATGGCATCCCCGTAGCTGAAGAAGCGGTAGTGCTGCGCAATCGCATGGTCGTACAGCGTGCGGATGCGCTCGTAGCCGGCAAAGGCGCTCACCAGCATCATCAGCGTGCTTTTCGGCAGGTGGAAGTTGGTGACCAGCCGGTCCACCACCCGGAAGGGGAAGCCGGGGGTGATGAAGATGTCGGTCTCGCGCGCACCTGCCAGCAGCGGGGTGGAGGAGGCGTCCAGCCCGGCCTGCGCAGCGGCGCGGCCGGCCGACTCCAGTGCGCGCAGGCTGGTGGTGCCCACCGCGACGATGCGACCGCCCGCTGCCCGGGTGGCCTCGATGGCAGCGACGGTGGCGGGGGGCACCTCGAACCACTCGCTGTGCATCTGGTGGTCTTCCAGCCGCTCGGCGCGCACCGGCTGGAAGGTGCCGGCCCCCACGTGCAGCGTCACCGCGGCGCGCTGCACGCCGCGGTCGTCGAGCGCGGAGAGCAGCGCCTCGTCGAAGTGCAGCGCAGCGGTCGGCGCGGCCACGGCGCCAGGGTGGCGGGCGAACACGGTCTGGTAGCGGCGTGCGTCCTCGGCGGTGTCGGCGTGGGTGATGTAGGGCGGCAGCGGCACGTGGCCGAAGCGTTCCAGCAGCACGAAAGCGTCGCTCGGAAAGCGCAGGTGGAACAGCCCATTCTCCGGTCCGCAGCGGCCCAGCACCTCGGCGCGGAAGGATTCACCCGCGTCGTTGCGGAAGTGCACCGCCTGCCCAGCGCGCGGCGACTTGCTGGCGCGCAGGTGCGCCCAGACTTCCTGGGTGCCCGCAGGGTCGGCCGCCCGCAGCACGCGCTCGACCAGCGCCTCCACCGCGCCGCCGCTGTCCTTGGCGCCGTACAGACGCGCGCGGATCACCTGGGTGTCGTTGAACACCAGCAGATCACCGGGTTCGAGCAAGTCGGGCAGCTCGCGGAAGACGCGGTCCACCGGCGGGGCGTCGCTGCCGGCCGGGCCGGCATCGAGCAGCCGCGAGGCGCTGCGCTCGGCGGCCGGCGCCTGGGCGATCAGCTCGGGCGGCAGCTCGAAATCGAAGTCGGCCACGGTCCAGGTGCGCGGGGCGGCGGCGAGGGAAGAAAGCGGTTCGGACACGGCAGACGGCTTGCAGGGCAGGGGAGGGAGGGAGCAGAATATAACGAATGTTATAACGTCCTCCGGGGCATTCCCCGTCAACTCATGGAGTCCACCATGCACACCCTCAAGCTCACCCAGATCGGCAACTCGGTCGGCGTCATCCTGCCCAAGGAGGTGCTGGCGCGGCTGAAGCTGGAGAAGGGCGACTCGATCTACGTCACCGACACCCCGGACGGGGTCGCGCTGACCGCCTTCGACCCGGCCTTCGAGGAGCAGCTGGAGCTGGGCCGCGAGTTCATGCGCGAGTACCGCGACACCTTCCGCGCCCTGGCCAAGTGACGCGGCGGAGGTCGCCATGATGGAAACGGTGAACCAGACCTGGCGCTGGGTCGACAAGCGCATGCTGATGCTGCTGCACGACGAGAGCCTGGCGTTGCATGGTGGTGCATCCGGTTTGCGCGATGAGGGGCTGCTGGACTCGGCCCTGGCGCGGCCACAGAACGTCGCGGTGTACGGCGATCCGGATCTGGCTGACCTGGCGGCGGCCTATGCCTACGGGCTGGCGAAGAACCATCCCTTTGTCGACGGCAACAAGCGGGCGGCCTTCCTGGCGATCGGCCTGTGCCTGGCGCTGAACGGCTGGCGTCTCACCGCCAGCCAGGCCGATGCCACCGTGGCCGTGATGACACTGGCCGCCGGCGACCTCGAAGAGAGCGCCTTCGCTGCCTGGCTGCGCGGTCACATCGCGCCGCGCGTGCGCTGAGCCTGTCGTCGCCCATGGCTTCACCGGGTTCTGACGTTCTGGTCGACGCGGCGACTGCCGCCAAGGCGCCCGCCCCGCCGCCCGCGAAATCCGTCCCGCAGCGGGCGATGGAAAAACTCGGCCTCGTGCGCGACATCGACCTCGCGCTGCACCTGCCGCTGCGCTATGAGGATGAGACGAAGCTCACCCCGATTGCGGAGGCCCGCCCTGGCGACACGGTGCAGGTCGAAGGCGTCGTGCGCGAAGCCAAGGTGGAGCTGCGCCCGCGCCGGCAGTTCATCGTCCACCTCGCCGAATCGCTGGAGCCGGGCGGGAACGCTGCACCCGGGCGGCGCCGCGCCGAGCTGGTGCTGCGCTTCGTCAACTTCTACCCCTCGCACCAGAAGACCCTGGCCGCGGGCGCGCGGGTGCGGGTGCGCGGCGAGCTGCGCGGCGGCTTCTTCGGCCCGGAGATGGTGCACCCCACCTTCAAGGCGGTGGACGCCGCCACACCGCTGGCCGCGGCGCTGACGCCGGTCTACCCGACCAGCGCCCAGCTGCCGCAGGCCTACCTGCGCAAGGCGGTGGCTTCGGGCCTGGTGCGCGCGCCGCTGGACGAGCTGCTGCCGGCGCGCGTGCTGCCGCCCGGCCTGCCCAGCCTGCGCGAGGCGCTGGGCTTCCTGCACCACCCGCCGCCCTCGGCCAGCCTGGCGGCGCTGGAGGACCACAGCCACCCGGCCTGGCAGCGGCTGAAGTTCGAGGAGCTGCTGGCCCAGCAGATCGCCCAGCTGCAGGCGCAGCGCGAGCGCCGCAAGCTGCGTGCGCCGGCGCTGCACGCGTCGGTCGGTGGCCTGCATGAGCGGCTGCTCGCTGTGCTGCCCTTCCAGCTCACCCGCGCACAGCGCCGCGTGGCCGAGGAGATCGCCGCCGACCTGGGCCGCGAGCAGCCGATGCACCGCCTGCTGCAGGGCGACGTCGGCTCTGGCAAGACGGTGGTGGCCGCGCTGGCGGCTGCGGTGGCCATCGAGGCCGGCTGGCAGTGCGCGCTGATGGCGCCCACCGAGATCCTGGCCGAGCAGCACTTCCGCAAGCTGGTGCAGTGGCTGGACCCGCTGCTGGCCGAGCGCGGGCAGGGCATCGCCTGGTTGACCGGCAGCCGCAAGGGGAAGGAGCGCCGCCAGATGGTCGAGCGCGTGGCCAGCGGCGAGGCCGCGCTGGTGGTGGGGACCCACGCGGTGATCCAGGACGACGTGCGCTTCGCCAAACTGGGCCTGGCCATCGTCGATGAGCAGCACCGCTTCGGCGTCGCGCAGCGGCTGGAGCTGCGCCGCAAGCTGGCGGGCGCCGAAGGAGACGATGGTCGCCCGGGCTCGCTGGAGCCGCACCTATTGATGATGAGCGCCACGCCGATCCCGCGCACGCTGGCGATGACCTACTTCGCCGACCTGGACGTTTCCACGCTCGATGAGTTGCCGCCGGGGCGCAGCCCGGTGGTCACCAAGGTCTTCGCCGACAACCGCCGCGAGGACGTCATCGCCCGCATCCGCGACGAGGTGGAGGAGCACGCCCGGCAGGTCTACTGGGTCTGCCCGCTGGTGGAGGAGAGCGAGAACCTCGACCTGCAGAACGCCACCGAGACCCACCAGCACCTCAGCGCGGCGCTGCCCGGGCGCATGGTCGGGCTGATCCACGGCCGCATGCCGTCGGCGGAGAAGGCCGCCGTGATGTCGCTGTTCTCCAGCGGCGACATGGCGGTGCTGGTGGCCACCACGGTGATCGAGGTGGGCGTGGACGTGCCCAACGCCAGCCTGATGGTGATCGAGCACGCCGAGCGCTTCGGCCTTTCCCAGCTGCACCAGCTGCGCGGCCGGGTGGGCCGCGGCGCGGTGGCGAGTGTGTGCGTGCTGCTCTACACCGGCCCGCTCTCGCAGACCGGCAAGGCGCGGCTGAAGGCGATGGTGGAGACGACCGACGGCTTCGAGATCGCCCGCCGCGACCTGGAGATCCGCGGCCCCGGCGAGTTCATGGGCTCACGCCAGAGCGGCGACGCCCTGCTGCGCTTCGCCGACCTGGCCGAGGACGCCCCGCTGCTGCAGCGCGCCCGCGCCGCCGCGCCGGAGCTGCTGGACCGTCACCCCGCTGCGGCCCGCGCGCATGTGACGCGCTGGCTGGGGGGGAAGATGGAGTATCTGAAGGCCTGAGGGTCCCGAGCCTGGCGGGTCGATCAGCCCCGCACCGCCACATTGCCCCGCTTGAGCGCGTCCTCGCTCAGCGTCGGCCGCATCCGCTGGCGCAGCTCGGCGCTCAGGTAGGGCCAGATCAGGGCCTGGACCTGGCGGGCGCCGCGGCGCATCGCGGCTTCGGCGTTCTCGGGCTCCAGGGCGCGGCGCGGGTCGCGCACGTACTCGAAGCTCAGCCAGTAGTTCAGCAGCACCACGATGGAGGTGGCCAGCGCGTCGGCTTCTTCGTCGTTCAGCGCCGTGCCGTCCACTGCGCACAGGCGCACCACGCGCTGGCGCACCGCGGCGGTCTGCTGGGTGAGCGCGACCTGGCAGCGGGTTTCGAGCTGGCGGTTGCGCGTGAGCAGGTCGTTGAGGTCGCGGAACAGGAAGCGGTAGTCCCAGCACAGGCGGAACAGCCGCGGCACCAGGAGCCAGGCGCCTTCGGCATCGTCGGCCGGGCCGGCGGCCGTCAGCGCTTCCTGCAGGGCCCGCTCGTAGCGCTCGACCAGCGCGTTGACCAGCGCTTCCTTGGCCGGGTAGTGGTAGTAGAGGTTGCCGGGGCTGATGCTCAGCTCGGCCGAGATCAGCGTGGTCGACACGTTGGGCTCGCCGTAGCGGTTGAACAGCTCCAGCGTGTGGTCGAGGATGCGCTCGGCAGTGCGGCGCGGCGGCTTGCGCGTGGAGGGACCGGCGGCGGGGCTGGCGGTCCGGTCGTTGGCGGCGGCAGCGGCGTGACTCATCGGGGGAATCTAGCATCGCCATGTCACCGCCGTGCTGCGGGTTTTCAGCGGTCATGGGACAACGAGGATGCCCCGTTGGCGCGCTGCTGCCGGCCGGCTCCCTACAATCCGGCCCCGATGAACCCGGCCATCCACTTCCAGCACGTCAGCAAGACCTACCGCGGCGCGCGCGGTACCTTCCAGGCGCTCACCGACGTGAGCTTCGACATCCAGCCAGGCGAGTTCTTCGGCCTGCTGGGCCCCAATGGAGCCGGCAAGACGACGCTGATCAGCATCCTCGCCGGCCTGGCGCGCGCCACGGAGGGCCGCGTCACCGTGATGGGCCACGACGTGGTGGCCGACTACGCCGCGGCGCGCAAGTCGCTGGGCATCGTGCCGCAGGAGCTGGTGTTCGACCCGTTCTTCTCGGTGCGCGAGTCGCTGCGCATTCAAAGTGGCTACTTCGGCGTCAAGGGCAACGACGCCTGGATCGACGAGCTGCTCGCCGGCCTGGGCCTGGCCGACAAGGCCGGCGCCAACATGCGCCAGCTCTCCGGCGGCATGAAGCGCCGGGTGCTGGTGGCGCAGGCGCTGGTGCACCGCCCGCCGGTGATCGTGCTGGACGAGCCCACCGCCGGCGTGGACGTGGAGCTGCGCCAGACGCTGTGGTCCTTCATCGCCCGGCTGAACAAGGAAGGGCACACCGTGCTGCTGACCACCCATTACCTGGAAGAGGCTGAGGCGCTGTGCGGGCGCATCGCCATGCTCAAGCAGGGTCGGGTGGTGGCACTGGAGCGCACCTCGGCGCTGCTGGCGGGGACGGCCAGCACGATGCTGCGCTTCAAGACCGACGACGCGCTGCCGGCCGAGCTGGCCGCCCAGGCCCGGGTGACCGGGCGCATCGCGCAGATCAAGGCGCACGATGCCGCGGAGGTGGAATCCGTGCTGGCACGACTGCGTGCCGCTGGCGTGCGGGTGGAGGACCTGGAGATCGGCCGCGCCGACCTGGAGGATGTCTTCCTGGACATCATGCAGGGGCGCTCGACGTCGGTGGTGTCCACTGAGTCGGCGGCGGCCGTGGAGGTGGCGTGATGCTCGCCGGTGCCCGTACCCTGTACTACAAGGAAGTGCTGCGCTTCTGGAAGGTGAGCTTCCAGACCGTGGGTGCGCCCGTGCTCACCGCGGTGCTCTACCTGCTGATCTTCGGCCACGTGCTGGAGGACCACGTCAAGGTCTACGACCAGGTCGGCTACACCAGCTTCCTGATCCCCGGGCTGGTGATGATGAGCGTGCTGCAGAACAGCTTTGCCAACAGCTCCTCCAGCCTCATCCAGAGCAAGATCACCGGCAACCTGGTGTTCCTGCTGGTGGCGCCGCTGTCGCACTGGGCCTGGTTCGTGGCCTATGTGGGCGCTTCGGTCACGCGGGGCCTGGTGGTGGGCACCGGCGTGCTGGCGGTGACGGTGTGGTTCGCGCCGCCCGGCATGGCGCAGCCGCTGTGGGCGCTGGTGTTTGCGGTGCTGGGCGCGGCGCTGATGGGCTCGCTGGGGTTGATCGCCGGCCTGTGGGCCGAGAAGTTCGACCAGATGGCCGCGTTCCAGAACTTCATCGTCATGCCCATGACCTTCCTGGCCGGGGTGTTCTACTCGATCCACTCGCTGCCGGCGTTCTGGCAGAAGGCCAGCCACCTGAACCCCTTCTTCTACATGATCGACGGCTTCCGCCACGGCTTCTTCGGCGTCAGCGATGTCTCGCCCTGGATCAGCCTGGCGGTGGTGGGTTCGAGCCTGATCGTGGTGAGCGCGATCACGCTGCGACTGCTGGCGTCGGGGTACAAGCTGCGGTCTTGAATCCCATCTGCGATGGGCGGGGCGCTTACCGAGGTGCTTCGACTTGGCAGGTTCCCAATGCCGCCGCGCGCTGGATGAACTTGCGATCGAAAGTCTTCAGCACGGACAGGTGTTGACTTTGGGCCAGATGGAGTGCGTCGGCGAAGTCCAACTGCTGCTCTTCATGCCAGCGCAGGGCCTGAGCCACCGGGGCGGCCTGCGCCAGATGCATGTTCGGCAGACCGAACAGCCCGCGCAGGCCGCGCACCACCTGGGCCGGCTCGAAGCGATAGGCGAAGCGCAGCACCCACTCGGTTTCCAGCACCACGGTGTCCGGTACGAACACGTCGTGCTCTTTCAGCAGGCGGGCGCTGGCGGCATGCTGGGCCGGGTCGTCGGCCACGAGCAGGCGCACAACGACGTTGGTGTCAATCGCGATCACGCCACTGCTCCTGGATGCCAGCGGCCAGGGCGGCCGCGATGTCCTCGTCGGTCAGTGCCGGGCCGCTGTGTGGCAGGCAGCCCGCCACGTCCTCCAGGCGCGTGGCGGGGAAGGTGACGCGTGGGCGCAGCAACAGGCCATCGCCCACGTCGATCACCTCCAGCTCGGTCCCGGCCGTCCAGTGGTGCATCGTCCGCAGCGGCTTCGGAATGATGATCTGGCCCTTGCTGGACATGCGGGTGGTGGCCGGTGGGACCGACAGGGGGGTCATGGGATGCCCTTGGGTAAGACGACGGTAAGATTATGCCGCCGACCTGGGTGGAAATCCGATCCCGGTACAATTCACGCCATCATGGCCGATCCCACTCCCGACCAAGTCCGTGCGCTGATTGCCGCGGGCCTTTCCTGCGATCACCTCGAGGTCGAGGGCGACGGCCGGCATTTCTTTGCCACCATCGTCACGCCGGCCTTCGAGGGCCAGAGCCGCATCAAGCGCCACCAGCAGGTCTACGCCGTGCTGGGCGAGCGCATGCGCGCCGAGATCCACGCGCTGTCGATGAAGACGCTCACGCCCGCCGAATGGCAGGCGCAGCCGGTGCAGCACGGCGCGGCTGCGGCCGGCATCAACCCCCACCACTGAGGACTGGGCTCGACCGGTCTGGCGCCCGCACGCCGTGCCGGTGCCCTGAACGCATTCCATGGACAAACTCCTCATCCGCGGCGGTCAGCGCCTTTCCGGCGAGATCGCCATCTCCGGGGCCAAGAACGCCGCGCTGCCCGAACTGTGCGCGGCACTGCTCTGCGCCGAGCCGGTCACCTTCGCCAACGTGCCGAAGCTGCAGGACGTCTCGACCACGCTGAAGGTGCTGCGCCACCTGGGTGCCACGGCCGAGCGCCGTGCGGAGCGCGATGACGAGGTCACCATCGACGCCGGCCGCCTAGTCACCCGCGAGGCGCCGTACGACCTGGTGAAGACGATGCGTGCGTCGATCCTGGTGCTGGGCCCGCTGCTGGCGCGCTTTGGTGAGGCGCGCGTGTCGCTGCCCGGCGGCTGCGCCATCGGCTCGCGCCCGGTGGACCAGCACATCAAGGGCCTGCAGGCCATGGGTGCGGACATTGTGGTGCAGCACGGCTACATCGTGGCCAAGGCCCCATCGGGGAAGGGCGCGCGCCCGGAGCGCTTGCGCGGAGCCAAGATCACGACCGACATGGTCACCGTCACCGGCACCGAGAACCTGCTGATGGCCGCCACCTTGGCCGAGGGCGAGACGGTCCTGGAGAACGCTGCGCAGGAACCCGAGGTCACCGACCTGGCGGTGCTGCTCAACGCGATGGGCGCGCGCATCGACGGCCTGGGCACCAGCCGGCTGCGCATCCAGGGTGTCGAGGCGCTGCATGCGCCGGCCGTGGCGCACCCGATCATCCCGGACCGCATCGAGTGCGGTACCTTCCTCTGCGCCGTGGCCGCCGCCGGCGGTGACGTGACGCTGCGCCGCACCCGCGCCGACCACCTCGACACCGTGCTGGACAAGCTGCGCGAAGCCGGCGTCCAGCTGGAGTGCGGCGCCGACTGGATCCGCGTGCGCGCCGAGGGTCGCCCGAAGGCGGTGAGTTTCCGCACCAGCGAGTACCCGGCCTTCCCGACCGACATGCAGGCGCAGTTCATGGCGGTGAATTGCATCGCCGAGGGCGTCTCGCGTGTGACCGAGACGATCTTCGAGAACCGCTACATGCACGTCAACGAGCTGGTGCGCCTGGGCGCGCACATCGCCGTGGACGGCCACACCGCCATCGTCGAGGGCATCCCCAAGCTGTCCGGCGCCACCGTGATGGCCACCGACTTGCGCGCCTCCGCGAGCCTGGTGATCGCCGGCCTGGTGGCCGAAGGCGAAACGCGCGTGGACCGCATCTACCACCTCGACCGCGGCTACGACCGCATGGAAGTCAAGCTCCGGGCCCTGGGTGCGGACATCGAGAGGATCAAGTGAGCGCCGACATGATCACGATGGCCCTGTCGAAGGGCCGCATCTTCGAGGAAACCCTGCCGCTGCTGGCCGCCGCCGGCATCGAGGTGACCGACGACCCGGAGAAGACGCGCAAGCTCATCCTGGCCACCAACCAGCCCGGCATCCAGGTGGTGCTGGTGCGCGCCACCGACGTGCCCACCTACGTGCAGCACGGCGGTGCCGACCTGGGCGTGGCGGGCAAGGACGTGCTGCTGGAGCACGGCGGTGAAGGCCTGTACCAGCCACTGGACCTGAAGATTGCCCGCTGCCGCATGAGCGTGGCCGCGCGCGAGGACTTCGACTACGCCGCGGCGGTGAAGCAGGGCTCGCGCATCCGCGTGGCCACCAAGTACACCCAGATCGCGCGCCAGCACTTTGCCGACAAGGGTGTGCACGTCGACCTGATCAAGCTCTACGGCTCGATGGAGCTGGCGCCGCTGACCGGCCTGGCCGATGCCATCGTCGACCTGGTGTCCACCGGCAAGACGCTGCTGGCCAACCGGCTGCGCGAGGTCGAGCCCTTCATGGACATCTCCTCGCGCCTGGTGGTGAACCAGGCGGCGCTGAAGCTCAAGCGCGACCGCCTGCGCCCGCTGATCGACGCGATCGGCGCTGCGGTGGCCAAAGACTGATTCCCATCCCCCGCACCGACACCATGACCGCCGTCGCCGTCCGCCACCTCGATACCTCCGCTGCCGATTTCGAAGCCGAGTTCCAGCGCGTGCTGCACTGGTCGGCCGAGACGGACCATGCGATCGAGGAGCGGGTCGCGGCGATCCTGGCCGACGTCCAGGCCCGGGGCGACGCCGCGGTGCTGGAGTACACCCAGCGCTTCGACGGTGTGGCGGCCGATTCGATGGCCGCGCTGGAGTTGACCCGCGACGAACTGAAGGCGGCCTTCGACGCCATCACCCCGGCGCAGCGCAGCGCGCTGGAGGCGGCGGCCAAGCGGGTGCGCGCCTACCACGAGCGCCAGCTGCAGGCCTGTGGCCTGAGCTGGAGCTACCGCGACGAGGACGGCACGCTGCTGGGCCAGAAGGTGACGCCGCTGGACCGCGTGGGCATCTACGTGCCCGGTGGCAAGGCGGCCTACCCGTCCTCGGTGCTGATGAACGCCATCCCGGCGCATGTGGCCGGCGTGGGCGAGATCATCATGGTCGTTCCGACGCCCAAAGGCGAGAAGAACGCCCTGGTGCTGGCCGCCGCCTATGTGGCCGGCGTGAGCCGCGCCTTCACCATCGGTGGCGCGCAGGCCGTGGGCGCGCTGGCCTGCGGCACCGCCACCGTGCCGCGGGTGGACAAGATCACCGGTCCGGGCAACGCCTACGTGGCCAGCGCCAAGCGGCGCGTCTTCGGCCAGGTGGGCATCGACATGATCGCCGGCCCGTCGGAAATCCTGGTGCTGGCCGATGGCACGACGCCGCCGGACTGGGTGGCGATGGACCTGTTCAGCCAGGCCGAGCACGACGAGCTGGCCCAGAGCATCCTGCTCTGCCCGGACGCCGGCTACATCGCCCAGGTGCAGGCACAGATCGACCGCCTGATCGACGGCATGCCGCGCCGCGACGTGATCCGCGCCTCGCTGGAAGGCCGCGGCGCGCTGATCCTCACGAAGGACATGGACGAGGCCTGCGCGATCAGCAACCGCATCGCGCCGGAGCACCTGGAAGTCAGCTCGCGCGACGCCCACCGCTGGGAGCCGCTGCTGCGCCACGCCGGGGCGATCTTCCTGGGCGCCTTCACCAGCGAGAGCCTGGGCGACTACTGCGCCGGCCCGAACCACGTGCTGCCCACCTCGGGCACCGCGCGCTTCTCCTCGCCGCTGGGCGTGTACGACTTCCAGAAGCGCAGCAGCCTGATCGAGGTGAGCGAAGCAGGGGCCCAGCAGCTGGGCGTCATTGCCGCCGAGCTGGCCTACGGCGAGGGCCTGCAGGCGCACGCCCAGGCGGCCGAGTTCCGCCTCCAGGACCGGCGGCCATGAACACGCCGACGGGGGCGCTGCCCGAGCGCCTGCGCGCCACGCTGCGTGCCGACATCCAGGGCATGCACGCCTACGCGGTGCAGCCCAGCGCCGGGCTGATCAAGCTCGACGCGATGGAGAACCCCTTCGCCCTGCCGAGCGAGCTGCAGGCCGAGCTGGGCCAGCGCCTCGGCGCGGTGGCGATCCATCGCTACCCCGGTGCGCGCATCGACGACCTGAAGGCCGCGCTGGCGCAGCACATTCACCTGCCGGCGGGCTGCGCGCTGATGCTGGGCAACGGCTCGGACGAGCTGATCTCCCTGCTGGCCATGGCCTGCGATCTTCCGGGCGCGAAGATCCTGGCGCCGCTGCCGGGCTTCGTGATGTACGAGATGTCGGCGAAGCTGCAGGGCCTGGGCTTCGTCGGCGTGCCGCTGACGGCGGACTTCGAGCTCGACGGTGCCGCGATGCTGGCCGCCATCCGCATGCACCGCCCGGCCCTCACCTACCTCGCCTACCCGAACAACCCGACCGCCAACCTCTTCGACGACGCGGTAATCGACCAGCTGGTCGATGCGGTGGGCGAGCAGGGCGGGCTGGTCGTGTTCGACGAGGCCTACCAGCCTTTTGCGTCACGCAGCCGGTTGGCTCAGGCGGGGCAGGCGGGTCAGCGCGACCACGTGCTGGTGATGCGCACGCTCAGCAAGTTCGGCCTGGCCGGCATCCGCCTGGGCTACCTCGTCGGGCCGGCGGCGCTGATTGCCGAACTGGACAAGGTGCGTCCGCCCTACAACGTCAGTGTGCTGAACGCCGAGGCGGCGCTCTTCGCGCTGGAGCACGCCGACGAGTACGCCCGCCAGGCCGCGCTGCTGCGCGCCGAGCGCGAGCGCCTGCTCGTCACGCTGGCGGCGTTGCCCGGCGTGCAGCGCGCGTGGCGCAGCGAGGCCAACATGATCCTGATCCGCGTCGCCGATGCCGCGAGCACCTTCGCCGGCATGAAACAGCGCGGCGTGCTGATCAAGAACGTCTCGGCGCTGCACCCGCTGCTGGCCAACTGCCTGCGCCTGACGGTCGGCACGCCCGAGGAAAATGCCTGCATGATCGAGGCCCTGGCGGCAGCCGCGGCCTGAACCATAGCCATGACCGACACCACGCCTTCCCGCTGCGCCGAGGTCCGGCGCGACACCAACGAAACCAAGATCCGCGTGCGCGTGGACCTGGACGGTACGGGCCGCGCCCAACTCGCCAGCGGCATCGGCTTCCTCGACCACATGCTCGACCAGGTGGCCCGCCACGGCCTGATCGACCTGGAGGTCGAGTGCCAGGGTGACCTGCACATCGACGGCCACCACACCGTGGAAGACATCGGCATCACCCTGGGCCAGGCGATGGCCCGCGCCGTGGGCGACAAGAAGGGCATCACCCGCTACGGCCACAGCTACGTGCCGCTGGACGAGGCCCTCTCGCGCGTGGTGGTGGACTTCTCCGGCCGGCCCGGCCTGGCGATGGACGTGAAGTTCACCGCCGGCATGATCGGTGCGCTCGACACCCAGCTGGTGTTCGAGTTCTTCCAGGGCTTCGTCAACCATGCGCTGGTCAGCCTGCACGTCGACAACCTCAAGGGCGTCAACGCGCACCACCAGTGCGAGACGATCTTCAAGGCCTTCGGCCGTGCGCTGCGCATGGCGCTCACGCCCGATCCGCGCAGCGCCGGCGTGATTCCTTCGACCAAAGGGAGTCTCTGACATGGCTCGCACAGTCGCGGTTGTTGACTACGGCATGGGCAACCTGCGCTCGGTGTCGCAGGCGGTGTTGCACGTCGCCCAGGGCAGCGGCCTGGAGGTGGTGATCACCCACCGCCCCGAGGAAGTGCGCGCCGCTGAGCGCGTGGTGCTGCCCGGCCAGGGCGCGATGCGCGACTGCATGGCCGAGCTGGCCGCCTCCGGCATGAAGGAGGCGGTGCTCGAAGCGGCCGCCAGCAAGCCGCTGATGGGCGTGTGCGTGGGCATGCAGATGCTGCTGGACCACAGCGAGGAGCAGGACACGCCCGGCCTCGGCCTGATCGCCGGGCAGGTGCGGCGCTTCCGCCTGGAAGGCCAGGTCCAGCCCGATGGCAGCCGCTACAAGGTGCCGCAGATGGGCTGGAACCGCGTGCGCCAGCAGGCCCACGTGCGGCACGGTGGCGGCGTCCACCCGATCTGGGCCGGCGTGCCCGACGGTGCCTGGTTTTACTTCGTGCACAGCTACTACGCTGCACCCGAATCGGCGGCCCACGCTGCCGGTGAAACCGACTATGGCGCCGCCTTTACCAGCGCCGTGGCGCGGGATAACATTTTTGCCACCCAGTTCCACCCCGAGAAGAGCGCGGACCACGGCTTGGCGCTGTACCGCAATTTCCTGAGCTGGAACCCCTGAGTTCCCACTCTCCCTTCCTTCAACCCTGCCTCGACACCAGCCATGTTGCTGATCCCCGCCATCGACCTGAAAGACGGCAAGTGCGTGCGCCTCAAGCAAGGCGACATGAATGACTCCACCACCTTTGGCGAGGACCCGGCAGCGATGGCACGCCGCTGGCTCGACGCCGGGGCACGGCGCCTGCATCTGGTGGATCTTAACGGGGCCTTTGCCGGCAAGCCCGTCAACGAGGGCGCCATCAAGGCCATCATCGCCGAGGTGGGCAGCGAGATCCCAGTGCAGCTGGGCGGCGGTATCCGTGACCTGGACACCATCGAGCGCTACCTCGACGATGGCCTGAGCTACGTCATCATCGGCACCGCAGCGGTCAAGAACCCCGGCTTCCTGCGCGATGCCTGCACGGCGTTTGGCGGCCACATCATCGTCGGCCTCGATGCCAAGGACGGCAAGGTCGCCACGGATGGCTGGAGCAAGCTCACCGGCCACGAGGTGGTGGACCTGGCCAAGAAGTTCGAGGACTACGGCGTCGAGGGCGTGATCTACACCGACATCGGCCGCGACGGCATGCTCTCGGGCATCAACATCGACGCCACTGTGCGTCTCGCTCAGGCGCTCACCATCCCCGTGATCGCCTCTGGCGGCCTGAGCAACCTGGCCGACATCGAGGCGCTGTGTGCGGTGGAGAGCGAAGGCGTGCAGGGCGTGATCTGCGGCCGCGCCATCTACACCGGCGACCTCGACTTCGCCGCCGGCCAGCGCCGTGCGGACGAACTCAACGGCGCCTGAACCCAGGGCTGCCCATGCTCGCCAAACGCATCATCCCCTGCCTCGACGTCACCGGCGGCCGGGTCGTCAAGGGCGTCAATTTCGTCGAACTGCGTGACGCGGGCGATCCGGTCGAGATCGCGGCGCGCTACAACGAGCAGGGTGCCGACGAGCTGACCTTCCTGGACATCACCGCCACCAGCGACGGCCGTGACCTGATCCTGCACATCATCGAGGACGTGGCCTCGCAGGTCTTCATCCCGCTGACGGTGGGCGGCGGCGTGCGCACGGTGGAAGACGTGCGGCGCCTGCTCAACGCCGGGGCCGACAAGGTCAGCTTCAACTCCGCTGCGGTGGCCAACCCGCAGGTGATCCGCGACGCGTCGGACAAATACGGCGCCCAGTGCATCGTCGTGGCCATCGACGCCAAGCGCCGCGTCGGCGAGGATCTGGCGACCAAGGGACCGGGCTGGGACGTCTACACCCACGGCGGGCGCAAGAACATGCACCTGGACGCGGTGGCCTGGGCCACGCAGATGGCCCAGATGGGCGCCGGCGAAATCCTGCTCACCAGCATGGACCGTGACGGCACCCGCATCGGCTTCGACCTCGCACTCACCCGTGCCGTGGCCGATGCCGTGCCGGTACCGGTGATTGCGTCAGGCGGCGTCGGCACCCTCGATCACCTGGCCGACGGCGTTCAGCAGGGTGGCGCGGATGCGGTGCTGGCTGCCAGCATCTTCCACTACGGCGAGCACACCGTGCTCGAAGCCAAGCAGGTGATGGCCGCGCGCGGGATCCCGGTACGGCTGTGACCGCAGGCTAGCTCACCAAGCCATTGCGGATCGCGTAGACGGTGAGCTCGGAGTTGTTCGCCAGCCCGAGCTTCTCCAGCACGCGGGCGCGGTAGACGCTCACGGTCTTGGGGCTGAGGCTGAGTTCCTCGGCGATGTCGGCCAGGCGCTTGCCCGAGGCGATCATCGTCAGGGTCTGCAACTCGCGGTCGGAGAGCTTGTCGTGCGCGGCCTCGGCGGTGGGCGCGGTGAGGTTCTCGACCAGCATCTGCGCCATCTCGGCGGTGATGTACTTGCGGCCCTGAGCCACCATGCGCACCGCGGCGACGATCTGCGCCGGGTCGCCCCCCTTGTTGACGTAGCCGAAGGCGCCAGCACGCAGCGCGCGCAGGGCGTACTGGTCCTCGGGGTACATGGAGACGACCAGCACGCGGATGGGCGAGCCCTCCTCCTTGAGGGTGTGCAGCACGTCCAGGCCGCTGCGCCCGGGCAGGTTGATGTCGAGCACCAGCACGTCGCAGCCCTGCCGGCGCAGCAGGGCGCGCAGCTCGCCGTACTCTCCGGCCTCGCCCACCACTTCGAGATCGGGCTGTTCGGCCAGGGTGTCGCGGATGCCGCGCCGGATCAGGGCGTGGTCGTCGCAGAGGATCACGCGTGTGGTCATAGTTCCCCCCAGGTCGATGGATCGTGCTCGCTGGTCAGCGCAGCGGTCGGTTCGGCGTCGAGCGTGCCGGCGCGGGTCGCAGGGCCGGCCAGCGGTACCGACAGGATCAGCGTCGTGCCCGTGGGCGTGCTCGACAGGTCGATCCAGCCGCCCACCGTGTCGGCCCGCTCGTGCAGTCCGCGGATGCCGAAGGAGCGCTCCTTGCCCAGGTCGCCGCGGCCCAGCCCGCGGCCGTTGTCGCTGATCTCCATCGAGAGCACGCCTGCGGCCACGGTGAGGTCCACCTCCACCCGGCTGGCGTTGGCGTGCTTGGAGATGTTGGTGAGGGCCTCCTGCGCGGTGCGGTAGGCCACCAGCGGCACGCCCGGCGGCAGGCGCAGGTGCTCGTGGCTGGAGCGGAAGACGCAGGCGATGCCGCTGCGGCGCTCGAAGCGCGAGGTCATCCACTGCAGGGCCGCCACCAATCCCTGCTCCAGGATCGCCGGGCGCAGGTTGTGCATGATGCGCTGGCTGGCCTCGATGGCATGGCGGATGGTTTCCAGCGCCTGTAGCGCTCGCTCGCGGGCGGCGGGCGTTTCGGCGTGGCGGGCCAGCCAGGCGAGGTCGAACTTCACCGCGGTGAGCGAGCCGCCGACGTCGTCGTGGATCTCGCGGGCGATGGCGGCGCGCTCCATCTCGATGCTGGTCTGCAGGTGCTGGGCCAGCTCGGACAGGCGCTTGCGCGAGACCGCCAGCTCCTGGTCGGCGCGCTGGCGCGCGCGCTGGCTTTCGCAGGCATCCACCGCGTGCAGCAGCGCCGGGACCAGCCGGGCGAGGTTGCTCTTGAGCAGGTAGTCGGAGGCGCCATTGCGCATCGCCTCCACGGCGGTGTCCTCGCCGATTTCGCCCGACACGAGGATGAAGGGCAGCAGGGCATCGCGCTCGCGCAGCAGCTCCAGCGCGATCAGGCCGGAGAAGCCTGGCAGGTTGTAGTCGGAGATCACCGCGTCCCAGCCGCGGCCCAGTTGTGCCAGGAATTCCCCCTCCTTGTCGACCCGCAGCATGGTGGGCTCCACACCGCCTCGCCGCAGGTGGGCGAGCACCAGCTGGTGGTCGAGCTCGGAGTCTTCGAGGTGGAGGATGCGCAGGCGGCGCAGCGGCTGGGTTCGGGGCATGGGGCGCGGGAGGTGTCGGGCATCGGGCACCGGAGTGCGGCTCCGAAGAGGCCGAGCGATTGTCAGCCAGGTTCCGGGCGCCGACGCGCTGCCGCCGATCCATGGACCGGAATTGAACGGCGAATCACCGGATCTTTCGCTCACCACGACCCGGCCACATTGCGAAAAATTCTATCAATCGCCAAACGCCTCCAATCACCGGGGCGAGAGGCTCTTTCAGACACGGGAACGGACGATGCGCAGGCATCGGCGCTCCCCTTGGAGCCAGCATGCAGATGAACGATGAGCCGCAGGAAGGACCGACGGGGCCGCTGCCGCTGCTCGTGGCGGCGGATCTGCAGGACCACCTGCTCACCGCCACCAATGACCTCGACCGCTTGCAGCGCCTGCTGGCCGATGCCAGCGAGGCCCTGATGGGGCATTTCTACACGGCCAACGGCCACCTGGGCCGTCTGCTGCACCAGGGTGCGGTCTTGCCGCATCTGGACACCGGCGCATTGCACGAGGCGATGCAGAGCATGGCCGGCGCGGTGACGGCGCTGCAGTTCCAGGACATGGCCTCGCAGCTGATTGCGCACACCCACCGTCGCCTGCGCGCCTGCGCCGACCAGATCGCCTGCGAGGCGATGGGTCAGGACCCCGAAGGCGAGGCGGTGATCGAGCAGGCCCCGCTGCGTCCCAACCCGGTGACGCAGGACGAGATGGACGCCGGCTCGATCGAGCTTTTCTAGTTCCGCCTCAAGCAACCGACCCACGCCGCCGATATTCCCCCGGCAAATCAGAATCCCCCCGGAGAGCGCAATGCATTCAATTCTTGCTGTCGACGACTCGGCCTCCATGCGTCAGATGGTTTCCTTCACTCTCAAGAGCGCCGGCTACAACGTCGTTGAGGCGGTGGATGGCCAGGACGCCTGGGAGAAGGCCGGTGGCCGCACCTTCGACCTGGTGCTGACCGACCAGAACATGCCTCGCATGGACGGCATCAGCCTGACCAAGAAGCTGCGCGAGACCTCGCAGTTCAAGGCCACCCCGATCCTGATCCTGACCACGGAGTCCAGCGACCAGATGAAGCAGGCGGGGCGCTCTGCCGGAGCCACCGGCTGGCTGGTCAAGCCCTTCGACCCGACCAAGCTGCTCGAAGTCATCAAGAAAGTGATCCGCTGAGCCGGCTGCTCGCGCTGCCCCGCTGCAGTGCGCCCGCAGGGCTGCACGCCAGGGGCCGTGTCGCGAGCGTTTCAGCCGCCTGCTGGTTGCATGCCACCTGCTCACCCGCCGCTCACCAGGATTCCAAGGGGTCTTTGCCATGGCCGACATGATGTCCGACAGTTCCGCCTCCTCCGGGGCGGGTATCGATCTGAGCCAGTTCTACCAGGTCTTCTTCGAAGAAGCCGGCGAGAACCTGCAGCGCATGGAGCAGCTGCTGCTGGAGCTGAACGTCGCGGCGGCGGATGACGAGGAGCTCAACGCCATCTTCCGCTGTGCCCACTCGATCAAGGGCGGCGCCGCCACCTTCGGCTTTGCCGACGTGGCCGAGCTGACCCACGAGATGGAGACCCTGCTGGACAAGCTGCGCCGCCACGAGCTGCAGCCGCACGTGCGCATGGTCGACGTGCTGCTGGGTGCGGGCGATGCGCTGCGCGCCCAGCTGGAGCGCCACCAGGGCTCGGGCCGCGAGCTGGTTGATACCACCGAGCTGCTGATCCACATCCGTTCGCTGGCCAGCGGCGAGGTGCCAGCTGCAGCGGATGTGTCCACCGTCGCTGCGGCGCCGTCGGCGGCCTCGCAGACTGCGGTGGTGCCTGCACAAGCGGTGCCCGGCCGGCGTGAGCTCGAACTGCGGGTCGGTCCGCTCAAGGACGTCTCGCTGGCCGACAACCTGCAGGAGCTGTTCAAGGAGATCCCGGACCTGGGCAGCATCGAGCCGCTCGACATGGGGCGCCCCATCGACGGCATGCGCCGCTTCAAGGTGGTCACCACCAGCAGCGATGCCGAGCTGATCGACCTGTTCACCTTCCACGTCGCCCGCGAGCAGGTGCAGCTGCAGCCGCTCGGCCCGGGCTACGGGTTCTATCCCGGCAATCCGGGGGTGCCGCCCGAGGAGGTTGGCCAGGCTGCGGGCGTGCCCACCCCGGCCGTGCCGGCCAAGGCCGCGGCCGATCCGGGCTATGGCTTCTTCGACGACGCGCCGGGCGCACCGGCCACGGCCATGACGTCCGACGGGGTTGCAGCGGCGCTGCCGCCGGCACCGGCGGCGGCCCCCGTGCCAGCCGTGGCGCCGGCAGCGCCCGTCGCCGCGCCAGCGCCACGTGCCGAGGCGGCCCGCTCCGCCCCAGCCGTGCGCAATGACAAGGCCAGCACCGGCGGCCTCGACTCCACCACCATCCGCGTGGCGGTGGAAAAGGTCGACCAGCTGATCAACCTGGTGGGCGAGCTGGTGATCACCCAGGCCATGCTGGCGCAAAACAGCCGCGACCTCGACCCGGTGGTCTACCAGCAGCTGGTGGCCGGGCTGAACGACCTCGACCGCAACACCCGCGACCTGCAGGAAGCGGTGATGTCGATCCGCATGATCCCGATGTCGACGGTGTTCAACCGCTTTCCCCGCATGCTGCGCGACCTGGCCAGCAAGCTGGGCAAGAAGGTGGAGCTGGTCACTCAGGGCGAGGCCACCGAGCTGGACAAGGGCCTGATCGAGAAGATCACCGACCCGCTGACGCACCTGGTGCGCAATTCCTGCGACCACGGCGTCGAGATGCCCGACGAACGCCTCGCCAAGGGCAAGCCGGACGTGGGCACGATCACGCTGTCGGCCTCGCACCAGGGCGGCTCGATCGTCATCGAGGTGCGCGACGACGGCAAGGGTCTGTCGCGCGAGAAGCTCCTGAACAAGGCGCGCGAACGCGGCCTGGACGCCCCCGATTCGATGAGTGACCAGGACGTCTGGGGGCTCATCTTCGCGCCCGGCTTCTCCACCGCGGAGGTGGTGACCGACGTGTCCGGCCGGGGCGTGGGCATGGACGTGGTGAAGAAGAACATCACCTCGCTGGGCGGCTCGGTGGAGATCGACTCCGCCGAAGGCTACGGCATGAGTGTCAAGGTGCGGCTGCCGCTGACGCTGGCGATCATGGACGGCATGAGCGTGGGCGTGGGCGACGAGGTCTACATCCTGCCGCTGGCCTCGGTGGTCGAGAGCTTCCAGGTCACCGACAAGACCATCAAGACCATCGGCGGCACGGGCCGCGTGGTGCAGGTGCGCGAGGAGTACATGCCGGTGATCGAGCTGGAGCGGGTGTTCGACGTGCCGCGCTTCGACTTCGAGCGGGTCTCCTCGATCATGGTCGTGGTGGAGGCCGAGGGCGGGCGCGTGGCTCTGCTGGTCGATGAGCTGCTCGGCCAGCAGCAGGTGGTGGTCAAGAACCTCGAAGCCAACTACCGCAAGGTGACGGATGTGTCCGGCGCCACCATCATGGGCGATGGCCGCGTCGCGCTGATCCTGGACACCGGCTCGCTGGTGCGCCGCTCGCGTCACTGACGCTGACTTCGCAGGCGGCGCCCTGTCGCCGTCCTGCGCCGGGGAGACGCCATGAGCCCGATGAACCTGCTGCGGTCGTTCACGATCCGCTTGCGCATGCTGGGCGCCATCGCGATGGTGCTCTGTCTTCTCGCCCTGGTCGGCGGAACGGCTCTGTGGGGACTGAATGAGGTCACGGCCGGCGCGTCCCGTCACATGGAGTCGACCCACGGCAGCACGGTGATCTTGGCGGGCCTGCGTACCGCCTTGGGAAATGTGCGCCGGTATGAGAAGGATTTGCTGATCAACTACGACAGTGCCGAGCAGCAACGAGCCTATCGCCCGAAGTGGCAGGCTGCGGTCGCGCAGGTCCTGGACAGTGCGCATCGATTGGAAGGTGCCGAGGCGGCCGGCAGGGGTGATCCGGCGCGCAAGATCAGCAGCTTGATGACCCAGTATGCCGACAAGGCGAAGCCGGTTTTTCAGGCGGTCGAGATCGGTGGCTTCAACGACGCGCCGGCGGCAAACCAGGCGATGGCTTCTGCCAAGGATCTGGTCCGTGACGTGGACGCGCAGGTCGAGATCCTGGCGTCGGCTCTCGATGCGGAGACGCTTGCGGCGGTCCGCGTGCAGGAGCGGACGGTGCAAATGGCCTGGTGGTCGCTCGCCGCGGCACTCGCGGTGGCGTTCATCCTGGTGGCCCCACTCACGCTGATGAACTCGCGCAGCATCGTCGAGCCGGTCAGGCGGGCCGAGGCCACCGCGCTGGCGATTGCGCGGGGCGATCTGACCCGCCAGATCGTCGTCACCGGCCGCGACGAGTGCTCTCACCTGCTGGCGGCGCTGGCAGAGATGCAGGGGGCGCTGGCGGGCATGGTCGGCAACATCCGCCAGACCACCGAGGCCATCGGCACCGCCAGCAGCGAGATCGCCAGTGGCAACCAGGACCTGTCCAGCCGTACCGAGCAGACGGCCGGCTCGCTGCAGCAAACCGCCAGCTCCATGGAGCAGCTCACCACCACCGTGCGGCAGACGGCGGATTCCGCCCGCGCGGCCAACCAGCTCGCCAGCGCCGCGGCCGAGGCCGCCCAGCGGGGCGGGCAGGTGATGGCCCAGGTGGTTGACAACATGGAGCAGATCAGCGGCTCCAGCCGCAAGATCGGCGAGATCATCGGCGTGATCGACAGCATCGCCTTCCAGACCAACATCCTGGCGCTCAACGCGGCGGTGGAAGCCGCGCGTGCTGGCGAGCAGGGCCGTGGCTTTGCGGTGGTGGCTGGCGAGGTGCGCAGCCTGGCGCAGCGCAGCGCCGATGCGGCGCGCGAGATCAAGGGCCTGATCGCTGCCAGCGTCGAGACCGTGGACAGTGGCGGGCGGCTGGTCCACGCTGCCGGGACCACCATCGGTGCCTTGGTTGCCGATGTGCAGCGGGTCAATCACATCATCGGCGAGATCACCTCGGCGGCGAGCGAGCAGAGCGTCGAGCTGGGCCACGTCAACGGCGCGGTCACCCAGCTCGACCAGATGACGCAGCAGAACGCGGCGCTGGTCGAGCAGAGTGCCGCCGCGGCAGAGAGCCTGCGCGAGCAGTCCCGGCGCCTGACCGAGGTCGTGGCGGCCTTCCACGTGGCCGGTGGTCACGCGGAGCCAGCCCGTGCGCAGCCGGCCCCTGCACAGGCAGCGCGTGCGGCGGCGGCCCCCGCGCCGAAGCCTCCCCGCGCCCAGCCTGCCGTGCCAACCCAGGCCGCCGCAACCCAGGTCGCGACGGCAGGCGACGACTGGACCACCTTCTGAATCCTGCCGCCTACTGAATCCCCGGTGCCTGCCGATAACCCTCCTGCGGGGCTCGGCCAGCGCACCGGCTGCCAGCGGCCGAACCTGCCCGTTCTGCCTTCCCCGCGTCCACCGCGTTCCCAGCGTTCACTGCCTTCCCTGTTCGACAGGAGTCCCCCATGAGCATCGTCCAGGACCGGCCGCGCAGCGCGCTCGCCGAACAATCCCTCGCGTCCTACGGTCGTCAGTCGGCCAACGCCGCCCGCGGTGCCGCTGCCAGTGCGGGTGAGTTCCTCACCTTCCGCCTGGGCGGCGAGGAGTACGGGGTCGACATCCTCAAGGTGCAGGAGATCCGCTCCTACGAGGCACCCACGCGCATTGCCAACTCACCGGCCTTCCTGAAGGGGGTGGTGGACCTGCGCGGCGTGATCGTGCCGATCATCGACCTGCGCCTGAAGCTGGGCTGCGACAGCGCCGAGCTGAACGCCATGACCGTGGTCATCGTGCTGAACATGCGTGGGCGGGTCATCGGCGCGGTGGTTGATGCCGTGTCGGACGTGATCCAGCTCGACGCGGCGCTGGTGCAGCCTGCCCCGGCGATGAATGCCCTGGTCGACACCCGCTACATCCGCGGCATCGCCAACGTCGCCGAGCGCATGCTGATCCTGGTGGACATCGAGTCGGTGCTGACCGGCGACGAGCTCGGCGCGCTCGACGCCAGCTTCTGATCCGCCCCTGCCCGCGGCGCTAGTCCGCCGCGCGGCGCAGCGTTTCGACCACCGGGCGCTGCAGCAGCTCGCGCAGGCTCCACCAGCCGGCCCCCAGCGCCAGCAGCGCACCGGCGGCCGTGCCGGCCAGCGGCACCCACAGCGGCGCGTTCCAGTCGAAGTTGAACACCTGGCGCGCCAGTGCCCAGCCCACGCCCATCGCGGCAGCGCTGGCCAGCAGGCCGGCCAGGGCCCCCACCGACAGCAGCTCCGCGCGCTGCACCTGCGCCAGCAGTCGGCTGCCCGCGCCCATCGCCCGCAGCAGCGCGAATTCGCGCGCGCGCGCCTCACGGCTGGCGCTCACCGCCGCGAACAGCACCAGCAGACCGGCCGCCAGCGTGAAGGCAAACAGAAACTCCACCGCCTGCACCACCTGGTCCAGTACCCGCTGCACCTGGGCGATCTGCGCGGACACGTCCACGCTGGTGATGTTCGGGTACTGCCGCGCCAGCGTGGCGTCGAAGCCGCGTTGGCCCGCACCGTCGGGCGCGCGGAAGGCCGCGATGTAGGTCACCGGCAGGTCCGTCATCCGGGCGCGCGGGAACAGCACGAAGAAGTTGACCCGCATCGAGGCCCAGTCCACCTTGCGCAGGCTGCTGATACGGCCCTCCACCGGGCTGCCGGCGATGTCGAAGCGCAGCCGGTCGCCCAGCTTCAGCCCCAGGGTCTGCGCCAGGCCCTCCTCGACGCTGAGGGCGTCCGCCTCGTCGGCCTGCCAGCGCCCCGCCACCACCTGGTTGTGCGCCGGCAGCGCGGCATCGTGGCTGAGGTTGAACTCGCGGTCGACCAGCCGTTTGGCGCGGTCGGCGGCGTAGTCCTCCAGCTTCACCTCGCGGCCGTTCACCGCCACCAGCCGGCCGCGGATCATCGGGTACCAGTCGTAGCGAGCCACGCCCGCGTCGCGCAGCGTGGCGCGGAAGGCCTCGCCCTGCTCGGGCAGCACGTTGATGACGAAGCGGTCCGGTGCGTCCGGCGGCGTCGCCGCCCGCCAGCTGCGGACCAGATCGGTGCGCAGCATCACCAGCAGGACGAGCGCCATCATGCCCACCGCCAGGGCGCTGACCTGCAGCACGACCAGCCCCGGGCGTGCCGCCAGCTGGCGCTTGGCCAGCGTCAGCCAGCGTGGCGCGCCCACCTCGGGCACCAGGCGGCGCAGCAGGTGCACGGCCAGCCAGCCACTGCCGGCAAAGAACAGCCAGGCGGCGGCAAAGCCGCCCACGGCGATGCCGCCCAGCTTCAGGTCGGCAGCGGCCAGCATCAGCAGTCCGGCAAAGCCGGCGATGCCGGTGGCCAGCACCAGCAGCGAGGCGGCGCGGGGCTCGCCCAGGTCGCGCCGGATCACCCGCAGCGCCGGCACGCTGGCGAGCTGCAGCACCGGCGGCAGACCGAAGGCGGCCAGCAGGATCAGCCCGACGCCACCACCCAGCGCCGCCGGCCACGCAGTCGGCGCCGGCAGCTGGGCGTCGATCAACCCGGCCAGCAGCCAGACGAAGCCCTGGTGCACCACCAGGCCCAGCAGCACCCCCAGGGCGCTGGCGAGCAGCCCGACCCAGAGCAGCTCCAGCGCATAGGTGGCAGCGATGCGCCGCTGCGGCTGGCCGAGCACGCGCAGCATGGCGCAGGCGTCCAGGTGGCGCAGCGCAAAGCCGCGCGCGGCAATGCCCACGGCCACGGCGGCCAGCAGCGCAGCCAGCACGGCCACCAGCTGCAGGAACTGGCCGGCGCGGTCCAGCGTCTGGCGCATTTCCGGGCGGGCACTGTCGAGCGATTCGACGCGCGCGCCGCGTACCCGCTCGCGCTGCAGCGCCTCCTCGGCCCAGCTGACGTAGCCCTTCACCGCGGTGCTGGCGCCACGCCCGTCGTACGCTGCCACCGCCAGACGCCAGGTCACGCGGCTGGCCGGCTGGATCAGCCGGGTGGCGTCCAGGTCGGCGGTGTGCATCAGCACCCGCGGGGCAAAGTTCATGAAGCCGGCGCCCCGGTCGGGCTCCACCCGCAGCACGGCGGCCACGCGCAGCCCCGCCTCGCCCAGCATCAGCGTGTCGCCCAGGCGCAGTTGCAGCGCATCGAGCACCGCGGCATCGACCCAGACGCTGCCGGGTGCCGGGCCCTGGGCAACCTCGCGGTGGGCCGAGGCGGCCCCACTTGGTGTGGCACCTTGCGCAGTGGCCGGCGCATCGCTGATGCGCAGCGCGCCGCGCAGCGGATAGCCGGCGCTGGCCGCCTTGACCGCCACCAGCAGGGTGCGCTCGCCACGTTCCTCGGGCGCGCGCGCCATGCTCGGGAAGCTCGCCGTGACCGCCTGCTTCAGCCCCATCTGCGCAGCGGTGCGCGCAAAGTCAGGCGGCAGAGGCTGGTCGCTCGCCACCACCGCGTCGCCGCCGAGCAGCGAGCGTGCGTCGCGGGCCAGGCCACCCTGCAGGCGGTCGGAGAAAAAACCCACCGAGCTGAGCGCGGCGACCGCCAGGATCACCGCCAGTCCGATCAGGCGCAGCTCGCCGGCGCGGAAGTCGCGCAGCAGCTGGCGCCAGGCCAGGCGGAGGACGGAAGGGGGGCGATCGGCGCGGGTGGCGGGGCGCGGCAGGGCCGGGCTCAGGGGCGTGGCAGACATGGCCGCCAAGGTACACCATGCGCGGTGACAGCGCCGAATGGAGCGTGCAAAGCCGCCGAATGTCGCCTCAGGGTCGGCGTGTTGCAATGTCAATCATCATGAACGTCCTGCCCACCCTCTACCTCTCCCACGGCTCGCCGATGATCGCGATCGAGCGTTCGCCGGCCAGTGACTTCCTCGACGGGCTCGGTGCGCGCATCGAGCGCGAGTTTGGCCGTCCGCGCGCTGCGCTGGTCGTCTCGCCGCACACCGCGACGCGCCGCCCGGTGGTGCTGGCCGAGCGCAAGCACGGGGCGATCCACGACTTCGGCGGCTTCCCGGCCGAGCTCTACGAACAGCAGTACGACGCCCAGGGCGACCCGCAGCTGGCGGTCGATGTGGCGCGGCGGCTGACCGAGGCGGGCATCGCCACCGAAGCGGTGGCCGCTGGCGGCCTGGACCATGGCATCTGGACGCTGCTCAAGCGCATGTGGCCCGCCGCCGAGGTGCCGGTGGTGCCGCTGTCGCTGGTGCCGAACTGGACGCCGCGCCAGCAGTGGGCCATCGGCGCGGCCCTGGCCCCGCTGGCCGCCGAGGGCGTGCTGATCATCGGCAGCGGCGCGATGACGCACAACCTGCGGCGCTTCTTTGGCCACCGCGGGGCCGTGGAGCGGTCGGTCGAGCCCGATGTGGCGGCCTTCCGCGACTGGGTGGTCGAGCGCGGCGCGGCGCGCGACTGGGAGGCGCTGTGGGACTACCGCCGCCAGGCGCCCCACGCGGCCGAGCAGCACCCCACCGACGAGCACTGGCTGCCCTTCTACGTGGCGGCCGGAGCGGGCGGTGCCGACCACGCCGCGCTGCGCATCCATGACAGCGTCGACGCCGGCCTGCTGGCGATGGACGGCTTTGCCTTCGGCCCGGCCGCGACGCAGCTCGCTGCCTGATCGACCGGCCTGATCGACCCGCCTGATCGACCCGCCTGATCGACCCGCCGCGTCGGCACCCTGCTCAGGCCGGGTTGTCGATGTCGATGTGCTGGTGCGCCAGCCCGAAGTGCTGCGCCAGATGGGCGCCGAGCGCCTCGGCGCCGTAGCGCTCGGTGGCGTGGTGGCCGCAGGCCAGGTAGGCCACGCCGGTCTCGCGGGCGTAGTGCGCCTGCGGTTCGGAGATCTCGCCGGTCAGGTAGACGTCCGCCCCCGCCGCGATGGCCGACTCGAACCAGCCCTGCGCGCCGCCGGTGCACCAGGCCACCCGCTGCAGCGGCCGGCCGTCGCCGGGCAGCAGTACGGGGGTGCGCCCCAGCCGCTCGCCGACGTGGCGGGCCAGCTGGGCAGCGTCGCCGATGCCCGCCGGCGGGCTACCCAGCCAGCCCAGCTGCTGCTCGCCAAAGCGGCCCTGCGCCGTGAAGCCCAGCCGCTGGCCGAGCTGTGCGTTGTTGCCCAGCTCGGCATGCGCGTCCAGCGGCAGGTGGTAGGCGTAGAGGTTGATGTCATGCTGCAGCAGCCGGGCCAGGCGCTGCTTCATCCAGCCAGTGACGCGCCCGTCCTGGCCGCGCCAGAACAGGCCGTGGTGGACCAGGAGAGCGTCTGCCCCGGCCGCGATGGCCGCGTCGATCAGGGCCACGCTGGCGGTCACCCCGGTGACGAGGCGGCGGATCGTCTCCCGCCCCTCCACCTGCAGGCCGTTCGGCCCATAATCGCTGAAGCGAGGCACCTCCAGCAGTTGGTCCAGGTGGGCAGTGAGTGCGTCGCGACGGGTTTCCACGGCGGTAGATCCTTCATTTCCTGACATGCGCAGGCTCTGGCTCGTATTCTCGCAAGCCGTCACCGTGGCGGTGGCGGTGGTCTTCGTGCTGGCCACGTTGCAGCCGCAGTGGCTGGCCGGGCGCAGCAGCGCGGCGGGCGTGCAGGTGATGGTGCACAGCGCGCCAGCGGGCGCACGGGGCGCCTCGGCCGACGCGCCGGTGACGGGGCATGCCCTGGCGGCGCGCCAGGCGGCACCGTCGGTGGTCAGCGTGCTGACGCAGGGCGCGCAGACCCGGTCGCCGCACGCCGCGGAGCCCTGGTTCAAGCGCTACTTCGGCGAGCCCGAGTCGGGCATGGGCTCGGCGGTGATCGTCAGTGCGGATGGCTACCTGCTGACCAACAACCACGTGGTCGAAGATACCCAGCGCATCGAGGTGGTGCTGGCGGATGGACGCCGCACACCGGCCAAGGTGGTGGGCACCGACCCGGAGAGCGACCTCGCGGTGCTGAAGATCGAGGCACAGGGCCTGCCGGCCATCACCTTCGGCGATGCCGAGGCGCTGCAGGTGGGCGACGTTGTGCTGGCCATCGGCAACCCCTTCAACGTCGGGCAGACGGTGACGGCAGGCATCGTCAGTGCGCTGGGCCGCAACGGGCTGGGGCTGAACACCTTCGAGAATTTCATCCAGACCGATGCCGCCATCAACCCGGGCAACTCGGGTGGCGCGCTGGTGGACACCGGCGGACACCTGATGGGCATCAACACCGCGATCTACTCGCGCTCGGGCGGCAGCATGGGCATCGGCTTCGCGATCCCCGTGACCACCGCGCGCCAGGTCATGGACGGCCTGATCCGCGATGGCGTGGTCACGCGTGGCTGGATCGGCGTGCAGCCCAGCGACCTCAGCGCCGAGCGCGCGGCGGCGCTCAAGCTCGGCACCGAGCAGGGCGTGTTGATCAGTGGGGTGCTCAACGACGGCCCGGCCAGCGCCGCAGGCGTGCGTCCGGGCGACGTGGTGGTGCGCGTGGCCGGCCGGCCGGTGGCCAACACAGGCCAGCTGCTGAACGCGGTGGCGGCGCTCAAGCCGAAGCAACCCGCCAAGCTCTCGGTCGTGCGCGAAGGTCGTTCGATCGAGTTGACTGTGCAGATCGCGCAGCGGCCGAAGGCCGTCGCCTCCAACCGGCGCGCCGACGACGAGGGCCAGTGACGCAGCAGTGGTGGCGCAGCGCGCGGCTGCCTAGCTTGATTGCGCCTTGTCGGCGGCAGCCTCGTCGTCCGGCGCCTTCGTGTGGCGGATGAAGAACTGCGCGCCAATGATGCCGAACTCGTAAAGCAGGCCCATCGGGATTAGCAGGGCCACCATCGACACGGCATCGGGCGGTGTCACCAAGCCGGCTGCGGCAGCCGCCGCGACCCAGAAGTAGCGCCGCCACTCGCGCAACTGCTCGACGGTGACGATGCCCAGGCGCGCCAGGATGATGACTGCTACAGGCACCTCGAAGGCCACGCCGAAGGCCAGGAACATCGTGATGACGAAGTCGAGGTAGGCCTCGATGTCCGGGCTCACGGCCACCGAGGTGGGCGCCATCGACTGGATGGCTGGGAAGGCCTGGCCGAAGACGAAGAAGTAGCAGAACGCCACGCCGGTGTAGAACAGCAGCGTGCTGGTCACCACCAGCGGCATCACCAGGCGCTTCTCGTGCTTGTACAGGCCGGGCGCGACGAAGGCCCAGACCTGGTAGAGCACCCAGGGCAGCGCGGCACCGAAGCCGGCCAGCAGCGTGACCTTGATGGGAATCAGGAAGGGCGAGACGACGCCGACGGCGATCATCTTCGACCCGGAGGGCAGCGCGGCCACCAGCGGGCGGGCCAGCAGGTCGTACATGCCCGAGGGGCCGGGATAGAGGCACAGCAGTGCGAAGACCGCCGCCACGCCATAGACCGCCTTGAGCAGGCGATCGCGCAGCTCGATCAGGTGGCTGACGAAGGGCTGTTCGGTGCCGGCCAGTTCGTCATCATGCTTGCCGGGATCTTGGGAAGAGGGGCTCGAACTCACGGCAGGCGCCCGGCGGCGGGCTCAGGGGTGGGGGATGGGCGGCGCACCGGCTCGCAACCGGCGAGCGGCACGGGTCGCTGGTGCTCGTGCATCAGCCGGGGCTGCGCCGCGGCCGGTGACGTGCAACCCGCGCTGCGCCGGATTGCACGTGCTGGCGCACACCCTGGCGCTGCTTGTACCAGCGCGGCATGGCACCGCGCTTGACGCGCCAGTGCTTGTTCGGGCGCTGGTACACCGGCGGTGGGTCTTCCCAGCGGAAGGTGTCGTCGTCCGTGCTGGCCGACGGTGAGGGCGGCTCCAGGCTGCCCACGGCGTCGTTCACGTCCTGGGTCGCCTGGTTCAGCCCCTGGTTGACCGAGTCACCCACGTCGCGCGCAGCGGTCTCGAACTCGCGCTTGACGCGGTTGAGTTCGTCGAGCTCCATCGAGCGGTTGACCTCGGCCTTCACGTCGGACACGTAGCGCTGGGCACGCCCGAGCATCGTGCCAGCCATGCGGGCCACGCGCGGCAGCCGCTCCGGGCCGATCACGACCAAGGCAATGCCGCCGATCAGCAACAGCTTGGAAACGCCGATGTCGAGCATGCGCTCAGGTCCTCAGGCCAAGGGGGCGACGGCGACGTGAAGTCAGGACTTCGTCTTGGCTTCGACGTCGATGGTCTGGCCATCGGCACGCCGTTCGGCGGTGACCTGCTGGGCAGGGGCTGCCGCAGCGGAGGATTCGGCCGCGGCCTTGTCGCCGTCCTTCATGCCGTCCTTGAAACCCTTGACGGCGCCGCCGAGGTCGGAGCCGATGTTCTTGAGCTTCTTCGTACCGAAGATCAGCACGATGATGACGAGGAAGATGATCAGGTGGGTGGTCGAGAAAGCGCCCATGAGACTGCTCCGGTATGGGAAACGCCACCGGCCATACCGGCCGGAGAGCGGGAGATTCTAGGTCAGGCGGTTCTGCCTCGTGTCAGCCGTGTTTCCAGGGCCGCGGGCCGCCCATCACGTGCAGGTGCAGGTGGTAGACCTCCTGCCCGCCGTCGCGGCCGGTGTTGATGACGGTGCGGAACCCGTTGTCCGCGCCCTGCTCGCGTGCCAGCTTCGGCGCCAGCGTCAGCATGCGGCCCAGCAGGGCATGGTGTGAGGCATCCGCCTCGTCCAGGCTGGGCAGGTGCAGCTTGGGGATGATCAGCAGGTGCACCGGGGCCGCCGGGCGGATGTCCTTGAAGGCGAGCAGCTCGTCGTCCTCGTAGACCTTCTGGCAGGGGATCTCTCCGGCAGCGATCTTGCAGAAGATGCAGTCAGGGTCGCGGTTCATGGTCATTCGTTCGCTTCAAACGGGAAGGGAAGAAAGGGGCGTTGAGGTTCCTGTCACGTGGCGGGTTTCGCGCTGCGCTGGGCAAACTCCTGCAGGCCCGACAGGCCCTCGCGGCGCGCCAGCTCGGCCACCACGTCGGCGGGCGTCAGGCCGAAGTGCGCCAGGGCCACCATCGAGTGGAACCACAGGTCGGCCACCTCATAGACGATCTTGGCGGCGTCGCCGTCCTTGCCGGCCAGCACCACCTCGGTGGCTTCTTCGCCGACCTTCTTCAGGATGGTGTCGGTGCCCTTGTGGAACAGGCGGGCGACATAGCTCTTCTCGGGGTCGCCGCCGCGGCGCGAGGCGATCACTTCGGCCACGCGGGCCAGCACGTCGGCCGAGTCGAGGGGGCCCAGGGTGCCGAGGGCGGGCAGCGTCGGGGTGTCGCTCATCGATCAATCATCGGTAGATGCTCTTCGGGTCTTTCAGCACCGGCTCGACGCTGTGCCACTCGTCGCCCTCCAGGCGCTGGAAGAAGCAGGAGTGCCGGCCGGTGTGGCAGGCGATGCCGGGCTCGTGGCCGCGCTGCTCGACGGTCAGCAGGATCACGTCCTCGTCGCAGTCCAGGCGGATGTCGTGCACCTTCTGCACATGGCCGGATTCCTCGCCCTTGTGCCAGAGCCGCGCGCGCGAGCGGCTGAAGTACACGGCCTCGCCGAGTTCGACGGTCCGTGCCAGTGCCTCGCGGTTCATCCACGCGAACATCAGCACGTCCTTGCTGCCGAGTTCCTGAGCGATCACCGGCACCAGGCCGTCGGCCGTCCAGGCCACCTTGTCGAGCCAATCCATGGCGGCGAGTGTATCCGGCGGGATGTGACAGGCGCCACGCCGGGCCTGCCCGTCGGGCCGTTTCGCGACAATGCGGCCATGACCTCGATTGCCGCTCCCGCCGCCGCAGCAGCTTCCACCGCGTCCGTCGCCTCGGCCCTGTCCGACGGCCTGCGTCGGACAGGCTCCTCTCCCCTGCTCGTCACGATGGGCGATGCCCTGGGCATCGGGCCGGAGATCATCGTGCGGGCTGCGCTGCAAGGGGCCTTTGCGCCGGATGCCCAGGGTCCGGTGGCGGTGCTGGGCTCGTCGGCGGTGCTGCAGCGCGCCGCGGCCGTGCTGCGCCAACGTGCCGATGTGCCCGGGCTGGTGATCGCGCGCATCGATCACCCGGCGGACCTGCCCGACGTGCCGGCGGGGGCCTTGGCCGTGCTGGAGCCCGAAGCGAGACCCGAGGGCTGGGACGGGCTGGCCGGGCTGCCCTGGGGCCAGGTCGATGCCCGTGCGGGGCGCGCGGCGGCGGCCTGCATCCGCCAGGCGGTGGCCTGGACGATGGCCGGCGCGGCGGCCGGTGTGGTGACCGCACCGATCCACAAGGAGGCGCTGGCCGCAGCCGGTGAGCCCTACCCCGGCCACACCGAGATGCTGGCGGCCGAGAGCGGCTGGCATGGCCAGCCGGCCGATGTGCGCATGATGCTGGCCAACCAGGAGCTGAAAACGGTGCTGGTGACGGTGCACTGCGCGCTGCGTGAGGCGATCGAGCGCATCGACGTGGAGGCCGTGCTGTCGACCCTGCGCATTTCGCATGCCGCGGCGCGGACCTGGGGCCAGGCCGCCGCGCGCATCGCGGTGGCGGGGTTGAACCCGCATGCAGGCGAGGGCGGGCTGTTCGGCCGCGAGGAGATCGAGGTGATCGCGCCGGCCATCGCGGCAGCGCGGGCCGAGGGCATCGACGCGCGCGGGCCCTTTGCGCCCGACACGGTGTTCATGCGGGCCCGGCGCGGCGAGTTCGACCTGGTGATCGCGATGTACCACGACCAGGGGCTGATCCCGGTGAAGTACCTGGGCGTGGAGGAGGGCGTCAACGTGACGCTGGGCCTGCCCTTTGTGCGCACCAGCCCCGACCACGGCACGGCCTTCGACCTGGCCGGTACGGGCCGCGCTGATGCATCGAGCCTGGTGGCCGCGCTGCGCATGGCGCGCCGCCTGGTGCAGGGGCGTGTGGCAGCCTGATCGGGCGGATCAGGTTCTCAGCGCAGCAGGAAGAAGTCCGCCGCAGTGCCGGCGAAGACCGCGAAGCCGACCCAGTGGTTGAGGCGGAAGGCGCGGAAGCAGCCGTCGCGGCTGCGGTCGCGGATCAGGCCGTAGTGCCACACCACCTGGCCCGCGGCCACACCCAGCCCGAGCGCGTAGGGCCAGCCCAACCCGGCGCTTGCGCCCAGCCAGGCCCAGGCGAGCAGGTAGATGGCGTAGAAGGCCATCACCCCGATCACGTCGAAGCGGCCCAGCGTCAGCGCGGAGGTCTGGATGCCGATGTGCAGGTCGTCGTCACGGTCGACCATCGCGTACTCAGTGTCGTAGGCCAGCACCCAGAACAGGTTGCCGGCGAGCAGCCACCAGGCCTCGGCGGGCACCTCGTTGCGGGTGGCGGCGTAGGCCATCGGGATGCCGAAGCTGAAGGCCACCCCCAGCACCGCCTGCGGCATCGCGACCAGCCGCTTGGCGTAGGGGTAGGCCAGGGCGATGCCCAGCGCCGCAAAGGACCAGGCGATGGTCAGCGCGTTGGTGGTGAGCACCAGCACGAAGGCCAGCGCCGCCAGCACGGCGCCGACGGCCAGCGCCTCGCTGGGGGCCAGCGCGCCGCTCGTGACCGGGCGCTGGGCGGTGCGCTTGACGTGGCGGTCGAACTCGCGGTCGGCCACGTCGTTGATGCAGCAGCCGGCACTGCGCATCAGGATGGTGCCCAGCGTGAAGACGATCACCAGGTGCCAACCCGGGAAGCCGCGGGCAGCGAGCCAGAGCGCCGCCAGCGTCGGCCACAGCAGCAGCAGCCAGCCGGCCGGGCGGTTCCAGCGGATCAGGTCGAGGTACAGCGCAAGACGGGGGGGGCGCAGGGCGGTGGCATCCATCGGCCGGCATTATCCGGCCGATGGGGGCTGGCCGGTCAGATGATCGTGGCCGGCATCATCGTCGCGAGGTCGGCGGTCTGGGTGTGGCCGAGCGAGAAGTCGCGCGGCAGCGTCGGGCGGTCACGGCCGGTCCAGGTCATCGCGAAATGCAGTACCTGGTCGGCCGGCAGCGGCTTGGCCACGTAGTAGCCCTGCACGATGTCGCAGCCCTCGGCCTCCAGCACCTTGACCTGGGCCGGCTCCTCCACGCCCTCGGCGACGGTGGACATGCGCAGCGCCTTGGCCAGCGCCAGGATGTTGCGCACGATGGCGCGGGCATCCCGGCTGACGAGCAGCTCGCGCACGAAGGCACGGTCGATCTTGAGCGTGTCGAAGGGGAAGCGCCGCAGGCAGGCCAGCGACGAGTAACCGGTGCCGAAGTCGTCCAGCGCGATGGCCACGCCCAGGCGGCGCAGCGCATGCAGGCGCCCCACCGTGCCGCGCGTCTCGTTGATGAAGACCGACTCGGTGATCTCCAGCTCCAGCCGGTGCGCCGCGAGGCCGGACACGCGCAGGGCGTTCTGGACCGCGTCGGGCAGGTTCTGCGCCATCACCTGGACGGGCGAGATGTTCACCGCCACCTGCAGCTCCTCCGGCCAACGCGCAGCGTGCACGCAGGCCTCCAGCATGGCCCATTCGCCGATGGCCAGGATCAGGCCGGCCTCCTCGGCCACCGGGATGAACTCGGCCGGCGGGATGTCGCCGTGCTCGGGGTGGTTCCAGCGCAGCAGGGCCTCGAAGCCCAGCACGCGCCAGGTGTTGAGGTCCACCTTGGGCTGGAAGTGCAGGTGCAGCTGCTTGCGCTCCAGCGCCTCGCGCAGGTCGCGCTCCAGGATCAGGCGGCGGCGCACCTGCTCGCCCATGCGCTGCGCGAAGAAGCGCATCGAGCCGGTGGCGTTGGCCTTGGCGTCGTACAGCGCCAGGTCGGCGTGCTGCATCATCTCGTCGACGCTCAGGCCGTCTTCCGGGAAGCGCGCGATGCCGATGCTCGCGCGCACGGGGATCTCGGCCCCCTGCGTGACGCAGGGCGGCTTCATCGCATCGAGGATCTGCTGGGCGATGCCTGCGACGTCGGCCTCGGTGGTGGCGGTGCGCAGCAGCACGGCAAACTCGTCGCCGCCCAGGCGGGCCACCACGTCGCTGCGGCCGTTGCCCACCGCATCGCGCAGGCGCTTGCCCACTTCGGTGAGCAGGACGTCGCCGGTGGCGTGCCCCAGCGTGTCGTTGACGTTCTTGAAGCCGTCCAGGTCCAGGCACATCACCGCGCCGCCGCCGCCGTAGCGCCGGGTGTGCTGCAGCGCCTTCTCCAGCAGCACGCGGAAATGGGCGCGGTTGGTCAGGCCGGTGAGGGTGTCGAAGTGCGCCAGCCAGGCCAGCTTGCGGTCAGCCATGCGCGCCTGCGTCACGTCGCGGGCCACGCCGCGCCAGCCCAGCGGGCGGCCCCGCTCGTCCACCAGTGGCTTGGCGGTGAGGGACCACCAGCGCTGCTTGCCGTCCAGCAGCAGGCTGACCTGGACGTCACGGAAAGGGTGGCCCTCGGTGAGCTTCTCGTGCAGCGCCAGCGTGGACTCGCGGTCGCTGTCGCTCATGCCCTTCTGCATCTCGCCGAGGATGCTCATCAGCCCCTTGCCCTCCAGGGCGGCCGTGTCGCGGCCCATGGCAAAGGCAAACTGCTTGGTGACGTGGCGTAGGCGCCCGCCGCCGTCGATCTCCCAGATCACGTCGCTGCCCTGCTCGGAGAAGTCGCGCAGCAGCAGTCCGATCAGCTGGTTCTGGTGCTCGCCCTTGACCTCAGCGCTCACGCTCGCGTGCAGGGCCTTGGTCACCGTGCCGCCCAGCACCACCGCCACGCCCGCGAGGGTGGCCCACTGCAGGGCCCCGATGCCGTAGACCAGCTGCGGGCTGATGGCCAGGGAGATCAGGCTGCCCAGGCTGAGGGTGCCCATGTAGGCCCAAGCGGCCCGCGGCAGCGTCGCCAGCCCCAGCGCACCGATGCACAGCATGCTGGCCAGGCTCATCATCACCAGCGTCTGCTGCGGGTGCGCCACGTGGTTGAGCAGCAGCACCGGTACCGCGCCCCACATCGCGCCCAGTGCGGCGGCCTGCGCCACCTGCAGGTTCAGGTCCTTGGTCGAGACGTCGACGCCGGTCTTGCTCTTGGCGCTCTTCTTGTTCCAGCGGTTCCAGCGCTCCAGCTGCACGCCATTGAGCATCAGCACGGCCACCATCCAGCCCAGCAGCAGCAGGTTGGACAGGGTCTGTGGCGAGGTCAGCCCCACCACCAGCATGTTGAGCAGGCTGGCCCCGGCGGCGTAGGGCTGGGCGCGCATCAGCGCCGCGTACTGCCGTCCCCGCACGCGCGCGGCGATGGACTCGTCCGTGGCCTGTACCGAGCGGCGCCGATCGGTGCTCCGACGCTGGGAGACGCGACGGGCCGGCGCAGAGGATGGGGCGGTGAGTGGGCGTGAGGCGGTCATGGCAGCGGGGTAAACGCCAGGACGCGTCCTTCCCGGCTCCGCTTGTTTCGGCGCCGGCCCGGCGACCTTGAGCGCCGCCAGGGGCCGCCTCGCCGTCCATCCCCTGTCCACGGGGGGCGTGGCTGCCTGTCGCGCCATCCCGGCGCCATCCCAGCGCCGCAGCCGCACCAAACTCAGGCGGTGAGCCGCTTCACGCCACTGAGCCGGCAGGCGTAGATCGCGTTGCGCAGGGCGGCAATCGCTTCGTAGCGCGTGAAGCTGCGCCGCCAGGCCAGCACCACCCGGCGCGTGGGCACCGGATCGGTGAAGGGGATGTAGCCCACCAGCGGTGCACCCTGGCTGGCTTCGGGCCGTGGAATCGACAGCTGCGGCACCACGGTGATACCCATGCCCGAGGCGACCATGTGCTTGATGGTCTCCAGCGAGGAGCCCTCGAAGCTCTTGCGGATGCCCTCCGCGTCGCTGGCAAAGCGGGCGAATTCCGGGCAGACCTCCAGCACGTGGTCGCGGAAGCAGTGGCCATTGCCCAGCAGCAGCATGGTCTCCTGCTTCAGCTCGGCCGACGAGATGCCCGATCGGGTCGCGAGCGGGTGTTTCACCGGCACGGCCACCATGAAGGGCTCGTCGTACAGCGGTGCGATCGCCAGGCCGGTGTCGGGAAAGGGCTCGGCCAGGATGGCGCAGTCCAGCTCGCCGGTGCGCAGCATCTCCAGCAGCCGCACGGTGAAGTTCTCCTGCAGCAGCAGCGGCATCTGCGGGACGCGCTCGATGGTGTGGCGGACCAGCTCGGGCAGCAGGTAGGGGCCGATGGTGTAGATCACCCCCAGGCGCAGCGGGCCAGCCAGCGGGTCCTTGCCGCGCCGGGCGATCTCCTTGATCGAGGCGGCGCTTTCCAGCGTCGCCTGGGCCTGGCGCACGATCTCGTCGCCCAGCGGGGTGACGCTCACCTCGCTGCCACCGCGCTCGAAGAGCTTGATTTCCAGCTCCTCCTCCAGCTTCTTGATGGCCACCGACAGCGTCGGCTGGGAGACGAAGCAGGCCTCGGCGGCTCGGCCGAAGTGTCGTTCACGGGCTACCGCCACGATGTATCGCAACTCGGTGAGGGTCATGTCGTTCTCCTGCCGTCGCGGCGTGGGCGCGCTGGGAGCATCGATTGTGGGCACAAATTCACGGGGTGGGATGGAGCGCTTTTCATGGCTTTTACCCGTATAGCCCGGAAGTACCATGCTGTACATCCCACTGAGGAGGGCGATATATGCAAAATCCACCCTCCGGGTGTCGGTGATACTGCGCCTGTATCGCTCACCGCTGCTACGCCTTGCTCGCCCGCTTCCTGTCCGATGCTCAAACGTATTCCCACTGAACAGCTGCGCCTGGGCATGCACATCCACGAGTTGTGCGGGTCCTGGATGGACCATCCGTTCTGGCGCAGCCGTTTCCTGCTCGACGACGCCCAGGACCTCAAGCGGCTGTGCAATTGCGGCATCCGCGAAGTCTGGATCGACACCGCCCGCGGGCTGGATGTGGTTGGCGGCGTCAGCGAGGCCGAGGCGGTCGAGGCGGTGGAGCGCGAACTGGTGGCGGTGGTCGAGGCCCCCATGCCCGAGATGCCGGTGAGCGCACGCGAGGAGTACGCGCGCGCCGCCCAGCTGTGCCGCCAGGCCAAGCAGCAAGTGCAGTCCCTGTACCAGGAGGCCCGGCTGGGGCGGGTGATCGAGCCCGACGGCTGCCTGCCACTGGTTGACGAGATCATCGGCTCGGTGGCGCGCAACCAGGGCGCGCTGGCCAGCCTGGTGCGGCTCAAGACACAGGACGAGTACACCTACCTCCATTCGGTGGCGGTGTGCACGCTGATGGTGGCGCTGGGGCGCACCCTGGGCCTTGGGCCGGACCAGCTGCGCGAGGTCGGCCTGGCCGGCCTGCTGCACGACATGGGCAAGGCACGCGTGCCGCTGGAGGTGCTGAACAAGCCGGGCCGGCTCACCGATGCCGAGTGGCAGCTGATGAAGCTGCACCCGGACTGGGGCCACGAGATGCTGACCGCCAGCGACGGCGTGTCGACCTTGATGCTCGACGTCTGCCTGCGCCACCACGAGAAGTTCGACGGCAGCGGCTATCCCGGCGGGCTGGCTGCTGACGCCATCCCGCTGCATGCGCGCATGGGGGCGGTCTGCGATGTTTACGACGCCATCACCTCTGCGCGGCCGTACAAGGCACCCTGGGATGCGGGCGACGCCGTGCGCCAGATGGCGCAGTGGAAGGGGCATTTCGACCCGAAGCTGTTCCAGGCCTTCGTCAAGACGGTGGGCATCTACCCGATCGGCACGCTGGTGCGGCTGCAGTCCGGCCGCCTGGGCGTGGTGATCGAGCAGCACGGGGGCTCGCTGCTGACGCCGCAGGTCAAGGTCTTCTTCTCGACGCTGGCCATGACGCGTTTCCCGCCCGAGCTGGTCGACCTGGCCCAGCCCGGCTGCAGTGACCGCATCGTCGGGGTGGAACTGGCCGAGCGCTGGGGCTTCCAGGACCTCAACTCGCTGTGGTTGGGGACGGCGGCGCCAGCTTGAGGCATGCTGGCGCAATGGCGTGCCAAAGTCAGGCCCGGCGGGCTGACTGGCCACGCGGCCGCCAGCGTGCCAGCATCAGCGCGTTGGTCAGCACGCTGATGCTGCTGGCCGCCATCGCGGCCCCGGCGATGACCGGGCTCAGGAAGCCCAGCGCCGCCAGCGGGATGCCGATCACGTTGTAGAAGAAGGCCCAGAACAGGTTCTGGCGGATCTTGCGCGTCGTGCGGCGCGAGATGTCGATGGCGTCGGCCACCGCGCGCGGGTCGCCGCGCATCAGCGTGATGCCGGCGGCCTGCATCGCCACGTCGGTGCCACTGCCGTCGGTGTGCGTGATCGCCAGTCCCACATCGGCGGCTGCCAGCGCCGGGGCGTCGTTCAGGCCGTCGCCCACCATGGCGACGCGTTCGCCCGGCGTTGCAGCGGCCTTCAGTGCATTGATGACGCCGGCCTTGTCGCCTGGCAGCACCTCGGCGCGCACCTCGTCGATGCCGATCTCGCGTGCCACCGCCTGCACCGCGTCGTGGTTGTCGCCGCTGAGCAGCAGGGTGCGCACCCCCAGCGCGTGCAGCTGTGCGATGGCATCGCGCGCCGTCGGCTTGACCGTGTCGCCAAAGGCCAGCGCCGCGAGCAGGCGCGGCGCTGCGGCATCGCTCACGTCGGCCAGCCACGCCAGCGTGTGCCCGGCGGCCTGCCAGGCCTGGGCGGATCCGGCCAGCGGCGCGAAGGCCGCCTCGCTCCGCCCTTGGCCCAGCCCAAGCCCTACCCCCAGCTCCTCCATCCAGCGCCGACTGCCCAGGCGCAGCGCGTGCTGCTCGACGCTCCCGGCCACGCCGCGGCCCGCCTGCGCACGCAGCTCGGTGGCCGTGCCGGTGGACAGGCCCTGCGTCCGCGCGGCGGCCAGCACTGCACGCGCCAGCGGGTGCTCGCTGCCGGCCTGCAGGGTGGCGCACCAGGTGAGCGCCTCGCGTTCGTCGACGCCGGGTGCAGCGGCAAAGCCCACCAGTGCCGGCCGGCCGGCGGTGAGCGTGCCGGTCTTGTCGAAGGCCACTGTGCGCACCGCGTGGGCCAGTTCCAACGCCTGGGCGTCCTTGATGAGGATGCCGTGGCGGGCCGCCACGCCGGTGCCTACCATGATCGCAGCCGGCGTCGCCAGGCCCAGCGCGCAGGGGCAGGCGATCACCAGCACCGCCACCGCGCGCAGCAGCGCCTCGGTCCAGTCACCCAGCAGCCAGCCGCTGCCCAGCAGCGTGAGCGCAGCGATGCCGACCACCACCGGCACGAACACCGCGGCCACCTGGTCCACCAGGCGCTGGATCGGCGCCTTCTTCGCCTGCGCCGATTCCACCAGCCGCACGATGCGCGCCAGCGTGGTTTCCGCGCCCACCGCGCGGGTGCGCACGATCAGCCGGCCTTCGCCGTTGACGGCACCGCCGGTGACGCGCTGGCCTACCTCGCGGGCCACGGGCAGGCTCTCACCGGTGAGCAGCGATTCGTCGACGTGGCTGGCGCCCTCGATCACCTCGCCGTCCACCGGGACGCGCTCGCCGGGGCGCACCACCACCACGTCGCCCACACGCAGCGCAGCGAGCGGCCGGTCTTCCTCCTGGCCGTCGGGCCGGCGCACATGGGCCGTTTCCGGGGCGAGGGCGCGCAGCGCATGGATGGCGTCCACAGTGCGGTGGCGCGCGCGCGCCTCCAGCCACTTGCCCAGCATCACCAGGGTGATCACCACCGCGGCGCTCTCAAAGTAGAGGTGCGGCATCCCACCCGGCTCGGCGCGCAGCAGCAGCCAGGCCGACAGCCCATAGGCCGCGCTGGTGCCGATGGCCACCAGCAGGTCCATGTTGCCGGTGCCGGCGCGCAGCGCATGCCAGCCGGCCCGGTAGAAGCGCGCGCCGAGCCAGAACTGCACGGGGGTGGCGAGCAGCCACTGCAGCCAACCGGGCAGCATCCAGTGCGCGCCGAGCAGGTCGCCGGCCATCGGCAACGCCAGCGGTGCGGCGAGCAGCGCGGCGATGACCACGCGCGGCCCCTCGCCCAGGCGGGCGGCGAGGCCGAGGCGGTCTGCGAGGTTTGCGCCGGCCGGCGCGGTACCTCCAGCCGTGCCGGGCGCAGCGTCTCCGAGCAGGCGGGCCTCGTAGCCCGCCTTCCCGATGGCGGCCAGCACGCCCGCCGCATCCTGGCTGCCCGCCGCGAGTCGCACGTGGGCCTGCTCGGTGGCGAGGTTGACCTCGGCGTCCAGCACGCCGGGCAGCTTGCGCAGCGCCCGCTCGACCCGCCCGACGCAGGAGGCGCAGGTCATGCCGCCCACCGCCACATCCAGCTCCAGCTGCGGCACCTGGTAGCCCGCCGCCTCGATGGCGCTCGCCAAGCGGGCGGGTGCCAGGCCGCGCGTGGCCTGCACGGTGACGCTGTCGGTGGCCAGGTTGACGGCCGCCGCCTCGACACCGTCCAGCTTGAGCAGTGCCCGCTCGATGCGGGTGGCGCAGGTGGCGCAGCTCATGCCCTGGACGGGGAGCTGCCAGGTCTGCACGGCCGCCGCAGCGGTGCGTGCCACGGGCGTCGTGGCCGCAGGGGCGGGAGTCTGGGGCGGCGGGGAGGGCATCATGGCCATTCAGTCTTGTCCTGCATCAAGTTGGTGGCATCCGATTCTGCGAAGATAGTTGCCTTCGGTACCGGTGGGGGTGTGTGCAGGGCCGTGCAATGATGCACGCTGGTGCGCATCCTGACTGGGCGAGAGGGTTGCCGCCGCGGTGTCGCGCGGCCAGATCGTGATCTTGCTCAAGTTTGTGGAGCTGCCATGTTTGAACTCACCCTGCCCGACATGACCTGTGGTCACTGCGTGGCGAATGTCCAGCGCACCGTGCAGGCGCTCGATCCGCAGGCGCGCGTGGATGTGGACCTGAGCGCCCACCGCGTGAAGTTCGACACCAGCGCCAGCGAGGAGCAGGTGCGTCTGGCGCTGGAGGAAGAAGGCTACCCGGCCGCGACCTGACGCGGAAGCCTGACCGAAGAAGACCCAGAAGATCAAGAAGAGCGGCCCATCGGCCGCTTTTTCCATTTTCGGCCGAGTCGGAAACGGCGTTGGTCGACCAGGGCGGAATACCGCCCGATTCACGGCGCTTATCGCGCTCAAGTCTGGCAGGGGGCTCGGAAGAATGACGAGCCACCCCTCATCCCCCTGCCATGGCCGACAGCGCTCAAGACAAGCACCTGCCACCGACCGCGCGACGACTCCAGAAAGCGCGGGAGGAAGGCCAGGTTGCGCGCTCACGCGACCTGGGCCACTTCGCGGTGGTTGCGGCGGGCCTCGCGCTGTTGATGGCGGCAGCGCCGTCGCTGGCGCAGTGGCTGCGTGACCTGCTGGGCGCCGGCCTGCGCTTCGACGTGCGCACAGTGGCCACGCCCGCGGCGATGCTCGATCGGCTCGGCCAGCTCTTCATGCCGGCGCTGCTGCTGTCGCTGGGGCTGGGCAGCGCGATGGCGGTGGTGGCACTGGCCACGGCCATCCTGTCCGGCGGTTGGGTGTTCACGCTCAAGCCGGTGATGCCCAACTTCGGCAAGCTCAATCCGCTCGCCGGACTGGGCCGCATCGTCTCCAAGGCGCAGATTGGCGAGATGCTCAAGGCGGTGCTGCTGGCGCTGTTGCTGGGCAGCGTCGGGGCGGCCTACCTCTGGGCGCACCTGCAGGATTTCGCGCTGACGCAGTCGGTGGGGTTGCCGGCGGCCTTCGTGGCGGCGAGTGACCGCATCGTTTCCGGCCTGTGGCTGCTGGTGCTGGTGCTGGCGGCCTTTGCGCTGGTCGACGTGCCGCTGCAGCGCTTCCTGCACACCTCGCGCCTGAAGATGAGCGTGCAGGAGGTCAAGGAAGAGCACAAGCAGCAGGAGGGCAGCCCCGAGGTCAAGGGCCGCATCCGCCAGCGCATGCGTGAAGTGGCCCGCCGGCGCATGCTGGCCGCGGTGCCCGGCGCTGATCTGGTGGTGATGAACCCGACCCACTACGCCGTGGCGCTGAAGTACGACGACGGCCGCGACGGCGCCCCCCGCCTGGTGGCCAAGGGCGCCGACCTGCTGGCGCTGAAGATCCGCGACATCGCCCGCGAATCCAAGGTGCCCGTGCTGCAGGCGCCGCCGCTGGCGCGGGCGCTGTATGCCCACGGCGAGCTCGACCGCGAGATTCCCTATGCGCTGTACAGCGCGGTGGCGCAGGTGCTGGCGCATGTGTTCCAGCTGCGCGCCGCGTTGGCCGGGCGCGCGCCCTGGCCGGCCGACCTGCCCGTGATCCCGGTGCCACCCGAGCTTGACCCGCACAACCCGAAGGCACAGCCAGCGACGGCTGAACCGGCATGAACCCGCTGATCCAATCCTTCCAGCAGCAGCTGCAGGCCCGCCTGGGCCCGCATGCCGGGGCCGCCAAGGCGCTGGCCGCGCCGATCCTGATCCTCATGGTCCTGGCCATGATGGTGCTGCCGCTGCCGGCCTTCGCGCTCGACCTGTTCTTCACCTTCAACATCGCCACGGCGCTGATGGTGATGCTGGTGGCGTCCTACATGGTCCGGCCGCTGGACTTCGCCGCCTTCCCGACCGTGCTGCTGCTGACCACGCTGCTGCGCCTGTCGCTGAACGTGGCCTCCAGCCGCGTGGTGCTGATGGACGGCCACACCGGCCCGGGGGCCGCGGGCGCGGTGATCGAGGCCTTCGGCCACTTCCTGATCGGCGGCAACTTCGCCGTCGGCCTGATCGTCTTCGCCATCCTGGTGGTCATCAACTTCGTGGTGATCACCAAGGGCGCCGAGCGCATTGCCGAGGTCGGTGCGCGCTTCACCCTGGACGCGATGCCCGGCAAGCAGATGGCGATCGACGCCGACCTGAACGCCGGCCTGATCGACGAGAAGGAGGCCAAGCGCCGCCGCGCCGAGGTGGGCAACGAGGCGGAGTTCTTCGGCTCCATGGACGGTGCCAGCAAGTTCGTGCGCGGCGACGCCATTGCCGGCATCCTGATCCTGTTCATCAACATCGTTGGCGGCTTCATCATCGGCGTGGCCCAGCACGGCCTGGGGGCCAGCGAGGCGGCCAACTCCTACATCGTGCTGGCGGTGGGCGATGCGCTGGTGGCGCAGATCCCGGCGCTGCTGATCTCGGTGGCCGCGGCGCTGGTGGTCTCGCGCGTGGGCAAGGAGCAGGACGTCGGCACCCAGATCCTGGGCCAGATGTTCAAGTCGCCGCAGTCGGTGGGCATCGCCGCCACGCTGGTGGCCCTGCTGGGCATGGTGCCGGGCATGCCGCACTTCGTCTTCCTGCTGATCGCGGGTGGCCTGGCGGCGCTGGCGCGCTGGATGCACCGGCAGGCGCAGGCACCCAAGCCCGCCGAGCCGGCCGCCGACGCGCCCGATGCCCCCAACCCCAACGCCGAGGCCAGCTGGGACGACCTGCAGCCGGTGGACACGCTGGGCCTGGAGGTGGGCTACCGCCTGATTGCGCTGGTGGACAAGGACCGTGGCGGCGACCTGCTCAACCGCATCAAGGGCGTACGCAAGAAGTTTGCCCAGGAAGTCGGCTTCCTGCCGCCAGCGGTGCACATCCGCGACAACCTGGAACTCAAGCCCAGCATGTACCGCCTGACGCTGCGCGGTGCGGTGGTGGGCGAGGGTGAGGCCTTCCCGGGCATGCACCTGGCGATCAACCCCGGCCATGTGAAGACGCCGCTGCAGGGGCAGGCGACCACCGACCCGGCCTTCGGCCTGCCGGCGATCTGGATCGACGATAGACAAAAAGAAACAGCTCAAATGGCTGGATACACCGTGGTTGATTCCTCGACCGTCGTGGCCACCCATCTCTCACACTTGATGCAGACCCATGCAGCCCGCCTGCTGGGCCGCACCGAGACCCAGGCACTGGTCGAGCACGTGACCAAGCTGGCCCCCAAGTTGATCGAAGACGTGGTTCCCAAGATGGTTGGCATTCCCACCCTGCAGAAGGTCCTCCAGCTGTTGCTGGAAGAGGGCGTGCACATCCGCGACATGCGCTCGATCGTCGAGGCGCTGGCCGAGCACGCCGGCTCCGGCCTCAACGACCCGCAGGAGCTGTCGCGGCGCCTGCGCATCGCGCTGGCCCCGGCCATCGTGCAGCAGATCTACGGCAGCCAGCGCGAGCTGGATGTCATCGCCATCGCCCCCGAGCTGGAGCGCCTGCTCGGCCAGGCGCTGAACTCGGCCAACGGCGCGGTGCTCGACCCGGGCGTGGCGGATCACCTCAGCCGCGGCGCGGCCGATGCCGCGCGGCGCCAGGAGGACCTCGGCCTGCCAGCCTGCCTGCTGGTGCCCGATGCCATCCGCAGCCCGGTGGCGCGCCTGCTCAAGCGCGCCTCGCCGCGCCTGCGCGTGCTCGGCCACAGCGAGATCCCGGACACCCATTCGATCCGCATCGGGTCCCTCATCGGAGGCAACGCATGAAGTCAACCGCCCCATCCGCCGTGCGGAATCCCGCTGAGCCGACCCGCCAGGAGGCCCCATGAACGTCAAACGCTTCGTCGGTCGCAACTCGCGCGAGGCCATGCAGAAGGTGCGCCTGGCCTTCGGCGACAACGCCGTGGTGCTGTCCACCAAGCCCTGCAGCGACGGCATCGAGGTGCTGGCCATGCCCCCCGAGACGCTGGCGGCGATCGAGCGCTTTGGCGAACAGGCCCCGGCCGCTGCCGCCGCGGCCCGTGCCGAGCCGGCACCCGAGCGCCGCCCGTCGCGCCCTGCTGCCCCGTCCGAGGCGCCTGCGGCCCGGTCCGCATCGTCGGGGGAAGGTCGTTCCGGCTCCCTGCGTGCGCGGGTGGCCGAGCAGGAGGCCCGCAGCAGCCTGAAGCCGCCCCCCGATCCGATCCAGGAGGACGTGGGCACGCTGGCGATGAGCACGCTGTCCTTCCAGGACTATGTGCGCGAGCGCATGCTCAAGAAGCGCCAGGCCGAGTTGCGCGAGCAGGCCACGAAGCCGGTGCCCGTGTCGCCCCAGGCCATCGAGCAGCGCCTGGCCCAGCGTGAGGCGGTGTCGATGCCGAGCTACCCCGAGCTGATCGCGGCCGCCCAGGCCGATGGCCTCCCGCTGGACAGGCCCGCCCCCGCTGCGTCGCAGGCTGCCACGCCGGTGATGCATGAGGCCCTGCTGGGCAGCGGCCGCAGCTCGGCACGTTCTGCCGCCACGGCCCCTGCGCCCGCACCGCAGGCCCGCCAGGAGCCCCGTCAAGAGCTGCGCCACGAGCCGCGCCACGAGCCGCGCCCGGAGCCGCGCCGCGAACACCGCCAGGACAGCCGTCAAGACGGCCGCCACGAGAGCCACCATGCCGCGCCGCCCGACTATGGCGACACCGACTTTGCCCTGGCCGATGCGGCCGCGCCGCACGAGCCGGCCCCGCGGGCCCGGCCTGCCGCACGCAAGGTGCTGCCGCCCGTGCCACAGCCCGTGGAGGCCGCGCCGGACAGCCGCCAGCAGTCGGACATGATGAACGAGATCCGCGCGATGAAGGGCCTGATCGAGGAGCGCTTCGGTGCCCTGGCCTTCATGGAGCGGCTGCAGAAGAGCCCCAAGCAGGCCCAGCTGACCACCCGGTTGCTGGGCTGCGGCTTCTCGCCCGCGCTGATCCGCAAGCTGGTCGACAGCCTGGGTGACGAGGTCGTCGACGAGCTGGCCTGGGCCGGCGAGGTGCTGCAGCGCAACCTGCTCACCGGCGAGTCCGACGCGGCGCTGGAAGACCAGGGCGGCGTGTTCGCGCTGGTGGGCTCCACCGGCGTGGGCAAGACCACGTCCACGGCCAAGCTGGCGGCGGCCTTCGCGACCCGCCACGGCGCGGCCAACCTGGGCCTGATCACGCTGGATGCCTACCGGCTCGGTGCGCACGAGCAGCTGCGCGCCTACGGCCGCATCCTGGGCGTGCCGGTGCACACCGCGCATGACCGCGTGGCGCTGGAGGACCTGCTGGACCTGCTCTCGGCCAAGAAGATGGTGCTGATCGACACGGCCGGCCTGGCGCAGCGCGACACGCGCACGCGCGAGCTGCTGGAGATGCTCTCGCACGCCAGCATCCAGCGCCTGCTGGTGGTCAATGCCGCCCAGCAGGGCGAGACCATCGAGGACGTGCTGGTGGCCTACAAGGGGGCGCAGGCCAAGGGCATCGTGCTGTCCAAGCTCGACGAGGCCGTCAAGCTCGGCCCGGCGCTGGACGCGCTGATCCGCCACCGCCTCAAGGTGGTCGCGGTGGCCAATGGCCAGCGCGTGCCGGAGGACTGGCACCGCCTGACCGCCCAGGCCCTGATGCACCGTGCGCTGCGCACGGCCGGTGCCCAGGCCTGGCGCATGGATGCCAACGACGTGAACCTGCTGTTCTCGGCGCCGCCGTCGCCGGCGTCAGGCGCACGCCGCTCGCGTTCCGCGTCGCCCGCCCCCGGATCCGGCCAGTGATGCCGACACTCATCAGCGCCCAGGGAGCCTGAAGATGTCCTACCCGCCTCGCTTTCGTCGCACCATGCCGGCCGACCAGGCCGACGGACTGCGCCGTCTGTTCTCCACCCGCGCGGCCCGCTTCGTGCCGGTGGTTTCCAACCCCTTCATCGCCCACGGCGGCGTGCTGATCGAGCGCCTGTGCAGCGTGCTGGAGGAGATGGACCTCGATACCCTGCTGGTGGACGCCTCCGAGCGTGGCGGCCCGCCACGCGAGCTGGCCAGCTTCGACCTCTCCGAGGGGATCGAACCGCTGTCGCAGCGGGTGTCCTACCTCGCTGCGCGCGGCCTGCCGGTGCGCTGGGTGGACAGCCGGGGCTCGACCCGGGCCTTCCTCGATGCGGTGGTGGACGCCGCACCCTCCAGTCAGGTCGTGCTGGTGCTTGGCACCGCGGTGGACCTGGTGCGCCTGTTCGGTCGCGGTGACGAGGGCCTGTCGCGCCCGCGCCCGGTGGTGCTCTGCGACGAGCGGCCCGAGTCGATGAAGCATGCCTACGCCGCCATGAAGCTGTTCGCCCAGCGGGCCGACTGGCTGTCCCACGACCTGCTGATGTGCTCGCCGCCGGAATTCCCGCAAGGGGAGATGGTGGCTTCGCGCCTTGCTTATTGCGCCGATCATTTCCTGGGCGGGGTGCAACATGCCGCTGTGCAGGTTGATCCGGCTGAGCCGCCCACCGCCGCGCCCTCGCGGTCGCTGGTGCGCCTCGTCGAAGGCCTGCTGGAAAGTGCCGCGGCCTGCACCGCGAGCGACGACATGGTCTGCGGCAGCCAGCGTGCCGCCCTGCCTTCGCCGCGCCAGGCCTACCTCTGAATTTCCCCGGAGCCTCGGTATGTACACCGCCAAGGGTCGTCTCGACGCCAACGCCATGCTCAAGCAGTACAGCCCGCTGGTGCGGCGGCTGGCGCACCAGATGATCGCCAAGCTGCCGGCCAATGTGGAGCTGGATGACCTGATCCAGGTCGGCATGATCGGTCTGACCGATGCGCTGACCCGCTTCGACACCGGCCAGGGGGTGCAGTTCGAGACCTTCGCCACCCAGCGCATCCGCGGCGCGATGCTCGACGAGCTGCGCGGCGCCGACTGGATGAGCCGCGGCAACCGCAAGCACCAGCGCGACATCGAGGGGGCCGTGCACCGCCTGGAGCAGCGCCTGGGCCGCGCGCCCCACGAAAGCGAGATCGCCAAGGAAATGGGCATCACGCTGACCGACTACCAGGACCTGCTCAACAAGGTGCGCGGCACCCAGCTGATCTACCTGGAGGACATGGGCGGCGACGAGGGCGACAACGACTTCCTGGACCGCCACGTGGCCGAGGAGGGCGCCGACCCGCTGGCGCGCCTGAACGACTACCGCATGCGCGAGGCCCTGGTCGAGGCGATCAAGAACCTGCCCGAGCGCGAGCAGTTCGTGATGAGCATGTACTACGAGCAGGACATGAACCTCAAGGAAATCGCGGCGGTGCTGGGCGTGACCGAGTCGCGCGTGTGCCAGCTGCACAGCCAGTCGATTGCCCGGCTGCGCTCGAAGCTGCGCGCCTGGTGAGCCTGCAGCCGCGCAGGAGGTGACGGATCCCGCGGCAGGCTGCACCCAGACACAAGACAGCAAGACCACCAGACAACACGACAACAAGACGACGAGCCGATGGCGAGGCAGTGCCACTCCCGCAAGACCGTCACGATTTGGAGACCCCGATCATGCTGAGCCTGCTGCGCCCCCGCCGTCCCGCGCCCACCGCCGATGCACCGCTGGCCGCCGCGCCGGCGGTCGATGGTGGGGCCATCGTACGCAGACTCGCCGGCAAGGTGTCGACCATCGGTCGCGATGCCGCCGAGGCGCGCGGCGTGATCGAGGACACCCAGCGCGTGGTGGTCTCCCAGGTCGAGGCGATGCACGCGCTGACCGATCAGCTTGCGCAGGTGCAGACCGCGCAGGACGCCATCGGCCAGGCCACGAGTGCCAGCCTGGAGGCCGTGACCCGCGCCCGCGCCGTGGTGGCCGAGGTGGCCAGCGAGGTGGCCGGCATCGTGCATGTGCTGCACGAGGTGTCGGCCGCGGCCGGCGACATCACCCAGATCGCGCTGCAGACCCGCCTGGTGGCCTTCAATGCCTCGGTGGAGGCCAAGCGCGCTGGCGAGGCAGGCCGTGGCTTTGGCGTGGTGGCCGATGCGGTGAAGGACCTGGCCGGGCGTGTGGAGGTGTCCTCCAAGACCATCATGGGCACGCTGGCCCAGTTGGACCAGCGCATCGAGGCCTTCTCGCGCGAGATCCGCATCGACACCGGCCCGGCGGTCAGGTCGGGTGCCTCCCAGGGGTCCATCCACCGGGCCTTTGCCGATGTCGAGACCGACGTCCAGCGCATCAATGTCGCAGCCCAGGGCAGCCGCGACATCTGCCTGCGCGTGAGCGAGCGCACCGAAGGGCTCGGCCAGGACATGCAGGCCGCGATGATCGGGCTGGACACCGCGATGTCCTGCAGCGACCGCTTCCTGCGGGTGTCCGAGCAGCTCATCGACGAGCTGGCCGCCAGTGACGTGGCCACCGACGACACGCCCTACATCGAGGCCGTGCAGCGCGTGGCCGCCCAGGTGGGCGCGGCGCTGGAACAGGCGCTGGCACGTGGCGACATCTCGGCGGCCGATCTGTTCGACGAGGCCTACCGGCCGATCCCGAACACCCGCCCGGCGCAGCACCTGACCCGCTTCGCCCAGCTGACCGACCGGTTGCTGCCGCCGATCCAGGAAGCGATGCTGGCCTTCAGCCCCAAGGTCGCGTTCTGCATCGCCGCCGACCGCAACGGCTACATCGCCACGCACAACCGCAAGTACTGCCAGCCGCAGCGTGGTGACCTGGCCTGGGACACCGCCAACAGCCGCTACCGACGCATCTTCGACGACCGCACCGGGCTGGCGTCGGCGCGCAACCAGAGGCCCTTCCTGCTGCAGACCTACCGCCGCGACATGGGCGGTGGCAAGCATGTGCTGATGAAGGAAGCCGCCGCCCCGATCACCGTGGCCGGCCGCCACTGGGGCGGCATGCGGCTGGCCTACCAGTTCTGACCCGCGTCCTGGCGAACGCCAGGCGCAGGATCAGGTCCGGCTTCAGGCGCAGGTGCTGCCGCCGCAGCCGGAGATGGCCGCCTCGGGCTGGACCGGGCGGTCGATGCGGCCGCTGGCCGCGTCATAGCCCACCTCGCCCATGTGGAACACCAGGGCGGCATCCATCATCTGGGCATGCTGCTCGAACCACTGTGCCAACTCGGGCAGCAGGCGCGGGATCAGCTCCTCCTGGCCCTCTTCGACCACCCGGCGGCGCACCTCGCGCAGCAGATCGAGCACCTGCTTGTGCTGGTTGCTGTGGCAGTTCTCCGGTGTGAAACCGGTGGCGGCCATCCAGCGATCCTCCTGTGCAAAGTGCTCGACGGTGTGCTCCACCAACGCGTCATAGCGCGCCAGCACATCCGGCGCACCATCCAGCCGGGCCGCTTCCAGCTCGTTGAGCAGCACGACGAACTCCTGGTGCGTCTGGTCCATCTGCGGATGGTTGTTGGCGATTTGGTCGTTCCAGGCGAGGAGGGTCATGGCGCGTCGAGGCAAGGAAACACCGGCCCGCGGCCGGCGATATGGAACCGCGAGCCTAGCAAATCAGGGTCCATCCTGGCTTGCTCGGCATCAAGCTGGGCGGAGCGGGAACGCGGTTCGGCCAGGACCGGCTCAGGGGTAGAGGCCCCGCATTTCGCGCGCCATCAGGATGCGCTCGCAGGCCACGGCGAAGGCCGCGGTGCGCAGCGGGATGCGGTGCTGGTCGGCCATGTCCCAGATGCGACGCAGGGCCTCGACCATGATCTTGTCCAGCCGCACGTTGATCTCGTCCTCGGTCCAGAAGAAGCTGGAGAAGTCCTGCACCCACTCGAAGTAGGACACCGTGACACCGCCGGCATTGCAGATCACGTCGGGCACCACGAGGATGCCGCGCTCGGCCAGCACGTCGTCGGCGTCGGGCAGGGTCGGGCCGTTGGCGCCCTCCAGCACGAGGCGGGCGCGCAGCCGGTTGGCCCGCAGCACGTCGATCTGGCCTTCCAGGGCCGCGGGGATCAGGATGTCGCAGTCGATGCCCCAGAAATCCTCGTCGGCGATGCGCTCGCAGCCCGCGAAGCCGCCGACGCCGCCCTCCCGGCGCACCTGCGGCATCAGCTCGGCCATGTCCAGGCCGCCCGGGTTGGCGATGGTGCCGGTGTGGTCCTGCACGGCGACGATCTTCGCCCCCGCGCCGGCAAACAGCTCTGCCGCGGCCGAGCCGACGTTGCCGAAGCCCTGCACCGCGACGCGCGCGCCATCCAGGTTCAGCCCGGCGCGGCGGGCCGCCTCCCGCCCGGTGACGAACACGCCGCGGCCGGTGGCCTTGACCCGTCCGAGCGAGCCGCCCAGGTCGATGGGCTTGCCGGTCACCACGCCGCTCGCGGTGGCGCCAATGTTCATCGAGTAGGTGTCCATCATCCAGGCCATGACCTGGGCGTTGGTGTTGACGTCGGGCGCCGGGATGTCCTGCTGCGGGCCGATGATGATGCCGATCTCGCTGGTGTAGCGCCGCGTCAGGCGCTCCAGTTCCTTGAGGGAAAGCTGCTTCGGGTCGACGCGGATGCCACCCTTTGCGCCGCCGTAGGGCAGGTTGACGGCGGCGTTCTTGATCGTCATCCAACCGGCCAGGGCCATCACCTCGCCGAGCGTGACGTCCGGGTGGTAGCGCACTCCCCCCTTGCCGGGACCGCGGCTGAGGCTGTGCTGCACGCGGTAGCCCTCGAAGTGGCGCACCGTGCCGTCGTCCATCTCGATGGGCACATCGACGATCAGGCTGCGTTTGGGCCGGCGCAGCGATTCGGCCCAGCGTGCCAGCCGGCCCAGGTAGGGCTCGACGCGGTCGATCTGCGCCAGGTAGGTGCCCCAGGGCGAGTGGGGTTCCGACGACACATAGGACAGCGGCGTGCTGGCCGTGGTGCGAGTGGCCGTGGAGGAGGGCAGGGGGGGGTGGGGGGTGTTCATGCGGGCGGGCCTCGGTGGTGGGAGCGGACACACGTCGGTGCGCTCACCAGCCAGATCGACCCGTGCGCACACTGTGCAAGCGGCGCACTCTAGGGGCTTTGCGGCGGCCTGGGTCGCCCGCTTCATGCAGGCTTTGCATCGAATCTGCGCCCGCACCGCACCAGGTTGGTGCTGTGAGCAGTGATGCACGGCCCAGCCGGGCCGGGGGGCTCAGAAGGTGTGAACGAACGTTGGGTCTGAATCGTTAAGCGGGGCATGAGCGCAGCGACGACAAGACCGGAAGAAGAACAACAGGCCCAAACGGGGCTGTTCGGCGAAGGGGAGCTGCTCGAGGTGGCTGCGCAGCAGCCCAGGCAAGAGGCACCGCGCGCCGCGCGGGTGATGTCGGCACAGCGCGATCAGGTCGAATTGCGAGCGTGCGATCTGGATTCGGTACTGGCAGATGACCATGCGGCGCGCACCGTGTGGGCCTTCGTGCAGTCGCTGGACCTGGCGCCGCTGTATGCGCGCATCAAGTCGGTGGACGGGCGCGGGGGCGCGCCGGCCATCGATCCGGCGATCCTGGTGGCACTGTGGCTATGGGCCACCATCGACGGGGTGGGCTCGGCGCGCGAAGTCGACCGGCTGTGCGAGCGCGACGATGCCTACCGCTGGATCTGCGGCGGCGTGGGGGTGAACTACCACTCGCTGGCGGACTTTCGGACCCAGCACGAGGCGTGGCTGGATGCGCAGCTCACGCGCTCGATTGCCGCACTGCTCGATCGCCGGCTGGTCACGCTCAACGTGGTGGCGCAGGACGGACTGCGCGTGCGTGCCTCGGCCAAGGCGTCGAGCTTTCGTCGGCGCGACAAGCTCGCGCAACTGCATGCCCAGGCCCAGGCGCAGGTCCAGGCCCTCAAGCGCGAACTGGCCGAGGACGCCGGGGCCAGTTCGCGGCGCAAGCAGGCCGCCCAGGAACGCGCGGCACGTGAGCGCGAGCAGCGCCTGGCTGCCGCGCTGGCGACGATGGAGCGGATCAAGCCGGCGGCCGAGCCCAAGAAGGCCAAGCCCTCCAAACGACGCGGGCGCGACCACGACGGCGATCCTCCCGCGCCGCCCGCCCCCGAACCCAAGGTGCCGCCCGAGCCGCGCGTGAGCAGCACCGACGTCGATGCGCGCGTCATGAAGATGGCCGACGGGGGCTTCCGCCCGGCCTTCAACGCCCAACTGGCTGTCGATGCGGCAACGCAGCTCATTGCCGCCGTGGACTTGGTCAACAGCGGCTCGGACATGGGGCAGATGGACCCCCTGCATCAGGCCGTGCAGCAGCGCTACGGCCTCACGCCCGACCATTGGCTGGCCGATGGCGGCTACACCAAGCTGGCCGCCATTGATGCGCTCACCGAGCGCGGCACGCAGCCCGTGCTGCCCGCTGCGCGCAGCCGCAACCCCGATATCAATGCACTGGCGCCCAAGCCCTCGGATTCCCCGGCGCAAGCCCAGTGGCGCAGCCTCATGGCCAGCCACTGGGGCAAGGACCTGTACGTCTGGCGCGGTGCCAGCGTGGAGTGCGCCAACGCGCAGCTGCGACGGCGCGGCTTCACGCGCCTGAACGTGTGCGGCCTGGTCAAGGCGCGTGCGGTGCTGCTCTGGCACGCCCTGGCGCACAACCTGATGCGCATGCGAAGCCTGAATTTCGCCTTCATGGCCTGATCTGGCCGCCCAGCAGCACCTGCGCGGCGCGCCAGCCCTGGCTGCCGCGCGCACCCACACGCCCAGCGCGCGCTGCCCACCGCCGTCCGCGCCGCACCGCCCATCTCGCGAAGGCCACGTCTTGCCTGCGTCGGGCTTGCCTCTCTGTGGTTCGTTCACGGCTTCTCAGCGCAGCGCGCGAAGCTCCCGAAGTTCGCGCTTGGCCAGTACCGAGGGGCGCCGGCTCACGAGATCGGCCAAGTCTTCCGCGAAGGCCTCGCTGCGGCGCAGCAGATCCAGAACGTCTTCTGCCGGTGGGCTGCTCGACACGGGCTTGCTGGCGCCGGCGCGCAGGGACGGACGGCGGCGCAGGGCGGAGGCGAGGGTGTGTGCGATGCGTTTCATGTGGGGCTCCCGTGTGACTCGTGGGGGTCATTTCGACCACCACGGTCTCACTGTGAAGCCCAAATGTTTCAACTCTGCGACAGGCCGGGCCTGAATGTGACAAGAGTTGTCAGCGGCCGAACTCGTCCCCCAATTCGCGGGCCCGTTGGCAGGCGGCGTCGAGTGCCGCGATGAAGGCGGTGGCGACGCCGCTGGCCTCCAGCGAGCACAGTGCGGCGTAGGTGGTACCGCCCTTGCTTGTGACGCGTTCACGCAGGGTGGCCGGACTGTCCGGCGAGCGGCGGGCCAGTTCGGCCGCGCCGGTGAAGGTGGCCAGCGCCAGCTGCTTGCCCTGTTCGGCGCTGAGCCCCATGCGCTCGGCCGCGGCCACCATCGCTTCAACAAAATAAAACACATAGGCCGGGCCAGAGCCCGACAGCGCGGTCACCGCGTCGAGGTCGGCCTCGCGCTCCACCCACAGCACGCTGCCCGTCGGCGCCAGCAGCGCCTGGATGCGCTCGCGCTCGGCGGGGGTGACGTCCACCCGGGCGTACAGGCCGGTGATGCCCTGGCCGATCAGCGCGGGCGTATTGGGCATGGCGCGCACGACGCGCTCGCTGCCGGTGGCCCGGGCGATCGCATCGCTGCGGATGCCGGCCATCACCGACAGGTGCAGCGCGGCGCCGACATGGCCCGCGCAGGGCGCGGCGGCCTCGGCAAAGCTCTGCGGCTTGACCGCCCAGACGACGGTACCGGCGCGAGCCAGGCGCTCGTCGGCGGCCGGCAGGGCCTCGATGCCGAACTCGGCGCGCAGCTTGTCGCGCTGCACGTCCCAGGGCTCGATCACCAGCAGTTGGTCGGTGGGCGTGCCGCTGCGGATCAGCCCGCCGATGATGGCACTGGCCATGTTGCCACCACCGATGAAGGCCAGGAGGGAGGAAGAGGTGTTCATGGGGCTGCAGTGTAGGCAGGGCGTGCGGGGATCAGGCGCGTTCCCCGAAGATGGCGGTGCCCACCCGCACGAGGGTGGCACCTTCGAGCACGGCGGCCTCCAGGTCGGCGCTCATGCCCGTCGACAGGGTGTCGAGCGCCAGGCCTTGCTGGCGCAGGGCCTCCAGCAGCTCCCGCAGCGCGCGGTGGGGTTGGCGCTGCGCCGCTTCGTCGCCGGCAGGCTCGGGAATCGCCATCAGGCCGCGCAGGCGCAGACGGGGCAGGGCCGCCACCGCCTGCGCGAGCGCCGGCAATCCGGCGGGCGCGACACCGCTCTTGCTGCCCTCGCCGCTGACGTTGACCTGCAGGCAGACCTGCAGCGGCGCGGCCCAGGCGGGGCGCTGCTCGCTCAGGCGCTGGGCGATCTTCAGGCGATCGATGCTGTGCACCCAGTCAAAGGCCTCGGCCACCACCCGGGTCTTGTTGCTCTGCAGCGGGCCGATCAGGTGCCATTCCAGCTCCGGCCGCAGGTCAGCCAGCGCCTCGATCTTGGCCAGGCCCTCCTGCACGTAGTTCTCGCCGAAGGCGCTCTGCCCGGCGGCATGGGCCGCGCGCACCGCCGCGGCCGGTTGCGTCTTGCTCACGGCCAGCAGCGTGACGCTGTCGGCACTTCGCCCCGCCCGGGTGCAAGCGTTCGTAAGCCGTTGGTGCACAGCTTGAAGCCGATTTGTGATCGTCGTCATAATCGACGAGCTTAGAGCAATCCGTCCGCGGCGCGTCCGTGGCTAGCCCGCCTTGGCCGAAGGTGGGAAGATGCAGCTGCAAGTTTCTCCGCTTCACCGGTTCCCTGTTTCCCCGTTTCCACCTGATCAGCGGCCACCCCCCCGGGGGCCGCCCCCTTCCAGCATGGACATCACTCAGTTGCTCGCGTTCTCGGTGCGCAACAAGGCCTCTGACCTCCACCTCTCGGCCGGCCTGCCGCCCATGATCCGCGTGCACGGCGACGTGCGGCGCATCAACGTCGACCCGCTGGACCACAAGAAGGTCCGGGAGATGATCTACGACGTGATGAACGACGCCCAGCGCAAGGTCTACGAGGAGACGCTGGAATGCGATTTCTCCTTCGAGATCCAGGGCCTGTCGCGCTTTCGCGTCAACGCCTTCAATCAGCAGCGGGGCGCCGGCGCGGTGTTCCGCACCATCCCGAGCAAGATCCAGAGCCTGGAGGAGCTGCGCACGCCCAAGGTCTTCGCCGACCTGTCGCTCAAGCCGCGCGGGCTGCTGCTGGTGACCGGGCCGACCGGCTCGGGCAAATCCACCACGCTGGCGGCCATGGTGGATCACCGCAACGACAACGAGCATGGGCACATCCTGACGGTCGAAGACCCGATCGAGTTCGTGCACGAGTCGAAGAAGTGCCTGATCAACCAGCGCGAGGTGGGGCCGCAGACGCTGTCGTTCTCCAATGCGCTGCGTGCCGCGCTGCGCGAGGATCCGGACGCCATCCTGGTGGGCGAGTTGCGCGACCTGGAGACCATCCGCCTCGCACTCACCGCGGCGGAGACCGGCCACCTCGTCTTTGCCACGCTGCACACCTCGAGCGCGGCCAAGACCGTCGACCGGATGGTGGACGTCTTCCCCGCGGCCGAAAAGGAGATGGTGCGCGCGATGCTCTCGGAGTCGCTGGTGGCGGTGATCTCGCAGACGCTGTGCAAGAACCGCGACGGCACCGGACGGGTGGCGGCGCACGAGATCATGCTGGGCTCGGCGGCCATCCGCAACCTGATCCGCGAGAACAAGGTGGCCCAGATGTACTCGATCATCCAGACCGGGCAGGCCCAGGGCATGCAGACGCTGGACCAGAACCTGACCGAGCTGGTGCGCAAAGGGGTGATCACGCCCGCCGAGGCCCGCAGCAAGGCCCGCAGCCCCGAGAACTTCCCGGGCTGATGGCAGCGGATCGACAGGCCGTGAGCGGGACAGGGCGCTTGCTGCGTCCGGGTAAGTCCTTCAAAGGATGTGCAGATGGAACGCGATCAGGCTTCGAAATTCATCAATGACTTGCTGCGGCTGCTGGTGTCGCGTGCCGGGTCGGACCTGTTCCTGACCTGTGACTTCCCGCCGGCGATCAAGGTGGACGGCAAGGTGACCAAGGTGTCGCCGCAGCCGCTGACCGGCCAGCACACGCTGGCGTTGGCCCGCTCGGTGATGAACGACAAGCAGGCGGCCGAGTTCGAGCGCACCAAGGAGTGCAATTTCGCCATCTCGCCGTCCGCGGTGGGGCGCTTCCGGGTCAATGCCTTCATGCAGCAGGGGCAGGTGGGCATGGTGTTCCGCACCATCCCGCGCGAGCTGCCGACGATCGACAAGCTCGGCCTGCCGACGGTGCTCAAGGACGTGACCATGTCCAAGCGCGGGCTGGTCATCATGGTGGGCGCCACCGGCTCGGGCAAGAGCACCTCGCTGGCGGCGATGGTGGACTACCGCAACGAAACCGCCTACGACCACATCATCACCATCGAGGATCCGGTCGAGTTCGTGCACCCGCACAAGAACTGCATCATCACTCAGCGCGAGGTCGGCATCGACACCCTGAACTGGGAGTCCGCGCTGAAGAACACCCTGCGCCAGGCGCCCGACGTGATCCTGATGGGCGAGATCCGCGACCGCGAGACGATGGAGCACGCGGTGGCCTTCGCCGAGACCGGTCACCTGTGCATGGCCACCCTGCATGCCAACAGCGCCAACCAGGCGCTGGACCGCATCGTCAACTTCTTTCCCGAAGAACGGCGCGACCAGCTGCTGATGGACCTGTCGTTGAACCTGCGCGCCATGATCTCGCAGCGCCTGCTGCCGCGCGAGGAAGGCGCCGGGCGCATCGCCGCGGTGGAGGTGCTGCTGAACACGCCGCTGGTGTCCGAGCTGATCTTCAAGGGTGAGGTCTCTGCCATCAAGGAGATCATGAAGAAGAGCCGCGAGCACGGCATGCAGACCTTCGACCAGTCGCTGTTCGACCTCTACGAAGGCCACTACATCGGCTACGCCGATGCCCTGCGCAACGCCGATTCGGTCAACGACCTGCGCCTGCAGATCAAGCTGCACAGCCGGCGCGCCCGCAACACCGACTTCGGCGCCGGTACCGAGCACCTGGCGATCGTCTGACCCTCGTCCGACCCGGGCCGCCCGGCCGGGACGCGCCTTGGTGACAATGCGCGGTCTTTCTTCGGAGCGAGCAATGAACACCAAGGTCTACGAACCCATCCCGGCGCGCCGCGTCGCCTTCCTCGGTCTGGGCGTGATGGGGGGGCCGATGGCGGGCCATCTGGCGCGTGCCGGCCACCAAGTCACGGTCTACAACCGCACGGCGGCCAAGGCGGCGCAGTGGGTGGCGCAGTACGGCGGCCAAGCGGCGGCCACGCCGCGCGAGGCGGCCCAGGGCGCGGAGTTCGTCTTCGCCTGCGTGGGCAACGACGACGACCTTCGTTCGGTCACGTTGGGTGCTGACCTGGGTGGCGGCCAGCGGGCCGCCGATGGCGCCTTCGCCGGCATGGCCGAAGGCGCGGTCTTCATCGACCACACCACCGCCTCGGCCGAGGTGGCGCGCGACCTGCACGCCGCCGCGCGTGAGCGGGGGCTGCACTTCGTCGATGCGCCGGTCTCCGGCGGCCAGGCCGGTGCCGTCAATGGCGTGCTGACGGTGATGTGCGGCGGCGATGCCGAGCCCTTCGCGGCGATGCAGCCGGTGGCGATGGCGTTCTCGCGTGCGGTGACGCTGCTGGGTGCCAGCGGGGCGGGTCAGCTGGCCAAGATGGTCAATCAGATCTGCATCGCCGGGCTGGTGCAGGGGCTATCGGAGGCCATCGCCTTCGGCCAGAAGGCCGGCCTGGACATGAAGCAGGTGCTGGACGTGATCGGCAAGGGCGCGGCGCAGAGCTGGCAGCTCGACAACCGCGGCCGGACGATGGTGGACGACCAGTTCAACTTCGGTTTCGCGGTCGACTGGATGCGCAAGGACCTGGGCCTGGTGATGGACGAGGCGCGCCGCAACGGTGCACGCCTGCCAGTCACCGCCCTGGTGGACCAGTTCTACGCCGATGTGCAGGCCGAGGGCGGCGGGCGCTGGGACACCTCCAGCCTCATCCGCCGCTTGCGGTGATCAACGTCCCTTGATGGCCGCGAGCTGCTCGGGCGTGATGATGTCGAGCACGCGCACCACCTTCTTCACGCCGGGCACGGTGCGCGCCACCTCGACGGCGATGCCGGCCTCTTCCTCGGTCACCTTGCCCATCAGGTAGACCACGCCCCGGTTGGTGACGACGCTGAAGGCGTTGGACTCCATGCCGCGGGTGTCGACGAACTTGGCCTTGACCTTGCTGGCCAGCATCAGGTCGCTGGACTGTTCGCCGCTGGTGCGCGGCCAGTCCACCACCAGCTCGTTGATGACCTTGACGTTGTCCAGCTTCGCCACGGCGGCTTCCACAGCGGCCCGGTCCTCTTCCTTGTGCACCTCGCCGGTGAGCAGGATCAGGCGGCTGTAGCTGTTGACGTTCACGCGCACGCGCTCGCCAACCGCCTCGCGGATGCGGTTGCCGGCCTTGACCTCCAGCGCCTGGTCGTCGAACTGGACGCCGGAGCTGCGCCGGTCCGTGACCACCAGCGCGCTGCCCAGTGCCGCGCCGCCGACGATCAACGGGGCGCAACCCGACAGTGCGGTGGCGCCAGCCACCAGGCCGAGCGCCAGGGCAAGCGCGCGCAGGGGGGCCGGGGTGGCAGGGGTGGCGGGGCGGGCGGTGGTGGGGGTGTTCGGCTGCGACATCTTCAGTGGTCTCCAAGCAATTGCAGATCGACGGTGTCGCACAGGCAGTGGATCACCAGCAGTTGGGCTTCGAGTACGCGCGCGGCCCGTTGGTTCGGCACGGCGATGCAGACATCGGTGTCCGTCAGCACGCCGGCCAGGTCGCCACCGGCTTCACCGGTGAGGGCGATCACGGCCATCTCCTTGTCATGCGCCACCTCGATGGCGGCAAGCACGTCCGGTGCGGAGTCGCCGGTGCTGATGGCCAGCAGCAGGTCGCCCGGGTGCCCCAGCGCCTGCACCTGGCGGGCCAGCATCTGCTCGCCCTGGCCGCTGCGTGCCAGCGCGTTCAACAGCGCTGCATCGGCGCCCAGCGCCACCGCGGCCAGCGAGGGCCGCTCGCGCTCGAACTGCCCAACCAGCTGCGCCGCCGCATGCTGGGCCAGCAGGACCGCGCCGCCGCTGCCGCAGGCCAGCACCTTGCCGCCCGAGGTGATGCAGCCCAGCAGGGCGTGGGCCGCATCGTGGATGGGCCGGCTGAGGACGTCCACCGCCGCGTACTTGAGGTCGGCGCTGTCGAAAAAATGCTGTTGAATGCGTTGTTCAAGCATGGGTCGATGATATTCGAGCCCCCTGGGTGTCCTGTTTCAGAGCCGTTTCTGCCAGATCCCGCGGCTTGCGGCGCGGGCCGCGGCGCGAGGGGGCGGGGTTCAGGCCGCGTCGAAGGCCGCTGGCAGCCACGCCAGCTCGTCGCCGTCGATGGCCACCACGTCGAAGCGGCAGGGCGGTAGCGGCCCGCGCCAGCGGGCGAGGTAGTGCTGCGCGGCGTAGACGATGCGCCGACGTTTGGCGGCGCCGATGCTGGCTGCGGCGCCACCCTGGCTGCGGCTGGCGCGCGCTCGCACCTCGACGAAGACCAGCGTGCCGTCGCCTGCGCGCATGATCAGGTCCACCTCGCCGCCGCGGGCGGACGGGCCGGCGGCCACTCGATAATTGCGCGTCAGCAGTCGCAGGCCCTGTGAGAGCAGGTGGGCCAGCGCCCGGGCCTCGCCGGCCTGGCCGGTTCGCATCCGCTGGGCCGCGGGGTCGTTGCCTGTCCCGTCCCGCTCGTTCCCCTTGTTCCCCTTGCCTTCGACCAAGCCCGTGAGTCTGGATACCACCGCCACCTCCCTCGTCCTGCAGCAAGCCGCCGCCCAGGTGGCCGGTGCGCAGCACCTGCCCCCGGGCACACTGTATGTGGTCGCCACGCCGATCGGCAACCTCGCCGACCTGACCCTGCGCGCGGTCCACGTGCTCGGCCAGGTCGATGCGGTGGCCTGCGAGGACACCCGCCTGAGCGGCACACTGCTGCAGCGCCTGGGCCTGCACCGGCCGCTGCTGGCGCTGCACGAGCACAACGAGGAGGCTGCCGCCGCCCAGGTGGTGCTGCGCCTGCAGCGTGGCGAGCGCATCGCTTACATCAGCGACGCCGGCACGCCCGCGGTGTCCGACCCCGGCGCCCGCCTGGTGGCCGCGGTGCAGGCCGCCGGCCTGCGTGCGGTGCCGGTGCCCGGTGCCAGCAGCGTGGTCACCGCACTGAGCGTGGCCGGCGATGCCCGCGCGGCGGGCTTCCGCTTCGAGGGTTTCCTGCCCCCGCAGGCCGCGGCGCGGCTGGCCCGGTTGGCCGAGCTGGCCGACGAGCGCGCCAGCGTGGTGCTGTTCGAGGCGCCCCACCGCATCGAGGCGCTGGCCGCCGCGCTGGCCGAGGCCCTGCCCGGGCGGCGCCTGACGGTCTGCCGCGAGTTGACGAAGCAGTTCGAGCAGGTGCAACCGCTGGACTGCGACGCGCTGCCCGGCTGGCTGGCGGCCGATGCCGACCACCGCCGCGGCGAGTTCGTGCTGGTGCTGCACGGGCGCAGCGCCGCCCAGGCCGACGAGGCCACCGGCGATGCCGCCACGGTGGGCGCGCGCCGGCTGCTGCACACGCTGCTGGCCGAGTTGCCGCTGAAGCAGGCGGTGGCGCTCACGGCCCAGGCCACCGGGCTGGCGCGCAACGCCCTGTACGAGCAGGCGCTGGCCTGGCGCGATGCCCAGGCGGGCGGTTCCGGCGAGCCGGGCGACCCTGTGCCGACGGCGCCCGCTGCGGCAGCGCCGCCAGCCGACTGGCCGGCCGACCCGCGGCGCGTTGCCGCCGCTGCCAAACCGGCTCGACGTCGGGGGCGCTGAACGCTTCACATCGGCGTCTGTGCGCCGACCCACGGGGGGTGGCTTGCCAAAGCGCGCCGGGCCCGCCATGCTTGGCGGCTGGATCCGGCCCGATCGACCGGGCGGGATTCGCCACTTTAAGTCTTCCCGGGGGACCTGCATGGCGATGTACGCGGCCTGCGACGGCGCACCCGACCGGCGAGATGCGGGGCGGCGGCTGAATCGCTGCGGCCCACCTCGGCCCCGGCCTTGGCTCGGCGTGGCTGGGTACGTTCCGTTCGCCGCCTTCGGCGCCTTGGCTGCCTGCGTCACCTTTGGCGCCTCGGGCGCCGAGGCGCCTGCGCTGCCGGTGGCTGCGGCCCAGCCCGCCACCGTCGTGCGCTTTGCTCCGGAGGCAGATTACGGCCCTTTCGTCTTTCGTGCCGAGGACGGCAGCATCCAGGGCCTGTCGATGGACCTGCTGCGGCGGCTCGCGCCTGCCACCGGCTGGCAGCTGGAGGTCCTGCCGGCGCGGCCGCTGGCCGAGCAGCTCGCGGCCGCCCAGCGTGGCGAGGTGGACCTGCTCTCCTCCCTACGACCGACCACGGAGCGGGCGGCCTACCTGGGCTTCACCTCGCCCTACCTGGTGGTGCCGGCGGTGCTGGTGCGCCGCGCCGGGCCGGGCAGCGATGACCTGTCGGCCTACACCGGCCAGCCGGTGGCGGTCGGTGCCGGCTACGCAGTGCAGGCCCATGTGCAGGCAGCGCACCCCCGCGTGCGCTGGCTCGCGGTGCCTGACGATGCCCGCGCGCTGAGGCTGCTGAGCGAGGGCCAGGTCGCCGGCGCGGTGATGGACGTGGCCAGTGCGCGCTTCCTGATGCGCCGGCTCGGACTGCCGGGGCTGCAGCTGGGGCCGCCAGTGGGCTTTGACTACCCGCTGAGCTTCGCCTGGCGGCGTGACCGGCCGGAGCTGGGCGCCACGTTGGAGCGTGCCCTGGCGGAGCTGCCGCTGGCCGAGCGCGATGCCCTGGTCGAGCGCTGGATGGCCGGCGGGCTGGCGGAGGCGCCCGATTCCCATCGGCAGCGCCTGGCCCGTGCCGGGGTCGTGGCCGTGTTGTTGGGGGCGGGCCTGTGGTCGTGGCTGCATTGGCGGCGCAGGCGACGCGCTCGCCCGGAGCTGCCGCGATGAGCCGCGTGCTGCCCTCGCCAGGGGATCCCGACCAGGCGCCAGCCACGGGGCAGGGAGGGAGACTGCACAGGGGCGTGCTCGAACCTGGGGCGCTGCCGCCACAGGTCCAATCCCGGTTCCAGCGTGGCGTGGTGCTGGAGGCGCGTGCCCTCGCCTGGCTGGCGCGCGCGCCGCTGCCGGCGCTGCTGCTGCAGTTCCTGGGCACCCTGGGGTTGGCCTGGCTGGCGCTGGAGCTGTCGCGTGCGCCCGGGCACATCGCGATGATGTGGTTCCCCAATGCCTGGGGCACCTGCTGGCTGCTGTTTGCCCCGCGGCGCTACTGGCCGGCCCTGCTGGTGCTGCAGGGCGCCGCGATCGGCCTGGCCAACGTCGGGCACGGTGATGGCTGGCTGGCCGCCTTTGCCTTCGTGCCGGCGAACGTGGCTGAATCGTGGGTGGCGGCCTGGGGGCTGTCGGCCAGCGGTGCCTACCGGCACATCGAGGCGGGCCCGCGGCGCTGCGGCCTGGTGCTGCTGCAGGGCGGGGTGCTGCCCGCGCTGGTCGGGGCGGTGCTGGGTTCGGCGGTGCTCTCGCTGCGGGGGCAGGGTGACTGGCTGGCCATCGGGCCGACCTGGTTCACCAGTTCGCTGCTGGGCAGCGTGTCGTTGCTGCCGCTCGGCCTGGCGCTGCTGGCGTCCACGGGCAGCGAGCTGCGCCGCCGGCTGCTGTCCTGGGAGCTGCTGCCGCTGGCGCTGCTCTCGGTGGGCACGGCGCTGGTGGCGCTGACGCAACTGCCCTTTCCCTTCGTCTACCTGGTGCTGCCGCTGGTGCTGGCGGCGCTGGCGCTGGACTTCGTCGCGGTGGCCGCGCTGGTGCTGCTGCTGTCCATGGCCGTGGGTGTGATGGTGGCCTTTGCGCTGCTGCCGCTGCCGGCCTGGACGGCGCAGTGGCAGGCAGTGCAGCTCTACCTGCCGCTGCTGGCCGCGCTGGTACCGCCGCTGCTGCTTTCGGCCGCCGTGGCCGAATCGCGTCGCCACAACGAGGTGCTCGACCGCAGCCGCAACCGCCTGCGCTCGCTCTACGAGGGCACCCCAGCGATGATGATGTCCTGCGAGCCCGATGGCCGCGTGCTGGGCGTCAGCGAGCTCTGGCTGGAGCGCCTGGACTGGCGGCGCGAGGAAGTGATCGGCCGGCGGGCCACGGATTTTTTCGATGAGCCCTCGCGCCAGCGGGCGATGCAGGTCCACTGGCCCGCCCTGCTGGCCAGCGGCGCCTGCCGCGACATCGAGTACGGGCTGTTGACCCGCGACGGGCGCCGGCTGGACGTGCTCTTCGCCGCCACCTGCGAGCGCGACGACGACGGCCAGGTGGTGCGCCTCCATGCGGTGCTGGAAGACGTGACGCGCAAGCGCCTGGCCGAGCAGCTGGCCCGCGAGCACGAGCGCAGCCGCGTCACGCTGGAGAGCGTGGCCGACGCGGTCATCACCACCGACGCCAGCGGGCGCATCGAGTACCTCAACCCGGTGGCCACGGTGATGACCGGCTGGCCGCCGGAGCTGGTGCGCGGCACGCTCTACGGCGAGGTGATGCTGCGCCGCGACGTCGACAGCGGCGCCGAGCTGCCCGACCCCGTGGCGCTGTGCCTGCACCTGCGCGATCGGCCGGCGCTGCCCCACACCGTGATGCTGCGCGACCGCCATGGCGGCGAGCACCCGATCCACGAATCGGTGGCGCCGATGATCGATGCCGCGGGCGGGCTGATCGGCGCGGTGGCCACCTTCCAGGACGTCTCCCAGGCCCACGCGCTGGCGGTGCAGCTGGCCCACCAGGCCCAGCACGACGGCCTCACCGGCCTGCCCAACCGCCTGCTGCTGCGCGACCGCCTGCAGCAGTGCCTGCAGATGGCGCGGCGCAACGGCCACCTCTTTGCGCTGCTGTTCATGGACCTGGACCACTTCAAGCAGGTCAACGACCGGCTCGGCCACGCCTGCGGCGACGAGCTGCTGCGCCAGGTGGCACAGCGCATCACCAGCACGCTGCGCGCCAGCGACACCGCCTGCCGCCTGGGGGGAGACGAGTTCGTCGTGCTGTTGCCGCAGATCGATCGCATCGACGACGCGGGTGGGGCTGCCCGTCACGTGCTGCGCGAGGTGGTGCGCCCCTACGAGATCGGCGGCCAGTGGCTGAGTGCCAGCTTCAGCATCGGCGTCGCCGTCTACCCGCACGATGGCGATGACGACGAGGCGCTGATGCGCCACGCCGATGCGGCGATGTACCGGGCCAAGCAGGGGGGGCGCAACCAGTACCGCTTCCACGGCGGGGCCAGCGCGGCCATGGGGGCAGTCGACGAAGGCGAGGCGCCGGCCTGACCGTGCGGGGGGTGAGCGGCACGGCGTGAGCGGCGGCTGGGGCTTGCTGCTACGCTGGTGGCCGTTCTCCTGCCGCACCCTCGACCCATGCCGTTGCCCTTGCCCTTGCCTGAGCCGAGACCATTCCCGAAACGGTTCCCCGACCCCTCTGCCGCATTGCCTCGGTTGGCGCGGCGGCACTGGCTCGCCCTCGCAGGCGCCTCGCTGTGGCCGGCCTGGGCTGGCGCTGCGCCCGGGCGGGTGCCGCTGCTGGCCGTGCCGCCCCTGGCGCTGCAGCAGCGCCGCCTCGGCAATGGCTTGGCGCTGGTGCTGCTGCCGGAGTCCGGCGGAGCGCAGGCCGCGGGCAGGGGCCGGCCCGGCAGTGGCACGGTGAGCGTGCAGGTCTGGTACCAGGTCGGGGGCAAGGACGATCCGGTGGGCCGCAGCGGCTTCGCGCACCTGTTCGAGCACATGATGTTCAAGGGGGCGCGCCACCTGGCCAACGAGCAGTTCGACCGCCTCACCGAAGACGTCGGTGGCGCCAACAACGCCTTCACGGCCGAGGACGTCACGGTCTACCACGCTGAGGTGCCGGCCAACCACCTGGAGCGCCTGCTCTGGGCCGAGGCCGAGCGCATGGCGCACCTCAACGTCGACCAGGCCAACTTCGACAGCGAGCGTGCGGTGGTGAAGGAGGAGTTCCGCGAGCGCGTGCTGGCCGATCCCTATGGGCGGCTCTTCAACGGGTTGCCTGCGGCCTTCTGGCAGCGCCATCCCTACCGACGCCCGGTGATCGGCAGCATCGAGGACCTGGAGGCGGCCACGCTGGACGACGTGCGGCGCTTCCACGCCACCTACTATCGGCCCGACAACGCGGTGCTGATCGTGGCTGGCGACTTCGATCCCGCGCAGGCGCAGGCCTGGGTGGACCGCTACTTCGGCGTGCTGGCACGGCCAGCCGCGCCACTGCCGCGGGTGCAGGTGCGCGAGCCGCGGCGCGAGCGCAGCGAGCACCTGCGCCTGCAGGGGCCGCGCGTGCCGCTGCCGGCCCTGGCGCTGATGTGGCAAGGCCCGGGTGCCGGGCATGTGGATGCGGCGGCACTGCACGTGGCGGCTGCGCTGCTGGCCAGCGGTGAGTCGGCACGGCTGAACGAGGCGCTCGTCTACCGCCAGCGCATCGCCCAATCGGCGGGCTTCTCGGCCGATTTGCTCGCCGATGGCGGCATGCTGGTGGCCTGGGCAATTGCGGCGGGTGAGCCTGCTGCAGCGGCCGCCGCAGCGCCCGGGGCCGTGCTGGACCGGCTGGAGCGCAGCCTGCGGCGCGAGATCGCCCGGCTCGCCGACGCGCCGATCGCCACGGCCGAGCTGGACAAGGTGCGCACCGGGCTGGTGACCCAGGCGATCGCCGGGCGGCAGACGCCCGAGGGCCGGGCCACCGCGGTGGGCTGGGCGATCGTGCAGCGCGGCGATGCCGCTGCGGCCGACCGCGAGCTGGCCGAGCTGCAGGCCGTGCGCGCCGAGGATGTGCAGCGCGTGCTGCGCCGGTACGTCGGCCAGGGCCATGCGGTGCGCCTCGACTACCGCCAGGAGGCCGACCCGGCGAAGGGGCCTGCCGTGACGAAGGAGGGCCGCTGATGCACCCCGCCCCGCTCAGGGCCGCGCGCCGGCCCGGGTTCCCGCGGTGGACCTTGGCCGCGCTGTTGCTCGCGGGCCTGGCCCGCGTGGTCGTGGCGGGCACGCCCGGTGTCGACCTGCCACCGCTGCCCGGCCCGACACCGCCAGTGGCGGTGCCGCAGGTCCATGAGGAGCGCCTGCCCAACGGCCTGACGCTGATCGTCGTGCCCCGCCCGGGCGTGCCGCTGGTGAGTGCACGCCTGCTGCTGCGTGGCGGTGCGCTGGCCGACCCGCCCCAGCGCGCCGGGCTGGCCGAGCTGACCGCCAACCTGCTGGGCAAGGGTGCCTGGCGCGGCGGGAGGCGGGTCGATGCGGCCACGCTGGCACGCCAGGCCGAGGCGCTGGGTGGCAACCTGGACACTGGCGCGGGTGCCGTCTCGCTCGGCGTGGCGATGACGGTGACCACGCCGCACCTGGACGAGGCGCTGGCGCTGATCGCCGACGTGGTGCGCCGGCCGCTGCTGGCGGCCAACGAGCTGGAGCGCAGCCGCGCCCAGATGGCCGATGGCCTGCGCCTGGCGCTGGCCGACCCCTCCGCGCTGGCCTCGATGGTGGCGCGGCGCGTGCACTGGGGCGCCAGCCCCGAGGGGGTGGTCACCACCCCGGCCAGCCTGGCGCGGCTGACCTCCGGCGACGTGCGCGCCTTCCACCGCCGCTGGGCGCGGCCCGACCAGGCTGCACTGCTGCTCAGCGGTGACGTGGACCTGCCGCGGGCGCGCCGGCTGGCGCAGCGCTGGTTCGGGTCCTGGCCGCAGCCGCGCGGGCCTGCGCCGGTGGTGATGGCCCGGGAGCCGGTGTCGCAGGCCGCGTCGACGGTGCTCCTGCAGCTGCCCGGGGCAGGGCAGTCCAGCGTGGCGCTGGTCGGTGGCTTCAGCGCCCAGGGGGATGACGACCGGCGCATCGGCCAGGTGGCCAACGCGGTGCTGGGTGGCGGCTACTCGTCGCGCCTGAACCAGGAGGTGCGCATCCGCCGTGGCCTGGCCTACGGTGCCGGCAGCCGGGGTGAGGCCACCGAGCGCGGCGGCATGTGGCTGGCCAGGACCCAGACCGACCACCGCAACGCGGCGCAGGTGCTGCAGCTCATGCGCGCCGAGGTGGTCAGGTTGGCCGAGCAGCCGCCGGGTGCGGAGGAACTGGCGGCGCGAAAGGCCAGCCTGATTGGCGGTTTTGCGCGCCAGCTCGAAACCACGTCGGGCCTGGGCGGCGCCCATGGTGACCTGTGGGTGCAACGTCGGCCGCTGCACACGCTGTCAGAGCTGCCCGCGCAGATCGAAGCGGTGCAGGCCAGCCAGGTAGCGGACTACGCCCGGCGACGCTGGGCGGCGGCGACGCTGCGGGCCGTGGTGGTGGGTGACTTGGCCGAGGTGGCGCCAGAACCTGGTTTCGACCCCCAGGCCCTGCGCCTGAACGCGGCCGAGCTCGACCTGGACCAGCCTGGCCTGCGCTCGCCGCGGCGCTGAACCTGCCGCGGCACGAGCACAACCGGCGGGTCCGTGCCCGCCAGCCGGCCATGCCGCCAGGCTCAGTCCGCCATGCCCTGGTGGCGCAGCAGGGCGTCGATGGTCGGCGCGCGGCCGCGGAAGGCCTTGAAGTTGTCGATCGCGTCACGCGCGCCGCCGGCTTCGAGGATGCACTGGCGGTAGCGCAGGCCGGTCTCGGGGTTGAGCACGCCTTCTTCCTCGAAGGCGCTCCAGGCATCGGCGCTCAGCACCTCGGCCCACTTGTAGCTGTAGTAGCCCGCCGCATAGCCGCCGGCAAAGATGTGCGAGAAGGTGTGCTGGAAGCGGTTGAAGGCCGGCGGCACCAGCACCGCCACCTCGCGGCGCACCTCGTCGATGACCTGCTGCACCCTGGCCTCGGAGCCCGGCTCGCTGTGCAGGCGCATGTCGAAGAGCGCGAACTCCACCTGGCGCAGCGTCATCAGCCCGCTCTGGAAGTTCTTGGCCGCGATCATCTTGTCGAACAGCCCGCGCGGCAGCGCCGCAGCCGTGTCGACGTGGGCGGTCATGTGCCGCAGCACCTCCCACTCCCAGCAGAAGTTCTCCATGAACTGGCTGGGCAGCTCCACCGCGTCCCACTCGACGCCGGAGATGCCGGACACGCCCAGCTCGTCCACCTGCGTGAGCATGTGGTGCAGGCCGTGGCCGAACTCGTGGAACAGCGTCTGCACCTCGTCGTGCGTCAGCAGCGCGGGGCGGCCGTCCACCGGGGCGGAGAAGTTGCACACCAGGTGCGCCACGGGGGTCTGCAGCCGGTTCGTGTCCGGGCGCTGCCAGCGGCTGCGCACATCGTCCATCCAGGCGCCAGGGCGCTTGCCGGGGCGGGCGTAGGGGTCGAGGTAGAAGCGGCCGACCACGGTGGGCACGCCATCGGGCTGCGGGCAGGGGCGCTCGATGCGGAAGAAGCGCACGCTCTCGTGCCAGACCGCCGCCTTCTCGGGGCGGATGCGCACGTCGAACAGCGTCTCGATGATGCGGAACAGCCCGTCGAGCACCTTGGGCTCGGTGAAGTACTGCTTGAGTTCCAGGTCGCTGAAGGCGTAGCGCGCCTCCTTGAGCTTCTCGCTGGCGTAGGGCACGTCCCAGGCCTGCAGGTCGACCAGGCCGAGTTCCTTCGCGGCGAACTCGCGCAGCTCGGCCAGGTCCCGCTCCGCGTAGGGGCGCGCCCGCGTGGCCAGGTCGCGCAGGAAGTGCAGCACCTCGGCGGCATCGCTCGCCATCTTGGGCACCAGCGAGACCTCGGCGTAATGGGCGTGGCCGAGCAGCTTCGCTTCCTCCTGGCGCAGGCGCAGGATGTCGGCCATCAGCGCGCTGTTGTCGCGCTCGCTGGGGCCGGCCTCGCAGGCGCGGGTCACGTAGGCGGTGTAGAGCCGCTCGCGCAGCGCGCGGTTCTCGGCGTACTGCATCACCGGCAGGTAGACCGGCATGTGCAGCGTGAGCTTGTGACCACCTTCGGTCTGGGTCGCGCTGAGCACATCGGCGGGCACGCCCGCCAGTTCGTCGGCCTGGGCGATGTAGGCAAAGCCATCGGTGGCGTCCAGCACGTGCTCGGAGAACTGCTGCGACAAGCGTGCCAGCTCCTCCTGGATCTGCGCGTAGCGCACCTTGTCCTCGCCCTGCAGCTCGGCGCCGGAGAGCACGAAGTCGCGCAGCCAGTGCGCCAGCGCCTGACGGCGCGCCGGCTTCAGCGTGGCCGCGGCCGGGCTGGCGGCGATGGTCTTGTACTTGGCGTACAGCCGCTCATCGGCGCCCTGGCGGGTGTAGAACTCGGTGACGGCCGGCAGGTTCTCGTTGTAGGCCGCGCGCAGTTCGGGCGTGTCCTTGACGCTCTTGAGGTGGCTGACGGCGCCCCAGGCGCGCCCGAGCCGTTCGGTGGCCACCGACAGCGTGCGCGAGAGCGCGTCGTAATCCGCCGGTGTCGCCTCGCTCACCGCGGCTTCCAACGCTGCGTTGGCGGCGGCCAGCAGGGCGCTGATGGCCGGCGTGACGTGCTCGGGCTGGATCGCGTCGAAGGCCGGCAGGTCGGTGGCCGCCAGCAGCGGGTTGGCCTGCGGGCGGGCGAGCAGGCTGGACGGGGTGTTCAGGGCGGGGGACTTCATGCAGCGCAGCGCTCGGCAGCCTCGATCGTGTTGACCAGCAACATTGTGATGGTCATGGGCCCGACCCCGCCTGGCACGGGGGTGATCCAGCCGGCGACTTCCTTCACGCCGGCGAAGTCCACGTCGCCGCAGAGCTTGCCTTCGTCGTTGCGGTTCATGCCGACGTCGATCACCACCGCGCCGGGCTTGACCATGTCGGCGGTCAGCACGTTGCGCTTGCCCACCGCGGCCACCACCACGTCGGCCTGGCGCGTCATCGCGCCCAGGTCGGCGGTGCCGCTGTGGCAGACGGTGACGGTGGCGTTGGCCGCCAGCAGCATCATCGCCATCGGCTTGCCGACGATGTTGCTGCGCCCGATCACCACCGCATGCTTGCCGCGCAGGTCCTTCATGCCGATGCTTTCCAGCATCTTCATGCAGCCATAGGGCGTGCAGGCCTTGAAGCCGACCTCGCCCACCATCAGCGCGCCGGCCGACGAGACGTGGAAGCCGTCCACGTCCTTGGCTGGGGAGATCGCCTCGATCACCTGGTGATCGTCGATGTGCTTGGGCAGTGGCAGCTGCACCAGGATGCCGTGGATGGCCGGGTCGCGGTTGAGCGCGTCGATGCGCGCGAGCAGCTCGGCCTCGGTCAGCGCGGCGTCGTACTTTTCGAGCACCGAGTGCAGACCGCTGTCCTCGCAGGCCTTGACCTTGTTGCGCACGTAGACCTGGCTGGCCGGGTTGTCGCCCACCAGGATCACCGCCAGCCCCGGCTTGACGCCGCGGGCCGTCAGCGCCGCCGCGCGCTGCGCCACCTCGGCGCGGATCTGTTTGGAGAGGGCGTTGCCGTCGATGAGCTGCGCGGTCATGGTCGGGTTCCTAGGGCAGGCGGAAAAACAAAAGGCCGCTGAATGCAGCGGCCTGGGTGAAGAGGGGGGCGATCAGGTCTTGGCCTGCGCGCCGAGGGCGATCTTCAGCAGATCGGCCACGGTATTGGCGTTGAGCTTTTCCATGATGTTGGCGCGGTGCGCCTCCACCGTCTTGATGCTGATGCCCAGGTCGTCGGCGATCTGCTTGTTCAGCCGGCCGGCGACGATGCGCTCCAGTACCTGGGCCTCACGCGTGGTCAGGCGTGCCAGCAGCGCGTCGCGGCTGACCTGCTCCTGGTGGTGCGAGAAGGCAGAGCGGGCGCGCTCCAGCATGCGTTCGACCAGGGCGACCAGCTCTTCTTCCTTGAAGGGCTTCTCGATGAAGTCCTCGGCGCCCTTCTTCATCGTGGTCACCGCCATTGGCACGTCGCCGTGACCGGTGATGAAGACGATCGGCAGAGGGCTCTTGCGCTCCAGCAGGCGGTCCTGCAGTTCCAGGCCGGTCATGCCGTCCATGCGGATGTCGGCGATCAGGCAGGCGACCTCGCGGGGGTCGAAACGCGACAGGAAGGCTTCAGCGGAGTCGAAGCACTTGACGCGGTAGTCCTTGCCTTCGAGCAACCACTGCAGCGAGTCCCTCACCGCTTCGTCGTCGTCCACCACGTACACCGTGCCGCGCTTGGGAATCAGGCTCATAGATGCTCTGCGAACTGGGAGGGCTCCGAGGCACCCAGGTTGCCGACGGGCAACCAGACGGTGAAACGGCAGCCGCTGATGTGTGTTCCATTGTAGAGGTTCTCCGCCCGGATCCGGCCGTGGTGCGACTCGACGATGGAGCGGCACAACGACAGCCCGATCCCCAGGCCATCGGTCTTGGTGGAGAAGAAGGCCTCGTAGAGCCGGCTGATGACTTCCTCTTTCAGACCGGGGCCGGTGTCGGTGACGGTGAACTCGATCACGCCGCCGATCTCGGGGGTGTGGCGCGGCACCACGCGCAGCTCGATGGTGCGCCGCTGGGGTGGCCGCTGCGCCTGGTCGATCGCCTCGGCGGCGTTCTTGATCAGGTTGAGCAGCACCTGCTCGATCAGGATCGGGTCGACCATCAGCTGCGGCAGCCGCTGGGCCACATAGCTGTGGATCGCCACGTTGTGCCGGCGCAGCACGATGCCGGCCAGCTCCAGGGTGTCCTCGACGAGGTCGGCCGCACGCGACGGCGTGCGCTGCGGCTCGCTGCGCTTCACGAAGTTGCGGATGCGGTGGATGATCTGGCCGGCGCGGTGCGCCTGGCGCGAGGTCTTCTCCAGCGCCATCAGCAGGTCCTCCTGCTGCAGCGTGCCCGCCTTGGCGCGCGAGATCATGCCGTTGCAGTAGTTGGCGATGGCCGCCAGCGGCTGGTTCAGCTCGTGCGCGACCGACGAGGCCATCTCGCCCATCGTCACCAGCCGGCTGGTCACCTGGGCGCGCTCGGCCTGCTGCGAGGCCTGCTCCTCCATGCGGCGGCGGGCGGTGATGTCGGTGGCGATCAGCATCTGCGCGAGCCGGCCGTCGGTCCACTGCAGGTAGCGCGCACGCACGTCGAACCACTTCTGCAGCGTGTCGACGAAGACCTCGCGCGCATCGGCGCCCAGCTCCGTCAGTTCGGCGGTGGGCAGGCCGGAGAGGTTGTCCACCGCGTCGTCGCGATCGCCGCGGGAGGTTGCCGAGGGTTCGCCCGCCAGCTGCGCATGCCAGCGCGCATCGCTGCCGAACCAGAGCTTGTAGGAGCGGTTGGCGAACAGCAGTTCGCCGTTCTGCACCGACAGCACCGACACCGCCGCGTCCAGCCCCTCCAGCACGGTGGTGAAGCGCTCGTGCGAGGCGGTGAGCTGGTCGCGCACGCGCTTGGCCTCGGTGATGTTGGTCATCGAGGTCATCCAGCCAGTCTGGTGGCCGCGCGCGTCGATCAGCGGCGAGACGTACATGCGCGCGTCGAAGCGCGTGCCGTCCTTGCGCATCACCCGCACCTCGAAGCCGCCGGCCGGGCTCAGGCCGGCCAATTCCTGGCGCAGCAGCCGGGCGCTTTCATCGAGCAGTTCCGGGGCCCAGTGCGGGTAGGGCGGCAGCCGCCCGATCAGCTCGGCCTCGGTGAAGCCCGTCATCGCGCTGAAGGCCGGATTCACGTAGCTGATGCGGCCCTCCATGTCCATGGCGCGCATGCCGGTGAGCATGGAGTTCTCCATGGCCCGGCGGAAGTTGGTCTCCTGCACCAAGGCGCCCTGGATCTGCGAGCGCCGCCGCATGTGCCGCCAGGTGCCCAGCAGCATCCACACCGTCAGCACCGACAGGGCCAGCACCATCCAGAACAGCGTGTTGCCGATCAGTCCGAAGGAGGTGCGGTAGCCCTCGCCACGCAGCATCACGCCGTGGTCCACCGGCGAGAAGGGCACGCTGTAGACCAGCGTGGGGGCGGCGCGCCCGCGCTGGGGCGTTACCGTGCTGGCGAGCATCTCCTCGTCCTCATCGACCAGGCTCACGACGTGCCGGCGCGACACCTCGGCGGGCACGAAATAGCGCAGCATCGATTCCAGCGAGTACTCGGCCACCAGCGTGCCTGCGAAGGCGCCCTGCTCGATCAGCGGCACATGCACCTGGAAGACCACCAGGTGCGGGTTCTGCCGGAAGGGGCGCGAATAGATTGGCTGGCGCAGGTCGCGTGCGTCCTTGAAGGCGTCGGTCGTCTCTTTCGGGCGCGGGGCCTCGCTGCTGGCCTCCGAGGCGGCCAGGTCGCGTGGCATCGCCTCCACGAGGTTGGCCGTGACGTGTCGTGCCAGCACCTGCTGGCGGGGATTGAGCCAGGAGATGGCGATCATCTCCGGCCGATTGCGCACCATGCCTTCGGCCTGGGCGAGGAACTGCGCACGGTCGATGGCGTGGGTGCCCACCTCGCGTGCCAGCCGGATCAGCTGCTCCTGGTTCTCGATCAGGCGCAGGCGGATCTGCTGCTGCACCAGCTCGGCATCGCGCTTGACGGACTCGACCTCGCGCTCGACCTCCTCGTTGCGCAGGTACCAGAAAGCCGCAACGATGGCGGCCAGGAACAGCAGCACCGACGCCAGCGGAGCGAGCGTGGCGACCCGGTCCTGTCGGGCCGGTGACTGGCGTCGCCACCAGGACCAGAACCAGCGCTTCGGGCGTGAACGGTGGGCCTGGCTCACGAGGTGCTCCGGGGGACTCAGCTGCATGCCCGGATTATCCGCGGGCCCTGCCGGCATGGCCCGCCCTCAGCGGGGCGGCGAGCGTGCTTGCTGCAGTGCAGCAGGTCCGGATCGGAGGTTTCATCGAACGATCGTGCATTTATTTCACATAATGAAATTGAAAAGCACCATTTGAAATTTGACGAATGATGTGCGAGACTTCGCCCCGCGCCTGAAGCACCGGGGCGCTTTCTGCGCCCACCACCCGAGGCGCCCAACCGCATCTTTGTGCAGCAAGAGGAGACACCATGTCTGCAATGCCGTCGAGCCAGCCGAGCTCGGCCCCCCAGGACAGCGACAGCCAGGAAACCCGCGAGTGGCTGGATGCCCTCAGTGCGGTCATCGGCACTGAAGGTGGCGAACGCGCGCACTACCTGCTGGAGCAGGTGCTGGAGCACGCGCGCCAGAGCGGCATCGACCTGCCCTTCTCGGCCAACACCGCCTACGTCAACACGATCCCGACCGACCAGGAAGAGCGCTGCCCCGGCAACATCGAGATCGAAGAGCGCCTGCGCGCCTACATGCGCTGGAACGCCATGGCGATGGTGGTCAAGGCCAACCGCCACAACCCCGAGGATGGGGGTGACCTGGGCGGCCACATCGGTTCCTTCGCCTCGCTGGCGCACCTGTTCGGAGCCGGCTTCAACCACTTCTGGCACGCCGAGGATGCCGGGCACGGCGGCGACTGCATCTACATCCAGGGCCACGTGGCGCCGGGGGTGTATGCGCGTGCCTTCCTGGAGGGCCGTCTGACCGAGGAACAGCTGCTGCATTTCCGACAGGAAGTCGACGGCAAGGGCCTGTCGAGCTACCCGCACCCCAAGCTGATGCCCGAGTTCTGGCAGTTCCCCACCGTCAGCATGGGCCTGGGCCCGCTGATGGCGATCTACCAGGCGCGCTTCCTGAAGTACCTGCATGCCCGCGGCATTGCCGACACGTCCAACCGCAAGGTCTGGGTGTTCTGCGGCGACGGTGAGATGGACGAGGTGGAGTCGCTGGGTGCCATCGGCCTGGCCGCGCGCGAGAAGCTGGACAACCTGATCTTCGTCATCAACTGCAACCTGCAGCGCCTGGACGGCCCGGTGCGCGGCAACGGCAAGATCATCCAGGAGCTCGAAGGCGAGTTCCGCGGCTCGGGCTGGAACGTCATCAAGCTGCTGTGGGGCAGCAACTGGGATCCGCTGCTGGCGCGCGACAAGGACGGCGCCCTGCGCAAGGTCATGATGGAGACGCTGGACGGCGACTACCAGTCCTTCAAGGCCAACGATGGCGCCTACGTGCGCAAGCACTTCTTCGGCCGTGACCCGCGCACCCTGGAGATGGTTGCCAAGATGAGCGACGACGACATCTGGAACCTGCGCCGCGGCGGCCACGACCCGCAGAAGGTCTACGCGGCCTTCCACCGCGCGGTCAACCACGTCGGCCAGCCCAGCGTGCTGCTGGTCAAGACCGTCAAGGGCTTCGGCATGGGCAAGGCGGGCGAGGGCAAGAACACCGTCCACCAGACCAAGAAGCTGACCGACGACGACATCAAGTACTTCCGCGACCGCTTCAACATTCCCATCCCCGACAGCGAGCTGCCGAAGATCCCCTTCTACAAGCCGGCCGACGACACGCCGGAGATGCGCTACCTGCACGAGCGCCGCCAGGCCATGGGCGGCTACCTGCCCAAGCGCCGCGTGAAGGCCGAAGAGAGCTTCACCGTGCCCTCGCTGGAGACCTTCAAGGCCATCCTGGAGCCCACCGTCGAGGGCCGCGAGATCTCCACCACCCAGGCCTATGTGCGCTTCCTGACGCAGCTGCTGCGCGACCAGGCGCTGGGCCCGCGCGTGGTGCCCATCCTGGTGGACGAGGCGCGCACCTTCGGCATGGAAGGCCTGTTCCGCCAGGTCGGCATCTACAACCCCGAAGGGCAGAAGTACACCCCGGTCGACAAGGACCAGGTGATGTACTACCGCGAGGCCGAGAACGGCCAGATCCTGCAGGAAGGCATCAACGAGGCCGGCGGCATGGCCAGCTGGATCGCCGCGGCCACGAGCTACAGCACGAGCAACCGCATCATGGTGCCGTTCTACGTGTACTACTCGATGTTCGGCTTCCAGCGCATCGGCGACCTCGCCTGGGCGGCCGGCGACATGCAGGCGCGCGGCTTCCTGTTGGGTGGCACCTCCGGGCGCACCACGCTGAACGGCGAAGGCCTGCAGCACGAGGACGGCCACAGCCACATCCTGGCCGGCACCATCCCCAACTGCGTGAGCTACGACCCCAGCTTCGCGCACGAGGTGGCGGTGATCATGCAGCACGGCCTCAAGCGCATGGTCGAGAAGCAGGAAAACGTCTTCTACTACCTGACGCTGCTCAACGAGAACTACGCCATGCCCGGCCTGCGCGCCGGCACCGAGGAGCAGATCCTCAAGGGCATGTACCTGCTGGAAGAAGCACCGGCGGGCACCCCCCTGCAGGTCAACCTGCTGGGCTCGGGCACCATCCTGCGCGAGTCGATGGCCGCGCGCACCCTGCTGGCTGCCGACTGGGGCGTGTCCGCAAACGTCTGGAGCTGCCCGAGCTTCAACGAGCTGGCACGTGACGGCCAGGCCGCCGAGCGCTGGAACCTGCTGCACCCGACCGACGCGCAGAAGGTCTCCTTCGTGGCCGAGCAGCTGGCACCGCACGCTGGCCCGGTGATCGCCTCGACCGACTACATGAAGAACTACGCGGAGCAGATCCGCCCCTTCATCCCGGCCGGCCGCGCCTTCAAGGTGTTGGGCACCGACGGCTTCGGGCGCAGCGACTTCCGCGGCAAGCTGCGTGAGCACTTCGAGATCAACCGCCACTACATCGTCGTGGCCGCACTCAAGGCCCTGGCCGACGAGGGCAAGGTCCCGGCCGCCAAGGTGGCCGAGGCGATCACGAAGTACGGCATCAAGGCCGACAAGATCAACCCGCTGTACGCCTGAGCGACGCAGGAGACAAACACCATGGCATTGGTTGAAGTGAAGGTCCCCGACATCGGGGACTTCAAGGAAGTGGCCATCATCGAGGTGCTGGTCAAGCCCGGCGACAGCATCAAGGCCGAGCAGAGCCTGATCACCGTCGAGAGCGACAAGGCCTCGATGGAGATCCCCAGCTCGCACGCCGGCGTGGTCAAGGAGCTGAAGGTCGGCCTGGGCGACAAGGTCGGCGAGGGCTCGCTGGTGCTGCTGCTGGAGACGGCTGGCGAGGCCGCTGCGCCTGCGGCCCCGTCTTCCTCCCTCCCCCTGGCAGGGGGAGGGTCGGGGAGGGAGTCGAGCAATGAGGCACCCGCAGTGCCATCGGGCTCGACTCCTCCCCAGCCCTCCCCTGCCAGGGGAGGGGGTGAAACCGGCCCGATCCAGGTGCTGGTCCCCGACATCGGCGACTTCAAGGACGTCGCGGTGATCGAGTTGCTGGTCAAGGTCGGTGACACGGTGAAGGTCGAGCAGAGCCTGATCACGGTGGAATCGGACAAGGCGTCGATGGAGATCCCGTCGAGCCACGCCGGCGTGGTCAAGGAGATCAAGGTTGCCCTGGGCGACAAGGTCAACATCGGCTCGCTGATCGCGGTCATCGAAGGTGTGGGCGCACCCGCTGCCGTCGCACCGGCACCTGCGGCAACTGCAACTGCAGCCGCTCCGGCTGCCGCGGCACCCGCCGCCGCAACGGCCAGCGCCCCCGCACCGGTGGCAGCTGCTGCCGCACTGCCCGCCCACAACCCCGGCACCCCGAGCGCCAGCCTGCCGCACGCCAGCCCGAGCATCCGCAAGTTCGCCCGCGAACTCGGCGTGCCGCTGGCCGAGGTGAGCGGCTCCGGGCCCAAGGGCCGCATCACACAGACCGACATCGAGTCCTTCGTCAAGGGCGTGATGGCCGGCGCGGTGCAGACCGCCGCGCAGAAGGCCAAGGCGCCCGCACCTGCCGCTGCCGCTGCGGCCGGCGGCGAAGCCTTCCCCGGCCTGCTGCCCTGGCCGAAGGTGGACTTCAGCAAGTTCGGCCCGGTCGAGCGCAAGGACCTCTCGCGCATCAAGAAGATCTCCGGCGCCAACCTGCACCGCAACTGGGTCGTCATCCCGCACGTCACCAACCACGACGACGCGGACATCACCGACCTGGAAGCCTTCCGCGTGGCGACCAACAAGGAGAACGAGAAGTCGGGCGTCAAGGTCACGATGCTCGCCTTCATGATCAAGGCGGCCGTCGCGGCGCTGAAGAAGTTCCCCGAGTTCAACGCCAGCCTGGATGGCGACCAGCTCGTCTACAAGAACTACTTCCACATCGGCTTTGCGGCGGACACGCCGAACGGCCTCGTGGTGCCGGTGATCAAGGACGCCGACAAGAAGGGCATCTTCCAGATCAGCCAGGAAATGGGCGAGCTGGCCAAGAAGGCGCGCGACGGCAAGTTGGGGCCCGCCGACATGAGCGGCGGCTGCTTCAGCATCAGCTCGCTGGGCGGCATCGGCGGGCGCTACTTCACCCCCATCATCAACGCGCCGGAAGTCGCGATCATGGGCGTGTGCAAGAGCAGCATGGAACCGCGCTGGGACGGCAAGCAGTTCGTGCCGCGCCTGATCCTGCCGCTGTCGCTGAGCTGGGACCACCGCGTCATCGACGGCGCGGCCGCAGCCCGCTTCAACGTCTACTTCGCATCCCTGCTGGCGGACTTCCGCCGCATCGTGCTGTGACCGGGAGCACGACATGGCATTGATCGAAGTGCAAGTGCCGGACATCGGCGACTTCAAGGACGTCGGCGTCATCGAGATCCTGGTCAAGCCGGGCGACACGGTGAAGGCCGAGCAGAGCCTGATCACCGTCGAGTCCGACAAGGCCTCGATGGAGATCCCGTCCTCGGCCGCCGGCGTGGTCAAGGAACTGCGGGTTGCGCTGGGCGACAAGGTCAACCAGGGCAGCGTGATCCTGACGCTGGAAGCGGCCGGAGCTGCGGCAGCCTCTTCCTCCCTCCCCCTGGCAGGGGGAGGGTCGGGGAGGGAGTCGAGCAATGAGGCGCCAGTGGCTCTTGCAGGCTCGACTCCACCCCAACCCTCCCCTGCCAGGGGAGGGAGTGAAACCGCTCCCGCATCCACCTACAGCGGCCCGGCCGATGTCGAGTGCGACGTGCTCGTGCTCGGCGCCGGCCCCGGCGGCTACTCGGCGGCCTTCCGCGCCGCCGACCTGGGCCTGAAGGTCGTCATCGTCGAGCGCTACGCGACGCTGGGCGGCGTGTGCCTGAACGTGGGCTGCATCCCGTCCAAGGCGCTGCTGCACGTCGCAGCAGTGATGGACGAGGTCAGCCACCTCGGTGACCTGGGCGTGAGCTTCGGTGCCCCGCAGGTGGACATCGACAAGCTGCGCGGCCACAAGGAAAAGGTCATCGGCAAGCTGACCGGCGGCCTGGCGGCGATGGCCAAGATGCGCAAGGTCACCACCGTGCGCGGCTACGGCGCCTTCCTCGACCCGTACCACGTCCAGGTCGAAGAGACCACCGGCACGGGCCAGGACAAGACCGGCACGACCAAGGTCGTCAAGTTCAGGAACGCCATCATCGCCGCCGGCTCCCAGGCGGTGCGCCTGCCGTTCTTCCCCGATGACGAACGCATCGTCGAATCGACCGGCGCCCTGGCGCTCAAGTCGGTGCCGAAGAAGATGCTCATCGTCGGCGGCGGCATCATCGGCCTGGAAATGGGCACGGTGTACTCGACACTGGGCGCACGCCTGGACGTGGTCGAAATGCTCGACGGCCTGATGCAGGGCGCCGACCGCGACCTCGTCAAGGTCTGGCAGAAGATGAACGCCCACCGCTTCGACAACATCCTGTTGAAGACCAAGACCGTGGGCGCCGAGGCCACGCCGGACGGCATCAAGGTGCAGTTCGAAGGCCTGGATGGCACGAAGAGCGAAGGCGTGTACGACCTGGTGCTGCAGGCCGTGGGCCGCACGCCCAACGGCAAGAAGATCGCTGCCGACAAGGCGGGCGTGGCCGTGACCGACCGCGGCTTCATCCCGGTGGACGTGCAGATGCGCACCAACGTGCCGAACATCTTCGCCATCGGTGACCTGGTCGGCCAGCCCATGCTCGCCCACAAGGCGGTGCACGAGGCGCACGTGGCGGCGGAAGTCATCGCCGGCGAGATCAAGGGTGACGCCGCCCTGGCCAAGGCCCAGTTCGACGCCCGTGTGATCCCGAGCGTGGCCTACACCGATCCGGAAGTGGCCTGGGTCGGCCTGACCGAGGACCAAGCCAAGGCGCAGGGCATCAAGGTCAAGAAGGGCCTGTTCCCCTGGACGGCCTCGGGCCGCGCCATCGCCAACGGCCGCGACGAAGGCTTCACCAAGCTGCTCTTCGACGATTCCCCCGAGGCCCACGGCCACGGCCGCATCCTGGGTGGCGGCATCGTCGGCACCCATGCCGGCGACATGATCGGCGAGATTGCGCTGGCCATCGAGATGGGCGCCGACGCCGTGGACATCGGCAAGACCATCCACCCGCACCCCACGCTGGGCGAGAGCATCGGCATGGCCGCGGAAGTGGCGCATGGCTCGTGCACGGATTTGCCGCCGCAGAAGAGGTGAGCTGAACCTGTCATACCCGCAAAGGCGGGTATCCAGGCAATGAAAAGCCCGATCGGCGCGAGCCGGTCGGGCTTTTCTCGCGTTTCAGCCCCTCAGCCGTCGATCCAGTTCTCCAGCCGCAACGACGGAACGCGCTCGAACTCACGCAGGTTGCGCGTGACCACCGTCAGGTCATGAGCCAGCGCAATGGCGGCAATCTGCAGGTCGTAAGGGCCGATCGGTGTACCCGCCGCAGCCAGGTGCGCACGCAGGTCGCCACATCGCCGGGTTGCCTCGCCAGCAAACGGCAGTGACGGCAGCCACTCAAGCAGCGTGACCAGCTTCTGCCGGTTGTGCTCCTGCCGCTGCGGATCACTGCGCGCCACGCCGAACCAGAGCTCGGCCTCGACCGGCGCACACAGCGCCAATTGGGCCGGATCGAGCGTCCGGATGCGGTCGACCACAGCGGCTTGACCCTTCATGAAGGCAATCACCGTGTTGGTGTCGAGCAGGAACTGCATGGCTTCTGCCTGGGTGTCGCTGGTAGGTCGCGCCGCCGTCAGATCTCGTCCCGCAGCGCATCCTGAGCCAAGTCGGCATCGTCGATGTCATCCGGAACGTCCGGCCCCCATCCGCCCGCCACCGCCTGGATCAGCGCCGCCGAATCCCGGTGGGTAGCGGAATAACCGGCCGCCGAAGGCGTCGTGCCGTAGCGCTGGAGCAGGAAGTCGATGAAGTCCAGCGCCTCACGCGCCGCCGGATCGGGAAGGGACAGGCTGCGGCGGTAGATCGCATCGGCGTAGTTCATGCGGGCTCCTGCGGAAGTGGTGTGCTGCGCAGAAAGATAGCGCAGAAACGCGGTAACCCGTCGGCGGTCGCAGGAGCATCGGGCGGGGCGGTGCTCTTCGCTCCTCTCATCAGGGGCAGACCTCCCGCGTCGTCGTGCTGCGCAGCTCCAGCGCGCAGGTCACCTGACCGTCGAAGCCACAGCGCCAGGCCCCGTCGCTGCGCCGCTCGCAGCGCACCCCGGCCGGGTCGGCCTGGCTGCCGAGCAGGCGGTGGCGCTCCGGGTCCTTGGCGTAGGGCGCACAGGCGCGCTGGGCCTCGTCGGCCAGAACGGGCGCCAGCGCAGCGCGGGCCGCCGCCTCGGTCGCGCCCCGCTCGGCCGGTACGGCCAGCGGCAGGCGGTCGTCCTGGCGCTGCCAGCTCACCACCGGCTCGTCGCGGCAGGCGGCGAAGCGTTTGCGGGCCTCGTCGGCGTGGCGGCCCTGGCCGAAGCGCTGCAGATAGCCCTGCCAGTCTGCACGCTGCAGAGCCTGACCAGCGGCTTCCTTGCCAACCAGCGCCTGCCAGGCCGCGCCCTCGGCGGGATCAGCCCGCTGCTGCCATCCAAGCCCTGCTGCCAGGGCCAACGCCATGCCGCCCGCCGCCGCCCAGCGTGGCCAACGTGCACGGGACGGTGGAGGCGGTGGGGGCGGCGGTGCTCTGCCCTCGACCACCGCCCGCACCTGTGCCAGCAGCCGCTCCCAGCGCGGATCAGCGAGGTCGCCCCTCCAGCCCACCAGATCCAGCACCTGCCGCCCGGCAAAGCCGAAGGGCGCCTCCACGGCATCGATGCGGACCGGCAGCAGCACGCCCCGCGCCTTGGCCCGCTCGGCCTCCTCCAGCACCCACTCGGAAGCGACCGACGCCTCGCTCCAGCACACCAGCACGCAACGGGCCTCGTCCAGCTCCGCCTCGATCGTCCGCCGCCACAGCGCCCCGCCCGGCGTGTCCCGGTCCCACCACACGCTCAACCCGGCCGCAAGCAACCCGTCCAGCAGCGGCTGAATGCGCGGCTTGTCGTCGGACTTGTGGCTGAGGAAGACGTCAGCGGCCATGTCCCTGATTCACTTCTCAGCGTCGGCCATCTTCTTCAAAGTGGTCAGGAGTTGCTGGTCACTCGGTGCGAGGACGCCGTCATTCTTCATCGCTTGTATCGCCTGGTATGCATCCTTCCACCGCACGCTTGAGCCAGGAACCAGAGCCAACTTCACCAGAGACGCCACCACCTCGCGCCGGGCCTCGGCCGAGCTGGGGTTGTCAGTGGCCAGACGCTGGCGGATCTGGAAGCTTTCGGTGTAACTGGCGCGTGCGCCTGCAAAGTCTGCCGAGGCAAGCTGCACATTGCCAAGCTTGTTCAGGCTGGCCGCAACGTCGCGCCTAGCTTTGGCCGAGCTGGGGTTGTCGGCGGCCAGGCGCTGGCGGATCTGCAGGCTTTCGGCGTAGCTGGCGCGTGCACCGGCCAGGTCACCGGCGGCTTGCTGCACGTCGCCGAGATTCTCCAGGCTGAACGAGACGTCGCGTCGTGCCTCGGCCGAGCTGGGGTTGTCGGCGGCCAGGCGCTGGCGGATCTGGAGGCTTTCGGCGTAGCTGGCGCGCGCGCCGGCCAAGTCGCCGGCAATTCTCTGCATGTTGCCGATATTGTTTAGGCTGACCGAGATGTCGCGATTTGCCTCGGCCGAGCTGGGGTTGTCGGCGGCCAGGCGCTGGCGGATCTGCAGGCTTTCGGCGTAGCTGGTGCGCGCGGCGGCCAGATCACCGGCGGTTTGCTGCACCTCGCCCAGCCTGTCCAGGCTGACCGAGACGGCGCGCTGGGCCTCGGCCGAGCTGGGGTTGTCGGCGACCAGGCGCTGGCGGATCTGCAGGCTCTCGATGTAACTGGCGCGCGCGCCGGCCAGGTCGCCGGCGACTTGTTGCACGTCGCCGAGCCTTTCCAGGCTGACCGAGACGGCGCTCTGGGCCCACGCCGACCCGGGGTCGTCGGAGGCTAGGCGCCGGTCGATCTGGAGGCATTCGGCATAGTGGGCGCGCGCGCCCGACAAGTCGCCGGCAGCTTGTTGTACGTCGCCGATCTTCATCAAACTGACCGAGAGGTCGCGCCGGGCCTGGGCTGAGCTAGGTTTGTCGGCGGCCAGACGCTGAAGGATCTGGTGGCTTTCGGTGTAGCTGGCGTGCGCGCCGGCTAGGTCGCCGGCGGCTTGCTGGAGGTTGCCGAGCATGCTCAGACTGACCGAAACGTCGCGGCGAGCCTCGGTTGAGCTGGGGTTATCGGCGGCCAGGCGCTGGCTGATCCGCAGGCTCTCGATGCAACTGGCACGCGCGCCGGCCAGGTCGCCGGCGGCCTGCTGCACGTCGGCGAGTTCCTTCAAGCTGAGCGAGACGTCGCGCTGGGCCACTTCCGAGCTGGGATTGTCGGCGGCCCGGCGTTGGCGAATCTGCAGGCTTTCGGCGTAGCTGGTGCGCGCGCCGGCCAGGTCGCCAGCGGCTTGCTGGATGTTGCCCAGATCAGAGGCTGCCCAGGCGCGCTCGCGGTCGGTGGTGGCTGCGGCGCGTGCGCGCTGGGCGGACTCGAGCGCCGGCTGGGTGCGGCCCGCTTCCTGCCGCAGCCGGGTGAGGTAGATCCAGGTCTCGAAATGCGCCGGGTCGCGCTCGGCGGCCGCTTCCCATTCCTCCAGCACCGTCAGCGTGGTGACGCCCGGGTCGGCGCGGTCCTTCATGTCGGCGGCGAGGGCGGCCTGCTCGCGGTGGCGGGCGGCGGCGCGCAGCTTCACGGCCTTTTCGCCGGCCGCTTCTTCGATGCGGGTGAGTTCCTTCAGCGTGGCGAAGGCGCCGCTGCGGTCGCCGTCGGCGTAGCGCTCCAGCGCGGCGCGGCGCTCGGGGTTGGGGGAGTTGGCCAGCTCGGCGACTAGGCGGCGGTACTCGGCCAGTTCGGCCTGGAAGGCGCGGTCGCGGCCGGTCAGCTCGGTCACCAGGCGTTCCCGCTCGGCGGTGACACCGGCCAGCTCGGTGCGCAGCTGAGCCATCTGGGTGGATCCGGCCTGGGCGGCGGCCAGGCTGCGGCGCAGCTGGCGGTCCTTGCGTTCGAGTTGGTCGAGCAGGTCCTGCTCGCGCTCGTCGGCCTTGCGCTGCGCCCGGGCCAGCGAAGCAGCGCGGTCGAGCACCAGGCGCTGGACAAGTTCGGTGGCTTTGGCGTCGAGGTCGGCGGAGGCGGCGGTCAACACCGCGGGGTTGGCGGGCGGCGCGGCGGGCCACGCTGTTGGCGATGCCAGTGCCAACCCCAGCGCGGCCAGCATCGGCCAGCCCCTGCTCGACGTGCCCTGGCGCCCCTTGGGCGCCTCCCTCCAGTGGTTTGTCATCGCCATCCCCTCGTGCAGCGCAGCCGCTCAGCCGCACCCTGCGGCCTGACTGATTGCCTGAAAATGGAAGATAGCGCAGAACGGTGGCTTTCACGGCCACCGATCGACCGCCGCTGAATCGGCTCCGCCCCGGGTTTGCGTGCACTGGCCGAACCCGCCGCCTTTGGCAAGATTGAAACGTCCGATCCGCCGGCGTGGCCGGTGCCTGGATCGTGCGGCTCACTTTCTGGAGGATCTCCCCATGAACCCACTGCCCCTGCTTCGTTCGACCGCCGCGGCCTGCGGCCTGGCGGCTGCCGCGCTGATGGCGGGCTGCGCCGGCACGCCCTCGGTGGGCGGCGCGGCGGCCTTCACGCTCAGCAGCCCGGACATCGCCGCTGGCAGCACGATCGACAACGCCTACGTGCTCAACGGCTTTGGCTGCAAGGGACAGAACCTGTCGCCGGCGCTGGTCTGGTCGAACGTGCCGGCGGGCACGAAGTCGTTTGCGGTGCAGGTGTACGACCCCGACGCGCCCACCGGCAGCGGCTTCTGGCACTGGGCGGTCTACAACATCCCGGCCAACGTCACCTCGTTGGCGCGCGGCGCGGGCAATGCACCGGCCGGTCTGCCGGCGGGGGCGAACGGCGGCCACAGCGATTTCTTCGATACCGGCGCCACCGGCGCCAACGGCAACTGGGGCGGCCCCTGTCCGCCGGTGGGGGACAAGCCTCACCGCTATGTCTTCACCGTCTTCGCGCTGGGCGTGGACAACCTGCACGCCGCGGCGGGCATCCCGAAGACGGGCTCGGCGGCGCTGCACGGCTTTGTGCTGAACAAGGGGCTGGGTGCCGGGCTGCTGGGCAAGGCGTCGTTCACGGCCTACTACGGGCGCTGAACGACATGCGGGCTGGAGTGGTGCCATGACGATGACGACAAACGACGAGCAGCCGCCCCGCCGCTACGCCGACCTGCTTGCCGACGCCCGCACCCGCGTGCGCGAGATCAAGCCCTGGGACCTGGCGGCGCGGCTGCAGCAGCCCGGCCCGGCGCCGCTGCTGGTGGACGTGCGCGAGCCGGCGGAGTTCGCCGCAGCGCGCATCGCTGGTGCGGTCAATGTGCCGCGCGGGGTACTGGAGCAGGCCTGCGAGTGGGACTACGACGAGACCGAGCCCGCGCTCGCCGCGGCCCGGGACCAGGAGGTGGTGGTGGTCTGCCGCTCCGGCAACCGCTCGCTGCTCGCGGGTGATGTGCTGCAGCAGCTGGGTTTCAGCCGGGTGGTGTCGCTGGCCACCGGGATGCGCGGCTGGAACGACTTCGACCAGCCGGTGGTGGATGGCAGCGGTGCGCCGGTGGATGGCGACGAGGCCGAGCAACGCCTCGCGGCCCGGGTGCGGCCGGACCAACGGCGCCCCAGGTAGCTTCAGGCGCCGATTGACGCGGCCCCGGGAGGGGTCGAAGATGCATTGCAGACCGGTTCTTTCAGATCGAACCGGGCGCTTCGTCTCCGACATTCCAGGAGGGTCCGCATGAGCACATCCACTTCCAGCGACGACCGCCAATCGCCGCTGCCGGCCGACCGCATGCAGGAGCTGGAGCGCACCTGCTTTGTCATCATGCCCTTCGGCAAGAAGAAGGTGGGTGACCGGGAGGTCGACTTCACCGCGCTGTACAAGGAGGTCTTCGAGCCGGCGATCGAGTCGACCCAGACGCCTGAGGGCAAGAAGCTGATCGCCGCGCGCACCGACATGGACGCCTTCTCGGGCTCCATCAACCAGGAGATGTTCGAGTACATCATGTACAGCCGCATGGCCTTTGCGGACATCAGCGGCTTCAACCCGAACGTGTTCTACGAGATCGGCGTGCGCCACAGCTCGCAGGAGTCGGGCACGGTGCTGTTCCGGCAGAAGGGGCACGCGATCCCCTTCGACATCACGACGATCAAGGTCTTCGAGTACGACGATGCGGCGCCGCAGCAGGAGGCGTCGCGCGACTTCATCGGCAAGGTGCTGGGCGACTCGCTCAAGCGCAACCGCCTCGACAGCCCCGTGCGGCTGGCGCTGCGGGCGCAGTATGGCGGTGGTGGCAGCGGTGGCAGCGGTGGCCGGGCGACCGGCGCGGTGCCGGCTCCCGCATCGGCATCTGCCGTGGCAACGGCCGGTACACCCGAGCCGGCCCCCGGCCCGAGCGCCGACGACTGGCGTCGCCAGGAGGTGGAGCGCTTCATGCGCGATGCCGAGGACGCGCTGCGCTTCAACGACCTCGCGCAGGCTGGCATGCACTACTGGGGCGCGCTTCGCTTCGCCCCGATGAACCTCATCGCCCGCATGCGCCTGGGGCTGATCCTCAAGCGCCAGGGGCGCATGCACGAGGCGCTGGAGGAGTTCGTGACGCTCACCAAGCTGGCGCCCAGCTACGCCGAGGCCTGGAAGGAAAAGGGCGTGGTCGAAGGCCTGATCGCCCGTGCCTTCAAGGCCGACAAGCGGCCCCTCTGGCTGCCCGATGGCGTGGCTTCGCTCACCCGTGCGCGCGACCTGAACCAGGAGGACTTCGACACCTGGTCCTCGCTCGGCGGCGTGATGAAGAACGTGCGCAAGGACAGCGCCCAGGCGCTGGCGATGTATCGCCGCGCGGCGCAGATTTCCGACGACCATCCCTACCCGCTGCTCAACGCCTTGCGCCTGCAGGCCCAGGCCGACGGCGGGCTTGACCTGACCGTGCCCGCCGTGCAGGCCTCGCTCGCCAAGGCCCGCCAGCTGCGGCTGGGCCAGACCCAGGCCGAGCCGCCGGCCGACACGCCTTGGTGCTTCTTCGATCTGGCCGAGATCGCGCTCTACCAAGGCGATGTGGCGGGTTTCACGGACGCCGTCGACGCCGGCATCCGCGCCAGCGTGCAGGGCTGGCAGCTCGACACCTTCCTGCAATCCCTGCAGGGGCTGGCAGGCAACGCCGGCATCAAGGGCCTGTCGCGCGAGGCGCTGGCCAATGGGATCGCACAGCTGGAGGCGGCGAAGGCGGCTCAGGCAGCAAAGGCCTGAGCGTCGGCGGCGAAGGGCGTCACAGGTAGCGCCGCAGGCTCAGTTGCCAGACCTGTGACCGAGTCGCGGCGGCAAAGTCGCTCAGCGGCGTGCCGCTGGCGCGCTGCCATTGCAGGGCGAGGTCGACGCGCTCGCCGTGCCGGCGCAGTTCCAGCCAGTGCAGGCGGCTGCGGTCGTCGGGGTTGACGCGCAGCATGGCGCTCAGGTCGAGGTGCTGGGCGAGGGCATCCGGCCAGCTCGCGTAGACGGCCCAGAGCCGACGGGTGGTCAGCTCCTGGGCGTTGGCCGTCCAGCCGCGGTAGGCGGCGTAGGCGAGGGGGGATCCCTGCTGCAGCGCCTGCCAGGCGGTAGCAGTGGGCGCGGCGCGGTTGTGTGCGATCTCCAGCGTCAGCGAGAGCTTGTGCGGCGACGTCCAGGTCAGTCCGCTGCTCAGGCGCTGGTGGAAGCGCGGCGTTTCCGACGCACCCAGCGCCTGGGCGAGCTGGCTGCGGCTGCGCCCGCCGGTCCATTCGGCGAAGGCGGTGGTGGCGTCGCCGAGCAGGGCCGACAGGTTCAGTCCGGCCTGCGGGGCCTGGCCTTCCTGCGCGAGCAGCAGGGCCTGAGCGCTGAAGCGCTCCTTCCAGTGGCCGTCGAGGTTGGGGCTCCAGGCCAGCAGCGCGCGGTGGCGGGCGTTGCTGGCGCCGGTGTCGAGCGAGAAGGGCGCGTCGCTGGGTTGCGGGTGGGCCGACAGGCGCGGCGAGAGTACCCAGGTCATCGCGCCGGCATCGCCGAGGTGGCGGCCGCGCAGCATCACGGCGCCCTGCCGGTTGCGCTTCAGGCTGTTCGGGTCGGCCGAGACCTGCGATCGCAGCGAACCGGCGCGGAACACATCGGTGGGGTTGTAGCCGGTGGCCACGCCGAAGTGGGCGCGCACGCGGCCGAGGTCGAGGGTCTGCGCTGCATCGATCTGCCCGCTGGCGTAGGCCTCCTGCAGGGTGTGGAGGGCGTTCTGCTCCTTGCCTGGCTGCGCCGGCCAATCCAGGTCGAGCCGGTTGGCGGCCACGAAGCGCCAGCCGGGCGCCAGCGCAGTGTCGAGCTGCAGGGCCAGGCTCAGGCGCTGGGTGCCCAATGTCCCGCCGCCCGCCCAGGTCGCCCGCCGGGCCTGGCCGGCCGCCGCTTCGATGTGGCCCTGCCAATCGCGCGCCGGGGCCGCGGCGGGCGCAGGCGTGCGATCGGCGAGCTGCAGGGCGTCGAGGTCGCTGGGGGCATCGGTCTGCGCGGTGGCTGCCGAGCCCCACCCAGCGAGAGCCGCGAGCAGCAGAGCGCGCAGCCGCGGCGTGAGGATCAGGGGCGGCCTCACGGTTTGAATTGAGGGAGGAACTCGCGCTGCAGCCAGGCATCCGGCACTTCGCGCTGCACCCAGTCCGTGTAGCGCATCACCGTGACCCAGCCGGGGTCGAGGCCGTCGATGATCACCGTCTCGGTCGGGCGCTCCTGGCCGAGCTGGCGCTGCCAGCGGCGGAAGTAGGCCGTCTTGAGCAGCTGGCCGCTGGCGGCGAGGTAGCGGGCCTTGAGCGGCTGGCTGGTCCCCGTGTCCACCCAGAGCTCGATGAGCGGGTAGCTGGCCTCGGCCACCGTGGCCTGCAGGCGGAGCTTGTGGCAGCGGCGCGGCCGACGCTCGCCGTCGGTGATCTCCTCCTCGGCGACCCATTCGGCGCGGTGCTCGCGTGAGAGGTTGACGGTCACCACGTCGCCATTGGAGGCTTGGCCGAGCAGGCGCTGCTGCGGCGACAGGCGGATGCTGGCCTTGCTGGCGGGGTCGAAGAACCAGAGGTCGCGTCCGGCGTAGAGCATCAGCTTGCCGGCGTCACGCGCCGGGGCGACGAAGCGCACCAGGCTACGGAAGGGCCCGCGCTCCGGGTCGGCCTTGGCGACGATCGCCAGCGTCAGGCTGTCGGTCTGCTGGCCGTTGCGGTACTCGGTGAGGGTGTTGGTCAGGCCGAACGGGACCTCCGGATTGCGCACCGCATCGCTGGCGGCCAGGATGGCCTGGGCGCTGGGTGCGGCGGATGCGGCGAATGCGATCGACAGGGTCGAGGCCAGCGGCAGCACGGGCCAGACGGCGAGCCCGCGCAGGACGTGGCGGCGAGGCAGGGACGAAGCAGGCAGCATGGTCATGGCAGTCATGGCATCTCCTCAGGCATGCCGCAGCGCGTCGACGATCTGCAGCCGCGCCGCGCGCCGCGCCGGCCACCAGGCGGACAGGCCGGCCACCGCGACCAGCCCGGCGGCGCTGCCGGCCAGCATCGACCAGGCGCCCCAGACGCGCACCTGCAGCGGGTAGGCGTAGACGTAGCCGGGCGGTGTCCAGGTCAGCCCGCTGCGGTTGATCAGCCAGCCCCACCCCAGCGCGGCCAGCGTGCCGAGCACCGTGCCAGCCAAGCCGAGCAGCAGGCCCTCGGCGACGAAGAGCCGGCGGATGCCGCTCTGGCGCTGGCCGATGGCGCGCAGCGTGCCGATCTCGGTGGTGCGCTCCAGCACCGCCATGCTCATGGTGTTGCCCACTGTGAAGAGCACGATCACGCCGATCAGCGTGGCCATGAAGCCGAACACCGAGTCGAAGAACTCGATGGTCTGGCCGTACACCGGCGCCAGGGTCTGGAAGTCCACCACCGCCAGGTCGCGCCCCTGCCACTCGCCGTCCAGCAGCTGCTGCAGCCGCGCGCGCGCCGCTGGCATCTGCGCGGTGTGATGCAGCTGCAGCTGGATCGCGGTGACCTGCGCCTCGGCCGCGCCGTAGACCAGCCGCTGGGCCTGCGCCAGGTGCAGGATGGTGAAGCTGTCGTCGAACTCCTTGAGGCCGAAGTTCTCCGCCTTCACCACGTTCAGGTCCACCACGTTGGGCGCGCCCTGGACGGTGGCGGCCAGCATCTCGATGCGGGTGGCGTGGTTGACGTCACTGGCCGCGGCCGGTCGGGCCTCCTGGGCAGACAGCGCCGCGAGGTCCTCCGGCAGGGCCGGGCCCGAGGCGGCTGGGGCCACGCGGGCGGGCGCCGGGCAGGGCTGCACGCCCAGCGCCTGGCAGAGCTGGAGCTTGCGCGCCACGCCGGTGCCGATCACCACCGAGTCGGCGGGCGTGCCCAGCAGCGACATCGGCGGGGTGTAGCTGGCCGCGCCGTAGTCGTCCCACTGGCGCAGCACGGCCTGCTCCGGTGCGATCACGCCCACGGAGGCGACGTTGGTGGACAGCGCGGCCGAGAAGTGCCCGGCGATGCCGCCGAGCTGCAGCTTGGGCGTCACCATGGTGAGCAGCGGCGCCAGCACCGGGTCGCGGCGGATCTGCTCGATCAGGCGTGGGTAGTCGGCGATGCCGTAGGCCGCCGGGTTGCCGCTGCCGTAAAGGAAGTAGTCGCGCCGCTGCAGCTGCAGGTGGCCGTGCAGCTGTACGTAGCCGGTCTCCATCGCGTACATCGTGTTGCCGGCGTAGCCGCCGAACAGCAGCGTGGCGCACAGGCCGATCACCATCGCCAGCAGCGTGGCCAGCGAGCGGCGGCGGTTGCGCAGCAGGTTGCGCAGAGCGAGGTCGATGGTGTTCATGCCGACACCTCCTCGAGCGTTTCGGAGGCACCTGCGGCACGTTCCACCGCGGTGATGCGCCCGTCGCGCAGGAAGACCCGGTCGTCCGCCGCCGCCAGCACCTGCGGGTCGTGCGAGGAGAACACGAAGGACACCTGCTGCTCGCGCTGCATGCGCCGCATCAGCGCGATGATGGCCGCGCCGGTGGCACTGTCGAGGTTGGCGGTGGGCTCGTCGGCCAGCACCAGCGCCGGGGCACAGGCCAGCGCGCGGGCGATGGCCACGCGCTGGCGCTGCCCGCCGGAGAGCTGGCCGGGGCGGCGGTCGCCCAGCTCGGCCAGACCCACCGCGGCCAGCAGCTCGCGAACCCGCTCGCGCCGCCGCTGCGGGCTTGCGCCGGTGAGCCGCAGCGGGTACTCGATGTTCTCCGCCGCGGTCAGCACCGGCAGCAGGTTGAAGTTCTGGAACACGAAGCCCAGGTGGCGGGCGCGGAAGTCCGCCAGCGCGTCGTCGCTCAGCGAGCGCAGCGGCTGGCCGGCGACGATGACCTCGCCGGCACCCACACCAGCATCGGGCCGGTCGATGCCGCCGATCAGGTTCAGCAGCGTGGTCTTGCCGCTGCCCGAGGGGCCGCTGATGACGGTGAAGCAGTCGGCGCGGATCGTGAGGTCGATGTCGCGCAGGGCGGGCACGCCCACGCTGTCGAGGGAGTAGGTGCGGCAGACCTGCCGCAGGAGGACGGGATCCATGGATGGGGGGGGGCGGGAGGGCGAGTAGAGTGGCTGTGTGTGTGCGCCAGTGTGGCGAGCAGCGGCCGGCCGGTATTGAATGATTCCGACATCGCCGCTTGGCCGCTTCGCCCGCCGTCCCGCTGTCCTGGCGATTCGATCCCTTCCTTCCCGGCCATGTTCACCCCGCTCATCGACCGCGCCCTGGCGGCCCCGGCTGCGTCGGCCGCCCCTGCTGCCTTCCACGAGCCCCGCAGCGTGATGCTGCCGCCGCGGCTGTCGCTGGCCTCCTGCGTGCGTGGCCACATCGTGCGCCGCACGGTGGGTCTCCCGCTGGCGCCCGAGCAGCGTGCCAACCACTTCCCGGCCTCGCTGCTCTGCGCCATCCACTGGTTCTTCGAAGGCGAGGCCGAGGTGCTGCGGCGCGGCGACCAGGCCGTGCGGGAGTCCACCCCGCGGCTGTGCGTGATCGGCCCGCACCGCGTGCCGGTGGTCAGCCACAACCCCGGCGCGGTGGATGCGCTGATGGTGGCGCTGACGCCGATGGCGGTGGAGGCGCTCACCGGCGTGTCGATGGCCGACCTGGTTGACCGCGTGCTGCCCTTCGAGCAGGTCTTCGACGCCGAGTGGCAGGCCATGGCGCGCGCGGTGTTCGACGCGCCCGATGACGCCGACCGCATCCGCGTGGTGGAGGACTTTCTGGAACCCCGCTGGCTGGGCCTGCGCGACCAGTCGATTCCGCGCGCCACGCGCTACCGCTTCTGGGCCGAGAACCTGGCGCTGCGCGCCGCACAGTCCGGCGTGGGCAGCAGCCTGCGGCAGGTGGAGCGACGCATCAAGCGCTGGACCGGCCAGCCGCCGCGCGACCTGCGGCGCATGCTGCGCGCCGAGGAGTCCTTCTACCGCTGCGTGGCGGCCTACCAGCGCGGCGAAGTGGACTGGGCCACCGCAGCGCTGGACAGCGGCTACGCCGACCAGGCGCACCTGTGCCGCGAGGTGCGCCGCATCACCGGCCTGAGCCCGGCGGCGCTGCTGGCCGCCATCGAGCGCGAAGAGAGCTTCTGGATCTACCGGCTGGACCCGTAGCGGCACCGCCGTCCGGCGCAGCGCCGGTTACGGCTGCCCGTTCGGGCCAGCGCCGCCAGCCGGCGCGGCCTGCTTGGTTTCGGTCGCCCAGGTGGAGGTTTCCGACGCGAGCAGCGCCTCGACCCGATCCACCAGGGTGCGGAAGCGCTCGTCGCTGGCCATGTTGGCGTACGGGCCGCTGCCGCTGAGGTAGCGGAACTTCTCCTGCTTGAGCTGCTCAGCGGTGCCGCGGTAGCGGATCCAGTTCTCGTGGAACTTGAACAGCGACTGCGCACCGGTGGACAGCGCGATCGCCATGCCCAGCGCGCCGATGATCCAGTTGCCCTGCGGCACCTTCTCGCCCAGCCCGGTGAGGAAGGGGATCAGCGCCGCCGCGCTGATGTCGAGCATGCGCAGCCGGTTGAACCAGCTGCGGTTGTTGGCGCTCTTGGCGGAATACCACTTCAGCTGGTCGTCCAGCCGCTGATCCAGATACTCGCTGTCGGTCATCGTGCTTGCTCCTGCGCACCGGGCGGTGGTGAGCCGATGCCCACCTCATCCGTCCCGATCTGGAAGATATCGCAGCTTCAGCCAGGTGCAAGCGCCACGCCCGCCCGGCCCGCGCAATGCGCGTCTCAGCGCTGGCTGCGGCCCTTGCGGGGTTCCAGCTCCGCCAGCTGCGCCTTCAGCAGAATCAGCAGCGAGCGCGCATCCTTCTCGCTCAGGCTGATGATGGTACCGAGCGTGGCGTCCCCGTCACCGCCACGGGGCTTCGGGCTGGGCAGCACGAGGGCGTCAACATTCAGGTCCAGGCTGCCGTGGTCGTGGGTGATCGACTTGAGGCGCTGGATCTCGATCTGGTAGGTCTTCATCGTCGGTTCGGTGCACGGGCCTGCGAGGCCGGAACAAAGCGGGAGTGTCGCAGGTTGGCACGCAGCCGGTCCCCGTGCGCTGCGTTCAGCGGTGGTGGGGCGAGAGCGAGGCGTCCGGCAGCTCGTCGGTGGTGCTGTGGCGCACCGCTGCCGGTGGCAGGGGACGCAGCATGCCGATCAGCCGGGCGGCACGCGCAGCGGAGTGGGCATTGAGCGGCAGGGCCGGGGCGGCGTCCGGCTGTGCCTGGGGCGCGATCGGGTGCGGCAAGGTGGGGTTCCAGAATCTCATCGCCGCATTGGAGCCCGCCGGCGCGGCCCAGACGTCGCCTGGCGTGAACGGCGGTAAGCATCGGTCAGCGCCCCACGGCGCACCGATACGCCTGCTCACCGCTGGATATCGCTGGACACTGCGCAGAGGCGCGTGGCGGGACAGACTCCACCATGGTCGATCCCGATTCCCCCCTCTCCGATGCCTGCGCCCGGCGGCGCACCCTGCTGCTGGGCAGCCTCTCCGGCCTGTGGCTGGCGGCCTGCGGGGGCGGCGCTGCCGAGGATCCTTCGCCAGCTCCCTCGCCGTCCCCCGCCCCATCACCCGCCCCGGCCCCGCTGCCGGCCGGGCGGCAGTACGGCCAGTTCAGCGCCGCGAGCCTGGGCGCCAACGCCGACCTGAATGGCGCCCAAGCCTTCCCGGCCGACAACGCCTGGAACACCGACATCTCCACCGCCGAGGTGGACCCGGACTCGGACGCCCTGATCGCCAGCATCGGCCTCGCCACCGGCCTGCACCCCGACTTCGGCTCCGGCACCTGGGCCGGCGCGCCCATCGGCATTCCCTACGTCGTCGTGGCGGGCAGCCAGGCGCCCGTGTCGATCCGCTTCACCGCCTACGGTGACGAGAGCGACCCCGGCCCCTATCCGGTGCCAGCCGACGCGCCGGTGGAAGGCGGCTCGGCCGCGACCGGCGACCGCCACGTGCTGGTGATCGACCGGGACCATCACCGCCTCTACGAGCTCTACCGCGCCTTTGTGCAGCCTGATGGCAGCTGGGCAGCCGACTCCGGCGCGGTGTTCCACCTCGACAGCAACACTGTGCGCCCCGGTGGCCAGCCTGGCTGGACCAGCGCGGACGCCGCCGGGCTGCCCATCTTCCCCGGGCTGGCACGCTGGCAGGAAGCCGCCGCCGGGCCGGGCGGCATCCGCCACGCGCTGCGCTTCACCGTGGCGCGCACCCGCAGCGCCTACCTGGCGCCGGCCACGCACTGGGCCAGCAGCGACGCCTCCGCCAACCTGCCGCCCATGGGCATGCGCGTGCGCCTGAAGGCCGGCTATGTGATCCCGGCCGGCTTCAGCACCGCCACCCGCGCGCTGCTGAGCGCCATGAAGACCTACGGGATGATCGTGGCCGACAACGGCAGCAGCTGGTACGTCAGCGGCGCACCCGATCCACGCTGGGACAACGACGCGCTGGTCAGCGAGCTGGCCCAGGTCAAGGGCAGCGACTTCGAGGTGGTGCGCATGAGCGGCGTGGTGAGCGCCTGAGCCTGCGACCTGTGCGCGAGCGCTGTGCGGCGATCAGCGCGACAGCAGTGCCTCGATCTCGCCAGCCAGGCTCTCCGGCTTGTCGGTGGGGGCATGGCGTGACACCACCTGACCCTGCGCATCGACCAGGAACTTGGTGAAGTTCCACTTGATGCCCTCGGTGCCCAGCAGGCCGGGCGCCGCCTTCTTCAGCTGCTGGAACAGCGGGTGCGTGCCGCTGCCGATGACCTCCACCTTGGCGAACATCGGGAAGGTCACGTCGTAGGTCAGGCTGCAGAAGCTGCTGATCTCGGCCTCGTCGCCCGGCTCCTGGTGGCCGAACTGGTCGCAGGGAAAGCCCAGCACCGCAAAACCCCGGTCCCGGTAGCGCCGGTACAGCGCCTCCAGCCCCGCGTACTGCGGCGTGAAGCCGCACTTGCTGGCCACGTTGACGATCAGCAGCACCTGGCCGGCGTACTCCGCCAGCGTCTGCAGCTTGCCGTCGATGCGGCGGACTTCGGTGTCGTGGATCGTCATGGCAGATGGGTTGAGTGATGCCGCGTGGGCAGGGGGTGAGGGGAGAGCCGCTGCAGTTTGGCGCACTACCGTGCGGCCTCTGCAGCAACATGGCCAGCCAGCGAGGCGACGAAGGATCGCAAGCCCGTCATGGTGGACAGTTCGCGATAGGCGCCGTCGGCCTGGGCGGATCGAGGTGTGGCGAGCACCGCTGCAGCCGAATAGAGCTGCTCCTGGACCAGCTTCCTGCACAGGATCTCGTAGCGTTGCAGGTACGACGAGCCGGCGAATTCTTGGAACACAGGGAAGTGCGCGGACGCATCCCGAACCGCTGCGTTGGACCTCGGCGCATCTTCCACCACCATCAGCCAGCCCACGAAGGGCCGCTCTTGCTGGCCGAATGCACCATCCCGGTAGGCCGTCCACAAATCGTGCGAGGTCCCGATGGCCTCTTCGGTGCGATTGTTGAAATTGTTACCGAATGACGGGCCGACGTGGCTCTTGAACTCCAGCGCCGCGACCAGCCGCCCCTGGTGGATCACCAGCAGGTCCCACAGTTTGGTCGGCCGAAAGAAACCGGGGAGTGTCAGGACAGCGCGCTGACGGTGGATCTGCGCGTTCGGCAAGCCATTGGCTCTGACCAGATCGCTCACCAGATCGGCGAAGCGGTCCAGGTTCTTGCCGCCGGTGACCCCGGCGCGTTCTCCCTGGTCGGATTTGCCCGACTCCCGCTGTTTGCGTTTGGCGTCATCGCGAGACTGCCAGAACGAGCGCATGGCGGCCTGCGCTTTGGCCTCGAAGTCACACAGATCCAGCGCCATGCAGCCTGTCTCCTGTCAGATGGGTTGGTCGTCGCTGGAAATGTTCAAGAACCCAGCGACGCAGCCTCATCCGCGCTGAGCCTGTAGAGTTCGCGAGCAGCTGCGTTGCAGGCGGCCAGATCGAGTGCCGTCGCTGCGCTGGCAAGCCGCTGGCGCATGCCTTTGGGCACCTCGGCCCAGCGTGGCAGGCGGATGCGGCGCAGGTACTGGGCTTGGAAGCGTAGGAAACCGCCTCGCATCGTCGTGGAGTAAGCGGCGACGAACTGCCGCGCCACGTCCGACAGCAGCACCGCCTGCAGGGCGCGCAGGTCCCACTCGTCAGACACCACGTGATAGAGGTTGTGGTGCGGGTACAGCTCCCCGCGCTCGAAAACCACATGCGCCGAACCCTTGATGTCGGGGATCAGCAGCTTGGGTCGGCTGGCCAGTGCAGGGGTGATGCGATCGATGGTCCGATACCAGTTCGCCGGGTTCTTCCGCGCGACGTGGCGGCCGGCGATCGCCTCGCGGTGCCTTGTCAGGTGGGCACGCAGCCTCGGATAGTGCGCCAGATCGGCGAGGCGACCATCGTCCTCGAACGGGTTGACCACGCCAAGGCCCTGCCAGCGTACCTCCCCACTGGCAATGTCACGGGTCATGGCCAGCGGCAGCTTGCGCGAGGGCTCTACGTCCAGCTCGGCCATGGGGGCAATGAAGGCCCTGTCGGCGCCCGTGGCCACACCGATGCCAACCTTGCAACCGGCCTCTTCCAACGTGGGGAACTCGGCCTCCAGGCGTCGCAGCAGGCCACGCCGGCTGGAGGAGCCCAGCACCCAGGGTTCGGCCCCGAGCCCGGCCTGCTCCACCATCGATACCGCCGCAGCCACGTCGGGCTGCCCATTGCGCAGCACGCCGGCCAACTGCGACAAGGCCGGCGCGGTGAGGTTCGGTGGCTTCGCCACCAGGGTGGGTCCCGGCGTGGCCCGCTCGATCAGGGTGATGGCCGGGTAGGCGATCACGTCCGTTTCGAAAGCGGGGGTGTCCACCATGTCCACGTAGGCCTTGAGATGGAACGCCTTGGCCACCATGGCGCGCAGCGGGCCGCCATAGCGGTTCTTCGTCCACCGATCGGCGCAGATGAACGAGAACTGCCCGCCCTGCGCCAGCAGGCCGAGCGACCGCTCGATGAAGGGCACGTACAGGTCTGCGCGGTCATAGAGCGAAGCGTAGCGGCGCCGGTACTCTGCCAGCAGCGCCGCGGGGATCAGCTCCTGGCGCACATAGGGCGGGTTGCCGACGACGACGTCGAAGGGGCCGGGCAGATCGCAAAGCAGGAAGTCGCCGTGTAGCAGCCAGGCGTCGGCCAGCCTGCGTGCTTCGCGGGGATCGAAGCCGGCTCGTTCGAGCCGTTCAATCGTGCGGGCCTTTGTCCGCACGAACGTGCTGGCGTGCAGTTCCACGCCGCGGATGCAACCGGCCAGATCGGCGTCGTGGCTCCCGGCAGACCGGACCGAGGCAACCAGACGCTCCACGGCCGCCAGCAGGAACTCGCCCGAGCCGAAGGACGGTTCGAGCAGCCGCAGGCCGTGCAGCCGCCGATCCGCGGTGTAGCCTGCCAGGTCGAGCATGAAGTCCACCACCTCGCCACGGGTGAAGACGGCACCTCGCTCGTTGTGGTCGGAGCCGTGTGCCAGGCGTTCCACCGCAGCGGCGATGGGGCACATGCCCGGGAGGCCGGGTTGTTCGAGGGACAGGGTGAGCGCCATGGCGTCGTGGAGGTTGAGCCGGATTATCCGGCCGGGCCGCTTGCTTCGGCGTCAGCGGCTGGAGATGACGCGCTGGGGCCGCGGGCCATGGCAGGGGCGCCGCAAGCGTGTCCAACACGCCTGGGGTCATCGCTCTCGGTCATCGCCCTCGTTCGTCGCCATCGTTCGTCGCATAAGGCAGCAGCGCCTTCGCCGCCTCGATGCGCAGCGCCAGCGCCACCTGCTCGTCACGCATCACGTCGAGCAGGAAGGCCTGCGGATCCCGCGGGCGCGGCGCTGAAGGAGGCGCCACGCTGCCTGCTGGCACGGGGGCGGGGGGTGCCGCTGCGTCGGGGAGGGCCTCGGCGGGCTCCAGCTTGGCCATCGCTTCGTCGAAGGCCGCCGGCTCGATGCTCGCCAGCCGCGCCAGCAGTTCGGCCTGGCCGTCCGGGTTGGGCGGGATGTCCAGCCAGGGCTCGTCCTCGAACATCGGTGCCAGGTCGGCGGCGACAAAGGCGGACCAGCGTTCGCCGTCTGGCTGCAGCGCGGGCACGGGACCGGGCTGCGGCTCGATGCGGGCGGCGTCGGCCTGTTCGCCCAGGTAGCGCCGGCACAGCGCGGCGAGGAAGGCGTCGGCCTGCGCCGCGGGCCGGGCCTGCGCGAGCGAGAACCAGAGCTGGTAGCCGCGCTGTCCGTCCACCGCAATGGCCGGAGCGGGCAGGCCCAGGTCGGCCTGGACGCCCTGCCAGAGGCTGGCCAGCGCCGCCGACCCGCCCGGTCGGGCCAGGCCCAGCACCATGGCGCGCACCTGGCCTTGGTCATCCGCCAGGGCGGGCCAGAGCTCAGAGCCCGTGCCGGGCACACAGGCAAACAGGCGGTGCCATTGGATCGGGAGGCGACTCATCGGGGATCGGGCAGGGAGCCAAGAGAAGCGGTGGACGCTACCACTCTACGGGCAGTTGCCCGCCCTTCGCCGGGGTGAGGCCTCCGGCGCGCCCGGCGTGGGCCGTATCGACAGTGGGCGTTCGCCGGACTGACAGCGCCTTGACGGCTGAGTGACAGCTGTGAAAGCCGCCCTCGGGCAAGATCCTGCCTGTTGCATTCCCATACAGCGGAGACACCGCATGCACCCCCCGACCTCGTTCCCGTTCGCCGCCGATCTCGACCGCCGCCGCCTGCTCCAGCTGGGCGTGGCCACCACCGCCGGCTTCGGCGCCGGCCTGGCCTCGCCGCTGCTGCACGCCCAGCCGGCCTGGCCCAACCGGGCGATCCGCTTCGTCGTGCCCTTCGCGCCCGGCGGCAGCAGCGAGATCGTCGCTCGCACCACCGCGGTGGAGATGTCCAAGGTGCTCGGCCAGTCCGTGTACGTCGAGAACAAGCCCGGCGGCGCCGGCAACGTGGCGATGCAGGAGGTGGCCCGGGCCGACGACCAGCACACCGTCATCCTCGGCCACATCGGCACGCTCGCGGTCAACCCGTACATCTTCGACAAGCTGCCCTACGACGCCAACCGGGACTTCCGCCCGATCTCCCTGCTCGCCAAGGTGCCCAGCCTCTACCTGGTGCGCCCGGACCTGCCAGTGAAGAACCTGAAGGAGTTCATCGAGTACGCGCGCAGGAACCCCGGCAAGCTCAACTACGGCTCGGCCGGCAACGGCAGCGCCGGGCACCTGGCGATGGAGTACCTGAAGATGGCCACCGGCACCTTCATCCTCCACGTGCCCTACCGCGGCTCCGGCCCGCAGCTGACCGACCTGCTGGCCGGGCGGCTCGACGCCGCCTCGGTGGGCGCTCCGGCGGTGATGCAGTTCATCAAGACCGGCAAGCTGCGCTGCATCGCCACCGGCACGACCCAGCGCATCGCGCAGCTGCCCGACGTGCCCACCGTGGCCGAACAGGGCTTCCCCGGCTTCGAGATGACGCAGTGGTACGGCCTGCTGGCTCCGGCGTCACTGCCGCAGGCGGCGGCCGACAAGCTCGCCGCGGCCGCCGCCGCTGCGGTCAAGCAGCCCTCGGCCAGCGAGAAGCTCAGCGGCGATGCGGCCATCGCCGTGGGCGGCAGCCCGGCCGAGTTCGCGAAGTTCATCGCCGCCGAGCAGCAGCGCTGGAAGGCGGTGGTGGCGCGGGCGAAGATCAAGCCGGATTGACCGGCTGCGTCGTCTCACGCAGCGCCTGCGTCACCCGCAGTCCGGCGACGCGGCCCTGGCCGGTGCACCGAAGAGGGCGGCTCTGCGCATGCCTTCAGTGGGCAGCCACCCGCTGCGCCACCGCCGAGTGATCCAGGTCCGGCCGCTGCCAGGGGTCCACGTGGCTCATCAGGTTGAGCACGCGGTGGCGCTGCATCACGCGGGTGCGGGCCTCGACGGCGATGTGGTGGCCCTCTTCGACGCTGAGGGCGGCATCGACCTCGATGTGGGCGTCCACCACGATCATGTCGCCCATCTTGCGGGTGCGGATGTCGTGCACGCCCTGGATGCCGGGGGTGCCCTCCAGGGTGCTGCGGATGGCGGCGACCTCGGCCTCGTCGATGGCGCGGTCCATCAGGTCGTGCAGGGCGTCCCAGCCGAACTCCCAGCCCATCTTGGTGACCATGAAGCCGACGATGGCCGCGGCGATCGGGTCCAGGATGGGGTAGCCGGCCAGGTTGCCGGCGATGCCCACGCCCACGACGAGCGATGAGGCGGCGTCCGAGCGGGCATGCCAGGCGTTGGCCACCAGCATGCTGGACTTGACGCGCTTGGCCACCGCCAGCATGTAGCGAAACAGCCCCTCCTTGGCGATCAGCGCGCCACCGGCCACCCAGAGGGCCGCGGCGTGGACGGTCTGGACGCTGTCGGGCTGCTCCAGTTTCAGGAAGGCGGACCAGAGCATGCCCAGCCCCACCGCCAGCAGCAGCGCGCCGAGCACGAGGCTCGCGGCCGTCTCGAAGCGGTGGTGGCCGTACGGGTGGTCGGCGTCCGCGTCCTTCTGGCTGTGGTGGTTGGCGAAGAGCACGACGAAGTCGGCCACCAGGTCGGACAGCGAGTGGATGCCATCGGCCACCAGGCCCTGGGACTTGGTGAGCAGGCCGGCTGCGATCTGGGCGGTGGTCAGGACCAGGTTGACCGCGACGCTGACCCAGGTGCTGCGCGAGGCCGCTGCCGCGCGTTCCGCGGGGCTGTGGATGGGGTCGTCGGTGTCGTCCGGCGGGGGCGGGAAGGGCATGGCGGGGTGTGACGGGGCGCGTTGGTGGAGGCCGGCACGAGCGACCTCTTCACCCGCGAGCCTAGCGCGTCCGCCTGATGCGGCGATGACGGCGCTGCCCGCACCCGCACCCGGTGCAGCGGACGCCGGCCTGCCGGCCCGCCGCTCAGTTCGGCAGGGCCAGCGCCAGCTCGCCCCAGGTGGAGCTGGGTGCGTCGTCCGCGAGGTCGTCGACCAGTTCCACCAGGCCCTGCGAGGCCAGCCGCTCCACCACGCCGAGCAGCCACTGCGGGTCATGCTGCGGGTCGAGCAGACGCGACAGCGGCGTGAAGCCGGTCAGCCGCATCAGGATCCTTGCCTGCTCGGACGGTTGCACGTCGCAGTCCCACAGCAGCGCCTGGCCGGCGTTGCTGCGCTGGAAAACCTGGGTGAGACGGAGCAGGCTCATGGCGTTTTCCCCTATACACATCGACGGGGTCGATTCTGAGGCTGGATCCAGGGGTTCGGGCCATCCGATGCCTGCGCGCATCAGGAGCCGCAGGGGCGCGCTCGGGTTTCATCGGCCTGTCACGGGGGTCTGGCAGTGCTCCCGGGCGGCTCGCCCTGCCATGGAGTCTTCATGCTTCCTTCAAGCCCATGTCACGCGAGTCGCTCAGCATGGGTTCATGAATCGAGCCAACCTGACCGAGCTGGGCCGGCTTGCCGAGGCGGTGGCCGACGCGCATGCCGAGGCCACCCCGGGTGTCCCCACCGACGTTCCCCCGGAGGACGCCTCGACGCCGCTGCGCGTGCGCACCGTCTTCATCTCCGATGTCCACCTGGGCACGCCCGGCTGCCAGGCCGAGGCGCTGCTGGACTTCCTGCGCGTGGTCGAGTGCGAGCGCCTGTACCTGGTGGGCGACATCATCGACGGCTGGCAACTGCGCCGGCGCTGGTTCTGGCCGCAGGCGCACAACGACGTGGTGCAGAAGATCCTGCGCAAGGCGCGCAAGGGCACCCACGTGGTCTATGTGCCGGGCAACCACGACGAGTTCGCCCGGCGCTACCTGCAGCACAGCTTCGGCGGCGTCGAGGTGGTGGAGGACTGCATCCACGTCACGGCCGACGGCCGGCGCCTGTGGGTGATGCACGGCGATCTCTACGACGGCGTGGTGCAGTGCGCGCGCTGGCTGGCGCTGCTGGGCGACCACCTTTACGAGTTCACGCTCGAACTCAACCGCCACCTGAACTCGCTGCGCGCGCGCGTCGGGTTGCCGTACTGGTCGCTGTCGCGCTACCTCAAGCTCAAGGTCAAGCGGGCGGTGAGCTTCATCAGCGACTTCGAGGTGGCGGTGGCACGCGAGGCGCGCAAGCGCGGCGTCGATGGCGTGGTCTGCGGCCACATCCACCACGCCGAGCTGCGCGAGATCGACGGCCTGACCTATGCCAACGACGGCGACTGGGTGGAGAGCCTGACCGCGCTGGTCGAGCACGCCGACGGGCGGCTGGAGATCCTCGACTGGAGCGAACGGCTGCGCGAGCGTGCCGCGGCGGCCGTCGGCGTGGACCTGCCCATCGGCGTGGACCTACCGGTGCCCGTGGCGCCGGTCGCGGTGGCCGCAGCGGTCAAGGGGGTGACGGCCGTCGCCACGGCTGCCCGGGCCGCCGCCGGGTCATCGGCGCGTCACGCCGCCTGAGCAGCATTGGGGGCATGACGCCCCACCAGACCCTCGACCTGATTGCCGAACTGTTCCTGACCGAGGGCCACCGTCGCTACGACGCCCCCGAGGCGCGCCCCGACCTGCGCGGCGTCGACGTGCTGTCGCACTCGCTGCAGTGCGCCCAGCTGGCCGAATGGGCCCATGCCGATGCCGAGCTGGTCGCCGCTGCCCTGCTGCATGACCTGGGCCACCTGCTCGATGCGCGGCGCTGGGGGCTGGGCTGGCGCGATGACCTGCACCGCGCTGCTGCGGGCGGTGGCAGGGGAGGGGAGGAGGCCAGCCACGCGACCCGCGCGGTGCACCTGCTGCGCCAGGCCTTCCCGGACGAGGTCACCGAGCCGGTGCGCCTGCACGTGCAGGCCAAGCGCTACCTGGTGGGCTTCGATCGCCACTACCTGGAGGCGCTGTCGCCTGCGGCGCTGCACGGCCTGTCGCTGCAGGGTGGGCCGATGACCGCGATGGAGATGCGCCGCTTCGAGCTGGATGCGCACGCCGCGGCAGCGATCAAGCTGCGCATCTGGGATGACCTGGCGCAGCACCCGGGCAAGGCCACGCCGCCGCTGTCGCAGTACCTCGGCCTGCTCGAAGACCTGGTGCTGCAGACCGAGCGTCAGCGTGCCCGCCAGACCGTACGCAGCCTGCAACTGGCAATCCGCTTGATGGCCTGAAGGCCGGAGGGACAGACGGCCCGACGGCCCGACGGCTCGACGGCTCGACGGCCTGGCTCAGCCCGACGCGTCCGGCGCGGGTGGCAGGTCGAGCCGACGGCCGTGGCGGCTGTGGACCAGGTGCTCCAGGAAGCTGCGCCGCTGTGTCGCGGCCAGCGTGCCCCGGCCGGCCTTGCGCCGGGGGGCCAGGGCGAGCTTGCTCGCACCGGCCTCGCGAGCCAGGCCGGTGGCCAGCGTGATCAGGCGCCGCGGGATGGCGAGGTGGTGGGCGCCGGGGTGCACCACCAGGTCGTCCACCCAGCCGCTGCGGCTGCCGCCTTCGAGCAGCAGCGGCAGAAGGTACAGGGTGAGCGCGCCCAGCAGCTCGCCCTCGCACTCGGCCAGCCAGACCTGGGCACCGGCCGCTTCCATGGCCGCCCAGGCCCGCTCCAGCGTGGGGGCTGGGGTGCCGGCGCTGGCATCGTCGTTGTAGCCATCGGGCGGCGACCGGCCGTCCAGCCCGGTGGCGCGGTGCAGGACGGCCAGGGCGGGCAGGTCTGCCACGGTGGCGCGGCGCAGTTGCACGTTGGCACGGGCATCGGTGCGGCGCTCGTGGGCGGCCTTGAGCTTGCGCACCGCCTCCAGCGCGCGCTGCGGGTGCAGGGCCTGCACCGTGGCAGCGCCCAGCGCCTGGATCTTGCCGGGGGGACGGGGTGGCTTCATGGCAGGCTCGGGCAGTGAGGCGGCTGGGCCGCAGGGGCGGTTCTGCGCATCTTGCGCGCCGGATTTGACGCGGGCGTGAAGGCCGCCTTCACGGCGGTTTCACGGCGCTGTCAGCAGGCTGTCTTGCCGGCTGCCCACACTGCGGGGCTCTTTCTGCGCGGCCGCCCGGGCGCGCCAACGAGCTCCGATGCCGCCTGGTTTCCACGTCCTGATCGCCGCGCAGTTCGCTTCCGCGCTGGCCGACAACGCCCTGCTGATCGTCACCATCGCGCTGCTGCAGCAGCAGGGCCAGCCGCCCTGGCTGGCGCCGCTGCTGAAGTTCGGCTTCATGCTGTCCTATGTGGTGTTCGCGCCCTTCGTCGGGCCGCTGGCCGATGCCGTTCCCAAGGCGCGGCTGATGGCGGTGATGAACGGCGTCAAGGTGATCGGCGTGCTCGGGCTGTTGCTGGGCTGGCACCCGGTGCTGGCCTTCACGGTGGTGGGCTTTGGCGCGGCGGCCTACGCGCCAGCCAAGTACGGCCTGCTCACCGAGATCGTGCCGCCGCGCCAGCTGGTGGCGGCCAACGGCTGGGTGGAGGTGTCGGTGGTCTGCGCCGCGCTGCTGGGCACCGTGCTCGGCGGGCTGCTGGTGAGCCCCTGGCTGCTCGGCCTGGCGGCTGGCGCCGATGGGTGGCTGCCGGGCTGGGCCATTGCAGCGGGATCAACCGGGCCGGCCGGGCGCCTGACGCTATCGCTGGCGGCGCTGCTGGCGCTCTATGCGCTGGCGGGCGGGCTCAACATCGGCGTGCCCGCCAGCGGGGCGCGCTACCCGGCTTCCAGCATCCACCCGCTGCAGGTGCTGCGCGACTTCCGCCGCGCCAACCGCCTGCTGTGGCGCGATGCCGAGGGCGGGCTGTCGCTGGCCGTGACGACGATCTTCTGGGGTGTGGGCGCCACGCTGCAGTTCGCGGTGCTGCGCTGGGCCGCCGACGTGCTGCACCTGCCGCTGGACCAGGCCGCCTACCTGCAGGCGGCGGTGGCGGTGGGCGTGATCGCCGGGGCCGCGGCGGCGGCGCACCGGGTGCCGCTGGAGCGGGCCTGGCGCATGCTGCCGGCCGGCGTGCTGCTGGGGCTGATGATTCCCGTGGTGGCCAGCGCGGACCGGCTCGCCTGGGCGCTGCCCTGGCTGGTGGCGGTGGGCGTGGTGGGAGGCCTGCTGGTGGTGCCGCTGAACGCGCTGCTGCAGCACCGCGGCTGCACGCTGCTCAGCGCCGGCCGCTCGATCGCCGTGCAGGGCTACAACGAGAACGCCAGCGTGCTGGGCATGCTGGCGGTGTACGCCGCGCTGCTGTGGCTGGAGGTGCCGATCGTGCCGCTGATGTGGGGCTTCGGGCTGATGATCGCCGCCGCCATGGCGGGGCTGATGGCGCGGGAGCGGCGCCGTCGGCTCGCCAGCACCATGGCCTGAAAGGGTTCAGGCGCCGCTGCGCACCGCAGCCGGCAGGGCGGAGTCCGCGTTGCCGACATTCGCGCCGCGGCGCAGCACCACCTGGTGCAGCAGCGCCTCGAAGCGCGCCACCACCTCGTCCCAGCCCTGGTTGCGCATCGACTCGCGGGCCTGCCGGCCCATGGCCTGGCGGCGCTGCGGGTGGTCGAGCAACTCCGCCAGCGCGCGGCAGAAGGCCAGCGCGTCGCCAGGCGGAACGAGCAGGCCGTTCTCGCCGTGGCGCACCAGCTGCGACGCCGCGGCCTGGTCGAAGGCCACCAGCGCCAGGCCGCTGGCCATGGCCTCGGGGGTGACATTGCCGTAGGTCTCGGTCAGGCTGGGGAAGGCGAAGAGGTCGGCCGAGGCGTAGTGCGCCGCCAGGTCCTCCCCGCTGCGCTGGCCGGCAAAGACCGCCTGCGGGCAGCGCACCCGCAGCTCCTCGCGCAGCGGTCCGTCGCCCACCAGCACGAGGCGCGCGCGCGGGTGGCAGGCCTGCAGGGTGCGGAAGGCGCTCACCAGCGCCAGCAGGTTCTTCTCCGCCGCCAGCCGGCCCACGCACAGCAGCACGGGGTCGCCAGGCTGGGCGCCCCAGCTGGCGCGCAGGGCCTGGCTGCGCCGCTGCGGCGTGAACAGCGTGGTGTCCACGCCGCGCCCCACCACGCTCAGGTCAGTGAAGCCCTGGGCGGCCAGCTCGCGCCGCAGGGCGTCGGTGGGCACCATCGTGCCGTCGGTGCGGCGGTGGAAGGCGCGCAGGTAGTTCAGCACGATGCCCTGCAGCCAGCCGATGCGGTAGTGCCGGCTGTAGGCGTGGAAGTTGGTGCGGAAGTCCGAGGTCACCGGCAGGCCCAGGCGGCGCGCCGCGCGCAGGGCGGCCCAGGCCAGCGGGCCTTCGGTGGCCACGTGCACGAGGTCCGGCTGCCACTGCTGCCACTGCCGCTGCAGGGTGCCAGCGCGCGACCAGCCCATGCGCAGCTGAGGGTAGAACGGCAGCGGGCAGCCCGGCACGAGCTGTTCTTCCAGTCCGGCCAGGCCCGCGCCTTCCTGCCGGTTCGCCATGCGTTCGCCCTCGCCCTGGTGCGGGCGCAGCAGCTGGACGCGGTGGCCGCGCTGCAGCAGTCCCTGCACGAAGCGCGCGGCGGACAGCGCCACCCCGTTCACCTCGGGCGGCCAGGTCTCGGTCACGTAGGCGATGCGCAGCGGGCGCGGCGGGGCGCCGGACGGGCCGGCAGGGTCGGGCAGGGCGTCCATGCGCACATGGTGGCCGCCGGTCGCAACAGTTCGATGACAGTGGGGCCCGCGCTGCCGGCGCACTGCAGCAACTGACATGGGCCGGTCACGGTGGCTTCATGCGCGGTCGTCACGCTTGCGTCACGCGCCGCTGCAGCCGCAGTGGGGCGCCTGCCGTTCATCCATCGAGGTAACCCGTGTCCACCGTGCCCACTGTTTCCACCTTCCTGCAAACCCTGGCCACCCAGCGCTGGGACGACCACCGCTACTACCACCAGAGCCGCATCAACCAGACGCTGCACCTGGTCAGCGCCTGCTCCTTCCTGGTGGCCTATGTGCTGCTGTTCACCGACCCGGCGATGGCCGCGATCGTCGGCTGGGGCGTCTCGATGGTCACGCGCCAGTCGGGCCACTTCTTCTTCGAGCCGCGCGGTTTCGACCAGGTCAACCAGGTCACCGACGAGTACAAGGAGGAGGTCAAGGTCGGCTTCAACATGCAGCGCAAGTCGGTGCTGCTGGGCGTGTGGGCAGCGATCCCGCTGCTGCTGTGGCTGCAGCCCGCGCTGTTCGGCCTGATCGAGCCGGGCGTCGGCTTCGAGGGCTGGCTGCATGACGTGGGCATTGCCTGGCTGGCGCTGGCCGTCACCGGCATCGGCTTTCGCGTGCTGCAGCTGAGCCTGCAGGGCCGGCCGCTGCAGGGGCTGATCTGGGTGACCAAGATCCTCACCGACCCCTTCCACGACATCGTGCTGTACCACCGTGCGCCGCTGGCTCTGCTGCGCGGCGAGCGCCTGGACCCGATGGTGCATGTGCGGCCGCACTGACGGGACCCACCCCCTACGCGCTTCGCGCGCCCCCTCAAGGGGGCAACGCCAGCGGCCCGGCAAAGCCGGTTCCGCGGCGTTCGCTGGCCGTGGCTCGTTTCATGGGCCGCGGGTGTTGCCTGGCGTCGTGGAGAACTGAAGTGCTCGTTGGGCCTCCCCGGCTGCAGGCCCATTCTCCGGGCGGGAGATCAGAACCGATGGCTCAGCAGCTCGCGCAGCAGGCTGCGGCGGATCGAGCGGTTGGTCTGCTCCGGCGCCTGCCACCACCATCCGTCGGCCTGCATGGCCTGTGCCGCAGCGACGAAGCGCTCGCACACCGACTCGAACGCCGCATCGTCGTGGTTGAGGCTGAAGATCAGCCGGCCGCTGCCCACCCAGCTCAGCAGCAGGCCCTCGGCGCGCAGGTAGAACTGCAGCATCCAGTTGTAGCGCGAGGGCTGGGTGTACAGCACCGTCCAGATGGTCGAGAGGTTGGCCACGCGCACCGGCAGGCCCACCGCTTCGAGCCGGGCATTCAGCGCCGCGGCGCGCGCGTTCCAGCGCTCGTCCAGGCCGTCGTAGAGCTGGCGCACCGCCGGGCTGTCCAGCCGCTCCAGGAAGGCCTGCATCGCCCCCATCACGTAGGGGTGGGCGTTGAAGGTGCCGCGGGCGAAGCAGATGTCGGCGGGGCGCTCGTCGCGCCAGCGCTTCATCAGGTCGCGCCGCCCGCAGACCACGCCCACCGGCAGGCCGCCGCCGAGCGTCTTGCCGTAGGTGACCATGTCGGCCTGCACGCCAAAGTAGGCCTGCGCCCCGCCCGGTGCGAGGCGAAAGCCCACGAACACCTCGTCGAAGATCAGCACGATGCCGCGCTCGCTGCACACCGCGCGCAGGCGCTGCAGCCAGGCCGCGTAGGCGGCGCGGTCGAAGTGGGCGCGCCGGCCGCTGTCGACAAGGCTGGAGTCGCCGGGCGCCGCACTGTTGGGGTGCAGCGCCTGCAGCGGGTTGACCAGCACGCAGGCCACGTCGTTGCGCTGGCGCAGCACCTGCAGGCTGCGCTCGCTCAGGTCCTGCAGCGTGTAGGTCTCGCGCGGGGGCAGCGGGTTGCCCGGGCCGGGCTGCACGTCCTCCCACCAGCCGTGGTACGCGCCGCAGAAGCGCACCAGGTACTTGCGCCGGGTGTGGTAACGCGCCAGGCGCACCGCCTGCATCACCGCCTCGGTGCCGGACATGTGGAAACTCACCTCGTCCAGCCCCGAGATCGCCTTGAGCCGCTCGGCATTGGCCAGCACCGCCGGGTGGTAGGCGCCCAGCACCGGGCCGAGTGCGGCAGCGCGCGCCGCGCCCTCGGCGATGCAGACCTTGTAGAAGTCGTAGCCGAAGACGTTGACGCCATACGAGCCGGTCAGGTCGTGGAAGCGGTTGCCGTCCAGGTCCTCCACCTCCAGGCCGCCCGAGGCCTGCAGGAAGTTGCCCAGCTTGAGGTGCTCGCGCAGGTAGGGGCTGAACTGGAAGGGCACCCGGTAGCGGCCGGTGAACTGCAGGTCCGAGATGGATTCGCGCGCCCGTGCCGTCATCTGCGCGCTGCGCGGCCAGCGCTGCTCGTACAGCGCGGCCAGGCGCTCGAAGCCGGCGCGGCGCTGCGCGGCCACCTCCGGGGGCGCGTCGTCGGCGGCGAAGAAGCGCGCCTCGTCGTAGGCGTAGCCGGGGATCAGCCGCGCGACGCGCTGCGCCATGCGCGAGTGCCCCGTCAGCGAGCGGTGCTTGGCGCGCGAGAGCGACAGGCGCCGGTGCAGGCGCGGCAAACCGGTGGCGGCCAGCACCGCCAGCGAGACAGCAGAGAGAGAAAGAGTTGTTTCCATGGGTCCAGGCAAGGTCTGACCCGTCTGTTTAGCCACCCCGATTGACATCCCGATGAAAACCCACGTTCCACCGTCATTGAGTTCCCCGGGCACTCCCCAGAGCGTTCCCCTGCGAGCGCTGCGAAGCCTGCGCGACCGCCTGCTGCTGCAGGAGGACCTCAACTTCCTGCTCACCAACCGCGTGCCGCGCATCGCGCTGACGCGCTTCATGGGCTGGTTCAGCCAGATCCGCAGCCCGGCGCTGGCGGCGCTGTCCATCCGCATCTGGCGCCTGTTCACCGACCTGGACCTGAGCGAAGCGAAGCCACGCCGCTACGCCAGCCTGCACGAGTGCTTCACCCGCGAGCTGGTCGAGGGTGCGCGCCCGGTCGATGCGCGCGAGGACGTGCTCACCAGCCCGAGCGACGGCATCGTCGGCGCCTGCGGCCCGGTGGTGGACGGCCAGCTCTTCCAGGCCAAGGGCTTTCCGTACCGCATCGAGGAGCTGTTCGGCCCCAGCCAGGACACGAGCGCCTTCCGCAACGGCAGCTTCGTCACACTGCGGCTCACCTCGGCGATGTACCACCGCTTCCACGCCCCGGCGGACGCGACGCTGCAGCACGTCACCTACCTCAGCGGCGACACCTGGAACGTCAACCCAATCGCGCTCAAGCGGGTGGAGCGGCTGTTCTGCCGCAACGAGCGCGCGGTGCTCAACCTGCGCCTGGCGCGCGGCGGCCACCCGCTGGCGCTGGTGCCGGTGGCGGCCATCCTGGTGGCCAGCCTGCGCCTGCACGCGCTGGATGTGCTGCTGCACCTGCGCTGGCGCGGCCCCAACGAGATCCCCGCCAACGTGCCGGTCACCAAGGGTGAGGAGCTCGGCTGGTTCCAGCACGGCTCCACCATCATCGTCTTCGCCCCGCCGGGCTTTGCGCTGTGCGAGGGGATCGAGGCCGGGGCGCGCGTGCGCATGGGGCAGGCGCTGATGACGATGCCCTGAGGCGGGCAGCCTCACCCGGCTCCCTCACCCTGCCTCTTCCCCGGCGCGCGCCACCGGGTTCGCCACGGGTTGCCGAGTGCGGGCCGTGCCGACATCATCTTGTGCACTTCGGGCCGTGCCGGTGGCACGGCCTGCCTTCACCGGAACCGCCGATGACCGCCCTCGCTGCTCCCCGCGCATGTCCTGTCACCGCTCGTCGACCCCGCCTGCTCATGACGGCGGGGGTCCTGGCAGCCGTCCTGGCGCTGGCAGGGCAGGCGGTGGCCGGGGCGCCGCCCGAGCGCTTCCGCTACGAGACCACGCCCAGCGTGCTCGACAAGGCGGTGCGACCGCTGCACTACCGGCTGGCGCTGGAGCTGGACCCGGCGCGTGACGACTTCCGGGGCGAGGTGACGATCACGCTGCAGCTGCGCCAGGCCCGGCCGCTGATCGAGCTGCACGCGCATGAGCTCACCGCGCTGGCGGCCTCCCTGCAGGGCCCGCGCGGCGAGCCGCGGGCGCTGGAGGTGCGCCCGGATGCCGAGCGCCAGACCTGGCGGCTCGTGCCGCGCGACGGCCGCCCGGTGCCCGCCGGCCGCCAGCGCCTGACGCTGCGCTACAGCGGCCCCGTGCACGCCCAGGGCCACGGCCTGTACCACGCGACGGTGCCCGGCAGCCAGCCCCCCCAGCGCATGCTGGCCACCAAGCTGGAGGCCGTGCATGCGCGCACGCTCTTCCCCGGCTTCGACGAGCCGCTGTTCCGCGCCGCCTTCGAGCTGAGCGTGCGCACGCCGGCGGGGCTGGAGGCGCTGTCAAACATGCCGCGCCAGCGCAGCGTCACGCTGGCCGATGGCCACCTGCAGCATCACTTTGCGGCCACGCCGGCGATGCCGAGCTACCTGGTCGCCGTCGCAGTGGGCCGCTTCGACGTGCTGGAGGGCCGCGCCGCCGGGGTGCCGCTGCGCATCCTCACCGCGCCCGGCAAGCGCGAGCTGGGCCGCTACGCGCTGCAGGTCACCGAGCAGGTGCTGCCGGCCTACAGCCGCTACTTCGGCCAGCCCTACGCGCTGCCGCGGCTGGACCAGCTGGCCGTGCCCGGCACGCGCCGCGGCGCGATGGAGGACTGGGGCCTGATCTCTTACGCCGAGAACCTGCTCCTGTTCGACCCCGCGCGCAGCAGCGCCAACACGCAGCGCTGGATCTACAACATCGTCGCGCACGAGGTCTCGCACCAGTGGTTCGGCAACCTGGTGACCGCCGCCTCCTGGAGCGAGATCTGGCTCAACGAGGCCTTTGCCACCTGGATGGCCGCCAAGGTGACCGACCGCTTCAACCCCGCCTGGCAGGTGCGGCTGAACGACCGCCTGGAGATCGACGAGTCGATGGGCACCGATGCCACCGACGCCACGCGGGCGATCCGCTCCGGCCCGGTGGGCGAGCAGCAGGTCGACGACGTGTTCGACGACATCACCTACACCAAGGGCGGCGCGGTGCTGGGCATGCTGGAGCAGTGGCTGGGGGAGGAGCGCTTCCAGCACGGGTTGGCGTCCTACATGCGCGAGCGGCGCCTGTCCAACGCCACCGCGGGCGACCTGTGGTTCCACATCGGCCGCGCGGCCGGGCGGGATGTGGCCGGCGTGGCGAGCAGCTGGACCGATCAACCCGGCTTCCCGCTCGTGCACATCGAGACCCGCTGCGAGGCCGGGCGCACCGTGGTGGACCTGCGTCAGCAGCGCTTTCGCCAGGAGGGTCGGCAGGACGATCGGCAGAACGGTGCGGCCGACGCGTCATCCGGCGGCACAGGCCCACGCTGGCAGATCCCGCTGCGGCTGGCGCGCGGTGGCGAGCTGCACCAGCACCTGCTGCGCGGCGAGCACGAGCAGCTCACGCTGAAGGGCTGCCGCCCCGAGCCGCTGATCGCCAACGCCGACGGGGTGGGCTACTACCGCGTCGCCTACGACCCGGCGCAGCGCGCCGAGCTGCTGCGCCGCCTACCCGGCCTGGCGCCGGCCGACCGGCTGGTGTTGTTCACCGACACCGCGGCGCTGGCCCAGACCGGCCGGGTGCCGATGACTGAGCTGGTGCAGGCGCTGGGCCGCGTGCCCCAGGCCGCCGAGCCCGGCCGCGCCGCCCTGTGGCGGCTCGCGGCCGACCAGTTCACCAACCTGGACCACACCCTGGCCGGCAGCCCGGCCCAGGCGGCGCTGCGCGCGGCGGCCGGCCGGCTGATCGGCGCGGAGCTGCAGCGCCTGGGCTGGGGCCCGCGTGCCGGCGAGGAGGCCGAGACCGAGGCGCTGCGGGCCGACCTGATCGGCGTGCTCGGCCGCCTGGGCGACGGCGCCACCATCACCCAGGCACGCCGCCTGCTGGCGCAGAGTGAGTCGAGCGGCCAGCCGCTGCCGGCCTCGCTGCGCAGCGCGGTCATCCGCAGCGCCGCGGCCGGGGCCGGGACCGCGGCCGGGGCAGGAGACGCCGAACTCGCCGCCCTGCGCCAGCAGCTCCTGCAGGCCACCAGCGAGGAAGACCGCTGGATCCTGCTCGGCGCGCTGACCACCGGGCGCAGCGCAGCCGAGGCCACCGCGCTGCTCGACTGGGCCCTGCAGGCCGAGCTGCCGACCAACGTGGCCGGGGCCTTCCCGCGCCGGCTGGCGATGCACTCCGGCCAGGCCGCCGCGGCCTACGCCCACGTGCTGACCCACTGGGCGGCCTGGGAGCGGCTGGCCGGCCCGCGCGAGCGGCGCTCCCTGCTGCCCGACATCGCCTACGTGGCGGCGGACGCCTCCCTGGCCGACCGCCTGCTCGCCGACCAAGTCCGCCTGCTCGGCTCCGGCGAGGCCGATGGCTCCACCCCCGCCGCCCGCGCCGCCGCACAGATCCGCCACCGCGCCGCGCTGCGCAGCCGGGAGGCGCAGGCGCTCACGGAGGCGTTCGAGCGCCTGGCGCGCTGAGCCAGCGCTCGCTGCGCCGGCTCAATACACCTCAGGCACGTACATCTCCGCCGGCACCGGCTGGCGGATGTACTCGGCGTTGCGTACGCGTTCGGGCAGCACCACCGGCGCGTGCTCCACGTCGTGGTAGTCGAACTGCTCCAGCAGGTGGTGGATGCAGTTCAGGCGGGCGCGCTTCTTGTCGACCGCCTGCACCACCCACCAGGGGGCTTCGGGGATGTGGGTGCGCTCCAGCATCGCCTCCTTGGCCTTGGTGTAGTCCTCCCAGCGGCGGCGGCTTTCCAGATCCATGGGGCTGAGCTTCCACTGCTTGAGCGGGTCGTGGATGCGGCTGAGGAAGCGCAGGTGCTGCTCGTCGTCGGTGATCGAGAACCAGTACTTGATCAGCTTGATGCCCGAGCGCACCAGCATGCGCTCGAACTCGGGCACGGAGCGGAAGAACTCCTCCACGTCCTCGTCGGAGCAGAAGTCCATCACCCGCTCGACGCCGGCGCGGTTGTACCAGCTGCGGTCGAACAGCACCATCTCGCCCGCGGCGGGCAGGTGCGGCACGTAGCGCTGGAAGTACCACTGGGTGCGCTCGCGGCTGTTGGGCGCGGGCAGGGCCACGGTGCGGCACACACGCGGGTTCAGGCGCTGGGTGATGCGCTTGATGGCGCCGCCCTTGCCGGCGGCGTCGCGGCCCTCGAAGAGGATCACCACCTTCTGGCCGGTGTGGGCCACCCAGTCCTGCAGCTCGACCAGCTCGGCCTGCAGGCGGAACAGCTCGCGGAAGTAGCGCAGCCGGGCCTCGCGCACCTCGTCGCCGCGCACGGCGTCCTCGCCGGCGAGCACGTCCTCGGCGGTGCGGTCCTCGATTTCGAGTTCGAGTTCCTCGTCGTAGCCGTCGATCAGGTCGGCGCGCAGGCGGCGCAGCAGCTCGTCGTTGGCGTCGGGCGTATCGGTGGGGGCGTTGCGGTGGTTGCGGTGGTTGCGGTTATGGCGGTTGTCGCGGTCGGTCATGGTGCGGCCAGGCGCTGCATCGGCACCGGGTGAGTGGAGGCCTTGGCAGCTTCGATGACGAACATGTCCGTTTGATGACAGGGTGGTCAGGGGCCGCGTCAGCGCCGTGCGCGCGGCGGTGCCAGCTCCGCCAGCCGCAGCAGGTCCTGCTGCACCGCCCTGCGGGCCTGCTCGATGCGCGCGGCCAGCCAGCCGAGCGCGAACCAGGCGGCGGGCTCGTCAGGCAGGCGAGCCTGGTAGCGGTCACGGGCGACGAAGAGGTCGTTCAGCTCGCCCATGCGGTCCTGCAGGGCGGCGAGCCCGGCCAGGTAGCGCGCCGTGCCACGGCGGCGCAGCAGGGGCGCGAGGAACTCGACCGCGTAGCGCTGCCGCTTGACGCGCTTGCGCAGCGCGTGCACCGCCGGTTCGTCCAGTTCGTCGAAGGCCCGCGCCTCGGCGGTGAGGCGCTGGTGCCAGCGTGCCAGCCGGCGCTCGGCGTGCCGGTGCAGCGCGGGTGAGGCCAGCGCCGGGGAGGGCCGGGCCGCCTCGCCCGCAGGCGCAGCGGCTTGACCCGGTTCGGCCTGCGTCGCGCTGGGCAGCAGCCAGCGCCAGGCCATCCACTGGCGCAGCGTGTGTTGCATCGCCTCGCTGCGCAGCAGGGCGGCCGGGTCGTTCACGCTCGTGGCGGCCAGCCAGGCCACCGGAGGGGCGCCGGCGCGGGCCAGGTCGGCGATGACGCCGCTGTCCAGCACGTCGGTATCGCGGCAGGCGCCCAGGTCGGTGAACAGGGCCTTCAGGCCGTCCAGGTCAGCCTCAACGGGCTGCGGTGCCCAGCCCGCGAAGCAGCGCAGGCCGCTGCGCAGGCGGCGGATGCCCACGCGCAGCTGGTGCACATGCTCGGCCCGCAGCGCCGGGTCACCGTCCAGCAGGCCGATCGCGTTGTGGGCGATCTGCGCCACGCATTCATCGATCACCGCGGCGAGCGCCTGCAAGGCATCGGCCGACGCGTCATAGGCCGGCGCCAGCGACTTGCGCAGTGCAGGCTGCGGCTGGCCGAGCGACCGCCGCGCGCCGCGCTCGGCCAGATCGAGGTTGAGGTCGACACTCACGATCGGGCCCTGCGCCAGCGGGCCGCCGCAGCGGGAACCGGAAGAATTCTGAGCATCATCGTTCGATCGGGTCACTGGCCGATCATGCTCTCCCGCATGCGGTGGCTGACCGCACCGCGCTGGCCAGCGGTGTCAGTGCCTGCGGCGGGGGGCTCCCGCAGACCGGGGAGACGACCTCGGCGGTGAGGCTATGCAGGCGTCTTGACCGTGACGGGACAGTTCGATGTCGCCGTCGTCAGTTCATCTTCCCGCCGGGCTGCGCCACGATCACCGGCTCGATGTGGAACAGCGTGGCCGTGTCGGGCCGCACCGTCACCTTGACCCAGTGGATCGAGGGGCTGCCAAAGGTCTGCAGCCGGGTGAAGTTGCCGAGCTGCCGGCCCGGGGCGTGCAGCGGCTTGTCGACCTTGAAGTAGTGCGTGTCGCCGTGCACGAAGAGCACCTGGCCCGCAAAGGCCTCGGTCTGCTTCGCCACCGCCGCCATGAAGGCGCGGTAGCCGCTGACCTCGGGCGCGCGGCTCTCGTCGACCTCCTCGGTTTCCGGCAGGTCGAAGCCCGGGTCGGCCTGCAGCACGATCACGACGCCCTGGGCACGGGCCTCGCGCGCCTTCTGGAAGCTTTGCTCCAGCCAGGCGATGTTGGCCGCGTCGCGCTCGCGGTGCTCGGCGTTGGCGGCCTCGCACTGCGCCGGGGTGCGCGCGCTCTTGCGGCTGCAGTCCTTGGCGTCGAGGACCAGGTTGTTGTTGCTGCCCGGCACGTTCAGGCCGACGAAGAGCACCGGGCCGCGGCTGAAGCGCAGGTTCTCGACGTAGGGCTGGCCGGCGCTGCCCTGGCGCTCCAGCGCCATCGTGCTGCGGCCCAGGCTGTCCAGGGTCGGGGCGCAGGTGGGCCAGGCGCTCCAGCGCGTCGTAGCCGCCGTTGTTCAGGCGGTGGCAGTCGGTCCACTCGTTGTCGCCGGGCAGGTAGACCACCGGCCGGTCGAGGCGGGCGAACATCTGCAGTGCCTCGGTGTAGACGTTGTCGGTGCAGCGCGAGCTGCCGTCCTTGATGTCGCCGTCGTAGATCGAGAAGGCGATGTCCGACTGGTTGAGGCTGCGCAGCAGCGCCGGCATCCTGGGCGCGTCACCGGCCTTCTGGTAGGGCATGTCGCCCCAGAGGCCGAAGGAGTAGCTCTGTGCGGAGGCCTGCGGAGCCGAGGTGGCGCAGCCTGCCAGGCCCACCACGGCGGACAGGAGCAGGCCATGCAGCAGGGCGAAGGGCTTGGAGAAAGGTGTGGTCATGTCGGAGGGGCCTGGAGGGGGCGCGCGGGCGGGAACACCGGAGTGCTCCTCGCCGCGCCCTGTCGACAGTGGATCAGAAGTTGTAGCGGATGCCCAGGCCGAAGGCGCGCGGGTCATCACCGGCCTTGGCGACCGCCGGGAAGTTGTCCGCGGCGGTGAAGGTGCCCTTGGCGTTCGTGTCGTTGGACAGGCGGCTGTAGTAGGTGTAGACCGTGATGGCCTTGTCGAAGGCGTAGTCGGCTTCCAGGGCCAAGCCCTTGACGCCGTCCTTGGCGCCGTCCGAGGACTCGCCCGAAGCGCCGATGCTGGCCTTGAAGGTGAGCGCGTCCAGGCCATAGGCACCGGTCAGCAGCAGGTTGGTGGTCTTCTTGCCGCGGCTGTTGTCCAGGCGGCTGGCCTCGATGCCGGCCGTCAGGGTCTGCCACTTGACGCCGAACGCGGCCTTGACCGCCTTCATCGAGGCGCCGTCGGCCGTGGCCGTCGGGGCGATGTAGTTGGACTGCTGCTGCGCCGCCAGGCCGGCGTTGAACAGGCCGTCGTTGTACTCGACCGACACGCCCCACATGTTCTTGGCGTACTCGGGCACGCCGGCGGCGGCGGCGGCCTTGCCTTCATCCGGGGAGAAGGCCAGCTTGCCGACGGTGTTGAAGAACTTCGGGCTGGTGTAGAGCAGCACGTTGGTCTTGCGGGTGTGCACGTTGTCGAAGTTGGCGTTGCCGATGGCCACGCGCGAGGCCTTGCCGTGCACGATCACTTCTTCCAGGTCGCCTTCGGCCCACAGCGTGTAGGCGCCGCCGCCGAGGGTCTTGAGCGGCATGTCGTGCGTACCCACGATCACCGTGCCGCCGACGTTGCTCTTCAGGCCGACGAAGCTGTTGCGGCTGGCCAGCGTCTTGCTCTGGGCGGTGTCGTCCGGAGCGACGCCGGTTTCGATCTGGAACACGCCGCTGAGCGCGTCATTGAGCTTGTGCTCGCCGCGGATGCCCAGGCGCGAGGCGAAGTTCTGCACCGCGGTGCGCGAGACCGAGCCGTTGCTGTTGTCTTCCAGCGCCAGATCCACGCGGCCGTACCAGGTGAACTCGGTGGACTGGGCCAGGGCGGAAGTGGCGAGGGTCGAGCCGGCGATGGCCAGCAGGGCCGCGGCGGCCTTCGAAGAGCGGCGAGCGATGAACGTCATGTTCTTGGCTTTCATGGAGGTTGATGCACTCGGCCGGGCATGCCTGGCCGATGCCCGGCAGGTTAGGAACGCCGGGTTGTGACTTCGTGACAGGCCTGCGGGTCAACCCGGAGTGCGGTGCGGCTGCAACGTCACGGGCTTGTCACGAAATGCACTCCCACTGCACGCCTGCCCCCGTTTCCCGCCCCGACCCCGCCCCGATCCTCGCCAAGCCCTCCTGCTGCCCGACCGACCGATGAGTGATGACGCCGCCGCCCGCGCTCCAGCCTCCCCCGCCGCTGCGAGCCTTGCCCTGCCCTACGGGTCCGACGAGTACGGCCTGATCTGCGGCTACCACTTCCTGCCCGGCGAGGCCGCCTCGGAGCTGGCCTCGGCCGAGCGGGCCCTGCCGCTGCTGCGGGACCCGGGTACCGGCTTCGTCTGGCTGCATCTGAATGTCGGTCACGCCGCGGCACAGCGCTGGCTGCGCAGCCACGCCGGCCTGACCGACAACTTCTACGAGGCGCTGCACCAGGGCTCGCGCTCCACCCGCATCGAGCGCGACGAGGACACGCTCTTTGCGGTGATGAACGACGTCACCTTCGACTTCACCTTCGACGCCAGCGACGTGGCCACCCTCTGGGTCGCCGTGCGCCCCGGCCTGGTGGTCACGGCCCGGCGGCACCCGCTGCGCTCGGTGGACCGGCTGCGCCTGGCGGTCAAGCGCGGCGAGCCGCTCGGCTCCAGCGTGGCGCTGCTCGACCACCTGCTGGGCGACCAGGCCGACGAGCTGCAGCGCATCGTGCGCCTGGCCACCGACCGCATCGACGACATCGAGGACGCCGTGCTGGCCGGCCAGCACGCCAGCCACACCGCCGAGCTGGCGCAGCTGCGCCGCCTGATGGTGCGCCTGCAGCGCCTGCTGGCGCCCGAGCCCAGCGCGCTGCAGCGCACCCTGTCCAAGCCGCCGGGCTGGGTCGCGGCCGACGACGTGGCACACCTGCACCGCGCCAGCGAGGAGTTCTCGCTCGTGCTGCGCGACATCGCCGCGCTGCAGGAGCGCATCAAGCTCATGCAGGACGAGTCCTCCTCCCGGGTGGCGGAAGAGAACAACCGCAGCCTGTTCATGCTGACGATGGTCACCGTGCTGGCGCTGCCGATCAACCTGGTCTCCGGCCTGTTCGGCATGAACGTGGGCGGCGTGCCCTGGAACGAGCACCCGCACGGCTTCTGGATCACCGCCAGCCTGATCGCCTCGCTGACCGCCCTGATCGCCACGATCGCGCTGCGCCGCATCAAGGCACCCCGCACCTGACCCGCGCTGTTTATCCGGCCCCCGGCAAAGCGCGTCCTGTGGCTATCATCGGCGCGCAAGGATGCGTCCTCCGTCGGCGTGGCGTCGGCGCAGGTGGTCCCTCGGTCCGGAGCGTGGGATGTCCGACGTCTTCATCAGTTACTCAAGCCTCGACCGCGAGGCGGCCCAGCGCTTCGCCCAGGCGCTGGAAGACAGCGGTGTGAGTGTCTGGTGGGACCGCGACATTCCCGCGGGCCGGGACTACCAGGAAGTCATCGAGGAGCAGATCTCCCTGGCGCGGTGCGTGCTCGTGCTGTGGACACGTGAATCGGTCCAGTCGCGCTGGGTGCGCACCGAGGCGTCCGATGCCCATGAGCGCGAGATCATGCTGCCCGTGCTGCTGGATCGTGTGCCGATCCCGTTTGCCTTCCGGCTCATCCAGGCCGAGGACTTCACGGCCTGGGATGGCCGCACCGATACCGAGCCCTTCCAGCGCCTGATGCTGCAGGTCAGCGAAATGGTGCGGCGCGGGCCGCGGCGCCGGGCCGATGCGGCCGCTGCCGGATCGCCCGCAGCGGCGACGCCACGCATTCAGCCGACGCGTTTTCGATCCCCGCCGCCTGGCGGCATCGCCACCATCGCGGTGCTGGCGGCGATGTGGATCGCTGCGGTGTACACGCAGACCTTCAAGGGGCCGCTGGCCGTTGCGGTCGGTGCCGCGATCGCGGTGCTGCTGCTGTTCAGCCTGGCCGAAGGCGACATCAGCCCACGCATGCGCTCGCTGGCGCAGCAGTGGCTGCTGCCGCGCCAGGGGGCGCCGCGTGTGCGCACGGCCGAGGCGTTCAACAACCTGTTCGAGGCGGTGTTCGGCTACGACCATTTCTCGGCCTTCTGCTTCGTGCGGGCAGCACTCACATCGATCGCTTCACTGGCACTGGTGCTGGTGCTGGTCCGCACGATGTATGGCGCCAGCGTCGAGTTCACCGCTGGCATCTGGATCAGCCTGGTGATCTTCGGCGGCAGCGTGAACGTGCTGGGCGACTATCTCTGCCTCTACAAGACCCGGCTGCTCCTGCGGGCCTACCGCAAGGGCGCGCCGATCTACCTGCTGGCGCCGCTGGACCTCCCGGTCACGCTCGGGATCTTCGTCGGCACGATCGGGCTGGCCCTGGTCGTGATCTACGCGCTGGCGGTCTCCAATGGCCAGATCCAGACGGGCGGCGAGGGCTTTGTGTCCCTGGTGGGCCGTGAGCTGGCGCTGCTGCTGAAGCAGCCCTACCTGGACCTGTTCGACCCCGCCTCGCCCGACCTGATGCAGCTGGGCCGTCGGCGCCTGCTCTACGCATCGGCCGCGACGACCTTCCTGACCTCCATCTGGCTGTGGGCTGCGCTGATCCTGACGCCGCCGGTGCGAACCCTCATCTGGATGGCCGGCGCAGGCGTGTCGCTGATCGGGAGCATCTTCGACGTGGCCGGTGCCCCGTTCCGGGCCCTTGGCTATCTGTGTGCGACGGGCATCCTGAGCCTGGGTGCGATCGTGTGGGGCGGCGGTCAGGTGTACGCCGCCTGGGTGCAATGGGTGTGACGAGGTGGGGGCGATGGTGAGGTGGCTGCGCTCCGGTCTGAATGCGGCGCTGCGGACTCTGGTCCCCCTGCTGGACCGGGTCCCGGACGAGTACCTCGGCCGCTCGTTCCGGCGGGTCCACTGGGTGGCGGCGCGGGCCGGGTTGCCGCTGCCTGACAAGATCGACCCGCGTCTGGTCCGCGGCGTCATCCGCATCGTGGCCGATGCGGTCGTCCGCACGCCCTTCGGGCAGCCGCTCGACTTTGCGCATCCCCTGCTGGTGACCCTGTCCGGTTCGGCCTATTGCCCGTTCCATTGCGTCAACTGCTATTCGGCTGCAGGCCCCCACCGGGCGGCCGACGGCGCAGTGCCTGGCGTGCCTGCACCCTGGCTCGGCGAACTGGCCCGGTCGGACATCCCCTTCGTCTTCCTCACCGGCGGCGAACCCCTGGCCGACCCGGACATCGAGGCCACGGCCGAGACCCTCCTGGCGGCAGGCAAGTGGGTCTACGTCTCCTCGAACGCCTCGATTGCCCGGCTGATGGCGCTCAACCGGCGCTACCCGCACAGCCTGTTCTTCTACCTCCCCCTGTGGGGAACGCCGGCGCGGCATGACGAGTTGCGTGGCGAGGGGTCGTACCGGCGCCTGCGCGACAACCTGCGGCTGCTGAACGAAGCGGGCCTGGCAGGCAACCTGCTCGTGGTGATGTCGAGCACCGACCTCGGCGTGATCGACACCGCTGCCGAGCTGGCCGCACGCCATCGGATCACGCTGGTGAGGATCAACCGCAAGGTCGAGGTGGGCCGCGAAGGTGGCGACACCCTGGAGGCCGCGCCGGCCTTCCTGCAGGCCCTGCAGCGCAGCCTCGCGCCGCTGAAGGCACGGGTGGATGCGGTCAGCCTGGACCTGCCCGAAACGCGCCAGGGTGCGCGCCATCCGACGCTGCTGCGCCTGTTGGGCATTGCCGCGCAGCCCGGTTGTGCGGCGGGGCGCTGGATGATGCATGTCGACCACCTGGGGCGGGCCTACCCCTGCTACACCTTCGAAGGTTCGTCGTCGGTCGGGCGAGCTGCGGCACTGGGCTCGCTGCAGCAGCGCTGGCGCGGCCTGCAACAGGACATGGTGCGTCTGGGGCCAGCCCAGGGCTGTGCGGGCGAAGCCCATGCCCGGTTGACGGCGCACCGCGTGATCGCGCTGAGCGCTGCACCGCATGGCCCAGCGCCGCCGGTGCGTGCCGCCGCCCGCCCCGCCTCCACGGACCCGTCGCCACATGACCCGCATGACCCGCATGACCCGCATGACCCGCATGACCCGCATGACCCGCATGACCCGCATGACCCGCATGACCCGCATGACCCGCATGACCCGCATGACCCGCATGACCCGCATGACCCGCATGACCCGCATGACCCGCATGACCCGCATGACCAACTCGACCCCATGCCCCAGTGACCCCATGCCCCCCTGACTTCCCGCCCCTCCCCCCTCCCGACCCCACGACGGGCCCATCCCGACCGGAGCGTTCCATGCCGAGCGACCCAGGACCCTTGCACGAACCACCTGTGCCCGCCGGGGCACCGAGTGCCCAGCCAGCGGACGCGCCGCGCTCGCCCACCGAACCGGCCGCGGGCCCGCGTGCCCGGAAGGAGCAGACCCGTCACCGGGTCGGCTACCGCGTGGCCGCCGGCTTGCTGATCCTGCTCGTCGTGAGTGCGGTGCTGGTGGCGGCCTTGGTGGGCGTTGCCCTGGGCCTGTGCGGGAAGGGGCGGGGCGGCTAGTCGGCGGGGGTGGGCATGCCGGGATGGCGTGCCTTCGGCGCAGGCACCTGGCGGATGAAGGTGCCGATGCGATCGGACAGGACCTGGGCCCGGCGTTCGTCGAGCAGCATCGAGTCGTGCCCGGCCCCCGGCAGCACCAGGTGGGCAGAGGGTGCGATGCCCGTGACATAGCTGGCCTGCAGATGCGTCAGAGCGGCACGCAGGGAGGCTCCGTCCGCCATGTCCAATGGATCGTCCGGGCTGACCACGAGGATCGGCAGCGACCTGAAACGGCGCGCGGCGCGGACGGCGCCTGCGATCGCCGGCCACGCGAGCAGTTCTGCCCGTGCCGAGCGCAGGTGGCCGGGGTCATTGACGAGGTAGGCCGCCTGCTGCTGCGCCGCGGGGGGAAACGATTCGATCAGCGGGCGCTGGATGTCGAACGCGTCCGGTACGCCGGACTGGACCAGCCAGGCCCCCAGTTGCAGCCGCCTCAACATGGCATCGTAGGACGCGGCGAGGGCCGGCAGGACGTCCAGCATGTCGGGGTGCGCCGGGTCGAGCAGCACCAGCGCATGGACATCCGCCGGACGTGCCTCGGCGAAGAGGATGGCAAACAGGGCGCCAAGCGAGTGACCGACGACGACGTAGGGCGGGTGTTCACCGGCGGCCGCCAGCGCCTCGCGCAGGTCGCGTGCGGCGGCGCCCGGCTCGACGGGCGCACGGGACGCCGGGCTCCACCCCAGGCCGGCGCGGTCGTAGGCGCAGACCCGCAGCTGCGCGGACAGCGGGCGCATCACCCGGTCCCAGGTGGCCGCGAAGGCGGCGGCGCCACTCTCCAGCAGGACCGTCGGGCCTCCCGTGCCCTGGCAGTGCAGGTACAGGGCGTGGCCCGCGACCGGAACCCACCGGCCGGGCAGGCCGAGGGCCTCGTGGCGCCGCGCCTGTTGATGCGCGTGGTAGGCATGCCCGCCACCCAGCACGAGAAGCAGGGCGAGCATGAGCAGTGCGGCACTCGATGCCAGGGTTCGCAGGCGCCACATGGAGGCTGGGGTTGTCGAAGAGGGCAGGGGTGCGGCAGCTGTATGGCGGTCGCGGCCTGCCGCAGGTGTGCCAAGCATAGGCAGCCTGGCAGCGCCTTGCCAGCGTCACCAGCACGTCACGAACGCTGCCGACACTGAGGCCACCGCGCCGGCCCGGATGCCGGGGCGGGTCGCCATGCCAGCATCCCCCAAGGTTTCGATCATCCTGCCCACCTGCAACCGCGCCGAGGTGCTCAGCCGCGCGGTGGACAGCGTGCGCCGCCAGACCTGCCTGGACTGGGAGCTGATCGTGGTGGACGATGGCGCCACCGACGGCACCGGCGCCTGGCTCGCCACCCTGCGCGACGAACGCATCCACGTGCTGCGGCAGGCCAACGCGGGGGTCCACCACGCACGCAACGCGGGGCTGCGGGCCGCGCGCGGCGAGTACATCGCCTTCCTGGACGCCGACGACGAGTGGTACCCGCACTTCCTGGCGCTGACCACCGCCTTCCTGGACGCGCACGCGCAGCAGATGTTCGTCACCACCGAGTTCCACAACCACGGCCAGGTCTTCGACCGCGCGGTGGTGCCGGCCATGGCGCGGCAGGCCCGGGCGCTGGGGCTGGGGCTGTACAGCACGGCCCTCCTGCAGCCCCGGGACGACGACGACCTGCGCGTCGACCGCCGGTGCGAGCCGGTCGGCGCCTGGGGCCAGCGCATCGTCCACCGCCTGGGCATGCCGGCGGCGCGGGTCTACCGCGGCTCGATCTTCACGCGCATGCGCTGGGGCGACCTGAACTGGCTGCCGGTCACGCTGCTGCGCCGCGAGGCGCTGGCGACGGTCGGCGAGTTCAGCACCGCCACCCGCAGCGCCGCCGACGTTCGCTTCCTGGCGCTGTTGTGCCAGCACTTCCCCGCGGCCATGATCGCCGTGCCCAGCGCCTGCAAGCACGAGAACGCGGCCGACGGGCGCAGGATGCCGTGCGACCACCTGGCATCGGGCGCCGGGGCGCACCGCTTCGGGGTCAACAAGCTGAAGTACTTCGGCGCGCTGTTCCACGCCAGGGCGGCGCAGGACCCGGAGCTGCAGGTCATCCGCCGGCACCGCCAGGCCAGGCCCGCTGGCGGACAGACGGGCATGACGGGCATGACGGGCATGACGGGCCTGCGGGGCCGGCTTATGAGCGCAGCTCATAAGCTTCTTCGACTTGTCTATTTGGTGCGCCGCACACTTGCGGGCACAGTGGCAAGCTGACGCAAGAAGGAGGGTGCTGCCCTGCGCCCGCGCCGCCCATGAAAACCTCGTTGTTCCCCCGCCGCCTGGCCCTGCCCTTGTGGGGCCTCCTGCTGCTGTGTGGCAGCGCTGCCGTGCAGGCCCAGCCTGCTGCCGCCGGCGTGGCGCCCACCCTGCCCGAGCGCCAGGTGCGCACCTGGGCCGCCACCTGCGCGGCCTGCCATGGCACCGAGGGGCGCGACCAGGGCGCCATCCCCGCCATCGCCGGCCGGGGCGTGGAGACGCTCTACCGCGCGCTGATCGAGTTCAAGGGCGGCCAGCGCCCCGCGGCCACGGTGATGCACCAGCACGCCAAGGGCTACAGCGATGACGAGCTGCGCCGCCTCGCGCAGTACTTCGCCGCCCTGCCGGTGCGTTGAACCCAGGCCTGCCCCATGACGAACCTGACCCCCAAGACGCTGCAACGGCGCCAGTTCCTCACCACCCTGTCCACGGGCCTGGCCGGTGCGGCCTCACTCGGCCTGGGCGGCTGCGCCAGCCTGATCGGCGACAAGCCCATTGGCCGCGTGGTGGTGATCGGCGCCGGCTTCGGCGGCGCCACCGCTGCCAAGTACCTCCGCAAGTGGGAGCCTCGCATCGAGGTGACGCTGGTGGAGCGCCGCGAGCGCTTCGTCTCCTGCCCGATCAGCAACCTGGTGCTGGCGGGCAGCCGGCGCATCGAGGACATCACGCTGCCCTACGACGGGCTGGACAAGTACGGCGTGCGGCGCGTGCATGACGAGGCGACCGCCATCGACCTGGAGAAAAAGCAGGTGCGCCTGGCGCGCGGCGAGCCGCTGCCCTATGACCGGCTGATCGTCGCGCCGGGCATCGACTTCCAGTACGAGGCCATCCCGGGCCTGGCCGCCGCGCACGACGCCGGCCGGGTGCTGCACGCCTGGAAGGCCGGCCCCGAGACCGTGGCGCTGCGCCGCCAGCTGGAGGCGCTGCCCAACGGCGGCGTGTTCGCCCTCTCGATCCCCAAGGCGCCGTACCGCTGCCCGCCCGGGCCCTACGAGCGCGCCAGCGTGATCGCGCAGTACTTCCAGCGCGCCAAGCCCCGCGCCAAGCTGGTGATCCTGGACGGCAACCCGGACATCGTCTCCAAGAAGGGCCTGTTCCTCAAGGCCTGGCAGGAGCTGTACCCCGGCATCATCGAGTACCGCGCCAACAGCGAGGTGATCGAGTTCGACAACCGCGCCCACGTGGCCAAGCTGGAGACCGAGGACTTCAAGGCCGACCTGTTCAACATCATCCCGCCGCAGCAGGCTGGGCGCATCGCGCAGCCGCTGATCTCGGTGAACAACCGCTGGGTGGGGGTGGAGTTCCTGGGCTTCGAGTCGGCCAAGGTGCCGGGCGTGCACGTGATCGGCGATGCCACCGCGTCGGCTCCGGCCATGCCCAAGTCCGGCTTCATGGCCAACAACCACGCCAAGGCGGTGGCCGACGCGGTGATCGCCAGGCTCACCGGCCAGCCGCTCAACGAGTCGCCCATCATCACCAACACCTGCTACAGCTTCGTCTCCGAGACCGAGGCGGTGCACGTCGCCTCGGTGCACAAGTGGGACGCCGCGCAGCGGACCCTGGCCCCGGTCCCGGGCGCTGGCGGGCTGTCGGCCGCACGCAATGCGCTGGAAGCCACCTACGCCCACACCTGGGCGCGCAACATCTGGGCGGACGTGCTGGGCTGACGTGCCAGGCTGACACGGCGGGGGATGAACAGGGCCGGGCGCCTCGGGGTGCCCGGCCCTTCTGCAGCCGTTCCTTGCACTGGAACAAGGTTCTGGGTGGCCGGGTGGGGTGCGTTCATGTGACGTTCATCTGCGCCTCGGTACGATTCTGCAGGTCGTGACCCCGATGGGCGGGGGCACGCATGACCCGTCTACCAGCGCCTGAACCATGTCCCCGCACCTCCCCTGCGTCTCCACCGCCGCACGGCTTCGCCGTGCCGCTCTGGCCGTTGCCCTGCTCGCCCTGCAGACCACCCTCAGCGCCCCAGCGCAGGCGCAGGGTCCGGCTCAGGCACAACCGCCTGCGGCCTCTGGCGCGTCGGCGGCGGCCCCTGGGGCGGCCAAGGCAAGCCCGGCGCGCCGCAGCCCGGACGCTGCCACGCAGCAGACCATGCAGCGCCTGCGTGAGCTGCTGGCTCGCCAGCGCGAGGCGGTCGAGCAGCAGAAGCTGGCCAGCGCCGACTACCGCACGTTGGCCGACCAGGTGGACGCCCAGCTCGACGAGCTGGCCAAGTCCGCCGGCAAGCCGCCGAGCGCGCAGCGCAAGGCCTTCAACGCCATCGTCGAGCGCGACCTGCGCTGGGCCACCGACACCATGCGGCGCTCGCCCAAGCCCGAGGCCCAGCGCACCGGCGCGCTGGCGGCCTTCCAGGCCATGCGCAACTACGGCAACTTCTTCGACCACCCGGGCTGGACCTGGCCCTGAGGCCGGCGGCCCGCAGGCGCTGCCCTTTACGCCGGCTCGACCCCTGCCGCGCAGCCACCCGCCGCCACCGGTGCTTCACCGGGCGGCTGGCGCTGTGCCACGGCCCGGTCGCGGCCCTGTGCCTTGGCCTGGTACAGCGCCTGGTCCGCGCTGGCGTACAGCAGGTCAGGATCCAGGCCCGCCATGCTGCCGCTGCCGTTGCCGTTGCCGTGGTTGCACCACTGCACCCCGAAGCTCGCCGTCACCCGGCCGCAGGGATTGCCCCCATGGGGCAGGTCCAGCGCGCGGATGGCCGTCAGCAGTGACTGCGTGACCGCCAGGGCCTCGTTCGGGCCGTTCGCGGCAAACAGGGCGGCAAACTCCTCGCCGCCGAGCCGGTAGACCTCGCCGCGCGCCCCCAGCGCCGCCGCCACGCCCTGCGCCACCTGCCGCAGCACCTTGTCGCCAGCCTGGTGGCCGTAGACGTCGTTGTAGCGCTTGAAGTGATCCAGGTCGAACATCGCGAGCGCGAACGGCCTGCGCGCCACGCCGCTGCCGAACTCGGCCGCGCAGGCCTCGTTGAAGCGGCGCCGGTTGAACACGCCGGTGAGTTCGTCGGTGACCGCCTGCGTGCACAGGAGCCGGTTGGCGGCCTCCAGGTCGCGTGTGCGTTCGCCCACCTGCCGCTCCAGGCTGTGGGCCAGCGCACGCTCGGCCGCCAGCTTCTGGGCCTTCAGCGCGTTCATCGAATCTGCCAGGCCGAAGGCCAGCAGGACCATCTCGATGAAGGAGCCGATCTGGATGCTGAAGCGGCCCCATTCCCCCATGGAGAGGACCCCGAAGAGCTGGGCGTAGAACAGCAGCAGCGCCGGCACCGGCGCCACGAAGGCCAGGGCCAGGAACACCGCCTCGCGCTGGCCCTGCAGCGCCAGGCGCCAGGCCAGGACCGGGGTGTAGAGCAGCATCGGCGTGCCGATCGCGAAGGCGATGTAGGTGCTCAGCGTGTAGAAATCGGCCAGCGCCAGGGGAATGCAGACGAGGTGGGCCCATGCGGCCAGCCGGTAGGCCCGCAGCGGCCCCTGCAACCCAGGCCTTTCGTGCAGGCGCAGGTAGGCCGGCACGAACCACCAGGCCCCCGCATGCGCCAGTGCCCCGCCAATGAGTGGCAGCTGGTGGTTGAGGATCGGCTGGTCGCGCCAGAACCACTCGAAGCCGATGCCGTGGTACGCCAGGTTCCACAGCAGCAGCCCCGCGGCGTAGATGACGTAGGCCGCGAACTCTGGCCCCCGGGTCGACAGGAAGAGGAACAGGTTGTAGGCCAGCAGCGCCAGCAGCGCGCCGCAGTACAGGGCCATCAGGGCCAGCCGCTGGCGCGCCCGGTCCTGGAAGCGGTCGCGGCTGCCCACCTCCAGCGCCATCGGCTCCGACAGGCCGTCGTGCGACTGGATGCGCACATAGACGTCGCGCTGCTGCCCGGCGGCCAGTGCCAACGGCAGCACCAGCTCCTGCGTATCGATCAGGCGGGTGGACCGGGGTGAACGCTCGCCGCTGTCACGTTCGAGCTCGACGCGCCCGGACGGGTCCGCCACGACCCAGCGCACATGGTCCTGCCGGACCGACCCCAAGGCCAGCACGAACTCACCAGGCCCCGTGCCCCGGTTGGCCAGCCGCAGGCGCAGCCAGAACGCCGACCGGGCGGAGCCGAGCCGGATCGCGTCGCCGCCCGGCTGCGTCCAACCGTCCAGCCGGTGCAGCACCTGGGCCGTGTCGAGCCGGGCATCCGCGTCCTCCAGCACCTGCACCTGCGGGGCGACCACGCGCAGGGGGGCTCCGGGGTGCACTTCAATCGTGTTCACGGTTCTGGCTGCGCTCACCGTGCCGGCGTCGGCCTGTGCCGCCAGGGCCTGCGGCCCCATCAGGCTGCACAGCAGCCCCCACAGCAGCCCCCACATCAGCCGTGCCAGCCAGTCCGGCCAGCCCAGCCGGGCGGTGCCTGCGATCATCCCGGCTGTCCCCAGGCGAGCGGGACTGCACAGGGCGTGAACAGCGTGGACGGGAGACATTGGCCGGATATCGGCGCCGGCAGGCCCGGGCTTGAATTCGCCATTGCGTATCTCGTCGCTGCGCTCCTGGCCCCGAGAATCCCTGCCGCCTGAACCGGCAGCCCTCCCGCCCGGCGCGACAACCTGCCTTGAAGACGATGGCACGAAACCATGCTCTTCCCGTTCCTCATCGGCGTGGCCGCGCGGTTGGGCCTGCTCTGGACCCGCTCCGGACCCTGCGGCGCGAGGCCTTCATCGGCCGTGACCGCCAGGGCAACGCTGGGCTGCGGCGCTGCTGGTGGGGGTGGGCCTGCCAGGAGGAGCACATCAACCCCAAGGCGCAGCCCCTCACCGCCTGCGCCAGCGCCTGGATCCGCTGGTGGTTGGCGGCCACCGCCCCGGCGCGGGCCTGATCCAGCCCGTGCACCCGGCGTCCGACGCCGGACGGGAACCGACCTGCAAGCCCGAACCACCGCCTTGCAGTGATGCAGAGACCGCCTTGCGGTCGTGCAGACCCCGCCGTGTGGGTATGCAGACGGCTCCCTGCAGATCTGCAAGGCCGACCTGCGGGTCTGCAGGCCGCTGCCTGCAGACTGCAACGAGCGGCCTGCAGGCTGCAAAAACCGGCCCAGCCCGCCCGCTGGCGTCGCTGGAGCGGCCATCGGCCTGTTTTGTCAGGCTGAACGGCCCGATCTGCAGGCCGTGACGCGCGACCTGCAAGCCGGCAGGTGGCCATCTGCAGACTGCAGGGCGCCCTCTGCAGACTGCAGGCCGCGATCCGCACGCTGCAACGCGGTACCTGCCGACCGCAACGGGGCACCTGCACACCGCAATGGCGGGCCTGGCCCCATTGACGTGACCGTGCGCTGCGCCCCAGCATCTGCCCTGGCGGGGCTGACGCGCACACCATATGACCACCCTCATCGACATGCCCACGCGCCTGCTCGGCGTGTCGGTGGCCTACGGCCTGGCGCTGGCCGTGCTGCTGTCGCCGGTGGTCGTGCTGCTGTACCGCCGCCGCGTCAGCGCCTGGATGAACCGCCCCGCCGCGGGCCAGCCGCCCCGGGCCCCAGAACCTGTCGTTGAGCCTGTCGCTGAATCGCCCCACCTTGCCTCACTCCCGCTGACCTGGCGCGCCCTGTCGCTGGGCGCAGCAGCCACCCCCGCACCCTCCGCCGCTGGCGTGCAGCGTCGGCGCGTCCTGCGCCGCATCCTCCTGGGCTGGTGCGTCGGCGGCCTTGCCAACGCGGCGCTCATGACGGCGCTGCTCCTGCAGGCGTTTCCGGAGCACGCCTCGGCCAACCTTGCGTGGACGGGCGGGCTCACCTTCTCCCTGCCCGTGCTCGCCAATGCGCTGTTCCTGTCGGACTTCCGGGTGCGCACCCGCGTGGGCCTCTTCCTGGCTGGCGCGGTGGGGCTGTACCTCCTGCTCGGGCTGCGTGGTGACCTGGCCGTCAGCCTCTTCCAGGGCTTCGTCCTCCTGCCCGTGGGGCTGTTGCTGCTGCTCAGCCTGCGCTTCTGGCGTGGCGTGGCGCCGCTGGTCATGCCCATCGCCCTGGCCGCCGGCTGGCTGGCCGTGGCGGCGGTGGAGCTGGCACGCCAGGCCTTTGGCGCCGGGCCCGAGCAGGTCTGGCCCTGGCGCCTGGGCGGCCTGCTGCTGGGCGGCTGGCTGGGCGTGGCCCTGCTGCGCTGGGTGCAGGCCGGCTACGAGCGGCGGCGCCTGAGCGACCAGGAAATCTTCTTCGATGCCTGGTGGCTGCTCTACGTGCTGGTGCAGACCGTGATCCTCGTGCTCATGCGGCGCGACGCCTTTTTCTACCTCGCCCTGCTGGGCTGGCCCCTGGGCATCGCGCTGCGCCGCGGGCTCTGGGCGCTGATGCCCTTGCCCGCGCCGGCCGGCGGGCCCCGGCACCTGCTCCTGCTGCGCGTGTTTGACGACAGCGGCCGCGCCCACCGCCTGCTGGAGCAACTGGAGCAGCACTGGCGCAGCCTGGGCAGCGTGCGCATGATCGCCGGGCGCGACCTGGCGCTGCGCAACCTCAGCCCGGCCGACCTGGCCGCCTTCGTCAGCGGGCGGCTCAAGCAGCGCTTCGTCGGCGACCGCAGCGGCCAGAGCCTCGGCCAGCGCCTGCAGGCCCTGAGCGACACCCCCGACCCGGACGGCCGCTACCGCCTCGAACACTTCTGGTGCCACGCCGACGCCTGGCAGCCCGTGATGCGCGCCCTGGCCGCGCAGAGCCAGGTCGTCCTCATGGACCTGCGCGGCTTCACCCCGCAGCGCCAGGGCTGCCTCATCGAGCTGCAGCACCTGGCCCGCACCGCCGCCCACCGCCGCGTCGTGCTGCTCGCGCAGGACGAAGCCCAGCAGCAGGCGCTGCGCCAACTCTTCGGCGCCCAGGAATCCACCGACTCACCCTGGGCCCTGGTCGCCCTGGATGCCGCCGGCGCGGACCAGGGCCAACGCCTGTTCGACCTGCTGGCCGAACCGCTGCCCGCTGCCGGGCCGGCCGTGCCAGCGCAAGGGCACCTGCGAGGGTGAAGGTGCACGCAGGCGAGGGGGCTGTGCGCTGCCCTTGTGCTGCCCTTGTGCTGCCGCAGGCAACCCGGGCCACGCGATCTCCATACCGCCGCCCTGCTGTGGTGCAATGTCCAGGCCTCGACAGGCAGGGAGAAGCCACCATGCACAAGCCCGTGTCACATCGCAGCGGCCATTGCTGCGATTCCCGCGATTCCAGTGATTCCAGCGATCCCAGTGGTTGCCGCCATGCCGGCCCTCGCCCGCTGCGGGCGCTGGGGTTGCTGGCGGCCTGCGCGGCTGCCGCCCTGCTCGCCGCACCGGCACAGGCCGCCAGCATCTACCTGTGCAAGACGAACGGTGGCGCCACCTTCTGGTCCGCGGCCCACTGCCGCCAGCATGACGCGCTGATCGACCGCATCGAATCCGTGCCAGACGGCCTGCCCTTCGACCAGCAGGTGGCCCTGGCCGAACAGTCCCGCGCGGCCGCGGCCCGCCTCTACCAGGCGCCGGCCCCCTCGGCGCGCACCGCTACCGTCAACGCCCAGGCACCACAGGCCGCCGGCCGGAGCAAGGGCGAGGAATGCAAGGCACTGGACGCCCACATCACCCAGCTCGACGCCCAGGCCCGCCAACCCCAGACCGCCCAGATGCAGGACTGGCTGCGCAGCCAGAAGCAGAAGGCGCGGGACCGGCAGTTTCAGTTGAGGTGTTGAGGGGCTGCCAGGGTGTCAGTGGCCGGCAGGCCACTCCACATGCCGCACCGGCAACTCGTTCAGTAGCTTTCTCAGATGCTGCCAATGCGGCAGATACAAGCCCATCAGGGCTGAAAACTGCTCGTTGTGCGTCGGTTCAAGCAGGTGCACCAACTCATGCGCCACGATGTATTCCAGGCACTCGGGGGGCTTCTTGGCCAGGTCGGTGTTGAGGCGGATGTGGCCTGACTCGGGCGAGCAGCTGCCCCACTTGGTCTTCATCCGCTGCACGAAGACACGGTTCGCCTTCACCTGCAGCAGGGGCTCCCACTTGGCCAGCAGGGCAGGGACCGCCTCGCGCACCTGCTGACGGTACCAGCCGTCCAGTACCTCTTCGCATCGCGCCGCGTCAGAGCCGGGGCGCACCTGCAGGTGCAGCCTGCGCGGGGTCAGGTTCACTGCCGGCGCCGCATCGGCGAAGCTGATCTCCAGCAGATAGCGCTTGCCCCACAGGTAGTGACTTTCCTTGTTCAGGAACTCGCGCGGTGTTTCGCGCTCCTGCGATAGCAGCTTGCGCTGCTGTGAACGGATCCAGGCGAGCTTTGAAATCACGAACAGCCGGATCGTGTCCAGGGCCATGCTCTGCGGCGCGGCCACGCGCACCTTGCCGGCCGGCGGCAGCACACTCAGGTGCACGTGCTTGATCGTCTTGCGGATCACCTCGGCATGCAGATCGCCCAGGTCCAGCACGTCCCGCATCAATATTCCTTCTGGGCGAAGACGATGGGGAACAGCCGGTTCACCTCCGTGATGTCCTTCAGCACGTCGAACATCGCCTGCTTCACCATCTGCTCCTTGGCGACCACGCCGCGCCAGCCGTCAGGACGTCTCGCCTTGATGACCGCGTCAAGTTGCAGTGCAGCAGTCAGCGCCTGATCTGCGGGGGCCAGCGGCCCAGGCGGTTCCTGAGCCACGATCATGCCCGCCAGCGACTTCAGGTTGTTGTACAGGGCCAGCTGCCCGTTCGTCTTCAGCTGCGCGGGTGTGTCGTCGGCTTTGCCGACGCTCACCTTCTTTGCCACGTCGGCGATACGCGCCAGGTAGTCCTCGTACTCGATCGCCCTCTTCTTGCGCAAGCGGATGATTTCCGCCAGCAGCGCCGACATCTTGGCGAAGAAGGCCGGGTCCGTCAGCTGCTCCTTCAGGATCTTGCTGCGGACGTTGTTCTCGATCGTCTCTGCGATCGATTCCCGGTTGCCCCTCAGGCTCTCCAGGCGTTTGGCAATCACGTCGGCGATGCCGGTCTTCACGATCAGGTCCAGCAGGCCGACGTCGTCGAAGGGAGAGATTATTTTCGGTTCCTCGGCCTCGATGTAGGTGTCGATGAGGTGGCGCATGTCCGCCTCGTAGGGCTTCAGGTCCAGAGTCTCGCCCGCCGCGGTGCGTACGATTTCGCGCAGGCTGAGGTAGTGCTTCTGCAGGGCCTTCAGGTGGTCGATCTGCGCGGGCGTGTAGCCGGCCTCCTCCAGCTCGTCGGCCAGGTTGGCATAGGCACGCACCAGGGCCACCACGGCGGTGTAGAGCGCCACGCGGTGGGGCTCGCGCGACTTCAGGTCCACGGCGATCTCGGTGTTGCCGCAAAAGTGGTGGATGTACTGCAGGTCTGCCTTGGGCGGCTCCACCGGTTCACACAGCAGGGCCAGGGCCTCCACCGCGTCGTCCAGGCGCTCCCGGCCGGCTTCGAGGCGGTCCTTGACGAGGATCTCCGGGGCCGCGCCACCGGCGCTGTGGTCCAGTTCGGCGGTGTAGACGGCGATCGCCTTCTCCACCTTCTTGAACAGGTCCTTGTAGTCGACGATGTAGCCGAAGTCCTTGTCCTCGCCGTCCAGCCGGTTGGTGCGGCAGATGGCCTGGAACAGGCCGTGGTCCTGCATCGACTTGTCGATGTAGAGGTAGGTGCAGGGTGGTGCGTCAAAGCCCGTCAGGAGCTTGTCCACCACGATCAGCAGCTTCATCTGGGCGGGCGCCTTGATGAAGCGGCTCTTGGCCTGCTGTTCGTAGACCTCGGTCTTGGTCTTGCCGGGTTCGGCCACCACCTCCTTCAGCAGCTCGTTGTAGGTGTTGTAGATGAACTGCTTGTCGCTTTCGGTGTTGGCGCCGGTTTCCTCCTTGCTCACATCCGCTGCCTGCGGGTTGTAGGACGTGACCACCGCGCAGCGGCCCTTGAATACCGTCTTGCCGAACAGCATGAAGTACTTGCAGGCCTCGTGGATGCTGGATGCCACCAGGATGGCATTGCCGCGCTCGTTGGAGAGGCGCGGCTTCACGGCGAAGTCGAACACGATGTCGGCCACCACCCTGTCCATGCGCGCGCGGGAGCTGAGCACCTTCTGCATCGTGCCCCACTGCTTCTTCAGCTCGTCCTTCTGCCAGGCGTTCAAGCCCTTGGTCTTGGCCTCGAACCATTGATCGACCTCCTCGGGTTGGCCCAGCTTCTGGTCGATGTCACGGGCCTCGTAGACCAGGTCCAGCACCACCTTGTCGTCCACCGCTTCGGCGAACTTGTAGGTGTGGATGTAGCCGCCAAACACCTCCATGCTGGTCCGCGCGTCTGACTTGAGCAGCGGTGTGCCGGTGAAGCCGATGAACACCGCATTGGGCATCATGGCCTTCATCAGCCGGTGCAGCTTGCCGCCCTGGGTGCGGTGGCACTCGTCCACGAACACGTAGATCTCGCCCTGCGTCGGACTGGGCTGCGCAGCCAGGTCGCGCAAGAAGGCTTCAAAGCCGTCCACCCCATCGCCGACACCCTGGCGGCCGAACTTGTGCACCAGCGAGCACAGCAGCCGCGGGTTGGGCTGCGCCAGCTGAGCCATCAGGTCGCGGCCGCTCTGGCTGCGGTGGATGGTCTCGCCTGCGTCCTTGAACACCTGTTCGATCTGGCGGTCCAGCTCGTCGCGGTCGGTGACGATGGCCACGCGCGCCGCTGGCCGGTTCTCCAGGATCCAGCGGGCCAGCAGCACCATCAGGATGCTCTTTCCCGCCCCCTGGGTGTGCCAGATGATGCCGCCGCGCCGCTGCTGCACATGGGCCTGCGCGGCCTTGAGGCCGAAGTACTGGTGCACCCGGGGCAGCTTCTTGATGCCACCGTCAAACAGCACGAAGTCGCGGATCAGCTCCAGCAGCCGCGCCGGGCTGCACAGCTTGGCCAGGTACTTGTCGATCTTGTAGCCGGTGTTGTCGGCCTCGTCTTCCTTCCAGCTCAGGAAGTACTTTTCCTGCGTCTCGATGCTGCCGTAGCGCAGGCCCTCGGAGTCGTTGCCCGCCATCACCAGCTGCACGGTGCTGAAAAACCAGTCGTTGAACTCCGGCTGCTGGTTCGACAGGCACTGGCGGATGCCTTCGCCCAGGCCCACGCGGCTGTTCTTCAACTCCAGCACGCCCACGGCAATGCCGTTGAGGTAGAGCACGAGGTCGGGCCGGCGCTCGTGCCCGCCCTTCAGCGTCACCTCCTCGGCGATGGCGAAATCGTTGTCGCCGGGCTGCTGCCAGTTCACCAGGTGCACGGTCTCGTTCACCTCGCCGGCCGCCACCTTCACCGGGATGCCGTAGCGCAGCAGCTGGTACACCGCCTGGTTGGCCGCATAGAGCGTGCGCCCGTGCAGCAAGGCGTCCGAGCGCAGCTTGTGCAACGCGGCGCTGATGTGTGCGGGGCTGTAGCCGCTGCGGGCCAGGTGGTCCGTCAACAGGCCTTCCTCGATGCAGTGGTTGCCCTCGCGGTTCGACCAGTCGCCCAGGTAGCGGTAGCCCAGCTGTTCAGCGAAGAGCCGGATCACGCGCTCTTGGGTGGCGCGCTCCGGCTTGTTGATGTTCTCGCTCATTCGGCCCTCCCCTGGGCGCGTTCGTCAGGGCTGCGCGGCCGCGCCCTCCTGAAAGGATCTCCACAGCGTCGTGCCCGTGAACCAGGCGGGCAGCGCGGCGGCATGCACCGTCAGTTCGTCGCCATCGCTGATCTCGGCGATCAGCTCGTGCGCATCACCCGAGTTGTCGAACACATAGGCCCGGCTCGCCGCCGAGCAGGCCTCATCGAGCAAGCCGATCGAGCGGACATAGCGGGAGCGGATCAGGTGCTCCGGCACGTCATGGCCACCCTGGCTGACCCGCAGCTTCACGCGGGAGATGTTGATCTCGGGATCATCGGTGGCCACAAAGTACAGGTAGGTGCGATAGCCCTTGTCCCGGGCTTCGCGCATGAAGTCGATCTTGTCGGGCGACGACATCACGGTCTCGAACGTGAAGGTGCTGCCCTGGGCCAGCAGTTCCCGGCGGATGGCGTCGGCCAGCACGGCAGCCACATATGCATTGGCGTGCTCCGGGGCGAGCCGCAGCACGCCGTCGGGCTCGACCACCAACGCCTTTGCCGCCTGGAGCAGGCCGTGCTTGGCCAGCAGCGGCGACGCCGCCAGGTGCGCGCAGAAGCGCTGCTGCAGGTCCTCTGGCTTGGCCGTCAGCTCGAATTCGCCCAGGTCCAGCCCACCGTGTCGGCGCAGCAGCTTCTCGATCTCGTCGGCGTTGACGTAGACACCGATCCACTCCGGGCGCAGCATTTCGTGGATGGTGCTCTTGCCGGACCCATTCGGTCCGGCGAACACGCGCAACCGTGGCTGGGCAGGCGCCGCCGCCGTGCTCACTGGCCGGTGGCCTCGTGGCTGCGCGACTTGCCCACCCGCTTGAGCACCGTGCCGGCGCGCACCGGCGTGCTGGCCGGCAGGGTCTTGAGGACGATCACCACACCGCCCACCTGCCGGGCCACCAATTGGCCGCTGGCGGTCTTCATGACCAGCGTGGCCGTGTCGCTGCTCACCGCGCGCTCATGCGCTGCCCGCCCCGCTCGGCTGGCCAGTTGGGGAATCTGCGACTCGGCAGACTGCATGGACGATTCATCCAGGACAGGGGTGCGGCCCATGGGGCGTGCTCCGGCGGGTTGGCGGGAAGTCAGGCTGGCGAAGCCCCGATTCTGCTACGGAAGGCAACCCCGCATCACGCGGTGCTCGCCCCTGCCCGGTCCGGCGGTCATGCGGCCGGCCCCACCAGCCGGATGCGCCCGCTCAGCAGCGCCTGAGCCATGGCCTGCTTGAGATCGCGTGCTTTGGCAAGCCGAGATTCAAGGGCCGTGATGTCGGCGTCCATGTCGGAGAGAACGTTGGCAATTGCAGTCTGCTCGTCGACTTCGGGGTAGGACACGGGGATATCCAGCAAGGCGCCTTTGGCAATGTTCTTCATGCTGCCACTGGTGCCGGTGGCAACGTCGCCGATGCGGCGCTTGTAGGACGCACTGCTGAGCAGGTAGCCCAGCCAGCGCACACAAACACAACCGGGTGAGCGCATTCGCGTCATCCAGATTCGATCCGGCAGATAGAGACAGTCATGGTCGCGGTCAACATACCCAACCTCGCCCACCAAGTCTGGCGTATTCATCCGGCTGATCAGCAGAGTGTCCTTGCGCAGCGGCGTCGTGGCGCGGGCCAAATCGGCGTGGATGATGGGCTTGCACTCCGAGGGGTCAAACACACCGCCTTTCATGGCAGAGGTCTTCACCACCGAAGGAACGTCGTTGCCTGCCGCGTGTAGATCGGAGTTCACGCTGACGCCGGCGACCAGTTCAGAGATCACTTGGTCGAGTGGCCCTTCCTTCCAAGGTCCTGAAAAGCCGGGCAACCGCCGCTTGCCGGTGAGCAGTTCCTGCATGGCGCCTTGCTTGATCTGGCGCTTCTTGGTCAGCAGTTGCTCCAGCGAGTCGATCAGGGCGTCGGTGTCGGTGAGGGCATCGGCGATTGCCGCATGCTCATCGACATCGATCGGGATGTGCAGGCTGAGGTCCGCTAACGTCCTCTGGTTCAGGTTGATCATCGTTGTGCCTACCGAGGCACTTTCGATCGCACGTACTGCCTGATTGCTTGAAAGCACTCGCTGCAAAAAACGCCCGTCAAGCATCACGCCAGGTCGAACAATCATCGACCCTGTACCGCAAAGCCATCCCTCCTGATCGTCTTGAACGAAGGCGCACCGCCCCATCTCACCTCGGCGTCCAATGACAACGTCGCCGACCTTCAGCCGAAACTCACCAAGGCGCTCTGCTGCTTCCTCGGCAACCGACATCCGCTCAGTTGGCTTGATCCGTCCGTCCTCGATCTGCATAGGGTTGACGACGGAAACACCACCAAACACGTAGTCGGACTTGTGCAGCGCACTTCCAAAGGGGCCAGTCCTAAACGAAGCAACTGCACCCAGTTTGACGTTTTCCCAGTCAGGAAGACCGCGGCCTGTTTGAGCGACAAGGTATCTCGCGCTCGGTTCTCTCACTTCCATGCAAACCCCATCTTCGCCAGATGCCCGGCCACCCGCGCCTCCAGGTCGTCCACCTGCTGCACCAGCTCCGGCATCGTCCGCCCGTACCGCTCGGCCAGTTCCTTGACCCGCCCGGTCAGCGCCTGGCTCACGCGGTCCAGTTCGCCGTGCACGGCGGCGCCCAGCGCAGCCATCCACTTGTGCTCCACCACCAGCGCCTTCACCTCGTCAGGCGTCAGCGCCGGGTAGCGCGCCAGGGCCTTGGCGTCCAGTTCCGCGTCCAGCGTCTTGAGGCGCTTCTTCAGGGCGCTGGCCTGCTCCGACAAGGCCAGCCAACGCTGCAGCACCGCCCGTTCGTCGGCGGCATCCACATCACGCCCGATTTCCTTGATGCGCGACTTCACTTCCTTGTCATTGATCTTGTCGAAGCCAGCGAACACGGCCTCCTCGCCGCTGTGCTCCTCTTCCAGCTCGGTCTGCGCCGCCTGGGTGCCCTCCAGCTCGGCGCTCAGCCGGTCCAGCTCGGCCTGCTCGGTCGCAAAGTGCTGATGCACCAGCAAGCCCTTGGGCACCAGGTCGCAGGCCCAGCCCTTGTCCACGGTCTTGCCCGGTGACCCGTCCTTGTTCTTCCGGGTCTCCAGCACGCGGTAGGTCTGCGCGGCCCAGCCGTCTTCGGCGATCAGGTAGGCGTCGTCCTGCAGCGTCTCGGCCCAGTAGTCCATCAGGTGCTGGTAGACGGCGTAGGGGTCGACCAGGGCTGGGGCGCCTTGGGCTTGTGACGGCTGGTGCCCGTAGTGGGCCAGCAGGCCTTCGGCCAGCTCGCGGATCAGCGCCTTGGGTTGGAGGCCCGGCGCCAGGGCCCTGAGCTGCTGCGCTACCACCGCGCGCCATGCCTCGAAGTGGCGGGCCATGGCCTGGGTGTAGGCCTGGAACTCCGGGTGCTGGTGGATGGTGGGCTTGATGGCCGCGGGCGCCACCGTCAGGTCCAGGTAGCCCGGCCGGCGCGGCTTGAACAAGGCGGCCTGCAACTGCGGGCACACGGCCCAGTAGCGGCCCAGCGCCTGTACGTCGGCGGCGGGAATGCCGCCGTTCAGGTGGGCGTCGATGTCTTGCTGGTCTTCCGGCGTGCTGCTGTCGATGTAGCGCGGCAGGTTGAGGTTGAAGTCGTTCTTCTCGATCTCGTCGAAGCCCACCATGCGGGCGTAGCGCGGGTCGCCGTCGCCCCGCGTGGTGAAGGCATCGACGATGCGGTGGATGTCGCGCTCGCGCAGGCGGTTCTTGGGACCGTCCTTCATATGGCCCTGTGAGGCATCGATCATGAAGATGCCCCTGCGGGCGGCGGCGCCGGCCTTGTCGATCACGATGATGCAGGCCGGGATGCCGGTGCCATAGAACAGGTTGGCCGGCAGGCCGATGAGGGCCTGGATGAGGCCGCGCCGCACCAGGCTCTTGCGGATCTCGGCTTCGGCATTGCCGCGGAACAGCACGCCGTGGGGCAGGATGCAGGCGGCCCGGCCTGTGCTCTTGAGCGAGCGGATGATGTGCAGCAGGTACGCATAGTCGCCCTGCTTGGCCGGTGGCACGCCAAAGCCGTCGAAGCGGCCGAAGGTGTCGGCCTCGGGGCTGAGGCCGGTGCTCCAGCGCTTGTCCGAGAAGGGGGGGTTGGCCACCACGTAGTCAAAGGTCTTGAGCAGGTGTCCCTCCAGAAACTTGGGATGGGCCAGTGTGTTGCCCTGCTCGATCACGGCACCGGGGTTGTGGTGCAGGATCATGTTCATGCGGGCCAGGCCGCTGGTGACCTCTTCCTTCTCCTGTCCGTAGACGCTGACCGGCGTGGGCGCGGCCTCGGCCACCTTCAGCAGCAGCGATCCCGAGCCGCAGGTCGGGTCGTACACCGTGGTGTCGGGGCTGGTCCTGGACTGGGCAATGCCCAGCACCTGGGCCATGACGCGGCTGACCTCGGCCGGGGTGTAGAACTGCCCCTTGCTCTTGCCACTTTCGGTGGCGAAGTGGCGCATCAGGTACTCGTAGGCATCGCCCAGGATGTCATCGCCATCGGCGCGGTGCTGGGAGAAATCCAGGTCTCTGGATTCAAAGATGCCGATCAGGTTGGTGAGCTTCTTGACCTTCTCGTCACCCTGGCCGAGCAGTGCGTCGTCGTTGAAGTCGGCCTTGATGCGCAGTCGGTTGGCCTCTTCCAGCGGGCGGACGATCTTCTTGTTGATCTGGTCACCGATGTCAGGCTTGCCCTTGAGCGCGGCCATGTCGGCAAAGCTCGCGCCCTCCGGGATCTGGATGGGCGCGAACGGCTGGCCGGCGTACTTGTCGCTGATGTACTTGATGAACAGCAGCACCAGCACGTAGTCCTTGTACTGGCTGGCGTCCATGCCGCCGCGCAGCTCGTCGCAGGAGGCCCAGAGCTTGGAATACAGGTCGGATTTCTTGATGGGCATGACGTGAGATGGGTTGCCCGCCGATTTTCGGCCTGATTGCCCTGCGATCTCCGTGCCTGGCCAGCAGACGGGCGACGGCGGCGGCACGGAGGCACCGCGCATCACGTCCGCAGCCCTGCCTGTCGCTCCCCCCCAAAAGTCGGATCCCACCCGCCAACTATTCCCACCCCCATCCCCCTTTCGGGTTGCCCGCGCCCCCTGGCCAGCGGCCCAAGAATGGACCGGCATCAATCGGGATGCGTCTTGACCAAGTGGAGGTTCATCATCATGGTTCAGCCGAAGATCGCTCTTGGCATGGAGCGGCGCAGCGACCCGGATCTGCTGGCCTACGGCGGCGCGGTGGTGGCGGCGTTGAAGGACAACGCCTCGTTCCCGGCGCCCTGGGGAGATTCGACGCCCAGCTGGGAGCAGCTGGATGCGGCGTATCAGGCCTACCGGGAGGCGTATCACGCGGCGTTGACGCATGACACGCAGAAGATCGCCGCGCGCAACGCAGCGCGGCAGGCGTTCACGGAGATGTTGCGCCGGGTGGCGGCGTATGTGGAGTTCCAGGCCAACGGCAGCGTGGCGATGCTGGTCAGCACCGGCTTTGCATTGCGCCAGGAGCAGGCCCGCAGCAGCAGCGGCGCCGTGCCGCCGGGGCCGATGGCGGAGCTGCGGGGGGTGGCGACGGAGCATGGCGGGCGCATCGAGCTGCGTGCCGGCCGCTCCGAAAGGGCAGTGGCCTATGAGGTGCAGACCGCCTCCACCGACCCTGCCAGCACCAACGGCAGCACGGTGTGGTCGCACGCGCAGACGGTGTTCTCGGTGCAGCGCGTGGCGCTGGAGGGGCTGGCGCCAGGCTTCGTGTGGGTGCGCATGCGCGGGGCCAACCACAACGGCTATGGCCCGTGGACGGGTCCGGTGCGGGTGCTGGTGGTGTGATGCGGGTGGTGTGAGGCGGGCCGCAGATTCGCGGCCACGCACCCGCACAGGCACAGGCACAGGCACACGAGCAAGAGGGGGATTCCGTTCAGCCGGGCAGGCTCCTGGCAGGCCGTGTTTGATGCCAGTGTGGCCATGAGATGCATGGGTATGGCCTGCCTGTTCAGCAAGATGGTCTGGAAGAGGAGACGCACAATTGGGCTGTGGCAGAGGGCCGCATCGTCAATTGGCCGAGCCGGGTTCGGCTCTCTTCTTGGTTCGGACCGTGTCTGCATGGCATGAATGCCACCGTCATTTCGCTGCTCTATTTCGCCTTCGGCATCGCGTGGATCCTGCTGTCCGACCGCACGTTGGCGTCGGTCGTCTCCGACCCGCAGAAGCTGACCGAACTCCAGTCGATCAAGGGGCTGGTGTATGTGTTCACAAGCGCGGTGCTGGTCTACGGGTTGACGCGCTGGGCCGAGCGCCGGCGCTCGGCTCTCGAAACGGAGACCCGCCGGCAGCGCGACTTCATGGCGCAGATCCTGGACGTCACCCCGGTGGCGATCTATGCACTGGAGCCGACCGGCCCGCACAGAGATGGGTGGAAGATCACCCTGGTGAGCCACACGGTCGAGCAACTGACCGGGTATACGGTGGAGGAGTGGACGACCCTGCCGGACCTCTGGACCCGCAGCATCCACCCGGAGGATCTTGACCGCGTCCTGCGCGGCCAGCAGGTGCTGAGAGAAACGGGAACCCTGCGCCACGAGTACCGCATCCGACGCGCCGACGGCACCCATTGCTGGATCGACGACAGCGCGGTCATGCGATTCGACCAACAAGGGCAACCGGTGGCGATGACCGGTGCCTGGCTGGACGTGACGGCCAGGCGCGAGGCGCAGGAGCGTGCGCACCTGATCGCGCAGGTCTTCGACCTGAGCCAGGAGGGCATCATGATCACGGATGCCCAGAGGCGACTGGTTTCCGTGAACCGGACGTTCACGGAGGTGACGGGGTACCAGGCCGTTGAGGTGCTGGGCCAGACCCCATCCCTGCTCAGTTCCGGGCGGCATGACGCCGCCTTCTATGCGCAGATGTGGGCTCAGATCGAGTCGACAGGCCGTTGGGAAGGCGAGGTCTGGAACCGCAGGAAGTCGGGGGAGATCTACCCCGAGTGGCTGTCGGTCAGCGCGATCCGGGGCCCGCGGGGTGAGGTGCACCAGTACCTGGGGATCTTCACCGACACCAGCACACACAAGGCCACCGAGGCCCGCATCCAGAAGCTGGTCAACTACGATCCGCTCACCGGCTTGCCCAACCAGCAGCTGCTGGCTGCCCGTGCGGAGCTGAAGCTGTCGGAGGCCGTGCAGACGGGCAAGTCCTTGCTGTTCCTCCATCTCAACGTGGACCGGTTCACCGCGATCAACGAGACGATGGGGCACGCCGCGGGGGACGAGGTCCTTCGGGAAATCGGTCACCGCCTGCAGGCGGTGATCGATCCGACCGCCACGCTGTGCCGTACGGGCGGCGACGATTTCCTGCTGCTCCAACCGGACGTGGACCTCAGTGATGTGGCTCCGCTGGGTGTGAAGCTGATGGACACCCTGGCACTGCCGATGCAGATTGCGGACCGGCAGTTCAGCCTGTCGGCCAGTGTGGGCATCGCGATGTGTCCGGACAACGGATCGACCTACCTGGAACTCCGCCAGGCGGCCGATTCTGCGGTCCATCAGGCCAAGCGCGAAGGTCGCGGGCTGGTGCGCATCGCCTCGCGCGCGCTGCAGGAGCGGGTGCAGACCGATCTGGAACTCGCCAATGACCTGCGCTGGGCCCTGGAGCGCGACGAATTGCTGCTGCACTACCAGCCTCAGTTCGACGCGCACACGGGACGGCTGCTCGGTGCGGAGGCCCTGCTGCGGTGGAATCACCCCAAGCTGGGGTACGTGTCTCCTGCGCGCTTCATCCCGATCGCCGAAGAAGCCGGTTTGATTCCGCCGATCGGCTCCTGGGTGATTCGCCGCGCCGTCCAGCAGACCGTGCAATGGCAGGCGCAGGGGCTTCGAGCGGTTCCGGTCGCGGTGAACCTCTCGGCCATCCAGTTCCGCGACCCGATGCTGATCGCCGAGGTGCACAAGGTCATCACGTCCGCCGGCATGGACCCCTCCATGCTGGAACTCGAACTCACCGAAAGCATCGCGATGGAGGACTCGGAGTTCACCATCGGCACGATCGAGGCCCTCAAGGGCATCGGCGTGCGCCTGTCGATCGACGACTTCGGGACCGGCTACTCCTCGCTCAAGTACCTGCAGCGCTTCTCGGTGGACAAGCTGAAGATCGACCAGTCGTTCGTGCGCGGACTCGGCATGCGCGGGCAGGATGATGCGATCGTCAGCACCATCATCGGCCTGGCCGACAACCTGGGCCTGAAGACCATCGCCGAAGGCGTGGAAACGCCTGAGGAACTCGCCCGGCTGCGCCACATGGGTTGCGCCGAGATCCAGGGCTACCTCACCGGTCGCCCGGTCGACTCGGCGACCTTCGCGGCCGTCCTTCGGGCGGGATGCAGCGCCGTCATCGCGGAGCTGGAGAGCGCCAGCCTTGAGCTGTCACCGTCGCCAGAGTGACCCGTCGGGATTGGGGCGTCCCCGGACCGACCTGCGACGATCGGCCATGGATGGGCAAGGCCAGCCGGACCGCAGCGGCCGGGTCAGCGCTGCTGTCAGCAGCAGGGCCGCCCGCCCGGTGGTGGCGATTGGCCGGGTTCTGCGGCGGTCATCCGGCGACAGGGGCCGGGAGGTTGCTGGCAGCATCGGGATTCACGATGTCACCTCGTGCGCGCTCCGGGCGCGGTCCGCGCGGTGGCGCAGGGTCCTGCCCGCATCGGCGCGTCGGGCCCTGATGCGGCTTCACTGACCTGCCTCTTCTGACCCCGCCATGAGCCCCTTGATCTTGTTGACCTGCTTCCAGATGCTGCTCTACGCCAGCATGTGGGGGCTGGCCTGGGCGGTGATCGGCGACGAGCGGCGCGCCGTTGGCCACTGGCTGGTGTACGCGCTGGGCCTGGCGCTGGGGCTGGCACTGATGTCCCAGCGGCCGGACATGAACGTCTGGCTCACGGAGATTGGCGCCAACGTCGCGCTGCTGCTGGCCTTCATCTGCGCGCAGCGCGGCATGCTGGCCTTCCTGCGGCTGCCCGAGCGCACCGGCGAAATGCTGGTGCTGGTCGCAGTGACGCTGGCCGGCATGATCTGGCTGGGCCCGGTGCCGCAGCCCAGGGGCTGGATCCACCCCGGCTACCTGGTGGCCGCGGCGGTGGGCTGGGTGGTGCTGAGCACGACCTGGCGCGCGCACCGCACGCTGCGTGACCAGTTTGGCCGCACGGTGGCCCGGGTGGTGGCCACGACCAACGGGGTGATCGGCCTGATCAACTGGGTGCGCGTGGTGATCGCGCTGGTGGCACCGCAGAACATCGTGCCGCTGCATGTGCCCAGCGCGCTGAACATGGGGCTGGTCTATATGACGATGGCCGCGGCGGCGAGCTTCAACTTCATGTTTCTCTTCCTGATCGTGCTGCGCCTGCTGCGCCGGCTCACCACGCTGGTGCAGCGCGATGCGCTGACGGGCCTGCTCAACCGGCGGGCGATGGAGCAGCTGCTGGACCGGGCCTGGAGCCGCTGGCGCCGCCTGGCCGAGCCGTTCACGGTCGTGTCGGTCGATCTCGACCATTTCAAGCACATCAACGACACCTGGGGCCACCAGGCCGGCGACGAGGTGCTGAAGGCCGCGGCCGGCCAGCTCGTGGCCCATGTGCGCGAGGTGGATGCGGTGGGGCGCGTTGGCGGCGAGGAGTTCATGGCGGTGCTGGAGGCCTGCGCGTCCGGCGTGTCCACGGTGGCCGCGGAGCGGCTGCGCCAGGCCGTCGCTGCCGAGGCGGTGCAGGTGGAGGCCGGGGTGTCGATTGCCGTCACCGCCAGCGTGGGCGTGGCGACGGTCAGCCCAGGCGACGCGAACGTGGGCGAGATGCTGAAGCGGGCCGATGCCGCGCTGTACCGTGCCAAGCGCGAGGGGCGCAATCGGGTGTGCACGTCAGAGGGCGAGGCGGCGCCGTAGCCCTGGCCAGCGGCTTCAGCCGCGGACGTTCAGCCTCCGGCGATCACCCCGGCGATCACCCTGGCGTTCAGCCGCCGAAGCGCCACTGCAGCGCGAGGGTCCAGGAGCGCGGGGTGCCGGGGGCGACGAACTGTTCGTCGCGCCAGTCGTCCGGTGCCTGCAGCTGGCCGGCGGCGTTGAAGGCGTTTTCACCCAGCAGGCCGCCGGTGGCGTGGCGGCGGTCGAAGGCGTTGTTGACCTTGCCGAGCACGGTCCAGCCGGGAGCGACCTGCCAGCGGGCCTGCAGGTTCAGGATCGCGAAGCCGGCGGTGCGGCCGCTGCCGTGGAAGTCGGCACCGTCGCTCTGGTGGCGGTTGTTCTCGTTGCCGCGCACGTAGAGGCCGGACTGGGCCTGCAGGTTGGCGCCAATTCGCAGGTTCGGCAGGCCGGGCAGGCCGCGCCAGCCGACGTCGAGCTTGAAGACGTTCTCGGGCAGGCCGGGCAGGCGGTCGCCGCTGCGCACCTCGATCTCGTCCTCGCCGGTGCACAGGCTGCTGCTGTTGGCGGTGCTGTTGGCCTGCGCGACCAGGCAGGCGGGGCTGCGGTAGGTGGCGGCCAGGCGGGTGTAGTGCAGCGCCGCATCAAAGGCGCCGCTACGCCCGCTCAGGCCGAGTTCGAGACCCTGGCGGCGGGTCTTGCCGAAGTTGGCGAAGTAGCCGGCGGCGCGGCCGTTGCTGATGAAGAGGATGTCGTCGCGGTTGGTGGTGCTGAACACGCCGGCGTTCCAGCGCCAGCCGGGCAGGGCCTCGCCGCGCAGGCCGGCCTCCAGCGAGCGGGAGATGACCTGCTTGAGCGGCGGGTCGGCCTGCAGGGCGTTGGGGAGGATGCAGGGGTTGTCGGGGTCGGAGCAGCCCAGCTCGATGGGGCTGGGCGCGCGGTTGCCCTGGCTGGCGTTGCCGTAGGCGGTCAGGCCAGGGCTGAGGGCCCAGGTGGCGCCCAGGGCGGGGTTGAAGGCACGGAAGCGGTGGTCGCTGTCCAGCGCGGTGGTGAGGCCGCGCAGGCGCCCTTCGTCCACGGTGGTGACGTGGGTCTGGTTGTAGCGGCCCGAGGCGGTGACCGCCAGGGCGGGCGTGGCCTGCAGGGTGCCGGTGGCATAGACGCTGTGGGTGCGCGAGCGCCCGGCGATGGCGGCGTTGAGCTCTTCGTCCTCCAGGTCGGTGACGGCGCGGCTGGCGTCGAGCACGCCTTCGGCCTCGGTCTGCTCGAAGTGGGTGCGGCTGCGCTCATGCGAGGCACCGACGATGACGAGGCTGTCGGCGCTGCTGCGCTGCCACTGCAGGGTGAGGCCGCTGCTGCGCTGGCTGGCGGCGGTGCGGTTTTCGACGCCGGTCAGGGGGGAGACGCCGTCCCACTCGTCGTTCAGGTCGCCGTTGACGGTGCGGGCCTTGAGCTGGCGGGCGTGCGCCTGGGCCTCCAGGCGCTGGCCGGCGCCCAGGTCGAGGCCGACGCGGCCAGTGAGGCCGGCGAGGCGGTTGCGGGTCTGGTCGGGGCGGGTGTAGATCTGGGCGCGGTCGACGGCGAGCAGGGTCTCGGGCAGCAGGCCGTTGCCGATCAGGTCGTTGTCGGCACCCATGACGCTGAGGGACCCGTCGAGCGGGCCGCTGCGGTGGTCGAGGCGCACGAAGACGTGGCGCAGATCGGAGGGCGAGTGGTCGCGCCAGCCGTCTTCCTGGTAGACGTCGCCGGCCAGGAAGAGGTGGGTGCCTTCGCCCAGCGTCATGCCGTGCGACAGCTCCAGGCTGCGCCGTCCGAAGGCGCCGACGCCCAGCTCGACCTCGCTGCCCGGGTGGGTGTCGCCTCGCTTGGTGGTGAGCGCCAGCGCACCACCCAGGGTGTTGAGCCCGAAGACGGGGTTGGAGCCGGGCATCACCGTGAGGCTGGCCAGGGCGTTGCGCGGCACCAGGTCCCAGTTCACCACGTCGCCAAAGGGCTCGTTGAGCCGCACGCCGTCCAGGAAGACCGACAGGCCCTGCGGCTGGCCCAGCAGCGGGCTGGCGGTGAAGCCGCGGTAGTTGACTTCGAGCTGATAGGGGTTGCCCTGGGTCTCGACCACGCTGACGGAGCCGACCTGGCTGCGCAGCAGGTCCGGCAGGTTCTGTGCAGCGGCCTCGCGCAGGCGCGCGCCGCCGAAGTGCTGGACGTTGCCGGGCAACTTGTCGCGGTCCAGCCCGGTGCCGGGGATGGGGGTGGTGCCGATGATCTCGACGCGTTCGAGCGCGGGCCGGGCCGCATCGGCGGTCGGGGCCGTGGCTGGGGCGGTGGACTGGGCCCCCGCCTGGCCTGCCAGCGCGCAGCAGGCGAGGGTGGCCACCTGTAGGGCCCGCAGGGCGTGCAGGCGAGGGTGGGCGTGTCCGGGAGCGAGGGGGGGGAGCAGGGGCTTCATGGCAACGTCTGGACGAGTGTTGCCAGAACGTTACCGAGCCGCTCGGGGGCCCGACAGGGAAATCTTCCCGGCTGCTGGAAAGCCCCAGGTGCGGCGGCGCCACAGGGAGCGGCGGGCGGCGCTCCCGTCCTGCGTCAGCGGCGCGGGGCGCTCCACACTGGCACAGCGGCAGGGCCGCGGCTGGCGCAGCTCAGCCCAGGCGCTCGTCCAGCGGGGCGGGTGCGGTATCGCCGCTCGGCCCAACGCGGTAGCGCATGCCGGTCTTCAGCCGGGGCGAGCACAGCAGGGTGACGATCTCGGTGGCGGCGGCCTCGGCGTCCATCAGCTGGCCGAGCTGCTGGCGCTGCTCGAAGTCGGCGCGGCCGGGCAGGTCCTGGGCGGGCGCATCGCGCAGTTCCGCCTGCATGTCGGTGTCGAGCGCGCCGGGGTCGACGCTCACGGTGATGAAGGGCTGCGCGCGCTCCTGCTGCTCGTGGGCCAGCACACGCAGGAACTGCTCCATGCCCGCCTTGGCCGCACCGTAGAGCGCCAGGCCGGCGTGCGGGCGCCGCGCTGCACCGCTGGTGATCTGGGCGATCACCTTGCGCGCCGGGCTGGCCTGGAAGTGCGCCAGCACCGCACCCAGCCAAGCCACGGGGGCGACGAGGTTGGCGTTCAGGTTGGCGACGATGGCCGTGGGCCGCTGCCGCTCCACCGGGCCGATGGGCTGCAGCGTGCTGGCGTTGCTGATCACCAGCAGCTCGCCGACGGTGCCCGGGTCGAAGCGGACCAGCGTTGCAGCGATGATGGCGCGCGCCAGCGCCGGGTCCGCCAGGTCGGAGCGTACCGAGTAGCGGTACGGGGCGGCGCGCGAGAACTCCACCACCTGGAAGCCCTCGTCCTGCAGCCGCTCGCACAGGGCCCGCCCCAGGCCGCGCGAGCCGCCGGAAACCAGTGCGAGTCGCAGCGTGCCCGGCGTTGCAGGCGCCAGCGCGGGAGGCTCGGTGTGGGGCATGTGATCAGCCGGGCTCATGGGCAGCCCGTGCATCTCGTGAAGGAAGTCACATTATGTTACGCAAAGCGCCTGAAGACCGGCTGAACCGCCGGCCCTTGCAGAAAACGCTCGACGCCGCCGTCCAGCGCCTGGCGGTAGACCTGCAGGGCCCGCGCCACGGCGTCGATGGTGCGGTCGATGTCGGCCTCCGAATGGGACCAGCTGACCACGAAGGAGGGCGCCAGGATGCCGTGGCGCACCAACTCCTGCATGAACAGGGTGCGCAGCGGCTGGCTGGGCTGGCCCTGGGCGTCGCGGGTGTAGAAGAGCAGGTTGCAGTCGCGGCTGACCACACCCACCTGCCGGCCCAGGCCCAGCGCGGCGCTGGCCTGGGTGACGCCCTCGCGCAGGCGCTGCCCGCGCGCTTGCAGCGTCTCGATGACCGGGTGCTCGCGGTAGAAGCGCATCGTTGCGATGGCGGCAGCCAGCTCGTGGGTCTGCGCGCCGTGGGTGGTGGACAGCAGGAAGACGCGCTCGCGGTCGTGGTCCAGCCCGCCCAGGCGCATCAGCTCGCGCCGGCCGGCCAGCGCCGAGACCGAGAAGCCGTTGGCCAGTGCCTTGCCGTAGGTGGTCAGGTCGGCGGTGACGCCGTACTCGGCCTGTGCGCCGCCCAGGTGCCAGCGAAAGCCCGTGATCATCTCGTCGAACACCAGCAGCGCGCCGTGGGCGTGCACGGTGTCCTTGACCCACTGGAGGTAGCCAACGTCGGGCTCGTCGATGCGGGCGGCCTCCATCACCACGCAGGCGATCTGGCCGGGGTGGTCGGCAAAGAGGGCCTGCAGCGCGGCGCGGTCGTTGTACGGGAAGGCGTGCACCAGCCGGCGCGTGGCGGCCGGGATGCCGGCGTTCATCTCGCTGGTGCCGATGAACCAGTCGCCCGTCGAGAAGAAGGGGTGGTCCGCGCAGATCGCCACGCCGTCGCGCCCGGTGGCGGCGCGCGCCAGGCGCACCGCGCCGTCCACCGCGTGGGAGCCGTCCTTGCAGAACTTGACCATCTCCGCGCCGGGCACGGTGGACAGCAGCGTCTGCGCGCACTCCTGCTCGATGGGCGCGGGGCGGGTGAAGTTGACGCCGTGCTGGAGCTGGCGGGTGACCGCCTCCACCACCGGGGCGAAGGCGTGGCCCAGCGTCACCGCGCGCAGGCCCATGCCGTACTCGATGTACTCCCGCCCGTCGATGTCCCAGGCGTGGCAGCCCTGCCCGCGCACGATGAAGGGCGGCGCGTTGGCGGGGAACTGGTCGTCGCCCTTGGCATAGGTGTGCGCGCCGCCGGGGATCAGCTCATGGGCGCGGCGCTGCAGGCGCTGTGCCAGGTCGGAGGTGGGCAGGGCGGCGGTCATGGGCGGGGTTCCTGTTGCAGGCAAGGGGTCGGTGTTCGGCGGGTGCGGCAGGCGGGGCTCGTCCCAGGTGCTCAGAGCACCGCCTTGCGCAGATGCAGGGCCTCGGCGAAGCCGCTCTCGGCGCGGCACTCGATGCCGCGCAGCGCCATCAGCGCGCGGAAGGTCTCGGCGCGGAACCAGTCCTTGCTGCGCTGGCTGCCGAAGTGCGCCAGCAGGTGCTGCACCTTGCGCTCGGCGATCTCGGCGGGCAGCGGCAGGTAGAGGTTGGGCTGGCCGAGGTCGCCCTCGTACTTGGGGATCTCGTACTCCAGCACGAGCTGGCTGCGCCAGGTCTGCCAGGTCAACTCGGCCACCTGGCGGTGGTCCTGGTGGCGGTCTTCCAGCCGGTGGGTCAGCACCAGGTCGGGTTGCAGGCGCCTGCCCAGGTCCTGGAAGAAGGCCTTGAGGCGCTCGAACTCGGCCGGGAAGTGCGCGTCGCGGAAGTCACCCAGGATGATCTCGTGCCCGGCCGCGCCAGCCAGCAGGGCCTGCGCGCTGCGCCGGGCCTCCTCGGCGCGCGCGCCGCTGGCGCTGAGCACCACCCAGGTCACTTCCAGGCCCGGGACCTCGGCCAGCCAGCGCAGCAGGGCGCCAGCGCAGCCGATCTCGATGTCATCGCTGTGCGCGCCCAGGCAGAGCACGCGCAGTGGCTCGCCCGGGGGGCGCCCCGCGCCGAAGGTCAGCGGCAGCATGGTGGGCTCCCGGGCCGCTCAGGCGCGCTTGCGCGCCGGGCTGCGTGCGGGCGCGGGCTGCGGCGCAGCGGCGGGCTGGGCACCGGGTGTGGTGGTGGGCACGGCGGTGGGCACGGCACTCAGGTGCGTGACCAGGCTGGGCGTCTCGATGATGGTGGTGGGCTGGGTGGCGCCGTCCTCCTGCTGCCAGACCATCCAGGGGCAGTCGCCACGGCCTTCCATGCGGTCGTAGCTGATCTTGTCCTTGAAGGTGTCCATGGCCTGCCAGAAGCCGCGGTAGCGGAAGGTGCCCAGCTTGCGCTCGGCGATCAGGCGCTGGAAGGGGCGCTCGACCAGTTCGTCGCCGTCCTCGATGTGGTCGAAGATCTCCTGGCGCAGGCAGAAAAAGCCGGCGTTGATCCAGAAGCCGGCGTCGGTCATCGGGCCGAAGGAGGTCACCAGGCCGTCGTCGTCGCCGTGCAGGGCGTGGAAGCTCTGCGGCGAGGGCACGGACATGAAGCTGGCCACCGCGCCGGTGCGGCGGAAATCGGCCAGGTGCTGGTCCAGCGGCAGGTCGCTCAGGGCATCGGCGTAGTTGGCGAGGAACTCCTCGTCATCGCCCAGGTACTTGCGCACGCGCTGCAGGCGCTGGCCGATGTTGGCGTGCAGGCCGGTGTCGACGAAGGTGATGCGCCAGTCGGCGATGTCGCTCTTGATGAGGCTGACGGTGCGCCCGCCGTTGCTGAGCACGAAGTCGTTGGACAGCGCCTCGTTGTAGTGCAGGAAGTACTCGCGGATCATGTCGCCGCGGTAGCCCAGTGCGAGGATGAACTCGGTGTGGCCGAAGTGCGCGTAGTAGCGCATCAGGTGCCAGATGATCGGCCGCACGCCGATGTTGACCAGCGGCTTGGGGATGGTGTCCGAGTGCTCGCGCAGGCGCGTGCCCAGGCCGCCGCAGAACAGCACGACTTTCATGGCGAAGTCCCTTCTTCGTTGAATGGCTGAAAGGAGTGGGCGTCGGCCGGCGCCAGCAGCCCGGCCTGCACCAGCGCCGCGGCCGCGCGTGCCAGCAGCGGCAGGGGCAGCCGGGAGCGCCGGGCAACGTCGATCAGGTCATGGTGGCCGTCGCCCTGGTTGAGCAGCCAGAGCAGCGCGTGCTCGAACTGCCCCGGCCCGGCACCGCCGGTGAGCCCGTACAGGCCGCGCTTGCCCAGGCGCGGCTCGCCCTTGGGGCTGAGGTTGCGCCAGGTCTGGTTGGCATCGATCGCGCCGATCAGCCCGGCCAGGCACTGCAGCGAGCCGGCCAGCGCCTCGGGCTGGACGAAGTCCAGGTTGTCGGCCGACGAGTGGTATTCCGGGTAGGCGGCGTTGGGCGAGCGGGTGAGCCGGCCGAACGGCAGGTCGAAGCCCGGCGAGCAGAACTGCCGCTCGTCGTAGCCGTAGGGCTCGAAGTCGATCAGCCGCCCGCCCGCGGCCGGCACGATCAGCTCGGCGGCGCGGTCGGGCAGGGCGTCGCCGCGGCGGCTGCGCTTGTAGGTCAGCGCCCCGCCGTCGCCGAGCAGGCCGATCACCAGTCCGGCGCGGATGCGCGGCAGCTCGGCCTCGTGGCGGGCCAGCCAGGTCAGCGCGCCGATGGTGCCGGGCGCGAAGACGAAGCGCCAGGTGAGCCGCGGCCGCGGACCGGCGAGCAGCTCGCGCGCCAGCGCGGCCGCGGCGGCGATGCCGGTGAGGTTGTCATTGGCCAGCCCGGGGTGGCAGACGTGGGTGTAGACCACCGCCTCGTCGGCCCCGTCGTTCGATTGACCCGGCACGCGGCACTCGGCGTAGGTCAGGTGGCCGGGGGCGAGCGTGCTGTCGATGACGACGTCGAAGGGGCCTTCTCCGCAGGCCGCCAAGGCATCCCGCTGGCGCTGGCTGAGGCAGAAGCCCCAGGTCTCGCGGTAGTAGCTGGTGCGGTAGGGAATCGCGTCGGGCTGATCGGGCAGCGAGTGCAGGTGCGGCTCCAGCTCGGCGCGGGTGAGAAGCGCGCGCAGCGGCGTGGAGTAGCTGACCAGGTGCAGGCTGTGGTCGCGCAGGTCCACCAGCCGGCGGCCGGTGGCGACGTCGGTGATGTGCGCTTCGCGCACGTTCCACTCGTTGGGCACCTCCCAGTCGAACGCCGGGGTGCCGCTGGGCACCTCGTGCCGGGTGAGCGGAATCCAGGCCTCGACGCCATCGAGCGTGCGGCGCACGCCGTCGCCGGTGATGCTGCGCACGAGCGGGAAGAGCTCGCGCATCAGCACTAAGGCATCCGCGGCCACCGCGGCGGCGCGCTCGGACTGCAGCAGCGCTTCAAGCGGCATCACCGCGCCCCCTGCTGCGCCGCAGCCCAGCGCTGCCGATGCCGCTGGACGTCGAAGGCCGGCCATTCGCGGTCCCTGGCGCCGATGCAGCTCACCGGCAGCGGCCAGGCCAGGCCCAGCGCGACGAAGGCCGGGTCGTCGTGGCGGTAGCCGTCGGCCAGCTCGGGCCGGTACGGCTCGTTCATCGAGTAGTGCACCTCGGTGGCATCCACCAGCGTCTGGAAGCCGTGCGCGACGCCGGGCGGGATCCACACCGCGTGGCGCTCATCCGCGTCCAGCACGACGGCGCAGTGCACGCCGAAGCTGGGTGAATCGGGGCGCAGGTCCAGCAGCAGGTCGTGCAGGCGCCCGCGCGCGCAGCGCACCAGCTTGCCCTCGCCGCTGGGCGGCCAGGTGAAGTGCAGGCCGCGCAGCGTGCCCGCGAGCGTGTTGAAGCTGGCGCTGGTCTGCGCCAGCTCGCCTGGCAGGCCGGCGCGGGCGAACTCGTCGCGGCACCAGAGGCGGGCAAAGGCGCCACGTTCGTCCCTGACCGGTTCGGCCTGGACGTGCTTCGCACCGACGACGGGCAGGTCGACGAACTTCATGCGCGACCTTCTGCGGCGCCGATGCGTGCCAGGAAGGCGTCGATCTGCGCCTCGCAGGCCTGGCGGGGCGTGGCACCGCGCTCGACCTGCAGATGCCAGTGGGCCACCCAGTCGAAGGCGGTGGGGGTGTCGAGCGCGCAGCGCCACTTCAGGTGGCGCGCAGCCAGGCTGCAGTCCAGCCGGAGCTCGTGCTCCTCGCGCGGGGTCTCGGCGCTGGCACGGGTCCAGGCCGGCTGCAGCCGCCAGTGCCGCGCGATCAGCTCGGTGACCTGGGCGACGTTGTAGACCTCGTCGGCGCCGGGGCCGAAGTTCCACTGCCCGATCGCCACCTGCGGCGCCAGCGCCAGCCGCTCGGCCAGGCAGAGGTAGCCGTGCAGGCAGTCCAGCACGTGCTGCCAGGGGCGCACGCCGGCGGGATTGCGCAGGGCGACCGGCTCGCCGCGCTGCGCGGCGGCGATCACCGCGGGCACGAGCTGGTGCGGTGTCCAGTCCCCGCCGCCCACCACGTTGCCGGCGCGGGCGGAGGCCACGGCCACGCCGTGCTCGGCCAGGCGTTCGGGCGCGAAGAAGCTGTCGCGGTAGCTCTGCATCACCAGCTCGGCGCAGGCCTTGCTGTTGGAGTAGGGGTCGCGCCCGCCCAGGGTGTCGGTTTCCCGGTAGGGCCAGGGCCACTGCTGGTTCAGGTAGGCCTTGTCGGTGGTGACGTTGACGACCGCGAGCGGCTGCGCCCGTGGTGTGCCGGCCAGCGCGGTGCGGATCGCCTCCAGCACGTGCACCGTGCCGAGCACGTTGGTGCTGTAGTTCTCGACCGGGTCCTGGTAGGCCGCCAGCACCACGGACTGCGCCGCCATGTGCAGCAGCACCTCGGGCTGGAAGGCGCGCATCGCCTCGGTCAGCCGGCCCAGGTCTCGCAGGTCGGCGGTGGTGCTGCTGACCCGCGCACCCGCGTCGGCCAGGTCGTACAGGCTGGGGTTCGTCGGTGGTGCCAAGGCATAGCCGGCCACCTGGGCGCCCAGGCGCTCCAGCAGCAGGCAGAGCCAGGCGCCCTTGAAGCCGGTGTGGCCGGTGACGAAGACGCGCCGGCCGGCCCAGAAGCTGCGGTTCATGCGCTCGCCCTCAGTCCAGGACCTGAACGGTCGGGATCGGCACCACGAAGCGAGCGCCCCACTCGCGGATGTAGCTCGCCTCGGCCGCGATCTCGTTCTTCAGGTTCCAGGGCAGGATCAGCACGTAGTCCGGCCTGGCCTCGCGGATGGCGGCGGGTGGCAGGATCGGGATGTGCGTGCCCGGCGTGTACTTGCCCTGCTTGTAGGGGTTGGCGTCGGTGGTGAAGTCCAGGAAGTCGCTGCGGATGCCGCAGTAGTTCAGCAGGGTGTTGCCCTTGCCGGGGGCGCCGTAGCCCACCACCGTCTTGCCGGCGTTCCGGGCCTCGATCAGGAAGGTGAGCAGCGCGCGCTTGGTGGCCTTCACCTGTTCGCCGAAGCCGGTGTAGCGCGCCAGGCTGCGGTAGCCCAGCGCCAGCTCGCGCTCGCGCAGGTCCTGCACGCTCTGGCGGATCGGGTGCACCGCCTGCGCCTCGTTCGCCGCATGGCGGGCGTAGATGCGCAGCGAGCCGCCGTGCGTGGGCAGTTCTTCCACATCGAAGAGCACCAGGCCGTGGGCCGCGAAAATCTGCTCGACGGTCGAGAACGACAGGTAGCTGAAGTGCTCGTGGTAGATCGTGTCGAACTGGTTGCCCTCGATGAGCCGCTGCAGGTGCGGGAACTCCATCGTGATGACACCCGTGGGGGCCAGCAGGGCGCGCATGCCCTTCACGAAGTCGTTGATGTCCGGCACGTGCGCCAGCACGTTGTTGCCGGCGATCAGGTCGGCCTGGCCATGTTCGGCGGCGATGGCTGTGCCCGTGGACTCGCCGAGGAACTGCACCGTGGTGGGCACGCCGCGCTCGATGGCGACCTTGGCCACGTTGGCTGCGGGCTCCACGCCCAGCACCGGGATGCCGGCGGCCACGAAGTGCTGCAGCAGGTAGCCGTCGTTGCTGGCGATCTCCATCACCTTGTGCGCAGCGCCCAGGCCGAAGCGCTCGATGGCCATGTGCGCATAGCGCCGGCAGTGCTCCACCCAGCTCGACGAGTAGGAGCTGAAGTAGGCGTACTCGCTGAAGATGTGCTCCGGCGCGACGAACTCCTGCAGCTGCACCAGGAAACAGTGCTCGCAGACCTGGGCATGCAGCGGGAAGAAGGGCTCCATGTCGTTGAGCTGATGGGCCGCGATGTGCGTCTGGCACAGCGGGCTCATGCCGAGGTCGACGAAGGTGTGGCGCAGCGGGCTGCCGCAAAAGCGGCAGCTCGGGCCGGTGGTGCCTGGGGAGGTCGTCATGGCGTGCGAAAGAGGTGGATGAACGGGGCCGCCCGCCGGGTCAGGCGGTCTGGCGCCGGGCCTTGTGGGTCAGCAGCTCCCAGAACGGGGTGGCGTGCTGCACTTCCATCACCCGGTGGGCCAGTGGCGCCGGCAGGAAGAGCACGGCGGAGGCCCAGCCGAGCATCAGCGTGCGGTCGAGCGCGCTGTAGCCGGGGCAGGCGCGCAGCGAGTCGCGCATCAGGCGCCAGAGCTGCGTGGCGCTGTCCTTCGGAAAGGGGTGGGCCTGCGGCGCCCAGCGCCAGGAAATGATGCGGTGGCGCACGTGCGAGGGCAGCGTCAGGAAGGGGCCGGGCACGTCGATGCCGGACTTCTCCCGCAGCATGGCGAGCGTCTTGTCGCGTGCGCCGTAGTTGAGGCTGACCTCCGAGGCCATGCTGAGGCTGAAGTTGCCCCGGTAGCCCGGTGCGTTGCTGGCGGCCTTGCGGTGCAGGCGGTACGAGCCCAGCGGGCGTTGGGTATCAACCACGTCGCCATGGAAGGGCGCGGTGACGAAGGGGACCGTGTCGGTGCAGATCGGCCACTCGGTGGGGCAAACCGGGAAGTAGGGGGCCACGGCCGAACGCCGGTACAGGTTGCCGCTGCCCGGCGGGCCGGCGTAGTGGCCGAAGCGGCGGATGATGGGGCGCACGTCGCCGAAGTGCCGCACGGACGGTGTGACCGTACCCATGCTGGCGCCCTCGCCGTTGATGTGGCGCATCGGGAACTGCACCTTGGCCGTGCGCTCGTCGGCCAGGCTCAGGCAGGTGGCGATGCAGTCGTCGTCGAGCAGGTCGTCGGCATCCAGCCAGACGATCCATTCGCCCGTGGCGGCCTCGAAGCCCAGGTTGTAGCCCTGGCCCTGGCCGATGTTGACGGGCTGGCGCACCAGGCGCACGCGCGACTCGTACGTGCGGATGACCTCGGGCGAGGCATCGGTCGAGCCGTTGTCGACCACGATGACCTCGACGTCCCCGTGGGTCTGGCGCAGGGCCGATTCAATCGCCAGGCCGACGAAGCGGGCGTAGTTGTAGTTGAGGACGACGATCGAAACACGACTCATGGATACATCCGGATCCGGCCTTGCCATCTGAGGAACCTCGACCGTCCCCGTCGGCCCCCTGTCGGGGCCTACTCGTGGCGGCGTCTGTCGGGTTATCGGCAGGCGCACGCGGGACTGATCGGCCTGGATGTATCGTAATGTGTCTTTTGTCAGTGAATTGCTACGATCGATCAATTCGGGTCGGTTGACCCGGGTTGTTGCCTGCAAGCGAGGGTGTGCCGACTCCTGCCTCGGGGGGCCGGCCGCGCGGCAGGTGACGCGGCAGGTGAGGCGGCAGGTGACGCAGCGGGCGTCGTGTCACTCGATCGGCGTGAGCTTGGCCACCGCCAGTGCGAGCCACTTCGTGCCGTGGCGGCCGAAGTTGATCTGCGCCCGCGCGTCCTCGCCCTTGCCTTCGAGCGTGAGGATCACGCCCTCGCCGAACTTGTTGTGGAACACGCTCTGCCCGCTGCGCAGGCCGTGGCCGGCAGACTTGGCGGCGGATTGGGACATCGCAGCCGGCACCGGCGCAGCCCAGGCCGGCGGTGGGGCGGCCGGCGGTTGCCACCCTGAGTTGCGGCCCGCGCCCACCACGCCCGACAGCCCGCTGCCGCGCTGCCAGGCCTGCTGGTATTGCTGCGCGTAGCCGGAGCCAAAGCCCTGCTGGCGCGGCGTGATCCACTTCAGCCCGCCCTCGGGCAGCTCTTCCAGGAAGCGGCTCTTGACGTTGTAGCGCGTCTGCCCGTGCAGCATGCGGGTCTGGCAGAAGCTCAGGTAGAGCCGCTGGCGGGCGCGGGTGATCGCCACGTACATCAGCCGGCGCTCCTCCTCCAGCCCGTCGGCGCCGCTGCTGTTGACGGAGGTGACCGCGTTCTCGTGCGGGAACAGGCCTTCTTCCAGCCCGGTGATGAACACGCAGTCGAACTCCAGGCCCTTCGCGGCATGCACCGTCATCAGCTGGATGGCGTCCTGGCCGGCCTGGGCCTGGTTGTCGCCGGCCTCCAGCGAGGCATGGGTCAGGAAGGCCGCCAGCGGCGACATGATCTCGCCGGTCTCGGCGTCGGGCTGCAGGTCCACCGGCGCGGGCGCCTCGGGCTCGCCCGGCCGCGCGGCGGCGATGGTGCCCGGCGCGGTCTCGTCCACCGGCAGCGCCACCGCGTCCTTGCCGAAGCCTTCCTGCGTCACGAAGGCCTCGGCCGCGTTGACCAGTTCCTCCAGGTTCTCGATGCGGTCCTGGCCTTCCTTCTCGGTGCGGTAGAAGGTGACGAGCCCGCTGGTCTCCAGCATCTGCTCGATGATCTCGCGCAGCGTCAGCCCGCGGGTGGCCTCACGCAGGCCGTCCACCAGCTTGGCGAAGCCGCCCAGCTTGCTGCCGGCCGCGCCGCCCACGGCGCCGACACTCTGGTACAGGCTGCGGGCGCTGCTGCGCGCGGCATCCTGCAACTGCTCGACCGAGCGCGCCCCGATGCCACGCGCCGGGAAGTTCACCACCCGCAGGAAGCTGGTGTCGTCGTTGGGGTTCTCGACCAGGCGCAGGTAGGCCAGCGCGTGCTTGATTTCGGCGCGCTCAAAGAAGCGCAGGCCGCCGTAGACACGATACGGCACGCCGGCGTTGAACAGCGCCGACTCGATCACGCGCGACTGCGCGTTGCTGCGGTAGAGCACCGCGATCTCCGAGCGCGCGGTGCCGGCGCGGTGCAGCTGCTGGGCTTCTTCCACCAGCCACTGCGCGTCGGCAAAGTCGCTGGTGGCCTCGTAGACGCGGATGGGCTCCCCCGGCCCCGCCTCGGTGCGCAGCTCCTTGCCCAGGCGGCGGCTGTTGTGGCTGATCAGCGCGTTGGCGGCGTCCAGGATGTGGCCGAAGCTGCGGTAGTTGCGCTCCAGCTTGACGAGGTGGCGCACGCGGAACTCGCGCTCGAAGTCCGCCATGTTGCCCACCTGCGCACCGCGGAAGGCGTAGATGCTCTGGTCGTCGTCGCCCACCGCCAGCACCGCGCTCGGTGAGTCCGTGCCGTGGCCGGCAAAGATCTTCAGCCAGAGGTACTGCAGCTTGTTGGTGTCCTGGAACTCGTCAACCAGGATGTGGCGGAAGCGCTGCTGGTAGTGCTCACGCAGGGCGGCGTGGTCGCGCATGAGCTCGTAGGTGCGCAGCATCAGCTCGCCGAAGTCCACCACGCCCTCACGCTGGCACTGGTCCTCGTAGGCCTGGTAGATCTCGGCCAGCTTCTGCGTCTGGCCGTCGCGGATCTCGATGTCCTTCGGGCGCAGGCCGTCTTCCTTGCTGCCGGCGATGAACCAGGTCACCTGCTTGGGCACGAAGCGCTCCTCGTCCAGGTTCATCGCCTTGATGATGCGCTTGACGGCGCTGAGCTGGTCGCCGCTGTCGAGGATCTGGAAGCTCTGCGGCAGGTTCGCGAGCTTCCAGTGCGCGCGCAGGAAGCGATTGCACAGGCCGTGGAAGGTGCCGATCCACATGCCCCGCACGTTGAAGGGCAGCATCGCGCCCAGGCGCGTGATCATTTCCTTGGCGGCCTTGTTGGTGAAGGTCACCGCCATCAGCCCACCCGGGCTGACCTGGCCGGTGGAGAGCAGCCAGGCGATGCGGGTGGTCAGCACCCGGGTCTTGCCCGAGCCCGCGCCGGCCAGGATCAGCGCCGGCTCGGCCGGCAGGGTCACCGCGGCCAGCTGCTCCGGGTTCAGGTGGGCGAGCAGGCGGTGTTCGGTCGGGCTGGCAGGGTGCGTCATCCGCCGATTCTATTTTTCCGGTCTGCTTTGCCGGTCTGTTTTGCCGGTTTGCTGCGCCGCAGCGAAAAACCGAAAGCCATCCCGAGCCCGGCCGCGTGTTGGCGGCCCGGGGGGATGGCGGTTTGTTTCAGATGGCGCTGGATTTTTCGCGGCGGGCCTGATCAGGCATAGGCGGTGAGCAGTGGCGGGGCCACCGGGCGCGGTGCATAGGCGGGCGACAACCCGTGTGCCAGCAGCATCGAGGCCTGGAAACGGTGCCGGCTGTAGCGCTGCAGCGCGCGCTCGCGGGCGGCGTGGCCCATGCTGCGGCGCAGCTGGGGTGCGTCCACCAGCCGAGCGATGCCCTGCAGCAGGTCCTCGTTGCGCGGGCAGACGAAGCCCGAGAGCTGGTCGATCACCAGCTCGCCGCACACCGGGCCCGGGCGGGCCACGCAGGGCAGGCCCGTGGCCATCGCCTCGATCACGCCGCGGGCGTCGAGCGAATCGCCCTCCGGCGCCACGTACAGCCAGGCGCGCGCCAGCTGGTCGGCGCGCTCGTGGGCGTCGCGGCAGGGCAGCACCTGCACCTGCGCCGCCTTCAGCACCGCCTGCACGGCCTCGTCGGCATCGCCCAGCCAGGCGAACTGCATCGACGGTGCGCTGCCCGCCAGCAGCACGGCGATCTGCGCGTAGCCGGCGGCAAAGGCCACGTCGTCGGCACGCCCGCGGGTCACGATCAGCGGCTGCTCGCCAGCCGTGCGGGTGACGCGGAAGAAGTCGTCGCCCACCGGCTGTGCCAGCACCTCGTCGCGCAGCCGGGCGGGCGTGCTCAGCGGGTCGACGCGGCCGGGCTGCACCAGGTAGGCCGGCGGGGCGTCCGCCGGGGCACGGCCCTGCGCCAGGCGGCTGACCCAATCGGTCAGCACACGCCAGGGCCAGCCGCTGCCAGGATGCTGCGGGGTGTGGAAGAACACGGGGGCCTGTGTGCCGGCATCTTCCATGGCCCGCAGGCCGGCAAAGGCGCCGGCGTGGCCATGCAGGTGCACCGCCAGCACGGGCTCGGTGCGCAGCTCGGTGGCGATGCGCTCGTGCGCCAGGCGGCGCCAGCGCAGCAGCACGCCGTTGGGGGCCGCCAGCACCAGCGGCACGCTGCGCGGCAGCAGCAGGCGGGCGTGCTCGGCATCGGCCGGGTGCAGCAGCACCACGCACTGGCGCACGCCCGCGTCGGACAGCGCCAGCACCGTCGGCCACAGCAGGCCGTGGGCCTCGTCGGAGTCGAGGCGGCCCACGCAGTGCACCACGCGGCCGGCCGAGCCGCTCATCGGCATGGGCCGCTCGGGCCGCACCGCCGGGGTGGCAGGGGGGCTGGCGAGCAGGCTGTCGTCCTCCAGTGGTACCGGGTCGGTGTCGGCCAGTTCGCCGGGGGCGGTGCTGCCTTCGAAGTCCATGCGGTGTGCGCGCAGCAGCTCGTCCAGGGTGGCGTTCAAGGCGGCGTCCCGGGTGTCCAGGGTGGCGGATGCGTGGTCCATGTCGGCTCCCTCAGCGTGCGCCGCTGCCGTGCAGCACCACGTCGACCGTGCGCCAGAGGATCGACAGGCGCATGCGCAGGCTGTCGCTCTCGACGTAGCGGCGGTCCAGCTCGACGCGCTCGTCGTAGCTCACGTCGTTGCGCCCGCTGACCTGCCACAGGCCGGTCATGCCGGGGCGCACGCTCAGGTAGTGCCAGCGCACCCGGCCGTAGCGCGGCAGCTCGGCCACGGTGATCGGTCGCGGGCCGACCAGGCTCATCTCGCCGCGCAGCACGTTGAACAGCTGCGGCAGCTCGTCCAGGCTGGTGCGGCGCAGGAAGTTGCCGATCGGCGTCACGCGCGGGTCGTTCAGCAGCTTGTGGTCGCGTTCCCATTCGGCGCGCGCGGCCTCGTCGCGCTCCAGAAGGTCCTTCAGCATCTGCTCGCTGTTCCGATACATGGAGCGGAACTTCAGGCAGCGGAACAGCCGGCCGTGCTGGCCGACCCGGTAGTGGCCGAACAGGATCGGCGCGCCGTCGCTGCGCCAGATCAGCGCTGTCACCACCAGCATCACCGGGCTGAGCAAGGTCAACAGCACCAGGGCGGCGAGCTGGTCCATCCACAGGCCCAGCCTGTCTGACCACGCCGGGCGGCTCGCCGCCACGTGGCGGCGGAAGTGCCGCGCATCGGCAACGAAGGACTGGACGGGCATCGGGGCAGCGGCGGCGTCAGGTAACGCGTTCATACACTTTCTCTCTGCTTGTTACATTCGATTGCTGATCGGGCGACGCGTGAAGTATTGCCTAACCTGGGAGGATTTCCCTTCGTTTCGGGTGGTTCCTCGGGAAGGCGCTCTTGACGGTCATGCTTATCAGTGGTTGTCAAACCACAGATGCCGCTCATCAGCTCGACGGAACGGATCATGAAGCGGAAATCGACCCGCGTACACAGCCATGCCCCCGTCCCAGGGGGCCACGGGGTGGGCAGGGGGGTGGGGTCCCCAGGCCGCAGGATGGCGCAGATGGGTCGTTCCGAGACCTAATGGCGGCTCTGGCGTCAAGCCTGAGTGCTACAAATGTATCTGGTGGTAACCTGAGATGTGAAAATCGATGGGGCTGCCGATATCCCGTGTGGCTCTGCTGCACCCTCGTCGTCAACCGCCTCCATGACCCCTGCCCGCCTGCTCCTCGTCCTGAAATCCCGCTGGGTGCTCGTGCTGCTCGTGTGGCTGGCCGTGATCGCGCTCGTGGGCCTCGTTACGGCGCTGCAACCCCGGGCCTACACCGCCACGTCGGTGCTGCTGGTGGATGTGAAGGCGGCCGACCCGCTGGGCACCTCGCCCACGCAGCCGGGGCAGGCCGATGCCTACATGGCCGCGCAGATGGACATCATCCTCAGCGAGCGCGTCGCGCGGCAGGTGATCGCCGCGCAGAACCTGGCGGACGGTCCGGCCGGGAACGTCTCTGCGAATGCGGCTGCCAGTGCGGCCGAGAAGCCGTCCGTGCCCGCGCGTGCCACCGACGTGTACCGCCAGCGCTGGCAGTCCGACACGGGCGGGCAGGGCGACTACATCGCCTGGCTGTCCGACGAGCTGCGCAAGAACCTGGAGGTGCGTCCGGCCAAGGAATCCGGCGTGATCCGGATTTTCTACACCGCGCCGGATCGCGAAGAAGCCGCACGCATGGCCAATGCCTATGTGAAGGCCTACAGCGACACCGCGCTGCAGTTGCGCGTCGAGCCCGCGCGCCAGCACAGCAGCTTCTTCGACGAGCGCTCGCGCCAGCTGCGTGAGCGCCTGGAGGCCGCGCAGGCCCGCCTGTCCGACTACCAGCGCAGCAACGGCCTGATCGCGGTGGGCTCCGAGGACCGCCTGGACATCGAGACCACCCGGCTGAACGAGCTTTCCACCCAGCTGACCCAGCTGCAGGGGCTGGCCGGCGAATCCAACAGCCGCCAGGTGCAGGCCCGCTCGGCCGGCGACCGCACGCCCGAGGTGATCGCCAACCCGACCATCGCCGGCCTGAACGCCGAGCTGTCGCGCCAGCAGGCCCGCCTCAGCGAGATGGCCACGCGCCTGGGTGACCAGCACCCCAGCATCGTCGAGCTGCGTGCCAACGTGGCCCAGCTGCGCAACCAGGTCGCGGCCGAGACCCGCCGCGTCACCGCCAGCCTGGGCGTGAACGACGCCGTCAACCAGTCGCGCATCGCACAGGTGCGCACCGCCCTGGACGCGCAGCGTGCCAAGGTGCTGCAGCTCAAGACCATGCGCGACGAAGCCGCCGTGCTGCAGCGCGAAGTGCAGCAGGCCCAGGCCGCCTTCGACTCGCTGGGCGCGCGTGCCACGCAGGCCCTGCTGGAGAGCCAGAGCAACCTGTCGAACGTCTCCGTGCTCAAGACGGCCACGCCGCCGCCCAAGTCCTCGTCGCGTCAGTTCGCCGTCAACCTGCCCGTGGCCGCGCTGCTCGGCCTGGTGCTGGCGGTGGCGGTGGCGATCTGGCGCGAGCTGCATGACCGCCGCCTGCGCACCGCGCGGGACGTGCAGGAGGTGCTGGACCTGCCGCTGCTGGTGGAAATTCCCCGCGCGCGCGGCCCGCGTCCGGCCGGCCAGGTGGGTGCGGCGCCCTGGCTGCAGCGCCTGGGCTACTCCGGCAGCTCTGCTTCCGAAGCGGCCCCGGTGGCGGAGCGGCGCGGATGACCCGGTCCCCCGGCCCTCCCGCCGCAGTGGTCCCGGTGGGCCCCGTGGAACCGGCGGACCCGCTGGATGGGGCACCCCCTCGCCGCTGGCCGGCCCTGCGCTGGTCGCCCACGCTGGGCAAACTGGTCGAGCTGGCCTTCACCCACACCGCGACCTTCGCCTTTCCGCTGGTCTTTGCGGTGGTGTGCGGCCGCACGCTGGGCCTGCACGACTACGGCGTGGTGGCGTTCTACACCGCGCTGGCGGCCTTCCTGGGCATGCTCGTTGAATTCGGCTTCAACTGGTACGGCGTGCGCGAGGTGGCGCCGCACCTGGCGCAGCCGCAGCGCTGCCATCGTGTGCTGGTCAACATCACGGCGGCCAAGCTGACGATCTGGGCGGGGGTCGTCGTGGTCACCAGCGGCGCTTTGCTGGTGCTGCGCGGCGCCCATGAGTGGCCGCTGATGTTGGCCTGGTCCACCTACATGCTGGGCTTTGCCGCTGATCCAGCCTGGTTCCTGCAGGCCCACGAGCGTACCCGTGTGCTGTTGATGGTGGCTACCGTGGTGCGCCTGAGCGGCATGCTCGTGCTGATTGCAGCGGTGACCACCTTTGCCTCCACGGCCAGTGCGCTGTGGTCGTATGCGCTCGTCTCGGTGTCGGCCAGCATCTTGCTGTGGGCCAAGCTGTTTCAGCTGAACCTGGTCCACCGCGCTCGCGTTGAACCACGCTACGTCGCCGAGTTGTTCAGGGGTGCCTGGGCCATCGTCGTCGGCAACCTGAACTCGTCCTTCCTGACCAACGGCGGCGTGGCCCTGCTGGGCTTGCTGGCCGATCCCGCCACGGTGGCCTCTGCCAACCTGGCGCTGCGCGTGCGCATGGCCGCCGAGGGCGCGCTGCTGCCGCTCAACCAGTTGGGCTACGTGCGCCTGTCGGCGCGGGCCCAGGAATCGGTGGCCGCCACCTTCCGCCTGGGCCGCAAGGTGCTGGTGGCGAACCTGGCGTTGGCGGTGCTGTTGTCGATCATCTGCATGCTCGCAGCGCCGATGGTGTCGCAGGTCGTCTTCAAGGAAGAGGTGCCGCTGGCGGTCAGCCTGATCCTGCTGCTGGCGCTGAGCTTGCCCTTGCATTCGGTCGGCGTGCTGTTTGGCGTCCAGAGCCTGGTCGCGCTGGGCCGCGAGGGGCGCTATGCACTGATCCAGATCGGCGCCTCGCTGGTGTTCTGCGTGGTGCTGTTGCTCAACGCGACCCCACAGACCTATGGGTGGGCGGTGCTGGCCGCCGAAGCGACCGCGCTGCTGGCTTCGGCGCTGGCGCTGATGCGCATCGGCGCTAGCGCACCATCAAGAAAGACAGGGCCCGTATGAGCCGGGAAGGTTGTCGCGTGACTCACCAGGCCGTTGAGCTGACGGCGATGCCTTGGTGGTGCTCGCCAAGCGGTGTGACCGTGGGCTTCCTGATGCCGGCCATCTGCTTGATCGCTGCGTCCGCAAACCTCCCTTCTACGGCCCTGTCGATCCGCGGCGTTCGCTTCCTGGACACGAGCTTCATCTTGCTGGGGCTGTTGATGCTGACGCCCATCGCCCTGGGCGGATGGGTGGGCAGCGCCGTGCAACTGGCCCGCCCGAGATCACCCGACGAAGTGAATGTGTCGTCCTGGGACTTTGCCGCCACCTGCCTGGCGCTGGTGGCGCTATTTGGCTATGTGATCTGGTTCCAGAGTTTCCTGCTCAACCCGCTGCTGCTCTGGCAAACGTTGACGGGCGCATGGAAACCATCTCGTGATGAAATTGGCCTGACCGTGGGCCTGAGTTCGCTGGCCAACATGGCCTGCGTGTTCTACGGCATTTACGCCTATCGCCTGGCCGATGGCAACGCCCGCCGAATGCCGCGCCGCATGCACGTGCTGATGGGCATCCTGGTGCCGCTGACGGTGTTTCGCGTGTATGTCTGGTCTGAGCGTCTGTCGTTGATTGAAACCATTGTGCCGTTTGCATTGACGGCCGGGCGGGTGCTCTATACACGGCGCGAAACGGTATGGCGATGGGCGAGGTACCTGGGACCTTATGCCGCTCTGCCGGTGGTGCTGCTGTATTTCGGTGTGTCGGAGTATGCGCGCGCCTGGAGTTCTCCAATCTATCAGGGTAAAACCTCCTTCTGGGAATTCGTGATCGGCCGGTTCGTCAGCTACTACTACACCGCGCTCAACAACGGCGCTGGTGTGGTGGCGACCACGCCGGAAGCGACCTGGCATGCGGAGCACATCCTGGAGTGGGCACATCGTGCCCCCTTCGGACTGGGGGCCGCCTTTTCCGAGTATGTCAGTTTCAGTACCCAAGCGAAGGGTAGTTTCAACTGGTTCCTGCGCATCTACGAGGACGTGGAGTTCAACAGCAACTCCGGGATATACACACCGATTGCCGACCTCGGGCTGCACGGGGCACTGGTTTACATGCTGCTGATCGGGATCATCAGCGGGGTGTGTTTCCGTGCCTACCGGTCCGGGCAGCTGTTCGGGGTGCTGCTGTTTCCGATGTTCTTCATCACGTTTCTGGAGATTTTCCGATATCCCTATCTCGGTGCGCCGCGGGCATTTACTTGGGCCCTGGGAATTGCGTTGGCGTTGGGCATCGTGGCGTTTTGCCCTGTGCACCTTCGACAGGGAAAGGCGGTCCGCGTTGTACCAGGGATCGGGCGTTTGTCTCGAAGGTCTGCTGCTGAATTTTCGGCTGCTTCGGTCAGTGAGGAGGTCTGAGCCATGCTCGTCAGCATCGTCATCAACAACTACAACTACGGCAATTTTGTGGCTCAGGCCATCGAGTCCGCGTTGGCGCAGACGTACCCAGCGGTGGAGGTGGTGGTCGTGGACGACGGTTCGCGCGACGACTCGCTGGCCGTCATCTCCCGCTATGGCGACCGGGTGCTCGTCATCGCCAAGGCCAACGGCGGACAGGGCTCGGCCTACAACATCGGCTTCTTGCGCAGCCACGGCGAATTGGTGATCTTCCTGGACGCCGATGACTGGCTCTACCCGCAGGCGGTGCAGCAGATCGTGGTGGCCTGGCGACCGGGCATGAGCAAGCTGCAGTTCCGGCTCGACATGGTGGGCCGGCAGGGGCAGCCCTTCGGCCGTTGGCTGCCGCGGGACCTGCACGACAGTGAACAGGCGCAGCGGCTGGTGTGCGAATTCGGCACCTATGGCACGCCTCCCGGCTCGGGCAATGCCTTCAGCGCGGCCTACCTGCGCCAGGTCATGCCGATGGATGAGGGCGCCTGGCGCATCGGCGCTGATTCGGTGACGGTGCTGCTTGCCCCTGCTCACGGGCGTGTCGAGTCGATCCAGACGGCGCTGGGGGCGTACCGCATCCACCGAGATCCGAACGATGGTGCGCTGCTCTACAACAACTCGATCAGTGGCCTGGGCGCCGAATATGAGCGCCTGCTGGCGGCCAAGCACATGGTGGTCGAGGGGCTGGAACGTGCCCACCTGGAGCCGCGCCTCCCGCTGCTGTACCTGGCGCCGTGGGAGGCACGCATCCTGGTGATGGGGCGGCGCTTTGGCGATGCAGCCCTGCGGCAGCGCCTGGCGGCGGAGCCGCAAGCCAGGTTGCCCTTCATCCTGCGGTCAATCTGGGCCTGGCCGGTGTCGTCCGTGTGGCGCAAGCTGCTGCTGACCGGCTGGGTATTGGCCGTGTGCGGCTTGCCTGCGCCCATGGCATTGCGGCTGGCGCGCCTGCATCGGCGGGCCTCGGGCCAACCCGTACCGGCCTGAGGCAGGGGCAACGCCATGCTGATCAACGGCAGTTTCCTCACCCACGCCACCACCGAGGCCGACCGCTTTGCGCTGGAGCTGCTGGCCGCGCTGGGCCGGCGCGGCGAGCTGGCGGGTGCGCGCGTGGTGGTGCCTCGCCGTGCCGAGCTGCATGCCGCGGTGCCCCCGGGCCTGCCGGTGGATGAAGCCGGTGCGCGCCTGGGCGTGCTCTGGGAGCAGCTCGACCTGCCCCGGCTGGCCGGCGCTGGCTGGCTGATCAACCTGGGTGGCACCGCGCCGATGGTGCGGCACCGCCAGCTGGTGCTGCTGCCCGACGCCGCGGCAGTGGTCACCTGCCCCGAGGAGTACGGCACCGCGGCCCGCCTGGGCCGGCGCATGATGACCGCCGCGGTGATGCAGCGCTCCGCCTGCGTGGCCACGCTCTCGCGCTTTGGCGCCGATGAAGTGACGCGCCATTTTGGCCAGCGGCCCCGGGGCATCGAGGTGCTGCCGCCCGCGGGCGACCACATCCTGCGCGAGCGGGCCGACCGCTCGGTGTTCGACCGCCTGGACCTGCGCGGTCGGCGCTACTGGCTGGTGGCTGACAGCGCCCGTCCGAGCCGCCACCTGGCGAGCGCGCTGCAGGCGCTGGAGCGCCTGGCCGACCCGCACGTGCTGCTGGTGGCCGCCGTGCGCGAGGGCGAGGCGCCCGCCGCGAAGGGTGTCGATGTGCATGCGCGCCTGCGTCGCACCGGGGCGGTGAGCCCGGCGCAGTGGCGCGCGCTCTTTGAAGGGGCCGCCTGTTTCGTCGATCCGTCCACCTGTGCCGCCAGCGGCATCGCGGTGCTGGAGGCGATGAACTGCGGCTGCCCCACCCTGGCTGCCCAGCAGGGCGCCCTGCCGGAGGTCTGCGCGGACGCCTCGCTCTATTTCGACCCGGCCGATCCGGCCACGCTGGCGGCGCAGTTGCAGCGCCTGCTCGGCTCCAGCCACCTGGCCCACGAGCTGCGTGCCGCTGGGCACGAGCGCGCCCGCCTCCTCAGCTGGGACGCCACCGCCCAGGCCTTTTCCGCGCTGGGACAGCGCCTCGCCGTCTGAACTGCGCGAGGCCGCCCCATGAAGGACCAACCGATGAAACGTGACCTCCCCCTGAGCAGCCTGGAGCCGCCCGAGCCCGCCGATCTGCGCGCGCCCACCGGGATCCCCGCGCCGGCCGAACTGGCCGAACCGACCGACGTGGCCCGCCCGATCGGCGAGATCATCCGCAGCGTGCGGCCGCTGAGCGAGTCCGACGTGGAGCACATCCTGGTGGTGCAAAAGCGCATGGGTCTGCGCTTTGGCGAGGCCGCGGTGGCGCTGGCGCTGGTGTCGCGCAAGGACGTGCTCTGGGCGCTGTCGCAGCAGTTCAGCTACCCCTACCCGCGCGAGCCCGGCATCCTGCAGGCCAGCGAGCTGGTGGTGGCCAGCGACCCCTACGGCGCGCAGGCCGAGGCCTTCCGCGACCTGCGCTCGCAGATCGTTGCGGCGCAGGACGTCACCGAGCGTCGCCCGCTGGCGGTGCTCAGCGCCGAGGGCGGCGATGGCCGCAGCTTCGTGGCCGCCAACCTGGCGATGGCCTTCTGCCAGCTGGGCGAGCGCACCGTGCTGGTGGATGCCAACCTGCGCGAGCCCGGCCTCCACAAGCTGCTGGGCGTGCCCGAGCGGCCCAGCCTGAGCACGCTGCTCTGCGGCGTGCCGATCGCGCGGCCCTTTGACCGCTCGGCGCAGATGCCCAAGCTCTACGTGCTGCAGGCCGGCACGCCGCCGCCCAACCCCCTGGAGCTGCTGGAGCGCCCGCTGTTTGCCCGCCTGCTGGAGAACCTGCAGCGCAACTTCGACCGCGTGATCGTCGACACCCCCGCCGCAGCGGGTGGTGCCGATGCCCGCGTGATTGCCGCCGCCTGCGGCCAGGCCGTGCTGGTGGGCCGCAAGAACCGCAGCGCGGTGCAGCCGCTGCAGCAGCTCAACGCCTGGCTGAACAAGGTGCGGGTCGACGTCGTCGGCGTCATCTTGAACGACCATTGACCACGGGCTACAGACCATGAAGATCGCGTTTGTCACCGAGCTGTTCGCCCCCAGCGTGGGCGGGCAGGAAGTCCGTTTCGAGGAGCTGGGCGCCGAGCTGGTCAAGCGTGGCGTGGAGGTGGACCTCTACACCATCCGCCACGACCTGGACAGCCCGAAGAGCGAAGTGCGCGGCGGCATGCGGGTGCACCGCATCGCCGACTGCGCGGGCTACAAGCACCCGACGCTGCGCCGCCACCCGCAGGGCATCCTTGCCTTCACCTGGGCGCTGTGGCAGCGCCGCGCCGAGCTGGACGCCTGCGACGCGGTGGTGTTCAACATCTGGCCGATCCTGCCGCCGCTGGTGTTGGGCCGCCGCCTGCGCGGCCGTGCGGTGGTGGATGTGTGCGAGACCCGCTCGGGTCGCTTCTGGCACTGGATCTACCAGCGCCTGGCGGGGCTGCCGAACGTGCGGCTGCTGGGCGTGAGCCCCGAGATCGTGCGCCACATGCAGCGGGTGCACGGAACGCGCCCGGAGCGCGCCCACGTGGCCGTGAGCGGCGTGGACCTGGCGGCCGCACCCCAGCCGCCCTTCGGGACGGACGTGAAGGACGCCAAGCAGCTGATGTTCTTCGGCCGGCTGACCGAGCACAAGAACCCGCGCCTGCTGGCCGAGGCCTTCCAGCGCTCGACGCTGCCCTCGCGCGGCTACCGCCTGGTGATCGCCGGCGGCGGGCCGGAGCTGGACGGGCTCAAGCGCGACTTCACCGACCCGTCGATCCGGCTCACCGGCCGCGTCTCCGACGAGGAGAAGTGGCAGCTGCTGCAGCGCTCGGCCCTGCTGGTGCTGCCCTCGCGGCGCGAGGGCTTCCCGCGCGTGGTGGCCGAGGCCGCCTGCGTGGGCACGCCCACGCTGACGCTGGACTACCCCGACAACGGCACCCGCTTCGTGGTGCAGGACTACCAGGTCGGCCGCTCCGTGCCCGCCACCCGCGAGGCGCTGGTCGAGGCGCTGGAGCAGTTTGCCAACGAGCCGCAGGCCTGGGCCGAGCTGGGCGAGGGCGCGCTGCAGCGCGCCCGCGACGAGTTTGGCTGGGAGCCGGTGACCACCCGGCTGCTGGCCTTCCTGCGCCCCGGGCGCACGCCCCCGGCCCAGGCCGCGGGCAGCGTGCAACCGCAGCAGGCCTGACCCGGCTCCCTTGCCGGCGCCGGACCTGGCGCCTTCCAGATTTCATCCAACTCATCAGAGGAAACGAAGAGATGACGACGACCATGAAGAAAGTCCTGCTCACCGGCGGCGCCGGTTTCATCGGCAGCCACGTCGCCGACCTGCTCCTGGCGCGCGGCTGCGAGCTGACCGTGCTGGACAACCTCTCCTTCGGCCGGCGCGAGCATGTGCCCGCCGCGGCGCGCTTCCTGCAGATGGACCTGGCCGACCGCCCGGGCGTGTTCGAGGCCTTCCAGGTGGGCGGCTTCGACACCGTGGTGCACCTGGCGGCGATCCACTTCATTCCCTACTGCAACCAGCACCCGGACCTGGCCTGCCGCACCAACGTGGAAGGCACGCAGAACATCTTTGACGCCGCGCAGGCCAGCGCCACCGTGCAGCGCCTGTTCACCGCCTCCACCGCCGCCGTCTACCCGGACTGCGCCGGCGCGATCGACGAGACCGTGGGCCGCGCGCCGATGGACGTGTACGGCATGACCAAGTCGGCCAACGAGGAGCAGGCCGCCATCCTGGCGCGGCGCAGCGACATCAAGGTGTCGGTGGGCCGCTTCTTCAACGCCGTGGGCGGGCGCGAGACCAACCCGCACCTGGTGCCCGACATCCTGCAGCGCATCCGCCACTCGAACACCATCGAGATCGGCAACACCAGCCCGAAGCGCGACTACATCGACGTGCGCGACATGGCCACCGGCGTGCTGGCCATGCTCGACGGCAATGCCGGCCCGATCGACACCTGCAACATCGGCACCGGCGAGGCCTACGACGTGGTGGAGATCGCCGCCTTCCTGAGCGAGATCCACGGCTCGCCGATCCAGCTGCAGCCCGCCGAGCGGCTGATCCGCAAGGTCGAGCGCCAGAACCTGCAGGCCGACAGCCACCGCCTGCAAAGCCGCTACGGCTGGAAGCCGCAGCACAGCATCCGCGACTCGCTGGGCTACGCCCACAGCTGGTACGTCAACACCTGAGCGAGAGCGCGATGACCGCTGCCCCTGTCTCGATCAACGCGCGCTACCTGCTGCACCCGGTCACGGGCATCCAGCGCTATGCGCGCGAGATCGTCGCCCGCCTGCCCGCGGCCAGCCACCGCCTCGTCGAAGCGCCGCCCTGGGCCAAGGGCGCCAAGGGCCACCTCTGGGAGCAGCTGCCGCTGCGCAGCCAGGCCCGCGGCAGCCTGCTGTGGAACCCCTGCCAGACCGGCCCCGTGGGGCTGGGCCGGCAGGTGGTGACCATCCACGACATGGGCACCTTCGACCACCCCGGCTCGTACTCCGGCGCCTTCGCGGCCTGGTACCGGCACTGCATCGCCTCGGTGGCGGCGGCGGCCGAGCAGGTCATCGCGGTCTCGGAGTTCACGAAGCAGCGCCTGCTGCAGCACGTGAAGATGGACCCGGCGCGCGTCAGCGTCATCCTCGAAGGCGCGGATGCGCGCTTCCGCCGCGCCGATGCCGGCACCGTGACGCAGTTGCGCCGCCGCCTGGGCATCGCCGACGGCCAGCGCATCGTCCTCAGCCTCGGCTCGCTGGAGCCGCGCAAGAACCTGGCGGCGCTGCTGGCGGCCTGGCAGGCCATCGGCAGCGGGCGCCGGCAGGACGCGCTGCTCGTGCTGGTGGGCAAGCAGGGCGACCCGGCGGTGTTCCGCAACCTGGGGGTGGAGGCCGTCCCCGAGCGCGTGCTCTTCACCGGCTACCTGAAGGACGAGGACCTGCCGGCGATGTACTCGGCCGCGCAGGCCTTCGTCTACCCGTCGCTCTACGAGGGCTTCGGCCTGCCGGTGCTGGAGGCCATGTCCTGCGCCACCCCGGTGGTGACCTCCAACGTCTCCTCGCTGCCCGAGGTGATCGGCGACGCCGGCCACCTGGTCGACCCGCACTCGCGCGACGAGCTGGCCGCCGCGCTGCTGCGCTGCCTGGACGACGAGGCCTGGCTGGCCCAGGCCGCGCAGGCCGGCCTGGCGCGCTCGCGCCGCTTCTCCTGGGACGAGGCCGCGCGCCAGACCTGGCAGCTGCTGGCCGCGCACGCCTGATGGCCGAAAGACCCCCGGCTGGAGAAATCTGGCCGGGGGGATCGGCGCGGCGAATTGGCACAGCAAATCAGCACGAAAACAAGGGTGAAGGACGATGTTCCAGACGATCCAGGCCAGCCGGGGGATTGCGGCGCTGCTCGTGGTGCTGTTCCACGTCGGCATCACGCTGTCCAAGGACAAGTACTTTGGTGAGGTTGCCGAAACGATTGATCGCATCTTCTCGTTCGGAGGGCGGGCCGGCGTGGCTTTCTTCTTCGTGCTGAGCGGGTTCATCATCAGCCATGTCCACCATGCCGATCTGGGCCGTCCCGACCGCTTCATGCCCTATTTGCGCAAGCGGATCAAGCGGATCTATCCCATCTATCTCTTCGTGTTCCTGGCCGTGTTCGGTTCCGCGCTGGCGATACCTTCGCTGCGAGATACCGTGCCGCATGATCCGCTGGTCATCCTGAAATCCATCCTGCTGCTGCCGCAGGACAAACTGGTGGTCGGTCGCACCGGTGCGCCGGTGCTGGATGTGGCCTGGACCCTGCAGTACGAAATGGTGTTCTACCTCGCCTTCGGGGCCGCCATCCTGTACCGGCGCCTGTTCTGGCTGGTCGCGGCGCTGTTTGCGGCCAATTACTTCCTGCAGTTCTTTGCCGATCCCTACGAGTTTCCGCGCCGCTTCTTCACCCATCACCTGATCTTTCTCTTCCTGTTCGGTGTGGCGGCGGCGGCGTTGGTGCGCAGCAAATGGGTGGTTCCCCAGCCGGGCGCCGTGGTGCTGGCCGGCACCCTGGCCTTTTGCGGCGTGGCAGCCTGGGCCGTGGTGGTGGTGCCAGGTGAGGGGCAACCGCTGTTTGACATTGGTTATGGCGCGGCGAGTTTCCTGCTCATCGTCGGGCTCACCGCCTGGGAGCGGGCACACCCGCGCGAATTGCCGCAGTGGCGATATGGCGGCCTGGGCGATGCCTCCTACGCGCTGTACCTGATCCACTATCCGCTGGTTTCCGCCCTGTGCAAGATCGCGGTGCGCCTGTTGCCGAAAACGGAGGCCAGCGCCTGGGTCGCCTTTGTGCTGATCGTGGAAATCTGCGTGCTGGCCGGTTTGCTGCTGCACCGCTTTGTAGAAAAGCCGTTGGTCCAGGGGGTCTTCGCTCGCCGCCCTGTCCTGCAAAAACAGGCTGCGTGACACGAAGGGTCCTCAAACTCGGTGGTTGAGGACGGGCTCCCGGCGAGATCAGGGCAAGGTCGTGCAGTCCACACGAGCGCCCGCGGGCACTTCGTCAACCTCGGCGGGCGGACAGCCGGTGCTGGCGCTGGCGCCATTTGCCCCGGCCGTCCCGTTCATCCCGTTTGCGCAGGAGCGCGTGACGCTGTCGGGCGCGTGCAGTTGGACGGGGTCGCCGCTCGTGCGGCGCAGGGTGTTGTTTTCCAGGCGGATGCGTTCGATCAGGCCAGGGGCGCTCTGGGCGCCCACGCGGATGCCACCGGCACCGGTGTTGTCGATCTGGTTGTTGCGCACCAGGACATTGCGCACCCTGAGTCGTTCCGCGACGAAGGGGTCGGCGGCGTCCCCCGGCGGGTTGGCGTAGGCGTGGATCTCGATGCCGGCATGCCCGGTTCGGGCCCGGCGCCTGGCTGGGTCGGCCGCTTGCCCGGCCACCTGGATGTCCCGGATCTGGTTGCCTTCGATCAGCACGTCCCGGGCGCCGGGCGTCTTGTACACGCCCTCCTGCGCGACGATGATGCCGGCCGCCAGTTCGACGCCACGGATCAGGTTGCCCCGCACGGTGATTCGCTCACTGCCGATCACGCCGATGCCGCGGCCCCAGGCGTTGCCGCCCACGGTGTTGGCCTCGATCAGGATGTCCCGGACCTGTCGTTCCGGGTCGGCTTCGAGCCCCTTGCGCAGCCGCGCGAGGCCCTCGTCGCCCAGGTAGGTCACGGTGGCAATCGCATCGTCGCCGGTTTGCGACACCTGGTTGCCGATCACGCGGCCCACGCGTGAGCCGTCGGTGATGTGGATGCCGTCTGCCAGTGTCGCGCGGATGTGGTTCTCAGCGATCGTGAAGTGGCTGGCGTGGTAGACGAAGATGCCCGCCGCCGAAGCGGCGAAGGGGGCACCCGCCTCGGGCTCGATCGTGATGCCCCGCACCAGCACATGGCGCACGGGGGGCGATGCCCGCGTCGGGGCCCGGCCCGGCGCAATCGTGACACGCTCATTGTTCAGCTGGGTGCGGCGATGGTCCGTGGCCGCCGTCAGCGTGAAGCCGAACATGCGCAGGCCGTCGGCTCGCAGGCCAAAGGTCTGGTCAGCAGGGTCGAGTGCATGCACCCGCGCGCCGGGGCCCCATAGCGTGACGCCGGGCACGGTGAACAACCAACTGCGCTTCTGGAGATAGCGCCCGGGTGGGAAAACGATCCAGTCGCCCGGCTGGGCGGCCTGCAGCGCGCGCTCCACGCCGGCGTCGTCCGGCTGGTCGTCGTCCGGTCGCGCACCATACCGCGTCACGTCGATGACCGGGTGGCGCCCCGTGGCCGTGGCGGCCGGCAAGGTGGGCCAGGGGGAGAGGGCGCGGCAATCAACAGCGGGCGGGGCAGGGGCGAGCGGCCAGGCCGTGCCGCTCCAGACTGCGAGGGCGCAGGCCAGCCCGGCAACGCGCCCGGCTCTGCCGGACAGAACCGAATGGCGTCCCGTGCCGGTGGGTCCGGTGCGGGTTGTTTCGGGAAGGGGAAGCTTCATGGCGTTCAGTATCGGCGCGCCGGTCCGGGGATGAACGGCGGCGTAGACTGCGCCGACGCCATGGGGGCGTCCGCCTTGAAACGGTGTTGAGACACACCTGGAGCCTGCCCGATGGACATCTTTGATTACGACAACGTGCTGCTGCTGCCGCGGCGCTGCCGCGTGGACAGCCGCGCCGAGTGCGACCCTTCGGTGGAGTTCGGCGGGCGGTGCTTCCAGCTGCCGGTGGTGCCGGCGAACATGCGCACGGTGGTCGATGAGCCGGTGGCGGCCTGGCTGGCGGCGAACGGTTACTTCTACGTGATGCACCGCTTCGACCTGGACAGCGTGGTCTTCGCCCGCTCGATGCGCGAGCAGGGGCTGTATGTGTCGATCAGCTCGGGGGTGAAGGCGCAGGACCTGGCGGTGATCGACCGGCTGGCGGCCGAGGGCGTGGGGGCGGACTACATCACGATCGACATCGCGCACGGCCACGCCGACAGCGTGCGGCGCACGATCGAGCACATCAAGGCGAAGCTGCCGCAGGCCTTCGTGATCGCCGGCAACGTGGGCACACCCGAGGCGGTGATCGACCTGGAGAACTGGGGCGCGGATGCGACCAAGGTGGGCATCGGGCCGGGCAAGGTCTGCATCACGCGGCTGAAGACGGGCTTTGGCACGGGGGGCTGGCAGCTCTCGGCGCTGAAGTGGTGCGCGCGGGTGGCGACCAAGCCGATCATTGCGGACGGTGGCATCCGCCACCATGGCGACATCGCCAAGAGCGTGCGCTTCGGCGCGGCGATGGTGATGATCGGCTCGCTGTTCGCGGGGCACGAGGAGTCGCCCGGGCGTACGGTGGAGGTCGACGGCCAGCTCTTCAAGGAGTACTACGGCTCGGCCAGCGACTTCAACAAGGGCGAGTACAAGCACGTGGAGGGCAAGCGCATCCTGGAGCCGATCAAGGGGACGCTGGCCGAGACGCTGCGCGAGATGCGCGAGGACCTGCAGAGTTCGATCAGCTACGCGGGCGGGCGGTTGCTGAGCGACCTGCGGCGGGTGAACTACGTGATCCTCGGCGGCGAGAACGCGGGCGAGCATCTGCTGATGTAGTTCCCCAACCCCTCTCTCCCCTCTCCCCCTCTCCCCTCGTGGGAGAGGCCCGGGGTGCGGGCGAATGTGGCCCCGCGACCTTGCTGCTACAGCGTGGTCAGCGGCATGGTGTGCGCAAAGGCGTCGTGCCCGTGGGGGTTCGGGCGGTTGCCATGCAGGTAGCGGGCCACGTCGTCGCAGGCCAGCGGGTAGGCATAGAGATAGCCCTGGGCGATGTCGCAGTGGTGCTCGGTGAGGAAGCGCATCTGCTCGGCGTTCTCCACGCCCTCGGCCACCACGGGCACGCCCAGGCCGTGGGCCAGGGCGATGGTGGCGCGCACGATGGCCGCGCCGTTGGCGTCGGTGGTGATGTCGTGGATGAAGCTGGGGTCGATCTTGATCTGGTCGACCGGGAAGCGCTTGAGGTGCGCCAGCGAGGAGTAGCCGGTGCCGAAGTCGTCCATCGCCACGGCGACGCCGAGCTGGCGCAGCTCGGTGAGCAGGGCCTTGAGCTGGCCGAGGTCGGCCATCGCGGTGCTCTCGGTGACCTCGATCTTGAGCAGGTGCGCCGGGATGTCGGCGTCGGCCAGGGCGTCAGCCACCACTTTCACGAGGTGGCGGTCCAGGCATTGGCGGGCCGAGACGTTCACCGACACGGGCACGAGCGGCACGCCGGCGTCGCGCCAGGCGGCCATCTGGCGGGTGGCCTCGCGGATCACCCAGGCGCCGATGCTCAGGATCAGCCCGGTTTCCTCCGTGACGTTGATGAAGCGCCCGGGCGACCAGAGTTCGCCGTCGGGCTGGCGCCAGCGCAGCAGGGCTTCGAGGCCCACCGGGCTGCCGTCGATCAGGTTGACCTGGGGCTGGTAGTGCAGCACGAAGTCGCCGCCCTCCAGCCCGTGGCGCAGGCGGGTCTCGATCGCCAGCCACTCGCGTGTCCAGGCGGGCATCTCGCTGGCGTAGAACTCGAAGCGCTTGCCGCCGTGCGCCTTGCCGCGGTACATGGCGGTGTCGGCCAGGGCGAGCAGGGTGTCGGCGTCCTTGCCGTCCTGCGGCGCCAGCGCGATGCCGACGCAGCAGCCGCATTCGACCTCGATGCCGTCGAGCTGGAATTCGGCCGCCACGGCGTCGATCAGCTGGCCGGCCAGGGCGGCGGCCACCTCGCGTGAGGGCACGTCCTCCAGCAGCACGACGAATTCGTCGCCACCCCAGCGCGCCACGGTGTCGTGCGCCCGGCTGCAGGCGACCAGGCGGCGCGCCACCTCCTGCAGCACGGCATCGCCCTGGCGGTGGCCGAGGCTGTCGTTGATGCGCTTGAAGCGGTCGAGGTCGACGAAGAGCACGGCCAGCGTGCGCTGGCTGCGTGCCACGCCGGTGAGTGCATGCTGCAGGCGGTCGGTCAGCAGGGTGCGGTTGGGCAGGCCGGTGAGCTTGTCGTGCGTGGCCTCGTGGCGCAGCTGTTCGCCGGCCTGGACCTCGACGGTGACGTCGCTGAGCGCCAGCACCACCTCGGGCTGGGCGCTGACGCGGCGGTGCGGGGCCCCGCCCTTGGCGCTGCGCGCGGGATCGCGGCCGCGTTCCTTGCCACGCTCGCGGCCGCGGCTGCCGAGGTGGGCCGGGCGCACCGGGCTGGCAATCAGGCGCACGAGGCGGGGCTGCGGCGGGGTGTCCAGGCGCAGCGGCTGCTGCAGCTGCACGACCTCGCGGTCCTCCAGGCAGGCGCCCAGCGCGGCTTCGAGCACCTGTGCGTCGCGCGGGGTCAGGTGCAGCAGGGTGCTGACGTGCAGTCCCTGCACCCTCGCCAGGGTGTCGCCCACCAGCCGTTCCGCGCTGGGGTTGAGGTAGCGCACGCGCAGCTGGGCGTCGATCGACAGCACGCTGTCGGTGATGGCGCGCAGCGTTGCGTCGGCCTGGCCCTGGGCGTGGGCGAGGTCGTCGCGCGCGCCCTGCAGCTCGGCGGCCCGCGTGAGCGTGAAGGCGATCACCAGCCCGGCCGTCAGCGCCATGGCGGGCAGCCACACCTGGGTGCCCACCAGCAGCGCGGCGCTGCCCAGCCAGGGCAGGGGCAGGGCCAGCAGCAGGCGCCGCCCGCGCAGGTGGCTGCGGCGCCACTGCAGCAGCAGGGCCAGCAGCAGCATCGGCAGCAGGTTGGCCGCTGCCACGACGGACTCGTCCGCCGGCACGATCAGCTGGCGGTGCTGCAGCGCGTGCAGCAGCTGGGCCTGCCACTGCACGCCGCTCCAGGCGGTGCCGGGGGCCGCGGCGGGGCTGGTCACCGGCTGGTCCAGCCCGTGTGCGGTGACGCCCACCCAGATGATGCGGCCGGACACCGCCGTGGCGGCCAGGGGGTCGCGCAGCAGCTGCAGCGCCGACAGCCGCGGCACCTCGACCTGGTGCAGCGGCTGCAGGCGTTCCTGGTGCCGGCTCCAGGCGGTGGGGTTGCCGCCGGACCGGGTGCAGGGGCTGGTGAGGGTGTTCGGGCGGGTCAGCGGATCCGGGCCGTGGACCTGGCCGGCCGCGCCGGGGTCGGCGACGCGCCACACGGCCAGGGCGAAGGTTTCCCAGCAGCGCTCGCCCAGGCCGGCCTGCAGGTGCAGGCGGCGCACCAGGCCGTCGCCATCGATCTCCGTGTCGACGTGGCCGAGCCCGCCGGCACCGGCCTGCAGCTCGGGCAGGGGCAACCCGGCACGCAGGCCGCGGCCGGCCAGCGGCTCGAAGGGAGCCACCGGCAGCACGACCCGGCCGCTGTGGCGGATCGCCTCGGCCAGGCGCCGGTCATCGGCGAGCGCACCGGCATCGCTGAACAGGATGTCATAGCCGATCGCCCGCGCGCCGCTGGCGGCGAGGCGGTCGATCAGCTCGGCATGCAGTGCGCGGGGCCAGGGCCAGCGGCCGAGGGCCTGCAGGCTGGCTTCGTCGATGGTGACGATGAGCTGTTCGTCGGCCACCACGCTGCGGTCGCGCACGCCCTGGGTGGCACGTGCCGTCAGGTCCCAGGCGAGGCGGTCCAGCCGCTCGAGCAGCGGGCTTGCCGGGCCCAGCAGCAGGGCGATCGAGGCGACGGCCACCCACCAGGGGTGGCGCACGCTCCACAGGCCCAGGCGCTGAATCCACTTCATCGCGGCGGCGCGAAGCGGGCGCAGGCCGGCGCCGGGCCGGCCCCGGTGGGCGGCAGGCTGTTCAGGTCGGTGCGGACGGTCAGGTCCTCGATGCGGTCGCCCAGGCGCCAGCGGCCCACCTCGACGTGGTGGGCCGGGCCCCAGGCCACTGGTCGGCCCGCCACTGGCCAGGAGCCCACGCGCAGGTGGTAGGTGCCGGCGGCGGGGAGCGGGAGGGCGGCCGTCTGGCCATGCCGGGGCTCGTCCAGCAGCAGCTGGGTGAAGGCGGCGTCGCGCGCCACCTGCAGGCGCACCGGGGCGCGCTCCTCGCTGCGCCAGTGCAGCCGGAGCTGGCGGTCGATGTCGATGCCCACCAGGTCGGGCGCGCCCGCGGCCAGTTCCAGCGGCTGCACGGCGCTCCAGGGGCCTTGGTCGTCACCGGCGAGGCTGGCGATGCGCCACTGGTAGCGCCCGGGCATCAGGTCGGGCAGGGCGCAGGCCAGGCCGGCGGCCGTCAGGTCGGCCAGCGGAGCGGCAAAGCCCGCCGGACCGGCGATCTGCACGCGGTACTGCATCGGAGCAGGCGCGGCGCCGGCCTCGACGGCCCCTGCGGCCGGGCGCCAGCGCAGCGTGCCGGACTGGCGCGTGACCGGCGCCAGGCTGCGCGGTGCCTGGGGCTCGGGGGGGGCGGGCTGGGTGTCGAGCAGCAGGGTGGTGTCGGCCTGCAGGCCTTCCAGGCCCTGGGCGTCGATGGCGCGCACGCGCAGCCGGTAGCGCCCGTCACGCAGGGGCGGCAGTGCCTGGCTGGGCGTGGTGCTGACGCGGTCGGCCAGCGTGGTGCCGTCCTCGCGGCCCTCGCCATCCAGTGTCGCGAGTTGTACGCGGTAGGCCTGCGCTCCGGGCAGTGCGGGCCAGTTGAGCGTTGCCGCGGCCTGTTCCCAGCGCGTGGGGATCCCGCCAAGGCGGGGGGCACCCAGCAGGGGGCGGGGCCGCAGCGGGGGCGCCTGGACCGTGGCCATCGACCCGGTGGCGCGCTCCAGCCGGACCTTGCCGCGCGGGTTGCCCAGCTCGACGGCGCCATCGAGCACCTCGCTGCGGGTGCTGTGGGCGTCGGCGGAGATGCGGAAGTCGGTGCCGCGCACGGCCGTGATGGCCGATGGGGTCTGGATCTCGAAGCGCCCGCCTTTGGCGCGCAGGGGATGCACGGCGTTCTCCAGCCGGCCGCGTTGCAGTTCGATGCGCAGCATCAGCGCGCCGTTGCCCACCGTGCCGGCCTGGGCCAGGCGCAACTCGGTGTCACTGCGCACCAGCACCTGCGAGCCGTCGGACAGCTGCAGTGCCGCGCTGGCCTGGGCCTCTGTTTTCAGCCGGGCCCCGGCGCTCAGCCGGGTACCGGCGGTGGCCGCCTGCCAGCCCAGGCCCTGGCCCAGGTCCACCTGCACCTCGCCGGTCAGCGCGCTGATCTGCACCGTGCTGCTGCTCAGCCGCAGCCAGGGGCGCGGGATGCGCAGCGTGCTGCCCGGCGGCAGGCGCCGGTCGTCGGCGATGTGGTTGTGCGCCACCAGGCGCGGCCAGTAGCTCATGTCCAGCAGGAAGCGCTCGGACAGGTTCCAGGGGTTGTCGCCCGTCTGGACGGTGTACAGGTAGTCGTCGGCCGCCTGGGCCGTCGCGCCCGCGGTGAGGTGCATCACCATCAGGAGCAACCAGGCCGGCAACGGCCGGCCACCCAGGCCAGGCACCGCCATCGGTCGGCCGGCACCGGTGGACCGGCAGGAAGCGCCGAGTCGAGTCACAACGGTCATGTTTGTCTTCTCTGCCAGTAGCAGGTGATGGCGATCGCCGGACGTGCCCGCACACGCCCGTGCCCCCGTGGGGCTCTTTGACTTCACGCCGCATCGCAGGCCCCATTCAGGACCGCGCGCCATCCGTTGGCAGCAGGGGCAGCGGGGTGGGTCAGCGGCAAACCGAGCGAGGATAGCCGCGCGGCCCCCTGCCCACCGTGCATGGAGGCATGTCCTGAAACGATAAATTGCAACTTCCCGTCACCCCGGGCGCGTCAAGGGGTGGTCCTGGCTCGCGAGGGGCCGTGCCGCGGTGCGCCAGGGGTGGCGGCACTGTCGCGCGCAGGCGACGCTCTGCGGCGCGCAGGGTCAGGCGGTGAGCCTGACGGCGCGCAGGTCCAGGCCCCCTTCGGGGCGCATGGGTGGGCACCAGAAGGTGGCGCCGCCGACGGGCCGGGTGAACTGGAACAGGGCGTCGACGATGCCGTCCTCGGCACCGGCCATGCGCGCGAGCTGGGCCTCGAAGGCATCCAGCCGGGCGGCAAAGGCGGCGAAGAGCAGGCCGCAGGCGGCGCCCTCGGCCCAGGGCATCGAGCGGCGCAGCACGAAGGCCTCGGGGTCGAAGCTCTCCTGGGCGGTGCGCTGCACGTGGGCGCTGGGCGGGACGTCGTCGAGCTCCTCGTTGTCGCTGCGACGCCGGCCGATGGCGTGGTCCTGCTCGGCGGCGGACATCGCGTCGAAGCGCGCCATCGAGTGCAGCCATTGCTGCACGGCCACGAAGCTGGCGCCGTCCAGCCCCGGCCCCGCGCCCTGCACGAAGGCGGTGGCGGGTGCGGCGTCGCCGCTCGGGTTTTCGGTGCCGTCCTCGTAGCCGGTGAGGTCGCGTCCGCCCTGGTGGCAGAAGGCAGCCAGCTCGTGTCGGGGCTCGAAGGCCATTGCCAGCCGGGCCTGCCAGGCGCGCCCGCGCAGCAGCAGCTCACCGGGCTCGCCGCCGCGCAGCCAGAGCCACAGCGCCGCCGGGCTGGCGGGCAGCTCGACGCGGGCGCCGGCCGGCGCGGTGAAGGGGCGCAGGCCCGGAACCGCCGCACCCAGCGTTGCGATCAGGCCGGCACCCAGGCCGACGACGGTGTCGCGCCCGTCGGCCTGGCCGGCCAACTGCGTGAGCGCGGCGCGCGGGTCCACGCCGGGGTGAAGCTCGAAGCTGAGGTAGCGCGCGTGCGCGGGGACCGGGTCGAGGATGCCGGCCTGGTGCAGGCTCGTGCTCTGGCTCATGCGGGGCTCCACAGGGGGAATGGCGGCGAGTGTACGGAGCCGGGCGGGCTCGGGTGGACAGGCTCCGGTGGTCGGCGAGGGCGGTTGGATCAAGCGGGCTGGTACGCCAGGCGCACGTAGATCGGCGCGAAGGCCTCGGCCTGGGTGATCTCCAGCAGGCGCTCGCGAGCGAGTTCAAGCATGGCGATGAAAGTGACCACCAACACCTGGGCGCCGCGCTCGGGCTCGAACAGCTCCTGGAACTCCACGAAGCGCCGGCCGTGCAGCGTGCGCAGCAGGATGCTCATGTGCTCGCGCACGGAGAGCTGCTCGCGCGAGATGCGGTGGTGCTGGGTCAGCCTGGCGCGCTTGAGCACCTCGGCCCAGGCCTCCTGCAGATCGGCCAGGTGGACGTCCGGGAAGCGCGGCTCCAGCGCCTGCTCCATCGTCACCTGCACGCGCAGGAAGTCGCGCCCCAGTACGGGCAGCGCGTCGAGCTGCGCGGCGGCCAGCTTGATGCGTTCGTACTCCAGCAGCCGGCGCACCAGCTCGGCACGCGGGTCCTCGGCCTCCCGACCCTCGTCGCTCTTGCGCGCGGGCAGCAGCATGCGCGACTTGATCTCGATGAGCATCGCCGCCATCAGCAGGTACTCGGCAGCGAGTTCGAGGTTGCTGCGCCGGATCTGCTCGACGTAGTCGAGGTACTGCCGGGTGACATCCGCCATCGGGATGTCGAGGATGTTGAAGTTCTGCTTGCGGATCAGGTAGAGCAGCAGGTCCAGCGGCCCCTGGAAGGCCTCCAGGAAGACTTCCAGCGCATCGGGCGGGATGTACAGGTCGGTGGGCAGCGCGAACAGCGGCTCGCCGTACAGGCGCGCCACCGCGACGTGGTCAACCACCTCGGGCAGGCCATCGGGCGCCACCGGCACCGCCGGCGGGCTGTCGGGGGCAGCCGCCATCCGGGCAGATCAGGGGGTCAGGCCTTGGTCTGGTAGACGTAGGGCTGCTGGGCGACGACCGCCTCGTCGTAGTCGGCCTGGGCGCTGCGGTCCTGCTCACGGTCCCACAGCAGGGCACGGCCTTCGCGCTGGCGGGCCTCCAGCGTCGGGTCCTTGCGCTTGAGCTCCTCGATGAACTGCGTGGTCTCGGATAGGTAGGGCTTCCAGAAGAGCGGCATGGTGCGGGCCTGAACGGGTTGCGGGAGGATTCGGGGCCTGCGCGGCGCAGGACAGCTCGCCATTTTACGGTGGCGCAGGGCGTGTGCGGGGCCGGCACAATCGCCGCCATGCACGAGATCGAACTCAAGTTCCAGGTGGCGCCGGCGGCGCTGCCCGCGTTGGCGCACTGGCTGCAGGCACGGGGCGCTGGCTGCGTGGCGATGCGGGCGCGCTACTTCGACCACCCGGATCGCCTGCTCGGCCGCGCCGGCTTTGCGCTGCGGCTGCGCCGCGAGGGCGGGCAGTGGGTGCAGACGCTCAAGGGCCGCGGCGATGGCGTGATGCAGCGCCTGGAGCACAACGCCACCGTGGCGGACCCGGGCGGTGCGCAGGCGCCCGCCCTCGACCTGGCCCGCCATGCCGACAGCCCGGCCGGGCAGGCGCTGACCGCGCTGCTGGCGGCGGCGGGCTGCGGTGTCGAGGCGCTGCAGCTGCAGTACGAGACGGACTTCGAGCGCCTGGTCTGGACCGTGCGCCACGATGGCGCCGAGATCGAGGTGGCGCTGGACCGGGGCGTCATCCGGGCCGATGGGCGCGAGCTGCCGATCGCCGAACTGGAGTTCGAGCTGCTGAGTGGCACGCCGGCGGCGCTGCTGGCCTTCGCGCGCGGCTGGGTCGAGCCCTGGGCGCTCTGGCTGGACGTGCGCAGCAAGGCCGAGCGCGGTGACCGCCTGGCCCGCCGTGGCGAGGTGCCGGTGGCCGCGCTGCCAGCGCCCGGCGCGGCGCCCCAGGCCTGGATGGAGGCGCTGCTGGTCAGTGCCGCGCCGCTGATGGCCGGTGAGGCCCGGCGCGAGCACCTGGGCGGGCTGTGCGCCGCGCTTCAAGGGATGGCCGCGACCGAGGGCCCGGGCCGCGTCGGGCTGGCAGGCCTGTACGAGGCGCTGCAGCAGCTCCAGGGTGATTCCGAAGCGCAGGCACAGGCCCTGGTGGCTGCGGGCGAGCGGCTGAGGGCCGCGGCGGTGCAAACACGGCTGCTGGACCTGCTGGCGCAGACCGCCTGAGCCCGGCAGCGTGCCAACGCGGCCCGTCAGATCTGCGGCCAGGTTCCGTCGGCGTCGCTTGACGGGCCTGGGCCCGCGCCGCCCACCGCATCCGCCACCTTGGGCACGATGCAATCCGGCCCCAGCGTGGCCTCGAAGCCCGAGCGACGGATCAGCCCCAGCGGCTGCGGGTTGACCTCGGCCAGCAGCAGCACGATGCCCTGGCGGTGCAGCACGCGATGCAGCTGTTCCAGCGCGTCCAGGCCGGAAGTATCCATCGAGATCATGCGGTGCATCTCCAGCACCAGCACGCGGGTGTCGGGCGCGAGGCGCGCAGGCAGTTCCTCGATCTTGCCCACCGCGCCGAAGAACAGCGAGCCGAACAGCTCGAACACCTGCACGCCTGCCGGCAGGGGGCCCTGCGAGTGTGGCTTGACGGTGAACAGCGCGCTCATGCGCCAGATGAAGAAGGCGCAGGCCAGCAGCAGGCCCACCTCCACCGCGATGGTCAGGTCGAACACCACGGTGAGGAAGAAGGTGCCCAGCATCACCGTGCGGTAGGGCAGCAGGAAGTGCTTGAGGCGGGCGAACTCGCGCCACTCGCCCATGTTCCAGGCCACGAACATCAGGATGCCCGCCAGCGCGGCCAGCGGCACATGCAGCGCCAGCGGCGCGGCCACCAGCACGATGACCAGCAGCGTGGCCGCATGCACCATGCCGGCAACCGGGCTGGCCGCGCCGGCGCGCACGTTGGTGACGGTGCGGGCGATGGTGCCGGTGGCGGGGATGCCGCCGAAGAAGGGCGCCACGAAGTTGGCCACGCCCTGCGCCATCAGCTCCTGATTGGGGTCGTGGCGGGGCAGCTCGGTGAGGTTGTCGGCCACCCGGGCGCACAGCAGCGACTCGATTGCCCCCAGCAGCGCGATGGTGATCGTGGGGATCAGCAGCTGCTTGGCCGTGGCCCAGCTGAACTCCGGCAGCTCGAAGGCCGGCAGGCTCTGCGGGATGCCGCCGAAGCGCGAGCCGATGGTCTCCACCGGCAGGTCGAGCAGGACGGTGGCGAGGGTCGCACCCACCAGGGCGACGATGGTGCCCGGCATGTGCGCCGCCCAGCGCCGCAGGTGCGCCCGGATCCCGACCGGGGCCACGTCCATGCGGTAGGACTTCGGCCACAGCACGACGGTGGCCAGGCAGGCGGCGCCGATGACCACCGCAGCCAGGTTGAGGGTGTGCACGTGGCGCGCCAGCACGGCGATCTGGGTGAAGAAGTCGGCCGGCAGCTTGTCGATCTGCAGGCCGAGGAAGTCCTTCACCTGCGACAGGCCGATCAGCACCGCGATGCCGTTGGTGAAGCCGATCACGATGGACACCGGGATGTAGCGCACCAGCGCGCCCAGCTTGAACAGGCCGAGCAGGAACAGCAGGATCCCCGCCAGCGAGGTGGCAATGAGCAGGTTGGCCAGCCCGTAGCGCTCGACGATGCCGTAGACGATGACGATGAAGGCCCCGGCCGGCCCGCCGATCTGCACGTGCGAGCCCCCGAGGGCGGAGATCAGGAAGCCGGCGATGATCGCCGTGAAGATGCCGGCCTCGGGTTTGACGCCCGAGGCAATCGCGAAGGCCATCGCCAGGGGCAGGGCGACGATGCCCACGGTGAGCCCGGCGCCGAGGTCGGCCAGGAACTGCGGACGGGTGTAGCGGGTCAGCGCGTCAGCAAGACGCGGGCGAAAACGGTGCAGCTGGGTGGGGGACATGGAGGCTCCGGTGGGCAGGGCAGGCGGTAGAGCTGCCTGCCGCCGGAGGGCCGCAGTGGTGGACGCGCACCATGAACCGACGCCGCCTGGACATGGACCAGACCTGCGGATGGCTGAATGCGCTACCCCTTGTCACAGACCCGATTGTGCCTGCGTTGGGACCGCGTTGGGCCTGTTCCGGCCGCTGGGTGCCGATCAAAAGATCGTGTGCAGCCGCCGTTTCACCCGCCCCAGCATCAGGTGGCGTTGAACCTGGGCTGGCGTCAGGGGGGGCGCAGCGCGAGGTGGAGGGCTGCCGGGCTGGCGGGCATGCCGGTCGCGGGTCAATTGCAGCAGGAGGGCCGTCTTGTCCGGCAGGTGCAGCACCTCGGCGGCTTCGTAGCCGGCCTGCCCGCACAGGACGTGCATCGCCTCGTTGCGGATGTCGGGCTCGACGAGGATGCGCTGCACCGCGGGGTCCCGGAACAGGTGGTCCGCCGCCGCGTGCAGCAGGTACCAGGCCACGCAGGAGATACCGCGGGGGCGCTGTTCGTGCGGCGCCACGAGCAGGTGCAGGCCGCGGTCGCTGGCCTGCACGTCGCAGTGCTCGGCCAGCATGTCCAGCAGTGGGTGGTAGCACTCGAGCAGGCACAGCGGCGGTAGCGTGCCACCCAGCCGGCCGATGCGAATGTCCTGGTCGGGCTGGCGGGCCAGCCTTTCGTAGGCCGCACGCGCCTGGGCCAGCGACTGATCCTGCATGCCCCAGTGCCGGGCATAGTCCTGGCGCAACCAGCCATGCACCACCGGCATGTCCCGGTCCACGTCGAGGGGGTGGTACTCGACCGTGCAAGTGCCCGGGTACACGGTCACGAAAACGTCGGCAGGGTCCGCGGGCATGGCGATTTGTCAACTTAAGAAAACCTTAAGTTAGCAGGCCACCCCGTGCCCCGCTCCATGGGCACCCCTGGTGGCGGGGGTGCGGCTCTGGATGTGTGCGATTTTTCGCGTTCTCGGCGCGGGGCGGCCGAGGGCACGGCGCTCCCGTCGAGCGGGAACGCCTCGGCGCCTTCAGCGCACCCGCATGCCGGGCTGCGCGCCGGGGAAGGGCTCCAGCACGAAGATGCCGGGGTTCGCCTTCTCGTCGGCGTGGCTGGCGGCCAGCACCATGCCCTCGCTGAGGCCGAACTTCATCTTGCGCGGCGCCAGATTGGCCACCATCACGGTCAGCTTGCCCTCCAGGTCGGTCGGCTGGTAGGCGCTGGCGATGCCCGAGAAGACGTTGCGCATGCGGCCTTCGCCGGCATCCAGCGTCAGGCGCAGCAGCTTGGTGGAGCCCTCCACCGCCTCGGCCTTGACGATCCGGGCGATGCGCAGGTCGACCTTGGCGAAGTCGTCGATCTTGATTTCGGGGGCGATGTCCTCGCCGCCGGGGATGACCTTCTCGGGTTCCGGGGCGGAGGGCGCCTCGAACAGCGCCTCCAGCAGCTTCGGGTCGACGCGCTGCATCAGGTGCTGGTAGTTGCCGATGGCGTGGGCCCCCAGCGCGCGGTCGGCCGCCTTGAAGTCCAGCGGCTCAATCTGCAGGAAGGCCTCGACCTGCGCGGCCAGCGCTGGCAGCACCGGCTTGAGGTAGATGGTCAGCAGCCGGAAGGCCTCGATGCACACCGAGCACACGTCCTGCAGCACCGCGTCCTGGCCGGCCTGCTTGGCGATCTCCCAGGGCTTGTTGGCGTCGACGTACTCGTTGACCCGATCGGCCAGCGCCATGATCTCGCGCAGCGCCTTGCCGTACTCGCGTGATTCGTACAGCTGCGTCACCGCGTCGCGGTGGGCACGCAGCGTGTCGAGCAGCGTCCGGCCTTCCACGCCCAGGTCGCCCGACAGCCGCCCGCCGAAGCGCCTGGCAATGAAGCCAGCGGCGCGCGAGGCGATGTTGATGTACTTGCCGACCAGGTCTGAGTTGACGCGGGCGATGAAATCGTCCGGGTTGAAATCTACGTCTTCTACATGGCTGTTGAGCTTGGCCGCGATGTAGTAGCGCAGCCACTCGGGGTTCATGCCCAGGCTCAGGTACTTGAGCGGGTCGATCCCGGTGCCGCGGCTCTTGCTCATCTTCTCGCCGCCATTGACCGTGATGAAGCCGTGCACGAAGACGTTGTTGGGCGTCTTGCGGCCAGAGAAGTGCAGCATCGCTGGCCAGAACAGCGTGTGGAAGTAGGTGATGTCCTTGCCGATGAAGTGGTACTGCTCCACCGCCGGGTCGGCGATGAATTCATCGTAGCTGCGCGTCTCGCCGTACTTCGCCCGCGGGCCGCCCTTGTCGAAGTAGTTCTTCAGCGACGCCAAGTAGCCGATCGGCGCGTCCAGCCAGACGTAGAAGTACTTGCCCGGCGCGTCCGGGATCTCGATGCCGAAGTAGGGCGCGTCACGCGAGATGTCCCAGTCGCCCAGCCCGCCCTGGCCGTTCTCGTCCTTGGTGAACCACTCCTTGATCTTGTTGAGCACCTCGGGCTGCAGGCGCTCGGCGTCGTGCGTCCACTGCTGCAGGAAGTCGGCGCAGCGCGCGTCGCTGAGCTTGAAGAAGTAGTGGTCGCTGCTGCGCAGCACCGGCGTGGCACCCGACAGCGCCGAGTACGGGTTCTTCAGCTCGGTGGGCGTGTACACCGCACCGCAGCTCTCGCAGGAGTCGCCGTACTGGTCCTTGGCGCCGCACTTCGGGCACTCGCCCTTGATGAAGCGGTCGGGCAGGAACATGCCCTTGTCCGGGTCGTAGAACTGCTCGATCGAGCGCACGTCGATCAGCTCGTTCTTGCGCAGGCCCAGGTAGATGGCCTGCGCCAGCTCGTGGTTCTCGATGCCGTCGGTCGAGTGCCAGTTGTCGAAGCCGATGTGGAAGCCGTCCAGGTACTCCTTGCGGCCCGCGGCGATGTCCGCCACGAACTGCTGCGGCGTCTTGCCCGCCTTCTCGGCGGCGATCATGATCGGCGCGCCGTGCGCGTCGTCGGCACCGACGAAGTGCACCTGGTGGCCCTGCATGCGCTGGAACCGCACCCAGACGTCGGCCTGGATGTACTCCATGATGTGGCCGATGTGGAACTTGCCGTTCGCGTAGGGCAGGGCGGTGGTGACGAAGAGCTGGCGGGTCATGGTGCGTGTGTCTTGCTGCGGGAGCCGGCCGGCGACGCCGATGGAGCGCCGCAGCGGTGCGGCCCAGGCCGTGAGCGGCCGATTCTAGGTGGCCGGCTGGGGGCATGCCGGCGCAGATGGGGCGGCGGCGGGCCCGACGCTAAACTCCGCGGCTCCATACCCACCCACCTGTCTCACCCACTCGTCGCACACCATGTCGATCACCGAAGCCGCGGTCCGTGCCGCCCTCCAGACCGTCGTCGATCCCAACACCGGACGCGACTTCGTGGCCGGCAAGCAGTTGCGCAACCTGTCGGTCGAAGGTGCCGACGTGGCCTTCGACGTCGAGCTGGGCTACCCCGCCAAGAGCCAGATCCCGGCGCTGCGCCGCCAGCTGATCGACACCGTGCGCCAGATCCCGGGCGTGGGCAACGTCAGCGTGAACGTCACCAGCAAGATCACCGCCCACGCGGTGCAGCGCGGCGTGCAGCTGCTGCCGGGGGTGAAGAACATCGTGGCGGTCGCGTCCGGCAAGGGCGGCGTGGGCAAGAGCACCACCGCCGTCAACCTGGCGCTGGCGCTGGCTGCCGAGGGCGCGACGGTGGGCGTGCTCGACGCCGACATCTACGGCCCCAGCCTGCCGATGATGCTGGGCATCCACGGCCGTCCGGAGAGCCTGGACGGCCAGACCATGGAGCCGATGCAGGGCCATGGGCTGCAGGTGATGTCGATCGGCTTCCTGGTCGACAATGACCAGGCCATGATCTGGCGCGGCCCGATGGCCACCCAGGCGCTGGAGCAGCTGCTGCGCCAGACCAACTGGCGCGATCTGGACTACCTCGTGGTCGACATGCCTCCGGGCACCGGCGACATCCAGCTCACCCTTTCGCAGAAGGTGCCGGTGACCGGCGCGGTGATCGTCACCACGCCGCAGGACATCGCGCTGATCGACGCGCGCAAGGGCCTGTCGATGTTCGAGAAGGTCAGCGTACCGATCGTCGGCCTGGTCGAGAACATGGCGGTGTACTGCTGCCCGAACTGCGGCCACGTCGAGCACATCTTCGGCGCCGAGGGCGGCCGGCGCATGGCCGAGGAGCTCAAGCTGAACTTCCTGGGTGCCCTGCCGCTGAACCGCTCCATCCGCGAGCAGGCCGACCAGGGCTGCCCGACGGTGGCGGCCGAGCCAGAAGGCGAGATCGCCGCGCTCTACAAGGTGGTGGCCCGCCAGGTGGCGGTGAAGATCGCCGAGCAGGGCAAGGACTACTCGTCCAAGTTCCCGACCATCAAGGTGTCGAAGGACACCTGAGCGCCCTGATCCGACCGCTCCCGGCCTGCCCGCCCGGCCAGTGCGCCGGGGGCGGGCGGGGCCGCATCTACTTGCGCACGATGCGGATGCGCTGCCAGTAGGCGCGCTTGACGATCGCCACCAGGCAGGGCCGGCTGAGCGCCGTGGCCGCCATCTGGCCGGGGCCGGGGCGGACCTCGCGTACCGGCCACATCAGCACGCCGGAGTGCAGCGACAGCACCCGCGCGGCGGGCTCCACGCTCACGCCCAGCGTGGGCTGCTGGTTCATCGCGTAGACCAGCACCTGCTCGCGCGACCAGCGGATGGCCCGGCCGGCGGTGCTGGCCTCGTCCTGCTGCAGCGTTTCGGTCCACTCCTGCGGCGAGTCGATCGACAGCACCGCGATCTTCTTGCCGGGCAGCGGGCACTGTGCGTGCGAGCGGGTGGCGAGCACCCGCACCGCCTGCACGTGCGGACGGGCGCCCGGCTCGCGGTCACGACTGGCCTGGCCAGCGGCCGGCGCGTTGGCCGGTGCGGCTGCCAGCGCCAGGGCCGGGGTCAGCAGCGCAGCCCCCGCCAGGCACAGCCCGGAGGCGCCCTGGCGGATCCGGTCGCCGCGTTGATGCGGGGCCTCGTTGCGTCGCGGCGCAGGCCGGCGACGCGCTGCAGCCGGGCAGATCGGGGGGGTCGTGCTCTTCATCGTCAAGATGCGTGGCTCCTCATCGCTGCGTCGTCGGTCGTCGCCAACCGCGCGCGCCGCCCTGGCCGTTCGTGCCCTGGGCCGAGATGCCCGACAGCGGGGCGACCTGGAAATCGAGCCCCGACCGGTTGCCCGTCACCTCGATGCCCTGGCCGTCGATCACTGCCTCCAGCACCGGGTAGCCGCCGCAGGCCTCGCCGCGCTGGCAGAGGTAGCCATCGTTGTCGAGGTCGGTGCCCGCGATGAGGGCCACCGTGCGCTTGGGCACGCCAGCGATGCTCCAGCGGTAGCCGGTCGACGTCGGTGTGGCGGTGGCCTGCAGGTCGCCGATCACATCGCCGGTGGCCGGGTCGACCACCAGCACGTAGACCGGCCCGAAGCCGGCACCCCGGCCACTGGTGGTGGACTTGGTGACGGCCACCGGGACGGCGAGGGTCCGCCCCGAGTTCAGGCTCACGGTGATGGTGAGGTAGTTGCTGCTGGCGGCGAGCTTGGTGCGGTCGACGGTGATCGTGTACTGCCCCAGGCCGGTGCTGCCATCGGTGCCGCTTCGAGTGACCGTCAGTGCCGTGCTGCTGCTGGCGGCGCCAGTGTCCTTCTCGGTGCTGCTGCCGCTGTAGGCGAGACTCAAGGTGGCGGTGGTCTGGAAGCTGCCGAAGTCGAACGACGACGGGGCGGCCACCACCTGGCCAGGCAGCGTCGGGAGCGACGCGCCCCCTGCTGCGACCACGGCCTTGTCCGCATTGATCAATCCGTAGCCATAGGACCGGTCCAGCCCGGCGGTGCCCAGGTCATCGGTCAGGTTGCCGTTGGCTAACAGGGTGTCGATCTGTTGGGGCGTGATGCCCGGGTTCACGTAGCGCATCAACGCCATCACGCCCGCCACGTGCGGCGAGGCCATCGAGGTGCCCTGCAGGAAGCCCAGCGTGTGGATGCGGCTGCCTGCGTTGTCGAACGACGCCATGGTGCTGAACACGCCGTCGGGCTGGCCGTTGCCGGTGGTGGACTGGCCGGTGTTGCCACCCGGGGCGGCGACTTTCACTGCCGTACCGGTGTTCGAGTACGGCGCGATGGCCTTGTTCGCCTGGGTGGCGCTGACGGCGATGACCCCGGCGCAGTTGGCCGGTTGGCCGACCGTTGTCGCACTCTCATTGCCGGCCGCCGCGACAACGATCACCCCTTCGCCGCGCGCGGCGGTGATGGCGTTCTGGAAGGCCGTGGAGCAGCTGCCATTGCCGCCCAGGCTCATGTTGATCACATCGGCCCGCTGGGCTGGTACGAAGCCGGAGCTGTTGTTCAGCCGGGCCGCGTAGAGGATGGCGTTGGCGATGTCCGAGGTGCTGGCGCCCGAGCTGGCGCCGAACACGTTGAGCGGCAGGATCTGGGCCATGGGCGCCACGCCGGCCGCGCCGCCACCGTCGTAGGTGGAGGCGGCGATCGTGCCGGAGACATGGGTGCCGTGGAACACCGAGTTGTCGGAAGCTGTGCTCTGGTCGTCACCCGAGGCGGTGCTGGCGCCGCCGACAAAGCTGCGGCCGTTGGAGTACAGCGCCGGCGCGATGTCCGGGTGGTTGAGCACGACACCCGAATCGATCACCGCCACCACCGGGCGCTGGCTCGGCTGGCTGGCCAGCGCGTTGATGCGGTTGATCGCCTCAGGCAGCTTGATCTGCTCGTAGTGCCACTTCTGGTACGGGTAGTAGCGGTCGTTGGGCGGGAAGGGGCCGATCGGGATGGAGGTGGCTGTCTTCTGCAGGATCCAGTCCGGCTCCACGTAGGCGTAGGCGCCGCTGGCGCGCAGGGCCTTGGCGTAGCGCAGCGTGGTCGCCATCGCCTCGATGCGGGCCGCGGCGGTGTCGCTGCCCACCGTGTTGGCGGAGAGGGCCGACTTGCTGCCGCTGTCCACACCGGAGAGCGCGCTCGATCGCCCGCCGCCGGCCAGCACATCCAGCCCGGCGCGGCGCGCCGTGGCGGAGGTGGGCAGGCGCAGGAACTGCGGGCCCAGGCCGGTCGGGGCTTCCAGCCTGACGCCGGCCTGGCTCAGCTGGCTGCGATGCGCCGCGAGCGCGGTGGTACCCAGGGCCATCGGGCTGCCGCTCTGGTGCTGGCGCGCCAGCAGCGCGCTGGTGCCGAAGGCCGCGGTGGCATTGCCACAGGCACTGCCGCTGCCGGGAGCGCCGATGCGCAGGTTGTAGATGGAGGCGCCCTTGTAGGCGTAGGGGTTGACGTAGTAACTGCCGTTGCGGCTGATCTGCACGCACTCGTAGCGGTTGGTGCCGATGGACGAGCCGGCCTGGACACCGGTGCTGTCATAGACGTACAGGTCGACATCATTGACGGCCGGGTCGGCGGCGAACTCCAGCTCCACGACCTGCCCCGCCACGAGGTCGATCTTGTAGACGTCGTCCTTGTCGTGGAGCAGGGTGTTGTTGGCCTGGCTGTTGTTGCCAACAGGCCCGGTCTGCGCTTCGTTCACGGTGCCCGTCAGCAGCACCGGTGTGGCCAGCACCTGCGCGGTCCCGAGCGTGTCGTTGGGCACGTAGGTGCGGTAGGCGCCCGCCGTGTCCTTCTGCGTCGGGTCGTTCAGGTCCGAATCCACCGCCGAGGTCTCGATCACGCTGATCGAGCCGGACAGGGTGTAGCCGCTGCTGCCGTTGCCCCCGTCGTCATCGCTGCCCCCACCCCCGCCACCGCAGGCGGCGAGCCCCATGGAAACACTCAGACTCAGCGCGAGCGCCCAGGCGCCGCTTCTTGGCAGATGCTGTCTCATGTTGTCGGGTCCCTTCCCTGTCGTTGGTGGACATGGTCCGTGCTCGTTCTCACGAAAATGATAATCGTGAAACGCGATGCAACTGCCCGCCGCTGACAGGGGAGCGACGGTGGCCCGGTGAGAATCCCCTGACGGTACCGCAGACCGTGGGTACACAACCACGCCTGTGGGGATATCACCGACCGACCGGCCCCATGAACCTCCTCGACGCCCTGCGCTACCTCACCGCCCTGGAGCAGCACCGCCACTTCGGCCGGGCGGCGCAGGCCTGCCACATCACGCAGCCGGCGCTGTCCAACGCGCTGCGGGCGCTGGAGGCCGACATGGGCGTGGCGATCGTGCGGCGTGGCCGCAGCTACGAAGGCCTGACGCCCGAGGGGGAGCGCGTACTCGCCAGCGCGCGGCGCATGCTGCACGAGCACGAGCGCCTGCGCCAGGACCTGGCCAGCTCCGCCAGCCAGGCCCGCGGCGTGCTGCACCTGGGCTCGGTGCCCTCGGCGCTGCCGGTGGCGGCGCAGTTCGCGGTCTGGCTGCAGCGCGAGCACCCGGGCGTGAAGGTGCAGCTGCGCTCGCTGAGCTCGCCGGCCATCGACGCCGGGCTGGAGAACCTGACGCTGGACCTGGCGCTGGGCTACATCGACCGGCCAGCCGAAGGCGGGCGGCGGCGCCAGACCTGGCCGCAGTATGAAGAGCACTACTTCGCCGTCCTCGATGCGCTGGGGGCGGAGGAGGCGGTCGAGATGGGGGCGGCCACGCCGCTGCGCTGGGCCGACCTGGCCGGGCGGCGCCTGGTGCTGCTGGCGCCGGAGATGCACCACCGCGCCATCGTCGATGCGGCGCTGCGCGAGGGCGGTGTGCCGGCCGAGGCGGTGCAGGTGGCGGTGGAGACCGACTCGGTGCTGGCACTGGTGGCCGCGGTGCAAGCCGGCGGGCTGGCCTCGGTGCTGCCGGGGGCGCTCGTGCGCAGCCTGCAGCCCGCGGCCGCGCTGGCGGTGCACCCGCTGGAGGCGCCGGCGGTGCGCACCGCGGTGGGCTGGATGGGGCGGCCCAGTGAGCAGACCTCGCGCGTCGTGGCCGCGGCGCTGGCGCTGGCCACCTCCGAGGCCTGGCGTGCCCACCTGCCGCGCCTCAGCGGGGCGCTGCCCTCGCCGTGAGGCGATCAGCTGCGTACTTTGATTCAAAGATTGAATCGAACCCTTTCCCGATTCCATTGGACGCGCCCCCGCCTCCCGGCCGATAGTGCGGGTTCAGGCGCCGACGTTGCGCCGGCCTTGCGTTGACCCTCCTCAGGTGCCGCGCGGGCACACCGCCGAGGAGACCCGTCCGATGAATGCGCCCGACCGGGCCGCCGCTGCCCCATCAGCCGGTGGCCCTGCCCCCCAACTGAACCCCGCCGAGCAGGCGGTGGTCGATGCGGTGCTGGCCGAGCGCCGCCACCTGGCCGGAGCGCTGCTGCCCATCCTGCATGGCATCCAGGACCGTCTGGGCTACGTGCCCCCCGGCGCCCAGCCGGTGATCGCGCGGGCGCTGCAGCTGTCGCGCGCCGAGGTGCATGGCGTCGTCACCTTCTACCACCACTTCCGCAGCGAGCCGGCCGGCCGCCATGTGCTGCAGGTCTGCCGGGCCGAAGCCTGCCAGGCCTGTGGCGGCGAGGCGCTGCTGGCGCAGGCCCGCGAGCGGCTCGGCTGCAGCGAGGCGCAGCCGACCAACGCCGCGCGCAGCCACACGGTGGAGCCCACCTACTGCCTGGGACTGTGCGCTCAGTCGCCCGCGGCGATGCTGGACGGCCGCCTGCACGCCCGCCTGACGCCAGCGCGGCTGGAGGCGCTGCTGGCTGCCACCGGAGAGATCGCATGAGCGCTGCCCTGACCCTCTACGTCCCACGCGACAGCGCCGCCCTCGCGGTAGGGGCGGACGCCGTGGTCGACGCTCTGCGCGCCCAGGCCGCCGCCACCGGCACCGAACTGACCGTGGTGCGCAACGGCTCGCGCGGCCTGCTCTGGCTGGAGGTGCTGCTGGAGGTGGCCACCCCGCAGGGCCGCGTCGCCTACGGCCCGGTGAGCGCCGAGGACGTGCCCACGCTCTGGCCCGTGCTGCTGGCCGATGCGGCGGGGCAAGGCGGCAGCCACCCGCTGCGCCAGGGTGTGACCGAGCAGATCCCCTACCTGGCGCGCCAGGAGCGACTCACCTTTGCCCGCGTCGGCGTGACCGACCCGCTGTCCCTGGGCGACTACGCCGCCCACGAGGGCTGGGCCGGCCTGAAGGCCGCCGTCGCCCAGGACAGCGCGGCCATCCTGCAGGCGGTGACGCACTCCGGCCTGCGCGGCCGGGGCGGCGCGGCCTTTCCGGCCGGCATCAAGTGGCGCACCGTGGCGCAGGCGCCCGGGTCGATCAAGTATGTGGTCTGCAACGCCGACGAGGGCGACTCCGGCACCTTCGCCGACCGCATGGTGATGGAGGGCGACCCCTACCTGCTGATCGAGGGCATGGCGATCGCCGCGCTGGCGGTGGGCGCCGAGCAGGGCTTCATCTACGTGCGCTCCGAGTACCCGCAGGCGGTGGCGGTGCTGGCTGAGGCGATCGAGCGGGCCACGCAGGCCGGCTGGATCGGCGCCAACGTGGCCGGCAGCGGCAAGCGCTTCGACCTGCAGGTGCGCATGGGCGCGGGCTCCTACGTCTGCGGCGAGGAGACCGCGATGCTGGAGAGCCTGGAGGGCCGGCGCGGCATCGTGCGCGCCAAGCCGCCGCTGCCGGCACTGCAGGGGCTGTTCGGCCAGCCGACCGTGATCAACAACGTGCTGACCTTCGCCGCGGTGCCGACGATCCTGGCGCGTGGGGCGGACTTCTATCGCCACTACGGCGTCGGCCGCTCGCACGGCACGCTGCCCTTCCAGCTGGCCGGCAACATCCGCCACGGCGGGCTGGTCGAGAAGGCCTTCGGCCTGACGCTGCGCGAGCTGCTCGATGGTTTCGGCGGCGGCACCCGCAGCGGCCGGCCGATCAAGGCGGTGCAGGTGGGCGGCCCGCTGGGCGCCTACCTGAGCGAGTCGCAGTGGGACGTGCCGCTGGACTACGAGGCCTACGCCGCCATCGGCGCGGTGGTGGGCCACGGTGGCATCGTGGTGCATGACGACACGGCGGATCTGGCCGCACTGGCGCGCTACGCGATGGAGTTCTGCGCGCTCGAGAGCTGCGGCAAGTGCACGCCCTGCCGCATCGGCTCCACCCGGGGCGTGGAGGTGATCGACCGCCTCGTCGCGAACCGAGCGAACCCGCAGGTGCACGAGCAGCAGGTGACGCTGCTGCGCGACCTCTGCGACACGATGCTCGGCGGCAGCCTCTGCGCGATGGGCGGCATGACGCCCTACCCGGTGCTGTCGGCGCTGAACCACTACCCGGCGGATTTCGGCCTGGCCCCGGCACCGGTGGCCAGCGAAACCGCCGCGGCGAACTGAGGAGACCGTGATGAACGCTCCCGCACAACCCATCCACTTTTTCCGCGCCCGGCCCCAGCCGGCGACGCACGCCGAGTGCGACCACGGCACCCCCGCGGTGCTCAGCGACGAGGTGGTCACGCTGACCATCGACGGCTTCGAGGTCAGCGTGCCCAAGGGGACCTCGCTGATGCGCGCGGCCATCGACGCCGGCATCCAGGTGCCCAAGCTCTGCGCCACCGACATGCTCGACCCCTTCGGCTCCTGCCGGCTCTGCCTGGTGGAGATCGAGGGGCGCCGCGGCACGCCGGCCTCCTGCACCACGCCCGCCGAGGCCGGCCTGGTGGTGCGCACCCAGAGCCCCAAGCTGCAGCAGCTGCGCCGCGGCGTGATGGAGCTCTACCTCTCCGACCACCCGCTGGACTGCCTGACCTGCGCCGCCAACGGCGACTGCGAGCTGCAGGACATGGCCGGCGTCGTCGGCCTGCGCAACGTGCGCTACGGCGTGGGCGACCAGGTCGTCGCCGGGCGCAGCGGCCGCCACCACCTGGACAGCCGCAAGGACGAATCCAACCCCTACTTCACCTACGACGCCAGCAAGTGCATCGTCTGCAACCGCTGCGTGCGCGCCTGCGAGGAGGTGCAGGGCACGTTTGCGCTGACGATCAGCGGGCGGGGCTTCGAGTCCCGCGTGTCGCCGGGCATGAGCGAGCCCTTCATGGGCAGTGAGTGCGTCTCCTGTGGCGCCTGCGTGCAGGCCTGCCCGACCGCGACGCTGGTGGAGAAGTCGGTCATCGAGGCCGGCCAGCCCGAACACAGCGTGGTCACCACCTGCGCCTACTGCGGCGTGGGCTGTTCATTCAAAGCGGAAATGAAGGGCACGCAGGTCGTGCGCATGGTGCCCTGGAAGGACGGCCGTGCCAACGAAGGCCACAGCTGCATCAAGGGCCGCTTCGCCTGGGGCTATGCGACCCACAAAGACCGCATCACGAAGCCGATGATCCGCGCCAAGATCACCGACCCCTGGCGCGAGGTCAGCTGGGAGGAGGCGCTGGCGCACGCGGCCGGTGAGTTCCGCCGCATCCAGGCCACCCACGGGCGCGATTCGGTGGGTGGCATCACCTCCAGCCGCTGCACCAACGAGGAAACCTACCTCGTGCAGAAGCTGATCCGCGCGGCCTTCGGCACCAACAACGTCGACACCTGCGCCCGCGTCTGCCACTCGCCCACCGGCTACGGCCTGGGCCAGACCTTCGGCACCTCGGCGGGCACGCAGACCTTCAAGTCGGTCGAGCAGGCCGACGTGGTGATGGTGATCGGCGCCAACCCCAGCGAGGGGCACCCAGTGTTCGCCTCGCGGCTGAAGAAGCGCATCCGGCAGGGGGCCCGGCTCATCGTCGTCGACCCGCGCCGCATCGACCTGGTCGACGCCCCGCACGTGCACGCCGAGCACCACTTGCAGCTGCGCCCGGGCACCAATGTCGCGGTGATCACCGCGCTGGCGCACGTCGTCGTCACCGAGGGGCTGGTCAACGAGGCCTACGTGGCCGAGCGCTGCGACGATGCCAGCTACCGGCAGTGGCGCGAATTCGTCGCCCGGCCGGAGAACTCGCCCGAGGCGCTGGAGGCCGTCAGCGGCGTGCCGGCGGCGACGGTGCGCGGCGCGGCTCGCCTTTACGCGACCGGCGGCAACAGCGCCATCTACTACGGCCTGGGCGTCACCGAACACGCGCAGGGCTCGACGATGGTGATCGGCATCGCCAACCTGGCGATGGCCTGCGGCATGGTCGGGCGCGAGGGCGTGGGCGTGAACCCGCTGCGTGGCCAGAACAACGTGCAGGGCAGCTGCGACATGGGCAGCTTCCCGCACGAGCTGCCGGGCTACCGCCACATCAGCGACACCACCGTGCGCAGTCAGTTCGAAGCCGCCTGGGGCGTGACGCTCAACCCCGAGCCGGGCCTGCGCATCCCCAACATGCTCGACGCCGCGCTGGAGGGCAGCTTCAAGGGCCTGTACGTGCAGGGCGAGGACCCGGCGCAGTCGGATCCCAACACCCAGCACGTCGCGGCCGCGCTGTCGGCGATGGAGTGCGTGGTGGTGCAGGACCTCTTCCTGAACGAGACGGCCAAATACGCCCACGTCTTCCTGCCCGGCGCCAGCTTCCTGGAGAAGGACGGTACCTTCACCAACGCCGAGCGCCGCATCAGCCGCGTGCGCCAAGTCATGCCGCCGCTGGCCGGCAAGGCTGATTGGGAGGTCACCCAGGCGCTGGCCAACGCGCTGGGCTACCCGATGGCCTACCAGCACCCCGAGCAGATCATGGCCGAGATCGCCGCGCTGACGCCCAGCTTCGCGGGCGTGAGCTACGAGAAGATCGAGCGCCTGGGCAGCGTGCAGTGGCCCTGCAACGAGGGCACCGACGAGGCCGGCACCGCGACCATGCACATCGAGCGCTTCGTGCGCGGCAAGGGCCGCTTCTTCCCGACCCAGTACGTGGCCAGCGAGGAGAAGGTGACGCGGCGCTTCCCGCTCATCCTCACCACCGGCCGGGTGCTGAGTCAGTACAACGTCGGCGCCCAGACCCGCCGCACCGAGAACAGCCGCTGGCACGAGGAGGACCGCCTGGAGATCCACCCGCACGACGCCGAGGAGCGCGGCGTGAAGCACGGCGACTGGGTGGGCATCACCAGCCGCGCCGGCGAGACGGTGCTGCGCGCCGACGTCACCGAGCGGGTGCAGCCGGGCGTGGTCTACACCACCTTCCACTTCCCCGAATCGGGCGCCAACGTGATCACCACCGACTCCTCCGACTGGGCCACCAACTGCCCCGAGTACAAGGTGACAGCGGTGCAGGTCAACAAGGTCAGCCAGCTCAGCCACCAGAGCGAGTGGCAGCAGGGCTACGCGCGCTTCAGCCGCACGCAGGAGGCCCTGCTGGCACAGGCCCATCACACGGCGGAGGCGGTGAAATGAGCGCAGTCAGCCACAGCGATCCCCAGACCATCGTCCGCCTGGCCAACCGCATCGGCGAGTTCTTCGCCGCCTACCCCTGCCACGAAGAGGCGGTGGAGGGCGTGGCCAGCCACATCCGCAAGTTCTGGGAGCCCCGCATGCGCCGCCAGCTCTATGCGCACCTGGATGGTGAGGCCAAGGGCGCGGGCCTGAGCGAGCTGCTGCGCGAGACGGCGCTGGCGCGACGTGGGGAGCTGGAGCCGGCGGCGGGGTGACTTTGCGTCACTGACTGATTTCCTGGCCGGCGACACAACGCCCGCAGAGACAACCTCGAAGGCTTCTGGTTTCAAATCACGCCGACCGGTTTCCCGGCCGGCGACACTGCGCTCTTGTGTCCCGGCTGCAGGTCGGATGACACTGTCCTGTCCGCGCAGACGACGACCGGGCGTGAAAAAGCCCGCGCTCGGCGGGCTTGACTGGACCCTGGCGTTATCAGGTGGGCCCGATTCAGGCGGCGCGCTTCAGCGGTGCCGAAAGCAGCGACTCCGCGTCGAAATCGGCGAGTCCGATCTCCTGCAGATCTACGCCCCAGACCTCGGCCTCGGAGCGTGCCGCTTCAATGATCTGGTAGCAGGCCAGCGCGTAGTCGCTGCCCGGGGCTGCGACGCCACGCTCCTTTGCCGTCTCGATGACGGCATTCAGGATGGACGCGTAACGATCGGGGCTCATGCCTTCTTCTCCATGATGACGCTGCGCAATATCTCGATGCAGTCGCGGTGTCGTTGAATGTCTTGCCGCCAGCCTACCACCAGCGCGCTTTGCCGGCGAGGGTCAAACCCATAGAAGTCAGCGGTCTTCGTGAGCGGGTCGGCGATCCATCCTTCGTGCTTTGCGATCTGCCGCTCGAACGATTCGATGCCGTTCGACAACTCCTCGACCGACAGGAGCTTCTGTTGCAGGTACCACCCATGGTGCTTTCCACCTGGCGTCCTTGCAATCTCGTAGGGGGATGGCATGGTCGGCGATTCTGCCGCCTTGACCGAGCGCATGCCCGCCGCCAGGCTCGCCGAGCCGGCGCACCCGGTACGCCTACGGCCGCCCTTCGTTCAGCACGTCATCCAGCCGCGCCCCATCCAGCACCCGCTGCGCCCGCTCGCGCGACCCCACGACACGCGCGCAGCGTTCCCCAAAGGCATGCTGCGCAAGTTTCAATCCACGCCGACCGGTTTCCCGGCCGGCGACCTCCTATTGGTGTTGTTGGCCGCTCAGCGCACCGAGTTTCAATCCACGCCGACCGGTTTCCCGGCCGGCGACGTGATATTTCCAGCCTTGACGGCGTCGATGGCGTCGTTTCAATCCACGCCGACCGGTTTCCCGGCCGGCGACTTGAGCATGTGATGTGAGGTGTGGACAGGCAAAGTTTCAATCCACGCCGACCGGTTTCCCGGCCGGCGACCCAGCCCATCGGAGACGTGCTTGCGCTAGATTCGGTTTCAATCCACGCCGACCGGTTTCCCGGCCGGCGACGCAGCTGCGCGGGTGCTGCCTGCGCGGAGTAGACGTTTCAATCCACGCCGACCGGTTTCCCGGCCGGCGACCCTGAAATGACACCGTATGGTGTAATGCAGGCATGGTTTCAATCCACGCCGACCGGTTTCCCGGCCGGCGACGTGAGCTGGGGCGCGCGCGACCTGCTCACGCTGATGTTTCAATCCACGCCGACCGGTTTCCCGGCCGGCGACCCCCGCAAGCAGGCGGTCGAGGTTCTTGGTCTTGACGTTTCAATCCACGCCGACCGGTTTCCCGGCCGGCGACCTGCCTTCGATCACGCCGGCCGGGTGGGCCTGGCTGTTTCAATCCACGCCGACCGGTTTCCCGGCCGGCGACCGGAAAGGAGCCCATCCCATGGCTGCCACCACCCAGTTTCAATCCACGCCGACCGGTTTCCCGGCCGGCGACCGGCGCGGTAGTATGCGCCCAGGTTGACGTTATTGTTTCAATCCACGCCGACCGGTTTCCCGGCCGGCGACACATTCCTTGCTGCGCATAGGCTCCCGGGCCTGCTGTTTCAATCCACGCCGACCGGTTTCCCGGCCGGCGACTCGATTGACCCGGTTAAGGTTATCCCTCTAGCCGTTTCAATCCACGCCGACCGGTTTCCCGGCCGGCGACTGGATAAATTTAGGACTTACGCAGGGTCACTTCAGCTAGCGCAATGATTCGCCATTTCGACTCAATATGTCAGATGGGTGCCATGCGAATGGTTGGTGACCGAAGTTCCTTCTTGAGGAATTCCGAGAGGATTCCCTTCTTCAGGCTGTAGATGTTTGTCTTCAGCGCTTTGGCCGTCTCGCAGAGGTGGACCCAGGCCAATATCGCGCAGGCGATGTGATTCTTCTGTGACCGGGCCATTCTGCACTGACATTTTTCGATGCCAAGAACCTGCTTGATCTCCCTGTGGTACTGCTCAATCTTCCAGCGCACGGCACACATCTCATGCGTATCGTCCGTCGAATCTTGAGATAGGTCGTTTGTCACAACCCAGTCCGTGCGATTGGTATCAACCACAACCCGGAACAGTTTCAGCTTGATGTCACTGGGAAACTTGAACAGTTTGACGTGTTTGCCATGCACATGTTCTTGGGCACTCCACTGCAGCGTACTGACCGCCTTGTAGGGCTGCTGGCCTTGGCTGTCGTCAACCTTGCGATTGCTCTTGAGCGGGCAGTAGAAGTGCTTGCCCGCCCGGTGGATGTGCTTCATCAGATCCATGGTGGCGTACCAGGAGTCCATCAGCACGGTGCGAAAGGGCAGCTTCTTGTGCGCCATGGCATTGTCGAACATCTCCTGGACATGATCCAGCTTGGACTTGCCGTCTTCGTCAGGCGCATAGATGCGCCAGTCGATGATCCAGTAGTGGCCGGTCTTGATGTTCACGTACAGGCAGTTGACCACCCCAATGCCCTTGATCAGGCCGTGGGCGTTGCCGCTGTACTGTTTGCGCACCAGCTCGATTTTGTGCGAGTGGTTCTTGTCCAGAACGCTGTCATCGAAAACCAGGCAGGCATCGTCGTCAAATTCGATGTTTCGTCGGGCCAGATTCCAGACATCGGCCGGGCTGATATTGGCAGCCTGCAAGTAGCGATTTATGGCGTCATGAGAAAACCTCTGATGGTGATCCGCAAAATAGGTCTGCGTGTAGTTGATTTGTGTGGATATCAGAAATTGGCAGTAGTCTCGGCTCGTGGGTTTCATGGTGAATATATTATCACAAATACCACGAAATCGGCGCCGATATATTAAATAATCTAGTTTGATTTAAACGTTTGCGTAAGTCCTAAAATTATCCGTTTGCACCACGCTGGTGCAGTTTCAATCCACGCCGACCGGTTTCCCGGCCGGCGACGTCAATACCTGTCAAGAGGCAATCCGTGTGCACGTCGTTTCAATCCACGCCGACCGGTTTCCCGGCCGGCGACCCAATTCGACCAATACGTTCATGCGTACTGGGTCGTTTCAATCCACGCCGACCGGTTTCCCGGCCGGCGACAAGCTGCTCAAGTGTCTGTCTGACTGGGGCTCGCTGGTTTCAATCCATGCCGACCGGTTTCCCGGCCGGCGACGGTCGATTGACCCCTAATAGTGCAATCTCGCACGTTTCAATCCACGCCGACCGGTTTCCCGGCCGGCGACGTTGTTGAGGCCCGCAAGGGCGGCCATATCGGCCAGTTTCAATCCACGCCGACCGGTTTCCCGGCCGGCGACCGGTCGAAAAAGTGCGCGTCTACGCCCGACCCGGTGTTTCAATCCACGCCGACCGGTTTCCCGGCTGGCGACGCAATCGGCGCGGTGCCGCTGATGATGGGCTCGGCGTTTCAATCCACGCCGACCGGTTTCCCGGCCGGCGACCAGGCCGACCTGGCGGGCGTCGACGCTGAGGCGGTTTCAATCCACGCCGACCGGTTTCCCGGCCGGCGACGTGGGTCGTGCCCATGGTCAGCCCCGGGTCCACACGTTTCAATCCACGCCGACCGGTTTCCCGGCCGGCGACGCCGGGCCGCCGTGGAAGACGGGGATGCCGATGCTGTTTCAATCCACGCCGACCGGTTTCCCGGCCGGCGACGGGTGGTGTAGTCGTACTGAGCCTCGTAGTCGATGTGGTTTCAATCCACGCCGACCGGTTTCCCGGCCGGCGACTGTCCGCGCACCGGTGTGATCCGGCGCCACCATCTGTTTCAATCCACGCCGACCGGTTTCCCGGCCGGCGACGCATCTGTGCTTGCTGTTGCTTGGGCATTCCATCGTTTCAATCCACGCCGACCGGTTTCCCGGCCGGCGACGTGCCGTGGTGATGGCACACGGACACGCCGGCGTAGTTTCAATCCACGCCGACCGGTTTCCCGGCCGGCGACATCACCGCCTGGGCTGTGCCAGGTCACAGCGAGCGTTTCAATCCACGCCGACCGGTTTCCCGGCCGGCGACCAGATCCAGGACAATGTCCGCCATCGCGTCGACAGTTTCAATCCACGCCGACCGGTTTCCCGGCCGGCGACTGGCCAACAGGATGTCGTGCGCTGGCGCGGAGCGGTTTCAATCCACGCCGACCGGTTTCCCGGCCGGCGACATGTCGATGTTTGCCGTTTCCGGCCGGTCAACATGTTTCAATCCACGCCGACCGGTTTCCCGGCCGGCGACCGCCGATCTGTGGTCGGTGGGTCACCGCGCATAAGTTTCAATCCACGCCGACCGGTTTCCCGGCCGGCGACGGAGCGCGCCATGGCTACCGAGCGCAAGCGTGCAGTTTCAATCCACGCCGACCGGTTTCCCGGCCGGCGACGCCCTCCGTTTCTTCATCAGTTGTTGGTACTTCGCGTTTCAATCCACGCCGACCGGTTTCCCGGCCGGCGACACTGGGAACCTTTGCCACCAACATGCTCACGCCGGTTTCAATCCACGCCGACCGGTTTCCCGGCCGGCGACCCACCTTCTGTCTGCCTTATCTGTATCACTCGCGCGGTTTCAATCCACGCCGACCGGTTTCCCGGCCGGCGACGGCACCTGGTGGGGTAGCAACTCAGTCGTGGTCTCGTTTCAATCCACGCCGACCGGTTTCCCGGCCGGCGACATGCCGTGCCCGGGCCAGTCCGTTGGCGGGGCTGTTTCAATCCACGCCGACCGGTTTCCCGGCCGGCGACCGCCAAAGGCTGGCGCATGCCGCCGAACACTGTGTTTCAATCCACGCCGACCGGTTTCCCGGCCGGCGACCAGAGCCGCAGGCCGGCGCACTGGCAGAGCCTGGGTTTCAATCCACGCCGACCGGTTTCCCGGCCGGCGACGGCAGGCGCTGCGGCAAACATCAGTGGCCTGCAGTTTCAATCCACGCCGACCGGTTTCCCGGCCGGCGACCGCCGCCCGGCTGGCCGTCCACCGATGCGGGCTGGTTTCAATCCACGCCGACCGGTTTCCCGGCCGGCGACCTCACGCATGTCACCGGTGCCGGCCTCGTAGCTGTTTCAATCCACGCCGACCGGTTTCCCGGCCGGCGACCATGGTGTGCAAAGCAGCGGGCTCGGCGTGAGCAAGTTTCAATCCACGCCGACCGGTTTCCCGGCCGGCGACAGGCCTGGGAAGTACATCTCGGGCAGCTGGGCCGAGTTTCAATCCACGCCGACCGGTTTCCCGGCCGGCGACCTGTCGGCGACCTTGGCGCTGATCTCGCCGAATTGTGTTTCAATCCACGCCGACCGGTTTCCCGGCCGGCGACCGGGTCATCCGGTGGAGGACGGAGCCGTGAGCCCAGTTTCAATCCACGCCGACCGGTTTCCCGGCCGGCGACGTGAGGCTCCAGCCGTTGAGGGTGGCCGGCGCGGTGTTTCAATCCACGCCGACCGGTTTCCCGGCCGGCGACGCGGGCATGCCGTTCACGGAAGTCAAGCTGGCTATTGTTTCAATCCACGCCGACCGGTTTCCCGGCCGGCGACTGCGGTCGGTGGTGAGCTCGGCCGATGCGTCGTCGTTTCAATCCACGCCGACCGGTTTCCCGGCCGGCGACCAGGCAGGGGCCAGCGAGGGCAGGCAGGGGCCAGCGTTTCAATCCACGCCGACCGGTTTCCCGGCCGGCGACTGCCAGACAGCGCCTATTGTGCGCAGTGTGGCGTAGTTTCAATCCACGCCGACCGGTTTCCCGGCCGGCGACCTGCGCCAGGAACACGCGGATCACGCGCAGGTGGTTTCAATCCACGCCGACCGGTTTCCCGGCCGGCGACTCTTCCCGCCCGCCAAGTGGGGCAAACTGCGCCAGTTTCAATCCACGCCGACCGGTTTCCCGGCCGGCGACAAGTGCCCAGCGCGGCGGGGCACTTTTCGTCCCAGTTTCAATCCACGCCGACCGGTTTCCCGGCCGGCGACCTGCGCGATGCGCGCGGTAAACCCTTCGATGAGGGCGTTTCAATCCACGCCGACCGGTTTCCCGGCCGGCGACTTGAGCCCGGCGCCGATGAGGTGGGATGGCTCGTTTCAATCCACGCCGACCGGTTTCCCGGCCGGCGACCACCAATCGACAAGGTGTTGTGCCGCGGCAAGGCGTTTCAATCCACGCCGACCGGTTTCCCGGCCGGCGACCCACCACCCGGCGCGGCGTGCCGTAGGCCGGTACGGTGTTTCAATCCACGCCGACCGGTTTCCCGGCCGGCGACTTCCCCGGTCCTTTGCCAGTGGGTGGTGTCGAACAGGTTTCAATCCACGCCGACCGGTTTCCCGGCCGGCGACTGAACAGGTGAAATCTCCCAATCTCTGCCATCCAGTTTCAATCCACGCCGACCGGTTTCCCGGCCGGCGACGACGCGCGCCAGGCAGTTGGTCACGTCATGGTTGTTTCAATCCACGCCGACCGGTTTCCCGGCCGGCGACCTTGCGCCAGCTCCATGACCGCGGCCTCGTGAGGTTTCAATCCACGCCGACCGGTTTCCCGGCCGGCGACAGTTCATGCGGATAACCAACGGTAACACTGCCGCTGTTTCAATCCACGCCGACCGGTTTCCCGGCCGGCGACGGCGCTGATACTTGGCGCGCGGCTTGCGAGACTGCGGTTTCAATCCACGCCGACCGGTTTCCCGGCCGGCGACACATCGTCTGACCTAATTTTACTTGGGGTAGCTGGTTTCAATCCACGCCGACCGGTTTCCCGGCCGGCGACCGAACTCAACGCCCCGATCAATCAAGCGGTTTGTGTTTCAATCCACGCCGACCGGTTTCCCGGCCGGCGACCAGCAGCGCCAGCAAAACAGCCAGCCGTCGGAAAGTTTCAATCCACGCCGACCGGTTTCCCGGCCGGCGACACCAATGGCGGGGGTGGTGGTCAAGGTGCTGTCCGAGTTTCAATCCACGCCGACCGGTTTCCCGGCCGGCGACGTCAGACATTTCGGTAACTCCTGGTTAGTCAGTGTTTCAATCCACGCCGACCGGTTTCCCGGCCGGCGACCATGTCTCCAAAGATAACCCCTTGGCTCATATCAGTTTCAATCCACGCCGACCGGTTTCCCGGCCGGCGACGCCTTGTCGATCAGTGATTGCGTCGTTTCAATCGGTTTCAATCCACGCCGACCGGTTTCCCGGCCGGCGACCAGACGACCCTGATCGAGCAGCTGCGCCACTTCCCGTTTCAATCCACGCCGACCGGTTTCCCGGCCGGCGACGGCGCGGGTTGATGCGGCGAGGAGCAATCTCCTGTTTCAATCCACGCCGACCGGTTTCCCGGCCGGCGACCCGCCCCATCTAAAGTATCGTTTGCCCCAAGGTGGTTTCAATCCACGCCGACCGGTTTCCCGGCCGGCGACGGCCATCCTCGGCACCATCACCAAGCAGCCCTGGGTTTCAATCCACGCCGACCGGTTTCCCGGCCGGCGACCCTGGAGGCGCAGTGGCAGTCGCTGCTGGAGATGGTTTCAATCCACGCCGACCGGTTTCCCGGCCGGCGACCGCCAGCGCCTTCGGGTACAGGCCCGGCCCAAGACCGTTTCAATCCACGCCGACCGGTTTCCCGGCCGGCGACCAGCAGCGACTGCCACTGCGCCTCCAGGCCTTCGGAGTTTCAATCCACGCCGACCGGTTTCCCGGCCGGCGACCCACGTTGCGAGCCGTGTCGTCACCAAGAGGATAGTTTCAATCCACGCCGACCGGTTTCCCGGCCGGCGACCGTAGTCCATCGCGCCCTTGGTGTACGGAGGGTCGAGTTTCAATCCACGCCGACCGGTTTCCCGGCCGGCGACGACCGAGGGCAGCGTGTCGAACGTGCCCGGCCAGGTTTCAATCCACGCCGACCGGTTTCCCGGCCGGCGACGCCGCGCTTCCAACGTGTTGGCGGGCTGGCGAAAACCGGGTGGTTTTCGCGAACCCGGGCGTCTCACGACGCCGGTCGGGTGTCTGGTTGGCGGTGAGGAGCATGGACTCCCTTGCAAATCAGTCACTTGCGCGGCGCGCGAACCTCTGGGGTGGCCTGGCGGTCACTTGGGGTTCGCGCAGAACGGATCATAAGACGAGCGGATCCTCGAAGTCGGTGGCGCGGAAGCGCCCGTGTTCGCGCACTTCGCAGCCCTTGCTGTCGGCCAGGCGGTACAGGCGCAGGCAGTCGCTGTCGAGGTCGATCTCGGCGAGCAGGCGGCGTTCAAGTTGTTCCATCTGGGCCAGGTTGACCTGGCATTCGAAGACGGATTTCTGCACCCGCTGACCGGTGCTTTCGCAGACCTTGGCGACGCGGCGCAGGCGCCGGCGGCCGGCGCGGTCTTCGGTGTTGACGTCGTAGCAGACGATGACGAGCATGGCGGCGTTCTCCCTGGGGCGGTGATGCGGGGCTCCGGCCCGTTCAGCGCGGGGTGAAGGGCACGTAGGTGGGCGCCTCGCCGCGCACGTGGCGCGCGAACAGGCGGGCCTGCACCAGCGGCACGAGGCCCAGCGGCAGGCTTTCGGCCAGCAGGGGGTGGGTGACTTCCTCCTGCTTGCGCTCCTGGTAGGCCACCACCACGGCCTTGCGGGCGTCGCCCTGCAGCAGGACGGCGCCGCCTTCGCGGCAATCGAAGTCACCCGGGCCGACCTGGCCGCGGTTGACCAAAGTGAGCGCCAGCCGGTCGGCCCAGGGGCGGAACTCTTCCATCAGGTCCAGCGCGAGCGCGGCGCGGCCAGGGCGTAGCGCGTGCAGAAAGCCGAGTTGGGGGTCGAGCCCGGCGGCCTCGATGGCGCTGCGGCAGTCGTTCATCCACATGGAGTAGAAGAAGCTGAGCAGGGCGTTCATGCGGTCGCGCGGCGGGCGGCGGCTGCGGCCGTCCATCTGGAAGTGTTCTCGCCGCTCGGGCTTGACGAGCAGGTTGAGGGCCTCGAAGTAGCCGCGTGCGCCTTCGCCCTCCAGGCCGCGCAGGGTGTCCAGGTCGGCTGCCGCAGGCAGGGCGCGCAGGCTGGCAGCCAGGTCCTGGGCGGCGCGCACGAGCCGAGCCCTTTCGGTCTCGTCCTTGGTTTCGCGCGCGCCGCGCATCAGCACCTGGCGCTGGTTGCGCAGCTTGCCGGCGACGATGTTGCGCGCCGCTTCGAGCGTGAAGGCGGCGTTGTCCACCGCATGGTGCTGGGCGCGGCGCAGCAGCACGTTGCCGCTGACGGCGCCTTCCAGCCGGGCCTTGAAGCGGCCGTGGCCATCGAGCAGCACCAGCGCGATGCCCTCGTCGGCCAGCCGGTGCATCAGCGGTGCGCTCATGCCAACGTGACCGAAGCAGACCACCGCCTGCAGGTGGTGCAGCGGCACGCGCAGGCGGGTCTCCCGTTCCTCGTCCACCACGCGCAGGGTGTCGTTGTCCAGCCGCAGGTAGCTCTCGGGCAGGGTGACGTAGAGGGTGTTGAGCAGTTGCATGTTCGGCAGGCTCCGGCTGAGCGATCCGTCAGTCAGTCTTCGGGCAGGAACAGGTCGGCCCGCAGGTCCCGGCTGCCGTGCAGCTGCCGCCAGGCCTCGGGCTGGCAGCGCTCGCGCAGCGAGCAGCCGTGGCAGCGGCGGGTGTCGGTGATGGGGGCGGGCAGGACGCCGCTGGCCAGCATGGCGCGCACGGCGGCGGCGGTGCCGGCCACGGTCTGCTGCAGCGCCGGGGTGATGGGCACGATGCGGCGGCGCTTGGAGGCGGCGTAGTACAGCGCGCCTTCGGGCACGGCGCGGCCGGTCATGGCGGCTAGGCAGAGGGCCTGGGCGGCGAGCTGCACATCGTCCGCCGCGGCGATGTCGGCCGCCTTGTGGCGTGAGCCGTGCTTGTATTCCACCGGGTAGGGCGTGCCGTCGGGTTCGAACTCCACCACGTCGGCCTTGCCGATCAGGTTCAGGCTGTCGTGCCACACCGGCAGGGCACGCTCGACGCGCAGGCCCTTGCGGATCTCCACGCCCGGCTGGTCCACCTGCCGGTGCACTGCCTGGCCGCGCAGGGTGTGCAGGTTGTCGTCAAAGGCCTGCTCCAGGTGGATCAACCCGCACTGGCGCGGGCAGTAGGCCCAGTGCTGCAGGGCGGACAGGGGCAGGGGGTCGAGGTCTTCGGCATTCATGGCAGTGCGGGGCTTCTGGACCTAGACTCTCGGTATGCCTCAAGGATTCGAGATGGAGCCAGGTATGTCATCGACGTTGGAAGAATTGACGGCCCAGGCTTTGGATCTGCCGCCAGAGCAGCGCGCCGTGCTGGCGGAAACGCTGCTGGAGAGCATCGAGCCGGCGCCGCCGCTGAGCCCGGAGTGGGAGGCGGAGATTGCGCAGCGCATCGCCGAGGTGGACCGCGGCGAGGTGACCTGTCGGCCGTGGAGCGAGGTGATGCAGGAGCTGCGGGCCCCATACCGTTGATGCACGGTTGATGCATCTCATCCTCCACCCCGCTGCCGAACAGGAGCTGCGAGACGCATTGGCGCGCAGCGATGCCGAGTTCGGACCGCAGGTGGCGCGCCAACTGCAGCGGCGCATCGAGCAACTCGGTGAGATGCTGATGCGTGACCCGGACCTGGGAACGCCGTCCCTTGCCCGCGCACGCGTGCTGCCGCTGGGGCGCTATCCGTATTCACTGGTGTACCGGGTCGAAGCATCGACCCTGACCGTGCTGGCATTGATGCATCAGAGTCGCAAGCCGGGGTATTGGACCCGCCGCGGTTGACCTGTTGCGGTTTCAGCAGCGCCGCGTCAGTCGGACTCCCGGTGCTGCCTCGACGGTGGCCCCCGCTTCCAACGTCTTACCGTCGAACGTGACGGCGTAGGCGCTGAAATCCCGCGCCGGCGTGCCCGGCGCGGTGGGCGCCACCACCAGTCGGTCGAACAGCGCATGCGCGGGCGCATTGCCCAGTTCGCTGTCGTGCTCGAACACATACAGCCCGCGGGTGCTCATCTGCCCGCGTGCGGCCGAGCGGTCGTGCTCGAACATCTGCTCCAGCGCCTTGAACAGCAGCTCCAGGTCCTCGGCCGTGAAGCTGGTCTGTCGGGCCAGGAAGCTGGAAATGAAGCCGTGCGAGCGGTACAGGCCATAGGGCACGGTGTGTTTGCGGCCCATGGTGCGGTTGTCGCCGCCCTGCTTCTCGGCCTCGGCCTCGGTGGCCACGGCCATGCGGGTGATGGAATGCTCCAGCGCAACGATGGGCTCGATCGAGCGGGCGAAGGTCATTTGCACTGGGCCGCGGACCTGGCCGCAGTTGACGCCCAGGCTCATGACCGCGCCGAAGGTCCGCACGTCGAAGAAGTTGGCGCACATCCATTGGCGGGCCTGCTCGACCGCATCGCCAGCGCCCTTGCGCTTCTTTTCATCGCCCTTTAGCGACTCGGCATTGCCGGTTTCGACATAGGCGCGCTCGTGGGCACGATTGAGAACTGCCTTCTCCTTCACATAGATTTCGTAGGGCGGCTTTTCCTCATGCACGAGGCCGACGTAGTTGCGCACCTTGCGCTTGAGCGCCACGTCGGTCATCAGGCCATGGCCGGTTTCGGCGTCCAGGCGCGGCAGGTTGCCGGCGTCCGGGTCGCCATTGGGGTTGCCGTCCTTCACGTCGAAGAGCAGCACGAAGTCGTAGCGGTGGGCGAGGGTGGTCATGGGGTTCCTCCTGGGTGATGACGGTCAGATCAGGCTGGGTTGCGCGGGCGTGGCCGCAGCGGCAGGCGCATCGACGGCGGGGTCGGCGCCGGCATCGGCGGCCTCGTGCTTGGTGAAGAAGTCCTGGCGCTGGTGGTAGTAGCCCAGGGCGAAGCGGCCCTGCTCGGGCAGCGGCAGGTGCAGCGGGAAGTCGGCGATGCCGCCGGTGATCTCCCCGATCAGCTTCTCGAAGTTCGTGGCCCTGCCGCGATTCGTCAGCTTGGCCAGGTGGTGGTTCTTCAGCCGCAGCAGCGTGGTGAACACCGCCACCGGGGTGCTGGAGGCCGCGCCGTAGTAGCGCTCGCGGATGGTGGCGTTCAGGCCGGGGTTGGCCTCTTCCTGGATCTTCTCCAGCACGGCGAAGAGGCGGCCGAGGCGGTAGGCCGCATTGGGGTTGTCACGGTCGAGCATGGCTTTCGGGTCCTCCTGGGGTGAAAGGGGGTGGCTGCGCAGCAGGCAGGCCTTGATGGCCGCGGCGCGTAGGTGGGTGACGCGCTGCTCGGCCCGGCAGCGCTGCACCGCGGCGTTGAGCCACAGGGCAGGGAAGGGCGTGCCGCTCAGGATGGCGCGCATCACGTCGCCACCCAGGTTGGGCGGGATGTTGTCGGCCTTGCCCTGCAGGGCGACGGCGGTGAGCAGGCGGAACAGCGACGGGTAGGCCGGGTCCTTCGCGCCGCCCGCGATATCCAACTCGTCGAACCAGCGCTGGATGCGCTCGCCCACCTCGGCCAGCGGTGCGGCGTGCCAGAAGCGGATCGAGATGCGCGCCGCGTTGGGCGCCAGGCCCAGCACGAAGAAGCGCCGTTCACCGGCGGTGCCACCGAAGCGCCCGCTGTGCACCGCGCCCAATAGCGCCCGCACCTGCGCGGTGTGGGCGTCCGGGTCGTCGTGTTGGTCGTTGAAGAAGGCGGCGAAGGCGTTCTCGAAGTCGGCGTCCGCCTCCGACTGGGCCCAGAACACCGTGCTGGCGTCGCCCACCTGCATGCGCTGGTGCGAGCCCTTGGTGAGCAGGTAGTTCAGCGCAGTGGTGTAGGCGAAGGCCGCCGCCGGGCTGACCGGGGCGTTGGCGCCCTGCTCCTTGCCGAAGGAGCGGAAGGCGTCGAGGTTGAACGAAACGATGTTGGCGCCCGAGGTCTGCGCGCCCCAGACGCCCTTGATCGCGCTGTGCAGGCGCTCCGGTTCGGCGTTGCCGCCGGTGATCAGGCAAGGCAGGCCTTGCGCCGCTGCGGCCGTCGGTTCGGATGGCGACGCGATGGCGGCGACCACTGCGGGGCGCTGGCAGACCAGATCGACCGCGTCTTCGCTGGCCAGACGGAAGCTCAGCAGCGGGTTCGCTTCGGCGATCTCGGCCCAGGCGGATTGGCCTTGCGCGGCGGCCAGCGGTTCGCTGGAGAGAAAGGCCAGCACAGCTTGCAGGCCGGCATCGTCGGGAGCCCGCTGCGCCACTTCCTCGACGCGGCGGCGAAACGCTGCCGTCTGTTCGGCCACCCGCTCCGGTTTGCCCTTGGTGTCGAAGCCGAGCACGTATTCCGCCGTGTCCCAGAGCAGGTTGGCCGCCACACCCGAGGTCTTCTTGACGCCCTGCGGCACCAGAAAGCGCCTGGCAATCTTCTTCTTGCCCTCCTGCGTCCGGGTGTCGCTGATGCCGATCAGCCGCCCGTCGGCCGCCAGCTCCAGGATGAAGGGAATTTCCTTCTCCTCCAGCCCGGCCGCCGGCAGCCGCCGTGCCGGGTCGGGGTCGCGCATCTTGCGCAGGCAGTACGCGTGCAGCGCCTGAAGGATCATGACCGCACCTCCGCCTTGGTCAGGTCCAGCACCCCGCGCGTGACCTGGGCGCGGAAGAACATCGGCCGCGGGTCGCTGGGGCGGCTGAAGTCCATGTCGTAGAGCATCCAGCCGAAGTCGCCGTCCACCGCAGCCAGCGGCTCCGGCTCGCCGTCGGGCGAGGTCACCAGCCGCACCCGGGCGTCGAATTCACGGCAGCCCAGGTAGGGCTGGTTGACGCACTGGCCCTTGGCCGCACGGCGGGCGAACATCTCGGCGTACTTGGCCGGGTTGTGCAGCGCCTCGCCCTTGACTGGCTCCATGCGGGCATGCAGCCGGTAGGCCACGTCGCGCAGGAAGAGGCCGGCGCGCTGCTGCCGCTCGTCCTCGATGTACAGGCCCAGCTGCCCGCTGCCGGACTGCATCGCGCTGGTCACGTTGCGGGTGGAGACCACCGCGCCCACCTCGTTGCGCCGCACGCTGATCCAGCGCACGGGGGCCAGCACCTCGATGCGCTCCATGCGCCAGCGGATCTCGGGCTTCCAGAGAATGGCCTCGAACACCGCGCGGGCGGCCGAGGGGGTGATGAAGTCGTAGGACACGCGCTCGACCTTCATCTCGGGTCGGGTGAAGCAGGCGTAGTCGCCGCGCACGTCCAGGCAGTGTGATGAAGTCATGCTTACTTCCTTTTCGGCCAAATTCGTTCTGACAGGTTGGTGCCTCTCCCGCGAGCGCCAGGGGGTAGAGTGGGGACTTCGGGGTTCATGCGCACCATCAACCAGTTCACTTAAGGACGTACGCAATGGTCAGCATGGCTGTCACCGCGACAAGGCAGGCGGTGTAGAACCGGTCGGCCGGCTGGTCCTTCATGAGCCGAAGCTCGCGCACAAGGTTGGACAGGAAATCCATGGAGATGCCCCACTGCGTTCTGGATGAGGCGCAGTCTACATCGAAGTTCTAAGTTATTTAGGTGTACCTATATGAACGTGATGGATCATGATCCCTCTGGTGTTACGATTGCGCCATCCCCCAGAAGGGGGTGGGTTGAAACTAAGTGAGGCACGGTGTTCCTCGCATGAAGCGTCGACCGCGAAGGGCTTTGCCCTTCGCGAGTCGTCCTTTCAGATGGCATATGCCGCCGGATCGCCGGGTGCGCCGCCCAGCAGGGCGCCGAGCACCGGGTCGTAGAACACATCGCTGTCGGTCTGCACGTACAGGCCAGGCAGCAGTTCGTGCACGTCGCCGGCGGCAAGCAGGCGTTTCAGATCCTGCTGATAGATCGTCACGCCGTAGCGCTGCAGCCGGCGCATCAGCCAGCGCGAGGGGCCGTCGCGCTCCAGAAGGCCGAGCAGGGCGTTCACGTCGTCGCGGCAGCGCGGGCTGTGCCAGCGCACGAAGACAGTGGCGGCGTCCTTCTCGTCGATGAGGCGGAACTTGTCGGCCGCGCTGCGGAAGTTCATCGCCAGCGCGCCAGCGCGTGGGTCGACTTCCAGGCGCAGCAGTTCGGCGATGCCGTGGCGGTCCAGCTCGGCGCCACCGTACAGTCGGGCGAAGTAGCGCGATACCCGTTCCAGCGCCAGCGGGTCGTCGTCGCCGGTTGGATCCATTCCGTCCCAGACGAGCGTGCAGGCCTGCGCGGCCTGCCGTAGCAGGCCAGGCGGGGGCGCCTTGGGCGGCACGAAGACGTGCACCTCGCCGCGTTCGAGCCGGCCCTCGCGGTTGCAGCGGCCGGCCGCCTGCGCGATGGAGTCCAGCCCGGCCAGCGCGCGGAACACCACCGGGAAGTCCAGGTCGACGCCAGCCTCGACCAGCTGGGTGGAGACCACCCGCACCGGCGTGGCCGGCTCGCCACGGGCCAGGGCCGCGCGCCGCGCCGCGAGTGCGGACTTGATGTCGGCAATGACCTCGCTGCGGTGCTGCGGGCACATCAGCGCCGAGAGGTGCCACAGGCCTTCGCGCCCGGTGGGCAGCTCGCGGGCGAGGCGCTCGTAGAGCTCGCGGGCGTCGGCGCGGCGGCCGACGATGGCCAGCGCGGCGTCGTGGCGGGCGAGGGCCTCGGCGGTGACCTCCCAGCCCTGGGGCTGGGTCAGGCTGGCGGGCAGGCGCACCTGCACGCGCTGCAGGGCGGCATACAGGGCCGGCTCGTCGTCGATGATCGCGGTGACCTCACCGGGTGCGTAGCCGCGCAGGCCGCGCCCGCCGAAATGGCGCTGCTCGGTCAGCGTTGGCTGGGTGGCCGTGCAGAGCACGACGGTGGCACCGTGGTCGCGCACCAGCAGGCGCAGCACGTCCACCACCGGCTGCAGGAAGTCCGCCGGCAGCAACTGGGCCTCGTCGATCACGATCACGGCGCCGCGCAGCGCGTGCAGCTTGCGGCAGCGCGAGGTCCGGCGGGCGAACAGGCTCTCGAAGAGCTGCACGCTGGTGGTGACGACGATGGGCGCATCCCAGTTCTCGCAGGCCAGGCGGGAGCGGGCCGTCTCGGCCGCCTCGCCTGGCTCGGCGGCGTTGCTGTGGTGCTCCAGCACGACGCGATCGGCCACCTCCGCGCCGAGCGGCGCGAAGACTTCGCGGTAGACCTCCGCGGTCTGCTCGATGATGCTGGTGTAGGGGATCACCATCACCACCCGCCGCAGGCCGTGCCGCTGCGCGTGTGTGAGCGCAAAGGCCAGGCTGGCCAGTGTCTTGCCGCCGCCGGTGGGCACAGTCAGCGTGTAGGTGCCAGGCGCACCGGCGGCCTTGGCGCGGCAGGCGGCCAGCACGTCGGCGCGCTGTCGGTTGACGGGGCTGTCGGCCAGCCCGGCAGTCTGCACTGCGGCGGCCTTCTTGGACATGTAGGCATCGAAGGCGGCCAGCAATTCGGCCATTGACGGGGCTGCGGCCTGGCGCGCTGCCGCGGTGCCCGGGTTCATGAAGGCTTCGGTGTCGAGGAAATCGGCGTCGACCAGGGCCGAGAAGAGCATGCGCACCCACAGTGCAAGGCGGCCGGGGATCTCTTCGTGGCCAGTGCCAGGGGTGATCGGCAGCGTCTTCGGGTTCGGCAAGGTCGTTGCGGGCGAGGTGATCGAGGAGGGGGGCTCAGTTCCGAGTGCTTCCTGATACTCGCGCTGCGCCGCCTCATCGGCAAGCCGCCCGGCAAGGCAGCCGACGTCGCTGTGCCAGTCGTCCAGCCCTGCGTGGTGGCCGGCGATCACGTACTGCAACAGGCGGGCGGCCATCAGGCCGACCGGCCCCTGGCGCTCCTTCAGCCAGCGCTCGGCGTGCAGTGCGCCGGCTGCGGAGTGGCTCTTGTCGCTGCCCTGCGGGAGCCGGCCTTCGATGTGCGCCTCGCCCACCAGCCGGATGTAGCGCTGGAAGCCAGACCGGTACTTGCCCAGGTCGTGCCACCGGCCGGCCAGTTCTGCCAGGGCAGTCAGCGCCGGGTCATCGCAGCCTGCCCGGATGGCCTGCGCGGCCAGCCGGGCGACGGCCTGCAGGTGGTCGATCAGCGCATGCGGTGCGCCGCCGCCCAGGGCGCTGTGGGCGATGGGCGTTTGGCCATCGTGCATTTGTTGTTCCTCCCTGATGTGGATTGTTCACATAGGGACGAACGATAGCGATGGAGTGGCTCACTGGATGAGCCCGTTTGAAAGGGTGGTGGCGTGAAAAAGTAACGGTTTGAGTGGGGTCGAGCGCCTCTTGTTCAGTCTGGACCTGCCCGTGGCGCGGCGGCTCAGCAGGCCTCAGCCGGCAATTGCCAGCAGCAGCCGCACCAGCGCTTCTGGCTCGCTGACCATCGGGCAGTGGCCGGTGGCCATCTCGTGCACGGTGAAGCCGCTCAGGCTGCGCGCGCGCTCACGCATCGCCGAAATGGTCGGGTAGGCCGGCTCGTTGCAATCGATGAAGTGGCGCGACAGCTGCGCCCAGCGCTCGCCGTCGTAGTCCAGCGGCTCGCGGTAGGGGCCGTGCGGGTGCGGGCCGAAGGGGTGCGGCACCTGGCGGCGCAGCAGCCAGTCGCGGTCGGCGCCGCTCAAGCCGAAGCCGGCCGGGTCGGGCGGGGGCAGCGCGTAGGCGTTGGCGTTGGCGGCGGCGGTGCGCTCGGCGACCACCTCCGGGCTGTGCTGCTGGCCCCAGCCCTCCCCGGGCAGGGGGATCATCGCGTCCAGGTACACCAGCTGGCGGATCGCCGCGGGGTCGCGCGCCGTCAGGCGGTCGGCCGCGCCGGTCACCACCATGCCGCCGTAGCTGTGGCCGACCAGCACGATGTCGCGCAGCTCCTCGGCCTCGATCAGCCCGACCACGTCGGCGACGTGCGTCTGCAGCGTGATGCTGCCGGCTGGCAGCTGCGTGCGCAGGTGGGCGCGCTCGCCATCGCCGGTCAGCGTGACGGCGTGGACCTCGTGGCCGGCCGCGCGCAGCGGTCCGAGCACGCGGCGCCAGATCCAGGCACCGCCCCAGGCGCCGTGGACGAGGACGATCGGTGCGTGGCTCATGTCGATTTCCTGGGCAGCGTGTGGGGGCCCGATTCTGCCGCCCGCCCTTGGGCCGGGGGCACTGCCAAAATGGACCGATGAGCGCAGCACCGCGAGGACCGGCCGACCAGGCCGCCATGCCGCCGATCGAGGGCACCCGCCGGGCCACGGCCTGGCGCCTGGAGGGCGAGCGTCGCCTTCCGGGCGAGGAGCGGCTGGCCGAGGAGCGGCCGGTGGCGCTGGTCTACAACGGCATCTCGCACGCGGTGATGCTGGCCAGCCCGCTGGACCTGGAGGATTTCGCGCTGGGCTTCTCGCTGTCCGAAGGGATCATCAATTCGGCCGATGACCTGCTCGATTTTGAGGAGCAGGGCGAGGAACAGGTCGAGGACGGGGTGGCGCCGGTGGGCATCACGCTGCAGCTGCGGGTGACGCTGCGCTGCTTCATGCGGCTCAAGGAGCGCCGCCGCACGCTGGCCGGGCGCACCGGCTGCGGGCTGTGCGGCACCGAGAGCCTGGCCGAGGCGGTGCGGCCGGTGCGGCGCGCGGTGCCGGCCGTGCGGGTGGAGGCAACGGCGCTGCAGCGGGCGATGGATGCGCTCGATGCCGCGCAGCGGCTGCAGCGCGCCACTGGGGCCACGCACGCGGCGGGCTGGTTCGACCTCGACGGTCGCTTGTGTCTGGCGCGCGAGGACGTGGGCCGCCACAACGCGCTCGACAAGGTGATCGGTGCGGCGGTGCGCGCAGGGCGGGATCCGGCGCAGGCCTTCGTGGCGGTGACGAGTCGGGCGAGCTACGAGATGGTCTACAAGACCGCGCAGGCCGGCGTCGGGCTGCTGGCGGCGATCTCGGCGCCCACCGCGCTGGCGGTGCAGACCGCCGAGGCGGCCGGCCTGGTGCTGGCCGGTTTCGTGCGCCAGGGGCGGGTGACGGTCTACGCGGGGGCCGAGCGGGTGTCGTCCGCCGGCTGATCGGCGCGCGCCGGCGCGCCAAGCTCAGCGGGGCGTGACGCGCAGCAGCTTGCCGCTGTCGGTCAGCAGCAGCAGTGCGCCGTCGCTGGCCTGGCGCAGGCAGCGCAGGCGCTCGCCCAGGTCGGCCAGCAGCCGCTCGCGGGCCACCTCGCGCGGCGCCTCCGGCGGGCCACCGATCACCACGCGCCAAAGGGCAGCGCCCGCGAGCGACGGGATCAGCGCGCTGACCTGGCCGGGGCCGGTGCCCGGGCTTTGCCAGCCGGCGAACAGGCGGCCGGTGTAGAACAGCAGGTCCGACGGCGCGATCGAGGTCGGCACCCAGGTGGCGACGGGCTCCTCGAACTCCGGCGCATGCCGCCCGCCGCCGACGCGGCAGGCCTCGCCCACCGGCGCGCCGTAGGGACAGCCGTAGCTGCGCAGCGGCCAGCCGTGGTTGCGCCCGGGCCGCACGCGGTTGAGTTCATCGCCGCCCTGCGGGCCGTGTTCGACCAGCCAGAGCTCGCCGGTGGCCGGGTGCAGCGCGGCGCCCTGCGGGTTGCGGTGGCCGTAGCTCCAGATGCCGGGCAGGGCGTGGCCCTCGGAGGCGGGAAATTCGGGGTTGTCGGCAGGAATGCGCCCGTCGCGGTGGATGCGTACGACCTTGCCCAGCGTGGTGGTGAGGTTCTGCGCGAAGGCACGGCCGGGCGCGCGCGGGTCATCGGCCTGGCGGTCACCGACGGTGATGAAGAGCGTGCCGTCCGGGCGGAACACCAATCGGGCGCCGAAGTGGCCGCTGCCGCTGCGCTTGGGCTGCTGGCGCCAGATCACGGCCACGTCGCGCAGCCGATCCCCCGCCAGCCTGCCGCGGGCCACCGCCGTGCCGCTGGTGGCGCCGAAGCCAGCCACGCCGCCATCGCCCGGCTCGCTGTAGGCCCAGTAGATCCAAGGGTCGCGGGTGAAATCCGGGTCCAGCGCCACGTCGAGCAGCCCGCCCTGGCCGCGTGCCGCCACCGGCGGCAACCCGGCCAGCGTGGCGAGCACGTGCCGACCGTCGGCAGTGAGCACGCGCATGCGGCCGGGCTTCTCCGTGACGAGCAGTCGTCCGTCGGGCAGGGTGGCCAGCGCCCAGGGCTGCTCCAGTTCGCGGTTCAGCAGCTCGACCTGCAGGGGCGTGGGCGAGCGGGCCGCGTCCGCCGCATTCGCCGCCGTGGCCGGCCAGGGGGACAGGCCCGCGCAGCCGGCCGCCCCGATCCGGGCGAGTGCGATGCGCCGGGTGCAGCCCGGCTCAGCGGCGAGCGCCGACATAGCGGGTCACCCGCCCTGCGCCCTGGTGGCCGGGGCCTTCGTCGAGCATCACCTCGCCTTCCCAGCCGAGCGTCTCGTCGAGCAGGCCGGCAAAGTCATCGCGCAGGTCGGCCAGGGTGTAGAGCATGTCCACGTCCTTCGGCCCGCCACTGGAGCGGCCGAGCTGGCTGGGGTGGAAGGCTTCCAGGATCAGCCGGCCACCGGGCTTGAGCGCCGCGGCCAGGCGCGGATGGGCCAGGCGCCGCAGCGCCGAGGGCAGGTGGCAGAAGACCAGCACCACGGCGTCGAAGGCGCCTTCGGGGGGCAACCAGCCGCTCAGGTCGGCCCATTGCGTGGTCAGCCGCGCGGCGGTGTCGGGACCCCGCTCGGCGGCCAGCGCCCGCGCCTTGGCCAGGCCGACCTCCGAATAGTCCACCGCCAGCACCGCGTGGCCCTGCTCGGCCAGCCAGACGCCGTTGCGCCCCTCGCCATCGCCCGGCACCAGCACGCGCGCGGCCGCGGGCAGGGCCGCAGCCTGCTCGCGCAGGAAGGCGTTCGGCGCAGTGCCGTACTTGTAGCCGGGTTCGGCGAAGCGTTCGTCCCAGAAATTCGGCATGGGGTCGTCGTGGGGAGGGGTTGACGTGGCGAGCCATGATATCGACGCGCAGGAGTGCCGGTCGGCGCGGGACAATCCGACCCCGTCCCAGTGCAGCTTTCGAATTCCGCACCATGCCCAGCTTCCGTTCCGGTTCCGGCGGCCTCGTCTACTCCACCGACAGCGGCCGCATGTGCCCCACTTGCCGCCGGCCGGTGGCCGACTGTGTCTGCAAGGCGCCGGCAGCCCCTCCGGCGGGTGATGGCGTCGTGCGGGTCTCGCGCGAGACCAAGGGGCGCGGCGGCAAGGCGGTGACGGTCGTGCGTGGCGTGCCGCTGGCGGGCGAGGAGCTGGCGGTGCTGGGCAAGCGCCTGCGCACGGCCTGCGGTGCGGGCGGCACGCTCAAGGACGGCGTGCTCGAGGTGCAGGGCGACCATGCCGAGCGGCTGGTCGCGCTGCTGCAGGCCGAGGGCTACCGGGTCAAGCGCGCCGGGGGCTGACGCGCCCGAGCGGCCCGGGCCCACCCGGCGTCGCCAGGCTCACTGGGCCAGGCCGAGGAAGGAGGCCGGGATGCGGTCGGCGCTGTAGCCGCTGCGGCCGACGGCCGGCAGGTCCAGCCAGGCGTCCGTGGCGCGGCCCCAGCCGTCGTTGGTGACGGTGGAGGTGTCACCGGGGTGGCCGTTGGTGACGCGCAGTTGCGGGTGATCGAAGGGGGCGGCGTGCTTGCGTACGCGCTCGTCGGTCAGGGCCTTGAGGAAGGCGACCAACGATTCCTTCTCGGTGGCGCTCAGGCCCAGCGGCTGGATATCGGCGTCGAGGTTGGCGAGGTTGGCGCGGGCGAAGTTGCCGCCGCGGTTGTAGAACTCGATCACCTGGGCCAGCGTGGCCGTGCCGCCGTTGTGGAAGTAGGGCGCCGTCAGCTCGACGTTGCGCAGGCCCGGCGTCTTGAAGGCGCCCTGCACGGCGATGCGGGTCAGCGACGTCACCAGCTGGTTGGGCAGGGCCTGCTCGTACAGGTTGAACAGCAGGGCCGACTTCTTGGCCAGGCCGGAGAAGGACAGCGGGTTGCCGAAGGGGTCGTTGCCGCCCACGCCGATGTCCTCGGCCGTCGGCGTGACGCCGATGTTGTAGAAGCCCTCGTCGTAGACCGCCACGCCGCCATTGCCCATCGTCATGCGGTTCATGCGGTCGGTGATCAGGCGGCGGTGGATGCTGGCGTTGGTGAAGGCCGCGCCGCCGTGGCAGGAGGCGCACTTGCCCTTGCCGGTGAACACCCCCCAGCCCATGAGCTGCTGGGCCGTCAGTGCGGCGCCGTTGCCCTCGGCAAAGGTGTCGAAGGGGGTCTGGTCAGACACCAGCGTGGCCTGGTACATCTGCAGCGCCAGGCCGAAGAAGAGGCTGAAGTTGGCCTCCATCTGGGTGTAGCTCGCACTGCCGATGGTCACTTTCTTGCTGCCGTTCCACCACTCGGAGCGGAAGGCCTTCTTGACCAGGTCGGCGTAGTTGGCCGAGGCCAGGCCATCGCCGTTGGCCGCGCGCAGGATGGCGAGCACGCTGTCGTCGCTGGCCACCTGCTGGCCGGCGAGGGGGCGCAGCGCGGTCAGCTTGCGGCCCAGGTCGGGGAAGCGCCGCCCGTCGGCACTCATCTCCAGGTTGCTCAGTGGCGGGCCCGAGGCCTGCGAGGCGAGGCTGGAGTCGTTGAGCGTCACCGCCACCGCATTGAGCTGCTCCTTCCAGCCCAGCAGGGTCCAGCTGCGGTCGTTGCGGTAGACGCGCGCGGCGGTATCGCGCTTGCCGAAGGGGTTGACGCCGTTGAAGATCGTCTGCGCCCGGCCGTCCCAGAAGCTGCGCAGGTTGAACACCGCGTTGATCACGCTGGGGGTGTTGCGCGGCTCGACCTGGCGGGTGTTGATCGCGCCGACGTGGAAGACCGGGTCGTAGACGACCTGGCGGGTGTCCTCGGCCTGGCCGGGCACCACGCCGTTGAAACGCTCGCGGAACACGCCCTGCGAGCTGGTCACCGCGGCGAGGCTGCGCAGCACGGCGGAGTCACGGTTGCCGGGGTCGGCGAGCTTGTGGAAGGGGTAGTCGCCCGCGGTGAGTTGGTGGTTCGGCCCGGCGAACGCGAAGCTCGTGCCGTTGGGCCCGCGAGACAGCTGGTTCTTCGAGCGCGGGTCCGCACCGGCATGGAAGTGGCAGGACGCGCAGGCCGTGCGCCCATCACTGCCCACCTGCATGTCCCAGAACAGCGCCTTGCCCAGGGCGATGGCCGAGCTGCGGTCCGCCACGTAGCTGCCGAGGTTGGACGGCTCGGGCCGCGAGGCGCGCGCCAGCGAACTGGGGGTCTGCGCCTGCGCGGACAGTGTGAGCAGGGCGGCGGTGGCGGTGAGGGTCACTGCGCGCCACGCACGGACGTGCAGGGCGGGGGCGTGGTCTCGGGAGCTCGGTTGCATGAAGCCTCTCAGTGAAGGGGTGCTGAGGTGGTTGTGACGAATGTCACAAGACGTTTCTGAATGTAAATTTGAGATTGACGATCGTCAATGTCGCTGCCCGCGGTGGAGAACCTGGGTCGGTATGCCGGACCCCCTTCTCGGTGGGGTTTCAGGCCGGATCCACGTGCCGGATCTGCGAGCGGCGCCGGGTCTGCGCGGCGCTGCATACACTCTCGGCCGCGGTTTCCACTACCTCCGCGGTCTGCGCGGAAGCTGCCTTTGCCGACGCCGCCACCGTCACCGTCACCGTCACCGTCACCGCCTCGATCGCCCCCGTCCACCCGCCAGGTCCATGCGCCGCAAACTGCCCTCCACCGCCGCCCTGGCCGCCTTCGAGGCGGCGGCGCGGCACCAGAGCTTCACCCGTGCGGCCGACGAGCTGGCGCTGACGCAGAGCGCGGTGTGCCGGCAGATCGCGGCGCTGGAGGCCTTCGTCGGCGTGGCGCTGTTCCGGCGCACCCGGCGTGGCGTGGTGCTGACCGATGCCGGTGCGGCCTACAGCCGACGCGTGCGGGCGCGGCTGGAGGAGGTGGAGCGCGACGCGCTGGAGCTGATGACCACCGGCAGCGCCGGCGGCGTGCTGGAGCTGGGCGTGCTGCCCACCTTTGCGGCCAAGTGGTTGCTGCCGCGCCTGCGCGGCTACCTGGCGGCGCACCCGGGCGTGACGGTGAACCTGACGCCGCGCACGCGGCCCTTCCTGTTCGACGAGACGGGGCTCGACGCCACGATCTACGCCGGCGAGGCCGGCTGGCCCGGGACCGAGGCGCATTTCCTGCGGGCCGAGACGCTGATCGCCGTCGGCAGCCCGGCGCTGCGGGCCGAGGCGCTGCGTGGCCGCAGCGAGCCGCTGCAGGCGGGCGACCTGGCGCGCCTGCCACGCCTGCAGATCAGCACCCGGCCGCAGCTGTGGCGCCAGTGGTTCGAGCAGGCCGGCGTGGAGGTGCGCGACGCGATGGCGGGCTCGCGCATGGAGCTGTTCTCGCTGATCAGCGAGGCGGCGGTGCAGGGGCTGGGGGTGGCGCTGCTGCCGCGCTTCCTGGTCGAGGCCGAGCTGGCGCGCGGCTCGCTGGTGCAGCTGGTCGAGATGGAGCTGCCCAGCGACCGGGCCTACTGGCTGATCGTGCCGCAGCGCCGCTCGGCCAACCCGCTGGTGGCGGGTTTCCGGGACTGGCTGGTCGCACAGGCTGCGGCGACGGATGAACCGCTCAGGCCGCCGGCAGGCGCACCGTGAAGCGCGCGCCGCTGCCCTCGCTGGCGGGCCGCACGCTGGCCTGCAGCTCGCCGCCGTAGCGCTCCAGCAGGCCGCGGCTGATCCACAGGCCCAGGCCGTTGCCGTCGCGCTTGGTGGTGAAGAAGGGCTCGAACAGCCGCGCCAGCGTGGCCTCGTCCAGGCCGGGGCCGCTGTCGGTGACGCTGACGATCACGCCGTCGTTGCCACCCTCGTTGCCACCGTCGGCGCAGTCGCCGCTGTGGATCTCGATGCGCCCGCCCTCGGGCATGGCCTGGGCGGCGTTGACGAGCAGGTTGATCAGCACCTGCTGCAGCTCCTGCCGGTTGATGGCCACCTGCCGGGTCGCCTGGTCATGCCGCTCGACGCGGATGTGCTGGCGCTGCAGCAGGTGGTTGACCAGCACCAGGCTGGCGCCGATCACCTCGCGCACGTCCAGCGGCTCGACGTAGCCGGCGAACTCGTTGGGGCGGGCGAACTGCAGCAGCTGGGTGACGATCAGCCGCATGCGCTCGATCTGCTCGTCGATCAGGCGCAACTCGGCCCGGGCCGGTTCGGCCGCTGCGCCCAGCAGCAGTCGCAGCAGGTCCAGGTTGCCCTGGATGACGGCGATGGGGTTGTTGACCTCGTGCGCGATGCTGGCGGTGAGCTGGCCGATGGCGGCGAGCTTCTCGCTGCGCACCAGCTGCTGCTGGGCCGCGCGCAGGCTGGCGTGGCTCACCTCCAGCTCGCGGGTGCGCTCGGCGACCTTGAGGTCCAGCTCCTCGCCCCAGCGTTGCAGTGCCCGCGTCTTGTCGTCGATGACGTCGAGCAGGTGGTCCAGTGTGGTGGCCAGGTGCGTGATCTCCTGCGGCGCCCGCCCGCTCTCGCTCACGCGCCGACCCTCGCCGGGCGCAGTGAACGGCCCGACGCGGGCGGTCAGCTCGCCGTGCTCCACGCGCTGCAGCGTGGCCGTCATGCGCTCCAGGGGGCGGTAGATCAGCCCGGCTGCGCGCAGCGACCACCAGGCCGTCACGATCATCACCGCGAAGAAGATCACCCCGATGCTGGCCAGCACGGCGTACTTGGCCCAGGTGAAGGGCTGCTCCAGGTAGCCCACGTAGAGCATGCCCACGCGAGTGCCCTGCGCATCGGCCAGCGGCAGGTAGGCCGAGACGTACCAGTCCTTGACCACGAAGGCGCGGTCCAGCCAGGTCTCGCCCCGGCCCAGCACCGCCTCGCGCACCGCCACCGACACGCGGGTGCCGATGGCGCGCTGCTCGCCCTCGGTGACCTGGCCGGGGTCGGCAAACAGGCGCACGTTGGTGGTGACGCGCACGTCGTCCAGGAACAGCGTGGCGGTGCCCTGGCTGCCGAAGGGCAGCGAGCCCTCGGGGTAGACGATCTCGTTGATGTGGTCGATGAAGCCCAGGTTGCGGTTGAGCATCACGCCGCCCTGCAGCCAGCCCAGCCGCCGGCCCTGGTCGTCGTGCACCGGCGCCAGGGTGGTCAGCAGCAGGGCGCGGTCTTCCACCGTCCGGGCAGTGGGCGCGGCGTTGCGGGTAGGCACCAGGTGGACGCGGGCCCGCTCGGCCAGGGCCGGGTCCAGGCGCCGCAGCTCGGCGGGGCCGGTCAGGGCGATGCTGGCCAGCGGCCCGCTGCCGTGCTGGGCCGCGTCGGGCGGCAGCAGGCGCAGGAAGTCGAGGCGCTGTGCCTGGCGTTCGGCCTCCAGCAGCGCGGCCAGCTCGGCCGGGCGGCCCAGGGCACGCTGCAGCCGGTGGGAGTGCGCCACCGCCAGCGTGCCGCTGCCCACCTCGGCCTGCACGCGCTCGAAGTAGCCCTGCGCCACCGCCAGATCGCTGCGCACCTTGCCGATGAGCAGGCGGTCGATGGCGGTGTTGCCCCAGAGCAGCAGGATCAGGCCGAGCAGCGGCAGCACGCCCAGCAGGGGCAGCAGGGCCAGTGCGAGCAGGCGCGCCCGCAGCGAGCCACGGGCTGCGGCGAGAGGGGCGAAGCGCTGAAAGGGCACGGTGGATGGCGGTCGCGAGGGGCCGTGGCATTGTCCGCGGCGGCGGACGGCGCGGCTATGCTCGCTGCGCCGGAGGATCCCGCCGATGACTTCACCGATGACCCCAGCCAACCCGTTCCCTGCTTCCTACACCCACGACTACCTGGCCCAACTTGAACGACTGGGCAGCATCGCCAGGTTGCCCAGCGTGAAGGCGCTGCACCTGCCGCCACGCGAGGCCGCCGATGGCGCGCGGGCCGAGGCGCGCGGCGAGTTCTGCGCGCTCGAACTGGCCGACGGCACGCTCGGCCTGGCCTATGTGCTGCTTGACGACACGCATGGCGAGTTGGCCGCTGCAAGCTGGCGCCATGACCTGACCGGCAGCGACGCACTGGACCTCGTGCGCGCCGGCTTTGCCGCGCCGGGAGGCGCGCTGCGCTCGGCCGGCCACGCGGCGGCCGCGGCGCTGACGCGCTGGTGCTTCGACAGCGCCGGCTTCGTGCCGCCGGCCAGCGGCGACTCGGTGGGCGCGCTGCAGGCCGAGCCGGGCGAGCGCGTGGGCATGATCGGCCTGTTCGGCCCGCTCATCGACCGCCTGCTGGCGCGCGGCGTGCAGCTCACCGTGCTGGAACTGCGTGAGGACCTGCTCGACGCCCGCCCCGGCCTGGAGGTGACGCTGGACCCGGCGCGCCTGCGCGGCTGCCAGAAGGTGATCTGCACCAGCACCGTGCTGCTCAACGACACGCTCGATGCCGTGCTGGCCGCCTGCGCCGACGCGCGCTGGCTTGCGATGCTCGGACCCGGCGCAGGCTGCCTGCCCGACGGGCTGTTCGCGCGGGGCGTGACCGCGTTGGGCGGCACCTGGATCACCGACGGTGCGGCCTACGTCGCCGGGCTGGTCGAGGGCCGCGCGGCCGGCGCCGCGGCGCGCAAGTTCACCCTCACGCCAGCCGACTACCCCGGCTTCGACGCCCTGCTCGGGCGACTTTCCCGATCGGCCTGAGCGGACATTGCCGGGTCCTGCCAGGGCCCCAGCGGGCGCCAGTGCCGGAAGCCCGCCGGTGCGTGCGAGACCACCGACGAGGCCGCCACTAGCAGCCAGAACAGCGGCGGGGCCAGCGTGGGCAGGGCAATCATGCCGGCCACGCCGGCCAGCTTGAGCGGGATGAACAGCCCGGCCAGCTCGCCGCGGTGCTTCGGGTTGGACCAGAGTTCGATGCCCCACAGCCCCAGTCCGGTCAGCAGCAGGCCCCAGGCGGCCCAGCCGGGGGGTGTGCTGGCAGACAGTACCGCCACGGCGAGCGGCATCAGCGCGACCAGGTGCAGGGAGCGCAGCCCGACGATGAGCCAGCGCCGGCCAGGGAAGTCACGGCGCGGAGAGTGGGGCGAGTCAGGGCGCGGCATGGGGTGCGGTTGGGGAAGCAGCGGCAGGGCAGGCGGCGCACATTGTCCGCCGAGCCCGGCGCGCTTCAGCCGGCCACCACGCGCACCGTCGGCGGCAGGGGTTCCGGCTCGGAGTCGAAGCGCTCGAAGCCGGTGTAGCAGAGGAAGTGCCGGTTCGCCGCCCGGCCGAACAGCGTCATGCCCAGCCGGCTGGCCAGCTCATGGCCCATCTGCGTGACGCCGTTGCGCGACACCACGATGGGGATGCCCATCTGCGCGGCCTTCAGCACCATCTCGCTGGTCAGCCGCCCTGTGGTGTAGAAGGTCTTGTCACCGCCGCTGACGCCGTTCAGGGCCATCCAGCCGGCGATGGTGTCGATGGCGTTGTGGCGGCCCACGTCCTCGATGAAGATCAGCTGCTCGCAGGCCGGTGAACGCCCGGGGCGGGCGGCACTGAACAGCGCGCAGCCGTGCACCGAGCCGGCGCGGCGGTGGATGTCGTCCTGCCGGCGCATCTGCTCGAGCATGCTGTGCAGGTCGCTCTGGCGGATGCGCGCGCTGGCCGCGTCGGGCAGGCGGATCTGGTCGAGCTGCGCCATCGCGTCGCCGAACACCGTGCCCTGGCCGCAGCCGGTGGTGACCACCCGGCGCGCCGTGCGGGCCTCCAGGTCGGGGATGCCGCCCCGGGTGCGTACCGCGGCCGCATCGACCTCCCAGTCGACCGTGATCGACTCGACCTCGTCGGCCGACGCGATCAGCCGCTGGTTGATCAGGTAGCCGAGCACCAGCAGCTCGGGCGACTCGCCCAGCGTCATCAGCGTGACCAGCTCGCGCTTGTCGACGAAGACCGTCAGCGGCCGCTCGACCGGGATCGCGATGCGACGGCGCTGCCCGTGCTGGTCGAGGATCTCGATCTCGCGGGTCAGGGCGTCCTTGGCCTGGGTCAGGACCGTGGCGGCCTTCGCCGGAGGCCGGTCCCGGGCCGAAGACGGAGCGACGTCGTCGGCACTCCAGAGGGGGGCGCGTTCGCTGACGGGGGCCATGGCGACCTCCTGGGTCAGGGCTTCTTGGCCGGCGCAGGCGCCGCGGCGGTGGCCGTCGCAGCAGCCGGAGCGGAGGCCCCCGAGGCCGCCACCGGCGGCGTGTAGACGAAGGGGCCCGGGTCGGTGCAGGGCGGTGTCGCCACCGCCGGCTTGACGTCCTTGCCCGCCTTCCTGGCAGCGGCCTGGTGCTGCGCCGCGATGCGGTCCTGCGCCTTGCAGAGCTGGAAGTCCGCGGTCTTGTTGCCGTGCGCGGTCTTGGCGGCGGCCTCGGCCGCCTTGGCCTTGGCTTCGTCGCTCGGTGCCGGCAGCTTGGCGATGGCGCTGCTGCCCAGGGCGGCGGCCAGCAGCACGATCAGCGGGAGGGCGATGGGGTGGGGCTTCATCATCGGTTCCTTGCGGGGGCGTCGGATGAGTCGGATGCAGCGGGTCAGGCCCGGCCCTGCGCGGGGGCGCTCGGGCGGGTCGAGGCGGGGGTCGTGTCCGGCTGGCCGGAGCGCTGCGCCGGGATCTTGCCGGCGTCGATGTCGTCCAGCCAGAGCGAGTGGTGCTCGCGGGCCCAGGAGGCGTCCACCCAGCCGGTGCGCATCGCATCCAGCGCGCCGTGGGTGCCGATGGTGCCCATGTAGATGTGGCCCATCAGCATCGCGATCATCACCACCGCGGCACTGGCGTGGATCATGTGGGCGATCTGCATGTCGCCACGCAGGTAGGCCAGGCCGGGCAGGAGCTGGTCCAGCACCAGGCCAGAGGCCACGATGATCAGCCCGGGGATGGTCACGCCCCACCAGAAGATGCCTTTCTCGCCGGCGTTGAAGCGGTGCGACGGGATCTCGTGGTCACCCAGCATGCCGCCGGCCTTGCTCAGCCAGACGAAGTCGGCCTTGCTGGCGATGTTGTCCTTCACGAAGGTGAGGACCACGATCACCAGCGACACCGCGAACAGCGGGCCGACGAAGTTGTGCATCGTCTTGAGCAGCCAGGTCAGCCAGCCGAACAGCGTGCTGCCGATCACCGGCAGCAGGAAGAACTTGCCGAAGGCCATCACGACGCCGGAGATTGCCAGCAGCACGAAGGCCGCGGCGTTGGCGCCGTGGGCGGCGCGCTCGAAGGGGGTGAAGCGCTCCACCTTGCGGCCGGTGTCGCGCACCGGAGAGCCCAGCGGCCCCTTGCGCCAGTAGAAGATGGCGATGGCGAGCAGGACGATCAGCAGGAACGAGCCGCCGTAGGGCAGGATCCAGCGGTTGCGCACCTCGCGCCAGGCCTCGCCGGCGTTGGTCAGGCGCGAGCCGGGGTACTGCACGAAGGGCTGGATCAGCATGCCCTGCTCGGCGCCGGGCAGGCTGCTGTAGCCGGGCTGGCTGCCGCTGTCGCGCGCCGCACGCCAGACCGGCGCGTTGTTGCCGGGCTGGGTCTGGGCGCGCGCGGCGGCGGATTCGTCCGCCTTCGGCTCGGCCGGCGCGACGAAGCCCGCGGGCGCCCCGCCGGTGGTGGTGGCCGCTTCGCGGGTGGCCTTTTCCGGCGTGGTGACCGCCGTGCCGGCGGGCGGGGCGTTCTGGGCCCAGGCCGCGCCTCCGGCCAGCAGGGCGGCAGCGAGCAGGGCGGTGCGGATCAGTCCCGGCATGACAGCTCCTCGGTCGTGCGCTGCGATGGACGGGGGGTGCCGGTCATGGCGCCCGTCCTGTGGTGCGCGTGTACTCGTTCTGGTTGAGCATGCGGCTGCGGATCTGGCTGCGCCAAGCGTCGGCGTCGCCAGCCTTCCAGCCGTTGGCGGTGTAGGGGTCACCGGCGCTGGTGCCCTCCCAGGGCTTGGCGTCGCTGATGCGCCCGCTGGAGATGGTCTGCGCCGGCTCGCCGCAGCCCGCAAGGGCGACCAGTGCCGCCGCCAGGGTCAGGGTCAGCGGCTTCATGACTTGCCCGGCTCCTTGGCGGGTGCGGGGGTGGCGCCACCAGCGGGCTTGCCGTAGGCGGTGCCCCAGCCCCAGACCTCGCTGCCCTTGCCGCGCTGGATCACGCGGGTGCGGAAGATGTCGGCCACGATGTCGCCGTCGCCGCCCAGCAGCGCCTTGGTGGAGCACATCTCGGCGCAGGCGGGCAGCTTGCCTTCGGCCAGGCGGTTGCGGCCGTACTTCTCGAACTCGGCGGCGCTGCCGTTGGCCTCCGGGCCGCCGGCGCAGAAGGTGCACTTGTCCATCTTGCCGCGCAGGCCGAAGGTGCCGTTGCTGGGGAACTGCGGCGCGCCGAACGGGCAGGCGTAGCTGCAATAGCCGCAGCCGATGCACACGTCCTTGTCGTGCAGCACCACGCCCTCGTCGGTGCGGTAGAAGCAGTTGACCGGGCACACCGCCATGCAGGGCGCGTCGCTGCAATGCATGCAGGCCACCGAGATGGACTTCTCGCCCGGCACGCCGTCGTTGAGCGTGACCACGCGGCGGCGGTTCACGCCCCAAGGCAGGTCGTGCTCGGCCTTGCAGGCGGTGACGCAGCCGTTGCACTCGATGCAGCGCTCGGAGTCGCAGATGAACTTCATTCGTGCCATGACAACTCCTCGCGCTTAAGCGGTGGCCTTCTCGACCTGGCAGACGGTGGTCTTGGTCTCTTGCATCATCGTCACGCTGTCGTAGCCGTAGGTGGTGGCGGTGTTGACCGCCTCGCCACGCACCACCGGCTTGGCACCTTCGGGGTAATAGGCCGCCAGGTCGACGCCGCCCCAGCGGCCGGAGAAGTGGAAGGGCAGCCAGACGGTCTCGGCGTCCACCCGCTCGGTCACCAGGGCCTTGACGCGCAGACCCTTGAAATCCGGCACCGCGGCCATCGGCGGGGTCTTGATCCAGACCCAGTCGCCGTTGCGGATGCCCCGGTCGTTGGCGGCCTTGGGGTTGATCTCGACGAACATGTCCTGCTGCAGCTCGGCCAGCCAGGGGTTGGAGCGGGTCTCCTCGCCGCCGCCCTCGTACTCGACCAGCCGGCCGCTGGACATGATCAGCGGGAAGGTCTTGCCGATGTCCTTGTTCTTCTCCTGCACGCTCTTGTAGAGCGTGGGCAGACGCCAGAAGGCCTTCTTGTCGTCGTGGGTGGGGTACTTGGCGACCAGGTCGGCGCGGGTGGAGTACAGCGGCTCGCGGTGCTGCGGGATCGGGTCCGGGAAGTTCCAGACCACCGCGCGCGCCTTGGCGTTGCCGAAGGGGTGGCAGCCGTGCACCTGCATCGCCACGCGGATGATGCCGCCGGAGGGGTCGGTCTTCCAGTTCTTGCCCTCGGCGGCCTTCTGCTCGTCCTCGCTGAGGTCGCCCCACCAGCCGAGCTTCTTGAGCAGCACGTGGTCGAACTCGGGGTAGCCCGTGGTCAGCTCCGCGCCCAGCGAGTGTGAGCCGTCGCCCGCCAGCAGCGAGACGCCCTCGCGCTCCACGCCGAAGTTGGCGCGGAAGTTGCCGCCGCCCTCCATCACGTGGCGGCTGGTGTCATAGAGGTTGGGCGAGCCGGGGTGCCGGAGCTCGGGCGTGCCGTAGCAGGGCCAGGGCAGGCCGAAGTAGTCGCCGTCGAGCTTGTAGCCGGTCTCCTTGTCGATGCCGCCCGTGGCCTTGAGCGTCTTGACGTCGAAGACGTTCATGTTGCGCATGTGCGCCTTCAGCCGCTCCGGGCTCTGGCCGGTGTAGCCGATGGTCCAGACGCACTTGTTGATCTCACGCAGGATCGACTCGACCTCGGGCTCCATGCCGCCCTTGCCCTGGACCATCTTGTAGTTCTTGACCAGCTCCTTGCCGAAGCCGAGCTTCTCGGCCAGCTGGTACATGATCATGTGGTCGGTGCGGCTCTCCCAGAGCGGGTCGATGACCTTCTCGCGCCACTGCAGCGAGCGGTTGGAGGCGGTGCAGGAGCCGCTGGTCTCGAACTGCGTGGCCGCCGGCAGCAGGTAGACCGCGCGGTTGGGGTTCAGGTCGTCCTTGTTGCCCGGCATCGCCGCCATCGCGGCGGTGGCGCTGGGGAAGGGATCGACCACGACCAGCAGGTCGAGCTTGTCCATCGCCTTCTTCATCTCCAGGCCGCGGGTCTGGGAGTTGGGCGCGTGGCCCCAGAAGAACAGGCCGCGCAGGTTGCTGTCCTGGTCGATCAGCTCGTTCTTCTCCAGCACGCCGTCGATCCAGCGCGACACCGTCATGCCGGACTTGGTCATCATCGCGGGCGAGGCGTACTGCTTCTTGATCCACTCGAAGTCGACGCCCCAGGCCTTGGCGAAGTGCTTCCAGGAGCCCTCGGCCAGGCCGTAGTAGCCGGGCAGGGAGTCCGGGTTGGGGCCCACGTCGGTGGCACCCTGCACGTTGTCGTGGCCGCGGAAGATGTTGGTGCCGCCGCCGCTCTTGCCGACGTTGCCCAGAGCCAGCTGCAGCAGGCACGACGCCCGCACGATGGCGTTGCCGATGCTGTGCTGCGTCTGGCCCATGCACCAGACGATGGTGCCGGGGCGGTTCTCGGCCAGGATCTTGGCGACCTTGAAGGCGGTGGCCTCGTTGACGCCGCAGGCCTCCTCGACCTTGTCGGGCGTCCACTTGGCCAGGATCTCCTCCTTGACCTTGTCCATGCCGTAGACGCGGTCCTCCAGGTACTTCCGGTCTTCCCAGCCGTTCTTGAAGATGTGCCACATCACCCCGAACAGGAAGGGGATGTCCGAGCCGGAGCGGATGCGCACGTACTCGTCGGCCTTGGCGGCCGTGCGGGTGAAACGCGGATCCACCACGATCATCTTGCAGCCGTTCTCCTTGGCATGCAGCATGTGCAGCATCGACACCGGGTGGGCTTCCGCCGCGTTGGAGCCGATGTAGATCGCCGCCTTGGCGTTCTGCATGTCGTTGTAGGAGTTGGTCATCGCGCCATACCCCCAGGTATTGGCGACGCCCGCGACGGTGGTGGAGTGGCAGATGCGCGCCTGGTGGTCGGTGTTGTTCGTACCCCAGAACGACACCCACTTGCGCAGCAGGTAGGCCTGCTCGTTGTTGTGCTTGGAGGAGCCGACCACGAAGATCGAGTCCGGGCCGCTGGCCTTGCGCAGCTCCAGCATCTTCCTGGAGATCTCGTCGAGCGCCTGGTCCCAGCTGATGCGCTGGTACTTGCCGTCGACCAGCTTCATCGGCGTGCGCAGGCGGTACTCGCCGTGGCCGTGCTCGCGCACCGCCGCGCCCTTGGCGCAGTGAGCGCCCAGGTTGATGGGCGAGTCGAACACCGGCTCCTGGCGCACCCAGACGCCGTTCTCGACCACTGCGTCGATCGCGCAGCCCACCGAGCAGTGGCCACAGACCGTGCGCTTGACCTCGACCTTCTTGCCCGAGCCGTCGCCCGTCTTGGGTGCATCGGCCGCATCGGCGCGCCGCACCAGCGTGAGCTGGCTGGCGGCCAGGCCAACCCCCACGCCCAGGCCGCTGCGGCGCAGGAAGCTGCGCCGGTCGACGATGGGCACGCTGCGCGCCAATCCGCCCACCAGGCGGTCAACCAGCGGTGAGCCGCCACGGGGGCCCGTGTCGGCGGTTCGGGAGGGGGGGCGTCGGGTCAGCAACATGGCAGGCCTCGTGGTGCGGTGGGCTCGGGGAGGTTCTTCTTCAGACCTTGGCGGTCTGGTAGTAGCGCTGCACGTGCTGCGTCAGCTGGTAACCGCCGCCCTTCTCGGGGGCGGGCCTGGCAGCGACGGGCGCCGGATCGGCGGGGGCGCAGCCGGGCAGCAGCGTGGTGGCCGCGGCGGCGGCGCCCATCGCGCCCAGGCCGGTGAACAGGCGCCGACGACCGGCGGCCGGTTCGCCAGACGGCACGGGGGCAGGGGAAGACGGGGTTCGCGGGCTCATGGGCTGGGCCTCCTGGGCGGTGGGCGGAACGGAGCCGGGGTTGCAGCGGGTGGACAGGAACACAGTTCTGCAACACCGTGCATAAGTGGCAACCCACCGATTAACCGCCCGCGGGCCGGCAGTGAACATCGGGAACTCCCCGGAGGCTTTGACGACAACTTGTCGCGCGGGCGGCGACAAGTTGTCGCTGCGGTCTGGCCACAATGCCTGTCACCCCGGTGGTGACAGCGCCGTGCGGTTGCGCCCGCCCACGACAGATTGCCGACTTGCCGTTCTTGCCATGGACACCACCCTGCCCGCCGAGCCCGCCCCTGTGGCGCGCGAAGAACACTGGCCGCACGCCGCGGTGCTGATCGTCGACGACGAGCCGGGCATGCGCAGCTTCCTGGCCAAGACCCTGGCCACGCGGGTGGGGCAGGTGGAGGTGGCCGGCTCGGCGGAGGCGGCCGACCTGCTGGTGCGGCGCCACCGCTTCGACCTGGTGGTGCTGGACATCTCACTGCCGGGCAAGACCGGCATCACCTGGCTGAAGGAGCTGCGCGCCCAGGGCAACGCCAGCGAGGTGGTGCTGATCACCGCCTTCGCCGACCTGGACACCGCCATCGAGGCGCTGCGCGCCGGGGCGAGCGACTTCATCCTCAAGCCCTTCCGCCTGACGCAGATCCTCAACGCGGTGCAGCAGTGCCTGGAGCGTGCCTTCCTCAAGCGCGAGAACTGGGTGCTGCGCCGCACGCTGTCGCAGTGCACGCCGGCGGCCGACGGGCTGGTGGGCACGTCGATCGTGATCCAGGGGCTGCGTGCGGCGATCCGCCGCGTCGCCGGCGTGGGCAGCACGGTGCTGCTGGCCGGCGAGTCCGGCACGGGCAAGGAGCTGGCGGCGCTGGCACTGCACCGCAACAGCCCGCGCGCGGCGGCGCCCTTCGTGCCGGTGAACTGCGCCACGCTGTCGCCCGACCTGATCGAGGCCGAGCTGTTCGGCCAGGCGCCGGGCCTGCGCGGGCGCGAGATGCCGGGGCGCGACGGCCTGTTCGTCTACGCCCAGGGCGGCACGCTCTTCCTGGACGAGCTCGGCGAGCTACCTGCGCCCCTGCAGGCCACGCTGCTGCGGGTGCTGGAGGAGCGGCGCATCCGCCCGGTGGGCAGCGAGCAGGAGATCCCGGTGGATGTGCGCATCATCGCCGCCACCCACCGCCGCCTGGCCGACGAGGTGGCGGCCGGTCGCTTCCGCAAGGACCTGTACTACCGCCTGCAGGTGGTGGAGATCCACCTGCCGCCGCTGCGCTCGCACAAGGAGGACATCCCGGCCCTGGTGGCGCACTTCGTCGCCACTCTGGCGCCGCAGCTGGGGGTGGCAGCCATCGAGGTGACCGCCGACGAGATGGCCTACCTGCAGCAGTACGACTGGCCCGGCAACGTGCGCGAGCTGCGCAACCTGATCGAGCGCTCGCTCATCCTCGGTGCACTCAACGTCTCGGCGCTCTACCAGGGGCTGCAGCGCCAGGCCCCGGCTGCGGTGGCGCGGCTGCCCGCCACCACCGACCTGCACACGCTGGAGAAGCAGCACATCCAGGCCGTGCTGGCCTCGGTGGAGGGCGACAAGACCCGCGCGGCCCAGCTGCTGGGCATCTCCCGGCGCACGCTGGAGCGGCGCTGCGCGGAGTGGGGGGCGGGCTGATCGCCGTGCGGCTGGCGTGCTAAGGACTTTCCCTTGGCCGGGGGCGCAGGCTGGCCCTGGCGACAACTTGTCGCGGCCGTGCTGGCTAGACTGGCCTGGATATGTCCATCCCTGCAAAACTGTGCCCATGAGCGAGCCGTCCCCTGTCGAGCCGACCTCACTGGAGCCCTCGCGCGGCGACACCCCGATGGGCGATGCGCCGCCGCGCACGCCCGAGCCGCTGCGCGTGGCGGTGCTGATGGAGCGCGAGGCGGCGCCCAACCGCTGGGAGGACTGGCGCTTCCGCGTCGCCGACGTCGAGCTGGACGTTGGCCAGTTCGGTCGCAAGTCCCGTTGCCTGCGCGACGACGGCCGCGTGGCGCTGTTCGCCCACCCGGGCCTGGCGGTGGCGCTCTTTGCGGACGAAGGCGAGGGCTACCACCTCAACCTCACTTCCGGCGCACCGGTGTGGTTCGTGATGTGGCGCGTGCAGGAGGGCGACCCCTCGCAGGCTCGGCCGGAGTGCGTCACCCTGTCCTACAACGAGGCCGGCCGGCTGCTGGACGCGCAGGAGCGGGTGGACAACACGCCGCTGGGCGCCGAGGTGCGCGGCTGGCTGCAGGCCTACACCGACGCCCACTACCGCCCGGAGCCCAAGCAGCGTCGCCGCCCGGCCTCCTTCGTGGCGCCGGGGCAGCGCGCCCGCCGCATGCCCGAACCCGGCGAGAGCCGCTGAGGCGCAGATGGGTGAAGCGGACGGCTTCTTCTCGCGCTGGTCACGCCGCAAGGTGGCGGCCCGGCAGGGCGAGGCGCTGGTCGAGCCGCCGGCGCCGGTGCCCGCGTCCGGCGCGGTGGCCGTGCCGGTGGTCGCGCCGCCGCAGGGGATCGAGCCGACCGCGCCCGCGCCGACGCTCGACGACGTGGCGGCGCTGGAGACCGGGGCCGAGGTGGCCCGCTTCGTCGCCCCCGGCGTGGCCCGCCAGGTGAAGAACGCGGCGCTGAAGAAGCTCTTCGCCGACCCGCATTTCAATGTGATGGACGGGCTGGACGTCTACATCGAGGACTTCGGCCGCCCGGACCCGCTGCCACCCGAGATGCTGCAGTCGATGCTCGACTCCCCCTCCTTCCGCTTCCTGGCGCCGCCGCCGGAACCGGCACCGGCGCCGCAGGAACCAGCGCAGCCGTCTGCCGGCGCCGCGGCCCCCGAACCCCCGGCCGCGCCGCTGCCCGCGGCCGGCCTGCCCCCTTGCCACGACTGCCCTGATCGCCCCGATGAAGACCCTGATCTGCGACTGCAATCGATCGATGCCGTTGACGCCGGCCCTGCTGGGCCAGGTGCGCCAGGCCCTGGCGGCGACGCCGGGCGCATCGGCTGACGGCCTGGAGGCCGCGCACCACCTGCTGTGCCGGCGCGAGGCCGGCGCCTTCCAGCGCGCGGCGCAAGGCGGCGAGCCGCTGCTGGTGGGCTGCACCCAGGAGCAGCGCCTGTTCACCGAGCTGGCGGCGCAGACCGCCGGGGCGCCGGGGCTGCAGGAGCGGCCGATCCACTTCGTCAACCTGCGCGAGACGGCCGGCTGGTCGCGCGACGCGGCACAGGCAGGGCCAAAGCTGGCGGCGCTGATCGCCGCGGCGCAGCGCCCCGAGCCGGAGCCGGTACCGGCGGTGAGCTACCGCAGCGAGGGCCGCTGCCTGGTGATCGGCCCGGCCGAGGCGGCCGAGGTGGCGGCGCGGCAGCTCGCCGGCACGCTGGAGGTGACGCTGCTGGTCGATGCGGCCGGTGGTGGCGGGCTGACGCAATCGCACGACTTCCCGGTGCACGCCGGCACGCTGCGCCGCCTGTCGGGGTGGCTCGGCGCCTTCGAGGCCGAGTGGGAAAGCCGCAACCCGATCGACCTGGACCTGTGCACGCGCTGCAACGCCTGCGTCCGCGCCTGCCCGGAGGGGGCGATCAACCTGGCCTGGCAGGTCGACCTGGCGGCCTGCCGCGGCCACCGCGCCTGCGTGGCGGCCTGCGACAGCGCCGGGGCGATCGACTTCGACCGCGCGCCGCTGATCAGCTCGCAGCGCTTCGACTTGGTGCTGGACCTGCGTGCCAGCCCGGCCTTCACGATGCACCAGCCGCCGCAGGGCTACCTGCATGCCGGCGCGGACCCGCTGCGCCGCGCGATGGCGCTGCTGCAGCTGCGCGACTGGGTGGGCGAGTTCGACAAGCCGCGCTTCGTGTACTACGAGCAGCGCCTGTGTGCCCACAGCCGCAATGAGCAGATCGGTTGCGACGCCTGTGTGGAGGTCTGCTCCACCCGGGCGATCCGCAGCGAGCCTTCGGCCAAGGGGCAGACCCAGGGCGCCGGCGCGGCGCGCGCGCGCGGCCCTGGCTCTGCGGGCCTGCCGCCAGCGTTGGGCGGGCGCATCATGGTCGAGCCGCACCTGTGTGCCGGGTGCGGCGCCTGCACCACCGTCTGCCCGACCGGCGCGCTCAGCTTCCGGGCCCCCAGCGCCGCGGAGCAGGGCCGGCGCTGGCAGGCGATGCTCTCGGCCTACCGCGCGGCCGGAGGGCGCGATGCCGCGCTGCTGCTGCACAGCCAGGAAGGCGGTACACGGCTGATCGACGAACTGGGCCGGGCCGCCCGCCTGGACGCCTCGGTGCACGGCGTGCCGGCGCGGGTGCTGCCGGTGGCGCTGTGGCACACCGCCAGCACCGGGCTGGAGGTCTGGCTGATGGCGTTGGCGCACGGGGCCTCCCAGGTCTGGGTGCTGCTCACCGGCGAGGAGGCGCCACAGTACCGCCAGGCCCTGGGCGAGCAGATGGCCATCGCCCAGGCGGTGGTGTCAGGGCTGGGGTATGCCGGCGAGCACTTCCGGCTGATCGAGGCCCGCGATGCGCGGGACCTGGCGGCGCTGGACGCCGCGCTGCAGGCGCCCTCTGCGCAGGGTGTCGCTGCGCCGACGGCGGTGGTGGCGCAGGCGGACAAGCGCGCCTCGCTGGAGCTGGCGCTGGAGCACCTGATCGCCCAGGTGCCGGTGGTCCCGGCCGGACTGCCAGAGGCCATCGCCCTGCCGGCAGCCGGTGCGCCGCTGGGCACGCTGCGACTGGACCGGCAGCGCTGCACGCTCTGCCTGAGTTGCGTCGGTGCCTGCCCGTCGCAGGCGCTGGCCGACAACCCGGAGCGCCCGCAACTGCGCTTCACCGAGAAGAACTGCGTGCAGTGCGGCCTGTGCGTCAAGACCTGCCCGGAGGACGCCCTGCAGCTCGAACCGCGCCTGTGGCTGGCCGATGGCGCGCGCGCGCGCAAGACCGCCCGGGTGCTGCACGAGGCCGAGCCGGCCCAGTGCGTGCGCTGCGGCAAGCCCTTCGGCACGCTGCAGGCGCTGCAGGCAGTGATGGCGCGCATCGGCCATCATCCTGCCTTCCAGGGCGCCGCGGCCGAACGGCTGAAGATGTGCAGCGACTGCCGGGTGATCGACATGGCCAGCCGGACCCGGGAAGTGCGCATCACCGACCTGTGACCCCGGCTGCAGCCTTCTGTCCCCCGATCCATCCGAGCGCCAGCGCCTTGCCGCGATGACCGACCCTCGCCCCCTGACCTTCCAACCCCCCGGCCAGCGCGCCGCCGACCATGTCGACGATGGCGACGAGCTGGCCCGCGCCGAGCTGTACGGGCTGCTCGCCCGCCTCTGGCAGGCGCCGCCGGACGAGGCCTTGCTGGCCGCACTGCAGGTGGCGGTGACCGAGGCGCCGCAGGCCGGCGCCTGGCTGGAGACGCCCTGGCAGGCGCTGGTCGGGCTGCTGCGGCAGACCCCGCCGGCACAGATCGCTGCAGAGTACGAGGCGCTGTTCGGCGGTGTCGGCCGGCCCGAGGTGTTCCTCTACGCCTCCTACCACCTCGCCGGCCACCTCAACGAGCTGCCGCTGGCGCAACTGCGTGCCGCCCTGGCCGAGCTGGGCCTGGCCCGCGCGGCGGACAGCGGTGAGACGGAGGACCACATCGCCTTCGTCCTGGAGGTGATGCGCTGGCTGATCGCGGGTGACGATGCGGCGCACTGCCACCTTGGCGGGCAGGCGCGTTTCTTCCGTGCACACCTGCAGCCCTGGGCCGGCGCACTGTGCGAGGCGGTGGCCGCGCACCCGGGGGCCCGGGTCTACCGCGCGCTGGCGGACTTCACCAACGCCTTCGTGCAGGTGGAGACCCAGGCCTTTGACCTGGCCGAGTGAGCAGCCGATCAAGGAACGTGGAAGGACGCTTGCGATGATCTCCCGGGACGACATCACCGGCCTCGTGCTGGCCGGCGGCCGAGGCAGCCGCATGGGCGGGGTCGACAAGGGGCTGCAGAACCACCAGGGCATGCCGCTGGCGCTGCACGCGCTGCTGCGCCTGTCGCCCCAGGTGGGCGCGGTGATGCTCAATGCGAACCGCAACCTGGGCGCCTACGAGAGCCTGGGCGCACCTGTCTGGCCGGATGCCCTGGCGGACTATCCGGGGCCGCTGGCCGGCTTCCTCGCCGGGCTGGAGCACTGCGAGACGCCCTACCTGGTCACCGTGCCCTGCGACAGCCCGCGCTTCCCTGCGGACCTGGTGGAGCGCCTGGCGCGGGGCCTGGCCGAGGCGCAGGGCGACATCGCGATGGCCGTGACGCTGGACGAGGCCGGCCAGCGCCAGCGCCAGCCGGTCTTCTGCCTGATGCACACCGGCGTGCTAGACAGCCTGGTGCGCTTCATCCAGGGCGGGCAGCGCCGCATCGACCGCTGGACCGATGGCCAGCGCAGCGTGGAGGTGCTGTTCGACGATGCCGGCGCCTTTGTCAACGCCAACACCCTGCAGGAGTTGCAGGGCCTGCAGCCCGGCGACGGGTGAGTTGGCCGCTGCGTAAGGACCGTCAGGCGCGCGCAGCAAGGTCGTGCAGCACCACCGGGCCGGCACGGCGCTCGATGGCAGCCTGGAGGCCGGGCTTCCAGCCCAGCGCGAAGAGCGCCTCGGCGGTGACGAACATCGGCCCGACGAGCAGGCCGATCAGGTCGTCGACAAAGGCCGGCCGACGGCCTTCATAGTAGTGGCCGACGAACTGGATCAGCCAGCCGAGCGTGAAGCAACCCAGCCCGAGGCCGAGCCAGGTGCCCAGCGAGGCGGCTGCAAGCGGCTGCCCGAGGGCGATCAGTGCGGCGATGCCGGCGCTGACGGTGAACCCCAGCAGCGGCTCGCCCCGGGTCAGGTACCAGAGGCTCACGACCACCCAGACGCACCAAGCGGGCGTCAGCGCCCAGGGCAGGCCCGCATCCAGCGCCAGCGTGGGTCGTGCCAGCAACACGCCAAGGGCGAAAACGATCAGCGGGATGCCCACTTGGTGGGTCGCGATGTTGCGCTGGTCGCGGTGGTACTCGGCGTACTGGGCGAGCAGGTCGGCGGCAGGGCGCAGACAGGAGCGCAAACGTGCCATGGCGGAACTCCGGAAGCTGGCGGCGTGGCAGGCGGTGGGGCCGTCAATACGCAACCGCATACACCCCTGCAGTGTGGACTGGACCACGAACAGCGGCGCAATGCCAGTGTCCGGCGGGTGAGACCGTGCAAAAGCGGGGGATTTGTGCCTGCCGCGGGCTCGACGGCGGCCGCCAGCGTGGCGCGCGCGGCACGAACCTAGAATGCCGGGGCCCCACAGGCGGGCCTTCGCAGGTGCGACGGGCCGGGCGGGGTGCCCTGGAAAGAAAGCGCATGAGCATCAAGAGCGACAAGTGGATCCGCCGCATGGCCGAGCAGCACCAGATGATCGAGCCCTTCGAGCCCGGCCAGGTTCGCTACGCGAGCGACGGCCACAAGATCGTCAGCTATGGCACCAGCAGCTATGGCTACGACATCCGCTGCGCCGACGAGTTCAAGATCTTCACCAACGTGCACTCGACGGTGGTGGATCCGAAGAACTTCGACGAGAAAAGCTTCGTGGACTTCAAGGGCGATGTCTGCATCATCCCGCCCAACAGCTTCGCGCTGGCCCGCACGGTGGAGTACTTCCGGATCCCGCGCAGCGTACTGACGGTCTGCCTGGGCAAGAGCACCTACGCGCGCTGCGGGATCATCGTCAACGTGACGCCCTTCGAGCCGGAATGGGAGGGCTACGTGACGCTGGAGTTCAGCAACACCACGCCGCTGCCGGCCAAGATCTACGCTGGCGAGGGCTGCGCCCAGGTGCTGTTCTTCGAGAGCGACGAGGTCTGCGAGACCAGCTACAAGGACCGTGGCGGCAAATACCAGGGTCAGGTCGGCGTGACCCTGCCGAAGACCTGAACCCTTCGGGTGAACGGGGCGGCGCTGCGCGCAGGTCAGCCCGAAACGGCAGATTTGCGCGCGGCTTGAGCCGGGAGTGGGCCCGGCCGGTTGCCCTTATCAACCCTTCGTTCGCGGGGGGTGCGGCTACGCTCGGTGTCATTGACGATCAGTCCAACTGAACCGAGGTGGCCATGCTGCTCCCACGACCCGAGGTGACCGAACACCTCCCCGACGAACTGCCCACCGAATTCCGCTGCGTCTCGGCCTTTGCGCCGCTGATGTCGGCCTGGCAGCAGGCGCAGGACGCCCGGCGGGCGGTGGAGGACGGCCGGTCCGCCGGGCCGGCTGCACCGCGTCTGGAGCGCGCCGTGCTGGAGCGCTTCCAGCGCCTGATGGCCGCGGAAGGCTGGCCGGTGCAACTGCTGCGCATGGGCCAGGACCGTGCGTACGCACGCGAGCGCATCGCACTGGGCCATGGCAGCAGCTCGTGGCAGCTGCGGCAACTGTCGCTGCAACTCGGCCGCCACTACGGCGATTCGACGGCACTGCACTGACGCTGGATACCCTCCGGCCGGCGCTGTTGCGCGGCAGGGGGATGGCAGAGTTTGTTAGCATGACCGTGTCATTGTTCACGCCTTGCACGGTCTGGAGCACATGACGGGCTGCACCAATCGCCTGCATGCCGGTCCCGTTGGGTCCGGTATCTGACGCGGTGGTCGCCTGTGTGCTCGCATCGCGCCGGCCCGATCGGTCGGCCGCGCGGCCCATCATCGGGCAGCGCCCGTCGCCCAGTGCGAGACGGAAGAAGTTTCATGCGTCATCTCGTTCGCCCCAGTGCCCTCGTGGCCACCTATTTCGACACGCTCGCGCCCAACCAGGTGGCGACGGCGCGCGCGCTGCAGCAGGCGGTGCTTGCGGCGGCGCCGCAGCTGGAGCAGACCGTGAAGTGGGGCAACCTCACTTTCGTGAGCGAGGGGCGCAACCTGCTCGCCATCGTCACGCACAAGGCGCATGCGCACCTGCAGGTATTCAACGGCGCGATGCTGGGTGCGGAGTTCCCCGAGCTGGAGGGCGTGGGCAAGGGCATCCGCCACATGAAGCAGCGCTACAGCCAGCCGGTCGATGATGCGCTGGTGCAGGACATCGTGCGTGCCGCGGTGATGGTCGGCATTTCGCGGCGCGACGACTGACCTGCCCCGCCTCGCCCGATGGCAGGTTGTTGATCGCAATCCGGCTGCATGGCGGCCGCCAAGTGCTGAAGGTGCCAAAAGGCGCAGAAAACAACAACGGCCCGTGAGGGCCGTTGTTGTTGGTGCCGCGCAGTCATCCTGCGCAGCCGTGTTGCGTCATCCGGACCCGGTGTCGAGCCCCGATCGCGGGCCCTTCACCAGTGGATGCTGCCTGAGCCGGGCTGCTGCTCAGTTCTGGTAGGCACTCAGGCTGCGCGCACCAGTGGCGCCGTAGACCGCCGGGCTGCCGCCGGGCATCAGGACGTCCATCGCGCGATCCAGGGCCACCGTGGCGCGAGCCAGTGACTCGCGCTGTGCAGCCACCTGGCCTCCGGCAGTCACCAGCCGCGAGCGCAACGCCGGGGGGACCCCACCGCCCGCCCGGGCTGCGCGGGTAAAGCTGTCCACCGCGCGCTCCAGGGCTCGGTGCAGCGCCTGGGCGTGCGACTCGATGCCGCCGATGTCGCGCCGGCGCAGCGCCTCGCCGAGGTCCCCGAGCTCGGTTTCCACCGCCTGCAACAGGCCTTCGAGCACCGGGTCGTGGCCCTGGGCGGGGAGCCCCCGTTCGGTCGGATCTGTGTTCGGCAACGGTGCGTTCATGGCGGGGGCTCGGTCAGAAGCGGGCAAGGCTGACGCCGCGCACCTGGCTTGTAGCCCGGGCGCGAAAGGTCAGGCAAACGAGATCGGGCAACGCACCCGCAAGGGCAACGCCGCCCTGGCTCAACGAGCGCTGCCGGACTTGCCCAGCACTTCCTGGGCATTGGCGAGCAGCTTGTCGGCGATGGTTTCGGCGTTCACCTTGTAGCTGCCGTCGGCGATCGACTGGCGCACCTGCTCGACCTTGTTGGCGTCGAAGGTGCCGTCGGCACCATCGAGCAGCGCCTTGGCTGCTCCAGACAGGCTCACGGTGGCGCTGGCCTCGCCAGTGCCGCTGGCGTTGCCAGCGGACGAGGTGTTGCTGGTGCGTGCACCGTCGGCAGCGCCGCGCGTGGCGGGCTGGCCCACGGGTGCGACGTTGGGGGAAACTGCCGTGTTGCCGATTTTCATCACGTACTCCTTGGCGCCGATACCGGTCCAGATCTGAGTTCTTGCAAGCGAGGTCTGACAGCGCCGATTGTGCGGCACGGTCCTGCATCGAGGGTGCCGGGGCACCGTCGGCGGCCGTGCAACCGCTTCGGTTCTGTGCGGGTCGGATTGCCAGAACACTGTCCACCCACTTTTCGGAGTCCCTTCGGCGGACTTGAGGGCGCCATTCCCGAATTCGGGGGGGTACGGCGGGGTGAAGCGGCTTCACAGCGGCAGCTCCACGCGGCGCGTGCCCACCGGCATCGCGGTGATGATGCGGCCGCTGTCGGTGCGCAGGCGCACGCTCTGGCCTTCGACGCCATTGCCCAACGCCTGGGCCTCGCCAGACACGGCGTAGCCCTGCCCCTGCGCGACGACGGTGACGGTCTCGCCGGCCTGGAACCACTGGCGCTGGCGCAGCAGGTCGGCGCGCACGGTGGCGCCCGCCGGCAGGGCGACGGCCAGCGTGCGGCCGACCAGGTCGCCCGGCGCGGTGAAGGCTGGGGCCAGTGCCGCGGCCAGGTCCACCTCGGCGAGTTGCAGGTCGGCGGCCGTGAGCGTGCTGCCCGCGGGCTGTGCCGTGGCCAGGACCGCAGCGCGGGCCCAGACCTGTACCGTCAGCGGCAGGTAGACCTGCCAGCGCACTGGTCCGCTCACGCAGCGCAGGGCCACGCGGGTGCGGCCCCAGGCGCGTGCACCGGGGGGAATCTGCGGCTCGATACGGGCGCAGGGCGCCAGCTTCAGACGGGGGTCGAGCGCCCCGGGGATCACCTCGACGCGCGCGCCAGCGGGTACGCGCACGCTCTGCTGCGTCAATGCCAGGGCCTGGGCGATCGAGGCGACGGCTGAGTCCGCCGCCTCGGTGGCGGCTCCGGTCCCCACGCCTCCGGCGTTGGCTGCCAGCACGTGGCCGCCGGAGCCCAGCGCGAGGCTGGCCCCGGCCAGGCACGCCGCCCACGCGGCGGCGCGGCTTTGGCTGCGCGCGGGCGAAGGCAGGGACGGGGTGACCATGGGCCAGGACTCTAGGGCGCGGCTGCGCCCGGGCAAGAGCGGAGATGGGTGGCTGGAAGGGTCCTTTTCACGCTCATGTTCGGGGGCGAGCCGTCCAAGAATGACAGCAAGCCGGGGTCCGGCCGCCCACCGGGCCTGCTGGCCGGGCGCCGACCTCTTCTGCCTCGCCCGCCCCGCCACGGATTGCCCCCATGCTCGACCGTCTTTCCGACCCGCTCGCCTTCCAGTCCGAAGCGCTGGTGCTGCGTGCCGAGCGGCAGCGCCTGCTGGCCAGCAACATCGCCAACGCGGACACGCCAGGCTACGTGGCGCGCGACATGGATTTCGCCACCGCGCTGCGGCAGGCCACCGGCACGCAGGCGTTGCCCCAGTCCATGGCCGCGACGCATGCCGGCCACCTGACACCCAAGACCGGGGCCGCCAGCGAAACCGGGCTGCTCTACGCCTCGGCCAGCCAGACCAACCTGGATCGCAACACCGTCGACATGGACCGCGAGCGCGCGAACTTTGCCGACAACGCCGTGAAGTACGAAGCCACGCTGAGATTCCTGAACGGCAGTGTGAGCACGATGCTCAACGCCATCAAGGGTCAGTGAGGCTGGCGGCCTGACCCGCAAGGAGCCCTGCGATGTCCATGCTCAACATCTTCAGCGTCGCTGGCAGTGCCGTCAGCGCGCAGAGCCAGCGCCTCAACACGGTGGCCACCAACCTGGCCAATGCCGATACCGTGGCCGGCCCCGACGGCCAGAGCTTCAAGGCCCGCCAGGTGCTGTTCCAGACCCAGCCGATGGGCGACCAGGGCGCTGCCGGTGTGCGCGTGGCGCAGGTGCTGGAGGACCAGACGCCCGGGCGGCGCGTGCACGACCCGAAGCACCCGGCGGCGGACGCGGACGGCTACGTCACCTACGCCAACGTCAACGCGGTGGAGGAGATGGTCAACATGATCTCGGCCTCGCGCTCGTACCAGAACAACGTCGAAGTGATGAACACCGCCAAGACCCTGCTGCTCAAGACCCTGCAGATGGGGCAGGGCAGCTGATCAAGCCAAAGGTAGACCCGCATGAGCACCACCTCCGTCTCCGGCAGCAGCGATGCCGCATCCCTGTACCAGCAACTCAACGGCAGCAGCACGACGCAGAGTGCCACCAGCGAGGCGGCCGACCGCTTCCTGAAGCTGCTGGTCACGCAGATGAAGAACCAGGATCCGTTGAGCCCGATGGACAACGCCCAGGTCACCAGCCAGATGGCGCAGATCAACACCGTCTCGGGCATCGAGAAGGTCAACGAGAGCATCCAGTCGATGACCTCGCAGTTCCTGCAGATGCAGGCCCTGCAGAGCGCCTCGCTGGTCGGCAAGGGCGTGCTGGTCTCCGGCAATGCGCTGGCGGTGGAGGAGGGGACGGGCACGGGCCAGGCCGCCTTCGACCTGTCCGGCGCGGCCGATTCGGTCAAGGTCGAGGTGCTCAATGGCGCCGGGCGGGTGGTGGACACGCTGGACCTGGGGGCGGAGACCAGCGGGCGGCATGCCTTCGAGTGGACTGCCCCCGAGGGGCTTGCCGACACCACCGGCCTGCGCTTTCGCGTGGTGGCCACCCGCGGCACCCAGACCGTGACCGCCACGCCGCTGATGCGCGATGCGGTGCAGTCCGTCAGCACCAGCGGCAGCACGCTCACGCTGCAGCTGGCGGGCGGCGGCAGCGTGGCCTACAGCGACGTCAAGGCCTTCTCGAACTGAACGTCCCCCCGGCGACCCGACCGACCCGACTGCCCCGACCTCTCCAGGAGCCGATCCCATGAATTTCCAGCAAGGCCTGTCCGGACTGAACGCTTCCAGCAAGAACCTGGAGGTGATCGGCAACAACATCGCCAACGCCAACACCTACGGCGCCAAGGCCTCGCGGGCCGAATTCGCCGACATGTACGCCACCTCGGTGAACGGCATGATGACGGGCGACATCGGCATCGGCGTGCGGCTGGCCGACGTGGCGCAGCAGTTCAGCCAGGGCTCGATCACCAGCACCAGCAACCCGCTGGACATCGCCATCAACGGCGCGGGCTTCTTCATGGTGCAGGACACCGGCTCGGACGCCGGTGCCGACGCGCTGCCGCTGTACACCCGCAATGGGCAGTTCAAGCTGGACAAGGAAGGCTTCATCACCAGCACCGATGGCGCCAAGCTGCTCGGCTACGCGCTGGATGCCTCCGGTGCGATCGCCACCGGCACGCTCGCGCCGCTGCAACTGCCCACCGGGCTGATCTCGCCGGCGATGTCCACCGGCGTGTCCGCGGAGATCAACCTGGACTCCCGCGGCGACGTGATCACCGCGGCCTTCGACCCGGCCAACACGCAGTCCTACAACAAGGCCACCTCGATGACGGTGTACGACAGCGCCGGCGAGGCGGTCGAGGTGAGCTACTACTTCCGCAAGACCGCCGAGGGCGATCCGTCGGCCACGCCGGCGACCAACGACACCTGGGAGGTCTATGCCACCGCCGACGGCGCCACGCTCGCCGATGCCTCGGGCTCCACGGTGCTGCAGACGCTGACCTTCGACGCCTCCGGCGCGGTCGTTGGCACGCCGCGCTTCAGCCTGAGCATCCCCGCCAGCGGCACCCATACCGCGGTCGACCTCACCTACGACGCCACCGCCGGCACCGGCGGCGTGGACTTCAGCGGCATCACGCAGTACGCCAGCCAGTTCAGCGTCACCGACCTGAACCAGGTCGGCGGGCGCGCGCCCGGACGCATCGCCGACATCAGCGTGGGCCCCGATGGCGTGCTCACCGCCAGCTACACCAATGGCCAGACCGCCGCGGCCGGCCAGATCCCGCTGGCCAACTTCCGCAACCCGCAGGGCCTGCAGCCGCTGGGCGGCAACCTGTGGCGCGCCACGGGCGAGTCCGGCCTGGCCAACGCGGTGGGGGCCCCCCAGTCTGGCAGCCTGGGCTCGTTGCAGGCCGGCGCGCTGGAGGAGTCCAACGTGGACCTGACCTCCGAGCTGGTCAACATGATCACCGCGCAGCGCGTCTACCAGGCCAACGCACAGACCATCAAGACGCAGGACTCGGTGCTGCAGACGCTGGTCTCGCTGCGCTGATGCCGCCGCAGGCCGACCCAGCGACCGACTGACGAGGAGCCGCCATGGACCGCAGGATCTACCTCTCGATGGGTGGCGCCAAGGCGACGATGCAGCGCCAGGAGCTGCTGTCGAACAACCTGGCAAACGTCTCGACCAACGGCTTTCGCGCCGAGATGCAGGCCTTCCGCGCCGTGCCGGTGCGTGGCGACGGTGCGACCACGCGGGCCTATGCGTTGGAGACGACGGTGGGCTACAACCCGGAGGCCGGGGTGGTCAGCGCCACCAGCCGAAACCTGGACGTGGCGATGCGGGGCAACGCCTGGCTGGCGGTGCAGGCGCGCGACGGCACCGAGGCCTACACCCGGGCCGGCTCGCTGGACATTGCCAACGACGGCACCTTGGTCAACCGCAGCGGGCTGAGCGTGCTGGGCGACGGCGGCCCGATCACCGCGCCGGCCAACAGCGAACTGCAGATCGCCAGCGATGGCTCGATCACCGCCCGCGCGCCCAACGGCTCGCTGACCCCCGTGGGGCGGCTCAAGCTGGTGACGCCCGAGGCGCCGCTGCAGCGTGGCGACGACGGGCTGTTCCGCGCCCCGGGCGGCGACCCGCTGCCGGCCGACGCCACCGCGCGGCTGCAGGACGGCGCGCTGGAGGGCTCGAACGTGAGCGCGGTCGAGACCATGGTGGCGATGATTTCCGCGGCGCGCCAGTTCGAGATGCAGATGCGCTCGATGCAGACCGCCGAGAAGGACGAGCAGCAGGCCCAGCAGCTGCTGTCGATGAACTGAGCGCCTTGCTGCGCTGAAAGAGGAGCCCCGCCATGATGCGCGCCCTGTGGATTTCGAAGAGCGGCATGGAGGCCCAGCAGACCCAGCTGGACGTCGTGTCGCACAACCTCGCCAACGTCGCCACCAACGGCTACAAGAAGGAACACGCGGTCTTCGAGGACCTGATGTACCAGACGCTGCGCCAGTCCGGCGCGGCCAGTTCCGACCAGACCCAGCTGCCCACCGGCGTGCAGATCGGCCTGGGCGTGCGCACCGTGGCCACGGCGCGGCAGTTCAGCCAGGGCAACCTGCAGCAGAGCAACAACCCGCTGGACGTGGCGGTCAAGGGCAGCGGCTTCTTCCAGATCCAGATGCCCGACGGCAGCACGGCCTACACGCGCGACGGCTCCTTCCAGCTCAGCGCCAGCGGCCAGCTCGTCACCAACACCGGCTACACGGTGATGCCGGGCATCACGATCCCGCCCAACGCGCAGTCGATCACCGTCGCGGCCGACGGCACGGTCAGCGTGCAACTACCCGGCCAGGCCGCCACCGAGACGCGCGGCCAGTTGCAGATCGCCAACTTCGTCAACCCCGCCGGCCTGGAGGCCAAGGGGGGCAACCTGTATGCGGAGACCGCCGCCTCGGGCACACCCAACACCGGCGCACCGGGCACGGACGGCATGGGCTCGCTCACGCAGGGCTTCATCGAGACCTCCAACGTCAACGTGGTCGAGGAGCTGGTGACGATGATCCAGACCCAGCGCGCCTACGAGCTCAACTCCAAGGCCATCTCGACCTCCGACCAGATGCTGGCGCGCCTGGCGCAGCTGTGAGGGGAGAACGCACCATGACCGACTTTCTTACTTCCGCGTTGCCGTACCGCCGGTGCGCGTGCCTGCTGGCAGCGTCGCTGGGCAGCGCGCTGTCCGGCTGCGCGCTCATGCCCAGCAGCGCCAAGGTGGACATGCCACCGGTCACCACTGCCCGCCCCGTGGTCGTCGCACCTGCGCCGGTCAACAACGGCGCGATCTTCCAGCCGGTGCAGTACCGCCCGCTGTTCGAGGACCACCGCGCCCGTCTGGTGGGCGACACGCTCACGGTGCAGATCGTCGAGAAGGTCAGCGCCAGCGCCACCTCCACCAGCTCGGTGGAGAAGAAGGGCACGGTGGACGGCTCGATCACCGGCTTCCCCTTCCTGAAGGCGCCGCTGCTGGGCAAGCTTGGCGTGGGTGCCTCCAGCGGCAACACCTTTGCCGGCAAGGGCGGCACCGAGAACACCAACAAGTTCGAGGGCACGGTGACCTGCACGGTGATCGAGGTGCTGCCCAACGGCCACCTCGTCATTGCCGGCGAAAAGCAGATCGGCGTGAACGAGAACGTCGACGTGCTGCGCTTTTCCGGCCAGGTCGACCCGCGGGCGGTCCAGCCCGGCAACACGGTGGCCTCGGCGCAGATCGCCAACGTGCGCGTCGAGCAGCGCGGCCGCGGCCAGCAGGCCGACGCCCAGGGAATAGGCTGGCTGGGGCGCTTCTTTTTGAATCTTCTGCCGGTCTGAGGCTGCCCAGAATGGGTCTGACGAAAGAAGGATCAGACCCCCATGGACACGCAGACTGTTTGGTTGCGCCGTGCGATCGCCACGGCATCCCTGCTGGCCAGCGCGGCGCTGTGGTGGCCGCTGGCGGCCGATGCCGCGCGCATCAAGGAAGTGGCCACCGTCCAGGGGGTGCGCAACAACCAGCTGGTCGGCTACGGCCTGGTCGTCGGCCTGGACGGCACCGGTGACCAGACCACCCAGACGCCCTTCACCTCGCAGAGCCTGACGGCGATGCTGCAGCAGCTGGGCGTGACCGTGCCTGCAGGCACGAACATGCAGGTGCGCAACGTCGCGGCGGTGATGGTCACCGCCACGCTGCCGCCGTTTGCGCAGCCGGGCCAGCCGATCGACATCACGGTGGCCTCGCTGGGCAATGCCAAGAGCCTGCGCGGCGGCACGCTCATCGCGACCCCCCTGCGCGGCGCGGACGGTCAGACTTATGCGCTGGCGCAGGGCAATCTGGTCATCGCCGGGGCGGGCGCTGCGGCAGGAGGCTCCAAGGTACAGGTCAACCACCTGTCGGCCGGGCGCATCCCTGGCGGCGCCACGGTGGAGCGCGCCGTCGCCACGCCGCTGGCGCAGGGCGATAGCCTGCAGCTGGATCTCTCCTCGGCCGACTTCGCCACCGCCCGCGCGGTGGCCCGGGCCATCAACGACAAGTTCGGCAAGGGCACCGCGCTGGCCCAGGATGGGCGCGTCGTGAAGGTCAAGATGCCCGCCTCGCCCGACGAGCGCGTGGGCTTCCTGGCCGACATCGAGAACCTGCCGATCGAACTGGCCACGCCGGCCGCGCGGGTGGTGATCAATGCCCGCACCGGCTCGATCGTGGTCAACCAGGCGGTCACGCTCGGGCCCTGCGCGGTGGCGCACGGCAACCTGTCGGTGACGATCAGCTCCACGCCGGTGGTCAGCCAGCCCGCGCCGCTGTCGGGCGGCCAGACCGTGCAGACCGAGAAGGTCGACATCTCGTTGAAGCAGGAGCCCGGCTCGCTGATCCAGCTGCCCGCCGGTGCCAAGCTCACCGAGGTGGTCCGGGCGCTCAACTCGCTGGGCGCCACGCCCGCCGACCTGCTGGCCATCCTGCAGGCGATCAAGGCCGCGGGTGCGCTGCAGGCCGAGATCGAAGTGATCTGAGCGAGGGCGAGCATCGGCCATGGTCGCTTCCACCCAGCAACTCGCCACCGGCGGCGCCGGGCTCGACGCCCTGCGGGCCACGGCACGCAAGGATCCGAAGGGCGCGATCCGCGAAGTGGCCAAGCAGTTCGAGTCGCTGTTCATGCAGGAGCTGATGAAGAGCATGCGCGCCTCGACGATGGCCACCGGCATGCTCGACAACCAGGCCACCGAGATGGCCACCGGCATGCTCGACCAGCAGTACGCCACCCAGCTCGCCGGCATCCCGGGCGGCTTGGCCGATGCGATCGCGCGGCAGTTGGAGCGGCAGATGGGTGTGCCGGCCAGTGGCGCCCGGGGCGGTGCGGGTGGAGGTTCGGGTGCCGTCACCGGCGCGGCGCGCTGGGCGCCGGTGGCATCGGCGGGTGCGGCGGGGGCCTACCAGGCGGTCGCGGTCGGTTCGGGAGCAGCCGCGCCCGAGGCGGCCGGCGCCACGGGGGGCAACGCGGCGCGTTTCGTCGAGCGCCACCGCGCCGCGGCGCAGGCCGTGGCGGCGCAAAGCGGCATCCCGGCCGAGTTCATGCTGGCGCAGTCGGCGCACGAGACCGGCTGGGGCCGGCGCGAGATCCGCGCTGCCGATGGCAGCAACTCACACAACCTTTTCGGCATCAAGGCCGGTGGCAACTGGAACGGCCCGGTGGTGGTCACCACCACCACCGAGGTGATCAACGGCCGGGCGCAGAAGGTGCAGGCCGCATTCCGTGCCTATGGGTCGTATGAGGAGAGCTTCCGGGACTACGCCAAGCTGATTTCCGGCAGTCCGCGCTACGCAGGTGTGATGCAACGCACGGATGACGCCCAGGCCTTTGCCGCCGGACTTCAGCGCGCCGGCTATGCAACCGATCCCGACTACGCCGCCAAGCTCGGCCGGGTGATCCAGACCACCCGCCGCCTCGTCGATCAGGCCGATGCCTCCGCAGCATCGGCCCGGCTCGGCACGTCGGGTGTGACGGCATGACCCCGAACCGGAGCACGCCCGTGTCCACCTTGTCCACTGCCCCGTCGCGCCCCGCGCCCCCGATCCCGTTGCGGCATGGATCCATCCAGCGCACTGGCGCCAGGAGCCGTTCATGAACCCCACCTCGCTGCTCTCGCTGGGTGCCAGCGGGATGATGGCTGCGCAGGCCCAGCTCAGCACGACCGGCCACAACATCGCCAACGCCGGTGTCGATGGCTACTCGCGCCAGTCGGTCAGGGCCGAGACCGCGTCGGGCCTGTACAGCGGCTCGGGCTATTTCGGTCGCGGGGTGGAAGTCCGTACCGTCGAGCGGGAGGTCAACGGCTTCCTGACCGACCAGGTGGCACAGACCCACTCGCAGGCTTCGGCCGACAAGGTGCGCAACCAGATGCTCGGCCAGCTGGAATCAAGCATCGGCACCGGGGAAAACGGGCTGGGCTATACCGCGACGCAGCTGTTCAATGCCTTTGGCGACGTGGCGGCCGAGCCGGCCGATGCCTCGGCGCGCCGGGTGGTGCTGGAGCGCGCCGACGACCTGGCCTCGATGTTCCGCAGCACGGCCCAGAGCATGGCCAGCCTGCAAAGCGGCGTGTCGCTGGACCTGAAGAACAGCGTGGCCGAGGTCAACAACCTCACGCAGCGCATCGCCGACCTGAACGGCCAGGTGGCGGCCACGCGCGGGAACCCGCAAAAGCCCAATGACCTGCTGGACGCCCGCGACCAGCTCATCAAGGAGCTGAGCAGCTACGTGCAGGTCAACCGGGTCGAGCAGGACGACGGCTCGATGAACCTGTTCGTGGGCGGCAGCCAGAGCTTGGTGGTCGGCACGAACGCCTACCAGTTCAAGGCCAGCCCCGACGCCAGCGACACCTCGCTGATGCGGGTGTCGCTCGACGTGGCCGGGGTGTCACGCCAGCTCGACTCCAGCACGCTGGTGGGTGGGCGCATGGCTGGCCTGCTGCAGTTCCAGGACGAGGACCTGGCCGCGGCGAAGACCCACCTGGACACGATGGCGCAGGGCATCACCACCGCCATGAACAACCAGCAGGCAGCGGGCTGGTCGCTCAAGGTGGATGCCAGCGGCCAACCCGTGGCGGGCGCGGCGCTGTTCTCGATCGATTCCCTGGGCGCGTTGAACATGAAGGTCGGTGCCGGACTGAGCACCGACGACATCGCCGCCTCCGCCCAGAGCGCCTCCATCACCTCGCCGCGCAGCAACAACGCCAACGCGCTGGCCATGCAGCAGCTGGGCACCACGGCCACGGTCAGCGGCTCGACGTTCACCGACTATTTCTCGCAGGTCATTGCCGATGTGGGCGTGCGGGTTCAGACCGCCACCTCGCGTGCCGATGTCTCATCCAGCCTCGCCAGCGATGCGCAGCAGCAACTGGGCTCCGTCACCGGGGTGAATCTGGATGAGGAGGCCGCCAAGTTGCTCCATTTCCAGCAGAGCTACCAGGCGGCGGCCAAGGTGCTGCAGGTGGCGCAGAAGGTGTTCGACACGCTGATTTCGCTGGGAAGCTGAGGTGCCCGCCATGTCCATGATCCCGCTTCGATCCACCGTTGACGGCCCTGCGCTGCACGAGGCACCGCGATGAGGGTCTCCACCGCCTACAGCTTCGAGTCTTCGGTGAGCGCCCTGCAGCGCCGCCAGGAAGAGATGTCGCGCGCCCAGCAGCAGATGACCACCGGCAAGCGCGTGGAACGCCCGGGTGACGACCCGACCGCCGCCGCCCAGGTCGAACGTGCGCTGGTCGAGGAGTCCCGCGGGCGCAGCATGCTGCGTACGCTCGATGCCAGCCGCAACGTCATGACGCTGACCGAGTCGGCGCTGGGCGATGCCGGCGATCTGGCGCAGCGGGCACGCGAGGCCCTGGTGGCCGCCGGCAACGGTGGCTACAGCGGCAATGAGCGCCTGACGATGGCCAACCAGCTCAAGGAGCTGCGCAACCAGCTCTTCGCGGTGGCCAACCAGCAGGACGGCGCCGGCAACCTGCTCTTCGGGCGCCAGGGCAACACCTCGGGTCCCTACGTGGACAACGGCAGCAGCGTGACCTCTGCGGCCAACGGTGGCGGGTTGGCCGGCTCGAACGTCGAGAACCTGCCCCTGTCAATCGACGGCCCCCAGGTCTGGCTGCAGGTGGGCAGCGGCAACGGCGTGTTCGAGACCAGCGCCGGTACCACCGCCACGCCCAACACCGGCAGCGGCTGGGTCAGCGCCGGCTCGGTGACCGACCCGTCGGCGTGGAACGCCCTGGCCAGCCACAGCTACTCCGTCGCGTTCACGCAGGATCCGAGCACCGGCGCGCTGAGCTACAGCGTCACCGACGACGCCACCGGCAGCGCGATGGCCGACGCCAACGGCAACACCAGCTTCGCCTACCAGCCGGGCAAGGCCATCACCGTGGTGCCGGGCATCTCGTTTGCGGTCTCCGGCACACCGGATGCGAGCAGCGACAGCTTCCACGTCGGCGAATCGACGCCCGATCTCAATGTCTTCAAAGCGCTGGACCGTGCGGTGGCGGCGCTGTCGAACCCGAATGCCAACAATGGCCAGGTGATGCAGGCGGTCAACGCCGGGATCTCCGACATGGATCAGGTGCTCGGCAGCTTCCAGTCCGCCCGTGCGATGGTGGGTGAGACGCTCAACCGGCTTGACGGGGTCGAGTCCCGCACGGGCGGGCGCATCCTGGCCGCGCAGACCACGCGCTCGAACGTCGAGGACGTCGACATGGTGCAGGCGATCTCCGAGTTCACGAACCGTCAGACCAGCTACCAGGCAGCGTTGCAGTCCTATTCCATGGTGCAGAAGCTCTCGTTGTTCAACTACATCAGCGGCTGATCACGCGCCGTTTCGGGTCAGGCCCCCCGAAGTTCCCGATTTCCAACCAGCACAACAAACACTCATGGACGCCCCCATCCTTGGCCAGGTGGCCCTCAGCTACGCACCGGTGATCGACCGCAAGCGCCAGACGCTGGCGACGCGGTTGTCGGTCTTTCCCATCGTGCCGGGCCAGTGGCTGCCGGTGGCCGAACTGCTCAGTTCGCTCGGCCGCGTGTGGCCGGCGGACGGTCCGAAGGTCGCGCTGTCGATCCGCAGCGAGAGCGTGCTGGCCGAGCTGTTGACGGTGCAGCCGAGCCCCAACCTGCTGATCGAGGTACCGAAGTTCATGGCCTGCGACCCGGTGCACCGGGAGTCGATCATGACGCTGGCCTCCAACGGCAATGGCCTGCTGCTGTCGGGGCGACCCGACCACCCGCTGCCCAAGGACATGCTGGGCTGCTTCAAGTACTCGATCATCGATATCTCCGACGAGCGCCGCAACGATGGCGTGGTGCCTGCCGGCGTGCGCCGCTCCATCGGCTTCTGGCAGGACGGCGTGACCGACCTGGCGCAGATGGAGGCCTCCTTCGACCGGGGTGCCACCGCCGTGATCGGCTGGCCCCTGGCCGAGGTGCCCCGGGCGGATCTGGCGCCGGCGCCTGCTCCGACGTTGCGCGGGCTGCGCGCGCCGGCACGGCGCCCTGCGGCGGAGAGTGGGCGCCCAGAGCTCAGCGCCATCATCGAACTGATCAACCAGGTGGAAGACGAAGTACCCCTGGGCGACCTGGAAGGCACGCTCAAGCGCGACCCGAGCCTTGCCTACAAGTTGATGCGCTACATCAACTCGCCGCTGTTCGGCCTGAGCGTGGAGATCACCTCCTTCAGCCATGCGGTGATGCTGCTGGGCTACCAGCGCCTCAAGCGCTGGCTGGCGCTGCTGCTCGTGACCGCCGGCAACGACCCCGACCAGCGCCCGCTGATGTATGCCGCGGTGCGCCGCGGCCTGATGATGGAGGCGTTGGCGCTGGAACTCGGCGACGAGGACAGCAAGGGCGAGATGTTCATCTGCGGCGTGTTCTCGCTGCTCGACCGCATGATGAAAAAGCCCTTCGAAGAGCTGCTGCACACCATCCCCGTGCCGGACGCCGTCGAGCACGCCCTGCTCGGATCGGGGGGGCCCTACCTGCATGCCCTCCAACTCGCCCGGGCCACCGAGGGCGGCTTTGGCCACGACATCCGCGAGCATGCCGAGGCCACCCTGCTGGAGATGAGGGGGGTCAACCGTGCGTTGCTGCACGCCCTCAGCGGTGCGACGCAGCTGATGTGACCGTGCGGGCCGATGGGCGGCCGCAAGGGGCGAAGCGCTGCATACACTGCACGCTTTATCAGTTCCCCACTGACGGCACCCCGGCCCATGGCCTCACCCGCTCTCACCGACGCGCTGCCGCGCACGCTGTTCGACAGCCTGGTCGAACCCCTGCTGGCGTTTGATGCCTCCGGCCGGCTGCAGTACGCCAACACGGCCGCGCTGCGCAGCCTTCCCTGCGAGCCTGGCATGGTGCTGGCCGATCTCGGGCGGGTGTTCGATCCCGCGTTGGTGGACTGGCTGCACAGTTGCCTGGCAAGCGGCGAGGCATTGGCCGCACCGGCCCTGCTGGCCGCGGCAGGAGGCGCCCTGCCGGTGTTCAGCCGCCTCGATGCGCGACATTGGGTGCTCTGCCTGCCGCTGGATGCGGCCGCGCTGCGGCGGCGCGTCAGCAGCAGCCTGCCGGTGCTGGAGATCGGCGATGCCACGTTGCGCGAACTGCACGGCATGCTCTGGGTGTCGCCCTTTCCGGTGGCATTGCAGGACGAGTCCTTTCGCCTCATCGACGTCAACCAGGCCTACGCCGACCTGTGCGGCTGCACGCGTGCGCAACTCGTCGGCACCGACCCCATCGAGCTGCTGCCCGAGCAGGACCGTGCCGAGGCGCTGCGTGAGCGCGAGCGCCTGCAGCGTGACCCGCACGATCCGCGCGTGCCGGCGCTGGTTGAGCAGCGTCTGCTCGACCAGCACGGCCAGCTGCGCTGGGTGCGCTCGGCGCGCTACCTCACCCTGACGCAGGACCAGCGCCGCCTGCTGATGGTGGTGATGCAGGAGACCACCGTCGAGCACGTGGCGCGCGAGCAGGCCGAGCGTTTCTCGCGCGAGCTGGACCAGTGGTTCGACCTCTCGCCGCTGGGCATGGCGCTGTTCGATGACGGTGGGCTGGTGCTGCGCGCCAACCAGGCCTTCGAGGAACTGGTCGGCGGCGCGCTGGTGGAGCTGCGCGAGGCCAGCCAGGCGGTGCGCGCCGTGCTGCAATGGGGAGATGGCCGCATGGCGGTGGCGCTGGAGCCGGGTGGCGCCTGGGTGGCGTCCGAGGGCCCGCTGCCCCGGCCCGACGGCAGTGCGCGCTGGGTGCGGGCGCTGCTGCGCTGCTACGAGGCGCGTGGCGGACAGCGCCGCACCATGTGCATGCTGGAGGACCGCACCGCCGAGGAGGAGCGCGACATGGCGCGCCTGCAGCTGGGCACGCTGGTGGACACCGCCGGGGTCGGCCTGGCCACCCTGCGCGGGCCCGAGTCCGCCGACCGCGGCAGCCTGGGTGCTCCGTCGGCGGGTGGCGTGCTGCAGGCCTCGGTGCGGCGCGAGCTGGTGGTGCCGGCCTCGCTGCCCGAGTTCGAGCGGCTGCAGCGTGCACTCAAGGCGGGTGAGCGCTGCGAGGCGCGCTACGCCATCCACCACCCCGAGCTGGGGCTGCGCTGGCTGGTCACTCGCATCGAGCCGGGCCGCCTCGCCTCCGGGCGGCCAACCACCTCGGTGGTCACGCGTGACATCACCGACCAGCACCAGGCGCAGGAGCGTGCCGAGCAGTTGCTGGCCGAGCTGTCCACCATCCTGGAGAGCTCGCCGGCGGGCATCGCTTCGATGCGCGGCTACACGCTGATGCACTGCAATCGCCGCTTCGAGCGCATGCTGCGCCTGGGGGCCGGCGCCGGGGTGGGCTCGGACATCCGTGCCCTGCTGGCCACGCACACCAGCGGCATCGTCGCCTCCAACCGGCTTGACGACACGCTCGACCAGGGTGTGCTCTACGAGGCGGAGCTGGAGGTGCCGGGTGACGCCGGACAGGCGCAGTGGTACGCGCTGACGATCCGCCGCACCGGCCCCGGGGGCGGACCTGGCAGTGACACGCCCCAGGCCATCGCGGTGCTCTCGGAGATCACCCGCCTGAAGACCCAGCAGGTGCAGCTGGAAGCCCTGGCGCGCGAGCGCGAGCAGATGGCGCAGGTGCTGGGCCAGCAGGCCGACCGCACGCGGGCGGTGCTGGACTCGGTGCTGGTGGGCATCGTCACCGTCAACGACGCGGGCGTGATTTCCTGGCTGAACCGCTCGGCGCGGCGCATGTTCGGCGGCGACCTGGGCGACTTCCTCGGCCAGCCGATCGACGCGGTGGCCACGCGCGACGAGTACCACCCCTTCCGCCACAGCCTGGAGCTGTTCGACGAGCTGCGCGACGGCGAGGCGGTCAAGTTCGAGTGCCGCGTGCAGGGACGTGACGGACGCACCTTCTGGGTGGTGGGCAATGCGGTGGCGACGGTGGGCGTGAGCGGTGCTCGCGAGCTGACCTACGCGCTCATGGACATCGAGCAGCGCCGCCAAGCCGAGGCGCGCATCGCCGAGGCGCGGGCCTCGCTGCAGCGCATCATCGAAGCCGCGCCGATGGCCATCACGCTCTTCGATGCGACCACGCTGGAGGTGCGGCAGATCAACCGGGTCGCGGCCAAGGTCTGTGGCGTCGAGGCCGAGGTGGCCGTGGGTCGCCTGCCCGAGCAGCTCTACCCCGCACCGATCGCCCAGCGCATGCGCGACGACCTGCGCGCTGCGCTGGGGGTGCCCGACGCGGTGACCCAGCGCGAGTACGTCCTGCCGCGTGAGGACGGTGGCGCGCAGACCTGGGAGGCTCGGTTCCTGCCGCTGGCTCGCGTGGGCGAGCGGGTAGACCAGGTGCTGCTGGTGGCCTCCGACGTGACGGCGCAGCGGGCCGCACAGCGCGCCGAGCTGGCCGCCGCCATCGCCCAGCGCGAGATGCTGGTGCAGGAGGTGCACCACCGCATCAAGAACAACCTGCAGGGCGTGGCCGGGCTGCTGCAGCAGGTGGGGCAGCGCCGCCCCGAGGTGCAGCCCGTGATCACCGAGGTGGTCGGCCAGGTGCAGGCGATCGCCCAGGTGTACGGCCTGCAGGTCGGCCAGGTCGGGCCGCTGGCGGTGCGCAGCGTGGTCGAGGCGATCGCCCAGTCCGTGCAGCGCACCTTCGGTCGGCCGATCGAGCTGACCGTCGAGCCCGGCGCGGAGGGCGCCGCGGTGGACTGGACCCTGCCGGAGGCCGAGTCCATCCCGATCGCGCTGACGCTCAACGAGTTGCTCACCAACGCCATCAAGCACAGCCGCTCGGACATCGCGGTGAGCTGCCGGCTGGTTGGTGAAGCCGAAGGGGTGCGCGTGGAGATCGGCAACGAGGGCCAGCTGCCACCGGACTTCCGCATCGAGAACCGGCCGGCCACCGTCTCCGGCCTGGGACTGGTGCGCGCGCTGCTGCCGCGCCGCCATGCCTCGTTGGGCATCAGCCAGCGCGGTGCCCGGGTGGTGGCCGTGGTGTCGCTGGCGGCGCCGGTGGTGGCGCGGGCCCGCCCGGCCGTGGCGGTCGCAACCGCCGCGGCGGCACTGGCCGGATGACGGGGCCGACCATGGCACAGTGCCGGGCGATGACGACGATGATCGATCGAGCGTCCGATCGACAGGACGGCCGCACCCCGGCAGGCCGATGACAGGCAGGCAGACATGAGCAGTGACTTCCCTTCCCCGCAGATCCCCGCGCCTGGGCCAGCGCCGCGCCGGCGGCTGCTGGTCGTCGACGACGACCGGCTGGTGCTGGCCACGGTCGTGCACGGCCTGACGCACGCCGGCTTCGAGGTGATCGACGCGGACAACGGCGACGACGCCATCCTGCTGGCGCGCCAGCACCGCCCCGAGCTGGCGCTGCTGGACATCCGCATGGACGGGCTGAGCGGCTTCGATGTGGCCGCCTACCTGCGCGACCACCTGCACATCCCGTTCATGTTCCTGTCGGCCTTCAATGACGAGGCCACGCTGGCGCAGATCCGGGCGCTCGGGGCGCTGGCCTACCTGGTCAAGCCACTGGACGTGGCGCAGATCGTGCCGGCGGTCGAGCAGGCCTATGCCGAGGCGCAGGCGCGTGCCCGCAGTGCTCCAGCGCCGTCGACGGCTCGCCCGGAGGCGATCGCGCCATCGACCGTTCCCCCGATCCCGGCCGCCGCGGGCCAGCCCACCGGCGAGGCGGTGTCGGCCGACCCGCTGCGCCAGCCGGTGGCGCTTGCCGTGGGCATCCTCATGCATCGGCTGTCCTTGCCGCGCCAGGCCGCGCTGGAGCGCCTGCAGCGCCTGGCCCGCCAGGAAGGCCGGCCGATCGAGGACAGTGCGGCCGCGATGGTGGCGGCGCTGGAGCAGTTGTCGATGCCCGGGCAGCTCTGACTGTGGCGTGCCCTGCGGTGGCAGGGGCCGTCAGGGCAGCGTGAAGTAGAAGCGCGCGCCGCGGTCGACCTCCGCCTCGGCCCAGATCTGGCCACCATGGCGCTGCACGATGCGGCGCACCGAGGCGAGGCCCACGCCGTGGCCGGTGAACTCGCTGGCGCTGTGCAGGCGCTGGAAGGGGCTGAACAGACGCTCGGCAAAGCGCATGTCGAAGCCGGCGCCGTCGTCACTCACCTCGTAGACCGTCCGCGGCGGGGCGTTGCTGCCTTCTTCCTCCGGCAGCTGGCGCGGCGTGCAGCGCAGCGCGATGTGGGCCACCTCGCGCCGGGCGCTGTACTTCCAGGCGTTGCCGAGCAGGTTCTCCAGCAGGTTGTGCAGCAGGGTGGGGTCTCCCTGTGCGGTCAGCCCGGGCTGGATGGTGAACTCCACCCGCCGTTGCGGCGCCTGCTGCTGCAGTTCCTGGGCGATCTGGCTGGCCATCTGCGACAGCGGCACGGCCTGGCGGGCCAGCGGCTGGGACGACAGGCGCGACAGCGCCAGCAGCGCGTCGATCATGCTGTTCATGCGCGTGGTGGCACCGAGCACACGGTCGAGGTGGTCGTTGCCGATGCGGTCGAGCACCTGGCCGTAGTCCTCGCGCACGATGCGGGTGAAGCCCTCGATCACCCGGATCGGCGCGCGCAGGTCATGCGACACGCTGTAGGCGATCGATTCGCGCTCGTCGAGCAGCGGCGTGGCCGCGCCGTCCGGTGGCAGCCAGGCCACGCAGGCACCATCGGCCAGGGGCAGGCAGCGCGCAGTGGGGCTGGGGCCCCGCGCAGCGTCACCCGAGGCGGGCGTGCCGCCTGCGGAGGGCAGGCAGGACCGGATCGCCGCCTGCGGCCAGCGCGGATGGGCCGCCAGCAACTGGGTGAGTGACTGCAGTCGCTCCTGCAACAGCCCCGGAGGCAGGTCGGCCCAGGCCGGGTCGGCGCCTGGGCCGGGTGCGGCCTCGGCAGCGCGGTGCACGGCGATCACCACCCAGTCACCGGGGGCGGGTTGCAGCAGCAGTGCCACGCCGGGCAGGCGCCGCAGCAGGTCGATCTGCCAGCCCAGTGGGCTGGCAAATCGCTGGGTCGTCGTGGCGATCGGTTGGGCGGAGTGGACGGCTTGGGCCTGCGGTGCGCCAGGGCCGGCCGCCAGGGGCCGCCACGGCGTGTGGTGCAGCGCTGTTCGCAGCGCCAGTGCCACGCCGCCGACCAGCACGGCCGCAGCGAACAGCACCAGCAGGGCCGCGCCACCCGGATTGAGCCGGGGCTCGGGCAGGGCCTGGGGCAGGGCCCAGGCCAGCAGCAGCAGGGCCGCCAGGGCCGCCACTGCACCGGCTGCCAGCGTCAGCGCGGACCGCTCGCCCGCCGCCAGGGCTGGCGCACGCTGAGCCGCCGGCAGGAGGGCAGGGGGCTGGAGATCGGTACCGGCGGACATGCAAATGATTGTAGGGAGCGCCCATCCCGAATCCTGCCGCCGCAGGGCCGGGTGCCGCGCGCACTTGCCCAGTCCGGGCAAATTGCGCGCCTTCCCCGGCCGCGCCCGGGTGCCGGGGCGCGCCGGCCGATGGCAGCACCTATGCTCGCCGCCGTCGGTGTGGGGGTCCGTTGCCTGCGCCTGTTTTCCAAGCTGATGCCGCCCTGTCGATGCCATTTCCTTCCCTGCGATCACCGCGTGGTGGCAGCCTGCCTGACCCCGCTGCCGGGTCGGCCGCGCCTGGCGCAGCGGTTGGCCCGCCCGACCAAGCGTCGACGGAGAGCCCTGCGGCCGCCGCGGCGGTGACGCCGACGGGCGCGCGCCCGGCACCGCTGACGGTGGCGCTGGACCTGGCGCAGCGGCTGCACGCGCGTGGCAGCCTGGCTGGGGCGCTGAGCGAGGCCGCCGCGGACCTGGGGCCCTTTCTGGGTGCGACACGCACCGTGGTGCTGCGGGTGTTCGACTGGCAGGCCGACGGCGTGCTGGTGCAGCCCTGGGCCGACCCGCAGGGGGGGGACGCCGACTGCATCGACCTCGATGCGCTGGTCCTGGCGCGCGCGCAGGAACTGCCGCTTGGTCAGGCGCTGGCCGGGCTGGTGACCAGCTACGGGCCGACCTACATCGACCAGCCGAGCCGCCCCTGGCGCCCGCGCGAGGTGATGCAGGTGCTGGTGCTGCCCGTGCGGCTGGGGCTGCGCGCCGTGGCCGCGCTGGAGTTCCACGACCCGGCGGCGCCGGACGACGTGGCGCGCCAACTGCTGGAGCTGGTGGGCTTGCAGCTCACCCAGGCGGCCCAGCGCGAGGAGGCGCTGCGCACCCAGTGGGTGCATGCCGAGCAGTACGGCCGCCTGGCGATGCTGGCCTCCCGGACCGCCCGCGGCGCGGTGATCACCGACGTGGAGGGCGTCATCGAGTGGGCCCACCCGGCCTTCGCCGAGACCACCGGCCACAGCACGGCGGAGGTGCGGGGGCGACCGCTGTGGGAGGTCCTGGTGCGTGACGTCGACGACGTGCGCCCGGCTCTGCTGCTGCGCGAGCGTTTTCGCAGCGGCGAGGCCTTCCGCATCGAGTTCATGGCGCGGCGCGGCGCCGTCTGCCTGGCACCGGCTGAGGCCTACTGGGTGGAGGTGGACGCCGACCTGGTGGCCGACGAGACGAGCGGGCGGCTGCAGTACGTCTGCCTGTGCCGCGACATCACCGAGCGCCGGCAGCAGCAGCACGGGCTCGATGAGGGCCGTGAGATCCTGGCCGCGCTGACCGACAACCTGCCGATCAGTCTGGTCGCGCTGGATGCGCGCGACCTGCAGGTGATCTCCCTGAACCGCCACGCCGAGCTGGAGTTCGGCGCCGCCGACGAGGCGGTGGCCGGCCGGGCATTGACGCAGGCGCTCGGGCCTGGCCTGGCCGAGCTGATCTCGCCCCAGGTGCGCCAGGCGCTGGGCCGGCGCATGCCGGTGGAGCATGAGTTCGTCTGGGAGTCGGCCGACGGCCGACGCGTGGTGGCCGCGCGCCACGTGGCCGTGGGCGGGGGTGGAGCCGCCGGGCCAGGTGGTGGAGCAGGTGCCGGTGCAGGCGTCGGTGCAGGCGCCGGTGCGCCGCGCATCGTCATCAGCCAGCTGCGCGATGTCACGCAGATGCGTCGCGCCGAGCAGACGCTGCGGGAGTCCGAGCAGCGCTACCGTGAGCTGGTCGAGTCGATCGACGAAGGGGTGTTCGTGATCGACCCCGCGGACGGCTGTTACCACTACCTGAGCCCGCGGGTGCACGACATGCTCGGCATCGACGAGTTTGCCGATGAACTGCCGCCCGGGCCGCAGCTGCCGCACGTGCTGGCTGAGGACCAGGCGCTGCTGGCGGCGCAGGGGCTGCGCGAGCGGCGCGGCGAGCCCTCCGATGTCATGCTGCGCATCCGCCATCCGCTGCACGGGCTGCGCTGGCTGCGTCGGCGGACCCGCACCCGGCCGCTGCCAGACGGGCGCCTGCGCGTCTATGGCCTGCTGGGCGACGTGACCCAGGAGCGCGAGCAGGCGCTGCAATTGCAGGCCGCACGCGACACCGCCGAGGCTGCCAGCCAGGCCAAGGGCCGCTTCCTGGCCACGATGAGCCACGAGATCCGCACGCCCATGAACGGCATCCTCGGGATGACCGAGCTGCTGCTGGGCACGGTGCTCAATGACCGGCAGCGCCGGTTCGCCCAGGCGGTGTACCGCTCCGGCGAGAACCTGCTGGAGATCCTCAATGATGTGCTGGACTTCGCCAAGATCGAGGCCGGCCGGCTGGAGTTGCAGCCGGGTCGATTCGGCCTGCGCAGCGTCGTCGAGGACACGCTGGAGCTGCTCGCCCCGCGTGCCCATGCCAAGCAGCTGGAGCTGAGCTACCGGCACGGCGAGGACGTGCCGGTGCAGGTCGATGCCGATGCACTGCGGCTGCGCCAGGTGCTGACCAACCTGATCGGCAACGCCATCAAGTTCACCGATCACGGCGAGGTGGCGGTGACGCTGGAGGTGGCCGGGGCGGAGGAGTACGGGGACGAGGGCGCCGCGCCGCCCGCGGGTGCCCAGCTGCTGGCCTGCACCGTGCGCGACACCGGCATGGGCATCGCCGCGCAGGAACTGCCGCGCCTGTTCAGCGCCTTCACGCAGGTCCACGACGGCATGGCGCGGCGCCATGGCGGCACCGGCCTGGGCCTGGCGATCTCGCAGCAACTGGTGCAGCTGATGGGGGGCGCTTTCACGGTGCGCAGCACCCCGGGCGAGGGTTCTTCCTTTCGCTTCACCTTCCTGGTCCACGCCGCGCCACCCGACGATGGCCCCACGGCGGCCCGGCCACCGGGCCTGCTGGCCTGGCGCGGGCGGCGGGCACTGGTGGTCGACGATCACCCGGGCGGACGCCAGGCCGTGGCGGCCCTGCTGAGCGAGGTGGGCATGCAGGTCGACCTGGCAGACGGCGGGCAGGCCGCACTGGCCCGCCTCGGCGACATCGCGCCGGGCGAGCCCGCCTATGACCTGGCGGTGTTGGACTGGCACATGCCGCAGCTGGACGGCCCCGGCCTCGGGCGGGTCCTGCGTGAGCACCCCCGCCTGGCGGCGCTGCCCTGGCTGCTCATGACCTCCACCGATGCGGACGATGCGCCGCCGGAGGCGGCCGACGGTGGCTGCCGCGGCCTGCTGCACAAGCCGGTCCGGCAGGCCGAGCTGCATGCGGCCCTGGAGCTGCTGCGCCCGGGTGCGCCGCCACCGGGGCCGCTGCAGCCACGCATCGATGCACGCGTGCTGGTGGTCGAGGACAACGCCGTCAACCAGGAGGTCATGGCGCAGATGCTGCGGCGTTGTGGCGCGACGGTGCAGGTCAGCCGCTGTGCCGTCGACGGGTTGCAGGCGCTGGCACAGGAGACCTTCGACCTCGTGCTGATGGACATCCAGATGCCGGACATGGACGGCATCGAGGCGCTCGGCCGCTTGCGCAGCGGTGCCGGCGTGCCGGCGCCCCGTTGCACCGCAGCGCAGGTGCCGGTGATCGCCGTCACCGCCAATGCCCTGCCGGGCGACGAGGCCCGGTTGATCGGGCTGGGCTTCGATGGCTACCTGTCCAAGCCCTACCGGCTTGATCAGCTGCTCGATGTGCTGCGCCGCGTGTTGCCCGTTCGCGGTGCTGCGCCGGGGGCAAGCGCGCCGCAGGATTCAATGGATCCACCGGTGCCGCCGGTATCGCGGGCAGAAAACGGTGACGGAATTCCGCTCCTGGATCCGGCCGCACTGGAGCGCCTGCGGCAGCTCGACCCGGACGGGCAGAATCACCTCGTGGAACGGGTGATGGCTGCTTTTGATGCATCGGTAGAGCGATTCGTGCCCCAGTTCGTGCAGGCACGGGCCGGGCTGGACGTCGCTGCGCTGCGGCATGTCGTCCACACCCTCAAGTCCTCGTGTGCCAGCACGGGCGCATTGACGCTGGCGGAGCTGTGTGCCCAGTGCGATCGCAACCTGCGGGAGGGCAGGCCCCTCGATCAGCTAGGCGGGTTGCTCGACCAAGTCCAGGCTGAGCTGCTGCGCGTGCAGGGCGGCCTGCGCCAGATGCGCGCGACTGCCCGGTCGCTGGCTCCGGCATGAAGTCTGCAATGTTCGGCCAGAGCGAGGAGGACGACGAGGGGCGCTCGCCGGCCCACATCCTGCTGGTGGACGACGACGAGATCAACCTGCTGCTGACCGCCACGGCCCTGCGCGAGCAGGGCCTGCAGGTCACCGAGGTCACCAGTGGCGAGGCCGCCCTGCGCCTGATGCAACAGTGGACCCCCCAGCTGGTGATCCTGGACGCCCTCATGCCCGGCATGGATGGCTTTGCCACCTGCCGGCAGCTGCGCGGCCTGCCCGGTGGCGAGCTGCTGCCGGTGCTGATGCTCACGGGGCTGGACGACGATGCCTCCATCGAGCGGGCCTACGATGCCGGTGCGAATGATTTCTTCGTCAAGTCCACCCAATGGAGCCTGCTGATCGGCCGTGTGCGCAACCTGTTGCGTGCGGCGCGCGTGCAGCATGAGCTGATGTGCAGCCGGGCCAAGCTGGCCCGCGCGCTGGACCTGGCCCGCATGGGCAGCTTCGACTGGCGGCCCGCGCCGCGTGGCCTGAGGCTGGAGCCCGAGGCCCTGCGCGTGCTGGGCCGCAGCCCGCGCCAGACGCTGGGCCTGCGCCAGATGCTGCGAGCCCTGGTCGGTGCCGAGCGGCATGGCATGGCCGCGCTGCTGCGCGAGGTGCTGCGCCACAGCACCGTGCTGGACACCGATGCCACCGTGGCGCTGCCCGACGGGCGCCGGCGCATCATCCACATTGAGGCCGAGCCGGAGTTCAACGAGCAGGGCAGCCTGTGCGGCTACACGGGCGTGCTGCAGGACGTCACCGACCGCCGCATGATCGAGGACAAGATCAAGCGGCTGGCCAACTTCGATGCCCTCACCGGGCTGCCCAACCGCCGCCAGCTGATCTGGCGGGCTGAACGCGCCCTGGAGCACGCGCGCCACCAGGGCCATGGCTTTGCGCTGTTGCTGATCGACCTGGATCGGTTCAAGGGCATCAACGACACCCTCGGCCACGGTGCCGGGGACGAGCTGCTGGTCGAGATCGGCCGGCGCCTGCGCTCCTGCCTGAACCACAGCGACCAGCTGAGCGACCTGGGGTCCGACATCCACCCACTGCGCAGCCACCGCGTGCTCGAAGCCGTGGGGCGGCTCGGCGGCGACGAATTCGTGGCCCTGCTGCCCGAGGTGGACAGCGAGGCCCAGGCCGAGGCCCTGGCCGAGGCGATGTTGCGTGTGGCGCGTGCGCCGGTGCTGCTGGACGGGCGGGAGTATTTCGTCACCGCCAGCGTCGGCATCTCGCTATACCCGCGCGATGGCCACACGGTGGTGGACCTGCTTCGCAACGCCGACGTGGCGATGTACTCGGTCAAGTCCGCGGGCCGCAATGCGCTGCAGGTCTACCGGCCCCACCTGGCCGGCATGGGGCGCCAGAAGCTGGAGCTGGAAAGCGCCCTGCACAAGGCGCTGGAGCGCGGCGAGCTCGTGCTGCACTACCAGCCCAAGGTGGAGGTGGGCGGCAACCGCGTCACCGGGGTGGAGGCGCTGATGCGCTGGCAGCGCGGCACCGAGCTGGTGCTGCCCTCCGAGTTCATCTCGCTGGCGGAGGAAACCGGCCTGATCGTGCCGATGAGCGAGTGGGCGATCCGCGAGGCGGCGCGCCAGATCCGCAACTGGCGCGACCAGTTCGGGCTGGATCTCAGCGTGGCGATCAACCTGCCCAGCCGGGCCTTCGAGCGCACCGACCTGGTCGACCAGATCCAGCACGCTGCGTTGCTGCATGGCGTGCCGCTGCGCTCGATCGAGCTGGAGATCACCGAGACCGGGCTGATGAAGGACCTGCAGGAGGTCATCCCGGCGCTGCACCGGCTGACGCAAAGCGGTGTGGGCATCTCGATCGATGACTTCGGCACCGGCTACTCGTCGCTGGCCTACCTGACGCAGTTGCCGATCAGCGAGGTGAAGATCGACCGCTCGTTCATCAGCGACCTGGGGATCACTGAGCGCAGTTCGGCCGTGGTCACCGCCATCATCGCGCTGGCTCGCTCGCTGGGCCTGCGCGTCATCGCCGAGGGCGTGGAGAACGACCGCCAGCGCGAGGTGCTGTGCCGGCTCGGTTGCGCGACGATGCAGGGCTTTCTCTTTGCCGAGGCGCTGCCCGCCCAGGACCTGCCGGATTGGCTCAGGCGCGTCCATGCCCCCAAGTGGCCGACCAGCGAGCTGATGGCGCTGGGCTGAATCGGCCGGCGGCCACTTGTCACGTTGTTTCCCGCAGGAAACTGCAGGAATGAGATCCATTGCATGAATGCCGGTTCGGGTGTCATGCGCGCATGCGGAGGGACGCAGCCGGTCACCTACGATAGCGTCACTTTTTGTATCCACCCCTTCGACCGAAAGGCCTGACATGGCGTTTTCCTCTCCAAGCCCGAACCAGCCTGCGTCGTGTGGTGGCCCGCTGGCCGCCGCGTCCCTGAGCCTGCTGTGCCTGGCCCTGCTGGCCCGTACCGCCCATGCCGAGGGCAACCCCTACTACCTGGGGGCCAGCCTGGGGGTGACCTCGGACAGCAACGTGCGGCGTGCCCGTGACGGGCAGGAGACCAGCGACACCGTCACCGCAGGTGGCCTGCGTGCCGGCGTCGACCAGTCGCTGGGCCGCTCGCGCCTGGTGGTCGACCTGTCGGCCGACAGCAAGCGCTACAGCCGCGCGGATGAGTACAACCACACCGCCTACAACCTGCTGGGACGGCTCGACTGGGAAACCATCGAACGCATCTCCGGCACGGCCCTGGTGACCGCCAGCCAGAGCCTGTACCGCGACACCTCGCGGGTCGAGACGGCGCGCAACCTGCTGCGCAGCGAGGGGGCGTCGCTCCAGGCCCGCATCGGCGTGGTCACCCAGTGGAGTTTCGAGGCGGGCCTGGCCGCCAACCGCAATCGTTTCTCTTCCGCCTCGTATCACAGCTCCAACCTCGACCAGACCAGCCTCAGCGGCGGACTGCGCTTCGCCCCCACGCCCGACCTGTCCACCCGCCTGACGCTGCGCCGCACCGACGCGAGCTACCCGCAGTACTCGGCCAGCGGCGCGAACGACGTCACCCGCGACGACATCGAGGTGGGCACGACGCTGCGTGCCAGCGGTGCCAGCACGCTGGATGCGCACCTGGCGCGCACGCAGGAATCCCACTCCCTGGCACTGCAGCGCAGCCGCAGCAGCTGGACCGGTGGCATGGGCTGGACCTGGCAGGCCAGCGGCAAGTCCAACATCGGGCTGCGCATCACCCGCGACAGCACCGTTGGCGCCTATGGCGAGGCCGGCCTGGACTACAACGACGCCAGCGACGCACGCATGCGCGATGCGATCACCCTGCGCAGCCAATGGCAGGCCAGCTCCAAGATCCGCCTCGATGCGATGCTGGCCTACGCCCGGCGCACGCTCGACACGGCGCTCAAGGTGCCAGGCAGCAGCGTCACCCAGACCGCCCGGGACACCACCACCACGGCCTCGCTGGGGCTGAACTACGAAGTCCTGCGCAACGTCGAGCTGGGCTGCGGCGTCAGTTGGGAGAACCGCAGCGTGAGCAACGAGCTGTCCACGCTGACCTACCCGTACAGCGACACGGCCATCAACTGCTACACGCAGGTCTTCCTGCGCTGACCGGCCTGCGCTGACGCAGGACTGGGCGATGCATGGCGCCTGCGGGCAGCGGGGCCCGACGCCGAGGCGGGGGGCATGTGTGCAGCGGCGCCGGCCGTTCTCGCGTCCAATACGGCCATGCACGACACACCTGACATCGACCCGGACACCGACCGCCGCCTGACCGAGCTGGAAATCAAGACCAGCTTTGCCGACGATCTGCTGGAGCAGCTCAACCAGGTGATCGTGCGCCAGCAGCGCGAGATCGACCGGTTGGCGCAGGAGGTGACCGAGCTGCGCCGCCAGGTGGGTGACGGCGCCCCCGCCGTGCCGCGCAGCCTGCGCGACGAGTTGCCGCCGCACTACTGAGGTGGGCGGCCGCCCGCGGTAGTCCGGGCTGCGTGGCGCAATGCCGGTGTTCCCATCCGGTGGCCGTGGTGATCCAATCTACGGTGCGTGATTTCTTCACACATCGTTCCCCACCCTTCACTTCCGCCCGCCATGAGCCCGACGTTGCCTATTCCTCATCCGGTCCGGATCTGCCGGTTCGGCCGCCTAGTCTGGCTGGGCCTGCTGGTGGCCTTGCTGACCGCCTGCGGGGGCTCGGATCCTGGTGACTCCAACTTCGGCACGCCCACGGTGACCGATGTGACGGTGGACCGTGTCAGCCGTGGTCAACTCAGCACCTTCACGGTCACCGGCACGCACCTGACGGCGTCGGTCGACTTCGGCGCGGGCGGCTGTGACGGTATGACGGTCTTGCGTGACAGCACCACGCGTCAGCGTGTCACCTGCACACCCACCGCGGCGCAGAGCGTGCGTTTCACCGCCGCGGCGGCCGGTACCACCTTGTGGGATCGGACCTACACGGGCGCCACGCCGTAGGCGACACCGTCGAGAGACGGTGGTTCAGCCGATCTCGATCGCGATCTTGCCGAACTGCTCGCCAGCGTCGAGCCGGTCCAGTGCGGCATGCAGCTGTGCCAGCGGCCAGCGCGATTCGATCTGCGGCACGAGCAGGCCGCGCTCGCACACGCCCAGCAGGTCGCGGAACTCCCGCAGGTCGCCCAGCGTGGAGCCGAAGATCTGCAGCTGGCGGATGAAGACACGCCGCAGGTCCGCGCCCGGCTGGTCGCCCGAGGTGGCGCCGCAGGTCACGATGCGCCCGCCGCGCACCACCGACTTCAGGGCCGCAGGCCAGGCGGCGGTGCCGATGTTCTCCAGCACCACGTCCACGCCGCGCCCGCCGGTGAGCGCCAGCACGCGCTTGGCCACGTCGTCCTTGGCACTGTTGACCACCTCATCGGCGCCCATCTGCAAGGCGCGCTCCAGCTTGGACTCGTCGCGCGAGGTGACGATCGCGCGCGCTCCGATCATCTTGGCGATCTGCAGCCCGGCCAGCGACACCCCGCCGCCGATGCCGAAGATCAGCACCGTCTCCCAGGGCTGCAGCCGCGCCTTGGTGACCAGCATGCGCCAGGCGGTGAGGTGGTTGACGCCCAGCGCCGCGGCCTGGGCGAAGTCCAGCGCATCGGGAAAGGGCAGGGCGTTCGCGGCCGGCACGACCACGTAGTCGGCCAGCGTGCCGTCGCGGTGCTCGCCCAGCAGCTTCATCGAGGTGCATAACACGCCCTCGCCGCGCAGGCAGAACTCGCAGCGCCCGCAGGTCACGCCGGGGTAGAGCACCACGCGCATGCCGGGCTTGAGCAGCGGGTCGTCGGCATCCGCCTCCTCGACCACGCCCGCGCCGTCGATGCCCATGATCTGCGGCAGGCTGTGGGTGATGCCCGCGCCGCTGTCGCGCATGTAGAGGTCGACGCGGTTGAGCGTGGCGGCGCGCAGGCGCACCAGGACTTCGCCGGGGCGGCGCTGCGGCTTCGGCCGCTCGCCGATCGCGACGACTTCGTTGCCGCCGTGGCCGGTCAGATAGGCTGCTTGCATGGGGCTCCTCGTGGTGGGGCGCCCCGTCGTCCGTTCCTGCCGGGTGCGCAGGAGCGGATTGTTCCCGATCCGGCACGGCCTGGGCCTGGGCCGGTACCGGACGGGCACGTCACACCTGCCGAGCCCAGGGCCCCAGGGTCAGCTGTTCCAGCGTGGCCAGGGTGCGCTCGACCTCCCGGGAGGCGAGCATGGAGCGCTCCACCCAGCCGGCACGCACCGCGCTGGCGTACTGGGCCCGCGCGGCGTCGAAAGGCAGGCGGGCAAAGCGCGCGCCGGCATCCGATGCCTGGGCGGTCCAGTCCAGCCACAGCGGCGTCATTCCGGCGGCGGGCGCCAACGGCAGCGGGAAGGACAGGGCGGGGGTCATGCGACAGGTCATCTCGGGTACCTCACATCGGTGCCGGCCTGGGTCGGGCCGTGCTGGGTGGTCCAGGCAGCCACCGCCGGATTGGCGACGGCCCCAGGGATACAAGCATACTGGGGTTTACCCTGATTATTTCAACCCCAGTGTCCAGTCCCCCTTGTCCGTGTGAGGGCAGGACCTCAATGGAAGGCCTGTGGCTTGTTCACCGCAGACGCTGACGCAGCCGCCGCTTCAGCCCCGGCGCTGGGCCGCGCGCATGGCCAGCTCGATGCGGCTCTCGGCGTGCAGCTTCTCCATGATGCGGCTGACGTAGTTCTTCACCGTGCCCTCGGCCAGGAACACCGTGGCGGCGATCTGCTTGTTGCTGCGGCCCTGGGCGATCAGGTCGAGGATGCGTGCCTCCTTGTCGGTCAGCGGCTCGGCCGGCTCCGGTGCGGCCTGAGGCGCCGGGGCGGCGGTGCGCACCGGCTCCGGCAGGGCGCGCAGCTGCTCCATCACCTTGCGGGCGATCGCCGGGGAGAGGTGGGACTCGCCCCGGTGCACGGCGCGGATGGTGTCGAGCACCTCCTGCTCGCTGGCGTCCTTGAGCAGGTAGGCGTGGGCGCCGGCGCGGATGGCCTCGAACACCAGCTCGTCGTCGTCGTAGGTGGTCAGCACCACGACTCGCGTGCGCGGCAGGCGGGCCGTGATCTCGCGCGTGGCGACCACCCCGCTCACGCGCGGCATCTGCAGGTCCATCACGATGACATCGGGTGCGCTGGTCAGCGCCTGGTCGATGGCTTCCTGGCCGTCGGCGGCCTGACCGACCACCGTGATGCCGGTCTCGGTGGCCAGCATCATGGCCAGGCCGCGGCGGATCAGCGGCTGGTCGTCGACGATCAGCAGCCGCAGCGGGGGCGGGCGGTCGTCGGCGGGGGAGGGTTCGTTCATGCGCTTGGCTCGGCAGTGTGGACGACAGCCTAGCCGAGGTCGCGCGGCAGCGGCAGTGCCGGCCGGCACACCGCGGGCACGGTCACCGGCATGGGCACCGTCTGACCCGGCGGCCTGACTGTGGCAGGCTCGCATCATGTCGAACTGGAAAGAGCGCCTCGATCCGCGCCTGCACGTCACCTCGGCGATCGGCTGGGCGGTCGTGTCGGTGGTCACGCTGGCGGCCCTGGCGGCGGCCAGCCTGGCCGCGTCGCAGGCCGAGCGCCGCGCCCGGGTGGCGGCCGAAGGGCAGCTGGCCGAGTACGCCACGCAGGTGCGCGACGCGCTGTCAATGAACCTCGAGATGCGCAGCCTGGCGCTGCAGGTGGCGGCGGTGCAGATCCGCGCGGTGGCCGAGCGCGACCGCGTCGAGCAGGGCCTGTCGCTGCAAGCGGTGCAGGCGCGCTTTGCCGAGTTTGACGCCCTGGCTGTCACCGATGCGCAGGGGCACGTGACGGCTGCCGCCGGGGGCTGGCAGCGTGGCCTGGACCTCTCCACCGCGCCCTGGTACGCCGCCGCCCGTCACGCGGCGGTGGTGCGTGACCAGGCGGCCGCGCCGGGCGTGGAGCGCCTGGGCGCGTACGAGGATGCGCGCTCGGCTCGGCGCGAGGTGATCTTCGCCGCGCCCCTGGGCCCGGGGGCGGAGGGCGATGGGGCCGTGCTGGCCGCCGTGGTGCCCTGGGCCTGGGTGGAGGGGGTGCTGGCGCACATGCAGCAGCTGCTGGGCGAATCGCGCCAGCTCGAACTCATGCTGGCGGCGCGCGATGGCACGGTGCTGTCCGGGCCCCCGCATTGGCTGGGGCGCAGCGTGGCGGCGCCGGCCGACCTCACCGAAGGCGGCGCCTACCTGGTCGGGCGGCGCACCCAGCTGCGCCTGGCCGACAGCCTGGGGCTGGGCTGGACCGCCGTGGTGCGCCAGCCGGCCGACCAGGCGCTGGCGCCGGTGCGTACCACGCGCCAGGCGGTGTTCCTGATCGTCTTCCTGGCCGGGCTGCTCTCCGCGCTGGCTTCGGTGGCCGCCACGCGGGCTCTGACGCGCCGGCTGGAGGCACTCGCGCGCGACGCCGAGCGGGTGCGCCAGGGCCAGCAGGACACCCTGGCGATACCCCGTGGCGCCGACGAGGTGGCCCGCATCGGCGCCACGCTGGCGCAGGTGGTCGACCGGCTGCAGGCCGAGAAGCGCGCGCTGCAGACCCTCAATGCCGAGCTGGACCGGCGCGTGGCCGAGCGCACCGTGCGCATCGAGCGGCTGGCGGACGAGGCGCGGCTGGCCGCCGTCTCGCGCGAGCGCCTGCGCATCGCCCGCGACCTGCATGACACGCTGGCGCACTCGCTGATGGCGCTGCTCACGCAGATCCGCCTGGTGCGCAAGCTGCGCACGCGGCTGGACGGCGCCGAGCTGGACGCCGAGCTGGCCAGTGCCGAGGCCGTGGCCACCGGCGGCCTGGCCGATGCGCGGGCCGCGATCGCGCAGATGCGCGACAACAGCGTGCGCGAGTCCGGCCTGGGCACCGCGGTGCGTGACCTGGCGCGGCGCGTCGGCCAGCGCAGCGGCCTGCGCTTGAAGCTGACGGTGGATCCCGGCGCCACCACCTGGGTGGACGAGCGCTTCGAGGCGGTGTTTCGCATCGTCGAGGAGGCGCTGCGCAACGTCGAGCGCCACGCGCAGGCGCAGCAAGTCGAGATCCGTCTGGGCACGGCGGCCGGCCCGTCCGGTGTGTCGGCGCTGCGGGCCTGCATCGAAGTGGCCGACGACGGCTGCGGCTTCGACCCCGCCGCGCCGCGGCCGGGGCACTATGGCCTGCGCGGCATGCAGGAGCAGGCCGCGCTGATCGGCGCCGACCTGCGGGTGGACAGCGCGCCGGGGCGGGGCACGCGGGTGCGCATCGAGCTGGAGGGCTGAATCTGCTGCGACCGTACGGACGTGCGGTCAGGGCACTGCGCAGGTCGTGACCACGTCGTGACCAGCCGCACTGGTGCGCTGTGCCGGGTCTGCCTAGATTGGCGGCAGCCCGCCCGGGCAGGATGGTTCCTGCCCGAGGCGACTGCGGCCCACCGCATCGGCGGGCCGATGTCCGAGTTCGCTGGAGATCCGAGCGTGACCCTTTCCAAGACCTTTGTCCTGACCGCCACCCTGGCCGCCCTGTTGGCCGCCTGCAGCAGCGCGCCCGTGGCGCCCGCCGCCCCGGCCGCACCCGCAGCGCCTGCGACGGCGCCGGCCTCTCAGGCCGCGACGCCGACGACACCTGCCACCCCGTCGCCCGCGCCGGCCGCGAAGCCCGTGGCGTCGACGGCGCTGCCCGCCCACCTGGATGCGAAGAGCGAGATCTCGCTGCAGCGCAGCATCTACTTCGACTTCGATGATCAGGTCATCAAGCCCGAGTTCGTGTCGGTGGTCGAGCGCCACGGCAAGTACCTGCTGGCCAACCCGGCCCTGGCGGTGCGCCTGGAGGGCAATGCCGACGAGCGCGGCAGCCCGGAATACAACCTCGCGCTGGGCCAGCGCCGCGCTGAATCGGTGCGCAAGGCGCTGAAGGTGCTGGGCGTCAAGGACGGCCAGATGGAAGCGCTGAGCTGGGGCGAGGAGCGCCCCGCCGCTGCGGGCCACGACGAGGCCGCTTGGTCGAAGAACCGCCGTGTCGACATCCAGTACCCGGCGAAGTGAGTGACTGAACCGGTGGGCGGACCGGGCCGAGCGCGCGCCGCTGGTTCGTTCAGCTTGGCCGGCCCTCTTCTGGCCCGTCGGGTGCTGATGCTTCGAGTTCGCGCAGCTTGCGATAGAGCGTGCGTGGGCTGATGCCCAGGCGCCGCGCCAGAGCGTCCCGGCTGCCCTGGTGCTCGGCCAGGGCGTGGCGAAGCGCCGCATGGCTGGCCTGGCGCAGCGGATCGGCGGGGGGCTCCACCGTTGCCGCCGCGGCCGGCAGCCGCCATGTGCCTGGCAGGTTCACGCCGGGCGGGCGACGCGAGCCCAGCACCAGGGCCTGCTCGACCTGCGCGCGCTCGATGACCGGCCCGTCGGTCAGCAGCGCGGCGCGTTCGAGCACGTTGCGCAGCTCCCGCACGTTGCCGGGGAAGTCGTGCGCCGCCAGGCGTTCCAGCGCAGCGGCGGACAGCGTCGGTGCGCGGCGTGGCGCCACCCGTGCCAGCAGTGCCGTGGCCAGCAGCGGGATGTCGTCGCGCCGCTCGCGCAGCGCCGGCAGCGGGATCGGGAAGGTGCCCAGGCGGTGGAAGAGGTCTTCGCGGAAACGCCCGTCGGCCACCATCGTGTGCAGGTCGCGGTGGGTGGCCGAGACCACCCGCAGGTCCACCCGCCGCAGCTCGGTGCTGCCCACGCGGCGGTAGGTGCCGCTTTCCAGCAGCCGTAGCAGCTTGACCTGCATCGTCAGCGGGATGTCGCCCACCTCGTCCAGGAACAGGGTGCCGCCGCTGGCGGCTTCCACCAGCCCGCTCCTGGCCGCGTAGGCGCCGGTGAACGAGCCCTTCTCGTGGCCGAACAGCTCGCTCTCGAACAGCGACTCGGGCAGGCTCGCGCAGTCCACCACCACCAGCGCCCGGGCCGCGCGTGGGCTGGCCTCGTGCACGGCGCGGGCCACCAGCTCCTTGCCGGTGCCGGATTCGCCCAGTAGCAGCACGCTGGCCTCGGACGGGCCGACCCGCGCCACCAGCTCCAGCATGGCCTGGAACGGGGCCGAGCGGCCGATCAGCCCGTCGGCCGTCGGCACGCCCTGCGCCACGCGCAGCGGCTCCATCTTCTCGATGAACCAGGCCGCCTCGCCGCTGCCATCGCGCAGCGGCACCAGCTCGATGTTCACGTAGGTCTCGCCCTGGGGCGTGTGGTGCAGGTGCAGCACGCGCTCGCGCTGGCCGCTGCGCAGCGAGCGCGCCAGCGGACAGCTCTCGCCCGCCTCGTCGCAGGGCACGGTGAAGTGGTGCGACACCTCGTAGCAGGTCCGCCCCACCACCGAGGCGCCGGGCGCGAACTGCTGCCGGTAGGCCGCATTGGCCGCGGCGATGCGGTAGCGGCGGTCGAACAGGATGTGCGGCTCGGGCAGGTCCTCCAGGTAGGACACCAGCTCAGGCAGCGACGTCGGCGTGGCAGCAGGCGCTTCGTCGGCAGGGCTGGCGAGGCGTTGCTCGGTGGTGTCGGATGGCAGCATGGGCGGACTGTCATGGATGGCAGCTGCTGCCGATTATGGCCGTCAGTGGGCCCTGCGCCGTGGTGCTTTGGCGACACGGCGCAGGGCGTGGGGGTGTGGTTTCCCGGGGGAACGGGCGGCCCCGTGGGGCGCTGACGCCGCTGTGGCGGGATTGGCACGCGTCTTGATATCCATCAGGCTATACTGCCAGCCCTGGCAGCGAAGATCACGACTGCCGCGCCCCTGCCATGAACACGCCCTACGCCTTCATCATCGAACTGGACCAGCCGCTGCCTGCGGCGATCGAATCCCTGCGCACCGCCCTGGCGGCCGAGCAGATGGGCATCGTCAGCGAGGTCGACGTGCAGGCCACGCTGAAGGCCAAGCTCGGGCTGGACAGCCACCCCCAGAAGCTGCTGGGCGTGTGCAGCCCCAAGGTGGCTCACGCGCTGCTGGCGGCCGAGCCCGACATCGGCGCGTTGCTGCCCTGCGGTTGCAGCGTGGCCGAAGCCGCCCCGGGGCACACACGCATCAGCCTGCAGGATCCGCGCGTGATTGCCGCCGCCTCCGGTTCTGCCGACGTGCGTGCCGCCTGCGAACTGGCCCGCGCCGCGCTGCGCCGTGTGGCCGACCGCCTGGCGGCCGAGGCCTGACAATCCAGGCCGCCCCAGCCGACCCCGCCGCCCCTTTTCCGACGTTCAGGATCCTTCATGACCCGTCCCGCCGATCCCTCCCCGCCACCGGACGCCGCCCCCGTCGTCAAGATGGTGTCGCTGTACCAGGCGCAGAAGAAGATCTACGCCAAGGCCATTACCGGGCGTTTCAACAACTGGCGCTGGTTCTTCGTCTGGCTCACCCAGATGATCTTCTACGGACTGCCCTGGCTGATGTGGAACGACCGCCAGGCGCTGCTGTTCGAGCTGATCAGCCGGCGTTTCTACATCTTCGGGCTGGTGTTCTACCCGCAGGACCTGATCTACCTGACGGCGCTGCTGCTGGTGTCGGCCTACGGACTGTTCCTGTTCACCGCGGTGTCCGGGCGGCTGTGGTGCGGCTACGCCTGCCCGCAGACGGTCTACACCGAGATCTTCATGTGGATCGAGCGCAAGTTCGAGGGCGACCGCGTCAAGCGCATGAAGCTCGATGCCGCGCCCTGGAGTGCGGAGAAGGTCTGGCGCACCGGCGGCAAGCACCTGGCCTGGATCGTCGTGGCGCTGTGGACGGGCTTCACCTTCGTGGGCTACTTCACCCCGATCCGCGAGCTGTGGGCCTCGGCGATGACGCTGGGCTTCGGCCCCTGGGAGTGGTTCTGGGTGCTGTTCTACGGCTTTGCCACCTGGGGCAATGCCGGCTTCATGCGCGAGCAGGTCTGCAAGTACATGTGCCCCTACGCGCGCTTCCAGAGCGCGATGTTCGACCGCGACACGCTCATCATCACCTACGACGCCGAGCGTGGTGAGCCGCGCGGCGCGCGCACCAAGAAGATCGACCACAAGGCGAAGGGCCTGGGTGACTGTGTGGACTGCGGCCTGTGCGTGCAGGTCTGCCCCACCGGCATCGACATCCGCAAGGGCCTGCAGTACGAGTGCATCGGCTGCGCCGCCTGCATCGACGCCTGCGACACCGTGATGGACAAGATGGGCTATGCCCGTGGCCTGGTGCGCTACGACACCGAGAACGGCCTGGAGCAGCACCTCTCCCGCTTCGAGGAGATCAAGCGCATCTTCCGCCCGCGCGTGATCATCTACTCGGCCGTGATGGTGGTGATCTGCGTCGGGGTGGGCATCAGCATCGCGATGCGCTCGCCCTTCAAGGCCGACATCGTGCGCGACCGCGCCTCGCTGGCGCGGGTGGTGGAAGACGGCTTCGTCGAGAACGTCTACCGCGTGCAGGTGATGAACGCCACCGAGACGGCGCAGACCTACCGCTTGGCGGTGGACGGGCTGCCGGGGCTGCAGCTGGCCAAGCCGGTGGATGTGACGGTCGGCCCGGCCGAGGCGAAGTGGGTGACCGTGGAGCTGCGCGTGCCGCCGGAGACGGCGGCGGCCACCAAGACCGGGGCGCACGAGATCCACTTCAACGTCGAGCGCCTGGCCACTGCCTCCGACGAGGCGCGCGTGCTGCGCGAGAAATCCACCTTCATGCTGCCGCGCTGAGCGGCCGCCCCGGTGGCCGGCTCGCCGTGCCACCGGGATGGATCAACGGCCTGCACGCTCGGCGTGGCAGGCCGTTTTTTCGTCAGGACCCGATCAGGGAGCCTCGCCTGTGGCGATTCATGCCGCCTCCTTCTCCACGTGCGCCTGCTTGTGGTACAGGAATTCCAGCACCGCCTCGCGCGAAGCCAGGTAGTCGGCGTTGTGCGCCATCTCCAGGCGCTGGCGGAAGGCCTCGCGCACCGGTGGCAGCGGCACCCTGTGCACCTCGCCGATGGTGGCCGCCGGCCCGTTGGTCAGCATCACGATGCGGTCGGACAGCAGCACCGCCTCGTCCACGTCGTGCGTCACCATCATCACGGTGGAGCCGGTGGCCGCGACGATTCGCATCAGCTCGTCCTGCAGCTTGGCGCGCGTGAGCGCATCGAGCGCGCCGAAGGGCTCGTCCATCAGCAGCATTTTCGGCGCCATCGCCAGCGCCCGGGCGATGCCCACGCGCTGCTTCATGCCGCCGGAGATCTCGCCGGGCCGCTTGTCCCTGGCGTGGCTCAGGCCCACCAGGTTGAGCGCCGCCAGCGCCCGCTCCTTGAGCTGCGCCTTCTTCTCGGTGGCGCCGAAGACGCGCTCGACCGCCAACAGGACGTTCTCCAGGCAGGTCATCCAGGGCAGCAGCGAGTGGTTCTGAAACACCACCGCGCGGTCCGGGCCGGGGCCGCGCAGCTCGCGGTCCTCCAGCAGCAGCACGCCGGAGGTGGGCGTGGTCAGCCCCGCCACCAGGTTCAGCAGCGTGGACTTGCCGCAGCCGGAGTGGCCGATCAGGGCGATGAACTCGCCGCGCGCCACATCCAGGCGGACGTTGCGCAGCGCGACGAAGTCGCCCTTCCTGGTCGGGAAGCTCATCCCGACGTCTTCGATGCGCAGGAATCGCGAGGGATTGCTCATGGTGCAGTCTCCAGGTCGGGGGTGGGTCACGAATAGTCGAAGCGGCGGGCGATGCTGATCAGCAGCCATTCCAGCGCCAGGCCCACCGCGCCGATCACGAAGATGGCGATCAGGATGTGGGCCACATTCAAGTTGTTCCACTCGTCCCAGAGCCAGAAGCCGATGCCCTGACCGCCGGTGAGCATCTCCGCGGCGACGATCACCAGCCAGGCCGTACCCACCGCCAGGCGCACGCCGGTCAGCATGTAGGGCAGCACGGCGGGGAAGAGGATCTTGCGCATCACCGTCCACTCCGACAGGTTCAGCACCCGGGCCACGTTGAGGTAGTCCTGCGGCACCTGGCGCACGCCCACCGCGGTGTTGATCACCATCGGCCAGATCGAGCAGATGAAGATGGTCCAGATCGCCGCCGGGTTGGCGGCCTTGAACACCATCAGGCCGATGGGCAGCCAGGCCAGCGGCGAGACCGGGCGCAGCAGGCTGATGATCGGGTCCAGCATCTGGTTCAGGAAGTTGAACCGTCCGATCATGAAGCCCAGCGGGATGCCCACCAGCGCCGCCAGGCCGAAGCCCAGGCCGACGCGCTGCAGCGACGACAGGATGTTCCAGCCGATGCCCTGGTCGTTGGGCCCCTTGACGTAGAAGGGGTCGGCGAACAGATCCACCGCCGAGGCCCAGACCACCACCGGCCCGGGCAGCTGCTTGTCGCCGGTGTGCGACACCAGCTGCCACACCAGCAGCAGGCCCAGGAAGCCGAGCAGCGGCGCCAGCCAGCGCGCCAGCGTGCGGCGGCGCTGCGCCCGGGCCATCGCCGCGGCCTGTTCCTTCTGCTTGACGTCCGGGGCGGTCTCGGCCAACGGTGCCGGCCCGGCCGTCCTGGCGACCGAGGGGTGAGGCGCCGCCACGTTGCTGCGCGGCGCGGGTGCTGCCGGCAGGTCGCCGGGGTTCAGGGGGAAGGTGCTCGCGTTCATGGAGGGCTCCTGCTCGGGTGTGCGCATCGGGACGGGCGGATCAGGCCGCCTTGACCTTGAAGCTGGCGGCGTACTTGGCCGGGCTGCTGCCGTCCCAGACCACGCCGTCGATCATCTTGGAACTGCGCAGGTCGCTCTTGGGCACGCTGATCTTGAGCTGCGCCGCGGCTTCCTTGTAGAGCGCCGTCTTGTTGATGGCCTTGGCCAGGCCGAGGTAGTCCGGATCGGTCTTGAGCAGGCCCCAGCGGCGGTGCTGGGTGAGGAACCACATGCCGTCCGACAGGTAGGGGTAGGTGGCCGCCCCGTCGTTGAAGAACTTCATGTGGTTCGGGTCGTCCCAGGTCCGGCCCAGGCCGTTCTGGTAGCGGCCCAGGATGCGCTGGTTGATCGCGTCCACCGAGGTGTTGACGTAGGACTTCTCGGCGATGGTCTCGGCCATCTTCATCTTGTTCTGCAGGCCCGCGTCGATCCAGCGGCCGGCCTCCAGTATCGCCATGACCACCGCCCGCGCCGTGTTCGGGTACTTGGTGACGAAGTCGTTGGTGGTGCCCAGCACCTTCTCGGGGTGGTCCTTCCAGATGTCCTGGGTGGTCGAGGCGGTGATGCCGATGCCGTCGATGATGGCGCGGTGGTTCCAGGGCTCGCCCACGCAGTAGCCGTCCATGTTGCCCACGCGCATGTTGGCCACCATCTGCGGCGGCGGCACGGTGATCACCTTGGCGTCGGTCATCGGGTTGATGCCGTGCGCGCCCAGCCAGTAGTACAGCCACATCGCGTGGGTGCCGGTCGGGAAGGTCTGCGCAAAGGTGTATTCGCGCTTCTCGGCGGCCATCAGCTTGGCCAGGCTGGCGCCATCCACTGCGCCCTTTTCGGCCAGCTTCTTGCTCAGCGTGATGGCCTGGCCGTTCTGGTTCAGCGTCATCAGCACGGCCATGTCCTTCTTCGGCCCGCCGATGCCCAGGTGCACGCCGTAGACCAGGCCGTAGAGCACGTGCGCGGCGTCCAGCTCGCCGCTGACGAGCTTGTCGCGCACGCCGGCCCATGACGCCTCCTTGGTCGGGATGATCTTGATGCCGTACTTCTTGTCAAAGCCGAGCACCGAGGCCATCACCACCGACGCGCAGTCGGTCAGCGGGATGAAGCCGATGCGCACCTCGGTCTTCTCCGGCCGGTCCGAGCCCTGCGCATGCACCACGGACTGCAGCCCGGGCACGAGGCCTGAGGTGGCGGCTGCCGTGGCCGAGGCGGCTGCGGCCTTGACGATCGTGCGGCGACCCATGTCGACATCCTTGTTGTGAAGCGGATTCATCTGTGCACCCTCGAAGCGGTTGAAGCGAAGCGAGAACAAAAAGAAAACGGCGTCCGCACTGCACCCGGCCAGGGGCCGGGGAGTGGGGACGCCGTCGTCCGGTGGGCTGCACTCCGCCTTGGAGCGCTGCCACTTCAGCGAAAGACCGCCGTTGATCTCTCTGCCTGGGTATAAGCAGGTGCCGTGCCAGCCTGGATTCGCGCTGCATGCACCGTGCTGGGCGCCGCGGGCGGGTGTTCGTGCTGCACTGCACCAGAAGTGGTGATCCGCTGTGCACCGTGGTGCAGTCTGGTGCGCCCGACGCGCCCGGTGCGGCGGCGCTCGCTCTCGGCCCCTCAGCCCAGCAGCGGTGCGAGGTCGAGCAGCCGCTGCGCCACCTCGGCGATCTTGAGCCCGCGGTCCATCGCCGACTTGCGCAGCAGCGCGTAGGCCGCCTCCTCGCCAATGCCCTGGCGCTTCATCAGCAGGCCCTTGGCGCGGTCGATCACCTTGCGGTCGCTCAGCTCGCTGCGTGCGCGGGCCAGCTCCTCGCGCAGCGCGCGGTCCTGCTCGAAGCGGGCGATGGCCACGCGCAGCACGGAGGCCAGCCGCTGCGGTTGCAGCCCGGCCACCACGTAGGCGCTGACGCCCGCGGCCATGGCCTGGCGCATCGGGTCGTCGCGATCGTCCTCGGTGAACACCACCACCGGCCGCGGGCTCTGGCTGCTCAGCGCCGCCAGGTGCTCCAGCGTGTCGCGCGTGGGCGATTCGCTGTCGACGATCACCACGTCCGGGCGCAGCTGCAGCACGCTGTCGTGGATGACCCGGGCGAGGTCGACCACGCCGACCACCTCGTGGCCCTGGCGCACCAGTTCGTCGCGGATCAGGCCGACGCGGCGCGCCCCGTCATCGATCAGCAGGATGCGCAGCGGGCGGGGGTCGGTGGCGAGGGGCATGGCGAGGCCAGGGGCAGCACGGGGCATGGCCCGAGCCACGCAACTCGCGTGCCGGGGCGGTCCCGGCATGGGCCTGATCTGCCGCAAGACCGCGGTGGCCCGCAGCGCCCCTGCACGCCGCAGGGCCGGGTTCCGCGGTAGGCTGCCCAGGGCAGGCCGGACGTGTGCGCCGGTGCACGGAGGATTCGATGATGAGCAAGCAGATGCACCCCTCACGGGCCACGAGGTGGCCGGGCGTTGGCGCGGCGGCGCTGCTCCTGGCTGGCCTGGGGCTGGCCGGCTGTGCGGTGGAGGTGCAGAACACCCGCGCCGCGCAGGAGCTGGCGAAGCAGTCGGAACTGCCCGGCTCGGTCTACACCGGCTGGCGGGTCTACCAGGACCGCTGTGCGGCCTGCCACGGCGCCGACGCCAGCGGCAGCACGAAGGCGCCCGACCTGCGCCAGCGGGTGCGCGATCTCGGTGCGCACCGCTTCGTGGGCCTGGTGCTGACGCGCTACGACTGGAACCAGGTCGAGTCGCTGGGCAATGGCAACAACCGTGGTGGCGATGCGATGGTCGACGACGTGCTGCAGCGCCGCCGTGGCGCCCTGGTGATGCCCGCCTGGCAGGGCGAGCCGCAGGTGCAGGCGCACATCACCGACCTCTACGCCTACCTCTCGGCACGCGCCGAGGGCACCCAGGGGCCGGGGCGGCCGGCCCGATAGCCAGGGGGCGGCCTGCCCGTTCGCCAGGGCGCGGCCGACCCAGGTCAGATCGGCCTGAGGAACAGCCCGATCGTCAGCGCGACGCCGATGCCGACGATGCCCAGGCGCAGCAGCCGCTCGTTGACCCGGTGCAGTGCCCAGGCGCCCAGCAGGCCGCCGGCGATGGCACCGGCACTGAGCGCCAGCGCCTGCGGCCAGTGCACCTCGGGCGAGGCGATGAACAGGGCCACTGCGGAGGCGTTCATCACGCCGGCCAGGGCGTTCTTGGTCGCCCCGGCGTTGCGGGTGGGCAGGCCGGCCATCGTCAGCGCCGCCAGCATCAGGAAGCCGACACCACCGCCGAAGTAGCCGCCGTAGATCGCGATGAAGAACTGCGCCACCCCCGCCGGCAGCGCCCCGAGGTGATGCTCCGGTGACGAGGCCGGTCGCCGCGCGAAGCTGCCCCAGGCGAACACCGCAGTGGCAAACAGCACCAGCCAGGGCACGAGCCGGGCAAACACCGACGAGGGGGTCTTCAGCAACAGCAACCCGCCCAGGGCGCCACCGACCAGGCTGATGACGAGCAGCGCCTTGAAGGACAGCTGGCCCGCACCGCTGACCAGCCGCCGCCCGGCCAGCCCGGAGCTGATCTGCGCCGGGAAGAGCGCCACCGTGGAGGTGATGTTGGCCGCCAGTGGTGACATGCCGGCCAGCATCAACGCGGGCAGCGTGACGAAGGAGCCCCCGCCGGCCAGGGCGTTCTGCAGCCCGGCCCAGAGGCCGGCCAGGAGGATCAGCGCGAGCATCGGCGGTCCCGGTGGCTCGCCGTGGCGGCCGGATTCACCATGACCCGACGTTGGGCAGGTCCTGCCAGGGCTGCTGCGGTGGCAGCGGCTGGCCCTTCTGCAGCAGTTCGACGGAGATCTGGTCGGGCGAGCGCACGAAGGCCATGCGGCCGTCGCGCGGCGGGCGCAGGATCGTCACGCCGTGGGCCTGCAGCTGGGCGCAGGCGGCATAGATGTCGTCGACCTCGTAGGCCAGGTGGCCGAAGTTGCGCCCGCCCGTGTAGGTCTCAGGGTCCCAGTTGTAGGTCAATTCGACCTGGGCGTCGTCATCGCCGGGCGCGGCCAGGAAGACCAGCGTGAAGCGGCCCTGCGGCGACTCGTGGCGGCGCAGCTCGCGCAGGCCCAGCGCCTCGCAGTAGAAGCGCAGCGAGGCGTCGAGGTCGGTGACGCGCACCATCGTGTGGAGGTATTTCATGCGCCGGCACTGTAACTGTGCCGGCCGCAGTGCCGTGCCCGAGCCTGGACGAAGCCCTGTGCGGGCGTCGGATGCTCCAGTCGGGAGGCAATGAATTGGGGTTGGCACCCGCCGGCGAGGCAGCGGGTCCTGGTGGCTGGCTGGCAGCCACGGTGCGGCCGGGGAGCGGCCGCCGGGGATCAGAGCACGCGGATGCGCGATGCCTGCGGGCCCTTCTGGCCCTGGGTCACTTCGAATTCGACGCGCTGGTTTTCCTGCAGCGTCTTGAAGCCGTTGCCCTGGATTTCCTTGAAGTGGGCAAAGAGGTCCTTGCCGCCGTTGTCAGGGGCGATGAAGCCAAAGCCCTTGCCTTCGTTGAACCATTTCACGGTGCCGGTTTCGGTGGTCATGTCGTATTTCCTTGATGGAGTCGTTGAAAAGATGCCCCAGCTGTCGCGGGTGCGGATGAGCAGCTCCCGGATCCGGAGGCTGAATGGGTGAGGGGTGGTGGAGAGGACGGTCTGCATCAGCGCCGATGTCACTGGCGACATCAGCGGCGCTGCGGCGGCCGGGAGGTCGGCGGTGGGCCGCGTCGCTCCAGGTGGCGGAAGGTGATGCGGCCCTTGCTGAGGTCATAGGGCGACAGCTCCAGCGACACGTTGTCGCCCGCCAGGATGCGGATGCGGTGCTTGCGCATCTTGCCGCCGGTGTAGGCGATGAGCTGGTGGCCGTTCTGCAGGGTCACCCTGAAACGCGAGTCCGGCAGGATCTCGTTGACGACACCCTGCATCTCGATGAGTTCTTCCTTGGCCAACGTGGTCACTCCTGATGGATGGATCGGGCGGCCACGGGGGACGCCGCAGCGCCCACCCAGGCCAGGCCCTGGGCCGTGGCGTAGCGCGCAGCTTCGTCACGGGAATCGAAAATGGGCCGCAGCCGCATGACGCGGTCGTGTGTGCCGCTGCCGCGTCCGGAACGGATCGAGACAGACGCCGCATAGCGGTCCCCGCCGTCGAGGCGGGTCAGGGGGGAGATGAGGTACTTCCCGACCTGGAGAGGGGTATGGATAAGAGGGTCCTTCGGACCAGCCACGTTCGCGGGCTGGCCTGGTCTGATTGGCGGGGCGCGTCTTGCGCGCCAACGGCGGGTGAACTCTGTCTGGCGGCTGGAGGGCAGGGGTACTCGCTGCGGTCCAGGGGCAACCAGAACGTGGAGATCGCCGTGGCAATCAGAACATCTGGTGAAGGCAGGAGATCGACTCTTGATCTCAGCGCGGTTGCTGCTGCGTTGTGAGACGCCGCGGCTTGGCAACCGGAAAGAAGCAGGGATCATACCACCTTCTGGCTTCTCGTGCAGGACATTGCGCGCGACGAGGGGCTCTGGCGCGGGTCGATCAGAATCCGAGTCCCTGGTCACCCCGCGTCTTTGCCTCCTGCCGCGCCATGCCTGAATCCGTCCTGCCGGCTTGTCCACAGCCTGGCTTCTTCCTCCCGTGAGCCGGCCCGAGATCCGCGCCGCGCTGGAGGCCGAGCTGTCCGCCACGCCCGAGTACTACGACTTCAAGGTGCTGCGCAGCGATCGTGACGGCCCGCTCTGGCGCGTCACCCTGGAGCCCGGCTACGTCTATGCCGAGGGCCAGCGACCCGGTGCGGCCTCGGCCCAGGCGCTGCTGGACGACAGCCTGGACGGCGCCAGCGCCTGGTGGGGTGCACCGGTCAAGGGCGGTGCCAGCGTGCTGGCCGTGGTGGTGGAGGACGACCTGCTCATCCTGCACCGCGCGAGCAGCGCACCGCCGGGGCCCGATCACCTGATCCGCCTCTACCCGACGCGCTTCCTGACCGCCGTAGCCGATGCCTGGTGGGACACGCCCTGGGCCGAGCAGGCGCTGGCTGGCATGGAGGCGCTTTCCTGTTCGGAGCCCGCCGTGAACGGACCGGTCCTGACCGGCGCGCCCTTTCGCTGGTTGCGCCCGGCGCAGCAGCAGGCGCTCACTTTGGCCCGCCAGCGCAGTGGCTTCCTCTGGGGCCCGCCTGGCACGGGCAAGACCACCACGCTGGGCGTGCTGCTGGCCGAGTACCTGGATGCGCGGCCACAGGCGCGCATGCTGCTGCTCTCCACCACCAACCAGGCGGTGGACCTCGCCACGCTGGCGGTCGACAAGGCGCTGCAGAAGGGCCGGCGCGAGCGCTGGCGCAGCGGCGTGCGGCGCCTGGGCACGCGCTTCAACGCCAGCGCCTACGCCGGGCGCGAGCACCTGATCCCCACCGACGACCAGGATCTGATCGGCCGGCTCGCACGCGCTGAGGCGGCACGCCCCTCCGCGCGCGATGCCGGCGCACTCAAGGCCTGGGCCGACCGCGTCGCCGGGCTGCGCGACGAGCTGCGCAGCGCCTCGCTGCAGGTGCTGCGCCAATGCCGCCTGGCGGCCATGACCACCACCCGCGCGGCCTTCACCCTCGCCACGCTGCGTGAGCTGGAACCCTTCGACCTGCTCGTCTTCGACGAGGCCAGCCAGGTCAGCCTCGCCCATGCGCTGGCACTGATGCCGCTGGGGCGCCAGTGGCTCTTCGCCGGCGATCCCAGCCAGCTCTCGCCGGTGCTCCGTAGCACCGACCGCGGCGCGCGCCGCTGGCTCGGCCGCTCGGCCTTCTCCGCCATGCCACGCCAGGGCGCGGCGGTAGGTCAGTCGGTGGTGCGGCTGGACGAACAGTCCCGCATGGCCGCGCCCATCTGCGCGCTGGTCGGCGACCTCTTCTACGACGGCGAGCTGCGCGTGGCGGCCGATGTGCAGGGCTCGGTGGACTGGCGCACCCGCCGCGAACGCGCGCTGGGCGAGGCGGACGCCCACACCCACGTGCACGTCCACGCCGTGCGCAGCGATGGTGCCTGGTCCGCTACCGAGCGCGGCCCCGTGCGCCGCGAATCGGCCGAGGCGATCGCCGCTGCGGTCGCCGCCGCGCTGGCCTCGGGCGAGTGGCAGCCGCAGGAGCTGATCGTGCTGACCCCCTTCCGCGCCCAGCGCGCGCTGATCCGCCAGTGCCTGCGTGCGCACGGCGTGGACGAGGCGGTGAAGGTCAGCACCGTGCACCGCGCCCAGGGCAGCGAGGCGCCGGTGGTCTTCATTGACCCCGCCGATGGCGCCCAGCCCTTCCTGCAGACCGAGGAGGCGCGGCGGCTGTTCAACGTCGCGCTCAGCCGCGCCCAGGCCAAGGTGCTGCTCTACCTCTCGCCCGCCGACCTGGCCAACCCGGTGCTGGCCGCCATCGTCCAGCGCCAGCGCCTGGCCGGGGATGACCGCGAGGCCATGCCCCTGCTGGAGCTGGCCCGCCAGCCCGACTTCCCCGCCAACGCCCTCGGCCGCCGCGTCCGCGCCGGCCGCCATACCGGCGAGGTCTCACGCATCAGCCCGGACGGCGGGCAGTTCTGGCTGGTCAACGAGCGCTCGGGCGCCGAGCAGTTGATCGATGCGGGGTTCTGGCGTGCCAGGGCGCTGGGGTGAGGGGCTGGGCGGCCTTGCCAGATGCAGTGTCTGTTCAGCTTCGACTTTCGAAGGAAGTGAAGCCATTTCAGCCGCGAATTGGGAGCAGGCGTGCCGGCAAGCCGGGGCACGCCTTTCATGGCCAGCGGTGAGCTTCAGCCATCGGGCGTCCGGCTTCGTGTCGTTCATGTCCGCCACGGGGCGGCAGCGCCACGGCACCGGCGTCGCCCGCCCGCCCGCGCCGTGACCGCCGCCACTCAGCTCAGCGGAACCTGACCTGCACCTTCGGCGTGCCGGGCAGGCCCTGGTAGACCACGTCGACGGTCTGGCCGGGCTTGGGGGGCATCAGCTTGGAAAACGAACCCAGGCTGAGCAGGTCGCCCTTTTTCAGCGTGCGGCCTTCCGCGGCCAGCGCCTGCGTCAGGTAGACCACGGCGTTGAGGGGATGGCCCAGCACGTCGGAGCCGCGGCCACGGTCCAGCTCCGCGCCATTGGCGGAGATGACGATCAGCCCGTCGCGCAGGCCATTGCTGAACTCGGCCGTGCGCTGCACCGGCACCGGCGTGCCCATCACGCCCAGGCGGGCGCCGACGTTCACCGCGCTGAGCACAGCGCCGTTGAGCTTGGCGGGGTTGTCCACCATCAGGTCCGGCAGTTCGATGAAGGGGATCACCGCGTCGATGTGCGCCAGCACGTCCTCGGCGCTGCGGGCCTGGTTGATGCCCACGTCGGCCACGCGCACCAGCAGGTCGGCTTCGAACAGCGGCCGGGTGCCGAAGGCGGCGTCCACCGTGGCGCCGCTGTCGAGCAGCATCGGCGCGTACAGCGCACCCCAGACCGGCGCGGTGGCGTTGAAGCGCTTCTGCACCGCCGGGTTCGTCAGCCCCGCCTTGTAGCCCGCCGGCGGGCCGTACCGGGCCTCCAGCGCGTCGTTCAGGCGGGCACGCGCGCAGGCGGCACCCTTGTCGTCCAGCCCGTCGGGCGTCGGCAGCGCCTTCTTGGCCAGGATCTGCTCCAGCTGCGCCAGCGCCGCTGCGTCGGCCTTGCAGATCCAGTTGCCCTTGTCCGACCCTGGCGTGGCGCAGCCGGCCAGCACCAGCGCCCCCGCCAGACCCGCGGCCCACACCACCTTGTTCATCGTTGCCATGTGTTCTCCAAGGTGTGCGGGATAACCCGCAAATGAAAAAACGACATTCTGGGACTGAAGATGTCGCGCACCTGACCGCGCGGCACCCGCGTGCGCGCCGGGGGCTGCGCGGTGGCGCGCACGCCCTCAGTCCGGTAGCCCATCGAGATTCGCCTGCACCCGCCGCAGAAGCTCCACCAACGGCCGGCGGTCGGCCTCGCTCAGGCCGGCGGTGCCGGCGGCGACCAGCGGGGCGGTGTGCGAGCCTGCCGCTTCCAACAGCGCCAGGCCGGCGGCGCTGACCTGCAGGCGGGTGATGCGGCGGTCCTGCTCGTCGGCCTGGGCGTCGAGCAGGCTGCGCTCGCGCAGGTCGGCCAGGATGCGCGCGACTTGCCCCTTGTCCCGGCCGGAGTGCGCCACCAGGTCGCGCTGCGTGGCCAGCGGGTGGCGGGCAAAGTAGCGCAGGGCGCGGATCTCCATTGGGTTGACCTCGCTGTCGACGACCCGGCCGACCGGCGCGTGCTGCGCAGCGCGGCCGACCTGCATGCCGACTGGCCCAGCTCCGAGGCGGCGCTGGTCAACGCCCTGCGCAGCTTCGTGCTGCCGGCGGGGGAGGGCTTTGCCTGGGTGGCCGCTGAGGCTGGCCAGGCCCGGCGCCTGCGCGAGGTGCTGCTGGAGGAGAAGGGCCACCCGCTGGAGGCCAGCAAGGTCGCCTCCTACTGGAAGTGCGGCGCGGCGGACTTCCACGAGACGCACTGATCCGCACTGATCCGCATCGGTCCGTCAGGGTGGGGGAGGGGGTCGGAGTCGGAGCCGGTCTACCATCGCCCGCATGGAAGAGATCGAATGCATCGTGGCCGGCGCCGGCGTGGTCGGCCTGGCGGTCGCCCGGGCGCTGGCGCTGCGCGGGCTGGACACCATCCTGCTGGAGCGTGAGCTGGCCATCGGCACGGGCACCAGCTCGCGCAACAGCGAGGTGATCCACGCCGGCATCTATTACCCGCAGGGCTCGCTGAAGGCCCGCCTGTGCGTGCGCGGCAAGGCGCTGCTCTATGCCTACTGCGGCGAGCGCGGGCTGCCGCACCGCCGCTGCGGCAAGCTGATCGTGGCCACCTCGGCGGCGCAGGAGGCCGACCTGCTCGCCCTGCAGGGCGCCGGCGCGGCCAACGGCGTGGACGACCTGCTGCTGCTCAGCGCCGACCAGGCCCGCGCCCTGGAGCCCGCGCTGGTCTGCACCGCGGCGCTGGCCAGCCCCAGCACCGGCATCGTCGACAGCCACGCGCTGATGCTGGCGCTGCAGGGCGATTTCGAGTCCGCGGGCGGCATGCTGGCCTTTGGTGCGCCGATCGAGTCCGGCGAGTGCGGGCCGCTGGGCATCACCCTGCAGGTGGGTGGCGAGCAGCCCATGCGCATCCGCACCCGGCTGCTGGTCAATTGCGCCGGCCTGCACGCCCAGGCGCTGGCCGCGGCGCTGCAGGGCCTGCCGCCGCAGGCCGTGCCGCCGCTGCACCTGGCCAAGGGTAACTACTACAGCCTGGCGCGGCGCGCGCCCTTCAACCGGCTGATCTACCCCGTGCCCGAGCCCGGCGGGCTGGGCGTGCACCTGACGCTGGACCTCGCCGGCCAGGCCCGCTTCGGCCCGGACGTGGAGTGGGTGGACCGCCTGCACTACCCGGTGGACCCGCAGCGCAGCGCCGGCTTCTATGCCTCCATCCGCCGCTACTGGCCCGATCTGCCCGACGACGCCCTGCAGCCGGCCTACGCCGGCATCCGTCCCAAGCTCAGCGGCCCGGGCGAGCCGGCGCGCGACTTCGTCATCCAGGGCCCGGCCGAGCATGGTGTGCCGGGCCTGGTGAACCTCTTCGGCATCGAGTCGCCGGGGCTGACGTCCTGCCTGGCGATCGCCGAGGCGGTGGCAGAGGGGGTGCAGTGAGGGGTGGGTCGAACGCCATCGCCGCCATCGCCGCCACCGACGAGCAGCGTGCCATCCTGCGCAGCGACGCGGCACGCCTGCTCATCGAGGCCAATGCCGGCACCGGCAAGACCACCACGCTGTGCATGCGCGCGCTGGACATGGTGCACAGCGGCGCCGACCCGGCGCGCATCCTCATGCTCAGCTACACCGCGCCGGGCAGCTTGGCGATTGCCCGCGCCTTCGAGCGCCTGGGTGCGCCCGCCCGGTTGCGCAAGGCCTTCCGGATCGGCAGCTTCGATGCGCTGTGCAGCGCCCGGCTGAAGGTCTTCGAGGGCGGCGAAACGAGGGCGCTCGAGCACCCCGAGGACCTGCGTGCGGCGGTGCTGGCCGCAGTCGTCACGGCCCGCGAGGCAGCCGAGGCGCGCCACCCCGGCGCGTTCACGCTGCGCGGCGGCGGCGAGCTGGCGGTGGAGTCGCTGCTACGCGCCTTCGAGCACCTCAAGGGCACGCTGGCACTGCACCAGCGCCAGGCCGAGGGCTGGCGGCTCACGCCCGCCTCGGCCGCGGACACCGGCCACGACTACACCACGCTGGCGGTCTTCATGGCCTATGAGCGCTACCGGCTGGTGCAGATCACGCCCGATGGCGAGCGCGTGCGCTTTCGCTACACGGGGGATGCCACCTACGACCTGGCCTGCCTGCTCGACGCCGACGACCCGGCCTACACGTTGGAGACGCACCCGCTGTGCATGGGCGAGCTGCACGGCCTGTTCGTCGACGAGTTCCACGACATGAACCGCGCGATGGCGACGGTGCTGAAGGAGCTGCTGGCGCAGTACCCGCAGCTGCCGCTGGCCGCGGTGGGCGACGTCGACCAGGTCATCCATGCCGCCAGCGGGGCGCAGTCCTGGTTCCTGCGCGAGGGCTTCGACCTCGAATTCGGCCGTGCCGAGCGCTTCCCGCTGACCCAGGCACGCCGTTTCGGCCCGGCGGTGGCCGACGCGCTGGGCCGCTTTGCCGCCAAGCCCTATCCGGCCGACCGGGCGCGGCGAAGCACGCTGCGCAGCGTGGTCTGCGACGGCGCCATCGAGTTGACGGTGCACCTGCGCGAGTTGCTGGCCCAGCGCGCCCAGGCCGTGCCGCCTCGCCCGGCCGCCGGCGTGGCGGTGCTGCTGCGCCATCCGCATGCCGCGCTGGACCTGGAGTACCTGCTGCTGCGCTACCACGTGGACTACAGCACCGTGGGCTTCACCACCTACGCCGCGCGCCCGGAGCTGCTGTTCGTGCGCATGGTCCTGGCCGCCGCGGCCGAAGACGAGCAGGCCTTCACGCCCACCTCGCTGAGCGCGGCCAAGGCCGCGACCTGGGCCTTCATCGGCGGCGCGCTGCCGCGCGACGGCGCTGACGATCCCGAGACCGCCACCACCATCGCCGCCGCGCCGGCAGGCAATTTCCAGCGCCACCTGCTGCCTGTGCTGCTGGAGCGCACTGAGCGCCACGACAGCGCCCGGTGCATCGCCCGGGCCATCGCACTGCTGCGCGAGGGCGGCGTCGCCCAGCTGCACGCGGCCCTGCGCCACCTGCCGGTACGCGAGTTGGCCGCCCAGGTCTATGTGCAGGCCGAGGACGTGCGCAACGCGGTCGACTCGGTGCAGGCCCTGCTGCGCGTGGTGGACACCGACCGGCCGGCCTCGATCGCCGAGCTGCTGCGCGTCATCCGCACCCAGGAGGAGCGTCGCGAGTCCGCCGCGGCCCAAGGCGCAAGCGGGCTGCTGCTGTCCACCATCGAGCAGGCCAAGGGGCTGGAGTACGACCACGTCGTCATCCCCGGCCTGGGCCGCGGCGAGTTTGACGGCGACGACGCCGACGAGCGCAACCTGTTCTACGTCGCCGTCTCGCGCGGGCGTGACACGGTCGAGCTGGTCCACGGGCGCGGGCCGGTCAGCCGCTTCGTGCCGGCGGGGTGAGGCGGGCGCGGCGGCGTCCTTGTCCACAGCATGCCTGCGGTGCAGGTTGCGATTGCGGCGCATCACTCGCCGCCCATCAGGAGCTCCGGCGCGAAGCGATACCCCACGCCATGGATCGAGCGAATCGCGTCCGGGGTCGCGCCGGCGCGTTCGAGTTTGCGGCGCAGGTTCCTGACGTGGCTGTCGGCGGTGTGGTCGCTCAGTGCGCTGGTCGGCGTGCAGGCGGTCGAACAGCTGGTCGCGGGATGAGGCGCCGTCGGGGGCGGTGGCCAGCACGGCGAGGAAGAGCTTCAGGGTGATGCCGGGGGATTTCATTGCAGCGTCGCAGGCCTGGGGCTGGGCAAATATCGGCGCATGCGGCAGTGGCCCTGGCACGTGCGTCGATCAACGGGCGGCGTCGCTGTCGTCCAGGGGCCTCGAGCGGGCTCAAGTGCACATGGGCCCAGGGTTTCTACTGGTTTCTACGCAATTCCTCCACATTCGCACGCCACCATGCTGGCAAGGCGGAGAGGTTCCCGAGCGGTTTCCAGACTCCCGCCCATCCCTGTTGCACTTCCCAAGGAGAAAAGGATGATCCAGGTTTCCCGCGAATGGGCCACCCCCCTGACGATCGGTGTGTTCGCGCTGATGGCCGTCACCGGCCTGCTGATGTTCTTCCACCTTGACAGCTCGCTGCAGAAGACGGTACACGAGTGGGCCGGTTGGGTGGTGGTGGCCGCTGCCGCGCTGCACGTCACCGCCAACTGGCTGGGCTTCAAGCGCTACTTCAAGCCGGGCGCGGGCGCGGCCGCGATGGCCGTGTGTGTGCTGCTCATCGGCGCGTCCTTCGTGCCGCTGGGCGGCAGCGGCGGCGAGCCGATGTCCCCGCCGGCCATCGCGATGCGGGCGATCTCGCAGGCGCCGCTGAAGGCAGTGGCACCGCTGTTCGGCAAGTCCAGCGAGCAGGCGCTGAAGGCCCTGGCCGGCTCCGGCATCGCGCTGGCTGACGAGAATGCCTCGATCGGCAGCGTCACCGGCGGGGACCGTGAGCGCATGGGTGCCGCGCTGAGGGTGCTGGCCCGGCGCCAGTGAGGTCGATTCCGCGGAGGGCGCCTCCGCGGGTTTTCCGCCTGGCCGGGCGAGGCCGGGCGCCTTACCCCGGCTACCCCAGCGGATCCAGCCGCACCAGCGCGAGCGACAGGTTGTCGCCGCCCCCGCGGGCGCGCTGTCGGGCCTTGCTGATCAGCATCTTGCTGGCGTCGCGCGGGCGCAGGGCATTGGTGATGGTGCCCAGCTCACGGGCGGTGAAGTAGTGCCAGAGGCCATCGCTGCAGACCAGCACGGAGTCGCCGACGTCGAGCTGCTCGACGCGTGCCAGCGTCATTGGCGGGTCCTCGTCGGCGCCCAGGCAGCCGGTGAGCAGGTTGGCGTGCGGGTGGTCGTTGGCCTCTTCCTCGGAGAGGTCACCCTGCTCGACCATGCGCTGCACCAGGGAGTGGTCCAGGGTGCGCATCTGCATCTGTGCGCCCTTGAAGACGTAGACGCGCGAGTCGCCAGCGTGGGCGATGTGGCATTCCCGGTTGGGCAGGACCAGGGCGGCGGCGATCGTGCTGTGCGGCTCCTGCTCGGAGGTGATCGCCGTCAGCTTGATCATCAGGTGCGATTCCTGCACCAGCCGACGCAGCAGGTCCGGGGCGTTGTCGCGGCCGGGGGCGAAGCGTTCGAAGAGCTGCCTGGCGATCAGCAGGACCTGGTCGGCGGCCTTGCGGCCACCGCTCTTGCCACCCATGCCGTCGGCGAGGATGGCAAGCAGGCAGCCTGGCACACGCGGGTGGACGAAGACCTCGACCTGGTCCTGCTGGTAAAGCCGGTCGCCTCGGTCGATGCCGGTGGCCGCGGAGAGGCGATAACCCAGGGACTGCGTCGTCATGCCGAAAACTATAATCGCTTCCCTCGGGCAGCCCTGTTGATGATGCACGACTATGGAAGAGAACCTGCGATCTCCGCAGCGCCGCCTGATCGAGTTGCGCATCGAACATGCCGATCTCGACGACATGATCGACCGCCTGGCGCATGCGGTGCCCATCGATGAGCTGGCGATGCGCCGCTTGAAGAAGCGTCGCCTGCTGTTGCGCGACCAGATCGCGCAGCTGGAAAACGACGTCGATCCGCCCGAGCCGGCATGACGCCGCCTGACCAGGGCGAGCCGTTGCTGCCTCCGATCTCCCTGCTGCGCGACGAGGTGGCACTGGCCTTCTCGGACCAGGGGCCGCTGGCGCGGGCCGATGCGCAGTTCCGCCCCCGCGAGGTGCAGAACGACCTGGCCGATGCGGTGGCGCAGGCGTTGGAGTCGCGCTCGGTGCTGGTGGCCGAGGCGGGCACCGGCGTAGGCAAGACCTATGCCTACCTGGTGCCGCTGCTGCTGTCGGGTCTGCGCGCCCTGGTGAGCACCGCCACCAAGAGCCTGCAGGACCAGCTCTTCCTGCGGGATCTGCCGCGGCTGGTGCGGACTTTCCAGCTGCCGGTGCGCATCGCGCTGCTGAAGGGGCGCAGCTCCTACCTCTGCCCCTACCGGCTGGAGCAGGCGCGCCACGACGCCCAGCTGCCCGATCGCCATTCGGTGCGCATGCTTGCCCGAGTGGAGGAATGGTCGCACACGACGCGCACCGGGGACCTCGCCGAGCTGCCGATGCTCGACGAGCGCTCGCCGGTGATCCCGCTGGTGACCTCCAGCCGCGAGAACTGCCTGGGTAGCGACTGCCCGAAGCTGCGCGACTGCCCCGTGATGCTGGCGCGGCGCGAGGCGCTGCAGGCCGATCTCTGCGTGGTCAACCACCACCTCTTCTTCGCCGACCTGATGGTGCGCGACACCGGCATGGCCGAGCTGCTGCCAACGGTGGACGCGGTGGTGTTCGACGAGGCGCACCAGCTCAACGAGGCGGGGGTGCAGTTCCTCGGCCGCTCGCTGGGGTCGGCGCAGCTGCTGGACTTCACCCGCGACCTGCTCGCCGCAGGCCTGGCGCAGGCCCGGGGCCTGCAGGACTGGCAGGCGTTGGCGGGGCAGGTGGAGATGGCGGCGCGCGAGCTGCGCCTGGCCTGCGCCGGCGGTGGGCAGCGGGGTGTGGGGCGGCTGCGCTGGGAGGAGCGGGGGGGCGATGCAGGCTTTGCCGCCGCGCTCGCTGCGGTGGCCGCTGCCTGTGCGGCGACGCGCGCGGCGCTGTCGGCCGTGGCGGACGCCGCGCCCGAGCTGGCCCGGCTGGCCGAGCGGGCCACGACGCTGGGGGCCACGGCGGCAGGCTTTGGCAAGCCGACGGCGCCGGGTTTCGTGCGCTGGATCGACCTGACCTTGCACCAGGCCCGCCTGGCCGAGGCGCCGCTGGACATCCGTGAGGCGCTGCGTGCCGAGGTGGAGGGTGCCAGCCGCGCCTGGATCTTCACCTCCGCCACGCTGGGCGATGACGAGGAGTTGACCTGGTTCACCCGCAGCGCGGGGGTCGAGGACGCGCGCATGCTGCGCGCCGGCAGCCCCTTCGACTACCCCCGCCATGCGCGGCTGCTGGTGCCGGGGCGCTTCCCCCGTCCCAGCGACCCGGGTCACCCGGCAGCGGTGACGCGCCTGGCGGCCCGCTGCGCCCAGGCGCTGGGCGGGCGGACCTTCGTGCTGACCACCACGTTGCGGGCGCTGCAGACCATCGGCCAGGGGCTGCGCGAGCAGCTCGCCCAGGTGGATCCGCCACTGCAGGTCTTCGTGCAGGGCGAGTCGTCCAAGCGGGCGCTGCTGGCGCAGTACCTGGCCGCGCCGCGGGCGGTGCTGGTGGGCTCGCACAGCTTCTGGGAGGGCATCGACGTGCCGGGCGAGGCGCTGCAGTGCGTGGTGATCGACAAGTTGCCCTTCCCACCGCCGAACGACCCGCTGGTGGAAGCACGCTGCCGCGCCATCGAGGCCGAGGGCGGCAATGCCTTTGCCGATCACTCGATCCCCGAGGCGGCGATCGCGCTCAAGCAGGGCGCGGGCCGGCTGATCCGCAGCGAGACCGACCGGGGCCTGCTGGCGGTGTGCGACAGCCGGCTGGTGACGATGGGCTACGGCCAGCGCCTGCTGGCTGCGCTGCCGCCGATGGGCCTGGTGGACAACGAGGCCGAGGCGCTGGACTGGCTCGCCACGCTGCGGGAGCCCGCATAGCGTCAGATCAGAACGGCCACCAGCCCTTCTGTTGCTGCACCTCGTAGCCGCGTTGCAGCCAGGCGCTCTTCGGATAGTTGTTCTTCAGCACGCGCAGGGCGTCATCGCGCAGCTGCGGCAGGCCGAGTTTCTCGTAGCTGGCCACCATCAGGTACAGCGCCTCCTCGGCCGCGGGCACGCCGCGGTAGTCCTGCAGGGCCTGCTGGGCGCGGTTGGCGGCGGCCACGTAGGCGCCGCGCTCGTAGTAGTAGCGCGCCACGTGCACCTCGTAGCCGGCCAGCGTGGCGATGATGTACTTCATGCGCAGCACGGCGTCGGGCGCGTACTTCGACTCCGGAAAGCGCTCGACCAGCTGCTTGAAGGCCGAGTAGGCGTCGCGCGAGGCCTGCTGGTCGCGCTCGGACAGGTCCTGCTTGATCAGGTTGCCGAACAGGCCCAGGTCGTCGTTGAAGTTGATCAGCCCCTGCAGGTACAGCGCGTAGTCGGCCGCCGGGCTGGTGGGGTGCAGCCTGAGGAAGCGCTCGACCACCGACAGCGCGCGCGCCTTCTCCTGCTGCTTGTAGAGCAGGTAGGCCTGCTCCAGCTGGGCCTGCTGGGCCAGCAGCGTGCCAGCGGCCTGACCTTCGAGGCGCTCATAGAGCTTGATGGCGGCGTCGTAGGCGCCGGCGGCGGCCTCCTCGCGGGCCTCTTCGTACAATTTGGCGACGGCCTTGGCATCGTCGCCCTTCTTGGGGTCGGTTGCGCAAGCGCCGAGCAGCGTCGCCAGCAGCGCCGCCATCACCCACGCGGCGGTCCGGGCGGGCAGGCCCGCACTGAGCTTGAACATGTGTTTCCTGTGTCGCAGCCTTGGTTGGCTGCGCCTGTGACCCATCGAGTGAAGGATTATATGAAGCGCAGTGCGCGCGCCGGGGCAGGGCTTCCCGGGAGCGGGGCGGGTGATCGCGCACCCGGGCAGGCGCGTGCCGCCGTCGCCGACGAGGTGGACGGGCTGGATGAGGGTGTGGCCCTTGACGAGGGCGGGGATGAGGATGGCGGAGAGGACTCCCCCGCGGGCGGTGATGCCGGCCTGCCCGGGGCGGCCGATGGCGAGGCGGCGCACGGTGGGGAGCAACGCCAGGCCCGCGTCGAGGTGACCGAGCACGGCCAGCGGCTGGACGGCTGGCTGGTGGCGCTGGCGCCGGAGTTCTCGCGCAGCCACCTGCAGCAACTGATTGCCGATGGCCTGGTGCGCTGCGACGGCCTGGTGCAGACCAAGCCGTCTCGCAAGGTGTCGGTCGGGCAGGTGATCGAGGTGCTGCTGCGGCCCACCGCGCAGAGTACGGCCTTCCAGGCCGAGCCGCTGCCGCTGTCCATCGTGTTCGAGGACGAACACCTGCTGGTGGTCGACAAGCCGGCCGGGCTCGTCGTGCACCCGGCGGCGGGCCACTGGTCCGGCACGCTGCTCAACGGGCTGCTGGCCCACCACGCTGGCGCGGCGCTGCTGCCGCGCGCGGGCATCGTGCACCGGCTGGACAAGGACACCTCCGGCCTGATGGTGGTGGCCAAGACGCTGGTGGCACAGACCGCGCTGGTGCGCGCGATCGCGGCGCACGAGGTGCGGCGCGAGTACCTGGCGCTGGCGCATGGGCGCCATGCCAGCGGCCTGGAGGTGATCGACCGGCCGGTGGGGCGCGACCCGGTGTCGCGTGTGCGCATGGCGGTGCACCCGGCCGGCAAGCCGGCGCGCACCGACGCGCACTGCCTGGCCAGCGTCGAGTTGCCTGCCGGTTCGTTGGCCACCGGCGGTGGTGGCGCATCGGCCGGCGCCTGGGTCAGCGCCTGGTGCTGCCGCCTGCACACCGGGCGCACGCACCAGATCCGCGTGCACCTGGCGGCCATCGGCCACCCGCTGGTGGCCGATGCGCTCTACGGTGGGCGGCCCCAGCTGGGCCTGGCGCGGCAGGCCCTGCACGCGGCGCGACTGTCCTTCGAGCACCCGGTGCTGGGCGGCTGGCGTGTCTTTTCCGCCGCACTGCCCCCCGATCTGGCGACGGCCTGGCAGCAGCTAGGCCCGGCGGTACTGCGCGCTGCCGCTACAATGCTGGAAAAACGTGACGCATGAGGATGTCTGCGCCGGTCAAGCCGATCTGGGCGGGCATTTGAAGACACCGAGGCGCAACCGCTCCTGGTACACACGGCCCGACCGACGGGCACGCAGGGCGGGAGTGCAGATCCCAGCACGCTGGAACCAAGAAACGACGGCCCCTGGCCGACCCGAGGCGGATGGCGCCGGGTGGCAGGTGTCGATGCCGGTGAGCCTGCCATGGCCCGCCGAAGCAATGAGCCGGCTCAGACCTCCGCGTGGCGAGAGGGTCGAGTCCGGTAGGGTGATCGAACCACAGGGACTTGTGCCCTGATTACCGCCTGTCGGCAAGACGGGCTCATCAGACTGACGAACGGATGGACACGAGGGATGCGAAGCGCGTCCTGGAGACCGCGCTCATCTGCGCGCAGCAGCCCTTGCCGCTGCGCGAGATGCGGGCGCTGTTCGATGGCGCGCTGGGTGCGGATACCCTGCGCATGCTGCTCGACGAGTTGGTGCGTGACTGGTCAGGCCGCGGCGTCGAGCTGGTCAATATTGCCTCAGGCTGGCGCTTCCAGAGCCGGCCCGAGATGCGCCTCTTCCTGGACCGGCTGCACCCCGAGAAACCGCCGCGTTACTCGCGGGCGGTGCTGGAGACACTGGCCATCATTGCCTATCGCCAACCGGTCACGCGCGGCGACATCGAGGAGATCCGTGGCGTGACGGTGAGCACCCAGATCGTCAAGCAGTTGGAGGACCGCGGCTGGATCGACGTGATCGGCTACCGCGAGGCCCCGGGCCGCCCGGCGCTGTACGCCACGACACGGCAGTTCCTGGACGACCTCGGGCTGAAGTCGCTGGACCAGCTGCCCGAAATGGCGGCTGCACCGGGCGTGGCGCCCATGTCGGCGCTCGCCAACTTGGCCCAGCGCCTGCCGCAGCAGGCCTCGCTGCTGGACGAGGTGGCGCTCCCGGCTGCCGACGTGCTCGAAGCGCCGGATCGCTCTTCTTCCGCATCACCGGCCGATGAGGCAGGTGATGCCCCCGCCGATGGTTCTGCCATCGACGCTCCCCTTCCCGCCATCCAGGAGCGGCCCGATGCCGCGGCTGGGGGCTCCGTAGCCTGAGGCTGCACGCATGAACGACATGACTTCCGAATCCCAAGACCCGCATCCGCAGGCCGGTGCCGAGGCTCCTGCAGCCGCGCCCGCGCCCAAGCGCCGCCGCACGACCCGCAAGGTTGAACCGACCTCCGAAGCGACCACCGAGGTGGCCGCCGAGCCGGTCGCCGTGGCCGCTGCCGAACCGCAGCCCGTGGCGGTGCCCGAAGTGGCCCCCGAGGCGCCGGTCAAGCCGCGCCGGGCCCGCAAGACGGCGGCCGCCCCGACGGCGGCCGAGGTCGTGGTGGCTCCTGTGGAGGCCCCGATCGCGGCCCCGATCGCGGCCTCGGTTGAGGCGGCCGTGCCGCCGGCCGATGTGGAGCCGGCCGCGCCCGCCAAGCGCGCGCCGCGCAGCCGCAAGAAGGTGGTCGCCGCGGAGGTGTCGACCGATGCGGTGGTGACGGAGGTCGTGGCAGCCGAGCCGGCGCCGGTCGCCGCGCAGGAGGTTCCGGCCGTGGCTGCCGAAGCGGCCCCGGTGGCAGAGGCCGGTGCACGGGCCGAAGGCCAGGGCGACGACCAGGGTGAGGCCCAGGGCGAGCGTCGCCGCGAGCGGGGCCGCCGCCGTGGGCGCCGCGGCGAGGGCGGCGAGCGTGCCGCCGGTGAAGGCGTTGCTGCCGAAGAGGCCGCGCCGGCGATCTTCACGCTCGGTGATGCCCCCGAGGAGGGCGCGTCCGCCGAGCCGGCGCTGCCGCGTGTGGACGCGCAGGCCCGTTTCAGCGACGTTGTCACCGGCAACTACGACAGTGAAGGCGAGGCTGCGCCCGACGAGGATCCGGGCAAGCGCGTGCTGCGCCCCGAGCCCGAGGCGCCCAAGCTGCACAAGGTGCTGGCGCAGGCGGGCATCGGGTCGCGCCGCGACATGGAGCAGCTCATCGAGCAGGGCCAGGTGACGGTCAATGGCGAGGTGGCCCACGTGGGCATGCGCATCGCCCGCGGTGACCAGATCAAGCTGGCCGGCAAGCCGATCAAGGTGCGCATCGCGCCGCCGCCGGCGCGCATCGTGGCGTACCACAAGCCGGTGGGCGAGGTGGTCACCCACCACGATCCGGAGGGCCGCCCGACGGTGTTCCGCCATCTGCCGCGCCTGCCCAACGGCAAGTGGCTGTCGGTGGGCCGGCTGGACATCAACACCGAGGGCCTGCTGCTGTTCACCAACTCGGGTGACCTGGCCAACCAGCTGATGCACCCGCGCTTCGGCGTGGAGCGCGAGTACGCCGTGCGTGTGCTTGGCATGCTCGACGAGGTGGCGCGCGACAAGCTGCTCACCGGGGTCGAGATCGAAGGTCAGGCCGCTGCCTTCAAGTCCATCGAGGATGGTGGCGGCGAAGGGGCCAACCACTGGTACCGCGTCGTCATCACCGAGGGCCGCAACCGCGAGGTGCGCAAGCTCTTCGAAAGCGTGGGCATGGCGGTGAGCCGGCTGATCCGCATCCGCTATGGCACCGTGGTGCTGCCGCGCGGGCTCAAGCGCGGCGTCTGGGTCGAGCTCGATGACGAGGACGTGCGCCAGATCCGCCGCCTGGCCGGCAACGACCAGGGGCCGCGTGGCGAGCAGGGCGCGCGTGGAGAGCCGGGCGGGCGCGGCGAGCGGCCGGAGCGTGGCGAGCGCTCCGACAAGGGCCGCGGGCGCGGTGCCCAGCATGGTGGCGGCGGGCCCAAGGGGGCGCAGCAGGGCCAGCAGGGTGGTGGTGGCCAGGGCGGGCAGGGCGGCCGTGGCCAGGGTCAGGGCCAGCAAGGGCCGGGCAAGCAGCGCGGCAAGGGCCAGGGCCAGGGCAAGTTCGGCGGCGGTAATGGCGGTCAGCCGGGCCAGTTCGAGCGCGATCAGACACGCGATCCGCGCGAGCAAACCCGCGAGCCGCGTGACCAGCGCGAGACCCGCGGCGATGACTACGACGACGACATCCCGCTGCGCATCCCCAACCCGCTGGAGCAGACCTTTGACCGGCGCTTTGCCACCGGCTCCAAGCGCATCGTGTCAGGCTTTGGCCGCCCGTCCGACCAGGACACCCGGTCCGGCCCGGAGCCGCGCCGCAAGGGCGAGCCCAAGCAGCCCGACCCGATGCAGACCTCGGTGGGTTACATCGGGGCCGATGCCTACTTCGGCCGTCCCGGTGGTGGCCAGGGCAAGAACCGCGGCGGCGGCCGTCGGCGCTGATCGGTCCGGGGCCCAGGCTCACCGCATCAGCGCGTGGCGGCGCTCCAGCGTCACCGGACTGACCGGCGCCGCGGGCTAAAATCAACGGCTTTGCCTTGCAAGGCGGCAGGTGCCGCCTTGCTTCATTTTTTCAGGAGCTCTCCATGGCCATCGAACGCACCCTGTCCATCATCAAGCCCGACGCCGTCGCCAAGAACGTCATCGGCCAGATCTACGCCCGCTTTGAAGGCGCCGGCCTGAAGATCGCTGCCGCCAAGCTGGTGCAGCTGTCGCGTGCCGACGCCGAGCAGTTCTACGCCGTGCACAAGGCCCGCCCGTTCTTCAACGACCTGGTGAACTTCATGATCTCCGGCCCGGTGATGATCCAGGTGCTGGAAGGCGAAAACGCCATCCTGAAGAACCGTGAGCTGATGGGCGCCACCGACCCGAAGAAGGCCGACAAGGGCACCATCCGCGCCGACTTTGCCGACTCGATCGACGCCAACGCCGTGCACGGCTCCGACGCGGCTGAAACCGCTGCCGTCGAAGTGGCGTTCTTCTTCCCCGGCATGAACGTCTACAGCCGCTGAATCCCCTGGCCCCTGCGGGCCGCTGATCCAGCGGCGCGGTCGGGGCGCGCAAGTCGTTACAGTGCGCTCCTACCTGCATCCCTGCCCATGACCGCGGTCAACCTCCTCGATTTCGATCTCGACGGCCTCGCCGCCTACTGCGACTCGCTCGGCGAGAAGCGTTTCCGCGCCGTCCAGCTGATGCGCTGGGTCCACCAGCGTGGCGAGGCGGATTTCGACCGCATGAGCGACCTCGCCAAATCGCTGCGCGCCAAGCTGGCCGGCGTGGCCGAGGTCCGCCCGCTGCCCGTGATTTCCGAGCACCGCTCGGCCGACGGCACCGTCAAGTGGCTGTTCGACGTGGGGGCGGGCAACGCCGTCGAGGCGGTGTTCATTCCCGAGGACGACCGCGGCACGCTGTGCGTCTCCTCCCAGGCCGGCTGTGCAGTCGGCTGCCGTTTCTGCTCCACCGGGCACCAGGGCTTCTCCCGCAACCTGACGACAGGCGAAATCCTGGCCCAGCTCTGGCATGCCGAGCGCAGCCTGCGCCGCGCTGGTGCGGCGCGCCCGGGCCCCGATCCGCGCGTCATCACCAACGTGGTGATGATGGGCATGGGTGAGCCACTGCAGAACTACGCCGCGCTCGTGCCGGCGCTGCGCGTGATGCTCGACGACCATGCCTATGGCCTGTCGCGCCGCCGCCTCACCGTGTCCACCTCCGGCATCGTGCCGATGATGGACCGCCTGCGTGAGGACCTGCCGGTGGCGCTGGCCGTGTCGCTGCATGCGCCGGACGACGCGCTGCGCGACCAGCTGGTGCCGATCAACCGCAAGTACCCGCTGGCCGAGTTGCTGGCGGCCTGCCAACGTTACCTGGAGCGCGCGCCGCGCGACTTCATCACCTTCGAGTACTGCATGCTCGACGGCGTCAACGACAGCGATGCCCATGCGCGCGCGCTGCTGGCGCTGGTGTCGGCGCGCGGCCCAGTGGGTCGCCTGCCCTGCAAGTTCAACCTGATTCCCTTCAACCCCTTCCCGCAGTCGGGCCTGCGCCGTTCGCCCAACGAGCGGGTGCAGGCCTTTGCCCAGGTGCTGATGGACGGTGGCATCGTCACGACGGTGCGACGCACGCGCGGAGACGACATCGACGCCGCCTGCGGCCAGCTCGCCGGCGAGGTGCAGGACCGCACCCGCGTGCAGGAACGCCTCCTGGTGCGGGGCCCGCTGCCGCGCGCCGCGGCCGCCCGTGCGCCCAATGCTTGATGCCTGATGCCATGCAGGAAGGAATGTCGATGTCACTGCGCCAGGTTGCCTTGATCCTCTTCGCAGGACGTGCCAGCCGGCTTGTGCTGCCGGCCCTCTGCGCTGCGTCGATGGCCCTGACCGGCTGCGTCGCGATGTCCGAGGGGGGCACCAGTGCGGCGTCGCCAGCCCCCTCGGGTGGCTTGGGCGGCCGTGGCGACCTGGTGACCGCGTCGGACGAGACCGACCTGGCCAAGCGGGCGCGCATCCGGCTGGAGCTGGCCTCGGCCTATTTCAGCCAGGGCCAGACTGCGACCGCGCTGGACGAGGTCAAGCGGGCGCTGGCCATCGATGCGGACAACGCCGGCGCCTACAACCTGCGCGGCCTGATCTACGCCAGCCTGGGCGAGCATGCCCTGGCCGAGGACAGCTTCCGGCGTGCACTCGCCCTGCGCCCGGACGATGCCGATGCGCTGCACAACTATGGCTGGTACCTCTGCCGGCAGCGGCGCTTCCCGGAGGCCCGCAGCCGGTTCGAGGCGGCCCTGGCGGTGCCGCAGTACCGTGAGGCCAGCCGCACCCTGCTGGCGCAGGGCGTGTGCGAGGCCGCAGCCGGCGACCTGGCCACCGCCGAGAGACTGCTGCTGCGCAGCTACGAGATCGATGCGGGCAACCCCTCCACCGCCTTCCAGCTGGCCGAGGTGCTGCTGCGCCGCAACGAGGCGGAGCGGGCGCGTTTCTATGTACAGCGCGTCAACCAGGTGCCCGAGCTGGTGAACGCGCAGACCCTGTGGCTGGCCGCACGCATCGAGCGCCGCCGCGGCAACCTGGCCGGCGCCGAGGAGTGGGGCCAGCAGCTGCGCTCGCGCTACCCGAACGCGCGGGAAACCACCGCGTATGAGCAAGGAAAGTTTGATGACTGACGTCGACCCGACCGCCATCGCTGTAGCGCCCGGACCCGTGTCCGAGCCTGCGGGTGCGTCTGCCGGGACCCTGCTGCGCCTCGCGCGCGAGGCGCAGGGACTGGACCTGGACCAGCTCGCCCTGCTGCTGAAGGTGCCGGTGCGCAAGCTCGAGGCGCTCGAGGCCGACCAGTTCGACCAGCTGCCGGGCACGGCCTTCGTGCGCGGCCTGTCGATGTCGGTGGCCCGCCAGTTGGGCATCGACGCGCAGCCCGTCCTGGCCGCGCTGCCCAGCACCGCCCAGGCGCCGCAGGCGCTGGAGAACGTCTCGCGCGGGTTGGCCACACCGTACCGCGAGCCGATCAGCCGGGTGATGACCGCAGGGGTGTCGAACTGGCTGCGCCCGGCCGTGATCGCGCCGGTGCTGCTGCTGCTGCTGGCCCTGCTGTTCTGGTTCGCGCCGCCGCTGCGCACGATGTTCACCGCGGTGGGGGGCAGCGTGGCCGAAGGGGCGGACGCGGCAGCCAGCACGGCGGCGGACCTGTCTGCCTCCGGCGTGGCGCTGGCGGTGCAGGCGGCCTCGGCAGTGCCGTCGGTGGCCGCGTCGGCGGTTGGCCTGCTGGCGCCGTCGGCGGCGTCCACGGCACCCCCGCCAGTGCCCAGCGCGGTGGTCGACACGGTGCATTCCGCGCCCCAGGACGAGCCCAGCGCCTCGGCGCCCGTGGCGGCAGCGTCCGGCTCGGTGGTGCTGCGCACCACGGCGGAGTCCTGGGTCGAGGTGCGCGACGCCAACGGTGCGGCGCTGCTGTCGCGCATGCTGCTGCCGGGCGAGGCGGTGGGGCTCAATGGGGCGCTGCCGATGAAGCTCAAGATCGGCAACGCCGATGGCACCCGCGTGAGCCTGCACGGCCAGCCGGTGGATCTGCAGCCGTTCACGCGCGACAACGTCGCGCGCCTGGAACTGAAGTGAGGCCCGCGATGGCGGACGAAGCAAGTTTGCAGCCGGCCGAGGCCGCCCCCATCCCGCTCGGCGAGCCGGCCGCGCGCCGCAGCCTGCAGGCCCGCGTGGCCTGGGGCTCGCGCGTGGTGACGGTGGGTGGCGATGCGCCGGTGCGCGTGCAGTCGATGACCAACACCGACACGGTGGACGTGATCGGCACGGCCATTCAGGTCAAGGAGCTGGCGCTGGCGGGCTCCGAGCTGGTGCGCATCACGGTCAACACGCCCGAGGCGGCGCAGGCCGTGCCGGCGATCCGCGAGCAGCTTGACCGCATGGGCGTCGACGTGCCCCTGATCGGCGACTTCCACTACAACGGCCATACGCTGCTGACGCAGCACCCGGAGTGCGCCGCGGCGCTGTCCAAGTACCGCATCAACCCGGGCAACGTCGGCAAGGGTGACAAGCGCGACCGCCAGTTCGGCATGATGATCGAGGCCGCCCTGCGCCACGACAAGCCGGTGCGCATCGGCGTCAACTGGGGCAGCCTGGATCAGGACCTGCTCGCGCGCCTGATGGATCAGAACCACGCCCGCGCCCGGCCCTGGGAGGCCCGTCAGGTGATGTACGAGGCGCTGATCCAGTCGGCCCTCGACTCGGCCGCCTACGCGGTGGAGCTTGGCATGAGCGCGAACCAGGTGCTCATCAGCTGCAAGGTCAGCGGGGTGCAGGATCTGGTCGCGGTGTACCAGGAGTTGAACAAGCGCTGCGACTATCCGCTGCACCTGGGTCTGACCGAGGCCGGCATGGGCACCAAGGGCACCGTGGCCTCGGCGGCGGCGCTGGCGGTGCTGCTGCAGCAGGGCATCGGCGACACCATCCGTGTCAGCCTCACGCCGCAGCCCGGCGAGGCGCGCACGCAGGAGGTGGTGGTGGCGCTGGAGCTGTTGCAGGCGCTGGGCCTGCGCACCTTCGTGCCCAGCGTCACCGCCTGTCCAGGCTGCGGGCGCACCACCAGCACCACCTTCCAGGAGCTGGCCAAGCAGATCGACGACTACTTGCGTGCCAGCATGCCGGTCTGGCGCGCGAAGTACCCGGGCGTCGAGCGCCTCAAGGTCGCGGTGATGGGCTGCATCGTCAACGGCCCCGGGGAGAGCAAGCACGCCGATATCGGCATCAGCCTGCCCGGTACCGGCGAGGCACCGGCCGCGCCCGTCTTCATCGACGGTGAAAAGGCGCTGACGCTGCGTGGCGAGGGCATCGCCACCGAGTTCCAGGCCATCGTCGACCGCTACATCGAGCGGCGCTTCGGCGCGGCCACCGACGCGCATTGAGGTACCGGGCACTGCCGCAGCCTTTGCGGCCGACGCTGCCACCGCCACCTGATGCCACCGAATGACCCGGCCTGCCGCCACGCAGGCCCCTTTGCCGTTTCCGCCATGGCCGAACCCTCCAAATCCGCCGCCCCCGAGAAGCTGCTCGCCGTCAAGGGCATGAACGACATCCTGCCGGCCGGCGTGCCGCGCAAGGAGCGCCTGCCCGACTCCGCGCTGTGGCGCTGGTTCGAAAACACCGTGCAGGCCGTGCTGGCGCGCCACGGCTACCAGTCCCTGATGACGCCCATCGTCGAGCCCACGTCGCTGTTCGTGCGCGGCATCGGCGAGGCCACCGACATCGTCGAGAAGGAGATGTACTCCTGGGAAGACGCGATGAACGGCGACCGCCTGACGCTGCGCCCGGAGATCACCGCCGGCATCGTGCGGGCGATGGTCGAGCACAACGCGCTGTACAACGGCCCCCTGCGCGTGTGGTCGATCGGCCCGGTGTTCCGCCACGAGCGCCCGCAGAAGGGTCGCTACCGACAGTTCCACCAGCTCGATGTCGAGGCGCTGGGCTTCGCCGGCCCGGACGTGGATGCCGAGTTGATCCTGATGCTGCGCCAGCTCTGGCAGGCGCTGGGCCTGAAGGTCGGCAACGGGGCCGACTGCCACGTGCGGCTGGAACTCAACAGCCTGGGCCAGCCGGCCGAGCGCGCCGCGCACCGCGCTGCGCTGATCGCCTACTTCGAGGCCCACGCCGACCAGCTCGACGAGGACGCGCGGCGGCGCCTGCACAGCAACCCGCTGCGCATCCTGGACACCAAGAACCCGGCGATGCAGGCGCTGGTCGAGGCCGCACCGAAGCTGCAGGAACACCTGGGCGACGAGTCGAAGGCGCACCTGGCGGCGGTCTGCGCCGTGCTGGATGCGGCCGGGCTGCCGTACCGCATCAACCCACGCCTGGTGCGCGGCCTGGACTACTACAACCTGACGGTGTTCGAGTGGGTCACCGAGCAACTCGGCTCGCAGGGCACGGTCTGCGGGGGCGGGCGCTACGACGGCCTGTTCGAGCAGCTGGGCGGCAAGCCCACCCCGGCCATCGGCTTCGGCCTGGGCATCGAGCGGCTCCTGCTGCTGTTGCAGGAAATCGCCGTGCCGGTGCCGGGCAGCGGCCCGGACGCCTATGCCATCCTCCCCGACGCGGCGGCGCTGCCGCAGGCGATGGTGCTGCTCGATGCGCTGCGTGCGGCCGGTGTGGCGGTGCAGATGCACGCGGGCGGCGGCTCGTTCAAGTCCCAGTTCAAGAAGGCCGATGCCAGCGGCGCCCGCTGGGCGCTGATTTTCGGCGGCGACGAACTGGCCCAGGGCATGGTGGCGGTCAAGGCGCTGCGCCAGGCGCCCTGCAGCGAGTCCACCGGGCCGCAGCAGACCCTGCACCCGGTGGCCGACCCCGCTGCCTGGGCCGCCCTGCTGCGTGCCTGAGCGGGCGCTGCCACCCTCCTCACCGGGCGCCGCGATAATCGCGCCGCCTCCTTCATTCGCGCGACCCTTTCGCGAGACCTTCCAGCATGGCCACCTCCCTCGATCTCGAAGAACAGGAACAGCTTGACCAGCTCAAGCACTTCTGGCGCACCTACGGCAACCTGATCACCTGGACGATCACGCTCTGCCTGGCCGCCTATGCCGGCTGGATGGGCTGGCAGTGGTGGCAGCGCGACCAGGCCGCCAAGGCCGGCGGCATGTTCGGCGAGCTGGACCGTGCGGTGCAGGTGGGCGACTTGGGCCGCAGTGCCAAGGTCTTCGCCGACCTGCAGGAGCGTTTCCCCTCCACCACCTACGCCGCCCAGGGTGCGCTGCTGACGGCGCGCCTGCAGTTCGACAAGGGCCAGGTGGACGCGGCCCGTGGCACGCTGGGCTGGGCGGCGGAGAAGGGCGTTGACGCCGAGTACCGCACCGTTGCGAAGCTGCGCCTGGCGGGCGTGCTGATGGACCAGAAGAAGTACGACGAGGCCCTGGCCCAATTGGCCGGTGACCTGCCGGAGGCCTTCGCCGCGCTGGCGGCCGATCGCCGTGGCGACATCCGCCTGGCCCAGGGCAAGCGCGACGAGGCCATCGCGGCCTACCAGCAGGCCTTCAAGGCGATGGAGCCGACGGCCGACTACCGCCGCCTCGTCGAGGCCAAGCTGGTCTCGCTGGGGGCCGCGCCGACCGGCGGGGCGTCCGCTGTAGCGGCGGCCAGCGCTGGCGGGACCAAGCCGTGAGCCGCGCGGGCAGCACCGTGGGCGCAGGCGTGATCCGCGCGGCGCTCGGGATGGGCGTGCTGCTGTCGGCCTTCTGGCTCGCCGGCTGCTCGGCCGACAAGCCGCCGCCGACGCCGCTGGAGGCCTACACGCCGCGCATCGCCGGCAAGCAGGTCTGGGAGCGCAGTCTGGGTACGCCCGCACCGCACCTGAGCGTGGCGGTGGTGGAGGGGCGCTTCCTGCTCGCCTCGCGCAGCGGCGAGATCGTCACCCTTGACGCGACCAGCGGTGCCGAACTCAGCCGCGTGAGCATCCGCGGGCGGGTGCTCGCTGGCGTTGGTGCGGACAGCCGCTTTGCGGCCGTGGTGACCGACGCCAACGAGCTGGTGGTGGCCGACGCGAAGCAGGAGCGCTGGCGCATCGCGCTGCCCTCGCCGGTGGTCACCGCACCGTTGGTCGCGGGAGGGCGGGTGTTCCTGCTCGCGGTGGACCGCAGCGTGTCGGCCTACGACGTGCTTGACGGGCGCCGGCTCTGGACCTACGCCCGCCCGGGCGAGCCGCTGGCCCTGAGCCAGCCGGGCGTGCTGCTGCCCTACAAGGACACACTGCTGGTGGGCGTGGGGTCGCGGCTGGTGGGGCTCGATCCGCTGCAGGGCACGGTGCGCAGCGACACGCTGCTGGCCACGCCGCGTGGCACCAATGAGGTGGAGCGGCTGGCCGACCTGGTCGGCCCGGCTGCACGCGCAGGAGAGACGGTCTGCGTGCGCTCCTTCCAGGTGGCGGTGGGCTGCCTGAGTGCCGAGCGCGCCAGCCTGCTGTGGTCGCGCAACCAGGGCGGCTTTCAGGGCCTGGCCGTGGATGCCGACCAGGTCTACACGGCCGACGCCAACGACCGCATCAGCGTCTGGAAGCGCAGCAGCGGCGACCTCGCCTGGACCACCGAGCGCCTGCGCCACCGCGGCCTGAGTGCGCCGCTGGCCGTGGGCAGCACGGTGCTGTTCGGCGATGCCGAGGGCTGGATCCACTTCCTCGGCCGCGAGCGTGGCGAGACGCAACTGCGTCTGCCCACCGACGGCAGCCCCGTCGTCGCGGCGCTGGTGCGCTCTCAGACCACTGTGCTGGCAGTCACCCGCAAGGGCGGTTTGTTTGCCTTCCGGCCGGAGTGAACGCGCCGCTCGCCCGAGCGCGCGCAGCCACACCGGCCCTTTTTCCCGTTCCCTGACTTGCGGACCTGTTGCATGAAACCCGTCATTGCCCTCGTGGGCAGACCCAACGTGGGCAAGTCCACCCTGTTCAACCGCCTGACCGGTACGCGCGACGCCATCGTGGCGGACTACGCCGGCCTGACGCGCGACCGCCACTACGGTGACGGCAAGGTCTCTGGCCACGAGTTCATCGTGATCGACACCGGCGGCTTCGAGCCCGATTCGGACGCTGGCATCTTCCAGGAGATGGCCAAGCAGACCCGCCAGGCGGTGGCCGAGTCGGACGCGGTGATCTTCGTCGTCGACGTGCGTGCCGGCCTGTCGGCGCAGGACCATGACATCGCCCGCTACCTGCGCACCGTGGGCAAGCGCGTGCTGCTGGCGGCCAACAAGGCCGAGGGCATGAAGGACGCGCCGCAACTGGCCGAGTTCCACGAGCTGGGCATCGGCGAGCCGATCGCGATCTCCTCGGCGCACGGCCAGGGGGTGCGCAGCCTCGTCGAGCTGGCGCTGCAGGACTTCACGCCGCCCGAGGACGAGGACGACGAGGACCCCGACGGCGAGCGCGAGAACCGGCCCACCCGCCTGGCGGTGGCCGGGCGCCCGAACGTCGGCAAGTCCACCCTGATCAACGCCTGGCTGGGCGAGGAGCGGCTGGTGGCCTTCGACCTGCCGGGCACCACGCGCGACGCGATCCACGTGCCCTTTGAGCGGGGCGGCAAGCGCTACGAGCTGATCGACACCGCCGGCCTGCGCCGCAAGGGGCGGGTGTTCGAGGCGATCGAGAAGTTCTCGGTGGTCAAGACGCTGCAGGCCATTGCCGACGCCAACGTGGTGCTGCTGCTGATCGACGCGGTCGAGGGCGTGTCCGACCAGGACGCGCACATCGCCGGCTACGCGGTCGAGGCTGGGCGCGCCATCGTGGTGGCGATCAACAAGTGGGATGCGATCGACAGCTACCAGCGCGAGCGGCTGGAGCGGTCGATCGAAAGCCGGCTGGCCTTCCTCAAGTTTGCGCCGGTGCTGCACATCTCGGCCAAGCGGCGCCAGGGCCTGGGGCCGCTGTGGAAGGCAATCGATGATGCCTGGTCCTCGGCTACACGCAAGATGACCACGCCGGTGCTGACGCGGCTGATCATCGAGGCGGTGCAGTTCCAGCAGCCGCAGCGTGCTGGTGCCTTCCGGCCCAAGCTGCGCTACGCCCACCAGGGTGGGCAGAACCCGCCGGTGGTGGTGATCCACGGCAATGCGCTGGAACACGTCACCGACAGCTACAAGCGCTACCTCGAAGGGCGCATCCGCGAGCACTTCAAGCTCACCGGCACACCGCTGCGCATCGAGATGCGCAGCTCCGACAACCCGTTCGCCAAGAAGGACGGCTGAGGACGGCGGAGGTCGGTTTGCCCAATGGGCCCCCGTGCCGGCCGGCCATGCCGGGGTGTGATAACGTGCAGACTCGTGTTTCTACTTCTTCCAACACGGAGAATATCGTGAGCAACAAAGGGCAACTGCTACAAGACCCCTTCCTGAACCTCCTGCGCAAGGAGCATGTGCCGGTGTCGATCTACCTCGTCAACGGCATCAAGCTCCAGGGCCACATCGAGTCTTTTGATCAGTATGTGGTTCTGCTGCGCAACACCGTCACGCAGATGGTCTACAAGCACGCGATCTCCACTGTCGTGCCTGGCCGTCCGGTGAACTTCCACGCCAACGACGCGCAGGACGGCATTTGAGCGCCCTGAGCGCTCCCACACGACGCACGCCACCTTCATCATCTTGACGGAAACGGACGTCTCTTCCACCCCGCGGGCGGTGCTCGTCGGGGTGGATTTCAATTCAGGGTCCTCCTTCGACCCGACGCTCGACGAACTGGCCCTGCTGACCGAGTCAGCCGGCGACCAGCCCGTCGCGCGGATCATCGCCCGTCGCCGTGCGCCGGACCCGGCGCTGTTTGTCGGTTCGGGCAAGGCCGACGAGATCAAGGGCCTGGTCGACCTGTACCAGGCGCACTGCGTCATCTTCGACCAGCCGCTTGGGCCCGCCCAGCAACGCAATCTGGAGCGCCACCTCGGTGTCGAGGTGCTCGACCGCACCGGCCTGATCCTGGAGATCTTCGGTGCCCGGGCGCGCAGCCACGAGGGCAAGCTGCAGGTCGAACTCGCGCGGCTGCAGTACCTCTCCAGCCGCCTGGTGCGGCGCTGGACCCACCTGGAGCGCCAGCGCGGCGGTGTCGGCCACCGCGGCGGCCCGGGCGAGACCCAGCTGGAACTCGACAAGCGCATGATCACCGTGCGCATCAAGTCGGTGAAGGACCGGCTGGAGAAGGTCAAGCGCCAGCGCAACACCCAGCGGCGCGCGCGCGAGCGCCACGGCACCTTCCGCATCTCGCTGGTGGGCTACACCAACGCGGGCAAGAGCACGCTGTTCAATGCGCTGGTGAAGGCGCAGGCCTACGCTGCCGACCAGCTTTTCGCCACGCTGGACACCACCACGCGCCAGCTCTACCTGGAGCAGGCACAGCGCAGTGTGTCGCTGTCGGACACGGTCGGCTTCATCCGCGACCTGCCGCACAGCCTGGTCGAGGCCTTCCAGGCCACGTTGCAGGAAGCGGCCGACGCGGACCTGCTGCTGCATGTGGTCGATGCCGCCAGCCCGCAGTGGCTGGAGCAGATCCACGAGGTGCAGCGCGTGCTGCACGAGATCGGCGCGGGTGGGGTGCGGCAGCTGCTGGTGTTCAACAAGATCGATGCCGTCGAGGAAACGGCGCGTTCGCGCGTGCGGGCCGACCACTACGAAGTCGAGCCTGGCCGGGTCGTGCCGCGCTGCTTCCTCAGTGCGCGCAGCGGCGAAGGACTGGATGCACTGCGCGCGGCGATCACGCAGGAGGTGCTGAGCGCGCTGGCCGATCCGGGCGAAGCCCCGGCCGATCCGCGTTTTTCGCCCGTCGAGGCCCCCCCCATCGATGGCAACGGATAGGTCGCCGGGCGAGGTGGTCACGAAAGCCGCGACAATGCGCCCCGCAATGCCGTCTGATCCGTCTGCTTCGCCATGTGTGGCGGTCCCTTTCAGCGCGAGAATTTCACTTTCGGAATGACACACCCCATGGATGCACGAACCACGCACCCCGGCGCTGCCTGGCGGGCCGCGGCCGGCTCCGGCCTGCGTCTGGTGGCCGGCGCCGCGCGTCTGGCCCTGCTGCCGCGACGTGCGGCCGGCCAGGCCGAGGGCGCGACCTGGATGAGCAATGGCCGCAACGAGGGGCCACCCGACCTGGATGAACTCTGGCGCGACTTCAACAAGAAGCTCGGCGGCCTGTTCAACAACAAGGGTGGCGGCCAGCCGCCGCGCACGCCCGAGGGGGGCTCCGGCGGCGGGGACCCGGGTGGCCCGTCCGACCGGCGCATCGCCGGCATCGGCGGGGGGCTGATCACCGGTGTGGTGGCGCTGCTCTGGTTGGGCAGCGGCTTCTTCATCGTGCAGGAAGGCCAGCAGGCGGCGGTGCAGACCTTCGGCAAGTTCAGCCGCACGGTGGACGCGGGCATCCAGTTCCGCTGGCCCTATCCCTTCCAGTCGCATGAGACGGTCAATGTCACGCAGACGCGTTCCACCGAGGTGGGTCGCAACGCGGTGGTGCAGGCCACCGGCCTGCGCGACTCGTCGATGCTGACGCAGGACGAGAACATCGTCGACATCCGTTTCACCGTGCAGTGGCGGCTGAAGGAGACGCGCGAGTTCCTGTTCGAGAACCGCAACGTCGAGGAGGCCGTCCAGCAGGCGGCGGAGTCGGCGGTGCGCGAGATCGTCGGCCGTTCGTCGATGGACTCGGTGCTCTACGAGCAGCGCGACGCCATCGCGGTGGACCTGGTGAAGTCGATCCAGGCCCAGCTGGACCGGCTCAAGGCCGGCATCCTGGTGGTCAACGTGAACGTTCAGAGCGTGCAGGCGCCCGAGCAAGTCCAGGCGGCCTTTGACGATGCCTTCAAGGCGGGTGCCGATCGCGAGCGCCTGAAGAACGAGGGCCAGGCCTACGCCAACGACATCATTCCGCGTGCACGCGGCACCGCAGCGCGGCTGAAGGAAGAGTCCGAGGGCTACCGTGCCCGCGTGATCGCCCAGGCCGAGGGCGACGCCGAGCGCTTCCGCTCGGTGCTGACCGAGTACCAGAAGGCGCCGGCCGTGACGCGCGACCGCCTCTACATCGACACGATGGCGCAGGTCTACTCCAACGTGAGCAAGGTCTATGTCGACGCGCGCAACGGCAGCAACCTGCTGTACCTGCCGCTGGACAAGCTGATCCAGCAGTCAGGTGCCGGCGCGGTGCCGGTGCCGGCGCCCGCCGCCGCGGCGTCCGAGCCGGCCGCTGCCGGGGGAGCCATTGATGTGCGCTCGCGCGACGGCCAGCGCGGCCGCGACCGCGACAGCCGCTGAGTCCGGGGAGCCAGAGCAACATGAATCGAATCGGTCTGATCGTCGTCGGCATCGTGCTGGTGCTGATGACTGCCATGTCGACCCTCTTCGTGGTCGACCAGCGCAACTTTGCCGTGGTGTATTCGCTGGGCGAGATCAAGGAGGTCATCGCCGAGCCCGGCCTGAAGTTCAAGCTGCCCCCGCCGCTGCAGAATGTCGTGTTCGTCGATCGGCGTACACAGACGCTCGACAGCCCGGAGACGCGGCCCATCTTCACCGCCGAGAAGCAGAGTCTGGTGATCGACTGGCTGATCAAGTGGCGCATCACCGAACCGCGCCAGTTCATCCGCAACACCGGCGTGGACCTGCGCAATGCCGAGGCGCGCCTGTCGCCCATCGTGCAGGCGGCGTTCAACGAGGAAGTCACCAAGCGCACTGTGCGCGCGATGCTCTCCACCGAGCGTGACAAGGTCATGCAGGGTGTGATGCAGCGCCTGGCCGACGATGCCAAGAACTTCGGGATCCAGATCGTCGACGTGCGCATCAAGCGGGTGGACTTCGCCGCGACGATCACCGAGTCGATCTATCGGCGCATGGAGTCCGAGCGCAAGCGGGTGGCCAACGAACTGCGTTCGCAGGGTGGCGCCGACGGCGAGAAGATCCGTGCCGACGCTGAGAAGCAGCGCGAGGTCATCCTCGCCGAGGCCTATCGCGAGGCGCAGAAGGTCAAGGGCGAGGGCGATGCGAAGGCGTCTGCGATCTATGCGGAGTCGTTCGGGCGTGACCCGCAGTTTGCGCAGTTCTACCGCAGCCTCGAGGCCTACCGGTCCACCTTCCGCAGCAAGTCGGACGTGATGGTGCTGGACCCCAGCAGCGACTTCTTCAAGGCCATGCGTGGTGCCAGCGGCGGTGGTGCTGCTGCGGCGAGCCCGCGCGGCAAGTGAGGCGCCTGCCACGATGGGAGAAGCCTTTGTGCTCGCCTGCGGGCTCGTGCTGGTGATCGAGGGGCTGATGCCCTTCGTCAGCCCGGCGCGCTGGCGCCAGGTGTTCGAGCAGGTGCTGCGACTCAGCGACGGACAGATCCGCTTCGTCGGCCTGTGCAGCGTGGCGATCGGTCTGGTGGTCGTCCTGCTCGCGGGCGATTGAGCGCGGCCAGGCTCGCCCGAGGGCGAGCTCCCGTCGGCTCTTCTGCACCGACTGCACCCTTTGCGATTGGCGACGGTCTGCCGGGCCGGGTTCGACGCCTGGGCTCGGTAGAATGCACTTTTTAACACGCTGTCCTTTATGTCTTCTGCTTGGCTCCTGCCCGAGCACATTGCCGATGTGCTGCCGCACGAGGCGCGCCGCATCGAGGAACTGCGCCGCCTGATGCTCGACGCTGCGCGTGGTTTCGGCTACGAGCTGGTCATGCCGCCGTTGTTGGAGCACCTGGAGTCGCTGCTGTCAGGCACCGGACACGAGCTCAATCTCCAGACCTTCAAGCTGGTCGATCAGCTGAGCGGCCGGTCGTTGGGCGTGCGGGCCGACACCACGCCGCAGGTCGCGCGCATCGATGCCCACCTGCTCAATCGCGTGGGCGTGACGCGCCTGTGCTACTGCGGACCGGTCCTGCACACGCTGCCCTCCGGGCTGCATGGCACGCGCGAGCCGCTCCAGTTCGGCGCCGAGCTGTATGGCCACGGTGGGTTGGAGGCCGATCTGGAGGTGCAGGAGCTGGCGATCGACTGCCTGGCCCGCGCCGGGCTGTCCGGCCTGGTGATGGACCTGGCGGATGCGCGGGTGCTGGATGGACTGCTCTCGCATGCGCCGGCAAACCCGGTGCGCCTGGAAGTGATCCAACAGGCCCTGGCAGCCAAGGATGCCAGCACCCTGGCGGCGGCCACCGACGATTTCGCGCCCGAGTTGCGCGACGGGCTGCGCGCCCTGCCTGAGCTCTATGGCGACGACGAGGTGCTGGCCGCTGCGCGCGAGCGCCTGCCGCGTCAGCCGGTGATCAGCGCCGCGCTGGATGATCTGCAGTGGCTGTCCCGCCAGTTGCGCGCGGCCCACCCCGAGGTGCGGGTGGGGTTTGATCTGGCAGACCTGTCGGGCTATGCCTATTACAGCGGCACCCGCTTCGCGCTGTATGCGCCCGGCGGGCGCGACACGTTGGCGCGGGGCGGCCGCTACGACAACGTCGGCGAGGTCTTTGGCCGTCGGCGTCCGGCGGTGGGGTTCAGCCTTGACCTCAAGGCGGTGGTGGAGCACGTGGGCTTCGACGGCCGCCGCGCGGCCATCCGGGCGCCCTGGGGTGAAGATGCCGGCCTGCGTGCCGCCGTGCGCCGCCTGCGTGAGCAGGGCGAGGCGGTGGTCTGTGTCCTGCCCGGGCACGAGCAGGAAGCGGATGAATTCGAGTGCGACCGCGAGTTGGTCGCCGTCAACGGAGCCTGGGTGGTGCGCGCCTGCTGAGCAGGAGTCCACCCCGGTCCAACAACCGAACAACGGAAAACGAGATGAGCAACAGCAGCGCCATGCGCGGACGCAATGTCGTGGTGGTGGGCACCCAGTGGGGTGACGAGGGCAAGGGCAAGCTGGTCGACTGGCTGACCGAAAGCGCCCAGGGCGTGGTGCGCTTCCAGGGCGGCCATAACGCCGGTCACACGCTGGTGATCAACGGCGTGAAGACGGCGCTGCACCTGATCCCCAGCGGCATCATGCGCCCCGGTGTCAAGTGCTACATCGGCAACGGTGTGGTGCTGTCTGCGGCCAAGCTGTTCGAGGAAATCGCCGGGCTGGAGAAGGCGGGTGTCGAAGTGCGCTCGCGCCTGCGCGTGTCGGAGGCCTGTCCGCTGATCCTGCCCTTCCATGCGGCGCTGGACGTGGCCCGCGAGGCCGCGCGCGAGCAGGGTGGCAGCGAGAAGATCGGCACCACGGGCCGGGGCATCGGCCCGGCCTATGAGGACAAGATCGCCCGCCGTGCCCTGCGCGTGCAGGACCTGAAGTATCCCGAGCGCTTTGCCGCCAAGCTCCGCGAGTTGCTGGCGCTGCACAACCACGTGCTGACCAGCTTCCTGGGCTCGAAGGGCTTTGCCTTCCCGGATCCGCTCAAACCCTACATCGCCGACGGCGAGGTGCAATTCCAGCCGGTCTACGACGAGGCCATGCGCCACGCCGAGCTGCTCAGGCCGATGATGGCCGACGTCTCGCGTGAACTCAACGAAGCGCATGTGGCTGGCCAGAACCTGCTGTTCGAGGGTGCCCAGGGGACGCTGCTCGACGTGGATCACGGTACGTATCCCTACGTCACCTCCAGCAACTGCGTGGCCGGCAACGCGGCAGCGGGTGCGGGTGTCGGCCCGGGTCTGCTGCACTATGTGCTGGGCATCACCAAGGCCTACTGCACCCGCGTCGGCGGTGGTCCGTTTCCGACGGAACTGGACTGGGAAGTGCCGGGCACCCCGGGCTACCACATGAGCACCGTGGGCGCGGAGAAGGGCGTGACCACCGGCCGCTCGCGCCGCTGCGGCTGGTTCGATGCCGCCCTGCTCAAGCGTTCGGCCCAGGTCAACGGCCTGTCAGGGCTGTGCATCACCAAGCTGGATGTGCTCGATGGCCTGAGCGAGCTCAAGCTGTGCACCGGGTACCGGCTGGACGGTGAGGTCATCGATCTCCTGCCGATGGGCGCCGACGAGATCGCTCGCTGCGAGCCGGTCTACGAGACCGTGCCGGGCTGGACCGAGACCACCGTCGGGGTGACCGAGCTGGACAAGCTGCCGGCCAATGCACGTCACTACCTGAATCGCATCGAGGAGGTCACGGGCGTGCCGATCCATGTCATTTCGACCAGCCCCGACCGCGATCACACCATCCTGCTGCGCCAGCCCTACCAGGCCTGAGCAGCCGCGAACCATTCGCACTTCTCAACGCAAGGCGGCCAGATGCTCACTGACGACGGCAAACACCTGTACGTGTCCTGGGACGAATACCACCTGCTGATCGAGCGGCTGGCACTCAAGGTGCACAACTCGGGCTGGCAGTTTGACCAGATCCTCTGCCTGGCGCGTGGTGGCATGCGTCCTGGCGATGTGTTGTCGCGGGTGTTTGACAAGCCCCTGGCCATCATGGCGACCAGCTCCTACCGTGCCGAGGTCGGCACGATCCAGGGCAGGCTCGACATGGCCAAGTACATCACCCTGCCGAAGGGTGAACTGGCAGGGCGCGTGCTGCTGGTGGACGATCTCTCGGACTCGGGCGTGACGCTCAAGGCCGTGGTGCAGCGCCTGCGCGCGATGCCCGCGATCGATGAACTGCGCTCCGCGGTGCTGTGGGTCAAGGGCGTGTCGACCTACACGCCGGACTACTACGTCGAGAGCCTGCCGACGAGCCCGTGGATCCATCAGCCTTTCGAGGAATACGACGGCCTGCGCCCGGACGGGCTGGCGCGCAAGCTGGCGGTCTGACGACTGGGCGGTCGCGCTATTGCGGCTGATCGCGTGCGCCATTGACTTGGCGGGGCGCGGTCGGCGGTGATCTCTGGCGACCGCAGGTCTGAGCGTGCGGCGCGGGCGAGCGTCCGGCGCAAATGCCAAGCCCCGGCGTTGACCAAGCACCCAGGTGCGCGCAGAACGCATCAAACCGGCGCTACAAAGACAAAAGGCCAGCACATGCTGACCTTTGTCTTGTTGGTGCCCAGGAGAGGACTCGAACCTCCACGGAGTTACCCGCTAGTACCTGAAACTAGTGCGTCTACCAATTCCGCCACCTGGGCATTGAAATCCTGAATACGAACATGAGCCGGGATTTCAAAGGCTCATGTAAGTTGGTGAATTTCGCGTATGCTGAAATTCGTTGGTGCCCAGGAGAGGACTCGAACCTCCACGGAGTTACCCGCTAGTACCTGAAACTAGTGCGTCTACCAATTCCGCCACCTGGGCTTGCAACCTGTCAACTTACCACCACTTGATCTACATTGCTGTTGATTAGTTGTGGCGATCAGCTGAGAACGAAAGTATAACCTCGTCTTGCAGAACATGGCAAGCGCTAGGCCAACCAAGGATCCACGTTTGAACAACGCCACACTGATGAGTGAAGTCGAGGGTACGGTGCAAGGGCATCGTGATGGACACGGGTTCGTGATCCTGGGGGGGGGGCAGCCCGACATCTACCTCGCCCCGCAGGAGATGCGTGCCGTGCTGCACCGCGACCGCGTGCGTGTGCGTGTGATCCGGATGGACCGCAAGGGCCGCCCCGAGGGGCGTGTGGTCGAGATCCTGGAGCGTCGGCGCTCTCCGATCATCGGTCGCCTGCTGCATGAGGCTGGCATCTGGCTGGTCGCGCCGGAGGACAAGCGCTTCGGGCAGGACATCCTGATCCCCAAGAACGGCACAGCCAACGCCAACGCCGGTCAGGTGGTGGCGGTGGAATTGACCGAGCCCCCTTCGCTGTACTCGCAGCCGGTCGGGCGGGTGACGGAGGTGCTGGGCGATATTGACGATCCCGGCATGGAGATCGAGATCGCGGTGCGCAAGTACGAGGTGCCGCACCGATTCTCCGCCGAGACGCTGGCACAGACGGCCAAGCTTCCGGAGCGGTTGCGCGCGACCGACCTGCGCCACCGTGTCGACCTGCGCGATGTGCCGCTGGTGACCATCGATGGCGAGGACGCGCGCGACTTCGACGATGCGGTGTACTGCGAGCCCGCCAAGGTGGGGCGCGGCAAGGGCTGGCGCCTGCTGGTGGCGATTGCCGATGTGAGCCACTACGTCAAGCCGGGCGAGGCGCTGGACCACGACGCCTACGAGCGGGCCACGTCGGTGTACTTCCCGCGACGCGTCATCCCGATGTTGCCGGAGAAGCTCTCCAACGGCCTGTGCTCTCTGAACCCGGAGGAAGACCGCCTCAGCCTGGTGTGCGACATGCTCGTCAACCCGGCGGGTGAGGTGCATGCCTACCAGTTCTTCCCGGCGGTGATTTCCTCGCACGCCCGCCTGACCTACACCGAGGTGGCCACCGTGCTCGCCAATACGCGGGGGCCGGAGGCCGCCCGGCGTGCCGACCTGCTGCCGCATCTGCTGCATCTGCACGAGGTCTATCGCTGCCTGCTCAAGCAGCGCGCCCAGCGCGGCGCGGTGGACTTCGAGACCACCGAGACGCAGATCGTCTGCGACGAGAACGGCCGCATCGAGAAGATCGTGCCGCGCACACGCACCGATGCGCACCGGCTGATCGAGGAGGCCATGCTGGCCGCCAACGTCTGCGCGGCGGACTTCATCCACGCGGCCAAGCACCCGAGCCTGTTCCGGGTCCACGAGGGGCCGACGCCGGAGAAGCGCACGACGCTGCAGAACTTCCTGCGCACGCTTGGCCTCGGCTTCACGGTCAGCGAGGAGCCCAAGCCGGCCGAAATGCAGGCCATCGCACTGGCCACGCGCGAGCGGCCGGATGCTGCCACGATCCACCAGATGCTGCTGCGCTCGATGCAGCAGGCGCTGTACACGCCGTCCAACAGCGGGCACTTCGGCCTGGCCTATGACGCGTACACCCACTTCACCAGCCCGATCCGGCGCTACCCGGACCTGCTGATCCACCGCGTCATCAAGGCGCTGCTGGGCCGGCACCGCTACCACCTCTCGCTGGAAGGGCTGCCGCCCCCGCCGGTGGGGCGTGGCGGCAAGGTCGCGTCATCGGGGGGGACGGAGTCGGCGGTCTGGGAGGCGGCCGGCGCGCACTGCAGCGCCAATGAGCGGCGTGCCGACGAAGCCTCGCGCGACGTGGAGGCCTGGCTGAAGTGCCGGTTCATGCGCGAGCGATTGGGCGAGGAGTTCCCGGGCACGATCAGCGCGGTGACCAGCTTCGGCCTGTTCGTGCAACTCGACGAGCTCTACGTCGAGGGCCTGGTGCACATCACCGAGCTGGGCGGCGAGTACTACCGCTACGACGAGGCGCGCCAGGAGCTGCGTGGCGAGCGCACCGGCGTGCGCTACGCGGTGGGCGGGCGCATCCGCGTGCAGGTCAGCCGCGTCGACCTTGACGGGCGCAAGATCGACTTCCGCCTGGTGCGCGATGCGTCGCTGGCGTCCCTGGCACCACGGCCCGCCGGGCGCGAGCGCTCCCCGGCGTCGGCACAGGCCGAGCTGGTGGACGTGCAGGCCAGCGACCGTGCCGCGCGCCGCTCGGCGAAGCAGGCCGCCCAGGCTGGTTCGAAGCGGCCTGGCAAGGGTGGTCGCGCGGTGGCGAAGGGCTCGGCCAAGGCGGTTGACAAGGACCGGGCAGCCGCGCCGGCAGCGGTGTCGGCCAACGCCCCCGATGTCGTGATGCCGGCCGAGCCCCTGCGCAAGCCACGTCGCGGGCGCCGCTGAAGCCGTCGCCCGGCGCTGCGGGGCCGGGCGGTCAGGGCGGATCGGCGGGGCTGCCGATCGCTGCCGCCAGCTGGCTGGCCGGCAGGGCGCGGCCATCGGGCTGCAGGCGCTCGGCCAGTTGCCCGTGCCGGAACACCGCCTGGCGTGCGGCGCTCAGCGCAGCGTCGAGGTGGCCGGGCTGCGGGCTCCACAGGCCGGCCAGCCAGCCCGCCAGCACATCGCCGCTGCCGGGCACGGCCAGCGCGGCGTTGCCGGTCGGGTTGATCCAGGGCGTTTGCCCTGGGGCGGCGATCACTGTGCCGGATCCCTTCAGCACGACCACGGCCGCGTAGCGTTCGGCCAGTTGCCGGGCCGCTTCGAGCCGGTCGCGCTGCACGCCCGACACCGAGGGAGCGTGCGGGTCGAGCAGGCGCGCCGCCTCCAGCGGGTGGGGTGTGAGCACCGTGGCCAGGCCCAGCTGGCCGCGTTCGCGCAATGCGTCCTGCCAGGCCGGCTGTGTGGCGATGGCGTTGAGGGCGTCCGCATCCAGCACCAGGCGCACGGCCTGTTCGATCAGCAAGGGCAGCACCTGCGCGATGTCACTGCCACCACCGCAGCCTGCCAGGGCGGTGGTCTGAGGTCCGAGTTGCGCGCCCTCCAGCGGGCCGCCGAACATCAGCTCGGGACTGCTCGTATCCAGCCGCGGGGCCTGCGGATCGAGCAGGTGGACGTAGACGCGCCCGGCGCCGGCGCGCAATGCGGCGCGGCCGGCCAGCAGCGCGGCGCCCGTCATCGAGGCCGCTCCGCCAACGACGCGCACATCGCCGAAGCTGCCCTTGTGCTGAGCATGGCGGCGCTGCAGCGGTGTTGCGGTGCCCGGTTGCGGGGCGTTCAGCCAGGCGACGGGGGGCTTATCGCGCACTGAGACGGCCAGGTCGTCCCACCAGATCCGGCCCGCGGCATCGCGGCCGTGGGCGGTGAACAGCCCGGGTGCCAGGCTCAGCAGCGCCAGGGTGGCGTCCGCCCGGACGCAGGCGGCGCCGGTGGCGATCGCACCGGTATCGGCCGGCAGCCCGGATGGCAGGTCGACCGCCAGTACCTGCGCGCCGCTGCGGTTGATGGCCTCGATCGCCCCGGCGATACGTCCCTCGGCAGGCCTGCCCAGGCCCCGGCCGAGCAGGGCGTCGATGACCAGGTGATCTATGCCAGCGCTGCGTGCGTTCAGCGCGGCGGCAGACGACTCGGACCAGGCCTCGACGCGCACGCCCGCGGCGCGGGCCCGTTGCAGGGATGTGACGGCATCGGCCGGCAGCCTGGCAGCGTCCCCCAGGAACCAGACGCACAGGTCACGGCCGGGTTGCAGCAGGTGCAACGAGGCCTCGAAGCCATCGCCACCGTTGTTGCCCGGGCCGGCCAGCACCGAGACGGTGCCGGCATGGGGGGCGATGGCGGCGGCCAGCCGGGCCACGCCCAGGCCGGCGCGCTGCATCAGGGTGTGGGGCGCCAGCGTGGCGGCGGCGCGGGCCTCCAGCCGCCGCGCCGCGGCACTGTCGTGCAAGGGGAGGGGGGCGGCGGCGGTGGTGGAGCACCACGGCGTCAGCGGCCGGGGGCGCCGGGGAGCGTCTGCCCACGTGCAAGGGAGGACAGTGGGGTCGGAAGGCGCGGTCGTGCGGTTTGCGGGGTGGGGCATGGCGTTGTGCGGCAGTGCCGGCGCATCAGGTGCGAGACGTCTGGGTCTCGCACCAGTGGCGCGGCGTCAGCACGGTCACGCCCCAGGGCCGCATCCGGCGTGCCAGCTTCAGCACGGCTCGGTCGCGGGAGAACAGCCAGGGCACGCTGCGGGCCGAGGCGAGGTCGATGAAGACCTGGTCGTCAGGGTCGCTGCAGCGCGCCTGGCGGTGCGGTGGCAGGGGAGCGGGGGCGGCGGTGGGCGTGGCCCAGGTGGTGGCCATCTCCAGCGCCCGAGCCTCGTGGTGCTGCCAGCGCCGCAGCGCGGGTTCGCTGCGCAGGCGCGACAGCACCTCGACCAGCTCGGCCTGCATCGCGGGCGTGCTGAGCCACTGCAGCCGGCCGTTGATCACGGCCTCGCCGACGGCCAGGCCGTGCGGGTCGGCGAAGACCAACCAGTCCAGGACTACGTTGGTGTCGAGGATGCAGCCAGGCGCCTCCTGGGGGATGGTCGCAAGCGCAACCGGAGCCGCCCTCGCCACGGGAGTGGCCGGCACGGTGGCGATGGCGGCGTCCGGGTTCAGGCGGTGCTCCAGCGGTGGGCGGAGAAGGGGGCGGGGTCGATCGCGCAGGCGCGCCCGGCCAGCTGGTCGGCCAGCAGCCGGGCGGCAGCACAGGCCTGGGTCCAGCCCAGCCCGCCGTGTCCGAGTTGCAGCCACACGCCCGGTGCGGCCGCAGGGCCGATGACCGGTAGACCGTCCGGCAGCATGGGGCGTGCGCCACGCCAGAGCTGTGCTCCCGCGCGCTGGGCGGCGAGCGGGAACCAGCGGTCCAGGGCGGCGTAGAGCGGGTCGTAGGCGGCGTCGGCCACGGCGCCGCTGCCGCCCAGCTCCCAGCCGCCGCAGATGCGCAGGCGCTGCCCGAGGCGGCTGAGGGTCAGGCCGGTGTCGGCCTCGATCACGGCCGAGCGCAGCGCCTGTTCCTGCAGGTCGTCGCGCAGGCGAAAGGTCACGCCCAGGCCCCACACCGGCAGCAGCGGCAGCTTCAGGCCGGCCAGGGCGATCGGCGGCAGGGCCTGGGCGCCGGTGCAGAGCAGCACGGCGTCGACGGTCAGCTCGGCCGGCAACGGGTCGGCCTGGGTGGGCAGGAAGGCCAGCTGCTCCGCGCCGCTGCGCCCCCGCCCCCGCGCGGCCTCGCCGGTGTCGCGGGTGGGCGAGAGCTTCAGCGTCGGGCCTGGTGTGCCGGGCTGGAGGCCGGTGACCTCGGTCTGGAAGTGAAAGCGCACGCCGCCCTCGCGCTGGCAGACCAGGCGCAGCTGGTGGGCGAATTCGCGGCAGTTGCCGACCCCGGAGTCCGGCAGGTAGAGGCCGCCGGCCAGCGGTGTCTCGGTGTTCAGGCCGGGCTCGATGTGCCGGCACTGCAAGGGGTCGAGGGCCTCGACCCGGATGCCGGCCTGCCGCAGCGATTCGAGCAGGGCCCAGCGCGCCTCGCTGTCGCCGGCCTGGCGACGCAGCACCAGCACGCCCTGCGAGCGCTCGTGGCTCAGCTGGTGCTCGCGACTCAGGGCCTGGTGCCGCTCGCGGCCCAGCTCGCCCAGTTGCAGCAGCGAGTGATGCGCCACCGCGGCGCGGCTGGCCTGGCTGCGCTTCCACTGCCGCAGCCACTGCCACTCGGCCGCGTGCCAGCGAGTTCGCCAGCGCAGTCCGTCGGTGCTGCCGGGGCGTGTGGCGGCCCAGCCCCGCGAGCGCGATGGCCTGCCGGGCCAGGCCAGCAGGGCGGGGCTGATGAGCCCGGCATGGGCGAAGCTGGCCTCGGCGGCCACGGCGTCGTTGCGCTCGATGACGATCACCTCGTGGCCATCGTGTGCCAGTTCGTAGGCGGTCGTGATGCCGGCGATCCCGGCACCGATGACGGCGACGCGCATCAGAGCGGCGTCCGCATCGGCAGGTGTCTCGGCGCGTGCTTCAGCTGGAGCGGCCGGCGTCGCGAGCCATCGGGTGCCGCATCGGCAGGGTGGGTGGCTTGGATTGGGGGTACGCGGTCGGTGCGCTTACCGGTTGGGATGAGCGGGATCAAGGCTGATATACTCTTTGGGTTTTTCCGCAGAGACAGGCCGGTCGCCGCCTCCTCCTTGAAGAGGTCTGACATGTCGGCTGTCGATGAAGTGCCCCGTTCCGGGGTTGTTGTCCGCCAGGTGCTTCGAGGCGCCTGCGGCCGGAAGAATGAAGCCCGGATCCGGCTAACTAAAGGTGTTGCACACCGTGGGTTCGATGGGGTGGTGCCGCGCAGCGGCTGACCTGCCTGCATCGCCCTCTCACCCTGTGCGATTCCAGCCGGATTCTAGATCCAACCTTTGGAGTCTCTCGATGTCCTTCACGATGCGCGAAATGCTGGAAGCCGGTGTCCACTTTGGTCACCAGACCCGCTTCTGGAACCCCAAGATGGCCCCGTTCATTTTCGGCCATCGCAACAAGATCCACATCATCAACCTCGAGAAGACGGTTCCGCTCTTCACTGAGGCCACCAAGTTCGCGCGCCAGCTGGCATCCAAGCGCGGCACCGTCCTGTTCGTCGGCACGAAGCGCCAGGCGCGTGACGTGGTCGCCCAGGAAGCCGCCCGTGCCGGCATGCCCTATGTCGACCAGCGCTGGCTGGGCGGCATGCTGACCAACTTCAAGACGGTCAAGGGTTCGCTCAAGAAGCTCAAGGACATGCAGGCCCAGGTCGAGGCCGGCCTGGAGCAGATGAACAAGAAGGAAGGCCTGCTGTTCCAGCGCGAGCTGTCCAAGCTCGAGAAGGACATCGGCGGCATCCAGGACATGGGCGCGCTGCCTGACGCGCTGTTCGTGATCGACGTCGGTTATCACAAGATCGCCGTGGCGGAAGCTCAGAAGCTGGGCATCCCGGTCATCGGCGTGGTGGACACCAACCACTCGCCGGTGGGCATCGACTACGTCATCCCCGGCAACGACGACTCGGCCAAGGCCGTGGCGCTGTACGCCCGGGTGATGGCGGATGCCGTCCTGGAAGGCAAGGCCAACGCGATCAATGACGTGGTCGAGGCCGTGGCTGCGACCGGCGACGAGTTCGTCGAGGTCAGCGACGCCGCCTGAGTCCACGCCCGCGGCTCATGCAAGGGGGCTGCTTCAGCCCCCTTTTTTCAAGACGTTTTGAACACATCCCGGTGGCGACCTGTGCTGCCGCCGGCTGCCAAGGAGAGAACGATGGCTGCGATTACCGCAAAGATGGTTGCCGACCTGCGGGCCAAGACCGATGCCCCGATGATGGAGTGCAAGAAGGCGCTGACCGAGGCCGACGGCGACATGGCCCGTGCCGAAGAGATCCTGCGCGTCAAGCTGGGCAACAAGGCCAGCAAGGCGGCTTCGCGTGTGACGGCCGAGGGCGTGATCGCCGCAGCGGTGGCTGGCGCCACTGGTGCGCTGATCGAAGTCAACTGCGAAACCGATTTCGTCTCCAAGAACGAGACCTTCCTGGCCTTCGTGCAGTCCTGCGCCCAGTTGGTTGCCGAGCACAACCCGGCCGACGTGGCGGCGCTGTCGGCCCTGCCGCTGGCGATGGAGGACTTTGGCCCGACCGTCGAAGAAGTGCGCAAGGGCCTGATCGGCAAGATCGGCGAGAACATGTCGATCCGCCGCTTCAAGCGCTACGCGGGCGGTGGTGACCTGGCCCACTACCTGCACGGCACGCGCATCGGCGTGGTGGTCGAGTACACCGGCAGCGCCGCAGCCGCCAAGGACGCTGCGATGCACATCGCCGCGATGAAGCCGGCCGCGCTGTCGTCGGCCGACGTGCCTGCCGAGCTGGTCGAGAAGGAGCGCAAGATCGCTGCCGAGAAGGCTGCCGAGTCCGGCAAGCCGGCCGAGATCGTCGCCAAGATGGTCGACGGCTCGGTGCAGAAGTTCCTGAAGGAAGTCTCGCTGCTCGACCAGGTCTTCGTGAAGGCCGCCGATGGCAAGCAGACCGTGGGTGCCTACCTGAAGGGGGCCGGTACGGCCGTCAAGGGCTTCACGATGTTCATCGTTGGTGAAGGCATCGAGAAGAAGCAGGACGACTTCGCGGCCGAAGTGGCTGCCCAGGTCGCTGCCGCCAAGGGTCAGTGACCTTCGGCGCCGTGGGTGCAGATCCCGAACTTGGGGTTTGTACCCGTGTGATCGCCTAAACTGCCGCCACGTTGCACTGATCGAGGAACCACGCATGCCGGCCTACAAACGCATCCTGCTGAAGCTTTCCGGAGAGGCCCTGATGGGCGACGATGCCTTCGGCATCAACCGCGCGACGATCGTGCGCATGGTGCGCGAGATCCGGGAAGTCACGGCGCTGGGTGTCGAGGTGGCCGTCGTGATCGGCGGTGGCAACATCTTCCGCGGTGTCGCGGGCGGCTCGGTCGGCATGGACCGGGCCACGGCCGACTACATGGGCATGCTGGCCACGGTGATGAACTCGCTGGCGCTGGCCGACACGATGCGGCTGGAGGGCATGACCGCACGCGTCATGTCTGCCATCAGCATCGACCAGGTGGTCGAGCCCTACGTGCGACCCAAGGCGCTGCAGTACCTCGAAGAGGGCAAGGTGGTGATCTTCGCTGGCGGCACCGGCAACCCCTTCTTCACCACCGACACGGCCGCAGCGCTGCGCGGTGCCGAGGTGGGCGCCGAGATCATGCTCAAGGCCACCAAGGTGGACGGTGTCTACACCGCCGACCCGAAGAAGGATCCCAGCGCCACGCGCTACCCGTCGCTGACCTTCGACGAGGCCATCATCAAGAACCTGGCGGTGCTCGACGCCACGGCCTTCGCGCTGTGCCGCGACCAGAAGCTGCCGCTCAAGGTGTTCTCCATCGTCAAGCCGGGCGCGCTCAAGCGCGTGGTGCTGGGCGAGGACGAAGGCACGCTGGTGCACGTCTGAGGGTCGCTGTCGCGCCCCGGTTCGTCACCGTCCCGCCGCACAACCGCCGCATGAACGCCGCAAGAAACGCCGCATTCCCAGGAGTCAAGCGATGAGCATTGCCGACATCAAGAAGAACGCCGAAGCCAAGATGGCCAAGTCCATCGAGGCCTTCAAGCACGAACTGACCAAGATCCGCACCGGCCGTGCCCACCCGGGCATCCTTGACCAGGTGCATGTGGATTACTACGGCTCACCGGTTCCGATCAGCCAGGTGGCCAACGTCTCCCTGATCGATGCCCGGACCATCAGCGTCCAGCCCTGGGAAAAGGGCATGGGCCAAAAGATCGAGAAGGCCATCCGCGAGTCCGACCTGGGGCTGAACCCGTCGACGATGGGCGACCTGATCCGCGTGCCGATGCCCGCGCTGACCGAGGAGCGCCGCAAGGAGCTGACCAAGGTGGTGCGCCACGCCGGCGAGGAGTCCAAGGTCGCGGTGCGCAACCTGCGTCGTGATGCCAACGAGCACGCCAAGAAGTTGCTCAAGGACAAGCAGATCACCGAGGACGAGGAGCGCCGTTCCATCGACGAAGTGCAGAAGCTCACCGACCGCACCATCGCCGAGATCGACAAGCTGGTGCACGGCAAGGAAGCCGACATCCTCGCGGTCTGACGCCCGCGGTGGTGTGTCCGTCCGAGCGGTTCGCGCGTCGTTTTGCGGGACTGCTCGCCCTGAGTCCGGATCCGAGGAGCGGCCGTGGCTGAGCCCCTGCATCCCGTGCCACGCCACGTGGCCATCGTGATGGATGGCAATGGCCGCTGGGCCAACCGGCGGCTGATGCCGCGCGTGGTCGGGCACAAGTTCGGTGTCGACGCGCTCGTGCGCATCATCCACGCCAGTGCGGCGCGCGGCATCGAGTACCTCACCGTCTTTGCCTTCTCCTCCGAGAACTGGAAGCGGCCCCAGGACGAGGTCTCCGGCCTGATGAACCTGGTCATGGTGGCAGTGTCGAAGTACCTCGCCCGCATGGCCGAGGACGGCGTGCGCATCCGCATCATCGGCGATCGCAGCCACGTGGCCGAGAAGGTGCGGGCGGCCTGGGACCATGCCGAGGCCCGCACTGCGAACAACCGCCGCATCACGGTGTCGGTGGCCTTCAATTACGGCGGGCGCTGGGACGTGGTGCAGGCCTGCCAGCGCGCCATCGCCGAGGGCCTGCGGCCCGAGCAGATCGACGAGGCCGCGCTGTCGAGCCGCATGTCGCTGACCTACGCACCGGACCCGGACCTCTTCATCCGCACCGGCGGCGAGGTGCGCATCTCCAATTTCCTGCTCTGGCAGACTGCGTATTCGGAGCTGTACTTCACCGACTGCCTCTGGCCCGACTTCGACGAGCGGGCCCTCGATGCGGCGTTGGAGGACTATGCCCGGCGCGACCGCCGCTTCGGTCGCGTGAAGACCGACATCGCGCCCAGTGGCGAAGTCGTCTCGCTGCCTGCGGGCAGCTGAACCTGCGCCCTCCGAGACCGGAATCGCCCATGCTCAAACAACGGGTCATCACGGCGCTGCTGCTGATGGCGGTGCTGCTGCCGGCGCTGTTTGCGTCCGCCCCCTGGCCCTTCATGGCCCTGACGCTGGTGATGATCGGCGCAGCGGGCTGGGAATGGTCCCGCCTCAACCATGCACCCGGTGTCGCGGCGCTCGCCTTCGGCGCGCTGGTCGTGGCCGGCGCAGGGGTGGCTTGGTGGCTGGGGTGGGTGGGCCACAGTCCTGCCGGTCTGTGGTGGCTGGCCATGCTGGTGTGGGTGCTGGGCGGCGCCTGGGTGCTGCGCCGTGGCGTGGCCGCCTGGCCGACCGTGCCGCGCGGGCTGCGGCTCGTGGCGGGCCTGCTGCTGCTCTGGCTGGCCTGGCTGGCGATCGCCGAGGCCCGCCTGCGTGGGCTGAACTTCCTGCTTTCGACCTTCTGCCTGGTGTGGGCCGCCGACATCGCCGCCTACTTCGGCGGTCGCGCCTTCGGCCGGCGCAAGCTGGCGCCGGCCATCAGCCCGGGCAAGAGTTGGGCGGGGGTCTACAGCGGCATGATCGGCGTGCTGCTGGTGGCTGCGCTGTGGATGGCCTTCGACCAGCGTGGCCTGGCCGATGGCCCCAGTCTCTACACGCTGCTCTGGCAGCGCTCCGGGCCGCTCGGCCTGGTGATCGGCTGCCTGTTCCTCTCGGCGTTGAGCGTGGTGGGTGACCTGTTCGAGTCGCTGGTCAAGCGTGCTGTCGGCGCCAAGGACAGCTCGGCTCTGCTGCCCGGGCATGGCGGCGTGCTGGACCGCATCGACGCGCTGCTGCCCGTGTGTCCTCTCGCCCTGGCCCTGGTGTGTGCATGAGTGCTTCGTCCGTCACGACCGTGTTGTCCGTTCCCCGCCAGCGCGTGTGCGTGCTGGGTTCCACTGGCTCGATCGGCACCAGCACGCTCGACGTGATCGGCCGCCACCCGGAGCGTTTCGAGGTGTTTGCGCTGTCGGCGCACAGCCGCGTCGACGACCTCGCGGCGCAGTGCCTGCGCTGGCAGCCGCGCTTCGCCGTGCTGCCGGATGTCGCCGCGGCCCGCGACCTCGCCACGCGCCTGCGCAGTGCCGACGTGCGCACCGAGGTGCTGGTGGGTGCCGCGGCGCTGGAAGAAGTGGCTGCTCACCCCGAGGTGGACAGCGTGATGGCGGCCATCGTCGGTGCGGCCGGCCTGGCACCCTGCCTGGCCGCGGCACGTGCCGGCAAGCGGCTGCTGCTGGCCAACAAGGAGGCCCTGGTCGTCGGCGGCGAGCTGTTCATGCGCGCAGTGCGCGAGGGCGGCGCCACGCTGCTGCCGATCGACAGCGAGCACTCGGCGATCTTCCAGTGCCTGCCGGAAGACCGGTCGGCCTGGGCGCAGCGCATCGACCACATCGTGCTGACCGCCTCAGGCGGGCCGTTCCGCCAGCGCGACCCGGCCACGCTGGCCGAGGTGACGCCCGAGCAGGCCTGTGCGCATCCGAACTGGGTGATGGGCCGCAAGATCTCGGTCGACTCGGCCACGATGATGAACAAGGCGCTAGAGGTCATCGAGGCGCGCTGGCTCTTCGACCTGGCGCCGCGCGATGTGCGCGTGCTGCTCCACCCGCAGAGCATCATCCATTCGATGGTGGTCTGCCGCGACGCCTCCGTGCTGGCCCAGCTCGGCACGCCGGACATGCGCGTGCCGATCGCCTACGGGCTGTCCTGGCCGCAGCGCATCGAGTCCGGTGCGGCGCAGCTCGACTTCCTCTCGCTGGCGTCGCTGACCTTCGAGCCGGCCGATGCGCAGCGCTTCCCCGGCCTGCAGCTGGCCTGGCAGGCGCTGGAGGCCCGCCCCGGCACGACCGCGGTGCTCAATGCCGCCAATGAGGTGGCCGTGGCGGCCTTCCTGGAGCGGCGGCTGCGTTTCGACCGGATCCATGCCGTGAACGCCGGCACGCTGGCCCAGCTGGCCGTGCCGGAGGACGCCACGTCGACGCTGGGTGGGCTGCTGGCACTCGATGCCTCGGCGCGTGCGGTGGCCGGTGAACTGGTCGCCCGCGGCGGAGTCTGAGCCCCCATGCCGAATTCGATCCTGGCCTTTCTCGTCACCATCGCCGTCCTCATCGTCGTGCACGAATGGGGGCACTACCGGGTCGCCCGGGCCTGCGGCATCAAGGTGCTGCGCTTTTCGGTCGGATTCGGTCGGCCGATCTGGCGCCGCCAGCGTGGCGAGACCGAGTGGGTCATCGGCGCGCTGCCTTTCGGCGGCTACGTGAAGATGCTCGACGAGCGGGAGGCGCCCGTGCCGCCGCAGGAGCTGCACCGCGCTTTCAACCGCAAGTCGCTGTGGCAGCGCTCCGCGGTGGTGGCCGCCGGGCCGTTGGCCAACCTGCTGCTGGCGGTGCTGCTCTATGCCGCATCCTTCTGGATCGGCACCCAGGAACCACGTGCCCTGCTGGGCACGCCGCTGGCCAGTAGCGTGGCCGAACGCGCCGGGGTGCAGGCCGGCGACTGGGTGCGTGCTGCCCGCACGGGTGAGCCCGGCGAGGCCATGCCCGCCGACTGGACGCCGGTGGCCTCGCTGACCGACCTGCGCTGGCAGGTCACGCGTGCGGCGCTGAACGGCCAGGACATGGAACTGGAAGTCAGCGGCCCCTCCGGCGGTGGGCGCCGGGTGCTGCGGCTGCCGCTGGCCGAGCTGCAGGCAGGCGACGCGGATGCCAAGCTGGTGCGGCGCATCGGCCTGGGTGCGGCCTACGCCGAACCGTTGCTGGGCGAGATCGTTGCCGGTGGCCCGGCAGAGCGGGCCGGCTTGCGGCGTGGCGATGTGGTGCTGCGCGTCGATGGCCGCACCGTGGCGGATGCGGCGGCGCTGCGCGCGCTCATCCGCTCGGCGGTGAACGGGCAGCAGGTGGCTGCACAGCAGTGGGAGCTGCGGCGCGGGGCCGAGCTGCTGACGCTGGTGGTGCAGCCGGTGCGCGTCGAGGAGCGCGGCGAGGTGTTTGGTCGCATCCAGGCCGCCGTGGGCGGCCCGCCGCAGATGGACGAGGTGCGCTACGGCGTCGCTGACGGCCTGCTGCGTGGCTGGGAGCGCACCGTCGAGGTGGCCGGCCTGACGCTCAAGATGTTCGGCCGCATGCTCATCGGCGAGGCCTCGCTGCGCAACATCAGCGGCCCGCTGACCATCGCAGACTTCGCCGGCCAGTCGGTCGAACTGGGGCTGGCCTACTACCTGGGCTTCCTGGCCGTGGTCAGCGTCAGCCTGGGCGTGTTGAACCTGCTGCCGCTGCCGATGCTCGACGGTGGACACCTCCTGTATCATTTGATCGAGGGGCTGACCCGCAAGCCGATTCCCGAGGTCTGGCTGGAGCGGCTGCAACGGGGTGGGCTGGCCGTCATCCTGATGATGATGACCCTCGCTCTCTACAACGACGTGGCCCGCTTGCTGGGCCAGCACTGATCGCATGCATTTCACCGGCCTGCTCCCCGTCCGCCCTGTCGCCATCCTCTCCCGTACCAGCCTGAGCCTCCTGGCCGCCTCGGCGGCCCTGGTGAGCCTGCCGGCCCGGGCGGTCGATCCCTTCGCGATCAAGGACATCCGCATCGAAGGCCTGCAGCGCACCGAGGCGGGCACTGTGTTCGCCTCGCTGCCCTTCCGGGTCGGCGACAACTACAACGATGACAAGGGGGCGGCCGCGCTGCGTGCGCTGTTCGCCACCGGGTTGTTCAAGGACGTGCGCATCGAGGTGGAGGGGCGGGTCGTGGTGGTGGTGGTGCAGGAGCGCGCCATCATCGCCAGCGTCGACTTCACCGGCACCCACGAGTTCGACCGCGACACGCTGATCAAGGCGCTGAAGGACGTCGGCGTCGGCGAGGGCCAGCCCTTCGACCGCGCCCTGGCCGATCGCGCCGAGCAGGAACTCAAGCGCCAGTACCTGACGCGCAGCCTCTATGGCGCCGAGGTGGTGACCACCATCACGCCGATCGAGCGCAACCGGGTCAACGTCACCTTCGCCGTGACCGAGGGCGGCGTTGCCCGCATCGACGAGATCCGCATCACCGGCAACCAGGCCTTTTCGGAGGGCACGCTGCTCGGCGAGATGGACCTGACCACCGGCGGGCTGATGAGCTGGTACACCAAGAGCGACCGCTACTCGCGCGTCAAGCTCAACGCCGACCTGGAGACGCTGCGCGCCTTTTACCTGAACCGGGGCTACCTGGAGTTCAACGTCGAGTCCACGCAGGTGGCGATCTCGGCGGACAAGCAGCGCATCACCGTCACCATCCAGATCAAGGAAGGCCAGCGCTACACCGTCACCGGCGTCAAGCTGGGCGGCGACTACCTCGGCAAGGACGAGGAGTTCAAGTCGCTGGTCAGCATCGAGCCGGGCGAGCCCTACCGGGCCGAGGCGGTGGCGAGCACGCAGAAGGCCTTCACCGACCGTTTCGGCCTGTTCGGCTATGCCTTTGCCCGCATCGAGGCGATCCCGCAGATCGACCGCAACACCGGCCGCGTGGTGGTGCTGCTCAATGCCGATCCGGGCCGGCGCGTCTACGTGCGGCGCATCAACGTCTCGGGCAACACCCGCACCCGCGACGAGGTGGTGCGCCGCGAGTTCCGCCAGTTCGAGTCGGCCTGGTACGACGGCCAGCGCATCAAGCTCTCGCGTGACCGCGTCGACCGGCTGGGCTACTTCAGCGAGGTGGACGTCGAGACCAACGAGGTGCCCGGCGCACTCGACCAGGTCGACCTGACCTTCACCGTCAAGGAAAAACCCACCGGCAGCCTGATGCTCGGGGCCAACTTCTCCAGTGCGGACAAGCTCTCGTTCTCCGCGTCGGTGAAGCAGGACAACGTCTTCGGCTCGGGCAACTACCTGGGCGTGGAGTTCAACACCAGCAAGAGCAACCGCACGCTGGTGTTCTCGACGGTGGATCCCTATTTCACCAACGACGGCGTCTCGCGCGCCTTCGACATCTACTACCGCACCTCCAAGCCGCTCAACAGCCAGGGCGAGTCCTACGAGCTGGCGACCCCGGGCGTGGCGCTGCGCTTCGGCGTGCCCTACTCCGAGTACGACACGGTGTTCGTCGGCATCGGCGCGGAGAGCACGCGCATCAAGTCCGCCAGTGCGCTGCCGGAGAACTACTTTCGCCTGCGCAGCACCTACGGCAACAGCACCAGCGCCGTTCCGCTGACGCTGGGTTGGCAGCGCGACGGCCGCGACAGCGCCCTGGTGCCCAACGCGGGCCGTTACCAGCGAGTCAACCTGGAGTGGGGCATCGCCGGCGACACCCGCTACCTGAAGTCCAACTACCAGTTCCAGCAGTACTTCCCGCTGACCAAGAAGTACACCCTGGGCCTGAACGCCGAGTTCGGCTACGGCAAGGGCCTGTTCGGGCGCGAGTACCCGATCTTCAAGAACTTCTATGGCGGTGGCCTCGGGACGGTGCGGGCCTTCGACCAGAACTCGCTCGGCCCGGTGGACGTCACCGGCGCCTACATCGGCGGCAACCGGCGCATGAACCTGAACGCCGAGTTCTACGTGCCCTTCCCGGGTGTGGGCAACGACCGCACGCTGCGCATCTTCGGCTATGCCGACGCCGGCAACGTGTGGCGCGAAGGCGAGTCGTTGCGCGACAGCGAGGCCAACCCCATCCGCGTGTCCGCTGGCATCGGCCTGTCGTGGGTCTCGCCGGTGGGCCCGCTCAAGCTCAGCTGGGGTGTGCCGGTGCGCTATGCCCGCACGGATAGAATCCAGCGCTTCCAGTTCCAGATCGGTACGGCTTTCTGAGCCCTTTGAGTCTTTCGAGTCCGTTGACCATGACATCCTCTTCTCGTGCGCTGCTCCGTTCGCTGTCCGCCGCTGTGGCGCTGGCGTGCTCGGTGGCCGCCATGGCCCCTGCTGCCATGGCGCAGGAACTGAAAATCGGCTACGTGAACAGCGACCGCGTGCTGCGCGACGCTGTGCCGGCCAAGGCGGCCCAGTCCAAGCTGGAGACCGAGTTCAGCAAGCGCGACAAGGAACTCAACGACGCTGCGCTGCGCCTGAAGGCCGCGGCCGACCGCTTCGAGAAGGAGCAGCCGACGCTGGCCGAGTCCGAGCGCGGCCGCCGGCAGCGTGACCTGGTCGAGCAGGAGCGGGATCTGCAGCGCAAGCGCCGCGAGTTCCAGGAAGACCTCACGCAGCGCAAGAACGAGGAACTGTCCTCGGTGGTCGAGCGCGCCAACCGCGTCATCAAGCAGATCTGGGAGCAGGAGAAGTACGACCTGATCCTGCAGGATGCGGTGTTCGCCAGCGCCCGCGTGGACATCACCGACAAGGTCATCCGCGCGCTGAACGCGGCCTCCGCAGCCAAGTGAGCGCCACCGCGGCAGCCCAGCCGCAGCACCGCGGCACGGTGCTGCCACAGCCCGTGCGGGTCGCCGATCTGGTGGCCGCGCTCGGCGGTGAATTGGTCGGCGATGGCGAGGTGCGCATCCAGCGCATCGCCCCGCTGGACAGCGCGGACGAACAGACCGTGGCCTTCCTGGCCAGTGCGCGCTACCAAGTGCAACTGGGCCAGACGCAGGCCGCCTGCGTGATCGTCGCCCCGGCGATGCGCGAGGCAGCGTCTCAGCGGCCCGCACTGATCGTCACGCCCGACTCCTACCTCTACTTCGCCCGCCTCACGCAGTGGTGGGCGGCGCGCTGCCGACCCGCCGCGCCGAGCGGCATCCACCCCAGTGCGGCCGTCGCAGCAGACGTGCAGGTCGGCCCCGGCGTCCTCATCGGCGCACAGGCGGTGGTCGAGCCCGGCGCAGTGCTGGGCGAGGGCGCGCACATCGGCGCGCTCTGCCACATCGGTGCGGGCGTGGAGATCGGCGCCCACACTCGGTTGGCGCCCAACGTCGTGCTGATGCACGGCACCCGTGTCGGCGCGCGCTGCCTGCTGCACAGCGGCGTGGTGGTCGGTGCGGACGGCTTCGGCTTTGCGCCGAGCGCCGCGGGCTGGGTGAAGATCGAACAGCTGGGCGGCGTGTGGATCGGCGACGACGTCGAGATCGGCGCCAACACCTGCATCGACCGTGGCGCATTGGACGACACGGTGATCGGCTCGGGCGTCAAGCTGGACAACCTGATCCAGATCGCCCACAACGTGCAGATCGGCGAGCGCACCGCGATGGCCGGCTGCGCCGCGGTGGCCGGCAGCACCCGCATCGGCAGCGGCTGCACCATCGGAGGTGCGGCCAACATCGTCGGCCACATCTCGATTGCCGACGGCGTGCACGTCTCGGCCGCCAGCTTGGTGATGAGCTCGCTGACCAAGCCCGGTCACTACACCGGCGTGTACCCGTTGGAGGAACACGCCGATTGGGAAAAGAACGCTGCCACGCTGCGCCGCCTGCATGGCCTGCGTGAGCGCATGCGCAACCTCGAAAAGAAGATCCGCCCATGACTACCGCCTTGGACATCCACCAGGTCCTGAAAAAGCTGCCGCACCGCTATCCCTTCCTGCTGGTCGACCGGGTGGTCGAACTGGAGAAGGGCGTGCGCATCCTGGCGGTCAAGAACGTCACCATCAACGAGCCGCAGTTCACGGGGCACTTCCCGAACCGACCGGTGATGCCCGGCGTGCTGATCCTGGAGGCGCTGGCGCAGGCCGCCGGCCTGCTGTCCTTCGCCACCGAGGACACGGAACTGGACGACAAGACGGTGTTCTACTTCGCCGGCATCGACGGCGCGCGCTTCAAGCGCCCGGTCGAGCCGGGCGACCAGCTGATGCTGGACGTGTCGATCGACCGCGTACGCGCGGGCATCTACAAGTTCAACGCCAGGGCGCTGGTGGGCGGCGACGTGGTCTGCGAGGCCTCGCTGATGTGCACCAAGCGCCGCGTCGAGTAAGGCGGGGCGGCATGGCGCAGATCCACCCGAGCGCGATCGTCGATCCGAAGGCGCAACTCGCCGACAACGTCAGCATCGGCCCCTACGCGATCATCGGCCCCGAGGTGTGCATCGGTGCCGGCACGGTGATCGGCCCGCACTGCGTGGTCGAGGGCCGCACGACGATCGGCTGCGACAACCGCTTCTTCCAGTTCTCGTCGATCGGCGCGATGCCGCAGGACATGAGCCATGGCGGCGAGGTCACCGAGCTGGTGATCGGCGACCGCAACACCGTGCGCGAGTTCTGCACCTTCAACACCGGCACCTTCAAGGAGCAGGGTGTCACCCGCATCGGCAGCGACAACTGGATCATGGCCTACGTGCACCTGGCGCACGACGTGCAGCTGGGCGACCACTGCGTGCTGGCCAACAACGCCACGCTGGCCGGGCATGTACACGTCGGCGACTGGGCGGTGATCGGCGGGCTGACGGGCGTGCACCAGTTCTGCCACGTCGGCGCGCATGCAATGGTGGGCTTCCAGGCCCACGTCGCGCAGGACGTGCCACCCTACATGACGGTGGACGGCCACCCGCTGGCGGCGCGCGCGGTCAACCTCACGGGGCTGAAGCGGCGTGATTTCTCCCCCGAGCGCATCGCGGTGATCCGGCAGATGCACAAGCTGCTGTACCGCTCCTCGCTGCCGCTCGACCAGGCGGTGGCGCAGATCGGTGCGCTGCGCGGCTCGGTCGAAGGCGCCGATGCCGACATTGCCGTGATGCTCGACTTCCTGGCCGCCGCCAAGCGCGGCATCGTGCGCTGAGCCTGCCTGCGATGACCATGGCCGATCCGCGGCTGGCGCTGGTCGCCGGCGAGACCTCCGGTGACTTGCTTGCCAGCCTGCTGCTCGGCGCGTTGCGCGAGCGCTGGCCGGCGCTGAGTGCCCAGGGCATCGGCGGGCCGAAGATGATCGCCCAGGGCTTCGAGAGCTGGTGGCTGCAGGACAAGCTGGCAGTGTTCGGCTACGTCGATGCGCTCAGGCACTACCGCGAGATCGCCGGCATCCGCCGCGAGCTGGGCGACCGCCTGCTGCACGAGCGGCCGGACGCCTTCATCGGTGTCGACGCGCCCGACTTCAACCTCGGCCTGGAGGCGCGCCTGAAGGCCGCCGGGCTGCGCAGCATCCACTTCGTCAGCCCGTCGATCTGGGCCTGGCGCGGCGGGCGCATCGACAAGATCCGCTCTGCGGTGGACCACGTGCTCTGCCTCTTCCCGTTCGAGCCGGAGATCTACCAGCGCGCCGGCATCGCCGCGACCTACGTCGGCCACCCGCTGGCCGATGCCATCCCGCTCGAGGTGCCGCGCGCGGCCGCCCGGGCGAAGCTGGGCCTGGCCGAAGCCGACGAGGTGGTCGCCCTGCTGCCGGGCAGCCGACGCGGCGAGGTGACGCATATCGCGCCGCGCCTGCTTGCCGCAGCGGTGGAGTTGCGCCGCACCCGGCCCCACACCCGCTTCCTGCTGCCGGTGGCGCCGGGCGTGCGCGCGCTGCTGGAGCCGATGCTGGCCCTGCACGCCCCCGACCTGTCAGTGCAATTGCTCGACGGCCAATCCCACGACGCGCTGGCCGCCTGCGACCTGACGCTGATCGCCAGCGGCACCGCGACGCTGGAGGCGGCGCTGTTCAAGCGGCCGATGGTGATCGTCTACCACCTGCACTGGCTGAGCCACCTGATCATGCGGCGCATGGCCTACCTGCCCTGGGTGGGCCTGCCCAACATCCTGGCGCGCGAGTTCATCGTGCCCGAGCTGATCCAGGACGCCGCCACGCCGGTGGCGATCGCATCGGCGGCGCGGGCCTGGCTCGACGACGCCAACCGCTGCGCCCGCGTGGCCGAGCGCTTCTCCGAGCTGCACCACCTGCTGCGCCAGGGCACTGCCCGGCGCGCCACCGATGCCATCGCGCAAGTCCTCGGCCGTTGATCGCCGCGGGGCCTCCGCACGGCCCGGCGAGCAGTTCGCGCTCTCCTTCGGCCACGGGGGCCTGGTCGCCGGGGTGGACGAGGCCGGGCGCGGTCCGCTGGCTGGGCCGGTGGTGGCGGCGGCGGTGATCCTCGATGACCAGCAGCCGGTGGCCGGGCTCGCCGACTCGAAGGTGCTGACCGAACGCCGCCGCGCGCTGCTGTTCGACGAGATCCGTGCCAAGTCCTTGGCCTGCTGCATCGCCGAAGCCAGCGTCGAGGAGATCGACCGCCTGAACATCCTCCAGGCCACGCTGTTGGCGATGCGCCGTGCCGTCGAGGGCCTGCGCCTGCGTCCGGGCCTGGTGCTGGTCGATGGCAACCGCCTGCCGGTGCTGCCGATGCCGGCCGAGGCCATCGTCAAGGGCGATGCCAAGGTGCAGGCGATCTCGGCCGCGTCGATCCTGGCCAAGGTGCACCGCGACCGGCTCTGCCTGCAGCTGCACGAGCGCTTCCCCAGCTACGGCTTCGACGTGCACAAGGGCTACCCGACGCCGGCGCACCTGGCCGCGCTCGGCCAGCACGGCGCCAGCCCGGCCCACCGGCGCTCTTTCGCACCGGTGCGTGCTGCGTTGGACCCGCCGGTGCGTGCAGCGGCGGAGTCCTTGGGGAGCGCGCCATGACCATGCCTGCAGTACGCCCCATCAGCTCGCGCAGCCACGCGCTGGTCAAGGACCTGCGCCGGCTCGCGCAGGACCCGGGCGCCTACCGCAAGCTGGGCCGCATCTGGCTGGAGGGCGACCACCTCTGCAGTGCGCTGCTGGCCCGTGGTGGCGTACCGCTGTGCGCGGTGATCGGTGCCAGCGCCTGGCTGCAGCCGGGCCCACGGACCATTGCCCTGCAGGCGCCGGAGGTCTTCGTGCTCGACGACACCCTGCTCGGCGAGGTCAGCTCGCTGGAGACGCCGGTGTCGCTGGGCTTCCTGCTCGGCCTGCCGGCCGGCGAGGCGGCGCGCCCACTTGCGGGGGCGAGCGCCGTGCTGCTCGACCGGCTGCAGGACCCGGGCAACGTCGGCACCATCCTGCGCAGCGCCGCGGCGCTGGGCGTCCAGCAGGTGCTGGCCCTCAAGGGCACGGCGGCGCTGTGGTCGCCCAAGGTGCTGCGCGCCGGCATGGGCGCGCACTTTGCCCTGCACCTGGTCGAGGGCCTGGTCTCAGACGACCTGGCCGGCCTGGGCGTGCCACTGATCGCCACCAGCTCGCACGCCGAGCACGTCCTGCCGGCGCTGCACCTGCCCGCGCCCTGCGCCTGGGTGTTCGGCCACGAAGGGCAGGGTGTCGACGCCGCCTTGCTGCAGCGCTGCGCACTGACGGTGCGCATCCCGCAGCCGGGCGGCGAGGAGTCCATCAACGTGGCGGCCGCCGCGGCGATCTGCCTGTACGAGTCGGCGCGGCAAAAACTCGGCTGACGGCGCCGATCTGCACGGGCAACTGCCCGCCCCTCGCGTGCAACGGCCTCACCTCATGCCGGCAACTGCCCCGTTGCGGGCGCCGATCCGGCTGCCTTGGATCCTTCAGTTCCTCGAATTCCTGCAGCACCGGCACTTGGGTCGTCGATTCGGTCACCTGATTAGAAACGAAGCTAAGCCATGATCGCCAAGAGCTCTGAGGTTTCCTGTCAATTCCGGTCTGCCACGAATCAACTCTCTCGGGTGATGCAGTCGTTCTGAGGGGCGGGGTTGCATGCAATGGCTGGGTGTATTGCGGGCGCTCGATGACTTTAGTCACTTGCGGCGGCAGCCCCGAGTTTCATGATCGCGTAGAAAGTCGCTGGACTCATTTTCGAGGCTCCGTGCCTAGAAATCTAGGCCCTGCGACCACGATGTGTGTTTGTCGCGTGCTGTTTTGTTTGGGAAGAGGGGCCGACTAGCAACATGTGGACAGATAACTGCAGCTTGTTTCCATGCTGATTCCCAAACCTGCCCGCAGCAGCGTCCTTACGACTGAGGACGCGACGATAACGTTCATTGTGCAATTTCAATCCTGCATTGCGTATCAGGAGACGACCCCATGACGCTCGATATCGGTGGCACTGCCGCTCCACGCTCACCTTTCTTGCCGTTCGACAGCTTCACCGTCGAAGTAGGTTCGGAAGTTCCCGCCGCTGTTCGGTCGGCTGCGCTCGCAACCCGTTCGCCCTTCATGTCGGTCTATGAGGTCCTTGAAGGGGAGAGCCCTTATGAAGACCCGGTGCGTGAAGCCTATGCCGCACTGATTAACGAACTGCACGACGACGAATTCGATGAGGCCCTGTTCGAACTGCAGTGTCATGCCCGGTCAATGCACGATGAGCAACTGGCCGCCGACATGCCGCGCGCCGAAGCCGACCGGTTGGTGATGCAACGCTTTGCGCCGCTGATTCACGAGTTGGAGCATGTAGTCGACAGCGTGGCGCACCGCTTCGGACCGCGCGAAGGGGCTGGCATCGTCGATAACGAGGTCGACTCGTTCCTCGACGAATACACACCTGGATCGAACCTCGCTCCCGAGTTCGAGAATTTCTTTGGTAGCCTAGCCAAGAAGCTCGGGAAAGTTGTCAAGTCGGCTGCTGGCAAGGCTTGGAAGGGCATCAAGCAGATCGGGCTTGGCCCCATCCTTAGAAAGCTGAAGGCGCTGATCAAGCCGTTGCTCAATCGAGTGTTGCAACGAGCCATCGGCTACCTGCCATTGGCTGTTCAACCCGTGGCGCAAAAGCTGGCCGAAAAGCTCGGTTTTGCTGCGCCTAAGTCCGCACCAGTGGCTGTGCCGGCAGCGTTGCAGGCCCCTGCTGCAGCCGACGCGGGGTCACCTGTGCAGGACGTGGCCGGAGCCGAAGGCGTCTCACCGCAGCAAGAGTTCGACCAGCAGATTGCAAGCGCTTTCCTGTCGCAGGACGAAATCGAGCTCGAAATGGAAACAGCCCAAGCGATCGAGACCACATCTGCTTCAGGTGCACCAGTGTTCGCCGAGCTCGACGACGCACGCGCGCAGTTCATCAACGAGTTGAACGACCTTAAGCAAGGCGAAAGCGCGGAGCCCTATGTGCAGAACTTTCTGCCCGCTGTGTTGCCGGCGCTCAAGCTCGGCATCCGGCTGATTGGGCGTCCGCGGGTGATCGGCTTCCTGGCTCCACTGGTCGCCAAACTGATCGCCAACCTCATCGGCCCCGCGCAGGCGCCGGCATTGTCGCGGGCCATGGTCGACGCTGGCTTGAAGCTCATGAACCTGGAGATGTCGGAGTCTGATGAAGCCGAACTCGCGTCGTCAGCGGTGGCCTCGACGGTCGAGGAGATGGTGAGCCGTGTCGCCTCGCTGCCCGATTACGTGCTCGACAACCAAGAGCTGCTGGAAGGCTATGCACTCGAAGCCTTTGAGCAGGCCGCCGCTGCGAACCTGCCGGCGGTGTTCTCCGAAAGCACCTACCGCAAGCGGCCCGAGCTTCTGGAAGGCGGTGTTAACGCCGCCTGGGTGATGTTGCCGCTGCGCGGGCGCAAGCGCTACAAGCGCTGCTCGCAGGTGTTCACGGTGCGCATCTCTCCGTACATGGCGAATGAGGTTGAAAGCTTCGAAGGTGCACCACTGTCCGAATACCTGCAAGACCTGCTTAGCGTGCCTGAAGGCGGCGAAGTTGACGCGCAAGTGCACTTGTACGAGACCCTGCCGGGCACCACGCTCGGTGACATTGCACGTGCGGAGCGGGCAGTAATGGGCCCAGGCCTAAGCGACGAGGTCAACGCGTCGCAGTTGCACCCGCTTACGCCGCAGGCCGCAGCAGTGTTGCTGGGCAAGCCTGGGCTGGGGCGCCTCTCGCCAGCAGCGTCGCCAGGCGGCAGTCTCGCAGCAGGGCAGAGGCTGTTCCACCTCGCGATTCCTGGCAAGCGGCCCCTGTTCGCATCCGGCAGCGGCCACCATCACCGCGCACACCTGCGGCGCCTGCTGCATGTCAGGATCCGCCTCGACGCGCAGCAGGACCAGGTGCGCACCTGCGTATTTTTCAGCGAAGCAACGGCGCAGAAGCTCGCAGTGCGGCTGCGTCAGTCGACCAACCTGGGGCAGCTGGCAGCCGGCTTCCAGCGCGCGATAGCCTCACGGCTGAAGCGCATTTTTTCGGGTGACGCAGACTGTCGCCTTCGGTTGATCCACGCCGGCCAACGCCCAGGGCAATCGGCTGGCGCCGCTTTGAACAACCTGCCGACCGGCGCCTCGCAAGCGTTCGCATCGCAGCTGCAAGGCTGGCTGGTGCAAGGCTTTGCCGAGTTCGTCAAGACGCAAGGCGCACGCTTCGTTGCAGCCACCGAGAACGCAGATGATGGCGTGAGCCTGAGCTTCACCATCGAGCACCCGCCGGGCCTCAAAGAATTGGCGCAAGCAATGGTCGAGCACGGCAGGCCCGGCGCTGTGGCGGTGCCGGCAGCTGCCAGCACACGGCCCACCGTGCGTGTCGACGTCTTCCCGGGCCACCGCTGTGTTTGACCTGCAAAGCGCCGTCGGCTCGCAGACCGATCGTCAGGTGGCCCACTGGGTACTTGCTGCGTGGCGGCTGAACCTGGACGATCTGGCATCACAAGAAGCGTGGAGCCATCTCGAGCAGTACCTCGGCATCTCGCTGCGTCGCCACCTGCAGGGAACGATCGACAGCCTGATGAGCGACGCCCGCGTGCTCACCACAATGAACGACGAAGCGCGGAGCCCCACTGCTCGGGCCGAGGTACGTCACCGGCTGCTGGCGTTTCGCCGCCAATACCTGCGCTCCGAGACCACGCTCGACTTCTTTGCCGACGCGATCGGCGTGCGCACCAACCGTCACATCGCAGGCCTGCTGCGCGCCTGTGACACGCTTGCCCATCGCAGCATGGCCCAGTTGCTCGACCAGCTAGGCAAGACCGCTCCGGTCGCATTGACCTACCTTGACAAGGGACTCGGCGCATCCATCCTGAAAGCCGGCCTGCGGCTGTGGGACGGCGGCAAGGCCTGCCCGGTTGCCGTCATCAAGGTCACGCGCCACAACTTGCTGCGGCCAACTGCACTAATCCACGAGGCCGGGCACCAGGTGGCGCACATCACCCACTGGAACGACGAGCTGACTGCGGTGCTGGCCACCGGCCTGCGTCAGGCCGGCGCCAAGGGCGAGCTGGCCGAGATCTGGGCCGGCTGGGCATCCGAGATCGCGGCCGATGGTTTTGCCTTTGCCCACACAGGCTTCGCCAGTCTCGCCGCCTTGCACGATGTGTTGGCCGGAGACCAGTCAATGGTGTTCCGCTTTTCTCCTGGGGATCCGCACCCCATCAGTTACCTGCGTGTGCTGCTCGGTGCTGCAATGTGCCGCCACTGCTATGGCGAAGGCCCATGGGATGCGCTGGCGCTGTCGTGGACAGACCTGCACCCGCTGCAGAACGCGCCGACCGAAACACGTGCAATCGTGGCTGACTCGATGCCGCTGCTGAATGCTGTAGTTCGCCTGGTGCTGGACGCGCCGATGCGGGCATTTGCTGGCCGACCTCTGCGCGCGCTGATTCCGCCCGAGCGGGTCAGCCCGGCGGCATTGAACGAACTCGACTCGACCATCGGCCCGGCGCTGTTCACCTCGGCCCACTGGCTATGGACCGAGCCATTGCGCATCTTGAGCCTGACCGGCCTGCAGCTTGCCGTGCGCCCGCACGATGTGAAAGCCATCCTGGAAAGGCAGGAGCAAGCAATGTTGCGACTCGGTGGGGCGCTTCAGACCGCCTGAATTTCCTTCGACCGACTTCTTCACAGGAGATCATCCATGCCCAGCCAAAGCCACAGCACTAGCAGCGACACATCCGCGGCGATCGAGAGTATCCAGGTGGCGCAATCGATTGACGCCCCGCCAACGTCAGAGCTGACGAAGGCGCTGATTGACTTGCTACGAAACGTGAACCTCGAAGTCAAGAGCAATGTCGTCCTCAAAGGCAAGGCCGCTGCAGCGGTCAGTCATTACCAGCTCATCGCGGCTGACCTGAAAACTCTGGCTGACAAACCCTAAGAAGACAGCTCGGTCGACGTCAGTACCCGGACCAGCGAACTTGGAAGCCCATGCCCGATAAACGATCGGAGACAACATCATGTTTCGACAATTCGCCACCAACGTCCACCCCGATGTTCTCTTCGAGGCCCATCCCGCCGTTTTAGCCTGGCTGCTCGAAGAGGTATGGCGGCGACGCATTGACGACACTCTAACGAAGTCACTCGGCGACCCTGACCGCCGGAGCAACCTACAGGCAATGCCGTCTCCAACAGGAAAGCCGATTCCGTTGGGCGCGTTAAGTCCGCTCCTCGCCGGGGGGAGCGGATTCCGCTGGGACCACCTCATCTACGCCTACATGGTCGAGAACACGCGCGTGTACGAGATCTTTCGGCGTGTAGTCGATGAACTGCTTCACGGCGAAAAACTTGGTGCCCCCACCGCAGAGGCCCAAGCTTGGTTGCGTAATACCGAAGAGCTGTTCTTCAAGGACGGTGCACCTTTCTTCATCGGCTCCGTTACCAGCCATATCCGCCGCGACCTGCGTGGCAGCCGGCGCAACCCCTACCAGCGCATGTTCGCCATGGAGCTGAACCATGGCACCGACGACGGTAAGCCCTACGAATACGTGCGCGCCGAAGCCGCCAACAACGACTTCGTCTCGACCTTCGAAGAGTTGTTGCGCGAGGCCTGGGTTGGCATGACCTACGTGACGGCAACGTCCAGCAGCAATCCGACCGACCCGTCCAAGATTGCGCTCTTGGCCAGCAAGCTGAAGAACATGCTGCTGTCGCGCCGGCAGAACGGCAACCTAGCGCGTGAAGAGTTCGCTGCGGTGTCGGCAATGGCCTGGTTCCACATGACGCTGGAATACACCAACACCAACGACAACTCGCCCATCGTGAAGTCTCTGCGTGCTGAGGCCAACGGCACCGAGCAGCGCCTGTTCAAGATCGCCGAGCGCGTGGGCTTGCCGGCGCACGGCCTCTCGAAGCACTTCTTCGACATCGCCGATGCCATTTCGCGCATCCTGATCCAGATCGAAACCGGTGACTTTGACGACGAAGCTGCGGTGCCTGCGCTGTATACGCCCGCCGGCGTAGCGACAAGCCCCGAGGCGGCGATGCGCCGAATCATCACTCACTGGACGGCAATCACCGGCCGTGACGTGAAGGCCCGAAAGGTCGCGACGAACTGACGTTGCTCAACCTGCGCAGTTGCTGACCCATCTGCGTGACGGTAGAGGAGACTTCCATGAGAAGCACGGGTGGCGGTTTCGGTTCGCCATTTCTCGATCACGAGGTCAAACCGCCTGGCGACGAAGCACAGCCCGATTGGTCGCCGCAGCTGTCGAAGCTGTTGTTCGAAAGCCCGTTCGCACGGTTGAGCCTGCCGGAGCAGGTGGCCGAGCCGATGGACGAAGCCGAGCAAGAGTGCGAGTGTGACGAATGCTGCGGCGATGCGCATGCAGAGGCAGAACTCGATGGCGACGACGAAGGGGCCTTCACTGGGCCCGCGTTCGAGGCCGAAAACCCACCTGCTCCTTTGAGCGTAGTCGACCGCGCCTGGGTGCTGGACATCGCCCGCTCGGCCATCGAGCGTCTACCTCCGGATGACCGAGAAAGGTATTTGAATACAGTCGATTGGCACAACGTCGCGTTCCCTCAAAAGGGAAAGAAAAATATCGCGGTCGAACTGTTTGCCGCGATGGCGAGGTTGACTCCCGAGCGACGTCCAAATGCGCACGGAAACCCTGATCCTCCCGATCATCCATCTACCAAGAAGGTTCTGAACACAAAGGGAGAACGTCTATTCCCGGAAGCATGTGACGCTTTCGTACGTATGCGAGAGGCGGCGGCGATCGAGGGTGTGAAGCTGATCATATCGTCGTCATATCGCACCAAGGAGCACCAGAAAGACATAGCCGCACGCCAGACCAATCGGCATGCCGCCGGAGGTCTTAGATCGGCACACGTGTACGGCTTGGCCGTCGATTTGGACATGGAGGTAGAGGGGCTCGAACCACTCAGAAACGAGACCCGAACCAATGAAAAGATGGCAATGTTGGTACGCATGTACCGCTCGCCCGTCTACAAGTGGATGATGTTGCGTGCCCGTGAATTCGGCTGGTATCCGTACCGCATGGAACCTTGGCACTGGGAGTATAATCCGTCGAGGGACTTCATGGAGCGGTACGCGGCAATTCATGGTTTGGCGGTGAAATCCAAATCGTCAGCATCCCGAGCCACGACACCGCCTGCCTCGTCACAATCGGCAGAAATGGTGCGATTTGCCCAACGCGTGCTGAGTGCCGCCGAAGGTGAAAGGCTGGCTGACGACGGCGATCTGGGCCGCATGACTCGCGCTGCCCTCGAGCGTTTTCGCACCAAATACCAGTTAGGCGCCGGTTCGGCGTTGGACACGCGCACCGCGCTCGCGCTGGCGCAACGTGCACTCGAGGAAATTGCCCAGTCCTCGATCTTTGCCAGGGTTGGCATCAGGGATTCCAACACCGACCAAGCCGTCGCTGCCTTCCGCGCGCAGCACGGCCTAGGCTTCGGTGGGCTGGTCGACGCCGCGACCCGGCGCGCACTGACCGATGCGCTCGCCGCGCGCCGAACAGTGGCAACACCCTCGTCGACGGAAATCCCTGCTTCGGTGCCAGTGGCCAACGGCGTGGGCGGCAAGCTGTGGACCTTCCACGCACAAACGCTCGCCACCCGCGTGGCGGTGTACAGCCCGCCACACGCAGCCGGGAAGGCGGAGGTCGACGTGCTGGTCTATGCCCACGGCCTGCTCAATGCCTGCAAGCGGCCAAAGAGCCTGCCCGAAGGCATGGTGACCGACAGCCCGTTCGGGCTGGGCGCGATCGTCGACGCGTCGCATCGCCCCATCGTGCTGGTAGTGCCGCTGCTCGACTGGGGCCGCCCCGGCGGCGCCCAGGCCTTCGGCAAGGACCACCCGCGCTGGAATGCACTGGCCCACCCGCAGAACCTGAACGCGCTGGTGGCCGAGGTCATGACGGAGCTGGGCCGAGTACAACCGGGCACGGGCTCTTCGCTGGGCAGCCTGGTGGTCGCTGGCCACTCGCGTGCTTACGATTTCCTGGAGCCACTGGCCGCGCTGCGCGACGACCCGCAGATGCGCCAGGGCGCGTTGGCCAGGCTCAGCGAGGTGTGGGCGTTTGACACCACCTACTCGGGCAGCGTCGACCGCTGGAAGGCATGGTTGGCCGCGCAGCCCGGGCTGCAGGTGCACTTCTTCTACCGACCCGGCACTCGCACCGAGCCGATCGGCTACGGCTTCTACAAGCGGCGCGGCAACCGCCTTTTCGTCACGCAGTGCAAGGAGGGTCACTGCAGCGTGCCCGCCAGGCGCCTGCCCGCGCTTTTGCGTGGCCTGACCTCCGATCATGAGGTGGCCGACGAGTTGGAGTTCGAGGGCGAAGAAGCCTATGCCTTCGACGAAGAAGGCCTGAGCGACGAGCTGGTGTTCGAGGCCGACAGCGAAGACGAGTTCGAAGAATTGCTTCTGTCCGACGACTTTGTCGACGAGGAAGACGAAGAAGGCGACAAGGGCGAATTCGAAGACCTGTTCGACAGCGAGGAAGCCGGCACCGACGAAGAAGTGGAATTCGAGTTCGACGAAGAAGACGCCGCCGAAGCCGAGTCGGAACTCGAAGACGAAGTCTCGGACACGGCACCCTTGCAGTTGCCCAGTGACAGCCCGGTGCCCTTTGCGCCCGAGCCTGCCAGCGGCAGCTACTGGCCTGTGAAGACCCGGCATGAGGATGCGCGTGTGGTGTCATACCAGTCGAAAAAAGGTATAACGGGCCGCAGCGGCCGCATGTTCATGGCCTCGCGCCAAGGCAAGCGCGGCGGCAAGACAGTGGCGCGCCGGCACGTCGGTGTCGACCTGTTCGCCTACCCGAACGACGAGGTCGTGGCCTGTGAGGCCGGCACCATCGTCGCCTTCTCCCATTTCTACAAGGCCAAGTCGAAGCAGGATACCTACAAGCTGATGGTCGAGCACGACGGCTCGAAGGTCGTCGTGAACTACGGCGAGGTGCGCAGCGATTCGCTCAGCGAGCACGGACTGGCCGTGGGATCGCGCGTTGTGGCTGGCCAGCCCATCGCCTTCGTCAGCGATACCGCGATGATCCACTTCGAGACCTATGTGAAAGGCTCGACCACCACCCAACGCTGGTGGAAAGACGACAAGACCGCGCCGGCCTCGCTTCTAAACCCGACGCGCTACCTGCTGTTCCTGCGCGACCACGGCCTAGTGCCGGACAGCGGCACAGTGCCGGCGGCCCCGGCCACGCCAGCGTCCGGCAGGAGTTTGGGCAGCTTCGCCAAGGCCACGGCGGAGATGGTTCGCTTTGCACAGCGCGTGATGAACGCTGTGCAGGCAGCAAAGCTGGCTGACGACGGGCAGTTCGGTCGCATGACGCAGGCGGCGGTCACCAGGTTCCGCGAAGACCACAACCTCGGCCACGGCGGCCTCGATAACGTCACGTTGCTCGCCCTAACCCAGCGCGGTCTCGAAGAACTGGCGCAGCAATCGATGTTCTCGCAACCCGGGCAGTTGGACGACCGCACGAAGCAGGCCTTGGCCGACTTCCGCTCGCGTCATGGCCTCGGTGCCGATGCACGGCTCGACGCTGCCACACGCAGTGCGCTGACGGACGCGCTGGCGCAGCGTGCACGGTGGGCGTCTGCCTCCACACCGACAACGTCATCCAACAGCCATCATCCCGCGCGCCGGAGCGGTGTGACGCCCCCAAGTGACCCAAGCGCCTACCGTCAGTTCCGCCTCACCACATACCACGTAGTCGACCAAGCCGACGAGCCGACGGGCGCGGCACGCATCCCCATTGTTGACATCAAGGGCAACACCCTCGGTGAAGGCGGCCCGGCTTTCTTCGCCAAGCTCTCGCTCGAAGGCACCGGGCGTCTGACCGATGGCCGGCTGGTCAACGTGACGGGAAAGACGGTGGCGGTGCGCCATGCCGACTACGATGACGTGCTGGCGTACCACAACAAGGCCTATGCCAAGGTCAACGAGAAACGTGCCAAGCAGGGACGCAAGCCGGTGTCGACACGGTACTCGGGCATCACTGTCAGCAGTGGTCAGGTGGTGCGCGCCTTCGCCTTTCACGTCGTCGAGCCGGCCATGCGCGGCCTCGGCTACGGCATGGCGCGTGGTGTGGCCTACGAACCATTCCGCACCTTGGCAGCCGACATCGGTACCACCAAATACGCCAACGTCGAGCCGCGCTGGAAAGGTAGGGGCGGACTGGTGCCGCCGGGTACGCAGGTTTACATCAAGGAATACGACGGCTTGCAGATCCCAGGCATCGGCATGCATGACGGCTGGTTCGTCGTCAATGACACCGGCGGTGCGATCTTCGGTGCGCATTTCGACGTGTTCACCGGCACTGAGGCCCTGCGCAGACAGGTAAAGGTGCCGGCTGTCGGGCACGTGTGGTTCGACGGCATCGACAGTCGCATTCCCAAAGGCTACACCTATGGTCTGATCGCGTAGATCACACCGTTTGCAACTGCAGGGCAGAGTCTGCTCTTCGGCAACCAACTCGACGTCCTGCTGCGCGAGGACGACTGCCGGCTCGGCGTCGGCCACGGCGCGCACAACCTAGCCATCCTGCGCCGCATCGTGCTCAACCTCGTCAAGCAGGACAAGGCATCCAAGGCCAGCATCCGCCGTAAGCTCAACCGCCTGCGCTGGAGCCCCGACAGATCAGTAGATCAGCCGGTCCGGCCGGATGTCGCGCAGGATGGTGGTGGCGATCTCCTCGATCGACTTGTGCGTCGACGACAGCCAGGAGATGCTCTCGCGCTTCATCATCTTCTCGGCTTCGGCGATCTCGTAGCGGCAGTTCAGCAGCGAGGCGTACTTGCTGCCCGGGCGGCGCTCGTTGCGGATCTGGCTGAGGCGGTCGGCGTCGATGGTCAGGCCGAAGCACTTGCGCTTGTAGGGCGCGAGCGAGGAGGGGATCGCCCCACGCTCGAAGTCCTCCGGGATCAGCGGGTAGTTGGCCGCCTTGATGCCGTGCTGCATGGCCAGGTAGAGCGAGGTGGGCGTCTTGCCGCTGCGGCTCACGCCCACCAGGATCACGTCGGCTTGCGCCAGGTTGCGCGAGGACTGGCCGTCATCATGGGCGAGCGAGAAGTTGATCGCCTCGATGCGGTCGGTGTACTCCTGGCTCTTGGCCACGTCGGAGAAGCGGCCGACGCGGTGGTTGCTCTTGACGCCCAACTCGGTCTCCAGCGGCTCGACGAAGGTGCGGAACATGTCCATTACCTGGGCGTTGCACTGGGTCTCGATGCGGGTGCGCGCCTCGTCGTTGACCACGGTGATGAAGACGATCGGGCGCTTGCCTTCCTGCATCGCGGTGGCGTTGATCTCCTCGATCACCGTCTGGGCCTTGTCGGCCGAGTCGATGAAGGGCCGCCGCACATGGCGGAACTTGGCGGGGAACTGCGCGAGGATGGAGTTGCCGAAGGTCTCGGCGGTGATGCCGGTGCCATCGGAGACGAAGAACACGGTGCGGTCGGGCATGAGACAGGTCAGGCTGACGCCTTGAAGCTGAAAACTGCCTGACATCATAGGTCGGCACCCCCGTAGAATCGCGCCCATTCGCCTGCCGACCGTCGACGCCCCCTCATGGCTCCCCACCTTCTTGCGCACGATCAACAGCCTACAAAGCGCTGGGGTGGGGTGGTGCTGTCCGCGATGCAGGCCCCGGTTTTGTTACATCACGGAGCTTTGGCATGTCTGACCTCAACCTGGCGACCGCCCTGGTCGTACCCTTTGAAAACCTGAGAATGACCGACGTCGAGACGGTAGGCGGCAAGAACGCCTCCCTCGGCGAAATGATCTCGCAGCTGGCCGCCTCCGGCGTGCGTGTGCCGGGTGGCTTCGCCACCACGGCGAATGCCTTCCGCGAGTTCCTGCAGGCCGGCGGCCTGACCGAGAAGATCAGCGCCCGCCTGGCGGCGTTGGACACGGACGATGTGCGCGCGCTCGCTGCCGCTGGCGCGGAGATCCGCGGCTGGGTGGAGGCGGCGCCTTTCCCGGCCGATCTGGAAGCGGCCATCCGCGCCGAGTTCGCCCGCCTGACCGCGGACAACCCGGGTGCGTCGTTTGCCGTGCGCTCCTCCGCCACCGCGGAAGACCTGCCCGACGCGTCCTTTGCCGGCCAGCAGGAGACCTTCCTGAACGTGGTGGGCATCGAGGACGTGCTGCACAAGATGAAGGAGGTGTTCGCGTCGCTGTACAACGACCGCGCCATCTCCTACCGCGTCCACAAGGGCTTTGCCCACGACGTGGTGGCCCTGTCGGCCGGCGTTCAGCGCATGGTGCGCTCCGACCTGGGCGCAGCCGGCGTGATGTTCACCATCGACACCGAGAGTGGCTTCCAGGACGTGGTCTTCATCACCTCCAGCTACGGCCTGGGTGAGACGGTGGTGCAGGGCGCCGTGAACCCGGACGAGTTCTACGTGCACAAGCCGGCGCTGAAGGCCGGCAAGTTCCCGGTGATCCGCCGCAACCTGGGCTCCAAGCTGCTGCGCATGGAGTTCGCGACGGCCGAGGAGAAGGCAGCCGAACCTGGTCAGGCACGCAAGCTGGTCAAGACCACCGACACGCCGCCCGAGCTGCGCAACCGCTACTCGCTGAGCGACGAGGACGTCATCGAGCTGGCTCGCTACGCGCTGATCATCGAGCAGCACTACGGCCGGCCGATGGACATCGAGTGGGGCAAGGACGGCGGTGACAACCAGCTCTACATCCTGCAGGCGCGGCCTGAGACGGTGAAGAGCCAGGCGGCCAACCAGGTCGAGCACCGCTACAAGCTCAAGGGCCACAGCACGGTGCTGGCCGAGGGCCGCGCGATCGGCCAGAAGATCGGCGCCGGCCCGGTGCGCCTGGTGCATTCGATCGTGGAGATGGAGCGCGTGCAGCCCGGCGACGTGCTGGTCACCGACATGACCGACCCGAACTGGGAGCCGGTGATGAAGCGCGCCAGTGCGATCGTCACCAACCGCGGCGGGCGTACCTGCCACGCGGCGATCATCGCCCGCGAGCTGGGCATTCCTGCCGTGGTGGGCTGCGGCGACGCGACCGAGCACCTCAAGGACGGCCAGCTGGTGACGGTGGCCTGCTCGGAAGGCGATACCGGCTTCATCTACGACGGCCTGCTGGAGATGGAGGTCAGCGAGGTGCAGCGCGGCGAGCTGCCGTATTCGCCGGTGAAGATCATGATGAACGTCGGCAACCCGCAGCTGGCCTTCGACTTCGCGCAGATGCCGAACTCGGGGGTGGGCCTGGCGCGGCTGGAATTCATCATCAACAACAACATCGGTGTGCACCCGAAGGCCATCCTCGACTATCCGAATGTCGATGCCGACCTGAAGAAGGCGGTCGAGTCGGTGGCCCGCGGCCATGCCAGCCCGCGTGCCTTCTATGTCGACAAGCTCACCGAAGGCGTGGCCACCATTGCCGCGGCCTTCTGGCCCAAACCGGTGATCGTGCGCCTGTCGGACTTCAAGAGCAACGAGTACAAGAAGCTCATCGGCGGCAGCCGCTACGAGCCCGAGGAAGAGAACCCGATGCTGGGCTTCCGTGGGGCGTCGCGCTACGTCAGCGAGGCCTTCGGCGAGGCCTTTGCGATGGAGTGCGAGGCCATCAAGCGCGTGCGCGGCGACATGGGCCTGGACAACGTCGAGATCATGGTGCCCTTCGTGCGCACCCTGAAGCAGGCCGAGCGGGTCACCACCATGCTGGCTGAGCACGGCCTGAAGCGCGGGCAGAACGGGCTGCGCGTCATCATGATGTGCGAGATCCCGAGCAACGCCATCCTGGCCGACCAGTTCCTGCAGTACTTCGACGGCATGTCCATCGGCTCGAACGACCTGACCCAGCTCACGCTGGGCCTGGACCGCGACTCCGGCATGGAGATCCTGGCGCAGGACTTCGACGAGCGCGATCCGGCCGTCAAGGCGCTGATCAGCCGGGCGATTGCCGCTTGCCGCGCGCACGGCAAGTACGTGGGTATCTGCGGCCAGGGCCCCAGCGACCATCCGGACTTCGCGCAGTGGCTGGCCGACGAGGGCATCGTGTCGATCTCGCTGAACCCGGACACGGTCATCGCCACCTGGCAGATGCTTGCGACGCGCTGAGCCTGCGTCGCTGCGGCGCCACCTCGGTGTCATTCCCGTGGTACCGAGGCGGCCGAAGCGTGAAAATCTGTGTCAGAGGAGACGCGGATGGACATGCCCGGCGCTGCTGAACGCGCACCGGTCCGGCACGACGGGCCGGCCACTGACCCCAGTGCCATGAGCGGACTGCGCAGTGGGCTGCGCCAGGGCTTCTGGCGCAGTGTGCGCCTGTGGACCGCGCTGGGCGTGGTCGGCTGGCTGGTGCTCACCTGCGGGGTGGTCTGGCTGGCGCGGGACCTGGACCGATGGACCATCGCGCAGGTGCCTGCAGGCTATTGGTGGGCTGCTCAGGGTGCGATCGGGGGCTTCCTGGTGATCATCGTGGTCTATTGCATCGTGATGGAGCGCCTGGAGGCGCAATTCGTGAATCTCGGGGGTGACGACGAGCCGTCCTCCGGATTCCCGTCTGGCGTCGCACCTCTGGCCGAACCTGGCAGTGGCCCGAAGCATGGGTGAGCAGCCCAGCGGCCCGTCCGAGGAGACGCGGGTCTTCACCCGTGTGCTGAATCGGCGCTATTCGGTCTACACCGTCGGTGCGCTGATCTTCATCGCCGCTTTGGCGCTGATGGAGCGCAAGGGCTGGCCGCGCAGCTGGATCGGCGGCACCTTCCTGATCGCCACGGTGGTGGTCTATGCGGCGATCGGGCTGCTGTCGCGCACCACCGAAGAGGCCGAGTACTACGTGGCCGGTCGGCGCGTGCCGGCGATCTTCAACGGCATGGCCACTGCGGCGGACTGGATGTCGGCCGCCTCGTTCATCGGCACGGCCGGCGTGCTCTACCTGCAGGGCTTTGCCGGGCTGGCCTACATCCTGGGCTGGACGGGGGGGTACTGCCTCGTGGCCCTGCTGCTGGCGCCCTACCTGCGGCGCATGGGCTTCTACACCATCCCCGAGTTCCTCGGCGCGCGCTATGGCGGCACGCTGCCGCGGCTGGTGGGTGTCAGCGCCGCGGTGCTGGTGTCCTTCGTCTATGTCGTGGTGCAGATCTACGGCGTCGGGCTGATCACCTCGCACCTGACGGGCTTCAGCTTCGAGATCGGCATCTTCGTCGGCCTGGGCGGCGTGTTGGTCTGCTCCTTCCTCGGCGGGATGCGTGCCGTCACCTGGACCCAGGTGGCACAGTACATCGTGCTGATCCTGGCCTACCTGACGCCGGTGGTGTGGCTGTCGATCAACCAGACCGGCAGTCCCTTTCCGCTGTTCACCTACGGCCAGCAGCTGGAGCAGGTCGGCCGGCGTGAGCAGGAGCTGTTGAACGACCCGCGTGAGCAGGCGGTGATCCAGCAACTGCGGGTGCGTGCCGAGGATGCGCAGCGCAAGCTGGCCGATGTGCGCCAGGCGATGGTCGACGACACCGAGACCATGACCGCCCAGGTGCGCGCGCTGCGCGCCGCCGATGCGCCGCTCGCGCGGGTGCAGCAGGCCGAACGCCGCCTGGCGACACGGCCACAGACCGAAGCCGATGCCAGCGCCGCCTACCGGCAGGAGCGCAACGTGGCGCAGCAGCGCGCCCAGCCGCTGGCCGGCATGCCACCGATGGCGCTGCCCCATGCCTCAGGCGATCCGCAGGGGGACGCTGCGGCCCGCCAGCAGTACGAGTCGACGCGACGCAACTTCCTGGCGCTGGTGATCTGCCTGATGCTGGGCACGGCGGCCATGCCGCACATCCTGACGCGCTACTACACCACGCCGACGGTGCTGGAGGCACGCCGGTCGGTGGCCTGGTCCCTGTTCTTCATCGCCTTGCTCTACATGGCGGCACCGGCCCTCGCGGTGATGGTGAAGTACGAGGTGTTCACCCACCTGGTCGGAACGCCCTTCGACGAGCTGCCGAGCTGGATCCGGCGCTGGTCCAAGCTCGATCCCTCGCTGGTCTCGGTGGAGGACCTCAACGGCGACGGCCTGCTGCAACTGGCCGAGCTGCACCTGGGGACCGACGTGATCGTGCTGGCCGCGCCGGAGATCGGCGGGCTGCCGCTGGTGGTGACCTACCTGGTGGCGGCTGGGGGGCTGGCCGCGGCGCTGTCGACCGCCGATGGGCTGCTGCTGACCATCTCGAACGCGCTGTCCTACGACCTCTACTACGGCATGATCAATCCGCGCGCCCCCGCGCTGCGGCGGGTGATGCTGTCGAAGTTCCTGGTGCTGGTGGTGGCGCTGCTGGCTGCCTTCCTGGCGTCGATGCGGTTTGCCGACATCCTTCAATTCGTCACGGCCGCGTTTTCACTGGCGGCCGCGGCCTTCTTCCCGGCGCTGGTGCTGGGCATCTTCTGGCGCCGCGCCAACCGCATCGGCGCCACGCTGGGCATGTTGTCCGGGCTGGCGGTCTGTGCCTGGTACATGGTGTTCAACCACCCGACGTTGCGCCAGCTCTTCGGCGTGACCCGGCCGCTGCAGGAGTGCCGCTGGTGGGACGTGGATGCGGCGGCGGCCGGTGTGTTCGGCGTGCCCGTCGGGGCGCTGGTGCTGGTCGTTGCCAGCCTGCTCACGCGCCCGCCCGGGCCGGCGCAGGCCAGGGCCGTGGAGCGCATGCGTTATCCGTCCGCCGAGCGGCCGGGGCATTGAGGCGCCAGCTGCCCCGAAGTGAGAGCAAGGTCGGCCTTGCTGCTACAATCGATGGTTTCCCTCTTGCCGCACTTGCGTCAGACGCTGCGAGGCGGCTTCCATGCCTGGAATCCACAAGGAGAGTTCATGCGTCACTACGAAATCGTGCTGCTGGTCCACCCGGACCAGAGCGAACAGGTTCCAGCCATGCTGGAGCGCTACAAGGGTCTGGTCACGGCGGCGGGCGGCAAGGTCCATCGCGTGGAAGACTGGGGCCGCATGCAGCTGGCCTACCTGATCAACAAGCTGGCGAAGGCGCACTACCTGTGCGTCAACATCGAGTGCAGCAAGGAAACCCTGGCTGAAATCGAGACCGGCTTCCGCTTCAACGATGCCGTGCTGCGTCACCTGACGGTGCGCCGCGACAAGGCCGAGACCGGCCCGTCGTCGATGATGAAGCGCGTCGAGAAGGAAGAGGCCCGCAAGTCCTCCCAGCAGCAGGAGGCGAGCGCCTGAGTGTGTGACACGCCCTGCGTCCGACCCGCTGCCAGGACCCGGTCATGAACCGAGTGCTGTTGCAGGCCCAGGTGGTCGAACGTGCGGCCCTGCGCTACACCCCCGCCGGACTGCCGGCCGTCGATGTGCGATTGGCCCATGCCTCGCAGGTCGAACATGCCGGCCAGATGCGCCAGATCTCCTGCGAGATCCACGCAACGGCCGTCGATGGGGTGGCCACGCAGCTGAACCGGATCGCGGTCGGTCAGACCGTCGATGTGGTCGGCTTCCTGGGCAAGCAGCGCAACGGTCGAGGCGTCATGTTGCACATCATCGAGCTCACTCCGCACCCCGCGTCAACAGATTGAATTCAGGAGCATTCCATGCCCCCGCCACGTGGTAAGTTTTCCAAGGACCGCAAGACCATGCGCAACCAACAGTCGCTGCTGTTCAAGCGCAAGCGTTTCTGCCGCTTCACCGTCACCGGCGTCAAGGAGATCGACTACAAGGATCTCGACGTGCTGCGTGACTTCGTCGGCGAGAACGGCAAGATCACCCCGGCGCGCCTGACTGGCACCCGCGCGATCTTCCAGCGTCAGCTGACCACCGCCATCAAGCGTGCCCGCTATCTGGCCATGCTGCCGTACAGCGACCAGCACAAGGTCTGAGGAGAGACGCCATGCAAGTGATCCTGCTTGAAAAGGTTGCCAAGCTCGGCGGTCTCGGTGACGTCGTCAAAGTCAAGGACGGCTACGCCCGCAACTTCCTGATCCCGACCGGTGCCGCACGTCGTGCCACCGAGAAGGCCATCAAGGAGTTCGAGGTTCGCCGCGCCGAGCTCGAAAAGTCCCAGGCCGAAAAGCTGGCTGCAGCCCAGGCTCAGGGTGAGAAGCTCGCGGGCAAGACCGTGACGATCGCCCAGAAGGCGGGCGTCGACGGTCGCCTGTTCGGCTCCGTCACCAACGCCGACATTGCCGAAGGCCTGAAGGGCCTGGGCGTCGAGGCCGTGAAGTCCCAGGTTCGCCTGCCGAACGGCCCGATCAAGGCCGTGGGCGAGCACGAAGTGGCTGTTGCCCTGCACCACGACGTGGTCGTGAACGTCGTCGTGGCGGTGATCGCCCAGGCGGGCTGACCGCAGCGCACTCACCTGCGCAGCACCCACAAGGCCGGCATTGCCGGCCTTGTTCGTTTTGGGCGCACCACTTTTCCACCGTGGCTGCACCGGTTCTCCACGGGCTGTCGACAGGGTTGTCCACAGCGGTCCGCCTTGTGACGGTCGTGGACGGTGCGTTGTCCCGTGGATTTCCACAGCCCTGTGCACAGCTGCCGCGCCGGGCAGCTCCTATGATCGACGCATGTCTGCCCTGTTCTCTGCCACGCCACCGATCCCCGCCCGCGATGACGAGGTCGCGCGGCTGCGCATCCCGCCCCATTCGGTCGAGGCTGAACAGAGCGTGCTGGGTGGCCTGCTGCTGGACAACAGCGCGTCCGATCGTGCTGGCGACCTGCTCAGCGACTCGGACTTCTACCGCTACGAGCACCGGCTGATCTACAGCGCCATGATGGGCTTGATCGGTGCCAACAAGCCGGCCGATGTCATCACTGTCTACGAGCAGTTGCAGAGCCTGGGCAAGGCGGAGGAAGTGGGCGGCCTGGCCTACCTCAACGCCCTGGCGCAGAGCGTGCCGAGTGCGGCCAACCTGCGCCGCTACGCCGAGATCGTGCGCGAGCGGGCGGTGCTGCGCAAGCTGGTGGCGGTGAGCGACGAGATCGCCACCAACGCCTTCAACCCATTGGGGCGGCCTGCCAGCGAGATCCTGGACGAGGCCGAGGGCAAGATCTTCAAGATCGGCGAGGAAGGGTCGCGCAACCGCCAGGGCTTCCACTCGATGGATTCGCTGGTGGTCGAGCTGATCGACCGTGTCCAGGAACTGGCCGAGAACGGCGCGGGCGACGTGACCGGCGTGCCCACCGGCTTCTACGACATGGACCGCATGACGGCGGGCCTGCAGCCGGGCGACCTGATCATCCTGGCCGCGCGTCCCTCGATGGGCAAGACGGCCTTCGCGCTCAACATTGGTGAACACGTGGCCGTCAACGAACAGCTGCCCGTGGTGGTGTTCTCGATGGAAATGGGTGCTTCGCAGCTGGCGTTGCGGATGGTGGGTTCGCTCGGTCGCATCGACCAGCAGCACCTGCGCACCGGTGCGCTGCGCGATGAGGAATGGGGGCGCCTGTCCGAGGCGGTGGACAAGCTGCGCAACGTCAGCCTGTTCATCGACGAGACGCCGGCCTTGAACCCGGCCGAATTGCGCGCGCGCGCGCGTCGCCAGGCGCGCCAGTGCGGCCGGCTCGGCTTGATCATCATCGACTACCTGCAGTTGATGAGTGGCTCGGCCAGTTCCAGCGGTGAAAACCGCGCCACCGAGATCTCGGAGATCTCGCGCGGCCTGAAGGCCCTGGCCAAGGAGCTGCAATGTCCGGTGATCGCGCTGTCGCAGCTGAACCGCTCGGTGGAGCAGCGCACCGACAAGCGCCCCATGATGAGCGACCTGCGGGAATCCGGCGCCATCGAGCAGGATGCCGACGTGATCATGTTCATTTACCGCGACGAGTACTACAACAAGGAATCGAAGGAGCCAGGCGTGGCCGAGATCATCATCGGCAAGCAGCGTAACGGCCCGGTGGGGACCGTGAAGCTGGCGTTCCTGCGCTCGCACACGAAGTTCGAGAACCTGGCGCCCGGCAGTTTCGGCGGCAGTGAATACTGACCGATCGCGGCGGATTTGCGGGTTGGTGCAGGAAATGAAAAGGGGCCCGGCAGGCCCCTTGGTCATTCGGCGGTGGGTTGAACGTCAGTCGCGCTCGCCACCGAAGATGCCCAGCAGCGCCAGCAGGTTCTGGAAGATGTTGTACAGGTCCAGGTAGATGGCCAGCGTGGCGCTGATGTAGTTGGTCTCGCCGCCATCGATCACGCGCTTGATGTCGTAGAGCATGAAGGCCGAGAACAGGCCGATGGCGATCACCGACAGCGTCAGCATCAGCGCGCTGGACTGCATGAACACGTTGATCAGACCGGCCACCAGCAGCACGATGGCGCCGACGAACAGGAACTTGCCCATGCCGCTCAAGTCGCGCTTGATGACGCTGGCCAAGCTGGCCATCGCAAAGAACACACCGGCCGTGCCGCCAAAGGCCAGCATGATCAGCGAGCCGCCGTTCTTGAAGCCCAGCACCATCGCCAGCAGGCGCGACAACATCAGGCCCATGAAGAAGGTGAAGGCCAGCAGCACGCCGACGCCAGCGGCAGAATCCTTGGTCCGCTCGATCGCGAACATGAATCCGAACGCGCCACCCAGGAACAGCATCAGCGACAGGCCGGTGCCCATCGTCGTCATGATGCCGGTGGTGACGCCCACCCAGGCCCCGAGGACCGTGGGCACCAGCGACAGCGCCAGCAGCCAATAGGTGTTGCGCAGCACGCGGTTGCGCTGCGCGGCCAGCGCGCCTGAACCGGAGACACCGGGAAAGGTGTGCAGGCTTTGACTCATGTGCAGATCTCCGTGGAGGATGAAAGGGTGCAGGCTCAGATCCTGCTATCGGATTCTAGTTCCGAGAGGTCTCGTCTGGCCTGAGGGATGTCCTGCCCAGAGCGCGGCGGGCCGCTCATCGGGCGTGCGGCCAGTGGGTCTTTCCCGCCTGACCGCGGGAAGGGGAAACCCGCGGTCGGTTATAATTCGCAGGTTTGCCCATTCACTGCGCCGCCTAGCGAACTCGCCTTCGAATCCACTCGGACTCGACCTGACGGTGTGCCACGGATCCATGGTCCTTGGCACCCGGCCGGCGGTCAGGCCGGGCGCGCCATTACCGGAGTTCCCGTGCTGCCCGTCCTGCCTCCCGCTCTTCTCGCACTCGCAGACGGCACGGTCTTTCAAGGCACTTCGATCGGCGCTGCCGGTCGCACGGTCGGCGAGGTGGTGTTCAACACCGCGCTCACCGGCTACCAGGAAATCCTCACCGACCCGAGCTACTGCCGGCAGATCGTGACGCTCACGTATCCGCACATCGGCAACTACGGCGTCAACGTGCAGGACACCGAAGCCTCGAAGGTCCATGCCGCCGGCCTGATCATCAAGGATCTGCCAGTTCGCTCGTCCAACTTTCGCCAGAGCCAGACTCTCAGCGAGTACCTCGTGGCCGAGGGCACCGTGGCGATCTCGGACCTGGACACCCGCCGCCTGACCCGGATCCTGCGTACCGGTGGCGCACAGAACGGTGCGATCGTGGCCTACCCGGTGGGCACCGAGGTCACCCCCGCGATGAAGGACGAGGCTGTGGCGCTGGCCCGTTCGGCGCCCAGCATGGCTGGCCTCGACCTGGCCCAGGTGGTCACGCGCGACGAGCCCGAGGTCTGGACCGAGACGGAGTGGAAGCTCGCCGGCGCGGACGGCCTGCCCGGCTTCGGCCAGGTGACCGATGCGGCCTTCCACGTGGTGGCCTATGACTTCGGCGTCAAGCGCAACATCCTGCGCATGCTGGCCGAGCGCGGCTGCAAGGTCACCGTCGTGCCGGCCAGGACGCCGGCGGCCGAGGCGCTCAAGCACCGCCCCGATGGCATCTTCCTGTCCAACGGCCCCGGCGACCCGGAGCCCTGCGACTACGCCATCGCCGCTGCCCGCGAGCTGATCGAGACGGGCATCCCGACCTTCGGCATCTGCCTGGGTCACCAGATCATGGCCCTGGCCTCTGGCGCCAGGACCTTCAAGATGAAGTTCGGCCACCACGGGGCGAACCACCCGGTCAAGGATCTGGACAACGGCCGCGTGTCGATCACCAGCCAGAACCACGGCTTCGCGGTGGATGCCGCCACGCTGCCGGCGAACCTGCGTGCCACGCACGTCAGCCTGTTCGACGGCACGCTGCAGGGTCTGGCACGGACCGACAAGCCCGCTTTCTGCTTCCAGGGCCACCCGGAAGCGTCCCCGGGGCCGCACGACATCGCCTACCTGTTCGACCGGTTCACCGACCTGATGGCGCAGGCCAAGGCCTGACACAGACCGGCAACAGACTGGCACGCGGGGCAGCATGTTCGGCATCACCGACCTTGGCACCTACCTGCTCGGCACGATCGCGATCGTGCTGCTGCCGGGACCGAACTCGATGTTCGTGCTCTCGGTGGCGGCGCGCTGCGGCGTGCGCGCGGGCTACGCCGGTGCGGCCGGGGTGTTCGTCGGGGATGCGGTGCTCATGCTGCTGACTGCGCTGGGGGCAGCGTCGCTGTTGCGCGCGGTGCCGGCGCTGTTCATCGTCATCAAGGTGGTGGGTGCGGGCTACCTGACCTGGGTCGGGCTGGGCCTACTGCGCAACGCCTGGCAGCGCTGGCGCGGCGAACTCCCGCCTGCTCATCCCGATGCCGCCGAGGATCTCGCGCGGCCGTTTCGCAAGGCGCTGACGATCAGCCTGCTCAACCCGAAGGCGATCCTGTTCTACGTGTCCTTCTTCATCCAGTTCGTCGATCCGGCCTACGCCTGGCCGGGACTGACCTTCCTGGCCCTCGGGGCCATCGCGCAGATCTGTTCGATGGTCTACCTCTCCGTGCTGATCGTCGCTGGCGCTCGCCTGGCTGCCGCCTTCGTTGCACGGCGCCGCACCGCAAGTGCGGCCACCACGGGCATTGGCGCCCTGTTCCTCGGCTTTGGCGCCAAGCTCGCCACGGCCAGCCTCGGCTGAGCCCCGCCCGATTCAAGATAAAGACAAGACCATGCCCAAGCGTTCCGACCTCAAGAGCATCCTCATCATCGGTGCCGGCCCGATCATCATCGGCCAGGCCTGCGAGTTCGACTATTCCGGCGCCCAGGCCTGCAAGGCGCTGCGCGAGGAGGGCTACAAGGTCATCCTGGTGAACTCGAACCCGGCCACGATCATGACGGACCCGGCCACGGCCGACGTCACCTACATCGAACCCATCACCTGGCAGGTGGTCGAGAAGATCATCGCCAAGGAGCGTCCGGACGCGATCCTGCCGACCATGGGCGGGCAGACCGCATTGAACTGCGCGCTCGACCTGCACAAGCACGGTGTGCTGGCGAAGTACGGCGTCGAGATGATCGGCGCGAACGAGCACGCCATCGAGAAGGCCGAGGACCGCCTGAAGTTCAAGGACGCGATGACCTCCATCGGTCTGGGCTCGGCCAAGTCGGGCATCGCGCATTCGATGGAGGAGGCCTGGGCGGTGCAGAAGTCCATCCAGGCCGAGATTGGCGGCTCGGGCTTCCCGATGGTGATCCGCCCCAGCTTCACGCTGGGCGGCACCGGCGGTGGCATCGCCTACAACCCGGAAGAGTTCGAAGAGATCTGCAAGCGCGGCATCGACCTCTCCCCGACCAACGAGCTGCTGATCGAAGAGTCGCTGATCGGCTGGAAGGAGTACGAGATGGAGGTGGTCCGCGACCGTGCGGACAACTGCATCATCGTCTGCTCGATCGAGAACCTCGACCCGATGGGCATCCACACCGGTGACTCCATCACCGTGGCGCCGGCCCAGACGCTGACGGACCGTGAGTACCAGCTGCTGCGCAATGCCTCGATCGCGATCCTGCGCGAGATCGGCGTGGACACCGGCGGCTCGAACGTGCAGTTCTCGATCAACCCGCGCGACGGCCGCATGGTGGTGATCGAAATGAACCCGCGCGTGTCGCGCTCGTCCGCGCTGGCTTCCAAGGCCACGGGTTTCCCGATCGCCAAGATCGCCGCCAAGCTGGCGGTGGGCTACACGCTCGACGAGCTGAAGAACGACATCACCGGTGGCGCGACCCCGGCGTCCTTCGAGCCCTCGATCGACTACGTCGTCACCAAGATCCCGCGCTTCGCCTTCGAGAAGTTCCCGGCGGCCGACCCGCACCTGACCACGCAGATGAAGTCGGTGGGCGAGGTGATGGCCATGGGCCGCACCTTCCAGGAGTCCTTCCAGAAGGCGCTGCGCGGCCTGGAGACCGGCATCGACGGCCTGACCGAGCGTTCGACCGACCGCGAGGAAATCGTCGAGGAGATCGGCGAGCCCGGTCCGGAGCGCATCCTCTACGTCGGCGACGCCTTCCGCATCGGCATGTCGCTGGACGAGATCTTCGAGGAAACCGCGATCGACCCGTGGTTCCTGGCGCAGATCGAGCAGCTGATCCAGGTGGAGCAGTCGCTCAAGGGGCGCCAGCTCGATGGTCTGACCGCGCAGGAGCTGCGCTTCCTGAAGAAGAAGGGCTTTTCCGATCGCCGCCTGGCCAAGCTGCTGGGCACCGACCAGCACGCCGTGCGTGCACTGCGGCACGCGCTGGGCGTGCGCCCGGTCTACAAGCGGGTGGACACCTGTGCGGCGGAGTTCGCCACCCAGACCGCCTACCTGTACTCCTGTTACGAGGGTGAGGACGGCGAGTGCGAGGCCGCTCCGTCGGACAAGAAGAAGATCATGGTGCTGGGCGGTGGCCCGAACCGCATCGGCCAGGGCATCGAGTTCGATTACTGCTGCGTCCACGCTGCCCTCGCCATGCGCGAGGATGGTTACGAGACCATCATGGTCAACTGCAACCCGGAGACGGTGTCCACCGACTACGACACCAGCGACCGCCTGTACTTCGAGCCGGTGACGCTGGAGGACGTGCTGGAGATCGTTGCCAAGGAGCAGCCGCTGGGCGTGATCGTCCAGTACGGCGGCCAGACGCCGCTGAAGCTGGCGCTGGACCTGGAGCGCAACGGCGTGCCCATCATCGGCACCACGCCGGACTCGATCGACATCGCCGAGGACCGCGAGCGCTTCCAGCAGTTGCTGCACACCCTGGGCCTGAAGCAGCCGCCCAACCGCACCGCGCGCACCGAAGACGCCGCGATGGCGATGGCCCACGAGATCGGCTACCCGCTGGTGGTGCGCCCGAGCTACGTGCTGGGCGGCCGGGCGATGGAAATCGTCCACGGCGACAAGGACCTGGAGCGCTACATGCGCGAGGCGGTGCGCGTCTCCGACAAGTCGCCGGTGCTGCTGGACCGCTTCCTGGACGATGCGGTCGAGGTGGACGTCGACTGCATCAGCGATGGGGTCGACACCATGATCGGCGGCATCATGGAGCACATCGAGCAGGCGGGGGTGCACTCCGGCGACTCGGCCTGCTCACTGCCGCCGTACACCCTGTCGGCCGCGCTGCAGGACGAGCTGCGCCGCCAGACCGCGCTGATGGCCAAGGCGTTGAAGGTGGTCGGCCTGATGAACGTGCAGTTCGCCATCCAGGGCGACGTGACGAAGGGGCTGGACGCCTGCACCGTCTACGTGCTGGAGGTGAATCCGCGTGCCTCGCGCACCGTGCCCTATGTGTCCAAGGCCACCGGCCAGTCGCTGGCCAAGATCGCCGCGCGCTGCATGGCCGGCCAGAAGCTCGCCGAGCAGACCGGCCTGGGCGGCAAGGCGCCGCACGAGGTGGTGCCGCCGTACTTCAGCGTCAAGGAAGCGGTGTTCCCCTTCAACAAGTTCCCGGGTGTGGACCCGATCCTCGGCCCGGAGATGCGCTCCACCGGTGAGGTGATGGGCGTGGGCAGCACCTTTGGCGAGGCGATGCACAAGAGTCAGTTGGGCGCGGGCACGCGCCTGCCGACAAAGGGCAATGTGGTGATCTCGGTGAAGGCCAGCGAGCACGCTCGGGCCGCTGTGGTCGCGAAGACCCTGCATGCGCTGGGGTTCGGCATCGTGGCGACCAAGGGCACTGGCGTGGCCATCGCGGCGGCCGGCGTGCCGGTGAAGTTCGTCAACAAGATCAAGGACGGACGCCCGCACATCGCCGATCTGATCAAGGCCGGTGAGGTGCAGTTGGTCTTCACCACCGTGGACGAGACCCGTACCGCGATCGCCGACTCGCGCTACATCCGCACCGCCGCGCTGGCCAACCGGGTGACCTACTACACCACGATGGCCGGTTGCGAGGCAGCCACCGAGGCGCTCCAGCACCAGGCCGACCTGTCGATGGGGCTGTCGGTGCTCTCCCTGCAGGAATTGCACGCCGAACTGCACTAAACTGCGCGCCGTTCCGATTCCGCCGCCTGCCCCTGCCGTTGTGCCGGGGCAGGCGGCGGCGCTTTTTCCGCACCCGCTTCCTCACCGACGTCTGCACAGACCACGACCATGGCCACCATCCCACTGACCAAGCGCGGCGCCGAGCTGCTCAAGCAGGAGCTGCATCGCCTCAAGACCATCGAGCGTCCGGCGGTGATCAACGCGATCTCCGAGGCGCGTGCCCAGGGCGACCTGTCCGAGAACGCCGAGTACGAGGCGGCCAAGGACAAGCAGGGCTTTGTCGAAGGGCGAATCCTGGAGATCGAAAGCAAGATGTCGATGGCCCAGGTGATCGACCCGGCCACGTTGGATGCCGGTGGCCGGGTGGTGTTCGGCTCCACGGTCGACCTTGAGGACGAGGACAGCGGCGATGCGGTGACTTACCAGATCGTCGGCGACGACGAGGCCGACCTCAAGCTGGGCCTGGTGTCGGTGAGCTCGCCCATCGCCCGCGCACTGATCGGCAAGGAAGTGGGGGACGTGGCCGAGGTACGCGCCCCGGGCGGCATCCGCCGCTACGAGGTGATCGAAGTCCGCTATGCCTGATTGGGTCGCACCGCGCGAGCGGCTGGCCGCGCGGGTGGCAGCCGTGGCGGCCAGCCTGTGGCTGGGGCTGGTGGCGACGCTGGCGCTGGTGGCTGCGCCCACGCTGTTCGCGATGCTGGAGCGGCCGCTGGCCGGGCGCCTGGCGGGGCAAATGTTCCGCATCGAGGCCCATGCCGCGCTGGGCTTCGCGCTGCTGCTGTTCCTGGTCGAGCGTTGGCGCCTGCGTCGCCGCACTGACGGGGCGGCGGTGTCAACCGAGCTGTTGCTGGTTGCCGGTGCGCTGTTCTGCACCGTGCTGGGCTACTTTGGGCTGCAGCCGATGATGGAGTCAGCCAAGGCCGGGGAGCCGGTTTGGCTCGGCTTTGGCGCCCTGCATGGGCTGTCGACGCTTTTCTTCGCCGTGAAAGGGCTGCTGCTGCTGGCGCTGACGTGGCGCCAGGCAGGGCGGTGAAGATTGAGCTTCACCGCAGGAGCGGGCCGCTCAGGTGCCCTGCGAGCGCTTCTTGACGCTCGTGGCGCTGGAGCGCTTCTTCGCACGCTTGACCAGGCCGCCGGCCGTCAGGCGCTGGTTGCCCAGCACGGTGACCTTCTTGACCTGGGCACGCTGTGAGCCGGACTTGGAGAAAGTCAGGATCTTGACCACGCGGGGGCGGGCCGAGCGGCCTTCGGCGGCGGGCGCTTCTGCCGCCCGTTGCTTGGGCAGCGGGCGCCAGAGCACCAGCAGCTTGCCGATGTGCTGGATCGGCGCGGCCCCCAGTTCATTGGCGATCTGGCCGAGCAGCGCCTCGCGGGCCGCGCGGTCATCGCTGAAGACGCGCACCTTGATCAGCCCGTGGGCGTTCAAGGCGGCGTCGATCTCCTTGACGACGGCCGGGGTGAGGCCATCGGCACCGATCATGACGACCGGCTGGAGGTGGTGGGCCGCCGCGCGGTGTTCCTTGCGCTGGGCGGGGGTCAGTTCAATTGCAGGCATGGGCCGTATTATCGTCGCCACATGAAAGTTCAGACCAAGAGCAAGAAAGTCAACAAGGCGTGGCTGCACGACCATGTGACCGATCCCTATGTGCAGCAGGCCCACAAGGAGGGCTATCGCTCGCGCGCCGCCTACAAGCTCAAGGAGATCGACGAGGTCTGTCAGCTGCTGCGGCCCGGTCAGGTGGTGGTGGACCTCGGGGCCGTGCCCGGTGCCTGGAGCCAGTACGTGCGCCGTCGCTTCGCACCGAAGGAGGCGGGGGTGGGCGGCGCCGCGGCCGGGCAGCTCAACGGCACGATCATCGCGTTGGACCTGCTGGAGTTCGAGCCCGTCGAGGGGGTGCAGTTCATCCAGGGCGACTTCCGTGAGGAAGCGGTGCTGGAGCAACTCGTCTCGGCGCTGCAGGGCCGCCCCGTCGACGTGGTGCTTTCCGACATGGCCCCCAACCTGTCCGGCATCGACGTCACCGACTCTGCCCGGGTGGAGCACCTGATCGAGTTGGCGCTGGAATTTGCCCAGGCGCACCTGGTGCCCAAGGGGGCACTGGTGTGCAAGGTCTTCCACGGCAGTGGTTATAGCCAGCTCGTCGAGGCTTTTCGTCGGACCTTTCGCGTGGTGAAGGCGGTGAAGCCGAAGGCGTCGCGGGACCGTTCGTCGGAAACCTTTCTCGTTGGCATCGGTCTCAAGCAGCCTGGGTGAGCCATGCCGGGGCGCACATTCAGGGTCTGGCGGCGTGAAAATGTCCAGCCCCCTGAAAAGGCCATCGGTGGGAGAGGTCGCTGCGATCAGGGTGCGGGGGTTGCGTCGTCTAGAATCGTCCTCATCTACCGCGACGGTTCGCGCTTTTCCGGGGTTGGCCCCGGGCGTTCCCGCAGAGTCCTCCTCCGGAGGATCGATTGAAACAATGAAGGAGCCGCGGTGAACAATCAATGGTTCTCCAAAGTAGCTGTGTGGTTGGTGATCGCCCTGGTGCTGTTCACCGTGTTCAAGCAGTTCGACCGCACGGCGACCGCTGGTAACCAGATCGGGTATTCGGAATTCCTTGAAGAAGTGCGCGCCAAGCGCATTCGCGAGGTGGTGCTCCAGGAGAATCCTGGCGGTGCCGAGATCGAAGCCCTGACCACCGAAGACAAGCGCATTCGCACCACGGCGACCTACCTGGACCGTGGTCTGGTGGGCGACCTGATCAGCAATGGTGTGAAGTTCAAGGTCAAGCCGCGCGAAGAGCCGTCGGTGTTGACCAGCCTGTTGATTTCATGGGGCCCGATGCTGCTGCTGATCGGCGTGTGGGTCTACTTCATGCGCCAGATGCAGGGCGGCGGCAAGGGCGGGGCCTTCAGCTTCGGCAAGTCCAAGGCGCGCATGCTGGACGAGTCCACCAATTCCGTGACATTCGCCGATGTGGCCGGCTGTGACGAGGCCAAGGAAGAGGTCAAGGAACTGGTTGACTTCTTGAAGGATCCGCAGAAGTTCCAGAAGCTGGGCGGCCGCATTCCCCGGGGTGTGCTGTTGGTCGGCCCTCCGGGCACCGGCAAGACGCTGCTGGCGAAGTCGATTGCCGGCGAGGCGAAGGTGCCGTTCTTCTCGATCTCGGGCTCTGACTTCGTGGAGATGTTCGTCGGTGTCGGTGCAGCCCGTGTGCGCGACATGTTCGAGCAGGCCAAGAAGAACTCACCCTGCATCATCTTCATCGATGAAATCGATGCGGTGGGTCGCCATCGCGGCGCCGGCCTGGGCGGTGGCAATGACGAGCGCGAGCAGACGCTGAACCAGATGCTCGTCGAGATGGATGGCTTCGAGACCAATCTCGGCGTCATCGTGATCGCCGCGACCAACCGGCCTGACATCCTGGATCCTGCCCTGCTGCGCCCGGGCCGTTTCGACCGCCAGGTGTACGTGACCCTGCCGGACGTGCGTGGGCGTGAGCAGATCCTCAACGTGCACATGCGCAAGGTGCCGATCGGCCAGGACATCCGTGCCGACATCCTCGCGCGTGGCACGCCCGGGTTCTCCGGTGCCGATCTGGCCAACCTGGTCAACGAGGCCGCCCTCTTTGCAGCCCGCCGGAGTGCGCGGGTGGTGGAGATGGTCGACTTCGAGAAGGCCAAGGACAAGATCATGATGGGCCCCGAGCGCAAGTCCATGGTCATGCCCGAGGAGGAGCGCCGCAACACCGCGTACCACGAAGCAGGCCATGCGCTGGTGGCGCGCCTGCTGCCCAAGACCGATCCGGTCCACAAGGTGACGATCATCCCGCGTGGCCGCGCGTTGGGCGTTACGATGCAGTTGCCCGAAGGTGACCGCTACAGCATGGACAAGGGGCGCATGCTGTCGACGATCTCGGTGCTCTTCGGTGGTCGGATTGCCGAGGAGGTGTTCATGAACCAGATGACCACCGGCGCCAGCAACGACTTCGAACGCGCCACCCAGATTGCCCGCGACATGGTCACCCGTTACGGGATGACCGAGGAGCTTGGCCCGATGGTGTACGCAGAGAACGAGGGTGAGGTCTTCCTCGGCCGTTCCGTCACCAAGCAGGTCAATGTGTCGGAAGAGACGATGCAGAAGGTCGACAAGGAGATCCGGCGGATCATTGACGACCAGTACGCGCTGGCTCGACGGATGATCGAAGAACACCAGGACAAGATGCACGCGATGGCGCATGCCCTGCTGGAGTGGGAAACCATCGACGCCGACCAGATCGACGACATCATGAACGGCCGCCCGCCTCGTCCTCCGAAGGACTGGACGCCGTCTGCGTCCAAGCCGCCCGGCGGCGGATCGACGCCTTCGGTCAGTTCCGGCAGTGCGGCGGCCACGGCCTGACGGCTGTTGACGGCGATCTGACCCAAGTTTGACGGGGCCCTGCGGGCCCCGTTACTTTTTCACACAAAATACCGTTTCTGGATCCGCTGATTTGTGGTTATGAACGGCTGTTGTGGCCAGTGTGATCAAGGGAGCGAACTACGGCGATGTACTGGAAGACCACCCGTTTCGAGATTCCCCTCGACGCCCCTCGCGTGATGGGCATCGTCAATGTGACCCCGGACTCGTTCTCCGATGGTGGACGTGGCGCCCGCGAGGCCATCGCACATGCAGAGGCCCTCCTGCGCGATGGTGCCCACATCCTTGACATCGGTGGCGAATCGAGTCGACCCGGGGCGGCTCCGGTGGGGCTGGAGGAGGAACTCGCGCGTGTGCTGCCCGTGTTGCGCGAGGCGCTTCGGTTGGGCGTACCGGTGTCGGTGGATACCTACAAGGCCGAGGTGATGCGTGCCGCGCTGGACCTCGGCGTTGACATCATCAATGACATTGCCGCGCTGCGGGCGACGGGTGCCGTGGAGGTGGTTGCCTCGCACCCTGCCTGTGGTGTCTGCCTGATGCACATGCGCGGTGAGCCGAGGTCGATGCAGCAGGACACCCACTACGACGATGTCGTGGGTGAGGTGCGCAGTTTCCTGGCGCAGCGCTGCGACCTGCTGCGCGCTGCAGGCGTGGCGCCCGCGCGTATCGTGCTCGACCCGGGCATAGGTTTTGGCAAGAGCGTGGCCGACAACTTTGCCCTCCTGCCCGGCCAGGGCGCCCTGCGCGGCCTGGGCTTTCCGGTGCTGGCCGGCTGGTCGCGAAAGTCGGCGATCGGCTCGGTCACCGGCCGAGCCACTGAGGAGCGGATGGTGGGCAGCGTGGCGGCCGCTCTTGCTGCGGTGCAGTACGGTGCCCGGGTCATTCGTGTGCACGATGTGGCGGCAACGGTCGACGCGCTGGCGGTCTGGCAGGCCGCCGGCTTGCCTGCGGCAACGGCCTGACCTAGCCTCTCGAATTCTCCAGTCCATCAAGCCGGCAATGGGTGTGTCACAACCAATGAGACGCCCCGACAGAACCGGTCCGTACCCACCCGGCGGCCCCTTCAGGGGAGCGGTTCGTCGGATCCCTGCGAGCTAGCATCCAATGAGCAGAAAGTATTTCGGCACCGACGGCATCCGTGGCACCGTGGGCACTGCGCCCATCACGCCAGATTTCGTGCTACGGCTGGGCCACGCCGTCGGCCGGGTCCTGAAGGGCAGTCACGAGCGCCCGGTGGTGGTGATCGGCAAGGACACGCGCATTTCGGGCTACATGCTGGAGTCGGCGCTGGAGGCGGGGCTCAATTCGGCCGGGGCCGATGTGCTGCTCACCGGTCCGGTCCCCACGCCTGCGGTGGCCTACCTGACGCGGGCGCTGCGCCTCAGCCTGGGTGTGGTGATCTCCGCCTCGCACAACCCCTACGAGGACAACGGGATCAAGTTTTTCTCCGCGCGCGGTGAGAAGCTCCCGGACGCCTGGGAGCTGGAAGTCGAGGCGGCGATCGACGCACCGCCGCAGTGGGCCGCGTCCAACGAGATCGGCCGTGCCAAGCGCCTCGAAGATGCGTCGGGTCGCTACATCGAGTTCTGCAAGTCCACCTTCTCGAACGACCTGTCGTTGCGAGGGCTGAAGATCGTCGTCGATGCGGCGCACGGTGCGGCGTATCACGTCGCGCCCGAGGTGTTCCACGAGCTGGGGGCGGATGTCATTCGCATCGGTTGCGAGCCGGACGGTTTCAACATCAATGACGGTGTCGGCGCGACCTCGCCCGAGGCGTTGGTGGCAGCGGTGAAGGCGCACCGGGCCGACTACGGTATCGCGCTTGATGGTGACGCCGACCGCCTCCAGGTGGTTGACGCTTCCGGGCGCCTCTACAACGGCGACGAGTTGCTTTACGTGATGGTGGCCGACCGACTGGCCCAGGGTGAGGCGGTGCCGGGTGCCGTGGGCACGCTGATGACCAACATGGCCATCGAGGTGGCGCTGCAACAGCGCGGGGTCGAGTTCGTTCGAGCCAAGGTGGGCGACCGCTATGTGCTGGAGGAGCTTGCCAAGCGCCGCTGGCAACTGGGCGGGGAGGGCTCCGGGCACCTGCTGGCGCTGGACCGCCACACCACCGGCGACGGCATCGTCAGCGCCCTGCAGGTGCTGCAGGCCCAGCAGCGCAACGGCCGCTCGCTGGCTGAACTGCTCGACGGGGTGTCGCTGTTCCCGCAGACCTTGATCAACGTGCGCCTGCAAGCTGGGCAGGACTGGAAGCGCAACGAACTGCTGGCGCATGAGCAGGAGCGCGTCAGCGCTGAGCTGGGCCAGGACGGGCGCCTGCTCATCCGCCCCTCCGGTACCGAGCCGCTGCTGCGGGTGATGGTGGAGGCGCGTGACGTGCATGTTGCGCGCGCCTGTGCCGAGCGCCTGGCCGAGGCGGCGGTACGCGGCTGAGGCTTGCCGAGGCGACCGGGCGTGAGGTCGATCACGCCTGGCCCGCTGGATGACCGTCAGATGACGTTTTTCCAGCTTTTGTGACGGCCGCCTGCCTTGATGACAAGTGTCATATGGCTGTCACAGGACCTTTCTACAGTGGCATGCATCACGGGTTTCCCCGGATCGCACTCCCTGACGAAAGGTCCTTTCCATGCTGACTTCCTTTGCTCGCTACTCGGTGGCGTTCACCCTCGGTGCGACCTGTGCCGCGGCCATGGCGCAGGACGTGACGGGCGCTGGCGCCACCTTCCCGGCACCGCTTTACGCCAAGTGGGCCGATGCCTACAACAAGGCCACCAGCGCCAAGGTCAATTACCAGTCGGTCGGCTCCGGTGCCGGCATCAAGCAGATCAAGTCCAAGACGGTGGACTTCGGCGCCTCGGACATGCCGCTCAAGGACGATGAGCTGGCCAAGGACGGCCTGCTGCAGTTCCCGACCGTCATCGGCGGCGTGGTGCCGGTGGTGAACATCAAGGGCATCGCCCCGGGCCAGCTCAAGCTGACCGGTCAGGTGCTGGGTGACATCTACCTGGGCAAGATCACCAAGTGGAACGATGCGGCCATCGCTGCACTGAACGCAGGCGTGGCGCTGCCTGATGCGGAGATCTCGGTGGTGCGTCGCGCCGACGGCTCCGGGACCACCTTCATCTTCACGAACTACCTGTCCAAGGTCAACGCCGACTGGAAGGCCAAGGTGGGCGACGGCACCGCGGTCAACTGGCCGACCGGCGCGGGTGGCAAGGGCAACGAGGGCGTTGCTGCCTACGTGCAGCGCCTGCCCAACTCGATCGGCTACCTCGAGTACGCCTACGTCAAGCAGAACAAGCTGACCTACACGCAGTTGAAGAACCGCGACGGTCACTATGTGTCGCCCAGCGACTCGGCCTTCAAGGCGGCCGCGGCTGGCGCGGACTGGAACAAGACTTTCTTCCAGGTGACCACGGAGCAGCCCGGCAAGGATGCCTGGCCGATCAGCAACCCGACCTACATCCTGATGCACAAGGTGCAGGGCAAGCCCGAGCAGGCGGCTGCGTCGCTCAAGTTCTTCGACTGGGCCTTTTCCAACGGCGACAAGCTGGCTGACGACCTGGACTACGTCCCCCTGCCTGACAGCGTGAAGGCGCTGGTGCGCAAGCAGTTCGCCGAGATCAAGGACGGTGCGGGCAAGCCGGTCCGCAACTGACCCGTTCTGGCTGATCTCTGACGTTGCACCGCGCTGCCGACGCCGGCGGCGTGGTGCGGCTCATGCCACGAGGAGACGTGCATGACTGCGACCTTGCCCGCGCCCGGCCTGCCCCATACTGTGCCCATGGAACGATCGATCCCCTCCGGCGGTCCGGCCCCCCGGCGCATGCGTGCGCCCTGGGGCGATCGCTTGTTCTCCATCCTGGCCCATGCGGCGGCCTGGCTGACGCTGTCCCTGCTGGTGGGCATCCTGGTGTCGCTGTTCATCGGCGCATCCCCGGCGATCCGCGAGTATGGATTGAGCTTCCTGTGGCGCAGCGAGTGGGATCCGGTCGGCGAGAAGTTCGGCGGCCTGGTGATGATCTACGGCACGCTGGTCACCTCGGCGATCGCGTTGATCATTGCCGTACCGGTGAGCTTCGGCATCGCGCTGTTCCTGACCGAGTTGTCGCCGCAGTGGCTCAAGCGCCCGTTGGGTGTGGCCGTCGAGCTGCTGGCCGCCGTGCCGTCGATCGTCTACGGCATGTGGGGCCTGCTGGTGTTCGGTCCCATCCTGTCGACCTGGGTGCAACTGCCGCTGCAGGGCCTGTTCAAAGGGGTGCCGGTGCTGGGGGCGTTGTTCGCGGGGCCACCGGTGGGCATCGGCCTGCTGTCAGCGGGCATCATCCTGGCGATCATGATCATCCCGTACATCGCCTCGGTGATGCGCGATGTGTTCGAGGTGACGCCGCCCATGCTCAAGGAGTCCGCCTACGGGCTGGGTTCCACCACCTGGGAGGTGGTGTGGAACATCGTGCTGCCTTACACCAAGGCGGGCGTGGTCGGTGGCGTGATGCTGGGCCTGGGGCGGGCGCTCGGCGAGACGATGGCGGTCACCTTCGTGATCGGCAACATGAACCAGCTCAACTCGATCTCCCTGTTCGAAGCTGCCAACAGCATCACCTCGGCGCTGGCCAACGAGTTCGCCGAAGCGGGTGAAGGCCTGCACCAGGCCTCGCTGATCTACCTGGGTCTGATCTTGTTCTTCATCACCTTTGTCGTGCTGGCGCTGTCCAAGCTGCTGCTGGCGCAGATGAAGAAGGCCGAGGGGAGCCGTTCATGAGTGCCCTGTCCTTCGACGCAGGCCGCCTGGCGGCTCACCGGCGCCGCAAGCGCATCAACGCGCTGGCGCTGAGCCTGTCGCTGGCCGCCATGGCCTTCGGCATCTTCTGGCTGCTGTGGATCCTGTTCGAGACCGTGCGGCTGGGCCTGGATGGACTGGGCCTGCAGGTCTTCACCGAGATGACGCCCGCGCCTCAGGCGGAGGTCGGTGGCCTGGCCAACGCGATCTACGGCTCCTTCCTGATGGTGCTGCTGGCCACGCTGATCGGCACACCGATCGGCGTGATGGCGGGCATCTACCTGGCCGAGTACGGCCAGCGCACCTGGCTGGGTCGGGTGACGCAGTTCATCAACGACATCCTGCTGTCGGCGCCGTCGATCGTCATCGGCCTGTTCATCTACTCGGCCGTGGTGGCGCGCTTCAAGAGTTTCTCGGGTTGGGCCGGCGTGCTGGCGTTGTCGCTGATCGTGATCCCGGTGGTGATCCGCCAGACCGAGAACATGCTCAACCTGGTACCTCACGCGATGCGCGAGGCGGCCTATGCGCTGGGGACGCCGAAGTGGAAGGTGATCCTGTCGATCACGCTCAAGTCGGTGCGTGCCGGCGTGCTCACCGGCGTGTTGCTGGCCGTGGCCCGCATCTCCGGAGAGACGGCGCCGCTGCTGTTCACGGCGCTGTCCAACCAGTTCTGGACGGCCGACCTCTCCCAGCCGATGGCCAGCCTGCCGGTGACGATCTTCAAGTTTGCGATGAGCCCCTATGAGAACTGGCAGAAGCTGGCCTGGGCCGGCGTCTTCCTGATCACGCTGGGCGTGCTCGCGCTGAACATCGTCGCGCGCGTGTTCTTCCGCAACAAACACTGAATCTGAAGGCCTGCCCATGGATGCCAAAGTCGAATGGCCGATGACCGACACGGCCAAGATCTCGGTGCGTGACCTGAACTTCTACTACGGTCGCTTCCACGCCCTCAAGCACATCAACATGGAGATTCCCGACAAGAAGGTCACCGCCTTCATCGGTCCCTCCGGTTGTGGCAAGTCCACGTTGCTGCGCACCTTCAACCGCATGTTCGAGCTCTATCCCGAGCAGCGGGCCGAAGGGCAGATCCTGGTCGATGGCGATAACGTGCTCGACAGCAAGCACGACGTGTCGCTGATCCGCGCCAAGGTCGGCATGGTGTTCCAGAAGCCCACGCCCTTCCCGATGTCGATCTACGACAACATCGCCTTCGGCGTGCGGCTGTTCGAGAACCTCTCGCGCGTCGAGATGGACGAGCGCGTGGAGTGGGCGCTGAAGAAGGCCGCGCTGTGGAACGAGGTCAAGGACAAGCTGGGCCAGAGCGGCTCGGGCCTGTCCGGTGGCCAGCAGCAGCGCCTGTGCATCGCGCGTGGCATCGCGATCAAGCCCGAGGTGCTGCTGCTCGACGAACCCTGCTCGGCGCTGGACCCGATCTCCACCGGCAAGATCGAGGAGTTGATCGACGAGCTGAAGTCGGACTACACCGTGCTCATCGTCACCCACAACATGCAGCAGGCGGCGCGCTGCTCGGACTACACCGCCTACATGTACCTGGGCGATCTGATCGAGTTCGGGCCGACGCGCGAGCTGTTCATGAAGCCGAAGAAGCGCGAGACAGAAGACTACATCACCGGCCGATTCGGATGAGTGTGGACGCTGCAAGAACCGGAGCACAGCCATGACCGAAAAGCACCTCTCTTCCCAGTTCGACGCCGAGCTCAGCGGCGTTTCCTCCCGTGTGCTCGAGATGGGCGGCATGGTCGAGGCGCAGGTGGCCCAGGCCGTCTACGCCCTGACCAACTTCAGCTCGGAGACCGCCGAACAGGTGATGCGCACCGAGGAGCGCGTCAACCAACTGGAAGTCGAGATCGATCGCGACCTGTCGGGCATCATCGCGCGGCGCCAACCCACGGCGCGGGACCTGCGCCTGCTGATCGCCATTTCCAAGACCATCGGCAACCTGGAGCGTGTGGGCGACGAGGCGGCGCGCATCGCGCGTACCGTGGTGCATCTGGTCGGCTCGGGCGTGTCAAGCCGGCTGCGCCTGCCGGTGTCGGACCTGTCCTTCGAGGCCAGCCTGGCCACGGCCTCGCTGCGCCGGGCCCTGGATGCCTTTGCCCGCCTGGATGTGAACCAGGCGCTGCAGGTGATCAAGGAGGACAACGCGATCGACGCCGAGTTCGATGGCCTGATGCGCAAGCTGATCACCTACATGATGGAAGACCCGCGCACCATCTCCGCGTCGATCGACCTGGTGTTCGTCGCCAAGGCCATCGAGCGTGTGGGTGACCACGCCAAGAACCTGGCCGAGCAGATCATTTACATCGTCAAGGGCACGGACGTGCGCCACAACCCGCTCGACGTGGTCGAGTCGGCTGTGAAGTGAAGCGATGGGGAGCAACAGATGAGTTCGATCCTGGTGGTCGAGGATGAGTCGGCGATTGCCGAGCTGATTTCGATCAATTTGCGCCACGCCGGCTTCGAGGTGGTGCTGGCCGCCACAGCAGAGCAGGCCCAGGTGGCGATCGACGGTGTGCTGCCGGACCTGGTGCTGCTCGACTGGATGCTGCCGGGGCAGTCCGGCGTGGCACTGGCGCGCCAATGGCGGTCGGCCGCGCGCACGCGCGATCTGCCCATCATCCTGCTGACGGCGCGTGCCGATGAGGCCGACAAGGTCAACGGGCTGGATGCCGGTGCAGACGACTACCTCACCAAGCCCTTCGGCGTGGGCGAGCTGCTCGCGCGCATCCGTTCGGTGCTGCGGCGGCGCGCACCGCAGGCCCTCGACAGCGCCGTGGAGGTGGCCGGGCTGCGGCTGGACCCCGGCACGCACCGCGTCACCCGGGGTGCCGCCGAGGTGCGTGTGGGGCCGACCGAGTTCCGCCTACTGCATTTCTTCATGACGCACCCCGAGCGGGTGCACAGCCGTGCCCAGTTGCTCGACCGCGTCTGGGGCGACCATGTCTTCATCGAGGAGCGCACGGTGGATGTGCACGTCAAGCGCCTGCGCGAGGCGCTGGCGCCGGTGCAGTGCGCCACGATGATCGAAACGGTACGCGGCGCTGGTTACCGGCTCGCCCAGTCGGGCGCCGTGTCGCACTGAGCCTGCGGTTGCGGTTGATACCCGGGGCCGGCCGCGTGGGCCAACGATGGCCTCTGGCGTGGTCCTGCTGAAAGCGGACGGATGTACTTCATTGTCGGTCGCACGGCGTTCAGCCTGCTGATCACGTCGCTGTGCGCCGTGCTCGGTCATCTGCTGGGGCTGTGGTGGTGGGGGCCCCTGAACTGGGGGGCGTGGATCGGAGCAGGCATCGGCGTGGTGCTGGCCGGGGTGCGTGATGGGCTGCGCGGGCACCGCGTGCTGGAGTGGCTGCGCAGCGGCCACTCCACCGGCGCGCCACGCTACCGCTCGGCCTGGGGGGAACTGGCCTACCGCATCGAGCGGGCCCTGGTGCTGCGTGACAAGGCGCTGACGGGCGAGCAGCAGCGCCTGGCGGAGTTTCTCTCCGCCATCGAGGCCTCGCCCAACGGCGTGCTGATGCTGGACGCCAAGGGCCACATCACCTGGTGCAATTCGGTCGCGGCCGATCACTTCGGGCTCGACCCGGAGCGTGACCGCGGCCAGCGCGTGACCAACCTGGTGCGCATGCCGGCCTTTGTCGAACTGCTTCAGGCGCCTCCGCAGGCCGAGCCGGTGACGCTGCTGTTCCAACCGCTGGGGCTGATGCTGTCGATCCTGGTACGCAGCTACGGCCAGGGCCTGAAGCTGGTGCTGTCGCAGGACGTGACCGAGCGCCACCGTGCAGAGGGCATGCGGCGTGATTTCGTGGCCAATGTGTCCCACGAGATCCGCACGCCGCTGACCGTGCTGGCGGGCTTCGTCGAGACCATGGCCAGTCTGCCGCTGACCGATGCGGAACGCCAGCGTGTGCTTGGGCTGATGACGCAGCAGACGCGTCGCATGCAGACGCTGGTGTCGGACCTGCTCACGCTCGCGCAGCTCGAAGGCAGCCCGCGGCCGATGGCGGACCACTGGGTCGAACTGGCCGACCTGCTGGCGCAGGTGGCCGGTGAAGCACACGGACTGTCGCAGGGGCGGCATCGCCTGGGTTTCCCGGCCGACGAAGAGGTGGCGGGGGTCCAGATCGGGGGTGCACAGAGCGAGCTGCTGTCGGCCATGACGAACCTCGCGACCAACGCGGTGCGCTACACGCCCGAGGGCGGCTCGATCGACATCACCTGGTGTACGCGCGACAGTGGCGAAGGGGTGTACGAGGTGCGCGACACCGGCGTGGGCATCGAGCGCCAGCACCTGCCGCGCCTGACCGAACGCTTCTACCGTGTCGATGGCAGCCGTTCGCGCGAGACGGGGGGCACGGGCCTGGGCCTGTCGATCGTCAAGCACGTCGTGCAGCGGCACGGTGCCCAGCTGGAGGTCGACAGCGAGCCGGGCAAGGGCTCGTCGTTTCGCATCGTCTTTCCGGCGGTGAGGCTGCGTCGCAGCGCCTGATCCGCTCGATACCGGCACGATGCCGGTGCGATGAGCGGCGGTGCTCCTCAGCGGCGGCGGTAGATGAACAGGCCTTCCTGCCGGTCGGTGGGGCGGTGGATGCGCCGCACGAACTGCCACTGCCCGTCCGGCGACGGCCGGTCGGCACCGCTTGGTTGCCCCTGAGGACCCGGTTGGTGCACCAGCATCCACGCGCAGCGCCGGTCGTCGCGGTCCGAGGTGGTGCGCCAGCGGCTGTGCACCGTGAGCGCGGCGAGCTGCGGGCGGCTGAGGTTGACCGTGACGACACAGGCGTCGGCCGGCAGGACGCGCGCGAGCTGCTGCACGGTCGGGCGGTAGCTGCGGGCGTAGTCGAGCATGGGCAGCCAGAGTGTCATCGTCAGCAGCCAGCCCCAGGCCACGCCCCCTGCCGGCAGGATGAGGCTTTTCCACAGGGCCTGGCGGTGATGCCCCGTGCGCCAGCGCACCAGCCAGGCCCAGGCCAGCGTGCCCGCCAGGGCCAGCAGCAGCGCCGGCAGGCTGAATCGAGGCTCGAAGCCCGGCAGCAGCTTGGCGACGTTGGCCGCCGGCTTGGCGGGGTGGCCCGTGTGGACGGCGATGTACATCACCCAGAACGTCAGGCCGGCCGCGGTGAAGAAGAAGACCGAGAACCAGTCGATCGCCGCACTGACACTGCGCTTGAGCGTCGGCAGCGCAAAGGCACCCAGCACCGCCAGGCTGGGCAATGCCAGCATCAGGGCGCGGTCATTGCCACCCATGGCCATGCTGCAGCCCGCTGCGACCCCCGCCAGACACAGCGGAACCGAGAGGTGGCGATGGCCCAGCTGGCGCCGCCATTGCCACAGCGTCCAGGCCGCGAGCGGCCACACCGGCCAGGTGAACCAGGCCAGCAAGCGTGGCAGGGCCAGCGTGGGTACCTCGCCGCTGATGCGCCAGGTCCAGGCGTTCACGGCACAGGCTGTCAAGGCCGCCAGCAGAGCGGCCGCCGCCACCCAGGGGGCGAAGCGGCGCGCGTTCTCGTAGGTGGAACGTAGGCACACCAGGGTCGCCACGGCACCAAACAGAACGGCCGTGGTCGGGGCGGCACTGATCGCCAGTACCGGCAGGGCGGTGAGCACGGCCACACGGCTGCGCCAGCGGCGGAAGGGGCTGGCGGCAAGGCCGTAGAGCACCAGCGTGGTGGCCGCCAGTTGCACGAGTTCCGGGGTGGTTTCGTGGCCGAGCTGCAACAGGCCCAGGCTGCCGATCAGGGCCAGCACGCTGGCATCGGCGATCGCGCGGGCGTAGTCGACCGGTTGGGCTTCACCACCAAAGGCGAAGGCCAGGGGCTGGGCCTTGTCGGTGCGGGCGAGGTGGAAACTGGCGTACCAGGTCAGGGCCAGCGCCGCGGTGAGCAGCAGGGCAAAGGGCAGGCGCGCGGCCAGCACGGGCTCGATCCAGCCGTCGAACAGCAGGATGCTGGCCGTGCCGATCCAGTAGGGCAGCAATCCCCCCTCGGCTGGCAGGCCACCGAGGCTCGGCGCCAGCCAATCGGCATGGCCGCGTGCGAGCGACAGCATGTAGCCCACCGCCGACAGGTCCGCGTTCTTCCAGGGGTCACGCCCGAAGACACCCGGGAGTACATAGGCGGCGCACAGCAGCAGCAGCGCCAGGCGCGGCAGCTGCTTCACCGCCTGTTGCGAGACGAGGGCCGGATTCGGAAGGTTCACGAGGTCCAGGAAGGATCAGGCGCTGTGCGGCCGATGGCACATTGTCGTGCAGCGGTACCAGCCTGGAATCGCAGGCAGGTTTTCAGGCCAGGGGCAGAAAAAAAGGCAGCCCCGGCTGCCTTCCTTGTCGTTCAGGGACCCGCAGGTCACCGGCCTCACTTCTTGATGCCGACCTTGAACTTGTTGCGGAACTTCTCGACGCGGCCGCCCAGGCTGTCCACGCTCTTTTGCGTACCGGTGTAGAACGGGTGCGTCTCGCTGGTGGTTTCCAGCTTGTACAGCGGCAGTTCGCGGCCGTCGTCCATCTTGGTGCTTTCGCGCGTGGGTGCGCAGGAGCGCGTCACGAACTTGAAGCCGTTGGACAGATCCACGAAGCAGACTTCGCGGTAGTTCGGGTGGATGCCTTCTTTCATGGATACCTCGCTGTGTGCCGGGAGCCACGTCCGCGGGATGCGGGCGCACTTGCCGACAGCGGCAAAACGTACATTATAGCTTGGAGTCAGATGCCCGCCACCGATTCCAGGTAGCAGGTACCGACTCCACCCACGGACGCGCGCAACGCGCCCGCTTCGCCAGCAGCGACGGCTCTGCGAGCCGCCACTGTCTGGCTTCAGCCGCCACGCCGCATCAAGTCGAAGAACTCGATGTTGCCCTTGGTGGCCTTCATCTTGTCGAGGATGAACTCCATCGCCTCGATCTCGTCCATCGGGTAGAGCAGCTTGCGCAGGATCCAGGTCTTCTGCAGGATCTCCGGCTTGAGCAGCAGCTCCTCGCGGCGGGTCCCCGACTTGTTCAGCAGGATCGACGGGTAGACGCGCTTCTCGGCCATGCGACGATCCAGGTGGATTTCGCAGTTGCCGGTGCCCTTGAACTCCTCGTAAATGACCTCGTCCATCTTCGAGCCGGTGTCGATCAGCGCCGTGCCGATGATGGTCAGCGAGCCGCCTTCCTCGATGTTGCGCGCCGCGCCGAAGAAGCGCTTGGGGCGCTGTAGCGCGTTGGCGTCCACACCGCCGGTGAGCACCTTGCCGGAGGACGGCAGCACGTTGTTGTAGGCACGTGCCAAGCGGGTGATCGAGTCCAGCAGGATCACCACATCCTTCTTCAGTTCGACCAGGCGCTTGGCGCGCTCGATCACCATCTCGGCGACCTGGACGTGGCGAGCGGCCGGCTCGTCAAAGGTCGAAGAGATGACCTCGCCACGCACCGTGCGGACCATTTCGGTCACTTCCTCGGGGCGCTCGTCCACCAGCAGCACGATCAGGTGCACGTCCGGGTGGTTGGCCACGATGGCGTGCGCCAGATGTTGCATCATCACCGTCTTGCCGCTCTTGGGCGGCGCGACCAACAGGGCGCGCTGGCCTTTGCCGATCGGTGCGATCAGGTCGATGATGCGGCTGGTGATGTTCTCTTCATTGCGGATCTCACGTTCGAGCTTGAACTGTTCCTTGGGGAACAGCGGCGTCAAGTTCTCGAACATGATCTTGTTCTTGCTCTCCTCCGGCGTCATGTCGTTGACGCGGTCCACCTTGACGAGGGCAAAGTAGCGCTCGCCATCCTTGGGCACGCGCACCTCACCCTCGACCATGTCGCCAGTGTGGAGGTTGAAGCGCCTGATCTGGCTGGGCGAGAGGTAGATGTCGTCCGTGCTCGCCAGGAAGCTGGCGTCCAGTGCGCGCAGGAAGCCGAAGCCGTCCGGCAACACCTCAAGCACGCCGTCGCCGAAGATCTGCTCACCCTGCCGGGCGCGCTTCTTCATGATGGCGAACATCAGCTCCTGCTTGCGCATGCGGCTGGCGTTCTCGATCTCGAGCGTTTCAGCCATCTTGACGAGTGCCGAGATGTGCTGTGCCTTCAGTTCGGAAAGATGCATGGGAAGGGCGAACCCTGGAATTCGAGGCTGCGTCTGGCCCTCAACGCATGCCGGAAGGTCGGTCACCTGGGGACCCGAGCGATGCACCTGAGCGGAGGCCGATCAGCTCGGGGTGGCAATGCAAGGTGGGGAAGGTGAGCCGACGCTGTGCGCGATCGTGAGAGGTGAGGGCGCTGCAATGCTTGCGACCCGTTTCACGCTCCTGCGCACAGTGGCTGGAGGCGAAACCAGACAGATTCTGGCTTCGCGAGCACCAATTATAGATTCTGGGAGACGAATTCAGTCAACTGCACCTTGCTCAGTGCACCGACGCGCGTGGCAGCCAGCTGGCCGTTCTTGAAGATCATCAACGTCGGGATGCCGCGGATGCCGAACTGGGCCGGCACAGCACGATTCTCGTCCACGTTCATCTTTGCCACCTGCAACTGATCGCTGAACTGGCTGGCTACATCGTCCAGGAGGGGCGCAATCATCTTGCAGGGGCCGCACCACTCGGCCCAGTAATCGACCAGAACCGGCTTGTCCGACTTGATCACGTCCAATTCGAACGAAGCATCCGAAACGTGTTTGATGAGATCGCTGCTCATGAAAGCTTCCGTGGGTGGCTGAAGGCAGACCGAAGCATCGGCCAATGGCCGTGATTCTGGCACGAAGCCGCCTGGAGCACCGATGGACGGGCGTTACCGGGTGCTGCCGGGTCCGTCGTTGACGACTCGACGTTGTTCCCGCGGAATCGGGCGGGATCGCGCTGCTGTTCGGCAGATCCTGCTTGCGGGGGCGCGGTTCCAATGCGCACGATCGGCCCTGCGTGTGCGCAGAAGGGCCTTCTCCGTCGACCGCCCTGCATGAACGCTTTGCAGCCCTCATCGGCCAGCCAGCCCGGTTTCCCCGCGCAGATCACGCAGCGCCGCTTCGGTCCCTTCGGGCTGAAGCGGTTGCTCGGACGCAGTTCCCTCACGATGGCCTGGCTGGCCGAGGATTCGCGCAGCATGCAGGATGTGCTGCTGATGCTGCCGCGGCGAGCCAGTTCTGCGGGCGCCGAGGGCCTCAAGCGGGCGCTCGATGCGGCGCGACGTGCCGCGCGCATCGACCATCCGCGGCTGCAGGCACCTTCCGAGATCGGGCAGTACGCCGGCTGGCTCTATGTGGCCTGTCAGCCTCGCCAGGGCGCCCAGACATTGGGAGAGTGGTTGAACGGGCGTGCCGAGGTCAACACGGCGCTGGATATCGCCAGTTGGTGCAGTGATGTCCTGGACGGACTGGCTGCGGCGCACGACGCGGGCCTCACGCACGGCGATGTCGGCCTGCACAGCCTGCTGATCGATCGCGCCGGCCGCGTGATCCCCTGGGGCCTGGCAGTGGTGGCGCCGCCACCGCTGACTGAAGGCGGGGTTGCCAGCGAACGGGACGTGCTTGGCGTCGGCCTGCTGATGCATCAGTTGCTCAGCGGCACACCACCGCTGGGAGAGGCCGATTTGCCGTCCGTGCTGGGTCGTCTGGTACGCGAGCCGGTGCGCCTGCCGGCCACGCTGCCCCAGCCGGTACCGGAGGTGCTGGCCGCCATCGTCGATCGGGCGACTGCCACGCAGGCGTCGCGGCGTTACCTGAGTGCGCGCAGTCTCTTTCGCGCCGTTGACGAGTGGCGCCAGAACGCCGCCGAGGGCCGCGCGAACGTGCTTGCCATCCTGTTGGCGCGCTCGCGGGCGGCGGGTCACCTGCCCGCCTTGCCAGGTCTCGCGGCCCGGGTGTCCAAAGTCGTCGGGATGGATTCGGAGCCGCTCCAGTCGGTGGTGGAGCTGATCCTGGAGGATCCGGCCCTGGCGCTGGAGCTGCTGCGGCAGCTCAACACCGCAGCGCAGCGGGCACCGGATGCCGACCCGGTCACCAGCGTGGGGCGTGCCGTGCAGCTCATCGGCCTCCGGGGGGTGCGGCGTGCCGCCGGCGCGCTCAGGCCCTGGCCCGGATTGCTGCCCGCCACCCAGGCGGCGCCTCTACGGGTTGCCCTGCTGCGTGCGCGTCAGGTCAGCTTGCTGGCCCGGCTGCTGGCTCCTGCGGGACTGCCGCTCGACATGGTCTCGCTGGCGGCGCAACTGCAGCAGCTCGGTCGCTTGTTGGTGCTGTACCACTTCCCGGACGAGGCGGCCCAGATCGCCGCACTCATGCGGCCAGCACCACGGGTCGAGGAGGGCGACGAACGGCCTGAGTCCGAGCCTGACGAGGCCCTGGCGGCCCGGCTGGTGATCGGCGTGGAACTGCCCGCATTGGGGCGTGCCGTGCTACGCCAGTGGGGGGCAGACCAGGGGTTGGAGCTGTTGGCAACGCCTCTGGGGCGTGACCAAGCTGTCCGGGTGCCCCAGCATGCACCCGACTGGGTGCGGCTGGTGGCGAGTTGTGCCGGCGAGACGCTCGATGCCTGGCAACGCGTGGGATTGTCGATGGAGCGCGATTTGGAGCACGTCGCTGCTCGCTATGCCAGGACGCTGGATGTCAAGGCCGTCGACCTGCGAAGTGCAGCCGAGCGATCACAGCTGGCAACGCAGAAAGCGCTGAAGCAGGAGGCTGATTCGCCTGGCTCGAGCTTGAGAAGGTGACGAGCCTGAACCCTGGCACTGAGTGCTAACGGTTAGGGCTGCTTCGTTCCCGACCTGACCCGGTTGGCCGCGCCCCCATGCAGGGAGGCCCGTCAACGGCGATTGTAGGCTACCTTGGGCGGTCGGCTGACAAACCCCCTTGATGACAACCCCGGGCACAGGTTGTGTGGCGCTGGTTTTATAGTCTGCTGATCTGCAGTTGCCCAATTGTCTTGTTCGTCCCCGTTCTGGGGACCGTTGTCAGCCCATTGCAGTCGTCGATGAAAAACCAGGACCTCGTCTCGATCGAAGATCCAGAAAAGCTCGTTGCGATCCGAAAGATCCGCCGGCTGATGGATTTCTGGCAGATCAGTCTGCATGAGCTGCGAGGCAAGCCGACCGTGATGCCGCTTGCGAAGGCGGCGCCTGTTCTCCGCTATCGTCATCCCGTCTCTGGACTGACGTGGGACGGCGAGGGTGGGCAGCCCGACTGGCTTCGCGCCGCACTGCTGCGCGAGGGCTACACGGTGGATGAACTTCGCCGTGCCGCGCAGCCGGATGGCGAGGCCTCGACGGTTTCTGTCTGAAGCTGCGCCCGTCCCGCACAGACGTGGCAGCAGTGCCGGGAAAAGCCGCGGAGTGGCCATGATCCTATGCCGGTGAGGCATATCAGGTAGGTTTGACTTTGCCTGGACGGCATTGCTCGGCATCGCCACAATCGCGCCGCCTGCGCTTGGCGTGGGACAGACCCTGTCCGGACTGCGGGAAAGAAGCCACCGGGCGACAACGAGGAGATGACGATGCAAGAACCGATGCCGGATGCGCCCGGTGATGCCTTTGCCGGCTTTGGTCCCGTGGGGCGAGCGCTGGTGTGGCTGTGCAAGCTGGGCTCGGTGCTCGGCGGGCTGATCTTTGTGGCGCTGGTGAATATGTCGATCGTGTCCATCGTCGGTCGCAAGCTGGCTGCCACGCCGGTGCCCGGTGACCTGGAACTGATGCAGATGGGTTCGGCCGTCGGTGCGGCCGCCTTCTTCGCCTACTGCCATCTCACGCGAAATGACGTGAAGGTGGACTTCTTCACACAGAACTGGAACCCGCGCACGGTGGCCTGGCTGGACGCCTTCGGCTCGCTGCTCGTGGCGCTGTTTGGTGTGTTGATCACTTGGCGCACCTGGATCGGCGCGATGAACCTCAAGGAATACGGCGAAACCTCGGCGATCCTGGGTTGGCCGGTGTGGGTGGCCCAGGTGCTGATGGTGCCGGGCTTTGCGCTGTTGGCCGCGGCTGGATTCTACATGTGTTTCCACTTCATCACGCACGTCGGCAAGGGGGCAGTGAAATGAGCGGTATTGCCGTCGGGGGCTTCATCTTCCTGGCTCTCATGGTCCTGTTGGTGGTGCGCGTGCCCATCGGTATTGCGATGTTCATGGCGGGGGCGGGTGGCTACATCTTTCTCAATGGCGGCGAGAGTGCTGGCCTGCTGAACACGCTGAAGAACGCCGCTTATGCCCGGCTGTCGAACTACGACCTGGCGGTGCTGCCGCTGTTCATGCTGATGGGGCAGTTCGCCACCCATGGCGGCCTGAGCCGCAGCCTGTTCCGTTTCGTGAGTGCCTTCCTGGGGCACCGGCGCGGCGGCATTGCGATGGCGGCAGTGGGCGCCTGCGCGGGCTTCGGGGCGATTTGCGGCTCATCTCTTGCTACTGCCGCGACGATGGGCCAGGTGGCCCTGCCTGAGCTCAAGCGTCATGGCTATGCCGGCAGCCTCGCCACCGGGGCCTTGGCCGCAGGTGGCACGCTGGGCATCATGATCCCGCCGTCGGTGCCGCTGGTGATCTATGCCATCCTGACGCAGGAGTCGATCGGCAAGCTCTTCATGGCCGCCGTGCTGCCGGGGATCATCGCGATGGTGGGCTACATGCTCGTCATTCAGATCCTGGTGGCCTGGAAGCCGCACATCGGCCCGGCCGGTGATCGCACGCCCTGGCCGCAGCGCATCAAGGCGCTGATCGAGGTGCTGCCGGTGCTGCTGGTCTTCGTGGTAGTGATCGTGGGCATCTACGGTGGTTGGGCCAACCCCACCGAGGCCGCGGCAATCGGCGCCGCCGCTTGCGGCGTGCTGGCGTTCCTCACCGGCGGCATGCGCCTGAAGGGCTTGATGGACAGCGCGCTGGGCACGGCCCAGGCCACGGCGATGATCTTCCTGGTGCTGATGGGTGCAGACATGCTCAATACCGCACTGGCGCTGTCGCAGATGCCGGCCGAGCTGGCCACCTGGGTGCAGGGCAGCGGCCTGCCGCCGTTGCTGGTGCTCACCGCGATCCTGGTGATCTACATCTTCCTGGGTTGCGTGATGGACTCGCTGGCGATGATCCTGCTGACCATCCCGATCTTCTACCCGATGATCATGGGCCTGGACTTCTGGGGCTTGAACCCGACGGACAAGTCGGTCTGGTTCGGTATCCTGGCGCTGATGGTGGTGGAGATCGGCCTTGTCCACCCTCCCGTGGGGATGAACGTTTACATCATCAACCGCCTCGCGAAGGACGTGCCCCTGACGGACACGTTCAAGGGGGTGGTGCCCTTCCTGCTGTCGGACTTCGTGCGCATCGTGGCGTTGGTGCTCTTCCCGAGCGTCTCGCTGGTGCTCGTCCGGTCTTTCGGCTGACGGATTGCGCGGCAGCATCTCGGCCTCAATCCCGACCTTAGCAATCAGAGATAGGAGACAGACATGACATCGAGGATCGTTCCCAAGCTGGCCGTGGCCGCCGCCCTGGTCGCCAGTGCCTTCGGCGCCCAGGCCCAGCAGGTGGTGCTCAAGGTGCACCACTTCCTGCCCAGCACCTCCAGCTCCCAGGTCAAGCTCATCCAGCCCTGGTGCGACAAGGTGCAGAAGGAGTCCAAGGATCGCCTGAAGTGCCAGATCTATCCTTCGATGCAGCTTGGCGGTACGCCGGCGCAGCTGATGGACCAGGCCCGTGACGGCGTGGCTGACATCGTCTGGTCGGTGCCCACCTACGCGGCGGGCCGGTTCACGAAGTCCGAGGTGTTCGAGCTGCCGTTCATGACCACGACCTCGAAGGGCAGCAGCCAGGCGCTGTACACCTACATCCAGAAGAATGCGCTGGACGAGTTCAAGGGCGTCAAGTTGATCTTCAACCACGTCCACGACGGTACCTTGCTGCACTTTCGTGACAAGAACGTCACCAAGCTGGAAGACTTGAAGGGCCTGAAGATCCGTGCCGCTACGCGCATCAACTCGCAGATGATCGCAGCGATGGGGGCGGTGCCGGTGCAGATGCCGCTGCCGGCGGTGCCCGAGTCGCTCTCCAAGGGCGTGATCGACGGTGCCAGCGTGCCCTGGGAAGGTGCTCCTTCCATCAAGCTGCAGGAGATCGCCAAGTTCGCGCTCGACACCAGCCCCGGCATGCCGCGCATGGCCAACACGATCTTTGCCTTCGCGATGAACTAGGCCAAGTACGACAGCCTGCCGGCGGACCTGAAGAAGGTGATCGACGACAACTCCGGCCTGGCGACCTCCGCCTGGGCGGGTGAGTCGGCGTTCGACGCGATCGTCGGCCCGCACCAGAAGATCGCCCGCGACGCTGGCCAGAAGATCACCTTCATCGACCAGGCCGAGTACCAGCGCTGGGTCAAGGTGACGGAGCAGATCGACGACGAGTGGATCAAGACGGTCACTGCCAAGGGCCAAGACGGCAAGAGGCTGTTCGAGGAAGCCCGTGCGTTGATCAAGCAGTACTCCGCCAAGTAATCGCCTCGCCCGGCCGTCGGCCGGGATCTGAGGGTGCTTGCTTCGAAGCCGCCAGAGACCTTGTCGTCGCCGGCGGCTTCTTGTTTTCGGGCGGCCGCCTGGCCTGCTGAACGTTCAGCGCCCGGGCCGCCGCCGCCAGGCCTTCTCGATTTCCACTGCCGCCATCACGACCGCGGCGCCCAGCACGCAGAGTCCCAATTCGGCCGGGCTCAAGGCCTGGGTGTGGAAGATCGCCTGCAGCGGCGGCAAGTAGATCACCGCCAGTTGCAGCAGCAGCGTGAGCGCCACGGCAGCGGTGAGTGCAAGGTTGCTGCGCAGGCCAAGACGCCACAGCGGCACCGTCTCGGAGCGGATCACCAGCACATGGCCCATCTGGCCCAGGGTGATCGAGGTGAACACCATCGTCTGCCAAGCGGGGTTCTGCTGCGCCAGCGCCCATGCCTGCACGCCCAGGCTGAGGCCGCCCATCAGCAGGCCCACCCACAGCGCGTGCTGCCACAGGCCGTGGGCGAACAGCGTCTCCTGCGGCGGTCGGGGCGGGCGCTGCATGACGCCCGGCTCGGCGGGCTCCTGCGCCAGGGCCAGGCCCGGCAGGCCGTCCGTCACGAGGTTCACCCAGAGGATGTGGATGGGCAGCAGCGGCAGCGGCATGCCCAGCAGCGGGGCCAGGAAGAGCAGCCAGATCTCGGCCGAGTTGCCCGTGAGCGCATAGCGCACGAATTTGCGGATGTTGTCGAAGATGCGCCGGCCCTCGCGCACCGCGGCGACGATGGTGGCGAAGCGGTCGTCCAGGAGCACCAGCGCGGCGGCCTCGCGGGCCACGTCGGTGCCGCTGCGGCCCATGGCCACCCCGATGTCGGCGCGCTGCAACGCGGGCGCGTCATTGACGCCGTCGCCGGTCATCGCCACATAGGCGCCGCTCGACTGCAGCGCATCGACGATGCGCACCTTCTGTGCCGGGTCGACGCGGGCGTAGACGCGGCAGGACGGGGCCATCGCCGCGAGCTGGGTGTCGTCCAGCCGGGCCAGCTCCGGGCCAGTCAGCACCAGCGCCCGGTCATGGGGGGAGGCGGTCCGGTCCTCGACGATGCCCAGCTGGCGGGCGATCGCCAGCGCCGTGGCGGGGTGGTCGCCGGTGATCATCACCGGGGTGATGCCCGCGGCACGGCACTGCGCCACGGCCTGGGCCGCCTCGGGGCGGGGCGGGTCGATCAGGCCGATCAGGCCGAGAAGCTCCAGTTGCGCCTCGGCCTGGTTGCAGTCGAGCTGGCGCAGCGTGTCCAGCGTGGTCTCGGCCGGCCAACGCCGCTGGGCGAAGGCCAGGACACGCAGGCCCTGGCTGGCGAGGCCCTGTGCGAGCGCCATCCAGGCGCCGCGCTGGACGCCAGGCTCCGAAAGCAGGTCTTCAGGCTGGTTGGCGTGGGCGGCGTCGCCTGGCAGCGAGGGAAAGCTGCTGCACAGGGGCAGCACGCCCTCGGGCGCCCCCTTGGTCACCAGCAGCCAGCCGCTGTCGCGGTGGCGCGGGTGCAGCGTGCTCATGCGCTTGCGCTCGGCATCGAAGGGCCATTCGTGCGCGCGGGGCAGGCGTTCGCGCAGTGCCGCCAAGTCGTAACGGCCGGTGGCCGCCGCAGCGGCGACCAGGGCCGTCTCGGTCGGATCGCCGAGCCAGCCCTCCGATTCGGCGACGTCTTTGGCATCGGGGCGAGGATGGGCGTCGCTGCACAGGATCACCGCACGCCACAGTGCCGCTTCGGCGGTGCGCGTGGGCGTGGGGAGGTCGTCGGGCAGCAGGTGGATGCTTGCCACGCGCATGCGGTTCTGCGTCAGGGTGCCGGTCTTGTCCGAGCAGATCGTGCTGACCGAACCCATCGTCTCGACCGCCGGCAGGCGCTTGACCAGCGCGTTGGCCTGCGCCATGCGGCGCGCGCCCAGCGCGAGCAGCACCGCCACCACCGCTGGCAGGGCTTCGGGGATCGCCGCCACGGCCAGTGAGATCGCTGTCAGCGCCATCAGCAGCGGCGGCTCGCCGCGCAGCAGGCCAAAGGCAAATACCACCGCACAGATCACCAGCACCACCAGTGACAGCCGCTTGCCCAGGCCCGACAGGCGCTGCTGCAGCGGCGTGCTGCGCTGATCCGTGCGGTCCAGCAGGACGGCCACCTGGCCCAGCTGGGTGGCCGCACCGGTTGCCACCACCAGCCCCTCGCCGCGGCCCTGCGTGACCAGCGTGCCGCGGAAGGCCAGGTTGAGCCGGTCGCCCACCGGGTGCTCGCCATCGGGGTGTGCCGCCAGGGCCGCGCTGTGCTTGTCCACTGGCACGGATTCACCGGTCAGCGCCGCTTCATCGACGCGCAGCCTGGCGGTGTCGTGCAGGCGCAGGTCGGCCGGCACCAGGTTGCCGGCTTCGATCAGTACCACGTCGCCAGGCACCAGTTCATGGGCGGCCACGGGCTGGGCCTGGCCGTCGCGGCGCACCAGCGCCATGGGCGTGCTCAGGCCGCGCAAGGCGGCCAGGGCCTGGTCGGCCCGGTATTGCTGGAACAGGCCCACCGCGGCATTCAGCAGCACGATCAGCAGGATCACGATCGCGTCGGTGCGCTCACCCATCGCCCAGGCGACCGCGGCAGCGGCGAGCAGGGCCAGGATCATGAAGTCGCCGAAGGCCTCGGCCAGCCGGCGCCACCAGCTCACCGGGCGCGCCTCGGGCAGCTCGTTCGGGCCGTGCAGGGCCCTGCGATCGGCCACTTCCTGCCCGTGCAGGCCGCGGCTGGGGTGTACCTGCAGGTGGGCAGCCACGTCGGCCGAGCTCATCAGGTGAGGCCGGGCTGGCACAAGCGGCGGCACACCGGAGGTGCCGCTGCGGTGGTCGGCGGCTTCTGGCGGTGTATCGGCGGTGGCGGGGCGGGCGGTGGTGGGCGTGGGATCCAGGGCCATGGTCGGCGGGGTTCGGTCGCTGGGCCGCGTGGCGGCCGGGCAGGGTGCTGGAAGTATCCTCGCTGTCCGGTTGGTGTTCAGTCCTGCCTGATCAAGCGTCCTCCCTTTGCTGCAGGCCTGTCACGTTCGGGGCCTCGTCGTGCGGCGCTATGCTCGGTGCCGGGATCACCGCGGGAGCGCATGGCCATGTTCCACGTGTACGGTTTGGCCGGCAGGTCGGCCTGGGTGGGTCAGGATCTGCTGGAGCCTGTGCGCCCGGTGGAGCGCAGTCGAGCGATCGACCCCCCGATGCCGGGCGAGGCGGCGTTGCAACCGTCGGCGCAGCGAATCTCCGCGCTGCATGCCTACGCCGGGGAGAGCGGCGACACGCCCGTACCGCCACGGCGTGTGCGCCTGGCCGGCGAGATCATGGCCCGGCCTGCCATCTGCGTGGGCATCGATGCCCCTCTGGTGGAAATCTGGGGTGAGCTGGAGCGGCGTGCCGTGCGCCAGCTGCTGGTGACCGACGCGCAGGGGGCGTTGGTCGGCCTGGTGTCCCGGCACGATCTGCTCGGTCCCGCCTGGCCCACGCTGCTGGGCGAGCATCTGGCTGGCGTTGCCGCTGGTGCCGATCTGGGCAATGCGCGCCTGCTGGCGGCGATGCAGCGCGGTGTGCAAAGCTGGCGGGAACGGTCCGGCCGCACGGCAGGGCAGTTGCTGCGCAGCCCGATTCCGGCCGCCCAGCCCGACACCGAGCTGCGCCGGATCGCCGCCGTGCTGGTCGACACCGGCCTGCCCGGGGTGCCCGTGGTCGACGCCCAGGGCCATCCCTTGGGCTGGGTCGGCCGGCGCGAGTTGCTGTTCGCCGTGGCCACCGACCCTCCGCTCGATCTCTGGGGCTGAATGCCCTGGGGTGAGAAATCTGCACAGATTGCGGCGCCATTCCCCCTTGAGCGGGCGGGTTGGTGATTGCCAACAAACGTGTGCGCCATGTTGTAATCTGCTGATGCACTGTAAGATTTGTTCAATTCCTGAGATCGAACTTCGCACTTTTGGTGTGGCTCGACCGGAGGCATGCGACTGATGACACGGTGAGGCGGCTCGGGCAGGTCTCCAGACCTGTCGGGGGCGGCGTCGATCCATGGTGGCTGAAGCAGGCCGCTGTGCGGTGGCTCAGGTTGGCGACCAGTTGAAACTATTTGATGCGGATGGCGCTGCGGTGGATTTCACGGCACCGGGCTGCAGGGGCCTGGGCTGTCGTGCCAGGTCGGCCGTCATCCTTGCCGCCACGGCCGTGGGGGCGCCGACGAAGCGATACAAGGCTGACGATGGGTGACTTCGGATCTTGGGTGCGTTGGGCTGGACGCCGGTTGCACACTCTGTGTTTTGCCTCGCGCTGTCTCGTCCTGGCTGCGATGGGCTGGTTGGCCGTGGCGCCCTTCGGGTCGTCGGCCGAGGCCGCGTCTTTCGTGTGGTCGTCGTGGGCTTGCCAGTCTGCGGACTGCACGCAGGTCGGCAGCGTGACCCGCTACAGCAACGTGATCGCCGCCGGCGATCTGGCTGCAACGGGCAACCGCAACCGCGACCTGCTGGTCACGGTCGTGAGCCTGCGTGGCGGCGCGACGGTCAGTCAGGCGCCCAGCTACACCACCGGCGCCAGCTACTTCGAGGGGCAGGTGATGCTGCCCAACCTCGCGAGCAACGCATCCCAGGTGGTGTTCCGGCTGGATTTTGTGACGGTGGGGGGAACGGCCGCGGATCCGATCGATGTGCCGGTGTACTTGCGCAGCATCGACACCGATGGCAACCTGAGTTCGATCACCGGTGGGGTGACGGAGCGCATCGAGTACATGCCGCCATCCGTCACGGTGATTGCCGGGTCCCAGCTCGAGTCGGCGACAGCCTACGACGGCGGTGTGGCTTTCAGAGCAAAGGTGTGTACCACCGCGGACGCCTTGATCGGTTGTTCGGCCGTCGGCAATTACCCGACCTATTCGCTCGCGACCGCCCCCGCATCCGTGGCAGCAGAAGCCAATTACAGCGCCGGGGTCTCGTCAATGACCTTTGCGTTCGGGGGAGAAATCCCTGCGGCCGGTTCGGGTGGGACCGCGTACCTGCCCCGCCTGTTCGGCATGCAGGGCGGCATCCTCGTGGCACCGAACATGACGGCGGCCGTGACGATCGCCCCGACGGTGGCCGGTCCGGGTTCGACCGTGAACGGCAGCTTGGTTTGCACGAACCGGGGAACGTCGGCAGCCACCAGCGCCACCTGCACGGCCAGCGCGCTGGACAGCGCTGGCGCGGCCGTGGCGGTCACGGTCGGCGCCTGCACGGCCAGCAGCGGCAGCGCGGCCAGCCTGCCGGCGAGCGCGACGCTGAGCTGCCCGATCAGCTACACCCAGCCGGGCACGGCCAACAGCGGCACCAACGCGGCGCCCACCGGCGTCACGGTGACCGCGACCACCAGTGCCGCCAACGAACCGGCGGGCAGCACGGCGGACAACAGCGCGACTGACAGCGTGGACACGATCGACGCGATCGACGACACGGCGGTCAGCACCCCGGCGGGCACGGCCACCAGCGTGAGCGTGCTCGGCAACGACCAGGTCGGCACCGTGCTGGCCAGTACCAGCAACGTCACGCTCAGCCAGATCAGCCTGCCGGCAGTGGCCGGCCTGAGCTTCAGCACGACCACCGGCACGATGGCCGTCACGGCCGCGACGCCGGTGGGCAGCTACGTGCTGACCTACCAGATCTGCAGCAACCCGGCGCAGACCCCGGCGGCCTGCGACCAGGCCACGGCGACGATCAACGTCACCGCCGGCCCCAACATGACGACGGTGGTGGCCATCGCCCCGACGATCGCCGGCCCGGGCGCGAGCGTCAGCGGCAACATCACCTGCACCAACAGCGGCGGCGGCGCAGCCACCAGCGCCACCTGCACGGCCAGCGCGCTGGACAGCGCTGGCGCGGCCGTGGCGGTCACGGTCGGCGCCTGCACGGCCAGCAGCGGCAGCGCGGCCAGCCTGCCGGCGAGCGCGACGCTGACCTGCCCGATCAGCTACACCCAGCCCGGCACGGCCAACAGCGGCACCAACGCCGTGCCCACCAGCGTCACGGTGACCGCGACCACCAGTGCCGCCAACGAACCGGCGGGCAGCACGGCAGACAACAGCGCGACCGACAGCGTGGACACGATCGACGCGATCGACGACGCGGCGGTCAGCACCCCGGCGGGCACCGCCACCAGTGTGAGCGTGCTCGGCAACGACCAGGTCGGCACGGCGTTGGCCAACACCGGCAACGTCACGCTCACGCAGGTCAGCCTGCCGAGTGTGACCGGGCTGAGCTTCAACACCGCCACCGGCGTGCTCAGCAGCAGCGCAGCCACCCCGGTGGGCAGCTACGTGCTGACCTACCAGATCTGCAGCAACCCGGCGCAGACCCCGGCGGCCTGCGACCAGGCCACGGCGACGATCAACGTCACCGCCGGCCCCAACATGACGACGGTGGTGGCCATCGCCCCGACGATCGCCGGCCCGGGCGCGAGCGTCAGCGGCAACATCACCTGCACCAACAGCGGCGGCGGCGCAGCCACCAGCGCCACCTGCACGGCCAGCGCGCTGGACAGCACCGGCGCGGCCGTGGCGGTCACGGTCGGCGCCTGCACGGCCAGCAGCGGCAGCGCGGCCAGCCTGCCGGCGAGCGCGACGCTGAGCTGCCCGATCAGCTACACCCAGCCGGGCACGGCCAACAGCGGCACCAACGCGGCGCCCACCAGCGTCACGGTGACGGCCACGACCAGCGCGAGCAACGAGCCCTCAGGCAGCACGGCAGACAACAGCGCGACCGACAGCGTCGAGACCCTCGACGCGATCGACGACGCGGCGGTCAGCACCCCGGCGGGCACGGCCACCAGCGTGAGCGTGCTCGGCAACGACCAGGTCGGCACGGCGCTGGCCAGCACCAGCAATGTGACGCTCAGCCAGATCAGCCTGCCGGCAGTGGCCGGTCTGAGCTTCAGCACGACCACCGGCACGATGGCCGTCACGGCCGCGACGCCGGTGGGCAGCTACGTGCTGACCTACCAGATCTGCAGCAACCCGGCGCAGAGCCCGGCGGCCTGTGACCAGGCCACGGCGACGATCGACGTCACCGCCGGCCCCAACATGACGACGGTGGTGGCCATCGCTCCGAGCGTGGCCGGCCCCGGCGCGAGCGTCAGCGGCAGCATCACCTGCACCAACGCCGGCTCGGCCGCAGCCACCAGCGCCACCTGCACCGCCAGCGCGCAAGACAGCACCGGCGCGGCCGTGGCGGTCACGGTCGGCGCCTGCACCGCTTCGAGCGGCAGCGCAGCCAGCCTGCCGGCGAGCGCCACCCTGAGCTGCCCGATCAGCTACACCCAGCCGGGCACGGCCAACAGCGGCACGAACGCCGTGCCCACCAGCGTCACCGTGACGGCCACCACCAGCGCCGCCAACGAACCGGCGGGCAGCACGGCAGACAACAGCGCGACCGACAGCGTCGAGACCCTCGACGCGATCGACGACGCGGCGGTCAGCACCCCGGCGGGCACGGCCACCAGCGTGAGCGTGCTCGGCAACGACCAGGTCGGCACGGCGCTGGCCAGCACCAGCAACGTCACGCTCAGCCAGATCAGCCTGCCGGCAGTGGCCGGCCTGAGCTTCAACACCGCCACCAGCACGATGGCCGTCACGGCCGCGACGCCGGTGGGCAGCTACGTGCTGACCTACCAGATCTGCAGCAACCCGGCGCAGAGCCCGGCGGCCTGCGACCAAGCCACGGCGACGATCGACGTCACCGCCGGCCCCAACATGACCCCGGTGGTGGCCATCGCTCCGAGCGTGGCCGGCTCGGGCGCGAGCGTCAGCGGCAGCATCACCTGCACCAACGCCGGCTCGGCCGCAGCCACCAGCGCCACCTGCACCGCCAGCGCGCAAGACAGCACCGGCGCCGCCGTGGCGGTCACGGTCGGCGCCTGCACCGCTTCGAGCGGCAGCGCAGCCAGCCTGCCGGCGAGCGCCACCCTGAGCTGCCCGATCAGCTACACCCAGCCGGGCACGGCCAACAGCGGCACGAACGCCGTGCCCACCAGCGTCACCGTGACGGCCACCACCAGCGCCGCCAACGAACCGGCGGGCAGCACGGCAGACAACAGCGCGACCGACAGCGTCGAGACCCTCGACGCGATCGACGACGCGGCGGTCAGCACCCCGGCGGGCACCGCCACCAGCCTGAGCGTGCTCGGCAACGACCAGGTCGGCACGGCGCTGGCCAGCACCAGCAATGTGACGCTCAGCCAGATCAGCCTGCCGGCAGTGACCGGGCTGAGCTTCAACACCGCCACCGGCGTGCTCAGCAGCAGCGCGGCCACGCCGGTGGGCAGCTACGTGCTGACCTACCAGATCTGCAGCAACCCGGCGCAGAGCCCGGCGGCCTGCGACCAGGCCACGGCGACGATCAACGTCACCGCCGGCCCGAACATGACCCCGGTGGTGGCGATCGCTCCGAGCGTGACCGGCCCGGGCGCCAGCGTCAGCGGCAGCATCACCTGCACCAACAGCGGTGGCGGCGCAGCCACCAACGCCACCTGCACCGCCAGCGCGCAAGACAGCACCGGCGCAGCCGTGGCCGTCACGGTCGGAGCCTGCACGGCCAGCAGCGGCAGCGCGGCCAGCCTGCCGGCGAGCGCGACGCTGAGCTGCCCGATCAGCTACACCCAGCCGGGCAGCGCCAACAGCGGGACCAACGCCGTGCCCACCAGCGTCACCGTGACGGCCACCACCAGCGCGGCCAACGAACCGGCGGGCAGCACGGCAGACAACAGCGCGACCGACAGCGTCGAGACCCTCGACGCGATCGACGACGCGGCGGTCAGCACCCCGGCGGGCACCGCCACCAGCCTGAGCGTGCTCGGCAACGACCAGGTCGGCACGGCGCTGGCCAGCACCAGCAATGTGACGCTCAGCCAGATCAGCCTGCCGGCAGTGACCGGGCTGAGCTTCAACACCGCCACCGGCGTGCTCAGCAGCAGCGCGGCCACGCCGGTGGGCAGCTACGTGCTGACCTACCAGATCTGCAGCAACCCGGCGCAGACCCCGGCGGCCTGCGACCAGGCCACGGCGACGATCGACGTCACCGCCGGCCCCAACATGACCCCGGTGGTGGCCATCGCCCCGACGATCGCCGGCCCGGGCGCGAGCGTCAGCGGCAGCATCACCTGCACCAACAGCGGCGGCGGCGCAGCCACGAGCGCCACCTGCACGGCCAGCGCCCTCGACAGCACGGGCGCCAGCGTGGCCGTGACGGTCGGCGCGTGCACCGCATCGAGCGGCAGCGCAGCGAGTCTGCCGGTGAACGCTACCCTGACCTGCCCGATCAGCTACACCCAGCCGGGCACGGCCAACAGCGGCACGAACGCCGTGCCCACCAGCGTCACGGTGACCGCGACCACCAGCGCGGCCAACGAACCGGCGGGCAGCACGGCGGACAACAGCGCGACCGACAGCGTCGAGACCCTCGACGCGATCGACGACGCGGCGGTCAGCACCCCGGCGGGCACCGCCACCAGCCTGAGCGTGCTCGGCAACGACCAGGTCGGCACGGCGCTGGCCAGCACCAGCAATGTGACGCTCAGCCAGATCAGCCTGCCGGCAGTGACCGGGCTGAGCTTCAACACCGCCACCGGCGTGCTCAGCAGCAGCGCGGCCACGCCGGTGGGCAGCTACGTGCTGACCTACCAGATCTGCAGCAACCCGGCGCAGACCCCGGCGGCCTGCGACCAGGCCACGGCGACGATCGACGTCACCGCCGGCCCCAACATGACCCCGGTGGTGGCCATCGCCCCGACGATCGCCGGCCCGGGCGCGAGCGTCAGCGGCAGCATCACCTGCACCAACAGCGGCGGCGGCGCAGCCACGAGCGCCACCTGCACGGCCAGCGCCCTCGACAGCACGGGCGCCAGCGTGGCCGTGACGGTCGGCGCGTGCACCGCATCGAGCGGCAGCGCAGCGAGTCTGCCGGTGAACGCTACCCTGACCTGCCCGATCAGCTACACCCAGCCGGGCACGGCCAACAGCGGCACGAACGCCGTGCCCACCAGCGTCACGGTGACCGCGACCACCAGCGCGGCCAACGAACCGGCGGGCAGCACGGCGGACAACAGCGCGACCGACAGCGTCGAGACCCTCGACGCGATCGACGACGCGGCGGTCAGCACCCCGGCGGGCACCGCCACCAGCCTGAGCGTGCTCGGCAACGACCAGGTCGGCACGGCGCTGGCCAGCACCAGCAATGTGACGCTCAGCCAGATCAGCCTGCCGGCAGTGACCGGGCTGAGCTTCAGCACGACCACCGGCACGATGGCCGTCACGGCCGCGACGCCGGTGGGCAGCTACGTGCTGACCTACCAGATCTGCAGCAACCCGGCGCAGACCCCGGCGGCCTGCGACCAGGCCACGGCGACGATCAACGTCACCGCCGGCCCGAACATGACCCCGGTGGTGGCGATCGCTCCGAGCGTGACCGGCCCGGGCGCCAGCGTCAGCGGCAGCATCACCTGCACCAACAGCGGTGGCGGCGCAGCCACCAACGCCACCTGCACCGCCAGCGCGCAAGACAGCACCGGCGCAGCCGTGGCCGTCACGGTCGGAGCCTGCACGGCCAGCAGCGGCAGCGCGGCCAGCCTGCCGGCGAGCGCGACGCTGACCTGCCCGATCAGCTACACCCAGCCGGGCACGGCCAACAGCGGCACGAACGCCGTGCCCACCAGCGTCACGGTGACCGCGACCACCAGCGCGGCCAACGAACCGGCGGGCAGCACGGCGGACAACAGCGCGACCGACAGCGTCGAGACCCTCGACGCGATCGACGACGCGGCGGTCAGCACCCCGGCGGGCACCGCCACCAGCCTGAGCGTGCTCGGCAACGACCAGGTCGGCACGGCGCTGGCCAGCACCAGCAATGTGACGCTCAGCCAGATCAGCCTGCCGGCAGTGACCGGGCTGAGCTTCAACACCGCCACCGGCGTGCTCAGCAGCAGCGCGGCCACGCCGGTGGGCAGCTACGTGCTGACCTACCAGATCTGCAGCAACCCGGCGCAGACCCCGGCGGCCTGCGACCAGGCCACGGCGACCCTCAACGTGACCTCACCTCCCGACATGGCCGCGGTGATCAGCGGCCTGCCGAGCCAGGTTCGCCCGGGCCAGGTGGTCAACGGCTTGACACTGACCTGCACCAACCTGTCCACGAGCACCAGCGCCACGGCGGCAGTCTGCGCGCTGGGCACGGTGACGGGAGCGACGGCGAGCACGCCGGTGTGCAGCCCGACGCCGGGCGGCAACGTGGCGGCGGGAGCGGCCATCGTCTGCAGCTTCAACCTGACGGTCAACGGCAACCAGGGCGGAGCCGACGAGCCGACCACCAGCGTCAGCGTGGCGGGCAGCACCGGGGCGAGCAACGACAGCAACCCGGCGAACAACAACGCGGCGGCCAGCGCGACGGTCATCGACGCGGTGGACGACAGCGCCGCCCACCCCGGCGGCAGCAAGGGCCAGAGCAGCAACCTGGCGACCAACGACCAGTACCCGTCAGGCAGCGTGTTCAGCATCGTTGCGGGCGGCAGCTGCGCCAACCCGGGCGTGAGCGGCAGCGGCACGGCGACCTACGACGTGCCGAACACCGGCAGCTGCACGGTCAACTACCAGGTCTGCGCCCCGAGCCCGAACCAGGGCACCTGCGACACTGCCACCCTGACCGTCACGGCGCAGAGCGCGGACATGGCCGCGGTGATCAGCGGCCTTCCGAGCCAGGTTCGCCCGGGCCAGGTGGTCAACGGCTTGACACTGACCTGCACCAACCTGTCCACGAGCACCAGCGCCACGGCGGCAGTCTGCGCGCTGGGCACGGTGACGGGAGCGACGGCGAGCACACCGGTGTGCAGCCCGACGCCGGGCGGCAACGTGGCGGCGGGAGCGGCCATCGTCTGCAGCTTCAACCTGACGGTCAACGGCAACCAGGGCGGAGCCGACGAGCCGACCACCAGCGTCGGCGTGGCGGGCAGCACCGGGGCGAGCAACGACAGCAACCCGGCGAACAACAACGCGGCGGCCAGCGCGACGGTCATCGACGCGGTGGACGACAGCGCCGCCCACCCCGGCGGCAGCAAGGGCCAGAGCAGCAACCTGGCGACCAACGACCAGTACCCGTCGGGCAGCGTGTTCAGCGTCGTTGCGGGCGGCAGCTGCGCCAACCCGGGCGTGAGCGGCAGCGGCACGGCGACCTACGACGTGCCGAACACCGGCAGCTGCACGGTCAACTACCAGGTCTGCGCCCCGAGCCCGAACCAGGCCACCTGCGACACCGCCACCCTGATCGTGACGGCGCAGAGCGCGGACATGGCCGCGGCCATCAGCGGCCTGCCGAGCCAGGTTCGCCCGGGCCAGGTGGTCAACGGCGTGACGCTGACCTGCACGAACGTGTCGACGAGCAGCAGCGCCACGGCGGCAGCCTGCGCGCTGGGCACGGTGACGGGAGCGACGGCGAGCACGCCGGTGTGCAGCCCGACGCCGGGCGGCAACGTGGCGGCGGGAGCGGCCATCGTCTGCAGTTTCAACCTGACGATCAACGGCAGCCAGGGCGGGGCCGACGAGCCGACCACCAGCGTCGGCGTGGCGGGCAGCACCGGGGCGAGCAACGACAGCAACCCGGCGAACAACAACGCGGCCGCCAGCGCGACGGTCATCGACGCGGTGGACGACAGCGCCGCCCACCCCGGCGGCAGCAAGGGCCAGAGCAGCAACCTGGCGACCAACGACCAGTACCCGTCGGGCAGCGTGTTCAGCATCGTTGCGGGCGGCAGCTGCGCCAACCCGGGCGTGAGCGGCAGCGGCACGGCGACCTACGACGTACCGGCCAGCGGGACCTGCACGGTCAACTACCAAGTCTGCGCCCCGAGCCCGAACCAGACTACCTGCGACACCGCCACCCTGATCGTGACGGCGCAGAGCGCGGACATGGCCGCGGTGATCAGCGGCCTGCCGGCCGTGCTCAGCCCGGGCCAGGTGGTGGCCGACGTTGCACTCACCTGCCGCAATGCGGCTGGCGGCGCGGCAGCAACGTCGCCGACCTGCGTGCCGAACGCCAGCGTCGGTCGCATCAGCGCGGTCACCTGCGCCCCGGTGGCGCCGGCAACGCTGGCCTCTGGCGAGGCAATTGTCTGCCGCTTCAGCTACACCGCGCCGGGCGTACCGGGCGGGACGGCGGAGGTCGATACCAGCGTCACGCTCACCGGCACCACGGGTGCGCTCAACGATGCCGACCTGGCCAACAACACCGCAACGGCCAGCGCGAAGCTGATCGACGCAGTGGACGACGGCCTGGTCACGGTGGCATCCACCGGCGGCGCGATCGACGTCTGGCCGAACGACCGGGTGGGCGGCGTGGTGGCGAGTGTGCCAGCGGTGACGGCGACGCTCACCGACGCTGGCGGGCTGGTGGGTGTGAGCCTGGACGCCAGCGGGCGCATCCAGGTGCCCGCTGGTACGGCATCGGGCCGCTATGCGCTGAGCTACCGGCTGTGCAGCGTCGAGCTCGCCACGGCCTGCGACACCGCCACCCTCACGGTGCAGGTGCAGGGCGCGCCGGACCTGGTGGTCGCCAAGACGCACAGCCCGGCGGTGTTCACCGAGGGGGGACGTGGGCACCTACACCATCGTGGTGTCCAACCGCGGTGACGCGGCCAGCAGTGCGAGCTACACCGTCGTCGACCGCCTGCCGGCTGGCATGACGGTCGCGGCCGTGCCCACCGGCAGCGGTTGGGACTGCAGCGCGACGCTGCTTGGCAATGCAGTGGCCCGTTGCACCCGCAGCGAAGTGATTGCGGCGGCCAGCGGCGCTGTGGCGACGCGTGCGCCCGACATCACCCTGCTGGTGGACGTGGCCGCGGGCGCCTGCCGCTCGCCCGATGCCAGCGGCACCTGCACGATCGCTGCCGGCACTGCCCTCGTCAACCAGGTCGCGGTGACTGGTGGCGGCGAGCCCGATCTGCCCACGCACACGGGCAACAACGGCGCGACTGACCCGACGCCCGTGCAGCAGGCCGGCGCGGTGAGCGGTCGGGTGTGGATCGACCAGAACCACAACCGCGTATTCGACGGCGGCGACAACGTGCTGGCCGGTATCGTGGTCGAGGTGCTCGATGCCAGCGGCAGGTTGGTGGCCACCACGCGCAGCGCCGCCGATGGCAGCTACCGCGTCGATGGCCTGACGCCTGGCAACGGCTACTCGGTGCGCTTCCGCGATGCGGTGAACGGCGCCTACTACGGCCGGCCGATCTCGGCCGACCCGGCGGGTGGCAACGACCCGAGCGCCGACCCGTCCAGCGGCGTGGTGCCGGGCGGGGTCATCCAGGGCATCACCATCCCGGCGGGTGGACGCACGCGCACCAACCAGAACCTGCCGCTGGATCCGGCCGGCGTGGTCTACGCCGCCGACACGCGCCAGCCGCTGGCCGGTGCGAAGGTGGAACTGCTGACCGCTGCAGGTGCCCTGGTGCCGACCCAGTGCGTGGTAGGGGGTATCAACGCCGTCACCACCACGGTGGGCACAGGTGGCATCGACGGCGGCTACAGCCTGCTGCTGAACTCGCCGGTGCCGGCGGGCTGCCCGGGCACGGCCGAGTACCAGCTGCGGGTGACGCCGCCGGCCGGCTACGCGCTGAGCAGCGAGATCCCGCCCGCAGCGGGTGCACTTGCCATCCCGGGGGGGTGCAGCAATGCGGCATTTGGTGGGGTGTGCACGGTGCAGGCGCAGAACGCTGCACCCACCGGCAGCCAGTCCACGGTGTACTACCTGCGCATGCCGCTGAACCCGACCGCCGGGCCGGACGTGGTGAACAACCACATCCCGCTCGACGCCGCGGTGCGTCCGGCGCTGTTCGTCACCAAGACCGGCGACCGCAGCCGTGCCGAGGTGGGCGACTCGATGCGCTACACCATCACGGTCAAGCGCAGCGACAGTGGCGTGGGCGTGCTCAACACCATCGAGCTGGTCGACACGCTGCCCGCGGGCCTGCGCTACATCGACGGCACCGCGCAGCTCGACGGCGTGACGCTCACCGACCCGACTGGCAAGCCGGGCCCGGTGCTGCGCTTCACGCTCAAGGCGATGGCGCCGGGCGCGCAGCAGGTGCTGAGCTACCGGGTGCGCGTGGGTGTGGGGGCGCAGCAGGGCACCGGCATCAACCGCGCCCGGGCCACCAGCCAGCCGGGCGGCAACTGCACCGCGGCGCGCGGCGAGGTGTGCTCTAACGAGGCGCAGCACCGCGTGCAGGTGACCGGCGGCGTCTTCGCCAACGAGGCCTGCGTGGTCGGCAAGGTCTACAGCGACTGCAACCACAATCACATGCAGGACGCGGAGGAGCCCGGCATCCCCGGCGTGCGCCTGTACCTGCAGGACGGCACCAGCTTCGTCACCGACGTGGAAGGCAAGTACAGCCACTGCGGCCTGCCGCCACGCACCCACGTGCTGGTGGTTGACCAGACCACGCTGCCGCGCGGCAGCCGCCTGGTCACCAGCTCCAGCCGCAACGCGGGCGACGCGGGCAGCCTGTTCCTCGACCTGAAGAACGGCGAGCTGCACCGGGCCGACTTCATCGAGGGCAGCTGCTCGCCCACCGTGACCGAGCAGGTCAAGGCGCGGCGCGCGCGCGGCGACACCGGCGCACTCGACACCGAGAAGCAGGGTGGCCGGGTGCTGAAGTTCGACGGCAAGCGCGTCACCGCGCCGCAGCAGGCGACCGACAGTGCCGACCAGCGTGGCGATGCGGCCGGGCAGGGCGAGCCTGGGGCCGTCAAGCCTCGGCGCGACGGTGGCAAGGCGCCACCGTCCGACCCCGGCCAGACGGCCACCGGCCAGACTCTGAACACCCCGGTGTCGCAGACGCCGACCTCGTCCGGCGCCACCCAGCCGCCGGCCCGTCAACCGTGAACCAGGAGGGCGCAGCATGAGCAAGCACATGTCCCCGTCCTCCCGTGCAGGGCGGACCCGTTCCTTGAATTCGATCCGATCCATCCCGGCCACGCGCCGGCCGGAGGTTGCGCTGCGCCGCCTGGCCTGGGCGGCGGCCTGTGTCTGCGCCGGTACCTGTGCCGGTTGGGCGCCCGCCCTGGCCCAGACCTCCGCGGCGCTGGGCGGCGACGCTGGCAGCCCCGGTAGCCCCGGTAGCCCCGGCCATCGTTACCGTCCCGTGCTGGCCGAACCGGCCGGCACGCCGCCCGCCGCGGTGCTGACCGGCAATTACGCCGGCAACGCCGAGGTCGCGCAGCTGAAGGTGGAGGTGCACGGTGCCGGTGCCCCGGCCGACGGCGTGACGCCGGTGCTCGTGAAGGTCAAGGTGATGGGCCGTGACGGCACGCCGCTGAAGGCGCCGGTGCTGGTTACCATCGAGCACGATGGCGCCGCGCTCGGTGCCCGGCTGCAGATGGCGGGTGCGCCCACCGACGAATTTGGCCCTACGCACAAGGACGCCGACCGGCGCGTGCCCGGCACGCAGCTCAAGGTGGTCGACGGCGAGGCCAGCTTCAGCCTGGTGGCGCCGGCCCAGCCGGGCGACGTCCGCCTGCGCCTCACCGCCGGTGCGGCGACGGTGGACGGCACGATCGAGTTCGCGCCCGACCTGCGCGAGATGGTGGCCGCCGGTTTGATTGAGGGTGTGATCGGCACGACCCGCCGCCGCTACGACAGCGCGGTGGCGCCCGCAAGGCTGGAAGACGGCTTCGAGACCGAGCTGACGCAGTGGAGCCGCCGCTTCGACGACGGGCGCGGCAACGTGGCCGGCCGGGCGGCGCTGTTCCTGAAGGGCAAGATCCGCGGCGATGCGCTGCTGACCCTGGCCTACGACAGCGACAAGGAAACCCGTGCCCGCCTGCTGCGCGACATCCGGCCCGAGGAGTTCTACCCGGTCTATGGCGACAGCGCCGTCAAGGGCTTCGAGGCCAAGAGCTCGTCCAAGCTCTTCGTGCGCATCGACCAGCGGCGCAACTACCTGCTCTACGGCGATTTCGCCACCGGCGATGGCTTTGCCCAGGCCGCCGGCGGCGGCGTGGTGGCGGGCAACCGGCTGCGCCAGTTGGGCGTCTACAACCGCACGGTGACCGGGGTGCGTGGCCACGTCGAGCGCGCCGAGGGCTTCGGCAACGTCTTCATCAGCCGCGACACGCTCAAGCAGGTCGTGGAGGAAGTGGCCGCCAACGGTACCTCCGGGCCCTTTGCGGTCAGCAACACCAGTGCGCTGGAGAACAGCGAGAAGGTGGAGATCGTGGTGCGCGACCGCAACCACCTCAACACCATCCTGTCGGTGACGGCGCTGGCGCGGCTGAACGACTACAGCTTCGAGCCCTTCAGCGGCCGCATCCTGCTGACGCGCCCGCTGGCCAGCATTGACGCCAACGGCAACCCGATCAGCCTGCGCGTCAGCTACGAGGTGGACCAGGGCGGTGAGGCCTTCTGGCTGGCCGGCGCGGACGGCCAGATCAACCTCGGCGAGCGCGCCACGGTGGGTGGCAGCCTGGTGGTGGACCGCAACCCGGCCTCGCCCTTCCGGCTGGCCAGCGTCAACGCGGGCGTGCAGCTGACGCCCAGGACCACGCTGACCGCCGAGCTGGCCTACACCGAGGCCAACCTGGCGGCGCTGGCGCTGGTCGTGCCCTCGCCAGTGACCGCGCCGTTGGACACCACCAACGGGCGGGCGGCCCGGGTGGAACTGAACCACGCGGGCGAGTCCTTCAAGGCGCGTGCCTTCTTCAACCAGGCCGATGCCGAATTTGCCAACCGTGCGGCGGGCGTGCAGCCCGGCACGCGCCAGGGCGGCGCCAGCGCGTCGCTGCCGGTCAGCGAGCGCGTGTCGCTCGAAGCCGAGGCCCAGCGCACCGAGGACCTGACCACCGACGCCAGCCGCAACGGCGTCTCGCTCGGGGCGAAGGTGCAGGTCACGCCGGCCCTGGTCGTCGGTGGCGGCCTGCGGCAGATGCAGGAGCGCGGCCGCCTAGCCGGCTCCACCGCCAGCATCGCCGCCAACCCGGATCCGGGCAGCTACTTCGGTGCCGGCTCGGGCGGCGGTTTCAGCGGCGCCGGCAGCAGCACGTTGATCAACCTGAACAATGCCTCGGCCCTCAGTGCCAGCGTGGCGCCCGGCGCCGTCCCGGACCTGGAGGCGACCACGGCCTTCGTGGGCGCGACCTACCAGGTCAACCCGCAGGTGACGGTCGCGGCGCAGCACGAGGCCTCGATCGACGGCGATTCGCGCCGGCGCAGCGAGCTGCTGGTGGGTCTGCAGGCGGCCGAGCGCACGCGGCTGTATGCGCGCGCCGAGTCGCAGACCGGGCTGGCCTCGCGCTACGCGCTCGACAGCGCCGGCCACAGCAGCGCGGTGGCCTTCGGCATCGACTCCGCCTACATGGAGGGCGGCGCGGTGTTCAGCGAGTACCGCCTGCGCGATGCCAGCGACGGCCGCGGCGCGCAGATCGCCTCCGGCCTGCGCAACGCCTGGCACCTCACGGACGGCGTGCTGCTGCACACCGGCGCCGAGCGGCTGAAGATCCTGACCGGCAGCGGCCAGAACGCCACGGCGCTCACCGGCGGGGTGGACTACACCGCCAGCGAGTGGTGGAAGGCCAGCGCCCGGCTGGAGTGGCGCCGCCTGGACACGCCCGATGGCACCGCCGGCGTCACGCCGCCCAGCGTGCAGGACAGCTGGCTGAGCACCGTCACCGTGGCGCGCAAGCTGGACCGTGACTGGACTGCGCTGGCACGCAACTACTACCTGGCCACCGACAACCATGGTGCCAAGGCCGATGGCTGGCAGGACCGCCTGCAGTTCGGCCTGGCCTGGCGGCCGGTGGACCACAACCGGCTCGATGCGCTCGGCAAGTACGAATACAAGGCCGAAAGCAACATCAACGCCACGGAGGAGTGGCGACGCGTGCACGTGGGCGCCGTGCAGTTCAACGGACACCCGAGTCGCCCTTGGTGGTGGTCCTCCCGGCTGGCAGCCAAGCGCGTGGCCGAGCAGTACCCCAACACCGAAGGCGGCGGCAGTGACCGCTACACCGCTTGGCTGCTGGGCGGCCGGCTGATTTACGACGTCACCGAGAACATCGACCTGGGACTGCAGGCCGCAGTGATGACCGGCCGGGCCAGCGGCCAGGACGGCAGTGCGCGCCAGCACTCGGTCGGCGCCGAGCTTGGCTACCTGCTGCGCAGCAACCTCTGGCTGTCGGCAGGCTACAACGTCACCGGCTTCAGCGACCGCGACCTGTCCAGCGACTACACCGCCCGCGGCGCCTACCTGCGCCTGCGCTTCAAGTTCGACGCCGACCTCTTCGAGGGCAGCAACCCGGCCGTCAACCGCAGCCTGCCGCGCTGAGCCCCGACCCGGAATCCCTCACCATGCGACTCCTCGACGCCACTTCTTCCTTCTCCCTGCGGCCCACCCTGGTCCGCAGGGCCGTCCTGCTCGGACTGACCGCCGCAGGCCTGACAGCGGCCGCGGGGGCGGCCGACCTCTCGAACCGCGGCAGCCAGACCGACGGCAGCGTGGCCGCCGATCACCAGGGCTACCAGAAGCAGCAGGAGGCGATCCGTGCGCTCAACGCCACGGGCAAGCAGCCGCTGCGCAGCTACAGCATCGCCAAGGCGCAGTGCTGGCTGGACGTGAGCTTCCACGAGTACACCCGCAACGACCGCTCGGCCTTCCCGCAGGAGGCGCTGAGGCAGTCCGAGGCCATCACCAGCTACCTGGCCAGCGGCGCCAATCCGCGGGATGCGGCCAACCCTGCCTTCCAGACGCCGCTGGTCAACGATGCGCTCAAGCTGCGTGACGACCTCTGGACCACCACCGGCGCGCTGAAGAAGGGTGCCGGCTGGGCCTGCGTGCAGCAGCAGGTGGCCTGCGCCGAGGTGGAACTGGTGCACGCCGGCAACGAGCAGAACCAGCAGGGCTGGCGGCACGCCAAGCCCTACGTGCAGATCGCCGAGGACCTGGTGGGTGCCGCCAGCGCGGGCGCACTGAGCTGCGACCAGCCCGATCCGCTCGACTTCGAGACCGGCGCGGGCCGTCGTGCCGAGCCGCCGGCACCACCACCTCCTCCCCCGCCGCCTGCCCCGGTGCCGCCCCCGCCGCCGGTGGTGAAGGAGACCATCATCCTCGGCGCCAGCGTGCTCTTCGCCTTCGACCGCCGCAGCGAGGCCGACCTGCTGCCCGGCGGGCGTGGCCAGCTCGACCAGCTCGTGACGCGGCTGAACAAGGTGTACGAGCGCGTCGACCAGATCGAGCTCGTCGGCTACACCGACCGCCTGGGCACCGAGGCCTACAACGCCCAGCTGTCGCAGGACCGCGCCGACGTGATCAAGGCCTACCTGGAGCGCAAGGGTGTCACCACGAAGATCACCGCTGCGGGAAAGGGCTCCGCCGACCCGGTGGTGCAGTGCCCCGGCCAGCGCCAGACCCCGCAGCTCACCGACTGCCTGCAGCCGAACCGCCGCGTGGAGATCGGCATCACGGGCGTGAAGCGCTGACGCTGGACGCCACGCTGGCGGGGACAATCCCGCCATGCGCGCCTTCCATGCCGACCACACGGTGCCTGTGCTGCCGCCGGGCCACCGGTTTCCGATGGACAAGTACCGGCTGCTGCGCGAGGCGGTGGCGCAGCAGCTGCCGCAGCTGCAGTTGCGCGCAGCCGAGCCGGCCAGCGAGGGCGAGCTGGCGCTGGTCCATGCGCCCGAGTACATCGCCGCGGTGCTCGAAGGCTGGCTGACGCCGGCCCAGCTGCGCGAGATCGGCTTTCCCTGGTCGCCCGGCATGGCCGAGCGCGCGCGCCGCTCGGTGGGCGCCACGATCCAGGCCGCCCGTGCCGCGCTCCGTGAGGGCGTGGCGGCCAACCTGGCGGGGGGCACCCACCACGCCAGCGCCGCGGCCGGGGGCGGCTTCTGCGTCTTCAACGACATCGCGGTGGCGGCGCGGCTGATACAGGCCGAGTACTTCCGTGCCGGTCGCGGCGCCCTGCCCGTGGCGGTGATCGACCTGGACGTGCACCAGGGCAACGGCACCGCGGCGATCTTTGCCGACGACCCCAGCGTCTACACCCTGTCGCTGCATGGCGCGAAGAACTTCCCCTTCCGCAAGGTGGCCGGCGACCTGGACGTGGACCTGCCTGATGGCTGCGGCGATGCCGACTACCTCGGCGCGCTGGATGCGGCGCTGGCGCGCCTGTGGGCCGACCACGACGTGCGGCACGGTGGCCCGCCCGGGCTGATCTTCTACCAGGCCGGAGCCGACGTGCTGGCCACCGACCGGCTCGGGCGCCTGGCGCTCACGCCCGCGGGCGTGGCCGAGCGCGACCGGCGCGTGCTGGCGGCCGCGCAGGAGCGCCGCATCCCGCTGGTGCTGACGATGGGTGGCGGCTACGGCGAGCGCATCGAGGACACCGTGGCCGTGCAGTTGCAGACCGTGGAGATCGCCCTGGCCGGCTGGCAGGCCTGCGCGGCGCAGCGCCATGCGCAGGCAAACCCCGGCCCGGTTGGAGCCGCCGAGCGGGAATAATGCACCGTCTGACTCTCACGCCCAGCCGCCGATGACCCGTTCCGCTCCCAGCCCCGCCGACACCGCCGCGGTCGATGCCGCCATCACGTCGCGCCACTCGATGCGCGCCTACCTCGACCGGCCGGTGCCGCGCGAGACCATCGAGGCGATCCTGCAGGTGTCCGCCCGTGCGCCCTCGGGCACCAACACCCAGCCCTGGCAGGTGCACGTGCTGACCGGCGAGGCGCTGCGCGCCTTCAGCGAACGCATCACCGCCGCGCACAACGACCCGGCCGAGGCCGCCCAGCACAGCGAGGAATACCCCTATTACCCGACGCAGTGGCAGTCGCCCTTCATCGACCGGCGCCGCAAGGTCGGCTGGGACCTCTACGGCCTGCTGGGCATCGGCAAGGCCGACCGGGCGCGCATGCACGCGCAGCACGGGCGCAACTACAGCTTCTTCGGCGCGCCGGTGGGTCTGATCTTCACGATCGACCGCGTGATGGCGCAGGGCTCCTGGCTGGACTACGGCATGTTCCTGCAGAACATCATGGTCGCCGCGCGTGCCCGTGGCCTGGACACCTGCCCGCAGGCGGCCTTCACCCAGTACCACCGGCTGATCGCCGAGCAGCTGCAGCTGCCGCCCAACCAGATGGTGGTCTGCGGCATGGCACTCGGCTGGGCCGATCCGGACGCGGTCGAGAACACGCTGGTCACCGATCGTGAGCCGGTGGCCGGCTTCACCCAGTTCCATGGCTGAATCGCACCCGAGCCCCGACAGAACCACGACCGAGGTGCGTACCTTGCTGCTGTCTCGTTCCCGTGCTGCCCGCCTGCTGGGCGCCGCTGCCTTCACGCTGCTGCCACTGGCTGCGCAGGCCGCCGATATCGACGGTGCCCGCCTCGCGGGCTGGTGGAGCCTGCCCTTTGCCGGCGTGTTGCTGTCGATCGCGCTGTTCCCGCTGCTGGCGCCCTTCATATGGCACCACCACTACGGCAAGATCACCGCGGCCTGGTCGCTGGCCTTCCTGCTGCCCTTTGCGGCCCTCTTCGGCCCCGCCGTGGCCGGTGCTGGCCTGGTGCACGCCCTGGTGGCCGAGTACATCCCCTTCATCGTCCTGCTCACGGCGCTGTTCACCGTGGCGGGGGGGATCTACATCCGGGGCAACTTCCATGGCAGCCCGGCCTTCAACAGCCTGCTGATGGCCATTGGCGCGGTGCTGGCCAGCTTCATGGGCACCACCGGCGCGTCGATGTTGATGATCCGCCCCCTCATCCGTGCCAACGACAACCGGCGCCACAACGCCCACGTGGTCGTGTTCTTCATCTTCATCGTGAGCAATGCCGGGGGCTCGCTCACGCCGCTGGGCGACCCGCCGCTGTTCCTGGGCTTCCTGAAGGGCGTGGAGTTCACCTGGACCCTGCGCAATCTCTTCCCTGAAACGCTGTTCCTGATCGGTGCGCTGCTGGCTTTGTTCTTCCTCGTCGACACCTGGTACTACCGCCGTGAAGGGGTCGAGAAGATCGACCCGACCCCGGATACACCCAGCTTCGGCATGGAGGGCAAGGTCAACTTCCTGTTCCTGCTGGGCATCGTGGCGCTGGTGCTCATGTCCGGCACCTGGAAACCGGGCGTCTCCTACGACATCGCCGGCACCCCGGTGGGACTGGAACAGCTGCTGCGCGACGCCGCCCTGCTGGTCATCATCGGCCTGTCGCTGTACCTCACGCCCGTGCGTGCCCGTCAGCAAAACGAGTTCAGCTGGGCGCCCATGGCCGAGGTGGCCAAGCTCTTCGCGGGCATCTTCATCACCATCACGCCCGTGCTGGCGATGCTCAAGGCCGGCACGGCGGGCGCCTTCGCGCCGGTGGTGCAGCTGGTGACCGCACTGGATGGCCAGCCGATCCCGGCGATGTACTTCTGGGCCTCGGGGCTGCTGTCGTCCTTCCTGGACAACGCGCCGACCTACCTGGTGTTCTTCAACCTCGCTGGCGGTGATCCGGCGGTCATGATGACCACGCTCGCGCCGGTGCTGGCCGCCGTGTCCGCCGGCTCGGTCTTCATGGGTGCCAACAGCTACATCGGCAATGCCCCCAACCTGATGGTCAAGGCGATTGCCGAGGAACGTGGCGTGAAGATGCCCAGCTTCTTTGGCTACATGGCCTGGAGCGCGGTGCTGCTGATCCCGCTGTTCGGGTTGATGACGCTGATCTGGTTCCGCTGACCGCGATGACTGCCATGAACGCCATGTCCCCTGTCACCGTGCCGCGGGTGTTGGTGGCCCGCCAGGTCTTCCCCGAGGTGGTGGCTCGGCTGCGACTGCACTTCGATGTGTGCAGCAACGACGACGACGATGCCTGGAGCCGCGCGCAGCTGATCGAGCGGCTGCAGGGCTGCGCCGGCGCGTTCATCACCACCGGTGAGCGCATCGACGCCGCGCTGCTCGACGCCTGCCCGGACCTTCGTGCCGTCTGCACGTTGGCGGTGGGCTACAACAACATCGACGTGGCCGCCTGCACGGCGCGCGGCGTGCTGGTGAGCAACGCGCCCGACGTGCTGACCGAGACCACGGCCGACCTCGGCTTCGCGCTGATGATGGCTGCCGCCCGCCGCATGAGCGAGGCCGAGCGCTCGCTGCGCCGCGGCGAGTGGACGCGCTGGAGCGTCGACCAGTTCTGCGGCCAGGACGTGTTCGGCGCCACGCTGGGCATCCTCGGCATGGGCCGCATCGGCCAGGCGATTGCCCGCCGCGGCGCGTTGGGCTTCGGCATGAAGGTGGTCTATCACAACCGCTCGCGCCTGCCGGACGACCAGGAGGCACCGCTGGGCGCGCGCTGGGTCAGCAAGCTGGAGCTGCTGCGCGAGGCCGACCACCTCGTGCTCGTGCTGCCTTACTCGCCGGCCAGCCACCACGCCATCGGCGCGGCCGAGCTGGCCGAGATGAAGCCCACCGCCACGCTGACCAACATCGCGCGCGGCGGCATCGTCGACGATGCGGCGCTGGCCGTGGCGCTGCGCCAGGGCGTGATCGCCGCGGCTGGCCTTGACGTCTACGAGAACGAGCCGGCGCTGCATCCTGCGCTGCTGGAGCTGCCCAACGTCGTGCTGCTGCCGCACATCGGCAGCGCCAGCCGGCCCACCCGCCTGGCCATGGCGAACCTTGCCGCGGACAACCTCATCGCCGCGCTGACCGGAGGCGCGCCGCCCACGGTGCTGAACCCTGAGGTCCTGCCGCGCGGTTGATTGTTCGGTCGCAAGACCCCTCGCCCGTCAGGTGAGTCTCCCTGGGGCCCAATCACCCTGCGGTTCCCGGCCGTGCGTGGCGCACTGGGCGCCTGCGGCCGGCCGGGCGCAGGAGGTGGTTCACATGACGACCTGGCGCAAACGTGAGGCCGACGAGGTCATTCCGCCCGATGAGGTGGTTCAGCGGCTGTCGGCAGAGCTGCCCGCATGGACCTTCGAGGACGGCTGGATCCGGCGCAAGTACCGCACCCACGGCTGGAAGGGGACACTCATGGTGGTGAACGCCATCGGCCACCTGGCCGAGGCGGCGTGGCATCACCCGGACCTGGTGGTGTCGTACGCCTTCGTGACCGTCAAGCTGATGAACCATGCAGCGCGCGGCATCACGGAGAAGGATTTCGCGCTGGCGCGCAAGATCGATGAGGTCGTGCTCTGGCGCCCGGGGGATGAACCTGGCTCAGCGCTGCCGGGGCCGCCGGACGACCCGCGATTCCGGTACATCAAGCCCGACTGACGGCTTCCCGTGCGACGCCTGCACAGGCGTTGCACAGTGGCTCGGAACACTCTGTCCCGAAACTGAGGAAGCCTGCGGCGGCACCCCGCCCCGGGGCCGGCCCATAGCGAGTGCGACCGGCATCGACCACCCGATCCGCTCTCCGGTCTTTCCCTAGGTTCCACCCACGCCCGGTGGCAGACCGGCCGGTTCTCACGCGCTGCAGCAGAGCTGCGCGGCCACGTCGGGTCCCGGGCAGCCGATCGGGAGGGCAAAAACAAGGGTTTTCACGCCTGCGGGTCGGCGCGGAACATGGTGAGCGCCCCGTTCACCGGCCCTGTGGTCGGGAACGCTTCCCGGCGCGGGCACACGAGTTGCAGTTCACAGCAGGGTGAGCGGGACGCGCCGAGTTACGGTGGTTGCCGGCGGCCTCAGGGTCCCTCCCACGTCCGAAGACCACCTGTGAGCAAGGAGACACATCCGTGAAAAAAGCAGCTCGTGCAAGTCGTGCAAAGAGTCGTTGGCTGATCGGCAGCGCAGGCATGGCACTCCTGGGCGTACCGGCGCTGGCCCTGGCCAATGCCGACGTCGAGAAGAACATCGCCAACGCGAACAACTGGGCGATGCAGGCTGGTGACATGTACAACCAGCGTTACAGCAAGCTCAAGCAGATCAACAAGGGCAACGTCGGCAAGATGCAGGTGGCCTGGACGTTCTCGACCGGCGTGCTGCGCGGCCATGAAGGTTCGCCGCTGGTGATCGACGGGACCATGTTCCTGCACTCGCCCTTCCCGAACAAGGTCTTCGCGATCGACCTCGACACGCAGAAGATCAAGTGGAAGTACGAGCCCAAGCAGGATCCGGCCGTGATCCCGCAGATGTGCTGCGACACGGTGAACCGCGGCCTGGCTTATGCCGAGGGCAAGGTGTTCCTGCAGCAGGCGGACTCCAACCTGGTGGCGCTGGATGCCAAGACGGGCAAGGTGATCTGGTCGGTCAAGAACGGCGACCCGAAGCTGGGCGCGGTCAACACCAATGCGCCGCACGTCTTCAAGGACAAGGTGATCACCGGCATCTCCGGCGGCGAGTGGGGCGTGCGCGGCTTCCTGGCGGCCTACGACATCAACTCCGGCAAGCAGGTCTGGAAGGGCTACTCGGTCGGCCCCGACGCCGAGATGCTGATCGACCCCGACAGGACCACCACCTGGGCCGACGGCAAGGTCACCCCGGTGGGCCGTGACAGCTCGCTCAAGACCTGGCAGGGTGACCAGTGGAAGATCGGCGGCGGCACCACCTGGGGCTGGTACAGCTATGACAAGGGCCTGAATGCGGTGTTCTACGGCACCGGCAACCCCTCCACCTGGAACCCGGCCCAGCGCCCCGGCGACAACAAGTGGACGATGTCGATCTGGTCGCGTGACGTCGACTCGGGCAAGGTCAACTGGGTCTACCAGATGACGCCCTACGACGAGTGGGACTTCGACGGCATCAACGAGATGATCCTGGCCGACATCAACGTCAAGGGCCGTCCGACCAAGGCGCTGGTGCACTTTGACCGCAACGGCTTCGCGTACACCATGGACCGCACCAACGGTGCCCTGCTGGTGGCCGAGAAGTACGACCCGAAGGTGAACTGGGCCACGCACGTGGACATGAAGACCGGTCGCCCGCAGGTGGTCAAGCAGTACTCGACCGCGCAGAACGGCCCGGACGTCAACACCAAGGGCATCTGCCCGGCCGCGCTGGGCTCCAAGGACCAGCAGCCGGCGTCGTTCGACCCCGAGACCAAGCTCTTCTACGTGCCGACCAACCACGTCTGCATGGACTACGAGCCGTTCAAGGTCGAGTACACCGCCGGCCAGCCCTACGTGGGCGCCACCCTGTCGATGTTCCCCGCGCCGAACAGCCATGGTGGCATGGGCAACTACATCACCTGGGATGCCAGCGCTGGCAAGATCGTGCAGTCCAAGGCCGAGAAGTTCTCGGTGTGGAGCGGCTCGCTCAACACCGCGGGCGGGCTGAGCTGCTACGGCACGCTGGAGGGCTACCTGAAGTGCGTGGACAAGAACGACATCAAGAAGGAGTTGTTCAAGTTCAAGACGCCCTCCGGGATCATCGGCAACGTGTTCACCTATGAGCACAAGGGCAAGCAGTACCTGGGCGTGTTCTCGGGCATCGGTGGCTGGGCCGGCATCGGCATGGCCGCTGGCCTGGAGAAGGACCAGGACGGCCTGGGTGCGGTGGGCGGCTACAAGGAGCTGAGCCAGTACACCGAGCTGGGTGGTTCCCTGACCGTGTTTGCACTGCCGAACTGAGCGTCCTGAGGGCCGGGCTGTGCGTCGCCCGGCCCGATGGTCCCGCTCGGCCTCGTGCCTCGGCCTCCCTGTGTTCCGGCCCCCGTGCAGGCGGGGGCTTACCCGGGCTCCAGGGTGAACCCCGACGGCCCGGCCACGGCGCGTGACGTTGTCCGCTGTGAGGCCAGCGTGTCACCGCCACCGATCGACGACCGATGCAGTGGCTATGCGCCCTGGGCGCTGGCCACTGCCTCCTGATTCACCCACCTACTGTTTCGGAAAGACCGGAAGACATGAGATCTGCCACCCTGGTCCTGCCCCTGGTCCTGGCCGCAATGGCGTCCGGCGTCTCGGCGCAAAACAAGGTCGAAACCCCGCTGTACACGGTGGTGGACGGCTACAAGGTGGATGCCAACACGATGAAGGGCTTCCGCACCTGGCGCCAGGCCGCCTGCGACCGCTGCCACGGCGCCAACCAGGAGGGCATGGTCGGCCCCTCGCTGGTCAACAGTCTGAAGGTGCTGACCAAGGATGAGTTCGTCAAGACGGTGCGCGATGGCCGGCTCGACAAGGGCATGCAGAGCTTTGGCGCCAGCCCGGTCGTGATGGACAACATCGACCACCTCTATGCCTACCTCAAGGGTCGCTCCGATGGGGCGATCACCCGCTCGAAGGTGGAAGAGGCCAAGTGATGATGATCCCGCGCCGGTTCGTCGCAACGCTGCGTTTCCTGGTGGGCCTGGCAGGTGCTGCGGCGTTGTCGCTGGCCGCATCGGCCCAGGACGGCGACGCCCGCCGGGCCCTGCGCGTGTGCCAGGACCCGAACAACCTGCCCTTCTCCAACCTGGCCGCCGAGGGCATCGAGAACCGGCTGGCCGAGGTCTTCGGCCGTGCCATGGGCCTGCCGGTGACCTACTACTCCTTCCCGGCGCGCATGGCCTTCATCCGCAACACCCTGCGCTACAAGCTGCCCGGCGAGGACTACCCCTGCGACATCGTGATGGGCGTGCCAGTGGGCTTCGACCAGGTGTCGGTCACCAAGCCCTACTATCGCTCCACCTACGCACTCGTGTATGCGCAGGGGCGGGGGCTGGACGCCGTGAAGTCGGTCGATGACTTCCTGGCGCTGCCGCCCGAGCAGCTGAAGAAGCTGCGCATCGGCCTGTTCGACCGCACGCCGGCCTCGGCCTGGCTGGCAAAACATGGGCTGGTCGACCAGGGTGTGCCCTACCTGATGATGAGCCCCGACCCGGCGCAGTACCCCGGACAGCTGTTGGAGACCGAGCTGGCCGCCGGCAAGATCGACGCGGCCATCGTCTGGGGGCCGATCGCTGGCTTCTTCGCCAAGCGCGTCAAGGAGCCCCTGCTGCAGGTGCTGCCAATGCGCTCCGAGCCGGGCGTGAGGTTCGACTACGCGATGGCGATGGGCGTGCGCCACGGCGAGCGCGAGTGGAAGCAGCAGGTCGAGCAGCTGCTCGACAGCCGCCGCGACGAGATCCAGGCGGTGCTGCGCGAGTACCGCGTGCCGCTGGTGGACGACGCCGGGGCGCCGCTGCGCTGACCGAGGCCATGGAGCTGTGATGACTGCAATGCGTAGGACCTCGTTCCTGGTTTCGGGTGCCGTGTTGGCGGCGCTCCTCGCGGTGCTGCCTGCGGTGGTCGGCGCCCAGGCCATCGATCAGCCGGCCGCGCCGCTGGCGCCGCCTGCCGAGCCGGCAGCCAAGGACTTCTCGACCGCCGAGCGCCTGCTGCTGATGAGCCCGCAGTTCGGCCTGGTCAAGGCCCCGGCGACGCTGCAGTACCGCTTCCGCAAGAGCGGCTCGCTGGAGGAGGGCTTCGAGGACCGGGTGAGCATCCGCCTGCAGCGCCCCGCGGCGGGCAACGCCTGCTGCACCGCCAGCGGCGAGTTCCTCAGTGGCGCGCGCCGGGTGTCGCTGCCCGACATCGAGCAGGCTGAGGGCAACCCGGTGACGCTGTACTTCCTGGAGCACGACATCCGCGACATGAAGGCGCGCACCAAGGGCTCGATCACCTACTTCCGCAAGCGCATCCGCATGGCGCTGTACCAGTCGGCCAGCGTGCGCGACGTGACCGTCACCTACCGCGGCCGGGCGGTGGCGGCCCGCGAGATCCGCATCGAGCCCTACCTGGACGACCCCAACCGGGCGAAGTTCGAGCGCTTCGTGCGCAAGCAATACACCTTCGTGCTGTCGGACGCGGTGGCCGGCGCGGTGGTCTCGATCCGCAGCGTCGTGCCGGCTGAAGCGGGCGAGAAGGGGGCTGCTGCACCGCTGATCGAGGAAGAGCTGCTGATCGACGGCGCTGCCGCCGCCACCCGGGTCACCTCTGCCCTGCGTTGATTGTCCCGAGCCCGTTTGCCCCGAACCTGTTCCCCCATGACCGTCGCCACCGTTTTTCGCACTGCCCGCCGTGCCGTCGTCCGTACGGGGGCGCTGGCCGTGGCGCTGGCCGCCTTGTCGGGCTGTGCTGCCTTGTCTGAATCCCCTGCCGCACCCGCCACGCACCTGGACGGCTACCCCACGGTGGACCGTGTGCTCTACGTGCAGGAGTGCATGCGCAGCCACCCCGGGCCGCACTACGAGATGGTCAACAAGTGCGCCTGCGCGCTGGACCGCCTCGCCCAGGAGGTGCCGTTCAACGACTACGTCGACATGTCGACCGCCGCCAACGCCAGCAGCATCGGTGGCGAGCGGGGCGCCTACATCCGCGAGACCGAGTCGCTGCAGGTGGGGGTGCGGCGCTACCGCGCCCTGCAGGCCAAGGTGAAGAAGGCCTGCTTCGTCACGCCCTGACCTGCCCCTGAATCATTCTCTGAATCGCGCCCCGATCGCGAGCCCCCCCATGCCTGACCACCTGCCTTCCCTGCGCCGCCGAGCCCTGCCGGGGCTGCTGTGGGCCGGTGCAGTCGCGCTGCCCGGGGCCAGCCGGGCCCAGGTGCCCCGCAGCGACCAGCCCGAGACCAGCCCGCGCTGGCAGGCCGTGCGGGCCTCGCTCTGGGGTGAGCGGCCCATCGAGCTGGCCGCGGCCGATCGCCTCGCGCTGAGTGCGCCGGCCCGCGCGCCCGACCCGGCCTTCGTGCCCGTGGCGATGCGCAGCGCCATCGGCATCGCCAGTGCGGGGCTGGGCCGTGACGCCCTGCGCCGGCTGACGCTGGTGATCGACCAGAACCCCTCGCCGATCGCTGCGATGTTCGATCTGCCGCCCGACGGCGCGCTGCCCGACCTCGAAACCCGCGTGCGCGTCGACGAGTACAGCTTCGTGCGCGTGATCGGCGAGACCGCCGACGGGCGCCTGTGGATGGCGCTGCGATTCGTCAAGGCCGCGGGCGGCTGCTCCGCCCCGGCTGGCGGCGACGAGGCCCAGCAGGCCGCGGCGATGGGGCGCATGCTCTTTCGCATCACGCCGGCCCCTGCAGCTACGCCGGCCGGCACGGGTGCAGCGGGGGAACCCGCGACGCTGGACTGGACCGTGCAGCACCCCAACCACTCCGGCATGGCGATGAACCAGCTCACCCGCCAGTACACCCCCGCGCACTACGTGCGCAGCGCGCGGCTCTGGCAGGGCGAGCGGCTGCTGCTGGCGGCCGACCTGGACTTCGCGCTCAGCGAAAACCCCAGCCTGCGGCTGCACTTCGTGCCTCGCGGCACCGAGCCCCTGCGCGCCGAGGTGGTCGACACGCGCGAGCGCCGCTTCAGCGGCAGTGCGGATTGGCCGGGTTCACGCTGAGATGACCGCAACGGGTCACCTCGTCGACTCACAGCCCGTAGCGCGGCTGGCGCGCGCGCCGCTCCGCCATGTCGCGCAGCATGTAGGCCACGCCACGGCGCCAGGACTCGTCGTTGTCGCCGCGGATGTCCACCGACTTGGTCAGCGTCATGCGGTCCTCGCCTCCGGCGGGGTCGACGGCCCAGACCGCCAGGTTGAGGTTCAGGATCAGGTTGCTGACGCGCTGCACCCAGCCCACCCCCACCAGCGGTGCGCTGGCCGCCGCGCCGATGCCCGCCAGGCAGCCGTTGCAGCGGTGCAGGTACTCGTTCTCGGCGCGCGCGCGCTGCAGGGCCTGCTGCGCGGTGGGCCGCGCCGCCAGGTCGACCACGCGGTACAGCCCCCGCTCGGCCAGCCCGTCGGCCATCTGGCGGCTGACCTGCGCCAGACGGGCCTGGTGCACCGGCAGACGGGCCGGGTCGGGCTGGTCGTCGATCAGTTCGAAGCCGACGAAGGCCAGTGCCGGTGGGCCCGATGGATCGGCCTGCGCCCACAGCGCTGGGGCGACGATGCCCAGCGGCAGGGCGGTGATGAGGCGGCGGCGCGCCAGCGCCTGGGCGGAATGGGGGGCCGGGTTGGGCATGGGCGTTTCCTCGCAGTGGGGTCGATCGCCTTCCTGCTGCAAGCCGCGGGCCCGGCAGCGATGGGCGCGCCCTTCGCCTACATCACCAACCAGGGCAGCCACGACGTCAGCGTGATCGACCTGGCCGCCCAGCGCGTGGTGGCCACGGCGGCGGTGGGCGCCTCCCCCGCCGGCGTGGTGGCGGCCGGCGCGCGGGGCGAGGTCTACGTGGCGAACGCCGCGGCACACACTGTCACGGTGATCGACATGCTCACGCAGCAGCCGCGGGGCAGCTTTGCGGCCGGGCAGGGCGCGGTGGGGCTGGACGCCAGCGCCGATGGCCGGCGGCTCTTCGTGGCCGACTGGTTCGGCCAGCGCCTGCGCGTCTACGACACGGCCGGCCGGGCCCAGATCGCCCAGGTGCCGCTGGGCCGCGCGCCCGCCGGTGTGGCGGCGCTGCCGGATGGCTCTGCCGCCTGGGTGGCCGAGCGCGACGAGGACCGTGTCGCGCTGGTCGACGTGGCCACGCAGGCGGTGCTGGCGCGCATCGGCGTGGGCACGCATCCCTTTGCCCTGCTGCTGGACACGCCGCGCCAGCGCCTGTACGTGCTCAACGTCGAGAGCGACGACCTGAGCGTGATCGACACCGCCAGCCGCCGCGTCATCGCCACCCGGCCCACCGGCCGAGCGCCCTACGGTGCCGCGCTGGCCGACGGCGGGCGGCTGCTCTACGTCACCAACCAGCACGCCGACTCGGTGAGCGTGTTCGATGCACAGACGCTGGCGTTGCGCACGACGCTGGAGGGCTTCGGCTACCCCGAGGGCGTCGCGGCGCACGGCGAGTGGGTCTACGTCGTCAACTGGATGGACGACAGCGTCAGCGTGCTCGACGCCGCCAGCGGGCGGCGCCTGGCCGACATTCCCGTGGGGCGCAACCCGCGCGGCTTCGGCGCCTTCATCGCGGCCCCCCTGATTTCCCCGACCCCATGAGGAGCAGCATGAGACGACGAACCCTCCCACTTTTCCCGTTGGCAGCCGGTGCCCTGGTCGCGGCCACGGCGGTCGCGTTGGCGACCTTCGCACCCCCCGTCGCCGCCCACGGCCCGACGCGCCAGAAGGCGGTCGAGACCATCGCCATCGATGCCCCGGCCGCCAAGGTCTGGTCGCTGATCGCCTCCTATGCGGCGCTGAAGGACTGGCACCCCGCCGTCGTGGACAGCCCGGCCGACAAGGGCAACGAGGTCGGCTCGGTGCGGCTGGTGAAGATCAAGGGCGGCGGCGAGCTGGTCGAGACGCTGGAGTCCTACGACGCCGCGCAAATGAAGTACAGCTACCGCGCCAAGAACGGCGGCGCGCTGCCGGTGACCAACTACACCTCGACGATCCGCGTGACCGGCGACGCCAGCAAGAGCCAGGTCGAGTGGCGCGGTGCCTTCTACCGCGGTTTTCCGAACAACGACCCGCCACCGGACCAGAACGACGAGGCCGCGGTGCGTGCCGTGACCGGCGTCTACCAGAGCGGGCTGGCCAACCTGAAAAAGCTGGCTGAGGGCCGCTAGGCGTGACTGCCGCAGCGGATTGCTTCCCAGCGGGCCGCGTCCTGCAGCCGGGCCGCCGCCGTTGGCTCGCCGCGGCGGGTGCGGGCGTGGGTGCATGTATGGCCGCGGGCGTCCTGGGCGGCTGCGGCAGCGTGGCGCTGGTGGGCGGGGCCGCGGCGTCGGCGGCGCCATCGTCATCGTCATCGTCATCGTCATCAGCACCGGTGCCCGATGAGGTCGATCTGCAGCCCGTTGCCCCGGGCGTCTGGATGGCGCGCGGCCGCCCGGGCGAGGTCGACCCGGCCAACCGCGGGCGCATCGGCAACGCTGGCGTCATCGTCGGCGAGCGCGGCGCGCTGGTCATCGACAGCGGCGTGTCCTGGCGCCACGGCCAGGCCCTGCTGGCGGCGGCGCGGCGCGTGTCCTCGCAGCCCGTGCGGCGCCTGCTGCTCACCCACGTGCGGCAGGAGTTCGTCTTCGGTGCCGCGGCCTTCCAGGAAGCCGGTGTGCCGGTGGCGATGCACCCCGCCGCGGCGTCGCTGATGCGTGCGCGCTGCGAGGGCTGCCTGAAGACGCTGCAGCGCGTGCTCGGTGCCGATGAGATGCAGGGCAGCCGGGTGGTGCAGCCCGACGAACCCATCGAGGCCGGCAGCCTGGTGCTGGCCGAGGCCATTGGCCGGCCGCTGCAGCTGCTGACCTTCGGCCCCCAGGCCCACTCCAGCGGCCCGGGCGACGTGGCCCTGCTCGACGGGCCCAGCGGCACGCTCTTCGCCGGTGGCCTGCTCGATGCCGACACCATCCCCGACGTGCAGGACGCCGACTTCGCCGGCTGGCGCGCGGCGCTGGCCGCCCTGCGCGGGCTGCCGCTCCAGCGCATCGTGCCCGGCCACGGGCCGCTTGCACCCGCGGCGCTGATCGGCCGCATCGCGGCCTACCTCGACGCGCTGGAGGCCCGCACCGCCGCGCTGCTGGCGGCCGGCACGCCGCTCAGCGAGGTGGCCGACGCCACCGAGCTGCCCGCCTTTGCCGGCTGGGACCAATACGACACCATCCACCGGCGCAATGCCTCGATCGTGTTCCTGCGCCATGAGCGCGACATGCTGCGCCGCCCGGACAAGGAGGGCCCATGACCCCGCCCCTCGCGGGTGCCGACACCGTGCACCCGGACCGCCGCCGCCTGTTGGCCGCTGCTGCCCTGCTGGCCTGTTCGCCCTGGGCGCCCCGGGCCGCTGCAGCGCCGGGCGGCCTGCCCAGCCAGATCGACCACGACGGCAGCTCGCCCGAATGGGAGCGCCTGCGTGAGCGGCTGTTCGGCGGGCGGCCGCTCGCCACCGGTGCGGCCAGCCAGGTTCAGCTCATCGTGCCGCTGCGGGCGGCCTATGGCGCTTCGGTGCCGGTGAAGATCGTCTCGCGGCTGCCGCAGGCGCCCGATCGCTTCGTGCGCCGCCTGACCCTGCTGGTGGACAAGAACCCCTCGCCGTTGGCCGCCACGCTCGACCTGACACCCGCGCTCGGCCAGGCGGACTTCGAGACCCGCCTGCGCGTGGACGAGTATGGCCACATGCGCGTGATCAGCGAGCTCAGCGACGGCAGCCTGCACCTCGCCTCACGTTACGTGAAGGTCTCCGGCGGCTGCAGCGCCCCGCCCAACCGCGAGACGCAGCACCTGATCGGCCAGACGCGCTTGCGGCTGCCCGAGGGCCTGCGCCCTGCCGGCCAGCCCACCCCGGCCGAGGTCAGCGTGGTGCACCCCAATGACACCGGGTTCGAGTTGAACCAGGTCACGGTGATGTTCATCCCGCCGCACTTCGTGCGCTCGATCCGGGTGCGCTACGACGGCGAGCGCCTGTTCGACGCCGAGGGCGACTTCTCGCTCAGCGAGAACCCCAGCTGGCGCTTCCACTTCCTGCCGCGCCGCTCGGCGGACGGGCGTGCCGAGGGCCGGCTCACCGCCGAGGTGGAGGACAGCAAGGAAGGGCGCTTCCGTGGGGCACTCGATTTGACGGGGCAGCCCGGGGCGGCAGCGTCGTGAGCACCGACGGGTCACCCATCGCGCGGCACCCCCTGCCGCGCATCACCCGTCGGCGCATCCACCGCCGACGCTGGCTGCAGCTCGCCGCGGCCGGGCCGTTTGCGCTCTGGGGCACCCGGGCCGCTGCCGGCCTGCCCGCCGCCTACGAGGCCGTGGTGGTGGAGCCACGCATCGGTACGCCCGGCCCCAACGGCCAACCGGCGCCCTGGGAGTTCGACCTGCGCGGCGCCCAGCAGCGCGCGCGCCGCGAGGGCCGGCACCTGTACGTCTACCTCGGCGCCGGCGACTGCCCCTACTGCCGCCGCTACGAGGCCTTCCTGGCCGCGCACGCGGCCGAGCTGCTGCCGCACTTTCGCGCCCAGTACCTGCTGGTCGACCTGCGCAGCCAGCTCAGCGTGCTGGAGCGCCAGCTGGTGCTGCGCACCGAGGGTGCCCACGGCCCCTATGCCGAGTTCCAGCGCGCCATCGGCGACCAGCGCGCCCGCCTGCTGGTCTACCCCAGCGTGTGGCTGCTCGATGCCAAGACCGGCCTGCCCCTGATGCAGATGCCGGCGGGTGCCGGCACCTTCCAGACCGTGCCCGAGCAGCTGGAGATCCTGCGGCTGGAGCAGTGAGGTCAGGCTGGAAATGGAAAAAACGTGAGATGCTGGTCTAGGGTTTTCCCTTGGTCATGAGATACTCCGTCCCGTCACGGCGACCACATCTGGTCGCCGTTGCGCTTGGTGGCCGCCACCGCAGCCACCGATGCGCCACCCATCGGAGGATCCCATGCACCGCACCTACACCTTTGCCGCCCTGCTGTCGGCCCCGCTCTTTGCCGCCTTCCTGGCCTACGCCGCTCCCGTGGTGGCCGCCACGCCGGCCGCCGCTCCGGCCGTCGCCGACTACACCGTCTTCATCGACCCGCCGACGAACTTCGTCTTCGTCAAGCTGCCCCAGGGCTGGAAGTTCGCCGGCAAGGCCGACGGCGCGTTGCCCACGCCGCTGCCGGGCAACGTCGTGACGCGCCTGCTGCCCGCCGACGCCGAGTGAGCTGACCCGGCCAGCGTGGCGCCGCAGCCGCACCATCCCCGCTGATCCCCGCCGATCCCTGCTGCCACTGCTTCCCGAGCCGCTGGTTCGGAGTAAATTGCCCCCAGGTTCCCAGCGTGGGAGTGCAGCATGAAAGAGGTCACCTGCCTGAAGTGCGGGGCTGTGGCTCAATTCGAGACCCTGACCGAGCAGACGGCCTGCCCCGCCTGCGGGGCCATCTACGCCAAGGTGCTGGGTGCGCTGCGCAAGAAGCGCGAGCAGCAGTCCACCGAGGCTGCCCGGGCGCTGGCGCGACCCCGCGCATCGGCGGCAGCGCCTCCGGTGCCCTCGGCTGCGCACCCACCGCATTCCCCCCATCCGGGCGATCCGCCCGATCAGGCGGATTTGTCGGGGCCCCCCTCCTCGGTGCTGCCACCGTCTGCATGGCCGTCGTCTTCGATGTCACCCCGGGGTGGGCACGGGTCGGTCTTCGCCGCGCCGCCCGGGCGCGTCGCCTCCTGGCCCCTGCGCATCGCCTACGCGGGCACGGTCCTCAGCGTCGTGCTGCCCATCGGCATCGCCTCGTCCAGCTGGGTCAGCCTGGCCACCGGCGGGAACTGGTTCCGGTGGCTGAACGCGGCGGTGCCGATGCTGTTCGTCGCGCTCGCCCTGTACCGGGTGTATCTCGTGCTTCGCTGGTCGGGCACCCTGGCGCTGCCCCATGCCGGGCGCGGGCTGCGCCTGCTGCGCGGCGTCGGTGCCTTCCTGCTCTACGTCGGACTGCTGTTCTGGCTGGTCAGCCTTGCGGCCGGCCCGTTGCTGGCGGCCTACGGGCCCCGCTCTGACCGGATCGGCATCGTCCCCTTCGTCGTGGGCGTGATGCTGGCGCAGCTGGGTAGCCTCGGCATGGTGGGCCTGCTGCTGTTCGAGATGGGCCGCCTGCGTTCCTTCGAACAGCACTGGGACGCTCCGGTCATCGAGGCATCCGCCTGACGCTCGGGCGGGCCGGCGGGTGAGGGACAATCGGCGCATGGGCCAAGCCAGACTCCGCGGTACCCCCGAGCAACGCAAACAGGCCGCCATCGAGCGGCAGTTGTCGCTGCGACCGAAGTACGTCAAGTGCAACCACTGCCAGGCCGAGCTCACCGAGCTGCAGCCCATCGACATCTCGGGCATGAGGGGCATCGAGGCGGCGTTCGCCGCGCACTGCCCACACTGCGAGCACGATACCTTTGCGATCAAGGGCGAGCCCGAGGCGGTGGCCCAGATGCACATGGCGATCGAGGACGCCGCCGGCAGTGAAAGCCTGGCCGGCGTGGTGCCGGCAGCGAACCGCAAGTGAAGCGGCTCCGCACCCGGAGAACTTCGAGCCGTGCTGCCAATCCAACGATGACACCGTGACCACCGCCGCACCGGTGGTGGCTGTTGCGGTGCGGGGCGGCCGCAGGGGTTGCCGAAAATGCAAAATCCCGCCATCAACAGAAAGCGGGGCGCACATGATGAGACGCAGGGTGGCGCAGGGCATGGTGGCCGGGCTGCTGGGACTGGCCGCCGGGGCGGCGCAGGCGGTGACGCTGACGCTGTCCTGCGGCACGGTGGGGCGGGACTTCGAGTTCTGCAAGGCGGCGGCGCAAGCCTGGGCGGCGCGCACGGGCCACACGGTGCGCTTCTTCACCACGCCGCAGTCGTCCACCGACCTGCTGGCGCTGCTGCGACAGATCCTCTCGGCGCGCAGCCCGGACCTGGATGTGATCACCATCGATGTGGTCTGGCCCGGGCTGGTGAAGGCGCACCTGCAGGACCTGCGGCCCTACAGCGGTGGGGCGGAGCAGGCGCACTTTGCCTCGCAGCTGGCGATCGACCGGGATGGCAACCGCCTGCTCGCGATGCCCTGGTATGCCGACGCCGGGCTGCTCTACTACCGGCGCGACCTGCTTGAGAAGTACGACGAGCAGCCGCCGGCCACCTGGGAGGCGCTGGCGGCCACGGCGGCGAGGATCCAGGACGCGGAGCGGCGCGCCGGGCGGCCGGGCATGCAGGGCTGGCTGTTCCAGGGGCGGGCCTATGAGGGCCTGACCTGCAACCTGCTGGAGTGGGTGGCCAGCCACGGCGGCGGGCGCATCGTCGAGGACGATGGGCGGGTGTCGGTCCACAACCCGCGGGCCCAGCAGGCGCTGCGCATGGCGGCATCCTGGGTGGGGCGCATCAGCCCGGCCGGGGTGCTGAACCATGCCGAGGAGGACAGCCGGCGGCTGTTCCAGAACGGCAACGCGCTGTTCATGCGCAACTGGCCCTACGCCTGGGCACTGCTGCAGGCCCCGGGCAGCGCGGTGGCGGGCAAGGTGGGGGTGCAGGTGCTGCCGCGTGGCGAGGGCGCAACCCACGGCGCCGCGGCGCTGGGCGGTTGGCAACTGGCGGTGAGCCGCTACTCGCGCCACCCGCGCGAGGCGGCGGCGCTGGTGATGCACCTGACCAGCCACGAGGTGCAGAAGGAGCGCGCGATCCGCGGTGCCTACCTGCCCACGCAGCCAGCCCTGTACCGGGACCCGCAGGTGCTGGCTGCGGTGCCCTTCTTCGGCAGCCTCTACCCGGTGTTGCAGACGGCCACGCCGCGGCCCGCCACGGTGACCGGCCCGAAGTACGACGCCGTCAGCAGCGCCGTCTGGCAGGCCGGGCATGAGGTGCTGGCCGGCACGACCCCGCCCGAGCAGGCGACCAAGGCGCTGGAGCAGCGGCTGCTGCAGTTGCGCGGGCGGCGCTGGTAGCCCTGGGCGCACCGGGAACCCACCCGCACCGGCACTCGCGCGCACGTCAGGTGCGTCAGGTCAGCCGTGCCACTGGCGGATGCGCTCGGCGGTGACCGGCTCGGGCCGGTGGAAGTGGAAGCCCTGGGCCCACTCGACGCCCTGGGCGGCCAGCAGGTCGGCCACGTCCTGGTTCTCGACCCACTCGGCCACCACCGGCTTGCCGAGCTGGTGGGCCATGTCGACCATCGAGCGCACCAGGGTGGCGTGGGTGGAGTCGCGGTCCATGTCGCGCACGAACTGGCCGTCGATCTTGATGGCGTCGAAGGGCAGCTCGCGCAGGTAGGCGAAGGAGGCGAAGCCGCTGCCGAAGTCATCCAGCACGAAGCGGCAGCCCCGATCGCTGAGGGTGCGCATGAACCCACGCGCCACCGCGACGTTGACGATGGCCTCGGTCTCGGTGAGCTCGAAGCACAGGATGCGGGGCGGCACCGCGTGGGTGTCGAGCAGGGCCAGCACTTCCTCGGCCAGGCCGGGCTCACGCAGGGTGACGGCCGAGAGGTTGAGGTTGATCTGCTCGATGAGGCCATGCAGGTCACGGTGGTGGCCGAGAAAGCGCAGCACCTCGCGCAGCATCCAGCGGTCCAGCTCCTGCACGACGTGGAAGCGCTCGGCCGGCGGGATGAAGGCGCCGGGCAGCACCATCTGCTGGCGCTGCGGGTCCCACAGTCGCAGCAGGGTTTCCAGCCGCAGGCCCTGGCCCGGCTGGCCGGGGGCCGGCGGCTGCAACCGTTGCAGCCGTTGCACATGGACCTGGAAATGCTGCTGCTTGAGGGCGTCCAGCAACACCAGCGGCCAGTTGATCGACTCGCGGTGGTCCTCCACGCCCAGGCCATGGGTGCGCCACAGGCGGCTGCAGCCGTGGCCCTCCTGCTTGGCGAGGTAGACGGTCTCGTCGGCGCGCAGCATGAGCTGCTCGAAGGAGACGATGTCCTCGTCCAGCGGCACCACGCCGATGGTGGCGCTGAGGCTGAAGCTGCGCTGCTCCCATTCGAAGCGGAACGGCGCCAGGTGGGCGTGCAGGCGGCGAGCCAGCGCCAGGCTCTGCTCGGCCAGCTGCTCCTCGCTGACGATGCCGAACTTGTCGCCGCCCAGGCGGGCGAAGAAATCGCGCGGCCCGAGCGCGCCGGCCAGGCAGTCGGCCAGGCTGCGCAGCAGCTCGTCGCCGGCGATGCAGCCGCAGCTCTCGTTGACGAGGCGGAACTGGTCGACGTCGATGAGCAGGAACACCGCCTGCACCCGCTCGCGCTGCACGCGCGCGAGCAGCTCGCTGACGTGGGCGTCCAGCGCATTGCGGTTGTAGAGCCGGGTCACGAAGTCGTGCGTGGCCAGGTAGTTCAGGCGGTCCTGCATGTAGCGGCGCTCGTTGACCTCCTGGCGAAGCTGGTGGTTGGCGAGCGTGAGCTCGGCGGTGCGCTCGCGCACCTTGTCCTCCAGCTGGCGGTTGAGCGCCTGCAGCTCGCGCAGCAGGGCGCGGCGCTCCAGCTGGTGGTGGACCCGCACGCGCACCTCGTCGGGTTGGATCGGCTTGGTGAGGTAGTCCACGCCGCCGGCGCGGAAGCCCTCGGCGACGTCGTCGTGCCGGGCGGTGACGAAGATCACCGGTACCTCGGCGGTGGCGGGATCCGCCTTCAGGCGGCGGCAGGTCTCGAAGCCGTCGATGCCCGGCATCATCACGTCGAGCAGGATCAGGTCGGGCGGCTGGCGGTGCGCCAGCTCCAGCGCCTTCTCGCCCGTGGTGGCCGCGCGGATGCGCGCCTGCAGCCCGGCCAGGCACTCGCTGAGCACGTCGATGTTCTGCGGCGTGTCGTCGACGATGAGCAGGTCGGGCGGCAAGGTCATGGCACGGCTCCAGGGACGGGGGCGGCAAGGCACTGGTCGACCAGCGCTGCCAGGGTGTCGAAATCGTAGTGCCGCACCGCCTGCGCCAGGCGCTGTGCGGTGTCACTGTCCAGGCCGGCCGTCGCCGGGGGCTGGGCGGCCTGCAGCGCTTGCAGGGCCTGCATCGCCTGGCGCACCGCGGCCACGTCGCCCTCGCGGGCGGCGGCGGCGAGTCGCTGCAGGGTCGCGGTCAGGTCGGGCGAGCGGAACGCGGGTACCGCAGCACCGGGGACTGCCGCCCCGGCCTCGGCGGGGGCGGCCTCGGCCTCCACCCAGCGCCCGGGCAGGTGGTGCTGCAGCAGGCGGTAGATCTCCTGCAGGTCGTACGGCTTGCCGACGAAGTCCTGGAAGCCCTCGCCGACGTAGAAGCGCCGCTCGTGCTCCAGGCTGGAGGCCGACACCGCCACCACCGGCAGCGCATGGCCCCAGCGCTGGCGGATCTGGCGCAGCAGGCCCAGCCCGTCGAGCACCGGCATGCGGATGTCGGTGAACACCAGGTCGACCGGCTGTTGCTCTGCCTGCGCCAGCCGTTCCATCTGTGCCAGCGCCTCCTCGCCCTGGCCGGCCTGCAGCACCTGGGCCCCCAGCGCCGTGAGGGTCTGCACGAGGATGTCGCGGCTGGCGGGGTCGTCCTCCACCACCAGCAGGCGGCAGGCGGGCGTGCCCTCGCGCGGCAGCAGGCGCAGGCGCGGTGCCTGGGGGGACGCGGCATCCGCGGGCGCCTCGATGTGCACCAGCGGCAGCGTCAGGCGCACCCGGGTGCCCTGGCCGGGCGTGCTGTCCAGCGTCAGCGTGCCCCCCATGGCGTCGGCCAGGCGGCGCGACAGCGCCAGCCCCAGGCCGGTGCCACCCTGGGCCCGCCCGGAGGCGCCCTGGCGGAAGGGCTCGAAGAGCTCGGCCTGCTCCTCGCGCGTCAGGCCGGGCCCGCTGTCCTCGATCTCGGCCACCCAACCCGCCTTGCCGAGGCCGGCGCGCAGCCGCACCCGGCCTTGCGGCGTGAACTTGATGGCATTGCCCAGCAGGTTCAGCAGCACCTGGCCGAGCTTCTGGCGGTCGGCCTGTACCCAGCAGGGCTGGGGCAGTTCCAGCAGCAGGTCCAGCTGCAGCCCCTTGGACTCGGCGCGCTGGCGCATCAGGCGCGCCAGGTCCTGCAGCTCACGCCCGAGCTCGAAGGCCTCGGGGTTCAGACTGAGATTGCCCGCCTCGATCTTGGACAGGTCCAGCACGTCGTTGATCAGCTGCAGCAGGCGGCGCCCGGCACCATCGATGGCCAGGATGCGCTCGCGCGCCTGCTCGGGCAGCCGGGTGTCCTCGCGCAGCAGCTGCGCATAGCCGATGACCGCGTTCAGTGGCGTGCGGATCTCGTGGCTCATGTTGGCCAGGAACATCGATTTGGCCTGGTTGGCCGCCTCGGCCCGTTCGCGTGCCTCGCGCAGCGCGGCGTCGAGCAGCCCGCGCTCACGCAGTTCCGCGTTCAGGCGCGCATTGCTGTCCGACAGCGCCTGGGTGCGTTCGGCCACCTCGCGGGTCAGGCGCTCGTGCTCGCCGGCCTGGTCCAGGTCGCGGCGGCGGCGCAGCACCGAGATACCGGCCAGCAGGGCCGTGAAGGCCAGGCCGCTGCCGAACACGCCCACCTGCAACATGCTGGGCGTGATCCACCGGTCCATGCCCTGCGGGCGGGTCACCAGGCGCCAGTTGTGATCGGCCACCCGGAGCAGCAGGCGCTCCTCGACCCGCTGTGCCGACCAGCGCTCCGACACCGTCAGGCCGCTGACATGCCCGCCCTGGGTCTGGATGCCCACGATCGTCGTTGGCGACGCGCTCTGCGTGATGCTGTCGGCCGGCTCCTCGGTCCATTGCAGGTTCAGCAAGCGGTGCTGCGCGGCCATGTCGCCACTGCGAAGCAGGGTGGCGAGATCCAGTGTCACGGACACGAGGCCACGCACCCGAGCCGGCTCGTGCGGCGTGGCAGGCTGTGTCGGCTGGGCCGTGGCTGCATCGACCACCGGTCCGTACAGCCGCAGCGTCAGCCACTGCCCGTCCAGCCCGGTGAGCAGGCCGGTGGCACTGATGCGCCCGTGCTGCGCGGCCGAAGCCAACGCCGGCAGCACCAGCGGATCGTCCGCCTCCTGCCGCTGGCCGACCGTGTCCAGCCCCTCCAGCGGCACCGTCCACAGCCGCCCGAAGCGTGGTTCGCCGCCGCCATCGAGCCGCGGCAGCCAGCTCAGGTTGTGCTGCCAGGGGCTGCGCTCATGCATCGAACTGGCGAGCCGGCGGAACTCCTCCAGCGAGACCTGCGTGCGCTGGTGCAGCGCGGCCAGCACCTCCAGGTCACGCTGCGTGAAGTCCAGCTCGTGCTGCAGCGCCGCCGCCAGCTCCCGGCTCTGGGCGCGGAACTGGCTGATGCGCGAGTCGCGCTCCAGGTAGCCGACGATGGCCGTGGTGATCAGCGTGAGCCCGAGCCCGATGCTCACGATCGGGAACGTCAGGCTGGCGATCGGGTCGCGGCGGATGGCGCCGTGCAGCCACACCAGCAGCAGCGGCGTCACCACCAGCATGCCGGCACAGTCCCCCGTCCACCACACCAGCCAGCTGTAGGTCAGGTCCTCCGCAGGCAGCAGGCCTGCCCACTGCAGGTAGGCGCTGCCCAGCGTAGGCGCCACCAGGCAGCTCAAGGCGACGCACAACGTGAACCACAGTGTCTGCTGCGTTGGCGCCTCCTCCAACCGCTCGGGCAGCCCATGCAGCAACCCGGCTGCGAGACCGGCCTGCGCCATCGAGGAGATCGAAAGCAGCAGCGCACCCAGCAGGGCAGGCGTGTGTGAGCCCAATGCGGGCCACAGGAAACCCAGCCAGTTCAGCAGGAACGCCCCGGCAAAGAGCCCAGGCAGCGCCCGCCAGGACCAGAGCAGCAGGGCTCCCAGCGCCAGCCCGGAGGGCGGCCAGATCGCGGTGACGCTCGACGGCCCGATGGACGTCGCCATGCCGGCCCGGGCCGCCAGATAGTAGGCCAGCGCCAGCAGCAGATTGAGCAGAACCCAGCGGACCGTGCTCGGCCCTTGCATGACTTTGAACGGGTCCGTCATGGACCACACCCCGTTGTTGATTTTTCACTTTCGCCCAGTCGGCGAGTGTAGGTCAGCAGGCAATTGACCTGAGAGGGCACGGGGCCCCGGTGAGGGGGCGTGGAGTCCCGTCAGGCGTGGAGGATTTGCCAGCCGCGTGCCAGCGCCTCGCCGCGCAGCCGCTCGTCCGGCCGCACCGCCACCGGCTGCTGCACGGCCTGCAGCAGCGGCAGGTCGCTGGCGGCGTCGCTGTAGAAGGCGCTGAAGGCGCAGTCGGCCAGTCGCGGGGCGGCCTGCCGGGCCAGCCAGCCTTCCACGTGGGCAATCTTGTGCGGGCCCCAGCAGGGGTCGCCGACGATCTCGCCGGTGAGGTGGCCGGCGTCGTCGCGCGCCGATTCGGTGGCAATCAGGTCATGCAGCCCGAACAGGCTGGCGAAGACTTCGCCGATGAAGCGGGTGGTCGCGGTGACCAGCACGCAACGATGCCCGGCGCGGTGGTGGCGGGCCACCAGGGCATGCGAGGCGGCGGGCAGCCGAGGCAACATCGCCGCGGCAAAGCCCTGCGCCAGCCGCTCCAGCTCCACCGGGTCGAGGTGGGCGATCGGTGCGACGGTGGCGCGGTGCAGGCCGCAGATGTCTTGCCGACCGGCGACGTACTCGCGGCAGCAGTCCAGGTGGCGCTGCGGGGCGTCGGCCGGTAGCACGCCCCGGGCGGCCAGCCACTCGGTCCAGGCCATGCCGCTGTCGAAGGGGATCAGCGTGTGGTCCAGGTCGAACAGGGCCAGCTGCATGGGCGGCTCGTGCTGCGGGTTCAGTTCGCCTGGATCGCGGTCTCGGCCACCAGCGGGTCTGCAAGTAGACCCGGGGCCAGTTCGGCGCGCAGCACGCCGCGCAGGGCGTTGCTGACCCAGATCGCCTCGGCGCGCCGCAGGTCGGCCAGGGTCAGGCTGCGCTCGCCGGCCGCCACGAGCGGGTCGGCCAGCAGCTGGGCGCGCATCACGCCAGGCAGGGCGCCGTCGCTCACCGGCGGGGTCCACCAGCGGCCGTCCAGGCGCAGGAAGACGCTGCTGCGCCCGCCCTCCACCAGCCGGCCGTCGCGCGTGAAGAACAGGCTGTCGAAGGCGCCCTGCGCCTCCGCGGCCGTGACGCCCGCATCGTAGTGCGCGCGCAGCGTGGTCTTGAAGGCCGCCAGCGGTGCGGCATCGGGCAGGCGCTGCGGCGAGACGATCAGCCGCACCGGCGCGCCGTGTCCACCGTCGTACGCGCCGTCGCGCTCGGCGGGCAGTGGGGCCAACGGCGCCTGGCGCAGGTTGAGCTGGCCGTCGTGCGCCAGCGCCAGGCGCAGCCGGGTCGGGCCGGTCAGTGCCTGCGTGGCTTCGTCCAGGAGGGCGCGGGCGGCCTCCGCATCGAAGGCAAAGCCCAATTCCTGCGCACTGCGCGCGAGCCGGGCCAGGTGTTCATCCAGCAGGGCGATGCCGTAGTGAGGCTCGCCGCGCATCGTCTCGAACAGCTCGAAGCCCGGGTCCAGCGCGGTGAGGAAGCGCGCCTTCAGCCGGCATTCGGCGCGTTCGTCGGCGGCCACGCTGTCCATCACGATGCCGGCGCCCACGCCCAGCCGCAGGGGGCGCAGGCCAGGGTGCAGGTCGTGGTTCGGCTCGCCCAGCGTCAGGGTGCGGATGGCGACGTTGAGGCAGAAGTCCTCGCAGCGCTGGCTGAGGTCCGCGGCTGCGTCCGCCCATCCGATCGCGCCGCAGTACAGGCCGCGCGGGGTGGACTCCAGCCGCTCGATCCAGTGCATCGTGTGCCGCTTGGGCGCGCCGGTGATCGAGCCGCAGGGGAAGGTGGCGCGCAGCAGCGCGGGCAGGTCCACCGCCGGCTGCAGCCGGGCCATCACGGTGGAGGTCATCTGGAAGACGGTGGCGTAGGGCTCGATCTCGAAGAGCTGGGGTACCTGGACCGAGCCGATTTGCGCGATGCGGCCCAGGTCATTGCGCAGCAGGTCGACGATCATCAGGTTCTCGGCCCGGTTCTTGATGTCGCCGGCCAGCTCGCGGGCGGTTTCGCTGTCGCCCAGCGGGTCTCCGGCCACGCGCCGCGCGGTGCCCTTCATCGGCCGGGCGGTGACGACGCCGGCCTCGTGGCGCAGGAAGAGCTCCGGCGAGCGGCTCAGCACCCAGCGCCGCGCGTCGTCGGCGCGCGCGGGCAGGGCGATCAGCGCACCGTAGGGCACCGGCTGGCGCTCGCGCAGCCGGCGGTACAGCGCCAGCGGCTCGCCCCAGACGTGGCCGTCGAGGCGGTAGGTGTAGTTGACCTGGTAGGTCTCGCCATCGGCGATGGCGGCGTGGATGGCGGCGATGGCCGCATCGAAGGCCGCGTCGTCCACGCTCGGCGTCAGGCCCAGCGTGCCGGCCGGGGCGCCGTCGTCCTGCCCGGCCAGCCAGGCGGTCACCGCCTCGGCCGACAGCCGCTGCAGCCGACGGAACATCAGCACCCGCAGCGCGGCCGGCTCGTCGGCCGGCGGCGGGCGGTGCGCAGCGCCGATCAGCCGCGCGCCCCATTCGTAGTCGGCCAGCAGCACGGCGTGCAGGGGTTCCGGCGCACGGAGATCGGCCTGCACCGCCGCCCAGGTGGCATCCAGGTCGGCCGGGTCGCTGCAGCGGTGCTCGCGCACGAAGCCGGTGTAGAGCCGGCTGGTCGGTGCGGCGTCGCTGGCGCTGGCGTCGTCGAGCAGCGCGAAGGGTTCCTGAAGGCTAGTCATGCAGTCAAATCATCGCCCTGACAAGGGTTGCAGGAACCGGTGCCGGTTCATGCGCCCTTGTCAGGACCAGTCGTTCATGTCGTGCCGGATCGTCTCACGGTTGGCGATCAGCTCGTCGATCGTCGGCTCGTTGGCCAGCGCGCGCTTCAGCGCCAGCTTGGTGGCCTCGTAGTTGGTGCGGTACATGTCCTTCTTGTCGAGGTTCGGGTCCTTGGCGCAGCGCGGGTCGATCCAGACCAGGCTGACGACGCACAGCTCATCCACCATGTCCCGCGGGATGATGCCCTCGATCACGCAGTCCAGCACCGCGTCGGCGGTGGCGCTCTGCACCACGCCGCCGAAGAGGTCGATGTTGGCCATGTCCTTGAGCGTCACCTTCGGCACGGTGATCGTGGCCGGGCGCACCAGCTGGTTGCAGGCGCGGATCGCGAACATCGCGGTGTGGCCCTTGCTCTGCGCCATCATGTTGGCAAAGGCTTGGCCGACCGGGCCGTCGACGCGGCCGATCAGGATCTCGGGCATCGCGTCGGTGAACTGGCCCTCGGCGGCCAGCACGGTGGCTTCGCCAGCGTGGAAGGTGTAGGGCAGGGCGCGGTGGTGGCTGGTCATCGGGTCTCCGGGAAAACAGGTCGTCGGGAAGAAGAAGGAAGGGGTTCAGCGCGGCAGCAGCCACTCACCCTGGCCGTCCACCGCCAGGTCGCCACGCCAGCGCTGCGGGCGGCGGGCGGGCAGGGCGGCGAGCGCGTCGGCGATGGCCTGTCCGGCGAAGTGGCGGGCTCCGAGGCCCGCCAGGTCGCGGGCAAAGAGCTGCCAGAACACGGCGGTGTCGCCCTGGCCGGGCACAAAGGTGGTGGGTGGCGCGGGCGCCGCGTCCGGCTGCAGCCAGACCAGGCTACCGCGGCGCTGGCCGTAGCCGGGGTGAGCGCCGGCGCCCCCGCCCAGCAGCACGCTGCCGGCCACCAGGCGGGAGGCGGCGAAGTCGCCCACGTCCCCGCCGACGATCAGCGTGCCGCGGCGCATGCGGTCGCCCAGCCGGTCGCCCGCCCGGCCGTGGATGCAGATCAGCCCGCCGCGCAGGCCGTCCATGCTGCCCGGCAAGGTGCTGGCGACGAAGTGGCCGGCGTCGCCCTCGATGTGCAGCTCGCCGCCGGCCATCTCCACGCCGGCCAGGTCGCCGGCCGAGCCGCGCACGCGGACCGTGCCGGCGCGCATCGTGCTGCCGAGGTGGTCGCCCACGGGGCCGTCGACGAGGATCTCCCCGCCGGCCAAGCCCCAGCCGAGGTGATCGACGCGGGAGAGGTCGCCGATGAGGTGCAGGGCAGGTTCTTCTGCCTCGAAGGCCTCGATGTGGAAGCATTCGGCCAGCGGCAGCCACTCGCGGCCGTGGGCCACCGGCAGGCGCTCGATCGCCGCGAGGTCCAGCGCGGCCAGCGCGCCGGGCAGCACGCCGCGCAGGTCCAGCCGCAGCGGCAGGCGCTGGCGCAGGGTCAGGCGATGGCCGTTCATGCCGACGCTCCTTCGGTGCTGCCCAGCAACCGCCGCAGCGGGAAGTGGAAGGGCCCCAGCTTGCCGCCGTAGTTGCCGGCGGAGATGCGGATCAAGCCACTGTCGGCGCCGCGTGCGATGACGGCGTTCATGCCCACGCGCATCGCCTCGCCCACGGCGGCCTCGGTCAATCCGTCGATGACGATCTCCATCACGCAGCCGATGCGCTCGTCGAGCTCGCTCTTCAACGCCAGGCCGACCAGCGTGGGGCAGAAGGCGTCGTTGGTGGAGGCCATCAGCGCCGGGTACTTGCTGCCCACCTTGGAGCCGGAGCGCACCACGCCGCCGGGGAAGGGCATCACCACGTCGGGCACGCGGCGCATCGCGGCGACGGCGGCCTCGGCGGCGTCCAGAGCGGCGTCGGTGTCGCGCGCCAGCAGCAGCAGGTTGCCGCCGCCCACGCCCTTGACCACCGCGGTGGTTTCCTGCGCGATGAATTCGCCGTCCATCACCGGCGCGCGCCAGTAGCGCCGCCCGCCGATCACCTTGCTGGTCTGCCAGCCGTCGCCGAAGAAGCGCAGGTTCTTGCCCAGGCCGATGGCTTCGCCTTCGTGAAGGCCCGCGTACACGGCGGTGGTGGGACAGGTCAGCACGCACTGGCCGACGCGGCGCTCCAGCTGCTTGGCCAGCTCCTTGCCGCTCATCGCGAAGATCAGCAGCGCCACGCCGGGGCGGCCGTCGGGCGTCTCGTCGGGGCCCAGTTCGCGCTCGATGCCGGCCTCGCAGCCGCAGGCGATCACCGAGGTGGCGAAGCCGGTGGCCGTCACGCCCGCATGCCGTGCCCACTCCATGCGGTGGGCGGTGACGACGATGCGCGTGGCCTTCATCGGGAAGGCTTCGGCAAAGGTGTCGTCCACCGCGATCCCATTCAGGATCAATGCCTCGTCACTCATGTCGAGGCTCCTTCGAAGCATTCGGTCGGCAGCAACCGGCCGCCACGGCAGCAGGCGCAGAGCTCGTCGTGGCCGATCTCCAGGTGCTGCGGGTGCAGCGAGCCGTTGCGCGCCATGCGCTCGCGCAGCGCCGCGGCGAAGCCCGTGTCGCGCGCGTCGTCGAAGCGCGGCGTCACGAAGTGCGTGCCGCCCACCGGCGTGGCGGTGATGCGCCCGGCGCGGGCCACCACGCGGCCGTCCTTGAAGACCCACTCCGGCGTGGTGAACATGCGCTCGCGGTCGATCGGATCATCTCGGTAGACGGCGATGTCCGCCGCCGCGCCCGGGCCCAGGTGGCCGCGGTCGCTCAGGCCCAGCAGCTTCGCCGGGGCGGCGCGGGTCATCACCGCGATCTCCTGCAGCGTGAGTTCGCGCTTGAGGTCCTTGAGCGCCGAGTTGGCGGCGACGTCGGGGTGCAGGCGGGCGAGCTGTTCCTCGCGGAAGGGGCGGTCCATCAGCAGGCGGATCAGGTGCGGGTAGCTGGTGAAGGGCGCGCCGTTGGGGTGGTCGGTGGTCAGCACCACCTGCCAGGGGTTGCGCACCGACAGGAAGATTTCCAGCCCGATGGCCCACTGCAGCGCGTTGACGTAACTCTTTTCCTGGTAGCGAAAGGGCACCACGCCGCAGCCGGCCTCGCACTCGATGTCCGCGCCGATCCACTTGCGCGGGCTGGCCAGCCCGGCGTTGGCGTGCTGGCGCATCGTGTCGCCCGAGGCGGTGACCGTCTGGCCGAACAGGATCTGGCCGACGTCGATGGACAGCTGCGGCCGCGCGTTCACCGCCTCCACCAGCTGCAGCGCGGCCGAGGAGAACTTCTTCGGTCCTTCCCGGCCGTAGGCGTGGAACTGCACGTGCGTCAGGTGGGCGGGCAGGCCTTCGAGGGCGTCGATGGTGGCCAGGGTGCTGGCGATGTTGCCGGCCACGCCCAGGTTGCTGCCGTGGATGTGCAGCGGGTGCGGCACGCCCAGGTCGGTCAGCCCGCGCGCCAGGGCCTGCACCACCTGCCGGGGCGTGACGCCCCAGTGCACGTGCGACTCGTCCACGTCCAGCCGGCGCTGGTGGTACTTGAAGGCCGAGATGCCGGCCGGGTTGACCACCTTGATGCCCATGGCCTTGCTGGCATGCAGCGTCCAGCCGATCAGGTCGCGGATCTCCTCGGGCGGCGCGCCCTCGGCCAGGCGCTGGAGGAAATACTCGTCGTTGCCCAGCAGCACGTAGGCGCCGTGGTCGAGGATGGGGGTGTCGCCCATCTCCATGTGCGCCTGCCGGGCGTTGGCCGCCAGCATCGCGGGCTCAAAGGCCGCCGTGTAGCCCATCTGCACGTAGCGGTAGCCGGTGGCCAGCGTGCCGGGCGTGGCGTGGCCGCAGGAGATCAGCTCCAGCGGGTTGTCTCCCGGCGTGCAGGGGTTGGCGCCACCCGTCATGCGGTCGCGGTGATCTTCGGGCAGCAGCATCCGGGCCAGGTTCACCTTGCCGCCGCCGATGTGGCTGTGCAGGTCGATGCCGCCGGCCATGACGATGCAGCCGCTGGCGTCGATCACCTCGGCGGGCGGCTCGGCCGGCAAGGGGACGATGCGGCCGCCCTGGATCGCCAGGTCGCGCACCTCGCCGTCGATGCCGTTCGTCGGGTCGTGCAGCCAGCCGCCGCGCAGCAGGGTCCAGGTCATGCCGCCACCTCTGTCACTTCCACCCCATCGAGCCGTTGCAGCTCGGTCCGCAGCGCGTTCACCGTCTCGGCCACCGACGGCAAGGTCGAGTGCCGCAGCGCCTGCAGCGGCAGCATCACCACGCTGTCGCAGCGCACCAGGTGGCCGGCGTGGTCGACGCCCGGCGTGCCGACCGGCAGGAAGACGGTGGCCGACTCGTGCCCCAGCGCATGGGCCAGCGCGGGTGGGCCGAGCAGGATGCGCGGGCGGTCGCCATCGGGCGGGCGCTGGTCCGGGAAAGTGCCCACCCACAGCAGCAGGTCCACCGCGCGGTCGGCCAGCAGGCGCTCGCTGGCCAGGCGCAGCGTGTCGTGCTCCAGACCGCGCGGGCCCACCCGTGTGCGCAACGGCAGGCCCGATAGCCAGGTGTGCACCGCCTGGGCTGTGGCCGCGCCGCCCGCCCCACCGAGCGGGAAGCCGGCGGCCCGGCCGCTGAGGTTCAGCCGGCCGATCAGGCCCTGCAGCCGCTCGATCACCAGCCCGGCCTGAGCGCCGAGCTGGCCTGGCTCCCAGACCAGCACGGCGTAGCGGGCGCTGCGCAGGCGCTCGGCCAGCGCGCGCAGCTGCGCGTCGGCGCAGCGCTGCGGCCGGGTCAGCGCCAGGTGCAGCAGCGCGGCGGTGGCCGGCCCGTCCAGGCCGGGGGCCAGCCATTCGATGTCGGTGCTCCGCCCGTCGACCGTGATCGAGCGCGGCGGATCGACCCCGTCGCCGAGCACGACGATCGCGGGCGGCGTGTCGCGGCCGGCCAGCAGGCGCTCGAACAGCCGCGGCGCGCGCTCGGCCGGCCAGCTGCCCACGCAGACGATCAGGTCGGCGTGGCGGCGCACCTCCGCCAGCGTGGCGGTGTAGCCGCCGCGGTCCTGCTGGGCGCGCAGGGCCTGGGCCAGCGGCTCGCCGCCACAGACGTCCGAGATCGCGCCGACGCGGCTGGCCAGCGGGTAGAGCGCCCGGGCCGCCGCCACGTCCGCCCCCCAGCCCGCCAGCAGCGGCTGACGGGCGGCGTGCAGCCACTCGGCCGCCACGCGCAGGGCCTGCTCGCGCGGCACGGGCTGGCCGTGCAGGCGGGCACTGGTCTCGGCTGGCCCAGCCGCGACCGTCGAAGCGGCCAACCCGGCCTCGGCCTTCGGGCAGCCGGGGGCCGCTGCGCTGCGGTCATCGCAGAGCAGGGGGCAGAAGGGGCAGGTCCAGGGCGCGTCGGCAGCGCCCGGCGCGGTGCGGTCATCGGTCATGGCCCCTGGCGGAGGCAAACGCCATGCCATGGCACGGGCGGGTCAGACCGGGTAAGCGGGGCCCTTCAGGGAGACAGGCTGTTCAGCCCCAGGGGCCCGGGCGCTCGCGCAGCGGCACAGACTGTCGCGCCAGGCCGGCCGATCGGTCCTCGCCGGCGTGGCACGAAACCTGTAACGAGCCGACCATGAGTCTTCGCCCAGATCTTCCTTCAGGGCCGCGCCTGTGCGGGCAGCCGGCCGTCGTGCAGCGCGCTGGCCACCAGCCAGCCGGTGGCGCCGGTGCCGGCGGCGGCACGCAGGTCGTCCGGGTGGCGGATGCCGCCCGAGCCGATGAACTGGCGCTGTGGCGCCAGGCCGTGCAGCGCCGGCAGGGTCTGCAGGTCCGGCCCGGCGTCGCTGCCCACGCGCTCCAGCGTCATCACGATGACGCGCTGTGGCCAGAGGTCGGGGCGCTGCCAGCAGCCGGCACGGTCCAGCGGCTGGCCGGCGCGCCGGTCCAGCGAGAGCAGCGCGCGGGTGCCCAGCGCATCGTCGGCGGTGAAGCAGCCCGCCAGCGCGGCGGCGTCGCGCAGCGCCTCGCTGGCGTAGACGGGGTCGATCGCCTCGCCCGCGGCACCGAGCTCGGCCCAGAGCGCGTGGGCGGCGGCGGCATCGGCCCAGCCGGCATCGAGCCAGAGGCGCACGCCGGGCAGTGCGGCAATCAGCCGGCGCAGCACATCGGTCTGCGCTTCACCGCCGAGCAGGGCGTCCAGGTCGGCGATGTAGAGCCGGTCGCTGCCGGTGTGGTGGCACAGGGCGCGAGCCAGCTCGACCGGGTCGCTGCCGGCGCGCAGCTGCGAGTGCATCGGCGGGTAGTGCTGGCGCTCGCCGCGCACGGCGCGCACGACCTGGCCGCGCATCAGGTCGAGCACGGGGATCACGGGAACCGCAGGGAAGAGGGCGGACATGGCGGTCAGGGCGGTCAAGGAGAGGCGCAATGAGCGCATCGGTGCTGGTGCTGGAGTTCCTCAGCGCGGGCGGCCTGCAGGGCGACCCGGCCGAGGCCGAGCTGATGCCGCTGGGTGTGGCGATGCGCGACGCGATGATGCACGACCTGCTGGCGCTGCCGCCGACGGTGGTTCGATCGGTCGGCGTGGCCGTCTGCGCCGCGGCGCCGCTGCCCGCAGTGCCTGTCGTCGCGTCGCAGGACCCCCGCGTGCGGGCCCTGCAGGCGGCACCCGGCGAGGACCTGCTGGCCTTCCTGGCGGCGCAGGCCCGCGGTTTTGACGCCGCCTGGGTGGTGGCGCCGGAGAGCGGTGGGCTGCTGGCGGCCTGCGAGGCGGCGGTGCGACAGGCGGCCGGGCCACGCGCCTGGCTGGGCAGCAGCGCGTTGGCGTTGGCCACCTCGTCCCTCAAGTCCCGCACGCTGGAGGCGCTGGCGGGGCAGGGCGTGGCCACGCCTTTCGACGCTATGTGGGCGGCGCAGGCGCGGCGCTGGGTGGTCAAGCCCGACGATGGCGCTGGTGCGGTGGCCACGCAGGTGCTGGCGGACCACGCTGCGGCCGAGGCGCTGGCGCAGCGCCGCCGCGCCGCCGGCGAGGCAGTGACGCTGCAGCCCTGGGTGGAGGGCGAGGCGCTCAGCCTGTCGCTGCTCTGTCGTGAGCGCGGCGCCGAGCTGCTGAGCCTGAACCGGCAGCACATCGGCGTGGATGCGGCCGGCCGGGTGGCCTTCGAGGGCGTCGAGCGCCTCTGCACCGACGGCAGCGATCCGCGCTGGCCGCGCCTGCAGTCCCTGGCCGATGCCACCTGGCGGGCCCTGCCCGGGCTGCGCGGCTTCGTCGGCATCGACCTGGTCTGGCACCCGCAGGCCGGGCCGGTGGCCATCGAGGTCAACGCGCGGGTGAGCTGCGCCTACGTGGGGCTGTCGCAGGCGCTGGGGCGCCATGTGGCGGGCGAGATCCTGGCGCTGCGATCCACCGACCCGGTAGCGGTGGCGGTAGCGGCGGAGGCGGCCGATGCGATCGCCTGAGCCCGCAGCAGATGCCGTGATCGGCTGGGACGTTGGTGGCGCCCACCTGAAAGCCTGCCTGCTCGTCGATGGGCAGGTGCAGGACGTTGCTCAGTGGGTCTGCCCGCTCTGGCAGGGTCTGCAGCACCTGGAGGACGGCCTGGCGCAGGCGCGCGCACGCTGGCCCCAGACGCAGGATGCCCAGCATGCGGTGACGATGACCGGCGAGATGACCGACCTGTTCGCCGATCGGGCCGACGGCGTGCAGCGCATCGCCGCCCTGCTGGAGGCACAGTGGCCGGGCCGCGTGCGTCTGTACGCCGGGCCGGGGCAGTGGGTGGCGCCGGTGCAGGCGGGCGCGGCCTGGCCGGAGATCGCCTCGGCCAACTGGCGCGCCACCGCGCAGCATGTAGCGCAGCGCCACGGCCGCGGGCTGCTGGTCGACATCGGCAGCACCACCACCGACCTGATCGCCTTCGACGGCGGCGAGCTGCTCGGCCACAGCCTGAGTGACCGCGACCGCCTGGCCAGCGGCGAGCTGGTCTACCAGGGCGTGGTGCGCACGCCGCTGTGCGCGCTGGTGCAGCGCATCGCCTTGCAGGGCCAGGCGCTGAACGTGATGAACGAGTTCTTCGCCACCGCCGCGGACGTCTATCGCCTCACCGGCGAGCTCGATCCTGACCACGACCTGCACCCCGCTGCGGATGGGGCCGCCAAGACGCCCGCAGCCACCCGTGCCCGGCTGGCGCGCATGGTGGGCTGCGACGTGCGCGATGCCAGCGACGCCGACTGGCTCGCCTTTGCCCGCACCTGGCGTGAGGCCCAGCTGGCGCTGATCGCCACCGAGCTGGCCCGGGTGCTGGACGCCCACCGGCTGGGCCTGCGCGGCGCCGCCGTGGTGGCGGCGGGGGCGGGGGCCTTCCTGCTGCCCGACCTGCTGCAACGCCTGCCGGAGCGGTTCGGTGCCGCCGAAGGGGTTAAACTTGACTATGGTCAAGATGTGGCGTCCATCGGCCGAGGTGATCGCTACGATGCGCTCTTGCGAGGGGCAAGGCTGTGTGCACCCAGCGTGGCGGTGGCCGCGCTGTTCGCCCAGGCGCAGAAGAAGAACCAGAAGGAGCGCGTCTGATGTGGGTGGTCAAGCTCGGTGGGAGCCTGTGCAGCGACGCCGCGCTGCCGCAGTGGCTGGCGCTGCTCACGCAGCTGGGGGGCGGGCGCATCGCGCTGGTCTGTGGCGGCGGCACACTGGCCGACGAGGTGCGTGCGCTGCAGGCCCGCTGGGCCGTGGACGATCTGGCAGCGCACAACATGGCGGTGTTGGCGATGGTGCAGAACGGCTACCTGCTGCACGGCCTGGCGCCGCAGCTGCAGCGGGTGGCGCGCGAGGCGGACATCGCCCCGGTGCTGCGCCGCGGTGGCGTGGCGCTGTGGATGCCGCTGGAGCGCCTGCGTGACCAGGCCGACGCCACCACCAACTGGAGCGTCACCGGCGACAGCATGGCGCTGGCGCTGGCGCAGCGGCTGAACGCCGAGCGGCTGGTGATGGTGAAGGCCTGCGCCGTGGACCCACGGCGCTCGCTGGAGCAGCTGGTGGCCGACGAGGTGCTGGACGCCGCCTTCGCCCGCCTGGCCCGCCGGGCCGGCGTGCCGATCGACCTGCTCAGCGTGGACCAGACCGAGGTCCTGCGCAGCCTGCTGCTGACGGGCGAGCGTGCGGCGCTGCCGGCGCAGGCCGCGGCGGGCGCGGGGCGCTGAGTCTGGCTGCCACTGCGGCAGTGCCGCGTCAGGCGGCCACCGCTTGCGTGGCGGGCTGAGACAGCGCGCCGAGCAACCCGGCCAGCCGGGCGGCATCCAGCCCGAGCCGGCGGTCCCCGGCGCAGACGGCCGAGCGGAAGCCGGTAAAGTCCGGCGCCAGCTGGCGCAGCCGCGGCAGGTCGCCGAGCTGCAGGGCGCCGGCCAGGCCGATGAGGCTGCCGGCCTGGCGCACGCGGGCGATCACCTCGGCCAGCCGGGCGTCGCCGTGGCGCTGCAGCAGCGAGCCGCCGCGCTTGTCGGCGGTGTCGAGCATCACGGCGGCAAAGCCCTGGGCCAGCACCCGCTCCAGCAGCGCATCGTCGATGGCCCGGTCGGCGATCAGCACCGGCACCAGCGGCAGGCCGGCGCGGCGCTGGCGGCCCAGCGCCTCGGCCAGTGCCACGGCGCCGGGGCCGGGCTCGATGCCGACCTTGACGAAGTCCACGCCCGTCGCCGCCACGCGGGCCACCTGCCGCTCGATCAGCGCCAGCGCGTCGGCCGGCCAGTCGCCGATGGTGGCGCTCACGGGGGTGGCGGGCGCAGCGTGGCGCAGCGCCAGCACGATCGGGCCGATCGCCGCCACCGGCAGGCCGCCGAGCGCGCCGTCCGAGGGCTCCTTCAGGTCGATGAAGCCCACGCCCGCACGGGCTGCCTGCAGCGCTTCGTCGAGGTTGCGCACGCTGACCAGGGCGCGCAGGGTGGGGGGCGATGTCGCTGGGGGCGTCGTGACCCTCATGCAGCCACCTGCTGGCGATCGCTCTGATGGTCGTTCTGGGGCTCGTTCTGGTGCGCGCGGTGGTAGGCCACCGCCTCGCACAGCCAGCCCCATGCCTCGTGCTCGGCGGCCGAGGCGGTCCGGTCGATGGCGGTCTGGCCGATCGCCATCTCCTGCTCGATGCGTGCCAGCGGCAGCAGGTGCAGGCGGCTGACCAGCACCGCGCCCTCGATCACCGCAGCCTGGGCCCGGTTGAGGCCAGGGAAGGGCGCGTGGGTGAGGTCCTCGCAGACGTCCAGCGTCAGCACCGGGCGGAGCGGGTCCTCCTGGACGTCGCTGAGTTCCAGCGCGAGGTGGCGCAGCGCCACAGACAGGCGGCGCCCGCGCCCGCCCGCCAGGGCGACGCTGGGCCACTCGCGCCGGCCGGTGACGCAGCCGGCGAAGAGGCGCGTGTCGGTGACGATGTTCAGCACCGCGCGGCGGGTGGCGAGCAGGTTGTCCAGCGTGGTGGAGGGGCGGAAGGGCATCACGACCACCTGGTCGACGGCCTGGTTGCCGCGCTGGGCGCTGCGGTAGCGCACGCCCATCGGCGCGATGTGCAGCACCCCGTCCGGGGACTCGGTGGTGACGAGGGTTTCGTAGATCACGTCATTCGGGGCGGTCATCGGTCGGCCCTCCCGTGGCCGGGGGCGGGGTGGGTTGGAGGCGGCTGGCCGTGCGTGCGGCGCCCGCCCGGCGCGGCACGCGCGTGGTTGGCGCCGGCGGCGGGGCGGACAGGGGGCCGCAAGCGGCGTCGGAGCGGCCGGCGGTGCCGGGCTGGCTTGACGTGGCCACGCCCCAGCCCAGCGGCTGGTCCTGCACGTAGCGCTTGCCCAGCTGCCAGGCGATCTCGGCGCGGGCCAGCTCCACGCCCATGTAGAAGGCGTGGCCGGCGTCGTCGCCCAGGCCCAGCTGCGGCCAGAGCGTGAAGGGGTCGGTGGCGTGGCGCAGGCCGTCGCGGTTGTAGACGTGCAGGCCGTCGGCGGCCACCTGGATGCGGAAGTTGGGGTCGCGCACCTGCGCGGCGGTGGCGGCAATCTCCTCGGGCGAGTCGGGCCAGGGCCGCTTGGCGTGCACCGTCATCAGGCCGTCGCTCAGGCCCTTGGGCAGGGTCTGCAGCTGCACGGCGGCGTGCATCACCCGCCGGGCCAGGTCGGCCTCGCGCACCGCGCGGCGGGCGTGGGCGCTGACCTGGGTGGTGAGGATCGCGGCCACGTCCAGCTCGGCGGCCAAGCCCAGCAGCAGGGCGTTGACGCCGCTGGTGTCGGCCTCGGTCAGCTCGGTGACGTTGCCCACCCCCATCAGGATCGGTGCGTCCGGGAAGGCGTCGCGCAGGCGCTGGTAGCGCACGATCGAGCGCGCCAGGCCGAAGGGCAGCGGGTCCAGGATGGGGTCGGCCAGGAAGGGCTGGCCGCGCCGCTGCAGCTCACGGATGCTGGCGTGCAGCCCGGCCTCGTCGCCCGGCTCGCGGCCGATCAGCACCGGCGTGCAGCCGTCGGGCAGCTCGTCGGCGATCCACAGCAGCCCGGGCGGCAGGCTGAGCAGGTAGTCGGCACCGGCGCGCGCGCCCGCCAGCAGCTCCTCGGCCACCAGGCTGTCGACGCTGACGCGGTGGCCCGCCGCCTTGAGGGCCTGCACGCTGTCCGCCAAGTGCGGGAAGGGCGTGTCCGGCAGGCTGCCCAGGTCGATCACGTCGGCGCCGTCGGCGGTGAGTTCGGCCGCACGCGCCAGGATCTGCGCCACCGTGAGCCGCGGCGCATCGACGATCTCGGCAAAGATCTGCGTGCGGTAGGTGCTCAGGTCCACCGGCTGCGCGGCGCGGCGGAAGTAGGCCGGCAGGTCCTTGAGCTCCTCGGGCCCGCGCTCCACTGGGATGCCGTAGTGGGCCGACAGCGCCGCCAGGTCGCCCTGGCAGCGCCCGGGCACGATGAGGCGCGTGACCGGCGCGGCGGCCTGGACCGGCGCGCTCACGCGGCGGCGGATCAGCTCGGCCGTCATCAGCGCGGCCACCTGCACGCCGATCTCGCGCACTTCCCAGGTGAAGGGCAGCGTGTCCGGGCCTGCATCGAGACCTGCACCGAGGCCTGCATCCAGGCCCTCGAGCACCCGGCGCAGCGCCGGCTCGGCCAGCCGGCCGGTCAGGAAGACGAGGTGATCCACGACAGGGCGAGTTCGTGCAGGCGCTGGTCCAGCGCGGTTTCCAGCTCGGCGAGCGAGGCCACCACGCGGGCGTGGTCGATGCCGCGCAGGCGCTCGACGTTGTCCAGCTCGATGCGGCGCGGGCGCAACGTCACCCAGTCGTGCGGTGCGCGCGTGACCACCACCGGCTCGGTGTCGCAGGCGTAGACGATGCCGGGGATGCCCAGCTTGCCGGCCTGGGCGAACATGTTGGTGGGCAGCGTGTCCGAGAAGCCGTAGGCGCACTTGGCCACCGTGTTGCTGGTGGCCGGCGCGACCACCACGGTGTGATAGACCTCGGTGTAGAGCTGCCCGACCGGCACGGCGCTGGCGGTCTTGTCGCGCAGCACGCGAAAGCGCGTTTTGAGCCGCTCCAGCGGGATCTCGTAGATGCCCAGCACCTCCTCGGCCGCGGCCGAGAGGAAGAGGTCCACCTGCGGCAGCCGCTCGGCCAGTGCCAGCGCTTCATGCAGGCCGTGGCCCGAGCCGGTCAGGCACCAGGCGAAGCGCGAACGCGCCTTGAACTGCCCACCCCGCCGGCCGCCGTGCCGTGGACCGATGCCACCGCCGACGCCACGGCCCCGGTGAGGGACACCGCGCCGCTGGACCTGATCTTCATCGAGGGCTACCACGGTGAGACCGTGATCGGCATCCACCCCAGCGAGCTGCACCTGCCGCAGACCCTCGTGATCGACCTCACCGCCGGCCTGCCGCGTGCGCTGGCCTGCGACTCGGACCAGATCGGCGACACCATCGACTACAGCGTCGTGCGTGAGCGGCTGGACGCCCTGATGCTCGACCACGGCGTGCAGCTGCTGGAGGCGCTGGCCGAGCGCATCGCCCGGCTGCTGCTGATCGACTTCCGCGCTGCCTGGGTGCGCGTGCGCATCGTCAAGCCGCGCAAGTTCGACAACGTGCAGGCCGTCGGCGTGATGATCGAGCGCCGCCGCAGCGACCTGCGCGATGCCCGCCAGCACAGCGCCCGCAGCGCCCAGGTGTTCAACCTGCTCGCCTCGGGCCTGGTGCCCCAGCGAGAGCCCCAGCCAGACGACGCGCACTGACGCGGCCGCCGGCACACGTCGACGCGTGCCGGTACGCTGACGTGACCAGGCGCCGGAATCAGGCGGCGTTCCAAGGCACCAGCGAAAAGGCCCGGGCCACCCCCACTTGGCGGCCCGGGCGTCGGAGAGTCACCCAGGAGTCAATTCATGCAGGGGCTGTGCCCAGCAGCCCCTGCGGCGCGACCCCTCAATGAGCGGCAAAGGGGTGGGCGGAACTGCCCTTCTTGGCCACCACCTCGGCTGCGGTGGGCGAGCCCGCCACGGCGCGCGCCAGCGCCTCCTTGGTGGCGGCGTAGTTGTAGTCCTGGATCTTCGCGTCGTCGGCGGCCAGCCAGTGGATGAACACGCCCACCGAGATGAAGAGGTTGTCCGCCTCGTCGGCCGGGATGGTGCCGTTCTCGACGCTGTCGGCCACCGCCATCGCGACGCCACGCTGCGCCGGGCCGAACATCTGCACCGCCTGTTTGGCGCCCTTGATCGTGACCTTGTTGAACATCACGGTGGCCGGCTTGCACAGCAGGTTCGGTGCGACCACCGCCAGCAGCGAGGTGAAGCCGTCCTTGTTGTTGGTGAGGCAGTTGGCAAACGCGGTTTCCGCCGCGCTGCCGCGCGGCCCGATGATGAGGTCGATGTGCGCGACCTCGTTGCCGTCTCCCACGAGGGATTCGCCGACCATCATGCGATCGATCTTGGCCATGGTTTTTCAGTCTCCAATCAAGGGTTTGTGGTCCGTGCGGTTGCCGCATCGCGGCATGGGTCGCAGCGCAGGCGCGGCGCAGTGCCGCGGCCCCAGGTCTGTCTAATCACGTTCCGTGCCACCTTGGGCGGTGGGCACCGTGCCGGTCAGCAGGGCGGCCATCAGCGTCGCCACGGTCAGGTCGGCGCTGCTTCCGGGGTTCAAACCGGCCGTTTTGAGGGCTTCGTCCCAATGGGTGAAGGCCGCATCGGCCTCCAGCACCACGCCGGCGGCCTGGCGCGCGGCCCAGCCCTGTGCCTCGCGCAGGACAACCTGTGCCACTGCGCTGCCGTGCTTGCGAACAAGGTGTGAATCCTCGCCTGAGCCGAGCCAGGCGAGGTAGACGCGCTGCACCGCCGCCACCTGGGCGCGGCTGGGCTGGGCCGGCCCGCCGGCCGGGGCCGCCAGTGCCCGCCGCCCGGCGCCACCCAGCGCGGCCAGGCCGAGGTCGAAGAGTTCACCGAAGCCGTTGCGGTACTGGCGGGCCAGCCGGTCGCGCCCGGCGGCCAGCGCCATCGCCTCGCGCAGCGTCACGCTGGGGGCATCGCGCACGTCCTGCGTGTCGCTGCGGCCCAGCCCGCCGGGGTTGGCGCGCACGATGGCGCGGAAGGCGGCGGCGGCGTCCTCACGGTCCAGTTCGGCCAGCACTTCGGCGAGTGCAGCGCGCAGAGTGGCTGAGGTGGCTGGGGTCAGGTCTTGTGTCTTGCTGTCTGGTTGTTGCTGTGCGTCAGTCAGCCGCTCGGCTGCGGCCGCCAGTGGCGCGCACAGCAGCAGGATGCCCAGGTTGGTGTTGCAGCCCACGCGCTCCCAGGTGGCGGCCATGGCCGCCTCGATGCGCTCGCCGACGCGGGCCCCGGCGCGGCAGAGCGCTGGGGCCGCGACCGCGGCGCTGTCCAGAAAGGTCTGCGCCTGCATGCCGTGGCCACTCGAATGCCGGCTGACATTGCCGGGCTTGCGCACCGCCACGTCCCAGGCGCAGGCGAGCAGGAAGGCGCGCTCGATGCGCCCCGCCGCGTCCGCGGCCTTCATGCCCGCCGCCCGAGACGGCTCGGCGCTGCCGCGGCCAGCTTGCGGTCGATCAGGTCGTCGACGAGGGCGCGGGCGATGCGAAAGCCCGTCACCTGCTGCAGGCCGCGCCAGGCGGCCACGCCGTTGACTTCGATGATCTGGATGGGCTGCGCTGCCTCCGGCGCGGGCATCAGGTCCACCCCGGCGTAGTCCAGGCCGAGCGCAGCGGTGGCAGCCTCGGCCAGCCCGGCCAGCGCCGGCGTCAGCTCGGCCGGCTCGACGCGTGCGCCCTGGGCGACGTTGTGGATCCAGTGCGTGCTGACGCGGCGCATCGCCGCCACGGCCCGCCCGCCAATCACCAGCACGCGCCAGTCGTGGCCGGGCTCGCCCGTCGCTTGGCTCGGCGGCAGGGGCGCGGGCAAGAAGCGCTGCAGGTAGTGCAGACCGGCCGGGCCGGCCACGCCGCGGGGGCGCTCGGGCAGCGGCTCGAAGGCGCCGTCCACCCGCCCGACCCGCGCCAGCCCCTTGCCCTGCGAGCCGAACAGCGGCTTGCTCACCAGGCCCTGTCCGGCGGCAGCGGCCTTGACCAGCTGGCGGCGTGCGCGCGCCGTGTCCTCGCCCACCCAGGTCGCCGGCGTCGGCAGGCCGGCGCGGTGCAGCAGCCAGGTGGTCATGGCCTTGTCGACGCTGCGCTCGATGGCGCGCGGCTCGTTGTAGACCGGCACGCCCAGCGCCTGTAGCGCATGCAGGATGCTCAGCCGCTTGGTGACCTGCTCGAAGCTGCCGCCGGCGATGCCGCGCACGATCACCGCATCCGGCAGCGTGCGGCCGTAGCCGGGCAGCAGCAGGCCGTGCCAGTGCGCCGAGGTGTCGAACTCGCAGTCCGCCAGATCGACGCAGCGGCCCACGCCGCCGCGCTCGCGCAGCGCGCGCTGCAGCTGGCGCGTGTGCCAGCCGATCTCGTCGGTCATGATGGCCACGCGCAGCCCGCGCGGCGCTGCGGTGTTCGAGCGTATCGAGGCGACGCGGCCTGCGTCATCCAGCGGCAACCGCGGATCCGGCTCTGCCGGTCCGCTGGTTGCGCCCCCCTGGGGGGGAGCGGCGAAGCCGCAACGGGGGGGGGTCATGATCGTCAGGCTTCCTGCTGCCAATGCCGCAGCAGCAGCCCCAGGTCGGTCGCGCCGGCGTGGAAGGTGCTGCCGCTGTCGAGGTGGCTGATCCAGACCTCCGCCGGGGCGAACAGCATCGGGTCGATCTTGTAGAAGTCGAACCCGGCGGCCTGGAAGACCTCGGCAAACGGCCGGCCGTAGTCCGCTGAGGTGGCGGACGGCAGCCGACGGGCCAGCTTGTGCGCCGCCTCCACCGGGCCGCGCACGCTCAGGCGCACTTGGCCGCCGTAGAGGATGGCGTCGTTGGTGCGGCCCATCGCCTGCACGCTGTCGGCGGTGGGGGCCGGCAGCGGGGCGCAGGCCGCGCCGTCGATGAGGTGGGCAAGGTCGAAGCCCGTTTCCTGCGCCAGCGCGTGCGTCTTGTGCAGCGCCACCTCCAGCACCCGCGCCACCACCTGCGTCGTGCCGGCCAGGCTGCGCGTGGGCGTCAGGATCACGGTCAGCCCCTCGGGCGCCAGGCCGCTGTCGCGCAGCACCTTGTCCAGCACCACCGGGGGCGGCGCGCGGTCCACCTCCAGCACCAGCACGCCTTGACCGGCGCTGTGACTGGCGCGGTCGCGGTAGCCCAGCTCCTCGAACAGCGCCTCCTTGCCGGCCAGAGCCCGCACCGGCCCGGAGCCCAGCGCAAAGAATTTCTTGCCGCCGGTCTCCTCCTTGCTGGCCGCCAGGCTCCAGCCGGCGTACTGACTGCCCAGGCAGGCCAGCAGCGGCTGGGCGCTGGCCACGTCGAGCCAGTCCGGCCAGCCGCCTTCGGGCTGGCAGCGCTGGCTCACGCGGCCCAGGCCACCCAGGCAGATCTCGCCGATCAGCCGGCCGGCGGCGACGCTGCCCGGCACGTCGATGCCGGCGTCGATCAGCGTGACGCCGCGCGCATCGCGCTGCACCTGCACGCCGAGCGCATCGGCCTGGTCGATCAGGCGCTGCACCAGCGGGGCGGCGAGGGCGTTGACGCTCAGGGCGCAGTTCGCCAGCGGAGGGGACAGGGGGGTGCTCATGGGGAACTGGTTTCCATCGGAGGTTGGGTGGGCAGGGCCAGGTCGTCCAGCGACTCGTTGCCCAGCAGGTCAGCCAGCGCGGCGTGGCGCTGCGCCAGCGTGGTGGCCACGGCGGCTTCGGTAGGGGCGTGGGCGCACAGCGTGCACAGGGGCTCGCCCGCGGCCACGGTCAGCGGGGCAGCGGGCAGGTCGTGCAGATCCAGCGCCTGGGCTGCGTCGAGCAGGCGCTGCCAGCGCGGGGCGTCGAAGGGGAGGGCGGTGCGGGCGTAGGCGATGGCGCTGCCGCGCACCCTCGCCCCGCGCAGTCGGGCCAGCGCGGCCGGATCGGGCAAGGACCCGGTACAGGCGTCGAGGTGAGCCTGCACCAGGCCGCCGTCCGGGCCGTAGAGCGCTGCGCTGGCGCTCCAGCGTGGGTTGACTTCGAGGATTTGCCAGCCGCCCGGCGTGTCGAGCAGGTCCAGGCTGCACAGGCCCTGCAGGTGGAACTGAAAGGCCAGCGCGTCGAGCCAGCCCTGCCATTGCGCACGCTGCGCCGCAGCCGCGGGTAGCGGGCCGATCACCCCGCCGAAGCGCCAGGGCCGCTCGGGCGTCAGTGCCAGCAGCTGGCGGTTCAGGCCCAGCAGGGCGGCGCGCCGGCCATCGGCGAGGAAGGTGAGCGACATCGGCGTGCCGGCCAGCTCGCGCTGCCAGTAGCGCCGTGGCAGCCTGTCCGCAGCCGGCGCAGTGCGCTGGACCTGCACGCCACCGGCACCGCCGAAGTCCTTGCACAGCCAGCCGGCTGGATCCGCGGGTGCGGCGAAGGAGACGGGGGGGTAGGGCAGCCCCAGCGCATCGAGCGCGGCAAAGAAGCGCTGCGGCTGGCGCAGCACATCGGCGTTGTGCGGCCGGGTGCCGGCAAAGCGCAGGCCGAGGTCAGGGCCCGAGCCCAACTCCCAGCGCGTCAGCCAGGGTCCCAGGGTGGCGCCTTCGGCCGCGAAACCGCTGGTCAGCAGCAGCGGCGTGCCGGGCGGCAGGCGCGCCTCGTGCAGCGCCGCATCCAGGCTGGCCAGGTCGACCTGCCAGGGCTGCGCGGGGTCGAGCCGCAGGCGGTGCCAGTGCGCCGCAGCGGCCCGCGTGTCCAGGTCGCCGAAGGCGTCCAGCGCCGTCACGGCAAAGCCATCCCGCCGGGCCGCCTCGGCTGCGGCACGCACCGACAGGCCGGCGATGGCGATCGGCAGGGACGGCACGGCGCTTGGGGTTCCCGCTCAGGCCGCCGCCGGCGCCGCCAGGATCTGCCGCGCCAGCTCGAAGGCCTCGCGGAAGCTGAGCACCTGCGGCGTACCGGCCTCGTGCATGCGGCGCAGCAACTGCTGCTGGGTCTGGTACTTGACGTTGCCGATTGCCAGCGCGCCGATGCCCACTGCGCCGTTCAGGCCGGCGATGGGCGCGCCGCGGTCCATCACCTCCACACCCGCCACCCCGGCCGGCGGCACCGCGTTCACATCCGCCGCCACGCGCAGGTTGCGCGCGAAGGCCAGGTCCTCGGCGCCCACCGCCTGCACACCCGCCGCGGCGCAGGACAGCAGCACGTCCGCCGTCTCCAGCGAGGCGCGCACGGCGGCCCGGTCACCGCCGCTCACCCCTTCGAGCGTGACGCCAAAGCGCTCGCCGGTCAGCCGCGCCGCCGCCTCCGCCGCATCGATGCCGGTGCGACTGGACAGCGCCACCTGCGCGCCCGCCTGCGCTGCCAGCACGCAGGCGATGCGGCCGACCGGCCCGGTACCGCCCAGCACCACCACGCGCCGCCCGGCCAGCGTGCTGCCGGCGTGCTCGCGCAGGGCGGCCTCCACGCAGGCCACCATCGCCGCCGCGGTGGTGTAGGCGCCGCTGGGGTCGGCCATCAGCGCCACCTGGAAGGGCGCGAACATGGCCCGCTTCGCCTTCTCCAGCATGTCCGCGGCCAGCAGCGCATCGCGCCCGCCGATGAAGATCGCCGTGCGCGCCAGGCCCTTGGGGCTGCGCGAGAAGATCGCGTCCTGCGTCAGCGCGGCCACGCCCTCCAGCGTCACGCCGGTGTAGGGCGCGATCACCTGGTAGCCGGCGTCGGCGGCCATGTTGACGTCGAAGGGGCTCATCTGCGAGCCGGGGGTGAAGAGGTGGAGGATGTAGGGGCGTTCCATGGTCGGGGGGCGTTCGTCTGGTGGAAGGGGGAGGGCGGTGTCGGTGCGGGCGCCGGCGCAGGGATCGGGCCGGGGGTCGTGGTGCTGCCCCGCCGGACCGGGCGAGGGCTTCATTCAGCCCCGCGGCCAGGCCCGCAGCGGGGCCGCGCAGCGCGGCGGTGGCGGGCAGCCGTCGTCGGCTCGCCGGGGGGCGGTGGCGGCAGCGGGATCGCCCGCGGTGTCCTGCATGCGTGCAGGGTGCTCGATCACCCGCGCGCCGCGGTTGAGCGGCTCGACGATGCGCAGCGCCAGCCCCGCATCGACCAGGCCGGCCGCCCGCGCGGCATCGAGCAGCTGCTGTGCCCGTGCCGCCGAGGGCAGCAGCGCAAAGCCGGTCGGCCCCCAGCTGCTCTGGCCGATGCCGGCGCCCAGGTCGGCCGGCGCCAGCCCGGCAGCCGGCTGCTGCGCCTGCCGCTCGATCCAGCGCAGCAGCCGACCCACCGGGCGGCTGACGAAGGCATCGCCGCCCTGCGCCGGCGCAAAGTGATCCCCCAGGATCTGCTGGATGCGGCTGACGCCCTGCGCCGCCGCGGCAAAGCCGGCCCCCGCCGCGCCGGGCAGCACCCGCATCAGCGTCTCATGGCAGATGGCCGCGGCCGCCGCCTGGGGCAGCGGCGCCAGCGCGGCCAGCGCGCTGCGCTCGGCACTGCCGGACAGCCCCTGGCACTGCGGGTCGCTCACCAGCAGCACCCGCCAGCCGGCCGGCAGCGCCAGCCGCGCCAGCAGCGGCGCGGGCGAGCCGTCCGCCAGCGGCCCGCCGTCCAGCAGCAGCCCGCCCTGGTCGAACCCGGCAATGCCCACCCCCGAGCGCAGCCCGCGCCCCAGCCAGGCCGCGAGTGCCACCGTTGGCAGATCCAGCCCATGCCAGCGGGCAAAGGCCCGTCCCACCGCCAGAGCCAGCTGCGTGCCTGAGCCCAGGCCGGCGTGCGGCGCCAGCGTGCACTCCAGCTGCAGGGACATCGGCCGGCCTAGGCCGCTGCGCCGCTGCAGCTCGTGCAGGTGGCGTTCGGCACGTGCCAGATCCTCGGCGGGTACGTCACGCCCGCTGGCGATCACCTGGTTGGCGGGGCCAGTCGCTGCCGTCAGGCTGAGCCGCGTCACCGGTGCCGCGACGGTCAGCCCCAGGCTCCCGAAGGGCCGGCCCAGCGAGCCCGCCGGGTCCAGGAAACCCAGGTGAAGCCGCGCAGGCGCTTCCACCCACACCGTGCGCCCGCACGAATGCCTGGCCGACTCGCCCGGTCGGGCGCCGCTCCCCGGTGTCGGGTAGGGAAGATCGAATTCCATGGAACAGCCTGTCTCCGGAGTCGGTGGTTTTCACTGGAGACAGCAAGGGGCGTTCCAAGGGGGAGCGCATTGGCGGGGCTCGCTGAATGCGGTGGCGCGGCCGATCCCACGTTCAGGCAAGGGTGCGGGTGCCTGGGCGCAGGCGCGTTCGGGTGACACTTTGTCCTTGCCTGGCCCCGCCCGGCCACCTCGTCACCCGACTTGCGCGTTCACGGCGAGGACACGAAGCGCGGCTCGGGCACCGAGCCGGGAACGAGTGAGCCAAAGGCATAGGCCCGCCCGTTGCTGCGCACGATCAGGGAGTGGTCGTTGTAGGCAGCCAGCGATTTCACCCCCGTGATGGCCACGCCCGAGGCATCCAGGACGCGAATCGGATACAGCTGGTTGGCGGTGGAGCCATAGCCGATCTGGCGGCCCCAGTTCGCCCCAACGCCCCACAGACTGCCGTCGCTCTTGAGGAACAGCGTGTGGCTTTCGCCCGCGGCGGCGGCGACCACGCCGGTGAGGAACGTGCTGGCAGACGCCTTCACCTGAACCGCGGTTCGGGATTCCGCGGAGGTGCCCGAGGTGCCGATCCCGAGTTGACCGCGACTGTTGTACCCCCATGCGTAGACGGTGCCGTCAGACTTGATCGCGATCGAGTGGGCATTGCCCGCTACCACGGCCTTCACGCCCGTCAGGCGGGCGCCGGTGCTGGTGAGTACGGGCTTGGCCAGCGATTTCTTGCCGAATGCCGTGCCATTGCCGAGATGTCCCCACTCCTCGAAACCCCAGGACCAGACCGAGCCATCGCTCTTGAGGGCCAGCGAGTGGAAATTGCCGGCGGCAGCCACCTGGGTCACGCCCGTCAGCGGCAGGTTCGAGCTTTCGAACACCGGTTGCGCGAAGAGGGCGTGCTGCGTGATCAGACCGGGACAGAGATTGACGTCAATACCAAGGACGCAGAGGGTGTTATTACCCCACGCCCACACGCTTCCATCGCTCTTTCGTACTGCCACACTGAACTGGTGGCCGCGAGCAAAAGACGAAATACCGGTCAGCGCGCTGCCGTTGCTGTACTTGACGGCGGTTGGATACAGGCGCGTGGTGTCCAGGCCGTCACCCACGCGGCCATTGCCCCAGGCCAGCAATGCGCCTGAGGTGGTCAGGGCCGTGATGCTTTCGAGGCTGCCGAGTGCGGATGCGATCGACTTCAATGGCGTTGAGGACGAAGCCTTCACTCGGGAGATATCGCCAATGCCGAATATGGTTGCGTTGGCACGTTGTGCGGGAACCGGCGAGCCCCAGGACCAGACTGATCCATCTTCACCCACCGCCGTGGACAGCGAGTGTCCCGTGGACGCCGACTTGAACAGCGGCACCACCGTCAACCGTCCGCCGGCGCTGGTGACGGATACGCCTGCCGAAGCAACGACCACGCTATACAGGGCGTTGTCATCGGTCAGGGCGGCGGCCGGCGTGGTGTAGGACGCAGCGGTTGCGCCCGCGATGGCCACGCCGTTGCGGCGCCACTGGTAGGTCAGCGGCGTGGTCGGCGCGGCTGATCTGGCAGCGACGCTGAATGTGACGGTGCGGCCCTGCTGCACGCCCAGGTTGGGTGGTTGGCTGGTGATGGAGGGGGCACCGGCCAGCGCGACTTGGGTCAAGCCCAGGCTGACGACCAGCGCAGTCAATGAGAACGCAGTGCGTTGCATGGAGGAACTCCTTGGTTTGGGAATCAGTGACGTGAATCGATCCGGCTCCGCGCGCTGCGGGCGCATGGGCGCACCCGCACCTGTCCCGGCAACGGGCTGAACAGAGGCTATTCGCGGCGGAACACCGTGCTCACCTCGAACCGGCCCTCGTTGCGCAGTGCCTTCCCGGCGGGCGACAGGGTGACCGCCATGTTGACGTACTGGTTGTCTGTCTTGGCCTCAGGGCGGGCTTGTCGGCGGTGGTCTGCTTGACGACGAGGTACTTGGGTTTGTCAAACGGGTTCATCGGTCTGTCGGCTTATTCATGCGAACATTATACTAACATCTGTATTTAATTGCCAGGTTAATAATCTTCCACAATCAGGGTGCAACAAGCCGCACATAGTTCATGTCGTACCTTAATGTTAAATTCACTGTTCCATCCGAAAAATCAACAAAGTATGCGGCTTGTGAACTTGGGTAGCTTGAGGTCCAACCGCTGAAGGCAGTGTCATCGGTTCCAAACCATCGACGATATGAGATGGACGCACTGTATGCTCCATCATAGTAATATACTGGATCTCGAACTAAACCTTCAGCTTCAGTAGCGGTTGGAAGGCGCCAGCCCGTTCTTCCGCATCGGCTCCCTATTGTTGTGGCAACAGTTGGGGCATCCCATAAATCACCATTATTTAAATTACTGTAGCCGGCACACTTGTACGTGGCCTCAAACGGGCACTGGTGTGATATCCAATTTCCAGTCGCATCGATACCTCGCCGGACATGAGCCTCCCACATCAACCCTGTCGAGTTTTGTCGAACACATGCCCATGACGTGGCATCATCCGCAAGATCTCGCCCCGCATCCGAAACCTTTGTAAGTCCGGTGGTCGGGGTAACTCCAGGCGCTGTGACTACCCCTTGAACCAATCTAACTAGGACTTACGCAGGGTCACTTCAGCTAGCGCAATGATTCGCCATTTCGACTCAATATGTCAGATGGGTGCCATGCGAATGGTTGGTGACCGAAGTTCCTTCTTGAGGAATTCCGAGAGGATTCCCTTCTTCAGGCTGTAGATGTTTGTCTTCAGCGCTTTGGCCGTCTCGCAGAGGTGGACCCAGGCCAATATCGCGCAGGCGATGTGATTCTTCTGTGACCGGGCCATTCTGCACTGACATTTTTCGATGCCAAGAACCTGCTTGATCTCCCTGTGGTACTGCTCAATCTTCCAGCGCACGGCACACATCTCATGCGTATCGTCCGTCGAATCTTGAGATAGGTCGTTTGTCACAACCCAGTCCGTGCGATTGGTATCAACCACAACCCGGAACAGTTTCAGCTTGATGTCACTGGGAAACTTGAACAGTTTGACGTGTTTGCCATGCACATGTTCTTGGGCACTCCACTGCAGCGTACTGACCGCCTTGTAGGGCTGCTGGCCTTGGCTGTCGTCAACCTTGCGATTGCTCTTGAGCGGGCAGTAGAAGTGCTTGCCCGCCCGGTGGATGTGCTTCATCAGATCCATGGTGGCGTACCAGGAGTCCATCAGCACGGTGCGAAAGGGCAGCTTCTTGTGCGCCATGGCATTGTCGAACATCTCCTGGACATGATCCAGCTTGGACTTGCCGTCTTCGTCAGGCGCATAGATGCGCCAGTCGATGATCCAGTAGTGGCCGGTCTTGATGTTCACGTACAGGCAGTTGACCACCCCAATGCCCTTGATCAGGCCGTGGGCGTTGCCGCTGTACTGTTTGCGCACCAGCTCGATTTTGTGCGAGTGGTTCTTGTCCAGAACGCTGTCATCGAAAACCAGGCAGGCATCGTCGTCAAATTCGATGTTTCGTCGGGCCAGATTCCAGACATCGGCCGGGCTGATATTGGCAGCCTGCAAGTAGCGATTTATGGCGTCATGAGAAAACCTCTGATGGTGATCCGCAAAATAGGTCTGCGTGTAGTTGATTTGTGTGGATATCAGAAATTGGCAGTAGTCTCGGCTCGTGGGTTTCATGGTGAATATATTATCACAAATACCACGAAATCGGCGCCGATATATTAAATAATCTAGTTTGATTTAAACGTTTGCGTAAGTCCTACTAACATTCATTAAAGCGATATTATTTCCACCATAGGCACGGAGGTTGTACTGGATATTTCCTTCTGGGAAATTTATTGCCCATGCATTAGTGGGATCGTTCGCCAATGGGGACGAAGTCCATCCCAAGATTGCTTTGTCTTCTGTGCCAAACCAAGTCTTCCATGCTACATATGCGTTGCCGGAGTAAGCGGCATCGTTCGTCAATGCCTGACCGTCTGCCAGAGTTGGCAAACGCCATCCGGTCTTGCCGCACAAAGATCCCACTGAGGCTGGTACTGTACTTGCATCATACATGCGACCATCACCAAGGTTAGTGAAGCCGTAACATGTCGCTGCCGCGTTTGCGGGACAAGGGTGCTGAGTTACCCTCATTGTCTGTGTAATATTCGCCTCCCAGATCAATCCAGTGGACCGCTGGCGGACGCAGGCCCAAGTTATGGCATTGTCTGGCAGATCCCGTCCATCGGAAGATATCTTTGTGAAAGCAGATGACGGTAATGGGGCTGTTGACTGAACGGTAAGTTCAACAACTGCGCTGGTTACTGTGCCTGCGCTGTTGGTCAGGACTGAACGGTAACGTCTCCCGCTGTCCGTCATAGCGAGAGCGCTGGTCTTATAAGTTCCTGTGTTTGCCCCGGTGACATTGGTCCAGGTGTTCCCGCCGTCGCTGCTGACCTGCCACTGGATTGCCGGCGTCGGGGTGCCAGTGGCCGCTACCATGAAGGAGGCTTGTGCGCCTGCCGTGACGGTCTGGCTGGTCGGCTGGGTGGTGATGGCCGGGGCTTCAACGGGTTGCGCGGTGACCACCGTGGGATCGGTTCCACCGCCACATGCGACCAGCGCTGCGGCAAGTGCCAATTGAGTAAGCCCCAGATGCAGGCGAGACGAGAACCTGAAACCTGATCCCATGCTTGAACCTCCGATGTGGCACTTCGTGCGGGTGTGCGGGTATCCCACCGCCGTGCGCCGATGTTGGTGAACGCCAAGTTCCGCCGGTGCGACCACGTACCGCATCTGTCGACTAGCCGATCCCGCGCCGATGAGAGTCGGGCTGGGCTCAGTGTGGGAGTTTGTCCCAAGAGTCGTCCTCACCAAACCCTCACGGAGGGTTCATGGCACCATCACGAAACAACTTGAAACAATCGCGACATCCATCACGGATTCACGGCGCACAGGCTGGCCGTTAGCCTTACGCGAAGTGGGGGCACAGGCTGGTGCGAGGTGCCATCAGGCTTTTTGGTGCGGCCGGTGAAGTCAGGAGAGAGGGATGAGGGATGGACGGGGCGGCGCAGATCAGGTTTGCTCACAGCAGAGCAGAGCAGGCTGTTGTCGCTTCGGTGCGGCGGAGTTCGACGAACGGGCGATGACGCTCACGGTCGGTGGGCAGGCGATGCTGGTTGAGCCACTTCCGCTGCGGGTGCTGGCGCTGTTGTTGCGGCAGCCCAACGAGGTAGTGACGCGCCAGGAGCTGCTCGATTCGGTCTGGGAAGGCCGGCCGACGGTGGACAACGTGCTGGCCAACGCGGTCACCAAATTGCGCAAGGCGCTCGGGCCGCAGGGCGGTGCGCGCATTGTCAACGTGCCGCGCATCGGCTATCGGCTGGTCGGTGAGGTGCAGCGTATGCCGGCCGACTGCGTGGATGCCCGCGGCGCCGAGGATGCCGTCCAAGCCATTGCAGGCACGGACCCGGGCGCCTTTCAGGCGGGGATGCCGGTGCCGGGTCGGCCGGGTTTTGAGCTGCTGCGACCGTTGGGTATGGGCGAGCGCCGCCATGTTTGGCTGGCGCGGCAGCGAGATACCGGCCGGGAGCGGGTGTTCAGGTTTGCAACTGACGCCGAGGAATTCCTCTCGCTCAAGCGTGAAGTTGCCCTGCTGCGCGCGCTGCATGGGGAATTGGGCGACCGCCCGGATATCGTCCGGGTGGTGGGCGTGGGGTTTTCAGAGCCGCCGTACCACATGGAATGCGAGTATGGCGGGCTGGATCTGCTGGCCTGGGCCGCCGGGCCTGATGCGCCGCTGCGGGGCATGGCCCGGTCGGATCGGCTCGCGCTGTTTGCAGGGATTGCCGACGCGGTGGCGGCGGCCCATGGCGTGGGGGTGCTGCACAAGGACCTGAAACCGGCCAACGTGCTGGTGCGGCCCGGCCTGGCCGACGGGGCCGGCCCGGCCGATGCGGCTGCGCCGCGCTGGCAGCCCTGCCTGACCGACTTCGGCAGCGCGCATGCGCTGGACGAGGCGCGGTTGAAGGCCAGCGGCATCACGCTGCTGGGGATGACGGTGGCGGAGGGGCAGGAGGGCGCGGCCTCGCCCTGGTCGGGCACGCCGCAGTACTGGGCGCCCGAGATCCTGGCTGGGCAGGGCGCGACGACGCGCAGCGACGTGTATGCGCTGGGGCTGCTGCTGTTTCAGCTGGTGTTGGGTGACCTGCGCCGCCCGCTCAGCACGGGCTGGGAACGGGAGGTCGGCGATGCGCTGCTGTGCGAGGACATTGCTGCCGCCACCGAGGGCGATCCGCAGCGGCGCCTGGCGAGCGCGGGCGAACTGGCCGAGCGGCTGCGGCGGCTGCCGCAGCGGCGAGAGGAGCGCGCGGCGCAGCTGGCGGCGCGGCAGGCGGTGGAGAGCGCGCAGCGTGAGCGCGAGCGCCGCCAGACGCGCCGGCCCTGGCTGGCCGCCGCCGCGGCGCTGCTGCTGCTGGCGCTGGGGGCCGGCGGGTGGCTGTTCGAGCAGAACCGGCGCGCCCTGGCGGAGGCGCGTGTGGAGGCGGCGCGCACGGCGGCGATGCTCGACTTCGTCAGCCGCGATGTGCTGGACAGCGCCGATGTCACCCGCGTTGGCAGCACGCGGCTGCTGACGATGACAGAGGTGGTGGAGCGCGCGGCGCAGAAGCTGGAAGGGCGCTTTGCCGGTCAGCCCGACATCGAGGCGGCACTGCACCGGCGGCTGGGTGACATCCTGGTGCGCAGCCAGGCCAGCACGGCCGCGATGAAGCAGTACGAGCGCGCAGTGGCGCTGTTGGCGCCGCCCGGCGCGGCGGTGGGCAGCCCGGCAGCGAGCCGGGATCTGCCGCTCGCGCTGATCGGCTGGGCCCAGGCCAAGGTGCATTTCTACAAGCCGGATGAGGGCGAGCAGTTGCTGCAACGCGCGCGCGCCGCACTGCCCGCAGGCGAGCTGGAGTCCGTCAACGAGACGGCGCTGCGCTTCCTGGCCGTCCAGGTGGATGTGCTGGCGGCGCGCCAGCGCGGCGCCGAGGCCATTCCCGTGGCGCGTGACCTGCTGCGCCGGGTGGACGCCTGGCCGCAGGCGGCGCTGGCCGATCGGCTGGAGGCCCGCCAGCGGTTGGCTGAGCTGCTGCTGGGTGCCGGCGCCGAGCAGCGCCCGGAGGGCGAGCGGCTGCTCAAGGAGATCACCAGCGCGCCCTACAGTGCGCAGTCGGTGGGTGCGGTCACATTCGCACGCGCCGAGATGGCGCTGGCCAGTTCATTGGCCGGGCAGAACCGCAGTGAGGAGGCGCGCCGGATCCTGCTGCGGGTGCGAGAGGTGCTGACGCAGCTGCTGGGGGATCGGGCGTTGCACGTCGGGCTGGTCAACTTCGAGCTGGCCAACCTCGTCAGCAATGACCCGACGGGCCGCCCGCAGCAGAGCCTGGACTACCTGGGGGCCGCCGAAACCGCCTTCGCCGCGACCCTGGGGCCATCGCACGGCTACACGATCAGTGTGCGCAACAACAAGGCGATCCCGCTGCTGCAGCTCGGCCAGGCCACCGAGGCCCTGGTGATCCTGGACGAGGTGCTGCCCTGGTACGAGAAGCGCAAGCTGGGCGACGCGATCCAGTATTACCGCGCGTGGGCGCTCAATGACCTGGGACGGTGCCGGGAGGCGTTGGCGGCACTGGAGGGCATCGATGTGAATTCGGCCGCCTGGCTGCATGTGGCCTCGGATCCGCACATGGGCTGGAAGGTGAAGTTCGAGCGGGGTCGAGCCCTGGCGGGTACCGGCCAACGTGACCAGGGGCGGCAACTGCTGCGCCAGGCCGATGCCGAGGCCCAGGCCAGCGGTGGCGGGCCGCAGTGGGGCGAGCGCATTCGACGGGCGCTGGCGCGGGCCTGATGTGACTGCGCCTGCATCAACGTTTCCGCCTGCGCCCGCTCCGGCAGCGCCTCACGCACTCAACAGCTTGTGCACCAGCTCCGGCGTGGTCGCCGCCTCGTACTTGCGCATCAGCCGGGCGCGGTAGACGTCCACCGTGCGCGGGCTGATGCCCAGGCGACGGCCGATCAGCTTGCTGGTCAGGCCCTCGATCAGCAGCGCGGCGATTTCGCGCTCACGCGGCGTCAGGTCGGCCTTGAGTTGGCGCAGCGCGGACAGGTCCTCGAAGGCCCAGATGCCTGCGGCATGCGGGTCCCCCGGGTCCAGCGCGCGGCCGGAGACGTGGCACCAGAACAGCTCCTCCTGGCCGCGCGCGTCCAGGCGCTTCATCACCCGCTCGTCGGCGTAGCGGCCGGTGGCGTCCAGGCTGGCGGTGATGCGCTCTCCTGTGCGCTCGAACTCCGCCGCGCTGGGGTAGAGCACCGCAAAGCTCTGGCCGATGAGCTGCTCGCGCTCCACGCCGAACATCTCCAGCACCTGGCGGTTGCAGTCCACCATCAGGCGGTGGCGCGACAGCACCAGGCCGATCGGGGCGAGTTCGAAGGCGGTGCGGTAGTCAAGGTCGAGCATGGGATGAAACCGGGTGTCAGTTCGCATGGACAGGGCGTTGACCGCAGCATCGGGTCCCGGCCTTAATCAATTCTACGTAGCAGCTACTTAACGCGTTACGTAGTACGCTTCGCGCCGTTCCAGAGAACCCGGACCCCGTGTCCTTTGTGTCTTTCTTCCCCCTGCGGAGGCTTCACGCATGAACAAGATCTACCCGAGCGCCGAGGCGGCGCTCAACGGCATCGTCCGCGACGGCCAGCTGATCGCCGTTGGCGGCTTCGGCCTGTGCGGCATCCCTGAGGCGCTCATCGACGCGCTGCAGGCCAGCGGGGTCAAGAACCTCACGGCCATCTCCAACAACGCGGGCGTCGACGGCTTCGGCCTCGGCAAGCTGCTGGCCACGCGGCAGATCAAGAAAATGATCTCCAGCTACGTGGGCGAGAACAAGGAGTTCGAGCGCCAGTACCTCAGCGGCGAGCTGGAGCTGGAGTTCACCCCGCAGGGCACGCTGGCCGAGAAGCTGCGCGCCGGCGGCGCCGGCATCCCGGCCTTCTTCACCAAGACGGGCGTGGGCACCATCGTGGCCGACGGCAAGGAAATCCGCGAGTTCGACGGCGAGAAGTACGTGATGGAGCGCTCGCTGGTGCCCGAGGTGTCGCTGGTCAAGGCGCACATCGCCGACAAGAGCGGCAACCTCATCTTCAACAAGACCGCGCGCAACTTCAACCCGAACGTCGCGCAGGCCGGCCAGATCACCGTCGTCGAGGTCGAGCAGATCGTCGAGACCGGCGCGCTGGACCCCGACCAGATCCACCTGCCCGGCATCTTCGTGCACCGCATCGTGCTGAACACGACGCCGGAAAAGCGCATCGAACAACGCACGGTGCGCAAGGCCTGAGCGGCCCCGACCCCCTTCATCAGGAGATCAAGACATGGCATGGACCCGCGATGAAATGGCCGCCCGCGCTGCACAGGAACTGCGCGACGGCTTCTACGTGAACCTGGGCATCGGCCTGCCCACCCTGGTGGCCAACCACGTGCCCGCCGGCATGGAAGTCTGGCTGCAGAGCGAAAACGGCCTGCTCGGCATCGGCCCCTTCCCGACCGAGGACAAGGTCGACGCCGACCTCATCAACGCCGGCAAGCAGACCGTGACCACGCTGCCCGGCTCGGCCTTCTTCAGCAGCGCGGACAGCTTCGGCATGATCCGCGGCGGCAAGATCAACCTGGCCATCCTGGGCGCGATGCAGGTCAGCGAAAAGGGCGACCTTGCCAACTGGATGATCCCGGGCAAGATGGTCAAAGGCATGGGCGGCGCGATGGACCTCGTCGCCGGCGTCGGCCGCGTGGTGGTGCTGATGGAGCACGTGGCCACCAAGAAGGACGGCAGCAAGGACCTCAAGATCCTCTCCCACTGCACCCTCCCGCTCACCGGCGTGGGCGTGGTCAGCCGCATCATCACCGACCTGGGCGTGCTGGACGTGACGCACCACGGCCTGGAACTCGTCGAACTCGCCCCGGGCGTGACCCGCGACGAGATTCAGGCGGCCACGGGCGTGGCGCTGCATTGAGCGTGCTGATCGCGGGGTGACTCGCGGTTGTGATGCTGAAACGGCACCCTGCGGGGTGCCGTTTTTGTTTGGAGAGGGTGGGGTTCAGCTTCAACCAGTGAGCATCGTTTGTTGGCGACGCATCTCAGAAGCGTTACAAAGTTTAGTAGACACCCGCTGTCTCGGTGCGTAAGCTGAGATGCAGATACTGCATTCGCTCGCGCACTTGATCGTACTGAGTAATGGCTCAGGGCTGGGTGTAGGCAGCATGATCGACATGTGGTTCGGAAGGTCGGAATATTTACGCGAATCCGGTAATCCGAATGCCGCATCGAATCAAGCGCCTAATCTCCCCTAAAAATGCAATTTACTGACGCGTGGAGCCTTCTTCAGTTGGTGACAGTGTGTCTCTATGTATATTGGGTGGCTGTTGCTACCCTACAATTCGGCTAACGCGAGTACCATTTTCATTCTGACGGCCTGAATACTTTACGGCGGAGGTCACGGTGGAGGAAAAAGAAGCACGCAACTATGCCTGGGAGCACTTCAAGCTTCATGCCGCGCAGCGATTCACGACATTCAACTACTTCATCGTTCTTGCTGTCCTGATGACCACGGCACTAGGTACATCCCTAAACAAGGACTTTCACTATCCTGAGCTCGCGTTCTACCTAAGCGTTCTGCTAGTGGTTACTTCTTTCGTTTTTTGGAAGCTTGACCAGCGAGCGAGGCAATTGCTCGAGGTCTCCAAGTCCGCCTTAAAGCACCTTGAGCTTATCTCAGGTCTTGGTGAGTCGGAGTATTGGATGCTCTTTCAAAATGAGGTCAAGTTAACCGAGGCGCGGAAGAAGCAGTCCAGGATTTGGCTGCCCCACCGCTGGCACCTGACTTACCTGCATTGCTTTGGAACACTCTATGCCCTTTTTGCTGTGCTGGGTATCCTCGGTCTTTATGTGTCGTGGCCTCGCCTTCAGGTGGCTCAACACTTTCTCAATACCAGTGTATGCGCGGGGAAGGCGATAGCTGTTACTTAATCATCCGGGATATGAGACCTAGGTACTTAGGTGCTTCCGGTAGGTAATGGATAATTCACCTGAATTTATTAACCCGGCAATTAAATACAAATGTTAGTATAATGTTTGCATGAATAAGCCTACTGACGCCCGTTCACTTTCAGAAGAATCCCTGGAGCTGTTGCGCCGGCAGGCGCACCGGCTGCGTCAGGACGGGCGGGCATGGTCCGAGATTGCTCAGATCGTTGGAGTCCACCAAAGCACGCTCATGAGTTGGGCACGGCGTTTCAATGTGGGCGGTGAAAAGGCACCAACGAATGTGAGTTCGGCGCGGCGCGGGCGCCGTGTGGGTGAAAAGCGCACGATCAGCCTGCTCGATGAGATGGCCCTGCGCGATCAGATCGTCGGGGGCAATCCAGATCAGATGTCGTTGCCGTTCGCGTTGTGGACGCGCAAGGCGGTGCAGGAGGCCATCAAGCTCAAGTTGGGCATCGACATGCCCATTCGCACCGTGGGCGAGTATCTGCGGCGTTGGGGTTTCACGCCTCAGAGGCCCGCCAAACGGGCCGTCGAGCAGCGCAGCGAGCTGGTGCAGCAATGGATGCAGGTGGACTACCCCGCGCTGGTGCGTCGGGCCAAGGCTGAAGCAGGCGAGATCTACTGGGGCGATGAGACGGCCATCCGCCAGGACACCGCCTGGGTGCGCGGCTACGCCCCGGCCGGGCAGACCCCGGTGCTGCGGCATGCCGCGCGCTGGACCAGCATCACCATGATCTCGGCGCTGACCAACCAGGGACTGCTGAAGTTCGCCTTCCACGACGGCGCGATCAACCAGGATCGATTCATCGAGTTCCTCGCTGCGCTCGTGGCCGACAGTGCCGGCAAGAAGGTCTTCCTGATCGTGGACAACCTTCGGGTTCACCGGGCCAAGGCCGTCACGCAATGGCTCGAAGGCAAGGAGAGGCAAATCGAGGTTCATTACTTGCCGCCGTATTCGCCCGAAGCCAATCCCGACGAGATCCTCAACCGCGACTTGAAGACCGAGTTGCGCATGCGCCCGGCGGCCAAGGATTCCGATGAGCTCAAACGTATCGCTGCGGATTTCATGAAGACACTCACAAAACTACCCGGAAAGATCAAACGCTACTTCAGAAGCAAGACCGTTTCATATGCGAGCGTCGCCATGAATTGTTCGTATATTTAATTGCCAGGTTAATAATAGGAATCTACTAGGTAATCAGTATGGCTCTAGAAAACCTCCTCCCGGTTCTCGCAGAACATCTTGGAAAAAAGGTCATCGACCGATTGACTAAGGATCACCCTGCGCAAGGAGGAGTTCGCGCAAGAGAAGACCGTGTGCAGGAAGCGCTTTCCGTCCACTTGCGTTTGGTATCGAACTGGAGCCGACAAGTCCAGTTTTACCGTATGTCTAGCGCGAGGTCGGTCGAGGGCGAAACGGTCCCCCTAACGTTCGCCGGTACGCCACGCCGTTTTCGCAACTCCCAGGCAACTGGCCCGACTCTTTCTGAGAAAGATCTTCTGGGTAAGGAGCATCTGCTAATTCTTGGCCCACCCGGCGCTGGCAAGACTACGACTCTGAAACGTCTTTGCCATGTGTTGCTGTGCGAGGAACCTAATTCGAATAGCGACACATCGCAGGTTCCTATTCTTGTACGTTTGCGAGTGTTCAACGGCACGGAGAGCACCTCATTTCCTTTACTGCGTCATATCGCCCAGGAATTGGGGCTTCAGATTCACGAAGTTGAGGAGCAAGTCAACATGGCGTCACCCGGACGCCCGCCCAAGATGGTGGTGAGGCGGCGGGAGGTTTGCGAAGGACAGTCCATTCCCCGTGCAGTCTCGCAAGCACTCAACGAGTTGCAGGCGACGCTATTCCTAGATGGACTGGACGAAGTCAATACATTGGTCCGCTCTGCAATTGAAGCCGACATCCGGAGCCTCCTCGAAGCAAGTGACGCGTTGCGCGTAGTCATCACCTGCCGAAGCGGAGAGTATCGGACTCCGCTCGGCTATCTTACCGTAGTCGAAGTATGTGAATTGCTGCTCTCAGATATTCAAGGCATGGCTAGAAGCTGGCTCGGACCAAAGGCTGATGAATTTATGCGTCAGGCGCAAAGTCCCTCACTTTTAGAGCTTGCGCAGCGGCCGCTTTTTCTCGCACACATGCTTAATCTCTATCACTTGGGAGGCTATCTGCCGGAGCAGCCATTCGAAATATATGAGATGGTGACGCTCTTGATGATTCGCGAATGGGATCGCGAACGAGAAATCGTCCGTCGCTCTCGCTACGCTGACTTTGGAGCAGAGAAGAAACTTCGGTTTCTTTCGGCCCTTGCTTTTGAATTCACATACTCCAATAAGATCAAGGTATTCTCAGACAAAGACCTAATAAATGCCTACCGGAAGCTCAGGAGGCGTTTCCAACTTCCGGAGGACGAGGCTCAGCTAGTTGCCCAGGAGATAGAGTCACATACCGGACTAGTCGTTGAGGTCGGTCCCAGGCAATACGAGTTTTCGCACCTGACTCTACAGGAGTATCTTGCTGCCGATTACCTTGTTCGATCACCTTTCCCTGAGAAAAAGATCGCGACGTACATTGCGCAATACCCAGCTCCTTTGGCAATCGCCACAGCTTTGTCGACAGAGCCAGCGGCCTGGCTAGCGGGAGTCCTAATGAATCGTTCACTGATCGCAGACGGCAGCAGTGCAAAGATTGCGATCTTTCTCGAGCGACTTCGACGGGAAAATCCAATTTTCGTCCGAAGTGATGCCCTTGGGCTTTGTGTCCTAGGGTTGGCGTTTCTAGCTGCTGACGCTAAGCTTGCTCACGAGCGCGAATCTGTGGAAACACATCTGGCGAAATTGCTTGAGAGCGAGGAAGCTCATAAGTCGTTTGTCGATGTTGCCTGCCGCAGGTACGCATTGACACTTAACGATACCGGCTCAGACTTTATTGCGACCAAACGAGTCGATGTGGATTCTGGAATCGATGACTCGGCATTTGAGGTTGATATTCCGGATACCGGGCGAATCTCCAGAAATTGGTTGGAGAGTAAATTTTTGGGACGGGAACTGCTCTTCAATGGCATTAGAGTCACAATGAGAAGGTAGAGTACTGATGCTAAAATGGTCTACAAGGTGTTCCCGTTTCATGCTTCGGCCAAAGATCTTCTTGATCAAGGTGTCAAGATTGCCTCGGCGGTTTCTTGGGGAGTAATCGATCATCGCCTTCAATGAACTGGACCTCAAACGCATAGAGAAAGCCGCCGAGGCTTTCATGGCGGTGCGGCGCCCGCCGGTGCAGGTGCGCGACCAAGTGGATTTCGAGTGGCGCATTGCCGGGCAGTCTGTCGAGTTGCTGGAGGTTCGGCCCGCGTGGGACCGACCGACAGAAATCATTCGACGGCCGTTTGCCAAGGCGACGTATGTCCGCCGCACGAATCAGTGGCGGGTGTATTGGATGCGCAGCACCCTGAAGTGGCACCCCTACGAGCCGGCGGTGGCGGGCAGCGTTCAGGCGTTCTTCGATCTGGTCACAGAGGACCGGCTGCACTGCTTCTTTGGCTGAGGGGTTGGGGCTCCTGATCGACGCTGCGAAGGTGCGTTGGTGGATCAAGTGAGCTAAACTGGGTGCTCAAGTGAATCAATCACTGGAGCTGCCGATGCCCGTCCTGCCGATGACACCGCCCGACCAGCCGCCGCAGGCCGCCGCGCCCACCGTGCCGCAGGTGATGGAACGCCAGTCGAGCTACCAGGCGTTCGCGGACGCCAGCCGCATCGAGCGCATCGACATGGTCAAGCAGGGCGTGCCGGCGCGGCTGCTGGTGACGCTGGCGGACGACATGCACGTCACGCGGGAGCGGCTGTATGGCTGGCTGGGCCTGGCGCGGGCGACGGCGAACCGCAAGCTCAAGGCCGACGACCGGCTGAGCCAGGACGAGAGCGAGCGGGCGTTGGGCATGGCACGGCTGGTCGGGCAGGTGGAGGCGCTGGTGCGTGAGTCGGGCCAGCCCGAGGGCTTCGACGCGGCGCAGTGGACGGCCGGCTGGCTGCAGCGCCCCAACCCGGCGCTGGCGGGTCGCACGCCCGGCGACTTCATGGACACCGCCGATGGGCGCGACCTGGTGGCCAGCCTGGTCGCGCAGATGCAGAGCGGGGCCTACGCCTGATGACGATGACCGAGCCGCTGCGGCTCTGGCGCATCGGTACCGACACGCCTCACTACGAGGCCCACGACCTGACGGGGCGGGGCGCGGAACGGTCCGGCGGGCGCTGGAACCGGCCGGGCACGGCGCTGGTGTACGCCTCGACCTCCCGGGCGCTGGCCTGCCTGGAAACCGTGGTGCACCTGGGCGCGGACACCCTGCCGCTGAATCGCTACCTGGTCGAGATCATGCTGCCGGCCGAACTGTGGGCCGCAGCGGTCGAGCTGGATGCAGCCACCCGGGTCGGCTGGGACGCCATGCCGGCGGGCAAGGTGTCGCTGGACTGGGGTGCGGCCTGGGTCCGGGCGGGCCGCTCGCTGCTGGCGCGGGTGCCGTCGGTGATCGTGCCTGAGGAAATGAACGTGCTGATCAACCCGGCCCACCCCGACGCGGTCCAGCTGCGGGCGGTGAAGCGGCGCCGGTGGCTGTACGACGCCCGGCTGGGGCGCGGATGAGGTGCTGATCCGGGCGCAGCCCGGCCGACCCCCTCAAGTTCGCCTCGGCAAGGTCGAAACGACGGGATGATCTGGCGACTCGCGGCCCTGGCGTCCAATGGTTCTACACGCTGATGTTTTCACTGGTTATTTGATCTGCGGCGCCAGCGCCGCGCTCGGTGGCACCACGCTGCGCCTGGTGGAGGCGACGGATGACGGCGCACGCGGTGCCCTGCGTGACTGCGGGCTGGGCTTCTGGATCCTGGGCATGGGCCTGTTGCCGGCGGGCCTGGGGCCGCTGGCGAGCCACCCGCTGATGCAGTGGGTGCTCGGCGTGAGTGCGCTGCTGGGCATGCTTTTTGTCGGCAGTGGCCTGGGCAGTCTGCACGGCCGGCGCCTGGCGCCCCAGGGCCTGTTGATGCTGTCGCTGTTGATGGTGCTGCCGCTGACCGTGGCGGCCAACCACGACGCGATGACCTATGGCCGGCTGTTCCCCTACATGTTGCTGCTGGCGTCGGTGGTGATGGTCTGGCAGGGCCGCGACTACCTGTTGCGCCCACGCGGACTGGCCGAGCAGCTGGTGGCGCTGAACTGTGCCGCCTTGCTGGTGACCAGCCTGGCGCGGCTGGTCACGACGATGGCCTATGTCGGACCCGTGCGGCCGGACCTGATGTATGTGCCGGAGCCCTGGAGCACGCTGTACGCGGTACTCTATGGCGTGATGCCGATGTATGTGGCCTGCCTGCTGCTGGTGATCGTGAACGGCCGGCTGCAGCAGAAGCTGCGCGCCCGTGCCGCCGTGGACGAACTCACCGGCATGCTCAACCGCAGGGCGGTGCGCGAGCAGGCGACCGAACTGCTCGACCGCCAGCGCCGCAGCAGGGCGATGACGGCGGTGTTGATGCTCGATCTCGACCGTTTCAAGCTGGTCAACGACGTGCACGGCCACGCCGCTGGCGATGCCGTGTTGCGCCTGGCCAGCCAGGCACTCAAGACCAGCCTGCGGCAGGACGACACGCTGCTGTCGCGCTACGGGGGCGAGGAGTTCGTGGCGCTGGTGCCGGTCGACGACCCCGACGTGGCCCGCCGCGTGGCCGAGCGCCTGCGCGAGGCGGTGGCGGCGGTCGACTGGCATGGCGAGCTGCGGCTGACCCCGGGGGTCACCGTCAGCGTGGGCATGGCCCTGGTGTCTGGCGATGAGGACCTGGACCAGGCGCTGCTGCGAGCCGACGAAGCGCTCTACCGCGCCAAGCGCGACGGGCGCAACCAGTGCCAGGTGGCGCTGGACGCCGCCTGACGCTCGGTGCCGGGGATCTGCCCTCAGGGGCGTCAAGTGCGACGGGGCGCGACGGCGCGACAATCCCTGCCATCACCATGAACCTGCACCGCCTCGACCTCGTCTCGCTGTCGCTGTTCAACCTGGTGGTGCGCACCGGCAGCATCAGCAAGGGTGCCGAGCTGGCGCTGCTGGCGGTGGGGGCGGCCAGCAAGCGCATCTCGGACCTGGAGGCCGCCGTCGGCGTCGAGCTGCTGGAGCGGCACTCGCGCGGCGTCACGCTCACGCCGGCCGGGCAGGCGCTGCACCGCCACGTGCTGCGCATCCTGGCGGACGTGGACCAGCTCAGCGCCGACCTGTCCGACCATGCCGCGGGCATCGTCGGCCTGGTGCGGCTGTGGGCCAACACCTCGGCGGTGACGCAGTTCCTGCCGGCCGACCTGGCGGGCTTCATCGCCGCGCACCCGGGCATCCGCATCGAACTGCACGAGCAGGACAGCACGGACGTGGTGCTGGCGCTGCTGGACGGCCGGGCCGAGCTGGGCATTTTCGCCGAGCGCACGCCCGCCCACGGTCTGCAGACGCTGCTGTACCGGCGTGACCGGCTGGCGCTGGTGGTGCCGCAGGGCCACCCGCTGGCCATGCAGGAGCGCATCGCCTTTGCCGACGCGACCGAGCACGAGTTCGTCAGCCTGACGCCGGGCACTTCGCTGGCGCGCCGGCTGGCCGACGAGTCCCGCGCGCTGGGCCGCTCGCTGCGCCTGCGCATCCACGTGCGCAGCTTCGACGCCATGTGCCAGATGGTGGCCGCCGGCCTGGGCATCGCGGTGCTGCCGGAGCGCGCCATCGAGCCGCACCTGAAGTCGATGGGGCTGGTGCGCATCGCGCTGACCGACGCCTGGGTGGAGCGTGACCTGCTCATCGGGATGCGTGACCGCCAGGCGCTGCCCAGGCCGGCTCGGCTGCTGCTGGAGCACCTCGTCGCACCTTCGGCTGCAGGCTGACCGGCAGGGCAGGTCGGGGTTGGGCAGGCCGGGCGCTTTCGCATTCCACGAAAGCTCGCCTCGCCACACGGGCATTCCGCGGCGGGGCGTTGCTTCCCAGAATGCCACGCCATGGACACCGCCCGGCAGACCCTCTTCGACAAGCTCTGGCAGCGCCACCTGATGGATCAATCCGCCGACGGCGAGGCGCTGCTGTACGTGGACCGCCACCTGGTGTACGAGGTCACCAGCCCGCAGGCCTTCGAGGGGCTGCGCCTGGCCGGGCGCCGGCCCTGGCGAGCCGACACGGTGCTGGCCGCGGCCGATCACAACGTGCCGACCACGCCGAACGAGCGGCGCAGCCTGACGCACATCCCCGACCCGCTCTCGCGCGCCCAGGTGCAGCAGCTGGAGATCAACGCCCGCGAGTTCGGCATCACCGCCTTCAGCCTCGGGCGGCGCGAGCAGGGCATCATCCATGTGATCGGCCCGGAGCAGGGCGCCACCCTGCCGGGCATGACGGTGGTGGCCGGCGACTCGCACACCAGCACGCACGGCGCCTTCGGCGCGCTGGCCTTCGGCGTTGGCACCTCGGACGTCGAGCATGTCCTGGCCACGCAGTGCCTGGCGATGCGGCCGATGCAGCGCATGCTCGTGCAGGTGAACGGCCTGCTGGCGGCGGGCGTCTCGGCCAAGGACCTGATCCTGGAGATCATCCGCCGCCTCGGCACTGCGGGCGGCACCGGCTGTGCGATCGAGTTCGCTGGCGCGGCGATCGAGGCGCTGTCGATGGAAGGCCGCATGACGCTGTGCAACATGGCCATCGAGGCCGGCGCCCGCGTCGGCCTGGTGGCGGTGGACGAGAAGACCATCGCCTACCTCGAAGGTCGCCCCTACGCCCCGCGCGGCGCGCAGTGGGAGGCCGCGGTGGCCTACTGGCGCACGCTGCACTCCGATGCGGGCGCGACCTTCGACCACAGCCTGTTCATCGACGCCGCGGCCGTCGAGCCGATGGCCACCTGGGGCACCAGCCCCGAGCAGGTGCTGCCCATCGGTGGCCGCGTACCGGAGCCGGCGGCCGAGCCCGACCCGGTGCGCCGCGCCGGCATCGAGCGGGCGCTGGCCTACATGGGCCTGCGGCCCGGCACGGCGCTGGACGGGCTGGCGATCGACAAGGTCTTCATCGGCTCCTGCACCAACGCCCGCATCGAGGACCTGCGGGCGGCCGCGGCGGCGATCCGCGGCCGCCGCGTGGCTGCCACCGTGAAGCAGGCGCTGGTGGTGCCGGGTTCCGGCCTGGTCAAGGCGCAGGCCGAGGCCGAGGGGCTGGACCGGCTGTTCATCGCCGCCGGCTTCGAGTGGCGCGAACCGGGCTGCTCGATGTGCCTGGGCATGAACGACGACCGCCTCGCCCCGGGCGAGCGCTGCGCCTCCACCTCCAACCGCAACTTCGAGGGCCGCCAGGGCCCGGGCGGGCGCAGCCACCTGGTCAGCCCGGCGATGGCCGCCGCCGCCGCGATCGCCGGCCGGCTGGTGGATGTTCGGCGTGAGGATGTGCGGCGCGACCTGCCCGGCACCCCCGTCCTTTCTGCGCAGATCCACTGATGCAAGCCTTCACCACCCTGGATGCCGTCGCCGTGCCGCTGGACCGCGCCAACGTCGACACCGACGCGATCATCCCCAAGCAGTTCATGAAGTCGATCGCGCGCACCGGCTTCGGCGACAACCTCTTCGACGAGTGGCGCTACCACGACCGGGGTGAACCCGGCGTGCCGCGCTCGCAGCGCCAGCCGCGCGCCGACTTCCCGCTCAACCAGCCGGCCTTTGCCGGCGCGCAGATCCTGCTGACGCGGGAGAACTTCGGCTGCGGCAGCAGCCGGGAGCACGCGCCCTGGGCGCTGCGCGACTTCGGCATCCGCGCCATCGTGGCGCCGAGCTTTGCCGACATCTTCCACGGCAACTGCTTCAAGAACGGCATCCTGCCCATCGTGCTGGGTGCCGACACGGTGGAGCGGCTCTTTGCCCAGCTGCAACGCCAACCTGGCCAGCGCTGGCAGATCGACCTGGCTGCGCGCCACCTGCAGGCGGGCGCCGAGCGCCTCACGTTCACTGTGGACCCGGAGCGTGCCCACCGCCTGCTCAACGGCCTGGACGACATCGGCCTGACGCTGCAGCGCGCCGAGCGCATCCGCGCCTACGAAGTGCGCCGCCGCAGCCAGGAGCCCTGGCTCTTCCCGGTCCAACCCTGACTGCCTCGACCTGATTTCCTCGAAGGAGACGCCCCATGACCCTGCACCGTTTCACCCGCCGCACCGCCCTGAACCTCGGCCTGTGGGCCACATTCGCCGCTTCCGTCACCGTTGCGACCGCCGTGCAGGCCCAGGACAAGTACCCGTCCAAGCCGGTGACCATCGTCGTGCCGCAGGCCCCGGGCGGCGCCAACGACGCCATCGCCCGCATCGTCGCGCAGAAGCTCACCGAGGCCAGCGGCCAGCAGTTCCTGGTCGACAACCGCCCGGGTGCTGGCGGCAACGTCGGCATGGCAGCGGTCGCCAAGGCCAAGCCGGACGGCTACACCCTGGTGCTCACCGCCGACAGCGCCGCGGTCATCAACCCCTGGCTCTACAAGACCGTGGGCTTCGACACGCTCAGGGACTTCGAGCCGATCAGCCCGGTGGCCACCGCCGGCTACGTGCTGGTGGCCAACAACAGTTTCCCGCCGAAGAACGTGGCCGAGCTGCTGGCCGCGGCCAAGGCCCAGCCGGGCAAGATCGCCATCGCCTCGGCCGGCAACGGCACGCTCAACCACCTGATCGGCGAGATGCTGCAGCGCGCCGCTGGCATCGAGCTGCTGCATGTGCCCTACAAGGGCGCCTCCGCCGCGGTGACCGACCTGGTCGGCGGCCAGGTGCAGGTGAGCGTGCAGAGCCTGCCCTCGTCGATCAGCTTCATCAAGAGCGGCAAGCTCAAGGTGCTGGGCGTGGTCAACCAGCGGCGCGTCGCCGCGCTGCCGGACGTGCCGACCATCGGCGAGACGATCAAGGGCTTCGGCCAGACACCCTGGTATGGCCTGTTCGCTCCGGCGGGCACACCGAAAGCCATCGTCGATCAGCTGCAGGCCGCGGTGGCCAAGGCGGTGGACAGCCCCGACGCCAGGGAGAAGCTCGCGACGGTGGGCTGCGAGCCCTTCAAGAGCTCGAGCCAGGACTTCGCCGCGCTGATCCGTGCCGATCTGCCCAAGTGGGCCAAGATCGTCAAGGACTCGGGCGCGACCATCGATTGAGGAGCCGGCCATGCAAGCACTGCACGGGCTGAAGGTCGTGGAGATGGGCCAGCTGATCGCCGGCCCCTTCGCGGGCAAGACCTTGGGCGACTTCGGCGCCGAGGTGATCAAGATCGAGGCGCCGGGCGCGGGTGACCCTCTGCGCAACTGGCGGCTGCTGCAGGACGGCACCTCCGTGTGGTGGCAGGTGCAGAGCCGCAACAAGCGCAGCATCGCGCTGGACCTGCGTCAGAGCGAGGGCCAGGCGATCGCCAAGCGGCTGATCGCCGAGGCCGATGTGCTGATCGAGAACTTCCGCCCCGGCACGCTGGAGGGCTGGGGCATGTCCTACGAGGAACTCGCCCGCGACAACCCCGGCCTGATCATGCTGCGCATCAGCGGCTACGGCCAGACCGGCCCGTACCGCGACCTGCCTGGCTTCGGCGCCATCGGTGAGGCGATGGGCGGGCTGCGCCACCTGACCGGCGAGCCCGGCCGCGTGCCGGTGCGCTGCGGCATCAGCATCGGCGACACGCTGGCGGCGCTGCACGGCACGATCGGCGTGCTCACCGCGCTCTACCACCGCAAGGTCAATGGCGGGCAGGGGCAGGTGATCGACGTGGCGCTGCACGAGGCGGTGTTCAACGTGATGGAAAGCCTGCTGCCCGAGTACAGCGCCTTCGGCGCGGTGCGCGAGCCGGCCGGCTCCGCGCTGCCCGGCATCGCGCCCAGCAACGCCTACCGCTGCGGCGACGCGGCGGTGGTGCTGATCGCGGGCAATGGCGACAGCATCTTCAAGCGGCTGATGGGCGTGATCGGCCGGCCCGACCTGGCCGACGACCCGGCGCTGGCCGACAACGCCGGGCGCGTGAAGCGCGTGGCCGAGCTGGACGCTGCCATCGAGGCCTGGACCCGCCAGCACCCGGCCACCGATGTGCTGGCGCAGCTCGGCGCCGCCAAGGTGCCGGCCGGGCGGGTCTACACCGCGCAGGACATCGCCGAGGACCCGCACTACCGCGCCCGCGACATGATCCTGAGCCAGACCACGCGCGACGGCCACACGCTGGAGGTGCCAGGCATCGTGCCCAAGCTGCTGGGCACGCCTGGTGCGGTGCGCTCCTCGGCGCCGAAGCTCGGCGACGACACCGACGCGGTGCTCGCCGGCATCGGCTTCAGCAACGAGGACATTGCCGCGCTGCGCGGGCGCAGGGTGGTCGCATGAACGCGCCGGTCTCGCCCGTGTCGCGGGTCTGGAGCGGCGCCGGCCGCCGCGTGCACCTGCAGGAAGTCGGCACCCGCGACGGCCTGCAGGTGGAGGAGCGCTTCGTCCCCACCGCCGACAAGATCGATCTGGTCAACCGCCTCTCGGCCGCCGGCCTGGCCAAGATCGAGGTCACCTCCTTCGTCAGCCCCAAGGCCATCCCGCAGCTGCGCGACGCGGAGATCGTGCTGCGCGAGATCGAGCGCCGCCCCGGCACCGTCTACACCGCGCTGGTGCCCAACGCCCGTGGGGCGGAGCGGGCCATCGAGTCGCGTGCCGACGAGCTCAACCTGGTGATGTCCGCCAGCGAGAGCCACAACCTCGCCAACCTGCGCATGACGCGCGCCCAGTCCTTCGCCGCGCTGGCGCAGACGGCCGCGCTGGCGCGCGCCGCGGGCGTGCGGGTGAACGTCTCGCTGTCCTGCAGCTTCGGCTGCCCGATGGAGGGCGACGTGCCCGAGGCCACCGTGCTGGGCTGGTGCGAGCGCTTCATCACCGAGCTGCGCGCCGACGGCGTGACGCTCTGCGACACCACCGGCATGGCCTGGCCCACCCAGGTGGCGGCGCTGACGGCGGCCTTCCGCGCGCGCTGGCCGGGCAGCGAGCTGACGCTGCACTTCCACAACACCCGCGGCATGGGCCTGGCCAACGTGCTGGCCGGCATCGACGCCGGGGCGGATCGCTTCGATGCCTCCTTCGGTGGCATCGGTGGCTGCCCCTACGCGCCGGGCGCCACCGGCAACGTCTGCACCGAGGAGATTGCTCACGCGCTGGCGCTGATGGGCTACGACACCGGCGTGGACCTGGCGCTGCTGCTCGACGCCGCCCGGTGCCTGCCGGCACTGATCGGCCATGACATCCCCAGCCAGCTCGTCAAGGCCGGCCGGCGGCTGGACCTGCACCCGCGGCCGGCGGACTTCGAGGCGATCAGGGGGAGGGCGCTGGGCCGCTGAGCGCCTGGAGCGCGGCCGGCGTCTGGGCGGCGGCGATGCGCGCGACCATGAAATCCGCGGCGGCGGTGATGTGCTGGCGCGCCAGCGATTCGGCCAGGGCCGCGTCACCACGGGCCACGGCGTCAAGCATCTGCTCGTGCTCGGCCCAGATGTCGCGCGGCTTGTCGTCGCGCAGCAGCACCTGGCCCATCACCCGCTGCATGTAGGTGAGGTGGGGCGCCAGCGTCGGGGCGACCAGGGTGTTGCCGGACAGCTCGTGGATGAAGGCGTGGAACTTCATGTCCGCAGCGATCATGCGCGGCACCTCGCCGGTGGCGACCGCCTTGCGGCCGGCCTCGATCAACGCCGGGCCCTGTCTGGCCGCCTTGGCCGCGCCACGTCGTGCCGCCTCGGCAAAGGCCAGGCCCTCGATGACGGCGCGCATGTCGTACATCTGGCGCACGTAGGACGCGTCCAGCGGCGCCACGATCAGGCGCCGCCCCGGCGCATCGCGCAGCACGCCCTGGCTGAGCAGCAGCGCCAGCGCCTGCTGCACCGGCTGGCGCGACACGCCCAGCGATTCGGCGATGCGCTCCTGCACGACCCGCTCTCCCGGGGCCAGTGCGCCCGAGGCGATCTCCTGCAGGATCGCCTCGCGGACCTGGTCGACGAGGTTGGGCTGGACGGACAGTTGCTTCATGGGCGGGTTCTCGGGCTGTCGCAAACCGCCCCGGTAGGGGTGGTCCGCACGGGTTGATTCTAGGGGTCACCCTCGGAAGGCCGGCTTTGCCCCTGTCCGTTCATCACAACAAATTAGAACTCTGAATTCAGAACGCATTCTGGATAACACTGGGTTCAGAACTCTGAATTCAAAATAAGATGACATCCATCCCGGCGATCACGCATCGCAGGGGGACCGATCCGGCCAGCAGCAACCACCCCCGCAGCGCTCGCCGGTCGACAGCGACCGATGGAGACCCCCCATGTCCATATCCAGCCGCCACAGCAGCCACAGCCGCCCCTGTCACGAATCCAGCCCCTGCGCCTGTTCCTGCGCCGCCGCCCAGGCGGTCAACACCCCGCGCCGCCGGCTCATCCAGATCGCCGCCGCCAGCCTGGCCGCCCCGCTCGGGCTCTCGGCCACCGAGGCCTGGTCCAAGCCGTCCGACGGCGACCGCCTCGTGATGGAAGAGATCGAGGGGGCGCCCGCGCCGCTGCGTCTGACCGATATTCGTCCCGGCAAGCCGGTGCTGGCCTTCCCGTTCGACGCCTCCAGCAAGTCGGTGCGCGACGGCTCGCGCCTGAACAAGGTGGTGCTGATGCGTTTCAACGAGAGCGAGCTGGATGCCGAGACCCGCGCCCGCTCGGCCGGCGGCGTGCTGGCCTTCTCGGCCATCTGCACCCACCAGGGCTGCGACCTGAAGACCTGGTCGAGCAAGGCGCAGCTGCTGGTGTGCTTCTGCCACTCGTCGAAGTTCAACCTGCGCGAGGCCGGCAAGGTCGCCGCGGGCCCCGCCTACCGGCCGCTGCCGATGCTGCCGCTCAAGCTCGACGGCGAGCAGCTCGTGATCGCTGGCGGCTTCACCGCCCCGCCGGGCGGCCAGCTCGCCTGACGCCGACCGTACCGCCCGCTCCCCCTGATTTCCCCCGTCCCGCCGCCGGTCCGGCCGGTGGTGTGGCCGCTGCTTTGCCCCTGCCCTTCTTGCCCCCGCTGCTCCATCCCCGTTCATCCCGAAGAGGAGACACCCCGTGAACCACCGATTCCAGCGCCTTGCCCTGGCCCTCGCGGCCGCTCTGCCCTGCCTGGCCGCCCAGGCCGCGCCCGGCCCCTACACGCCGGTCACCGACGCCCGGCTGGCCAACCCGGAGCCGTCCAACTGGCTGCAGTACCGCGGCAACTACAGCGGCTGGGGCTACAGCGCGCTGGACAAGATCCACGCCGGCAACGTCGGCAAGCTGCAGCTGGCCTGGGCTTTCTCGACCGGCCAGGTCGACGGCCACCAGTCGCCGCCGATCGTCAACAACGGCAGCATGTTCATCACCACGCCGGGCGCGCAGGTGATTGCGCTGGACGCCAAGACCGGTGCCGAGCTCTGGCGCTACAAGAAGGAGCTGCCGCCCGAGCTGATGCAGCTGCACCCGACCAACCGCGGCGTGGCGCTCTACGGCGACAAGGTCTATGTCGCCACCGTCGACTGCCACCTGGTCGCACTCGACGCCAGGACCGGCAAGGTGGTCTGGACCAAGGCGGTCAGTGACTGGAAGGCCATCCACTACATGACCCTGGCGCCGCTGGCCGCCAAGGGCAAGATCATGGTCGGCTCCTCCGGGGGCGAGACGGGCGTGCGCGGCTTCGTCGCCGCCTTCGACGCCGAAACCGGCGCCGAGGCCTGGCGCACCTACACCGTGCCGGCGCCCAACGAACCGGGCGGCCACACCTGGCCGGGCGAGAGCTACAAGAACGGCGGCGGCAGCATCTGGATCACCGGCACCTACGACCCCGAGCGCAACCTGGCCTACTGGGGCACCGGCAACCCCGCCCCCTGGCCCACCGAAGGCCGCAAGGGCGACAACCTCTACACCACCTCCACCATTGCGCTGGACGTGGACAGCGGCAAGATCCGCGGCCACCACCAGTACACGCCCAACGACGCCTGGGACTGGGACGAGGTCAGCGCGCCGGTGCTGATCGACACCGAGGTCAAGGGCCGCAAGGTCAAGGCCGCCGTGCACGCCGGGCGCAACGGCTACCTGTGGATGCTCGAACGCAAGGACGGGCCGATCGATTTCATCGACGCGGTCTCCTACGTCAACAACAACGTCTTCACCCGCATCGACCCGAAGACCGGCCGCCCGACCTACGACGAGAGCAAGCGCCCCGGCCTGGGCAAGGGCATGGTGAGCTTCTGCCCCTCGCTGTGGGGCGGCAAGGACTGGCCGCCCGAGGCCTGGAACCCCAAGACCGGCCTGTTCTACATCCCGGCCAACAACAACCTCTGCGCCGAGATGCCCGAGCCCGAGCCGAGCAAGTACAAGAAGGGCGACCTCTTCATCGGCTACTCGATCGAGGCGGTGCTGGGCAGCCTGCGCTACCAGGGCGGCAACAACGCCGCGGCCCCGAAGACCGTCGGTGAGCTGCAGGCCTGGGACCTGAAGACCGGCAAGCTGGCCTGGGTGACCAAGTTCCCCACCCACCTGTGGGCGCCGCTGCTGACCACCGGCGGCAACCTGATCTTTGCCGGCGGCACCAACGACCGCCTGTTCCGCGCCTTCGACGCCCGCAACGGCAAGGTGCTGTGGGAAGCCCCGACGCCGTCTGGCGTCACCGGCGTACCCAGCACCTTCGAGGTCGACGGCGAGCAGTACGTCGCCGTGCAGTCCGGCTGGGGCGTGGACGCCGCGCGCATGCAGGCCGGCGTCGACACCCTGATGGGCAAGGCCACCGTCGTGCCGCAAGGCGGCACGGTGATGGTCTACAAGCTGAAGTAATTCCCCCCCCCCGTTGCGCCTTCGGCGCTCCCCCCCAGGGGGGCGCCGCCAGTCGACCGGCCAAGCCGGATCGACGGCGGCCGCTGGCTCAGGACAGTGTCTGGCCCCCCGTCCTTTCTCGTTCCTCTGGAGACATGACATGGACAAGTTCGAACGCAACTACATCGACGGCGAATGGGTCAGCCCCGCCTCGGGCCGCACGCTGAAGGTGCTCAACCCCTCGACCCGCGACTTCATCGCCGAGGTGCCGGACTCCGACGCCAGCGATGTGGACCGCGCCGTCGCCGCAGCTCGTGCCGCCCAGCCGGCCTGGGAGAAGCTGCCCGCCATCCAGCGCGCCACGCACCTGCGCAACGTGGCCAACAAGCTGCGCGAGCACCGGACCCGCCTGGCGCGGCGCATCTCGCTGGAGCAGGGCAAGATCCTGCCTCTGGCCGAAGTCGAGATCGACTTCACCGCCAACTACATGGACTACATGGCCGAGTGGGCCCGCCGCATCGAGGGCGAGATCCTCAACAGCGACCGCCCGGGCGAGCAGATCTTCCTGCACCGCCGCCCCATCGGCGTGGTCGCCGGCATCCTGCCCTGGAACTTCCCCTTCTTCCTCATCGCCCGCAAGATGGCCCCGGCACTGGTGGCCGGCAACACCATCGTCATCAAGTCCAGCGAGGAGACCCCGCTCAACGCCTTCGACTTCACCGAGCTGCTGGCCGAGTGCGGCCTGCCCAAGGGCGTGTTCAACCTCGTCACCGGCGGGCGCGCCACCGGCGCGGCGCTGTCGTCGCACCGTGACGTCGGCCTGATCTCCTTCACCGGCCACGTCGGCACCGGCATCAAGATCATGGAGGCGGCGTCGAAGAACCTCACCCGCGTCAACCTCGAACTCGGCGGCAAGGCCCCGGCCATCGTGCTGGACGACGCCGATCTGGAGCTCACCGCCAACGCCCTGTTCAACAGCCGCGTGCTCAACACCGGCCAGGTCTGCAACGCGGCAGAGCGCGTCTACGTGCAGCGCGGCATCGCCGACCGCCTGGCCGACCGCGTCACCCGCCTGATGGCCGAAACCCAGTACGGCAACCCGCTGACCGACCCCGGCCTGCACATGGGCCCGCTGATGAACCAGGCCGGGCTGGACAAGGTGGCCGCGCTGGTCGACGCCGCCAAGGCTCAGGGCGCCCAGGTGCGCACCGGCGGCCGCGTGGCCAACCGCCCGGGCTTCCACTACGAGCCCACCGTGCTGGTCGGCTGCACCGACGCGATGGACGTGATGACCAAGGAAATCTTCGGCCCCGTCCTGCCCATCCGCGTGGTCGACGACCTGGACGAGGCGCTGGCCCTGGCCAACAACTCCGACTACGGCCTGACCTCCTCGGTGTTCACCCAGAACCTCAACGCCGCCATGAAGGCCGCCAACGGCCTGCGCTTCGGCGAGACCTACATCAACCGCGAGCACTTCGAGGCGATGCAGGGCTTCCACGCCGGCCGCCGCAAGAGCGGCATCGGCGGCGCGGACGGCAAGCACGGCCTGTACGAATACATGGAAACGCAGGTGGTGTATTTGCAGACGCAGTGAGCGGGTGAAGCTGCTGCATGGCCGGCCAGTTGGGCCTGCAATAAAGAAAAGGGGCCGCAGGCCCCTTTTCTGCTATATCCCGCTCGATAAGGCGCGCCGGACGAGAATGATATGAGCGAAATAAATTCTCTTGCAACCTATCTGCGCTGTGACGCTCGATTCGAGCTTGGGAATACAACCTCTCGCTCCAGCCAACGCAAGAACCTGATAGTGGTTTGATCCTGTGCATGCCTTAGGATTGCCACAAGCGTCTCGGACTCGATATATTCGCTTGAGAAGGCCCCGATGGTCTTGCTACCCGCTGGATGAATTCGTTGAATGACGATGTAGCGTGGGAGATTGGGAATAATGCGCTTTACGTCTGCATGCCGCAACCATCTCCTGCAGTTGTCATCCTCCAATATATCAATGGGCGCGCCCTTGTACACATAGTAGCGTCCCTCAACTCTGGCATAGGCTCTGGCTTTAATGTGGTAGTATAGGACTTACGCAAACGTTTAAATCAAACTAGATTATTTAATATATCGGCGCCGATTTCGTGGTATTTGTGATAATATATTCACCATGAAACCCACGAGCCGAGACTACTGCCAATTTCTGATATCCACACAAATCAACTACACGCAGACCTATTTTGCGGATCACCATCAGAGGTTTTCTCATGACGCCATAAATCGCTACTTGCAGGCTGCCAATATCAGCCCGGCCGATGTCTGGAATCTGGCCCGACGAAACATCGAATTTGACGACGATGCCTGCCTGGTTTTCGATGACAGCGTTCTGGACAAGAACCACTCGCACAAAATCGAGCTGGTGCGCAAACAGTACAGCGGCAACGCCCACGGCCTGATCAAGGGCATTGGGGTGGTCAACTGCCTGTACGTGAACATCAAGACCGGCCACTACTGGATCATCGACTGGCGCATCTATGCGCCTGACGAAGACGGCAAGTCCAAGCTGGATCATGTCCAGGAGATGTTCGACAATGCCATGGCGCACAAGAAGCTGCCCTTTCGCACCGTGCTGATGGACTCCTGGTACGCCACCATGGATCTGATGAAGCACATCCACCGGGCGGGCAAGCACTTCTACTGCCCGCTCAAGAGCAATCGCAAGGTTGACGACAGCCAAGGCCAGCAGCCCTACAAGGCGGTCAGTACGCTGCAGTGGAGTGCCCAAGAACATGTGCATGGCAAACACGTCAAACTGTTCAAGTTTCCCAGTGACATCAAGCTGAAACTGTTCCGGGTTGTGGTTGATACCAATCGCACGGACTGGGTTGTGACAAACGACCTATCTCAAGATTCGACGGACGATACGCATGAGATGTGTGCCGTGCGCTGGAAGATTGAGCAGTACCACAGGGAGATCAAGCAGGTTCTTGGCATCGAAAAATGTCAGTGCAGAATGGCCCGGTCACAGAAGAATCACATCGCCTGCGCGATATTGGCCTGGGTCCACCTCTGCGAGACGGCCAAAGCGCTGAAGACAAACATCTACAGCCTGAAGAAGGGAATCCTCTCGGAATTCCTCAAGAAGGAACTTCGGTCACCAACCATTCGCATGGCACCCATCTGACATATTGAGTCGAAATGGCGAATCATTGCGCTAGCTGAAGTGACCCTGCGTAAGTCCTATAGTAGAGCCACGCGACGGCATCAAGTATTGGCTTACCGATTAGTCTGCTCATGCAAGCGAAGTCAATTGATACGAGAAATCAAGGGTGCTGGGCCTGCGCCCAACGAATGAAAGGGACATCCCCGTCCCGACCCGGCGCGCTGCGGAATGACCCGAGGCGCGTTGGGAACTGAAGTGACACGATGGGGTTGCGAAATCTCATGTGTTCACCGCTCGAAAGGGGATGTCCATGACCATTGTCTTTCTGGGGATCGACCTCGCCAAGAACGTGTTTGCCCTGCACGGGGTGGACCAATCCGGCCGGGCCGCGCTGGTGCGTCCGCTTGTGCGGCGCGACCAATTGCTGGAGGCGATTGCCAAGTTGCCGCCGTGCACGATCGGCATGGAAGCCTGCTCGGGCGCGCACCACTGGGCCAGATTGTTCGAGCGCTTCGGGCACACGGTTCGCCTGATGGCGCCGAAGTTCGTCGCGCCTTATCGCATGTCGGGACGGCGCGGCAAGAACGACGCAGCCGATGCTGCGGCGATCTGCGAGGCGCTTCAGCGCCCGGCCATGCGCTTTGTGCCGGTGAAGACTGAACTGGCTCAATGCCGGCTGGCGGTGCACACCGTGCGCGAAGGCTGGATGAGGTAGCCTGACTTTTCCGGACACCCACTTGAAGGTGGGAAGCCCGAAGAGGAAGCAATGAGCAATACGACGACATACACCGCGGAGTTCAAGGCCGAGGCGGTGAAGCTGGTGACCGAGCAAGGGTTCAGTCACCAGGAGGCCGCGCAGCGCCTTGGCATACCCAAGGGCTCGCTGAGCAATTGGGTCAGCTTGCAGCGCAGCCGTGGGCGCGGCACCGCGGGCACGGCAATGCCTGGCGAGCTCAGCCGCGAGCAACTGCAAGCCGAGGTGGCACGGCTGCGCCGTGAACTGGCCCGTGCAGAGATGGAGCGAGAGATCGTAAAAAAAGCCGCCGCGTACTTTGCGAAGGAGTCGCTGCAAGGTACGCGTTCATGAAGCAACTGCTGAGCGACCACGACTACCCGGTGCGCCGGGTGTGTGCGGCACTGGAGGTCTCACCCAGCGGCTATTACGAGTGGCTGGCGCGTCCCGCCTCGGCGCGCACGCAGCACGACCAGCGGCTGCAGGTGTCGATTGGCGCCATCCATCAGGCCAGCCGCCACAGCTACGGCACGCGTCGCGTGCACCGCCAGCTGCAGGCTCACACTTCGACTTTCCAAATGACCTGACTGTCGATGAAGCAATCCATTCGCCGCGCAAAGCAGCGCGGTGTGGAGTGAATTCTGAGCACCGCAAGTCGCCGCGGCAAGGGGGGCGTGGCGGCAGCAGGTTCAGGCATCCAACTGGGCGGGTTGGGCGGGGCGACGAACTCCCTGTTTGGTCGCTGGGTCGGGCAAGTGAGTGGCCACGGCCGTGCGACCATCGCCCACGTGAATACGCCCTCGCACTCGCTCCCGCTCCCTCGTCGCTCGATCTGCCCGCGCTGCCTGCGCCCGCAGGCGACCTGCCTGTGCGCGCTTGCCATGCCCACGGCGCACCGCACCGAGGTGCTGGTGCTGCAGCACCCGCAGGAGCAGCGCCAGGCGAAGAACAGTGTGGCGCTGCTGCGGCTATCGCTGTCGAACTGCGAGGTGGTTGTGGGCGAGCGCTTTGCCCCCGAGGCGCTACAGGCCCTGCTGGTCCGCCCCGGGCGGCAGACGCGGCTGCTCTATCCGGACGTGCCGGCGGCGCCAGCGCCCGCCGCCCCGGCAGTGGGGGCGATGGGCGCCGGGGAGCCGCTGCGGCTGGTGGTGATCGACGCGACCTGGCGCAAGAGCCTGCGCATGCTGCTGGAGCACCCGCTGCTGGCGGCGCTGCCGCGCCTGTCGCTGGACGCGCCTGCGCCCACCCGCTACCGCGCGATCCGCGCGGCGCGGCGGGCCGACCAGGTCTCGACGCTGGAGGCCACGGTGCAGGCGCTGGCGCTGCTGGAGGGGCCGGGCTTCGACGCCGAGCGGCTGCTGGAGCGCTTCGGCGAGTTTGTCGCGGGCGTGGCGGCCCGGCAGCGACAATTTGAGCCATGACCGAACCTGCCTCGCCCGCCGCCGCTCAGCCCCGCAACCCTCTGCATGGCCTGACGCTGGAGGCCATCGTCACGGCCCTGCAAGGCGAGTACGGGTGGGACGGGCTGAGTGCGCGGATCCCGTTGCGCTGTTTCGCCTCGGATCCCAGCGTCAAGTCGAGCCTGACCTTCCTGCGCAAGACGCCCTGGGCGCGTGAGAAGGTCGAGGGGCTGTACCTGTTCATGCTGCGGGAGCAGCAGCGCTCGGCGCGTGGCGATCGCTCGCCGCAGCGCTGAGCCGCCGCCAGCCCCTGCCGACCCCAACTGCAGGATCAGAGCCCCAGGTCCAGCAGCGCCTGGCGCATCACTGCGGCGTCAGGGGTCAACCCGGTCCAATGCCGCACGCCGATCACGCCCTGGTTGACCAGCATGCCCAGGCCGTCGGCGGTGCGGCAGCCGCGCTGGCGGGCGGCGCGCAGCAGGTGGGTGAGCGGCGGGTTGTGGATGCCGTCGGCCACGATCATCGACGCGTCCAGGCTGTCGAGGTCCAGGTCGAGCGTGGCGTCGACGTCCGGGTACAGGCCGATCGAGGTGGCGTTGACGACGATGTCGGTGCCGGCCGGAATGGCGTGCTGCGGCCGCCAGGGGCTGTAGAGCGCCGTCGCCGCCGTGCGCTGGTTGAGCAGCTCGGCCAGCTCGCGCCCACGGGCCTCGCCCCGGTTGACCACCTCGATGCGGCGCGCACCGGCCAGCGCCAGCTCCACGCAGACGGCGCGCGCGGCACCCCCCGCGCCGAACACCAGCACCGAGCGGCCGGCGGGGTCGACCTGCTCGCGCAGCGCCTGGACGAAGCCCTGGCCGTCGGTGTTCTCGCCGATCAGCGTGTCGCCGCGGCGCACCACGGTGTTGACCGCGCCGATGATCTCGGCCGACGCGCCCAGCCCGTCCAGGTGGGCAATCACCGCGACCTTGTGCGGAATCGAGCAGTTGAAGCCGCGCCAGCCCATCGCCCGTGCGCCGCGCACCGCATTGCCCAGCGCCTCGGGCGCCACCTCGCAGTTCAGGTAGCGCCAGTTCAGGCCGAGCTGGCGGTAGGCCGCCTCGATCATCACCACCGTCGGGTTCTCGGCGGCGGGCTGGGCGAAGGAGCCGGTGAGCGGCTGCAGGAAGTCGTGCGCCATGGCGATGTCTCCGGGCGATGGGGGCGGCGCCTCTGCGGGCGCTGATCGGTGTGAATCCAGTGTCCCACGCGGGGGCGGCCACGGCGCAGGCGTGGCCACCGATTGATCGCCGCCTGCAACCCGGGCCGCCGCCCGCGGTCCCGCGACAATCGCCCGATGTCCCGCGCCGAACGCCTGCTGGCCCTGCTCGAACTGCTGCGCCGCCACCGCCGCCCGGTCAGCGGCGCGGCGCTGGCCGAGTCGCTGGGCATCAGCCTGCGCACGCTGTACCGCGACATCGCCAGCCTGCAGGCCCAGGGCGCGGCCATCGACGGGGCGCCCGGCTTCGGCTACGTGCTGCAGCCGGGCTTCGTGCTGCCGCCGCTGATGTTCACGCCCGACGAGATCGAGGCGCTGGTGCTGGGCTCGCGCTGGGTGGCCGAGCGCGCCGACCCCCGCCTGGGCGGCGCCGCGCGGCAGGCGCTGGCCAAGATCGCCGCAGTGCTGCCTGCCGAGGCGCGCCAGCTGCTGGACGGCGCCTCGCTGCTGGTCGGCCCGGCGGTGGACGCCGCGCCCGCCTGCGAGCTCTCCGCGGGCGACGCCGACCTGGCTGGCCTGCGTGGGGCGATCCGCGCCGAGCACAAGCTGGCGCTGCGCTACCGCGATGCCCAGGGCCGCGAGACGGCGCGCACCGTTTGGCCCATCGCGCTGGGTTTTTTCGACCGCACGCGCGTGCTGGTGGCCTGGTGCGAGCTGCGCCAGGCGCTGCGCCACTTCCGCACCGACCGCATCACCGCGCTGACGCTCACCGAGCAGCGCTACCCGCGCCGCCGCCAGCTGCTGCTGCGCGAGTGGCGCGAGGCCGAGGGCATCGCGGCGCCGTGAGTCGGCTCTGAACGATTCCCAACCGATGTCGCCTGCTGCCAGAAACTGACAGGGGTTGCGCGGACCATGAAGGCTCTTCCAACCCCGACTTGTTCTGGAGCCCGACATGGCCGACGCCGTCTTCACCCTGCTGCACGTCAGCGACCCCGCCGCCAGCGCCCGCTTCTACGAGGCGCTGCTGGAGCGAGCGCCCATCGAGGCCTCGCCCAGCTTCGCGATGTTCGCCCTCGGCCCCGGCGCGATGCTGGGCCTGTGGCAGCGCGAGGGCGTCGCGCCCGCCTCCGCCGGCTCGCCCGGCTGCAGCGAGCTGGCGCTGGCCGTGGCCGACCGCGCCACGGTCGACGCCCACTACGCCCACTACGGCCGCTGGGTGGCGCTGGGCTGCACCCTGCTGCAGGCGCCGACGGCGATGGACTTCGGCTACACCTGCGTCGTGCAGGACCCCGACGGCCACCGCATCCGCGTCTTCACGCCGGAGGGGACCTAGGATGAAACTATCTTCATGCAGCCGGCGTGAGTTGTACGGCGTAACCGATCTGCTGAAGCCTGCGCACCAGTCGGGTGGCGGTCTTGTGGGCGTCGGCGCGATCGAAGTGGGCGGCGCCGAGGTCATGCCACTCGGTGCCGTCGCGCAGCATGTGCCAAGCCGCGGTGAGCATCGAGGCGGCCACGCCGATGATCGCCTTCTTGGCGCCGCGACGAGCGCGCAGGCGGTGGAACTGCGCCTGCAGGTAGCTGCCCTTGACTTTGATGGCTGCCCAGGCGGCTTGCACGAGGGTGGTCTTGAGCCACCTGCCGCCACGGCGCAAGCGAACGCTGCGACGCTTGCCGGCGCTCTCGTCGTTGCGCGGGCACATGCAGGCCCAGGACAGCAGATGAGCCGGGGTGGCGAAGCGCGACATGTCGATACCGATCTCGGCCACGACCACATGGGCGCTGACCTCGCTGAGGCCCGGCATGGTGCTCAGCAGCTTGGCGGCGTGCCGAAAGGGCGCCAGCCCTTGACCCACCTCCTTCTCGATGGCGGCGATGGCCTGATCCAGCGCATCGATGTGCCCCAGGTGCAGCATGAGCATGAAGCGGTGGTGAGCGCTGACGCGGCCGCGCAGCGCTTCGAGCAACTCGGCACGGCTGGCCTTGACGCGCACGCTGACCAGCGAGACCAGGCGCTCGGGATCGCGCTCGCCGCCGATGAGGGCCTGCAACACGGCCCGGCCGCTCTTGCCCACGATATCGGCCAGCACGACGCCAAGCTTCAAGTTGGCGTCTTCGAGCACCTTCTCGATGCGTTGGACGTGCGCGCTGCGCTCGCGCACGAACTGCTTGCGGGTGCGCGTGAGCGAGCGCAGTTCCTGTACCGCCACCGGCGGCACGAAGCTGGCGCGGATCAGGCCGTGGGCCAGCAAGTCCGCCAGCCACATCGCGTCGTTGACGTCGGTCTTGCGGCCAGGAACGTTCTTCACGTGCGCGGCGTTGGCCAGCACGAGCTCGAAGTGGCCTTCGAGCACGTGCCACACTGGCTTCCAGTACACGCCGGTGGCCTCCATGGCGACTGGCTCGACGCCGAAGGAGTCGAGCCAGTCGCCAAGGGCCAGCAGGCCCGAGGTAGTCGTCTGGAAGGTGCGCACCTCCTGCAAGGGTGGGCCGTCGCGGGCGATGCGCACGCACGCCACCACCGTCTCCTTGTGCACGTCCAGTCCGGCGCAGCGCGGGTAGATCACTTCCATGATCGCCTCCAGTCCGCGGCGACATCGGCATGCGGCCCACGTCATCGAACTCTAGGATGCGTGCTCAGGGGCGCGAAGCCCAAGGCGACAGTGCGGGGTGCTCGTGGAGCCGCGGGTCCAACTGACATACGGGTTCGAGACACCAAGTACGAACCGACCTCTGCGCCGGACGCCGCCACCGCATTACACGCCCGTTTCATGCGTCGCGGGTCGCGCGAAGCGCGGTGGAGCAACTGACATGGAAGACCCGCGCTGCTGGGTGGCCGTGGCCTCGGCCGAGCACGTGCGCCTCGGCCGGCGCGGCGGCTTCATGCAGGTCTGCCACGGCAAGGGCGGCCCGCTGCGCCGCCTGCGGCCGGGGGACCGGGTGGCCTACTACTCGCCCACGGTGCACTTCGGCGCCGCGGACCGGCTGCAGGCCTTCACCGCGCTGGGCCAGATCCAGCCCGGCGAGCCCTACACCTTCGACATGGGCGGCGCCTTCATCCCCTACCGCCGCGACGTCGCCTGGGACGCCGACGCTACCGAGGCCCCCATCGCCCCGCTGCTGCAGCGCCTGTCCTTCACCGCCGGGCGCCGCAGCTGGGGCTACGCCTTCCGTTTCGGGCTGCTCGAGGTGACGGCCGACGACATGGCGCTGATCGCCGGGGCGATGCGGGGTTATCTCTGCGCGACGGGATCTTGGGGGGTAAGTTCAAATTCGACCGAAAAATAATTTACTGCAATACCGTTAGAATTAGTCTAGCTCAACAATAACCCAGAAACTTGACTAACAAGACGGCGCTGCGGCTTCCAGTTTGACGTTCAGTTGCTCGATTTCCTTTGCAAGTTCAGCCAGAGACAGGCCTTTGTCGATGGGAACACGCCGGAACTGACTATCCTCAAATGCGCCGAATCGGGGTTCAGCTTCTTTGAGCCGACTTCGAAGCGCCTGCGCGTCATAGTCATCGTCTACCCACCCTGCATTCCATATTAACCGAAGATTGAACTTCGTCTTGGTCTGATCTGAATATCTAATATTCATGACCAATGGCCACCATGCCCCTCTGAACCGCTCCCATCCAGTCGGACAAACGTCAAGCCAGGCGCGGGCATGCTCAATACTTGATAACGGCAATTTCGGCAGTAGCCTATGAAGCCCCGTCTTCACGTAAGCCATACCTTTGGTCTCACGCAGCAACTCCACAACCCCCTTGTTTTGGAGGGTAAAGAGAAGCGAGGGATTTGGATCCTTTGCTCCGAGCCACTCTTTTTCAATCCTCCCAGCAGATGGTTCGACCAATGCCCTGATCGCATCTGGATGCCGTTGATGAAGAATTGCGGCAAGCTCGATGCATTTCTTGGCTTGGGGAGCCTCCCAGTCACTCTGGCGATTACAGTAGCCCACCACAAGCTTGGCCGCAGCATTGCCCCGCTCAACCTGAAGGAGCGCCCGGCCAGCGGAGGTTTTGAGCCACTCATAGCCCATGTGCAACCACGATTCCGAGCAGGGATGTCCCGCGGATTCCTCAGCGTCAAAATCACGGTCTAGGGCGATAAAAACATGACTGTATCCGCGGAGATGAATATTTTCATCCACCATTTCGTCGAAGCATTTTCGGTATAACTTAAGTTGTGCTTCCCTGTGCGCCGCGCCAGCCTTATTTTCAATCAAGAGAATATACTTATTCTGAGGATCGATGACGAAGAGATCGACACGCTCAGCAGCCTTCATCCCCAGCTCTCGAGCGTAAAATGCGGAGCCGAATCCCGAGGTTCTAATTCGTGAAGGTGGCCAAGCCTTGAAGAATCGCGAGGTGGCACTGCCTTTTTCTAGTCCGCTCTCGCCTCTTGCCACCTTCATCGAGGCTGCAGTTAGCAGATCACGGAGAATTTGATCGCCTTGACCATGCCCCTCCCGAGGGTCAAGCATCCATCCAAGGATGTCCGAGTGCTGGTTTTCACTAAGCGCGATGACGTCGAGCACCTCGTCTCCGGTGCGTTGAAGCTCGCATAACGTCACCATGTCTTCGTCGGCCAAGAGGTGCTCAATCGCTGCCGCAGGATCAATTTTTCCCATGTCTATCCTTCCTTGTATTGATTCGTTGGTGGGGCCGGCATCAAACATTATCCGGATCAGCACAACATCTTCGCCAACGGAATATGGATCTCTTGCAATATAAAAGGCTAAGCCGGATAAGGCTCGAATTCAGGTATAGTAGTTGCATTAAGTGCCAATTTGGCCGACCGTCTGGGCTTGTTCCCACACCTTCTTGAGAAATATCACATGACCGACGCCACTTCGTGCAGGTCCAAGAAGTCGGACGGCTTTTCGTCGTTGCCGAGGACTTCGCCCAACACGTGTTGGATGTGGGTCAGGGGCGTTGCCGGGGCAGGGGGCGGCGAAGATCCTGGAAGGCTGTCGCCCGCCCCCTCGACCCACAGCTACCGGGCGTGGCACGGCAGGGGTGAGAGCCGGGCGGCGCAACGGGCGGGGTGGCAGAATCCAACTATCTATTCAATCATCGATTCAAACTCATGCCGACAGCCGCCGATCACTTGGGAGAACGCGCTCGATCCGCCCTGCGGCGGGGCGTCCGCACAGCGCGGGAGCTGATGGCAGAGCTGGGTGTGAGCCAACCCACCTTGTCACGCGCCCTTCGCACGCTCGAAGCCGACCTCGTGCCGATCGGCGCTGCAAGATCTATTCAATACGCCCTGCGCGACGCGACCCGCCAGGACCTGCAGGTGCGGGTGCATCGGATCTCGGCCGCCGGTCAGTTGGAAGAACTCGGCACGCTCGTGCCCGTGCACCCCGAAGGCTTCGTGCTGCTGCAGGCCGACGGTCGGCGCGTGCACAGTGACGGTCTGCCCTGGTGGCTGTTCGACCTGCGGCCGCAGGGCTACCTGGGCCATGCCTACAACCTGCAGCACGGCGCCCGGCTGGGCCTGCCCACCCGCCTGACGGACTGGAACGACCGCCACGTCCTGTGCGCCCTGCTGCAGCAAGGCGATGACCTGCCGGGCCACCTCCTGCTCGGTGACGCGGCCCGCGATCGCTTTGTCCACGCACCTACTCCCCAGCCGATCGACCTGAGCGGCAAGGCCCAGGCCTATGCCGAGCTGGCGGCGGCGGCGGCGCGGGGCGAACTGCCAGGTTCGTCCGCGGGCGGCGAGCAACCCAAGTTCACCGCCTACGCGCAACGCGAGGAAGGTGCGGCGCACGTCATTGTCAAATTTACCGCCCTCACCGACTCGCCGGTCAGTGAGCGCTGGCGCGACTTGCTGCTGGCCGAGCATCTGGCCCTGGAAGTCCTGCACCACCACGGCGTCGCTGCGGCCCGCTCCGCCCTGCTGGACCAGGGTACTCAGCGTTTTCTGGAAGTCCGCCGCTTTGACCGCGAGGGCCCCCTCGGCCGCAGGGCCTTGTATTCGGTGCAGGCGCTGGCCGCCGAGTTTGTGGGCCTGGCGGGAAACTGGCCCCAGGTGGTGCGCGCACTGGCCCGTGAAGGCGTGGTCGAGCGCCAAGCGGTGGCGCAGGCCGAACTGCTGTGGGCCTTCGGCACGCTGATCGCGAACACCGACATGCATGGAGGGAACCTGTCCTTCCTGGCGGAACAGGGGCAGCCCTTTCAGCTGGCGCCGGCCTACGACATGACCTGCATGGCCTTTGCGCCGACCGCCGGGGGGGATCTGCCAGCTCGGGACCTGAATCCGACCCTCAGCAACGAGGTTCCCGCTTCGGCCTGGCAACGGGCCCTGCCCATGGCCGAAGACTGGCTCGACCGACTGCGCCACAGCACTGCCTTGAGCGCCGGCTTTGCGCCCTGCCTCGACGCCCTGACTGCCCATCTGGACACGGCCCGTACGCGCGTGGCCCGACTGGCGGACGCATCCACTGCAGGCACCGGCCCGTGACGCCGCGCGCCCCGGTCGCCGCCTTGCGCAGCCTCCGGGGTTCTGTGCTCCGCTAGGGGCGCTCGGCGGTGTCGGCCGCAGGCACGTTGCCGTCGGTGGGCACCGCGCGGGCCAGTCGCTGCAAATCCTCATAGGTCGTGCAGGCGCCGCCGCAGAGGACGACCAGCACGTTCGCCGCGTCCCGCAGCAGAGGCACCGCCCGCTGCGTGGCCGCGGCCACCGCCGCGCCGCAGGCCGGCTCGACGATGAGGCGGTGCTCCCGGGCCACATCCAGGCAGGCCTGAACCGCCTCGGCGTCCGACACGGTGACGCTGATCACCTCGTGCTCCCGGGTCCACTGAAAGGCCCGGTCGCTCACACGCCGCGCACCCAGCGAGGTGGCCACGCTGGTGATTCCGTCCAGCGTCACGGGCTGCCCCGCGGCCACCGCGGCGTGCAGCGAAGCGGCGCCAACCGTCTCCACCGCCACCAGCGGCACATCGGCCCAGCCCACCGCGTGCATGCCCTGCAGCACGCCGGCCATCAACCCGCCCCCGCCGACCGACAGCACTACGGCGTCCGGCTTGGGGCCCTGCGCGGCCGCCTCGGTGATGAGGGAGGCATGGCCGTCCCACAGCAGCGGGTCGTCGAAGGGGTGGATGAAGGCGTCGCTGGGCTGGCGCAGCGCCATCAGGTGCTCGTTCGCCTCCATCCAGCTCGCGCCGTGCACCACGACCTGCGCCCCCTGCCGGCGCATCAGCGCCTGGGGCCACTCCAGCGTCGTCTCCGGTACGACGACCAGCACCGGCAGCCCGAGCCGCCGCCCAGCGTGCGCGACCGCCAGGCCCGCATTGCCGCCCGACGACGACAGCAGGCGCCGCGCCCCGCGCTGCGCATGGACCGCGCAGGCGTGCCCGACGCCGCGCAACTTGAACGAGCCGCTGGGCTGCAGCGCCTCCAGCTTCAGCCACAGGCGCGAAGCAGGGGTGCTGAAGGCATCGGATTCGACGAGCGGGGTCTGAATGTGAATGGCCATGGCGGGGATCGTAGCGCCGACGGGGGGGCTCGAACGGTTGAGCCGATGTCGCTTTTTCCCAGACCAGTACAGCAAACAGTCAGCCTCCCTTCCCCAACGGCCCCATCGAACAGAAAGCAAAACCTACCACCAACCCCTAAGCCAACTTCCAATGGACGAAATTATTTTTGGCGCAGAAGCGACGATCACATTGAATGCCGTTTCTTTAATCGAATCCCAAGCCTCTCCCGCAAAATCCCTTACAGAATCCCAAATGCCCTTTTCAGCGCCTCTTCTTGCTTCTTCGCTTACAATTTCTTTTTTTGCTTCTCGTGTGAATGAGTATTTTTTTTCGTTTGGGAGTGCCGCAACGACCAGTTCAACAAGATCTTTTAGATTGTAGAAGCGCCCTTTCTTGGAAACTGCGATGGAAATTACTCTATTCGCAGGAACATCAAAACGCCTAGAGACGTCATTTTCCTTTATTGCAATATTTCCGCATTGCGTGCCACCCGGCATGTATTCTAGATGATCCCAGTCTTCCGTGTCATTGGTCTTGTCGGTTTGGGTTATCACGAATAGAACAGGTGGAGCCTTATCCGTCGAAGAAAACACATCCTTATATGAATCCAAGGCCGATGCATAATTTCGATCATCCGCCTTAATTGCCCAGAGCACCAAATCGAGCTCAGGAACCAAACTCTTATACAAAGCGGTATATTCTTTTTGGTGATCAGGGTCTTCACCTACGCCCGGAACATCGACAAGAATTATCCCACCATCCTCGGAGCCAACGAGAATCTCTTGAGGCTTGCGAGTGCATGCCTCCACATCAGAAATTTTCGCAACTTCTCTCCCAAAAAGTGCATTGCACAAACTAGACTTCCCAACTCCAGAATTTCCAAACACACCAACTTTTGGTGTGTAGGAGCGAATTCTATTTACTCTCTTGGAAATCTCTTGAGTAATTTGCTCTCTTGTCAGATGTGGGTTCATTTATTTATGCTACCGAACGGGTAGACTAAATTTTTATCCTAGGGGATACACCGAGAAAGGAGCGGCCCAGTATTTCATTGACATTTCCATCCCGGAACGAAAGAAGCAAGGACAAAGCTCACAGACTAATCCTCAAAGAGCTTGAACAAGCCATACCCAATCGCCGCAATTGCGGCAACCGGGGCTGCCGCCGTTATAATCGCACCTGCGGCCATGCCTCCGCCGACAACAGACCCGATCGCTGCCATTCCAGACGAAATGGCAGCTCCGCCGGCCAGTCCGGAGGCTCCAGCTGCAGACGCAAGGGCTGCACCAGTTGTCCCCGCTGTGGCAGACATGATCGTTGCAGCAGATCCCCCAATTACAGCAGATGCGGTGCTCGCAGCTGTTCCTACAGTAGCTACTGCCCCGGCTGTCCCGGCAACGGTTGACGGCTTAAGATCATCAGACATTCATACTCTCCTGTTCCTTGCAAAGTCCAATACCTTGGGAGGGCGATGGTCCGAGCCTTCTCTTCGTCAAATGCAACGAAACAGGGTTTCAAGAGTTCCGTCTCTCCCATCGCATCATCTTCGTCCGTAATTGCATGCGATGGAAGGTCGGAACCGTGATATTTCCGCACTATTTAACCGCGCCCCTCCCAATCGGGGGGGACATCTGGAATGGCTTTGCAATGAAAAGGGCCGCGCAAGCACCTCCCGTGCCTGCGCGGCCCCGGATGATCTGAGCGGATCAGCCAGCCGGAACCACCCCCGCCCCCAACCTCGCCACCAAAAAAGCCGACGCCTCCGTGATGTGCCTCCTCGCCAGCGCCTCGGCCCGCTCGCCGTCGCCCGCGCAGATCGCGGCGAGGATGTCCTCGTGTTCGCGCCAGATGTCGGCCGGCTTCTCGTCGCCGCCGAGCACGCCGCCCATCACGCGCTGGGTGTAGGTCAGGTGGGTGGCCAGGGCGGGCGCCACCAGGGTGTTGCCGGAGAGGGCGTAGAGCAGTTCGTGAAAGCGCGTGTCGGCGGCGATCATCTTGGTGACGGAGCCGGCGGCCACGGCGCGGCGGCCGGCGTCGATGAGCGGGGGGCCGAGTTTGGCCGCACGGTCGGCACCGCATTCGGCGGCGCGGCGGGCGGCCAGGCCCTCCAGTACGGCACGCATGGCGTACATGTGGCGGATGTACTCGGCGTCCAGCGGCGCGACGATGAGGCCGCGGCCCGAGGCGTCCTGCAGCACGCCCTGGTTGCGCAGCAGCATCAGGGCCTGCTGCACCGGCTGGCGCGAGACGCCCAGGGCCTGCGCGACCTGCTCCTGGATGACGCGGTCACCGGGTGACAGGCGCCCGGCGGTGATCTCGTCGAGCACGGCCTGCTGGACCTGCTCGACCAGGTTGGGCTGGCTGGCCAGGACTTTCATTCAGGCCTCCACCCGCGCTGTCTGAGGGGCCCGGGCCACCTCGGTCGTTTGGGCCGTTTGGGTTGTTTGGGTCGATTGGGTCGCCTGGGTTGCCAAGCTGATCAGCCGGTCGCGCAGCACGCGGTGCAGGATCTTGCCGGTGGCGGTGCGGGGCATGTCGGCGTCGGCGACGAAGCGGATCGCCTGCGGGCGCTTGAAGCCGGCCATGCGGGAGCGGCACCAGTCGAGCAGCTCGCGCTCGTCGAGCGGCTGGCCGGCGTGCAGCACCGCGACGGCCTCGACCGCCTCGCCCCACTTGTCGTGCGGCACGCCGATCACCGCCACGTCCTGGATCGCCGGGTGGGCGCCGAGGATGCTCTCCACCTCGGAGGGGTAGACGTTCTCGCCGCCGCTGATGATCATGTTGCTCTTGCGGTCCACGAGGGTGATGTAGCCGTCGGCGTCGCGCCGGGCCATGTCGCCGACCGAGCACCACTCGCCGCGGAAGGCTTCGGCCGTCTTCTCCGGGTTCTTCCAGTAGCCGTCGAAGACGTAGGCGGTGCGCGAGAAGAGCTCGCCCACCTCGCCGTCGGGCACCTCCTGGCCGTCGGCGTCGAGCAGGCGGATGGCGCCGGAGCCGGCCCATTCGCGCCCCACCGTGCCCAGGCGCTCGAGCTGCTCTTCCGGGCGCAGCAGCGTCACCCAGCCGGCCTCGGTGCTGCCGTAGAGCTCGTGCAGCTTGCCGTTGCGGAAGAAGTCGAGGATGGCGAGCTTGGTGTCCCTGCGCGCCGGGGCCGAGGAGATCATCAGCTTCTCAACCGCGCTGACGTCGTACTGCGCCTTCACGGCTGGAGGCAGCGCCAGCATCATGATGTAGTGGGTGGGCACCAGCGAGGTGAAGGTGACCTTTTCGCGCGCCAGGGTGGCCAGCAGCGCCTCGGGGTCGAAGCTGCGGCGGTCGTCGATCACGCAGGTGGCGCCCAGGTGCGTGAAGGTGTGGCTGAAGTACAGCGAGTTGGCGTGGCACATCGGCATCACCAGCAGCGCGGTGTCGTCGCGGGTGAAGCGCATCTCCAGCGCGGTGGCCAGGGCGATCAGCGTGCTGCCCTCGTGGCTGCGCATCGCCCCCTTGGGCTTGCCGGTGGTGCCGGAGGTGTACATCAGCGCGCTCATGTCGCCGGGCAGCACCTGCACGGCGGGCTCCAGGTCCGAGGCGGCGGCGATCAGCGCCTCATAGGACTGCCAGCCGGCGGGCGTCTGGGCGCCATCGGCCGCGCCGAAGTGGATCCAGCCGCCAGCGTCGATGGCCGCCAGCTCGGCGCGGATGGGCGCCACGCGCTCGACCAGCTCGTCCTGCACGATGAAGGCGCGCGCCTCGCTGTGGCTGGCGATGTAGGCGATCTCCGGCGCGGTGAGGCGGAAGTTGATCGGCACGGCCACCAGCCCGGCGCGCGCCAGCGCGGTGTACAGCTCCATCCACTCCACGCAGTTGTAGGCCAGCAGGGCGACGCGGTCGCCCTTGTCCAGGCCCTGCGCGCGCAGGCCGTTGGCCAGGCGGGTGGCGCGGTCGTGCCATTGCGCGAAGGTCAGGGCGCGGCGCGAGTCGCGGGCACCGATCTTGTGCGGGTGCAGCCGGGCGTGGGTGGCCACGGCGTCGGCCACGGTGAGCAGGTGGTTCATCGAGGGCTCCAGGGTAGGGCGGGCGGTGCGGGGCGCAGCAGCGCCACGAAGTTGTTGCCTCGATGTTAGAACTCTGAATTCAGAGTTCATATGGGGAATCACCTGATATGGAACTCTGAATTCAGAGTGCGACAATCCTGCATCGCAGGCCGCCCATGGCCTGCTGCCCCGCTTCTGGCGCCTTCTACCGCCTCCTACCGCCTTCCATCCACTCACGCCGCCGCCCCGCAGCGCCATCCCATGACCACTCCCCAGATCTCTGAACGCAGCGCCGCGGCGCTGGTGGCACGCTTCCTGAAGGCGCGCGGCGTGGACCGCGTCTTCGCGCTCTGCGGCGGCCACATCATGCCGATGTGGATGCGCCTGGACGCCGAGGGCATCCGCATCATCGACGTGCGCGACGAGCGCGCCGCCGTCTACATGGCCCACGCCCATGCCGAACTCACCGGCAGCCTGGGCGTCGCGCTGGTCACCGCCGGCCCGGGTGTGACGAATGCGATGACCGGCATTGCCAACGCCTTTGTGGCGCGCGCTCAGGTCCTGGTACTCAGCGGCACGCCGCCGCGCGGCCAGGAGAACCGCGGCGCGCTGCAAGACATGGTGCACACCGACTTCGTGCGCCCGATCACCCGCTACGCCCGCACCGTGCGCGAACCCGACCTGCTGCCCGGCGAGCTGGCTGAGGCGCTGGCCCGCGCCGCTGGCGAAGGCGGCGAGCCCGGCCCGGTGTACCTGGACATCCCGGTGGACACCCAGCGTGCCGAGGTCACGCCCGCAGTGCAGCTGCCCGAGCTCTTTGCACCCCGCCCGCTGCGCCAGATTCAGCCCGACCCGGCCGAGGTGGCCGCCGCCGTCGAGCTGCTCTGGTCGGCCAAGCGCCCGCTGGTGATCTCCGGCCGCGGGGCCAAGGGGGCGGGCCCGGCGCTGCGCCGCCTGCTGGACGCCACCGGCGCGCTCTACCTGGACACCGGCGAAAGCCGCGGCCTCGTGAGCGACGATCACCCCGGCGTGGTCGCGGCGATGCGTGGCTCGGTGATGGCTGAGGCGGACTTGATCGTCACCGTCGGCCGCCGGTTGGACTTCCAGCTCGCCTATGGCTCGCCAGCCATCTTCGGCGACGCGAAGTTCCTGCGCATCGCCGACTGCGCCGCCGAGCTGCGCGACAACCGCCGCGGCGCGGCCGAGGTCTTCGCCAACGTTGCCGCCACGCTGGAGGCCATGCTGGCCCTGGCCGCTGCGGGCAAGCGCGCATCCGCCACCGACCGCGCCTGGGCGCAGACTGTGCGTGCCCAGCACGAGGCCCGCGCCGCCAAGCTGGCCGCCTCGATGGCCCGGGCCGAGCCCGGCAGCGACGGCCTGATGCACCCCAACCGACTGCTCGCCGCCCTGCGCGCGGCACTGCCCGAGGACGCGGTGGTGATCGCCGACGGCGGCGACTTCCTCAGCTTCGCCCGCGTCGGCCTGCCGGCCGCCACCTACCTCGACCCCGGCTCGCTGGGCTGCATCGGCGTGGGCACGCCCTTTGGCGTTGCCGCGGCGCTGGCCTGCCCGGGCCGCACGGTGGTGGTGGCCACGGGCGACGGCGCCTTCGGCTTCAACGCGATGGAGATCGACACCGCTGCCCGGCACCGCGCGCCGGTGCTGATCGTGGTGGCCAACAACGGCAGCTGGGCCATCGAGGTGCGCGACCAGCAGGAGACGCACGGCCGTGTGGTGGGCACGCGGCTGCAGTTCGCCGACCACGCGGCGATGGCACGCGCCTTCGGGCTGCACGGCGAGCGCGTCGAGCGCGCCGAGGACCTGGACGGCGCCATCCGCCGGGCGCTGGGCGCGCTGCGCGAGGGCCGACCTGCGCTGCTTGATGTGTTGGTGACACCCGAAGCGGCCTCCTCGGATGCCAAATCGGGCCTGGCCTGGGTGCCGGACCTGCAGGCCCTCGGCGCCTGGGACGACGCCGAGAAGAACTGGCGCGCTGCCTCCCGAACGAACTGATGCACTGAAAGACTTCCGCATGGACTTCAACCTGTCTCCCGAACTGACCGAGCTGCAGGCGCGCATCCGCCGCTTTGTTGCCGACGAGGTGATCCCGCTGGAGCGCGACCCGCGCTGTGGCGCCCACGGCCCCGACGAGGCGCTGCGCGAGGAGCTGATCGGCCGCGCGCGCCGCGCCGGGCTGCTGTCGCCGCACGTCGCGCCCGCCTATGGCGGCCTGGGCCTGAGCCACTTTGGCCGTTCCATCGCCTTCGAGGAGGCCGGCTATTCGCTGCTCGGCCCGGTGGCGCTGAACGTCTTCGCGCCCGACGAGGGCAACATGCACCTGCTGGAGGAGGTCGCCACCCCGGCCCAGAAGGAGCAGTGGCTGCGCCCGCTGGCCGCCGGCGAGATCCGCTCCTGCTTCTGCATGACCGAGCCGGCGCCCGGCGCGGGCTCGGACCCGTCGATGCTGCAGACCACGGCCACGCCTGACGGCGACGACTACGTCATCTCCGGGCGCAAGTGGTTCATCACTGGCGCGGACGGCGCGCGGCTGGCCATCATCATGGCGATGGTGCCGGGCGTGGGCGCGACGATGTTCCTGTCCGACATGGCGGCGCCCGGCATCGTGCTGGAGCGCAACATGGACACGCTGGACCGCTGCTTCCCGGGCGGCCACGGCGTCGTGCGCTTCGACGGCCTGCGGGTGCCGGCCTCGGCCATCCTGGGCGAGCTGGGCCAGGGCTTCCGTTATGCGCAGGTGCGCCTGTCGCCCGCGCGGCTGACGCACTGCATGCGCTGGCTGGGCGCGGCGCGGCGCGCGCACGACATCGCCACCGACTACGCCCGCCAGCGCCAGGCCTTCGGCCAGGCCATCGGCCGGCACGAGGGTGTGGGCTTCATGCTGGCCGACAACGAGATGGACCTGCACGTCTCGCGCCTGACCATCCTGCACTGCGCCAGCGTGCTGGATGCCGGCCACCTGGCGCTGCACGAATCCAGCCGCGCCAAGGTGATCGTCTCCGAGGCGGTCTGGCGTGTGGCGGACCGCTGCGTGCAGATCCTCGGCGGCCAGGGCACCACCTCCGAGACCGCGGTGGCGCGCATCTTTGCCGACATGCGCGCCTTCCGCATCTATGACGGCCCGAGCGAGGTGCACCGCTGGAGCCTGGCCAAGCACATCCTGCGTGGCGTGAAGCCGCACGCCGCGGCCGGGGGCCACGCATGACGGCGGCCGTCGATTCCATCGTGGACCGCTTCAAGCTTGCCGGCCACGTCGCGCTGATCACCGGCGCCTCCAGCGGGCTGGGCCGGCACTTCGCGCAGACGCTGGCCGAGGCCGGCGCCACCGTGGTGGTCGCTGCACGCCGCGTCGACCGGCTCGACGAGCTGGTTGCGCAGCTGCGCAGCCAGGGGCGCGAGGCCATCGCACTGGCGATGGACGTGAGCGATGCCGCGAGCGTGAAGGCCGGCTTCGACGCGCTGGCCGCCAAGGGGCTGACGGCGGACGTGATCGTGCACAGCGCCGGTGTGGCCGTGTCCCGCCCGCTGCTGGACCAGACCGAGGCGGACTGGGACGGCGTGCTCGACACCAACCTCAAGGGCGCCTGGCTGGTCGCGCAGGAGGGGGCGCGCCGGCTGGTGGCCGCCGGCCTGTCCGGCAGCATCGTGCAGATCGCCTCGATCACCGGCGAGCGGGTGGCCGGCGGCGTGGCGCCTTATTGCGCCTCCAAGGCCGGGCTGATCCACCTGACCAAGGCGCTGGCGCTGGAGCTGGCGCGCCACCACATCCGGGTCAACGCACTGGCGCCGGGCTACATCGCGACCGAGCTGAACCGGGACTTCCTGGCGTCCAGCGCCGGGGAGAAGCTGCGCGCGCGCATCCCGCAGCGGAGCTTCGGCCGCGCCGAGGACCTGGACGGCCCGCTGCTGCTGCTGGCCAGTGAGGCGGGCGCCTTCATCACCGGCGGCGTGCTGGCGGTGGACGGCGGCCACCTGGTGAGCAGCCTGTGAGCGGCGGGATGACTGCGCCCATGAGCACCGCGACATCGGCCCTTCCCGACGCCGCTGCGCTGGCCGACTGGCTGCGCGCCCACGTGCGGCCCTTCCACGGGGGCGTACAGATCGAGCCGCTCACCGGCGGGCAGTCCAACCCCACCTACCGCGTGGAGGCCGGCGACCACCGCTGGGTGCTGCGCCGCAAGCCGCCGGGCGTGCTGCTGGCCTCCGCCCACGCGGTGGAGCGCGAGTACCGCGTGATGCGCGCGCTGGCCGACAGCGCCGTGCCGGTGCCGGCGATGCACGTGCTCTGCGAGGACGCGGCGGTGCTGGGCACGCCCTTTTACGTGATGGACTTCGTCGAGGGCCGGGTCTTCGCCCGCCCGGATCTGCCGGGGCTCACGCCCGCCGAGCGCGCGGCGATCTTCGACGCGATGAACGGCGTCATCGCCGCGCTGCATGCGGTGGACGTGGACGCCGTCGGCCTGGGCGACTACGGCCGGCCGCAGAACTACCTCGCCCGCCAGCTCGACCGCTGGACGAAGCAGTACCGGGCGAGTGAAACCGCTGCCGGTCTCGAACGCCACGAGCCGATGGAGCGGCTGATCGACTGGCTGCAGGCCAACCGCCCGGACGATGAGGCGGTGGCGCTGGTGCACGGCGACTTCCGCATCGACAACCTGATCTTCCACCCCAGCGAGCCGCGCGTGCTGGCGGTGCTGGACTGGGAGCTGTCTACCTTGGGCCATCCGCTGGTGGACTTCGCCTACCACGTGATGACCTGGCGCGTGACGCCCGAGGAGTTCCGCGGCCTGAAGGGGCACGACCTGGCGGCGCTGGGCATCCCCGACGAGGCGGCCTACGTCGCGGCCTATGCGCAGCGCACCGGACGCCCTGGCCGCAGCGGTCTCGATGGCTTGCCGAACTTCGAGTACCACCTGGCCTTCAACATGTTCCGCATGGCCGCGATCCTGCAAGGCATCCTGGCGCGCTCCCGCCAGGGCAGCGCCGCCAGTGCGGATGCCGAGCGCACCGGTCGCCAGGCCCGCCCGATGGCCGAGGCCGGCTGGCGCCTGGTGCAGCAGCTCGAACAGCGCCGGGCGGCCTGAACCGCCGACGCCACCGCATGCTGAAGATCCTCGAAGTCACCTTTCCCTTCTTTGCCCTGGTGCTGTTGGGCTGGTTCGCGGCGCGCCGGCGCTGGATGCCGCTGGAGGCCATACCGGGGTTGAACTACTTCGTGCTCTACCTGGCGCTGCCGGCAATGCTGCTGCGCTTCGCGGCGACCACGCCGATCGCGCGCATGTTCGACCTCAGCCTGTTCGGCACCTGGCTCGCCTGCGCGCTGGCGATGGTGGGGCTGGCGGTGCTGCTGGCGCGCCGCCAGCGCATCGGCTGGAACGATGCGGCCTTTGGCGCCCTGGTGGCCGCCTTCTCCAACTCCGGCTTCATGGGCGTGCCGCTGCTGGTCGACCTGCTCGGCCAGGGCGCCGCGGCGCCAGCCATCGTCACGCTGTCGGTGGACATGGTGATCACCTCGTCACTGTGCATCGCGCTCTCGCGCCTGGGCAGCCACGACTCGCAGGGGGCCGGACGCGCTGCGCTGAACGCGCTCAAGGGCATGCTGGTCAACCCGCTGCCCTGGGCGATCACCGCCGGCTGCCTGATCTCCGCCTGGCAGCTGGCGCTGCCGCATGTGCTGATGAAGCCCGTCGGCCTGCTGGCCGATGCCGCCTCGCCGACGGCGCTGTTCACGCTGGGCGCGGTGCTGGCGCGCTCGCAGCTCCAGGCCCGGGCCGGTGCGGTGGCGGGTGTGGTGGCAGGTGCGATCCGGCGCAGCGACGTCCCGCTCGTGGTCGGCCTCAAGCTGCTCGTCCACCCGTTGCTGGTCTACCTGGCCGGCCGCCTGGTGATCGCGCTCGGCTGGCCGCTCGACCCGCAGGCTGCCGTGGTGCTGGCGCTGGTTGCCGCGCTGCCGAGCGCCAGCAACGTGCCGATGTTGGCCGAGCGCTTCGGTGCCGACGCCGGGCGCATCGCCCGCATCGTCCTGCTGACCACCGCGGTGGCCTTCGGCACCTTCACGGCGACGGTGGCGTTGCTGACATAGCAGGGTAGGGACGGGCGCCGTGCAGGCGTGTTGCTGGAACGACGCGGCCCTGGGCGGCGCCGGCAACGCCTGCCATGATCGCGCCAGCCGGCCGGGCCTGTCGCCCGGCGCCGGACTGGCCGATCCCCACCCCACCCCCGCTGCACAACGATGCTCAACGCCCTCGCCACCATCGCCGTCCTGCACTGGGCCGTGCTGCTCGTGCCGGGTTTCAACTTCGTGCTGATCGGCCAGCTTGCCGCCGGGGGCTCGCGCCGGGCGGCGCTGGCGGCTGTCGTCGGCATGACCTCGGGCACGCTGATGTGGGCCACGCTGGCGGTGGCCGGGGTGGGCGTGGTGTTCACGGCGCACCCGCTGCTGCGGCAGGTGGCGCAGGTGGGCGGCGGGCTGTACCTGCTCTACCTGGCCTGGGGCCTGTTGCGCGCCGGCAAGGTGGCCGATGCGCCGGATCGCTCGGCGATGGACCCCACGGCGGCGCTGCGTGCGGGTTTCGTCACCAGCGCGCTCAACCCCAAGATCGTGCTGTTCTACGGCAGCGTCTTCGCCACCGCTCTGCCGGCCGAGCCGCCGACGGCGCTGGTGCTGGCCGCCGTCGCGCTGGTCTATGCCAACTCCTGGCTGTGGCACCTCTCGCTGGCACTGGCCCTGTCGCAGCCGGCGGTGCAGCGGGCCTACCTTGCCCACCACCGGGCGCTGACGCGGGTGTCGGCGGTGCTGGTCGGGGCCTTCGGCGTGCGCCTCATCGCGGGGGCACTGCAGGAGCTGCGGGCGAGGGCGGGGGTGAGCGAGGCGCAGTGAGCGAGGACGGGTGCGGGGGGCGGTGAGGAGGGCCGGTCGCCACGCCCGCGCCTTCAGGTCACGGGTTCCCGGCCGGTGGATCCTGGAAGCCGCCGGCCCGGTAGGTGATCACCAGGGTGTCGCGCCAGCCGGGGGCGCCGTCGAGCTCGGGCTGGATCGGCGTGGCCTCGTGGATCACGCGGGCGTCGTCGATCAGCAGGGCGCTCCAGGGCTCATCGAGGGTGAAGCGCACGCCGTGCGGGCCGTCGGCGGCAAAGACGCGGCTCTCGCCACCGCGCACGCCGTGGCGGTCCACCAGCAGCACGGCGACGAAGTTGACGCCGTCACGGTGCGCCCCTTCGGGCGTGGGCCGGCCGACGCCGCCGGTGGTGTCGATGCGGAAGGGGTGGACCTCGATGAACCAGCGGCCATCGAAATCGGGCTCGCTGCCGGTCGGGTGGGCGGCGTGGGCGAAGACCTCGCCCAGCGCCGCGGTCAGGCCGGCGAGGGCGGGGGTGTCGGCGAGCCCGGGGCCCAGCGGCTCGAAGTGGCGCAGCATGCCGCCGTGCAGGGCGTTGTAGGTGGTGGGCTGCCAGTGCGGCCGGTGCGGCACCGGCGCCAGCGTGTGGGCGGCGACGTCCTGCACGTAGCTGCCGTGGCGGCGGCGGCGGTAGCGGCCACCGTCCTTGAGGTGCTCGTCGCTGGGCAGCGCCTGCCAGGCCTGGGCCAGGGCCGCGAGCGCCGCGCTCGCCTGCCCGGTCAGGCCGGCAAGGCTGGCGGCGTCGAGCCGGACGAATCCCTGCGCGCGCAGCAGGGCCGCCGCTTTGGCAGCGGAGGGGTGGTGCAGGGGCTCGGGGTGAGGGAAGGCAGTGGCTTGGCTCGGCATGGGGCGTGATTGTGCCGCGGTGCCAGAATGCTCCATCGCAGCCACCAGGCTGCCGTCAGGGAGCGATCCGGGTGCTGAAACTGTTGCTGCTGCTCTTGTCGGGCGCCAAGCTGGGCAAGCTGCTGACCACGGGCGGCACGATGCTGCTGTCGGTGGTGGTGTATGCCTTCGTGTTCGGCTGGAAATACGCCGTCGGCTTCGTCGCGCTGCTGTTCGTGCACGAGGCGGGGCACTACGTGGCGGCAAGGCGGCGCGGGCTGGACGTGGGGGCGCCGACCTTCATCCCCTTCCTGGGCGCCTGGATCGAGCTGAAGGACCAGCCGCACGATGCCGAGACCGAGGCCTACGTCGGCCTGGGCGGGCCGCTGCTGGGCACGGTGGGCGCGATGGTGGTGTGGCTGATGGCGCAGAGCTGGCAGCTGCCCTGGCTGCTGGCGGTGGCCTACTCGGGCTTCTTCCTGAACCTGTTCAACCTGATCCCACTGTCGCCCTTCGATGGCGGGCGCATCACGGCAGTGCTGACGCCGCGCATCTGGCTGGTGGGCGTGCCGGTGCTGGGTGCGCTGTTCTTCTGGCGGCCCAGCCCGATGCTGCTGATCATTGCGCTGCTGGCCGCGCCCCAGGTGTGGAAGGCGATCACCTTCCGCCGCGACAGCCTGGAGGCGCAAACCTATTACGCCGTGGGCGCGGACGTGCGCTGGCGCTACGGGCTGATCTACCTGGCGCTGCTGCTGTTTCTGGCGCTGGCGACCTTCGAGGTGCACGAGCAGCTGCGCGGCCCGGTGCTGTGATCGCGTGACCGCGCAGTCGCGCCGCCGCTGCTCAGGCGCGGCGCGGCCGGACGAGCGCGGCGGCCTGCTTGGCGGTGCGGCGGGCGGCCTCGACATCGGCCGCGCGGGCGAGTGCCACGCCCATGCGGCGCTTGACGAAGCTCTCGGGCTTGCCGAAGAGGCGGACATCCGTGCCGGGCAGGCGCAGCGCCTCGTCCACGCCGTCGAAGACCAGGCCCGCGGCATCGACGCCGCCGTAGATCACCGCGCTGGCGCCCGGGCTCTTCAGGCCCGCGTCCACCGGCAGGCCGAGGATGGCGCGGGCGTGCAGCTCGAACTCGTTCTGCCACTGCGTGGTCATCGTCACCATGCCGGTGTCGTGCGGGCGTGGGCTGACCTCGCTGAACCAGACCTGGTCGCCCTTGACGAACAGTTCCACACCGAACAGGCCCAGGCCGCCCGGGCGGCCGTCCAGGGTCACGCCCAAATCGTCGGTCACGGCCTTGGCGATGCGGCGCGATTCAGCCAGAGCGGCCATACTCATCGGGTGCGGCTGCCAGCTTTCGACGTAGTCGCCGCTGACCTGCACGTGGCCGATGGGGTCGCAGAAGTGGGTCTCCACCTCGCCGTCGTCACCCAAGGCCCGCACGGTCAGCTGGGTGATCTCGTAGTCGAAGTCGATGAAGCCCTCGACGATCACGCGCCCGTGGCTGACGCGCCCGCCGGCCATCGCGTAGTCCCAGGCCTTGGCGACGTCATCCGGGCCGTCGATCTTGCTCTGGCCCTTGCCGGAGCTGCTCATCACCGGCTTGACGATGCAGGGGTAGCCGATGCCCTGGTGCCCATCCGTGCCGTCGATGGCGGCCTGCAGCTCGGCCAGCGAATCGCAGAAGCGGTAGGGGCTGGTGGGCAGGCCGAGCGTCTCGGCCGCCAGGCGGCGGATGCCCTCGCGGTCCATCGTCAGGCGCGCGGCACGGGCGGTGGGGATGACGCGCACGACGCCCTCGGCCTCCAGCGCCTGCAGCACCGGCGTGGCGATGGCCTCGATCTCGGGCACGACCAGCATCGGGCGCTCGGCGCGGATCAGCGCCTCCAGCGCCGCCGGGTCGCTCATGGCGATGGTGCGGGCGTGGTGCGCCACCTGCTGGCCGGGGGCGTGGTCGTAGCGGTCGACGGCGATGGTCTCGATGCCCAGGCGCTGCAGCGCGATCAGGACTTCCTTGCCCAGCTCGCCGCTGCCCAGCAGCATCACGCGGGTGGCGTTCGGGGACAGGGGGGTGCCGAGGGTCGTCATGGCGTTGTCCGTGAAAGGTCAGGGGGGGCAGAGGCGGGCGCTGCCAGGGTCAGCGGTCGTGGCCGGCGCCACGCGGCGGCGCTGCGTGTCAGAGCAGCGGCTGCGGGTCGGTGTCCTCGAAGCGCAGGACTTCGAAGGTCACGGTGGGAGCGTTCAGCACGCCCGGGTTCACGCCCAGGCAGATCACGCCGCGGCCGTGCAGGGTGCAGGAGCCGCGGCGCAGCGTGATGACCTCCGATTGGCGGCCGAAGCGCACGTAGGTGCCGTTGGCGCTCATGTCGGTGAGCTGGAAGGTGCCGCCGTGCCACTCGATGCGCGCATGCAGGCGCGAGACGCGGTTGTCGTCCAGGCAGTAGGTGGCCTCGTGGCTGCGGCCCAGGATCACCGGCAGGTTGCGCACGGTGTGGATGCGCGACACGCCGTCGCAGGACAGGCGGATGCCCTCGGGCACAGCGGCAGGGGCGCTGTCGCCGAACATGGTGGACATCGCGTCGGCGTGGCGCCGCGACTCCAGCCGCCAGGCCTCCACCGGCTCGACGCGGCCGCGCAGGTGCAGCCGCTCCAGGCGGCGGAAGCGCTCGCGCACCTCGGGCGGCAGGGGGGCGCGGGTCTGCGCGGTCACCAGGGTCTCGTTGTCGCCGCAGTGGTCGAGCAGGCGGGCGGCCACGTTCACCGCATCGCCGAAGCAGTCGCCGGCCACCTCGATCATCTCGCCGTGCGCGGCGGCGATCTGGATGCGCATCGCTGGCTGGCGCGAGGGCCGGGCCGCACCCATGATGCGGATCAGCGACTCGTGCACCTCCTCGGCCGCCCGCACGGCGGGCATCGGATCGGGGAAGACGGCCATCAGCCCGTCGCCGAGGGTCTTGATGACCCGTCCACCCTGGCTTTCGACAATGCGGGCCACCACCGCCACGCTGTGGGTGACGACCGACGCCGCCTCGGCATTGCCCAGGCTTTCGTAGAGCGACGTGCTGCCACGCAGATCGGCAAAAAGAACGGTACAAGTGACGGTCTGCGGCATCCGACCATTTTACCGTGCAGCAACGTGACGCAGTCCACGGCCGGAAACCCCAAAAAGACAAGGCCCGGGGGTGCCGGGCCTTGTTTGGGGGTATCTGAACAGGGGGGTGCCCTGAACTGATCAATCAGAGGTTGTCCGCCAACCTCACAGGTTGTCCAGATACGTGCGCAGCTTGTCGCTACGGCTCGGGTGCTTGAGCTTGCGGATCGCCTTGGCCTCGATCTGGCGGATGCGCTCGCGAGTCACGTCAAACTGCTTGCCCACCTCTTCCAGCGTGTGGTCGGTGCTCATCTCGATGCCGAAACGCATGCGCAGCACCTTGGCCTCGCGCGGCGTCAGGCTGTCGAGGATGTCGCGCACCACGTCGCGCAGGCCGGCGTGCATCGCGGCCTCGACCGGCGCCACGTTGTTGCTGTCCTCGATGAAGTCGCCCAGGTGCGAGTCGTCGTCGTCGCCGATCGGCGTCTCCATGGAGATCGGCTCCTTGGCGATCTTCATGATCTTGCGGATCTTGTCCTCGGGCATCTCCATCTTCTCGGCCAGCGAGGGGGCGTCCGGCTCGTAGCCGAACTCCTGCAGGTGCTGGCGCGAGATGCGGTTCATCTTGTTGATCGTCTCGATCATGTGCACCGGGATGCGGATGGTGCGGGCCTGATCGGCGATGGAGCGCGTGATGGCTTGGCGGATCCACCAGGTCGCGTAGGTCGAGAACTTGTAGCCGCGGCGGTATTCGAACTTGTCCACCGCCTTCATCAGTCCGATGTTGCCTTCCTGGATCAGGTCCAGGAACTGCAGGCCGCGGTTGGTGTACTTCTTGGCGATCGAGATCACCAGGCGCAGGTTGGCCTCGATCATCTCCCGCTTGGCTTCGCGCGAGGTGGCCTCGCCCTCGTTCATGCGGCGGTTGATTTCCTTGAGGTCCTCGATGGGCACCACCGCGCGCTTCTGCAGGTCGATCAGCTTCTGCTGCAGTTCCTGCACGGCGGGCAGGTTGCGGCCCAGCACGGCGCTGTAGGGCTTGCCCGCGGCGATTTCGCCCTCGGCCCAGGCCAAGTTCAGGATGTTGGGCGGGAAGACCTTGATGAAGTATTCCTGCTGCATGCCGCAGCGATCCACCACGATCTTGCGCAGCTCACGCTCGTAGCGGCGCACGTCGTCGACCTGCGAGCGCAGCAGGTCGCAGAGCTTCTCGATGGTCTTGACCGTGAAGCGGATGGTCATCAGCTGGCTGCTGATGGCCTTTTGCGCGCTGTTGTAGCCGGCGGACTTGTAGCCGTCGGCCTCCAGCGCCTTCTTCATCTTCTCGAATTCGCCCTGCAGCGCATCGAACTTGGTCAGCGCGTGGTTCTTCAGCTCTTCGAGCTTCTTGGTCAGCGCCTTCGAGCCGCCGTTGCCGTCGTCGTCGTCGCCTTCGTCGAATTCGTCGAAGTCTTCCTCGGCCACGTAGTCGTCGGCCTCTTCCTCGGAGACAAAGCCGTCCACCACGGCGGAGATCTGGTCGGTGCCGGCGCGGATGCGGTTGGCCATCTCCAGGATCTCGGCGATGGTCATCGGCGAGGCGGAAATCGCCAGCATCATGGCCTGCAGGCCACCTTCGATGCGCTTGGCGATCTCGATTTCGCCTTCCCGGGTGAGCAGCTCGACCGTGCCCATCTCGCGCATGTACATGCGCACCGGGTCGGTGGTGCGGCCGAACTCGGAGTCCACCGTGGACAGCGCGGCCTCGGCCTCTTCCTCGGCCTCTTCCTCGGTCGCGGTGCTGGTGTTGTTGCCCGAGATCAGCAGCGTGGCGGCGTCGGGCGCCTGCTCGTAGACCGCGATGCCCATGTCGTTGAGCATCGACACGATGGCTTCCAGGATCTCGGCCTCGACCAGCTTTTCGGGCAGGTGGTCGTTGATCTCCTGGTGCGTGAGGTAGCCACGCGTCTTGCCCATCTTGATGAGGGTCTTCAGCTCCGTGCGGCGCTTGTTGACTTCCTCGTCGGTGAGCGTGGTCTCGTCCAGGCCGAACTCGCGCATCAGCGCGCGCTCCTTGGCGCGGCTGACCTTCATGCGCAGCGGCTTGGCCTTGGGCTTGTCCTCCCCGGTGGCCTCCTCAGCGGCCACTTCGGTGACTTCAACGTCGCCCTCGACCTCGCCTTCGAGGTCCGCCTCGATGTCGCTGAAGTCTTCCTCGACCTCGTCGTCGCCCTTGGGGGCTGCCTTGGCCTCGGGCTTGGCGGCCTCGGCGGTGGTGGCCTTGGGCTTGCGGCCGCGCTTGGCGCCGCCTTCCTCGCCTGCGGCCTTGGGTGCCTTGACGGCCTTGGCCTTGGTGGCCTTGGCGGGCGCGGTCGCCTCGTCGGCGGCGATCGCAGAGGGGTCGTTGTCGGTCACGTCGGTCTTCACGGCGGCGCTCTTCTTCGCGGTCATACGTTTCCTCGGCTGCGGAACGTGATCTGGGGGCTCAGGGCTGAAAATCCAGGCACCCGGTCCAGGCCAGCGCGCGACCTGGTGCCCACCCGGCAACGCACAGCGATGCGGGAGCACAGGCCGGGCACGCGGGCACCCAGGCGGGGAGAGGGATCGTCAGGCGGGCAAGCTGGCGTGGACATGCTTTGGTGCAGCACTGGCGGGGTCGGTGGCCTGTCATGGAACCCTTTTCGAGGGTGGCCGGGTCCGGCAGTCGCTGCTGTCACTCTTGCCGCGTCGGAGCAAACACGGGATTATACCCACCTACCCTAGCTGCTACTTGGATCTGGTGGGTGTTCGTTGTACCCGCAATCGAAGAGCAGTTAGCCGCGAATTGAGGTCTCGGCCTCTTTCCATGTCGTCGGCGGTCGTTGGATTTGACTCCTGCCACAAGGTCCATTCGTCGTCAAGGCTTTGTAGCAGGAGCTTGTCAACGAGATGTTTTAGGTCGATCTCTGGGTCTGAGTCTGGCAATGGGTCAACCATCTCAGACACACGTCGTACAAGCGATTCCAGCTCGGTTCCTGATTCATTGCGCAATGCCTCCAGGATCGATGAAGCAGACACCGCCCCGTGTTCATGGAGTTCCCGCTCAATCACTGCGAAGGCCTGCCCGTGCGGCAAAGGTTGTTCTGCGAGAAGAGCTTGGGCTTCGGCGCTGAGGGTGTCCCATGCGTTACACCGGTGAATCAGCAACCAAACAGCTCGATCCAAGTGAGTCGCTGCTGATGCAAGTTGGCGGCGTGGTGCAGCTGAGCTACTGTCCCATCTGCTGCGATTCCAATCGTCGCGTTTCCAGGGACCGTTGCGTGGCCGTTGGCGTCGTTTCGTATCGTTGTCACCCAGGATGGAGTTGGTGTGGCTTTGGTAGTCGCCCGCGGCAGGACCGGAATAGACTGGCTGCAAATTCCAGTCTGGCGGAACACTGGAAGACAAAGTCGCTGAACTGTGGTGACTGGCAGATGTGTCTCCTCTATGGGCGGCTGGTTCTCCTCGGGGGTTTCGCTTCGTGTGAACCTGCCAATGGGCCAGCAACACTTCCCGGCCGATGCCGCCCTCGCGGGCCACCTCGGCGAGCAGCTGCTCGCGCAGCAGGCCGTCGGGCAATTGCTCCAGCAGCGGGCGGGCCTGCGCCAGCATGCGCGCGCGGCCCTCGGGCGTGGAGAGGTCGCAGCCCTCGCCGGCCACGCCCTGGAACTGGCGCGACAGCGGCAGCGCCTCGGCGATGCAGCGCTCGAAGGCCGGCGCGCCCTGTTCGCGCACGAAGCTGTCGGGGTCGTGCTCGGGCGGCAGGAAGAGGAAGCGGAAGCTGCGCGTGTCGGTGGCGTGCGGCAGCACCGCCTCCAGCGCGCGCCCTGCGGCACGGCGGCCGGCGGCGTCGCCGTCGAAGCTGAACACCACGTTCTCGGTGAAGCGCAGCAGCTTGGCGACGTGGTCGGCGGTGCAGGCCGTGCCCAGCGTGGCCACCGCGTTGGGGAAGCCCAGCTGCGCCAGCGCCACCACGTCCATGTAGCCCTCGGTGACCAGCACGAAGCCGCGCTCGCGGATGCCGGTGCGGGCCTCGAACAGGCCATAGAGCTCGCGGCCTTTGACGAAGACCGGCGTCTCGGGCGAGTTCAGGTACTTCGGCTCGCCCTGGTCGAGGATGCGCCCGCCGAAGCCGATCACCTCGCCCTTGGGGTTGCGGATCGGGAACATCACGCGGTCGCGGAAGCGGTCGTAGCGGCGCTCGGCCTCGCCTTCTTCCTGGCGGTGGATCACCAGGCCGGCCTCGACCAGCAGCGGGTCGTCGTACTGGGCGAAGCAGCTCGCCAGTGCGTGCTGGCCGGCCGGTGCATAGCCCAGCCCGAAACGGGCGGCGACCTCGCCGCTCAGGCCGCGTCGCTTGAGGTAGTCCACCGCCCGCGCGCTGGCCTTGAGCTGCTGGCGGTAGTGCTTTTCGGCCCGGCCGAGCACCTCCGTCAGGGTGAGCTGGCGCTCGCGGGCCTGGGCGGCACGCTCGCGCTCGGCCGGGCTGCGCTCGTCCTCCGGCACCGCCACGCCCAACTCGCCGGCCAGCTCGCTCACAGCCTCGACGAAGCCCAGGCCGCTCTGCTCCATCAGGAAACCGACCGCGTTGCCGTGCGCGCCGCAGCCGAAGCAGTGGTAGGTCTGGCGGCTCGGGCTGACGACGAAGCTGGGCGACTTCTCGCCGTGGAAGGGGCACAGCCCCTTGTAGTTGATGCCCGCTTTCTTGAGCGGCACGACGCGACCCACCACGTCGACGATGTCGGCGCGGGCGAGCAGGTCCTGGATGAAGCCGGGTGGGATCACCCGGGGAGTCTAGTGAGTCCGGCTGGCACCGGGGAAGATCCTGGCAAAAAGGGCGCGGCGGGTCAGGCCCGCTCGCCGCGGCGGCGCGTGCTGCCGCGCGGCAGCACGTGCGCGATCAGCGTCTCGTGGCCCCCGCCAGCGGCCTCGCCGCGGATGCGCTCGACCAGGCGCTGCATCGCGATGGCGCCCACCGCCTCGCTGCCCATGTCGACGGTGGTGAGCGCCGGGCTGGTGTAGCGCGAGTAGATGATGTTGTCGAAGCCGGCCACCGACACGTCGCCGGGCACGTTCAGCCCCAGCACCTGCGCCTGGCTCATCAGGCCGAGCGCGAGCAGGTCGTTGTAGGCCACCACCGCGTCGGGCGGCTCGCTGCACAGCAGCACCGAGGAGGCGATGCGCTCGCCCTCCTCAGGCACCGGGGCCTGCACGTCGTGCAGGCGCAGCTCGACGCCGCTGCCCTCGAAGGCCCGCAGCAGTCCGGCGTGGCGGTCCGCGCTCCAGCGTGCGCCGGAGAAGCCGACGTAGGCGATGCGCCGGTGCCCCAGGTCGCGCAGGTGGCGCCCGAGCATCAGCGCGGCCTCGCTGTTGTCGCTGCCCACGCTGAAGCAGCCGGGGTGGGAGGTGCGCCCGCCGTAGTACACCGCGGGCGGGCCGGCCTGCACCAGCCAGTCGAGCGACGCGTCCGACAACCGGGCGCTGACAACCAGGCCGTCCACGCGGCGGCTGAGTGCCTGCAGCATGGCCAGCTCGGGCATTTCGCCCTCGGCTGCGTCGGTGAACAGCAGGTTGAGGCCGGCCTGGCGGGCCACCCGCGAGGCGCCCTTGACCAGGCTGGTGAAGTGCGGGTTGAGGATGTCGAGGATGACGATGCCGACATTGCCCGTCTGCCCCGTGATCATGCCGCGTGCCAGCGGGTTGGAGACGTAGCCCAGCTCGCGGATCACGGTGGTCAGGCGGTCCTCGACCTCGCGGGTGAAGCGCTGGCCGCCGTTGATGAACTTCGACACCGTCGCGGTCGACACGCCGGCCGCCTGCGCCACGTCACGGATCGTGGCGGCCTTGCGGCGGCGCGTGCCGCCGGGGGCGGTGGGGTCATCGGAGAGGTCTGACATGGGCCGGGGTTGTCCTGACGGTCATCGGTTGCATCGGTGGTAGTTTACTGGATGGAGGGAAACGTTTAACTCCATCAGTTCAGGGATGTGGACTGCTGGTTATCCCTAGTCTTGGATCTGTTGACGGGGTATTCAGTTAAACGTTTAATTCGTTCCGCGCCACCAGTTGTCGTACAACCATCGAAAGAAGGAGACTTCTCATGCACTCAAACGCACGCGCCGCCGCCGTTGCTGCCGCCCTGGCCCTGGGCCTGGCCGCCGCACAGGCCGCCGAGTTCCGCTCAGCCGACATCCACAACTCGGACGACTACCCGACGGTGGCCGCCGTCAAGCACATGAGCCAGCTGCTGGAGCAGAAGAGCGGCGGCAAGTACAAGATCAAGGTCTTCAACAAGGGCGCGCTCGGCAACGAGAAGGAAACGATCGACCAGGTCAAGATCGGCGCGCTGGAGATGGCCCGCGTCAACATCAGCCCGATGAACGGCGTGTGCCAGAAGACGCTGGTGCCGACGATGCCCTTCCTGTTCAGCTCGATCGAGCACATGCGCCGGTCGCTGGACGGCCCGGTGGGCGAAGAGATCCTGAAGTCCTGCGAGGACCAGGGCTTCATCGGGCTGGCGTTCTACGACTCGGGCGCCCGCTCGCTCTACGCCAAGAAGCCGATCAAGACGGTGGCCGACGTCAAGGGCATGAAGGTGCGCGTGCAGCAGTCCGACCTGTGGGTGTCGCTGGTCGGCGCCATGGGCGGCAACGCGACGCCGATGCCCTTCGGTGAGGTCTATACGGGCCTGAAGACCGGCCTGATCGACGCCGCCGAGAACAACATCCCGTCCTACGACAGCGTCAAGCACTACGAGTCGGCCAAGTACTACTCGCGCACCGAGCACTCGATGGCGCCCGAGATGCTGCTGATGTCCAAGATCGTCTGGGACAAGCTGCCCAAGGCCGACCAGGAGATGGTGCGTGCCGCGGCGAAGCAGTCGGTCGCTTTCCAGCGCAAGAAGTGGGACGAGCAGGAGAGCAAGTCGCTCGCCGTGGTCAAGGCCGGTGGCGCCGAGATCATCGAGGTGGACAAGAAGTCCTTCCAGGCGGTGATGGGCCCGGTGTACGACAAGTTCATGACGACGCCGGACCTCAAGCGCCTCGTCAAGGCCGTCCAGGACAGCAAGTAAGCCCGCAACCTTGAAAGGCAAGCGGCCATGTACACCAAGTTCTGTGCGGCCCTGTCCAAGCTCAGCCTCGTGCTGGCGGTGATCGGGCTGATCGCGGTGATCCTGTGCGTGCAGTACCAGGTGATCGGCCGCTACGTCTTCAACGACACGCCCACCTGGGCGGAGGCGCTGGCGATGCTGCTGGTGCTGTTCGTCACGGCCTTCGGGCTGGCGGTGGGCGTGCGCGACGCCGGCCACATCGGGCTGGAGTCGATGGTGGCACTGCTGCCGCAGCGCTGGCGGCGCCGTGTCGAGCTGCTGATCCATGCGCTGGTGGGCCTGTTCGGCGCGCTGATGGTCCAGGGCGGCTGGCTCTGGATGGTCGCCAAGTGGGGCGAGAAGAAGCCGATGCTGCCCGTCCCGGACGGCATCGACTACCTGCCGGTGGTGATCGCCGGCGTGCTGATCGTGCTGTTCTCGATCGAACACATCGTCGCCATCCTGCGCGGCGAGGAAGTGGTGCCGGCATGGAATTGACGGTTCTTGCGGTGAGCTTCACCGCCCTCTTGCTGCTGGGTGTCCCGGTGGCTTTCGCGATCGGCCTGTCCTCGGTCGCCACCATCGTCGCGGCCGGGCTGCCGACGGCCATCGTGTTCCAGAAGATGGTCGGCGGGATGCAGGTGTTCAGCTTCCTGGCCATCCCCTTCTTCGTCTTTGCGGGCGAGCTGATGCTCTACGGCGGCATCGCCGAGCGCATCGTGAAGTTCGCCAACAGCCTGGTCGGCCATGTGAAGGGCGGCCTGGGCATGAGCAACGTGCTGGGCTGCACGATCTTCGGCGGCGTCGCCGGCTCCCCGCTGGCGGACGTGTCGGCGATCGGCTCGGTGATGATCCCGCTGATGAAGAAGGACGGCTACGACCCCGACTACGCCGTCAACGTCACCACGCACGCGGCCCTGGTCGGCGCCATCATGCCGACCTCGCACAACCTCATCATCTTCACGCTGGCGACCTCCGGCATCGCCTCGGTCAGCGTGCTCAGCCTGATGCTCGCGGGCCTGGTCCCGGCGATCATCCTGACGCTGTGCAACCTGGCTGCCGCGTACTGGGTGGCGGTCAAGCGCGGCTACCCGGTGCGACCGGGCGGCTTCGGCGGCTGGTCGCTGGTGCTGGCAGCGTTCCTGGCATCGCTGCCGGGGCTGCTGGTGGTGGTGATCATCCTGGGCGGCATCCTGTCGGGCGCGTTCACGGCGACCGAATCGGCCTCCATCGCGGTGGCCTGGGCGCTGCTGATCACCGTGTTCGTCTACCGCTCGCTGACCTGGCAGAACTTCCTGAAGGCCTGCGCCAAGGCCTGCAAGACCACCGGCGTGGTGCTGCTGTTGATCGGCATCTCGGCCGCGTTCGGCTACTTCATGGCGCTCTACGAGGTGCCGCAGCGCACCGGCGAGCTGATGAAGGCGGTCTCCAGCGAGCCGTGGGTGATCTTCCTGATGATCAACCTGCTGCTGTTCATCCTGGGCACCTTCCTGGACATGGCAGCGACGATCCTGATCTGCACGCCGATCTTCCTGCCCATCGCGATGCAGTACGGCATGGACCCGGTGCAGTTCGGCATCGTGATGCTGATCAACTGTGCGCTCGGCCTGAACACCCCGCCGGTGGGCAGCGTGCAGTTCGTCGGCTGCGCGATCGGCGGTATCTCGGTGGGACAGGTGATGCGGACCATCGCCCCGTTCTACCTCGCGCTCGGTGCCTGCCTGATGCTGGTGACCTACGTGCCGGCCTTCTCGCTGTGGCTGCCCGCGCTGTTCAAGTGACCCGTTGAGGAGCGGCCCTCAACGAGGCCGCTCTCCCCGCTCCCTCCCGATCGACGACGCCGGAACCCGACGCCCGTGCCCTCACCAGGGCGGGCGGCAGGTCGGCTCACCCCTGCACTGGAGACACCCCACATGCCCCCCATCACCCGCCCCATGCGGCACCTGGCCACCCCGGTGGCGCTGGCAGCCGCCCTCGCTGCCCTCGTCGCCGGTTGCGCCAGCACCGGCGCACCGACCGCATCGCTGTCCGCTGCGGTCGATGCGCCCGAGTTGCAGGCGCGCGTCAAGCCCATCCGCACCGCCGCCGACGGCACGCGCTACAAGGACCTGAACGGCAACGGCCGGCTCGACGCCTACGAGGACTGGCGCCGCCCGATCGATGCGCGCATCGACGACCTGGTCGCCCAGATGACGCTGGAGGAGAAGGCCGGCCTGATGCTGATCGACACGCTCAACGGCGGCTGCGGCGGCGCGGCGCCCGACAAGGCGGCCAACTTCGTCAACACGCAGAAGATGCACCGCTTCATCTTCCGCAACGTGGTCAACGCGGTGGGCACCTGTGGCCCGGACCGCGGCTTTCGCGCCGGCTCGCAGCTGACGCCGCAGCAGGCCGCGCAGTACACCAACGCCGTGCAGGCGATGACCGAGGCGACCCGCCTGGGCGTGCCCTCGCTGTTCAAGTCCAACGCGCGCAACCACTTCGAGCGCGATGCGCGCGTGGGCATCAACAACTCCTCGGGCGTGATGACCGAGTTCCCGAAGGAGGCCGGCCTGGCCGCCGCCGCGCTGGGCGACGAGTTCCTGAAGACCGGCCGGGCCACGGTGGGCGACATGGCCGCGGTCAAGCTCTTTGCCCACGTGATGGGCGAGGAGTGGAAGGCCATCGGCCTGCGCGGCATGTACGGCTACATGGCCGACCTGGCCACCGAGCCGCGCTGGTACCGCGTGCACGAGACCTTCAGCGAGGACGCCGACCTGGCGGCGAACATCATGAAGACGCTGGTGGAAAAGCTGCAGGGCGGCCCGCTCAACCCCGCCTCGCCGGTGGCGCTGACGCTCAAGCACTTCCCCGGCGGCGGCCCGCAGGAGCTGGGGCTGGACCCGCACTACGCCTTCGGCAAGAACCAGGTCTACCCGGCGGGCAACTTCGGCTGGCACCTCAAGCCCTTCAAGGCGGCGATCGACGCGGGCGTCTCCTCGGTCATGCCCTACTACGGCGTGCCGATCCAGGTCACGCACGAGGGCGTGACCTATGAGCAGACCGGCATGGCCTTCTCGAAGCAGGTCGTCACCGACCTGCTGCGCGGCAAGCTGGGCTTCCAGGGCTACGTCAACTCCGACACCGGCATCGTCAATGACCGCGCCTGGGGCCTGGAAGGCCGGACGGTGCCCGAGCGCGTCGCCGCGGCGATCAACGGCGGCACCGATACCCTGTCGGGCTACAGCGACGTGAAGACCATCACCGACCTGGTGCAGGCCGGGCTGGTGAGCGAGGCGCGCGTCACCGAGGCGGCCCGGCGGCTGGTCAGGCCGCTGTTCCAGCTGGGCCTGTTCGAGAACCCCTATGTGGACGAGGCGGCGGCCAACGGCATCGTCGGCCGTGAGGTGTACCGCCAGACCGGTTTGGACGTGCAGCGCCGCTCGATCGTGCTGCTCCAGAACCAGGGGCAAAACCAGGGAGCCTCTGGCGCGCGCACCCTGCCGCTGCCGCCGGCCGCGCGCACCTACACGATGGGCCTGGACAGCGCCGACGCACAGAAGTACTTTGCCCAGGTCACCAACGGCGAGGCCGGTGCCGACGGCAAGGCGCTGGCGCGCGATGCAGCTGGCAACGTCGTCGGCCGTCCGTCGGCGGCCGGCTTCGACCGTGCGGTGATCCGGGTGGAGATCGGCAACGCCGGCACCAACGGCTACCGCAGCAAGGACCCGGCCACCGGCGCCAACCCGGCTTTCCTGAACCCGCTGACGGGCAAGCCCTGGGGCGAGCAGGATCCCTGCGTCACCCACCCCGCCGCCAACCCGCAGTGCGTCGACGATGCCTACGTCGGCGGCCCGACGCCCAACGGCCTGGTCTTCGGCGGCGCCTTCCCCTGGGAGGCCAACCACCTGTCGTTCACCACGATGGCAGCGTCCAAGTCCTGGCGCATCTCGCCTTCGCTGGCCGACATCCAGGCGGTGATGAAGGAGATCGGCCCCGAGAAGGTGGTGCTGAGCATCAACTTCCGCCAGCCCTACGTGATCGACGAGGCCAGCGGCCTGCGCCGCGCCGGGGCGATCGTCGCCGGCTTCGGCGTCAGCAACACCGCGCTGCTGGACGTGCTGACCGGGCGCGAGCGGGCCACCGGGCTGCCGGTCAAGCCGCGGGGCAAGCTGCCCTTCGCGCTTGCCAGCCACCTGCAGGCCGTGATCGACAACCAGCCCGATGCACCCGGCTACCCGGCGAAGGACACGCTGTATCCGTTCGGCTTTGGTCTGACCTACTGACCTACTGACCTCTGGCCTTTGAAGGAGAACCCCGTCATGTTGACCTGTCCCGCATCCCCGATCCGATTCAAGCGGCTGCTGCTGACCGGCGCGGCCGGCAACCTCGGCCGCGAACTCCGACCCCGCCTGAAGGCCTACTGCGACACACTGCGCCTGAGCGCCCGGGGAGACACGCTCGGCGTGGCCGGCCCTGGCGAAGAACTCGCCCCGGCCGACCTCGCGGACAAGGCCGCCGTGTTCGCTGCGCTCGAGGGCGTCGAGGCGGTCGTCCACATGGGCGGCGTCTCCACCGAGCAGACCTGGGAGGCCATCCGTGACGGCAACATCACCGGCATGGTCAACCTCTATGAAGCCGCCCGCCACCACGGCACACGCCGCATCGTCTTCGCCAGCTCCAACCACGTCACCGGTTTCTACCGCCAGGACCAGGTCGTCAGCCCGCGCGACCCGGTGCGCCCAGACGGCTTCTACGGGCTGTCGAAGTGCTTCGGCGAGAACCTCGCACAGCTCTACTGGGACCGCTTCGGCATCGAGACGGTGAGCGTGCGCATCGGCTCGTCGTTTGCAGCGCCCAAGGACCGGCGCATGCTCGCCACCTGGATGAGCTTTGACGACACCGAGCGGCTGATCGTCGCCGCGCTCACCGCGCCGGTGGTCGGCCACAGCATCGTCTATGGCATGAGCGACAACGCGACGACCTGGTGGGACAACACGCCGGCGCGCCACCTCGGCTACCGGCCGCAGGACTCGTCGGAGGTCTTCCGCGCCGAGGTCGAGGCGCGCCAGCAGGCGCTGGACCGCGACGATCCGGCGGTCATCTACCAGGGCGGCGCCTTCGTGCGCACCGGGCCGTTCTTCGAGTCATGAGGCCCACCCCCGCAGCGCCTGACGGCGCTCCCCCTCAAGGGGGCGCCACCAGCAGACCGGCGAAGCCGGATCTGCGGTGGCTGCTTGAGTCGGTTTGGGGCCAATTGCTTGGCTGAAAGCGTTGGAGGGGTGTGATGACTCAGGGCAATTTATTCGGTTCGCTGCGCTGCCCCGACCCGGCGGTCGAGGTGCTGCACCCCGACTTCTTGAAGCTGCGCCTGTTCAGCGCCTCGGTCGAGCGCCTGGCCACCGGGCTGCGCTGGGCCGAGGGGCCGGTGTGGTTCGGCGATGGGCGCTACCTGCTGGTGTCGGACATCCCGAACGACCGCATCCTGCGCTGGGACGAGTGCACTGGCCAGCTCAGCGTGTTTCGCCAGCCCTCGAACAACGCCAACGGCCACGCCCGCGACCACCGGGGCCGGCTGATCAGCTGCGAGCACCTGACGCGCCGCGTCACCCGCACCGAGTACGACGGCCGCATCACCGTGCTGGCCGACCGCTTCGATGGCAAGCGGCTGAACTCGCCCAACGACATCGCCTGCACGCGCGACGGCGCCATCTGGTTCACCGACCCGGACTTCGGCATTGGCGGCCATTGGGAGGGCGAGCCCGCCACGCCCGAGCGGCCGCACGGCGTCTACCGCATCGATGCCGCCAGCGGCCGGCTCGACTGCGTGCTCGACGACCTGGCCGGCCCCAACGGCCTGGCCTTCTCGCCCGATGAGCGCACGCTCTACCTCGTTGAAAGCCGCGCCAGGCCGCACCGCAAGGTCTGGGCCTATGACCACGCGAGCGACGGCCGGCTGACGAACCGCCGCCTGCACATCGACGCCGACGGCCCCGGCGCGCTGGACGGCATTGCCTGCGATGCCGCCGGCAACCTCTGGTGCGGTTGGGGCAGTGACGGCTCGCCCGGGGCGGACGCCGAGGCGCTGGACGGCGTGCGGGTGTTCGACCCGAGCGGGCGGCCGATCGGCCACATCCACTTGCCCGAGCGCTGCGCCAACCTCTGCTTCGGCGGCGCCAAGGGCAACCGCCTGTTCATGGCGGTCAGCCATTCGATCTATGCGCTGTACGTGAACACCACCGGCGCCTGAGCGGGCGGGGTCAGTCGCCGACCACCACGCCCTCGCGGCGCGGGTCGGCGGCGCCAAACCAGCCGTCGCCGCGGCGCTGCAGCGCGTGGATGCCGCTGGTCAGCGCCGGCTCGCGCACCTCGTGGCCGCGCGACTTGAGCGCCTCGACCGTGGCCGGCGCAAAGCGCTTTTCCTCCAGCTGGATCGGCCCGCCGGTGCTGCCGAAGTTGGGCAGGTTGGCGGCCTGCTGCACGTCCAGGCCCCAGCGCAGGTGCGCCAGCAGCGTCTTGGCGGTGTAGTGGATGATCATCGCGCCGCCCGGCGAGCCGGCCACCAGCACGAGGCGGCCGCTGTCGCGCTCGAACACCAGCGTCGGGCTCATGCTGGAGCGCGGGCGCTTGCCGGGCTCGACCCGGTTGGCGATCGGCCGCCCGGCCGCATCTGCCGGCTGGAAGGAGAAGTCGGTGAGCTGGTTGTTCAACAGGAAACCGCCAGGCAGGCCGGTGCCGCCGTCGACCAGCAGGCGGGCGCCGAACTGGTCTTCGATCGTGGTGGTCATCGACACCGCCAGGCCCTGCGCATCGACGATGGCCAGGTGCGAGGTGCCGCGCTCGATCTGCTCGGGCTGGCGCGCCCAGGCGAGTGCGCTGCCAGGCGGCACACCGGGCTCGACCTTGCTCATCGCCCGCTCACCGATCAGGCTGGCGCGCTGGCGCAGGTAGCCCGGGTCGAGCAGGTTGGACCAGCTGAGGCCCGGCGCGGGCACGAAGGCCGGGTCGCCGACGTAGCGGGCCCGGTCGGCAAAGGCCAGCCGCGCCGCCTCGCCGTAGCGGTGCAGGAAGTCGGCATCCGCCTCGCCGCTGGGCAGGCGGGCGTCGTTGGCGGCCGCGGTCGGCCTGGCCGGGCCGGCCGCATCGACGATGCCAAGGACCTGCGCCAGCGCCAGGTGGCCGGACGAGGGCGGCGGGAAGCCGCACAGCCGCCAGCGCTGCCACTCGCTGCACAGCGCCTCGCGCAGCTGCGGCCGGTAGTCGGCCAGGTCGCGCTCGGTCAGCCGGCCCGGGTTGGTCGGGTGCTGCTGCACCTTGGCGGCGATGCTGGCGGCGATCGGGCCGCGGTAGAAGGCCTCGGCACCGTCACGCGCGAGCTGGCGGAACACGGCGGCCAGCGCCGGGTTGCGCAGCGTGGTGCCCACCGGCAGGGGTTTGCCGTCGGGCTGGTAGAAGTGGCGGGCGGCGGCCGCATCGAGCCGCAGGTGCTGCTCCTGCGTGAGCAGGCCGTGCAGGCGCGGGCTGACCGCAAAGCCGGCTTCGGCCAGCCGGATCGCCGGCTCGAAGAGCCTGGCCCAGGCGAGCCGGCCGTGCTGCGCGTGGGCCTGCGCCAGCATGCGCAGCACGCCCGGCGCACCGACCGAGCGCCCGCCCACGGCAGCGGCGTGGAAGCCCAGTGGCTTACCGTCCGGCCCCAGGAAGAGCTTGTCGTCCGCGGCAGCGGGCGCTGTTTCACGGCCGTCCCAGGCCTGCACCTGCCGGCCGTCCCAGGTCATCAGGAAGGCGCCGCCGCCAATGCCGCTGGACTGCGGCTCGACCAGGGTCAGCACCATCTGCACGGCGATGGCAGCGTCGATGGCCGAGCCGCCCGCGCGCAGCATCTCGTCACCGGCCTGCGCCGCCAGCGGGTGCGCCGCAGCGACGGCCCGGGTGCGGGTGGCCCAGCCGGGCTTGGCGGTGGTGGCCGTGGCGCCTTCGGGCTGCATCGGTGCAGTCCCTGGCGGGGCGACCGCACACGCGGCCAGCCAGAGCGCGGCCAGGGTGGCCAACCCGGCCTTGACGGCACGTCGCTGCGGCGGAGTCGGCTCGGGGCGGGCCGGCGAGGGGGGCAGGGCGGTCATGGCGGGATCTCCTGGGTGCCGAGAGCAAGCGTGCGATGTTACGCAGCCAACCGCACCCGTGTGCCCGGGCGGACCCGCAGGTCGCCCCTCTGACCCTCTCAGGCCCCGTTTGGCTCAGCGCGGCGCCAGGCGGATCGCGCCGTCCAGGCGGATCACCTCACCGTTGAGCATGTCGTTCTCGACGATCTGCTTGACCAGCTTGGCGTAGTCCGCCGGGGTGCCCAGGCGGCTCGGGAAGGGCACGCCGGCGGCCAGCGCGTCCTGCACCTCCTGCGGCATGCCGAAGAGCATCGGCGTGCCGAAGATGCCCGGGGCGATCGTCATGCAGCGGATGCCGTTGCGCGCCAGGTCACGCGCGATCGGCAGCGTCATGCCGACCACGCCGCCCTTGGAGGCGGAGTAGGCGGCCTGGCCGATCTGGCCGTCGTAGGCCGCCACGCTGGCGGTGTTGATCAGCACGCCGCGCTCGCCGGTGGCCTCGGGCTCGTTGCGGCACATGGCCTCGGAGGCCAGGCGGATCATGTTGAACGTGCCGATCAGGTTGACGGTGATCGTCTTGGCAAACAGGCCCAGCGCATGCGCGCCGTCCTTGCCCACGGTCTTGGCGGCCGGGGCGATGCCGGCGCAGTTGACCAGGCCCATCAGCTTGCCCATGGAGGTGGCCTGGGCGACCACGGCGCGGCCATCCTCCTCATTGGAGACGTCGCAGCGCACGAAGGCGCCGCCAATCTCCGCGGCCACCTGGCGGCCGCGCTCTTCCTGCAGGTCGGCGATCACGACCTTGGCGCCTTCACGCGCCAGCATGCGCGCCGTGCCCTCGCCAAGGCCGGAGGCCGAGCCGGTGACGATGAAAACCTTGCCTGCGATGTCCATGGGGTCTCCTTTGGTGTCCGGAAAGTCAGTTGACGTTGACGTAAACGTCAATCATGACATGAAACAAAGGCCGCTCGCGGCGGCCTCTGCAGTGGGAGGGCAGGGCCTTCGCCGTCGCCGTCAGGCCAGCGCGGTCAACGCGCGTGACGTGATCTCGTCGACCGTGCCGGTGCCGCTGATGGCGCGGTACTTCGGTGCAGCGGCGTCGCCAGTGGCGGCCCAGGCGGAGTAGTAGTCCACCAGCGGGCGGGTCTGGCTCTGGTAGACCTCCAGGCGCTTGCGCACGGTTTCTTCCCGGTCGTCATCGCGCTGGATCAGGTCTTCACCGGTCTCGTCGTCCTTGCCGGCCACCTTGGGCGGGTTGAAGACGACGTGGTAGGTGCGGCCCGACGCCACGTGCACGCGGCGGCCGCTCATGCGTTCGATGATGGCCGAGTCCGGCACGTCGATTTCCAGCACGTAGTCCAGCTTGACGCCGGCGGCCTTCATCGCGTCGGCCTGCGGGATGGTGCGCGGGAAGCCGTCGAACAGGAAGCCGTTGGCGCAGTCGGCCTGCGTGATGCGCTCCTTGACCAGCCCGATGATGATCTCGTCGCTGACCAGGCCGCCGGCGTCCATCACCTTCTTGGCGGCCAGGCCCATCTCGGTACCGGCCTTGACGGCGGCGCGCAGCATGTCGCCGGTCGAGATCTGCGGGATGCCGTACTTCTTGCAGATGAAGGCCGCCTGGGTGCCTTTGCCAGCGCCCGGGGCGCCCAACAGGATCAGTCTCATGGATCTCCTCGGTATCGTCGAATCACTTGCCGAAAACGTGTCGCCACCTTGCCAACGAGGGAGCGCCCTCGAAAGGCGAAACTTATCACGAGCTTAGCCATGGCCCCTGAGCGCTGGCTGACGCTGTGGCGCCAGGCCATCGCGCCAGGATGGAGCAGCCGGCGATGCGCCGCACCGCAAATGCAAGGATCAGGCCTGAGGGCCTTGAGAGGCCTGAGAGGGCGCCGCGCCCATCCTGGCTCAGCCCCAGAGGCGACGCACGCGCTCCAGGTCTTCCGGCGTGTCGACGCCTGGCCCCGGGCGCTCGTCGGTGACGTGCACCGCGATGCGCTCGCCATGCCAGAGCACGCGCAGCTGTTCGAGCGACTCGATGCGCTCCAGTGGGCTCGCCGACAGGCCGGGGAAGCGGCGCAGGAAGGCCGCCGTGTAGCCGTAGATGCCGATGTGGCGCAGCGGCAGCGGGTCGGGCAGGGCGGCGATCGCTTCGAGCTGGCCGCTGGCGGCGGCGGTGTCACCGTCGCTGCGCGGCGCATCGCGCCACCAGGGCAGCGGCGCGCGCGAGAAGTACAGCGCCCGGCCGGCCGCGTCGGTCACCACCTTCACGACGTTGGGGTTGGCGTACTCGGCCAGCGTGTCGATGGCGTGGGCCGCGGTGCTCATCACGCAGTCCGTGCGCAGCGCGATCAGCCGCGCGCAGGCGGTGATCAGACCCGGGTCGATCAGCGGCTCGTCGCCCTGCACGTTGACGACGACGTCGCGCCCCTGCAGGCCGAGCAGCTCGCAGGCCTCGGCCAGCCGGTCGCTGCCGGTGGGGTGGTCGGCGCGGGTGAGCAGGGCGCGGATGCCGTGCGGCACGCAGGCGTCGGCGATCTCCTCGCTGTCGGTGGCCACCACCACCGAGGCGGCGCCACTCAGCAGCGTGCGCTGGGCCACGCGAACCACCATCGGCGCACCGCCGATGTCGGCCAGCGGCTTGCGCGGCAGCCGGGTGGAGGCCAGCCGCGCCGGGATCAGCACCGTGAAGCTCATGACGGATCCGCTGCCGGTGCGGCCAAGGCCTCGGCGGGAGGTGCGTCCAGCGCGCGGGCCTCGCTGTCGAGCATCACGGCGATGCCGTCGCGGATCGGGAAGGCCACGCGGTCGGCGGCGCAGACCAGCTCGTGCGTGGCGTGGTCGTGGGTCAGCGGGCCCTTGCAGAGCGGGCAGACCAGCAATTCCATCAGGCGGGTGTCCATGGGCGGAATGCTAACGCGCCGGCGCGTGGAATCGGCCCGATCAGGCGGATCGGCGTGCGCCGGGCAGCGATTCGAGCTCGTGCAGCAACTCGTCCACCAGAAGCTCGGGCAGTTCGAAGGCCAGCGGGGCCACCCACACGCGCAGGTGGGGCCGCTCGGCCGTGAGGCGCTCCGGGCGCAGCTTGACCGCATCCTTCTCGGTCACGACGACGTCGTGCACCTCGGCGCCCCAGGGCAGCGTGGCGTAGTCGAAGTGATCCGGCAGCGGCTGCGTGTCGAAGGCCAGACCGAGTTCGCGCAGCGCGTCGAAGAAGCGCTGCGGCTGGCCCAGCCCGGCGCTGGCGACCACGCGGCGCGAGCGCAGCTGCGTCAGCGCCGCCGCATCGGGCGCGGCGCCACGCCACCAGTCGGCCAGCGGCAGCAGGCCGCCGAGGTGGCGCGTGGCGCAGTGGCCCGGCAAGTGCGTGCTCGGTCGTGCGGCGTTGTAGAGCAGCCAGTCGCGCCGCGCGCCGCTGGGGGCGTCGATCGGCTCGCGCAGCGGCCCGGCCGGCAGCAGGCGCCCGTTGCCGGCGCCGCGCTCGTCGAAGACGATCACCGCCAGATCGCGCGCCAGGCGCAGGTGCTGCAGACCGTCGTCGCAGACCAGCACATCCACCTCGGGGTGGGCTTGGCGAAGCGCCCGGGCGGCGGCCACGCGGTCGCGCCCCACCCACAGCGGCACGCCGCTGCGCCGTTGCAGCAGCACCGGCTCATCGCCGACCTCCATGGCGCTGCGCTCGGGCGTGACTTCAACGGGGGCACTGGCGCTGCCGCCGTGGCCGCGCGAGACGATGCCCGGGTGCCAGCCAGCCCGGCACAGGGCCTGTACCAGCGCGAGCGTGGTTGGCGTCTTGCCGGCGCCCCCGGCGACGCGGTTGCCGATGACGATCACCGGCACGTCCAGCCGTTCGCTGCGCTTCCAGCCGAGCGCGTACAGGCCGCGGCGCAGCCCCACCAGCCCGGCGTGCAGGGCGCCGAGCGGGCGCAGGACCTGGGCCAGCAGGCCGCCCTCGGTCCAGGACGCCTCGATGCGCTGCGCCCAGCCCTCGCTCATGCGCGGGTGTCCGGCTGACGGCGTTCGGGGCGCAGGTTCAGCGCGCCCCCGAGCGGCTGCTCTGCGTCGCGAAGGTCAGCTGCACCAGGCCGACGCGGCGGGCTGCGTCCATCACGTTGATCACGCTCTGGTGCGCGGCCATCGCGTCGGCAGAGATGATCACCGGGCGGTTCACGTCACCCTGCGCGGCGGCCTGCAGCGCCAGCACCAGGGTGTCGACGCCCGCGCCTTCGACCGGCGCGCGGTTGATGGCGTAGTGGCCGTCGGCCGACACCGCCACCACGATCTCGCGCGGGAGCGTCTCCAGCTTGCGGGTGTCGGCCACCGGCAGGGTGACCTTCAGCTCGTTGAACTTGGAGTAGGTGGTCGACAGCATCAGGAAGATCAGCACGACCAGCAGCACGTCGATGAAGGGGATCAGGTTGATCTCCGGTTCCTCGGCGCGGCGGTGGCGGAAGTTCATCGCCATGGCGGTTCCTCGTGGGCCCGTGCGCGGCTCAGCGGCGCGGGGTGGCGCTCATGCGAAGCAGCTGCGGCAGCAGCGTCTCGGCCGCCTGCTCCAGCTCGACGATGTAGGCGTCGATCTGGCCGCGGAAGTAGCGGTAGAACATCAGCGCCGGGATGGCGATGATCAGGCCGAAGGCGGTGTTGTACAGCGCCACCGAGATGCCGTGAGCGAGTTGCTCGGGGTTGCTGTTGCCGGGCGACTGCGAGCCGAAGATCTCGATCATGCCCACCACCGTGCCCAGCAGGCCCAGCAGCGGCGCGGCCGAGGCCAGCGTGCCCAGGGTGTTCAGGTAGCGCTCCAGCCGGTGCGCTGCGGCGCGGCCAGCGGCCTCGAAGGCGTGGCGCAGCGTGGACTCGTCGGCGCGGGGGTCCTGCGCGGCGGTGCGCACACCCGCGGCCAGCACGCCACCGAGCACCGAGTTGGCTTCGAGCTTGCCGATCACCTCGCTGCTGGGCAGGCCGTGGCGGGTCAGCGTGACCACCTCGCCGAGCAGTGTGGGCGGAGCCACCTTGCGCGGCATCAGGCTCATGATGCGCTCGACGATGATGGTCAGCGCGGCGATGGAGCACAGGATCAGCGGCCAGATCGGCCAGCCAGCGGCTTGTATGATCGAAAACAAGGGGGTCCCCCGAAGCGAGCGGTACGGAGTGCCGCGGCGCGTGCGCGGAGGTCGCGCGCCGGGCGGCGGCTTGCCGGCGCGGATTATGGCCTCAACACCCGGCACCTTCGCCGGGATTGCCAGATCGGGCCAGGCCGTGGCCCCCCGACCGTGGTTGCGAGGCTCGGCGCAGGAGGCCCTTTCTTGAGTGCCCAGGTTGTGGATAACTTTGTGGGCAACGCAGTGCAAAGTGAGTGCTGGCGCGGTCCGGCGCCCGGTGGCGGCCCCGGCGGTGTATTTCTTCACAAATAAAATGCTTATGAATCAAGGACTTGCACGTACGTTCGCGGCTTGGCGGGGCGTTTTGTGCGAATGCGCACAGATCGACACAACTGTGGATGAAGCGCAGTGCATGACCCCGCGGAGGCACCTGCGCTGCAGTGCAGCCAGGGGATGCCCGCATGGATGACGCGAGCCTGCGCTTCGTCCAGCCGCAGGTCTGGGAGGTCGCCGGCCTGGTGCAGGCGGTGGGTGATGCGCTGCAGTCGCGCTTCGGTGCGGTGGCGGTGCGCGGGGAGCTCGCCGGCTTCTCTCGCGCCGCCAGCGGGCATTGCTACTTCACGCTGAAGGCGCCCGATGGCACGGCGGCACTGCGCTGCGCGATGTTCCGCCGTGCCGCCAGCCTGCTCGATTTCATGCCGGCCGACGGCCACGCCGTGGAGGTGCGCGGCAGGCTGGCGCTGTACGAGCCGCGCGGCGAGCTGCAGCTGGTGGTCGAGGCGATGCGCCGGGCCGGTGCCGGTGCACTGATGGAACAGTTCCTGCGCCTGAAGGCGCGGCTGGCAGCCGAGGGCCTGTTCGACGTGGCGCGCAAGCGGCCGCTGCCGGCCTATCCCCGTCGGCTGGGCGTGGTCACCTCGCTGGCCGCTGCGGCACTGCGCGACGTGGCCACCGCGCTGGCGCGGCGCGCGCCGCACGTCGAGCTGATCGTCTACCCGGCGCTGGTGCAGGGCGCCGAGGCGCCAGCGGCATTGGCCGCGGCGATCGCCACCGCCAACCGCCGGGCCGAGGTGGATGCGCTGATCGTCTGCCGCGGCGGCGGCTCCCTGGAGGACCTCTGGGCCTTCAATGACGAGCGCGTGGTGCGGGCGGTGGCGGGCTCCGCGCTGCCGGTGGTGTGCGGCGTCGGCCACGAGACGGATGTGACGCTGGCCGACTTCGCTGCCGACCTGCGCGCGCCCACGCCTACGGCGGCGGCCGAGCTGGCGGCGCCCCAGCGCGAGGGCTGCCTGGCTGCGCTGGTGCACCAGGGCGACCTGATGCGCCAGCGCAGCCTTCGCCGGCTGGACCGGGAGGCGCAGCGCCTGGACCACCTCGCGCTGCGGCTGGCCCGGCCGGGGGACGCGCTGCACCGCCAGCGCCAGCGGCTGGCCCTGCTGGCCCAGCGCCACGTCCAGGCCCTGCCGGCGGCGCTGCGTGCCCAGGCCGATGCGCTGCAGCGGTTGGAGGCGCGCCTGGGGGGCGCCTCCCAGGCGCAGCGCTCGGCACAGGCCCAGCGGCTGGCGCTGGTGGAGGCGCGGCTGCGCTCGCTCGACCCGCAGCAGGTCCTTTCGCGCGGCTATGCCTGGCTGAGCGACGACAGCGGCCGTGCCCTGACCTCGGTGCAGCAGGTGGCAGTCGGCGCGACGGTGCAGGCGCGCCTGCGCGACGGGCGGGTGCAGGCCCGTGTCACCGACGTGGCGCCGCAGGGCGACGCCTGACGTTGCCATGGCAGCCCGGCGCAGGGCCATGGGCCGCCTCCTGCACGATTGAGCGGGCCTACCTACAATCTCCGGCTGCTGTTTCCTCCCTCCGCTGCTGTGCAGCAAAGATCACCCAGAAGGAACCCGACCATGTCGTTCGAACTGCCTGCCCTGCCGTTTGCCACCGATGCGCTGGCGCCCCACATGTCGAAGGAAACCTTCGAGTACCACTACGCCAAGCACCACCAGGCCTACGTCACCAACCTGAACAACCTGGTGCCGGGCACCGATTTCGCCGGCAAGAGCCTGGAAGAGATCGTCAAGAGCGCCAGCGGCGGCATCTACAACAACGCCGCCCAGGTGTGGAACCACACCTTCTTCTGGAACTGCCTGACCCCCAATGGCGGCAGCGCTCCGAGCGGCGCGCTGGCCGCGGCCATCGACGCCAAGTGGGGCAGCTTCGCGGCCTTCCGCGAGGCCTTCGTCAAGAGCGCCGTGGGCAACTTCGGTTCCGGCTGGACCTGGCTGGTCAAGAAGGCCGACGGCTCGGTGGACATCGTCAACATGGGTGCGGCCGGGACCCCGCTGACCACCGCCGACAAGGCCCTGTTCACCGTGGACGTGTGGGAACACGCCTACTACATCGACTACCGCAACCTGCGCCAGAAGTTCGTCGAGACCGTGCTCGACAAGCTGGCCAACTGGTCGTTCGCCGAAGCCAACTTCGCCTGATCGACGCTGGCACGCGGCGGTCCCTGACCGCTGCGGCCGGTGGATGAGAAGAAGCCCCGAACCTTGCGGCCGGGGCTTTTTGTCGTTCTGGGAGCGCCGCGCGGGTCGTTCAGCGCCGCCCTGCTGTGGGCCCTGAACCGGGCCGACCCAGCGCCAGCCACAGTGCCGCGGCGCCGAGCGCGAGGTAGAGCAGCAGGCTCCAGATCTCGAAGGGCACGCCCAGGACCGACACGGCCGCATCGGCGCAGGTGGCGCGCACCTCGAAGACCTCGGGCTGCCAGCGGTCCAGGCCGAGGCTGGAGATGATGCGGTCGGCCAGCGTCAGCGCGCAGGAGGCCGACTTGGCGGCCACCAGGTTCTGGTAGAGCGCCGCGGCGGCGCCGACCAGCGCCAGGCCCACGCCGACCCAGCCCAGCAGCAACTGGGCGATGCGCTGGCTGGGCAGCAGTGCCCCGAGCAGGCCGAACAGCCCGATGGCCAGGAAGATCACCCGCTGGAGCACGCACCAGGGGCAGGGCTCCATGCCGAAGCGGTGCTGCGCCACCAGCGCCATCGCCACCGAGCCGAAGCAGGCCAGCGCGACCAGCGCCCAGAGCGTGCGTGCCGTCAGCAGCGCCAGCAGTCCCCGCACGTTCATGCCACCTCGGCGATCAGCTCGATCTCGACGCAGGCGCCCAGCGGGATCTGCGCCACGCCGAAGGCGCTGCGCGCGTGCGCGCCGCGCTCGGGGCCGAAGACCTCGCCCAGCAGCTGCGAGGCGCCGTTGGTGACCAGGTGCTGCTCGGTGAACTCGCTGGTGCTGTTGACCAGGCTCATCACCTTGACGATGCGCTTGACGTTCTCCAGGTCGCCCACGGCCGCCTGCAGGGTGCCGAGCAGGTCGATCGCCACGGTGCGCGCGGCCTGCTGGCCCTCGGCGGTGGTGACGTCGCGCCCGAGCTGGCCGGCCCAGACCTGGCCGTCGCGCTTGGCGATGTGGCCGGACAGGAAGACGAGGTTGCCGCTGCGCACGAAGGGCACGTAGGCGGCGGCCGGCACGGCCACTGGCGGCAGGCTGATGCCCAGCTCGGCGAGGCGTTGTTGGATGCTCATGGCGGCTCCGGAAAGAGGAAGGGCGGGCGACCGCAGTCGCCAGGTTCGAGGGGGACGGTTGAGAGCGGGCAAGTCCCCCTGAAGGGGGAGGCTGCCGATCGGCGGGAATCCTACACTGGGCCGGGGCGCAGCACCGCTGCCCCAGGGAGGGCGCATACGCACGATGATCGGGCCCGGTCTGCTCCTTGCCACCGGCTCCGGCTGGATGGCCGGTACGGCGCTGCAGACGCTGCAGGCACAGCTCGGCACGGGCGTGCAGCGGCTGGCGGCGCTTGGCGCCGCGCTGCTGCTCGCAGCGGCGGTTGCGGTGGTCGCCGCGGGTGGGGCGGCCCCGCGCTTGGCGCGCGGCGGGCCGGGTGTGGCATGGCGTCGCCGGCAGAGGGTGTCGGCCTGGTTGCTCGCGCTGGCGGCGGGCGTCCTGGCGGGCTGGGCGGTGACGGACGGGCGTGCTGCGGCCCGGCTGGCGCAGGCCCTGGCGCCCGAGCTGGAGGGCGAGGACCTGCAGGTGGTCGGCCTGATCAGCGGCATGCCGGCTCGGCGGGTGGAGGGGCTGCGCTTTCGCTTCGAGATCGAGTCGGCCCGCTGGCGGGGCCGGCCGCTGGCGATCGGGCCGCAGGTGCCGGCGGCGGTCTCGCTGGGCTGGTATGTCCACGCCGGACAGGGCAGCCGCGCCAATGACACGGTTGAAGGGGATGAAGCCGTCGCGGCGCGATGGCCGCTGGCGCAGCTGCCGCAGGCGGGGCAGCGCTGGCGCTTCACGTTGCGGCTGCGCCGCCCGCATGGCAGCCTCAACCCGGATGGCTTCGACTACGAGCTCTGGATGTTCGAGCAGGGCCTGCGTGCCGTGGGCTACGTGCGTGACGCCGCAGGGGCGGGTGCACCCGAGCTGATCGGCGCCAGCGGCCTCGTGCCGATCGAGCTGGCGCGCCAGCGCTGGCGCGACGCGCTGCTGCGCGAGGTGGGTGACCGGCCCGCCGCCGGGGTGCTGGCCGCGCTGGCGGTGGGCGAGCAGGCGGCGATCGAGCGTGCCGACTGGGAGGTGTTCCGCGCCACGGGCGTGGCGCATCTGGTAGCGATCAGCGGGCTGCACGTCACCCTGTTCGCCTGGCTGTGCGCGCGGCTGGTGGGGTGGCTGTGGCGGCGCAGCCGGCGGGCCACGCATTGGCTGCCCAGCCCCCACGCGGCGCGCTGGGGCGGCCTGCTGGCGGCTCTGCTCTATGCGCTGCTCGCCGGCTGGGGCGTGCCGGCGCAGCGCACCGTGGTGATGCTGGCCACCGCCACCGTGCTGCGCGCCGCGGGCTGGCGCTGGCCTGGCTCGCTGGTGCTGTGGTGCACCGCGCTGGTGGTGCTGGCCTTCGACCCCTGGGCCTGGCTGCAGGCGGGCTTCTGGCTGTCGTTTGTCGCCGTGGCGCTGCTGATGAACTCTGACCGCGCCGGGCTGGCCGCCGCGCCGAGCGGTGCGGGTGAGCGCGCGGCCTGGGCGGACCCGCAGGTGCAGGGCGAGCCGGCGCAGGTCACGCAGGCCGGTGCGGCGCTGCCAGCAGCGGCCCGGGGCCGTGGCCGGATCCTGGCAGCCGCGCTGCTCGCCTGGCTGCGCCCGGCGTTGCAGGCCAGCTGGCGCAGCCAGTGGGTGGCCAGCGTCGGGCTGGCGCCCTGGACGCTGCTGTTCTTTCAGCAGCTGTCGCTGGTCGGGCTGCTGGCCAACGCCTGGGCGATCCCGCTGGTGACGCTGCTCATCACCCCGCTGGCGCTGGCCGGGCTGGTCTGGGCACCGCTGTGGTCGCTGGGGGCCTGGTTGGTCGAAGGGATGATGGCGGCGCTGGGGGCGATGGCCGCCTGGCCGGGGGCGAGCTGGTCGGCCCCGGCGGCCCCGTGGTGGTGGCAGGCCGCCGCGTTGGCGGGGGCCCTGCTGCTGGTGCTGCCGCTGCCCTGGCGCCTGCGTGGCCTGGGGCTGGGCCTGCTGGTGCCGATGCTCTGGCCGCCGTTGCCCCGGCCGGCGGCGGGCGAGTTCGAGCTGCTGGCCGCGGACGTGGGGCAGGGCACCGCGGTGCTGCTGCGCACCCGCGGGCACGCGCTGCTCTACGACGCCGGGGCGCGCTACTCGGCCCAGGCCGATGCTGGCTCGCGCGTGCTCGTGCCCCTGTTGCGTGCGCAGGGGGTGCCGCGGCTGGACTTGATGATCCTGTCGCACCGCGACAGTGACCACATCGGCGGTGCCGAGGCGCTGCTGCGCCAGCCTGGTGCATGGCGGGTCAGCAGTTCGCTCGACCTGGGGCACCCGTTGCGCACCGCGGCGGTGCACCAGCCCTGCATGGCCGGGCAGGTGTGGGTTTGGGACGACGTCCGCTTCGAGGTGCTGCACCCTGGCGAGCGAGAATACGAGCGTGCCGACCAGCGTCTCCTGCCCTCCAACGGCCTGTCCTGTGTGCTGCGCGTGCAGGGGCGGCGGGCCACGGTGCTGCTGCCTGGGGACATCGGGCGCGAACAGGAGCGTACGCTGGTGAGCCACCACGCCGCCGGGCTGATCGACCTGCAGGCCGACGTGCTGCTGGTGCCGCACCATGGCAGCCGCACCTCCTCCTCCGACCCCTTCCTCGACGCGGTGCAGCCGCGCATCGCCGTGGCGCAGCTCGGCTGGCACAACCGCTACGGCCACCCCGCCGCCGAGGTGGAGGCCCGCTACCTCGCGCGTGGCATTGGGTGGCTGCGCAGTGACCGCTGCGGCGCCTGGCGCTGGTCGAGTGCCGAAGCCCGAGCTGCCACCGCACCCGTCAACGGGCCTGCTGCCAAGGCCGCTTCGGGACCAGCCACCGGGAGCGGTCACTGCGAGCGCGAGGAGCGCCCCCGCTACTGGCACGCCCCGGCCTGGGGCGATGGCCCTGATCTTGCTAAATACCGTTCATCCAACCCGTCATCCCCATGAAAACGATGTTCGACGAGATGTATGCCGCCTCCGGGGCGGTGCGTGACCACTACGCCGCCTACGACCGCTGGCTGCAGCGCCAGTCCGACGAGGCGATGCGTGCGCGGCGCGATGAATCGGAGATGATCTTCCGCCGTGTCGGCATCACCTTTGCCGTCTATGGTGACAAGGACTCCGGCGAAGGCACCGAGCGCCTGATCCCTTTCGACCTGATCCCGCGCGTGATCCCGGCCAGCGAATGGCGCGAGATGGAGAAGGGCCTGCGCCAGCGCGTGGAGGCGCTCAACCGCTTCATCCACGACGTGTACCACGGTCAGGAGATCATCAAGGCGGGCGTGGTGCCGGCCGAGCAGATCACCCGCAACGCCCAGTTCCGCCCCGAGATGATCGGCGTGGACGTGCCGGGCGGCGTGTACTCGCACATCGCCGGCATCGACATCGTGCGCGCGGCCAACCCGGACGGCTCGGGCACCTACTACGTGCTGGAGGACAACCTGCGCGTGCCCAGCGGCGTGAGCTACATGCTGGAGAACCGCAAGATGATGATGCGGTTGTTCCCGGACCTGTTCGCCGGCCACCGCGTCGCGCCGGTGGCGCACTACCCCGACCTGCTGCTGGAGACGCTGCGCAGCGTCGCGCCCGGCGGCGTCAACGAGCCCACCGTGGTGGTGCTCACGCCGGGCATGTACAACTCGGCCTACTTCGAGCATGCCTTCCTGGCCCAGCAGATGGGTGTGGAGCTGGTCGAGGGGCAGGACCTGTTCGTCAAGGACGGCTTCGTGTTCATGCGCACCACGCGCGGGCCGAAGCGGGTGGACGTCATCTACCGCCGCCTGGACGACGACTTCCTCGACCCGCTGGTGTTCCGCCCGGATTCGACGCTGGGCTGTGCCGGTCTGCTCAGCGCCTACCGCCAGGGCAACGTCACGCTGTGCAACGCAGTGGGCACCGGGGTGGCCGACGACAAGTCGATCTACCCCTACGTGCCGAAGATGATCGAGTTCTACCTCGGCGAGAAGCCCATCCTGAACAACGTGCCGACCTACCTGTGCCGCGTGAAGGAGGACCTGCAGTACGTGCTCGACCACCTGGGCGAGCTGGTGGTCAAGGAAGTGCATGGCGCCGGCGGCTACGGGATGCTGGTCGGCCCGGCCGCAACGAAGGCGGAGATCGAGGCCTTCCGCGCCCAGCTGCTGGCCAACCCGAGCAACTACATCGCGCAGCCCACGCTGAGCCTGTCGACCTGCCCGACCTACGTCGAGTCCGGCATCGCGCCGCGCCACATCGACCTGCGGCCCTTCGTGCTGTCGGGCAAGACCGTGCAGATGGTGCCGGGCGGGCTGACCCGCGTGGCCCTCAAGGAGGGCTCGCTGGTCGTCAACTCCTCGCAGGGCGGGGGCACCAAGGACACGTGGGTGCTGGAGTCCTGATCTCCACCGGTCCCGCAGGCTTTCGCTGACCCCCGCGCGCAACTTTCACACAGGCCTTTCTATGCTGTCCCGCACCGCTGACCACCTTTTCTGGATGTCGCGCTACATGGAGCGCGCCGAGAACACCGCCCGCATGCTCGACGTCAACTACCAGACCTCGCTGCTGCCCCAGTCCACTGCGGTGGCCGAGCAGGGCTGGCGCGGCCTGTTGAGCATCTCCGAGCTGACCAACGACTACGCCAGCCGCTACGGCGCCGTGCATGCCCGCGAGGTGATGGATTTCATGGTGCGCGACGAGCGCAACCCCTCGTCCATCCTGTGCTGCCTGCGCGCCGCGCGCGAGAACGCCCGCGCCGTGCGCGGCGCGCTGACCACCGAGGTCTGGGAGACCACCAACCAGACCTGGCTGGAGTTCAACCGCATGCTGCGCGACGACAGCTTCGAGCGCGACCCAGCGGCCCTGTTCGAGTGGGTCAAGTTCCGCTCGCACCTCTCACGTGGCGTGCAGATCGGCACCATGCTGCAGGACGAAGCCTTCCGCTTCGTGCGCATCGGCACGTTCCTGGAGCGTGGCGACAACACCGCCCGGCTGCTCGACGTGAAGTTCCACGCCGTGGAGAGCGACTTCTACGGCGCTGCCGATGCCCGCGACCAGGAGTACGACTTCTACCACTGGTCCGCGATCCTGCGTTCGGTCTCCGGCTTCGAGGTCTACCGCAAGGTCTATCGCAACGTGATCCAGCCCGAGAAGGTGGCCGAGCTGCTGATCCTGCGCCCGGACATGCCGCGCTCGCTGGCGGCCTGCATCAACGAGGTGATCGCCAACCTGAGCCAGGTCGCCAACGACCAGTCGGGCGAGACGCTGCGCCGCGCCGGCCGGCTGATGGCCGACCTGCAGTACGGCAGCATCGAGGAGATCCTGGCCACCGGCCTGCATGCCTACCTGACGCAGTTCCTCGATCGCATCGCCGACCTGGGCGTGGGCATCAGCCGCGACTTCCTCGTGGCCGTGCATTGACTCCCGACGGGCCGCGAGCACGCCCTCGCGCCTGATCCCCGAGGTGCCCGGCCGCACGGCCCGGTGCCTCGGTCCGCTTTCCATTCAACCAGGGCCACGCCGTGTCCATCCACGTCGCTCTCCACCACGTCACCCATTACAAGTACGACCGTCGCGTCGGCCTGTCGCCGCAGGTCGTGCGCCTGCGCCCGGCGCCGCACTGCCGCACGCCGATCCTGAGCTACTCGCTGCGTGTCGAGCCGGAGGGCCACTTCGTCAACTGGCAGCAGGACCCCTTCTCCAACTACCTGGCCCGGCTGGTCTTCCCGGACCCCACCACCGAGTTCAAGGTCACGGTCGATCTGGTCGCCGAGATGGCGGTCTACAACCCCTTCGACTTCTTCCTGGAGCCGGGCGCGCAGAGCTTCCCCTTCGCCTACGAGGACGGGCTGAAGGAGGAGCTGGCGCCGTATCTGCAGCCGGCGCCCGCCACCCCGGTGCTGCAGGCCTTTCTCGACAGCATCCCGCTGAACGATCAAGGGGAAGTCCGCACCATCGACTTCCTGGTCGGGCTGAACCAGCGCCTGCAGCAGCAGATCGCCTACACGATCCGGCTGGAGCCCGGCGTGCAGACGCCCGAGCAGACGCTCACCAAGGGCAGCGGCTCCTGCCGCGACACCGGCTGGCTGCTGGTCGAGACGCTGCGCCACCTGGGGCTGGCGGCGCGCTTCGTCTCCGGCTACCTGATCCAGCTGAAGCCGGACGTGCAGGCCCTGGACGGCCCGAGTGGCACCGAGGTGGACTTCACCGACCTGCACGCCTGGTGCGAGGTCTACCTGCCCGGCGCCGGCTGGATCGGCCTGGATCCGACCTCCGGGCTGCTCGCCGGCGAAGGCCACATCCCGGTGGCCTGCACGCCCCAGCCCTCCAGCGCCGCGCCGATCAGCGGGGCGGTCGACGAGTGCGAGGTGAGTTTCGGCCACGCGATGGAGATCTCGCGGATCTGGGAATCGCCGCGCGTGACCAAGCCCTACACCGAGGACCAGTGGCGCGACGTGCTGGCGCTGGGCGCGGCGGTGGACCGTGACCTGCTGGCCGGCGACGTGCGCCTGACGATGGGCGGCGAGCCCACCTTCGTCTCGGTGGACGACCGCGACGGCGCCGAGTGGAACACCGACGCGCTGGGACCCACCAAGCGCATCTACGCCCAGGACCTGGTGCAGCGCCTGCGCGACCAGTACGGCGCTGGCGGCTTCCTGCACTACGGCCAGGGTAAGTGGTACCCGGGCGAGCAGCTGCCGCGCTGGGCGCTGTCGATCTACTGGCGCGAGGACGGCCAGCCCTGTTGGCACGATGCATCGCTGTTCGCCGACGAACGCGATCCGCATGCCTACACCACCGAGGACGCGAAGCGCTTCGTCACCCACCTGACGCGCAAGCTCGGCCTGCCCGACGGCACCCTGCAGACCGGCTACGAGGACACCTGGTACTACCTGTGGCGCGAACGCCGCCTGCCGGTGAACGTGGACCCCTTCGACAGCCGGCTGGACGACGAGCTGGAGCGCTCCCGCCTGCGCCGCATCTTCAAGCAGGGCCTGGAGGCCGAGGTCGGCTACGTGCTGCCGCTCAAGCGCGAGCATGACGGGCCGGGCCCCGAGCGCCGGGCCGCCCCAAGCTCGGGGAGCACCCCCTCGGGGGGCGCGAGCGCAGCGAGCGGGGGGCCTGCACTTTCCGGCGGGCGCTGGGTGACCGGCCCCTGGTTCTTCCGCGACGAGCGCATGTACCTCTTCCCCGGCGACTCGCCGATGGGCTACCGCCTGCCGCTGGACTCGCTGCCCTGGGTGGCCGAGGGCGACTACCCCTTCCTGATCGAGCACGACCCGTTCGCGCCGCGCGGCAGCCTGCCCGCCGGTCAGCGCCTGCGCGCCCAGTACGCCTCGCACGCGGCGGGCGGCGGCTTTGCCGAGGGGGGCATGGTGGCGGTGCAGTCCGGGCCGCAGGCGGGCGAATACCTCTTCGGCGCGCCCGGATCGGGCGAGGCCGCCGTGGGTGGCGTGGTGGCAGGGCAGGCGGCAGGCCTGTCCGGCCCGACGGGCCCCGGGGCGACGGCCCGGCCGCTGCGCGCCCTGACGGCCGCGGAGCTGGCGGTGTCCCCGCAGCGTTTCCAATCAGCCTACTGGATCACCCGCACGGCCCTGTGCGTGGAGGTGCGCGACCCGCGCCGGGCCAACGGCCCGAAGGCTGAGAAGGTGGGCGTGGAAAGCGGCGTGATGTATGTCTTCATGCCGCCGCTGTCGCACCTGGAGGACTACCTCGACCTGCTGGCTGCGGTGGAGGCCACCGCGGCCGAGCTGGGCGTGAAGGTGGTGCTGGAGGGCTACCCGCCGCCGCGCGACCCGCGCCTGAAGGTGCTGTCGGTCACCCCGGACCCCGGCGTCATCGAGGTCAACATCCACCCGGCGCACGACTGGCCGGAGCTGGTGCAGCACACCGAGTTCCTCTACGACGCGGCCTGGCAGTCGCGCCTGTCGACCGAGAAGTTCATGCTCGACGGGCGCCACACCGGCACCGGCGGGGGCAACCACATGGTCCTTGGCGGGGCAACGCCGGCGGATTCACCCTTCCTGCGCCGCCCCGACCTGCTGGCCTCGCTGCTGGTGTACTGGCACAACCACCCCAGCCTGAGCTACCTGTTCAGCGGCCTGTTCATCGGCCCGACCAGCCAGGCCCCGCGGGTGGACGAGGCGCGCAACGACCAAGTCTACGAGCTGGAGATCGCGCTGGCGGAGATCGAGCGCAACAAGGCGATCTACGGCGCGGAGATGCCGCCCTGGCTGGTCGACCGCACGCTGCGCAACGTGCTGATCGACGTCACCGGCAACACCCACCGCAGCGAGTTCTGCATCGACAAGCTCTACTCGCCCGACAGCTCGACCGGCCGACTCGGCCTGCTGGAGCTGCGCGCCTTCGAGATGCCGCCGCATGCGCGCATGTCGATCGTGCAGCAGCTGCTGCTGCGCACGCTGATCGCGCGCTTCTGGAAGGAGCCCTACCGCGCCCCGCTGGTGCGCTGGGGCACCGAGCTGCACGACCGCTTCCTGCTGCCGAGCTTCGTGCAGATGGACTTCGACGACGTGATGGAGGACCTGCAGCGCGCCGGCTACGCCTTCGACGCCGCCTGGTTTGCGCCGCACTTCGAGTTCCGCTTCCCGAAGGTGGGCGAGATCACCGCCCGCGGTGTGCACCTGACCCTGCGCAATGCGCTGGAGCCCTGGCACGTGATGGGCGAGGAAGGCTCGCCCGGCGGCACGGTGCGCTACGTCGACTCGTCGGTGGAGCGCATCGAGGTCAAGGTCACCGGCCTGGTGGATCCGCGCCATGTGATCACCGTCAACGGCGTGCCGCTGCCGCTGCAGCCCACCGGCCGCACCGGTGAGTACGTGGCCGGCGTGCGCTACCGCGCCTGGCAGCCGTCCTCCGCGCTGCACCCGACCATTGGCGTGCACGCGCCGCTGACCTTCGACCTGGTGGACCGCTGGATGCAGCGCTCGCTGGGCGGCGGCCAGTACCACGTGGCACACCCGGGCGGGCGCAACTACGACACCTTCCCCGTCAACTCCTACGAGGCCGAGAGCCGCCGGTTGGCGCGCTTCTTCGACCTGGGGCACACGCCGGGCCGGGTCGAGGTGGCCGAGCCCAGGCGCAGCTGGGAATTCCCGTTCACGCTGGACCTGCGCCGCGTCTGACGTGGCCGGCCGGTGGACGGACCCGGCGCGGCCTGGCCTGCCGCATGGCGTGCCGGCCAGTACGTTGGGCGGCCTGCGGCTGCCCCGGATGCCGGGGGCCGGTGTGACAGGGCATGATGGCGGAATGTCTTCCCGCCTGCCCATCGAGGATCCCCACCTGGCTGCCCGTCTGGCGCTGGCGGCGGCCGGGCGTGGCACGGCCGGCCACCACGACGAGCTGCGCGGCGCTCTCACTGGTGTGCTGCCCGGCGGGGCCGGGGCCGGCCTGGCGCCGCTCTGGCAGCGCTTCTTCACCGTGGGCGGCGAGGCCCTCTGGACCGACCTGGGCGCCCGGCTGGAACGCGTGCAGCGGCGCGTGCGCGAGGACGGTGCTACGTACAACATCTACGCTGGCGGCGGCGATGCGGCGCAGCAGTGGCCGCTGGAGCTGCTGCCGCTGCTGATCGGCACGCGCGAGTGGGCCCACATCGAACGCGGCGTGCGCCAGCGTGCCCGCCTGCTCGACGCCACGCTGGCCGACGTCTACGGCCCCCAGCGGCTGATGCGCGACGGCCTGCTGCCGCCCTCGCTGATCTACGGCCACCCGCAGTACCTGCGGCCGATGCACGGCCTGCGCCCGGCCGGTGGCAGCTGGCTGCAGCTGGTGGCGCTGGACCTGGCGCGCGGCCCGGACGGCCACTGGTGGGTGGTCGGCCACCGCACCCAGGCGCCCTCGGGGCTGGGCTACCTGCTGGAGAACCGGCTCATCATTGCCCAGCAGTTCCCGGAGGCCTTCCGTGAGCTGCGCGTGCAGCGCGTGGCGGGTGCCTTCCGGGCCTGGATGGACGGCCTGCTGCGCCACGCCCCGGGCGGAGCGCAGGCCCGCGTGGCGCTGCTGACGCCGGGGCCGCACAACGAGACCTACTTCGAGCACGTCTTCCTGGCCCGCTACCTGGGCGTCACGCTGGTGGAGGGCTCGGACCTCACCGTGCGCGGCCAGCGCCTGTACCTCAAGACCCTGCATGGCCTGGAGCGCGTGCACGTGCTGCTGCGCCGCGTCGACGACGAGTGGCTCGACCCGCTGGAGCTGCGCTCCGATTCCGGCCTGGGCGTGCCCGGCCTGCTGCAGGCCATGCGCGCGGGCGAGGTGCTGGTGGCCAACGCGCCCGGCGCCGGCGTGCTGGAAAGCCCCGGGCTGCACGCCTTCTGGCCCGGCGTGGCCGAGGAGCTGCTCGGCGAGGAGCTGCTGCTGCCGGCCACGACCAGCTGGTGGTGCGGTGAGGACAGCGTCTGGGCCGCGCACCGCGATCGCCTGGCCAGCTTCGTGATCGTGCCGACCTTCCGCGCTGGCGCCGTGACGCGGGACTTCGAGCCGGTGCTGGCCGCCGCGCTGAGCCCGGCCGACCGCGCCGCCTGGGTGGCGCGCATCGACGCCGACCCGGCCGCGCACACGCTGCTGGCGCCGGTGCGGCCCTCGGAGCAGCCGATCTGGCGCGACGGCCGCATCGAGCCGCGCCCGGTGGTGCTGCGCGTCTACGCGATGGCCGACGGCCAGGGCGGCTGGCAGGTGCTGCCTGGCGGGCTGACCCGGGTGGCGGCGCAGCCGGGCGGGGCGCCGGGTGCCGAGGCCGAGCGGCCGGACGGGCAGCAGAACGGACGGCGGGACGGACGGCGAGACGGGCGCGGCGTCGACGCCTACCTCAGCATGCAGCGCGGCAGCGCCAGTACCGACACCTGGGTGCTCACCGACGGCGAGGTCGACGAGACCAGCCTGCTGCCGCGCCCGCTGTCGGCGGAGGAGCTGGCCGGCTCGCGCCGCGTCATCACCAGCCGGGCCGCCGAGAACCTGTTCTGGCTGGGGCGCTACACCGAGCGGGCCGAGAACACCGTGCGGCTGGCCCGGCTCGCGCTGGAGGCGCTGCCCACGGCCAGCGCGCCGGTGCTGGCGGTGCTGCACGGCCTGGCGCTGCGCCACGGGCTGATCGCCGCGGGCGTGCCCTCGCCGGCGCACCCCTCGGCCCAGGCGGCGCGGCTGTTCGAGCGGGCCCTGGTGCGCGCGCTGGGCGATGCGCAGGAGAGCTACAGCCTGGCCTTCAACCTGCGCTCGCTGCGCCAGTGCGCGCAGGCGCTACGCGAGCGGCTCTCGCCCGAGCACTGGACGCTCATCGAGCAGCTCGAAGCCAACTTCAGCACCCGCCTGGGCGAGACGCTGGCCGAGGAGCGCCACGAGCCGCTGTCGGACGTGCTGCAGCTGCTCGGCCGTGCGGCCACCCACCTGGCGGCGATCACCGGCGCCCAGACCGACCGCATGACGCGCGACGACGGCTGGCGCCTGCTCAGCGTGGGCCGGCAGGTCGAGCGGCTCGAAATGCTCGCCCACGCGCTGGCGGCGGGCTTCGAGGCCCGCCTGCACACGCTCGACGACGGCTTTGCGCTGCTGCTCGGCCTGTTCGACTCCACCATCACCTACCGGGCGCAGTTCCAGGCGCGCCGCGAGGTGCTGCCCTTGCTGCACCTGCTGGTGATGGACACCGACAACCCGCGCTCGCTGGCCTGGGTGGCGCGCACCATGCGCGAGCGCCTGCTCAAGCTGGCGCGCCACGACCCAGCCTGGGCCGCCGCGGTGGCCCAGGCCCTGCCTCGGCCGCATGAGTGGTCGCTGGCCGAACTGGGCCGGGCCGGCGCCGACGGGCGGCACGGCGCGCTGCTGGTGGCGCTGCAGGGCTGCGGCCAGGCCACCCGGGGGCTGTCGGACGAACTGAGCCGGCACCTGTTCTCCCACGTGGGCGCGCCCGAGCGCAGCGTCTGGCAATGAGCATCACCCCCCTGGCTCCGGACGGCGCGGGTCTGCCTGCCACCGCCGGCCCCGCCGTCAGCCGGTCCGAGAACAGCGCCGCCGACCGCGCTGTGCCGCGGTTGCTGCGGGTGCAGCACGACACCGTCTACGACTACGATGCACCGGTCGAGTTGGCGCACCACCTGGGCTGGCTGCGTCCGCGCGAGACGCCCCAGCAGCGCATCCGCGGCTGGGCGCTGGCCATCACGCCCCGGCCCGACGTGGATGCCGGCACCGCCGTGCTGTCCGAGCCCGATCTGGCTGCCGCCACGCCGAGCCCCGCCGTGTTACCCACGCGGTCCGAGGGTGGGGTCGACTTGGCCGGTGGTGGGGTCGATGTTGCGGTCGGGGGAGCGGATGCCGTCGACGGCGCAGTCACTGCCGAGGGCGCTCCCTGGGCGGTCGGCCTGCATGGCGTGCACCAGAGCCAGGACGTCTGGGGCAACTGGCGGGCCGGCTTCTTCCATGCCCGGGTGCATGACCGGCTGGAGGTGGTCTCCAGTTTCGTGGCCGAGTTGTCGGCGCCCGTGTCGCTGCGCCCGGCAGCGAGTCCACCCTGGGAGCGCGTGGCCGCCGGGCTGCGCTACCACCCGGGCTCGGCGCACGACGATGCCATCGAGTTCGTGCTGCCGTCGTTCTATGCGCCGCAGGACGGGGCGCTGGCGCGCTTCGCCCGTGAGGTCTTCCGACCCGGCATGCCGTTGCTGGCCGGGGCGCTGGGCCTGATGCAGCTGGTGCACCGGCGCTTCGAGTACCGCCCGGCGGCCACCTCGGTGAGTACCCGCGCGCCGGAGGCCCTGGCGCAGCGCAGCGGCGTCTGCCAGGACTTCGCCCACGTGATGATCGGTGCGATGCGCTCGATCGGCCTGGCCGCGCGTTACGTCAGCGGCTACCTGCTGACGCAGCCACCGCCCGGCCAGCCGCGGCTGATCGGTGCGGACGCCTCGCACGCCTGGGTGCAGGTCTGGTGCCCCCTGCACGGTTGGGTGGCGCTGGACCCGACCAATGCGGTGCAGGCCGGCATCGATCACGTCACGCTGGCCTGGGGGCGCGACTATGCCGACGTGGCGCCGCTGCGCGGCGTGATCCGTGGCGGCGGGCGGGCGCTGCCGCGGGTGGCCGTGACGGTGGAGCCGTTGGGCTGATCGCCGGGGGGTACCGCAGCACCTGGGCGCGGTCAGTGGGATGGTCGGTGACGGGCGAGCAGTGGACGTGGCCCGCTCCTTGCATAGGTGCCCTGGTGAAATTGCAGATTGTTCATCGCACCAGTTACCGCTACAGCCTGCCGTTGCGCCGGGTGGTGCAGACCCTGAGGTTGACACCACGCAGCAGCAGCCGCCAGGCGGTGCTGCAATGGGCCCTGGCCGGCAGCGGCAGCCTGCATCCAGAGGACGACGCCTGGGGCAACCTCGGCCATCTGCACACCGTCGAGCGGGGCGGGCGCCGCCTGCACGCGGAGGCCGCCGGGGTGGTCGAGACCCGCGCCGAGCCGGTCGTCACGGACGGCCCGGACGGGCGTGGCCCGGCGCCCGACTGGTACCGGGAAGCCTCCCCGCTGATCGGCCGCTGGCCGGCCATCGTCGACCTGGCGCTGACCTGCCTGCCTGGCGGCGAGCCGGCCCACCCGGTCGAGCCGCGCCGGGGCATCGAGCGCCTGCTGCGCCTGGCTGAGGCGGTGCAGCACCGGGTGCGCTACCGGCCTGGGACGACCGACGTGCACACCACCGCCGAAGGCGCCTGGCGGGCCGCCGAGGGGGTCTGCCAGGACCAGGCGCAGGTTTTCATCGCCGCTTGCCGGGCCGCGGCGGTACCGGCGCGCTACGTCAGCGGCTACTTCTTCGCAGGCGAGACCGGATCGGGCGGGGCGGACGTGGCCGGTGCGGCCGGTGCTGCCGCACTGGCCAGCCACGCCTGGGCGGAGGTGTGCATCGACCTGCCCGGGCGGCGCTGGCTGGGCGTGGATGTGACGCATGGCTGCCTGGTCGATGCGCGCCACGTCGTGCTGGCGGTCGGCCCCGACTACGCCGCCTGCCCGCCGGTGCGTGGCGTGCGCAGCGGCGGCGGCGCGGAGACGATGGAGGTCAGCCTGCGCATCACGCCGCTGTGAGGTGGGCGCGGTGCCCGTGCAGGTCGGCCAGCACCGCACAGCCGCGCTGCACGGCCGGGCGTGCGGAGACCTCGTCGAACCAAGCGCGCAGGCGTGGATGGTCGGACCAGTCGATGCCGCTTTCCTGGCAGGACCGCAGCCCCGGGTAGACGGCGATGTCGGCGATCGAGTACTCGGCGCCGCCGATGTAGCCGGACTGGGCCAGGCGCTGGTCCACGACGCCGTACAACCGCTTCGCCTCGCTGGTGCAGCGCTCGATCGCGGTGGGCATCTGCGGGGGCGCATGGGCCCTGAGGTGCTGCCCCTGTGCCTGCAGCGGGCCGAGGCTGGTGAGCTGGAACAGCAGCCACTGCAGCACTTCGTACTTGCCGCGCTCGTCGGCGGGCAGGAAGCGGGCGGCCTTGACGGCCAGGTACACCAGGATGGCACCGGACCCGCACAGCGAGATCGGCCGGCCGTCCGGCCCCCGCGGGTCGATCAGGGCCGGCACCTGGCCGCCGGGGCTGGTCGCGAGGAACTGCGGCTGGAACTGGGCCCCGGCGCCGGTGTCCACCGGATGCACCCGATAGGGCAGCCCGCACTCCTCAAGCAGGATGTGGACCTGGTGACTGTCGGGAGTGGCCCAGGAATACAGCTCAATCATGGCGATCGGCGGTCGATAAATGGTCGGGACAGACTACCTGATCCGGACACCGTGCGCCATGCTCGACTCACTGCAACGCTTCCTGAAACGCCCTCTGCAAGTGCCCTTGCGGGGCCGGCAGTCGCCTTCCGACCCCGAATCCACGCTGATCTGTGACTGGGCCCGCCAGCGCGGCGATGAATTCAAGCGGGTGCGCCGCGGCCCGGGGGCGGTGGTGTGCGCGCAGGCGCAGGTCGGGCCGATGCGCATCGAGTGGGGTCCGTCGCAGCGGCATTACATCCGCGGCCACGAGATGCGGGTGCGCATCGATGCGCACCTGGCCGAGCCGATGGAGATGCTGGTGATGTCGCGAGGCCTGGCCGAGTCACTGGAGGCGCAGGCCTTCCAGCAGCTGACCAGCCTGCAGCAGACCGAGATCGGTGACAGCATGCCCGAGGAGGGCCGCTGGCTCTCGATGTTCGAGCGCATCGAGGTGGATGCGGCACCGCCCACCTTTGCGCAGAACTTCGTCGTCGTCTCCAGCTGCGTGCCGCACGCGCGCCACTGGGCCGCCGGCGAGCTGGCGGTGCGGTTGATGCGTGCCCGCGCGCAGTGGCTGGCGCCCCATGCGCCACTGGTGCTGATGACGATGCGCGGGCGCCTGTACCTGCGGACCGAGGCGGGCACCTTCGACGAGACGCTGCTCGACGGCGTGCGCATGCTGGCCGATGCGGCTGCGCTGCGTGCCCGCAAGATCAGCACGCGGGCGGGCCGTGCCGCCAGCGCGGAGGCCCTGGCGGCGCAGACGGCGCATGTCGCGCAGCTGCGCCAGTCGGTGTTGGGCGGCAGGGCGCTGGCCGGCGGCTTGGCGGCCACACCAGTGAGCGAGGCGGCGTCCGGCTCCGCACCCGCGGGTCCGCCGGCCGCGCCTGGGCCGCACCACGACCCCATCGAAGGCATGGCCGCGCACACCCTGCCTGGGCTGGACTTCGACGATTTCAACGACGCTGACGATGCGGACCTGCCGCAGGAGCTGCCGCCGCTGGGCGAGCCCGTGCCGACCGACCTGCAACTTTGACGCGCGACGTTCGAGCCCCATGGCCGTCCATGGCCGCCCGGGCGCGGCTTCTCAGCGTTCCGCGATCGCGGCCAGCTTTTCGCGCGACAGCACGACCAGCCGGGTCGGCTCGATGCGCAGGGCGCCCTCGCGCTCGAAGCCCTTGAGTTCCTGGTTGACCCGCTGGCGTGACGCACCAACCAGCTGCGCCAGGTCCTCCTGCGCCAGCTGCAGGCCGATGCGGATCTCCTCGCCGTTCGTGATGCCGTAGCTGCGCGCCAGCAGCAGCACCTGCTTGGCCAGGCGCGAGGCCAGCGGCTTGGTGTTGAGGTCCTCGAAGACGTTGAACATGAGCCGCAGGCGGCGGCAGTTCAGCCGCAGCAGGGCCTCGGACAGCTCGCTGTGGCGGGCCAGCAGGTCGTTGAAATCGTGCTTGCGCACGATCAGCAGCGTGGTCGGGCCGTGCGTGGTGGCGTCGTGGGTGTGCGGCAGGCCGTCGAACAGCGAGATGTCGCCGAACCAGGTGCCCGGCTCCACGTAGGTCAGCGTGATCTGCTTGCCCGAGATCGACACCGAGCTCACGCGCACGGCCCCACTGGCCACGCCGATCCAGTCCACCGCCGGGGCGCCGCGGGTGCCGATCTGCACACCGTCCGGGTAGCGCCGGATCACGGTGCGCGCCAGGATGTCGTGCCGCAGCGCCGGGGACAGCTTGGAGAACCAGGGGCCGCGGTCGATCTGCTGGCGTTCGTCGGTGGTCAGGACGGGAGTGGTCATGCGGCTCGGTGCCTTCGGCAAGGACGGGGTGGATCAGCGGAACGTGGCGCGGCGCTTCTCGTGCCAGGCGGCCAGCCCCTCAGCGCCGTTGTCGTGGTTGACGTTGGCGACGAAGGCGTCGCGCTCGCGGTCGAGGTGGTCGGCCAGTGCGGGGGACGGCTGGGCGACCAGCTCCTTGACCGACGCGAGCGCGTTGGGCGCCATCGCAGCCAGCTCGTCGGCCAGGGCGAGTGCGGTGGCGAGCGCTTCGCCCGGGGCGCACAGGCGGTTCACCAAGCCACTGCGCTGCAGGTCTTCACCCGTGCGGGTCTTCGCCAGCCAGAGCCATTCCAGCGCCTGCTGACGCGGCAGCCCGGCAGCGAGGTGCCAGCTGGCGCCCCCGTCGGGCGAGAAGCCGATGCGCCCGTAGGCCAGCGTGAACTTGGCTTCGCGCGAGGCGACCAGCAGGTCGCAGGCCAGCGCCAGTGAGCAGCCGGCGCCGGCGGCGGCGCCTTCGACGGCGGCGATCACCGGCTTCGGGCAGGCCCGCAGGGCCTCGATCCAGCGATGCAGGGCATCGACACGCTCGCCCTGCTGCTGGGGCTGGCCGCGTACGGCCTGCAATTGGCCCAGGTTGCCCCCGCCGCTGAAGTGCCCGGCTGCGCCGGTCAGCACGATGGCGCGCACCTGCGGGTCGCCCTCGGCCAAGCCGATCGCCTCAGTGCCGGCGGCGTAGATCTCCGGCGACAGCGCGTTGCGCGCGGCCGGGTCGCTGAGGGTCAGGACCAGGGTGCTGCCCTGGCGGGAGATGAGGAGTTCGGCTGGCATGGCGGGGCTCGGTTCGAGGGGGCGGGTCCAGTCAGGCACAGCGGCACCGGATCACCGATGGCTGGCGGTCGGGCTGGATTGTGCAGCAAAAAAGCACGACCGTTCGTGCTTATTGCGGTGCGACAGAAGGGGTGCCGCGGCGGTGAGGGGCCGGTCACGGCGCATCGGGTCAGGCCACCGGCAAACGCCGCTGCAGCCGCTGCAGCCGCTGCTGCAGTCGCTCCAGCGCGGCCTGCAGGGTCTCGTCGCGCTTGGCGAAGCACAGGCGGGCAATCTGCTGATTGCGGCCATCGGCGTAGAAGGCCGACAGCGGGATGGCTGCGACGCCGACCTCGCGCGTCAGCCAGCGGCAGAAGTCGGCTTCGCCGAGTGCGGCAATGTCGGCATGCAGGCCGCTGTAGTCGACGCACTGGAAGTAGGTGCCTTCGCAGGGCAGCAGGCGCAGCGGCGTGCCGGCCAGGCCGGCGCGGAAGAGGTCGCGCTTGCGCTGGTAGAACGCGGGCAGCTCCAGGTAGGGCGCCGGGTCGGCCATGTAGGCGGCCAGACCGTGCTGCATGGGGCTGTTGACCGTGAAGACGTTGAACTGGTGCACCTTGCGGAACTCCGCCATCAGCGCAGCGGGGGCGGCGGCGAAGCCCACCTTCCAGCCGGTGACGTGGTAGGTCTTGCCGAAGCTGGAGATCAGCACGCTGCGGGCAGCGAGCTCCGGGTGGCGCGCCACGCTCTGGTGCGCCGCGCCGTCGTAGACCATGTGCTCGTAGACCTCGTCGGCGATCAGCAGCACATCGGTGGGGCGCAGCAGCTCGGCCAGCTGCGCCATCTCGGCGGCGCTCCAGACGGTGCCCGTGGGGTTGTGTGGCGTGTTGACGATCAGCGCCCGGGTGCGGGGGGTGATGGCCGCGGCCAGCCGGGCGAAGTCGGGGCGGAAGCTGCCTGCGCTCAGCGGCACGCGCACTGGCGTGGCACCAGCGAGCGTGATCGCCGGCTCGTAGCTGTCGTAGCAGGGCTCCAGGACGATGACCTCGTCACCCGGGTGCACCAGGGCCAGCACGGCGGTGAGGATCGCCTGGGTGGCGCCGGCGGTGACGGTGATCTCGCTGCCCACGTCGTAGCGCTGGCCGTACAGCGCCTCGATCTTGGCGGCGATGGCCTCGCGCAGCACGGGCACGCCGGCCATCGGTGGGTACTGGTTGTGGCCGGCGTCCAGGGCCTGCTTGACCGCGGCCATCAGGCGCGCATCGCCGTCGAAGTCCGGGAAGCCCTGGCCGAGGTTGACCGCGGCGCATTCCTGGGCGAGCGCCGACATCACGGTGAAGATGGTGGTGCCCACCTGCGGCAGGCGGCTGGTGAGCGGGGGCGTGCGCGGCGCGGCAGGGGTGGGCGTCGTGGTCATGGCAGGTAGGCAGGCGGGGGCTGGGATCAGAGCTCGTAGCCGGCGGCGTCCGGGCCAGCCTGCATCGCGCGGGTGACCAGGGCGCGGCTGAGGCGGTCGGACAGCAGCTCGGCGAAGGTGTAGACGAAGTTGCGCAGGTAGGCGCCGCGCTTGAAGGCGATGCGCGCCACGTTGCCGCCGAACAGGTGCCCGACCGGGCGGGCCACCATGTCCGTGCCGCTGGCGAACAGCGGGTCCTCGCGCACCGCCATCTCGGCCACCAGGCCCAGGCCCATGCCCAGGCGCGCGTAGGTCTTGATGACGTCGGAGTCGATCGCCTCCAGCACGAACTGGGGCTTCAGGCCGCGGTGGGCGAAGGCCGCGTCGATGCGCGAGCGGCCGGTGAAGGAGGGGTGGTAGGAGATCAGCGGCTGCGCGGCCAGGTCGTCCAGGCTGAGCCGCTCGACGCCAGCGAGCGGGTGCGCGGCCGGCATCACGGCCACGTGGCGCCATTCGTAGCAGGGCAGGGTGACGAGGTCGTCGTACTCGGCCAGGCGTTCGGTGGCCATGCCGACCTCGGCGGCGTCGTCCAGCACCATGCGCGCGACCTGGTCGGGCGTGCCCTGGTGCAGGCTCACGGCCACCTTCGGGTAGCGCAGGCGCAGCGCGGCCACCGGGGCGGGCAGCACGTAGCGCGCCTGGGTGTGGGTGGCGGCGATCGAGATGGTGCCAGCCTCCTGCAGCGAGTACTCCTCGCCGATGCGCTTGAGGTTGGCCACCTCGCGCAGGATCACCTCGATGCTGCGCAGCACCTGCTCGCCTGGCTCGGTGATGCGCTTGAGGCGCTTGCCGTGGCGGGCGAAGATGTCCACGCCGAGCTCCTCCTCCAGCTCCAGGATGGCCTTGGAGATGCCTGGCTGCGAGGTGTGCAGCGCCTTGGCGGTCTCGGTGAGGTTGAGCTGGCGGCGCGCCGCCTCCTGCACGAAGCGGAACTGGTGCAGGTTCATGGGGCGGTGGACGGGCCGGCAAGCGACTCGGTGGCCAGTGCCAGGGCGGCCGTGGCGAGGGCGCGGTTGACCGCGTCGGACTCGCCGATGGCGCAGGTGCTGCGCAGCTGCAAGCCAGGGTGTTCGGTGCGCAGCCGTTCCATCAGCGCGGGCAGGTCACGCCGCACATGGCCTCCAGCGCCGAGGAACATCGGCACCACGGTGATGGCCTGGCAGCCCTGGCGGACCAGGGCATCGACGGCCTCGGGCAGGCCGGGCTGCATCAGTTCGAGGTAGGCCAGCGCCACCGGCCCGTCGACGTGGTGGGTGCGCATGTGCGCGGCGATGGCTTCGAAGGGCCAGGCCCAGGCCGCGTCGCGGGCGCCGTGGGCGAAGAGCAGGATGCCGTGCATCGGGTTCCTTGAGGGTTCGGTTCGTCGTCCGGGAAGGCGGCTCGGCCGCGGGGCGCCCGGTGCGCGCGTCAGCGGTAGCGCACCAGCCAGCTGAAGGCGCCCAGCGACAGCAGCAGGTAGATTGCACTGGGCACGCTCGCGGCCACCCAGGGGGTCCAGTTCTGCAGCAGGCCCAGATGCCCCATCACATTGTTGAGCAGCACGAAGCTGATGCCCAGCATGATGCCGCCGAAGACCTTCAGGCTGATGCCGCCGCTGCGCCCGTGCAGGTAGGCAAAGGGCAGCGCCAGTGCCAGCATCACCAGGCAGGCGAAGGGGTAGAGCGCGCGCTTCCAAAACTGGATCTCGTAGCGCTGCGCGGCCTGCTCGTGGTCGGCCAGGTGCGTCATGTAGCGCCACAGCGCCGCGGTGGACATGGTGCCCAGCGGCAGCACCGCGGCGGCCAGCACCGAGCGGTTCAGGCTGGATTGCCAGGTGTGGCGCACCAGGCGCTGGTCGGCGTCCAGCCGGGGCGTGGCATCGGGAGCCCAGTGCGAGATCTGCACCTCCTCCAGCGTCCACACGCCGTCGTTGCCCACCGTGGCGCGCGCGGCCGAGGTGCGCGTGAGCAGCTCGCCGCGCGGGCCGAATTCGAAGATGCGCACCTGCGCCACCTCGCCGTCCGAGTGCGCCTCGCCGATGTTGACGGTGAAGCGCCGTTCGCCGTCCGGCCCGCGCACGCTGTCGCGCAGCCACGCCCCGCCGCGCGCGACGTTGAGGTGCCCGTTGCGCGTGGCCTGCATCAGCGTGGCCTGGCGCTCGAACCAGGGGGCCACGACGTCGCCGATGACGAAGGTGAAGGCTACGAAGCCCAGCCCCAGTGCGGTCAGCAGCACCAGCGCGCGCCGCGGGCCGAGCCCGCCGGTGCGCAGGATCGTGAACTCCGACGACTGGGCCAGCCTCGCCAGGGCGTAGATCGCCCCGATCAGCAGCGCGATGGGCAGCAGCTCGTAGACGTGGCCGGGCACCTGCATCAGGCACACCAGCAGCGCGCGGCCGACGCTGTAGCCGTTGCGGCCGATGCGGTCGACCTCGTCCACGAGGTCGAAGAAGAAGAACAGGCCGAGGAAGGCGGCGGCCACGAAACCGGTGGCGCCGAGGATCTCCCGGTACAGCAGGCGGCGGACGGTGCGCATGGACAGGCTCCGGCGGGTGGGGCGTCGGCTCAGCGCGGTGCGGCCGTGCGCCACAGCAGCGGGCGTGCCACGCCCCGGGCACGCCACCACAGCTGCACCAGCGCCAGCACCGCGATGCTGCCGTGCACGGCCAGCAGCGCCGTGCCCAGGCTGAGGCGGCCACCGGCGACCCAGGCCTGGCTGAGGTTGAGCAGGTTGAAATACACCACGAAGCTCAGCAGGGCGTACAACATGGACCAGGAGTTGGCCCGGCGCACGTCACCCGACACCAGGCCGAGCCCCAGGAGGACGAGGTTGATGGCCGCAGCCACCTGGCCGAAGCGGTAGGCCAGTTCGCTGTCGCCCTCGCGGCTGCGCTGCGCCAGCAGCTCCAGCGAGCTGCGCGCCTTGGGGGGCGGGGCGTCGAGCGCGCTGCTGCGTGCCTCGTTCAGGCGCACCTGGTAGCTGTCGAAACGGGAGATGGTGCGCGTGCCGCCGTCCAGGTCCAGGTCGGTGCGCGCACCGTGGCGCAGCGTCAGCTGGCGGGCGTTGTCGCTGGTCACCTCGATGCTGCCGGCCTGTGCGGTGGTGACGGACTCGCGGTCCTCGCGCTGGTCGAGGATGAAGATGTTGCGCCCGGTGCCCTCCTGCGGTGCCTCCTTGTCGATGAAGAAGACGCGCTGGCCGCTGCGTGAGGTCTGGAATTGCCCGGGGGCGACGCGCGACAGATCGGAGCGCTGCTCGTAGCGCTCCCGCAGGCTGGCGATGTTCTGGTTCGCCCAGGGCCACACGGAGAGCACCATCGCAGCGATCAGCAGCAGGATGGGCGCCGCGAAGCGCAGCACCGGGCGCAGGAACCGCCACAGCGACTGGCCGCTGCTGAACCAGATCGCCATCTCGCTGTCACGGTGCTGGCGCGTGAGCGTGGAGACCACCGCCACGAAGATCGAGAGGCTGAGCACCGTGGGCAGGTGGCCGAGCATGACGTAGCCCAGCATCAGGGCCACGTCCTGCGGCGACACGCGCCCGCCCGCCGCCTGGCCGAGGGTGCGGATGAGCATCATCGTCACGACGATCGTCACGACCACCACGACGGTGCCGCCGAAACTGCGGGACAGCTCCTTGCGCAAAGAGGAATCGAATAACATCAGTTCGTTTCAAATGAACTCGGAATTATGGACGCTCAAACCCTCCTGGCCAGTGCCAATCAGTTGCAGGATCAGGTTGCCGATGCGCTGATTCTCGTGCTGCCGGCGCAGCGCGAGGCCTGCGCGGCGGGCGCTGTCTGGCAGGGGTTGCTGGACGACGCGCTGGCCCAGGGCGACCTGGAGCTGAAGGCCGGGCGGGTGCTGTATCTGCACCGGCCTGCCGGCATGAAGGCGGCCCGCCTGGTGCTGGCGGTGACCAGCGACGCGGCGGCGGTGTCGGTGCGGCAGATGGAGCGGGCCGTGGTGGCCGCGATGGGCGCCCTCAAGCAGGGTGGCGCCAGGTCGTTGCTGGTGGCCTGGGGCGGCCAGCAGGCGCTGGGGCCGGATGTCGCCGAGGCGGTGGTGCGGGCGGTACAGGGCCAGCAATACATCTACCGCCACACCAAGCCGAGCGCCGTCGCGCCCACGCGCATCGACAAGTTGCTGCTGGCCTGCGGCAAGGCCGAACAGGCCGGCGTGCGCGAGGCGCTGCGCCGCGGCCAGGCGCTGGCGGTCGGTATCGAGCTGGCGCGCGACTGCGCCAACCGCCCGGGCAACCACTTCACGCCGACCCTGCTGGCGCAGCAGGCACAGGAATTGGCCTCGGCACACGACCTGAAGATCGACGTGCTGGACCGCAAGGCGATCGAGAAGCTTGGCATGGGGGCCTTCCTGGCCGTCGCGAAGGGTTCGGACGAGCCGCCGCAGTTCATCGTGCTGCAGTACCAAGGCGCGGCCAAGAAGGTGGCGCCCCAGGTGCTGGTCGGCAAGGGCATCACCTTCGACAGCGGTGGCATCTCGCTCAAGCCTGCGGCCGAGATGGACGAGATGAAGTTCGACATGGGGGGCGCCGCCAGCGTGCTGGGCGTGTTCCGCGCCGTGGCCGAACTCCGGCCGAAGATCAACCTCATCGGACTGATCCCCACCTGCGAGAACCTGCCCAGCGGCCGGGCGGTCAAGCCGGGCGATGTGGTCACGAGCCTGTCGGGCCAGACCATCGAGATCCTCAACACCGACGCCGAGGGGCGGCTCATCCTCTGTGATGCGCTGACCTACGCCGAGCGCTTCAAGCCCGCCGCGGTGGTGGACATCGCCACCCTGACCGGGGCCTGCGTGATCGCCCTGGGTCACCACCGCAGCGGCCTGTTCAGCAGCGATGACGCCCTGGCAGCCGACCTGCTGGCCGCTGGCGACGCCGCGGCCGACCCGGCCTGGCGCCTGCCGCTGGACGAGGAGTATGACGAGGCCCTCAAGAGCCATTTTGCGGACATGGCGAACGTGGGCCCGCGCGCCGGTGGCGTCATCACCGCGGCGATGTTCCTGAAGCGCTACACCGCCAAGTACCGCTGGGCGCATCTGGACATTGCCGGCACCGCATGGAAGAGCGGTGCTGCCAAGGGAGCCACCGGGCGTCCGGTCGCGCTGCTGACCCACTGGCTGCTGAAGCAGGCGGATCAGACGGCGCAGGAACGCAAGCGAGCCACTTGAGGGGTTCTGCTTGACCGCCGTGGCGTTTCATTTCAACGTGGCCGATCGGCGCGACTACGTCTGCCGACTGCTGCGCAAGGCCTGGCGTGCCGGCGCGCGCGTCGTGGTCACGGGCGACGAGCACACGCTGGACGACCTGAATCGTCAGCTCTGGGTGTTCGAGCCGCTGGAGTTCCTGCCGCACTGGCGAGGCGTCGAGCTGGCGGGCCTGCCTGCCCGGCTGGCGGCCACGCCGCTGCTGCTGCTCGATCGGCCGTCGGCCGAACGCGGTCATGGCGTGCTCGTCAACCTGCGCCAGGACGTGCCGCTGCGCTACGAGGACTTCGCACGCCTGATCGAGGTGGTCAGCCTGGCCGAATCGGACCGCGCTGCTGCGCGCCAGCGCTGGCGGCACTACGCCGGGGCGGGCCTGGGCATCGAGCGCCACGAGGTGGGGGCATGAGGCGGGGCGATCCTGGGGCCTGCCCTGGCTCGCGACCGGCGGGAGTGTTGCGTTGAGTGCACAGGTGCGACCCCGGATCGACGAGGTGCCGACACTCACCGAGGTGATCGGTTTCTCTGAGGCCGCGGCCAGCGCAGCCAGTGCGGCTGGTGCTGTGCCCGTGCCACCCGCGGTGCCGGTGGCGGCGGTGGATGCCAGCGCTGCTGCAGTGTCTGGTGCCAGTTTTGGCGCCGCTCCCGGCAGGGGTGATGCGGCCGACCTGCTGGCTCTGGCGCCCCTGGCCGAGGCCGATGTGCCGGTGGAGGCCTGGCTGGCGGTGGCTGAATCCCAGATCAGCCAGCAGGTGCTCAGCGATGTGCAGCGCCAGGTAGATCGCATGTTCGAGTACCGCGTGCGCGAGGCGCTCGGTCCGGCCTTGGCCCGCCTGACAGATCAGTTTGTCGAGGAAACCCGGCGCGAGTTGAGCCTGACGCTGCGCGACATCGTCAAACGGGCGGTGGCGCAGGAGCTTGCCCGTCTGCGGTTGCGCTGAGACGGGCGCGGATCGGTTTTGACGGTCAAGCTGCTGGCAGCACAAACCCCCGGGTAAATACTGACGGTGCGGGGTCCCGCACAAACGTTGTGCATGGGGTCCTGATTCGGTGAGCGGAATGGCGCCGTGTTTGCCGCGGACAACGCTCGTTCCGGGCCCTGGCACACAGGGTGCTTGCCGAATGGATCGCGCACTGGAATTCGGGTAAGGTGCGCGCACGAGATCATTCTCGGTATGCCCATCCCTTGGTATTTACTGGAGAGTTTCCCCATGCTTCACAAGTTCAGTGTCGTCGTCGGTGCCATCGCCTTCACGGCGGTCGGTTTGGCTTCCGCTCAGGAGGCGGTGGTCAAGATCGGTCATGTGGGCCCGACCAGCGGCGGCATCGCCCACCTGGGCAAGGACAACGAGAACGGCGCCCGCATGGCCATCGATGAACTCAACGCCAAGGGCGTGACGATCGGCGGCAAGAAGGTCAAGTTCGAACTCCTCGCCGAAGACGATGCAGGCGATCCGAAGCAGGGCACCGCTGCGGCCCAGAAGCTGATCGACTCCAAGGTCGTCGGCGTGGTCGGGCATCTGAACTCGGGTACTTCGATCCCGGCGGCCAAGATCTACAGCGACGCCGGCGTGCCGCAAGTGTCGCCGTCGGCCACCAACCCGAAGTTCACCCGCCAGGGTTTCAAGACCACTTTCCGCGTGGTGGCCGATGACGTGCACCTCGGTGGCACGCTGGGCCGCTATGCCGTCAAGGACCTGAAGGGCAAGTCGATCGCCGTGGTCGATGACCGCACCGCGTACGGCCAGGGCGTGGCCGACGAGTTCGAAAAGGGTGTCAAGGGCGGCGGCGGCAAGGTGGTTGCACGTGAGTTCACCAACGACAAGGCGACCGACTTCACCGCGATCTTGACCACCCTGAAGGCCAAGAAGCCTGACGTGATCTTCTTCGGCGGCATGGACGCGGTGGCAGGCCCGATGATTCGTCAGGCCAAGCAACTGGGCATCAAGGCCAAGTTCATGGGGGGCGATGGCATCTGCACGGGTGAATTGCCGAAGCTGGCAGGTGGCGCGATGGAAGACAGCCAGGTCGTCTGTGCTGAGGCCGGTGGCGTCGAAGGCGAACAGAAGAAGGGCATGGAGGACTTCCGCACGAAGTTCAAGGCCAAGTTCAATGCCGACGTGCAGATCTACGCGCCCTATGTGTACGACGCCGTCAACGTGCTGGTGGCCGCGATGGTCAAGGCCAATTCCTCCGAGCCAGCCAAGTACCTGCCGGTGCTGGCCAAGACCAGTGGCTACAAGGGCGTGACGGGCACCATCAGCTTCGACGAGAAGGGCGACATCAAGAACGGTGCCCTGACCCTCTACACCTACAAGGGTGAGAAGCGCGAGCAACTCGCGGTCGTGCGCTGAGTGGTTCTTTGGCCGCACCGGGATGGGTAGGTCGCTGAGGTGGCCAGCTTTTCTGTTATAGTGTGCGGCTTCGGAGAGGTGGATGAGCGGTTTAAGTCGCACGCCTGGAAAGCGTGTGTGGGTTAATAGCCCACCGCGGGTTCGAATCCCGCCCTCTCCGCCAGATGCATGATCAAGGAGCCTTCGGGCTCCTTTTGTCGTTTCTGGGCGGATGATTCTGCTTTTTCTCTCGTTGCTGCACTGGACGTGCAGCCAGGTATTCGATGTTCACGGGCATGAAAAAAGCGCCAGCCTGCTCGGGTGGCGCTTTTATCAGGGGTGAAACCCTCGATCCGGTCAGCGGCTGCTTTCCTTGACGATATACCACTCGCTGCCCACGCGCTTCCACACCAGGGTCTTCTGGCTCTTGTCCTTGAAGTCCTTCGAGGCATAGAGTTGTTCGAACCGGGTTTCAACCGTGTTGGCAGAAACGGTCCGGCGCTGGACGTTCGAGATCTTCAGTTCGATCGGTCCTTCCTTCTTGAGCAGCTTGGTGCGATTGGCAAACCACTTGCTCCGAGCGGTGCCGGCGGGCTTGAAGCTGGCATCGTAGAAACTCAGGTAGCGGGTGACGTCCTTGGTTGACCAGGCGGTTGCCCAGTCGAGCAGACGCTGTGACACCGGGGTGGTCAGCGGAACGGCGGCCTTGCCTGGCGCGGGCGTCGGTGCTGCCGCTGTGGTTTGCGTGCTGACCGGAGCGGTCGTTGCTGCGGGAGCGGGGGCGGGCACTGCGCCCAGCTGCTGACGAGCCCGCTCGTCCAGCTCGCCCTTGGATGTCAGGCTGATGTCGGTGGCGCTGAGTGGGCAACGCGCCGCGGCATCGTCACCTGCCTGCCAGTAACGGCCTTCGGCGATGTCGTCCTGCGCATTGCCGGCACGGGTGAGGCCCAGTGCCGCAACCAGACTGCTGGCCGACGCGTGGCTGCGGGCCTTGGCAGTCACCAGATCATGTCGTGCGATCACTTCGGCGCGCTTGGCGCTGTAGACCTCGTTCTCGGCGTTCAGGACATCCAGGAGGCTGCGTTGTCCGATGTCGAATTGCTGGCGATAGGCGTCCCGGGCCTTTTCCGCCGAACTCACATGGCGCTCCAGGTAGCCCAGTTGTTCGCCGAGCTTGCGCACGTCGTTGAAGGCGATCGCCGCCGTCTGGCGGCTGTCGCGGCAGGCCTTGTCGCGGGCGTCGGCCATCTGGTTGAGCAGGTTCGCCGATTGGCGGACGCGTGCACTGTCTGCGCCGCCGTTGAAGAGGTTCCAGTTCAGATACAGACCTGCCGAGGTATCGCGCTTCTGGTCGGCCACGCCATCCAGGTTGTTGCCAGCGCCGGCCCGTACCTTGGCTTCCACGCGGGGGTGGAAGGCGCCGTCCCGTTCACGTGCCTGAGATTGTGCCGACCGGAAATTCTCCACAGCCGCGGCGACCGTCGCATTGCGCTTGGCCACCATCTCCAGGGCTGCGGCCTGTGCGCCCGGCAGGCCTCGATCGAGATTGGCTGCCATGGGCAACTCGCCCGCAGGCATGCTGCCAACGATGCGGCGATACCTTTCGGTGACGTCGTGCAGGTTGGCGGCTTCGGTGGTGAGATTGGATTCGGCCAGTGCCAGCCGTGCATTGGCTTGTTCGACATCGACGCCTCGACCCACGCCTGCCTTGAAGCGGGACTGAATCTGTTCCGCCACCTGCTTGTGCTGCACGTAATTTTCTTCGGCCAGTTTCACCAGCCGTCGTACACGAGCAACGTCGGCATAGGCCCGCACGCTTTCCAGGGCGGTCTGTTCGCTGGCGTCGATGAACTCGAAATACCGGACCAAGCGTGCATGCCCCAGGCGGTCCACCTGGCTCTGCGTGGACAGGCCGTCCCAGAGCAACTGCGTGGCCGTCAGCGCCACGCCGGTGGAGTTCATCGACTGGTCTTCAGGCGTGCGCGTGGCAATGCGGTCGCGTGTGCGGCTGGCCTCGGCCGACAGGTCCACGCGCGGATAGTAGGCACCGCGGGCCACGTCGACTTCGTCGCTGGCTGCCCTGAAGGCGTTGAGTCGCGCGGTCACTTCCGGGTTCGTCGTGATGGCACGCTGGGCGGCATCCTTCAGGGGATCCACCGGCTGGGCGATGGCCACCTGGCATGCGAGTGCAATCAGTCCGACGAGATGCTTGGAAGTCTGCTTCATATTGGGTTGATCCTTGCTCGGGCAGGTGGGGTGGAGGTCGCGCAGGAAACCTCCATCCCGACGGGCCTTGTCTTTCGACCCGAAATTGTGCACGCATGTGCCACAATAATCCTTCTCAAGTATTCCACAGATTTGACGCCGAGAACAAGTCGCACCCGTAGAAATCCGGCCACGCCGGGTTGTGCCTGCTTTCGTCCTGTCCCGTCAAGTTGGCGGTGAACTGGCCGATACTTCCTCGATGTTGCGTAAACCGGCTGCGACTTCGTGCCAGGTCGTCCACACCAGGTGGACGGCCCGGCTGGTTTGTGCCAAGTTGTTTCAGTTGTTGGTGGCCGGCTTGGTGTTGGTGGTCTGGCTGGCTGCGCGCTCCTCCCTGGCGTGGGACCCGGAACGTTTGACGGCCCTCGCCAGCCGCCATGACCCTGCGGTCCAGCAATCGGTACGGTCGCTTCTGGATACGATCAGCCGCGCGGCGGCGATGCCTGACGAGTCGCGGTTGGAGGCCATCAACCAGTTTTTCAACCGCCGGATTTTCTTCCGCGAGGATGTCGAGGTCTGGGGTCAGGTGGATTATTGGGCCAGCCCATTGGAGACCCTGGTGCGTGGCCAAGGGGACTGCGAGGACTATGCGATCGCGAAGTACTTCAGCCTGCTTGCCAGCGGCCTCCAGCCAGCGAAACTGCGCCTGGTGTATGTGCGGGCGGTGTTGGGGCCTCCTGCTTCGCCGCCGGTCGCGCACATGGTGCTGGCCTACTATCCAGTCCAGGGGGCAGAGCCGCTGATCTTGGATAACCTCGTGCCCGAGGTGCTGCCAGCATCGCGTCGGCGTGACCTGACACCGGTTTTCAGCTTCAATACCGAAGGATTGTGGCAGGGTACCCAGGGCAGCGAGGCCGGCGATCCGCTGGCCAGATTGTCTCGCTGGCGAGAAGTGGTGGCCAAAGTCCGGGAGCAGGGGTTTTTGTGATGTCGATGGCAGCACGACGGATGGATTGCAGGAGTTGGCGATGAGCCTGATGCGGCAGGTGTGGCTGCTGGTGCTGAGCGTGATCGTGCTGGCCTGCAGTGGCAGCGTGGTGGTTTCGGTATGGAGTGCCCGCTCCTACCTGGAGAACCAGTTGGCGCTCAAGAACAGCGACAACGCCCAGGTGCTGGCGCTGAGCCTGTCGCAGCAGGGGGGCGAGCCGGCCTTGTTGGAGCTGGCGTTGGCGGCGCAGTTCGATACGGGGGCCTATCGCTCGATCCGGCTGCGGCGGGCCGATGGGCAGGTGCAGATCGAGCGGGTGGCGCCGGCCGTGCCGCCGCACGCGCCGGCCTGGTTCGTGAGCCTCGTGCCCATCGAGTCCCATCCGGGCGTTGCGCAGGTGTCGAGTGGCTGGAATGCACTGGGGTCGGTCGAGGTGGTGAGCCAGCCCGTCTTTGCCTACGCCGACCTGTGGCGCAGTGCCCAGCACACCGGTGCGTGGATGCTGCTGCTGGGCCTGGGTGCGTTGGGGGTGAGCACCTGGGTGGTGAGGCGCCTGCGCCGAGCGCTTGGGGCGGTGGTCGAGCAGGCCGAGGCACTCACGCAGCGCCGCTTCGTGCGTGTGCCTGAGCCGGCCGCGCCTGAGCTGAGGCGGGTGGCCCGCGCGATGAACGTGATGGTCGAGCGGGTGCACCGTCAGTTCACGGAACAGGCCGATGAGGTGGCGCACCTGCGGCAGCAGGCGCACTTCGATCCGCTGACCGGGGTGTCGCACCGTTCGCATTTCCTGGCGCGTTTGTCGACTGAGCTGTCCAGTGAAGACGGCATGGCCACTGGACGCCTGTTGCTGGTACGCGCGCTGCACCTGACCGAAGTGAATCAGCGCCTGGGCCACGCCCGTACCGACGAGGCGCTCCAGCAACTGGCCAAGCTATTGAGCGAGCCGGTAGGGGCGTCCGTCCCGGTGGTGGTGGGGCGTCTGAATGGCGCTGACTTTGCCGCCATCTTGCCCGTGGTTGGTGGCGCCGCGGCTGGGTTGGAGGCCTTCACGGGACAGCTTCGCGAGGGACTGGCGCCCTTTGAAGGGCTCGCGGTCGCCCTCTCGGTGGTGATTTGGCATCACGGCGAGGAAGTCGCGGCGGTGCTGTCGCGTGCGGACGCCACCCTGGCCGCCGCGGAGGCCCAGGGTGACTACGCCTGCCAACTGTCGGATCAGTCGGACCCTGAGCAGGGCGAGCCGGGTGGGGAGGACAGTTGGCGCCGCGGTATCCAGGCTGCCCTGCAGCAGCAGCGCGTGCAGTTGCTCGAGTTCCCGGTGGTGGACCGGCAGGGGCGCTTGTTGCACCAGGAATGTCCCCTTCGCATCCAGTTGAAGGAAGGTGGACCCTTCGTGGCGGCGGCCCATTGGCTGCCGTTGGCGTTGCGCACCGGCATGACTGCCCAGGTCGATGAGTTGGCCGTGCTGCTCGGACTCGCGGCGATCGAACGTGACGGTCAGCCGCGCAGCATCAACCTGTCACCTCACTCACTGCATGCCAGTGGCTTCGTCGGCCGCCTGCGCCGTCATTTGGCCGAGCATGCTGGCGCGGCGCGGCGCCTGTCGGTCGAACTCGACGAATCGGCGCTGCTGATCAGCCCGGCGACCGTGGGTGATCTGTGCCGTCAATTGCGACCCTTTGGCACGCGGGTGGGCCTGGAGCACGCGGGCGAACGCCTCGCCAGCCTGCGGCCTTTGCTGGAGAGTGGACTGGACTTCGTCAAGCTGATGTCCAGCATGGGCCGCGGCCTGTCCGGTGACGAACGTCGCACAGCACTGCTGCGCGGCACCGCGCAGATGTTGCATGGCCTGGGCCTGGCCACCTATCTGGAAGGCGTGACCGAGCTGTCGGACCTGCCCGACGTCTGGACGGCAGGGGTCGATGGCGCAACGGGACCAGCGGTCAAGGTGCGTTGACCCCCGCATCGGGGTGCGCACCGTACCCTCAGACGCGTGGTGTTACAAAGCGGAAAAATGACCCATGATCTGCCCAGTGCACAGTTGGTACGAGAGAAGGCGCTTGATTCCGCCGCTTCTCGTTGTTACGGCTGGCGAAACAGGAGTGCAGGTCATGGCAAATCGGAGGAAGCTGGCGGCAATCGGGCTGCTGTGGGCAGCAGCAGTTGTCAGTCAGGCGCATGCAGCTGACGTCAACATGGTGTCCAGCCCAGCGGGGCTGCAAGCCGCGTTGGGTGGCGCTCCACTGGTCACTGAGACTTTCGAGGATGGTCACGCCGATGGGCTGGTGATCACCACGTTTGGCGGATCGCACGTCGTTGGTTTTCAGGGTCAGAACTTCCTGCGTGCAGGGGTCTTTGATGCTTCCTTCGTCCAGTCGATTGGCGGGACAGGTGGTAGCGCTCAGTATCTGGACAGCGTCAGCACTTCCGGCAACCAGGAAACGGTCTGGTTTTTGGGCGCGGGGCGCCAAGGGGTTGGCGCAGAGTGGGATCTGGGGGCCTGGGGCGTTGGCGAGAGCCTGAGGCTGTATGCCGTGTTCTCGGACGGCGAACAACTGATCAGCGAGATCAACCCGACCACCCTGGGCGGCCATGCGCGAGGTTACCTCGGGTTCACGTCAAGTCAGTCTTTCTCGGCGGTGATCATCCGGGGTGCACTGGGCCCGGGGGCGAATGCCGAAACCTATGCGGTCGACAACGTCGCCTTTGGCAATGCCGCGCCGGTTCCCGAGCCCGAGACGGCGGTGATGTGGCTGGTGGGACTGGCTGGCCTGTCAGGGCTGCAGCGCTGGCGCGCGCAGCGTCGAGTGGCGGTGCGCGTCGACAAGTCCTGATTCGCGGGAGCACCACCCGTCAAGTGGTCTGCCGCATTCTTCTCACAGGACAAGGGGCGCTCAATCGAGCGCCCCTTGTCGTTGAAGGGCAGCAAGCACCGGTTGGATCAGGGATCAACCACCAGCTTGCCTTGCTCGACCATCGCCTTGAGGATGGCCGACTCGGTGGCATCCGTGGCCAAGCCGAGTGCTGAGGCCAACTGCGTCTGAGTCAGCTCGATCACCTGGGTTTCCTGGCCGGCTGCGTAGTTGCCGCCCGCGAAGCCACCGTTTGAACTGACGTGCAGGGTGGTGCTCGTGGCGCTGCCGGAGGGCAGCTCGACATGCAGGAAGTTTTCCAGGTTGTAGGCTCCAGCTGCAGCGTGCTCCCCCACCAGGAGATCGCGCAGGTCCAGCACGTCGCCCCCAGCCGTCTTCGTTGACGACGCATTGAAACCTGCGATCGTGTCCTGCCCCGGCGAGCCAGATGCACCGGCGTCCGCCAGTGTCCAGGCAAAGACGTCGCTGCCGGAACCCGATGTCCAGGTGTCGGTCGAGGTGGTGGCCGAGTGGCCCGCGACGACGTCGATGGTCATCTTCCCGACCGTGCTGCCGTCCGACAACGTGGCATCCACGCTCACCAGGGCCGAACGGCTCCCAAGTCCTTCCAGCGACAAGGACTGCAGGTTCCAGCTGGCCGGGTTGGTGATGCTGGCCTCACCCGAGGTGCCGATGGTCACTTCATTCACACCGTCGGTCAGCTTGGCGCCATTGGGCACGCCACTGAGGTGAATGAAGAGCGGGTTGCCCGCGACAGCGAAGCTCACGCTGCCCTGGTCGTTGTCCAGCACCAGGCGATCAGCGCTCGAATTGCCGCTTTGCGCCGCTTCGGCGGTGTGGATGGCCAGCACCTGATCCTCGGTGAGCACGCCGCTGTAGACGCGGATGTCATCCAGCGTGCCCTTGAAGTAGGTTGACGTGCCGTCGGTGGCCGCCTTGGCGTTGTTGATCCCGAAGCCGGTGAACTCGACGTTGAGAAGGCCGTCGGCGAAGGTGAAGCCACTGCCATCGAGGGAACCGTCCACCCAGATGGTGGCGGACTGGATCTTGGAGTCGGTCGGGCTCTGCGCGTAGGAGATCACGACGTGATGCCACTGGCCGTCGTTGATCGCCGTGCTGCCGAACACCGCCTGATTGCCCCGCACCAGGCCGATGTGTCCGTCCGCGCTGACCTGGCCCCACCCCAGGTTGCTGCCAGGATCGATGGTGCTGGCGCTGTTGGCGCCGATGACGCTGCCTCCGGTCTGGCCCGGATCGAGCTTGACCCAGAAGGCGAGGCTGGCGGACATGCCACCCTTGCCTTCGAGCAGGTTGGTCGTGGTCGAGGCGTTGGCGAGGTTGACGTAGCCTGAGCTGCCGTTCAACACCACGGCCTGGCCGATGTGGCCGGCCGACAGGGTCGCACCGCCCGTGAGCGTGCCCTGCTGCGTCGTGGCACTTTCGTCGGAGACGGTCGATCCGCTGGCGTTGTCGAAGGTCCAGTACTTGGTCGGCGTCAAACCAGACAGCGCGATGGCAGGGTCGACCTGGATGTAGACGCTGGCTGTTTCGCTGCTGCTGCCGGCGCTGACCGTGTAGGTGAAGCTGGCTTCGTTGCCGACCGTGTTGGTGTATCCCGTGGCCGGCTCGAAGGTGACCTTGCCATCACTGCCCAGCGAGACCGTGCCGACTTGCACGCCGTTCTGGAGCACAGGGATCTCGGCGCCGGTACCCGCCGTGACCGCCTGGCCATTGAGGTGGGTGATGTGGGCGGTGCTGTCAGCGAACTTGTCGTTGTCGAGCAGGTCGATCACCACCGGGCGGTTCTCCCAGGTGCTCTCCGAGTCGATGATGGCGTCGCGCACGGCGGTGACCTGCAGCTTCAACTGGGAGGTCGCTTCAGCGAGCCCGTCCGTCAGCGTGTAGTGCACGACCGGAGCGGTGGCCGAGGTGTTGTTGTAGTCGGCGGCAGGAACGAAGCTGTAGCTGCCGTCAGCCGCCAGCGTGAATCGACCGACACCGCTGATGGTGACCGTCGTACCGGCGCTGTAGACGGTGCTGTCGCCGACACCGGCGATCGTGAAGCTCACGATCCTCAGGTCCGCTGCAGGCGTATCTGCGTCCTGGTCGTTGTTGAGCACATTGCCGCTGGCGCTGGTGTCTTCGTTGGTGCCATTGCCGGTCGCACCAAGTCCGTCGGCCTGCGGCACGGGTGCATCGTTGGTGCCCGTGACGGTGATGACGAGCTGGGCGGAGTCGGAGCCGCCCTGACCGTCGGAGACGGTGTAGGTGAAGGTATCGAGGGCGGTGGCGCCCAGGGCCAGGGCGTTGGCGTTGTTGGCGACGTAGGTGTAGGAGCCGTCGGCATTGAGGGTGAGGCTGCCGTAGGTGCCGACCAGGGCGGTGCCGAGGGTGCCGGTGGTGCCGGAGCCGGTTTCTGCACCGGTGCGCACGCTGGTGACGGTGAGGGTGTCGCCGTCGGGGTCGGCATCACGGCCGGAGGTGGCCGAGCCGCTGAGCACGACGCCGTTGGCGGCGGTGACGCTGAGGGAGCTGTCCTCGGTGACGGCGCCGGCATCGTTGGCGGCCACGGGAGGAGGGTTGGTGACGGTGAGGGTGAAGGTCTGGGTGACCGAGCCGCCGTGGCCGTCACTGGCGGTGACGACGATGGTGTAGGGGTCGGTGACCGAGGCGTTGGAGGGCAGGGTGCCGGAGATGACGCCCGTGGTGGGGTCGATGCTCAGGCCGGAGGGCAGGCCAGAGGCGGAGTAGGCCAGGGTGTCGCCGGAGTCGGGGTCAGTGAAGCCCGAGGCGGTGGGGAAGGTGACGGCGGCGCCGTCCTGGCTGGTCTGGTCGGCCAGCGAGCCCACGGTGACGGGCACGTCGTTGGCACCGGTGACGGTGATGACCAGCTGGGCGGAGTCGGAGCCGCCCTGACCGTCGGAGACGGTGTAGGTGAAGGTATCGAGGGCGGTGGCGCCCAGGGCCAGGGCGTTGGCGTTGTTGGCGACGTAGGTGTAGGAGCCGTCGGCGTTGAGGGTGAGGCTGCCGTAGGTGCCGACCAGGGCGGTGCCGAGGGTGCCGGTGGTGCCGGAGCCGGTTTCTGCACCGGTGCGCACGCTGGTGACGGTGAGGGTGTCGCCGTCGGGGTCGGCATCACGGCCGGAGGTGGCCGAGCCGCTGAGCACGACGCCGTTGGCGGCGGTGACGCTGAGGGAGCTGTCCTCGGTGACGGCGCCGGCATCGTTGGCGGCCACGGGAGGAGGGTTGGTGACGGTGAGGGTGAAGGTCTGGGTGACCGAGCCGCCGTGGCCGTCACTGGCGGTGACGACGATGGTGTAGGGGTCGGTGACCGAGGCGTTGGAGGGCAGGGTGCCGGAGATGACGCCCGTGGTGGGGTCGATGCTCAGGCCGGAGGGCAGGCCAGAGGCGGAGTAGGCCAGGGTGTCGCCGGAGTCGGGGTCAGTGAAGCCCGAGGCGGTGGGGAAGGTGACGGCGGCGCCGTCCTGGCTGGTCTGGTCGGCCAGCGAGCCCACGGTGACGGGCACGTCGTTGGCACCGGTGACGGTGATGACCAGCTGGGCGGAGTCGGAGCCGCCCTGACCGTCGGAGACGGTGTAGGTGAAGGTATCGAGGGCGGTGGCGCCCAGGGCCAGGGCGTTGGCGTTGTTGGCGACGTAGGTGTAGGAGCCGTCGGCATTGAGGGTGAGGCTGCCGTAGGTGCCGACCAGGGCGGTGCCGAGGGTGCCGGTGGTGCCGGAGCCGGTTTCTGCACCGGTGCGCACGCTGGTGACGGTGAGGGTGTCGCCGTCGGGGTCGGCATCACGGCCGGAGGTGGCCGAGCCGCTGAGCACGACGCCGTTGGCGGCGGTGACGCTGAGGGAGCTGTCCTCGGTGACGGCGCCGGCATCGTTGGCGGCCACGGGAGGAGGGTTGGTGACGGTGAGGGTGAAGGTCTGGGTGACCGAGCCGCCGTGGCCGTCACTGGCGGTGACGACGATGGCGTAGGGGTCGGTGACCGAGGCGTTGGAGGGCAGGGTGCCGGAGATGACGCCCGTGGTGGGGTCGATGCTCAGGCCGGAGGGCAGGCCGGAGGCGGAGTAGGCCAGGGTGTCGCCGGAGTCGGGGTCAGTGAAGCCCGAGGCGGTGGGGAAGGTGACGGCGGCGCCGTCCTGGCTGGTCTGGTCGGCCAGCGAGCCCACGGTGACGGGCACGTCGTTGGCGCCCGTGACGGTGATGACCAGCTGGGCGGAGTCGGAGCCGCCCTGACCGTCGGAGACGGTGTAGGTGAAGGTATCGAGGGCGGTGGCGCCCAGGGCCAGGGCGTTGGCGTTGTTGGCGACGTAGGTGTAGGAGCCGTCGGCGTTGAGGGTGAGGCTGCCGTAGGTGCCGACCAGGGCGGTGCCGAGGGTGCCGGCGGTGCCGGAGCCGGTTTCTGCACCGGTGCGCACGCTGGTGACGGTGAGGGTGTCGCCGTCGGGGTCGGCATCACGGCCGGAGGTGGCCGAGCCGCTGAGCACGACGCCGTTGGCGGCGGTGACGCTGAGGGAGCTGTCCTCGGTGACGGCGCCGGCATCGTTGGCGGCCACGGGAGGAGGGTTGGTGACGGTGAGGGTGAAGGTCTGGGTGACCGAGCCGCCGTGGCCGTCACTGGCGGTGACGACGATGGTGTAGGGGTCGGTGACCGAGGCGTTGGAGGGCAGGGTGCCGGAGATGACGCCCGTGGTGGGGTCGATGCTCAGGCCGGAGGGCAGGCCGGAGGCGGAGTAGGCCAGGGTGTCGCCGGAGTCGGGGTCAGTGAAGCCCGAGGCGGTGGGGAAGGTGACGGCGGCGCCGTCCTGGCTGGTCTGGTCGGCCAGCGAGCCCACGGTGACGGGCACGTCGTTGGTGCCCGTGACGGTGATGACCAGCTGGGCGGAGTCGGTATTGCCGTGACCGTCGGAAACGGTGTAGGTGAAGGTGTCGAGGGCGGTGGCGCCCAGCCCCAGCGCATCGGCGCGGTCGGCCACGTACGAGTAGGAGCCGTTGGCGTTGAGGGTGAGGCTGCCGTAGGTGCCGACCAGGGCGGCGCCGACGCTGCCGGCGGTGCCGGAGCCGGCTTCTGCGCCGGTGCGCACGGCCGTGACCGTCAGGGGATCAAGGTCAACGTCAAGGTCCCGCCCTGCGGCGACCGTGCTGCTCAGGATCACGCCGTCGGTGGCTGAGACGGTCAACTGTGCATCCTGGGTGACCGCCCCCGCGTCGTCTGCTGCCACAGGGGCCGTGTCGTCATTGGTGATCACCCCCGTGCCGAGCACACCCCCTACCACCACCGGTACCGTCTCGTCGACCTCGACGGTGGCGTCGGGCGCTGTCGGTATCGAGATCGTGAAGCTGCTCACTCCGGCCGGGACGTTCAGCGTGCCATCCGCGTTGCGGGTGACGCCGTTCGAGAACGTGGCGGTGCCGCTGTAGTCGTCGGCGGAAGCGGTCCCTCCGCCGATGCTGATCGGCAGGGTCAGCACCGTGGTGGTCGCCCGGGTGAGGGTGACTGTGTAGACCAGGGTGTTGGCGGCCGCGGTGCCCTCGGGGACCGCGTCGTCACCGGCGCCTGGAGCGCCAGGCTCGACGGTGGCCACGGTGGGGACGCCGTTGTCGACGTCGGCACGCACGGCCAGACCGGTACCGGCCTGGGTCGCGTCGAAGGCGTAATCCTGCGCAGAAACCACTTCGTAGAGCCGGTCCACGCGCAGGCCGGGCTGCAGGCTGCCGCCGCTGGCGCCACCGGCTCCCGGCGGGGCGTCGCCGGTATTGACGGCCACGATCACGTTCTCCAGCGACTCGCCGTCCGGGACGCGGGCCAGCCGCGTGCCGTCGTGCTTGATCTGCACGATGCCGTTCTGCGACGTGAGGATCATGTCGCCCTTGCGGACCTCGTCACCCACCACCAGCGGGCGCGGCTGCCCACCTGCGGGACGGATGATGGCGCGACCCCAGACGCCCGTGACCATGCCCTCGGGCAGGCGCGCCGGGACGTAGCTCTCGACCAGGTCGTTGGTGCCGAGGTTGGGGATGGGGCCTGACTTCGAGCCCACTGCAGGCTTGGAAGCGGCCTTGGTGGCCACTGCGGGGCGGGCGGTGCTGGCTGCCATGTCTGCCTTTCGATGCGTCGGTGCGGTGCAATTTGAGCGCGCTCCACCTCCACGAGGAGGTACGCGCGCCCTGCACGGTCAATATATGTAACAGTATTGTCGGGGCCGGGAAACTGCTCAAGGATAGCGGTTTCTGCGAAATCCGATAAGGGGCGCCGGGCGTTGGCGTGACCGGGGCCGTCGATGGCAGTGCGCAAATTCGCTGTGCACTACCCAGCCGGACGCGGCCCCGTGTGGCGGCCTGCTGCTTTCCGATCTGGCTCAGCGCTCGCGCAATGCGTAGGCCTTGGCCTTGAGCACGGGTTTGAGCAAATACGACAGCACGGTTTTCTTGCCCGTCAGGATGTCCACCTCGGCCGTCATGCCCGGGATGATGGGTTGCTGCTCGCTGAAATGGACGGTGTCGGTGCGCACGCGCACGACATAAAACGCGTTGCCACGCTCATCGACCTGGGTATCCGGGCTGATGTTCTCGACCTTGGCCGACAGGCCGCCATATATGGAGAAATCGTAGGCGCTGAACTTCACCGTGGCGGGTTGACCCGGATGGATAAAGGCGATGTCCTTGGGCTGCACCCTTGCCTCCAGCACCAGGGCGTCGTCGAGGGGCACGATTTCAACGATGTCCTTGCCCGGTTGAACCACGCCGCCCACGGTATTGGCGAGCAGGCGCTGCACCCGCCCGCGCACCGGGGATTTGACCTGGGCCTTGTCCACCTTGTCGGCCAGCGCAACGGCCCCTTCGTTGAGGGCATTCAAACGCGCCAGCACATCTGACATTTCCTTGCGTGCTTCGTTGCGAAATGACAACTCGGTTTCGGTGATCTTGCGCTGGGCCTCGCCGATGGCCGCCTGTACGCGGGCGATCTGGGCGCCGGTCTGTTCGACCTCGCCGCTGGCGCGGCTCACGTCGCGTTCGATGCGCAGCACCTCGACTTCGGAAATTGCGCCGGACTTGAGCAGCGGCCGCGTTTTGGCCAGTTCCTGGCGCGAAATATCCAGGCTGCGCTGCGCCGAGGACCGGCGCGAGCGGGCCTCGCTCAATTCCTGTTCGCGCTGCATCAGTTGCTGGCGGTTGATGGAAACCATCGCGGCGAGTTCGGAAACCCGTGCCTGATACAGATTGCGCTCCTCGTCGATGGTGCGCTGTGCTTCCAGGTCGTTGGCCGGGGCCGTGGGCGGCAGGAAGGGGCTGCCCTCGGCCAGCGCCTTCAGCCGGGCGCGCCGCACCTGCAGCGAAAAGGTCTGCGAGGCGCTCTCGCGCACGCCGGAGGTGGCGCGGGTCACGTCGATGCGCAGCAGCAGCTGTCCGGACTCGACCTCCTGGCCCTCGCGCACCAGGATCTCGGAGACCACGCCGCCGTCGAGCGACTGCACCACCTGCAACTGGCGCGAGGGGATGACCTTGCCGTCGCCGCGCGTGACCTCGTCGATCGGGGCGAAGGCGGACCAGACGATCAGCAGCACGATCACCAGCACCGCGGCGCGCACGATGCGTTGGGCGCGGGCGGTGGATTCGCGCGAGAGCAGCTCGTCGGCTTCCAGGTCGTAGCTGGTCACGGTCCGGCCACCGGCCTCGTCGGCCACAGTGGGGCCGAGCAGGCGGCGCGTGAGCGGGTCGAGCCGCGTGCGCAGCGCCTCCAGCGTGCGCAGCAGGCGCCGGCCCAGCGAGATCAGGCGGTCGTTCATCAGGCGGCCCTCGCGATGCGCCCGGCCTGCAGGGCTTCGAGGATGCGGTCGCGCGGGCCGTCGGCGACGACCTTGCCGCCGTCGATCACGATCACGCGGTTGACCAGGGCGAGCATCGAGGTGCGGTGCGTCACGAGCACGACGGTCTTGTCCATCGCGAAGTCGGACACCTTGCGGGTGATCTGCGCCTCGGTGGAGAAATCCATGGCGCTGGTGGGCTCGTCGAGCAGCAGGATCGGCGCCTGGTGCAGCACCGCGCGGGCGATGCCCACGGCCTGGCGCTGGCCGCCGGAGAGCAGCTCGCCGCGCTCGCCCACCGCCAGGTCGAAGCCACGCGGGTGGCGGTTGACGAACTCCAGCAGGCAGGCGGTGTCGGCGGCGTTGACCACCGCCTGGTCGTCGGCGTAGGGCAGGCCCAGCGTGATGTTCTCGCGCAGCGTGCCGTAGAACAGCGTCACGTCCTGCGAGACGTAGGCGAGGTTGCGGCGCACATCGGCCGGGTCGAGCTGGCGCAGGTCGATGCCGTCGAGCAGCACTGCGCCCTCGCTGGGCTGGTACAGGCCGAGCATGAGCTTCTGCAGCGTGGTCTTGCCCGAACCCACCCGGCCGATCAGGGCGACGCGGTCGCCCGCGGCGATGCGCAGGCTGACACCGTCGATCACCGCGTCGTCGCGCCCAGGGTAGGCAAAGCGCACGTCGCGCAGCTCGATCTCGCCGCGCAGCTCGCGCCGATGCAGGAAGGCCTGGCTGGCCTCGCGCTCGACCGGCCGCTCCATCACCTTCTCCAGCGACTGCAGCGCCGTGCGCGCGCCCTGGTACTGCATCAGCAGGGCCACGATCTGCCCGGCCGGGGCCAGCGCGCGCGAGGCCAATGCGGTGCAGGCGATCAGCGCGCCCATGGTCAGCTCGCGCTGCGTGATCAGCTGCACGCCGATCACCACCACGCTGAGCGAAACGATCTGCGCCAGCCAGCTGGTGCCGTAGTTGGCCTTCGCCGACAGCTCGCGCATGCGCACCTGGGTCTGCGCCAGGAAGTGGTTGTTGCGCTCCCAGCGCGCCTGGATGACCGACTCGGCCGCCTGCGTCTTGATCGTCTCGATGCCGGTGAGCGCCTCCACCAGCGTGGCATTGCGCTGCGCGCCGGCCTGGTAGGTGGTCTGCGCCAGCTCGTGCAGGCGGTGCTGCAGGACGAAGCCGACGACCAGGATCAGCGCGAAGGCGATCAGCACCGGCAGCACCAGCCAGGGCGAGATCCAGGCCATCGCGGCGATGAACAGCAGCGTGAAGGGCAGGTCCACCAGCGCGGTGACGGTGGAGGAGGCGATGAAGTCGCGCACCTGCTCGTAGCCGCGCAGGTTGGCGGCGAAGGAGCCCACCGACTGTGGCCGGTGTTCCAGCCGCATGCCGAGCACGCGCTCCATCAGGTGGCCGGCCAGCTGCACGTCGATGCGTGAGCTGGCCTCGTCGACGAAGCGGCTGCGCAGCAGCCGCATGTAGAGGTCTGCGCCCAGCGCCAGCAGCAGGCCGACGGCCAGCACCCAGAGGGTCTCCACCGCGTGGTTGGGCACCACGCGGTCGTAGACGTTCATCGTGAAGATCGGAAAGGCCAGCGCGAAGACGTTGATCAGGAAGGCCGCCCACAGCACGTCCCGGTAGACGCCGCGCTGGCTGGCGACGGCGCTCCAGAACCAGTGGCCGGAGCGCACCGGGCGCACCTCGGGCGTGCGCTCGTCGAAGCGGAAGTGCGGCCGCACGAACAGCGTCACGCCGCTGTAGCGGCGCGCCAGTTCGCGCCGGGGCATCAGCACGGCGCCCTGGCCAGTCTCTGGCATCAGCACGCGGGCGTCACCCTCCTTGGTCCAGCCCAGCAGCACGCAGGCGTCGTTGTCCTTGAGCAGCAGGATGGCCGGCAGCGTGGCGATGTCGATGCGGTTCGGCTTGGCGCGCTGCAGGCGCGTGGACATGCCCACGCGGCCGGCCGCGCGCTCGACCAGGTGCAGCGACAGGCGCCCATCGTCCAGCGGCAGCCCGGCGGCCAGGGAGGCGCGTGAGGCGCTCACGCCGTGCAGGCGGCAGATTTCGAGCAGGCAGTCCAGCAGCGGATCGGGGTGCAGCAGGTCCTCACGCAGGCGGTCGGTGTCGGTGGCGTTGCCGGCTGGTGGTGTGGCCTCTGCCGATGGCGCTCTGGCTGCAGCGGGGGGCGTGGCGGCAGAGGGGGCGTGGGGTGGGGACGGAGTGGACGGCGGGGATGGTGCGCGGCCGGCGGCGCCGGCCTGGGCACCCGTGGCGGCAGGACGCAGGCCGACGGCCGGGCCCGGGCGGGGAGGGATCATGCTCATCGGCAGCGAGGGGGGCGTCGGTTCGGGAGGCTGCGGCCGCAGTGGCCGCAGGCGTCAGGCGATGTCGCCACAGTGCGTGCCGAAGTGGCCGTGGCGCCGGTCCGCAAAATAGTGTTCCAGCGTCATGCGCACGGTGCGGAAGGCGATCTCGGACCAGGGCAGTTCGGTCTCCCGGAACAGCCCCACCTCGATGGTCTCCGGACCGGGGTCGAAGCGGGTGTCCAGCAGCCGCGCGCGGTAGAAGAAATGCACCTGGCCGGCCGGCACCACGTTCAGCACGGTGTACAGCGGCAGCAGTTCGATGCGTGCGCCGGCTTCCTCGATGGTTTCGCGCAGCGCGCCTTCGGCGGTCGTCTCGCCCAGTTCCATGAAGCCCGCTGGCAGGGTCCAGAAGCCGCGGCGCGGCTCGATGTTGCGCCGGCACAGCAGCACCTGGTCCTCCCACACCGGCACGGTGCCGACCACGTTGAGCGGGTTCTCGTAGTGGATGGTGGTGCAGGCCGGGCAGGTCGCGCGTTCCCGGTTGTCGTCGTCCGGGATCCGGTATTCGACCGGGGTACCGCATTCGCGGCAGTGCTTGATGCGGCGCGTCAAGTGCATCCGGGCAGTGTATCGCGAGGCCCGTGGCATCATCAGCTGATCCCGCCGAGCTTCACCGGTCGGGCGCGTGCAGATGTCCTGCCCCGGCGGCTGCCGTGCGGTATGACACACCGCCCGCCGGTCCTGGCTCCCCTCTCGTGTGGGCCGGGCCGGGTGGGCCACCACCAGACAAGACAAGAGGATCGAACGATGGAGCTGTACAGCTATTTCCGCTCATCCGCGGCGTTCCGGGTGCGCATCGCCCTCGCGCTGAAGGGCCTGCCGCACGACTACCGTGCGGTCCACCTGGTGCGCAACGAGCAGGCCGATCCCACCTACGCCGCGGTGGCCACGCACCGGCTGGTGCCCTCGCTGGTCGATGGGGGCCAGGTGCTGAGTCAGTCTCTGGCCATCATCGAGTACCTCGACGAGACCTACCCGCAGCCGCGGCTGCTGCCGGCAGATGCCCTGGGCCGGGCGCGGGTGCGCGCGCTGGCGCTGGACATCGCCTGCGAGATCCACCCGCTGAACAACCTGCGTGTGCTGCGCTACCTGGTCAAGGAACTGGGGGCCAGCGAAGACGCCAAGAACGCCTGGTACCGTCACTGGGTCGAGGCCGGCCTGGAATCGGTCGAGCGCCGCCTGACCGCCGACGGTGCCACCGGCCTGTATTGCCATGGCGACACGCCCGGCCTGGCCGACTGCGTGCTCGTGCCGCAGATCTTCAATGCGCAGCGTTTCGACTGCCGGCTGGACCACGTGCCCACCGTGATGCGCGTCTTCGACGCCTGCATGGCGCTGCCAGCCTTCCAGGCTGCGCAGCCGTCGGCCTGCCCCGATGCGGAGAACTGAACGGTGTCTTTCGAGCAGGCGGCGGCCGTGCCCGCAGAGGGACTCGGCTGGCTGCGCCCCCGCTTCACCGCCGTGAACGTGCAGGCCGCGATGACCACGCGGCTCGGTGGCATCAGCAGGGCACCGTTCGACGGCTTCAATGTGCGCCCGGGCATCGGTGATGACGAGGCGGCGGTGGCGCACAACCGGCGCCACCTGCATGCGACGCTGGGCGTGCCGAGCGTGCGCGTGGATCAGGTCCACGGCGGGGTCGTGCATCGCATCGCGCGACTGTCCGTCGACCCCGGTGCACCGTTGCCCGTAGCCGACGCCATCGCCACTGCAACTGTGGGCTTGGCCTGTGAGATCCAGGTGGCCGACTGCCTGCCGGTGCTTTTTGCCGACCGATCCGGGCGGGCCGTGGCAGCTGCCCACGCGGGCTGGCGGGGCTTGGCGGCCGGCGTGCTGGAGGCCACGCTGGAGGCAGTGTGCGAGCTGGCCGGCCAGCCGCCCGAGGCGATCGAGGCCTGGCTCGGACCCTGCATCGGGCCGGCGCAGTTCGAGGTGGGCGCCGACGTGTTGCGTGCCTTCGGGGCGGCCCCGGCCGCGTTGACGGATTCGGCGCGCTTCACCCGGCGCACCGGTGCGGGTGCGGATGAGAGTGCGGTCGGGGAGGTGGATTCAAAGTGGCTGGCCGACCTGGCCGGCCTGGCGCGTGACCGGCTGGCGGCCGCCGGCCTCGTGCACCTGCAGGGCAACGATGGCAGCACAGGTTGGTGCACGGTCACGAACGCACAGCGCTACTTTTCCTACCGCCGCGACCGCCACACGGGCCGTATGGCGGCACTGATCTGGCGCAGCGCTTAGGCGGCGCGATCCGGCGGAGCCGCGGCATCGGCAGGCTGTTGCTCCTGCGCCTCACGGGCACGCCGCAGCCTGCGCCGCCCCGGCGTGCCCAGGATGTACAGCAGCAGCGCCGTCGGCAGCAGGCCATAGAAGATGAACGTGATGGCCGCACCGAGCCAGCCGCCGTTGGGCGCCAGGCCCTCGGCAAGCGCCATCATCAGGGCCACGTAGAGCCAGCCAATCGCCACCAGGTACATCGGGGTCTATCCCAGGAGTTGGAAAAGGTTCGTGCAAGCCGTTCCGACCATAATGTTGCCACCCGTCAATCGCCGGTTCACGCAGGGCGAGGGGCCAGTTGACCCGCTGAGGAGACGATGCAATCCACGAATTTCGCCCCCTGGGGCATTCCCGGGCTGCCGGGCCTGACCGATTTCGGCAAAACCGCATTCCAGTTGCCCGGTGCGCCCGACATCGGCCGGCTCGGCCAGCAGCTTGGCTCCTTCGGTGCTTCGATGGCGCCGGCCATGCAGGCCTTTGCCGACCTGAAGATCCCGCCCGCCGAGCTGGCGCGCATCCAGGCCGAGTACCTGCGCCAGGCCGCGGAGCTGTGGAACAACAGCCTCAGCGCCGGCGCGACGACGCTGCAGGGCGATCGCCGCTTCTCCTCGGACGCCTGGGCCACCAACCCGATGGCGGGCTTCGCCGCCGCCAACTACCTGCTCAACGCCCGCACCCTGATGGAGCTGGCCGACGCGGTGCAGGGTGACGAGAAGACCCGGGCGCGGGTGCGCTTCGCGGTGCAGCAGTGGATCGACGCGGCCGCGCCGTCCAACTTCCTGGCCCTGAACGCCGATGCCCAGAAGAAGGCGCTGGACACCAAGGGCGAGAGCCTGTCCCAGGGCATGGCGCTGCTGTACAAGGACCTGCAGCAGGGCCACGTGTCGCAGACCGATGAATCGGTGTTCGAGGTGGGCCGCAACGTCGCGACCACCGAGGGCGCGGTGGTGTTCGAGAACGAGCTGTTCCAGCTCATCGAGTACAAGCCGCTGGGTGCGAAGGTGTACGAACGGCCGATGCTGTTCGTGCCCCCGTGCATCAACAAGTACTACATCATGGACCTGCAGCCGGAGAACTCGCTGATCCGGTACACGGTGGAGCAGGGCCATCGCCTCTTCGTGGTCAGCTGGCGCAATGCCGACCAGAGCCTGGCCAGCAAGACCTGGGACGACTACATCGAGGACGCCGTGATCCGCGCCATCCGCGTGGTGCAGGAGATCAGCGGCTCGAAGACGCTCAACACGCTGGGCTTCTGCGTTGGCGGTACCCTGCTGGCCACCGGTCTGGCGGTGCTGGCCGCGCGCGGTGAGCAACCCGCAGCGAGCCTGACGATGCTGACCTCCTTCCTGGACTTCAGCGCCACCGGCGTGCTGGACCTGTTCATCGACGAGCCGGGCGTGCGCCTGCGCGAGATGAGCATCGGCGCCGATGCACCCGGCGGCCCGGGCCTGCTCAAGGGCAGCGAGCTCGCCACCACCTTCAGCTTCCTGCGCCCGAACGACCTGGTGTGGAACTACGTCGTCGGCAACTATCTGAAGGGCGAGGCCCCCCCGCCGTTCGACCTGCTGTACTGGAACGGCGACAGCACCAACCTGCCCGGCCCGATGTACTGCTGGTACCTGCGCCACACCTACCTGGAAGACAAGCTGAAGGTGCCCGGTGCACTGACGGTCTGCGGCGAGAAGGTGGACCTGGGGGCGATCCAGTGCCCGGCCTTCATCTACGCCTCGCGCGAAGACCACATCGTGCCCTGGGACTCGGCCTACCTGAACACGCGCGTGCTCAAGGGCCCGCTGCGCTACGTGCTGGGCGCCTCCGGCCACATCGCCGGCGTGATCAACCCTCCGGCCAAGAAGAAGCGCAACTACTGGAAGAACGACGACCTGTCTGGCACGGCGGCGCAGTGGTTCGAGGGCGCCACCTCGGTGCCCGGCAGCTGGTGGACCGAGTGGACCGACTGGCTCAACCCCCAGGGCGGCAAGCTCAAGGCCGCACCGAAGGCGCTGGGCAACCGCAGCCACCCGCCCATCGAGCCCGCTCCCGGGCGCTATGTGAAGCAGAAGGCCTGACGGATCTGGAACAGGCCCGCGGCGCGAGCGATACTGCGCGCCGTTTTTTCACTTTCGAGACCGAAAGGTAGTTTTCATGACCGACATCGTCATCGTCGCCGCCGCTCGCACCGCGGTGGGCAAGTTCGGCGGCTCGCTCGCCGGTATCGCCGCCCCTGATCTGGGCGCCGCCGTCATCCAGGGCCTGCTGGCTCGCACCGGCCTGGCCGGTGACCAGATCGGCGAAGTCATCCTGGGCCAGGTGCTGACCGCCGGCTCCGGCCAGAACCCGGCGCGCCAGTCCGTCATCAAGTCCGGCCTGCCGAACGCCGTGCCTGCGATGACCATCAACAAGGTCTGCGGCTCCGGCCTGAAGGCCGTGATGCTGGCCGCCCAGGCCATCCGCGACGGTGACAGCGAGATCGTCATCGCCGGCGGCCAGGAAAACATGAGTGCCTCCCCGCACGTGCTGATGAACAGCCGCAACGGCGCGCGCATGGGCGACACCAAGCTGGTCGACACCATGATCAACGACGGCCTGTGGGACGTGTACAACAAGTACCACATGGGCATCACGGCCGAGAACGTCGCCAGGCAGTACGGCATCAGCCGTGAGGCCCAGGACGAACTGGCCATCGGCTCGCAGCTGAAGGCCGCTGCCGCCCAGGATGCCGGCAAGTTCAAGGACGAGATCGTCGGCATCAGCATTCCGCAGCGCAAGGGAGATCCGGTGGTCTTCGACACCGACGAGTTCCTGAACCGCAAGACCAACCTCGAAGCGCTGTCGGGCCTCAAGCCCGCCTTCGACAAGGCCGGCTCGGTCACCGCCGGCAACGCCTCGGGCATCAATGACGGTGCCGCCGCGGTGATGGTGATGAGCGCCGCCAAGGCAGCCGCCCTGGGCCTGAAGCCGCTGGCCCGCATTGCCAGCTACGCCAGCGCCGGCCTCGACCCCGCCATCATGGGCATGGGACCGGTGCCGGCTGCCCGCCGTGCACTGCAGCGCGCGGGCTGGTCCGCTGCCGACCTCGACCTGCTCGAGATCAACGAGGCCTTTGCCGCCCAGGCCTGCGCGGTGCACAAGGAAATGGGCTGGGACACCAGCAAGGTCAACGTCAACGGCGGTGCGATCGCCATCGGCCACCCGATCGGCGCCTCCGGCTGCCGCATCCTGGTCACGCTGCTGCACGAGATGCAGCGCCGCGATGCCAAGAAGGGCATCGCCTCGCTGTGCATCGGCGGCGGCATGGGCGTGGCCCTGACCGTCGAGCGCTGAGTAGAACATCCTGACGAGACCGGCTCCCCCCGGGGGCTGGCACCGATGGACCACCGACCCCCTGCCTGCGTATCGTGCGCAGGCTGATACACGAAGGAGAGACAGCATGACCCAGAAAGTAGCCTACGTCACCGGAGGCATGGGTGGCATCGGTACCGCCATCTGCCGCCGCCTGCACAAGGAAGGCTTCAAAGTGATCGCCGGTTGCGGCCCGAGCCGTGACTACCAGAAGTGGCTGGACGAGCAGAAGGCCGACGGCTATACCTTCTACGCCTCGGTCGGCAACGTCGCTGACTGGGAATCCACCGTCGAGGCCTTCTCGAAGGCAGTGGCCGAGCATGGTCCGATCGAGGTGCTGGTCAACAACGCCGGCATCACCAAGGACCGCATGTTCCTGAAGATGACGCCCGACGACTGGAAGGCGGTCATCGACACCAACCTGAACTCCATGTTCTACGTGACCAAGCAGGTCGTGCCGGGCATGGTCGAGAAGGGCTGGGGCCGCATCATCCAGATCTCTTCGGTCAATGGCGAGAAGGGCCAGGCCGGCCAGACCAACTACTCGGCCGCCAAGGCCGGTATGCACGGCTTCACGATGGCCCTGGCGCAGGAACTGGCCAACAAGGGCGTGACCGTGAACACCGTCAGCCCCGGCTACATCGGCACCGACATGGTCCGTGCGATCAAGCCCGAAGTGCTGGAGAAGATCGTCGCCACCATCCCGGTCAAGCGCCTGGGCACGCCGGAAGAAATCGGCTCCATCGTCGCCTGGCTGGCGGGCCCGGACTCCGGCTTCACCACCGGTGCGGACTTCAGCTGCAACGGCGGCCTGCACATGGGCTGAACCCGGGCGCGTCGCTGGATGCGCAGACCGGTGGGTTGGGAGGGATTCTCCTCTCCCGCTCGGTCAGGACAAGGCGGCTGCGGCCGCCTTTCTCGTTTCCGGATTCCGGCGATGCCACGCACATCGACCGACTTCCCGCCCGCTCCTGAGGAGTTCGCCATGCCCCTGACCGAATCGCCAGACTGTGACCTGGTCCTCTACACCCACCCCTGGTCGCGTGGGCAGATCGCGCGCTGGATGCTCGAAGAAACCGGGGCGCCCTACCGGCAGGTGGTCCTGGACTACGCCAGCACGATGAAGGCGGCCCCCTACCTCGCCGTCAACCCGATGGGCAAGGTGCCGGCCGTGGTGCATGGCGGCCAGGTGGTCACGGAGTGCGCCGCGATCTGTGCCTACCTGGCCGATGCCTTCCCGGCCGCCGGGCTGGCGCCGCCGACGGCGCAGCGCGCGTCCTACTACCGTTGGCTGTTCTTTGCCGCCGGGCCGCTGGAGGCGGCGGTGGTCAACCGCACGCTCGGCGTCCACCCGGATGAAAAGCAGCAGCGCATGGTCGGCTACGGCAGCTATGAGCGGGTGGTGGAGGTGCTGGCTGCTGCGGTGGCCGGCACGACCTACCTCGGCGGTCCAGCGTTTTCTGCCGCCGATGTGTACGTCGGCTCGCACCTGATCTGGGGCATGCAGTTCGGCACGTTGCCCAAGCGCGCTGAGTTCGAAGACTATGCGGCCCGCCTCACCGATCGCCCGGCGTACCAGGCAGCCAAGGCCATCGACATGGCGCTGGGCGCCGAGCTGGCGGCGCAGGGCTGAACGCCGGGCCGGCCGACGCGCTGACCGTCGCTGTGGTCGCCACCAGGCTCCGTTTCAGACCAGGCCCTGGTAGGCCCCGCCGTCGAGCTGCAGGTTCTGGCCGCTGATGTAGCCCGCCAGATCGCTGCAGAGGAAGGCGCAGGCGGCGCCGAATTCCTCTGGCCGGCCCATGCGCCCGGCCGGGATGGTGGCGACGATCTGCGCGCGCGCCTCCTCGTGGCTGATGCCCGAGGCCTTCATCATGCGCTGCGCCATGAACTCCTGGCGCGGGGTGTCGATGCGCTCGGGCAGCAGGTTGTTGATCGTCACGTTGTCCGGCGCCGCCTCGCGCGCCAGGGCGCGGCTGAGCGCGGTCAGGCCGGCGCGGGCGGCGGTGGAAAGGCCCATGGCCGCGTGCGGCGTCTTCACCATCGCGGAGGTGATGTTGACGATGCGGCCCCAGCGCCGGGCCCGCATGCCCGGCAGCACGGCGCGCAGCAGCAGCGCACCGGTGAGCAGGTTGGCTTCCAGCGCGGCGATCCAGGCGTCGTGGTCCCAGTCGGCCAGCTGGCCGGGGGACGGCCCGGCGTTGTTGTTGACCAGGATGTCCGGCTCCGGGCAGGCTGCCAGCAGCGCCGATCGGCCGGCCTCGGTGACCAAGTCGGCCACCACGCCGTGCGCCGTGGCGCCTGTGTCCGCGCGCAGGTGCTCGGCCGCGGCGGCCAGCTTGTCCGCGTTGCGCCCGTTCAACCAGACCTCGCAGCCCTCCTGCGCCAGTGCCAGCGCGCAGGCATAGCCCAGCCCCTGCGAAGAGGCACACACCAGGGCCTTGCGGCCACGAATACCGAGATCCATCGTGCGTCCTCAGAGGAGGTAACCACCGCCGTCGCAGAGCATGAACTGCCCCGTGATCAGTTCCGCCTCGTCGCTGGCCAGGAAGGCGATCAGCCCGGCCAGGTGGCGCGGCTGGCCGCGCTTCTTGATGGCCTGGTTCTGCATCACGCGGTCGAAGGCCTCCTCGGGCGAGTTGGCCAGCGTGCCTTCGGTGGCGATCATGCCCGGTGCCACGGCGTTGACGGTGATGTTCTCCGGCCCCAGCTCCTTGGCCAGCACGCGGGTGAAACCCATCACCGCGCCCTTGCTGGCCACGTAGGCCATCTGGCCCGGGTTGGCCAGGTAGTAGGTGCGCGAGGCGACGTTGATGATGCGCCCGGCGCTGCTCTTTTGCAGCAGCGGGTAGAAGGCCTGGCTGACCAGGAAGTAGCCCATGAAGTTGACCTGCAGGAAGCGGTCCACCTCCTCGCGCTCCAACTCATGCCAGGGCTTGCGGCCCGACAGGATGCCGGCGTTGTTCACCAGGATGTCGATGCGCCCGCGCCGCGCCTCCACCGCCTGGGCGGCGGCGCGGATCTGCGCCTCGTCGGTGACGTCGCAGATCGAGGCCGCCGCCTCGCCGCCGGCTTCGCGGATCAGCGCGATCGTTTCCGTGGCGTCATTGCGGTCGAGGATCTCGATGAGGGCGCCCTCCTGCGCCAGCTTCAGCGCCGCGCCCTGGCCCATGCCGGAGGCCGCGCCGCTCACCACTGCGATGCGGCCGTCGAGTCGTCCCATGCTTGCTTCCTTTCGTATCGAGGTTCAGGCCTCAGGATGTCGGGATCCCTGCAGATCCGCAAAGCTCCGCCCCTCGGCCACCAATCGTTCCAGCAGCGGCGCGGGCTGCCACCAGAAGCTGTGCTCGGCGTGCAGCCGGCGGATGGCGGCCAGCACCTTGGGCAGCCCGATGCGGTCGGCCATGGCCATCGGCCCCCCCTGCGCGGCGGGGAAGCCGTAGCCGGTGAGGTAGACGATGTCGATGTCGCTGGGCCGCAGCGCGACGCCGTGCTCCAGCAGCCGCGCGCCCTCGTTGACCATGCCGTAGAGGCAGCGCTCCAGGATCTCCTCTTCGCCGATCGGGCGGCGCGTGATCCCCATGCGCGCGGACTCCGCGACGATCCAGGCCTCCAGCTCCGGGTCGCGCTGCGGCCGGCGATCGCCGTCCTCGTAGCGGTACCAGCCCTGGCCGCTCTTCTGACCGAGCCGGCCCTTCTCGACCAGCTTCAGGATGAGGTCGTTCCAGCGCCGGTCGGTGGGGCGCGTGGCCATCTGCGCCTTGCGGGTCGGGTAGCCCACGTCGTTGCCGGCCATGTCGTGCACCGCGAAGATGCCCATCGCGTAGCCGAACTTCGTCAACGCGGCATCCACCTCGTGCGGCAGCGCACCGTCCTCGACCAGGAAGTGCGCCTCCCGGTTGTACTGGCGGAACAGCGCGTTGCCGATGAAGCCCGGCCAGATGCGCGCCAGCACCGCCACCTTGCCGATGCGCTGGCCCAGGGCCATCAGGGTCGCGATCACCTCGGGTGCGGTGGCCACGGGCGTGTCGATGCGCACCACCTCCAGCAGGCGCATGACGTTGGCCGGGCTGAAGAAGTGCGCGCCGACCACATCCTGCGGCCGGCTCGTCACCGCGGCGATCTCGGCGATGTCCAGCCCGGAGGTGTTGGTGGCCAGGATGGCGCCGGGCTTGGCGATGGCGTCCAGCTCGCGGAACAGGCGCTGCTTGAGCGCCATGTCCTCGAACACCGCCTCGATGAAGAGGTCGGCCCCCTCCGGCCCCCCGGCGTCGGCCAGGTTCGTCGTGCCGCGGATGCGCGCCATGCGCTCGACCACCGCCTCGGGGCTGAGCTTGCCGCGTTTGACGCTGGTGTCGTAGTTGGCCATCACGCGCTTCAGGCCACGTTCCAGCCCCGTGGCGTCGGCGTCGATCAGCACGACCGGCAGGCCGGCGTTGGCGAAGGCCATCGCGATGCCGCCGCCCATGGTGCCGGCGCCGATCACGGCCACCTGGCGGACCGGGCGCAGCGGGGTGTCGGCGGGCAGGCCGGTCTTTGCCGCTTCCCGTTCGGCGAATCGGACGTGCTCGGCCGCGGCGGCGCGGTCGGCGTCGGTGAGGTCGAAGGCGCTCATCTCAGGCGCCCTTTCCCGGCGCGCCGGCGTCTTTGGCCTCGTCCTTGGCGACCAGCGGCTTCGCCTTGCCCTCGACGAACTCGCGCAGGCGCTGCTCCACCTCGGGCGGGCGGGCCATTGCGGAATTGAGCTGCTCGAAGAACAGGCCGTCGTCGTGCGACACATCCTGGATGCGTGGCAGTACATTGACGATCTTCCAGTTGGTCTCGATGGTGTTCTGCGCGATGCGCTGTGCCAGCTCCTTCGCCTTGGCCAGCGCCTGGCCGGCGGGGGTGACATAGCGCACGATGTGCTCCTGCAGCCCCTCGGCGGGGTTGAGCAGGCGGCCGGTGAGCATCATGTCCATCATCACCGTGGTGCCCACCACGCGCTGGATGCGCACCGTGCCGCCCCCGCCGACGAAGATGCCGCGCTGGCCCTCGGGCAGGCCGAAGAAGGCGGTCTCGTCGCAGACCCGCACATGCGCCGCGGTGGCCAGCTCCAGCCCGCCGCCCACCACCGCGCCGTGCAGCGCGGCGACCACGGGAATCGGCCCGCGCGCGATCTGGTCGAACACCATGTGCCAGTTGTGGCGGCGGCGCTTGCGCGGCGGCGTGATCTTGCCGCTGGCGCGCGCCAGGGCTTCGGCCAGGTCCAGGCCGGCGCAGAAGTTGCTGCCGTGGCCGTGCAGCACGATGACGTTGGCATCCTCATGGGCGCGCTGAACGGCGGCGTTCAGTTCGTCCACCAGGGCGTCGTTGATGGCGTTGCGCTTGTCGGGGCGGTTCAGGCCGATCAGGGCCACCGGGCCGTCGAGTTCGTAGGTGATCAGGGCTTCGGACATGGATGGGAGCTCTGTTTCAGAGGTCGAGGACCAGCTTGGGGGTCTTGGCGCCGGAGCAGCAGACCATGATGCGGTTGTTGGCGGCGCGCTCGGCTTCGCTGAGCACGAGGTCGCGGTGGTCGGGGGTGCCGGCCAGCACCTTGACCTCGCAGGTGCCGCAGATGCCTTCGCGGCAGGAATAGAGCACCTCCACGCCGGCGCCTTCCAGGCTTTCGAGCAGAGTTCGGCCCGGCTGCACCGGCACGGTCCGGCCACTGCGGGCCAGTTCCACCACGTAGCTGCCGTCGGTGGCGGCGGCCTCCTTGGCGGCAAAGTACTCCAGGTGCACCTGCTCGCGGGGCAGGGCGGCGGTGGCCGCCTCGAAGGCGCCCAGCATGCCCAACGGGCCGCAGCAGTAGACGTGCGTGCCAGCTGGCAGCGCGGCGATGAGGCCGGCGATGTCCAGCACCCGGCCTCGGTCGGCGTCGACATGCAGGTCCAGCGCGCCGTCGCGCCCGCCCGCCTGGCCGGCTTCGGACAGGGCCTGCAGCTCGCTCACGTAGGCGGCGTGGATGGCGCTGCGGGTGGCGTAGTGCAGCCGCCAAGGCCGGCCGATGGCCTCCAGGCGCCGGATCATGCCCAGGATGGGCGTGATGCCGATGCCGCCCGCGAAGAAGACGGACAGCGGCGCGGCCTCGTTCAGCGGAAAGTTGTTGCGCGGCGCACCCACCGTCAGCGTCTGGCCGCAGCGCAGCTGCTCGTGGATCCAGCGCGAGCCGCCGCGGCTGGCGGCATCGAGGTTGACCGCGATGCAGTAGCGCTGTCGCTCGCCCGGCGCATTCAGCAGCGAGTAGCTGCGGATGTGCGGCCCGCTGCCCGCATCGGGCGGGTGTGTCGCGCTGCCCGTGCCGGGCAGGTGCAGGTCGATGTGCGCGCCGGCCTCGAAGGCCGGCAGCAGCGTGTTGGGCTGCAGCGGCACCAGCTCGATGCCGAGGATGCCCTCGGCCTCCCAGGTCAGCGCGCGCACGCGCAAGGTCAGCAGGGCGGTGCTCATTCGGGTTTGAAGCCTGAGGCCTTGATGATCGGTTCCCAGTGCGCCAGCTCGGCGCGCTGGCGGGCGGCCATCTCGGCCGCGGGGCGGAAGTCCGGCATGACGGACAGCTTGTTGATCAGCACGTCGCGCAGCGCCGGCTGCGCCAGCACCTTCTGCAGCGCGCGCTGCATGCGCTCCAGCTCGGCCGGCGGTGTCTTCGCCGGGGCCCACATGCCGGTCCAGCCCTCGCCGCTGGTGACCTTGATGCCCTGCTCGGCGAAGGTGGGGATGTCGGGCATCAGCTCCGAGCGCTTCTCGGTGAAGAGGCCAATCACATTCACCTGGCCGGCACGGTGGTGCTTGAGCAGGCCGTCCATCAGGCTGATGGCCGCCGGCACGTGGCCGCCGACCAGGTCGGTGACCATCGGTGGCGTGCCCTTGTAGGGCGTCACCGGCAGGTCGATGCCGGCTTCCCTGGCGAGCTGCACGCCCAGGAAGTGGTTCTGGCCGCCCAGCCCCGGCGTGCCGAAGCTGGCGGTCTTGGGGTTCTTCTTCACCCAGTCGATGAACTCGCGGGCGTTGCTGGCACCGGTGGCCGGGCTCACCGCCATGCCCAGCGGGTAGGAGGTGAGCGCCGCCACCGGGGCAAAGTCCCGGAACAGGTTCCACTTCAGCTGCGCACCGAACACCAGCACCTGGAAGGTCGGCGTCGCATTGGGCGCGATCATCCAGGTCAGGCCGTCGGGCGCGGCGGACATCAGCGCATCGGCGGCAAAGCGCCCGCCGGCGCCGACCTTGTTGTCGATGATCACCGGCTGGCCCAGCTCGGCGGGCAGCCGGTCGGCGATCGCGCGGGCGATGGCGTCGGTGCCGCCGCCGGGTGGCAGGCCCAGCAGGATGCGGATCGGCCGGTCACCCTGCGCCCGCACCAGCGTCGGGGCAGCCCAGGCCGCAGCCGCAGCGGCCCCAGTGGCGAGGAGACGGCGGCGGCGGAGCATGGCCACGCCTTTCATGCCTGCTCGGCCAGCACGCGCCAGTCGCTGCCGCTGGGCAGCACACCGCCCACCGAGCGGGCCTGGCGGTAGTCCAGCTCGGGGTGGGTCGCTAGCGTCGGCGGCTTGCCGGCCATGAATTCGCGCACCGATTTCAGGATCGCGGCGCGCACCCGCAGCACCGCGCCGTCGGCCGAGCAGAGCTGCTCGTCGCTGCGGTCGTAGATCGGGCCCTGGCCGAGGAACATCGCGAAGTCCTCGGTGGCCAGGTGCTGCGGGAAGCCGCTGGCGTGGCCACGCTTCATCAGGTCGCGGTTCTGGCCCCAGTTGTTGGCGGCGCCGCCCTCGGGCACCGGCGGGGAGTTCCACACATCCGGCGCGGTGGAGATGATGGTCGGGCCCAGGGGGGCATGCTCGTTGAAGTTGACGAACCAGGCGCGGTGCGTCACGTCGTCCACCGGGGTGGAGAAGAACACCATCGCCGGGCCCTTCTCGTAGGGCGCGCAGATCAGGCCGTACCAGGGCATCACGAAGTTGTTGATGCGCGCGTAGAACTTGTCCTCGCCGACATCGCGGATGGCGGCGTAGCGGAAGCCGTAGGGCCGCTCCTCGAACTCCAGCCGCGGCGCCAGCGCCTTGGTCATGATCAGGCGCTCGTTGCCACTGCCCGCCGTGAGCTTGGTGGTGGACTCGTGCAGCACGCCCACGTGGGAGGAGTCCATCGACGCCTCCACGCCCTGCAGCCAGTTGGTCGGCACCTCCACGCTGGTGACGGCGCGCTGGTCCTCGGGCAGGTCGATGAAGGGCAGCTCCGGGAACTTCGGTGCGGTGTCGCCTTTGCCCAGCCAGACCCAGACGATGCCGCCGCGCTCCACCACGCTGTACTGGTTGGTGCGGATGTGCTTGCAGAACTGCTGCTGGTCGCCGCTGTGGTTGGGCGCCTCGTCGAGCACGCCCGTCACGTTGATCTTCCAGCCGTGGTAGATGCAGCGCAGGCCGTCCTCCTCGCTGCGCGCCAGCAGCATGGAGGTCCGGCGGTGCGGGCAGGCCTCGTCGATCACGCCGGCCGTGCCGTTGCCGGCGCGGAAGGCGGCGTAGTTCTTGCCGAGCAGGCGCACGCGGAAGGGGCGCCCGCCGGCTTCGAGCTTCGACGACGGGATGGCCGGCAGCCAGTAGTGCTGGCGGATCATCTCCCCCAGCGGGGCGCCGTTCTCGACGCGGGTCACCAGGTCGTTGTCTTCCTTGGTCATGGGCATGGCGGTCTCCTCGGATCGTTGGCGGGCTGCAGGAAACGCAGCTCAGGACGGATCGGTGTAGTTGCGGAAGGCGCGCGGGTACACGCGGCGGCAGTTGCAGTCGAAGATGTCGGCGCGGTCGTCGGCCGACAGCCAGCCGATGTTCTCGATCACCGGCTTCATGTCGTCGTAGTCGCGCCCGCTGATCGGGTCGCGCGCGCTGCCGGTGCCGGGCTTCTCGGTGCCGAAGAGCACGTTCTTCACCCCGGCCACCTTCAACAGCAGCTCGATCGAGTCCTGGCTGTAGTTGCAGGTGTCGAAGTAGAGCTTGCGCAGCTGCTCGTCGAAGCTCACCTTCTCGCCACGGCGCACGCTCCAGCTGCGAAAGCGCCCCATCTGGTAGGGGATCGCGCCACCGGCGTGGGCCACGACGATCTTCAGGTTGGGGAATTTCTGGAAGGTGTCGCTGTCGATCAGCGAGATCACCGCGATGCTCTCCTCGTTGATGAACTTGAGGGTGTAGCTCTCGCGCGGCGTGCAGCTGCCGGCCGAGTGGATCAGGCCGGGCACCTGCAACCGCTCCATCGCCGCGTACAGCGGGTGCCAGAACGGATCGCCCAGGCCGGGCGGCGGCAGTTCGCTGCCCTCGGTGGGGTCCGGGTTGATCAGGCAACCGACGAATCCCAGCTGCTCGACGCAGCGCTCCAGCTCGGCCACGCAGCGCTCGGCCGGGCTCTCGTGCATGAACTGCGGCAGGCCGGCGACGCCACGGAAGCGGTCCGGGTAGCAGGCCACCACGCGGGCGATCACGTCGTTGCAGTGGCGCGCCCAGATCTCGCTGACCTTGGCCGGCTTGACCGAGTGCATCTGCAGGTAGGGGCGCGGCGAGATGAACTGCAGGTCGGTGCCGACGCTGTCCATGATCTTGACCACCTCGGTGGCCACCTTGTGGATGGCCTCGTCGGGGATCTTCGGGTCGACCGAGGGGTTGCCGCGGCCGCCGACCAGCTCGGACATGAACTTCAGGCTCTGCGGCGGCATCACCACGTGGGCGTGGGAATCGATGATCAAGGGGAATCCTTTCGAAGCGAATGCGAGCGGTTCAGCTTTGGACCATGGCCAGGACTTCGAGCTGCAGCCACATGCCGTGCTGCAGGTCGTGCACGCCGATGTGGCGCGCCGGGCGGTCGTCGGGGTCGGGGAAGGCGGCGAGCCAGTGGGCGTTGACCGCCTCGCGCACCGAGTCGTCCTTCACCGTGATGCTCAGGCGCACGACGTCGTCCAGCGACGCACCCCCCGCCGCCAGCAGGGCGCGCAGGTTGGTGAAGGCGTGCGCTGCCTGCGTGGCGGCGTCGGCGGGCAGGGCGCCGCTGGCCGGGTCCTTGCCGGCGATGCCCGAGGAGCAGATCAGGTTGCCGACGCGGGCACCCAGAGGGATGGGCGCCTTGTGGCCGACGTTCGGGACCTGCAGGGAGCGCTTGGGACGCTTGGGGTGGGTCATGCGGGGTCTCCGGATTCGGCATCGAAGAAGCTCATCGGCACGGTGGCCAGGAACTCGGAAAAGCCCGAGGAGCCCACCGGCACGTGCAGGTGCATGGCCTGCCAGGCGCCAGCCTCGTCGCCGGACTGGATGGCGCGGGCAATCTTCAGGTGATCCTGCAGCGAGCGGGCGATCTGCTGCTTGTTCTGGAAGTCCTTGACGCGGTAGCGCTGGATGCGCCGGCGCGCGTGGCGGATCTGCTCGGCCAGGTACTCGTTGCGGCTGCCGGCGTAGATGGCCTCGTGGAACAGCGCGTTGGCCAGGGTGTACTCGGCGGTGCCACCGCTGACGGCCGCCTCCTGGCAGCGCGCCAGGGTGTCGTCCAGGCGGCGGCTGAGTTCGTCGTCGACCCGGCGCGCGGCCAGCTTGGCCGCCAGGGCCTCCAGCTCGGAGATGAACTCCAGCATCGCCCGCACCTTGCCGATGGACAGCCGCGCCACCGTCACCCCCTGGCGCGGCGCGATGCGCACCAGATGGCGGGCGGCCAGCTGCTGGAGCGCCTCGCGCACGGGGGTGCGGCTGACCTCGAAGCGCGCGGCCAGCGCCCGCTCGTCCAGCGCGGCGCCGGGGGGCAACTTACCCGACTCGATCTCGTCCTGCAGAGTGGCCCGGATGTCGGCCGCGCGACCCCCGGGGCGGGGGCGGGTGTCATCGGAGGTCAGCTCGCCCTCGGCGGCGTCGGGCGGTTCGTTCGACGGGGGGTTTGGCATGGGTGTTCCTGGAAGCGAGGTCTAAAGAATACCAAACATCATTTGTGGCATACCTAGGGAAAGTCATGAGCATGCGGATGACTGGCCTGAAATGGGCTGAATCCGGGCTTATTGGGATCGAGATGATCGCCTGAGTGGGCGAAAACCCGCGGGTTAACCCGCGTTTCACCCGAAATGCCCACGGGTAAACACCGGTATCTGGATGCCTTTGCAGAATTTCTGGTGTGTTGATCATGGCATTTGTGTATGCCAGACTTCGTCCCATGGCGAACAATACAAGTCCTGTGCCGGCCCGGATGCCGGACGCCGCCCGCCCGCTGGGCCGGGTGCTGCAGCCCCGTTCCATCGCCCTGGTGGGTGCGTCGGCCGACCCGCGGTCCTTTGGCGGCTTCGTGCTCGCCAACGTGGAGCGCTTCGGTTTTGCCGGTGCGCTGCACCTGGTCAGCCGCAGCAGTGCGGAGATCGGTGGGCGGGCCTGCGTGAAGACAGTGGACGAGCTGCCCGAGGGCATCGACCTGGCGGTGCTGGCCATTCCCGAGGCGGGCGTGCTCGACGCCGTGCGCAGCTTGGGGGCGCGGCACTGCCATGCGGCGGTGTTGTTCGCCTCTGGTTATGCGGAGACGGGCGACGAAGGCCGGGCGAAGCAGGCCGAACTGGCCGCGGTGGCCGAGGCCGCCGGCATGCTCCTCATCGGCCCCAACTGCATGGGCTTCACCCACTTCGCGGCCGGCGTGCCGGTGACCTTCGAGCTGCTGGAGCGCGACGCCTACCGTGCCGCCGAGGCTGGGCACGGTGGCATCGGCATCATCGCGCAGAGCGGCTTCATGGCCGCCACGCTGCGCGATGCCTTCACCGGCCGTGGTCTGCCGCTGACCTGCCAGTTCTCCACCGGCAACGAGGCCTCGGTGGGCGTCGAGGACGTGCTGGCCGCCTACCTGGATGACGCGGCCACCCGGGTCATCGCGGTCTATGCCGAGCAGGTCCGCCGCCCGCGGCTGTTCCTGAGTCTGGCGCGCCGGGCCCGCGAGCTGGGCAAGCCCATCGTGCTGCTGATGCCCGGGCGCAGCGAGCGCGCCCGCCATGCCGCCGCCTCGCACACTGGCGCGCTGGCGGGCGACCATGCCAGCGCCAGCGTGCTGCTGCAGCGCGAGGCGGTGGTGGTGGTCGACACGCTCGACGAGCTCTTCGACACCACCGCGGTGCTGCTCAGCCACCCCCGCCCGGCGGCGGGTGGCGCGGCCTTCGTGACGGGCTCGGGGGCGATGAAGAACATCGCGCTGGACCTGGCCGACGGCATCGGGCTGGACCTGCCGGCGCTGGGCGCGCCCACCGTGCAGGCACTGGCCGAGAAGCTGCCCAGCTACGCGGTGGCCGAGAACCCGCTGGACTACACCACCATCGGCGTGCGCCAGCCTGGCCTGATCGGCGAGCTGGTGCACACGATGGCGGCCGACCCCGCCGTCGGCAGCGTGGTGTTGTGCATCCCCGTGGGGCCGGTGATGGCCCAGCGCGACAAGGCCGATCACATCGTGCCGGCGCTGGGCCGCTGCCCCAAGCCGGCGGTGCTGGTGCTGACCGGTGACGCCGGCCCGGTGGAACCCTTCTTCCTGGAGGCCATCCGTGCCAGCGGCGTGCCGTTCTTCCGCTCGGCCGACCGCGCGCTGCGGGCGCTCAAACGGGTGGCGCAGTACGCCGAGGCGCTGGAGCGCGCCGCGCGGACGGATGAATTCGCCGCTCGGCCCTTGCCTGATGCCGGACTGCCCGGGCCTGCGCCGGCCAATGGCATCTATCCCGAATACCAGGGCAAGGCCTGGCTCAACTCGGCCGGCATCGCGGTGCCACACGGCAGCCTGGCGCGCACGGCGGACGAGGCGGTGGCCATCGCCGAGGGCCTGGGCTGGCCGGTGGTGATCAAGGCGCAGGCCAGCAGCCTGCCGCACAAGAGCGACGTGGGCGGCGTGATCGTGGGGCTGGCGGATGCCGCCGCGTTGCGTGCCGGCTGGGTGACGCTGATGGACAACCTGGCGACACACCGCCCCGATCTCACCCTGGGTGGTGTCCCGGGCAGTGGCCTGGACGGTGTGCTCGTCGAGGCGATGGGATCCAGGGGCCTGGAGCTCGTGGTGGGGGCCAGGAACGACCCGGCGTGGGGCCCGGTCGTCCTGGTCGGCTTGGGTGGGGTGTGGATCGAGGCGCTCCGTGATGTGCGCCTGATCCCCCCCGACCTGGCCGAGCCCGACATCGTCGCGGAGCTGCAGCGCCTGAAGGCCGCGCCGATGCTGGCAGGCATCCGCGGCGCGACCGGGGTGGACGTGGCGGCCATCGCCCACGTCGTGGCCACCCTCGGTGCCCTGATGCGGGCCAACCCGGCCATCGCCGAGATCGACGTCAACCCGCTGGTGGCCTACCCCGACCGCGTGCTGGCGCTGGATGCGCTGATCGTGGTCGGCCCGGCGCAGGGAGCATCCGCATGAAGCTGGCATTCAGTGCGGCCGATGAGGCCTTCCGCCAGGCCGTGCGCAGCTTCGTGCGTGAGCAGCTGCCCGGCGACATCCGCCGCAAGGTGGAGCTCGGCCTGCGCCTGGAGCAGGCCGACTACGTCACCTGGTTCAACCGGCTGGAGGCGCGCGGCTGGCTCACGCCGGGCTGGCCGCCCGAGCATGGCGGCCCGGGCTGGACGCACCTGCAGCGCTTCATCTTCGACGAGGAGTGCCTGCTGGGCGGGGCGCCGCGCATCATCGCCAGCGGCATCCAGATGCTGGGGCCGGTGCTGATCGCCTTCGGCACGCCCGAGCAGAAGGCCCGCTACCTGCCCGACATCCGCGCCAGCCGCACCTGGTGGGCGCAGGGCTTTTCGGAGCCGGGCTCGGGCTCGGACCTGGCCTCGCTGCGCACCACCGCCGTGCTGGAGCCGGACGGCCGGCACTTCGTCGTCAACGGCCACAAGGTCTGGACCTCCTACGCGCAGTGGTGCTCGATGATGTTCGCCCTGGTCAGGACGGACCCGAACGCCGCCAAGCCGCAGGAGGGCATCAGCTTCCTGCTGATCGACATGACGTCGCCCGGCTTGACGGTGCGGCCGATCCGCATGCTCGAAGGCGGCACCGACCTGAACGAGTGCTTCCTCGACAACGTGCGCGTGCCGGTCGAGAACCTGGTCGGCGAGCTGAACCAGGGCTGGACCTGCGGCAAGTACCTGCTGGGCCACGAGCGCACCGGCATCGCCGGCATCGGCTCGTGCAAGCAGCAGCTGGCGCGCGCACGCCAGCTGGCCGGGCAGCAGGGGCTGGGCGAAGATGCCCTGTTGCGCGCCCTGCTGCAGGCGCGGCTGGCGCAGTTCGAGATCGAGCTGATCGCGCTGGAGGCCACCGCGCTGCGCCTGCTCGCACCCGGCCAGCGCAGCCGCGTGCCGCAGGTGGAGGCGTCGATGCTCAAGGTGCGTGGCACCGAGCTGCGCCAGGCCATCTACGAGACGCTGCTGGACATCGCCGGGCCGGACGCGCTGCCCTTCTCGGCCGAGGCGCAGTTCCTGGAGTTCCTCGATGCGGCCGACGACGCGCCGGTGGCGCCGGTGCCTCCCGAACTGGCCAGCGTGGCCGCCAACTGCCTGGACGCCCGCAAGCTGTCGATCTACGGCGGCAGCAACGAGGTGCAGCGCAACCTGATCGCCCAGGCCGTGCTGGCCGCCCATTGACCAGAAGACCGAGCGCCAAGGTATGGATTTCTCCCTGAACGACGACGACCTGGCGCTGCGCGACGCGGTGCAGCGCTTCTGCGAGGGCGAGTACCCCGCGCCCGAGCGTGGCAACGCCGAGACCCCCGCGCAGGCCGCCCAGCGCCACGCCGCCCTGGCCGAGCTGGGCCTGCTGGGCCTGCAGATCCCCGCCGAGCTGGGCGGCAGCGCGCTGGGGCCGCAGGCCGCGATGCTGGCGGCCGAGCAGCTCGGCCGCGCATTGGCCAACGGCAACTGGCTGTCCAACGCGGTGCTGATGGCGCCCCTGCTGGCCGAAGCCGGCAGCCCGGCGCAGCGCAGCGCCTGGCTGCCCGCACTGGCCGCGGGCCGCCTGCAGGTCGCGCTGGCCTGTGCCGAGCCCGAGGCCCGCTACGACCTGGCCGATGTGCGCAGCCGCGCGAAGCCGACCGCCGACGGTGGCTGGAGCCTGAGCGGACGCAAGGCGCTGGTGCTGGGTGGCGACGTGGCCGACCTGCTGCTGGTGGTGGCGCGCACCGACGGCGAGCGCCGCGACCGCAGCGGGCTGAGCCTGTTCGCCATCGATGCCGCGTCGCCCGGCCTGACCCGCCGGCCGATCACGCTGCTGGACGGCCGCCGTGCCGCCCAGCTCGACCTGCAAGGCGTGTCGCTGGCGGCGGACCGCCTCGTCGGCCCGCTGGATGCCGCGCTGCCGCTGGTGGAGCGCGCGGTGGAGCGCGCCAACGCCGCGCTCTGCGCCGAATCGGCCGGGGCGCTGGAGGCGCTGCTGGCCATGACCTGCGAGCACCTGAAGACCCGCCGGCAGTTCGGCGCGCCGCTGGCGAAGTTCCAGGCACTGCAGCACCGGGTGGCCGACATGGCCACGGCGCTGGAGCAGCTCAAGTCGATGGCCTGCGTGGCCGCGATGGCGCTGGAGGCCGAGGACGCCAGCGAGCGCACCCGCCTGGTCTCGGCCGCCATGACCCTCACCGCCCAGTTGGGCCGGCAGTGCGGCCTGACGGCCATCCAGCTGCACGGGGCGATGGGCATGACCGACGAGTGCCGCGTCGGCCACTACGCGAAGCGGCTGATCGCCAACGGCCTGCTGTTCGGCGATGCCGCCTTTCACCTGGCCGCGTTCGACGCCGCACGGCGGCCGACCGCTGCTGATCTTGATTTGACCCCCTGAGACGAACGAAGGAGACACGCCATGACCTCTCATCCGATCCTGCGCCGCAGCCTGCTCGGCCTGGCCGCCGCGACCCTGTGCCTGGCGCTGCCGCTGGGCGTGCAGGCGCAGGGCGACAAGCCCATCCGCCTGCTGGTGGGCTTCCCGCCCGGCGGGGCGTCCGACAGCGTGGCACGCGTGCTGGCCGAGAAGCTGCAGGTGCTGCTCAAGCAGCAGGTCATCGTCGAGAACCGGCCGGGCGTGGGCGGGCGCATCGCCGCCCAGGCGGTCAAGAACGCCGCGCCGGATGGCCTGACCTACATGGTCGCGCCCAACGCCACCTTCGTCTTCCAGCACCTGACCTACCCGGTGAGCGTGCTGGGCTACGACATGACCACCGACTTCACCTCGGTGGCCCAGATCAACTCCTACCCGATGGCGATGGTGGTCAACGCCGGCATCGGCGTGAAGAACGCCAAGGACTACGCTGCCTGGCTCAAGGCCAACCCGGACAAGGGCACCTTCGGCACGGCCGGGCAGGGCGGTGACACGCACTTCAACGGCCTGCAGTTCGCCAAGGTGGCGGGCGTGAAGATGACGGTGGTGCCCTACCGCGGCAACGGCCCGCTGGTCACCGATCTGGTGGGTGGGCAGATCCTGACCGGCAACATGGTGGCGGGCGATGCGCTGCAGCACGTCAAGAGCGGCAAGCTGACCTACGTGGGCGTTTATGCGCCGAAGCGCTCGCCGCTGCTGCCCGACGTGCCGACCATGGCCGAGCAGGGCTTCGACACGGGCGGCGACAACGGCTGGATGGGCCTCTGGGGCCCGGCCAAGCTGCCCAAGGCCGAGCTCGATCGCATGCAGGGCGCGCTCAAGCACGTGCTCGCCCAGCCGGAGGTGAAGGATCTGATGATGAATCGCTTCGCCCAGATCGCCGACTACCGCCCGGGCGCCGAGGCCGACAAGCAGCTCAAGGCCGAGCTGGCGCACTGGGGGCCGGTGATCAAGGCATCGGGCTTCACCCCGGCGCAGTGACCGGAGACCTGGCATGAGCTTGAACGGCAAGGCCGCCATCGTCGGCGCCTACGAGCACCCGACCCGCAACGCCGAGAACCTCTCGGTGCTGCGCCTGCACGCCGACGTGGCCAAGGGCGCCCTGGCGGATGCAGGGCTGACCCGCGACGACATCGACGGCTACTTCTGCGCCGGGGATGCGCCGGGGCTGGGCAGCGCCACGGTGGCCGAGTACCTGGGGTTGAAGCTGCGCCATGTGGACAGCACCGAGTGCGGCGGTTCGGCACCGATCCTGCATGTGGCGCATGCCGCGGCGGCGATTGCCGCCGGGCGCTGCAACGTCGCGCTGATCACCCTGGCCGGCCGGCCCCGTGCGGCGATGGCCGAGGCGCAGGCCCGCGCTGCGGCCGCCGGCCCCGGCAAGGACGGCAAGCCGGCCAAACCCGCGCTGGCGCTGCGCCCGCCCGACCCGGATTGCCCGGAGCTGGCCTTCGAGCTGCCCTACGGCCCTTCGACGCAGAACCTCTACGCCATGGTGGCGCAGCGCCACATGCACGAGTTCGGCACCACCAGCGAGCAGCTCGCCTGGATCAAGGTGGCCGCCTCCCACCATGCCCAGCACAACCCGAACGCGATGCTGCGCAAGGTGGTGACGGTGGACGACGTGGTGAACTCGCCGATGGTCAGCGACCCGCTGCACCGCCTGGACTGCTGCGTGATGAGCGACGGCGGCGGCGCGCTGATCGTCGCCCGCCCGGAGATCGCCCGGCAGCTGAAGCGGCCTTTGGTGATGGTGCGCGGCACCGGCGAGGCGCCCAAGCACGGCATGGGCGGGCGCATCGACCTGACCTGGTCGGCGGCGGCCTGGTCCGGCCCGCGGGCCTTCGAGGAGGCCGGCATCACGCCGGCGCAGATCCAGTACGCCTCGCTCTACGACAGCTTCACGATCACCGTGCTGATGCAGCTGGAGGACCTGGGCTTCTGCAAGAAGGGCGAGGGCGGGCGCTTCGTGATGGACGGCGGCCTGATCTCCGGCGTGGGCCGCCTGCCCTTCAACACCGATGGCGGCGGCCTGTGCAACAACCACCCGGCCAACCGCGGCGGCGTCACCAAGGTGATCGAGGCGGTGCGCCAGCTGCGCGGCGAGGCCCACCCCGCCGTACAGGTGCGTGACTGCACCTGGGCGCTGGCCAACGGCATCGGCGGTGCGCTGGCGTCGCGCCACACCGCCGGAACCCTCATCCTGGAGCGTGTGTGATGGCACGGAAGATCCCGAAACCCATGGTCCAGGCCGAAACCGCCGCCTACTGGCAGGCCGCCGACGCGGGCCGCCTGCTGGTCAAGCGCTGCACGGCCTGCGGCGAGTTCCACCACTACCCGCGCGATATCTGCCCGCACTGCCTGAGCGACGCCACCGAATGGGTGGACGCCGCCGGCACCGGCACGGTCTACGCCTGCAGCACGATGGGCCAGGGCGAGGCCGCCTACACGCTGGCCTACGTGACGCTGGACGAGGGGCCGACGATGCTGACCAACCTGGTCGGCGGCGACGCCGCGCGGTACCAGATCGGCCAGAAGGTGCGCGTGGTCTTCACGCCCAGCGAGGGTGGACCGGCGGTGCCGATGTTCACGCCCGTCTGAACAACGATGAACCGGGAGAAACCGATGCGAACCGGTGCGCTGTCGCGCTTCACCATCCTCGACGCCACCCGCGTGCGCGCCGGCCCCACCGCGGTGCGGGTGTTCGCCGACCAGGGCGCGCGGGTCATCAAGCTGGAGATCCCGCCCGGCGCGCCCGGCGGCGACGACATGATCGGCGGGCGCGAGCACAACCGCGCCGACTACGAGAACCTGCACCGCAACAAGGAAAGCCTGACGCTGAACATGAAGGCGCCCGAGGGGCTGGCGATCCTGCATGCGCTGGTCAGGCAGGCCGACGTGTTCATCGAGAACTACCGCCCGGACGTCAAGTACCGCCTGGGCATCGGCCCGGACCAGTTGCGCGCCATCAACCCCCGGCTGGTCTACGCCAGCATCTCCGGCTTCGGCCAGGACGGGCCCTATGCGAACTGGCCCGGCTTTGATTCCATCGCCCAGGGCATGGGCGGGCTGATGAGCGTCACCGGCCGGCCCGGCGAAGGGCCGATGCGGGTGGGCATCCCGCTGGCGGACCTCTGCGCCGGGCACTTCTGCGCCCAGGGCATCCTCGCGGCGCTGCTGGAGCGCGAGGTGTCGGGCGAGGGCCAGTGGGTGCAGACCTCGCTGCTGGAGTCGCAGATCGCGATGCTGGACTTCCAGGCCGCGCAGTGGCTGATCGACCGCAAGGTGCCGCAGCAGCACGGCAACGAGCACCCGCTGACCGTGCCCACGGGCGTGTTCAAGACGGCCGACGGCTACCTGAACCTGGCCGCCATCGGCAACACCATGTGGCGGCGCCTGTGCGAGGCCCTCGACGTGCCTGAGCTGGCCGCCGACCCCGAGCTGGGCAACGACCCGCAGCGCTGCGCACAGCGTGAGCGGGTCAACGGCGCGATCGGCGCGGCCTTCCTGAAGCGCAGCACGGCCGAGTGGACCGAGCGGCTGCTGGCGGCCGGCGTGCCCTGCGGCCCGATCCACAGCGTCGACCACGTCTTCACCGACCCGCAGGTGCAGCACCTGGGCATCGCCTGGCCGATGCGGCACCCCGAACTCGGCGAGGTGTCGGTGGTGGGCCAGCCCTTCCGCCTGTCGCGCAACCCGCGCCAGGCCGAGCCAACACCGGCGCCGCACCAGGGCGACCAGACCGACGCGATCCTGCGCGAGCTGGGCTACGACGATGCCCGCATCGCCGAGCTGCGCGCTGCGGTCGTGGTTTGAAAGAAAGGACATTCCATGGCCCGACTCGTTGCCGCCTTTGGCGCCTCGCACAGCATCATGCTGGTCTCGCAGCGCGAGGACTGGATGCACGGCTTCCGTGCCATCGACCCCAAGAACCCCTTCCTCTTTGACAAGCAGGGCGAGAAGACCGACTACGAGCGCCTGCTCGCTGCCACACCGCCCGGCGCCGCCGAGGCGCTGGCGTCACCGGAGATCATGAGCCAGCGCTACGACCAGGCCGAGGCGGCGATGGACGCGCTGCGCGAGCGCATCCACGCGGCGCGGCTGGACGTGCTGCTGATCGTCGGTGACGACCAGACGGAGCTGTTCCGCACCACGAACAACCCCGCGATCGCGATCTACTGGGGCGAGACGATCCGCAACACCAAGCGCGAGCCGGCGGCGCCATCGGACGCCTGGGTCAAGTCGGCGCGCATGTGGCGCCACGAGCCCGAGGTGGACCGCGACTACCCGGTCAAGAGCGACCTGGCGCAGTGGCTGATCCGCCAGCTCTGCGACCGCGATTTCGACATCGCCGCGCTCGACGGGCTGGAGCCCGGCCAGTTCGAGGGCCACGCCTTCCAGTTCATCCACCGCCGCCTGCTGCAAGGGGGATCAGTGCCCGCCGATCACATGGTCCCGGTGATCCCGGTGATCCTGAACACCTTCGACCCGCCCAACCAGCCCACGCCGCGGCGCTGCGTGCAGCTGGGTGCGGCGCTGCGCGAGCTGATCGCCGCCTGGCCGCAGGACCTGCGCGTGGGCGTGATTGCCTCCGGTGGCCTGAGCCACTTCGTGGTGGACGAGGAACTCGACCAGCAGGTGCTCGACGCCATCCGCCATAAGGACGGCGCCGCGCTGGCCGCGCTGGACCCCAAGCGCCTGCAGGCCGGCAGCAGCGAGATCCGCAACTGGCTGGTGGTGGGCGAGCTGGCGCGCGAGCTGGAGCTGGAACACGTCGACTACATCCCCGCCTACCGCAGCCCGGCGCTGACCGGCACCGGGCTGGCGTTTGCCAGTTGGAAAACCCTGGAGTAGCACGACATGTCGATCCAGAACGAAGAGCGGTCCGAGCGCCGGGCCGCTCCCAAGCCGGACCGCATCCCCTCGGGGGATCGGCCGACGTACCCGGCGGTCGAGGGGCTCGTGAAGCGCCTGCGTCGGCTCGATGCCTGCGCGGTCTCCGACGCCCTCGACAAACTCGGCCTGCAAGGCGCCGTCACCGGCCTGCCGCTGCGCAGCGCCGGCCCCGGCGGCGCCAGCCGCATCGCCGGCCGGGCGGTGACGATGAAGGTCGGCCCCGGCACACCACCGCCGGGACCGCCCAAGCACCTGGGCTGCACCGCCATCGAGCGGGCCGGTGCCGACGACCTGATCGTGGTCGAGCAGAAGAGTGGCGTCGAGGCCGGCTGCTGGGGCGGCCTGCTGACGCTGGGCGCCAAGGTGCGCGGCATCGCTGGCGTGGTGGCCGACGGCCCGCTGCGCGATGTCGATGAGGCCATCGCCTACGAACTTCCGATCTATGCACGCAGCCTCACCTCCCGCACCGCCCGCGGCCGGGTGGTCGAGCTGGGCACCCAGGTGCCGGTGGTGATCGGCGATGCGCTGGCCGGCGGCCAGGCCACGGTGCACCCCGGCGACTACCTGCTGGCCGACCGCAGCGCGGTGATCGTCATCGCTGCGGCCGACATCGAGCGCGTGCTGGACGCCGCCGAGCAGATCGTGGCCAAGGAGGCGGCGATGGCCAAGGCGATCCTTGGCGGGACGCCGATCGGCACCGTGATGGGCGGCAACTACGAACACATGCTGAAGAACGGATGACCATGAGCGAACCCTTGGACCCCAACGTGGCGCGTGCCGCCAAGCTCGACACCGCCACCCTCTCCGACGCGCTGGACAAGCTCGGTATTGCCGGCCAGTGCTACCGCATCAAGCCGCGCGACGTGAACTTCCGGATGACGGGCCGCGCCTGGACGCTGCTCTACGGCCCGGCTGGCAAGCCCTGCGGCACGGTGGGCGACTACATCGACGACGTGCCGCCCGGCAGCATCGTGGTGCTCGACAACGGCGGGCGCGACAACGCCACCGTTTGGGGCGACATCCTCACCGAGATCGCCCACCGCCGCGGCATCGCCGGCACGCTGATCGACGGCGTGTGCCGCGATACCGCGCTGTGCCGCCAGCTCGGCTACCCCATCTTCAGCAAGGACCACTGGATGCGCACCGGCAAGGACCGCGTGCAGGTGGAAGCCACGGGGGTGCCGGTGAACATCGGCGACGCCCGCGTGGCACCCGGCGACATCGTGCGCGGGGATGCCGACGGCGTGCTCGTGATCCCCAAGGAGCATGAGTCCGCGGTGCTGGACACCGCCGAGGCCATCGAGGTGGCGGAAGAAGCCATCCGCAACGCGGTGCGCGGCGGCATGCGGCTGGACGAGGCGCGCAAGCAGTTCAAGTACCACCAGTTGCAGACCCGCCAGGAGGGATGATGAGCCTGCGTTTCGACTGGCATTCGACCACCCGCGCCGACGCGCCGCGGGTCGGTGAGGACCTCGTGGCGGCGGCACGCACGCTGCCCACCGCCACCCTGCACGAGGCGGGCGGCAAGATCGGCGCGCTGCCTTCCGCGTTGAAGCCCATCGCCCCGGGCATGCGCGTGTGCGGCGCGGCGCTGACGGTGCACTCGCCCGGCGGCGACAACCTCTGGCTGCACCGCGCGCTGGACGTGGCTCGCCCCGGCGACGTGATGGTGGTCTACGCCAGCGGCGTGCACGAGCACGGCTACTGGGGCGAGATCATGGCCACGATGGCGCAGGCGCGCGGCTTGGCCGGCCTGGTGATCGACGGCTGCGTGCGTGATGCGGCGCTGCTGGCGGCGATGGGCTTCCCGGTGTTCGCCCGCGGCCTGTGCATCCGCGGCACCGGCAAGGACTTCGGCGCACCCGGCTGGATCAACCACCCGATCCGCCTGGGTGAGGTCACCGTCGACGGTGGCGACCTGATCGTGGGTGATGCCGATGGCGTGGTGGCGATCCCGCGAGAGCGGGCGGCCGAGGTGATCGAGAAGTCGGTGAAGCGCGAGGCCGACGAGGCCGCCATCCTGGCCCGCCTGCGCGCTGGCGAATCGACCTTGGACGTCTATGGCTGGCGCTGACTCTGCTGTATCGCTGGACATCGCGGCCGGCCTGCCGTCGCTGGCCATCGACGGCCACATCGCCACGATCACGCTGCGCCGCCCCAAGGTAGCCAACCGCCTGGAGCTGGAGGACCTCGCCGCGCTGGGCGAGCACCTGGCCACCGTCAACGCCCGCGACGAGGTGCTGGTGCTGCGGCTGCAGGCCGAGGGCCGGCACTTCTGCAGCGGCTTCAACATCGCCCGCGTCGACGGCGGGGGCGAGGCCGCCGGCGCGCGCTTCGAGGCGCTGGCCGAGGCGCTGGAGAACGCCCGGCCGGTGACGGTGGCAGCGATCCAGGGCGGCATCTACGGCGGCGCCACCGACCTGGCGCTGGCCTGCGACTTCCGCCTCGGCACGCCGGCCAGCGAATGGCGCGTGCCGGCGGCCCGCCTGGGGCTGCACTACTACCTGGGCGGCCTGGAGCGTTACGTGGCGCGGCTGGGCCTGCAGGCCGCCAAGCGCGTGATGCTGACCGCCGAGACCTTCGACGCCCCGGCCATGCTCGCCACCGGCATGCTGGACCGGGTGGTTCCCGCTGCCGAGCTGGCCTACGAGGTGGAGGCCTTCTGCACCCAGCTGGCCGGCTTGGCGCCGCTGGCCCTGCTGGCGATGAAGAAGAACCTCAACCGGCTGGCCCGCGGCACGCTCGACGTGGCCGAGGCGGCGGCCGACATCGCCCGCGCCGCCGCCTCCGAGGACCTGAAGGAGGGCGCCCGTGCCTGGGCCGAGAAGCGCCCGCCCGTGTTCCAGGGTCGCTGACCCGTTCTTGCCAGATCCATCAGGTCCACCATGCCCACCTCCGCTGACCCGACCCGCTGGGACGCCGAAGCCGACTTCGTCATCGTCGGCGCCGGCACCGCCGGCTGCGTGCTGGCCAACCGCCTGAGCGCCGACCCCGCCCACCGCGTGGCGCTGGTTGAGGCCGGCGGCCCGGACCGGCACCCGTACGTGCGCATGCCGATGGGCTTCCTGAAGGCGCTGCAGAACCCGGCGCTGACCTGGCAGTTCCAGAGCGAGCCCGAGCCGGCGATGAACGGCCGGCGCATCCCCATCCCGCGCGGGCGCCTCTGGGGCGGCTCTTCGTCGATCAACGGCATGTTCCACATCCGCGGCCACCGGCGGGATTTCGACGACTGGGCGGCCGCCGGCTGCAGCGGCTGGAGCTATGCCGAGGTGCTGCCCTACTTCCGCCGCAGCGAGACGAGCTGGCGCGGCAACGGCCCCTACCACGGCGGCGACGGCCCGCTGCAGGTCAACCCGGTGGACACCCGCCGCCTGCTGGCCGAGCCGCTGCGTGAGGCGGCCGAGCGCGCCGGCCACCGCGCCAACGACGACTACGACGGCGAGCACCACGACGGCATCGCCCGCGGCGAGGTGGCCATCGACCGGCGCGGCCGGCGCCACAGCAGCGCGCGCGCCTACCTGCACCCGGCGCTGCAGCGGCCCCATCTGCAGACCTTCAGCCACGCCCAGGTGCAGCGTGTGATCTTCGAAGGCGGCCGGGCGGTGGGGGTGGAATTCCTGCAGGACGGCCAGCGCCGGCGCCTGCGTGCGGCCCGCGAGGTGATCCTCTGCGGCGGCGCCTACGGCTCACCCCAGCTGCTGATGCTCTCGGGCATCGGCCCCGCGGCTGAGCTGCAGGCGCTGGGCATTTCGGTACAGCGGGACCTGAGCGGCGTGGGTGCCAACCTGATCGAGCACCCGCGCATGCCGCTGCAGTTCCGCGCCAATGCGCCGGTGACCTTCCTGAGCCAGCTGCGCTTTGACCGCGCCGTGATGAACGTGCTGCGCTGGGCCTTCACCGGTTCGGGGCCGTTCGCGACGCAGATCTGCTCGGGCACCGTGCTGCTGAAGAGCCAGCCGCAGCTCGACCGCCCGGACATCCAGCTGCTGTGCAACCCGGTGCGCATCGACGCGCGCCTGTGGTTCCCGGGCGTGGTGAACGAGCAGGAGCATTGCTTCTACATCACCGTCTGCCAGCTCTACGCCAAGAGCCGCGGGCGCGTGAGCCTGCGCTCGCCCGACCCGGCGGACGCACCGCGCATCGCGCTGAACCTCTTCAGCCACCCGGACGACCTCGTCAGCATGCGCGAGGGCCTCCGCGCCGCCCGCGCCATCTACCGCCAGCTGCCGCAGGCCGCGCTGATTGACCGCGAGACCATTCCCGGCGCAGGCCTGGACAGCGACGAGGCGCTCGACGCCGCCATCCGCCAGCTCGGCGGCATCACCCACCACCCGGTGGGCACCTGCGCGATGGGTGACCTGGCCAGGAGCCCGGGCGCGGTGGTCGACCCGCAACTGCGCGTTCACGGCGTGGCCGGGCTGCGCGTGGTGGATGCGTCGGTGATGCCCAGCATCGTTGGCGGCAACACCAACGCGGCCACGCTGATGATCGGGGAGAAGGCCGCTGACCTGATCCTCGGCCGCAGCCTGCCACCCGCCAATCTGCCTTCCTCCCCCCTTTGAGAAAGGGGGGTCGGGGGGGATTTCTCCCCTCTCGCCGACCGCAAATCCCCCCAACCCCCCTTTTTCAAAGGGGGGCGAATGCCAGGAGCTGTGATGACGATGCCTGACCTGCTCAACCGCCCGCTGCGTTGCCTGATCGACGGCCAGTGGCACGACGCCGCCAGCGGCGCCACGCTGCCCGTCACCAATCCCAGCACCGGCGAGGTCTTCGCGCAGGCCGCGGCGGGCGAGGCGGCCGACATCGACGCCGCCGTGGCTGCCGCGCGCCGCGCCTTCGAGTCCGGCCCCTGGTCGAAGATGCCGCCCGCCGGCCGCCAGCGCCTGCTGTGGCGGCTGGCCGAGCTGATCGACGCCCATGCCGACGAGCTGGCCCTGCTGGAGGTGCTCAATACCGGCAAGCCGCTGAAGATCGCCCGGATGTTCGACGTCGGCCTGTCCGCGGAAAGCCTGCGCTACCACGCCGGCTGGGCCACCAAGCTGGAAGGCGCGACGCGCGACGTGTCGCTGCCCGGCCATTGGCATGCCTACACCCTGCGCGAGCCGGTGGGCGTGGCCGGCCTGATCGTGCCCTGGAACGTGCCGCTGCCGATGGCGGTGGGCAAGATCGCCCCGGCGCTCGCCGCGGGCTGCACCGTGCTGCTCAAGCCCGCCGAGCTGACGCCACTGACGGCGGTGCGCCTGGGTGAGCTGGTCATCGAGGCCGGCTTTCCACCCGGCGTGGTCAACATCGTCACCGGCCTGGGCACGACAGCCGGGCAGGCCCTGGTGGACCACCCCGGCGTGGACAAGATCTCCTTCACCGGCTCCACCGCGGTGGGCCAGCGCATCCTGGCCTCGGCCGCCGGCAACCTCAAGCGCCTGTCGCTGGAACTGGGTGGCAAGAGCCCCGTCTTCATCTTTGCCGACGCCGACCTGGAGCGCGCCACCGACGCCGCAGCGCGCGGCATCTTCGCCAACAGCGGCCAGGTCTGCGCGGCGGGTTCGCGGCTGTTCGTGCACCGCGCGGTGGCCGACCGCGTCTTCGAAGGCATTGCCGAGCGCGCCCGCCGCCTGCGTGTCGCCCCTGGCCTGGCGCCCGACGCCGAGATGGGCCCGCTGATCTCCGCACGCCAACGGGAACGTGTGCTGGCCTATATCGACGGCGGGCGCGAACAGGGCGCCGAGGTCCTGGCCGGCGGCGCGGCGCTGGACGGCCCCGGCTTCTTCGTCCAGCCGACCGTGATGGTGAACACCCGCGCCGACATGACGATGGTGCGCGAGGAGATCTTCGGCCCGGTGCTCAGCACCTTCGTCTTCGACGACGAGGAAACGGTCGAGCAGCTCGCCGCCCGGGGCAACGACAGCGCCTACGGGCTGTCGGCCTCGATATGGACCCGCGACCTCGGCCGCGCCCACCGCCTGGTGCGCAAGATCCGCAGCGGCGTGGTGCGCGTCAACGCCGCGGTGGCGCCTGATTTCGCGATGCCCTTCGGCGGCGTCAAGCTCTCCGGTTGGGGCCGCGAGAACGGCCGCGAAGGGGTGGAGAGCTATACCGAGCTGAAGTCGGTGGCGATGGACCTGGGCTGACGGGGCCCACTGTCGCATTTGTCGGGGTCCGGACATCCGAGGCGGTCCGGCGGAATTCGTCCAGAAGCGCCAGGTCCTTGATTCGGTAGATATTTTTCAGGTTCCGGAGGTTGGCACGCGTCTCGCAGTGGAGATCGCAACGCCCAACTCGCTGTGGTGGCCGGCCCGGGCCGCCGCGGTGAAACGACCGGAGCCTGCGATGTCTTCTTCCTCCACTGCCTTCGTTTCCATCGGTGACCTGCGCAAGGGTCGTCAGGCCCGCCCACCGCCCCCAAGGTGCCACCCAGATCCCGCTACTCCCGCACCAGCTGGCGAGCCAGCCTGAGGAAGCAGGCGCGGTCGGCGTTGCTCAGGGGCTGGAGGATGTCGTCCTGCAGGTCCTGCACGATCGGCAGCAGGGCGGTACGGACGCGCTCGCCCTCGGCGGTCAGCGACAGCTCGCGTGCCCGGCGGTCCCGCTCGCTGACGATGCGGAGGATCCAGCCCTTGTGCTCCAGCCGGTCGATCACGCCGCCGATGGTGGCCCGGTCGTAGGCAATCGTCTCGGCGACGCGCGCCTGGTCCGTGGCCGGGTGGGCGTGGATGGTGTCCAGGGCCGCGAACTGGATGGGCGTCAGGTCGAAGCCGGCCGCCTGGGTGCGCTGGACGAAGTTCTGGGTGGACTGCTGATGCAGGCGGCGGATCAGGTGCCCGGCCATGTCGAGTGAGTCCATCCATGTGCTCCGTTTGAAGGGCCAACGCCGATCAGGCCAGCCGGTTCCGGCGGGAAACAATCAGCATACATATCGTATTGACGCTGATTATATGCATCGGTATGATTTGCTGGCGCGCCGGAGTGTGGTCGATGGCGCTGTTCAACCCCAGGAGACAGGTGATGCAGTTCTACAAGAATGGCTTCCGCGGCGGCAACCCGGACGTGAAGGAAGCAGCCCCCAACCGGCGCAACCGCGGCATCAACGAGCCGCTGCCCGAGCAGGTGGATGTGCTGATCGCCGGCACCGGCCCGGCCGGCCTGTGCCTGGCTGCGCAGCTGGCGCAGTTCCCCGAGATCGAGACGATGATCGTGGAGCGCATGCCCACCAACATCATCAAGGGCAAGGCCGACGGCATCAACACGCGCACGATGGAGATGTTCCAGGCCTTCGGTTTTGCCGACAAGGTCAAGCGCGAAACCTACTGGGTCAACCAGACCAACTTCTGGATGCCCGACCCGGCCAACCCCGAGCATATCAAGCGCGTGGGCCGGGTGCAGGACGTGGCGGATGACAGCTCGGAGATGCCGCACATCCTGATCAACCAGGCGCGGCTGCATGAGCTCTTCCTGGAGGTGATGAAGAACTCGCCGTCGCGCCTGGAGCCCGACTACAGCTGGGAGATCGTGAGCCTGACGGTGGATGCGACCACCGACGACCACCCGGTGACCGTGACGCTCAAGGACGCCAGCGGCGTGAACTGGTGGGCCACCCGCACGGTGCGCGCCAACTACGTGGTCGGCTGCGACGGCGCGCACTCCGCGGTGCGCAAGTCCATCGGCGGCGAACTGCATGGTGACGCCGCGCACCAGGCCTGGGGCGTGATGGACATCCTGGCCAACACCGACTTCCCGGACGTGCGGCAGAAGTGCCTGATCTCCTCGGCCAACGAGGGCAACGTGCTGATCCTGCCGCGCGAGGGTGGTTACGTGTTCCGCATGTACGTGGAGCTCGACAAGCTCAAGGACGGCGAGAAGGCCGCCAGCCGCAAGTTCACGCAGGACGACATGATCGCGGCGGCCAACCGCATCATCCGCCCGTACTCGATCGACGTGAAGGAGATCGTCTGGTGGTCGATCTATGACATCGGCCACAGCATCACCGACAAGTTCGACGACGTAGGCCCGGAGGGTGACCGCGACCCGCGCGTCTTCACCGCCGGTGACGCCTGCCACACCCACTCGCCCAAGGCCGGCCAGGGCATGAACGTGTCGATGCAGGACACCTTCAACCTCGGCTGGAAGCTGGTGCACGTGCTGCAGGGCCGCGCCGACGCCAGCCTGCTGCGCAGCTACTCGAAGGAGCGCCTGACCGAGGCCAAGCGCCTGGTCGAGACCGACCACGAGTGGGCGCGCATCATGTCCGCGCCCACCACCCGGGCCGAGCGCGAAGGCCGGGAAGAGCCGCGCATCATCCGCCAGTTCAAGGCGAACCTGGAGTTCACCGGCGGCACGGCGGTCAAGTACGACACCTCCTACCTCTTCGGCGCTGGCACCCACCAGGCGCTCGCCAAGGGCGAGGAGATCGGCCGCCGCTTCCACTCGGCGCCGGTGGTGCGCCTGTCGGACGCCAAGCCGATGCAGCTCGGCCACGTCGCCGAGGCCGACGCCCGCTGGCGCCTCTACGCCTTCGCGGGCAAGGCGGATAGCTCGGCGCCGGGCTCGGCGATCCACCGGCTGGCCGACTGGCTGGAGACGAACCCGGCCTCCCCGGTGGTCAAGTACACCCGCCCCGGTGAAGACATCGATGCGGTGATCGATTTGCGCGCCGTGTTCCAGCAGACCTTCGACCAGCTGGCCTACGAGAACATGCCCTCGCTGCTCAAGCCGAAGACCGGCAAGCTCGGCCTGCAGGACCACGAGAAGGTCTTCTGCGTCGACCACAAGGGCGCCGGCGACATCTTCGACCTGCGCGGCATCAACCGCGACAGCGGCTGCATGGTGGTGGTCCGCCCGGACCAGTACACCGCGCACATCCTGCCGCTGGACGCCTTCGACGAGCTGGCCGCCTTCTTCGCCGGTTTCCTGCGGTGACCTGAGGCGGTCAAATCGGCCGGCCGGCAGTTCAACCTGGCGCCAGCCAGGTTGCCGGCCGACGCGCTGCCACCGGGTCAGCCGGGGCGGGGCCCGTCAGCGCAGGATGCCCCGCAGGCTCATGGACCGCGCGTACACGCTGAACAGGACCAGCAGCCCGGCGATGACGGCACTGGTGACCGCGCCCTGCAGGCCCATCAGTGCGCCGCCGTTGGTGAGGACGTAGCTGTAGAGCAGGCTGACCAGGAAGGCCGCCAGCGACAGGACAAAGACGGGGAACGCCGGCTGGCGGCGCAGCAGCAGCAGGACGGACGCCAGGAAGGCACCGAAGACACCGACCGCCCAGACGACCATCATCCAACCCGGCATCTGCCGGTAGTGGGCGACCTGCTCGGGCGTCATGCCGGCACTGACCAGGTAGTCGGCACCCTGCACCTGGTTCATCACGAAGTCGAATACGCCGATGGCGTTGAACAGCACGGCGACCGTGCCCACCAGCCACAGGTGCCACGGTGTCTTCGCTGATGAATCCGCCATCTCAAGCTCCAGGCAATCCGCCGTCCTGTGCAAACTATCACAGACGGGGCTGGCAAAAGCCAGTGAGGGCTTCCTGGGGCGGGGGCGGAATTTCACCAGCGCCTTGGCGGGCACCACGGCACCGGCCTTGTCGATGTGGTGCAGGGCCTGCGTCAGGCAGCGGCTCCGCAGGCAGGCGAAGGCCGGGTCACCCTGAATCAATCGCAAGGCGCTGATGTGGAAGGGAGTTGTCTTCCCGGTCACGCACTGGGGCGCGATGTGGGAATTGTCGGAACCGCGACAGCCCGTGGCGCCGAACCGTGACGGCGCAGTCGACGCTGCTGCGCCGCATGGGGGCCCGGCGATTTTTCTTGCGGCGCGCTGTAACCACATCCCGCTCCCAAGCGACTTGGCAGGTGGAACCCGCTGCGCTGCAGCGGCGTTCACGCCCCCACCGGCCCGCCACACGGCCGGGCCTCTACCTGTACCTGTTCCTGACCCGATTGGAGAACCGCGATGACCTCTGCCCGCCACACTGCCACCGCTGCCGCCACCGCCACCACGCTCGCCCTGGCCCTGGGCGCTGCCCTGGCCCTCGCCCAGGCGCCAGCCGCCGCCCAGGAGGCCGGCAAGGACGTTGCCAAGGAAAAGTGCTTCGGCGTGGCCCTCAAGGGCCAGAACGACTGCGCCGCCGGTGCCGGCACCACCTGCGCCGGCACGGCCAAGAAGGACCACCAGGGCAACGCCTGGAAGTTCGTGCCTGCCGGCACCTGCGCACAGATGGCCTCGCCCCACTCGCCGACCGGCCACGGCCAGCCGATGGCATTCAAGGAAGGCCGCCCGGCCATGTGAGCGGAATGGCGCCATGCAAGCCACCCCCACCCCGCTGGCCGGCATCGGCCTGAAGACGGTCCACGTCGCGCAGATCCTGCGTGATGGGGCGGCGGTGGACTTCTTCGAGGTCCACGCCGAGAACTACATGGTCGCCGGCGGCCCCTTCCTGCGCCACCTGGAGGCGCTGCGCGCGCGCTGGCCGCTGTCCATCCACGGTGTGGGGCTGTCGATCGGTGCTCCGGGGCCGCTTGATGAGGCCCACCTGGAGCGCCTGCAGGCGCTGCTGGAGCGCTTCGAGCCGCAGTGGTTCTCCGAGCACCTGGCCTGGTCCATCCACGGCGGCCGGTACCTGGGCGACCTGCTGCCGCTGCCCTACCACCGGGCCACGCTGCAGCGCGTGTGCGAGCACATCGACCAGGTGCAGACGCGGCTGGGCCGGCGCCTGCTGCTGGAGAACCCGAGCCGCTATGTCGCGTTCGATGCCTCCACGATGGACGAGGCGGCGTTCCTCACCGAGGTGCAGCGCCGCAGCGGCTGCGGGTTGCTGGTGGACGTCAACAACGCCTACGTCAGTGCGGTCAACCAGGGGTGCGACGCCTGGGAGCTGCTTGGCGCGCTGCCGCCACAGGCCATCGGCGAGGTCCACCTCGCTGGCCACCGCCGCGAGGTGGACAGCCTCGGCGACCCGCTGCTGATCGACACCCACGACTGCGCCGTGGCCGACCCGGTCTGGTCCCTGTACCGGCGCCTGCTCGCCCGGCTCGGCCGGCCCGTGCCCACGCTGATCGAGCGCGACGCCGAAGTCCCTCCACTGCAAGCCCTGGAAGCCGAGGCCGCCCGTGCGCGCCGGGATCTGCGTCACGTGGCCCAGCCGCAGGTGTGGCCACAGCCGCATCCGCATCCGCAAGTGGAGGTGCCGGCATGACACCTGCCATTCAGGATGTCCAGCGCAGCCAGGCCGCCTGGGCCCAGGCCCTGCTCGATCCGCAACTCGGCGCACCCACCGGCCTGCGCAGCTGGAACGGCTCCGATCCGGCCCAGCGCTTTGCCCTGCACCGCAACAACGTCGTGCTCGGGCTCAGCGAGGCGCTGGGGGAGGCCTTTCCGGTGCTGCGTGCCCACGTCGGTGCCACCGCCTTCGAGGTGCTCGCGCGCGAGTTCCTCCGCGACCACCCACCTGCCAGCCCGGTGCTGAGCGACTGGGGCGACGAGCTGGCCGGCTGGATCGAGCGCTACGCGCCCGCTGCCGCCTGGCCCTGGCTGGCCGACCTGGCCCGGCTGGAGCGGGCGCGGGTGCGTCTGTACCACGCCGCCGACGCCAGCGCACTGCCCGAATCGGCCATCGCCGCCCGCCTGGCGCAGCCGCATCGCCTGAGCGCTGCCCGGCTGACCTGGCACCCGGGCGCGGCGGTCTACCAGTCGCGCTGGGCCTGCGTATCGCTCTGGGCGGCGCACCAGGGCGCGGGGGCGTGGGCCGACCTCGACATCCAGCAGGGCGAGGCGGCGCTGCTGCTGCGCCAGGGCGACGAGCTGCAGGTCCTGCCCCTCCCACCCGCGCAGGCGGCCGTGCTGGCCGCCCTGGCCCGCGGGCAGACCCTGGGCGAGGCCGCTCGCCATGCGGAAGAAACCCAGGAGGGCGAAGCCGCCACGCTCGCCGCCTGCCTGACCTTGCTGCTGCGCCAGGGCCTCATCACGGCCTGGCATGACCCGGGCTGACCCAGAGGAACCAGAGGACCCACTGCCATGAACCACACTGCGCCCGTCACCCCCATGGCCACCGCGCCTGGGGCCCTGCCCAGTCCGTCCAGCCCCGGTCTACTCGCCCGCTGGTGGCATCCGCTGTGCGCCCAACTCGGCCGCCTGCCGCACACGCTGGTCGCCGCGCTTGCACGCTTCTCGCTGGCCGCGACCTTCTGGCTCTCCGGCCAGACCAAGATCGAGGGCCTGGCCATCAACCTCGTCGAGGGCCGCTTCCAGCTTGGCTGGCCCCGGCTGTCGGCCTCCGCGGTCGATCTCTTCCGCGACGAGTACCGCCTGCCGATCCTGCCGCCGGAATCGGCCGCGCTGCTGGCCGCCAGCGCCGAGCACGCCCTGCCGCTGCTCCTGCTGCTCGGCCTGGGCACGCGTTTCGCCGCGCTGGGCCTGCTCGGCATGACGATCGTGATCCAGCTGCTGGTCTACCCCGGCGCTTACGCCACCCACGGCATCTGGGCCGCCGCGCTGCTGCTGCTGATCGCCCACGGCCCGGGGGCCTGGTCAGTCGACCATGTGACGGGGTGGGATCGGGTACAGCCGGCCCGGTGACGCGGGCGTGAGCGGACCGGGCGCCCGCTCAGCTGATCTGCCGGGGTTCGCGCGGGGCGTTGAGCTGGTGCAGCAGCGTGAAACCGTCCGAACCCGGGGTGAAGCCCTCGTGTTCCAGCCTGGATTCCGACGCCGCCGTGATCTTCTGCGTCGCCTCCAGGCCCCAGTCCTGCAGCGTCTGCGTCAGCAACTCGCAGCGCATCGCCAGCAGGCCGCGCAGCTCTTCGCGCTCCAGGTGCTCGCGGTCGGGGTGGCGCCCGCCCAGGTTGAGCGAGGTGAACTCCGCCAGCGCATGGTCGGCGGCGGAGAACCCCTGCGCCTCCCGTTCGAGGATGCGGCGCAGATCTTCCCCCGTCTTCAGGAGGATGCCCAGCCGGTGGCACAGCCGCGCGATGCGGCGACTCAGCTCGGAGAAGGCCTCCGCCTTCTCCTGCATCAGCCAGCGCATGCTCTCCAGCTCTTCGGTGCTGAAGCGGGGGCTTCCCTCCACGGGGAGCGTGTCGGCAGGGGTGTCCAGGATGAACCTCGTCGGGTGATGGGTGCAAACCCTAGTATGGCCGCAGATGGTTGCTGCGGGGGGCGATGCAGCTTTCGCGCCAGCCTGGCTCGGGCGTGCCGAGGAGCTCCGTCGCGCCTCTGGTTTGTTTCTCCTCAATCGGCGTTCGTAAAAAAATGTGCACGTGGCGCTGGGTCGATCTAGCCTGAAGCTCTGGACGACGGCTTGGCAGACGGTTCCGCCGGGCCGAGGAGGAGCGCAGCATGAAGCGATTGATGAGACTGATGAGTTGGTGGCTGCTGGCGCTTGCCGCGTTCGCGGTGCTGGGCTGCAGCGGTGGCGGCGGGGAGAGCGATCCGTCGATTTCGGTGGATCGCAGCACGGTCAGCGTCTCGGCCACGCCGGCCGAGGCCGCCCCGGTCGTGACCGTGCTCCTGTCGGCCCAGGACATGCCCGCTGAGGGTCTGTACCTGAGCGTCGATTCCACCTACAACGGGGTCCAGAGCGTGAGTTGGACCAGCCCGTCGGAAGACCGGGCGCTCATCGAGATCCGCTTCTTCGCGCCGGGGCAATTGCCCAACGGCGTGTACCGGGACACGGTGACGATCTCGGTGTGCCGTGACGGCTACTGCGCGCGGCACGTGAACAACAGCCCATTGCGCATCCCGGTGACCTACACGGTCTCGGGCTCGTACAACGCCGACGCGCAGGCCAGCGCGGATCGCACGCAGGTGGTGCTGACGGCGTCGAAGCAGGACGCGGTCCTGCCCGTGGCCAGTGTGGTGGTGAGCAGCAGCGAGGCGCTGCCGGGTGGGGTGTACGTCCAGGCGACGAGTTCGGGGCAGGGCATCGCCTCGGTGACGAGCACCTCGTTGTCGCCGACCCAGACGCGGGTGGATGTTTCCTTCCTCACGCCCCAGTCGCTCGACGTGGGCCGCTACGACGGCAGTGTCACCCTGCGGGTCTGCATCGACTCGTCCTGCAACCGGGCGCTGGTGGGCAGTCCGTTGACCTTGGCCACCCAGTACACGGTCAACAACGAGCCGATACCGGAGCCTGGCCTCACCCCCATCGACGTGGCCAGCCGGGCGGCGCTGCCGCACGACGTGGTGGACGCCGAGTACAGCCGTGCCCTGGACTCGGTGGTGATGGTTGCCTCCTGGCCCAGCCCGGCGCTGTACATCCACGACACCCGGACCGGCACTGAACGCCGGGTGGCCTTGGCGAAGGTGCCGACGGCGGTGTCGGTCAGCCCCGACGGTCGGCAGGCCGCGGTGGGCCACGATGCCCTGGTGAGCATCGTGGACCTGACGGCGGCCAGCCCGGTCGTGCGCACCCTCCAGGTCTCTGCCAACGTGTACGACCTGGTTCTGGATGGCAGCGGGCGGGTGCACGCCTTCCCGCGCTCGTCGCAGTGGGAGCAGTTGCACACGATCGACGTGGCCACCAACACGGAAACGCTGGTGCAGGCCCTGGGAGGCATCTATGGCAACACGAGAGCCCGGCTGAGCCCCTCCGGCACCAGCCTGTACATGGCCAACTCGGGGCTGTCGCCGGATGACATCGCGAAGATCGACCTGACCACCTCGCCACCGAGCTACCTGTACGACTCGCCGTACCACGGTGAGTACGCCATGTGCAGCAACCTCTGGTTCAAGGAGGACGGCAGCACGATCTACACCGCCTGCGGCAACACGCTGCGCAGCAGCAGCGTCAAGGCGAACGACCTGATCTATGCGGGGCGGCTGGCGCTGTCGTCCGACAGCACCTACGGCTACCGCATCGTCTCGCTGAGCCAGAGCAGCTTGGTCAAGGAGGTGGCGTTGATCGAGATGAACTCGGCGCAGTGTCTGTCTGCCTACGAGCCCCTGTCCTGCAAGACGCACCTGAACCTCTATGAAAGCGACTTCCTGAACCGCAGCTCGGTGCGCTCGATCCCGCCGGTGAGCGTGGGCGGTGTGGGTTATGCGCAGGAGGGTCGGTTCGTCTTCCACAGCGCCGACGGGTCAGTGAAGTGGCTCATCAGCCGCTTGGTGGGCATGCCCGATCCGGCCTCCGAGTATCAGCTCGTCCGGCTGCGCTGACCCCTGGCCTGGCGGAGGGGCATTCAAGCCGCCTGCACGGTCCGCGCGAAGGCTTGCAACCGCCGAGGCGGAGGCGCTGCCTAGGATGGCGGCTCGCTCGGGTGCTCCGTCACCCCGCCCGCAGGGGCAGCCTTCTCCCGTCCTCACATTCCAGGAAATTTGACCATGTCCGACATCGCCATCGTCTTCCACAGCGGCTACGGCCACACCCTGAAGGTCGCGCAGGCCGTCGCCGAGACGGCCGGCGCCACGCTGGTGGCCATCGACGCCGAAGGCAACCTGCCCGAGGGCGGCTGGGAGCAGCTCCAGGCCGCCAAGATGATCGTCTTCGGCTCGCCGACCTACATGGGCAGTGTGAGCTGGCAGTTCAAGAAATTTGCCGACGCCAGCTCCAAGGCCTGGTTCACCCAGGCGTGGAAGGACAAGCTCTTCGCCGGCTTCACCAACTCCGCGTCGATGAACGGCGACAAGCACAGCACGCTGCACTACTTCATGACGCTGGCGATGCAGCACAGCGGCCTGTGGGTGGGCACCGGCATGATGCCGAGCAACAGCAAGGCGGCCACGCGCGACGACATCAACTACGTCGCCTCCTCCAGCGGCCTGATGACCGCCACCCCGTCGGACGCCAGCGTGGACGAGATCCCGGCCGGCGACATCGCCACCGCGAAGAAGTTCGGCGAGCGCCTGGCCACCGTGGTGGCGCGCATCCCGGCCTGACGGGCCTGACGGGCCTGACGGGCCTGACGGGCCTGACGGGCCTGACGGGCCTGACGGGCCAGCCGGGCCCCGCAGGGCCCGGTTCCTGCGGTGGCTCAGCCTTCCAGCAGCGCCACCGACTTGATCTGGACCCACACCGGCGTGCCCGGCTCCAGCCCGAGGCTGGCGGCGGAGCGCCGGGTGACGCGTGCGAGCAGGGTGGCGTGGCCGGCGTCTTCGTCGCCCACCACCACGCGCACCAGCGCCACGCCGGGGTGCTCGTCCGCCGCCAGGGCATCGACCACGCCGGGCAGCACGTTCTGGATGCTGCTGCTCCAGGGCGGCTGGCGCGCCAGGCTGACGTCGCGTGCCAGCACGCGCACGCGCACCGCCTTGCCCAGCGGCAGGCCGGGGTCGCGGGTCCAGAGGTGGCCGCCGGGGAAGTCGATGCGCACCAGGTGCCAGGCCTCGTCGCGCTCGGCCAGCGTGCCGGCCAGCACCACGCCGGCGTCCTCGCCCAGGCGCAGCGGGCCGTCCAGGCGGGTCAGCGTCTCGGCCAGCGGGCCCTCGGCCTGCACCCGACCGTCGGCCAGCACGACCAGGTGGTCGGCGAGCCGGGCCACCTCGTCGGGCGAGTGGCTGACGTAGAGGATGGGGATGTCCAGCTCGTCGCGCAGGCGCTCCAGGTAGGGCAGGATTTCCTTCTTGCGCGCATGGTCCAGCGCGGCCAGCGGTTCGTCCATCAGCAGCACGCGCGGGCGCAGGGCGAGGGCGCGGGCGATGCCCACGCGCTGGCGCTCGCCGCCGGAGAGGCGGTCCGGGCGGCGCTCCAGCAGGTGGCCGATGCCCAGCAGGGCGATGGCCTGCTGCAGCGCGGAGTCGTCTGCGCCGGCGCGCTTCAGGCCGTAGCGCAGGTTGCCGGCCACGCTCAGGTGCGGGAAGAGGCTGGCCTCCTGGAAGACGTAGCCCAGCGGGCGGCGGTGGGTGGGCAGCCAGGTGGCGCCGTCCTGCCAGACCTCGCCCTGGAACACCACGCGCGCGCCCGGTGCCCGCTCCAGCCCGGCGATGCAGCGCAGCAGCGTGGTCTTGCCCGAGCCGGAGTGGCCGAACAGCGCCGTCACGCCGCGCCCGGGCAGGCGCAGGTCCACGTCCAGCGTGAAGCCCGGCCAGGGCAGGTGGAGGCGCGCCTCGATGGCCGGCACGCTCACATCGCCCCCTTGGCCGCCGGCCGGCCGCGCCAGCCGTAGACGGCCAGCAGCACCAGGAAGGAGAACACCAGCATCACCGCTGAGAGCCGGTGCGCGTCCGCATAGGCCAGCGCCTCGACGTGGTCGTAGATCTGCACCGAGACCACGCGGGTCACGCCGGGGATGTTGCCGCCGATCATCAGCACCACGCCGAACTCGCCCACGGTGTGCGCAAAGGTGAGGATGCCGCCGGTCAGGAAGCCCGGCCCCGCCAGCGGCAGCGCCACCGAGAAGAAGGCGTCCAGCGGCGAGGCGCGCAGCGTGGCGGCCACCTCCAGCGGGCGCTCGCCGATGGCCTCGAAGGCGTTGTGCAGCGGCTGCACCATGAAGGGCAGCGAGTACACCACCGAGGCCAGCACCAGCCCCCAGAAGCTGAAGGGCAGGCGCCCCAGCCCGAGCGACTCGGTGAGCTGGCCCACGGGGCCCTGCGGACCCAGCGCGATGAGCAGGTAGAAGCCCAGCACGCTGGGCGGCAGCACCAGCGGCAGGGCCACCACCGCGGTGACCACCCCTTTCCAGCGCCAGCGGCTGCGCGCCAGCCACCAGGCCAGCGGCGTGGCAAGGAGAAACAGGATGGCCGTGACCACCGCGGCCAGCCGCAGTGTCAGCGCCAGCGCCTGCCAGTCGTCGGCAGAGAGCATCACTGTGTACGGCGCACTGCAGCCGCAGTGGGTGGCTCGAACCCCCAGCGCGCCAGGACCGCGGACGCTGCTGCTGTGCCCATGAACGCCGCGAAACGCAGGGCCGCGGGCTGGGCTGCGCCCTTTTGCGTGACGACAAAGGCCTGCTCCAGCGGGGCATGCAGCGCAGCGGGCAGCAACTGGTGCTGCCCGCTGCGTGTCAGCTCGGGACTCAGTGCCAGCGACAACGCGATCAGCCCCGCTTGGGCATTGCCGGTCTGCACGATCTGCGCGGTCTGTGCGATGTTCTCGCCGAGCACCAGCTTGCCCTGGACCTGCGACCAGACGCCAGCTGCCTTCAGCGCCTCTTCGGCGCGGCGGCCGTAGGGGGCGTGGCGCGGATTGGCGATGGCGATGCGGGTCACCGCTGCATCCAGCAGTCCCGTCAGGCCGCGGCGCACCACATCGGGCGTGGGGCTCCACAACACCAGGCGGCCAGTGGCGTAGGCCTGCACGGGTGAACCGGCCAGACCTGCCTTGGCCAGCTCCCGGGGGTAGGTGATGTCAGCCGAGAAGAACAGGTCGTAGGGCGCACCCTGCTGGAGCTGGGTGTAGAACTTGCCAGACGAGCCGTAGATGGCGGTGACTTCGTCGGCGGGATGCTGCCGTTGGAACGCGGCAACGATCTCGTCCATCGCGAACTTGAGATCGGCCGCGGCTGCCACGGTGATGCGCTCAGCTCGGGCGGTACCGATGGCCAGGCCCAGAACGAGCAGCAGGAGAAGACGAGCGGGTAGTGGCATGAACAGATTCGAATGTGGCGGATGCGGCGACGGTTTTCCGCACACTCGCCATTACACACCGTGTTGTGCGGGCGTGCGGCCGGAGATCTCGACCAGGTGCTGCGCGAAGGCGTCGGTCGACAGCAGGCCCGTGAGCCGGTCGAACTGGCGCAAAGGCAACCCGCAGCGCAGCTCCTCCAGGTCGGCCGGCGTCTGGTGGCAGCCCGGCAGCACCGCGACCCGCTCCGGCCGCTTGGGCAGGCGCTGCTCGGGCACTGGCCGTGCGCTGGAGGCCGGTGGTGGGGGGCGTTGCCGCAATCACGCTCGACAACAGTGGTTATTTGTCTTGGACAAAATATGGACATGAACAAGACAAACCACCTCAACCCAGCCGGGGGGATGCCCCGGACGGACCGCCGGGGCGCCCTGGCGCGGATCGGGCTCGGCTTGGCGGGCGCCGCGGGGCTGGCGCCATTGCTGGGAGGGTGCGGCATGCTGCCGCGCAGCAGCGTGGTGCCCATGCCGCTGCTGCGCGAGCCAGCGGCGCCGGGGCGGGCGGACACACTGGTGGTGATGCTGCCCGGGCGCTTCGACCGCCCGCAGGACTTCGTGCGCGAGGGGCTGGTGGCCGACCTGAAGGGGCGACGTGCCGATGTGGACGTGCTGCTGGCCGATGCGCACCTGGGCTACTACATGGACCGCAGCGTGCTGGACCGGCTGCGCGAGGACGTGATCGGCCCGGCGCGCCGGCAGGGCTACCGGCAGATCTGGCTGGCGGGCATCTCGCTGGGCGGTTTTGGCGCGCTCGGCTACGCGGCCCGGCACGGGGAGGAGCCGGGTGGGAAGGTCGACGGCGTGCTGGCGATCGCGCCCTACCTGGGCAGCGACGAGGTGATCCGTGCGATCGGCCGGGAAGGCGGGCCGCAGCGCTGGCTGGCCAGCCCGGCCAAGCTCGGTGCGAACGACCTGGAGCAGGACGTGTGGCAATGGCTGGCGCATCCGCCGGCCGATGCGCCGCCGGTTTTCCTGGGCTACGGCCGGGGCGACCGCATGGGCAGTGCCCACCGCCTGGCCGCCGGCCTGCTGCCCGACGGGCACGTCATGCACGTCGATGGCGGGCACGACTGGGCGCCCTGGCGTGCCCTCTGGCAGCAGTGGCTGGTGCAGGGGCCGCTGGCACCCTCCGCCGTCCGGCCGGCCTGAGCGAGGTCGGTGGACCCGTCGCTGATGCGGCGAGGTGATGAGGTGATGAGGTGATGAGGTGATGAGGTGATGAGGTGATGAGGTGGTGCGGTGACGAGGTGGCTTGGTGACGAGGCTGCCGATCAGATCAGTTGCGCCGCGTCCGGCGCTGCACCGCGCAGGTAGATCAGCGCCCCCGCGGGCGCTTGCACCGACTCGTGCAGGGCGCCGCGGCGCGCCAGGTGGAAGCCGCCGCTGGGCACCTGCAGGCTCCCGATGTGCAGCCGGCCTTCGATCACCACACATTCTTCATCCTGCGGGTGCCGGTGCGGCGGGATCACCGCCCCGGCGGCCATGCGTAGCAGATAGGCCGCCGCCTGGCCGTCGTGGTGCAGCAGCTTCATCTGGATGCCGGGGGCAAAGGCGCGCCAGCCTTCGTCGGTGGGCGGCACCGTGAGGTGCGAGGCGGTGGCTTGCCGGGCCAGCGTTTGCAGCAGCCGGCGCTTGAGGCGCTGGTCGGCCACCGGGTCGGGGGCGTCGGGCGAGAAGGCGTCGTGCAGCATGTCGCACAGCTCCGCGGGCAGGGCAGGGGGGGCGGTTCGAGGGTCCATCAGGTCACCGGTTGGAGCTGCAGGCGCAGCTTGGCCTGCGCGCGGAGGATGGAGGACTTGACCGTGCCTAGCGGCAGGCCGGTGGTTTCGGCGATGGCCGCGTGGGACGCATAGCGGAAGTAGGCCAGCCCGAGCAGCCAGCGCTCCTGGGCGGACAGGCCGGCCAGGGCCACCGCCAGACGTTGGCCAGCCTGCAGCTGCCAGAGCGTTTCGCTGGGGTCGGGGCGGTCGTCCGCCGCTTCGGCGCCGTCGGGCTGGGCATCGAAGGATTCCAGGCGAGGGTTGCGGTGCCGGCAGAGGTCCAGCGTCCTGCTGTGCACGATGCTCAGCAACCAGGCCAGCGGGGTCCCCCGTGCGGGGTCGTAGCTGCCGAGCCGTCGCCAGGCATCCAGGTAGGCGTCGGCCAGGGCATCGTCCAGGTCGGCGCCGTGCACGATGCGCCTGGCCAGCGCCCTGGCGTGGCCGATGGTCAGGTCGTAGAAGGTCTCGAAGTCGTCCGCGCTGCCCCGCGCGGCGCCGCTCAGCAGCTGCACCAGCCGCAGGTCACGCCGCTGGCGCTCCTGCGGAGAGGGTGGGGAAGGCTGACCAGGGCTCATGGACGGGGCGCCTGCGTTGAAGGTAAGGGGACCGACCCAGTGGTGACGACAGCACTGCTCGGTTGAGTGTTCTACGCTGCGAGTGGCTGAACGGATGCACCTCTGATGCAAGGGTTTGTCCGGGTGGCCGGTCTGCATCCAGACCGGGGTGGCCCCGCGTACACCCGAGGTCCGCCGCGCCTTGACGGCTGGCGGCCCCTCCTTGCCGGCGAATGAGTTCTTCGCCTGCGCTGCAACCGGAGCTTCCCATGACACCCCTAGAAACCGTCCAGCACATGTATGCCGCATTCGGTCGTGGCGATGTGCCCGCCATCCTCGCCTGTCTGGCCGATGATGTGCAGTGGGAATACGGCGAGCAAGGCCCGACGCCCGCGCCGGTGCCCTGGCTGCAGCCGCGCCGGGGGCGTGAGGCGGTGGTCGGGTTCTTCGAGTCGCTGGCTGCGCTCGAGTTCTCCCGCTTCGTGCCCCACAAACTGCTGGCCGACGGACCGTTGGTGGTGGCCCTGATCGATCTGGAGGCCACCGTGCGCGCCACCGGCCGGACGGTGGTGGAGGACGACGAGGTGCACCTATGGCACTTTGATGCGGCCGGCAAGGTCTGCCGCTTCCGCCACCGCGCCGACAGCTGGGCCCATGCAGTGGCGCTGGGCGCCGTCGCTTGAGACGAGCCGCCGGATCTGCCGGTGGAGCAACGCGTGGTGCTGCCGGCAAGGGCTAGCTGAGCCCGTTCAGGCCGGTGCCGCCTCCGCGGCCAGCGACGCCGTGTCCTGCTCGCGCAGCAGCGGGCCGCTGACCTCCCACGGCGCGGGGAGGCGCACCTGCGCCCACATCGGGTTGAACAGCGCCTTGTCGATCTGCTCGACCATCGTGACCATGCCCTCGCAACCGGCAAAGGCGTGGTGCCGCTCCAGGTTGATGTCCATCCAGGGCATGCGGGCCTTCAGCGCCACGAACTCGCTGTGCCCGTCGCTGAGCATGATGTCGGCCCTGGCCTCGCGCAGGATGGCGTACATCTGCCGCGGGGTCATGGCGTCGATCATGTGGGCATCCGCCTGGTCACCGTGGATGGTGGCGAACATCTCCTTGAGCCTCTCCTTGTCATCCTGGGTGGACTTCTTCACCGAGCTGCCGACCACCTCCAGCCCGGCCTCCTGCAGGGCGGAGACCACCGACCGGCTCTTCACCCCGCCGGTGATCAGCAGCATCTTCTTGCCGGTCAGGCGCTGCCTGTAGGCGCGTATGCGCTCCCAGGCGCGCGCCTCCTCAATGGTACTCAGCGCCTCGGTGCGGTCCTGGAGCTCCGCGTCCGCGCCGCGTGCCACCCGCAGGCGGGCGATCTCGCGGATGGCCTGGAAGAGGCGCTTCTCGCCGCCGTGGATCACGTCCAGCTCGTTGAGGTCGGTGGTGAAGCCGGTGCGGTAGCCCTGCGAGCCGGAGCTGGCCGAGTGGCGGTTGTCCCAGCGGTTGCCCTCGCAGGCAATGGGGCCGTGCACCAGGTGGGCCGCATCGACGATGGGCTGCAGCGCGATCGTGGCGCCGTCAAAGGCGCAGCCGCCCGCTGCCGCGCCAGGCGTGAGTGGCTGACCCAGGCTGCGCGGCACGACCGGTGCCAGCACCGCTGGCGGCCAGTCCCCGCCCAGCTCGCGCCCTTTGCACCCGGCTCCCGCGGCGAGCGGACCCATCCACGCGCGTGGCGCGATCCCTGCCAAGCCGACAAGCCCGACGGGGCAAGCGTCAGGCCGGCCGGGCCGCTTCGTCCGGTGCCAGCTCCCGCAGCGTGAGCCAGGCGCGCAGGTCGAACTCCAGCTGGTGGTAGGCCGGCTCCATGTGGCAGCACAGGGCGTAGAAGGCGCGGTCGTGCTCGCGCTGCCTGAGGTGGGCGAGTTCGTGCACGACGATCATGCGCAGGAAGGCGGCCGGGGCCTCCTTGAACAGCGCGGCGATGCGGATCTCGCGCTTGGCCTTGAGCTTGCCGCCCTGCACCCGCGACACGGCGGTGTGGGTGCCCAGGGCATTGCGGATGACGTGCAGCTTCGGGTCCCAGGCCACCTTGGCGAGCGGCTCCGCCTGGCGCAGGAACTCGCTCTTGATGGCGCTGACGTAGTCGTACAGCGCTCGCTCGCTGCGCACCTCGTGGCGCTCGGGGTAGCGCTGGGCGAGCGCCGGGCCCAGCCGGCCGGCGGCGATGGCGGCACGCACCTGGGACAGCAGCTCGGGCGGGTAGCCTGCGAGGTACTTCAGCGGCGCGGCAACGGCGGCGCCCTGAACGGGCCAGGGGGCGGACACCTCAGCTGATCGGGTTGTGCGACAGGGCGGCGTCCAGCGCCATCACCTTCGGGCGCAGCTGGGACCAGCTGGCCTGGGCCGGGCGGTAGACCAGGTGCAGCACCAGGCCGGGGTGGCTCCCGAGGCGGCGCAGGCCGAGCGACTGCTCGCCGCCGTTGACCAGCAGTTCCTCGGTGGCATCGGGCAGGCCGAGCTGCTTGCGGCTGGTGTTGGCGGCCGTGACCAGCAAGGTGCCGCGCCGGGCCAGGTCGGCGCCGGGGTGGGCGTCGCCGGCATGGGCCAGCACCTTGCTGGTGGCCAGGTCGAAGAGGCAGGCCGCGAGCACGCCGGGCTGGTGCATCAGCTCGGCGATGAAGCGCTCCAGCGCCTGGCGTGGCCGCGCCGGCTGGGCCGACGCCGGGGTGGCGGGCATGGGCCGCATCACCCCCGGGGCGGTGGCCGACGCCGGCAGCCGGTTCATCACGATGCCGGGCTGGCCGACCTGGGCCTGCTGCTCGTTCCAGGCGGTGCTCAGCATGGTCCAGGCGTCGGCCGGCCGGGTGGCCACCGAGCCCACCTGGGTGTGCACCCCGGTGCCTGCCCCCAGTGCCTTGGCAAGGTTGGTCAGCGCCGCCACGGGGGGGGCCGCGAGCGGCATGAAGACCAGGCGGGCGCACTCCCAGTCGGTCGAATACAACGCCTGGCGCAGCGGCTGCAGCTGTTCGGCCAGGGCATGGGGTGGCACGTCGCCGACCATCACCACCGCCAGCGTGGCACGGCAAAGCAGCACCCGGGCCAGGGCCTGGCGGGCGGCGCTGTCGGCCTCGTCGGCGTCGGTGGCGTACAGGCGCACGCTGGCACCGTCCTCGCTGGGGCAGTCGACGTAGTCGAGCACGGCCAGCGTGGTGCCGAAGCCCTGGCGCCGGATCACCAGCCGCTGCACCGCCTGGCCGGCGGCCGCGGCCACCGCATGCAGCAGGTGGCGCGAGGCCAGGCAGGCGAGGTCATGCAGGGCGATGTAGCTGGGCCGCAGGTGCTCGAACTGCTGCTGCAGTGCCTCGCCCGGTTCGCAGGAAACGAATAGCTCGCGCGTGTGGTTGCCCATCGCCCGACCGATGTCGGTGCGGCCATCGAGGTAGTCGTCCTCGGCGCGCAGCCACTGGGTGGGCACGAGGGTGTCGGGCTCGGCGGTGGCCGCCGCCGGGGATGCGGCCGCAGGCGCCGCTGCGGCCATCATGGGCGCGACCGGGGCCGGGTGGATCAGCGGCGCCGCTGGCGCAGCCGCCTTCGCGGCGGGCCGCAGCGGCGGAGGGGCGGTGGGCCGGGCAACGGGGGGCATCACCGGGGCCGTTGCCGCCGCCGGGGGAACCTGGCGCAGGCGTGTCACGGGCACGCCGGAGGCCGGACCGCTGCGTCGCAAGTCCATCGCCTGTGGGCCGGTGGGCTGCGCGGGGAGGCGATCCGGCTGGGACAGCCGAGGATCCGTTGAGGGGGGCATGCCTTTGCACCTGCTGAGACCGTGAATCGGTGCACTGTGGTCCGGACTGCGGTGGATCAGCACAGTGATCAAGACGGCAGGCATCCTATCATTCGTGTCCTGTGTCACGAACCGGTCGCCCGTTGGCGCCACGGCGTGGCGGCGCGCACCCTGGGTGCGTCGTGTTGTAGGCAACGCTGCATGTCATCACCTTCATCTTCTTCGTCGTCCGCCCTTCCGGTGGTCATCGTCGGGGCCGGCCTGGCCGGGCTCACCGTGGCGCTGCACCTGGCACGGAAGCGCCGCGTCGTCGTGCTGGCCAAGCGCAACCTCGACGAGGCGGCCACTGCGTGGGCGCAGGGTGGCATCGTCGGCGTGCTCGGGGACGATGACAGTGTCGAGAGCCATGTGCGCGACACCCAGGAGGCCGGCGCCGGCCTGGTGGACGAGCACACCGCGCGCTTCATCGCCGAGCGCAGCGCTGGGGCGGTCGAGTGGCTGGTCGAGCGCGGCGTGCCGTTTTCGTCCGACCCGGGCGGGCCGCTGGGCCTGCACCTCACGCGCGAAGGCGGGCACGCGGTGCGGCGCATCGCCCACGCGGCGGACGCCACCGGCAAGGCCATCCACGAGGCCCTGCTCGCCGAGGTGGCCCGTCACCCGAACATCGAGTTGCGGGTGGGCTGGATGGCCATCGACGTGATCACGCCGCACCACCTGCACAGCGAGGACGCGCCGCGCTGCTACGGCGTGTATGCGCTGGACATCGAGGCGCAGCGCGTCGAGACGCTGGCGGCCAGCGCGGTGGTGCTGGCCAGCGGCGGGGTGGGCAAGGTCTACCGCTACACCAGCAACCCCGAGACCTCCACCGGCGACGGCATCGCGATGGCCTGGCGGGCGGGCTGCCGGGTCGGCAACATGGAGTTCGTGCAGTTCCACCCGACCTGCCTGTACCACCCGCAGGACCGCAGCTTCCTGATCACCGAGGCGCTGCGCGGTGAGGGCGCGCACCTGAAGCTGCCGAACGTGGACGGGGAGGCTGCGCGCTTCATGCCCGGGCACGATGCACGCGCCGAACTGGCGCCGCGCGACGTGGTGGCGCGCGCGATCGACTTCGAGATGAAGCGCCTGGGCCTGGATTTCGTGCACCTGGATGCCACGCACCTGGGCGAGGAATTCCTCAAGTCGCACTTCCCAACCATCCACGCGCGCTGCCTGGCGCTGGGCATCGACATCGCCCGCGAGCCGATCCCCGTGGTGCCGGCGGCCCACTACACCTGCGGCGGCGTGGTGACCGACCTGCTCGGCCGCACCGACCTGCCCGGGCTGTACGCGGTGGGCGAGACCACCTACACCGGCCTGCACGGCGCCAACCGGCTGGCGAGCAACTCGCTGCTGGAGTGCGTGGTGCTGGGCCGTACCTGCGCGGACACCATCCTGGCCGCGGGCGAGGGCGAGCGCCCGGCGCTACCGGCCTGGGACGAGAGCCAGGTGGAGAACGCCGACGAGCAGGTCGTCATCTCGCACAACTGGGACGAGCTGCGTCTGCTGATGTGGAACTACGTCGGCATCGTGCGCACGACGCGGCGGCTGGAGCGGGCGATGCACCGCATCCGCCTGCTGCGCGACGAGATCGAGGACTACTACGCCAATTTCCGCGTCAACCGCGACCTGCTGGAGCTGCGCAACCTGGTGGAGTGCGCCGAGCTGATCGTGCGCTCGGCGCTGCTGCGCCACGAGAGCCGCGGGCTGCACTACAGCCGCGATTTCCCGAACGCGCTGCCGGTGAGCTTCCCGACCGTGCTGGGCCGCGTGGCCAAGAGCCGGCGTGCGCGCGATTCGGTGAGCAGCGGCAGCGGCGGATCCGTGTTTGGCAATAGCCGCTGGGTGTGACCTTCTTCAGCCAGCGACAACCGCGGATCTGGCTCGGCCAGTCCGCTGGTTGTGCCCCCTGAGGGGGAGCGCCGTCAGGCGCAACGGGGGAAAGTCATCTCCGGGCCCGCATCGCGATGCGGGCCTGCACGAACTCGAAGGCGAATGCCACGGCCTCGCTGATGGTCTGCTCCATGCCCAGGCGTTCCTTCTCGGTGAGGTAGAACGACAGGTCCACCGAGTGGCGGATGTAACGTGCGCCCAACCGGTTCAGCGCCACGCAGGCCACGTCGGGCAGCGCGGCTTCGTCCAGGTAGGGGTAGCCTGGCGCCAGCCGGGTCACGGCGTCGAAGACCGGGCGTTCGTAGTGGTTGTGGACGGAGCTGAAATCGATGGCCATGGCGCGTTCCGGGAGAGCACGGGATGCGCCTTTATCGGCCGGCTGGCGGCTGGACTTGATGCCGGACCTGAACAATTCGTGTTCAGGCAGCGCCGATGTTCGGCACCAGGCCGGCAGGGGCCGGGGCGTTCAGCCGGGCGGTGAAGTCCAGCATGCGCTCGATGCAGCCCAGCGCCTGGGTGCGGATCGGCTCCTCCACATGGATCTCGCCCACGCCGTGCTCCAGGCAGTCGACCAGGCCCTGCAGGCCGTTCATCGCCATCCAAGGGCAGTGTGCGCAGCTCTTGCAGGTGGCGCTGTTGCCGGCGGTGGGGGCCTCCAGCAGGACCTTGCCGGGGGCGGCCTGGTGCATGCGGTGGAACATGCCGCGGTCGGTGGCGACGATGAACTCGGTCGCGTCCTCCTCGATCACCGCCTTGAGCAGCCGGGCGGTGGAGCCCACCACATCGGCCTGGGCCACCACGCTGGCGGGCGACTCGGGGTGCACCAGCACCTTGGCCCTGGGGTGCTCGCGGCGCAGCAGCTCCAGCTCCAGCCCCTTGAACTCGTCGTGCACGATGCAGGCGCCGTTCCACATCAGCATGTCCGCGCCGGTTTCGCGCTGGATATAGCCGCCCAGGTGGCGGTCGGGCGCCCAGAGGACCTTCTTGCCCTGCGCTTTCAGGTGCGACACGATGGGCAGCGCGCAGGAGCTGGTCACCATCCAGTCGGCGCGGGCCTTCACCGCGGCGCTGGTGTTGGCGTAGACCACCACGGTGCGGTCCGGGTGGGCATCGCAGAAGGCGATGAAGTCGTCGGCCGGGCAGCCCAGGTCCAGTGAGCAGGTGGCGTCCAGGTCGGGCATCAGCACCCGCTTGTGGGGCGACAGGATCTTCGCCGTCTCGCCCATGAAGCGCACGCCCGCCACCACCAGGGTCTGCGCGGCGTGGTCGCGGCCGAAGCGGGCCATCTCCAGCGAATCGGACACGCAGCCGCCCGTTTCCTGCGCCAGGTCCTGCAGGTCACCGTCGACGTAGTAGTGCGCCACCAGCACGGCGCTGCGCTCGGCCAGCAGCTGGCGCGCGCGCGCCTTGAGCGCATCACGCTCGGCGGGCTGCAGCGGGGCGGGTACCTTGGCCCAGGCGTGGGCGGTGCAGCTGGCACCGCTGGCATCGGGACGGTCGTAGTCGAAAAGGACGTCGGTCATGGTCGAAGCGGGCTGTGCAGGGCCGGGCGGTGGAGCGATGGGGTCCCGCCCGGGTGGTGACACACAGGGCGGGGCCGGCATCCTAGCCCAGGCGGGCGCTGGCTGCCGATGGCCCTTCAGGTGAGGTGATTGCGCGCCACGGCAAGGTGCCAGCGCACGTTGGCGGGCTCGCCGAACTCGCGGTCGGCCACGGCCAGCAGCAACTGGGGTGGCTGCCGCCACACGGGCAGCACCACGTGGTGGCAGGTGGCCGTGCTCCAGCCCAGCTCGGTGGCCGCACCGCCCTGGGCCTGCCACATCCGTGCCGCGCAGCGGGCAGCGTCACTGGCGACCTGCACCGGCCCCAGGCTGGCCAGGACCTCGCCCTCTGCAGCGTCGAGCAGCGCACAGGCCAGCACCCCGGGCGCACGGGCGGCCAGCGCCAGCGCCGCACACCGCGGATCCGCATCGCTTCCCGCGCTGGGTAGGTCCCGCAGGGTCGCCGTTGCCAGCGCCGCCACCGGCGTGGCACGCGATGAGGTACCCGCCGTGGTACCGGGCGTGGTACCCGGCGCTGTCGTGGGGGCGCCAGCGGGCAGGGCCCTTACCCGAGGCTCGCCGGGCGGGGCCGCACTGTCTTCCTGGGGTGCTCCGTCGCCGAGCACCATCGTCAGCAGCTGCTGGGTCCAGCTTGGCTCCGGGCTGGCAAAGACCTCCAGCACATGGACGCGCAGCCCGCGTGGCCAGCTGCCGCGGCGCAGGCGATCGGCGCGGCTGGGCTTGTCGGCGGGGCTGACCATCAGCAGCGAGGGCCCGTCCCACTGCGCGCTGCGCACGAAGTCGCCGATGCGGCGCATCAGGTCCTTGTCGCCGGCACCGCCGGCCAGCAGCACGGCACGGTCGGCCTGTTCCAGCAGTGTCAGCGCGATGCGGGTGCCCAGCGGATCGCCCGGGGCGGTCAGCACCTCGACCACGCCCCAGCCCTTCGCCTCGCTGCCGCCGGGCAGCCAGGTGACCAGGAACTCGGCCAGCGGCTCGCGCGCACCTTCCTGGCGCAGCAGCACGCGGTGCAGGCGGGGCGCGCCAGGGCCTACGCCGAGCTGCGTCAGGGAGAAGGTCGACCAGGCGCGGCCCGGGTCCCACACCACGATGGTCTGCTGCGGTGGCACACCGTCGCGGCTGAACAGGGATTCGATGCGCGGTGCGGCCGGGCTGGGTGAGCGGGTGCGCAGCTCGCGGGTGCTGCCGGTCGGGATGGCGATGCCGTCGTCGTCGGGCTGGATGCTGTTGGGGCCGGACCAGGTGGCGCAGGAGGGATCGGGCAAGAAAGGTCTCCGTTCGGACGTTGCTCGTGCGCCGTTCAGGCCAGCACCTGCTGGGCTTCCATGATGCGAAAGCGCGTCATCGCCAGGTTGGAACGCAGCTTGTCGAGCACCGCCAGGATGAAGTAGTCGGGGTGGGCCTGCAGCGTGCGCAGGATGTGGTAACGGTTGCCGGCGGTCACCAGCACCTCGTCGACCGGGTCGTTCGGCCGGCTGTGGCCCATCTGGCGCAGGGTGCGGCGGTGCACGCGCAGGATCTCGGTGGCCGATGCGGCGGCGCGGTCGATGTCCGGCCCCTGCGCATCGCTGGCGACCACCAGGCCGCTGGCGGCGTCGACCAGGGAGGCGAAGATCAGGCCGTCCAGCAGCATCAGTTCGCGCAGGATCACCAGGGCTCGTTGCGGGTCGGGCACCCGCGCTGCGGCGTCTGCCGCGCCAGGGCTGCCGGGCATCGGCCAGACGGCGGCTGGGGGTGCGGGTGGCTGCACCAGGACCGTCTCGCTCACCGGCTCCGGGCGCTGGGTGGCGCGCGGCTCGGCCAGGGGCGCCATGCCGCTGGGCATGAAGCCGCTGGCCGGGGTGGTGGTGGGGGCGTCGGGCTGGCCTGGCTTGACCCGGTTCCAGTGCGCCAGCACCTTGTTCCACACCGCACTGGCGCTGGTCAGGGGCTCGCTGAGCATCACCACCTGCACCTTGGCGGGCCAGCTCAGGGCGTCGATCTTGTGGGCGATCCACATCGCGCCCACCGGCAGCATGAACAGCAGCTGCGCGCAGCGCCAGTTCTCGCCGCGCGTGGCACCGTTGAGCGTGGCGAGCATGTCGTCGATGGCCGACGGGGTCATCGGCCCGACGATCACGGCCGCCAGGTCCGAGTGCTCCATCAGCGCCAGGGGAATCAGGTCGGTCTCCTGGCCCTGCAGGCGCAGGTCGGCGTGGTAGACCTTCAGGGTGTCGTCCAGGCGGCGTGGCAGCGTGGTGCGCTCGATCACCGCCAGCGTGTCCAGCGAGCCCTGGTCGCGCAGTTGCAGGCGCTCGACCGGCTGGCCGCTGGCATCTGACAGGGCCTTGACCACCGCGCCTGCCCACATGCCGGCCGGGTCGTGCAGCGTGATCAGCCGCGTGGTGGGGCCCGCCTCGTCGCGGGTGCTGGCGAAGTGCGCCCGCATCGCCTGGACCGGCGACCCGGTGACGAAGAGGTCGCGCTGGTGGCGGCCCGCAGGGGCCAGTCCGGCCCGGTCGTCATCGCTGCCGTCGCCGTCTTCGCCATCGGGGTCACCCATGACCGCGGTGGAGGCGAAGTCGTTGTCAGCCGCATCGTCGTCTGGGACGTGACGCTCACGCTGCGGCGTGAGATCGCCGAACAGGCTCTTGAACATGGATGGATCGTTCCCGACGTTGGTCGCGCGCACGGCCGGTCAGACAGAACAGGCCCGGCCGGCCTGCGCCGGCTCCCGCTTGCCCGGTGCGCATGCGCGTACTGTAGTGCTTGGCGCACCGGCTCCGGCAGATGGCGTGACGGGCAGGCGACTTCAGCCGCCGCACCGAGGCTTGCGCGCCACGCACGCCGTCCTGCCTATCATCGGCCGATGCATGCCTCGCGCCCCACGCCTCCCGGTGCCACCGACACCCCCTCGCTGCGCCGCGATGCGCAGACCATCGGCCTGGTCGGGCTCGTGCACGGCACCTCGCACTTCTTCCATCTGCTGCTGCCGCCGATGTTCCCCTGGTTCATCCGCGAATACGGCCTGAGCTATGCCGAGCTGGGGCTGGTGGTGTCGCTGTTCTTCGTGATCTCGGGCGTGGGGCAGGCGCTGTCGGGCTTCCTGGTCGACCGGGTGGGCGCGCGGCCGGTGCTGTGTGCGGCGCTGAGCTGCTTCGTGCTGTCTGCGCTGGCGGCCGCATTCGCCCAGGGCTACACCGGGCTGCTGCTGGCCTCGGCGCTGGCCGGACTGGGCAATGCGCCCTTCCACCCGATCGATTTCACGATCCTGAACCGCCGCATCACGCCGGTGCGCCTGGGCCACGCCTATTCGGTGCACGGCATCTGCGGCAACCTGGGCTGGGCGGTGTCGCCGCTGGTGAGTGCCGGCCTGTTGGCGCTGACCGGGTCGCTGCGGGCCACCTACCTGGGCATCGCCATGCTTGCCGCGCTGGTGCTGCTCGGCGTGATGGCCTGCCGCCGCTGGCTGGATGACGGCGTGTCGGCCCGGCCCGCCGCCGCTGCCCCAACGTCGGCCCCGGCGCCGCAGGGGGCCCGGCCTGCAGCGGCGGCCGGGTCTGCCGCTGCGCCCACCGCCGTGCTGTCGGTGGGGGCGCTGCTGCGGCTGCCGGCGGTGTGGCTGTGCTTTTCCTTCCTGTTCTGGTCCACCTGCGCGCTCAGTGCGGTGCAGAGCTTTGCGGCGCCGGCGCTGCACCAGATCCACGGCCTCGCGCTGCCCGTGGCGGCGTTGGTGGTGACCGGCTACATGGTCTGCGGTGCCCTGGGCATGGTGGCCGGCGGCTTCCTGCTGGCCCGGCTGGACCAGCGCCTGGAGCCGCTCATTGCCGCCGCGCTGGCTGGCGCCGCGGCTCTGCTGCTGGTGGCGACCCACCCGTGGCTGGGCGGCACCGCCGCGCTGGTCGTGGCGTCGGTGGCGGGGCTGGGCACCGGCCTGGCCGGGCCGTCGCGCGACATGCTGATCCGCCGCGCCACGCCGCCGGGCGCCACGGGGCGGGTCTACGGCCTCGTCTATTCGGGGCTGGACCTGGGGTTCGCGCTGGCCGCGCCGCTGTTCGGGCGGCTGCTGGACATGCAGTTGCCCGCAGCGGTCTTCCAGGGCGCGGCGCTCAGCCTGGGCGCGGCGGTGCTGTCGGCGGCCTGGGTGGGACAGGCGACGGCAAGGGCGAAGGCATCAGCGGCCTGAGCGCCGCCCGCGCTTGCATTCGCGACCCGAGGCGTTCCAGACGCCAGTGAATGTAAGCATCAGCGGCGAGCGGGCCCCGCGCATCCCGGCCGTCTGCCCTGCGGACGACGGCATGCATCCGGCGCTGGATGTGAATTAGTTCGCAGTCCGGAGGTTTACACCGGGTTGCCAGCTTCATGTTCGGTTCATTCCGGATGGGGACAATGGCGACATGGGATTAGGTCCCATTCCTGCTGCCATCCATCCCGATCTTCCGCATGTCGTCGCTGTCCATCCCCGTCGTTGCCCGCCCGCGCCCCCTGGTCCGGGTGCGAGGTCTGCGCCTGCCGGTGCTGGCGACAGGCCAATCTCGCCGGGCGATCGTGGTGGTGGCGGCGCTGGCCACCATGGTGGCGCTGGCGTCGGGCTGGCCCGCCGGGACGCGGGCTGTGCAGCCAAACTGGTTGGTGACCTGGCTGCTGATGGCGCCGGTTTGCGAGGAGCTGTTCTTCCGCGGCGTGCTGCACGAGGCGCTGCTGCGGGCGGCGGCGTGGCGGGCAGCCAATGTCGCCGTGGCGCTGGCGTTCGGCGCGCTGCATGCCTGGTCGCGTGACGCGTGGACCGGCGTGGCGGTGGTCCTGCCGGCGTTGTGCATCGGCAGGCTCTATGAACGTGAGCGCCGTGTCGTGGCGGCCGCCGCGCTGCACGCCAGCTTCAACCTGGCCTGGCTGGCCTGGGGCCAGCCGGGTGCGCCCGAGTGGGCCGGACTGTGTGATCTGGTCAGCCGTTCCTCTGAATCATGGGTTTCTCTACGGGAGTTGTTTGCATGAGTTTTGATGTTCCTTCCCTGGTCCGTGGGCTTGCCCCGTGGGCGATGGCCGGCCTGCTGGCAACGGCTGCCCTGGGCGTTCACGCGCAGAGCGTCAGCACTGGCCAGACGCTGTACACGAAGGTGTTCGTGTCTGGCACCAGCAGTTGCGCGGCCAGCGCCTGCCACGGCACGAATCCGGCGTCGAACATCAACAACGTGCGGTTCGGCTACGCCGCCGCGCTGACCAAGAGCGCGGTGTCGGGACGCCGTGAGATGCAGTTCCTGCAGTCGCAGCTGAGCGATTCGGACTACAACGACCTGGCCGCCTACATCGCCAGCAAGACGGGCGACACGCCGAGCTACATCACCGTCGCGGCAACACCGGCTGTCACCTTGTCGGGCAGCACGCTGGCGTTCGGCTCGGTGACGGTCGGCCAGACCAGCACGGCCCGCAGCGTGACGCTGTCCAACAGCGGCAGCGCGGCGCTGACGATCAACGGCATCGCCGCCAGCGGCACGGGCTTCGCGGCCACGAACAACTGCCCGACCAGCCTGGCGGCCGGCAGCAGCTGCACGATCAGCGTCACTTTCACGCCCACTTCGGCTGCCAGCGTCACCGGCAGCGTGGCCATCACCAGCAATGCCAGCGGTTCTCCGCACGGCATCGGCCTGTCGGGTACGGGCACGGCCACGCCGGTGGCCAACCTGGCCTGGACCGGCTCGACCAGCCTGTCGTTCTCGGCCACCGTGGGCACTCCGTCGGCGGAGCAGACGCTCACGCTGCTGAACTCGGGTTCGGTGGCCGGCACGATCGGCGCCGTCACGGTGTCAGGCACGAACGCGGCCGATTTCGTGCACGGCGGCAGCTGCGGCGCTGGAGTCACGCTCTCCGCAGGTGCCAGCTGCACCGTCACGGTGGGCTTCGACCCGGCGGCCGCCGGCGCACGGTCGGCCACGCTGCAGGTGACGTCCACCAACGCCGCCAACCCGGCCACGATCAGCCTGGCGGGCACGGCCGGCGGCAGCGGTGCCACCAGCAACGCCAACGTCGGCGGCGGGGGCTGCTCCGTCGCTGCGTCCGGCCGGCCATTCGACCCGCTGCTGCTGGCGCTGGGCGGCCTGGCCGTCCTGGTCCTCGGCTGGCGGCGCTGGCGCCAGCACGCCGAGGACCAGGACCAGGTCCCGGGCCGGAATCCCTGAGCCTGCCGCATCGCCTCGTTTCCCGTTTCCTACCTCACTCAAGGAGCCGCTCCCATGCAACCCATCTCACGCAACCTGCGCCGTCTGCTTGCCTGCGCCGCCCTGGCCGGCGCCTGCTCCGCGGCCCTGGCCGCCACACCGGGCCAGCCGGCGCCGGCCCTGGAGCTGCCCGGCCTGCAGGGCAACGTCAGCCTGGCCGCCTCCAAGGGCAAGGTGGTCTACGTCGACTTCTGGGCCTCCTGGTGCGGCCCCTGCCGCCAGTCCTTCCCGTGGATGAACGAGATGCAGGCCAAGTACGGCGCGCGCGGCTTCCAGGTCATTGGCGTGAACGTCGATGCCAAGCGCGAGGAGGCCGACAAGTTCCTCGCCCAGACCCCGGCCAAGTTCACCCTGGCCTTCGACAGCAAGGGCGAGTCTCCGCGCGCCTTCGCCATCAAGGGCATGCCGACCTCGGTGCTGGTTGGCGCCGATGGCACGGTGCTGCAGCAGCACAGCGGTTTCCGTGACGAGGAGCGCAAAGCGCTGGAAGACGCCATCGTCGCGGCGCTGGCCAAGGCCGGGCGCTGATCCATTGCCGCAGTGGCCCCGACAGGCCACCACGCGCGGCACCGGCCCGGCGCCAGCCGGACCCACCCCGTTTCATCCAGGAGGATTCCCCGTGAACCACCCCGATCCGAGCGTGCCCCCCGCGGCGCGCCGAGCCGGCCTGCGCCTGACGCTGCTGGCCTCCCTGGCCGGCCTGACCCTGCTCGGCGGCCTTGGCGGCTGCAGCACCTTCAAACCGCCCCAGCCCTGGGAAAAGGGCACGCTGGCGCGCAAGGACATGACCTTCGAGGCCGACTCGCTCGACCAGCGCTACGTCCAGCACATCTACTTCAGCAAGGAAGCGGCCTCGGGCGGCTACGGCGTGGGCGGAGGTGGCTGTGGCTGCAACTGAACTGCACGTTGAACTCGACCGCAGCGATGCGGCCCCGCGCGCTGTACGCGGTCTGGCCGGCTCCATCGTGGCCGCTGCGCTGGCCCTGCCGGGCGTGATCGCAGCCGTGGTGCCTGCCACCGCGATGGCCGAGCAGGCGCCCGAGCAGGGCGTGGTGGCGCTCAAGTACCTCAACTACCGCGAGAGCCAGCCGGGCCTGAAGCGCATCGCCGTCGATGCACCGTCGTTGTACCTGCTCGCGCCCATCGGTGCGCACTGGTCGCTTGAAGGTTCCGCCGTGCACGACGACGTCTCCGGTGCCTCGCCGCGCTACTACGCGGACGTCTCCGGTGCCAGCGTGATGCACGACAAGCGCAACGCCGGCGACCTGAAGGTGACGCGCTACTTCGAGCGCTCCGCCCTCGGCCTGGCCGCGTCGGTGTCGAACGAGCACGACTACCGCTCGCGGGCGCTGTCGGTGGATGCCCGCTTTTCCAGCGCAGACAACAACACCAGCTGGAACACCGGGCTGGGCTTCACGAACGACCGCATCGACCCGGTCAACCGCAAGGTCAACGAGAAGCGCCGCACCACCGACCTGCTGCTCGGCGTGACGCAGGCCTGGAGCGCGCAGGACCTGGTGCAGGCCAACCTGACGCTGGGCTTCGGGCGCGGCTACTTCAGCGACCCGTACAAGATGTACGACGAGCGCCCTCGCAAGCGCAACACCGGCGCACTGCTGCTGCGCTGGAACCACCGGGGCGAGAACTGGCCCGGTACGCTGCGCAGCAGCTACCGGCTCTACCAGGACAGCTTCGGCGTACGGGCCCACACCACCGAGGCGGCCTGGGTGCAGCCGCTGGGCAGCGCCTTCACGTTGACGCCGCTGCTGCGTTACCACACCCAGCGCGCGGCGTCGTTTTACTACGATCCGTCGAGCGCCATCAATCCAGTGACCGGGCTGCCGTTCTATCCGGACCAGGAGGTATCGACCCGCTATAACACCAACGACCAGCGCCTGTCGGCCTTCGGCGCGCTGACCTGGGGTGCGCGGCTGGACTGGAAGATCAGCCCGCGCTGGAGCGCCGACCTGAAGTTCGAGCGCTACGAGCAGCGCTCCGGCTGGCGCCTGGGCGGCGACGGCTCGCCGGGGATTGCGCCCTTCACGGCCAACTGGCTGCAGGTCGGCCTGAGCTCGACGTTCTGACGCGGAGCCGGTGATGGGGGTCCAGGCCATGGGCATGCAGCGCGAACCCGTCGAGCCCGACGGTGACACGGTCATCGAGTTCAGCGGCATGGCCAGCGTCTGCAAGATCCGCCTGGCCGGGGTCGATGCGGCCACCGCCCGGGCCTGGGTCGAGCAGGCCATCGCCGAGGTGCGGCGCATCGAGACGACCTACTCCCGCTACCGCGCCGACAGCATCGTCTCGCGCATCAATGCGGCGGCAGGCAGCGGCGAGCCGGTGCCGCTGGACGCCGAGACGGCCGACCTGCTTGGCTTTTCCGACCAGCTCTGGCGTGCCAGCGACGGGTTGTTCGACGTCACCAGCGGCGTGCTGCGCCGGGCCTGGGACTTCCGCAGCCAGCGTCTGCCCTCGCAGGCGGAGCTGGACGCCCTGCTGCCGCTGATCGGCTGGGGCGAGGTGGCCTGGTCGCGCGAAGCGATCGCGCTGCCTCGGCCGGGCATGCAGCTGGACTTCGGCGGCTTTGGCAAGGAGTACGCCGCCGACCGCGCGGCCGGCCTGCTGCTGGCCCTGGGCGCGCGCAGCGGCATTGTCAACCTGGGCGGCGACCTGCGCGTGCTCGGCCCCCGGCCGGACGGCTCGCCCTGGCGCATCGCCATCGCCCACCCGCGCGAGCCCGGCGGGGTGATCGCCAGCCTGCCGGTCAGTCAGGGCGCGCTGGCCACCAGCGGGGACTACGAGCGCAGCATGGTCGTTGACGGCCGGCGTTACTGCCACCTGCTGCACCCCCGGCATGGCTGGCCGGTGTCGCACTGGCAGGCCATCAGCGTGCTGGCGCCGGCCTGCCTGGCGGCCGGGGCGCTGACCACCATCGCGATGCTGAAGGAGGCCGACGCCCCGGCCTTCCTGCGCGAGCAGGGTGTGTCCTGGCTGGCTGTCGACGCGCATGGCGGCGTCACCCGGGTCGACCCCCTGGTCGGCGTTGTCGATCCTTCACAATGAGCACCATGTCAGTCCTGTCTGCTTTCGCCTTGGCTTCTTCTCCTTCTCCTTCTCCCCGCCCGCTGGCCGCCGGCCAGCCCGGGGTGTGCCGGTTGCTGCGTCCGCTCGCGATGCTGTTCGTCCTGCTGTGGGCGCTGCTGGCAGGTGCGATGGCCCGCGCCGCGGACGACTTCCTGGAGCCCGACCAGGCCTTCAAGCTCTCCGCCCGCGTGGCCGATGCGGCGACGATCGAGCTGAGCTACGAGATTGCACCGGGCTACTACATGTACCGCGAGCGCTTCGCCATCGAGGCGGCGCCCGCGGGCGTGCAGCTGGGCGAGGCGGCCTATCCGAAGGGCAAGGTGAAGTTCGACGAGACCTTCCAGAAGGAGGTCGAGACCTTCCGCGACGGCCTGCGCATCCCGCTGCCCGTGCGGGCCGCGCCGGCCGAGTTCAAGCTCACCGTGACCAGCCAGGGCTGCGCCGACAAGGGCCTGTGCTACCCGCCGCGCCCGCAGGTGCTGAAGGTGCAGGTGGCCGATGGCGCGCTGCGCCAGGTCACGCTGATGGCCGACGAGGCCGGCGCGGCCTGGCAGCCGGCGGCGGGCCCGGCGCTGGCGCTGGGCGCGCCGGGTGGTGGTGCCTTGGCCGCCTCGGCCGCCTCTGCTGGATCAGGCGCCGCGGCGTCCTCGGCGGGGGCCGCTGCACCGGCACCGGCGGCCAAGGCGCCGCCGGCCTCGGCAGGAGCTGGCGCTGGCGCGGGCGCGGGCGGTGTCGAGGGCGCCCTGCGCTCGGGCAACCTGTGGACGGTGGTGGGGGTCTTCCTGCTGGCGGGCCTGCTGCTGTCCTTCACGCCCTGCGTGCTGCCGATGCTGCCGATCCTGTCGTCGATCATCGTCGGCCAGGGCGCGCCGGTGTCGCGGCCGAAGGGTTTTGTGCTGTCGCTGGCCTATTCGCTGGGCATGGCGCTGGTCTACACCGCGATGGGCGTGGCCGCCGGGCTGGCGGGCGAGGGCCTGGCCGCGGCGCTGCAGAACCCCTGGGTGCTCGGCGCCTTTGCGCTGCTGCTGGTCGGTTTCTCGCTGTCGATGTTCGGCTTCTACGAGTTGCAGCTGCCTTCGGCGCTGCAGAACCGCCTCACCGCGACCTCGGGGCGACTGCAGGGCGGCAGCTACGCGGGCGTGTTCCTGATGGGCGGGCTGTCGGCGCTGATCGTCGGGCCCTGCGTGGCGGCGCCGCTGGCCGGGGCGCTGGTCTACATCAGCCAGACGCGCGACGTGCTGCTCGGCGGCGCAGCGCTGTTCGCGCTGGCCTGCGGCATGAGCGTGCCGCTGCTGCTGCTGGGGCTCTCGGCCGGCTCGCTGCTGCCGCGCGCCGGGGCCTGGATGGAAGGCGTCAAGCGCTTCTTCGGCGTGCTGCTGCTGGCGGTGGCGCTGTGGATGGTCGCGCCAGTGCTGCCGGCCTGGGTGGCGATGGCGGCCTGGGGTGTGCTGGCGCTGGGCTGCGCGGTGCAGCTGCGCGCCTTCGACCGCCTGCCTGACGACGCAGCGGGCCTGCGCCGCATCGCGAAGGCCCTGGGTGTGGCGCTGGCGCTGGCAGGCGCGGCGCAGATCGTCGGCCTGCTGTCGGGCGGGCGGGACCTGCTGCAGCCGCTGGCGCACCTGCGCGGCGGCGTGGCGGCGGCCGCGCCAGGGGCGGCTTTGCCGGCCGCTGCGGGCCATGCGCTGGCGTTTCAGCGCGTCAAGACCCTGGCCGAGCTGGAGGCCGCGGTGCGCAGCGCCGGCCGGCCGGTGATGTTCGACTTTTATGCCGACTGGTGTGTGTCCTGCAAGGAGTTCGAGCAGTTCACCTTCAGCGACCCGCAGGTGCGCTCGCGGCTGGCCAACGTGCTGCTGCTGCAGGTGGACGTCACGGCCAACAACGCCGACGACAAGGCCCTGCTCAAGCGCTTCGGCCTGTTCGGGCCGCCAGCCATCCTGTTCTTCGATCCGGCGGGGCAGGAGCTGGCCGACCGGCGCGTGATCGGCTTCCAGAACGTCGCCCAGTTCCTGGGCAGCCTGGACGCGGCAGGCATCCGCGCGCTGAACTGAGAACCTGTGAGTTGACCTGGCGCAAATACTGACCCCTCAGGGACGAGGGTTTTCAGTCGATAGGACAGGGGCGAGGGCGGTTCCCTCGTGCACTCGGGCCTGGCCCGATTGTTGTGCCAGCGAAAGCCACCATGTCCGTCGACCTGCATGCCCCCGCAGCCAATGTCTCCCTGGTCATCTTCGGTTTCACGGCCGAGACCACGGCTCAGGACGTGGCCTCTGTCCTGGGCTGCTGCGGCGTGCGCCTGCGTGGTGTCTGGGCCGATCTGGAAGTGGCCTTGGTGCCCATTCCGGGCGGCGCGGGCGAAACTTATGCCCATGTGCAGCACGTGCCGGACCGCCTGCTGGCCTACCGGCTGGCCGATGGGGTCAACTCACGGCGCTTTCACGGCCGCCATTTGCAGTCCTGGGTACCCGTGATGGCCTGGTCCTGACCGGCCGCTGCGGTGCCGGCGACGCCAGCCCCGTGTCAGGCTGGGTGGCCATCGTGTCGGCCTGCCCTGGCGGGCGGTCCGCGGTGCGGCATCATGGTCGCCGACCGGGGCTGGTCACCGCCCCGTCCTGCCGACCTTCCGCCCCAACCGCCGAGAGACCCGATGAGCGCTGCCGCCCCCGCCCACCCCGTGCCCGCCACCTGCGACCTGTGCGATCGGCACAAGGCCAGTACCGACGGCACCTTCCGCGTCCTGCCGCCGGTGTTCCGCGAATTTGGTGGCCGTGCGGCCTTCGCGGGTCGGGTGTTCACCGTCAAGTGTTTCGAGGACAACACCTCGGTGAAGGCGCTGCTGGAAGGCCCTGGCGAGGGCCGGGTGCTGGTGGTCGATGGTGCCGGTTCGCTGCGCCGCGCCCTGGTCGGCGGCAACATCGGCGCGGCAGCCGCGCGCAACGGCTGGGCCGGTGTGGTGGTGGACGGCTGCGTGCGTGACGTGGCCGAGCTGGCCGCCTGCGACGTGGGCATCCGCGCCCTGGCGGCAATGCCGCTGCCCACCGACCGCCGGCAGGCCGGGCTGGTCGATGTGCCGGTGCAGGTGCAGGGCGTGTGGGTGCGCCCGGGCGACTGGCTGTGCGCCGATGCCGACGGCATCGTCATCCTGCCCCAGCCGGCGCAATGACCTCGCTTGAGGGGGAAGGCGGCCCGTGCCGCGCCTGAGCCCCTACAGATGAAGGGGGCGGTGCCGAAAACAGGCCATGCCCGCGCCCGCCGCCACCTCGTCTGTCTCTGCCTTCGCCGCTTCTTACGCCAACGCCCTGGACCCGGCCCTGCTGGCCGGGCTGGTGAAGGACATCGGCATCCCGCCTCGCCCGGATCTGCTGGAGCGCCTGCATGCGGAGCTGAGCAGCGAGCGCCCTCGGTTGGACGCGCTGGTGCAGGTGGCCACCTCCGACGTGGCCGTCTCGGCGGCGCTGGTCAAGATCGCCAACGCGCCCTGGCTGGGGCTGCCGCAGCCCATCGGCACGGTGCGCATCGCCTTCGAGCGCCTGGGCGCCTGCCGTTGCCTCGCCATCCTCAGCGCGCTGGTGCTGCGCCGCGTGCTGCCCTGCCAGGGGCCGTCGCTGGAGCGCTTCTGGGATGTGGCGCAGCGCCGCAGCATCGCGATCGCCTGGCTGGCACGCCAGCATGGCCAGGTCGAGCCGGACCTGGCGCACAGCTTCGGCCTGTTCTGCGACATCGGCATCCCGGTGCTGCTGCAGCGTTTCGAGCAGCCCAGCTACCGCGTCACGCTGGCCGAGGCCAACCTGGGCCACCGGCCCTTCACCGAGGTGGAGCAGGGTCGGCACGGCACGCACCATGCGCTGGTGGGGGCCTCGATGGCGGGCTCCTGGGGACTCAGCGATGAGATCGTGCAGGCCGTCGCGCTGCACCACGACTACCGCTGCCTGGGCAGCAGCGTGGTGCCGCAGCGCGTGCAGGTGCTGGTGGCGCTGGCGCTGCTGGCCGAGCGCATCATCCAGCGCCACCATGGGCTGAATCGCCACGCCGAGTGGCAGCGCGGCGGCATGGCCGCCCTGCTGGCGCTGGAGTTGACGCCGCACCAGGCCGAGTCCTGGGCCGACGAGGTGCAGGCCCAGCTGGAGTTGTGTTTTTGATGCGGTGTTCCTGACGCCGGGGGTTGACCCGGCGCGGGCTCAGCGCAGGACTTCGAGCAGGCGGTCCAGGCCGCCCTCGTCGATCGCCACCATCGCGTGCTCCCGCACGCGCGGCTTGGCGTGGTGCGCCACCGACAGCCCGGCCACGCCCATCATCGGCAGGTCGTTGGCGCCGTCGCCCATCGCGATGGCCTCGCGCGGCTCGATGCCCAGTTCCGCGCAGGTGTCCAGCAGCATGCGACGCTTCTCCTCGCCATCGCAGATGTCGCCCCAGCCCTGGTCGACCATGCGGCCGGTGAGCAGGTCATCGACGATTTCCAGCTGGTTGCTGCGGCTGAAGTCGATGCCCAGGCGCTCGCAGATCCGGTCGGTGAAGAAGGTGAAGCCGCCCGAGACCAGCAAGGTCTTCAGCCCGGCCTCCCGGCAGGCGTGCACCAGCGCCTCGGCGCCTGGGTTGAGCTGCAGGCGCCGGTTGTAGACCTCCTCCAGCGCCGTGGCCGGCACACCGGCCAGCAGCGCCACGCGCTGGCGCAGGCTTTCCTTGTAGTCGGCAATTTCGCCGCGCATCGCCGCAGCCGTGATGGCTGCCACCTCGGCCTTGCGGCCAGCGGCGTCGGCGATCTCGTCAACGCACTCGATGTTGATCAGCGTCGAATCCATGTCGAACGCGATCAGCCCGAAGTCGGCCAGGCGCAGGGGAGGGGTGAAGCCGCGGATGACGAGGCCGGGCGCGAATTCGATGGGAGTCATGGTGGTGGCGATGTGGCACGAAAAGGCCGGCTTGCGCCGGCCATCAGCCCACATTGTCCCAGAGCCGCTCGCCCATCCACTGGTTCAGCCGCACCCGGGCGGGTTCACGCTGGCCGAGACGCAACGTCAGGGCTTGTGCTCTTCCTTGTCACCGGAGGCGGCCTGCTGGGAACCCAGCACCTTGCGCAGCAGGTTCTTCTGCTGCTCGTAGTCCGCGCCGGCGAGGTCGGCGACCGTCGTCGTGTCGCTCACCGGGGCCGTGACACCCGCGGCCTGGATGCGGGACTTCAACTCATCGTTGCTGACCCGGGCCACCTGGGCCAGCACCGGCAGCGGCGCCGTCGCCAACGCACGCACCGGCGTGGCCCAACCGGGCTCCTTCTCAGCCTTCTTGGGGATGAACTTCGCCGCGGCCATTGCCAGGACGAGCACCGCCACGAAGCCGCCCACGATCATCAGCGCGCGGCGCGAGTTCAGGTGGCGCTTGAAGCCCAGGAAGTTGGCGGTCACGTGGCCCACGACGCCGATCAGGAAGGCCCAGCTCAGCCACTCGTGCGCAGGCACGATCAAGCCTGGCCGCAGCCCGAAGAACATCAGCACGCCCGTCACGGCCATCAGTGCGAAGGCCCCCATGGTGATCGGAGTCACCCATTCACGATTCACATTCATGTCGCTCTATTTCCAAATGACCTGCTGGTTGCATCCTGGGCAGTCTGGCCCGGACGAGCGGCATTCTTTTTGAGGTTTCTTAACACCCGATGATCCGCGGCGCAGGAAGGTGGCGAGCCTGCGACAGGTGTCACGCGATTTACTAAGAAATAAAGAAATTTAGTTCTAATTGAGTTTGTGTTCATATATAATATGCACCATGAAGCACAAACTGCCTCCCCGTCCTGTTTTTACCTCGCGCCGAATGGAGCAGCAGTGGAATCGAATGCAGGGTGTCAAGATGATGCGGGAAGGGTTTGCTGCGGCGGATGTGGCGCGTTTGTTCGGCGTGACGAGTCGTGCCGTCTACAAATGGGTCGCCGCCTTCAGTGAGGGCGGGCAAAATGCGCTGGCAGCCAAAAGCGGAGCCGGGCGCCCGCTCAAACTCAATGAAGAGCAACTTCGGTGGATTGCCGATACGGTTCGTGACAACACGCCCGACCAACTGAAGTTCGAGTTCGGGCTGTGGACACTTTCCATGATTGGCGCACTCATCGAGCGCCAGTTCGGCATGAAATTGAGCCTGCCTACGCTGAGCAAGGCGATGCGCCTGCTGGGCTTCACTACGCAGCGTCCGGTGCATCGCGCCTATGAACAAGACCCCGTGCTGGTGTCGCAATGGTGGGCGTCTGACTGGCCGCAGCTCCAGGCCACCGCCAAGGTGCTGGGTGCACAGATCCTGTTCGCTGACGAGGCTGGCATGCGCTCGGACTACCACGCCGGTACCACGTGGGCACCCCAGGGACAAACACCTGTGGTGCGCTCGACGGGCAAGCGTGTGTCGGTGCAGATGATTTCTGCGGTCAGTGCCAATGGACAACTGCATTTCATGCTCCACGAGGGACGCACAACGGCCGAGGTCTTCGTGAAGTTCCTGCGCCAATTGATGACCGACCGGACTCAGAAGGTCATTCTCGTCGTCGATGGTCACAGTATTCACAAAGCCGGAATTGTTCAAGAATATGTCAATTCAACCGATGGACTGCTTCGACTCCACTACCTGCCGCCATACTCTCCACAACTCAACCCTGACGAGCAGGTCTGGAAGAACGTCAAGGAGCGAGTATCAAAGCAAAAGCCGACAGACAAAGCCAGCCTGCGCAGTTTGATCGAGCGGGCGCTACTGCGACTACAAGATCTGCCTGCTCTGGTTTCAGGATTTTTTCGCCATCCAGATTGCCCCTACATTTTGTGAATTAAATTATTTTCTGTCTTAGTACATGGTATTGGTTAATGCGATTCGCTCCCATCCGCGTTTTACTTTCGTGTGCTACTGCGCGGTTGGCGGTGCGAGGTTGTCGGTCTAAACAGAAACCCGTGAAAAATTCGGCGAATTGCCGTGTCCTGTTCCGATCGGCCAACTGCTGTGTGACGTGCTCGTCTGCGACCATCACAACCGTTCGTTTCCTGTTCATGGAGAAGAGAAATATTAGGACTTACGCAGGGTCACTTCAGCTAGCGCAATGATTCGCCATTTCGACTCAATATGTCAGATGGGTGCCATGCGAATGGTTGGTGACCGAAGTTCCTTCTTGAGGAATTCCGAGAGGATTCCCTTCTTCAGGCTGTAGATGTTTGTCTTCAGCGCTTTGGCCGTCTCGCAGAGGTGGACCCAGGCCAATATCGCGCAGGCGATGTGATTCTTCTGTGACCGGGCCATTCTGCACTGACATTTTTCGATGCCAAGAACCTGCTTGATCTCCCTGTGGTACTGCTCAATCTTCCAGCGCACGGCACACATCTCATGCGTATCGTCCGTCGAATCTTGAGATAGGTCGTTTGTCACAACCCAGTCCGTGCGATTGGTATCAACCACAACCCGGAACAGTTTCAGCTTTAGGACTTACGCAAACGTTTAAATCAAACTAGATTATTTAATATATCGGCGCCGATTTCGTGGTATTTGTGATAATATATTCACCATGAAACCCACGAGCCGAGACTACTGCCAATTTCTGATATCCACACAAATCAACTACACGCAGACCTATTTTGCGGATCACCATCAGAGGTTTTCTCATGACGCCATAAATCGCTACTTGCAGGCTGCCAATATCAGCCCGGCCGATGTCTGGAATCTGGCCCGACGAAACATCGAATTTGACGACGATGCCTGCCTGGTTTTCGATGACAGCGTTCTGGACAAGAACCACTCGCACAAAATCGAGCTGGTGCGCAAACAGTACAGCGGCAACGCCCACGGCCTGATCAAGGGCATTGGGGTGGTCAACTGCCTGTACGTGAACATCAAGACCGGCCACTACTGGATCATCGACTGGCGCATCTATGCGCCTGACGAAGACGGCAAGTCCAAGCTGGATCATGTCCAGGAGATGTTCGACAATGCCATGGCGCACAAGAAGCTGCCCTTTCGCACCGTGCTGATGGACTCCTGGTACGCCACCATGGATCTGATGAAGCACATCCACCGGGCGGGCAAGCACTTCTACTGCCCGCTCAAGAGCAATCGCAAGGTTGACGACAGCCAAGGCCAGCAGCCCTACAAGGCGGTCAGTACGCTGCAGTGGAGTGCCCAAGAACATGTGCATGGCAAACACGTCAAACTGTTCAAGTTTCCCAGTGACATCAAGCTGAAACTGTTCCGGGTTGTGGTTGATACCAATCGCACGGACTGGGTTGTGACAAACGACCTATCTCAAGATTCGACGGACGATACGCATGAGATGTGTGCCGTGCGCTGGAAGATTGAGCAGTACCACAGGGAGATCAAGCAGGTTCTTGGCATCGAAAAATGTCAGTGCAGAATGGCCCGGTCACAGAAGAATCACATCGCCTGCGCGATATTGGCCTGGGTCCACCTCTGCGAGACGGCCAAAGCGCTGAAGACAAACATCTACAGCCTGAAGAAGGGAATCCTCTCGGAATTCCTCAAGAAGGAACTTCGGTCACCAACCATTCGCATGGCACCCATCTGACATATTGAGTCGAAATGGCGAATCATTGCGCTAGCTGAAGTGACCCTGCGTAAGTCCTAAGCTTGATGTCACTGGGAAACTTGAACAGTTTGACGTGTTTGCCATGCACATGTTCTTGGGCACTCCACTGCAGCGTACTGACCGCCTTGTAGGGCTGCTGGCCTTGGCTGTCGTCAACCTTGCGATTGCTCTTGAGCGGGCAGTAGAAGTGCTTGCCCGCCCGGTGGATGTGCTTCATCAGATCCATGGTGGCGTACCAGGAGTCCATCAGCACGGTGCGAAAGGGCAGCTTCTTGTGCGCCATGGCATTGTCGAACATCTCCTGGACATGATCCAGCTTGGACTTGCCGTCTTCGTCAGGCGCATAGATGCGCCAGTCGATGATCCAGTAGTGGCCGGTCTTGATGTTCACGTACAGGCAGTTGACCACCCCAATGCCCTTGATCAGGCCGTGGGCGTTGCCGCTGTACTGTTTGCGCACCAGCTCGATTTTGTGCGAGTGGTTCTTGTCCAGAACGCTGTCATCGAAAACCAGGCAGGCATCGTCGTCAAATTCGATGTTTCGTCGGGCCAGATTCCAGACATCGGCCGGGCTGATATTGGCAGCCTGCAAGTAGCGATTTATGGCGTCATGAGAAAACCTCTGATGGTGATCCGCAAAATAGGTCTGCGTGTAGTTGATTTGTGTGGATATCAGAAATTGGCAGTAGTCTCGGCTCGTGGGTTTCATGGTGAATATATTATCACAAATACCACGAAATCGGCGCCGATATATTAAATAATCTAGTTTGATTTAAACGTTTGCGTAAGTCCTAAATATGTTTGCATGGTTCAAGTACCTGCTGTGGCTGCCCTTGTGGTTGGCGTTGTCCCTGGTGGGATGCGGCGGCGGAGAGGGGGGCCAAGAATCGTCCGATGGCCGTCCAACGATCACCACCCAACCGGCGGCGCAAACGGTGAACGAGGGTAGTTCCGCGACCTTCACGGTGGTGGCGGCTGGCAATGCGACGCTCTCCTATCAGTGGACGCGAGGCGGCGTTGCCATAGCCGGTGCCACGTCAGCCACGTACGCGACCCCGGCGACGGGCGCTGCCGACGAGGGAGCAACGTTCGCGGTCATCGTCACCAACTCGCTGGGCTCCGTCACCAGCCAGGCGGCGAGCCTGCATGTGACGCTGATGCCGCGGGGAACGGTGGCCGGTGAGGTTCGTACAACCGACGGTGCCGTGTTGCAGGGGGCCACTGTCACCGCTGGCGCAGTCAGTGCCACGACGAACTCGGCAGGTCGCTACACCATGTCCGTCCCTGTGGGCGAGCGAGTGCTGGTGAGTTTCAGCGCCACGGGCCATGCGGGAACCCAGCGTCCGGCAGCCGTGACTGCGTCGAGCAGCACGACGGTGAACGCCCAGTTGATCCCGGTGGGCGCGTCTCAGGCAGTCAATGTGGCTGCCGGAGGAGTCGTCACGGTGCCGAGTTCCACGGCGCAGGTGACCTTTCCTGCCAACGCGCTTGTACGTGAAGACGGCGCTGCGTCAGCGGCTTCTGTGACCGTGGCCGTGACGCCGATCGATCCGTCGCTGGATGTCAACCGCATGCCCGGTGACTACACCACCATGGTGGGAAGCACGGCCACGCCGATCGAAAGCTTTGGCGCTATCTCCGTGGACATCCGTGACGCCGGGGGCGCGCGTTACAACCTGGCCTCGGGCCGCAGTGCGACGATCCGCATCCCGTTGAGCACCCGCACGCCGTCGTCGTCGACCCCGACCTCTATTCCGCTGTTCTATTACAACGAGAGCACGGGCCGCTGGGTGCAGGAAGGCACGGCCACCCTGCGGGGTACGGCGCCCAACCAGTACTACGAGGGCACGGTCACGCACTTCAGTGTCTGGAACGCCGATCAGGTGATTGAGACGGTGTACCTGAACGGCTGTGTGCGCAATGCGGCCAATCAGCCGGTGGCCAATGCCTTGGTCGCCACGGATGGCATCAACTACAGCGGCACTTCCACCGCGACCTCGGCAGCTGACGGCACCTTCCGCGTTGCGGTCAAGCGCAACTCGCAGTTGACCGTCACCGCGTTGGCGAACAACCTGTTGACCAATACGCTGTCGGCCACGTCAGGGAGTTCGGATTCCACGCTGCCCAGTTGCCTGGTGCTGTCGGAAACTGCGGCCAGCCTCAACATCCGGCTCACATGGGGTGAACTTCCGAGTGATGTGGATTCCCACATCTACCTGCCCAGCGGCAGCCACATTTACTACGGCTCCACGGGCAGCCTGCTCTCGCCGACGTTTGCCAATCTGGATGTCGACGACACCACCGGATACGGTCCGGAGGTGGTGACCGTGTCGAAGCTGATGGTCGGGACGTATCGCTACTTCCTGCGCAACTACAGCGGTACCTTCAATCCCGGTATGACCGCCTCGCCGGTTCGCGTTGAATTGAACCTGAACGGAGCTCAGCGGGTCTTCGTGCCCGGCAGCGGTGAAGGCACCAGCAACTACTACTGGCACGCCTTCGACCTGATGGTGGCGGCCGACTGCTCCGTGACCATCACCCCGGTCAATACCTGGTCGGCCTCGCAGCCTGCCCAGCCAACCCAGCCGTCGACGCTGACTTACTGCAGCGCACCGTGATCAGGCGGTTGCGTCAGTGAGAAAGAGGGGCCCTTCGGGGCCCCTTCTTGCTTCTGCCCTCGCAGTGAGGCGCGCGCCTGCTCAAGTCGCAGCCAGCGGCTGCCCCAGCCCCCGCAGCACATCGCGCACGTACTGCACCCGGTCCTTGGCCTCCGGGAAGGCCCGCTCGATGCGCAGCTTGTCGTTGCCGGCGAGCTTGACGTTCCTGTTCTTCTGCACCAGCTCGATGATGCGCACCGGGTCGATGGGCGGGTTGGGGCGGAAGTGGATGTTCATCACGCCCGGCGCGGCGTCGATCTTGACGATGCCATAGGGCCGGGCCTGCAGGCGCAGGCGGTGCAGGTCGAACAGCGACTGGCCCTGCGTAGGCAGCTTGCCGAAGCGGTCGGTCACCTCTTCGAGCAGCGCATCGACCTTGTCGAGCTTCTCGGCCGTGGCCAGGCGCTTGTAGAGGTTCAGGCGCACGTGCACGTCGGGGCAGTAGCCGTCGGGCAGCAGCGCGGGGGTGTGCAGGTTGATCTCGGTGTTGGCGCCGAAGAAGCCGGTGGGCGAGAGCAGGTCCGGCTCCTTGCCGGCCTTCAGTGATCGCACGGCCTCGGCCAGCATCTCGTTGTAGAGCTGGAAGCCCACCTCCATCATGTTGCCGCTCTGGCTGTCGCCCAGCACCTCGCCGGCGCCGCGGATCTCCAGGTCGTGCATCGCAAGGTAGAAGCCGCTGCCCAGCTCCTCCATCGCCTGGATCGCGTCCAGGCGCTGCTGGGCCTGCTTGGTCAGGCCCTCGATGTCGGGCACCAGCAGGTAGGCATAGGCCTGGTGGTGGCTGCGGCCCACGCGCCCGCGCAGCTGGTGCAGCTGGGCGAGGCCGAACTTGTCGGCGCGGCTGATGACGATGGTGTTGGCCGTGGGCACGTCGATGCCGGTCTCGATGATGGTCGAGCACAGCAGCACGTTGTGGCGCTGGGCGACGAAGTCGCGCATCACCCGCTCCAGCTCCCGCTCGGGCATCTGGCCGTGCGCCACCGCGATGCGCGCCTCGGGCAGCAACTCTTCCAGCGCCTGGCGGCGGTTCTCGATCGTCTCCACCTCGTTGTGCAGGAAGTAGATCTGCCCGCCGCGCTTGAGCTCGCGCATCACCGCCTCGCGGATGGTGCCCTTGTTCTCGTTGCGCACGAAGGTCTTGATTGCCAGGCGGCGCTGCGGCGCGGTGGCGATCACGCTCAGGTCGCGCAGGCCTTCCAGCGCCATGCCCAGCGTGCGCGGGATGGGCGTGGCGGTGAGCGTCAGCACGTCCACCTCGGCGCGCAGCGCCTTCATCTGCTCCTTGTGGCGCACGCCGAAGCGGTGCTCCTCGTCGATGATCAAGAGGCCCAGGTTCTTGAACTTGGTGTCCGCACTCAGCAGCTTGTGCGTGCCGACCACGATGTCCACCGTGCCTGCGGCCAGGCCTTCCATGGCCGTCTTGATCTCCTTGGGGGAGCGGAAGCGGCTCATCTCGGCCACCTTCACCGGCCACTGCGCAAAGCGATCGGCAAAGGTCTGGCAGTGCTGTTCGGCCAGCAGCGTGGTGGGGGCGAGCACGGCGACCTGCTTGCCGCCGGTGACCGCCACGAAGGCCGCGCGCAGCGCCACCTCGGTCTTGCCGAAGCCCACGTCGCCGCAGACCAGCCGGTCCATCGGCCGCGGGCTGATCATGTCCTGGATCACGGCGTGGATCGCGGCGGCCTGGTCGGACGTTTCCTCGAAGCCGAAGCTGGCGGCAAAGGCCTCGTAGTCCTGCGGCGAGTAGCGGAAGGCAAAACCCTCGCGCGCGGCGCGGCGCGCGTAGAGGTTGAGCAGCTCGGCCGCGGCGTCGCGCACCTGCTCGGCCGCCTTTCGCTTGGCCTTTTCCCACTGGCCCGAGCCCAGCTTGTGCAGCGGCGCCTCTTCGGCCGAGACGCCGGTGTAGCGGCTGATGAGCTGCAGCTGGCTCACCGGCACGTACAGCGTGGCCTTGTCGGCGTACTCCAGGTGCAGGAACTCCGAGCTGCCGTCCGGGCCCAGCTCGATGTTCACCAGCCCCCGGTAGCGGCCGATGCCGTGGTTGGCGTGCACCACCGGGTCGCCGATCTTCAGCTCGGAGAGGTCCTTGATCAGCGCATCGACGTCGCTGGTGGCCTCCTGCTTGCGGCGCCGCCGTGCGGTGGGCGTGGCGTCGAAGAGCTCGGTTTCGGTGACGAACTGGATGCCGAACCCGGGGGCAGCGTCGGTCCAGAAGAAGCCCGCGGCGAGCGGTGCGGTGGCAATCGCATAGGCGTGGTCGCCAGCCAGGAAGGCGGCGAGGCTGTCCACCGCGGGCGGCTCCAGCCGGTGGTCGCGCAGCAGCTCCAGCAGGCTCTCGCGCCGCCCGGCGCTCTCGGCCAGCAGCAGCACGCGGGTGGGCGCCTGGCCCTCGGCCGTGCCGCCCGTGGCCCCGCGCTGGCCGATGCGCACCAGGTGGTCTTCCAGCCGCTTGAGCGGGTCGGTGCCGCCGCGCTGCACGCTCAGGTCGGGCAGGGGGCGGGCCCATGAAGCCGCAGCTGCGGCTTCATTCCCATGACCGACCGGTTCGCTACCGCGGATCGACAGCTGCGCATGCCGGTTGCAGCGGGCGTAGAAGTCCTCCGGGCGCAGGTAGATCGCCTCGGGCGGCAGCACCGGCCGCTCCGGGTCGTGCTGCAGGAACTTGTGGCGCTCGCGGGTTTCGCCCCAGAAGCGGTTCAGCGCCTCGTCCACCTCGCCGTGCAGGGCCAAGGCGGCCGTCTCGCCCAGGTAGTCGAAGAAGGTGGCCGTCTCGTCGAAGAACAGTGGCAGGTAGTACTCGATGCCCGCGGTGGCCACGCCAGCGGCCATGTCCTTGTAGATGCGCGAGCGGGTCGGATCGCCGTCCATGCGCTCGCGCCAGCGGGCGCGGAAGGCCGTGCGCGCCGCGTCGTCCATCGGGAATTCGCGGCCTGGCAGCAGCCGCACCTCGGGCACCGGGTAGAGGCTGCGCTGGCTGTCGGGGTCGAAGACGCGGATCGAGTCGATCTCGTTGTCGAACAGGTCCACCCGGTAGGGCACCGGCGAGCCCATCGGGTAGAGGTCGATCAGACCGCCGCGCACCGCGTATTCGCCGGGCGACACCACTTGGCCGACATGTTGGTAGCCCGCCAGCGTGAGCTGGCGCTTCAGCGCCGCCTCGTCGAGCTGCTGCTTCTGCTTGAAGTGGAAGGTGTAGCCGGCCATGAAGCCGGGGGGCGCGAGCCGGGTCAGCGCAGTGGTGGCCGGCAGCAGCACCACGTCGACCTCGCCACGTTGTGGGCCCTGCAGCACGCGCCACAGCGTGGCCAGGCGCTCGGAGATCAGGTCCTGGTGCGGGCTGAAGCTGTCGTAGGCCAGCGTCTCCCAGTCCGGGAACACCGCCACGCGCAGCTCCGGCGCGAAGAAGGCCAGCTCATCGGGCAGGCGCTGCGCATCGGCCGGCTCGGCACAGACCACCGCCAGCAGCCGCTGCTCGGCACGGCGCGCCTGGGCGAAGCGCGCCAGCAGCAGCGCATCGGCCGAGCCAATCGGACGGGGGACGGTGTAACGCTTGCCGGGGGCGATGGAGGGGAGCTGCATGGCGGACGGCGTCGGGCAATGAAAGCGCGCCGCCGGGTCGAGGCCGGGCGGCGCGGGGGCTGGGAGGCGATCGATTCTAGGCGGCGCCCCGTGCGCTGGCCGGCCGGACGCCATGCACAATCCGCGGCCATGAACATCGCCATCGGCCTCGAACCCCGTTGCTTTGCCCTCGTGCCCTGCGCAGGCGTGGGTGTGCGTGCTGGTGTGGGTGGGCCCAAGCAGTACCACCCGCTGGCGGGTCGGGCGGTGGTGGCGCACACGCTGGCGGCGCTGCGCCAGGTCCGCCGCCTGAGTGCGACGCTGGTGGTGCTGTCACCGGACGATGATCGCTTCGAGGCCGTTGTCCCCGAGCACCTTGGCGAGCAGGCCTGGGTGGCGCGCTGCGGCGGTGCCAGCCGGGCCGAGACGGTGGCCAACGGGCTCGCGGCGCTGGCCGCGCGCGGCGTGCAGCCGCACGACTGGGTGCTGGTGCACGATGCGGCGCGCTGCCTGCTGCAGCCGGCCTGGGTGGACCGGCTGATCGACGCCTGCCAGGATGACGAGGTGGGCGGACTGCTCGCCCTGCCAGTGGCCGACACGCTCAAGCAGGAGGTCGACGGCCGCGCCGTCGCCACCGTGCCGCGCGCGGGCAAGTGGGCGGCGCAGACGCCGCAGATGTTCCGCCTCGGCCTGCTGCGCCCGGCGCTGGTCAGCGCTGGCGAGGCAGTGACCGACGAGGCCAGCGCGGTCGAGGCCCTGGGACATGCGCCGCGGCTGGTGCGCGGTGACACGCTGAACCTGAAGGTGACCTGGCCGGAGGACTTCCGGCTGGCCGAACGGTTGTTGCACACGGCCACGATGGCCTGATCCGCCGCGGCGTAGCACGGGCGGCGTATGCTCGCGCTCCCGCGGTGGCCGACGAGGCGACCGCGTCTCTGGTCGTACCGGTGCGAGCCGGCCGACCCCTATGTTCCGTCTTTCAACCCGTGAGACACACCCCATGTCCGACAAGAAGACCATCTGGATCGTCGATGGCGCCTATCTCTTCAACCATGGCCGCAACAAGCCGTTCGACTACCTGAAGCTCAAGGCGGAGATCGAGCGTGCCAACGGGGGCCGGCTGCACGAGGCCTACTACCTCAACACCACGCCGGACATTGCCACGGACAGCCAGAACGCCTTCCACAGCTGGCTGAAGTCGGCCGCGCCGCGCGGGCCGAAGATGCGCGTGCAGCTCTACTCGCTCAAGGAGCTGAACTGCACCTGCCCGAGCTGTGGCCAGGGCTTCAGCCGCTCGGTACAGAAGGGCGTGGACGTGGGCATCGCCACGCTGATCGTCAAGCTGGCGGCGCAGAACTGCTACGACCGGCTGATCCTCTCGGCCGGCGACGGTGACTTCGAGGACGCGATCACCTACATCAAGTCCGACCTGCACAAGGAGTTCTGGCTGCACGGTGCGATGGCCAACCTGTCCACCGACCTGCAGTGCTACGCCGACGAGGTGCTGTGGATCGACGACATGCACCCGGCGATCGACAAGGACAAGCCCGGGAGCAATGGCGATGGCAACCGCAGCTGAAGCGATGGCAGCGCCGGCCCCTGTGCTGCCCCTGCCCCTGCGAATTGGCGAGGGTTGGGATACCCATGCGCTGGTGCCCGGGCGGGCGCTGGTGCTGGGGGGCGTGACGATCCCGCATGAGCGCGGCCTGCTGGGGCATTCCGATGCGGATGCGCTGCTGCATGCGATCACCGATGCGCTGCTGGGCGGCGCCGGCCTGGGCGACATCGGCCGCCACTTCCCGGACACGGCGCTGGAGTTCAAGGGCGCCGATTCGCACCAGTTGCTGGCCGAGGCGGTGCGCCGCGTGCGCGCGGCGGGCTGGGTGGTGGGCAATGTCGACAGCACCATCATCGCCCAGGCGCCCCGCATGGCGGCCCACATCCCGGCGATGGTGGCGCGCATCGCCGATGCGTTGGGCGTGAGCGCCGACCGGGTCAACGTCAAGGCCAAGACGGCCGAGCGCATGGGCCCGGTGGGCCGCGGTGAAGCGATCGAGGCGCGGGCGGTGGCGCTGCTGCTGCGCGCGCCGGATCAGCCGCTGGATCAACCGTCGATTCACCCGCCGATGTAGCTCATCTCCACGCGCCGCTGGGCCGGGCCCACGCTCGGTGCCAGGCTGGCGCGCAACTCCGAGTACCGGTCGCTGCGGCCGGCCCAGAGCGCGGCGATGGCTGCGCTGATGGCCGCGTCATCGTGGCGAGCGCTGCCCGCGCCCTCGCTGTCACGCAGCAGGCTGCGCAGGTCATGGCCCTGGCCAGCGAACAGGCAGAGGTAGAGCTGGCCCTCGGTGGACAGGCGGATGCGGTTGCAGTCGCCACAGAAGGCCTGCGTGACGCTGGAGATGAAGCCGATCTCGCCACCGCCGTCGCGGTATGCCCAGCGCTGTGCCGTCTCGCCCGGCTGGGCGGCGTCGAGCGCCACGAGCGGGAACTCGCTGTCGATGCACTGGCGCACCTGATCGGAGGGCAGCACCTCGTCCATGCGCCAGCCGTTGGTCGCGCCCACGTCCATGTACTCGATGAAGCGCAGCACCACGGCGCTGCCGTAGCGGGCGCGGAAATGCCGCACCATCGGCAGGATCTCGTGGTCGTTGCTGCCGCGCTTGACCACCATGTTGACCTTGATGGGGCCGAGTCCGGCGGCGCAAGCGGCGTCGATGCCGGCCAGCACGTCGGCCACCGGGAAATCCACGTCGTTCATGCGGCGGAAGATCGCGTCGTCCATCGCGTCGAGACTGACCGTCACGCGGCGCAGCCCGGCGGCACGCAGCGCGGCCGCCTTGCGCGCCAGCAGCGAGCCGTTGGTCGTCAGCGTGAGGTCGAGCGCTTCACCGTCGGGGGTGTGCAGGCCGGACAGCATCTCCACCAGGGCTTCGATGTGCTTGCGCAGCAGCGGCTCGCCGCCGGTGAGGCGGATCTTGCGCACCCCGAGGCCGACGAAGATCCGCGCGATGCGGGTGATCTCCTCGAAGCTCAGCAACTGGTTGTGCGGCAGGAAGCGGTGGTTCTTGTCGAACACTTCCTTGGGCATGCAGTAGCTGCAGCGGAAATTGCAGCGGTCGGTGACCGAGATGCGCAGGTCGTGCAGCTGCCGGCCACGGCGATCGAGGGCGGTCGATGCAGCGGGTGGGATCGGATCCGTTGGTACGTGCAAGGCCAGCCCGCGCGGGCCCGCGTCATGGATCGCGATGATGTTGCGTTCGGACATGCTGACATTCTGCCGCCTGGACCCGCTGGCGGAGGCTTACCCCCAGGCGGTGTGGGCCTGCCCGGCGGGCGGCCCGGCAGGTCCACTCGCGCGCGTCAGCGCTGTGGGTCGCTTTCCAGATGCGCTGCCGGAGCGTTCAGTGGCGCAGCAGTGGCCGAGGACACGAAGGAGGGCAGCTTCCAGGCACCGCCGTTGGCCAGTTCCGGCAGGCGGCGTGCGCCGTTGAAGCGCTGCGTCCAGTACGCCTCGCGCATGTCATCCACCCGCACCTGACTGCCGGTGCGTGGGGCATGGATGAACTTGCCATCGCCCATGTAGATGCCCACATGCGAGAAGGCCTTGCGCATGGTGTTGAAGAAAACCAGATCACCCGGCTTGAGGTCGTCGCGCGGGATGCTCAGCAAATCGGCTGACAGGGCTTGGTCGCGCGAGCGACGCGGCAGCAGCCGTCCGATGCTGTTCTCGAAGACATGGCGCGTAAAGCCGCTGCAATCGAAGCCTGTTTCCTCGCTGGTGCCTCCACGGCGGTAGGGCACGCCGAGAAAGTTCATCGCCGACAGCACCAAGTCCGAGGTCGTGTTGCGTACACGGTCAAGCACTCGCTCACCGTCGAAGAAGCCCACCGACACGCCCGGGGCTCGATCCTGCGGTCCGGTGGCTGAACGGCCTGCAGACGCTGCCGCTGCTGCCACCGCAGCAGCATCCGCCGAGCCGGGGGCTGCCTGTGCCGACAGGGACAGCAGCCCTGCAGCCAGCCACAGCGTGCAGCGAACACGCAACTTTGAACGGCGTAAGCGTGACATTTGTAACGACTGGAAAATCAACCCCCAGGATAGGGGGGTGACATGTCCGTTGTCAACCCGGTTGCCTCAAGCAGGGCGTTGGCTGCCGGAGCCTTGCTCGCTGCTGGTGCAAAACAACAAGGCCACCTGAAGTGGCCTTGTCGGGGGATCGGAGGCCTGCCCTTGGGGCAGGCAGCCTGCGATCAAACGGAGAAGTCTTCCAGCTTGCGGCCCGATTCCAGCGCCGCTGCAAGCCACTTGGGCTTGAGGCCGCGGCCTGACCAGGTTTCGCCAGTCGAAGGATCGCGATACTTCGGGGCCACTTTGCGAGGGGCCGTGGCCGGCGCGGCGCCTGCGGCGTTCGCGGCCTTCGGCGGACGGCCCAACCGGTTGGACAGATCGGCGACCGTGATGCCGTGATCGGCCATCATGGCCTTGATCTGGTTGATCACGCCGGAGCGTTCCGCCTTCAGCGTCTCGGCGATCTGCTTTTCCAGGTCGGCCTGCTGTTTGTCCAGCGCAGCCTTTTGCGCAATCAGTTCTTGATAAGTTGCCATCGCGAGGTATCCCCAAGGGGTTGATCCGGGCCGGATTCTATGTAAATTGCCCAGCCCCTGTCCAGCGCGAAATATCACACCGCAAAATCATGGCTCATCGGGTGTGATTTGCGCGTGAGGCCTGGGCTCAGGCCGAAGGCGGTACAAAGCCTGCGGGCTGGTCGGCACCCTCGCCGAAGAAATAACGTTCCATCTGGCGGGCAAGGTATTGACGGGCCCGCGCGTCGGCCAGATTCAGTCGGTTTTCGTTGACCAGCATGGTCTGGTGGCGCAGCCATTGCTGCCAGGCTTCCTTGCTGACTTGGTCATAGATGCGCTTGCCGAGTTCGCCCGGGTACGGGGCGAAGTCGAGGCCTTCGCCTTCCTTCTTCAGGAGGATGCATTGAACGCTGCGTGCCATGGGGTGCTCCTAAGGGCGGGTGGGTATGGCCGGGGTGTCTGGCGGGGCGCCCCGGGCCGCAAAGAATCAGCTCAGCCGTTTGACCAGCACCTGCGAGCGCCGGTCCCAGTTGTATTTGCGCTTGCGTGCCTCGGGCAGCCACTCGGGGTCCACGGGCTGGAAACCCCGCTTGATGAACCAGTGCATCGTGCGCGTCGTGAGCACGTAGATACGCCCTGGACCTGCGGCGATATCGTGAGTGCCGCCATTTCCGCGGTGCGGGCCTCGGGGTAGGGGTACAGGGCCGCGCAGCCAAAGATCACGCCATCGTGCTCGATCACGGTGTAGTTGGTGATGTCGCGCTCGATTTCCGTGCGGTCGCGCTTGACCAGCGTGCCATCGCGCTCGAAGGGCTCGATGAGCTGCAGGATGCCACCCACATCGTCGGAGGAGGCTTCGCGCAGGCTTTCGAGCTTTTCGTCGACCACCATCGTCCCGATGCCATCGTGTGTGAACACCTCCATCAGCAGCGATCCGTCGACGGCAAAGGGCAGGATGTGCGAGCGTTCCACGCCCCCCTCGCAGGCCTTGACACAGTGCTGCAGATAAAAGGCCTCGTCGTTGGGCTGCTGGGGGTGCGGCAGGTTGTTCAGCAGGCGCCGGGCCTCGGCGAGCGCCAACTCAGTGTCGATGGGGCTTTCCGGGTTTCCTGCGTCTTCGTGGATGCCGGCAATTTCGGTCATGAACAGCAGTTTGTCCGCCTGCAGCGCCACGGCCGTGCTGGTGGCCACGTCCTCCATCGTCAGATTGAAGGCCTCGCCGGTGGGTGAAAACCCGAAGGGCGACAGCAGGACCAGCGCACCGATGTCGATGGCCCGGCGCATGGCCGCCGCATCCACTTTGCGCACCACGCCGCTGTGCACGAAATCCACGCCGTCAACGATGCCCACCGGGCGCGCAGTGAGGAAATTGCCTGAAACCACCCGCACCGTGGCGTTGGCCATGGGGGTGTTGGGCAGGCCCTGGGAAAAGGCCGCTTCGATTTCGAACCGCAGCTGCCCGGCCGCCTCCTGCGCACAATCCAGCGCCACCGCGTCGGTGATGCGCTGGCCGTGGCTGAAGCGCGACTCGTGACCCTTGGCGCGCAATTGCTCGGTCAGTTGTGGGCGAAAACCATGCACGAGCACGATGCGGATGCCCATGGCATGGAGGATGGACAGATCCTGCGCGAATGCGTAGAGCTTGCCCGCCGCAATCATCTCGCCGGCCATGCCCACGACAAACGTCTTGCCCCGGTAGGCATGGATATGCGGCGCGACGGCGCGAAACCAGGGAACAAAGGTGTGTGGAAATACGAGGCTCATGAACCGGCAACTTTCGACGGCAGGTCAACGCACCGCTGGCGCAGCCGATAGCGCGCGCGGTCCATGCACGATGCGTGTGGGCTTGGGCCCCCGCAGCAGTGCTCAACAAATGATTGTGCCCCAGTGACGATGGCCTGCCCGACTGGCCTGAAACCCCGCGGTGACGCACGATGGCGATTGCGTGCGCCGAGCGATCACCGATTGACCACCGATTGACGCGACCCCGTGCCGGGTGCAGCATCCACGGCGTCGGACCTGCGCAGTGGATGGATGGTCTGCGGAGGGGCCGGTGTCGGCACCGGCCCCGGCGCAGTGGCAGGCGTCACATGGTTCTCTTGGGTCCTATGTCCCCATGACCATACGAGGAGATTCCCGGATGGATGCGTTTCAAACCCACGGTGCGTTCAGCTGGAACGAATTGATGACGCCCGATCCCGTGGCGGCGGCTGATTTTTATCACCAGCTGCTCGGCTGGAAGTTCGATTCGATGGAGATGGGCATGGGGCCGTACCGGGTGGTGAAGGTCGATGGCCAGGCCGTGGGCGGCATCATGGGCATGCCGCCCGATGCTCCCTCCGGCATGCCGCCCGTGTGGGGCTGCTATGTGACGGTGGACAACGCCGACGAGACGGCCGGCGAGTGCGCGGCACTGGGTGGCAAGGTGCTGATGCCGCCCACCGACATCGAGGGCGTGGGGCGCTTCTCGGTGCTGCAGGACCCGCAGGGGGCCGTGTTCAGCGTCATCGCCTACCTGGATCGCTGAGCCTGCCCATTTGTGCCGCACCGTGCCTGGGCGGGTGAGCGGGCGTGGATAATCCGCGCCCCGTGAATCGTTCCTCCTTGCCGGCCAACCCGGCCACTCTGGCCTCCTCGGCGTCTCCGGCTTCTCCGGCCACCCCTTCCGCTCCAGCGGCTCCCCGTGTCGCCCGTGTGCCGGGCGGAGTTCAGCCCCGACCGCCGCGCCGGCCCTCCCAGGCGGCACGCCCCGCCAACCCCATCCCGCCCATCACCTTCCCCGACGCGCTGCCGGTGTCGGCTCGGCGTGAGGAGATCGCGCGCGCGCTCACCGAGCACCAGGTCATCATCGTCTGCGGCGAAACGGGCTCGGGCAAGACGACCCAGTTGCCGAAGATCGTGCTGGAACTCGGACGGGGCCTGGGCGCCGGAGGCAACGGCCTGATCGGCCACACACAGCCGCGACGGATCGCCGCCAGTTCGGTGGCCAAGCGCATCGCCGACGAGCTGAAGTCGCCGCTGGGCGAGGTGGTCGGCTACAAGGTGCGCTTCCAGGATCGCCTGCAGCCGGGCGCCTCGGTCAAGCTGATGACCGACGGCATCCTGCTGGCCGAGACGCAGACCGATCCGCTGCTCCGCGCCTACGACACGCTGATCATCGACGAGGCGCACGAGCGCAGCCTCAACATCGACTTCCTGCTCGGCTACCTGCGCCAGATCCTGCCGCGCCGGCCGGACCTGAAGATCATCGTCACGTCGGCCACCATCGATGCCGACCGCTTTGCGCAGCATTTCGCGTCGCGCAACGGGCCGGCACCGGTGCTGATGGTGAGCGGGCGCACCTTCCCGGTCGAGCAGCGTTTCAAGGCCTTCGAGGAGACCCGGGACTTCGACCTCAACGACGCGATTGCGGATGCGGTCGACGAGCTCTGGCGCGGTGCCGGCGCGGGCGACATCCTGGTCTTCCTGCCCGGCGAGCGCGAGATCCGCGAGGCGGCCGACCACCTGCGCAAGCACCTGAGCCACCAGCCGCTGCACCGCAACGCGGACATCCTGCCGCTGTTCGCGCGGCTGTCGCAGCAGGAGCAGGACCGCGTCTTCGAGACCGGCGGGGGCCGGCGCATCGTGCTGGCCACCAACGTGGCCGAGACCTCGCTGACGGTGCCGGGCATCCGCTACGTGATCGACAGCGGCCAGGCGCGCGTCAAGCGCTACAGCTACCGCAACAAGGTCGAGCAGTTGCAGGTCGAGCCGATCAGCCAGGCAGCGGCCAACCAGCGCGCCGGGCGCTGCGGGCGGGTGGCCAACGGCATCTGCATCCGGCTCTACGACGAGAAGGACTTCCTGGGCCGGCCGCGCTTCACCGACCCGGAGATCCTGCGCAGCTCGCTGGCCGGCGTGATCCTGCGGATGAAGTCGCTGGGCCTCGGGCTGGTGGAGGACTTCCCGTTCCTGGAGCCGCCGCCGCGCAAGGCGATCGCCGATGGCTACGCGCTGCTGGGCGAGCTGGGCGCGGTGGACGACGCCAATGAGCTGACGCCGATCGGCCGCGAGCTGGCCAAGCTGCCGCTGGACCCGCGCGTGGGCCGCATGATCCTGGAGGCGCGCAACCGCGAGGCGCTGCAGGAGGTGCTGATCATTGCCAGCGCGCTCAGCGTGCAGGACGTGCGCGACCGCCCGCTGGAGGCGCAGCAGGCCGCCGACGAGAAGCACCGGAAGTTCGACGACGAGCGCTCCGAGTTCATGGGCTACCTGAAGCTCTGGGCGTGGATCGAGGAGGGGCGGGGCAACCACGGCCACGCCGATGCCGCCAAGGCCGGGCAGAAGGTCGATTCCCACAAGCTCAGCAACCGCCAGCAGGAGCAGCGCCTGCGCGAGAGCTTCGTCAGCCCGCGCCGCGTGCGCGAGTGGCGCGACATCCACAGCCAGCTGCACACCGTGGTGGCCGAGCATGGCTGGCGCTTGAACAGCGCCGCCGCAACCTACGAGCAGGTCCACCTGTCGATGCTGGCGGGCCTGCTGGGCAACATCGGCCTGAAGGCGGACGACGACGAGTGGTACCTGGGCGCACGTGGCATCAAGTTCTGGCGCCACCCCGGCGCGCACCTGAGCAAGAAGCCGGGACGCTGGCTGGTGGCCGCCGAGCTGGTGGACACCACGCGGCTGTTCGGCCGCGGGCTGGCGGCGATCGAGCCGCAGTGGATCCCGGGCATCGCCGGCCACCTGCTGAAGAAGCAGCTGCTGGAGCCGCACTGGGAGAAGAAGGCCGCCGAGGTGATCGCGCTGGAGCGCGCCACGCTGTACGGCATCGTCGTCTACAGCAACCGGCGGGTGAACTTCGGCAACGTCGATGCCCGTGCGGCGCGCGAGATTTTCATCCGCGAGGCGCTGGTCAATGGCGAGTGGGAGACGCGGCTGCCCTTCCTCGCACACAACCAGAAGATGGTGCGCCAGGTCGAGGAGCTGGAGCACAAGTCGCGCCGGCAGGACGTGCTGGTCGACGACACGCTGATCCATGCCTGGTACGACGAGCTGCTGCCCCAGGACGTGGTCAGCGGCGCCACCTTCGAGCGCTGGTACCGCCAGGCCAGCCGCGACAACCCGAAGCTGCTGCACCTCAGCCGCGACGAGCTGATGCGCCACGAGGCGGCGGGCATCACGACGACGGCCTTCCCCAAGACGATCCGCCTGGGCGGCATCGACTGCGCGGCGACCTACCTGCACCAGCCGGGCGACCCGAAGGACGGCGTGACGGTGACGGTGCCGATCTATGCGCTCAACCAGGTCAGCGAGGAGCGCTGTGACTGGCTGGTGCCCGGCATGCTGGAGGCCAAGGTGCTGGCGCTGGTCAAGAGCCTGCACCAGAAGCCACGCGCCCGGCTGGTGCCGCTGCCCGAGTTCGTGGCCGAGTTCGCCGAGCTGCATCCCTTCGCCCAGGGCAACCTGGTCGACACCCTGCTCAAGGCGGTGCGCGAGCGCAGCCAGATCGCGGTGCAGCGCAACGACTTCAAGCTGGAGCTGCTGCCGCCGCACCTGTTCATGAACCTGCGTGTGGTCGACGAGCATGGCCGCCAGCTCGGCATGGGCCGGCACCTGGCGACGCTCAAGGCCGAGCTGGGTGGGCAGGCGCGTTCGGCCTTCCAGGCGCTGGCAGCGTTGAAGGTGGCCAGCGGGGCGCCGGCCCCCTCACCCCAGCCCTCTCCCGCGGGGGGGAGAGGGAGCAAGACCGGTGCGGAGCCGGGCAACGGAACGGGCCGTGGTGAGGAGGCTGCTGGCGTCGCGGCCACGCCGCAGAGCTACACCGCCTGGACCTTTGGCGAGCTGCCCGATCTGATGGAGATCCGCAAGGCGGGGCAGACGTTGGTGGGCTTCCCGGCGCTGATCGACCGGGGCGCGCACGTGGAGATCGAGGTCTTCGACGAACCGGCATCGGCCGCGCTCCAGCACCGCCAGGGCCTGCGCCGGCTGGTGGCGCTGCAGCTCAAGGAGCCGCTGAAGTACCTTGAAAAGAACATCCCGGACCTGCAGAAGATGGCGGTGGCCTTCATGGGCCTGGGCAGCGTGGACGAGCTGCGCGCCCAGATCATCGAGGTGGCGCTGGACCGCGCCTTCCTCGCCGAGCCACTGCCGACCGACGCGACGGCCTTCCAGCGCCGCATCGACGAGGGGCGCGCGCGCCTGAACCTGATCGCGCAGGAGGTGGCTCGGCAGGCCGGTGCGATCCTGGTCGAGTACGCCGCGGCGCAGCGCAAGCTCAAGGACAGCCGGCCGGCCAAGGAGGTGGCCGACGACATCACCGCGCAGCTGCAGCGCCTGGTGCCCAAGCGCTTTGTCGCCACGACCGCCTGGGCGCAGCTGGCGCACCTGCCGCGGTACCTGAAGGCCATCGTGGCCCGGCTGGACAAGCTGCGTGCCGACCCGGCGCGTGACGCCCAGCGCCTGGCCGAGCTGCGCCCGCTGGAGCAGCGCTACACCCGCCGGCTGGCGGAGCTGAAGGGCACCGGCGACGCGCGCCTGGCGGAGTACCGCTGGCTGCTGGAGGAGCTGCGCGTCAGCCTGTTTGCCCAGGAGCTGCGCACGCCGCAGCCAGTGAGCGTGAAGCGGCTGGACAAGGTCTGGGAGCAGCTCAGCCGCTGAGGTGGCCCGCCGGGGCGGCTGGCCGACGCAGCTGCCGGGGTTGTCCGTCGTTCGCAACGAAACGTGACATTCTTCACGGAATTCTTCTAGGATGCGTTGCCGCCAACGGGGCGGCGCTGCATCTCGAGGAGTGAGGAATGCACTACGTGTGGATGGTGATCGTCGGGTTCGTGGTCGGGTTGGTGGCGCGTGCCGTCCTGCCAGGAACCCAGTCGCTGGGCTTCATCCTGACGGCCTTGCTGGGCATTGCCGGCTCGTTCCTGGCCGGCTTCGTGGGCACCCAGCTGGGCTGGTATGCGCCGGGGGCCGCGGTGGGGTTCATCGCCTCGGTGGTCGGCGCGGCCCTGCTGCTGTTTGTGGTCAGCAAGCTCAAGGCGAGCTGATCGTCCTGTTCCGCCCGGCCAGCTCGGCCGGGTCAGAACCCCAGCGAGGCCAGCAGGTCGTCGACGTCGTCCTGCTTCATCGCCTTCTCGGGCACCTGGGGCCCTTCCAGGGTCTCTGCGCCGGGCGTCGCCTCCTGCGGGCCGCTGAGGACCAGCAGGTCCAGCAGCTGCTGTTCGGTCCGGGTGATGATGTTGATGATCTTGCCAATCACTTGGCCGGACAGGTCCTGGAAGTCCTGCGCCAGCATGATGTCGGTGAGCACGCCGCGTTGCGTCTCGGCAAAGGAGCCGACGTGTGAGGCGTAGTCGGCGCACTCGGCCAGCAAGGTGGTTCCCGCAGCGGCCTGCGCGTCGCCCACCAGCTTTTCGGTGAACTGCTCGGTGCGTTGGGCGATCTCGTCGCAGCCTGGCGCGGCGCCGTCGACCAGGTTCAGCACCTTGTTGGCGGCCGCTTCGGTCATCTGGCCGACATAGGCGAGCCGGTCGCGCGCGTCGGGGATCTCGTGGGCGATGCGGCGCAGCGCCGCGTCATAGCCCAGGGTGCGTAGCGCGTCGTGCAGTTGCCGCACGATGTGGCCGAGTCGGTCGTAGGAGGCCTCCGGGCTCAGTCGGCCGTCGGCGCCTGCGTCGGGTGCTGCTGCGTGTTGTTCGGGCATGGCGTCCTCAAGGATCTTGGAGTTCGTTCGAGACGCGCCGATCCGCCCTGAGTAGACGTCGTCGCCCGCGCGCCGCTGCTGGTCGCCATTGCAGCAGATGACCCGCTGCGGGGTAGGGGGAAAAGCGCGGGTTCCGCGCCCCTGATCCCGCCTGCCACGTGCAGGTCACGGACAAGCCACAGGCAAGTTCCAGCGGCGCAGCCCCCACCGCCCTGCGAGGTCGGGCCGGTCAGTCGCCGCGGCCGATGGGAGCGGCCTTCAGGAAGACCTCGGGGTCGGGGGCGAAGGCCGCATACAGCGGCAGCAGGGCGCCACCCAGGGCCCGGGCGTCCGAGCCGATGGTGCCGGCGCGGATGGCCGGGCGCGTGACGCCCTCCCAGCTGTGCTGGTCGAGCGCCTCCTCGACGTGCGAGATCAGCCGTGACAGCAGGTCGCGGTGGAAGACGCCGTCCACCACCACGTCGCCAATGTCGAGCAGGCAGGCGGCGCTGCTGATGCCGAAGGCCAATGCCTGTGCGGCCGTGCGCAGCCAGCCGCGGGTGTGGGTGGCCCAGGGGGGCTCCAGCGCACGGTCGTCCATGGCGGCTTCGGGGTCGAGGCCAGCCGCCTCGTAGAGTTTCTGCAGCCCCAGCAGCGAGGCCGCGCTCAGCATCTGCGGCGGGATCTGGCCTGGCCCGCCAGCCACCTGCAGCGGCATGGAGGCCACCGCGCCGGCATTGCCGCTGGCACCCGGGTAGAGGTGGCTGTCCAGCACCAGGCCGCCGCCGACGAAGGTGTCGATGAAGAGGTAGAGGAAGGCCGGCATGCTGCGCCCGCGCCCGGCCACCAGTTCGGCCACGCAGGCCGCGGCGGTGTCCTTGATCAGCGTGACGGGCAGCTCGGTCAGCGCGGCCACTTCGGCACGCAAGTCGGTGGCGGGCCAGCGGGCAGCCACTTCGGGCGGCATGTCGAGCAGGGTCTGCCAGCCACCCAACGAGAAGGGCAGGGCGATGCCGATGCCCTGCACGCGTTCGAGCTGGGCGGGTGTCAGCAGCGCCTGCAGGTCTGCCAGGCGTCGGGCGATCTCGGCGATCAGGACACCGGGCTCGGGGTAGCGGTAGTCCAGGCTCCAGCGCTGGCGCACCTGGCCGACGAAGTCGATCAGGATCACGTCCATGCTGCGCCGGCCCACCTTGACGCCCACCGAGAAGGCGCCGTCGGGTGCCAGCGCGATCGGCACCGAGGGCTGGCCGATGCGCCCGCGCAGCGGCTCGCGCTTGACCAGCAGGCCCTCGTCGAGCAGCGCATTGACGATCAGAGAGACGGTCTGATTGCTCAGGTGCGTCAGCCGCGCCAGCTCGGCCTTGGGCAGCTCGCCATGCAGGCGGATGGCCTGCAGCAGCACGCGCTCGTTGTACTGGCGCATGCCGACGTGGTTGGAGCCGCGCGGGCGCAGCTGTGCGGGCGCGGTGCCTGCGCTTGGCGGTCGGCCATCGCCGGATCCACTCGGCGCGGTGTCGGGTTCGTCGTAGGCCAAGGTGGATCCGTTCAGGGGGTTGTCGTCAGGCCGCCAGCGCCTCGCTGATCACGCCCTTGCGCAGCAGGAAGTTGCCGTAGGGCTGCAGGTCGCCGGTGTGCACGATGGCGAAGGCCTGGCGCACGCGATCATAGAAGGCGAAGCGCTCCATCGCCTCGCACTGCTCGGGCGCGGCGTGGCCGCCGGCCTGCAGCGCGGCGATCACGTCGCGCTGCAGGCGGCTGCGGTAGCCGGCGGGTGTGTCGCAGACCTGCATGTAGGCCACCGGCTGGGCCACCGAGGCGTCCAGCGGTAGCAAGCTGAGCACCGCCTCGACCGCGCGCTGCACGGATGCCCCGGGCAGCGAGATCACCGGCAGCGGCGCCATCACGGCGCGGCGCGCGAGGCTGGTGGCGGTGAAATTGGCATCGGCGATGATGATCTCGTCGCCGTGGCCCATCTCGGCCAGCACCTTCAGCAGCTCGGGGGAGAGCAGGGGGTCGATGCCCTTGAGCATGGGAGGGTTCCTTTGCGGCGCGTCAGTGGGAGCGTCAGTAGGCGAGGCATTCGGCCGGGATGCGATCGGGCGGCATCGCCCCCGTCATCACCGCCACGGTGTCGCTCATGCTGATCTTCTTCGGGTTCAGCACCGCGGCGCGCCGGCCCAGGCGGGCGACGTGGATGCGGTCGGCGATCTCGAAGACGTGCGGCATGTTGTGCGAGATCAGGATCACCGGCAGGCCCTTGTCGCGCACCCGGCGGATCAGCTCCAGCACCATGTTGCCTTCCTTGACGCCCAGCGCCGCGGTCGGCTCGTCCAGGATGACCACGTGGTGGGCGAAGGCCGCCGCGCGCGCCACCGCCACGCACTGGCGCTGGCCGCCCGAGAGCGTCTCCACCGCCTGCGTCATCGAGCGGATGCCCACCTTCAGGTCGGCCATGCGGGCGACGGCGGTCTCCAGCATCTTCTTCTTGTCGAGCATGCGCAGCACATTGCCGGCAAAGCCCGGGCGGCGCAGCTCGCGCCCGAGGAAGAGGTTCTCGGCGATGGTCATGGCCGGAGCAACCGCCAGGTCCTGGTAGCAGCACTCGATGCCGGCATGGCGGGCCTCGAGCGGTGAGCGGAACGACACCGGCCGGCCGTCCAGCAGGATCTCGCCCTCGTCGGGGATGGTGGCGCCTGACAGCGCCTTGATCAGGCTGGACTTGCCGGCGCCGTTGTCGCCGATCACCGCCAGGATCTCGCCAGGGCGCAGTTCGAAGTCGGCGCCGTCCAGCGCGGTGACCTGGCCGTAGCGCTTGACCAGGCCCTTGGCCTGCATGACGTAGGCGGAAGAGGAGGATGTGCTCATTTCAGCGCGCTCCCTTGCGAGACAGTTGGTCCACAGTGACGGCGATGATCACGAGGATGCCGGTGATCAGCACCTGGTAGACGGACGACACGCCCATCAGCGTCAGGCCGTTGCGCAGCACGCCGACGACGATGGCGCCCACCAGCGAGCCGAGCACCACGCCACGGCCGCCGAACAGGCTGGTGCCGCCGAGCACGACCGCGGTGATGGCGTCAAGGTTCTCGGTCTGCCCGGCATTCGGGTCGCCCACCTCGGTGCGTGCCACCAGCAGTAGCGAGGCGATGCCGTAGAACAGGCCAGCCAGTACGTACACGCCCAGCAGCACACGGTCGGTCGGGATGCCGACCAGGCGGGTGGCCTCGGGGTTGTTGCCCACCGCGTAGACGTGGCGCCCCGACGCCGTCTCGCGCAGCCAGAACCAGCAGCCCAGGTAGAGCGCGATCATCAGGATCGTGCCGAAGCTGATCGGCGTGTGGCCGATGTCGAAGGTGCCGCCCAGCCAGGTCATCAGCGGGGGCACGCCGGAGACGGTCTGGGCGGACGAATAGAGTTGCGTGATCGCGAAGGCGATGTTCATCGTGCCCAGCGTCACGATGAAGGGCGGCAGCTTGATGCGCGTGACCAGCAGGCCGTTGATCAGCCCGAAGCCCGCCGTCACCGCGATGCCGCAGAGGATGGCCAGCGGCGCGGGCATGCCCAGATCGACCGCGAACTTGGTCATCACGATGCTGCCCAGCGCCATCACCATGCCGCAGGACAGGTCGATGCCGGCGGTCAGGATGACCAGCGTCTGGCCGATGGCGATCACGCCCACCACCATGACCTGCTGCAGGATCAGCGCGAAGTTGGCGCCGCTGAAGAAGTTGTCGGTCGTCAGGCCGAAGACGATGCAGGCGGCCACCAGGGCGATGAAGGGCCCGAGCTGGCTGATCGGCGGCAGCTTGTCTTTGAAAGTGGTCACGGCGGTCCTCTGCGGAAGGAAAGAAAAAAGGCACCCGCCCAGGGTCGGGCCAACGGCCCGCGTTGCCTGGGGGAGCGCCTTCAGCGCCTGGCGTCAGGAACCGGGCAGCGCACTGCCCGGTGGCCGGGCTGGCTTACTTGTTGCCCCAGCACAGGCTGGTGCCGGTCTTGACGTCCTTGCTCTCGACGCCCGCAACGGCCTTGGCAGCGATCAGCGTCACGCCGGTGTCGACGTAGCCGCTGGCCTTCTTGCCACCCTTGGCGTAGTCGACGCCCGCGGCCACGCCCATGGCGGCCATCTTCAGCGGGTACTGCTGGCTGGTCGCGGCGATCACGCCCTTGCCGACGTTGGCCACGCCTTCGCAGCCGCCATCGACCGAGACGATCAGCACGTCCTTCTCCTTGCCGGCCTTCTTCAGCGCGTTGTAGGCGCCGGCGGCGGCGGGCTCATTGATGGTGTAGACGATGTTGATGCCAGGGTCCTTCTGCAAGCAATTCTCCATCGCGGTCTGGCCCTTCGCCTGGTTGCCGTCGGTGTCGGCGGCGCAGACGGTTTCGGCGGTGCTGGACAGCTCGTTGCTCTTGGCGTCGTTGGCCTTCAGGCCGAAGCCGCTCATGAAGCCGTTGTGGCGCTGCGCGCCCACCGGGTGGCCGGGGAACAGGTCCAGCATCGCGATCTTGGCGGGCTTGCCGGCGGTCGCGGCCTTGGCGTACTGGCCGATCAGGATGCCGGCCTTGTAGTTGTCGGTGGCGAACAGGGCGTCGGCGCCGTCGAAGGGGCTGTCCAGCGCGATCACCTGCACGCCCTTGGCCTGGGCCTTCTTCACCGCCGGGATGATGGCGTCGCCCGAGGAGGTGATCAGGATGGTCTTGGCGCCGGCGGTGACCATGTTCTCGATCGCGGTGATCTGCGCGCCGGTGTCGCCGTCCTTCTTGCCCGAGGCGGTCATCAGCTTGGCGCCGAGCTTCTTGGCCTCGGCCTGGGCACCTTCCTTCATCTTGACGAAGAAGGGGTTGGTCTCGGTCTTGGTGATCAGGCCGATCACCGGCTGGTCGGCGGCGATGGCGGCCGTGCCGAAGGTGGCGATGGCGGCGGCGATGCTCAGGGTGCTCAGGCGCTTCATGGTGTCTCCGTGGGATCGAGGCGGCAGTGGTCTGCCGGCCCGGGACAAGGTGTGTGGATGGGAGCTTGGGAGGGGGACTGGGGTCGTTCGGGAGGACCAGGAGGTTTCCTTTCGACCCTGGACGGCATCTTAGGCAGGCTCTTCATTTAAATCAATCACATTGATTTAGTGATTTCCCCTAGGTCCGGGAGAACCCGGATGTGCCACGATCAGCGCACCTGTTCTGTACTTGCGTCTGGCTGATCGGTACGTTTCGTCCGATAACACACGCTTCGGTCATACAGATCGACCGGGATGGGTCTTCAATTAAATCCAGCGCATGTATCAAGTCATGGTGCTGGCGTTCTCTCAAGGTGCTGCCATGTCCGACAAGTCCCCGATCGTCGTCTGCGGTGAATCGCTGCTCGACGTGTTCCAGAACGGTGAGACCCCGACCGGTCTCACGCTCGATGCCGTCGTGGGTGGCTCGCCGCTCAATGTGGCGATGGGCGTGGCCCGGCTGGGCCACCCGGCGCTGTTCTTCGGCGGCCTGTCGCGCGACTTCCTGGGCGAGCGCATCGAGCGCAGCCTCCGTGCCGAGGGCATCTCGATGGACGCGGTGCTGCACTGCGATGCCCCCACCACGCTGAGCCTGGTCGGCCTGGACGCCCAGGGGGTGCCGAGCTACCGCTTCTACGGGCATGGCGGGGCCGATCGCCAGCTGAGGCCCGAGCACCTCGACCGCCTGCCTGCCGAGGTCGCGGCCTTCCACTTCGGCTCCTACGCCTGCGTGGTGGAGCCCATCGCTGCCACCATCGAGGCGCTGGTGGAGCAGCGCCGCCACCGCAGCGTCATCGCCTATGACCCCAACGTGCGCCTGAACGTCGAGCCCGACCTGGCCATCTGGCGCCAGCGCGTCGACTGGATGGCCTCGCGCAGCCACTTGCTCAAGCTCAGCGACGAGGACTTCGAGCGCCTCTACCCCGGCGCCTCGCCGGAGGGCATGGCGCGGCACTGGCTGGCGGCCGGGGTGAACCTGGTGATGCTCACCCGCGGTGGCGAGGGCGCGGTGGCCTGGACCCGCGAGGGCCGCTGCGAGGTGAGCGCCCCGCGCATCAGCGTGATCGACACGGTCGGTGCTGGCGACACCTTCCAGGCCAGCACATTGGTTGCGCTGGCCGAGCTTGGCCGGCTCAGCCCCGCTGGGCTGGCCCGGCTGACGCTCGACGAAGCCACGCGCATCGCAGCCTTTGCCGCCGGCGCCGCGGCCATCACCTGCACCCGTCGCGGCCCGGATCTGCCGCGCCGTGCGCAATTACCGGCGCAGATTTGAGGGGGCTGTGTTGAAGTGCCTCCTGAACCGCTAGAATCGCAGGCTTCGTCGGGGTGTAGCGCAGCCTGGTAGCGCAACTGGTTTGGGACCAGTGGGTCGGACGTTCGAATCGTCTCACCCCGACCACCGAATGCAACGGGTTGGTTCTCGCAAGGAACCAGCCCGTTTTCCGTTCCGGTCAGTGCTTGTGTGCGTCCATCGGCCTGGCGGCCAGCGGGCGGGCGGGGGCCTTGAGGGTGAGCGTCTCGCGCTTCTTGTCCTTGCCCTCAATGGTCAGCGTCACCTCCACCAGGTCACCGTCCTTGATGGGCTGCTTCAGGTCCATCAGCATGACGTGGTAGCCGCCCGGCTTGAGTTCCACCGTCTTGCCGGCCGGCAGGTCCAGGCCCGGGACGGCGCGCATCTTCATCACGTTGCCTTCCATCGCCATCTCGTGCAGTTCCACCACGCCTGCGGCGGGTGAGCCGACCGCCACCAGGCGTGCGTCGGTGCTGGAGGTGAGTTGCACGAAGAGGCCAGTGGCCTTCTGCTGGGCGACGGTGGCGCGCACCCAGGCGTCCTTGGCGGTGACTTCGGCCTGCGCGGCGCCACACAGGGCGAGGGCGGCGGTGGCGGCGATGAGGAGTTGGTTGAGCTTCATGGTGAGGGTCCTGTTCGAAGGATTGGAACGGAGGGAACGGTTGGAAGGGAGGTGTCGTGCTCGGTTGGCCTGAACCGGCGCCCGATGCGACGCGACCCTGACCTGGATCGGCCGAAGGAACGCGGCGGCATAACCGGCGTGAGGCGCGGGAACCCGCTCGGCCCGGGGGCGGACGGGCGGGGCGTCGCCCCGCTCAGTCCCGTTCAGGCGGGCTTCGCCAGATCAGGCCAGCGGGGGCGGGGCGCGCGGGCTGCGGTGCCGGGCGGGCGCGGTGGCCGGCCGGTCCGGGTTCTCGCGATGGGGCTGCACCGTGGCCACGCGCAGGGCGGGCCGATGGTCCGGCGCCGTGGCGTTTGGCAGAGCCAGCTGGCTCGCCGGATACAGGCAGTAGCCGCAAGCGGAGTCCTGCGTCGTGGAGGCTGGCGGCGCTTCCTCGGTGGCACCCGGGTTGGACGGGGCAACGACCGAGCACAGATCCGCCAGCAGGGCATGCACCGGCGCGCCGCGCTGCACGTCGGCATGGCGCAGGGCATGGGACACACCAGGCGCCAGCAGCTGCGCCAGGACCAGCAAGGTGCCCAGCCAGGCCAAGCAGGTCCGGTAATGCCGAAGGATCATGCGCCGCATTGTACGGAGCCGCCTGGCGCCCGGGCGTCGCAGTCGTTCCGGACGGGCCATTCCAGGTCACCGGCCACCCTGCGTCAGGCGGCCTCCAGCGGGACGGCGACCGCTTGAGATACCCGGCGCGCCAGCAGGTGGGCCATGAGGTAGCTCAGCGCGATCACGGTGACCACGATGGCACCGAAGGCCAGCTCCTTGCCGTCGCTCCAGGCGTCGATGGCGGGTGAACTCAGCTTGGCGATGCCCAGGCCGGCCACCAGCAGGCTGACGGCCGATACCGCCACGCTCATCACACGCGAGGCCAGCGCGGCGATCTGGTCGGCCCGGGCGATCAGGCGGGCGATCCACCAGCCATTGAGTGCGTCGGTGGCCAGCATGCCGAGCACGAACAGGCCGCCCAGCATCAGTGAATGCGCCACGCCGCCGAACTGCGCCGCGGTGACGGCAAACAGGGCCGACTGGCTGACCGTGTCGAACGACAGGGCGAACAGCGCGCCCACCACGGCCACGGCCACCGGCCCCTGTCCGGGCGCGAGCCGGCCGAGCAGGCGGCCCAAAAGCCGGCCCTTCAAGCCGACCAGACCGACCACCGTGCCCGCCGGGGCGGCCAGCACCACGCGCAGGTTGACGATGCCCAGGGTGAGCAGGAAGGCAATCGACACCCAGGCACCGAACAGGTCGATCCACTCCGGCGGCGTCCAGTGCTCGCTCGCGACCCCCACGATCAGCGCGATCGCCATCACCACCACGCCGTGCCCGAGCGAGAACAGGGCGCCGCAGTAGCGCGTGTGCGCCGCGCCCTGGCGTGCGCCCAACCGGGTGAAACCGTCGATCGTCGCCAGGTGGTCGGCATCGAAGCCGTGGCGCATCCCGAGCAGGAACACGAGGGCGCACAGGGCGCTCCAGTCGGTGGGCAGGTCGTGCATGGCGGTGGGTGTATGAAAGACGTCCAACCTTTCATACATGAATCGTGCCATTCGGCGGCACGGCCGGTCAACCGACGTGGTGCCCAGGCTGGGGTGCACCGGCCTTTCGTTTGATCCTCGTTAACCCCTGGTCAGCAGTTGTCCGGCGGCGTGTGCGGATCGGCAGCCTGCTGGTCAGCCGCCACGGGGGGCGCCGGGGGGGCCGAGGCCGGCACAAGGTGGTCGTGACCATGGTGGTGGTGGATCGACACCGGCACCAGATGCAGCTGGCCGTGGCTCACTCCAGGCTGGGCGATGACCGACTGCGCGAAGTCCTGCACCGCGTCGGTGCGCCCGCGCAGGATGGCCACCTCGATGCACAGGTCGTGATCGAGGTGGGCGTGGGTGGTCGCGATGGTCAGCTCGTGATGCTCGTGCTGCATGTCGGTCAGCCGCATCGCCAGCTGGCGCTGGTGGTGGTCGTAGAGGTAGCTGAGCGTGGCGATGCAGGGCCCGTCGGGCCGGGCCTGGCGGCGCTCCTGGCCGAGGTGCTCGCGCAGCAGGTCGCGGAAGGCCTCGGAGCGGTTCTCGTAGCCACGCTCGCGCACCAGGGCCTCGAAGGCGTCGGCCAGGTCGTCGTCGAGGGACATCGTCAGGCGTTTCATCGGGGACGGCTCCTTGCGGTGGATGGCGCGGTGGGCGCGGGCTGCGCCGAGGATAGCGGCGCACTGGGGCCCACCTCCTGCATCCGCCTTGATCTGGCAGGCCTTGAAATGCGTGCGGCGTCCCTCAAATCCCCGTCAACCCGGAGGATTCCCATGCGTGCCGACAAGCTCACCACCCTGCTGCAACAGGCCCTGGCCGATGCCCAGAGCCTTGCGAACCAGTCCGACCACCCCTACATCGAACCGGCGCACCTGCTGAAGGCGATGCTGCAGCAGGCCGACGGCCCACGCTCGCTGCTGCAGCGCGCCGGGGTCAATCTGCGCGCGTTGGAAGACGCGGCCGACGCCGCGCTGTCGCGCATCGCCCCGGTACAGGGCGGTGAGTTGCAGCCCGGGCGGGACCTGGTCACGCTGCTACAGGGCGCCGAGAAGGAAGCCAGCAAGCGCGGTGACCAGTTCATCGCCAGCGAGATGCTGCTGCTGGCGCTGGCCGACGCCAAGACCGATCTGGCCCAGGCCGCGCGCAGCGCCGGCCTCACCCGCAAGGCGCTGGAAGCCGCCATCGACGCGGTGCGCGGCGGCGCCAAGGTGGATTCGGCCGAAGCCGAGGGCCAGCGCGAGGCGCTCAAGAAGTACACGCTCGACCTCACCGAACGCGCCCGCTTGGGCAAGCTCGACCCGGTGATCGGCCGCGACGACGAGATTCGCCGTGCCATCCAGGTGCTGCAGCGGCGCACCAAGAACAACCCGGTGCTCATCGGCGAGCCCGGCGTGGGCAAGACCGCCATCGTCGAAGGCCTGGCGCAGCGCATCGTCAACGGCGAGGTGCCCGAGACGCTCAAGGACAAGCGCGTGCTGGTGCTGGACATGGCGGGCCTGCTGGCCGGCGCCAAGTACCGCGGCGAGTTCGAGGAGCGCCTCAAGAGCGTGCTCAAGGAAGTGGCCCAGGACGAGGGGCGCATCATCCTGTTCATCGACGAGCTGCACACCATGGTGGGCGCGGGCAAGGCCGAGGGCGCCATCGACGCCGGCAACATGCTCAAGCCGGCGCTGGCGCGTGGCGAGTTGCACTGCATCGGCGCGACCACGCTGGACGAGTACCGCAAGTACGTCGAGAAGGACGCCGCGCTGGAGCGCCGCTTCCAGAAAGTGTTGGTCGACGAGCCCAGCGTGGAGGCGACGATCGCCATCCTGCGTGGCCTGCAGGAAAAGTACGAGGTGCACCACGGCGTGGAGATCACCGACCCGGCCATCGTGGCCGCGGCCGAACTCAGCCACCGCTACATCACCGACCGTTTCCTGCCCGACAAGGCGATCGACCTGATCGACGAGGCGGCGGCCAAGATCAAGATCGAGATCGATAGCAAGCCCGAGGTGATGGACCGGCTCGACCGCCGCATGATCCAGCTGAAAATCGAGCGCGAGGCCGTGCGCAAGGAGAAGGACGAGGCGTCCATCAAGCGCATGGGCCTGATCGAGGAAGAGATCGGCAAGCTGGAGCGTGAGTACGCCGACCTGGAAGAGATCTGGAAGTCCGAGAAGGCCTCGGCGCAGGGTTCCGACCAGGTGCGCAAGGACATCGAGCAGATCAAGCTGCAGATCGAGGAATGGAAGCGCAAGGGTGACTTCAACAAGGTCGCCGAGCTGCAGTACGGCAAGTTGCCCGAGCTGGAGAAGCGCCTGAAGGAGGCCCAGGCCAAGGAGGCCGGCAAGGCCAAGGGCGGCCAGGGTCCGCAGCTGCTGCGCACCATGGTGGGCGCCGAAGAAATCGCCGAGGTGGTTTCACGCGCCACCGGCATCCCGGTCAGCAAGCTGATGCAGGGCGAGCGCGACAAGCTGCTGCAGATGGAAGGCAAGCTGCATGAGCGCGTGGTCGGGCAGGAGGAGGCCATCGTCGCCGTGTCCGACGCCATCCGGCGCAGCCGTGCGGGCCTGAGCGACCCCAACCGGCCGCTGGGCAGCTTCCTCTTCCTCGGCCCCACCGGCGTGGGCAAGACCGAGCTGTGCAAGGCGCTGGCGGGCTTCCTGTTCGACAGCGAGGAGCACATGATCCGCGTCGACATGAGCGAGTACATGGAGAAGCACTCGGTCAGCCGGCTCATCGGTGCGCCCCCGGGCTACATCGGCTACGACGAGGGCGGGGCGCTGACCGAGGCGGTGCGGCGCAAGCCCTACTCGGTGCTACTGCTCGACGAGGTGGAAAAGGCCCACCCGGACGTGTTCAACGTGCTGCTGCAGGTGCTCGACGATGGGCGGCTCACCGACGGCCAGGGCCGCACGGTGGACTTCAAGAACACTGTGATCGTGATGACCAGCAACCTGGGCTCGCACATGATCATGCAGATGGCCGGGCAGGACAGCGAGCTGATCCGCGAGGCGGTCTGGGCCGAGGTCAAGCAGCACTTCCGCCCCGAGTTCCTGAACCGCATCGACGAGACGGTGGTGTTCCACGCGCTGGACCGGCAGCACATCGAGTCGATCGCGAAAATCCAGCTCAAGGTGCTGGAGACGCGGCTGGCGAAGATGGAAATGGCGCTCGAAGTCACGCCCGAGGCGCTGATGGAACTGGCCAAGGTCGGCTTCGACCCGGTGTTCGGTGCCCGGCCGCTCAAGCGGGCGATCCAGCAGCGCATCGAGAACCCGGTGGCCAAGCTGATCCTGGAAGGCAAGTTCGGGCCGAAGGATGTGATCCCGGTGGGCGTGAGCGCCACGGGCGGCTTCGAGTTCGGCCGCACGGTGCACTGAGGCGCTGTCGAGCGCCGCGCTGTCTCAAGGCCGGACGGTGGCCGCTGGTCGCGCCATCGTCCGGTACAGCCTCACTTCCTTCAGGTAAGCGGCCTGGACCTGGTCCAGGCTCATGGGGCCGGACACCGTACCGCCGGTGTTGGCGATGGCCTTGCCCAGTTCCGGTTTGGCCAGGGCAGCGTAGGTAGCCTGGTGCAGTTGCCTGACGATGGCCTCGGGTACGCGGGCGTGGACGTGCAGTCCAGCCCAGAGCGACATGGACAGACCCTCGAATCCGCGGACCTCGCGGGCCAGCGGCAAGGTCGGCAGGCGCGGATGCACTGCATCACCCAGGGCCGCCAGGGCCTTCAGATGGCCGTTGTCCACAAACCCGGGGAAGGGCCCGGAGATGGGCACGAGGGCGGTGTCCACGTGTCCGCCGATGATGTCTCTGACACAGTCGCCGAGCCCGCTGTAGGGCACTTCCAGCCACTGCACGCCGGCCAGCGTGCTGATTCGCTCCCCCAGCAGACTGTGCGGCGCGGCGCTGCCCATGATGCAGGTCGACAGGGGCTTGCCGGGGTTGGCCTTCATCATGGCCACCAGATCGGCCAGGGAATCGGCAGCCAGATCCTTGCGGGTCACCAGCATCAGATCGGTGCGGCCGACCAGCGCGACGGCGCGGGCGTCTTCCGGCTTGTACCCGGCAGCGGGAAAGTTCAGCGGTGCCAGGAGGATGTCCAGCGGCGAGCTGAGCATCAGCGTGTAGCCATCCGCCGGCGCACGCAGCGCTTTGGCGGCTCCCAGCGATCCACCGGCGCCGGGCACGTTGTCCACGATCACCGGCTGGCCCAGGATGCGTTCCATCTCCTTGCTCAGTGTGCGCGCCACAAAGTCGGCTGCGCCGCCGGCTGGCCACGGCACCACCATCGTCACCGGCCGGCTGGGAAAAGTCTGGCTGCAAACGAGCCCGCTGGCCAAACAGGCCCCGGACAGCAACAAGGTGCGAAGAACGATCAAGATGGCGTGCACGCGATGACCCTTGTTCGGCTGGCAGGAAGTGCCTCGGCATGGTAGTGGCCTCGACGAGCCCCGCAAGATCCGGGGCCCTCCTGATTACCCGCTCCGGGGACGACCCACCCTGGCGCTCCTGTGGGAGGACCGACCTCTAGAATCGGCGTCACATGGCCTCCCCCGTCGCAATCGCACCGATCGAATCGAACCTGATCGCGCGCCGTCTCGACGAGATGCGTCCGTTGTCCACCACCTCGCGGGTCGCGACGCTGTTGATCGTGCTCCTCACGCTGTGGTCGCAGGGCGGCACCCAGGCCTGGGCCTTGGCCGTGGTGGGCCTGGCCTTGCTGTGGACGGCCTTCAACCTGTGGCGCGAAACCACCGGTCGCGGCTCGGCGCTGGGCGGACCTGTCTTTTTCATGGGTGCCATACCGGTGATGCTGATTGCGGTGCACAGCACGGTGCACGGCGGACTGCTGATTCCCCTGGTCATCCACCCGTTGACGATGATCACCCTGCTGTTCGGCCTGCGGCTGGGCATGACGGCTGCCACGGTGGGTGCGGTCGGGCTGTTGGTATCGCTGCGCCCGCTGGGCATGGACACTCAGCACCTGCTGCCGGCCTTGGGCCTGCTGCTGCTGCCGATGATTGCGATCGTGGCCACCCGCCCCGTCGCGGCCCTGCGCCAGCGCGTCCAGCTGGCGGCGGAGCTGGAGCGCGAGCTGGACCCGCGACGCGGCCTGCAGTCGGTGGGCCTGGTCATTGCAGACCGTCTGCGGCTGGCCACGGGCGCACAGCGGGTGATCTTTTGCCACCGCGATGCCGAACTGCCCACGGTGCTGGTGGCCGACCAGGATGACAGCGCCTACGAGGCGTCGCCGACACTGGCAGCGCGCCTGTTGCCGTTGCTGGCGGACCTGCCGGTCGAAGGGATGTCGCTGGACGCCCGCGGCGCGCCTGGCAGCGGTTTGACCTGCGACGCCCCGGTGTCCACCCGGCAGGCGATGGAGCCCCGGGTGCGCGAGATCGCCGCCTTGCTGGGCGCACAAACCCTGCAGCTGACGCCTGACGCGCCCGGGGAAGCGCGCTCGGGTTGGCTGCTGGTGGCCTACGGCCCGGAGGGCCGCGACGGCGCACGACCTGTCCGGCCCTGGCCCCTGCGACCCTTGGCTGCATTTACGTCGGACATGCGGCGTCTGGTGCAGCAGGCCTCTTACGTGGACACGCTGCAGGCCGAGATCGCTGCGCACGAGCGGGCCCGCATCGGCCGCGACCTGCACGACAGCGCCGTGCAACCCTACCTGGGCTTGAAGTTCGCCATCGACGTCGTGGCGCAGCGCTGCGCGCCGGACAACCCGCTGCACGCCCAGGTGCAGGATCTGCGCCAGTTCTGCGAGGCCGAACTCAACGAGTTGCGCGACACCGTGGCGGTGCTGCGCAACGGGGAAGTCCGGGGCGACAACGCCCTGCTGCCGGCATTGCGCCGGCAGGCCCAGCGGTTCACCACCTTGTTTGGCATCCAGACGAGCCTGGAGCTGCCCGATGAACTGGTGGCCAGCCGGGCCCTGTCGGGGGCGGTGCTGCACATGGTCAACGAAGCCTTGAACAACGTGCGGCGCCACACGCGGGCCAAGAACGTCTGGGTGAAGCTGGCCCTGCAGCCCGCTGCGTTGCACCTGGTCGTGCGTGACGATGCGGGCCGGCGCAGCGGGTTTCCGGCGCCCGTCTTCGAGCCCCGCTCGTTGACCGAGCGGGCCCGCGAGTTGGGGGGTACCCTGGAGCTGCGCCGCCACCAGGGGCTGGACACCGAGATCCACATCACCATTCCGGTTTGACGCCGTGAGCACGCCAGACACACCCGCCCCCATGCCCGACACCGCCGCGCCCCTGCAGCCGATACGGGTCTTTCTGGCGGAAGACCACGCCATCACCCTGTGGGGTCTGCAACGCCTGATCGAAAGCCGGCCGGGCCGGATGACGGTCGTGGGAACCGCCCCGTCGCGTGACAGCCTGCTCACGCACACGGCCCTCGCACAAGCCGATGTGCTGCTGATGGACCTGGACCTGGCCGGCGCCGACTGCCTGGACCTGCTGCCCGACGTGCAGCGCCTCAGCCCGGCCCAGGTGCTGGTGCTGACCGCGTCGGAGGACCCCCAGCGCCTGTGCCGTGCGATCGAGCTGGGCGCACGAGGCGTGTTGCACAAGTCCGAGGCACCACAGCAGATCCTCACGGCGATCGAGGGCGTGAGCAGCGGCGCTGCCTGGGTCAGCCCGCAGCTCATGGGCCAGGTGCTGGGCCGCCTGACCCACGCGCCGGCGCGCGCCGCGCCACCGCAGGATGCCTTGCAGGCACGCATCGCCAGCCTGACCGCACGCGAGCGCGGCATCGTGCGCGTGCTCAGCCAGAGCCCCAGCGACAAGCTCCTCAGTGTGGCCGGCCGGCTCGGCATGAGTGAGACCACGCTGCGCAACCACCTCACCACGGTGTACGGCAAGCTCGGCGTGCGCGGGCGGCTGGAGCTGCACGTGTTTGCGGCGGAGCACGGCCTGACGGCCGAGTGAGCTGTGCGTCGGCGCCGGGGGGGCGTCAAGGTGGACTGACCGCTGCGGCCATCGCCGAGGATGCCTCGATGTTGCCTTCGACGGTGCTCTCGCCACCGTCGGCCGGCAGGCGAAGGGTGAAGGTGGTGCCCTGTCCCAGGGCACTGCGCAGCCCGATGTCGCCGCCCAGCATGCGGGCGATGTGGCGGGTCAGGGCCAGGCCCAGCCCGGTGCCGCCAAACCTGCGCGTGGTGGAGGCGTCGGCCTGGGCAAAGGGCTGGAACAGCCCGGCCTGTTGTTCGGGCGACATGCCGATGCCGGTGTCTGCCACCTCGAACACCACCCATTCCTTCGCGGCCTGCATCTCGCGGCGCACACGCAGGCGGATCTCGCCCTTCTCGGTGAACTTGGCCGCGTTGCCCAGCAGGTTGAACAGCATCTGGCGCAGCCGGGTGGAATCGGTGCGCAGGGTGCCCGGCGCTTGCGCCTGCAGCAGCAGCCGATTGCCTTTCTGCTCGGCCAGCGTCTGCATGCTGCTCATCACCTGGTCCAGCAAGGGACCCAGGGGGACGTCTTCCCAGTGCAGCGCCATCTTGCCGGCTTCGATCTTGGACAGGTCGAGCACGTCGTTGATCAGTCCCAGCAGGTGTTTGCCGGCGCCGATGATCTTGTTCAGGTCGGCGCTGGTGGCACTGTCGCCGGTATCCTGGGCGTCTTCGAGCAGCAGTTCGCTGTAGCCGATGATGGCATTCAGCGGCGTGCGCAACTCGTGGCTCATGTTGGCCAGGAACAGGCTCTTGGCGCGGTTGGCGGCATCGGCCTGTTCCTTGGCCATCTCCAGCTGGGCGCCTTTTTCTTCGATCTGCCGGTTCCGTTCCTTGAGCAGCTGGCGGTTGTGCACGAAGCGCCGGCTCTGACCGTGTGACTGAAAGGCCCAGACGGAGGTGGTCAGGAAGATGCCGACCACGCTGGCCACCATGGGCCACAGCGGCGTGTCGAGCTGGACGGCGAACCCGCTGGCCCACACGCCAGCGGCCAGGCCCACAGCAAAGCCGACATAGCCGCGCAGCAGCAGGCGCAGGCCACCCACGGCGATCACCGCCAGGTTGATGGCCGTCATCACCATCACGCTGGGCCACAGGTTGAAGTGCATGCTGGCAACCCAGGCGCCCACGAAGACCGTGTCGAGCAGCAGGTTGCGCAACTCGGCCTGCTTGGAGTCTCGGCTGCGGCCGGCCACCCAGCGCGCCACCTGAGGCCACACCAGGCCCCACAGCAGCAGAAAGGTGACCACGACTGCGCTGTCGCGGCCAGCGGCGTGGAACACCAGGTAGAAGACGGGCATCAGCGGTGCCATGCCCACCAGCCGCACCATGTAGTCGACGCGGACGATGGGATGCGGCGCCGATGGGTCGCGGCGGCTGAGTTCCCTCTGTTCCATCAACCTGAGTGTGCAGACCCGCGGCCCGTGGCACACCGTAGAAAAGTCCCGGTGCAGGGGGGTGAAAACTCCCGGAGGACAGTGGAGAAAACAACCCCCGCGGCCATGAGCAAGCTCCGATGCCGCTGGAGCGCAGGGCCAGCACACTGCTTCGCAAGATGGCTTGCCCGAAGGTGAATCGAGGTGATGAAGCTCCACAACCTGCTGCATGAACCCGCGCTGCGACGGCCGGCCGGTGTGGCGCGGGCGTTGGCGTTCGCCCTGGCCATGGCCTGCAATGGCGCCGTGGCCGACATCACCGTCGGCGCCCCCTTTGCGCTCAGCGGTCCGGTGGGCGAGCAGGCCCAGGCCATGCGCCAGGGCGCCGAGTTGGCCGTGCAGCAGGTCAATCAGCAGGGGGGCCTGCTGGGCGACGCCTACCGCCTGAACTTCGCCGACACGGGTTGCGACCCTGACAAGGGCGTGGAGGTGGTCCGCCAGCTGATCCAGGCCGGCGCGGTCGCCCTGGTCGGTCCGGTGTGCTCCGGCGTGACCCTGCGGGTCGCTCGCTCGGTGACCATTCCAGCGGGGGTGGCGCTGTTGTCGGTGGCTTCGGCTTCGTCGCTCATCACCGGCCTGAACGATCAGGACCTGGTCTTCCGCACGGCACCCTCGGACGCGCTGAAGGGCAGCGCCCTGGCCAGGGTGGCCTTCGACATGGGCATGCGCAGCCTGGCCATCAGCCATGCGAGCGATGCCTACAACACCGGCGTGGCCCAGGTGTTTGCCGACGCCTTCAAGGCGCTGGGCGGGCGCGTCACGGTCAACCAGAAGCACGAGCCCAAACAGGCCGACTACCAGCGCGAGGCACGTGCGGCGGCGGCCGGTGCCGGCGATGTCGCGCTGTTTGCCTATTCCGGTTCAGGGGGCGTGCAGTACCTCAAGGACCTGCTGGCGCAGCCCGGCGTGCGGCGTGTGGTGGGCACCGATGGCCTGATGTCCAAGGACCTGGCCACCGCGTTTGCGGCCGATCAACTGGCGCGCCTGACCTTTGTGCTGGCGGCCGCCGATACCGAGCGCGAGGGCTACAAGCGCTGGCTGGCCATGGCCACGGCCGCCCGGCTCAAGGCCGACGGGCCCTATGTGGCCCATGCCTATGACGCGGCTTTCATGATGGCGCTGGCCATCGAGGCCGCAGGCAGCGCCGACAGGAGCCGGATCCCAGCGGCCCTGCGCAGCATCGCCGGCCCCAAGGGCACCCTGATCTACCCCGGTGAATTTGCCAAGGCCCGTGCGCTGATCAAGCAGGGTGCGCGCATCAACTACGAAGGCGCCTCGGGCCCGCTGGACTTTGACGCGGCGGGTGACATCACGGGCCGGGCCAGCGTCAACCGCTACCGCAACGGCGCCTGGCAGGCCACGTTCGTCAAGTAGACGCGCCACCATGTCCGCTCTTTCCCGCTTCTGGTACAGCGCCTCGGTCCACGTCAAGTTCCTGTTGATCGTGATCCCTGCGGCCATGCTGATGACGGTCGGCGGCAACGTCTACCTTCAACACCTGGCGGCGCAGCGACTGGCGCAGGTGGCGGTGGATCAGTTTGAAGAAGTCGGGCGAAGGAGCGCCAGGGCCCTGTCGACCGAGTACTGGAACTTCAACACGCTGCAGGCGCGGGCCATCGTGCAGTCGATGCTGCTGATGCCCAACATGGTGCGGGTGACCAGCGAAGAGCTGGCACAGGGCAGGGTGGTGGCGGGCAGCCCGTTCCAGTGGCGCTTCGAGGATGCCACGCTGGCCGCCACAGACCCCACAGAGCAGCGCACGCTGGAGTTCCCCATCCAGGTCCAGCGCGCTGAAGGCCAGGCCCAAGCCGAGGCCCAGGCCGAAACCGTGGGCCACCTGACCATCGTCTACAGCCTGGCCGAACAGAACCGCGTCAGCCGCAACCGGTTCTATCTGACGCTGCTGCTCTCCACCCTCCTGACCAGCATCGTCATCGCCATCGTGAGCTACGCGCTGAGCCGCGCCATCCTCAAGCCGATCGGCAGGGTCTCGGCCAGTGCCAGGCAGTCTGACGAAGACTTTCTGCCCATCGAACTCAACGCCGGTGACCAACTGGGCCAGCTGGTCAAGGCCTTCAACGATCTGCGCGCACGCCACATCGAGAACACGCGCCTGCTGCAGACCGCGCGTGACGACGCCATCGCGGCCAACGCCGCCAAGTCGGCCTTCCTGGCGATGATGAGCCACGAGTTGCGCACGCCGCTGAACGCCGTCATCGGCTACAGCGAGATGCTCAAGGAGGAGCTGGCCGACGAGGGCGTCACGCCCACCACGATGAGCGACCTGGACAAGATCAAGTCCGCCGGCAAGCACCTGCTGGAGCTGATCAACAGCGTGCTGGACCTGTCCAAGATCGAGGCTGGCAAGATCGAGCTGGAGATCGGCAGCGTCAGCGTGCGGCAGCTGGTGGACTACGCTGCGTCCACCGTGCACCCGCTGATCGAGCCCAACGGCAACCGCCTGGTGGTGGATGTGCCCGCCGACATCGGCCAAATCGACTCGGACCCCACGCGCCTGCGCCAGGTGCTGCTGAACCTGCTGTCCAACGCCGCCAAGTTCACCCGGCAGGGCGTGATCACGCTGACGGCGCGGCGCGAACAGGCACCGGGCCAGCCCGAGCAGCTGGTGTTCGACGTGCAGGACACCGGAATCGGCATGACGCCCGAGCAGCAGGGCAAGCTCTTTCAGGCCTTTGTGCAGGCCGATACCAGCACCACGCGCGAGTACGGCGGCACCGGCCTGGGCCTGGTGATCAGCCGCCGCCTGTGTCAGCTCCTGGGCGGTGACGTCACGGTGCGCAGCGTGCCCGGCCAGGGCAGTTGCTTCACGGCCCGGGTGGCCACCCACGGCCACGCGCCGATGGGCATTTCAGGAGGCGGGCATGCCCAGGATCCTGCTGGTTGAAGACAACGAGATGAACCGCGAGATGCTTTCGCGCCGCCTGGTGCGCAAGGGCTTCGAGGTGGTGATCGCCGTGGACGGCCTGGAAGGCGTGGCGATGGCCGGCGCCGAGAAGCCGGACCTGATCCTGATGGACATGAGCCTGCCCGGCATCGACGGCTGGGAGGCCACCCGCCGCATCAAGGCCGACGCGGCCACCCGCGCGATTCCCGTGATCGCGCTGACCGCGCACGCGATGTCCGACGACCGCGCCAAGGCGCTGGCGGCAGGCTGCGACGAGTTCGACACCAAGCCGGTGGACCTGGCCCGGCTGCTGGACAAGATGGGCAGCCTGCTCGGGGCTGCGGCGGGTCCTGCAGCTGCGAACGCCCCAAGCACGGCTGCCGTACCGGCGCCACCCGCGCCACAGGCGGCCACCCTGACTTTGCCCGCCGTGCACGCCAGCCTGCCGGGATTCAAGACGGAGCTGGAGCATTTCTGCATGCAGGCCGGCGTCGCCGCGGGCGTGCAGGAGGACCTGCAGGTGGTGCTCGATGAGGTTTGCGCCAATGTGTTCAAGCACGCCTATCCGCCCGGGCAGCCGGGGATGTTGCGGCTGGACATGCGGCTGGACACGGGCTGCGACGGGGGCCCCGACAGGAGCCGGACGCCGCAGGCCCTGGAAGTCACCTTCAGCGACCAGGGGCGGCCCTTCGATCCCCTGGCCAAGCCAGCGCCGGACCTGTCTCAAACCTGGGAAGAACGGCCCCTCGGCGGGCTGGGCATCCACCTCGTGCAGACGCTGACCGACCGCCAGTCCTACCTCTACACCGAGGCTGACGGCAACCGGCTGACCCTGGTCAAGCGGTTGGCCTGACCCCACCCCGCCTCACCCCATCCACCCCCGAAGGAGCCATGCCATGGAACTTGCGACCACTCACCACGAGCACGTCACCGTGCTCGCCATCGCCGGCAGCGTGGACAGCCTGACTGCCGACGCGCTCACCGCCGCCCTGGCCGAACAGGTGGGCACCGGCCGCTTGCGGCTGGTCTGCGACTTCAGTGCGGTGGACTACACCAGCAGTGCCGGCCTGCGTTCCCTGCTCGGAGCACTGAAGGAAAGCCGTCGCCTGGGCGGCGACCTGCGCATGGCGGCGGTGCAGCCCTCGGTGCTGCGGGTGCTGTCGCTGTCCGGTTTTGCCAGCATCATCAAGATCTTCGACGACGTGCCCGAGGCGGTGGGCAGCTACGGGGCGGGAGCCTGAGATGGCTGCGACCCTGACCATGGCAGCGACAACCGCAATGGCCAACACGCTGCCCACGGCGCCGCCCAGCGTCTCCCTCGTCATCGGCTCGGGCAGCGTCAAGTGCGCCGCCGCCATCGGCGTGGCCAGCGTGCTGCGCGAAGCGGGCATCCGCATCGAGCGGGTGGTGGGCTGCAGCGGCGGCGCGCTGTTCGCCACCCTGATCGCCATGGGCCACGACGCGGACACGGCACGCGACATGACCTTGCGGCTGTGGACCAAGGACATCACCGCCCGGCGCAACAACCATGCCCTGCTCAGCGCCCTGGCGCCCAAGCTGATGGGCTTCAAGGCCAGCCGCTTCGGCCTGCGCGACGACCGCCACATCAACCGCCGGCTCCAGGAAGCCTTTGGTGACGCGCGCATCGAGGACATGCCCGTGCCGCTGCACATCACCGCCACCAACTTCATGGACGGCGAGCTGGTGGATCTGTCGCGCGGCCCGGTGGCCCCGGCCATCCGCGCCAGCCTGGCGATTCCCTTTGCCTTCGCGCCGGTGGAGCTCGACGGCCAGTTGCTGGTGGACGGCTATGTGTCCGACCCCCTGCCCCTGAGCGTGGCCATCAAGCACGGGGCGCGCGTGATCGTGGCGGTGGGCTTCGAGAGCCCGATGATGGAAGAGATTGGCAGCGCCGGGCGCTTCGCCATGCAGCTGAGTTCGATCATGTCCAACAACCTGCTGCGCGCTCGCTACGCCTTCAACAGCGTGGCGCACCATGCCGAGGTCATCACCATCATTCCGGAGTTCAAGAAGCGCATCCGCCTGTTTGACACCGACAAGGTGCCCTACATCATCGAGGCCGGCACCCAGGCAGCCCGCGAGCAGATCGGCTACCTGCGCCGGCTGCTGGACCAGGACAGGGCCATCGCCGCGGCGGCGTGAGGCACAGCGATGGAGCGCCCCAAGATCGCGATGGTGCTTGGCGCGGGCGGCCTGCGCTGCGTGTCGGCCTTCGGCGCGCTCGCCGTGCTGCGACGCGAAGGCATCGACGTCGACATGGTCGTGGCCTGCAGCGGCGGCGCCGCGGTGGGCTACTGGATCGCCGCGGGGGGCACGGACATTCCCGAGGGCATCGCCCGCTACACCGAGGGCATGGCGCATAGCTTCGGCTCGCTCGGCGTGCGCAGGGTGTTGCGCGCGCTGCTGCCGCGCTGGCTGGGCTACAGCCCCCGCGGCGGCCTCATGAAGGACCAGCGGTTCAACCGCTACATGGCGGCCGAGCTGCGCGGTGTCCGGTTTGAAGACCTCCAGGTACCGCTGCACTTCGTGGCCGCCGACGTGCACAGCGGCGAGCAGGTGGTGCTGTCGAGCGGCCCGGTGTTCGATGCGATGCGCGCCACGCTGGCCATCCCGCTCCTGCTGCCACCGTGGGAGGTGGACGGCCGCCTGCTGGTGGATGGCGGCATCTGCAACCCCTTGCCGGTGGACGTGGCCATGCGCGAGGGCGCGGACATCATCCTGGCCATGGGCTTCGAGGATCCCCTCCAGAGCGAGCTGGACTCCAGCGTGGCGCTGATCCGGCAGGTGCTGGCCGTGTCCAGCAACCACCTGATGCGCGCGCAGTTCGCCTTCCACAGCATGGCGCACCACGCCGAGGTCATCCCCGTCATTCCCGACTTCGGCCAGCCGGTGGGCCTGCGCGACCTGCACCTCATTCCCCACCTGGTGCGCCAGGGCGAGCTGGCCACCGAACGCGAGCTGCCCTACCTGCGAAGGTTGCTGCAGGCCCAGCTTGTCCAACCGGCCGAGGCGACGGCATGAACTTGAGTACTGCGGCGGCGCACGTGCTGATCGTCGACGACCTGGAGGTCAACCGCGACCTCCTGGCCCGCCGGGTGCAACGCCTGGGGCACTCGATCGCCTTTGCGGCGAGCGGGCGCGAGGCTCTGGAGCGCCTGCGCGCGGCACGCTTCGACCTGGTGCTGCTGGACATCACCATGCCCGACATGGACGGCTACGAGGCCCTGGCGCAGATCAAGGCCGACCCGCTGCTGGCGCCCATCCCGGTGGTGATGGTCACGGCCATCGACGGCGTGGACAGCGTGGTGCGCTGCCTGGAGCTGGGCGCCGAGGACTACATCACCAAGCCCTTCAACCCGGTGGTGCTTCGAGCACGCATCGAGTCCTCGCTCAACAAGAAGCGCGTGGCGGACCTGAACGCCCGGCTGCTGCAGTCCTTGTCGCGCGAGATGGCGATCGCGCAGCGCATCCAGCTGGGTTTCCTGCCGGACTCGCTGCCGCAACTGCCGGGCTGGCCGATGGCTGCGGTTTGCGTGCCGGCCAAGCAGGTGGGTGGCGACTTTTTCGACGCCTGGGTCCTGGAGGACGGCCTCCTGGCCTTCACGGTGGCCGATGTCTGCGACAAGGGCGTGGGGGCTGCGCTGTACATGGCCCTGTTCCGAAGCCTGCTGCGCATCAGCCTGCAGCAGGCGCAGCCCGGGCAGGCCGCGGCGCAGCGGCTGGAGCGCGCGGTGGCCTTCACCAACGACTACGTCGCCACGGTCCATGCCCGCGACAACATGTTTGCCACGGTATTCACGGCCATCGTGGACCCGGCCACGGGGCAGATGGACTACATCAACGCCGGCCACGACGCACCCTTGCTGCTGCGCCGGGGTGCCGTGGAGGCAGAACGCCTGCCGCCTCAGGGCCTGGCGTTGGGCATGATGGCGGGCCATGCGCATCGTGCCTGCCGCACCCGGCTGTCAGCCGGTGACCGGCTGCTGGTGTTCAGCGACGGCTTGCCCGAAGCGCTGAGCCCGCAGAACCAGGACTTCGGTGGAGAACGTGTCAGCGCGGCGATTACGCACCCTGCGGACAGCCCGCAGGCCCTGCTGGCGAGCCTCCAGGATGCGCTGGCCCTGCACGTGGGGAACCGCGATCCACACGACGATGTGACCCTGCTGTGCCTCTTTCCGACGGCCTCGGGCTGAACGGGGGCGGCATCGGCCGGGTGTTCGGCGCGCGGCTTCGAGGTTGGCCGGGCGCATGGACGCTCGGCCGGCGGCTCGCCATGCTCAGCCCGGTGCGGCGACCTGGGCCAGCGACCAGCCCAGCTCGGCCACCGGCGTGGCCATCGCGCCAATCGCCACGGCGCTCGGGTTGGCCGCGGTGCCGTCTTCGGCGCGCCGGGCGATGCCCTGCAGGATGGCCGAGAGACGGAACAGGTTGCAGGCGAGGTAGAAGTTCCAGTCGCGCAGCACCTCGGCCTGGGCCTGCGCGCTGCTGCGGCCGCTGCGCTCGCAGTAGCGCTCGATGTACGCGCGCTCGCTGGGGATGCCCAGCGCCGCCAGGTCGAGCCCGCCGAACCCCTGTAGCACACCTGGCCGGTGGTGCCAGGCCATGCAGTGGTAGGCGAAGTCGCTGAGCGGGTTCCCCAGCGTCGAGAGCTCCCAGTCCAGCACCGCCAGCACGCGCGGCTCGCTGGGGTGGAAGATCAGGTTCTCGATGCGGAAGTCGCCGTGCACCAGCGTGGCGTCGGCCTCGCGTGCCGCGGCGGGAATGTGCTGCGGCAGCCAGTCGATCAGCCGCTCCATCGCGTCGATCGGCCGCGTCATGCTGGCGGTGCTGGTGCGGTACTGCCGGCTCCAGCGGCCGATCATGCGCTCGAAGTAGGCATCGGCGCGGCCGAAGTCACCCAGCCCGAGGGCGCGCCAGTCGGCCCGGTGCAGCGCGGCGATGACGCGGTTGGCCTCGTCGTGGATCGCGGCGCGCTCGCCGGTCGACACGCCGGGCAGGGCGGCTTCGCGGAAGATGCGGCCCTCGACGAAGTCCATCACGTAGAAGGCGGCGCCGAGCAGCGATTCGTCCTCGCACAGCGCGTGCACCCGCGGCACGGGCACGTCGGTGTCGGCCAGCGCGCGCATCACGGTGAACTCGCGCTCGATCGCGTGCGCCGAGGGCAGCAGCCCCGCGGCCGGGCCGGGCTTGGCGCGCAGCACCCAGGCGCGGCCCGGCCCACCGTCGCCAGTGCGCAGGATCCAGGTCGGGTTGGACTGACCGCCGATGACGCGGCTGCTGCTCAGCGTACCGCCCGCGTCGTCGAAGCCCGGCAGGTGCCGGGCCAGCCACGGGCGCAGTGCGTCGAGGTCCAGGGCCAGTCCGGCGGGCCGCACCGGCTCGGGTATGGCGGCGGTGTCGATGGTCATCGGCTCAGTCGGCGGTGAAGCCAGACGCCTTGATGACCGGCTCCCAGCGCTTGGCGGCCGTGTTCTGGCGCGAGACCAGCTCCTCGACAGTTCCACCCACCGGCAGGAAGCCCATGGTGGCCAGGCGCTCACGCACCTCGGCCAGCTTGATCACCTTGGCCAGGGCCTGGTTCCAGGTGCTGGTCACCGCGGCGGACGTGCCGGCCGGTGCGTACAGCGCGTTGAAGCCCATGCCGGTGATGGCGGGGTAGCCCAGTTCGGCGAAGGTGGGCACTTCGGGCAGCTGCGGCACCCGCTGGGGCGAGGACACGACCAGCACGCGCAGCTTGCCGCCGCGGTGCTGCTCGGTCAGGCTGGTCATCACGTCGATGCCGGCGCTGATCTGGCCGCCGATCAGCCCGACGATCATCGGCGCACTGCCCTGGAAGGGCACGTCCTCCATCTTCACGCCGATGGTGTTGCCCAGCAGCATGCCGAAGAAGTGGTGCGGCGCCCCGCGCGCCGGGATGCCGTAATTGGCCTTCTGCGGGTTCTGCTTGGCCCAGGCCACGTACTCGGCCAGGGTCTTCACGGCGGGGTCGGAACCGGCGGCCATCGCGAAGGGGAACTCGCTCACCGTGCCGATGGGGGTCAGGTCCTTGGCCGGGTCGTAGTTCAGCTTGCGGAAGGTGAAGGGGTAGAGCGCGGTCAGCGCGTCCGGGCCGAGCATGACGACGCTGCCGTCGTTGGCCGAGGCCTTCAGCACGTCCACGGCCAGGCGGCCACCCGCGCCGGGCTTGTTGTCGACCACCACCGGGCGCTTGAGTTCGTCCTTGAGCTTCTCTGCCAGCAGCCGGGCGATGGCGTCGAACGAGCCCCCGGCCGGGAAGCCGACCAGCAGTCGAGCCGGCTGGCCCGGCTGGCCCCAGGCGCCCAGGGCGGTGGTGGCGAGCAGGGCACCAGCAAGCACCGCGCGGTGCAGGCGGCGACGGGCGGGGATGCGGTGGGCTGGGGTCATGGGGTCTCCTCGGTGCGGTGCGCAATGGTCACGTGATGAACTGATTGTCGTATTGTCCGACCGAAAATTGAGCGCACACAAGGTCCTGCAGGGCGGTGTTTACCCCGGTTGTGTAAGGCGTGGAGGGGTCGTCGCGCAGGGGGCGGCGAGGCGAGGCGCCGTGGCCGGGTGCCCGTGGGGTGGCGCGGTCGCGTTGCGACCGAGGGGCGCCTCAGGTGCAGGGCGGGATGGGCAGGCTCATGTCGAGCCCGGCCACTTCGCAGCCGCGCCGGTAGTCCTGCATGTGCCGCCGGGCGATGGCCTCGGCCAGTGCGGCATCGCGCTGACGCAGCGCATCGAGCATCTGCCGGTGCACGGCCAGCAGGCGCGGGCCGGACTGGGGCAGGGCGGGTGCGATGGCGGCATAGCCGGCATGCATCAGCAGGCTCACCGGCCCGCGTGCCAGCCGCAGCGCCTGGTTGTGGGTGGCGGAGGCCACCAGGTCCAGAAATTCGATGTCGGCGGCCACGGGGGACTCGCCCGCGGCCACGACGGCCTCGGTGCGGGCCAGGCTGCGCTCCAGCAGCGCGAGTTCGTCGGCAGTGATCTGGCGGGCGGCCAGCGAGGCGCACAGCGGTTCGAGCGCGGAGGCCACCTCCCAGACGTCGCGGAAGTTCACCTGGCGCAACCGCAGCGCCCGCTCGGCCGTGCTCGCCAGATCGCTCTGGCGGGGCATCGATACCAGCAGCTTCTTGCCGTCGCGACGCAGCAGGCCTTCCTGTTCGAGCTGACGCAGCCCTTCGCGGATGGTCGAGCGGTGCACGCCAAAGCGGCTGGCCAGCTCGGTCTCGGTGGGCAGGATGTCACCCTGCTCCAGGCTACCGGCGACGATGCGGCGCCGCAGATCGTCCGACACCACACGGTAGGCGGGGGCGAGTTGCAGCTTCTCGATGTCGAGGGCCATGGCAGGGTGGGTGATCGCTGGGGAGGGTGAAAGGGGTGGCCGAGTGTAGCGGCGCCTTTGCACCGCTCCTGACAATGAACGGTGCCGGCCGGAGCCACGCGCCTGCGTCACTCGGCAGCAGGTGCTGCAGGCGCGGTCGTGGGGGGCGGACAGCGGTGCAGAGGCGTCGCCTGCGGTTCTCTCGTCGCCCGGCCCCAGCTGCTTCAGCGCAAGATCCCAGGCGGCGTTGTGGCGCCGATGCTGCTACCTTGCCCTCAAATGGCGAAATGCGGCATAATAGCGGTTTCGCTAAGTCGCTGGATGGGCGGTATCTACCTGCCCATTTTTTTTGCTTGGATCCCGGTTCGTCGGCCACGTCAGGTGGTCGGGTGGGGTTCGGGGAGCTGCGGCAGCCTGCGGGCGTGGCTGGATACGGCATCGTGTCCCGGCTGCGTCGCTCAGGCTGCCTTTTGTACTGGTCGAAGGGATTGTGCGTCGATGGTGTCGGTGAATTGGCAGCAGGCTGTAGAACGTACCGTGTCCGGGATGGGCTATGAGCTCGTCGACTGCGGGCGCAGTGCGGGGGGCTTGTTGTCGGTGTTCATCGACCGGGTGCCGGGGCGCAGCTATCCCTCGGGCGAGGGTGAATTCATCACGGTCGACGACTGCGAGCTGGTGACGCGCCAGTTGCAGTACGTGCTGGAGGTCGAGGGCTGCGACTACGCGCGCCTCGAAGTCTCCTCACCGGGGTTGGATCGTCCGCTGCGCAAGGCGGCGGATTTCGAGCGCTTCGCCGGTGCCGAGGTGGATGTGACGCTCAAGCGTCCGTTCCAGGGGCGCAAGAAATACCGTGGTGTGCTGCAGGTCGTTGTCCAGGCGACGGCGGAGCCTGCCGAGGCGCAGTCGCAGGCTGTGGCGCAGCCCGATGCGTTCGAGTTGGTTTTCCGCGATGGGCAGGAAGACAAGGTGTTGGGGTTCGTGCTCGACGAGGTCCGGGAAGCGCGGCTGGTGCCGGTGGTGGACTTCAAGAAGGGGCGCGGGCGCCGCGGTGCGGCCGAGGCTGCTGACGAAGCGGTGCAATTGCCTGCGGGCGAGGCAAAGGATTCCGGAGGTCACGAAGAATGAATCGCGAACTGTTGATGCTGGTGGATGCGATCTCGCGCGAGAAGAACGTCGACCGCGAGGTGGTGTTCGGTGCCGTCGAGTCGGCGCTGGCCTCCGCGACCAAGAAGCTCTACGAGGGTGAGGTGGACATCCGCGTCGCCATCGACCGCGAGACCGGGGTCTACGAGACCTTCCGCCGCTGGCACGTCGTGCCCGATGAGGCAGGTCTGCAGTTGCCCGAGGCCGAGATCCTGCATTTCGAGGCCAAGGAGCAGATCGATGACATCGAGGTAGGCGACTACCTCGAAGAGCCGGTCGAGTCGGTGCCGATCGGGCGAATCGGTGCCCAGGCGGCCAAGCAGGTGATCCTGCAGAAGATCCGGGATGCTGAGCGCGAGACGCTGCTCAATGACTTCCTGTCGCGCGGCGACAAGATTTTCTCCGGCACCGTCAAGCGCCTGGACAAGGGTGACCTGATCATCGAGGCCGGGCGGGTCGAGGGGCGCCTGAAGCGCACCGAACTGATCCCGAAGGAGAACCTGCGCAGCGGCGACCGCGTGCGGGCGATGATCATGGAGGTCGATCCGACCCTGCGCGGCCCGCAGATCGTCCTGTCCCGTTCGGCGCCTGTCTTCATGATCGAACTGTTCCGGCAGGAGGTGCCGGAGATCGAGCAGAGCCTGCTGGAGATCAAGAGCTGTGCCCGCGATGCCGGCTCGCGCGCCAAGATCGCCGTGGTGTCGCACGACAAGCGCGTCGATCCGATCGGCACCTGCGTCGGCGTGCGGGGGTCGCGCGTCAATGCCGTGACCAACGAGCTCGCTGGCGAGCGCGTGGACATCGTGCTGTGGTCGGACGACCCGGCGCAGTTCGTGATCGGCGCGCTGGCGCCGGCGAACGTGCAGTCCATCGTGGTGGACGAGGAAAAACACGCGATGGACGTGGTGGTGGACGAGGAAAACCTCGCCATCGCCATCGGCCGTGGCGGGCAGAACGTGCGTCTGGCTTCCGAGCTCACGGGCTGGAAGATCAACATCATGACGGCCGAGGAATCGGCCGCCAAGCAGGCGCAGGAAAGCGATGGCATCCGCAAGCTCTTCGTCGAGAAGCTCGACGTCGACGAGGAGGTGGCCGACATCCTGATCGCCGAAGGATTCGCCAGCCTGGAAGAGGTGGCCTACGTGCCGCTGCAGGAAATGCTGGAAATCGAATCCTTTGACGAGGATACGGTCCAGGAGTTGCGCAATCGCGCCAAGGACGTGCTGTTGACGATGGAAATCGCCAAGGAAGAGCGCGTCGACGAGGTGTCGCAGGACCTGCGCGATCTGGAGGGCTTGACGCCCGAACTGATCGGCAAGCTGGCCGATGGCGGCATCCATACCCGCGACGATCTGGCTGATCTGGCGGTGGACGAGTTGACCGAGATGACCGGAGTCGACGAAGCCGCTGCCAAGGCCCTGATCATGAAGGCGCGTGAGCATTGGTTCACCGCTTGAAACCGTCGCTGATCGAAACGACCGCCCCGACCCAGAGCGACACCTCGCACGCACGTCGCAAGGAATACAAGACATGGCTGTGACCACCGTTGCCCAGTTCGCTGCCGAGCTCAACCGCCCGGCAACGACGGTGCTCGAGCAACTTCAACACGCGGGGGTGAGCAAGACGTCGGTCAGCGACGCGCTCACCGACTCGGACAAGGAACGGCTGTTGTCCTTCCTTCGTACCTCGCACGGCACCCACAGTGCCGACCGCAAGAAAATCACGCTGACCAAGAAGTCCACCAGTGAGATCAAGCAGGCCGACGCCTCCGGCAAGGCCCGCACGATCCAGGTGGAGGTTCGCAAGAAGCGGGTGTTCGTCAAGCGCGACGACGTGCCTGGCGGTGCTGGCGTCAGCGTGACGGAAGAGGACGCCGAGCAGGCCGAACTCGCCCGGCGCGAGGAGGCTGCCCGTCTGGAAGCCGATCGGCTGCGCGAGGAAGAACTGGCCGCTGCCGAACGCCGCGCTGCCGAGGAGCGGGCACGCGCCGAACGCGAGGCCCGTGAACAGGCCGAACGAGCCGAGCGGGAAGCTGCTGAACGGGTCGCTGCCGAACGGGAAGCTGCAGAGCGTGCCGCGTCCGAGCGTGTGGCCGCCGAGCGTGCTGCTGCCGAGCGTGCCGCTGCCGAGAAGGCTGAGAACGCCGACAAGGTGGCAGACACCACGGATCGCCGCGCCGCTGCCGTGGCTGAGGCGGCGGCGTTGGAAGTCGCTCGCAAGAGCGCCGCAGGCAAGTCCAGGTCGACGGTCCAGGCGCCGGTGGCTGCCGCGCCGGCACCGGCACCAGCTCCTGCTCCGACACCCATTCCGGTGCCACCGCGTGGTGCCGTGCCGGCGCCTGTCGCCGCTCCTGTGAAGCCGGCCCCGGCTGCGCCAGGCGGCCCCACGGCGCCCACCGGGCTGCGCGTGGTCAAGGCGGCGGACATCGCCGCTGGCGAGGCCCAGAAGCAGGCAGACCTGGAGCGCCGCCGCAAGGCCGCCGAGGCCGAGGCCGCTGCGATCCGCGCCATGATGGCCGCACCGAAGAAGGTGCTGACCGCCAAGAAGCCCGAGGAACCCAAGCCGGCCGCAGCCGCACCGGGTGCTGCGGGCAAGGACGGCATCAAGGGCACCATCCACAAGCCCAAGGGTGCACCGGGTGCACCCGCGCCGGCAGGTGCCGCCAAGCCGGGCGACAAGAAGTCGGTCAAGTCGGAGAAGCTGTCTTCCAGCTGGGCCGACGATGCCAAGAAGAAGGGCGCCACCGCCAACAAGGGTCGGGCCCCCGACACCTCACGCGGCGGCTGGCGTGCGCCGGCCGGTGGCCGGGGCGGGCGTCGTGGCGATCACCGGGGTGACTCGGGTTCGTCCTTTGCCGCGCCGGCTGAGCAGCAGATCCACGAGGTGCATGTGCCGGAGACCATTTCCGTCGCCGACCTGGCCCACAAGATGTCGGTCAAGGCCTCCGAGGTGATCAAGCAGCTGATGAAGCTGGGCCAGATGGTCACGATCAACCAGCAGCTGGACCAGGAAACGGCCATGATCCTCGTCGAGGAAATGGGCCACAAGGCGTTCCCCGCCAAGCTGGATGATCCGGATGCCTTCCTGCTGGAAGAGCATGCGGCCCAGGAGTCGGGCGAGTCCATCCAGCGTCCGCCGGTGGTGACCGTGATGGGTCACGTCGACCACGGCAAAACCTCGCTGCTGGACTACATCCGCCGTGCCCGCGTGGCCGCGGGCGAAGCCGGCGGCATCACGCAGCACATTGGCGCTTACCACGTCGAGACACCGCGTGGCGTGATCACCTTCCTCGACACCCCGGGTCACGAGGCCTTCACGGCCATGCGGGCTCGCGGTGCCAAGGCCACCGACATCGTCATCCTGGTGGTGGCGGCCGACGACGGCGTGATGCCGCAGACCAAGGAAGCCATCGCCCATGCGAAGGCCGCCAAGGTGCCGCTGGTGGTGGCGATCAACAAGATCGACAAGCCCGATTCCAACCTCGAGCGCGTGCGCTCCGAGCTGGTGGCCGAAGGCGTGGTGCCCGAAGAGTTCGGCGGCGATTCGCCGTTCTGCCCGGTGTCGGCCAAGACCGGCGCTGGCATGGACACCCTGCTGGAGCAGGTGCTGCTGCACGCCGAGGTGCTGGAACTGAAGGCGCCGATCGACGCGCTGGCCAAGGGCCTGGTGATCGAAGCCCGCCTGGACAAGGGCCGCGGCCCGGTGGCCACCGTGCTGGTGCAGTCCGGCACGCTCAAGCGCGGCGACGCGGTGCTGGCCGGCCAGAGCTTCGGCCGTGTCCGCGCCATGCTCGACGAGGACGGCAAGCCCTGCCAGGAGGCAGGTCCGTCGATCCCCGTGGAGATCCAGGGTCTCACCGAGGTGCCGCAGGCCGGCGATGAGTTCATGGTGCTGGCCGACGAGCGCCGGGCTCGCGAAATCGCCACGTTCCGCCAGGGCAAGTACCGCGAAGTGACGCTGAACAAGCGCCAGGCCGCGAACCTGGAGAGCGTGTTCGAGTCGATGGGCCAGGGCAACGTCCAGTCCCTGCCGCTGATCATCAAGGCCGACGTGCAGGGCTCGCAGGAGGCACTGGCTTCCTCGCTGCTCAAGCTGTCGACCGACGAGGTCAAGGTGCAGATCGTGCACGCGGCGGTGGGTGGCATCAGCGAGTCGGACATCAACCTCGCGCTGGCCTCCAAGGCCATCGTCATCGGCTTCAACACGCGTGCCGATGCGGGCGCTCGCAAGCTGGCCGAAGGCAACGGCGTCGACATCCGCTACTACAACATCATTTACGACGCGGTCGACGAGATCAAGGCGGCGATGTCGGGGATGCTGGCACCGGAGCAGCGCGAGGAGGCCATCGGTACGGCCGAGATCCGCACGGTGTTCGTGGCGACCAAGATCGGCACGATCGCCGGCTCGATGGTCACCTCGGGCCTGGTGCGCCGCAACTGCCGCTTCCGCCTGCTGCGCGAGAACATCGTCATCTACACCGGCGAGGTGGAGTCGGTGCGACGCCTCAAGGACGATGTCAAGGAAGTCAAGGAAGGCTTCGAGTGCGGTATCAAGCTCAAGAACTACACCGACATCGCCGAGGGCGATCAGCTGGAGTTCTTCGAGATCAAGGAAGTGGCGCGGACACTCTGAGCCCCCACGCTCCCGCTGGTCGCTGCCCCCCGAAGGGGGCGCCGTGCAGCGGACCGGCCAAGCCGGATCCGCGCACGTGGCTGGCAGGAAACGCGCTTCGGGAGCCCCGCCTTGGCGGGGCTCCTCGTTTGAAGGAATCCCATGCGACACAAGCGAGCCACACCCAACCGCAGCTTCCGCGTGGCCGACCAGATCCAGCGCGATGTGGCCGAGCTGATCCGCGAACTCAAGGATCCCCGCATCGGCATGGTCACGATCAGTGGCGTCGATGTGACGCCGGACTACGCCCACGCGAAGGTCTACTTCTCCGTGCTCGTCGGTGACGCCGCGGAGTGCGAGACGGCCCTCAACGAGGCCGCTGGATTCCTGCGCAACGGGCTGTTCAAGCGCCTGGCCATCCACACGGTGCCCACGCTGCACTTCCACTTCGACCGCACCACCGAACGGGCGGCGGACCTGAGCGCGCTGATCAACCAGGCCAACGCCAGCCGCGCGAAGGACAGCGAGGACTGAGCCCCACCATGTCCGCCGAAATGACGTCCGCCACTGCCGCTGTCACCGAATCTGCCGACGTGCAGGACGCTGCCGTCGCAGCGCGAGCCGCCACCGCGGCGCCGCGGGTGCGCCTGCCGCGCCGCGCGTTGCATGGCGTGCTGCTGCTGGACAAGCCGCTGGGCTGGACCAGCAACGACGCGCTGCAGAAGGTCAAGAACCTGCTGCGCGCCGAAAAGGCCGGCCACACGGGCACGCTGGACCCGCTCGCCACCGGGCTGCTGCCGCTGTGCTTTGGCGGCGCGACCAAGTTCAGCCAGGTGAGCCTGGAGGCCGACAAGGCCTACCACGCGACCCTGCGCCTGGGCCAGCGCACCGAAGGCGGTGACCGCGAGGGCCAGGTGATCGAGGAGCGGCCAGTGGCCACCGACCGTGCCGCGGTCGAAGCCGCCTGTGCGGCGCTGACCGGCGAGATCGAGCAGCTGCCGCCGATGCATTCCGCGCTGAAGGTGCAGGGCCGTGCGCTCTACGAGTACGCCCGCGCCGGGCAGACGGTCGAGCGCATGCCGCGCCGGGTGACGATTCACGCCATCGACATCGTCGACTGGCAGGCTGAGCGCCCCGAAACCCTGGTGATCAACGTGCGTTGCAGCAAGGGCACCTACATCCGCACGCTGGCCGAGGACATCGGCGAGCGGCTGGGCTGCGGTGCCCACCTGGCGGCGCTCAGCCGCACCGGCGCTGGCACGCTCTCACTGGCGCAGGCCGTGACGCTGGACGACCTGCTGGGCATGGACGACGAGCAGCGCGTGGCGCTGCTGCGCCCGGTGGACGTGCTGCTGACCGACTGGCCGAAAGTGGAGCTCAGCCTCGCCGACGCCGGGCGCTTCCTGTCGGGCATGCGCCGCCGGGTCGAGCTGGCTGACACGCCGCGCCTGCGTGTCTACGGTCCGGGGGGGCATGCCTTCCTGGGCAGCGCCCACGTCACGGCCGGCGAGCTGATCTCCGACCGCCTCCTCAGCCCCATCGAAGTCGAGGCCCAGCTGCTTGCAGCCCAGGCCGCCCTGAACCGCAGCGCCGCGTCCCGCGGCGCCAGCGCCTCCTGAACGACCGGCCCAGGCCTTTTCCTGCCGCACCGGCCTCAGACACGCACCGCATCATGAGCAAACCCATCCGCAACATCGCCATCATCGCCCACGTCGACCATGGCAAGACCACCATGGTGGACCAACTCCTGCGCCAGAGCGGCACCTTTGCCGAGCACGAGAAGGTCGTCGACACCGTGATGGACAGCAACGCCATCGAACGCGAGCGGGGCATCACCATCCTGGCCAAGAACTGCGCCGTGAGCTGGGAAGGTACCCACATCAACATCGTCGACACGCCCGGACACGCCGACTTCGGCGGCGAGGTGGAGCGCGCGCTGTCGATGGTCGACGGCGTGGTGCTGCTGATCGACGCCCAGGAAGGCCCGATGCCGCAAACCCGTTTCGTCACCAAGAAGGCGCTGGCGCTGGGCCTCAAGCCCATCGTGGTCGTCAACAAGGTCGACAAGCCGGGTGCCAACCCCGACAAGGTCGTCAACGCCGCCTTCGACCTGTTCGACAAGCTCGGCGCCACCGATGAGCAGCTGGATTTCCCGGTGGTCTACGCATCGGGCATCAACGGCTGGTCCTCGCTGGAAGAAGGTGCGCCTGGCGAGCAGTGGGGGCCGGACATGTCGGCGCTGTTCAACACGGTCCTGAAGCACGTGCCGGCGCACCAGGGCGACCCGAGCGCCCCGCTGCAGCTGCAGATTTCGGCGCTGGACTACTCGACCTTCGTCGGCCGCATCGGCGTGGGCCGCATCAACGCCGGCACGATCAAGCCGTCGATGGACGTGCTGGTCTGCGAGGGCACGGACGGCAAGACCTACAAGGGCCGCGTCAACCAGGTGCTGACCTTCCAGGGCCTGGACCGCGTGCAGACCACTGAGGCCGGCCCGGGCGACATCGTGCTGATCAACGGCATCGAGAACCTGGGCATCGGCGTGACGGTGACCGACGCGGTCACCCCGCAGCCGCTGCCGATGCTCAAGGTCGATGAGCCGACGCTGACGATGAACTTCTGCGTCAACACCAGCCCGCTGGCCGGCCGTGAAGGCAAGTACGTTACCAGCCGCCAGATCTGGGACCGCCTGCAGAAGGAGCTGCAAAGCAACGTCGCGCTGCGTGTGTCCGAAACCAGCGAAGACGGCATCTTCGAGGTGATGGGTCGGGGCGAACTGCACCTGACCATCCTGCTGGAGAACATGCGCCGCGAGGGCTACGAGCTGGCCGTCTCCAAGCCGCGAGTGCTGTTTCATGATGTGAACGGCGAGAAGCACGAGCCCATCGAGATGGTCACCGCCGACGTGGAAGAGCAGCACCAGGGCGGCGTGATGCAGGCCCTGGGCGAGCGCAAGGGCGAGCTGGTCAACATGGAGCCGGACGGCCACGGGCGTGTGCGCCTCGAGTACCGCATCCCGGCGCGGGGCCTGATCGGCTTCTCGAACGAGTTCATGAACCTGACGCGTGGCTCGGGCCTGATCAGCAACATCTTCGACGGCTACGAGCCGCACCGCGGCGAGATCGCCGGGCGCAAGAACGGTGTGCTGATCTCGATGGACGCCGGTGAGATCTTCACTTACGCGCTCGGCAAGCTGGACGACCGTGGCCGCATGTTCGTCAAGCCCAACGATCCGGTCTACGAGGGCATGATCGTCGGCATCCACAGCCGCGACAACGACCTGGTGGTCAACGCCACCCGCACCAAGCAGCTGACCAACTTCCGCGTCAGCGGCAAGGAAGACGCGATCAAGATCACCCCGCCGATCGACCTGACGCTGGAGTACGGCGTCGAGTTCATCGAGGACGACGAGCTGGTCGAGATCACGCCCAAGTCGATCCGCCTGCGCAAGCGCCACCTGTCCGAGCACGAGCGCCGCCGCGCGTCCCGCGAGGGCGCATGAACGGCGCGCGGCATGCCCGCGCCGTCGCCCTGATGGTGGTGGTCACGCTGCTGTGGAGCAGTGCGGGTGTGGTGTCGCGCCACCTGCAGGCGGCCGAGGGCTTCGAGGTGACCTTCTGGCGCAGCGCCTTCAATGCGCTGGCGCTGGTTGGCGCCCTCGGGGTGATGCGCGGCCGCGCGCTGTGGCAGGGGCTGAGCAGCGCACCGCCGGTGCTGTGGATCTCCGGGCTGTGCTGGGCGGTGATGTTCACGGCCTTCATGCTGGCGCTGACACTGACGTCGGTGGCCAACGTGCTGGTGACGATGTCCATCGGCCCGCTGTTGACGGCGTTGCTGGCGCGCATGGTGCTTCACCACCGCCTGCCGCTGCGCACCTGGTGCGCGATCGCGGTGGCCGGCGTCGGGATCGCCTGGATGTTCGGCCGGGAGGTGCAGGCCGCCAATGCGCGCAGCCTGCTGGGCATGCTGGTCGCTCTGGCGGTGCCGCTGGCCGCGGCCATCAACTTCACCGTGATGCAGCACACGCTGCATGGCCAGGGTGACCCGGACGAGAGTCTGGGCGGCGGGATGGGTGGCGAAACCCCCGCGACGCTGGACATGCTGCCAGCGGTGCTGATCGGTGCACTGCTGTCCTCCGTGGTCATGCTACCGCTGGCCTGGCCTTTGCAAGCCTCTGGGCATGACCTGCTCCTGTTGGCCGGTCTGGGGGTGTTCCAGCTCGCCGTGCCCTGCCTGCTGGTGGTCGGGCTGACCCGCGTGCTGCCGGCCCCGGAGATCTCCCTGCTCGGCCTGCTGGAGGTGATCTTCGGCGTGCTCTGGGCCTGGCTGGGTGCTGGCGAGGCACCTGCGGCGAGCGCACTCACGGGAGGGCTGCTGGTGCTGGGCGCGCTGGTGGGCAACGAGCTGATCGCCCTGCGCCAACGCGCCGGCTCTGCCTCAGGCTGACTGGTTGAGCGAGGCATGCGGCCGCAGCCACTGGCCGCGCCGCAGGATCTCGTGTGGCTGGAACAGCGCCTTGTAGGCCATCTTCGGGCTCTTGGCGATCCAGTAGCCCAGGTAGAGGAAGGGCAGGCCGAGCACGCGCGCCTGCTCGATCTGCCAGAGCACGTTGTAGGTGCCGTAGCTGCTGCCGGCCTCGGGGGCGTAGAAGGTGTAGACGGCGGAGAGCCCGTCGTTGAGCACGTCGAGGATCGACACCATCTTCAGCTCGCCGGGCGCGTGCTGCGGCCCGGGGATGCGGAATTCCACCAGCCGCGAGTTGACGCGGCTTTGCAGCAGGAACTGGGTGTACTGGTCGACCGAATCCTGGTCCATGCCGCCGCCGGCGTGGCGCTCGTTCTGGTAGCGCAGGTAGAGCTGGTAGTGCTCGGGCGCGAAGCCCAGGCGCATCACGCGCACCTGCAGCGCGCCATGCTGTTTCCAGGCGCGGCGCTGGCTGCGGGTGGGCTGGAACTCGCCAACGGGGATGCGCAGCGGCACGCACTGCTCGCAGCCGTCGCAGTATGGGCGGTAGGTGAACAGGCCGCTGCGCCGAAAGCCGTTGGCCACCAGCTCGGAGTAAGCGTCGGCGTTGATCAGGTGCGAGGGCGTGGCCACCTGCGAGCGCGCCTGCCGCTCGCTCAGGTAGCTGCAGGGATAGGGCGCCGTCGCGTAGAACTGCAATTGCGCGAGCGGCAGGTCCTTGGGGTAGGTCACGCGGGCGGCTGGCTGGGGGGCGGAGGAAGGGCGTCTGGCTGGGCGCCGGCCTGCAGTTCCGACAGCCACGCCCAGTGCGCCGGATCATAGATCCAGCGCGCTGGGGGCTCCTGATCCACCACGCGTTCGAGGTGGGCTTCGAACTCGCTGCGGGGCACGGGTGCCGCGCCCAGGCTGGCCAGGTGGCGGGTCTGCTGCTGGCAGTCGATCCACTCGATGCCCTGGGCCCGGCAGAACACCACCAGCGCAGCCAGGGCGATCTTGGAGGCGTCCGTGCGCAGGGCGAACATCGACTCGCCGAAGAACATGCGCCCGAGGTTCACGCCGTACAGGCCGCCCACCAGCTCGCCGCCGATCCAGGTCTCGACCGAATGCACCTGACCGGCGGCGTGCCAGCGGCCGTAGGCCGACTGCAGCTCGGGAACGATCCAGGTGCCGTCCTGGCCCTCGCGCGGGGTGCCGGCGCAGGCGGCGAGGACGCGGTCGAAGGCGCTGTCAAAGCGGATCTCGCAGCCCGGCGTGCCCAGGAAGCGCCGCAGCGTCTTGCGCAGGGAGCGGTGCAGGCGAAAGTGCGCCACCTGCAGGACCATGCGCGGGTCGGTGGTCCACCACAGCACCGGCTGGCCTGGGCCGTACCAGGGAAAGATGCCGTGGCGGTAGGCCAGCCGCAGCCGGGCCGGGTTCAGCCGCCCGCCCGCGCAGAGCAGGCCGGGCGCGTCGCTGCCCGGCCCGAGCGCCTGTCGCGTGGGCGGGAAGGGTGTGCGGTCGTCGTCCTCAGGCAGCCAGGGGATCATCGGCGGCCCAAGCGCTGGTGGGAGGATCAGCGCAGCTGCAGGTCATCCGCACCGAACTCGATGCCCAGCGGCTCGACGATCAGCCGCTTCGGCCCCGCCTCGACGTGGCCAGCGACAATCGCTGCCACGCCCTGCGCTTGGGCGACCGCGACGGTGCGCTCGGCGTCGTCGGCACGGACGAAGATCGCGAAGCCGGCGCCCATGTTCAGCGTCGAATAGGCCTCGCGGTCGTCCTGGCCCGCATGGCGCTGGATGAAGCCCAGCACCGGCGTGACCGGCGGGACCTGGCGGATGCGGTAGGTCAGCGTCGAGGGGTGGCGCAGCAGCTTGCGCCAGCCGTGGCCGGTGATGTTGGCGCAGTAGTGCGGCGTGATGCCGGCCTTCCACAGTGCCTCGGTCACCGGGGAGTACAGCACGGTGGGGGCCAGCAGCGCGTCGCCGTAGGTCAGGCCGGGATGGTGGATCGGGTCGACCTCGGTCAGGTAGCCCTGCGGCAGGCGCTCGACCAGCTTGCGCGCCAGGCTCAGGCCGTTGGCGTGGATGCCCGAGGAGGCCAGCAGCACGATGGCATCGCCTTCGCCGAGCCGGTCACCGACGGACAGGCGCTCCTTCGGGTTGATCAGGCCGGTGCAGGAGGCCGCCAGGTCCACCCGGCCGCCTTCGACGATGCCGGCCAGTGCGGGCGTCTCACCGCCGCCCCAGGCCACCTGGCAGGTCTCGCAGGCGGCCTTCCAGCCGGCCACCAGGGCCTGGGCGCGCTCGGCGTCGCCGAACCAGTCGCTGCCGCCGGCGGCCCAGTAGGCCTGCACCACCAGCGGCGTGGCGCCGACCGTGATCAGGTCGTTGATCGCCATGGCGATCGTGTCCTGCGCGATGCGGTCGTAGTAGCTCTTGCCGGTGAGCCTGGCCATCTCGTCGGCCACCAGGGTCTTGGTGCCCAGGCATTCGACGATGGAGGCGAGGTAGAACGGGCCGACGTCGACCACGTAGGCCGATTCGCCGCGCGAGGCGGCCACCTCGGTGAAGCCATGGGCGGCCAGCTGCACCGCGGTGGACGCGGCGGCGCGCTGCGCGCTGATCTTGAGCGGGTCGATCAGGTCGTACTGGACGCCGGCCTGTTCGTAGCTGAGGGTTTCGGGGCGGACCGTGTGATCCGGGGTGGAGGGGTCTGGGGCGTGCATAGCTCGCGATTATCGGAGACGCGGCGCTCCCGTGGCGCACCGGTCGTGATGTCACGGTGTGAGCGGATCCAGCCCGTGGGCCGACCCGTAGGTCGACCCGTAGAATCGCGCCCCCATGAGCTACCTCGTTCTCGCCCGCAAGTACCGGCCGCGCAGCTTTGCCGAGATGGTCGGGCAGGAGCACGTGGTGCAGGCCCTGGGCAATGCGCTGACGCACCAGCGCCTGCACCATGCCTACCTGTTCACCGGCACGCGCGGCGTGGGCAAGACCACCGTCTCGCGCATCCTCGCCAAGAGCCTGAACTGCACCGGCGTGGACGGCAATGGCGGCATCACCGCCCAGCCCTGCGGGGTCTGCCCGGCCTGCCGCGACATCGATGCGGGCCGCTACGTCGACTATGTCGAGCTGGACGCGGCCTCCAACCGCGGCGTCGACGAGATCAGCCAGCTGCTGGACCAGGCGGTCTACAAGCCGGTGGTGGGCCGCTTCAAGGTCTACATGATCGATGAAGTGCACATGCTCACCACGACGGCCTTCAACGCCATGTTGAAGACGCTGGAAGAGCCGCCCGAGTACCTGAAGTTCGTCCTGGCCACCACCGACCCGCAGAAGGTGCCGGTCACGGTGCTCAGCCGCTGCCTGCAGTTCAACCTGCGGCCGATGGCGCCCGAGACGGTGTTCGAGCACCTGCAGACGGTGCTGGCGGCCGAGGCCATCGAGGCCGATGCCGGCTCGCTGCGCCTGCTGGCACGGGCCGCACGCGGCTCCATGCGCGATGCGCTGTCGCTCACCGACCAGGCGATCGCCTTCGGCGCCGGCCGGCTGGAGGAGGGCGCGATCCGCCAGATGCTGGGCGCGGTGGACCGCGGCCATGTGGTGCGCATCCTGGAGGCGGTGGCCGCCGGGGACGGCGTGGCGCTGGTGCGCACCGCCGACGAGTTGCGTGCACTGGGCCTGTCGGCCGCCGGCACGCTGGAGGAGCTGGCCACGCTGGCGCAGCAAATGGCCGTGCTGCAGGCGGTGCCGTCGGCGGTCGATCCGCTCGACCCCGATGCCGCCACCGTGCAGCGCGTGGCCGGCCTGCTGGCGCCTGACGAGACCCAGCTCATCTACAGCGTGGCCCTGCACGGCCGTGCCGAGCTGGCGCTGGCGCCCGACGAGTACAGCGGCCTGGTGATGGTGCTGCTGCGCCTGCTGGCCTTCAAGCCGTTCGGCGATGGGGCTGGCTTGCCGAAGGCATCGCGCGATGTGGCGGCGATGCCTTCACCCGCCCCCGCACCGGCGGCGGCTGTTGCACCTGCAGCGGCGAAGCCTGCGCCCACCCCGGCGGCGGTCAGCCAGGATCTGCGCCGGCCGGCCCTGCCCAGCGCCTGCGTGGCGGTGCCGGTGTCCCCGGCGCCGGTGGTCCAGAGCCCGGTCGCAGCCCGTCCGGCCTACCGGGTGCCTGCGCCTGTTTCCACGCCTGTTCCCGCACCTGCTCCCGTGGCCATGCCGGTGCCTGAGGCGGCAGCGTCGCCACGGCCCGTGCCCGCGGCGGCTGCTCGGCCTGCACCCGCGCCTGTGATCCGGCCAGTGAGTGCCCCGGCGGCAGACAGCAGCTCGGTGCCGCCCTGGGCAGACTGGGACGAGGAGGACACCAGCCTCCCGGCTCGCTCGCCTGGCGCCACGGCGGCGCCAGCGCGGCTGGCCGACGACGCCGAGGTCTCTGCGGCGTCGATGCCGGCGCCCGGCCCGGTGACCGGCCCAGTGAGCGGCCCGGTGAGCGGCCCGGTGAGCGGCGCCGAGGTCGACCCCGTCCACGTCGCCTGCACCGACCGCTGGCTGGCCTGCTGCGAGCAGTGGTTCGAGCGCAATGTGCTGTTCGGGCTGGTGCGCGAGCTGGCCTGGCAGGCCCAGTGCATCGCCATCGACGAGCAAGCCGACCCGCCGCGCTGGACCCTGCGGGTGGAGCGCGAGTCGCTGCGCCAGGGCAGCCACCGCGACCGGCTGCAGGAGGCGCTCTCCGAACTGCTGGGCCGGCCGGCCGCACTGGACATCGTCGCCGGCGTGGTGAGCGACAGCGCGGCCCGCCGCGACGCCGCCGCCAAGGCCTACGCGCAGGAGGAGGCCGAGTCGATCATCCGCAATGATCCGCTCGTGACCGAGCTGCTCGCACGTTTCGCGGGGGCGCGCATCGTGCCCGGCTCGATCCGCCCCGCCTGAACGCTCTTTCCCATTTCCGAACCCATCCCGAAAGGACACCCATGCTCAAAGGACAACTGGCCGGCCTGATGAAACAGGCGCAGGCGATGCAGGACAACCTCAAAAAGGCGCAGGACGAACTGGCCAACGTCGAGGTGGAAGGCCAGTCCGGCGCCGGCCTGGTCAAGGTCACGATGACCTGCAAGCACGACGTCAAGCGCGTCGCGATCGACCCCAGCTTGCTGGCCGACGACAAGGACATGCTGGAAGACCTGGTGGCCGCCGCCTTCAACGACGCGATCCGCCGCGCCGAGACGGTCAGCCAGGAAAAGATGGGCAAGCTGACCGCCGGCATGCCGCTGCCGCCGGGCATGAAGTTCCCGTTCTGATCCGCGGCGGGCAGCGACCGTGGCCAGCGGGGCACGCCATGCCGAACCGCCAGCGCGTCCGGCCGATGCGCTGGGCCGCCTGATCGAGGCGCTGCGGCGCCTGCCCGGCGTGGGCGTCAAGTCCGCCCAGCGCATGGCCTACCACCTGCTGCAGCATGACCGGGATGGCGCGCTGCAGCTGGCCCATGCGCTCGACGAAGCGGTCCACCAGGTGCGTCACTGCGAGCGCTGCCACACCTTCACTGAGCAGCCGGTGTGCACCACCTGCCTGGATCCGCTGCGCGACGCGCGCCAGCTCTGCGTCATCGAGACGCCAGCCGACCAGGCGGCAGTGGAGCGCACCGGCAGCTACAAGGGCCTGTACTTCGTGCTGATGGGCAAGCTCAGCCCGCTGGACGGCATCGGGGCGCACGACATCGGCCTGCCGGTGCTGCTGGAGCGTGTGGGCGACGGCACGGTGCAGGAGGTCATCGTCGCCACCAACTTCACCGCCGAGGGCGAGGTGACGGCGCACGTCATCGCGCAGGCGCTCCAGAAGGCTGGCGTGCGGGTCACACGCCTGGCGCGCGGCGTGCCGATCGGCAGCGAGCTGGAATACGTCGACCTGGGCACCATTGCCCACGCACTGGTCGACCGGCGCTGATCACCACGCCACCGCAGCAGGCCGCCACGGTTCCGCCGCCTGAGCCGCCCGTCCGGGTGAGCGCGGCGCCACAGCCCCGCCCGTCAATCGTCCGCGCGGCGGGCGACCTTCACGTTGCTCCGGCTGCGCTTGGCCACGCTACCGGCCTGCGGGCCCGCGGCGGAGGAGGGGCGAGCGACCTTGCGCTGCGGCGCCGCGCCGGCGCGGGCCTTGGCCTTGACCTTGTTGGGCTGGTAGACCACCAGCGCCTGGCCGGCCTTCAGTGCGCTGCTGGTGCCCACCTGGTTCCACTGTGCGAACTGGGCTGGGCTGACGCGGTAGCGCCGCGCCAGGCTCGCCACGGTATCGCCCTTGCGTGCCTTGAGGCTGACCTTGCGCATCGGCGGCAGGTCGGGTGCCAGGGCCATCTGACCGTTGTCGGCCAGGGCCTCGGGCACGTCAGCCACCCGACGCTCGGAGCGCGGCACCAGCAAGGCGGAGCCGGCCTTGACCAGCATGCGCGGCGGAATGCGGTTGACCTCGCGCAGCGTGGCCTCTGACATGCCCGTCTGGCGGGCCGCCTCGGCCGGGCGCATGGTCTTGGGCACCACCCAGGCGGTCCAGCTGGCGAACTGGCCACGGTGCTGCTTCAGCTGCTGCACGAAGCGGTCGGCATTGTCGAAGGGCAGCAGCACCTGCGGCGTGCCGGCCGCGAGGATCACCGGCTTGCTGTGCTGCGGGTTGAGGTTGCGGAACTCATCGACGCTGAGTCCGGCCAGCCGTGCGGCCAGGGCCACGTCGATGTCGCGCTGGATCGGCACGCTCAGGAAGTAGGGGTGGTTCTGGACCTCGGGCAGGGACAGGCCAAACGCCTTCGGGTCGGCCACGATGTGCTTCACCGCCAGCAGCTTGGGCACGTAGTGGCGGGTTTCGGCCGGCATCGACAGGCTGGCGTAGTCGGTGGGCAGGCCGGCCTTCTCGTTGCGCGCGAGGGCCTTTTTCACGTTGCCCTCGCCCCAGTTGTAGGCCGCCAGGGCGAGCTGCCAGTCGCCGAACATGCCGTGCAGGCGCCCGAGGTAGTCCAGTGCGGCGCGGGTGGAGGCGAGCACGTCGCGGCGGTCATCGCGGAACAGGTTCTGCTTCAGGTCGTAGTCGCGCCCCGTTCCCGGCATGAACTGCCACATGCCCGAGGCGCGGGCGGTGGAGATCGCGGTGGGGTTGAAGGCGCTCTCGATGAAGGGCAGCAGCGCCAGCTCCAGCGGCATCTTGCGGCGCTCGACCTCGGCAACGATGTGGAAGAGGTAGCGCGAGCCGCGCTCGGTCATGCGCTGCACGTAGTCGGGCCGGCTGGCATACCAGCGCTCGTGCTCGCGCACCAGGTCGCTGTCGAGCGGGGGCATGCCGAAGCCGCGGCGAATGCGCGCCCAGAGGTCGGCGTGGGTGGTAGCGGGGTCGAGCTGAACCGGAGCCTCGGGTTCGAGTGGATCGCTGGGCGGGCCGGCCACGTCAACGCCCGCGTCGCTGGCCGCGGCGGCGGCTGTGGGGGCATGGGCAGCAGGTGCCGTGATGCCCGGCACCGGGGCGAGGGGCCCTTCCTGCACGGGGACGGGCGTGCCCGGTGCGGTGGCCGCGGCGACGCTGGCAGTGCTGGCATCCCTGGCGTCCTTGGCGTTCGGGACGGCGGCAGGCGTGGCCAACGTGGTCGTGCCTGCCGGGGCAGCGGCATCGGCGCGGCCATCTGCCGGGCTGCGGGTTGGCACCGTGGTGACCTGCGGCGGCGGCTGCAGGGGCGAGAAACCGTTTCCATCCAAGCTGGCGCAGCCACTCAGCGTGGCGATGGCCAGGGCCAGCCACGCAGAGGTCCCGAGGGTGCCGCTCGCCTGAGTGCGGTGCTGGTTTGTGGCCATGGCGTCGTCAACCGGGGCCAGGCGGGGGCAGGATCGGGGCAGGGGAGGGGTCATCGGAACTCGTTTTTCCAGGATCGAAGGGCGGCCAGCACCGCCACCGGGTCGGTCGCGTCGGCTCCGCGCGCTGCGGCGGTGGCTTGCACCGCAGGCTCACGGCAGCGCAGAAAGGGGTTGATCTGCAGTTCCAGTCCCAGCGTGCTCGGCAGCGTCGGCTGGCCCTGGGTCCGCAGTGCCTCACAGCGGGCCTGATGCTGCAGCACGGCCGCGTTGTCGGGCTCGACGGCGGCAGCAAAGCGCAGGTTGGCGAGGGTGTATTCGTGGGCGCAGCAGACCTGGGTGCCGCCGGGCAGCGAGCTCAGCCGGGCCAGCGATTGGGCCATCTGCGCTGCGGTGCCTTCGAAGAGCCGGCCGCAACCCGCGCTGAACAGCGTGTCGCCACAAAAAAGTGCATCCTGCTCGCCGGGCACGCGCAGGTGATAGCTGACGTGTCCAGCAGTGTGGCCGGGGGTGTCGATCACCTGCACCTCGGCGCCGAGCAGCCCGATCACGTCGCCCTGGCCCACGGGGGTCACCGGCGCACCGGCATCGAAGGCGATGCGCTCGTGGCGTGGCCCCCAGATGGGCTGCGGCCCGAAGTGCGCCAGCAGGTCCGCCACGCCGCCAACGTGGTCACCGTGGTGGTGCGTCACTAGAATGCCAGCCAGTCCGAGCGCTTCCCGCGCCAGGGCCGCGACGACGGGCGCGGCTTCGCCTGGGTCGACCACCACGGCACGTCGGCCGTCGTGGATGAGCCAGATGTAGTTGTCGGTGAAGGCGGGCAGTGCTACGACATTCATGACGTTCAGTCGCTGGATTATAGAGATCGACCCCTGGCTGGAGACCCCTTACGGCCGCTGCGTGCGCGAGTGGGAGCAGGCCCAGCTGGACCGCATCGTGGCGGACCTGTTCGGCTTCCACGCCCTGCAGGTCGGCTGGCCTGCAGTGCAGGGCCTGCGTGCCAACCGCATGCCGCATCGCTGGCTGCTGGAGCGTTCGGCCGCGGGCGAGGGTACAACGGGTGGCCCGGGCAGTGTGCTGCCGTTGTCGACGGGCGTGTTGCCGCTGAGCGTGCTGGCCGACTTCGAGGCCCTGCCCTTTCCCTCGCAGAGCCTGGACCTGGTGGTGCTGCCGCACACGCTGGAGCGTGCCCAGGATGCGCACCACACGCTGCGTGAGGTCGAACGCGTGCTGATGCCCGAGGGCCGTGTGGTGGTGATCGGCTTCAACCCGGCCAGCCTGCTGGGGCTGCAGCACCGCGCGGCCCCGCTGCTGCAGCGCCTGGGGCGCGGCGACACGCGGCTGCCCGTCGCGGGCGATTTGATCGGCTGGCGCCGGCTGCGCGACTGGATCCGCCTGCTGGGCTTCGAGATCGAGCAAGGGCAGTTCGGCTGCTACCGGCCGCCGTTTGCATCCGCGCGGCTGCTCGATCGCAGCGCCTGGGTGGAAGACACCGGCGCGCGCTGGTGGCCGGTGCTCGGGTCGGTCTACGTGCTGCAGGCGGTCAAGCGTGTGCGCGGCATGCGCCTGATCGGTCCGGCCTGGAAGCTCCGCCGCCAGGTCGGCAGCGCCTCGACGGTGGTTGCACAGCGGCAGTCGCGTGACGAGCCGTCGCCGATCTGATCTGCGCATGCAGGTGCGCCACGGCTCAGTTCCTGGCCTGACCGGCCTGTCGAGCCAAGCACTACACTGCGGCGGCACCCCCGATCTCACATTGACTGTCGTGCACCTCCTGCGCCGTTATCGACTGCCCCACTGGATCGCCCTCTTGGCGATGTGGTTCGCTGCGTTTGCGCCGACGGTGTCCCATGCGCTCGCCCGCGCCGAGGCCATCGAGTGGGTCGACATCTGTTCGGCAGTGGCCCCCTCGGCGTCCGTCGACCATGGGGCGGCGGCTGGTGATGCCGAGCCGGCCGACTGGCTTGGCGAGTTGCGTGCCTGCGGCTACTGTGTGCCGGCCTTTGGTGCTGCGCCGCTGCCGTCCTCGCCCGGTGCAGCCGGCATGGCGGTCGTCGAGCATCGCTCGCCGCCGCCGCCCGCTTCGGCGGATGCGTGCCTTGCGCAGGTCGCTTGGGCGCTGCTGCCCTCGCGTGCACCCCCGGCACCGGGCTGACCGCTGCTGCTTCGTCCGCCCCGCTAGGGGATGCCTGTCAGGCGCCACCGCCGCTGGGCCGAGATCCAACCTGACCTGAATGCCGGACCGGCGTGCCGTCTGGCGATCTCACCGGGGCTGTGCCCCAGGTGATGTTTCGCGCGACGCCCTGCGCCACCACCCCACGCTGGCCCTGCGCGCGCCGCGCACCGCCACGCCCTGGTCCGTGCAGAGAGTGACCATGTCTTTGACTTCCTTGCCATATCCGGGCGCTGCTCCGCACGCGGACTGCGGTGAATCCAATCGCTACGCCCGCCGCGCAGCAGCCAGCGCCATCGAGCAAGCCGAGCACCTGCTGCGCGGTGCTGCCATCCAGCCCGGCGCTGAACAGCCGGTGCCGCGCATGCTCATCAGCGGCGCGCTGCGGCTTGACCCCGTTGCCGAACGGGCTGCTCCGGTGTTGCTGGCGCTACCCGGCAGCCTGATCGGCCTCGAATCCCTGCGGGGCCGGCCGGCCATGTACACCGCGCGGGCGATCGTCGCCTGCGTGCTTGCGCCGCTGCCACACCTGGACGATGCCGCCTGGCGTGACCTGTTGATGCGCAGCCTGATCACCCAACAGGAGCGCGCCGCCGAGCTGGCCGAGCTACGCAGCGGGCCGGTGCCCGAGCGCGTGCGGCGCCTGCTGGTGCTGCTGTCGCAGGGCTCGCGCGGCGGTGCGGGCCTGAGCCCCTGGCGTGCCGCGACTCCCAGCTGTGAGCAGCCGACGTTGGTTGACATTGCCGCGCTGACCGATACCGCCGAGGAGACCGTCTCGCGCGTGCTGTCGGCCATGCGGCGCCAGGGTGACCTGGTGCGTGACGGCGGGCGCCGCGTGCGGCTCGATCCGCGCATGTTCGAGCCGGGCTGGACGCTCTCGGCTGCCGCTACCTATGCACACCGGGGCGGTACAGCCGCTCTGGCGCGTCCGTCTGGGCCGGGCTGCTTCCACGCCTGACGATGCCCGATGCCGGGCGTGTGGCGCGGCGCTGGTGCGCCGCGTCAGCGGGCCAGCACGGTGTTGCGGCCGCGTGACTTGGCCTCGTAGAGTGCCTGGTCGGCTCGGTTGACCAGCGCCTCGGCGGTCTCGCCATCCTGCAGCTCGACCACGCCGGCCGACAGGGTGACGTGGATCGTCGTTGTGCCGTGCACGATGGCCAACTGCTCCAGCTCGCGGCGCAGGCGTTCTGCGCCGGCTCGGGCGCGAGGCAGGTCCACGTCCGGCATGAGCAACACGAACTCTTCGCCGCCCCAGCGGCCCAGCGCGTCGGTGATGCGCACCTTCTGGCCGACGTCGCGCGCGAAGGCCCGCAGCACCTCGTCACCGCAGGCGTGGCCGTGCTGGTCATTGATGCGCTTGAAGTGGTCCAGGTCGATCAGTGCCAGGCAGAGCCGGGCGCCACTGCGGGCGCTGCGGCGAATCTCCTTTTTGAGCAGTTCATCCAGGCAGCGCCGGTTCACCAACCCGGTCAGGCTGTCGTGGGTGGCCATCTGATGGATCTCGTCCAGTGCCTGCCGCAGCTCGCGCTTCTGGTCCTGCAGCCGCCGCCGCAGCCGCTTCAGGCGTTCGGCCAGCACGGCCACCGCCGGCATGGCCAAGGCCAGCATGATGAAGTGGCCCCACTCCACGGCAGCTGGTGCGACCTGCGGTTGCCGGTAGGCCGACACGGTCATCGCCAGCGCGAACACCGCCAGCGCGAACAGACCGACCGCCAACACCCTGCGGGTGGACAGCGCGAACATGCCGAACATCATCACCACCATCAACAGCGTCACGAGGGCGCCACGCACCGGGCCGGTGTGCATGTAGGCCATCGCACAGGCGCTGATCGCATAGACCATCTGTGCGATGGTCAGCGAGGGATCCTTGAAGCGCTCAGACCAACCGCTGCGGATCGCCAGGAAGAACCCGGCGCTGCCACCCAGGGTCACCAGCGACCACAGTTGCACTGCGAGCTGGCTGGCATAGCCGGCCCAACCCGCGTACTGGAGGAATCCGATCGACGCGATCGAGAACAGCCCCGCGACGGCGGTCTGTTCCGTGCGCAGCCTGCGCTTGGCGTCCTGAGGCAACAGCCACGCAGCCCAGCCGGAGCGGTGCGTGGGTTTCAGGGGGCTGGACGGGGGCAGGGAGTCCATGTCGATGCCATTTTCCGGCGCGACGCCTGGCCCGAACCCCGGAGAAGATGGCCAGCGACGTCCTGTCTGCGCCAGAGCGGGCGGCGGCGTGGCGCCTCGGCGCGGTGTTATGCTTCCCGCCCGTCTGCCAAAGCAGTCGGTACGCAGGGCTGGTGGCCCCGATGACCGACGTTTGGCCCACCATGCTGCCCGTAGCTCAACTGGATAGAGCAGCTGCCTTCTAAGCAGCAGGTCGGGGGTTCGAGTCCCTCCGGGCAGGCCAGGGAAATCAAGGGGTTAGCTGTTGCGAGAGGGCTAACCCGGTTTCTCTTACCTGTCTTGGTTACCGTATGGTTGCCGTTTCTAGCTGGCTGGCGGGCCCGGTAGCAGTTCAGGTGGCATCGGTCTCGGCTTGGACGGTCGGATTATCTGGATCACCGAGTGTCTCGTTGAGGCCGTCGCCGTGATGTGAAGCCAACGCAAGGCGGGCGACGACCAGATCCCGGATGCAACCGGGCTCAAGCAACTCTGCGAACTTGAAGGGCTGCGCCAACTCGGCGATCTCCTCGTCGCTGAGCACAGGGTCCTGTTCAGTCAGCTTGCCGATCGGTCTCGGGTCGACACGCCAGGTGACCGACAGGCCATCTGAGCTGCTCGTACCCGCGTGGTGCCAGGCGAGCTGGGTGCGCCGGTTCGCATCCGAGCCAGCATAGGTCCAATAGCGCCAGCTGGCAGCTCCCTGGGCCTGCACGGCTGGCGGGTCGATCTGTGTGGGCGTGGTGTCGCGCAGGTCGTCCAGCGTCGCGATGGCCCGCTTGGACAGCTTGGCGACGCCCGCCTCGCCGCTGAGCAGCAGCTCGCGCACCGCCGTCGCGACTTCGGCGCTCATGCCGCGGCCGCTGCCCATCCAGCGCGCCTTGCCGCCCAGTGTTGCTGGCTCCAGCCACACCACACGGCGTTTCCAGTCGACTTCGCGCACTGTCCAGCTGCGTCCGCTCAGCAGCACCTTGAGGGGCTCGTCGCGCTTGCCTACCAGCACGGCAGGATCGAGGTAGCCGACCTCAGCGGTGCCGTGCTTGCCGACGAGCAGATCCGGGCCGGTGAAGGTGACCAAGAGATCGCGGTAGTGGCTGCGCTCGTGGGCGGCCTGGGTCTTGGGTCCGATCTGGATCAGGCCGGGCTCCGGGCTGGCGAGGTCGGCTTGCGCGACGAGGTGGCCGACGCAGGCGCGGACGCCGGCTGGCTCCAGTTCCGGGAAGCTCATGATGAGCCGTGCCAGCAGTTCGGCCAGCGTGACCTGCCCGTGTTCCAGCACCATCAGCAGAGCCTGCTGTGCGAGCACGTTCCAGGGCTGCGGCGGCGGGTAGGCTGTCTCGACCCAGCCCTGCGACCAGAGCCTGCAGATGGCACCGGCGCCCAGCAGCGCGGTTTCCCCAGTGGCCAGGAACAGGCAGCTGCGCCGGGTGCCGCTGCGCCGACCGCTGCGGCCCATCCGCTGCAGGAAGGAGCTGACAGTGCCGGGTGCGTCGATCTGGATGACACGATCGAGGTCACCGACATCGATGCCGAGCTCCAGGGTGGACGTCGCCACGATCACGCAGTCGCGTTCCTCGGCGAAAGCCTGCTCGGCATGGCGGCGTTCAGCCACCGACAGCGAGGCATGGCTGACAAAGGTGCGCACACCCAGTTCGCGCAGCCCCGACCCCAGCTTCTCGGCGCTGGCGCGCGAATCGCAAAACACCAGGCGCTTCTCGCCGCGGTGCAGCCTGGAGATCACGATGGCCGCGTTCTCGAGCGTGCTGACGTGGTCGATGGTCACGTCGGCATCGGCCCTCACGCTGGAGCTGCCCACCACCTCGCGCGGCCCCGTAGGTGCGAACCAGTCCAGCAGCTCCACCGGGTTGGCCACCGTCGCCGACAGGCCGATGCGCTGCAGGGGACTGCTGGCATAGCGGTCGATGCGCGTGATGACGCTGCGCAGGTGCCAGCCGCGGTCGCCGGCCGCGAAGGCGTGCAGCTCATCGGCAATCACGCAGCGCAGTTGCCCGAACCAGGCGTCACGCTCCACCCGCGGTGAGATCAGCATGCCTTCGAGCGACTCCGGGGTCGTGAGCAGCACATCGGGCGGATCCTGGAGCACCTTGCGCTTGCGGGTAGCCGACACATCGCCATGCCAGACCTCCACACGTCGGCCGACCAGCCCCGCGTAGTGGGTGAGGCGGGCCTCCAGGTTGTTGAGCAGTGCCTTGATGGGGCAGACGTACAGCACGCTCGCGCCGGTCCAGCCCTCGGTCAGCATGCGCGACAGGACGGGCAGGAAGGCCGCCTCGGTCTTGCCGCCCGCGGTGGGGGCCAGCAACAGGCAGTGGCGGCCCGTGTGGATGGGCTCGATGGCCGCGAGCTGGGTGGGCCTCAGCGTCGACCAACCGAGCGAGTTGACGATGTGGTGCTGCAGCGCCGGATGCAGCAGGTCGAACTCAGGCGACCGGGCGTTGTTGCTCACAGCTCGATGTCATCCACCGACGTGGCACTGGCGGCCGCGCGCTCGTTGACGGTCATCTCGCTATCGGCGAGGGTGAGCTGGTAGTGCTGGCGCGGGTCGAAGGCCTCATGCAGGTCGACGCGGTCGAGCACGTCGGCCACCAGCTTCTTCAGGAACAGGCGCGGCGCCACGCCCACCTTGCCGCCCAGGCCACCGGCCACGGCGCGCGCCAGCTGCTCGACATAGACATCGCCTACCTGCTGCCGCAGTCGTGCTTCGGTGGGGCGCCCTTCGGCATAGAGATCACGCACCTTCCTCCCAACCTCCAGCAGAGCGCCCTGGTCGAATGCGGCCAAGCGGATCTGCACCGCGCGCGGGTTGTCGAAGCGGCGGTCGGTGCCGAAGTCCACGTGCAGCCGCTGGGCCAGCGGCGCCAGGCGTTGCACGCCCTGCGGACCGTCGAAGAAGGCGGGCGTGCCCGTGACCACCAGGTAGAGGCCTGGGTAGCGGCCCGCGTCGAGCTCGTCGATCCACTGGCGCAGTGCGTTCAGGCCCTTCTCGCGCGTGTCGGCCCGCATGCGCTGCAGGGTCTCGACCTCGTCGAGCACCAGCAAGAGGCCGCTGTAGCCGCTGTCGCGCAAGATGGTCAGCAGGCCGGCCAGGAAGTTGGCCGCCGCAAAGTGGTCCAGGTCACCCTTGATGCCGGCTCGGCGCTTCACGCTGGCGGCCACGTTGGGCTGGCCGGCCAGCCAGGCGATCAGCCCGTCGGCGACCTGGGCATCCCCTTCCGCCTGGGCCTGCCGGTAGGCGCGCAGCACCGCAGCAAAGGCGGGGGCTGTGCGGCTGATGCTGGCCAGGCGGGCCTCCATCAGCTCGTTGGCGCGGGCCAGCAAGGCAGCCGTGTCGTCGGCATCGACGGTCTCGTCGGCAAGCACGTCCTGCTCCAGGGTGAAGAACCAGCCGTCGATCACCGTGCGGAAGGCGCCTTGGGGTGTGTCCGCAGTGGCAAGGTGCTCTACCAGCCGCCGGTACACCGTCTCCAGACGGTGCAGCGGAGTCTCGGTCTCGTTGATCTGGACTTCGCTGGTGGCGTAGCCGCGGGTGCGGGCGCGCTCCTGCAGCCAGCGGCCGAAAAAGGTCTTGCCGCTGCCGTACTCGCCTCTGACGGCCTTGAAGCCGGCCTTGCCCAGGGCCACGTTGCCCAGCTCCTCGTCCAGGCACGGGGCGAGTGCGCCGATGCCGACCGCCAGGGCATCGAGCCCGGCACTGGGCACAGTGCCACGGCGCAAGGCGCCCACGATGTCGTCCCGGCGTGCTGCGCTGATCATGTCTTGGCTCCCGGCTTGAGGGCTGCGCTGGGGACAGCGATGGCGAACTGCACCGCCAGCAACTCGCGGTTCAGCTCCACCACGCCCGCAGCCTCGTCGACCACCAGCACGGCGGCCTGGTCCACGTTCAGCAGGCGACGCGCCACGCTCAGCACGCCCGCCACCCGCATCTCAGCGATCCCCAGGCGCTGGGCCAGGGCTGCCTTGCCCAGCTTGCCGCCGCGCTCGTCCAGCGCCTTGAGGATGCGGCGCATCTGGTCTTCGGGCAGCTGAACCCGTGCTGCCAGCTGCCGCTGCGCCGCGTAGACCGTGCTGGTCAGCAGGTCGCCGATCCAGTCGGGCGCGTCGGGCACTGCAGGCTGCGGGGCAGCCGTCGCCATGGCCGTCTGCGGCACCGGCGCCTCGTCTTCGGTGAAGAGCGACGGTGCTGACGCTGTCTTGGGGGCTGCCTTGTGCGCGCGCCGCGGCGCAGGCTTGGCCGCTACCGGTCTTTCGGGCACAGGCAGCACCACACCGGGCAGATCCCACCATTCCGGCTGCTGGGGCGGGGCCGGCTTCCGGCCAGGCACCTCGACGCCGAATGGCGCGAACACGCTCATCGGCACCACCACCTCGGCCGGCGCGGCGCCGCCGTGGTAGCCGTTCTTGCGGCCGGTGTAGCGGGCGGTCTCGCTCCAGAGCAACACGGCGCTGTTCAGACCGTCGGGTGTGTGCACCCGGTGCCCGGACAGCGCCACCTCTTCGGCCACCTCGGCGAGCGACCCTGCGCGCCAGCGATCGCTGGCCGCCTCTGCGTTGCCGAGCGTGCCACCCTGAGCGGCTCCGACCTGGCGGCTGCCGTCTTCCAGCACGTGGCCGTGGTCGGCTGTCACCAACACCACGCGGCGCGCCGTCAGCGCCTCGCGCAGGATGGGCAGCAGCAGCCGCAGGTCCTGCAAGTCCCAGCGCTGGTTCAACTGCTCCGGCCCGCTCAGGTGGTCATCGACGGCGTTGTAGACCACGCCGACGACCTTCACCGCAGCATCACCGATGGCTGCCCGCACCTCGGTGGCCAGGTGGCCGTCGTCGATGAGATCGGCCTTGTGGAACAGGCGTGGCTTCAAATGGGCGTTGCCCAAGGAGGCGAGGCCTGCATGGCGGGTGAAGGCGAGTTTCTCGATGGACTGCCCCCCGGTGGTGATGCCGCCGGACAGCAGGCTGGCCCGGCTGACACTGGTCACCGTCGGCAACACGGCCAGGCCGAAGGCCGGGCGCTCGGCGTCCTGACGGATCAGTTCGTTCCAGCCATGGCGCTCGCAGCGCTCGAAGAGCTCGCGGAAGATGGCCACGCTCAGGCCGTCCACCACCAGCAGCAGCACCGACTGGCTCTGGGCCAGTGGCAGGACGACGCGCTCCAGTGCCTGCTCCACCGGCACGCTGCGCGCACCAGGCGTGCGGGCTGACTTGAGCGACTGGCTCAGGGCCGTCGCAAACGATCTGGCCGCCAGGTCGCGCCGGGCCTGGACTGCCGATCGCAGCCGGGCATAGGCCTGCGAGAGCGAGGCCAGTTCGTCCCCGCCCAGCAGGCGCGCGCGCGCCCAGTCGACAAAGGCACCGTCATCGTTGTGCTGTGCGGCCAGGCTGTCGAGGTCCGTGGGCGAGGCCGACGCGCTCGTGCCGGGGCGGCCCCACCAGCGGGCCAGGCGACGCGACATCCGCACCCGCTCGCTGCGCAGCGCCTGTGTCGCGGCCAGGTGGTGCAGCAGCACCGCTTTGGCAGCGTCTTCGACCTCGGCCATGGTGCTCTCGCCCGGCTGAGTCAGATGGGCCTCCAAGGCCTGGGCATAGCGTGCCAGGCGTTGTTCGAGCCCCAGGGGCAGCAGGTCGCTGTAGTGCGCCAGGTCGGCCACGCGCAGGTCGGCGAGGAGCGCATCGGCCCGGTCCAGGGCGCCACGCAACGCCTCCAGCGGCAGCGTCTGCACCAGCTGGCGCGCGTCCTGGCTCCAGCGCCGGGCCGCCTCGATGCCCAGCGGCTGGTCACCCGCGTAGCGCTCCAGGCGCACCGCGGCCGTGGCCAGCTCATGGCGCCCCTCGCCCTGCGGCGCGAAGACCACGGCACAGACCAGCGCCAACGCCACCGCGTCGCCGCTGCGGCCAGCCCCGATGCAGCGCACCGTCAGTTCGCCACTGCTGCCGGCGTGCCTGACCAGCCAGCTCAGCGTGTCGCGGCGGGCGCGCTCGGGCAGTCGGGCCAGCAGCACATCGGCATCCGGGCGCAGGGTCCAGGCCAGGAGTGCGCAGGCGTCGGGCCGGGCGTTGTCCAACTCCAGGCAGCGCCCCAGTACCTCGCGCCAGGCCGTCTCGGCATCCAGAAAGCTGCTGGCCACCGGCACATAAGGCCCTTGCTGGGCCAGTTCGACCAGCACCTGCGGCATCCAGTCATGCGCACCCAGGCGGGCATCGGTGCCCTGGGCGCCGAAGAGCTGACGCACGATCTCCCAGCCCTGGGGCTGGAACACGCGGTGCCGTGCCAGACGGGCCACGACGTCGGCAGGCACCTCCTGCTCCGTAAGCGGGGTCAGCAGCACCAGGCCGTCAGGCGTGCCGTCGCCCGCGGCTTCGTCCAGGCTGTCCAGCGCCTCGCGCAGGGCCAGCCGGCTCTCGCACCAGCGCAGCGTGAACTGGCGGTTGCGCCGGCTCATCGTGCTCGGCCAAGCCAGCTTGCTGGCGCTGCGCATGGCCACCACACGCGCCTGCGGGTCGCGGCCCAGCACCGCGTCCAGCTGCGCGGTGATCTGGGCCTCGTTGACGGACAGGGCCATACTCACACCGATTTCCTCCGCCGCACGAGGCGCCAGCTCAGGGTCAGCTCCAGCGCGTCATCACCAGCCAGCGTCTCCTGCAGCTGAGCCAGTGCGCTGGTGGCCGCATGGGCGTCCAGCACCACATTGGTGGCCTCGCCTACCAGTTCGACGCCCGGCTCCTGCACGGGGCTAGGTGCCGGTGTCGGGGCCTGCGGCGGCAACGGTGGCTGCGGCGGTACTGGTGGCGGGGATGTGACCGGGACTGTTAGCAGCTCGGTGGCCGACTGCTCCAGCCCCTGAAGCCCGGGCTTGAGTGCTGACACGTACTCGTCGGTGGCCAGCAGTGTCGACAGGTCGGCCAACAGGGCCTTGGCATCCTCTGCGCGCTGGTCGGGCAGGCGCCCCACGGCGTCGAACAGCGGCCAGCGCGTGGCCGCCAGGGTGTCTGCCATGCTCTGGGCCTGAGCGATGGAGCGCCCCATGGCCGTTTCGGAGGTGTCGATCTCCAGCTGCGCCAGCGTGGCCACCAGCGCGGCCTCGTCGGTCCCGGCGAGGGCGGCCAGCGCGGCTTGGGACGCGCGCGCGGTGCGCCAGCGTGCGCCTGCCGTTCCACCGGTGTAGCGTTCGCAGCGGGGACGCAAGGCATCGACCAGGGCGTTGGCCCCCGGGCGACGCTCGCGCGCCACCTTCTTCACGTCGGCGACCAGCTTGCCCACGTTGGCGGCGCTCAGGGTCTGCGGCGCCACCACGCCCAGCATCTCGCCGGCGAGCCGGATGGCACGCTCCCAGTCGGTCGGCGCCGGCAGGGTCTGCTCGCGCAGCTCCACCTCGTCGGCCAGGCGGTCGACCTCGGCCTCGTAGGGACCATCGTTGAGCACCAGGCGCCGGTTGGTCTGCTGCGCCCAGGCCAGGATGATCAGGTTCTGCAGCTCGGTGGGCAGGCCCATCGCGCGCGGCTGGTCGATCCAGCGCCGCACCCGCGCCACTGTCAGCGGCCCGCCTTGCGCGTCCAGGGCCTGCTGCTGCGCGAAGTGGCTTTGCCAGGTCGTCTCCACCAGCAGGTGGGTCTCGCCCATCTGGCCCAGCCGCAGCGGGTTGACGACCGAGCGCAGGAGCTTGCGCATGCCCGCGTCCGCCACCGGGCCGCGGTGCTGCGGCGCCTCGATGGCAGCGCGCACTTCCGGCCAGAGGCGCCGCACCAGCGTGCCCTTGATCTCGGTGTCGAAATTCGGGTGGCCCGGCCAGCGGTGCGTGAAGAGCTGGTCCAGCAGGTTCTCGAAGGCCGCCTGCAGGTTCACGCCCACCGGCGGGCGCGCCGCCAGCGTGGGGTCCAGCGAGCGGAACTGCTGCTCCGCGCTCAGCTCATGCGTGATCGAGTCGCGCGGCTCGCTGCGCACTCCGTAGGCCACCTCCAGGTGGCCAATCAGCTTGGTGCGCAGGGAATCGCGCTGGTTCTTGGCCAGCGCCTTGGCCTGCACCCGGTCGACGAAGGACAGGTGGGTGGCGTAGGTGTCGAAGCGCTCGCCCTGCAGGATGTGGTCGAGCACCACGTAGCGCTTGAGGTCGCCCTCGGCCTTGGTGCTCAGGAAGGACGGCAGCCAGACCAGCGTGTGGGTCGAACCGCCGCGGTACTCGCCCAGACGGGCGATGTCATCGGCCGGCGTGCGGTGCGGCTCGTCAAAGGGGATGTCCAGCACCACCGTCCAGGATCCGGTGCGGTCCTTCAGGCGGTCGTCCGCCATCTCGCGCACGTTCTCGTAGACCACCTCGACCTCGCGGCGCGTGCCCCGCCACACCAGCTCGAAGTGATGGAACATGGCCCCCTTGTCCTCGATGCCCAGCTCCTTGAACAGCAGTTCGCGCACCGTCTTGCGCCGGTTGCCGGGGTTGTCCACCACCTCGGCGGCCTTGAGCACCGGCTCCAGGTCGACCCCGGTGATCTGGATGGACACCACCGGATTGGCGTCGTCGGTGACCTTGAGCTCACCCACCTCTCCCGCCCAGTCGCGCAGCTTGCGCAGCACCTGCTGGGCCTCCTGACCCGGGATGGGCGACTTGAAGGTGCCGTGGTTGAGCGCGGCCAGGCGCGTGGCGGTCAGCGCCTTGAGCGACTCCACCTCCGGCACCAGCGCGGCCAGCAGCAGGGTCTTGAGCAGGCGCGCGTCATTGCGCAGCGCCTTGGCCCGCGTAGGCTCCGCCTGGCCCAGGCGCAGCGCCTCCCAGGTCGTGCCGGCCTTGGCTTCCAGCACCGGCAGCAGGCGCTGGTTGAACAGGCGCTTGGCGTTCTCGAAGTGCAGCCGCATGGCTTCGGAGAAGGGCTCGTCGCCCTCGGCGATCACGTCCCACAGGTCGCCCACCGGGATCAGCTGACCCAGCTCCAGGTCGGCGCGCCGGTCCACCAGCAGCTGCAGCATCAGCTTGAGCGCGGTGCGCTCGCGCTGCAGCACCGACGACACCGCGATCAGCGTCTGCACCAGCGCCGGGCTGAAGGGGTAGACCTTGCGGAACATGTCGCGGTCCGCGTCGGTGGTCAGCAGCGTGTCCAGCACGTCGCGGCGCAGGCGCAGCACGTCGTCAAACGCCCTGGCCAACTCCTTGCGCGCCTCGTCGCTGACCGGGCGCAGCACCCGCTTCTCTGCAATGGCCGGCAGGTTGCGATCTTCCAGCGTGATGCGGTGGAAGCGCGCCTCCCAGTGCTTGAGCACGTCGCTGAACTGCACACCGGCGGCGCCGCTCAGGTGCTCGCCCACCAGGTCGCGCAGATCGCGCTGCCGGGCCACGAAGCTGACCAGCGGGATGGGCCGGTCGGCATGCGTGGCCTCCACCAGCTTGACCAGCTTGGTGCCCTCGCGGCTGACGAAGCTGACGTCGGCCGCATGGCTGGCCAGCCACAGCACCAGCTCATCGAGAAAGAGGATGACCGCGTCGTACCCCAGGTCGCGCGCATGCCGGCTCATGATGGCCAGCCCCGCGTCCAGCGGCACGAAGGACTCGCCCGCACCGGCCAGGGCCTGGTAAGCGGTGAAGAACTGACTGATCAGCGCGCCCACCAGCCGGCCGCGCTCCTCGCCCTCGGGCGGCTCCAGCAGGGCCGCCTCGAAGCTGATGGCATCCCAGCCGCCCTCCATCTCGCCCCAGCCATCGCCCCCGGCCGAACCGGATCCAGGCGCCTCGTTGAGCTTGCTGAAGAAGGCCTCGTCACCCAGGCGCTGGCGCAGCGCGCTCGCGTCCTTGAACAGCTCCTCGGCCAGGTAGAAGCCCGGCACCGGCGCGGTGGGGTGCAGGCGCCGCACATGGTCAGCGTACTGGCCCAGCACGGCCGACTCCATGTCGATGGCGCCGATCATGTGGTACGGCACCATCAGGAATCGCTTGCCCTGCGCCCAGCCCAGCTGGGCCACCACCTCGGCCAGCTCCGGCATCGACCGCGCCTGCGCGTGGCCGGCCAGCAGCAGATTGAGCACCGCCATGAAGTGGCTCTTGCCCGAGCCGAAGGAGCCGTGCAGGTAGGCCGCCTTGCTGCTGTGGCTGGTCACCGACTGCTGGATGAAGCCCAGGGCGTTCTTGAACGCCGCGCCCAGCTCCGGCGTGACCACGTAGTCGCGCAGCGTCTGGTCGGCCTGGGCCACGCCCTCGGACAGCTTGAGGACGAAGTCGCCCTGGTGCACCCGCTCGGGGATGGTGATGAGGTCTCGGATGAATGGCATGTTGTCGTTCTCCCTCAGGCTGCGCCGGCCTGTGTCCTATCGTTGGTGTTGCGGGTCAATGCCGCGCCGCAGGCACGGTCCAGTTCACGCCGGAATGCTTCGAAACTGGGCATATCAATGCGCCGCGGGTCAACCGTTCCGTCGCGTATCCAGCCGGCCTGCACGTCCGCACTTGGTTCGATGCCACCGTTCAGCGCCTTCAGCCTGTTCTTGAGGTTGTGCGGGCTGCCGTCGTTGCCGGGTGCGTCTTCCAGCTCGCCGCAGTGCTGATACGGCTGTGTCTTGAGTCCGCACAGCAACCAGGCTTCCGACTTGGGCCGCGGCACCATCGGTACGCCCGCGTCGAACCCGGCCTGCTTGAAACCGTTGACCATCGAATCGAACTTGTCTTGCCATTCATGTGACGGCACCGAACGGGTTCCATCGCCATCGCGGAACAGCACCGCCAGCACGGGCTCTCCTGACTCGGCCTGCTGCGTCTGCGCCAGGCGGCCCAGCACTTGGGCATTGCGGAAGTAGAAGGCCGTGCCCTTGCCTCGCTTCAGACCGGGCAGCAGCGTCGGCCCACTGCGGGCGTGCTGTGCCAGTTCTGTCTTGTGCACGACGCGAAGTGCGTCGCCCCCCGCTTCGGCCAACTCCAACAATGAATAGCCCAACCGGTTTTCAGCGAGCCGGTCGACGATCCAGGCCATCGGACCGGGCACAAACCGGGTGCCACCCGCTTCTGGCCGCATGACGCCCAGGTCAGTCGGTCCCTCCCCAGACAGCATCAGCTTCACGCAGATGCCTCCAACGGTTGCTGCGCCAGCCGCTGAGCCTCGATGGGCAGCGCGCTGAGGTCCGTGTCAACGTAGGCCTCGCCCGGCCCCAGCAGACCCAGCTTGTCCTGCATGGACGGCAGGTCGAACAGGCGCGCGGCCTGGGTGTGCCCCTGCTCGTTGCGGTACAGCAGCATCACCGCCTGCCGCGCGACGTCGTCGGGCAGGTAGTTCAGGATCAGCGGGCTGTGGGTGGTGACGATGACCTGCGGGCCGGCGTGGAGCAGATGGTCAACCAGCTTCTGTACCAACTCTGGATTGATGCCATTCTCGATCTCATCAAACAGCACGCTCGCCACTGGAGCATCCGTGTCAATCACCCCGGCAATCTGCAATCCGCTGAGGTGCCCCCCCAACTGACTTTGGGCCAGAACCGCCAACGTTCGCAGTAGGCCGTCATTGACGTGCCTGGAAGGCGTCTGCACCGGTTTGCCGGCCGCATCCAAATAGTGTTCGTCGATCGACAGATCTTTCCAACCAGCCTGCACAGCCCGCGTGGTCAGGCTATCGAGTTGAGGGTAGAAGACACGGGCGGCAGCTAGAAGCCTTTCCTTTTCTTCCTTTCGCATGCCGTGCAGATAAGCCGACAGGCGCTCCCCTCCATAGCCGATGTCACTTCCTTCCTTGGCGCGGCGACGCATGGCATGCGGGGACAACATGTCGAGCGATTTCAGCTCGTACAAGCTCTCCCGAAGTACCTCGATCGCCCAATCCCATTGCCCTGCCTTCAGCAGTGAAAGGGTCGAGCCCTCGTATTGCAGCCCGGGAAGCTCGTAGATACGAGTGAGCGCCGGCACCGATGGCTTTGGCGGAAGCATCCGTGCGAATAGCTTCTGCTCGCTGATGCGCAGCACGGCCTCGCCACCGACAGAGACCGATTCACTGGTGCAGCGCAGGAGCTTTGTATTGAACTGCCCCTCCCATGTGATGACGCCGATCGGCGCAGCCTCCAACTCCAGTTTGAAATGAATCAGCTGTCGCTTCAGGAATCTGCTTGCAATGTCTGCAGCACGCCATTCACGCCGCTCGAGCCAAGCCTTGATGTCGCCGCTGGCCAGATGCGCCACAAAGTCCAGTGCCTGCAGCACCGTCGACTTGCCGGCCCCGTTCAGGCCGACGAGGCAGACGAACGGCCCGAGCGCATGGGGCGCCGGCGGCAGGCGGAAGTTGACGAGCGACTTGAAGTTGTCGATGTAGAAGCTGCGGATCATGGGGCGTCCTTCTGCGCCAGCAGCGCGGCGTGGCACTGGAGCTGCCTCCATTCTGGAGTGGGCTTCAGGTCTCGGATGAATGGCATGCGGTGCTTCTCCCTCAGGCTGCGCCGGCCTGTGTGTCGGTGTCGGCGTCGGTGTCGGTTGCCGTGCCAGGTTCGGCGGCGGGTGGCCGGAAGCACTCTGCCACGATGGCCTCGATGCGGTCGATGTGTGCCGGCGGCACCAGTGCCAGCTCCGCGGCCGTGCGGCGGCGTGCCGGCATGCGCCCACCGTTCTGGCGGATCCACTGGATCAGCAGGTTGATGGTGCGGTTGGGCAGGTCGAACTCGCGGTCGATGCGGTCGAAGGCCTGGTCGTAGGCCTGGATGAACTGTGTTTCCTCGATCAGCGACTGCGCCAGCGCCTGCTCGGCGCAGTCGGTGATGAAGCGCGCGGCGGCCTCGCCGTTCCAGTGGGCGTAGGCGCTGGCCGAGGAGCGGAAGTCGAAGGCGAAGGTGTTGTCGGCCAGGCAGGTCACATCCCACAGGCCGCGCGCCGGGCGGCTGAAGGCCTCCAGCGCCGCCAGGTACTCGGCCTCGTGCCGCTTCATGGCCACCGACAGCGGCAGCAGCGTCGGCTGCCCGCCGACCAGTGGCAGCACCTGCTGCAGGTTCAGGCTGTGGTGGGCCAGCAGGCGCGACAGGCGGCCGTTCCCGTCCATGAACGGGTGCAGGAAGACAAAGCCGAAGCTCACCAGCGCCGCGCGCACGAAGGGCGGCACATCGCCCTCGCGGCTGTTGGCCATGGCCATCCAGCCGTCCATCAAGGCCGGCAGGTCGCCGGGCGGCGGCGGGATGTAGCGCACCGCGAGCGCCCCGTGGCCGCCGCGCTGCAGCCAGTTCTGCTGGTCGCGGAACGCCACCTCCATGCGCAGCGCGCTGGTGATGACCGTGTTCTGCAGCCTGACCAGGTAGTCCTCGGTCACGGGTTGGTGCTCGGCCAACTGGGCCAGCGCGCCGAGGAAGGCCCGCTCCTTGTCCGGCGAGGGCGATTCGTTCTCGATGGCGAAGGAGTCCCGCGTTTCCGACAGGTAGGCCCAGCTCAGCACCCGGTCGAGCGTGCTGCGGTTGCCTGCATCGTCGGCCCAGGCGCGCAGCCGCTCCAGCACCTGCTGGCCGCGCCGCTCCAGCGCTTCATCGCGCCGCACCACGGGGCAGTAGTCAAAGGGCCCGATGCCGTTGAAGTTCACGCGCAGTCGCGGGCTGCGCTCCCACACGGGACCGACGTAGTGGCTGGCGCTGTCGAACAGGTCGATGTAATTGCCGCCGGTGGTGTCCCAGGGCAGCGGCAGCTCGCGGCCATGCGCCTTCTCCCAGAGAAAGGCGGCGCGGCGCAGGTAGCTGCCGGTGCGCTGGGCCGCAAGCGCTGCGCCGAGTTCCTCGGCCGTCACCAGCCTGAGGGCCTCGACCAGGATGGCCAACTGCATCTCCTCGTGCTTGAGCGCGAAGAGCACTTGGTCCAGCAGCGACGCACCCTCGGCCGGCGCCACGTGGCGGGGCACCGCCAGCACGTCCGCCATGCGCTCGATGCGGGTGACCGGGCGCACCTGAGCGGGTCGAAGCACTGGGGGCATCCTCAGCGTGATGTGCTCCAGCAGCCATTCGTAGCCGATCACTGCCGACACCTCATTTTCTTGATATCGCCCTCAACATTTCGTTGTTTTCATCGAGGTGGCGATGTTTTCTGATACGGTGTGCCGCCGCAGGCCTCGAACCCATCATGCGCACCGCGCTCTATCTCTATTTCAGAGGCTTGACCCCACCCCGACGTCCCAGCCCGAAGGCGATTCGGTAGACATCCGGCATCTGAATGCGACCATCCGACAAGGTCTGCATAAGTCCCAGTTCGGTCAGGTCCCGCAGCACTCCTTCTTCACGTTCATCCAAGTGCTGCGGCGGTAGCTTCACCGCTGCGCCACCCGAGTTCAGGTGCTCGGTTAGAGAGTCGATCACGCCCCCTTGCAGCCACAAGTTCATGATGTCCTGCGGCGGGCAAGGAACCGACAGGTTGCCGTGCAGCGGGTCCATCACCAGCTGAATCCACGGATAGTCCTCGTTGACCAGTTCATCAACGCGCACTCTCGAGGCCGCCTGAACACCCGCTTGCAGCGCCTTGTAGTGCAGCGGCAGGTCAGAGTCTTCGAAGTCGTCGCGCGAGCGCTGCGCAGCCAGTCGCAGCGCCTCGCAGAAGCTGCGGGGGCTGACCTGATCGCGACCGTCCTGCAGGTGGTTGACCACCCACTTGTAAGGCTTGCCCCGCTTCAGTCCGGTGGGGGAAGCCGACATGACCGTGCCTGCGATCGCCTCAAACACCTTTTCTTGTACCTTTTCGTCGCTGCGCAGGTCAGCGGGCAATGTCCAGATCCCATCGGTCTGTGACCATCTGCGGTTACCCAATATGTCACCCGAAAGCTTCCGAAATACTGTCCCACCTGTGGATGCATTCCCTGCGCATTGAAAGAACAACGCGTACAGATCTACCTTGCGCCAAGTCAGGCTTGCACGTCGGCCCAGCAGCTTCGAAGCGTCTGGAAAGCCCGTGATCATCTTGTCTTCCAACATGTCGGGCCGCACGAACAGCTTCAACCGGATGTTTCGGGTTGAGCGTAGGTCCTGAGTTACCTGAAAAAGGCCCTTGGCCAAGGGCCTGATTTCTTGCCAGGTTTCTGCCAAGCGATCCAGCGCGTCAAAAAGGATCAGTATTCTTTGAGTACGCTCGGATAATCCTCTGTCGCAGGCCATCAACATCTCGTCAAAGGACTCTGGGTTGTCTCTTACCCAGGCGGTCCGGGCTTCCCAGGGTTCGATGCCCCGTGCGCCGATGCGAGGAAACGGTTTCTGAAAATCCAGTTGGCGCGCCACGACAGCCCGCCAAATAGTTCGTGGAGTGAATCGTTTCGCAAGCAGGGCGGCAAGCACATCTTGGCTGGGCGCGTCCAACGAACCTGACGCCGCCCCGAAGCCCTGCTTGACGATGATGGCATCGCTCAGGTGGGCGTCGGGGAATGCCCGTGCGATGTGCCTGCGATGGGGCTCGGAGTTCAGCGCTGCCCACCAGAAACTCTTGCCGGCACCGCGAATGCCCTCAACGATGCAGCGATCTGCATCCAGCGCCTGTGCATGGGCCGGAGGCACATAGGTCATGGCAGGCCCCTGTTCCACAGCGGCGCCAGCTTGATCGATTGCAGGCAAACCCTCTGAGACTGCAGCTCGCAACCTTGTGACGTCGGTTCTCGTCAAATCCACAGTCATTCTCCGAAAATAGATTCCTTGACACGCTCCACGAACGGGCCGAACGCCAGGTCGATGTCGGTGTCGTCCACCCCGCCTCGGTTGCGCAGTGACAGGGCGTCGAACTCCACGAACCGTGGACTCCAGCGCACCGTCCACGGAAAGTGGGGCGCGGCGTCGCTGTCCATTGGGAAGGAGAATGGCTCACTCGCTCCAGCATCAGGCGGTTCATCGTCCGCTCGTGTCGGTTGGATCTCGTCGTAGAGGTGGTCGGCAAACAGGTCATAAGAGCGCTCCAGGAAGCGCTGAAAGCGTGCTTCTTGATCCGACTCCGGGAACATCGCTCGCACCATCCACAGTCGCTCGCGCACACCGCGCAGCACCTCGGGCCGCTGCCGCCAATGCTCGAAGAGCTGCCGGTAGCCTTGCCAGTTCTGTTCGCTGTCGGTGGCGAACAGCAGCGCCAAATCCGCCAGACCGGCAATCGAGATTGCCGCCAGGTCATGCAGGCCGGCACGGCTGTCGATCAGCACGATGTCCGGGCGCTCCTGCGCTTCCAGCGCTGCCACCAGGCGTGCCATGCGCTGGGCAAACCGCTCCGGGCCGGTGGGGCTCGGCACGTCGGCGTAGACCCGCGCCAGCTTGGCCAGATAGGCGTTTTCGCCCTGGCCCATCGCGGCAGCCACCCGGATCTGGCCGCGCGTCAGCTCGGCCAGCGGGCTGTCCGACACCAGATCGAGCAGCACCGAATCGTCGCGCTGCACCGCGTCCTCGATGAACCAGTCCACCAGCCCGAAGCCGGCCACCCGGTCGGAGGGCAGCAGCAGCCCGGACAAGCCCGGTGACTCCAGGTCGAAGTCCAGCAACAGCACCCGTTTGCCCTCCCGGGCCAGGCTGTAGGCCAGCATGCACAGCGCAGTGGACCGGCCCACGCCCCCCTTGAGCCCGTAAAACACCACGCGAGGGGGCGCACTGTCAGGCCGTGGGGCACGGGTGGTGCGAATCCAGTCTTGGCCGGTGATCTGCCGGTCCAGCAGCATCACATCGACCTCGCCCAGCGAGTTCCCATCCTCATCGACACCCATGGCGACCACCGTGGTGTGCCAGTCGCTGCTGTTGAAGATGCGGTCCGGGTCAGCGAAGCTGTCGCGAAACAGGAGCTCGTCCCCGCCTGAGTACGCGCCCAGCGTCTGCTGGGCTGCTTCCAGGCTGCTGCGGGCCTCGGCCGGATAGTCGGCCTCCCCTGCATTGATGGCAAAGCGCAGCCGACCGTAGATGTCGCGAATGATCCGCACCGGTGGCTGCGCGGGCAGCGCATCGTTGCGAGTGGCCGCTGCTGCCCGTCGCAACGCGTCGTTGAATCGCAGCGGTGTCATCACAGGTCTCCAGAAATCACGTTGTCCAAGTAGTTCAGCATTTCGCGTGCTGCCGCTTGCCAGTGAGGCAAGGAGTCCAATGGCACCTCGCTTGGGCGCCAGTAGCGGTGCTCAACTTGCCAATCATGCATCTTGCCCAGGCTGGGCACGGCGGCGCGCAACCCGCTGCCTGCCCGACTATCGGCCAGTGTGGTCATCTCCAGGGCTTGCTGGGCGATGCGCGGCAAATGGGTCTGGAGGTCTTCTCGGATGCTGCCATCGGCCGCCACCTCGACACTGCGGCGAATGATGAGCACTGCCTTCAGCCCGCACTCCACACTCAGGCCGATCAGCTGGCCGGCATTCGGGCGGGCATTTCGCTCCAGCAGGGTGTTTGCATCCTGCCAGTGGCGCCGGCAGCTCGCGGTGTAGTCGACCGGTCGTTTTGCCATGCTCATGCTCCCTTCCTCGGCCTCCCCCCCCGCCGCTTCACCGCCGCCACCGGCCGCCACGCCCGCAAGTCCTCCAGCGTGAACCCCAGCTCACGCGCCTGGTCGGCGATGAAGCCGGCGTAGGTGTCGCCCATGCGCTCGCCGTCGAAGGCGGGGTCGGGGTCGTTGTGCCACTGCTGCAGCCAGGGCACGAGTTCGTCCAGGCCGGCCAGCAGGGGCTGCAGGCGCTCGGGCTCCCAGCCTTCGTTGTCCTTCATCTCCAGCAGGTAGCTGGCCAGGGCCGTGGCCTGCTGCAGGGGGTTCCAGCCGGCCCAGGCGAGCGGCGTGCTGCCGTCGGCGCCGCGCTCGGAGCCGGGGTAGCTGACCCAGCGCTCCTTGGGCACGTCCAGGCCGCCGCGCAGGCGCCAGAGGTCGGCCTTCAAGAACTCCTTGCTCTGGTACTTGGGCGGCACGGGGATGGGGCCGATCTTCTGGGCCTTGTCCTCGGCCTGCTGGCGGGCGATTTCGGCGGCCAGCTGCTGGGCTATCCAGGCTTGCGCGTCGGCCAAGGTGGCGCTGCCGAACTGCTGGCGGGCCTGCTCGGTGAGCTCGGCGCGCCAGGCGTCGGCGTTGTCGGCGATGACCTTGGCGTCGATGGCGTCCTCCTGGCGCTGCAGCGCCCAGGTGGCCTGCCACTGGGCGCGCTTGCGCAGGCCGGTGTCGGTGTAGCGCAGCACGGGCAGGAAGGGCACGCTCTCGGCGCTGACCAGCTCGGCCACCAGGCGCTGGACGTCGAAGCCGGCCTGGCCCGCATAGAGTTCCGCGATCTGCATGAACGCCGGGTCCTGCGCCACCGCGTCGGCCAGGCGGCGCGTGCTGGTGAGCTGCGGCGGCTGGTCGGCGCTGGCGGGCCACAGCGCCGGGGCCTCCAGGCGGTCGAGCAGCCACTCGCGCAGGGCGGCCTGCTCCAGCTCCTGCCAGCTGGGGCTGTTCCAGCGGCGCTTGTACTCGGGGCGCTCGATCAGGCCGAGGTTGCGGTCGCTCTCGATCAGCTCGATGCGCCGCTGCACCACGCGGCGGTAGGCCTCGGGCCAGTGCGCCGGCAGGTCGGTGATGGGCGTCGAGCCGTGGCGCTCGAACCAGGTGGTCTGCTCCTTGCCCGCGGCCATGCGGCGCGCCAGCACGATCTCGAAGGCCCGCTCACCCAGCGCCACCCCCACCGGCGCGGCGTACTCCACCTCGTCCCCGCCCACGCTGGCCGGCAGCAGGCCGTAGAGGCGGTAGCAGCGCCAGTCCAGCTCCTCCTGCCCGGCAATCATCTGCCGGCGCACCGAAGTTCGACACCAACCTCGCCAAGTCCTTGATTTGCTTAGTGGCGACCTTGCGGCGCGCCACTACAGCAGGGACATTTGGGCGTCGAGGCTGGGTTTCTTGATCTTGAGTGCATCCAGGGTGTCAGCCTGGTCCTGGTGGATGGTGGAGATGCCGGCGATGGGCTCGGCGCCGTCGATGCGCACTTGGTGACGCTGGACGCGGCGCAGCTGCTGCAGCGCGGCCTCGGGCGACAGGGGGCTGCCGGCCAGCCTCAAGCGCTGGCGCATCACCCGGTGCAGCACCAGCGCCATGAAGCAGATGCTGGCGTGCGCGCGGATGCGCTCGGGCAGCCGGTGGAACACCGGCGCAATCTCGATCTCGGACTTCAGCACATGGAAGCCACGCTCGATGTCAGCCAGGCTCTTGTAGCGCGCCACGATCTGCTGGGCGCTCAGGTCATGCACGTTGCTCACCAGCAGCAGCTTGCCGTCCATCGCCTCTGCGCGCGCCTGGGCGACGTGGTCGATGTCGTAGGTGAACAGCTCGGACTTCAGGTCCACCCGGATGATGTTGGCCAAGTGCGCCTCGCACACCTCGTGGAAGAAGCGCGCCTTGGCGCCGCTGTCAGACAGCTTGCGCCCGCGCTGGCTCTGGCCGGCGTCCTGTTCGTCGAGCTTGCCGGTCAGTGCCTGGGCGCGCACCTGCAACGCCGTGATGCGATCACGTCGGCGCTGGGTGAGATCGGCGGCCTGCTGCGCGTTGTGCGCCACCACCAGGCGATGGCCTTGCCAGCTCAGCTCGTCGATCACCTCGGCGGCTGAGCCTTCAGCCCTGGCCTGCAGTGGCGCCAGCAGTTCGACGAAGTCCCCATGCCGGCGCCCGGGCACGGCCAGGATGAACTCCAGTGCCCGATCGCCCGGCAGCTTCAGCTCGCTGAGCATCTGCAGGTTGTCCAGCGACAGCAGCCCCCGATCGGCCACCACCACCAGGCGCTTCACATGCGGGTAGCGCTGCAGCACGCGCTCCAGTGTGGGCTTGAGCGTGGGGCCCTCGCTGGCGTTGCCGTCGAACACCTCGTGGTAGATCGGCAGGCCATCGGCCGTCTGCACCACGCCCAGCAGGAACTGCCGGGCAACGACACCTTCCTTGGACATGCCGAACTTGCGCACGTCATCGCGTTGCTGGCTCAGCCCCTCGACCCGGATGGTCGTCAGGTCATAGAACACCACCGACAACTGCTCGTCGATGAGCGGGCGCAGCAACTGCGCCACGCAATCGTCCACGCTGGCCTGGTGATCCATCAGCGCGTCCATGCTGCGCAGCAGGTGCTGGTGGGTGATCGACCTGGGATCGACATCGGGCATCGCCACTGTCTGCAACCAGCGCAGCGCACCGAGCTTGGAATCGGCATCACAAAGCCGGTTGAACACCATCACGCGGATGGCCTGTTCCACCGGGGTGGTGTAGCGCGCACGGCGGAACACCGCGTGCAGCCGATCAAAGCCCAACTCGTGCCAGAGCTGGTGCAGCACCCAGACATCGCCCAAGGCCAGCGCGGACTCGAACTGCACCTGGGGCGGCGAGGCCAGCGCGGCAGGGCGACCCTTCACGCGCAGCAGGCCCTGCAGCAGCGAATCGACCTGGCCGCCGATCTCATCGGTGCGGCCCAGGGTGGCCAGGGTGCGCTGCCGCGGGCGGCCTTGCTCATCGCGGAAGGACTCGACCAGCTGGGCGTAGCTGCGTCCACCGGACCGCGTGAGCTTGATGAACATGGCCTGCGAGTATAGCCAAAAGGCAGGATAGTGCCAATACATGAATTCCGCAAACGTGCCACTACAAACCTTCTCTCAAAACGTCGCCAAGTGCTTGTCGGGATTGAGATCGGCCTCGCCAAAAGGGCGCAAAGTGTCGAACTTCGGTGCCCGGCAATCATCTGCCGGCGCAGGGCTGCGGCCTGCTCGCAGGCGGCGTCCAGGCTGGCGCGGGTGGGCAGCTCCGCCTTAACCAGCAGCGCGGCCGGCTGCAGGGCGGTCAGCTGCTGCGACTGCGCGTCGAGGCTGGTGGCGAGGGCGAGCGGCTTCTCGGCGCAAAGGGGAAACTCGGCGACCTTGGTTGAGTTGAGCGCGTAGAAGTCCTCAAAGGGCGCGGTGCGCTGGCGCGCGCCATGCTGGTCGACGGTGCTGCCCTTGTTGTGGCACACCTGCTTGAACCAGAAACACGCCACCGACGAATTCAGCAGCCCGAGCAGCCCCAGGTGCTCGTCTTCGCTGCTGCCGGCGGGCAGCTTGATGACCGGGGCGGTCTGCTTGAACACCTTGCCGCCGCGGTCGAGGACGAAGTGGTTGTGGGTGGCGATTTCGGCGAAGGTGATGGTGAGTGGGGTCTCAAACCGCTTCTTGAAGAACATCGAGTATTCGAACCACTCAAGCCCTCGCTCTATTTGGGTCTTCCCATACGCGACACGTTGAGAAAGACCAGTTCGGAAAGGCCACAGAAAACCAACCGTCTCCGGTGATCCGAATGCATCTAGGCTATTCTTCGCGTATGGCCACAAGGTCACATTTGGGTTATCGAGAGTCCAATCTCTGACATTCTCGCCATCAACGGAGAATAGAGAGAAGTCTGGGTGAATTTGATGGCGCTTAAGCGGTCCATCACCTACGACAAAAGCATCATCCTCGCGAGTTACGACACCGAATCCAATCTCGGCGGCAACGTCTGATAGTTTCCTGCTGGCAGCCTCATCTATGCGCTCGCGCAATTCGGCGGCTCCGCCACCGCCGATGCTCCACGGGTGTTTGCGGAAGGTGGAGCAAGGCACGTCGCTGACGCTGACGAATTCACTCTCACTTCCAGGTCGATCGATCTGCTCGACGATGGCGCTCCAGACCAGCCCGCGCGCCGGGTCGTCCGGCGTGCTGGGTTCGCCCTTGATGCCCATGACGGTGCGGACACTTTCGGCCACCGGCGCGCGGTGGCGGCCGAACAGGATCACCGTCGGTGTGCCGTGGCCGGGGATGTAGGCGCCGGAGGTGTCGACCACGTGAGTCAAATCCAGCCGCGGCAGCACCTGTTCGATGAGCTTGGAACCAAACTCCCGCTTCATGAAGGAGTTGGCCGTGATCAGGCCCACATAGCCGGCGCCGTTCGAATCTTTTCGAGTTAATGCCAGTTCGAAGAAGCGCTCGGTGAATGGCACTCCGAGAGAATATTGCCGGTGGCAGCTGGCGTATTCTTCTCGGTAGGCCGCATTCAACGCTGCGTCCTTCACCACGATGTAGGGCGGATTGCCCACCACCGCGTGGTATTGCCGGCCGAGGATCTGCTGGACCTGCACCAGATCCTCGCTGACGTAGGCGTGGCTCAACCCATACCCGGCCAGGGCCTCCTCGGCCTCCAGCAGCGAGCCGGTTTCACTCAGCCCAAACCGGTGCCCGTGCAGCAGGCTGTCGCCGATGGCCACGTGCACTTCAAAGTCCGGCGCATCGGCCAGCCGCCGCACCTCGGCCACCTGCAGCGCCGCCACCAAGAGGCGGAAACGCGCCACCGCCACCGCGAAGGGGTTCAGGTCCACGCCGGCCACGCCGTGCAGGGCCTGTTGTGCGATCACCCGCGGGTTCAGCCCGGGCTCATGCGCCAGCCACTCCCCCACCAGCCGCTGGAAGCCGCCGAGCAGAAAGTGCCCGCTGCCGCAGGTGGGGTCGATCATCCGCACCTCGCGATACCCAAACTCCCGGATGGCCGGGGTGAGGGTGCGGTCGAGGATGAACTCCTCCACAAACTCCGGCGTCTGCAGCAGGGCGTAACGCTTGCGCGTGGCCTCGCTCAGGTCCTGGTAGAGGTCGCCCAGGAAGCGGGTGTTCAGGCCCTGTCCACTTTCACAGGTGAAGTCATGCACCAGCGCGCCGGTGTTGGGGTCCACCGCCTGCCAGAACTCGCGCAGCGCCATGGCCGCCTCGCCGCTGATGGGCAGGCGAAACACCGGGTTGTGCGCGGCGTCGAAAAAGGTGTGCAGCCCCGGCAGCGTGCCGGCCTCGGCAAAGGCGGCGCGCAGGTAGTCGCGGTCGTTCTCGGTGGGGTGGGCGCGGAAGTAGGTCTCGTGCCGGTCGCGCGCCAGCGCCAGCCGGCCAGAGGCGGGCGTGCCGCCGATCCAGGGCCGCTCCACCAGCGCGTTGTCCTCGATGAAGCGCAGGAACACGCAGCTCAGCAGCCAGTGCACCGCCCCTTGCGTCAGCACCTGCTCGGCCCAGCTCTCGAAGGTTTCGGCGCAGCGCTCGGCATCGCGCGCGGCCTGCCACTCGGCGCTCAGCTCGGCCTTCAGCGTGGCCAGCTCGGGCGTCTCCGCATGGAGCTCGGCGTTGTCGAGGATGCGCGCGCGCAGGTCATCTTCCAGGCGCTTGAGCTGGCGTGTCAGGTCGGCGAGCAGCCGCGGGGCGTTGATCAAGGGGGGGCTCCCAGGGGGTGTTGTAGTTGGGGCAGTCGCAGGGGTCAGCGCTCGACTTCAGGCTTGGGAAAGCTGGGGCCGATGTAGGTGACCGGGTTCTGTGCACCCGGGCGGAAGCAGCGGCTGACGTCGGCGTGGAGGTAACGCTGCCGCTCGGGCTCGTCCGCCACGCGACCGACGAACTCCATCCGTGGGCTGCCCCGGTCGACGGGGCCGTGCAGGTCCTGGGTGGCGTAGAGCGTCGAGCCTGCGGTGAACCAGCCAGCGATGCGGTAGACCTCGCGGACGATGCCCTCATGCACGGCCAGCGCCAGGCTCACCTGGTCCGCCGACTCCCTCGAGACCCGCCAGACGCCGCGTGTGCTGTCGTAGAGCGCCTGGGCCGGCATGCCGGAGTAGTAGCGCTGGCGAAGGCGGATGAGGATGCAGTCGTCCTGGAAGTCCGGCGCGCCGAGCACGATGCGGGGCTGCAACTTGGCCACCAGGTCGTCGGTCGAGATCCGCCCGAATTCGCGCGAATCGTCGCCACGCTTCTGGTTGTAGAGGCGCTCGAGCCGCAGCAGGTCGATCGCTGCGGCCTCGACCTGGAGCGCCGTCTTCTCGTCGACGCCGTGGATCAGGATGTCGATGCGCAGGCGCCCCTCGGCCTGAAGCCGGTTGATTTCGGTGGACTTGTCGGTGTCGTTCACCTGATTCAGATGGGCGAAGCAGCGATTGCCCTTGCCCTTGCCGACGTAGAGCACCCTGTCATCATCGTCCGAAGTGTCGACGTACACGTAGACGTAGTAGCTGAGCTTCTCGTGAAGGCCGGCTGGAAATTGGGTGACCTGCATCTGCACTCCCTTTCTCGCTTCTTCTTGGTTTGTTCTGACGGGTCAGGCACTCGTCGTGGCACCTCGATGCGCATTGCGCACCCACGCCTCGCCCACGGCCACGACGGCGTTGGCGTAGACCAGCGGCACGGCGCTGCCATCGATCTCGGCCACGCCGGGCTTGGGGCCGGGCAGCAGCAGCCAGGCGCAGGGCGTCTGGCCGGGGCGGCCAGCGGTCTGCTCCAGCTCGGTGAGCAGGCTCAGGTGGCCGTAGCGCGCCAGCAGGCCGGCGTTGACCACCAGCAGCGGCGCCGGGCTGGCCAGCAGGGCCTGGCGCAGGGCCGGCACGCAGCGCTGCACCAGGCGCAGCAGGTTGGTCCAGTCGCGCGTGCCGGGCACGGTGGCGTCGGCGCGCAGCACGGTGGCCCAGTCGACCTTGAGCGAGGCGGCCTGGGCGCGCAGCTCGCGCAGCAGCAGGGCGTCGATGCTCAGCCTCTGCACGGCACCAGCCGGCGCGCCAAAGCGGTGCAGCAGCTCGGCCTCGGCATGGCGGGCCAGGCGGGGCTCCACGGTCAGCGTGAGCAGGCCGCCCTGGTGCAGCTGCTGCTGCAGGCGGCGCTCCAGGGCCTGGGCGTCGAGCAGGTGGGCGTCCGGCGGGGCGTCGCTGTCGCGGGGCAGTCGGCCGAGCTGGGTGGCGCGGCGGCTCAGGAAGGTGGTGGTGCCGGCGCTGGCGCCCGCGTCGATCTGCTGGCGGCTGTAGCGCTGCTCGGCCTCGCTCCAGGCCAGTGGGGCGCCCACGGCTTCCAGCAGGCGGTCGAGCTGGGGCCGGCCGGGCAGGGGCTCGGCATCCGGGTAGCGGCCGCGCACGCGGTCGCGCAGCTGGGCCTCGGTGAGCGTCACGCCCACCAGTGCGTTGACCGACTGGCGCAGGGCCTGCAGCGCCGGCATGCCGCGCGGGTAGATCTCCTGCCGGGCCGACAGCGCGGCGTGGCGCGAGGCATTGGTGGCCAGGCGCAGCAGCCGGGGCGCGCTCAGGGCCGGGATGGCGGGAAGGCCGGCCTCGGGTGCACCCTCGGCGCCGTCCTGGCCGGGGGCGCTCACCTGCTCCAGCGCCAGCAGGGCGCGCTCGGGCGGCAGCAGCGGGTCGGCCAGCGCGCAGGTGTCGGCGGCCTGGCCCAGGCGGCGGGCGTAGTCGGCCCAGGGCGCGGCGGTGGCGATCAGCGGCTCGGGGCTGTGTGCGCTGCCGGCGTGGGCCTCGAAGCGGGGCTTCTCGGTGGCCGCGTCGGTCTCCACCGCGGCGCGCAGCACGGCGCAGGCCAGGCGCAGGCGCTGGGCGTCGTCCTGTTCGGCACAGCCGCGCAGCGCCAGCAGGGCCAGCGCGCCTTCGCGCAGGGTCATCACCTGGCCCTGGGTGGCGAGCAGCTCGGCCACGTCCTGGCGCAGCGCGGTCAGCGCGGGCTTCTTCAGCCAGGCCTTGCGGGCACGGCCGATGGCCTCGACGACGGTGCTGCGGTCCACGCCCGCAGCGCGGGCGGCGTCGCCCGGGGTGGGCCAGGTTCCGGCCGGGATCTCGTCCTCCAGGCCCAGGTAGACCGCCAGGGCAGCGTCCTCGGGCCGGTCGTCGCCGGCAGGGCGCTTGGGGATCAGCAGGTTGGCGAGCTCGTTGACGGCCAGGGGCAGGGCCGTGCCCGGGCGGCCGTCGGCCTGCGCCTCGTCGCCATCGCCGGTCTCGTGCAGGCTGCCGCGGCCGTGGGTCAGGTCCGGGCGCAGGCGGGCCAGGTCCTTGGCCTTGAGGCGGATCTCGCGGCGCAGCTTGTCGCCCACGCCGCGCAGGTAGCGAAAGCGGATGCGGTCGACCGCCAGCAGTTCCTCGGCGTTGTGGATGCCCATGCGGTCGAGCACGTCGATGGCCTCCGGGCCGTAGCCCAGCTCGGCCATGGTGGTCTGGGCGGTGACGGTGGGCGCCAGCGCCTCGAAGCCCTGTGGCCCCACCGGGTGGGCGGTGGCGGTGCTGCCTGCGCTGGCGGCGCGCTCGAAGACGGCGCGCCAGGCGCGCAGCAGTTCCTCGGCGTTGTCGTGCCGGTCAGTGGCGGCGCGGGCCAGGGCCTTGGTGAAGAAGGTGGTCAGCGGGGCCTGCGCGGCCGCCGGGAAGAGATCGGCCTCCAACGTGACGTCGGCGTCGGTGAGCTCGGCGGCGGTCTGGCCGTCGCCCCAGCGCGGCAGGCGGCCCACGGCCATCTCGTAGAGCGTGACGGCGGCGGCAAAGCGCTCGGCGTGCAGGTCCCAGCGCTTCTGGGCGCGCAGGCCAAGGAAAGGGTCCAGGTAGGGCGGCGTGCCGGCCTTGAGGTTGTCAGCCGGCGTGCGGGTGAGCGAGAAGTCGAACAGCACCAGCGTCAGGCGGCCGCTGCGGTTCTTGGCGATGCCGATGTTGTCGGGCTTGATGTCGCGGTGCACCACCGCGTTCTCTTCGAGCAGGCGCACGGCGTCGAGCAGCTCTTCGCCCCAGCGCTGCAGCATGTCCAGCGACAGGCGCCCTTCGGCCTTGATGCGCTGGGCCAGGGTCTGCTCACCCGCGCTCTTGAGCAGCAGCGCGGTGCGCCCGGCCACGGCGGTGCAGCCGCGCAGTTCCACGATGTTGGGGTGGCGCAGCTTGCCCAGGGCCTCGGCCTCGGCCTGCAGGTTGTCGTTGTGCGCGGCGTCCACCGCGACCTTGAGCACCAGATCCTCGTCATTGCCGTCCGCGCGCACCAGCAGCGCGTCGCTGGACGAGCCGCGGCCCAGGCGCTTGACGACGGTGTAGCCGCCCTCGAGGCGGTCACCGGTGTTGGCCTGGCTGGGGTCGACGGTGGTTTCCGGGTCGGGGGTGGTGAGCTCGTCCTCGACCACGTCGAGCTGCTCGAGGAAGTCCTGGATCGAGCCGTAGCGGCCCAGCACGTCGGGGCTGGTGGCGAACTGCACCAGCTCCTGCAGGGCTGGCGTGCAGCCGTCCATGGCATCGGACAGGCGCAGGCCCTGGCTGTGGCGCAACTTGTCGTCGCGCTCCAGCGTGGAGGTGGCAGGCGCCTGGCCGCTGAAGATCAGCCAGGTCAGGCAGCCCAGCGAGAAGACGTCCATCTCGGCGCCATGGGCGGGGTCGGCGCGGGTGGTCTCGGGCGCCAGGTAGACGAGGCCGGGGTCCTCGACATAGGACTGCACATGCAGGGTGCCGGTGGTGCGGTGCTGGGTGGCCCCAGTGCTGGCCCCCTCGGCCTCGCGGGCGGCGGTCTGCCAGTTCATCAGCTGCACGCGCGGGGTGGCGGTCTCGATGTCGCGCACCAGCACGCTCTGCGGGCCGAGCGCGCGGTGGAAGAGCCGGCGCGAGTGGGCGTACTGCAGCACCTCGGCAATGCCGCGCACCAGCAGCAGGCGCTGGCTGGCGTTCAGGCGCTGGCCGTGGTCACGCATCAGGTGGTCCAGGCGCAGGGCGCGCGGGTCAAGGTCGAAGATCAGCGCCGGGCCGAGCTCGCTGTCCTTGTACTCGTTGCAGCGCAGGATACCGCTGTGGTCGATGCCCTCCAGCACCTTGAACTCGCGCTGGGCCTGACGCACCAGGTTCTGGCGCGCCTCGGGGCTGGCGGCATTGGCCAGGTTGTAGACGCGCACGCGCCGCTGCACGTCGATGCCGACGTGGCGGGCCTGCCACTCCTGGTAGCTGTCGCCGTCGGTGATGAGCTTGTCGAGCCGGTAGTCGCCCACCTGGCGGTGCTTGTTGGACGGGCGCACGCCGGCTTCGATCAGGCCCTTGCCCAGGGCCTTGACGGCGGCGGCATCGAGCGGCGCAGCGTTGATCTCGCCGCGCGGGCCATAGGTCAGGGCCGCGACGATGCCGTCGTCCGCCTCGTTTCCCGGGCGGCCGCGCAGGAACACGCCGCTGCGGGCATGGCCCTGCAGCCGGCAGGTCACCGTGGTGGACGACAGGAACACCAGCGGCGTGAAGAAGGGCATGCGCATCTTGGCCTTGACCACCGCGCTCTGGCGCTTGACCAGGCTGGCCAGGCGCTTGCACTTGCGGTCGGTCAGCAGCAGCGGGTTGTCGACCGAGCGGTCGCGCCCGTCCGTCGTCCAGGTCCAGGTGTGCGCATCCCCCGAGACGACGCCCGGGCGCGACTTGATCTCGACCACGAAGAGGCCGGCTGGCGAGAGGACCAGTGCGTCGACCTCGTTGACCTTGCCCTCGTCGTCGATGAACTCGAAGTTGGTCCAGACGTGCCAGGGCTCGCGGTCGGGCAGCTGGGCGCGCAGCCACTCCAGCGCCTCCCGCTCCCACGGGAAGCTGGAGGGCGCGATGACGTGCCAGCGGTTCGTGCCGAGGGTCATGACGGGATCTCCCTGCTGGCGGCGCCGGTGTCGCCAGCGTCCGCGATGTACTCGAACAAGTCCCCGACACCGCAGCCCAGCAGGCGGCACAGCGCTTCGACATGAGGCAGCTCCACCCGCGTGGCCCGGTTCTGGACCAGGGCGGTGATGGTGCTACGGTTCAGTCCGGTGGCACGAGCCACGTCCGCCACGCGCAACCGCTCACGCGCCATCAGGCGCGCCAGGTGGCACTGCATCATCGATCCGGTCTCCTTGAACAGGCGGCTAGGGTCGGGGTGCTGCGCAGGATAACAAAGTCACGCCGCCGAACTCCCCCCGGAACGTGTGCTTGTTCACTCTGAACCGATGATGTGGATCGATGTGATCGAGGTCACCTGACAACTGCTGGGACAACGCCTGCAGCGAGAGCTTGTTCGGCTCGCTGAAAGTGGAGCGCCTGCACGGCCAACGCTTCAAGTGCCGGCGCCAGGCCAAGGACGATGTCGTGGCCTGGATGCTCTGGTACAACCGGACCCGACTGCACTCGGCACTGGCCTACGTCAGCCCGATGCAGTTCGAAGCAAACTGGCTCGCCGGCCCCCCGGCCGGCCCGTGCGTAGTCCAGCTATGGGATACGGAATCCAGGGGCAAGGTCAGATAGGTGCGAGCGACTCAAACAGGCGTAAGGGCGCCCGCAGCCGGCCGATCCCAGAATTCCTCTTACATCCGCCGTTACATCGCAACCAGAAAGCACAACGGGTCAGCACCTTGTGAGTGCTAACCCGTTGATTTCATTGGTGCGGTGAAAGGAATCGCATCTATATGCTAATACATTGATTTTAAACAGATAGTTTATCGATCGAGTCAGGATGTGCCCCCAAATGTGCCCCCACGTTTTTTGCGGCCCTTGGCGTTTGTGATCGGTTGAGATGGCTCGGTTGAAAGGTTCGCTTGAGATCTGGGGTGCGTAGCAACCTTGCAACATTCCGGAGTGGTTGTGTCCCTGGCCTCCTGGGAATGCTTTTCTTGCGGTACAGGTTGATTGGAACCGCGATCAGTGCTTCACCGCTTGAACCGCCTCAACACCTTCTCCGCCACATCCCCCACCTCGCTGGCCGACGCCCTGGCATCGTCAGTCACCTGTTGCCCGACCTGACCCATGAGTGACTGGTCCCTTGTTGCAGTGACCGCGGAGGCGGAAGACACCTTCCCGGCCACCTGCTCCTTCAGCGCTGCGGCGCGCCTCTCAAATTCTGCGCGGCCTCCTTTGACCGGGGCCGCCTGCGCACCCGGCACGGCCGGGGTCACCCAAGACCTGCCGGCCACCTCCGCGTCGTTCGACACCCTGGCCCGTTCGACCACACCCCCCGCCTCTGACGCCGGGCCGGTCCGTCCCGCTCCTGCTCGCCACTCCTCGAACGAACTCGGCAAGGCCGCCCCTTCCAGCCCCTGTCGATTCGGCGGCAGCCCCCGGCGCGCCAGTTCCGCATCCATCAGCGCCTGAGCGGAGGCACTGCTACCGCCATAGGCCTCGGCATAGCGCAGGAACATCGCCAGGTTGTGCGGGTCCTGCGCGATGTCGATCGAGATCGACTCACCGCGTTCGTGGGCGCTGGACAGCCGCTCGGCCCGCTGCCGGCGCTCGGTGTAGCTGGACTCCGCCTTCTCGGCCTGCGCGGTGGTGGTGGCCAGCCGGGAGGCCAGCTCCCGGCCCTCGCGGCTGTCAGAGCCGATCAGCTCCACCAGGCTGCGGTCGCGCGACACCCGCTCCCCGAACTGCCGGAACTCCGCCAGCTGCTCACTGCTCATCGCCCCCAGCACCTTCTGCTCCTCGCTGCTGAGTGCGGCCTGGTAGCGCTTGCCCGCATCCGCCTGAAGCTTGCCGCCGCTGCCCAGGATCGACAGCCCCAACGCTGCCCGCACACCAAACGCGATCTGCGCCACCTGCGATTGAGACACCCCCGTGCGCTCCGACACCGTGCGGCTGATCTGATCCAGCCGATTCAGCGTGCTGCCGAGCTGCTCGAAGCGGCTGGCAGTCGACGCCGTGCTCTGGCTGTTCGACTTCAACTGATTCACCCCGCGCGAGAAAGCCTCCGTCAAAGCCGCCGACCGCTCCCGGTTCAGGGACGTGGCCTCGGCCTGCGCCGCATCGGCCTGCCGGCTGGCCTCACTGACCTCCTGCGCGGACACCCGCATCGACACCACCCGCGACGCAAAGCCCTGGTTGCGCAGCAGGCTCACCGCGCTGCGCCCGGTCAGCGTATTCGCCGAGAACGTGTTGCCGCTGCGATCGTCCTGCCAATGGCTCATGAAAGCCGAACTGCGGTTGGGGGCCAGCTGGGCCTGATCCATCGACACATTGCCCAGCCCCAGGTTGCCTGCTGCCGCGCCGCCAGTGGCCGCCGACAGCGTGCCCTGCAGGCCGCCCAGGCCCCCCACCAAGGCGCTGCCCATGCCCTCCAGCCGCTTCACCAACGCCCAGGCCAGCAGCGGCACCGCCAGCGCCAGGTGGCCCGCCACCGCTTCGCCGGAGATGGCTCGGTTGTAGATAGTCGACGCCGTGCGCAACGACAGGGTCCGAGCCCCGGAGCCCAGATCGGCCGCGGCTGCCAGATCGTGCGCCGCGTAGATCGATGCCATGTAGTTCAGCACCGCAAACAGCGGCGGCCACAGCTGGATCCACACCATCACCAGAGCGTAGCCCTTGAGCAGCAGCAGCGCGTCCCGACCGCTGGACAGCAGCAGCATCAGCACCAGCAGAGGAAACAGCGCAAAGCTCAGCGCCTCCACCACATTGCGCAGCACCGGCAGCGCCTGCTCGGCCAGCTTGCCTTGATTGATCCAGGTCGCGTTCTGCTGCGCAGTGGCCTGTGCCCGCCCCACCGCCAGGGCCATCGCGGCCGGATCGTTGATCTTCTGGCCCACCAACTGACCGGTGTCCTCGATGGCATTGAGCAGCGCGTTCTGGCGGATCAAGTCGGCCGCCGTCTGCGCTGCATCGGCAATGCCGTTCTTCAGGTAGGCCTGCTGCACCTGCCCGGCGATCACCGCAGCGGCTGCACTGGCCGGCAGCGTAGGGTGCAGCGTCAACGCCAGCCCCGCCTGCAGTCGGCCCACCTGCACCGGCAGCCGGGCGTTGAGATTCGCATAGGCATCGGTGCAGGTCACCACAGAGGCTGCGCCGCTGCTCAACGTCGTGAAACGTGCCGGGTTGGGGGTGGACATCAGCGCCCAGACGTCGCCGGCTGCGCTGAAGGCCGCCGGGTCGAGGGTGCCGTCCAGCAGGTCGTAGCTGGTGCAGTTGTGGATGAACTGGATCAGGTCGGTCCGAAAGTTCGGATCCTGGAACACCAGCGTGCCGGCCTCGCGGATCAGCCGGTTCCCGAACATCAGCCCGTGGCGTTCGTAGCTCAACTCCGCAGGCAGGGCCCCTGTGCCCGGGATCACCTGAAACGCCGTCTCGAACAAGCCGGTGAGGGTGTGGCCGATGGTGCTGGTCAGGCTGCCCAGCGCAGCCACCCCGAAGGGCACGTTGTCCACCACCTTGACGGCGCTGCCGCCGGTGCGGTCCACGATGCCCAGCGTCACGCGGGGCAGCACCAGCACCCCGTAGACCAGCACCACCGTGGCCAGCCACTTCCAGCCTTGCAGCTTCTCCGGTGCAAAGGCATAGGCCAGCAGCGCGGCCGCGAAGCCGCAGAAGGCCACCGCCGCCAGCGCTGCGGCATAGTCGCCCGAGGCATGGATGGCCGCTGCCGCGTTGAATACACCGAACAGGCTGTCGGCGTTCTGGTAGGCATAGATCTCCCACATGGCCACCCACCTTGCAGGATCTCAGCGCGCCATCAGCGCTGCGCGGTGCCCGAGCAGGTCCATCACATGCTGCGGCATGCTCGATCGCAGCTGCCGCTCCAGCTGCTCCAGGTGGCTGGCCACCGCGCGGTAGGAGCCCACCTTCTGGTACAGCAGGTTCTTCTCCTGCGACAGCTGCAGCAGCATGGCCTGGCTGCGCTGGCGGATCTGCTGGGCGCGCTCACGCTGGCCCTGCTGCAGCAGGAAATCCTTGTCCAGCGCCGCCATCCCCAGGCGCAGGTTGCGCTCCAGGAACACATAGGCGTAGTCCGCAGCAATCAGGTCGCGGTACTGGGCAATCAGGCTGTCCGCCAGGCCCGATCCGGGGATCGACGAGCCCACCGACAACATCTTGTAGACCGGTTCGGTGGTCTGGTTCACGAAGCCCAGTTCGGCCGAGTTGTTCGGGATGGCCGTGCGCGTGGCGATCTTTTCCGCGATCGAGCGCATCAGCGTCTCCACCTTCACCGTGAAGGGGGTGTGGCTGTAGGTGGTGTCCAGCGTGACGACATCGCAGTCGCTGTAGTTGTTGCAGCGCAGCAGGTGCTGCGACACCCCGGAGCCGGAGCTGTCGCCCTGGCCGTAGAGCAACTGGCTGATCGAGGTCAGCGTGGGCGCGATCGGCTCCGGATCCCGGGCGGCCTCCTCCGGATGGAAGATCACCGTGCCCACCAGGCTCATGATCAACTCGCGCTCCGCATCGTCGAGCTGATTGCTGGCGTGCTGCAGCGCCTTCCAGGTCAGGTTGCCGACAAAGGGCGCGCGGTTGCGCAGGTTCGGGTCCGACGAGCGCCGGGCCGAGGCCAGGATGCTCGGGCGGTCGGAGGCACAGCGGCGCCTTGCGGCGTCGCGGTCCGTCTCCATCCCCATCTCGATGGCCAGGTCCGCGCAGGTCTCCTGCGAGCTGAACCCGGTGGCGTCCGCTGCCGAGCTGACGATGGCCTTGGCCGTTTCGCAGGAGCTGATGCGTGCGTTGTTGATCCAGGTCTCCAGCCCCTTGGCCCACTTCGTCAGGCCGCCCAGCATGGGTGACACCGACTCCAGCGCCAGCTGAAACGCAATGCCCGGCAAGGCCGCGGTGATGTTGCGCAGCATGTTCTTGAATTCGTCGGACGAGATGTGCGAGAACGAGCCTGCAAACACGTCGATGCCGCCGCATCCCCCCTTGGCACTGGGAAACTGCACGGCAGCCAATTGGTAGACCTTGTTGGGCGTGCGCATGAAGAAGCTGCCGCCGGTGTAGGTGTTGAAGGCCTGCCCCCGAAAAGCCCCTGGTGCCGTCACATTGCCCACCGCCCCGAGCTGGCGGAACATCGTGTCCACCTCGCGGTTGAGGTCCCCCGCAAAGGCCAGCGGATGCGGCAGGGCCAGCGCCAGCGCGATCACCGCGCAGCCACTTCGACGACTCAACACAGACAGGCGGGTCATGGCTTGATTCCCCAGGTCGGGCCCGGCAGGGCCGCGGTGGTGGTCAGATCGCTGCGAAATGGCGCAACGCTCGCCGCACCAGGTGGTGCACCACCTGGTGCACCACCTGGTGCACCACCCACCGCGCCGACCGGCGGTCCTTCGGCCAGGCTGCCCAGGCGCTCCAGCAGTTGCGCCTGCGACAGCACCCCGAAGCCGATTGGCGTGATGCGCCCAGCCCCCGGCTGGGCCAGGTACAGCGCCGGCACCTGGCTGACCTGCAGCGCCCGGGCGATGCCGTTGTCCACGCGCGGCTGCGGGTACTGCGGCAGTGCGCCGCCGTCCACACTGACAGCCTCCACCCGCAGCCCATGCTGCCCGGCAAACGCCGCCAGCACCGGCGCCATCGCATGGCAGTAGGGGCAGTCGCTGCGGAAGAAAAACAGCAGCACATGGTCGCGCGCCAGCGCCGCTACCGCCCGGCTGCGCGAGCGCGCCTGCTGCTGGTCGTAGACCTCCAGCGCCAGCGCGTTCACCGGCCGGCCCTGCAGACTGGGGTCCAACTCCGACTGCATCCAGGCCACCCGCCGGGCCACATCCGCAAAGGCCGAGGCCCGTGCCACCACCTGCGACTCCAGCGTCATGTAGCGCCGCACATTGGCCTCGCTGGGCTGAACGATGGCGATCTGCCGCAGCTCCTCCAACGCCTTCTGCAGGCGCTCGAACTCCAGCAGCTCCGGTGCCCGGGGTGGGGGCGTGACTGACGCTCGATCAGAGGCAGGAGAGGCCGAAGCCGCAGAGGCTGGCCGGGCCACAGGGCGCGGTGCCGGCTCTTCCGGCAGTTCGTAGAAATGCCAGCCGCGCCAGGCATCGGACCAATAGCCGCTGCCCTGCGCCTGGCAGGGCAGGGCGCAGCTCGCCAATGCAATGACCAGCAGGGATTCCAGGGCAGGCACACCCGACATGGCGTCTCACTCCAGCGACCGGGGCGGCTGCCCGTCGCGGCAGAAGTTGATGCAGAAGGCCAGCGACCGCGGCCCCGCCAGGTCGGCTCCCGGCAGGCGCACCCCTTCTTGCCGGAAGGTGACCTGCAGGCGCCGGCAGCCCGGCTGCGAGAAGTGGCGCAGCGTGACCACATCGACCAGGACCGGTGCCGAGGTCTGGAAGTGCTGGGCGAGGCTGCGCGCAGAGTCGCCCACCAGCACACCCTGGGCGCGCCCATCGGCCGCATCAAGGGCCCGCAGCATCAGCGGCCGAGCATCCTCCACGGCCAGCCGGCTGCCGGTGGCGGGAGCCGGGCTTGCGGCCAGCAGGAGACCCAACCCCAGCAGGGGAGACACCGGCTTCATGGGCAACTCCCCTGTCCGTAGTAGCAGCTGGGCGCCCGGCTGCCCACCCGGCTCTGCAGGGCGGCGGCGTCCGGCAGCGTGGGCACCAGGGAGGCGTAGAACTCCGACAGGTCCATGGCGGCAAAGTCCAGCGCCTGCAGTTGCGCCACCGTGAAACCCGAGCAGTCGGGTGAGCGCACATCGCCCCAGCCCTTGCCGAGCTGTTGGCGGCCCTGCTCGTTGATGATGCGGGCCAGCCTGGAGTTGAAGCAGCACTTGGAGGTGGTCCGTTCGGTGCAGGACACACAGCTGCCCAGCACCCTCAGGCAGGTGGAGCACCAGTCGCCCACGCTGTGGCAGAGCCCGGCGCCTTCCTTCATCGCCAGACGGGCTTCGTCCTCGTTGCAGGAGGTCAGCGACAGCGCGGCGTAGAACACCGCTGCCACCGCCAGCGTCCAGGGGTCGAAGGCAACCACCACACTCTCGCCGGAGTACAGCGCCACCGAGCCGGCTGGCAGGGCTGCCCCGTTGACCGCCACCGTGATGCCATAGCTGCTGAAACTGCCCACAAACCCCTGGCCCATCAGCAACGCCTGCAGGCCCTGCTGCACAAAGCGCTGGTTGCCGGGGTTCATCAGCAGGTCGTAGACCAGCCGGGATCCCATGCCCAGCACCGCCAGGTTGTGCATCGAGCCGCCGCGGGTGTCTGCGCTGCAGCAGTTCGTGAAAAGGCGATCGCGGCAGCGGTTGCCCTCGCCGCGGAACACCTCCATGCGGTCGGTGTCCAGGTAGACCCCGGCCTGCCGGCCAGCCTCCAGCATCGTGATGCTGCGCGCGAAGTCCGCATCGGCCGGGGCGGCGGTGTCGAAGCAGTTGCCGTTCAGGCAGAAGGTCTGCGTCGGGCAACCGCTGGCGCTGGTCACCGTCTCCGCGGGTCGGGGGCAGGAGAAGCGCTCTTCGACCATCCGGCAGGCGCCGGTGGCCGGATCACTTTGGAGGCAGCTGGAGCCCTGCGGCGTGCAGCCGGCCGCCACGAGTTCAGCACAGGGGTCGGCCGGCACCCACCCGGCGCAGGTCAGGCTGCGGCTGTACTCCCAGCAGTCCCGGGTGACCGGCGCGCCGTCGATCAATTGGGTGGCCGGGCCGTGGGTGCAGACCTCCGCCGACGTGGGCGAGGCCGTGCAGCGTCCTCCTGCTGCCAGGTTGGGGCATTGATCGTCCCAGCGGTCGGTCTCCGTCACCGTGGAGCGGGCCGCCTCGTAGGACAGCTGCAGGGTGGGGATGGGGCCGAACAGCGGGTTGACCGCCCAGCCCACCACGCTGCGGCTGCTGGCCGGGGTCCAGTACAGGCTTGCCAGGCTGCCCGAGGTGTCCGCGCCGGTGTAGGGCGTCCAGCCGGAGGAAGGGGCAAAACAGCGCTGCGGGTCCAGGCGGGTGCTGCTGCAGCCGTTGTCTCCCGCACAGGTCATGGCCTGGATGAGGTCACCACCCTGGGTGCCCGCCGGGCAGGCGGAGTAGGTGGGAAGGAAGGGTTCGACGCTGGTGCAGGACAACACCGACTCATTGCCGCCGATGCAGGTCTCGCGCCGCTCCGGGGCGATCTGCGCGGTCAGGGTGCAGACCGGGCCGCTGCAGGCGGAGTCGGACACCCAGACCCCTTCACGGATCGGCTGCCCGTCGATCGCTGAGAGGCTGCTGCCGAGCACGGCCACTAGTGCAGTGAAGGGCGTCGGCCGCGTCAGGTCCACATCAAAGAAGGCCAGCGGGCTGCCGCCCTGCGTCACCCGAAAGCGCTGTGCCGTCAGCGGCCGGTCCGGCAGGCACTGCGCATCCAGCCCGGCTGAGCCGGAGCCGGCGTGGGCAAACCAGTCGCCCGGGGTGCAACTGCTGCTGCGGGTGACGGCAACGCTGAGTTGACGGCTGCAGCGCAGGCTGCCGGGTTCAGAGGAGCGCAGGCAGCTGCGTGGCTCGACGCGTGCGGGCAGGGCGGTGGCGCTGGTGCTGCAGCCGCTGTAGTAGGCCGACAGATCGCCCAGCTGGGACGAAGGAGACCGGTTGATCGCCCGCGCAGCCGCAACGGACGGGTCATCCACCGCCAGGCCCGGGCGGGCGGTGTTGGCCGAGGCCTGGGCCCCCAGCAAGGCCTGGCACACCGGGTCCTGGGGCGTGCTGGCGCAGGCTGCCAGAAGGCTGTTGCCCTGCGCTGCCAGGTTGGGCTGGCGGTAGAAGCTGCGCTCGCCCGGGCTGCTGGTGAAGCCCGGCACCGCGGCTGAAGCGCCCGGGGTGGTGATGCCACCGCGGATGACCGGGTTGGCGGCACGCCCCGCCGCCAGGCCTTCGTCATGTGGGCCGGCCAGGCTGGTGGTCTGGGTGATCAGCAGGCTGCTGACTGCGATGAATGCGACAAGGCGGCGCAGCGCGGTGCTGCGGGTCGTCGATGGCGGGAGGCTGGCGGTGGACGGGGTGGTGGGCACGCCTCATCGTGGGTCGTCGGCGGGGCGGTGTCTCGGGGAAAGGGGTGGGAGGTGAGGGGGGTATCGAGGTCGGGGTGAGGCCCGGCGGGATGGGGTGGTACGGTGTGACGAGGTGGTGGTCGAGCCTGAATCGAAACGTTGCGCCGACCTTGTTTGTCAGGTCTGCAGCGTGAACGGTCACTCGCCTCTGGCTGACCAACTCACACAGCCGGCCACTTCCGGTCCTCCGCCAACAGCGGCTCACGCGCAAGTGGAGATGCTGACGGCGGCGTGCGGGTACGCGGCCAGCAGTGCCTGCAGAGGACGCCGCCCGTGCGCCATTTCGGTATCGGTGGGCGTGCGATTCGTCCTCGGCGCACCGGCCACGAAGGGATGCGTTGGCAAGGCGTTCCACATAACCACCCGATCCGCGATGCCCAGCTGATGCAGCGAGTGCCAAACCAGAGTGGCCGAAGGCTCGGTGAATGGCTTGTCTCGCGTCGTGAGGCGAGCCGCGACACCCCCGAGCCGTGGAACCATTCCCTGCAGCACATGCCGTTCGCTCGTGAAGGCCAGGCCTGTATGCCGCATGCCCTGCCACCCGGCCCCATCACCGCACGGGATGAACGCGGCCTCGCAGTGCAGGTGTCGTTCGAGCCGCGCCCTCTTGGCGTCCGGGCCGTTCGCAGGGAGGTCTTCTGCGCAGACATCCGCCCACGGGTTGAACAGCCCGGTCGCCCCTGTCGGAAGGGCGCCGACCAACCCTTCCACGAGCCGCTTCGTGTGTAACCTGCCCCATCCTGTGTTGTCTGCAATCCGAATGTGTGTCGCGCGATCGACTCACCGCTGATCAGTGCCAGTTCGATTGGCTCGCCCTCGGCGAGCGGGTCTTGACGCCCGGGCCAGGACAGCGCGGTGAAGTGGCGCATCCACGCCAGGTAGTCGGCGTAGGCGGTCGCCGGCCGGTCGCCCAAGGTCTGTCGCGACAGGTTTTGGAAGATCACGGCCATGCAGGTCTAGTCGCCGATCCAGACCCACTTGTCGGCAATGTCGCGGATCTCATGCGTTTGACATCCTCTCCACCCAAGCGCTACGCGATATGGATGGAGATCCACAGAGAGGCTCGGCTACGAGAAGGTTCCTGCTCCTACGACGCACCTTGAGCCGCTGGGCGCGGCGATGCCGCGCCTTCACAGGCATGAATTCCCGCGTAGCCCACGGTGCGCGCCGAACGTCCGTCCGGCTAAGCATCATTCTGTGCGCCAGTGGCGCCGCGCTGTCACTGCGCACGGCGCAGCATGTTTTTCGCCGCATGGCGGTCAGCGTTCACCTTGTGGCCCGACGCCAGGCACCCAAAGCGCGCTTGGTTGACCCGATCGCCCGGGCGTACAAAGCCGCGGGCCGAACACTGCTGACTCCTGAACTCCGGCAGCACAGTCACAAACGTCACGCCGCGCAAGACAGTCTCGTACTCAAGCATGCAGCGTGCCATCGACCAACCGCTACGCCGGACGCCTCGGTTCAGGCTGGACTTCGCCCTCACGTGCTTGCCCGGGTCATCAAGCGTGCCCGCCGCCGAAGTCCATAGCGATGCCACGCGATATCAGTGAGACACGACCGCCAAGCCAACTCCTCAGAGGCTTGAATGCCTCGCGAGATGAACTTCTGCGACTCGACAACAGCGTATAGCGCGCCTGCGCTAGCCATGTCGTCCCCTAACTTGCTGATTGCCTGGATACCAATGCAGGCGTAGTATGGGGAATCAGGCGTCGTGCCGAAGAATTGACGCTAGTCAACTCGGGGGAGCCCTCGCTAAGGTCTTGTAGCCCGACGCTATCGAATTGATCGACCGGCGCGTGAAGAACTCGCCACTCGCATGTGACGCCCTTCGATTTGGCTAGGCGAAGCGACTGTTCGTAGCGGCAGCGAAAGCTTGCTTCGTTATCCGCGAGTCGGGCGGCAACGGCTGGTATGAGGTGGATCTCGATCAGAAGACTGTCGGCATCAGGAAGGGCAATGCGTGGTGCAAGGCCAGTCTTCGGAGCCAAGATGAATGTCTAACTTCGCATCCCCAGTTTCACGTCTGCGCGACGCCGTGAGCCCATTTCCGTTTTCGAACGAAGATCACGCAAACAGCCAGGCGCTGAGCACGGCCCGTGACTGAGCTCGACCCACCGATCGCAAGCATTGCAACGGCACTCGGCATCCTCGACGATGCCGGGCGCCTGAGCGCCGCCTTTTTCGATCATCCGCTCGAAAGCGTTGCCGCCTGCTGCACTCAGGCGCGCCGTCGCAAGCCTTTGCTCGATGCGATTGACGCGCTGCTTGCGCGCGACGACATCGTGCAAACGACCGCTCCTGTCGGTGACCCGCGCGCGTACTTGCTCGCCGATTTGGCACCGCACGCCTTGGCGTTGGGCATTTGGCTTGGTGCGGACTCGGGCGCCGTGGAAGCCACGGTGGGCCTGCTCGCCCATGTCGAACTCGACGCTGCTAGCAAGGCTTCACTTGACATCGAGGTACCGCTCGTCAAGTGCTCCGGGGATGGCTTGCGCGCGGTATGCGGCCAGCCCGGCGGACCCGTGCGATTGTCGCTGCGCTACCCGTTCGATGCCACGGCGTCGCTCAGGGTCGACGTCGCCGCGGACACCTCGGGCGGCCATATCGGTCTGCGGCTGGACGGGCTAGTGGTCGACGGTCTCGCGCTGCCGCCGCTTGAGATCAGAACTGACTCGTTGGCTGGCGATCTGGCAGCGCTGGTAGTGCAGCTGCTGGGCGTGATGGCCCGGCTCGCCGGCGCAGGCTCCGCCGCTGCGCAAGTGCTGACGCATTTGCCGGGGGCGCTAGGCCTCGACCCCGCGATACCGCCTTTGTCGTTCAGTGCACTCGGGCAATCCGCAGGCACTTTCAGCGCCTGGGTGGCCCAACTGGCACGAGGCGATGCCACTGCCTTGCTGGCGTGGGTGCGGCACTTGGCCGGCCTCGCGCAACTGGACGTAACGACCAGTGCGAGCGGCGCGCCGACGCCCGAACAGCCGTGGAGCATAGCCATCGCGCCGTCATCGCCATCGTTGGTGCTCGAGGTCTCGCTTGACGCCACCGCCGGCCAAGCGCGCACGCTGCAGCTCGCGCTGCGCATTGGGTTGGACATCCCGTCACCGGTGGCAGCAACCTTGGCTTTGCGGTCGGTGTTAGTGCGCCTACCGCTCGACGGCACCGCGCCGCCGACATGGTTCACGACTAGTAGCGCGCTGCTGTCATTGCCGCCGCTGGGCAACAACGTGCCGCTGGTCGCGCCGCGGGGCGGCTTCGGTGTCGGCCGGCTCGTGGGTGGCGTCGTTGTGGAGCGCGCGGGCGGCCGTATCGGCGTGCGACCGGAGCTCGCGCTGGAGAGCGTCCTGGTGGAGAACCGGGCCTACGCTCGCCTGGACCTCACCTCGGCCGACACGCTGGCAGCGGCGGCGTCGAATGCACTGAGCGACGCTATCGATACGTTGCTTGGTACGACGGGCTTTGCGCAGGATCTGCTCGTGCTGATGGGTCTGCGCTCAGCGGGAGGCGCCCCGACGATCGACATGGCGCTGCTGGCCACCGCGCCGATGCGCGCGATCGGCGAGTTCCACCGACATCGCCTCGAAAGCGGCGACTGGGCGGCCCCCATGGAATCGCTGGCCCGCCTGTTCGGCGTGGCAGCGCCGGTTGTCGAGACGCCCGGCAATGGCGTGTGGCAAGTCGTGATCGCGCAGGATGCGGGCTTCGCGTTGCGGCTGGTCGCGGCGCTGGGTGCGGCCGACTCCGGCGGCGCGCGCTCGTTCGACTTGCGCGTCGAGGCTCAGACGCTGGGACGGGTGGTGGGCGGCGCGGTCGAAGAGTCTGCCGTCCAGGTGCGCTTGGCTGGCACGGTGCTGCGCATCGACTTCGGCGGCAACGGCGCCATTGCTGCGGCGGGATGGCCGGCGTTGGAGGCCTCGATCGACTTCGGTGCCTTCGGTGTCGGCGCATGGTCATGCGCCGGAGCGAGCCTTGACCTGGTGTGGCAGGCCGGCGCAACGCCGCGAATAGCCGCGCGCTTCCGCGACGCGACATTGACCTTCGACGACGAAGGCGCTGATGGCGAGCCGCTCCAACTCGGCACACTGCAATGGCCACCGGTGGTGTCCACGCCCCAACTGTTCGCGGGTCTCGGCCTCGACTTGGCTGCGGTGCCGCCCGAGACCGTGCAGCGCTTTGCCAGATGGGCGCTCGAAAGCCTGTCCACCGGGGCCGACACCGGATGGTCCAGCCTGGTGCGGGCGCTTGCCGAGGCCGCGCCGGCGCTGTTCGAGAGCAGTCCGACGCTGCAAGACATGCTTCTCGACCTGCCCAGCGTCATCAGCACTGTGGCGAGGCTGGCCTGCGCGCCACGCGAGAACGGGCCCCTGGTCGCCGACCTGATGGCCGCGGCGGTGGGTGGTGACAGTGCCGCCATGCCCGGGACGGGTCGAGCCGGCGATCCCTGGCTATGGCAGGTTGACCATGCCGTCAACGGTGTGGGACTCGGGCTCTGGCTCGGCTTTGACAAGCCCAGCGCGGACGAACCGCTGGCTCTGCAAACCGACGCCGCCGCTGCCCCTGGCGCTTCGGGCAGCGCGGCCGACTTCGCGTGGCTGGAAGACGCGCTCAAGACCTCGCCGGAGCTAGCGGCGCTCGCCGCGGAAGGCGACAGCACGCGCTTGGCGGATGCGTTGTCTGCGATCTCTACGTGGACGACCGAAACCGGGGGCCTGTGGCCTCGGGGCGCGACCACACCGGAGGCGTCGTGGGGCCCGGCCATCGTAGCGGGCGGCACTGCGACCGACCTATCGCCTTTCGCGGATGCGGCCGCGGTTGATGCGGCGGCCCTCGCCATTGGCGCCTGGGTGGACTCCGGTGCGTGCCCCGTCCTTGTGGCGCCTGCGTGGTGGCCCCCGGCTTCATGGCTGCCGCTGATGCGAGCTCTCGACACCACCAGCTTCGACTGGCAACTCGTGGACTTGCGCCTCGACGCGCTCGGCGCCGTGGCCGGCATCGAGGCTGCGGGCGCCTACGTAGTTGTCGCCGCCACGCAGTCCGGAGTGCCCTTGGCGGACGACCAGCTGAATGCGGTCCTCACGCGCGTCGCGCAGACCAAGGGCCCGCTGGCGTTGTTGGCGGCTGCTACCTCGTTCGAACCGGCGGTACGCTGGGCAGCGTCGCAGGCGCCCGGAGTGATTGCAGGCGTCGCGGCGGTGACCGCGCCTGTCGGCCTCGCGGGCTCGCCACTGGACCTCGCCGACGCGGACCTCGGCGAGGCGGTGCGCTTCGCGCAAGGCGTGTTTTCCAATGCCTCGGCCGAGACGGCGACGCCCTGGGCCGACCTGGCCACAGCCTGGCGCGAGGTTGTGGACGGAGGTGGAGTGCCGACCGCAGGGCGCCCTTGGCGGGTCGGGCGCCTGACGTTAGATGCCCTCGCGGCCAGCGCCGCCGCGGTAGCGGCGACGCTGCCGGCGACCGTTCCACGCTTGGCCGTGACGGTCGTGCGCGCTGGCCGAGACGACGACGAAGCCGGAGGCACTTCGAACGACAGTGCCGGCTTCGCGCAGGCGCTCTTCGAACAAGCCGAAGCTTTGCGCCCGCCGCGCCGCGACGCCGAGCGCCTGCTGCATTCGCTCGTACTCCCCTTGCGCCTATCCGCGCCCACGACGGACTTGCGCGCGACGGGGTCGCTGTTCATCGATCTCGGCTCGCTGCGTCTCACGTCGGATGAGGACGCGCCGCCACGGCTGCGTGCCTTGTTGCAAATCGACGGCGCCTCGGGCTGGCTGGCGGGGCCGCCGTCCTACGTGCTGCAAATTGCCGTGCGCCGCCTGACGATTGAGTGCACTGCAGACCTGGACGAGCGCAGCTTCGCGTCGGCATCGGCGGCATCGGCGACAGCGCGTGTCGTGTTGTCGGACGTGAGCGTGGGCGGCGTATGGCACAGGCGCCGCGAGCGCGGCGACGCCGGTTTCGATGCCGCGCTGGGCGCTGTCATTGCCGCACTAGACGGCGCCGCGCGCGGCGGCGACGCGCACGCGGTCGAAGTACTGGCCTTGTTGCGCGACCTCCTCGGCATCGTACGCCCTGCCAACGGGCGGCATAACGTGGACATGGACGGTCTGGCCGAACTGGTTCTGCGGCCAGCACCTTGGCTGGCAAACCACCTGCAGGCGCGGCTGCAGGAGGGCGGCGTGCTTGGATTGCGCCCGGACACAGCCGCGCCGACCGGCGTCGCGCGTTGGCGCGCATCGCCGGCCACCGGCCTGGAGTGCAGCGTGCAGCGCCTGCCCAGTGGCGCCTGGGGCTTGACCGTCGCAACCGTGCCGGCTGGCCTGCCCCTGGGAAAAGCCGGCCGCCTGCACTTCAAGGTGGCATGCGGGGCTGGGGCCGTGGGGCCGTCGGGCTGGCAGGCCGAGTTGCCCGGCGCCCACCTTGCCTTCTCTGCGGGGCAGTACACGCTGCAACTGGGAAACACTCCTGCGTTCGCGCTTTGGCCGCTGTCCTCACAGGCGGACGCCGAGGCCGCGGCCGGGCGCTTGCGGCCGCACGTAGATGCGGCCCTGGGCAGCGGCCTGCTGTCGGCGCTGGCGGCGCAGGTGCTGCCCGACGCGCCGCCCATCGCCGCGCTGTTGCCGCTATCGCGCGACCCGGCGGCAACGCTTCGAGAGCGTCTGCTTTCGCCAGGTGCGCTCGAGTTGCTGGTGGGCACGATCGCTGGCTGGCTCGGTAGGCCGACCAGCGCCGGGCGGACGCCGCTGGTCGACGGCGTGCTAGACATCGTGGTCGCTGCGCTGGCCGACGGCGTGCGGCTGGAGGCCGCAACTGGCGCCGGCGGGTGGTCGCCAGCAGCTGGATTGCGCGTCGAACTCGGGGCCGGCCTGGCGCTCACGCCGCGCGGTGCCAAGCCCAGCGGCCGGCTCGTGTTGGGCATTGACCTGCCAGCGGCCGTTCAGCAAGCATGGCAACGTCTCGACCTGGCGTTGGCGGTGGACGCCGGCGGCCTGCGCGTCACCGCCACGCCCACGCCCGGGACGCCTATCGAGCTGTTCCCGCACTTCTCGGGCTGGAGCGCTCTGGTCGACGCCGCGATCGACCGCCTCTTGCCCGCCGTGCTGAATGCCTTGTGCGACGCGTTGCCCGCCGGCCCGTTGCGGCAAGACGCGCTGGCCCTGGCGCGCGCGGCCGGCATCTACGGAACCAGCTTCAGCGATGGCCCGTTGCCCCTGCGCGCGTTGACCGGAGAGGCGATCGCCGCGCGCGCCGCCGAGGTAGGCAACGCTGTGGCACAGCTGTTGGCCACCGCCACCAACACCTCGTTGGGCGGTGGCGTCGGCCCGGTGCAAGTGGTCGCGGGCGTGGACGGACCGGGCCTGGTGTTGTCCGGCATCGCTGGCGGCACGGCTACGGTCACCGCCTTGCTCGCGGCGCCGGGCCTGCGAATTGACGTCGGCGGGCTGGCCGCCGGTCCGGTGGGGCTGGGTCTGTCGTTCGAGGCGCGCGCGACGACTTCGGGCCTTCAGGCCAGCGGCGACATTCGGCTTGACCTAGATCTGGCGCAAAGCCTTCGCATCGTTCCCGCGCCGCGCCTGCGGACGCGCCTCGACACGGCGGGCACGGTGTCGGTGGAGTTGTACCCGCTCGGCGAAACCGCGGCGGCCGACGCCAGAATCGTGTTGGCCCCACAGCCTGACCTGCGCTTCACCGCCGCGGGCCGCAGCGAAATCGCGCGACGCTGGCTGCTTGTGCCCGGTCTCGACCTGCTTGTGCGACTGCTCGACGGCGTGCTGGACGAGCCCCTGGGCGACGGCAACGCGCCAACGACCATGCGCGTGCTGTTGACGTCGGCCGGAATATTGAGCGGCGGGCACGTAGTCGTGCCGCTGCCCGATCCGATGAGCATGCTCGCGGGCGCGGCTGGTGCCTTTGCATCGGACCTCTCGTTGTCGCTGGGACACGAGATCGACCTGCGCCTGCTGGCCGACGGCACGCGCCTAGGAGTGGCGCTTTCCGGACGCGTGGCCTTACCCGGCGGGCCAGTGCGCACCGCGCTGCTGTTTGGATCGGCGGGCCAGGGCGGCATCGAACTCGCGGTGCTGCGGCGCGACGCGTCGGGGTGGAAAGTTCAGCCCGGGCTCGTGTTCACCGGTGTTGGACTCGGCTTGTCGCGCGATGGCGGCCTGGTGTCCAGCCCATTGAAGCTGAACGAGGTAAGGGCAATCCTTGGCGTTGGAGTTGACTTCGACCTCGCGACGGGCCATGTCACCGGCACGGCGCTGACGGGCGCGCTGGCGCTCACGGGGCTGGGCCTGCCGCAGCAGAACGGCGGAAGCGCCAACAACGCGGTCGCGTCCAGCCTCCTCGGGGATTCGGCGCGCCAGGGGGCGCCAGTCAATCCGCCTCTGGACCTGCGCGTGGCCTGGGACGGACAGGCACTGTCGATCGCCTTCGGCGACGGTCAGCCGGGTGAATCCTTCTGGATCGACGTGGGCCGAACTTTCGGGCCGCTGCACATTGAGCGTGTGGGCCTGCAGTCAGGCCGTGACACGTTCAACGTGAACGGCACGGCCACGCCCGCGGACTACATCGGGCTTGCCATCGACGGCGGCCTGGTCGCCGGCCCGCTGACGATCGCCGTGCAAGGCCTGGCGATGCGCTTACCGCCGCAATACGCCACGCTGCCGTCGACCTGGAAGGTCGACCTGGACGGGTTGGCGGTCGATTTCAGGAACGACGCTGTAAGCATCGCCGGCGCCCTGGCCAAGGCCCAGGTGGTCGACAGTAGCGGCACGCCGATTCTAGTGAACGGACAACCGGTCTACGAGTACCGCGGCCTGCTGCAGGTGCTGGCCTACGGCTTCGGCGCCACGGCGCTGGGCGCCTACGCCCAGGTGCCGCGGCCGGGCGGCGGCACCTTCGCGTCGCTATTCATGTTCGCGGCCGTCAGTGCGCCGATCGGCGGGCCGCCTTTCATGTTCGTGACCGGCGTGGCCGGGGGTTTCGGTTGGAACCGCGATCTGGTGCCGCCCACCGCGCCCGAGGCCGTCCCGGCCTTCCCCTTGGTCGCCGCGATGGGCGCTGCCGGCGCATCGGCGGTCGACATCGTCAAGCAGATGGGGCCGTCGCTGCCACCGCGCGAAGGTGCGATGTGGCTGGCGGCGGGCATGACGTTCTCCACCTTCGAGTTGCTGAAGACGCGTGCGCTGGCGTTCGTGAAGGTGGCGCCGCAGGGCTTCGAAATTGGCGTGCTGGGCCTCATGAACGCGCCCTTGCCCAGCGCAGCGTTCACGATCGCGCAAGTGGAACTGGGCTTGCTAGCCCACTACTCCAGCGTCGACCAGGTGCTGCGGGTGCAGGCGCAGCTGACGCGAAACTCGTGGCTGTTCACGCGCGATTGCCGGCTGACCGGCGGCTTCGCTTTCGTGATCTGGTTCCAGCGTCCGCTGGCGGTGATGACCGTCGGCGGCTACGGCCCATTGTTCCAGCCGCCCGCCCACTATCCGGTCGTCGCGCCGGTGGGTTTCCAGTGGCGCTACAGCAGCAACATCGTCGTCAAGGGCGGCGCCTACTTCGCGGTCACACCGGAAGCGGCGATGGCAGGCGGCCGCCTCGAGGTCTCGTTCACGGCCGACTGGGGCCGCGCCTCGCTGGTGATGTATGCCGATGCGCTGCTGTGGTTCCATCCGCCGCGCTTCGTGCTGAACACCGGCTTCCGCGTCTACGGCACGGCCTTGGGCTTCGACTTCGACGTGTCGGCCGACGTGTACCTCGAGCTGCCGCCGGTGTATGCGCGCGTCACCGTGCACGTGCTGTGGGGCGTCGAGTTCGAAATCGGCGCTCGCCCCGCGCCGCCGGCCTTCCTCGAACTCGACGAGTTCGTCGCGCGTTACGTGGACAGCGGCGCCGCGCCCAAGCCGCATGCGCTGCGGGTCTCGGCCGGAGGCGGCCGCAGCGCCGCGACGGACACGCCGGACGGCACGCCCGGGCGCCCGTTCAAGGTGCTGCCGGAGTTCGAGATCCAGCTCGACTCCAAGCTGCCCTTGCGCACCGTCGAACTTGCGGGGCCGCAAGGCTTCTCGTCCACAGGCGACCGGTCCTTGTACGCCGTGGCGATGGGACCGCACGTGGCGCTCGATCCCGTGCTCATTATCGACATCCTGGCGCAACGTGCCGACGGCAGCTTCGAGCGCTTGGCCGATGCGCAGCGAGGCGCACTCGAGGTGGACGTCGTGCGCACCGGCATCGCCGCCGCGGTCTGGGCCTCGACGCCGGGGTCCGGCACCGTGGGCGAACTGGCGCCGCCGCAGCCTGTCGGTGGCGACATGGCGCAGGCGCCGGCGGGCTTGCGCATCGCGGCGATCGCCAACGTGGCGACGCCGGCCGGACTAGGGCCGATCGGTGTCGGTCGCATCGTGAGCGAAGCGCCGGCGCGTCCGCTGCCGCTGGACGGCGTCGCAGCAACGTCGCTCCTGCCGGCTCCCGCCGCCCCGACGCTGCCGGCCATAGCGCCCGCGCTCCGCCGCCCGGTGCTGTCCACGCCGCCGCGGCTGCGCTGGTCGACGCGCCATGCCGGCGCGCCGGCTCCGGTCGCGCAGCGCAAGGCACGGACTACGTCCACGCTGCTGCCGGTCGGCCAGACGCAGCTGTGGGACCTCGTCCACCACGAACGTTCGGGCCATGTCGCCGCTGACCTGCCGACGCGCGTCGTGGCCTTCAATCTGGTGGGCGAGGTGGTGCTAGACGTGGTCACCGGGAAGGGTTTGGTCGCGCTGCCCGACAGTGCAGCGGCGGTGGCCGCGGCGGTGGACGAACGAGCGGCCGGCGCTCGGCCACAGGGCTGGGACCTAGCCAGCACGCTGTATCCAATCACGGCGTCCACGTTCCTGGCTGACGGCGCCGTGTTTCAGTTGCCGGCGATGGTGGTGCTGCCGCCCGGCACTCGAGCCGCCGATGGTGTGACCGCGTGGCAGGTGGCGCGCCAGTGCGCCACCCTGTGCACGCGGATCGCGACGCCGCCGCAGGCCAGCCTGGTGGTGGCGCTGGACGCCGGATCCTTGGGGGCGACGACGTCCGACGTAACGGTGGCCGTCGCCGGCGGCCGGCTCGGTGCGCCGCTTGTGGTCGGCAGCGCCGCCGATGCGCGCATGCACCTGATCTATCCGGTGCTCGAACGCAGCGCGCCCACGCTCGACGTGACGGTCAGCGCCGATCCGCGCTCCTGGTGCTGCGCCGGCATGGCGGTGCACGTCGTCGCCGTCGGCGCCCTGGCGCAGCGCTACATGGCGGACCGATGGGCGCCGCTGATGGACACGATCGCGCCGGCAACCGAGTCGCTGCACGTCGCACTGGCCCGCTTGGCGGCCTCGCCCAGCCGAAGCCCCCGTCCTTGCCGGCTGCGCTTCGTCGCGCCCGCCGGCGAAACCGTCACGCCCTGACGCCACGAGGACCTCCATGCTCCAACCTGGTCAACTGCAATTGCACGACAGCGCCGTGCCTGACATGCGCGACGGCACCTACCGCATCACGCTGACGCCGCGCTGGGCCGCGGGCGTCGAGGGAACGCCGCCGCAGTCCAGCGCGTTCGACCTGGTGGTGGGCGACACCACCTCCGGTGCCGATGTGCTTGCAGTCCATCCGCCGGCCGGCGCCGACGGCGCTTTCGGCGACGCCCTGCCTTTCGTCGTGCTGCGCCGGCGCACGTTGCCGTGGGAGCGTTCGGGTTTCGGACAGTCGGGCATGCCCTGGCTTACCGTTGTCCTTACACGCGAAGGGGAGGGCGCCGAAGCCGTGCTGGCAGCCGATGGCAGCCTGCGCTGCATCGATGCCGCGACACAAGCTCGGCTGCTCGCGCGCCCGCAGGACGTGCGCCTGCTCAGCCACGTGCGCGAGGTGCACGCCGGCGACACCTTGGCCGGCCTTGGCGACGACGACGGTTGGCAAGCCGTGGTGGTGGCCAACCGCTTTCCGCGCACGCCCGGCCTATGGCGCGCCAGCCTCGTGTCGCTTGACCGACGCGACGACCTGCTCGGCAATGCGCCCACGCTCGGCCTGAGCGTGCTGCGCAGCTGGACCTTCACCGTTTCGGCGGGTATGCACGGTTTCCTGGCCACCATGTCGGCGCTAGTTCCCGAGGCCTTCGCGGCACCGGCCAACCATCCGTTTGTGGATGCCACGGGCGCGGTAGCCCTGCAGAAGCGCGACCGCGGCGGCCGCACGCATAGCGTGCGCTACCGCTCACCGCTGGCGCCGTCGGCTGCGTCCTCGCCCCCCCCCGCGCCGGCGACCATCGAGCCCGACGTCACCGAACAGGCCGCGTTCGCACTCGGGCGCGCGCTCGCGATCGCGGACGGTCGGCTGCTGCGCGAGCTGGCGCACCTGCGCGCCGGCGCGTTGCAAAAACAGGCGCGCGCACAGACCGCGGCCAGCCTGGCCGGAAGCGTCGGCGCCGCGCCGATGAGGGCGGCAGGCTTGGCACCGGAGGCAGCCGCACCCGACGTGCCGGTCCACCCGCACGCGCTGGCCGCGGCGTCGGTGGCGCGCTGGCGCGACGCCGCCGACGTGCCCGACGCCGGCCGCCGCGGCGCCGCCGCGCCCGGCCTTGCGCCTGCGCGGGGAGAACGCTGATGCACGCCTTGTCCGATCCGCGCAGCCTGTTGGCCAACGCTGCCGCGCCGACGGCCGCGCCGTTGCCGGCAGCGCCTGGTGCGGCCGGGCCCGAGTCTGCAATCTCGGCGCGCATGGCCGACGTGCCGGCGCCCATGTTGCCGGCGTATGTGGCGCAGCGGCTCGACGACGCCAGCCTGCTGGCCGGCGTGCCGATCCGCTATCTCGTACCTGATCCGCGCTTGCTGCAGACCCCCGGTGACCACACCTCCAGCGAGGCGCTGCGCTTCTTTCACATCGACGCCGCGTGGATCTCGGCATTGCGCCGAGGCCTGCTGAGCGCCGCGTCGCCCGACGGCAGGGAGTTCGTCGACGTGGCCGTGCCTGTGGGCCACACCGGCGTGATCCTTAGTTCGAGCATCGTGCGCCTCTACCCCGCGCTGCGCGTGCGCGCGTGGACCGGCGTGGTCGCCGACGGACAGGATCCCGACGACCCCGCGAGTGGCGCGACGCCGGTCGGGCTGCTGCGGGCCGAACGGCTGACTCCCAGCGTGCTTGTCTGCGTGTTCGCGCGGTCGCCCGACCTGGTGGTGTTCGAGGAACCGCACGCGCAGGTGCGGCTGGGAGCGCACGGCGGCACGCCCGGCCAGGTCGCCGTCGCGCTGCGCGACAACACCGGCGCATTTACCAATCCCGCCGCGCCGGTGCTGGTGGACGTGCCGATGCGCGGCGTCGTGTCGGACGGCGTGGTGGACGTGGCCGTGCTGGCCAGCAGGCTGGGCGCCGCCTTGTCGACCGCGCTGCCGTCGACGCGCCGGCCACCGGACCCGTCCGCATCGTCGGCCGGGCTGGCCTTGCAACTGATGCAGGCACCCGGGCGCCAGCGCTATCGCAGGAGCACGACCTGATGACGCGTCTGATCGTGCCCTTGTCGCTCGACGCGTTGGTGGTGCGCCGCGGCGACGCTTCCGTGGCGCCCGCCCGCACGGCATGGCAGGCCGCGGCACGACCCGCCCTCAATGCCGCTCCGCGCCGGCAGGACTTGGCGCCGCCGCCGTTCACCGACACGGCCGCGCCACGTGCAAGCGGCGTGCACCTGCACTGGGCCGTGCCGGACGCGCTGGCCGTGCGGCGCGCCGACGCTGCGCAGTTCCCGCCGCTACCGTGCCGATGGCTGGTGGTGCGCCTGCACGGCCTAGCAAGTGCAGGCGTGCCGCGCAAGATGGCCGCCTGGCTACTGCCCAATATCCACGCGGCCGACGCGGTGGCCCTGCGCGACGGCCACCTCACGCCTCACGCAGCGGGGTCGGGTTCGGTGCCCGTGAGCGTGCGCGGGCGCGGTTGGTTCGGGCCGCACCCGTCGTGGGCACTCTCCTATGACGAAGTTCAGGGGCGGCTGGCGTTTCACGACCCGCTGGACGACGCGAACGTCGAAGGGCCGCTCGCGTACACGGTGATCGGCTGGTACACGCACCCGGCGTTCGACCCGCTAACGCCCGCCGCCGACACGCCAGCCACGCCAACGTCGGTGGGCCGTCTGCTGGAGCGCTTCCGCTGGGCCGCCACGCTGGAGGGCGCGCCGCCGACCGCGTCCATCTTCCACGGCAGCGCACTGGCCATCGCCTGGCCCGGCACGCGTTGGCCGGGCGACGACGGGGGGCGCCTGTCTGCCGAAGCGGGTGGACCGCCGGCAGCCGACGAGGTTCGATTGGCACTGGCAGACACCTTAGCCGCTGCCGCCGTGACCTTGCTGGACGGTGTCGCCGAACCGGCCCTGGCGGCGCTGAGCGAGGCCGTGCTTACGGGCGACGTGCTTGCGCTGTCGCAGGCCGACGGTGCCGCCCGTCTCGACGAGGCACGGCACCAGGGACGCTTCCGCTCGGTCGCCCCGCCGCTGTACGACGACGAGGTGATTTACCAGGAAGTGGAGGCCGAGGCGCCGGCGCCGGTGCCACCGGCGAGCGTGGTGACGGCGCTGGCGTCGTCCGATCTGGTCCCGGTGACTGCCGACTTCCGCGCGCTGCACCGGACATGGGAGCGTCTGTCCGGCGCGGCCGACGCGTCCCGGGGCGTAGCCGCCGATGCACCTGCCGCAGCCTCCCGATTCACCAACGTCTCCTATCCCGTCGCCCGCCAGTGGATGCCGGGCAATCCAGTGCTGGTGGCCAGCGGATTGGGTCGCTCGCTGCGCCACGGCGGCGACGGGCGCTTCCACGTGCAGGGCCTGCTGGACTGCCGTGTCACCGGCCAGACCGTCACCGCCGCCGTGCCGCCGCTGCTGGCGCCGTGGGTGGCCGCGCGAGACGTGCCCGAGGAAGTGGGCGCGCTGGTGGCGGAGCTAGCCCTAATTGACCCGGGCAGCGTCGGCGACCTCGCCAGCGCCGGCACCAGTTCGGCCGCCGCTATGGCGCGGGCCGCCTGGTGGGATTTTTGGAGTACCGACTGGCGCAGCGCGCCGGCCGGCACCGGGTGGAACGGACGCCTGCCATCGCCTGTGGGCGTCACGCGCCCCAGCCGGCCCTGGAATCCTTTGCGTATCGACTGGGAGGCGGTACTGCTGCCAACGCCGGATGGCGCCACCCACTGGCGCCTAGGTGAAGTCGACTTCGAGGCGAGTACCGCCTTCACGGTCGACGAGGGCCGCGCGCGCGCATTGCGCGGGATCGGTTGGCTATCACCGGCACCCTCCGCCTTGCTGGCAGCAGCGGCGGGAGGCGCGCTGGACAGCGGTGCCGACCTGGCTGCGAAAGACCTGGTCGCGGCCTCGTTAGAGGGCCTTTTCGACCGCACCCGCGGCACGCCACCCGGCGTGTGGGTCAGCGGCCGCGGCATCGACGACTCGCCCTCGCGCGCCACTGTGACTGGCGAACTTTACGCTGCCGCTGGCAGCGTGGCCGGTGCCTGGCGCCTGGGCCGTGTGCGAGTGGTCGACACTTTCGGCCAGGTGATGACCCTGCACGACCCGTCGTCGGGTACACCGCCGCTGGTGCCGGCCGAACTGACGCTGCCCGCTGGCGCCGGTCCGGCGGCCATCGCACTGCGCCCGCGCTTCACCGCGCCGGCCGCGTTGGAGGCCCGCTTTCTTGCGCCCGATAGCGATACCGAAGCCGGTTCGGGGCAGAACCCCGTGTGCGGCTTCCTGCTGCCCGACCCGCTGGGCGATAGTCTGGAGTTCGCCGACTCCGAGGGGGCTATCGTCGCGCGCCTGCTGCTCGACCCCGAGACCGGGCGCAGCAGGTTGGAGGAGGCGCCTGGCGTAACGGTTCGACCTCCGGCCGCCGCCGAAGGCGACCATGCGCTTCTGGGCCCGGCCGGAGCCGCGCTGGCCGCGGACACACTGGCGGCTTTGGCCACGGTGGCCTCGGCAGTGGTGGGCGCAGACCGCAGCGGCGCGGTCGGCGGTGCCTTGCCGGCCTTGCTTCGCCTCATCGACACGACGCGCGGCGCGGTCGACGTGACCGGCCGTGTCGGAGACGAGCAGTTGTCGCTGCTTGTGGGGAATCCGTTGACCGTGCTGAGGTTGGCTGTGTCCGTTGTGGTGGACGATGCGCAGTCGCCGGCCCAGACCATGGCAGTGCCGTGCCGCATCGGCTCCATAGGTAGCCTGCACGACGGTGTCCTGGCCTGGTTCGCCGAAGACCGGGCGGAGCAGGTGCACCCGGTGCATGCAGCGGTCAGCGAAGCCGCGCAGGCGACGTCGGCGGGCGGTTTCGTCGGCGAGCCGTTGCTGTGGCTGAAACCGGGGCAGGTTCGGCGGCTGGTGCTGCTCACGACCCCCGGAGCCGACGTAACCCTAACCACCGGACTACTGCCGGTGAAGAAGTTGCAGATGCAACGCGAATGGACCGAGCGGCCATTGCGCCGGCTGACACCAACGCTGGCGTTCGACAACCTGCTACGCGACCCGGATGCGATGTCGGTACCGCTGCCCGCCGGCCCGGCCGGAACGTGGACCTGGTGGCGCCGCCCTTCCCCTGGAGAGCCATGGCGCGCCGAGGCCGTTTCGCTCGACCCGCCTTCCGCTGAGGCAGGCGCGGCCGTAGAGGTCGAGGACGGCTACCTGCGCCTGAAGCTCGCGGATGAGACGCTGTACAGCGGGGTGCCGATGCAGGTCACCTGCATCCGCCGTTGGGGGCCTCAGAACACCATCCAGCAACTGGGCGGTCTCAATCCGGACGGCAGCAGTTGGCGTATGTCTTCGGACCAGATGGTGCAGATGATCGAGTCAGGACGCTTCCGCTTTTTCGTGCGCGCCGTTGTCGCTGGCATCGAGCGCGACGTGCGCCTGGTCGTGGACACGTCGCCTCGCGGGCGCAAGTTTCCGCGCACCGACATGGACGACACGGCTGCCAACAATCTCGAGCAGCTGCCCACCTGCTCCTGACCCACCTAACCCAAAGCAGCGAGCATTGCCGCCATGTCTACCCTCGCGGACCTCACTTCCACTTTGATTCTTGGTGCCCCTCCCTCGGCCACAGTCAACGCCGCGCTCCTCACGTCCGAGGATCCAGCGCCCAACACCCTATTCCTCAACGAGCGCATGCCTGCCGACCGCGTTGCACTCGCCGACCTTCCCAGGGCATGGTTCATTGTCGGTCCCGAGCACAGTCATGCCGGCCTCGTGAAAGCTTTCGACGGTCTGCTAAAGCCGACCTTGGATCAGTACAACGCCGCTTCCGCCGCGGAGAAGCTGCTGTACGAGCAGTTGCCTCAATATGTCGGCCTCACCGCGGCGGATAAGGCCAACCGTTTACTCCAGGCTATCTTCTTTCTCGACGGTTGCATCGCGACGGCGACGAGTGCGCAGACCAAGCCATTGATTGACCGCCGTTGGACAGTCGGTGCGCTCCTGCCTCTGCCCGTATGGCTGGCCAGGGCCAAGGGGACGATCGCGTTCACCGCCTTGCCGGGCGCTGGCAGCACCATCACGCTGGGTGGATCGACATGGACATTCGTCGCGGGTGCGCCGGCGCCCGGCATGCGTCAGTCCACGCTGGGGGCCACGGTGGAGGCCACGCTCACAGCCCTGGTCGCGGCCCTGACGGCGGCAGCCGATCCCATATTGGTCACGACGACCGTTGTCGCCAACAACGCGCTCAGGCGCCTCGAGATCACTGCGAGGAAACCTGGTACCGCTGGCAATGCCTTCGTTCTTGCGGCGGTGCCTTCCAGCAACGGCACCCCGTCCTCCGGCACCTTGCAGGGCGGGGGCTGGCATGCGGACTTGCTGCGCATCATCGAAGCCGTTCCCGCAGCGACCGTTGCCGTGCCCCCTGTGCGCGCACTCAACCAAGCCGACGGTCACGAAATCCCTTCACCAGTCGTCAAGGACTCCAACCGCGTAGAAACCGCCGCGGCGATGCGCGCTTCGCTTCGGACCATGCTTGAGGGTCCTGCGGTGGCCTTTGACCCGGTCGCAACCGGGGCCGCTCTCGGAGCCGAAGCACGTTGGAACCCCTACGCCGTGCTGTTCTACTTTGTGGAACTCTCAATCGCGCTGGACCGAATGCAGGACGAGGCGTCGCGTACCGCCTTCATCCAACCTCTGCTGCGGGCCTTTTTCGGCTCGTTCACCGACGTCGAGCTGGCGCTGTGCAATCGCACCAGTGCGGGCCACGCCATTCTTCGACGCTCCTGGCAACTCTGGGCTCGCGAGTACAACTCAGCTGTCCCAGGTGATCCGGGGATGGCGCTGCGCGACCGCCTGCGGAGAACCTTGGAACTCACAGACGATCATCTCGATCGCCGCGCCCCGGTAGATACCGGCGTCGTGGTGGCGGGTAAGGTCAATACGGGCGAATTGGAGCCACCGGTCGACAGTGTGCTCGGCATCACCGCGCTTACCGCTGCAACGGCCGCCCCGTCCAAGTTTCCTGTCATGGCGTTTGGGCGGATGGTCAATTTCACCTACACGGCGGCCCTCGATCCCAGGTACCGTGGGGTGAGCTTCAGCGGAAATGTGGACCCCGAGCAATACCTTCCTCCACGCTTGCCTGACTACCCACTCGACCCGTCCGCGGTCGGTTTCACGGTCATTCAGTCCCTTCTGCGTCAGAAGGCCAGGACCGACCAATGGGCCCGGATCGCAACGGTGTTTGGCGGGATCGAAGGCAAGTTGGACGCGGGCAACGCGGCGGACGGAGGTGTGTTCTCGGTCGGGTTCTTCCAATGGACGGCGCCCGGCACCGAAGGGCAGGCGCTCTTCAATCGACTGAAGCGCCTGTCGGACGCCTATTTCGACCTCATCGTTCGTGGACTAGGGTACGAAATCGCGCGCGAAGGCGCAGCAACGGCGCAAACGAAGGCCGCGGGCTTTCTGCGCGTCGACGCTACGCCAATGCCCGGCAGTTCCGTCTCGCTTGGCTCAGTGAGATGGACCTTCGTCACAGGTGCGCCGGCCGGGCCGCAGACCCAACTCATGCCCGGCGACACGCCAGCCATCGTGGCCCAACGCTGGGTCAACGATCTGAACGGACCGCGCCGACCTGCGACGCTCGCAGGCTTCACATTCAACGTCGACGCTATCGCATTGGCGGCCGTCCCTCCCGTGGTCGCACTGAAAATTGAATTTCCCAGTGTGGGTCCGGCTGGCAACCGCTTTCGCCTTTCGGCAGGTGAGGCGCCGCCGTCGAACATCTCGACAGTCACCAAGACTTTGGTGGGCGGAACCGACCAGCCTGCGCTCAGTCTCGCGTCAGCCATCCCCGTCACTGACTTCGGGATCGATCCCACAGACCTCCACACGAAGCACATCTTCTATCGTCTTTCACGCGGTGCTGAGCCGGAACGGATCCAGGCCAAGGTTCCTAAGCCGCCTGGCGAACCGTACTTCGGCGCGGACCCTACCGTACCGCTGAATGCGGACGCCCGTGCCAAGGATGCAGTCGCTGCCGCGATGGATTGGCGATACGACACAGCGTCGAAGAAGTGGATTGTTGGTCGGCGCGCGATTCTTCTTCAAGCACGTTGGACAGTGGCCTCCTGGTACGGCATCGAAACTTGGCATGCGCAGGCCGAGAAGGCGTGCGACCGTATTGTGGAAATGAAGCAAAAGATCACGCGAGATACGGAACCTGGCTGGAGCAAGTGGCTTCATCTCATCGAAGGTGTCACCGGGGCTCCGTCCCTGGCAACGGGTGGTGTCATTGACACCAAGTCCTCAATCCTGAGGCTATTTGCTCGTGAGGCGCTTGTGGCGTCCCTGCTGGACGTTCACATCAACAGTCCAAGCGGTCTCATCGCCTTGATGCAAAGGGCCTACGCGCGATTGCTCTCCACGACTGCTGTGACTGCAGAAAAGTCGCTTGTTGACGACGAAGAGCAGGGACGTTTGGCGCACCTGCTCCTACTTCTCTTCACGTCGGAGCGACTCAAGGACCTTCAGAACGTTAGCAACGACAAGCCGCTTTCCACCGCCCAGCACCGCATCCTCCAAAGAGCCGGCGGACTGTACGGCCAGTTCGGAAAGTACAACCGGGCGGCGCTGAAAGCCAGAGGTAAGGATGCTGCGACACAGGCAAACCTCGAGACCGCTTTGAAGGCGCTCCTGAAGAGCGACATCGACGGCATCCTGATCGACGTCACCAAAAAAGATTCACTGTTCGAGTGGCCGACCTGATCCCGGGGAGCAACTTCAACTACCCAACAACCGCGCGCAGAACGCAATCAGGTCCTGGTTGCCCCCCAGCAGGTCGTCGCGTGTCATCACGTACGGCACACCCCGTACACCCAGGTCTTCAATCGGCAGGCCTGCCGACGCCCGCGCCCTCGTCGCACGCCTGATTGCCAGCGTGAAGCCGATGCCGTGGGGCAACTCGGGCAGCGCGAACGCGGTGCTGTCTAGAGCTTCGCGCAGGTCGAAATGGGTCCAGACGTTCGCGCCACCCGCGCCCGTCGCTTCGCCCACGCACACGAGAGGCCCGATCTCGTTGTCGACGAAGCCGGCGGCGAAGAGGTCGCCCGACGAGTAGGTGTTGCAGTCGGCGACACAGACCACCGGACCAGGGTAGGCGCGGCCGAGGTCGTTGCACCACTCAGGCTCGGTGATCGGCAAGGCCTGCGAGTAAGGCTCGCCGGTGGACACCGAGAGCGCGAGCGACGCCTCCCAGGCCTCGAACTCCAGCCGGTTGAACGGGCTCGACGCCATCGCCCGCGTCAGCGGCGACGACACGAGGCTGAAGCGCACGGGTTCGATGGGACGGTCGGTGAAGAGCTGCAGCATGCGCTCGGCGGCCCAAATCAGGCCGCCGGGGTTACCACGCAAGTCGATCACCAGGCCGCGCTGCGGCAGCAGTGCCAGCAGCCGCACAACCTCCGCCAGGAATGCGTCGTCGTCGTCGACGTCGAAGCTCCACACACGCAGCAGGCCGATCTCGCCGACACCCGGTACACGAACTGGGCGCGCTGCCAGCGTGTCTTGGAACGGCGTGGGCAGCCAGCCGTCGTCCGGCGCCGCCGCCGCCGCTGAAGCGGCGCCACGGGCGCGGCCCTCAGACTGCCACAGGTGTGTAGAGAACAGCAGTTTCTTGGCGCGCCGCGCCTGTTCGCCCGCCGGGCTTGCAGCGATGCAGCGGCTCGCATGCGAGCCGGGCGAGATGGCGGAAGGCGCCGCGCCGGGTGCAATCACGCGCCACGGGATGCGCACTTCCGCGTGCGCGCCGCGTGCGGTGCGGAAGCCCACGTCCACCCAATGCTCGTCCGGTGGCGGCTCAAACTGCAGCGGCCGCAAAGTCAAGGATTCCAGGGCGCGCGCGCGGCGCGCGTCGGGCCGCCCACCAGTCTGGCGGTCGGCGTAGATGTCGACCGCGCGCGCGAACGGCACACCGTTCAGCATGTGCAGTTCCACGCCGGGCACGAAACGCGCGTCACCGATCAACTCGGCCGGCCCGACCTTCGACGCTATGAACGTGGGGTTGCTGTGCGGTCCGTACTGCTCCACCAAGAATGGCAGCATCGCGACCTGCCCCTGCAAGGATTGCGGGCCGGCGTAGCGCGTGTGGGCGTCGCGCAGGCCGGCGACGATGCCGGTGACGGCGAGATGGAACTCGGCGTCGGACAGCACACTCGTGCGTGCGCGCAGCAGCGTCAGCGCCTGCACCGGATCGACTGCGTAGGCGGCGCGCTTCTGCACCAGGTGGCAGTACGCGCCACCCAGCACCGCGAGCAGCGCATCGACCACGCGCAGGCGGGCGCCGCCGTCGAGGCCGAGCGAGGGTGCCGGCGCGCCAGCGGCCGGGCGCTGCCGCGCCGGCGGCCGCACCACGTCGGCTAGGAGCCGGCCGCGTTGGGCGGGATCGATCAGGGGCGAGGGTCGGGCGCTGGCCATAGGACTTGGATTCTTCACACGTCGTAGTAGGTACGCAGCCCGTCCAGCAAGCCGCCGTGGAAGCCGCGGCCGACCAGCGCGTCGAAGAACGCTGCGTCGTGGGCGATTGGCTGGATGGGCGGCACGACGATCTTGCCCAGGTCGCGCGGCAGGCCGCCAACCGGCACGCGGCCGGTGGGCATGTCCAGCGCCAGCCTGAAGGCGGGCGGGCCGCCGGCCGCCACGCCCGCCACGGCATTGCGGCGCGCGGCTTCGATTTCCTTCTTAGGATCGGCGCGCACCTCGGCCATTCGCGCCAGCACGTCGGCAAAGCTCCACGCCGCTCCGGTGTCGAAGCGCGTCAGCGCCAGGGCGCGCCGCTCGTGGCGCACGTCGAGACGGCTGGTACCCGTGGCGCCGGCGTTCGCCATCAACGCGGGCGTACCGCAAAGGGGCTTGCCGCCCACCATCACCAGGTCGATATCCATCTCGGTGGCGGCCACGATGGTGTCAAACGGATCGACCCGGCCCGACGACGTGTTGATCACGACCAAGTCGGCCAGCGCATCGGGCTGCAGCCGGCCCACCTGGCGGCCCCAGGCGCGCGCCAGCGCGTCGCCCGGCGTCGCGGTGACCATCTTCACCAAGTCGAAGTTCGACAAGCCCCATCCCGACGCGCGCGCCACCAGCGCGGCCACCTTCAATTCGCCCAGCACGTTTCGCGTGCCCGAAGGGCCCCAGTCCGATCCGATGCACACGCCGATGCCTTGCGCGAGCACAGACGGCACGTCGGTGGTCTCGCCGTACAGCCACAGGTTGGAGAACGGCGACCACACCACGGCACCGGGCTGCTGCCACGCGCCATACGCGCCAGCCTCGAGGGCATTGGTGTGGATGGCCACCAGGTTGCATTGCAGGCAACCTGCATTGCGCAGGCCTTCGTACTCGCGCGCGACCATCGACCCGCGCCGGCCCTCCGCGCAGTGGTAGATGAAACTGCTGCCCGCGCGCATATCGTCGGCGCGCTTGCCGAGTTGCTGCGGGTCCAGCGTCAGCGTCGACGACAGCACGCGCGTACGTGGAATCGTCTTGCCCAGGGTCTCGTCCTCGACGTTGCGCACCAGCCAGCCGTCCAGCGGCCGGTTGCTGGGCGGCGAGCCCTGGATGCTGGTCGTGCCGCCGATCAGGCTGCGCACCTCGGCGTAGGCCAGCAGTTCTGCGGGCGATGCGGTGACGAAGGCATACGCGGGCCAGGTGACCTCGGCGGCGTAGGTGGGTCGGGCTGGCCAGATGTCGTGGTGCTGGAACGGTGTGGTGCGTCCCGCCTCCACCCACAACGGCAGCGGCGCGTAGGCCAGGTGGCTGTGCAGGTCGATGAAGCCTGGTACGACCAGCCGGGTGCCCACGTCGACGGAGCGTGCTGTTTCGAAGCCAGGCGGCAGCTTTTGGCGAGTGGTCTGAACGGCGGCGATGGTGCCATCGTCGCGGATGCAGACTCGGCCGCGGAAACTGGCCGACTCGCCGCCGGCTACCGGCGCGGCCGCTGACATGGGAGCGATGCGACCGGCGATGACGAGACTCACGGGATCCCTGCTAGTTTGTCCACGCAAGTCTCGACGAACGATCCATCTGAGTCAACTCAACTCTCCAGCGACATGCCTTGCCTCGAATTCCCCGAAGCCGTCATCGTTGCAATGGAGGGAGCCCGTTCGCGCTCACAAACATATCCCAAAAAACGCGACCGGTCACAGTGCAAGCGGGGTCGAGGCCGGGCGCAGCACGTGACCTTGACGCTGCTCGCGCTTGCGATACGCTGCGCAGCGGGTGTGAAGGCCGCGTTCACTTCCGCCCCGAACGCCTGTTGGGACCTTCGCGGGTCACCGACTCAGCGATGTACTTCGACTGGACTCACACCCTCATCTCTCAAGCGGAGCACCTGTATGGCTCGTCAATTGCCGCCTTTACTTCTGCTCCTGTTTGTCTGCAGCCTCAGCGTTCTGGTCGTAATCGACAGTCGATACCCAGGCGTACCGCTTGCCGCCGAGATCGCAAAGGCGGTTCTTCAACTTGGTGTTGTCGCTGTCTTTGGCACGACGGTCTCTTTGCTTGTTTTCGAGTACCAGAGAGAAAAGTCGCGCATAGACAAGGAGCAGGATCTGCGAAGGCAGGCCGAAGAGAAGGGGCGGGACATTAAACGTGCCGCTGACGAAAGATCGCGGGACCTCGAGTTGAAGCGCCTGAGCCTGCCTGGAATCTTGTGTGTGAGGCATAGCATGACCAGACGGAGCATGTATGCCAAGCAAGACGAGAGCGAAGAACGCGGCCATAGCCGCCAAGTCGGCTGCGTTGCCGAGATCCCCAAGGAACTGCTTGACCAGTTTGTCCAAGGGCCGATGACCGCCAAGGCTATCCAGGACGTCTCGATGGCGTTCAAGAAGGCGCTGATCGAGCGCGTGCTGGGCGGCGAGCTCAGCCACCACCTGGGCTACGCGCCTGGGGGCGACAAGCCTGCCACGGCGGATAACCACCGCAATGGCAGCACCGGCAAGACCGTGCTGACCGAGACCGGCCCGCTGCGCATTGATGTGCCGCGCGACCGGGAGGGCAGCTTCGAGCCGTTGCTCATCCCCAAGCACGAGCGGCGCTTCACCGGGTTCGACGACAAGATCGTGGCCCTGTACGCGCGAGGCATGACGGTGCGCGAGATCCAGGGCTTCCTGGCCGAGCAGTACGCCACCGAGGTGAGCGCGGAGTTTGAGGTTGCCCCTCTGAATCGGAGTGCGTAGCTGGGTCATCAAGCGGCAGTTCTGCGCTGCGCCGCCAACCAGCGTTGCTCATCCCGAACAAGGATTTCATCACCGAACGGGTGGTGAACTGGACCGGGCCGGACGAGAGCACACGGCTGCTACTGCCGGTGGGCGCGGCCCACGGCTCCGACATCGCGAGGGTGCATCAGCTGCTGCTCGAAGCGGTGCGCGGCCATGCCGACATCCAGCCCACGCCAGCGCCGAGCGTCTACTTCGTGGGCATGCGTGAAAGCTCACTCCTCACTCGACTTTGAGATCCGAGCGTTCGTCGACTCCCTGGACAAGCGCCTGCGCGTGCGCCACGCGGTCCACCTCGCGGCTTGGCAGGCGCTGCACGACAACGGAATCGCGTGCCGCACCTCCGGCAGGACCTGAACGCCGATTCGCGCGAACAGGGCTCGCAGAAGTGCCCGGCCCTAGAAAGGCGCCTCGCCGGTCTTGGCCAGCGCGGTCATGTCTGTACCCAGCGGCAGGTCGCCCACGTCGAGGAAATCGAAACCGGGGGCCGCCACCTGGCGCCGCGTGCGGCCGCCGATTGATCGGGTCTCGATTGCCGGTGCGCCGAGGGGATTGGTGATGCGCTTGAGCCGCTCCTGCAGGCTGACGATCACCTCGCCGCGGATGCGCGACTTGTCGGGGTTCGTCAGCCCGTCCTCGGCGAACAAGGCGCCATCGAACGCTCTGAAGGCGGTGTTCAGCCGGGTGCGCAGGTCGTCGGCGGCGGCGGTGGTGTCCTTCAGCACGTCGTTGAAGGCCTCCTCGTGCGGCGTCAGCGACGGCAACCCGCGCCAGTCCTGCCGCGGCTGTCCGCGCTCGACGCCGATCACGATGTGGTCGTGCTCCTCGTACACCTTCAGCTGCTGCGCCGAAGGGCCGCTGTGCAGGCGGCCATCCTTCAGCCACAACTGGTCGAAGGGCACCTCCGCCTGCGGCGCGGCGATGCCCACGAAGTGCCCCGGCCCGGCGGCCTGCGTGTCGCTGAGCGCGACCTTCACGCCCAGCACCGGCCGCGTGCCGTTCAGGCCGATCAAGCCCTCGACCCCTTCCTTGACGATCTTGGCGATGTCCAGCCCCTGCTGCAGGCCGGGGATCCCCAGCGCCGCCAGCTGGCTCAATGTGCCCAGCAACGCCGTGGCGGCCTGGTCCTTGGGCACCGCGAACAGCCCGACGGCCAGTTCGAGATCGCCACCGCGCCACACGGCCGGGCCCGCCAGGCGCTGGTTCAGCACCACCGAGCGATCGGCCGAGGCCATGGCCAAGTCGCCGAACTGAGCCGGGCCGATGATCGCCGTCTCGCTGCGGGGCTCGCGCAGGCCCTTCAAGCCCACGGCGCTGTGCACCAGCGGCGAGAGCTTCAGCCACAGCTCGCGGCTGTCGCGCAGGTACATGGAGCCCAGGCGCACGACGACGTAGTCGTCGTTGGCGACGTAGGCCGGTTGCGGCCCGCCACCGACGATGCGCTCGGACGGAATGTGCCCCCAGGCCATCTGGCTGTTGCGCTCGCGAAAGAGGTTCTCGATCCAGTCGAACAAGGCCACGTCGTTCTCCTTCCTTCGGGTGAGCGTCGTCAGGGCGTGGTGACGACGACGTTGAACACTTCGCCCGGCGCGATGCGGTCGAGCCGGTCGATTGACCAGTGATCCATGCGCCCCGCGCGCCGCGCCGCCTCGGCCAGCAGCGCCAGCGATGCGACCAGCACGGGCTGGCGCAGCCTGCGGTCATCGAGCAGCCGCGCCATGGCCGCCTGCTGCGCGTCGGCATCCTGGCGCACGGCGGCGATGACAAGGCAGTCGGGCAGCGCGCCGAACGCTTGGCTCAGGTTGCGCTGGATGGTGCCGAGCATCTCGACCGGCGCCGGGTCGCCCGGCCGCGCCGCTCGGCGGCTTTCGTGCAAGGCGTGATGCGCGATCAGCCCCAGAACCGGATCGATCCATTTGCCGTAGGCGATCTCCATCAGCTCCGGGCCGCGAAGCGTGTCGAGATCGGCGCCCGCTCGGAACCACGGGACCGCGATCGCGAGCGCGCGCGCGATCCGACCGGGCGGAAATCCGGGTCCGCCAGGGGCACTGGGCGCGTCCCAGGCCACGCCGAGCGGTAGGCGGTAGATGCCCACGGAAACCTGCGTCACCCCGCTCGGCCACGAAATCACCCCGATCGCGGTCACGCCGCCGGGTACCCCGGGCGCGGCCACGTTGAGCCGCGTACCCGAGACGAAGATGTCCACGCCCTCGTCCGGCGGCTTGCCGTCCGTCGCATACAGCGCGAGCCGCCGGTCCGGCGAAGCCCAGACACGCGCCGCCGCGCGGACGTCGGTGTGGCGGCCCGGCGTGAGCTCGCCGTCGAGCGCCACCGCGATCGCGCACCGGGGCTCGCCGTCCGATGGCGGCGGCCAGGGTCCGCGCTGCGGAATCTGCAGGTGCGAAAACTGGCGGAGCAGCACGCCGTCGTGGTCGAACGGCTTGAGCGCCAGCAAGGGCAGCAGGGTCGGCAGCACCGCGCCCTGCATCGGCCCGATGGTTTCCGACGGCATCACGCTCGTGGGCCGCTCGTCAACGGCGCCGGCGGGTCGCTGCGGCAGCAGGCTGGCCAGCGCCGGCGTGATCTGGGCCACCGCCGTGACGACGCCGCGCTCGCCCCCGGCCAGCAGCACGCGGGCCGCGCTGATGACCTCGTCTCCGAGCATCACCTGCACGTCCCAGGCGCCGGGCGCGACCGTCAGGTCCATGTTCGGCTGCGCCCGCTCGATCAGCGTGAACGGATGCCGGGACAGGCGCAGCCGGACGTGGGCCTGGATGTCGGACGCTTCCACGCGCAGCGTGGCCGTCGTCGGCGCGACGCCGGTGCCACCACCACTACGACGCAACGGCCGCCGGGCCGGCGCCGCACTGTGCGCGATCTCCGCCCGTGCGATGCCGCGCTCGCCGGTGGTCACGGCCGGTGCGGCAGCCGCCGCGGACGGCCGCGGCCCGCCACCGCGCGTCATGACGGTGCCTCCGCTGCGCGGCACCTCGACCGTGGCTGATTCTTCTTCCCGCAGGTCGACGACCATCAGTTGAGGCTTCGGCGTGCCCCATCCCTGCTCCGTCATGCCCGCTTTGAGGGCCGCGCGCAGTTCGTACTGGCGCGCGGGCGCCTTCGGCGGCCAGCCCGGCACCGGCAGGCCCAGCTCAATCTCCAGCGCCAGATCGACCGCCGGCTGCGCCGCCTCGGGCTCGACCTTTACCACGAACTCGCGCGGCGGCGGAGGCGGCACCTCGCGCAACGGCGCGAGCGCGGGACCGCGGCTGCGCGACTCCGGCACCTGCACGGTGCGGGTCCACTCGTCCCAACCCCGCAGCGACGCCAAGACGTGCCGGTGCACGTAATTGAACAGCGAGTCGGCCGTGACGCAACGGCCACGCCCCGGCACCGGCTCATTGGCGATGCCGGTGCCGCGCAGCCCGCGCAGCAGCAGGTGCGTGAACCGCCCGTGGCCACCCTGCGCAGACAAGGCCTTGCCGCCCGCGCCCACCGCATGCATGGCGAACTGCGCGCGCGGCGCCTGCGGCGGCTCCTCGGGCCAGCTCACGTCGTAGCCGCGGGGCCGGCGCTCGTAGGGCATGTCGCGGCAGGCGTCGACGAGCCAGAGCTGCTCAAGCGGCCCGCGCTCGGCGAACAGCGCCAGCAGGTCGTCCAAGCAGATCATGTGCTCGCCATCGGTGGGCGACTCGACATCGGCGGCCAGCAGCAGCGCCTCGCGCACCCGGCCGTCGCGGCTGGCGCTCATGCCATGCCCGGCGAAGTAGAAGATGAGCCGGCGACGCGCGGCCGGCGATTCGTAGTGCGCCTTCAGCGCGTCGAGGATTGCGCGGCGCGTGGCCGGCCGGCTGCCCGGCGGGGCCGGCTGGCCGGGGCCGGGGCTGGCCAGCAAGGTCACGTCGGCAGCCGCCACCAGCGGCGGCGTTCCACCGGGGCCGGGCGCGGTCAGTTCGTCGCGCAGCGCCACGGCATCGTTGACTGCGGAGGTCAGCGGTGCGAAGGCATAGCCATCAATGCCGATGATGATCGCGCAGGTGTCGGTCGCCACCGGGTCAGCATATCGCACCGCACGGCGGGCGTCGAGATACCGGGGACTTCAAACAGGGTCCCGGTAGCATGCCGTTGGCAAAGCCGCCGTCAGGCACCGGCATACGCGAAGCCGGCCCAGTGGAGCAGTGCCGCATGGCTGCGCCCGCCCGCGCCCGCTTCGCGCACCGCCTGCCGAAGTTCGTCGCGCAGCAGTGGCGCCAGCTCGGCGGCCGGCGCGTTGCGCTCTAGCCATTCGAGCTTCTCGTCGTTCGTCGAGTCCCGGAGCCACTGCTGCGCCAGCTGCAGCGCGCGGTGCGGTGGATGTGCATCCGGCCCGCGCCACTCGGCGTAGAAGCGCGCCACGAGCAGCGCCGCGCTGGTGTCGTAGACCGCCCAGGCGGTGGCGATGGCCGCTGCCGCCCCGGCTTGCAGCAGTGCGCTCTGCAGGCTGATCGTCTCGTCGATCAGCTGCGTGCCGATGACGGCCGTCTCGCACGCGCTGAGCATCACCAGCCGGCAGCGCTCCAGCCGCGTGTCGAGCAGCGAGGCCAGAGTCAAGGGCCGGTTGGCCGCCAGGTGCAGCGCGCTGGCCAGGGGGTTGTCGGTGTAGGCGTCGCCATGGCAGCAGAAGTGAACGAGCCACGCCTGCGGCAAGGCGGCCAGAACGCGCTCGCGCGTGGCCTGGGCGCCGCGCAGCAGCGTGGTGTTCGTGAACCGGCTGGCGGCGCTGTGCACCTCGAAGGCGGCGCAGGGCAGGTCGTGCTGCGCCGACACTAGTGCAGTGTTCCATTCTGTTTCCCACTTAACCGGGAGTTGGCGCGAATGACCTTCTGCAAGATGTCGCGAGCGCTCTTGGTCCAGATGAACGGCTTGGGACTGGTGTTGTGATGCGCGACGTACGCCTTGATCGCCGCCTCCAGCTCGCCCACGCTGGTAAACACGCCGCGCCGCAGGCGTTCGGTGGTGATGTCGCGGAAGAAGCGCTCCACCATGTTCAGCCAAGACGCCGAGGTCGGCGTGAAGTGCATGTGGAACCTGGGGTGCTTGGCCAGCCACGCCTGCACCGCCGCGTGCTTGTGGGTGGCATAGTTGTCGGCAATCAGGTGCAGGGTCTTGCCCTTGGGCGTCTCGCGGTCGATCTGGCGCAGGAACTTCAACCACTCGGCGTGCGTGTGCCGCTGCTGGCACTGGCCAATGACCGTGCCGTCAAGCACGTTGAGCGCAGCGAACAGCGTGGTCGTGCCGTGGCGCTTGTAGTCGTGCGTCATCGTCTGCGCACGACCCTTCTTCATCGGCAGGCCCGGCTGCGTGCGGTCCAGTGCCTGCACCTGGCTCTTCTCGTCGCAGCACAGCACCAGGGCGTGCTCGGGCGGGGACATGTACAGCCCCACGATGTCTTCGAGCTTCTCGACGAACTTCGGGTCGCGCGAGACCTTGAAGCCACGCACCAGGTGCGGCTTGAGCCCATTGGCCTGCCAGTGACGCATCACCGTGCTGGGGCTGACCTGCAGCACCGCAGCCATCTTGCGCGTGCTCCAGTGCGTGGCGGCCTCGGGCTGGCTTTGCGTGGTCAGCTCCACCAGCTTGGCCACGTCCACCTTGACCGGCGGTGCCCCGCGCGGCAGGTCCCGCTCGATGCCCGCCAGTCCGGACTTGATGTAGCGCTGGCGCCAGCGACCCGCCGTGATCCGGTCGATGCCCAGCTCCTGGGCGATCTGCAGGTTCTGCAGGCCTTGCGCGGCCAGCAAAACAATGCGCGCACGCTCGGCCAGTCGAACGCTGGTCGCCTTCGAATGCGCCAGCCGGATCAACTCAGCCTCCTCCTCTTGACTCAACTCGATCGCAGGGGCAACTCGCACTTCCTGGCTCCAACTCTGTCCGTAGTAGACCATTGGAGTCGTGTTGTTCAATTAAGTTGCTTCAACAATCAAACACTACACTAGCGGGTTCTCGACTGCCAGAAGAGACGGTGCTGCGGATTCGCAGCGCAGGGCTGCGCTTGCGGCCATGGCCGCCACCACGGCATTGGGCGCCGAGCTGAATGCCACGACATCGAGCGCATAGCGCCGGCCGCTGGGGCGCGCCGGATCTTCGACCCAGGCCGCATGCAGCGGCAGGAATCCCAGGGCGCCCGGTGTCACCAGCTGCACCCGCTCGGTGCCGGCCGGCAGCGCGGCCAGCAGCGGGCCGATCGCGGCGTCCCAGTACCAGCGCATCAGGCCGTCGAGCGCAGCCGACCAGGCCTCGGTCGCGGCCTCGTATGCGACATCGTTGGCGTGCATCCAGGCCTCGTATAGCGCCAGGTAGCCTCCGAGTTCGCCAGCGCCGTCGGGTCCGCGCAGCCGCTCGCGGACAGCCTTGTCGGTCAGCTCGGGTAGCCAGAGCACGTCGACGTGGAAGCCCTCGTCGGCGCGGGTCGCGATCAGCGCCACGCCTGCGCCATCGGCCGCAGCCAGGTAGACGATTGGCTGCTCACCGACCGCCGCTTCGAGGTCTGCCAGGGTGGACTGCACCAGCCAGCGCTCCAGGCCGGGCCGCTGGCGCACCGCCTGGATGACCGCGGCCAGCTCGCGTGCGGCCGCCACCGCGTCCTGCGGCCGGGCCGAGCGACGCCGCGCCGCCGCCTCGCGATAGCGCCGGGCCAGCGCAGCGTCGACGGCGGCTACCCGGTCGAGATCGGCGGTGTCGAGGCGCAGCGCCCGTGTCCACGCCACAGCGCGTGTGCGCTCAATGGCCAGCGCGGCGGCCACGGGCTCGCCCGCCTTCGCGGCGGCGTAGGCCGCGCGCGGGCCCAAGCCACGGCCTTCGTACAGCCAGACCTCCTGAGCATCGCCCCCGACACCGGCTTCGAACAGCGATTGCAGCGCAGAAATCCCCGCCTGGTAGGCCTCGTGCGCGGCCGCCCATTCGCCGGCTTCGGACTCGAGCGCGCCCCAGTCGACGGCGGCGTTCAAGGCCACCTTCGGATGCACGCTCAACCCATCGGCGACCGCACCGCGAAAGCACTGCCGCGCCAGCGCGAGGTCGGCCGCGTCACCCTTCAGGCGCCAGCGCTCGCCCAGGCCGAGCGCCAGGTTGGTGAGCCGGCCGGGGGTGGCTTGCGGCGGGCTCTTCTCGTCGTCGCCGGTGATCGCCTGCGAGCAGGCCAAGATGCCGAGTTCCAGGTCGCGCACGTCGCGCCGGTGGCGGTAGCGCAGGAATCGCGCATAACCGACGTTCTGCAACTGGTTGCGCGACTCCGCCTTGTCCAGCGCGGTCAGGCGGTCGTAGGTGTCGATGGCCGCGTCGAGCGCTTCCAGGTTGCCGTCGGCCTCGTGCCGCGCCAGCAGGATGTTGCCCAGTACCATGCTGTGCTGCGCGTGCAGCGGCGAATCCGCAGGCAGCGCTGCCAGCACCTCCTGCTCGGCGGAGTAGGCGCGGGCGAGGTCATCGAGCGATCGGTACAAGCCGTGGCGCTCGACCAGCGCACCGGCCAGTGCCCCCAGCGCCTGCAGCCGCTCCGCGGGCGTGGCGAGTTCCGCCGCGCGCTCGTAGTCGGCGATGGCATCGTCGAGTGCGTCGATGGCGCCGGTGGCGTCGAAGCGCAGCATGGCCTGGTTGCCGCCGTTGATGCGCACCAGCGGCGAGTCCGGGGCCAGCTGCTTCATCGCGGCCACCGCGGCGTCCGCCGCGGCGAAGTCGGCCTTCGATCGCGTGGCCATGTGGCGCCGTATGAGCGCGACATGGCGCGTGTTCAGCACCGCCATCCGGCCCTCGTGGCCTGTCGCCGCCGGGGTGCCACCCGGCGCGGCGGCCGCATCCGGCTCGAGCGCCAGGGCAGCGTCGGTCAGGTCGATCGCCTCGTCCAGCCAGCGCGGCTCGCCGGTCAGTGCGTGCACATCAAGCAGCGCCAGGGCCAGATTCGCCTGTGCCGACTGGACCGCGGCCGGGAATTCCGCAGCGACAGTCGGGTCGGCCAGGATCTTGCGATAGGTGTGCGTCGCCGCCTTCAGGTCCGCTGCCGCGCCGTGGTCGCGATAGCGGCTCCAGATCAACTCGGCGTATACGAGCGCTTCGCGCACTTGGCGCGCGAGTTCGTCGTGGTCCATCGGCCTCCCGCGCAGTCTCACCGGACCCTGTCAGGGATGACTGCCCACGCTATCAAAATTGCCCATTTCCGCAAGAGCCAGACCTTGCCCTGCATCAAACGGTTCGCGTGAGGCCCGGACCTCGGGCTCGCGTGCTCCGCGTGCATCACACGCCAGCCGGGCGGGGTCCGCGGCTGGTAAAACGCGGGCGGCCGCAGCCGCGGCCGGCACCGGGGGCTCTCCACACATGAACCTGCGCTTTGTCGAAGCCTTCCGCTGTGTGGTGGCGCTCAAGAGCGTGTCGCGCGCGACGGAGAAGCTGTTCATCACGCAGTCGGCCATGTCCAGCCGCATCGCCGCACTGAAAGCGGAGCTGGGCGTGCCGCTGGACCGCCGCGACAAGCAGATTCGCCTCACGGCCGCCGGCACGCGCTTCCACGACTAAGCCGGCCGGCTGCTGCAGTTGCAGCGCGAGGCCAAGGCCGAGATGGGCGGCGGCAGCGCGCGCCCGGTGTCGCTGCGAGTTGGCGCAATCGAGTCGGTGCAGCATTCCCGGCTGATCGACTGGATTCAGCGCATGCGAGGCATGCACCGGGAGCTGGAACTCGAACTCACGGTGGTGACGTCGCCCGTGCTGGCGGCGCAGGTCAAGCGCGGCTCGCTGGACATGGTGCTGACCGCGATGCCCGCCGCACCGTGGACGACCTGACCCAGGCTTGGGTCGATGCCGCATGAAGCAACGCTTTCGGACGTCTGTATAGCCTTTGGTTGGAGTTCAAGTAGCGGCTGGCGGCGCTGACTCAGCCAGCCGCGCGCCCCCCTCGCCAATGGCTGCTTTGCGGCTACCAATCCTGGTCGTCAGATGCCTGGTTTAGTCCGTTGGGGTACAGCGGTCTTTCGCCCGGCGAGGTGGCCAAAGGCAGGTATCGGCGCCCGCCGCCTTTGGCCCTCGCATCCTGACGGTCTGCATCCAGTCTGTCGGCGACGCTGCAGGTCCGGGTCGAAAGAGCCAGGCCACAGCCGGTGGCGTGGAAGTGAGCTGGGAGCGGTCACGCGTTCGCGGCGCGGCTCCTGCGGTCAGTCACCCCACAGGAATCGCGCTTCGGTTCCGATGTACAGGTCGCTGGCGTCAACCCACTGGAGCGTCGAACCTCTAGTGTAGTGTTTGATTGTTGAAGCAACTTAATTGAACAACACGACTCCAATGGTCTACTACGGACAGAGTTGGAGCCAGGAAGTGCGAGTTGCCCCTGCGATCGAGTTGAGTCAAGAGGAGGAGGCTGAGTTGATCCGGCTGGCGCATTCGAAGGCGACCAGCGTTCGACTGGCCGAGCGTGCGCGCATTGTTTTGCTGGCCGCGCAAGGCCTGCAGAACCTGCAGATCGCCCAGGAGCTGGGCATCGACCGGATCACGGCGGGTCGCTGGCGCCAGCGCTACATCAAGTCCGGACTGGCGGGCATCGAGCGGGACCTGCCGCGCGGGGCACCGCCGGTCAAGGTGGACGTGGCCAAGCTGGTGGAGCTGACCACGCAAAGCCAGCCCGAGGCCGCCACGCACTGGAGCACGCGCAAGATGGCTGCGGTGCTGCAGGTCAGCCCCAGCACGGTGATGCGTCATTGGCAGGCCAATGGGCTCAAGCCGCACTTGGTGCGTGGCTTCAAGGTCTCGCGCGACCCGAAGTTCGTCGAGAAGCTCGAAGACATCGTGGGGCTGTACATGTCCCCGCCCGAGCACGCCCTGGTGCTGTGCTGCGACGAGAAGAGCCAGGTGCAGGCACTGGACCGCACGCAGCCGGGCCTGCCGATGAAGAAGGGTCGTGCGCAGACGATGACGCACGACTACAAGCGCCACGGCACGACCACGCTGTTCGCTGCGCTCAACGTGCTTGACGGCACGGTCATCGGCCAGTGCCAGCAGCGGCACACGCACGCCGAGTGGTTGAAGTTCCTGCGCCAGATCGACCGCGAGACGCCCAAGGGCAAGACCCTGCACCTGATTGCCGACAACTATGCCACCCACAAGCACGCGGCGGTGCAGGCGTGGCTGGCCAAGCACCCCAGGTTCCACATGCACTTCACGCCGACCTCGGCGTCTTGGCTGAACATGGTGGAGCGCTTCTTCCGCGACATCACCACCGAACGCCTGCGGCGCGGCGTGTTTACCAGCGTGGGCGAGCTGGAGGCGGCGATCAAGGCGTACGTCGCGCATCACAACACCAGTCCCAAGCCGTTCATCTGGACCAAGAGCGCTCGCGACATCTTGCAGAAGGTCATTCGCGCCAACTCCCGGTTAAGTGGGAAACAGAATGGAACACTGCACTAGCGGACCTTGGGGAGGCTGTCCATGGCGGTCAGGCTCTTGCGTGGCAACGATCGGTGATGTCCCGCCACGGCGGGCTGCGACGGATCGGCTTCAACTCTGGAGTCGAATAGACCTCGAATTCAGCTCAAATGTTGAGTCGATAATGACGAACATTCGACTCATCTCCACCTCACCGCATGAAAGCCCGCGCATCCACTTACCTCTGGCAGCACCCGGACTGGCCCGATCTTCGGTACGACCGCGTTCGTGTCGGTGAGGTCCTGGCCAAGGCGCGGCGTGCGCAGGGCTTGGTCGAAGGCAAGCTGGCGGTCCTGGGCTTCGAACAGCGCCTCGAACTGGCCGCGGAAGCCTGGAGCCAGGATGCGCTCGCCACCTCGGCCATCGAGGGCGAACGACTGGACCTGGCCGCTGTGCGCAGTTCGGTCGCACGGCGGCTGGGCACGGGCCGGCAGGATGGGCCGAGCGCGCCGCGCAACGTGGAAGGCCTGCTCGACATCATGGACGACGCGGTCCAGCGTTGCCACGACCCGCTCACCCACGAGCGCCTGCACGCCTGGCACGCCGCGCTCTTTCCCACCGGCTACTCGGGCATGACGAAGATTCGCGTCGGCGGCTACCGCGAGCATGGCGAGCCGATGCAGATCGTCAGTGGTCGTGTGGGACGGGAGGAGGTGCACTACGAGGCACCGCCGTCGGGCCGGGTGCCTGAGGAGATGGAACGCCTTCTACGGTGGTTCAACGCCGCCAGCGAACCGGACACCTGGGTCCGGGCTGCGCTCGCACACCTTTGGTTCGAGACCATCCACCCCTTCGAGGACGGCAACGGCCGCCTCGGGCGCGTGCTGGTCGACCTGCTGCTGGCCCGCGACAGCGGCGAGGCCAGTCGCCAGTTCCGCACATCCCAGCGCCTGCTCGATCGTCGCCGCGACTACTACGCCAACCTGGAACGCGCCCAGCATGGCGACCCTGACGTGACGCACTGGGTGTGCTGGTTCGTTGAGCAAATGCAGGCCGCCTGCGAAGAGGCGTCGACGGTGGTGGACCACACCCTCGTGAAGGCCCGCTTCTGGCTGGACCACGGCCGCACAACCCTGAGCGAGCGCCAGCGCAAGGTGATGAACCTGCTGCTGGATGCCGGACCGGGTGGTTTCGACGGCGGCATGAGCACGAAGAAGTACGAGGGCGTCACGGGTGCATCGCGGGCGACGGCGTCGCGCGAACTCATCGACCTCGAGGCGTTGGGCTTGCTCCAGCAGGTGGGTGGTGGCCGCTCAACGCGCTACTACATCAATCTGCCGGGGTGGGTGCCAGAGTCCACCTAGGGAACCCCTGCCCAGATCCATCTGAGATGGGCCTGCAACTGCGACGCTCGGACGGATCGCCGGATGGCTTTGTGGTGGACAGACAAGTCATGGCCGTCCATACCGTCCCCTATCGCACTTCAGCCCAACTCCCAAGCACACTGCGCGCATACCCCAGACTCACATCCCCAGCCACCTTCCCGAACCGCTCCCCGACCGCACAGGTCATTGCCACGCATCCGGCCTCTGGCCTGCCTCCGCGCGCCAGCACAAACGTCGGCACCTGAACCACCCCATACCGGTCAAATGCGGTCGGATCGATCTGGACGGCGACGCGCTGCGAGCCGATCAGCTCGTGCATCCGCGTCACCGTCTCCCGAATCGAACCCTGGTGCAGCCCTCGCAGCACCAGCGTTGCGTGGGCCTGGGCCGCCTGGGTGACCAACCGTTGCAGCGACGCCTTCGGCATCCCCAGGCTGATGAAGACCAGCAGGCGGGGACCTCTCGGTTGCACCGTCGGCGTGGGGCCGCGTTGAAGCTCGAAGCCCTTGGCCAGCGCCTCCAGGTCCAACGGGGCTCGGGCGGCGGGCTGTGGCAGGGCATCGATACGGGGCGTCCGGGGGATCGGCACCCGGGCCAGTTCTTCCTCGCTGGGCATGCGATGTTGTTGCCGGGCCCGTTCGATGTCGGCCGGCGTGACCGGGGGCTCTCCTGCCCAGCTGCAGCTCCAGGCTGCCAGTCCGACCAACAGGGTGGAGAACTTCAGAAACGTCGCAGCGCCCATCGCCTTCTCCTCAGAACCCCGGGCAGCAGTTGCGTTTCCTGAACAGCAGGAACGCAAAATCCTCCCCCCGCACCGGAAACTCCTTGCCTGCTCCCCAGACGACGGTGCTGCGCCCAAAGGGCTGACAGCAGTGGCCACCGTCCTTGGCGGTGTTGGCCACCGGGTGGGTGAGCTGGGTCTTGTAGGCCGTCTTGTCCATCGTCGGCAGGAAGTACGGCCCACACAGCCCGGCGTGACCATGCCAGCCCCAGGCCAGCAGCTCGCGGTGCATCTTGGCGGTCAGGCGCTGTGCGATCAGCTCCGCGGTGCGCACCCCACCCATGTGGTACGGCACATGGCCGTCCAGCGGGTAGACGCCGCCCTGGCAGCCGGCGCACCAGAACAGCGCCTCGATCCCAAACCCCACCGTGGCCGCCACACAGTCCGCCGCGCAGGCGGCCACCGCCACCGGGTTGGCGAACAGCACCGCCTCCGGAATGAGGATCAATGTCAGCTCATCGTCGTTCCACAGCGGGTCCACCTCGGTCAGGTAGGCCAGGTCGAAAGAGCCCTTCTCCAGACAAGGGAAGTCCGTGATCACCTCCAGCCAGTACAGCACCGGGTTCACGTAGAAGTGCGCCTGGTAGAAGCTGCCGCCATCCCCGTCTCCCTCCGCGCGCGTGAATCGCGCGGCCGCAGGCGCAGCGAGACCCGGGTCCAGGTCGATCCCGCCCAATGCGGCCAGACAGAAGGGTTTGCGCACCGCCTCCACATGGCGGGCGGGCTCCCAGAAGCCGATCGACAACCCCACCGTCGGGTGCAGGCCGCAGCTGCACACCGGGCTTGACGGGTTGTCGATGTCCTCCTGTCCATCGATGTTGGCGATCGTGATGCTGCCAATGCTGATGGGCAGGATGCAGCTCCAGCAGATCTCGGTGATCGGGTTCGGGAAGCGGCCGGTGCAGGTCAGGCTGTCGGCCGACTGCACCTTGGACCCTTCGCCCAGCAGCATCCAAACGGCGAGGACGGCGATGGCCAGGGGACGCAGCCAGGCGTTTCTCATCGCAGCGCCAACTCATCGATGCGCAGCCGCAGCCCTTCCTGCGACACCAGCGCCGGCACCTGCCGGATGCCCAGCCGCCGGGTCAGCGTGCCCTGCTGGTCGTAGTACACCCGCACCTGCCAGGCCTTCATCAGCTCCAGGTAGGAGCCGCCGGTCAGGATCAGCTTGAGGCCCGCGCCATGCTGGCGGGCCAGCTGCTGCGCCTGGTTGAGCTGGCGCCTATCGCGGGCGTCGAAGAACAGCAGCCGCTTGGACAGCGACACCACCTCCAGCGGGTTCTTGCGGGTGCCGGCTGCAAACAACAGACGACCCTGGACATCGGTGAGGTTGCGCTCCAGCACGAAGCTGGGGTCCACATGGAAGCTGCGCGCCTGCCGGGTGGCCTGCAGACCCTCCACCGGTGGAGGGTTGCGCACCGTGGCGATGCCGCGACGGCGCGCATCCTCCATCAGCCGCTGCAGCTCGCCGCTGCGCTCCTTGGCCCGCAGCTTGTGCTGGATTTCCTCCAACAGGTGGGGTTCGCTGATGGCGTAGGTGGGGCCGATCACACCGAGGTCGCTGTTGGAAGCTGGACCCACCGCGCCTGCTGCGAGGGCCGTATTGACCGAGCCCAGCAAACACAGGGTCCGTTTGCAGAGACAGAACGTCCGGCGCAGAGCCAACCGACCGAAGGGCTTCATGCGGCCTCCTCAAAACAGCACCACCGCCGTGCCCAGCACCTGGTCGGCGCGCACCAGCCCGCTCTCTTTGTAGCGGGAGTCGAAGGAGTCCGGCCCGGTGCCTTGCACGTAGAAGTGCCCGGGCGGGATCACCCCCGCTGCGATCGGATGCAGGGCGCGACCATCGAAGCTGCGCGACTTGGCCATTCCCATCGGCTCGCCGTTCAACGCGACGCTCAGGCCCGACACCGTGACCACGTCGCCGGGCAATCCCCGCAGCACCTTGAAGAAGGGCTGGCCGCGCAGCCCCGGGCGGTCCGCGGCCGCGTCACCCTCGAAGCGGTAGACCACCAGGTCCCCGCGGCGCAATGCGGTACCGTCCTGGCGCAGCCAGACCAGGTGGTGCGGCAGGCTGGGCGTGACGTTGAACAGCAGGGGCAGGCGGGGGCTTGGATCGATGAACAGACGCAGCGCCGCCAGAACCCAGATCAGCAGCAGCGCCGTCAGGGCCCGGCGGTGTGCACCCAGTGGCGCCAACCAGGCCCGCAGCCGAAGCAGTCTGCGCATGGCCCCGTTCATGGCCGCTCCAGCATGGCCCGCAGGCGCCCGGTCAAGTCGATCGTGCGCGAGGAGGGCGCCACCACGGCGGAGCGGATCATCACCAGGCAGCCGCATTCCCGGCCCAGCTCATCCAGGGCCTGCGGCAGGCGCTGCGCGAAGTGGCGGGCCACCTCCAGGGCCTGCTGCCGCTCCTCATCGCTGCCGGCTCGGGTGAGCAGGCGGGTGAACTCGGCCTCCTTGCTGCGGTAGACCTCGCCCACGTCCACCACCGCCAGCTTCAGCGCCGGCTGAACCTGCCAGCGGTCGTAGGCGTACAGGGCCGCGGCGGTGACCAGCGTCGGCAGCATCAGCTGCCACAGTCTCTGGAGCAAGCTGGTGCTCAAGGGCGCGTTCATGCCACATGCCCCCGCCGGCGCAGCAGCTCGCCGATGGCCTCGTCGATGCTCAGCCCCTGCGCCCGCAGCTCATCGATCGGCGCGTTGTCCTCCAGCTTGTTGGAGAACAGCAGGTGGGTGGCCGGATCCAGGATGTTGCGCGCCACCCCTTCGCCCACCGGCGAGGAGATGTACAGCTCAGAAAACGCCCCCGGTTCCGTTCGCAGCGAGTTCAGCAGCCGCTTCTTGGGCTCGTCCATCGTCAGCCGCCCCTTGCGGTCGAGCATCTCGATGGACTCGGGCTTCTGGCGCAGCAGGAACACCCAGTCCGAGCAGTTGAAAGCCGCCTCCATCTGGGTGGAGCTGTAGAAGTCGTCGGCGCTCTGGGTGGCGGTGCCCAGGGCCCCGCCGTACTTGCGGGCACGGCGGGCGGCTTCCTCCACCACCGCGGCCTTGACCGGATCGTCGGCGCCGATGTCGCCCAGCTGCTGCTTCAGCTCGTCGACGAAGAGCACCTTGCGCCGGTTGCGGGTGAGGTACATCTCGCCGGTGATGCGGTGCAGCAGCAGGATGTTGACCACCGCATGCAGGTCCGGTCGGCGCTTGAGCTCCTCGTTCTCGATGACGATGAAGTCGTTGCTGAAATCGACGTTGTTGTGCCCCTCGAAGAAGCGCGCGTACTGGCCGCCCCGGGCGTAGGGGTTGAGCATCACGGCCAGGTCTTTGATGCGCTGGTCGCCGTTGAGCCCCAGCTCTTCGATCGAGCCGTCCTTGAAGGCGTCGCGCAAGGCGGTGATGCGCAGCTCCTGGCCGTAGGACTTCCAGAGCTTGAGCACCATCGCCGAGATGGCCTTGTACTGGACCTCCTCCAGCGGGTGCTGCATCGAGCACATCTTCGAAATGCCCGGCACCAGCATGTCGATGTCCTCGTGGATGTCGACGACGTGGCTGAAGGGGTCCAGGCAGATGTCGACGTCCGCCTTGAACTCGATGTAGGTGCCGCCGGCCTTGCGGCAGAGCTTCTCGAAGGAACGGCCCAGGTCGAGCATCCAGACCTTGGCGCCGATGGCGCGGTAGGACCAGGCCATCTCGTTCATCAGTACCGACTTGCCCGAGCCCGGCGCGCCGATGATCGCGAAGTTGTAGTTGCCCAGGTCGTTGTCGAAGATGTCCAGCGTCATCAGCTGGCCGCGCCGTCCGCCGAAGACCAGCGCCGGGGTGCGGGTGCCGCGCCACTCCGCCACCAGGGGCGCCAGGTGGATGGCGTTGGCCATGGTCTTGCGCGAGACCCGGCGCATCTTGGCCAGGTCCTTGTGGAAGCGCTCGGACAGCGTCATCGGCAGGCTGGCCAGCAGCGCCTGGCGGTGCATGTAGGTGTCCGCGTTGAGCTGGAAGCCCCGGCCGCGCCAGATCGCGTTGGCCGCTTCGTGGGCGGGCACCGCCTTGCCGGGGGGCGTGAACAGCGCCAGCTGGTGGTAGAGGCTGACCAGGCTGCCGCCGGTGTCGATCGCGTCGGCTGCGGCGGTCCAGTCGTCGAGCTTCTTGCGTACGTCGGGCATGACGTCGGCCATCTTCGACTTGGCGTTCTGGGTCGCCCGCACGTGGTTGGCCGTCACCACCGACTTGGTGACGTTGGGGTCGAGGATGTGCACCCCCAGCGTCAGCAGGAAGGGCGCGTTGTACTGCAGCGCCGGCTGCATCAGGTCGCCGATCAGCGAGCCCATCTGCCACAGCGCAAAGCGTTCCGGAAAGCTCTTGATCGAATAGAAGCGCAGCTCCAGCGCTTCGTCTCGACCTTCCTTCCACAGCCGCAGGCCGCTGGGCAGCGGGTCCTGGATGGTGTCGAAGTCGACGATCTGGTCGCGCAGCTCCCGGCCGTCGTCGTAGTGAAGGTCCGGGGCATCGGTCTGGGCGATGCGGTCCGGGTTGGTGAAGAGGGCGCACCAGTTGATCAGGTCGGCCGCATCGCAGACCCGGTTGGGCAGCGAGGCCGAACGCAGCGTGGAGGCCATCGAATCGCGCAGCGCCAGCACCGCCTCCCGATGCTGCGGGTCCGCAGCCGCCTCCAGCGCCACCGGGCAGGTGACGCTCAACATCAGCCGGAAATCCCGCAGCGTGTAGTGGAAGCCGGTGGTCAGCGAATGCTGTGCGCCATGCAGCAGGTGGCCCACCCGCTGGCGTGCCAGCTTGCGAAACAGGTTGTCGTTGCGCGCCGGGCGCCCCCACTGGTGCGCCTGCTCGGCCTGGTCGCCGTCTTCGATGCGCAGGTTGGCATAGCGGCGCAACTGCTCGCGGATGTGCGGGGAGGCGAACAGGTGCAACTGCACCCCGACACCCGCCGGGCAGTTGGCGTACAGCGACACCAGCACCTCGGCCATGCGATCGTCGGCGCCGGACTGCGGCATCACCTCAAGCAGAAAACCCAGGCCATCGCGGTTGACGAACAGCCGCTCGGCGCCCAGGTAGGCGGAGTAGGGCAGCCAGGTGGCGAACTGCTCGGCCGGGGACATCGCCTCACCCCCCAGGCCGAGGCGGGCCAGCAGGCCCGCCGCGTTGTCGGTGCGACCTGTCCGATGCTGAGATGAAGCGATTGCGGCCATGTTCACCTCAGGGGTTGTCATCCAGAGCGTCCGCAGTCCCTGCTGGAGCGCGGCGCTGGATCCCTGGCGGTCGGTTCTGCAGGGAGGGGGGAGTACCTGCTGCAGCGGCAGGCCCATCGCGTGATTCGCGTGATCCCGGAGGAGTGACCGGGGGGCGCAGTGGCGCGTAGGACTCCCGGATGCTGCGCTGCAGGTGGTCCAGCAGCCACAGCCCGCTGTCCACCTGGACGTAGACATAACCCTGGTCGAAGAGGTCCCCGTCAAGGTCCTCCCAGGGCTTGATCCACAGGCGCAGCACGCGCGAGGCCGAGCGCAGCGGGGAAGTTGTGGCCTGAGGGGCCGGCGCAACTGCAGGTGCTGCGGTGCGGGTGAGCGCAGCCCGCGTCCCCGCTGTCGTTGCCGGAGCTGGATCGGGCGCAGACGCCGCGCGGCCGGTGGCGGCGACGTTGGCGTAGGTGCCCGACACCGACTGGCAGGCCACGCCCTCCGGAGCCTGGCAGGCATAGCGGGAGCCGCCACCCAGCCCGGACAGGCTCTCGCAGCCGCAGAGCAGGGCCGTGGAGGCGATCACCAGGGTGACCGCAGGGGTGGCGTCTGGCGTCATGGTTGGCGCTCCTGGGCGGTTCTGGGGCCTGCGGCGGCGCTGTTCAACCGGGCCTCGATGCGTTCACGCGGCAGGTGGCCTTCGCTGCGGCTGCCGTCGGCCCAGACCAGCGTGGGGGTGGCCCGGATGCCCAGCTGGCGCGCCAGGGCCAGGTTGCGGTCGATCGGGTGATCGCAGCGCGGTGTTCCCGCCGGGGCGGAGCGGTCCTCGATGGGCAGACCATTGTGCATCAGCCGATCCCAATTGCCCAGGGGGTCGGCGGAGCACCACAGCTGGATGGGCAGCGCCTCGCCCTGGAAGGGCAGCAAGAAGGTGTGCACCGTCAGGTCATCGATGCCCGCCAGCTCCTCTTCCAGCCGACGGCAGAAGGGGCAGCCCGGATCGCTGAAAACCACCAGCTGGCGCCGGCCACTGCCCCGGACGCGGTGCAATGCGTCGGCCAGCGGCAGTTGGCGCAGATCGATCGCAGCCGCGGGTGTCGGGGATCCATCGGTCGAGGCGGTCCGCTGGAGGGCGCTGTTCGCCCGGGCCAGCTTCGGCGCAGTCAGGTCGGTCATCGTGCGGGTGTCGAAGAGCCGGCCGAACACGAAGTAGCGCGGACGGGCCGCAAAGACATAGGCGACGTTGCCGTTCATCCAGACCTCGTACAGGCCTGGCACCGCAGTGGTCTGGGCGGACGAGAACGTGGTCCCTGGGTGGGCTCGGCGAAGCTCTGCCAGCAACCGGGTCTCTGGGTTCTCAGGCTTGGCGGGCGCCGCGGTTGCAGCGGTGGCGCAGCAGGTGGTCACACAAGTGACCCAGCAAGCCGCCAGACTTCTGACGCCAGCCCGGCGCAGCAGGGGTTCAGTAGTCAGCGTCATCGCCAGCCTCCTGGTTCCGTTCGGTTCGGGGTGTGCGGGCCTGGCCGCTGCCTGCGGACCGCGGCCCCGGCGGCGCGGGGAGGTCAATGCGGCTACCCTTGGTGATCACCACGTCGATCTCGCGGCCGGCATCCACCTCGATGATCGGAAAGGTGTTCTCTGCCAGCTTGATGTAGTACTGCGCCAGCCGGTCCAGCGCCCTGCCCACGCCGCTGCCCATGCCCGCGCGCAGGGCGTCCTGGCCGCTGAGCTGAGCCACCGTGCCCAGGGCCGAACTGCTGACGTTGGTGCTGGCGGTGGCCACGCCCTGGCCGATGCCGCTCACCACCCCGGCCAGCAGCGCGTTGGCCAGCATCTGGCCCTGCTTGGTCACCAGCCGACCGCGCAGGCCCACCTTGCCGTCCTCACCGTAGACGCTGCCCTGGATGCGCAGCTCCAGCACCGCGCCGTCGCTGCGCACGCACGACAGGCTCTCGGTGCGCAGGTAGGCCCGCTCCGAGCTGATGTCGCCATAGCCTGCAGCAATGACGAAGCACTCTCGATAGTCACCGCGAACCCGGTTGGGTAGCACCGAGGTGTCGGACAGGCGGATCAGCACCGGGTGCGGGTTGGACTGGGCCTGCCCGCCGGTGGGGGCATCCAGCCCGCCCAGCAGCACGCCGCGCGTGAAACTCACTGGCAGGAAGGATGAGGTGGTCAGGGGCGGCTCGTGGGTGCTTGCCTGCGGGAGTGCTCCGGCAGCCGCGGTGGTCGTGCCTGGGGTGGCCGAGTGATCTGCCAGCGTCACCCGGCTGATCGTGGGAACCGGTGGCGAAGGGGGCAGCGCTGGGCCCTGCGGCCAGACCGGCTCGGCCAGGGCCGTGCCCGCCGGTCCGGTCGTTCGACGCAGGGGCGTGGGCTGGGGCAGGCTGGCCGCGGGCGGGAAGTCTGCCGTCTGTGGCGACGGGCTGCGGACGGGAGAGGGCGAGGGTGGTGGTGGGACGGGAGCCAACTGCGGCCCCACCGATCGCAGCGCCTGGGCGTTGGGCGCAGTCGCCGCAGCAGCCTGGGACGCCGCGTTGACCGACGCCTGCAGCCGCTGCTCCAGCTCTGCAAAGCGCTGCATCGTGCGCGCCTCGAAGGCCTGGCGGTCCTTGTTCAGGCGGGTCTGTTCGTCGCGTTCGCTCTCGTACTGGGCCAGCTTGCGTCCGGCCGTGCCCACCCACTGGTCCACCGGGTTGACTTGTGCGCCGGGAGCCAGGACACCGATGTTGGTGATCGCACTGGCCTTGGCGGCCACCGGGCTGGCGCTGGAGGTGGAGCCTGTGCTCACCTGCGCGGCCGCCTTGCCCGATTCAGAGATCGACAGCACCAGCCACAGCAGCAGCACCGCTGCCGCGACGATCAGCCCCAGCAGACCAAACTGGCGCTGGCGCGGCGACAGGCGCTCGCCCAGTGCTGCGCAGCGTCGGCGCAGGGCACCGATGAGCCGCGTGGGCCAGGCCGACAGGGCGGGGCCGTTCACGGCAGGCTCCGCCGGATCACATAGACCGCGGTGCTGGCGCCGGGCAGCAGGTTGTGCTGTTCGATCGACACCGCCACCACCCGGCCCCGCGCAGATCCCGGTCCGCCCCGATCGCTGCGACGCGCAGGTCCCAACGGATCGTCCGGCCGATCGAACTCCTGCTCGGCCAGCACCATCGGCTGGGCACTGATGTTGTGCAGCAGGTAGTGCTCGCCGATCAGGTCTCGGCCTTCGAATCGCCGCAGCAGCAGCATGCCTGCTTCGGCCCAGAGTTGCACCGGGCGATGGACTTCCTCGACCCGGATGTCCTGCGGCACCCGCTCGCCGGCCATGGCCACCAGCAGGGCCTTCATCGAACGCAGATGGCTCGGTGCCGGACCTTCAGGGCCTCCCCGACCTTGTGTTGTGGGTGGGCGCAGAGAGCGGTCCCGGATGAGGATGGTGTCGGCCGGCAGGTCCGCCGGGCGCAGCAGCAGGGTGTAGGTGGCCTGCGCGGAGGAGATGAAGAGGTTGATCGGCTTGGTGGCGGTGGTGTGCACCGGGCGCACATAGATCTCGCCCTTGTCCCGGTCGCACTCCAGCACCAGTTCGCCCTGTGGGTTGACCGCTGCGCTGCCCAATGCGGGCCCGACCGGGCTGACGCCGCCGGGCGGGGTGCCCAGGTGGCCCAGGCCTGGGACTGCACCACCACCAACACCACCACCACCACCACCACCACTGTCGCAGCGGCTGGAGTGCAGGTTGCCGAACACATCGGTGATGGCCGCACCTTCGATGCGGATGCGGGTGGGCTCCTGGATCGACAGCAGGGCCTCGGCGGTCACGCCATCGCGGGTCTCAACCACCTGCAAGGCACTGGCAGCGCTGGCCGCGGTGAGCAGGCCCAGGGCCCAAACCGCGCGGCTACAGGCGCTGCTACTGGCGCGGCCTGGGACGGATGGCAGGTCACTTCGCATCGCCGACCTCCTCGAAGCTGTGCAGGTGCATGCGCCCGCCCGAGTAGCCGAAGGCCAGTCGATAGGTCTTGCTCTCGTGGCTGGTCTCCATGCCGTTGACCAGGGTGCGCAGGCGACCACGCACCACCACGCTCTGCTGGTCTTCGCTGGTGATGAGTTGCTGGGGAGCGAAGGTGGTGGTGGCGTTGATGCGCTTGAGTCGCTCGGCCTCCACCTCCTGGCGGGTCTTGAGGGCGCCGTAGTGCTCGGGCTCGACATAGCCGAGCATCAGGTCCTTCTTCCAGTCGATCGAGGCCGGGGTGACATCCAGCACCAGCCAGGCCAGGAAGGCGGCCATCTGTTCCAGGTACTCGCTGCTGGCGCGGTCGCGCTGCACCCAGAAGCTCTTGTGCAACGTGGGCGGCACCACCACCGTGCGGGTGCTGCCCAGCAGGTTGAGGATCACCACCAGCGCCAGCAGCTGCCCCGCGGCCAGCAGGCCGATGCCCCAGGACAGGCCCCGGTTGCGGCGCCTGAGATCGCGCAGGTCGCCATCGAGTCGGTTGAAGTCCACGGCAGTCTCCCCGTCAGCCCACCATGCGGCGCAGGTGCGAAGGGGGCGTGGCCGACATCGCCGTCAGCGGGCTGGTCGGCAGGTGCCAGTACAGCCAGTGGATGGCAAAGGCCGGATGCTTGTCTGCCGTGAGCCGCGCGATCGAGCGCGACAGCAGCATGCCCACACCCATGCACGCGAGAAAGGCCACCCGCGTGCCGGAGAGGTAGCCGACGAAGACGAAGAACAGCAGCGGTGCGGCCACGTCGACGTCCCAGAAGCCGATCTTCCACTGGTCGTCCAGGCGGCGCGGGATGTAGGTGTCGGCCAGCATCGCAGGGCTCCTGTGGTCGGCGTGCCGCCGTCAGATCACCGCACCCATGATGGCGCCGGCAATCACCAGGCCGACCGCACCGAAAATGGCCAGCCCGACATAGAACAGCACCGGCCCGAAATTGCGCAGCGCGGCCAGCGAGATCAGCGCCACCACGAAGCCCACGAACCCCACCAGCGCCTTGATGCCAGGACCCAGGGCTGCGATCTGGGTCAATGCCGAGGTCATCGGGCCGGTGATGCCGGAGAACGCCACCAGGTCGAGCGCATGGCTGGGTGAGGCCAGTGCGATGGCCAGGACCAGCCCGACCAGCAGGCCCCAGCGTTGTGCGGGTTGGTGCAGGCGCAAGGTCTGAGACAGAGCCCGCAGCGGGCGCCGCACAGGAGGTTGGCGGCGGGTCAGGAAGGTCGGGCGGTGCAGCATGGGAGTTCTCCAGGCGTGGGTGCGCCGAGGCCCGGCGCGGGCGGGATCGGTGGTTCAGGCAGCGTTCACACGCAGATGCCTTCAGGACGGCGCGGTGGAAGGCGTGTAGACCAGCTCCACCCGCCGGTTGCGGGCGCGTCCGTCTTCGTCCTTGTTGGCCGCGACGTAGCAGCAGCGTCCCCGGGCATCGATCTCGATGCGGGCCGGCAGGTCCGGTGCCAGGCTCAGCAGCTCGCGACGAATGGCCAGAGCGCGGCTGACCGCCAGTGCTTGGTTGAGTCGCTCGCTGCCTTGGTCGTCGGTCCGGCCGGAGATGATCAGCCGCTCGGCGCGACGCAACTCACCCAGGGCGCCCTGAAGCTGGCCGCGGTGGCCGGCGGTCAGCTCGGCGCTGTTGGAGTTGAACAGCAGAGTGAGCTTGCGGAGCGGGGCCATGGGAGCGGCCGGCTTGGCGGGGGCCGTGGTCGGGGCCGCAGGGGGCTCAAGTGCTGGAGGCTGCGCTACAGGTGTGCGGGCCACCGCCTCTGGAGCCACAACGTTGTCTGCGGGGGCAGGTGTTGGAGCCGGTGACACGGGCAGTGAAGGGGCCGGCGTCTGGGGTGAGTTCAGCGGTCGGTCGTCGACGGGTCGATGGGCCGCCAGTGTCTTGCGGGTGACCGTGGGGCAGTTTGGTGGGCTGCAGACCTCGAAGGCGGCCTGGCGCTCAAAGCCGACCTGCGCAACCCGTTGATGATGTGCCACCGGAGGATCAGGTCGCCGCGGCGGGTAACGGGAGGGGTCATCGAGCGGGTCGGGCTCCGGCAGCGTGCAGGCGCCGAGGAGGGCCGCGGTCAGGCTCGACAGGAGCGCGACCCGGATCGGTTGACGTTGGGCAGGGATGGCAACGTGTCTCATCGCTGGCCCTCCGGTGTTGCGAGCGCGTTCAGTCGCCGATGGACCCGCCAGGCATATCGGCTGCGGGTGCGCCGGCAATCGGCGCCCTGCAGTTGGGTGCAGGCGGCGTTGTAGGCGCCCACGGCGTTCCAACTGGTGCCGTGGCGCGCAAAGGACTGAGCCAGCAGCCAGGCACCGACCTCGATGTTGGTGCAGGGGTCGAACAGGTCGTCGCGCGAGATGCCGTGCCGTGCCAGCAGCGGCAGGTGGCTGCTGTTGATCTGCATGAGCCCGATGTCGTAGCTGCCGGTGCGCGCCAGGTGGCTGCGGTTGACGGCAGCGGGGTCCAGGCTGGACTCCACCTGGGCGATGGCGTGCAGCAGTTCAGGCGACACACCGTGGCGCTGGCCGGCGGCCTCCCAGCAGGCCGAGGCGGGCAGGCTCAAACTGAGCGACAGAGCCAGCGTCAGCCGGTCAGCGCCGAGCTGCGTGGTGGGAGCAACGAACATGGCCCGGTATCCCTTCTGGCCACCCTGCGCGATGGCGGGTGGTTGACTGAAGGGTAGGCGGGCCGGCCTGGCACGTCAGGGGCGGAATGGCGGTGGTGTGAGGGGGGTTTCGAAGTTGGGAGGGAGCGGTGCGCTGACTTTGTGGGACCGCCCTTGGAGTCTGGTGCCCGTGGCACACAAGACGTTGCAGAGTCCGGCCAGGACTTGGTGGGCGACGCAGGTCATTCGATCAACCTCGAAGGCCATCCTGCGTTGAGTGACCGGTGACCGAGGCGAAGCTGCACCTCGAGACGACTGACCTCGAAAGGCAGGTGATCGAGGCCGGTGATGTTGGACTGGAGATCCTGAGCGACTCGGTTCAGTTTGGAGCTGCCGGGCAGGTGCCGGTGGGCTGCTGTGCAACGTTATTGAAAGCTCTTCGCTACGAGGCAGCCTTCGCACTGCTTTGCCTGGTCTATCGTGATGGGGCATTGAGTCATTTGCCTCAGGCAGGCCTTGAATGCTCTCCCTACCTTGACTGCGTGTCGTGGTCGGACGAGGAAGTCCGATGATGTGTCAAGCGCTGTTAGGCGCATTGTCGATCCAGCTCGGATGGTGAGCGCATTTCACTTGGTGCACTGCATGATGCAGTACATTTTCCGGAACTCACGCTTCGATTTGTAACGCCATGGTCATACCGCGTCGACCAAAAGTGAAGACCGCTACGCTCACTGTGCGCATTGATCCGAAGATCAAGGCCGCAGCTGAGGCTGCAGCCTTGCGGGAGCGTCGCAGCCTCACCAGCCTCCTGGAAGTGCTTATCCTTGACCACTGCCGTGCGCTGGGGCTGAGTCCTGAACAACTTGCCAAGGAATCTACCCAATGACCAAGACGCCGCCGACGGCGCGTATCCGTCTTTCGACGAAGAAATCAGGCACGCCTGATGGCTCCAACCCAGCAGTTGTAGCGGAGATCCGGTTCTACCGAGCGAACGAGAAGCCATACGGTGCCTTTAGCAACCTGTACCGGCGGCCGGTGATCTTCGAGGGCGTGGTCTTTCCTACCTCCGAGCACGCCTACCAAGCGGGCAAGGCCCGCAAACCGGCCGTGCGGGACTGGATCCTGAGCGCTCCGACACCTGCCTTGGCGGCGATGGCTGCGCACGGCCTGTACGTGTGGGATGTCGCGCCGGACTGGGCGCAGACCAAATTCGACCGCATGCGCCGGGTGTTGCGGGCCAAGTTCGACCAGCACGAGGACCTTCGGCAGCTTCTGATGTCCACGGGGAGCGCGAGGCTCGTCGAAGTGGGGACCGTCAACAACGCAGTCAACCGATTGTGGGGCGAGGTCGACGGCAAGGGCGAGAACATGCTGGGTGTGATGCTGATGGAACTGCGCGAGTCCTGTTCCAAGGAAACAGGAGCGGCGAAGGCGAAGCCTGCACGGGCGACCAGCAAGGCGCGGGCCGGCGCGACGACGGTTGCGACGCGCGCACCGGCAGCGGTTTGAACCTCATGGTTGCATCTGCGACAGTGCCGAATCACTACGAGGGCGAACTGGCCGAGCTGGGGCACAGCTATGCGGCGGCCTGCGCCGCCAACATCGACTCCCTGAAACTGGCCGTCGCCAGCGCGGCCGAATGCAGCCTGATTGGCGTGGGATCCGGCGGTTCGTTCACCGTTGCATCTCTCTTGTGCAGTCTGCATGAGACCTACACGGGGCGTGTGTCGCGCCCCTCCACGCCGTTGGAGATCATCTGCAGTCCGGCGTTGGCGTCATCGAGCCCAGTGTTCCTTGTTTCGGCGGAGGGTAACAACCCGGACATTGTCGAGGCGCTGGAGCGCGCGCGCCGCTTCAGCTCACGCCCCGTGCACGTACTGACCAACCGGCAGGACAGCACGCTGATGAGCCACGTAGGGGCCTTACCCGGCGTCAAGCCCTACGTGTTCCAACTGGCCAAGAAGGACGGCTACTTGGCTACCAACAGCCTGCTGCTGGATGCGGTGCTCGTTGCACGAGCCTACGCCGAGCTCAATTGCCGCCCTAGCCAGATGCCGGCGTCTGTGGAAGGACTGCAAGTCGGCGATCGCAGCGTCGAGCAGTGGATCGATGAGGCACATCCGTTTCTGGATGAGGCGGTGCGGCGCGGCGCACTCACCGTGGTCTATTCGCCGCTGCTCAAGCCCATCGCGACGGATCTCGAGTCCAAGCTCTCCGAGGGGGCATTGCTTCATGTGCAGCTGGCGGACCTGAGGTCGTACGCGCACGGCCGCCACCTGTGGCTAGCGCAGCGGCCTGAGGAGTGCGCCATCCTGGCGCTCATCGAGCCGTCGCTCGGACAGTTGTGGGAGGGCATGCGCGCGCAGTTCCCGGCCGGAATTCCTACGCTCGCCATGCCGCTGGGCGGCTGCGAACCAGTGCACTTGATTGCGGGCTTGGTGGCCCAGATGCATATGGTGGCCGCTGTCGGCAGGCTGATGGGCAAGGATCCGGGGCGCCCAGAGGTGCCCAGCTACGGACGCGCCATCCACTACACCAACTTGCACGACATGATCCCGCTGCCCAAGGCGGACGCGCCTGCCGAGGAGAGTTCAAAGTACGAAGTCCTCGGAGCGCACTGGCCGGCGCGGCGTGACCACGGCGAGATGCGTCGTGCCGCGCAGGCGTTCACCGCGTCGCTGCGGGCGCAGCGCTTCAGGGCAGTGGTGTTCGACTATGACGGCACGCTGTGCAGTTCGCAGAGTCGGGACGGCCCGCCCTCGCCAGAGGTGGTCAGCCACCTGGTTCGCCTGGTGCATGCCGGGGTGGTCGTTGGCGTGGCATCGGGGCGTGGCGGGTCGATCCAGGAATGTCTGGCCGCCGTGATGCCGGAGGGCGTGCTGACGAAGATTCGGCTGGGCCTGTACAACGGCGGCTGGATCTCCACGGCAGATGTATCGCCCGCGCCGCCCGAGGAGACGAGCGAATTTCTCAGCCACGTGACGCGGATCGTCGTGCGGCTGAAGTCGCTCGGCGTGCCGATCGACGCCCATCGCACCACCCATCCCTACCAGGTCAGCGTGCGCTTTCGCGAGGGGATAGCCACTGAAGGTATGTGGTTTGTGATCGCAGACGCGCTGCGCCAGGCGGGGCTAGATCTATCGACTATGGTGCGCAGTAAGCACTCCGTCGACATCCTGGCTGAAGGGGTCAGCAAGTCCGCGCTGGTCGCGGCCATCATCCAGCAGGACAACGTGGATCCGTACCAAATCCTCACGATGGGAGACCAAGGTGCATGGCCGGGCAACGACGCCGCGCTGCTGGAGCACCGGTACTCGCTCAGCGTGGATCTGCCTTCGCGGCGGCTGGATCGCGGCTGGAAGCTCGCGCCGATCGAGAAGCGCGACGTGGATGCGACGCTGTGGTACCTCGAGCATATGGACGCGCAAGATGGCATGTTCCGGGTCCAGCTGCCGCAGGCCGGTCTTGACGGAGGGGAAGTCCATGCATGATCAGAATGCCGCCAAGCTGCTGGCCAAGGTCATGGGCTGGGATGACTTGGAGGCGGTGCCGCAGGTGTTGCCCAACCTGCAGCTGTTGGCGGACTTCAAGTACGACCAGTACCAACGCTTCGGCCCCGGGCGGCGTTTCATCGAGAGTCTTGCGCTGTGGCTGCGCCAGTTTGAGCCCGAGGACCGGCGCACGGGGCTGCGCCTGGTGTTGGACCACCTCGTCTTCATCTCGGACGCGGAACTATCGCACCTGGTGCGCACCGCTTACCAGGACTGGATCGTCCAGGAGCGCATGCGACTCGTGTCGGAGGAATTCGACATCCCGTCGCATCGGGTCCAGCAGATTGCACGGCATCGGCGCTTCGAGCAACTGCGGCTGACCTCGCTGTACCTAGGCCTGAGCGATGGGGCGCGTACCAACGAATTGCGCCGCGCCAGCGACGGCGAGATCGGCAACGAGCAGATCTGGCAGGCCTACGAGCTCGGCGAGGAGAAGGCCGCCGACATGCTCAAGGACCTGAAGGAATCGCTCGCGAAGGCGGGCTTGACCCGATCCGATCCACGTTTCAACCTGATCTGGCTGCTCGACGACTTTTCCGGAAGCGGCAACACCTACATCCGCTACGACGCGGCATCGCGCAAGTTCAAGGGCAAGTTGCCCAAGATCTACCAGCGCCTGCACGAAGGCGGCGTGGTCGATCCGTCGCACTACGAGGTCTTCCTGATGCTGTACACGGCCACACGGCAGGCCATCGACCATATCGAATACTGGTCGGAACGCTTCACCACGGACCGCGGGTTCAAGCCCTTGCAGCTGCGTGTGCTCTGCCCGCTGGAACCGGAGGTGTCGCTGTTGCGCGCCAGCGATGTGACGTTGCAGGCCTTCTTGGCCAATCCGGCGTATCGCGACGACCGGGTGGTCGACATTCACTTTAAGGTCGGCGGCACCGACGATGCCAGCCTGGGATTTGCAGGCTGCGCGCTTCCCGTGGTGTTGAACCACAACACGCCCAACAACTCGGTGTTCCTACTGTGGGGGCCGGAGCAGTTCAAGCCCCATGGACTGTTCCCGCGAGTCAGCCGCCATCGGGAGTTCTGATGGCCTACAGTCCCAACCCCTTCCTCGAGCGCATGTCCGAACGTACGACGTCGGACATGGAGTTCGTTCGGCTGTTCTCGCCGAAGATTCTTGAGCGGCTCGCCGAGGATGCCTTCGAGGGCGCTGTGCACATTTTCCGGAGCGCGCCCGGCGCAGGCAAGACGACCTTGCTGCGAGCTTTTACGCCGCCGGCGTTGCGGGCGTTCTGGAACTCGCGCAACCGGCCCGAGCTGTCCGAATCATTCCAGAAGCTGCTCAATCGCGGGCTGCTCAGCGATGGCGATCGGCCACAACTGCTTGGGGTCTACCTGAACTGTGCGGCGGGGTATGCCGACCTGCCCGCGAGCGTCGGCCTTCAGCAGGAGGGCCTATTTCGCGCCTTGATGGACTGCCGCATCGTGCTCCGCACGTTGCGAAGCCTGGGTACGCTGCTGGGGATGAGCGCCCCAGGACAACTGGCGGACATCACGCTGGATCACGCCGCGGTGCCGTCGCTGCAGGGCATTCCCGTTTTGGCGAACGCCCAGGAACTGGCCTTTTGGGCCGAGCGGCACGAGCAACGCATTTACGCGCAGCTCGATGGCTTTGCAGGGCCGGCCGAAGAGAGCCTGCCGCCGCATGTGCGCTTCGAGGGCGTGCTGTGGCTCCAGTCAATCCGCTTCGTTCACGAGGGCCGTCCGGTAGCCGAGCAACGCCTGCTGATGGTTGACGACATGCACAAGCTGCGTCGCCGGCAGCGCGAGTTGATGCTGGACGAGTTGGTGGTGATGCGCCCGTTGATCCCCATCTGGCTGGCCGAGCGCACGATCGCGCTGGGTACGGAGCTGTTGTCGCAGGGGATCCGCCAGGGGCGCGAGCTTAGGGAGTACAACCTCGACAAGATGTGGGGTGATGCAAAGGGAGCGGTGCAGTTCCTCAGCTATGCGCAGAATATCCTCGACCGCCGCATGAAGAATCAGGACAACGTGCCGGTCGGTTCGTTCACGCAGTGCCTGCGCGACAAGCTGATCAGCAATGAAGTCCGTGACCAGGTGGCCGAGGGCATCAAGCGGTTCCGCAGCGAGGTCCAGCGGCACCAGTCTAACCAGCGCTATACCGAGTGGCTGGCTAGGGCGGACCAGTTTTCCGGTGAGCAAAACCTGGATTCGCTGCTCGAGCTGTACGTGACCCGCATCCTGCTCGTGCGCGACGAGTCCAAGCGGCAGCTCTCATTGGACCTGACTCTCACTGCGGAGGAGCTCGAAGGGCGCGACAGTTCGGCGCTGCGGGGAGCGGCAGAGCTCTTCATGCACAAGGAGCTGGGCATCCCCTACTACTTCGGGTTCGATCGCCTGTGCGTTTTGGCGACGAACAACGTCGAGGAGCTGCTGTCGCTGGCGGCGGCGCTCTATGTGGGCCTGCAGTCCAAGCAGGTGCTGCGCAAGTCCGAGCCTGTCCTCTCGCCGCTGGAACAGGACAAGCTGCTGCGGGAGGCCGCGATCCGTCGGAGGGAGTTCATACCCAAGGCACATTCCGAAGGCGCGCGAGCGCAGCGACTACTGGACTCGATCGGTGTGTTCTGCCAGGACCAGACTTTTGCGCCCAACGCTCCCTATGCCCCGGGGGTCACTGGCGTGCGCCTGTCTCGCTCGGAGCTGGCCAAGCTGTCGGCGCCGACGCAGCCCATGGGACCGGCCGGTGCCACGCTGCGGCGCGTGCTGGCCGAGTGTGCGGCGGAGAATCTGCTCATTCAGCGGGAAACCCAGGCCACGGGTTCGCGAGATAGCGGCACGATTTTCTACCTGAACCGGTCGCTGTGCGCCGCCTACGGTCTGCCACTACAGATGGGCGGCTGGCGCGACGTCTCGGCGGGCGAGCTTGTCAAATGGATGGAACGGCGGCACACGTCCAGCGGTCGCAAGAACGTGGAGGCCATCTAAGCATGCTGTGGGATCACTATGTGTTTCGTCGCGGCAGTGCGGTGCACGAGCTGTGGGACAACCTGCTCAAGGAGCGGCCGGTCGAACTGCTGTACATCGCAGGCCGCGGCTTCGACCTGCGAGCTCAAACGGTCATGCGTGAGTTCGTGGCGGGGCAGCAAGGGGCTGGGCGCCGCACGGTGAGTGCCAAGCTGCTGCTGCTCGACTTCCACGGCTATGAGCTGGATGAGAGCATCGCGCAGCTCACGGAAGAGAACGCGGTGGCGCTCGAAGCCGCCTTCTCGCCGCTGGGCCCAACGGTGACGGTGGCCATCGAAGTCGTCGATGGCGAGGAAGCCAATGCCAGCGACGCGCTGCGCCAGCGCGTCCGCCGGGTGCTCGAGGAGGTACCAGGTAAGACGGACATCATCCTGGACGTGAGTTCGCTGCCGCGTGCGACTTACCTCGCCTTGCTCACGACCATCTTGCACAAGCTGGTCCCAGACAAGCACATCCGGGAGGGCGAGGCTCATCCGCTGCATGCCGAGGGTGTCAATTTCCAAGTGCTGGTGGCCGAGGACGTGCGGCTGGACGGACAGATCCGCGCCGAAGACCCGAGCAATGATCTCCTGAATATTCCGGGATTCTTCACAGCGTGGCAGGCCGAGAGTGTCCAGGACTGGCCGCTCGTGTGGTTTCCGGTGCTGGGGGAGGGCCGGGTCAACCAGCTGCTGCGCATCGGTGGTTCGATCCCCTCGGAGGCGGAGGTGTGCCCGGTGGTGCCGCATCCCTCCAAGGATCCGCGCCACGCCGATCGGCTGCTGATGGAGTACCGCGAGGCCCTTTTTGACAGTCGGCGTACGCCGACATCGAACATCCTGCATGCCCACGAGTCGCAGCCGTTTGAGGCTTACCGCCAACTGCTCGGCGCTATGAAGCGATACCAAGATAGCATGACGATCCTGGGCGGGTGCCGACTCGTAGTGACGCCGCTTGGCAGCAAGCTGCTGACCTTGGGCGCGGGACTGGCGTGCTTCGAGATGCGGCCGTCCGATCTGGAGTCCAAGTTCGGCGTGGCCATTCCCCATGCCGAGCCGCGCCGCTACGTGGTGGCCGCGGATCGATTGCGGGAATCAAAGCCGGAGGTGTCTGTATTACTGCTGACCGGCGAGGCTTACGGTGTTGCTGGCTGAGCAAACTGAGCTGATAGGGTCGTCGTGATGGCTCCTTGAGGACGAAATCTGTGCTTCAAATCGCTCAGCGGAGTCGGCTTGAAGCGAACGCATCCTTGAACGACCATGAGTGCAGTAACGATCGTCAGACTCAAGAACGATTCTGCACTGCCGACCAACGTTGCTCGAGTTGTATCGGACTCGAATAGCCCATAGCCGTACGTAGCCGAGTGTGGTTGAAGGCGGGATGGTCACTGCCGACGTTGCAATTGCTTAGTGGATGCGCTCTGCCTGCGCGAGACACTCCTCTACACCCTGTACCACCCCCAAGCCCGGCTCGTCGTCCCCGCAACCGCCACCGCCAGCCCAGGCCAGAGCACCGGTGGCAGCGCGACCGGCCACACCATCGCCAGCAACCCGGCACAGGCGATCCCGACGCACAGGCTGCCCCACAGTGCAAAGCGTTCCGGGCGGTTGCCTGCCAGGACACGGGCACGCACCCGGCGCCGCTGAAGCGCATCGATCCAGCTGGCCACGACGACAGGCAACAGGCCTGGCCACCAGTGCAGCAGCGCGGCCAGGCGATGCGTGGCCAGCAGCACCAGGGCATCGATGGCGCGGAAGTAGTCGTTGCGCAGCAGGCGCTGTTGCACAGCGTTCATCTCCTGTCCGACGGCTCCAGCCATGGGGTCGACCGGGATGGGTGCCGCGGCAGCTTTGGTCGGCAGGGGGGCCCAGCCATCGGAAACCTGTTGCCAGCGCAGCGTCCTCTCCAGGATCGACCCAGCAGGCTGCCACCCCCAGGCTTCGACCGTGGCTTGGTGCTCCTCGCGCAGCACCGCCACGAACTGCTCAGGAGGGTGGGCTGACGGCAGGTAGAGCACCAACAGCAGCAAGGCGCTCAGCGATGCGACAACGACTGCCCGAATCATCGGGTGCTCCGCGACTGAGGCTGCGTCACACCCTGATTCGGATCCAGGATCGGGAAGCGTCCCTTCAGGATGCGCCCGCCCGACACCGAGGCGAAGTACTGCAGATTCGGCAGCTTGCCCAGCACGTCGGCAGGCACACGCTCCTCCAGGCTTTCAGAAAGCTGTGCCGATCGGCTCGCCGAGAAGTCTCCCAGGTGCGTGTCGCTGCCCTGGCTGCTGCCCAGGCGCAGCGTGTGGATGGCGGTCTTGCCGAAGGTCTCCACCACGAAGTCCTGGGTGGGGCGGTCCTTGCTGCGCAGCGCGATCAGGTTGTTCAGGTTGCCCAGCGCCATGCGCGCGGCGTCCTCACTGCCCAGGCGGCGGGCCAGGTCGGCCAGGGTCTGCATCGCGCAGGTGGTGTAGATGCCGCCCTCGGCGCCCTTGTTCAGGATCTCGATCAGCGGCTGGTTGATCACATTGGCCACCTCGTCGACGAACAGCGCGATGCGCCGGTACTGGCCCAGGTTGTAGCGCATGCCTGCGCGAGCAGCCATGTCCGCCAAGGCGAGCGCGCCGATGGCCGAGGCCACCGAGGGATCGGGCAGCGAATCCAGGCACATGTAGAGCACATGGCCGGCGCGCTCGATCTTTTCGAAGTTCATGATCGGGCGCAGATCGGTGGCATCGAAGGGATCCGGCGACAGGCTGCGGCCCAGATCGCCGGAGGTCAGCATCGACAGGATCGGCAGCAGATTGGCGGTGATCTTCTGGTAGTGCTCGCGGTTGTGCCGGAAGGTGCGCACCTGGGCGTCCAGCACCTTGTGGCGCTGGTTTTGCGGCAGGTGCTGCTCGTAGTAGCCCACATAGGCCATCAGGTCCGCACTGGCGGCCTCCGAAGGCCGCTTCAGGCTGCCACGCTGCGCCTCCTGCAGCAACCGGCGCATCTCCGGTCGGTCCCGCCAGTCGGCCCCGAGCACCCGGGCATAGAAGCGCTGCAGGCTGGCCTCCAGCACCGGCTCGATACCGCCCTCGATGAACTGCGTCAGCTTGGCCAGGTTGGGCCGCTCCTCCAGCGCGATCAGCCCCTGCACCACCACGTTGACGGCATCCCAGCCGAAGGCGGAAAAGGTACCCGCTGTGTCCGGTGGCATCACCGACTGGATGCGCGAGGCAATCTCGGTGGGCTTCTGCCAGTTGAACATGAAGTCCAGCCGCACCCCCCGTTCCGGAAACGCTGGGTGGAACTCCAGGAAGGTGTCCGGCTCGCGCCAGTCGGTGCAGGCGCGCTGCACCACCCGCTTCAGACGGTGGCTGTTCTTGGGATCGATCACCACCACCACGTCCCCGCGGCGCACCGCCTGCGTCACGAGGTGCGCGAGTGCCACCCCTTTGCCGGACTGGGTGGTGCCCACCAGCAGCGTGCCGCCTTCGAAGTTCTGCAGCGGCCGGTACAGCGGCCCTTCCCGCGGCTCTACCCCGTGGATGTAGGGCAGGCCGATCTCGGAATCCGGCTGCGGGTGTCGCCCCTGACCCAGCCAGCCTGCCACCCACCGGGGCACCGCGAGGTCGCGCGGATCGATCTTGGCCAGTTCGTACAGCCGCTGCGCATGCACCGGTCGCCACTCGAAGCCGAACCCCAGGAAGACTTGCGCTGGATCCCGGCACCACTGTGCCACCTCAGTGGCTGTTTGCACTTCGATGCCCTGACCGAGCAGGGCCGCTCGCTGCCTCAGCACCCGGCTCGCCTGCAACAGCCGCAGCACTGCCATCACCAGGCACCCCAGGCCCAGGGCCCAGGTCAGATCCAACGGCAGTTGATACAGTGCGGCGGCCACACCGGTGCCAAGCCCAGCCGCCATCCAGGCCAGCCCGGCCAGGCCTTCGTAGGCAGGCCGCCAGGGCATCTCGTAGGGGCGCAGCAGCATGGCTGGATCTCCCTTCAGCAGGCATCGGTGCGCTGCCTGAGGTACGGGGCCGACAGCAACAGTCCAGGGACAGAAGCACCTTCCAGCATCCGCTGCACCGTCGGCGCTTCGCCCTCTGCCGCCTCCAGCATGCCGGCCTCACGAAGTGCGCGCAGGATGGCGGCAGGTTGAGGACCGGTGCCGCTCAATGCCGACAGCGGCACAAACAGCGGTGACTGTGTCTGCGGCTCGCTCGCCCGTGCTTCCCATTGCGGCTGCAGGGCAGGGGAGGCCAGCGCCACAGCCAGGGCGCTGCGGATGGCGGGGTTCAGCCGCAGCGGTGCGTCGAGGACCCAGGTCGGCTCCGGAGGCGACGGGGCCGCCTCGGAGGTGGGCTCAGCGCTGTCTTCAATCAAAGGCAGTTGTTCGGTGGGAGAAGTTGGCATTGCAGAAACTGTGGCCTGCGCGAACCGCTCCTCTGCGCTGGATTCAGGTGGAGTGGCGGCAGGTGAAGGAGCGATCGCTTCCACCGGCCTTCGTGGCACGGCCATCGCCGCAGCGGGGGTAGAGCGATTGCACAACTCATCCGCCAGCGGCATCGCTGGCGCAGCGTCGCATCCCAGCCCCACCTGGCCCGGGTGGCGCAGCTTGAGTGCGTTCACCGCGCCCCGTCCACCGGGTGGGCGGATCGACCAGAACTCAGACCCATCCGGTCGGGGCTCCACCGCGCCGGACCGCAGCAACAACTCGGCGGCCTCCTTCGCTCCCTTGGGCAGGCCGCTCAGACCGTTGGCGGTGAGCAGGCGCAGCACGTCCTCGCCCCCACCGGGCCAGACCACATAGGCGCCATCGGCTGCCCACCAGAGGCGGGACTTCTCCCGGTTGACCACCCAGCCCGGGTCGCTGGCCGCCAGTTGACGCATCCCATCGATCAGCTCGCGCTGCAGCACCTCGTCCGCCCAGGCCGGGTCTTCTCCGCTGTTGGAAGGAGATGTGCCCTGCTGCAGACACAGCCACAGTGCCCGCCGTACCAGGGCGTCCAGCACATTGGGTTCCGGATACACCGGCACCCCGCTGACGCTGGCCATCAGATGCGGCAAGACCAGGTCATGGCCCTCGGCCAACTGGCGCAGCAATGCCTCTGGCAGCATCTGAGGCAGCAGGAACAGCCCCAGGCTGCGTGCGGCCGGTCTGCAGGGCAGCCAGCGGAACTGGTAATGCCGCAGCTGCTGTCGCTGCAACCAGTCCATTAGCGGCTCCAGCAGGGGATGCCAGCGCTGCTGACCGGCTTCGTCGCTGACCTCCAGCCGGTCGGCCACCCGGTGCAGCTCGCTGCACAGCCCGGCCGCAAAGGTGGCCAGGCGCCAGCGCGGCTCCAGCTGCTGGCGGGTGGTCAGCGACGAAGGTCCAGCAAAGATTCGGGCATCGGTGCCTTGCAGCGCAAAGAACGCCGTCTGCAGTCCGAGCTGGAACAGTCCTCCTGCTTCGCTGAAGGGCCCCTCGGCGGCTGCTGGCAACAGGTGCACACAGCTCGCGTAGCGCTGGATCAGCGGCAGCAGCTCCGCTTCAAAACCAGCGATGCCGCCACCGTGCGCCAGCCGAATGCGGGTGAGCCAGCCCGCTTGTGCCGCCAGCAAGGAGTCGATCGCCACCACAGGCAGGCGCCGAAGTCCTGCGTCGGACCCTGGCCAGGGATCTGCGGCAGCGGCAGAGCAGTCAAAGGAAGGCATGCCGACCTCATGCGGCCCGACGTTGCGGCGCTTGTGGCCAGGCTTTCAAGCGGTCTGCATCGATCGGCAGCGGCCGGCTGCGATCCCGGTACGCCACCTGAAGTCGAGGGTCGTGATGGAAGCGCTCCAGCAGCCGGCAGAACGGGCAACCGTTGCTGTGCACGGCCGGTGTTCCGATGGCAGTGAGGTGAGCGCAGCCGCAATGTCTGCAGTGGCTCACCGACAGCGCCGGTTCGCGGGCCAGCCAGATGCCGTCGAGGTAGGAGGCCACATTGAAGGCTCGGTCCATGCTGATGCGGCTGGGGGTGCGCGTGACGCATTGGTAGGCGCGGTAGGCGCACAGCAGCGCGTCGCCCGCAGCCAGGCCCTGCTGGCGCAGCTGCTCATACTTGACCCCCAAAAGACAGGCGTCGGCACGCAGGATCAGGTTGGCACCGTGGAACCACTCCACCGAGTCCGGTGCCCGGCCGCGCGGGATGGTCAAGCCGTCCGGAAAGAACAGCGACTGCACCTGTCGCGGCGGCAGGCCGGTCACGGCGTGGATGGTCTTCAGCCGGGCTCCCAACAGGGCCAGCTCGCGCGCCAGTCGCACGGCCTGCAGGTGGCGGTCACCGCGGCTGCGCACGGCCGAACTCCGCAGGAAGGGAGCGAACCCGCGGCTGCAGACGCTGGTGCACCAGGGCGAGCGGGCCGGCCAGCACGGCGGGTGCACTGATCAGGGCGAGCAGGTCCGGCCGGGGAGGGAACAGGGAGTTGTCGCCAACCTGCAGGATCAGCGACCAGAGTTGATCCAGATGCAGCTCGCGCAGGTGGTCGGCCAGGGCGGTGTCCAGCCCGTACCGGCTGCAGGCCTCGGCCGCATCGGCCTGAACGGCCGCGTGAATGCTGGTGAGGATCTGCAGATTGATCCACTCGACATCGGTCAGTGTCAGGTGACTCATGGGTCGTCTCCCAGTGGTGATGCACTCGTGTTGCAGTGAAACCTGTCCCTGGATTCAGAATATGTAACTGCTTGTTTCGTGGGAATGGTGGTTTTTGCAGCTCAGGTTCCCAGCTCTGAACGCCACACTCAAGCGCCCGTGAGGTGGCAGCATTGCGTTCGCCTGCCGAGGGGCGCCTTGCCCGACAGGACCCGGGAAGGCACTCCGCTGCGGCAACGGTGTGCCGCAGCGGGGGTTCGCAGGCCTGCCGAACTCAGGCGGGCGACAACAGCGCCTTCCACTCCGTGGCCGACTGCTCGACCAGCTTGCCGCCCAGGGCCTCCAGCTCGGTGGCGCGGTCATAGGACGGCACCTCCTGGCTGTAGTGGGTGACGGCGTTGACGAGTCCGTAGCCGGACAGGTCAGCCCCGCTGACAAGGTGGCGCAGCACGCCGATGCGTTCGGCCTCGTTGAGGCTGTGGCGCTGCGCCAGCACCTCGACGCTGCGGGTCGGGTCGCCGGTCAACTCCAGCTCACGTGTTCGCTGAAACCGCCCGGCCACCTGGCGGAACACGGTCTCCGAGACGGTGGCTTGCACGACATCTCGCACCTTCAGGAAGAAGGCGCGGTCGTCGGCGCGCAGGGTGTCGTCCTGGAACACCGAGGCCGCCGGCTCGTCCACCGCCAGCGAGCGACCCACGTGGGTCTTGCGCAGCGTGTGGTCGGCGGCGATCAGGCCGTTGCGGCAGACGAGCCGGTACAGCAGCGGCTGGATCGACAGCATGCCCAGGCCGACCTCCGAGTTGGAGATCACCAGACCGGCCTGGACAACATCCCCGGGCGCCATCTCGCAGCTCAGCAGCGGGGTGACGCACTTCAGGTACATGCGCGTGTCGGTCAACTCCATCGACTCGAAGCGCAACTCCGGCACCTGCATCAGGATGGGCAGCACGCTCTCGGCGAGTTCGTGGTTGTCCAGGCGGCGGTAGCGATCCGACAGGACCGCCCGCACGGTTCCGTCCAGTGTGCGCAGCATGCGCCGCTCGCCGTCTTCCTGCAGCCAGGTGTTGACGTTGTGGTCCAGCAGCCCGGGCTGCTCCTCGCGCATGCGCTCGAAGTAGGCGAAGGGGATCTTCAGCTTCTCGGCCAGCTGGCGGCGCGCCAGCGTGGTGAGTCCATAGCGGGTGGGGCTGGGGCCGTCCTCCACCAGCAGGTGGGTGTGACCACCCGACTCGGTGCGATGCTGCAGGCGCTGCGAGGGGACCAGCAGGTCCTTCTTGGCGCTTTGCTGGCGCTCCAGTTCATGGGCCAGGCTGATGAGACTGCGTCCGTGTTTCATGTGAGGCTCCTCGTGAGAAGACAGTGCGGGGCCCGCCGCCATCGCGGGGGAACCCCGCGGGGTGGATGAAATGAAGGGGCAAGGTCATGTCTGGGCCGTGGGTCCGGCCCGGGCCGTGCTTCATCCCCAAAGGGGCCGCACGGCGTGCTTCAAGGCTGTCTTTGCGCTCGGGTGGGGGCCTGCAGCGCCTGGCCTGACAGCTGCCAGTGGAGAAAGTCAAATCGGAAACTTCAACCCGGCGCCCCAGTGATCAGCGAGCGCCGGCACCACACATCGGCCCAGTCGGCGCCTGCATGTCGGGGCACGAAGACCCTGACTTGTCGGTCGCCTTCGCCATTGCCTTCGCGACGCAGCCGCCGGGCCAGCGCGAAGGCAGCGCACTGCCCCGCGAAGTCGCCGTCGGCGTCGTTGTCCGCGTAGACATCGACCCGGCGCAGCCCGGCAGGCAACCAGAGCTTGTCCAGGTTTCCGGCGTTCAGGCCCGCCCAGACCGGCTTGCCGGTGGCCAGGTGCAGCGCCAGCGCCGTCTCGATGCCTTCGGCAATCGCCAGGCCTTCGCCCGGTTCGTACAGGCGCACCGCGGCGCCATGCAGGCCGCCGGAGAGCACCTTCTTGGCATCGGCCGCATGCAGCTTGCCCCCGCCGTCCAGGTAGGTGCGGTGCAGCGTCACGGCCTGGCCATCCGGCCCCTGGATGCAGGCCAACATCGCCGGGTACTCGGCCACACGACGCGACCGGCCGGCCTCGTCCTTGGCGTAGTAGCCCAATGCCGGATGGAAGCGCAGCACCGCAGGGAACACCGGCAGCGCCAGGCCCCGCCCGCGCAGGTAGCGATCCACCGCGTCGCCGCTGGTCACTGGGGCGGCTTCGTCCCAGATGCGCTGCACCAGCTGCTTCATGGAGGCCGAGGAAGGCGCCGGGGCCTGTGCCGTCGCAGCAGGAACGAGGGGCAGCAGCCCCACGCAGGCTTCGACTTCCCGGAGCGCACGCGCAAAGCCCATCCCGGTGGTGGCCTGCAGCAGCTTGAAGCCGCCGCCGGGGCCACAGTGCCGGCAGTGGTAGTTGCCTTCGCCGAACTTGTCGGTGTACTGGTAGCGGTCGGTGCCGCCACAGCGCGGGCAGGGCTGGTTGCGTCGGGACAGCCAGCGCGGGTCCACACCCAGTCGGGGCAGGATCTCGCTCCAGCGGCCCTGGGCCCGCAGCCGCACCGCGTCGAGGCGGGCGGCCGAGGCAGCAGCGTCAGTGCGCAGCATGCGAGTCTCCCGAAAACTCTGTTGGAGCGTCGATGACCGGATCGCATTCCACCGAGTGGCCGGGCTGATCCCCGTTGCCGTTGCCGTTCCCGATGCCGATCGACACCCGGAAGCTGCGGCCCCGCAGCAGCGGGTACTGCCCCAGCCGCAGCTCGGCCAGCAGCGAGTCGAAGGTCTGCACCGGGTCGGCGGAGCGCAACCGGCGCAGCAGGTCGGCCAGCGCCTGCAGGTCCTCGCCCAGCTCGTGGTCCAGCGACAGGTCGTTTTCATCCAGGTAGCGCGACAGCTGCCGCAGCGCGCGACCACTGGCTTCGCCGGCCGGGATGTACAGCGTGCCGTCATGGCCGACGCCTTCAGACGAGACCTCTGTGCTGATGTCCCCCGATTGGATCCGCAGCCTGTCGCAGAGCACCACCGGCGCCCAGAGCCAGCGGCCCTCGAAGCTGCTGCGGGTGTGTTCATCGATCGCCTGCAGCTCCACTTCCTGCGATTCCAGGTCCTGGATGCAGCGATGCGCCCAGTGCCCAGGGTCCAGCCAGACCGCATCGACCACCAGGTGGCCTCGATGGCGGGCGAACATCCAGCGCGCCGCATTGAACTCGTCCAGCGGTCCCAGGTTCACCAACGTGCAGCTGCCGCCCTCAATGGCCGCCCGTGACGGGGCGCGGTCGAGTGCCTGAAGGAAGTCGCAGGCGCCGTCGGCCTGCTGGTGCGGATAGCCTACGATGGCCTGGCAAAGCTCGGCCGGCAGCAGGTCCAGGTCGTTGAGCAGGTCCCGGTGACCCCACTGTCGCATCACCTGGAAATAGGCAGCGACGAAGCGCTCGGCACTCAGCCGGGCCTTGGCCGCCACCAGGGCTTCGCGCCAGGCAGACCCCAGCGCGGCCTGGATGCGCGGGCCCTGCAGGTCCTCATCCAACAGGCTCACCCGATCGGGCAGGCGAGCCAGGAACTGAGCTGCGTCCAGGTGGACGATGTTGACCCGGTCGGCGTCCCACCAGATCGGGCGCAGCACACAGATGCCCTGCAGGTAGACCAGGCACTCGCGGCTGTGCCGGCCGTCGTACCGGCCCGCCAATTGCACCAGGCCCACCGGGGTCGGCACCGCCTGCAGTCGGTCGATCGCGTAGCGTCGCTCCAGCGCCCGTCCATTGAAATGGATGGGCACCGGAAAGCCTTCGCAGAGTCTCTCGATGCGCTGCTCCAGCTCGACCAAGTGGACGCCGTGCAGTTCGACCTGGCAGCCTGGACACCCGGACGAGGCGGCATCGGGCTGGACCTCGATCGGCTCCAGCGCCAGCGCTGCTTCGGTGAGGAAGTCGATGCACCGTCCCTTGGAGCGCACGATGCAGCGCTCGGCTGCGTACAGGCAGCTTGAGAAGCCCACCCCGAAGGGGTGCTCCTCACGGATGGGCTCGGCCTGCCAACCCGACTGGTGCAGGGTCAGCAGGGTCTGGAAATCCTCGATGCCGCAGCCATCGTCGGCCACGCTCAGGCGGCGGGCTGCGGCGTCGAAGTGGAGCTCGATGTTCGTGGCGCCCGCGCGGCGGGCGTTCTGCAGCAGCTCGAGCACGAGGGTGTCGCGGTGTGCAAAAGCAAAGCGCTGGTTGCGCAGGGCACCAGCGGCATCGATGCGGACCTGGATCTTCATGGGAACTCCTCGATCAACAAGTGGAGGGAACAGGCCCCGAGCCGGCCCGCACCCGGCGGGTCGGGCCCGCGCGGGGAGGGGAGAGCAGAGAGGGCAGAGCGGTCGGCTGCTTACGGCAGCGACGGCGTGAACAACTGGCCAGTGGCCTGCGCCTCGCCGAGGGCGTGGCGCGGCAACGCAGCGCGGGTGAGGCACTGGGAATGCAGTGGACGGCCCTGGGCGTCGAGCCGGTCGATGCGCAGCCCGAGATGGGCACCCACCGGCAGGCTGTGCACCTGGTAGGGCAGGCGCTCGGCACCGAGGATCAGGAACAGCCGGCCGCTGCGGCCGGTGCGAACTTCCTGGGTCTGCACCAACTCGCCGAGGTCGTCGTCAGGCGTGACCTGGCACAGCCGCAGCGGCAGCGGGTGTTCACAGGTGAACTGGGGCATGGTGTGCTCCTTGGAGGAAGGCGAATGAAGTCGGATGACGGGGCCCTCGGCACGACTCAGGCGAACAGGTCGCCCTGAAGACGTACTTGCAGCACCTGTTCGTTGAGCCACTGCGGGTTGCGCAGCAACTGCGACTCGACCCATTCGGGACGTTGGGCGATGGCCTCGCGCACCCACAGGGGATAGCGCTGCAGCGTGGCGCCCAGCCAGTGATGAAGACCGGCGCGGATGTGGTCGCGCAGCACCTCCGCATCCACCAGACCGCAGTAGGCAATCGGTGACAACGGGCTGCAGCCCACCACGTGCAGACAGCGCACGAAGGAGAACGGCCGGTCCTCCTTGTGCCGTTCGGTGAAGACCCAGCGCAGGGTGTCGAGCTTTTCTTCCAGCGGCGTGGCCGGATCGGTCAGCCGTTCGATCTCCTGCAACAGGCGCCATTGGAGCAGGACGATTTCTTCGTCGCTCCATTCAAAGGGCGGCTCGGCGCCAGCCTCCGCCGCAGCGTCGCCTGAGTCGGAGGGGTGATCAGGGCCTGGTGGGAACAGGCTATCGGCAAAGCCGGGGAAAGCGTCATGACCGCGATGACAGGCTTGAGACAGAAGCATGGAACCTCCGGGAGAGGGCGGAGGCCACATGCAACCCGACGGGGCGACGAGCCCCCGAGGGTGGATGAGATGCCGACCTGGACGGGCGGCTGCCGCAAGGGCTGGACAAGGCTGGCAGGCGCCAGGTAGGCCGGCGCAGATAAGAGAAGGACGGGCCAGCGACCGGTGGGAACAGGCTTCACAGGGCAGGGCGCTGCGGGTGCGCATCCCTGGCCTGAAAAGCCTGCGGTGCGGGATTCGGCAACATGGCGTTGCCAGAGGGTGCAGCCGTGCCAGGGTGGCATTGCTGTACCGGGGTCTCCGGGGCTCGCCTGATGACGCAGGGCCAGCTGCTGCTGGGTCAGAACCTTAGTCCCGCTGGAGCCCCGGATCAACCCATGGGCGTCGCCTCATCCCCCACCGATCCCGAAACCGCCTGCATTTGGGGGCCATTCACGGTGGAGGTCACAGGCCTCGCGTTGGACGATGGGGCATCGCTTCAGGAGGCAGGCATGAGCGTCAGCAACGGCAGCGCCGAGCTGCAGATCGTCAAGGTGGACGATGGCGGGGTCAACGCCCGCATCCTGGCTCGACAGGCCCAGGCCGACTTCCGGCGCATCGAAGCGGCCAGCGTCAAGATGCCGGTGCGCTTCACCAGCGCCGAGGGCAAACGGCTGTTCGTGCGCATGTTCAACACCCTGCAGCTGAACACCCACTTCATCTCGGTGATCGCCCGCACCCGCATCGACGCCGACGAGATCACGCGCATCGAGCTGGCGCTGCGTGGCCAGCTCGAACAGGTGACCGAGAAGCTGAACCGGGCCATCGATGAGGCTGAGGTGCTGTTCCGGGCCCATGGCATCACCGCGCCGGCAACCTACGATGCCCTGCCACTGGAGCTGGAAGTGCATGTGCTGTCCTCCCTGAGTCGCCGCTACCTGGAGGTGCTGGGCAAGCTCGATCAGCTGATGCCCCTGCTGCAGACCCTGGAGATCCATGAGGTGCTCAGTGCGCAGCAGCTGGACAGCCAGCGGGCCGCCCTGAAGCGGCAGGTGCGCAACGTGGCCAACGGTGCCCGCAGCCAGGCCACGGCGCTGCGCAGGCGGATGAACCAGATGTCCCGTCAGGCTGCCGGGGCGCAGGGCCAGGCGGTCGACGGGATCGATGCGGAGGGGCAAGTTGATCCGGATGAGCAACAGGTCCCGGCCGCGGACGCAGCCCCCGACCCTCCGCTCGTCACTGATGGCTTCATTGACGGGATGTTCCAGGGTGTCGATGAACCGGGTGAAGCGGAGTCGCCACCTCAAGCGCCCGAACCGCTGCCCAGTTTGGGCGGCGACGCCGCGCTGGCGCTTGAACACGGCAGTCCTGCGCCTTAGGCTGGTGGTGCTGGATCGATCGCCCGATCGATCCCTTCCGCGGATGTCCATGGTCACTCTGATGACCTCCTGCCGGACCCGTCGGCGTTGCAGTCGATACCTGCCCCGATCTTCGTGTGCGTGATGCGACCTGCCGTCGCTGCACCCGTCGCCTCGTCCCTGGACCCTCGGTCCACTCCTTTGCCCCAGCGCCGTGTCGACTTCGCGGGACCACCGCGACACGGACGATGCACCGGTCCCTCATCGGCGGCTGCCTTCGTGACCTGGCACCTCCGAAACAGAGCGGGTCAAGCCCGATGTAGGCAATGCGCCGATCGGAGGTTCGATCGTGTCTCCACACTCCACCCCACTTCGTTCACCAACCCCGGGCGCAGCCTTGCCGGTGGCGCCAGCGCCGTCCACCACGCCGGCCCAGACACCGGTCGCCGGCTTCCTGCGCCAGCCGCAGGTGCTGGGCCTGGTGCCGATCTCCAAGTCCACCCTTTGGCGCCGCGTCCAGGCCGGCACTTTCCCCTTGCCGGTGAAGCTCTCCGAGCGGGTCACCGTCTGGCGGGCCGTGGACGTTCATCACTGGATAGGTGAGCAAGGGGGACGGTCATGACAGTCCTTCTGCCATCGCCGTATCGGCAGGGGTTGCGCCTGTGTGTGCAGCGGCCAGCGACGCTTCTCGTTGGAGGGATGCCGGCGGGGGGTGGTTCACCACCTGACACCCCCAAAGTTCCCCCTTTGGTGGGATGCCCGTTGGCCGCATCCTGCCCTTTGATAAAGGGGCTTGGCCGGCGTCGGGGTCGCACGGACTGGGGTGGTCTCCCACGTCGTTCTCGCGTCGTTGTGTGGGCAGCATCCATCCGGTCGCGCTGGGGTCGCGGCGAGAGCCTATCGGTTCCGAAGGGAGGACGGCATGGATGAACTTGCACACACCTTCAGTGGCACGCACCGTCGCAATGCGGGCAGCCTGAGTCAGTCGATCGACATGCTGCGTTCGGTCGTGCATGGCAGCACCTATGAGACGGTGGCACAGGCCCACGGCCTCACCCGCACGGCCGTGGAGCGCCGCATCAAGACCGTGGCGGTCGAGTTGACGCAGGTGGTGGGGGTGGAAGGACTGAGGGAGGAGGGCGCCACCTTCGTGAGGCGCCTGCGCCTGCACCGCGAGGCGGTGCTGCGAGCACTGGATGACTTTGCGCCGCGGGACGCCTCCGGCGCCCGCCCCGCAAGGGTGCTGAGTGCGGCCGAAGTCAACCAGGGTGCAGGGCGCATCCGCCTGCGCAGCAGCCGGCCCCTGCATGACCTGGCGCTGTACTACCTGCTGTTTGCGACCGGGTTGAGGCCGCTGGAGGTGGCCCGCCTGCGGGTGAGCGACTACCTGCTGGCCGACGGCAGCGTGGTGCGCCAGTCGCGGCTGCGGGCCGAGGCGGCCATCAACGGGCGGGAGCGGCCGCTGCTGTTTCAGAGCAGCCGGCTCGATGAGGCGCTTCAGGCCTACCTGGCTGAGCGTCTGGCCAGGCGGCAGGGGTTGGGGGAGTCGCCGGCCTATCGGGGCCTGGACGGGGAGAGTGCACTGTTCCTCTCCTCCGATGGGACTCCCTACCGCATCACGCCCAACGGCGAACCGCAGCAGAACCGTCAGGTCTGCAGGACGCTGCTGGAGATCTTCCGCAAGCTGTTCAGGCTGTCCGGCATCAAGGGGCTGAACACCCAATCGGCGCGCTTGACGCTGATGTCGAGGATGTACGACCGCGGGGCCGATGAGGACCAGGTGGGGTTGGTGCTGGGCATAGCGGATCGCAGCGCGGTGCGCGAGCAGCTGCCCAGGCCGCGGCCGAGCCTGGTGGAGGCGGTGGAGGAGCCGATTTGAGGAACATTGCTGCCACAAGCGGTTCGGGGGTCGACGTAGGGGCCGGTCCAACGCAGAGTGTGGACCATCCCCCGTGTGCACAGGGTTCGTTCGATGCAGCCTGCATCGGGCGTGTGCTTACCATCGACGAATCGGATTGAATGTTCAACTGTCACGCATGAGTCGATACCAACGATTTCATCTCAAGGTCGGGGCGGACGCGGAGGTCGACCTGCGACACGCCCACCAACACTGCCTGGGACTGCTTCGCGCCACCGGGGCAAACATGCTGGGTCTGGCTCTGCAGGACAAGTCTCGCCTGGATCGGCGAATTGCCAGCGTCTTCGGGGAAGACGTGGTGCGCAACCTGGATCGCGACAACCGCCATGAGCTTCGGGGCTTGACGATCCAGTTGCTCACCGAGCGGATCCGCGTGCGCCGTCTGGCAGGGCCAATCCTGGTGGCTTTTGTGGAGCCGGACCGGGTGGCGCACCTGGCCGACTGTGTCGGGGTGACTGGGCTGGTGTACCTGCCGGCCAATGAGCAACAGTGCCGCGTCTATGAGGGATTTCACCCTGAATCGAGTCGTTTGGAAACGTTGTGCATGGAGATGCGCTCCACCCCATTGAACGGCGGAGATGCCTTGTGAGATTGACCTGTGCGCATCAGATCCGTGGGACAAGATGGGTCATCTGGCCCGGCCAGTGAGGGATTCGAGTCAGGTCTTCGATACGTCATTTTGATCTGACGATTTGCTTTATTGCGCAGCACAGGGAAGTCATTCTGGCCACTGTTTCATGAATCAAAGTGGCTCGAGACTCCTGCCATCGACAGTCCCCACCGATGGAATGAGACACCCCATGCGCCGCCTATCGTACTTCCCGCTCGCCAGAGACATCTGCCGCACCACTCGCCACCTCGGCACCGACGATGTAGTCGAGTGGGTGCGCCGGGTCGGGTTGAGCCCCTGCATCGCGCGGGTGGCCGAGCGCATCGAGAGCGACTTCCTGCGCTGGGCCGACTTCGACAAGAGCGCGCGGGTGGCCTGCCACTCCAGTGACGGCGTGATCGAGCTGATGCCGATTGCCGATGCGCAGCACTTCGCCTTCAAGTACGTCAACGGCCACCCGGTCAACACTCGCGTCGGCCTGCCCACGGTGATGGCCTTCGGCGTTCTGGCCGATGTGGCCACCGGAGCGCCGCGGCTGATCAGCGAGCTGACCGTGATCACCGCCATCCGCACCGCAGCGATGTCAGCGGTGGCCGCTCGGGCCCTGGCCCGGCCGAACTGCCGCACGATGGCGCTGATCGGCAATGGCGCCCAGAGCGAGTTCCAGGCCCTGGCGATGCGCGATGCGCTGGGCATCTGCGCACTGCGCCTGTTCGATGTCGACCCGGCGGCGACCGCCAAGCTGGTCGAGAACCTGACAGGCCAGGGAATGGCCGTCACCTTGTGCCGCAGCACCGCCGAGGCGCTGGAGGGTGCAGACATCGTCACCACCGTGACCGCCGACAAGCAGTGTGCCACCATCGTGACGCCGCAGATGCTGTCAGCCGGCATGCACCTGAATGCGGTGGGCGGGGACTGCCCGGGCAAGACCGAACTGCACCCGCAGGTGCTGGAGCGCGGCCGCGTCTTTGTCGAGTACGAGCCCCAGACGCGCATCGAGGGCGACGTGCAGCAGATGCCTGCCGACTTCCCGGTCACCGAGCTCTGGCGGGTGCTGGCCGGCGAGGTCGAAGGCCGGCGCAGCGCCGATGAGGTGACGGTGTTCGACTCGGTGGGTTTTGCGCTGGAGGATTTCAGCGCCCTGAGCGTGCTGTACGAGGCCGCCAGTCTGCTCGGACTGGGCCAGGACATCGACTTGGTGGCAGCCCCCGCCAACCCGAAGAACTTGTTTGGTCTGCTGGGCGGTATTCCAGTGATCGACGCGCGGGCGGTCGAAACGACCCACGCCGCAGCGAGGGACACTGTGCCGGCCTGAAGAGGGCAGGGCCCGCCGAGTCTTGCCTCAAAGAAAGGAACTCAGCAGGATGCTGGTCTCGGTGTTGGCAATGCCCTTGATCAGCCGCACCCGCTCCAGCACGCGGGAGAGTTCTGCCATGTCCTCAGCACGCAGTTCGGCCAGCAGGTCCCAGCGGCCGTTGGTGTCGTGCAGACCACAGACGCCCGGTTCACCGAGCAGGGCCGCGACCACAGCGCGAGTCTGGTTGCCCTCCACCAGCACGCCCATCCAGGCGCGGATCCAGGCGGGTTCGTTCTCGGGGCGCAACTGCAGTGTGTAGCCCGCGATCACACCTTCGTCCTCCAGCCGCCGCATGCGGTTGGTGACTGTGCCGCGCGACACGCCGAGCTTGCTGGCCAGCGCCTGCACGCTCAGGCGGGCATCGCGGCGCAGCAGGCCCAGCAGTTGGCGGTCGGTGTCATCGATTTTCATCGCGGAAAAGCAGGGTTGCAGGGAGGCGCCGACGAAGCCGAGGATGCCAGTATCGCCCGGCAGCCCCGCGGCTACCGCAGCATGGATCAGAGCCAGCGGCTCGGCAGCTGTTCCAGCACGTCCCAGCCGGCAGCGTGTTCGATCACTTCACCGGCGGCCAACAGCCGGTCTTCGCGGAACTTGTTCGCCACCAGTTGCACTCCGGCCGGCAGACCTTCGGATCGGCCGGTGGGCACGGACAGCCCCGGCAGACCCAGCACCGCAGTAGAGAGCAGCGGCGACTGCGCCAGCAGGATCTGCTGCACACGCTCGGGCGAGGCCTGGTCGTCGTCGATCGGCAGCGGGCGTTCCCAGGAGTTCGGCATCAGTAGCACCGGGAAGCGCTCCAGGAAGACCGCCCAGTCACGCGCGATGTTGAAGCGTCGGGTCAGGGCCTCCAGTATCTGATCGCGATCCCACTCCGGTGTGACGGTGAGGTAGTGTTCGAGCGCGCGGCGCAGCGCCTCGTCGCCGTGCTCACGCATGAAGGCGACGCCGCCGCGGCGCATGTCGTTCATCACCAGCTGGAACTGCATCGCCGACACCTCGGCGAAATGAGGTGGCTCGGCCTCCTCCACGGTAAAGCCGGCGGCCTCCAGCCAGCGCGCAGCCTGTTCGCAGGCTGCGAGGACGCAGCGATCGACACGCGATCCCTTCCAGCCGGTGAACAGCGCCACCCGGCCGGGCCGGGCGGCATCGGGCTGTTCCAGCGGCGCGGGCGTCCACTGTGGGTCCAGCGGTGTCCCCTGCGCCATCACCTGCAGCGCCAGGCGGGCGTCGCGCACGCTGCGCGTCAGCGGACCCTGAACCGACATCAGCTGGTTGGTGACAATGCGGTTGGGCGCGCTGGCCTTGTAGGAGGGGATGCGTCCCACCGTCGTGCGCAGGCCCACTACGCCGCAGGCCCAGGCGGGGTAACGGATCGAGCCGCCGTAGTCGTTGCCGTGCGCGATCGGGCCCAGGCCGGTGGCCACCGCCGCAGCGGCGCCACCGCTGGAGCCGCCGGGAGTGACCTGGGCGTCAAAGGGGTTGAGCGTGCGGCCATGAAAGGCGTTGTCGGTGAACCAGCGCAGCGAAAACGCCGGTGCGTTGTTGCGCCCGACCAGGATCGCACCGGCATCGTGCAGCGAGCGCACCAGCGGCGAGTCTTCCGTCGCCACGTTGTCCTTCAGCGCGACGACGCCGTCGGTGGTCGGTTGACCGGCCACGTCGACGTTGACCTTGATCGTCACAGGAACGCCGTGCAGCGGACCGAGAGGCTCGCCGCGGGCTTGGGCGAGGGCCTGGTGGGCATCGGCGGCATCGGCGGCGGCGCGGGCGTCATCGGCCAGCACGGTGGCCAGCGCGTTGAGCTGCGGGTTGACCGCCGCGATGCGAGCCAGCACGCTGTCGGTGGCCTCGCGGGCGCTCAGGCGGCGGTCACGGATCGCAGCGGCGAGTTCGGCGGCGCCGAGGCGCCAGGGTTCGGTATTCATGCGCACTCTCCTCGTTCGATGGGCTGCCCGTGGGTCAGGAAACGCTCGGCCAGCCGTACCCAAAAAGCGGCGCCGATGGGGAGGTTGCGGTCGTCGAAGTCGTAGCCGGGGTGGTGAACCATGCAGGGGCTCTGGCAGGGGTGGCCTTCGGCGCCGTTGCCGATCAGCAGGTAGCTGCCGGGGCAGTACTCCAGCATCACCGCGAAGTCCTCGCTGCCCACGAGCGCAGGACCCTGCAGCGTGACCCGGTCGGCACCGACCAGTTCCAGCGCCACCTCGCGCGCCAGGTCGGTCTCGGCGCGGTGATTCACCAGCACCGGGTAGTCGCGCCGGTAGACCACCTTGGCAAGCACGCCGTAGCTCTGCGCCTGGGCCTGCGCCAGGGCGGTGATGCGCTGTTGCAGCAGGTCGCGCACGTCGGGGTCGAGCGAGCGCACGCTGAGTTCCAGCGTTGCCAGCTCCGGGATCACGTTGTTGGCCCGCCCGGCCTGGAGGGCACCCACCGTGACCACCGCCGCCTGCTGCGGGTCCACGTTGCGCGAGACGATGGTCTGCAGCGCCATCACGATGCTCGCCGCAGCCACCACCGGGTCGGTGGCCCGGTGGGGCATGGCGCCGTGGCCGCCCACGCCGCGCAAGGTGATGCTGACGTCGTCGGAAGACGCCATCGCCGGCCCGTCGCGCAGCACGAAGTGACCCTGCGGCGTGCCGGGCATGTTGTGCATCGCAAACACCGCGTCGCAAGGGAAGCGCTCGAACAGGCCCTGCTCGATCATCAGCTTCGCGCCACCGGGGTGCTCCTCGGCCGGCTGGAAGATCAGGTGCAGCGTGCCGTCGAAGTCGCCCTGTTCGGCCAGGTGCTGTGCCGCGGCCAGCAGCATCGCGGTGTGGCCATCGTGGCCGCAGGCGTGCATCACGCCCGCGTGCACGCTCGACCAGGGCTTGCCGCTGCATTCGTGGATCGGCAGCGCATCCATGTCCGCGCGCAGGCCCAGCCGCTTCGCTCCTGTGCCGCGGCGCAGGGTGCCCACCACCCCGGTGGTCGCCAGTCCCTGATGGACCTCGTAGCCCCAGGCTGCCAGCCGCTGCGCCACGAGCTGCGAAGTGCGCTGCTCGGCCAGACCCAGTTCCGGGTGCTGGTGCAGGTCGCGGCGCAACGCCACGAAGGCCTCACTCCGGCTCTGCAGTTGACCCACCAGCGGGTGCACGTTCATTGGCACCGCCGCCTCACTCCGCCTGCAGGTGGATCGCCGCCGCCAGCGCGCGGTAGCGGGCGATTTCGGCGGTGTAGAACGTCGCCGAGTCGGCCAACGACATCGGCTGGGCCGGCCGCATGCCGAGCTTCTCGAGCAGGCTGCGCACCTGCATGTCGGAGGCCACCTTCAGCAGCGCCAGATGCAGCCTCTGCACTACGGCGTCCGGGGTCTTGGCCGGCACCATGTAGGCCGTCCACAGGCTGCTTGGCATGCCCTTGAGCACTTGGGTCTCGCTGGCCGCGGGCATCGACTTCATCTGCTCATGGCGCAGGTTGCCGAACACCGCCAAGGGGTTGAGCTGCCCCTTTTCGGTCATGCCGACGATGACGCTGTTGTAGAGCGTGATGACGAAATCGAGCCGTCCCCCGATCAGATCCTGCACCATCGGCGCACCGCCGCGGTAGGGCACGTGGGTGAATTTCACGCCGTTCTGATTCGCCAACTGCTCGGTCAGCAGGTGGTAGGCCGAGCCGATGCCGGTGCTGCCGTAGGTCAATGGCTTGTCCGGCTGCGACCTGGCCAGGGCGATCAGCTCGTCAGCAGTCTTAACCGGCAGCCCAGCTCGGGCAATGAGCACGAAGGGCGATTCACCGATCGGGTGCACGATTCGAAAATCCTCCGCCCGCAGCTTGACCGACTTCAGCGCCAGCGGCGGCAGGATCAGCTCATTGGGTGAGCCCTGGAACAGCATCTGACCATCGGCCGGCGCGCTGAGCACCTTCTGCGCGCCCACGGTGCCGCTGACCCCGCTGACGTTGTCGATGACGAGCGTCTGCTGCAGCTGTCCGCGCAGTGGCTCCTGCACTGCCCGCGCAATCGCGTCCGACAGTGCCCCCGCCGGGTAGGGCACGACCAGCGTGGTGATGCGGGCCTCCTGTGCCCAGGCTGCCCCGGCCAGAGATGCACTGCCGACCAGGCAGCTCAGGTTGAACAGACGGCGGGTGATCGCGGGATTCATGGCGTCTCCGGAAGGGTTCAGGGCATCGAGCAGGATGGCGCCATCGTAGGCAGGCAGCAGGACGACAGAAAGACTCCAGATCGGATTCATGACAACCAATGGTTGTCATTCGGAAGCTGCTTCGAGGGCCACAATCGCAAGGGCTCACCGGCGCCCGCGGGAAAACACCGAGGGGCGCGAGGGCTCCCAGCCCCGCTTCACTGACGTCCGATTCGCATGAAACTCCAGCAATTGCAGGTCCTGGTTGCCGTCGTCGAACAAGGCGGCATTCGCGCGGCGGCACGTGCACTGCACCTGTCACAGGCTGCGGTGACCAAATCCATGCGGCTGCTGGAGGAGGAGGCCGCTGTGCCGCTGCTCCTGCGCCGCTCCCGCGGCGTGGACCTGACCGAGGCCGGCTCAAGGCTGCTGGCGAGGGCCCGGGTGATCACCCGCCAAGTGGCGCTTGCCCGCGACGACTTACGCCAGGCTGCGGGGGAGGATGCCGGCACCGTGCGCCTGGGCGTCACGCCTATGGTGACCTTGGCCGGTCTGGGCGAGGCGTTTCGCTGGTTCCGCCAGCGTTATCAGGACGTGCAGGTCGAACTCATCGAGGGCTTGATGGCCCGAGTGCTTCCCGGCTTGCGGGCAGGAACCCTCGACATCGCGGTGGTTGCTGCCGATGTTGGGGAACTGGGTGGGGATGAGTTTCAACGGCAGCGAATCCTCCAGGCGTCCCAACGGATCGTGGTGCGAGAAGGGCACCCGGTGCTGGCAGACCCGAACCCGGGCGCATTGACAGAATTGGAGTGGATCTTCACGCAGCCGATTGCAGGCGGTCAGCAGCCACGCATCGACGCCATGTTCGCACTCGCAGGGGTCGATCCGCCCAGGCGCATCATTCTGTGCGAGACCCTGGCAGCCATGACGCTGATGCGCCATTCAGACGCAGTGAGCCTGTTCCCCTCCCCGCTGCTGGGTCACCCGGAGTCACGGGGCATCGTTGAGATCAATCCGTGCCCATTTCGGCCTTGCGACGTGGAGTTGCTCCTGCTGACTCGACCGGACGTGCCTCTGACTCCGGCGGCAGCATACCTGTCTCACTGCTTGATTCGCTGTACTGAACTCGTGCAGGCGTCGACATCCCCGGCTCGCGAGTCCGGTGGTTGAAGTGGGATGGAGACTGATTCCTCAGAGGGCATTCGAGATGCTGCCCGTTCAGTGCCGGCCAGCAGCCATGAAGTCCCAAAGGTGCTTCATCGACAGGGGCGCCTGTGCATCCGTTGTGAGGCTCATGTTCTCGGTTGCGTCCGCCGGAGTGCGATCGGTACCCGAGTGCATCCACCACGCGACCGTTGCTGCGCAGGCAATGGCAATCCAGAGAGAGCTGCGGAGAAATGAACGACCCATGGACATGGAACCTCCTGGACAAGAAAGCGGGTCTGCAGCAGCTGCTCGCACACTCGCAGCAGCTACGCACCCGATGAACAAAGTCTGCGCAGTCGAATGGGCCTGCACTTCGTCTGTTTGGACTAAGTTGGATCCCTGGTCGGGTTCACCCTGGCCTGCTTCGTTTGGACGATGACTGCAGCGGTTCGGGGGCCGAACGTTCCGCTCGTGTGCCTTCGTGGCCGGCCGTCGCCGGCCCGAGCTGGCGCCGCTGGAGGGGTGGAACATGCGAATGAAGGACAGGGTGGCCCTGGTCACCGGGGCTGGAGCGGGTATTGGCGAGGGCATTGCCCGGCGCCTGGCCTCGGAGGGGGCGGCGCTCTGGCTGGCCGACGTGAACGGCGAGGCTGTGGAACGGGTTGCCGAGGCGATCCGGAGCGACTTTGCTGCCGAGGTCGGCTTCGGTCGCAGCAACGTCACCAAGCCTGATGAGGTGGGTGGCATGGTCCGGGCCGCACACGCGCGTTTCGGGCGAGTCGACGTCCTGGTCAACAACGCCTGGGGGCAGCGGCCTGGACGACGTGGCCACGCAGGGGTGGAGGCGGTGGCCGACGAGGACGTCGAGTGGGCCATGCGCATGGCGCCTCAGGCTGCGCTCTGGGCCATGCAGGCGGTGTTTCCCGGCATGAGGCAGCGCCGCTGGGGGCGGGTGATCAACCTCTGTTCACTCAACGGCGTGAATGCCCATCCCTATTCGGTGGACTACAACATGGCCAAGGAGGCACTGCGCACCCTCACCCGCACGGCAGCGCGCGAGTGGGCGCCCCACGGAATCTGCTGCAATGCGATCTGCCCGGGTGCCGCGACGGATGCCTACCGACGGTACGCGGCCGCGCAACCCGAGAACGCGGCCGAGATGCTGCGCTTCAACCCGATGGGCCGCATGGGCGACCCGGAGACCGACATCGGCGGTGTCGCACTGTTCCTTGCCAGCGAGGACTGCCGCTACCTGACCGGCAACACGCTGTTCGTGGACGGCGGCAGCCACATCAACGGCGTGCCCTGGTTGCCGCAGCCCAAGCCGCGTTGAACTCCCTCGCCGATCGCAGAGTGCGTCCTGCCTAGTCCCGGTGGACGATGGTGCGGCCGCGAAGCTTCGATAGCGTGTCCGCTTTCGCCCGGCTCGGGCGTGGCAATTCAATGGAGCGAGACATGAGACTCAAGGACAAGGTGGTGCTGGTGACCGGTGCCGGGCAGGGCATGGGACGGGCGATTGCTCGGCGCTTTGCCGATGAAGGTGCGACCGTGGTCGCGTTGGATCTGAACCTGGAGGCTGCCCGGCAGACACTGGAGGGGTCGGGATCTGCGGGCACCGCGTTCGCGCTGAACGTGGCCGATTCCGCAGCCGTGAACGACGTGGTGGACCAGGTCGTGGCGCGCTTTGGGCGGGTGGACGTGCTGGTCAACAACGCCGGGACCGGTGGCGTCGATGCCTTTGCCGACATCAGCGACGAGAGCTGGGCGCGTGTGCTGGGTGTGAACCTGAACGGCGCGTTCTACTGCGCCCGCGCTGCGGTGCGCGCGATGCTCAAGACCGGCGGCGGAGCCGTGATCAACGTCTCCAGCACCGCTGCGGTCAGCGGTGACGGCCCCGCGCACTATGTCGCCTCCAAGGCTGCCTTGATGGGCCTGACCCGCACGATGGCCAAGGAGCTGGCCAAGAGCGGAATCCGTGTCAACACCTTGGTGCCCGGCCCGACGAACACGCCGATGATGCAGGGCATCCCCAAGGAATGGTCCGATGCCATCATTGCCGGCGTGCCGATGGGCCGCATGGCCGAGCCGGACGACATCGCCCGGGTGGCGGTGTTCCTGGCCAGCGACGACAGCGGCTTCGTCACCGGCCAGAACCTGGCGGTCAACGGCGGCAGCGCCTTCCTCTGAGGAGACTCACCATGAGCCAACGCATGCAGGGCAAGGTGGCCTTCGTCTCCGGGGGCGGCAGCGGCATCGGCGCGGCCACCGCGATCCGCCTCGCGCAGGAAGGCGCCAGCGTGGTGATCTGCGGCCGTCGCCAGGAGCCGCTGGACGCGGTGGTGGCGCAGATCCGTGCTGCCGGTGGCCAGGCCGAGGCGGTGCAGGCCGACGTGGGCGATGAGACGCAGTACGTCGGGGCTATCGAAGCCGCCGCGCAGCGGCATGGTCGGCTGGACGTGCTGGTCAACAACGCCATGGCCTTCACCTGGGGTGCCCTGGAGTCGACGAGCACCGCCGAATGGCACGCAAACTTCCGCACTACGGTGGATGGCACCTTCTGGGGCACCCGCACCGCGCTCCGGCTGATGAAGGCCGGCGGGCAGGGCGGCTCAATCGTCAATGTCTCGTCCATCTGCGGCCAGCTCGGCACGCCCTGGATGGCTGGCTACTCGGCGGCCAAAGCGGCGGTGGACAACTTCTCGCGTGCGGCGGCGGCCGAAGGGGCCGCGGCGGGCGTTCGCGTCAACGTGGTGGTGCCGGCAGTGGTCGAGACACCGGCTACGGCCGGCATGCTGGCCGACGAGGCGAGCCGGCGCAGCACCGAGAAGCTCATCCCGATGGGCCGGGTGGGGCGGCCGGAGGAACTGGCCAACGCCATCCTCTTCCTGGCCAGTGACGAGGCTGCCTACATTACCGGCGCGTCGCTGCCGGTGGACGGCGGGCGCTCGGCGGTGCTGGTGACGGCGCTGTGAGCGGCGCCGCCAAGTCGCTCGAGGAGCGCATCGACCGGCTGGAGTCGCTGGACGCGATCCGCCAGCTGGCCGGGAAGTACGCGCTGTCGCTGGACATGCGCGACATGGACGCGCATGTGAACCTGTTCGCGCCCGACATCCGGGTCGGCCGCGACAAGGTGGGCCGTGAGCATTTCAAGGCCTGGCAGGACAGCACGCTGCGCGACCAGTTCACCGGCACCTCGCACCACCTGGGCCAGCACATCATCGAGTTCAGCGATGTCGACCACGCCACCGGCGTCGTCTACTCCAAGAACGAGCACGAGTGCGGACCCGAGTGGGTGATCATGCAGATGCTCTACTGGGACGACTACGAGCGCATCGACGGTACCTGGTACTTCCGCCGACGGCTGCCCTGCTACTGGTACGCCACGGATCTGAACCGTCCGCCCATCGGCGATATGAAGATGCGCTGGCCCGGCCGCGAGCCCTACTGGGGCAGCTTCCATGAGCTGTTCCCGAGTTGGCGCGAATTCTGGGCGCAGCGTCCCGACAAGGACAGCCTGCCGCAGGTGGCGCCGCCGGCGCCGCTGGAGCAGTTTCTCAAGACGATGCGGCGCGGCACCCCTGCGCCGAAGATGCGCGTGCGCTGAAGTGCGCTGAAGGGAACCCGATGCCCAAGCTCCTCTTCACGCCGACCCGGCTCGGCGATCTCGACCTGGCTAACCGCATCGTGATGGCGCCGATGACGCGCAACCGCGCCGATCCAGACGGTACCCCCAACGCCTTGATGGCCGAGCACTATGCGCAGCGTGCCGGTGCGGGCCTGATCGTCGCGGAGGGCAGCTGGCCCAGCCCGGCCGGCCAGGCCTACAGCCGCCAGCCCGGCATCTGCACCGAGGCCCATGCCGAGGGCTGGCGCGCCGTGACCGACGCCGTGCACGCCCGCGGCGGCCGCATCGTGCTGCAGCTGATGCACGCGGGCCGCATCGGCAGCCACCACATCAAGCCGGCCGGTGTCGAGACCGTGTCGGCCTCGGCGCTGACCGCGCAGGGCGAGATCTGGACCGATGCCGCCGGCATGCAGCCCTTCGACACGCCGCGCGCGCTCGACACCGACGAGGTGCGTGCCGTGGTGGCCGAACACGCGCAGGCGGCTGCGCTGGCGGTGCGGGCCGGCTTCGACGGGGTGGAGCTGCACGGTACCAGCGGCTACCTGGCGATGCAGTTCCTCAGCTCGGCAACCAACCTGCGCAGCGACTGCTACGGCGGCGCGGCGGCGGCCCGGGCGCGCTTCGCCGTCGAATGCCTGCAGGCGATGGGCGCAGCCATCGGCGCCGGCCGAGTCGGTCTGCGATTGAACCCCGGGAACACCTACAACGACACCGCCGACGAGGACTCCGCGGCCACGCATGCCGAACTGATGCGCCAGGCCTCGTTGCTGGGCCTGGCCTATCTGCACGTGATGCGCTCGCCGGTCGCGGGGATCGATGCCTTCGCGCTGGCGCGTGAACACTTTGCTGGGCCGTTGATCCTCAACGACGGCTTCGACGGCCCGAGTGCCGAGGCTGCGCTGCAGGCCGGGCAGGGCGAGGCGGTGTCATTCGCCCGGCATTTCATCGCCAATCCGGACCTGCCCGAGCGGCTGCGGCAGGGTCAGCCGCTGGCCCGATTCGACCGCCGCACGCTCTATACCGCTGGTGTGGCGGGCTACACCGACTATCCACCGGGCTGAGGGGCGGCGCGCTCGTGCCGGCCCGGGCACGCAGGAGTGCCCAATTTGGGCGGGAAGGCCCCCCGTTGGCACCACCTCAGCCGAGACTGCGACTCATCTGTCGATGACTCCAGGAAGCGCCGAGATGGAACCTACCTTCATTTACGACCATGTCCGCACGCCGCGCGGCAAGGGCAAGCCCGACGGCAGCCTGCACGAACTGACGCCCGTGTGGCTGGCCAGCCGGCCGCTGGTGGCGCTGCGCGAACGCAATGGCCTGGACACCCGGGCGGTGGACGACGTGGTTTACGGCTGCGTGGTGCCGGTGGGCGAGCAGGGCGGCAACATCGCCCGCATGGCAGTGCTGCAGGCCGACTACGACCAGAGCGTGCCGGCCCTGCAGATCAACCGCTACTGTGGCTCCGGCCTGGAGTCTGTGGCCTTTGCTGCGGCCAAGGTGATGGGCGGCCAGGCCGATCTGACCATCGGCGGCGGCATCGAGATGATGTCGCGTGTGCCCATGGGGTCGGACGGCGGTGCCTGGGCGCAGGACCCGCAGGTCGCCAGCAAGACCTATTTCGTGATGCAGGGCATCTCGGCCGATCTGCTGGCTTCGCTGCGCGGCCACAGCCGTGCCGATGTGGATGCCTATTCGGCCGAGAGCCACCGACGCGCCGCGCGCGCCTGGGCCGAGGGCCGCTTCGACCGATCGGTGCTGCCAGTGCAGGACTTCATCGGCCTGACGCTGCTGTCGCGCGACGAGACCATCCGTCCGGACACTTCGGTCGGAAGTCTGGCCGTGCTGAAGCCCGCCTTCACCGAGATGGGCCGCAAGTACGGCTACGACAGCGTGGCGCTGCAGCGCTATCCGCAAGTCGAACAGATCGAGCACATTCACCACGCGGGCAACAGCTCAGGCATCGTGGACGGGGCGGCCGCGGTGCTCGTCGGCAACGCCGAGGCGGGCGTCCGCCTGGGGCTTCGACCTCGCGCGCGCATCCGCTCCTTTGCCGCCATCGGCTCCGAGCCCACGCTGATGCTCGACGGCCCGGCCATCGCGGCGCGCAAGGCCCTGGCGCGTGCTGGCATGCAGGCCGGCGACATCGACCTGTGGGAGCTCAACGAGGCCTTTGCCTCGGTGGTGCTGACCATGATGGAGGAGCTGGACATCCCGCACGAGCGCATGAATGTCAACGGCGGCGCCATCGCGATGGGCCATCCGCTGGGCGCCACGGGCGCCATGATCCTCGGCACGGTGCTCGACGAGCTGGAGCGAACAGGAAAGCACACCGCGCTGGTCTCGCTGTGCGTGGCCGCCGGCATGGGCTCGGCCATGGTCATCGAACGCGTCTGAGGGGAGCAAGCCATGAACCAAGAAGTCATCCGTTACGCTGTCGACGCCGACGGAATCGCCACCCTGACCATCGACTATCCGGGCAAGTCGATGAACGTCATCGACCAGGCCTTCATGGACAGCCTGGACGCCGGCATCGCCCGCCTGGTGGCCGACCCAGCCGTCAAGGGCGGCATCCTCACCTCGGGCAAGGAGGCCTTCGTGGCCGGTGCCGATCTGGTGACGATGGAGGACAACCTGGACGGCATGGCCGACGACAGCGTCGATGTCATGTTCGAGAAGTACGCCTCGCTGTCGCGCGTGTACCGCCGCGTCGAGACCTGCGGCAAGCCCCTGGTGGCGGTCATCAACGGCATCGCCATGGGCGGCGGTTTCGAGCTCTGCCTGGCCTGCCACCACCGAGTGATGGCCGATGCACCGGGTGTGGTCGTGGGCCTGCCGGAGGTGCAGGTGGGGCTGGTGCCCGGCGCCGGCGGCACGCAGCGCCTGCCGCGCCTGATCGGCGTCACCGCTTCTCTGCCCTGGCTGTTGGAGGGCAAGAGCGCCGACGCGGCTACCGCGCTCAAAGCCGGCCTTGTCCACGAGGTGGTGGCACCCGCCGAGCTGATGGCCGCGGCCAGGCGCTGGCTGCTGGACGCGCCCAAGGCCGTTCAGCCCTGGGACGAGAAGGGCTTCAGGATCCCCGGCGGCAACGCGCTGGACCCGCGTGTGGCACCGGCCTTCGTGGTTGGCAACGCGATGCTGCAGGCCGGCACCTGTCACAACCTGCCGGCACCGCTGGCCATCCAGAGCTGCGTCTTCGAGGGCACGCAGCTGCCCATCGACAAGGGTCTGCGCATCGAGACCAAGTACCTGCTGCACACGGCACAGTTCAGCCCGGTCTCGCGCAGCATGATCCGCACGCTCTTCATCAACAAGAGCAAGGCCGAGAAAGGCCTGCACCGGCCAGCAGGCTTGGCACCGTTCAAGTGCGCCAAGCTCGGCATGATTGGCGCGGGCATGATGGGCGGCGGCATCTCGCTGAACGCCGCGCAGCGGGGCATCCAGGTGGTGCTGATCGACCGTGACCCGGTATCTGCCGAGCGGGGCAAGGCCCATGCCGCCAAGTCGCTGGCCAAGCGCGTACAGCGCGGACGCATGACGCAGGACAAGGCCGATGCCATCCTGGCGCGCATCACGCCCAGCACCGACTATGAGTTGCTGCGCGACGCCGACATGGTGGTCGAGGCCGTGTTCGAGGACCGCGCGATCAAGGCCGAGGTCACGAAGAAGTTGGACGCCGTACTGCCACCAAGCTGCGTGCTCGCCACCAACACTTCGGCCCTGCCGATCACGCTGCTGGCCCAGGCCAGCGCCCGGCCGGATCGTTTCATCGGCCTGCACTTCTTCTCGCCGGCCGACAAGATGCCGCTGGTCGAGGTGATCCGCGGCCAGGCCACCTCGGACGCGACGCTGGCCCAGGCGCTGGACTTCGTCGCCCAGCTGAAGAAGACGCCCATCGTCGTCAATGACCGCCGCGGCTTTTTCACGAGTCGTTTCATCGGCGCCTTCGTGGACGACGCCATCGGCATGGTGGCCGAGGGCATCCACCCCGCGCTGATCGACCACTGCGCCCGCCACGCCGGTATGCCGGTGGGCCCGCTGGCCATCACAGACGAGCTGTCCATCGAGCTGTCGGTGCATGCCGGCGAGTCGCAGCGCAAGGAGTTCCCCGACGAGTACAAGGAAGGCCGCTCGGTGCCGGTGCTCCGGCGCCTGTACGGGCTGGGCCGGCTGGGGCGCAAGAACGGCCAGGGCTTCTATGACTACGACGCCCAGGGCGGCAAGCGCCTGTGGCCGGGTCTGGCCGAGCTCTACCCTCGCCGCGCGATACAGCCCAGCCCGGATGACCTGAAGCAGCGCATCCTCTATGTGCAGGCCGTCGAGGCGGCGCGTGCGATGGAAGAGGGCGTGCTGCTGGACCCGGCCGATGGCGATGTGGGCTCGATTCTTGGCGTGGGCTATCCGGCCTATACCGGCGGGCCGTTCTGCTTCATCGACGGCGTGGGCCTGAAGGCCTTCGTCGCCGAAGCCGACCGCCTGGCGGACCTCTTCGGTGAGCAGCTGCGCCCGCCGCACCTGCTGCGCGAGATGGCCGAGCGGGGCCAGACCTTCTATGGCCGGACGGCACGGCCCATGGCCACAGCCCAGGCCTCCCGGGCCTGAGCGGGAGACGGACGATGAACTTCGAGTTTTCCGCCGACCAGGATGCGCTGCGCGAGCAGGTTCGCAAGTTCCTCGGCAAGGAATCGCCGCTGGGCCTGTCGCGCCAGCTGATGGATGGAGAAGCTGCCGCCAGCGAGCGCCGGGACGCGGTCTGGCGCGGCTTGGCCGAGCTGGGCGTCACCGCGCTGATGCTGCCCGACGAGGCGGGCGGCATCGGCCTGGGCGCGATGGAGCTGTGTGTGGTGGCTGAGGAAGTCGGTCGCCAGCTCAGCCCGGTGCCCCTGGCGTCGACGCTGTACCTGGCAGCCCAGGCCCTGCTTCTGGGTGCCAGCGCCGATCAGCAGCAGCGCTGGCTGCCGGCGGTGGCCGCTGGTGCAGTGGGCTGCCTGGCGGCGCCGCTGGATGGTGTGATCGATGTGGCCGCGCTGCCGCGCTTCGACGGCAAGAACCTGAACGGACCCGCCGCCCTGGTGGCCGACGGCCTGGCCGCGCAGTGGGCGGTGGTGCTGGCGGCTGATGCCGCACAGCAGCCGCTGTGGGTGCTCGCGAGACTGGAGCAGGGCGTGGGCCGGCGTGCGCTGGCGACGCTGGATGCCGCCAAGCCCTTTGCCGAGCTGCGCTTCGAGGCCACGCCGGCCGAGGCACTGGATGCTGTGGTGGATGCCCCCGGCCTGCTGCAGCGCCTGCGCAATCGTGCGGCCGTGCTGCTGGCCTTCGAGCAGCTCGGGGCAGCCGATGCGGCGCTGGAGATGGCGGCCGCCTATGCGCGCGAGCGCAAGGCCTTCGGCCGCGCCATCGGCTCCTACCAGGGCATCAAGCACAAGCTGGCCGATCTCTACACCGAGATCCAGATGGCCCGCGCGCATTGTTACTACGGCGCCTGGGCGCTGGCGGCCGACGCCGCCGATGTGACCGCACCGGCCCCCGAACTGTCCGCCGCAGCTGCTGCCGCGCGCGTCAGTGCCAGCCGGGCCTTCAGCCTGATGGCTCAGGAAGGCCTGCATGTGCACGGCGGCATGGGCTACACCTGGGAGCTGGATTGCCACCTCTTCCTGCGCCGTGCGCGCCAGCAGGCGGTGCTGCTGGGCCATGAGCTGCAGTGGAGCGAGCAGCTGGCAGCGGAGCTGGTGTGCTGGCTCGACACACCGCTGCCGGCCACGACCCGCGCGGCCGTGGAAGGCGCGATGGACTTCGACGATACGGTCGAGGAGGCGGCCTTCCGTGCCGAGTGCCGTGCCTGGCTGGAGACCCATGCCACGCTGAAGCAGCGCCCCGACGACTTCTTCGAGCCGCATCTGAACCCGGCTGAGCGCATGCGCCTGGCGCGCGAATGGCAGGGCCGCAAGGCGGCGGCCGGCTTTGGCGCCATCTCCTGGCCACAGGCGCTGGGTGGGCGGGGCGGTACGCCGATGCAGGAGCTGATCTGGCGCCAGGAAGAAGGGCGCTACAACGTGCCCACCGGCTTCTTCAATGTCAGCCTGGGCATGGTGATTCCTTCGCTGATGGCCCATGCCGCGAAGGAGGTGCTGGCCCAGCACATCGCGCCGGCGCTGACCGGGCAGCACCTGTGGTGCCAGCTGTTGTCCGAGCCCGGTGCCGGCTCCGATCTGGGCATGGTGCGCACGCGCGCCGAGCGCTGCGACGGCCCGGACGGCACGGCAGGCTGGCGCCTGAACGGCCAGAAGGTCTGGACCTCGCTGGCGCAATTTGCCGACTTCGGTCTGGTGCTGGCCCGCAGCGATCCGGAGCAGCCCAAGTTCGACGGCATGACGACCTTCTTCATCGACATGAAGAGTCCGGGCGTGACGGTACGCCCCATCCGCCAGGCCAGCGGCGAGGCCGAGTTCAACGAGGTATTCCTCGAGGACGTGTTTGTGCCGGACAGCCAGCGTGTGGGCGCCGTGAATGCCGGCTGGAAGACCACGCTGACCGGCCTGATGAGTGAGCGCCTGTCGGTCGGTGGCGTGATGCCGGCCGAGCTGTGGAGGCTGGTCGCCGAGTTGCTGCGCGAGGCGCGTTTTCTCGGCGCCAGCGCCCTGGCCGATGGCCGCATGCGTGAACGCCTGACGAACCTCTACCTGAACGGACAGGCGCTCTGGCTGCTGCAGTGCCGTGCCTTGACGGCGCTCTCCAACGGCCGCATGCCGGGCCCGGAGATGAGCGGCGCCAAGAACGTGGCGGCCAGTACGCTGCAGGGCATCAGCGCCTTCGCCATCGATCTGCAGGGTCCGCGCGGGGTGCTGGCGGCCAACGAGCTGGGCGAGCGCTTTGCGCTGATCGAGCGCCTCTGGTTCGGCGCGGCCGGCATGCGCATCGCCGGCGGCACCGACGAGATCGTGCGCAACAGCATCGGCGAGCGCGTGCTGGGCCTGCCCGGCGAACCACGCAGCGACAAGGGCGTGCCGTTCAGCCAGCTCGTTCGTTGACAGGCCTTCCAGATCAAGACAAGCCGGCGCGTCGGCAGCCGGCACGGAGACAAGACCATGAGCAAACCCGCCCGGACCTTCAATCTGGCCGACATCTTCAGCACCGTGGCTGAGGTGCACCCGCAGCGCTGCGCCTTCATCTGCGGCGAGCAGCGCCTGAGCTTCCGGGAGCTCGACGAGCGCTCCACCCGGCTGGCCAGCGCCCTGCGCGCGCAGGGGGTGAAGCGCGGCGACAACGTCGGCCTGCAGCTTTACAACTCGGCTGCCTACCTGGAGAGCTTTTTCGCCTGCTGCAAGATCGGCGCGGTGCCGGCCAATGTGAACTACCGCTATGTGGCCGATGAGCTGCGCCAGCTCTTCGTGTCGCTGGATCTGCGCGTCTTGATCTACAGCGGCGACTTCGCGGCCGAGGTGGCTCGGGTCCAGCCCCAAGTGCCCACGCTGTGCCTGAGCGTGCAGGTGGGGCCGGGTTCGGGGCCGGGCGCCAGGCCCGTTCAGGCGCTGGATTTCGACGCCTTGATGAACGCCGGCACGCTGGAGCTCGACGACCCGCAGCGCAGCGACATGGATCTGAGCCTGCTGTGCACCGGCGGCACCACCGGCGCGCCCAAGGGCGTGCTGTGGCCGCACAAAAATCTGTTCATGGGCGCGCTGGGCGGCGGCGGCATGTACTTCCGCCGCGGCCCGGTGCAGAGCCTGGACGAACTGGCCGCCCTGGTGGCACAGGCGCCCGAGGCCCGCTATTTCGCGCTGGCGCCGATGATGCACGGCGCGGCGATGTGGGCCTCACTGATCAGCCTCTATGCGGGGCAGACCGTCGTGGTGAACGATCAGCTCCATTTCGACGCCGAGCATGTCTGGCAGCTCTGCGAGGAGCTGGGCGTGAACATCCTCTCCGGGGTGGGCGACGCGATGGCGCTGCCGCTGGTGCAGGCGCTCGAGAAGCACCCCGGGCGCTGGAACCTGCAGCAGGTGCGGGTCTATGGCAACGGGGGGGCGCCGTTGTCGGCCCAGGTGGCCGAGCGCATCCGGGCGGCGCTGCCGCAGGTGATGGTGAGCAACGGCCTGGGTTCGTCCGAGGCCGGCTTCATGGGTGGTGGGGAGAAGCCGGCCGACGGCGAGGGCCTGCTGGTGCTGGCGCCGCGGCCGGACCTGGCCCTGATCGACGCATCGCACCGACTGCGTACCGAGCCCGGCGCCGAAGGCATCCTGTCGCGCACTGGCTTCACCCCGGTGGGCTACTACGGCGATCCGGTGAAGACCGCCGAGACCTTCGTGACCCTGGACGGCCGCCTGTGGGTGCTCACCGGCGATCAGGCCCGCATCGATGCGCAGGGCCGCTACGTGCTGCTGGGGCGGGGCTCGCAATGCATCAACACCGGCGGCGAGAAGGTCTTCCCCGAGGAGGTGGAGGAGGCGGTGCGCCGTTACCCGGCGGTGCAGGACGTGCTGGTGGTGGGCTTGCCCGACGAACGCTGGGGCCAGCGTGTCACGGCCGTGGTGGAGCTGGCACCAGGCGCGGACTTCTCTGCGCAGGAACTCGAACGCATCTGCCGCGAGCATCTGGCAGGCTACAAGACGCCGCGTTCGGTGCACCTGACCGACCAGGTGCGGCGCAGCCCGGCGGGCAAGGCGGACTACCGCTGGGCCCGGGAGTATGCGCTGGCCCATGCCAGCGTGCTCTGACAGGCAGAGGTTCACCGGGATGAGCGCCGCCTTGCCAACCGCCGTGGATTACATCGTCGTCGGCTCCGGATCGGCCGGCGGCACGCTGGCGGCCCGTCTGGCCTGCGAGCAGGACGCCGGGGCGATCCTGCTGCTGGAGGCCGGCACGGTCACGCACCGGGACTTCATGGTCAGCATGCCGGCCGGCTGGGGCGCTATGACCTACAGTCCGCGCTACTCCTGGATGCACGAGACCGAACCGGAGCACTGGGCGGGCGGGCGCCGCATGGCCATGCCCCGCGGCAAGGCCCTGGGGGGCTCCTCCTCGATCAACGGCATGATCTACATCCGCGGCCACCGGCAGGACTATGCCGACTGGGTGGCCGCCGGGGCCGAGGGCTGGAGCTGGGACGAGCTGCTGCCCCACTTCATCCGCACCGAGGACCATCGGCGCCTGGGCGCTCCGCTGCACGGCCGGGGCGGCCCGTTGACGGTGGCCGACCTGCCCGACCTCCACCCGATGACGCGGCAGATGATCGAGGCCGCCCGCCAGGCTGGCCTGGAGGTGGTCGACGACTTCAACGACGGCCGGGCCACCGGCGCCGGCACCTTCCAGGTCAATGTTCGCGACGGCCGGCGTTCCTCCATCGCCCTGAACGCCATCGTGCCGGCCCTGCAGCGTCCCAACCTGCTGCTGCGCCACGGTGCGATGGTCGAGCGCATCCTCTTCGAGGGCCGGCGTGCGGTGGGCGTGCGCTACCGCATGGGCGACGGCAGCCTGCATGAAACCCGCGCAGCGCGCGAGGTGCTGCTCTGTGCCGGTGCCATCCAGTCGCCCCAGTTGTTGATGTGCTCCGGCGTGGGGCCGGCGGCGCAGTTGCAGGCCCTGGGGATTCCGGTGGTGGCCGATCTGCCGGGGGTGGGCGAGAACCTGCAGGACCATGTCTGTGCACCGATGTCCTGGCGCCTGCGCGCGCGGCAGGACAGCATGAACCGGCATTTTCGCGGCCTCGGGCTGATGGGCTCGATGCTGCGCTACCTGGCCGGTCGCAGCGGCCCCATGATGAGTGCGCCGGCAGAGTTCGGCGCCTATCTGAAGAGTGACCCGGCGCTGCCCTACAACGACATCCAGGTCTTCGGCCTGCCGGTCACCGGCCAGCCCGAGCAGGCGGGATCCAGCGGCAAGGCCCCGCAGCCGGACGCCTGGCCCGGCATGACGCTGGCGCCCTTCCAGGTGCGGCCCTTCTCGCGCGGCCATGTGCGCCTGAAGACGGCCGACGCGGCGCAGCACCCGGCGATCACGATGAACTACCTGCACGACGAGCGCGACCGCCGGGCGTTGGTCTGGGCGCTGCGCTTCCTGCGCGAACTGGCCCGCCAGCCGGCCCTGGCCGACCGCATCGAAGCCGAGGTGCGCCCGGGGCCCGAGGTGCAGACCGACGCCGAGTGGCTCGCCTGGGCCGCCCCCATGCTCTCGACGGGCTACCACCCGGTCGGCACCTGCCGCATGGGGCGCCACGACGATCCGCTGGCGGTGTGCACGCCGGACCTGCGCGTGCGCGGCCTGCAGAGCCTGCGCGTCATTGACGCCTCGGTGATGCCCAACCTGATATGCGGCAATACCAACGCCACCTCGGTGGCGATCGGCGACAAGGGCGCCGATCTGGTGTTGGTGGGCGCGGCGCGGCCTGTGTCTTGAAGGTCGGTGCGCGCACATCCACTTTCGTGGGACGTTTCGGTTCAACATCGAGCGGAACGCGCACCTGTCGGTCGGGCACGCCGTCGGTCGCGGCGAGGCCACGCCGGGACGGTATGGCCCACCGCCACGCCCCAGGGGCCGGGATGTCGGCGATGGGACGGGTCAGCTGACATTCAGGGGCAACTAGTCACGGGCGGCTCACGACCCCTATGCATAGGCCTCAACTATGCGTAGGTCCGCGGCGCCGGCCTTCGCCGCCGGCTATGGCGGCGCGTGTCTCGGCCACCGCGGTCCTTTGCATAGTCACAGGCTCCGCAGGAACTTCATCAGGTCATCGCTGGCCTTGAAGCGCTGTAGCTTGATGTCCGGCGCCTCCAGACGCGCGAGCGCCTTCTCCTTCATCTCCAGGTTGGCCTCAACGTAGCGGTGCGTCGTGTTCGTGCTCTCATGGCCGAGCCACAGGGCGATGATGTTGAAGGGTACGCCGCTTTGCAGCAGGTGCATGGCGGTCGTGTGCCTCAGGCTGTGCGGCGAGACGCGCTTGGTCTTCAGGCTCGGCTGCTCGGCGGCAGCACGGTCGACCGCGAGGGCCAGCCGCTGCGCCACATTGCACCGTGTCATCGGGTGGCCAGATCGATTGGGCAGCAACGCCGCCGAGCCGCGCAGTTCGGGGTTCGCATGCAACCACGCTCGCACGGCCGCTGCGGTCGACTGCCACAGCGGCACCGAGCGGTCCTTGCGTCCCTTGCCATGCAGGTGGACGCATGCCGCACCGCCCAGCACCACGTCGACGACGCGCACCCCGACGATCTCCGACACCCGTGCGCCGGTGTTGTAGAGCAGGCTGAGCAACAGATGGTCGCGCTGCGAGGTCCAGTCGCTGCCAGGTTGCCCCAGCACGGCGATCATCTCGGGCCGCGTCAGGTGACCGAGCAGTGGCCGCTCGAAGCGCTTCATCGGCACGGCCATCACCTGCTCGACGGTGTGCAGCGCGCTCACGTCGCGGCGGCCGGCGAACTTTAGGAACGCCCGCAGCGCCGTCAGCCGCAGGTTACGGCTGCGCACCGAGTTGTGCCGCTCGCGTTCCAGGTGGGCCAGGAACTTGAGAACCAACTCCGGCGTGATGTCCGTCAGTTGCAGGGCCATCGGCGTCTTGCGCAAGTGGTCGGTCGCATACGCGAGGAACAGCGTCATTGCGTCGCGGTAGCTGGCCACCGTCCGCGGGCTGAGCGCACGCTGCGCGACCAGGTACTCGGTGAAGAACTGCTGCACCAGTGCCGGGAAGCCTGGAGGGTCTGCCTTGCGGTGATGACGGGCCTCAGACATGGCTGAACTCCGGCATGCACGCCTCGAAGCGCTTCGCCGCCACCGCCATCAACTCCGGCACCGCCTGCAGGTACCAGTAGGTGTTGGTGACCATCGCGTGCCCGACGTAGGTCGACAGCGCGAGCATCGCCTCGTCCACGTCGATGCCGTGCTGTTGCCACAGCAGGATGCGCCTGACCACGAAGGTATGCCGCAGGTCGTGGATCCGCGGCGCGTGGTGGGTGCCGCGGTTGATCCAGCCCAGTTCACTGCGCAGCGTGGCGAAGACGCGCTCCACCTGGTGCCCGCTGATCGGCTTGCCGAACAGGCGGCCGCGGGTGCCGATGGAGAACGGCGCGTCGTCGTCGCGTGACGCGCCGGCCACGTCCCGCGTCCAGCGGTAGCGACCCAGGGCCTTGGCCGTGCTCGGATGCAGCGGCACCTGGCGCGACTTGGCGAACTTGGTGCGGCGGATGGTCAGCACACCGCGGCGCAGATCGACGTCGGCGACAGTCAGCGACAGCGCCTCGGACAGGCGCAGGCCGCAACTGGCGATCAAGCCGAACAGCGTCTCGTAGACCAGTCCGCGCAGGCCGGGGCTGGGGCCGAGTTCGCGCGCGGCAGCCAGCAACTGCTGCACCTCCTCGGGGCTGTAGATGTGCGGCGCCTGGCGCTCGGGCAACCGACCGAAGATCGTGTCGTCGGGCACCTCAGTGGCTGGTTCGAACTGCTGCATCCATCGTGCGAAGGAGCGCAAATTCTTCAGTCGCCTGGCCCATGTCCGGGGATCGACGCTGGCGTGCGAGTCCAGACGCGCCCACTCGGCCATGACCTCCAGCGTCAGAGGTCCCCGGTGGCGCGTGCGCCGGACGTACTCGGCCAGGCTGCGCAGGCTGTAGGCCGGCGACTTCAACTGGAAGCCCAGGGTGCGGCGTTCGATGAGGTAGCGCTCAACGAGCGCGGTCAGGCCGATGGTCATGATGCCCTCCCGGTCGTGGCAACCGCAGGGATGCCAGGCCATGGCAGGGCCACTTCGACCAGGCTGCCGCTGTCGAGCTTGGCGTAGATCAGCGTCGTGTTCAGCGAACGGTGGCGCAGCACGTCAGCCACCTCCTTGAGCGAGGCCCCGCCGGCCAGCAGGCGGCCCGCCATCGTGTGGCGCAGCAGATGCGAGCGCGTGTACGGCAGTCCGGCACGGGCGTACGCTTGGCGGATGGTTTTGCGCACGAGGTCCGGCCCGATCGGTCGCTCGCGTGGCGTCATGTGGCGGGCGAAGATCATGCGGTGCTGGGTCTTGGGTCGCTCCCTGTGCAGGTACGCGGCGATCGCCTGCCCGGTGGCTTCGGGCAGCGGCATCACGTCCTCCCGTCGACCCTTCGTGCGACGCAAGGTAATCGTGCCGGCGTCCCAGTCGATGTCGTCCATGCTCAGGCGTGCAACCTCGCCGCTGCGCAGGCCCAGGTCGAGCATGCAGCGCACCATCGCATCGGCACGCAGCATCGAGGGCCCGCTCTGGCCAAGGGCGGCCTCGAGAAGCTCGACCTCTGCCGGCTCCAGCGACTTGGGCAGCGATGCCAATTGCCAGTTCGCCGGATACGCCAGCGCACCAACCAGCGCGTGTGTGCGGTCACCCAGCGTCGCACGCCAGCGGAAGTAGCCGCGCAGCGCCGCCACCACGGTGCTCAGGCTTGTCGGCGCCTTGTAGTTCTTGGCCTGCGCTGCGAAGAAGCGGCGCACGCGCTCCGGCGTGATGACCTCGAAGCGGATGGCGTCGTTGCCGAAGTGCTGGCGCAGCAGCGCTTCGACGAGGCGCAGCGCTCCATTGCGCGTGTTCGGGGCAAGCCCCCGCACCTGCTGCATGTACTGGTCGTAGCGGCGCAGCTCCTGACCCACCTCGGTCATGTCCAGCGGCTGGGGTGCGATGGCGCCGGCGGCACGCAGGACGACGAGCAGATGGCCCAACGCGGCCCGCACGCTGCTCGGATGGCGGGCACTGGTCGGGCAATGACAGCCGGGAAGGTGGTGATCGACGAACTCGGCAACGAGCCCCTCGTCGACGTCGGCCAGGCGCTTCTTGGCGCCCTTCATCCACAGCGACAGATGCGCCACGGCGGCTTCGCAGCTGCGCGCGTAGCCGGCGGCATTGCCGCGATCCGCGAGGTAATGGCGGTAGGCCGGGATGTGGCGATCCAGCTGTGCACAGCCGCGAGTGCGGCTGGAAGGATCGAGGCGAGAACGAGGCTTGGAAGGCATTGCAGTCTCCAGGTTGTGGAGCCGCCAGTGCACGCCCGGTCAAGAACTACGTATAGATGCCTGAGGCGTCGATGACGTGCGAGCCGCGTGCCGTCTGGCCAGCGACCACCGGCAGCGGCAGACCTACGCATAGTTGAGTCCTATGCATAGGGGTCGCTATGGATAGCTTTGCATAGCGACCCTGAAGCGACATCCGCAGCGCTGATCTCGCCACCCCAAAGCACCCTTCCGAGGAGTGTTGTTCCGCGTTGTTCCAAATTACTTGACGGCGGGGCAGATCGTGCCTAGAGTGTACTTCGGTACAACATGGAACAACAAGGAGCACAGGCTTATGGCCTACACCGCCTCTCTCTCGACCACTCCCGGCCGGCCGGGTTTCAGTATCAGCTTCCGGCATCCCCTGAAGCTCGATTCAAAGGGGAAGTCCGGTCTGAAAATGCGGCGCGGCCTGGGCACCGATGACAAAGTCAAGGCCGAGGCCCTCGTAGCCCAGATGAACGAGCTACTTCAGGATGAAATCTGGTGGACGGCGGCGAAGCATCAGGAGGCGCTCCAGATTTTTGACCAGCGTATCGTCGATGCGTTCTATGACGGCATCCAGGCCGGCGTCGCCGACTCTTTCGAAACCCGAAGCAACGTCATCCCCCTGCCCGGCAAGGCCGAGGGCTACGCCCGGACCCTGTTCGTCGGCACGACGGGTGCGGGCAAGACTTCGCTGTTGCGGCACCTGATCGGCTCGGACCCTGAGCTGGACCGCTTCCCGTCCACCTCGACGGCCAAGACCACCGTATCGGATATCGAGGTGATCCCGGCCGCTGGCGAGTTCCGGGCGGCGGTGACCTTCTTCTCCGAGAACGTCATTCAGGCCAACGTCGAGGACTGCGTGCTCAACGCGTGCGCCGCCGTTTGGGACAAGCTGCCCGAGGACAAGGTGGCGGACCGTTTTCTGCATCACCCAGACCAGCGCTTTCGGCTGAGCTACCTGCTCGGTTCATGGCGCAAGAACCTGCCCGCCGAGCCTGCTGCTGACGACTGGGATTTCGGCGAGCCAGACCAGGCGGCCACGGCAGCGGCAAGCAGCGACGAAGCCGTTTCCAGTGCCGACGCCGAGGCTCAGCAGGCTCGGTTGGTGGACTATGTCGGTCGCATCACGAAGCTGGCCGCAGCGAAGGCCGAGGCGATCAGCAAGGAACTGCTCCCCGATCCGCACTCCGCGAACGCCGAAGATCGCGAGGCAGCCCTTGAAATCTTCCAGAGCGAGCTGTTTGCTGACGAACAGTTTCACGACATCGTCCACGACGTGATCGACGAGGCGTTGCAGCGCTTCGATGCGATGCAGAGCGGCGAGCGAACCTACCGGAGCGCCAGCTCGAAATGGCCGCTCATGTGGACGTACAGCACGAATGATCGGAACGAATTCCTCAAGCAGGTGCGCTGGTTTTCGAGCAACTTCGCGCCGTCGTTCGGCAAGCTGCTGACGCCGCTGGTCGATGGCATCCGTGTTATGGGCCCCCTCTTCCCGACCTTCACGGACCACCAGGCCAAGGTTGTGCTGCTGGACGGCCAGGGGCTCGGCCACACGCCGGATTCGTCAACGAGCGTGACGACCCACATCACGCGACGCTTTTCGGAAGTCGATGCCATTCTGTTGGTGGACAACGCCGAGCAGCCGGTGCAGGCAGCGACCCAGTCGGTCCTGCGCACCGTCGCATCCAGCGGCAACTACAACAAGCTCCTGCTCGCCTTTACGCACTTCGACCAGGTCAAGGGCCTGAACTTGCCGAGCTTCGCCGACAAGCGCGCACACGTCCTGGCCTCCGTTCACAACTATCTTTCCAAGCTGAAGGAAGTGTTGAACGCTCCGATCGTGGCCGCGATGGAGCGGACGATCGACGACCAGAGTTTCATGCTGGGCGCGCTCGATGGGTCGAGCGCGAAGCTGCCGCCCGGAGTGAAAGCGCAGCTCAATAAGCTGATCGCCTTCGTCGAAAAATCGGTCGAGCCGCCGCCGGTGCCGGACGCCAAGCCGCAATACGACGCCTCCGGGCTCGGGTTTGCCGTGCAACGCGCCGCGGACAGCTTCCAGAAGGCATGGGCGGCCCGCCTCGGCCTGTCGATCGGCGCGACGCTCCCTGCAGAGCACTGGACTCGCATCAAGGCGCTCAACCGGAAGATTTCGAACGAGACCGGCGTCGAGTACGACTCACTGCGGCCCGTTGCAGATCTGGTAGGCCGAATCATCGAAGAGATCGCGAATTTTCTCGACAACCCGATCGGCTGGTCCCGGCCGCCCGATGCCGATGAAGCGCAGCAGGCCATCGCGCCGATCCGCCAAGTCGTGTTCAGCAGGCTGCATCAGCTTGCGCTACAGCGCCTGATTAACGAACACCTGACGGACTGGCGCCGCGGCCTGGAGCACAAAGGCAAGGGTTCGGCGGCGCGTCGCGCCGTGGATATCCGCGGCATCTATGAACTGGCCGCACCGATCCCAGGCACAGTCAACACAGCGCCAGCGATTGAGTTCATGCGCGGGGTTCGCGAGCTGGTTCGGGCGGCCGTGGTTGAAAGCGGCGGGGTCATGCTGCCATGAGCCGCCGCCTTACAGCACTCGTCATCGGCAACGCGGACTACGCGGATGCCGGCAAGTTGAAGAATCCCGGGAACGATGCAACGGACATCGCCGCGAAGCTCACGGAATGCGGTTTCACCGTTGCCACACACCTGAACTGCTCGCATCAGGAGATGGATCAGGCGCTCAAGGACTTCAAGAGGGCGCTGAAGGACAGTGATGTCGGGCTGTTCTTCTTCGCAGGCCACGGTATGCAGGTTGACGGTAGCAACTACCTTGCCGCCGTCGATACTGACGTAAGCGGCGAAATCGAGGCCAAGCACTCCTCCCTGCCGCTGAATCAGGTCATCGAAGTGATGGAGAAGGCCGACAACGCTTCAAGCATCATCATCCTTGACGCCTGCCGCAACAACCCGTTTGAGCGCGCCTGGGAGCGGTCGATGAGTTCCCGTGGCCTCGCACCGGTCTATGCGCCAAGGGGAACGATGGTTGCCTACGCCACTTCTCCCGGTCAGATCGCCAGTGACGGCCGCGGGCGGAATGGCGCCTACACGGCGGCGCTTCTTGAACACCTCGCGACCCCTGACTGTTCCGTCGAGAGCATGTTCAAGCGAGTGCGCAACACGCTCAGCACTGCGACAGGCGGCAAGCAGATTTCATGGGAGCACACGTCTCTCGCCGGCGACTTCTTCTTCAACCTGAGCCTCGGCGCCCGGATCGACGAGTACGCCGATACGTCGCTGCGCGACAGCCTGTTCGTCATCGACGACAAGAAGACATCCCACGGGGTCATCAGGGCGTTGAAGACCCACGACTGGTACCAACAAAATCCCGCAGTTGAAAAGTTCACTGCCGACCTTGCCGGACGTGCATCATCGAACTCGCTCTTCGTCGTCGGTCGCAACATCTATCAGGCAGCATGCGGAAGCTCAAACGCCGCGACCGCATACATCGCCGATTTCATGTCCCGCACAGCCGGGCTGAAGCCCGAGAAGCGCAAAGCTCTACTGGACGGGATGTTGTTCGAAGTCTTCTTCGACCCCGATGCGCGCCTTCGCAAGGAGTTCAAGCTACAGAGGTTTCAGGAGCTGTTTCGTCTGCAGCAGCATGCCCGCCTCAAGTCTAGTGTAGTGTTTGATTGTTGAAGCAACTTAATTGAACAACACGACTCCAATGGTCTACTACGGACAGAGTTGGAGCCAGGAAGTGCGAGTTGCCCCTGCGATCGAGTTGAGTCAAGAGGAGGAGGCTGAGTTGATCCGGCTGGCGCATTCGAAGGCGACCAGCGTTCGACTGGCCGAGCGTGCGCGCATTGTTTTGCTGGCCGCGCAAGGCCTGCAGAACCTGCAGATCGCCCAGGAGCTGGGCATCGACCGGATCACGGCGGGTCGCTGGCGCCAGCGCTACATCAAGTCCGGACTGGCGGGCATCGAGCGGGACCTGCCGCGCGGGGCACCGCCGGTCAAGGTGGACGTGGCCAAGCTGGTGGAGCTGACCACGCAAAGCCAGCCCGAGGCCGCCACGCACTGGAGCACGCGCAAGATGGCTGCGGTGCTGCAGGTCAGCCCCAGCACGGTGATGCGTCACTGGCAGGCCAATGGGCTCAAGCCGCACCTGGTGCGTGGCTTCAAGGTCTCGCGCGACCCGAAGTTCGTCGAGAAGCTCGAAGACATCGTGGGGCTGTACATGTCCCCGCCCGAGCACGCCCTGGTGCTGTGCTGCGACGAGAAGAGCCAGGTGCAGGCACTGGACCGCACGCAGCCGGGCCTGCCGATGAAGAAGGGTCGTGCGCAGACGATGACGCACGACTACAAGCGCCACGGCACGACCACGCTGTTCGCTGCGCTCAACGTGCTTGACGGCACGGTCATTGGCCAGTGCCAGCAGCGGCACACGCACGCCGAGTGGTTGAAGTTCCTGCGCCAGATCGACCGCGAGACGCCCAAGGGCAAGACCCTGCACCTGATTGCCGACAACTATGCCACCCACAAGCACGCGGCGGTGCAGGCGTGGCTGGCCAAGCACCCCAGGTTCCACATGCACTTCACGCCGACCTCGGCGTCTTGGCTGAACATGGTGGAGCGCTTCTTCCGCGACATCACCACCGAACGCCTGCGGCGCGGCGTGTTTACCAGCGTGGGCGAGCTGGAGGCGGCGATCAAGGCGTACGTCGCGCATCACAACACCAGTCCCAAGCCGTTCATCTGGACCAAGAGCGCTCGCGACATCTTGCAGAAGGTCATTCGCGCCAACTCCCGGTTAAGTGGGAAACAGAATGGAACACTGCACTAGCTTCGACTTCGTTGCCGAGTGTCTGCTGCCCGACATCGGGCGCTTCTACGCCGTACCAGGGAAGGGCCATCAGGTTGTTGTCGATGTGGTCACCAAGGTCGGCGCGAAGGCGGGAAATCACATCCTGAAGTCGATCCACTGTGGAGGCGACAGCATCCTGTGGATGGAGGACGCGGACTATGCACCCGAGCCTGGCGAACCGCCGATGCTCGAGAAGCTGAGTCTTGCCAAGTTCGAAGAACGCGTCGCCGAACAGATGGTTGTTCCGGCATCGCAACTCACGATCAAGTACGCGTCCTTCACCAGGACGGGCGACGAGAAGATTCACTTCCCCTACGGCTGGACGGCGCGAAGAAGGTAGTCGCGGCATGGACAATGGCCGCGAAACCGTGCGCATCGATGACACGGCGTGGGCGCGCGGCTGCTCCTTTGTCACCTCTTCAAACTCCGGCTGACGGCTGACTCCGGTCCTGCCATCAGCCTTCCCTTGGGTCCCACCCCTGATCCTCGATCGGCCACCGACAAGCTGCCTGTGGCCACCGACCGCTCCTGGCCGAGTGGAGCCGACTGGGTCTCTCCGACGAACGGCCGGTCAATACCAAGCCGCCGACCCTCACATCGAAGAGCTGACCCTAGTCGGCGGCCGGCGCCGAAGCCTGACGCATGAGACACCGGGCCTGCGCGAGTTGCTCAGCGGTTACGACGAGGCCATCCTTGACCCACAGGATACGTGCTGCCGCACCGTGCGCGGTGGCACCACTATGCCGCCAGTGGCCTGAGCATGCTGGGTGAGTGCGGCCGGGGGCGTACGTATGCGTACCCCCCGGGGGGCCGAAGGCCGAAGTCGATGCCCGAGGGCGGGGTCTACCGAATATGTGCGCCGCAGGTGTGCGCAGATGGCGCCAGTGTCTGTGCCTACCGTGGCTGCGTGGCCTCAGCGATGGAAGCGCACCGCTTCGGCAAGCGGCGCGCGGCCCACCCGACATTGGTTGGCGCGTACCGCCGGATCCTCATGGCCGAATGAGATCCCGAGCAGCAGCCGATGACCCTGCGGCAGCTCAAGCAGCTCGCGCAGGATGTGCGGCTGGAAGCTCAGCGCTGTCTGGGGGCAGCTGGCCAGGCCGTGGGCGGTGAGTGCCAGCATCAGCGTCTGGGCATACATGCCGCAGTCGGCCGCCTCGCGCAGGCCGAAACCGGCTGGCAGGTAGATGAAGGCCACGTGCGGGGCGTCGAAGGCGGCGAAGTTGCGCATGAAGCTGGCGGCACGTCCAGCCTTGTCCTCGCGGGCGATGCCCATGGCGCCGTAGAGCCGGGCGGCGGCGTCGAACTGGCGCTCCTTGTACGTGCCCTCATAGCGGCCTTCGTAGGGGATGTCCGGCCGGTGCTCGGCCGGGATGGCGGTGGCGGTGAGCAGGCGCTGCTTGAGCTGGGCCAGCTTGTCGCCAGAGACGACTTCCACCAGCCAGGGCTGGGTGTTGCAGTTCGACGGCGCTCGTTGCGCCAGCTCGAAGATCTCGCGCAGCAGGGCATCGGGGACGGGGTCGGGGCGGAAGCCGCGCACGGCGCGGCGTTGACGGATGGCGTCTGTGGTGTTGAGCATCAATGGGCTGCGTCTCACTGTTTCGCGGCAGTGCCGGCACGTTCGCTCGGGCTGAGGCTTGCGCCCATCTGGCGCGGTGGAAACTGACGCAGGCTGATCGCGTGCCCGGTCAGCAGCTCCTGGATCTGCATGCCGATCCAGGCCTTGCGCATGCCCAGGCGGTTGCTGTCCTTGCCGGTGGCATTGCGCTCGTAGGGGTCCATGCGCAGGTTGAAGAAGGCGAAGCTGGGATGCAGTGGGTCGAAGAAGCCTTCGCGCTCCTTGAACAGCCCCTTCCAGGGGCCCATGCGCACGCCGACCAGCTCGCGTTCGTTGTAGTAGATGAAGTGATTGCGAGGCCCTGGGGCCTTGCCCTGCCAGTGGTCGAGCTGGTCGAGCCCGTCGATCCTGACCTTGTGGCTTTGCAGCAGCAGCTCATCGACCTTGGCCACGCCGGCGGCCCTCGCCAGCGTGGTGAACAGGTCGTAGTGGGTCTGGATGGCGTTGGAGACCGAGCCGGGCTGGATCGCCGTCGGCCAGCGCACCATCATGGGCACGCGGTAGCCGCCTTCCCAGGTGGAGGACTTCTCGCCGCGAAACGGCGTGGTGCCGCCGTCCGGAAAGGTGAAGCTCTGTGGGCCGTTGTCCGAGGTGAACACCACGATGGTGTTCTTCGCCAGGCCGAGCTCGTCGAGCTTGGCGAGGAGCTGGCCGACATGGCCGTCCATCTCCATCATGCCGCTGCCGTAGATGTCCTCCTCCGACGAGTAGGGCGCTGCGAGCAGGCGCGACTCGGGCTTCAGATGCGTGTAGATGTGCATCCGCGTCGGGTTGTGCCAGAGGAAGAAGGGCTGCCCCGACCGGGCGGACTCCTCGATGAACTTCAGCGAGCGCGCGGTGCTCTCGTCGTCGATGGTCTGCATGCGCAGGGCCGTCAGCGGCCCGAGGTCGCGGGGGGCCTCGCCGGCCCGGGCTTCGAGCACGCCGCGCGGGCCGTACTTCTTGCGGAAGGCCGGGTCCTTCGGGTAGTCGGCCTGCTCGGGTTCCTCCTCCGCGTTGAGGTGGTAGAGGTTGCCGAAGAAGTAGTCGAAGCCGTGGGCGGTGGGCAGGTGCTCGTCGCGGTCGCCCAGGTGGTGCTTGCCGATGTGGGCGCTGCGGTATCCCAGCGGCTTGAGCACCTCGGCCAGCGAGGGGTCGCGCTTGTCATGGCCGATGGGTGAGCCCGGCAGGCCCACAGTGGTCAGGCCGGTACGGATGGGCATCTGGCCGGTGATGAAGGCGGCGCGGCCGGCGGTGGACGAGGGCTCGGCGTAGTGGTCGGTGAACAGCAGGCCCTCGCGTGCGATGCGGTCCAGGTTCGGCGTGGGCACCATCATGCCGTGGCTGTAGATGCCGACGTTGCTGGGGCCGATGTCGTCGGCCATGATGACCAGGATGTTGGGCCGGGCGGTTGGCCCTTGAGGCGCCTGGGCCGATGCGGTACTGAGGCTGCCCAGGCACAGGGCGAGGGTCGCGGCCGCGATGTGGGTGTGGCTGAAGGGGGTGCGCAAGTGGAAGTCTCCTGAGCGGTGGCTGGCCTGGGTGCACGGGCTGCGCTGCTTTACGCGGCTCCGGACCATGCTATGGGGAGGAGCACGGTCTGTGTCGCGCAGCTGCCCAAAACGGGCAATCCAGGTGGTCCTGCAGGCGTACGGCGCCGGTCCCGTGCAGGGTGGCGCAGAGGTCAATCGTGTTTCAGCGTCCGAGGCGCCGGCGCAGTGCCGGCATGTCCGTCTGCACCTGGGCGTAGAAGCGCTGGAGGCCACTGCACAGGTAGTTCAGCCCCGGTTCGCCGTCGGGTGTGCGCAGCAGGCGGTTCTTCGGGCACTCGCCCCAGCAGAGCTTCAACTGGGGGCAGCGGCGGCAGTGGCCCGGCAGCGTGTCGCTCTTGGCCAGGCCGAAGGCCACCTGCTGCGCGGAGAAGGCCAGGTCGCCTTCATGCTGCTCAGCGATGTGGCCCAGCCGGTACTCGGGGTAGACGAAGTGGTCGCAGCTGTAGAGGCTACCGTCGTGCTCCAGTGCCAGGGCCTTGCCGCAGAACGGGCCGGAGGTGCACATCTGCGCCGGCAGGCCCAGCGACTGGGCGACCGCGGTCTCGAACACATTGACGTGCACGCGGCCGAAGTCCTGCGCCAGCCATTCGTCCCACACCTCGCACAGGAACCGCCCATAGTCCTCGGGGTCGACCGACCAGTCGGTGACGATGGACAGCGAGTGGCCGGGTCGTGCGCGCTCGCTGCCTAGCAGCGGCTGCTGAGCCGCCGGCAGCCGTGCCGGAGCCTGCTGCGCGAAACCGCGCGTCTCGACGCAGGGCGTGAACTGGATGCGCCAGGTGCCCACCTCGTCGGCCAGGAAGCGGTAGACCTCGCGCGGCGCGCGCGCCACGTCGCGGTTGACCACACACAGTGCCGCGAAGGGCACCTCGGCCTCGCGCAGCAGCCGGGCGGCCCGCATCACCTTGTCGAAACTGGGTGTGCCGCCCTTGGTCGGGCGGTAGCGGTCGTGCAACTCGCGCGGGCCGTCGATCGACAGGCCGACATGGAAGCCCTCGCGCTTCAGTAAGGTCACCCAGGACGCATCCAGCAGCAGGCCATTGGTCTGCAGATCGTTCTCGATGCGTTGGCCGGGCCTGGCGTGACGGCGCTGCAGTGCCACCACGGTCTCGTAGAAGGGCAGGCCCATGAGGGTGGGCTCGCCCCCCTGCCAGGAGAAGACCACGGAGTCGCCGGTGTTGGCCTCGAGGGTCTGGCGGATGTGCTGCGCCAGCAGCGCTTCATCCATGCGGGCATGGGCTTCGTGTCCCAGCAGCTCGGTCTTGTGCAGATAAAAGCAGTAGGGGCAGTCCAGGTTGCACCGCGCGCCGGCCGGCTTGACCATGGTGTGGAAGCGGTAGGCGCGCCCCTGCGGAAGTGGGGGCAGATGGCAGCGCGGCAGGCTGTGGGTTTCAGGGGGCATGGTGGGCTTGGGCTCGGTCCAGATCGTCGCGCACCGTGAGAGCGGCACGGCTGAACAGCAGCACCGCAGGGAGCGTGATCAGCAACAGACACACCATGGCCCAGCGCACCGAAGACTCGCCGAACCGGCTGGCGAACAGATCGCTGAGCACACCGGCGAGCGTCGGACCCACGCCCACGCCGATCAGGTTCAGTGCCACGATCAGCACCGACATCGACAGCCCCCGCATGCGCAGCCGAACCAGCGATTGCGACAGCGCATACGTCGGTCCGTTCAACCCGGCCACGCAGGCGGCGAACAGTGCAAGCGCCACGGCTACCGCAATGATCGAGGGCGCCAGCGCGACCACGCTGCCGGCCAGGGTCAAGCCCAGGGCCAGCGCCGCCATCAGGCGCAGCTGGCGGCTCATGTCCTCTTCGCCCAGCCGGTCGCTTGCCCAGCCGAACAGGAGGGTGCCCAAGGCGCCGAATCCGCCCATGCAGACGGCGGTGAGCAGGCCGACGCCGGGAAGGTCCAGACCGTGGCTGCGTATCAGCAACGAGCCGATCCAGGACATCACCGCCGAAGAGCTGATGGTTACCAGAACGGAGGCAGCGAACAGATGGACCAGGCTGCGCTGGCCGAGCATGAAGCGCAAGGTGACGGTCAGTGGCGGCGGGGGCTGCTCACTGGCTGATGCCGGGCCGTCACTGGCGCCCCGCCGTGGCTCGCGTACCAGCAGGATCAGCAGTACGGAGAGGGCGCCACCCATCACGGCGGCGGCCATGAAGCCGGCGCGCCAGCCATGGTAGGCGGCCAACATGGCGCCGCCCATGAAGCCGCCCGCCATGCCCAGCGGCACTCCGGCGTAGAGCACCGCCACAGCGCCGGCGCGGCGCTCCCGTGAATACAGGTCAGCCAGCATCGAGACCGAACAGGGCTGGCCACCGGCATCTGCTGCGCCAATGCCCACGCGGCTTGCGACCAAGGCGGCAAAGCTGCCGGCCTGAGCACAAGCGGCAACCAACGCACTCCAGGCAAGCAGCAGGCCGGCCAGCAGGCGCTGGCGATTGACGCGGTCTGCCAGCCAGCCCAACGGAATACCGGCCAGCGCAAAGGCCACCGCATAGCTGAGTCCGGAGAGCAGTCCCAGCTGCGAATCGCTCAAGCTGAACTCGTGCTTGACCGGCTCCATCACCACCACCATCAGCGCTCGGTCGAAGAACTGCACAGTGGCGATCAGGGTCAGCAGTATCAGCGTCAGGTGCCGTTGCATGGACCGGGGCTCCGCTTCAACGCTGCGCGCGCAGCACCTCGGTCAGACGCCTGAGCGCCACGAGTTGGGGGACGTCGACCAGCGCGGCGATGGGCTGAGGATGACTGCTCAGCAGCACCACGACCAGTTCGTCGTCGGGGAACACGTACAGCCGCTGGCCGTAGGCCCCCATGGCGGCAAAGGAGCGCGGCGCCTGCGGATTGACCCACCACTGGTCGCGGTAGGACCAGCCGGGGCGGAATTTCTCCATGCCGGCCGCCTTGAAGGCCTCGGTGCTGCCGCCGCGGATCAACTGATCGACCACCTGCTCGGGAATGATCTGCTGACCATCCCAGCGTCCGCGCTGCAGCAGCATCTGGCCGATGCGGCCCAGGTCGCGCGCGCTCGCGCTCATGCCGGCGAAGGCGACTTCGGTGCCCTCCGGGTCGAGCATCACATTGCCCTGGTGTTCCATGCCCAGCCGGCTCCAAAGGCGCTGCTGCAACCAGTCACTGAGTGACTGCCCGGCGCTGCGCGCAGCGATCCAGGCGACCACGTCAGTGGCCGGACTGCGGTACCGGAAGGCGCTGCCGCGCTCGCCGGGCTCCATGCGTTTGAGCGTGGGCAGCATGGCCTGGATGCCGAAGGGGCTGTCGGCTCGGCGATGCTGAACCGGAATCCAGCCCATCGATGCGATGTAGGGGAAGATGTCCGAAGTCGGGTCGGTGTAGATCTCGGTGAAGCGCACGCCGTCGGTCATGTCGAGCACCTGGCGAACCGTCGCGTCGGCCCAGGCACTGGCGGCCAGTTCGGGCAGGATGCTACCGACCCGGGCGTTCTCGTCGAGCCGGCCCTCGGCGATCAGCGTGGCCGCCATCAGGCCGACCATGCTCTTGGTGGCCGAGAACATCAGGTGTGGCTCCTGCGCCTGCATGCCCTTGAAATAGCGCTCGTCGATGATGCGGCCGCGGTGCAGCACCAGGGCCGCGTCCACATGGGTGCTGGCCAGCATCTGCGGCCAGGTTTGCTGCGACTCCGGCGGGCCGGCTTGGAACTGACTCAGGCTGTCGCGGCTGCTCACCGGAAGCTCGCGCACCACACCGGTCGGCTGCAGGGGGCGGGTCGGGAACAGCTCGCGCGCGTGCCGGAAGGACCAGACCTTCTGCGGGTTCTGCTGCCAGTTGGCGATGGTGACGCGGTACTCAGGCGGCGGCGGAAAGCCCTGCATCAGCCGAGCCGGGTCGAGCGGCGCCGGTGTGCCGGTCTGTGCCAGCGCAGGCAGGGCCAGCAGCAGGGCAGCGGCGCCGTACATGAGGCGTGTGTGCAGTCGAAGTCGAGTCTGGCTGGGCGGCATGGGGTCTGGTCTCCTGGTCATGGCCTGTTCGGTTGTTGCCGGTGTGTCGATTGACGGTTGTCGGATTTCGCCGAGGTGGGCGCTCTATGCAGCGCAGCAAAGACCATCAGCGGCTGCAGGGCGAGTGTGAGCAGCCCGGAATAGGCCGCCTTCACCATGGCGTAGTGGGGACCGGGGAACCCCGGCTGGCCCAAGGCCAGTGCGAGCAGCAGGCAGAACCCGCCCACCAGCGTCATGCCGAGCAGCCCGATGACCAGACTGCCGCGCCACAGCGAGGAGGGCATCCACGGCAGCAGCCGGGGCGCTCGCTGGCCTTCGAGGCAGGGTGCCTTGCCCTGCGACTGCTGGCGCCGTAGCAGGGGCCGCAGGATCAACCAGCTGAGGGCCGGCAGCAGGAACCCGGTGGCCAGCAAATCCACGGCATAAGCGCCGTTGTCCCAGAGCCCCACCTTTGGCGACTGGCCATGCTGTGCCCACGCGATGCCGCCGTTGATGGCGGCGTTGATCAGACCGGGCAGCACTTGCTGGCCGAGGAAGAAGCGAAGCGGGGTCATGGGGCTTTCGGCGCCGATCGAGAGGCCGGCTTCCGCAGACTAGCGGCCTGAGGAAGGCTGCCATCGTCCGTTTGAATGAGCCGGGGGTTTGTACCCTCCGTACCCTGGCCGAGGGAGTCGATCCACGCCGCTCCAGGGGTGCCGGGGCGCATGGCGGATCCTGGGGCGATCCCGTTAGTCTCAACGGACGATGTTCCGGGCTGGACCGATCCCCAGAATCCATTTCATCGGGCCTCTGTGGGCAGGGGCCGGGAATCAAAACCATGATGGACATTCGCGGACTGGCCTACGTCGTGGCCGAAACCACCGACCTGGCGCGCTGGAGGACCTACGCCGAGGGCGTGCTGGGCATGAGCACGACGCCGTCACCCGATGGCGGGCTGTACCTGCGCATGGACGAGCGGCAGTTCCGCTTTGCCATCCAGCCAGGCCTGCGCGATGCCTATGTGGCCTCGGGGTGGGAGGTGCTGGGCCAGGCCGGCTTCGACGCGGCGTTGGCCACGCTGGAAGGCGCCGGGGTCGACTTCGTGCTGGAGGATGCCGCGTTCTGCGCGCGCCGCTGCGTGCAGCAGGCCGCCAGCTTCCGCGATCCCTCGGGCAACCGCCACGAGGTGGTCTGGGGTTTCCAGTCGGACTTCGAGCGCTTCAATTCGCCAGCGGGCGTGTCGCGCTTCGTCACCGAGGGCATCGGCATGGGGCACACCGTGCTGCCGGCGCCGGAGTTCGCGAAGACGGCTGCGTTCCTGAAGGATGTCATGGGCTTCGCGGTCTCCGACATATTCAACTTCCGCCCGCCCGGCACCGAGGGTGTGGTGCTGCCGATCCACTTCCTGCACTGCAACAACGGCCGCCACCACAGTCTGGCCATCGCCGGCTTCCCCGTCGAGAGCGGCTGTGTGCATGTGATGGTCGAGGTGGAGGACATGCCTGAGGTGGGGCGGGCGATCGACCGCATGCGGGCTCACCGGGTGGTGCAGAGCGCCACGCTGGGGCAGCACACCAACGACCGCATGACTTCCTTCTACATGCGCACGCCGTCGAACTTCGACATCGAGTACGGCTATGGCGGCGCCGTGCTGGACTGGGACGAACACATCGTGCACGAGTTCACCCGCGTGAGCCTCTGGGGCCACGACTTCACCGTCTCGCAGCAGCAGCTGCTGAACCAGGACGCCTGAACGCCATGGCCGACAAACGCATGGGTGCCGCCGACGTGGTGGCGCAGTTGAAGGACGGCATGACGCTGGGCATCGGTGGCTGGGGCCCGCGGCGCAAGCCGATGGCGCTGGTGCGCGAGATCCTGCGCAGCCCGCTCAAGGATCTGACCGTGGTCGCCTATGGCGGCGCTGACGTGGGCATGCTCTGCGCGGCGGGCAAGGTCAAGAAGCTGATCTTTGCCTTCGTCTCGCTGGATTTCATTCCGCTGGAGCCCTACTTCCGCATCGCCCGCCAGAGCGGAGCGATCGACGTGATGGAGCTTGATGAAGGGCTGTTCTTGCTGGGCTTGAAGGCCGCCGGCATGCGCGTGCCTTTCATTCCCACCCGCGTGGGACTGGGCACCGATGTGCTCAAGCGGAACCCGGGACTCCAGCTCACCGCATCGCCCTATGACGACAAGGACTGGGTCGCCATGCCGGCGCTGCCGCTGGACGCCGCGCTGATCCACGTCGACCGCGCCGATGCGCGCGGCGTGTGCCAGATCAAGGGCCCGGACCACTACATGGACGACTTGTTCGCGCGCGCCGCGAAGTGCACCTACGTGAGCTGCGACGAGCTGGTGGACAGCAGCTTCTTTGCCGAGGGCGACGAGGCCCGCTACGTGTTCTGGGAGCGTGCCGAGACCACCGGAGTGGTGCACCTGCCGGGCGGGGCGCACCCCAGTTCCTGCGGTCCGCTGTACGGGTTCGACGTCAAACACTTCAAGGAGTACGCCGCCAGCGCCAAGGCAGAGGGCGGTTGGCAGGCCTATGCCGAGCGCTACGTGAACTGCTCGGAGGCAGAGTACCTCGAGCGGGTGGGTGGGATCGAGGCGGTTCGCAAGCTGCCGCTGCCGGTGTTCTGAGGACGGATGATGAGCGACATTTCTCTGGTGGACCGCATCATCTGCACTGCGGCCCAGGCCTGGAAGGACGACGGCGAGGTGCTGGCCACCGGCATCGGCATCGTGCCGCGACTGGCCGCCTCGCTGTGCATGCTGTCAATCAACACCGACCTGATGATGACCGACTCTGAGGCCTGGTTGGTCACGGAGCCGGTACCTGTGGGCCCGCGCCAGGGCTACCAGCCGCGGCGCGAGACCTGGATGGGCTTCTCGCGCATCTTCGACAACGTCTGGGGCGGCAAGCGCCACGCCATGGTCGGGCCGACCCAGATCGACCGTTGGGGCCAGGCCAACATCTCGATGGTGGGTAGCGACTACGCACGGCCCAAGTCGATGATGCTGGGCGTGCGCGGCTTCCCCGGCAACTCGATCAATCACGCCAACAGCTTCTTCGTGCCCGGCCACAGCACCAAGGTTTTCGTTGCGGGCGAGGTCGACATGGTGGCCTCGGTGGGCTACAACCCGGCCCGGCTCGAACGTGGCTGGCAGCTCGAGGAAACCACCGATATCCGTCTGGTGCTGACCAACCTGTGCGTGATGGACTTCGGAGGCCCCGGACACCAGATGCGCCTACGCTCGGTGCACCCGGGCGTCACGCCGCAGCAGGTGCAGGAGGCCACCGGCTTTGCGCTGCACATTCCCGCCGAGGTGCCGGTGACTGCCGACCCGATGCCCGAGCAGCTGGCCCTGCTGGCCCGGCTGGACCCCCACAACCTGCGCGCCACCGCGCTGGGCTGACCCGGAGACCGACGCCATGAGCAGCACCGATCCGGGTGATGCCTTCGTCCAGCGCGAGGACAAGTCGGTCTACGAGACCGATCAGCCGGTGCGCTACGAAGTGCAGGACGGCATCGCCACCCTGACGATGAACCGGCCGGGCTTCAACAACGCCCAGAACTCGCAGATGACCTACGCGCTGGATGCGGGCTTCCGCCGAGCGGTGGACGACGATGCGGTCAAGGTCATCGTGCTGCGCGGCTCGGGCAAGCACTTCAGCGCCGGGCACGACATCGGCACTCCGGGGCGCGACATCAACAAGTCCTTCGAGCGCCAGGGCCTGTGGTGGGACCACACCAACAAGCCGGGCGCCGAGCAGCTCTACGCCCGCGAGCAGGAGGTCTACCTGGGCATGTGCCGGCGCTGGCACGACGCGCCCAAGCCCACCATCGCGATGGTGCAGGGCGCCTGTGTGGCCGGCGGCCTGATGCTGGCCTGGGTGTGCGACCTGATCGTGGCCAGCGACGATGCCTTTTTCCAGGATCCAGTGGTGCGCATGGGTATCCCAGGCGTCGAGTACTTCGCCCATGCCCACGAGCTGAACCCGCGCGTGGCCAAGGAGTTCCTGTTCCTGGGCGAGCGCATGAAGGCCGAACGCGCTTACCAGATGGGCATGGTCAACAAGTTGGTGCCGCGCGACGAGCTCGAGGCCGCCACCTACGACTGGGCGCGCAAGATCGCTCAGCAGCCGCGCCTGGGGCTGGCGCTGACCAAGACCGTGATCAATCGCGTCGAAGAGCTGCAGGGCCTGCGCACGACGATGGACGTGGCCTTCGGCTACCACCACTTCGCTCATGCCCACAGCCAGTTGCTGGGCGCCGGTGCCCTGGGCGGGCATGACGCCCGCTCCATGGTGCAGGCCAACAAGAAAGGCGAGACCCAGGCGTGAACCCCAACTCAACCGCGACCCCGATCCCGACCCCGCAGGCCATCCGCACGCCGCTGTGCGACCTGCTGGGTTGCCACTACCCGATCGTCCAGACGGCGATGGGCTGGGTGGCCGGCTCCTCACTGGTGGCGGCCACCACCAATGCCGGCGGTTTCGGCTTCCTGGCCGGCGCGACGATCGCCGCCGACCGCATCGAGGCCGAGATCCTGCGCGTCAAGGAGCTCACCGGCGGCAAGCCCTTCGGCCTGAACTTCCACATGTTCCAGCCCAATGCGCAGCAGTTGCTCGATCTGGCCGTCAAGCACCGGCTGCGCGCCGTCAGCTACGGCCGCGGACCCGACAAGAAGACCATAGCGCGGCTGCGTGACGCCGGCATTCACTGCATGCCCACGGTGGGCGCACTCAAGCATGCGCAAAAGGCCATCGAGATGGGCGCCAACATCATCACCATCCAGGGTGGTGAGGGTGGCGGCCACACCGGCAGCGTGCCCACCACGGTCTTGCTGCCGCAGGTGGTGGACGCGGTGAACGTGCCGGTGGTGGCGGCCGGCGGCTTCTACGATGGCCGTGGTCTGGTGGCCGCGCTGGCCTACGGCGCACAGGGCATCGCGATGGGCACGCGGTTCCTGATGACGCGCGACTCCGGCGTGCCCGACGCCACGCTGCAGCGCTACCTGGCCACCCGTGACGCCGAGAAGATCCAGATCTCCTACCTGGTCGACGGCATGCCGCAGCGCATGATCCCCAACGAATACATGGCCATGCTGGAGAAGGCCTCGGCCTTCAAACGCCTGCGCATCGCGCTGAGCCTGGCCCTGCAGTGGAAGGCACAGACCGGCATGACGCTGAGCCACGCCTTCGGCGTGGTCTGGCAGGCGATGCGCGAGGACTCGGCCAGCGTCGCCCAGACGGTGATGGCGGCCAACGCGCCAATGCTGCTGCAGCGCTCGATGGTCGAGGGCCGCCCCTCCGAGGGCGTGATGTCGGCCGGCCAGGTGGCTGCGCTGATCGGTCGGCTCGACTCCTGCGAGGAATTGATCGGCGCCATGGTGGCGCAGGCCGGCGAGCGCATCGCCGCATTGCAGCCGCTGGGTGCGGCGGCCTGAGCCAGGAGGATTCCATGACACAAGAACAGTTCTCTTCCCGTGTGCACGACAACGGCGTGGCCGAGGTCGTCATCGACCGGCCGCCGGTCAATGCGCTGAATTCCGCCGGGTGGTACGGCTTGGCGGCCGAGATCGATGCGCTGGGCCGCCGGCTCGAGGTGCGGGTGATCGTGGTCCGCGCCGAGGGCCGGGGCTTCTGCGCCGGCGTCGACATCAAGGAGCTGGCGAGCAACGACCGGCTGATCGTCGACGTCAACGCCGGCAACTACGCCACCTTCAAGGCGGTGCACCTGAACAAGGTGCCGGTGATCGCCGCGGTGCACGGCTTCGTGCTGGGTGGTGGCATCGGCATTTGCGGCGCGGCCGACATCGTCATTGCTGCCGAAGATGCCAGTTTCGGCCTGCCCGAGGTCGACCGTGGCGCGATGGGCGGCGCCGCCCACCTGCAGCGCATGTTCGGTGTGCAGAAGACGCGCTACCTGTTCTTCACTGGCGACATGATCGGCGCATCCGAAGCGCTGCGCCTGGGCGCCATCGAGCGCGTGGTGCCGCGCGAGCAGCTGCGCGACACCGCGCTGGCCATCGCCGCGAAGATCGCCGCCAAGAGCCCGGCCATGATCCGCATCGCCAAGGAGGCGCTGACCGGCATCGAGGACGGCAACCTCGAAGACAAGTACCGCTGGGAGCAGGGCTTCACGCTGCAGGCCTACATGAGCCCGGATTCGGCCGAGACACGCCACGCCTTCGTCGAGAAGCGCGACGCCAAGTTCTGACTGGGGCAACGCCGCATGGACCTGAACTACACCCCCGCGCAACAGGCCTTCCGGGCCGAGGTACGCGACTGGCTGAGCAAGAACGTGCCGGCCGAACCCTTCGCCAGCTACGACACGCGCGAAGGCTTCAATCAGCACCGCCAATGGGAAGCCAAGCTGGCCGAAGCCGGCTGGAGCAGCGTGACCTGGCCCACCGAACTGGGCGGGCGCGGCAGTGACCTCATCGAGTGGCTGATCTTCGAGGAGGAGTACTGGGCCGCCGACGCGCCAATGCGTGTCAACCAGAACGGCATCCTGCTGCTGGGGCCTACGCTGATGGAGTTCGGCACGCCCGAGCAGAAGGCGCGCTTCCTGCCCGCCACCGCCCGCTGCGACGCGATGTGGGCCCAGGGCTGGAGCGAGCCCAATGCTGGCTCGGACATGGCCGCGATCAGCAGCCGCGCCCTGCGTGTCAGTGACGGTGATGGAGACCACTACGTCCTCAACGGGCAGAAGACCTGGTCCACGCGGGCCATCTTCGCCAACTGGCTGTTCGGACTGTTCCGCAGCGATCCGGCCTCCAGCCGCCACCGTGGCCTGAGCTACCTGTTGGTGCCGCTCGACGCGCCGGGCATCACCATCCGCCCGATCCAGGCACTCAACGGCAAGCAGGCCTTTGCCGAGGTGTTCTTCGACGACGTGCGTGTGCCGGTGGAGAACAGGATCGGGGGGGAAGGTCAGGGCTGGAACGTGGCCATGGCCACGGCCGGCTTCGAGCGCGGCCTGCTGTTGCGCTCGCCGGCGCGCTACCAGCGCACAGCGCAGAAGCTGGTGCAGCTCTACCGCCAGCACCAGGTCGAGGCCGATCGCGATCCGTCGATCCGCGAGTCCGTGCTGCGCGCCTGGATGGGCGCCGAGGCCTACACATTGGCCTCCTACCATGTGGTGGGGCGGCTCCTCAAGGGCGCCACGATCGGTGCCGAGGCCAGCACCAACAAAATCTTCTGGTCGGAGCTGGACCTGCAGATGCACGAGACCGCGATGCGCATCCTCGGCCCGCGTGCCGAACTGCGGGACGATCCCGAGGTGCACGACTGGCTGGAAGGATTCCTCTTCGCGCAGGCCGGTTCGATCTACGCCGGCAGCAACGAGATTCAGCGCAACATCATCGCCGAGCGCCTGCTCGGCCTGCCCAAGTCCTAAGCCGATCAAGTCGAAAGTCACCATGGACTTCACCTTCACCGAGGATCAGCAGGCCTTCCGGGACTCCGTCAGTCGTTTCCTGATGGTCGAGGCCGCCCCAGAGAAGCTGCGCGAGATCTGGCAAACCGACGCCGGTCGATCGCCTGTGATGCGCGCCAAGATGGCCCACCAGGGGCTGACCGCGCTGTCGGTCCCCGAAGCCCACGGCGGCCTCGGTCTGGGCGACATCGACTGGGCACTGATGACCCAGGAGCTGGGTTACTTCGCCATCCCCGACTCGCTGGCCGACAGTGCCTACCTAGCCAGCGGTCTGCTTGCCTCGCTGCCCGACGGTGACCTGCTGCGACAGACCTGGATGCCGCGCATCGTCGACGGTTCGGGGCGCATCGCAGTGGGCCACCCGGTCAATCCCTGGGTGGCGGACGCGCATCTGGCGGACTTGCTGTTACTGTGTGTGCAGGGCGCCGAGGGCTGTCGCTGGCATGCGCTCCAGCGCAGCGAGGTGCAGGTGCAGCCAGTCACCAGCATCGATGCCTCGCGCCGCCTGGCCGAGGTGAGCTGGGAGCCCGCAGAGACCAGCGTCGTGGCCGAGGGCGCGCTGGCACAGCGCCTGGCTGACGAACTGCTCGATCGTGCCGCCCTCGGAACCGCGGGACAGCTCATCGGGCTGGCCCAGCGCATGCTCGACCTGACAGTGGACTATGCCGCTCAGCGCAAGCAGTTTGGCAAGCCGATTGGGTCATTCCAGGCCGTCAAGCACCATCTGGCCGATGTGGTGACGCAGATCGAGTTCGCCAAGCCCGTGCTGTACCGCGCGGCCTGCGCGATGGAGGAGCCCGCTGCGCAGCGGTCGGTGCGGGTGTCACACGCCAAGCTGGCCTGCGCCGAGGCCGCCTGGCTGGCGGCGCGCAAGGGCATCCAGGTGCACGGCGCGATGGGCTACACCTGGGAAGTGGACCTGCAGATGTTCATGAAGCGTGCCTGGGTGCTCGATGCCGCTTGGGGCGACCGCGCCTTCCACAAGGCCCGGCTGGCCGACGGGCTGCTGGCTGACGGTGCGCCGCTCGGCCCCGGCGCCACCTTCCACCGCTGATCTCGACGCCTGACGCCAGGCCCGCAACGGAGACCCCCTTCCATGGCAGAAGCCTTCATCGTCGATGCCCTGCGTTCGCCCACCGGCAAGCGCAAGGGATCGCTCGCCCATGTGCACGGCGCCGATCTGGGCGCGCACGTCATCAAGGCGCTGGTGGAGCGCAACGATGTGCCGGCCGCCGATTACGACGACGTGATCTTCGGTTGTGTCGACACCATCGGTGCCCTGGCCGGCGACATCGCCCGTACCAGTTGGCTGGCCGCCGGCATGCCCCTGAGCGTTCCCGGCACGACCGTGGACCGGCAATGCGGCAGCTCGCAGCAGGCCATCCACTTCGCCGCCCAGGCGGTGATGAGTGGCACCCAGGATGTGGTGCTGGCCGGCGGCGTGCAGACCATGAGCAGCATCCCGATCTCGTCGGCGATGCTGGCCGGTCAGCCGCTGGGCTTCACCACGCCCTTTGCCGAGAGCCTGGGCTGGCGCGAACGTTTCGGCGATGCGCCGGTGAACCAGTTCTACGCCGCCCAACGCATCGCCGACCACTGGAGTCTCAGCCGCGAGGACCTGGAGGTCTTCGCCAAGGAAAGCCACGACCGTGCGCTGGCGGCCATCGCTGCCGGGCGTTTCGACCGGGAGATCGTGCCCTTCCCCCTGCCGCAAGGTGAGTTCTTCATGGACGAGACTGCGCGTGCCAGCACCCTGGAGAAGATGGCCACGCTGCAGCCAGTGGACGCGGCCTATCCCAAGATCACGGCGGCGGTGTCGAGCTCCACCTGCGATGCCGCAGCGGCGGTGCTGGTCGTCAGCGAGGCTGCCCTCAAGCGCTACGGCCTGACGCCGCGTGCACGCATCCACCACCTCAGCGTGCGCGCCGACGACCCGATCTGGCACCTGACCGCACCCATCCCGGCGACCGCCCACGCGCTGAAGAAGGCCGGCATGAAGCTGGCTGACATCGACCGGGTCGAGATCAACGAGGCCTTCGCCTCGGTGGTACTGGCCTGGCTGCGCGAGACCGACTACCCGCACGAGCGCACCAACGTCAACGGCGGCGCCATAGCGCTGGGCCACCCGCTGGGCGCCTCGGGCGCCAAATTGATGACCACGCTGCTGCATGAGCTCGAACGCAGCGGCGGCCGCTACGGCCTGCAGACCATGTGCGAGGGGGGTGGCCAGGCCAATGTCACCATCATCGAACGGCTCTGAGGCCAAGGCGGTGGCGCTGCCCCTGCCCGAGTACGAAGGTTGGGACGCCACCTCGATGGCGGCCCTGATCCGCGACGGCCAGCTCAGCGCGCTGGAGGTGCTGGAAGCGGCCATCGCCCGCGCGGAAGCGCGCACCGGGGCCAACGGCCTGAATGCCATCAGCCACCGCCACCACGAGCAGGCGCGCGCCGCGGCCAGCCGGCTGGCCGGCCTGGGCCCGGCCGAGCGCGCCCGGCGTGCCGCCGGCGCGCCGCTGCTGGGCGTGCCCTTCCTGCTCAAGGACCTGGGCCTGGCGCTGCAAGGCACCGTCACCAGCCATGGCTGTGCCTTCTTCCAGGACGCGGTGGCAGACCACGATTCCACCCTGGTGCAGCGTTACAAAGCGGCCGGCCTCAACATCTTCGGCAAGACCATCTCGCCTGAGTTCGGCCAGACCGCCACCACCGAGTCGCGCTGGTACGGCCGCACCCTCAACCCCTGGAACCGCGCCTTGAGCAGCGGCGGCTCGTCCGGTGGCTCGGCGGTGGCGGTGGCCGCTGGCGTGCTGCCGGTGGCCCATGCCAGCGACGGGGGCGGCTCGATCCGCATCCCGGCCTCGCACTGCGGCCTGTTCGGCCTCAAGCCCAGCCGCGGGCGTCTGCCCACCGGGCCGCGCATGCTGGAGGGCTGGATGGGCCTGTCCACGCACCATGTCATCAGCCGCTCGGTGCGCGACAGCGCGCTGCTGCTGCAGCTGACCCAGGGCGCCGAGCCCGGCAGCCGTACCGCGCCGCCGTCCGACGACATGCTGGGCGCGCTGCAGCGGCCGCCGCGCACGCTGCGCATCGGGCTGCTGGAGACCAACCCGTTCGGCCTGCCGGTGCACCCCGACTGTCAGGACGCCGCGCGCCGTGCTGCCGCGCTGTGCGAGTCGCTGGGCCACCAGGTCGAGCCGGTGCCGCTGCCGCTGCCGGCCGCGCTGGTGGGCGAGATGTTCGCCGGCATGGGCGTGGTCACCACCACCGGCCTGCTGGCCAGCGTGCACGCCCGCGAGCAGCAGCTGGGCCGCGCTGTGCGCGAGAGCGAGCTCGAAGCCGTGAGCTGGGGCAACATTGACCGTGCCCGCGGCCACAGCGCCGAGCAGTTGCTGGCGGCGCGCGCCAGCTTCGACCAGGTGGGTCGGCTGTTCGACCTGTTTTTCGCCGGCCACGACCTGCTGCTTTCGCCGGTCACTGCCGCGCCGCCGCCGCCGCTGGGCGCGATGTCGCTCGACCAGCCCTATGACGACTATGTCAAGGCCGCAGTGATGGCCTCGCCCTTCACCGCCCTGTTCAACATGAGCGGCCACCCGGCCATGTCGGTGCCGCTGCACTGGAACGCCGCCGGCCTGCCGCTGGGCGCGCAGTTCGTGGCCGACCTCGGCGCCGAGACCCGGTTGCTGGCTCTCGCGGCCCAACTGGAGCAGGCGGCGCCCTGGGCCGCGCGCCGCCCCCCGGCGTGAGCCGGGCCGAGCATCACTTCTCTTTGCCATTCACGGAATCGAACACCATGGGTATCTGCGATCAACGCACCGTCATCATCACCGGCGCAGGTGCCGGCCTGGGCCGCGCCTATGCGCAAGCCTTCGCCGCCGAGGGCGCCAACGTGGTGGTCAACGACATCCGCCAGGATGCCGCCGAAGCCGTGGCAGCCGAACTGCTGGCCGCCGGCGGACGTGCGCTGGCCAACAGCGGCGACATCTGCAGCATCGCCGGTGCGCAGGCCATCGTCGATGCCGCCGTGGCCGAGTTTGGCGAGGTGCATGTGCTGGTCAACAACGCCGGCATCCTGCGCGACCGCATGTTCCTGTCGCTCACCGAGGACGACTGGGACGCCGTGATGCGCGTGCACCTGCGCGGCCACTTTTGCCTGGCCAATGTGCTGGGCCGGCGCTGGCGCGACGCGGCCAAGGCCGGAAGCAAGGTCGATGCGCGCATCATCAACACCAGCTCGGGCGCTGGCCTGCAGGGTTCGATCGGCCAGAGCAACTATGTCGCCGCCAAGGGCGGCATCGCCGCGCTGACCCTGGTGCAGGCCGCCGAGCTGGCACGCTACGGCATCACCGTCAACTGCCTGGCCCCGGCCGCGCGCACCGCCATGACCGAGGCCGGCATGCCCGACATGGTGAAGAAGCCCGAGAGCGGCTTCGACGTGTGGGATCCGCTGAACGTCGCCTCGATCGTGGTCTGGCTGGGCAGCCCGCTGTCGGCCCACGTGACCGGCCGCTGCTTCGAGGCCAAGGGCGGCGAGATCTCGGTGGCCGACGGCTGGCACACCGGCCAGATCACTGACAAGGGCGCACGCTGGGTGCCCGCCGAGCTGGGCGCCGTGGTGGATCGGTTGATCGCCGAGGCACCCCGGCCGCAGAAGGTCTACGGCAGCTGAGTTCGGCCGGGTCTACGCGGAGGTGCCGTCAGTCTCACCTGTCAATTCCTTGCGGTCCGCCTGCCGGCGCCATTTCATCGACGCCACAACCCGTCTTCCACGATGAACTTCTCTCTGACCGATGACCAGCTGATGATCCGGGACGCGGCGGCCGACTTCCTGGCCAAGGCCGGCAGCAGCGCCGCGCTGCGCGCGGTGATCGATGGCGGCAGCGACGGTGGATTCGACGCCGCGCTGTGGCAGCAGCTGGGGGCCGAGATGGGCTGGTGCGCTACGGCCATCCCCGAAGACCTGGGCGGCCTCGGCCTGGGCACGGTGGAGCAGGTGCTGCTGTTCGAGCAGATGGGCCGGCGTCTGCTGTGCTCGCCCTTCTTCGCCACCGTGGCGCTGGCCGCCAATGCGCTGCAGCTGCTGGGCGGCGCCGCGGCGCAGCAGCGGTGGCTGCCGCCTATCGCCGCCGGCGAGCTGCGTGCCACGCTGGCCCTGGCCGGCCGCGGCGTAGGACTGGGCGAGCCGGGCGTCACGGCGCAGCGCAGCGGCCAGGGCTGGTGGCTGGACGGCGAGCTGGCGCATGTGCCCGATGGCGCCAGCGCCGAGCTGGTGCTGGTGCTGGCGCGGCTGGCCGAGGGTGGGCTGGGCCTGTTTGCGGTGCCGGCCGAAGGCCTGGACCGCAGGCCCTGCGAGACCTGGGACTGCAGCCGACCGCTGGCCCGCCTGACGCTCAAGGCCGTGACGCTCGATGCCGCGGCGCGGCTGGACGAGGGCGCGCTGGACCCGGCGGCGCTGCAGACCATGGAGGCCCGCGCGGCCCTGCTGCTGGCGGCCGAGCAGCTGGGCGGTGCGCAGCAATGCCTGGACCTGACCCTGGCCTACACCGCCGAGCGCAGCCAGTTCGGCCAAAAGATCGCTGCCTTTCAGGCCGTCAAGCACCGCTGCGCGCTGATGATGGTGGAGATCGAGGCCACGCGCTCGCTGATCTACGGCGCCGCGGCGCTGGCCGACTCGGGCGCCGCGGCGGCGGCCCTGCGCCTGGAAGCCGGTGCCGCCAAGGCGCGCGCTGGTGAGGCTTTCTTCTTCTGTGCCCAGGAGGCCATCCAGCTGCACGGCGGCGTGGGCTTCACCTGGGAATACGACCCGCACCTGTACTTCAAGCGCGCGCAGGCGTCCGGCCACTGGCTGGGCAGCGCCGACCAGTGGCGCGAGCGCATCGCCGCGGCCTTGCTCGACTGACGCGCTGACTGAAGAGCTGAAGAACACCATGCGTCTTGACTTCACCCCCGAGGAAGAGGCCTTCCGGGCCGAGATCGCCGGCTGGCTGGCGCAACACCTGAGCGGCCCGTTCGAGGCGGTGCGCCACCGCGGCGGCCCGGGCGACGAGGACGCCGATCCGGCGTTGCGCAAGGCCTGGGAGTGCGAGCTCGCCGCCGGTCGCTGGACCTGTGTGGGCTGGCCGCGCGAGTGGGGCGGCCGCGGCCTGTCGATCGAGCAGCAGCTGATCTTCCACGAGGAATACGCCCGCGCCGGCGCCCCTGGCCGCCTGGGCCACCTGGGCGAAGGCCTGGTCGGCCCCACGCTGCTGGCCCTGGGCACCGATGCCCAGCGCGAACGCTTCCTGCCCGGCATCCGTGCCGGCACCGAATACTGGTGCCAGGGCTACAGCGAGTCCGGCGCCGGCTCCGACCTGGCTAACGTGCAAACCCGTGCCACGCGCGACGCCGCCAGCGGCGACTGGATCGTGCACGGCCAGAAGGTCTGGACCTCCTGGGCACTGGAATCCGACTGGATCTTCGTGCTGGCACGCAGCGAGTCCGGCAGCAAGGGCCACAAGGGGCTGAGCTTCCTGCTGATGCCGCTGGACCAGCCGGGCATCGAGATCCGACCGATCCGCCAGCTCACCGGCGGCGCCGAGTTCAATGAGGTGTTCTTCGACGGCGCCCGCGCCCAGGCCGCCGACATCGTGGGCCAGCCGGGTGATGGCTGGGCCGTGGCCATGGCGCTGCTGGCCTTCGAGCGCGGCGCCTCCACGCTGGGCCAGCAGATGCACTTCACGCAGGAGTTGGAGCTGGTCATGCGGCTGGCGCGCGAGAACGGTACCGCGCGAGATCCGCACCTGCGCGCGCGCATCGCCCAGGCCTGGGCCGGCCTGCGCGTGCTGCGCTACAACGCGCTGCGCATGCTCTCGGGCCCGCAGGACGGCCGCCTGCGTCCTGAGGCGCTGATGTACAAGTACTGCTGGTCCAACTGGCACCGTGACCTGGGCAAGTTGGCGCTGGACGTGATGGGCATCGACGGCGATTTGCGCGATCACCCGTTGCCGCTGCGGCTGCTGCAGCAGTCGGCGCTGTTTGCGCGGTCCGACACCATTTACGCCGGCACCAACGAAATCCAGCTCAATCTGATCGCCGAGCGCGCGCTGGGCATGCCCCGGGCGCCGCGGCCAGCCTGAGCCTCTTGGATCGTCCACCTGGACGATGCGTCGCCATGTCGCGGTGGCGACCATCGGCGCCAGTCGATGGCCACCGAGGCTCTGCCCCCATGAAACCTGCTCCTGATTACGTTCCTGCCCACGGCCTGCTCAAGGGCAAGGCCGTGCTGGTCACCGCTGCCGCAGGCGCCGGCATCGGCTTTGCCGCTGCCAAGCGCGCGGCCGAGGAGGGTTGCCGCGCGCTGTTCATCTCTGACGTGCATGAGCGTCGCCTGGGCGAGGCGGTGCAGGCCATCCAGCGCGAGACCGGCCTGCAGGCGGTGTACGGTCAGCTCTGCGACGTGAGCCAGCAGTCCCAGGTGGATGCGCTGATCGCAGCCGCCGAGGAGCGCCTGGGCGGCATCGACGTGCTGATCAACAACGCCGGCTTCGGCACCGCCAGACGTGTCGTCGACATGAGTGACGAGGACTGGCAGCGGGTGATGGACATCACGCTGACCGGCACCTTCCGCATGACTCGCGCCGCGCTGCAGGTGATGCAGCCGCGCGGCAAGGGCGTCATCGTCAACAACGCCTCGGTGCTGGGCTGGCGCGCCCAGGTCGAGCAGGCGCACTACGCCGCCGCCAAGGCCGGCGTGATGGCGCTGACCCGCTGCGCGGCGATGGAGGCCGCCGAATTCGGTGTGCGCATCAACGCCGTCTCGCCGTCGATCGCGATCCACGCCTTTCTGAAGAAGTCGGCCTCCGAGGAGCTGCTCAACCAGCTGTCCTCGAAAGAGGCCTTCGGCCGCGGTGCCGAGCCCTGGGAGGTGGCCAACGTGATGGTCTTTCTGGCCAGCGACTACTCCTCGTACATGACCGGCGAGGTGGTCTCGGTCTCGTCGCAGCGGGCCTGATGCGATGAGCAACTCCTTCGACTCAGTGGCTGGCGTGCTGGCCGCGGTGGGCCGCGATCTGGGGAGCACCGACTGGGTGCGGATCGACCAGGCACGCATCAACCTGTTTGCCGACGCCACCGGCGACCATCAGTGGATCCATGTGGATTCAGAGCGCGCAAAGAGTGGCCCCTTCGGCGCCACCGTGGCGCACGGCTATCTGACGCTATCGCTGGCCAACTTGTTCATGCCCCAGCTGGTGAGCTACGAGCGCCTGAAGATGGGCGTGAACTATGGCTGCGGCAAGGTGCGCTTTCCGGCGCCGGTGAGGGTGGGCTCGCGCGTGCGCGGGCGCGGCGAGGTGGTGGCGGCTGAAGCCATCGCGGGCGACGGGGTGCAGGTCACCGTGCGCGTCACGGTGGAGATCGAGGGCCTGGACAAACCGGGCTGCGTGGTCGACACCATCAGCCGTCTCTACTTCGCGTAGCCGAGCAGCCTCTCTCTTCGCCTCCCCTTTGACCGATTGAGCAACCAGGTTTCCCCATGAACGAAGCAGTGATCGTCTCCACCGCCCGCACGCCGATCGGCCGGGCCTACCGTGGCGCCTTCAACGACACCGAGGCGCCGGTGCTCGGCGGCCACGTGATCCGCGCCGCGCTTGACAAGGCCGGTGTGGACGGCGCCGACGTGGACGACGTGATCCTGGGCATCGCGGCCCAGCAGGGCAGCCAGGGCTACAACCTGGGTCGCCTGTGCACCTACACCGCCGGCATGCCCGAGAGCGTGGGTGGCATGACCATCGACCGCATGTGCGCCTCGGGCCTGGTGAGCATCGCCACCGCGGCCAAGGGCATTGTGACCGGCGAGATGGACATCGCCGTGGCCGGTGGCCTGGAATCGATCTCGCTGGTGCAGAACAAGTACAAGAACAGCCACCGGGCACAGTCCCGGGCCGTGCTGGCCGCTGCGCCGACCGCCTACATCCAGATGATCGAAACGGCCGAGATCGTCAGCCGCCGCTACGGCGTCAGCCGCCAGGCGCAGGACGAGTACGCGCTGCGCAGCCAGCAGCGCGTGGCGGCGGCGCAGGCCGCCGGCCTGTTCGCCGACGAGATCGTGCCGCTGGCCAGCCGCAAGCAGCTGTTCGACAAGGAGGGCAATGCCACGGGCCACGAGGACGTGACCCTCACGCGCGACGAGGGCAACCGCGCCGACACCACGCTGGAGAGCCTCTCGAAGCTCAAGCCGGTGTGGAAGAACGGCCAGTGGGTGCCCGAAGGCGAGTTCATCACCGCGGGCAACGCCTCGCAGCTGTCGGACGGGGCCTCCGTGTCGGTGCTGATGAGCCGCAGCGAGGCGGAGCGTCGTGGCCTCACTCCGCTGGGCACCTACCGCGGCCTGGCGGTGGCGGGCTGCGCCGCCGACGAGATGGGCATCGGCCCGGTGTTCGCGATTCCCAAGCTGCTGAAGAAGCACGGCCTGGACGTCAAGGACATCGGCCTGTGGGAGATCAACGAGGCATTCGCCTGCCAGGTGCTGTACTGCCGCGACCAACTGGGCATTCCCGACGAGCGACTGAACGTCAACGGCGGCGCCATTGCCATCGGCCACCCCTTCGGCATGTCCGGTGCGCGGCTGGTCGGCCATGCGCTGCTGGAGGGCCGCCGGCGCGGCCTGCGCTACGTCGTGGTGAGCATGTGCATCGGCGGCGGCATGGGCGCGGCAGGTTTGTTCGAATTGGGTTGAGCTCCCTCCCTGCTTTGAGGTCAACCCGCCTGTGGTGGCCGGTTACCGGGCGATACACTCAAATCACATGATTCCACTGCGCCCCGATCCCGCCAAGCCGATGCCCGCACATGTGTCTGCCGATCTTTCGGTCGAGCACTTCAGCGGCATCCTGGACAAGCTGTACGAAGCTGCGCTGGACCCGGCCGGCTGGCCCGACTGCCTGGAGGCGGTGCGCGCCGAGCTGCGCGGCAACTACGCCTCGCTGATCGTGCGTCCGGGCGGTGCTGATGACCGAGGCCTGATCGTCTCGGCCGGGGTGGGGCGCGACAACATCAACCTGGGTAACCCGCAGATCGCCCTCAGTCCCTTCACCGGGATGCCGCCGGACCGGCTGGTGACCATCGCGGACGTGATCTCCGAGGCCGATTGGCGCGCCTCGCCCTACTACCGTGACTGGTGTGCGCCGCTGGGCGTGTTCCATGTGCTGGGCGCCGACATCGGTACCCGCGATGGGGGGGTCTACGGCTTCCGTGTCACCCGCCCGGAGGACGCACCGCCGTTCAGTGCGGCCGATGTGGCCCTGGGCCGGCTGCTGCTGCCCCACATCAAGCGGGCGCTGAACCTGCATCTGTCGGTGCATCAGGACCGCAAGGTCAACTCTCTGTACAGCCATGCGATGGCGCAGCTGATGATCGGCGTGGTGGTGCTGGACCAGACCGGCCAGGTGATCGAGTGCAACCCGGCGGCCACCGCGATCCTCGACATGGAGGATGGCCTGCGCGTGGTCGGCAAGCAGCTTGAGGCTACCTACGCCAACGACAACCGCAAGCTTCAACGCCTAGTGCGCGACGCGCTGACGCACCCGCAGGCCGCCGCCATGGGCTTGACCGAGGCGATGTCGGTCAGCCGGCCCTCTGGCCAGCTCAGCTGGGGCGTGGTGGTGCAAAGCGTGTCGCCTGACCAGTGGACCGAAGGCAAGCAGCGCCCCAGCGTGGCGGTGTTCGTTCGCGATACCGAAGGCAAGTCCCAGCCGCCGGTGCGGCTGGCGCAGCAGCTGTTCCAGCTTACGCCGGCCGAGACCGCGCTGGCCATCCAGCTGGCCAACGGCCTGTCGCTGGAGGAGGCCGCCGAGGCACTCAATATCCGCCGCAACACCGCCCGGGCGCACCTGCGGTCCATCTTCTCGAAGACCGGTGTGCGCCGCCAGACCGAGCTGGTTCGAATCTTCCTCAACAGCGTGGCCTGGCTGGGCGCCGTAGAGAAGTAGCCGGGTTGCAAGGCCGGCGTTTCCGGGGACGTGCTTCTCGCCGGGCCGGCGCACTCAGGCGCAGGCGCCGCTTGCCCGCATCTGCGCAATCTGCTGTGCAGTCAGGCCCAGCTCCGCAAGAACTGCATCCGTATGCTCGCCGCAACGTGCCCCAGGCGCAGGCATTCTTGCGGGGGTGGCGGAAAGCCTGGGGGCAGGCGCCGGCTGGCGTTGCAGGCGGCCGTCGACCGGCAGGTCGATGAAAAGGCCGCGCGCGGCGTTGTGTGGATGGGTGGCGGCTTCGTCCAGGCTGAGCACCGGGGCGAAACAGGCGTCGCTGCCCTCCATGCGCTCGCACCACTCGGCCCGGCTGCGGCTGCGGATCTGCTCGGCCACGCGTTGTTTGAGCGCCGGCCATGCGCGGTGGTCGTACTGTTGCCGCGGGTCCATGTCGTCCAGTTCGAGGCGGCGCAGCAGCTCGGCGTAGAAGGGCGGCTCGATCGCGCCGAGAGTGATGTACCCCCCGCAGGCGCATTCGAACACCTCGTAGAACGGGGAAGCGTTCAGGAACAGGTTGCGCTCGGGTCGGGAATCCCAGAAGCCGTTGGCGCGCATCTGGTGGATCAGGCTGCTCATGGCGGCCACGCCGTCGATCATCGCTGCGTCCACTACCTGGCCGCGCCCCGAGCGCTCGGCCTCGCGCAGTGCACAGAGCAGTCCGAAGGCCAGGAACATGGCGCCACCGCCCATGTCGCCGACCAGGGTGGGGGGCGTCAGAGGAGCCTGGCCGGGACGGGTGGCGGTGCTCAGCACGCCGGTCAGCGCGACGTAGTTGATGTCGTGTCCGGCAGCCTGGGCCAGCGGGCCGGTCTGGCCCCAGCCGGTCACGCGGCCGTAGACCAGCCGGGGGTTGTGCGCCGCTACCGCCTCCGGGCCCAGCCCCAGGCGCTCCATGACGCCGGGCCGGTAGCCCTCGATCAGCGCGTCGGCCGAGGCGAGCAGGCGCCACACGGCGTCGCGGCCGGCCTCGGACTTGAGGTCCAGCGCGATCGAGCGCTTGCCTCGGTTGGGGGCGGCACGCGGGTACTGCTGCGCGGCAGCGAAGTCGGCCGCGCGCTCGACCAGAATCACGTCGGCGCCCATGTCGGCCAGCAGCATGCCGGTGAAGGGGCCGGGGCCGATGCCCGCGAACTCGACGATGCGCAGGCCGGCCAGCGGGCCGGGGACTGCGCGGCCCGTTCCTACGGCGCTGCCGGTTTCGGGGGGCGGGGGGCTGACGGAATTGGTCATGGCGGAGTGGGTTCAGACGCTTGGTTGGAGGCACGCTGCCAGCGGGTGCCATCGGGGCCACGGCCGAGGGCCAGTCCCCATGGCGGGCGGGCGCGCGAGGCGCCATGCTAGGGCGATCGCTGCGCAGCACGCTCCCGCAGAACCCAATCCGGGCACCCGGCTGGTGACGCGACGCCGCAAGCCGGTGACCTTCCACCCCACACCGCCCGTACGAGAGAGTCCTCGTGAAGCCTTCCCCCGCCGCGATGGAGCGGCATGCCTACCAGATCTCGCACCTGATTTCCGCCTTCACGGTGCCGATGATGCGCAAGCTCTACCGCGAGTTCGACGGCGACATGGTGCAGATCCTCGTGCTCGGCGAGATCTCGCTGCATAACGTCTCGCAGTTCTTCCGCAAGGGCGGGGCCGAGGTGCCCGAGAAGCTCCTCGACGACGTAGCGCGGCGCGGCCGGGTACTGCAGCCTTGCAATGTGCTGTCGATCAGCGAGGCCACCGGCATTCCGCGCGAGACGGTGCGGCGCAAGGTGGCCCAGCTGATCGAGAAGGGCTGGCTCGAGCGTGACGAGCACAAGCGGCTCATCGTGCGACGCGGCTCCGGCGAGCGCTTCGTGCGTGCCAATGCTAGGACGGCGCTCGAAGTGCTTGAACTGGCCGCTCGCATCCAGACCCTGCTGCACCCGGCGGACGGCGACCACGACTGAGCAACGGTCTGCCGAGTCAAGCGGCAACCGCCGCTGCCGGGCCCGTGCCCCGTCCGTTTGCGGTATGCCGAAGCGGGCGATGCCGGGCAAGCTGTGCCCATGAAGACACCCGGAGACAGTGGCATGTTCAAACTCGACGGCAAGGTGGCCCTGGTCAGTGGCGCCGGGCGCGGCATGGGCTTCGGCATCGCCCAGGCCCTGGCGACCCAGGGTGCGACGGTGATCGTCAACGACTTCCATGCCGAGCGGGCCGAGGCCGGCTCAGCCGCGTTGCGTGAACAGGGCCTGAGCGCATGGGGCCATCAGGCCGACATGACCGACCGGGCGGCGATCTTCGCGATGGTCGAGCGCATCGAGGCCGAGCAGGGCCGCCTCGACATCTTTGTGCACAACGCCGGCATTCCCGCCCAGGGATGGGGCTACACGCCCTTCCTGGAGTCGCCGCAGAGCGAGTGGGATGCCTGGCTGCAGCTCAACCTGCACGGTCTGATGCACGCCTGCCAGGCGGTGCTGCCGAAGATGATCGAGCGCCGCTGGGGCCGCATCGTCGCGATCAACTCCGATGCCGCACGCACCGCCACCGGCATGGGCCTGTGCGCCTACGGTGCGGCCAAGGCGGCGGCGCTGGGCTTCATCCGCAACCTCTCCGGTGAGGTCGGCCGCCATGGCGTGACGGCCAACGCGCTGTCGCTGGGCACGATGAACAACTGGGAGGGTTCCGACAAGGTGGCCCGCAAGAGCGCCTCGGTGCCGCGCGCCGGCTCGCCGCAGGACGTGGGCGCTGCCGTGACCTTCCTGGCCTCGCCCCAGGCCGAGTGGATCAACGGACAACTGCTGCCGGTCAATGGCGGGGCGCTGGTCGCCTGAGCCAGTCCCCGCTCCCTCCGCTCTCGCCGATCGGCTGCGGCAGGCCGCGCCCCGAGCCTTCGCCCGCGCCAGAAAGACCACACCCATGACCTCAGAACCGACTTCCGCCCACGGCTGGCGAAGCCACGCGACCCTGGTCCTGCTGCTGCTCGTCTACATGATGAGCTTCATCGACCGGCAGATCATGGGCATCCTGATGGAGCCGATCAAGCGGGAGTTCCAGGTCTCGGACACCGCGATGGGGCTGCTCTCGGGCTTGACCTTCGCACTGTTCTACAGCGCCTTGGCAGTGCCGTTCAGCCGCTATGCCGACCGGGCCAACCGCCGCAACATGGTGGCCTGGTGCTGCGCCGCCTGGAGCGCGATGACCGCGCTGTGCGGCCTGGCCGGCAGCTACTGGACGCTGGCGCTGGCGCGTGTGGGCGTGGCGGTGGGGGAGGCCGGGGGGACCGCGCCGTCGCTGTCGATGGTGGCCGACCACTATCCGCCCGCCCGCCGTGGCCGGGCCATGGGTGTCTACTGGCTGGCGCCTCAGCTGGGCATCCTGTTTGGCCTGACGCTGGGGGGCTGGATCGCGCACCACCACGGCTGGCGCGCGGCCTTCATCTGGATGGGTTTGCCGGGTGTGGCGCTGGCGTTGTTGCTGCGCTATGCCGGGGTGGAGCCGCAGCGCGGTCGCTGGGAGTCTGTCGACGCCAAGGGTGCGCCGACCGAGCCGTTGGGCACCCTGCTGCGCGACCTGTGGGCTTCCAAGGCCTTCGTGCGCATCATGATGGCCGGCTTCCTGATGGGTTTTGCCGGCTATGGCATCGGCATCTGGACACCGGCCTTCCTGGTGCGCTCGCACGGCATGAGCCTGCAGGGCGCCGGTGCGGTGATGGGGCTGCTTGGGGGGTTTATGGCGGCACTGGGCGGGCTGGCCAGCGGCTGGCTCTGCGACCTGCTGTCGCGCCGCGATCCACGCTGGCGCGTCGGTGTGCCCGCCCTGGGCTGCCTGCTGACGCTGCCCACCGGCCTGGCCTTCTACATGATGCCTGCCGGCGATGCCTGGCTGATCGGCGGCTTCGAGGTGCCGCGGGCGATCGGCTTCTACATGCTGTTCGGCGTCACCGCGGTGTGGTGGACGGCTCCGGTGTATACCGTGCTGGCCGAGCTGATCGCGCCACACCGCCGCACCACCGCGATGGCGATCTTCAACTTGGGCATGACCATGCTGGGCGCCGGCTTCGGTCCGCTGCTGGTCGGCATGGTCAGCGACTGGCTGGCACCTTCGCTGGGCAACGAGGCACTCCGCTGGGCTCTGGCGACCAGCACCGTAGGCTGTTACTTTCTGGGCATGCTGGCCTTCCTGTCGGCGCTGGGCGCTTACGGGCGAGAGCGGCCGACCGGCGAGTGAACCCGGTGGCCCGCTCCGCTGCCTTGCAGCGTCGCCAGGTGCTCGTTCTGCTGACGGCGCTGTCGGCGCTGGCCTTCATGGACCGGCAGATCATCGCGGTGCTGATCCAGCCGGTGAAGGCCGAGTTCGGGCTTTCGGACCTGCAGATCGGCCTGGTCACCGGCCTGGGTTATGCCCTCACCTTCGCGTTGATCGGCGTGCCGCTGGGCCGCCGGGCAGACCGCGGCGGGCGGCGTGACCTGGTGGCCTGGTGCCGCGGCCTGGGCGGCCTGCTCGCGGCACTGGGGGGGGCGGCCAGCGGTTTCTGGACCCTGATGGCCTCGCGTGCCGGCGGGGCGATCAGCGATGCCGGTGCCGCACCGGCCTCGATGTCCATGCTGGCCGATCTCTACCCGCCCGAGCAGCGCTCGCGCGCGATGAGCGTGTTCGGCACCGGCGGCAGCATCGGCGCGCTGCTGGCCATGGTGGTAGGCGCCTGGCTGGCCCAGCGCTACGGCTGGCGCGCCACCGTGGTGCTGGTGGGCTGCAGCACGCTGGGCCTGTCTGCGCTGCTGCGTTTCGGCGTGACCGAGCCGGCCCGCGCTGCTGTGCCCACCGCACCCGCCGCACTGGCTGCTGCGGAGCTGCAGGGCGGCGCCGTGGGCGCCATCTGGCGCGAGCCGGTGACGCGCTGGTTGATCGTCGCGGCCGCCTGCGCGCTGCTGGCCGGCTATGCCTTTGGCACCTGGAACACCGCCTTGCTGGTGCGCCGGCATGGCCTGTCGCTGCAGGGGGCGGGCTGGGTGTCGGGCAGTGCGGCGCTGGCCTCGGTGCTGGGCGGACTGGCCGCGGGCGCGCTGACCGACCACCTCACCCGGCGAGACCTGCGCTGGCAGATCGGCGTGCCGATGCTGGGCGTTGGCATCGCACTGCCCTGCGCATTGGCCTACCTGGCGTTGCCGGCAGGCGCCATCACACCGGCCGTGGCGCTGGTGACGGCCTTTGCCTTCTTCATCACCTGGTGGGTGGCACCCGCCTATGCGGCGCTCAGTCTGGTCGTGCCGCCCCAGCGCCGCGCCACGGCCAGCGCGATGCTGATGCTCGCCGGTGCCGTGCTGGCCAGCGGCCTGGGCCCCATCCTCACCGGTGGACTCAGCGATGTGCTGGAGGCCCGCTTGCCGGGTGACGGCCTGCGCATCGCCCTGGCCTGCATGGTCGGCATGCTGCTGCCGGGCCTGTTCGCCTTTGCCCGCGTGCGTGCGACCTACCCGGCGGCGCACCGCGCGCTGCACCCGGCCGCCCTGCCGCGCTGAACCTGCCACTCCCGAAATGCGAGAATCGCCGATGCCCGCGCCAGACTTCAACGCCCAGACCACCGACGCGCCCATTCAGACGCAGGTCTGGAAGATGATCTACCTCGCCCGCCGCAACCCGGCGCTGGCGCCCGAGGACTTTCCGCAGGCTTGGCGCGAGCACTCCGCTCTGGGGCGGCAGTGCCGCAACGTCGGCGAGCGGGTGCTCAGCGTGGCGCAGTGCTCGCGCCTGCTCGATGTGCCGTTGCCCGGTGCCAGTGCGGACTACGATGGCGTCAACCTGCTGCTGCTGCGCGACCGCGACGCCGCCACCATGATCTGGAGCGATCCCGAGACGCTGGCAGTGATGCGGCCCGACGAACCGCGCGTCTTCGACCGCTACGTGCGCGACTTCACCCTGGTTTGCCGCGAGCAGGTGCTGCGCGACGCGCCCCGCAGCGCCGTGGTGCTGCACGGCTTCCTGCGCCGGCGGCCCGGCCTGTCGGCAGAGTCCCTGCTGCAGGCCATCGCGGAGGCCGGTTCTGCCGGTCCGTTCGACGCCGCGCAGCGCATCGTCCTCAACGAGGTGATGGATACCCCACCGCCCGGCTACGAGTACGATGCCATCGTCGAGTGGTGGTTCGATTCGGTGCCGGCGGTGCATCAGGCCTTCGGCGGGCGCGACGACCTCCGTGCTGGCCTGCCCGCGCCGCTGGCGCAGGCGCTGGATGGAGCGGGCTCGGTCTTCCTGCTCACGAGGGTGACGCACAGCCGGCCTTGAACGAGACCGACCAGGCCAACCCGGAGCCGGGGCAACGGGAAAAGCCAAAGGCCCGTCGGAGACGGGCCTTTGGCTGGTCGGGCTGCAACAGCGGGCTGCACTCTCGGCGGCAAGGGTGGGGTGATCCACCCTCTGCGCGTCAAGCAGCTTTCGGGTCCTGGGTGTAGGCCGGGATGCCGCGGGGCACGTAGACGCCTTCGCACTGCTCCTGGTACTCGCTCTTGTTGGCGCGCGGGTTGTAGAACTGCTTGTACCAGATGCGCGCCTTCATGAAGGCGCCATCGCTGGGGATGAACAGTCCGTTCAGGCAGGGCGCCTTGTGGTTCCAGACATCCATGTCCTGCACGAAGGCAGTCAGCGCCATTTGCTGGAAGTGGGCCGCCTCGATCGCGTCGGTCTTGGTCGCCACCTGGGCGCCGCTGGGGGACTTCACGACCAGGGCGTGCCAGACCTTGACGCTGCCGTCGTCGATCGGCGTGTGGGTGATCAGCATCACGCCTTCGTACATGCCGGTCAGCTCCGACATCAGGCAGGCCGGGCCGTGGTAGGTGGTGATGGTGTGCAGGTCGGCGCTCACGCCGTCGGCGCTGACCAGGGTGCGGTGGCCGCCGCACTGGCGCTGGATGGCCTGGTGGCCCTTGAACTCGTTCTCGAAGCGGGCGACGGTGGAGCCATGGATGGGGCTGAGGTGGCCGTAGTCGCAGATGTTGTCCACCACCTCCTGCGGGTGCTGGTTCAGCACGCCCAGGTGATCCCACTTCGGGTGCACCCAGGCCGGGTCGTTCCACTGCGGGATGCTGGGGTGATCCCACTCGGGCTCGCCGCCCTCGGGGTCGTGCCACACCCACACTGCGCCCAGGCTCTCGACCACGCTCCAGCTCTTCACGCAGGCAGCGGCCGGAATCGGGCCCTGGTGGTAAGGGATGTCGTCGCACTTGCCATCGGGGCCGAAGCGCCAGGCGTGGTAGGGGCAGCGAATGCCGTCGCCCTCGACGTTGGTGCCCATGCCGTCCAGGATCACGTAGCTGGTGGTGTTGGGCGCCGCCAGATGGGTCTTCATGTGCGGGCAGTAGGCGTCCAGCAGCACGACCTTGCCGGTGGCCCGGCCGCGGTAGAGCGCGAAGTCCTTGCCGAAGAAACGCACCGCCAGGGGCTTGTGCGTGTCGAGCTCGCAGGACTCGGCGATCATGAACCAGCCGCGGGGGAAGGTGAAGTCGCCGAGTCGATAGTCTTTGGTGGTCGCCATGGTGTCTCCGGGAGGCGGGAAGGGGAGTGAAAGGATTGTTCGGATCCGCGCCGGGCCGCGCCTACCCTGTTCGGACGATGGGGCAGGGCAGCTGCACAGGCCCTCGGGATTGCCTTGATCCGCATCAACGGGCGTTCGCCGGCAAGGGTTTCTCGGGGAGGCGTTTCGCCCTTGTCTTCGCCTCAGACTGACCAGAGCCGCCGCTCGCGCACCAGCGGCTGCAGATCGATCAGGCGGGGCTGACCTGCGAGCGCGGCGGCTGCCGGGTCGGTGGCCAGCCAGACCAGTGCCGCGGCAATCGCTTCGGGGGGCATGGCGCCGTAACGCCGTGCCAGCACGCCGTCATCGCCCAGGGTGGCGGTGACCGCCTCGGTGCTGACCAGGCCGGGGTTGACGCTGAAGGCGCGCAGGCCCTGCGGGCCATGCTCCCGGTTGATCATGCCGGACAGCCGTGCCAGCGCGGCTTTGGAGGCGCCGTAGGCAAAGCCCCAGCCGCCCTGCTCGGCGCTGACGGGCGGGTCGTTCTGCCCGGCGCCCGAGCAGACGTTGATCACCTGGGCGCCGCCCTGGGCCAGCAGGGTCGGCAGCAGGCGGCGCGTGAGGTGGAAGGGCGCCACCACGTTGCCGTGCAGGGTGCGCGCCAGCGCGGCATCGTCCAGCGCCGCGAGCATCGCGTTGGTCTCGCGATCCTGGTAGACGGCGTTGTTGATCAGCAGGTCGACGCGGCCGAAGTGCGCCAGCACCGCGTCGGCGGCGGCGTCCAGCGAGGCCAGGTCCATCAGGTCCATCGGGTGGGCGAAGACCTCGGCACCGGCCGCGCGCAGGGCCTCGGCGGTGGCGGCCAGGCTGCCCGCCAGCAGGCGCCCGTCCGGGCGACGCAGCTGATGGTCCAGCGCCTGGCCCTCGGCCTGGGTGCGTGCGGTGATGGCCACACGCCAGCCGGCGCGGCCGAAGGCGAGCGCCGTGGCGGCGCCGATGCCGCGGCTGGCGCCGGTGACCAGAACAACCCGGGATGTTTGTGGTGTGGAAGGTGGCATGGTTGCCATGTTCTGTGCGTGATATGTCGGTGCCATCGTCTCTTTGGACGACGCCTGTTTCGGGTCGCGGCAGTAGCCTTGAACAACGCTGTCAACATGCTCATCCTGGTCGATGCCCCACGAGGCGCCGAAAGAGGCGTCTCGTGGGGCGTCGCGCTTCGTGCACTCCGGAGACACCCGATGACTTTGTCTGTTCCATCGATTCGAACTTTGCTGGATGCCCAGCAGGCCGCCTTCCGTGCCGAAGGCCCGGTCTCGGCCGAGACAAGACGTGACCGCCTGCAGCGGGTCATCGACCTGCTGGTCAAGCACAACGATGCGCTCTGCGAGGCCATGGGCGCAGACTTCGGCGGCCGCCCGGCGCTGTTCTCGATGATGAACGACGTGCTCGGCTCACTCGGCTCGCTCAAGCACGCGCGCGACAAGTTCGCCGAGTGGCTGCCCGACCAGCCTCGCCCGAGCGTGGCGCCGTTCGACAACTTCGGTGCCACCGCCTGGGTCCGCTACCAGCCCAAGGGCGTCGTGGGCATCATCGGCACCTGGAACGCGCCGCTGTTCACGCTGCTGTCACCGCTGGCCAGCGTGTTCGCCGCGGGCAACCGCGCCGTGCTCAAGCCCTCCGAGGTGGCGCCGCGCACCGCCGACGTGCTGGCGCGGGCGGTGGCCGAGTTCTTCGCGCCCGAGGAACTGACCGTGGTCACCGGCGGCCCGGAGGTGGCGGCCGAGTTCACCCGCCAGCCCTGGAACCACCTGGTGTTCACTGGCTCCACCGCCGTGGGCCGGCAGGTGATGCAGGCGGCCGCTGCCAACCTGGTCCCGGTCACGCTGGAGCTGGGCGGCAAGTCGCCGGTCCTGATCGGCGAGAGCGCCGACATCGCCAACGCCGCCGAGCGCATCGCAGTGGGCAAGGCGCTGAATTCCGGCCAGCTCTGCGTGGCACCGGACACGGTCTGGGTGCCGGCGGCCAAGCTGGAGGCGCTGGTGCAGGGCCTGCAGGCCTCCTATGCCCGCCAGTATCCGCAGATTGCCGGCAATGCCGACCTGACGCCGGTGGTCAACGAGCGCCACTTTGCCCGCGTCGAGTCCTATGTGGCCGATGCCGGCGCGCGGGGTTCCCGTGTGGTGATGGCCGGCGACTGGCCCAGTGCCGACGGTGCCTCCGAGCGCCGCATGCCGCTGCGCCTGGTGATCGACCCGCCGGCCGACGCCGAGATCGCGGTGCACGAGATCTTCGGGCCGGCGCTCGTGCTGCGCGGCTACGCATCGCTGGCCGACGCGGTGGCCCAGGTCAACGCTGGCGAGCGGCCGCTGGCCCTGTATTACTTCGGCGAGGACGCCGAGGAACAACGCTGGGTGCTGGACCACACGCTCTCGGGAGGGGTCTCGATCAACGACGTGACCATGCACCCCGCGCTGCACGATGCCCCCTTCGGCGGAGTCGGCGCCTCCGGCATGGGCCATTACCACGGCCATGAGGGCTTCCTGGAGTTCAGCCATGCCCGCAGCGTCTACCGCCACGGCAGCCACGACCCGCGCCTGGAATGGGGCATGCTGCCGCCCTACGGCGAGCATTTCGTGCAGATGATCCGCGGTGCTGTCACCCCCTGACACCGGACCGCCTTTTTCTGAAATCTGAAGTTGGAGTGAACGTGAACGCCGTGAACAATCTGCAGACGCTGTTCTCGCTGGAAGGCCAGGTGGCCATCGTCACGGGAGCGGGCAAGGGCATTGGCCGCGCCTGTGCCTTGAGCCTTGCGCAGGCCGGGGCCGATGTGGCACTGGCCGCACGCACCGCAGCCGATCTGGAGAGCCTTGCCGCCGAGATCCGTGCGCTGGGCCGGCGTGCCATCGCGGTGCCGACGGATGTCAACGACGACGCCGCGCTGGACCGGCTGGTGGCCACGACGGTGGCCGAACTCGGCAAGCTGACGATCCTGGTCAACAACGCCGGCGGCGCCGGTCCCAACAATCCGCGCAAGATGAAGGGCGCGGATCTGGCCGCCGCCCTGGCCTGGAACGTGGTACCCGCCTACGCGCTGACGCAGAAGTGCGTCCCGGCGATGACCGCCGCCGGGGGCGGTGCGGTGGTCAACATCTCCTCCACCGCCGCGCGCTACGCCCAGAAAGGCTTCAGCGCCTACGGTGCAGCCAAGGCGGCGCTGAACCAGCTCACCCGCAACCTGGCGCAGGACTTCGGGCCGGCGCTGCGTGTCAATGCCGTCGAGCCCGGCACCATCCTGACCGATGCGCTGGCCCCCTTCCTGACGCCCGAGCGCCAGGAACGCATGGAGCGCACCACGCCGATGGGCCGCCTGGGCCGGCCCGAGGACATCGCCGCGGCGGTGCTCTTCCTGGTCTCGCCGGCGGCCGGCTGGATCACCGGCAAGGTGCTCGGGGTGGATGGGGGTGTCGAGGCGCCGAACTTCTGAGCTAGCGGTCCAGGTTCATGGGCGACTTCGGGTCTCCCCGTGAACCTCGGCGAAGATCGGTGCGACGTGGTCTGGCTCCAGACCCATCACAAAGTCGGCTGCTGCTGCGCTGCCAGCCACGCCCGCGGCGCCACACCGAAGCGTTGCTTGAACGCCCGACTCAACGACGAGGCGGCGGAAAAACCCAACTCGGCGGCCACCAGCTTCTGGGGATGACCGGTTTGCAACAGCGTCGACGCGACGGTCAACCGCCAGTCGGTCAGGTATGCCAGAGGTGTGGTTCCGGTCACGTTCCTGAACGCCTCTGCGAACCCGCTGCGTGACATGCCGGCCTCGGCCGCCATGCGCGCCAGCGTCCAGTCAACTTGCGGCGCCGCATGCAGGGCCACCAGGGCGCGTGCCAGGCGCGGATCACTCAGGCCCATGACCAGGCCGCTGCTGACGCCAACCTCCTGCGGATGGTCGATGACCCAGCGCAGCAGCTGAATCAGCACCACCTCGAACAAGCGATCCGCCAGCAGGCGCGAGCCACAGCGCACCTGGTCGGTTTCGGCGAACAGCAGGTCCAACGCGGGCCGAAGACCCGGAATGGCATCCAGCGGCACCTGCACCAGCGGGGGCAGCGCCGCCGCTATGGGGTTGCGGTCGCCACCGGCGAACTGCAGCGTCGCGCAGGTGAAGTCCGAGCCCTCACGCGGCGGGTTGACGAAGGCATGCGGCACGGCGCGCGGGTACAGCAGCAGCGTCGGCTCCTCCACGACCACGCACCGTGGTGCACCGGTGCCTGCCGGGTGCTCGATCTGCAGGCGCCCGCGCCGCAGCACATGCAGGAAGGCGCGATCCGGCTGTGCCTCGAAGGTGGTGCGACCGCACAGTGGCCCGGTGTGGAACAGCGAGGCGCGAACGTGGAAGCGATCCAGCAGCGTCGAGAGGCGATCCACCGCATCGACTGCGCTGGACTTGGAGTCATCTTCCTTGGACTTCATGACACCCATCATCCAGAGTTTCCGGTCACGATGCAAGCCATCGAGCGACATCTGTCGCTTGCCACCCCGGAGACCCCGATGAAGCTCTTCACACCCGCTCTGCTTGCCGTCGCACTGGCCACGGCGCTGCCGGCCAGCCACGCCCAGCAACCGGCCAACCCCGCGGTGACGGGCTACGCCTATGGCCAGCGAACCCTGGCCAAGGCGCCCTACACGATGGCCGATCTGAAGGCGCTGCAGGCCTCTCTGCTGTTCACCGAAGAGGACGTCAAGGCCCTGCGCCAGAGCAGGGCGATCCTGGCCGACCAGACCGACGCGATCCTGGACGTCTGGTACGGTTTCGTGGCCTCGACGCCTGAACTCGTCTACTTCTTTGGTGACGCCAAGACCGGCAAGCCGGACGCTGCGTACCTGGAAGCCGTGCGCAAGCGCTTCGCGCTGTGGATCCTGGACACGGCCGATGCCAACCACGACCAGCGCTGGCTGGACTGGCAGTACGAGATCGGCCTGCGCCACAACCGCCTCAAGAAGAACCAGACCGACCGGGCGCCGAGCGTGGCGCAGGTGAACTTCCGATACATCCCGGCGCTGACCATTCCCATCACCACCACGCTCAAACCCTTCCTCGCCAAGAAGGGCGCATCGACCGCCGACGTGGAGAAGATGCACGCAGCCTGGGTGAAGTCGGTGCTGATGCAAAGCATCCTGTGGAGCCAGCCTTACATCAAGGACGGGGAGTTCTGACTCGGGGAGGTCGGCCTGTCCCGGGCCACGGCAGGTCAGACCGTCCGTCCGGCGCGGTGGCCTTCGTGCATCGCGCCCTCGATGTAGTTGACGCCGGCGCAGTCGCCGATGCGCTGCAGCGGCACGCCGCAGCCGGCCAGGGCGTCGGCCACGCTGGCATCGGCCTCGGCGCCCAGGGCCAGCACCACCGAGTCGGCCGGTGTGAGCTGGGCCTGACCCTCGGCGTCGGACCAGATCACCGCCTTGCGGGTGATCTCGCTGACCTGGGCCTTGAGCTGCAGCGTGCCGTGGGACTTCACCGCGTCCAGCACGCGCCATCGGCGCACGATGGACAGCTCCCGGCCGGCGCGCGGGCCGGGTTCCAGCACGGTGACTTCCCGCCCACGGGCGATCAGGAACTCCGCCAGTTCCAGGCCGACCAGCCCGCCGCCGATGATCACCACCCGCTTGCCCAGCGGCATCCACAGCTTCGAGAGGTTCTGCACCGCCTGGCTGCTGTCGGTGACGCGCAGCAGGCCGCCGGCCTTGAACAGGGCGCGCTCGGCGAGGTTGAGCTTGTTGCGGGCGATCTCTTCGGCACCGTCGCCGGTCATCATCCGGCGCAGCTCGTCGCCGCTCCAGGCGTGGTTCAGGTCCGCCCCGGGGATGGGCGGTGTGCCGCGGCGTGCGCCGGTGGCGACGATGATGGCGTCCGGCCGCAGGTCGGCGACGAAGCCGGCGTCCACCTCGGCATCCAGCCGCACGTCGATGGGCAGGCGCTCCATCTGGGCGCGCAGGTAGTCCAGCAGGCGGCCGTTTTCGGGGTAGGCCAGCCCGGCGAAGAACAGCGTACCGCCCAGGCGGTTGCCGCGCTCGGCCAGCGTGACGCGGTGCCCGCGCAGGGCGGCCACGCGCGCGGCCTCCATGCCGGCCGGCCCGCCGCCAACCACCAGCACGTGGCGCGGCACGGCGGCCGGCTCGATCGTGGCCTCGGCCTCGTGGCCGGTCTGCGCGTTCACGCTGCACTTGACGCGGCGGTTCACGAAGATCTCGCTGACGCAGGTGTAGCAGTAGATGCAGGGGCGGATCTCGCGGGCGCGGCCCTCGGCCAGCTTGATCGGGATCTCGGGGTCGGCCAGGGTCTTGCGGGCCATGGCCAGGAAATCGAAGTGACCACCATGGATCGCCTGGGCAGCTTCCTCCGGCTCGATCCTGCCGGCCGCGATCACCGGGACCTTCACGGCCCGACGGATCGCCGCGGCGTTGGAGACGTAGGCCATCGGCTGCTGTGGCAGCGGCGCGTCGGTGAAGGCCGTGCCGCGGCTGAGCATGGCGTAGGCCGACACGCTGATAGCATCGACGCCGGCCGCCTCGCACAGCTGTGCCGTGGCCACCGCGTCGGGCAGCGTGATGCCGCCGGGCGTGTGCAGCTCCTCGCCGTCCAGCCGCACCCAGACCGGGAAATCCGCTCCCACGCGGGCCTTGACGGCCCGGATCGTCTCCAGCAGCAGCCGCGCGCGGCCTTCCAGCGGCCCGCCCCAGGCGTCGTCGCGGCCGTTGTAGTAGGGCGAGAGAAAGCCCGCCAGGATGTAGTTGTGCGCTGCGTGCAGCTCTACGCCGTCGAAACCGGCGGCCTGGGCACGCGCGGCTGCCGCGGCGAACCACTCGATCATCTGCGCGATGTCGGCTTCGTCCATCACGCGCAGGCGCGGCTTGTGCGGGCCCACGCCGACGAAAGTGGCCAGTTCCTCGCGCGTGACGGCGCTCATCATGTCGGAGGGCTGCACCTTTGGTATCGAGGGCACCCACAGTTCACGGCCCTGGCTGAGGTCGTTGGCGGCGTTCTTGCCGCCGTGGTGCAGCTGCATCGCGATGCGCCCGCCGTGACGGTGCACCCTCTCTGCCACGGCCGCGAGCCCCGGGATGAAGTCGTCGCGCGAGATGCCGACCTGGTAGGGCTCGCCGGTGCCGGCCGGGTAGGCCACACCGCAGGCACCCATCGTGATCAGGGCCGCGCCGCCCCGGGCGCGGGCCTCGTAGTAGGCCTGGATGCGCTCGCCGCAGTGGCCGTTGGCCTCGGCGAAGTTCGATCCCATTGGGGACACCAGCAGGCGGTTGCGCAGTTCCATGCGGCCGATGCGGCCGGGCTCGAACAGGGGGGCGTGAGAGGGGTTCATGGCAGCGGGCTCGCCGATGGGGGTCGGGCAAAGGGAGCGTGTGGACACGCGGATGGTCTGATTGTGGGAAGTGTGCCGCCCCGGGCATCGTCCGTTCGGACGCGGCGCGAGCGCCGACCGTGCTGCACCCACCCACCCGATGGCCGAGGTCAGAGCGCCAGGGCGAGGCGCATGCCCTGCTCGATGGCGCAGCAGGCATCCACCTCGGCAGCCTGGTCGGCGCCGCCGATCAGGCTCACCGGCACGCTGCGTGCCTGCAGCGGCGCCAGCAGCGCGCGCTCGGATTCCTGGCCGGCGCAGAGCACGACGTGGTCCACCGCGAGGCAGCGCGGTGATCCTTCGACGCGCAGGTGCAGGCCGTTGTCGTCCACACCCAGGTACTCCACGCCGCCCAGCATGCGCACGCCGCGCCGGTCCAGTACGCTGCGCCGGATCCAGCCGGTGGTGCGCGCCAGCCCCCGGCCGGGCTTGCCGGGGCGGCGCTGCAGCAGCCAGACCTGGCGTGCCGCCAGGGGCCCGCTGGCCGCGGCCGGCGGTTTGAGGCCGCCGCGGGTCTGCAGGTCGCGGTCGACGCCCCATTCGGCCAGGAAGGCCTGCTGCGCATCGGCCAGAGGTTCGGCGGGGCCGCTGAGCAGCTCGGCCACGTCGAAGCCGATGCCGCCCGCACCGATCAACGCCACGCGCCGACCCAGCGTCTGCGGCTGGCGGATGGCGTCGGCGTAACCGACCACCTTGGCATGCTGCACACCAGGGATGTCCGGCTGGCGTGCGCGCACGCCCGTGGCGAGCACCACGTGGTCAAAACCCAGCAGGTCGTCGGCCCGGGCGCGCTGCCCAAGCCGCAGGACCACGCCGGTCTGCGCCAGGCGTTGTCGGAAGTAGCGGAGCGTTTGACCGAACTCCTCTTTGCCGGGGATGCGCCGGGCCAGGTCGAACTGGCCACCCAGCGTGGCCTGGGCCTCGAACAGAGTCACCGCGTGGCCTCGCTCGGCGGCCTGCACGGCGCAGGCCAGGCCGGACGGCCCGGCGCCCACCACGGCCACGCGGCGTGGCGTGGCGGCCGGGCCGGTGGGCCAATCGGTCTCGCGGCAGGCGCGCGGGTTGACGAGGCAGCTCACGCCCTGTTGCTCGAAGGCCGCATCCAGGCAGGCCTGGTTGCAGGCGATGCAGGTGTTGATGTCCTCGGCCCGGCCCGTGGCGGCCTTGCGGATGAAGTCCGGGTCGGCCAGCAGCGGGCGCGCCAGTGCGACCAGGTCGGCATCCCCGCGCGCCAGCAGGGCCTCGGCCACCTCGGGCGTGTTGATGCGGTTGCCGGCCACCACCGGGATGTCCACCGCCGTGCGCAGGCGCGCCGCCGCCCAGCTGAAGGCCGCGGGCGGCACCAGCGTGGCGAGGGTCGGGACACGCGCCTCGTGCCAGCCGATGCCGGTGTTGAGCAGGGACACGCCTGCTGCCTGCAGCGCACGTGCGAGCGCCACCACCTCGTCCCAGCGGCTGCCGTCGGGCACCAGGTCCAGCAGCGAGAGGCGAAACAGCAGCAGCGCGTCAGCGCCGATCGCCTCGCGCACGCGCTGCACGATCTCCAGCGCGAAGCGCTGCCGGGCCGGGGCGTGGCCGCCCCAGGCGTCGCTGCGCTGGTTGGTCTGCGGGGCGAGGAACTGGTTGATCAGGTAGCCCTCGCAGCCCATCACCTCCACGCCGTCATAGCCGGCGCTGCAGGCCAACCGGGCGGCGCGGGCGTAGTCGGCGATCAGCCCGTGGATCTCGGCCTCGCTGAGCGCATGCGGCAGATGAGGCGACAGCGGCGAGCGCAGCGCCGAGGGGGCCACGCCACCGCTTGCATGGTCGTAGCGGCCCAGGTGCAGCAGCTGCAGCACGATGTGGCCACCTTCGTGGTGCACCGCATCGGTCACCACGCGGTGGCGTGCGGCCTGGGTTGCGTTGCACAGCGTGGCGGTCTCGGCGTGCTCGGGCTGGCCCAGCGCGTGGGCGTTGACGCCGTAGCCGCCGGTCACGATCAGGCCCACGCCGCCGCGGGCCCGCTCGGCGTAGAAGGTGGCCAGGCGTTCGAAGCCATCGGGTCGATCCTCCAGCCCGGTGTGCATCGAGCCCATCAGCACGCGGTTGCGCAGCGTCAGGCCACCGACTGCGAGCGGGGCCAGCAGGTGCGGATAGGGCGAAGCGGCAGGCGGGGGCGTGGGACTCATGGCGGCGGGGGCGCTTGTCGGCTGGAGCCGCGAGGCTAGGGTCGCTGCGGCACCCGGGCATCGTCCGTTTGCACGTGGTGGACAACCGCCCGCCGCGGTGTGATGCTGCCGGGCGCGTTGTGCCGTTCCTGCGCCTGCCATCACACTCACCGTCTCGAACTCACCGTCTCGAATGAAGGAAGTCCGCATGCCCTGCACCCTCATCACCGGCTCCGCCTCCGGCATCGGCGCCGCCGCCCGCGAGGCGCTGGTCGCCGCCGGCCACGACGTCATCGGCGTCGACCTGCGCAACGCCGAGATCATCGGCGACCTCTCCACCGCGGCCGGGCGCGCCCAGGTCATCGCGGCCGCGCTGCAGCGCTGCGGCGGCCGGCTCGACGGGCTGGTGCTCTGTGCCGGCCTGGGGGCCCAGGTGCAGCCGCCCTCGCTGACGGTGTCGGTCAACTACTTCGGCGCGGTCGAGTTGCTCGACGGCCTGCTGCCCGCCCTGCAGCGCGGCGCCCAACCGGCTGCGGTGGTGATCTCCTCGGTCGCGTCGGCCCACCTGCCCTGGGACCGGAACCCGCTGGCCGCCGCGCTGGAGGCAGGCGACGAGGCGAAGGCGCAGGCCGTCGTCAACGGGGCCGGCCCGCAGGGGGGCAATCTGGCCTACGCCGGTTCCAAGAATGCGCTGACGGTGGCCGTGCGCCGGCGTGCGCCGGCCTGGGGGCGTGCGGGTGTGCGCCTGAACAGCGTGGCGCCCGGCGCCACCGAGACGCCGCTGCTGCAGGCCGGGCTGGACGACCCGCGTTACGCCGAGGCGATCCAGAAGTTCATCCCACCGCTGGGCCGGCGCGCCGAGCCGGCCGAGATCGCGTCGGTGGTGGCCTTCCTGATGGGCCCGGCCGCCAGCTACGTGCACGGCGCGCAGATCGTGGTGGATGGCGGCATCGACGCCGCCGGCCGCCCCACACAGTTCTGAGTGGAGGACGCGCCGATGCCCACCGTCGAACAGATGCAGGCCGCCGTGCAGGCCTATGTGCGCGCGCTCAACGAGAGTGACCTGGAGGCCATCGTCGCCCTCTACGCCGAGGACGCCGTGGTCGAGGACCCGGTGGGCTCCGAGCCCCGGCGTGGCCTGGCCGAGATCCGCCGCTTCTATGCCGGCTCGGTGGCACTGAAGCTGGAGGTGGCGCTGGAGGGGGAGGTGCGGGTGGCGGGCTGCGAGGCGGCGTTCGCGTTCAGCGTGTCCTTCGTCCATGAAGGGCGAGCGACGACGATCCGCCCGATCGACCTGTTTCGCTTCGACGCGGCCGGCAAGGTTGTTTCGATGCGCGCCTTCTTCGGCGCCGGGAACATCGAGGCGGCCTGAGCGGTCATCTGCCCCGGTCGGGGCTGGCCCCAGACAGCCGTTCAGCGCCCCTCGAACTTCGGCCGGCGCTTCTCGATGAAGGCCTGCATGCCTTCTTTCTGGTCGCGCGTGGCAAACAGCAGCTGGTTGGCCTTGCGCTCCAGTGCCAGCGCAGCTTCCAGCGAGGCGTCCACGCCAGCGAGCACCACCTCCTTGATCTGCTGTGCGGCCAGCGGCGGCATGGAGGCGATCAGGCGGGCCATCTTCAGCGCTTCTGGGATCACCTCCTCGTCGGGCAGCACCTGGCTGACCAGGCCCATCAGGCGGGCTTCCTCGGCGTCCACGGGCTGGCCAGTGAGCAGCAGACGCATGGCATTGAACTTGCCGACCGCGCGCACCAGGCGCTGTGTGCCGCCAATGCCCGGCATGATGCCGATGCGGATCTCGGGCTGCGAGAAACGCGCGCCCTGGCCTGCCAGGATGATGTCGCAGTGCATGGCAAGTTCCGCACCGCCGCCGTAGGCGTAGCCGCAGACCGCAGCGATGACCGGCTTGGGGCAGTGTTCGATCGGCGCCCACACCCGTTCAGTGTGGCGCTGCAGGATCTCGATGGGCCCGCAGCCTTCCATGCTGCGGATGTCGCCCCCCGCTGCGAACACCTGCTCGCCGCCGGTCAGCACGATCACCCGCACGCTGTCATCGGCCGACAGGTCCGTGAACGCGGCCGACAACCGGGCCTGCAGCCCCAGGCTGAGGGCATTGGTGGCCTCGGGGCGGTGCATGCGCAGCAGGGCCACGCCCTCGGCAGGCCGTTCGAGCAGCAGTTCATCGGCGGGCAGCGGGGCAGGGCAGGGGGCGTCGGTCATCGGCATCTTTCAGGCGCATTCGATGCTCGGCATCGTCCCGGCGGGGGTCTGCAGTCACATCGTCCTTTTGGACGTATCTGCCGCCGGGGGGCGTCTCTAGATTTGAGGGCATGGACCTCAATCAGGTGATTCAGGATGTACCCCGGGACTTCGACCAGCGTGTCGTGCTCGTCACCGGCGGCACCAAGGGAATTGGCCGCGGCATCGCCGAGGGCTTTTTGGCCGCCGGGGCCACCGTGGTGGTGTGTGGTCGAAACGCGCCCGAGAGCGCGCCCGCGGCCGGCGGCCGCACGGCCGAATTCATCACCTGCGACGTGCGTGAGGCTGAGGCCGTGCGCCAGCTGGTGGCGGCCATCGTGCAGCGCCATGGCCGGCTGGACGTCCTGGTCAACAACGCTGGCGGCGCGCCTGCGGTGGAGGCTGCCACCGTGTCGCCTCGCTTCCACGAGGGCGTGCTGCGACTGAACCTGTTCTCGGCCCTGCATGCGGCGCAGGCCGCCAATGCGCAAATGCAGCAGCAGCCCGACGGGGGCGTGATCGTCAACATCGGCAGCATCAGCGCGCTGCGCCCTTCGCCCGGCACGGCGGCCTACGGCGCGGCCAAGGCCGCGGTGCTCAGCCTGACTGCCTCGCTGGCGGTGGAATGGGCACCCAAGGTGCGTGTGGTGGCGGTCAGCCCGGGCCTGGTGCGCACCGAGCAGTCGCACCTGCACTTCGGCGACGACGCCGGTCTGGCGGCGGTGGCCGCCACCATCCCGGCCGGGCGTCTGGCCGAGCCGGCGGACATCGCCCGGGCCTGCCTGTTCGTCGCCTCGCCGCGCGCCGCCTACATGAGTGGCAGCAACCTGCTGCTGCACGGCGGCGGCGAGCGTCCTGCCTTCCTGTCCGCCGCGACGGCGGACAAGCACTGAGCCGATCGGCTCAGCACCCAACAACAAGGAGCATGTCGTGGCAGAACACGAGTGGATGAAGCAGGCCCGCGCCCTGGTGGGCAAGGAGTACGGGCGCGTATATGCCTGGGACCGTGTCAACGAGCCGATGATCCGGCAGTGGTGTGAGCTCATGGGTGTGGCGGTGCCGCACGATGCCGAGGGCCAGGTGCTGGCGCCCGAAGCCATGCTTCAGGTGTGGTGCATGGAAGGCCCGGTGGCCAACAACTACCCGCCAGGCTCGACCACCGACAACCCCTACGAGGTGCTCAAGCTGATGGAGGCCCAGGGCTTCGCGTCGGTGGTGGCGGTGAACTCCGAGCTCAGCTTCGACCGCGCGGTGCGCGAGGGCGAGCGCCTGTACTACACCACGCGGCTGGACAGCGTGGGCGACGAGAAGACCACCGCGCTGGGCACGGGCTTCTTCGTCACGCTGATCATGAGCTACTTCGCCGAGCAGGATGGCGGGGACGAGAAGGTCGGCCAGCTGCTGTTCCGGGTCTTCAAGTTCCGCCCGGCCAACCCGGTCAAGCCCGCGGCCAGCCAGGGCGATGCCCCCTCCGGCCCGCCGAAGATCAAGCGCTCCGCGCCCGGCATCAGTGACGACACGCGCTTCTTCTGGGAAGGCGCGCGCGAGGGCCGGCTGCTGGTGCAGCGCTGCAAGGGCTGCGGCACGCTGCGCCACCCTCCGGGACCGGTGTGCCCCAGCTGCCACTCCTTCGAGTGGGACACGCTGCAGGCCAGCGGCCGCGGCACGGTGTACTCGTTTGTGGTGATGCACTACCCCGAGGTGCCGCCCTTCGACCACCCGAATCCGATCGCGCTGATCGAGCTGGAGGAGGGGACGCGCCTGATCGCCCAGCTGGTGGGAGTGAAGCCGTCCGAGGTGCAGATCGGCCAGGCGGTGCAGGTCGAGTTCAACAGCTTCAACGACGGCGAGCTGGTGCTGCCGCAGTTCCGCCCCTTGGCGGCCTGAGCGCGGAGAGCGATGCAATGGATTTCCAGCTGAGCGAGGATCAGCGCGCTTTTGCCGACATGGCGCAGGGCCTGTTCAACGATTACTGCAGCGATGACCAGCTGCGCGCGCACGACCTGTCGGGCGCCGGTTCGATGCAGGACCTGTGGCAGCAATGCGTGGCCGCGGGCCTCCATGGCATCCTGGTGCCCGAGACGCATGGCGGCCTGGGCCTGGGCATGACCGAATTGATGGCCGTGCTGGAGCAGCAGGGGCGGGCGCTGGCCCTGGTGCCGCTGTGGGAGCAGCAGCTGGTCGCGGCCGCTGTGGCGCGTTTTGCGCCCGAGGCCGCCGACACCTTGCTGCCGGCGGCGATGGCCGGTGAGCTGCTGGCCCTCTCGTTGGCGGGCCTGAGCGCCAGCCGCGGCCATGGCGTGCAGCTGCGCGACGGCCGACTGCACGGCGGCTTGCAGGCGGTGCCGCTGGCCGACCTGGCCGGCCATGCGCTGCTGGCCGTGGCCGACGAGCAGGGCGCCGACCGGCTGGTGCTGCCGGCGCTGTCTCAGCCCGCGGTGCAGCGCGAGACCGGCCTCAGCCAGCACCACCAGGGCCTGGCCGACCTGCGCCTGGACGCGGCCCCTGTGCTGGCCGTGCTGCCGACCGAGGCCACCGCCTGGGTCGAGCAGCGCGCCATCGCCTGCGCCGCCGCGCTGCAACTCGGTGTCACGCAACAGCAGTTGCGCCGCACCGTGGAGTACGTCAGCGAGCGCCGCCAGTTCGAGCGCCCGATCGGCTCGTTCCAGCTGGTGGCCGGCCAGATGGCCGACGGTCAGATCGCCACCGAGGCGCTGCGCGCCGCGCTGTGGCAGCTGGTCTGGCGCCTGGACGCGGGCCGGCCCAGCGCGCCGCAGGCCCATGCCACGCGGGCCCTGGCCAACGATCTGGGTCACCGCGCCGGCCACATGGCGCAGCACGTGCACGGCGGCATGGGGGTCGACGTGACCTACCCGATTCACCGCTTCCTCTACTGGAGCCGCGCGCTGGGCGCGCTGCTGGGCGGCAGCGAGCACCACCTGGCGCGGCTGGGCGACTGGCTGGCCGACAACGACAACCTGGGCTGGAAGTACGACCTGCCCGAAGACTGCTGAGCACACACCATGACCACCACGACGCCCCGTTTCGACGCCGTCCAGATCGGCGATGAGCTGCCGCCGCTGTCGGTGCCCATCACCGTGCCGCTGATCGCCGGGGGTGCCATCGCCACGCGCGACTACTTTCCCGGCCACCATGATCTCGAGGCGGCCAAGGCACTTGGCTCGCCGCACATCTTCATGAACATCCTCACCACCAACGGCCTGGTACAGCGCTTCGTGCAGGCCTGGGCCGGACCCGAGGCCCGCCTGCTGGACCTGAAGATCAAGCTGGGCGCCCCCAACTACCCGGGCGACACGATGGTCTTCAGCGGTGCCGTGACCGACCGCCGCGTGTCCGACCGCACGGTGGACATCACGCTCAAGGGCAAGAACTCGATGGGCAGCCACGTCACCGGCACGGTGCGCGTGGCGCTGGCCTGAGCCGAAGGGGCACACGCATGAGTGACTTCAACATCTCCGGCCGTGCCGCCATCGTCGGCCTGGGCGCCACCGAGTTCTCCAAGAACTCCGGCCGCACCGAGCTGCGCCTGGCCATGGAGGCCACGCTGGCCGCCTTGGGTGACGCCGGCATCGACCCCAGCGAGGTCGACGGCTTCTCGTCCTACACCGTCGACAAGGTGCCGGAGTACGAGATCGCGCGCCTGCTGGGCGCCAAGAACGTCAGCTTCTTCTCGCAGGTGCCGCATGGCGGCGGCGCCGCCTGCGCGCCGGTGCTGCATGCCGCGATGGCCGTGGCCACCGGCATCGCCAAGACCGTGGTGGTCTACCGGGCCATGAACGAGCGCAGCTGGTACCGCTTCGGTTCGGGCTCCTACGGCTTCGGTGCCACCCCGATCTTCGACAACGTCAACTACGGCTGGTACATGCCGCACGGCTTCCACACGCCCGCCGCGTGGGTGGGCATGTTCGGCCGCCGCTACATGCACGAGTTCGGCGCCACCAGCGAGGACTTCGGCCGCGTGGCCGTGGCCGCGCGCGACTTTGCCGCCACCAACCCGGCCGCCTTCTTTTACGGCAAGCCGATCACGCTGGAAGAGCACCAGGCCAGCCGCTGGATCTGCGAGCCGCTGCACCTGCTGGACTGCTGCCAGGAAAGCGACGGCGCGGTGGCGATGGTGATCACCTCGGCCGAGCGCGCGCGCGACCTGAAGACCCGGCCGGTGCTGATCAAGGGTGCGGCGCAGGGCGTCAGCGAGGGCCAGCAGAGCATGACCTCGTTCTACCGCGACTCCATCACCGGCCTGCCCGAGATGGGCCTGGTGGCACGCCAGCTGTGGCAGCAGAGCGGCCTGACGCCCGAGGATGTGCAGACCGCGGTGATCTACGACCACTTCACGCCCTTCGTGCTGCCGCAGTTGGAGGAGTTCGGCTTCTGCAAGCGCGGCGAAGCCAAGGACTTCGTGCGTGCCGGCCACCATGCACGCGGCGGCCAGCTGCCGATCAACACCCACGGCGGCCAGCTCGGCGAGGCCTACATCCACGGCATGAACGGCATTGCCGAGGCCGTGCGCCAGGTGCGCGGCAGCGCGGTCAACCAGGTGGCGGGCGCACGCAACGTGGTGGTGACCGCCGGCACCGGCGTGCCCACCAGCGGCCTGATCCTCGGCGCAGCCTGAACGCCAGCACAGACCGGAGCACAGCCGATGTTCATCGACCTCACCCCCGAACAGCACGCGTTGCGCCTGCGCGTGCGCGACTACTTCACCCAGCTGATGACGCCCGAGCTGCGCGTGCGCCTGCGCGGCGCCGAGAGCGGCAGCGAATACCGCGACACCATCCGCCGCATGGGCAGCGACGGCTGGCTGGCCGTGGGCTGGCCCAAGGCCTTCGGCGGCCAGGGCTTCGGCCCGACCGAGCAGTTGATCTTCTTCGAGGAGGCCAACATCGCCGGCGCGCCGCTGCCCTTCGTGACCATCAGCACCGTCGGCCCGGCGCTGATGGAGCACGGCACGCAGGCGCAGAAGGACCGCTACCTGCCCGGCATCGCCAGCGGCGAGACGATCTTCGCCATTGGCTACTCCGAGGCCCAGGCCGGCTCCGACCTGGCCTCGCTGAAGACCTCGGCGCGGCTGGAGGGCGACCTGCAGAGCGGCCACTTCGTGGTCAATGGCGCCAAGCTCTGGACCTCGGGTATCGAGGCCGCCGATCATGTCTGGCTGGCCGCGCGCACCAGCCCCGACCTGGCGCGCCACAAGGGCATCTCCATCATGGTGATGGACACCGATGCGCCCGGCTTCTCGCACACGCTGATCGAGACGGTGGGCAACATGACCGCCGCCACCTACTACGACAACGTGCAGGTGCCGGCCGCCAACCTGATCGGCGAGCTGCACGGTGGCTGGAAGCTGATCACCGCCCAGCTCAACCACGAGCGGCTCGGGCTGGGTTCCTGGTCGGACAAGGTCTTCGGCCCCTTCCGCAAGGTGCTGCTGTGGGCCAAGGCTCGCGACGAGCAGGGTCGGCGTGCCGTCGATCAGCCCTGGGTGCGTCGTTCGCTCGCCGAGTGCTACACCCGGTTGGAAGCGATGCGGCTGATCAACTTTCGCATCGCCGCTGATTTGGAGGACGGCAACATGGGCGTCGCCCTGGCTTCGGCAACCAAGGTCTATGGCTCCGAAGGGGTGGTCGAGGTGCTGCGCAGGCTGATGGACATCGTGGGTGGCAGCGCCCTGGTGCGCGCCGGCTCCTCCGCAGCCTTCCTGCTCGGCGAGCTGGAGTACGAGCTGCGCGCCAGCACGATCAACACCTTTGGCGGTGGCACCAATGAGATCCAGCGCGAGCTGATCGCTCAGTTCGGACTGGGCCTGCCGCGCCCGGTGCGCTGAGCGCAGGCCCGCGCACCCAGGAGGAGACCCCAGTGACCCACCATCCCATCGTGCCTCGCGAGGTGACCCAGGGCAAGCTAGACCGTCGTTCGGAGGTCAGCATGGCCTTCCGGGCTTCCAGCAGCGACACCACGGCCGAGCGCCTTGAGGAGAGCGCGCAGACCTTTGCCGAGCGGCTGTGCCTTCAGCATGGCGACCAGCGCTGGACGTACACCGAGTTCAACGCCTGCGTCAACCAGGCCGCGCATGCCCTGCAGGCCCTGGGCGTGCGTCGGGGCGACGTGGTGGCGCTGGCGATGGAGAACCGGCCGGAGTTCTTTTTCGCCTGGATGGGGCTGAGCAAGCTGGGGGCGGTCGTTGCCTTCCTGAACACCCATGCCAGTGGCCGAGTGCTGGAGCATGCCCTGGCCGAAACCCGGGCCGGCCGGGTGATCGTTGGCGAGGAGTGTTTGCCTCACTTCGCTGCCACGCCTACCCTGCCAAAGGACCTGCCGCTGTGGCTCTGGCCGGACCATGCTCGCCCCGCCGACCCGGCGCTGCAGGCCCTGTGCACGCTGGATCTGGCTCCCCTCGTGGCCGGAGCGCCGAGCCACAACCCACCCGCGGTCTGGCGTGACGGCCTGGTGGCGGGCGACACCGCGCAGTACATCTTCACCTCCGGCACCACCGGACTGCCCAAGGCGGCCGTGGTCAGCCATGCCCGGTGGCTGATGGCCGGTGCGGCGATGAAGACGGTCTGGGAGATCGGGCCCGAGGACTGCTTCTACTGCTTCCTGCCGCTCTACCACGGTGCAGCGTCGATGTCGGCCACGGCCACCGCGCTCTGCGCTGGCGCGAGCATCGCGCTGCGCCGCAAGTTCAGCCGCCGCGAGTTCTGGGACGACGTGCGCCGCCACCGCATCACGGTGTGCCAGTACGTCGGCGAAATCTGCCGCTTCCTGCTGAGCAACCCGCCGCAGCCCGACGACCGGGACCACTCGCTGCGCAAGATGGCCGGCACCGGAATGGCTCCGGAAGTCTGGACGCGTTGGGTGGAGCGCTTCGGCGAGATGGCGATCTACGAGAGCTGGGGCTCCACCGAGGCCAACGCCAGCACGCTCAACCTCGAGAACCGCATCGGTTCCTGCGGCCGCGTGCCTTTCTGGGATCGGACCAACCTGCGGCTGGTGCGCTATGACCTGGGCAGCGACACCCACCCTCGTGGCCCGGATGGCTTCCTGCAACTCGCCGCCGTGGACGAGCCCGGTGAGGCCATCGGCATGATCTACGACCTGCCCGACCTCATCGCCGGGCGCTTCGAGGGCTACACCTCCGCCGAGGCCACCGAGCGCAAGATCCTGCGCAATGTGTTCCGCGAGGGCGACGCCTGGTGGTCCTCCGGTGACCTGCTGCGCTGCGATGCCGACGGCTACTGCTGGTTCGTCGACCGCATCGGCGACACCTTCCGCTGGAAGAGCGAAAACGTCTCCACCGCCGAGGTGGCCGATGCGTTGGGTGACTTTCCTGGGCTGGACGCTGTGACCGTCTACGGCGTGCAGGTGCCGGGTCACGAGGGCCGCGCCGGCATGGCCGCGCTCGTGCTGCATCCGGGCGTGGACTTCGACCCCGCCGCCTTCTGGGCGCTGGCCACGACGCGCCTGGCGAGCTACGCGGCGCCGCTGTTCCTGCGCCTGTCGGCCACGGCGGACATGACCGGCAACTACAAGTTGCGCAAAGTCGACCTGCAGCGCGAGGGCTTCAACGCCGCTGTGGTGAAGGAGCCTCTGTACGTGCGCGACGATGCCGCCGGAACCTATGTGCCGTTGTCGGAGTCGACCTTGACAAGAGTCCTCGGTGGCTGATATCGGCCGGGACAACATCGCCATGAGTGACGCAGATATGCCGCCGGCGCTGCGGCGCCCGCCGCGCTTGCGCGCCTCGGCTTCGCTGGAGTACCCCTTCACCCCACCCAGTGCCGACGGACTGTCTGCGGTGGAGGTGGCAGCCGGCATCCTCTGGCTGCGCCAGCCCATGCCGATGGCGCTGGATCACATCAACGTCTACCTGTTGCGTGATCGCGATGCGCAAGGCGACTGCTGGACCTTGGTGGACACCGGCTTGAACACCCGGCGCAGCCGCGAGGTCTGGGAAGTGATTGCCCAGCGGCATCTGGTTGGGCTGCCGATCCGCCGGCTCATCTGTACCCACTCGCACTACGACCACTCCGGCCTCGCGGACTGGATCGGCGAGCGCTTCGGCGCGCCGATGTTCATGACGCATGGTGAGTACTTCCTGATGCGTGGTCTGATGGGCAGCCCGCCTCCGGACCCCTTGCCGGCCAGCGACATGCTCTTCTATCGCCGCGCCGGTATGGGAGAGGCCCAGGTCGAGGCCATGTTTGCCGAGTTGCGCCGTGACCCCTTCATGCCGCCGGTGCCCGGCAGCTACCAGCGCCTGCGCGACGGTGACCGGCTGCGCATCGGTGAGCGTGACTGGCAGGTGGTGGTCGGCGAGGGGCATTCGCCCGAGCATGCCTGCCTGTACAGCGCGTCCGAGCGAACTGCCGAGTGCATCCTGATCTCTGGTGACCAGTTGCTGCCGCGCATCACCTCCAACGTGCTGGTCTCTTCGATCGAGCCCGAGGCCAATCCCCTGCAGCTGTGGCTGGCCTCGCTGGACAGGCTCGACCGCCTGGCACCGGACACGCTGGTGCTGCCCTCGCATGAGCGGGTGTTCCGCGGCCTGCATGCCCGTGTGGAGGAGCTGCGCGCGCACCACCGACAGCAGTTCGAGCTGCTGCGCGCTGAACTGGCCCGGAGCGGCGCCGCCACCGCGCTGGAGCTGATGCAGGTGCAGTTCCCCCGGCTGCGCCATGCCGCCGACGAGTTGATGGCGCTGGGCGAGACCCTCGCCCACCTGTCCTGGCTGCGGCACGAGGGTGAAGTGCGACGCGTGCTCGATGATGACGGCTGCCACCGCTTCAGCCTGGCGACCTGATGACCTGATGTTGTGGAGTCCCGATTGAACGACCTTGACACCTTCCGCGCCGAGCTGGCGCAGTGGCTGGAAGCCAACTGCCCGCCGCGCCTGCGCACTCCCATCGTGGCTGACGAGATGGTCTGGGGCGGCTCGCGCTTGACGTTTGCGTTCGAGGAGCAGCGCCTGTGGTTCGAGCGCTGCCGGGAACGCGGCTACTTTGCGCCGGGCTGGCCGAAGGAGTTTGGCGGAGCAGGCCTGAGCCCGAAGCAGGAACGTGTCTTCGAGCAAGAAATGGCCCGCCTGGGCTGCCGCCAGCCCCAGTACAACCTGGGTGTCTGGATGCTCGGGCCGGTGCTGCTGGAGGTAGGCACGTCAGCGCAGAAGCTCGAGCACCTGCCCCCCATGATGCGAGGAGAGCGCCGCTGGTGCCAGGGCTTCTCCGAGCCCAATGCGGGCTCCGACCTGGCCAGCCTCAAGACATCCGCCCGGCTCGACGAGGGCGGGACGCACTACCTCGTCAACGGCGCCAAGATCTGGACCTCCGATGGCGACAAGGCCGACTGGATGTACGCCCTGGTGCGCACCGACAACACCGGGCGCAAGCAAGAGGGCATCAGCTTCGTGATGATCGACATGGCCGATCCGGGCGTGACGGTCAAGCCCATCGAGCTGATCGGCGGCAAGTCCAGCTTCTGCCAGGTCTTCTTCGACAACGTGCGCGTGCCGCTGCGCAACCTGGTGGGGCAGCCAGGCCAGGGCTGGGCAGTGGCCAAGAAGCTGCTACAGCATGAGCGTGCCGCAATGGGCAAGTTCGCCGAAGGCGGCGCGCCCTCGCACGACGCGCTGGCCCTGGGTCGGCAGTACCTGTACGACGCGGACGGCGGGCTGCGTGATGCGGTGCTGCGCGAACGCCTTGCCACCACCCTGATGGATGCTCAGGCCTTTGCGCTGACCAGCCAGCGGCTCAAGGAGCAGGCTCTGGCGCGACAGGACGTCAGTGGCCTGGCGGCCATCATGAAGCTGGTGCAGACCGAGCAGGAAGTGGCCAAGTACGAACTGCTGGAGCAACTCATGGGCCTGCGTGGCCTGGGCTGGGAAGGTGACGAGTTCAGTGCCGACGAGCAGGCGGTCTGCCGCGCCTGGCTGAACACCAAGGCCTACACCATCGGCGGCGGCACCTCCGAGGTGCAGCTCAACATCATTGCCAAGCGCGTGCTGGGCCTGCCGGGCTGAGGCACGGAGCGTGAGAACCATGACTTTCCTGTTGAATGACGAACAACGGCAGCTGGCCGACAGCGCGCGCGACTTCCTGAGCCAGCGCGCGCCCGTCGCCGCGCAGCGCGCCCTGCGTGATGGAGCGGCACCGCTGGGCTTCGACGCCTACGTGTGGCAACAGGTGATCGACCTGGGCTGGACCGCTGCGGTGGTCCCGGAGTCGCAGGGCGGCCTGGCGGTGGGCTACGCGGGACTGGGGGCCGTCTTCGAACAGGTCGGCCGACACCTGTCGGCGCTGCCGCTGCTGTCAAACCTGCTGTGCAGCGAGTTGCTGCTGCGCAGCGGCAACGACGTGGCCATCGCCCGCTGGCTGCCCGGCTGGATCTCCGGCCAGGACCGTGCCGCGCTGGCGGTGGACGAGTCGCGTGGGCATGACCGCGTCGCCCTGGTTGCGCCGGCCACACTGGCCCGGCGCGAAGTGGGCGGCTGGGTGCTCGATGGCGAGAAGTGCTTCATCCTTGATGGCCTGGGGTCCCAGCAGCTGATCATCGTCGCGCGCACTGGGGAAAATCACGTCCCTGAGGCGGTGGGCACGGGCGCGGAGGACGCCATCGATGCAGATTTGGCCCTGTTCGTGGTCGGCACCGCCCGCCCCGGTGTGAGCATGCAGGCCACGCACCTGGTCGACAGCCGCAATTACGCCCGCGTGCGTCTGCAAGGTGTGCGCGTGGCCGACGATGCGCTGCTGGTGCGCGGACCGGCTGCCCGACGGGCGCTGGACGCAGCGCTGGACCGTGCACGCATTTGCCTGGCTGCCGAGGGACTGGGCGTGGTGCGCGAGGCCTTCGAACGCACGGTGGCCTACCTCAAGGAGCGTGTGCAGTTCGATGTGCCGATCGGCTCCTTCCAGGCCCTGCAGCACCGGGTCGCTCGGCTGTACTGCGAGATCGAGCTGTTCGACAGTGCGGTGCGCGCAGCCCTGTCGGCCATCGATGCCGACAGCCCGGACCTGCCGCTGCTGGCCAGCCTGGCCAAGGCCCGCTGCTCCGACCTCTGCGTGCGGGCCTTGAACGAGGCGGTGCAGCTGCACGGCGGCATCGGCGTGACGGACGAGTTCGACCTGGGCCTGTTCCTCAAGCGCGCCCGTGTGCTTCAGGCCAGCCTGGGTGACGCACGCTTCCATGTCGACCGCTATGCTCGCCTGAAAGGACTTTGACCCCATGAACCAGCGCATGAGCGACCCCATGGATACACCTCGACAAGCGGCCGCTACCCCAAGCGCTCACCCGGCCACCGCGGCTTCCCCGGGCCCCGCCGTCAGCCCGCCCGACCTGCCAATGCTGGCCGCCGAGTGCCGCGTCCGCCTGACCGCTGCCGGGGCACCCTTCGAGCTGCAGCCACTGCAACGCGGTGGCCAGACGCTGAACGCCTACAAGAATGCGTTTGCGACCCTGCCCGAGCTGCTCAACGCCGGCCGGGCCCATGCCGGCAAGGAGTTCATCGTTCACGAAGGCGAGCGCTGGAGCTGCGAGCGCTTCTTCGCAGCGGCCGATGCGCTGGCCGGACGGCTGCAGCAAGAGCTCGGAGTGCGCCCAGGCGAGCGCATTGCCATCGCGATGCGCAACCGCCCCGAGTGGGCGGTGGCCTTTGTCGCCGTGGCGCTGCTCGGTGCGGTGCCCGCGCCACTCAACAGTTTTGGCCTGCGTGATGAGCTGCTGGCCAACCTGCGCGATCTCACGCCGACCTGGCTGCTCTGCGACGCCGACCGCCATGCGCGGGTGGCCGATGACCTGGGCGCCCTGGGTTGCCGGGCCATCGTGGCGGACGCGGCGGCAGCCGACGCACCGGCGGGGCTGGATTGGCCGGCGCTGATCGCGCCTGGCGGGCCGGCCTACGTTCCGCCGAGCCTGCAGCCTGACGATGCAGCACTGATCCTTTTCACCTCTGGGGCCAGCAGCCAGGCCAAGGGCGTGCTGTCCAGCCAGCGTGCGGTGTGCCAGGCGCTGTTCAACATTGACTACATCGGTGCCGTTTCGGCGATGACCTCGCCGGACCTCGTCGCGGCGATGATGGCGCGCGGCTTGCAGCCCACCACCCTCACGGCCGTGCCGCTCTTTCACGTCAGTGGACTGCACGCCCAGCTGCTCACGTCCCTCCGCCACGGTCGGCGCCTGGTGTTTCTGCCGCGCTGGGATCCGGCGCGCGCACTGGCGCTGATCCGCGATGAGCAGGTCACGCAGTTCAACGGGGCGCCGGCGATGGTGGCGCAGCTGCTCGCGCAGCCCGGATTCGACGACCCCGCGTTCACAGGCACGCTCGCGGCGCTGGGCTTCGGCGGGGCGGGGCTGCCGCAGCGACTGATCGACGAAGTGCTGGTGCGCCGCGGGGACTCGATGTCGGGTGTGGGATTCGGACTGACCGAAACCAACGGCGTGGGCTCGGCCTGTTCGGGGCGGCTGTTCCGGCACCGGCCGACGGCCTCGGGGCTGATCTCGCCCATCGTCGAGATGGCGGCCTTCGACAGTGACGGCACACCGCTGCCCACCGGTGAGGTGGGTGAGTTGCGCATGCGCGGCGTCACGGTGATGGAAGGCTACTGGAGTCAGCCTGAGGCGACTGCGCGGGCGATGCGCGGCGGCTGGTTCCACACCGGGGACATCGGCCGCATCGATGCGGACGGCTATGTGCACATCGTCGACCGGCTCAAGGACGTCATCAACCGGCACGGCGAGAAAATCGCTGCACTGGAGGTGGAGTCCTGTCTGCTGCACCACCCCGGTATCCTTGAGGCGGCGGTGTTTGCGCGGCCGGATGAGCTCACCGGCGAGGCTGTCGTGGCCGTATGCGCAATGGCCGACGGGGTCCACCTGACGTCCGAAGAGGTTCGCACGCACGTGGCCACACGCCTGGCCGCCTACAAGGTGCCTGCCGACGTGCACCTGCGCCACGAACCGCTGCCGCGCAACCCGGCCGGCAAGCTGCTCAAGACTGCCTTGAAGCGCGAGTACCTCAGGCCCTGAGCGCGACCACGGCCGCGGCGGGAAAGTCCTGTCCGTGCCGTCTGATCTCATCCAGCAAAGCCCCTCCTGCAGGGGCTTTGCCGCTGCAGCGCCAGCACACAGCTTCTGAACGCTCGCTTGGGGGTCTGCGCCTAGGAGTGTGGGCGGCAGAAGGGAAGTCCCTGACAGCCAACGCGCAGCCTGAGCGTTGAACAGCCATGGCCATCAGCTACCGCCCATACGAACCGCAGCAGGAGATGCTGCTGCCCGCATCGCTGCAGGACTGGCTGCCCAAGGGGCACCTGGCGTACTTCATCAGCGACACGATTGACGCGTTGGACTTGGGGGCGTTCTACGCCCGGTATGCAGGAGGCGGCGCGCGCAACCAGCCGTTTCACCCGGCGATGATGGTCAAGGTGCTGGTCTACGGGTATGCCACGGGCGTGTTCAGCTCGCGCAAGATCGAGCGCCGGCTGCACGAGGATCTGGCCTTTCGCATGCTGGGTGCGGGCAACTTCCCCAAGCACCGCACGATCCGCGACTTCCGCGCGTTGCACCTGAAGGAACTGGCCGACCTGTTCGTGCAGGTGGTCAAGCTGGCGCGCGAGATGGGGCTGGTCAAGCTGGGGACGGTGGCTATCGACGGCACCAAGATCAAGGCCAACGCCAGTCGCCACAAGGCGATGAGCTACGAACGCATGCAGCAGGCTGAGGCGGAGTTGAAGGCGCAGATCGAGGCGCTGCTGGAGCGGGCGAAGACCACCGACGCGGCCGAGGCCGACGAGCCAGACTCGGACATTCCGGCCGAGATCGAGAGGCGCGAGACGCGGCTCAAGGTCATCGCCGAAGCCCGCGAGCGCCTGGAGCAGCGCCAGCGCGAGGCCGACATCGAGCGCGGTCGCAGCGCCGACGATGAGTGCAAGCCGCGCGACGAGGACGGCAACCCCAAGGGCGGGCGCTACAAGCGCGAGTTCGGCGTGCCAGAACCGAAGGCGCAGGACAACTTCACCGACCCAGCCAGCCGCATCATGAAGCGCGCCGGAGGTGGCTTCGACCCCTGCTACAACGCGCAGACGGCAGTGGACGACACGGCGCACATCATCGTCGCCGCCGAGGTGGGCAACAACGCGGCTGATGTCGGGCAGTTGCTGCCGATGCTGCAGGCGGTCGAGGACAATACCGGTCAGGCAGCCGAGCAGGCGTTGGCCGATGCGGGCTACCGCAGCGAAGCCAATTTCGCAGGCCTGGCAGGCTCACCCACGGAGTTGGTCGTTGCACTGGGGCGAGAGGGCAAACGCTGCGCCGAGGTGGATGCCCAGAGAAATCCGCACACCGCAGAGATGGCAGCCAAGCTGCAGACCGACGAGGGCAAGGCGGCCTACCGCCGACGCAAGTGGATCGCCGAGCCACCCAATGGCTGGATCAAGAACGTGCTCGGCTTCCGGCAGTTCAGCCTGCGAGGTCTGCACCGGGTGCAGGCCGAGTTCAAGCTCGTGTGCCTGGCGCTGAATCTGCGGCGTATGGGCAACATGCTTGCAGATTGAGGGCGCACAGATGCGAGAAACCGACCCGAACAGCCAGCCGCAAAGGCGCCCGCACAGCGCTGTGGGCAGCTACGACACCTCGCGAGGTCGGCGAACGGGCGAAAAGCCAGAGCCGTGCTCCCAATCCGCCATCCGCGCGGCTCCGGCAAATTACTGCCGCCCACACTCCTAGTCTCATCAGACGATGGAGAAAAGGGGGCGCGGTCAAACAATGCGAGCGTCGAAAAGGACGGAGGGTGCATTGCGTCGATCCTCTCCGGTCCGGATCGCAAGCCACCTGAGCGTGGCGCCCGTGTACGCATTTCCTCGTGGAAGGAGACATTGATGAAGATCGCGATGACCCATGCACCGATCGCCCTGGCGGTGGGCCTGTTGCTGGCCGGACCCGCGCTGGCCAAGGTGCCGGCTGCCGAGGCCGAGAAGCTCGGCAAGGATCTGACCTGCACCGGCGCCGAGAAGGCCGGTTCCGCCACAGGCGTACCCGAGTACGTTGGCAAGTGGCTGGGTGTGCCACCCGGTGTGAACTTCAAGCTGCATTCAGGCCAGTTCCAGCCCGACCCGTATGCCGCCGAGAAGCCAATTCTGACGATCACTGCCGAGAACGCGGCGCAGTACACCGCACGCCTGAGCGAGGGCCAGAAGGCGATGCTGGCCAAGTTCCCGAAGACCTTCCGCATCCCGGTCTACCCCGGCCATCGCGACTTCCGCTACTCGGACTCGGTCTGTGCAGTCGTGAAGAAAAATGCGCTGGAGGCCGAGGTCGTGGATGACGGGCTGGGCATCAAGGCCAGCAAGGGAGGCATTGCCTTCCCGTTCCCGAAGGACGGCATCGAGCTGCTGTGGAACAACCTGTTGCCCGCGCGCGCTTACAACGAAGAGACCATCCGTGACTTCGCCAACGTGCTGGGTGACGGCAGCATCGCCTGGGGCCGTGCGCACAACCGCAGCCTGGATCTGACCAACGATCCGGCCCTGCGTGGCCAGCCGGTCGAGGGCGTCATGGCGCGCTCGATGAACCGGGTGCTGGCGCCCGAGCGAGAGAAGGGCAACGTGAGTGTATCGGCCGAGCCGCTGAACTTTGCCAAGGGCAAGCGCCTGGCGTGGAGTTACGACCCCGGCACGCGGCGCGTACGCCAGGTGCCCGAGTTCGGCTTTGACCAGCCGATGAACGGCACCAGCAACAAGATGACGATCGACTCCGACCGTCTCTTCAACGGTTCGCCCGAGCGCTACAACTGGAAATCGCTTGGCAAGCGCGAGATGTACGTGCCGGCCAACGCCTTCAAGATCGACCAGCCCAACATCAAGTACGCGGACCTGGTCAAACCCGGCCACGCCAACCCCGACTACATGCGCTATGAGTTGCGCCGGGTCTGGGTGCTCGAAGGCACGTTGAAGGAGGGCTTCCGCCACCTCTATGCCAAGCGCGTGATGTTCCTGGACGAGGACACCGGCCACGCTGTCGCGTCCGACCTCTACGATGGCCGCGGCCAACTCTGGCAGCACGCTTTCATCAACTACTACTACTCCTTCGATACGCAGGCCTGGCACGCCGGCACGAGCTTCTATCACGACATGAACTCGGGGGGCTACATCGGCTACAACCTGTTCCAGGAACGTCCCGTCGGGCCGTTGCTGAACAAGGGCGACCTCAAGGAGTCCATGTTCACCCCCGAGGCGGCTCGCACGGCCGGCAACTGATACCGCAAGCGCAACGCGCATCGAGGAGACATTCCCATGAAGAAAGACATCCAACTCAAGCCTGTCGCGCTGGCCGTGCTGGCCGCCCTGCTGGGTGGCGGCGCCTCGGCGGGCGAGGCCATCGAATTTGGCGATGGCCTCAAGCTCGATTGGCGGCTGATGGGCACCTACACCCTGTCGCAGCGCATGAAATCGGCCGACCCGGTATTGGCAGGCAACGCTGGCAGCAACGACGGCAACAACAACTTCAAGAAGGGGGCATTTACCGCCAATCGTCTGGGCCTGTTGCTAGACACCAAGCTGGCCAAGGGGGACCACGGCCTGGTGCTCTCCGCCAGCAGCTTCTACGACGACGTCTACCACGGCAAGAACGACAACAACGGTGCGGCGAACAACCCCAACAAGGTGAATCACCCAGCGCCCTACGACGAGTTCACCGCAGAGGCGAGGCGCTATCACGGCGGCTACAGCCGGGTACTCGATGCTTACGGCTACACCTCGTTCGACGCGGGGGCAGCCGGACGGATGACGGTGCGTGCCGGCCGGCACGTGGTGTCATGGGGGGAGGCGCTTTTCTTCCCGGGCATCTCGCTGGCCCAGGGGCCGGCAGACGGCACCAAGACCGGCGTGCCCGGCACCGAGACCAAGGATCAGTTGCTGCCTGAGGACCAGATTTCTGCCACCCTCGAAGTCAATTCGCGCTGGTCCGTGCTCGCCCAGGCGCAGTTCAACTGGCACCCGACGCTGGCGGCGGCTCCCGGATCGTTCATGAGCACCTCGGACGGAGTCGGTCCAGGAGGCAGCTGCCTGGGGCCGTACAGCACCATCCCAGCGGTGGGCACCGTGTTTTCGGGCTTCAGTGGCTGTTCATTTGGTGCGCGGGGCTCGGACATCACCCCGTCCAAGACCGGCCAGTGGGGACTGGGCACGCGGTTCCGTGTGACCGAAGAGACCGAGCTGGGCGCTTACTACCTGAACTACCACGACCGCACTCCGCTGCCGGAGATCAATGCCTTCACGCCTGGAACAGCAATTCCGGCATCGCTGCAAGCGGCGTTTGGCGGCATTACACAGATCGGCAACGGCAGCTATCGCGTCCGCTATTTCGACAACATCAAGCTGCTCGGCCTGACGGCCAGCACGACCTTTGGTGCGGTGCAGATGGGTGGGGAGATCTCGCACAAGCAGGGCGCCCCGGTACTGATCGATGCTCTGGTCAATCCGGCTACGGGTGCGACGATCGCCACGCCCACGCGCGCTGACATCACCCAGTTCAACGTCAACGCCTTCTACAACGTTGGTCGCTCGCCAGTGGCGGACTCCATGCAGTTGCTGGGTGAGTTCTCGTATGTCAAGGTCAGCAACGTCGAGGCCCGCAAGGCCGTTGGCGCGGAGGCATTCCCAGCGGCGTTCGGCTTCACGGCCAGCGACAAGCTGAACTTCAAGACCGACGAGGGGTTGGCCTTTTCCGCCACCCTGGTGCTCGGCTATCCTGGCGTGTTTGATGGCTGGGATTTGACTGTGCCCATTGCATACTCGAAGCAGCTGATGGGGCGCAGCCTGCTCGGAGGCGTGGGCGGTGAGGGCGATGAGCGCTACAGCTTGGGAGCTACCTTCACCCGTGCGAGCAATTTCTCGGTGGGCCTGACCTACCTGGGCTATGCGGGCTCGGCGTCGCTGGACTCGAAAACCTCCCGCCTGGCGACCGACCGTGACCAGCTCTCGGTGGTGATGAAGTACGCGTTCTGATGACCGGCGGCTTGCAAGGGCCGCGTCGCTAAGAACGGCCTGGTGACCCCAGGCCGTTTTTTGTTGTGCGCCCAGCATGGGCGCACTCTTGCGGGTGCAAGTCCCACCGTAAGTTGGTCACGACGAACGAAGTGAAGCGCAACTGCATGACGGCGACCGAGTGTGGGGAGGAAGCGTGGACCGAAGCTGTGAGCCGATGAACAAGAACCGGATAGAAGGCGCCGCCGACCAGGGCGAGCGGGCAACGAACTGCGAAACTCTCGTGAATGACTGGTCTGACGACCTCAACCATTGCAACCGCCCGGTGCGGACCCGCATGCCGGGTGGTGTGGGAGGGGCTCGGCCGACAATGGCCGACCCCTATCCCGATGTGGTGTCGGCACCGGCGAGCCGCGCGGTGGTGGCACGGCGCCTCCCGGGGCGACCCTGCCGGGCCGGTTCTATTCGATGTTTGACCGAAGCTGGCAGGTTTCCTGCCGCTCCAATCACAGAACACTGCATCGGGCGGCAGGCCCGGCGTCAGGCGCGTCTCGCCGCGTGGTGGGGACGTTTGGGGTGAAGTTAGGGAGGGGCCGGGAATCACCGACCTGGCGCACCTGCGGTGGGGGTGGCGGTGCCGGTGCAGCTCAGCCTGGCGCCGGGCGCAGCAGGCGGCGGCTGCCGATCTCGAGCGTGATCACCATGCGGCGATGCCGGATGCGCCAACCCTGCGGTGTGGCGACCCAGTGGTCGAGGTACTCGCCCAGGCACTCGTAGGTCTGGTCGGCCAGCTCTGCCGCGCCACGGTGGGCGGCGCGCACGCTGATGCGGCTGCGGGGGCCATCAGTGCCGTGGTCGACTGTGAGGTTGCCCAGGAGGTGCTGAGTCGGGCCGCAACCCCCGAGGTTGCGGGTCAGCATGCGCAGAATGGCGGCGCGGTCGGGCAGGGGCCAACCGCCGTATTCGGCGCTGGCGTCTTCACTGAAGACGCTGTCGATGGCCGCCCAGTTGCGCTCATCGCACATCCGGGCGTAGGCGGTCAAGACCTGTTGGAGCTCCCGTTCGATCAGCACAGTTGGGTCCATGCAGCGCTCAATGGGCTTCGGCAGCGACAGGTGGGGTGGGGCGCTGCTCGTTCTTCTGGCCGACACCCAGCCAGCAGGCCATGGCCGGCAGCAGAAAGATCGCGCCGAGCACATTCACCAGGAACATGAAGGCCAGCAGGATGCCCATGTCAGCCTGGAACTTCAGGGCCGAGAAGGCCCAGGTGCCCACGCCGATGGCCATCGTTACCGCTGTGAACACGGCCGCTGTGCCGCGCTGGCGCATCGCTTCGTAGAACGCCTCGCGCAACGGCGCGCCGTTGTGCTCGACCTCGTGCTGCAAGCGCTCGAAGAGATAGATGCCGTAGTCCACGCCCACTCCGACGCCGAGTGCGATCACCGGCAGCGTGGCCACCTTCAGTCCGATGCCAAGCAAGGCCATCAGCGCATTGCATAGGATGGATACCAGCGCCAGCGGCACGATGATGCACAGCACGGCGCGCCAGCTGCGGAAGGTCAGCCAGCACAGCAGCGTGATCGCGCCGAAAATGGCGGCCAGCATCTGCACCTCGGCATGTTCGACGGCTTCGTTGGTGGCGGCGGCGACGCCCGCATTGCCGCCGGCCAGGCGCAGGCGCAGGTTGGGCGTGCGGTCGGCGGCGATGAACTTCTGCGCCTCGCCGACCACGTGCTTGAGGGTCGCGCCTTCATGGTCCTTCAGGAATAACTGCAGGTGGATGACCTTGCACCCATCTGTGTTCATGCCGAGATCGGGACTGGCGGTCCTGGCGCCGGTGCGCAGCGCGGCTTCGGTGCGCTGTAGCGCGGCCCAGCGCGGGTTGCCCTCGTTGTTGCCGGCCGCGGCCAGCTTGGCAAAACCGGCCACGGTGCTGACCGAGCGCACGCCGTCCACTCCGCGCATGGCGAGGTCGAATCGCTCGACCGCATTCATCACCTCCCAGTTCAGGCAGGCCTCCTGCAGGTTGCTGGCCTCGGCGTAGACCGAGAGCACATCCATGCCGATGGAGTAGTCACCGATGATGCGGTCGTTGTCGCGGTTGTAGCGCGACTCGGCGCGCAGCTCCGGCGCACCGGCGCCGATGTCGCCAGTCAGCAGCTGGCGCGAGTACCAGGTGCCGCAACCCAGCAGAACCAGCGAGACCAGCAGGGTCAGTAGGGCCGGGCGCGGCTTGGCCAGCGCCGAGATGGCCCACCAGCGGTTGTGCAGGTCAGAGATGCCGTCCGCATGGCCCAGGGACTGCGGTTCCAGGCGCAGGTGCGACAGGATCACCGGCAGCATCACTTTGTTGGTGACGATCATCAGCAGCACGCCCAGGCAGGCCGTCATGCCGAGCTCGTGCACGATGGGGATGTCGATCAGCATGATGACCATGAAGCCCAGTGCATTGGTCAGCAGGGCCACCGTGCCGGGCACGGCCAGCTTGCGGAAGGCCGATTCGGCGGCGTCCTCTGCCGTCATGCCTGCACGGACATCCTGCTTCCAGGCGTTGGTCATCTGCACTGCATGCGACACGCCGATCGAGAAGATCAGGAAGGGCACCAGGATGGACATCGGGTCGATGCCCACGCCGCCGAAGGGCAGCAGGCCGAGCAGCCACACCACTGGCAGCAGGGCCACCATCAGGGCCAGTGCCGTGAGATTGACCGAGCGCGAGTACATCCAAAGCATCACCGCGGTGATGCCGAAGGCCAGCACGAAGAAGCCGATGACGGTCACCAGACCGTCCATCACGTCGCCGAGCACCTTGGCGAAGCCGACGATGTGGATCTGGATGTTCGGGTTGTCGAACTTCGCCCGCATCTCCTCGAGTTTCTGCGCCACCTGCCGGTAGTCCAGCCGCTCGCCAGTCTGCGGATTGACGTCGAGCAGGTCGGCGCGGACCATCGCGGATTTCAGATCATTGGCGACCAGGCGGCCAATCTGGCCGGACTTGGCCACGTTGGAGCGCACATGGGCCAGACCCTCGGCATCGGGCGTGAAGCGCGAGGGAATGATGACTTCGCCAACGAAGCCCTCCTCGGTGATCTCGATGTACCTGACGTTGGGCGTGAACAGGGAAAAGACCTGCCCGCGGTTGACACCGGGGGTGAAGAACACCTCGTCGGTGACACCACGCAGCGTCTTCAGGAACTCCTCGTTGTAGATGTCACCCTCGCCCTTCCAGCGCACGCTCACCAGCACCCGGTTGGCGCCGGAGAAGGTGGCGGCGTGCTGCAGGAAGGCCTGCATGTATTCGTGGCGCAGGGGGATCAGCTTGTTGAAGCCAGCATCCAGGTGACTGCGCAGCGCCGAGGCGCCGAGTACCAGAGTGATCAGTGCGGTGACGATGCCGATGGGCTTACGCCAGGCAATCAATGCCCGGGCGATGCGGGCGATCAGCGCCTCGATGCGGGAGGAGGGCAGTGTGGTGGCGTTCATCGGGCGGTTCCTGGCGTACTCAGACCGGCGTTGGGCGGCACGGGTGGGTAGGGCTTGATTCCGGCGTCGCTGGTCAGCCAACCTCGGCCGTCGGGTTGCAGGTGCAGGTCGGTCAGCGTGGCGCGACCGCCCGTGCGCGCCAGGGCGAAGCTGGCGCCGTCGTCACGACTGGTGGCCACCATGCCACCCTGGCCGACAAGGTGCAGGGCGCCGTCACCGGTCTGCGCATGGCTGAAGAAGGACACCGGCGCGCCCACTTCGACACGCTGCCAGGCCGCCATCTCCGAGGCAGCACGGTAGATGTGTCCGCGCATGCCGTAGACCAGCCAGCCGCCGCTGCGCAGCGCCACCGCGTTGTAGAAAGAACCGTTGTAGAACGGCTCGACCACCGCCCAGGTGGTGCCCTGGTCATTGGAGCGCAGCACCAGGCCGCGCTCGCCGACGATGAGCCAGCGCTGCCCATCCGGGCTGCCGACGATGCGATTGAGGTGCTTGTCCTCGACGCCGGCTTCTGGCAGGTGCAGCGGCGACCAGGTCCGGCCGCCGTCTTCAGACTGCAGCGCGCGCCCGAAGGCCCCGACAGCAATCCAGCGGCCCGTGGGCAGTTTCGCCACGCTCATGAGCGGTTCGCCGTTCTTCGCGTCGAAGGCAGCTTCGCTCCAGCTCCAGCCTCCATCGCTGCTGCGCAGGATCCAGCCTTCGTGGCCTACGGCCATACCAGTCATCCCGTCCGCGGCGAATGCGACCTGGTTAAGCAGGGCTTTGCGGTCCTGGTCGACGCTGGCTCGCTGCCAGCTGCCGCCCTGGTTCGAGGACACCAGCAGGTGGCCGAGCTCGCCGGCCGTGACCAGTCCCGCCTTCGTGGCGACGAGGGTGTTCATATGCATTCGCTCCACGGGCAGGCGTGAGGCGGCCAGGGGGGGGGTCTCGCGGGGCGCGAAGGCCTGGGCCGCGGCCAGGGCAACGACGGCCGCCATGGCCAGGCCGATCGGGGTTCGCAAGGTTGTCTCCTTCGGAACGCGCGGCCCGCAGGGTCGGGCAGCATGGCAGGCATTCTTCGTCAGTGGGTGGCCGGGGCATCGTCCGAAAGGACGAAGAAGGACACGACTACGGGCAAACCCCAGTGGGCCGACCCTCCCGGGGCAGGATGTATCCGCGGTCGAAGCAGCCTTAGTCTGCTCGGACGATGGTGTGGCCGGTGGTCCTGCCCAGAATGGGGTCGTCGGACATTGGAGAAGGAACCCATGGGACTGCAAGGACGGGCCGCGCTGGTGGGCGCGGCACAGTACAAGCCAGAGAAGTACATGAGCGCGCCGCGCATGTTCCATCTGGAACAGATCGCCGACTTGGCGACTCAGGCGCTGGACGACGCCGGAATGACGCTGCGTGACGTCGACGGGCTCATCACCAGCGGTGCCTACTTCCACGAGGCCAGCAGCTTTGTGCCCGCGATGGTGGGCGAGTACCTGGGTGTGCCGCTGAACTTTGCCGAGGTCATCGACCTGGGGGGCGCGAGCTCCGTGGGCATGGTCTGGCGCGCCGCCGCGGCCATCGAGCTGGGCCTGTGCGACACCGTGCTGTGCGTGATCCCCTCGCGCATGGCGCCGATGTCGCCGCACGACGACCATGCCATGGAGGTGATGCGCTCGAGCCGCTTCGGCGGCCACAGCACCCGCTTCGGTGCGCCCGAAGCGGAGATGGATCTTCCTTACGGCCACATGGCCCAGAACACCGGTTACGCGATGATCGCGCAGCGTTATGCGGCCCAGCACGGCTATGACGTCGCAGCGATGGCGCGCATCTGCGTCGACCAGCGCTTCAACGCCTGCCACAACCCCGGCGCGATGTTCTACGGCCAGCCGATCACCGTTGACGACGTGCTGAACTCGCGCATGGTGGCCGATCCGCTGCGCATGCTGGAGATCGTGATGCCGGTGGCCGGTGGCGGCGCCATGATCGTCACCCGCGCCGACAAGGCACGGAGTCTGCGGCACCGCCCGGTGCTGGTGGCAGGCTGCGGCGAGCATGTGCACAGCAAGTCGCCCACCTATGCGCACGACATGCTGGCCATGCCCATCGGCCCGGCCTCGCGCAAGGCCTTTGCGATGGCCGGCCTCAAGCCTGCCGACATGCACATGGCGCAGATCTACGACTGCTACACGATCACGGTGCTGCTGACGCTGGAGGACGCGGGCTTCTGCGCCAAAGGCGAGGGCATGCGCTTCCTGCGCGAGCACGACTTCACCTTCCAGGGCAACTTCCCCATGAACACCCACGGTGGTCAGTTGAGCTTCGGACAGCCCGGCAGCGCTGGCGGCATGACCCAGGTGATCGAGGCGATGCAGCAGATCCAGGGCCGTGCGGGCGAGCGACAGCTGGCTCGGCACGATCTGGCCTACGTGTCCGGTACGGGCGGTGTGATGAGCGAGCAGGGCGCACTGGTCCTGCGGGGAGACCAATGATGGCCTGGAACAAGCCGCTGCCCCATCCGACATCGATTTCCCAGCCCTACTGGGATGGACTGCGGGACCACGAGGTGCGCCTGCAGCAGTGCGAACACGGCCACTGGCTGTTCTTCCCGCGCACCCACTGCCCGACCTGCGGCTCGCGCCAGCTGATCTGGCGCCGCGTGTCCGGAGAGGGCCGGCTCTACACCTTCACGGTCGGCCGCGTGCCCACACTCCCTGAGTTCACCGACGAGATGCCGCAGCTGCTGGCGGTCGTCGAGCTCGACGAGGGCGTGCACCTCAACACCACGCTGGTCGGTGTGGATCCGGCGGACGTCAGGGTCGGCCAGCGCCTGCGCCCGGTCTTCGACGATCGGCCCGGCGAGGTCACGCTGTTGCGCTACACGCCGGTGGAGTCGGCGCATCCTGGCGTGATCGCTGGGGAGGCCGCTCCCGCTGCAGTGCCGGCACCGGGGGTCGAGGAAAAACCGAAGCGCAGGATCAGCTGCAAGGACATCGCGGCAATGAAGTCGTTGGTCTCCGAGGAGTTCACGGGCTGGTCCAACGCCTTCGAGGTGACGCAGGAGATCATTAACCAGTTCGCGGCCCTGAGCGGCGACGACTACTGGATCCATACCGACCCGGAGCGCTGCAAGCGCGAGAGCCCTTTCGGCACCCCCATCGCCCATGGTGCACTGGTGCAGGTGCTGGTGAGCCGGCTGAAGATGCCGATGGACTACGAGGTGGTGGACTTCGTCAACATCGTCAACTACGGGTCCGACCGCCTGCGCTTTCCGGCCATCGTGCCCTCGGGTTGCAGCATCCACGGCCGCTGCCGAGTCAAGTCGGTGGAGCAGTTGAAGAGCGGTGTGCAGGTCACGTTGGAGATCAACGTCCATGTCGTCGGCCAGGACCGCCCGTCGGTGATCAACGACCTGGTGATGCTTTACATGTGACTGCCTGGGAGGCCCGCCTTGACCGCTGTGCTGCGTGACCGCACCTTGATCGGCTTCATGCTGGCGGCCAGCCTGGCCTCCACCATCGGTGGGCTTCCGTTCAACGCATTGCCGGTGATGCTGGGCAGCCTGGCCGATAGCTTCGGGTTGGCGCCACAGGCCGTCGGCTTGCTGGGCTCGATCTGCTTTGCCGGCTACCTGGTCGGTACCCTGGGTGCACCGCTGTGGATGAACCGGTTGGACTGGCGCTGGCTGACCCTGGTCAGCGCGGTTGGCACGGCGGGCTCGTTCGCTCTCAGCTCGGTGGTGAGCGAGTTGCATTGGCTGTATGCCGTGTGGGTGCTGATCGGCTTCTTTGCGTCGACGATGACCTGCCTGGGCATGCGCATCCTCGCGGACCTGCCCAACAAGGTGCGGGCCTTCGGGGTGCGCCAGGGCGTCGAGTTAGCCGTGACGGCGGCCGTGCTGTTCGCCCTGCCGCCGCTGGTGATCGCCCATTGGCGTTACCCCGGCGCGGCCTGGACGTTGGCCGCCGTGGTGGCTGTGCTCGGCCTTTCGGCGTTCTGGGTGCCCCGTCGGGCATGGACCGGTGACCTGTCAGCACGCGCGGTAGCCGTACCGACGGGGCGGCAGGCGATACCCTGGCCGGCCGCTGCGGCGCTGCTGGTGTTCTTCCTCTTCCTGGTCGGCAACATCGGCCTGTGGGCCTTCCTCGAGCGCATCGGTGCGGCCCTGACGATCGCGCCGGCCGAAATGGGCCTGGTGTTTGCCGTCCTCAAACTGCTCGGGGGCGTGGCGGCCTTTGCCGTGGCGATCTTCGGTGACCGCCTGGCCGGCCGGACAGCCCATGGCCTCGTGCTGCTGGGCATCCTTGCCGGCCTGGCACTGCTCGCGGCAGCCGGCAGCTTCCTGCCCTTCGCGCTGGGGGCTTGGATATGGGAGTTCGCCTTTACCTGCGGCTGCGTCCTGCAGACGGCCGACATTGCCCGCCGGGATCCGAGCGGGCGGGCCATCCTGCTGGTGCCGGCGGCCTTTGCGTCCAGTGCGATGGTGGGGCCGGCGCTGGCTGGCCAGATCGTCGCGGGCGGCAGCTTCCTGCCGCTGCTGGCATTGGCACTTCTTTCAGCGCTGACGCCCTGGCTGGCGGCACTCGTGCGCGCACGCAGAGCCTGACAAGCTGCCGCTCGGCGGCCCACCGGCCGCCTTCCTGCAGTCGTCAGTCGATCTTCAACCCACGCTCACGCGCCATCGTCATCGCGGTGTCTTCGATCATGTCTTCCTGACCGCCCACCATCTTCTTGCGGCCGAGTTCCACCAGGATGTCGCGCGCCGGGATGCCGTACTTGGCACCGGCACGCTTGGCGAACAGCAGGAAGGATCCGTACACGCCCGCGTAGCCCAGCGTCAGCGCGTCGCGGTCGATGCGGATCGGGAAGTCCATGATCGGGAAGACCAGGTCCTCGGCCACGTCCTGGATCTTCCAGACGTCCACGCCGGTGTTGGCACCCATGCGGTCCAGCACCGCGACCAGCACTTCCATCGGCGTGTTGCCGGCACCGGCTCCGAGGCCTGCTGCGGCGGCGTCGATGCGGGTGGCGCCGCACTCGATCGCCGCGATGCTGTTGGCCACGCCCATCGCCAGGTTGTGGTGGCCGTGGAAGCCCAGCTCCGTCTCCGGCTTCAGGGCCTCGCGCACCGCGCTCAGTCGCTCCTTCACGCCATCGGGCAGCAGGTAGCCGGCCGAGTCGGTGACGTAGATGCAGTTGGCGCCGTAGCTTTCCATCAGCCTGGCCTGGCTGACGAGCTTCTCCGGGCTGGCCATGTGGGCCATCATCAGGAAGCCCACGGTGTCCATGTCCATCTTGCGGGCCATGGTGATGTGCTGCTCGCTGACGTCCGCCTCGGTGCAGTGGGTGGCCACGCGGATGGTGTGCACACCCAGGCCGTGCGCCATCTTCAGGTGGTCGACGGTGCCGATGCCCGGCAGCAGCAGGGCGCTGACCTTGGCCTGCTTCATCAGCGGGATGACGGCGCCGAGGTACTCCTCGTCGGTGTGCGCCGGGAAGCCGTAGTTGACGCTGCTGCCGCCCAGGCCGTCGCCGTGGGTGACCTCGATCAGCGGCACGCCCGCGGCGTCCAGGCCCTGGGCGATGGACTTCATCTGGTCGAGCGACATGAGGTGGCGCTTGGGGTGCATCCCGTCGCGCAGGGTCATGTCGTGCAGGGTGATCTTCTTGCCGTTCAGTTCCATGGTGTTCTCCCGGCTCAGGCTGCGTTTGCGGCGGTGGCGGCCACGGGTTGCAGGGTGAGGCGCCCGGCGAGGATTTCCTCGGCGAACATCTCGGCGGTGCGCGCGGCGGCGGCCGTCATGATGTCCAGGTTGCCGGCGTACTTGGGCAGGTAGTCGCCCAGGCCTTCGACCTCCATGTAGACGCTCACGCGCTGGCCGTCGAAGACCGGTCCGTTGACCAGCTTGTAGCCCGGCACGTACTTCTGCACCTCGCGGATCATGGCGTGGATGCTTTCGGTGATGCCTTCGCGGTTGACCTCACCTGCAGCGGGATCAATCAGGCAGTGCACCGTGTCGCGCATGATCAGCGGCGGCTCGGCCGGGTTGATGATGATGATGGCCTTGCCCTTCTTCGCACCGCCCACACGCTCGACCGCGCCCGCGGTGGTGCGGGTGAATTCGTCGATGTTCTTGCGGGTGCCGGGGCCGACCGAGCGGCTGGACACGGTGGCGACGATCTCGCCGTAGGCCACGGGCTGCACGCGGCTGACCGCAGCAACCATCGGGATGGTGGCCTGGCCGCCGCAGGTGACCATGTTGACGTTCATCTCACCCTTGCCGACGTGTTCGGCCAGGTTCACGGGCGGGACGCAGTACGGGCCGATGGCCGCGGGCGTGAGGTCGATCATCAGCGCACCTTCGGCGTTGACCTTGCGCGAGTTGTCGGCGTGCACGTAGGCGCTGGTGGCGTCGAAGACGATCTGCACGCCGTCGGCCTTCATGTGCGGCACCAGGCCGTCCACCCCCTCGGCGGTGGTCTTGATGCCCATCTCGCGGGCACGCTTGAGGCCGTCGGATTCGGGGTCGATGCCCACCATCCACACCGGCTCCAGCACCGGGCTGCGCTGGAGCTTGGCCAGCAGGTCGGTGCCGATGTTGCCGGGACCGATCAGGGCGCACTTGATTTTGTTCTGGTTCATGTCTAGTCTCACTCGCTGAAGGCGATCGAGCAGCCACCCAGGCCCCCGATCTGCATCGTGAAGCGGTCGCCGGCCACAGCCGGCACCAGCGGTGCCAAGGATCCGGACAGGATGATTTCGCCCGCCTTGAAGGGAATGCCTAAGGCGCCCAGGGTATTGGCGAGCCAGGCGACGGCTTCTGCTGGGTGCCCCTGCACGGCCGAGCCCAGGCCTGCGCCGGCGGGTGCCCCGTTCTTCGACATCTGCATGGAGGCGGCCGCCAGATCCAGCGCGCGCGGGTCGGTGTGTTTCGCGCCGATCACGAAGACGCCGCAGGAGGCGTTGTCGGCCACTGTGTCCTGGATGCGGATCTTCCAGTTGTCGATGCGCGAGTCGACGATCTCGAAGCAGGGTGCCACCCAGGCGGTGGCGGCGAGCACGTCCGCGCGCGTGACGCCCGGGCCCTGCAGGTCAGACTTGAGCATGAAGGCGATCTCGCCTTCGGCGCGCGGCTGGATCAGGCCCGAGCCGCTCAGCGAGACGGTGGCGCCGTCGTCCACATGCATCGCATCGGTGAGAAAGCCGAAGTCGGGCTGGAACACGCCCAGCATGTCCTGCACCGGCTTGGAGGTGACACCGATCTTCTTGCCGATCACCCGCTCACCCTGCGCCTCCCGGCAGGCCAGAAAGCGCAGCGAGATTCGATAAGCGTCGCCGATGGTGATGCCAGGGTGGCGCTCGGTCAGCGGCGCGAGGGTGCGGCGTGCGCGCAGCGCATCGAACAGTTCCTCACCGAGTTGTTGGATCAGTGCAGCGTCCATGCCGGTGTCAGCCGTTCTTGAGGAAGTCGATGCAGGCGCGGTTGAACATGTCGCGATGCTCCACCTGGACCCAGTGGCCGCAGCGGTTGACCAGCACGATGCGGGCCTGCGGGCAGTTGTCCACCAGCTTCATCGCACCGCCGACCGGGTTGAACTGGTCGTTGACGCCCCAGAAGCCGAAGACTGGGCACTGCAGCCTGTGCAGGTCGGCCGTCATGTTGGGCACGTACAGGCGCTGGCGCGAGGCGGCGGTCTGGGTGGCGGCGATCGGCGCGCGCTCGTTGATGATCTCGTCGGTCAGCAGCGAGGGATCCCAGAGCTGCTTTTCCATCACCGAGCGCATGGCCTCGGGGCCGGTTTTGCCCGACTGGTAGACAGCGAACATGTTGGCGATGCCGGGCATGGCCATGTAGGTCTCGAACTCCTCGACGCCACCCGGCGCCATCAGGATCAGGCGCTTGACGTCGGCCGGATGCTGCAGCGTAGCCCAGCGCCACTGCGCCGCCCAGCGAGTTGCCCAGCAGCGTGACGTTCTTCAGCCCCAGTTGATCCACCAGCCCCTTGACGCCGGAGACGAAGAAGTCGAGGTGGTACTCGGTGGGCGTTTCGGTCTTGCTGGACAGGCCGTAACCGAGCAGGTCGGGCACGATGCTGCGAAAGCCAGCCTCGGCGAACACCGGGTAGTTGCCCTTGAAGTTGCTGTAGCCGCTGGCGCCGCCACCGGCGCCGTGCAGGAAGATGACGACCTCGCCTTTGCCCTGGTCGTGGTAGTGGACACGTTGTGGGGCGCCAGCAATTTCGCCGATGTCGACAAAATGGCCCACGGGGATCGGGGAAGAAGAGTCCATGGTCAAGGTCTGTCTGTGGTGGGGAGGGTGGCGGACGAGGGTCAAGGGCTGCCGCACGGCGCAGCGGCGGCGGGGCGCGTCATGGCTGGCTGGCGGTCCAGAGCTTCGGCAGGCCGGGGTCGGTGGCCGAGATCAGGCGCTTGAGCAGGTTGCGTAGCATGGTCGACTCCATCTCGCCGATCTGCGCGCCGGCGCCAGCCTCTACCGACTTCGCCGCTGCCAGCACGTGCAGAATGGCGTCGCGCCCGGCGCCCGTGAGCGAGTAGCCAGGCTGCGGGGTGTCGGTGAGCCGCAGCAGGCCACGGTCACAGAGCGAGCGCAGCAGCACCGCACCGACGTCGATCGCGGTGTAGGCCACGTGGCTGGCGATCTCTTCGGCGCTGAGCGGTTCGCGCACGCTGAGGGTGGAGAGCACGAAGAAGTCGGCATCGCTCAGGCCACGTTCGTTGAGCGTGGCGCGAAACCCTGCGACGAACTGGTAGTGCGCCCGCCCCAGCAGGTACCCCAGCAGTTCCTCGGAGAACAGCGCGGAACTCGGTGTGGCGGCCGCCTCGGTGGACACGGCCGCCGCCTTGCGAGCGGCGAGCGCGTAGCCGCCGGTGACGTAGAGCAGCGGGGCCCGCTCGCTGCGGTCGTAGTCCACCACCTCGCCGACGAAGATGACGTGGTCACCGCCCTCGTACTGGAACATGGTGCGGCACTGGAAGCGTGCGCTGCAGTCGGGCAGCAGCGGGGCAGTGCTCAGGCTGTCGTCGAGCGACAGGCCGCCGAACTTGTCCTCGCCAGCGCGGGCGAAGTGGTTGGACAGCGTCTCCTGCTGCTCGGAGAGGATGTGCACGTTCCAATGCGTCGCGCCGCTGAACACCGGCAGGCTGCGGGCGCTCTTGGCCAGGCTCCACAGCACCAACGGCGGGGAGATCGACACCGAGTTGAAGCTGTTGGCGGTCACACCTACGGGTGTGCCATCCTGCGCCCGGGCGGTGACGATGGTCACGCCGGTGGCGAACATGCCCAGTGCGCGGCGGAAGTCGCGGGGGTCGAAATCGGTGCGGGGCTCGCTCATGAGGGTCTCCTCGGACGTTGCCCGCAGGGTGCCGGGCGGGGCCGCCGCGCGAATCCCCCACACGGACTAGCCGGCGCTGTCGGGGGCGTCTGGTCTGTGCCGGCTCGAGCGGGCGGCTGGCCGGCCTTGGAAGGGGCATTCGGCTGCCGCACCGTTAGTCCGATCGGACGATGAATCGCAGGCCCCGTGAAGGGAGCATTCGTCCGTCGCAGGGCGCCGTTGCGCCTTGTCCACGCAACGACCACGCGCCCCAGTCGCGGCACCCGGAGACCGAGCATGACTGCCCCCCACGACGACTATCTGACGCCCGAAGCGATCGAGCTGATCGACCGAGCCCGGGCACTGGCGCCCCGGCTGGCTGAACGGGCCTTCCAGGCCGACCGCGAGGGCCGCGTGACCCGCGAGACGGTGGCGGAGATCGATGCCGCCGGCCTGTTCCGGGTGCTGCAGCCGCGTCGCTGGGGCGGCTACGAGCTCGACCCTCGCGTGTTCTACACCGTGCAGATGGCCCTGGCCGAAGGTTGCATGTCCACCGCCTGGATGTTTGGCGTGGTTGGCGTGCACCCCTGGCAGCTCGCGTTGTTCCCGGAGCAGGCGCAGCAGGACGTCTGGAGCAGCGACACCGGCACCCGAATCGCCTCGACTTACATGCCCACCGGCAAGGCCGAGCCGGTCGAAGGCGGATACCAGTTCAGCGGGCGCTGGAGCTTCTCCACCGGGGTGGAGCACAGCGAGTGGATCTTCCTGGGCGGCCTGCTGCCGAAGAAGGATGGCAGCGGCGCGCTGGAGCACGCCACCTTCCTGCTGCCGCGCAAGGACTTCACGGTGATCGAGAACTGGGACGTGATCGGCCTGCGCGGCACGGGCAGCCACGACATCGTGGTCGAAGGCGTCTTCGTGCCCGAGCACCGCACCCAGCGCACCAATGACCACAGCGACGCCGGCTGCCCGGGCCGCCAGACCAACCCGGGCTGGCTGTACCGCATCCCCTTCACGCAGGTGTTCCAGCGGGCGGTGTCGAGTGCCTGCATCGGCGCCCTCGACGGTGCGGTGGCGTTCTTCCGCGAGCGTGCGGCTTCGCACATCGGCAAACACGGCACCAAGATGGCCGAGGACATCAACTCGCAGCAGGCGGTGACCGAGGCCATGATGGCCACCGACCAGCTCCGGCTGGTGCTGTTCCGCAACTACGCGCGCATCGTGCACTGTGCCAAGACCGGCGAACGCATGCCGGTGGAGGAGCGCCTGCTGCAGCGCGCCCAGGCAGCCTCGGTGCCCAAGCTCTGCTTCGAGCGGGTCAACGAGCTGATGCGCGCCTGTGCGGCCTCGGGTACCTTCAAGACCAACCCGGTCGAGCGCATCTTCCGCGACATGGCCACCGGACGGGGTCACATCGCCAACAACACCGATGCCTACGTGCGTGCACACGGCGGGGTGATGCTGGGCCTGCCCAACATGGACCCGTACATCTGAGCGCCGCGGCGTGGAGAGCCCCTTGAGCAGCACTGTGAGCAGCACCGGCAGCGGAGTGGCCTCGGTCACGTTCGATGTGATCGTGGTCGGTTCCGGCGCGGGGGCCCTGCTGGCCGCCATCCGGGCCGCCGACCAGGGCCTGAAGCCACTGGTGATCGAGAAGACCAGCCTGATCGGCGGCACCTCCGCGCTGTCGGGCGGCGGGATCTGGATCCCCTGCAACCACGACCAGGCCCGTGCGGGCGTGCAGGACTCGCTGGAGGATGCCTTCCGCTACGTGCGGACCTGTGCGCGCGGCGAGGCCAGCGACGACCGCGTGCTGGCCTACGTTGAGACCGCGCGGGTGATGGCCGACTACCTGCGGCAGATCGGCGTGGCCTACCGCTGCATGCCGCTGTACGCCGACTATTACCCCACGCTGCCGGGCGCCCGCCCGGGTGGTCGCACCATGGACCCGGTGGATTTCAACGCCGCCAAGCTCGGTCCGCAGGCGCTGGAGCAGGTGCGGCCCACCAACCCGGGGCAGCTGATCTTCGGGCGCATGAACATCAATGCCTTCGACGCCCGCACCATGCTGGCCAAGGAGCCCCGCGCCAACTGGGTGCTGGCGAAGATCATGCTGCGCTACTTCGTCGACTATCCCTGGCGGCTCAAGAGTCGTCGCGACCGGCGCCTGACCGGCGGCCAGGCGCTGATGGCCGGGCTCTTCCATGCCGCCCGCCAGCGCAACATCCCGATCTGGACCGACACCTCGCTGCAGTCGCTCATCGTGGACGGTGCGCGGGTGGCGGGTGTGGTCGTGCGCCGTGGCGGCGCGGATGGGCGCGAACAGCGCGAAGAGCGCCTGAGCGCGCGCCGTGCGGTGATCCTCGCCGCGGGGGGCTTCGAGCGCAACCAGGCGATGCGCGAGCAGTATCTGCCGCAGCCGACCGACCAGGGCTGGACCGCGACCCCGCCCGGGGCCAACACGGGGGACGCCATCCAGGCAGGTGCCGCCGTGGGCGGCGCCCTGCACCTGATGGGCCTGACCTGGGGGGTGCCGACCCTGCTGGTGCCCAAGGAGGAGAAGTACCGCCCGATGTTCGTCGAGCGCTCCATGCCCGGCTGCATGGTGGTGAACGCGCGCGGCGAGCGTTTCCTCAATGAATCCGGGCCCTACCCGGAGTTCCAGCAGGCGATGTTTGCCAACCACGCGGCCACCGGCGGGGCGATCCCGGCCTGGATCGTGTTCGACGCCGACTTCCGTGCCAAATATCCCATCGGCCCGCTGATGCCCTCGGCCGCCGTGCCCGATGCCAAGGTGCGCAAGAGTTGGTGGGACCAGGTGGTGTGGAAGGGCGAGACACTGGCCGAACTGGCCGGCCGGATCGGCGTGGATGCGCAGGGCCTCGCTGCCAGCGCGGCGCGCATGAGCGAGTTTGCCCGCACGGGCAAGGACCTCGATTTCGATCGCGGCGGCAATGTCTTCGACCGCTACTACGGTGACGTCAACGTCCACCCCAATCCCAACCTGGCGCCCATCGCCAAGGGGCCTTTCTACGCCATGAAGCTCTGGCCGGGTGACATCGGCACCAAGGGCGGGCTATTGACCGACCGCGAGGCAAGGGTGCTCGATTCGGGCGGCCAGGTCATCCCGGGGCTGTATTGCGTGGGCAACAACAGTGCCTCGGTGATGGGCCCGGCCTACCCGGGTGCGGGTTCGACGCTGGGCCCGGCGATGACCTTCGCCTACCGGGCGATCGCCGAGATCTGCGGCCAGCCGATGGCGCTGGAGCGCACCGACCTGCTGGAGTCTGCGGCGTGAGCCAGGCAGCCGGGGCCGCGCCTCGCACCTCCACGGTCACGCCGATCGAGCCGGCGCTGGAAGTCGAGGACGCCACCGCAGTCGATTGGAGCGAGCGTGCCGAGATCCTGGTGATTGGCTGGGGCGCCGCTGGCGCCTGTGCGGCCATCGAGGCGCGCAGTGCGGGCGCCGACGTGCTGGTGATCGACCGCTTCAACGGTGGCGGCGCGAGCGCGCTGTCCGGCGGGGTGGTCTACGCCGGGGGCGGCACCGCCCAGCAGCGCGAGGCCGGCTTTGCCGACAGCCCCGAGGCGATGGCCGAGTACCTGCGGCACGAGACCCAGGGCGTGGTCAGCGACGCCACGCTGCAGCGCTTCTGCGCCGACAGCGTGGCCAACCTGCAGTGGCTGGAGGCACAGGGTGTGCGCTTCGCCTCGGCGATGCCCCCGCACAAGACCAGCTACCCGCCGGACGGCTTCTACCTCTACTACTCCGGCAACGAGGTGGTGCCGGCCTGCCAGGGCGAGTGCGGGCCGCCGGCGCCGCGCGGCCACCGCGCAGTGGCCCAGGGCCAGTCGGGCGCGACGCTCTATGCCGCATTGCAGGCCGCCACGCTGCGGTCGGGCGCGCGCACGCTGACCCAGGCCACCGTGCGCCGGCTGGTGCGCGAGCGCGGCCGGGACGGCCAGCCCGGCCGCGTGTTGGGCGTGGAGCTGTGGCAACTGCCGCCGGGTGATGCCCGCACGGCCCGGCATGCCGAGCTGGACCGCCAGGTGGCCCGGTGGCGCACGCTGCGTCCCGGCAAGGCAGCGGCCTTGCGGCGCGAGGCCGCACGCGTCGAACAGGCCTGTGCCCAGCCGCGCTTCGTGCGAGCCACCCGGGCTGTGCTGCTGTGCACGGGAGGCTTCATCTACAACCCGGCACTGATCCAGGCCCATGCACCGCACACCCGGCGCGGCTGGCCGGTGGGTGGTGCCGGCTGCGACGGCAGTGGCCTGCGCCTGGGACAGAGCGTGGGCGCTGCGGCCGATCGCTTGAACAACATTTCGGCCTGGCGCTTCATCACGCCCCCGTCGGTATGGCCCAAGGGGCTGGTGGTCAATGCCCAGGGCGAGCGCTTCTGCAACGAGCAGGTCTACGGCGAGAAGCTGGGCCACGAGCTGGTCGAGCACCAGGGTGGGCGCGGCTGGTTGCTGCTGGATGGCGCGCTGCGCTGGCAGGCGATCCGCCAGTGCCTGTTCGGCGGGTTGTGGGGTTTCCAGGCCGGGCCGGCGCTGGCGATGATGCTGTTTGCGGCGAAGAAGGCGGCCACGCCCGAGGTGTTGGCCGCGCGCATCGGCGCCGATCCGCAACGGCTGCGAGCCAGCATCGAGGCGGCCAACGCCGCTGCGCGCGGCGAGCGCGACGATCCCATGGGCAAATCACCCGACATGCGCCACGAGATGGTGCGCGGCCCGTATCTGGCGCTGGACATCTCGATCGGCTCGCCACTGTTCCCGCTGGCGGTGCTGACGCTTGGGGGGCTGGTGGTGGACGAGACGACCGGGCAGGTGCGTGACGCCTCCGGTGGCGGCATCCCTGGGCTGTACGCCGCAGGGCGCACGGCCATCGGACTCCCCTCGTCGCGCTATGTGAGCGGCCTCTCGTTGGCCGACTGCGTGTTTTCCGGGCGGCGCGCTGGGCGGGCCGCTGCAATCGGCTGATCCGCAGCGATTGAATTGGAGCAAGGACAAGCGATGGGTCGGGTACAGGATAAGGTCGCGCTGGTCACCGGCGGTGCCAGCGGCGTGGGCATGGCGTCGGTGCGACTGCTGCATGCCGAAGGCGCGCGGGTGGCGATCAGCGACCTCAACGAGGCCGCCGGCCAGCGGCTGGTAGCCGAGCTGGGTGAGCGCGCGATGTTCCTGCGCCACGACGTGAGCAGCGAGGCCGACTGGGCCGCCGCCATGGACGCGGTGCAGCAGCGCTTCGGCGCGCTGAACGTGCTGGTCAACAACGCCGGCATCCTGCTGCCGGGTTCGATCGAGACCGGCTCCCTCGCCGATTTCCGCCGGCTGATGGAGGTGAACGCAGATTCTGTGTTTCTCGGCTGCCAGCAGGGCGTGGCCGCCATGAAGGCCGGGGGCGGCTCCATCGTCAACATGGCGTCGGTGTCGTCCTGGCTGCCGGTCGAGAACTACGCCGGCTACGGGGCCACCAAGGCGGCCGTCTCGGCGCTGACCCGTGCCACTGCGCTGCTGTGCCGCAGGAAAGGCTACCGCATCCGCGCCAACTCGATCCACCCGGACGGCATCTACACACCGATGATGCAGGCCTCGCTGCCGCCCGGCGTGACGCGCGAGATGGTGCTGCACGACCCCGAGCGCAACCGGGGCGGTCGCGCCTACCCGCCCGAGCACATTGCGCAGCTGGTGCTCTTCCTGGCCTCGGACGAGTCCGGTGTGATCAGTGGCAGCGAGCTGCACGCCGACAACGCCATCCTCGGGACGGGGCTCTGAACATGGCCGATGCTGCCGCCACCCCAGCCCAGCCGTCGCGCTGGCACTCGCTGCGCGTGCGCGCGGTGGTGGACGAGACGCACGATGCGAAGTCGCTCGTCTTTGACATGCCCGCGCAATCCGCAGAACCCGGCACCGTATGGCGATACCGCCCCGGCCAGTTCCTGACCCTGCGGCTGCCGGTGGAAGGGCGCCACCTGCCGCGCTGCTACTCGATGTCCAGTGCTCCAGGTGTGGACGATGCGCTGCGGGTGACGGTCAAGCGCGTGAACGGCGGACGCGGCTCCAACTGGATCTGCGACCGGCTCAAGGCCGGCGACCAGGTCGAGGTGCTGCCGCCGGCCGGGGTGTTCACGCCGACCACGCTGGAGGGCGACTTCCTGCTGCTGGCGGGTGGCAGCGGCATCACGCCGGTGTTCTCCATCCTGCGCTCGGCCCTGGCGCAGGGCCACGGGCGCATCGTGCTGCTCTACGCCAACCGCGACGAGCGCTCGGTGATCTTCCGCCAGGAGCTCAAGGCGCTGGCTGCTGCGCACCCGGCGCGGCTGCTGGTGATCCATTGGCTGGATTCGGTGCAGGGCGTGCCCTCGGTGGCCGAACTGGCCGAGCTGGCGCGCTGGCAGCGGGGGGCCCAGGCCTTCATCTGCGGCCCCGGCCCGTTCATGGACACCGCGGTGGCCGCGCTGCAGGCCATCGAGATCCCGCCCGAGCGCATCCACGTCGAACGTTTCGTCTCGCTGCCCGACGAGCCGACCGGGGCCGAAGCCCCCATGGTTGCCACTGCGACGGCGCCGGCTGCCGCCCCGGCCGTCGACGAAGCGCAGGTCGAGCTGCGCTTGGACGGACAGGTGCATCACCTGCGCTGCTCTGGCAGCGAGACGCTGCTGGAGGCCGCGCTGCGCGCCGGCATCGCAGCGCCCCATTCCTGTCAGGCGGGCCTCTGCGCGGCCTGCATGTGCCAGGTGCAGGAGGGCAGCGTGCACCTGCGCCACAACGAGGCGCTGGACAAGAAGGACCTGGCCAAGGCCTGGACCCTGGCCTGCCAGGCCGTACCGACCAGCGAGCGGCTGCGCATCAAGTTCCCGGAGTGAATGCATGAATCCTGTTTCCGCGTCGGCGTTCCCGCCGACGAATGCCGTCCTGCCTGCCGCATCGGCCGATGCACCGACCCACATGACTGCGGACACCCTGCCGGCACTGATCCGTCAGGCCGCGGCAAGCCATCCCGAGCGGCCGGCGATCGTCGACGGCGACGAGGTGGTCAGCTACGCCGAGATGCTGCGGCGCAGCCAGACGGTGGCCCGCGCGCTGATTGCGCTGGGGGTGGCCGCGGGCGACCGCGTGGCGGTCTGGGCGCCCAACGGGCATGAGTGGATCGAGGCCGCCTGCGGCATCCACGCCGCCGGCGCGGTGCTGGTGCCGCTGAATACCCGCATGAAGGGTGGCGAGGCGGCGGACATCCTGGCGCGCAGCGGCGCGGTGCTGCTGTTCTGTATCGGCGACTTCCTCGGCCAGCACTACCCGGCGCTGCTGGCGGGCCTGCGCCCGCCCACGCTGCGGCACGTGGTGAGCTGGGGTGGTTTTGATGCCGCGGCCGGTGAGCCCACTGACCTGGCCTGGGCCGCCTTCCTGGCGCGGGCCAACGGCGTGTCGGCCAGCGAGGTTCGAGCGCGCGAGCAGGCTCTGGGCCCCAACAGCACGGCCGACCTGATGTTCACCTCCGGAACCACCGGCCGGCCCAAGGGCGTGATGGCCGCACACGGACCCACGCTGCGGGCCTTCGTGACCTGGGCGCAGGTGGTGGGGCTGAACGAGGGTGACCACTACCTGATCGTCAACCCCTTCTTCCACAGTTTCGGCTACAAGGCCGGCTGGGTGGCGGCCTTCATCCGTGGCGCTACGGTCTACCCGGAACAGGTGTTCGACGCCGAGCGGGTGCTCGCACGCATCGAGCGTGACCGCATCTCCTTCCTGCCCGGGCCGCCCACGCTGTTCTTGAGCATGCTGGCGCATCCGCGGCTGAAGGACTTCGACCTGTCCTCGCTGCGTGCCTCGGTCACTGGCGCGGCCAGCGTGCCCCCGGTGCTGATCCGCCGCATGCGCGAGGAACTCGGCATCGCCAGCGTCACCACCGCCTACGGCCTGACGGAGTGCGGCGGTTGTGCCACCGTGTGCGACCCGACCGACAGCGCGGAAACCGTCGCCAGCACCTGCGGCCGGGCGCTGCCTGGCACCGAGGTGCGTTGCGCCGACCCGCAGGGCCAGTCCCTGCCACCGGGCGAAGCCGGCGAGGTGCTGCTGCGCGGCTACCACGTGATGCAGGGCTATTTCCAGGACGATGTGGCAACGCGCGAGGCGATCGATGCAGACGGCTGGCTGCACACCGGCGACGTGGGTGTGCTCGACGAACGAGGCTACCTGCGCATCACCGACCGCCTCAAGGATCTCTACATCGTGGGTGGCTTCAACGTCTACCCGGCCGAGGTCGAGCGTCTGCTCAGCCCGCACCCGGCGATCGCCCAGGTGGCGGTGATCGGCCTGCCCGACGAGCGCATGGGCGAGGTCGGCTGTGCCTGCGTGGTGTTGCGAGCCGGAGCATCGCTGGATGAACCCAGCCTGGTGGCCTGGGCGCGCGAGCACATGGCCAACTACAAGGTGCCGCGCCGAGTCTGCTTCTTCGACAGCCTGCCTGTGAACGCGTCGAACAAGGTGCTCAAGGCCGACTTGCGCCAATGGGTCACCGCGAACATGCCGGCCGGCTGACGAGTCGTTCGGCCGGGAACTCCGATTCTTTCGAACCATTCGAGAAGGTTGTCTCTCATGAAAGCTATCGTCCCCGTCAAGCGGGTCCTCGACTACAACGTCAAGGCCCGGGTCAAGCCCGACGGCACGGGCGTCGACCTGGTCAACGTCAAGATGAGCATGAACCCCTTCGATGAGATCGCCGTGGAAGAGGCGGTGCGGTTGAAGGAGAAGGGCGTCGTCACGGAAGTGATCGCGGTGTCCTGCGGCGTCACGCAGTGCCAGGAGACCCTGCGCACCGCGATGGCGATCGGCGCTGACCGCGGCATCCTGGTCGAGTGTGCGGACGAATTGCAGCCCCTGGCCGTGGCCAAGCTGCTCAAGGCCCTGGTCGACAAGGAGCAGCCGGGCCTGGTGATCCTGGGCAAGCAAGCCATCGACGACGACTGCAACCAGACCGGCCAGATGCTGGCCGCGCTGGCTGGCCTGCCGCAGGCCACCTTCGCATCGAAGGTCGAGATTGCTGACGGCCGTGCCAAGGTTACCCGTGAAATCGACGGCGGCTTTGAGACCGTGAGCCTGAGCCTGCCGGCCATCGTCACCACCGACCTGCGCCTGAATGAGCCGCGTTACGTGACGCTGCCCAACATCATGAAGGCCAAGAAGAAGCCGCTGGAAACCGTCAAGCCCGCCGACCTGGGCGTGGACGTGGCCCCGCGGATCAAGACCCTCAAGGTCGCCGAGCCCGCCAAGCGCGGCGCTGGCGTCAAGGTGCCGGACGTTGCGACGCTGGTGAACAAGCTGAAGAACGAAGCCAAGGTGATCTGAGCATGAGCGTCCTCGTCATTGCCGAACACGACAACGCGTCGATCAAGGGAGCGACCCTGAACACCGTCACCGCCGCCGCTGCCTGCGGGGGCGAGGTGCACGTGCTGGTGGCTGGCCAGAATGCCGGCTCCGCTGCTGCGGCCGCCGCGCAGATCGCCGGGGTGGCCAAGGTGCTGCACGCCGACGGCGACAGCCTGGCCCACGGTCTGGCCGAGAACGTCGCCGCGCAGGTCGTCGCCATCGCCTCCGGCTACAGCCACATCTTCGTTCCGGCCACCGCCGGCGGCAAGAACGTTGCCCCGCGCGTGGCCGCGCTGCTCAATGTGGGCCAGATCAGCGAGATCATCAAGGTCGTCAGTTCGGATACCTTCGAGCGCCCGATCTACGCCGGCAACGCCATCGCCACGGTGCAGAGCGCCGACGCGATCAAGGTCGCCACGGTGCGAGCCACCGGCTTCGACGCCGCCCCCGCCTCCGGTGGCAGCGCCGCGGTCGAGTTGATCGCCGCGGTGGTCGACAGTGGCAAGAGCCAGCACCTGGGCAGCGAGATCGCCAAGCTGGACCGCCCGGAGCTGACCGCTGCAAAGATCATCGTCAGCGGTGGCCGCGCCATGGGTTCGAGCGAGAAGTTCAACGCGGTGCTGACCCCGCTGGCCGACAAGCTGGGTGCCGCCCTGGGTGCCAGCCGCGCCGCGGTGGACGCCGGCTACGCCCCCAACGACTGGCAGGTGGGCCAGACCGGCAAGATCGTTGCACCGCAGCTGTACGTGGCCTGCGGCATCTCGGGTGCCATCCAGCACCTGGCCGGCATGAAGGACAGCAAGGTGATCGTGGCGATCAACAAGGATCCAGAGGCCCCGATCTTCTCCGTGGCCGACTACGGCCTGGAGGCGGATCTGTTTCTGGCCGTGCCCGAGTGGGTCTCGGCACAATAACTGACGGTTGGCGTAGCTTGCCAATCGACTTGCCACCGCAGATCAGGCGTGCCGCGAGGCCGGCAGGGCGGTTGGGCATGCGGGCTGCCATGGTGAGACAACCGCTCTGATGCGACTGACGATGTCGAGTGGCACTTCGCATCGCAACCGGGCAAACGGAGCATCCAGAGCATGGGACCGGTACCAGGCGCTGACCGCTCAGACGTAGCGATCCACAGACAATACCGAGAGATTTTTTTCCGAGCGGATCCAGCCTAGCCCGGATCTTTCACGCGCCACCTGCTGGCCGGGCTGCGGGGGCTGACTTGGTGTGTTACGGCGCCGACTGAGGCGCGCTGAAGGCGATTGCTGCTGTGTGCATTGCTGTTGGGATGAGCGCAGGCGCAATGGTCCTTTCCCCGGCTCGAAACGGTGAGGGTGCGGTGGAAGGGCAAGGTCCGAATCTCGCAAGACGCCGTGTTGGTCTGTCAGGACCAGCGCACGGCGCACCCGCGAGACGCGTCACGGTCAAACCATCCCCCTTTCCGCAAACGACACGATGGCATCGCACCCCACCACGAAGTGATCCAGCAACCGCACATCCACCAGCGCCAGCGCGGTCTTGAGCGACTGCGTCAGGTACTCGTCGGCCCGGCTGGGTTCGGCCTGACCGCTGGGGTGGTTGTGCGCCACGATCAGCGCGGCAGCGTTGTGCCTCAGCGCCTCCTTGACCAGCTCGCGCGGGTAGACCGACGTCTGCGTCAAGGTGCCCCTGAACAGCTCCTGGGCAACCAACAGGCGGTGGTGGGTGTCCAGGAACAGCGCGAGAAACACCTCGTGCTCCAGCCCCGCGCAGCGCAGCCGCAGCCATTCACGCAGGGTGCTCGGTGAATCCAGCACCGGCCCGCGGTGCATTTGCGCTGCCAGGTCCCGCAAGAGCAGTTCCCGGGCGATGCTCAACCGTTGCCTGAGCAGTTGATCTCGGTCGGCTTGCTTCAGTCTCCATCGCGGTGGAAGGCCGTCCCGGACAATCGGCGCGGTGCCGACATCCCCATCGATTCCTGTCGCAGCGGTCGGTGACAACAACGCCGCCACCAGGGCGTCGCGGCTGATCTGTTCGAAGTTCATTTTGTGCTCCAAAGGTTCATGTCTGCAAACCTGAGAGCACCGGCCCCAGGGGCCAGGCCCCGAGGCTGCAAGGTGGGTGGAAGAAAAGGACAGGTTGGCCCTGTCGGGTGAGACTCCAGGCCGACTGGCCTGTCATACCAAGTCAACTGGAAATATTCCGTCCGCGCCGGCCGAGGAACTGGCCCGCGTAAGCCGGCTCAGCACCATCATCGGAGGACCTTCACCCTTGACGAGCCAGAACATGCTGCGCCTGGGATCCTCCATCCGACTCACGCGCCCGGAGATCGCGCGCTTCACGGAGATCACCGGCTTCGAGCCGGAGGACGTGCGCACCACTGGCGATCTGAAGGCCTACGTCTCGCGCTGCAAGGCCTACTACTGGGGCACCTCGCGCGACACCCAGTTCCTGCACTGGCTGATCGACCGGGAGTGGTCCAACTGCATTTCTCAGCGACCCCTGTCCTCCTGAAGTTCTGGCTGGAAAGGATTCCAGCCGACCGCTGGCGCTGCGGGTTGCGCAGACGCCAGGCGATCGCCGGAAACCTCGGGAGGCTGCCGATCAGGCCGCCTCGCGATCACCAGGGGCCACAACCCCAGGATGCCTGCCAGGGCGGGACGGGGCGGCCGGGCCACCTTCCTGCTCGAAGCCCGCTCGTGCCGCCGCGTAACCCGGCTGGCGGGCCAGGCGGCGCGCCTGCGGGCTGGCTGGCTCTGCCTTGGGGGGCGGCAGACTGGCCAGCAGCAGTTCGCGGCCGTTGGCCAGGAACTGCACCAGTGCCAGAACCGGCTCCAGAAGCACCGTGCGCAGCGAACTGCGCAGCCAGAGCCCCGCCCGCTTGTGGCGGGCCTGGCGCTCCTTGTGCCGGCGCTGGGCCGCCTTGCAGCGCAGGTACAGACCCAGATGCTGGCGCTTCATCAACGCGTCGACCTCCAGCTGGGCCATGACATCCGCCGCCATGGCGGGGTCACGACCGACGCGCTGATAGAAGCCGACCCAGACGCGCTCTTCCTCCTTGCGCAGGGCCGAGCGCGGGGGGCGTGGGGGAACACTCTCAAGGGGCATGCAACGCTCCTGTGGGGGAGGGCGCCTCTGCACCATGGCAGACCGCTTCTCCCGTGGCTGGGGCCGTCGTCGATTCGACGGAACGCAGGTGAACCCCACCCGAAGGCGAGGTCCACACCATTGACCGAGGCGTTGCCGCCCAGGCCGAAGTACCGCACCCGACCCTGCCGGATCGGGGCGGGACCATCAGGTGCCGAACGCCTGGGGCGCCGGCACCACCGCGATCGCCCGTTCGCGCCAGGGCGGGCGGACGAAGGGGTGCAGTCGCCAGAGCCGTCGACCACTGGGCCAGCTGCGAGGCCACATACGAGCCGGCGAAACCGACGGGCGAGCCGTCAGCAGCGCGGCCAGGGGACGCTCGGTCCGCTGGACTGGTAACGGCAGCCCGCTGCCGCCCAGCAGAACGCACAGCGCCATCGGCGCAGGCACGGGATGAAGGGACATGGTGTTCTCCTCGGAGGAGCGGGAACACCAGGGCTCCGCAGGGAACTCGAGGTTCCCCGCCAGGGAAGAAGAGGGCAGGCAGCGCCAGCCCTCAGGGACCGGGCACCGCGGCGACACCGGTGCCTCGAAGGCTGCGCACCCAGCGCAACCCCATCAAGGCAGGTGACGACTGCGACGCCAGCGGAGCTGGACTCCAGGCCGGTGAGACCGACCCAAAGGCTTGGCAGGCACGATGCCCGCAGAAAGCCTCTCCAGTATGCGCAGCGTGTCTGCGGGGGCAATGCCGCACAGCGTTTGACGACGGATTGCCACCCTCAAGCCCCGGACAAGTCGCCGGCCTGAACAGGACGACGGCCCCATGAACTGCGTTGATCAACCCGGACCACAACCCATCCGACCCCTGGTTTGGCTGTCCGGTATGGAAGCAGCGCTTCAGTCCAGAGGGCGGGCCTCTTCCGTCCGTTGGGGTTGCAGCGCCCCGGCCAGTCTCCGGATTCACGCCCCCACGTCGGCTGGCGCGAGATTGTCGAGGAGGTGGCCGGCAAACAAGTCTCGCCCCACATGCTCGCCCAGTGATCGGTAGGCCTCGAACTGGGTTTCGCTGAAGAGCTGTTGTGCGGTGCTCTCGTGCGGGAAGTCGGGGTGCTCGCGCCGATGGTTGCGCAGGAACTCCGATTCGTTGCCGGTCATCGACAGCTTCACGTAGAGCAGCAGGCCGATCACGGCCTCACCGGGGTAGTGGATCTGCGCCAGCCAGGCCACCTTCTGGTCCGGGTCCGTCGTTGGGGCGGTGGATGACATCGTGCAGGCTTCTCCCGAACTGAATCATCCGCGAGAATCTCCCGCAAACCGAAGGGAAGAGCATGGGAGAGCCGCAGCGGCCCGACGTCTTCATCAGCTACCACCGCGCCATCCACCTGGCGCAGGCGGACCTGTTGCACCAGGCCTTGCTCGCCCGGGGGCTGACCGTCTTCAAGGATGACGCCTCGCTTCGCGCCAGCGACCACTGGCTGGATGCGCTGGGCGAGGCACTGCAGGGCTGCCGGCGCTTCGTCGTGCTGCTCGGCCCGCGCGGGCTGGGGCGCTGGGTGGGCGCGGAAACCTCCACCGTGTTGAACCGCCACTTCGGCGCGCAGGAGGCGCAGGAGCGCCCGCAGATCGTGCCGGTGCTGCTGCCCGGCGCGCCGGACCTGGCGACGCTGCCCTTCCTCGGCCTGCTGCAGGGGGTGAGGTGGGAGGAGGAGGAGGCGCCGCCCGACGCGCTGGTCGAGGCACTGACCCGCCCGCTGGCCGGCGTGGGCGCTGTGGCCGACGACGGCCCGCCGGCCGAGGCGCTGCTGCCGCCCGACGTCTGCCCCTGGGTGGGGTTGGCATCGTTCCAGAAGGAGCAGGCCCGGCGCTTCTTCGGCCGCGAGCGGGAGGTGCTGGCCGCGCTGAACCTGCTGGGCCGCACGCCGGACATTCCGTCCATCGCGCTGCTCGAAGGCAAGGGCGCGCCCGCCCAGGCGCTGGCTGGCAGCAGCACGCCGTACCGCCGTTGGCTGCACATCGTCGGCGGCAGCGGCTCGGGCAAGTCCTCGCTGATGCGCGCCGGCCTGTTGCCGCTGGCCGAGCAGGGGGCCCTTTCCGCCCGCACCGGGCTGGACGACTGGGCCGTCACCGCGCCGATGCTGCCCGGCAACGACCCGCTGGTGTCGCTGGCCGAGGTGCTGGCGCCTGCCTTGAAGGAGAAGTCGCTCGACCTGCTGGAGAAGCTGCGCCACGGCCCGCCCGAAACCCTGCGCCTGTGGCTGCGCGACGCCCTCGGCCAGCGCCCCATCGGCGTGCTGCTGGTGATCGACCAGTTCGAGGAGCTGTTCACCCTCAGCAGCGCCAGCGCCCGCGCCCGGCTGGATCTGCTGCTCACCGAGGCACTCACCGCCCCGGCCAGCCCGCTGCACCTGGTCAGCACCTGCCGCAGCGACTACCAGCACCGCATCGCCGAAGACCTGCCGCGCCTGGCCGGCCTGCTCAACACGCTGACCAGCCCCTTCACCCTCACGCCGATGGGCCGGGCAGGGCTGGCCCAGGCCATCACGGCCCCCGCCCGCCTGGGCCGGCTGACCGTGCAGCCGGAGCTGCTGCAGGCCCTGCTGGACGACGCGGAAGACGACCCCGCCGCCGCGCTGCCGCTGCTGCAGCACGCGATGGAAACCCTCTGGCTGCGCCGCCCGCGGGGTGCGCCCGCTGCGCCCGGCGTGCTGACGCTGGCGGAGTACGACGCCCTCGGCCGCCTGGGCGGCCTTCTGGCCAGCGAGGCCGACCGCCTGCTGGCGGGCCTGGGCGATGCCCGCAGCCCGATGCGGCGCGGCGCGCTGGAGCTGCTCTCGGCGCTGGCGCACTTTCACCCGGAAGGCCGGCACACCCGCCAGTCCCTCACCTGGCTGCAGGCCTGCCGGCAGGCCGGGCAGGGCTTCCAGGCCGCCGACCTGGCCCGCGGCCAGCAGCTGCTGGGCGCCCTCTCGGGCCAGCGCAGCCGGGCGGCCGACACCGCCGCGTCGACCTGATCCACGAAGCCCTGCTGCGCAGCCGCCCGCCCGGCCCGGCCGGCGGCCCGCCACAACCCTACTGGCCCCGCCTGGTCGAGTACCTGGCGGCACACAAGGACCGCGACCTGCTGCGGCAGAACCTGCGGCAGGAGGCGCAGGCCTGGCCGACCACGGGCGCCGCCGACCGGCTCCTGAACGGCCCCGATCGCAGGCTGCTGCACCGGTATGACGCGGTGCGCTTCATGGCCAGCGAGGCGGAGCTGGCCTACCTGAAAAGCGCGCGGCGCCCGGCGCTGGCTCGTGTGGCAGGGCTGTGGACGGTTGCGCTCTTGTTGGCGGGGCTTCTTGTGCAGTACCCGATCCGCCATGCGACAGCGGAGTGGCTTGCGACCGACGAAGCCCAGGACATCGTGATGACGCTCCGTTGGGGCTGGCGCTCCCCACCGATTCCACGCACGGTGGACATCCCCCTGGGAGAGTTCGACTATGGCTGCAAACCCGGCCGGGACGACAAGGAAGCGATCAAGTGCCGTCCCGGCGAGACCTGGCGTCGTGTCGATCTGCGCCAGATGTCCGAGCCTTGCACCGCCTTCGGCCAGTTCGAGGTGACGCTCGCTGAGTACGACTACGCCGTCTGGCAACGCCGTCGAACTCTGTCGAAGGGAGTGGTGAAGCCCAGCTACCCCGAGTTGGCGCCAGACGTAAGCGATTGGAATTGGCGAACCGGCGATATCCCGGTCGTCAATGTGAGTCATGACGATGCAACGGCCTACACCGAATGGCTGGGAGAATTGACGGGCCGAACTTGGCGGCTGCCGACCGAAGAGGAATGGGAGTACGTCGCCCGTGCTCCCGGTCGCCCCGGCAGCCAGGAAGCCGCCTTCTGGTGGGGGCCCGAACTCCCGAAGGAGCGGCCCGGCCGGCCACCTCGGGCGAACTGTGTTGGGTGTGATTCCCGATTCGCTCACCGCATTGCACCGGCAGGCAGTTACGCCCCCAATCCATTTGGGCTTCACGACACCGCGGGCAGTGTTTGGGAATGGACGTTGTCCGCCTACATGAGCGACAAGTTGCCTGCAGATCCGAAGGCGGCGGACCCGGACCGCAGTTATGTACTGCGAGGCGGTTCCTGGGGCAGCTACCCGAAAGAACTGCGGGTGTCGGTTGGCGCCGACTTCCACCCCGACGATTGGACTAACAATGTCGGTTTTCGGGTTTGTCGCGTATCCCCGCCTGAATCGCAGCCCGCGGGCGCCGCTGGCCGCTGAACGCTAGAAGGCTGTTCACTGACCGCGCCGCGCAGCGGCGGGCGCGTATTTCCAGTCGCCGGCAGAGCCCTTCGGGTGGCACCTCGGAGGCAGGATGAAGGGCGCCAGCACATGGGCACGCAGCCCACCGTGCCGGTCGGCCTTCCGGGTGTGGATCGAGCCCCGCACACTGGTGTCGAACTCGGCGAAGGGGATGCGGCCGCTGCACAGGGCGTCGTAGCTTTATCCGAGGTGACGGATGGCGTGACGCAACGCGAGTCAGCGACCAGAGGCACGCGATTCGGATGGGGATGTTCGACACACCCGGAAACCGAGGCCGTTGTGCCGGCCAAGGGGCGAGTGCAAGTCACGAGCCAATGTGCTCATTCTCACTGGCGAGGAGTTCCAACAGCCTCCGCGGTGCACACGTGCGGCAAGCGACAATCGAATACCATCCGATTCAAGCTTCGGACTGTACGTATCGGAGCACCATTCACTGACGTTCCCCAACATATCGAGCAAACCGCCCTCTTGCGTGGCGCTTTGTGGATACAGACCAACAGCACAGGTTCTCAGGAGGGAGGTTCCCGCGCCTATTGAGTTGCGCTCTTCGTAGTTGATCGATTCGATGATGTAGACCCCAGAGTTTGGGAAAGGCAATCCGCGACGACCTCTCGCAGCGCGCTCCCACTGGTGCTCAGTTGGCAACGAAATTACTTGGCTGAGCGGAAGGCGGCCAGATCTGTGAAGATGCTCTGTGAGCCAGCGGCAGAATGCTACCGCCTCGAACCAATTGACGTTCTCACGTGGGCAGTTTGCCTCAGGCCATGTGGCTGGTCTAAGGGAGGGTTTCAGTTGGTCATGCACATCAGACCACCACCGAGGTGCCGCATATCCGTCAGGTGAATCAACGAACGCTTGGAACTGTCGGTTGGTAACGAGATGGCGCGAAAGCGCAAAGGGCGGTAGTCCAGGATGCTTGGTACCTTGGTACGTGAACGATAGGCAGTCGTCAAATTCGACCCAGTCGATGTCCGGGAGGCCGTCAGAACCCAGGCCTACGCCGCGGCGGTCATCCAGGTCGAGCAGGCCCAGCCAACGGCCGATGGCAGCGCGCGCAGCCGGGGCCGGTTCTGCCACCACGTCGGTCAGCCGGGGGCGCCACTGCGCTGCCGTCTGGCTCAGAAGATCCGGCGGCAAAGCAGGGCGATCGATGTGCAGCCAGACATCCGCAGCCAGGCCTGGATGGTCCAGCGCCAGCCAGCGGATCAACGCCAGCTGCGCGGGGACGTCGCCTTCGCAGGCCTCGGCGGCGATCTCGGCCACCACCTCCCAGCCGCTGCGCTGCCACCAGCGGCTCTGGGGCCAGAAGTCGCTGGCCGGCCGACTGCCTGTCTTCGCAGCGTCCAGCAACACGTCGGCGGCCAGGGACTCCTGCAGCAGCTGGTGAGTGAAGCGCAGGCTGTCGCCCACGCGTTGCAGCACGCTGGCGTCGATTGAGAAGTCGATCAGCGTCGCGGATAGTGACGAGGGGCAGTCGGCGAGCGCCAGCGCGGTTTGTGTGCTGTCGCCCCCGCCTGGCCGCCCGTCCGCGCGCTGCAGTGCCTCTGCCAGGGCCACCAAGGCCGCCCGCCAAGCGCCGAAATCCGGGGTCTGCTCGTGCCGCCGATCCCGTGCTTCGAGCTCACGCTGGTGCAGCACCCTGATGAAGCCAGCGAAGAGTTGCGCCCGGTTCGGCGGGATGGCCGGGAGGCGCATCATGATTTCGAGCAGGTAAGGGTTGCCGGCTAGGCGCAGGAGGCCGCGGGTGGAGCGTGCTTCGCGCCATCGTCGTTCCTGCTCGCCGGAGGTCTTGGTGATCACGGTCGGGTCCGACTTGGGCACCGCATCGGCGGTCCAGAACAGGTCAAACGTGGCACCCGCTTCTTCCCAGGTGCGCCAGAACTCTCGCAAAGTCTCACCACCGGCGATGCGCCAGAAGCAGGCTTCGGCGAGTGGCTCGGCTTCTGCCGGATCGAGCCCGACAGCCAGCGCGGCGCGGATGAACCGGTGGATCTGCGGCGGGGTCAAGGGCTGCAGGGTCAGGCGGTCGAAGGGGAGTTGCAGGTCCGCCTCGAAGTCCCGCGCCCTGCAGCTCAGCAGCACCGCGGCAAAGCGGTCGTCCTCCGCCATTCGGCGGATCTGCTGGGCCTTGTCGCGGCGCTGCCCGGGGGGAATCTCGTTGGCGGCATCGAGCAGGAGCACCGCCCGGCCAGCATCGCGCAGGCGCAGGAAGTCACGGCCCAGGTCGCCGAGTTGGCTCTCGATGAAGGCCTGGAGCGGCTCGTCGCGGGTCCACAGGCCCAGTCGCACCAGCAGGGGCAGGGGCGCCGCGGGGTTGCGCAGTGCGGCGCGCGCGGTTTCGCAGGCAATGCGTTCCAGCGAAAAGGTCTTGCCCGCGCCCGGCTCGCCCAGCACCACCGCACGCTTGACCGGCCGGCGGGGCAGATCGCGGTAGGCTGCGAGCACGTCGTCATAGGGCTTCGTGGCCGCCTCCTGAGCCGGCGCGCCGGGCCGGATGTTCACGCCAAAGGCCTCAAACAGCAGGCTGGTGGGCATGCGCAGGCCCTTCAGGGCCCGCTCGGCGCCGGGCGCCCGGCTCTCCCGCGCGGCGATTTCGATGTAGCGGGCCTCGCGGTCCGACAGGTCACCGTGCAGCAGGTCCTGCAGCCAGCTCAGTTCACGCTGGCGAGCGGCGTCGATGGGTTGGGGGTCCGCTGATCGGCTGGCCTGGGGCTGGAGCGCTGCGATCTGTTCGGCGAGGTGGGCCCAGGCCCGTGGCGCCTCCTCGACCCGGCGGACTTCGACCGGCTGCTTCTCGATCAGGGCAAGGGGCGGCGCCACGTCGGCGGTGCGAAGCACCAGCACGGGGGTGGTGAGCCGGTCGGCGTAAAGGATTTCACGCTGCTGCCAGCGGCAGCGGTCGCTCGCCGCATCGAGCACACAGACGACCACATCGGCCCGGTCCAGCGCGCGGCGGATCCGCTCGTACCAATTGGCGTCACCTTGGTCGATGTCGGTTTCGTCCCGCCAGGCCTCGGCGTGGCGGGCGTCCAGCTCGGCCTGCAGGCGCTCGGCCCAGCTGTGCGCCGAGCCACCCCGCGGATAACTGATGAACACCCGCACATCCAGCAGGTCCCCATTCGTGCCTCCGCCTCCGCCTCCGCCGCCCGTGTCCGTTGTCATCTCCGCTTCCCTTGCCGCTTTGGCGGGATTCTCGCGGATCCGGCAGCCTTCCGGCCAGACGGCAGCGGCCGCACCGGCGCACCTCTTGGCGCCACAATGCCGGCGACGAAGCTCACCAGAGGACCAGACCATGAAATGGCGCGAGCTGCTCGATCAGTGGAGCCTGTCGAGCCTGAAGATCAATGTCGGCGTGCTCAATGCCGAGTTCAAGCCCAGTGATCAGGACAAGGAAGCCGCCTGGGCGCTGTACATCGAGCTGGTCACGCGCATCACCACGCAGCCGCTGCCCCGCGACGACGGGGACGAGCAGGCGGCGCTGGATTCGGTGTACCGGCTGTTCGGGCTGACGCGGGAGATCCTGAAGGCCCCCGGTGGCCGGCACGCCCGGGAGTTCGCCAAGATCGCCATCGTGGTGTTGAACCAGAAGGTGCGGCCCTTCACCGCCCGCTGGCACCGGCTGGCGCTGGGCGGGGCGTTTCAGGAGCCGGCGCAGCGGCTGGTCTTCCGCGGCGAGCTGGAGGCGCTGCAGGAGGTGCTGCTGCACTACACCCGGCTGCTGGGCAGCATGGCCGGTGTGGAGGGGGAGGACGACCTGACGCGCATCGAGGACGTGGCGGCGTAGCGGCTGGCTCGCTGCCCGCGGGGCATCGGGCCGCGGGTGGTGTTCACGGCAGGATGTCTCATGTCGCCCGCGGCGCCGCCCAGCCGGGACGGTGCAGCCCGCCGGTAACATGCCTGCAACGGCGCAGCGCAGCGCGATCCAGGGAGGTTCGCGGCCCGGCGCCGACCCTCCCGCTGCAGTGCTGCCGACATGCCCCTCAAGAAATCCGACCTCTATTCCTCTCTCTGGGCCTCCTGCGATGAACTGCGTGGCGGCATGGATGCCAGCCAGTACAAGGACTACGTCCTGTTCATGCTGTTCATCAAGTACATCAGCGACAAGTACGCGGACTCGGACGACTTCGCGCCGCCGGTGGTCATTCCGGCCGGGGCCGGCTTTGCGGACATGGTGGCGCTCAAGGGCCGCAGCGACATCGGTGACCGCATCAACACCCAGATCATCCAGCCGCTGATCGACGCCAATGCCCGGCTGGCGCGCAGCGACTTTCCGGACTTCAACGACCCGAACAAGCTCGGCCAGGGCAAGGAGATGGTCGACCGGCTGACCAACCTGGTGGGCATCTTCCAGAAGCCGGAGCTGGACTTCTCGGACCACCGCGCCGAGCACGACGACATCCTCGGTGACGCCTACGAGTACCTGATGCGCCACTTCGCCACCGAGAGTGGCAAGAGCAAGGGCCAGTTCTACACCCCGGCCGAAGTGAGCCGGGTGATCGCCAAGGTGCTGGGCATTTCGCCGGACAACACCCGTGCCTCCACCACCGCGTATGACCCGACCTGCGGCTCCGGCTCGCTGTTGCTGAAGGTGGCGGCCGAGGCGGGCCGGCACATCACGCTGGAAGGGCAGGAGAAGGACGTGACCACCGCCGGCCTGGCACGGATGAACATGATCCTGCACGACTTCCCGACGGCCAACGTGCTGGGTGGCAGCAGCACGCTGGCCAACCCCAAGTTCAAGGACGGTGAGCAGCTGCGCAGCTACGACTACGTGGTGGCCAACCCGCCGTTTTCCGACAAGTCCTGGGGCGCCGGCCTGACGCCCGAGGCCGACCCCTACCAGCGCTTCGCCTGGGGCGTGCCGCCCACCAAGCAGGGCGACTACGCCTACCTGCTGCACATCATCCGCAGCATGAAGGGCAGCGGCAAGGCCGCCTGCATCCTGCCGCACGGGGTGCTGTTCCGCGGCAATGCGGAGGCGGTGATCCGCCGGCAGCTGGTGCGCTCGGGCATCCTGAAAGGCATCATCGGCCTGCCTGCCAACCTGTTCTACGGCACTGGCATCCCTGCCTGCATCCTGGTGCTGGACAAGGAGAACGCCGCCGCCCGGCGCGGCATCTTCATGATCGATGCGTCCAAGGGCTGCCTGAAGGACGGCAACAAGAACCGCCTGCGCGAGCAGGACATCCACCGCATCGTCGACACCTTCACCCGCCAGATCGACACGCCGCGTTATGCGCGCCTGGTCGGCGTGGACGAGATTGCGGACGCGAAGAACGACTACAACCTCAACCTGCCGCGCTACATCGACAGCAGCGAAAGCGAGGACCTGCACGACATCGAGGCCCACCTGCGCGGCGGCATCCCGGAGCGGGACCTGGACGCGGCCGACAGCAAGCTCGCCCCCTATTGGCGCGTGATGCCCGGCCTGCGCGCCGCGCTGTTCGAGTCCGCCGGCCGGCCCGGTTATGCCCAGCTGCGCCTGCCGCTGGCGCAGGTGAAGCCCGCCATCCTGGGCCATGCCGAGTTCGTCGCCTTCCGCCAGGGCGCCAGCCAGCGCCTGGCCGACTGGCAGGCCGCCGTGATGCCGGTGCTGAGCGGCTACGGCGTCGGGGCGCACCCCAAGGCGCTGATCGCGGAGCTGTCCGAAAGCCTGCTGGCCGCCTTCCGCCCGGTGCCGTTGCTGGACGCCTACGACGTCTACCAGCACCTGATGAACTTCTGGGCCGCCACGATGCAGGACGACGCCTACCTGATCGCCGCCGACGGCTGGGTGGCGCGGCCGCGCCGCCTCGTCGAGACGGACAAAAAGGGCCGCAGCAAGGACCGCGGCTGGGCCTGCGACCTGCTGCCCAAGCCGCTGATCGTGGCGCGTTACCTGGCAGCAGAGCAGGCCGCGCTGGAGGCCCTGCAGGCCGACCTGGAAGCCGCCCAGGCCGCGCTGGCCGAGCTGGAGGAGGAGCACAGCGGGGACGACGCGGTGTTCTCCGGCTACGACAGCATCACCGCCGCGGCCGTGAAGGACCGCATCAAGGAAATCGGCCGTGATCCCGAAGGTGCCGCAGAACTCGCCATCCTCAAGCAATGGCTCGCCCAGACGGAGCGCATCGCTGCGCTGAAAAAGCAGACCCGGGAAGCCGACGCCGCGCTGGATGCGGCCGCGTTGGCGCGTTGTGACACGCTGACCGAGGCGGATGTGCGGGCGCTGGTGGTGGGTGACAAATGGATGGGGCGGATTGCGGCGGATGTGGGGGCGGAGCTGGATCGGGTTTCGCAGTCGCTGACCGGGCGCGTTCGGGAGTTGGCGGAGCGCTATGCCTCGCCGATGGCGCAACTCTCAGATGAGGTGGCGACACTCACTGCTCGGGTAGAAAAACATCTCGCGCAAATGGGGTCCTCGTGGAAGTAATGTCCGACCTCAAGCACTTAGACAAAGGCGCGATTCCCGATAATTGGGAGGTTGTGGCTTTGGCTGATATCACAGACCCGCAGCGACCAATTTCCTATGGAATCGTTCAGACTGGTCCACGAGTCGTCAACGGTGTTAAATGTCTTCGAGTGGTTGACATTGATGGCGGTCAGATTAATAAGTCCGATCTCATAACGACTTCTCAAGAAATTAGCGAATCATATCGACGAACCATACTCCGATCAGGAGATTTGGTCATGCCGCTACGTGGTAAGGTCGGAGATGTTGGCATCGTCGACGACGAACTAGAAGGCGCAAATCTTACCAGAGGTGTGGCACTTATTGCGGTGAAGTCCGGCTGGTCGCCCGAATTCATCCGTCAGGCAATTTCTTCTAGGGAAACTCGGCGTCAACTTGAGAATTCAATGAACGGGTCCGCTCTGCAAGAGATCCCGATAGCTACCCTGCGCTCTTTCAGAATTCTCGCGCCCAAAGGCATCTCCGAGCAGCGCGCCATCGCCGCCGCCCTCTCCGACATCGACGCCCTCCTGTCCGGCCTGGATCGCCTCATCGCCAAGAAGCGCGACCTCAAGCAGGCCGCGCAGCAGCTGTTGACGGGGAAGACGCGGTTGCCGGGGTTTGAGGGGGAGTGGGAGGTGAGGCGGCTGGGGGATATTGCAGGAATTCAGCGTGGCGCATCACCTAGACCAATTGACAGTCCAGTTTGGTTCGATGATGGATCCGCCATCGGCTGGGTCCGCATATCAGATATCACGGGAGCTGGAAAGTTTCTTCTAGAAACTAGCCAAAGACTTTCTCCTCTTGGCGTGAAGCATAGCAGGTTTGTTCCTGCCGGGAGCCTGATCATGAGTATCTGTGCGACAGTTGGTCGGCCGGTCATTACAAAGATTGACGTCTGCATTCATGACGGATTTGTCGTGATGGATGACCTTGATGCTGAGCAACTCTTTATCTACTACGTGCTCAAGTGGGTAGAGCCAGATTGGTCAAGGCATGGGCAAACTGGGTCCCAGATGAATCTGAATACGGGGCTTATCAAAGACCTGCTACTCAAACTTCCATCGCGTGGTGAGCAAAACGCAATAGCGAATGTCCTATCCGACATGGACGCCGAATTGGTAGCCCTGGAAGCCCGTCGCGAGAAAACCCGGGCGCTCAAGCAGGGAATGATGCAAGAGCTGCTGACGGGGCGCACGCGGTTGGTGTGAGGGCGGAGTAGACGCGACATCCGAGCACAGGAGCGGGGTCATGACCGAAACGGAACTGCTGGAAATACTGGCCCGCGGCGAGGACAGCCGGCACCAGTTCAAGCGCGACGAAACCAACGCCGACAGCGTGGCGGCCGAACTGGCGGCGCTGGCCAACAGCGGCGGGGGCCAGCTGATGCTGGGCGTGGCCGACGATGGCAGCGTCACCGGGCTGGACGCCGCGGCGGTGCGGCGCCTCAACCAGCTGCTCAGCAACGCCGCCAGCCAGCACCTGCGCCCGCCGGTGCACCCGCTGACCGAAAACGTGCAGACCGCCCGCGGCCTGGTGATGGTGGTGAGCGTGCCCGACGGCCTCGCCAAGCCCTACGTGGACCACCAGGGCCGCATCTGGGTCAAGCAGGGCGCGGACAAGCGCCATGTGACCGCGCGGGAGGAAATGCAGCGCATGTTCCAGCGCTCGGGCCTGGTCTACGCCGATGGCGTGCCGGTGGCCGGCAGTTCACCGGCGGACATCGACGAGAAGGCCTTCACCGCCTACTTCCAGCGCCGCTTCGGCCAGCGCCCTGAGTACGCCGGCCAAGGCCTGGAGCAGCTGCTGCAGAACCTGGGTCTGAGCGACGGCGGCGAGCTGAACCTGGCAGGGCTGCTGCTGTTCGGCCAGCGCCCGCAGCGCCTGCGCCCGGCCCTGGTGGTCAAGGCGGTGTGCTTCCCCGGCACGGCGCTGACCGACACCCGCTACCTGGACAGCGAGGACATCGACGGCACGCTGCCCGAGCAGTACCAGCGCAGCTTTGCCTTCATCCGCCGAAACCTGCGGCATGTGCAGGGCGACCGCGGCTTCAACACCCTCGGCCAGCTGGAGATCCCGGAGCAGGCGCTGGAGGAGCTGCTGGTCAATGCGCTGATCCACCGCGACCACTTCACCAGCGCATCGATCCGCCTGATGGTCTTCGCCGACCGCCTGGAGATCATCAGCCCCGGCCACCTGCCCGACAGCCTGAGCACCGAGGCCATTCGCCGCGGCGCCACCAACCGCCGCAATCCCACGCTCACCGAACACGCGGTGCACCTGCTGCCCTACCGCGGCCTGGGCACCGGCATCCCACGCGCGCTGCGCGACTGGCCCGCCATCGATCTGATCGACGAGGTGGCGGCCAACCAGTTCCGCGTGGTTGTGCGCCGGCCGGCGGCCGGGGAGGGCGCCCAGCAGGTCACCCCGCAAGTCACCCAGCAAGTCACCCAGCAAGTCGGCACGTTGGTTCGGGCCTTCAGCGGCGAACACTCCCGACAGGAGCTGATGGACGCATTGGGGCTGCGTGACCGCAACCACTTCGGCCAGGCCTTCCTGCTCCCGGCCATCGACCGCGGCCTGGTCGAGATGACGCTTCCGGACAAGCCGAACAGTCGATTGCAACGCTATCGGCTGACACCGGCGGGGCGGGCTTGGCAGCAGGCGGCGGCACAGGGCCTGCCCAACGACCAGACATGACCCGCACCCGCGCACCCGGAGCCTCCTGAGGCGGTCGGAAACGACAACGTCTTTGAACGCAGCGCCAGCGGCGCAGACAGCAATCAAGAAGAATGGGAGAGTGATTTGGACACCAACGACAAGGGCTTCCTGGCCTCGCTGGAACGATTCTTCGTGGTCACGTGGGCCGAAGACCCGAAGATCCTCTACATCGCAGGGGCCATCCTTGGGATCGCCCTACTCCTGGGGCTGTTCTGGTACTACCGCCCTCTGTGCCAGCTGAAGCAGGAGCTGCGCAAGCTCGCGGGCGAACTGAAGAAGGTGAAATCGCTGGAGGTCCAACAGGTCAGCCTCTCGGCGACGGGCACCTTGGGAACCTTTCCGGGCCTGCAAGAGGTCTGGCGCGAGACGGCCGCACGCGTGGTCTGGTTGTCCACGCAGCACGGCCCGCGGGCGGTCTTCATGGGTTCACCTCGCGATTTGTGGACGCCACCGCGTCTGTTGATGGGCCGGTTGAACCTGAACATGGCCGAGGCGGTACCGAACCTGCTGGTGGGCATCGGCCTGTTGTTCACCTTCCTGTTCCTGACCCTGGCGCTGGCTGGCGCCACGGCCGCCCTCGCCGGTCAGGGTGGCGGCCAGACGCTGCTGGAGGCGACCCGCGAGCTGCTGCGCACGGCGGGAGGCAAGTTCGTCACCTCGCTGGCCGGATTGGCGGCCTCCGTGGCATGGACGATCGCGGCCAAGTGGCAGATGGCCAGGCTGGAGCGGTGTTGCGACGACGTTCTGAACGAGCTGGACCGCCTGGCACCCTTTACCGGCAGCGAGAGGGCGGTGACCGCACAGTTCAGCCTCTTCGGTGCGATGCAGGAGAAGCTGACGGCACAGCACGCCAATGGCCTGGCCGCCACCGAGGTGCTCAACGAGCAGAAGAAGCTGACCGAGGAGCTACTGGGCACCGCCCAGGAGTTGCACGCGGTGACAGAAGAGCAGACGGCTTCGTTCAAGCGCTTTTCCACCGACCTGGCTGTGTCGATGGGCACGGCGATCGACAGCGCGCTGGCGCCACGCTTCGAGGCGATGACGCAGCAGCTGGTGCGTGCGCTGGACACGCTCACCGAGCGCATCGGCACCATCAACCAGGAGAGTCTGGACCGCATGGCCCATGAGCACGCCCGGCGGCTGGCCGAGGCGACCCGGGAGGAGATGGCGGAATTCAAGGGCGCGCTGGTGGGCCTGGCCAGCCAGCTGGCCCATGCGGGTTCGAGCTTGCACAGCGGCGCGGGCGAGGCGGCGCGCCAGATCGAGGACGCCGGCAATGAGCTGGTGACGCGCATGGGGGAATCCGGCGCCAACTTCAGCGCAGACTTGGCTGCGGCCGCCCGGGCGATGCTGGACGCCGCTGCGGCCAGCTCCGGCCAGCTCGACAACGCCGGTCAACGCATTGCCCAAGGTGCCGAAGCAGCCGGCGCGCAGTTGGTGACGGCGATGCAGGGGGCCGCGGACACGCTGCGCGAACGCATCGACGGAGCCGCAATGCGCCTGCAGACGGCCGGCGAGCAGGCGGCCACAAGCATCGACAGCGCCAGCGCCTCGATGAGCCGCCATGGCGAAGCCCTGGCGACCACGATGGAGGCCAAGGTGGCGCAATGCGCGCAGACCCTGGAGCAGGCGGGCGTGCAGGTCGACAAGGCCATGTCCGGCGTGATGCAGCGCCTGGGCGAGGCGGCGCAGCAGGCCAGCGCCCAGTGGGCCAGCGGTGTGACCGGCGCAGTGGACCTGCTGACGCAGGGCGCGCAGACGGCTGCCGGGGTGCTGGGCGGCTCGACGGCGCAGGCGGCTGCGGCCTTCGACACCTCGGCGGCGCGATTGGCCGAGCACGCGGCGAACTTCGGCGAGGTGATGAGCGCGAAGCTGGACGCAGTGGCCACATCGACGGCTGCGATGAGCCGTGAGGTGCTGTCCATCGCCGAGGCGGCGCACCGGCTGGCCACGCAGGGCGAGGAAAGTGCCGCCCGCTTCCAAGAGGGGCTGGCCCGTGCCGGCGTGGTGGTCCAGGCAATGGGGCAGACCGCGTCGACCTGGGAACCGTTGGTCGCCAGCCTGCATGGCGCGGCCAATGACGTGCGCAGCTCGACCGCCTCGATAGCCGAGTTGGGCAAGGCGATGACGGCGGTGAACACCGACCTGACGGCTCGCGCCCCTCAGGCGCTGGCGGCCATAGCGCAGGTCACCGAGCTGCTGGCGCGCACCGCCCGCGAGACCCGCGACGCCACCGAAAGCAGCCGGCGCGCCATGGACGACACCTCCAAGACACTGCACAAGACAGTGGCCGAGATGCGCGAGGGCGTCGGCGCCTACTCAGGCCAGGTGGCGGCGCTGCACCAACAGCTGGATGCGGCACTGTCCAAGGCGATCAGTGGCATCAATGGCTCGATCCACAACATGAGCGGCGCGATCGAGGCGCTGAACGATTCGTTTGGCCAGCTGCCGCAGCGGGGGTGAGCCATGTGGATCACGCCCAGACGCTCAACCCCGCCCGCGGCCACGGCGTCGGAGTCGGAAAGCAACTACCTGGCTTCGGCCTCTGACCTGATGATCGGGCTGCTCTTCGTCTTCATCATCCTCGTAGTGGTGCTGGCATTGGAGCAGCGGCGCCAAGAGGCGGTGTTCAATCAAACCAAGGACCCACGCGGCGAGGTGGTCACCGAGCTGGGTGGCGCGTTGGCGCCTGCGTTGGGCGGTGACATTCGCATCGACCCGGCCACCGGCGTGATCTCGCTGCCCGAGTCGCTGCTGTTCAACATTGGCAAGGCCACGCTCGAACCCAAGGGGGTGGAAGCTCTGCGACAGGCGGCTTCCGCACTTCAGGCGGTGCTGCCCTGCTTCGTCGCCAACCAGAAGGCGGGCCATGCCGAGTGCATCCAGAACCCGGCCGGCCACCAGATCGACACCATCTTCATCGAAGGCCACACCGACAGCCGGCCGATGAGCACCCCTGGGTACACGAACACCAACCTGTCGCTGGACCGGGCCCAGGCGGTGCACAAGGTGCTGGTGACCGAGACGCCACTGAGCCGATACCGCAATAAGCAGAACCAGCCAATGTTCTCCTTCAGCGCCTATGCCGACAGCCGGCCGATCGCAGGGACAGATCCCACCGACAGCCGCAACCGCCGCGTCGATCTGCGCATCGTGATGACGTACCGCCCGATCGGCGAGCTGATGGACGCCGTCAACCGGTCGGCCGGGAAGTAGCACCATGGGCCTGTTCGCACCGCTGCCAGGTGGCTTTCCTCAACTGGTCGATGCCGCAGTTGGATCGAGTACCGGGCCGATGGAGCCACGGCCGGCCGATCTGCTCAGCCTTGCCCAGCGCCTGCGGCAGGCCTACGCCCAGGCGCGCAGCCGCCACTACGACGACCTCAGTCCCGGCCAGTGGCGACAGTTGCCCTACGCCTACTGGGACGGCGGTCAGGAGCCCCTGCCGGAAGTGGAGCCCCGGCTGGTGCGCCGCTATTGGCGTGAGGTGCTGCGTCCGGCGCTGACGAGCAGGCCGACGATGGCCTCCCGCTGGCTGGCCCCGCTGTTTCATACGTACATCGGATCGTTCAGAAGTGGAGACCGCGCGTTCGCCCGCTATGCGCAGGAGTTCTCCACCCAGGTGGGCATGGCCGTAGGCCCCTTGGCCTCCACGCTGAGAACGGCACACGAACGCGTCGGGCTGCTGCAGCCCGATCGATTGGGGCCGCGCCTCGCGGCGGCCCTGCTGGCCCACCGCGGCTCGATCGACGGCTGGTTGGTCGAGCTCTGTCTGGCGCCGGACTTTCCGGCCTCACCGCTCGGGCGGCAGGTTCTGCAGGCGCTGCTGCAATCGCCGGAGCCGACGCTGAGGCTGGAGCCGGCCATCGACAAGGTGCTGGCCTGGTCGGCGCACACGGGCGAGGCACCCGCACGATCGTCCCTGCGCGTACCGTTTGCCAACGGCCTGCTGCTGCCCTGGGTAGATCACCGTCAACACGCTGCCGCGACGATCAGGGACAAGCTGATGGCCACGTTCGTGCCGCCGGAGTCCTACGGCGATCCGCGATGGGTTGGGCGCGCCGGCTACCAGTGGCAGGGGGTGCACGACGAAGCGGTGTCGGTGGTCAAGCGCTGGCTGGCGGGCAAGTCACTGGAAACCTTCGTCAACGCGCTCAAGCTGACCGCCGACGAAACGTGGGAGTACCGGGAGAAGTTTTGGCTGGCCTACCACCGCCGCGGCTACGTCGATGACGTCTGGCTGGTGTTGGGCTCGGAGGCCAAGGAGCGGATTGGCTACAGCAATTTGGGGGCCGGCATGCAGTGCGGCTCGCTGCTGAACGATTCTCCGGGGCGCCGCTCTGTGCTACTGCTGCAACTGGGTGACCTCACCTTCGTCGAATGGAGTCACAGCGGCGCCTTGCGCGCCTACAAGACGGCAGACCCTAAGGCCCCGAAGCTCTACCGCAATGAGTACGACCGCGAAGAACTAACGGACGACCGCTCGATGTGGATGCACGACGCGACCGCGGACAACAAGAATCCCCACCTGTACCACCACGGGTCGGACGGCGGTACCTGGCAGAAAAAGGCACGGGATTTCATCAACAGCCACACGGGTGTCTATCTGCCCGACCGGGAGATCGCATGAAATGGGAGCTGGACGACCGGGGGGCAAGAGCCGAGCTGGGGCAGCCTCTTCCACGGTTTCTGCAGCAAGCACCCGTGGCAGTGGCCGCGGCGCTGCAGGAGCTGGACGAGCACTTCGGACTGGGCCTCGCCGGGGAGGCGGCCTCTGTGCTCACGCTGCCGGCTGAGGCGGTGGCGGCTCTAACTGAAGGTGTTGCCCTGAAGCTCGGCCTGCCGGCGAACACGCCGCTGTCGCTGGACGTGCGCGCCAATGGCGCCATCGGCGCGACTGGCTGCCGGCTGCAGGCGCGCTGGTTGCTTCCCGGCAAGACGCTGCCGGCGCGCGGTGCCGCATCGGTTGGTCCCTGGGTGGACTGGCAGGGTGAACGCACGCGCATGCCCGCGGCAATGTTCGAGTCGCTGCTGGCTGTCGAGCGCTTCAACGCACTCACTGGCGGCGAAGATCTCGTGGACCGTCAGCTGCAGGCCTGGGCCGAGATCCGCCAAGCGCTGGGGGAGGACGGCGCGGAGCGGCTGACGGACTCTTACCTGCGTGGCTTCCGGGTAGTGGTGCCGTCGGCGTTCACGCTGTCGATCACCGAGGACGATGCGGGGCAAGTGCAATTGGCCCCCGTGCTGTTGCGGGAAGCTGAAGATCTGGGCGCAGAGCAGCCAGCGCGCTTGCGGGCGCTGACCGAGGCCGACGAAGCACTGATGGTGCAGCGCCTGGACCAGCAGCGCCCGGGTGCCAGCGCTTTCGCTCTGGGAGGGGGCACCTACGTCGTCGTCGAGGAGCCGCTGCGGGTCTGCTTGGAGAAGGTCCGCCAACTGCGCCAGGCGCCGGCCGAGGAACGCAAGCGGGCCGCGCGGGCACCGGAGGCCATCATCCGGGAGTTGCTCGGGACGACTGAGGCCGAGCCTCTGCCTTTCGTTGAGACCGAGAGCTACGCGGAGCGGGTGCGCGACATCGCCGAGTGGAAGCCACCGGTGCTTCCCTGGATCAAGATTGCGAGCCAGGACTGGGCTGCACCAGTCGAGATGGGATTGCGAATCGGCGGCAAGGACGTGCCGATGGACGCCGCGCTGCTCGGAAGCCTGTTGGAGGCCATGAACGAGGCGGTGGCCCGCCATGCGCCCACCGCCCGGGTGGACGACATCGAGCTCGATGCGACGCCAGCGAACTGCCGGGCTCTGCAGGCCCTGCACCGGACGCTGACACGGACCGGCGCAGATGGTCCGGCCGCGGGTGCTGATCCAACTGCCCCCGAGGTCCTGATCATCGAGACGAATTTCGATGGCGAGGATTTTGACCATGCCCGAGTCGAACGACGCCCAGGCCAGACCGGCTGGCCGACGGGCGTGCTGACTCGACCCAAGCCGCATCAGGAAACGGGTGTGCGCTGGCTTCAGGCGCATTGGGTCCAGGGCAGCAAGGGCGCCATGCTGTGCGACGACATGGGGCTGGGCAAGTCCTATCAGGCCCTGGTCTTCGCCCGGTGGATCCGTGAGGAGATGCTGTCCGGGCGCATCGAGCGGCGCCCCATCCTCATGGTGGCGCCGGTGGGCTTGCTGGCCAACTGGGAGAGAGAGGCCGAGGCCCATCTGGCAGGCGATGGGCTGGGCGACGTGTTGAGGGCTTACGGACCTGACATGCGCACCCTCAAGCGGGGCAGCCATCGACTGGGCACAGCCGGCCTGGATACCGCACGGCTTACGGGCGCGGACATCGTCTTCACCAACTATGAGGCCGTCAACGAATACCAACTGAGCTTCGGTGCCATCCGGTTCGCGTTGGTGATCCTCGACGAAGCCCAGAAGATCAAGTCACCGGCGACCCGGGTGACCCATGCCGTCAAGGCGCTGAATGCGGACTTCATGCTTGCGATGACCGGCACACCTGTCGAGAACCGCCTGGCCGACCTGTGGTGTGTGGCCGATGCAGTCCAGCCCGGTGCACTGAAGGATCTACGCTCGTTCAGTGCCCGGTTCGAGGCCGAGCCGTCGAACGTCAGCGCATTGCGAGAGGCCATCTGGCAGGAGGAGGCCGAGTGTTTCGAAGCGCCACGCCTGCTGCTGCGCCGACTCAAGTCGGAGAAGCTCCAGGGCCTGCCTTCCAAGCACGAACACGAGATCGCGTTGCCGATGCCACTCAGGCAGGCAGAGGTGTACGAGCGCTCGCTGACGGTCTTCCAGGAAAAAGGACCCTCGGCGACGCTGGAGTTGATCCATGCTTTGCGGCGCAGCTCACTGCACCCGAACCTCGTCGACGGTGGGGCGCGGCACGGCGATGAACTCGTGATCGGGGACTCGGCCCGCATGCTCGCCATGTTCTCTGTGCTGGACCAAGTGGCCGCTCGTCGAGAAAAGGCGCTCGTTTTCCTGGAGTCGCTGGACTTGCAGGAGGCCGGGCAATTGCCACATCTGATCCAGCGCCGCTACGGGTTGAGCCGCCTGCCTATGGTCATCAACGGCCAGGTACCCACCGCTGAACGCCAGGCACGGGTCGAGCGATTTCAAACGGAGGCGGATTTCGACGTCATGCTGCTGTCGCCACGGGCCGGCGGAGTCGGCTTGACGCTGACGGCCGCCAATCACGTCATCCACCTGTCTCGCTGGTGGAACCCGGCCGTCGAGGACCAATGCTCCGACCGGGTCTACCGCATCGGCCAGGCCAAGGAGGTCCACATCTACTACCCCATGGCGCTGCTGCCTGGGCGTGAGGATTTCAGCTTCGACATCCAGCTCCAGCAGCTGATGGCCCGCAAGCGCGACCTGGCTCGGCAGCTTCTGATCGCACCGGCTTTCACCCACGACGACTACGTTGCGCTGTGGAAGGGAACGACGGGTCAATCCACCAAGTAAGTCAAATCAGGGATCCCACCATGACCGCGCCACCACGCCCCGAACGGGTGACCCAGAACCGGGTCATCGAGCGACTGACCGGCCCCGCCGACCAGGGCGGGCTGGGCTATGCGTATCTGGGCGACTGGAGCGAGCGGCCAGGCAACCGCTGCGTGGAGGCTGGCCTGCTGCGCGCCAACCTGCTGCAGCGCGGCTACACCGACGCCCATGTGTCGCAGGCGCTGCAGCGCTTGATGTCGGCCAGCGATGCCACCGGCATCACGCTCTACCAGGCCAACCTGCGCAGCTACCAGCTGCTGCGCTACGGCGTGCCGGTGCAGCTGGCGCCGGGCGCGCCGCATGAGACGGTGCACCTGATCGACTGGACGGAGCCGGGCCGGAACCACTTCGCCCTGGCCGAGGAGGTGACGCTGCAGGGGGCGCATGAGCGGCGGCCCGACCTGGTGGTGTACCTCAACGGCCTGGCGGTGGTGGTCATCGAGCTCAAGCGCAGCTCGGTGGACGTGGGCAACGGCATCCGCCAGCTCATCACCAACCAGGAGCCGGCGTTTCACCAGGCCTTCTTCAGCACGGTGCAGCTGGTCATGGCCGGCAGCGACTCGCAGGGGCTGCGCTACGGCACCACCGGCACGCCCGAGAAGTTCTTCGTGGCCTGGAAGCACCAGGCCGACCCAGCCGCCGGGCTGGCGCCAGGTGAGCTGCTGGATGGGCCGCTCGCCCAGATGCTGCAGCCCGAGCGGCTGCTGGACCTGCTGCGGCATTTCATCATCTTCGACGGTGGGCAGAAGAAGGTGCCCCGCCTGCACCAGTACGAGGGCATCAAGGCCGCGCAGGCGCGCATCGCCCGGCAGGAGGGTGGTGTGATCTGGCACACCCAGGGCAGCGGCAAGAGCATCCTGATGGTGCTGCTGGCCAAGTGGCTGCTGGAGCACGACCCGGAGGCGCGGGTGCTGGTGATCACCGACCGGGACGAGCTGGACAAGCAGATCGAGGGGGTGATGCGCAACGCCGGGGTGATCGGGGCGACGGACCCGTCGCCGCGCATCCTGTCGCGCCGAGAGCTGGTGGACAAGCTGGGGGCAGGGTCCCCGCGGCTGATGTGCGCGCTGATCCACAAGGTGGACGTGTCCGACCTGCGGGGTGAGCCGCCCCGGCTGAGCGGGCGCTTTTATGTCTTCGTCGACGAATGCCACCGCACCCAGGGCGGCGACATGAACCGGCAGATGAAGCGCTGGCTGGCCGGTGCGCTGTTCATCGGCTTCACCGGCACGCCGTTGCTGCGCCGCGACCGGCAGACCACGCGCGAGGTGTTCGGCAGCTTCATCCACACCTACAAGTTCCATGAGGCGGTGGAAGACGAGGTGGTGCTGGACCTGAAGTACGAAGCCCGCGAGGTGCCGCAGGCGCTGACCTCGCCGAAGGCGGTGGACGACTGGTTCGAGACCCGCACCCGATCTTTGAACCGCTACCAGAAGTCGGTGCTGCGCAGCCGCTGGGCGACGATGGAGGAGTTGATGAGCTCGGCCGGGCGCAAGCAGCGCATCGTGGCGGACATCAACCACGACTTCGGCGTCCTGCCGCGGCTGAACAATGGCCGCGGCACCGCCTTCCTGGTGGCCGCCTCGATCTACGACGCCTGCCATTACCACCGCCTCTTCCAGGGCACGCCGCTGGGGCCGGCCTGCGGGCTGATCACCTCCTTCGAGCCCAATGCCGGCGCGATCACCCAGGAACCCCAGGACAGCGACGAGCGCTACAAGTTCGACACCTACACCGAGCTGCTGAGCAAGAGCGGGTTCAAGACCACAGCCCAGTACGAAACCGAGATGAAGCGGCGCTTCATCGAAGAACCGGCCAACCTGAAGCTGCTGATCGTGGTGAGCAAGTTGCTGACCGGCTTCGATGCGCCGAGCTGCACCTGTATCTACCTGGACAACGAGCTGCGCGATCACAACCTTTTCCAGGCCATCTGTCGCACCAATCGCCTGGACGGCGACGACAAGACCTACGGCCACATCGTCGACTACAAGGCGCTGCTGGCCAATGTGCAGAACGCGATCGCGGTCTACACCTCCGACGAGATCGACACCGAGAGCTGCGGCGCCGACGGCAATGTGGAGGTGAAGGATTGGCGAGAGGCGGGCCGGACCCGACTGGACGAGGCCCGCGAGGCGCTGCACTACCTGTGCGAACCGGTGGCGCCGCCGCGGGGCATCGAGCAGTTCATCCTGTACTTCTGCGGTGACGGGGCCGACGCCGCGGCGCTGGCGACCACGGAGCCGCTGCGCATCGCCTTCTACAAGGCGGTGGCGGCCTTCCTGCGCGCCTATGCGGAGCTGGCCCCGCACCTGGAGGAGGCCGGCTACCCGCCCGCGCAGGTGGACGCGCTGGCGCAGGACGCCAGGTTCCATGCCGACCTGCGCGCAGCCATCAAGAACCACGCGGGCGAGGAGCTGGACGTCAAACCTTACGAGGCGGACATGCGCCACCTCATCAACACCTACATCCTGGCCCAGCCCACCGATGTGCTGGGCGACCTGGAAGGGGTGTCGCTGACCGAGTGGATCGTCAAGAGCGGGGTGCACGATGCCATTGCCGCCAAGCTCAACGCCCGCGGGCAGCTCAGTCGCAAGACGATTGCCGAGAGCATCCTCAACAACGTCCGCAAGACCATCGTCCATGAACAGCTGACCAACCCGAAGTACTACGAGCAGATGTCCAGGCTGCTGGACGACCTGATCCGCAAGCAGCGCGACGATGCGCAGTCCTACGAAGCCTTTCTGCGGAGCGCGGAGGAGCTGGCCCGCAAGGTGGTCGAGGGGGCGGGCACCGCCGACCTGCCGGCCGCCCTGAAGCACAACAAACCCGCCGCGGTGCTGTACCAGAACCTGCCGGGCATCCTGGCCGCGGCAGCGCCGCCGAACACGGCGGCAGAATCGGCGCCGCCTTACCCGGGTGAGTTCGTGGCCCTGGCGCTACAACTCGACCGGGCGGTGTGTGACCATGCCCCGGCCGACTGGCGGGGCGACCCGGCCCGCGAGGCGCAGCTGCTCAACGTGCTCTTCCCCCTCATGAAACGGAACCGGCCCGCCACGATGGCGATCTTCGAGATCATCAAGAACCAGCCCGGCTATTGATGCTGATGACCACACCCGAACCCGCAATGACCCGAGAGGTCATCGAGCTGGGCGACATCACCATCGGCCTGCAGCGGCGCCAGGTCAAACACGTCTACCTGAGCGTGCACCCGCCGCTGGGCAGCGTGACCCTGGTCGCGCCGCCCGACGCCCACGACGACGTGCTGCGGGCCTACGCCATCACCCGCCTAGGCTGGATCCGCCAGCAGCGCGAGCGGATGCATGAACAGGCCCGGGAAACGCCGCGCCAGTACCTGGAACGCGAGTCCCACATGCTGTGGGGCCGGCGCCACCTGCTGTCCGTGGTCGAGCGCGATGGCCGGCCGAACGTGCAGGTGGACCACCGCCGCATCACCCTGTCAGTTCGACCGGGCAGCAGCCAGTCCAGGCGAGAGGAAGTGATGCACGACTGGCAGCGCAGCCTGCTGCATGCCACGCTGCCGCCGCTGATCGCCCAGTGGGAGGCCAGGCTGGGGGTGAGGGTGCAGCGGTACTTCCTGCAGCGCATGAAGACGAAGTGGGGCAGTTGCAACCACCGGGCCGGCACGGTCCGGTTCAACACCGAGCTGGTGAAGAAGCCCAAGGACCTGCTGGAGTACGTGGTGGTGCATGAGCTGATCCACCTGCTGGAGCCGCGGCACAACGAACGGTTCAAGGCCCTGCTCGATGTGCACTGTCCAAGCTGGCGGGAGGCGCGCCTGGAGTTGAACGCGCTGCCGTTGTCTGCGGCTGAGCAGCCGAGAGGGGCCAGGCCGCTGGCCTGAAAGCTGCCGCCGCGTCAGCCCCGGCGCGGGAGGATCGCCCCCAGGTAAGCAGACGATGCCTTGAGCCTGGCATGCCCGGCGAGCTTTGAGACCTCGAGCCGGGCACTGTGGTCAACCTCAGGTTCCACCCGCGGCCCCTGCCGCACCGGGGGCGCCGAGCCGGTGAGGGACTGGTAGCGATCGATCAGCACCTCGTGCCGCAATCCGTGGGCGGTGACCCCCAGCTGCTGGCGCGTCACGCCAAAGCGCTGCAGCACATAGTCAAACCGCCGCAGGTTGCCGCGCAGGTCGCGGGTCGGGTCGCCCAGCGGATCCCCCTGGCTGCGCACCAGGCGCCGGGCCTGGAGCACGGCGGCCAGGCGCTCCGGGCTGTCGATCGGCACGAAGCGCAGCCGCCCACCCTTGCCGACGATGCGCACGTACTCCTGGGCCTGCCGCTCCTCGGGTGGCAGCCCCGTGGCTTCAAAAGGCAGCACGCTGTCGAAGGGCCGGAAGCACACCGACTCCTTGCGCCGCAGCCCAAAGGCACGGATCAGCGCGAGGCTGGCGCCCACATGGGCATCGAAGGCGGTGATGCGATCGACCACCGCGCCGATGTCCACGGCTTGCGCCGACCAGCTGCGGTCGCGCGTGGCCGCCTCGTGGCGCTGGAACTCCTGCGGCTGCAGCCCATAGAAGGCCGGCCCCCGCACCAGCCCCGGCTTGCCCAGCCACAGCGCCAGCCCGCGCAAAAAGCTCAGGTAGGTCTGAATCGTCGCGGGCGCCAGCTGCTCGCGTTGCCAGACCAGCACCATGGCGCGCAGGTGCTTCTGCCCCAGGTTGCGCGGGTCGGGCGGCTCCCGGAACCCCGCCTTGAGCTGCAGGTCCCGAAAGAAGCGCCGCAGGAACTGAGCGCGTTCATGCCGCGTCTTGTGCGAGACCGTCTTCTCCAGCGCGGTGTGCTGCCGGTTGTACAGCGCCAGGCAGACCTCCAGCACCCGCTCCGGCGAGCTGCGGCCGGGTGGGTGGCGCGCCAGGATTTCTGTCGGGCTGAGAGTGGCCCAGTCCTGCGGGCGTGACACCTGTTCCGAGGCGAGGCGGCGTTGGCCGTGAGCGGGTCTTGGGCGACGGCGCGCCGGCGTTGGACCGGACGCAGCCGCTCGACCGGACGGCCTGATCGAAGGGGTGTTGGACAGGAGCATGAAGCAAGACCAGGGCGCTGGGCGGACGTACGCAGGTCCGGCTGCCGTCGATCATGAAACATCCAGCGGGCCTTGGTCCAGGCCGGGGCGGGAGAAGGTGCAGGCGGGTGGCTGTCTTGGTGGTGGCACCTCGCGCCGATGGTGACCTTTGGCCAATCGTTCTGGCTGAGTTGACTGAATGGCCGTTGAAGACTGGGTGCTGCCGGTCGCTGCAGGCGTGTCGAACGGCAGCTACTGTTAAGGCTTGTGCGACACCTGCCCAAACGCGCAGACGGTCGCGTGTCTAGCTGCGTCCGGGCAGGTGTTGCATAAGCCTCGAGGGAGGAAACCGCGGCGAACGCCACGGTGATCGTCAAGCGCAGCGGCTATGGCGATTGGAGTGCGCTGGCGTGGCGATCCGGTAGTGCCCGATCCCCTGCACAGGCACTGCTGACCGGCGCGAGGGACTGGCAGTGTGCCATGGCGCTGCGGCAAGGGTCGTCAGCGAGTGGGTAGGCGAGGTATTCGGGGTAGCGTTCGAGCCGAGCGCGCAGCTGTCCACCGGACGCCGTGTGCCGCGTCGAGTCGATGGGCGGTGATGGTGCTCGGTCATGATGTTGGCGGCGCTCGAATCGAGTGGTCGCGCAAGAAGACCTGCAGCACCACCATCGCATGGCCACAGTGGGCGCACACGAAGGTGGGTGCCGGTGCGGCCGACGCATCGTCGGCGCATCCGCAGGGCGGTGGCGGGGTCGCGTGCAACAACTCGCGCGCCAGCACCAGGTTGTGACGCCGGTGGCTGTTGGCCAGCAAGCCGTAGTGCCGGATCCGGTGGAAGCCACCGGGCAGGACATGCAGAAGGAAGCGGCGCATGAACTCCTGGGGGCTCAGCGTCATCGCCTTGTGGCGCGTCTTGCCCTTGGCTCGATAGTCCTTCCAGCGGAAGGTGACCCCGCGCTCGTCCATCGCGAGCAGCCGGCTGTTGGAGATGGCCACGCGGTGCGTGTAGCGCGACAGGTAGGCCAGCACCGCCTGCGGTCCGGCGAATGGCCGCTTGGCGTAGACCACCCACTCGCACTGGCGCAGCGGCGCGAGCCAGGCCGTGAATGCGGCTGCGTCGGCCAGCGCCGCGTGCTCGCCGAAGAACCTGAGCTTGCCGCCATCGTGCAGTCGCTGCAGTTCCTCCAGGAATCGGCGCCTGAACAGCCGCGACAGCACCCGCACCGGCAGGAAGAACCCCGGCCGGCAGGCGATCCAGTGCGAGCCGTCGGGTGCCAGGCCGCCGCCTGGCACGATGCCGTGCACATGCGGGTGGTGGGTCAGGGCCGAGCCCCACGTGTGCAGCACCAGCGTGGCGCCGATGTGGGCACCCAGGTGCCTGGGGTCGGCCGCGATGCGCAGCAGCGTCTCGGCGGCGATGTCGAAGAGCAGGCCGTACAGCGCCGACTTGTTTTGGTGCGCGAGTGCCGCGATGGGCGCTGGCAGCGTAAACACCACGTGGTAGTACTCGACTGGCAGGAGATCGGCTTGACGGGCATCCAGCCAGCGCTGGGCCGCGCTGCTCTGGCACTTCGGGCAGTGCCGGTTGCGGCAGGAGTTGTACGAGACTTCGTCCTGGCCGCACCCTTGACAGCGCAGCACATGCCCGCCCAGTGCCGCCGTGCGGCATTGGGTGATGGCCGACATCACCTTGAGCTGCGCCAGGCTCAGGTGACCACGCTGGGCGTCACGCCAGGCGGATCCGTGCGCACGGAAGATGTCGGCGACCTCCAGGGCGGGTCGCCCCTGCACGGCGGCGGTCGGCTACTGGGCTGGCCGCTCGGGTGCCGGCATGGGCGCGGGTTCGGCTGCCGGCCTGTCCGAGGTCTGATCCAGTGGGCTGATCACCCGGCGCAGCAGATCGGTGGCCACGGCGGCGTACAGGCTCGTGGTGTCCAGCCGCTTGTGCCCGAGCAGCACCTGGATGACACGGATGTCGACCTTCTGCTCCAGCAGATGGGTGGCAAAGGCATGGCGCAGGCCATGTGGCGTGATGCGCTTGTCGATGCCGGCGGTGGCGGCAGCCAGATGCACGGCGCGGTTGAGCTGGCGCGCGCTCACGTGGTCGGTGGGGTCCAGGCCAGGGAACAACCAACCACCGTGGCGGACCTTGCCCTGGGCGTGTCCAAGCCGCCACCAGGCGCGCAGCCGCTCCAGCAGCACGGGACTGAGCATGGCGTATCGGTCCTTGCGGCCCTTGCCCTGCTCCACGCGCAAGGTCATGCGCTCGCCGTCGATGTCCCCGACCTTGAGCGAGACCACCTCGCTGACGCGCAGGCCCGCACCGTAGGCCACCGACATGGCGGCCTGGTGCTTGAGGTTGGGCGCTGCAGCGATCAGGCGGCCCACTTCCTCGGGGCTCAGGATGACCGGCAGCTTGCGCGGCACGGCCACGTGCGTCATCTTGAGCATGAGCTCGGGGCGGCCCAGCGTGATGTCGAAGAAGAACTTCAGACCGGTCAGCGTGGCGTTGATGGTGACCGGGCCGGTGCCGGTGTCGACGAGGTGCAGCTGGAAGCGGCGCAGGTCCTCGGCGGTGGCGGTGTGTGGCGAGCGTCCCAGGAAGGCGGCAAGCTTGCGCACGGCGCGGATGTAGCCCTCCTGCGTGTGCTCGGCAAACTGGCGCATGCGCATGTCCTCGAGCATGCGCCGGCGCAGCGGCGAGACGGTGGCTGATGGGGTCGGGGTGGAGACACTCATGATCCTGCTCCTGTCGATGACCGAGGCGGATTGCCTCGATCGCCAACATCGCAGAGTCACGGGCGCAACGAACCGCTGCCAACGTCGCCGCAGCGCCTACCGCGCGAGCGGTTTAGTCCACCGACCCGTTGCGGTCTTAGCCGGGCAAGAACTAGCTCCCCGAAGCGGTCATCCGCCACTTGACCAGCGCGACGCACGGAAACAGCCGTTGTGGGTCTGATGCTGCGCGGTGGATCACCGTTTCCCTTTGTGCTCTACTCGACCGACAACGTACCATTCGCTTCAAGCGATAAGAGCAAGGGGAGCCGAGATGTCCGCGACAGGATCAGAGATCGAGACCGCGTATCGCAAGCTGAAGAGCTACGTTTACTACGACAAGACCGATTTGCGCTTGCGCGAGCGGCTGGCTAAGTTCGAATGTTCGGACAAGTTCGAGGCCAATCTGCAGGCAGTGCAACAGGTTGCGGACGCGGCAAAGCCTGCCGCAGACCGACGCTTCAAGCGATGGTTGCGGCAGATTGGCTGTCGTGTCGTGCCGAAGAAGCTCGGCCCTCCAAGAGCTGCGACGTTGGCAGCGGATGAGTTGGGGGGCAAGTTCATCACCAACGTCACCTCGGCGCCATCCGTCAGCGTTGAGACGGTCAACTACTTCTTCGACGGCCCCATCGAGCTGCACCTGATTGCGGTGCTGTGGCTGATGCGGGAGGGCCGGCACCTGGATGCGAAGTTCCTTCCCGAGTGCTGCGGATCTCGGTTGTCGCCGAGGCTCCACGAGGAGAACGACGACTCGCTTCAACTCTTCACCAAGTACCACGAGCAGTATTCGCGCTGGCGCGACACCGGCATACGCAAGGCAAAGCAGTTGCTGGTAGGAGAGCGGCGTAGCGTTGCGATCCTCGGCTTAGACTTGCGAGAGTACTTCTATCGGGTGGCGATCGACTTCGACCAGGTACGAGAAGCGCTCCAGGCGACCGGAGCCCTGAGAGATGAAGGGGCGCTTCTCGATTGCATCGAGGCGATCGGCGTCGCCTACCACGATTGCATAGCACCGCTACTGTCGCGAACGCATCCCGAACTTGCGGAGTCCGAGCCTGGGTTGCCAATCGGACTTTGTTCATCACTGGTACTGGCGAACTGGTACCTGCAAGACTTCGATGCGGCGGTCTTGAAGACGGTTAGGCCTGCCTACTACGGACGCTACGTCGACGACATCTTGCTGGTGGTGTCGGCCAGTCAGGACCCGAACAAAGGTGATAAGAACCCGGTCGCGGCGTTCATCGACGAAATTCTTGTCCGCCCGCGTTTGCTCAAGGCCCCAGTCAACGGCACCTACCACCTGCGCCAGCGGCCCACGCTACAACTGCAGCAGTCGAAGTGCATCCTGCAGTACTTCGATGCGCGTCACTCCATCGCCGGGCTGGAAAAGTTCAAGAAGAAGCTTGAGCAAAACGGCAGCGACTTCCTGCTTCTGCCGGTCGATGAGGCCGACAACTCCATGGAGGACGTGGCGTACGAGTTGCTCTACGAAGGGTCGGTCAACAAGTTCAGAAGCGTCAAGGGCGTTGCGGAGAATCGCTACGAGCTAGCGAAGCACCTCGCACGGCAAACCATCCTGCACCTGGTGACCGACGATCCGCCGGACCGAAAAGTGAGTCAAGGCCTGCAGAACTTCTTCAAGGGACGCTGTGCAATCGAGTACTTCGACTTGTGGGAGCGGGTCTTCACGCTTTTGGGCATCGCGGGAGACAGAGCCACTGCGAAGACATTCTTGAAGCAGTTGCAGGGCGAGATTCCCAGGGTGCGGCACGCCGATGATCGGGTCACCAAGGAGCTTGTGGCCAACCTTGCTCAGCACCTGAAGCTGGCCCTTTCACTGTCAGATTCCGTCTGCGAGGAAGACATTGGGCTGTTGGAACTCCTCGAAGATGTGCCCGCCGAGGAGTTCCGACGTGCGAACCTGCTGCGGCATCACTTTGTCAGAGCACCGCTGCTGAACTTCACCACGTATACAGGGCCTTTGAGCGAGCGAGTGCTGAAGACACCGGCCAAGCACGACCCGCACAAGTTGGCATGGACGCCGCGATTCCTGAACTTCGACGAGTGTATGTTGCTCGCCTACAGCGGCAATGTTCAGCTTGGCAAAGCCACGCCGTTCGACTTTGCCAGCACGGTCTTCGAGGCAGCGAACCGACACGCACCCACTGGCGTCAAATGGGTCGAGGGTGGGGACGAAGCTGATTCGATCGACCGGGTGGAGAGAGCCTGATGGGTGCCCACCAATTCGACGAGGTGACGGTTGGCGTTGGGGCGACCGACCTGCATGACTCCATTCAGATCGCATTGGCAAATGTGCCGGTCGACGAGAAGGACATCGAGGCGAGTTACCTGGGCTCGCCTAAGCTTGGAAGGGCACGCCTGAAGCCGTTCACCACACTGCTGAACGAGGTCTCCAGGTACCGCAGCGCCTCCAAGCGGCGGATCGATTTGATCGTCTTCCCTGAGGTAAGCGTGCCGCACGCATGGGAAAGCATGCTGGCCGCCTGGGTGCGAAGGCATCGGATTGGTGTCGTTTGTGGCCTTGAGCACCGCATCGACCACAAAGGCCAAGCGCTCAACGAGGTTCTTGCACTGCTGCCGTACCAGACTGGCAGTGGGCACTGGGCCTGCGTCCCAGTCCGGCGCCTGAAGCGCTTCTATTCACCCGCCGAGGAGTTCATCCTTAAGAACGAACACTTGGTCGTGCCGAAGCCGAAGAGCAGCCGATACCACCTGTTCAGATGGCGAGGTGCGAGCTTTGCCATTTACAACTGCTTTGAACTTGCATCCATTGAAGACCGGACGATCTTCAAGGGACACGTTGACTTCATCGTGGCGACAGAGTTCAACCGCGATACGAGCTACTTCTCCAACATCGTTGAGGCGGCAGCACGCGACCTGCACTGCTACATCGTCCAGGTCAACGACTCCGGATTCGGGGACTCGCGGGTGGTCTCCCCGTCGAAGTCTGACTTCATGAATCCTGTGCGCATCAAGGGGGGCGACAACCTGACCTTCGTCACCATGTCACTCAACCTCTCGGCATTGCGATCACACCAGCGCAAGGGCTATGGCCTGCAAAAGGAGGCGAAGGAGTTCAAGCCGACGCCTCCCGACTTTCCAATGGCAGCGCTGAAGAAGCGCATAGCTCTTGGAAAGTGATTCCAGGAAGGCGAACCGTTCCGCGATCGGAAGTTGCCTGTGAGTGTCAATTCGCTGACCGAAAGGTGCCGCTCGGCTAGGACCGCTTCTGGCCGACTGCGGCCGGTCGAACCTCGATAGCTGAACGACTTCAACTGTTAAGGCTTGTGCGACACCTGCCCAAACGCGCAGACGGTCGCGTGTCTAGCTGCGTCCGGGCAGGTGTTGCATAAGCCTCGAGGGAGGAAACCGCGGCGAACGCCACGGTGATCGTCAAGCGCAGCGGCTATGGCGATTGGAGTGCGCTGGCGTGGCGATCCGGTAGTGCCCGATCCCCTGCACAGGCACTGCTGACCGGCGCGAGGGACTGGCAGTGTGCCATGGCGCTGCGGCAAGGGTCGTCAGCGAGTGGGTAGGCGAGGTATTCGGGGTAGCGTTCGAGCCGAGCGCGCAGCTGTCCACCGGACGCCGTGTGCCGCGTCGAGTCGATGGGCGGTGATGGTGCTCGGTCATGATGTTGGCGGCGCTCGAATCGAGTGGTCGCGCAAGAAGACCTGCAGCACCACCATCGCATGGCCACAGTGGGCGCACACGAAGGTGGGTGCCGGTGCGGCCGACGCATCGTCGGCGCATCCGCAGGGCGGTGGCGGGGTCGCGTGCAACAACTCGCGCGCCAGCACCAGGTTGTGACGCCGGTGGCTGTTGGCCAGCAAGCCGTAGTGCCGGATCCGGTGGAAGCCACCGGGCAGGACATGCAGAAGGAAGCGGCGCATGAACTCCTGGGGGCTCAGCGTCATCGCCTTGTGGCGCGTCTTGCCCTTGGCTCGATAGTCCTTCCAGCGGAAGGTGACCCCGCGCTCGTCCATCGCGAGCAGCCGGCTGTTGGAGATGGCCACGCGGTGCGTGTAGCGCGACAGGTAGGCCAGCACCGCCTGCGGTCCGGCGAATGGCCGCTTGGCGTAGACCACCCACTCGCACTGGCGCAGCGGCGCGAGCCAGGCCGTGAATGCGGCTGCGTCGGCCAGCGCCGCGTGCTCGCCGAAGAACCTGAGCTTGCCGCCATCGTGCAGTCGCTGCAGTTCCTCCAGGAATCGGCGCCTGAACAGCCGCGACAGCACCCGCACCGGCAGGAAGAACCCCGGCCGGCAGGCGATCCAGTGCGAGCCGTCGGGTGCCAGGCCGCCGCCTGGCACGATGCCGTGCACATGCGGGTGGTGGGTCAGGGCCGAGCCCCACGTGTGCAGCACCAGCGTGGCGCCGATGTGGGCACCCAGGTGCCTGGGGTCGGCCGCGATGCGCAGCAGCGTCTCGGCGGCGATGTCGAAGAGCAGGCCGTACAGCGCCGACTTGTTTTGGTGCGCGAGTGCCGCGATGGGCGCTGGCAGCGTAAACACCACGTGGTAGTACTCGACTGGCAGGAGATCGGCTTGACGGGCATCCAGCCAGCGCTGGGCCGCGCTGCTCTGGCACTTCGGGCAGTGCCGGTTGCGGCAGGAGTTGTACGAGACTTCGTCCTGGCCGCACCCTTGACAGCGCAGCACATGCCCGCCCAGTGCCGCCGTGCGGCATTGGGTGATGGCCGACATCACCTTGAGCTGCGCCAGGCTCAGGTGACCACGCTGGGCGTCACGCCAGGCGGATCCGTGCGCACGGAAGATGTCGGCGACCTCCAGGGCGGGTCGCCCCTGCACGGCGGCGGTCGGCTACTGGGCTGGCCGCTCGGGTGCCGGCATGGGCGCGGGTTCGGCTGCCGGCCTGTCCGAGGTCTGATCCAGTGGGCTGATCACCCGGCGCAGCAGATCGGTGGCCACGGCGGCGTACAGGCTCGTGGTGTCCAGCCGCTTGTGCCCGAGCAGCACCTGGATGACACGGATGTCGACCTTCTGCTCCAGCAGATGGGTGGCAAAGGCATGGCGCAGGCCATGTGGCGTGATGCGCTTGTCGATGCCGGCGGTGGCGGCAGCCAGATGCACGGCGCGGTTGAGCTGGCGCGCGCTCACGTGGTCGGTGGGGTCCAGGCCAGGGAACAACCAACCACCGTGGCGGACCTTGCCCTGGGCGTGTCCAAGCCGCCACCAGGCGCGCAGCCGCTCCAGCAGCACGGGACTGAGCATGGCGTATCGGTCCTTGCGGCCCTTGCCCTGCTCCACGCGCAAGGTCATGCGCTCGCCGTCGATGTCCCCGACCTTGAGCGAGACCACCTCGCTGACGCGCAGGCCCGCACCGTAGGCCACCGACATGGCGGCCTGGTGCTTGAGGTTGGGCGCTGCAGCGATCAGGCGGCCCACTTCCTCGGGGCTCAGGATGACCGGCAGCTTGCGCGGCACGGCCACGTGCGTCATCTTGAGCATGAGCTCGGGGCGGCCCAGCGTGATGTCGAAGAAGAACTTCAGACCGGTCAGCGTGGCGTTGATGGTGACCGGGCCGGTGCCGGTGTCGACGAGGTGCAGCTGGAAGCGGCGCAGGTCCTCGGCGGTGGCGGTGTGTGGCGAGCGTCCCAGGAAGGCGGCAAGCTTGCGCACGGCGCGGATGTAGCCCTCCTGCGTGTGCTCGGCAAACTGGCGCATGCGCATGTCCTCGAGCATGCGCCGGCGCAGCGGCGAGACGGTGGCTGATGGGGTCGGGGTGGAGACACTCATGATCCTGCTCCTGTCGATGACCGAGGCGGATTGCCTCGATCGCCAACATCGCAGAGTCACGGGCGCAACGAACCGCTGCCAACGTCGCCGCAGCGCCTACCGCGCGAGCGGTTTAGTCCCCCGCTGCATGGCGGTCATTCCGTGCCGCAGGCTGGGAGAAGGCACTGGAGACAGCCCGTGCAGCAGGATCGGCAAGTCTTCGCCAGTGTTGGTGATCGATGTGGTGAACCCACCCGCCAGCCCACCCACCACGACAGCAGACTGACGTCCCAAGGTTTGCCGGGCGCGAGGCCCGGCGCGGTCGGTCTTAAAAATGACAACGTGATCCGCCCCACGTATGCATTTCTGCAGCGGTGGGATTGGGATGCCGGACTGCCTCAAGGGTCAGCCGCAGGCATCTGCGTGCAGGTCCAGCCTGACACGCCTCGGGTGGATCGGTCCGGGTGACGTGGAGCCGTCACGGGTCGTCGCTCGCTGTGGGACCGCCCCTGACCGCAGAGCCAGGGCGAGGCGAGGGGTGAGCGAAGCCAAGCGGGTGACCCCGACAGGAGCCAGCAACCGCAAGGGGCGTCCTGAGGACGCGTGCTCGACCAGACGACACATTCCGCGCAGGTCTCCAGGACCCGCACCATGAATGCCAGCGCCGCCGCGCTTCAAGAGCGCCCGGTGCACACACCGGACCAGCGGACGCAAGAACTCCACAAGAAGACAACCAGGCCACCTCAGGGATGACCGCCGCAGGGGCTCGGGGCCGCTGCGGATCACTCTGTGACAGGGATGGGCTCGAACAAGCCCGCTCCACAAGGCAGGTAACGACTGCGACGCCTGTGGCTCCGGAAGGAGCGGGCCAGGCTGGCCCATGGGAGGCTCCAGTGGATCGGATCGGGCGGGGCAGCGTCAATGCCCGGTCTCGGCAACCGAAGCGCATGGGCGGCCCTTGAAGGTGGCGAATCCACTGCACGAACGTTGCGATTAGTGGCCTTTATGTTGCGAACCCCCGAATCGTCCCGTCGGCACAGAGGGGGTTGACACGCCCGGCGCCGGCCTCTGGTTCCGAGCTTGAGGTTTTCGAAGGCCCGGCCTCCGGGCTTCCCGCGCCACCTCGGCGGCACCCCCCGGGGTTGACAGCTCCCGCTCGGGTGAGAGCCTGGTCTGACACCCGCAAGCCTTCCTCGGCGCAGAGCACGGTCTTTCTCGACCGCAGTCGGATCCTGGTCTCACTGCGCCGCGACCCACTGCACCGCGATCGGGATAGGTGCCTGCACGAGGACGGCTTCCGGGTGGACGGGCGTCAGCCTCCTCTGGATGCTGGCTGCCGCCCCAGCCCTTTGCACCTTCCCTTGTTCATTCCCTTGCCCGACCTGGAGCCCTTCCATGGAACCGATTGTCAGAGCGGTGGATGTCGGATTCGGCAACACCAAGTTCATCACCGGCGGCAGCCGCCCCAGCGACTTCCGCTGCCAGAGCTTCCCGTCCCGCGCCTACCCCAGCCCGCGCGACCCCAGCAAGGCGCTGGGCAGCGAAGGGCGCAAGACCTACGCCATCCCCATCGGCGGCCTGTTCTACGAGGTCGGCCCCGACGTCATGCTGGCCGCCGACGCCTTCCGCGCCACCGAGATCCACGGCGACTACATCGAGACGCCTCAGTACCTCGCCCTGGCCCGCGGGGCGCTGCGCATGATGCGCCTGGAGACCATCGATCTGCTGGTGGTTGGCCTGCCGGTGGCCCAGTTCGCTGCCCGCAAGACCCAGCTGGAAAAGCTCATGACCGGCCACCACGACCTGGGCGGCGGCAAGGCGGTCACGGTGCACAAGGCCCTCGCCATGGCCCAGCCGCACGGTGCGCTGATCGACTACGCCACCCAGCACGAGCGGGTGGAGGCGATGGAGCAGGAGCTCAGCCTCGTCATCGACCCCGGCTCGCGCACCTTCGACTGGCTGGTGGCGCGGGGCATGAAGCTGGCCCACAAGCAGAGCTTCTCGGTGGACCGGGGCGTCTCCAACGTCCTGCAGCTCATTGCCGACGACATCAGCCAGGAGATCGGTCAGCCCTATACCAACTTCGAGGCCATCGACCTGGCGCTGCGCAGCGGCAAGGGCCTGACCGTCTTCCAGCGCAGCTACAACCCCGCGCGCCTGCGCCCGATGGTGGACATCATCGCCCGCGACGCAGTGGCAGCCATGATGCGGCGCATCGGCGGGGCCTACAACATCCAGCACGTCATCCTGGTGGGAGGTGGCGCCTTCCTGTTCCGCAAGGCGGTCAAGCAGGCCTTCAGCTCGCACCAGATCCTGGAAGTGAAGGAGCCGATGTTCGCCAACGTGCGCGGCTACCAGATCGCCGGCCAGAACTACCTGGCCAGCCTGCCCGGTGGCTGGGCCCGACCCAAGACCACCGGCGGGGAGGGCGCATGAACACGACCCAACCGGCAACAGAGCCGATCCGACTGCTCTTCGAGATGCAGCGCGACGACAACCCGCGCCTGTACGACGACCTGGTGAGATTCAACAAAGGGCCCAAGCGGGTGAACCGCCTCAGGTTCCTGGCCCACGAGGGGCTGATTGCGCAGCGCTGGCTGGAGCAGGGTCTGGCCCTGGCACCGCAGATCCAGCTGCCGAGGGCGGAGGCGACGAACCGCATCAACGTCCAGGCGGCCCGCCAGACCAATCAGGCCTTTGATCTGCCGGAAGACGGCGAAGGAGATGCCTGATGGACCGCAAACCTCAACCCAGAAGGACACACCGCCGGGTCGGCGCTTCGGAGCTGGCGCAGATGGCGGTGTGTGAGCGGCGCGTGCTGCTCGAACACCGATTCGGCAAGCGGAACAGCGATGAAAGACGCAGAGCCATGCAGCGGGGGCAGCGTGTCCATCGCAGGTGCCTGCAAGAGGGGCGCAGAGGCGCAATCGCCTGGCGATGGATCAGGCTCGTGATCGATTGGGTTCGGCGCCTGCTTGGCCTGCTACGGGTCGGAGGAGGGCGGTGATGGACACCTGGAATGAGACCGTCCCGGGGCTGGTGGGAGCCGTCATCGGTTGGCTGGGCTGGCGCTGGCTGCGGCAGCGTTCGCAACGCCTGCCTGCGCAGTTGAAGGGTGCGCAGAGGATCTGGACCGAACGCGAGTTCGTCATGGACGAGCCCGTGCGGCTGGTAGCTCGGGTGGATGCGGCCTGGCGCCTGGAGACCGGCGAGATCGTGCTGGTGGAGGTGAAGCATCGCCGGCATGACCGGGTGCATCGCTCGGATGTCGTCCAGCTGTCGGCGCAGCGATTGGCGGCTGAAGCGGTGACGGGGGAATCGATCGCTCCGTGGGGCTGGGTGTGCGTCCATCGCGGGAGGTGGTGGCGCCGAACCCGGTGGCATCGGGTGGAGTTGATCACGCAAGGGGAGGTGATCGACTTGATGCGCCGGCGGGAGAAGGTGTTGGAGGGAGTGATGCCGGCCTGCCGGGCGGCCACTCCAGGTGTGTGCCAAGCTTGTGAGTGGCGGGAGAGATGCGCTGAAGTGGCTCCTGAAAGCCGCTGGAACTGGAGTCGGTAACTTCGCGCGCTTGAGCAAGGCACCGCATTCCGGTGCGTCGTCTACTGTTGCCGTGACTTTCGGCCCAGACGCAGCCGGTCGAGATAGTCAGCCCAGTCCTGCATCATCTTTCGCCGTTGGTCCAGAAACTCGGTGCGGTTGTATGCGCGCCCGAGCGCGTCTGGAACCGCGTGAGCCAGTTGGGCCTCAATGACATCTGGCGTCACGTTGAGTCGTTCGTGCAGAAGAGTACGGGCCATGGCTCGGAAGCCGTGCGCAGTCATGTCATCGGGTCCGAATCCCAGTCGACGAAGGGCTGCGTTCAAAGTCATGTCGCTGATGGGTCTGTCTCGGCTGCGCAGCCCCGGAAAGACCAAACGCCCTTGCCCGGTCAATGGATGAAGGTCTCGCAGCAATGCCGCTGCTTGCTGTGAGAGAGGCACGACATGAGGGGCGCCAGTCGCCTTCCCTTGAAGACTTCGTTTCATCCGGGCCGACTTGATGGTGAAGGTGGATGCATCGAGGTCGATCTCATTCCACTCAGCTCCACGGATCTCGCCTGGGCGCTGGAAGAGGTAGGCACACAGCAACAAGGCTACACGGGTGGTCATGTGTCCCTGATAACCATTGATCGCGCGCATCAGCTCGCCGACCCTTGTTGGATCCACGATTGCTGCTCGATGGGTGGTGACGATGGGGCGAAGGGCGTCACTCAGGTCCGCTGCCGGGTTGTGCAGGCAACGACCGGTGGCGACGCCGTACCTGAAGATCTGCCCGCAGGCCTGCTTTACCTTGTGTGCGGTTTCGATCCTCCCGCTGGACTCGACGCGGCGAAGGCACTCGAGCAAGTCGGGGGCAGTCAGGGTGGAAAGGGGACGTTTGCCGATCCAAGGAAAGATGTGCAGAGCCAGTCGTGACTCGGTGCGCGATACATGTCCAAGGCTGACTTTGTATTTCTGGACGGCGCTGAGCCATTCCCGTCCGACCGCTTCGAAGCTGTCCATCGGCGGCAATCCCGCAATTGCACGAGCTGCCTCCTCCTGCCGATGCAGTGTGTCTCTCTTCGTCTGTCTCCGAACGTCGCCAGGATTCTTGCCTTCGGCAAGCAAGCGGCGCGCATCCTCCCGCTTCTGGCGTGCCGCCTTGAGTGAGACTTCTGGGTGGACTCCGAAGGCCAGGCGACTCTCCCGTCCCTGGAATCGGTACTTCATGCGCCAGTAGCGTCCACCCGCGGCGGTGATCTCCAGGTAAAGGCCCCCACCGTCGAAGTGCTTGCCGGTGGCAACGAGGGTGCGAAGCGCGACGTCCGTCAGCGGCATGACCGTACTCCTGTTCGTGCCCTGGATCCTGGGGGCACATTTGAGGGACATCTGCCCGATTTGGCGAGATGCCCCCATTTGTGCCCCCAGCAGGCCCCGGATGTCAATCGACGGCGCGGGACGTCTGGGCATGAAAAAAGCCCGCTCTCCTGGGGGACAGCGGGCTTTTCAGGACTTCATGCAACCTCAGTGGAACCTGAGGTGGTGCCGGTGAAAGGAATCGAACCCTCGACCTTCTCATTACGAATGAGCTGCTCTACCAACTGAGCTACACCGGCGAAGCTCAATATTGTAGCAGCAAGATGTTGTGGTCAGATCATGGCGGCGTTGGTTTGTCGCGGCCTCACCTCATTTGGAGCGATCCGGCGGCGTTCGTGCAGTTCTTCCATGACGGCTTCAAGCTGGCGAACGTGGCGGCGGACGTCGAACAGCGGTGCGTGGACGGTGGCCTCGCCGAGGCGGCGACGCAGCGCCATGAGTTCGCGTGGATGGCGCAGGTGGTGCCTCGCGCGGTCTTCGTAGCTGGCGAGGTCGTGGCAGACCAAGGTGGTCGCGTCGAGTCCTGCGGCTTCCAGCCAGGGCGCCGCGCTGGCGCAGGCTTCCCGGGCTTGGAAGGCGAGGGCGGGCAGGCCGGCGGCAAGGGCCTCGCCAAGCGAATGCGGGTCGGCCTGCGGGCCGGGGGCGAGGTGCAGGTCCGCGAGGCCGAGCCAGCCCTGGGCCGGTGAGGTGGCGTGCGATTCTGCGAACACCAGTCGAGCAGGTGCGATGCCTGCTGCCTGGGCGGTGGCGCGCAGGTGCTGGCGGGCCGGAGTGGGGTGGTCGCGCAGCCAGAGCACCGCCGGTGGGCAGGCGCGCAGCAGGCGCATCCAGAGTTGGAAGATATCGGGCTGGATCCAGCTGCATGGTGCCCAGCAGGCGAGCACGGGGGCGCGCTCGGGCAATCCGGCCAGGGCGCGGCTGGGTGGCGATGTGACGGACTGGGCTGGCGCGAGCAGCCGCGCGCGCGCCTGGTGGTGGAGCACGAGGTGGGCGTGGGGCAGGTCGACGCGGCGCGGGTCGTGGTCCCCGTCGTCGAGCGGCTCGCGCTGCGCGAGCGCGGCGTCGATCCAGGTTGGCAGGGGCTGGCCATGCCGTCCAAGCCAGGTCAGTTGCAGTGTGGCGACACGGCGTGCCAGGACGCTGGCACGGTTGAGCAGGCCGCTGCCTTCGAGGTCCAGCAGCACGTCGATGCCGAGGTCGCTCAGATGCCGTTGTGCAGCGAGGTCGGTGTGGCCGGTGAGATCGATCAGGCGCAGGCTGGCTTCGTCGGCCTGCTCGTGCGTGTGCAGGGCCAGTCCGTCGGCGCGACCCCACGAGCAGGCCCAGGCGTCGAACCGGGCCGCGTCATGTTCGGCGAGCACGGCCTGCACCCAGTCGGCATCACGGCGATCGGGGCGCTCGGCGAACGCGTAGGCGATGCGCAGGCGGCGATGCGGGGCAGAGGCGCCTCGCGGGCGTGTGCGGGTTTGGGGCCTTTCGGTGGTGCTGGAGGCATCGGGCGGGGGCGTGGCGTCGGCCGCCGTGTGCTGCCAGGCGCGTTGCAGCAGCAGCGTGGCCGCTGGGCGGGTGTCGTCCTGCAAGCTCAACCACTGCAGGTCTGCCGGCGCCGGCAGGGCGGCGGTGGGTGTGGCCAGGAGACGGTGAAGGGCCGTGGCGAGTGCCGCCAGGGCTTCGAGACCGGTCCAGTCGGCGAGTTCGCGGCGCAGCAGATGGTGGTCGATCTGCAGGTCGGCGGGCAGGGTGCTCGTCGCAGCGAAGGCCTCCAGTGCCGCCAGGGCGCGCTCGGGGTGCCGCACCTGCCGTTCGAGCCGGACCAGTTGGCGCAGGTGGCTGACGTCGCCGGGCGCCAGTGCATGAGCGCGCCGGGCGTCGGAGACGGCAGGCGTCCACGCGCCGCAGGCGGCATGGGCCCGGGCGCGCTCGGCCGTGCTGCGCAGGTGCAGCGGGTGGTCGGGTTCGGTGGAGGCGAGCACCTGGTCGAAGTGCGGCAGGGCCTCGTCGGCGTGGCCGCTGCGACTGAGCAGGATGCCGAGATTGAAATGCAGGTCCAGCGCACCGGGGTGCTGTTGCAGGGCGCGCCTGTACAGCGCAGCGGCTTCGTCGCTGCGGCCGAGGCGGGCGAGCGCGTCGGCCTGTTCCTTGAGTGCGCCAGGGTTGTCGGGCGCGAGCAGGAGGGCGTTGGCGGCTTCGGTGGCGGCGAGTTCGGTGTGGCCGGTTTGCTGAAGCAACCGGGCATGCAGGGTGCGCAGCCCGGCATGGCCCGGCGAGGCCGCGACCGCATGCTGGACGGCCTGCAGCGCCTCGGCATGCCGGCCGCGGGCCGATTCGGCGAGCGCCAGGCTCTGCCAGCCCTGCGCGAAGCCGGGGGTGCGGTGGGTGACGTGTTCGAAATGGGCTGCGGCCAGGTCCAGGTCACCCGACTGCTGGGCCAGCACGCCGAGCAGGTGCCAGAGGTCGCTGCGGTGCGGGTGCGGAACGAGCAGGCGCCGGGCCACCGACTGCGCCTGGCGGTGATCGCCCTGCTGGAAGGCCTCGAAGCACTGCTGGACTGCGGCCTGCTCGTCACCGAGCAGCCCCAGGCTGTCGCCCGCCGGGTGCGCGGCGGCGTACATGGCGGCCATGGGGCCGATGAGGGCTGCCCACTCGGCCAGGGTGTTGGGGGTCGGGGTGGGGGAGTCAAGGACCTGAAGGGGCTGACGGGTCTCGGGCGCAACCTGGCGTTCGGGAACAACCTGCGCCGGAGGCGGGGTGCTGCCGACCCACCACAGGGGGATGCCCAGGTCCCCGGCCAGCCGCGCGGCGATCGGGTCGTTGGTGACCAGGCGGTCGAGCAGCGCCAGCTGCTGTGCGGCGAGCGCGTCGGCGCCTGCCGGGTCTGACGCGCCCTGGCTGCCGGGCCAGGGTCCGGCACGGAGTTGGCCGGGCAGTCCGGCTGGCAGCGGGTCGAGGGCCGACTCGCTGGCGGGGTCATCCCAGAAGACGTGGCGCAGGCCCGGGATGCGCAGCGCTGGCGGCAGCGCCGTGTCCGTCCGAGTGGGCATCGTGGCGTCGATGCGCCAGCCGAGCAGGCGCTCGCGTTCGGGGAGCCAGCCGAGCAGGCACCAGTCCTGCGCCAGCTGCCGCAGGCCGGCGGCATCGACGTGGCGTGCGGGCCGCAGGGCGGGGTGCAGCGGCATCGCCGCCTGGTCTGGGGGATTGGCCAGCCCGGCAGAGGCGGCTGAAGGGGGGAGCGCAGAGTCGTCCATGTCGCGCGCCAGCCTACGGTGCAACCTGGGGACGTGGTCCTGCGAGCAGGGCAGCGGTTGTGGGGCAGTTCTGCGGTGAGCCCGCCCGGGCGACCTCGCCAGGCAGGGCGGGGGCACCGGTGAGCAACAGGCGGCGCTCGGGTGCTCTTTTTGGCCGATCACACCCTTCAAGTCTCCGGCATGGTGGCCGATAACGCCGACAGAGGTATCAGGTCCGGTTGCTCCTGGGGGGGAATCGGGCCACGCATCTGTAGCGATTTTTCAATCCGGGGCTTGGTGGCGCGGCGCGGCCGACCACTGTGCCAACCTGCTTTCGAGCCCGTTCAGGAACTGTCTCATGGCCACTTCGATCATCGCGTCGCTGACCACCGCCCAAGTGGCGGCCCTGTCGACCAACACCATTGCCGCGCTGGCCACCGATGACTGGTCCGTGTTCACCTCGGAACAGATTGCCGCGTTGAGCTCCACCCAGGTGGGCGCGATCTCCACGGCGGGATTGGCCGCGATCACCACGGAAGCGCTGGCGGCACTCGAGACCCGTGACCTGGTCGGCCTGAACACCGCGCAGATCCAGGCGCTGACCACCGACCAGGTGGCCGCGTTGACCACCGCCCAGGTGGGGGCTCTGTCGACCCGGCAGGTGCGCTCGCTGACGACCGAGCAGGTCCAGGCGCTGGAGACCGACGATGTGGCTGCGCTGACCTCGGTCCAGGTGGCCGGGTTGAGCACGGCGCAGGCCCAGGCGTTGACCAGCACGCAGGCGCAGGCCCTGGAGACCGCAGACCTGCGGGCGATGACGACGGCGGCGATCCGGGCGCTGGGCACCGATGCGGTGGCGGCGCTCACCACCGAGCAGGCGGCGGCGCTGACCTCGTCGCAACTGGCAGCGCTGACGACGGCGCAGGTCGCCGCGCTGCAGACCGATGAACTCGCGGTGCTGAGCAGCGCGCAGTTCGTGGCGCTGAACTCCGCCCAGGCGGCGGCGCTGACCACCGACCAGGTCGCTGCGCTCACGACCGAGCAGGTCGCTGCGATGACCTCGCGGCAACTGGCCGCGCTCGACACGGCACAGGTGCAGGCCCTGGCAACCGACAACATTGCCGCCCTGACCACCGCGCAGGCCGCGTCGCTGAGCGCGACCCAGGCGGGCGCGCTGACCACCGCGCAGGTGCAGGCGTTGGAGACCAACGACCTGCATGCGCTGAGCACAGCCGCCGTGCGGGCCCTCACCACCGATGCGATCGACGCGCTGACGACGGCGCAGGCCGTGGCGCTGAGCAGCCGCCAGGTGGCCGCCCTGACCACCGAGCAGGTGCAGGCCGTGGCCACCGATGACCTGGCGGTGCTGTCCACCGCGCAGGTCCGTGCGCTGGGCACCGCCCTGGTGGGTGCGCTGACGACCGGGCAGGTCGACGCGCTCACGACCAGCCAGATGGCTGGGCTGTCCACCGCGCAGGTCCGTGCGCTCGACACCGCCCAGGTCGAGGCCCTGTCCACGGCCAACGTGGCGGCGCTTGACAGCAGCCAGGTGCGGGCGTTCGACACCGCGCAGGTGGCTGCCCTGACGACCGCCCAGGTCGAAGCCATCGAGACCCAGGACCTGCGTGCCCTGACCACGGCGGCACTGGGTGCGCTGGCCACCGATGCCATCGCTGCCCTGACCACCGCGCAGGCGGCGGCGCTGACCTCCGGGCAACTGGCCTCGCTGAGCACCGAGCAGGTGCAGGCCGTCACCACCGACGGGATCGCGGCGCTGAGCACGGCGCAGATCGCCGGGCTCGGCACGGCCCAGGTGCAGGCGCTGACGACGGAACAGATCGAAGCCTTCACCACCGCCCAGGTCAGCGGCTTCACGACCCGCCAGGTGGCGGCCCTGACGACCGAGCAGATCCAGGCGGTCGAGACCGCGGACGTCGCGGCCCTGAGCACCGGCCAGGCGGCGGCGCTGAATTCGGCCCAGGTCGAGGCGCTCACCACCGCGCAAGTGCAGGCGCTGGAGACCCAGGACCTGCGTGCCATCCGCACGTCGGCCATCTCGGCGCTGACCACCGACGGCATCGATGCACTGACGACCGCCCAGGCGGTGGCGCTGTCGAGCGGACAGGTGGCGGCGCTGACGACCGCGCAGGTCCAGGCCATCGCCACCGATGACCTCACGGTGATGGACACCGCCCAGGTGCGTGCGCTGGGCACGCAGCAGATCCAGGCGCTCAACACCGACCAGATCGAGGCGCTCAACACCGCCCAGGTCGCCGGGCTGAGCACCCGCCAGGTGGCCGCACTGGCCACCGACCAGGTCCAGGCCATCGACACGGCCGACGTGGCCGCGCTGACCACGGCGCAGGCGGCGGCACTGAGTTCGGCGCAGGTCGAGGTGCTGACGACCGCCCAGGTGCAGGCCCTGGAGACCCAGGACCTGCGGGCCATCCGCAGCAGCGCGATCTCGGCCCTGAGCACCGACGGCGTGGGGGCGTTGGCTACCGACCAGGTGGCCGCGCTGACCACCGCACAGGTGGCCGCCCTGACCACGGCGCAGGTCGAAGCGATTGCCACGGATGACGCTGCGGCGCTGACGACGGCGCAGGTGCGCGCACTCACCACCGAGCAGCTCCAGGCGATCACCACCGCGCAGGTGGAGGCACTGGAGAGCAGCCAGGTCGGCGCACTCAGCACCCGCCAGGTCGCGGTGCTGAGCACCGCGCAGGTCCAGGCGATCCAGACCAGCGACGTGGCGGCCCTCAGCACGGCCCAGGCGGGGGCGCTGGATTCCGCCCAGGTGGCGGCGTTGACCAGTGCCCAGGTTGCGGCACTGGAGACGGCCGACCTGCGCGCCATCCGCACCTCGTCGATCTCCGCACTCGGCACCGATGCCATCGACGCCCTGTCCACCGCCCAGGCGGTGGCCCTGAGCACCGGGCAGATCGCGGCCCTCACTTCCAGCCAGGTGGCGGCCATTGCCACCGACAGCATCGCGGTGCTCACCACCGCCCAGGCCGGCGCGCTGCACAGCGTGCAGGCGCCGGCGCTGACGACGGCGCAGGTGGGGGCGCTGGTCACCGAGGACGTGCGGGCGATGACCACCCGCGCGCTGCAGGCACTGGGCACAGACGCCATCGAGGCGCTGACCACTGCCCAGGCGGCGGCCCTGAAGAGCACCCAGGTGGCGGCACTGACCACCGAGCAGGTGCAGGCCATCGGCACCGACGACCTCGCGGTGCTGAACACGGCGCAGATCACCGCGCTCACCACCGCGCAGATCGCCGCGCTGACCACCGACCAGATCGCTGCGCTGACCACCGCGCAGGCGGCTGCGCTGCGGACCTCGCAGCTGGCGGCGCTGACCACCGAGCAGGTGCAGGCCATCGGCACGGATGACCTGGCTGCCCTGAGCAGCCTGCAGGTGGCCAGCCTGAACTCGACCTGGGTGACGGCGCTGACCACCAGCCAGATCCAGGCCATCGAGACGCAGGACCTGGCTGCGCTCAAGTCCGCTCCGCTGGCGGCCCTGGGCACGGACCAGATCGAGGCGCTGACGACCGCGCAGGCCGCCGCCCTCAGGAGCACGCAACTGGCGGTGCTGACCACCGAGCAAGTGCAGGCCATTGCCACCGACGACTTGGCGGTGCTGAGCAGCACCCAGCTCGGTGGCTTGCGGACCGACCAGATCGCCGCGCTGACCACCGACCAGGTCGATGCCTTGACGACGGCCCAGGCCGCCGCGCTGCGCACCACCCAGCTGGCCGCGCTCGGCACGGCCCAGGTGCAGGCGATCGGGACCGATGACATCGCCGCGCTGACCACCGCCCAGGTCGCCGGCATGGGTTCGGCCCAGCTCACTGCGCTGACCACGGAGCAGGTGCAGGCGCTGGAGACCCAGGACGTCGCGGCCATCCGCACCAGCGTGATCAGCACGCTCGGCAGCGATCAGATCGAGGCCCTGACCACGGCGCAGGCCGCGGCACTCAAGAGCACGCAGCTGGCGGCGCTGACCACCGAGCAGGTGCAGGCCATTGGCACGGACGACATCGCGGCGCTGACCACCGGCCAGGTGCTCGGCCTCACGACCGCGCAGATCGCGGCGTTGACGACCAACCAGGTCGATGCGCTGACGACGGCGCAGGCCGCTGTACTCAAGACCAGCCAGCTCGCGGCGCTGGACACGGCGCAGGTCCGGGCGATCGGTACCGACGACCTGGCCGCACTGACCACCGCGCAGCTGGCCGGCATGGGCTCGACCCAGTTGGCCGCGCTCAACAGTGAACAGATCCAGGCGCTGGAGACGCAGGACGTGGCGGCCATCCGCACCAGCGTGATCGCCAGCCTGGGTACCGACCAGATCGACGCGCTCACCACCGCGCAGGCCGCGGCGCTCAAGAGCACCCAGCTGGCGGCGCTGACCACCGAGCAGGTGCAGGCCCTGGCCACCGACGACCTCCAGGCCCTGGGCACAGCGCAGTTGGCGGGCCTGAAGACCAGCCAGATCGCTGCCCTGACCACCGGGCAGATCGATGCGCTGACCACCGAGCAGGCGGCGGCGCTCAAGAGCAGCCAGATCGCTGCGCTGACCACCGAGCAGGTTCAAGCCCTGGCGACGGACGACTTGGCCGTGCTGGGCAGCACCCAGCTCGCCGGGTTCACGACCGAACAGATCGCGGCGCTGACCACGGAGCAGGTCGATGCGCTGACCACCGCCCAGGCCGCGGTGCTGCGCACGACGCAGCTGGCGGCGCTGACCACGGCGCAGGTGCAGGCGATCGGCACCGACGACGTGGCCGCGCTGACCAGCGCCCAGTTGGCCGGCATGGGCTCGACCCAGCTGGCGGCGCTGACGACCGAACAGGTGCAGGCGCTGGAGACGCAGGACGTCGCGGCCATCCGCACCAGCATGATGGCCAGCCTGGGCACCGACCAGATCGAGGCACTCACGACCGCGCAGGCCGTGGCGCTGCGCAGCGCCCAGCTGGCGGCGCTGACCACCGAGCAGGTGCAGGCGATCGGCAGCGACGACCTCGCTGCGCTGAGCACGGCCCAGGTGGGTGGCTTCACCACTGCGCAGGTGGCTGCGCTGACGACGGCACAGATCGATGCACTGACCACCGCGCAGGCGGCGGCGCTCAAGACCAGCCAGCTGGCGGCGCTGGACACCGCGCAGGTGCAGGCCATCGGCACCGATGACATTGCCGCGCTGACCAGCACCCAGCTGGCCGGCATGGGCTCGACGCAGTTGGCCGCGCTGACCACCGAACAGGTGCAGGCGCTGGAGACGCAGGACGTGGCGGCCATCCGCACCGGCATCATCTCCAGCCTGGGCACCGACCAGATCGAGGCGCTGACCACCGCACAGGCGGCCGCGCTCAGGAGTGCCCAGCTGGCCTCGCTGACCACCGAGCAGGTGGCTGCGATCGGCACCGACGACCTCGCCGCGCTGACCACGGTGCAGGTGGGGGGGGTCACGACGGCACAGGTTGCCGCGCTGACGACCGCCCAGGTCGACGCGCTGACGACGGCCCAGGCCGCGGCCCTGCGCAGCAGCCAGCTGGCAGCCCTGGACACGGCCCAGGTGCAGGCCATCGGGACCGACGACCTGGCCGCGCTGACCACCGCGCAGCTGGCGACGATGGGCTCCAACCAGCTGGCGGCGCTGACCACCGAGCAGGTGCAGGCGCTGGAGACACAGGACGTCGCGGCCATCCGCACCAGCGTGATCACCAGTCTCGGCACCGACCAGATCGACGCCCTGACCACGGCCCAGGCCGCAGCGCTCAAGAGCAGCCAGATCGGTGCGCTGACCACCGAGCAGCTGCAGGCGCTGGCCACCGACGACCTGGCTGCGTTGGGAACCGCCCAGCTGGCGGGCCTCAGGACCAGCCAGGTCGAGGCCTTCACCAGCAGCCAGATCGAGGCGCTGACCACCGCCCAGGCCGCTGCGCTGAAGAGCAACGTGCTGACGGCGCTGACCACCGAGCAGATCCAGGCCCTGGCCACCGACGACCTGGTGGCGCTGACCACCGCCCAGATCGCCGTACTCACCACCGCCCAGACCGAGGCGCTGACCACCGCGCAGATCGACGCGCTCACCACCGCGCAGGCGGGCGCACTGAAGGCCACGCAGCTGGCGGCGCTGACGACGGCGCAGGTGCAGGCCATCGGGACCGATGACGTCGCTGCGCTGAGCAGCGCGCAGCTGGCCGGCATGGGCTCGACCCAGCTGGCGGCGCTGACCACCGAACAGGTGCAGGCGCTGGAGACCCAGGACTTGGCGGCCATCCGCAGCAGCGTCATCAGCGCGCTGGGCACCGACCAGATCGAGGCACTGACGACTGCCCAGGTGGCGGCGCTCAAGAGCAGCCAGCTGACGGCGCTGACCACCGAGCAGGTGCAGGCCATCGGCAGCGACGACATCGCCGCGCTGACCACCGCCCAGGTCGGGGCCTTCACCACCGCCCAGGTCGAGGCACTGAGCACGGCGCAGGTCGATGCCCTCACCACGGCCCAGGCTGCGGCCTTGAAGGCCACGCAGCTGGCGGCGCTGACCACGGCGCAAGTGCAGGCCATCGGCACCGACGACGTGGCCGCGCTGACCAGCATGCAGCTGGCCGCGATGGGCTCGACCCAGTTGGCGGCGCTGACCACCGAGCAGGTGCAGGCGCTGGAGACGCAGGACGTCGCGGCCATCCGCAGCAGCATGATCAGCGCGCTCGGCACCGACCAGATCGACGCGCTCACCACCGCGCAGACGGCGGCGCTCAAGACCAGCCAGCTGGCCGCGCTGACGACCGAGCAGGCCCAGGCCATCGCCACCGATGACCTGGCGGTCCTGAGCACGACGCAGATCGGCGCCTTCACCACGGCGCAGGTCGAGGCACTGGGCACCGACCAGATCGACGCCCTCACCACGGCCCAGGCCGCGGCCTTGAAGGCCACGCAACTGGCGGTCCTGACGACCGCGCAGGTGCAGGCCATTGGTACCGACGACATTGCCGCACTGACCAGCGCGCAACTGGCCGGCATGGGCTCGACCCAGCTGGTGGCGCTGACCACCGAGCAGGTCCAGGCGCTGGAGACGCAGGACGTGGCGGCCATCCGCACCAGCGTGATCAGTGCGCTGGGCACCGACCAGATCGAGGCGCTGACCACCGCGCAGGCGGCGGCACTCAGGACCAGCCAGCTGGCGGCGCTGACCACCGAGCAGGTGCAGGCCATTGGCACCGACGACATCGAAGCCCTGACCACGACGCAGGTCATCGGCCTGACCACCGCGCAGGTCGAGGTGCTGACCACGGCCCAGGTTGATGCCCTGACGACGGCCCAGGCCGCGGCCTTGAAGGCGACGCAGCTCGCGGCACTGACCACGGCGCAGGTGCAGGCCATCGGTACCGACGACATTGCCGCGCTGACCAGCGCCCAGCTGGCCACGCTGGGCTCGACCCAGGCGGCGGCGCTGACCACCGAGCAGATCCAGGCGCTGGAGACGCAGGATGTGGCGGCGTTGCGCAGCAGCGTGATCAGCGCCCTGGGCACCGACCAGATCGAGGCCCTGACCACCGCCCAGGCGGGGGTGCTCACCAGCAGCCAGATTGCCGGGCTGACCACCGAGCAGGTGGCGGCGATCGGCACCGACGACCTGGCCGTGCTCAGCAGCGCACAGCTGGGCGGGCTGAAGACCGACCAGGTGGCGGCGCTGACGACCGATCAGGTCGATGCGCTCACCACGGCCCAGGCGGCGGCGCTGAAGACCAGCCAGATCGCGGCGCTGACCACCGAACAGGTGCAGGCGTTGGCCACGGATGACGTTGCAGCGCTCACCACCAGCCAGCTCGGCGGCTTCAACACCGAGCAGGTGCAGGCCTGGACCACGGCCCAGGTCGAGGCCCTGACCACCGTGCAGGTGTCCGCCCTGCGCAGCGCGCAACTCGGGGCGCTGACCACCGAACAGGTGCAGGCCATCGGCACCGATGACATCGTCGCGTTGACCAGCACGCAGCTGGCCACCCTGGGCACCACCCAGCTGGCAGCGCTGACCACCGACCAGGTGCAGGCGCTGGAGACCACCGACCTGCGGGCGATCACCACCGCATCGATCAGCGCCCTGACCACCGACGAGGTGGCGGCGCTGACCACCGAGCAGATCGCCGTGCTGAGCAGCGCCCAGGTGGCGGCGTTGACCACCGAGCAGGTCCGCACCATCGAGACCGACGACATCGCCGCGATGACGACCGCCCAGGTGGCCGCGCTCACCACCGACCAGGTGGCCGCGCTGAGCACGGACCAGATGGCCGCGCTGGCGACCGACGACATGGTGGCGCTGACCACGGCCCAGTTCGCTGCGCTGGGCACCGACCAGTTGCAGGCGATCGAGACCGCCGACCTGCATGCAATCACCACGGCCGACTTCGCGACCCTGAGCACCACGCTGATCGAGGCCTTCACCACCGACCAGATCCAGGCGCTCACCACCGACCAGATCGTGGCCTTCACCTCGGTGCAGATCCAGGCGTTGACCACTGACCAGATCGTTGCGCTGACGAGTGACCAGGTGATCGCGCTGCAGACCCAGGACATCGCGGCGATGTCGATGACGCAGATCTCGGCCATCGAGACCAGCGACGTCGCGCTGATGAGCGGGGCGCAGGTCGACGCCATGATCGGTGCCACGCCGCTGGTGCTCGACCTGGACGGCAACGGCGTCTCGACGCTGGCGGCCTCCGAGGGCGTGCGCTTCGACGTGAACGCCACCGGCACGACCGAGCAGGTCGGCTGGGCCGCCGCGACCGATGGCCTGCTGGTGCGTGACCTGAACAGCGACGGGCTGGTCAACGACGGCAGCGAGCTCTTCGGCGGCGGCACGCAGCTGGCGAGCGGCCAGCGGGCTGGCAACGGCTATGCCGCGCTGGCGGGTCTGGACAGCAACCATGACGGCCGCATCACCCAGGCCGATGCGGCCTACGGCGAGCTGAAGGTCTGGGTGGACAAGGACTCCGACGGCGTCACCGACGGCGGCGAGCTGCGCACGCTGGCCGACCTGGGCATCGTCTCGATGGACCTGCACGCCCAGGCCGGCACGGCGACGGACAACGGCAACCTGCTGGGCCTGACGTCGAGCTACCAGACCGCCGACGGCGGCAGCCACCAGATGGCCGACGTGTGGTTTGCCAAGCAGGCCACCGGGTCGGCTGGCTCGGCCGGATCGGGCGAGGTCACGCTGGGCGACTTGCTGGCCGAGGCACCCACCGAGCTGCTGCCGGTGACCGCTGTGGCGGCGGCCGGCGCGACCGACGGCACGGCGGCGTCGACGGCGTCCACCTCCGCCAGCGCTGCCGCCGCGACGGCGGCGGCCACCTCGGCAGACAGCGCGGCCAACACCGCGGCCGAGGCCGATGCCGCCCTGGCCCTGTCGCAGCACCAGATCGCACTCGACGACCTGCTGCGCCAGCAGCCGCTGCTCTGACCTGGCGCCCCGGTCGGCAGGCCGGGGCCCGATCAACGCACCTCTGATGCCTCCGCAGCCCACCGGCTGCGGGGGCGTTGTCACTTGGGTGGCCGGCAAAGCACCGAATTGGCCGTCCCTGGGCAGGCGATTTGCCGGATCGCGCCGGGCCGACCTCTCGCACGATAAGGACCTGTCGGGAGCCGCGTCTGCAGACGCCCGCACCCGCAGATCCAACCTGCGAGATGTCCCCCATGAACGCTGCCGTCCTTGCCGAACGCCCCTCGACCGCTGCCCCGCCGGCCCAGGCGGACGCACCGGCCGTGCCGGACCGGGCGGTGCTGGTGCGTGCCATCGAGCTGCAGAACGCCGGTCAGGTGGACGAGGCCGAGCGGCTGTTCCGCCACTACCTGGACCACTTCCCGCTCGACCCGGCGGCGCTGTACTCGCTGGCGGTGATCCTGCTGCGTCGCCCGGACACACCGGCGGTGCTGGCGCTGCTGGCGCCGGCGGTGCAGCAGGGCGTGGCCTTTGCGCCGGTCTGGTTTGCCCACGGCACCGCATTGCAGAACCAGGGCCGGCGCGAAGAGGCCCTGGCCAGCTACGACCGCGCCCTGGCGCTGCAGAGCGACTACACCGAGGTGCTGATCAACAGCGGCGTGCTGCTGCGCGAGCTGCACCGCCACGGCCCGGCGCTGGAGCGCTTCAACCGCGTGCTGATCACCAAGCCGAACCACGAGACCGCGCTGGCCAACTGCGCCGTGCTGCTCACGGAGTTCAAGCGCAGCGAAGACGCCCAGCGCATGCTGGAGCGCCTGCTGGCCATCAACCCCGACTACGACTACGGCCTGGGCCTGCTGGCCTACGAGCGCCTGCACGTGTGCGACTGGCGCGAGGCCGACGCGCTGCAGGAGCGCATCGTCGAGGGTGTCCGTGCGGGGCGGCGCAGCTGCAAATCGCTCGGCCTGATGGCCATGTCCGACTCCGCCGCCGACCACCAGCGCTGCGCCCAGATCTTTGCCGCCCAGCGCTACCCCCGCAGTGCGCAGCCGCTGTGGCGCGGTGATCGGTACCGACACGAGCGCATCCGCCTGGCCTACGTCTCGCCCGACCTGCGTGAGCATCCGGTGGGTCACCTGATGGCGGGCATCTTCGAGCGGCATGACCGCCGCCGCTTCGAAACCATCGCGATCTCCATCGGGACCGACGACGGCAGCCCGCTGCGCAGCCGCATCCAGGGTGCCTTCGACCGCTTCATCGACGCCCGCCCGATGGCCAGCCGCCAGGTGGCCGAGCTGATGCGCGAGCTGGAGGTCGACGTGGCGGTGGACCTGGCCGGCTTCACGTCGGATTCGCGCAGCGACATCTTCAGCCACCGCCCGGCACCGGTGCAGGTCAACTACCTCGGCTACCCCGGCACCCTGGGTACCGACTACATGGACTACATCGTGGCCGACCGCCACGTGATCCCGCCCGAGCACCACGGCTTCTACAACGAACAGGTGGTCTACCTGCCCGACGCCTACCTGCCGCCGGCCGTGGGTGTGCAGATCGCCGAGCGCACGCCGACCCGTGCCGAGTGCGGGCTGCCCGAAGACGCGGTGGTGTTCTGCAGCTTCAACCACGACTACAAGATCTCGCCGCACATGTTTGCGGTCTGGATGCGCCTGCTGGCCCAGGTGCCGGGCAGCGTGCTCTGGCTGATGTCGCGCAGCGAACTGTCGCAGCGCCACCTGCGCGAGGAGGCCGCCAAGGCGGGTGTCGATCCGGCGCGGCTGGTGTTTGCGCAGCGGGTGCCGCGCGTCGAGGACCACCTGGCGCGCTATCGCCAGGCCGACCTCTTCCTGGATACCCATCCCTACAACGCCCACACCACCGCGGCGGATGCGCTGCTGGCCGGGTTGCCGGTGCTGACCTGGCGCGGCCAGGCCTTCCCGGCCCGCGTGGCGGCGAGCCTGCTGCATGCGGCCGGCCTGCCCGAGCTGGTCACCGACAGCCTGGCCGGCTACGAGGCGCTCGCGCTGCAGCTGGCCCGTGACCCGGCGCGCCGCGCCGGCCTGCGCCAGCACCTGGCCGAGCACAGCCACCAGGGCCAGGCGCTGTTCGACACGGCCGGCTTCACGCGCGACCTGGAGGCCATCTATGTCGCCATGTGGCGCCGGAGCCAGCTGGGCGGGGCGCGTGACGCGCTGGCGCCCTGATCCTGCCGGAACTTCCCCCATGCCGAATCCGACCTGCCACCCGCGCCTGAACCACACCGCGGTGGTCATCCCCCTGTACCGCCCCGAGCTGCCGCGCGACGAGCTGTATGCACTCCTGCGCTCGCTGCCGCTGCTGGCCGGGCGGCCGGTGTTCTTCGTCGCCCCGCACGGGCTGGACCTGCGCTGGTACCGCGAGCGCTGGCCCGAGGTGGGGGTGCGCACCTTCGACGATGCCTATTTCGCGTCGATCCGGGGCTACAACCTGCTGCTGCTGTCGCCGGACTTCTACCGCGCCTTCGACCGCCACGAGTTCATGCTGGTGCTGCAGACCGATGCCATCCTGCTGTGCGACGAACTCGACCACTGGGCCGGCCAGCCCTACGACTACGTCGGCGCGCCCTGGCCGCAGGGCATCGAGATCAGCGTCGAGGTGGACCGCTTCGTCGGCGGCCACACCCAGCGCGTGCGCGCCAAGGTGGGCAACGGCGGCTTCAGCCTGCGCCGCATCCGCAAGTGCCTGGCGCTGCTGGAGGAGTTCCCGCAGGCGCTCGACCTGTTCCGCCGCAGCGGCAGCAGCGAGGACATCTTCTTCGCCGTGATGGGCTCGCTCTCGCTGGACTTCGTGCTGCCGGGCGAGATCACCGCGGCGCTGTTCGCCACCGAACTCCAGCCCGAGCGCTACCTCGCCATCACCGGGCGCCTGCCGATGGGCGTGCACGCCTGGCGCAAGCACAACCCGGCGTTCTGGCAGGCCCAGCTGGGCGACGCGCCGGCGCCGTCGGCAGCGCCGGTCGATCCGAGCCTGGCCACTGCCACCGAACCGCTGCTGCAGGCCGCCTGAGCGGCGCTTGCAGCTCGCCTTCCGACTTCCCCACATCGTCCACTCAGAGGAGCCCGCCATGACCAAGACCCTCGACCTCGGCTGCGGCCTGAAGCCCAAGAACCCCTACAACGCGCAGGAGGCCTATGGCATCGACGTGCGCAACGATGCGGAGGCCCAGGTGGTCAAGGCCGACCTGGTGGTGGAGCCGATCCCTTTCCCGGACGCCTCCTTCGAGTACGTCACCGCGCACGACTTCCTTGAGCACATCCCGCGCCTGATCTATGCGCCGCAGCGGCGCAACGCCTTCATCGAGGTGATGAACGAGATCCACCGCGTGCTCAAGCCGGGCGGCATCTTCATGTCGTTCACGCCAGCCTATCCGCACGCGGCCACCTTCCGCGATCCGACGCACGTGAACTTCATCACCGACGAAACCTTCCCGCTCTACTTCGACGACAAAAATCGCTGGGCCAGCGCCTACGGCTTCAAGGGGGCCTTCCAGATCCTGTCGCAGGAATGGCGCGGCCCGCACCTGCTCAGCCAGATGCGCAAGGTCGAGCTGCCGGTGGCGGGCTGAGGGGAGGGCGCGGCCATGAGCTCCTCCGACCAGCTGCACATCAACCACTGGGATAACTTCTTCGACGACGAGCTGCACCAACGCCTCTATCCGACCTGGTGGGATGCCGGCACGGCCAACCACTGGCGCCACCGTCGCTTCATGGAGCCGCTGCTGGATGTGCTGCAGACGCGTGACGACACCTGGCTGACGGTGGGTGACGGCTCCGGGCATGACAGCTGGATCCTGCTCAACGACGGCTTCCAGGACGTGCTCACTACCGACATCGGCGCCGGCACGCTGCGCCGCAGTCTGGCCGAAGGGCACATCCGCAAGTACGCCCAGGCCAACGCCGAGGATCTGAAGTTCGCCGATGGGCAGTTCGACGGCGTGCTGTGCAAGGAGGCCTTCCACCACATGCGGCGGCCCTACCTGGGTCTGTACGAGATGCTGCGCGTGGCGCGCCGAGCGGTCGTGCTGATCGAGCCGCAGGACCAGTGGGCCGACTTCCCGACCCGCGTCGGCGCGGCGCGGCCGTCCTACGAGCGGGTGGGCAACTACGTCTACTCGATGTCGGTGCGTGAGGTGCAGAAGATCGCGCTCGGGCTGAACCTGCCCGGCTACGCGGTCAAGAACCTGCAGGACGTGTACATCGGCGGCTGCGAGTTCGCCCGTGCCGATCCTGCCGACCCGCTGTTCGCCCGCATGACGCAGGCGGTGGCCGAGCTGCAGGCGCGCTGCGAGCAGCACCAGGAGAAGTGGAACTACCTGCTGACCATCTTCTTCAAGGACCCCGCGCTGCTGGCGGACGCGACGCTGCAGGAGCGCCTGCAGGCGCTGGGGTGGAAGGTGGAGCGCACCGATACCAACCCGCACCTGCAACCGGTCCAGGCGGCGGGTATGCCCGAGGCGGCCCCTTCGGGGGCGCTGCGCCTGGCCGCCTGACCCGGGTCCACCGGCCGACCCGACAGGGCCCGCTCCGGCGGGCCGCTGTCGTTTTGGGTTGGAAAAACCCCCTTGCTCCGCGCCTGCCTGCACGGCCATCTCGGCACCATCAGCGAGCGGCACCGGATTGCCCGGCGCCCTACCACGAGACCTGAACGAGACGCGAGACGCGCAAGAGGCCACCCATGAGCATTCACGACCGCACCGTCAGCCTGGTCACCGGCGGCGCCGGCTTCCTCGGCTCCCACCTCTGCGAGCGCCTGCTCGACCGGGGCGACGAGGTGATCTGCGCGGACAACTTCTTCACCGGCACGCGGCGCAACGTCGAGCACCTCATCGGCCACCCGCGCTTCGAGCTGATCCGCCACGACGTGACCTTCCCGCTGTACGTCGAGGTCGACGAGATCTACAACTTCGCCTGTCCGGCCTCACCGGTGCACTACCAGCACGACCCGGTGCAGACCACCAAGACCAGCGTGCACGGCGCCATCAACATGCTCGGCCTGGCCAAGCGCGTGGGCGCCAAGATCCTGCAGGCCTCCACCAGCGAGGTCTATGGCGACCCGAAGGTGCACCCCCAGCGCGAGGACTACTGGGGCCACGTCAATCCGCATGGCATCCGCTCCTGCTATGACGAGGGCAAGCGCTGCGCCGAGACGCTGTTCTTCGACTACCACCGCCAGCACCAGCTGCGCATCAAGGTGATGCGCATCTTCAACACCTACGGCCCGCGCATGCACCCCAACGACGGCCGCGTGGTGTCCAACTTCATCGTCCAGGCGCTGCGCGGCGAGCCGATCACGCTCTACGGCGAGGGCCTGCAGACCCGCTCCTTCCAGTACGTGGACGACCTGATGGACGGCTGTCTGCGCCTGATGGGTACCGGCGACGCAGTCACCGGTCCCATGAACATCGGCAACCCGGTGGAGCTGACCATCCGCGAGCTGGCGCTGGCGGTGCTGCGGCTGACAGGGTCGAAGTCGGCCCTGGTGTACCGCCCGCTGCCGCAGGACGACCCGATGCAGCGCTGCCCGGACATCACGCTGGCGCGCGAAACCCTGGGGTGGGCGCCGCGCGTGGCGCTGGAGCAGGGGCTGGAGCGCACGATCGAGTACTTCGACCGGCTGCTCGGCAGGCCCGCCGCACCCGAGCATGCCGCCGTGCGCCTGGCGGCCTGAGCGCCCCAGACCGCCCCAGACCGCCCGTCCCTGATCGCCCGTCCCTGATCGCCCGCACCGCCACCGTCGAAACCGTCCCGGAGTCCCTGCCCATGTCAGCCGTCCTGGCCAATCCCCTGCGCGCGCTGCGCGATGCCGACCTGCCGTCGCGCCACAGCCGCGAGCTGATGGTCTTCGGGCAGGATGACGCCCTGTTCTTCCAGGCCTCGGCGCGCCAGACGCGCCAGCGCCGGCTGCGCGAGCACTTTGCGGGCGAGCCGGTGCGCAAACTGCTGATCGGCAACAACCTGCAGGGCTTCGACTTCCGCCACCCTGGTCACCCAGGCCTGCCCGTGGAGGTGCTCGACAAAGGCTGCTTCCAGAGCAGTGACCTGGCGGCGCTGGGCCGGTTGGCCGAGTCGCTCACCGGCTGCGTCGTGGTGGTCAACAACAACGACGTCGGCCATGGCAACGGCATGCCCGGCTATGCCGAACTGGTGCGGCGCTGCGAGCGCACGGTGTTCATCGCCTGGGACTGGGACAACCACCACTGGCTGGAGGTGAGCACTTTCCTGGCCGCGCACAGCGATGTTTACGCGCCCGCGCACCACGAGAACCTCTACCTGCTCAGCCGCTACAACCCGACGCTCGCCGGCCCGGTGTATTGCACTTCGGTGCAGTGGCCGCGCGCGTTCCTGGCCGATCACCTGGCCGACATGCTCACCGCCGAGCGCAGCAATGCGCCGCTGGGCAAGCACATCCCCTATGCGCCGTTCGGCTTCCGCAACCGGGTGGTGACCACGCTGAGCCAGCGCTACCCCAGCATCGGCTTCAGCGACCGCAGCTTCCACGTGCGCACGCCCGAGGAACGCCTGGCCGAGTGGACCGCGCACAAGCTGCACTGGATCGTGCCGGTGCTCAACGACGTGCCGATCCGCATCTTCGACGCGCTGATCAGCGGCGGCATCCCGGTGCTGCCGGAGTCGCTCCGTCATCTGCCGCCGGTGCGTGACCTGCCGCGCGAGCACGTCGTCTTCTACGGCCCGCAGGACATCGTCGAGCCGCAGGCGGTGGTGGAGCTGGGCATCACCCTGTTCGACCGGGGCGGCAAGGAAGGCATTGCTGCGCGTCACCGGCTGGCGATGGCCGCCTTCCACGGCGACCACTCGATGCAGCACATGCTGGCGGTGGCCAGCGAGCAGTTCGGCCTGCGACTGTGAGGCAGCAACTGCCGACCTGACCGCCCATGTCCGACGCCCCTGTGTCCCTGCCCGCCCCGACCGATGACCCGCTGCTGCAGTCGCTGGTCTGGCTGTGCGCGCACCATGGTCGGCCGCGCAGCGCCGCCTCGCTGTTGGCGGGGCCAGGCATCGTGCAGATGCTCACGCCGCCGCTGGCGGTGCGGGTGCTGCAGGAAGCGGGGTTCAATGCCTCGGTGGTCGAGCGCGAGCCGGGCCAGATCCTGGCGCTGCTGCTGCCGGCCATCCTGCTGCTCAAGAACGGCGACGCCTGCATCCTGACCGAGCGGGTCGTGCAAGGCCAGGCACTGCGCTATCGCATCCTGATGCCGCCGGGCGAGGCCGACCAGCCGCCCGTGGAGGTGCTGGCCAGCGAGAGCGAGTTGCGGCAGGAGTACGCCGGCCTGGTGCTGTTCGCCACGCCGCGCCTGGCGCCCGGCGAGCGGGCCGCCGGCGGCGCGCCGGACGAACTGGCGCTGGGCGGGCGGCACTGGCTCTGGGGCACGCTGCGCCGCTTCATGCCCTACTACCGCGGTGCGATGCTGGCCGCGCTGCTGAGCAACGTGCTGGTGCTGATGGTCGGGCTGTTCACCTCGGTGGTGTACGACCGCGTGATCCCGCACCAGGCCTTCGTGACGCTGTGGTCGCTGGCCATCGGCGCCGGGCTGGCGGTGCTATTCGACCTGTTTGCGCGCCAGCTGCGCAGTCACCTGATCGACCTGGCGGGCAAGAAGGCCGACCTGCTGCTCGGTGCCATCCTGTTTCGCAAGGCGTTGTCGATCCGGCTGGAGAACCGGCCCGAGTCGGCCGGCTCCTTTGCCCATCACCTGGCGCAGCTGGAGGTGGTGCGCGAGTTCTCCACCTCGGCAACGATGTCGGCCATCAGCGACCTGCCCTTCATCGCGCTGTTCATCGCGATGATCTGGTTCGTCGCCGGTGACCTGGTGCTGGTGATGCTGGTGGCGGTGCCGGCCATCCTGGCGCTGACCTTCGGCATCCAGCACGTGCTGCGCCGCGCAATGACGGCCAACCAGCGTCAGCAGGCCGACATGCACGGCCTGCTGATCGAGACCATGGAAGGCATGGAAGCGGTGCGCGCCGCGAGCGCTCAGGGCCACTTCCTGCGTCAGTACGAGGAGGCCAACGCCGCCGCGGCGCACACCTCGCTGCGTGCCCGGGCGCTGGCCAGCTGGGTGAACAACATCACGATGGTGGCGCAGCAGTTCATCACCGTGGTGATGCTGGTCTGGGGCGTGCACCTGATCCACGACGGCGTGCTCACCGGCGGGGCGCTGATCTCCGCGGTGATGTTTGCCGGCCGGGTGGTGGCACCGCTGTCGGGTGTGGTGGCGCTGGCGTCGCGCTACCAGGGCGCGCGTGCCGCGCTGCGTGTGCTCGACCAGCTGATGGCGCAGCCCAGCGAGCGCGACGAGAGGCGCCGCTACCTGCCACGCCCGCGCATCCAGGGGCAGCTCGGCCTGCGCGAGGTCAGCTTCACCTACCGCGTGGCCGGCCAGGAGCAGGGGCCCACGGTGCTCAGGGATCTGAAGCTGCACATCGCTGCGGGCGAGCGCGTGGCCATCCTCGGCAAGATCGGCAGCGGCAAGTCCACCGTGCTGCGCCTGCTGGCCGGCTTGTACCAGCCCAGCGAGGGCTACACCGAGGTGGACGGCATCGATCTGCGCCAGATCGACCCGGCCGATTACCGCGCCCACGTCGGCTTCGTGGCGCAGGAGCCGCGGCTGTTCCGCGGCTCGCTGCGCGAGAACATCCTGCTAGGCCGCCCCCGCGCGATGGCCGAGGCGCTGCCCGAGGTGCTGCGGCTGACTGGGCTGGACAAGGTGGCCGCGGCGCACCCGCTCGGCCTGGACATGCCGGTGGGCGAGGGTGGCAGCATGCTTTCCGGCGGCCAGCGCCAGCTGGTCGCGCTGGCGCGCTGCCTGGTCACGCAGCCGCAGGTGCTGCTGATGGACGAGCCCAGCAGCTCGATGGATGCGCAGACCGAGGCGCAGTTCATCGCCCAGCTCAAGGGCCTGGTGGCGCAGCGCACGCTGGTGGTGGTGACGCACCGGCCGGCGCTGCTGGAGCTGGTGGACCGCATCATCGTGATGGAGGCCGGGCGGGTGATCGTCGACGGGCCGAAGCAGAAGGTGCTGGCGGCGCTGGCAGGCCAGCGTCCAGGCGCCCGGGCCCAGCCGGGTGCCGGCGAGGTGGCCGGCGCCGCAGGCGTGCCGGTGCCGCCGCCGTCGCCGCCGTTGAACGTGGTGGCCTGAGGAATCGACGATGGCCGAATCGAACTCGACTGCACTGCCCGCTTCGGCTGCGATGGAGGCCTCGTTGTGGCAGCGCCTGCGCCAGCGGCTCGTCAGCGCAGGCCAGCCCGCCCGATCCGCACCAGGCCCCTCCGGTCCGGCCGGCGCCGGGGCGAAAGGCAGCAGTGGCACCGTGAAGGCGGGCACCGGCCTGAGCCTGAAGCGGCGCGGCCCGGCGACCGTGGGCATCCCGCTGGGCGTGGCACGGGTGCCTGCGTCCGAAGCCATCCCCGGCAGCGAGGCCGTGGCCTCGGCCGAGCCCCCGCTGCTCACCGATGCCTTGCCAACACGGTCGACCCGACAAGCGCCGGCCCGCGCCGTGGTGCGCCACTCGCCCGGCCGCTTCGTGCGCGGGGACGAGCAGCTGCTGGAGGGCGTGCGGGCCGCGATCGTGCAGGAGGCTTCGCCGCACGCGCTGTGGGCGTTGTATCTGCTGTGCCTGACGGTGATCGCCGCGGTGGTCTGGGCGGTCTACGCGAAGGTCGACATCGTCACCCGAGCCGAGGGCCGCATCGTGCCGGAGGCGCGCGAGCAGGTCATCGCCAGTCTGGAGCCGGGCATCCTGCGTGCGCTGCATGTGCGCGAGGGGGCGGTTGTGCAGGCCGGTGAGGAGCTGGCGCAGCTGGACCCGACGCGGGTGAGCGCGCAGCAGAACGAGGGCTTGGCCAAGCAGACCGCACTGCGCGCCACCTCGGCGCGGCTGCTGGCAGAGGTGGCGGGCCGGCCGCTGAGTTTCCCGCCCGAAGTGCGCATCGACGCCGCCGTGGTGGCGGCCGAGACCGAGGCCTATGAAGCGCGCCAGCAGGCGCTGCGCGAGGGCATCGAGCTGACGCGGCGCAGCATGGCGCTGCTGGACAACGAACTCTCCACCGCCCAGCACATGGCCGAGCAGGGCCTGATGTCCGAGGTCGAGGTCATGCGGCTGCGCCGCCAGCGCAACGAGCTGCAGATGCAGATGCAGGAGCGGCGCAACCGCTTCCGCCAGGAGGCCTCCACCGAGCTGCTGAAGGTGCGTACGGAACTGGCCCAGCTCGGCGAGCAGCAGGTGGTGCGCGACGACGCCCTCAAGCGCACGGTGCTGAAGTCGCCGCTGCGCGGCATCGTGAAGAACATCCGCATCAACACCATCGGCGGGGTGGTGACCGCGGGGGCGCCGATCATGGAGATCGTGCCGCTGTCGGACAAGATCCTGGTGGAAGCGCGCATCCGGCCGGCGGACATCGGCTTCGTGCGCGTCGGCCAGCCGGCGGAAGTGAAACTGACCTCGTACGACTATTTCATTTACGGCGGCTTGAAAGGTACCATCGACTACATCAGCCCGGATGCACTGGGCGAGGACAGCCGGATGGGGGCCGCCGACACCAGTTACTACCGTGCACGCATCCGCACCGATGTCTCGATGCTGCGCGCCAAGGACAACCAGCCGCTGCCGGTGCTGCCCGGCATGACGGCCGCTGTCGAGATCCGCACGGGCGACCGCAGCGTGATGCAGTTCCTCCTCAAGCCCATGCTCAAGGGCAGCGAGGCGATGCGCGAACGCTGAACGTCCCTCCGCACCTCTGCCCCTGGCTCCCTGGTCCCTTGATCCAACCCACCGGCCCCGCCGTGGAGACTGCCCGATGAACCCGATCCGATCCCTGGCTGTGGCGCTGCTGGCCGTCACCAGTGTGGCCCATGCCGGCTACTGCGAGGATCCCTCCGAGGCGCGCGCCAGCCTGCCGGCACTGCCTGAAGTGGGCCGCATCGGCCCGTCCGCGCTGTTCGACGGCATGAGCGCGGGCAATGGACTGGAGCAGCTGGGCCAGCTGGCCCGCGAGGCCGTGGTTGGCAGTGCCGATGCGCGTGGCGCCGAACACGCCAGCCTGGCGGCGGCGCAGGACCTGAAGCAGACCGAGGCGGCACGGGCCGCGTCGATCGCGCTGGGTGGCGCACTCGGTGTCGGCCAGAGCCGCGTGGATGGCACAACCCAGGGCGTGGGCGGCACCGGCCAGGCCTCGCTGACGGTCTCCGCGCCGCTGTACGACGGTGGCCGCATCGATCAGCTGGCCGCTTACCGCAAGCGGCTGCTCGACGCCAGCACCGGCGGTGTGGTGACCTCGCGCGAGCGCGTGGTGAAGGAGGCCACCGCCGCGGTGATCGACCGCAACCGCTACCGCCTGCAGCTGCGCGTCTACCAGCAGTACGTGTCCAAGATGGGCTGCCTGGCGCAGTCGCTGGAGAAGATCGTGGCCCAGGACCGCGGCCGTTCCAGCGAGCTGGTGCAGGCCCGCAAGGGGCAGCGTCAGGCCGAGATCGCCCGGGATGAGGCCGTCGCCGCGCTGCGCCAGGTCGACGCCCGGCTGCGCCTGATCGTGGGCGGCAATGTCTCGCCCTGGGGCGCGGTGGGCGTGCCGCTGCTGGAGGTGCCGGACCTGGCCCGTGTGACCGACGACATCGCCAACAGCCCCGAGGTGCGCCAGCTGCGCCTGCAGGCCGATGCGCAGGAGAGCCTCGCCAAGGCGACGCAGGCCGAGGGTGCGCCGCAGCTGCGCTGGCAGGTGGGCGCCAATGCCGGGCGGGCCGCGCAAGTCAGCAGCACGGCCTGGAACGCCGGGCTCACGTTGAACTACACGCTCGACGACGGTGGCGCCGTCGCCGCTGGCACGCGCGCTGCCGTAGAGCGGGCGTCGGCGGCGCGGCGGGCCCAGGAGGCGCTGGTCAACGAGCGCGCCAAGTTGGCCGGTACTTACCACGACGCCGCGCGCACGTCGTTCCAGCGCGCCAACCACTACGCGGGCGTGCTGGCCGACAGTGACCAGGTGCGCAATTCGACCTACGAGCAGTGGGCCAAGCTGGGCAGGCGCTCGCTGTTCGACCTGATGTCGGCCGAGGCGGAGCACTACCAGCTGCGCGTGGCCTACGTGAACGCGCTGCACGACGGCTTCCAGGCCTCGCTGCAGCTGCGCGCCGCCGGCGCCGGGCTGCTGCCCTGGCTGGCGCCGGAACTCGCCGAGCCTCGTCCGGCAGCACCAGGGCGCTGAGGGCGATGAGGGCGATGAGGGTGCACTGAGGGTGGGGGAACCACCGCCGAGACGAAAAAAGCGCGCCCAGGGCGAGCTTCGTGCTTCAGGGGCAAGCTCCAGGTGGCCGGCCAACCAGCCAGATGGCTGTCGACCCGCCAGACCCAGGTCCGATCAGCTGGCGCTGGTCGCCGCCTGGTGGTAGTCGGTGACGCGCTGCACCTCGTTCTTCGAGCCCAGCATCACGCTGACGCGCTCGTGCAGTGCGCTCGGGTTGATGTCCATGATGCGCTGGGTGCCGTTGGTGGCCTGGCCACCGGCCTGCTCGACCAGGAAGGCCATCGGGTTGGCCTCGTACATCAGGCGCAGCTTGCCGGGCTTGTTCGGCTCGCGACGGTCCCAGGGGTACAGGAAGACGCCGCCGCGGGTCAGGATGCGGTGCACGTCGGCCACCATCGAGGCCACCCAGCGCATGTTGAAGTCCTTGCCGCGCGGGCCTTCCTTGCCGGCCAGGCACTCGTCGATGTAGCGCCGCACCGGGTCGGCCCAGTGGCGCATGTTCGACATGTTGATCGCGAACTCCTTGGTGTCCGCCGGGATCTGCACCTGGTCCTGCGTCAGCACCCAGGAGCCGGTCTCGCGGTCGAGGGTGAACATCGCCACGCCGTCGCCGAAGGTCAGCACCAGGGTGGTCTGCGGGCCATAGACGCAGTAGCCGGCCGCGGCCTGCTGCTTGCCGGGCTGGAGGAAGTCCTCCTCGCTGACCCCGCGATGGTTGCTGACCTTGCGCAGCACCGAGAAGATGGTGCCGATCGACACGTTGACGTCGATGTTCGACGAGCCGTCCAGCGGATCGAACAGCAGCAGGTACTCGCCCTGGGGGTAGCGGTGCGGCACCACGTGGATGCTGTCCATCTCCTCGGAGGCCATCGCCGCCAGGTGGCCGCCCCACTCGTTGGCCTCGATCAGCACCTCGTTGGCGATGACGTCGAGCTTCTTCTGCACCTCGCCCTGCACGTTTTCGGTGTCGGCCGAGCCCAGCACCTCGCCCAGCGCGCCCTTGTTCACCGAGATGGCGATGTGCTTGCAGGCGCGCGCCACCACCTCGATGAGCAGGCGCAGCTGCGGCTGGATATGGCTGTGCTCACGCTGGTGCTCGACCAGGTAGCGGGTCAGGGAGATGCGTTTGTCGTTCATCGTGGGCCTCCGGTTCGTATGGGTTTGCGCGGTGCGGCAATTCTCGGTGTCACGCGGTGTCGATCGGCGTCAGTCTGCCAGCGACCGCGTGACGATTTCGCGGGTGTCGGGTGACAGTTCGGGCTTGGCGGCGATGCGGCTGATCGCCTCGCGCGCGGCGCTGCGGTAGGGCTCGGCCAGGGCGCGCCAGCGGTCCAGTGCGCGCGCCAGGCGGGCGGCGAGCTGGGGGTTGAAGGCGTCGATCTCGACCACCTTGTCGGCCCAGAACACGTAGCCGGCCGCGTCGGCGCGGTGCAGCACGGCGGGGTTCTGCGTCATCACCATCAGCAGGCTGCGCGCACGGTTGGGGTTCTTCAGCGTGAAGTCGGGGTGCTGGGCAAGTGCCTTGATGCGCGCAAAGACCATGCCGTCGCTTTCGCTGGCGCTGGCCTGCAGGCTGAACCACTTGTCGATCACCAGCGCCTCGTCGCGGAACTGGGCGTGGAAGCGCTCCAGCGCCGGTTCGGCCAGTGAGGCGCGGGCGTTGACCAGCGCGGCCAGGGCGCCCGCCCGGTCGGTCATGTTGCCGGCGTCCTTGACGCGCTGGTAGGCGCGGCCGGGCCACAGCGGGTCGTGGCGCAGCGTGGCGGCCAGCACCAGCATCGCCAGTGCCAGGTTGGCCAGCGCGCGCCGGCCGCTGGAGAGTGGGTCGGGGCGGTAGCCGCCGTTGTCCTGGTGGGTCTCCCAGGCCCACACCCAGTCGTCGTGCAGGGCCTGGGCCAGCTGCAGGCGCATCGTCTCGCGCGCGGCGTGGATGCGCTGCGGGTCGACGGGCACGCCCTGCTCGGCCAGCCGCTCGGCCACGTAGGCCTCGCTCGGCAGCGTCAGCACCAGCTCCTTGAAGGCGGCGTCGAGCCGCTCGTCGCGCAGCACATGGCGCATGGCCTGCAGGTAGGCCTCGTCAAGGTGGGCCGCCCCACCATCGGCCTGCGCCGCGGCGAGCAGGCGCGCCAGCGCGAGCTTCTGGCTGGCTTCCCAGCGGTTGAAGGCGTCGTGGTCGTGCGCCAGCAGGGTGAAGAGCTCGGCCTCGGAGGCGGCCCACTCCAGCACCACCGGCGCCGAGAAGCCGCGCAGCAGCGAGGGCACCGGCGCCGCGGTCAGCTCGCCCAGGCCGGTGAAGACCCAGGTCTGGCTGGTCTGCTCCAGCACCAGCACGCGCTCGGTGCCGTGTGGGGCGGTTTCGCCTTCCAGCTGCAGCGGCAGCGCCACGCCATCGGCGGCGATCAGGCCGAGGGCCATCGGGATCACGAAGGGCTGCTTTCCAGCCTGACCCGGCTGGCCCGGCGTGGCCGGGCTGCGCTGGGACAGCGTCAGCGTGTAGCTGCCGGCCACGGCGTCGAACTGGCCGCTGGCGTTCACGCGCGGCGTGCCGGCCTGGGCGTACCAGCACTTGAAGGCCTCCAGCCGCACGGACAGGGCGCTGTCCGGGTTGGCATCGGCAATCGCCTGGGCGAAGTCGTCGCAGGTCACCGCCTGGCCGTCGTGGCGCTGGAAGTACAGGTCCATGCCGCGGCGGAAACCGGCCCGGCCCACCAGCGTGGCCATCATGCGCACCACCTCGGCGCCCTTTTCGTAGACGGTGGCGGTGTAGAAGTTGTCGATGGCCTGGTACTGGTCCGGGCGCACCGGGTGCGCCATCGGGCCGGCGTCCTCGACGAACTGGAACTGGCGCAGCTGGCGCACGTCCTCGATGCGCTTGACCGCGCGGGCCGAGGCCTCGCCGGCCATGTCCTGGCTGAACTCCTGGTCGCGGTAGACCGTCAGGCCTTCCTTCAGGCTGAGCTGGAACCAGTCGCGGCAGGTGATACGGTTGCCGGTCCAGTTGTGGAAATACTCGTGGCCGACCACGGCCTCGACGTTGCCGAAGTCCACGTCGGTGGCGGTGGCGGGGCTGGCGAGAACGAACTTCGTGTTGAAGATGTTCAGGCCCTTGTTCTCCATCGCGCCCATGTTGAAGTCGCTCACCGCGACGATCATGAAGCGCTCCAGGTCCAGGCTCAGGCCGAAGCGGGCCTCGTCCCAGGCCACCGAGGCGATCAGCGAGTTCATCGCGTGCTCGGTCTTGTCCAGGTCGCCGGCGCGCACGTAGACCTGCAGCAGGTGGTCACGGCCCGAACGGCTGCGGATCTTCTGCTCGCGGCAGACCAGGTTGCCCGCGACCAGTGCGAAGAGGTAGGCGGGCTTGGGGTGCGGGTCGCTCCATTCCGCAAAGTGCCGGCCCTTGTCCAGCGTGCCCGAGTCGATCAGGTTGCCGTTGGACAGCAGCACCGGGTAAGCGCGGGCGTCGGCCTTGAGGGTGACCTTGAACACCGCCATCACGTCCGGGCGGTCCAGGAAGTAGGTGATGCGGCGGAAGCCCTGCGCCTCGCACTGGGTGAAGAAGCCGCCGCCCGAGGTGTACAGGCCCGACAGCTCGGTGTTCTTCTCCGGCGCGCAGGTGTTGCGGATCTCCAGGTCGAAGGCCTCCGTGGGCAGCTTGTCCAGCACCAGCTGCCCGCCCTCGTTGCGGAAGGACACGCTCTCGCCGTTGACCAGCACGCGCGTCAGTGTGATCGCCTCGCCGTCCAGCCGCAGCGGCTCGCCCGGGCGGTCGGCGTTGGGCTCGACGCGCATGCGGTTGATCACCAGCGTCTTGGCCGGGTCGAGGTCGAAGCTCAGGTCGACGCTGCGGATCCAGTGGCTGGGCGCGGTGTAGTCCTCACGGCGGACCAGCACGGGGCTGCTGCCTTCACGCATCATGGGGGTCTCTCTCGGTACGTTCGTGTAGGGGCCGGGCTGCCTGCACCGTCAGGTGGGCAGGCCGGAAAGGGATTCGGGTCACCATTCGGGCAGCGTCTCCGGCAGCGCGTAGCCGGTGAAATCCGGCATCGTGCCGACCAGGTTGGCGTGGCCGGCAAAGGCCGCGGCTGGCAGCGTGGTGGTCAGCGCCACCGCGGCCATGCCAGCGCGGCGGGCGGCCTCGATGCCCAGCGGCGCATCCTCGAACACCAGGCAGGCGGCGGGCGGTACGCCCAGGCGCTCGGCGGCGGCGAGGAAGATGTCCGGGTGCGGCTTGCCCCTGAGACCATCGGCGGGCGAGGTGACCGCATCGATCCAGCCGGCCATGCCGAAGCGCTCGAAGGCCACGGTGATGTTTTCCGGCGGCGACGCGGTGCACACTGCCAGCTTCAGACCCTGTGCCCGGGCGGCCTGGCAGACCGCCTCGGCGCCGGCAATCAGTTTCAGCTCGGTGGCGGCGATCTCGCGGTAGAGCGCTTCCTTGCGCCAGGCCAGTGCGTCCAGCTCGGCGCGCGACCGCTCCGGGAAGAGGTCGGCCAGGATCTCCACGTTCGTGCGCCCGGCGGTGGCCTCGAAGAAGCCGGCCGCGTCGAACGGCAGGCCCAGCTCGGCATGCCAGCGCTGCCAGGAGCGCTGGTGCAGCGGCATGCTGTCGATCAGTGTGCCGTCCATATCGAACAGGACGGCCTGCAACGCCACGACCGGCTGGGTCACCGACATCACAGGCCCTGCTTCAGGCTGGCCTCGATGAAGGCATCCAGGTCGCCGTCGAGCACCTTCTGCGTCGCGGAGATTTCCACGTTGGTGCGCAGGTCCTTGATGCGGCTGTTGTCCAGCACGTAGCTGCGGATCTGGTGGCCCCAGCCGACGTCGGTCTTGGTGTCCTCCAGCTTCTGCTGCTCTTCCATGCGCTTGCGCATCTCGAAGTCGTACAGCCGCGAGCGCAGGCGCTTCCAGGCTACGTCGCGGTTGCTGTGCTGGCTGCGGCCATCCTGGCACTGCACCACGATGCCGGTCGGGATGTGCGTCAGGCGCACCGCCGAGTCGGTCTTGTTGATGTGCTGGCCGCCCGCGCCCGAGGCGCGGAAGGTGTCGGTGCGCACATCGGCCGGGTTGATGTCGATCTCGATCGAGTCATCGACTTCCGGGTAGACGAACAGCGAAGCGAACGAGGTGTGCCGCCCGCCCGACGAATCGAACGGGCTCTTGCGCACCAGGCGGTGCACGCCGGTCTCGGTGCGCAGGTGGCCGAAGGCGTAGTCGCCCTCCACCTTGATGGTGGCGCTCTTGATGCCGGCGGTGTCGCCCTCGGTGATGTCTTCCACCGTGGCGGTGAAGCCCTTGCGCTCGCAGTACTTCAGGTACTGGCGCAGCAGCATGTTGGCCCAGTCGCAGGCCTCGGTGCCGCCGGCGCCGGCCTGGATGTCGATGAAGCAGTTGCTCGGGTCGGCCGGGTTGCTGAACATGCGGCGGAATTCGAGCTTCTCGATCGACTCGCGCAGCGCGCCCACCTCATCGGCGATGGTCTGCAGGCCGTCCAGGTCGTTCTCTTCCTTGCTCATCTCGTAGAGCTCGGAGTTGTCGGCCAGGTTGCTGGTGAGGTGGTCGATCGTGCCGACCAGATCGTCCAGCGTGCGCTTCTCCTTGCCCAGTTCTTGCGCCCGCTTGGGGTCGTTCCAGATGTCCGGGTTCTCGAGCGCGGCGTTGACTTCCTGCAGCCTCAGTGACTTGCGTTCGTAGTCAAAGATACCCCCTTAGCGCATTGGTGCGCTCGCTGAGGTCGGCCAGGGCGGTGCCGATGGCGTTGATCTGTTCGTTGTCCATGGACGGATCCGTTTCGATGGGTCACCGCCCGCCGCAACGCCCCAGGGGCCACCGCGGCTGCGGAAAAGCCCGCGATTTTCGCACGGGCCGGCCACCCCGCTGGCGGACCGTGCCGACTTCAGCCCGGCGCCGTGAGGAAGCGGCGCAACCGCTGCGCCAGCGCCGCCGGCTGGTCGTGGTGCAGCATGTGGCCGCAGTCGCTCAGCAGGTGGCGTTCCAGGCTCGGCACCTCGGCCAGGCGCGCCTCGAAGTCCTCGCGCGGGTAGCGGTGGCCCCACCACTTCGTCACGTCCGTCTCGTTGCCCTCGACCCAGAGCACCGGCGCGGTGATCGCGCGCCAGCAGGCCAGCACCTCGTCGACGCGGTAGAGGATCGGGTTGACTCTCTTGTGCGCCGGGTCGCCCAGGATCTCCCACTGCCCGGGCGCCGTCTCCTGCGACCAGTGCGGCGCCAGCCAGGCGGCACGGTCGGCGCGCAGCCGCGGGTTGTTCTGCATCAGCCGCCCGGCCACTGCCGCCACGCTCGGGTAGCTGCGCAGCTGGCTCGGCTCGGCCAGCTCGTCCAGCCACTGCGCGTAGCGCCTGGGCGCCTGCTCGGGCGTGTTGCGCGGCATGCCGAAGCCCTCCAGGTTCACCAGCTGTCGGATGCGCGCCGGCCGCGCCCCGGCGTAGAGCATCACCACATTGCCACCCATGCTGTGGCCGACCAGGTCGATCGGCGTGGCAGCGTCGAGGCCCAACTCCGGTGCACGCAACAGCGCATCCAGGTCGGCCAGGTAATCCGGGAACCAGTAGCTGTCCACCGGCGCCCCGCTGCTCAGGCCGAAGCCGCGCCAGTCGGGCGCGATCACATAGCGGGCCTCGCCTTCCAGCGCCGCCAACTCGTCCACGAGAAACTGGTAGGAAGCGCCTACGTCCATCCAGCCGTGCACCATCACCAGCGCCGGCCGCTCGGGCGTCACCAGCGACGGGTCGCCCCAGACATGGACGTGGTAGCGCTGGTGGCGCACTGGCAGGAACAGGCTGCGCGCTGTGCGCCGCGGGAGGTAGGGGGACGGATTCGACATGCCGCCACTGTAGGGGCGCCGCGCGCCCTGGCGTGTCGGCGCGGTGACAGCGCGCCCCGGGACATTCCCGCATCGGCCGATGCCGCATCGGGGTGTTCCTGGGCGGCTCAGTGCGCCTCAGGTTGCCTCAGGCCGCAGCTGCCAGCGAGGCGCTGATCTCGGCGAAGTTCCCCGCGGTCTCCAGCATCGCGATGGGCTGGCCGAGCTGCCGCTCAATCTGCGACAGCGAGATCACCCCGCGCACCCGCGGGCCCTGGTGGGGGCTGCCCTTCTGGATCACCAGCAGGTGGCGCCGGCCCACCTGCTTCAGCGTGGCGATGACCTTGGCCACGTCGGCGTGCGCCAGTTCCTCCAGGTCGATGGCATCCAGCGTCGCCAGCGGAGACATCACGTCCGCCACCACCAGCTCCTCGTAGCGCACCCCGCGCCGCGCGATCTGCTGCATCGGCCGCTCGCCTTCCAAGTCGGTCGAGGTGATGAGCCCGTCCATGCAGGAGATCTGGCTGACCACGAAGAGCAGACGCACCCCCTGGTGGATCATGGTCTGCCGCGCCTCGGTCAGCGGCGTGTCCGGCGCGATCGTGGCCGCCCGCACATGCGTCAGGTCGGTCATCACGGCCCGCGCGGGCGACTCCAGCGTCACCGGCACGCCGGCAAACGGCTGCGCCTGCGCAATGCAGGTGCCCTCAGGGAAGCGGAAGGTGGTCAGGGTGTTCATGGGACGGATGCCTTTCTGCAGGGGACAGAGGAACATGAACCGGCTCCGCAGCACGTCAGAGGCTGGGAGCCCGGACTCACACTAGTCCTGCCGTGGGGCGGCTGCCAGCGTGTTTTCCCATGCCCCGGGGCGGGCGGCGCTCCGACTCGGCCGCCTGCCCTCCGGGCATCACGGTGGAAAGGCAAAAGTCGTCGTCGGTTGTCGAGCAATGTGGCACCGCGGCAGGTTTCAGTGTTTCCAGCAGGCAGTCGCTGCCTTCGATCTGAAGCACCGGTGCCAGCCGCTGCAGCTCCGGAACGGCGGCAAGCGGGTCCAACCGCTGAGGGCGACGACGACACGGCTGTCGAGTTCGTCGATCGGCGCTCGGGCTGACTGGACGTGGACGGCCCGTCGCTCTCCCAGACGCGGATCAAGTGCTCGCCAGCGCCGCAGCGGTCTGCAACGTCAAGGGCGACGGGATTCACTGGGCATCCGCGTCAACCCGCCGGCAACCCGGCGATGAAGTTGCGCTTGGCCTTGAACTCGGCGCGCAGGTCGGCCAGCCAGCGCCCACGTGGCTCGGGTGGCATCAGGGCGATCGCTTCGCGCACCAGCGCGAGCGCCTCGGCGTAGGGGCTCTTGGCGTTGCGCATCTCGTCGCGCAGCACCCGCTGCAGCAGCGTCACGGCGTCGGCCGGGCGGTCGGCGCGCAGGTGCCGGGCAAGGGTGTGCAGCAGGGGGCCCCGGCACAGGGCGGGTGGCTGGACGGCTGCCCAGGCCTCGTCCCGGCACGCCTCGCTGAGGAGGATCTCGACACGCAGGCTCACGTTGGGGGCGGAGGGCGGCGGTGATTCGAGGGCCGCGTAGGGGCTGAACCCGAGCGGCTTCATGCGTGCGTGGCGGCGCCGGGCGATGTCCAGATCCTCATGCTCCCGGTGGACGAGGCTGGCGTGCAGTTCCGCGCGCAGGGCCGGGAGGTCCGCCTTCGCGGCCGTGGCGGCCTTGAGCACGGCCTGGTAGTCCGGCAGGCCTGGGCTGCGGTCGAAGCGGCTGCGCGTCAGCACCAGGGCCTCGGCAAACTGCCCAGTGTGCTCCAGGGCGCGGAGCTTCTCGCTCTCGATCTGCCGGTCGCGCGGGTGTGCGAGCAAGGAGCTTTCTGCCTGCCGCAGGGCAACCTCTGGCTGGCCGTGGTCGATCAGGTAGGCGATCAATTCGGCATGCTCGGCCGACACGGTCAGGTCGCTGCGCAGCACCACCAGGGCTTCGTGCAGGTCGCCGTCGCGCTCCAGTTGGCGCAGGTAGTGGCGCTTGGTGATCCAGCGGCGGGCGTCGAAGTCACGAGGCGGCCGGCCCTCCGTACCCGGGGGCACCAGCGTCTGCCAGCGTTGGGCCAGGCGCTCGCGCAGTCGGGCCTGGGCAGCGGGGCCCAAAGCGCACTCGGCCTGTTCGGTGTCGAAACTGCCGAACGGGTCCTCTTCGAGCAGTGCCAGATAGCTGTCGCCGAACGTGGCCGGCAGCGGCCCCGCCGCTTCCAGCGTGGCCACGAAGGCGGCACCCAGTTCAGCGCACAGGCCGCTGATGTCGCCGTCGGAGTCGTCGGCGCGCTGCAGCACGCTCCAGCCTTGGCGCAGCGCGTCCATGCAGAGTTCGACGGCGCCTTCGGGGTCGGCCTTGCGGGCCTGCGCGATGAAGGGCAGGGCGCCACTCGCCCGGCGTACGTACTCGGCCGTTTCACCCCAGCCCAGGAACTCGGCATCGGGCTCCAACGTATCGGTGATGACCTCCCACAGCGTGTCCAGGTCGGCGGGCGCTTCCTGCAGCTTCTTCCAGCGGTGCAGCTCGCGCGCCCACTCGGCATCGCGCCCGGCCAGTTCGAGCAGCTTGTCGGCCAGGGTGCTGGCGTCCTGCGCGTGCAGGACGCCGGCCAGCGACAGCGGTCGTTTGCGTCCTGTCCCGGGCCGGTTCGCCTGTGTCGCCGCCGCCGCTGCCGACGGTGGTGCGGCCAGCCGCTGGCGCCAGAGCAGCGCCAGGGCGGTCTGGTGCTTGCAGAACCAGCCTTCTTCGGCGTGCGGGCAGGAGCAGCTGCCGGCGATCTGATCGTCCTCGATCCAGATTTCTGTCTGGTACAGCTCGCTGCCACGCACGAAGGCACGCAGCGCCGGTTCGGGCAACGGGTCTTCCTCGGAGACCTCGATCGACGAGGTGTTCGCGTAGTCAAGCGCGCGGTCGTAGATGCTGCGGCTGCCGGCGGTACACAGGGCGCTGTCGCTCAACACGCCGCGCCACTCCTCCGGCCAGCCGGGTGGCAGATCCGTGCCGGGTGCGGCGGGCTGGCGCTTCATTCGGCTGCCTCGACCGCCTCACCCCTGCCATTCACCCCCGCCAGCACCCCTGCCATCTCCATCTGCACGCGCTGCCACCCCTCGGCGGGCGGGCGCTGGCCCAGGTTGAACCAGATGGCATCGCGCACCGAGGGGAACAGGTCGCGGAAGAGGTTGTCATCGGGTTTTGAGGTCAAGCCCATCGTTGCTCCCTGCACATGACCAGCCTATCATCGTTCAACAAATGTTCGATCGATCATCTGGCTCCGGCAACATCATGGACACACCCACGCTGACCTTGTCTCCGAAGTTCCAGGTCGTCATCCCCAAGCACATCCGCGAGGCGATGGGGCTGCAGGCGGGCATGCCGCTGCAGGTGCTGCAGTACGGTGACCGCATCGAAATCGTTCCCGTGCGACCCATGCGCGCCGCACGCGGGCTGTGCCGGGGCATGGACACCGCATTTGCGCGCGACGAGGCTGACCGCTGATCGACGCGTGTCGACTCTAGGTGTTGGGTGCCGGGGAGGGCGATGCGATGTTGAACGTGGTGGACACCTCTGGCTGGCTGGAATACCTGGCCGACACCCCGCAGGCCGAACACTTCGCCACGGCGATCGAGGATACCGAGCACCTGCTGGTGCCGGCCATCGTGATGTACGAGGTGTTCAAGAAGGTGATGATCGGCGCCGGGGAGGACCGTGCGATCCAGGCGATCGGCTTCTTGCGTCAGGGCCGTGTGCTGGTGGTGGACGAACCGGTGTCGATGCTGGCCGCCAGACTGAGCGTGCAGCACAAGTTGCCGATGGCCGACGCGCTGATCTACGCCACTGCCCAACTCCACGGAGCCACGGTGCTGACCCAGGATGCGCATTTCCAGGGGCTGCCGGGGGTGAGGTACGTGGTGAAGGGCTGATATCTGAAAAAATCCGACAGCATGCATCGGAGGGAGTGCTCGAATGCCGGCGGCGCGAGGAGAGACCAACGGAACTGAGGCCAGAGTCCGCAGCGAAACGGCGCTACAGCGTGCGCTGAAGGCCGCTGCGAGCGAGGCGTGGCTTGACCCGGTGGTCCGTGCCCATGCCTTCTTTGCGCACTGGGCGCAACTGGCGGGGACCGACCCTGTGACCCCTGAAGCGATTTGCTCGTTCTGCATTTCTGATGCAGTACCCAACCCTGCCTTGTTGGACATCGCTGACGTGGTTGGCCAGCTGGACTGGCCAACGCCCCGGACTCTGAACACCGTCCATCGAAGGGTGGTCGAGGTCGTCGAGTTGATGACCCTGGTCCTGTGCGAACGGCGTATTGACGCGGCGGGCCTTGATCCTGCGAGCCAGGAGGAGTCCGGACTGCTGGTGGTGCCGATGGCCGATCGGCTGGCGGCTGCGCTGGTGGCTGCTGCGTGGCTCCAGTGCCGAGTGAAGATGTCCGTCGACGCCAAGGGGCGTCCGCTCGTGTTGAACCTGTTGACCGATCTGCCGCCCCTCGAATTCGGCTGGCGGGACGTGAAGCAGGCCCATTCGGCTGAATTGCTGGCGTACCTGAACCACACGCGTGGTGGCGGGGCTGAGTATTCGCAAGCCAGGCGGCAGGAGCTGGAAACCGTCAGGCGCAGGGGGCTGCAGGACGAGGCGGACATCTCGGACATGCTGGCCGCCGCGCGTCGTCGAAGGGATTTCACCGACCCGGTGTTTGGGCTCACGCAGAAGGAACACCCGGAAGTGGAGGCCGGCACGAGGGTCTGGCTGCGCGACCAGTATGGGCTGGAGTCGTTCACGTGGTCGAGGCCGGACGAGGGCGGCCTTGACGAGAAGTTCAGGAAGCTGCAGGGGAATCTGCTGCAGCACATCGAAGACATCATTCAACGCGTCTACGCGGGGGCATCGACGGTGGCCAAGTCGACGAAGGTGGGCCAAGACGGACCTGCAGGCGTCAAGGTCTTCTTGAGCTACTCGCACCAAGACAAGGCCGATTGGCACGACCTCGTGAAGGGGCACCTGCGTGCTTTGGAGTTCGATGGCCGCTTTGAAGTCTGGTCGGACCAGGAGATCGGAACGGGCGATGATTGGCGGGAAAAGATCGACACCGCCTTGAAGTCGTGCAGTGTCGGCGTCATGCTGATATCGATGGACTTCCTGAATTCGGTCTTCATCAACAACGTCGAACTGCCCGACCTGATCCGCCGTCGGGTCCATGCGGGCTTTCGCGTCTATCCCGTTCTTCACAGGACATGCGCCTGGAAAGCGCACCCCGAGTTGCAGCGGTTGCAGATTCGCATGAAGGATGGCGAGAAATCACTGGCGGCTTGCACCAGGGCTGAAGTCGAGGCAGAACTGACGGCGCTTGTGGAAGAGATTCAGGCTGATTTCGGTGGGATCGGAAAGAACCAAAATGGCAAGATTTGAAGTACTCCAAGCGGGGCAGGTGGTTTGTCTTGCACAGACCGACCACCTCGACGCCACCTGGCACCAATGGTCCCAGCCCGAAATCGACGCCCTGACGCTGGCGATGGCGGCACGACGCCCGCTGCTGGTCCGCGGCGAGCCAGGCACTGGCAAGACGCAGCTGGCTCGGGCTGCAGCGCATCACCTCGGCTGGCAGTTGGAGTCGACCACCATTCATTCGCGCTACGAGCCGCTGGATCTTCTCTACCGCTTCGACGCAGTGAGGCGATTGGCTGATGCCCAGTGGCGTGACGCCGATGCAGACTGGCTGCAGAAACGGGAGGCCGATTATTGGGAGCCCGGCCCGCTCTGGCGGGCTTTTGGTTGGAGTTCTGCGGTGAACTATGGGAGCTGCCGCGATTCGGTGAATCCATCGGCGCCCGCCGGCCACGTGCTGCTGATCGATGAAATCGACAAGGCCGAGTCCGATCTGCCCAACGCGCTGTTGGAGGTGCTGGGCCAGCGCAGCTTCCGCATTCCCGGGTTGAACCTTGCCATTGGCGGCCCTGGGCAGGCGCTCCCACTGGTCATCATCACCACCAACGAGGAGCGCGAACTGCCGCCGGCCTTTCTGCGTCGCTGCATCGTGCTGAATCTCGATGCGGGCCGGGGCGTGTACACGGATTGGCTGCTCTCGCGTGGAAGGGCGCACTTTGGTCAGATTCCCGGGGCGCGCGACACTGCCGAGATGAGCGATGAGGTGCTGATCGAAGCCGCCTCCCAGCTCGCCCAGGACCGCCAGGCCGCCAAGGAGGCCGGGCTGCCGCCGCCCGGAGTGGCCGAGTATCTCGACCTGCTCTATGCCCTGCATGGTCTGGCGGAGGGTGATTCAAAGGCACAGCTCGACTGGCTGAAGAAGCTCAAGGCCTACGCCTTCCGCAAACACGGCCATATCGAAGGGCATCCGGAGTTGTCTCAGCAAGGTGAAGCCGCACCGGGTGGTGCCATTGCTTGACGGTTGATCGTGAACGGACGCCTGTCTCTCACCGGCCGCGCTGACCTCTTGCGGGCGCTGCATCAGGCCGTCGGGGCTGATGCTGAGCGGCGAATTGCGGCAGTCCTCGAATTCGTCCGCAACGATCCACCTCCACCGGTTTTCGCCGTTCTGCACGCTACGGAGTCCGGTGAGGACACGGCACACATCGTCAGCGCCGTTGAACCGAAGGCCACACCACCGGTGCTGCAAACCAGCTTCTTTGCCCTGACCGGCTATCGAAGGCTGCCGGAACCGATGCCTGAAGAAGCCGAGGCGGCAAAGGCCGTCGCCGAAGCCATTGAGCCCCTGTCAGACAAGGACTGCGAGCCCTCCGGCCTGCCGCTGCCCTTCCAGCCCCTAGTACGGCGTGAACGCCTGTGGCCCCGGCTGCGCCAGTCGCTGCAGCAGCGCTGGACAGCCGGCGTCGATCTGCCCCGGCTGGTCGCCCACCTGTCGCGCGGCGAGCTGCCGCGGCGCCTGCCGGCCCGGCGCCACAGCGGCCTGACCGCGCAGGTTTTCGTGCTCTGGGACGCGGCCGACCGCCTCACGCCCTATGCCGAGGACTACCGGCGCCTGATCGCTGAGCTGCATCACCTGCACGGCGCCGCCGGCCTGCGGCTGTGGCAGGTGCACGATGGGCCGGACGAAGTCTGGGGCGAGTGGGCGCCCGAGCGCGTCGCTTGGCCGGAGCGTTGGCCCGGCAGCCCGTGGCGCAAAGACAACACAGAGCGCCCAGGCGACGCCGCCGACCTGCCCGACATCCCCTCTGGCAGCCGCGTGCTGCTGCTTTCCGACCTGGGCGGGCTGGCGCGCCATGCCGCTCCCGCACGCCGCTGGATGCGTGCGCTCCAGCGCTGGCGAGCCGATGGCGTTGCCACCACTGCCTGGGTGCCCCAGGGGCCTGGTTGGGTGGCACCTGCCCTGGCAGCGCATGCTGACGAAGTGCATTGCCTGACGCCCAACCCGTCCCGAGTGCGTGCCGCCGGTCGCCCTGGGGCAAGCAGTCTGGAGACGCACATCGAGCGCCACCAGCAGCGGCAGAACGACCTTTGCGACGAACTGCTGGTCCGCGCCAGCATCTGTATCCACCTGGAACCCGCGCTGCTGCGCAGCCTGCGTCACACGTTGCCGGCCCTCGCGGCCGAGCCGGGTCTGGAGGCGCTCGCCTGGAGCCGCCAGCCAGTCGTGCGCAGCAGCCGGGTGAGCCGAGCGCTGTCGGCTGAACATGCGCCCGAGTACCGACGCCGTTTCGGCGAACTCGGTGAGCAGGCACAGCGAGTCGTGCTCGGCCGCCTCTTGGCTGCCCATCGCTGCCACGGTCGGTCCACGGAAACAACCGAAGTACTGATCTGGCAGGCGCATGCCAGAAAGGCGGCCGCGGATGCAGAAGCCGCAACGGTTGAGAGCGCCCGCAAGTGGACGCTGGCTTGGTCAGAACGCGTCAAGCAGGATGCATCGCGTGGGGCGGTCAGCGACGCAGCGCGCGGCTACGCCACGGACCTGCTGGCCCGCACCGGCTCGGACGCGGCATTCATGGCTGATCAGTCGCGCTGGATCAGTCAAGTCTGGGCCTTGAGCGACCGCATCACCGTTCCTCAGGGGTTGAGCGCCGAGCATGTGCATGCTGCCCTGCGGCAAACGCGCAATCGGAACTCCATCGACATCGTCAACTGGACACTGGAAATGCAGGACCGTGCGGTGCGTCTGGCCTCGACCTCCCCAGTCAAGCAGGATCGCTCGTTCTCTTTCCTGTCCGATAGCTGCTGGATCGAAGGTTCGTGCCTCGGGCAGAGGGTGGTACTGCGCGAGCCGGTTCTAAGCCCCGTTGCCTTGGTGCGTTCTGGGGATCCAGGTCAGCGTCTGGTTTTCAGCGCCCAGGGACAGGAACTGACCTTTACCGAACTGGTCCGTCCCGCCTGGGCCAGCGACTGGGGCCTCGACCGCTACGGCCTCTTCGCCACCCTGGAAGTCGCCGGTGTCTCTCAACGCATGCGGTGGATCCCGCCCGGGCGGTTCCTTATGGGCTCCCCCGGAGATGAACCTGGGCGTTACACCCTCGACGGCCCGCAGCACGAAGTAACGCTGACCCGAGGCTTCTGGCTGGCCGACACCTGCTGCACCCAGGCGTTGTGGCTGGCGGTGATGGGCGGCGAGAACCCCAGCCAGTTCACGGGCGACCCGAGCCTGCCTGTGGACAGCGTGAGCTGGGACGACGCGCTGAGCTTCCTGACTCGCCTGGAGCGGAAGCTGCCTGTGGTCGTTGAGACTGCGCTGCCCACCGAAGCGCAGTGGGAATACGCCTGCCGGGCCGGCACAGCCACGCGCTACTGCTTTGGCAATGACATCTCGCCGGAGCAGGCAAACTTTGGCAGCAATGTGGGCAGGACCATTGTGGTCAAGTCCCTGCCGGCCAACCCCTGGGGTCTGTACGAAATGCACGGCAACGTGGATGAATGGTGCGCCGATGCACGAAGGATCTACGGCGTCGAGCCGGTGTCAGATCCGAACGGAGGTCAAGAAGATGGCAACCGCGTGCTGCGCGGCGGCGCGTGGTTCAGCGAACCCCGGAGGGCCCGTTCCGGCTACCGCGCTCGCTCTTTTCACAATTCCCGGGTCGACACCCGTGGGTTTCGTTTTGCCCTGAAGTGCATCGAGGCCGGCGCCGAAGGCGGAATGGACTTTGCGTGGGCGGAGGTGTCAAAGCCGACAAAATCTCGGCGGAAGGCGAAGCGTAAATGAAGCCGTATGAAGATCCCTTCGCCGGCCGCGTCTTCCCCGACCCCTTTCCCCCGCTCTGCGCCAGCGCTTGGGGCGACGACCGCTACGGGCTGTGGTGTGAGATCGAGGTCGGCGGTGTGGTGCAGCGGCTGCGCTGGATCGAGCCGGGTGAGTTCAGGATGGGGGTGGCCGCGGCGGAGCGCCAGCGTTTTGGCGAGCAGGGCGAGGACTGGTGGAAGAAGCGCATTGAGGGCGAGGCGCCTTGCCACCGGGTCAAGCTGACACGCGGCTTTTGGCTGGCCGATACGGCCTGCACTCAGGCGCTGTGGCAGGCGGTAGTGGGCGACACGCCCGGCCACATTGCCGGTGACTTGGATCTGCCGGTGGAGCAGGTGAGCTGGGATGACATCAGCGAGAAGTTGCTGCCCGCGTTGAGCCGCCAGATCCCCGGTGCCGAAGCGCTGCTGCCCACTGAAGCGCAGTGGGAATACGCCTGTCGGGCGGGTACGGCGACGGCGTATCACTTCGGCGAGGCCATCGGCACCGACCAAGTGAACTACCACGGCAATCACCCGCCTCCCGGCGCCCGCAAGGGCGAGTACCGGGGACGCACGGTGCCGGTAAATGCGCTGCCGGCCAATGGCTGGGGCCTGTACCAGATGCATGGCAACGTGTCAGAGTGGTGCGCCGATGCCCGGCGGACCTACGAGGTGGATCCAGTGGAAGACCCCGACGGCGGTCAAGGCGGTGTCTCCCGCGTGCTGCGCGGCGGCTCCTGGGGCATGGGGGCCTGGCACGCCCGCTCCGCGTCCCGCATCCATTCCCGCCGCGACCTCCGCAGCGCAGGCATTGGCTTCCGCTTCGCCCTGAGGTCCATCGAGCCCAGCGCCGGAGGCGGAATGGGGGTGTTGGACGAGGCGGGCGGAGCCCGCTGAGGGGCTGTTGGGCCCCAGGCGGAGCCTGGGGCCGGGGCCGGCCCGGAGGGCCGGCGGATTTTCAGGCAGCGCCGGAGGTGTGGATGGGGTTGTGGCGAGGCCCTACAACCCAGCGCAGACCGCATCCAGCGCGTCGCGCAGTTCCGCGCCCCGGTGCGCCAGCGACGCCACGGGCTGCTTCAGCAAACGGGCATCCAGTGGCGCGGCCAGCCAGGCTTGGGCGACCACGGTGACTCCGTCGATCTGGAACGTGGGTGCCAGGCGGCTGGGGCGTGGATGGGGCGAGCCGCTATCGCGAGCCAGCGGGATGACGAGTCGAGTGCGCAGCTCGCCCAGCAGACGGCTTTGCACGTCCACCACGTAGGGCACGGTGGCCTGGGAGCTTGCGCTCGGGTTGGGGTAGACGTCGTATTGCGCCATGAGGGCCGCCGGGCCGGTTACCAGACCCGCAGGTCGTCGTTCCACAGGCCGTGGGCGTCGAACTGGGCGTTCTGTTCGGCCAGCCAGCCTGCATAGCGCTGGTTGAAGTCGGCCTGGCGCTGCTCGGCATCGCGCTCTGCCGTCAGGCGCTGGTAGTCGGCCCAGGACAGCAGCACGGTATCGGGCCGGCCAGCCTTTTCGACGATGACAGGCTCTTCCTTGGCCTGCAGGCACAGGGCGCCGAAGCGGTTCTTGGCGTCGGTGGCGGTCACGTTCATGATCTGCTCCTGATTCCCGGTGGTTGCAAGATTGGCCATTTTAGCCATTTCCTCTGCGGGGTCGCGCGGCGCATCCGCAGGCGTCAGCCCACCCCCTCCACCACCATCTGCACCCGCTGCCTTCCCTGGTACTCATCCAGGCTGATCCGGTACGCGAGCCGCACCTTGGCGGGCAGTGGCTGGCTCTGGCCGAACCAGATGGCGTCGCGCAGTTGGCCGGCGTGGCGCACGCTGAGCTTGAGGTGCTTCTCGCCGACCAGGCGCTGGTTGACGATCTCGACCTCGTCGGTGAAGACCGGGGCCTCGAAGGCCTGGCCCCAGACCTGGGCGTCGAGCAGGGCGATGGTGGCGGGCTGGAAGTACTCGGCCGCCAGCGGGCCGTCGGTGGCGATCTGGCGCTGCAGCGCGGCGGGGTCCAGCCACTCGCGGGCGACCTGCTGGAAAGCGGCGTCGAAGGTGTCGAAGTCCTCCTCCGCCATCGTGCAGCCGGCGGCCATGGCGTGGCCGCCGAACTTTTTCAGCACCTCGGGGTGGCGCTTGGCGACGAGGTCCAGCGCGTCGCGCAGGTGAAAGCCCGGGATGGAGCGGCCGGAGCCCTTGAGCAGGCCGTCCGCACCGATGGCGAAGACGAAGGTGGGGCGGTGCAGGCGGTCCTTGACGCGGCCGGCGACGATGCCGACCACGCCTTCGTGGAAGTCGGGGTCGAAGAGCACCACGGCGGGCGGCGGCGTGCCGGCCTCGCCGGCCACCGTGGGCATGAGCAGGTCGAGCAGGGCCTCGGCCTGTTCGCGCATGCCGGCTTCCACCTCGCGGCGCTCGCGGTTGATGGCGTCGAGCTGGCGGGCGAGTTCGGCGGCGCGGCCGGCGTCGTCGGTCAGCAGGCACTCGATGCCGAGTGTCATGTCGGCCAGCCGGCCGGCGGCGTTCAGGCGTGGGCCCAGGGCAAAGCCGAAGTCGAAGGCGCTGGCGCGCTGGGCGCTGCGGCCGGCGGCGGCGAAGAGCGCAGCCACGCCGGCCTGCATGCGCCCGGCGCGGATGCGCTTCAAGCCCTGGGCGACGAGGCGGCGGTTGTTGGCGTCGAGCCGGACCACGTCGGCCACGGTGCCCAGCGCCACGAGGTCGAGCAAGGCGTCCAGCTTGGGCTGGTTGCTGGCGTCGAAGGCGCCGCGCGCGCGCAGCTCGGCGCGCAGGGCGAGCAGCACGTAGAACATCACGCCCACGCCGGCGAGCGACTTGCTCTCGAAGCCGCAGCCGGGCTGGCTGGGGTTGACGATGACGTCCGCGGCCGGGAGCGTGGGCACGCCGTCCGGCCCCGCGGCGGGCAGGTGGTGGTCGGTGACCAGCACTTTCAGGCCCAGCGCACGGGCGTGGGCAACGCCGGCGTGGCTGGCGATGCCGTTGTCCACGGTGACCAGCAGGGCCGGGCGGTGCGCCATGGCCAGGTCGACGATCGCTGGCGTCAGGCCGTAGCCGTGGATGGCGCGGTCGGGCACCACGTAGTGCAAGGTGCCGGGCCGGGCCCCGAGCATCGCCAGGCCGCGCAGCGCGACGGCGCAGGCGGTGGCGCCGTCGCAGTCGTAGTCGGCCACGACGACGATCGGGCGGCCGCTGTCCAGGGTATCGGCCAGCAGCCTGGCGGCGGCGTCCGCGCCCTTGAGTTCGGCGGGCGGGATCAGCTTGGCCAGGCCGTCGTCCAGCTCCTGGGCGCTGCGGATGCCGCGGGCGGCGAATAGGCGGGCGAGCAGCGGGTGCACGCCGGCCTGCTCCAGCGCCCAAGCGGCGCGAGGGGGAACGTCGCGCACGGCAATCGTCGGGTTCATTCTTGTTCGGGGAGACGGAAGGTCAGGAGGCGATCAGAGTTCGGTCAGCACAGGCAGGGCGTCGCGGCGTTTGGGGCCGAACCAGCGCGCGAGCAGGCCGCGCGGCTGGGTCTGCCAGGTGTGGGCGTGGCGCTCGCCGCACAGGGTGAGCTGAACGGCGCTGCCGCGCGCGGTGGCGGCCAGCAGCTGAGCGATCGGGCCGGCATCGAGCTCGCTCCAGGCCGCCACCCAGGCGGCCCAGTCGCCGGCCAGCAGGGGGGCGCGCAGGCGGTCGTCGATGCGCGTGTCGCCGGGAAGCGCACCGGGCTGCGGCGCACCGCTGCCGCTGAGCCAGAAGGAGTTGACCGGCAGCTCGCGGCGCTCCTCGCGCGCCTCGTTGACGGGGTGCTCGTGCCAGAGCATCTGCGCCTCGACCTGCAGGCGGCGCATCGGGCGGGCGGCCAGGTCGTTGGAGATCCAGAGGTCCAGGTTGCGGCCGATGGCGCGGTCCAGCGAGGCGGTCTCCAGCCCGGCCAGGCTGGCGTGGCGCACGTACCAGCGCAGCGGTGCGCCCCAGTGGGCCATCCAGCCTTCGGCCTCGAAGGAGGGGCGCACGACGTCGAAGAGGGCGCGCGACTCGGCCTCGCCCAGGTTCAGCGCGGCAGGGTCGAGCAGGGCGATCTGGTCGCTGCCGACGTGCCAGTGCACCGGGGTGACCAGGGCCCAGGCGTCGGCGGGGGAGGTATCAGGGGCGTGTACCGGCAGGCCGTCGGCAGCGGCCCAGTGCGCGGCCAGGGGCCAGCGCCCGTCCTCGCCCTGCCAGCCGAGCAGGCGGGCGAGCGCGCGCTCGTGCGGTGGGGTGCGGCTGTACTCGTCGGCCTCGTCGCGGCCGGTGAGCGCCAGGCGGGCGAGCAGGGCTTCGAGGTGGGGTAGGCGCAGCACCTTCAGGGCGGCCTCGGCGGCGGGGCTCATCGCGCTGGCGTGCGGCAGCACGAGGTGCGTGGGCGGCGCGCCGGCAGTGGCGGGGGAGGCAGAGGGTGCGTGGGACGCGGAGGGGGCTGGGGCAGACACAGGCGGATTATCCGGCTCGGGTAGCATGCCCGCCCATGAACTGGCCTTACGAGATGCCGTATGAAGTGCGCCTGGGCTGGCGCTACACCCGCGCGGGCCGTGCGGGCCGGCGCAACGGCTTCATCTCCTTCATTTCCGGTGTGTCGATGATCGGCATCTCGCTCGGCGTGGCGGCGCTGATCATCGTGCTGAGTGTGATGAACGGCTTCCAGAAGGAGGTGCGCGACCGCATGCTGAGCGTGATCGCGCACATCGAACTGTTCGACGCCGGCGGCGCAGCGCTGGAGGACTGGCGCGCGCTGGCCGCCAAGGCGGCGCAGCATCCGCAGGTGCGGGCGGCAGCGCCCTTCGTCAGCTCGCAGGCGCTGATTGCCCGGGGCGAGGACATGCGCGGCGCGATCGTGCGCGGCATCGACCCGGCCGAGGAGGCGAACGTCACGCCGCTGGCGGCGCAGCTCAAGGACGGCGTGCTGGCCCGGCTGACCCCGGGCAGCTGGGGCGTGGTGCTGGGCTCGCAGCTGGCGCGCAGCCTGGGGGTGCAGGAGGGTGACACGATCACGCTGGTGACGCCCAGCGGCCAGACCACCCCGGCCGGCGTGGTGCCGCGCCTGAAGCAGGTGACGGTGGTGGGCACCTTCAACGCCGGCCACTATGAATACGACAGCGGCATGGCGCTGATGCACATCGACGACGCGGCGCGGCTGTTCCGCACCGGTGGGCCGATCGGCGTGCAACTGCGGCTGGCCGACCAGCAGGCCGCGCGCGAGGTATCCGCGCAGCTGGGCGTGACGCTCGGCCCCGGCGTGCTGGTGCGCGACTGGACGCGCACCAACGCGGCCTGGTACGACGCGGTGCAGATCGAGAAGCGCATGATGTTCATCATCCTGACGCTGATCGTCGCGGTGGCGGCGTTCAACTTGGTGTCCACGCTGGTGATGACGGTGACGGACAAGCAGGCCGACATCGCCATCCTGCGCACCCTTGGGGCCAGCCCGCGCTCGATCATGGGCATCTTCATGGTGCAGGGCGCGGCATCGGGGGTGCTGGGCACCGTCGGCGGGCTGGGGCTGGGGCTGCTGGTGGCCTTCAACATCGATGTGATCATCCCGGCGCTGGAGCGGCTGTTGCACACCAGTTTCCTGCCCGGCAGCATCTACCTGATCACCCAGATGCCCAGCGACCCGCAGGCGGCGGACATCGTGCCGATCGGGCTGATCTCGCTGGTGCTGGCCTTTGTGGCCACGCTGTACCCGAGCTGGCGTGCCAGCCGCGTCAACCCGGCGGAGGCGCTGCGCTATGAGTGACTTCATGGGCGAGGTGGTGATCAGCGCCCAGGGCCTGACGCGGCGTTTCCACGAGGGCCGCGGGCCCACAGCGCTGGATGTGACGGTGCTGCACGGCGTGGACCTGGCCATCCACCGCGGCGAGACGGTGGCCATCGTCGGCGCCTCCGGGTCGGGCAAGAGCACGCTGCTGCACCTGCTGGGCGGGCTGGATGCGCCCACCACGGGCCGGGTGACGCTGGCCGGGCGCGACCTGGCCGGCATGGGCGCGGCCGAACAGGGGCGCTGGCGCAACCGGTACCTGGGCTTCGTCTACCAGTTCCACCACCTGCTGCCGGAGTTCAGCGCGCTGGACAACGTGGCGATGCCGCTGCTGATGCGCCGCCTGCCGATCGCCGAGGCGCGCGCAGGGGCGCAGCGCCAGCTGGAGCGTGTCGGCCTGGCGTCGCGGGTGCAGCACCGCCCCGGCGAGCTCTCCGGCGGCGAGCGCCAGCGCGTGGCGATCGCCCGCGCGCTGGTCAGCGAACCGGCCTGCGTGCTGGCCGACGAGCCCACCGGCAACCTCGATCGCACCACCGCCACCGGCGTGTTCCACCAGATGCTGGAGCTGGCGCGCGAGCGCGGCACCGCCTTCGTGCTGGTCACGCACGACCAGGAGCTGGCGGCGCGCTGCGACCGCACGCTGCAGCTGGTGCAGGGGCGCATCGTGCCCTCTGTGGCCTGAACCCACCGGGCGGTTCGTACCAGGCTGGCCGCGCCGGCCGGTCCTTGGCCGGGGGCTCAGATTGATGCGGCTCAAGCTGTGGCCGGTGCATGTGTAAAAGCCTCTGGCGTGGGTGCGGGGGCTGCGAGATAGTGTCCCGAACACGACAGCACACTGTGCATTGGAGACAACATGGCCCACGACCATGACCCGCCGCGGGGACCTGCCGCGGTTCCCCGCCCCGTAACGGACAGCGCCTGGGGCTGGCTGGACAGCTGGATGGGCGCCTGGTCCACGGTGCTCGGCACGCCCCTGCCGGCGCAGGGGGGGCGGCCGGGCTCGGCGGACCCGGACCGCCCCGGCAGCCTGGCCCTGAGCGACGGCTTCGCCGCGTCGATGGCGCAGCGCCGTGCGGCCGAGTTGCTGCGCCATGCGCAGCGCCTCTCACCCTTCTATCGGCAGCATCACGCCGAGTGCCTGGACCCGTCCACGCCCTGGACGGCGCTGCCGACGGTGGACAAGCGCCTGATGATGGCCAACTTCGATGCCTGGCACACCGACCCGGCGGTGACGCTGGAGCGCGCGCGCGCCTTCGCGGCCCAGCCAGCCAACCAGGGCCAGGAGCTGGATGGCCGTTACGCGGTGTGGAGCAGCTCGGGCACCAGTGGCGAGCCGGCCATCTACCTGCACGACCGGGCCGCCCTGGACGTGTATGCCCGCCTGCTCGAAGCCCGCATGGACCGGCGCCTGGCCGTCAGCCGCTGGTGGGCCCAGGCGGCCAGCGGCAGCCTCGGCCCCTGGGGGCTGCGCCCGCGTAGCGTGCTGATCTCGGCGCTGGACGGGCCCTACGCCAGCATCTCCTTCTGGCGCCGCCAGTGCCGCACGCACCCCTGGATGGGGGACTCGGCCCGGGCGATGTCGGTCACCTGGCCGGCCGAGCGGCTGATCGCCGAGCTGCAGGCTTGGCAGCCGGCCTTCGTGGCCAGTTACCCCAGCCTGCTGATCGAGCTGGCGCGCTGGCAGCGCGAGGGCCGGCTGGCGGTCGCGCCGCTGGCGCTGTGGTCGGGTGGCGAGCGGCTGGCGCTGTCGACGCGGCAGTGGATCGAGGCGAGCTTCGGTGCGCCGGTGGTGAACGACTACGGCGCCTCGGAGTGCCTGAGCATCGCCTTCGAGTGCCAACATGGCCGGTTGCACCTGAACGACGACTGGGTGATCCTGGAGCCGATCGATCGCCAGGGTGCGCCGGTGCCGCCCGGCACGGCCTCGCACTCGGTGCTGCTGACCAACCTGGCCAACCGCATCCAGCCGCTGATCCGCTACGACCTGGGCGACAGCGTGACCTTCTTCGCCGATGCCTGCCCCTGCGGCAACCACCGGCCCTCGTTCACCGTCGAGGGCCGCCACGACGACACGCTGCACCTGAGCGACGGCGACGGCCGGGTGGTGCACCTGGCGCCGATGGCGCTGACCACCGCGGTCGAGGATGGTGCTGACGTGCACCGCTTCCAGTTGCGCCAGACCGAGCCGGACGCCATCGAACTGCGGTTGGACCTGTCGCGCTGCGCCGCGCCGACCTTCACCTGCGATGCCGCGGTGCACGCGCTGCGCGACTACCTGCGTGGCCAGGGCCTGCCGCAGGCGCGGGTCTGGGTGAGCGACGCCGCACCGCTGCCGGACGCCGGTTCTGGCAAGCTGCGCCAGGTGGTCTGCCTGCTGCCGCAGTCGGTGGCGGCCTGATCCGTCAGGGCGGCGGGGGCTTCAGAGTTTCAGTTCAAGTTCGACGCGCCAGCTGGTCGTGCTGCGCTGCGAGGTCACGGCGCTGGTGCGGGTGCTGCCGCTGGCGTCGCTGCTGACCACGAGGCTGCCGCTGTCGAAGTTGCGTGACACCAGGTTGGCGCCGGACAGGCGCAGCTTCATCGCCGGGTTGAAGGTCCACAGCGCGTAGGCGTCGAGCACGCGCTTGGCGTCCTGGCTGGACCACTGGTCGATGGTGGCGCCATTGGCAATAGTGGCGCTGCTGGTCTGCACCGTGTAGCCGGGCGTGAGGTTGAGCCCCGCGCCGAGCGTCAGCGGCCAGCCGCGCACGCGCCAGTCGGCACCCAGGTTGGCGGTCCAGTCCGGCTGCTGGTCGATGCGGTTGTCCGGGCCGGGAATGCCCTCCACGCGCGAGCGGAACAGCGCCAGGTTGTGGCGCAGGTCCACCGCGGGGGCGTCCTGCATCAGGTCCTTGAGGGCGTACTTCGCCTCCAGTTCGATGCCCTGGGTGCTGGCGTCGCCGACGTTGCGCGGCTGGGACACCCAGCGCGGTGCCGTCGCCCAGTCCACTGTCTGCAGCGTGGAGACATTGCGGATCAGCCCCGAGATGCGGCGGTGAAAGACGTTGGCGCTGATCAGCCCGCCGTCGGCGAGGTAGTGTTCGAAGGCCAGGTCGATGCCGGTGGCCAGCTCCGGCTTCAGGGCCGGGTTGCCGATGCGGTCCGGGCTGGTGGCCTCGTTGGTCTGGTCGGTGGGCGTGCTGCGCGAGATGCTGCGTCGCGCCACGAGGTTTTGCAGGCTGGGCGCGCGGTAGCTGCGCGTGAGGCTGGCGCGCAGCTGGTCGCGCCCGCCCTCCGAAGGCCGCCACACAGCATGCAGCAGCGGGCTGGTGACGCTGCTGCGGTTGCGCACCGCACCGCCGTCCCATTCGCTGCGGGTGGTGATGCTCTCCCAGCGCAGGCCGCCGTGCAGGGCCCAGTGGGCGTCCAGGTCCCATTCGTCCTGCAGCCAGAGCGCGCCGCGGAAGGTGCGGACCTGCAGGTTGTCGTCCAGGTTGTCGCTGGCGGTGCTGCCTTCGCCGTCGCTGCGCTGGTCGCGCTGGCCGACGTCGGTCTCCAGCCCGGCGGCCAGCGCATGCCCGCCGGCCAGCGTCTGGGTCAGCTTGCCGCCCAGCGTCCACCAGCGGTCGTCCGCCGTGGTCAGGGTGCGGCTGGCCAGCGACGAGGCGGCGGTGTTGCCGTCCAGCCGTTGCGTGTCGCCCGCCCAGCGGGACTGGCTCATCCCGGCGCGCAGGTCCGAGCGTAGCCCGCCGCTCCAGCGACTCTGCCAGTTGCCATTGAGCCGGGCGAGGTGGAAGGTGGCCTCGGTGTCGCTGCGGCTGTAGGGCAGGGCGCTCAGGGTCGTGCCGGGGGCGGCGACCCGTTCACTGACGCCGTGGGTGTCGGCCGAGCTGAAGGTCACGAAGGGCTGCAGCGCCAGCAGCTCGCCCGGGCCCAGGCGCCACTGCAGCCGCCCGCCCAGGCTGCTGTGCAGGCGCTCCTCGCGGCTGCGGTTGTCGTCGGTCTGATCGACCTGCAGCGTGGCGTCCTCGCTGCCGGCGGGGGTGAACCCGCGCTGGGTGCGGGTGTGCCGGGTCGTCTCGCGCACGCCGGTCGAGAGGTTGGCGTTGAGGGTGTAGCCGAAGGACTCGATCTGCTCGGCCCGGCTCCAGGAGACCGAAGGCTGCCAGCCCTGGTCCTCCTGGCCGACCGCCACCTTCAGGTTGTTGAGGCGCTTCTTCACATCCTCGCGCAGGATGATGTTGATCGTGCCGGCAACGGCGCGTGCGCCGGTTTCCGCGGTGGGGGCGCGCAGCACCTCGATGCGCTCGATCAGGTCGGGCGAGAGCTGGTCGAAGGAGAAGCCCGCTGGCGCGCGCTCGCCATTGATGAGGATCTGCGTGTAGCCGCTGCCCATGCCGCGCATGCGGACCTCGCCACCGCGCCCGGGCCGCCCGCCCAGCGTCACGCCGGGCAGGCGCTTGAGGATCTCGGTGATGTTCGAGTCGCCCTGGCGCTCGATCTCCTCGCGCCCGATGACGATCTTGGCCGCGGTGGAGCGGCGCCGCTCCTCGGTGTCGCTGGCGCGCTCGCCGGTGATTTCGACGCGCTCCAACGCGGCGGCCGAGGCGGCGGTGCTCGCCGCGGCGGGCCGGACATTCTGTGCCTGCGCGGCACAGGCCGCGAGCAGATCGATGGCGAGGGCGACCAGGCGGACGCGGTCAGGATGGCGGTGGTCAGTGCGGAGGCGGTCAGTGCGGAGGTGGCGGGGCGGCATCATCGTGGCCGGATTGTCGGGGGCGGCGGATAGACTCGCGGCCCATGAGCGAAACAACCAACGCATCGGGCGCTGCGTCGAGCGCCGCGTCGTGTAGCGGATCACGCACGGAACGCCTCGACCTGGCCGGGCGCCGCATCGTGTTGGGGCTGTCCGGCGGCATTGCCTGCTTCAAGAGCGCCGAACTGCTGCGCCTGCTGACCAAGGCGGGGGCGGATGTGCAGGTGGTGATGACGGCCGGGGCACAGCGCTTCATCACCGTCGACACGATGCAGGCTCTGTCCGGCCACCCGGTGGCCACCGACATCTGGGATGCGCGCGAGCCCAACGGCATGCCGCACATCAACCTCACGCGTGGCGCCGATGCGGTGCTGGTGGCGCCGGCCAGTGCGGACTTCATCGCCCGCCTCGCACAGGGCCGGGCCGAGGATCTGCTGAGCCTGGTCTGCGTGGCGCGCCCCTGGGGTGTGGGTGACCAACCTGTTCCCCTGGTGCTGGCCCCGGCGATGAACCGCGAGATGTGGGCCCACCCGGCCACACAGCGCAACCTGGTGCAGGTGGCGGCCGATGGCGCCCTGGTGCTGGGCGTGGACAGCGGCGTGCAGGCCTGCGGCGAGTTTGGCGATGGCCGCATGCTGGAGCCCGAGGCCATCGTCGAGGACCTGATCGCCGCGCTGGCCGCCAAGCCGCTGGCGGGGCGGCGCCTGCTGATCACGGCCGGGCCGACCTTCGAGGCGATCGACCCGGTGCGCGGCATCACCAACCTGTCCAGCGGCAAGATGGGCTTCGCGATTGCGCGTGCCGCCCGCGAGGCCGGTGCCGAGGTCACGCTGGTGGCCGGCCCGGTTCACCTGGACACGCCGCGCGGCGTGCGGCGCATCGATGTGCGCTCGGCCCGGCAGATGCACGACGCGGTGCTGCCCCAGGCCGCGGCGCACGACGTTTTCGTCGCCACCGCGGCGGTGGCGGACTGGCGGCCGGCCAGCCTGTCGGCGCAGAAGATCAAGAAGGACGGCAAGAAGATCGCGCCGATCTTCGAGCTCAGCGAGAACCCGGACATCCTGGCCGCCGTGGCGGCGCTGCCGGGTGGCCCCTACTGCGTGGGCTTTGCCGCCGAGAGCGAGAAGCTGGAGCAGCACGCGCGCGAGAAGCTGCGGCGCAAGAAGCTGCCGCTGATCGTCGGCAACCTCGGCCCGGCCACCTTCGGGCGCGACGACAACGCGCTGTTGCTGGTCGATGCGCAGACGACCCAGGCGCTGCCGGCCGACGGCAGCGCGGTGGACAAGCTGACCCTGGCGCGTGAGCTGGTGGCCGAGATCGCCCGGCGGGTGGCGCAATGGCAGCGCGGAGCGGCAGCGTGAGCAGCGCCGCAAGTCGTTCGCCGGTCACTGTCGACCTGAAGATCCTCGATCCGCGCCTGGCGGACCAGCTGCCGACCTACGCGACCCCCGGCTCGGCCGGGCTGGACCTGCGTGCCTGCCTGGATGCGCCGTTGGTGCTGGCGCCCGGCCAGACCGTGCTGCTGCCCACCGGCCTGTCGCTGCACCTGGGGGACCCGGGCCTGGCGGCGATGATCCTGCCGCGCTCCGGGCTGGGCCACCGTCACGGCATCGTGCTGGGCAACCTGGTCGGCCTGATCGACAGCGACTACCAGGGCCCGTTGATGGTGAGCTGCTGGAACCGCGGCAGCGAGCCCTTCACCGTGCAGCCGCTGGAGCGCATCGCCCAGTTGGTGATCGTGCCGGTGGTGCAGGCGGCCTTCAGGGTGGTGGGCGACTTCGCGCAGAGCGCGCGTGGCGAAGGCGGCTTCGGCTCGACCGGGCGCGCGTAGCGCCCAGGCGCAGACGACGATGGCGTCCTCAGGCAGTCACCGCGGATCCGGCTTCGCCGGTCCGTTGGTGACGCCCCCTTGAGGGGGAGCGGCGTCAGCCGCAACGGGGGTAGGACCTCAGTGCAGGGTGGCGTCTTCCGGGACGCCCAGGCCGAGCACGGTCAGGCCGGAGTCGCCCACCGTGCGCGCATCGACCTCTTCGTCGGTGGCCTCGCGCACGCCTTTCACTTCCAGCTGCAGCACCAGCGCGAGGCCGGCGAGCGGGTGGTTGCCGTCGAGCACGACGTGGCTGTCGTAGACCTCGGTGACGGTGTAGATCACGTCGGCGGGCATGTCAGGTGTGCGGCTGCCTTCAGGCGGGCCTTCGAACTGCATGCCGGGGCCGACCTCGTCGGGGAAGATGGCGCGCTCCTCGAAGAACACCAACTCGGCGTGGTACTCGCCAAAGGCGTTCTCAGGTTCCAGGTGCAGGGTGGCGCTGTAGCCACTCTGGTGGCCGAGCAGGCACTCCTCCACCTTGGCAAGCAGGTCGTCACCGCCCAGGAAGAACTCGAGCGGTTCGCTCAGCTCGTCGATCAGCTGGCCTTGGGCATCTTCAAGTCGCCAGACCAGGCTGACGACGCAGGGTGCGTGGATGATCATGATGATATGAATCATCGCATGCGCGCGGGCCTGCCCGGCACAATCCGCGGATGGCAAACAGGACATCTTCCCCCACCCAGCCCCGGCGTGCCGCCACTCGAACCGCCCTGCCGCTGCCGGCCGATGTGGCCGTTCCCGCGCTCGATCAACCCACTGAATTGCTCGGCGGCCTGAGCCCGGCCGAGTTCATGCAGCGCTGGTGGCATCGCCGGCCGCTGCTGGTGCGCCAGGCTTGGCCGGGCGTGCAGCCGCCGGTGGACCGCCGTGCGCTGTTCGAGCTGGCGGCGAGCGACGAAGTGGAATCCCGCCTCGTGGTGCGCAGCGGCGAGGGTGTGGCCAGCGAGGCGAGCTGGCGCCTGGCGCGCGGGCCGCTGCCGCGCAAGTCTCTGCCGGCGCTCAAGCAGGGCGGCTGGACGGTGTTGGTGCAGGGCCTGAACCTGCACGTGCCGGCCGCGGCCGAGATGCTCAACCGCTTCCGCTTCGTGCCGCAGGCGCGGCTGGACGACCTGATGATCTCGTGGGCGGCAGAGGGCGGCGGCGTCGGCCCGCACTTCGATTCCTACGACGTCTTCCTGATCCAGGTGGCCGGCAAGCGCCGCTGGCGCATCGGACGCAATCCGGATGCACGGCTGATGCCCGACATGCCGGTGAAGATCATCGAGAACTTCGAGTTCGAGGAAGAGTGGGTGCTCGAGCCCGGCGACATGCTCTACCTGCCGCCGGGCTGGGCGCACGACGGCGATGCGGTGGACGGTGAGTGCATGACCTGCTCGGCGGGCTTTCGATCGCCGCACCGCACGGAGCTGGTGCGCGAGAGTCTGCTGCGCCTGGCCGACGCGGTGGAAGATCCGCGCGACGAAGGGCCGCGCCCGGTGGTCTACCGCGATCCGAAGCAGGCCGCCACGCCAACCCCGGGGCGCATCCCGGGCGAGCTGCAGGCCTTTGCGGCCGAGGGGCTGCTGAAGGCACTGTCCGAGCCGGGGGCACTGGACCGCGCGCTGGGCGAGTACCTGTCCGAGCCGAAGTCGCTGGTGCACTTCGAGATCGGCGAGCCGCTGCCCGAGGGCTGTGGCGTGGCCCTGGATGCGCGTTCGTGCATGCTCTACGACGACCGCCACGTCTTCCTCAATGGCGAGTCCTGGCGCGCCGCCGGCAAGGACGCGGCGATGTTGCGGCGCCTGGCCGATGCACGCTGCCTGAGCGCCGCCGAAGTGGCCAAGGCAAGTGCCGCGCTGCGTGAGCAACTCGACCTGTGGGTCGAGGACGGCTGGCTGCAGCCCGTGATGCAATCCGCTATGCAGCCCGTTGTGCAGGCCGATCATGAGCCCGGAAAGCGACGCGGTCGGCGCACCTGAAGCAGGCGACGCGCCTGCCCTGGGGCCGGCGCCGTCCGAGCGCGTCGATGGACGCGCCGCTCTGCGCTCGGCACTCCTCGCCTGGATGGGCGAGGCAGCGCAGCGTGGCGCGCGCGAGCTGTGGTGGTGTGATGCCGACCTGTCGCAGTGGCCGGTGGGCGAGCGGGCCTGGATCGAGCAGCTGGACCGCTGGGCGGGCCCGGGCCGCCGCCTGATCGTTCTGGTTGCCGATGATGCGCCGCTGCAACGCCAGCATCCGCGCTGGACAGCCTGGCGGCGCACCTGGTCGCATCTGGTGGATCTGCGGGTGCTGGCCGCCGATGGGGCCAGCCTGGCCCCTTTCGGGTGGGCGCTGTGCCCCGGCCACTGCGGGGTGGAGCTGCTCGACGCGTCGCTCGGCCGGGCTCGGTGGGTGCGCGAACCGGCCGCGCTGCAGCGTGGGTTGCAGCATCTGCGCGGGCTGGCGGAGCGCTCCCGGCCTGGTATTCCGGTGAACCTACTCGGACTCTAGGCGCGCATTCGGGTAACTATGTATAATCGAAGGCTGGTTGTGGAAATGCTCGAGCGTTCCATTTCCTTCGAGGGGCTGTTCGGCGTGTCGGCGATGACTTCGGCGGCGGTTGCAGAGGCCCTCCATTACCGGTAATTGGTTGACTCTTTGCCTGAGGTTATAAGCATGAACAAGTCGCTCCTGATGGTTACCCTGATCGCCGCTGCCGCTCTGGCCGCTTGTGGCAAGAAGGAAGCTGCTCCCGCCGTTGACGCTGCTGCTTCCGCCGCTGCTGCCGTGGTTGCCCCGGCTGCCTCCGCTGCCGACGCCGCCGCTTCCGCTGTGGCTGGTGCTGCTTCCGCTGTGGCTGGCGCTGCCTCCGCTGTGGTTGACGCCGCTGCTTCTGCCGCTTCGAAGTAATCCTTCGCGCTGCAAAGCAAAAGCCGCCGTAAGGCGGCTTTTTTCATGGGTGTTCAGCAATGCAATTGGGTGGTGGGCGCGGTGCTCGATCTTCGGGGGTGTGACAACCGCACCAGCTCCGGTATCGGGACCTTCACGTGCAGCCACCGTTGCGTTGCGCCGCCGCACCCTGCCGTGATGGCGGGGCGGCGGCTTGCCAGGCGCGTCAGACGCGCTTGCGGTACTCGTTGGTGCGGGTGTCGATTTCGATCATGTCGTCTTGTGCGACGAAGATCGGCACCATGATCTCGTAGCCGGTGGCGATCTTGGCCGGCTTGAGCACCTTGCCCGAGGTGTCGCCCTTGACGGCGGGCTCGGTCCAGGTGATCTGGCGAACCACGCTGGTGGGCAGTTCGACGGAGATGGCCTTGCCGTCGTAGAACACCACTTCAACTTCCATGCCGTCTTGCAGGTAGTTGATGGCGTCGCCCATGTTCTCGGCTTCGACCTCGTACTGGTTGAACTCGGTGTCCATGAACACGTACATCGGGTCGGCGAAGTAGGAGTAGGTGCACTCCTTCTTGTCGAGGATGATCTGGTCCATCTTGTCGTCGGCCTTGAAGACGACTTCGGTGCCCGAGTTGTTCAGCAGGCTCTTGAGCTTCATGCGCACGGTGGCGGCATTGCGGCCACCGCGGCTGTACTCGGTCTTGAGGACGACCATCGGGTCCTTGCCATGCATGATGACGTTGCCGGCGCGGATTTCCTGTGCGATCTTCATAACGATGTCCATGAGGCCCCGCCAGGGGGGCACGGTTGGGTGCAGTTCAGGCGCACGCTCCCGTCGGTGGGGAGTCGCGGCACACGCCTGTGTGCGGGTGGGGCGGTGATTCGCGGGGCGTGGCGTGTGCCTCGGCTGCGCCTCATGGCTCCGCAAAGCCTTTAATTCTACTCTGGTTCAGGGAAAATCCCCGGTTTGCCCGGGGTCCGGCCCGGGCATCAGCCGGCTGAGCCTGGCTGCGCATGGGTGGCGATGAAGGCCAGCAGCTGCGTGACGAGGTCGGGCTGCGCCGCGAAGTGGCCGGCGCGGTCTTTCGCCCAGGCGGTCCAGGCCTGGCGCCATTCGGTCCAACAGGCCGACCAGCACGGCGTGGCCGCAGCATCGCTCGCGTCGTTCCAGGCCCGGAAGGCACGCCGCAGTGTGGTGGCCAGATCGGCGGGGGCACCTTCGAGGTAGCGGCGCAGGAAGGCGTCGAGCTTGGCCAGGTGGGCACCGTCGGCCTGGACGTAGAGCTGCCAGAGGAAGGGGCGGCCGGCCCAGAGGGCGCGCACGGCGGAGTCCTCGCCGCGCACCAGGTTCCAGTCGCAGCTCCAGAGCAGGCGGTCGAAGTCCACCTGGCTGACGTGGGGCAGGAAGTGCACCCGCAGCGCGCCGTGCTCCAACTGCCCGCCCGGCGGCGGCGCTGTGCTCAGGTCCAGCGCATCGGCCACCGCGCGTGCGCTGTGGCCGGGCGTGACCAGCAGGGTGGTTGGCCCGGCCGGTGACTCGGCGAAGGTGCTGAGCCAGTCCTTCAGCGCGGGTTGCGGGTATCCGAACAGGAGCACCAGGTCTTCTGTGCTCCCTGGGGCGTGGCCTGGCCGCAGTGCCAGCCCGAGCCGTGCCTGCAGGAAGGCGGCGCGCTCGCGCGGCGCCTGGAGATGGCCGCGCCGGGCGAGCAGGTCGCGCTCGCGCAGCAGCCCGCCGGTGGCCGCGGTGTAGCCGGGGTAGTAAAACCACTTGGTCAGGCCGCGGCCCGGGCCGCTCCACTGCGGCGACGGCAGGCCGTGCGAGCGCTCGACGTAGTCCTCGGCGCTGAGGTACTCCAGGTTGATCCACACCGGTGGGACCGGGGCGGCGGCCATGCGGGCGATGAAGGCGGCGGGCGGCTCGCAGCCGAAGGCCTCGATGACCACGTCGCCAGGCGCCTCGCCGGCCAGCGGGTCGCGCCAGGGGTGCACCTGGACGGCGGCGGCCCCCGGCCCGCCCGGCAGCGCCATCCAGGCCAGCGCGCTGGCGTCGTCGACCCACAGGCGGACCCGGTGGCCGCGGTCGGCGAGGTCGGCCGCGAGGCGCCAGCACACGCCCAGGTCACCGTGGTTGTCGATGACGCGGCAAAAGAGATCCCAGGCGAGCGAGGCAACGGGGGTGGTGGGCATCGGCACATTATGGGCAGCGGCAAAATCGCGCCCCATATGTCAGACCCGCAAGCCGACGAGCCCGCACCGATCCCGAACGACGCCGCCCCGCCCGACGAGGCGGCGCTGGCTTGGCAGCGCCTGCTGGCCGAGGTGGCCGCGCTGCCGGGGCTGCCGGGGGTGTACCGCTACTTCGACGCGCAGGACCAGCTGCTCTACGTGGGCAAGGCGCGCAACCTGAAGAAGCGCGTCTCCAGCTACTTCCACAAGGACCACGGCGGCACGCGCATTGGCCACATGGTCGGGCGCATCCGCCGGCTGGAAACGACGGTGGTGCGCTCCGAGGCCGAAGCGTTGCTGCTCGAGAACAACCTCATCAAGACGCAGCACCCGCGCTTCAACATCCTCTTCCGGGACGACAAGAGCTACCCCTACCTGAAGCTGGTCACGCATGCCTACCCGCGGGTGGCCTACTTCCGCGGCGCGGTGGACCGGCGCCACCGCTACTTCGGGCCCTACCCGAGCGCCTGGGCGGTGAAGGAGGGCATCCAGCTGCTGCAGAAGGTGTTCCGCCTGCGCACCTGCGAGGACACGGTGTTCAACAACCGCACCCGTCCCTGCCTGCTGTACCAGATCCACCGCTGCTCCGGGCCCTGCGTGCAGGCGATCAGCGCCGAGGCCTACCGGCAGGACGTGGCCCACGCAGTGCGCTTCCTGGAAGGCCACACCCAGGAGGTGGTGGATGGCCTGCAGGCGCAGATGCTGGACGCGGCCGAGCGGCTGGATTTCGAGGCTGCGGCACAGCTGCGTGACCAGATCGGCGCGCTGGCCAAGGTGCTGCACCAGCAGGCGGTGGACACCGATGCCGAGCGCGACACCGACATCCTGGCCGTCAAGGTGCAGGGCGGCCGTGCCTGCGTGAACCTGGCGATGGTGCGTGGCGGACGCCACCTGGGCGACCGGGCCTACTTCCCGACCCATGTCGAGGAGGCCGCAGCGATCGGTGCGCTCGATGAGGGCGATGAGACGCCGGACGCTGCACCAGGCGTTGACCCGGAAGCTGCCTCGGCAGGCTTCCCGGACGATGCTGCGGCCGAGGCGCCCACGGCCGGTGCGGCGCTGACCGAGGCGGGCGTCGGCGCGATCGAGACGCAGGTGCTGGAGGCCTTCCTGGCGCAGCACTACATCGGCAGCCCCTGCCCGCCGCTGCTGGTGTGCAGCCATGCGGTCGATCGCCGGCTGCTGGCCGCGCTGGGCGAGCAGGTGGGCCACCGGGTGCTGGCGCAGCACCAGCCGCGCGAGCAGCGCCGCGCCTGGCTGGACATGGCGGTCCAGGGCTGCGAGCTGGCGCTGGCGCGGCTGCTGGCCGAGGAGGGTTCGCAGCAGGCACGCACACGTGCGCTGGTGGAGGTGCTCGACCTGGCGCCCGAGGGCATGGACGCCCAGCTCGACGGCCTGCGCATCGAGTGCTTCGACATCAGCCACACCGCGGGCGAGGCGACGCAGGCCTCCTGCGTGGTGTTCGAGCAGCACCGCATGCAGCCCTCGCAGTACCGGCGCTTCAACATCGCCGGCATCACCGGTGGCGATGACTACGCGGCGATGCGCCAGGTGCTCACGCGCCGCTACGCGAAGCTGGCGGAGGCGGCGCAGCAGGGCCAGGGGCGCCTGCCGGACCTGGTGCTGGTCGATGGCGGGCGCGGCCAGGTGGCGATGGCGCGCGAGGTGTTCGAGTCGCTGGGGCTCGATCTGGCGCTGATCGTCGGCGTCGAGAAGGGCGAGGGCCGCAAGGTCGGGCTGGAGGAACTGGTGTTTGCCGATGGGCGCGAGAAGATCGCCTTGGGGCGCGACTCGGCCGCCCTGATGCTGATCGCGCAGATCCGCGACGAGGCGCACCGCTTCGCGATCACCGGCATGCGCGCCAAGAGGGCCTCGGTGCGCACCTCGGGCAGCCGGCTGGAGGACATCCCTGGCGTCGGTCCGAAGAAGCGCGCCAAGATGCTGCAGCGCTTTGGCGGTGTGCGCGGCGTCGCGGCGGCCAGCGTGGACGACCTGGCCACGGTCGAGGGCATTTCACGCGAGCTGGCCGAGGAAATCTTCCGTGCCCTGCATTGAGGGGGGGAAGCGCGTCAAACGGGGGCCACGAACGCGGGAACCCGGCGTGCACTTGAACCTGTGCACAATGTCACCATGTTTTTCACCCTGCCGACGCTGCTCACCTGGGCGCGCATCGTTGCCATCCCCCTGGTGATCGGGATCTTCTACCTGCCGGTGGACCTCCGTTCGGCCAACCTGTGGGCGACGCTGCTCTTCATCGTCGTGGCGGCCACCGACTGGCTGGACGGCTACCTGGCCCGCCGGCTGAACCAGACCTCGTCGTTCGGCGCCTTCCTCGACCCGGTGGCCGACAAGCTGCTCGTGACTGCCGCGTTGCTGGTCCTGCTGCAGCTCGACCGTGTCAACGCCCTGGTGGCGTTGATCATCATCGGGCGGGAAATCACCATCTCGGCGCTGCGCGAGTGGATGGCGCAGATCGGCGCGTCGCGCAGCGTGGCGGTGCACATGCTGGGCAAGCTCAAGACCACCGCCCAGCTGGCCGCCATCCCCTTCCTGCTCTATGACGGCCTGCTGTTCGGTGTCATCGACACGCGCTGGTGGGGCACGGTGGCGATCCTGGTGGCCAGCGTGCTGACGGTCTGGTCGATGGCCTACTACCTGCGCAAGGCACTGCCCGAAATCCGGGCCAAGGCGCGCTGAGTGGCGGGCCCCGGGGGTTCTGCTGCAGTTGGTGGTGCCGATGGGGGCACGGCGTGGCTGCGCGCCATGCCGGCGGTGTTCGTGCTCATCTGGAGCACCGGGTTCATCGTCGCGCGCTACGGCATGCCGCATGCGCCGCCGCTGAGCTTCCTGAGCCTGCGCTACCTGCTCTCGGTGGGCTGCTTCCTGATCTGGATCGCCCTGGCGCGGGTCGCCTGGCCACGCGGTGCGGCGCAGTGGGGCCACCTGGGGCTCACCGGCGTGCTGATGCATGGCGGGTATCTGGGCGGGGTCTGGGCGGCCGTGCGCAGCGGCATGGGGGCGGGCACCGTGGCGCTGATCGTCGGGCTGCAGCCGCTGCTGACGGCGCTGTGGGTATCGGCGCAGGCGCGCTCCCCGCTCACCGGCCAGGCCCTGCGCGAGCCCGTCACGCCAAGGCAGTGGGCTGGCCTGCTGCTGGGGCAGGGAGGGCTGCTGCTGGTGGTCTGGCACAAGCTCGGCATCGGCGAGGTGACCGCCGCCAACCTGTCGCTCGGCCTGCTCGCGCTGGCCAGCATCACGGTGGGCACGCTCTACCAGAAGCGCCATGTCGCGCCCTGCGATGTGCGCTCTGCCAATGCGGTGCAGCTGATGGCTGCCCTGGCGGTGACCGCGCCGCTGGCACTGCTGGAGAGTGCCCCGGTGGTCTGGCACCCGGCGTTGGTCGGCGCGCTGGCCTGGTCGGTGCTGGCCCTCACGCTGGGGGGCAGTTCGCTGCTGTACCTGCTGATCCAGCGTGGTGCGGCGACCCGCGTGACCAGCCTGCTGTACCTCGTGCCGCCCTGCACGGCACTGATGGCCTGGGGGCTGTTCGGCGAGACGCTGGGCGGGCTCACGCTGGCTGGCGTGGCGATGTGCGTGCTCGGCGTGGCCTGGGTGGTGAGGGAGTCGCATTGAGGGTGGCCGATGCGGCGGCAAACGCCCGCCGCGGCGGGCACCTGCCGCGAAAGTGCATAGAATGCGCGCCTGCCAGGCCCGTCGGCGCTCATACCGGACGGGGTGCAGGCGGGGCCGACCGGTCTCGTCTGCGGGCTGAAACCTCGCCGAAACGACCGACCGCAGTCGTGAGAGCCATTTTGAGAGGTAGTTTGTGAACAAGTCCGAATTGATTGACCACATCGCCGAACAGGCGGACATTTCGAAGGCCGCTGCCGCGCGAGCCCTGGAGGCGGTGATCGGCGGCGTGACGGACACGCTGGCCCGTGGCGACAGCCTGACCCTGGTGGGCTTCGGTACCTTCGCCGTGTCCACCCGCGAAGAGCGCAGCGGCCGCAACCCGCGCACTGGCGCAACCATCCAGATCAAGGCGTCCAAGGTGCCCCGGTTCCGTCCCGGCAAGGCGCTGCGCGACGCCATCGTCTGAGCCCCAGCGGGCACAGACCTCTGTCCGATTCGGCAGCATGTGACCACCGGGTGCTTAGCTCAGTTGGTAGAGCGGCGCCCTTACAAGGCGTAGGTCGGGGGTTCGAGCCCCTCAGCACCCACCACTTCCGGTTGTCCGATTTGCTGTCTGATCCCACCCCGATCGAGGCCTGTCAAGCCGCCCCAGGCGGTCTGGCCGGTCCAACGAGCGCAGAAGGCGAACCCCGGTTCGCCTTTGTCGTGTCTGGCGCCAGGTCCCGTGCCGCGCCGGCCCACGCAAGGAAGCATTGATGTTCGATTTCGTTCGCCGCCACAACCGGATCCTGCAGTTCGTGCTCGTGCTGCTGATCTTCCCGTCCTTCGTGGTGTTCGGCATCCAGGGCTACCAGCGCTACACCGAGGGCAATTCAGCGGTGGCGCGTGTGGACGGCCGCGATGTGACCCAGACGGAGTGGGATGCCGCCCACCGCGAGCAGGCCGAGCGCATGCGTGCCCAGGTGCCTGGCATCGATGCCAAGCTGCTCGACTCGCCCGAGTTCAAGCGGCAGACACTCGATCAGCTGGTGCGCCAACGGGTGCTCTTCGCCGCCGTGGCCGACCAGCACCTGGCGCCCACCGACGACCAACTGGCGCGCGTCTACCAGACCGACCCCAACTACGCCTGGCTGCTCAAGGCCGACAAGGCGGCTCGCCGTGACATGCTGGCCGCTCGCGGCCTGAACGAGGCGATGCTCGATGCCCAGGTGCGCCAGGACCTCGCCTTGCGCCAGGTCCTGCTCGGCGTCAGCGGCTCGGTGCTGGCGCCGCAGTCGGCCGCCACCGCGGCGCTCGACGCCTACTTCCAGCAGCGCGAGGTGCAGGTGCTGCGCCTGGAAGCCAAGGACTACCTCGCCAAGGTCCAGGCCAGCGACGCCGAGGTGCAGGCCTTCTACGACGAGCCGGGCAACGCCGCGCGCTTCCTGTCCCAGGAGGCCGCCAGCATCGACTACCTGCTGCTCGATCTCGCCGCGATCTCGCGCACGATCACCGTGGCCGATGACGAGCTGCACAAGTACTACGAAGAGAACGCTGCGCGCTTCGGCCAGCCGCAGGAGCGCCGCGCACGCCACATCCTGATCGCCGTGCCTGCCGGTGCAGCGGCCGATGCCAAGGCCCAGGCCAAGGCCCGTGCTGTGGCGCTGGTCGCCGAGCTGAAGAAGTCGCGCGGCAGCTTCGCCGAGCTGGCACGAAAGCACTCCGGCGACGCCGAATCCGCTTCGCGCGGTGGCGACCTGGAGTGGGCTGGCCGTGGCGCGATGGTCTCCAAGGCCTTCGAGGACGCCGTGTTCGCGCTGCAGAAGGGCGCACTGGCCGAGCAACCGGTCGAGACCGAGTTCGGCTTCCACGTCATCGAACTGCTGGACGTGCGCGGCGGCGAGCGCCGCAGCTTCGACAGCGTGCGCGCCGAGATCGAGGCTGAGGTCAAGAAACAGCTGGCCCAACGCCGTTATGCCGAGGCGGCCGAGCAGTTCACCAACCTGGTCGAGCAGGAGGATACGCTCAAGCCCGTGGCCGACAAGCTCAAGCTCGAACTGCGCCACGCCGAGGGGGTCGGCCGAGCCGGCTCTGGCGAGCCCGCCGGAGTGCTGCGCAGCCCGAAGCTGCTGGAGGCCCTGTTCCAATCCCAGAACCTCAGCGGCAAGCGCAACACCGAAGTGGTCGAGATCGGCGCCAACCAGTTGGTGGCCGCGCACGTCGTGAAGTACGCCCCGGCACGTCGCCAAGCCCTGGCCGATGTGCGTGAGCAGGTCCGCGCCGCGGTGCTGCAACGCAAGGCCGCCCAGGCGGCACGCGACGACGGTGCTGCGCGACTCAAGGAGTGGCAGGCCAAGCAGGACGCGCCCGCCGGCCTGGGTGCGGCCGTGCTGGTGTCGCGCAACAAGCCGAACGGCCTGTCGCCGGCTCTGCTCGATGCCGTCCTGCGCGCCTCGCCCACCGGGCTGCCGCGCTGGGAAGGGGTCGACCTGGGCGGGGAAGGCTACGCCGTGGTGCGCCTGCACAAGGTGCTCCCTGCCGATGCCACCGCACTGGGTGACGCGGCCCAGGCGCGCGCGCAGTACGCGCAGATCTGGGGCCAGGCCGAAGGCGAGGCCTACTATGCCGCGCTGCGCAAGCGCTACAAGGCATCGGTCACCGGCAAGGCCGCGGCGGCTGCCGACGTTGCAGCTTCGGGGGCCTCGCGTTGACCTCAGGAGCTGTCTGAAGGGCGTTCAATGGCGTTCACCGCAACGCACCGCGCGTGCGGCTGCGCCTTCCAACCCGGCCTGCCAGGGGCTTGAACTGATCCAAAGTTCCGGTCTATAATTTCTTTCTCTGCGGTGGCTGTAGCTCAGTTGGTAGAGTCCCAGATTGTGATTCTGGTCGTCGAGGGTTCGAGTCCCTTCAGCCACCCCATTCCTGCATTTCACAGGGTCTCGTGAAGACCCAAAACTCCTGATAAATCAACGACTTGCGCAGTTGTTTGAGTCAGGAGGTCCGATGTCGGCAAGCGACGTCGCGACGCAGGTAGGGGAACATGTAGGGGAACAAATGGTGTATTTCATGCCATTCGAGATTTTGTTCCCCTATGCTCAACGACAAGCAATGCAAGTGCGCCATCTGCCCGGAGGGCAAGTCCCGCGTACGCTTGACCGATAGTGGCGGCCTCTACCTCGAGGTGGCGGGTGCCGGCTCCAGACGCTGGTTCTGGAAGTACTACTTCGACGGCAAAGAAAAGCGCCTTTCCTTGGGCAGCTACCCGGAGGTGAGCCTCAAGGATGCGCGGGCCGCTCGCGATGACGCGCGCAAGCAGCAGCAAGCAGGCACCGACCCCGTCGTCGAGCGCCAGATCGCCCGATTGACCGAGAGCCGCAACCGGGACGAGAGCTTCGAATCCACTGCCAGAGAATTCCACTCCGTCAAGAAAGTCGGATGGAGCGACCACTACGCCAAGCGTTGGCTTGAGCGACTGGAGAAGGACATCTTTCCCTGGCTTGGGAGGCTTCCGATGCCGCAGATCACCCCGCCGGTCCTCCTGCAGTGCCTGCGCAGGGTGGAGGCCCGCGGCGTGCGGGAGTTGCAGCATTCCTTGCTGGAAGCCTGCGGGCAGGTGCTTCGATATGGCGTGTCGCTCGGGCGGTGCGATCGAAACGCCGCGGCAGATCTGAGAGGGGCACTGCGACCCGTGATGACCCGGCACGTGTCAGCCATCCTTGAACCGGATCAGATTGCTGACCTGATGAGAGCCATCGAGGCCTACCATGGTCACCCAATCACTCGCACCGCCCTGTATCTGTCAGCGCTCGTCTTCCAGCGGCCAGGCAACATGCGCCAAATGGAATGGTCGGAGGTCGATCTGGATGCCGGCCTGTGGACAATCCCGTCGTCCAAGATGAAGCGAACGCGTCAACAGAAGATGAACGGCCGCCCACACTTGGTACCGCTGGCCCCGCAGGCGGTTGCCGCCTTGCGCGACCTTCATGCACTGACGGGGCATGGAAACTTTGTCTTCCCTGCGTTGACTTCGTCGAAGCGGCCGATGAGCGAGAACACGGTGCGGCTGGCGTTGCGCCGATTGGGGTTCGACAACGAGACCATGACACCCCACGGGTTCAGGGCGATGGCGCGCACCGCGATGGTAGAGCGACTCGACATCGCTGCAGACGTCATTGAAGCCCAGCTCGCCCATGGGAAGTCTGGCCCCTTGGGGGCCGCCTACGATCGCGCCGAATTCGTGGCTCAACGCCGCCGCATGATGGTCGCCTGGGCGGACTATCTGGATGAACTGAAGGTCAGTGACGTCAGGACACCGCCGATCGAAAGCCTGCTGGCCTATCGAACGGCGGAGGTGCAGGGAATATCTCTCGCCACCGGGCGCCGCCCGCCTGCGCGAGACCCAGGCAGTCTCCGGGAGCACTGACCGAGACGACCTGCCCGCTCTTGGGACGATGCAGGTACGTCTACGGTCATCACCTTCGCAGGTTCCGCCACACCTTTGCTGCCACATCCCCCACCTCCCTGGCCGACGCACTGGCATCCTCAGCCACCTGCTGCCTGACCTGACCGAGGAGCGACTTGTCCTTCGGTTCCGTGACCGCGGAGGCGGACAACACCTTCCCGGCCACCTGCTCCTTCAGTGCTACGGCGCGCCTGTCAAATTCTGCACGGCCTTCCTTGACCTGGGCCGCCTGTGCACCCGGCACGGCCGGTGTCACCCAAGACCTGCCGGCCACCTCTGCGTCGTTTGACACCCTGGCCCGTTCGACCACACCCCCGGCCTCTGACGCCGGGCCGGTCCGTCCCGCTCCTGCTCGCCACTCCTCGAACGAACTCGGCAAGGCCGCCCCTTCCAACCCCTGCCGATTCGGCGGCAGCCCCCTGCGCGCCAATTCCGCGTCCATCAGCGCCTGAGCGGAGGCGCTGCTGCCGCCGTAGGCCTCGGCGTAGCGCAGGAACATCGCCAGGTTGTGCGGGTCCTGCGCGATGTCGATCGAGATCGACTCACCGCGCTCGTGGGCGCTGGACAGCCGCTCGGCCCGCTGTCGCCGCTCGGTGTAGCTGGACTCCGCCTTCTCGGCCTGGGAGGTGGTGCTGGCCAGCCGGGAGGCCAGCTCCCGGCCTTCCCGGCTGTCGGCGCTCATCAACTCCACCAGGCTGCGGTCGCGCGACATGCGTTCGCCGAACTGCCGGAACTCCGCCAATTGCTCACTGCTCATCGCCCCCAGCACCTTCTGCTCATCGCTGCTGAGCGCGGCCTGGTAGCGCTTGCCCGCATCCGTCTGCAGCTTGCCACCGCTGCCCAGGATCGACAGCCCCAACGCCGCCCGGGCACCAAAGGCAATCTGAGCCACCTGCGATTGAGACACCCCCGTGCGCTCCGACACCGAGCGGCTGATCTGATCCAGCCGATTCAGCGTGCTGCCGAGCTGCTCGAAGCGGCTGGAACTCGACGCAGTGCTCTGTCCGGTCGACTTCAACTGATTCACCCCGCGCGAGAAGGCTTCCGTCAAAGCCGCCGACCGCTCCCGGTTCAGTGACGTGGCCTCGGCTTGCGCCGCATCGGCCTGTCGGCTGGCCTCACTGACCTCCTGCGCGGACACCCGCATCGACACCACCCGCGACGCAAAGCCCTGGTTGCGCAGCAGGCTCACCGCGCTTCGCCCGGTCAGCGTATTCGCCGAGAACGTGTTGCCGCTGCGATCGTCCTGCAAATGGCTCATGAAGGCCGAACTGCGGTTGGGGGCCAGCTGGGCCTGGTCCATCGTCACATTGCCCAGTCCCAGGTTGCCCGCTGCCGCGCCGCCAGTGGCCGCCGACAGCGTGCCTTGCAGGGCCCCGAGGCCTCCCACCAAAGTGCTGCCCATGCCCTCCAGCCGCTTCACCAACGCCCAGGCCAGCAGCGGCACCGCCAGCGCCAGGTGGCCCACCACCGCTTCGCCGGAGATGGCTCGGTTGTAGATGGTCGACGCCGTGCGCAACGACAGGGTCCGAGCCCCGGAGCCCAGATCGGCCGCGGCGGCCAGATCCTGCGCCGCGTAGACCGACGCCATGTAGTTCAGCACCGCAAACAGCGGCGGCCACAGCTGGATCCACACCATCACCAGCGCGTAGCCCTTGAACAGCAGCACTGACTCCCGCCCGCTGGACAGCAGCAGCATCAGCACCAGCAGAGGAAACAGCGCAAAACTCAGCGCCTCCACCACATTGCGAAGCACCGGCAGCGCCTGCTCGGCCAGCTTGCCCTGGTTGATCCAGGCCGCGTTCTGCTGCGCGGTGGCCTGCGCCCGACCCACCGCCAGGGCCATCGCGGCCGGATCGTTGATCTTCTGGCCCACCATCTGACCGGTGTCCTCGATGGCATTGAGCAGCGCGTTCTGCCGGATCAGGTCGGCCGCGGTCTGCGCGGCATCGGCAATACCATTCTTCAGATAGGCCTGCTGCACCTGAGCGGCAATCACCGCAGCGGCTGCGCTGGCCGGCAGGGTGGGGTGCAGCGTCAAGGCCAGCCCCGCCTGCAGCCGGCCCACCTGCACCGGCAGCCGGGCGTTCAGATTCGCGTAGGCATCGGTGCAGGTCACCACAGAGGCTGCGCCGCTGCTCAGCGTCGTGAACCGTGCCGGGTTGGGCGTGGACATGAGCGCCCAGACATCGCCCGACCCGCTGAAGGCGGCCGGGTCAAGGGTGCCGTCCAGCAGGTCGTAGCTGGTGCAGTTGTGGATGAACTGGATCAGGTCGGTGCGGAAGTTCGGATCCTGGAACACCAGCGTGCCGGCCTCGCGGATCAGCCGGTTCCCGAACATCAGACCGTGGCGTTCGTAGCTCAGCTCCGCTGGCAATGCCCCCGTGCCCGGGATCACCTGAAACGCCGTCTCGAACAGGCCGGTGAGGGTGTGGCCGATCGTGCTGGTCAGGCTGCCCAGTGCGGCCACCCCGAAGGGCACGTTGTCCACCACCTTGACGGCACTGCCACCGGTGCGGTCCACGATGCCCAGCGTCACCCGGGGCAGCACCAGCACCCCGTAGACCAGCACCACCGTGGCCAGCCACTTCCAGCCCTGCAGCTTCTCCGGTGCAAAGGCATAGGCCAGCAACGCTGCCAGGAAGCCGCAGAAGGCCACTGCCGCCAGGGCTGCAGCGTAGTCCCCCGAGGCATGGATGGTCGCTGCCGCGTTGAACACACCGAACAGGCTGTCGGCGTTCTGGTAGGCGTAGATCTCCCACATGACCACCCACCTCGCAGAATCTCAGCGAGACATCAGCGCGGCGCGGTGCCCGAGCAGGTCCATCACATGCTGCGGCATGCTCGATCGCAGTTGCCGCTCCAGCTGCTCCAGGTGGCTGGCCACCGCGCGGTAGGAGCCCACCTTCTGGTACAGCAGGTTCTTCTCCTGCGACAGCTGCAGCAGCATGGCCTGGCTGCGCTGGCGGATCTGCTGGGCGCGCTCACGCTGGCCCTGCTGCAGCAAAAAATCCTTGTCCAACGCTGCCATCCCCAGGCGCAGGTTGCGCTCCAGGAACACATAGGCGTAGTCCGCGGCGATCAGGTCGCGGTATTGCGCGATCAGGCTGTCCGCCAGGCCCGATCCGGGGATCGACGAACCCACCGACAACATCTTGTAGACGGGCTCGGTGGTCTGGTTCACGAAGCCCAGCTCGGCGGAGTTGTTCGGGATGGCCGTGCGCGTGGCGATCTTGTCTGCGATGGAGCGCATCAGCGTCTCCACCTTCACCGTGAAAGGCGTGTGGCTGTAGGTGGTGTCCAGCGTGACCACATCGCAGTCGCTGTAGTTGTTGCAGCGCAGCAGGTGCTGCGACACCCCGGAGCCGGAGCTGTCACCCTGGCCATACAGCAACTGGCTGATCGAGGTCAGCGTGGGCGCGATCGGCTCCGGATCCCGGGCGGCCTCCTCCGGATGGAAGATCACGGTGCCCACCAGGCTCATGATCAGCTCACGCTCCGCATCGTCGAGCTGGTTGCTGGCGTACTGCAGCGCCTTCCAGGTCAGGTTGCCGACAAAGGGCGCGCGGTTGCGCAGGTTCGGGTCCGACGAGCGCCGGGCCGAGGCCAGGATGCTCGGGCGGTCCGCGGCGCAGCGCCGCCGCGCGCCATCCCGGTCGCTCTCCAGCCCCATCTCGATGGCCAGGTCCGCGCAGGTCTCCTGCGAGCTGAACCCGGTGGCGTCCGCCGCCGAGCTGACCAGGGCCTTGGCGGCTTCGCAGGAGCTGATGCGTGCGTTGTTGATCCAGGTCTCCAGCCCCTTGGCCCACTTCGTCAGGCCGCCCAGCATGGGCGACACCGACTCCAGCGCCAGCTGAAACGCAATGCCCGGCAAGGCCGCGGTGATGTTGCGCAGCATGTTCTTGAACTCGTCGGCCGACAGGTGAGAAAACGAGCCTGCAAACACGTCGATGCCGCCACAACCGCCCTTGGCACTTGGAAACTGCACGGCCGCCAACTGGTAGACCTTGTTGGGCGTGCGCATGAAGAAGCTGCCGCCGGTGTAGGTGTTGAAGGCCTGGCCGCGGAAGGCACCCGGTGCCGTGACGTTGCCCACCGCCCCGAGCTGGCGGAACATCGTGTCCACCTCGCTGTTGAGATCCCCCGCAAGGGCCAGTGGATGCGGCAGCGCCAAGCTCAAAGCGATCAGTGCGCACCCCGTGCGACGACGCAACACGGACAGGTCGATCATGGCTTGATTCCCCAGGTTGGGCCGGGCAGGGCCGCGGTGGTGGTCAGATCGTTGCGAAGTGCCGTGCTTCCTGCCGCAACTCCCACCACACCACCCGCTGCACCACCTGGCGCGCCTTCGGCCAGGCTGCCCAGGCGCTCCAGCAGCTGCGCCTGCGACAGCACCCCGAAGCCGATCGGCGTGATGCGCCCTGCCCCCGGCTGCGCCAGGTACAGCGCCGGCACCTGGCTGACCTGCAACGCCCGGGCGATGCCGTTGTCCTGCCGTGGCTGCGGGTACTGCGGCAGCGAGCCGCCATCCACCGTCACGGCTTCCACCCGCAGCCCATGCTGCTGAGCAAACGCCGCCAGCACCGGCGCCATCGCATGGCAGTAGGGACAGTCGCTGCGGAAGAAGAACAGCAGCACATGGTCGCGCCCCAGTGCCGCCACCGCCCGGCTGCGCGACTGGGCCTGCTGCTGGTCGTAGACCTCCAGCGCCAGGGCGTTCACCGGCCGGCCCTGCAGGCTGGGGTCCAGCTCCGGCTGCATCCAGGCCACCCGCCGGGCCACGTCCGCAAAGGCCGAGGCCCGTGCCACCACCTGCGATTCCAGTGCCATGTAGCGGCGCACGTTGGCCTCACTGGGCTGAACGATGGCGATCTGGCGGAGCTCCTCCAGCGCCTTCTGCAGGCGCTCGAACTCCAGCAGCTCCGGTGCCCGGGGTGGGCGGGTGACAGACGCTCGATCCGGCACAGCAGAAGCCGTGGCAGCGGAGGCTGGACGGGCCACAGGGCGCGGTGCCGGCCCTTCCGGCTCTTCCGGCAGTTCGTAGAAGTGCCAGCCGCGCCAGGCATCGGTCCAGTAGCCGCTGCCCTGAGCCTGACAGGGCAGGGCGCAGGTCGCCAATGCAATGACCAGCAGGGATTCCAGGGCGGGCACACCCGACATGGCGTCTCACTCCAGCGACCGGGGCGGCTGCCCGTCGCGGCAGAAGTTGATGCCGAAGGCCAGCGACCGCGGCCCCGCGAGGTCGGCTCCCGTCAGGCGCACCCCTTCTTGCCGGAAGGTGACCTGCAGGCGTCGGCAGCCCGGCTGCGAGAAGTGGCGCAGCGTGACCACATCGACCAGGACCGGTGCCGAGGTCTGGAAGTGCTGGGCGAGGCTGCGCGCAGAGTCGCCCACCAGCACACCCTGGGCGCGCCCATCGGCCGCATCGAGGGCCCGCAGCATCAGCGGCCGCGCATCCTCCACGGCCAGCCGGCTGCCGGCGGCGGGAGTCGGTCCTGCGGCCAACAGGAGACCCAATCCCAGCAGGGGAGACACCGGCTTCATGGGCAACTCCCCTGTCCGTAGTAGCAGCTGGGCGCCCGCCTGCCCACCCGGCTCTGCAGGGCGGCGGCGTCCGGCAGCGTGGGCACCAGGGAGGCGTAGAACTCCGACAGGTCCATGGCGGCAAAGTCCAGCGCCTGCAGCTGCGCCACCGTGAAACCCGAACAGTCGGGCGAGCGTTCATTGCCCCAGCCCTTGCCGAGCTGCTGGCGGCCCTGCTCGTTGATGATGCGGGCCAGCCTGGAGTTGAAGCAGCACTTGGAGGTGGTCCGTTCGGTGCAGGACACACAGCTGCCCAGCACCCTCAGGCAGGTGGAGCACCAGTCGCCCACGCTGTGGCAGAGCCCGGCGCCTTCCTTCATCGCCAGACGGGCTTCGTCCTCGTTGCAGGAGGTCAGCGACAGCGCGGCGTAGAACACCGCTGCCACCGCCAGCGTCCAGGGATCGAAGGCAACCACCACGCTCTCGCCGGAGTACAGCGCCACCGAGCCGGCCGGCAGGGCTGCCCCGTTGACCGCCACCGTGATGCCATAGCTGCTGAAACTGCCCACAAACCCCTGGCCCATCAGCAACGCCTGCAGGCCCTGCTGCACAAAGCGCTGGTTGCCGGGGTTCATCAGCAGGTCGTAGACCAGCCGGGATCCCATGCCCAGCACCGCCAGGTTGTGCATCGAGCCGCCGCGGGTGTCTGCGCTGCAGCAGTTCGTGAAAAGGCGATCGCGGCAGCGGTTGCCTTCGCCTCGGAACACCTCCATGCGGTCGGTGTCCAGGTAGACCCCGGCCTGCCGGCCAGCCTCCAGCATCGTGATGCTGCGCGCGAAGTCCGCATCGGCCGGGGCTGAGGTGTCGAAGCAGTTGCCGTTCAGGCAGAAGGTCTGGGTCGGGCAGCCGCTGGCGCTGGTCACCGTCTCCGCAGGCCGGGGGCAGGAGAAGCGCTCTTCGACCATCCGGCAGGCGCCGGTGGCCGGATCACTGTGCAGGCAGCTGGAGCCCTGCGGCGTGCAGCCGGCTGCCACGAGTTCGGCACAGGGGTCGGCCGGCACCCACCCGGCGCAGGTCAGGCTGCGGCTGTACTCCCAGCAGTCCCGGGTGACCGGCGCGCCGTCGATCAATTGGGTGGCCGGGCCGTGGGTGCAGACCTCCGCCGACGTCGCCGAGGCTGTGCAGCGTCCGCCTGCTGCCAGGTTGGGGCATTGATCGTCCCAGCGGTCGGTCTCCGTCACCGTGGAGCGGGCCGGCTCGTAGGACAGCTGCAGCGTGGGGATGGGGCCGAACAGCGGGTTGACCGCCCAGCCCACCACGCTGCGGCTGCTGGCCGGGGTCCAGTACAGGCTTGCCAGGCTGCCTGTGCTGTCCGAGCCGGTGTAGGGCGTCCAGCCGGAGGAAGGGGCAAAACAGCGCTGCGGGTCCAGGCCGGTGTTGCTGCAGCCGTTGTCTCCCGCACAGGTCATGGCCTGGATGAGGTCACCACCCTGGGTGCCCGCCGGGCAGGCGGAGTAGGTGGGCAGGAAGGGTTCGACGCTGGTGCAGGAAAGCACCGACTCATTGCCGCCGATGCAGGTCTCGCGCCGCTCCGGGGCGATCAGCGCGGTCAGGGTGCAGACCGGGCCGCTGCAGGCGGAGTCGGACACCCAGACCCCTTCACGGATCGGCTGCCCGTCCAGCGCAGAAGGACTGCTGCCGAGCACGGCAACGAGCGCAGGGAAGGGCGCTGGCCGGGTCAGATCCACATCAAAGAAGGCCAGGGGGCTGCCGCCCTGCGTCACCCGAAAGCGCTGTGCCGTCAGCGGCCGGTCCGGCAGGCACTGCGCATCCAGCCCGGCTGAGCCGGAGCCGGCGTGGGCGAACCAGTCGCCCGGGGTGCAACTGCTGCTGCGGGTGATGGCAACGCTGAGTTGACGGCTGCAGCGCAGGCTGCCGGGTTCAGCGGAGCGCAGGCAGCTGCGTGGCTCGACGCGTGCCGGCAGGGCGGTGACGCTGGTGCTGCAGCCGCTGTAGTAGGCCGACAGATCGCCCAGCTGGGACGAGGGAGAGCGGTTGATCGCTCGCGCAGCCGCGACGGATGGGTCATCCACCGCCAGGCCCGGGCGGGCGGTGTTGGCCGAGGCCTGGGCTCCCAGCAGGGCCTGGCAGACCGGGTCCTGAGGTGTGCTGGCGCAGGCTGCCAGAAGGCTGTTGCCCTGCGTTGCCAGGTTGGGCTGGCGGTAGAAGCTGCGCTCACCCGGGCTGCTGGTGTAGCCCGGCACCGCGGCTGAAGCGCTCGGGGTGGTGATGCCTCCGCGGATGACCGGGTTGGCGGCACGCCCCGCCGCCAGGCCTTCGTCATGTGGGCCGGCCAGGCTGGTGGTCTGGGTGATCAGCAGGCTGGAGGAAGCGATGAGCGCAACGAGGCGGCGCAGCGCGGTGCTGCGGGTCGTCGGTGGCGGGAGGCTGGCGGTGGACGGGGTGGTGGGCACGCCTCATCGTGGGGCGTGGGCGGGGCGGTGTCTCGGGGAAAGGGGTGGGAGGTGAGGGGGGTATTGGGGTTTGCGGGGCGGGCTGGGATGAGGTGCGCCAATCACGGGTCGGTCGCCGGAGCGGTCAATGGCACCAACTCATGGGCCCCGGTGGTCGGCAAACAGGTCGGTGATGTCGTTCCCCACGCCATAGCCGATGTGCTGGCTGCGTTTGTGCACCACCGCCAACCGACCCCACCCTGAGTCTTGCTGGTCCGTTGGCAAAGCGGCCACCGCCTTCATCGCCTGTTCAAACATGCGCACCAGGGCGCCCAGATAGGTTTCATCGTCCATGCCCACATCACAGGCAAAGCCCGAGGCCCGCTCGCAAAAGAACACCGTCAGCTCGGCCAGCCCTTCGGCTGTGCCGGACGCCTTCTTGTAGTCCGCGATGGCCTTCTTGGCCTTGGCGACCGAGGTGTCCTGGTTCCTGAACACATCGGGCCACAGCCAGCGGTCGATGGTGGCCTTGTAGGGCTTGAGCACGTCGTCGCCCAATTGCAGGCGGGCATGCAGAAATGCCTGGTTGTCCTTGTTGGCGGCGTAGAGGTCTTGCACCAGGCCCAGCAGGCCGGCGCGGTCGAATGCGGCCAGCTTGGCCTTGGCGTCGCTCCACGACGGCGAAGGCTTTCCGGATGATTTGCTCATAAATGGCTCATGCCGCTAGGCGCTCTCTGAACTCCTCTCGGCGGGTCCAGGCGATTGGGGTGATGTCATAGCTGCGCAGGGCGTCTTGGACGGCCTCGCTAACCCGGTGATCCCGATCATTCAGGACCGCAAATGCCAGTGAATCGGAGGGGCGAACATCCTTGGTATCGACCCACGCAAAGGCCGCGCTCTGCGCGTTGTCTTTGTTCGGGTTGTTGATGACACGCAGGATGCGCTCCGGTGCGCGCCTTGACTTGGGAACGACGAAGTCGAACTGGTGGTTGTACCGGCTGTGCCCGACGAAGTTAGCCCGAGGCGTGTAGCGCACATCGGCATCGTCCAACCACAGCGCCACGTCTTCAAAGAAAAAGCTCTCGACGTTGGCGCGGGCCACATAGAACAGGTCGTTGACGGCCAGGATCGCCTGCACCAGGCTGTGCTTGCGAAGTGGGAAGTTATCTTCCGTCGCTTTGATTTCAAGCGCCTCGTCGTTCAGTTGCACGCCAAAGCCGTTCAAGGTCGTGGCCAGCAGTGCCTTGCGACGGGGTGTGTCCAGTTCGCAACCAGATTGGGCCAGGTCGGCGATCGTGTAGCCGTCGTCGGTCAGAACCCACTCGGTGCCTTGTCGCCGCAAATAGATCTGGAGGTAGTCGTTGTGCCGATCCAGGTAAGGCGTGGTGATCTCGATCCAGCCGTTGAGCTCTCGCCAAGCCGTCTTGGATTTCAGCCAGTCGTAGTAGTTGCGGATGAGGTCGTCTGTCGCGCTCATGAAAACAGCCCTCGCACGATGTTGGGACTTTCGACGACACCGCAGTAGGCCATGAAGTCGTGCAGCGATTGCCAGGCATCTTCAGGCTGACTGAGCATTCCGGGCGGAACCTCCACCGCCCACTTGTCGCCGTAGCCCTCGCGGTAAAGGTGCAGGTGTGGAACGCCCACCTCGGTGCCGTCTGGATTGCGGTGCGGCGCTGCGAAATCGAGTCGAGCCAGCACGACAACCTTTCGTCCACGGGTCTGATAGCCGGTGGTGAGGGCGATGCGCTTGCGGTTGATGTCCAACGAGAAGAACTCTCGCTGATCCCGCGAAGCCAGTGGGACTTCGATGCGACCTCCAAGGTCTGGAAACTGGTGTGCTGCCGGCGAAGTCGGCACCTTGTCCAAACGGAACAGGGCGTCTGCTTCGGCCTGTGTGAGCGTGTCACTTTGCATGTCTCACTCCTTGATGGACGTACCGAATACGCGCTCCAGCGTCGCCGGCAGCAGCGCCGAGTTGGCTTGGCGAATGGCGGCGTGCTTGGCTTTGAGCGCCTGCGTGTGCTGGTAGATGGCTCGGAGTTCGAGCTGCTTCGCCATGGAGGGCACGGGCATCTCGTAGCTGAGGAAGGTCGATGGCTGCAGCCTGCGACGGCGGGCATTGGTGCCGCCGCTGATCTCTGCAAGTGCAGGCCAAACGTCGGGCGTGCGGAAGTAGATGTCCAAGACTTCGGGCAGCACCGCTTCGGTGTTGACAGTGAAGACGGGGAACTCTGGCGATACCACCATGCCATCGCATTCGGCTGGCACGACGCCCAGCGCGCCTTCCCAGGCCATCAGCTTGGGGTAGATGAAGTCACCGGTGCGCACGGTGGACAGCCGTTCGTAGGCGAACTCGCTGCCCATCTTGACGGCGCTGGGAAACACGCCGCGGCCGAAGGAGTAGACGCCCGCAAAGCGGTACTGGGCTGTGCCGTCGACGGCCACGTCGGGCTGGCGTTGCGAGACCAATTCCGACATGCGGTGCTTCGTTGGCTGCGCGCCCTGGGGATGGAAGATGTAGCTTCGGATCAGGCGCTCGGCATCGCGCTCGACGGCATCGAGATGCGCTTCGACTTGCCGCGTCTTCTCGGTCAGCTGCATGATGCGCGCGATCAACGCATGTTGAACGTCAAGGGGAGGCAGTGGCACGGCGATGCGTCCGAGCTTTTCCACGCCCAGTGTTCGATTCCGCCCTGCCCCGCCAGGCGATGCCTGTAGAACTTGCGCTCGGCCGTCCTCGGATGCGGTGAGATAGAACTTCAGGTATTCGGCGCAGGCCCGCGATGGGTCGACCACACAGGTGATGAAGCGGTGCGAGCCGTACCGGCCGTTGTCGTCGGGCGAGGCAACTGCGATAGCACCTTCCCACGCGAAGACGTTCGAGAAAACCAAGTCCCCAGGCTTGATCTCAAACAGCCGCTTGGTGCCGGCATCCGCGCCATGCAACGGCGGCTTGTGGAAGGTCCCCTTACCAAATGATCGAATGCCCAGCTCTGGATAGGCATGGTCAGGTTGAATGTCTACCTCTCTGCGGACGATAGGCGCGATGTCAGCCAGCGTTGCTGAAGGCCAAGCTGTCATTTCGTGGCCTCCACATCTCCCCGCCCCACCCGCCGCGCCTCCAGCTCCCGCCGCGTCCTCTCCAGCTCCGCCTCCAGCAGCCTGGCCTCCGGCAGCACCGTCTGGTACTCGGCCGCCATCACCTTGTTGGGCAGGCCGTCCAGGGCATAGCGGGCCACGGCGGCATTGGTGCGAGCGCACAGGATCAGGCCCACGGGCGGGTTCTCGCCTGGCAGCGTCCAGTGCTCGCGGGCGTAGTTGCAGTACATGTGCATCTGCCCCACGTCGGCGTGGCCCAGCTCGGTGAGCTTCAGGTCGATGATGACCAGGCAGCGCAGTCGGCGGTGGAAGAACAGCAGGTCCACCCGGAACCAGCTAGTGCCAATGCGCAGGCGGCGCTGGCGGCCCACGAAGGTGAAGTCGCCGCCCAGCTCCAGCAGAAAGTCTTCCAGCCTGTGGATGAGCGCGTCTTCCAGCTGCGATTCGGAATACTCGTCCTTGAGGTTGAGGAACTCCAGGACGTAAGGGTCCTTGACGGCTTCGTCCGGGGTGACCGCATCACTGGCCTGCGGCACGCTGCCTTTTTCCAGCACGGCGCGCTTGTTCTTGGATAACAGGGCTCGGGTGTAGAACTGGCTCGAAATCTGACGGTCGAGCTGTCGCACGCTCCAGCCACCGCGCAGGGCTTCGGCCTCGTAGAACTCGCGTTCCTTCTCGCTGCGTGTGCCGCGCACCAGGCGCACATAGTGCGACCACGACAGCGGCAAGGCCTGGGACAGGTGTTCCAAGGTGAAATTCCGAGACAGTGTTTCGGATTTCTGGGGGACTTCGGGTGCCGGCAATTTCCGAGACAGCGTCTCGGAAATGTGTGCAGTCGGATAGGCGAGGTAGAACAGACGCATCTGCTCCAGGTTGTCGACGCTGAAGCCGCGCCCAAAATGCCGTTGCAGATCAGCCGACAGCCTCGGCAGCAAGGCCTCGCCATAAGTGGCACGGTCTTGCCCGTCTTGCTCGAACTCCACGATGCGCCGGCCGATTTCCCAGTAGCTGGCCGTCATCAGCGCATTGACGCTGCGGGCCGCAGCACGACGGGCGGATTCCAGCAGGGTAACGATGTCACCGTGAACGCGGGCATACCCGTCGCCTGCTGATGGAAGTACGTCGCTCATGTCTGCACCTCGTTCACCAGGGCCTCGATCTCACCCAGCAGGCGCATCACCTCCGCCTCATGGCTGCGCATTGACGCGATCAGGTCCTTGGGGTCGGCATGCGCCAGCCCGGTCCTGGCCTGAGGGTTCTTGAGATCGAGGTTGTAGATCGGCCAGTACAGGGCATCACCGTCGGCCTGGGCCGCTTTGGCGGCTTGTTCGTGGGTTTGCTGCAGCGCTTTCAGCTCCCGCAGACGATTCTGCAAGATGGGCCTGTCGGCGCTGGGTGCCTCTGCCAAGGCCTGCTCGACGTTGCGAATCGTCTGTGCCCTCGCCAGGGATGCGGCCCGCTCAGCCTCGGCGCGCTGCCAATGGGGCGTTGCGGCCTGGATCGCCGCTGCACGCTTGGCGGCGAAGTCAACTTTCCAGGCCTGAGGCCCTTCCTCACGGGCGTTCCACCAGGTCTGGGCCTGCGCGAACTCTTCAAATTGCAGCGGTGCAGTCTTGCTGTATTTCTTGCGGCCTTCCGGCAGCGGCAACTCGTAGTACCAGATGGTGTCGGTGGGACCTCCGCGCTCGAAAAACATCAGGTTGGCGGGTATGTCGGTGTACGGCGCGAACACGCCCTGCGGCAGCTTCACGATGGTGTGCAACCGGAACTCCTTCAGCATCTCCTGCTTGATGACGGCACAAATGCCATCACCGAACAGCGTGCCGTTTGGCACCACCACCGCCGCACGTCCGCCACGGACGGCGGCCTTGCCACCGGCCACCGGGGCGCCGGCCACTCGCAGCTTGCGCATGATGTATTGCAGGAACAGCAGCGCCGTTTCGGCGGTCTGCATGTTCGGCGGGAAGTTGTTCTTGATGCCGGCCTCTTCCTCCCCGCCGAAGGGTGGATTGGTGAGGATCACATCCACGCGTTCGCTGTGGCCGATTTCATTGATTCGCCGCTCCAGCGTGTTGCCGTAGGCGATCTGCGGCGCCTCCAGCCCATGAAGCAGCAGGTTCATCTGGGCCAACATGTAGGGCAGCGGCTTGGCCTCTTGGCCATACAAGGAGCCGCTCTGCAACGTGCGCCGCTGGTCAGGGTTCTTGACCTGGCCGGCCATATGGTCGTAGGCCTCAACCAGAAAGCCAGCGGTGCCGCACGCTGGATCCAGCACCGCCTCGCCAAGTTGTGGGTCCATGGCCTGCACCATGAACCGCACGACCGGACGCGGCGTGTAGAACTCACCCGAGTCGCCCGCTGCGTCGCGCATCTCGCGCAGCATGGATTCGTACAGGTGCGAGAGGGTGTGGATCTCTTCGCTGGCGCTGAAGTGGATACCGTTGATCTTGTTGAGGATGTCGCGCAGCAGGTAGCCGCTGACCATCCGGTTCTGCACGCCCTTGAAGACGTTGGCAATGACCTCGCGCTGGCTGCCCCTTTGGTGGTTCACGCCAAGGTTGGCCAGGCTGCGCAGGTAGGCAAACAAGCCGGGGCCGGCGCTGCCATCGGCGCGGCGCGTCTGTTCCTGGCCGATGAAGGCCAGCAGTTCGTCGCCGCTGATGCCGTCCTCGCGGGCTGCCCAGTCTCGCCACCGGTACGGCGCTTCGATGATGGGCTCGTAGGGCTTGCCGTCCAGTTCGGCCTCTTCCTCGTGGACGATCTCAAGATCGTCCAGGAACTTCAGGAACATCACCCAGGTCAGCAGCGGCAGGCGGTCGGCGTCGCCGTTGAGGCCCTTGTCCTTGCGCAGGATCTTGCGGGCTGTTCCGATCAGGGCCGACAGGTTCTCTCGGGTGGTGAGCAGCGCCTTGGCGGTCTTTCGCGGCGCGCGGGTCTTCTTTTCTGCCTGGGCGGTGGTGCTGGCTTTGGCCATCGGGTCGAGTTCTCGGGAACGGTGTACGGATTACAGGTAAAGCGCGCCTTGCAGGCGTGCCACGGCGTCTTTCATGCCGCGCACGCCGCCGAAGTGGCGTAGGGCGATTTCCGAGGGGCTACCGTAGCGGTCGAAGGGCTGAACCTTCATCAGATCGGACAGCGCGTTGAACTGGAGGATGCCGCGCTCGATGTAGCGATCGAGCAGCAACGTCAGGATCTCGCGGGCCGTGTCACTGTACTGACCGAACAGGTCCTGGGCCTGGCGCCGCGCAGCGTCGGCTCGCTGGCGGCGGGTCAGCAGCGGCGCGTTCCAGGCCAGATGGCACAGCAGGTCGAAGGGATCGGCGTCGGGTTGCTCACTGCTGGAGGCCAGCTCTTCAAAGCTGATGCCGCGCTCGGTCAGCTCGCGCAGCACCTCGCTGCGGGTGTTGGGGTCGGCCCAGGCCGATTGCAGAGCCTCGCGGCTGGGGTACAGCGTGCGCACCGCGCGGCCGGAGTACTCGGTGTATTTCACCACCTGCAGCTTCTTGCCGTCGGTGTCCAGGTCGTAGACCAGGTGTCCGATGACCTCGACCTCGCCCCCGTCGATGTAGAACTTGCGGGGCTCGATGAACGATTCGTCCATGGGCTCGTTGACGACGATGCCCGTTCCGGGGCCGATGTGCTCTTCAGGCAGTTCATACCCGGGCGGGACGGTGCCCGGCGCTGGCTCGGGTTCAGTCTCGGGAGTCAATTCAACGACGGCGATCTGCTCGCCGGCCTCGTCCACCGTCACTTCTTCGATGCGCGCGGGCTCGCCGTCGAAGTCGGGGTCCGCGAAGTGCCGGGTGGCCGTGCCGGTGAAGTCGATGATGTTGAAGTATTCCTTGCCATAGTCCACCTTCAGGCGGGTGCCTCGGCCGACGATCTGCTTGAACTCCGACCGGGAGCCGACCACGCGGGCCAGCACCACGTTCTTGACCATCTCGGCGTCCACACCCGTGGTCAGCAACTGCGAGGTGGTCAGGACCACCGGTGCCGGCTTGTCCACGTCCTGGAAGTCGGCCAGGTGGGTCAGGCCGATCGAGCCTTCATCGGCGGTGACACGGCAAACATAGTCGGGGTAGGGCCGGACGAGGTCGCTGTTGAGATTGACCAACTCCTGGCGCATTTCGGCCGCGTGCTCCTGGTCCACGCAGAACACGATGGTCTTGGCGAAGCGGTCGGTGCCCCTCAGGAACTCGGTCAGGTGCCGGGCCATGGCCTGGGTGCGCGACCTGAGGGCCACCACGCGTTCGAAGTCCTTGGTCTGGTACTCATCGTCGGGAACTTCGCGGCCGTAGCGATCCAGCTCGTCCTTGCCCGGCCGCCAGCCGGCAGCGTCTACGGTGGTGATGACGCGGTGAACCCGGTAGGGCGCCAGGAAGCCATCTTCAATGCCTTGGCGCAGGCTGTAGGTGTAGATCGGGTTGCCGAAGTAATCGTAACTGTCACACGATTCCTCGCGCAGTGGGGTGGCCGTCATGCCGAACTGGACGGCCGGCTCAAAGTAGTCGAGCACGGCTCGCCAGGCGCTTTCGTCTCGGCTGGAGCCACGGTGGCACTCGTCGATGATGATGAGGTCGAAGAAGTCGGGGCGGTACTGACGGAACACGTCCGCGCTGGCCGTGGTCAGGGCCTGGTAGATGCCGAAGTACATGTCTCGGCCCTGGCTGACCTCCCCACCGGCGATCTTGTGGCGTGCGTCGCCGAAGGGCGCAAACATCTTGGCCATGGGGTCGTCCACCAGGATGTTGCGGTCCGCCAGGAAAAGGATCTTGGGGCGGCGGTATTCGCCCGTGCGGTTCCAGCGGCTGTTCCAGAGCGTCCAGCAGATCTGGAATGCTACGCAGGTCTTGCCGGTGCCCGTGGCCAGCGTGGCCAGGATGCGCTTCTGGCCGAGCAGGATGGCCTCGACCACTCGGTGGATGGCAATCTGTTGGTAGTAGCGCGGCACCTTGCCCGAGGCCAGGTTGAAGGGTTCCAAGAGGTGCGGCGCAGCTGCGGGCGGCAGGTTTGCACCACTGCTCAACCTGGCGAACAGCTCATCCGGCGTGGCGTAGCGGTCGACCTCGGTTTCGGTGCCGGCGAGGTAGTCGATCTCGATGATCCGGTGGCCGTTGGTCGCGTAGGCGAACTTGAGTCCCAGCGCCTCGGCGTACTCCCGGGCCTGCTGCACACCCGTTTCGGCAGGCAGGCTGGCGTCTTTGGCTTCGACCACGGCCAGGGGAAAGTCACGGCGGTAGAAGAGGATGTAGTCGGCCCGGCGCTGCTTGCCGCGCCGGACCTTGCCGCCGGCCACGAAGATGCGACCGTTGGTGAACGTGCGCTGTTCCCCGATGGCGCAAGGCGAAGCCGCCCAGCCCGCCTGAACGATCTTGGGCGTGACCCATTCCCGACAGGTGTCGGCCTCCGTCCTGGCATTGTTGTTCGTCTGCTTGCTGGTCATTGCCCGCTTTCCTCCTGTTTGTCGCTGTCCACGACGCCATTGGGCCACAGTCGAGCGGCATCAAACGAAAGCTCGCAGGCCCTTCGACGCCGTACGCCGACGCCCATGTCAGTCAGGCTCTTGCGCGGCAACGAGCCGTGATGCCCCGACACTCGGGCTGCGACGGATCGGCTTCAACTCCCGAGTCGAATAGACTTCAAATTCAGCTCAACTGCTGAGTCGATAATGACGAGCATTCGACTCATCTCCACCTCAGCGCATGAAAGCCCGCGCATCCACTTACGTCTGGCAGCACCCGGACTGGCCCGATCTTCGGTACGACCGCGTTCGTGTCGGCGAGGTCCTGGCCAAGGCGCGGCGTGCGCAGGGCCTGGTCGAAGGCAAGCTGGCGGCCCTGGGCATCGAACAACGCCTGGAACTGGCTGCGGAAGCCTGGAGCCAGGATGCGCTGGCCACCTCGGCCATCGAGGGCGAACGACTGGACCTGGCCGCCGTGCGCAGTTCGGTCGCAAGGCGGCTGGGCGTGGGCAGGCAGGATGGGCCGAGCGCGCCGCGCAACGTGGAAGGCCTGCTGGACATCATGGACGACGCGGTCCAGCGCTGCAACGACCCGCTCACGCACGAGCGCCTGCACGCCTGGCACGCCGCGCTCTTTCCCACCGGCTACTCGGGCATGACGAAGATTCGCGTCGGTGGCTACCGCGAGCATGCCGAGCCGATGCAGATCGTCAGTGGTCGACTGGGACGGGAGGAGGTGCACTACGAGGCACCACCGTCGGGCCGCGTGCCTGAGGAGATGGATCGTCTTCTACGTTGGTTCAACGCCGCCAGCGAACCGGACACCTGGGTGCGGGCTGCGCTCGCACACCTCTGGTTCGAGACCATCCACCCCTTCGAGGACGGCAACGGTCGCCTCGGGCGCGTGCTGGTCGACCTGCTGCTGGCCCGCGACAGCGGCGAGGCCAGTCGCCAGTTCCGCACATCCCAGCGCCTGCTCGATCGTCGCCGCGACTACTACGCCAACCTGGAACGCGCCCAGCATGGCGACCCTGACGTGACGCACTGGGTGTGCTGGTTCGTTGAGCAAATGCAGGCCGCCTGCGAAGAGGCGTCGACGGTGGTGGACCACACCCTCGTGAAGGCCCGCTTCTGGCTGGACCACGGCCGCACAACCCTGAGCGAGCGTCAGCGCAAGGTGATGAACCTGCTGCTGGATGCCGGCCCGGGTGGCTTCGACGGCGGCATGAGCACGAAGAAGTACGAGAGCGTCACGGGCGCATCGCGGGCGACCGCATCGCGCGAACTCATCGACCTTGAAGCGATGGGCTTGCTTCAGCAGCTGGGCGGTGGCCGCTCAACGCGCTACTACGTCAATCTGCCGGGGTGGGTGCCAGAGTCCACCTAGGGAACCCCTGCGCAGATCCATCTGAGATGTGCCTTCAACTGCGACGCTCGGACGGATTGCCGGATGGCTTTGTGGTGGTCAGACAAGGCATCACGGCAGCATGGCAGGAACGGACCCATCTGGAGCTGGCGTCCATGACCGATCGGCTGACACGGCTGCTCAATCGCGCCTGGCTTGAACGCAGGCTTGACACCCAACTGGGTTCGACGCCGCTGAGTCCTTGGCCATGCTCTACCTCGATTCGGGTGACTTCAGGCGTAGGCGGCGTGATGGCACCGAGTGTTCGTTCTACATGGCAGTCCATGCCCTCCCTTATCGAACTTCAGCCCAACTCCCAAGTACCTTGTGCGCATACCCGAGACTCACATCCCCTGCAACCTTCGCGAACCTTGTACCGGCCGCACAGGCCTCTGCCGCGCATTCGACCCCTGATCGACCGCCACGCGCCAGTACAAACGTGGGCACCTGCACCACCCCATACCGATCAAATGCGGTCGGATCGATCTGAACGGCCACCCGCTGCGACCCGATCAACTCGTGCATCCTCGCCACCGACGCCTGCACCGACCCTAGGTGCAATCCCCGCAGCACCAGCGTTGCGCGGGCCTGCGCCGCCTGGGTGACCAACCGTTGCAGCGACGCCTTCGGCATCCCCAGGCTGATGAAGACCAGCAGCCGGGGGGCGCTTGGTTGCGCCATCGGCGTGGGGCTGCGTTGAAACTCGAATCCCTTGGCCAGCGCTTCCAGGTCCAACGGTGGACGGTTGCTCGGTTGCGGCAGCGCGTCGATTTGGGGTGAGCGCGGAATCGGCACCCGGGCCAGTTCTTCCTCGCTGGGCATGCGATGTTGTTGGCGGGCCCGTTCGATGTCGGCCGGCGTAACCACGGGGTCTCCTGCCCCACAGCAGCTCCAGGCCGCCAGGCCTGCCAGCAGGGTGGCAAGTTTCAGATGCAACCGAGTGCCCATCGCCTTCTCCTCAGAACCCCAGACAGCAGTTGCGCTTGCGAAACAGCAGGAACGCAAAATCCTCCCCCCGCACCGGAAACTCCTTGCCTGCTCCCCAGACGACGGTGCTGCGCCCAAAGGGCTGACAGCAGTGGCCACCGTCCTTGGCGGTGTTGGCCACCGGGTGGGTGAGCTGGGTCTTGTAGGCCGTCTTGTCCATCGTCGGCAGGAAGTACGGCCCACACAGCCCGGCGTGACCATGCCAGCCCCAGGCCAGCAGCTCGCGGTGCATCTTGGCGGTCAGGCGCTGTGCGATCAGCTCCGCGGTGCGCACCCCACCCATGTGGTACGGCACATGGCCGTCCAGCGGGTAGACGCCGCCCTGGCAGCCGGCGCACCAGAACAGCGCCTCGATCCCAAACCCCACCGTGGCCGCCACACAGTCCGCCGCGCAGGCGGCCACCGCCACCGGGTTGGCGAACAGCACCGCCTCCGGAATGAGGATCAATGTCAGCTCATCGTCGTTCCACAGCGGGTCCACCTCGGTCAGGTAGGCCAGGTCGAAGGAGCCCTTCTCCAGACACGGAAAACCCGCCACCACCTCCAGCCAGTACAGCACCGGGTTCATGTAGAAATGTGCCTGGTAGAAACTGCCGCCATCCCCATCGCCTTCCGCGTGCGTGAATCGCGCCGCCGCGGGTGCGGCCAGACCCGGGTCCAGATCGATGCCGCCCAGTGCTGCCAGGCAGAAGGGTTTGCGCACCGCCTCCACATGGCGGGCCGGCTCCCAGAAGCCGATCGACAACCCCACCGTGGGGTTCAGGCCGCAGCTGCACACCGGACTCGACGGGTTGTCGATGTCCTCCTGTCCATCGATGTTGGCGATCGTGATGCTGCCAATGCTGATGGGCAGGATGCAGCTCCAGCAGATCTCGGTGATCGGGTTCGGGAAGCGGCCGGTGCAGGTCAGGCTGTCGGCCGACTGCACCTTGGACCCTTCGCCCAGCAGCATCCAAACGGCGAGGACGGCGATGGCCAGGGGACGCAGCCAGGCGTTTCTCATCGCAGCGCCAACTCATCGATGCGCAGCCGCAGCCCTTCCTGCGACACCAGCGCCGGCACCTGCCGGATGCCCAGCCGCCGGGTCAGCGTGCCCTGCTGGTCGTAGTACACCCGCACCTGCCAGGCCTTCATCAGCTCCAGGTAGGAGCCGCCGGTCAGGATCAGCTTGAGGCCCGCGCCATGCTGGCGGGCCAGCTGCTGCGCCTGGTTGAGCTGGCGCCTATCGCGGGCGTCGAAGAACAGCAGCCGCTTGGACAGCGACACCACCTCCAGCGGGTTCTTGCGGGTGCCGGCTGCAAACAACAGACGACCCTGGACATCGGTGAGGTTGCGCTCCAGCACGAAGCTGGGGTCCACATGGAAGCTGCGCGCCTGCCGGGTGGCCTGCAGACCCTCCACCGGTGGAGGGTTGCGCACCGTGGCGATGCCGCGACGGCGCGCATCCTCCATCAGCCGCTGCAGCTCGCCGCTGCGCTCCTTGGCCCGCAGCTTGTGCTGGATTTCCTCCAACAGGTGGGGTTCGCTGATGGCGTAGGTGGGGCCGATCACACCGAGGTCGCTGTTGGAAGCTGGACCCACCGCGCCTGCTGCGAGGGCCGTATTGACCGAGCCCAGCAAACACAGGGTCCGTTTGCAGAGACAGAACGTCCGGCGCAGAGCCAACCGACCGAAGGGCTTCATGCGGCCTCCTCAAAACAGCACCACCGCCGTGCCCAGCACCTGGTCGGCGCGCACCAGCCCGCTCTCTTTGTAGCGGGAGTCGAAGGAGTCCGGCCCGGTGCCTTGCACGTAGAAGTGCCCGGGCGGGATCACCCCCGCTGCGATTGGATGCAGGGCGCGACCGTCGACGCTGTGCGTCTTGGCCACGCCCATCGGCTCGCCGTTCAAGGCGACGCTCTGACTTGTCACCGTGACCACGTCGCCGGGCAAACCCCGCAGCACCTTGAAGAAGGGCTGGCCGCGCAGCCCCGGGCGGTCCGCAGCCGCCTCGCCCTCGAAGCGGTAGACCACCAGGTCCCCGCGTCGCAACTTAGTGCCGCCCTGGCGCAACCAGACCAGGTGGTGCGGCAGGCTGGGCGTGACGTTGAACAGCAGGGGCAGGCGGGGGCTCGGATCAATGAACAGCCGCAGCGCCGCCAGAACCCAGATCAGCAGCAGCGCAGTCAGGGCCCCGCGGTGTGCACCCAGTGGCGCCAACCAGGCCCGCAGCTGCAGCAGTCTGCTCAACGCTGCGTTCATGGCCGCTCCAGCATGGCCTGCAGGCGCCCGGTCAAGTCGACCGTGCGGGGGGAGGGCGCCACCACGGCGGAGCGGATCATCACCAGGCAGCCGCATTCCCGGCCGAGCTCATCCAGGGCCTGCGGAAGGCGCTGCGCGAAATGGCGGGCCACCTCCAGGGCCTGCTGCCGCTCCTCATCGCTGCTAGCGTGGGTCAGCAGGCGGGTGAACTCGGCCTCCTTGCTGCGATAGACCTCACCCACGTCCACCACCGCCAGCTTGAGCGCGGGCTGAACCTGCCAGCGGTCGTAGGCGTACAGCGCGCCGGCAGTGACCAGCAGGCTCGCCAGCAGCATTCCGAGCAGAGTTCCCGGCAGACGTCCCGGTGGGGGCCGATCGTCGGAGCTCATGCCACATGCCCCCGCCGGCGCAGCAGCTCGCCGATGGCCTCGTCAATGCTGAGCCCTTGCGCCCGCAGCTCATCGATCGGTGCGTTGTCCTCCAGCTTGTTCGAGAACAGCAGGTGCGTGGCCGGGTCGAGGATGTTGCGCGCCACCCCTTCGCCCACCGGCGAGGAGATGTACAGCTCAGAAAACGCCCCCGGTTCCGTTCGCAGCGAGTTCAGCAGCCGCTTCTTGGGCTCGTCCATCGTCAGCCGCCCCTTGCGGTCGAGCATCTCGATGGACTCGGGCTTCTGGCGCAGCAGGAACACCCAGTCCGAGCAGTTGAAAGCCGCCTCCATCTGGGTGGAGCTGTAGAAGTCGTCGGCGCTCTGGGTGGCGGTGCCCAGGGCCCCGCCGTACTTGCGGGCACGGCGGGCGGCTTCCTCCACCACCGCGGCCTTGACCGGATCGTCGGCGCCGATGTCGCCCAGCTGCTGCTTCAGCTCGTCGACGAAGAGCACCTTGCGCCGGTTGCGGGTGAGGTACATCTCGCCGGTGATGCGGTGCAGCAGCAGGATGTTGACCACCGCATGCAGGTCCGGTCGGCGCTTGAGCTCCTCGTTCTCGATGACGATGAAGTCGTTGCTGAAATCGACGTTGTTGTGCCCCTCGAAGAAGCGCGCGTACTGGCCGCCCCGGGCGTAGGGGTTGAGCATCACGGCCAGGTCTTTGATGCGCTGGTCGCCGTTGAGCCCCAGCTCTTCGATCGAGCCGTCCTTGAAGGCGTCGCGCAAGGCGGTGATGCGCAGCTCCTGGCCGTAGGACTTCCAGAGCTTGAGCACCATCGCCGAGATGGCCTTGTACTGGACCTCCTCCAGCGGGTGCTGCATCGAGCACATCTTCGAAATGCCCGGCACCAGCATGTCGATGTCCTCGTGGATGTCGACGACGTGGCTGAAGGGGTCCAGGCAGATGTCGACGTCCGCCTTGAACTCGATGTAGGTGCCGCCGGCCTTGCGGCAGAGCTTCTCGAAGGAACGGCCCAGGTCGAGCATCCAGACCTTGGCGCCGATGGCGCGGTAGGACCAGGCCATCTCGTTCATCAGTACCGACTTGCCCGAGCCCGGCGCGCCGATGATCGCGAAGTTGTAGTTGCCCAGGTCGTTGTCGAAGATGTCCAGCGTCATCAGCTGGCCGCGCCGTCCGCCGAAGACCAGCGCCGGGGTGCGGGTGCCGCGCCACTCCGCCACCAGGGGCGCCAGGTGGATGGCGTTGGCCATGGTCTTGCGCGAGACCCGGCGCATCTTGGCCAGGTCCTTGTGGAAGCGCTCGGACAGCGTCATCGGCAGGCTGGCCAGCAGCGCCTGGCGGTGCATGTAGGTGTCCGCGTTGAGCTGGAAGCCCCGGCCGCGCCAGATCGCGTTGGCCGCTTCGTGGGCGGGCACCGCCTTGCCGGGGGGCGTGAACAGCGCCAGCTGGTGGTAGAGGCTGACCAGGCTGCCGCCGGTGTCGATCGCGTCGGCTGCGGCGGTCCAGTCGTCGAGCTTCTTGCGTACGTCGGGCATGACGTCGGCCATCTTCGACTTGGCGTTCTGGGTCGCCCGCACGTGGTTGGCCGTCACCACCGACTTGGTGACGTTGGGGTCGAGGATGTGCACCCCCAGCGTCAGCAGGAAGGGCGCGTTGTACTGCAGCGCCGGCTGCATCAGGTCGCCGATCAGCGAGCCCATCTGCCACAGCGCAAAGCGTTCCGGAAAGCTCTTGATCGAGTAGAAGCGCAGCTCCAGCGCCTCATCCCAACCTTCCTTCCACAGCCGCAGGCCGCTGGGCAGCGGGTCCTGGATGGTGTCGAAGTCGACGATCTGGTCGCGGATCTCGCGCCCGTCGTCGTAGTGCAGATCGGGGGCGTCGGTCTGTGCGATGCGGTCCGGGTTGGTGAACAGGGCGCACCAGTTGATCAGGTCGGCGGCATCGCAGACCCGGTTGGGTAGCGAGGCCGAACGCAGCGTCGAGGCCATCGAGTCGCGCAGCGCCAGCACAGCATCGCGGTGCTGCGGCTCGCCGGCCGCCTCAGGGGCCACCGGGCAGGACACGCTGAGCATCAGGCGGAAGTCGCGGATCGTGTAGTGGAACCCCGCCGTGAGCGAATGCTGGGCGCCCTGAAGCAGGTGGCCCACGCGTTGGCGGGCCAGCTTGCGAAACAGGTTGTCGTTGCGCGCCGGGCGGCCCCACTGGTGGGCCTTGTCCGTCTGGTCGCCGTCCTCGAGCCGCAGGTTGGCGTAACGCCGCAGCTGCTCGCGCACGTGGGGCGAGGCGAACAGGTGCAGCTGCACCCCGACGCCGGGCGGGCAGTTCGCGTACAGCGACACCAGCACCTCGGCCATGCGGTCGTCCGCGCCGGACTGCGGCATCACCTCCAGCAGGAAGCCCAGGTTGTCTCGGTTGACGAACAGGCGCTCGGTCGGCAGGTAGGCCGAGTAGGGCAGCCAGGAGGCGAACTGCTCGGCAGGAGACATCGCCTCGCCACCGAGGCCGAGTCGGGCCAGCAGGCCAGACGGAGTCGAGGTCTGACCTGTCCGATGCACAGATGAAGCTGGTGCCGCCATGTTGACCTCAGGGGCTGTCATCCAGAGCGTCCCGACCCCATGCCGGGGCGCGGCGCGGGTTCAACGAGGGGCGGGATTGCAGGGGCTGAGGCGCCCCCGCGGCGGAGGCTCCATCGCGTGATCCCGCCTGCGTGACCGGCGGGCGCAGCGGCGCGTAGGACTCCCGGATGCTGCGCTGCAGGTGGTCCAGCAGCCACAGCCCGCTGTCCACCTGAACGTAGACATAACCCTGGTCGAAGAGGTCCCCGTCGAGGTCCTCCCAGGGCTTGATCCACAGGCGCAGCACACGCGCGGCCGAGCGCAGCGGGGAAGTTGTGGCCTGAGGGGCCGGCGCAACTGCAGGTGCTGCGGTGCGGGCGAGCGCAGCCCGCGTCGCCGCTGGCGTTGCCGGAGCAGGCTCGGGGGCAGACGCCGCGCGGCCGGTGGCGGCGACGTTGGCGTAGGTGCCGGACACCGATTGACAGGCCACACCCTCCGGCGCCTGGCAGGCATAGCGGGAGCCTCCCCCCAGCCCGGACAGGCTCTCGCAGCCGCAGAGCAGGGCTGTGGAAGCGATCACCAGGGTGACCGCAGGGGCGAGGGCGTCTGGCGTCATGGTTGGCGCTCCTGGGCGGTTCTGGGGCCTGCGGCGGCGCTGTTCAGCCGGGCCTCAATGCGTTCACGCGGCAGGTGGCCTTCGCTGCGGCTGCCATCGGCCCAGACCAGCGTGGGGGTGGCCCGGATGCCCAACTGCCGTGCCAGGGCCAGGTTGCGGTCGATCGGGTGATCGCAGCGCGTGGCGGCGGCCGAACCAGAGCGGCCTTCCGGCGGCGTGCCATTGCGCATCAAGCGTTCCCAATTGCCCGAGGGGTCGGCGGAGCACCATAGCTGGATGGGCAGTGCTTCGCCCTGGAAGGGCAGCAAGAAGGTGTGAACGGTCAGGTCGTCGATGCCCGACAGTTCCTCCTCCAGCCGGCGGCAGTAGGGGCAGGCCGGATCGCTGAAGACCACCAGCTGGCGCCGGCCTGGGCCTTTGACGCGGTGCAGGGCATCCGTCATTGGCAACTGGCGCAGATCGATCGCGGCCGAAGGGTCTGTGGTGGGGGCGGTCGCAGGGGTCTGCACCAGGCCGGCGTTGGCCCGGGCCAGCTTGGGCGCCGTCAGGTCGGTCATCGTTTGCGTGTCGAAGAGCCGGCCGAAGACGAAGTAGCGCGGCCGGGCAGCAAAGACATAGGCCACGTTGCCGTTCATCCAGACCTCGTACAGGCTTGGCACCGCAGTGGGCTGGACGGAAGAAAACGTGGTTCCCGGATGGGCTCGGCGAAGCTCAGCCAGCAACCGGGTCTCTGGGTTCTCAGGCTTGGCTGCTGCCGCGGTTGCAGCGGTGGCGCAGCAGGTGGCTACACAAGTGACCCAGCAAGCCGCCAGGCCGCTGACGCCAGCCCGGCGCCGCAGGGGTTCAGTACTCGCCATCATCGCCAGCCTCCTGGTTCCGTTCAGTACGGTGTGTGCGGGCCTGGCCGCTGCCGTCAGACCGCGGCCCGGGCGGCGCGGGAAGGTCGATGCGGCTGCCCCGGGTGATCACCACGTCGATCTCTCGGCCGGCATCCACCTCGATGATCGGAAAGGTGTTCTCTGCCAGCTTGATGTAGTACTGCGCCAAGCGGTCCAGTGCCCTGCCCACGCCGCTGCCCACACCCGCGCGCAGGGCGTCCTGGCCGCTGAGCTGGGCCACCGTGCCCAGGGCCGAACTGCTGACGTTGGTGCTGGCGGTGGCCACGCCCTGGCCGATGCCGCTCACCACCCCGGCCAGAAGCGCATTGGCCAGCATCTGGCCCTGCTTGGTCACCAGCCGACCGCGCAAGCCCACCTTGCCGTCCTCGCCGTAGACGCTGCCCTGGATGCGCAACTCCAGCACCGTGCCATCGCTGCGCACGCAGGACAGGCTCTCGGTGCGCAGGTAGGCCCGCTCCGAGCTGATGTCGCCATAGCCTGCGGCAATGACGAAGCACTCTCGATAGTCACCACGAACCCGGTTGGGCAGCACCGAGGTATCGGACAGGCGGATCAGCACCGGGTGCGGGTTGGACTGAGCCTGCCCGCCGGTGGGGGCGTCCAGCCCGCCCAGCAGCACGCCGCGGGTGAAGCTCACCGGCAGGAAGGATGAGGTGGTCCGGGGTGGCTCGTTGGTGCTTGCCTGCGGGAGTGCTCCGGCAGCCACGGTGGTCGTGCTTGGGGTGGCCGTTCGATCTGCCAGCGTCACCCGGCTGATCGTGGGAACCGGTGGTGAAGGGGGCAGTGCTGGGCCCTGCGGCCAGACCGGCTCGGCCAAGGGCGTGCTCGCCGGCCCGGTCGTTCGACGCAGGGGCACGGCCTGCGGCAGGCTGGCCGCGGGTGGGAAGTCTGCAGTCTGTGGCGACGGGCTGCGGGCGGGAGAGGGCGAGGGTGGTGGTGGGACGGGAGCCAACGGTGGCAACGGAGTCAACGGGGTCGAAGGGGTCAACGGCGGGCCCACCGATCGCAGCGCCTGGGCGTTGGGCGCAGTCGCCGCAGCAGCCTGGGACGCCGCGTTGACCGACGCCTGCAGCCGCTGCTCCAGCTCTGCAAAGCGCTGCATCGTGCGCGCCTCGAAGGCCTGGCGGTCCTTGTTCAGGCGGGTCTGTTCGTCGCGTTCGCTCTCATACTGGGCCAGCTTGCGTCCGGCCGTGCCCACCCACTGGTCCACCGGGCTGACCTGTGCGCCGGGAGCCAGGACACCGATGTTGGTGATCGCACTGGCCTTGGCGGCCACCGGGCTGGCGCTGGAGGTGGAGCCTGTGTTCAGCTGCGCGGCCGCCTTGCCCGATTCAGAGATCGACAGCACCAGCCACAGCAGCAGTACCGCTGCAGCGACGATCAGGCCCAGCAGACCAAACTGGCGCTGGCGCGGCGACAGGCGCTCGCTCATTGCTGCGCAGCGTCGGCGCAGGGCACCGATGAGCCGCGTGGGCCAGGCCGACAGGGCGGGGCCGTTCACGGCAGGCTCCGCCGGATCACATAGACCGCGGTGCTGGCGCCGGGCAGCAGGTTGTGCTGTTCGATCGACACCGCCACCACCCGGCCCCGCGCCGATCCTGGTCCGCCTCGATCGCTGCGACGCGCAGGTCCCAGCGGATCGTCCGGCCGATCGAACTCCTGCTCGGCCAGCACCATCGGCTGGGCACTGATGTTGTGCAGCAGGTAGTGCTCGCCGATCAGGTCTCGGCCTTCGAAGCGCCGCAGCAGCAGCATGCGTGCTTCGGCCCAGAGTTGTACCGGGCGATGGATTTCCTCGACCCGGATGTCCTGCGGCACCCGCTCGCCTGCCATGGCCACCAGCAGGGCCTTCATCGAACGCAGATGGCTCGGTGCCGGACCTTCAGGGCCACCCCGACCTTGTGTCGTGGGTGAGCGCAGAGAGCGGTCCCGGATGAGGATGGTGTCGGCCGGCAGGTCCGCCGGGCGCAGCAGCAGGGTGTAGGTGGCCTGCGCGGAGGAGATGAAGAGGTTGATCGGCTTGGTGGCGGTGGGGTGCACCGGGCGCACATAGATCTCGCCCTTGTCCCGGTCGCACTCCAGCACCAGTTCGCCCTGGGGGTTGACCGCTGCGCTGCCCAATGCGGGCCCGACCGGGCTGACGCCGCCGGGCGGGGTGCCCAGGTGGCCCAGGCCCGAGCCTGCACCACCACCAACACCACCACCACCACTGTCGCAGCGGCTGGAGTGCAGGTTGCCGAACACATCGGTGATGGCCGCACCTTCGATGCGAATGCGGGTGGGCTCCTGGATCGACAGCAGGGCCTCGGCGTTCACGCCGTCGCGGGTCTCGACCACCTGCAAGGCACTGGCAGCGCTGGCCGCGATGAGCAGGCCCAGGGCCCACACGGCGCGGCGGTTGGCGCTGCTACTGGCGCGTCCTGGGACGGATGGCAGGTCACTTCGCATCGCCGACCTCCTCGAAGCTGTGCAGGTGCATGCGTCCACCCGAGTAGCCGAAGGCCAGTCGGTAGGCCTTGCTCTCGTGGCTGGTCTCCATGCCGTTGACCAGGGTGCGCAGGCGGCCACGCACGACCACGCTCTGCTGGTCTTCGCTGGTGATGAGCTGCTGGGGTGCGAAGGTGGTGCTGGCGTTGATGCGCTTCAGTCGCTCGGCCTCCACCTCCTGGCGGGTCTTGAGGGCGCCGTAGTGCTCGGGCTCCACATAGCCGAGCATCAGGTCCTTCTTCCAGTCGATCGAGGCCGGGGTGACATCCAGCACCAGCCAGGCCAGGAAGGCGGCCATCTGTTCCAGGTACTCGCTGCTGGCGCGGTCGCGCTGCACCCAGAAGCTCTTGTGCAGCGTGGGCGGCACCACCACCGTGCGGGTGCTGCCCAGCAGGTTGAGGATCACCACCAGCGCCAGCAGCTGCCCGGCCGCGAGCAGGCCGATGCCCCAGGACAGGCCCCGGTTGCGGCGCCTGAGCTCGCGCAGGTCGCCATCGAGTCGGTTGAAGTCCACGGCAGTCTCCCTGTCAGCCCACCATGCGGCGCAGGTGCGAAGGGGGTGTGGCCGACATCGCCGTCAGCGGGCTGGTCGGGAGGTGCCAGTACAGCCAGTGGATGGCAAAGGCCGGATGCTTGTCTGCCTTGAGCCGCGCGATCGAGCGCGACAGCAGCATGCCCACACCCAGGCAGGCGAGAAAGGCCACCCGCGTGCCGGAGAGGTAGCCGACGAAGACGAAGAACAGCAGCGGTGCGGCCACGTCGACGTCCCAGAAGCCGATCTTCCACTGGTCGTCCAGGCGGCGCGGGATGTAGGTGTCGGCCAGCATCGCAGGGCTCCTGTGGTCGGCGTGCTGCCGTCAGATCACCGCACCCATGATGGCGCCGGCAATGACCAGGCCGACCGCACCGAAGATGGCCAGCCCGACATAGAACAGCACCGGCCCGAAGTTGCGCAGCGCGGCCAGCGAGATCAGCGCCACCACGAAGCCCACGAACCCCACCAGCGCCTTGATGCCGGGCCCCAGGGCTGCGATCTGCGTCAGTGCCGAGGTCATTGGGCCGGTGATGCCGGAGAAGGCCACCAGGTCGAGCGCGTGACTGGGTGAGGCCAGTGCGATGGCCAGGACCAGCCCGACCAGCAGGCCCCAGCGTTGTGCGGGTTGGTGCAGCCGCAAGGTCTGAGACAGAGCCTGCAGCGCGCGCCGCACAGGAGGTTGGCGGCGGGTCAGGAAGGTCGGTCGGTGCAGCATGGGAGTTCTCCAGGCGTGGGTGCGCCGAGGCCCGGCGCGGGCGGGATCGGTGGATCAGGCAGCGTTCAGACGCAGATGCCTTCAGGACGGCGCAGTGGGCGGCGCGTAGACCAGCTCCACCCGCCGGTTGCGGGCGCGTCCGTCTTCGTCCTTGTTGGTCGCGACGTAGCAGCAGCGTCCCCGGGCATCGATCTCGATGCGGGCCGGCAGGTCCGGTGCCAGGTTCAGCAGCTCGCGGCGGATGGCCAGGGCGCGGCTGACCGCCAGTGCCTGGTTGAGTCGCTCGCTGCCTTGGTCGTCGGTCCGACCGGAGATGATCAGCCGTTCGGCCAGGCGCAGTTCGCCGAGGGCGCCCTGGAGCTGGCCGCGGTGGCCGGCGGTCAGCTCGGCGCTGTTGGAGTTGAACAGCAGGGTGAGCTTGCGGAGTTGGGCAACGGGAGCGGTCGGCTTGGCAGGGACCGTTGCCGGGGCCGCAGGAGGCTCTATTGCCGGAGGCTGCGCAACAGGTGCGCGGGCCACTGCCTCTGGAGCCACAGCGATGTCTGCCGGTGCAGGTGTTGGAGCCGGTGACACGGGCAGTGGACGGACCGGCGTCTGGGGCGGGTTCACGGGTCGGTCGTCGGCGGGTCGATGGGCTGCCAGCGTCTTGCGGGTGACCGTGGGGCAATTCGGCGGGCTGCAGACCTCGAAGGCGGCCTGGCGTTCAAAGCCAACCTGCGCAACCCGTTGAGGGTGTGCCGCCGGATCAGGTCGCCTCGGTGGGTAACGGGTGGGGCCATCGAGCGGGTCAGGCTCCGGCAGCGTGCAGGCGCCGAGGACGGCCGCGGTCAGGCTCGACAGGAGCGCGACCCGGATCGGTTGACGCTGGGCAGGGATGGCAGCGTGTCTCATCGCTGGCCCTCCGGTGTTGCGAGCGCGTTCAGTCGCCGATGGACCCGCCAGGCGTATCGGCTGCGGGTGCGCTGGCAATCGGCACCCTGCAGTTGGGTGCAGGCGGCGTTGTAGGCGCCCACGGCGTTCCAGCTGGTGCCGTGGCGCGCAAAGGACTGAGCCAGCAGCCAGGCACCCACTTCGATGTTGGTGCAGGGGTCGAACAGGTCGTCGCGCGAGATGCCGTGCCTTGCCAGCAGCGGCAGGTGGCTGCTGTTGATCTGCATGAGCCCGATGTCGTAGCTGCCGGTGCGCGCCAGGTGGCTGCGGTTGATGGCAGCGGGGTCCAGGCTGGACTCCACCTGGGCGATCGCGTGCAGCAGTTCAGGCGACACACCGTGGCGCTGGCCGGCGGCCTCCCAGCAGGCCGAGGCGGGCAGGCTCAGGCTGAGTGACAGAGCCAGCGTCAGCCGGTCAGCGCCGAGCTGCGTGGTGGGAGCAACGAACATGGCCCGGTATCCCTTCTGGCCACCCTGCGCGATGGCGGGTGGTTGACTGAAGGGTAGGCGGGCCGTCCTGGCACGTCAGGGGCGGAATGGCGGTGGTGTGAGGGGGGTTTCGAAGTTTGTGGTCCTTGCCAATCGATCGTGAATTAGTTAACGTAGTTTGAGCTACGCGCAGCAATGTCGTGGTGTTGATCTGGTGGGGGAGGCGAGCCATGCACTTCCATTCGAACCTGCCTCATGGTTTGGTGGGACATAACGTCAGCTTTACTTCAGCCCTGGCTTTCGCCTGCAAGGCCGCTCGACATCAGTGCCCACTGCTGATCGTAGGAGAGACGGGAACCGGCAAGGATGAAGTCGCGCGCTTGGTCCATGCTCACAGTGCACGCGCTGAGGGGCCCTTCGTCAGCCTCAACTGTGCTGCCTTGCCTGAGAGCTTGATCGAGAGCGAACTCTTTGGCTACGAGCGGGGTGCCTTCACCGGGGCAGGTCGTTCCTATGCTGGCCGCTTTGCCGCGGCCGATGGCGGCACTCTGTTTCTAGATGAGCTCGGCGACCTGCCACTGGCCTCCCAGGCCAAGTTGTTACGTGCTATTGAGCATCGCGAGGTGACGCCGCTGGGCAGCCTGCGTACGCGCAAGATCGATCTGCGCATCGTTGCAGCCACCCATCAACCGTTGGACGAGCTGCTGCGCGAGCGACGTTTTCGTTACGACCTGTTCTATCGGCTCAACGTGGCCCGTGTTCAGTTGCCGCCGCTGCGCCAGCGTCGCGACGACATCCTCGAACTGGCTGCCCACTTCATGGCGCCACTTCGCCGAACGCCCGAGGGCGCCAACGTCGGTTGGTTCGACCATGATGCGGTGGCCTGCCTGCTCTCCCACCACTGGCCCGGGAATGTGCGCGAGCTGCGCAACGTGATTGAGTCGATCTTCATCGACCCGCCTGAAGGTGCCATCACGCCGCACGCGCTTCCGAGCTATCTGACGGAACGTACGACGACGGGCTGGGGCGACGAATTGGTGCGACAAGAGCGCCGTCGCATCCTCGACACCTTGTCGGCTACGCACTGGAACAAGACCGCCGCGGCGCGTGACCTCAAGTGGTCGCGGGTGACGCTTTACCGCAAGATGGCCAAGCACGAGATCTCATGCGCGGCTCAGGAGTCAACTCCGGGTACCCCAGGCGGCAGCGGGATCTGACCGAATTGCGCCTCGTAGTCGACGATGCTGCGATGGAGCACGCCGAGGAACACCTTGGCATAGGCCGGCACGGTGACGATACGCGAATGCGCGAAGCCGCCATCGTCGTAGTCTTGAGCGAAGTTGAACAGAAACTCGAAGGCGTTGTATCCCACCTCGAACCGGTTGGCGTAGCGGGCCAGCCCGCTGGCGTGGTCCGGCGATCTGCCGGGTTGTGGCAGCTTTCGTCGGTGCAGTACGCGCTGGCGGTGCATCTCGATCTGCTCAAACCGTCAAGAAACCGTGCAGCAGCGCCAGCACGCGTTGGCGGTAGAGGCCGGCGCCATAGCTGCGGCTGCCGCTGATGCGCCGGCCCATGGCATAGATGGAGCCAGTCAGGCCGCGTGCGTTGCCTTCCGATGCCCGCGGCACATGCAGCAACGTGGCGACCGTGGTGCTCATGCGGCGATAGTCGTTGCGTGTGCCGGCGTGCAGCGATAGGCCTTTGGCCAGCATTTCCGGCTGTTCGAAGATGTGATCCCAGTCTTCGTTGCGGCTGCGGGTGCAGGCCACATCGGCCGACATCAGGGCCCAGCGTTGACCGGCATCAGCCAGCACGGTGTTGGTGCCGCGGTAGGTCTTGATGAAGTTGACTGCGCGCTTGTACGAAGACCGACCGGTGGTCTGGATTACCCCTCGGCCGCGGAACTTGTAGAAGTCGGCCTGCATGATGAAGCCGTTGACGGCTGGGTCTTCGACACTGCTGAACTCATTCTGCGGGTAGAAGCTGCCGTTCCAGGCGCCACCGAAATCGCCGCCGTGGCTCGCCAGGCGGTCGGCACCGGCCAGCGTGCCGTGGGCAGCGAGGTAGTCGGCGTCATCGAACAGCGATCCGGCAGTACGTCCGCCGCTGAGGTGGTTGTAGCTGGCCTTGAAGTGACCGGGCCGCAGTTCGATGCGGTCAAAGAAGTAGGCCAAGCCTGGGTGGCGACCCAGCGCATCTCGGCGTCCACCACCGCCGCGGCCGCTGCTTTCCGGGTGAGCCCAGAGGTTGCCGCCGGTCTCGTTGATGGAGATCGCCGTGAAGGCAGCGAAGTCCAGCGCGTTGATCTCGTCGCGGTCGAAAGCCGTGCGCACTTGGTTCCAGAAGGTGGTGAAGCGGTTGCGTACAGTGCGGCTGGTGGTGATGGCGCCGCGTGCGCTGAATGGTGCGCTGTGGGCAAGGCCGGCGTTGTACCAGTCGATGAAGCCGGCCTCGCCGCTGCGCTGGAAGTAGCTCTCGATGTCTGCCGCGGTCCTGAAGCGCACGCCGGCCAGGTGGTCGACTTCGGCCTGCGTCAATTCGGAGGTGTCGGCCCTGCGGGGCGGTGAGCTGAAGCCTTCGGCCTGCTGCGCCTGCGCCGCGGCCGCGCGGTGCGGCCAGGGCGATTCACCGAAGACGAGCGCGCTCGAAGATGTGAACTGGAGGGTCATGGCGTTCTCCTCAGGCCAGCATGGGCCCGCCGCGGCCGCTGCCGGTACCAGAGGGGATCATCCCTGGCAGGGGGCCGGCGGCGGGTGCCGGCCAGCCAGCCACCGCGGCGGGCGCACACGGGTTCTCGCAGTACTCAAAGTGGTGCGGGTCCGTCGGCGAGAAGCCCGCGCCCCAGCGGAAGTTGAAGGCCTCGAACAGTGCTACCAGCCGCGGGTCCATGCTGCCGAAGGGCCGCGAGCCCGCGTTGTCCACGTTCTCGGGGTAGTTTAGGTCGACCGCAATGCCCAGCGCGTGGTCCGACATCGTGCGCGCGGCGACGGTGGCCGCGCGAATGACGGCGGCGCGCGACGCCGGTGTCGCTTCGTTGTTGATCCGGTCGACCAGCGCCTGCGTGGGCGCGGAGAAGGGCGCGCCCAGCGAGACGCCGGCGGCGTTGACGACGCGGGGGTTGTGCTTGATGCCGCGGAAAGCGGCCGTGCCGCTGGTCTGGTACATGAGGTCGTTCCAGCCCAGTTCGCGCGCAGCCGCGAACACCGCCGCGAAGGCCGGGTGCACCCGCCGGAGAAGGTCAACCTGCTCCGAGACTGGACCGCCGTCCACCAGCGGGAAGCGGCCCCGGGCGAGCTGCAGGCCCTGCAGGTTCAGCGGTCCCAGCAGGCCCGCGGGCCTGCTGGCGGGGGCATCCTGCCGCAGCATCGCGGCATTGCGCAGGCCGTCCAGCGTCACCTGGGTGGCCGTCGGCGCCATGGGGGGATGCAGGGCATCGACCTCCGCGAGCCGCCGGGTCCATGCCCTGGCGAAGGCAGCGCGATCGCGATCTGTGGCAGTGCCCAGGTGTGCGGGCACTGTGAGCAGGCCGGCATAGAGGGGCCGGCCGGGTTGCGCAGCGTTCAGCTCCGAATCCCACTGTCGCCCCGCCAGGCCCCGCCGCCAGAACGCGTAACGTGCGTTCCAGTCGGCGGGCGACATCACCGTGTCGATGAATCCCAGGCGCGTGATCAGCCGCTGCACCTCAGCGCTGACTCCGGGCATCGGGTTCGGTACCGCGGTGACGAAGGCCGGTGCCGGCGGGATCCACCAGCGCGTCCGCGTCGCGTTCTGGATCGCTTGCCGCACGTGCGAGAGCATCGCCCAGCCCAGGCACTCGAGCACGAAGGCCTCGGCGGCCGAGGGCGCGCGCCGCGCCAGTTCGCGGAAGTGCCCGGGGATGTGCAGCAACAGACGTTGCACCAGCATCGTGGTGGCGGCTTTGCCGTTCTCCTCAAGGAAGACGGGCGCCCACCTCAGGCGCGAGAACAGCTCGGTCAGCGCGCTGGCGCCGAAGGCCGCGGCCAACGGCACCAAGCCTTCGCGTGCGATCCGGCGGCGTTGCGCGGCGTTGAGGCCGGCGACGGTCAGGGCGGTGTCGATGGCCGCCGCAGTGTCGGTCGTGGGCTCTGGTAGGAACGAGGCCGGCACGACGGTGAAGCCCGCAGGTGCGGTGTTGAACGTTCCCTCCTGCGGCACGAAGGCGCGCCCGCCGTTGGGCAGGTAGGGCTGCTGCGGCGTCGCCTGCAGCGTCCAGCCCGTGACGGCTTCTAGCGCCGTGGGCGTGGACCCCGCGGCCTGCAGCAAGCGGCGCAGCGGGCGGTAGTGGCCGTAGACATGGGTGGCGCCCACGCGCGCCCAGGCGCTGGCCGGCGCGTTGAGGTCGTTGCTGCGCTCCAGCCGCCAGCCGCGGAAGTTCTCGGAGCCAGCGGCGGTGTCGGGCACCAGGCGCCAGTAGGCAACCGCAGGCCCGATGTCGCGTGGGTTCGACGCGCGCGACTCGGCGGTACAGAAGCAGATGTTGGAACCGCGCCGTTCGGCCCAGGCCAGGATGCGGATGTGCCCCGAAAGCCACATCGTGTCGCCGCCGCACAGCTGCGCGGGATCGGTGACCCGTTCGAAGGCGCCCTGCCCTCCCTTGAGTGCCGCCGAGCGGGTGCTGTGCGGCGCGGCAATGCGGTCGGTCGCCGTGGCGGCGGGGAACAGGTCGATCAGCCGGTTGATCGCCTGCGAGACAAAGCCCGAGCAGTCGATGCCCAGACCGTAGTGCTTCAGGAAGTCGCGCAGATTGTCGGCCGTGGGGCTGCTGCCCACGGTGGCGTCAGCCTGCAGCAGGCCGCGCGAGTCGGCGTCCTGCAGCAGGTCGCGCAGCTTGTCCGTCGTCGACTTGCCGACGCGTTCATGGGTGAAGCGCCTCTCTGCGATCAGCGCTCTCAGCGCCGTGGGGGCGGAGGCCCGGTGTGCGGTGGCCAGGCGGTGGCGCTCGCGCGTGGCGGGTTTCGAACTCGAGTTGGCGTTCATGAAGTAGGGTGGGTGAACGCGCAGGGTCTGCGTGCCCACGCGCACCGGCACTCCCCTCCACCCGGCCAGAAAGCCTTCGACGGTGGCGCGGATGCGCTCGTCCCAGGTCTGGCCGTAGCCCAGCGCACCACAGCCGGCCTCAGGCGTGCCCCACGACAGCCCCAGCGGATCATCGCTGGACGCTGCCTGTGCCTGCGCCGCCGCGGGGCGGCCGCTGCGATCGAGCGTGTACCTTGGCTCGTTGATCACGCCTTCGGCGGCGATCAGCGGCGCGAGGTTGGCGTCGCGCAGCACCTCGGCGACGCCTCGTGCGATGCCGTCAACCTTCATCGTTGGCCACACCAGGCGCACGCCGTGGCTGTAGTCCACAAACACCGGCTCGTGCGCGAAGGATGGGTAGCCGCGCATCACCTGCGCGCCGTTGCGCGGCGCCTGGATCGGGACGCCGGCGGCGGTGTAGGCGCCGTAGAAGGCCAGCTTCGGGCGCGGCGGGCCCATCTTGCCGGTGGTCTTGTTGCGGGCCGCGCGCAGGTAGCCGTTGCTGATGACCAGCTCCTTCTTGTGGCCGGCGGTCAGGATGGTGGGCGGGCGGCGCAGCTGGCCGTCGATCTGCCGGCTGTGCCACTGGTAGCTGCTCGAAGCGTCCTGCAGGTGAGCGCGCGGCGTGCCCGCGTAGTTGCCGGGGATGAAGGCCAGCTTGGTGGGTGCGGCCTGATACAGCTGCTCGACCATGCGGGCGGTGGGCAGCAGGCAGCCAAACAGGTCGGCGATGCGCTGCGCCGTCACCGGGTCAGTAGGCACGCGCACGTGGTCGCTCTCGCTGCCGACGGCCAACACGTCGGGCAGTACGTAGAACTCGAATTCGTGGCGTTGGCCGGCGCGGTCGTTGCCGCTGGCGCGCACGGTGTGGAAGTTGCGCAGCGAACCTGGGATGTTGCCGGCACGCAGCTGCTCGAAGATGCGGTTCTCGCGCTCCACGCCTTTGCGCTCGCCCATGCTGGTGATGAAGGCCGAGCCGGTGGGTGCATCTGCGGGGCGTGCCGGAGCGCGCAGTTCGTGCACGATGACGTCGAAAGCCTCGCCGTCCCAGTCGGCGCTCTCGGCGCTCTCGCAGCTCTCGCTGCTTTCGTCATACCACTCATCGGCGGCCTCGGCGTGCGCGCGCGCGGCCGCCACCGGAAGGTCCTGCGTCTGCGGCGCCAGGTCGTTGCCCGGGTCGGCCAGCAGACGACCGCCGAATGTGTTCGGCACGTCGTTGTGCACGATGCCGCGGCCGACGACGCGCTGGGCTCGGTAGAACCTGCGCAGCAGCGCGCGAAGGTCGGCATCGGGTGCCTTGGCGGCCAGCGCCTGAGCCAGCATGCCGTCGATCGCCTTGGCCTGCGGCGCCGTGCCGCCGAGGAAGACCACGCGCAGGTGATGGCCCGCGCTGCGCATGCGCTGCAGCGCCGTCTCGCCGCGCGACGTGCCGATCAGCGCGATGTCGGCATCGAGTGCGGCGTCGACCCAGGGTCGCAGCGCCACCGGCCAATCGGGTCCGCCGTAGGTCGCATCGAACAACTGCACGCCCTGCACCGCCACCGCGCTGCCGACGGTCGACCGCAGCAGCTGCAGCAGTCGCGCGCCGCCGCCGGAATGCGCGGTCAGGATCACGCGACCGCGCGACAGGCTGCCGCGCCCGGCACCGAAGGCGCCGAGCGCCTCGACGAGCACGGTGTCGAGCTGCTGCGCGGTCGCCACATGCGGAAAGTTGAAGCTCTCGCCATGGAACTGCCCGGTTCGCGAGTTGACCCAGCGGCCTGCCACGCCATGCGGCACCAGGCCGATCGTCGCGCGCGGCACGCCCGGGTTTGCGAGCACCAGGCCGCTGAGGCCGGCCTTGGCGCCCAGGTTCATGCGCGGCGGATGGTCTTCGTCGGCGTAGCTCGTGAACCCGTGCAGGTGCACGACCATGTCGACGGGCCCGCTGAAACCGGCCGGCAGTTGCGCCCAGCGCAGCCAGCCGTTGTCGTGCTGGAGGTTGTGGCTCGGGTAGCGAGGGTCGCGCGGCCGCCGCAGCGCCGCCAGAGTGTGCGCACCGTCACCCTGGGCGGCCGCGAAGTTCAGCGTCGCCTGGAAGGCCGAGACCGGTGCGGCGGCTGGCGCGGTGTCCGGTTCGACGCCGAACACCAGCGCGCTGACCGAAGTCGCGCCGACATGGTGGGAGTGGGTTCTGCGCATGGTGGTCTCCTTGCTGTCGTACCTGTGCGTTGCGGGATCTCAGGCGGCCGGTGCGGGCACTACCGCCTTGCCTTCGCCACCATGGCTGTTGACCGGTGTGTTGGCCGTCGGGTTGGGTGTGTTGCCCATGATCAGAGACATCAGCTCCGGCTTGGCGAAGCGTTCCATCGGGAAGTAGTCGCTCTTGAACTTGAGGTCGACTTCGCCGGTGAGGTCGGCGTGCACGTCGATGGCGTCGCTGCTGTTGGCCTTCTTGGAGGAGACATAGGCCACGCTGGTGCTGGCTTCTCCGCTGGCGCCGCCCAGCAGCCCCGCGAGCCCACCTCCAAAGCCGACGCGGTGCTGGTGCCTCATGTCGAACTGGCTCGCACTCTCGGCCTGGGCCAGGTCTTGCGCATTGATCTGGAAGCCCATGCGCGCATAGATGCGGCCGCTGGTGATGACGATGCGGTTGATGCCCATCAGCATCATGGTCGACAGCATCTGGTGACGGCTCTTGGCCAGGTAGCGGCGCGCCGCCGGCACCAGCTTCTCTTCGCCGGCCTCGTCGGAGACATCGACATCCTCATTCAGACCCAGGGTGCCGCGGAAGTCGGGCTTGGCTGCGGAGTCAGCGCCGTCGCGCACGACGATGCGCGGGCGCTCGCCGCTGGTGTCGATCTTGAAGTGGCTTGGGTAGGCATTGGCCACCCAGTCGCGCGCGTTGTTGTCGCTGATGTTGTCGGCCATGAACTGGTCCACCGTCTTGGACACGTTGGCCAGCAGCGCGCCATAGGCCTCCATCTGTTGGATGCTGGCGTTGACGATGGCCTGGAAGGTGCCCTTGATGAGGTCAGCCACAAAGGTGGGGAAGGCGATGGCGTTGACCGTGTCGCGCGTGATGCGGCCCACCTGGCCGGTGGCGCGGGTGTCGAAGTGCTCCTGCTCCTTGTTGGCCAGCGTCTGGGCCGGCAGGGCGGCGGCCAGCGCCGTCTGGGTGGTCTGGACAGGCTGCGGCTCCCAAAGCGAGCCGTCCTGCGCGGCGGCCACCGGCAGGCTTTCGCGCTGGTGCAGCACCGGAGTCTGGCCCAGGCGCTTGCTCTGGGCCCACTCCTCGTGCACCAGGGCGGCGGTGTAGGCGGCGATCTTCTCCAGGTCGCGGCCCATCACCTCGCGGCGCGACGGAGGCAAGTCGTGAAAGGCCGGGCTCGATTCCAGCAGCGCGCGCACCTGCGCATGGACCAGCTTCGAGACTGGCGGCGTGATCGTGATGCCCTGCGGCTGCGGCGCGGTGTCGAAGGGTCCGGGCAGTGCGGCCGCCGTACCGGCGACGTTCAGCGGACGGTCCATGGCAGTCCCTTCTCGATGGAGCGCGCGGCGCCGAGCGATTGCCCCTCGGCGGCCGGCTCTGCGTCGGGTTCGGCGTCGGGCTCGGTGCCCGCCGTGTTGGTTTCGGCGTTGCCGACCGTGTTGCCGGCGGCGTTTCCGGAGGTCGGCGCAGGCACCGGGTTGTTGGCCCCGGGGTCGAGCGCGCCGCGCTGGATCGGCGTCTCGGTGGGCAGCCGCGCCTCGGGCAGCGGCGCGCCGACCGGCGTCATCGTCGGCGGCGCCTCGCGCACGCGGCGTGCACGCGGTGCGGCGGCCCCCTCCACCGGCGGCGGCGCGCCCACCCGCGGCGGCGCGAAGGTCGGCGGCGGGTTGGCCTCGGGCACCGCCGTGTTGCCCGAGATCGTGCGCAGCGCGCCGGCATTCGCGAAGCGCTCGACCGGAAAGTAGTCGCTCTTGAAATGCAGCTCCACCTCGCCGGTCAGGTCGGTCGAGGTGTTGATCTCGGCATCGCTGCCGGCGCGCCTGCTGCTCACGTAGGCCAGCGAGGCCGAGGCCTCTACGCCCCAGACCAGCGCGTTGTAGTGCCCGCGCATGGCCACGCGGGCGTCGACGTCCTCGGCGTTGCGCTCGAAGGCGCTGTCGCTTGTGTCAATGTGGAAGGCCATGGTGGCGCGGATCTTTCCGGCGGTGACGACGATGCGGTTGATGCCCATCAGGACCATGGTCGACAGCATCTGCAGCCGCGTCTCGGCCAGGCGCCGGCGCGCAGCCGGCAGCAGCGTCTGCTCGATCGACGATTCGTCCAGGCCGGCGCTGGTGTGCAGCTCGGTTTCGAAGTTGGGCGGCTGCAGCTGGTCTGCGCCGTCGCGCGGCACGGCCTTGCCGCCGCGCATGGTGAGGTGGCGCGGGTAGGTCTGCGCCAGCCAGCCGTGGGCCTGCTCGTCGGTGACGTTGTCGTCCATGAACTGGTCGACGGTCTTGGAGACGTTGGACAGCAGTTGGGAGAAGGCCTCCATCTGCTTGACGGTGGTCTGGAAGATAGCGTCGAAGGTGCCGCGAATCAGATCGGCCACAAAAGTGGGGAAGGCGATGGCGCGCAGGGTCTGCTGCGTGACGTTGCCGATCTGGCTGGCTGCGCGCGGTGCGAAGTCGTTGGCCTGGGCCTTCGCCAGCTGCGCTCGCCGAGGCGATTGCGCGGGTGCCGCCTGCTCTTCGGGCGCGACGGCGCGACTGACGCGGGTTTCCTTCAGCACCGGCGTCTGGCCAATCTGTTCGGACTGCCAGTAGATGTCGCGCAGGCACTCGGCGGCATAGGCGGCCACGCGCGCGAGCTTGTCTTCCAACGCGCAGCGCTCTTCGTCGGCCAGCTGATGGTACGACGGCGTAGCTTCCAGCAAGCTGCGCACCTGGGTGCGCACCAGCGCAGTGGTGGCCGGCGTGGGGCGTATGCCCTGCGGGTCGGGCGGCGTGGCGAAGGCGCCGGACAGGGCCACGGTTCGCCCCGCGGCCGATGGGGGCGTGGCGAGTGCCGGCAGCGGTGGCGCTGGGCGCAGCGGACGGGCAAGCAGGGCGATGCTCATGCCCAGCTCCGCGCGCGCTCGATGGCGGCGCGCGACAGGCTGGACGACCTGGCGAAAGCCGTGTCGGGCAGGCTAGGCGGCGCGGCCGGTAGCGGCAGCGAGGCGGTGGGCACCGGCAGGCCGCTGGCCGCCAGCCAGCGCAGTGCGGCCTGTACCGCCATGGCATCCGGCACTTCGGCGCCGGGCATGTCGGCGAGACCACGCAACAGCTGCTGGCCGGCGGCACCACGCCGCGCCGCGGCATCGCGACGGGCGGCGCCGTCTTCGGGCAACAGGCGGCCCAGGCTATCCCAGGCCGAGCGCGAGCCCAGCTGTCGCATCAGGCCCGCATCGCCCAGCAGCTCGAAGGCCTGCAGCAGGTGCGCATGGATGCGCCGCGCCCAGTTCAGCAGCGAGCCGGCGGGCGCGGCGGCCACCGCGGCCAACAGGTCTTGCGCGGCAGCCTGCCAGGCGGAGCGGCTGATCAGCCCGGGGCCGGGACGGTTGCCGTGGCGCTGGCGTTCCAGGTCGGCGCGCACCACGGCCGTAGCCAGGCGCAGCAGGCGCTGCGGGAAATCGAGCCGCAGCGGCGTGACGCCGAAGCCGAACAGCTGCGCGAAGAGGGCCGTGCGTTCATCGTGGCTGGGGTAGTCACGCGCCGTCCATGCCAGGCGGTCGAGGCGGGCGGCGGCAGCCCTGTCGTCCAGCTGCAGCGTGTGCCGCTGCGCGACCAGCGCCTCCACCGCCGCCAGAACGCCGGCTTCTTCCAGCTCGGCCTGTAGGTACAGCGCAGCCCAGGCGCCCAGCAGGTCGCGCGACGGTGCTGCGGTCTCCGGGCAGGGAAGCGTTGGCAGGGCCAGGCGCAGGGGGTCCTCGGCCAGCGCCAGCGTCGCCGAGAAGCCCGACAGCGCCCGGCTCGCGTCGCGCAGGGCGGCGGCAAGCACGTCGGAGCTGGCGCGGCGGTGCATGGTCCGTCTCCGGTCTTCAGCGCGCCACCGCGGACGCAGGGGCCGGCGCCTTGGCGCCCGGTGACGCACCGGGCGTGCCAGGTACGGCATTGACGTCCTGGCCGGCCGGTGTCTTGCTGCGGATCTGGTTGATCTGCATCACGTCGACCATGCGTTCCATCGGGAAGTAATCGCTCTTGAACTGCACGTTCACCTTGCCGGCCAGCTTGGCGTGCATCTGCACCTTGGCCTCGGAGTCCTCGCTGCGCGTAGTGGACACCGAGAAGTTGGCCGTGTCCTCGTGGCTGGACTTGCCGTACCAGCTGGCGTTGTACTTGCGCTTGGCGCCCAGGCCCAGGAAGCCCGAACGCGAGCTGCTGTAGTTGCCCGAGTAGCCCGACTCGGCCTTGTTCTGCGAGTGCCAGTCGGCCGAGCGCTCCTGCTTCATCTTGCGGCGCACGGCGTCGGTGGTGTTGAGCTCGAACATGCACGAGGCCTCGATCGAGCCGTTGGTCACCACCAGGCGGTTGACACCCATCATCACCATCGTGGCCAGCAGCTGCTGGCGGTCCAGTGCCATGCGGCGGCGCGCGGCGGGCACGAGCTTTTCCTCGATCACGTCATCGTCCAGCGAGCTCACCGGGTCGGGCAGGCCCAGGTCGCCCTGCAGGTCGGGCAGGTTCTCCTCGCTGGAGCCCTGGCGCTGGCGCACGCGCGGCTTGTCGCCGCTGATGTCGATCTCGAAGTGCTCGGGGTAGCGGTCGGCCAGGTAGTCGCGCGCGTTGTTCTCGCTGACGTTATCCTTCATGTACTGCGTGACCGACTTGCTGACGTTCTTCACCAGTTCGGCGTAGGCCTCCATCTGCTGGATTGACGAGTTGACGATGGCGCCGAACACGCCGTCGATCAGCCCGGCCACGAACTGCGGGAAGTCGACCTTCTGGACCATCTCGGTGAAGGCGTCACCGCCCTGCTGCGCGGCCACCGCGCCGCTTTCGCCGAAGCGCTGGCCGGCGGTGTCGCCTTCGGGCAGCACGCGCTTTTCGGCCAGGGCCGACACCGGCGTGCGGCCGGCCACGGTCACCTGGTCGGGGCAGGTCTGGCCGTCGGCGCCTCCCAGGATGTAGTGGAAGGCCTGCACGGTGTCGCGCGCCACGCCCAGGCGCTGCTCGGGGCTCATGCGCGCATACGCGGGGCTGGCCAGCAAGCCCTGCTTGACGCGCTGGCGGATCAGCGGCAGCAGCCGGTCGTCCGGTGGCGTGGGCATGGTCGGCTTTCGGCTCAGCGTGCCGGCACGGTGACGCCAGGCACGGAGGGCAGCGGCGGCATCGGCGGCAGCGGCGGCGCGGCGGGAACGGCCGCCACCGGAGCGGGCGCGGTGGCGGGCACCTTGTCGCGGATCTGGTTGATCTGCAGCGCGTCGATCATGCGTTCCATCGGGAAGTAGTCGCTCTTGAAGTTGAGCTTGACCTTGCCCGTGAGCTCGGCGTGCAGCTTGATCTCCTCCTCGTTCTTGTTGGTGTCGACGGTGGACACGCTGAACTGCGCGTTGCTGTCGCGCGTGTGGCCGCTGTACCAGCTGGAGTTGCCCGAGTACTTGCCGCTCTTGATCCAGTCGTTCTCCTTGCGCTCGGCCTCGTAGGTGTGATCGCCCTTGCCGCCCCATTCGTCGTGCGAGCTGCTGCCCCAGGAGCCGCCGGCGGTGCGCGTGCGGTCGCGGACGCGCGTGTCGCGCGTGTCCAGCTTGAACAGGCACGAGGCCTCGATGGTGCCGTTGGTCACCACCAGCCGGTTCACGCCCATCATCACCATGGTGGCCAGCATCTGCTGGCGGTCCATCGCGATGCGCTGGCGCGCGGCGGGCATCAGCTGCTGCTCGGCGGTGTCCTGGTCGAGGCTGGCCACCGGCGACTTCAGGCCCAGGTCAGCGAAGAAGTCGGGCATGTTGGATTCGTCGGCGCCCTCGCGCGGCTTGAGCTTGGGCGACTCGCCCGAGAGGTCCATCTCCAGGTGCTCGGGGTACTTCTGCACCAGGTAGTCGCGCGCGTTGTTCTCGCTGACGTTGTCCTTCATGTACTGGTCGACCGACTTGCTCACGTTCTTCACCAGCTCGGCATATGCCTCCATCTGCTTGATGGAGCTGGTGACGATGGAGTTGAAGACGCCGTCGACAAGGCCGCCGACGAAGGAGGGGAAGTCGACCTCCTGGATCAGGTCGGCCATGGCGTCGCCGCCGCGGCGAGCGGCCTCGCCCAGCGGCGGCGGCTGGTTGGCCACGATGGTGCGCTGCGGTGCCGCGGGCTTGGCCGGGCTGGCCTGCGCTTCGGCCAGCGGCGCATAGCCGCCGACGTTGCCGCCCAGTTCCACCGAGCCCGGGCGCGACTGGCCGTCGGCACCGCCCAGGATGTAGTGGAAGGCGCGCACCGTGTTGTGGGCAATCTCGGTGCGCTTGTCGGCGGGCAGGGCATTGAAGGCGCTGCTGCGCGTTAGCGCCTGCCGCACGCGCGACCGGATGTCGCCGAGCAGGCGGTCGTTCGGGGCGGCGGCAGGTGTCATGGTGCAACTCCCTCGGTGCGCAAGGTCTCAGGGTCTCAGGCCCAGGCCGACGAGGACCACAGCGCCTGCCCGGCCACGGGCTCGGGCTGGCGCACGGGCGGCGCGGCAGGCCGCGGCGCGGCCGGCTGGCGCAGGCCTTCCAGGCGCGGGTCCAGCGAGGCCGGCCGCAGGTACAGCGCCACGCGCGCCGGCAGGTCGGGCCGCACCCACACCGACAGCACCGACACCGTGCCGGGGCCGGGGTAGCCGTCCGGCGTCAGCGCCATCAGCCAGCGGTCCATGCCCTGCACGCTGCGTGGTCGTTCGGTCATCTGCAAGCGTGTCAGGGCCATCAGCTGCGAGGGCAGGTCGGGAATGGCGTCCAGGCTTACGTCCAGGCGCATTTCCACGCCCTGACGCAGCGGCCGCAGCGTGAGCATTGCGGCCTCAGCCGGCAGCACGAAGCGCGCGCCCAGGATGAAGGCCACGGCGCTCATCAGGCCGGCGTGACGGTGGCCCAGGCCCAGCTGATCCATCAGCGGCTGCAGCGCGGCCAGTGCCAGTGGCCGCTCCGATTCAAAGGACAGCTGCTGCGCCCCGGCCGAGCGCCCGCAGCGCACTGACAGGATCACCGGATGCAGGCCCGGCATGTTGTCCACCACGGTGCGAACCAGGCGGTGCAGCGGGCCCGGCAGGGCATCCACCAGGCTCGGCCCCCACTCGCAGTGCACGTAGGACTCGGCCAGGCCGTTGCGGTCGAAGGCGCTGCCGAAGGCGGCTCCCCACGACGCGGTGCGGCTCATCTCCTGGGTACGCACGGGCTCCAGCTGGTTGTCCAGCCAGCGCCGCGCGGCACGACCGAAGTGGCGGTCGACAACCTGCGCCATCGCCTGGCTCGAACTTTCAATGCGGTCAGCACCGGTCACGCCGCGGCCGGTGGCGCGCATCACAAAGTTCAAGTGCTCGGGCGTCTGTTCGGAGTACTGGGTCGACAGCGGCGTATCGTCGGTGAGTTCGCCGTAGGGCACGTCGAGCTGTTCGTCCAGCGCGGCGCCCACGTCTTCCAGCGGATCTGCAGTGCCCAGCCGTCGGGCCGACTGCGCGAGCAGGCTTCGCGCGCGTTGGGCCAGGGTGTCTCTGGCTTGCATGGTAGGGCTCCCGATCCGTCAGTGCAGCTGGGCCAGCAGCTGCTGCAGCTGGTCGGGACTGGGGGTGCCGTTGGCAGTCAGCTGCTTGAGCTTGTTCAGCACGTCCAGACCTAAGCTGTCGCCAGCGCCGGGCAGGCCTGGCAGGCTGGGCGCGGTGTTCATCTCCACAGGCTGCGCGTACTGCTTGACCTGGTCGTCGCGCACGCCGTTGACGGCCAGCCACGACTGCACGCTGCGCAGCAGTAGGTTGGTGGTGGTCTCGTCCAAGTCGCCGCTACCACCTTCGCCGCCGAAGCTGGGGTCGAACAGGAAGGGGCTGCTGCTGCTGGTGTCGGAGATTGCCGCCGTCTTGTTGGCGAGGATACCGAACAGCGCATTGGCCGACTGCGCCATGGTGCTGTACTTCACCCAGTTTGGCGCGCCGCCGAAGTCCTGCTGCGCGACGCGCTCAATCACTTGCCAGTGGTTCGAGGCCGCGTAGGTCTTCAGCACCTGCGGCTGGTTGAGGATGCCGATGGCGCGGTCCAGGTGCTTGTTGATGCGCGTGGCCACGTAGAAGCTGCCGCCCCAGGCGTAGAGCGAGGCGTTCTTGGCCAGTTCGAAGGCGCTCTTGCGGACCTGTTCGCCCGTCATCGAAAGTTGCGAGGTGCGGTTGTTGAACATGCGGTCCACCTCGCGCTGGCGGGTGAACTCGGAGACACTGGCGATGAAACGCAGGAACAGCTGCTCAAATGACTTGTTCGGTGCCACCTCCTTCGACACCTCGCCGCCTGGCATGCCCAACATGCGCGCGTACTGCGAGCGCCGCTGCGATTCCGTCAGCCGGTCCTCTGTTTCCCAGTAGTAGTCGTCGATGGCCTTGCCTGCGGCATCGCGGCCGAAGGGCAGCAAACCGTTCATGAACAACTCGGCGATGCGGTCGGCCACGCGCAGTACCAGCGTCTTTTCCAGCAGTGCCAGCGAATAGGTCAGACCGCAGACGCGGATGTTGTCGGAGTTCAGGTCGGCGTCGCCTCCCGCGTTCTGTGTGCCGCCGGGCAGGCAGCCCGGCGGCAGGCTCAGCGAGTCGCCGGTGGCGCGGGTGGAAACGTAGCGGTCGAGCGCTATGCGAATGGCAGAGTCGAAGCTGCCATGGCCGAAAGGGTTGGCTTCGGCGCCGGCGATAACCTCGCGCGCGACAAAGGCAAACTCTTGCACCGAGAGGCTCTGAATGCCCCCGTTGAGGGAAGGCAGTTTTTTTGCGATGTACTCGTAGACTTCCGAGAGCGGTCGTTCCTTCTTGTTTGTATCGACGACCTTATGGATGGACTCGTGCCAGGCTCGCGTCACAGCGCCCTGCAGTCCACTCGACGCGGGATCCACCTCACCGTCCAGGATGACCATGCCAATGACGGCGGCAGCCCACGGCTCCTTCCTCGTCTTGACGGTTCCCGGTACAGAGCGCGACATTTCGTCGAGCAGACCCTCAACTTGATTGATGTAATTGTTCTTGACCGCGTCGTCTCGCAGGATCGGCACGGAACTGACATCGATCTCGAAATGGAAGTCGGCCATGGAAGTCTCCTTGATGAACTGGACCAGCCACTGATTGAGAAAGCGAGAGTCCCCATCGCGTGGCTTGCCGATGACGAGGCGCAAGGCCGGCCCCACAATCGGCCGGAGGGAGTTGGCGTCGAGCCGCTCCAAGTGCTGCTCGAGTGGTATGAGCTGTTCAGGAGTGGCGCCGATGCTTGGGTCCTGCAGCGCGCGGCGCAGCAGGCGCACGAGCATCAGCCGGTAGGCAGCTGACGGTGGCGCGCGGCCGCCAGCGCGGAGCGTCGAGGCGCGGGTGTCCAGCCCCTCGCGCAGCACTTCGGGCGCGCTCTCTTGATCGGTCTCCAGGGTCTGCTGCAGCTGGTGCTTGGCGCCTTCCAGATCGGCTTCCAGCGCGCTTCCGTCGAGCACCAGCAGCAGCAGTTCGATCCACGGATCGGGCGGACGGCGCGGCGATGGGTTCGATTTTCGGGCGGCCATGGATTAGCTCCTCGCAGGGCTTGAGGGGGCTGCGTCCAACGCTTGCAGCGCCGCGCGGCAATCGAGCAGGCCGGCGCCGACTTCCTCGGCTGGTCCCGGCAGGCGTTGGGCGGATGAACACAGCAGCCGGCGCACGCCGGCAGCGTCGATCGCACGACCCAGCCGGCGCGCGCGTGCGATCATCAGCGCCGCAGCGCCGGCCACGAAGGGCGCCGCAAACGAAGTGCCAGAGCTGGCCTGGTAACCGTGGCGGCCAACACCCACGATACCCTCGCCCGGCGCGCACAGCGCGATCTGGGGCCCCCAGGTGGAAAAGCGCGAGCGCTGGCCGAGCGCGTCGACCGACCCGACCCCGATCACTTCTGGCAGGGCGGCCGGGTAGAACTGCTCACGTCGGCCGCTGTTGCCGGCCGCGGCCACCAGCACGCAACCGCGCGCCAGCGCGTAGCGCGCTACAGCCTGGTGCGGCAGCGCCGCGTGTGGGTCGGCCTCGTCGCGCGGCGAGCCCAGGCTCATGTTGATGACCGTGGCACCCAGGTCGACGGCGACCTTGATGCCGGCGTCGATATCCGGCAGCGCGCCAACGCCCACCAGGCGCGCGCCGCCGGCCTCGCGCCGCGCCGCCGCCAGCACGCGGATGGGCAGCAGCATCGCCAGGCCGGCCAGGCCGGGCGGCAGCCGGAAGCCGCGCGCGCCGACGATGCCGGCCACCAGGCAGCCGTGGCCCACCTCGTCGTAGGGGTTGTAGTCCCAGCCGCGCGAGTCGCCCACCAGCCGCATGTTGTCGTTGAGGCGGCCCAGTCCCAGGTCGACGGTGTCGTAACCGGCCATGCAGCGGCGCTGCAGTTCGGGGTGGCCCACCACAACGCCGGTATCGACGATGGCCACGGTCACGGTCGGGTCGCCCGGCTCCAGCGCCAGCGCTTCGGGCGCACGGATGCGCTGCTGCGCGGCGCGGGCCTGGGCCTGTGTGACGCGGCGGCGCGGTGGGTGGCCCGCATCGGCACCGGCAAGGGCATGGGCATCGAGTGGGGCGTAGGCCAACTGCTGCTCTTCGCAGTGTTCCACGGGGCCCAGATCGCGCAGCGCTTCGCGTACGTAGGCGGCGGCGTCGCTGCGGCCCAGTTCCACCTGGTAGCTGCGCGACAGGCCCAGCGCCTCTTCGGTGTCGTCAAAGCCCACGTGCTGCTCGCCCGGCCGGCCCAGCGAACGGCGGGCGTGGAAGATGCGGCGGAAGCGCGCGCCGTCGGCAGCGCGGGCCAGCAGCGCGTCGATGCGCCCGCCATCCAGCCGCGGGCTGGGACGTCCGGCGCCGGACAGGCAATCCAGGTGCGCCGGCACCGCGGCCGCGGCCACTCCGCTGCGCAGCGTGAGTGTGAGGAAGCCTTCGCGCTTCATGCGCGGCCTCCAGCGGGTGCCCAGGGGTCGGTGGTTTCGACGTAGGGTTCGGCGTAGGCTTCGGCGCTGAAGGGGTGAACCAGCGCGTAGCAGTGCGGCTCCAGGTCGCCCAGCCGCACCTCCAGCGCACCCGGCTCGAAATGCTCAGGCAGGCGCACCACCAGGCGATCGTCGTCCAGCTCCTCGATCTCCAGCGCCTCGCCATTCAGGCGCACCTCGGGCGGATAGCCCTCGTGCAGCAGGTGGCTTCCGCCAAGCGCCAGACTGCGGGTGGAGGGATGCACTTCCAGCACCGCGGCCGGGTCGGGTAAGGCGGCCTGGCCTTCAGGGAAGGGGGGCTCGTCGTCCAAGCTCAGCGGTCGCAGTGAGTGCACCGGCAGCCTTCGGGGTCCAGGTGTGAACACGGGCGCCGGCCGCGGCTGAGGCTGGCGCGGCGGGGGCGGTGGTACCTGCACGGGCGCAGGCATGGCCACGGGCGGCCGCGGTGCCACCACGCCGCCAAGCCGTGGCTGCCCGGCCTGCAGCGCGCGGCGCAGACGTTCGATGGGCACGTCGGCCATGCGGGCCACGGTGTTGACGCCAGTGGAGCCCTTCAGCCGTTCCAGCTGCGCAAGGTTGGTCACGCCCAGTCGCTCCAGCTTCATCTGCTCTTCTGGCTTCAGGCCAAGGCTGTCCAGCGGGGCCGAGCGGCTGGCGGCCAGCGAGATGGTGTTCTCCTCGATCATGGGCTTGGTGATGGTCGTGAAGTCCATGGCCAGGGTGCTGGCGCCCGCCTCATTGGGGCCGGCGGCGCGCAGCAACACCTGTCCTTGGGGATCCATGTCAACGAACACCTTGAGCTCCAGATGCAGTTCCTTGAGGGCGTATGTCAGCGGGCGGTTGACGGCCTTGATGCGCAGCGCGTCCTGCACGCGGTCGAGCTGGGTCGTGATCGAGGTGATGAACTCCTCGACCATGAATCCGGTTCCGGCAGGGTTGTGGCGATCGGCCAAGTCATCGCTCCTCCAGGGCCAGCTTCAGGTGCAGCCGCTGCACCGGCGGGAGGAAGCCCGCCTCCCAGCGCGAATGCGGCGGCTGCGCCAGAAACACGAGTTCCTCGCCGCGCGTCGCGGCACTCACTTCGAGCGGCATGACGACCTCGACCTCGGTAACCACCAAGCCCGAGCCCGGCGCCGTGCCGATCCCCTCGAACAGCTGCAGCAGGGTGTCTGCCAGCTCGGTTCTCACGACACGCTCCCGACCGGTGCCCAGGGGTCAAAGGCCAGGGCTTGCGCCGGCACCGGCCTCGGCGCGGTCACCGCCGGCGCAGATGGGGCCGGCAGCGTCGGTGAAGGAAGGGTGGGCAGCGGGGATCCCGGCACCACCGGCTGGCCCGGCGGCAGCGTGCCGGGCGCAGGGGCCGAAAGCGCGGGCACTTTGGCGTTGTTGTTGATCAGCTGAATCGCGGCCGAATCGGCAAAGCGCTCCAGCGGAAATGTCTCGCTGGCAAAACGCACAGTCACTTGGCCGGTGAGGTCGGCGCGCACGTTGATGGCGCTCTGAGCGTTCAAGCTGGTCGTATTGACCATGACGCTGGTGGCGCCGAACGGGCTGCGGCCGGCAGTGCCGCTCATGTTCCCGCTGGTGACCTTGTTTTGATCGAACTTGATATTGGTCGACTCGGTGGCGTCGATGTGGAACATCAGCTTGGCGCTGATCTCGCCGTCCTTGACGATCACGCGGTTGATGCCCATCAGCACCATCGTCGCAAGCGTCTGTTGGCGCCGTTCGGCCATTTGGCGCCGTGTGGCCGGCACCACCACCTCGTTGAGGCTCTGCTCGTTCAGTTGGTCAGCGCTCTCGAATCCCAGATCCTTGAAGAAGCTGGGAAGGGCGCCCGCGTTCGGGTTGACCACCAGTTTGGCCGTACCCCCGCGTGTGTCGCGGCCGAGCACCCCGCTGTATTGGTCGGCAAGGTAGTCCTTGGCCATGCCGTCCGACACGTTGTCGCCCATGAACCTGTCGACAGTGCCGGCCACATTCTTCAGCAACTCGGCGTAGGCCTCCATCTGCTGGATCGACGCATCGACAATGGCCTGGAAAGTGCCCTGGATGAGCGAGGCGACGAAACTCGGGAAATCGATGGCGTTGAGCGTGGCGCGAGCGACCTCTCCTACCCGGCCCACCGGGCCTGTGCCCTGGACAGCCTGTGCAGGGGGAGATGCAGTGCCCGGGTTGATGGCGCCGCTGCTTGCAGGCGTTGGGGCGGTGGCAGGAGTCGAAGCGCCGCCTGGCGACAGCTGCGAGCGCAGATCGGGCGCCATCTGGTGCGCCAAGGGCGGCATACCCAGCACCTGCTGGATGCTGCCCAGCGAACGGTCGAACTCATGCCGCGCCTCGTTGTTGAGCGCGCGGTAGGCTGGGGCCTTCTGCAGCACCTGGACCAATTGGCGCACAGCTGCCACCTCATGGCCTTCGCCAAGCGGGACGGTGGAGGACAGTTCGGCTCGCACGGCGGCAATTCCGCAGTCAGAGCTGGAACAGTCGCGTGGCCGGACTGGCGTCGCGCAGCCGCGCCATGCGTTCGGCCCAGGGCATGCCCTGAGCGTGACGCAGCAGGGCTGCGACGATCTCGTTGCAACCAAGCACCGGCACCGGGCTGCGCGGGCTGGTGCGCAGCGCGGCGATCAGTGCCGCATGAGTGGACACGTCCCAAGTACCCGTGACCGGCAGATTCGCGGCGCGCTGGAAGGTGGCCAAGTCCTGATGGCCAAGGCCACCCAGCGCCTGCTGGCGCAGCGCTGGCGTCTCCACCGGCGTGGCCGCGTCGAGAACCAGCGCCAGTGCGGCCGCCGCGCCCAACTGCACGGCACGGTCGATCAACAGCGTCAGGCCTTGTTCGGAATCCAGACCGATCTGCCGAGCCACCGTCAGAACAGGCTGCACGTACAGGCGCGCTGCCATCTCATTCTGGGCGCCCTGGAAGGGTGGGTGAGTGGCGGCACGCTTGAAGCGCGTCAGCCATGGTTCCTGCCATAGAAGTCTGCCACCCACCGGGCGCAGCCTGGGCGAGAATCCGTCGGGCGACTCCCACGCGCGCGGACCGGCCGACGCATTGGTGACGGCGATCAGCTTGTCGGCTTCTGGGAAGGTCGCATCGAAGGTGGATCGGTCGCGCTCGCGCATGAGAGCCAGCAACTGTCCCAGCGTCCCCTGCTCCTGTACGAAGGGGAAGGCGCCAAAGGTCAAGCCGAGGTGGTAGCGCTGGTGGGCCGGATGGCCGGTTCCAAAGCGACCGGCAAACTCGGCGTCTTCCAGTGTGCGCGCGAAGCCATCGCCGCCCGATTCATAGGGCGCGATGCGCGCCAGGATGGCCTTGCAGGCCTCGATGTCGAAGGGCACGCGCATGGCTCCCGGCGCCGCCTGCAGTTGGCTCTGTTCGTCGGAGTAATCGACGCCATAGGAGTCGTCATAGGGCAGGTTCTGAGCCGATTCCAACTCAATGGCGTTGTCGTCATGTCCCGCTTGCGCAGGGTGGACACCGTCTGCTTCCTCGTCCGGCAGCATCTCGGGCAGAGGATCGCCTGCCGGGGCATCGAAGGCTTGAGCCGCGTCGTCGCCGTAACTGCACATGCGGCAAGCGTCAGAGGCCTGCGCCGGGGCAGCGGGCTCGACATCCTCGCCCTGTTCCTGATAGGCCTGGGCTGGCGGCTCGGAGGTGCCGAATCCGTCGTCGTATTCGTCTTCGCCTGCGGTCGTTCCACCGCCCCAGATGTCGCCCAAGTCGGCCTCGGGCGCAGGCGCCGCGAATGCCGCAGCTTCGCTGCCTTCCAGCACAGGCTCGCGCCACACATCGTTGTTTGCATAGATATGCGCGAGGTCCTGGCCGTCACCGTAACCATCATCGACACCGTCGCTTTCCCCGTCTGCATCGAGCGCGGCAGCTTGCTGGTAGACGTTGTCGTTGTTATCGCTTTCGTAGTTGTCGGCTGCATTGAATTGGTCGTAGGCCCCATCGTCATCGACCATGAGTCCGATGGACTCGGGCAGACTGGTCTCGTGGTCCTCGCCGACTTCTTCCTCGGCCAGGTTCAGCGACTGGATTGCGCTGACCTGCAACAACCGTGTCACCGGCGTTCCGAACATCAGCGACAGGCTGCCGGCCAAATCGCTGGCCAGTGCCACCGAGGGTGCCTCGGTCGCCAACTTCTCCGGCGGGTGGCCGTAAACGGCGCGGGCGCCGTTGCTGTCGTCATAGGCGATGACGGTGTAGTACAGCCGTGGCGCCGGGAGCATTGCGTGCAGTACGCTGCGGGGCACGAGGAAAAAGCAGGGTGGCCCATCGTCGTGTAGCAGCCCATCACGCTGGCTGTCATAGAAGTTCGACGCATTGCGTGCCCCTGCCTGCGAGGGAGAGAACAGGGCTCGGTCACGCGTGATCAAGACGCGAAAGCTCTGACGGCCACCGGTGTCGATGCTGAAGCTGAGGTCGCAGTGCCGTTTGTCCACGGGGTCGTGGATGGGTGTGATGCGCGGCACGCCGGAGGCCAGTGCACGCACTGGGCGGCGGGTTGCCAGATTGCCTTCCTCGATCGTCAGCATGTCGTCTCCTCTCGCCAGGCGGCGCACCGGCTCACCTAACGGTGCTATTACGCAATCCACGTTCCAGGTGACAAGTGCTTGATTTGCAAAGAAATTTTCGAGACCCACGACCGGGGTTGTACGCTGCGCGGTTTACGTCGACTGGGACTCATACCTATGTCGGGACTGTCAACCAGGGTGTTGCACTGCTGTAAACCCACAGGGGTGACGTCGGCGAAAGGGATGGTTACGTGCCGGCAGCGTCTGAAAGGGCCCCCTCGGGGGCGGGGCAGCACCGCCTTCACAAGGCCCGTCTTGGATGGCACGCTGGCGGGCGGGCGGTTGAAAAGGTGCGGCTTCTTTGGCCAAGAAGGTGCTGATGACCTGTTTCCCTCTCGCCGTTCCGAGGTGAAGCAGCAGGAGACCGTCAACCAGGCAATGCTGGGTTACACACATCTACACGCACGTGACCATCGGTCGGTTGCAGGAGGTGCACGCCCGGACGCATCCTCGTTCCAGCGCCGCCGGGTCTGAAGGCTGTGGCTCCAACAACCGGGCTGGAGTGGAGCGGGTCAACGCCACCTTCGCCAACCTTTTTGAGGATGCACTCTGCCGGCGCCGGATGCCCTACTACACCCTGTACCACCCCCAAGCCCGGCTCGTCGTCCCCGCAACCGCCACCGCCAGCCCAGGCCAGAGCACTGGTGGCAGCGCGACCGGCCACACCATCGCTAGCCACCCGGCGCAGGCGATCCCGACGCACAGGCTGCCCCACAGTGCAAAGCGTTCCGGGCGGTTGCCTGCCAGGACACGGGCACGCACCCGGCGCCGCTGAAGCGCATCGATCCAGCTGGCCACGACGACAGGCAACAGGCCTGGCCACCAGTGCAGCAGCGCGGCCAGGCGATGCGTGGCCAGCAGCACCAGGGCATCGATGGCGCGGAAGTAGTCGTTGCGCAGCAGGCGCTGTTGCACAGCGTTCATCTCCTGCCCGACGGCCCCAGCCATGGGGTCGACCGGGATGGGTGCCGCGGCAGCCTTGGTCGGCAGAGGTGCCCAGCCATCGGAAACCTGTTGCCAGCGCAGCGTCCTTTCCAGGATCGACTCAGCAGGCTGCCACCCCCAGGCTTCGACCGTGGCTTGGTGCTCCTCGCGCAGCACCGCTACGAACTGCTCAGGAGGGTGGGCTGACGGCAGGTAGAGCACCAACAGCAGCAAGGCGCTCAGCGATGCGACAACGACTGCCCGAATCATCGGGTGCTCCGCGACTGAGGCTGCGTCACACCCTGATCCGGATCCAGGATCGGGAAGCGCCCCTTCAGGATGCGCCCGCCCGACACCGAGGCGAAGTACTGCAGATTCGGCAGCTTGCCCAGCACGTCGGCAGGCACACGCTCCTCCAGGCTTTCAGAGAGCTGTGCCGATTGGCTCGCCGAGAAGTCTCCCAGGTGCGTGTCGCTGCCCTGGCTGCTGCCCACACGCAGCGTGTGGATGGCCGTCTTGCCAAAGGTCTCCACCACGAAGTCCTGGGTGGGGCGGTCCTTGCTGCGCAGCGCGATCAGGTTGTTCAGGTTGCCCAGCGCCATGCGCGCGGCGTCCTCACTGCCCAGGCGGCGGGCCAGGTCGGCCAGGGTCTGCATCGCGCAGGTGGTGTAGATGCCGCCCTCGGCGCCCTTGTTCAGGATCTCGATGAGCGGCTGGTTGATCACATTGGCCACCTCGTCGACGAACAGCGCGATGCGCCGGTACTGGCCCAGGTTGTAGCGCATGCCAGTGCGAGCAGCCATGTCCGCCAAGGCGAGTGCGCCGATGGCCGAGGCCACCGAGGGATCGGGCAGCGAATCCAGGCACATGTAGAGCACATGGCCGGCGCGCTCGATCTTCTCGAAGTTCATGATCGGGCGCAGATCGGTGGCATCGAAGGGATCCGGCGACAGGCTGTGGCCCAGGTCCCCGGAAGTCAGCATCGACAGGATCGGCAGCAGGTTGGCGGTGATCTTCTGGTAGTGCTCGCGGTTGTGCCGGAAGGTGCGCACCTGGGCGTCCAGTACCTTGTGGCGCTGGTTTTGCGGCAGGTGCTGCTCGTAGTAGCCCACATAGGCCATCAGGTCCGCACTTGCGGCCTCCGAAGGCCGCTTCAGGCTGCCACGCTGCGCCTCCTGCAGCAACCGGCGCATCTCCGGTCGGTCCCGCCAGTCGGCCCCCAGCACCCGGGCATAGAAGCGCTGCAGGCTGGCTTCCAGCACCGGCTCGATACCGCCCTCGATGAACTGCGTCAGCTTGGCCAGGTTGGGCCGCTCCTCCAGCTCGATCAGCCCCTGCACCACCACGTTGACGGCATCCCAGCCGAAGGCGGAGAAGGTGCCGGCCGTGTCCGGCGGCATCACCGACTGGATGCGCGAGGCAATCTCGGTGGGCTTCTGCCAGTTGAACATGAAGTCCAGCCGCACCCCCCGTTCCGGAAACGCTGGGTGGAACTCCAGGAAGGTGTCCGGCTCGCGCCAGTCGGTGCAGGCGCGCTGCACCACCCGCTTCAGACGGTGGCTGTTCTTGGGATCGATCACCACCACCACGTCCCCGCGGCGCACCGCCTGCGTCACGAGGTGCGCGAGTGCCACCCCCTTGCCGGACTGGGTGGTGCCCACCAGCAGCGTGCCGCCTTCGAAGTTCTGCAGCGGCCGGTACAGCGGCCCTTCCCGCGGCTCTACCCCGTGGATGTAGGGCAGGCCGATCTCGGAATCCGGCTGCGGGTGTCGCCCCTGACCCAGCCAGCCTGCCACCCATCGGGGCACTGCAAGCTCGCGCGGATCGATCTTGGCCAGTTCGTACAGCCGTTGTGCATGCACGGGGCGCCACTCGAAGCCGAACCCCAGGAAGACCTGCGCTGGATCACGACACCACTGCGCCACCTCAGTGGCTGTTCGCACTTCGATGCCCTGCCCGAGCAGGGCCGCTCGCTGCCTCAGCACCTGGTTCGCCTGCACCAGCCGCAGCACTGCCATCACTAGGCACCCCAGGCTCAGGACCCAGGCCAGATCCAACGGCAGGTGATGCAGTGCGGCGGCCGCGGCGGTGCCAAGCCCAGCCGCCATCCAGGCCAGCCCGGCCAGGCCTTCGTAGGCAGGCCGCCAGGGCATCTCGTAGGGGCGCAGCAGCATGGCTGGATCTCCCTTCAGCAGGCATCTATGCGCTGCCTGAGGTACCGGGCCGAGAGCAGCAACCCTGGGACAGAGACCCCATCCAGCATCCGCTGCACCGTCGGCGCTTCTCCCGCTGCCACCTCCAGCATGCCGGCCTCGCGCAGTGCGCGCAGGATGGCGGCAGGTTGAGGGCCGGTGCCGCTCAACGCCGACAGCGGCACAAACAGCGGTGACGGTGTTTGTGGCTCACTCGCCCGTGCTCCCCATTGCGGCTGCAGGGCAGGGGAGGCCAGCGCCACAGCCAGGGCGCTGCGGATGGCGGGGCTCAGCCGCAGCGGTGCGTCGAGGACCCAGGTCGGCTCTGGAGGCGACGGGACCCCCTCGGACGTGGGCGCAGCGCTGTCCTCAAGCAAAGTCAGTTGTTCGGTGGGAGAAGTTGGCATCGCAGAGGCTGTGGCCTGCGCGAACAGCTCCTCTGCGCTGGAGTCGGGTGGAGTGGCGGCAGGTGCAGGAGCGAACGCTTCCATCGGCCTTCGAGGCACGGCGATCGCCGCAGCGGGCGCAGAGCGGGTGCACAACTCATCCGCCAGCGGCATCGCCGGCGCTGAGTCTGTTCCCAGCCCCACCTGGCCCGGGTGGCGCAGCTTGAGTGCGTCCAGCGCGCCCCGTCCACCGGGTGGGCGGATCGACCAGAGCTCAGACCCATCTGGTCGGGGTTCCACCGCGCCGGAACGCAGCAACACTTCGGCGGCCTCTTTCGCCCCTCTGGGCAGATCGATCAGACCGCTGGCGGTGAGCAGGCGCAGCACGTCCTCACCCCCACCGGGCCAGACCACATAGGCGCCATCGGCTGCCCACCAGAGGCGGGACTTCTCCCGGTTGACCACCCAGCCCGGGTCGCTGGCCGCCAATTGACGCATCCCATCGATCAGCTCGCGCTGCAGCACCTCGTCCGCCCAGGCCGGGTCTTCTCCGGTGTTGGAAGGCGATCTGCCCTGCTGCAGACACAGCCACAGTGCCCGCCGCACCAGGGCGTCCAGCACATTGGGTTCCGGATAAACCGGCACCCCGCTGACACTGGCCATCAGATGCGGCAAGACCAGGTCATGGCCTTCGGCCAACTGACGCAGCAGTGCCTGCGGCAACACCTGAGGCAGAAGGAACAGGCCCAGGCTGCGCGCGGACGGTCTGCGAGACAGCCAGCGGAACTGGTAGTGCCGCATCTGCTGCCGCTGCAGCCAGTCCACCAACGGCTCCAGCAGGGGATGCCAGCGCTGCTGACCGGCTTCGTCACTGACCTCCAGCCGGTCGGCCACCCGATGAAGTTCGCCACACAGCCCGGCCGCAAAGGTGGCCAGGCGCCAGCGCGGCTCCAGCTGCTGGCGGGTGGTCAGCGACGAAGGTCCTGCAAAAATTCGGGCATCGGTGCCTTGCAGCGCAAAGAATGCCGTCTGCAGTCCGAGCTGGAACAGTCCTCCTGCTTCGCTGAAGGGCCCCTCGGAGGCTGCTGGCAACAGGTGCACACAGCTCGCGTAGCGCTGGATCAGCGGCAGCAGCTCCGCTTCAAAACCAGCGATGCCGCCACCGTGCGCCAGCCGAATGCGGGTGAGCCAGCCCGCTTGTGCCGCGAGCAAGGAGTCGATTGCCACCACAGGCAGGCGCCGAAGTCCTGCGTCGGACCCTGGCCAGGGATCTGCGGCAACGGCAGAGCAGTCGATGGAGGGCATGCCGACCTCATGCGGCCCGACGTTGTGGCGCTTGTGGCCAAGCCTTCAGGCGATCCGCATCGATCGGCAACGGCCGGCTGCGATCCCGGTACGCCACCTGAAGTCGAGGGTCGTGATGGAAGCGCTCCAGCAGCCGGCAGAACGGGCAACCGTTGCTGTGCACGGCCGGTGTTCCGATGGCAGTGAGGTGAGCGCAGCCGCAGTGGCTGCAGTGGCTCACCGACAGCGCAGGTTCGCGGGCCAGCCAGATGCCGTCGAGGTAGGAGGCCACATTGAAGGCGCGGTCCATGCTGATGCGGCTGGGGGATCGCGTGACGCATTGGTAGGCGCGGTAGGCGCACAGCAGCGCGTCGCCCGCAGCCAGGCCCTGCTGGCGCAGCTGCTCATACTTGACCCCAAAAAGACAGGCGTCGGCGCGCAGGATCAGGTTGGCACCGTGGAACCACTCCACCGAGTCCGGCGCCCGGCCGCGCGGAATGGTCAACCCGTCCGGAAAGAACAGCGACTGCACCTGTCGCGGTGGCAGGCCGGTCACGGCGTGGATGGTCTTCAGCCGGGCTCCCAACAGGGCCAGCTCGCGCGCCAGTCGCACGGCCTGCAGGTGGCGATCACCGCGGCTGCGCACGGCCGAACTCCGCGGGAAGGGAGCGAACCCGTGGCTGCAGACGCTGGTGCACCAGGGCGAGCGGGCCGGCAAGCACGGCGGGTGCACTGATCAGGGCGAGCAGGTCCGGCCGGGGAGGGAACAGGGAGTTGTCGCCCACCTGCAGGATCAGCGACCAGAGTTGATCCAGATGCAGCTCGCGCAGGTGGTCGGCCAGGGCGGTGTCCAGCCCGTACCGGCTGCAGGCCTCGGCCGCATCGGCCTGAACGGCCGCGTGAATGCTGGTGAGGATCTGCAGATTGATCCACTCGACATCGGTCAGTGTCAGGTGACTCATGGGTCGTCTCCCAGTGGTGATGCACTCGTGTTGCAGTGAAACCTGTCCCTGGATTCAGAATATGTAACTGCTTGTTTCGTGGGAATGGTGGTTTTTGCAACTCAGGTTCCCAGCTCTGAACGCCACACTCAAGCGCCCGTGAGGCGACAGCATTGCGTTCGCCTGCGGAGAGGCGCCTAGCCCGACAGGACCCGGGAAGGCACTCCGCTGCGGCAACGGTGTGCCGCAGCGGGGGTTCGCAGGTCTGCTGAACTCAGGCGGGCGACAACAGCGCCTTCCACTCCGTGGCTGACTGCTCCACCAGCTTGCCGCCCAGGGCCTCCAACTCGGTGGCGCGGTCATAGGACGACACCTCCTGGCTGTAGTGGGTGACGGCGTTGACCAACCCGTAGCCGGACAGGTCGGCCCCGCTGACGAGATGGCGCAGCACGCCGATGCGTTCGGCCTCGTTGAGGCTGTGGCGCTGCGCCAGCACCTCGACGCTGCGCGTCGGGTCGCCGGTCAGCTCCAGCTCGCGCGTGCGCTGAAACCGCCCCGCCACCTGGCGGAACACGGTCTCCGAGACGGTGGCCTGCACAACGTCGCGCACCTTCAGGAAGAAGGCGCGGTCGTCGGCGCGCAGGGTGTCGTCCTGGAACACCGAGGCCGCCGGCTCGTCCACCGCCAGCGAGCGACCCACGTGGGTCTTGCGCAGCGTGTGGTCGGCGGCGATCAGGCCGTTGCGGCAGACCAGCCGGTACAGCAGCGGCTGGATCGACAGCATGCCCAGGCCGACCTCCGAGTTGGAGATCACCAGGCCGGCCTGCACCACGTCCCCCGGCGCCATCTCGCAGCTCAGCTGCGGGGTGACGCACTTCAGGTACATGCGCGTGTCGGTCAACTCCATCGACTCGAAGCGCAAGTCCGGCACCTGCATCAGGATGGGCAGCACGCTCTCGGCGAGTTCGTGGTTGTCCAGCCGGCGGTAGCGGTCCGACAGGACCGCCCGCACGGTTCCATCCAGCGTGCGCAGCATGCGCCGCTCGCCGTCTTCCTGCAGCCAGGTGTTGACGTTGTGGTCCAGCAGCTCGGGCTGCTCCTCGCGCATGCGCTCGAAGTAGGCGAAGGGGATCTTCAGCTTCTCGGCTAGCTGGCGGCGCGCCAGGGTGGTCAGGCCATAGCGGGTGGGGCTGGGGCCGTCCTCCACCAGCAGGTGGGTGTGGCCACCCGACTCGGTGCAATGCTGCAGGCGCTGCGAAGGGACCAGCAGGTCCTTCTTGGCGCTTTGCTGGCGCTCCAGTTCATGGGCCAGGCTGATGAGACTGCGTCCGTGTTTCATGTGAGGCTCCTCGTGAGAAAACAGTGCGGGGCCCGCCGCCATCGCGGGGGAACCCCGCGGGGTGGATGAAATGAAGGGCAAGGTCATGTCTGGGCCGTGGGTCCGGCCCGGGCCGTGCTTCATCCCCAAAGGGGCCGCACGGCGTGCTTCAAGGCTGTCTTTGCGCTCGGGTGGGGGCCCGCAGCGCCTGGCCTGACAGCTGCCAGTGGAGAAAGTCAAATCGGAAACTTCAACCCGGCGCCCCAGTGATCAGCGAGCGCCGGCACCACACATCGGCCCAGTCGGCGCCTGCATGTCGGGGCACGAAGACCCTGACTTGTCGGTCGCTTTCGCCTTGGCCTTCGCGACGCAGCCGACGGGCCAGCGCGAAGGCAGCGCACTGCCCCGCGAAGTCGCCGTCGGCGTCGTTGTCCGCGTAGACATCGACTCGCCGCAGCCCGGCAGGCAACCAGAGCTTGTCCAGGTTGCCGGCGTTCAGGCCTGCCCAGACCGGCTTGCCGGTGGCCAGGTGCAGCGCCAGCGCCGTCTCGATGCCTTCGGCAATCGCCAGGCCTTCGCCCGGTTCGTACAGGCGCACCGCGGCGCCATGCAGGCCGCCGGAGAGCACCTTCTTGGCATCGGCCGCATGCAGCTTGCCCCCGCCGTCCAGGTAGGTGCGGTGCAGCGTCACGGCCTGGCCATCCGGCCCCTGGATGCAGGCCAACATCGCCGGGTACTCGGCCACACGTCGCGACCGGCCGGCCTCGTCCTTGGCGTAGTAGCCCAGAGCAGGATGAAAGCGCAGCACCGCCGGGAATTCCGGCAGCACCAGGCCTCGCCCGCTCAGGTAGCGATCCACCGCGTCGCCGCGGGTCACTGGGGCGGCTTCGTCCCAGATGCGCTGCACCAACTGCTTCATGGAGGCCGAAGAAGGTGCCGGGGCCTGCGCCGTTGCAGCAGGAACGAGGGGCAGCAGCCCCACGCAGGCTTCGACTTCCCGGAGCGCACGCGCAAAGCCCATCCCGGTGGTGGCCTGCAGCAGCTTGAAGCCGCCGCCGGGGCCGCAGTGCCGGCAGTGGTAGTTGCCTTCGCCGAACTTGTCGGTGTACTGGTAGCGATCGGTGCCGCCACAGCGTGGGCAGGGCTGGTTGCGTCGGGACAGCCAGCGCGGGTCCACACCCAGTCGGGGCAGGATCTCGCTCCAGCGGCCCTGGGCCCGCAGCCGCACCGCGTCCAGGCGGGCGGCCGAGGCAGCAGCGTCAGTGCGCAGCATGCGAGTCTCCCGAAAACTCTGTTGGAGCGTCGATGACCGGAGCGCATTCCACCGTGTGGCCGGGCTGATCCCCGTTGCCGTTGCCGTTCCCGATGCCGATCGACACCCGGAAGCTGCGGCCCTGCAGCAGCGGGTACTGCCCCAGCCGCAGCTCGGCCAGCAGCGAGTCGAAGGTCTGCACCGGGTCGGTGGAGCGCAACCGGCGCAGCAGGTCGGCCAGCGCCTGCAGGTCCTCGCCCAGCTCGTGGTCCAGCGACAGGTCGTTTTCATCCAGGTAGCGCGACAGCTGCCGCAGCGCGCGACCACTGGCTTCGCCGGCCGGGATGTACAGCGTGCCGTCATGGCCGACGCCTTCAGACGAGACCTCTGTGCTGATGTCCCCCGATTGGATCCGCAGCCTGTCGCAGAGCACCACCGGCGCCCAGAGCCAGCGGCCCTCGAAGCTGCTGCGGGTGTGTTCATCGATCGCCTGCAGCTCCACTTCCTGCGATTCCAGGTCCTGGATGCAGCGATGCGCCCAGTGCCCAGGGTCCAGCCAGACCGCATCGACCACCAGGTGGCCTCGATGGCGGGCGAACATCCAGCGCGCCGCATTGAACTCGTCCAGCGGTCCCAGGTTCACCAACGTGCAGCTGCCGCCCTCAATGGCCGCCCGTGACGGGGCGCGGTCGAGTGCCTGAAGGAAGTCGCAGGCGCCGTCGGCCTGCTGGTGCGGATAGCCTACGATGGCCTGGCAAAGCTCGGCCGGCAGCAGGTCCAGGTCGTTGAGCAGGTCCCGGTGACCCCACTGTCGCATCACCTGGAAATAGGCAGCGACGAAGCGCTCGGCACTAAGCCGGGCCTTGGCCGCCACCAGGGCTTCGCGCCAGGCAGACCCCAGCGCGGCCTGGATGCGCGGGCACTGCAGGTCCTCATCCAACAGGCTCATCCGATCGGGCAGGCGAGCCAGGAACTGAGCTGCGTCCAGGTGGACGATGTTGACCCGGTCGGCGTCCCACCAGATCGGGCGCAACACACAGATGCCTTGCAGGTAGACCAGGGACTCGCGGCTGCACCTGCCGTCGTGCCGGCCCGCCAAGTGCACCAGGCCGACCGGGGTCGGCAGCGCCTGCAGCCGGTCGATCGCGTAGCGTCGTTCCAGTGCCCGCCCATTGAAATGGATGGGCACCGGAAAGCCTTCGCAGAGCCTCTCGATGCGCTGCTCCAGCTCGACCAAATGGACGCCGTGCAGTTCGACCTGGCAGCCTGGACGCCCGGACGAGGTGGTATCGGGTTGGACCTCGATCAGCTCCAGCGCCAGCGCCGCTTCGGTCATGAAGTCGATGCGCCAACCCTTGGAGCGAACGATGCAGCGTTCGGCCGCATACAGACAGCTCGAGAAGCCTACCCCGAAGGGATGCTCCTCGTGGATGGACTCGGCCTGCCAACCCGACTGGTGCAGGGTCAAGAGGGTCTGAAAGTCGTCGATGCCGCAGCCATCGTCGGCCACACTCAGGCGGCGGGCTGCAGCGTCGAAGTGAAGCTCGATGCGCGTGGCGCCCGCGCGGCGGGCGTTCTGCAGCAGCTCGACCACGAGGGTGTCGCGGTGTGCAAAAGCAAAACGCTGGTTGCGCAGGGCACCAGCGGCATCGATGCGAACCTGGATGTTCATGGGAACTCCTCGATCAACAAGTGGAGGGAACAGGCCCCGAGCCGGCCCGCACCCGGCGGGTCGGGCCCGCGCGGGGAGGGGGAGAGCACAGAGGGCAGAGCGGTCGGCTGCTTACGGCAGCGACGGCGTGAACAACTGGCCGGTGGCCTGCGCCTCGCCGAGGGCGTGGCGCGGCAACGCAGCGCGGGTGAGGCACTGGGAATGCAGTGGACGGCCCTGGGCGTCGAGCCGGTCGATGCGCAGCCCGAGATGGGCGCCCACCGGCAGGCTGTGCACCTGGTAGGGCAGGCGCTCGGCACCGAGGATCAGGAAGAGCCGGCCGCTGCGGCCGGTGCGGACTTCCTGGGTCTGCACCAACTCGCCGAGGTCGTCGTCAGGCGTGACCTGGCACAGCCGCAGCGGCAGCGGGTGTTCACAGGTGAACTGGGGCATGGTGTGCTCCTTGGAGGAAGGCGAATGAAGTCGGATGACGGGGCCCTCGGCACGACTCAGGCGAACAGGTCGCCCTGAAGACGTACTTGCAGCACCTGTTCGTTGAGCCACTGCGGGTTGCGCAGCAACTGCGACTCGACCCATTCGGGACGTTGGGCGATGGCCTCGCGCACCCACAGGGGGTAGCGCTGCAGCGTGGCGCCCAGCCAGTGATGAAGACCGGCGCGGATGTGGTCGCGCAGCACCTCCGCATCCACCAGACCGCAGTAGGCAATCGGTGACAACGGGCTGCAGCCCACCACGTGCAGACAGCGCACGAAGGAGAACGGCCGGTCCTCCTTGTGCCGTTCGGTGAAGACCCAGCGCAGGGTGTCGAGCTTCTCTTCCAGCGGCGTGGCCGGATCGGTCAGCCGTTCGATCTCCTGCAACAGGCGCCAATGGAGCAGGACGATTTCTTCGTCGCTCCATTCAAAGGGCGGCTCGGCGCCAGCCTCCGCCGCAGCGTCGCCTGAGTCGGAGGGGTGATCAGGGCCTGGTGGGAACAGGCTATCGGCAAAGCCGGGGAAAGCGTCATGACCGCGATGACAGGCTTGAGACAGAAGCATGGAACCTCCGGGAGAGGGCGGAGGCCACATGCAACCCGACGGGGCGACGAGCCCCCGAGGGTGGATGAGATGCCGACCTGGACGGGCGGCTGCCGCAAGGGCTGGACAAGGCTGGCAGGCGCTAGGTAGGCCGGCGCAGATAAGAGAAGGACGGGCCAGCGACCGGTGGGAACAGGCTTCACAGGGCAGGGCGCTGCGGGTGCGCATCCCTGGCCTGAAAAGCCTGCGGTGCGTGATTCGGCAACATGGCGTTGCCAGAGGGTGCAGCCGTGCCAGGGTGGCATTGCTGTACCGGGGTCTCCGGGGCTCGCCTGATGACGCAGGGCCAGCTGCTGCTGGGTCAGAACCTTAGTCCCGCTGGAGCCCCGGCTCAACCCCTGGACATCGCCTCATCTCCCACCGATCCCGAAACCGCCTGCAATTCGGGGCCATTCATGGTGGAGGTCGCAGGCCTCGCGTTGGACGATGGGGCATCGCTTCAGGAGGCAGGCATGAGCGTCAGCAACGGCAGCGCCGAGCTGCAGATCGTCAAGGTGGACGATGGCGGGGTCAACGCCCGCATCCTGGCTCGACAGGCCCAGGCCGACTTCCGGCGCATCGAAGCGGCCAGCGTCAAGATGCCGGTGCGCTTCACCAGCGCCGAGGGCAAACGGCTGTTCGTGCGCATGTTCAACACCCTGCAGCTGAACACCCACTTCATCTCGGTGATCGCCCGTACCCGCATCGATGCCGACGAGATCACACGCATCGAGCTGGCGCTGCGTGGCCAGCTCGAACAGGTGACCGAGAAGCTGAACCGGGCCATCGATGAGGCTGAGGTGCTGTTCCGGGCCCATGGCATCACCGCGCCGGCAACCTACGACGCCCTGCCACTGGAGCTGGACGTGCATGTGCTGTCCTCGCTGAGCCGCCGCTACCTGGAGGTGCTGGGCAAGCTCGATCAGCTGATGCCCCTGCTGCAGACCTTGGAGATCCACGAGGTGCTCAGTGCGCAGCAGCTGGACAGCCAGCGGGCCGCCCTGAAGCGGCAGGTGCGCAACGTGGCCAACGGTGCCCGCAGCCAGGCCACGGCGCTGCGCAGGCGGATGAACCAGATGTCCCGTCAGGCTGCCGGGGCGCAGGGCCAGGCGGTCGACGGGATCGATGCGGAGGGGCAAGTTGATCCGAATGAGCAACAGGTCCCGGCCGCGGACGCAGCACCCGCCCCTCCGCTCGTCACCGATGGGTTCATTGACGGGATGTTCCAGGGTGTCGATGAACCGGGTGAGGCGGAGTCGCCACCTCAAGCGCCTGAACCGCTGCCCAGTTTGGACGGCGACGCCGGGCTGGCGCTTGAACGCGGCAGGCCCGCGCCTTAGGCTGGTGGTGCTGGATCGATCGCCCGATCGATCCCTTCCGCGGATGTCCGTGGTCACTCTGATGACCTCCTGCCGGACCCGTCGGCGTTGCAGTCGATACCTGCCCCGATCTTCGTGTGCGTGATGCGACCTGCCGTCGCTGCACCTGTCGCCGCGTACCTGGACCCTCGGTCCACTCCTTTGCCCCAGCGCCGTGTCGACTTCGCGGGACCACCGCGACACGGACGATGCACCGGTCCCTCATCGGCGGCAGCCTTCGTGACCTGGCACCTCCGAAACAGAGCGGGTCAAGCCCGATGTCGGCAACGCGCCGATCGGAGGTTCGATCGTGTCTCCACACTCCACCCCACTTCGTTCACCAACCCCGGGCGCAGCTTTGCCGGTGGCGCCAGCGCCCTCCAGCACGCCGGCCCAGACACCGGTCGCGGGCTTCCTGCGTCAGCCGCAGGTGCTGGGCCTGGTGCCGATCTCCAAGTCCACCCTGTGGCGCCGCGTCCAGGCCGGCACTTTCCCCTTGCCGGTCAAGCTCTCCGAGCGGGTCACCGTCTGGCGGGCCGTGGACGTCCATCACTGGATCGGTGAGCAAGGAGGGCAGCCATGACAGTCCGTCTGCCATCGCCGCACCGGCGAGACTCGCGCCCACATGTGCAGCAACCAGCGCAGGTTCATTCCGGGGGGATACCTGTGGGGGGTGGATCACCACCTGATACCCCCAAAGTTCCCCCTTTGGTGGGATGCCCGTTGGCCGCATCCTGCCCTTTGATAAAGGGGCTTGGCCGGCGTCGGGGTCGCACGGACTGGGGTGGTCTCCCACGTCGTTCTCGCGTCGTTGTGTGGGCAGCATCCATCCGGTCGCGCTGGGGTCGCGGCGAGAGCCTGTCGGTTCCGAAGGGAGGACGGCATGGATGAACTTGCACACACCTTCAGTGGCACGCACCGTCGCAATGCGGGCAGCCTGAGTCAGTCGATCGACATGCTGCGTTCGGTCGTGCATGGCAGCACCTATGAGACGGTGGCACAGGCCCACGGCCTCACCCGCACGGCCGTGGAGCGCCGCATCAAGACCGTGGCGGTCGAGTTGACGCAGGTGGTGGGGGTGGACGGGCTGAGGGAGGAGGGCGCCACCTTCGTGAGGCGCCTGCGCCTGCACCGCGAGGCGGTGCTGCGAGCACTGGATGACTTTGCGCCGCGGGACGCCTCCGGCGCCCGCCCCGCAAGGGTGCTGAGTGCCGCCGAAGTCAACCAGGGTGCGGCACGCATCCGTCTGCGCAGCAGCCGACCTCTGCATGACCTGGCGCTGTACTACCTGCTGTTTGCGACCGGGTTGAGGCCGCTGGAAGTCGCCCGTCTGCGGGTGAGCGACTATCTGCTGGCCGACGGCAGCGTGGTGCGCCAGTCGCGGCTGCGGGCCGAGGCGGCCATCAACGGGCGGGAGCGGCCGCTGCTGTTTCAGAGCAGCCGGCTCGATGAGGCGCTTCAGGCCTACCTGGCTGAGCGTCTGGCCAGGCGGCAGGGGTTGGGGGAGTCGCCGGCCTATCGGGGCCTGGACGGGGAGAGTGCACTGTTCCTCTCCTCCGATGGGACTCCCTACCGCATCACGCCCAACGGCGAGCCGCAGCAGAACCGTCAGGTCTGCAGGACGCTGCTGGAGATCTTCCGCAAGCTGTTCAGGCTGTCCGGCATCAAGGGGCTGAACACCCAATCGGCGCGCTTGACGCTGATGTCGAGGATGTACGACCGCGGGGCCGATGAGGACCAGGTGGGGTTGGTGCTGGGCATAGCGGATCGCAGCGCGGTGCGCGAGCAGTTGCCCAGGCCGCGGCCGAGCCTGGTGGAGGCGGTGGAGGAGCCGATTTGAGGAGCGTCGCGGCAGCAAGCAGATCTGGGGCCGACGTGGGGGTCGGTTCATCGCTGAATGCGGACCACCCCCCGTGTGCACAGGGTTCGTTCGATGCAGCCTGCATCGGGCGTGTGCTTACCATCGACGAATCGGATTGAATGTTCAACTGTCACGCATGAGTCGATACCAACGATTTCATCTCAAGGTCGGGGCGGACGCGGAGGTCGACCTGCGACACGCCCACCAACACTGCCTGGGGCTGCTTCGCGCCACCGGGGCAAACATGCTGGGTCTGGCTCTGCAGGACAAGTCTTGCCTGGATCGGCGAATTGCCAGCGTGTTCGGGGAAGACGTGGTGCGCAACCTGGATCGTGACAACCGCCATGAGCTTCGGGGCTTGACGATCCAGTTGCTCACCGAGCGGATTCGCGTGCGCCGTCTGGCAGGGCCGATCCTGGTTGCCTTTGTGCAGCCGGACCGGGTGGCGCACCTGGCCGACTGTGTCGGGGTGACAGGACTGGTGTACCTGCCGGCCAACGAGCAGCACTGCAGGGACTACGAAAGGATGGAAACTGAGTCCTGCCCCTTGGAACGGCCGTGCGTGTAGCAGGGGTCTTCGACTTCGATGGCGGTGAGCTCCTGCGACTTGAGGTGAGAGCCATTGCCGTTGAGCGGAATGGCTGGCCCCAATGAGACAGGGTTCCTCTTGGGTATCGACCTTCAGTTGCTTCCAATCGCTTCCCGCGACTGCATCTTTGATAGCACGCTCACCACACCTGCGGCAAGCTGCGCGTCGTCATCAGGCTCCAGGCGCAGTCTGGCCACCATCGCCCTCAGGCGTGAGCTGACTCGCTGCCGGGCCCGCTCGGCATCGTCAGGTGTCAGCAGAAGGCTCATTTCCTCAATGGCGGCGCCCTGCATGGCCAGCAGAAGAACCTGGACTTCATGGGAGCGTGCCATGACCACATCGTGCAGGCTCTGCGCAGGCGACACCATCCCCCTTTGGGGGCATGTGGGAGGGCGATTCGTTTGCAGTGACGACTGCATGGCTTGAGATGGATACGAGGTCGAATTGCCCTTGAACGCAGTTCCCTCATGCTGACAGCGCTCCGCAAGCGCCGTGACTTCGCGAGCCAGCGCCGGGGATATGCATTTGGCATGCAGGATATCCCGGCCGAGGACTGCGTCACCTGCGACATGACTTCTACTGCCCCAGCCAGTTGTGCAGGACAAGAAGCGGCATGGGGTGGAGGTCTGGCGGGTCGATGTGATTCACAGCGACTGGAACTGCACCCTCGATGGGCTGCCTGAGCCCTCGCCCTTGCGGCTGGGCTTGCGGATGATCGGCGGACTCAAAGTGGAGGCGGGGCTGCGAATCTTCAGCGCGCGACGGAGGGGAGTTCTCGAGCAGCCGGAAACGGTTCACGGGGGAATGTTCGTGTCGCTGGAGGATGAATCCGACAATGTGCAGGTGATGGTCTGGCTCGAAAACCAAGGAGCGACTGCGCCTGCCATCGCTGCAGGCGCGGCTCTCGGGTGTCAAGGACACATGGCAGCGCGGGGGCGATGAGCGCAATCTGATCGCCGGGCAGCTGGAGGACATGACGCCCTTGCTGGGCGACTTGGCGGTTGGAGCAGCCGGAGTTGCCAGTGAGGATGAGGCATGGCCGCATGAGCGGTCTGAGCTTGGCGTCGGCCACTTGATGCCGGATGCAGGTCAATCGCCAAGGGCAAGACACGCCCAGCGGCTCAAGCTGTCATTGCATCCGGTCGTGGCTCGCGGATCCCCACAATGACCACCACGGTACCTGCCGCGATTGCGGCCAGCGCGATCTGCAGAATCACCGCGATGCCCATGGCCTGAGCCATGCCGCCTGCCACGGCCGGTGCAAGGGCGCCACCGACCACCTCACCCAAGCCGACCACGATGCCTGTGGCCGTGGTGGCCAGCCGCGCAGGGACGGAATGGTGGGTGAGCGGACCGACCGTGATGGCAACGACCCCGGCATTCATGAAGGTGGCGACGAACAGCACCGCGAAGAGCTTCAGCGGCTCCGCGCCGATGGATGGCAGCAGCAGCAGGGCGCCCAGTTCGAGCAGCAGCGCCACGATCATCGTGCGCTTGCGGCCCAACTTGTCGGACAGCGCCGGTACCGCCACCATGCCGATGAAGCTGCCCAGGCCGATGCCGGCGAGCACCATGCCCATCTGGTCGAGGCTGAGCTTGAGTTGGTCGGTGAGGTAGTTGGGCATGAAGGCCGACAACACGATCAGGCAGCTCAGGAAGCAGCACATGCCCAGGGTGCCGAACACCACATTGCGGTAGCGCAGCACCTCCCACCAACTCGACTTGAACTCGGTCGAGACCTCCGGATCCGGCGCCGACTCCTTCAGAGTCCGGGCCATCAGCCAGGCGACGATCAGTCCGGGCACGGCCACGATGGCAAACACCCAGTGCCAGCTGGGCAGCACCTTCAGCATCGCCACCGCGATCACCGGCCCCAGCCCGAGTCCCACCAGCGGCGCAGCGGTCTGCTGCAGCCCGATGTTCAGACCAATGCGGCTGGGCTTGCTCGCCTCGATGGTGGAAACGATCGAGGCCGGCACGAAGGCGCCTTCAGCCAGCCCCATGAGTCCGCGGATGACCAGCAGGCTGGCCAGGCCGGTGGCCAGGCCGCTGGTGGCCACCAGGAGCGAGAAGATCACCACCGCCGGAACCAGCACCTTCTTGCGCCCGATCTGGTCCGACAGGCGGCCGGTGAAGATCGAGGACAGCCCCCAGGTCAGCGCCAGCACGGCAGAGATCAGACCCATGTCCTGGTAGTTCAGTCCGAGGTCCTTGGCCATCACCGGGAAGAGAGGATTGATGATGAAGCGGTCCAGTCCGACCAGACCAAATCCCAGCGACAAGAGGCCGACGGCCTTCTTCTCGTAGGCGGGGTCCCACTGGCTTCCGTAGCGTGAGGATGAGGGGGCATGCATCAAAGTCTCCTGCGGCGGGGCGCCTTGTTTCAGGGTGAGTCCGTCCCTGCAGCGCGCGTGGCCGCATCGGCAGGGAACGGGGGAGGGTAGAGAGAGCGGAGGGGAGGGGGCTGACCTCAGGCCGCAGTGGCAGCCGTCACAGGGCGGCCTTTCTGCCCGGGGAACGGCGAGCCTTGCCGCTTTCAGTGATCAATCCTGCCTTCAGGATGATCTGGGTGGTCTCCCAGAAGTGCTCGGAGAGCAGCTCGCAGGCCCTTTCGGCGTCGCGTGCCATCGCGGCATCCATGAGTTGACGGTGTTCGGTGACGGTGTCGCGTGAATGGGGCGTGGTCGCTCGATCGGCCAGGTTGCGATAGCGCTCGGACTTGTCGTAGAGCAGGCGGCACAGCCGCAGCGTCCAGGTGGAGCCACAGCCGGCCAGCAGCGACTCGTGGAACTGGCGGTGCACCTGAGACCACTGCAACGCGTCGGATGGGTTCAGGGGCAGGGGGGCGCGCAACAGGCGGTGGAAGCTGCTGAGCAGGTGGGACTCCCAGTCCACGCCGCCGTGGGCGATGGCCCCGCGCAGCGCGATCTGTTCGACGGCCACACGCGTGGCGGTCAGGTCCTGCAGTTCCTCCCGCGACACGGGGGCCACACAGAAGCCGCGCTGGTCTTCGGACTCCACCAGCCCGTCGGTCACCAGCCGCGACAGAGCCTCCCGGATGGCAGTGGCACCGACGCTGTAGCGCTCGCTCAAGCCCTGGATGCGCAACCGCTCATCGGGCTTCAGCTCACCCAGAAGGATGTCCGATCGCAGCCGTTCGAAAGCCATCGTGGTCAGGCTTCGTGCGTTGGGCGCGCTGGAAGAGGCGGGATTGAGGGAGGGCAGGTCCATGTTGCGTCGAGTGACAGGTGTCAGAGGGCGTGCGATCGAGCGAAGTATCGATCAGAAGGTGGCTGACCTGTTTGCGTCAATATCATCGATCAAACAGTAGATCATGTCCACAATCGTGAGCTAATGGATTACCCGCTAAAATATCGATAAAACGGCGTGTAATCTATGTTCATCGAGCGAGCGGCCCGGTGCCGTGACCGAGAGATCGCATGAACGCCCTTCGGGCCACAGGAGACGAATCGATGCACACACCCAAGCGGAAGGCGCTGCCTGCCTTCGTGGTGCGACCGACGGTTGCAGTCATTGCACTGGCCGCGGCCAACGCCCAGGCGGTACAGATCGACACGGACGACAGCGACCTGTCGCTGCGTTGGGACAACACCGTCAAGCTCAGTGGGGCCTACCGGTTGAAGAGTCCGGATGCTGCTCTGCTGACCAACCCGAACAACGACGACGGTGACCGGAACTTCGCCAAGGGCCTGGTTTCCAGTCGGGTCGACTGGTTCACGGAGTTCGACGCGGTCTACCAGCGCCGGTTTGGGCTGCGCCTCAGCGGGGCGGCCTACTACGACGCGGCCTACAACACGTCCAACGACAACCCCGGGTTCGCCGGCGGCGCGTTTCCGAACCAGACGTCTGTGGCGTCGAACCGCTTCCCGGCGGCAACACGCGACCTGCATGGCCGCAAGGCCGAACTGCTGGATGCCTTCGTGTTCGCGAAGTTCGACCTGGGGGAGTTGCCCGGCAGCGTGCGCGCCGGACGCCACGCCATCCTCTGGGGTGAGAGCCTGTTTCTGGGGGGCAACGCGATCTCGGGCGGGCAGCAGCCTGTCGACATTGTGAAGCTGCTGTCGGTGCCCAACACCCAGTTCAAGGAGGCCATCCGCCCGGTTCCGCAGGTGTCGGGCCAACTGCAGTTGAGCTCGACTGTGTCGCTGGGGGCCTATGTTCAGACCGGCTGGGAAGCCAGCCGTGTGCCGGCCGTCGGCAGCTACTTCTCGAACGCCGATCCGGCAGTTGATGGCGGCGAGAACCTGATCCTGGGTCCTGGTGCACCCCTGGCGACTCGCCAGGCGGACTTCAAGCCGAAAAGCTCCGGCCAGGGTGGCCTGCAGTTGAAGCTGCGCGGTGAAGGAGTGGACTTCGGCCTGTACGCCATCCGCTTCCATGCCAAGACGCCTCAACTGGTGCCGCAACTGGTGATGTCGCCCGCTGGTCCCATGCCTGGCGGTTACTCCATGGTCTACCACGAGGGCATCACCGCCTTCGGCGGCAGCGTCAGCAAGACCTTCGACAACTTCAACGTCGCGATCGAGGCTTCGACGCGCCGCAACCAGGATCTGGCCAGCACCCAAGGTGCAGACGCCAGCGCCGTTGCGCCAGTGGCCAAGACCAACAACACCGACAACCCGGGTTACGCGGTGGGCAACACCGCCCACATCAACCTCTCGACGATCGGGAGCCTGGGGCCGTCACTGCTCTGGAAGGAAGCCAACCTGGCGGCGGAGCTGGCCTGGAACCGTGTCCTGAGCATCACGAAGAACGCGGCTGCCAAGGATCCGAACTCAACACGCGACGGCCTGGCGCTGCGGCTGGTGCTGGAACCGGTCTACCGCGGTGTCTTCGATGGCGTGGACATCGGGGTGCCCCTGGGTATCGGCTATGCGCCGAAGTGCTCCCGGCCGCTGGCCATGAGCAGCCCCAATGCCTGGATCCCCGAGAACGGCGGCGACATCACGGTGGGTCTCAACGCCAGCGTGAACGACGCCTGGCGGGCCACGCTGAGCTTCACTCACTACTACGGCAAGGCCGCCACCTTCAACGACCTGGCCGCCAACAACGCCTACAGCTGGCAGCAGACCTACAAGGACCGCGACTTCATCGCCGCGTCGCTGCGCTATTCATTCTGATCGGAGCCATTGATGTCCAAACCCTTCACCCTCCAATGCCTCGCCGCGGCAGCGATCCTGGCGACGGCTTGCGGCTTTTCGGTCGCCGGCGTCAGCGCCGACGAGGCTGCGCAACTCAAGTCCACGCTCACGCCCATGGGCGCGGAGAAGGCGGGCAACAAGGACGGCAGCATTCCCGCGTGGACCGGCGGGCTGACCACCCCGACGCCCGGCTTCACCAACGGTGGTCGGCGCCCGGATCCCTTCGCTGCGGACAAGCCGCTGTACTCGGTGAACGCCAAGAACCTGGCCGAGCATGCCGCCAAGCTGCCGGATGGCGTGAAGGCGCTGGCACAGCGCCACCCAGACAGCTTCCGGGTCGATGTCTATCCCACACGGCGCACCGCAGCAGCCCCTCAGTACGTCTACGACAACACCTTCAAGAACGCGACTCGGGCCAAGACAGTCGAAAGTTCGGCGGGGTCCATCCCAGAGGGCGCCTATGCCGGTGTGCCGTTCCCGATTCCCAAGTCCGGCATCGAGGCGATGTGGAACGTGCTGCTGCGCTGGCGCGGGGAGTCCTGGTACAGCGAGTTCAACGGCTACACCGTGACGCCCGAAGGCAAGCGCGTGCTGGTCCAGGAAACCCGCAACGATTACCAGATGCCGTATTACGCGCCGGATGGTTCCCCTGAGAAGTTCGGCGGCGAGCACTGGTTGGTGCGTTCGGTCAACACCGGCCCAGCCATCCGCGCCGGCGAGGCCATCACCGGGCGCGAGCAACTCAATGGCGACAAGACGCAGGTCTGGGTCTACCTCACCGGCCAGCGCCGGGTGCGCAAGCTGCCGAACGCCTGCTGCGACACGCCCACGCCGTTCTCCGCGGGCGTGGTGTCCTTCGACGAAGTGGAGGGTTTCTCCGGTCGCATGGACCGCTTCGACTGGAAGCTGGTGGGCAAGCAGGAGATGTTGATCCCCTACAACAGCAACCGTTCACTGGTTCCGGCCAAGGACAGCGACCTGATTGGCGAACACCATCTCAACCCGGATCATGTGCGCTGGGAACTTCACCGAGTGTGGGTGGTCGAGGCTGCGCTCAAGGCCGGCCAGCGACATACCTCGCCGAAGTCGCGCTACTACATCGACGAAGACTCCTGGATCCTGGTCTGGGGGGACCGGTGGGATGCGAAGGGTCAACTGGCCCGCTCGCAGTTCACGCTCCCAGTGGCGATGCCCGACGTACCGGCCCAGGCCGCCGTGACCTGGGGTGCCTACGACCACGTGGCCCGCACCCTGTTCGCCACGCTGGTGATGAATCAGCAAAAGGTTCAGTACAAGGTGCAGAAGCGCTACAGCGACAGCGTGTTCACACCGGACGCAATGGCTGGCGAAGGTCTGCGCTGAGCAGGAGGCCGAGATGACGTTGCAGTTTCGTCACGCCTTCCGCCTCGATGTGGATCTGCGTCCCGCCGTGGAAGTGGGTCCGACCTACGTCGGCATGCGACGGGTGATCCCGATCACCGGTGGGCGGTTCTCCGGGGAGCGCATCCGCGGCGTGATCCTGCCAGGTGGCGCTGACTGGAACGTCATCCGCCCGGACGGCATCACCCACGTCTGGGCGCGCTACGAAATCCAGGCCGATGACGGGGCGGTGATCTCGGTCATCAACGAGGGGCTCGGTCGGGTCAGTCCGGAGCAGATGGCGCACATCTTCTCGGGCAACTCGGCGCAGGTGCGTGACTGGTACACGCGCACGACGCCGAAGTTCGAGACCGCTGCCCCACAGCACCGCTGGCTCAACGAGTCGATCTTCGTCGGTGACCTGCTGCCGCCGACCGACAACCCCTGGGCCGTTTCGATCGAAGTGTATGAAGTGCTCTGAGTCACTCGGGCTGGGCCTGCTCGCCTGGGGCTGTGCCTGCGTCGTGTACGCGGCCGATCCGGTCGGCGACAAGGTCGCTGGCCTTGCAGGCAAGTTCGCCGCCATCGAGCGGCCGGCCCTGGTCGTGAAGACGCCGGAGAAGGCTGTTCTGCTGTCGGGTATCGCGCTGGGCAGCCGACTGGTGGCGGTCGGTGAGCGGGGGCTGGTGGTGTGGTCGGACGACGGTGGCAAGCGCTGGCAACAGGCCAAGTCCGTGCCGACCAGCGTGACGCTCACGGCAGTCAAGGCCATGCCCGACGGCACGCTGTTTGTGACGGGCCACGGCGGCGTGCTTCTGCGCTCGCAGGACCAGGGCCTCACCTGGGTGCGGGTGACTCAGGGCGCCCGTCTTGCGGCCGCGGCCGCGGCCCGTGCTGATGAACTGGTCACCGCCGCTGAGCCAAATGCCGAGCGCATTCGCCGCGATGCCACTCGTCTGGAGGCCGATGGGCCAGACAAGCCCCTGTTCGACATCGCCTTCAAGGACAACCGGCGGGGCATGGCGGTGGGCGCCTACAACCTGGCCTTCATCACGGACGATGGCGGGGCCACCTGGCGCAGCGTCATGGACCGGCTCGACAACCCGAAAGCACTGCACCTGTATGCCGTGGCCATGCAGGGCGACAGTTGGCTGATTGCTGGAGAACAGGGCCTGTTGCTGCGCTCGAAAGATGGTGGACGCAGTTTCACGCGTCTGACCAGTCCCTATCAGGGCAGCTGGTTCGCCGTAGCCAGCCAGGGGCCTGGCCGCTGGGTGCTGGCGGGTTTGCGCGGACACGCTTTCGTCTCCCAGGATGACGGGAACTCCTGGCAACCCCTGGAGGGCGCAACGCCCGCCTCGCTGGTCGCCGTGCTGCCGCGGGCCGATGGTTCGCTGCTGTTCACCAGTCAGGCGGGCCAGCTCCTGGTGGCCCGTGACGGTGCTGCCTTGCGGGTACTGCCCACACCCACGCTGCCACCGCTAGCGTACTCCCTTCTGACGGGCCAGGGTGATTTCATTGCGCTGGGCTATGCCGGTGCCGTCCGTCTTCCCGGAGTTTCCAAGTGACTGTTCAGACGGTTCATTCCGACAAGACCTCCCCGGTCGTTTCCGAGCTGTCGAAGTTCGACGCCCGCTCAGGCTCGGCCGTCGAGCGCGCCCTGTTCAACCACCGCCGCCTGGTGGTGGCCCTGTGTCTCTTGGTCACGCTCATCCTGGGCTGGCAGGCCACCCGGTTGCAGTTGTCGGCCAGCTTCGAAAAGACGATTCCGACAGCCCATCCCTACATCGCCAACTACCTGGCGCATCAAGACGAACTGAGAGGCCTGGGCAATGCCCTGCGCATCGCGGTAGCCAACCCGAAGGGCAGCCTCTACGACGCGGCCTACCTGGAAACGCTTCGCCAACTCAGCGACGAGATCTTCCTTCTGCCGGGCGTCAACCGGCAGGGCATGAAGAGTCTGTGGACGCCCTCGACACGCTGGTCCGGCGTCACCGAAGAGGGCCTCGAGGGCGGGCCGGTGATTCCGGACGGTTTTGACGGCTCACCTGCCAGCCTGCAGCGCCTGGCGGCCAACATCGCCCGCTCCGGTGAAGTGGGCCAACTGGTGGCGCTGGATGGCCAGTCCAGTGTGATCTTCGTGCCGCTGATGGCCAAGGATGCCCAGGGCCGGCCACTGGACTACGGTCAGCTGGCTCGCAGCCTGGAGGACCTGCGCGCCAAGTACCAGCGCCAGGGCGTCACGATCCACATCACCGGCTTTGCCAAGATCGTGGGAGACCTGATCGAGGGTGTGCAGGTGGTCCTGCTGTTTTTCGCCGCGACAGTGGCCATCGCCGCCGCCATGGTCTATGGCTACACCCGCTGTCTGCGCTCGACCGCGCTGGTGGTGGTGGCATCCCTGGTGGCCGTGGTCTGGCAGCTGGGGCTGCTGCCCACGCTGGGCTATTCGCTCGATCCGTATTCGATGCTGGTGCCCTTCCTGGTCTTCGCCATCGGCATGAGCCACGGCGCGCAGAAGATGAACGGGATCATGCAGGACATCGGCCGCGGCACGCACCGGCTGGTGGCCGCGCGCTACACCTTCCGCAGGTTGTTCCTGGCCGGGCTGACGGCGTTGCTGGCCGACGCGGTGGGCTTCGCGGTGCTGCTGGTCATCGATATCCCGGTGATCCGTGAGCTGGCCATTGCCGCCTCGCTGGGGGTAGCGGTGCTGATCTTCACCAACCTGATCCTGCTGCCCATCCTGCTGTCCTACACCGGGGTGGACGCCCGGGCCGCCCAGCGCAGCCTGCGCGACGAGCAGGCCGATGCACAAGGCGCGGACAAGCACCCGCTGTGGCGCTGGCTCGACCGATTCACACAGCGCGGGCCTGCACTCGCCGCGGTGGCCGTGGCCGGCTTGTTGCTCGTGGTCGGCATCGTGGTGGGCTCGCGCCTGTCGATCGGCGACCTGGATCCGGGCGCACCGGAGCTGCGCGCCGACAGCCGCTACAACCGCGACGTCGCCTTCATCAACGGGGCCTACGGGGCATCGAGCGACGTGCTGGCCGTCATGGTCAAGACGCCGGACGGGGGTTGCACCCGGCTCGAAACAGTCCAGAAGGTCGACCAGCTGGAGTGGAGCCTGCGCCAGCTCGAAGGCGTGGAAGACACCAACACCCTGGCGCTGCTGAACCGGCGTGTGGCCACCGGGCTGAACGAGGGCAACCCGAAGTGGTACGACATGTTGCCCAGCCAGGACATGGTCAACACCGTGACCGCCAACGCGCCGCGTGGCCTGTACAACGACAGCTGCAACCTGCTGACCCTGTACGTCTTCCTGCGCGACCACAAGGCGGAAACACTCACCCGTGTGGTGCAGCACGTGGAAGCCTTTGCCAAGGCCCATGACAGCGAGGACGGCCGCTTTCTGCTGGCGGCGGGTTCGGCCGGCATCGAGGCGGCCACCAACATGGCGGTCAAGGACGCCTGGAGGGTGATGCTCTGGCTGGTCTACGGCGCGGTGCTGCTGCTGGCCTTCGTCACCTTCCGCTCCTGGCGCGCGGTGGTCGTGGCGGTGTTGCCGCTGGTCGTCACCTCCTTCCTGGCCGAGGCGCTGATGGTGGCGCTGGGCATGGGGGTCAAGGTGGCCACGCTGCCGGTCATCGCGCTGGGTGTGGGCATCGGCGTGGACTATGCGCTGTACATCCTCTCCGTGATGCTGGCGCGGCTGAAGGAGGGCATGAGCCTGTCCGAGGCGTACTACCGGGCGCTGCTGTTCACCGGCAAGGTGGTGATGCTCACCGGCGTCACGCTGGCCATCGGTGTCATCACCTGGGTGGCCAGCCCTATCAAGTTCCAGGCCGACATGGGCATCCTGCTGGCGTTCATGTTCGTCTGGAACATGGTGGGCGCCCTGGTGCTGATCCCGGCGCTGGCCCATTTCCTCCTCAAGCCGCAACGTGCTGAGGACCTGGTGGCCCAGGCCTTTGGTCAGGCCCCGCTTCACGCCGACCGGGGTGCCTGACCGAAGTCTTCGAGCGAAGCCTTCGATTGAAGCGTCTGACCCCTGCACCACAGCCAGTGATCGCCATGTACAAACACCTGCTCGTTCCGATCGACGGCTCCGCCACGTCGCTGGGCCTGATCGACCAGGCCCTGGCCTATGCACGGGCCACGCAGGCCCACCTGTCGTTTTTCCATGCCTGCCGCGACCTGGCGGCCACCGGCAGCGGCGCCATGCTGCTCGCGGCGGATCCCGTGGCCTACGCGACCAGCGCGCAGGCACCCGGGCATGCCCTGCTGGCCAAAGCGGAAGCCGCTGCTCGTGCCGAAGGGCTGCCCTGCGATTCCACCCTGGTCATCAGCGACCAGGTGGCGGACGCCATCCTGGAGGCCGCTGAGCGTCTGGGCTGCGACCTGGTCTTTGCCGCTTCGCGAGGGCGCAAGGGGTTCGCCACGGCGCTGTCCGGCTCCGTTACGCGCCAGCTCATCGAGGCGGCACAGCTGCCTGTGCTCGTCACCTGCATCGATGCACGGGAGCGATTGACCGCCCGGTACCGCGCCCTCAGCCTCATCCGCGACGAGCACCGCTCCCTGGCGGCGGTGCTGCATGGCCTGGAACATCTGGCGCAGACCTGGCGGGCCGATGGGCCGGCGCCTGACTTCCGCCTGCTGGGTGCCATGCTGTTTTACGTGGAGCAGTTTCCCGAGCGGCTGCATCACCCGAAGGAAGAGACGCAGATCTTCGCCCGGCTGCAGGCGCGCACCTCCCAGTTCGACACCCTGCTGCAGGAGCTGCGTGCCCAGCATCGGGCAGGAGGCGAGGCGCTGCGCGAACTGCAGGCCGGGCTGATCGCTTTCGAGCGGGCCACACCCGGCGCCGGCGAGCGCTTCTTCGAGCAGGCCCAGCGCTTCATCGTTGGCCAGTGGCAGCACATGGGGGTCGAGGAGCGCCTGATCCTCCCGGCTGCCGCAACGCAGCTGTCCGATGAGGACTGGCAGCGCATCGCCGAGGCCTTCGAGGGCCATGCCGATCCCCGGTTCCGGCGCGAGGCCGGAGCGTCCTTCGAGCAGCTTTTTGCCCGCATCGCTCAAGTTGCGGGTGAAGCGGTCACCACTTCCACCTGAACCACTTGAATCACCTGATCCATCGGATCCACCAGAGTTGTTCGACCACCCCTCCAGGAGTCCCTTATGAGCCCCATCCAAGACATCGCTTTCGTCCGGTACCAGGTCACTGACCTGGACGGTCTGGAATCCTTCCTGCACGACTTCGGCCTGCACACGGTGGTGAAGTCCACCAGCGCCCTGTACTCCCGAACGGCGGGGCCGGCGCACCACGCGCACATCGCCGAACTCGGTCCGGAGAACGCCACGATCGGCTTCGGCCTGTTCGCCCGTTCGGCCGAGGATCTGGCGCGGGTCGCCGCCAAGGTGGGTCGCCCGGTCGAGGACAACCCGGAGCCCGGTGGCGGCCTGCGCGTGCGCTTCACCGACCCGGCTGGCTTCGTCGTTGACGTTATTCATGGCCAGGCCGAGCACGCTCCGCTGCCTATGCGTGAGCCCATTGCTGCCAACCCGGCCCAGGGCCGCCGACGCCTCGGCCAACCGATCCGCCTGGCGCCTGCGGCCAGCACACTTTCGCGCCTGGGCCATCTGGCACTGCTGGTGGCGGATTTCCCAGCCATGTATGCCTTCTACCAGGAGGTGCTGGGCTTCAAGCCATCGGACACCTACTGGGCCGGCGCTCCGGGCAACACCATCGCGGCGTTCATGCACTGCGGCTTGGGTGACCAGTGGACCGACCACCACACGCTGGCGCTGATCGGTGCGCAGGACGGGCGCTCGCGCTTCGATCACAGCGCCTTCGAGGTGATCGACCTCGACGATCTGGTGCAGGGCAATGAGTTCCTCAAGTCCCGAGGCCACATGCATTCCTGGGGTGTCGGCCGACACATCCAGGGCAGCCAGCTGTTCGATTACTGGCGCGACCCGCTGGGCAACAAGGTCGAACACTGGACCGACGGCGATCTGGTGAACGACAGCACACCGGTAGGCACGGCTCAAGTCAGCGCCGAGGAGCTCAGCCAGTGGGCGCCCGACGTCACGCCCGAGTTCTTTGTCTGAACGAACCGTCCGCTTCACTCTCTTCCAAGGACCTCTGTTCCCATGAAACTTGCTCGATTCACTGCCAACGGCAACGCCCACCATGCCCAGGTCGGCGCGATTCAGAACGGCCGGATCGTGGCCTTGACCGATCTTGTCCCGGGCGTTCCCGACAGCATCCGCGGTGTGCTCGCGGCCGGACCTCATCTGCGCGAAAGGCTGGAGCAGGCGCTCGTCCAACACAAGGGAGGACTTCCTTTGGAAGCCGTTCGTCTGGAGGCGCCGGTCCCCGAGGCCCAGAAGTTCATGGCCATCGGCATGAACTACCACGACCACGCCGAGGAAGCCCGGCGCGCGGGGGTGCCGGTGCCGCAGAACCAGCTCTGGTTCAACAAGCAGGTCACCTGCATCACCGGCCCCTACGACCCGATCTACAAGCCGCGTGTGTCCGACAAGATGGACTACGAGGCCGAACTCGGCGTCGTCATCGGCAAGCGCTGCCGCTACGTCGGTGTCGAGGACGCTCGCTCGGTGGTGGGTGGCTATTTCGTCTGCAACGACGTCACCGCGCGTGACTGGCAGTTCAAGAGCCCCACCTACACGCTGGGCAAGTCCTTCGACAGCCACGGGCCGATCGGCCCCTGGATCACCACCGACGACGAGATCGCCGACCCGCACAACCTGACGATGCGCCTGTGGGTCAACGGCGAACTGCGCCAGGAGGCCAACACCGGCGGGATGATCTACAACATCTGGCAGCAGATCCATGAGCTATCCCAGGTGATGACGCTGGAGCCAGGCGACCTGATCGCCACCGGCACCTGCGCCAACGTCGGCATTGCACTGGGCAAGTTCCTGCAGCCCGGCGATGTGGTGAAGGTCGAGATCGACTCGCTCGGCTTCATCGAGAACCGCGTCGAAGCCGAGCCGATCCGCTGAGTGCGCCTCCTCCCGAATTGAGGTTCCCAACGCCATGAAGCGACTCGTTCTTCAAACCATCCTCTTCGCCCTAGCGCCGATGTTGAACAAGACGGCCGGAACGCGCCCCGCGTTCCGTGCCTTCCTGAGGCGTCACGACGCGGTCGTGCAGATCCAGCTGAAGGATGGCTCGATCGGCCGCTACTTCGACATTCGTGGCGGGAAGGTCAGTTCTACAAAGGGCCTGCACCCGAACCCGACCGTTCGCATGGTGTTCAAGGACCTCGCCACCGCCCTGACCATGATGAAGCCCAACGCGGACATGGGCGAGGTGGTCCATGCGGCCAAGAACTTCAAGGTCATGGTGATGGGGCCGGATGCGCTGTGCGTGTGGTTCATGCAGTTGATGAACCTGAGCCAGACCTCGGCGTTGCAGATGGGTACGCCGCAGGCGGACGGCTCGACGCGCTGCACGATGATGACCAACGGGGGACCGCTGTTCGTCTTCGTCAAGGCGGGGCGGATCCTGCGCATCATGCCGATCGAGTTCGATGCAACGGACGCATCCTCCTGGACCCTCACCGCCCGCGGCCGCCAGCTCACCCCGCGCCGCATGGCCACTGTGGCGGCCCATGCTCTGGCCATGAAGTCGGCGGTGTACTCCGACAAGCGCATCCTCACACCGCTGCGGCGGGTTGATTTTGATCCGAAGGGCGAGCGCAACCCCCACAACCGAGGTCGCAGCGGCTACGTGCCGATCTCCTGGGACGAGGCGCTGGACATCGTCGCCGGCGAGATCCAACGCCAGAAGCAGGTGCACGGGCCGGGCTCGATGACCATTGCCCACGGCTCGCACCACCAATGGGGCAACGTCGGCTATTACCTGTCCTCGCTGCTGCGCTTCGGCAACATGATCGGTTTCACTCGTGTGGCCGCCAACCCGGACAGCTGGGAGGGCTGGTATTGGGGTGCCATGCACCACTGGGGCCACAGCCAGCGCATCGGCGTCTCGGGCAACTATGGTACGGTGGCGGACTGCCTTCAGCACGCGGAGCTGATGGTGTTCTGGTCCAGCGACCCGGAAAGCACCCATGCTGCCTACATGGGCCAGGAAGGGACCGAGCGGCGCCTGTGGGCCAAGCAACTGGGCATCGAGTTCGTGCACATCGATCCGCACTTCAACCCGACAGCGCAGTTGCTGGGCGGTCGTTGGATTCCGATCAAGCCAACCACGGACGCCGCTCTGGCCCAGGCCATCATGCAGGTCTGGGTGGTCGAGGAACTGTACGACAAGGACTTCGTCGCAAAGCGAACCACCGACTTCGAGGCCTGGCGCGACCATCTGCTCGGCAAGGACGATGGGGTGCCCAAGACGCCGGAATGGCAGGAGCCGGAAACCGGTGTGCCAGCCCGGGTCGTGCGAGCGCTGGCACGCCAATGGGCGAGCAAGCGAACCTACCTGGCGGCCGGCGCTGCCGGCGGGGGATTCGGTGGGGCCGGCCGAGGTGCCACGGGCGGTCAGTGGGCCCGCTGCATGGTCATGATGATGGCCATGCAGGGCCTGGGAAAACCGGGCGTCAACATGGGCAACCTGGAGTGCGGCACGCCGGTGGATCACGAGTTCTATTTCCCGGGCTATGCCGATGGTGGCATCTCAGGAGAGCTGCAGTGGAACGGCAACGCGGTCAACAACTACCAGCGCATGCCCCATGTGATCACGGTGAATCCGGTGCGCCAGCTGATTCCGAAGCAGCAGTTGCCGGAAGCCATCATCCAAGGGCAGGCCACCGGCTACCTCTGGGATGGCATGGCCACCGAGATCCAGTTCTCGCCCTTCCACTACCCGATGCCGGGTTACCCGCGCATCCACATGATCTACAAGTACGGGGGCTCGTTCTTCAGCACACTTAGCGACTCCGGTCGCATGGCGCAGGCCTACCGTCACGAGAGCATCGAATGCGTGGTGAACCAGTCGATCTGGATGGAGGGCGAGGCCCAGTTCGCCGACGTCATCTTGCCGGCGTGCACGCAGTTCGAGCGTTACGACATCGGCGAGTGGGGTTCGGGCGGTGGTTACCTGCAGCACGGATTCAATGGGGTGAACCATCGCGTCATTGCGCTGCAGCACAAGTGCATCGAACCGTTGGGCGAGTCCAAGTCGGACTACGAGATTTTCAGTCTGATCCTGCAGCGCCTGGGTCTGGGCGCGATGTTCACGGAAGGCTGCAGCGAGCTGGACTGGGTCAAACGTGTCTTTGACAGCAGCGACGTGGCCAGGCACGTGAGCTGGAAGGACTTCTGCCGCAAAGGCTACTTCGTGGTCCCGCCTGAGAAGCCCGGCTTGGAGCCGGCAGTGAACTTCCGCTGGTTCGCCGAGGATCGGCCCAAGGACATTGCTGAGCCTCAGCCCTTGCCTTCGCAGTGGGTCGGGCCCTTTGGCAAGGGGCTGCAAACGCCGACCGGAAAGATCGAGTTCCTGCCCGAGACGCTCCAGCGTGCGGATCCGGAGAACCCTGAACGCCCGGTGCTCAACCGCTACATCCCGGCCTGGGAAGGTCCACGCACGGCCGAACTGGCGCAGCGTTTCCCGCTGCAGATGGTCGCCACGCACTCGCGCTACAGCTTCCACACCAACGTGGACGGCAAGAACAGCTTCACCGGCGACATCGAGGATCACCGCTGGCGGGTCGGCGGGCACGCCTACTGGATCGTGCGGCTCAACAGTGCCGATGCGCTGGCCCGTGGCATCGTCCACCACGACCTGGTCAAGGTGTTCAACGACCGCGGTGCGGTGCTTTGCGCGGCCGACGTGTCGCCGCTGGTGGCTTGCGGCGTGGTCAAGTCCTTCGAAGCCAGCGCGGAGTACCTGCCGGTTGAATGCAATGGTGAGCTGATCGACATCGGCGGCTGCATGAACCTGCTGACACCCTCGCGCCCGCAGATGAAGGGCACCAGCAGCATGTCGCCCAACTCCTGTCTGGTACAGGTCGAACGCTGGACCGGGCCGGTGCTGACGGCTCCACAGGCGCCAGCTCCATCGAACGCCAAGGTGTCTGCATGACCCAATGGAATCTCATCATCGACGTCTCGCTGTGCGAGAACTGCAACAACTGCGTCCTGGCGGCCAAGGATGAATTGGTCGGCAACGACTTCCCAGGTTTCAGCGCAGCGATGCCCGCCAACGGTCGTGGTGTGATCCGCATCGAGCGCCACATCCGAGGCAGTGGCCACCACGTGGACGTCACCCACTGGCCCGTGCTGTGCAACCACTGCCGGGACGCCCCCTGCGTGGAGGCCGGGGGTGGATCGGTCACCCAGCGCCCGGATGGCATCGTCGTCTTCGATCCCGAGAAGGTGAAGGGGCGCCGCGATCTGTTGGACTGCTGCCCTTACGGTGCGCTGGTCTGGAACGAGGCGGCGCAGGTTCCGCAGAACTGGTTCTTCGACGCCCACTTGCTCGATGCGGGCTCGACAGAACCTCGATGTGTGGGGGTGTGTCCGACCCGGGCGCTTGAAGCCGTCAAGTCCGATGACAGCAGCATGGTTGCACGTGCCGCGCGCGAGGGCCTGCAGACGCTCCAGCCCGAACTCGGCACCCGCCCCCGGGTGTATTACCGCCACCTGGAGCGGCTGCAGACCGTCTTCGTCGCCGGCAGCGTTTCGTACCGCGACGCTCAGGGACGTGCCGAGTGCCTGCAGGGGGCCAGCGTGGTGCTGACAGGGCAGGGGAGAGCGGTTGCTTCGGCCACCACCGATGCCTATGGCGACTTCCGTCTCGACGGCCTGCCGATCGGCTCCGGCCCTGCTGAGCTCATGGTGACACACCCCCAGCACGGGTCGTGGACCCGGTCCATCGTCATCGGCAACCACTGCGTGGTCGTCCCGGACATCGAACTCGGCGCCTGAATCACCCCCATGTTGCGCAGCCCGGTGTGCAGATCGCACCGGTCGGGCTGCGCTTTGTCCGAACTCTGTCTTCACCCCTGAAGGAAGCCCCATGCAAGAGAAGATCGTCATCACCTGCGCCCTGACCGGCGCCGGCCCGTTGTCCAGAAACCCGGCCCAGCCCATCACGCCCCGGCAGATCGCGGAGTCAGGCCTGGCCGCCGCCGAGGCCGGCGCGGCCATCCTGCATGTGCACGTGCGCGACCCGCAGACCGGCCAGTTCTCCGGTGACCTGGCCCTCTACGAGGAAGCGGTGGGGCTGATCCGCGAACAGAACCCGGGAGTGATCCTCAACCTGACCACCGGCCTGGGCTCGGGCTTTTACCCAGAGGATCCGCTGCTGCCGGTCAAGGCCGGTCCGGACACCCACATCTGGACCCCCGAGAAGCGCGTCGAGCATGTGCTCAAGCTCCGCCCGGAGATCTGCACGCTGGACCTGGTAACGGCCCAAGTCTTCGGCGGCATCGTCATCAGCACCGAGCAGGTGCTAACGCGCATGGCGACCCTGGTGCGCGATGCCGGCGTGAAGCCGGAAATCGAGCTGTTCGACAGCGGTGATGCGGTGCTGGCCAAGCACCTCATCCAGCGCGGCGTGCTCGATGGGCCGGGCATGTACTCCTTCGTGATGGGCCTGAACTTCACCATGCCGGCCGACACCGAGACCATGACCTACATCCGCAACCTGCTGCCCGCTGGTGCGCAATGGCAAGGCTTCGGCATCGGCCGCGACGAGTTCCCAATGGCGATGCAATCCGCCCTGCTGGGCGGCCATGTGCGGGTTGGCATGGAAGACAACGCCTTCATCTCGCGCGGCAAGTTCGCTGCCAGCAATGCTGAACTGGTGGAAAAGGCCAAACGCATGGTCACCGACCTGGGGCCGGAGATCGCGACGCCTGACGAGGCACGCGCGATCCTCGGTCTGAAGTGCTGAGTCTTCTTTTGCTGACGGCACTCGCATCCCCCCCACATCCCATCTCCACAGGAGCCCAACCATGCCCGCCCTGAACGACGAAGCCCTGGATCAACTGTTCCGCGCTGCACGTACCTTCAACCGTTTCCGTCCGGAGCCGGTGGATGACAGCCTGCTTCGGCAACTCCACGACCTGTATCGCTGGGGCCCGACCTCCATGAACTGCCAGCCGGCGCGGGTCGTCTTTGTGCGCACGCCCGAGGGCAAGGAGCGCCTGAGACCCGCCCTGGCGCCAGGCAATGTCGACAAGACCATGGCTGCACCGGTGACCGCCATCGTTGCCACCGACATGGCGTTCTTCGAGCAGTTGCCGAGCCAGTTCCCTGCAGTGCCCACGGCCCGCGAACTGTATGCCGGCAATACCGGACTCGCGGTGGAGACGGGGCTGCGCAATGGCAGCCTGCAGGGGGCCTACCTGATGCTGGCGGCACGGAGCCTGGGCCTGGCGGTTGGGGCGATGAGCGGCTTCAACCGGGAAGCGGTCAACCGGGCCTTCTTCCCTGACGGACGCTGGGAGGCGAACTTCCTGGTCAACCTGGGATGGGGAGATCCTGCCGGGCTGTATCCGCGTGGGCCGCGGCTGGCCTTCGAGGACGCCGTTCAGCTCGCCTGACCCGCCGCGCTCACTTTCAGTTGAGAGGATGCAGATGACACCCCTGCCCGTTTCGTCGATGCGACGCCGCCTGATCACCGTTCTGGCTGCAGGTGGGCTGTGGCCCGCTCTTGCTGCGGCCCAGCTGGCCCGTACGGCCACGCTGCTGGTCCCTCAGCCCGCGGGCAATCCCACCGATGCGTTGGCGCGCAAGCTGCAGCCGTTGCTGCAGAAGGCACTGGGCCAGACCACCATCGTCGAGAACCTGCCGGGTGCTGGGGGTTCCCTGGGGGTGTCCAGGCTGCTGGCGACACCGGCCGAGCAGACCGTGCTTGTGGTGGCTTCACAGACCGAGCCGATCCTGACGCCGCTGGCGTTTGCGAGCGCGCGCTACAAGCCGGAAGACCTTCGTCCCGTCGGTCTGGTCGGTCGTACTCCCTACGTGCTGGTTGGGCGCCCGGACCTGCCGGCAACGAACATGACCGAGCTGGTGGCATTGGCATCGCAGCCGGGTTCTCAGCCCCTGAGTCTTGGGCACATCGGCCAGGGCTCGATGATCCACCTGTTGGGTGAGCAGTGGGCCCGCCGGCTGGGCCTGTCGCTCAACCTGGTGCCGTACCGAGGGCTGCCGCCGGTGGTGCAGGATCTGATGGGCGGGCAGCTCGACCTGACCTTCCTGCCACTCGGGGGCAACAGCCCAGCACTCATCGAGACCGGCAAATTGCGTGCCTACGGGGTGAGCTCGCCAGCCGTCGCTGCCCGACTGCCGAAGCTGCCAACCCTGTCGTCAACCGATCGGCGCCTGGCCGACTTCGTCCACCACACCTGGGCGGCGCTGTTCGTCTCACGGTCGCTGCCTGCGGGCGAGGTGCAGCGGCTGCACGCCGCCGTCGCAGCGTCGCTGGCCGATCCAGAAGTTATCCGCTACTCCCAATCCACCGGGGTGGAGGTCGCCAGCCCGATGTCGTTGGAGGAGCTGGAGCGGTTCTACGCCGGAGAAACGCGGCAGTACCAGGCGTTGGCGAAGTCGCTGGGTGTGTTGCCCCAGTGACGCGCCCGGGGGCCTGGCAGAACCCTGCATCAGTCCGGGCCCGACAACACGCGGGCCAGCATGGCCTTGTCTTGTACATCCAGCTTGGTGTACGCCGATCGCAGATGGTGTCGCACGGTCACGGGTGACATGCCCAGCTCCTCGGCCACTTCACGGTAGCTGTGGCCGGCCGCATGGGCCTGGGCAACATCTCGCTCACGCGGGGTGAGGCGATCCAAGGCTTGCCGGGGGCGCAGGCTGACGTAGAGCAGTTCGTGGCGCCAGCAGAATTGCGCGTGCAGGCTGCGCCCCAGGAAGACGCTGCGCCGGGCTTGGAGGGTGGCCAACAGGGCCGGTGGCAGGAAGGGGCCGGACCAGTTCGGCCACTCGCAGCGCAGCAAGGCCAAGGCGCCGGGCTGAATCGCCGTCAGCACACCTGACTCATCGCTGGCGAGCCTTCCGCCCGTTTGGGAAAGCCCATTCCCGTCGCGGTCCAAAGTCTGCGCCAGACAGAGTTCCAGCGCGGCCCCAGGTGTGCCGAGGCGAGTTGCAGCAGCTGGCGATCCCGGGTCGTGAAGGTGGGTCGGGCCCGTTTGCGCGCCACCGAGATGAAGCTGGCCAGTCCGGTTGTGGCATCCACTTGGGTGATGCACAGCGCCTGCACGATGCCCATGTGCGCGGCCAGCCGGGCCGTGCTGGTCTGCTGTACCCAGTCGTCTGGCCCGAAGGCGTGGACCACACCCGGCAAGGCGGTGGTGCGCCGGGCGACCAAGTTCTGCGGATCGTTCAGATTCAGCTGCAGGGACGAGGTCATGAAGGGGGTTGCTGGAAGTTCCGTGGTGCATGTGAACGATGCGATCGACGCCGCCGCTGCCTACGCTGGCGGTGGCCATGGAGCTTGATATCCGGGCCTTCCCAACCTCAATCGGAGACAACATTCATGGCATTCGTCCGTAACACGTGGTACTGCGCCGGCTGGTCGAAGGACTTCAGCCGTCAACCCATCACCCGAACCCTGCTGGGTGAGCCGCTGATGCTGTGGCGCAATGAAGCCGGCGAGGCCGTGATTCTGTCCAACCGCTGCTCGCATCGCTTTGCTCCCCTGCACAAGGGCTGCGTGCAAGGCGACACCGCTGCCTGCCCGTACCATGGGCTGAAGTTCGACAGCCGCGGGCAGTGCGTTCACAACCCTCACGGTGACGGCCACATCCCCAAGGCGGCGCACCTGCGCTCGTACCCCGTGGCCGAGCGCGCCGGGGTGGTATGGGTGTGGATGGGTGAAGCAGAGAAGGCCGATGCGCAGCAGATCCTGCCCGAGGCTCACACGGGTTTCCTCCAGGCTGTCGAGCAGTTCTCCGTGGCGACCGGGCATCTGGAGGTCAGTGGCAACAACCTGCTGGTCATGGACAACCTGCTCGATCTCACCCATGCGCCCTATGTGCACCCGAAAACGGTGGGGGGTGCCCCGGAGGATTCGGTCGAGGCGGGCATGCAGGTCGGCATCGAGGAAGACGATCGCAGCATCACGTCCACCTACTTCTGTCCGTCCATGAAGCCAACCCCGCAACTGCGTCCACTGTTTCGTGAGGAGCAGGGCGACTTCCGCGTTCGCATGCGCTGGCAACCGGCCAGCAGCCTGGCCATGCGGCTGAGCATGACCCCCTGCGGCCAGGCGGACGGCAGTGGAGTGGTGCTGCCGCTGCTGCACCTGCTCACGCCCATCGATGAGCACCGCACCCACTACTTCTTTGCCCTCGGCCGCAACGTGGCTCTTGGCGTACCCGAAGCCGACGCTGAAATGGCCGAATTCGCCCGCCGCGCCTTCGAAGAGGAGGACGAACCGATGATCTCCGCCTGCCAGGCGCAGATGGGTACCTCGGACCTGTTCAGCCTGCGTCCCGTGCTGCTGCAGACGGATGTAGCGAACGTCAAGGCACGGCGCCGGGTGGAAGCGCTGATCGTGCAGGAGGCAGGTCGTTGAGGGCGAACACGCTGACGGTGAAGGTGGTCCGCGTGCAGGACGAGGCCACCGCCATCCGCTCCTTCGAACTGGTGGCTCAGGGGGGAGAGGGGTTGCCCCCTTTTGATGCGGGAGCGCACATCGACGTGCTTCTGCCGGGAGGCTTGGTGCGGCCGTGTTCGCTGTGCGGCGATCCGCTTGAACGGGAGGTCTATCGCATCGCTGTGCTGCTGGAGCCTCAATCGCGCGGCGGGTCGCAGGCCATGCACCGTCTGCGCGAAGGCGATGAACTGCAGATCGGCGTGCCCCGCAACCTCTTCCCGCTGGAGCCCGGGTCGGGACACTGCATCCTGGTGGCGGGGGGCATCGGCATCACACCGTTGCTCAGCATGGCCCAGGTGCTGGCGCGACAAGGCCGTTCCTTTGAGCGTACGTCTGTGGGCCGACGGGCTTCATGGACTGGGTGCTCGACGGCGCGCAGCGAGCCGGCTGGGCAAGTGGGCGGCTGCATCGAGAGTACTTTGCCGCGCCGCCTGCTGCTGCGACCACCGAATCGGACGGCTTCGAGTTGGTGCTGGCCGGGACAGGTCGCCGGCTTCGGGTCGAAACCGGCGAGACCGTCGTCGAAGTGCTTCACCGCGCGGGTGTGGATCTGCCGGTGTCCTGCGAGCAGGGCTTGTGCGGCACCTGCGAGGTCGCCGTGCTGGAGGGGATTCCGGACCACCGTGACCACTTTCTCACTCCAGAGGAGAAGGCCTCCGGGTGGCGCTTTCTGCTCTGCTGCTCGCGGTCCAAGTCGACCTGCCTGGTGCTGGAACTGTAGTGGGAGGAGTCAGAGACTGAGTCGGTGTGGACGTCCCCGTCGGCTCATGCACAATCGGCCATGGCTGACAAAACGTCAACGAAAACTCTCTCTGCTGGCCTCTCCACCCGTCCGCACCACCGCACCGCGATCGGCCAGGCGCAGCGGGAGAAGACCCGCGCGCACATCATCGACAGCGCCATCCCGGTCTTTGCCGAGCTGGGGCCCGACGTTCCGGTGATCGACGACTTCGTCAAGGCCGCCGGCGTGTCGCGCGGCACCTTCTACAACTACTTCCAGACCACCCGGGAACTGCTCGACGCCTGCATCGATGCGATGTCGAATGAGGTGATCGAAACCATCATTCCCGCGGTTCGGGATCTGTCCGACCCGGTGCACCGGCTGGCCACCGCCGCGCGCCTGTATTACCGCAAGGCCACCCACGACCCGCTGTTCCGTGCCTTTCTGGGGTCGGTGTCCGGCATCGGCGCGGTGGCGATGGAACACGCACGCGGGGATCTGGAAGAGGCCATCGCACAGGGGCAGGTCCAGGTTCGGGACATCGAACTGGCCCAGGCCATTGCGGTGGGTGTGATGGTCTTCGCACTCAAGTCTCGTCTCGCCCCGTCGGGCGGCGACGAGCAAGGTGCAGAGGTGGTGCGGGCCATCCTGCGCGGGCTGGGGGCGTCCGCCCAAAACATCGACGATGCCTTGGCGCGCGAGCTCCCCGCCGTGGATGCATGCCGTCTTGCGGTGGCGACTGCAGCTTGACTCAGCGCTTTCCCTAACGTTGACAGTTGTGTCATTGACAGAAATGTCAATGAAGATATGCTTTCCGTCATGGATCACGGGGGTCAAGGCCCGGATGGATCCGCAAAGATTTCGACGACAACGACGGAGACAGCGATGGCGGACATTCACGCGGCATCGGGGACCCTGCCCGATGGCCAGGCTTGGCATATCCACAGTGAGGTGCATGGGTCCGGGCCCGATGTGATCCTGCTGCACGGCGGCGGGCCCGGCGCCACCGGCGCCAGCAACTACGCGAAGAACATCGAGGCCCTGTCGCAGCATTTCCGCTGCTGGGTGATCGATTTCCCGGGCTGGGGGCGCAGCTCCAAGAATCTGCAGGCCTTCGGTGGGGAAGGACCGTTCCAGAACGGTGGCCGGGCCATCTTGGCCTTCATGAACGCGCTGGGGCTGGAGCGTGCCCATCTGGTCGGCAACTCCTTCGGCGGTTCTGCCGCCCTGTGCGCGGCGATGGACGCGCCCGAGCGGGTGGGCAAGCTGGTGTTGATGGGTCCGGGCGGGGGTGTGGTGGCTGGCGCGAAGGGCCCCACCGAAGGCATCCGCCAATTGCTGACCTACTACCTGGGCGAGGGCCCAAGCCTGGAGAAGCTGCAGGCCTTCATCGGCAATCTGGTCCATGACCCGAGCCTGTTGACGCCGGAGTTGATCCGCCAGCGTTTCGAGGCCAGCAACGACCCGGAGATCCGCGCCAACCCACCGTTGCTGCCGCCTGCGCCGGAGCGGCTGCATACCCTGCAGATCAGCCTGGATCCGCGCCTGGCCGCCCTGCAGCACCGCAGCCTGTTCATCTGGGGTTTGCAGGACCGCGTCAATCCGGTGGAAGGCATGGAGCCCTTCCGGGCGATGCCCAACGCCGATTTCCTGCTGCTCGCCCGCTGTGGTCACTGGGCGCAGTGGGAGCACCCGCAGCGCTTCAACGACGTGGTGAGCCACTTCCTGGCGCACGACGACTGACGTCCTGATTCGCTCCTGCCCGCCCGGTCAGGAGCTTCACCGCCCGCTCGACTTTCACTTCGGCCCCGTGGGGCCGAGGCGGGCATTGCTTTGCCTGAAGAGGAGACGACATGACCCCTACGATCACGGAACTCGGCTACCTTGGCTTCGAGGTCAGCAACCTGCCACGCTGGGAACGCTTTGCCACCGAGGTCCTGGGCCTCGGCCTGGAGGCCGGGCCGATGGCCACCTGCTGGCTGCGCATGGACGCCGCGCCGGCCCGCTTCATCCTGCACGCCGGTGCGGCCGACGACTTCGCCTATGCCGGGTGGAGGGTGTCCTCGACGTCTGACCTGGAGGCCTTTGCCCGGCACCTGGATGCGCAGGGCGTACCTGCCCGATGGGGCAACGACGCGGAACTCGATGTGCGTCACGCCGAACGCATGCTGCACTTCACCGACCCCGAGGGCAATCGCCATGAGGTCTACGTCGCGCGAGCGTCGGCGCTGACGGCCTGCCCGTCACCGCTCGTGCCATCGGGATTCGTGACCGGGGCAGGCGGCGTGGGCCATGTGGTGTTCGAGGCCTCGGACTACCCGGCCACGACCGAGTTCGCCCGTCGCGTGTTGGGTGTGCGGCTCAGCGATCACATCCACCTGGAGCCCGCGCCCGGCGTGAAGATCGAGGTGTCCTTTTTCCATGCCAATGAAAGGCACCACTCGTTGGCCGTGGCGCCCCGCTCACCGATGCCCGGAGCGAAGAAGCGCATCCACCATTTCATGATCGAGATGGGGTCCATGGCTGACGTTGGCCGGGCGCGTGACCGCTGCCTGGAGTTCGGCCTGCCGGTGGTGATGGACCTGGGCCAGCACCCGAACGACCGGATGGTGTCCTTCTACGGCCACTCGCCGTCGGGTTTCCTGTTTGAGTGCGGCTGGGGCGGGGTCAAGGTGGACGATGCCACCTGGCAGCCGGACGCCTACGACCGCGTCAGCAACTGGGGGCATCGTCCGTATGGGGCAATGCCCGGCACGGTGCCCGGCATCCCGGCTGCTGTGGTGGAGGTGGCCTAGGATGAAACTATCTTCATGCAGCCGGCGTGAGTTGTACGGCGTAACCGATCTGCTGAAGCCTGCGCACCAGTCGGGTGGCGGTCTTGTGGGCGTCGGCGCGATCGAAGTGGGCGGCGCCGAGGTCATGCCACTCGGTGCCGTCGCGCAGCATGTGCCAAGCCGCGGTGAGCATCGAGGCGGCCACGCCGATGATCGCCTTCTTGGCGCCGCGACGAGCGCGCAGGCGGTGGAACTGCGCCTGCAGGTAGCTGCCCTTGACTTTGATGGCTGCCCAGGCGGCTTGCACGAGGGTGGTCTTGAGCCACCTGCCGCCACGGCGCAAGCGAACGCTGCGACGCTTGCCGGCGCTCTCGTCGTTGCGCGGGCACATGCAGGCCCAGGACAGCAGATGAGCCGGGGTGGCGAAGCGCGACATGTCGATACCGATCTCGGCCACGACCACATGGGCGCTGACCTCGCTGAGGCCCGGCATGGTGCTCAGCAGCTTGGCGGCGTGCCGAAAGGGCGCCAGCCCTTGACCCACCTCCTTCTCGATGGCGGCGATGGCCTGATCCAGCGCATCGATGTGCCCCAGGTGCAGCTTGAGCATGAAGCGGTGGTGAGCGCTGACGCGGCCGCGCAGCGCTTCGAGCAACTCGGCACGGCTGGCCTTGACGCGCACGCTGACCAGCGAGACCAGGCGCTCGGGATCGCGCTCGCCGCCGATGAGGGCCTGCAACACGGCCCGGCCGCTCTTGCCCACGATATCGGCCAGCACGACGCCAAGCTTCAAGTTGGCGTCTTCGAGCACCTTCTCGATGCGTTGGACGTGCGCGCTGCGCTCGCGCACGAACTGCTTGCGGGTGCGCGTGAGCGAGCGCAGTTCCTGTACCGCCACCGGCGGCACGAAGCTGGCGCGGATCAGGCCGTGGGCCAGCAAGTCCGCCAGCCACATCGCGTCGTTGACGTCGGTCTTGCGGCCAGGAACGTTCTTCACGTGCGCGGCGTTGGCCAGCACGAGCTCGAAGTGGCCTTCGAGCACGTGCCACACTGGCTTCCAGTACACGCCGGTGGCCTCCATGGCGACGTGCTCGACGCCGAAGGAGTCGAGCCAGTCGCCAAGGGCCAGCAGGCCCGAGGTAGTCGTCTGGAAGGTGCGCACCTCCTGCAAGGGTGGGCCGTCGCGGGCGATGCGCACGCACGCCACCACCGTCTCCTTGTGCACGTCCAGTCCGGCGCAGCGCGGGTAGATCACTTCCATGATCGCCTCCAGTCCGCGGCGACATCGGCATGCGGCCCACGTCATCGAACTCTAGGATGCGTGCTCAGGGGCGCGAAGCCCAAGGCGACAGTGCGGGGTGCTCGTGGAGCCGCGGGTCCAACTGACATACGGGTTCGAGACACCAAGTACGAACCGACCTCTGCGCCGGACGCCGCCACCGCATTACACGCCCGTTTCATGCGTCGCGGGTCGCGCGAAGCGCGGTGGAGCAACTGACATGAACACGACGACCCCGGAACACTTCGACGCGGAAGTTGCCATCGTCGGCTATGGTCCGACAGGCCTGTCGGCCGCCCTGGCGCTGGGCCACTACGGCATCCGCACGGTGGCCTTCGAACGCGACCGCGACATTTACCCTCGCGCCCGTGCGGTGACCGTGAACGACTGGACCATGCGCTGCTTCCAGTCGCTGGGCCTGGACGAAGCTTTGGCGCAAGGCATGGATGAGACGTTGGGCCTGCGTTGGATCACCTATGCCGGCCAGCAGATCACCACGCTGAACTTCCCGCCATCGCGCCTAGGCAGGCATCCGCAGTCCTATGCGATCTACCAGCCGGAGATGGAGAAGACGCTGCGGGCGGCTGCGGAGCGCCACGCCGGCCATGTGGACGTGCGTTTCGGCACTGAAGTGATCGATGTCAGTCAGAACGACACGGGGGTGACCCTGACGGTGCAGGATCTGGCGACGCGGCAGCTGCAGACGCTGCGAGCTCGGTATGCCCTGGCCTGTGACGGTGGCTCCAGCGCCATGCGAGAACACCTCAGCCTGAAGCTGATCGGCGAGACGCGCTCCACCCGCTGGGTGGTCATTGACGCCCGGGTCAAGCGCTGGTGGCCACAGCGGCACATCCTGACCTTTTGGTCCGACAAGCAGCGGCCAGTGGTGGACATCGCGCTGGCGCTGGGCAACCACCGTTGGGAGTTCCCGCTGGCCGAGCACGAGTCCGAGGCGGACTTCCAGACACACGACCAACTCTGGACGCTGCTGAACTCGCTGGGCGTGACGAGTGACGATGTGGAAATCCACCAGCACGCCTTCTACCGCCACCACGTGCGCTATGCCGACCAGTGGCGCAAGGGCCGCGTCTTCCTGCTCGGCGATGCGGCGCACCTGATGCCGCCCTGGGCGGGCTCGGGCATGCAGTCAGGCATTCGCGACGCCTTCAACCTCACCTGGAAGCTGCGCGAGGTGCTCTCCGGCCGGCTGCCGGAATTCCTGCTCGACAGCTACGAAGCCGAGCGGTCGCCCAACGTGCGCTTCTACACCGAGGTGGCCATCCAGCTCGGCCGCATCATCCAGCAGCAGCTCAGCGAGGAGGAGCTTGCCGCGATGGCGCCCAAGCCGGGTGAGCCGCCGCCCGAGCCGCCACTCTTGCGCAACCCCTGGTACGACGCCGGCTGGTTCACCGGCGAGATCACGCCAGACGGGGCCGTGGGCAAGATGCTGCCGCAGCCCCGGGTGGCCGATGCGGCCGGCAAGCGCTGCTGGCTCGATGAGCTGCTGGGCGACGGCTTTGCCCTGCTGGGTGACGGCATCGATCCGGCCACTGCGCTCAGCCCGGCAGAGCGGGCCCAGTGGGACCGCGTTGGTGCACGGTACCTGACGGTGATCGCGCCCGAGCAAGGGGGGCACGGCCACGACGATGTGGTGGACCTGGACGGCACGCTGCTGGCCTGGATGCGACAGCACCGGGCGCCCGTGATTGCAGTGCGGCCGGATCGCTTCGTGGCGGCGGCGCAGGGATCCGGCTTGGCAGTTCCTTGCGGCAGCTGAGTTGGTGTGAGCAGGGTTCTGCGGGGTTGAGGCCGGAAGTCTTGGGGCCACCTTGCTTGAGACCCGGCGCAGGGCGAGCGCCTGCGTCGGGTCTCAACCGCGAGCGATCTTCCAGCTCAAACCATCCCCCGCTCCGCAAACGAAACGATGGCATCGCACCCCACCACGAAGTGATCCAGCAACCGCACATCCACCAACGCCAGCGCGGTCTTGAGCGACTGTGTCAGGTACTCGTCGGCCCGGCTGGGCTCGGCCTGACCGCAGGGGTGGTTGTGCGCAACGATCAGCGGCTGCGTGCGTCGAGCGCAGTTGGTGTCGCACCGTGACTGGTGATATGCAAAGCTCCTCGGCCACTTCTCGGTAGCTGCGGCCGGACGCGTAGGCCTGGGCAACATCCCGTTACGTGGCTTGAGGCGATCTCGGGCTTGCCGGGGGCGCAGGCTGACATAAAGCAGCCTCATGGCCACCCTCACGATTCCCACCGCCTGGACGTGTTTGGGAAGCTCTGCACAGATCACATTGAGATGTGCCAGCAGGCCTGAAGTCGAAGGGTTTCGGCGGTTTCGAGCGGTTCTGACACCACTTCGTGTCGATTGACGGGCGCTGAAGGCCTGAAATCGGCCTTGCCGAGCCATTTCGGGCGCACTCATGCCTGCAGTGCCAGCAATTTGCGCCGCACCAGCCACAGATTGGCCAGCGCGTACAGCGTGGTCATCTGCGCGCCGTTCTTGGCCAGTCCGCGATACCTCACCTTGCGATATCCGAACTGGCACTTGACCACCCGGAAGACGTGTTCGACCTTGGATCGAATGCTCGCCTTGACCCGCTCGATCTGGTCGGTCAGTGCCTGCGCAGGGTCGCTCTTGTCCAGTGCTCGCCGTTTGCCCGGGCGCAGCGCGGTGTGCCATTCAACGTCGCCTGGCGCATCAGGGCGTTTTTCCACGCCCTGGTAGCCCGCATCCCCGAAGGCCCTGACTTCCTCGCCGTGCAGCAGGCTGTTGGCCTCGGTGACATCGGCGACGTTGGCCGCCGTGAACTTCGTGGTGTGCACCAAGCCGCTGGCCGCGTCCACCGCGATGTGGCTCTTGGCGCCGAAGTACCACTGGTTGCCCTTCTTGGTCTGATGCATCTCGGGGTCACGCTCGCCGCTGCTGTTCTTGGTTGAGCTCGGCGCTGCAATCAGCGTGGCATCCACCACCGTGCCCGATCGCATCATCAGTCCCCGCTCGCGCAGGATGTCGTTGACCGTGGCCAGCATCTTGTCGGCCAGCTTGTGCTCTTCGAGCGTATGGCGAAACCTCAGGATCGTGCTCTCGTCGGGCAGCGGCTCGCTCCAGCTGTCCAACCCGGTGAACTCCCGGTACAGCGGCACCTCGTGCAGCGCTTCTTCCATCGCCGGGTCACTCAGACCGAACCACTGCTGCAGGAAGTGGATGCGCAACATCGCCCCCACCTCATACGGCTGGCGGCCTTTGCGACCTCGCTGCGGGCAGTGTGGCGCAATCAGCTCCACCAGCTCTGCCCACGGCACGACCTTGTCCATCTGGTCCAGAAACTCCCGCTTGCGCGTACGTTTGCTCGACAGGTTCAGCCCAAGGTCTGCTTGCTTCATGCTTCACATCCTCTCCGGCTCCGTCCCGGACTTCAAGCACTTCCGGAGCTCATTCGTGCAGAGGTTCCCTAGCGGGGGGCAGGTCACTGACACAGGCACTTCTGCCAGTAAAATGCGGTCGACTTTAGGCGACTGAAGGCGCTGGAGCAGGAGTCAAGTCGGCTTAAGGAGCTGCTTGCTGAGCGCGAGCTGGACGTCGAGGTGATTGGGAAGTTCAACGCAAGAAGATGGTGAGGCCGCTGTCTCGACGTAACCAGGTTGCCTTCGCTCGTGAGCATGGCCTGAGCCTGCGTCGGGCCTGCGGGTTCATCGGCATGTCGCGGGTCACACTGAGCTCCCGGATGAACCTGCCGGCCGAGGTTGCGCCAGGGATTGAGGCGATAAGGGAGCTGTCGGCGCAGAACCCGCGCTCTGGCTGCCTGCGTGTCCAGGTTTTCTTGCGCCGTCGTGGCTTTGAGCTGAGCTGGTCGCGCACGTTCCGCCTGTGGCGCCCTGCAGGCCTGCTGGTGCACAGCAAGTGCTCGCAAGTACAAATTGCGTCGAGGCGGCAGCGCGTGCGCACACCTTTCAAGGCCAACAGGGCCTGGCCTTTGACTTCGTCTTCGAAACGACCGCCACAGGCCAGCAGCCTGTGTGCCTGACCATCATCGGCGGGTTTCGGAAATGCCGAGCAAGTCAATGGGCTGGGATTGCCAGGCCTCTTCGCTCATCCAGAACCAACCGGGACAAGTCTTATGTCCGCCTCCATCGAAGAAGAGATCACCTTCCGCAAGCTGGAGATCCTGCTGGCGTTCTTACAGGCTGGTAGTCTGGCCAAGGCGGCCGAGCAGTTGGACATCAGCGCGGTGAGCGTGCACCGGGCCCTGCATTCGCTGGAGGCTGGGCTGCGCTGCCACCTGTTCCGCACCGAGGGCCGCAACCTCATCCCCACGGAGGCCGCGTTGGCGCTGGCCGATGTGGCGCGCGAGGTCATCAAGACCATGTCCGACGGCATCCGTCACACCCGCGAGGTGGGCGGCTATGCTGCCGACCGCGTGCGCATCGGCTCGCTGTACTCGCTCACCAATGGCACGCTACCGGCGTTGGTGGTAGGGCTCAAGTTGCGGCGACCCGAGATCCGCACCGAGTTGGTGTTGGGCTCCAATGCTGACCTGCTGCAGAAGCTGCGCGACGGCTCGGTGGACGCGGCCCTGATCGGCCAGCCCGAGGCCGCGTCCGACATCGAGACCCAATTGCTGTTCGAAGACGAGGTGTTCTTCGCGGCGCAGGTCGACTCGGCCCAAGCCAGCGAAGCCGAGGTGGACCTGCGCACTTGCGCTGACGAGCGCTTCGTCAGCCTCACGGGCGGCTATGTCACCCACGATCGCTTCACAGACGCCTTCCGTGAAGCGGGCTACGAACCCAATGTGGTCATGACCACCAGCGACATTTTCTCGCTGATGAACCTGGTGGGAGGCGGCATCGGCTGCACCCTGCTGCCCGGCCGCATCCGCCCGGTGCTGCCGGCCTCCGTGGTGCTGCGGCCGTTGGCGCCGCGCTTCCGGCAGCGCCAGGCCATCTGCACCGTCGTGCTGCGCAACCGCGAGCGCGACCCCAACCTGCTCTCGCTGCTTGCAGCCTGCCGCACCTACACCGCTGCGCTGGACAGCACCCCGGCCAGCGACCCGCGCCGCGGTTGATCCGCGATATTGCGGGTTAACCCCCGATGCTTCCGCCGACCGTAACGGTCTGCCGGCGAGCTTGATTGATCGCTCGACGGTCCATCCCTAATCTGCCGCTCCATCACGCCCCCCGTTCCGGATGGTGCGTGGCAACCAGCCCCCGGACATGCGCCGCGGGCACAAGGAGACGGCAATGCACACCACACGACGCCAGATGCTGGCGCTCACCGCCAGTGGCCTGGCCGCTGGCTGGCCCGGTCTGGGTCAGGCTCAGGCTGCGGCCAACCTGAAGATCTCGCACCAATTCCCCAGCGGCTCGCTGACCGAAGGCGACTTCCGCGACCGGCTCTGCCGGCGCTTCGCCGCCGAAGTGGAAAAGCGCACCGGTGGCGCGCTGAAGGCGGCGGTGTACCCCGGCTCGTCGCTGATGAAGACCAATGCCCAGTTCTCGTCCATGCGCAAGGGCGCGCTGGACATGAGCCTGGTGCCGCTCTCTTACGCAGGCGGCGAGGTGCCCGAGACCAACATCGGCCTGATGCCCGCGCTGGTGCCGAGCTACGAGCAGGGCGCCGCGTGGAAGACCGCGGAGGTGGGCAAGCTGCTCAGCAAGACGCTGGAGGACAAGGGAGTGCTCATCGTCAGCTGGGTTTGGCAGGCCGGTGGCGTGGCCTCGCGGGCCCGGCCGCTGGTGGCGCCTGAGGACGCCAAGGGCCTGAAGGTGCGTGGCGGCAGCCGCGAGATGGACATGATGCTCAAGGCCGCGGGCGCCTCGGTGATCACGCTGCCCTCCAACGAGATCTACGCCGCCATGCAGACCGGCGCAATGGACGCGGCCATGACTTCGTCCACCAGCTTCATCTCGTTCAAGCTGGAAGAAATCGCCAAGCACCTCACCTCGGGCCGGCAGCGCACCTACTGGTTCATGTTCGAGCCGCTGATGGTCTCCAAGGAGGTCTTCGGCAAGCTCAACAAGGCCCAACAGGACGTGGTGATGGGCGTGGGTGCCGAGCTGGAGACCTTTGCCCGCGACGCCGCCAAGGCAGACGACCGCCAGGCCGTGGAGGTCTACCAGAAGGCCGGTGCCAAGGTCTACGACATGAGCGACGCGCAGCTGCGCGCCTGGCAGACCATTGCGCGCGACACCGCGTGGAAGGACTTTGCCGAGAAGAACGAATCGTGTGCGGGGCTGATGAAGGCCGCGCAGAAGCTCCTATGAGCCACGGCATCGACTCCGGCACGTACTACGCGCGTGTCGACCCCTCTCTGCCCCGCGTGCTGCAGCCACTCGCGGCGCTGGTGCGCAGGCTCAATGACGCCATGGTCTGGCTGGGCATGGCGGCCCTGCTGGTGGCCTCAGTGGTGCTGACCTACAGCGTGTTCAGCCGCTACCTGCTCAAGGCCTCCACCGACTGGCAGGACGAGGCGGCGGTGTTCTGCCTGGTGGGAGCCACCTTCCTATGCGGCGGCTTTGTGCAGTCGCTGCGCGGGCATGTGGGCATCGAGGCCGTATCAGGCCTGCTCTCGGCGCGGGCCAACCGCCTGCGCCTGGTGGTGGTGGATGCAGTCTGCACCGCCTTCTGCGCCTTCTTCGCCTGGAAGAGCTGGCACCTGTTCCACGAGGCCTGGGTGGACGGCCAGACCACCTCGTCCTCGTGGGCGCCGCCGCTGTGGATCCCCTACGGCCTGATGGCCGCCGGCATGACGCTGCTCTCGCTGCAGCTGCTGCTGCAACTCACCGCGAGCGTCAACGCGCTCTCGGCCAACCACGCCCGGGAGGCATGATGGACATGATGGTCTTGGGCACCCTGTTCGGGGTGGTGACGCTGCTGTTCATGTTCTCGGGGGCGCCCATCGCCTTCGCGCTGGGCAGCGTGGCGGTCACGTTCATGCTGTTCACCATGCCGGTGTCGGCGTTGGACACGATCACGCAGAACGTCTACGAGGAGATGGCTAGCATCACGCTGCTGTCCATCCCGCTGTTCATCCTCAAAGGCGCAGCTATCGGCAAATCACGCGCCGGGCAGGACTTGTACGCCGCCATGCATGTGTGGATGGGAAAGATACCCGGTGGCCTTGGCATTGCCAACGTCTTCGCCTGCGCGCTGTTCGCAGCAATGGCCGGCTCTAGCCCGGCCACCTGCTCGGCCATCGGCTCAGCGGGCATCCCCGAGATGCGCAAGCGCGGCTACTCGCCCGGCTTCGCGGCCGGCATCATCGCCGCCGGTGGCACCCTGGGCATCCTGCTGCCGCCGTCCATCACCATGATCCTGTACGCCGTGGCGGCCGAGCAGTCGCTGGGCCGGCTTTTCCTGGCGGGCATCTTCCCGGGCTTGCTGATGGTTGTGCTGTTCGCCGTCTACGCGGTGGTGCGCTACCGGCGTGAGCACGCGCTGGCCACCGCCGAGTTCACCCGCTCGGGCGCGGCGTCGGCCCTGCTGGCCGAAGAGACGTTCACGGCGCGCCAGAAGTTCGAGATGCTGCCGCGCGTCGTGCCCTTCGTGCTGCTGCTGGTGGGCGTGATGGTGGCGCTGTACGGCGGCTTTGCCACACCGTCCGAGACGGCCGGCCTGGGCGCGCTGCTGGCCCTGCTGCTGGTGGCCGTGGTCTACGGCGTCTGGCGGCCGGCCGACGTGCGGCCCATCCTGGTGTCCACGCTCAAGGAGTCGACCATGCTGATGTTCATCATCGGCATGTCGCTGCTGTTCTCGTACGTGATGAGCTACCTGCACATCAGCCAGTCCACGGCCGAGTGGATCGTGGGCATGCAGCTGTCCAAGTGGGTGCTGCTGGCGGCGGTGCTGGTGATGGTGATCTTCTTGGGCTTCTTTCTGCCGCCGGTGAGCATCATCCTGATGACCGCGCCGATCATCCTGCCGCCGCTCAAGGCCGCGGGCTTCGACCTGATCTGGTTCGGTGTGCTGATGACCATCGTGATGGAGACCGGCCTCATCCACCCGCCGGTGGGCCTGAACATCTTCGTCATCAAGAACATCGCGCCCGACATCCCGCTAAGCGACATCATCTGGGGCGTGCTGCCTTTCGTGGTGCTGATGCTGTTGGCGGTGCTGCTGATCTGTCTCGTTCCTGGCATCGCCACGGCGCTGCCCGACGCGGTGATGGGTGCGGTCGTCGTCCCCACGCGCTGAGCCCGGCCGAGGAACCGCCATGAACGCGATGACCGAACCGGGCCGCTGGAACCGCCGCGCCCTCAACCACGCGGCGCGCCTGGCGCGGGCCGAGCAGGCCTGTGGCACCAGCAAGCTGTTGCGCGCCGAGCAGACCGTGGCGCTGCTGGAGGCCGTGATCGAACCCGGCGACCGCGTCTGCCTGGAGGGCAACAACCAGAAGCAGGCCGACTTCCTGGCCCGCTCGCTGGTGAAGGTCGACCCGCAGCGCGTGCACGACCTGCACATGGTGCAGTCGGTGCTCTCGCTGCCCGAGCACCTGGACATCTTCGACACCGGCGTGGCGCGGCGGCTGGACTTCAGCTTCAGCGGCCCGCAGGCCGGCCGCCTGGCCCAGCTGGTGTCGCAGGGCCGGCTGGAGATCGGTGCCATCCACACCTACCTGGAGCTGTTCTCGCGCTACTTCGTCGACCTGACCCCGCATGTGGCGATGGTGGCCGCGCACGCCGCCGACGCAGAAGGCAACCTCTTCACTGGCCCCAACACCGAGGACACGCCGGCCATCGTCGAGGCCACGGCCTTCTCGGGCGGCATCGTCATCGCCCAGGTGAACGAGCTGCTGCCGCCGGGGCAGGCGCTGCCGCGCATTGACATCCCCGCCGGCTGGGTGAGCTTCGTAGTGCAGGCGCCGCGCCCCAACGTGATTGAGCCGCTCTTCACCCGCGACCCGGCGCAGATCAGCGAGGTGCAGGTGCTGATGGCCATGATGGCCATCAAGGGGATCTACGCCGAGTACGGCGTGCAGCGCCTGAACCACGGCATCGGTTTCGACACCGCCGCCATCGAGCTGCTGCTGCCCACATACGGCGAATCGCTGGGCCTCAAGGGCAAGATCTGCCAGCACTGGGCGCTGAACCCGCACCCGGCGCTGATCCCGGCCATCGAGGCGGGCTGGGTGCAGTCGATCCACTCCTTCGGTTCCGAGTTGGGCATGGAGGACTACATCCGCGCCCGCTCCGACGTGTTCTTCACCGGCCCGGACGGCAGCCTGCGCAGCCACCGCGCCTTCTGCCAGGCCGCCGGGCACTACGCCTGCGACCTGTTCATCGGCTCCACGCTGCAGATGGACCTGGACGGCAACAGCTCCACCGCCACGCTGGGCCGCATCGCCGGCTTTGGCGGCGCGCCCAACATGGGGGCCGATGCGCGCGGCCGCCGCCACGTGAGCCCCGCCTGGCTGCGTGCTGGCGAAGAGGCACGGCGCGGGCGCAGCGGCGCGGCCGGCACGCCGCGCGGCCAGAAGCTGGTAGTGCAGATGGTGGAGACCTACCGCGAGCACATGCAGCCCGCCTTCGTCGAACGGCTGGACGCCTGGACCCTGGCCGAGCAGGCCGGCATGGCCCTGCCGCCCATCATGATCTACGGCGAGGACGTGACGCACGTGCTCACCGAAGAAGGGCTTGCCAACCTGCTGCTGTGCCGCAACGACGCCGAGCGCGAGCAGGCCATCCGCGGCGTGGCCGGCTACACGCCCGTGGGGCTGGGCCGCGACCGCCGCATGGTGGAGCACCTGCGCGACCGCGGCGTCATCCGCCGCCCGGCCGACCTGGGGATCGACCCGCGCCTGGCCACGCGCCAACTGCTGGCCGCGCGCAGCATGCGCGACCTGGTGCGCGCCTCGGGCGGCCTCTACCAGCCGCCGGCCCGCTTCCGGAACTGGTGAACACGGAGAAACACATGAGCCATGCAATCGGAACGGAGTCGCTGGACTACGTCTTCCACGGCCACCGCAGCCTGCCGGCCTTCACGCCGGTCTTGGTCGGCGTGGTGGGGTCGGGCAACCTCGAGGTGCTGCTGGAGCCCCTGGCCGACCCGGCCCGTTGTGCCGTGAATGTGCAGACCTCGGCACGCGGCTTCGGCGCCATCTGGCAGGCCGTGGCGCAGGACTTCCATGCCCGGCACGGCCTGGGCGGCCTGCGCGTGTCCATCCACGACATGGGCGCCACGCCCGCCGTGGTGTCGCTGCGGCTGGACCAGGCCGTGGCCGAGCTGGGCGCGAACGGAGGGGCGGCATGAACAGCTACGCCGAGATGAACGCCCGCCAGCGCGTGAAGGCGCTGCTGGACGCCGGCAGCTTCCACGAGTGGCTGGCCCCGCAGGCCCGCGTCAGCAGCCCGCACCTGGCCCAGCTGGGCCTGCCCTGCGCTTTCGACGACGGCGTGGTCATCGGCCATGGCTTGCTGGCCGGCCGGCCCGTGCACGTGGCCGCGCAGGAGGGCGGCTTCATGGGCGGTGGCGTGGGCGAGGTGCACGGCGCCAAGCTGGTGGGGCTGATGCAGCGCGCGCTGCGCGAGCGGCCTGCGGCGGTGCTGCTGCTGGCCGACTCCGGCGGTGTGCGCCTGCACGAGGCCAATGCCGGGCTGATCGCCGTCTCGGAAGTGATGCGCGCCCTGCTGGACGTGCGCCATGCCGGCATCCCCGTGGTGGTGTTGGTGGGCAGCTCGGGTGGCTGCTTCGGCGGTATGGGCATCGTGGCCCGCTGCGCCGACTGGGTGGTGATGAGCGACGTGGGCCGCCTGGCCATGTCGGGGCCCGAGGTCATCGAGTCGGCCCATGGAGTGGAAGAGTTCGACGCCCGCGACCGCGCTCTGGTGTGGCGCACCACCGGTGGCAAGCACCGCTGGCTGTGCGGCGACTGCGACGCGCTGGTCGAGGACGACCTGGCCGAGTTCCGTGACGCCGCCATCGCTGGCCTGGGCCAGGCCCGTGCTATCACGCTCGATGCGCTGGAGCGCGAGCACGTACTGCTGACCCTGCGCGAAGCCGGGGCCCCGCTGGGCGCCGAACCCGAGGACGAAGCCGCCGCACTGTGGCGCGCGCTGGGCGTGGACGATGCCCAATGCGTGCCGCAAGCCGACGTGCCCGCCGTACGCGGCATGCGCCCGTGCTGAGAAGGAAACGAGATGCAATGGAACGCCCTCGCCGAAGCCCTCTTCGGCCCCCACCACGGCCTGAAGGCCGATGGTGACCTGGTGCTGGGCACCGCCCGTCTGGACGGGGCCGAGCTCACCGTGATCGGCACCACCCACCACGCAGCCATCGGCGTGCACCTGGCGCTGGCCCAGGCCCATGCCGTGCTGGAGACTGTGCGCAGCCACCCCAGCCGGCCGATCCTGCTCCTCATCGATACGCAGGGTCAGCAGCTGCGCCGCCGCGACGAACTGCTGGGCATCAACCGCGCCATGGCCCACCTGGGGCTGTGCCTGGACTTCGCCCGCCGGCAAGGCCACCGCGTGCTCGGTCTGGTGTACGACCAGGCGCTCTCAGGTGGCTTCATCACCTCGGGCCTGATCGCCGACGCCTGCTACGCGCTGCCCGAAGCCGAGATCCGCGTGATGCGCCTGCCCGCCATGGCGCGCATCACCAAGCTGCCCGAGGCGCAGCTCGAAGCCCTTTCGCACGACAACCCGGTGTTTGCACCTGGCGTGGGCAACTATGTGGCCATGGGCGGCGTGCAGGCCCTCTGGCAGGGCGATCTGGCCCAGGCCCTGCGCGACGCGCTGGTCCACGCTCCGCGCTCCGACGAGCGTGCCGAGGCTGGCCGTGCCCGTGGCGGCCGCCGATTGGCCGCCGAGGTGGTGGACCGCGTGCTGCAGGCCGCCTGAGCCATGCCACCGCTGCGCCGCCACCAACTGCTGTGCCTGAATGCACTGGGCTGGGCCGATCTGGCCGGCCAGGTGGAGGCCGGCCTGCCCGACACCGTGCTGCAGCTTTGGCGCAGCCGGCGCTTGCCGCTGGTGCTGTGCCGCCAGCCGCTGGCCGGGCCGCACGCGCGGCTTTGCGCCGGCCTGCCGCTGCCCACGCGTTGGGCCCGGCGGCGCTGCGCGGTGCAGGTGCCGCGCGAGGGCATCGCCTACTTCGCCGAGTTCCCCACCACGCTGCAGGTGCTGCCCGGGGTGCCCGTGGCACATCGCGACAGCCTGGTGCGGCTCTCGCAGCAACTGGCTATGGCCGGCCTGCGCGCCCAGGTCTACGGCAGCTTCGGCTGGCAGGCCCTCACCGGCCTGGCCTATGTGCGCGAGGGCTCGGACCTGGACCTGTGGGTCGGCGTGGCCCACGCGGCCGAGGCTGACCTGGCCTCGCGCTGCCTGCAGCAGTGCGACGCGGCGGGCGAGACCGGGCTGCGCCTGGACGGCGAGCTGGTGTTCCCGCACGGGGATGCAGTGTCGTGGCGCGAGTGGCTGCGTTTTCGCGCGGGCGGCAGCCGCAGCCTGCTGGTCAAGGCCCTGCACGGCGCCCGCCTGTGCCACGAGGTGCCGCAACCCGAACCGGAGCTGTGCTGCGCATGAACACCCCCTTGGCCTCCAAACATCATGGCCCGACGCCGGCGGCGGCGGCGCACGCACTGCCAGCCGGGCAGGGCACCCTGGTGGCCCGCGCCGCCGTGCTGGCCCTGCACGACGAGCTGGCGCTGGCGCCTAAGCCTGGCCTGGTGTCGTTCGCCGACAGCGGCAGCCACGACGACATGGACGCGCAGACCTTTCTGCGCAGCCTGATGGCGCTGCGCGGCTACTTCGGCGCCATCCATGGCCTGGGTGCGCAGGGGGCGCCATTCGCCGCGCTGGAGCGCTGTGGCATTGCCGCCGAGGCGACCATGCTGCAGGCCACCCAGGGCATCAACACCCACCGCGGTGCCATCTTCATCCTGGGCCTGCTGTGCGCCGCCGTGGGGCGCGTGCAGGCTCACGGCGGGGCGGCCACACCCGAAGCGGTGCGCGACGCCTTGCGGGCCACCTGGGGCGCCGAGCTGGCCGAGCGCGCGCAGCGCACCTCGCAACTGCCGGGCGGCGTGGCCGCGCGGCGCTGGGGTTTGCGCAGCGCTTCGGAGGAAGCCGCGCTGGCCTTCCCCGCTGTGTTCGAGGTGGGCCTCCCTGCGTGGCGGCAGGCGCAATCCGCGGGCTGGTCGCACCAGCAGGTGCAGGCCCAGGCCTTCTTTGCGCTGCTGGGCCAGTTGGACGACTGCAACCTGGCCCACCGCGGTGGCCTGAAAGGCCTGCACTGGGCACGCGCGCAGGCGCACGGTTTCTTGGCCGTTGGCGGGGCCGGTGCTCCCGGTTGGGAAGCCAGTGCCTGGGCCCTGCACCGCCGCTTCGTGGCCCGCCGCCTCTCGCCCGGCGGCTGTGCTGACGGCCTTTCGGCGCTTTGCTTCCTGCAGCGCGTGGGCCGCATCGCCTGAGGCCTGGCAGGCGACATGGCCTACGCGCTGGTGTTCTCCGGGCAAGGCGGCCAGCACGCCGAGATGTTCCGCTGCCTGGCCGCGCCAGAGCACAGCGCGCTTGTGGATGGTGCTGTGGGGCCGGGCTGGCGCGAACGCTTGCACGACCCGCACTGGAGCACCCGCAACGCCGTGGCCCAGCCGCTGCTGACCGCGCTGGCGGTGGCCACCTGGCAAGCCCTGCGGGCGACGTTGCCGCCGCCCACCGTGGTGGCCGGCTACAGCGTGGGCGAGTTGGCGGCCTTCCATGCGGCTGGGGTTATCGGCGCGGAACAAGCGGTGGACCTGGCCCGCGTGCGCGCCGCCGAGATGGACCTCGCCGCCCAGGCCACACCCACCGCGTTGGCCGGCTGGAGCGGGTTGGATGCCGATGCGCTGGCCGCACTGTGCCAGCGCCACGGCATGGAGGTGGCCATCCGCAATGCGCCCGACAGCGTGGTGGTGGGCGGCCCCGTGGCCGCGCTGCAGCGGGCCAACGGCGAGGTCGAGGCCCTGGGCGCGCAGGCGAGCCCGTTGCGCGTGGGCCTGGCCTCGCACACGCGCTGGATGCGGCCTGCGGCCCAGCGCTTTGCGGAGCATTTGGCCCACGAGCCCATGGCCGCACCCTCGTGCCGCCTGGCCACCAACCACGCGCTGCTGGTACGCACAGCTGCCGAGGCCCGTGTGGCGCTGGGCGCTCAGGTGGCCACCACCGTGCGCTGGGCCGAGTGCATGGACGCCATCGTGCAGAGCCGCGTGGACGCGGTGCTGGAGATCGGCGCTGGCAGCGCGCTCTCGCGCATGCTGATGCGCGTGGCGCCCGTATTGCCGGTGCGGGCCGTTGATGACTTCAGGAGCCTGGAAGCGGTGCTGAAATGGCTGATGCGATACTCGACTGCTTGACGATGTGGCCGGCCCTGGCGAGTCTGGAAATGGCGGTCGGTGCGATGTGGAAGCCAGCAGCGGCGTGGTCACGGGCGTCTCGAACTGAGCGCGCGGCGTCTCTGCCCGTCGGACAAGTTGCCCGGATGCCCTCGACGCCCGGGTGAAGCGCTGGTGACCGCAGCGACACATTCTGACCTTCTGGTCGGACAGGGATCGGTCGGTGGTCGAAATCGCGTTGGCGCCGGGCAACCACGGCTGGGAGTTCCCGCTGGCCGAGCACGAGTCCGAGGCGGACTTCCAGACGCATGACCAGCTTTGGAAGCTGCCGAACTCGCTGGGAGTGACGAGTGACGATGTAGAAATTCACTAGCACGCCTTCTACCGCCACCACGTGCGCTATGCCGACCAGTGGCGCAAGGGCCGAGTTTTCCTGCTCGGTGATGCGGGGCACCTGATGCCGCCCTGGGCGGGCTCGGGCATGCAGTCAGGCATTCGCGACGCCTTCAACCTCACCTGGAAGCTGCGCGAGGTGCTCTCCGGCCGGCTGCCGGAATCCCTGCTCGACAGCTACGAAGCCGAGCGGGCGCCCAACGTGCGCTTCTACACCGAGGTGGCCATCCAGCTCGGCCGCATCATCCAGCAGCAGCTCATCGAGGAGGAGCTCGCCGCGATGGCGCCCAAGCCGGGTGAGCTGCCGATGCTGCGCAACCCCTGGTACGACGCCGGCTGGTGCACCGGCGAGGTCACTTCCGACGGTGCCGTGGGCAAGATGCTGCCGCAGCCCCGGGTGGTCGACTCGGCAGGCCGACGCTGTTGGCTCGATGACCTGCTGGGTGACGGCTTTGCGCTGCTGGGTGCGGGCATCGACCCGGCCAGTTTGCTCACGCCAGAGCAGCGCGAGCAATGGGACCGGTTGGGGACACGCTATTTCACGGTGATCGGAGTGGATTCCGCCGGGCATGGCCACGACGACATCGTCGACCTTGACGGCAGTTTGCTCTCCTGGATGCGCGGTCACGCGACGACGGTGATCGCTGTGCGGCCGGATCGCTTCGTGGCGGCGGCGCAGAGATCCGGTTTGGCAGTTCCCTGCAGCAGCTGACTCGGCCCAGGGCCAACAGCAGAGCAGTCTTCGTTGAATCCCCGGAAACATGTTTCTGCAGGGTTTGACCCAGAAGTCTGGTAGGTGCGCTGCTTGAGATCCGACGCAGGGCGATGGCCTGCGTCGGATCTCAACCGCGAGCGACGTTCAACCTCAAACCATACCCCGCTCCGCGAACGAAACGATGGCATCGCATCCCACGACAAAGTGATCCAGCAATCGCACATCCACCAGAGCCAGCGCAGTCTTGAGCGACTGCGTCAGGTACTCGTCGGCCCGGCTGGGCTCCGCGACGCCGCTGGGGTGGTTGTGCGCCACGATCAGTGCGGCCGCGTTGTGTCTCAGCGCCTCCTTGACCAGCTCGCGCGGGTAGACCGACGTCTGCGTCAACGTGCCCCGGAACAGCTCCTGGCCCACCAGCAAGCGGTGGTGGGCGTCCAGGAAGAGCCCGAGGAACACCTCGTGTTCCAGACCCGCGCAACGCAGCCGCAGCCACTCGCGCAGGGTGTTCGGTGAATCCAGTACTGGACCGTGGTGCATCTGCGCTGCCAAGTCCCGCAGCAGCAGTTCCCGGGCGATGTCCAACCGCTGCCTGAGCAGTTGATCTCGATCGGTCAGCTTCCTTCTCCATCGTGGGGGCAAGCCGTCCCGTGCCACCGGGGGCAAGCCAAACTCCCCATCGAATCCTGTCGCAGCGGTCGGCGACAACAACGCGGCCACCAAGGCGTCGCGGCTGATCTGTTCCAAGTTCATGTTGTGCTCCAAGAGGTTCATGCCTGCGAACCTGGGAGCACCAGACCCAGGGGCCAGGCCCCGAGGCTGCAAGGTGGGTTGATGAAAAGGACAGGTTGGCCCTGTCCGGTGAGACTCCAGGCCGACCGGCCTGTCATCCCAAGTCAACTGGAAATATTCCGTCAGCGCCGGCCGATGACCTGGCCCGGGCGAGCCCGGACAGCACCATCATCGGAGGACCTTCACCCTTGACGAGCCAGACCGTGCTGCGCCTGGGATCCTCCATCCGACTCACGCGCCCGGAAATCGCGCGCTTCACGGAGATCACCGGCTTCGAGCCGGAGGACGTGCGCACCACTGGCGATCTGAAGGCCTACGTCTCGCGCTGCAAGGCCTACTACTGGGGGACCTCGCGCGACACCCAGTTCCTGCACTGGCTGATCGACCGGGAGTGGTCGAACTGCATGGCGCAGCGGTCGCTGTCCTCCTGAAGTTCTGGCTGGAAAGGGTTCCAGCCGATCGCTGGCGCTGCGGATTGCACAGACGCCAGGCGATCGCCGGAAACCTCGGGAGGCAGCCGATCAGGCCGCCTCGCGATCATCAGGGGCCGCAGCCCCTGGATGCCTGTCCGAGCGAGATGAGGCCGCCAGGCCACCTTCCTGCTCGAAACTCGCTCGCGCTGCCGCAAAACCCGGCTGACGGGCCAGGCGGCGCGCCTGTGAGTTGGCCGGCTCTGCCTTTGGAGCTGGCAGACTGGCCAACAGCAGATTCCAGCCGCTGGCCAGGAACTGCACCAGTGCCAGAACCGGCCCCAGAAGCACCGTGCGCAGCGAACTGCGCAGCCAGAGCCCCACCCGCTTGTGGCGGGCCTGGCGCTCCTTGTGCCGGCGTTGGGCCGCCTTGCAGCGCAGGTACAGACCCAGGTGCTGGCGCTTCATCAACGGGTCGGCCTCCAGCTGGGCCATGACATCCGCCGCCATGGCATGGTCACGGCCCACGCGCTGATAGAAGCCGACCCAAACGCGCTCTTCCTCCTTGCGCAGGGCAGAGCGCGGTGGTCGTGGGGGAACACTCTCAAGGGGCATGCAACGCTCCTGTGGGGGAGGGAGCCTCTGCACCATGGCAGACCGCTTCTCCCGTGGCTGGGGGCCGTCGTCGAATCGACGGGGCGCATGTGAACCCCACCCGAAGGCGAGGATCACGCAACAGACCGAGGCTTTGCTGCCCAGGCCGAGGCTCCTCGCCCGACCCAGCTGGATCGGGGCGGAGCCATCAGGTGCCAAACGCCAAGGGCGCCGGCACCACCGCCATCGATCCTCCGCGCCAGGGCGGACGGACGAAGGGGTGCGGTTGCCAGAGCCGCCGGTCGCAGAGCCGGTGGCGAGGCTGTACACGAGTCGCCGAAACAGACGGACGAGCCGTCAGCAGCGCAGCTACGGGCCGCTCGGTCCGCTGGACGGGCAACGGCAGCCCGCTGCCGCCCAGCAGAACGCACAGCGCCATTGGCGCAGGCAAGGCGTGAAGGGACATGGTGTTCTCCTCGGAAGAGCGGGAACACCAGGGCTCCGCAGGGAACTCGAGGTTCCCCGCCAGGGAAGAAGAGGGCAGGCAGCGCCAGCCCTCAGGGACCGGGCACCTCAGCGACACCGGTGCCTCGAAGGCTGCGCATCCAGCGCAACCCCATCAAGGCAGGTGACGACTGCGACGCCAGCGGAGCTGGACTCCAGGCCGGTGAGACCGACCCAAAGGCTTGGCAGGCACGATGCCCGCAGAAAGCCTCTCCAGTATGCGCAGTGCGTCTGTGGGGGCAATGCCGCACATCGCTTGAAGACGGATTGCCACCCTCAAGCCCCGGACAAGTCGCCGGCCTGAACAAGAGCAGCGCTTCGGTCCCTGCGCGGGAGGATCGCCCCCAAGTACACAGACGATGCCTTGAGCCTGGCATGCCCGGCGAGTTTCGAGACTTCGAGCTGGGCACGGTGTACCGATTGAAGTTTTCGAAGTTTCCTGGTCGTTGGAATCTGGTGCTGCGATGGGTTGTTCTCTCATTCCGCGCCGACGAGGAAGAACGGCGCCCAGTAGCGCGGGTGCCCGAACCCGGCCTGACCACGCAGACTGCGCATGCTTTCGCGTAACGCCTGCGCCTTGTCCAAGCCTTCTCCGAGATAGCGCTCGTAGAAGCCCGTCATCAATACGGTGGTCGCGTGGTCGCTTACGCTCCAATGACTTACGAGCACGCTGCGCGCGCCCGCAAAAAGGAAGGCCCGGCTCAGGCCAAGCACGCCTTCTCCGGCGATTCGGCCGAGACCGGTCTGGCAGGCGCTGAGCGCGACAAGGTCGGCCTTCAACGTCATTGTCATGACACGCTGCGCCGTCAGGCGCTCGCCGCAGGGTGATGGGGCGAGAAGCACAAAGGACTTCAGCGGCTCGTCGCCGGATACCGCGCCGTGTGTGGCCAAGTGCAGTACGTCGTAGTGGCCCGATTCGCGCACCACCGTCGACAGGTCTCCCTCTCTTCCGCGAAGCAGTTTCGCACCCGGAGCGGGGAACATCGCCGCGATGCGCAGCGATTCCTCCTCGGCTCCTGGCAGCGGCGCGAAGCCGATGCGAAACAGCTCCTCGTGGCCTGGCTCAATGGCAGCAAAGATTGGGTTGCCGACGATCAGGCCTTTGAAGCTGCCCTCACGGACAAGCGGTGGCCGGCTGCGACTTGCTTGCAGCAGTTCCTTCGAAGGAGCGTAGAGCAGCGGCCAGCGCGCGCCCATCCAGTCCTCGCGTCCCGCGTCGAGCGCGGCAAATGGCAGCATCCAGAGCGCGCCATGAGGTTCGATCACAAGCGTCTGGCCCGTGGCAGGCAGGAAGGCCTGCATCGGCGCAACGAGCGTGTCGTACAACAAGCGGCTCAGCGCGTCGAAGCGCTGCGGGTCCTCTCCGGTCACAGGCTCTGCGGCCTCGACCGTGCCGCGCACTCCACGCTCTTCGCCGCCCGGCACGAGCGCACGGCGGACCTGCGTGACGTAGCGCGTCAATGCTTCGCGCCCCATCGGCGCGACGTGGCCGTGCACCGAGCCGTCCGCACGCGCTACAAGCACGAGAGTGGCCTCCTCGAACACGTGGTAGACGAGCCGAGTCAGCGATGGCACCGTCTCCGCACGCGCTACTCGCAATGAGCCGTTGACGCGCCGGAATGCGCTCGAGTTGGGAAACACGGCCGCATTGGGTAGGGGGCCGACATCCGGGAACGCGGTGGCGTTCGGAAAGACCGTGGCGGGCGCTCTTTGCATCATCGGCGACTCCACGCTCTCGGCCTGCTGGCGCTGTGGCGCTGCCAGCCGCCCACTACCCTCTGGGCGTTCGTGTTCGGCATGCCGGTCAAGCGCGGTGGGATCGGTGCACTCGGGCAGGCCGAACGAAGAAGCTTGCGGACGCAGCTCACCCCAACCGCCAATCAGCGCGGAGAGCGCCTTGCCGCGGGCGCGCTCGGTCAGGTCGAGCAGCCGCGCATAGGCATCGGGGTGGCCCGGCGCACGCTGAAGTTCTACCTTCAGCAGTTCGTCCTGCAGGTCCTGAGCGCTCTCGAGCAGGCCGACCTTGCCTTCGTCGGTGCGCAAGTCGTCCTGTGCTGCCTGCAGTGTGTCGAAGCTGGCCGCAAGCGCGGCCGCTGCAGCGTCGATGTTGCCGAGCGCGCGCTGGGTCCGTCCGAGCCCGAGGTAGGCCGGCCATAGGATGCTACGCACGCCGAGGCCAGAGACCAGGCCGACCGCGAGCTGGTACTGCGATGCTGCCTCGCTGTACCGGCCTTGTTGCGACAGAAGGTGACCATAGCCGGTGCGTGCACTGGCCTCGCCACGGTGGTCCTTCGCTTCGACGTGCAGCGCGAGCGCCTGCAGGTACAGGCGCTGCGCCGGCTCGTCCTCGCGCCGGTCGCGGTGGATGCCGGCCAACAGCGTCAGCGCGCGCCGTTGGTCGAGCCGCGGCGCAGCTACAGCGAAGCCCGACAGCGCTTCGCGGAGGCTCCTCTCAGCGCTGTCGAGCCGGCCCTGGCGACGTAGTGCCTCACCACGGTTGGCGAGCAGCTGGGCGCGCAGCAGCGGCACTTTCGTGATCTCAGGGCGCTCCAACGCGCGTTCGTAGGCGTTGAGGGCTGGGCCGTCCTGCAATTGCTGCAGGTAAGCGTTGCCGACGCCGACAAGAAGCCGCGCGGCGAGCGCGTCGTCTCGCTCGGCCGCAGCGAGGTCGTGTTCGGCATCGGCGTTGTAGAGCTCCATCGGCACCGGTAGTTCACGCCGCGGCAGGCCCTTAGGCACCGCGCCGAGCCGCGCGACCAGCTGCTCAATGTCGGGCTGTTGCTGGCTCGACAGCGCGACCACACCAGCTTCGAACGACAGTACCGCGTCCTGGACCCGTCCGCCCGACAGTTGCATCTGGCCAAGGCGGTAAAGCAGGGCCGCGGTCAGCTTGGGCCGGGCAAGATTGCCCGCCAAGTGCAGGGCCTTCACATGCGACTCGATGGCGGTGTCGGTGTCACCGCGCGCCGCGGCCTGCGCAGCTGCAGCTTCGAACGCCACGATGGGTCCGGAGATGTCGCCGCCGTCGGCTACGGCCACCGGATAGAAGAATAGCCCTGCAGCCAGACCGAACGCAACCTCGATCACCGTGCGACCAATCCACGTCCGCCTGCCGGTGTGGCATTGGCTCTGGCGTGGTTCCATGAGTGCCAGGTGACATCCAAACCTGACAGCCACGTCGTGCACCAATGAGGAAAGGAGGTTCATGCCAGATCCACATCGCAAGAATGGACTCCCCAGGGATGGGTAGATCTGCACCGCCTGGAACGCAACCATTCGTCCGCAGACCCCGAAAAGGACCGAGTCTGGCGGCAGGGCAGCACACGGCTTGTGTCTGGCAGCCTTGTCTCCGCTGCGTGCAGGATGCTTGGTGCTCCCGGGAAACATCTGCCCTCCAACTGACAAGATGGCTGCTGACAAGATGCCTCTGGCATGGCTTTCGAACCTTTCCAGACGAAGGTCGGTCTCTCAATCTTGGAGCGAGAAACCTCTGTGCTTCGGGGACAGCATGACCTTCTTGACGATGGTGGCAAGCTTGCCAATGGCTTAGTGAAGGTGATTTTGCTGGGAATCAGCGCATGTTCGATTTCGGTCAGCCGGTCACAGCATCATTCGCTCGCGCCGCTCCGCGGAGCCGACAGAATGATCCGTGCAACTTGGCATCTGGTCTCTCGGCTTGCTCTTGACCTCAGGTGGGCGCTCTTAGCGGCATATCGCTGGGAGGGTAGACATCCCACTGTCGCGCGCAAATCTCAGCGCTCGCCTCCGCAATTGAGTATGCGTCAGAGACTTCCAAGCCAACCTGCGCCTCATGACCCGGAAAGGATATCGATCGGAGACAAGTCCTCGCCCGGCACAGGGACTGCGCGCGGTGTGAGGGTACCGTCGTAGTACAGCTCGATCTCGCGGTTGCGCCGGTTCACCAAGCCAGGGACTTCCTTGCCTCCCGCCCAGACGTATCGCAGCAGTTGACTGGCGACCTTGTCGTGTTGACCTGCGTTGACAACCTTCAACAACGTCGACTTGCGAAAAGCGCCTCCTCCGACATTGAATACGAAATCGCACAGCGCCGCGTACTGTGTGTCAGTGAGCGTGGTGGTGACCGCCAGCATGACCACGGTCTGCGCTTCGGCCATGTCCTTCACGAGGAGTGCCTCACCTTCGGGTTCGGTGATGCCGTCGAGCCACTCGGCCGGCTCTGTGCCGTCGCAGGGCGCCCTCTTGATCAGGTGACCGTATCCGATCGTGCAGTACCGCGCCGCGTCGTTGTACCGCTTAGGTCGCCAGCCTTCGCCAGCCTTGGTGACGGCGATGCCCTTGGGAACCACCGGCCGTAGCGTCATGCCCGCCGGAAGAGCAACCTTGCCGCCAAGGTCGTTGAAGATGCCCGGTGTCAACGCGTCGGGTATGTCGAGCACGAAGTCGTCCAATGGACGAGTGGCGCATCCACCAACAATCAGGCTGACCATCAGCGTGGTCGCGATGGCAATGAGGGTTCGGAATCGTGACATGCTGGGATCTTCTCCTGCGGTCATCCAATGGTCGGTGGTGCCATCGTGCATGTATGCGAGATCTGCGTCAGAGGGGCCGCTGAACGGCATGTCGCTCGGCCGATGAGGTCAGCGAGGCCGGTCCCCTTCGTTGACCTCCAGCGTGACGGACTGTGCCCCCCAGTTTCCAGACTCGTCATTGGCTTCGACATCGCGGCTCACTGCGCCCATCCGGGACAGCCGGGCCCATGGGCCTTGCCGATCGGTGCCGCGCAGGCCGCTGCTTTCGACGCCGGGCATCGGAGTCTGCTGTTCGCTGGCAATGAAGACAAGCGTTTCACGGCCCAGGTCGGCGAGGCGGTAGAACGACGTTGTCGTAATCTCCGCGCCGCCTTCAATGCGTGCCTCGTCGTCGTTCATCCGGGCAGTGGGCCAGACGCGCTCGATCTTGAAGCCGGGATCGACACTCACCAGGTAGCCGTACCAGGGCTTTGCATCCTTGTTGCGGATGCTGAAACTCAGGCAGTCCCTGAGCTTCACTTCTCCGCTGCGCAGCGCTGTAAGTGGCCGCGGTTCAAATCGCTGCCAGCCAGATCCGGGCTTGGCCCCTTCGGAGCACTTCGCCGTGTTCCCGTGGGGTGGTCGTAGCACGGAGACCTGAATGGTCAGAGGCGTTGCATTCCCCTGCCTGGCGATCGATTTCACCTCTTGGGCTCGTGAAAAGGCCTCCAGGTTGCTTAGAAGCCGCGGCATTTGCTCCGCCGGGTCGGCCAGTGGAAACCGCATCTTCGGGTGCATCAGCTGTCCGAACGGGTTTACAACCCACAACTCCGGGGCTGCGCAAGGCCGCGCAGTGCAGTTCACGTGCTCGGGCAGGCTCGCTGCAGCCGCGTCAGCGTTCGTCGGCCGCACGAGTTCAAGCCGCCACTGTGCAGCGTCGCGCCGATCGACGAGGTCGAAGTTCTGAATGTGGATACCGCGGGCCCGCTCGATGGATCTGCGGATCTCAGAGGCCAGGGCCGCGTCCAGATCTGCCGCTTGTGGTCCGCCGACATACAGCTGTACACGCGGTTCGGTTTCACGGTACTTCGACACTCTGAACTGCCCAGCGGCCCTCACTCGTCCTTCGAGCACCCTGGCCCTCGCAGTGGCCGCCGCGGCACTCACAACCTCCAGCCGTGGTGCGTCTTCGCCCTCAGGTACAAGTCCGACGAGTTCAGTTCCTACCGTCAAGCCGGCGAGGCGGCCCGCGCCGAGCAGTATTCCACCGTCGCGTTCCACTGCATGTACCGCCACGGTGGCAGTCAGCGGGGCGAACTGGCCAGAGAACACCGCACGGTCCGAGGCGCCTTCCTTCTGTGGGCGCTGCAGGACCAAAGGATTGGCTTCAAGCGCAGCCAATGTGCGGTCATAGACGTCGCCCCACGATTCGCCGGGGCGGCTTGCCTGCAATGCTTGAGCCCAGTGCCAAGAGAAGACGCCGTAGCATCTCTTGGGTTCGATGCAGCGGGCGTTGCGTTCTGGGTCCAGCTCAACAGCACTTTCGATATCGCGCGCAGCACCAATGCGCAGGCCCCGGTCGATGGGAAGGTCAACCACCTCAGGAAACTGGTCGCGCAATGGATGGGTTCTCGGTACGCCGTCGGAGGAGCGCACACCGACCTGGACGTCACGCGTCACGCTGGCCGAATGGCAAGAGTCAGACACCAAGACCACGTCGGGCGTAACAGCGTAGAGCTTGAGCAGCCAAGTGCCAAGTTCCTTGTCGAGGATGTCGACCGCGTCCTTGCCTTGGAACATGCTTGAACGCGCGCCGCGGGTTACCCAAGTCTGGTCCTGTCCGCGTCGCTCCTTGGCCGAGGCCGGTGACTGATACCAAGATCCGTGGCCAGAGTAATGGATGTAAACCTGGTCGTCCTTCTTCACACGCACAGCGAGGTCGAGAAAGGCCTTTTCGATCTGGGTGTGGGTGTTGTCGACAAGCGTTGTGATGTTCGAAGCAGGAACCTTGAAGCGGCCGGTCAGCACGTCCTTCATCAGTTGCACATCATTCGGAGGACCTTGCAGGTCTGGTACTCCTGGCGAAGCCCTGTAATCGCTTTGCGCAATCAAAAGAGCGTGCACAGCAGCACGCGCTGGTGCGACGAATGACGAGAGGACGACAAGCAACGCGAGGAGGCGGGAGATGTCAGACACAGCGATGACTCAGGCTGCTTCGGTGGTGGGGACCGTCGGCGATTCAGATCCATCTCAGCAACGGCATCATCAAGGCGACCTTGCACCGCAATGCGTTATGCCCACTCGATCCGATTCGTACAGCCAGTCTAGTGGCACCTCGTGTGATGGAGCAAGGCAGGGGCCTGCGCTTGGCATGACCTCGCACATCGTCCACCGCAGGGATCCGTCAGAACGCCTTCTCCACTGGTTTCTCTGATCTGAGGTTCAGGTGGCGCAGCGCTGATCGCTTCAGGGACTCATTGAGCTGCAGATTGACTTCCACAACGGGTCGCTTGACCCATATCCGCCTCTCGGAGCCGATTGAAGTTGCATCGGCACAGTGCACACGAAACAGATAGAAACAATTTGTTGTTTCCATCCTGCAACCCTCGGGAGAGCCTGTCTCCTGCGCGAAGCGATGGTTTGATAACTTCGGGAGACAGTTGCCGAAGATCTTCAGAATCGGCGGTGAATCTCGCAATGGGAGGGCCTTGCGAATGAGTCTGATCGCGCGTTCCATGTCACTGGCCATGAGTGCAAAGCTGGTCGTGGGAGCTGGCGCTGTCGTTCAATCTGCTAAGGCAGTGCCTTATCTGCCGACGGGGACAGCGATGTTGTTCCCCACGGTAGATCAAGTGGTTTCGCCAGTGGATGGTGTTGCAGTCACGTCCCGTGACGGCAGAGATGTCAACTCCGCCCGCTGTTGGGTCGGTTCTGTCGTCTTCCGTGTGAAGAACCGTCCTGTCGCACATCCCGTTCTCTGTCCACCACAACAGGTGGTCGACAGTGATCAAGACACAAGGTCTCGAAGCCGCCATCGGCGTCCTTCCCGGGGACTTCAAATGACATTCTCTCTTGCCGTCCTTTCCCGTGCCTTTGCGGCAGTTGGCTGCGCCTTGATCTGCCAGGGAGCCGCCGCGCAAGGCCCCAACTACAAGGCACTGCTGATTGGTGTGTCCGAATACCCCGGCCTGCCAAAGAGCTCGCAGCTGAGCGGACCCCGCAACGACGTCGAAAGGTTGCGCAGCGTGTTGGTGCAGCGAGGTGTGGCCCCTGCTGCCATCACCGTCCTGGCCGATGGAGTGGAAGGCGCCCAGATGCCCACCCGCGGCCACATCCTGGACCAGTTGGGCGAGCTGGCGCGTGGCGCGAAACCGGGTGACTACATCATCATCACCTTTGCTGGACATGGCAGCCAGGTCCCGGTTCCTGCCGGCCACCCGATGGCAGCAGAAGAACCAGATGGCCTGTTCGAGGTCTTCCTGCCGCGTGATGCCCAAGGCTGGGCCAGTACCGCGCAGGCGCCGGAGGGGGAGGCTCGCAACGTACTTTATGACCATGAGATTCGGGCGCAGGTGGACCGCATTGCTGCGTCGGGCGCCTTTGTCTGGGTGATCTTCGATTCCTGCCACTCCGCGACGATGGTGCGCAACGGCAGCAGCGACAACAGCGTGCGCCTGCGTCAGATTCCGCCGGAAGGTTTGGGCATTCCGCAGACGGTGATCGACAGAGCAGTCGCGCGTGCGTCTGCGCCCAGACCGTCAATCCGGGCCGGACTTGCGGCGCCATCGAACCCGGGTCGGGCGGTGTACTTCTATGCTGCCCAAACCACCGAAGCCACGCCTGAAATGCCGTTGCCGGCCGGCCAACAGCCGAACCGCATCCACGGCCTGTTCACGCACCTCCTGGCCCAGACCCTGGAGGGGGGCGGGGGCATGACCTATCGGCAGCTTTACCAACAGGTACTGGCCCGCAACGGCAGCACCTCACAAGCCCGCTCCACCCCCATTGCTGCGGGTACGCAGCTCGATGCGCCTGTGCTGGGCCAAACAGCCCCCAAGTTGCGGCAATGGTCGCTCTTGGGTGAAGGGCGCCTCGCCGCCCAGGCTGGAGCGCTGACGGACCTGAGGGTTGGTTCGATCGTTGCCATCCTGCCCAGCGCGGTGGCGGCGGACGCGCAGGCACTGGGATATGCCCGTGTCAAGAGGGTGACCCTCGGTGAGTCGGAACTCGAACCCATCGAGCATGAAGGCAAGGGGGCCCGCGCGCTCCGCGAACTGGCGACCGGTGCCGTCGCGCGCCTGGTTCGCCCGGCACCCCCGCTGGAGTTCACCGTCAGCGTCGACCTGAGCCGCTGCGGCGAGAAGTGCCTCTTCGATCCCGCAATGGCACTCTTGAAACGCGCTTCTGCACCCCAGCCGAATGATCCCCCGCAATTGCCGATTCGTTGGGTCGGATCAGGGCAAGCGGCGGATGTGGCGCTGGTCGCAGTGGAGCGCCGGCTTTGGTTGCTGCCGCCAGCCATGGCGGGAGACCCTTTGTGCACCAAGTCGACCAGGGCCACCCGCCCAATCTGCGAAGCGGAGCTGGAACGCGGTGTCGCGGCCGTGGTGGCTGGTAGCGGTGCCACCCCACAAGGCACGGCAGAAACACTGCAGGGAATGTTGCGTGCCGCCGCCAAGGCAGAGAACATCCTGCGAATTGCGTCCCTGTCCGGTCAGGCCGGATTCGCCCAGCAGATCACCACCGAACTGCAGGTGGAGCGCAACGGGAGGCGTCTGACCGGAGCGGAATGGGCCCAAGGCTGTCTGGATGCGGATCCCCGCTATCTGTTGGGCCCTCCATCCATGGCCAGCTCAATCTGCCTGCGTGGGCAGGACAGAGTCCAGCTCGAGGTGCTCAACAAGGGTAACCGGGCCTTCGACCTGACGGTCCTTTACATCGACAGTCGTTTCGGCGTCACACCGATGTATCCGGGGGCCGGTTCCGTCAACCGGGTAGAAGCGCGAGCCAGTGTGCGGGTACCTCTGGAGATCACCGACGATGTTATTGGCATCGAGCGGGTAGTGGTCTTCGCCGTTGAGTCACCGGCCGCACATGCGGGCACCCTCGATCTGTCCTTCCTTGCACAGCCATCGCTGGAAACGGTGGAGCAGACCCGGAGTGGCGCGCGCGGCGAAGAAGACGACGCGATTGCACTCTTCCGCAGCGCTGGATTTGGCGAAGGCCTTGCGACCCGTGGCGTGGAACATGTGACGGTACCGACGCGAATGGGCGCACAGGTGTTCACCTGGCAGGTCACTCGTCCTGGCGCTTCGAGTCGCCCGTGAGGCATTGACCGTGGACCGACCGCACCACCGCTTCAACTGAACGGGACAACGGCATGATGGAAACCGCGATCTCGATGGAGACAGACGCTGAGTTGTTTGTCCTCACCGCTGCAGGGGGCACGCCAGTCAAGTGGGCGTTGGCAGATCTGCACCAGCGTCACTCACGTAGCCTGTTGGTGCACCTGTTGCGCCTCTGTCTGGACCGGAACGCACCCGCAAGCCCCGCCCAAGCCGCCCTGCGCAACGCCATCTGCCAGCGCCAGGAGATGGCGGACCTGGCACTGCTAGTCCCCCCCGACCGTTCGGAGCAGAACCGCCAGGTGGCTCGCTTGGGGCACTTGGCCATGGCTGCCGCCGGCATCGGCGTCTTGGCGGTGGATCAGCGTGTGCCCATGCAGTCGCAACCAGGATCGGAGTTCGATCGTGAACCAACGCTGCGCTCCGCAGAAGTGCCGCCCACCGTCAAGTTGCAGGACGTTGAACGCTCCGCCCTCCATCGCTGCAGAGTTCTCGGGCAGGCCCACCTTGTACCGAGAGGGTCAATGCATCACGGTGGACTTCGAGGTTCACCCGGACCAGCGTCAGGCGATGCAGGCGAAGGTGGATGGCGCAGGGCTGGCGGTGCGGCTGAAGGACGGGTTGAACCGGGTCGTCTGGAGGCCAAGACCGGTTCGCGCACTCTCATCTGAACGGGCTCCAGGTCACTTCAGGAACGGGACGATGCCATGTCCAACATACCTGCCCGCTCGCGAGTCGGTCGGCCGTTTCCTTTTGCTGCCCTGGGGCTGCGCGGCTCGAATGGCGGCTGTACCAGTGAGCGCATCGGTGCCTGCCCGCCCCACCGTGGAGTCCATCGCTGTCTCGCCGGCTGGCTGCTCGTCCTGCTGGTTTGGCTGATCGGGGGGCAGCAGATCGCCCATGCCGGACCGGCTGGCAGGCTGGCGCTGATCGTCGGCAACTCCGACTATGGCGGCCTTCTGTGGGACGTGCCGACCGCCCAAGAGGATGCCCGGCTGATCCAGACCACGTTGAAGGAGTTCAACTTCGATTCGACGCTGCTGCTCAACGGTAGCCGCGCACAGCTGGAAACGGCGGTCGAGCAGTTGGCCCGGCGTGTTGGAGACCTCGCACCAGGGACATTCCCGACGGTGCTGGTGTACTTCTCGGGTCGTGCGGCTCCGTCCGAAGGCGAACAAGAATCCATGCTGCTTCCGGCGGGCAGCAAGCTCAGGTGGCCAGCGGCGGAAGAGGGTGTCACCCTCCCAGAGGGAACCCGTGCCGGCTGGATCGTTGATCGATTGACCCGGGCGGGCGCCGCCCGGGTGCTGCTGCTGCTCGATGCCAGCCGGCCCTTGCCGCTGCGCTTGAGGCGGCAGGGCAGCGCGAAGACAGGAATTGCCGCACTGCCCGCGTTTGCCAGTGCCAGAGCGGACACCCCCGCAGCAGACATTTTCATCGGTGCATCTGCGCAGCCCGGGCAGGAAGGAGTCGACAACGTGTTCGGGCGACACAGCTATTTCAGCCGTGCTATCGCCGGTGCTCTGGCAATTCCCGGCCTGTCGTTCTCGGACGCCTTTCTGGTGGCCCGGGAACGGGTCAAAGCCGACACCGGCGGGCGCCAGATCCCTGCCTCTACCGGCAACGGGGGCTTTGTCCTCCGGTCGGTATCGGACTGGAATCAGCTCAGTCACGGAGCCATCCAGGCGGTTCTGAGGACCCGGTCTCTGCTGGATCTGGAGGTGGATCTGCAGCGTGGTGACGGCTACGCAGCGCACTTCCTGGGCCTGGCGCATTGGGATGGGGTCGGTGGAGCCAAGAAAGACCTGGCACTGGCAGAGAAGTACTTTCGCAAAGGCGCAGAGTTGCGCATCGGCTCATCAGCCAACGCACTTGGGTACCTCTACGCCTCTGGCGAACGCGGGCCACCGGACTATGTCGAGGCGATTAAGTGGTACGGCATCGGGGTGGAACTGGGGGCGGCAATTGCGATGTCTAACCTCGGCTTCCTGTACCAAAAGGGACAGGGTGTACCCAAAGATGCTCTGCAAGCCGAGCGGCTGTACAAACTGGCAGCCGCGCAAGGCAGTCCGAGGGGCTACTGGAATCTCGGCTGGCTGTACTACTCGGATGAGCATGGCCTCAAGAACCTGCCGCAGGCCAGGGCTCTGCATGAGCGCGCGCTGTCAGGAGGCTACTTGCAGGTGGCCGTCAGCCTGTCTCAGGGGATACGCGAAGGATTTCTCGGCAAACCCGACCCGACAGAAGCTGACAGGATCCTGCAGCAGGCAGCAGACCAAGGATGCGCCACCTGCTGGACCGAGATCGGGAATCTGCTATCGAGGAAAGATGATTCACCCGAGTCGGTCAATCGTTCAGCGCAGGCGTATCGCAAGGGCGCTGAGGCGGGAGATTCTGTGGCCATGGTGGCCTTGGGTAGAAGATATATTTCTGGACTTGGAGTCGCCAAGGATAATCATCACGCATTTCTTTGGTTCCAGAAGGCTGATGTTGCCGGAAATATTGAGGGTACGGGCTCACTGGGTCTGTTGCTAGCCGGTGGTGAGATTGAAAAGGATCCCGAACGTGCCGCGGAACTGTTGCGGAAGGCCTTGGCACTCGAGTTAGATCCGAAGAGGCGATTCTCGACTGATGTTATAAACTACTGGAAATATGGTGCCGCCTTGGCCAAGTTGCACGAAGCAGGAGCAATTTCCGGTGCGTCACCAGCAGAAGCCAAGCGCCTTTACGCAAGATACGGGAACGGTACTGGCTGGAAGCGATTTACGATTCCAATTGACTGCGGTGGCGATAAAAAAGTCTCGCATTATATCTACCTCGTCGACTGGGAAAGAGACGAGCCTCCGACCGAAGAGCAGGCTGAATGGCTGAAATCTGAGCGCGGCTGCACTATCCCTGCTGATGTGATTGACTCGTTTCGCAAACTCTATGTCATCGCCAAAGAGAATAAGGTGAAGTACACCGATCTGGCGGTGTATGCACTTGGGAAAACTGAGCCAATAAATGCCGCATCAGGGAATGGGCCAAGCAAATGAAACTCATCGATTGCTGGGTTCTATCGAAATGTAAAAGCCTCTTGCGCAGTACTTTCGTCGACTCAAGTTTTCAAGCGCGTTGCGGATTGTTGCCTGTCGGTCGAAACGGTGCACTGTGCCATTATTTTATCTGTGTGTTGCTGGCAGGTATTTTTTTCGGGGCGAGGGCGCAAGGATTCAGTCTTCCTCCTGATCATTTTATGGCCAAGTCATTGGCAGATTCGGCTCATGTCTATCAGCATCGTCTTGCAGCTCGGAGATCCAGTGCCGAAAGGGACTGGGTTCTCGCTATCGGGCAGTGGGATCAGTTGTTGACTTATTGGCCTGATGATATTGAAGCACTGACAAGCAAGGCCAGAATTATTTCCGTAGAGTTGTCGCAACCTGACGACGCCTTTGTCATCTATGAAATTGCGGCCAAGTACGCGCCTTGGAACGTCGAGGCGCGGTATGGGTTATGCGAAACCAAATCAAAGACGGATCGCTATTATGAAGGTATTCGAGCTTGTGAAGACGTTCTCGAACTGAAGAAAAACCATATTGGCGCACTTCGTGGAATTGCAGGTTTGCTGGCAAGGGCGGGACAAGTTAAGTCGTCAGAAGATGTATATAAGCGCCTGATTGAACAACTGGACACCCGAGAACAGCTGGATGAGGTATTGGCTGATCTCAAGGGGCATCCAGAGACTGCCGTGTCGGGTTCAAATGCCCCCCTGCGTCTAGTCCCAATCCTTCGAGCTTTTTGGGAAAGTGATACGTTATCGCTGCAACGCCAGGACCGAATTAAGCTCCAGGAGATCATCTCTCAGCGTCTCGATCCTGTCGTAGAAGCGGCATTGAGTGGCGTCGCGAATAACACAGGCAATGTGGATTCGGTCGAGCTGGAAATTCAGGGATTGGCTCACCTTGGGGGCGATGAAAGAGCATTGGCTGACCTCATGGTACAGTTATCACGAGGGGGGGCACTCTTTGTAAAGGAAGGTTTGAATCAAGGGGTGCTCGCGCACTTGAGATCCTTAGAGTCCAGAGTTCCTGAGCAACTGGGGCGCTCGCATCCATTCAATAAGACGGCACTGCAATTCAGGGTACTTTCCGTACTAAATGGCAACCGTGGTGAACAAGCAAGGTCGGATGGCAGAGATGCGTTATTGAAGCTGGCTAGGCTGGCATATGGTCCGCACTCTCTTGAAATGCAGCAAGCATTGAGCACGGCGGCCGTGCTGTCTCAGTTTGACGGCAATACCAGGGGACGGCTCGTTGCTCTTGCTGAGTCGCAAGCGATTCTAGAGGGGGTGATGGGGCCCGGTTCAGAGCAGGCAGCGTCACTCCTGGGCAAGTTAATCAGCAGCGTGGATGATGTGGGTGACCGACCATCCCTCGAGCCCCTTTTGCTTCGTTACTAAGACAGAAAATAATTTAATTCACAAAATGTAGGGGCAATCTGGATGGCGAAAAAATCCTGAAACCAGAGCAGGCAGATCTTGTAGTCGCAGTAGCGCCCGCTCGATCAAACTGCGCAGGCTGGCTTTGTCTGTCGGCTTTTGCTTTGATACTCGCTCCTTGACGTTCTTCCAGACCTGCTCGTCAGGGTTGAGTTGTGGAGAGTATGGCGGCAGGTAGTGGAGTCGAAGCAGTCCATCGGTTGAATTGACATATTCTTGAACAATTCCGGCTTTGTGAATACTGTGACCATCGACGACGAGAATGACCTTCTGAGTCCGGTCGGTCATCAATTGGCGCAGGAACTTCACGAAGACCTCGGCCGTTGTGCGTCCCTCGTGGAGCATGAAATGCAGTTGTCCATTGGCACTGACCGCAGAAATCATCTGCACCGACACACGCTTGCCCGTCGAGCGCACCACAGGTGTTTGTCCCTGGGGTGCCCACGTGGTACCGGCGTGGTAGTCCGAGCGCATGCCAGCCTCGTCAGCGAACAGGATCTGTGCACCCAGCACCTTGGCGGTGGCCTGGAGCTGCGGCCAGTCAGACGCCCACCATTGCGACACCAGCACGGGGTCTTGTTCATAGGCGCGATGCACCGGACGCTGCGTAGTGAAGCCCAGCAGGCGCATCGCCTTGCTCAGCGTAGGCAGGCTCAATTTCATGCCGAACTGGCGCTCGATGAGTGCGCCAATCATGGAAAGTGTCCACAGCCCGAACTCGAACTTCAGTTGGTCGGGCGTGTTGTCACGAACCGTATCGGCAATCCACCGAAGTTGCTCTTCATTGAGTTTGAGCGGGCGCCCGGCTCCGCTTTTGGCTGCCAGCGCATTTTGCCCGCCCTCACTGAAGGCGGCGACCCATTTGTAGACGGCACGACTCGTCACGCCGAACAAACGCGCCACATCCGCCGCAGCAAACCCTTCCCGCATCATCTTGACACCCTGCATTCGATTCCACTGCTGCTCCATTCGGCGCGAGGTAAAAACAGGACGGGGAGGCAGTTTGTGCTTCATGGTGCATATTATATATGAACACAAACTCAATTAGAACTAAATTTCTTTATTTCTTAGTACGTTGATTTAGCAAGAGTACTGTATGGCGAGACGAGCGCTGAATCGATCAGGGCAAGGTTGCGTTTAGGATATTTTCTGATTGAAGTGGAGCGATTCAATGATGCATTGACATTGCTAATGAATGTCCAGAAGAGCCTATCAGGCATCTCAGAACCATCTCCAGCCTTGCTCGCATCAACTCAAAAAGCACTCAATACTGTTTTACGTAGGCTGGGAAAGGCAATTGACGATGATGCAACAGATGCAATAGATGCAACTTCATCGGATCTCTTTAAGAATGAGGTTCCTGCTGTAGTTCAAAGTGCGATGCAAAGTTCAGCGGAGGGCTTCAGGTTGGTGGACGAGGCAGTACGATTGAGTCGCGCAGGTAGTATAAATCGTGGAATTGAGGCATTCGATGCAGCGAAGGTCAGACTGGGTAGAATCTTTGGCGTAGACCACTACATGGTCGCAATGCTCGATATCTTGGCGTCTGGGTTTGAATTTGCTTCCGGTCGTCCAAATTCTTCTCTTGCGCGGACAACCGTACTTCTTGGTCGGGCCGGTTATTCCGGTAGGGCGCCGGATCAGGTGACTGTGAAGACTCTGTTTCTAAGATGGTCCGCGGCGTTCGAGTTGGAGCGGTGGCAGGATGTTCACGAAACATCCGCTGATTACTGGATCTTTTTAAGCCTGAGGAATCCATATTCGACCAGCCATGCAGAGTCCATGATGATGTTGGCCATGGATGCGAAGGTGTATGGAAAATCATCTGCGGCAATTTTCTTGGGGAAGGCCGCGGTCAACGCAATACAAGAGAAGCGGGCCGGCATCACTGAACTGCAGGCGGACATTCAGAAAAGCTTCCTGAAAAAGTACAGCAAGATGTATCAGTTCGTGGCAAACGTGCTGATCGAGAGAGGTCGTGTCATCGAAGCCGAACAGGTGCTGCAGATGCTGAAGGAGCTCGAATTGCGTGAGTTGACGCCACGCAGCAAGGTGGGGTCATCAGTCCAGCTGACGCGTGTGGACCTTGGCGGGGCCGAGCAACGTGCGTACGCGCAAATGGAATCACTCGTGACAGAAGGAGCCAGATTGCAGTCTGAACTGGCGCGCATCCGGATACGCATTGAGCTTCTCCAGGGCGACGAAGCCGAAAACCGCCAGCGTGTTACCGAACTGGAAGCCAAGCTGCAAGCCTGGGAGGCCGCGATGCGCGCCTTCCTGGACAACCTGCCCAAGGAGCTGCCCGAGGTCCAGGCGGCCGGTGGTGAGCAGGAGAACGAGAAGGCCAAAGGTCGCCTTCAGGCGGTGGTGCAGCGCGACCCCACGGCGGTGGGCCTGCAGTTTGTGGTCACCGAGGAGCGTCTCGGCATCCTGATGGCGTCCCGAGAAGGCACGGTCGGCCGGTTCAGCCCGATCACCCGCGTGGAGCTGAGCCAGCGGGTCAGCCAACTGCGCACGGCCATCCTGAACAAGGCAGACACCCGCGAGGCTGCCGAGGCGCTTTGGAAGGCCCTGCTGGGGCCGGTCGAGGCTGACCTGCAGCGGTTGGGTGCTCGTACGCTGCTGCTGGCATCCACGGACGTGCTGCGTTACCTGCCATTTGCCGCGCTGCAGGACGAACAAGGTCACTACCTGATCGAGCGCTTCGCCCTGGCCAACTGGCTGGCCGCTGCCCCTGACCCCAAACCCAGGGTGCAGACTCAGCCCTGGCGGATGGCTGCGTTGGGCGTGACGCAGGCGAAACCCGGCTTCCCGGCCCTGCCGGGTGTGCGCCGAGAGATCCAGGGCATTGTGCGCTCGCCCATCAACCCCGGGGGCGCCTTGCCCGGCTACGCCCACCTGGACGATGAGTTCGATCTGCAGCACCTGGACGAAGCCATCGGCGGCGCGGGCAACATCGTCCATGTGGCCAGCCATTTCGACTTCCGCCCCGGCGACGAGCGGCGTTCTGTCTTGGTGGTCGGGCGGGGTGATCCGGTCAGCATGGCCAGCTTGGCCCGGCGGGACTTTTCCAAGGTGGAGCAGCTGACCCTCTCCGCTTGCGAGACCGCCACTGGCGGGGGCTTCAACGAAACGGGTGCTGAGGTCGAAGGGCTGGCCGCACTGCTGCTGGTCAAGCAGGCGCGGTCGGTGATGGGCACTTTGTGGAAGGTGGCCGATGCCTCCACCGCCCAGCTGATGGTGAGCTACTACCGCCAGATGCAGTCCGGCCTGGCGGGCCAAGCAGGCCCGTTGCCCGGAAGGGCCGCTGCCTTGCGGGCCGCGCAACTGCAACTCCTGAAGGGGCAGGGCGCTTCTGTCACCGACAAGTTGGCACGGGGTGCGAGGCCACTGGCTGCGGGAACGCCGTCGCCCTCCGCACCGTCCCCGGGCAACCCCTGGGCCCACCCCTACTACTGGGCGCCCTTCGTCATCAGCGGAGATTGGATGTGAGGGTCGGGATGGGCATCGCCCGGCCCTTGGGGGCGCTCCAGGGCGCTCACAAGCCGGCGCCTTGCACGTCGCAGGGTGGAGTGACCGAGTCGACCTGTCCATTGCAACCCTGTGATGCATCGACAGCACCGGCACGGTCACCTGGCTTCATCCCTTCGCCTGAGGTTTCCACCATGCTGATGCCCAACCCCAATTTCTTCGCCACCCCCACCCGCACCCCGCTCAACCAGCCCTCCTTGCCCCTTCACCGCCTTCTGCCCATCCGCCTGCATCACCCCTGGCCGGCAAGAGCCTGGGCTGTTGGGCTGATCTCTGCGGCCATTGCCGTGCCCGTACTGGCGGGAGCCGGCGCCACGGCCAGTAGCAACCCGACCGTGGTTCCGAAGGGCTGGCTGGGCACATGGCGTGATGCTGCGGGGGGCACTGCCGCCATCCGCGTGGGAGATGGGGTGTTGCGCGTCTGGGGCGCGGACGCCCACTCCTATTACCGCAGCAGCTGTGCCCTCTCGGCCCAGAACCCCGGTGTCGCGGAGTGCGCGGGGGAGGGCTACAACCATGTGCAGGGCTTCGAGTTTGTCTACCGCAGCCGCATGCAGCTGCAGGGCGGCGTCATCGAGGAGCAGTGGTCCGCGCTCGCTGGCGGCAACACGGTGGAGGGCCGCAGCCGGTTCACCCTGTCGGCCCTGCCGAAGGCGGGTGAGCGATGAGGCAGCGTTGTGCTGACGGCTTGCCGCAGCCGAATGCGGTGGTCGACGTCCTCAGGCGGCGTGGCGGATTGCGGCGGGTGCTGGCCACGCTGGTAGTCGCTCTTGTCGGCGCCGCAGCGTTGGCCACCCAACCCAGCCTGGCTGCCACCGCCGATGCGGCGGCAACCCAGCCTGCTTCGCCGGGCGCTGTGGCGGCGCAGGTCTGGACCGGCTCGCTCCTGGTCCTGGCGCAAGCGGGCGCGGGCTGCGATGCGAGCCAGGCCCTGCCGTTGCGTCTGCCGGTCGCCTGGGCGCTGCCTTCCGATGCGGTCGATGCGGTGGTGTGGGGCGATGGCATGGAAACGCTGCGCGTGCCGGTCCCGCGCACCCGGGCGACGCTCGCACCGGCCGCCGGTGCTGCAGTTCCGGATCAGGCTGAATCGGATGCTGCCAGCCTGCCGGGCGTGGCGGCGTCGCTGATGCCCTTGAGCGGCGAGGGCGAATCTGTCGGCCTGCTGAGCCCAGTTGCGGCACCGTCAGGCAGCACCCTTCAATCAACTCATCAGTCCGCCGATCAGCACGTTGAGCAGGTCTTTGCCTGGGAGGAGCGTTTGCCGCCAGGCGCCGCTGCCTCACCCGCTGGCTGCGCGTACACCCGTGCGGAGCTGCGGCTTCAGCCGGTCGAGCAGCCCGATCAGGCCCGGGCGCTGCGGGCCGATGCCGATCAGCACCTGCAGCTGGCCGCCCTGGAGCAGCGCCTGTTCACCGCGCGCATCCGGGCGGAGGTGAGCGCTGTCGCGCAGGATCTGCTGGCGCTGCTGGATTCCCCCCGATTCGGCGCCAGCCCGCTCGGCCCCTCCGCCGCCCTGGCCGACCGGCTGAATCACCTGTCCCTGCTCGCCTCCGGCCGCCGGCAGCCGGTGCTGGCATTGCGGCTGGCGGAACACTCGTCGGCCCTCTACCGCCAGCGCCAGGCCCGCAGCCCCGAGCCCGCCGCGCAGGCCCTGCTGCACGAGGCACGCCTGCGCCACCGCAGCGGCCAGCAGGCCGCAGCCACGGCCTTGGTCGCTGAAGCGCTGCAACTCCTCACCCACCACGGCCGCGCCGCCTCCCTGGCCGCGGCCGACGCCCAGGCGTTGACTGGGGCCTGGCGCATGCGAGACGGTGATTACGCTGCGGCACGCCAGGCCTTCGAGCTTCAGGTGCAGACGCTGCTGGCCAGCCAGTCGCCCCGGGCCGAACTGGCCGCAGCTCGGCACAACCTGGCCCATGTTCAGCACCTCCTGGGCTACAAGCGCCAGGCCATCGCCCTGTGGAAGGAGGCCTTGGTCGATGCACAGGCTGACCCGCCCCAGGGTGAACACATCGCCGCGCTGATCCGCCAAAGCCTGGCGGCGTTGAGCAGCCCGACGCGCATCCGCACCGTGACGACGGGCCGGGCCGGGTTGCCGGCGTTTGGCGCACCGGTCGCTGCTGGGCTCTTGCGCAGAACGCTTCTGTTTGGAAGAGAAGAAGCATGAGCTCATCGTTCTTGGCTGGCGGGGGTACGGCAAAACTCCGTACTCGGCAGGTCTTGGTGAGTGCCGCCATTGCCTTGTCCACACCAGTGCTTGCGCAATCCGCCACGCCAGCTCTACCGCCTGCGGGGGCTGCGTCGTCCGCCGGGGCGGCCAGTGTTCCATCAGAAGAACATCCGCTCCTCAAGGAGGCCTCTGAAGCACTGGAATCAAAGAACCCTGCGCATGCGCTGCGACTGCTTGACTTGTTCCTCGTGGACCAGCCCGATGACAGTTTCGCCCACTCCCTGAGGTCGAGGGCATTGTCAGAGCTTGGTCGCCAAGAAGAAGCAGTTGAAGCCAGTCGGCGAGCCACGAACTTGAGCCCGGGTGATGCTGAGTACTGGAATGGCCTCTGCTGGAATTTGATCCTCGCCCATCGCCCGCTGGAAGCCCGGCCAGCTTGTGAAAAGTCGCGGGAAATTCGGCCCGATAACTGGGAGCCGATCGTCAATCTTGGACATACATGGCTGCTGGTGGGCGATGCTGAAACGGCCAAGCGCTACTACAGGGACACGATCTGGCGCGTTCCCGACGAACCCGCTCTCCTTGCGGGCCCTCTGGCTGATTTCGATCTATTTCGCTCCAAAGGCTGGCAGCCACTGGCTGCACTGGCCGGCAAGCAATGGTTCGAGCAATCATGGCCCAGGTGGCAGACAGTTGAAGCGTCGATCAAGCAGGTCCAACGACTCAATGCGGGCGGGCAAACAGGGAATGCGATCGCACCCGCGCAGCAGGTGTTGCAAATGGCGTTGGATGTCTTGGGTGACGATCTCGAGGTCGTTGCGACCCTGATGGGTTGGGTTGCCGGTATGCATGAGTCTTTGGCCCAGTACGCCCTGGCCTTACCCTTGTGTCAACGTGCGATAGTGATCTTTGAGAAGGTCAAGGGACCGGACCATCCCACAACTGGTACGAGTCTGAACAACCTGGCAGGTCTCTACCTGGCAATGGGCGAGTACGCGCAGGCGGAGCCGCTGTATCAACGCGCCTTGGCGATTTCGGAGAAGGCTGAGGGACCGGATCACCCCAACACCGGGAGGAACCTGAACAACCTGTCCGTTCTCTACCAGGACATGGGCCAGTACTCCAAGGCAATTCCGCTGCTTCGACGCGCTTTGGCAATTTCGGAAAAGACCCAGGGGGCGGACCACCCCTCGACCGGCGCGGTCCTGAACAATCTGTCCCTTCTCTACCAGCACATGGGCGAGTACGCCAACGCGCTGCCGTTGGTTCAGCGCGCTTTGGCGATCTCAGAGAGGTCTGAGGGGGCGGACCACCCCAACACCAGCGCGCGCCGGAACAATCTGGCCGTCCTCTACCGGGATTTGGGCAGGTACAACCAAGCGCTGCCGCTGTTCCAGCGCGCCTTGGTGATTTCGGAGAAGGTTGAAGGGCCGGATCATCCCACCACTGGCACGGTTCTGAACAACTTGGCCACTCTCTACCAGGACATGGGCCAGTACACCCTGGCGCTGCCGTTGATTCAACGTGCCTTGGCGATTTCGGAGAAGGCTGAGGGACCGGATCACCCCGCTACCGGCAGAGTTCTGAACAACCTTTCCCTCCTCTACACGGAAATGGGTCAGTACGCCCTGGCGCTGCCGCTGCTTCAACGAGCCTTGGCGATCTCGGAGAAGGCTGAGGGGCCGAATCACCCCAGCACGGGCACGCGGCTCGTGAATTTGGCCGTTCTTTATCAGGACTTGGGCCAGTACGCCCAAGCTCTGCCGCTCTTTGAGCGAGCTATGGCGATCTCTGTGAAGGTCGGTGGTCCAGAGCACCCCATCACCGGCACGGTTCTGACACACCTGGCGGAACTCCACCGGGCCATGGGTCAGTACGCCCAGGCGCTGCCGCTGTCTCAGCGCGCCTTGGCGATCTCGGAGAAGGTCCATGGAACGGATCACCCCAGCACCGGCACGAGCCTTAACGGCTTGGCCAATCTCCACTGGTCCATGGGCCACTACGCCCAGGCGCTGCCTCTGTCTCAACGCGCTTTGGCGATCTCGGATAAAGCTCTGGGGTCGGACCACCCCAGTACCGGCAGGCGCCTGAACAACTTGGCCCGCCTGTACCTGGACATGGGTCAGTTCGCCCAAGCGCTGCCGTTGTTCTACCGCGCCGAGCAGATTGGCACGGCCTCTTGGAACCGAGAACTTCAATGGCATGCACAGTCCGGTATCGCCGCGCTTCTTGCAGCGCAAGGCGACCCCACCTCCGCCATCTTCTGGGGCAAACAAGCCGTCAACACCATCCAGTCGCTGCGCGGCGGACTGATCAAACTCGACCGGGAACTGCAGACCAGCTTCCTGAACGACAAGCGCTGGGTCTACACCGAGTTGTCGCAGCAGCTGATCACCGCCGGGCGGATCCCCGAGGCGCAGCGGGTGATGGCGCTGCTCAAGGAGGAGGAGCTGTTCGACTTCGTGCGCCGCGATGCCGACAGCGCACCGGCCAGCTCCGAGCTGCCGCTGACTGGGGTGGAGCGCAAGGCCGCTGAGCAGTACAAGGTGCTGGGTGACCGGCTGGCCACGCTGGCGCAGGAAGAGTTGCGGCTGCAGGAGATCCGCCGCAAGGGGGGCGCCACCGAGGCGGACCTGGCGCGGCTGGCGGAGCTGGAGGCGCCGCTGGCGGAGGCGCGCGATGCCTTCATGGCCTTCACCACCGGGCTGCGGCAGATGCTGGCTGGGCAGGCGGAACACCGGGAGAAGGCGGCGCTGGTGGACCGGCAGATCGAGTCGCACCAGAACCTGCTGGCCGAGCTGGGGTCTGCAGGGCAGGGTGTGGCCGCGGTGCAGTACGTGGCCAGCCGGGAGAAGCTGTCCATCATCGTCAGCACCCAGGCCATCCAGCTCGCCCGGGAGGTACCCATTGCGGAGAAGGACCTCAACAAGCACATCGCCGAACTGCGCGGCCTGCTGCAGGACCCCAAGCTGGACCCGCGTGCCGCTGCACAGCGCCTGCATGCCCTGCTGATCGAGCCCATCCTGGCGGATCTGCAGGCGCAGAACGTGCACACCCTGATGCTGCTGCAGGACGGTGCCCTGCGATACCTGCCCTTTGCGGCCCTGCACGACGGCCGGCGCTACCTGGTGGAGAACTACCAGCTGGCCATCTACACGGCAGCCGCCCAGTCCGGCCTGGGCAAGAGCCCGGCGGCGCAGTGGCAGGTGGCGGCGCTGGGGGTGACGCGGGCCTTTCCGGAACAGAACTTCCGTGCGCTGGACGCCGTGCGGCAGGAGCTCAACGGCATCGTCCACCCGCAGGTGCTGCCCGGCCAGGTCTACCTGGACGAGAAGTTCAACCGCACCACGCTGCTGAACAACCTGGGCCGCCCGGTGCTGCACGTGGCCAGCCACTTCCGCTTCATCGAGGGCAGCGACCAGTCCTTCCTGCTGCTGGGCGACGGCTCCCGGCTCAGCCTGGCCGACCTGCGGCGCATGCCGCGCTTCAACGGTGTGGACCTGCTAACCCTGTCGGCCTGCGACACCGCTACCGGCGGGGGGCTGCGCGAAGACGGGCGCGAAGTCGAAGGCCTGGGTGCGGAGGTGCAGAAGAAGGGCGCACGCGCCGTGCTGGCCACCCTGTGGCCGGTGGCCGACCGCAGCACCGGGGAGTTGATGCAGCGCTTCTACCGCGCCCGCGAAGGCGGCCAGCGCAACAAGGCCCAGGCACTGAGGCAGGCACAACTGGCCCTGCTGGGCGCGGCCGGCGGTGACGCCGGCAGCGCCGGCCCCAACGAGCCGCGCGGGGCCAGGCCGGTCGCCGCCGCGCCCGGCGGTGGCGAAGGCAAGCCAGCGCCCTACGTGGCTCCGGCAGGGGCACCTTATGCGCACCCGTACTACTGGGCGCCGTTCATCTTGATGGGGAATTGGTTGTGAGTTCAACCAATCAACAGCTACGAATCCGCCCCCGCCGCCTTTTTCGCCACCTTCAACAACTCAACAACCTCATGGAGCGAACCCGATGAGAACACTCAGAACTTGGCTGATCTGTGCAGCGGCGCTGCTACCGACTGCAGGTTTCGCCAACGAGCCCACGCAGGCGGCAGGCCGGGCCAAGTTGATGACGCAAACTGGCCATGCCAATTCACTGGGGCTTCTGTCCTCCATGTCGCCGAACGGCAATCTGGTGGCCACCGCCGATTCGTCCGTCATCAAGATCTGGAACGCTGATCTTGGCCGCCTTGTGTGTGAACTCAAACCTCAGCAGGCGCAGGCGACGGCAAAGCCAACGTCTCGTCGATCGAAAGCATCGGATGAGGAGCACGACGGGCAGGCCGGAAGCGCGTTTTCGTTTGCATGGTCTGGCGACAGCCAGTCGCTTTACGTGCCTTATGGGGACCGATTGGTCCGCCAGGACCTGATCCGCTGTGCCGAGGCGGAAACGTTGCAGGTCAGGCTCCCGGATCCCCGGCAGGGTGCCAGGCAGCCTGAGGACCCGCAGCGGGATCCCATTGACATTTCGGAAGTCAGCACCTTGCAGAACGGGAAGATCCTGATCCGAACCCGAAGTGGGCTGTACTTGGCAGAGATACAGGCAAACAGGGTCCGCGCTGAGGTGCTGTCTCATATCGAGCAGAAGAAGCAGAAGCTGGATCCGAGCAAGCTCGACTTCAAGGACATCATCAGCGGCAAGGGAATGGAGGGGCTCATGGACATGCTGATGGACAGCTTGCAGGAGCTCAAGATCGGTGCGCATTCGGCTGACGGCAGCGTGGTGGCATTGACAGCCAGAACGATCACGCTCGGCCCCATGATGCTCCCGATGTCGCGTGCCGAAACGCTGCTGTCGATCAATGGTTCGCTGGTACCGCTCTCATCGTTCCAGGGTGCTGCCCCTTCCTACAAGGGGGTCTCGCTGGCTGCGGTGTCTGCTCAGGGCAAGTGGTTGGCGGTGCGGGCCGGCGCTCAACAAGGGGCAGAGATCAGTCTCTTCGATCTACAACAGCGGCGCCTGGTGAAGAGGTTTACGGTGAATTACCAGGGCGGAGCCAAGCCGGCTGACAGCCCGCTCAGCACGATCATCCAACCCCTTTATGAGCAGGATACGGCGGTGGCCGGTATGGCCTTCAGTCCGGATGAGCAGCAGCTGTTGCTCCTGAGGAATCGCCGAGATGCAGGCGAGACCGAACCGGACGACTCCATGTTGGAAATTCGGCGTGTGGTTGAAGTAGACAAGCTGGCACGGACAATCAGCCTTCGGGGGCCGATTCTTCCACCTGGTTTTGGCATGACTCGGATGTCGTCGGTCAACGGCAGCTCGGTTACACCATCGGCAGACCAGCAGAGCTTTTTCTTCGTGGCTGGCCCCACCCTCGTGGCCGCTCGCTGGAAAACAGGGGTTCCGGTACTGAACTCCTGGCGCGCGGCCGAAGGGCCGGTGAACCAAGTGGCCTTCGAGGACGATGCTCACCTGATCAGCACGCACTCGCAGCACCCAGAGAACGATCCCGACAGGCCGGTCAAGAAGCAGATGTCTCTCCAGGATATGGCAGAAACAGCGGTAAGTCCCTTCACCATGACGCAACAGACGCTGCGCTGGTCATTGGCCGATGGAGCAGTGGCGCGCGTTCGTTCGGGTCAGACCGTCATGATGTCTGAAGCAATTGGCCCGAACCTTGGGCGAGTGGGCGGCAACCGCGTGCTCACGACGCGGTTCCAGGCCGTGACCCTCGAGAAGGCCATTCACGAAGTTCGCATGGAGCAGGTAGGCGCCGATCAGCCTGTGTGGACGCGGCAGTTCTCTGCACCAGAGGGCAGAACGGCTGATCCACGCGGTCTGGCGATTTCACCGGACCAGAAGCTTGCTGTCGTGTTGCTGCATTTCCGCAAGGATGGACCAGGAAGGCAGTCATCCCAAGCAGCCGAGTCGGCCCCAGGCACGCAGCCCGCGCCTCAGGACCGGGCGGTTCTGCTGGGCTCGATCCTGGGCGGCATCGGGGGGCGTCTGAAGCAGGCCGTGCCTTTTTCAAAGAACCCGATCGAATGGCAACTGCAGTTGCTGGACGCCGAAAGCGGTGTCACCCTTGGATCGCTGGACATCGAGAAGTTCAAATCAAGCCAGGATCACGCGCCCGTCTTCCTGAATGGGCAGCGCCTGTTGGTCAACCAAGCGCTCATCGACTGGAAACCTGAAGGGGCGGGCCTGCAATTGACCCTGCGGACTACAAAGGCCATCGACGGCAAGCTGGTGGGAGTGACTCCGGAAAGCCATCGGCCCATCGTGGCGGGCAAGTCTGCCGATGCAGCGCTTCAGGCACTGATGCTGCCCCCGGAGTTTGCTCAGGCCACGCAGGCCAGCGCCAGCAAGGACGACCGTTGGGTGGCGGTGCACAGCGGTGGTCAGGCGGTTGTGCTGGACGGCCAGAATCGTCTGCGAACTGCCTTCCAAGCGCCGCTGGAGGGAGAGGTTGCCACCTCCCTGGCCGTGAGCCCCAATGGCCGTCACTTGGCCGTTGGAACCACAAGGGGTGAGATTCGACTGTTCGAGTTGGCAGGGCGCAAGGCGCAGATCGGAACGCTGCTCGGTCTGGCGGGAGGCAACTGGGTCGTGATCGACCCCGACAACCGCATCGACTCCAGCAACCTGGGCGCCAACCCGGCCCTGCATTGGGTGATGGATGACGATCCGCTGCGCCCAGTGCCCTTCGATACCGTCATGCGTGCCTTCCACACACCCGACTTGTTGCCGCAGATCTTCGAGGGTGGAGCAGACCTGGGCAGCATGACCCGCCTGGCAGACCGCAACCGGGTCACACCTCAGGTGTCGATCGACCAAGTCGAGGCCATGCCCGGCAAGCCCGGACTGGTGCGGGTCAAGGTGTCGGTGACACCCCAGTCGGCTGCCGACGGCAAGAGCAGTGGCGCACAGGACCTACGGCTCTTCCGCAATGGTCGATTGGTGGCCTATGCGCCGGAGAAGGACGGAGCGCTGGAAATCGATGCCAAGAGCGGCCGCTTCACGCGCACCTTCGAGAATATCCGGCTGCCGGCCGGTGGCTCAACGGTGTCGTTCCAGGCCTACGCCTTCAACGCGGACCGCATCCGCAGCAAGGTGGCGGCGCTGGACTTCAAGCCAACCAAGCCTGTGACGCTGCCGCGCGGCAAGGCCTACGTTCTGGCCATCGGCGTCAATGCCTACGATGGCCAGGCCTTCAACACGCTGGCCTACGCGGTCAACGACGCGCGGTTGATCTCCATGCAGGTGGCGGCCAGCCTGAGGCGGGCCGGTGAGTTTGGGGAGGTTGTGACGGTCACGCTGGAATCGGAGGCTGCGGGCGGGTCCAGCGCGACCAAGTCGCGCATCCAGGCAGCGCTGGGCCTGCTGGCCGGGCAGCCGGACAAGGCCAAGGTGCTCGCAGGCGTGCCGGGGGCGGACAAGCTGGCGGCCGCGACGCCTGCAGACCTGGTGCTGGTGACGTTTGCCGGCCACGGTTACGTCAGCGACCTGACGGGGGATCTGCACATCGTGCCGTCCGACGTGGGGGCAGCAGCCGGGGTGAGCGGCCTGGGCCGGTTCGATGCACGTTCGATCTCGACCTCGGAGATCGACCGCTGGCTGCGCGACATCGATGCCGGGCAGATGGCCCTGGTGCTGGATGCCTGCCACTCCGCGGCGGCCGTCAGCGCCGGCTACAAGGCAGGCCCGATGGGTTCGCGCGGTTTGGACCAGTTGGCCTACGACAAGGGCATCCGCATCCTGGCCGCCACCCAGGCGGAAGACACCGCGCTGGAGCACCGCAAGGTCAGCAGCGGCCTGTTGACCTACGCCCTGGTGAAGGAGGGCCTGGTGGCCAACCGGGCCGACGTGCGCCCCAACGACGGTCGGGTCGACCTGCTCGAATGGCTGCGTTACCCCACCGTGCGGGTGCCGGAGCTGCAGGCCGAGCTGGCCAGCGGCTCGCTCAAGGTGATGGTGGAGGGTGAGGGCGCCCGCGGTGTGGCCAAGCCGGCCGCCAAACCGCGGTTGCAGACGCCGAAGCTGTACGACTACGTGCCTGCCGGCAACGGGCTGGCGTTGATCCAGGCGGGGAGGTAGGCGGTGTGTCTTTACCTTGCCGAACTCCGAACTCGCTGAAACCAGTGCGGGAAATGGGAGCCGGGGAAGCATCAAGATTGGATTCTTGAACTTTCTGCCGGTGAATTCCTGGAATAAGGCGCATATTGATTGAATGGCCGCGATCGGATTCAAAGGGCGCCAGCGAGCACGGTGCGCCTTCAGCCATACTCCTGCTGCGGCTCTACTGAGTCGGGTACCTTATATAATTTTTGGAGCAGAACGTCTTTGAAGGACTCCTTTCATGCTACTTCAGTTTGATCGTACGATCAAAGCCGGCGATATTCTTTCGTCGCTCACGGTTCTTTTGTCTGTGGTCGCGCTCGTCTTGTCCTTGTCGAAAGACCGGGCCGTGCGTGTCACCGATCAAGCCAACACCTGATTAGGCATGAACCTCAGCCAGGCTCATCTGGTGAGCCAGTGAGACCATAGAGTGGCTGCACGACCTTGAAGGAGTGCGGCCATGGCGATCAACCGAATCCAGTTCCAGCACGGCATGTCCCTGATCGAGTTCTTGGCCTTGTACGGCGAGGAGTCGCAGTGCGCAGCTGCCCTTGAGCACTGGCGCTGGCCCGAGGGCTTCGTCTGCCCGCGTTGCCAGGGGCGCGACCACTATCGGGTGCAACACGAGGGCCGCTCGCTGTTTCAGTGCCGCAGTTGCCGCCATCAATGCTCGCTGACAGCAGGCACGCTCATGGACAGCTCGAAGCTGCCGCTGCGCCTGTGGTTCCTGGCCATCTACCTGATCAGCCAGGCCAAGACCGGGCTGGCGGCGCTGGCGCTCAAACGCCAGCTCGGGGTGAGCTACCGCACTGCCTGGCTGTTGAACCACAAGGTCATGCTGGCCATGGCCGAGCGCGATGCCCAGTTTCCGTTGCGCGGCCAGGTTCTGCTCGACGACGCCTACCTCGGCGGCGAACGCCCGCAGTTGCCGGGCCAGGCCGGGCGAGGCTCGCCCAACAAGCAGCCGATGATCGCAGCGGTGTCGCTCAATGCCGCGGGTCATCCGGTGTACGCGAAGCTCTCGCCGCTGCCGGGGTTCACCGCCGAGGCTGTGACCGAGTGGGCGACCAAGAACTTGCGCCCCGGCAGCAGCGTGCTCAGCGACGGGCTGGCCTGCTTTGCCGGTGTGATCAAGGCGCACTGCGCGCATTCGTACATCGTCGTGGGTGGTCGCAAGCCCGCGCAGATGCCCAAGTTCCACTGGGTCAACACGGTGCTGGCCAACCTGAAGACGGCCATCGGCGGCGCGCACAAGGCCTTCAAGTTCGGCAAGTACGCCCACCAATATCTCGGCGCGTTTTCCTACCGCTTCAACCGCCGCTTCGATCTGTTTGCCCTGGTCGGCAAGTTGCTGCGCACCGCCGCCTGCGCCGCCCCACGCACCCAAGCCCAGATCAGATCGGCTGAGGTTCATGCCTAATCAGGAGCCAACAAGGTCAGAACAGCTGCGGCCTCCGTGATCGTGAAGTTGGATCGGTGGCAAGCAGTACAACTTTCAATGTACCAAGATCTGCAGCCCGTATTTGTTGAGCTAAGCGAGGACCTGGCGAAAAAGTATGACGTTGTCGCTACGCGAGATCGATTCTGGAGGGATATCAACGCTGCAAAGTCCCGAGTCAACAAGCAGCTGTTGGACGAGCAGATCGCAACCGCTTACGTTGATATCGTCTCTCATGTTCCTGCTGCGCGTTCAAAGGTGATCGATGTCCTGGGAAAGCTGGCAGCAGTTGAAGAACGAATATCTGGGGAATTCCTAAGAAATGGAGAGCGAGGCATCCTTTCTCTGAAAAGCAAGGCGAGCACCTATCAAACAGCCCATCTTGGTAATATGTTGCGTGGTGCAGCCCAGCAAGCCACGACTGATCTGAAGTCCGAATCAGATCAGGCTCTCAATCCGGTGCGAGAATATCTTGTGGGAGTCATAGAAATGAAGGATGAAGATATTGTGACTGGGTCCTTTGGTGCTATATCTCGAGCGATGTACCCAAATTGATAGAGGATGAAGTTACATGAATTTCGACCGATTCAGGGAGTCGCACCATTATGATGGATGGCACTGCAATAACTTCGCGCTGCTGCCCGAGGGTTGCTGATGCCGGGCGACCAACGGTCGCGCATTGAAGAGTTGGGCAGCGATGCACCGGGTTCACGTCGAGTATTGAATTTTTGGTGCCCACACACTCTGGCGGCCTGGCTGGCGAACGAACACAGTGGGCAACTGGTGGAGATTGGTGGTGATGGCGGGTGGCCGGCAGTAGGCGCAAGAGCCGCGGACTTCCCTCAAATGGTTGTGCGAGATCTACGTCTGCTACCGGGGTACGCCTCACCACCAACCGCAGGAACAGGCCGCCCCTGAGGCGGTGTAGGCAATGAGCGATGCCGACGATCGGGTCGAGAAGGGGATGTTGCTTGCTGTTTGAACCGAGAAGGGACAGGGGTTGGGCGTCTTCGCAGACAAAGTCTGCGCATGCAGTCGACATCTGTAGATCCCGGTCGAAGCAATAGGATTCGGCAGAATGCCCCCGAAAACCGAAGGGAAGTTCATGGGAGAGCCGCAGCGGCCCGAGGTCTTCATCAGCTACCACCGCGCCACCCACCTGGCGCAGGCGGACCTGCTGCACCGGGCCTTGCTCGCCCGGGGGCTGACCGTCTTCAAGGACGACGCCTCGCTGCGCGCCAGCGACCGCTGGCTGGATGCGCTGGGCGAGGCGCTGCAGGGCTGCCGGCGCTTCGTCGTGCTGCTCGGCCCGCAGGGGCTGGGGCGCTGGGTGGGCGCGGAAACCTCCACCGTGCTGAACCGCCACTTCGGCGCGCAGGAGCCCCAGGAGCGCCCGCAGATCGTGCCGGTGTTACTGCCCGGCGCACCGGATCTGGCGACGCTGCCCTTCCTCGGCCTGCTGCAAGGCGTGAGGTGGGAGGAGGCGGCGGCGGCCCCGCCCGAGGCGCTGATCGAGGCGCTGACCCGCCCGCTGGCCCGCCTGGGCGTCCTGGCTGACGACGGCCCGCCGGCCGAGGCGCTGCTGCCGCCCGACGTCTGCCCCTGGGTAGGGCTGGCATCGTTCCAGAAGGAGCAGGCCCGGCGCTTTTTCGGCCGCGAGCGGGAGGTGCTGGCCGCGCTGAACCTGCTGGGCCGCACGCCGGACATTCCATCCATCGCGCTGCTCGAAGCCAAAAGGGCGCCAGCCCAGGCGCTGGCCGGCAGCAGCGCACCGTACCGCCGCTGGCTGCACATCGTCGGCGGCAGCGGCTCGGGCAAGTCCTCGCTGATGCGCGCCGGCCTGCTGCCGCTGGCCGAGCAGGGGGCCCTTTCGGCCCGCACCGGGCTGGACGACTGGGCCGTCACCGCGCCGATGCTGCCCGGCAATGACCCTCTGGTGTCGCTGGCCGAGGTGCTGGCGCCGGCCTTGCGCGAGAAGTCGCTCGATCTGCTCGACAAGCTGCGCCAGGGCCCGCCCGAAACCCTGCGCCTTTGGCTGCGCGACGCCCTCGGCCAGCGCCCCATCGGCGTGCTGCTGGTGATCGACCAGTTCGAGGAGCTCTTCACCCTCAGCAGCGCCAACGCCCGCGCCCGGCTGGACTTGCTGCTCACCGAGGCACTCACCGCTCCGGCCAGCCCGCTGCACCTGGTCAGCACCTGCCGCAGCGACTACCAGCACCGCATCGCTGAAGACCTGCCGCTCCTGGCCGGCCTGCTCAACACGCTGACCAGCCCCTTCACCCTCACGCCCATGGGCCGGGCAGGGCTGGCCCAGGCCATCACGGCCCCCGCCCGCCTGGGCCGGCTGACCGTGCAGCCGGAGCTGCTGCAGGCCCTGCTGGACGACGCGGAGGACGACCCCGCCGCCGCACTGCCGCTGCTGCAGCATGCGATGGAAACCCTCTGGCTGCGCCGCCCGCGGGGTGCGCCCGGCGTGCTGACGCTGGCGGAGTACGACGCCCTCGGCCGCCTGGGCGGCCTCCTGGCCAGCGAGGCCGACCGCCTGCTGGCGGGCCTGGGCGATGCCCGCAGCCCGCTGCAGCGTGGCGCGCTGGAGCTGCTCTCGGCGTTGGCGCACTTTCACCCCGAAGGCCGGCACACCCGCCAGTCCCTCACCTGGCTGCAGGCCTGCCGGCAGGCTGGGCAGGGCTTCCAGGACGCCGACCTGGCCCGCGGCCAGCAACTGCTGGGCGCCCTCTCGGGCCAGCGCCGCGAGGCGGCCGACACCGCCGCCCGGCTGCGCCTGATCACCGTGAGCGGCAGCACCGCCGACGCCCAGGGCGCCGACACCCGCCGCGTCGACCTGATCCACGAAGCCCTGCTGCGCAGCCGCCCGCCCGGCCCGGCCGGCGGCCAGCCGCAACCCTACTGGCCCCGCCTGGTCGAGTACCTGGCGGCGCACAAGGACCGCGACCTGCTGCGGCAGAACCTGCGGCAGGAAGCGGAGGCCTGGCCGACCACGGGCGCCGCCGACCGGCTCCTGAACGGCCCCGATCGCAGGCAGTTGCGCCGGTATGACGCGGTGCGGTTCATGGCCAGCGAGGCGGAGCTTGCCTACCTGAAAAGCGCGCGGCGCCCGGCGCTGGCTCGTGTGACAGGGCTGTGGGTGTCCGCTCTCTTGTTGGCCGGACTTGTAGTGCAGTACCCCCTCCGCACTGCAATAGCGCAGTGGCTGGCGACCGACGACGCCCTGGACCTCGTGATGACACTCCGGTGGGGTTGGCGCTCCCCACCGATTCCACGCACGGTGGACATCCCGCTGGGAGCATTCGACTACGGCTGCAAACCCGGCCGGGACGACAAGGAAGGGATCAAGTGCGGTTCCGACGAGGCCTGGCGTCGTGTCGATCTGCGCCAGATGCCCGAGCCGTGCACCGCCTTCGGCCAGTTCGAGGTGACGCTCGCCGAATATGACTATGCCGTCTGGCAACGCCGTCGCACGGCATCGGCGGGATCGAAGAAGCCCAGCTACCCTGAGTTGGCGCTAAACATGAGTGATTGGAACTGGCGCCCCGACAACATCCCGGTTGTCTATGTCAGCCAACGTGATGCGGTGGCCTACACCGAGTGGCTCAGCAAGCTGACCGGCCAGACCTGGAGACTGCCGACTGAGGAGGAATGGGAATACGCCGCCCGCGCACCCGGCCGCCCGGGCAGCCAGGAGGCGGCCTTCTGGTGGGGGCCTGAACTCCCGAAGGAGCAGCCCGGCCAGCCGCCGCGGGCGAACTGTGATGGCTGCGATGCGCGCTTCGAGAACCGCATCGCGCCCGCAGGCAGCTATGCCCCCAATCACTTCGGGCTGTACGACACCGCGGGCAGTGCCTGGGAATGGACGTTGTCGGTCTACACCCGAGACAACCAGCCTGCCGACCCGAAGTCGGCGGAGCCGGACAGTCGGCGTGTGCTGCGCGGCGGGTCCTGGAACTTCAACCCGGGGTTCCTGCGCGCGTCGGTCCGCTACGACGACCGCCCCGTCAACAGGTACTTCAACGTTGGTTTTCGAGTGTGTCGTGCGTCCCCATCCGAATCGCTGCCCGCGGGCGCCGCTGGCCGCTGAACGCTGACCGGCTGTTCACTGATCGCGCCGCGCAGCGCCACAATGCCGGCTTCGGCATCCGCCGGCCCCAGAAGCTCACCAGAGGACCAGACCATGAAATGGCGCGAGCTGCTCGATCAGTGGAGCCTGTCGAGCCTGAAGATCAATGTCGGCGTGCTCAATGCCGAGTTCAAGCCCAGTGATCAGGACAAGGAAGCCGCCTGGGCGCTGTACATCGAGCTGGTCACGCGCATCACCACGCAGCCGCTGCCCCGCGACGACGGGGACGAGCAGGCGGCGCTGGATTCGGTGTACCGGCTGTTCGGGCTGACGCGGGAGATCCTGAAGGCCCCCGGTGGCCGGCACGCCCGGGAGTTCGCCAAGATCGCCATCGTGGTGTTGAACCAGAAGGTGCGGCCCTTCACCGCCCGCTGGCACCGGCTGGCGCTGGGCGGGGCGTTTCAGGAGCCGGCGCAGCGGCTGGTCTTCCGCGGCGAGCTGGAGGCGCTGCAGGAGGTGCTGCTGCACTACACCCGGCTGCTGGGCAGCATGGCCGGTGTGGAGGGGGAGGACGACCTGACGCGCATCGAGGACGTGGCGGCGTAGCGGCTGGCTCGCTGCCCGCGGGGCATCGGGCCGCGGGTGGTGTTCACGGCAGGATGTCTCATGTCGCCCGCGGCGCCGCCCAGCCGGGACGGTGCAGCCCGCCGGTAACATGCCTGCAACGGCGCAGCGCAGCGCGATCCAGGGAGGTTCGCGGCCCGGCGCCGACCCTCCCGCTGCAGTGCTGCCGACATGCCCCTCAAGAAATCCGACCTCTATTCCTCTCTCTGGGCCTCCTGCGATGAACTGCGTGGCGGCATGGATGCCAGCCAGTACAAGGACTACGTCCTGTTCATGCTGTTCATCAAGTACATCAGCGACAAGTACGCGGACTCGGACGACTTCGCGCCGCCGGTGGTCATTCCGGCCGGGGCCGGCTTTGCGGACATGGTGGCGCTCAAGGGCCGCAGCGACATCGGTGACCGCATCAACACCCAGATCATCCAGCCGCTGATCGACGCCAATGCCCGGCTGGCGCGCAGCGACTTTCCGGACTTCAACGACCCGAACAAGCTCGGCCAGGGCAAGGAGATGGTCGACCGGCTGACCAACCTGGTGGGCATCTTCCAGAAGCCGGAGCTGGACTTCTCGGACCACCGCGCCGAGCACGACGACATCCTCGGTGACGCCTACGAGTACCTGATGCGCCACTTCGCCACCGAGAGTGGCAAGAGCAAGGGCCAGTTCTACACCCCGGCCGAAGTGAGCCGGGTGATCGCCAAGGTGCTGGGCATTTCGCCGGACAACACCCGTGCCTCCACCACCGCGTATGACCCGACCTGCGGCTCCGGCTCGCTGTTGCTGAAGGTGGCGGCCGAGGCGGGCCGGCACATCACGCTGGAAGGGCAGGAGAAGGACGTGACCACCGCCGGCCTGGCACGGATGAACATGATCCTGCACGACTTCCCGACGGCCAACGTGCTGGGTGGCAGCAGCACGCTGGCCAACCCCAAGTTCAAGGACGGTGAGCAGCTGCGCAGCTACGACTACGTGGTGGCCAACCCGCCGTTTTCCGACAAGTCCTGGGGCGCCGGCCTGACGCCCGAGGCCGACCCCTACCAGCGCTTCGCCTGGGGCGTGCCGCCCACCAAGCAGGGCGACTACGCCTACCTGCTGCACATCATCCGCAGCATGAAGGGCAGCGGCAAGGCCGCCTGCATCCTGCCGCACGGGGTGCTGTTCCGCGGCAATGCGGAGGCGGTGATCCGCCGGCAGCTGGTGCGCTCGGGCATCCTGAAAGGCATCATCGGCCTGCCTGCCAACCTGTTCTACGGCACTGGCATCCCTGCCTGCATCCTGGTGCTGGACAAGGAGAACGCCGCCGCCCGGCGCGGCATCTTCATGATCGATGCGTCCAAGGGCTGCCTGAAGGACGGCAACAAGAACCGCCTGCGCGAGCAGGACATCCACCGCATCGTCGACACCTTCACCCGCCAGATCGACACGCCGCGTTATGCGCGCCTGGTCGGCGTGGACGAGATTGCGGACGCGAAGAACGACTACAACCTCAACCTGCCGCGCTACATCGACAGCAGCGAAAGCGAGGACCTGCACGACATCGAGGCCCATCTGCGCGGCGGCATCCCGGAGCGGGACCTGGACGCGGCGGACAGCAAGCTCGCCCCCTACTGGCGCGTGATGCCCGGCCTGCGCGCCGCGCTGTTCGAGTCCGCCGGCCGGCCCGGTTATGCCCAGCTGCGCCTGCCGCTGGCGCAGGTGAAGCCGGCCATCCTGGGCCATGCCGAGTTCGTCGCCTTCCGCCAGGGCGCCAGCCAGCGCCTGGCCGACTGGCAGGCCGCTGTGCAGCCGGTGCTGAGCGGCTACGGCGCCGGGGCGCACCCCAAGGCGCTGATCGCCGAGCTGTCCGAAAGCCTGCTGGCGGCCTTCCGCCCGGTGCCGTTGCTGGACGCCTACGACGTCTACCAGCATCTGATGGACTACTGGGCCGCCACGATGCAGGACGACGCCTACCTCATCGCCGCCGACGGCTGGGTGGCGCGGCCGCGCCGCATCGTCGAGACGGACAAGAAGGGCCGCAGCAAGGACCGCGGCTGGGCCTGCGACCTGCTGCCCAAGCCGCTGATCGTGTCGCGCTACCTGGCAGCAGAGCAGGCCGCGCTGGAGGCCCTGCAGGCCGACCTGGAAGCTGCCCAGGCCGCGCTGGCCGAGCTGGAGGAGGAGCATGGCGGGGACGACGCCGTCTTCTCCGGCTACGACAGCATCACCGCCGCGGCGGTGAAGGACCGGATCAAGGAAATCGGCCGCGACCCCGAAGGCGCCGCGGAACTCGCCATCCTCAAGCAGTGGCTCGCCCAGACCGAGCGCATCGCCGCGCTGAAGAAACAGGCCAAGGAAGCCGAGGCCGCACTGGATGCGGCCGCGCTGGCGCGGTATGACGCGCTGACCGAGGCGGATGTGCGGGCGTTGGTGGTTGGCGACAAATGGTTGGGGCGGATTGCGGCGGATGTGGGGGCGGAGCTGGATTGGGTTTCGCAGTCGCTGACCGGGCGGGTTCGGGAGTTGGCGGAGCGCTATGCCACACCGATGGATGGGCTAATTGATAAGGTCATGAATCTTGCTGTCCGCGTCGAGGGACACTTATCTCGTATGGGGATCTCATGGAACTGAGTGAAAAATACAAGAAAACTGAAGTTGGATTGCTTCCTGATGACTGGTCGGTTAAGTCAATTGATGAAATAAGTTACATAAGAACTGGTCCATTCGGTACTCTCTTAAGCGCCAGCGAATACTCGTCTAACGATGGCGTTCCATTGGTCTCGGTAGGGGAAATAGGGGCGGGATTCTTCAAGATTACAGAAAGAACACCTAGAATACCTGAGCATGTGACCCGTCGTCTGCCACAATATATACTTCGTGATGGGGATATTGTCTTTGGTCGAAAGGGGGCGGTTGATCGTTCGGCGCTGGTTTCTGTATTAGAAGATGGCTGGTTTTTGGGGTCTGATGGACTTAGTATTCGGCCAAAAACCCCTTATCACTCGCCGTATGTGGCAGCGCAGCTTCAGGCGTCGACTGTACGCTCATGGCTTATTAAGAACGCCACTGGGACGACAATGCCGTCTTTGAATCAGGCGGTATTGGGCCGTCTTCAAATCCCGTATGCCCCCGAGACAGAGCAGCGCGCCATCGCCGCAGCGCTCTCCGACATCGACGCCCTCCTGTCCGGCCTGGACCGCCTCATCGCCAAGAAGCGCGCCCTCAAGCAGGCCGCCATGCAGCAGCTGTTGACGGGGAAGACGCGTTTGCCGGGGTTTGAGGGGGAGTGGGAGGTGAGGAGGCTGGGCGAGCTTTCCGAAGTTCGCGGTGGTCTGGCCAAGAATGTGAGCGTCGCGATTCAGGATCCAGTATCGGTGGCTTATCTGCGCGTGGCGAATGTTCAGGATGGCCATGTGGACCTGAGCGATGTCAGCTTCATCAGCATTCCCCGGCAAGAACTTCGTCGATACTCGCTGCGGGCCGGCGATGTCTTGATGAACGAAGGTGGCGACCTCGACCAGCTTGGGCGCGGTGCCGTGTGGCGCGGACAGATTGACCCCTGCATTCATCAAAATCACGTATTTGCCGTTCGGTGTGGTGACAGCTTGCTGCCTGACTATCTGAATGCATGGACGAGCGGGGTTCAGGCGCGCCAGTATTTCATGCTCGCCGGTAAGCAGACCACCAATTTGGCGTCGATCAGCAAATCGTCGCTGGGCGAATTGCCGGTAGCACTCCCATCGGTCGCCGAACAGCAAGCCATCGCCGCTGTCCTCGCCGACATGGACGCCGAATTAGAGGCCCTGGAGGCGCGGCGCGAGAAAACTCAGGTGCTCAAGCAGGGGATGATGCAAGAGCTGCTGACGGGGCGCACGCGGTTGGTGTGACGGCGGTGGGGACGCGACATCCGAACACAGAAGCGCAGGCATGACCGAAACGGAATTGCTGGAGATACTGGCCCGCGGCGAGGACAGCCGGCACCAGTTCAGGCGCGATGAAACCAACGCCGACAGCGTGCCGGTGGCCGGCAGCTCACCGGCGGACATCGACGAGAAGGCCTTTACCGCCTACTTCCAGCGCCGCTTCGGCCAGCGCCCCGAGTACGCCGGCCAAGGCCTGGAGCATCTGCTGCAGAACCTGGGCCTGAGCGACGGCCGCGAGCTGAACCTGGCGGGGCTGCTGCTGTTCGGCCAGCGCCCGCAGCGCCTGTGCCCGGCCCTGGTGGTCAAGGCGGTGTGCTTCCCCGGCACCGCGCTGACCGACACCCGCTACCTGGACAGCGAGGACATCGACGGCACGCTGCCCGAGCAGTATCAGCGCAGCTTTGCCTTCATCCGCCGCAACCTGCGGCATGTGCAGGGCGACCGGGGCTTCAACACCCTCGGCCAGCTGGAGATCCCTGAGCAGGCGCTGGAGGAGCTGCTGGTCAATGCGCTGATCCACCGCGACTACTTCACCAGCGCATCGATCCGCCTGATGGTCTTCGCCGACCGCCTGGAGATCATCAGCCCCGGCCACCTGCCCGACAGCCTGAGCACCGAGGCCATTCGCCGCGGCGCCACCAACCGCCGCAATCCCACGCTCACCGAACACGCGGTGCACCTGCTGCCCTACCGCGGCCTGGGCACCGGCATCCCACGCGCGCTGCGCGACTGGCCCGCCATCGAACTGATCGACGAGGTGGCGGCCAACCAGTTCCGCGTGGTCGTGCGCCGGTCGGCGGCCGGGGAAGGCGCCCAACAGGTCACCCCGCAAGTCACCCCGCAAGTCACCCCGCAAGTCACCCCGCAAGTCACCCAGCAAGTCGGCACGTTGGTCCGGGCCTTCAGCGGCGAGCATGCCCGACAGGAACTGATGGACGCATTGGGGCTGCGTGACCGCAACCACTTCGGCCAGGCCTTCCTGCTCCCGGCCATCGACAGCGGGCTGGTCGAGATGACACTCCCGGACAAGCCGAACAGTCGATTGCAGCGCTATCGTCTGACACCGGCGGGGCGGGCTTGGCAGCAGGCGGCGGAGCGGCTCGGCGGGCCGACCCAACAGGATTGACGACGCCCGGTGCCACAAGGTGGGCGGCCGAGCATGACGAACTCGACGAATCAGGCGCCACGGGCGCCGACAACGATCAAGACGAAAGGGAGGACGATTTGGACGCCAATACCAAGGGCTTTTGGTCTTCGGTGCAACAGTTCTTTTTGGTCACCTGGGCCGAAGATCCGCACATCCTTTACATCGCGGCCTCGATCCTGCTGGTTTCAGCCCTGCTTGGCGGGCGCTGGTTTTACCAACCATTGCGAAAGCTGAAACAGGATCTTCGCAAGATCGCTGCGGACCTGAAGAAGGTCGCGACGCTGGAGTCCTCGCAGGTTCACCAGTGGGCAGCGGCGGAGCCTGGCAGCTTCCCGGGACTGCGCGAGGCTTGGCGGGAGACGGTTGCCCGCATAGTGTGGTTGCCGGCGGCGCAGGGCGCTCGGCCGGTGTTTGCCGGCTCGCCCCGTGACCTGTGGACGCCACCGCGATTGCTGGCTGGGCGGCTGAACCTGGGTCTCGCCGAGGCCATGCCGAATTTGTTGGTGGGCGTAGGCCTTCTGTTCACCTTCCTGTTCTTGACCCTGGCGCTGGCGGGCGCCACCAAGGCCCTGGCGGACCAGGGCGGCGGGCAACACCAGCTGCTGGACGCCACGCGCGAGCTGCTCCATACCGCGGGCGGAAAGTTCGTCACCTCGCTGGCCGGCCTGTTTGCATCAGTGGCCTGGACGGTGTTTGCTCGCTGGCAGATGGCGCGTCTGGACGGTTGTTGTGACGCGGTGTTGACTGAGCTGGACCGCATCGCCCCCTTTACCGGCAGCGAAAGAGCGTTGGTCGCCCAATTCGATCTCTTCGGCGGCATGCTGAAGACCTTGGAGGCGCAACAGGCCACTGGGCAGGCTGTGGTCAACCTGCTGACCTCGCAAAAGCAGCTCACCGAAGACCTGCTGGGCACCACACAGGAACTCCATCTGCTGAGCGAGGAGCAGAAGAAGATACTGGGCAACTTGACGTCCGACTTGGTGGTGGCGCTAGGGAGCGCGATCGACACCGCGTTGGCTCCTCGCTTCGACGGGATGACCCAGCAATTGGTAAGTGCGCTGGAGCGGCTGACCGAGCGCATCGGCACCATCAACCAGGAAAGCCTGGACCGCATGGCCCATGAGCATGCCCGGCGACTGGCCGAGGCAACCAAGGAGGAGATGGCAGAGTTCAAGGGCGCGCTGGTGGGCCTGGCCAGCCAGCTGGCCCACGCGGGGTCGAGTCTGCACAGCGGCGCGGGCGAGGCGGCGCGCCAGATCGAGGATGCTGGCGGCGAACTGGTGGCGCGCATGGGGGAGTCCGGCGCCAACTTCCGCGCTGACTTGGCCGCAGCCGCCAAGGCGATGATGGACGCCGCCGCGGCCAGCTCCGGCCAGCTCGACAACGCCGGCCAGCGCATTGCAGAAGGCGCCGAAGCAGCGGGCGCGCAGCTGGTGACAGCGATGCAGGGGGCTGCCGACACGCTGCGCGAACGCATCGATGGGGCTGCAATGCGCCTGCAGACGGCCGGCGAGCAGGCGGCTACAAGCATCGACAGCGCAAGCGCCTCGATGAGCCGACATGGCGAAGCCCTGGCGACCACGATGGAGGCCAAGGTGGTGCAGTGCGCACAGACTCTGGAGCGGGCTGGCGCCCAGGTGGATCAGGCCATGACGGGCGTGATGTTGCGCCTGGGTGAGGCGGCGCAGCAGGCCAGCGCCCACTGGGCCAGCGGGGTGGCCGGTGCGGTGGATCTGCTGACTCTTGGGGCGCAGACGGCCGCCGGGGTGCTGGGCAACTCGACGGCCCAGGCGGCCACCAGCTTCGATGCTTCTGCCGCCCGCTTGGCCGAACATGCGGCGAACTTTGGCGAGGTGATGAGTGCCAAGCTCGACGCAGTGGCCCACTCGACGGCGGCTATGAGCCGAGAGGTCCTGGCCATCGCCGAGGCAGCGCATCGGCTGGCCGCGCAGGGCGAGGAAAGTGCCGCTCACTTCCAGGAAGGTCTGGTCCGTGCCGGCGTGGTGGTGCAGGCCATGGGGCAGACGGCGTCGAGCTGGGAACCGCTGATTGCCAGCCTGCATGGCGCGGCCAACGACGTGCGCAGCTCGACCGTCTCGATCGGTGAGCTGGGCAGGGCGATGTCGGCTGTGAATACCGACCTTGCGGCCCGCGCGCCGCAGGCACTTGCCGCCATCGCCCAGGTCACCGAGTTGCTGGCTCGCACTGCCCGCGAGACCCGCGATGCCACTGAGAGCAGCCGCCGCGCCATGGACGACACCTCCAAAACGCTGCACAAGACGGTGGCCGAGATGCGTGAAGGCGTCGGAGCCTACTCCGGCCAAGTGGCAGCGCTGCACCAGCAGCTGGATGCGGCGCTGTCCAAGGCGATCAGCGGCATCAATAGCTCGATCCACAACATGAGTGGTGCGATCGAGGCGCTGAACGATTCGTTCGGCCAACTGCCGCAGCGGGGGTGACGCATGTTGATCACACCCAGACGGCCCTCTGCGCCGGTTGCCACCGCGCCGGAATCGGAAAGCAACTACCTGGCCTCGGCGTCCGACCTGATGATCGGACTGCTCTTCGTCTTCATCATCCTCGTGGTGGTGCTGGCCTTGGAGCAGCGACGACAGGAGGCAGTGTTCAATCGGACCAAGGACCCACGCGGTGCGGTGGTCACCGAGCTGGGAAGCGCGTTGGCGCCGGCGCTGGGCGGTGACATTCGCATCGACCCTGCGACCGGTGTGATTTCGCTGCCCGAGTCGCTCCTGTTCAGCATTGGCAAGGCCACGCTTGAACCCAAAGGGGTAGAGGCGCTGCGACAGGCGGCTTCCGCACTCCAGGCGGTACTGCCCTGCTTCGTGGCCAACCAGAAAGCGGGGCATACCGAGTGCAGCCAGAACCCGGCGGGACACCAGATCGACACCGTCTTCATCGAAGGCCACACCGACAGCCGCCCGATGAGCGCTGCCGGGTACACGAACACCAACTTGTCGTTGGACCGCGCCCAGGCGGTGCATAAGGTGTTGGTGGCGGAAACAGCGTTGAATGGTTACCGCAATAAGCAGAACCAGCCGATGTTCTCCTTCAGTGCCTACGCGGACAGCCGGCCAATCGCGGGGACGGAGCCCACAGACAGCCGCAACCGCCGCGTCGATCTGCGCATCGTGATGACCTACCGCCCGATCGGCGAGCTGATGGACGCCGTCAACCGTTCGGCCGGGAAGTAGCACCATGGGCCTGTTCGCAACGCTGCCAGTTGGCTTTCCTCAACTGGTCGATGCCGCAGTTGGATCGAGTGCCGGGCCGATGGAGCCACGGCCGGCAGATCTGCTCAGCCTGGCCCAGCGCCTGCGGCAGGCCTACGCCCAGGCGCGCAGCCGCCACTACGACGATCTCAGCCCCGGCCAGTGGCGACAGTTGCCCTACGCCTACTGGGACGGCGGTCCGGAGCCCCTGCCGGAGGTGGAGCCCCGGCTGGTGCGCCGCTATTGGCGTGAGGTGCTGCGCCCGGCATTGACCGGCAGGCCGACGATGGCCTCTCGCTGGCTGGCCCCTCTGTTTCACACCTATGTCGGTTCGTTCAGAAGTGGAGACCGCACATTCGCCCGCTACGCGCAGGAGTTCTCCACCCAGGTGGGCATGGCTGTGGGCCCCTTGGCCTCCACGCTGAGAACGGCACACGAGCGCGTCGGGTTACTGCAGCCCGATCGATTGGGGCCGCGCCTGGCGGCGGCCCTGCTGGCCCACAGAGGCTCGATCGACGGCTGGTTGGTCGAGCTCTGCCTGGCGCCGGACTTCCCGGCCTCACCGCTTGGGCGGCAGGTCTTGCCGGCGCTGCTGCAATCGCCTGGGTCGACGCTGAGGTTGGAGCCGGCCATCGACAAGGTGCTCGCCTGGACGGCGCTGGTGGGCGAGGCACCCGCACGATCGTCCCTGCGCGTGCCATTTGCCAACGGCCTGCTTCTGCCCTGGGTGGATCACCGCCAGCACGCTGCCGCGACGATCAGGGACAAGCTGATGGCCACGTTCGTGCCGCCGGAGTCCTACGGAGATCCGCGATGGGTTGGACGCGCCGGCTACCAGTGGCAGGGGGTGGACCACGAAGCGGTGTCGGTGGTCAAACGCTGGCTGGCGGGTAAGTCGCTGGAAACCTTCGTCAACGCGCTCAAGCTGACCGCCGACGAAACCTGGGAGTACCGGGAGAAGTTCTGGATGGCCTACCACCGCCGCGGCTACGTCGATGAGGTCTGGCTGGTGTTGGGCTCGGAGGCCAAGGAGCGGATTGGATACAGCAATTTGGGGGCCGTCATGCAGTGCGGCTCGCTGCTGAACGATTCTCCTGGGCGCCGCTCTGTGCTACTGCTGCAACTGGGTGATCTCACCTTCGTCGAATGGAGTCACAACGGCGCCTTGCGCGCCTACAAAACGGCAGACCCTAAGGCACCGAAGCTCTACCGCAATGAGTACGACCGCGAAGAACTAACGGACGACCGCTCGATGTGGATGCACGACGCGAACGCGGAGAACAAGAATCCCCACCTGTACCACCGCGGGTCGGACGGCGGCACCTGGCAGAAGAAGGCACGGGATTTCATCAACAGCCACACGGGTGTTTATCTGCCCGACCGGGAGATCGCATGAAATGGGAGCTGGACGACCGGGGGGCAAGGGCCGAGGTGGGGCAGCCTCTTCCACGGTTCCTGCAGGAAGCACCCGTGGCAGTGGCGGCAGCGCTGCAGGAGCTGGACGAGCGCTTCGGACTCGGCCTTGCAGGGGAGGCGACATCTGTCCTCACACTGCCTGTTACGGCGGTGGCAGCTCTGACTGAAGGCGTTGCCATCCAGCTCGGCCTTCCAGCGAACACGCCGTTGTCGCTGGACGTGCGCGCCAATGGTGCCATCGGCGCGACTGGCTGCCGGCTGCAGGCGCGCTGGTTGCTTCCCGGCAAGACGCTGCCGGCGCGCGGTGCCGCATCGGTTGGCCCCTGGGTGGACTGGCAGGGTGAACGTACGCGCATGCCTGAGGCGATGTTCGAGTCGCTTCAGGCTGTCGAGCGCTTCAACTTACTGACTGGTGGCGAAGATCTCGTGGACCGTCAACTGCAGGCCTGGGCCGAGATCCGCGAGGCGCTGGGGGAGGACGGCGCAGGGCGGCTGACGGACTCTTACCTGCGTGGCTTCCGAGTGGTGGTGCCGTCGGCTTTCACGCTGTCTATCACCGAGGACGACGCGGGGCAAGTGCAATTGGCCCCCGTGCTATTGCGGGAAGCTGAAGATCTTGGCGCAGAGCAGCCAGCGCGCTTGCGGGCGCTGACCGAGGCCGACGAAGCACTGATGGTGCAGCGCCTGGACCAGCAGCGCCCGGGTGCCAGCGCTTTCGCTTTGGGAGGGGGCACCTACGTTGTGGTCGAGGAGCCGTTGCGGGTCTGCCTGGAGAAGGTCCGGCAGCTGCGCCAGGCGCCGGCCGAGGAACGCAAGCGTGCCGCGCGGACACCGGAGGCCGTTATCCGCGAGCTGCTCGGGACGACTGAAGCAGATCCTCTGCCATTCATTGAGACCGAGAGCTACGCGGAGAGGGTGCGCGACATCGCAGAGTGGAAGCCACCGGTGCTTCCCTGGATCAAGATTGCGAGCCAGGACTGGGCAGCCCCAGTCGAGATGGGATTGCGAATCGGTGGCAAGGACGTGCCGATGGACGCTGCGCTGCTCGAGCGCCTAATGTCGGCCATGCACGAGGCTGTCGCCCGTCACGTACCCACCGCCCGTGTGGACGGTATTGAGCTCGATGCGACGCCTGCGAACTGCCGGGCGCTGGAGTCCCTGCACCGCACGCTGACGCGGACCGGGGCGGACGGACCAGCCGCTGCCGTGGATCTAGCAGCCCCCGAAGTCCTGATCATCGAGACGAACTTCGACGGGGAAGACTTCGACCATGCTCGGGTAGAGCAACGCCCTGGCCAACCCGGCTGGCCGACGGGTGTCTTGACTCCTCCCAAGCCGCATCAGGAAACCGGTGTGCGCTGGCTGCAGGCTCATTGGGGTCAGGGCAGCAAAGGTGCCATGCTGTGTGACGACATGGGTCTGGGCAAGTCCTACCAAGCCTTGGTCTTCGCCCGCTGGATCCGTGAGGAGATGCTGTCCGGCCGCATCGAGCGGCGTCCCGTCCTCATGGTGGCGCCGGTGGGCCTGCTGGCCAACTGGGAGAGGGAGTCCAAAGCCCATCTGGTGGGCGATGGGCTGGGCGACGTGCTGCGGGCTTATGGACCTGACATGCGCACCCTCAAACGAGGCAGCCACCGACTGGGCACAGCCGGTCTGGATACCGCGCGGCTCTCGGGCGCGGACATCGTTTTTACCAACTATGAGGCCGTCAACGAATACCAACTGAGTTTCGGTGCCATCCGGTTCGCGTTGGTGATCCTCGACGAGGCCCAGAAAATCAAGTCTCCGGCGGCCCGGGTGACCCATGCCGTCAAGGCCCTGAACGCTGACTTCATGCTCGCGATGACCGGCACGCCTGTGGAGAACCGCCTGGCCGACCTGTGGTGTGTGGCCGATGCAGTCCAGCCCGGTGCATTGAAGGATCTCCGCTCGTTCAGTGCCCGGTTCGAGGCCGAGCCGTCGAACGTCAGCGCATTGCGAGAGGCCATCTGGCAGGAGGAAGCCGAGTGTTTCGAAGCGCCACGCCTGCTTCTGCGCCGACTCAAGTCGGAGAAGCTCCAGGGCCTGCCTTCCAAGCACGAACACGAGATCGCGTTGCCGATGCCACTCAGGCAGGCAGAGGTGTACGAGCGCTCGCTGGCGGTCTTCCAGGAAAAAGGACCCTCGGCGACGCTGGAGTTGATCCATGCTCTGCGGCGCAGCTCACTGCACCCGAACCTCGTCGACGGTGGGGCGCAGCATGGCGATGAACTCGTGATCGAGGACTCGGCCCGCATGCTGGCCATGTTCTTTGTGCTGGACCAAGTGGCCGCTCGTCGAGAAAAGGCGCTCGTTTTCCTGGAGTCGCTGGACTTGCAGGATGCCGGGCAATTGCCACACCTGATCCAGCGCCGCTACGGGCTGAGCCGCCTGCCTATGGTCATCAACGGCCAGGTACCCACCGCCGAACGCCAGGCACGTGTCGAGCGATTTCAAACGGAGGCGGATTTCGACGTCATGCTGCTGTCGCCACGGGCTGGTGGAGTCGGCTTGACGCTGACGGCCGCCAATCACGTCATCCACCTGTCTCGCTGGTGGAACCCGGCTGTCGAGGACCAATGCTCCGATCGGGTCTACCGCATCGGTCAGGCCAAGGAGGTCCACATCTACTACCCCATGGCGCTGCTGCCTGGGCGTGAGGATTTCAGCTTCGACATCCAGCTCCAGCAGCTGATGGCCCGCAAGCGCGAGCTGGCTCGGCAGCTTCTGATCGCACCGGCTTTCACCCACGACGACTACGTTGCGCTGTGGAAGGGAACGACGCAACGTTGACCGGCTCTTCGCCAGAACAAGGACTGTTTTACAGGGAAGAACACGATGAGCGCCATTACGCCGCACTACCGCACCGTCCAGCAGTTGCTGCAGAGCCAGTCCTTCGCGATCGACGAGTACCAGCGCGAGTACAAGTGGGAAAGGGAGAACATCGACGAGTTGTTGTCGGACCTGCAGGCCAAGTTCTACGCCGACTACCGGCAGGGCGACGAGACCACGGCGGTGAGCCGGTACGCTGAGTATTTCCTCGGTTCGATCATCGTCAGCAAGCGCAACGGCAAAAACTACCTGATCGATGGCCAGCAGCGTGTGACCTCGCTGACGTTGCTGTTGATCTGCCTGTATCGGGCTGCCAAGGGACGAGGCCTGCCGGTGATCCAGACACTGGCCCCGCTGATCTTCAGCGACAACCTGGGCCAGCCGAAGTTCAACCTCGACATTCCGGAGCGTCTGCCGGTCATCCAGGCGTTGTTCGAGGACCTGCCGTTCAACCCCGATGGCAAAGACGAATCGATCCAGACGATGTATGCCCGCTACGCGGATATCAAGGACAACGATCTGCTCGCCGAGCTCGGTGAAGCACTGCCGCATTTCATCTACTGGCTGTTGACGCGAGTCGGGCTCATCGAGATCGCTACCGACAACGACAGCTATGCGTACGCGATCTTCGAAACCATGAATGACCGGGGTAAGCCGTTGAGCCCGGTGGACATGCTCAAGGCCTATCTGCTGGCACCTATCGAGGATGCCCAGGCTCGGCAGATGGCGAACCAGACCTGGAAGCAGCAGGTTCTGGAGCTGATCTCGTGGGGAGGCGAGCATGAGCCGGAGCGCGACGCCAACTGCATCAAGGCCTGGCTGCGCGCGCAGTACGCCGAGAGCATCCGCGAACGCAAGGCCGGGTCTGTCGACAAGGACTGGGAGTTGATCGGCACGGTCTTCCACCGTTGGGTGCGCGATCACAGCGTGCGACTCGGACTGGGCAAGGCGCAGGCCAATCTGAAGCTGATGGCGGAGAGCTTCCCGTTCTTCGCCAAGGTGTACCGGCAGATACTGCTGGCCAGCCGTCAGTACACGCCCGGCCTGCAGGCGATCTACTACAACGCCCATAACGACTTCACCTGGCAGAGCACGGTGCTGCTGGCTCCATTGGTGGAGACGGACGACGACGAGACAGTGCGGCGTAAGCTGGCGGTGACAGCCACATACCTGGACATCTGGCTGATGCGCCGGGCGGTGAACTACATCCGCGTGGGCTACTCCAGCGTGTCGTATGCGATGTGGCTGCTGTGCCGTGACCTTCGGCGTCGACCGCTGACCGAGCTGGTGGACATCCTCGGGAATAAGCTGGCCGAAGACGAGGTCACTTTCGAGGGGAGCCCGGCCAAGGGACGCACGGGCATTCAAGGGCTGGGTCTGAATCAGTTCAGCCGTCGCTACATCTACCACCTTCTGGCGCGCATCACCGAGGCCACCGAGCGCGGGGCCGGGCGCACCGGATCATTCGATAAGCTGGTGGACCGGACAGCCAGGAACCCCTTCGACATCGAACACATCTGGGCCGACAACTTCGAGGCTGTGAAGACGATGTTCGCCGATGAAGCGGAGTTTACCGACTGGCGTAACCATGTCGCATCGCTGTTGCTTCTGCCGGCCGACGTGAATCGAAGCCTGCAGGATAAGCCCTTCGCTCAGAAGCGGGCGCACTACGCCAGGCAGAACTTCTATGCTGCCAGTCTGGATGCCAGTGCCTACGAGCACCAGCCGAAGTTCCGGCAGTTCGCCGACGCCAACCAGCTGCCGTTCGAATCCGTAGATCTGTTTACCAAGGAGGATCAGCTGGGGCGTCGGAAGCTGGTATCCGCGCTGGTCGAACTCGTCTGGTCACCGAGCCGGCTGGTGGAGGCGGCCGCATGAACGCACTGCTGCGCCCGGAGCGGACGACCCAGAACCGAGTGATCCAATGGCTGATCCGAAGCACTGATCAGGGCGGCCTGGGCTACGACTTCCTCGGCGACTGGAGCGAGCGGCCGGGCAACCGTTGTGTGGAGGCCGCCCTGCTGCGCGCTAACTGTCATGGCCCGGGCGGGTCACCCTGGATGATGGAAGACACTGAGGGTGTGCGGGCCTGAGCGGGTAGAGGTCGGTCAATATTTTGATGGCACTCGACCGCGATCGCTAACTTGACCCGCTGCCGACCACTCGTACCCAGGATTGCCTGCGGGCGCTGCTGAGTTCCTTGCGGAGCCCGGGCGCCCGACAGCCCACATTAAAGAGAGCCGCCAGGCTTTGTCCCGGCAGGCCGTTGGTCGGCGGCACCTGCGCGGGCCCGCACGCTTGTGATTGTTGTTCAAGCTGCAGGAGCCCGGCAATGGATCTGACCCCGATGCACAAACGCGTGATCGCGCTGGACGTACACCAGGCCAAGATCACCGCCTGTGCGGTGGTCGAGCATGACGATGGCCGAGTGGAGGTCACCAAGCGCGACTTCGGAGCCTTCAGACGCGACCGCCGTGCCTTGGCGCAATGGTCGCTGGAGATTCGGCCCGAGGTGGTGGTGATGGAGAGCACGGGGGTGTACTGGAAGAGCCCGTTTGCGGCGCTGGAGGCGGTGGGCATCATCGCGTGGGTGGTCAACGCGCGCCATGTCAAAGCTGTGCCCGGGCGCAAGACCGACATGGCCGATGCGCAGTGGCTGGCCACGCTGGCGCGTGCGGGCCTGTTGCGCGCCTCGTTCATTCCACCGGTGGACTTGCGCCAGCTTCGTCTGGTGGCGCGTCAGCGGCAGAAGCTCGTGGGCATGTGCAGCGCCGAGAAGAACCGGCTGCACAAGGTGCTGGTAGATGCGGGCATGCGCATCAACGTGGTGGTCAGCGACATCCACGGTGCCAGTGCACGCGCCATGGTCAAGGCGCTCATTGCGGGCCAAGCCATGTACGAGGTGCTGGATCAAAAGGGGCGCCTTCGGGCCAGCCGGGACGAGTTGTTCGAGGCCCTGAGCACCGAGCAGTTCAGCGCCGCGCACCGCTTCGTGGCCCAGGAGATCATGCAGCACATCGAGCACATCGAGACCCGCATCGCCCGCATGGACCAATACCTGCTGGACGGACTGCGCGCCTGGCAGCCGCAGCTCAAGCTGCTGCAGACCTTGCCGGGTATCGACATCCAGGGCGCGGCGATGCTGCTGGTGGAGATCGGCGCGGACATGGACGTCTTCGGCAGTGCCGAGCGGCTGGCCAGCTGGGTGGGCATCTGCCCGGGCAACAACGAGAGCGCGGGCAAGCGCAAGACCGGGCGCATCCGCAAGGGCAACGCCTGGGTCAGAAGGCTGCTGTGCGAGTTCGCCCAGGCTGCAGCGCGTACCCGCTGCGCGCTCAAGGCCAAGTTCGACGCGCTGGCCATTCGCAAGGGACACAAGAAGTCCATCGTGGCGCTGGCCCACAAGATGCTGCGTACCGTCTACGCCATGTTGGCCAACGGCACCCACTACCAAGACAAGGAGGTCGACTACGAGGCCCTGAACGTCCAGCGCAACGCCCCGCGCTGGCTCAAAATGCTGCGCAAGCACGGCTTCATCGCCACCCCCACCGCCACCTGAGACTCGCTTGCCTGCTGACCTTGCGGCCCCGACCAGCCTCAGGTCAGGCAGCCACACGTCCGCGCTTGGGTGTCTTCCACATTAAGAACATCGCGCTGCGCGGCTTGCTGCCCCACACCACTGTCTACTTCGCTCTGACCTAAACCATCAGCACACGGCCACGAACCGGGTCGACGAAGTTGGACGCGCCGCCCGTGGTCGATCTGGCTGCTGAGGAGGTAGACGAAGTTCGGTTCAACAGTCAATGGCTGCCAAGTACGGCGTCCATTCTTGGGTGCCTCGCACGCCCTGGGCGAAAGAGCTGCCATGGCGCAGAATCGGCCGCCATTCGCCGCCTTGGAGCCATAAGATGCCGGCCCGTGTATTCCTGAGCCACAGCAGCCCAGCGGACGATCCCGTCTCCAATGAGGCACGCACCGCCACCTGGCAGTGCCTGGTGGCGGCAGGACACGAGGTGCTGGCCGATCGTGAAGGCCTTCGTGCAGGCGAGCGCTGGTTCGACCGCATTCACGACTGGTTGCACGCCTGCGATGCGGCGGTTCTCCTGTTGGGCCGAGCGGCGTTGAACTCGGCCTTCGTGCCCTTTGAGGTGTCGATCCTGCTGAGCCGCCGCCTGCGCGAAGCCGACTTCCCGGTCGTGCCGGTGCTGGTGCTGCCCGTCGACCCCGACGAGATTCGTCGCCGGCCTTGGACCGCCGCCTACGGGCTGCCGGCCTTGCATGCCACCTCGACCGACAAACCCGGATGGCAGCAGGCGATGCTTGAGGGCCTGGCCGGCGCCCGCACTCCCGCGGCGCGCGGCAGGCCGTCACCCGGTCCGTTCGACGGCCTGGATCGCCTGGTGGACGACTATCTGCTCTTCGGGGGCCGCAGCGCCATCCTGGCCGAACTCGACGACTTCCTGGGCCAGGACCAGCGCCGCAGCCTGATGCTTTGCGCCCCGTCCGGGACCGGCAAGACCGCGCTACTGCTGCAATGGGTGCTGCGACTGCAGACACGCGCCGATGTCGTACCGGTGTTCCTTCCGATCAGCCGGCGCTATGGCTCCGCCGACTGGCAGGGCGTGTCGCAGCGGCTGCTGCGCGCCTTGCGGCACCTGCACCGGGAGGATGGCGAACCGATACCAGTCGGAGATGACGTCGGCCACGCCGTGCGCGACTACCTGCGCCGGGCGGTGCCGAATGGGCGCAGGCTGGTGGTGGTGATCGACGGCCTGGACGAGGCAGTCGGCTGGACCCCCGACCGCAACCTGCTGCCTACTGAATTCGGCGCCGGGGTGCGGGTCGTCGCTTCGGCGCGCGAGCAGGCGAAGGCCGGGTGGCAGGACTGGTGCGAGACACTTGGCTGGGCGGTGCCGCGCACCACACGTCTGCCGCTTAGCAAACTGACCCGCGCCGACCTGCTAGCCGCGGTGCGCCAGACCGGCATCTCCGGGGCTGAGGCGGCCACGCTGGCCGCTGGCTTGTTCGAGGCGACCGGAGGCGACCCGTTCGAGGTCAGGATGCGCCTGAATCATGACGGCGGTGCGCTGGCCCCAGATGCTGACCTCGCCCAGGCCTTGCAGCACGCCGAGGATGAACGCGTCAACGCGCTCCTCTCGCTGCTGGCCGCAGCCTTCGGACCGCTGACCGGCATCGAGATCCGCTCGCTGATGCCAGCCTTTTTCGCGAACAAGGTGCAGCTGACCGCCACCGTGGTGAAGGTGCGCCGCTGGCTTTCCGGCGACGGCAGCGACGAGGCACCCTACGACCTATGCCACGCGCGGGTGCGCGAGCGGCTGCGCGAAGAACTGCTGGAGGCGCAGGACCTCCAGGCGATGGAGCGATTGTTCATCGACTGGGGCGAACGCAGTCTGCAAGCCGAACCGTCGCAACTGCCCCGCTATCTGCAGCACTACGCGGTCGCCCATCTGATGCGCGCTGGCCTCGGGCGGCGAGTGCGCGAGCTGCTGCTCGACGCGCCGCCGGGAGAGGACTCACGCTGGGCACGCTTGCGCGAGCGAGGCGAGCACAGCCATGTCGGCTACTTGGCCGACGTCGCGATACTGTGGCGTCTGGCCGAGGCCGAGGCCGACTTAGTCACCTGCCTGCGCTGCAGCCTGGTCACGGCTACGCTGGTGCAGCGGGCTGGGCGAATGCCGCCAGAACTGCTGGCGGGCCGGGTGACGGTGGGAACGCCCGACGGGCGCTGGCCAGCGGCGGTGGCATTGGACCACATCGAGCAGATGGCGGTCGGACCGCGTGGCGGGGCTCTGAAGACACTGGTGGAACGCGTTGCCGACCTGCCATGGGAACGCGTACTCGAGATGGCGCGTTGCGCGTCCGAATGGGCGCGTGCCGCCATCGCCGAGAAGCTGGCCGACCGGCTGCCACCGCGATGTCTGGAGACTCTGTTCATCTGGGTCAACGACCTGCCGTCGCGCGAGGCCGGCAAGGTCGCGGCGTACTGCGTGCGGCGGTTAGCCGAAGACCGGCTGGTCGCAGTGGCGGAGGCACTGCGGGCAGGGGCCTACGCGGGCAGCGAGCCGCTGGTCGTGCGGGCCTTGCTCGGCCGGAAGCCGGCGTCGTCATTGGCACCGTTCGAGTGGGTCGATCGCCTGCCAAAAGAGACTGCGCGGGAGGTGCTGTGTGCGTTGGTCGAACATGCCAGTCCCGAGGCGCTCGACCTGGCCTCACGACTGGCGCACCGGCCAGCCTCCGTGAGCGCTGCCGTGTGGGCCACGTGGCTGCAGCGTGCGCCGGGTGACGACTCCCCGGCGGTCATGGCGCTGCAGCACGCCGCCATTGCCTGGGTGGCGGATTCGCCCGCAGACTCGGGCGTCGTCGGATGCTTGCGACGGGTACCGCGGCTGGATTTGCGCCCCTGCGCCGCCCTTCCCGACGCGCTGAGCATCGTCAACGCGGGCGCCGAGCTGGCGGCGCTGGTCATCGAGCGCTGGCCCGAGGACGACCTCGACGCGGCACTGGACTACGCACACGGACTCAGAAGCCCGCGTACCCGCTTCGCAGCGCTGACCGCGATCGGCCGCCGCCTCGCCGGGCCGGCCGGCAAGGCGGCCTGGACTGCGGCGGCCGGGCTGCTGAGCGAGGTGGACACTCCTTCAGTCACCGTCGCGGACTTCGGCCGCGAGGCGCCGCTTGATCTGGCCTGTGCCGCCTGTTTGCAGCCGATGAGCTACCCAACGCTGGCCGACCTGATGCAGGGCTTGGCGCAGCGCCCGGACGAGCTTCCCGAGGCAACGCTGCTCGCCGCCTGCCAAGGTCGCCGCGCCGATCTGGACGCCCTCGCGCTGGTGGAGGCGATGCAGGTGCGCTGCAGGTGGTCGCCGGCCCTTGATCGCCAAGTAGCTCAGACGCTGTTGGCGCTTGGCACTGGCGACCCGTGGTCGCGCAGTAAGTTGCTGCTGGCGCTGGCCGAGCGGCGACCTGCGACCGAGCGCGCCGACCTGCAGCGTCAGGCACTGGTGCCATGCCCCTTCAACCTGCTGTTCAACACCAATCAATGGCTGGGGCCGCTGTCACCCGAGGTGGCACTCGAGGCGCTGCGCTCCTGCAGCCCCCTGAGGCCGGAGGTCGTAGACCGGCTGGCACCGTTCCTGCAGCCAGCACAGCATGCCGACCTACTCACCCTATGCCTCTCCGGTGAAGAGGACATGCGCGTACGCCTAGACATTGCGCCGCCTTCGCCACGCGCGCAGCTGGTGCTGGCCGCTGCGCGGGCCTGTGCTGGCGCATCGCCGGCGCTCTTCCTGGCCCCGGCCGTGGTCAATGTCTGCGCGCGGGCCCTGTGGTCGTCGCATGCCGAGCGCGAGTGGTCGCTTGTGCGCGATCTTTCGTTGCCGTTGCAGGCAGCCCTCCACGATCGCATGCTGGCCGATCTCTCCGGGGAATGGGCGGTCTACGCCTGGGCCAACGCGGTCGCCCACGGCGCAGCTGCGGCACCCGCTCCGCACCTGCGCGAATTGCTCGGCTTGGCCCGTGCGCGGGGAGCCGCGCCGGCGGCGGCCCTCGTCGGCGCCCTGGCGCGCGAGGGGACTGACGACGGTGTCGTTGCACTGGCAGAGGTGGCAGAAGAGCTGCCGCTGCACACCGTCGGCGGGTGGCTGACGCCACTGCTCGCACGGCTGCAGGGCGAGGCCTTCGACCGACTCTGGCAGCGCCTCGGGGCGCAGTTCAACAGCGACGCCTGCGCCGGGCCCGGCGGCTGGCTGAACGCCCCGAGATCCGACCCTGTCTCGCTGCTGCGGCTGGCAGCGCAAGCGCAAGACGACACGATGCTCGCACGACTGCTCGGCCGCGCGGCCGAACGCATGGATGCAGCGCAGCGTGCCACGCTCGTCTCCGCCGCCGAGGCTGTTGTGCTGCAAGACAGGCTCGACCCGATCGGAGGCACGCTGTCGTCGTTGGCAGCTCTGGCGGTCGAAGCGCTGGCGCGCCTGCGCGACGTTTCGGCAATGCAGTGGCCCGACAAGCTGGCTCCCGAGATGGCATTGCTGTTGGCGAGCTGCCTTGTGCAGCAAAGGTCGCCACGGTCGCAGCTGGCCTGGCTGCTGCATCGTGCCGCACCGGTACTGCCCGATGCGCTGTTGATCTGGGTCGAAAGGTTGCTGCCGGCCGGTAGCCATGCCGGGGCCAGGGACCCGCGGCTGCTGCTATGGCACCGCCTGTCGGAGAACGCCCGTCAAGCCTGCTTGGCGGATGTGTTCGGGGTGATCGAGCACTTTGAGGGTGGCCTCAGGGACAGCGAGTGGTTCGCAGGCCTGCTGCGCGAACTGCCGCACGACGCCGCGCTGCAGGTTGCCGAGCGACTGATCGCCCGCGCCGAGGCACGCCGGCAGAACTCGTCGCTGGACGCCAGTACCCTGGAAGGCTGGTTCACCTACTGGCCTGCCGGCAGCCTAGCCGCGGCGATCGCCTTCGCCCGGCGCTGCGAGCCCGAAGCCGCCGCCCGGCTGCTGATCCGTCTGCGCAAGACACCGGCGGGGCGCCAGGCCATCGCTCTGGAAGAGGTCGTCGCGCTGCTGGAGCAAGTGGAAGCGCCCCCCCGGCACTCGTTGCCCTATCCTGCGGCCGAAGTCCCCCTTGAGCCTGCGCTAGCGCAGCGCCTGTGGAACGTAGCGAGCCGGCACGCGCCTAGGTATGCAACTATGTTGAGGCTGTGCCTATTCGGCGCCGTGACGCCGGAGCAGCGAGCAGAGGCTCTGGCGCAGAGGTTGCTCCTGCCTGAAGGTGGTCGCTGGGTTAACTGGCTGCCTCTGGGCGACTTGCCGAGTGATGTATTGGTTGCCTTGCTGACCGCAATGCTGCGCAAGCTCGACCCAGCCTCGCGGACGGGGCCGGGGCTTCGGATAAACACAAATGACAGTTCCTCCCTTGAGGGTCTGTCGATACTGCTGCGCGCGTGTCGCGGCACCGTGCCAGATCCCGCCGTCCGAGCGCTGATCACCGCCCCGTCGAAGCGGCGCGGCGAGTTCGTGCTGAATGCGCTCGAGGCCGGCCACCGACTGCCGCGCGATACGGCGCTCGACGCAGTGCTGGAGCGACAAGACGAACGCACCGGCCTGAGGCCGCTTCAACGCCTGATCGCCTGCGAACTTGCCGGCCGCCTGGAGGGCGAACGACCGGCATGGCCGGCCTACCTTCGCCGCAGCGCCGCCATGGGCAGCACCATGCACCTGTTCATGCTGGCGGCGTTGGCGCCCCTGCTGTCGACCGAGCTGGGCCCCGAGGCTCCGTTGCAGGCCGCGCAAACGCTGCTGGCCACAGCCCGCCTGCGCACGCGCTGAGGCAAACTCGTGTCCGGCCGCGCGTTGTAGCCGGCCCGGTGCAGGCCACGAACTTCCCCAACCGGTTCGAGCCAAGTGAAAACGAGCATACGGCAGAAGTGTGAGGGAAGGGCCTATCGTCAACGGCCGCTCCTGGCCGAAGCAGCGTTCCGGATCCTGGGAGCGACTGTCAACGCTGCATTGCGGCGCTTCCGCGTCACTCCGGGTGGGCGGAGCTGGACACAGCCGTGCGTGCATCAAGATCGGCATGTCTCTGCCATTGTTGTTGAGCCAGGTGGTCAACGCTCCCGCCAGCCCGCCCACTACGACAGCAGACTGAAGTCCCAAGGTTTGTCGGGCGCGAGGCCCGGCGCGGTCGGTCTTAAAAATGGAAACGTGATCCGCCCCACGTATGCATTTCTGCAGCGGTGGGATTGGGATGCCGGACTGCCTCAAGGGTCAGCCGCAGGCATCTGCGTGCAGGTCCAGCCTGACACGCCTCGGTTGGATCGGTCCGGGTGACGTGGAGCCGTCACGGGTCGTCGCTCGCTGTGGGACCGCCCCTGACCGCAGAGCCAGGGCGAGGCGAGGGGTGAGCGAAGCCAAACGGGTGACTCTGAAAGGAGCCAGCAACCGCAAGGGGCGTCCTGAGGACGCGTGCCCGACCAGACGACACATTCCACGCAGGTCTCCAGGACCCGCACCATGAATGCCAGCGCCGCTGCGCTTCAGGAGCGCCCGGTGCACACACCGGACCAGCGGACGCAAGAACTCCACAAGAAGACAACCAGGCCACCTCGGGGATGACCGCCGCAGGGCTCTGGGCCGCTGCGGATCACTCTGTGATTGGGATGGGCTCGAAGAGAGCCGACCCCCCAAGGCAGGTAACGACTGCGACGCCTGTGGCTCCGGAAGGAGCGGGCCAGGCTGGCCCATCGGGAGGCTCCAGTGGATCGGATCGGGTAGGGCAGCGCAATGCCCGGTCTCGGCAACCGAAGCGTCAGCACGACCCTTGACGGTGGCGAATCCGCTGCACGAACGTTGCGTTTAGTGGCCTTTATGTTGCGAACCCTCGAATCGACCCGCCGCTACAGAGGGGGTTGACACACCCGGTGCCGGCCTCTGGTTCCGAGCTTGAGGTTTTCGAAGGCCCGACCTCCGGGCTTCCCGCGCCACCTCAGCGGCGCCCGTCGGGGTTGACAGCTCCCGCTCGGGTGAGAGCCTGGTCTGACACCCGCAAGCCTTCGTCGGCGCCGGGCACGGCCTTGCTCGACCGCAGTCGGATCCTGGTCTCACTGCACCGCGACCCACTGCACCGCGATCGGGATAGGTGCCTGCACGAGGACGGCTTCCGGGTGGACGGGCGTCAGCCTCCTCTGGATGCTGGCTGCCGCCCCAGCCCTTTGCACCTTCTCTTGTTCATTCCCTTGCCCGACCTGGAGCCCTTCCATGGAACCGATTGTCAGAGCGGTGGATGTCGGATTCGGCAACACCAAGTTCATCACCGGCGGCAGCCGCCCCAGCGACTTCCGCTGCCAGAGCTTCCCGTCCCGCGCCTACCCCAGCCCGCGCGACCCCGCCAAGGCACTGGGCAGCGAAGGGCGCAAGACCTACGCCATCCCGATCGGCGGCCTGTTCTACGAGGTCGGCCCCGACGTCATGCTGGCCGCCGACGCCTTCCGCGCCACCGAGATCCACGGCGACTACATCGAAACCCCCCAGTACCTCGCCCTGGCCCGCGGAGCGCTGCGCATGATGCGCCTGGAGACCATCGACCTTCTGGTCGTTGGCCTGCCGGTGGCCCAGTTCGCTGCGCGCAAGACCCAGCTGGAAAAGCTCATGACCGGCCGCCACGACCTGGGCGGCGGCAAGTCGGTCACCGTGCACAAGGCCCTGGCCATGGCCCAGCCGCACGGTGCGCTGATCGACTACGCCACCCAGCACGAGCGGGTCGAGGCGATGGAGCAGGAACTCAGCCTGGTCATCGACCCCGGCTCGCGCACCTTCGACTGGCTGGTGGCACGGGGCATGAAGCTGGCCCACAAGCAGAGCTTCTCGGTGGACCGGGGCGTGTCCAACATCCTGCAGCTCATCGCCGACGACATCAGCCAGGAGATCGGCCAGCCCTACACCAACTTCGAAGCCATCGACGTGGCACTGCGCAGCGGCAAGGGCATGACCGTCTTCCAGCGCAGCTACAACCCGGCGCGGCTCAAGCCGATGGTGGACATCATCGCCAAGGATGCGGTGGCGGCCATGATGCGGCGCATCGGCGGGGCCTACAACATTCAGCACGTCATCCTGGTCGGCGGTGGCGCCTTCCTGTTCCGCAAGGCGGTCAAGCAGGCCTTCAGCTCCCACCAGATTCTGGAGGTCAAGGAGCCGATGTTCGCCAACGTGCGCGGCTACCAGATCGCTGGCCAGAACTACCTGGCCAGCCTGCCCGGCGGCTGGACCCGACCCAAGACCACCGGCGGGGAGGGCGCATGAACACGAACCAACCGGCAACAGAGCCGATCCGGCTGCTCTTCGAGATGCAGCGCGACGACAACCCTCGCCTGTACGACGACCTGGTCCGATTCAACAAGGGGCCCAAGCGGGTCAACCGCCTCAGGTTCCTGGCCCATGAGGGGCTGATGGCGCAGCGCTGGCTGGAGCAGGGGCTCGCCGTGGCACCGCAGATCCAGCTGCCGCGAATGGAGGCGGCGAATCGCGTCAACGTCCAGGCGGCGAGGCAGACCAACCAGGCCTTTGATCTGCCGGAAGACGGCGAAGGAGACGCCTGATGGGCCGCAAACCGCGACCCAGAAGGACACACCGACGGGTTGGCGCCTCGGAGCTGGCGCAGATGGCGGTGTGTGAGCGGCGCGTGCTGCTGGAACACCGATTCGGCAAGCGGAACAGCGAGCAGAGACGCATAGCCATGCAGCAAGGTCAGGTGATCCATCGCAGGTGCCTGCAAGAGGGGGGCAGAGGGGGAATCGCCTGGCGATGGATCAGGTCCCTGATCGACGTGGTTCGACGCCTGATCGGCCAGTTGCGGGCCGGAGGAGGGCGGTGATGGACATCTGGAATGAGGCCGTCCCCGGGCTGGTGGTAGCCGTCATCGGTTGGCTGGGCTGGCGCTGGCTGCGGCAGCGTTCGCAATTTCTACCGGCGCATTTGCAGGGCGCACAGCAGATCTGGACCGAACGCGAGTTCGTCATCGATGAACCTGTGCGGCTGGTGGCCCGGGTGGATGCCGCCTGGCGTTTGGCGTCAGGGGAAGTCGTGCTGGCGGAGGTGAAGCACCGCCGGCATGACCGGGTGCATCGGTCAGATGTGGTGCAGCTGTCGGCGCAGCGGCTGGCGGCTGTAGCGGTGACGGGGGAATCGATCGCTCAGTGGGGCTGGGTGTGCGTCTACCGCGGGAGGTGGTGGCGCCGAAGCCGGTGGCATCGGGTGGACTTGATGACGCAGGGGCAGGTGATCGAGCTGGTGCTGCGGCGGGAGCGGTTGGTGGCAGGTGAGGTTCAGGCGCGAACGGCGGTAGCAGGTGGTGTGTGTCTGTCGTGTGAGTGGCGCAGTGGATGTGTTGATGTTGCACAGCGAGCCTCGGGCGGGCGAGATTCCAAGACTGCGGTGGTGAGGTTGTGATAATTACTGATCGGTCATTTTGTCTTGACCATCTCCGGAATTCTGTCTAAAGTGACCGATAGGTAACTTAAGGGTCCTGCCATGTCCTCTCCGATGCAAGACTTACCGGTCGGTCATCCCATCGGGGCGGAAACTCCGATCCGCTCCTCTGTGGAACTGGGCGCCGTCATGCGTGAACAGCGCAAGCGGCTGGCCCTGAAGCAGCTGGACCTCGCTGGTTTGGGCAACACCGGCAACCGCTTCATTGTCGACCTGGAAAACGGCAAGCCCACGGTTCAACTGCAGAAGGTCCTGGACCTGATGGACCTGCTGGGCCTGGAGGTCATCGTTCGGACCAAGGCTTCGCGCTCGGCGCAGCCCTTGTGAGACCCGCGTGATGCAGCCGCGGCCCCCCCGGTTGGACGTCTACTACGACAGCAAGCAGGTCGGCTCGGTGCACGACAGTACGCCACTGGCTTTTGAGTACGCACCCGAGTGGTTGAGCGGCAACCAGCGCATGTCGCTCGCAACCATCCCCCTGCAGACCGGTCGACAGGCCACGCCTGAGGTGCAGGCCTTCTTCGAGAACCTGCTGCCGGAGGGGGAGCTGCGCGACTACCTGGCCGCGCAGCGCAAGGCGTCCACCCTGTTTTCGCTGCTGCTGGAGGTGGCCGGCGACACCGCTGGCGCCTTCGTGCTGCTTGCGCCCGGGCAGGGTCAGGAGCCTGCGCGCTACGAGCCCACCACCTGGGAGGCCATTGCGGCCGTCCTGGCCGGACAGTCCGCTGCAGCCATCGACATCCAGGAGCCGGGCGCACGCATCTCGCTGGCTGGCGCTCAGGACAAGACCACCCTGGCCATCTTCGACGACGGACTGCCGCGGCTGCCCAAGGGCACCTCACCGTCCACCCACATCCTCAAGCCCAACATCCGGCGCCTGGCCAAGGTCTGGCACACGGCGGCGAACGAGGCCATCGTGATGCGCACCGCCGCGCTGGCGGGCCTGCCGACGGCCGAGGTTTTCTACGAGCCGCGCACCGAGGCCTGCGTGGTGCGCCGCTTCGACCGCCAGCTGCGCCCCGACGGCACGCTGGCCCGACGGGTGCAGTACGACCTCTGCCAACTGGCCGGCACGGTGTCGGAGCGCAAGTACGAGAAGGAAGGTGGCCCGAGCTTGGCTGCCTGCGCCGAACTGATCCGCCGCTACAGCGCGCAGCCCGCGGTGGATCTGCGCCATCTGCTGCGCTGGGTGTTCTTCAACCTGTACGTCGGGAACAACGACAGCCACGCCAAGAACCTGTCGATCTACAGCCTACCCGGCCAGGGCGTGAGGCTGACGCCCTTCTACGATCTGATGTGCACTCGGCTGTACCCCGGGCTGTCGAGCGAATTCGCCTTCGCCATCGGTGGCGAGGTCCGGCCGGGTGAGATGGGGGCTGAGCACCTGGCGCAGATGGCCCGACAGCTCGGCATGCAGCCGCGCTTCGTGCTGCAGCAGTCGCGTGAGATGGCCGAGCGGTTGCCTGCGGCCCTGAGCCAGGCGGTTCAGGAGATCACGCCGTCCCTGGCGCCTTCCGCGAAGACGTTGGCCGAAAGGCTGGAGCGATTTGTCCAGTCCACCACCCGGAAGATGGCGCTGCGTCTACTGGCAGAGCGCTGAAGTTGCCTTGACCGGTGGCTCCTGTCAGGCGAAGGGTGCTGTTAATGTGGAAGACACCCAAGCGCGGACGTGTGGCTGCCTGACCTGAGGCTGGTCGGGGCCGCAAGGTCAGCAGGCAAGCGAGTCTCAGGTGGCGGTGGGGGTGGCGATGAAGCCGTGCTTGCGCAGCATTTTGAGCCAGCGCGGGGCGTTGCGCTGGACGTTCAGGGCCTCGTAGTCGACCTCCTTGTCTTGGTAGTGGGTGCCGTTGGCCAACATGGCGTAGACGGTACGCAGCATCTTGTGGGCCAGCGCCACGATGGACTTCTTGTGTCCCTTGCGAATGGCCAGCGCGTCGAACTTGGCCTTGAGCGCGCAGCGGGTACGCGCTGCAGCCTGGGCGAACTCGCACAGCAGCCTTCTGACCCAGGCGTTGCCCTTGCGGATGCGCCCGGTCTTGCGCTTGCCCGCGCTCTCGTTGTTGCCCGGGCAGATGCCCACCCAGCTGGCCAGCCGCTCGGCACTGCCGAAGACGTCCATGTCCGCGCCGATCTCCACCAGCAGCATCGCCGCGCCCTGGATGTCGATACCCGGCAAGGTCTGCAGCAGCTTGAGCTGCGGCTGCCAGGCGCGCAGTCCGTCCAGCAGGTATTGGTCCATGCGGGCGATGCGGGTCTCGATGTGCTCGATGTGCTGCATGATCTCCTGGGCCACGAAGCGGTGCGCGGCGCTGAACTGCTCGGTGCTCAGGGCCTCGAACAACTCGTCCCGGCTGGCCCGAAGGCGCCCCTTTTGATCCAGCACCTCGTACATGGCTTGGCCCGCAATGAGCGCCTTGACCATGGCGCGTGCACTGGCACCGTGGATGTCGCTGACCACCACGTTGATGCGCATGCCCGCATCTACCAGCACCTTGTGCAGCCGGTTCTTCTCGGCGCTGCACATGCCCACGAGCTTCTGCCGCTGACGCGCCACCAGACGAAGCTGGCGCAAGTCCACCGGTGGAATGAACGAGGCGCGCAACAGGCCCGCACGCGCCAGCGTGGCCAGCCACTGCGCATCGGCCATGTCGGTCTTGCGCCCGGGCACAGCTTTGACATGGCGCGCGTTGACCACCCACGCGATGATGCCCACCGCCTCCAGCGCCGCAAACGGGCTCTTCCAGTACACCCCCGTGCTCTCCATCACCACCACCTCGGGCCGAATCTCCAGCGACCATTGCGCCAAGGCACGGCGGTCGCGTCTGAAGGCTCCGAAGTCGCGCTTGGTGACCTCCACTCGGCCATCGTCATGCTCGACCACCGCACAGGCGGTGATCTTGGCCTGGTGTACGTCCAGCGCGATCACGCGTTTGTGCATCGGGGTCAGATCCATTGCCGGGCTCCTGCAGCTTGAACAACAATCACAAGCGTGCGGGCCCGCGCAGGTGCCGCCGACCAACGGCCTGCCGGGACAAAGCCTGGCGGCTCTCTTTAATGTGGGCTGTCGGGCGCCCGGGCTCCGCAAGGAACTCAGCAGCGCCCGCAGGCAATCCTGGGTACGAGTGGTCGGCAGCGGGTCAAGTTAGCGATCGCGGTCGAGTGCCATCAAAATATTGACCGACCTCTACCCGCTCAGGCCCGCACACCCTCAGTGTCTTCCATCATCCAGGGTGACCCGCCCGGGCCATGACAGTTAGCACTGTCTCTGACGGAGGCGGCAGCTGCTTCAGTCACAGGATTGGGCATTGCTGGAGGCCATTTGGGTGACTAAAATGAACCCATGTGGTCGCACATCTTCCCACGTCGGGTAGGGGAACAGATCGGGGAACAGCACGAATGCCATCGCCAACTTTCCCAATGAGATCAACAGCTTAGGTCGCCATTTTGGGTCCCATCAGCCACCCCACCAGTTCTCCTTCGACAAGCGCCCCACCAGGGGCGTTTTTCGTTTCCGGCTCGCGTGTTGCTTGTACTGGCTTCGGTGGGAACGAACATCCTGCTGGCGACGTATCGTTGAGGCGGTTTCCACTCCTTCCCAGCGCCGCAGGTGTGCCTCCATGTCCTCTCCTCGCCACACCGTGCCACTCCAACCGCCTCTACCGCCCGTTCCGCCGGACGCAGCTGCCGTGCTGGCCTGCTGGTTCGGTGCGGTCGAGCCTGCGGGGGACCACCCTCGCACCGAATGGTTCCGCAAGGATCCGGCCTTCGATGAGCGCATCCGTGCGCGGTTTGGCGGCCTGATCGAGGCGGCGTTGGTAGGCGAGTTGGACGGGTGGACCGTCCAACCGTCCGCCGCGCTGGCCCGGCTGCTGCTGTTGGACCAGTTCACCCGCAACGTATTTCGTGGCAGCCCGCGTGCCTGTGCTGGCGACGCCCGGGCGCTTGCTGGCGCGCAGGCCTTGGTAGCGAGCGGTGGAGACCTGCGGCTCGGGCCCCTGCGGCGGGTGTTTGTCTACCTGCCTTTCGAGCACGCGGAGGACCGTGTGGCGCAGGCCGAGTCGCTGCGCCTGTTTGGGGCGCTGGTGCAGGCCGAGCCAGCGCTGGCCGGCTATGAGGACTATGCGCGGCGGCATGCCGAGGTGATCGGGCGCTTCGGCCGCTTTCCGCACCGCAACGCCATCCTCGGGCGCAGCTCCACGCCCGAGGAGGCCGAGTTCCTGCAGCAGCCCGGCTCGTCGTTCTGAGCGCCGGGCGATCAGGCCGGTGTCGCGGCCCAGTCCCTGGCGTAGCGTCACCTTGCGCAGGAAGGTCCGTGCGCAGTAGCCCCCCAGCGCGAAACCAACCGAATCGACCGCCGTGACCTGCTCGGCGCAGCGGCACCCCGGGGCCGCACCGGCCAGCACGCGCCAGAACTTGGTGATCGTGAGGTCGGCGGGCATCCGCCGGATGTCGCCCACGATGCGCGACTGCAGCTCGTACGCGACGAAGACGACGGGCGTGCCGCCGGGGGGGATGCCCACCAGGCCGCGCATCGCGTGGGCTTGGGACTCGTTTGCGCGCCGTTGCCGATCAATGCGATCGTGTGGCACCCGGTGCTGACGATCTGCGGCGTTCGCGGCTACTGCCGGGCGCCCGGCCCGCCTGCGCCAAGTCAATGGATTGCATGGCCGGAGTTGGCTACGATGCGGTCGAGGCCGATGGCCTCCATATCGTGCCATGGTTCACACATCGAGGAGTCACCCATGAGTGAGTACACGCCGGACATCCAGAAGTACAGCGCTGCCGTCAACGAGGCCGCGGTCAAGTCCATCGTCAATTACTGTGGCATCGCGTTGCGCAATGTGGACTCCTCGCTGGTGTCGGCCTCCGACCGCGCCGAGCTCGACCGGGTGCGCGACGGCTTTGCCGCCAAGAAGCTGGGCCTGTCTGCCGAGGCCGCCGACGCAGCGATCGCCAAGGTGGTCGAGCAGATGAAGGGCGTGCAGCGCAAGCACCGCGTGACCTTCTATTACCTGCTCGCCGAGGCCAGCGGGACGCTGGCCAAGCTGGGCTGACCGGGCGGTGGCAGGGGCCGCGGCGCGGGCGAGGGACAATCCGCTTCCTCGTCTGTCCACGGCTGGCCCTGCATGACCGATTCCACCGAGATCATCCCCACCTTCACCCGCGTCGCCCTCGTCACCCGGCCCGATGGCCGGGCGGACTGGGAGGAAACGCCGATCGCGCTGACCGAGGGCAAGCCGCAGGCGCGGCTGTCACCGCTCATGCCGACCGGCGGCTACCAGTTTCGCCACAGCCCGGTGGGCTTTCGCAGCGACTTCCATTGCACAGGCCACCCGCAGTGGCTCTTCGTGCTCAGTGGCGCGATGGAAATCGGCCTGCAGGACGGGCGCAAGCGTGTCTTCCGCGCGGGTGAAGGCTTCTGGTCGGCCGACGTGCTGCCCGAAGGCGCCACCTTCGACCCCGCATTGCACGGCCACTGCAGCCGCCAGCTCGGCGATGAGCCGCTGGTGACGCTGTTCGTGCGCGAGTGAACCCGTTGGCTGCGGGGACACCTCCGTCCAACCTGGCCGAGGCGCGCGCGCTGATCACGCGCCTGCAGTCCGATTTGCAGGCGCAGCAGCGTTCGATGCGCGCGCCGCCGCCCGAGCCAACGACCTGCTGCGGCCGCGGCTGCAACGGCTGCGTCTGGGAGGGTTACTACGCCGCGCTGGCGTTCTGGCAGGAGGATGCGCTGGCGGCACTGGCCGCGCTCCCGGCGCAGGCCGGGCCGTCGGCCTGACCGGCCGTCTGCCGCGGGGCGTCAGGCCACGCGCAGCTTCGGCCTCTGCGGGTCGGCCGCACGCACCTCGCCCACCACCGCGGCGGCGTCAAAGCCGTGGCGGCCAAACACCGCCAGCACCGCATCAAGCGCCTCCGGAGCGCAGGACACCAGCAGCCCGCCGCTGGTCTGCGGATCGGTGAGCAGGGCGCGGTCGGCGCTGTGGAAGTCGGCTGGCAGGCCCACGTCGGCGCCGTAGCCGGCCCAGTTGCGCCCGGACGCGCCGGTCACCAGGCCGTCGGCGGCCAGCGAGCGCACGCCGGCCAGCTGCGGCACCGCCGCCCAGTCGATCACCACCTGGCAGCCCGAGCCACGCGCCAGTTCCAGCGCATGGCCGGCCAGGCCAAAGCCGGTGACGTCGGTCAGCGCGTGCACGCCGGGCAGGGCGGCCAGGTCCGGCCCGGGGGTGTTGAGCTTGGTGGTGTTGGCGATCATCTGCGCGTAGCCCGCCTCGCCGAGCAGCCCCTTCTTCAGCGCGGCGGACATCACGCCCACGCCGATCGGCTTGCCCAGCACCAGCAGGTCCCCAGCGCGGGCGTCGGCATTGCGTTTGACGTGCTTCGGGTGCACCAGGCCCAGTGCGACCAGGCCGTAGATGGCCTCGACCGAGTCGATGGTGTGCCCGCCGGCGATCGGGATGCCGGCGCTGCGGCAGACCGAGGCGCCGCCTTCCAGGATGCGGCCGATGGTGGCGGTGGACAGCACGTTGATCGGCATGCCCACCAGCGCCAGCGCCAGGATGGGCCGCCCGCCCATCGCGTAGACGTCGCTGATCGCGTTGGTGGCGGCGATGCGGCCGAAGTCGAACGGGTCGTCGACGATCGGCATGAAGAAGTCGGTGGTGGCGATCAGCGCCTGCTCATCGTTGAGCTGGTAGACCGCCGCGTCGTCCGAGGTCTCGATGCCGACCAGCAGCTCCTTCGGGATGGGCATCGCCGCGGTGCCCCGGAGGATCTCGGACAGCACGCCCGGCGCGATCTTGCAGCCGCAGCCGCCGCCGTGGGAGAGCGAGGTCAGGCGGGGCTCGGTAGCTGGGGCGGGGCAGGCAGCGGTGGTCATGGTCAGTGGCGCGGATGGCGGCTCGCACACGGGAGGTGCAGGGGCCGACAGCATAGCGTCAGCGACTCAACCGGTCCTCCGGTCTGCAGGCATGTTTCACATGCCGATGCGCGCCTGACTCCGCGCGTCGAACAGGTGCACGTCGTCCGTGCTCCAGGCCAGGTGGACGGTGTCGCCGACCACCGGGTGGAACTTGCCGGGCGCGCGCACGACGAGGTGGCCGATGGCGCTGTCCAGCGTCACGTAGGTTTCCGGGCCGGTGGGCTCGACCATCGTGATGTGGGCGGCGAGACCTTCGTCGGCCAGGCTGAGTGCCTCGGGGCGCAGGCCGTAGTTGACGTCCGCACCGTTGGCCATGCCGGCGGCGGCCAGGGCCTGGCGCTGCGCGTCCGACAGCGACAGCTCGACGCCGTGGGCGCTGAGCCCACCGGCCGCCACCTTGGCCGCGACGAGGTTCATGGCGGGGGAGCCGATGAACTCGGCGACGAATTGGGTGGCGGGCCGGCTGTAGATGTCGTGCGGGCTGCCGAACTGCTGCAGGATGCCGTCCTTCATCACCGCGATGTGGTCGCCCAGCGTCATGGCCTCGACCTGGTCGTGGGTGACGTAGACGGTGGTGGTGCGCGTGGCCTGGTGCAGGCGCTTGATCTCGGCGCGCATCTCCACGCGCAGCTTGGCGTCGAGGTTGGACAGCGGCTCGTCGAACAGGAACAGTGAGGGGTCGCGCGCCAGGGCCCGGCCCATCGCGACGCGCTGGCGCTGGCCGCCGGACAGGGCACCGGGCTTGCGGTCGAGCAGGTGCTCGATCTGCAGCATCTTGGCCACGCGGGCCACGGCGGCGTCGCGCTCGGCCTTGGGCACCTTGCGCATCTCCAGGCCGAAGGCGATGTTCTGCGCCACGTTCATGTTCGGGTAGAGCGCGTAGCTCTGGAACACCATGGCGATGTCGCGGTCCTTGGGCAGGGCGTGGGTGACGTCCTTGTCGCCGATGTGGATGGTGCCGGCGCTGGGCGTGTCCAGCCCGGCGATCATGTTCAGCAGTGTGGACTTGCCGCAGCCCGATGGGCCCACGAGGATGAGGAAGTCGCCCGGTTCGATCTCCAGGTCGATGCCCTTGAGGATGTGCACGTCGCCGAAGCTCTTGCGCACGTTGCGGATGGAAAGTGCACCCATGTTCTTTTCAACCTTTCACTGCGCCGGCGGTGAGCCCGCGGACGAAATACTTGCCGGCAACGACGTAGACGAGCAGCGTCGGGAGCGCGGCGATCATGGCCGCGGCCATGTCCACGTTGTATTCCTTGACCGAGCTGGAGGTGTTGGCCAGGTTGTTCAGGCCCACCGTGATCGGCTTGCTGTCGGCGCCGGAGAAGACCACGCCGAAGAGGAAGTCGTTCCAGATGTTGGTGAACTGCCAGATCAGCGTCACGACCAGGATGGGCGTGGACAGCGGCAGCACGATGCGCCAGAAGATGCGGAAGAACCCGGCACCGTCCAGCATGGCGGCCTTGATCAGTTCGTCGGGCAGGCCGACGTAGTAGTTGCGGAAGAACAGCGTGGTCGAGGCCAGCCCCATCAGCACGTGCACCGTGACCAGGCCCCAGATGCTGTCGGACAGGCCGATCCAGCCCAGCACCTGCGACATTGGCAGCAGCACCACCTGCAGCGGCATGAACACGCCGAAGAGCATCAGCGAGAACAGCAACTCGCTGCCCTTGAAGCGCCACTTGGTCAGCACGTAGCCGTTGAGCGCGCCCAGCGTGGTGGACACCGCCACGGCCGGGATGATCATGGCCAGCGAGTTCCAGAAGTAGGGCTGCAGGCCGCGGCAGTCGGTGCCGGTGCAGGCGTGGTGCCAAGCCTTGTCCCAGGACGCGAAGTTCAGGCTCGCCGGCAGCGAGAGCAGGTTGCCCAGGCGGACCTGGTCCATGTCCTTCAGCGACGTGACCAGCATCACGTACAGCGGCAGCAGGAAGAACAGGGCGAACAGGCCGAGCAGGCCGAAGAGGATCGCGCGGTGCAGGAGTTTGGAGTTCATCGTGCGGCTCCTCAGCGCTTGGAACGCAGTTCGCTGTAGAGATAGGGCACGACGATCGCCGCGACGGTGGCCAGCATCACGGTGGCCGAGGCGGCACCCAGGCCGATCTGGCCGCGGGTGAAGGCCATCGTGTACATGAAGGTGGCGGGCAGGTCGGTGGCGAAGCCGGGGCCACCGGCGGTGAGCGCCATCACCAGGTCGAAGCTCTTGATGGCGATGTGTGCCAGCACCATCAGCGTGCTGAAGAACACCGGCCGCATGCTCGGGATGAGGATGCGCCAGTAGATGCGCGGCAGGCTGGCGCCGTCGATCTGCGCGGCCTTGATGATCGACTCGTCGATGCCACGCAGGCCGGCCAGGAACAGCGCCATCACGAAGCCGGCGCTCTGCCAGACGCCCGCGATGACGACCGTGTAGATCGCCATGTCCGGGTCCACCAGCCACTCGAACTTGAAGTTCGTGAAGCCCCAGCCCTGCATCAGGTGCTCGATGCCCAGGCCCGGGTTGAGGATCCACTTCCAGGCCGTGCCGGTGACGATGAAGCTCAGCGCCATCGGGTACAGGTAGATGGTGCGCAGCAGGCCCTCGGCGCGGATCTTCTGGTCCAGCAGGATGGCCAGCAGCAGGCCCACCGCCATCGCCAGGCCGATGAACAGGCCGGAGAAGATCAGCAGGTTCTTGAGCGCCACCATCCAGCGCTCGCTCTCGAACAGGGTCACGTACTGCTCGAGGCCGACGAATTCGTAGTTGGGCAGCAGGCGCGAGGCCGAAACGGACAGGTAGCCGTTCCAGGCGATCAGGCCGTAGATGAAGAGGAAGGAGAGCACGAAGCTCGGCGCCAGGACGAGGCGCGGCAGCCAGTGCTCGAAACGCGCGCGGGCGCTCGGGCCGGCGGCGGTGGTCGATGCAGCCATCGGTGGGTTCCCGCTAGGTGGGGCAGGCAATGGGCAGCAGAAGGGAACCACCAGCGCGGTTCCCTCCTGCGGCGGCTCCAGGGCGGGGCCGCCATGCCAGCGCCTTGCGGCGCCAGCGTTCGGCTTACTTGGACTTGGCGGCGGCAGCCAGCTTGTCCATCGCGTCCTTGGCGCTCATCTTGTCGCTGTTCCAGAACTGGCTCACGACGTCCTGCATCGCGCCAGCGGCGGCCGACGGCACGGCCATGCCATGGGCGATGGAGGGCACCAGGCCGCCGGACTTGGCGGTGTCGACGAAGTCCTTCGAGCTGAGCTTGGCGCAGTCGTCGAACTTGGCCAGGTCCATGTTCAGGCGCACCGGGATGGAGCCCTTGTTCAAGTTGAACACTTCCTGGAACTCGGTGGACATGATGGCGGCAGCCAGGTCCTTCTGCGCCTTGACGTTGGCGTCGTTCTTCAGCTTGAACATCGCGAACGAGTCGACGTTGAAGGTGAAGGCCTTGGCCGTGCCCGGGGCGGCGGCGCAGACGAAGTCCTTGCCCGGGACCTTGCCGGCGGCCACGAACTCGCCCTTGGCCCAATCGCCCATCAGCTGCATGCCGGCCTCGCCCTTGATCACCATCGCGGTGGCCAGGTTCCAGTCGCGGCCCGGGGCGTTCTTGTCGGTGTAGTCCTTGACCTTCTTGAAGGTGGTCAGCACCTTCTCCATGGTCGCGCTCTTCAGGCTGCCTTGGTCGAGCTGCACCAGGGCCTTCTTGTAGAAGTCATTGCCACCGACGCCCAGTGCTACGCTCTCGAAGGTGGTGAAGTCCTGCCAGTTCTGGCCGCCGTGGGCCACCGGGATGATGCCGGCGGCCTTGAGCTTGTCCGCGGCGACGAAGAACTCGTCCCAGCTGGTCGGCACCTTGGCGCCGGCCTTCTTGAAGGCCTCCGGGTTGGCCCAGAGCCAGTTCACGCGGTGCACGTTCACCGGCGCGGCGATGTAGTTGCCCTTGTACTTCATGACGTTGGCGACCACCGGGGGCAGCAGGCTGTCCCACTTCTCGGCCTTGGCCACGTCATCGATGTTGGCCAGCACGCCTTCACGGGCCCATTCCTGCAGCGAGGGGCCCTTGATCTGCGCGGCGGCCGGGGCGTTGCCCGACACCACGCGGGACTTCAGCACCGTCATGGCGGAGTCGCCACCGCCACCGGCGACGGCGAAGTCCTTCCAGGTGTGGCCCTTGCCTTGCAGCGTGGCCTTCAGGGCGGAAGCGGCCTTGGCCTCGCCACCGGAAGTCCACCAGTGCAGGACTTCGACTTCACCCGCGGCGGCGGCGCCAGCCAGGGTAGTGAGTGCGGCAGCGGCCAGCACGGTGCGGGACAGGATCAGGGCGGAACGCTTGTTGGACATGGTGTCTCCGTTGATCAGCGCCAGCGGGCGCCGGGATGGGCAGGGCCGCTCTGGGCAGCCTCCGCGCTTGTGCCGACCCGCGTCAGGTACGGCGTTGCAAGCTGACGTTAATGTCCTGTAAGAAACGGCGCGCGTCCCTCGGTATTAACCCGATGTTCAGAGTTTAATATATTGTTAATGATTTGCCACAAAGGGCCTGAGGGGCTGCATGCCCTGCAGGTCACGTCGGTCGGGGGCTGCAGCCGGCAGCTCGATGCTGGCGCGCAGCCCGTGTGTGGCGAGCGGCTCCAGCCAGGCGCGCCCGCCGTGGCGCACCGCAATCTCGCGCACGATGGCCAGGCCCAGGCCGCAGCCGGCGCCCTCGGTGGTGCCGCGGTGGAAGCGGTCGAACACCGCTTCGAGCTGCTCGGCGGGCAGGCCCGGGCCGTTGTCGTCCACCTCCACGCGCACGGTGGCCGTGCCGCGGTCCGTGCCCGCCTCCACGCGCACCGTCACCTCCGCGCCGCGCCCGGCGTAGCACAGGGCGTTGTCGACCAGATTGGCCACGGCCTCGCGGATCAGCAGGGCGTTGCCTTCCACCCAAGCCGGGGCCGCCTGCACCGCGGCGCCGTTGCGGGGCGCCGCTGCCTTGGCGAGGTCCCCGTGAGGCTCCGGCTCCGACTCCGACTCCAGTTCCGGGTCGGGGTCAGGGTCCATGCCCAGGTCGATGCCCTGCTGCAGCGCGCGCGGCACCAAGTCGGCGGTCAGTTCCTGCACCAGCCGGCGCAGGTCGAAGCGGCTGCGGCCCTGCGCGGCGGTGGATTCGGGCTCCGCGCGCGCCAGCGTCAGCAGTTGGGCCACCAGGTGGGCGCTGCGCGCGGCGCTCTGCTGCACGCGCTCCAGCCGGGCGTGCAGCGCGGGGTCGGTGGCCTCTCGCAGTGCCAGCTCGGCCTGGCCCTTCAGGCCGGCCAGCGGGGTGCGCAGCTGGTGCGCGGCGTCGCTGATGAAGCGGCGCTGGCGCACCACGCTCTCATGCACCGCGGCCAGCAGGGTGTTCAGCGCCGCGGCCAGGTCGCGCACCTCGGTGGGGGCGCTGCGCAGCTCGATGGGGGCCAGGTCGTTGGGCGCGCGCCCGCCCACTGCCTCGCGCAGCCGGGCCAGCGGCGCCAGGCCGTTGCGGATGCCGGCCCAGACCAGCGCCGACATGGCCAGCATCAGCAGGGACAGCGGCAGCACCGTGTCGATCAGCAGGTCGCGCGCCAGCGCCTCGCGGCTGACGCGGCTCTTGGCCACCTGCACCAGCATCTTCTGCGGGGCATCGGGCTCGTCCCAGTCGAGCTGGATGGCGGCCACGCGCACGGCGGTTTCCCCTTCCTCGGCGGGGATGCGGGCGTCGTAGAACACCGGCTCGCCGGGGGCCAGGGCGTCGCTGCGCAGCGGCGGCAGCGGCAGCTTGTGGTTGCCCAGGATGAACTGGCCCGGCGGCGTGCTGACCATGTAGTAGATGCGGTCGTCCGGGTCCGCCTCCAGGATGTCCTTGGCCGCGCGGGGAAAATCCACCAGCAGCCCGCTGCCCGCCGGCTTGACCTGGCGCGCCAGTGCGCGCGAAGACAGGTACAGGCCGTGGTCGTTGGCGCGCTGGGCGTAGCGGGTGGCGAGGTGATAGGTCACCGCCGCCGCGGCCAGCCAGAGCACAATCTGCGGCAGCAGCAGCCACAGCAGCAGGTGGCCCTGCAGCGAGCCGCCGCCGGGCGACATCACCGGCATGCGGGACAGCCAGCGCGGCAGCTGCGGTCGCATGGTGGGGTGGGGCGTGTCGGGCGTGCGGGCCGTCAGCGCGTCTTCAGGGCTGGCGTTCCAGCAGGTAGCCCAGGCCGCGCACAGTGCGGATGCCCACGCCAGCGCCTTCGAGCTTGCGGCGCAGCCGGTGCACGTAGACCTCCAGGGAGCTGGGGCCGCCGCTGTCGGACACATCGGTGGACCAAGCCTGCGCGATCTGCTCCTTGCCGACCACCTTGCCCGGGTGGCTGAGCAGCAGCTCCAGCAGCAGCCACTCGCGCGGCGAGAGGTCCACCGGCTGGCCGGCCACCGTCAGGCGGTGGGCGTCGCGGTCGAAGTGCAGCTGCCCGAACGCCATCGGTGCCTGGGCTCCTCCACCCGTGCCCTGCGGCGGCTGCGAGCTGCGGCGCAGCACGGCGCGGATGCGCGCCTCCAACTCGGGAAAGTCGACGGGCTTGGTCAGGTAATCGTCGGCCCCGGCGTTCAGGCCGGCAACGCGGTCCTCCAGCCCGTCCAGCGCGGTGAGGATGAGCAGCGGCATCCAGGGTTTGGCAGCCCGCACGCGCTTGAGCACGGTGAGCCCATCGACCATCGGCAGGCCGAGGTCGATGATGCCCACGTCCCAGTCCTGCTTGGTCAGCAGGTATTCGGCCACCGCGCCGTTGGGCGCCACCTCAGCGTGGAAGCCGGCGGCCTGCAGGTTGGCTGCCAGCGCATCGGCCAGGATGGCATCGTCCTCGGCCAGCAGGGCGCGCATGGTGGTGGCAGTGGTGGCCGTGGCCTGGCTCAGCCAGCCATCTGGTTGAAGCCGCCGTCGACGTAGGTGATCTCGGCGCTCACGCCCGAGGCCAGATCCGACAGCAGGAAGGCGGCCACATTGCCGACCTCGTCGATCGTCACCGGGCGGCCGATCGGGGTGACCTCCGAGAAGTGTCCGATCAGGCGGCCGAAGTCCTTGATGCCCGAGGCGGCCAGCGTCTTGATCGGGCCGGCGGAAACGCCGTTGACGCGGATCTGCTTGGGGCCCAGGTTCTTGGCCAGGTAGCGCACGCTGGCTTCCAGAGAGGCCTTGGCCAGGCCCATGGTGTTGTAGTTCGGCACGTACTGCACGGCGCCCAGGTAGCTCATGGTCAGCAGCGAGGCCCCGGCGCGCAGGCGCGGCAGGGCCGCCTTGGCCATGGCCGGGAAGCTGTAGGCCGAGATGTCGTGCGCGATGCGGAAGCCCTCGCGCGACAGCCCGTCGAGAAACTCGCCGCCGATCGCCTCGCGCGGCGCGAAGGCGATGGCGTGCACGAAGCCGTCGAACTCGGGCCAGCTCTCGCCCAGCTTGTCGAACAGGGCGGTGATCTGCGCGTCGTCGCCCACGTCGCAGTCGAAGATCAGCGTGGAGCCGAATTCGGCGGCGAACTCGGTGATGCGGTCCTTGAAGCGCTCGCCGACGTAGCTGAATGCCAGTTCGGCGCCTTCACGGTGGCAGGCCTTGGCGATGCCATAGGCGATGGAGCGGTTGTTGAGGAGGCCCGTGATCAACAGGCGCTTGCCAGCGAGAAATCCCATGAGGTCTCCGTGCGGGGAACGGGTCAGCAAAGCCGGGATTTTGGCACGGGGCGCTGCTGCAGCGCCGGGCGGCCCTCAGGTGCGCGTTCCGAATGGGTGGCGCGCTGTCCTCAGCCGCCGAAGAAGTAGCGCTTCAGCCCGGCCAGGATCATCTCGGTGGCCACCGCGGTGAGCACCAGGCCCATGAGCTTCTCGATGGCCGAGACCACCGATGCGCCGAGCCAGCGGCGCAGCCGGTCGGCCATCAGCAGCACCACGCCGCACACCGCCATCGCCGCGCTCACGGCGCCCACCCATTCCAGCAGGCGGCCCGGCTGGCGCGAGGCCAGCAGCAGCACGGTGGCCATCGCCGAGGGGCCGGCCAGCAGCGGCACGGCGAGCGGGAAGATGAAGGGCTCGCGGTCGCCGTCGGTGGGGTAGAGACCGTCGCCGCCGATGAAGATCATCTTCATCGCGATGATCAGCAGGATCACCCCGCCAGCCACCTCCAGGGAGCGTTCGCTCAGGCGCATCACCTGCAGGAAGCCCTGGCCCGCGACCATGAACACCATCAGCACCGCGAAGGCGATGGCCACCTCGCGCAGTGCCACGCGCGTGCGGCGCGACGGGTCCACGCCGCCCAGCACCGAGATGAAGATGGGCAGGCTGCCGAAGGGGTCGAGCACCAGCAGCAGCAGGACGAAGGCGGACAGGAAGCTGTGATCCATGGGGGCTCGGCGCGACGGATGGCGCTGTGCAGCGTGACAAGGCTGCGCATCCTAGGCCAGCGGCGCCCGCCGAGGAAGCCGGCCTGCACCGTGTCAGCCTGCGGGGGCCGCCTCGGCCAGCCCGGCGCTCTGCCGGAAGGCGGCGGCCCGCTGGCTCAGCCGCTGTGCATCGTCGGGCGCAGGCCGGGTGCCCTGGCGCAGCAGGGCTTCCTGGCGCGCCGCCTCGGCCGCCAGCGCCAGCGCACCCACCTGGGCGGCGCTGGACTTGAGGGTGTGCACGCTGCGCAGCAGCGTGGCGCCGTCGTCCGTGTCGAGGCTGCGCTGCACGGCATCGATGAGCTCGCCGCAGCGCCGGTCGAATTGCTGCAGCAGCTCGGTGGCAAAGCCGGGGTCCGAACCATCGGCCACCATCGGCAGGGCCTGGAGCACGCAGGGGTCATAGTCCGGCCTGGCCGGGTTTGGCTCCTGCGGGGCGTCGTGGTCCTGGGCCTGGTGTTGCGCCGTGGGCGTCTCCCTGTGAGGGGCCGCCGTGGTGTCGGGCGTGGCGACGGTCGACCAGGTGGCCGCGGCCACCACGGCGGCGGCGGGGTGGCTGGGCGTGGCACCCCGGGGAGGGGCGGTGCGCGCAGCAGGCTGTGGCGGCCATGGCGCCGGTGCGATGGGGGCGCCCGGGGTGCACTGGCGGATCCAGCGTTGCACGACGGCGACCAGGTGGTTGGCCAGCACCGGCTTGGTGAGGAAATCGTTCATGCCCGCAGCCAGGCAGGCGGCGCGGTCTTCGGCGAAGGCATTGGCAGTCAGGCCGATCACGGGCAGGTCCTGTGCCTGGGGGCCGGCGGCGCCAGCGCGCAGGCGCCGCGTGGCTTCGAGGCCGTCCAGCTCGGGCATCTGCCAGTCCATCAGCACCAGGTCGCAGGGCTGCTCGCGCAGCCAGGCCAGGGCCTGGTGGCCATCGCCGGCGATGTCGCAGCGCCAGCCGACGTGTTCGATCATCGACCGGATCACGGACTGGTTGATCGGGTCGTCCTCGACCAGCAGCACGCGGCCGGTCATGGGCAGGGCCACGGACTCCGTGGTGGCCGTCGCTGGGGTGGCGCGGCGGGTTGTGCCGGGCCGGCCCCGGAGGGCGGATGGCCCGCCAAAGGCAGAGCCGAGCCGGCTGACCAGGGCCGTGCGCAGCAGTGGCCGGGTCAGCTTGCGCTCCAGGCCATGCAGGACGGCGGGGTGGGCGGGCTGGCCGGCAGCCGGTGCCGGCGCGGCCCCCACGGCGATCACCCGGGCCGGGTCGAGCCAGCTGGCGCAGGCCTCCAGCAGGGCGCGGCCGCGCGCCTCGTCGACGGCCACCACCAGCCAGGGCAGGCCCCCGTGGCGGTCGGGCGTGGCCATGACCTCGCGCAGCGCAGTGGGGCTGTCGCAGCGGATGGCCTCGCAGCCCATGCGCAGCAGCAGGGCCTCCATGGCACGCGCTTCGGTGGGGTGGGGCTCGCACCAGGCCACGCGCAGCCCCAGGGGCCGCGGCGCCGGAGGGGTCTGGCGGCTGCACGGCAGCGGCAGCGTCAGCGTGAAACAGGAGCCCGCGCCGATGCGGGACGCCACCTCGATGCGCCCGCCCATGTGCTGCGCCAGCTCGCGGCAGATCGTCAGCCCCAGGCCGCTGCCGCCGAAGCGGCGGGTGGTGGAGGCATCGGCCTGCTGGAAGGGCTCGAAGATGTGCGGCAGCGCCTCGGGCGGGATGCCCACGCCGGTGTCGACGACCTCGAACTGGATCTCGTCGGGCCGTTCGTTGGGCGATCGGCCGGGTTGCACGCGCAGGCAGACTTCGCCGTCGCTGGTGAATTTCACCGCGTTGCCGAGCAGGTTGAGCAGCAGCTGTCGCACCCGCATGCCGTCGCCGTGGCGCCAGGCGTCGAGCCCGGGCTCGACGATGCAGGCCAGCCGCAGGCCCTTGGCGGTGGCCGTGGCGGCGACGGACAGCACCGCCGCGTCAACCTCTTCCAGGAGGTTGAAGTCGTCGGCCTGCACCTGCAGCGCACCGGCCTCGATGCGCGAGAGGTCGAGCACGCTCTCGATCAGCCCCAGCAGGTTGGTGCCGCTGGCCCGGATGATCTCCACCAGCTCCTCGCGGCGCTGGGCATCGACGCCCTGCATCTGCAGCAGCTGGGCTGCGCCAATGACGCCGTTGAGCGGGCTGCGCAGCTCATGACTCATGTTGGCGAGGAAGCGGGTCTTGGCCTGGGAGGCGGCCTCGGCGTCCTGGCGGGCGGCGCGGGCATCGGCGGCTTCCTGCGCCAGGCTGGCGTTGAGGCTGCCCAGCGCGGCGTCCCGACGCTGGATCTCGTCGATCATGTGGTTGAAGGCCCGCACCGCGCGGCCGATTTCGTCGCCGCCCGCCTCCGCCAGATGGGGGTCGACGTGCCGCTCGAAGTGGCCATCCCGGGCAATGGCGCCGGCAGCCTCGGCCAGCTGGTGCACGGGCCGGCTCAGCCTGAGGGCGAAGCGCCGCGAGGCCAGCAGGCTGAGCGCCAGCGCGAGCAGCGCCACGCCGGTCGCCGCCAGGGCCTGCTGGCGCAGGTCGGCGCGCCAGTGAGCCATCGACAGCTGCATCACGAGGTGGCCCTGCACCTCGTTGCCGCGGTCGGCGCTGCGGGCGCCGACGACCGGCTCGCTCACCTGCAGGAAACCCCGGGTGATGCCGCCCACCGTGGCCCCGGGCAGTGCTGGCTCATGGGCGCCTGTGGCGTACAGCAGCACCCCGGCGGAGTCGTAGACCCAGGCGCCCTGGACGCTGTGCTCGGTGCGCAGCACCTCCATCGCGTCGCGCACCCCGGCCTCCTCCATGAAGGTCACCGGGGCGTGCAAGGCAAAGGCGATCGAGCGCGCCAGGGTGGCGGCTTCGTCACGGGCGTGCCGCTCGGCGGACCACCAGCCGATCGCCAGCGTGGCCGAGGTGGCCAGCAGCGCGCACAGGCTGGCGGCCAGGGCGAGCAGTGCACTCAGGCGCAGGCTGAGCGGGCGGTTGCTCCAGCGCCTGGCGCGGCGGCCCAGCGGCTGTGGCGCGGTGGCCTCCGTCGGGGCGGGCGGGCACGCGGGCAGGGCGGAGATCATGTCGGCGGCGGAGCTCGGTGGCACTGCGGTTCGGGACTGCGTGATCAGGGACTGCGTGATCGGGGACTGCGCTGCGGGGTCAGTCCTGCACGTGCCGGGCCAGCCGCAGCGCCTGGCTGGACAGGCCCAGGCGGGCGGATCGCAGGGCGGTCTGGTTGACATCGAAGCGCAGCGCATCGTTGACCAGCACCAGCTCGACCATGCCGCCGCGGGTGAGGAAGCCGTCGGCATCGCTGACGGTCAGCACCGGCCGCTGGGCCTGGGCGCGCAACAGCGCGGCGGCCTGGTCGGCGCCGCTGGGCAGGTACAGCAGGTCGCAGGCCTCGCTGCCGCCGGCCTTCAGCAGGCGCACGCGGCGGGCGCCGACGCTCTGGCCATCGGCCGCGGCAAAGACCGGGTCCACCTCGCCGCGGCGCGTGGCCACGCACAGCGCCAGGGGCTGGTCTGCCGCGAAGGGGGCGGGCCATTGCACGAAGCGGCTGAGCGCCAGCACCAGCCGCAGCTTCAGCGCGGCCTCGCTGCCTGCCTGGGCGCTGGCCGACTGGGCCAGGCACAGCGCAGCGAGCGCCGCCAGCAGCAGCGCCAGGCCGCGGCGAGGCGCGCAAGGGTGGGGGTGACGCAGGCCGGACGACATGGGGCGCGTGGCTGCCAGCCGTCAGAAGCCGAGCTGCCAGCGCAGGCTGGCACTGCGGCCATCCTGCTCGATGCGGTCTCCCAGGTGTTCCGGACCGGCCGGATCGGCGTAGCGGCGGTCCCCCAGGTTGTAGACGCTGAGCGACAGGGACCAGGGCTGGCCGGGCGGTTCGAGCTGCGCGGTGGCGTTGGCGAGCCAGACGCCGTTCAGCGGCTGGCCCCCCAGCGTCAGGCGCTGGCCCACGCGCTGCAGTTGCAGCCCCAGCTTCACGGGCCAGCCGGGCAGCGGCGTGGTGGCGTGCAGCTTGGTCAGCGAGCGCGGGGCGTTGCTCACGTTGGCGCTGCCGTTGACCTGCACGCTCTGGCGCACCCAGCTCGCGCGCAGGCGCCAGCCGGCATCACCGATCCACTCGGCTTCGGTCTCCAGGCCGCGGGCGATGGCGTGGCCGACGTTGCGGTAGACGAGTTCGCCGCTGTCGGCGTCGGCCACCTGCTCGATCAGGTCGTGGATGTGGTTGTGGAACAGTGCAGCCGACAGGCGCAGGCCGGCCTGTGCCTGCCAATCGGCCGCCAACTCGGTGGATTGCACCTGTTCGCGCCGCAGGCCAGTGATGAAGTCATCGACGCCGTTGGCGGGCAGGCGCTCGTAGACGTTGGGTTCCCGGTAGGCGCTGCCGGCCAGGAGCTTGGTGACCAGGGTGGCGGCTGGCTGCCAGATCAGGCTGGCGCGCGGCGAGCTGTGCACGTCGCCATCGGTTCCCCGGTCCAGGCGCAGGCCCAGGCCCAGCCGCAGGTGCTCGGCCAGCTTGACCTCGTCGTTGACGAACAGGCCGGCGCGCGTGCCCTGGGTGCTGACCTGGCTGTCCACGGCCGGGGCGGGCTCCAGCTGCGTCATGCCCGCCTCCTGGCGCAGGTTGCGCTGCAGGTCCAGCCCGGCGACCAGTCGCTGTGAGCCGCCCAGGCGCAGACTGCGGCGCAGTTCCAGCTGCCACCAGCGGCCGCGGTTGCGGTAGGCGGCCAGGGCGCCGTCGGCCTGGTAGCGGCCCCGGTCGTCGTAGCGGTACTCACCCGCGCCGGCCTGCAGTGACCAGCCCTCGCCCTGGGCGTCCAGCCCCTGCCAGTTCAGGCCCAGCAGGCTGAGCTGGTCGATCGACACGGCGGCCGGGTCGTTGAAGACCATCTCGTAGGCGGCGTTGGGGACCTGCTTGCGGCGCTCGGAGGTCAGCGCGGTGAGCGACCAGTTGCCCGCGGTCCAGCGGGCGTAGAGCTTGCGGTCGCGCTCGCCGTCCAGGCCCTGGGCGATGCCGTGGTTGGTTTCGGCGCTGTCGTACTCGCTGAGGTAGAGGTCGCGCCCACGGCGGTTTTCGGCGGTGACGGACAGCAGCAGCGCCCCCTGTTCGAGTTCCTGGCCCAGGCTGGCCTGCAGCTTGCGCCCACCCTGGCTGTCGACGCTGACGCTGGCTTGTTGCCCGCGCAGGCTGGCGCTGCTGCGCGTGACCACGTTGATCACGCCGAACACCGCGTTGGAGCCGTACAGCGCCGACAGGGCGCCCGGGATGAACTCGATCCGCTCGATCAGGGCGACGTCGAGCGGGAATTCGCGCCCGACCATCACCGAGTCGTAGATGTTCTCGTTGGCGCGCTGGCCGTCGATGAGCAGCAGCAGGCGCGAGCTGTAGTCGCCCGGGCGGCTCAGGCCACGCACGCCGGCGTAGGTGTAGCTGCGGTCGTAGCGCAGGAAGACGCTGCGCACGCCGCCCAGCACGTCGCCCAGCGTGCGCCAGCCGAAGGCGCGGATGTCGCCCTGGGTCAGCACGGTGACGGACGCAGGCGCCTCGGCGGCGCTCTGGGTGTACTTGGAGGCGGCGTAGACAGGGGTGCTGAGCAGGTCGGACAGCTCGGCGTCGGCGCTGCTGCCGTCGGCCGCCGGGTTGACGTTGGCCGTCGCCGCTGCCGCGCACCAACCCAGCGTGGCGGCAAGCAGCAGCCGTGGCCAGGCCGGGTGGCCCGGGCCGGGCCGGGCGAGCAAGGGGGGCCGGGTGGCGTGCATGTTCAGGGGCATGGGTCAGGTGTCAGGTCGGCGGGACCGGGGGCGGCCCCGGCCGTGTCGCGGCCGGCGGCAGCGCAGCGCCGAGCAAGGCCAGCAGCGCCGGCTCGGGCAGCGGCCGGGCGTAGAGGTAGCCCTGGTGCACGGTGCAGCCCAGCTCGCAGAGGATGGCGGCCTGCTGCTCGGTCTCCACGCCCTCGGCCACCACCTGCAGGTCCAGCAGGCGCGCCAGCGTGATGATGGAGGCCACCAGGGCGCGGTCCTTGCCGTCGCTGTAGAGGTCGCGCACGAAGGCCCGGTCGATCTTCAGCTCGTGCAGGGGGAAGCGCTTGACGTGGCTGAGCGAGGAGTAGCCGGTGCCGAAGTCATCCAGCGACAGCAGGTAGCCGTGCTCGCGCAGCTCGTGCAGGCGGGCGATGCCGGCGGTGGTGTCGGACATCAGCATCGACTCGGTCACCTCCAGCACCAGCCGGCCAGGCTGCAGGCCATGGCGGGCCACCAGGGCATCCAGGCGTTCGCCCAGGTCCGCACCGGCAAAGGAGGGCGCGGCAATGTTGACCGACACGGCCACTTCGGGCGGCCAATGCGCCAGCGCCTCGCAGGCGGCCTCCAGCACCCAGTCGGTGAGCGGCTGGATCAGGCCGGTCTCTTCGGCCAGCGCGATGAAGTCGCCCGGCATGACCAACCCCAGGCGCGGGTGCTGCCAGCGCACCAGGGCCTCCACGCCGACGACGCGGCGGGTGGTGGCGTCCACCTTGGGCTGGAAGTGCAGGCGCAGCTGGCCCTGCTCGATGCCGTGGCGCAGCTCGCTCTCGCGCTCCAGCCGTTCGCGCGCGACCGCGTTCAGGCCCTCGTCGAAGTAGCGGTACTGTGAGCGCCCGGCCCGCTTGGCGGCGTACAGGGCCTGCTCGGCGTGGGCGGCCAGTTCGGCCGCACCGGAGCCGTCGCGCGGGTGCACCGCGATGCCGATGGCCGCGGTGAGCACGACGTCCCGGCCGTCGAAGAGGATCGGCCGCTCCACTGCGCGGATCAGCCGCTCGGCGGCCTGGCCGGCGTGGGCGTGCTGGCCCAGGTCGCCCAGCATCAGCATGAAGCCGTTGGCCGCGATGCGCGCCACCACCGCGTTGGGTGGCGCGCTCTGGTTGAGGGCCATGAGGTCGCGGCTGCGGGTGCCGGCCTGCAGGCGCTCGGCCACCACGCGCAGCACGCGGTCGCCGCCGTCGCGTCCCAGGGCGTCGTTGATGCTGCGGAACTGCACCAGGTCCAGGTGCAGCACGGCGCACAGGCCCGCGTTGGCCCGGCCCGCGCCGTGGCGCTGCAGCGCGCTGTCCACCATCTCCAGGAAGAACTGGCGGTTGGGCAGGCCGGTCAGGCCGTCGTAGAGCGCCAGCTGGCGTACCTGGCGCTCGGCCTCGATGCGCTCGGTGATGTCCTGCGTGATGCCTTCCACGCCCACCAGGCGGCCCAGTGCATCGCGCAGCGGCGCGGCGTGCTCGGAAACGGTGCGCCGCGCCCCGTCGAAGCGTTCGATCGTGAAGGTCAGTTGGTAGGGGATACCCTCGAACGCCGCCGCCGAGCGCGCACGCGCCACGCGCTCGCGGTCCGCCGACGCGACGCGGGCGAGGAAGTCCTCCGGCGAGGCGCACTGCATCGCATCTTCGGGGGCACCGAAGATGTGCGCCAGCTCCTCGGAGCAGGCCATGTGGCCCTCGCCATCGAACTCCCAGTTGCCCATGTGCGCCAGCCGCTGGGCGCGCAGCAGGCTGACGCGGCTGCGCTCCTGGACCACGCGGGCCTCGGCGCTGCGCAGCGCGTAGCGGATGCGGTGCGACAACAGCCCCCAGTGGATCGGCTTGGTGATGAAGTCGGTCGCGCCCGCCTGGTAGGCCTGCTCGATCGACCCGGTGTCGTCCAGCCCCGTGAGCATCAGCACCGGCACCTCGGCACCGGCGGGCAGCTGGCGCAGGCGCCGGCAGGTCTCGAAGCCGTCGATGCCCTCCATCATCACGTCGAGCAGCACGAGCTCGCTGGGCGATGCGGCAAAGCTCGCCAGTGCCGCCTCGCCGCTGTCGGCCTCGGTGACGTCGAAACCGGCGTGGCGCAGGGTGCGCAGCGCCATGCTGCGCAGCAGGGCGTCGTCGTCAACCAGCAGCAGCTGGGGGCGCCGCCCGGTCGGTGCGCTGAACTTGGCTCCCATGGCGCGGCGGCGGTTCAGTGCGGGCCGCGCACGGCTCCGGGGACGCAGGGCGGGCGGCAGGTCGTACGGCGGTGGGCTGGCATGGCGGCAGTGGGGCCCGGACACCTTGCGGGTGTGCCGGAGGGTCGCAATGGCTGCTTCTTCGGCAGCCCGCCCGCCAGCTTGAGCGGTCAGCGATGTGTGAGCGAGGCCTGGACGCCAGCTGAGCGCTGTATGGACGGCATCAGACCGCGTCCAGCGTCATCAGGCTGGCGTTGCCACCGGCGGCGGCGGTGTTGACGCTCAGCGAGCGTTCCAGCAGCAGGCGCTCCAGCGGCACGGCCGCATCGCCCGGCGCCAGGGCGGTGACGCCGACGATCGGCCCCGGCCGCTCGGCCAGCTGGCGGCAGACGGTGCGCAGTGACACGGCGTCGCCGTGGTGGAGCACGGCGTCGAAGGTGGCGCGCGCTGGCTCGGCCGTCCAGTCGGCGCACAGGGTGACGGCGCTGCGCAGCTCGGTGGGCAGGCGCTCACGCAGCGGGCTGGCCGACGCCGGCCAGACGGCGCGGCTGCCCACCGCCAGAGCGGCGGCAAGCTGTCGCAGGCGGTCGGCGTCGCTCCCCGCCAGGCAGAGCACCGCCTCGCGCGGCCGCAGCTGCCAGCGGTTGCGCTCGCCGGTGGGGCCGCGCAGTTCGCGGCTGGCGCCGTCGGCCCCCAGGGCTTCGCTGCGTCGCGCCAGGTCGTCGCAGGCCTGGCGCAACGTGGCATCACCCTGGCGGGCCGCCCAGTCGCGGAGCGTGGCCAGGGCCGGGCGGGGCGCTGTGCTTCGGGTCGCCATGCTTCGAGGGGTGTCACCCGGCGGCGTGGCGGGGCCGCCGTTCATCGCGTCGACGAATCCCAGCGCGCGCGCCAGCACGTCGTCCGGCCGGCGCGCCAGCAGGCGGTAGAGGTAGAGCGGCCCGCCGGCCTTGGGGCCGGTGCCCGACAGGCCCTCGCCGCCGAAGGGCTGCAGCCCGACCACCGCGCCGACCATGTTGCGGTTGACGTACAGGTTGCCCACGCGCGCCGCCTCGCTCACCTGCGCGATGGTCTCGTCGATGCGGGTGTGCAGGCCCAGCGTCAGGCCGTAGCCGGTGGCGTGGATCTGCTCGATCAGCGCCGGCAGGTCGGCGCGCTGGTAGCGCAGCACGTGCAGCACGGGGCCGAAGACCTCGCGCTGCAGCTCGCCCAGGTGGTCCAGCTCGATGACGGTGGGTGCGACGAAGTGGCCGCGCTGCAGCGCCTGCCGGGCCGCTTCGTGGTCCGGCGCCCGGGGCTGCCAGCGCGTCACGCGCCGCCCACGCTCGCGCAGCGCCTCGATGTGGCGCTCGATGCCCGCGCGCGCCTCGGCGTCGATCACCGGGCCCACGTCCACCGCCAGCGTGTCGGGGCGGCCCAGGCGCAACTCGGCCAGCGCGCCGTGCAGCATCGCCAGGGTGCGATCGGCGATGTCGGCCTGCAGGCAGAGCACGCGCAGGGCCGAGCAGCGCTGGCCGGCGCTGTCGAAGGCGGAGGCGATCACGTCGGCCACCACCTGCTCGGGCAGTGCGGAGGAGTCGACGATCATGGCGTTCTGCCCGCCGGTCTCGGCAATCAGCGGCAGCGGCTGGCCGTGGCGGTCCAGCCGGCCGGCGAGGCGGCGCTGCAGCAGCCGGGCCACCTCGGTGCTGCCGGTGAAGACCACGCCCTGCACGCGCTCGTCGCGCACCAGCCGGTCGCCCACCGTCTCGCCCCGCCCCGGCAGCAGCTGCAGCGCCGCACGCGGGATGCCGGCGGCCCAGAAGGCCCGCACCGCCGTGGCGGCGATCAGCGGCGTCTGCTCGGCCGGCTTGGCCAGCACGGTGTTGCCAGCGGCCAGCGCAGCAGCGATCTGGCCGGTGAAGATCGCCAGCGGGAAGTTCCAGGGGCTGATGCAGACCACCGCGCCCAACGCCTGGTGGCTGGCGTTGTCGAAGTCCCGCCGCACCTGCGCGGCGTCGTAGCGCAGGAAGTCCACCGCCTCGCGAATTTCGGCGATGGCGTTGGCGCAGGTCTTGCCGGCTTCGCGCACCAGCAGGGCGAGCAACGCCGGGGTATCGGCTTCGAGCCGGTCGGCCACGGCTTCCAGCAGCGTGGCGCGCGAGTGCGGCGCGGTGGCGGCCCAGGTGGGGGCGAAGGCGACGGCGTCGCGCACGGCCGCGTCCACCTCGGCGTGGCTGGCCTCGCGGACCTCGCCGACGAGGTCCTCGGCGTCGGCCGGGTTGAGGACGGGCTCAGTGCTCCCATCCTCGACCGCGTCCGCATCGGCCAGCATCGGCGCGGCCTGCTGGGGCAGCCGGGCTGCCTCGGCCAGCTCGCCGGCCAGGCTGGCAAGCTGCTGCTCGTCGGCCAGGTCCAGGCCGTTCGAGTTGCGGCGCGCAGCGCCGTACAGGTCGATCGGCAGCGGGATGGCCGGGTGCGGCGCACCCACGGTGCCTTCATGTGCGGCCAGCGCCTCGACCTGCACCACCGGGTCGCGCAGCAGCTCGTCGAGCGGCAGGCCGGGGTCGGCGATGCGGTTGACGAAAGAGGTGTTGGCGCCGTTCTCCAGCAGCCGGCGCACCAGGTAGGCCAGCAGGGTCTCGTGCGTACCCACCGGGGCGTAGACCCGGCAGGGCCGGTCGAGGCGTGCGGCGCCGACCACCTGCTCGTACAGCGGCTCGCCCATGCCGTGCAGGCACTGGAACTCGTACTGGCCGGGGAACCAGATGGCCGGGTCGGCCATCGCGTGGATCGCCGCCAGCGAGTGCGCGTTGTGGGTGGCGAACTGGGGGTAGATGGCGTCGGGCGCCGCCAGCAGGGCACGCGCGCAGGCCAGGTAGGCCACGTCGGTGTAGGCCTTGCGGGTGTAGACGGGGTAGCCGGCCTGGCCGTCGAGCTGGGCGCGCTTGATTTCGCTGTCCCAGTAGGCGCCCTTGACGAGGCGCACCATCAGCCGGTGGCCACTGGCGCGCGCCAGGGCGATGAGGTGCTCGATCACCGCCGGGCAGCGCTTCTGGTAGGCCTGCACGACGAAGCCCAGGCCGTTCCAGCCCGCCAGCGTGCGGTCGTGGCAGAGCCGCTCCAGCAGGTCGAGCGAGAGTTCGAGCCGGTCGGCCTCCTCGGCGTCGATGTTCAGGCCGATGTCGTAGCGCCGCGCCAGCGCAGCCAGCTTGAGCAGCACCGGGTGGAGCTCGGCCATCACGCGCGCCTGCTGGGCGCGGCTGTAGCGCGGATGCAGGGCGGAGAGCTTGATCGAGATGCCCGGCCCGGCCACCGGCCCGCGCCCGGCGCTGGCCTGGCCGATGGCGTGGATGGCCTGCTCGTAGGCCTGGCGGTAGCGCTCGGCGTCCGCAGCCGTCAGCGCCGCCTCGCCAAGCATGTCGTAGGAGTAGCGGAACCCCTGTGCCTCGCGCGTGGCAGCCCGCTCGAGCGCCTCGGCGATGGTCTGGCCGGTGACGAACTGCTCGCCCATCAGCCGCATCGCCATGTCCAGCCCCTTGCGGATCAGCGGCTCGCCGCCGTGCGCGCTCAGGCGGGTGAGCGCGGCGCCCAGGCCCTGCTCACTGTGCGTGGCCACCAGCCGGCCGGTGATGAGCAGGCCCCAGGCGGCGGCGTTGACGAACAGCGAGCGGCTGCGGCCCAGGTGCTGCTGCCACTGGCCGGCGCCGATCTTGTCGCGGATCAGCGCGTCGCGGGTGGGTGCGTCGGGGATGCGCAGCAGCGCCTCGGCCAGGCACATCAGCGCCACGCCCTCCTGCGAGGAGAGGGAGAACTCCTGCAGCAGGTCCTGCACCAGGCCGGCGCGGCCGCGCTCGGCACTGCGCTCGCGCAACTGCTGCGCCAGCTGGCGCGCCAGCGTGTTGGCCGCCTCGGCCTGCGCCGGTGCCAGCCGGGCGCGCTCCAGCAGCGGCGGCAGCGCCTGCGGCTCGGGCAGGCGCGTGGCGGCGGTGATGGCGGCGCGGCGGGCTTCACGCAGAGGCAGGGGCGTGAAGTCCGCGAACGGGGTGGCGCAGGGCGGGCGCAGGGGCGAAGGAGTGGTCATGGCAGGCGGGGCAGGCGGGGCAGATCAACGGCGTGGCGAAGGCGCCATCATCTGGGGTGTCCGGCAGAATTTCTCGCCAAACTTTCATCTGGCTCCAGAATAATGTTCGGCATGATGACCGCCGCTGACATCGCCTCCTCTTCGCTCGATCGCATCGATCTGCGCATCCTCGGCCTGCTGCAGGTCGACGGCCGCCTGTCCAACCTGAAGCTCGCGGAGGCCGTGGCCCTGTCACCGACCGCCGTGCTGGCGCGCGTGCAGCGCCTGACACGCGATGGCTTCATCCGCGGCTACGAGGCCCGGCTGGACCCGCAGAAGCTCGGCGTGGGCATGCTGGTCTTCGTCGAGGTGCTGTTGGACCGCACCACCGCCAATGTGTTCGAGCAGTTCCGCGCCGCGGTGCAGGTGCGCCCGGAGATCATGGAGTGCCACATGGTGGCCGGTGGCTTCGACTACCTGCTCAAGTTGCGCTGTGCCGACATGAGCGCCTACCGCGAGTTCGCCGGTGCGGTGCTCTGGCAACTGCCCGGCGTACGCGAGACCCGCACCTATGCCGTGATGGAAGAGGTGAAGAACACGGCTCGCCTGCCGGTGCCCGGCGGCTGACGCTTCCCTGCTCCGCGCTGACCGCGCGGTGCGCCGCTGCGCCGCTGCGCCGCGGTTGCGCATCGACGTGTCCGGCCAAGGCGGGCGTGCAGGAATGCGCGCAGATGAGCCGGGCAGGGCTTTTTTCCGGTTTCGGCTTGCCTCAACATGCGTGGCGGCCTGTCCATCCCGCGAACATGGGGCCGGGTGTGCAGGGTTTCGCAGTCCCCTCGGCTACGATCGTTCGCTGGATGGCGGGGCGTTCCGGGGCGAGCGGCTTGGCGCTGCCCGGAAGGTGTGGCGGCTGAATCGGGCTGCTGGTTCAGGTCGCTGCTTGGAGGGATGTCGTGCTCGGAAATCAACCAGTTGCTCGGCCTGGAGTGCTTGGCCGGATCGGCATGTTCGCGGCGGCGCTGGCATCGGCCGGCTGGCTGGTGCCGGCGGCCCTGGGCATCGACCGTGTGCTGGCCTTCCTCAATGAGGACATGGCCCGCCTGAGCGTGCTGCGCAACACGCGCCCGAGCCTGGCGCTGCCCACCGAGTTCAACGCGGCGCCCAACCTCCTCCAGGCGCGTGAATACCTGACCGTTGCCGGGGTCTGGCTGGCGCTGGTCATCGCCGGCTGGGCGATCTATTTCGTGCGGTCGCGCCGGGCGTTGCAGCAGGCGAACTCGGTCCCGGCCGGTGACCTGCTCACCGCGCACCGCCACGCGCTGGACCACCAGTTCAGCGAGTTCACGCAGCAGATCGACCGCCATCGGCGCGACCTGAGCAGCGAGTTCGGCAGCCTGACCCAGGCGGGCGAGGGGGCCCAGGGGCTGCTGCAGGTGCGTTTCGACGCGGTGCAGGCCCGCTTGGGCGAGGTGGACAGTGCCGTGGCGCACCAGACCGAAACCTTGCGCGCCGTGGCCACCTGGCTGGAAGGCAGCCTGCAGGCGAGCACGGCCCAGCTGGGTGACGCGATCCGGGGCGCGCGAGAACAGGCCGAGACCCAGCATCGCAGCGAGCAGGACCAGCGCTTCGTCTCGATCCACAACGCCGTGCAGGTGCTGGGCGCGCAGATCGAAGCCCGCATGGAGGTGGCGCAAACGCAGGCCGAGGCGCGGTCCGAGCGCCTTGATGCGGCGGTGCAGGATTGGTCGCAGCAGATGGCGCAGGGTCAGGCGCAGACGGCCCTCCAGCAGCAGGAGCAGGGCGAGGTGCTGGCGGCCCGGCTGGAGGAGCGGCTCGGAGCGCATTTGGGCAAGCAATTGGGTGAGCAGTTGGGCGAGCAGTTGGGTGAGCGACTGGGTGAGCAGTTGGTTGGCCACCTGACCCAGCAGGTTGGCCCGCAACTCGATGAACGGCTTGGCGAGCGCCTGGGTGCGCTGCTGGGCGAACTGGGCCAGCGCTTCGAATCGAAGGCCGAGGCCCGCCAGGGCGAGTGGCAGGCCAGGCTTGATCAGCGCCTGGGCGCCGACGCGCAGCGTCAGCAGGAGGGGTTTGGCGCGCTGCAGTCGCTCGTGCAGGCCCTGCGCGACCAGCTCGGCGAGGCCCTGCAGCTGCAGCGCGATGCGGGCAGTGAGACACGCCGCCGTGCCGAGTCCGCCATTGACGCCCGCCTCGCCCACCAGGAGGCCCAGACCCGGGCGCTGGCTGATCTGTCCGAGCGGGTCGAAGCGCTGGGCCGCATCGCCCAGGCGCTGCATGGGGAGCGCAGCGCGGCCGACCACGAGCGCTCGCAGGCCCTGGCCCTGCAACTGCAGGGCTGGGTCGAACAGGCCCAGGCCGTGGCGCGCTCGCACAGCGAGGCATTGCCGGCCCCCTGGCTGGCCCAGACCGAGTCCTTGCTGCGGGCCGTGACGGCGCTGGAGGCCGCGCAGCTGCAGGTGGCCGACCGTGCCGAGGCGGCTGCAATGGCGGCGGCGCAGCAGGCGGCTACGCAAGTAGCCACGCAGGTGGGCGATGCCATCGGCCGCCACGCCACCGCGCAGGCCGAGCAGTGGCAGCAGACCATGCAGACGATGCAGTCTGCCCTGGGCGATGTCGCCGGCGTGGCTGCGCGGCAGGCGCTGGAACAGGTACAGCCGCAGGTGGCGGACGAGCTGCTGCAGCGGGTGGCCGGCCAGGTCGCCGCACCGCTGGTGGAGCGGGCCGCCGAGGCGGGGGAACAGCTCGGCGCTCTGCAGGAGGGCATCACTTGGCTGGCCCGGCAGGTCGAGCGCTCGCAGCAGGTGGCCGAGCAGCACCAGCTGGCTGCCGAGGCGGCGCGCGAGACACAGGTGCGCCAGTTGGCCGAGCTGGCCGACGTGGCGGGCCGCGTCGACCGGCAGGTGCTGGGGCTGCAGGGCCAGGGGGATGTTCAGGCGGCCCACCGTGCCGATCAGCTGCAGGCGCTGCAGCAGCAACTGGCCGCGCAGGCCGGGCAGGCGGCGGATCAGCAGGCCGCGCTGGCCGAGCGTTCGCAGGCCCTGGAAGCCGCGCTGCAGGGGCTCTCCCAGCGGCTGGACGAGGGCTGGCGTGCCCTGGAGCGCCAGCAGCGCGACGACTGGCAGGCGCATGAAGCGGCGCTGCGCGCACGCCTGGACGGGCTGGGCGTTCAGCTGGAGCGGACCCTGGCGCAGACCCTGGTACAGACGCAGGCCGAGCTGGGCTCTCAGTTGGACCAGCAGTTCGGAACCCAGTTGCAGGGTCTGCAAGAGCGCGTGCTGGCGGGCGTGCCCTCCGGCGAGGCCCTGCGCGAGCCGGTCGAGCGGCTGCTGCAGGTGCAGGCCGGCTTGCAGGCGCTGGCCGATCAGGTCGGCGGGCACCAGGCGGCCTCGCTGCAGCAGCGCCGGGACGATCAGGCGCTCTGGCAGCAGGCCTGGCAGGGGCTGGCCACCCAGGTGCGTGATGAGCTGGCCGCCACCCGGCAGGCGCTGGCCGCGCCGGCGGCCCAGGCCGCCTCGGCTGCCGAGACCGTGCAGGCGGGGCAGGCCCAGGCCCTGCAGCGCGTCGAGGCGCTGCAGGGCGCCATCGCAGGGCTTGGCGAGCGGTTCGAGGCACAGCGCAATGCCTGGGTGCAGGAGCGCCAGGCGCAGCAGGCCGCGCAGACGCAGGCCCTGCAGGCCCTGGCGGCCGACCTGGAGCGTGGCCTGGGGGCCGCGCAGGTCGAGCGGGTGCAGCAGCAGGAGCAGCGCCTGGGCGATCTGCAGGTGCTGGTGCAGCGCATCGACCAGCAACAGCAGGCCTCGCAGCAGCAGCGCCAAGCCGAGCAGGGCGCGATGATGCAGGCCCTGGAGCGGCGCCTGGGCGCCCTCGACACGCTGGAGGCGCAGGTCGAGCGCCTGGAGGGCCTGCTCACCCGGGCGGGCGTGCAGGGCGTGGCAGCGCGGCTGGCGCAGATCGAGGCCATCCTGTCGGCCCAGGGGCCGGCCCGGCTGGAGACCCGCCTGGGGCAGCTGGAGGCGGTGCTCACCGACACATCCAGCCGCATCGACAGCCGTCTGGGCGAGTTGCACGGGCTGGTGACGCAGCAGGGGGCCTTCGTCGAGACGGCGCCCGCGCCGTTGACCGGGCGGCTGGTCGACGAGCGCAAGCTGCAACAGGTCTTCCTGAACCTGTCGGACCTGCAGGAGAACCTGCGCCTGGAGCGGCGCCAGCTGCGCAAGAAGGCCGAGAGCCTCAACCAGCCCATTGGCTGAGGCCGCCTACTGCAGCACGGGCAGGGTGTCGATGCGCTGCTCGATGCGCTGCAGCATCTCGCGGTAGGCCGGCGAGCCCACCTCGCCGTAGCGCTGGCGGAAGTCCTCGCTGGTCAGGAACTCGGGTAGGTCGTCCAGGGGGGGCAGCAGATCGGCCTCGCGCAGGCCAGGGCCGATGCGCTGCGACAGCCGCTCGGGCTGCTGCGCCGAGCGCTGCCCGAAGCGCGTGCCGGTGCGGTCGGCCGCAATGTCATTGAAGCTGAAGCCGCTGCCGCCGCGGGTGTCGGCCATCTCCTTGTAGACGCCGATCATGTCGGCCAGCCGGCCGCCGCCCTCCGCCGCCAGCACCGCCGAGACCAGGAAATGCAGCGCGAAGTCGTCGCGTCCACGCAGGGTGACGGTGCGCGGGTGGGGGTGTGGCCACTGGCGGGCGGCAGCGACGATGCGTGCCATCGGCTGCCCAGAGGCGTACATCGCCAGTGTGATCAGCACGGCCCGCTGCTCCGCGGCGAGCCCGCCCTGGCCGGTGATCGCCGCCATGCCCGCGGAGCGCTGCTGGGCCCGCTCGAACAGCGGCGCCAGCAGGTCCGCCAGTGGCACGGGCTGGCCGGCCGGGCGCTGGGCGCTGGGCGCCACCAGCGCCAGCAGCTCGGCGTTGCAGGCGAGCAGGCGCTGTTGATCGGCCGGTTGGATCAGGGCTTCGCGCAGGCGGTCGCGCCACTCGGGCCGCCAGTGGTAGCTGAGTTCGACGGCCTCGGGCGTGATGCGAAGCAGCTCGACCAGGCCCAGCGCCAGGTCGTACTCGACCCCCAGGTTCAGCTGCGCTGCCAGGCGGCGGGCCAGCCAGGTGGCCAGCGCGGCAGGCACACGCAGGCGGCCGATGTGCAAGGCGTCCAGCGCGGGCAGGCCCTGCGGCGTGGCGCGCAGGCGGGCCCGCAGGTTCAGCCAGGGCCCGAAGGCCCCCAGAAGGCGGGCCGGCCCGAGCCGAGCCAGCGGCCCGCTGCGCAGTGGCAGGCTGGCCTGCAGCTGGGCCGAACCCTCGGCCAGCTCCACCCGGGCGGCGCCCTGCACGGCGCGCTGCAGGCCGTCGTGGGCCAGCAGGTCGAGGTCCTGCCGGCTCAGGCGCAGCAGGCGGGGTCGGTCGGCACTGGCGCCGCGGGGGTCTTGCTGCAGCAGCAGCGCCTTGACCCGCCCGGCGGTGTCGGCCGACGCGGCGCCGTCGCGCTGAACCGCCGGCTGCGGCTGCACCATGGCCCAGAGCACCAGCAGCAGGGCGAGGCTGCCCGCCAGCAGTGCCGCCACCAGCACCTGGGCAAGGAGTCGGAGCCGGCGGTTCATGGGTGAGGTCGCGCAGGGGCGAACGGGTGGATGGCGGGTGGATGGTCAGGGCCGGGGGACCGGGCGCTCAGCGCACCGCTGCCTGGCCGGACTCGATGTGCAACTCGCCGCCGCGCTGGCTGAAGTGCAGCCGGCCGAGCACGTCCATGCCCAGCAGCGGCGTCTCCAGGCGCGGCAGTACTGCCACGCGCAGCCGGTCGACCTGCACGCCGCCACGCAGGCGCAGGTCGGCGCGCGAGGCGTGCCCGTCGGCCAAGCCGCCCGCGGTGGCCGAACGCAGCGGGGCGCCCTCGGCCAGCCCGGCTTCGCGCGCCAGCCGCAGCGGCAGTGCCGTGGAGGTGGCACCGGTGTCGACCAGGAAGTCCACGGCGACACCGTTGACCTCGCCGGGCCAGTGGAAGTGGCCATCGGGCGCGCGCCGCAGCACGATGGTCTGCTGCAGGTCGTCCACACTGAAGCGGCTGCGCTGGCGCTGCCACTGCGCCCACTCCACCCCCAGCCAGACGGCGGTGATGATGAGCAGCCAGACCGTCACCAGCTTGGCGGTGCGGGGCAGCTCGTTCATGGCCGGCCCGCAGCCGGTGACCGAGCGGGTGCCGGGGCCAGTCTCACTTGGCCCAGCCGTCCTTCAATCCGGTGATGCGATTGAAGACCGGCCGGCCGGGTGCATGGTCGACGCGGTCGGCCACGAAGTAGCCAAAGCGCTCGAACTGGAACTTCTGGTCCGGTTGGGCCGCCGCCAGGCTCGGCTCGACGTAGGCGGTGATGACGCGCCGGCTGGCCGGATTCAGGCTGGCCTTGAAGTCACGGCCACCCGCATCCGGCTGCGCCTCGGTGAACAGGCGGTCGAACAGGCGCACCTCGGCGGCCACGCCATCGGCCACGCCCACCCAGGTGATCGCGGCCTTGACCTTGACGCTGTCGGCACCCGGCGTGCCGCTCTTGGTGTCGGGCACCAGGGTGGCCAGCACGGTGGTGACGCGGCCATCGGCGTCCTTCTCGCAACCGCTGCACTCGATCACGTAGCCGCCCTTCAGGCGCACCTTGTTGCCGGGGAACAGGCGCTTGTAGCCCTTGGGCGGCACTTCCTCGAAGTCCTCGCGCTCGATCCAGACCTCGCGGCCGATGGTGAACTGGCGCGCTGGCGGAGGCTGCTGGTCCTCGGCCACGTGCGGCAGCGCCGGCAGGCTGCAGGGCTCCAGGTGGCCCGCGCCCATGACGTCATCCCAGTTGGTCAGCACCAGCCTGACCGGGTCCAGCACCGCCATGCCGCGGTGGGCCTTGCCTTCCAGGTCGTCGCGCAGCGCGATGTCCAGTGTGCTGTAGTCGATCCAGCTGTCGGCCTTGGACACGCCGATGCGCTCGGCGAAGAGCTGGATCGCCTCGGGTGTGTAGCCGCGCCGGCGCAGGCCGACGATGGTAGGCATGCGCGGGTCGTCCCAGCCGCTGACGATGCCCTCGTCCACCAGTTGCTTGAGCTTGCGCTTGCTGGTGATGACGTAGGTGAGATTGAGCCGGGCGAACTCGTACTGCCTGGGCAGCGGGTGAGCCAGCAGACCACCGACGACGCGGCCATCGGGCAGCGTGTGGCTCTCGGTCAGGCGCTCCAGCACCCAGTCGTAGAAGGGCCGCTGGTCCTCGAACTCGAGCGTGCAGATGCTGTGGGTGATGTTCTCCAGCGCGTCTTCGATCGGGTGCGCGAAGGTGTACATCGGGTAGATGCACCAGCGGTCGCCGGTGCGGTGGTGCGTGGCGCGCTTGATGCGGTAGATGGCCGGGTCGCGCAGGTTGATGTTGGGCGAGGCCATGTCGATCTTGGCGCGCAGCACCATCGCCCCGTCCGGATGCTTGCCGTCGCGCATCTCCCGGAATCGAGCGAGGTTCTCGGCCGGCGTGCGCGCGCGGAAGGGGCTGTCGGTGCCGGGCGTGGAGAAGTCGCCGCGGTTGGCGCGCATCTGCTCGGGCGTCTGCTCGTCGACGTAGGCGTGGCCGGCCTCGATGAGGAACTCGGCCGCCGCGTACATGAAGTCGAAGTAGTTGCTGGCGTAGTACAGGTGGCTGACCCGCTCGCCGCCGAATTCGGAATCCCAGCCGAAGCCCAGCCACTTCACCGCGTCCAGGATGGAGTCGACGTACTCCTGCTCTTCCTTTTCCGGGTTGGTGTCGTCGAAGCGCATGTGGCAGACGCCGCCGTAGTCGCGCGCCAGTCCGAAGTTCAGGCAGATGCTCTTGGCGTGCCCCACGTGCAGGTAGCCGTTGGGCTCGGGCGGGAAACGCGTGCGGATGCGGGCAGGGTCGAGGACACCGGTCTGGTGGTGGGCCGCATCACCTGGCGTGCCTGCAAAGCGGCGCTGGGCGTGCGTACCGGCGGCGAGGTCGCGTTCGATGATGCCGCGCAGGAAGTTGCTCGGCTTGACGGATTCGGGTGCTGCGGGGGTCTTGCTCGCGTCGCTCATGGGGGAGGGAGTCGGCTCGTTCGCGGACGGCACTGGGCTGGCCGGGCTGTGACAGGTGTCAGGACAGGGGCACCCGCGGCCAGTCCGGCGGTCAACCCCCTCGAATGATTGTAGCCAGCGGGGTGGCCTGCCCCCCTGGGCTGCAGGGCGCCGCGGGCTGGTCGGTCGATGGCGGGCAAAGTAACATGTTGATACAACAAGGTTTGCCAAACGCGATTCGATGTCATGAAGCCAAACACAGGTCGCCAAGATGGATTCCCGGGCCGAGGGCGAGGAAGGAATGTGCTCTATCCGCGCGTGGAGGCGTGGCTGCCGATGGCACGCATCACCCGGGCGGCAAGGGGGGAGCCCCCGCCTGTTTCGACCGTTCCGGCCGATGCGAAGGGGAGTGACGACTGGGTGGCGCTGCGCATCGACTGGCCCGATCCCGCTGCGCTGGCTGCGTGCAATGTGGACGATTACCAACCAGTCCAGGCTGCAAGTGCACCGGCAGGCCTCGCAAGCGGTAACCCTGCTGTGCAACCGGAGGTAACGCAGGGCACAATGATTTTGCAATTTGAAGGCTCAGGAGTCACGATGGACGGCAAACCGGTTTCTTCCGACGAGCGAGCGTTTGCACGCACGGAGGTGGCCGGCCTCGATGACGTGCCGAACGAGAGGAGCAGTGTCATGCAGGATCGCAGAGGCGCCGAGGCGTCGCATGGGTTCCACGGCACGCACGCGCCCCCCCTGGCCGGGGAGCGGCTCACTCCGGACGGCGATCGCTGGCTGAAGACGCTTCCCGTCACGGTGCGCCCGGTGATCACCGCCCGGCGCCACCCCCACATCGTCAACAAGCTGGCGCGGGTGTGGGACCGGCCGGCGGCGCTGGCCGCCTACATGGATGAGCTGCTGATCAGCAGCCGGCCCGGGCGTCGCGGCTTTGCGATGGAGGTGCTGGAGGAGCTGGTCGACCTGCAGCGGGCGCTGCAGGAACGTCGGCGGATCTGAGCGTCCACGTCCCCGTCCCCGTTCACATGCCCTTGAATAGGTGCGCGTACAGGCGGCTGACGCTCAGCGCCTGCGGCCGGCCACGCAGGCTCAGCGAGATGCGCCCGGCCTCGTCGCGTACCGCCCGCTCGATCCACCGCACCTGCACCACGGTGCCGCGGTGCACCTGCCAGAAGCGCTGGGCATCGAGTTGCGGCAGCAGCTCGCGCATGGCGGTGCGGATCAGGTGCTCACGCTCGGCAGTGACCACGCGCACGTACTTGTCGGCCGCCTCGAAGTAGATCACCTCGTCGATCGGCACCAGGTGCACGGTGTGGCCCACCTGCGCCTGGATGACTTCCAGCCGCCGTGGCGGGGCCGATGGTGTTGCCGAACCGGGCAGGGCCAGGCTGGCGGCCAGGGCGCGCAGCTGTTCGACCGCCCGCGCGAGCTCTTCGGCCCCGCTGGCGGGGGCGGCAGCCGCCGCCGCCGCGGGGCTGGCCTGGGCCGAGGGTGCGCCGAGGGCCAGGCGGGTTTTCAGCCGCAGCACGCAATCCGCCAGCCGCGGGGCGGCCACGGGCTTGAGCAGGTAGTCCACCGCCTGCCGCTCGAAGGCCTGCACCGCGTACTGGTCGTAGGCGGTGACGAAGACCAGCAGCGGGAACGCGGCCACATCGTCCGGCCAGTCCTCGGCCAGCGCCTCGGCAGCTTCGAGGCCGCTGAGGCCCGGCATGCGGATGTCCAGGAAGCACACCTGCGGCCGCAGCGTCAGCGCCTGCCGCAGCGCCGACTCGCCATCACCCACCTGGGCGACGACCTGCAGCTCGGGCCACAGGCGGCCCAGCTCCCGGCGCAGGTGCGCAGCCAGCAGCGGCTCGTCCTCGGCGATCAGCGCCGTGGGTGCGGAAGGGAACGTGGTCATGTCGTGATCGGCAAGGTCAGCGTGGCGAGGGTGCCACCACCCGCGGCAGGCTCCAGCGTCAGGCTGGCCTGCGCGCCATGGAGCGTGGCCAGGCGCTCGCGCACCTGGGCGAGGCCGAAGCCGGTGCCGCGGCTCGGCCGCGTGGGGTCCAGGCCGACGCCGCTGTCGTGCACCGTCAAGAGCAGAACGGCGCCTTCGCGCCTGGCGCGCAGCGTGATGCGCCCGCCCGCCACCTGCGGCTCCAGGCCGTGCAGGATGGCGTTTTCCACCAGCGGCTGCAGCAGCAGCGGCGGCACCGGCAGGGTGCGCAGGTCGTCGGGCAGGTCGAGCTCGACCTCCAGGCGCTCGCCCATGCGCACCCGCATCAGCGCCAGGTAGTCGGCCACGCGTTCGAACTCCGCGGCCAGCGGGTGCCGGGCCGCCCGGGAGGCGCTGAGCGTGGCGCGCAGGAAGGCGATCAGGTGGTCCAGCATGGCCTGTGCCTGGACCGGGTCGAGCCCGATCAGCACGCGCAGGTTGGCCAGCGTGTTGAACAGCATGTGCGGTTCGAGTTGCGACTGCAGCAGCATGAGCTGCGTCTCGGCGGCGCTGCGCTGCGCCGCCTGGGCGGCTGCCTCCGTGGCGGCGAGCTGGGCGCGGCTGTAGAACACCCAGGTGGTGCCAGCCGACACCACCAGCACCACCACCGAGATGACGGCCAGGTAGCGCAGGTCCCCTTCCATGAGGCTGTGCAGGTGGCGGGTGTCGGTGAGCGCACCGGCCAGCGTGGCGCCGGCGAGGTAGCCCAGCACCACGCTCACCAGGATCCAGGGCCCCATCAGCCCCCAGCCGGGCCAGGGGCGCTGCGCCGCCGGGTCGTTCGGCCGGCGCCGGGCCATCCATGCGGCCAGGGCGTAGCGCCCGGCTTCGATCAGCGCCTGGATCGTCAGGCCGATGCACAGCGAGTAGACCAGGTTGAGGTGGAAGGGGTCGTGGAAGACGGCGGTGAGAAAGAGCGCGACGCCCAGGCACAGCGGGATGCCGATGCGCAGCTCGCGCAGGAACACCTGCCGCCAGGTGTCGGCCTGGCCGCCGCAGAGGGCGTCCTGGGGTTGGAGGGGGGGGCGTGTGGGCATCGGCGATCGATTGTGCGCTGCAGGCTGCATCAGGACGCCAGCGTCAGAACGACCGGGTGGCGGCCAGAACGGCCTGAGTGCGGGTGGGCAGTTGGGCCAGCACGCTGGTGGCCGGCCCGCCGACGTGCCGCCAGGCGGCGTTGAGGCGCCAGCGGTCGCCCTGCCACTGCAGGCCGGCGGTGACGACGCGGCCGTGGTCGGCGGGGTGGTAGAGCCCGTCCAATGACGCCTGCCAGCCCTCGGGCTGCCAGGCCAGCCGGATGTAGAGGTTGTCGCGCTGCAGGCTGGCGCCGTCGAACGGGGTGGTCTGCCAGGCCAGGTTGCCGGCCGTGGCGATGCGCAGCCCGTCGGGCAGGCCCAGCTGCGTGCCAACAGAAGCCAGCGCGGTGTTGCGGGCCTGCCAGTCGCGCCACTGGCGGCGGCTGGGGGCGCTGCCGTCGTGCCAGGCCTCGGCCAGCAGGCTGATCTGGCGGGCGCCGGTCCAGCTGGCGCCGAGCAGCCACTGCGAGGCAGCGCCCTGCGTGCCGAGCTGCCAGGGGTTGGCGGCCACCGGAGCGCCGCCGGTACCGTCGGCCAGGGCCCAGCCGTAGTGGCGCTGCAGCCTGCGGGCCGACGCATGCAGCTCCACCTCGTCACCCGCCACCCAGGCGAACGCCACGCCCAGGCTGGCGCCGGTGCGCCGCCCCAGGCGCGCCGTGCCGTGCCAGTCCAGCGCGCCATCGCGGCGGTACCAGCGCGCGGCGAGGGCCGATTCCTCCGCGCGGCGCTGCTGCTCCAGCGCTGCGTTCAGGCGGTGCGGGTTGACCCAGACCAGGCTGAGCGCGTCGTCGGCGCCGAAGCGCTCGGCCTGCAGCAGTGGCCGGCCTTCCGGCGTGCTCGCCAGCAGGCTGCGGCGCTGCTCCTGCTGCACCACGTCGTTGGGGCGAAAGCCCTGGCCGACGTCCCAGCCGACGATCTTCTTGCCAACATTCCAGGCCCAGCCGGCCGCCTCGCAGGACCACTCCAGCTCGTTGAAGCGGGCGGTCGATTCGCCGGGGCCGCCGTCCGTGTGCTCGTGTGCCAGCAGCGCGTCGGCCGACAGGCCGCGCCAGCGCGCGCGGCTGTGCAGTTCGAGGCCGCTGCTGGACGCGGGCGCGGCGGTCAGCCCGGGCTGTAGCCGCAGCGCCTCGGCGAGGGGGCCCGCCGTGTTGCCTCCGCGCCAGGTGCGCAAGGCGCGCAGCTCGGTGTCGAAGGTCCACGGCGAGGGCGTCGGCATGGGTTCCGGTGCGGGCTGCGATGCCTGGGCAAAGGCAGCCGTGCCGGCCAGGGCCAGTGCGGCAACCGGCAGGGCGTGCAGGGCCATGGCCATCACTCCAGTGACGGGTTGCGGGCCAGGAACATCGGGTTCAGCCAGGCCTCTGGCACCGTCTTCGGCGCACGGCTGAGGTACTTCACCCGGGTCTCCTTGTGGCTGGCGAGCTGGTCGAGCAGCACCATCTCCTCGACCTGGCGCGGGTTGGCGGGCCGGTCGGTGATGAAGCGGGCCTGCTTGGCCAGCTTGTCGGACTGCACGTAGAGCTCGGCGCGCAGCGGCTCGTGGTGGCGCTTTCCGATCCACAGCTCGATGCGCTGATAGGTCACGCCCTTGCGAGCGGCCTGCAGACTGAGGTGCAGGCAGGGCTGGGCCGCACCCGCACCCACACCCGCAACGGGCGACACAGGTTCGCAGCGCTCCTCGCCGACCAGGGTGCCGCTGTAGTCCTCGGCCCAGCGCAGTGTGGCGATGTCGCCGGTGGAGGCGTCGCCGAGCAGCTTCTGGCTGGGCGTGATGCGCATCGGCCGCTGGCTGCCGGGCATCAGCAGCCAGAAGTCGTCGCCCAGCATCAGCACCTTCTGGCCCGCCTCGGCGGGCGAGCGCATCAGCACCAGCGAGCGGTGGCCGCCCTGGGCGTAGACGGTGTAGCGGCGCTCCTTGTCCAGGCTGCCGTCGCGGCCGAAGACGCTGACCTGGGTCTCGACGACCAGGTGCTCGCTGCCGGTGCGGTAGCGGTCGGCATCGACCAGCAGGGTGGCGATGTCGTCGGCGGCCCGGGCCGGGCTGACCACGCCGACCAGACCGAGCAGACCCAGCGCCGCGGCGAGGCCGAGGGCGCGAAAGACAGGGCGCGATGTCATGCGGAACTCCGTGGGGTTTCTCCCTCTCCCCATGCGGGAGAGGGCGGGGGTGAGGGGGCCGGTGCTGCGGGGCTTTTCAGACATGGGCCAGCGCCTCGACTACCGGCGTGCGCACCGTGCGCCGCGCCACCCAGGCCGAGGCCAGCGTCGCCAGCAGGACCATCGCGACCAGGGTGCCCGCGTAGAGCGCCGGATCGATGGCGATCTGCAGCGGGTAGCCGCTGCTGCGCCCGGGCGGCGGGGGCATCTCGACCGGGACGATCAGCAACATCACCGACACGCCCAGCGCCACCAGCGCGCCGATCAGCGCCCCGGCGCCGCCCAGCACCATGCCTTCGAGCGCCAGCGTCTGCAGCATCTGGCCTGGGAGGGTGCCCAGCGCACGCAAGGTGCCGATCTCGCGGGTGCGCTCGATGATCGCCATGGCCATCGCGTTGGTGACCACGAAGACCACGATCACGCCGATGATCAGCCCCAGCGCGCCGAAGATGCGGTTGTAGAGCTCCTTCACGCTGCGGTAGAAGGCCGCCTGCTGCACCCAGGTCTGGAGCTCCAGGCCGTGCAGGCCGGCGGCCAGCCGTTCGCGGGCCGGGTCGGTGGCGTCCATGCGGTCGAGGAAGATGCCCAGGCTGGAGACGCGCTGCGTCACCAGCAGCTTCTGCGCCGTGGCCACGTCGGTGTAGACCAGCCGCTGGTCCAGCTCCGGCACGCCAGTGGAGATGACGCCGCTGACGCTCACGTCCAGCGCATTGAGTGCGCCCTCGGTGGTGCTGGCCAGCAGCGTGAGCGAGCTGCCCGGCTGGGCCTTCAGGCTGCGCGCCAGCCCGGTGCCGAGCATCACCGCCAAGGTGGGACGCCCGTCCCGGGCGGTCGCCAGGACCCGGCCGGACTGCACCGTCACGAAGGGCCCCTTGACGGCGAACTCGGCGTCCGCATCGATCCCGACGGCCATCATCACGGTGGACTTGTCGCCGTTGCTGATCAGGCCGCTGAACTCCACCCGCGGCAGCACCTGGCGTACGTGCTCGTCGGCCAGCAGCGTGCGGGTGAGCGCGGCCGCATCGTCCAGGCCGTGCTGCAGCGGCACGTCCTCGTCGCGCTGGAACTGGGCCGGCCTCGCGAGGATGAGGTGGCCGGTGCTGCGGGCCGACATCTGCGCCAGGCCCTGGTAGGTGTAGAGGGCAAACCCACCCGCCAGCAGGATGGCCGCGGTGCCCAGCGCCGCGATCGACACCGTCACCAGCGAGCGGCGCCGGTTGCGCAGGGTGTTCAGCCCGGCAAAGCGCAGCCAGGCGAGGGCTTCACGGAAAGGTGCGTTCATGCCGGGCTCCGCAGGGCAGGTCGAAGGGGGGCCACAGCGGCCTGGATCTGCCCGTCCAGCAGGCCGATGATCCGGTCGCAGCGGTCGGTCAGGCGGGCGTCGTGCGTGGCGATCAGGAAGGCAGCGCCCTCGGCATGGCCGAGCGCGCGCATCAGGTCGAGCACCTGGTCGGCGGTGTGGCTGTCCAGGCTGGCGGTGGGCTCGTCGGCGATCACCAGACTGGGGCGCTTGACCAGCGCCCGCGCAATGGCCACGCGTTGGCGCTGCCCGCCTGACAGGGCGTCCGGGCGGTGGGCGGCGTGTTCGGCCAGGCCCACCGCGGCCAGCATGTCGGCCACCCGCTCACGCCGCTCGCGCAGCGGCACGCCGGCCAGGAAGAGCGGGTAGTCGACGTTGTCGGCCACCGTCATCACCGGCACCAGGTTGAAGCCCTGGAAGATGAAGCCGATCGCGTCGCGGCGCAGCAGGGTGGCGCTGTGCGCGTCGGCATCGTGTACACGCCTGCCCTGCAGCAGCACTTCGCCCGCGTCGGCGTGGTCGATCAGCCCGGCGATGTTCAGTATGGTGCTCTTGCCGCTGCCCGAGGGGCCGGTCAGCGCGACCAGCTCGCCCCGTTCGACGCGCAGGTCTACGCCCTGCAGCGCGGGCACGGTGTGCGCGCCCAGCCGGTAGGTCTTGTGAACACTGCGCAGTTCGATGGCCGGCGGCTGCCCGTCCTTGCAAGGGCCGCTGCTCACGATGCGGCCTTCGCTGTGAGCTTGCGCGCGGTCTCCTGGAAGCCGGCCGGCGTGCCGGCATAGGCCGGGTGCTTGAGCACCTCGTCGAGCAGGCGCCGGCCGCGCTCGCCGCGGTTGAACATCGAGGGCAGGGCGAGGAAGGTGCTCGCCGCCGTCAGCTTGGTCTCCAGCGCCACCGGCACGCCGTTGTGCAGCGCGGTCTCGTGCGCCACGCCGAGCAGGGCCAGCGCCTTGTCGATCTGCGCCAGGCCGTCTTCGGCGTGGGCCATCTTCTTCCAGGGCGCCCAGGTGGTGCGCGCCTGCAACGCGGTGGCCGAGCCGGCGTAGGCCAGCCACAGCGGGTGACCGGGTTCGGCCCGGCTGATGGCCGCCAGCTGGGTGGCAGCGGCGTCGATGCGGCTGTCGTCACCGCCGCGGGCCTGGCTGAAGGTGGCCAGGGCGGCGCGCTGGGCGGCTTCGTCGGCGCAAGCCGGGCCGGTCAGCGCAGCCAGGCCGATCAGCAAGGCGGCCGCGAGGGCGGTGACCTGGAATGTGGGGCGGGGCAGGGCGGTCATCTGAGCTCCAAGGCAAGTCGGTTGCGATGGAGCTCATCCTCGGCGCACCGGGCCGCGCGGTCAGCCGGCTTGCGACGCTTCGCCGGCTGCGGGCGCGAAACGCCGCGGTGGCGGCGCGAACGGCGAGGGGAAAGTGGGCGGGAAAGACCGCGTCAGCGCCGCCGGCTGCCGCCCAGCAGTCCGCCGAGCACCCCGCGCACGATCTCGCGCCCGACGGCCGAGCCGACGGTGCGCACCGCTGACTTGACCACCACCTGCGCCACGCCGTCGCGCCGCCCGCCGCGCGGGCCGGTGCTGCCGAACAGCAGGTCCGACAGCCCCCCCATGATGACGCTGCCCATGCCGCCGCCGCCTGCCTCCTCGGCCGCCGCGCTGGCGCCGCTCACCGTGGCTTGGCTGGCCTGCTCACGCAGGTCGTTGCCGACGTCGGCCGACTGGACGGCACGGCCCTTGAGCTTCTCGTAGGCCGATTCGCGGTCGACCGTCTTCTCGTAGACGCCGGCCACCAGCGAGCCCTCGATCAGCGCCCGGCGCTGGGCCGCGTCGATCGGCCCGATCTGGCTGCCCGGCGGCAGCACGTAGACGCGCTGGGTCACGCCGGGGCGGCCCTTCTCGTCGAGCAGGCTGACCAGGGCCTCGCCGACGCCGAGCTCGGTGATGACCGTGGCGATGGCCAGCCCCGGGTTGGCGCGCATGGTCTCGGCCGCCGCCTTGACGGCCTTCTGGTCACGCGGCGTGAAAGCGCGCAGCGCGTGCTGCACGCGGTTGCCGAGCTGGCCCAGCACGGTGTCGGGGATGTCCAGCGGGTTCTGGGTGACGAAGTAGACCCCCACGCCCTTGGAGCGCACCAGCCGCACCACCAGTTCGATGCGCTCGGTCAGTGCCGCGGGTGCGTCCTTGAACAGCAGGTGGGCCTCGTCGAAGAAGAACACCAGCTTGGGCTTGTCCAGATCGCCCACCTCGGGCAGCGACTCGAACAGCTCGGAGAGCATCCACAGCAGGAAGGTGGCGTACAGCCGCGGCGCGTTCATCAGCTTGTCGGCGCTGAGGATGTTGATCACGCCGTGGCCGTCGACCGTCTGCATGAAGTCGGTGATGTCGAGCATCGGCTCGCCGAAGAAGCGGTCGCCGCCCTGTTCCTCGATCTGCAGCAGGCCGCGCTGGATCGCACCCACCGAGGCAGCGCTGATGTTGCCGTACTCGGTCTGGAACTCGCTCGCGTTGTCGGCGGCGTACTGCAGCATCGCGCGCAGGTCCTTCAGGTCCAGCAGCGCCAGGCCGTTGTCGTCGGCGATCTTGAACACCAGCGAGAGCACGCCCTGCTGGGTTTCATTCAGGTTGAGCATGCGCGCCAGCAGCAGCGGGCCCATGTCGGACACGGTGGCGCGCACCGGGTGGCCCTGCTCGCCGAAGACGTCCCAGAGCGTGGCGGGGCAGGCGCTCCAGTCGGGCTCTTCCAGGCCGCGTTCGGCCAGCGCCTTGGCCAGCTTGGGGCCCAGGTTGCCCTTCTGGGTGATGCCGGTCAGGTCACCCTTGACGTCGGCCATGAACACCGGGATGCCCAGGCGCGAGAAGCTCTCGGCGAGTTTTTGCAGCGTGAAGGTCTTGCCGGTGCCGGTGGCGCCGGTGATCAGGCCGTGCCGATTGGCCAGCGCGGGCAGCAGGTGGCATTCGACATCGCCGTGGCGGGCAAGCAGGATCGGTTCAGCCATCGTGGGGTCTCCGGGAGAGCGGGGTAGCGGGCATCTTCGGTGGGTGCCAGCCCGAAAAGTAGAATGGCAGTCTAGCGAAGAAACCCGGTGGCCGGCCCTGTGGCCTGCCACCCGCCCCCATCCAGGGCGCCGGCCCTGCAGGGCTGGCGGCCGTCAGCCTCCAGGAGCAGCAGAGCATCATGGCCGGACATTCCAAATGGGCGAACATCCAGCATCGCAAAGGCCGGCAGGACGAGAAGCGCGGCAAGGTGTGGACCCGCATCATCCGTGAGATCACGGTCGCGGCGCGCCAGGGCGGCGCGGACGTCAGCGCCAACCCGCGTCTGCGTCTGGCCATCGACAAGGCCAAGGCGGCCAACATGCCCGCCGACCGCATCAAGTACAACGTCGACAAGGCCAGCGGCAACCTCGAAGGCATCAACTACGAGGAAATCCGCTACGAGGGCTACGGCATCGGCGGCGCCGCGATCATCGTCGACACGATGACCGACAACCGCGTGCGCACGGTGGCCGAGGTGCGCCACGCCTTCTCGAAGTACGGCGGCAACCTGGGCACCGAGGGTTCGGTGGCCTTCCAGTTCAAGCACTGCGGGCAGATCGTGTTCGCGCCCGGTACGTCCGAAGACAAGGTGATGGAAGTCGCTCTGGAGGCCGGCGCCGAGGATGTGGTGACCGACGACGACGGCGCCATCGAGGTGCTGACCGCGCCAGCGGACTTTGAGGCGGTCAAGGACGCCTTGGAAGCCGCCGGTCTGAAGGCGGATCTGGCTGAGGTGACGATGCGTGCCGAGAACCCGATCGACCTGGCCGGTGACGATGCCGCCCGCATGCAGAAGTTGCTGGATGTGCTGGAGGACCTCGACGACGTGCAGGCCGTTTTCCACAACGCCGTGATCGAACAGTGACCACTGGGCAGTGATCGCGCACCGGTCGTACGGTGTTCGGGGCCCGGTCCTGCGGTTCAGCCACCCTGGGCATGGCAACGTGTCTGTGGTGTATTGGCGACGAATGACGCCCCTTGCCGGGGGATGCCCAGACACTGTCGGGAATATGGCGAGCGGGTAGGATCGAAAAGAGCCGGTGTGTGAGGCGCAGGTGCCTGTCCGCGAGGAAGGGCGCCAGTAGCCCGGCGTGACATGAAACAAACGACTTGGTTGGATACATGAGAGTTCTGGTGATCGGCTCAGGGGGCCGCGAACATGCCCTGGCGTGGAAGCTGGCCCAATCTCCCCGCGTGACGAAGCTCTACGTCGCGCCGGGCAACGGCGGCACGGCGCTGGACGCTCGCATGGTCAATGTGGCGATCACCGATCCCGTGGCGCTGGCGGAGTTCGCGCTGGCCGAGAAGATCGGCCTGACGGTGGTCGGCCCCGAGGCACCCTTGTCAGCGGGCGTGGTGGACGTGTTCCGCGACCGCGGCCTGCGCATCTTTGGCCCCACCCGTGCCGCCGCGCAGCTGGAGAGCTCCAAGGCCTTCGCCAAGGATTTCATGCAGCGGCACCGGATCCCGACCGCTGCCTACGAGACCTTCACGGACGTCGCGGCCGCGCACGCCTACGTCGACCGCATGGGCGCCCCGATCGTCATCAAGGCCGATGGCCTGGCGGCAGGCAAGGGCGTGGTCGTGGCGATGTCGTTGGACGAGGCCCACCAGGCGGTGGACTGGATGCTGGCCAGCGACGGCGACAACCGGCTGGGCGTGCAGCACAACGCCGGCGCGGATGGGCAGGCGGTGCCGCGGGTGGTGATCGAGGAGTTCCTGCAGGGCGAGGAGGCCAGCTTCATCGTCATGGTGGACGGGCGCCACATCCTCGCGCTGGCCACCAGCCAGGACCACAAGCGCCTGGGCGATGGCGACACCGGCCCGAACACCGGTGGCATGGGCGCCTACTCGCCCGCGCCGGTGGTCACGCCCAACGTGCATGCCAAGGTGATGCAGGACATCATCCGCCCGACGGTCGAGGGCATGGCGCGCGACGGCATCCCGTTCACCGGCTTCCTCTATGCCGGACTGATGATCGACCCCAAGGGCCAGGTCCGCACGCTGGAGTTCAACACCCGCATGGGCGACCCGGAGACGCAGCCCATCATGATGCGGCTCAAGAGCGACCTCTTCGAGGTGCTGCTCAAGGCCACCGACGGGACGCTCGACCAGGTGGAGCTGGACTGGGACCGCCGCGTCGCGCTCGGCGTCGTGCTGGCTGCGGCCGGTTATCCGCTCGATCCGCGCAAGGGCGACGTCATCCGCGGCCTGCCGGCGGCCAGCGACGACTGCGTGGTCTTCCACGCCGGCACGGTGCCCGCGGGTGGCAACACCGTCACCTCGGGCGGGCGGGTGCTCTGTGTCACCGCGCTGGGCGACTCGGTGCGCACGGCGCAGCAGCGCGCCTACCAGGTGCTCCAGGGTGTGCAGTTCGACGGCATGCAGTACCGCCGCGACATCGGCCACCGGGCGATCAAGCGTTGAGCCTGGGGCGGTGGCCGCGCCTGTCTGTGGCAGGCGACGGTTGCTGCACTGCATCGTGACGCAGGTCACATCGCGCCGTATCGTTGTCCGCGCTGCATGACGGACGACCACGATGGCGCACAAGACAACGGATCCGGCGGCCCTGTTCTTCCCGGGCCGCTCCTGGGCTGGCCAGTTGCTCAGGCTGTTTGGCTGGCGCATCGAGTTCTCGGGCCTGCCGGGCCGCCAGGGGGTGATCGCGGTGTACCCGCACACCTCCAATTGGGATTTCCCTGTCGGCCTGCTGGCCAAGTGGGCGCTCGGCCTGCCGGTGCGTTTCTGGGCCAAGGACAGCCTGTTCCGCACGCCGCTGCTGGGCCCCTTCATGCGATGGGTCGGTGGCATCGCGGTGGACCGCAGCGCCGCCCACGGCCTGGTGGGCAGCACGGTGCAGCAGATGCAGGCCGCCCGGCAGCAGGGCGAGTGGTTCTGGCTGGCGCTGGCACCAGAGGGCACGCGCCGGCCGGTGCCGGGCTGGCGCTCCGGCTTCTACCGGGTGGCGCTGGGGGCGCAGGTGCCACTGGGCGTGGCCTCGCTGGACTACGGCCGGCGCGTGGTGCGCCTGACGGACTTCCTGACATTGAGCGGGGACGAGGCACAGGACCTGACGCGCATCGCCGCCTGCCTGGAAGGCGTGCGGGGCTTCAACCCGGCCGCGGCGGGGCCGGTGCGGTTGGTCTGACGACGCCCCCTTTCCAGTTTCACCGATTCCTTTCCCCATTCCTCAGATTCGACGACCCGAGCACGCGACCGATGAGCGATACCGACCTGTCCACCCCCCTGTCCACCTCCTTGTCCACCGAGACCGTGCGCGACTGGCTGCTGGGCCTGCAGGAGCGCATCTGTGCCGAGGTGGGCCGCGCCGACGGCCAGGCCTTCATCACCGATGCCTGGGAGCGCCCGCCTGGCGGGCGGCTGGAGGGCCGCGGCATCACCCGCTTGCTGGAGGGGGGCGAGCTGATCGAGCGCGGGGGCTGCGCCTTCTCGCAGGTGCGTGGCAGCGCGCTGCCGTCTTCGGCCACGCAGCACCGGCCGGAGCTGGCCGGCGCGCCTTTCGAGGCGATGGGCGTGTCGCTGGTGTTCCACCCGCGCAACCCCTATGTGCCGACCGTGCACATGAACGTGCGCATGCTGGCCGCCACGCCCACCCAGGGGCCGGCCGCCGGGCAGACGGTGCGTTGGTTCGGCGGTGGCATGGACCTCACGCCCTACTACGGTGAGGTCGAGGACACCGTGCACTTCCATCGCACCTGCCGCGATGCGCTGGCGCCGCACGGGCCCGATCTCCACCCGCGCTTCAAACGCTGGTGCGACGACTACTTCTTCCTGAAGCACCGCAACGAGGCGCGCGGCGTCGGCGGCATCTTCTTCGATGACTTCTCGGAGCTGGGCCCGGCGGGCAGCTTCGCGATGCTGCGCTCGGTGGGCGATGCCTTCCTGCCGGCCTGGCTGCCGATCGCCGAGCGCCGCCGTGGCCGTGCCTACGGTGAGCGGGAGCGCGAGTTCCAGGCGCTGCGGCGCGGACGCTATGTCGAGTTCAACCTCGTCTGGGACCGCGGCACGCTGTTCGGCCTGCAGTCCGGCGGGCGCACCGAGTCGATCCTGATGTCCATGCCGCCGCAGGTGCAGTGGCGCTACCAGTGGGCGCCCGAGCCCGGCACGCCGGAGGCGGCGCTCTACACCGACTTCTTGCCGGTGCGCGACTGGCTCGAAGCGGCCTGAGCGCCGATGCCGGCCACCACGTCCAGTTCCAGTCCCGCTCGGATACGCCGCATCGGCCTGTTCGGTGGCAGCTTCGACCCGGTGCATGTCGGCCACCGCCAGCTGGCCGAGTGCGCGCTGGCGCAGCTGGGGCTGGACGAGCTGCGCTGGGTGGTCGCCGGCCAGCCCTGGCAGAAGGAGCGCGCCCGGGAGCTGGCCCCGGCGGCCGACCGGGCGGCGATGGTGGCGCTGGCGATCGCCGACGAGCCGCGCTTTCGCCTGGAGCGCTGCGAGCTGGACCGCAGCGGGCCGAGCTACACCATCGACACCGTCGATCAACTGCAGGCCCGCCCCGATGCGGCCGGCGCGCAGTGGTTCCTGCTGCTCGGCCAGGACCAGTACGCCAACCTCGCCACCTGGCACCGCTGGCCGGAGCTGCTGCAGCGCGTCGAGCTGGCCGTGGCGGCCCGCGATGGTCAGCCGCCCCGCACGAGCGCCGCGCTGGCGGCCGTGCCGCACCGCCTGAGCGTGCTGGCCATGCCCCCGGTAGCGGTGTCATCGACGGCCCTGCGCACGGCTCTGCAAGGGGGCGCGTCGGCCCGATCCCTGGTTCCCGACAGGCTCGCCGCAGCTGTGGCGCAGTACGTCGAGCGCCGCGGGCTGTACCATTCCACCCCCGCACGGCCCGGCTGATGCATCTGCATGGCCGAATCGTCCTCTCCCTACCCCACCTAATCACCGCCCCGACGGACCTGAATGGACATCCGCAAGCTGCAACGCGCCATCGTCAATGGACTCGAAGATGTGAAGGCCCAGGACATCGTGGTCTTCAACACCGAGCAACTCTCGCCACTGTTCGAGCGCGTGGTGGTGGCCTCGGGCACCAGCAACCGGCAGACCAAGGCACTCGCCTCCAGCGTGCGCGAGGCCGTCAAGGCCGCGGGCGGGCAGATCCTCAGTGTCGAAGGAGAGGATAACGGCGAGTGGATCATCGTCGACTGCGGTGCCGCCGTGGCGCACATCATGCAGCCAGCCATCCGCCAGTACTACCACCTCGAAGAGATCTGGGGTGGCAAGCCCGTGCGGCTGAAGCTTGGCAGCACCGCACCACGCGGTCTGCCCAAGGCCTCCGAGGGGCAGATGATGGACGACGAGGGTGAAGGCACTTCCGCCGGCGTCGACGTGGCGAGCAGCAGCCGAGCGCGCGCGCGCCGCAGCGGCAGTGCGGCCGAGGCTCTCGCTCCCGTGAAGAAGCCAGCCCGCAAGGCACCGTCCACCAAGGGCGGGGCGGCAGATGCCGACGCCCCTTCGGCCGCACGCAAGACGGCCCCCCGCAAGGCGGCGCCGCGTCGCAGGCCGGCGGCCGAGGCGCCGGTGCAGACCGTGGTGATCCAGCCGGCCCGCAAGAACACCGGCACCGCTCCGGCGGGCAAGACCGCTGCCCGCAAGGCGCCGGCCCGCAAGCCTGCCGCTCCGGCGACGGCTCCCGCCCGCGCCCCTGCGGCCAAGAAGGCAGCGCCACGCAAGACCGCAGCCGGCCCGCGCGGCTGAGACGGCGTAGACCGATCAACGCTGGCGCCTTGCGATGAAGCTCTGGCTGATGGCCGTGGGCCAGCGCCTGCCGGCCTGGGCCGAAACCGCCTACGACGACTACGCCAAGCGCTTCCCGCCCGACTGCCGCCTGGAGCTGAAGGCGGTCAAGACCGAGCCGCGCACCACCGGCAAGCCGGTCGATGCGCTGATGGCGGCCGAGCGGGCCCGCCTGGAGGCCGCGCTGCCCAAGGGCTGCCGCCGCGTCGTGCTCGATGAACGCGGCACCCGTCTGACCACCGCCCAGCTGGCCGACCGCCTGCGGGCCTGGCAGCTCGACGGCCGTGACGTCGCGCTGTTCGTCGGCGGGCCGGACGGGCTCGACCCCGCCCTGCGCGCCAGCGCCGACGAGGCGCTGCGCCTGTCGGACCTGACACTGCCGCACGCCTTCGTGCGGGTGATGCTGGCCGAGGCGCTGTACCGCGCCTGGTCGGTCAGCGTCGGCCACCCCTACCACCGCGAGTGAGGCGGGCTGCGGCCCGCACCGACTTGGACTTCATCTACCTCGCCTCCCAGAGTCCCCGCCGCCGCCAGCTGCTCGACCAGATCGGCGTGCGCCACGAGCTGCTGCTGCCCGAACCTCATGAGGACGCCGAGGCGCTGGAGCACCTGCTGCGGGGCGAGTCCGCGACGGCCTACGTGCAACGAGTGACCTGGGCCAAGCTCGAAGCCGCGCGCACCCGGCTGGCCACGAGCGGCCGCACCCCCGCGCCGCTGCTGTGCGCTGACACCACCGTGGCCATCGGGCGGCACATCCTCGCCAAGCCGAACGACGCGGCCGATGCGGCACGGATGCTCGGGCTGTTGTCCGGGCGGGAGCATCGGGTCCTGACGGCGGTGGCGCTGGCGGTCGGTTCGCACCAGCAGCTGCTGCTGAGCACCTCCACCGTGCGCTTCGCCACGTTGAGCGCCGCGCAGATCGACACCTACGTGGCCAGCGGCGAGCCCATGGGCAAGGCCGGCGCCTATGCCATCCAGAGTGCCGCTGCGGCCTGGGTGCAGGCGATCCGCGGCAGCTATTCGGGCATCATGGGCCTGCCCCTGTACGAGACCGCCCAGTTGTTGCGTGGCATCGGCTGGCCGATCTGAACGAGAACACGAGAGACATGCTTCCCACCACCCACCACGCACCGATGCAGGACATCCTCGTCAACTGGGCGCCACAGGAGACCCGCGTCGCCGTCGTCGAGAACGGCGCGGTGCAGGAACTGCACGTCGAGCGGGCCGCCGAGCGCGGGCTGGTCGGCAACGCCTACCTGGGCAAGGTGGCGCGGGTGCTGCCGGGCATGCAGAGCGCCTTCGTCGACATCGGGCTGGATCGGGCGGCCTTCCTGCACGTGGCCGATGTGCACGTGGCCGGGCAGGTCGGGCGCCACGGCGGCCATGGCGGGCGCGCCGATGCGCCGCCCGTGCAGCCGATCGAGAAGCTGGTCTTCGAGGGCCAGTCGCTGGTGGTGCAGGTCATCAAGGACCCGATCGGTACCAAGGGTGCACGCCTGTCCACACAGATCAGCATCGCCGGGCGCATGCTGGTCTACCTGCCGCAGGACGACCACATCGGCATCTCGCAGAAGATCGGCTCGCACGAGCTGCGCGAGCAGCTGCGCCAGCGCATGGCCGCGCTGGTGGGCACGCGCGAAGAGGGCGGTGGCGGTGGTTTCATCCTGCGCACCAATGCCGAAGAGGCCTCGGACGCCGAACTGGCCGACGACATTGCCTACCTGCGCAAGACCTGGGCCCACATCCGCGCCCAGGCGCTCAAGGCACCCCCGGCAACCCTGCTGCACGAGGACCTCAACCTGGCCCAGCGCGTGCTGCGCGACCTGGTCAACGAGCGCACCGCGACCATCCGCATCGACTCCCGGATGCAGTTCGACGCCCTGCGCGAATTCGGCCAGCTGTACACGCCCAGTGCGGTCAATCGCCTGCAGCACTACAAGGGCGAACGGCCGATCTTCGACCTGTTCAGCGTCGACCAGGAAATCGAGAAGGCCCTGGCGCGCCGTGTCGACCTCAAGTCCGGTGGCTACCTGGTGGTCGACCAGACCGAGGCGCTGACCACCGTGGACGTCAACACCGGCGGCTTCGTCGGGGCGCGCAACTTCGAGGACACGATCTTCAAGACCAACCTCGAAGCGGCGCTGGCGATCGCCCGCCAGCTGCGCCTGCGCAACCTGGGCGGCATCATCATCATCGACTTCATCGACATGGCCCGGGCGGACCACCAGGAGGCGGTGCTGGGCGAGCTGCGCAAGCAGCTTTCGCGCGACCGCACCAAGATCACGGTCAGCGGCTTCACCCAGCTCGGGCTGGTGGAGATGACGCGCAAGCGCACCCGCGAGTCCCTCGCCCACATGCTGTGCGAGCCCTGTCCGGCCTGCGCCGGTCGCGGCCAGGTCAAGACCGCCCGCAGCCTGTGCTACGACATCCTGCGCGAGATCCTGCGCGAGGCCCGCCAGTTCAACCCCAAGGAGTTCCGCATCATCGCGTCGGCCCCGGTGGTGGAGATGCTGCTCGACGAGGAAAGCCAGAACCTGGCCGGCCTGAGCGACTTCATCGGCAAGCCGATCTCCCTGCAGGCAGAGGCGACAATGACGGCAGAGCACTACGACATCGTCTTACTTTGATGGTTCACGGGGTGTCGCCCCGTGTCGGTCGCCACACGTAAGCGGTTGTCGCGCAAGGAGTTTTTTCCGGGCGAGTGTTTTCGAGTGTCTTGAAGTCCTGAATCGCCCCGGGTTTCGAGGAGGCTCCAACCTTTGAGAAGATGGAGCCATGAACAAGTCGAACAAGTTCTCACCTGAGGTCCGTGAGAGGGCCGTGCGGATGGTGCAGGAGCATCGCGGGGAGTACCCGTCGTTGTGGATGGCGGTGGAGTCGATTGCGCCGAAGATCGGCTGCGTGCCGCAGACGTTGCTGACCTGGGTCAAGCGTCAGGAGATCGATGCCGGTGTGCGTGAAGGCGTCACGACATCGGAGGCCCAGCGCGTCAAGGAGTTGGAGCGCGAGGTCAAGGAACTGCGCCGGGCAAACGAGATCCTGAAGGTAGCGAGCGCTTTTTTCGCCCAGGCGGAGCTCGACCGCCGATTCAAGTTCTGAGGGAGCTCATCGACGAGCACCGGGATACGTTTGGGGTCGAGCCGATCTGCAAGGTTCTGCAGATTTCCCCATCTGGGTATCGACGGTACGCGGCGCTTCAACGCGAGCCGCACAGACGCTGCACACGAGCCCAACGCGATGACGTTCTGGCGCCCCAGATCGAACGCGTATGGCAGACCAACATGCAGGTCTACGGCGCCGACAAAGTCTGGCGTCAACTGGCCCGCGAAGGAACGGCGGCAGCGCGGTGCACGGTCGAACGCCTGATGCGTCGCCTCGGCCTGCGCGGCGTGATGCGCGGCAAGGTCGTGCGCACGACGATCAGTGACAAGAAAGCGCAGTGCCCGCTGGACAAGGTCAACCGGCAGTTCAAGGCCGATCGACCGAACCAGCTCTGGGTCTCGGACTTCACCTACGTCTCGACCTGGCAGGGGTGGCTGTACGTGGCCTTCGTCATCGACGTATTTGCCAGACGCATCGTGGGCTGGCGCGTCAGCAGCTCGATGCGCACGGACTTCGTCCTCGACGCCCTGGAGCAGGCGCTCTATGCAAGGCAGCCCGAGCGAGACAGCAGCCTGATCCACCACTCGGATCGCGGCTCGCAATACGTGTCCATCCGGTACTCAGAGCGGCTTGCAGAAGCAGGCATTGAGCCCTCTGTGGGCAGCAAAGGAGACAGTTATGACAACGCCCTGGCCGACCATCAACGGCCTCTACAAAGCCGAGCTGATCCATCGTCGAGCCCCCTGGAAGACCAAGGAAGCGGTAGAACTTGCCACGCTCGAATGGGTGGCTTGGTTCAACAACCATCGTTTGCTCGAACCCATCGGCTACATCCCGCCGGCAGAGGCTGAGGCAAACTACTACCGGCAGCGCGCCAGTCAGACCACCACGGTGGCGGCCTGACTTAAACCAAACAGCCTCCACGGAAACCGGGGCGATTCAGGATCATGATCAGCTCTCTCCTGGGGCCTCGACCACCGGTTCGCAAGCGCCTGATGCTGACCCGTCAGGAACTGCACCTCCTGCTGAACGCCCCGATGCGGCGTCCGAACGCGCTGGCGATTCGCATCCTGCTTGGCACTGGCGTGCGTGGCGCGGAGCTTTTCACCGCCAGATGGGAGGACGTGCATCTCGACGAGGCCCGCTGGCACATCCCGGCGAGCAAGACAGGGACCTCGATGGACGTACCGCTCGCTCCAGCAGTCGTCGACTGGTTTAGAGAGCTCCGGACACTTGCCTCTCAGTCTGACTTTGTGTTGCCTGCAAGGGCGAGTAGCCGTGCAAAGCGAAATGGCGGCGATACCTACCTGGGCAAGGGTACCGTGCACCGGGCGATCATGTACTGGCTTGCCCTGCACAAGCCGAAGGTACGCCGATTCACTCCCCATGACCTGCGCAGCACCATGAAGTCGCACATGCGCGCGCTCGGCGTGCCACGGGATGTCTCGGAGATGTGCCTGAATCACAAGCTCTCTGGGGTGGAAGGCATATACGACCAGCACAGCTACTACCCGGAACGCCGGCAAGCACTGCTGACTTGGGCGCAGTTCCTTATCACCTGTGAGGCTTCGTCGGAGCCGGGGGTTGGTGCGGATGGACGGCCAGTCCGGACGTCTATGTGAAGCGGACCATCTCTCTGGATCGGCTCGGGCGATGTGAAGTGGGTCTTGAGCGTCTTTGCCAAGGGATCGCCCCTCAGGGGGATCGATCCAGCGTGGCGGGCTGCAATGCAGCGGTTGAAGTCGTTCAGCTATCGAGGCTCGACCGGCCGCAGTCGGCCATTACCCGTCCTTCGCCGATGACCGCTTTGGTGCATGCCAGTACGGCGGTGTCTCCGCGCTCGCGCGACGGGCAAGCGAATCCGTCAGACTGCGAACTCCGCCTTGGTGCCAACTGACTGACTTCGGCGCCTGGGGCCGTGAGCAACCGTGAGCACTTGGCGCCGGCGCCGTGCGAGGTAGCGCGTGGCCGGTCCGTTCTTCCTTTGAGGCTGCTACCTTCGGCTAGGGTGGGGTTGTCGCGTCCCAGGGTCCTATTGCATAATTTTTCCGAATTACGCGCCGGGAGGTCACCGTGTTGCTGTCGAATGCGCTTCAGTGGGAGTCTGCGTGCGAACGCGCGGGGCTAGTGGGCCGCAGCCCGGCCTTTCGCACCATGGTCGACTCGCTGCTGCGGTACGCGGCGGTCGACGTCACTGTGCTGATCGAAGGCGCGACCGGCACCGGCAAGGAACTCGTCGCGCGCGCGCTGCATTACATGGGCCCGCGCAGCGGCCATCCCTTCGTGCCGGTCGACTGCGGCGCGCTGCCCGAGACGCTGTTCGAGGACGAGCTCTTCGGCCACGCGCGGGGTGCCTTCACCGACGCCAGCCGCGACATGCACGGCTTGGTCGCGCAGGCCAAGGGCGGCACGCTTTTCATCGACGAGATCCACACGCTGTCGCCGCGCTCGCAGGCCTCGATGCTGCGCTTCCTGCAGGACCTGCGCTTCCGGCCGCTGGGCGGGCAGCGGTGGTTCGACGCCGATGTGCGCGTGGTGGTGGCGACCAACCGCGACCTGGAGCGCGGCGTGCGTGAGGGCTGGTTTCGCATCGACCTGTACTACCGGCTGAACGTGGTTCGCGTGCACGTGCCCACGCTGGCTGAGCGCGCGAAGGACGTGCCGCTGCTCGCCCAGGCCATGCTGGCGCGACTGGCCAAGCGCTACGGCGTGGCGCCGCGCGCCTTCGACGACGCGACGCTGGCGCGCCTGGGCACGGTGCCGTGGCCGGGCAACGTGCGCGAGCTGGAGAACGTGGTGCACCGCGCCTTCATCGAAGGAGAGGATGGCGCGCCGCTGCGCCTGCCCGGAGAGGCGCGCGCGGTCGAAGCCTCGCCCTGCGATTACGCCAGCGAACGCGCGCAGCTGCTGGACGCCTTCGAGGCGCGCTACCTGCGCCGCGTGCTCGCCGCAGCGCACGGCAACGTGACGCAGGCCGCGCGGCTGGCGGGCAAGGAGCGGCGCCTGTTCGGCCGCATGATGAAACGCCACGGCATAGAACGCGCCGACTTCGCCGGCTGAGTCATTTCTTCGCCGCCGCCTTGCGCGTGCGCGCCTCGCGGATCGCGGTCTCCATCGAATCCAGCGCGGCCCCCATGTCGACCGTGTTGGTCACGAGGTCGAAGTCGGCCACGGTCTTCGGCATCTGCAGCACCAGCGTGCGCGCCGGCTTGGCCTTGTTGCTGTAGTCGGTCTCGATGCGCACCGCGAACAGCTCGCGCCGTTCGCCGTTCTCGACCACCGACAGCCTATAGTCGATGAACTGTTGCATCGTCGTGCCCTCGAAGCTGCGGTGCTCGGTCGACAGGCGCAGGTCCAGGGTGGGGCGCGCCTTCTTCAGCTCCGACAGGTACAGCTCGATGCCGCGCGCCTGCAGCGTCTGGTTGACGTAGGTCGGCGCCAGCAGGATGTGGTTGTACAGCTCGAAGCCGGTGCCCTGGCCGCGCGCGTGCGCGCGCTCGTGGTCGACGCCGGTGGACTTCATCACGTCGACGCCTTCGTTCGACACGCCGTGCTTGTTGATTCGCAGCTGCGAGGGCGTGCCGGCCTCCCAGCCCTGGCGGCCGATCGGCGCGCCCAGTGGGGCGTCGGTGGCGATGGTGTTGTGCGGGGTGCGCCACGCGCGCCGGCCGCCGGGGAATTCGAAGATCGTGCCGTGCGGTATCGCCTCGGTGCCGAAGTCGACCAGGTTGTCGTCGTTGATCTTCACCAGCACCCAATCGGTCGGCCGGCGGCCCTTGAACGGCGACGCCGGCCGCAGGCGGCGCAGGTCCTCCACCTTGGTGATGGTCTCGACGATGTTGAAATCCTTTGTCTCGCTGGTGGCGCGCACCTGCGCCTCGACCGCCGGGTCGACCTGCGGGAACAGCGGCTTCTCCTTGTTCTTGACGAACTGCGTGCCGTCCCATTCCATGCGCGGCACGTAGATGCTCTTGCGCTGGAAGCGCAGCGTCCCGGTCTTCTTGACGAAGATCCAGCCGTACTTGTCCTTGTCGAACTGCTGCGCGGCGTCGCCGTAACGCTTGCCCGCCTCGGTGAAGCCGCCATCCTCGTAGGCCAGATTCTCGTCGTCGATCTTCTTGCGCAGCGTCGCCATCTCGTCTTCGATGGCCTTGGCGCGCGCCAGCACCGCGTCGCCCGCCGCCTTCTGCTTGCCCTTCGGCATGCGGCCAACTGCGGCCGCCACCTCCTGCAGGTCCGACGCGCGGCTGGCCAAGTCCTGCAGCGCTGCGTGGTGCGTGCTCTCGGCCAGCATGTGATCGGACATGTCGGTCACGCGCTCGACCAGGCTGCGGCTCATCAGCAGGCAGGGCGGCTCGCTGCAGCGCGTGATGCGGCCGTCGTCCCACAGCCGGTAGGTGTGCACCTCGCGCTTGTGCGGGTCGATGTGTTCGAGTGTCGTCACCTCCTTGGCCTTGGTCCCCTTGCGCGCGGCGTCGTGCTGCGCGGCCTCGGCGGCGGCCTCGCCGACCTCGTCGAAGGTGGCGATGCGGCGCGCCGGGTCCGCCGGGTCGACGTCGATCCTCAGCACCGGCTTCTTGTTCCAGTCGCGCACGCCGGCGCGCAGCGACACGTAGCTCAGCGCGCCGCTCAGCAGGCCCATCGCGAACAGCTCCTGCAGCGCACGCTGCTTTTCCCCGGCGTTCATCTTCGAGCCCTGGATCGCCTTGTACTGCGCGATCAGGTCGTACGAGACGATGCCGACGTTGACCGCGTCCATCGCGATCTCGGCGCGCCGCACGTAGAAATACGCGCTCTCGGCCACGCGCGCCACGCGCGCGGCGTTGGCGGCGCGCGCGACGGTCGCCACCTTGCCCAGGCCCAGGGTCAGCATGTTGGCGATGTCAAGCGCGATGTCCCAGTACAGGCGGTCCTTCGCCGACTCGGTCAGCTTGCCGACCTCGCGCATCTCCTCCATCTGCGCGAAGCTGCCGGCGATCGACAGCGCGGTGCCGCCGGCCATCGCCGCGAACGCGACCGCGGCCGGCGCGCCCAGCATTGGCAGCAGCACGCCGCCGATCAGCGCCACCGCCATGCCGATCAGCTTCAGCCAGTCGCCGAACGAGCGCGGCGCGGTGGTCTCCAGCGAGCCGGGCTTGCCGCTGACGGGGTAGCGCCAGTACAGATGGCCCTCCGGGAAGAAGAACTTGTTGTTCAGCTTCGCGAACAGTTCGTAGGGCGGGTCGATCTTGTTGACCGGCGTGCCGCCGTATGCGAAGTCGGAGATCTGCGCGTCCAGCATGGTCATCTGCTTGGTATGCGTCACCGTGCGGCCGTCGTCGCGCTTCGGCGCGGTGATGTCGATCAGCTCCCAGGTGTAGCCGGCCGGCATCCTGGTCTGGTAGTCGGACAGCTTGGTGCGCAGCAGGTAGAAGTGCCAGGGGATGCCGCGCGCGCCTTCCTTCGTGCCGCCCTTCTCGTCGGGGACCTGCTCGAACTCGTGCTTCGGGTAGAAGACCGCCTGCACCTTCAGCGCTTCGGGGTCGCGGTCCTGCACCTCCTGCTGGCGCTCGAGCGGGCCCTGCGTGAACTCGAGCTGCTCGACGCGCTCCTTGCCGCCCCAGCCGCCGCCGCCCTTGGCCTTGAGCACCGTGTCGAGCTGCGACACGGTCCAGCGGTAGTCGAGGCGCGCGCTCTTCCAGGTCTCGATGTCCTTCGCACCCTGCGCGGACTTGATCGCCGCGTTCGCGCGCGTCACCAGCGGACCGAACTCGGTCTTGTAGGGGCGGAACAACGCGATCGCGGCGTCGGCCATCGGGGGCTCTCGGTCGGGGTAGGCGTCCAGCAGCGAGGGCCCGAGCAGGAAGTCGTTGTCCGGCGCCGCGGGCGCCGAGTGGCAGCTGTTGGTCGGGCAACCTAGCTTCGGCCGCGAGCGCTTCTTCTGCAGGGCCGCGGCGCGGCGCCGGGCGATCTTGTCGTTCAGCCGGTCCATCGCGCCGAGCAGCTGGCTGATCGTGCCGTAGTAGGTCACCCAGGCCTTCTGCACCGGCGCCATAGTGTCGGCCGCGATGCTGTCGGGCGGCGCGAGGACGAACTGGTCCACCAGCACCGCAGCCTGCTCGGCCAGCAGCCAGTGGCTCTTCAGGTCCGGCGGCAGCTGCCCGGCCGGGATGCCCAGCAGTTCCTCATCGCCGAAGGACGGCGCGGCCGTGGCTGCGGCGTCGAACAGCGCCAGCCGCGACTGCGCGGCGGCCAGCCGCGACGACAGGATGTCCTCGCGCAGGGTCTTGGCCTGCTGGTCGAGCGCCCCTTCCTTCTGCGCGGCGTGCATGCCGGGCCAAGCCGCCTCGCGCCGCTCCTTCGCCTGCTCGGCCTCGCGCCGCTGGCGCTCGGCGCGCACTTCCCAGGGTCGCTTGTGGCAGCTCGGGCATTGGTTGCTGTAGTCGGCTTTCGGGTCGATCCAGACGCCGTTCTCGAAGCGCGGCAGGTCGCTGCCCCAGTCGCCCGGCTTGCTCCAGTGCACGCGCGGGTCCTGGTTCGCCGGCGGGCTGAAGTCCTTGAACGCGCTCTGCTCGTTCCAGCGCGCGAACAAGGCCAGCTTCTCCGGCGTGAACTGCTTGCCGTTGTCGCCGCGCACGCGCGCCGGACCGCGCTCTCGCGCCGCGCCGGCGCCGCGGCCCTGCTGCACCGTGTGCACCACCTCGTGCGCGATCAGGCGCCGGCCCTCGGTGGTGTGCGGCGCGTACTGGCCGCGGCCGAATGCGATGTCGCTGCCGTGCGCGAACGCGTGAGCGCCGATGCGTTCGTTCGCGCTCGCCGCGCGCTGATCGGTGTGCACACGGACCGCCGACAGATCGGCGTCGAGGTGGCGCTCCAGCGGGGCGCGCAGGGCGCCGGCCAGCGGCGTGCCTTCGCCCAGCGGCAGCCGGTCCACCGCGGGTTGCGCCGCCGCGCCGGGCAGCGGCGAGCGCCGCACGGTGCCCGGCGGCGTGGACTCGGCGCAGCTGTTGCAGCAGGGCTTCGGAATCGCGGCGCCGAACGCGAAGCTGTCGGCGAGCCGGTCAGCTTCCTGCTCCGCGGGGTCGTGCGTGGCGCCGACGGTGAGCTTGGCCTGGAGGCCCGCGGCCCGCAGCGCCGCTTGGTTGGAGCCGCCACTGGCGCGCCGCGACGCGTGCGCCGCCTCGGCCGCATGGCTAGGCGCATCGGCCGAGCGGGCCGCTTGCGCGCATTTGCCGGCGCAGGCCATGGCTTAGTCCTGGGCCGCGATGCCGACCCGCACTCGGCGCAGGTCAGGCGGCAGGATGCGCTGCCCGTAGTGCAGCACGTCGCGGTGCGCGCGGATGATCTCGCGCAGGCGCTGGCCGGTGGCGACGAGCAGGGCCAGCGCGACGTCCGGCGGCGAGCCCCAGGGCACGTTGTGCCGCATCGTCTTCTCAACCCAGTCGTTGTAGTCGAGCGCGATGTCCCACCAGATGCCGCGGCGCGCCTCGGCCGTCAGCATGCCCTTGGCCTCCATGTCCTGCATCTTCAGCACGCTGCCGCCGATCGTCATCGCGCCGCCCACGAGCGCGCTCGCCAGGGCCAGCGCTGCAGGTCCGCCCAGCACCGGCACCAGCAGCCCGCCGACCAGCGTCAGCAGCATGCCGATCTCCGTCAGCCACTGGTAGAACGGCTTCGGCGCCGTCATCGTCATCCGGTCCGGCAGGCCCGACTTCGGGAAGCGCCAGTACAGCTCGCTTTCGGGGAAGAAGTCGCAGTCGTTGAGCTTGTCGAACAGCTCCTTCGGCGGGTCGATCTCGTCGATCGACTGCGTGCCGTGCCGCTGCATGATTAGCGCGTTGATGTTGCTGATGCCGACCTCGTGCACCACGCTGCGGCCGTCCTTGCGCAAGGGCGCCGTGATGTCGTGCAACTCGAACATGAAGCCTTTGCGGATCAGGTAGAAGCTCCACGGGATGCCCTGCGCGCCGGTCTTCGCGTCGACGTAGGCGTCGACCAGCACCTCGGCCTGGGCGGCCATCAGCATGTGCGTGCGCAGCTCGGGCGGAATGACCGCGGTGGGCGAGGCCAGCAGGTCGTCGCCCAGCTCGGGCGGTAGCGCGAGCGCCGCGTCCAAGAGGGCCAGCCGTGCCTGCGTGACCGCCAGGCGCGAGGACTGCAAGTCGGCGGCCAGCGAAGATTCCTGCGCGTTGAGTACCTGGTTGTGCTGGGCCGTGTGCATCGAGGACCAAGCGGCCTCCAGCTTGCGGCGCTTCTCGTCGGCGTCGCGCTTCTGCTTCGCCTCGCGCGCTTGCGCACCGGTCTGGTGGCAGGTCGGGCAGACGTCCTCGTACTTGTCCTTCGGATCGACGAAGCGGCCGAAGCGCCACTCCAGCCTGCCGTCCAGGTTGTCGATGATGCCGGTCTTCGGGTTCGGCAGCAGGTCGAGCCTCAGGCGCGAGTCGCGCGCCGGCGTGCCGAAGGACTGCAGGCTGCTCGCCTCCTGGCGGTCGATGTTGGCGGCCAGCTTCTGCATGTCGGCGACCGTGAAGTCGGCGCCGGTGTCGCCTTGCACGCGCGGCGGCGCGCCGCCCTGCTCGACCGTGTGCGCGAGCTCGTGCGCGATCAGGCGCCGGCCCTCGGCGGTCTGCGGCGCATATTGGCCCTCGCCGAATGCGACGTGCTGGCCATGTGCGAACGCGCGCACGCAGATGCGCTCGCGGGCGAGCGCGGCGCGCACGTCGGTGTGCACGCGCACGGCCGACAGGTCGGCGCCGAGGCGCTGCTCGATCGGCGCACGCAGCGCCAGGGCCAGCGGCGCGCCGTCGCCCAGGCCCTGCACGTCGGCCGCGATCAGCGCGGAGGGGTTTGGCGTGCCGGGGTGCGCCTTGGGCGGGCGTGTGGGCGCGGGCGTGGCCTGCTCTTGCGCCGCGTCGGCGGCGGCCATGGCGCATCGGGCGGCTGCGCAGGCCATCGCGTTCAGCGCGCGTAGCGCCCGTGGCCCACCGACTGCCCTTGCTGCGCCTGCCGCCGCGCCAGCGCATGCAGCAGATGGCGCATGCCCAGCGGCTCGTCGGCGGCGGCCGCGAGGAAGGCGGCGTCGAGCGTCGCGGCCTGGATCTCCCCGCCGGTGACCTCGAAGCGTTCGGCGAGCCACGCGAAGTCGATGTCGTCGCTGCGCGGCAAGGCCGGCGGCAGCATGCCGCGCCACAGGCGCTCACGCAGCGGTGAAGCGGGCCGCGCGAATTCCACCGTGTAGTGCATGCGGCGCGCGAACGCGCTGTCGAGGTTCTTCGGCAGGTTGCTCGCCAGGAGCACCACGCCGGCGTGCTCTTCCAGCTTCTGCAGCAGGTAGGCGACCTCAAGGTTGGCGTAGCGGTCGTGCGCGTCCTTCACTTCCGAGCGGCGGCCGAGCAGCGCGTCGGCTTCGTCGAACAGCAGCACCGCGCTCGAGCGCTCAGCAGCGCGAAACACGCGGTCCAGGTTCTGCTCGGTCTCGCCGATGTACTTGGACACCACCGCGGCCAGATCCACGCGATACATCGGCAGGCCGGCCGCGGCCGCCACGACCGCGGCGGCCATGGTCTTGCCGGTGCCCGACGCGCCGCAGAACAGCGCTGTCAGCCCGGCGCTGCGGCCGCTGCGCGCGCCCAGGCCCCAGTCGCCGTAGACGCGGTCGCGCACGCGCACCGCGTCGGCCACCTCGCGCAGCTGGCGCAGCGTGACCTCGTTCAGCACCAGGTCGGACCAGCCGTGCTGGCGCTCGACGCGGCGCGCGACGCGGCTCAGCGCCTGGTGGGCGCGCGCCTGCGCTTCGTCCTCCAGCAGCGCGGCGAGGGTCGCGGCGTCGTCGTCGGGCAGCAGCGCCCACGCTGCCGACGCGGCGGCGGCGCGGATGCGTGCGGCCGGCAGCGGGTGCCGCGCCGCGAGCGAGGCCAGCGTGCCTTCGTCGATCGCCAGACCCTGCCGCGCCAGCGACTGCTGCCACAGCGCCTGCCGTGCTTCGGGCGCGGGCGGTTCGGCGGACAGGCGTAGGTGGGGCCAGGCGGCCAGCCACGCGGCCGACGGCGACGACGGCTCGGTCGACAGCAGCAGCGGCACGCCGCGACCGGCCAGCGCCTCGAGGTCGCGCAGCAGCGCGGGCGCGGGGCCGTCTTCGGCCTCGACCATCAGCGCCGCATCCGCGAGCCGCGCAGACAGAAGCAGCGATCGCGCGTGCGCCGTGGCCACCGGCAGCGGCATGCGCAGCAGCGCCAACCCGCGCGCGGCGGCCCACGCGGCGGCGGCCTCGCGCCGGTCCTCGGGGTCGTCGCCGTGCACGTGCACCAGAGGCTCGGCCGCGGTGCGCTCGGCGCCGGCCGGCGCTGCGGTCCATTGCGCATCGCGCTGCCACGCAGGGTCGGCCAGTGGTAGGCCGAGCGCGAACTGCAGCACCGGTTCGCGGGCGCGCAGCTCACGGCGCCAGCGGCTGCGCGGCTCCGGCGGCTCCAACACCTCCAACACGCCGGCATCGACCAGCCGCGATGGCGGCGACACGCGCGCCAGCAGGTCGCCCACGTCGTCGAGCAGGCGGCGCGCGAGGTCTACCGTGACCAGTCGGCGCGAGATATCGTCGTTGAGGTAGGCGTAGAAGGCTTCGTAGCGCGGGTCGAGGTCCGGCGCCAGCGCGAGCAGCAGCAGCGCGAGATCGCCATCGTCGAGTTGCAGCCGCGCCGCGAGCGCCGCGCCCACGCCCTCGGCGGAGACCGCGGGCGCGAGATGGCACGCCTGAGCGGTCAGCGCGTCGATCTGCTGCGCGTCGTCGGCGTCGGGCTCGCCGTCGGCGCCGAGCAGCGCGTCGACGAAGGCGTGCGTCACGTGCAGCCCGCGCCACTCGTCGAGCGACGGCGCGTAGCGAGAGCGCAGGCGCAACATCTCGCGCTCGACGAGCGTGTCGAGCCAGCGACGCCACACGTCGACCGCCTGGGGCAGTTCCTCGCGTTTCATGAGCCGTGAAACTCCAGCATCAGCAGCCGCGCGGGCGGACCGCGCCACACGTGCTCGCGCGCGGTGAGCGTGGTCATCGCCAGCAGCACGTGCAGCGGCGCGCGCGGCACACGCCAGTGCCAGTGATCGTCGTCGACGCGGCGCGCGCTGCCGTCGCCGCCCAGCAGGTTGCGCCGCAGGTAGCCGATGCTGGCGCCGGCCATGCCGGGCACGCGCCACGCGACGCGGCGCCAAGCGTACTGCGCGGCGGTGGTGACCAGCGCGCGCCAGGCCGCTGGCAGGCCATGCAACAGCGGGGTGTCGAGCGCCGCCGCGTCGTCGTCGCGCGGTGCTTCGACGCCGAAGGCCGCGGCCGCGTCGAACACGGCCTGCGCGTCGGTGTCGCCCAGCAGGGTCGCGAGTTCGTCGAGGCCGAATGCGGCTTCGACGCCGAACAGCGCGCGCCAACACGCGTCGTGCCATAGGCGGGCAGCGTCTTCGGCCGGCGCGGCCGCGGCCAGCGCCGCGAGCGCGAAGGCGCTGCGGAGCGCGTCGGGCAGCGCGCGGGTCCAGTCGCCAAGTTCGTCGAGCAGCAGCACCAGGCCGGCGGCGGCGCAGGGCGTGTCCTCGAAGAGCGCGAACTCGTCCTGCGACAAGCGCGACGCCGCTGTCGCCGACGCGGTCGCGGCCCGCGCGGCGGCCCGTGCTGCGGGCGAACGTTCACGCAGCCGTTGCTCGAGCGCCGTGGGCGATGCGCCCGACGAGGAAGCGGCCCACGGCGTACCGGGCCGCGCCACGGTCGCGCCGGCGAGCGCGGCCGCGACCAGCACCTCGTCGAGCCGGCAGCCCGATGCCGCGGCGCGCGCCAGGCGCTCCAGCACCGCCGCGGCGGGACAGGCCAGCACGCTGGGCGGCGGCAAGGCCGGCGCCGCGGACGCTGCATCGGCGACCATTGCTTCAGCGATCAACACATCGAGCACGCGCAGCCCTTCGGCGCCTTCCAGCATCGCGAACACCGCCGTCTCGCGCGCCAGCCGCGCCAGCAGCGGCCACGCCTCCGCGGGCCGCTCCTCGAACAGCGTGCGCAGCGCCGCAGCGCGCGGCAGCGAGGCCAGCCCGTCGAACTCGTCGAACACCCAGCGCGCATGTGCATCGCCGGCCGCGAGCGCGACCGCAAAGGCCGCGTGGTAGGCGATGCGGTCCGCAAAGCACACCACGTCCGGCCCGCCATCGTCGATCGCGTCGACGATGTGCCGCGCCAGCGCCGCCGCGTACGCCGGCGCCGCCTCGTCGGGGTGGCGCGCGACGTCGATCGCGAGCGCGACCTGGAGCTGGCGGATGCGGATCACCTCGCCCGCGTGGCGTGGGAGGCAGGCGTCCAGCGCGCCCGCGAGCAATGCGCTGGCGTGGCGCGCGATCGCCTCGGCGCGGTCCGGCACCGCCCGTGGATCGCGCTGCGGGCCGCGCAGCGCGAGCGCCTGGTGCCAGCGATCGATCGTCAGCACCGGCGCCTCACGTGAATTGCCCGACGGCGATGAAGTTGAAGGCCGAGTCCTGCGGTGTCGAGCCGTCGGCGGCCGTGCTGTCGATGTCGCGGATCACGACGTCGAAGCCGTTGCCCGACACGTTGCGCACGCAGATCACGTTGTCCTCGGCCAGCGGATCGACCAGCGTCGCCGTGACCACCGGCGTGCCGGTGAAGGCCGGCGCGAAGGTCACGCGCACCAGCCCGACGCCGTTGCGCACCGCCGACCAGTCGGTGCCGGCACTGGCGAAGACCTGCGGTACGCGGCCACTGACCATGCGCACGTTGTCGCGCGAGCCGACCGCGAAGTGCAGCAGCGACGGCCCCATCCGCACGTTGCCGGCCAGGTCCACCGACATCCGGTCGACGCCCGACCACAGCCGCGCGACGCTGTTCGCTGCGTACAGCACCCAGCGTTCGCCGTTGGCGGGGATCTCGACGAAGGCGCTGCCGCGGTTCGAGAACGAGTAGCCGCCGCCGAGCCCGCCCGAGTGCACCTCCTCGCCCTCGACGTGCAACATACGCGCCGGCACCTGCGTGTTGATGCCGACGCGGCCGCCCTGCATCGACAGGTCCGGCGAGTTGCCGCGCGCCTGGCCGATCCAGCTGATGTGCTGGGGCGCCTCCTCGCTGCCGGCGCCGAGCTGCTGGAACTGGAGGCGCGGGGGGTCGTCGAGGTCGCTCATCACCATCAAGGGCGCGAGCTGCGCGCCGTACTGCATCCACACACGCCCCGTGTCGCCGCCGTCGCCGGCCTGGAACCACTTGTTCGCGCCCAGCGCATTGCCCTGCGGCGCCGGCACGCCGCGCACGTCGAGCTTGGCCTGCGGCGCGCTGCTGCCGATGCCGACGTTGCCGGCCGGGTCGATGAAGAAGTTGGATTGCGCCGGGTCGGCCTGCGCGATGTTGAAGCCCGGCGGGCCGGGCAGCGTGTTGATCTGCCAGGTCACCGCGCCGGCCGCCGACTGCAGCGCCAGCGCCTGCTGCTGAGCGCCGGTCACGCGCAGCGTCAGCGGGTGCGCGAGCGGGCTGTCGACGGTGCCGACGCCGACCTTCGCGTCGTGCTGCACGACCACGCCCGAGCGGAAATCGAAGTCGGGCCGGCACGGGTCGGCGGGCGCGCCCTGCAGCGTCGCGCCGCCGACGACGAGGCGGCTCGGCCCCGGCGCGTTGCTGCCGAGCAGCAGCTGCAGGTCCTCGCCGCCGAGCGCGTTGGCCGCGGGCGCGCGGCGCAGGCCCAGCACGGTGCCGCCAGCCGCGTAGTCGGTGCCGCCCTCGGCCTGCCATTCGACGCGGCGGCCGCGCAGCCGCAGGTCGCCGGTCAGGCGGGTGTGCTCTTCCAGCCAGATCGGCTCGGTGGCCTCGATGCGGTCGTGGCAGGTCTGCAGGTCGCTTGCGAGCGGCGCGGCCGCGGCCTGCAACTGGTCGTTTGTCTTGCCGGCCTCGCGCTCGGTCCAGCGCGCACGCAGGCGCAGCAGGCCGCCGGCGGCGATCACCGATTCGGCGAATACGCCGGCCTGGTGCCGAAAGATCATCGACAGCTTGCGCGCCGTCTCGTCGGCTTCGGCGAAAGCGCCGGGCGCGCCTTGCACCCAGGCCACGCGGCCCAGCGGCACCAGCCAGCGCGGCGTGTCGTCGTCGTTGGGGAAGAGCTGCGCGCCGACGCTGCCGTCGAGTGCGATCGGCTGGCCCGGCAGCAGCGTGCCGGGCGCGGTGCGTGCGTCGGGGTACAGCGTGGCGCCGAGTTCGACGCCACTCTCGCGCTGCGCCACCGTGTTGCGCGGGCCGACCTCGACAACCACGCTTTCGGAGATGCGCGAGTACGCGTCGCTGGAGCCACAGACCTCGAAGCCTGGGCGCACGCCGCCGGCCGAGACCTCGCTGTGGCGCAGCCACACGTTGACCAGGCCGCTGGGCTGCAAGGCGAACAGCGCCGCGTCCAGCTTGGTTGGCGCCAGGATCGCGAGCAGGCGCCCGTGGCCATCGACGGCGACGCCGGGCGCCACCGTGTAGGTGATCGCACCGCCCGGGTCGGTGCCCTGCACAAGTTCCAGCCCCGACACGATGCCCCAGCTGCGGCCCGCCAGGCGCTGGCGCGCGAGCTGTTCGCGCAGGTATTCGAGCAGAACCGCGAGGTCGGCGGCGCCCAGGTACTGGCCTTCGAAGAAATGCGGACGTTCGGCGAAGAGCGTGTCCATGCGCGGCTCCCTGTCACTTGCGGCTTCGCTTGGCGCTCTTGGCCGGCGCCGGCGCGGGCGGCGGCGCAGCCATGGCGGCCTTGCGAAGCGCACCGATCTCGGCTTGCTGGGCCTGCACGCGGGCGTCGAGGTCGGCGATGCGCTTCTCGAGTGCATCGATCGACCCGCCACCGCGCTGGCGTTCACCGAGGCCCGCCAGCGTCGCGAACGGCCGCGCCAAGTGCTGGCTGAGCAGCCAGGTGGACAGGTCCGCGCGCCGCACCTGGAAATCGCCCTTGCCGCCGAGCAGGCCCTGGACCAGCGCGCGCGCCGACGTGTCGGGCGCGGTAGCGGTGTCGGCGAAGATCCGCGCGAAGGCTTGCGTGCGCTCTGACGGCTCGACCGTGGTGTTCAGCCGCGAGTCCGCGACGCCGGCCACGCCCACGATGCCGTTGTCGTCGTCGCGGCGGAAGATCGACGCCAGGTCGAAGCAGCAGAAGCGCTGCAGCAGCTCGCGCAGGATCGTTGCGATCGGGAACGGCGACAGCCAGTATTCGATTGCCGGCCACGTGACCGCGATCGCGCGCTCGGTCGACCAGTTGCACACGCGCAGCACCCGGCAGTCGCCGCCGGAGATGTGCAGCGTGGCCAGCGGCACGCGGCCATCGGGGTCGGGCAGTGGGCAGGGCGGCAGCAGCGCCGAGCACAGGCAGTTCAGCATCGCGTCGATCGCGACGACGAACAGCAGCTCGATCGCGTCTTCCAGCGCCGCGGGATTGTTTGCGCTCGGGATGGCCAGCGATTGCAGGCGCGCGATCAGCTCGCAGTGGGTGCCGGGCGGGTCGACCAGCTTCAGCAGCAGGTGCGCCTTGATCTTCACGGCCCATGACTGCCAGCCGGCCGGGTTGCTGGTGATGCTGCCGTCCGGTGTCGTCGGCGCCCCCTTGATCAGCGCTTCGAGGCAGCACTGCAGGCGGTGCATCAACGGCGAGTCGGTCGCGTTGTCGTCGTCGGTGTCCTTCGGCGGCTTGCGGTAGACCTCGAAGGTGTAGCCCTCGCAGACCACGGTCGGCTCGCACTGCACCGGCGCGCCGCGCGGGCGCGGCGGCGGGCACAGGGCCTTGGACTGACCGCCGCAGCCGCAGCCGCCACTGCCGTTGCAGCCGGCCTTGCCGCATCCGCAACCACTGCCGGTGCCGCAGGACACGGGCGCGCTGCCATACAGCGGCTGCACGCCGCGCGTCGGCGTCTCGGCATAGCGGATGGCGAGCACCCATTCCTGCTCGCCTTCGGGGCAGGGCAGCCGGTTCGGGCGGTGCGGCGGGTCGCAGGGCGGCAGCTCGGGCATGCAGTGGCCGATCAGCGCGCAGACGTCGACCGCGACCGAATCACAGACCACGATGTCCTCGCCGCATGGCGACAGCGCGTAGCCGCAGCTCACGGTGACGCCGTTGCCGCAGGGGCCGCAGGTCACTTCCAGCCCGTTGACCACGCCCCAGCCGTGCAGCTGGCGGTTGTGCAGCCGGTGCTTGGCGCGGATGTAGGCGTCGAGCCGGTTGAGGTCGTCGGCTGTCAGCACCTGGCCGGCGAAGAAGCGCGGCCGGCACAGGCATTCGAGCATGCCGCAGCGGCTGCAGGGCGGCGCGGGCGCGTCGCAGTGGGCCACGCTGGCCGCGCGCCGGCTGCGGTAGAGGTCGGTGATCGTGCTCATCGTGAGTTCCTCAGACCTTGACGTCGAACCAGCTCTCGAAGTCGCCGCCTTCGATGCCGTCGCCGCTGTGGCGCTTGTCCACGGGTTGCATCCACTCGGGCGTCACGTCGGGCTGCGGCGGGCCGGGCGGCGAGCGCGGCTCCAGCGTCGGCAGGTGGTCGGCGTCGACCGCGCGCAACTCGCCGGTCTTGCGGTGCACGCCGCGGATGAAGTCGCCCTTGATCACGACCCGCACGCGCACCAGGCCGTCCTCGCCGCGGAATGCGCCGAGCAGTGGCAGCCGGATCTGGAACGCGGTGACGAACGGACCGCCGCTGCGTTTGAAGGTGTTCGCGTTGCATTCCTCCTGCGTGTTGCCGGGGGTGATCCGCTCGGTCAGGTCCAGGTCGCACCAGCAGCGCAGCCGGATGCGTTCTTCGCCGTCGGTGGTTCGGGTGTTGATGCGGCCGAGCTGCACGAAGATGCTGCGGTCGTTCAGGTCCTTGGCGAGCACCTTGGTGTCGAAGGTGACGACGAGCTCGGGCGGCGGCTCGTTCGGGCCGTTCGGCGTGTCGTGCTGCCAGCTGAAATCGCAGATGTGCGGCAGGTCCCAGTCGAGGCCGGGGTCGCCGTCCCTGCCGGGTTGGCCGTCCTCGCCGGGCGTGCCGGGTGCGCCTGGGGCGCCGGGCGCGCCGTCTTCCCCGTCCTGGCCGTCCTCGCCAGGCAGGCCTTGTGGACCGGGCGGCCCCTGCGGGCCTTCGCCGCCGGCGCCCGGGCGCGACAGCAGGCAGCGCAAGGCCGCCGCGAGGTCCGCCACGCTCGGCAGCACCACGCGGTGCGTGGTGTCGTCGATGCGCACGATGCCGTTCTGCGCGTCCGCCGCGGGATCGCTCGCCGGCACGGCCGGGTCGAGCAGGCGACGGTCGGGACGCCAGCGCGCGAAGGTCGCCAGCACGATGCAGTCGGCGGTGTTGCAGCCGGGGCAGGCGTGCGGGTCCAGCGACGCACCGCAGTCGGTGCCGATCAGGTCGAACAGTGCCACGCCGTCGTCGTAGGCGACGTACAAGCGGTACTCGACCGCGAGCGCGTTGCCGCCAGGGCCGACGGCCTGCGCCGCGCCGAGCACACCGGTCTCGCCGGCCGCGAGGCGCGCGAGGTCGGCGCTGCGGACCTGCGTCGTGCCGCCGTCGTTGGTCAGCACGATCGCGGTCGAGGCGCCCGGCGCGACCCACAGCGCGAGCGGCGGGTCGCCGAGCGCGGCGGACTTCACCGCGCTGCCGTCGGCGGCCGCGTGGCGCAGTTCCTCGGTGCCGCCTTCGAGCCACACCAGCACGTCGGGACCGGTGCTCGTGCCGACGACGAAATCCACCGGCGCGAGCGCTGCGGCGACCGCCAGCGTCTGCGGATCGAGCCCCGCAGCGGTGGTGTCGAAGTGGTGCAGCGCGCCAGCGGCCAGCGCCACCAGCCGCCCGTCCTTGCGCAGGGCGCCGCCCGCCAGCGCGGCGGCGACTACGGCCTGGCGGCCGGCGACCACGGCGCCGCCCGCGTCCCAGGCTTGCAGCGTCGTGGATGCGCCGGCGACCGCGATCGACACCGACCCGCCCGACGCGAGCACGACGAGCTTCAGCGATGTGGCGCCGACGCTGCCGGGGATGTCGATCGGTGGCACCACATCCACCTGGAATGCGGCGTCGGTGGTCGTGTCGACCGTGTGCAGTTGCGCGGGATCGGCCGCGGTGGCGCCTGCGACCGCGGCGTACAGTCGCGTGCCGTCGGGCGACAGCGCGATCGCGAGCACCGGCCGCGTGAACGTGCGCGGCGCGCCGGCCAGCGGCAGCAGCGTGCCCAGGTCGTAGCGGTGGACGCTGCCCACGCCGGGCGCCTGCGTCGCGGCGACGTAGAGGCGCGCACCGGCGACGTCGAAGGCGAGCGCCGACGCCCCGGGCAGCGCGAGCGGCGGCCCGCGCCATTCGAGCGCGGGCGCGTTCGGCAGCGGCAGCTCGGGATCGACGCGCACGTCGAACGCATAGCTTTCGAGGATGCGGTTCGGTGCGCAGCGCGTGTCGTCGCACCCGCACTCGTCGTACAGGATGGGCACCTCCTCCGTCGTGCACTCGCGGTAGCGGATGCACAGCTGCAGCAGGTGGTCTTGCGGCTCCTGCTCGTCGAGCAGCTTCTTCACGTCGGGGAAGCCGTACAGGTCGACCGTCTCCTCGTCGAGCACGAGGATCTCGTTGCCGCAGCAGTCGATCGCCATGCCGGGCTTCACCAGCACGTGGCGGGGCTGGCAGGCCGGGTTCGGGTGCTGGTCCACTTCCAGCCCGCAGACGACGCCGCTGCCGTGCAGCCGCGCGTGGTGCCGCTTGAACTTCTCCACCAGGTAGGCCTGCTCGATCTCGAAATCGGGCACGTCCATCAGCTTGCCGAAGAAGTAGTGGTTGCGCAGCGGCGTGCTCAGCGTGCAAGGGGTGCACGGCATCGGTCCGCCGCAGCCGGCGCAGTGGTGGTGCTGCTGGTGTTCGGAGTGGCCCATGGCGTCCTCGGATCAGCGGATGACGGTCGAAAGGCCGACGCGCTGGCGGCCAGCGCCGCGCGGCGGTTCTGCGAAGGTGCTACCGGCCGCATGCAGCACGGTGCCGCGGCCCAGCGGGGTGTCGGCGTCGTCGAGCACGGGTAGCTGCGTGCGCACGCCGATCACGGCGTCCAGACCTAGCATGGCCTGCACGCCGACGCGAAAGCGCGGCTGCACGACGACGAGCTTGGCTTCGGTGTGCGCCGGCACCTCGGCGGCGATGAAGTCCTGCAAGGCTTCGCGCCGTCCGGGCGCGGCGATGCAGCCCGCGGGCACGAACACCGACAGCCGGTGCGCGTACACGTGGAAGGGGTCGCGCAGCGGGTCCTGCACGGTCAGCAGCTGCGTGACGCCCAGGCGCGCGCCGCCGCTGCCGCCGCCGGATTCCAGCGTGCGGTCGGCCTCAAGCCGGCTGCGGTTGACGACGCGATCGCCCCACAGCCTGGCCGCGTCCGACAGCCGCGCGTGGCCGACGGCCATCCAGCGCCGCAGCTGGTAGTGCTCCAGCAGCAGGCGCGGCGGCCGCCAGCGCGGCAGGTGGCGCAGGCCGGCGGTGCAGGGCACGCAGCGCGCGTGCGCCGGCACGTGTCGCGACCAGCGGTCCAGCCCCAGCAGCAGCGACAGCGACGCGGCGAAGCCCGCGCGTGTGCCGCGCCAAGGGTAGAGCGCGGGCGCCGACGCCAGCACGCGGCGCTGCTGCGCGAGCGGCCAGCCTGAGGGCAGCACGACGCCCACCCACGACGCGATGAAGCGCAGGAAATCGCGCGACTCGCTCACTTCGGGCGCGGCTGGCGCGGCCAGCGGGTCGAAGAAGCGCGCCTGGCCGTCGACCGTCGCTTCGATGTCGCGCAGCGTGCGGTCGAAGATGGCGAGCCAGCGGTCGCTGAATTCGGCGGCCACCGGGTCGGCGCCGAACACCGCGGGCAGGTAACGGCGCAGGCTGGTGCGAGCGAAGTCGAGCTGCACGCAGTGCAGGCGCGGCGTGCCGCGCGTGTCGCCGAGCAGTTCCAGCTTCAGCCAGCCGTGGCGGCCCGTGCTGCTCGACAGCATCCAGTCAGCGCGCGCGCAAGCCAGCGGCTCGGAGTCGCCCGGGTGGCGCCATTCGCCGCCGCCGCGCCAGCGCGACGGTTCGGCAAGCTCGGGGTCGGTGAGCAGCGCGTCGGCTGCCGTCGCGCTGATGCGCACGCGCGCGCCGGCGGGTAGGTCGGCGACCAGCGCGACGCGGTCCCAGGTGCAGCCGTCCTCGCCGCTGTCGATCGGGCCGGCGATCCAGGTGCCGGTGGCCGGGTAGGCGGGCAGCGCGGGCGGCGGCGCGGCGATGGCGTGTCCGTCGGGTCCGACCCAGTGCGGCTCGCTCGCCGGGGGGGCGCAAGCCGTCGCGATGTCGATCGCGCCGTCGGGGGCCGTGTCGAGGCCGAGCGGCGTGAAGCGGTGCGCGACCTCGCCGGGCTGCGTGGCGTGGCCGATGGTCCGGCCGCTCGCGAGTTCGACGATGGCGACGCTCTCCTCGCCATCGCGCTGCACGTACAGGCGGCCATCGCGGTCGGTGGCCAGCGCACGCACCGCGCCGAGTCCGCCGATGAAGCGCAGGGAGCGTCCGCGCCGGCTGCACAGGTGCACGCCGCCGCGCGCCACGTCGGCCACCGCGACGAGGCCGCCGTCGACCCCGATCGCGTGCACCGGCGACCACGGCGGCGCGCCCGTCGGCGAGGGCCACGCCGCGCGCAGCGCGCCGTTGCCGGCGTCGAGCACGAGCACGCGTTGCAGCGCCGGCAGCGCGACGTAGACCTCTCCGCAGCCCACGCCGAGCCCCGCGGCGCCGTCCGGCACGCGCAGCACGCCCGCGTCGAGGCAGGGCCATGGCGATAGCGTGCACCCGCAGCGGTCCATGCGCCACAGCCGTGCCGCCGCGCCATTCAGCAGCAGCAGCGTGCCGTCGGCGAGCTGCACCGCATGGCGCGGCAGCACCAGGCCGCCGAATCCGCCACCGGGTTCGGCGAGCAGGCGCCCGGTGCCCGGTAGCGGCGCGAAGGCGAGGGCGCCGTCTTGCGGATCCTGCGCGACGCCACCGGTCACGCCGGTCAGCCCGTAGCCTGCCCAGCCGAGGCGGGCATCGAGCACGCGCGAACGCGGATCGTGCGGCGCGCGCGCGACGGGCGGCAGGTAGGGCGCGTTCATCGCTCGGTCACCACGGACAGCTGGTGCGCGCCGCTGCTCAGCAGCACGCCCGGTGCGATCTCGACGTCGCTGCACGCCGGCTGCTCGACGCCGTCGATCCACACGCGCAGGTCGTTGACGCGGCGCACGCCGGGCAGCAGCAGCCGCTGCACCAGGGCCGAGTGGTACAGGTCGCCGCCGAAGGGCCAGCCGCTGGCGTCGTCGCCGCCGACCAGGGGGTGCAGCCAGGTCGCGAGCGCGGCCTGGGCCCGCTGCTTGACCGCCGCGGTGTCGGTGCCGGCGCGGCACGACAGCGTGGCGCCGATGACGACCTCGCGGTAGCGCGGCGCGACGACGTAGAGCTCGGTGGTCAGCAGGCGGCGCGCGTCGAGCTCGGCGCAGACCTCGTGCAGCAGCGCCTCGGTCGGCTGCGGCGCCGGATCGGCCAGCGGGTCGAGCTCCTTTGACGGCGGCACGACGACGACGCTGACCACGCCCGGCACCTGCAGCCCGGGGAAGTCGGGGTGCGACAGCGGCAGCGCGAGCGCGCGCGCGGCGCCGGCGCCCTTCGCGTGCAGCTCGAAATCCTCGGCGGTGACCGCGCGCTCGCGGCTCTTCAGCTGCTGGCGCGCGCGCTCCTCGGCGGCTTCCAGCGACTCTTCGTCGGTGCCGCCGCCGGCGGCCTGCAGGTTCGCGACCGCGTCGCTGTCGATGCCGGGCACCGAGGCGCGCAGCGCATTGATCGCGCCGGCCGGCACGTTGCCCACGGCGCCGCCGCCGAAGCGGTAAGACAACGCGAGCAGGTTGGACGGCCGGTTCGGGTTGGCCATCGGCACGCGCAGCTGCGTGCCGCGCCCGAAGCGGACCTCGCCGGTGCTGCGGTCCAGCACGTAGTGGCGGTCCTCGGGCCCCGACGCGAAGAAGTCGGGCACTTCGGTCCAGGTCTCGAAGCCCGGGCCCTCGTCGACCTGCAGAACCAGGCTGCCATCCAGCACCGGCGCGTTGGCTAGCCGGTAGACTTGGTCGTCGAGCCCAGTCGCGCGGCCGATCAGCTCGGCGTCGACCGTCTGCGCCTGCAGCGCGCGCGTGGTGTTGGTGCGCACAGCGGCCAGCACCGGCGCCCGCGTGTAGGCGCCGGCGGTGATGCGTACGCGCAGCCAGTAGCGCGCGCCCGTGGCCAGGCCCATGGTTGCCGTGGCCGGCGGGCCGGCCGGCGCGTTCGATGCCGGCAGCTGCAACAGCACGTGGCCGCTGCGCGTGAAGGCGAGCGTCTCTTCGGCCAGCACGTCGAGCGCGATCCACTCGCTGCCGTTCCAGTAGTCCCAGGCCAGCGTCGCCGGCGCCTGCGGCGCGGCGCCGCCGCCGGGCACGACCAGCGGCGTGCTCTTGCGGCCGGTGGCGGCCGGCGCGCGCGTGAAGAAGGCGAGGTCCAGCGGCCCGGTCGCGAACGCGAGGTCCGACGTGAAGCCCAGCATCAGCGCGTTGCCGGAGCGCACGCTGCGGCCGAAGGGCGCGAAGCCGGTGATGCCGTCGGCGTTGGCCGCGCTGACATCCGCGATCTCGGCGCCGCTGTCGAGCAATACGGCATCCAGCTGCGCGCTGATCGCCACCAGCGCGTCCTCGGTTTCGAACACCACCGGCACCGGCGAGCCCGGCACCTCCGCCGCGACCTGCGTGCGCGGTGGCACGATGACCGTCGCGGCGCCGAAGTCAGCGACGGTGCCGAAGGTGATCTCGGCCGACGCCGCACGTGCGGGCTCCAGCGTGGTCCCGATCAGTTCGAGGAACTTGATGCGGTTGAGCTGCGGCACCTGGCCGAGCCGGAACAGCAGCATCTCGGACAGCCACGCGAGCAGCTGCACGACCGCGATGCCGGGCTCGTTGTCGTTCAGGTCGGTCCACTCGGGCGCGTAGCGCGGGATGCGCGCACGTGCCTCGGCGACCAGGTCCGCGTGGCGGCGGTCGTCGATGACGGGGAGGTGGTCGGACAGCGGCATCGTCGTGCTCTCCTCAGGCCGCCTCGAGCAGGAAGAACGGGTAGACCAGGTTGCCCACCGCGTTGTTGGCGCGCAGGCGGTAGTCCACGCGCAGCAGCAGCAGGCTGGGCTCGACCGCGCTGGTGTCGGCGCGCACGTCCAGCACGTCGATGCGCGCCTCCAGTTGCGTCAGCGCGCGCCGCACCGCGTCGACGGCGCGCGCGCGCGTGGCCGCGTTGTTGGGCGCAAACACCAGGTCGTGGATGGCGCAGCCGAAGTTCGGCAGCATCACGCGCTCGCCGGGGCGGGTGGACAGGATCAGGTGGATAGAGTCCTCGACGCGCGACTCGCCGGCGGCGCTCGCGAGCCGGCCGGCCGCGTCCACGCGCAGCGGGAAGGCGATGCCGCGGCCGAGGAAGTCGCGCAGGCCCGTGCTCATTGCGCAACCAGCCCTTCGGCAACCGTCCGCAGCGTCTTGGCCAGCGTGTCCAGCACGTCGATCACCGCGGTCAGGCCCTCGATCGATTCGTCGCTGCCGATCTGCGGCGTCTGAATGGGCGACACGTCGGCCAGCCCGAACAGCGGTTCGCACAGCGACAGGATCACCAGCAGCGGATCGACAGCGGTCAGCGCGTGCTGGGCCGAGGCCTGCGCCTGTCCATGCGCGCATTCCAGCGCCGCGAGCAGCGCGGTGTTGTTGTCGGCCCGCGCCGACGCGATCTGCAGTTGCAGCCCCGACATCACCGCCAGCGCGCTGCGCAGCGTCTGCACCACGCAGCCGAGCAGCTTGGCCAGCATCATGAGCAGGTCGCGCAGGAACAGCGGCACGCCGACGAAGAACTTGGCGATGCAGTCCACCAGCGGCGGGACCGCGTCCAGGAACTTGGGCAGCGCCTGCGCGATCGCGGGCAGGTCGGCCTTGCCGAGCGCGGTGATCAGCGTGACCAGCGGCTCGACGACCTTCAGCGCCTCGATCAGGCACTTCATGTTCGCCAGCAGCGGCGCGACCTGCAGCATCAGGGAGAAGTTCAGCGAGCAGTCGTCCGGGATGCCCTTCGTGATGTCGTTGAAGGCCTGGATCGTCGCGCCGCCGAAGGGCAGCGTGATCTGCGCCTTGCCGGGCTTGGGCATGGGAATGCAGATGGGCGTCTGCAGCCGCTCCTTCACGTTGGCGGGCAGCGGAACCTCCAAGGTTTTCGTGACCATCGCGTGCCCTCAGATCGGCGGCCCGACCTGGCGCACCGGCCGGCCGAGGATGGTGACGCGCGGCGCGACGATGTCCACGCCTGCCTGGTGCGTGATCGTGATGTGTGTGTTGCACATGACGATCGTGTTGTGGTTGGCGTCCTCGATCACGATCGAGCCTTTGTCGCCGTTCTGCTCGGGCGAATCGATGAAGCGGATGCAATGGCCGTTCTTCGAGCGGAAGATGCGCTGGCGCGTGTCGTCCGACGGCGGCTTGTGCTGCTTGTTCCACAGGAAGCCGATCACGTAGCCGTGGTCGTGGTCCTGCTGGTCAAAGGCCACCAGCACCTCGTCGCCCTTGACCGGCATCACGAACCAGCCGCTGTCGGCGCCGGTCATCGGCGACGCGACCGCGAGCCACTGCTGGCGCGGCTGATCTTCCCACGGCAGCTGTACCCGCACGCTGCCGAGGTTCTCGCCTTCGCCGACCTCGTGCACGCTCGCGACGGTGATGCCGCTGTTCTGGGGGTGTTGCATCTCAGATCCTCATGCCGGTGTCCGGGTCCTCGCGGCGCGCCGAGAAGCGCGTGATGTAGCCGGAGGCGTTGAAGGTGTGGGTGGTCTCGGTCACGAAGTACTCGCCCGAGATGCGGCTGCCCAGGCCCTCGATCAGCACGCGCGAGCCGGCACGCAGCTTGGGGCTGCCGACCACGCTGCCGGAGAGCTTCACGAGGTCCTGCGCGCGGCCGAGCAGCAGGTCGCGGGCGAGCGTGCGCGCGTGCTCCTTGCTGAACACCGGCTGCGTCACCACGCGCTCTTCGCGCGGGTCGCAGCGCTCGACGATCTCCTGCAGCTTGGGGTTCAGGCGTTTCAACTTCGGGTCGCTCCAGTCGGCGCTTTCCGCGATCGCCTTCTGCGCCTTGCGGTCCCAGCCGTGCACCGTGACCTTCTTGACCTGGTTGGCGGTGGTCAGCGTGACCTTGGCGTCCAGCAGGCCGGCGCCCCAGACCAGTCGGTAGGGCGCCGGCGCCTTCGTGCTGGGGCCGAAGTACAGGTGCTCGGTCTTGTTCTCGGCGTCGGGCGGGCGCACCTCGACGACGTAGCCGCGCTGGCGCGCGCGCCGCCACAGGAAGTCGATGTCGTACTCGTTCTTCTGCGCCACGTACTCCAGGCGCGGCTCGTCTTTGATCGCGTTCTTGTCGATCACGACCGGCATCGGGATGCGGCGCGCGTCCTGGCCTTCGTTGCGCCACTTCGGATCGACCAGACCGTCGAAGGTCTTCGCGATCTCGCTGTCGGTGAGCTGCTTCGCGTTCTTGGAGTTCGGCCACTGGCCGTCGTACTTGGCGCGCCGCATGCGGTGCAGGCGGTTCAGGCCGCGCACCGCGAGCGTCGACGGCGTGCTCTGCGCGAAGGTCGGCTCCATCGTGACGAAGTTGCCGATCAGCATCGGGTGCAGCTCGTCCACGTAGCCCATGGCCAGCGTCACCGTCTTGCAGCAGGGCTCGAACAGCGTTTCCAGCTCGTGCAGGTCCTGGTCGGCCTCGCTGGCCGCGGTCTCCGAGCCCATGTACTTGTGGCGGCGGCGCTCGCCGTCCCAGTTGGCAACCACCAGCTCGAAGCCGTCGATCTCCTCGACCTTGTCGCGGTAGGTCAGCTCCATCACGTCGCGCAGCACCTGGCGCGGCAGGCTGACGCCGTCGATGCGCAGCTCGAAGCGCGGCACGCGCAGCTGGCCCAGCCGTATCGACTCGGCCTTGAGTTCGACGAATTCGGTCGTGCTCATGTTGAACGTCAGGGTGTCAGCGGCGGTACGTCGAGCAGTACGCCGGGGCGCAGCCGGCGCGGGTCCTCGATGGCGTTGGCCAGCGCGAGCTCGCGCCACAGCCCGGGGCGCTGCCAGTAGCGCTGCGCGATCGACGGCAGCGTCTGCGCGGCGGCCAGGCGGTGGCGGTGCGTGCGGTCCGGCGACGACAGGTTCAGCTCGTGCAGCTGCTCTTCCAGCGCGCGCCATTCCCGCAGCACCAGGTTCACGGTGGCGCGCAGCGGCACCCCTTCGGGACTGAACAGCGTGAAGCGCTGGCGCACGCTCTCGGCCATGCCGGTGAAGCTGGTGCGGCGGTTGTTGCCCCAGGCCTTGTGCAGCTTGTTGCCGGGGAACTCGTCGTGCCAGAACACCGTGGCGATCGGCGGCGCGTGCACCTCGGGCAGGATCTTCACGAGCTGGAACAGCTTGTCGGTCTGCTCGGTCACCGAGGTCGCGCCCAGGCCCATGCCGGACTCGGTGCTGTCGCAGAAGATCTCCAGCGTCAGCTTCTCGGCGTTGCCGCGGATGAACTGCGACAGCGGCGCGTCGAGCCCGGGAATGCCGATCTCGGCGAGCTGCACCCCCTTGTCGAAGGTCATCTCGGCCGGGTTGTAGGTCAGCACGTGTTCGTCGTACGCGTTCGGACCCACCTGGATCATCAGCGACAACTTGGCGGGGATGGTCATGTGGCCCCCTTGGTCATGCGGTCGAGCGGGCTGTCGTGCATGGTCAGCTCGCGCTTCACGCGCTCGTCGTGCTCGAGCATCTCGCGCACTAGCGGCAGCAGTGCCTTGGCCAGCGCCTGCAGCGCGGCCGCGTCCTGCCAGCCGCTGCTGTCCCAGGCGCCGACGTGGCTGGTCAGCGATCCGATGCGCAGGTCGGCCGGGTCCATCAGAACATGCTACCCACGGCCTTCGCCGCGCTGCCGATGGCGTTCGCCAGTTCGGCGGCGCCTCCCAGTGGCACCAGGCCCTCGTGCACGAAGGTGATCGATTCGATGGCGATGGTCGACTGCTGCGCGTTCAGGGCCGGGCCGCTCCACTTGGTGGGCAGCGCGCGCCGAAAACTCCAGACGGTGAGCGGCCGGTGCGAGGCGTCCAGCAGCGTGATGACGCCGTCCTTGCGCTTGCCGATGCCATGCGCGAAGCCGCCGAGCCAGTCGAACAGCGCCGGGCTGCGCGTGACGCCGCGCTTCAGCGTGATCTCGCCGTACTTCACCCGCTTGGGGAACTTCAGCACCTGGCCGTTGTTGCCGCCCTCGTTCCAGTCCTCGGTCTCGAGCGACATTTCCAGGCCGGTGCACTCGGAGAAGCCGGCCAACGGGTTGGCGATCAGCGGCGACAGCACGATGCTGGTCAGCAGCTTGCCGGTGCCGGCCGCGGCGTCGGTCAGCGACAACTGGAAGTTGCACGCGAGCACGGGGTCGTTGCGGATGGCCATGTCAGCGAGCCTCCATCGCTTCGCCGTGCGCGTACAGCTCGACCTGCGGCGTGCCGGCCTGGCGTCCGATGCGCAGCACGATGAATTCGGCCGGCGCTGCGGGCGCGATGCCGACCTCGGCCACCAGGCGGCCGGCGTCGATGCCGCTCTGCGGATTCAGCGTCCCATCGCACAACGCATAGAACGACGTGGCCTCGGTATCGCCGGCGAAGGCGCCCTGGGCATGGAAGAGCCGCAGGATGGCCAGCAGCGTCGCTTCGACCTGGGCGCGCAGCGCGGCGTCGTTCGGCTCGAAGACCGTCCACTGCAGCGCGGTGTCGGCGGCCTTGCGGATCGTCAGCACCAGCCGCACGACGTTGATGTAGCGGTAGGCGGGCTCATGGCTGGTGGTGCGGGCGCCGCTCACTTCGGCGCCGTTCGACGGGCCGATGCGCAGCGCGTTCACGCTCCCCTCGTTCCACAGCGCCCAGGTGGTCGGGTCGACCGGGCGCGAGACGTCGACGACGTCGGACAGGCGCCGGATCGCCGGGGCGCGCTGCACGCCGTCGGCCAGGTCGGTGGCGGCGATCGCGCCCAGCACATGGCCGCAGGCCGGCACCAGCCGCGTGGTGTCGGACGCGCGCGGGTCGGCGACGCGCAGCCAGGGCGCGTACAGCGCGGCGCAGCGGGCGCCGAAGCGCGCGCGCCAGGCCAGAACGTCGTCGCGCGAGCGCTCGGGCAGCGCCAGCGCCAGCGGCACGCCCAGCACCACGAAGCGGTCGCCCGCGCGTTCGGCCAGCGCCACCAGCGCGGCCTGTGCGCGCGCGACCTCGTCGTCTGAGAATGGGCCGGCAGTCTCGCCGAGCGGCAGCGGCACGGCGGGCGCGGGCGGCGTCGCCGGCGGCGGGCAGCGGCGGCAGGCGTCGACCGAAGGCGGCGGCAGCGGCAGCAGATCGGGCCGCGGGACCGGGCGGATCAGCAGGTCGGGCGCAGCGAGCAGCGAGATCTCGTCGATCGGCATCAAGGCGCGCACGCCGCGCGTCTTTACCGCACGCACAAAGTCGCTGTCGCCCGGCGCGTCGTCCTCGCCTATGAACTCGTCGACCGACAGGTCGGCCAGGCCGTCGGTGCCGCCGGCGAGCCACAGCGTGTCGCCGGGCACGACGGCCAGCGGCAGTACCGGCGCCAGCGGGTCCTCAACCAGGCCGTCGGCCAGCACCGGCGGTGGCGGGCGCGGCACCTCGGTGTCGGCGGGCAGGGCGCTGGCGATCGCCGGCGCGCGCAGCACGGTGCCGATCCAGCGCGGGTGATGCGGCGCCGGGTGCAGGTCCGCGTGGCTCGCGACCACCTCGCCGCGTTCGCGCACCACCAGGCCGTAGGCCACGCGCACGAGGCGCAGCGGGCGCGTGGCGTCGATGCCGACGAGTGGTTGCTCGGCGGAGCGGCGCAACGCGGGGTCGGGGTGCACCCAGTACACGGTGCGCGTCGTCGCGTCGATGGCGGCGATCACGCGGTGCAGCACCGTCGCGTCCTGTTCGATGCGCACGAGCTCGGCCGGCGCGAAGCCCCTGACCGAGGCGACCACGCTCTTGCGCGGGTCGGTGGTGCTCGCGCTGGTGGTCACCACGCTGCCCGAGGCCGACCACTGCAGCGCGAGCGCATTGCCCCAGACGCCGGGCGAGGACGCGGCCAGCGACAGCACCGGGTGTCCGGCCAGGTCCTGCACCGTCGCGCCTGCGGCACGCGCGGCGTTGGCGGCAGCGTCGCCGCCAAACTGGCGGTGCGCGGCGCGTACCACCCACAGCCGCCGCCCGCCGTTCTCGAAGAAGCCGCGTGCGGCCCAGGCCGCGAAGCCGCCGTCAATGAAGCCGCCGAAGTGCGCGTGGAACTGGCGCATCGATTCGACCGGCACCGCCGTGTCCAGCGGCCCGCGCTCGGTCAGGCCCACCAGGCCGGCGACGTCGGTGCGCAGCACGACCGCCGGGGGTCGTGCCGCGTCGCGGCGCTCCAGCGCCACGCCCGGTGTGCGCAGCAAGGACATCTCAGGCGCCCTGCGACTCGAGCTCCATCGTGAGCCCCTCGTGCGCGATGTCCATCGCCTCGATCGCGATCTCGTTGCCGGCGGCCTTCAGCATCGGGCCGTCGATCTTCGTGATGAACGCGTTGACGAAGTTCCAGCGCATCACCGGCTTGCGCGCCTCGTTCAGCAGCACGATGCTGCCGTTGTAGCGTTCGTTGGCGCCGTTCGCGAGGCGCGCGTACCACTGCCACAGCCGGTCGTCGGGGGTGTAGCCGCGGCGGAAGGTGAGGTTGGCGAACTTGCGCAGGCCGGGCAGCTTGCGCACATTGTTGAAGCGCTCGTTGCCTTCGCGGTAGTCGACGACGTCGCTGTCGACCGCGATGCCGCTGATCTCGCTGAACGAGATCTCGCCCAGCCCGATGAAGACGGCGAGGAAGTTGTAGGTGCGTGACGGGTCGATCCTGGTGGCCATGTCGGGGGCTCCTTCAACGCTGGGCGTCGGCCGTCCACAGGCCGATGCGGAAGATCACGTACTCGGCGGGCTTGACCGGCGCGACGCCGATCAGGCAGATCAGCCGCCCGTTGTCGATGTCGTCGCGCGTCATCGTCGTTTCGTCGCAGCGCACGAAGAAGCCTTCCTCAGGCTTCTCGCCCTGCAGCGCGCCGTCGCGCCAGAAGGTGGTGAGGAAGTCGGAGATCGCGCGCCGCAGCGCGGACCACAGCGCCGGCCCGTTCGGCTCGAAGACCACCCACTGGGTGCTGCGGTCGATGGAGTCCTCGATGTTGATCAACAGTCGACGCACGTTGATGTACTTCAACGCGGGGTCGCTGGTCATCACGCGCGCGCCCCAGACGCGGATCGCGCGGCCCTGCGGCCGGAAGTCGCGCAGCACGTTGATGTTCACCGGGTAGGGGTTGAGCTGGTCCTGCTCGGCCTTGGTAAAGCTGCGCGCCAGGCCGGTGATGCCGCGCACGACCTCGTTGGCCGGCGCCTTGTGCACACCGCGCTCGTTGTCGCTGCGCGCATAGATCCCCAGCACGTGGCCGGACGGCGGCACCGGGAGCTGGCGGGCGACCGCGATCGACGTCGGGTACGGGTCGGGGATCAGCACCCATGGGTGGTAGAGCGCCGCGTAGGAACTGTCGAACTGCTGGCGGTGCACCTGCACGTCGACCAGCGTGTCGTTGTTGGGCGCCGGGCCGTCGAGCACCGCGAAGCGGTAGCGCATCAGCTCGCAGTGGTCGATGACGGCCTGCTGGAGGAAGGCGCCGGTCTGGCCGGGCACCGCGACCAGCGCCACCGTGAGCAGGTTGCGCAGCGTCTGCAGGCCGGTGCGGTGCGTCGGCTCGTTGCTGTCGGCGCCGATGTACATCGCGTCGTCCATCGCCGGCACCTGGTCGTCGCCGCCCGCGAGCGCGAGGCGCGCCGGGCGCACCAGGCCCGAGGGCAGCACGTCTTCCAGCGGCTCGGGGCCGAGGCGTGTGGCCTCCCGCGCGGTCGAGGGCGCGGCCGGCGCGAGGTCGCGCACGCGGATGTACGACGAAGCGCCCTCGCTGCGGCGGTCGCTGCGGCGCACCGGCTCGCCGTTGTCGTCGGCGTCGTTGCCGGGCGTAAAGGTCACGCCGACGAGGCGCTCGACGTAGCGGCTGTGGCGCGGGTCCATCGACACGTGGCGGAAGACCTCCTGGTCGAGCAGGTCCTCGTCGCGCGACGGCGTTGCCGGGTCGGGCCGGCGGCGCAGCATCACGAACAGTGTGAACTCGCGCGAGCTGACGTGCACGTGCTGGCCCAGCATTCCGGCCGCGCCAACCGCACCCATGTGGGCGGCGGTGAGGCCCGGCATGTCCAGCAGCACCAGGCGCGTCGCGCGGTCGACGCGCCGCACCTTCAGCAGCCCTTCGACCAGCGTGCCGTCCGGGTTGCGCATCTCGAGCACCGTGCCGGCCTCGACGCCGGTGATCGACTGCAGCTGCATCGACGAGAACATGCCGGGGCCCAGCGGCGGGTTGGCGTTGAGAACGTCGGTGCTCGCGGCCAGGCCGCTGGCCTCGTTGGCGGCGCCGACCAGCAGCCGGTTGCCCCAGGCGCCAGGGTCGATTGCGACGATGTCGAACAGCGGCTGCCGCTCGACGACCGGCAGGCCGACCGCGTGGCTGAACCCGAGCGCGGCGTCGAGCGTGAGCTCGCGCGGCGCCGCGGCGGCGAAGGCCGCGCCGGCGCGCGCGAAGGCGCGCGAGCCGTCGGGCAGCGTGATGCGCAGCACGTCGCGGGCCGCGAGGCCGCTGCCGTTGCCGATCACGAGGCGCGTGGCGCCGGCTGTCGCGTCCAGCACGATCAGCACCGGCTGCTCGGCGTTGTCGACCTCGACCGCCTGGCGGCGCAGCGTGCTGCCCGCGGCGTGGTCGGAGGCCAGCGGGCGTTCCAGCAGCACGCTGCCGGCGTCGGGCGCGGGCCCGCGTTCACCGGGAATCGCGCGCACCACGGCCACTTCGTCGGTGCCGAGCAGCAGCACGTCGCCCACATCCAAGCCCTGGCGGTCGGCGAGCGCGATCGAGACCGCGCAAGGCGCCGCGTCGACGGTCAGCGCCTTCGGCGCCAGCGTGACCGTGCCGACCGGCGCCCACGGCAGCGCGGTGCGCAGCGTGACTTCCGACGTGGTGGCGTCGATCGCATCGACGAAGCGCGTCTCGAAGGACACGCCGTCGCTGAAGGTCAGCTCCATGCCGGGCACGAGGTGGGCCACGTCGTCGAGCTCGACCACCTGGTTGCCGGCGGACACCGAGACCACGTTGCGGTCGTCCGCGGCCAGCGTCACGCGCTGCGCCAGCGAGCCGGCCGCGACCGCGGCCTGCAGTGGCGGGTCGAGGTCCAGCGTCGCCAGCGTGCCGATCGCGGTGGCCTCCGGGTGGGCGGCGCCGAGGTCGATCACGATCACGTTGGTGTCGGTCGTGTAGGCGCCGGGCAGGGGATCGTCGACCGGGTACACGAGCATGTCGCCGACGTTGGCCGGTACCTGCAGCGTGCTCGCGGTGCCGCCGCTGGTGTCGAGGAAGTTGGCCATCACGCCGGCGGGCAGTTCGGTCTGCACCGGGCGCGCGAGCCAGACCCGCGCGTCGGTGCCCGCGGCCTCGGCGCAGGTTGCGAAGACGTAGTCGCTGATGCCGTTGTCGATCAGCTGCAGCAGCAGCCAGCTCGCCGATGGCGTGCCGCTGGGCAGCAGGTCCAGCAGCGTGGCGGTGCCGGGGCCGGCGAGCACCAGCTCGGTCGCGCCGGCGTCGACGTGGTTCACCGTCGTGAAATTCGATTCGCCGGCGACCGGGAAGTTGGGCGTGTCGGGCGCCGGCACCAGCACCACCACCGGCGCGGCGCCGGCGTGGCCGTGGCGCAGCGGCGTGCCGAGCGTGACGTGGCGCTGGTTGGCGCCGATGCCCTGCAGTGCATGGTACTCGCTGCGGCTGCCGGTGCCGATGCGCAGGTCGTCGTTGACCGCGAAGTCGGTCGGGTCCAGCACGTACAGCGCGGGCGGCGTGGCCAGGCTCGCGCTGCCCTGCTGCGCGGGACGCAGCAGCACCGTGTCGCCGGGCGTCGCCACGTTGGGGTCCGCGAACATCGCGGTGCGCTGCGCTGAGCTGGCGCCTACGGGCAGCACGCGCGTGACGTACATGCGCTTGCCGCCGTTGGTGAAGAAGGCATCGACCGCATGCGGCAGGTGGTGGTGCGTGCGCGCGCCGTCGCTGAATTCCGCGGCGGGCAGCGCGCCACCGAAGACGCGTGCGAACTCGCCGTTGCTGGTCACCAGTTGCGGCGTGTTCAGCGGACCGCGTTCGGTCACGCCGACGACGCCGGCGGTGCTGGTGCCAACGCCTTCGATCGGCCTCGGGCCGGCCACCTCCTCGACGTAGACACCTGGGGCAAGGTACTCGGGCATGGCAGGTCTCCGTGGGTGGTCAGCGGTTCGTCACTCGAGTTCGAGCGACAGCCGTGGCGTGGCTGGATCGATCGCGACGATCGGCCGCGCGTCGCCGATGGCAGGGTGCTGCACGAGCAGTCGCACGAGCGCGACGCGCGCGAGCGGCGGCAGCGCGAAGAAACCGTCGGCGTCGGTGCTCGCCGCCGCCCGTGCCACGCGTGCGTACTCGCGCGGTGCGACGCCGTCGTCGATCTCGGCCCAGGCGCCGTCGGCGAGCGTCGGCGCGGAGGCGAGGAAGACGGTGGGGTCGGCGGGTTCGGCGTCGCGGTCAAGCGTGTCGATGGTGACGACCGGTTGCGGCGTTGCGATGGCGCAGCGCACGCCGTCGCGGTGCAGGCGCGCGGTGGGGTGTTCCAGCGTCACGCGCACCGGCAGGTCGGTGGCGCTCGCGGGCGCGACCGACGCGATCACGATCACCTCGGTGGCCGACGGCGTGTCGATGTCGATCGCCAGCACAAGGCCGGCGGCGAGGCCGTCGTTGTCCGACAGTTCGAGGCGCGTCGCGCCGGGCCCGACCGGCTTGAGCAGCGTCTGCGGCGGGGCCGCGAAGGTCAGCGCGCGTTCGCTGAGGGTGGTGCCGGCGGCGCGCGCGCCGCGCAGCGCGGGCGACAGCGAAACGAGGTTCGGCGGCTCCGACAGCGCGGGCGCGATCCAGTATGGCGGCGGCGACTGCGACCACAGCGCGTCGACCTCGACCGTCGCGCCCGCGAGCGGCACCGAGGCCGGCGCGGCGTTGCGCAGCACGCGGCCCGCGATCACGACGCCGGGCCGGTGCAGCGGCACGTCGCCCAGGTCCACCGGCGCGAACGCGTCGGGAAAGCCGGCGATCGGACCCAGCGTGGCCCGAAGCGTTCGTGGCAGGAAGCCGGGGCTGCGCACTTCGAACGACAGGTCGACCGGCGTGGTCGCGAGGTCGGGCAGCATGCGCGACGGCGCGGAGACCAGGCCGACCAGGCCGTCGGCGCTCGCGCGCGTCGACACGTCGTCGCGCGACGCGCGCAACGCGATCGGCGCGACGACCGGCGTGCCGTTGATCTCGTCGACCAGGCGCGCGCGGACCAGCGCGCGCAGGCGCTCGCCGGGCAGTGCGACCGCGTCGGCGTCGAAGAGCCAGTCGTGGCCGTTGGCGGAGACGGTGCGCGTGGCCATGCTCAGGCTCCGACGCGGCGCGCGACGCCGACCTCGGCCAGCAGCGAATCGACCGGCACCGTCGGCGCCGGCTGCTGGCCGGACTCGACCGGCACGACGCTGACCTCGTACGACACGCACAGCTGGTACGGCACTTCGAGCGCGTCCCACACGCGCGTGATATGGTCCAGCGGCAGTGGCTCCAGGCGCACGAAGAACTCGTCAGTGCTGCCGCTGAGGCCGTCGACCAGCTGGTTGCCGGCCAGGCGCGGGCTGTCGTGCAGCAACTGCAGCGCCTTGCCGAGGATCAACTGCTCCAGTTCGCCGGCCTGCGCGCGCGTGACGTGGTCGACGCGCGGCGTCAGCAGGTAGTGCAGGCGCAGCGGCAGCGGCACCGACGGCAGACGGCCGGGCGCGGTGCGGCGCGGCGGCAGGTTCAACGTCTCGGCGTCGCGCTCGATCAGGTACAGCCACAGCGACACGCCCTCGAATTCCCGTGCGGCGAATTCCTCGGGGTTGTTGAGGTTGACGACGAAGGTGCCGATCGCGGTCGGCGACGGGTCCAGCGGGTCGAAGAACGGTGACAGGTCGACGTCGTCACGCAGCGCCTGCTCGAGCATCATGCGCAGGCTGTTGCTGCAATCGCGCAGGGCGGACTTCATGCGCGTCCCCCGTTAGTTCTGTGGCGCGTACCAGAGGCGCTCGCCAGACGGCAGCACGCGCGAGCGCAGCAGTCCTTCGGCGACCAGGCGCTGGAGCGCGCGTTCGAGTGTCTCCGGCGGCAGAGCCGAGATCCACCAGCGCTCGATGCCGACCGCCGTGTCCGCCGCGTGCGGATGGCGGCGGAGGTGGTTACGGAGGATCTCGCAAGCGGCGTCGAGCAACTCGTCAGATGCCGACGGGGTGGGTGGCTCGGTAGTGTCATTTGTCATCAAGAAGCGGGCTACGCCTGCCTAATTAAGCGAAGGCTGTGCCAGCGGCTGGAAGACTGGATTGCAGAGGTAAGGCCGGGGCGGATCGCGCGTGCCGTGGGTCTCGGGTGACCCGGTCGCATGTGCGCAGACGCTGGTGTTTTGAGTCGGCGGGCGGCAGCGGGTGCTTGCAGACCCGGGGCGGGGCACCGCCGGCCCTCATGTGTCACTTGGTCTTCGAACTGTCGGACGAATCTCCGTGCCCGTGATCCACGACGAAACGTAGGGCTGGTCGCGACGCCGGCGCTGCAAAGGGCACGAGCCGCTTGCTCAGCCGGACACAGGAGCGCTTCGGCGTTAATGTGGAAGACACCCAAGCGCGGACGTGTGGCTGCCTGACCTGAGGCTGGTCGGGGCCGCAAGGTCAGCAGGCAAGCGAGTCTCAGGTGGCGGTGGGGGTGGCGATGAAGCCGTGCTTGCGCAGCATTTTGAGCCAGCGCGGGGCGTTGCGCTGGACGTTCAGGGCCTCGTAGTCGACCTCCTTGTCTTGGTAGTGGGTGCCGTTGGCCAACATGGCGTAGACGGTACGCAGCATCTTGTGGGCCAGCGCCACGATGGACTTCTTGTGTCCCTTGCGAATGGCCAGCGCGTCGAACTTGGCCTTGAGCGCGCAGCGGGTACGCGCTGCAGCCTGGGCGAACTCGCACAGCAGCCTTCTGACCCAGGCGTTGCCCTTGCGGATGCGCCCGGTCTTGCGCTTGCCCGCGCTCTCGTTGTTGCCCGGGCAGATGCCCACCCAGCTGGCCAGCCGCTCGGCACTGCCGAAGACGTCCATGTCCGCGCCGATCTCCACCAGCAGCATCGCCGCGCCCTGGATGTCGATACCCGGCAAGGTCTGCAGCAGCTTGAGCTGCGGCTGCCAGGCGCGCAGTCCGTCCAGCAGGTATTGGTCCATGCGGGCGATGCGGGTCTCGATGTGCTCGATGTGCTGCATGATCTCCTGGGCCACGAAGCGGTGCGCGGCGCTGAACTGCTCGGTGCTCAGGGCCTCGAACAACTCGTCCCGGCTGGCCCGAAGGCGCCCCTTTTGATCCAGCACCTCGTACATGGCTTGGCCCGCAATGAGCGCCTTGACCATGGCGCGTGCACTGGCACCGTGGATGTCGCTGACCACCACGTTGATGCGCATGCCCGCATCTACCAGCACCTTGTGCAGCCGGTTCTTCTCGGCGCTGCACATGCCCACGAGCTTCTGCCGCTGACGCGCCACCAGACGAAGCTGGCGCAAGTCCACCGGTGGAATGAACGAGGCGCGCAACAGGCCCGCACGCGCCAGCGTGGCCAGCCACTGCGCATCGGCCATGTCGGTCTTGCGCCCGGGCACAGCTTTGACATGGCGCGCGTTGACCACCCACGCGATGATGCCCACCGCCTCCAGCGCCGCAAACGGGCTCTTCCAGTACACCCCCGTGCTCTCCATCACCACCACCTCGGGCCGAATCTCCAGCGACCATTGCGCCAAGGCACGGCGGTCGCGTCTGAAGGCTCCGAAGTCGCGCTTGGTGACCTCCACTCGGCCATCGTCATGCTCGACCACCGCACAGGCGGTGATCTTGGCCTGGTGTACGTCCAGCGCGATCACGCGTTTGTGCATCGGGGTCAGATCCATTGCCGGGCTCCTGCAGCTTGAACAACAATCACAAGCGTGCGGGCCCGCGCAGGTGCCGCCGACCAACGGCCTGCCGGGACAAAGCCTGGCGGCTCTCTTTAATGTGGGCTGTCGGGCGCCCGGGCTCCGCAAGGAACTCAGCAGCGCCCGCAGGCAATCCTGGGTACGAGTGGTCGGCAGCGGGTCAAGTTAGCGATCGCGGTCGAGTGCCATCAAAATATTGACCGACCTCTACCCGCTCAGGCCCGCACACCCTCAGTGTCTTCCATCATCCAGGGTGACCCGCCCGGGCCATGACAGTTAGGGCCGAAGCATGGTCGCCTGTCGCTGCCACAGGAGCTTTACGCATTACGCCACTGGCTTGCCGACGCTCGAAGTCGATGCCTATGCATGGAACCGCTTGACCGGCTCGACGGCTGGTGCGGCAAGAACATGACCGACGGCACGCTCGCCTGGGCCGACGATCTGCAGGAGACACTGCGCGTCGGCGATCAGCACTATCGCGCATTCGTTTGCGAGGTCGATGTAGACGTTGTGCGGGCCGGCATCGACGTGCCGCAGGGGCCGGACGCTGACGACGTCTTGGCCCGATCGCGCGCGCACGGCGCAGCTCGTAGCGGGCGCCGTGATCCGGGCCACTGGCTACATGCTGGACTTCGGCTGGAACGAGATCCCGCTCTTCGATGCAGCGGGGATGCCACGGTAACGCGGGGCGCGACCTCGGTACCGGTCTGTACTTCCTCGGACTGCATTGGCACTACAAAGCCAAGTCATCGTTCCTCTACGGTGTCGGCACGGCTGATGCACCTCGGTGACGAGGTGCGGATCAATCGCGATGACCGCTCGAATGGCGAGCGGCCAACGACTCCTCTCGGGTCACCAACTCTCAGGCTCGAAGGGCCGCAGCGGGTCGATATCCGCCGGTCGGCGGCTCCTCATGGACGGCCGCACCCAGTCTGAACTAGTCCTCCTGAACCCGCGACCAGCACATGGCGTCGCTGCCATTTAATGTGGAAGACACCCAAGCGCGGACGTGTGGCTGCCTGACCTGAGGCTGGTCGGGGCCGCAAGGTCAGCAGGCAAGCGAGTCTCAGGTGGCGGTGGGGGTGGCGATGAAGCCGTGCTTGCGCAGCATTTTGAGCCAGCGCGGGGCGTTGCGCTGGACGTTCAGGGCCTCGTAGTCGACCTCCTTGTCTTGGTAGTGGGTGCCGTTGGCCAACATGGCGTAGACGGTACGCAGCATCTTGTGGGCCAGCGCCACGATGGACTTCTTGTGTCCCTTGCGAATGGCCAGCGCGTCGAACTTGGCCTTGAGCGCGCAGCGGGTACGCGCTGCAGCCTGGGCGAACTCGCACAGCAGCCTTCTGACCCAGGCGTTGCCCTTGCGGATGCGCCCGGTCTTGCGCTTGCCCGCGCTCTCGTTGTTGCCCGGGCAGATGCCCACCCAGCTGGCCAGCCGCTCGGCACTGCCGAAGACGTCCATGTCCGCGCCGATCTCCACCAGCAGCATCGCCGCGCCCTGGATGTCGATACCCGGCAAGGTCTGCAGCAGCTTGAGCTGCGGCTGCCAGGCGCGCAGTCCGTCCAGCAGGTATTGGTCCATGCGGGCGATGCGGGTCTCGATGTGCTCGATGTGCTGCATGATCTCCTGGGCCACGAAGCGGTGCGCGGCGCTGAACTGCTCGGTGCTCAGGGCCTCGAACAACTCGTCCCGGCTGGCCCGAAGGCGCCCCTTTTGATCCAGCACCTCGTACATGGCTTGGCCCGCAATGAGCGCCTTGACCATGGCGCGTGCACTGGCACCGTGGATGTCGCTGACCACCACGTTGATGCGCATGCCCGCATCTACCAGCACCTTGTGCAGCCGGTTCTTCTCGGCGCTGCACATGCCCACGAGCTTCTGCCGCTGACGCGCCACCAGACGAAGCTGGCGCAAGTCCACCGGTGGAATGAACGAGGCGCGCAACAGGCCCGCACGCGCCAGCGTGGCCAGCCACTGCGCATCGGCCATGTCGGTCTTGCGCCCGGGCACAGCTTTGACATGGCGCGCGTTGACCACCCACGCGATGATGCCCACCGCCTCCAGCGCCGCAAACGGGCTCTTCCAGTACACCCCCGTGCTCTCCATCACCACCACCTCGGGCCGAATCTCCAGCGACCATTGCGCCAAGGCACGGCGGTCGCGTCTGAAGGCTCCGAAGTCGCGCTTGGTGACCTCCACTCGGCCATCGTCATGCTCGACCACCGCACAGGCGGTGATCTTGGCCTGGTGTACGTCCAGCGCGATCACGCGTTTGTGCATCGGGGTCAGATCCATTGCCGGGCTCCTGCAGCTTGAACAACAATCACAAGCGTGCGGGCCCGCGCAGGTGCCGCCGACCAACGGCCTGCCGGGACAAAGCCTGGCGGCTCTCTTTAATGTGGGCTGTCGGGCGCCCGGACTCCGCAAGGAACTCAGCAGCGCCCGCAGGCAATCCTGGGTACGAGTGGTCGGCAGCGGGTCAAGTTAGCGATCGCGGTCGAGTGCCATCAAAATATTGACCGACCTCTACCCGCTCAGGCCCGCACACCCTCAGTGTCTTCCATCATCCAGGGTGACCCGCCCGGGCCATGACAGTTAGCGTCAGTTTCACCGCCGCCGATAGTCACCCCTTGAACCACCCCCAAGCCCGTACCGCCGAGAAGGCGACGAGCACCGCCGCAGCCGGCCACACCAACGGGTTGATGGCACCCGGCCAGACCAATCCCAACGCCGCCGCGCATGCCAACCCGATGCAGCCGCTGGCCAGCAGCGCAAAGCGCTCCGGTTGCCCACTCCGCAGCTCGCGGGATCGCACCTGGCGCTGCAGCCAGGCATCCCCCAGGCAGGCCAGACCGAAGGGGGCCAGCGCCGGTAGCCACTGGAGCAAGGCCGCCAGCCGGTAGGCGGCGAGCAGGAACAGCGCATCGACCGCCCGGAAGTACCGGTTGTGGAAGAGCCGCAGGTTGACCGCCGCCATCTCCTGCCCGACCGCATCCGGGAGTGCCTCGGTTGGTGGCGCCACGACCAGTGACGGGATCGGCGTGACGTTGCTCGTGGCTTCCTGCAGCCGGGCAGCTCGGTTCAGAATCTGCTCGGCCCGCGCCCAGCCCCACAGAGCTGCGACGGCCTGGTGTTCCTCGCGCATCACCGCCAGGAACCGCTCGGCCGGCGTGGCCGACGGCAGGTAGAGCACCAGGACCAGCCAGGCGCTCAGGGCGAAGACGGCCACCGCGCGGATCATTGCGCCCTCGCGGAACCGCTTGGCGATGGCTCCCGGTCCGGGTCAAGGATCGGGAAACGCCCCTTGATGATCCGCCCGCCCGACACCGACGCGAAGTACTGCAGGTTCGGCAGCTTGCCCAGCACGTCCGCCGGCACCCTCTCCTCGAAGCTCTCGGTGATCTGGGTCGATCGGCTCGCGGAGTAGTCCCCCAGATGCGTATCGCTGCCCTGGCTCAGGCCTATGCGCAGTGTGTGGATGGCGGTCTTGCCGAAGGTCTCCACCACGAAGTCCTGGGTGGGCCGGTCCTTGGTGCGCAGCGCGATCAGGTTGTTCAGGTTGCCCAGCGCCATGCGTGCCGCGTCCTCGCTGCCCAGGCGGCGCGCCAGGTCGGCCAGCGTCTGCATCGCGCAGGTCGTGAAGATCCCGCCCTCGGCGCCCTTGTTCAGGATTTCGATCAGTGGCGGGTTGATCACGTTGGCCACCTCGTCCACGAACAGCGCAATGCGCCGGTACTGGCCCAGGTTGTAGCGCATGCCCGCGCGGGCCGCCTGATCGGCCAGCGCCAGCGCGCCGATGGCCGAGGCCACGGACGGATCGGGCAGCGAATCCAGGCACATGTAGAGCACATGGCCGGCCCGCTCGATCTTCTCGAAGTTCATGATCGGCCGCAGGTCGTCGGCATCAAACGGATCGGGCGACAGGCTGCGGCCCAGGTCCCCCGACGTCAGCATCGACAGAATGGGCAGCAGGTTGGCCGTGATCTTCTGGTAGTGCTCGCGGTTGTGCCGGAAGGTGCGCACCTGCGCGTCGATCACCTTGTGGCGCTGGTTCTGCGGAACGTGGTGCTCGTAGAAGGCCACGTAGGCCATCAGATCGGCACTGGCCGCTTCGGAGGGGCGCTTCATGCCGCCGCGCTGGGCGTCCTGCAGCAGCCGGCGCATCTCCGGGCGCTCGCGCCAGTCGGCGCCCAGCACGCGGGCATAGAAGCGCTTGAGCGAGCCCTCCAGCACCGGCTCGATCCCGCCCTCGATGTACTTCGTGAGCTTGACCAGGTTGGGCCGCTCCTCCAGCTCGATCAGGCCCTGCACCACCACATTGACCGCATCCCACCCGAACGCCGAGAAGGCCCCCGCCGTGTCGGGCGGCATGATCGACTGGATGCGCGAGGCGATCTCAGTGGGCTTCTGCCAGTTGAACGTGAAGTCCAGCCGCACCCCCCGATCCGGGAAGGCCGGGTGGAACTCCAGGAAGGTATCGGCCTCCCGGTAATCGGCGCAGGCCTGCTGCACGACCCGCTTGAGGCGGTGGCTGTTCTTCGGGTCGATCACCACCACCACGTCGCCGCGGCGCACCGCCTGGGTGATCAGGTGGGCCAGTGCCACCCCCTTGCCGGACTGGGTGGTGCCCACCAGCAGCGTGCCACCCTCGAAGTTCTGCAGCGGCCGAAGCAGTGGCACTTCACGGGGTTCGACGCCGTGGATGTACGGCAGCCCCACCTCCGCATCCGGCTGCACGGGCGCGCGGTGTCCCAGCCAGCGCGCCAGACGCGGGGAGACCGTGAACTCGCGGAAATCGACCTTCGCCAGCTCGTACAGCCGCTGGGCATGTACCGGCCGCCATTCGAACCCGAAACCCAGGAAGACCTGGCCGGGGTCCTGGCAATAGCGGGCCACCTCCCGGCTGCCGAGGATCTCGATGCCATGCCCCAGTAGCGACGCGCGCAGCGCCAGCACCTGGCGCGCCTGCCAGAGCCGAAGCGCGGCCATCGCCCCACCCCACAGGGCGAGAGGTCCGGCGAGCTCAGCAGGCAGCTGGCCCAGGATCCACGCAGCCAGGCCGTAGCACCCCGCGGCCAGCCAGCCCACCGCGGCCAGACCCTCGTAGGCCGGGCGCCAGGGCATCTCGTAGCGGCGCAGCAGCATGGCGGGGCAGCGTTCAGGGTTCGGCGTTGGCGTTGGTGTCGGCGCCGAGCCGAACGAATCGCGTCGGCAGCAACAGCCCCGGGACCGCCTGTCCATCGATGCGGCGAACGACCGTCGGTGGACTGCCCGGTTCGATGTGCAGCATCCCCGACTCCCTGAGGGCGCGCAGGACCACGGCGGGCGCCTGCCCGCTGCCGTCCAGGGCCGACAGCGGCACGAAGAGCGGACCGCCGGCTGGCGCGGCCAACAGGGCAGCCTCCACCTGCGGCCGCATGGCCACCGAATTGAGCACGGAGACAACGGCCTGCCGGACGCTGGGGTTCAGGCGCAACGGAGCATCGAGGCTCCAGGGTCGAGCGCCCCCGGCTACCGGTTCGGTGTCGGGCACCACCGTCGCCTCGGGCTCGTCCTGCAGCAGCGGCAGCTGCATTCCGCCAGCGGCCGGCGCTGTAGGCTCCGGCGGCTCCACTGGGGGCGAGGCAGAGGGGATTGATGGTGAACTGGGGGCAGGGCGCTCTGGCGCGGGCGGGCTCTCAATCGGCGCCAGCCGGGTTGGTAGCGGTGCCTGGCCCCCGCCGTCCAGCCCCAGTAGGGCGGGTGAGTTCAGCCGCACAGCAGCCACGGCCGACCTCGTACCCGGAGGCTGGATCGACCAGATCGCGGTGCCCTGGGCCGATGGCTCGATCGCACCGGACTTCACCAACACCTGTGCCATGGATTCGCTGGACTTCGGCATGCCGTTGAGACTGGCCGCCTCCAGCTCGCGGCGCACGTCTTCGGCGGCGCCGGGCCAGACCAGGTACGCCCCATCGGCACCCCACCACAGCCGCGACTTGTCCCGGTTGACCACCCAGGCCGGGTCCGAGCGGGCGAGCTGGCGCATGGCGTCGAGCAGCTCGCGTATGACATGGGTGGCCGCATCGCCGGGGTCCGCCTCACCGGCGGTGGCCAAGTCGTCCCGCTCGATGCACAGCGCCAGCGACCGCCGCACCAGGGCGTCGAGCACGTTGTGCTCCGGGAACACCGGCACCCCGCCGATGCTGGCCAGCAGGTGCGGCAGCACGAGGTCGTTGCCGCTGGCCAGATGCTGCAGCAGCTCTGCCGGCACCACCTGGGGCAGCAGGAACAACCCGAGACCCCGCGATCCCTGCCGGGGCGCCGTCCATCGCAGCAGGAACTCCGGCGCCTGCCGCTCGGCGAGCCAATCCGCCAGGGGACTGAGCAGAGGCGGCCAGCCAGCGCCCGCGGGATCACGCACCGTTATCCGGTCGGCGACCCGGTACCACTCGCTGCACAGCCCGCCGATGAAGGTGGCCAGGCGCCAGCGGGGCTCCAGCGCCTGCCGGGTCGAGAGGTGGGCCTGCCCCGCGAAGATGCGCGAGTCGGTGCCCTGCAGCGCGAAGAAGGCGATCTGCAGCCCCAGCTGGAACAGCCCGCCGGGCCGGCTGAAGGCCCCCGAGGCCGCGGCCGGCAGGAAGTGGACGCAACGTGCGTAGCGCTGCACCAGCGGCAGCAGGTCGCGCTCGAACCCTGCCGTCCCGGCGCCGTAGGCCAGTTTGATGCGCGACAGCCAGCCGGACTCCGCGGCGAGGAGGTCGGCCACAGAGATGGCCGGCAGCCGGGTCACATCGGTCCGGCCCGCTGAGGTCAGGGGCCGGTGCAGCAGAGCTTGGGCGTGGGGCACAGGGGCAGGCGACTGGGTGGTCGGTGCCCCCGATTCTTCGACCCGGTGGCCCGATGAACACGCCGCAAACCGCGCGGCGGGCGGGGGGTTTCGGGATCAGGGGGGTGATGCAGCCGAGTTCAATCCGCCGCTCGCTTGAGCGCGGGGGCCAAGCCGGATCGCAGCCGCTCGACGACGGCCGGCAGGAGCGAGGGGGCCAGCTCGTTCTTCTTGAGAAACGCGAGCCACAGGGACTGCCGTGAGGGATCGTGCGAGAACTCATCGGACAGCCCGATCGGCAGTGTCCCGGGTACCGCCATGCCGCGCCGCTCGAAGGTCGCCTGGATGGCGCGGGCCAGCAGGTCGGTGTCCAGCACTTCCCGCTCAAGCAGCACCGACAGATCGAAGTAGTCCTTCAGGCGGCTGTTGGTCATGCCCAGCAGGGCGATGGCGTGGAGCTTTTCCGCGATGACGGTGTACGCGGGGTAGGTCCGAAGTCGGGGCGCCGGCAGATCGGCCAGCAGAACCGGATACACCGAATCGACCGGCGCAGGAGTCACGTCATCGCCAAAGCCAACGTCGATCTGCGTCTTGCACCGTGCCCTGGCCAGTTCTCCCGCGATGATCACGCGCACGCCACCGTAGCCGGCCTCTTTGCGGATCTCTTCGGCCGTGACCGAGGTCGGGTCGAACACCATGCCGTCGTCCACGGCGATGGCGGCAATGTCACGGAAGGTCGCGGCCACGGCAGCCAGATCGCTGGCGCCGAAGCCGAGCAGGTCGGCGTCGCGCGTGGCCCGGTGCGGCATGTCGTACCAGAGCGTGAACAGCAGCGCGCCCTTGAGTAGAAAACGCTCGGCGTGCTGCGATTCGGCGAGGCGGTAGAGGATGCGTTCCAGGGCGAAGCGCACCAGCACCTGATTGAAGTCGACGCCCTGCGCCTTGGCAACGTTCAGCAGGCGAGCGCGGACCGAGGTGGCCACAGACGCCGGCTTCGGCGCAGGCGTCATCCGATGCTCTCCAGGTAGGGGCGCATCACATTGGCGACGCGGCAGATCTTGGCGAAGTGCCAGAGGTCATCCATGGAGGCCCTGCGGTGGGCCCGGGCGTCCTTCAGGGCTTCCAGCGCCACATCAAGGCCGATCTTGTTGCGATGTTTGAAGCAGTCCACCACCGTCTTGGCTACGCCGTAGACCCGCAGCTTGGCGCCATCACGGACCACTTCCTCGACGCCTGCTGTGTAGCCTTCGCCCGTGAACTGCACCATCTTGATGGGGGGAAAGTCGATTCGGGGGGCATGACTGCCCCGTGGCATGGCGATCCAGACCTGACGGGGCAGTTGGGTCGTCAGCTCGTGGAACTGCAGTGCCGTGAGCAGGCAGAACACGGCCTGCGGCACCTTGGTGGCGATGGTGACCAGGCCTTCATGCTCCGACCCGTGGGCGTCTGGCAGCCGGTAAAGCCCGCGGCCGACCCTTTCCAGCTGGCCAGCGGCGGTCAGGCGCGTCAGGACGACCCGGGGCGCATCGATGGTGACCAGATCGCTGGCGCGCAGCAGTCCTTTCTGGCTGGCCAGATCGAGCACGCGCTGGGTGTGGGTGTCGGCGAGCATGGTGTGAGTGTGTTCCTTTATTTCGTCGAATTCAATGGATCGAAGAAAAAATGGAACAAGCTGTTCATCGGACACGCCACAAAACGGGTTGTTGTTCCCAGGGTATCGCCATCACGAAGTCAATCGGGGCCGATCCTTGTTCTGCAATGCGAGGGAGGGATTCGGGCCCTCGCTTGAAGTCTATCCATGGAATGGATACGCTATGGATATGAAATGCAAGGTTCTGCCATGACGATGCACATCAATTTGTCTCCCGAGATGGAGATCTTCATCAAGGGCAAGGTCGCCGGCGGCTTCTACGGCAACGCGACCGAGGTCATTCGTGACGCCATCCGACGCATGCAGGCGGAGGACGACCGGACCCGGGCCTGGCTGGCTGCGATCCGTGCTGGCGATGTGGAGCTGGAGCGGGGCGAGGGCATCCCGTACACAGCCAAGGCCCTGGACGCCATCACCAAGGCGGCGCTGGCCGGCATGAACAGCGGCCAGCCGATGGAGCCCGATGTCCTCCCCTGAGAAACCCCGCCGGATCGTCCTGTCGCCCAGGGCGCGGCAGGACTTCATCGACATCCTGCGCTACACCGGTGAGCATTGGGGCCAGGGGCAGTTGCACACCTATCGCGACAAGCTCAACGAGGCCCTGCAGACGCTCGCCGTGAATCCGCTGATGGGACGGCGCAGCGGCGAACTGCCCGAGACCCACCGCCTCCATCGGGTCGGCTCGCACGTCATCGTCGACCGTAACCACGACGGAACGCCGGCGGTCGTGCGCGTCCTGCATCAGCGCATGCAGCTGGCTGCGCACATACAGGGCAGCTGACCGAGAGGTCGCCGGCGTCGATAACCGCTGGTCCCCGGCGGTCACGCCGCGCGGCGGGCCACCCCAACCGGTGAGAGCAAGTACCGGCGGTGCAGCTGTTCGATCAACGCCAGATGGAGGTCGTCAGGCGCCTGCCCCCTCCGGTCTCGGTACGAAGCCTGGATGCGCGGGTCATGATCAATGCGTGCCATCAGCTTTCAGAACGGACACTCGGCATGCGTGAGCAGGGGTGTGCCGATCGCGGCGAGGTGGTCGCAGCCACATTGGGTACACCGGCTCACGGTGAATGCCGGGGCACGGGCCAGCCAGATGCCGTCGATGTGGGAAGCGAGGTTGAAGGCCCGGTCCAGGCTGATGCGGCTGGGCTGGCTGCTGACGTTCTGGAGCAGGTACTTCTCGCCGACCAGGTCGCGCCCCTCGAAGCGCCGCGCGAGGAAAAGCCGGGCCTCTGCCCAGAGCTGCACCGGTCGGCCGACCTCCTCGACGCGGATGTCAGGGGGCACCCGGTCGCCGGCCATCGCCACCAGCAGCGCCTTCATCGAACGCAAGTGGCTTGGCGCCGGACCTTCCGGGGCACCCGGGGCACGTGGCGAGCTGGACCGGGTGGTCCGGTCGCGGATCACGATGGTGTCGGCCGGGATGTCGGCGGGGCGCAGCAGCAGGGTGTAGGTGGCCTGGGCCGACGAGACGAAGAGGTTGATCGGCTTGGTGCCGTTACTCACTGGCCGGATGTAGATCTCGCCCTTGTCTCGATCGCACTCGACCACCAGCTCGCCGGAGGGGTTGACCGGGCCCGCGGAGAGGCCGGGCGCAGTCGACGTCGTTCCACCCCCCCAGGCTGCCGGCGAGGGACGCTGCCGATCCCGCGCCCGAATCGCAGCGGCTGGCGTAGAGGTTGCCGAAGACCTCGGTGATGGCATGGCCCTCGATGCGGATGCGCGTGGGCTCCTTCATCGACAGCAGGGCTTCGGTGGCCACGCCGTCGCGGGCGTCGATGGACTGCAGGGCCTGCACGGAGCCGGCGCAGAACAGCGGTGCGAGCAGCGTCAGATGCGACCAGTGGCGTGCCCGGGTGCGATCACTTGGCATCACCAACCTCCTTGAAGCTCAGCAGGTGCATGCGTGCCCCTGCGTAGCCGAACTCCAGCCGGTAGGACTTGCTTTCGTTCGCGGTTTCCATCCCGTTGACCAGCGTGCGCAGACGGCCGCGCACGACCACGCTCTGCGCGTCCTCGCTGGCAATCAGCTGCTGGGGTGCGAACAGCGTGGCCGCGTTGATGCGCTTGAGGCGCTCGGCCTCGACCTCCTGGCGGGTCTTGAGCGCGCCGTACTGTGCCGGCTCGACGTAGCCCAGCAGGAGATCCTTCTTCCAGTCGATCGACGCCGGGGTCACATCCAGCACCAGCCAGGCCAGGAAAGCGCCCATCTGCTCCAGGTACTCGCTGCTGGCCCGGTCCCGGGTGACCCAGAAGCTCTTGTTGAGCGAGGGAGGGACCACCACGGTCCGCGTCGTGCCCAGCAGGTTGAGGATCACCAGCAGGGCCACGACCTGCCCGGCGGCGAGCAGGCCGATGCCCCAGGCCAGACTGCGGTTGCGGCGCCGCAGCTCCTTGAGGTCACCATCCAGTCGATGGAAGTCCATGGCATTGGCTCCTCATCAGCCGACCATGCGCCGCAGGTGCGAGGGCGGCGTGACCGACATGGCCGTCAAGGGGCTGGTGGGCAGGTGCCAGTACAGCCAGTGGATGGCGAAGGCCGGGTGTTTGTCCGCCTTGAGCCGGGCGATGGCGCGCGACAGCAGCAGACCCGCCCCCAGGCTGGCCGCGAAGGCGATGCGTGTGCCCGCTAAGTAGCCGACGAAGACGAAGAACAGCACCGGGGCGGCGACGTCAACGTCCCAGAAGCCGATCTTCCACTGGTCGTCCAGGCGGCGCGGGATGTAGGTGTCGGCCTGCATGGCGGGGCTCCGAGTCCCGTAGCGCGCGGTCAGATGACCGCACCCATGATGGCGCCGGAGATCACCAGGCCCACGGCGCCGAAGATCGCCAAGCCCACGTAGAACAGCACCGGCCCGAAGTTGCGCAGCGCCGCCAGCGAGATCAGGGCGACCACGAAGCCCACGAAGCCGACCAGCGCCTTGATGCCCGGGCCGAGTGCCGCGATCTGCGTGAGGGCCGAGGTCATCGGCCCGGTGATGCCGGAGAAGGCCACGAGGTCCAGCGCATGGCTTGGGGCGACCGCCATGGCACCGAGCAGCAGCAGGGCCAACAGCGCCAGGCGCTCGCGGGACTTGCGCAGTGCAATGCGGCAGCGGGAGGACGGGGTCAGCATGGGACATCTCCTGGAACGAATTGCGCCGAAGCCCGGCGCGGGCGGGATCAACGGAACGGCCGGTCGCTCAGGGTTTTGGTGGGCCGCTCAGGACCTGACGCCGGGCGGCGTGTAGAGCAGCTCGACGCGGCGGTTGCGCGCCCGGCCGTCTTCGTCGGTGTTGGCCGCGACGTAGCAGCAGCGCCCACGGGCATCGATCTCGATGCGTGCCGGCAGGTCCGGCGCCAGCGCCAGCAGGTGACGGCGGATGGCCAAGGCGCGGCTCACAGCCAGTGCCTGATTGAGTCGCTCGCTGCCCTGGTCGTCCGTGCGGCCGGAAATCACCAGCCGGTCCACGCGACGCAGTTCGTTGAGAGCCTGCTTCAGTTGGCTTCGGTGGGCCGCTGTCAGGTCGGCGCTGTTCGAGCCGAACAACAGCGTCAACCGGCGGGGTGTGGGCGGTGGCGTGACGACGGGTGGCACCGGCGCTTCGACGGGCCCCGAAAGTGTCTCGGTTGAATCCGCTGCGGCGCTGCTTGCTGGCGGTGTCGATGGGGCGGGCCTGTCCCGCCGGGCGGGTTCCTGGTCGACCGCCTCCGTCGCCACGGGAGCTGGCGCTGCCGCCGCAAGGGTCTTGGGCGTGACCGAGGGGCAATGGGGCGGCGTGCAGACCCCAAAGGCCGCATCGCTCTGGAAGCCCAGCTGGGCCACGCGCTGGCCAAGCGTGGCCGTGTCGGGCCGCGAGGGCAGGGCGGGTGGGTCCTGTTCGACGCCGGGCCATGTGCAAGCTGCCAGCAGCGTGGCGAGCAGCGAGGAGCCGGCCAGCGCGACGCGGTGGGTGGTCCGTGGCGTGCTCATTGCGGCCGCTCCTGCGCAGAAGTGGCGACCAGACGCTGGTGCACGCGCCAGGCGTAGCGGGTGCGGGCACGGCGGCAGTCCGAACCGCGCAGCCGCGAGCAGGCGGCGTTGTAGGCACCGACACCGTTCCAGTTCTGCCCGTGGCGCGAGAAGGAATCGGCCAGCAACCAGGCACCGACCTGGATGTTGGTGCAGGGGTCGAAGAGATCTGCCTCGCGGATACCGAGCTGGGCCAGCCTGGGCAGGTGGCTGCTGTTGATCTGCATGAGGCCGATGTCGTAGCTGCCGGTGCGCTGCCAATGGCTGCGGTTGACCGCCAGGGGGTCGAGGCTGGATTCCGCCTGGGCGATGGCGTGCAGCAGCTCGGGCGATACGCCGTAGCGCTGGCCGGCGGCTTCCCAGCAGGCTGCGGCGGGCAGGGCCAGGGTGAAGGCCAGTGAGCCGGCCGCGAGGCGCTGGGGCTGCCACCGGCCTGAAGTGGTACGCAGCGGAGCAAGGGGAGTGACGCACATGGCCCAGATTCCCTTCCTGGCGCTCGCTGGAGGTGCGAGCGGTTGGATGAAGGGTAGGTGGGCCGCTGCGGTACGTCAGGGGAGGAAAGGGGGCGCTGTGAGGGGGGTATCGGGATTGGCTGCTGCCCTCACGTACACCGCGCGCGAGAAGTGACCTACGGGTCACCCCGCGAGACAGAATCGACCCGGGCATAGAAGCTATGGCAATTCAATGAGACTTGACCGGATGGATGCGATTGACGCATGCACACAGTCGGGCCAGTCGGTTACCGATCGGTCACTTTCAACTTGACCTCCAGTAGGTCGATGTCGAAAATGACCGAAAGGTAACTTCAAGAGCCTGCCATGCTGCCCTCGGGTCAATTGTTGCCGATCGGTAACTCAGTGAGTACGGACACTCCGATCCGCTCCTCCGTCGAGCTGGGTGCCGTCATCCGCGAGCAGCGCAAGCGGCTGGCCTTGAAACAGCTCGACCTGGCCGGCCTGGGCAACACCGGCAACCGTTTCATCGTGGACCTGGAAAACGGCAAGCCGACGGTGCAGTTGCAGAAGGTGCTCGATCTCATGGACCTGCTGGGCCTGGAGGTGGTGGTGCGCACCAAGGCCTCTCGGTCGGCATCGTCGCTTTGAGGAGCGGGTGATGCAGCCAAGGCCTGACCGGCTGGACGTTTACTACGGCAACGACCTGGTCGGCGTCGTGCACGACAGCCTGCCGCTGGCCTTCGAGTACGCACCTGCGTGGCTGGGTCACCCCCATCGCATGTCGCTGGCCGCCATCCCGGTGCAGCCCGGCCCGCAAGCCACGCCCGAGGTGCAGGCCTTCTTCGAGAACCTGCTGCCCGAGGGTGAACTGCGCGACTACCTGGCGGCCCAGCGCAAGGCGTCCACCCTGTTCTCGCTGCTGCTGGAGGTGGCTGGCGACACCGCGGGTGCCTTCGTGCTGGTGGCGCCCGGGCAGACGCCGGAGCCGCCTCGCTATGAGGCCACGACCTGGGAAGCCATCGCAGCCATCCTGGCCAAGCGGTCGGCCTCTGCGATCGACATCCACGAGCCAGGCGCCCGCATCTCGCTGGCCGGGGCGCAGGACAAGACCGGCCTGGCGATCTTCGACGACGGCGTGCCGCGGCTGCCCAAGGGAACATCGCCCTCGACCCACATCCTCAAGCCCAACATCCGGCGCCTGGCCAAGGTCTGGCACTCGGCGGCGAACGAGGTCATCGTGATGCGCGCGGCTGCGCTGGTGGGACTGCCGACGGCTGAGGTCTTCTATGAGGCGCACACCGAAGCCTGCGTTGTGCGCCGCTTCGACCGCCAGTTGCGCGCCGACGGCACGCTGGCTCGTCTGGTGCAGTACGACCTGTGCCAGCTGGCCGGCACCGTTTCGGACCGAAAGTACGAGAAGGAGGGCGGCCCAGGCTTGGCCAGCTGTGCCGAACTGATCCGCCGGTACAGCTCGCAACCCGCCGTCGATCTGCGCCTCCTGATGCGCTGGGTGTTCTTCAACCTGTACGTGGGCAACAACGACAGCCACGCCAAGAACCTGTCGATCTACAGCCTGCCTGACCGGGGTGTGATGCTGACGCCGTTCTACGACCTGATGTGCACGAGGCTGTACCCTGGGTTGTCGAACGAATTCGCCTTTGCCATCGGCGGCGAAGTCATGCCCGGTGAGATGACTACGGACCACTTGGCACAGATGGCCAGGCAGCTCGGCATGCAGCCTCGGTTCGTGGTGCGACAGGCCAGCGAGATGGCGGAACGCCTGCCGGCCGCACTGGCTCAGGCGGTCCAAGAGGTGGCGCCAGGCTTGGCGCCGTCCGCACAGACCCTGGCCGAGCGGCTCGAGCGCTTTGTTCGGGCGACGACAAAGAAGATGGCCGCCCGGCTCTCAACGTGACCGCTCCACGGCATCCACTGGATTCACAATGCCAGATGCGCCCGGTTGCCTTGGGTAGACCCAGGACGCAGCACTGCGTCCCGGACCTCCCGGGTAGCCAGGCGGGTAGCCAGGACCGCAAGATTCGAGAACATCATCCGTAAGTTGTTGTTTTTTCAGGAAATTGTTTTCAGATCCGAGCAATACGACATCGTCTTACTTTGATGGTTCACGGGGTGTCGCCCCGTGTCGGTCGCCACACGTAAGCGGTTGTCGCGCAAGGAGTTTGTAGGTAGGTCTGCGGCGGGTTCCGAGCTCAGGGCGCCGACAAGTTGACGATGCGCGAGAACAGGCGCTTGTACTCGCGGTCCAGGTCGGTGTCGAGGCGGGGGTCGCCGTTGGCCGCGAAGGCCGCATCGATGCCGATCCAGTCCTCTTCGAGCAGGTGCTGCTGGGCCGCTGGCAGGATCACGCCTTCTTCGCGGCCCATGTGCTCCCACAGGAAGGTGGCATAGCGTCCAACAGCTTGTTCGAGCGCCTGCCGGCCGTCCATTCGCTCGGTATCGTCACTGGCGGTGGCCAGCGCTTCGACCAGCCCTGCGAGTTCATCGACCAGCACCACATCGCGCTCGTGCTGGCGCGCCAGCTCATCGAGTTCGATCGCAACGGCCGGGGCGCGCTCGCGCAGGCGGGCGAACAGGAAGGCCTCCTCCTTGGGGTGGTGCAGCCGCAACGGGAAGGCGCGCAGATACTGCACGATCGAGCGCATCAGCGCGACGTCGGGGTCCGTGCCGGCGCTGCGGGCCTGCGCCAGCAGGTGCATCCAGGCGTGCAGCACGGCCGCCAGCGAGCGGTGCTCGTCGCGGATCACCGCAATGGCCCGCGCCGGTGCGCGGCGCTCGCCGGTGGAGGACACCAGCACCGGCAGGCCGGCATTCATCAGCACCGCCAGCGTTTCCGACGCCAGCGCCATGCCGATGCGGCTGCGCTTGCCGTGCGAGGCCATGAAGATCAGGTCGCAGCCGCGCGCGCGTGCCGCGGCGATGATGGCCGCGGCCGGTTGATTGCCGACGGCGTGCAAGGGCTCGCAGGGCACGCCGAAGGCGCGGGCGGCGGCTTCGGCCTTGGCGAGCAACTCGCGCGCCTTGCCTGCGACGGCGTAGTCGTAGTCTGCCGGTGCCGCAGCGCGCAGCAACTCGGCCTCGCCACGCAGCGAGCCGGCGTGGTCGGCCACGACGTGGAAGAAGGTGATGCGCGCGCCCAGCGAGCGGGCCAGCGCGACGGCGTTGCCGACCACCTCGACCGACAGATCGGTGGCATCGATGGGCACCAGCAGGTGACGGTACATGGCGATTCTCCAGAGCGGGGCTGCAAGCGGGGCTGGCGGTCGACCCTGCGATGCATGCTAGGAGGTGCCTGGCCGGGGTAACCCACTCCTGGCGGGGGGGGCTCGCAGACCCTAGTGGAGGGCCACACCCCCCGCGTCTAGGATGCGCCGCATCGGCCTTCACAGCGCTCCATTCCGCCGTCGTGTCCTTCGTTTCCGCTCCTGGCTCCGCCCCACTCCCCGACGACCTGCTGCTCAAGGTGACTCCGCCGCGCGTGCCGCGGCAGCAGCTGACGCGTGGGCGCCTGGCCATCGAGGGGGGGACCGGGCGGCAGCAGCGCGGCATCCTGGTGCAGGCGCCAGGGGGCTTCGGCAAGACCTCGCTGCTGGCGCAATGGCGGCGCGAGTACCTGGCACGCGGGAGTGCCGTGGCCTGGTTGTCGGCGCAGGGCGTGGACGATGCGGCCCGGCTGCTGCACGCGTTGGCGCTGTCGGTGCGCGTGGGCGCGGCGCGGCCGGCCTTCGGGCATACCCTGCTCGATGCGGCCACCCCGGGTGACCTGGAGGGCTGCACGGTCTGGCTGGCCGAGGTGGCTCAGGCGGCGCTGGACCTGGTGCTGATCGTCGACGAAGCAGACCACCTGGGCGGCGGCGCGCGCGACGCGCTGGGCTACCTGCTGCGCAATGCGCCGCCGAACTTGCGCATGGTGGTGGCTGCGCGCAGCGACTGCCAGCTTGGCGTCGATGACCTGCTCACCTACGGGCACTGTCGGCTGCTGGGGCCGGTGCAGCTGCGTTTCGAACTCGACGAGACCCTGGCGCTGGCGCAGGCCCGTTGCGGCGACCGGCTCGACGCCGACACTGCCGCCCGCCTGCACGAACTCACCGAGGGCTGGCCCTTGGGCCTGCAGCTGGCGCTGACCGTGCTTGCTGGCGGGCAGGACGCGCGCAGTGAGGTGGCCGCCATGGCGGCGCACGGCAGCGGGGGCCTGCGCGAGCACCTGGTGGCGCTGCTGCTGGCCAACCTGGTGCCCAGTGACCTGGACTTCCTCGTGCGCATCGCCGCACTGGAGGCGCTGCATCCGCAGCTGTGCGATGCCGTCATGGGCGCCACGGCGGGAGCGGCAACGGCTGTCGAACGCCTCACCCGCCTCGCCCGGGACACCCCCATCCTGGCCGCCAGCGAGGGTGGCGAGTGGCTGCGCATGCACACCCTGGCACGCGATGCGCTGCGCCAGCGTCTGGCTGCGCTGCCGCGGCCCGAGCAGGACGAGCTGCATCGCCGCGCCGCTGACTGGCTGGCCGCGCATGGGCAGGTGGAGCCTGCGGCCCGGCATGCCTGGGCGGCCGGAGAGACCGAGCGTGCCTACGGCCTGCTGGAGCGCAGCCTCTACGACTCCATCATGGCGCGCGGCCGCCAGGGCGCCGTGCTCGACTGGCTGGCGCGCCTGCCGCCGGCCGAGCTGGACCGCCGCCCGCGCCTGCTGCTGGCCGCGGCCTGGTCGCTGGCCCTGAGCGAGCGCCACCTGGAGGCCGAGCGGCTCATCGTGCGCCTGCTTGCCCAGGACGGCGTGGACGATGCCCTGCGCTGCGAGTGCGCCCTGATCCGCGGCGGCGCCGCCATCTTTGCCGACGAGCCGGACCGTTTCGTCGACCACTTCGCGCCCTGGCCGGATGCCTCGCTGCTGCAGGACCCCTTGCTGCAGCAGGTGCACGCCAATCGCACCGCCTTCCGCACCCTGCTGGAGGGCCAGCCGGCGCTGGCGCGGCGCCGCCAGCAGCAGGCCCCGCAGGAGGCAGCTGGCGGGGCCCTGGGGGCGGCGCAGGGCCACCTTGACCGGTGGGGCGAGTTCATCATCGGCCTGACCCACCTCTGGGAGGGCCAGGTGCTGCTGGCCGAGCGGGTCCTGCGACCGGCATTGGCGCGTGCCGAGGCCGAGTTGGGCCGCCGGGCCCCGCTGCCCAGCATGCTGGCCGCGCTGCTGGCCGCCGCCACCTGGGAGAAGGGGCTGCCCGGCGAAGCCGCCGCCCTGCTGGCCAACCGCCTGGATGTGCTGGAGCGCAGCGGCGTACCCGAGGCCGTGCTGCTGGCCTATCGCACGCTGGCGCGCATCGCCGGGGCGGCTGGGGACGAGCCGCGTGCGCTGGAGTTGCTGGGCGCGCTGGAGGCGGTGGGGCAGATCCGGGCGCTGCCGCGGCTGCGCCTGGCCAGCCTGGCCGACCAGGTGCGCCTGCATGCCCGGCGCTTCCGTGCCGAGACCTGCCGCGCCCTGTGCGAGCAGATGGACGCCCTGCTGGCCGAGCCCGGCCTGCCGGAGGGCCCCCTGTGGCGGCGCAGCGTGCAATTGCTGCGCGATCTGGCGCAGGGGCATGCCGCCATCGCCGCACAGGCCTGGCGGGCGGCCGAGCTGCCGCTGGAGCGGGCCGACGCGCTGGCGCGGCTGTGCCGGCTGGGGCGGCTGCACATCGAGCTGGTGGGGCTGCGCGCCTTTGTGCTCGACCGCTGTGGCGAGGACAGCCGCGCGCGGATGCAGGAGGTAGCCGACCTGGCGCAGTCGGCCGGGCTGGCGCGGGTGTTCGATGACGCGCACCCTGCGCTGGGCGACTGGGTGCGGCAGTCCGGCCGCGAACCACGGGGCCTGCGCGACGCAGGCGGCCAGCCGTTTGGGCTGCCATTGGGTGGCCCGGGCCCGCTGGCCGCGCCGATGCGTGCCCCGCTGCCGCCGCCGCCTGCCGAGACGGCCCCCCGCGCGGCGCCCAGCATGGCGCTGACCCCCAAGGAGCGCGAGGTGATGGTCCTGCTGGCGCGCAACCTCTCCAACAAGGAGATCGGCCTGGCGATGCAGGTGGGCGAGGAAACCATCAAGTGGCACATGAAGAACCTCTTCGCCAAGCTGGACGCCGGCACGCGCAAGCAGGTCGTGCAGCGCGCCCGCATCCTCGGCCTGCTCGAAGTCGAGGGTTGAGTCCCCACCCGCGGTGCCCCACCCCCCGATCCCCCTCCTCGCCGGGGGGGATCCCGAGCGACTGACTGCCTAACCTTGTCGCCATCCCGAGCCGCAAAGCCAACCTGGCCGCGGCCGCCACGATGGAGACAAGCCCATGTCCGTTGCCGCTCCCAGTGCCGCTTCAGTTACCACCCCCGAAGCCCCCGCCGTCGTGCGGCCGGCCCTGCGCGTCGAGCCGCTGACCTGCGCCATCGGCGCGCAGCTGTCCAACGTGAACCTTGGCGTCGCCTCGCGCGACCCGGCCCTGGTGGCGGAGATCCGCGCACTGCTGCTGCGCCACCGCGTGCTGTTCTTCCGCGACCAGGACATCACGCGCGCCGAGCATGTGGCCTTCGCCCGCCACTTCGGCGAGCTGGAAGACCACCCCGTGGCCGGCAGCGACCCCGACCACCCCGGGCTGGTGCGCATCTACAAGAACCCGGACACGCCCAACGACCGCTACGAGAACTCCTGGCACACCGACGCCACCTGGCGCGAGAAGCCGCCCTTCGGCTGCGTGCTGCGCTGCGTGGAGTGCCCGCCGGTGGGGGGCGACACCATGTGGGCCAACATGGTGCTGGCCTATGAGCGACTGCCGGAGCACATCCAGACGCAGATCGCCGGCCTGCGCGCCCGCCACAGCATCGAGGCCACCTTCGGCGCCGCGATGCCCATCGAGAAGCGCCTGGCGCTCAAGGCGCAGTACCCCGACGCCGAGCACCCGGTGGTGCGCACCCACCCCGAGACGGGCGAGAAGATCCTCTTCGTCAACGGCTTCACCACCCACTTCACCAACTTCCACACCGCCGAGAACGTGCGCGTGGGCCAGGACTTCACGCACGGCGGCTCCGACCTGCTGCGCTACCTGCTCAGCCAGGCCTTCATCCCTGAGTACCAGGTGCGCTGGCGCTGGCAGCCCAACTCGATGGCCATGTGGGACAACCGCTCGACCCAGCACTACGCGGTGATGGACTACCCGCCCTGCCACCGAAAGATGGAACGCGCCGGGATAAAGGGTTAACCCCCAACCTCGCTGGCGCTCGGTACCCCCGGGCCCCGCAGGGGCCCACTGCGTGGGCCTTGGGGGCCGTCCGCCAGCGGACCGGCGGAGCCGGATCCGCGGCGGGAAGCTGGACACACACCTCGCAACAGGCCAAGCAACAGGCCAAGCAACAGGCCTCGCAATCCCCCTTGCTCAAGGACATCACACCATGAACTTCCAAGACGGCTCGCTCTTCCCCGAGAACCAGGAACCCCTCGTCATCACCTGCGCGCCCTACGGGCCGGAGTGGATGCCCTCGGACTTTCCCGAGGACATCCCCGTGTCGATGGCCGATCAGATCCAGAAGGCGGTGGACTGCTACAACGCCGGTGCCACCGTGCTGCACCTGCATGTGCGGGAGGAGGACGGCAAGGGCAGCAAGCGCCTGTCCAAGTTCAACGAGCTGCTGGCCGGCATCCGTGCCCGGGTGCCGGACCTGATCCTGCAGGTGGGCGGCTCGATCAGCTTCGCGCCGGAGGGCGACGGCGAGGTCGCCAAGTGGCTCTCCGACGACACGCGCCACATGCTGGCTGAGCTGCTGCCCACGCCCGACCAGGTGACGATCGCGATCAACACCAACCAGATGAACGTGGTCGAGCAGATGTGCGAGGCCGACATCGCCGGCACCTCGCTGGCCAGCCCGGCCGGCTACCGCGCCTACCGCGAGATGACGATTCCCGCCGGCCCGGAGTGGGTCGAGGAGCACATCCGCCGCCTGTCGGCCAAGGGCATCCAGACCCACTTCCAGCTCGCCAACATCACGCAGCTGGAGACGGTGGAACGCATGATGCGCCGCGGCGTGTGCAACGTGCCGCTGATCCTGACCTGGGTGGCCATCGGCGGCGGGTTCGATGCGCCCAACCTCTACAACCTGGCCAACTTCGTGCGCGCGGTGCCCGACGGCGCGGTGCTGACGCTGGAGACCAGCATGCTCAACGTGCTGCCGCTCAACATGATGGCCATCGCGATGGGCCTGCACGTGCGCTGCGGCATCGAGGACAACATCTGGCAGCAGGACCGCCAGGCCAAGATGGGCACGGTGCGGCAGATCGAGCAGCTGGTGCGCATCAGCCGCGAGTTCGGCCGCCCCGTGGCCGACGGCAAGGAGGCCCGCCGCATCTACCGCATCGGCGAGTTCTACGGCAGCGCCGAGCAGACGCTGGCGAAGAACGGCTTCGCGCCGAACCGCCGGCATGGCCAGCGCGGCTTCCTGCAACACGCCTGATGGACGAGCCGACCGTCCTGATCGTGCCGGGGCTGCGCGATGCCGTCGCGCAGCACTGGCAGACCTTGCTCGAAGCCGAGCTGCCGCGCGTGCGCAGCGTGCCGCCGATGGGCCGCAGCGACCTCGACGTGCATGCGCGCATCGACGCCATTGAGCGCGCCGTGCAGTCCATCGCCGGCCCGATCGTCATCGTTGCGCACAGCGGCGGCTGCCTCATGGTGGCGCACTGGGCCCGCTGGGCCCAGTCGTCGGCTTCGGCGCAGCAGGCCGCGCGCTCGGTGCATGGCGCGGTGGTGGGCGCACTGTTGGCCACGCCACCCGACTTCGAGTCGCCGATGCCCGAGGGCTACCCGACGATCGCCGCCCTGGACGACGCCGGCTGGCTGCCGGTGCCGCGCCAGCGGCTGCCGTTTCGCAGCATCGTCGCCGCCAGCCAGGACGACCCGCTGGGCCGCTTCGAGCGGGTGGCCCAGCTGGCCGCCGACTGGGGCAGCGAGCAGGCCGACCTCGGGTCGGTCGGCCACCTGAACCCGGCCTCGGGCTACGGCCCCTGGCCGGCGGCCCATGACTTCATCGCGCGGCTGTCGGCCGCGCACTGACCCTTGTTGAGGACTCCCATGGCCCGTGCCATCCGCTTCCACCAGACCGGCGGCCCCGAGGTGCTGAACCTCGAAACCGTCGAGGTCGGCGACCCCGGCCCCGGCCAGGTGCGCCTGCGCCACCGCTACGTGGCGGTGAACTTCATCGACATCTACTTCCGCACCGGCCGCTACCCGCACCCGCTGCCGGCCGGGCTGGGCTCGGACGCCGTGGGCGTGGTCGAGGCGGTGGGGGAGGGCGTCGATTTCGTCCGGCCGGGCGACCGCGTCGGCTACCTGCTGGGGCCCCAGGGCGCCTACAGCGACGTGCGGGTGATGCCCGCCGAGGTGCTGATCCCGCTGCCCGACGGCGTGAGCGACCGCAGCGCCGCCACGCTGATGATGAAGGGCCTGACGGCGCAGTACCTGTTCCGCCAGGTGTTCCCGCTGCAGGGCGGCGAGACCATCCTCTACCACGCGGCCGCTGGCGGCGTGGGCCTGGTGGCCTGCCAGTGGGCGCGCGCACTGGGCGTGACGATGATCGGCACCGTCAGCAGCGAGGCCAAGGCCGAGGTGGCGCGCGCACACGGCTGCGCGCACACCATCGTCACCGGCGGCATGACGCCCGAGGACCTGGTGCGCGAGATCCCGCGGCGGGTGCGGGAGATCACCGGCGGCAAAGGCGTGCCGGTGGTCTACGACTCGGTGGGCCGGGACACGCTGATGGCCTCGCTGGACAGCCTGGCCCTGCGCGGCACGCTGGTCAGCAACGGCACCACCTCCGGCCCGGTGGTGGTCGACACCACGCTGCTGGCCGTCAAGGGCTCGATCTGGCTGACCCGCCCGGCCATGGTCCATTACGCCACGCCGCGCAGCCACATGCTGGCGATGGCCGACGAGCTGTTCAGCCACGTGCTGGCCGGGCGCATCGTCGGTGAGCCGCAGCAGGAGTTCCCGCTGGAGCGCGCCGCCGATGCGCACCGCGCGCTCGAATCCCGCCAGACCACCGGCGCCACCGTGCTGACGCTCTGATCTCTCTGCAGCAGCCCAGCAGTCCGGAGGCCCACGCGCCGCCCGGTCCCGACGATCCGCCCCGACGACTCGCCCCGACAGAGGGCCACCCGGAGACAAGCACGATGGACCTGCACGCGATGGAAAACGGAGCGAAGCCCTCCGCGGCCGACGGCTACCTGTACGGCCGCGGCCCGGCCTGGTTCGCCTTCGCGATGACGATCGCCCTGATGGTGTTCGACTACGTCGACCGCCAGGTCATCGTCTCGCTGTTTCCCCACCTCAAGGCCGAATGGGGCCTGTCGGACAAGCAGCTCGGCGCGCTGGTCTCGGTGGTGTCGGTCACCGTCGCCCTGGGTGCGCTGCCGGTGGCGCTGTTCGCCGACCGGGTCAGCCGGGTGCGCAGCATCGCCACCATGGCCACGCTGTGGAGCCTGGCCACGCTCTCGTGCATGTGGGCGCGCAGCTATGGCGTGTTGCTGGCGCTGCGCGGTGTGGTGGGGCTGGGCGAGGCCGGCTACGGCGCGGTGGGCTCGGCGCTGATCGCCAGCCACTTCCCGGCGCGCATGCGCGGGGCCCTGCTGGCCGGCTTCTTCGCCTCGGCCTCGGTGGGCTCGGTGCTGGGCGTGCTGCTGGGCGGGCTGATCGCCGCACGGTGGGGCTGGCAGGCCGCCTTCGGCGTGGTCGGCCTGCCGGGCCTGCTGCTGGCCCTGCTCTACCTGAAGGTGCGCGACTACCCGACCGTGGCGATGGCTCCCGCGCTGGAGGCCAGGCGCCAGTCGCTGGGCGAGGCTGCGGCCCACATCGTGCGGCTGCTGGCGCGCTCGCGCAGCATGTTCTGGGTCTGCGTGGGCGGTGCGGCCCAGCTCATCGTGGTGTCGGCGCTGTGGGCCTGGCTGCCCAGCTTCCTGAACCGGGTGCACGGCGTCGCCCCCGCCCAGGCCGGCGTGCAGGCGGCACTGGTGGTGCTCTGCGGTGCGGCCGGCGCGGTGGTCTGGGGCGCGGTGGTCGACCGGGCCGGCCTGCGCACGCCGCGCCGCAAGCTCGCCATGATGGCGCTGCTCTGCCTGGTCTCGATGGCCGTGCTGGTGGCCGCCGTTGCCTGGGTGCCGCCCGCGCAGCAGTTTGCCGCCATCGCACTGGGTGGCTTCCTGGCCACCTGCACGGTCGGGCCGGTCACGGCCATCGTGATCGACGTCGTCCACCCTGGCGTGCGTGCCACCGGCGCATCGGTGCTGGCGCTGTTCCAGAACCTCTTCGGCCTGGCCGCCGGGCCCTTCCTGGCCGGCGTGCTGTCCGATGCGCTCGGCCTCGTGACCGCCCTCAGCGTGCTGCCGCTGGCCGCCCTGGGCGCCGCCGCGGCCTTCCTGCTGGCCGCCCGAAGCTACGAGGCCGACAAGGCCCGGGCCGCCGAGCCGCTGCCCCCCGCCGAGTTACTGCCGGCCCGCCCGGCCACCGCCTGAGCCCCCGCTGCGATGCCTCTTCAACCTGCCGACCTCACCCCGGCGCCTGCTGCCGACCGGCTGCGCAGCCTCATCCCAAGGCTTTTCCCCGGCGTCATGGCCTGCGCCGTCGTCGCTGCCGCGGCCGGCTTCCTGGGCGAACACTACGGCGCACCGACGCTGCTGTTCGCCCTGCTGCTGGGGCTGGCGATGAACTTCCTCTCCGAGCAGGGCCCCTGCGGGCCGGGCATCGCCTTCTGCGGCCGCACGCTGCTGCGCATTGGCGTGGCGCTGCTGGGCCTGCGCATCACGCTGGCGCAGGTGGTGGCGCTGGGCTGGGGGCCGGTGCTGCTGGTGCTGCTGTGCGTGGCGCTGACCATTGCGCTGTCGATGCTGGCGGCCCGGCGCCTGGGCTTCCAGGGTCTGTTCGGCCTGCTCACCGGCGGCGCCACCGCCATCTGCGGTGCCTCGGCGGCGCTGGCGCTGTCGGCTGCGCTGCCGGTCCACCCGCAGAAGGAGCGCGCCACCCTGTTCACCGTGATCGGCGTGTCGGCCCTGTCCACCTTCGCGATGGTGGCCTACCCGATGCTCACCCAGGCCCTGGGCCTGTCGCCGCGCGCGGCCGGCATCTTCCTCGGCGCCACCATCCACGACGTGGCGCAGGTGGTCGGCGCCGGCTACGGCATCTCGCGCGAGGCGGGCGACGCCGCCACGCTGGTCAAGCTGCTGCGCGTGGCCATGCTGCTGCCGGTGATCCTGCTGGCCGCCACCCTCACCCGCCGGGCGGCCGCACTCAGCAGCAACGGCAGCAGCGCCGTGCCGGGCGAGCCCGCCGGCGCGCGCCCGCCCCTGCTGCCCGGCTTCGCGGTGGGCTTTGCGCTGCTGGTCGCCGTCAATAGCACCGGCTGGGTGCCCGGCTGGGCCCAGGCCGCGGGCAGCGAGGCCTCGCGCTGGTGCCTCGTCACCGCGATGGCCGGCATCGGCATGAAGACCCAGCTGCGCGATCTCGCCACCGTCGGCCTCAAGCCCGTCGCCCTGATGCTGGGTGAAACCCTCTTCCTCGCCGCGCTGGCGCTCGTTCTGATGCGTTGGCTCGCCTGAGGGCAACCTTCCCTGAAACTCCCGCGAGAATCCGCCCATGACCCGACCCCCGAGCCTTGTCCGTCGTCACCTGCTGGGCGCCGCTGCCCTGGCCTGGATGGCCGGTCCCGCGGTGCGGGCACAGGGGGGGACCTTTCCGACCAGGCCGCTGCGCCTGATCGCCGCCGGCCCGGCCGGCGCCACCGCCGACCTGATCGCCCGCCTCGTCGCCGACCCGCTTGCCCGCGCGCTGGGCCAGAGCGCCATCGTCGAGCCCAAGCCCGGCGCCGCTGGCGCGCTGGCGGTGGGCGACCTGGTGCAGGCCCCGCACGACGGCCACACCCTGCTGGTGGGCGTCAGCTCGCTGGTCAGCGAGATCCCGCACATCGTCAAGCTGCGGCTCGACATGGCCAAAGAGCTGCGTCCCCTGGCCGAGCTGGCCCGCGGCGGCCTGGTGCTGGTCGGCCACCCCGGCCTACCCGCGCGCAACCTGGCTGAGCTGATCGCCCACGTCAAGGCCCGCCCCGGCCAGGTCAACGTGGCCTCCTACAGCCCCGGCACCCTGAGCCACGTGCTCGGCCTGCTGCTCAACCAGGCTGCCGGTATCGACCTGCAGCACGTCGGCTACAAGGGCAGCACCCCCGCGCTGGCCGACGTGATGGGCGGCCACGTGCCGCTGATGTTCGACGGCATCGGCACCAGCCTGCCGCTGATCCGCGCCGGCAAGCTGCGCGCCTTCGCCGTCAGCCTGCCCCGGCGCTCGCCCGTGCTGCCCGACGTGCCTACCTTCACCGAGCTGGGCTACCCGAGCCTGGAAGCCCTGTCCTGGATGGGCCTGTGGTGCCCCCCGGACGTACCCGCCGCCGCCCAGGCCCGCCTGCGCGACGCCGCGCTGGCCGCCCTGCAGCAGCCGGCGCTGCGCAGCCGCCTGCAGGAGCTGGGCTTCGAAGTCGGCAGCCCCCGCAGCCCGGACGAACTGGCCGCCGGGTTGAAGGCGGAGTACGAGCGGGTGGGGGCGGTGCTGCGGGGGATCGGGTTCAAGGCGGAGTAGGGGCGGAGCAATGGCTGGCGCGGACCGCCGCAGCGGGTCAGCTTGAGCGAGGGGTTGCGCGCCGCTTGGCGACGGCCGCAGGCGGGCGGGTTTCGGACAGCTTGCCGGTGACGTACTTGTGCAGGACGCTGGCGATCAGCGTCTGGTACGGCATGCCCTCTTCAAGGGCTTTCGCCTGGATGTTCAGCAAATCCACAGAAGACAGGCGGATGTTCACGCGCTTGTCTTTGAGGGCCGTGGTTCGGGCCGCAGCACGCAGGCGTTGCAACTCGGCGCTGCCGGCGCTGGGCTTGAGCTTGCCCGACTCATAGGCTTCGAGCACTTCGAGTTCGTAGGGATCGAGCTTAGACATCGTCTGACTCCTTCGCGATGAAGTCCCGCGTGGCCTTCCGACTGGGAATGATGGTCTTCAGGAGGAAATGGTCATCCTCTTCCACGAAAGGCACCAGGTAAGCGTATCCGGCGACTTCAACCACCATGACCTTCTGCCGTGGGTACTTCGCCGGATTCGGGTGTGGCACCACATCGAGCAGCGCCCCGGCCTCGACGGCGACCGTGACCTCCTCGAAGGAGATTCCACGCTCAGCCTTGAGCAAGTCGTTCTTGTCGGAGGGCCATCTGAACGGCTTCATCACAGCGATGATAGCGGCGTGTGTGCCGATTGTCTTCAGGTGCGCCGTGGACCGCAGATGGACGTATGGCCCGGCGTGCCCGAGCTTCACTGAGCAGGGTGACCCGAGCCTGGAAGCCCTGTCCTGGATGGGCCTGTGGTGCCCCCCGGACGTGAGCGCCGCCCAGGATCGAGTGCATGACGCAGCGCCCGCCGTGCACAGCCGGCTGTGGCCGAGGCTTGGGGCCGGGTACATCGGGCGCCCCCCGCAGTGGGATGCGACATGAGACCACGTCGAGGAAGCGCGGCAGCCTCACCGCCGGGAAAACGCCAGCGTCACGCCCAGCTCACGCATGTCCGGCGTGATGCGCACGCTCGATTCCACGCCGTGCATGCGCGCCGGACATTGCTCCGGTGTCTGCGGCTCGTACATCCGTTCGTCATGGTGCGCCTTCAGCGCCGCCAGGACCGCTGCCCGTGCAGTGCACTTGCCCGTGTCGGCGTTGACCTGGGCGATGATGTCTTTCGGCAGTTAGAAGGTCAGTATGGTCATGGCGATCGCTGAAGGTTGGCTGCATGACCGAGGCGACAAGTAGCTTGACGTGCGCCGATCTTCTGCGCGGCACCCGTGTTTCATTCACCCCGCCCGCGCAGCAGAAAGTGCGACAGCGCCGGGATCATCACCACCGCGCCGATCATGTTCCACACGAACATGAAGGCCAGCAGGATGCCCATGTCGGCCTGGAACTTGATGGGGGAGAGGGCCCAGGTGGCGACGCCGGCGGCCAGGGTGATGCCTACCAGCACGACCACCTTGCCGGTGAAGCGCAGTGCGTTGGCATAGGCCTCGGTGAGCGGCACGCCGGCGCGCTGCTGGGCGAGCTGGACGGAGAGCAGGTACAGCGCGTAGTCCACGCCGATGCCCACGCCCAGCGCGATGACTGGCAGCGTGGCCACCTTGACGCCGATGCCCAGCGCGACCATCAGCGCCTCGCAGAGCACCGAGGTCACCACCAGCGGCACCACCGCCACCACCACCGCGCGCCAGGAGCGGAAGGTGATGAAGCACAGCACGATGACCGCGGCGTAGACCAGCCCCAGCATCTGCACCCAGGCCTGGCGCACGACGATGTTGGTGGCGGCCTCGATGCCCGCGGAGCCGGCGGCGAGGAGGAAGCGGCGTTCGTTACCCGGATCCTGCGCGTCGTGCGCCTTCGCGAAGCCGTCGGCCGCCGCCACCACGCGGTCGAGCGTGTCGGCACGGTGGTCGGCCAGGTAGGCGATCACGGGCATCACCGAGCAGTCGGTGTTGAACAGGTCCGGGTTGTTGACGCTGGCCTGCTGGGCGCCGTAGTTGAGTACGTCCTGGTTGCGGGCGATGGTGAGCCACTTGGGCGCGCCCTCGTTGCTGCCGGCGGTGATCTGGCGCACTGCGTTGGCCAGGCTGAGGGTGGTCTGCACGCCGGGGACCTGCTGCAGCGCCCAGGCCAGGCGGTCGGCCTCGACCAGGGTCTCGTACTTCAGGCAGCCCTCGTTGGGTGTCTTGACGATGACCGCGAAGCTGTCGCTGGACAGGCTGTAGTGCCGGGTGACGAAGGCGTTGTCGCGGTTGTAGCGGCTGTCGGCGCGCAGCTCGGGGGCGCCGAGGTCGAGGTCGCCGATGGCCAGGCGGGTGCTGACCGCATAGCCGCCCAGCAGCAGCCCGGCCGAGGCCAGCACGGTGGCGGTGGCCCAGCGCCGCCGGGTGAAGGACTGCAGGTGCTCGAAGAGGCGGTCGAAGCCGCCGAGTTGGCCAGCGGGTTGTCCTGCCGGCTGTCCGGCAGATTGCCCGGTCGATTGCCCGGCCGGCGGGTCGGCCGCCACGGCCCGCGCTGCGGCGCCAGCGCTGACGCCGACGTAGCTCAGCAGCACGGGCAGCAGGATCAGGTTGGTGAAGATCAGCACCGCCACGCCCAGGCTGGCGGTGATCGCCAGGTCGCGGATCACGGCGATGTCGATCACCACCAGCACCGCGAAGCCCACCGCGTCGGCCAGCAGCGCGGTCAGCCCGGCCAGGAAGAGGCGGCGGAAGGTGAAGCGCGCGGCCACCAGCCGGTGTGCGCCGCGGCCGATGTCCTGCATGATGCCGTTCATCTTTTGCGCCCCGTGGCTGACGCCGATGGCGAAGACCAGGAAGGGCACCAGGATCGAGTACGGGTCCAGCTCGAAGCCCAGCGCAGCCACCAACCCGAGCTGCCAGACCACCGCGATGAACGAGCAGGCCATCACCAACGCGGTGGAGCGCAGGCAGCGGGTGTACAGCCAGATGATGGCGGCGGCCACCGCGGCGGCCAGGGCGAAGTACAACGCCACCTGCCGCAGGCCCTCGATCAGGTCGCCCACCAGCTTGGCGAAGCCGATGATGTGCACGCTGGCCTGGCCGCCGGCCTCGGTGCGCTGGCGCAGCTGCTCCAGCCGCTGGGAGAGTTGCTGCACGTCCAGCCGCTGGCGGGTGGTGGGGTCGGTGTCGAGCAGCGGTACCACCAGCATGCTGGACTTGAAGTCATTGCCGACCAGGCTGCCGACGATGCCGGCGCGGGCGATATTGCCGCGCAGCTGCTCGGTGGCGGCGGCGCTGCCGTCGTAGTTGTCGGGCATCACCGGGCCGCCGCGGAAGCCCTCTTCGGTCACCTCGGTCCAGCGCACACCGGGCGCCCAGAGCGACTTCACCCAGGCGCGGTCGACGCCGGGCGTCAGGAAGACCTCGTCGTGGACCTTCTTCAACGTGGCCTGGTAGGCCGGATCGAAGATGTCGCCCTTCGGGTTGGCCACCACGATGCGCAGGGCGTTGCCCAGGCCGCGCAGCTCGTCCTTGTGGGCGAGGTAGTTCTGGATGAAGGGATGGCTGCGCGGGATCATCTTCTCGAAGCTGGCGGCAAAGCGCAGCTTGGAGGCGGCCATCGCGGCCAGCAGCAGGGTGACCAGCACGCAGGCCAGCACGACCATCAGGCGGTGGTTGAAGACGGCGCGCTCCAGCAGCGAGCCGCTGCGCGGATCGAAGCCGGCCAGGTCGCCGGGGGCGTCGCGCCCGGGGGGCGCAGTGACGGCATGCATGGGCCGTGCTCCTCGAAGAAGAAGGTGGGGAAAATCGGCGGGGGCGCGGCGGACTGGACGCTGCCCGCCCCGTGGAGGGTCAGAGTGGCAGACGGCTCAGCCCGCGCGGGCCCGCCAGCACCAGGTGGGCGTCGCCGGCAAAGGCCACTGCGGCGGCGGGCGCGGCCCGCTCGGTCTTGAGCATCGCGAAGCTGGCGCCATCGTCGCGGCTGAGCAGCACGTGGCCGGCCTGGCTGACGATGGCGATGTCGCCGCGGCCGTTGACCGCGCTGCCGGTCAGGCCCACGCCCAGGCCGGTCGGCACGGTCTGCCAGCTGCGCCCGGCGTCGGTGCTGCGCAGCAGGCTGCCGCGCAGGCCGTGGGCCAGCAGCACGCGTGCGCTGCCGACCACACCGAAGAGCGTGCCGGGATAGGGCTGGGCCAGTGGCACGAAACCTTGATCAAGGCGCTGGCCATCGCGCCGCAGCAGCAGGCCCTGCTCGCCCGCGATGTACCAGTCGCTGCCGACCTGACGCAGCGCGTACAGGTGCAGGCCCTTGGGGTTGTCGACCAGCTCGGGGGCGCTCACCCAGCTGCGGCCGCCGTCGTCGGTGCGCAGCAGGCTGCCGAAGGCGCCCACCGCCAGGCCCTGGCGGGCGTCGCGGAACGCCACGTCCAGCAGCGGGTTCTCGGCGCCCCGGCCGCCGAGGCGCCGGCCGTCCCACTGGCGCTGCCAGCGCTGGCCGCCGTCGGCGGAGTGCAGGATGACGCCGTCGTGGCCCACCGCCCAGCCGTGGCGTTCGTCCGGGAAGCACACGGCCACCAGGTCACTGGACACCGGTACCTCGGCCTGCCGCCAGCTCCCGCCCTGGTCATCCGACCAGAGGATGTGGCCGCGCTGGCCCACCGCCACCAGCCGGGCCCCGGCGCGGGCCAGGCCGGTGACGAGGCCGCGCGGCGCCAGCGGGCTGGGCGTGGCTGGCAGGTCCAGCGCGTCGCGGAAGGCCGCGGCGGCTGCAGCGTTGGCATTGGCGCCACGCGCCGCGGCCAGCAGGGTGCCGGCACCGACGGTGCAGAGCAGGTGGCGGCGCTTCATGGCCGGATGCCCGTTCGGCCGCGGCTCAGCGCACACCGGCGCCGGCCAGCGCATCGGCGGTCCACTCGCGTTCGTTGAGCGGCTTGGTGTGCTTGAGCCCACCGGTCTCGGCGATGAAGCCGGTCAGCGAGTACTGCCGCGACACCAGGTCGTAGTGGCCGAACAGGTCGCTGTACGGCGCCGGCAGGTCGTAGCTGGGCGCCATGTAGGCGAAGCCGGCGCGGTAGATCTGGCCGCGCGCGTCGTAGTTGTCCGCGGCCACGGCCGCCCAGCTGTCCTCGTCGAGGTAGAAGGTGCGCTTGCCGTAGACGTGGCGCTTGCCCTCCTTCAGCGTGGCTTCCACCACCCAGACGCGGTGCAGCTCCCAGCGCACCAGGTCGGGGTTGAGGTGGTTGGGCTTGAGCAGGTCGGCCTGCTTGGCGCCGTAGACCACGGCGTAGGCGTTGTAGGGCACGATCATCTCCTTCTTGCCGATCAGCTTGAAGTCGAAGCGGTCCATCGAGCCATTGAAGAGGAAGACGTCGTCGAAGGTGTTGCCGCCCGCGGTGCCGGGGTTGGGCGTGTCGTGTCCCAGGTCGGGCGCCACCTTGACGCGGCGCTGGCCGGGCAGATAGGTCCAGGCGCGGCGGTCCTTGCTGCCCACGTCCAGCGGGTCGACGATGAGCAGTGCCTCGCCCGCCCGGCGCGCCGGGCCGGTGTAGGTCAGCTTGATGCGCCAGTAGGTGTCGGCGCTCGCGCGGGCCGGATCCCAGTACGGGTACTCCTGGTTGCTCACCCCCTCGGTGGCCAGCGTGACGCGCCCGCTGGCATCCACCGACAGGTTGCGGTACTTGGCCTCGTAGGCCTGGCCGTTGAAGCGCAGCAGGTGGTTCCACATCGCTTCGTGGCCGTTCTTCGGGATCGGGAACGGGAAGCCGGCATGCGCGCCCTCGATGGAGCGCCCGCCGTTGCCGGTGTGGGCCTTGAGCGCGATCTTCGCGGTGTTGTCGCCCACCCATTTCGGGAAGGCCACACTGCGCTGGGTCGGGTAAACATCCACGCGCATGCCTGGGTAGGCCTGCAGCAGCGCCTTGGTGCCCTCGGTGAGCTGGGCAGCGTGCTGCGGCAGGTTCTTCTGGTCGATCACCAGGCGGGGCTTGTCGCTCGCAAAGGGGTTCGGCCGCAGGCCGTCACCGGGCTTGAAGCTGGCCGGCGGCGTGGTCAGCCCCCCCGTGTAGGCCGGGATGGTGCCGGCGGCGTTGCCAGCCTTTTCCGCGCCGATGGCGGTGAGCGTGCTGCCCAGTGCACGGGCTTCGTCGGGCGTGATCGCGGCGTGGCTGCTGCCGGCGGGAAGGGCGGCCAGAGTGGCCGCCAGGGTGGCCGCCAGGGCCAGCTGGGTCGGGGAGGTGCGGGACTTGAGGGACTTGAGGGACCTGAGGGACCTGAGTTGGGAGCGCATGGTGGGAATCCTCTTGGGCTGCCGTGCTGGCGGGTCAGAACGTGGTCTTGAAGGTCAGGCTGACGAAGCCGCGGTCCTTCAGGAAGGTGGTGAAGCCGTTCTGGGTGGTGACGGCGGTGCCGTTGTCGCGGTAGCGGCCCACGTAGTCGATGTACTTGAGGTCGAAGCGGTAGCGCTGCTGCACGTCGGCGCTCAGGCCCACGCTGTAGTTGCCCAGCCCCTCGTTGCCGCCGAACACCGTGGCCGCGTTGCCGGACAGGCCGATCGCATAGCTCAGCGGCAGCTGCAGGTCCACGCCCGGCAGCACCTGGAACCAGCTGGGCGTGAAGCCCAGGCCGATGCCGACGTACTCCTTGGTGGCGCAGCCGTCCCACTTGTCCCAGTCGCGGGTGCGGGTGGTGCCGTTGGCCATGCAGGGGGCGTAGCCCACCGCGTTGAAGAGGTTGGCACCGCTGCGCACCTTGCTCCAGCGCGACCACTGCAGCTCAGCAGCCCAGGTGGCGGCGTCGAACACCGGCGTCTTCGCGACCGTGCCCAGCAGGTTCACCAGCGCATGCCAGGTGTCGCCGCGCGGGCCCTTGGTTTCACCGGCCTGCGGCAGGCCGATCGACACGCCCAGCACCTGGCTGGTCAGCGGTGTGTTGCGGCGCTGCGAGAGTTCGGCGCCCACGCTGACGCCGCCGACGTTCTTGGCCAGGCTCAGGCCGAAGAGTTCGACGTCGCCCGCGTAGATCAGGTTGTAGCGTGCCGACCCGAGTGGCGGCGCCTGGGTGATGAAGGTCTGCGGCATCTTGTCCGCATAGCGCCGGTAGTACAGGCCTGCGGTGCCGTCCAGCCAGGCCGGGCTCCAGCGCGCCGCCAGGCCCCACTCGCCGCGCTGCTCGGGCTCGCTGGCCTGGCCGCGTGCAACAAAGCCCAGGCCGGGCACGAACTGGCGGTCGGGCCCGTTGAAGGCGAAGTCCACCGGGCCGAGGTAGGTGCCGCCCTCGGGGTAGCGGGCGCTCTCCCACTCCAGCATGTAGTTGGCCGCCAGCGACAGCGTGTCGGTCACCTGGGCCTGCAGCGACAGCTGGTTGAGCGGGCGGAACAGCTCCTTGGCCTCGGTGCCGGGCGTCGCGAAGCCCTTCTGCAGGTCCAGCGGGTTCTGCGCGTAGGCCACGCTGTGCATGTGCCCGCCCAGCAGCAGCGACTCGCCCCAGTACACCGTGTGCCGGCCCAGCTTGGCGTTGACGGGCACCTCGCCCAGGTCCACGCCGCCGAACACGAAGGCATCCAGGATCTCGCCGGTGCCGCCGTGGTAGAGCCGCTTCGTGGTGCTGCTGTACTCGTTGTTGGCGTAGCTGGGGATGCCGCTGAGCGGTGCGTTCGGATTGGAGCGACCCTTGCTGCCGTAGGCTGCGTCGTACCAGGCGGTGGCGCTGACCCGCGCACCGAAGCGCTTGCGCCAGACCAGGTCCATTTCCGTCAGCCAGTCCAGCCGGTTGGCCACCGCGTCGCCGCGGTCGAAGCTGTAGGTGCCCTCGTCCGAAATGGCCGAGTTGCCGATCTTGGAGTCGCGCTGTTCCACGCGCACGCCGTAGTTGTAGCGCAGCGTGTTGTCCCAGCGCAGCGTCAGGTCGGGCACGCCGGTGTCGATCTCGAAGGCTCGCACGCTGGAGGAGGCGGCCAGGGACATGACCAGACACAGGGCGGCCGCACAGGTGGAGGACAGGCGCAAGGGCGGGACGAGGCCGGCCGGGCCTCCGGGATGGGCAGCAGGGTTCACGTTGTCTCCGATCGTGGTGTTTGGGCGATCCGCTCGCGGCAGGGCGTGCGCGACCGTGGAGAAATTGTGTGGACCCAGCTCCTCTGGCACCCCCCTCTTGACTGGGGGGCGCGGCCCTGACCATACCCCCGAAGAACGTAGTTCTTGGCTGATGATGGAATCAGAGACAGGAGCTACGAGATGAGCGAGAAGCAGATGCGTGGTCAGTACACGCAGGAGTTCAAGCTGGAGGCGGTCAGGCTGGTCAAGGCGGGGCAGTCGGTGGGGATGACGGCCAAGGTGCTGGGCATCCCGAAGGCGAGCCTGAGCAACTGGGTGCGTTCCAGCGAGCGCGGCCAGCTGGGCGGCGCGGGTGACCGGCCGGTGACGCCGGAGCAGATGGAGCTGGCCAGGCTGAGGGCGGAGCTGGCGCGCGTGAAGATGGAGCGCGACATCGCAAAAAAAGCGGCGGCGTACTTTGCGCAGGATGTTCTGCAAAGTACGCCTGGATCCGGACGATGAAGGACAGCTGGCCGGTGAGCCTGAGCTGCGAGGTGCTGGGCGTGAGCGTCAGCGGGTACTTTGATCACCAGCGCGGGCAGCGGCGGCGCGGGCCCAGCCAGCCGGGCTCGGGGCGCCTGAGTGACGAAGCCCTGCTGGCGCACATGCGCGCCAGCCACGCCGAGGTGCGCCAGGAGTACGGCTGGCCGCGGATGACCAAGGAACTCTGTGCACGAGGCCACCGCGTGGGCAAGGAGCGGGTTCGACGCCTGATGCAGCAGCACGGCATCAGGGCTCGGGGCCGACGCAAGTTCGTCGTCACCACCGACAGCAAACACAAACTGCCGATCGCGCCGGATCTGCTGCAGCGGGACTTTGCAGCCGATGCCCCCAACCTGAAGTGGACCAGCGACATCACCTACATCGCGACCGATGAGGGCTGGCTGTACCTGGGGGCCTTCATCGACCTGCACAGCCGAATGGTGGTGGGGTGGAGCATGCGGCCCCACATGCGCGCCAGCCTGGTGACGGATGCGCTGCGTATGGCGTGGTTCCGCCGCCGCCCCCCGCCGGGGCTGATCGTGCACACCGACCGTGGCAGCCAGTACTGTGGCGAGGCGTTCCAGACGGCGCTGACCGGGTACGCGATGCGGTCGTCGATGAGCCGCAAGGGCGACTGTTGGGACAACGCGCCCACCGAGAGGCTGTGGGGTCGGTTAAAGGTAGGCAGACTGCACGGGCGCAGGTTCGCCACGCGGCGGCAGGCCATGGATGAGGTGATCGACTGGCTGGCCTTCTACAACCACCGGCGACTACATTCCACCCTGGGCTACGTCAGCCCCAGGCAATACGAGGAACGCTGGGTCGCGGCACTGCTCAACAAGGCCGCGTGAAAAGGGCGCTAAGAGCTACGGGATTCAGGGGCAAGGTCAACCGAATACCAGGTGGCGCCGCCACTGCTGGCCGGGCTTGATCACCTCCCCATCGCGAACGCCATTCGCCAGTTCGAACGCAGGGCCAGTTCACGCGTGTAGCCGGCAGGCCCTGGGCGCGAGCAAAGTCGGCCAGTTGCTCCCACACTCGCTTGTAGCGATTGACGGTGCGGATGGTGTCGCTGCGCATGGGCGTTGTGATTCCACCCAGGAAAAAGTTCCCTCAGAGGGTGTCCCCGAAATGACCTATTGCGCCAGTCTGGTTGCGAGGATACGCGCTTCGGTGAGCCAGACCCAGGCGACCGGAGCCCAGGTGGATCGGTCATGGTGAGCTACCAGGCGGCGCGCACGCTCGTTCCAGGCGTGGGTGCGCTCGACGACCCATCGCTTGGGTTGCACCACGAAGCCGCTGGCCACGACCTCAGGCCACAGGGGCTGTTGCGTGCTGTTCCACGTGCCCGTACTGCGGTTTGCGGGGTGGCGCACCACCTCCACGCTGATACCGTGGGTCTTCTCGATGGCCAGCGCACATTGCCCGCCATATGCGGCATCGGCGTAGAGCTTCTTCAGGCCTGGCACCTTGGCGCAGGCCTTGGCCACGACACTGGCCGCACCGTCCCTGTCCTGCACGCTCGCTGCCGTGACAGTCACTGCCAGCAGCAGCCCCAGCGTATCGACCACCAGATGGCGCTTGCGCCCCTTGACCTTCTTGCCAGCATCGAAGCCGGTGTCCCCGCCCTGGGCGGTGCTGCGCGTACTCTGGGCGTCGATGATGGCGGCACTGGGCTCGGGTGTGCGTCCCATGCGGTCGCGCCACTGCTGGCGCAGTCGGTCGTGCATAGCCTCAAAAGTGCCAGCCGCGGCCCAGCGACTGAAGCTCTTGTGCACCGCCTTCCACGGCGGGAAGCTCTTGGGCAGCTACCGCCACGCGCAGCCCGTGCGCACCAGATACATGCAGGCGTTGACAACCGTACGCCGGTCGTAGCGCGGCGGGGCGCCACGCATGCCCTCGCGCTCGAACAGGTCAGCCACCAGCGCCCATTCCGCCTCGGTCAAGTCGGTGTTCATGCCGCTGGGGCCATCCTCACGCCGGTGGGCATCGGTGTAGCCCACGCGCAGTGGCGTGCCGCCTCGCACCAACGCGCGCTGCGTCGGCTTGCGAATCGGCTTTACCCGCTCGATGCCCGCCTGTCGAAGTGCCTTGCGAACAGTGACCGTACAAACGTTCATCCCTGTGCGCCGGCCCAACTCACGCGTAACCTCGCCCAGCGACGAGCGCGGCTGCTCTGTGGTGATCGCTCGCAGCACCTCCACATGCTCATCGTTGAGCAGCGGTGGTCGCCCGCCCTTGTACTTGCCCTCGCCCATGATCGCCCTCCTGCGTGGCCCAATTCTCTCGGCCCACGCAGGTTAGTCAATCATTTCGGGGATACCCTCTCAGAGGGTCGACACGACATCGTCCTGATGTGAGCAAAAAAAAACCCGGTGGGGACACCACCGGGTTTGAAGGTACCTGGAAAGAGACTTTCGAGAGGTACCGAGGAGACAACCAATTGCGCAATCAGGAAACCGAGGAGGTGCTTTCCAGCTTGACGCCCTCTTGTGATCGGGGCGGTGGTGGAAAGTTCAAGCCCTTGTTGTGCGGTTTTCGCGCCTGACTGCGTCAGATGTGTCGTTCCCGCGCTGGCCTGATCAGGCGGCGCGGCGCGGAGCCTTGGGAGCGGCAGCCGTGGCGGCCTTGGCAGCCTGGTTGGCGCTCTGGCTCATGGCTTCGAAGTTGGCTTCGGCGACGCCGACGGCCTGCTTGGCGGCCTTCTGCACGTTCTCGACGGCATTGTTGGCAGCGGTCATGGCCGACTTGATCAGGGCGGCAGCGTTCTCGGTGCCGGCCGGGGCGTTCTTGATGGCCGTGTCAACCAGCGCGGCAACCTTCTGCTGGGTGGCAGCGAACTGGGCTTCGACCAGCTTGGACACTTCAGCCTGGGTGGCAGAGGTGATCTCGTACACCTGACGGCCGTAGGACGAGGCCTTTTCGGCGGCGGGCTGGAAGTAGGCCGACTGCAGGGCGAACACTTCCTGAGCGTCCTTGGCGGCCAGCAGGGCCTTGGCCTGCTCGGCGGACTCGGCCAGCGTGGCGCGCACGGCTTGCAGGTTCAGTTCCAGCAGCTTCTCGACGCCTTCGAAGGTCTTCTGGCTCAGCTCAACCAGGGTTTCGAGGTTGGCCTTGCCGGCGGCGACGAATTGCTCGGGAGTGGTGTTCATGCGGGGCTCCGTGGGTTGGGATCAGGTTTCAGTGCCTTTGTTGCACTGCAGCATGGTTGAAAGTATAGGACCCCGGTAGGTGAATGCAAGTGATTTGCTGCATCGCAGCAATGATTAGGGAATAACCTCTAACAAGTCGCTTTGGTGACAACGTGAAACCGCATTGGTGCGGCCTGGCGCTGCGAGCGCTGGGTCAGGAGCTGTTGCTGCGCTGCAGCGCAAAGGCCACGTCGTCACGCAATTGGCGCAGCGCGGCCAGCTCCGACGAGGGGGCCTGCACCGCCGACCAGAGCAGCGTGACGAGTTGCTCGGCCACCCGGTCAATGTCCACCGTGCGGCTGGCGGCCGGCGCGGCGACCACCTCCCACAGGATGTGCTCCATCGGCCCGAGCACCGCCGAGCGCAGCAGGCGCAGCGGCATGTCCTGGCGGATCTCTCCGCTGGCCTGGCCACGTGCCAGCAGGTCCATGAGCGGGGCGGTATAGCGTCGCTGCAGCGGCAGGAAGCTGTCACCCAGTTCCTGGCCCTTGGAGCGCCCTTCGGACAACACCAGCGCACACAGCCCGGTGCCCTGGATCAGGAACAGTCGCAGATGGGTGCGCACCAGGTAGTGCAGCTGCTCGCGCATCGGGCGGCCGAGCGGCATGCCCTGCTCGGTGGCGGCAATGATCTCGTCGTACCAGTCGCCCAGCACCCGCACGCACAGCTCACGCTTGCCACGGAAGTAGGTGAAGACGGTGGCCTCGCTGATGCCCAGGCGCTGCGCGATCTCGGTGGTGGTAGCGCGCTCATAGCCCTTTTCGGCGAAGACCTCGCGGCCGACGCGCAGGATGTCGCGGATGCGCTGCTCGCTCTTTGCGCTGGCGGGTGAGCGTCGGGTGCGCGGAGCGGCCGCAACGGCGGCGGGGGCGGCGATGCTGGTGGACGGGTCTTGGGCGCTGGGTTCGCTCATGAGTTGAGTATCACTCAAAAATGCTTGATCGTCAGCCACCATGCTGTTAGATTGGCGGCCATGATGCACTTGGTCAGATGCTGGACGGCTGGTTCAAAGGCTGGTTCAGGGTTTGTATTGAGTGTTACTCAGACAAGTCGATCGCTGCCCACAAGCCGGCCGCCAGGCCAGGAGACACCGATGTTCGAATCCACCTTCACCTTTCCCCTGGGCGACGATGTCGCCGCGCTGCGCGAGGCGGTGCGTGACTTCGCCCAGGCCGAGATCGCCCCGCGTGCGGCGCAGATCGACCGTGACAACCTCTTCCCGGCCGACCTGTGGAAGAAGCTCGGTGACCTGGGCGTGCACGGGCTGACCGTGCCGGAGGAACTCGGCGGTACCGCGCTGGGCTACGTCGCCCACATGGTGGCGATGGAGGAGATCAGCCGTGCCAGCGCCTCGGTGGGTCTGAGCTACGGCGCGCACAGCAACCTGTGCATCAACCAGATCCGCCGCAACGGCAGCGACGCGCAGCGCGCCAAGTACCTGCCCAAGCTCATCAGCGGCGAGCACGTCGGCGCGCTGGCGATGAGCGAGCCGGGCGCCGGCTCGGACGTGGTCAGCATGAAGCTGCGTGCCGACAAGCGCGGCGACCGCTACGTGCTCAACGGCAGCAAGATGTGGATCACCAACGGCGGTGACGCCGACACCCTGGTGGTCTACGCCAAGACCGAGCCGGAGCTGGGCGCGCGCGGCATGACGGCCTTCCTGATCGAGAAGGGCTTCAAGGGCTTCAGCAAGGGCGAGCACCTCGACAAGCTCGGCATGCGCGGCAGCAACACCTATCCGCTGTTCTTCGACGACTGCGAGGTGCCCGAGGAAAACGTGCTGGGCGGTGAAGGCAACGGCACCAAGGTGCTGATGAGCGGGCTGGACTACGAGCGCATCGTGCTGTCCGGCGGCCCGCTGGGCATCATGGCCGCGTGCATGGACGTGGTCGTGCCCTTCGTGCACGAGCGCAAGCAATTCGGCCAGGCCATCGGCGAGTTCCAGCTGATGCAGGGCAAGATCGCCGACATGTACTCGACCTTCCAGGCCTGCCGCGCCTACGGCTACGCGGTGGCCCAGGCGGCCGACCGCGGCGACCACAGTCGCACGCTGCGCAAGGACGCGGCTGGGGTGATCCTCTACACCGCCGAGAAGGCCACCTGGATGGCCGGCGAGGCGATCCAGGCGCTGGGCGGCGTGGGCTACACCAACGAGTACCCCACCGGCCGGCTCTGGCGCGACGCCAAGCTCTACGAGATCGGCGCGGGCACGTCGGAAATCCGCCGCATGCTGATCGGCCGCGAGTTGTTTGCAGAAACCTGCTGAGGTCACCGAGATGGCTGTCATCGAGTCGAAGCTGAACCCGCGCTCGGCGGATTCGCAGGCCAACGCGGCCGCGATGCGCGCGGTGGTCGAGGACCTCAACGCCCGGCTGGCGAAGATCGCCGAGGGCGGTGGCGTGGCCGCGCGGGCCAAGCACACCGCGCGCGGCAAGCTGCTGCCGCGCGAGCGCGTGGAGATGCTGCTCGACCCCGACACGCCCTTCCTGGAGATCGCGCCGCTGGCTGCGCTGGGCATGTACCCCGAGAAAGACGGCCGCGGCGGCACGCAGGACGCTGCCCCCTGTGCCGGCATGATCGCCGGCATCGGCCGCGTTGGCGGCGTGGAGTGCGTGATCGTCTGCAACGACGCCACCGTCAAGGGCGGCACCTACTACCCGCTGACCGTCAAGAAGCACCTGCGGGCGCAGGAGATCGCGCAGCAGAACCGCCTGCCCTGCGTCTACCTGGTGGACTCGGGCGGCGCCAACCTGCCCAACCAGGACGACGTGTTTCCGGACCGCGACCACTTCGGCCGCATCTTCTACAACCAGGCCAACCTGAGCGCCGCGGGCATCCCGCAGGTGGCGGTGGTGATGGGCTCGTGCACGGCGGGCGGCGCCTACGTGCCGGCGATGAGCGACGAGACCATCATCGTCAAGAACCAGGGCACCATCTTCCTGGGCGGCCCGCCGCTGGTGAAGGCGGCCACCGGCGAGGTGGTCAGCGCCGAGGACCTGGGCGGTGGCGACGTGCACACGCGCCTCTCCGGCGTGGCCGACCACCTGGCCGAAAACGACCTGCACGCCCTGGCGCTGGCCCGCCAGGTGGTGGGCACGCTGAACTGGCGCAAGGACGTGCCGGTCAGGCTGCAGCCCGCGCAGCCGCCCAAGTACGCCGCCGAGGAACTGCTCAGCGTCATCCCGACCGACACCCGCAAGCCCTTCGACGTGCGCGAGATCATTGCCCGCATCGTCGACGCCAGCGAGTTCGACGAGTTCAAGTCGCGCTACGGCACGACGCTGATCTGCGGCTTCGCCCACATCGAGGGCATGCCGGTGGGCATCGTCGCCAACAACGGCATCCTCTTCGCCGAGAGCGCCAACAAGGGCGCCCACTTCATCGAGCTGTGCTGCCAGCGCAAGGTGCCCCTGGTGTTCCTGCAGAACATCACCGGCTTCATGGTGGGCCGCAAGTACGAGAACGAGGGCATCGCCCGCGCCGGCGCCAAGATGGTCACCGCGGTGGCCTGCGCCAACGTGCCGAAGTTCACCGTCATCATCGGCGGGTCCTTCGGCGCCGGCAACTACGGCATGTGCGGCCGGGCCTATTCGCCGCGCTTCCTCTGGATGTGGCCGAACGCGCGCATCAGCGTGATGGGCGGCGAGCAGGCCGCCAGCGTGCTGGCCACGGTCAAGCGCGACGGCATCGAGGCCAAGGGTGGCACCTGGAGCGCCGAAGAGGAGGCTGCGTTCAAGGACCCGATCCGCCAGCAGTACGAGGTGCAGGGCCACCCGTACTACGCCAGTGCGCGTCTCTGGGACGACGGCGTGATCGACCCGGTCGACACCCGCCGCGTGCTCGCGCTGGGCCTCTCGGCCAGCCTGAACGCGCCGATTGCGGACGCGAAGTTCGGCGTGTTCCGGATGTGAATTGCCCGGGCCTGCGCTGCGTGGCTACAGTGGTTCCTCGACCATGGAGGTTTCTCATGGATGTTGAGGATCGTCATGCCTTGACCGGGGTCCGGTGGTGGCCGGTGGGGCTGTTCGTCGGTGCCATGTTGGGTTTGTCGGGTGCTGGCGTCGCCCAAGAGCCCGCTCAACCGTCCCAGCCCGCGCAGGCTGCAACCCTGGTCGAGAACGTGATGACCGTCCCGGCCGGCGGACTGAGCGAGCCCGAGCTGGAGGTCACCGTGTTCAGGCCGCCTGGCCCGGGTCCCTTCCCGGTGATGGTGGTCAATCACGGCCGGGCGCCCGGCAATGCCCGCTTCCAATCCCGGTTTCGGCCAATGGTGGTCGTGCGCGCCTTCGCGAGCCGGGGCTGGGCCGTGGTGCTGCCCATGCGGCAGGGGTTTTCCAGGTCGGGCGGGGTCGAGATCTCGGCCGGTTGCAACGTGGCCAGCAATGGCGAGCAGCAGGCCCGCTCGGTCAGCCGGACGCTGGTCTGGCTGGAGGGCCAGCCCTGGGCCGACACCGCGCGCAACGTGGTCATGGGCCAGTCGCACGGCGGTCTCGCCACGCTGGCCTACGGCATGGCGCCTCATCCCGGGACGAAGCTGCTGGTGAATTTCGCAGGGGGACTGCGCCAGGAGGGCTGCGTGGGTTGGCAGCACGAGCTGATCCGGGCCATCGGCGGCTATGGCGAGAAGTCCCGGCTGCCGTCGCTCTGGTTCTATGGCGACAACGACAGCTACTTCCAACCGTTCGTGTTCCGCGAGGCCCACGAGCGGTACGTGAAGGCGGGTGGCCCGGCAGAACTGGTGGCCTACGGCCACTTTGGCAGCGATGCCCACGGCATGTTCGGCAGCCAGGCCGGCTTGCCGATCTGGCTGCCCAAGGTGCTGGCGGCACTCTCGGCGCAGGGCTTACCGACCAAGGTGGCCTACACCGCGCAGGATCCCGCCGACATCGCCGCGCCGCAGGGCACTGGTTTTGCCGCCCTTGCCGATGTCGAGCGCGTGCCGCTGCGCAACGAGCGGGGCCGGCATGGCTACCGTGCGTTTCTCTCCGCGGAGCTGCCGCGGGCCTTCGCGGTGCATCCGGACAAGGGCAGCTGGGCCTCGGCCTGGGGCGGTGAGCGGCCCAACGCACGCGCCCTGGCGAATTGCGAGAAGTCGGCTGGCAGCCCCTGCCAGTTGTATGCGGTTGATCTGGACGTGGTGTGGAGAGACAAGTGATGCCGATGCTCGATGTACAGCGCGATGGCCCGGTGGCACGCGTTTACCTGAACCGCCCGGACGTGCGCAATGCCTTCAACGATGGCGTCATCGCTGAGTTGGCGGTCGCGTTCCTGGGCTTTGCCGAGGATCCAGATCTGCGCGTGGTCGTGCTGGGCGGCCACGGCAAGGCCTTCTGCGCCGGTGCAGACCTGAACTGGATGCGCGCCATGGCCGACTACGACTGGGCGCAGAACAAGGCCGATGCCCAGGCGCTGGCCGACATGCTCTGGGTGATCCACCGCTGCCCGGTGCCGGTGATCGGCCGCATCCACGGCGACTGCTATGCCGGCGGGGTCGGGCTGGCGGCGGTGTGCGACATCGTGTTGGCCGCCGAGGGGGTGAACTTCTGCCTCAGCGAGGCCAAGCTGGGCCTGCTGCCAGCCACCATCGGCCCCTACGTGATCCGCGCGATGGGCGAGCGCGCCGCCCAGCGCTGGTTCACGACCGCCGAGCGTTTCAGCGCCGCCGAGGCGCACCGGCTCGGCTTCGTGCACGAGCTCTGCCCGGCCGGCGAGATCGATGCCAAGGTGCAAGGCTTGGTCGATGCGCTGGTCGCCAACGGCCCGGCGGCGGTGAAGGCCTGCAAGAAGCTGGTGCAGGACCTGGCCGGCGAGCCGCTGAGCGCCGCGCTGCGCGAGGACACCGCCCGGCGCATCGCCGACATCCGCGGCAGCGCCGAGGGCAAGGAGGGCGTGTCCTCCTTCCTGCAGAAGAGGGCCCCGTCATGGATCTGAGCCTGCCCGGCGCGGCGGCGTCGGCCGCCTCCGCCATCGGTGCCGCGGTCGGTGCGGCCGGCCCTGTGGTGGCCGAGTCGATGGGTCAGGTGGGGCAGGTGGTTGCCCCGGCCGTCGCCGGCCTGGACACCACCCAGCTGCTGGCCGTGGCGGCCGCGCTGGGCTGGGCGAGCGGGCTGCGGCTCTACCTGGTGGTGTTCCTGACCGGCCTGGCGGGCTGGCTCGGCTGGGTGCCGCTGCCCGCCGGCCTGCAGTTGCTGCAGAACCCGCTGGTGCTGGGCACGGCGGGGCTCATGCTCTTCATCGAGTTCTTTGCCGACAAGATTCCCGGGCTGGACAGCCTCTGGGACCTGGTGCACAGCGTCGTGCGCATCCCTGCCGGCGCGGCGCTGGCGGCGGCGGTGTTCGGGGCCGACGCGGGCGCCTGGACGATGGTGGCCGCGCTGATGGGCGGCACGCTGGCGGCCACCTCGCAGGCGGCCAAGACCACCACGCGTGCGGCCATCAACACCTCGCCCGAGCCGTTTTCCAACATCGGCGCGTCGCTGCTCGGTGATGTGGCGGTGCCCGGCATGCTGTGGCTGTCCTGGGCACACCCGGTGGGTTTTTTCATCGCGCTGGCCATCGTGCTGGTCGTGATGGTGGCGTTGATCGCCGTGTTCTGGCGCTTCCTGCGCGCCGTCCTGCGCAAGCTGCGCGAAGTGTTCAGCCCGGCGCCCGCCCAGGGCTGAGCCGGAAGATCCTGGAGACGAGTTCCATGTTCAAGAAGATCCTGATCGCCAACCGCGGCGAAATCGCCTGCCGCGTCGCGCAGACCGCGCGCCGCCTGGGCGTGATGACGGTGGCCGTCTACTCCGACGCCGATGCCCGGGCGCAGCATGTGCGCGCTTGCGACGAGGCGGTGCACATCGGCGGCAACGCCGCCAAGGACAGCTACCTGCAGTGGCAGCGCATCCTGGACGCGGCCCAGGCGACCGGTGCGCAGGCCATCCACCCCGGCTACGGCTTCCTGAGCGAGAACGAGGATTTCGCCCGCGCCTGCGCCGCCGCCGGCCTGGTCTTCATCGGCCCACCGCCCGAGGCCATCGCGGCCATGGGCAGCAAGGCCGCCGCCAAGTCGCTGATGGAGCGCGCCGGCGTGCCGCTGGTGCCGGGCTACCACGGCGCCAACAATGAGCCGGCCTTTCTGCAGGGCGAGGCCGAGCGCATCGGTTTTCCGGTGCTGATCAAGGCCAGCGCGGGCGGCGGTGGCCGCGGCATGCGCCGGGTCGACCGCGCCGAGGACTTCGCCGCTGCACTGGCCTCCTGCCAGCGCGAGGCCAAGGCCAGCTTCGGCGACGACCACGTGCTGGTGGAGCGCTACGTGACGCGGCCGCGCCACGTCGAGATCCAGGTCTTCGGCGATACGCAGGGGAACTGCGTCTACCTTTTCGAGCGTGACTGCTCGGTGCAGCGGCGCCACCAGAAGGTGCTGGAAGAAGCCCCGGCGCCCGGCATGAGCGCCGCGCGCCGGGCCGAGATGGGCGCGGCGGCGGTGGCCGCGGCGAAGGCGGTGGGCTATGTGGGCGCCGGCACGGTGGAGTTCATCGCCGAGCCGACCGCCGACGGCGATCTCAGGTTCTATTTCATGGAGATGAACACCCGCCTGCAGGTGGAGCACCCGGTCACCGAGGCGATCACCGGCCACGACCTGGTCGAGTGGCAGCTGCGGGTGGCCTGCGGCGAGCCGCTGCCGGCGGGCCAGGATGAACTGAAGATCCACGGCCATGCGATCGAGGCGCGCATCTGCGCCGAGAACCCGGACGGCGGCTTCCTGCCCGCCACCGGTTCGCTGGACGTGATGCGCTGGCCGGCGCATGTGAGCTTCCAGCGCAATGCCGACGCCGAGCGCTTCCATGACCCTGCCGCGGTGCGCGTGGATGCCGGCGTGCGCGAGGGCGACGCCATCAGCCCGTACTACGACTCGATGATCGCCAAGCTCATCGTCTGGGGCGCCGACCGGGCCCAGGCGCTGGCGCGGCTCGATGCGGCCCTGCGCGACACCCACATCGTCGGCCTCAGCACCAACGTGGCCTTCCTGCGCCGGGTGGTGAATGGCCGGGCGTTCTCGACCGCCGACCTGGACACCGCGCTGATCGAGCGTGAGCGCGACGCGCTGTTCAACACCGGTGCGCTGCCGCTGGAACAGGCCGCCGCGGGCGTGGCGGCGCACACCCTGGCGGCCGAGGCTGCGCTGGAAGGGGCGGACCCCTGGTCGCGCCGGGATGGCTGGCGCATCTTTGGCGGCGCGCGCCGCCGCATCGAGCTGCAGGTGGGCAAGGCCCGCCACATCGCCTTCCTGGAACGCCTGCACGACGGCGCGTTGCGCCTCACGGTGGGCGAGCAGGGCTGGCGCTTCACCGCCAAGTCACTGGGTGAGGGCCGCCACGACGTCCTGCTGGGCGAGCAGCGCCTCACGCTGACCGTCTACGCCCAGGGGGAGAAGGTGGCCGTGTTCGGCGCGGCCGGCACGCTGGAGCTGCAGGAGATCGACCCCATCGCCCACGCCGGTGAAGGCGCGGCCGAGGGCGGCCGGCTCACCGCGCCGATGCCGGGCAAGGTCATCGCCTTCCTCGCCGCAGCCGGCGACGTGGTGACCAGCGGCCAGCCGCTGGCGGTGATGGAGGCGATGAAGATGGAGCACACCCTGGCCGCGCCGCGCGACGGCACCGTCGCCGAGCTGCTCTATGCGGTGGGCGACCAGGTGCCCGAAGGTGCCGAGTTGTTGAAGCTCGCGGCACAGGAGTGATCCCGTCATGAGTCTGCTGAAATCGCTCCCCTCCTTGCCGGCCAAGGTCACGCTGGTCGAGGTCGGCCCGCGCGACGGCCTGCAGAACGAGAAGCAGCCGGTGCCCACCGCCACCAAGATCGAACTGGTGCACCGCCTGCAGGCAGCCGGCCTGCGCGAGATCGAGGTCACCAGCTTCGTCAGCCCCAAATGGGTGCCGCAGATGGCCGACAACGCCGAGGTGATGGCCGGCATCACCCGCGCGCCCGGTGTGCGCTACTCGGTGTTGACGCCCAACCTGAAGGGCTGGGAGGCCGCGGCGCTGACCCGGCCGGACGAGATCGTCGTCTTCGGCGCCGCCAGCGAGGCCTTCAGCCAGAAGAACATCAACTGCTCGATCGCCGAGTCCATCGAGCGCTTCGCGCCGGTGGTCGCTGCCGCCCGCGCGGCCGGCGTCAAGGTGCGCGGGGCGATCTCCTGCACGGTGGGCTGCCCCTACGAGGGTGACATTGCGCCCGAGCGTGTCGGCCTGGTGGCCCGGTTGATGAAGGAGATCGGCGTGCAGCACGTCGGTGTGGCCGACACCATCGGCGTGGGCACCCCGCGCAAGGTGCAGCGTGCGCTGGAGGCGGCGCTGGCGCACTATCCGCTGGAAGAAGTCAGTGGCCATTTCCACGACACCTACGGCATGGCGGTCGGCAACGTCTACGCAGCGCTGGAGCTGGGCATCGCCACCTTCGATACCAGCGTCAGCGGCCTGGGCGGTTGCCCCTACGCCAAGGGCGCGACCGGCAACGTCGCCACCGAGGACGTGGTCTGGCTGCTACACGGCCTGGGCATCGAGACCGGGATCGACCTGGATGCGCTCAGCGACGCGGGTGGATTCATCCGTGCGGCGCTCGGGCAGGGCCGTGACGCCACGGCGTCGAGGGTGGCCCGAGCCATCGGAGCAAACCGGCGACAGTGAGTGAGCGTCCAGCGCGGCCACGTTGACCTGGTCGCCAGGGGGGCAGCTTGCCGCAGGTACCCAGCGCTGCGGCAGAAACCCCTCGCCCAGCTGCCAGCGCTTGAAGCGTGCGAGCTCGAACTCCAGAGCGGCAGTTCGACCGTGGGCAGCACCCGCACCCAGGCGTTTGCCCAGCGCGTCAGCAAAGCTGGAGATCCAACCCTCGCTGCCAGCCGTCAGCGCCTGGTTGTCCAGGTGCGCGTAGCTGATGAAGACGTCATCGCTGAATGCCATGGTGTGGCGCGGCGCGCTCCAAGGGAGCGGTGGGGACAAGGGACTGGCTGCATTCAGGCTGCCGAATTCACATGGATGAAGCCAGCCGCCCTCCTCTGATGCAGCCAGCCATCTGGCCGTTCACGATCGATCCTGTCTTCAACTACATCGAACTGTTCTACAACCGCCATGCGGCGCCACTCGACGGCTGCCGGCCTGTCGCCGGTAGAGTTCGAGCAGCGCCATTCCGCGAGGCTCCTGGGTCTTGACATCTAGGAAACCCGGGGCGATTCGGAGATGGCCCGGATCGAGTCGACATGGCAATACCGGCAACAAGGCCGAGAGCGTGCCGCGAATCTGCGGCTCGGGTGCTCGTGAAAACGGGTCAACTTCACCACTGGACTGGGCCGGCTGGCTTGACTCAAGTTCGGTTGGCCAGCCCCGATACCGCTGACGCCGATATCAAACGCCTCAGTTCATCCGGAGCCGCCACAAATGTTCGCAAACCTCAAGATCCGCCACCTGATCGGCACCCTGGTCATGTCGATCTCGCTCGTCTGGGGCGTGGCCGTGGTCATGGCCAACGCCAGCGGCCCCTCGCACGTGCTTCAGCAGTCGTACCAGGAAAGGGGCGACCTATTCAACAAGATCTTCGCCGGTCAGGTCCATGAGCAGTCGGAGTCCCTGGCCATGGCACTGACGGCCCTGACCAACGACGGGGCCCTCGTCGACACATTCGTGGCCGGCGACCGCGACGCCCTGCTGGTAAAGGCCAAGCCCATCTTCGAGCAATTGAAGGCCCGGTATCAGATCACCCACTTCTACTTCATCGGCACCGACGACAAGATCGTGCTGCGCGTTCACAACCCATCCAGCCACAGTGACGTCGTCAAGCGTGCCACCTTCCTGCGGGCCAAGGAGAACCGCAAGCTGGGCAAGGGCATCGAAATGGGTGCCAAGTTCTTCTCCCTGCGGGTGGTGATGCCGGTCGAACGTGAGGGCAAGGTCGTGGGCTACATGGAACTCGGTGAAGAGCTCGATCACCTGGTTTCGGCATTCGGCGACTCCACCGGCGCCAAGATCTCCATGTGGTTGAGCAAGGACTACGTGGAGAAGAAGAAGCTGAAGGAAGAATTCAAGAAGGTGGGCGACTACGCGCTCGTGATGGCCTCCGACGCCGCCGAGCAGCAGAGCCTGATGCAGCAGTACCTGGCCAGCAGCGGCGGCGGCCTCGGTTTCGCGAAGATCAAGGTCGGCGGCCTGAACTTCGGGGCCAAGGCGATGCCGTTCAAGGACGCCTTCGGCGACGAGGCGGGGGTGGTTCTCTACGCCTACGACGTTTCGCTTGCGGACAGTGCCTTGAGCCGCTTCAACGTGACGATCCTGAGCATCGTGGTAGTCATGCTGGTCGTCTCCGCTTTTCTAGGCGTGTGGCTGTCGCGCCGCATCAGCCGCCCGATCGGTGAAGCGGCTCGGCTGGCCGAGGCGGTTGCCCAAGGCGACCTGAGCCAACGCCCGCAGGTCTCAGGCAACGATGAAGTCGCGCAGCTGTTGCGGTCATTGAGCCGGATGCAGGCGTCGCTGGCCGGCGTCATCGGCACGGTGCGCGGCAATGCCGAAAGCGTGGCCACGGCCGGCGCGCAGATCGCGCAGGGCAACCAGGACCTGTCCAACCGCACCGGACAACAAGCCTCCGCCCTGCAGCAGACCGCGGCGTCCATGGAGGAACTGTCGTCCACCGTCAATCAAAACGCCGCCAACGCCAATCAGGCCAACCAATTGGCGCTGGGCGCGAGCGAGGTCGCCATCCAGGGCGGCAAGGTGGTCGGTGAAGTCGTGCAGACGATGAAGGGCATCAACGACAGCAGCAAGAAGATCGCCGACATCATCGCCGTCATCGACGGCATCGCCTTCCAGACCAACATCCTGGCGCTCAATGCGGCCGTCGAGGCGGCGCGCGCCGGCGAGCAAGGAAGGGGCTTCGCCGTCGTGGCCAGTGAAGTGCGCAGCTTGGCTGCCCGCTCGGCCGAAGCCGCCAAGGAAATCAAGACCCTGATCCACGCCAGCGTGGAACGCGTCGAACGGGGCACGGCACTGGTCGACCAGGCCGGCGCCACGATGACCGAAGTGGTGGGCGCCATCAAGCGCGTGACCGACATCATGGGCGAGATCAGCGCTGCCAGCACCGAGCAGAGCCAGGGCGTGGCGCAGGTGGGCGAGGCGGTGACCCAGATGGACCACACGACGCAGCAGAACGCGGCGCTGGTGGAACAAGGCGCTGCTGCCGCCGAGAGCCTGAAGGTACAGGCGCAGCAATTGGTGCAGGCGGTCGCAGTGTTCAAGGTGCCGCAGCACAACGCGGCCATTGCTCACGGCTGAACGCACATCGCAGACGTCAGGGCAGCCGCGAGCGAAAGCCGCGGCCTGGGCTGCCGCAGGAACTTCTTGCGACCAGTTTCAAGGCGAAATGTGCCGCACCACCTGCACAGGCACTGGACGAATTCAGCAGGGGCAGAGTCAGGCCGCCGGCAAGGCGCGTGCGCCGATCAGGACTGCGGTGGCTGCCTCTGCAACAAGCTGCGGCCGATCTCCGCCAGCAGCCGGGCCAGGGCGGCGGCGGGCCGGGTCAACGGCGCGTCGGCGCGGGTGTGCAGGCCCACGGTCATGCCCGGCAGGCGCTCCGCGATGGGGATCTGCTGCAGGGCCTTGTCCACTTGTGGCATGCCGAGAACCATGTCGAGGAAAGGGTGCTGCACGATGGCCAGCATGTCGGAGCCGGCGAGCAGCGCGCTCATGGTGCTGAAGGACTCGCACTCCATGACCTGCCGGGGCTCGGGCGCGCCGATCGCTCGCAGCGCCTCGGCGGTGGCCGCGCGCCGCAGGTTGCTCACCCACTCCTGGCTGGCCAGCGCGGCCGCCGAGCGGGCCTGGGCGAGTGGATGCCCCTGGCGCGCGACGACGATCTGCTCCAGATGGGCAATGGGCTTGAAGCGGATGGCCGGATCGTCCTGCCCCTGCGGTGCGCGCGGCGCCAGGCTCATGTCCAGGGAGGCGTCGCGCACCATCGGGCCGGTGGCGTGCCGCAGGCCCTCCACCAGGCGCAGCTGCACGTCCGGAAACTTCTCGCGCCAGCGCAGCACCGCCTGCGGCACGACCTGGGCGGCGAAGAAGGGGCCGAAGCCGAGGGCCACCTGGGCCTTGGCCTCCCGCGCGAGCTCTTCCTGGGCCTTGGCCAGCTCGGCGTAGCCGGCGCGCACCCGCACGTGGAAGAGCCGCCCCAATGCGGTGAGCGTGACGCCGGTGGGCGAGCGCTTCAGCAGCGAGGCACCGAGCTCTTCCTCCAGCGAGCCCAGGCTCTTGGTGAGGCCGGGCTGGGACACGCCGAGCCTGCGGGCCGCGGCGTTGATGCTGCCTGCATCGACCACGGCAAGGAAGTCGCGGATCTGCGTCAGTCTCATCGAAACCTTGCCTTCCTTCCGGGACGGCCCCTGTCCCCGTGTACAGCCCGGGTACAGCCCCGGTAGAGGCCGGGTAGAGCCCGGGTATAGCTGGCGGTTATGTCCCAGATGCCGGATGCATCTTACGAGGCGCGCGCAGAAGGGGTCCACTGGGGCCTCGGTCAGGAATCTTCCGACCCTGCCTGCACCACCACCGGAGACCCCCATGCGTTCGACTTCACTCCTCTTCGCCGCGGCGCTCTCGTGGGGCGTTGGCACCGGTGGCCACGCCGTCGCACAGAGCTGGCCCAGCAGGCCCATCACCGTGATCTCGGCCTTTCCGCCCGCCAACAACGACCAGATCATCCGCATGGTCGACGGGCCCTTCCAGGCGGTGTTCAAGCAACCGCTGGTGATCGAGAACCGCCCCGGCGCGGGCGGCAACCTCGGCGCCGAGGCCGTTGCCCGGGCAACGCCCGACGGCCACACGCTGCTGGTGACGGTGGACACGGTGGCCACCGTCAACCCGCGGGTCTATCAGAACCTGAAGTTCAAGGCCGATGTCGACCTGGTGCCCATCATCTACCTGGCGAACTCGGCGCAGACGCTGGTGTGCCATCCGTCGGTGCCCGTCAAGTCGGTGGCCGAGCTGGGGGCCCATGCCCGGTCACATGACCTGTCCTACGCCTCCGGCGGGCAGGGCGTGCCCGGCCATCTGGCGGCCGAGATGTTCCTGGCGGCCACCGGCCTGCGCATGACGCACATCCCGTACAAGGGGCCTACTGCGGCGCTGCAGGACCTGATGGGCGGCAACGTGCACTGCGGCTTCCTGGCCACGCCGACGGTCATGCCGCATGTGAAGAGCGGCCGGCTCACCGGCCTGGCGGTCACTTCGGCCAGGCGCTCGCCCATTGCGCTGGAGCTGCAGACGATGAGCGAGGCGGGCGTGGCCGGCTTCGAGGCCAGCTTCGGGCAGCTGTTGCTGGCGCCCAGGGGCACGCCGGCACCGGTGGTGGCGGCCCTGAACGAGACCTTCGCAGCGGCGCTGGCGCAGGACGACGTGCGCGCCCGGATGCTGGCGATGGACCTGGAGTTCGTCCCCAACACGCCCGAGCAGGCGGCCGCGCGCTTGCGCAAGGAGGCCGACAAATGGGCGCGGGTCGTGGAACGCCTGGGCTTGAGGGCCGATTGACCCCTCGCTGACGCCGCGCGGTGCCGTGCCGTGCCGTGCCGTGCGATAGGCCGTGGGCGCCGCCGGGGCCACCAGTGATTTGGTTTTCCTTTACGGGACCTGTTTCCACGGCCTGCCGATTGCGCCAGGATGGGCAGCAGCGCCATGGCCGGTCCAACCCCTTGGGCACCCAAGGGATGGTGAACACATGGAGCATGGAGCACATGGACTCGGAGGTCGCAAGCATGGGTGCAGGCAACGCATTGCAGGTGGGTCGCGTCGTGCAGGGCGCGGGCAGCTACACCAGCCAGCAGGGCTCGGTCTATGCGCCGGGCATCAGTGCCGAGACCGTCGGCGCCAAGGCCGTCTTCCTGGGGCGGGTCACCATCCCACCGGCAGGCCGCACCAAGGCGCATCTGCACGAGTTCCATGAGTCCGCCTTCTACCTGCTGAGCGGCGAGGCCGTCGAGCTCTGCACCGGGCCGCGCCTCGAACACCGCGAGCTGGCCCATGCGGGCGACTACCTGTTCATTCCCGCCAACGTGCCGCACGTGGCCGTCAACCGTGGCACGTCACCCGCGGTCTTCATCGGCGTGCGCAATGAACCCACGGCGCAGGAGAGCGTGGTCATGCTCCCGGAGCTGGACGCCCTGGTGCCATGAGACAACCTGTGCCGGCGCCCACAAGCGGGCCGAGAGCCGGGCCGCCCCCAAGCCGGCCCGCCATTCCCTGGCGCGTGTCGGCGCACTGAGCAAGGGGTCTCGCGCCCAGCCCTGCGGTCGCAGTGCGGACCAGTCGCTCAGCCGCGGCCCAGGCAGACCTTGGGCCCTGATCCAACCACGGTAGCCTGCCCGGCAGCAACGCCGCAGCACACCGGAACGAGCTGGCTCTGCAGCTCATCAGGGCGGACCGACAGCGCAACATGTGCGACCCACTGCTCATCAAGGGCTGCCCGCAGGTCTGCAGACAGCCTTGTGCGTGCTGCAGGCCAGTACCGACACCCTGCAGGCAGCGTCCCGCAGCTCGGCAAAACCACCCTTTGAGGCCCGCAAGCGCAGCTTGCCCGGCGTCTGGCTCACGTTGCCGCCTCATCGACTGCGCCTGTCAGGGTGTGACGCGCCTCTGTCAGCTCGTCGGGCGCTGTCTGCAGGGTGTGACGAGCCGCCTGCAGCTCGTTTGCAGGACCTGTTCAGCACTCGGGTCGCACCCGCCTCGCGTCGGTCCGGCCTCGCGGTGCGCGCAAGCGCTGCCCGACCGCTGCACTTCAACGCTGGACTCACATGGCCGGCCGCCTATCGCTTCAGGACGGCTGCCGCCGCGGTGCCCTCCGCTCCGGGCAGAAGCCCTACCGGACGCAGGCCTGGGCCACCTCGGGCGCATAGCAGACCAGCTTGGGCAGGTAGGTGGCCCACTCCGCCGCGCTGAACGGCCGGTCGGCACGCTGGCACCGGGCCTGCACCAGCAGCCCACTGCGCGTGGCGCCCAACATGGCGCCGGTGGCCGCGCTGTCGGGTGACAGCAGCGCCGTCGCCGCGGGCGCGTCGAGCTGGCGCAGCGCAGGCCACAGGGCGTTTGGGGTCGCTCCAGATACACAGTAGTTTCCCCATCACCTCACTCAGGCGTTTGCCCAGCGCGTCAGCGAAGCAGGAGATCCAACCCTCGCTGCCAGCCGTCAGCGCCTGGTTGTCCAGGTGGGCGTAGCTGGTGAAAACGTCATCGCTGAATGCCATGGCACGGCGCGCTCCAAGGGAGCGGTGGGGACAAAATCACGCAACGCGCGCCTGGTGGCAGGGAGCAGGCGTGCAGTGATAGCTCCCGCCTCCAACGGGCAGCGGGTCGCGCTGAGCGCGAGCGCCTCCACGTTCAAAGTCAGCAACCAGGCCACCCTTTGGCAAAAGGTTGGCAAGGGGGAGTTGCCTCCGCCCAAAGCCGTCCACAGCCACCCCACAGCGCCGCAAGCGCACTCCACAGCGCGCCAATGGCCGGTCTGCAGAGCCGGCGCCTGGTAACCTGGTTCGTACTCGCCCACGAGTTTCCGCGCCCATGTCCAGCCCGCTTTCCTCGCTCCACCGCAGCGCCGTAATCCAGGCGCTCGACCTTTTCGCAGAGAGTGGCCGTCAGGCCTTTTTGGGCCAGCATGGCTTTGGGCCTGCCCGGGTCTACTTCGTGAGGCACCCGCGTACCGGCGAGCTCTGCGATTCCAACGCCATCGTCGGCGTCGCTTGCACGCTGCAATTCGGCAAGGCCCTGACGGCGGAAGAATTCCCAGGCGGCGATGCCACCGTTCGCAAAGTACTGGAGCGATTGGGCTTCGAGGTGGTCGTTCAGAACGAGGGCGCGGCGTTTGAGTTGGCTGAGCCGCGTGGTCGACGCGATTGGTCCGCCGACGAGGTCCGATTGCTGGTGGCCGACCACCTACAGATGCTGACCCAGTACCTGAATGGCCAGAGCTTCAACAAGTCGGCGCACCGCCGCGCCCTGCTGTCCAGGCTGGATGGCCGCTCAGAAGCCGCGATCGAGTTCAAGCACCGCAATGTCAGCGCCGTGTTGCAGCGATTGGGCTACCCGACGCTGGCGGGTTACGTCCCGGCCGAGAACGCCCAGACGCTGGTGCTCACCGAAGTCGTCCTGGACCAGATGGAACGTTTCGCCGACCTCGACCGCGCCGCCGAATCCTTCATCGACCGCCCAGCCATCGAGGTCACCAACCCGGACTTCATGCGCGTGCTGGCCGACGTTCCACCCCGTCAAGCCCGCATAGAGGAGCCTGCAGCACCCTACCGGGTGCGAACACCGATCAAGCGCAACTATGTCGAACGCGAGACCCACAATCGCCAGTTGGGTCTTGCAGGAGAGAAGTTCGTCGTGGCGTTCGAGCGCTGGCGACTGGCAGAACGCGATGGCCTCGGCCAACTCGCCGACCAAGTGCGCCATGTGGCGCTGGACGATGGCGACGGACTGGGCTATGACGTTCTCTCCTTCGAGCGCGACGGCAGTCCGCGCTACCTGGAAGTGAAGACCACCGCCCTGGGCGACACCACGCCCTTCTTCGTCACCGCCAACGAACTCGAATTCGCCCGCTCCGAGCCCGAGCGCTTCCGCCTCTGTCGCGTCTTCGACTTCCGCCATAGCCCTCGATTCTTCGAGCTGGTTGGACCGGTCGAGCAGCACGTGCATCTGGATCCGGCGACCTGGCGGGCCAGCTTGCAGTGAGATTCCGGAGGCAGCATCCGCGTGGGGCACTCGCCCAGCGGCGAGCTGCAGGGCCTGCAGCTCGTCACCAGTAGCGACGGGCCGGCCGACATCGGCCGCACCGGGCGAGGCAGGTGCCGCGGTGCCGAAAGAGGTGCCACCACCCGCCACAGGCCCCTTCCTGCAGCTCATCAGGCCGGCCCGACGCCGCATCAAGCCCGGTCCACAGCGCAACAAAGCCACTCCGCAAGCCAGCTGGCAGCACCCCGCCTGATTGCATGCCCGCGCCCACACCCTGCAGGCAGCGGCCTGCAGCACGGCATGACCCCTCCGCGGGCCGCACAAGCCCAGCCTGCACCGCAGCAGGCCACTGCCGCGCACCCGTCAGCCCGGTCCACCGACGCCGTGACGCCATCCGGCCAGGCCATCGGCCGGTGTCCGCTGCCCATTGGCTGTGGCTGTTTCGGCAACCAACAGTCCTGCGCAGGATAGTCAGCGGCCTGCACGCACGAGTGTGTACAGCTGGATAGCTTCGAGCAGACTGGGTCTGACCTGTCGGAGGAGCAGCGGCCACTGCGCATCCGCCATGGGGTCGGCAGCGCTGGGCTGTCTGTTGTTGAGGAGCGGGTTTCGACACACCTTCCCGGCTACGAACGGCTGCGCGTAGGTGCTGGGGAAGAGTCGCTCCAGACTGAACCCCGGCATTCACAGTAGACATGTTGACCGTCAGCTTTGATGAGCAGAGCGACCAACGCGGTAGTTGCTAGTCGGCACCTTCTGACGTCGGCGCGGGCGCGGCTAGTAAGATCCCGCGACCAGCGAGGAGCCGGCCGTTGTCTGTCTATCGCAGCCCGAAGAACTCGGCCCAATGACAAACGAATCCTTGACCCGCGGAAAGATCGACGCACTGCTCGCAGCACAGGGCTGAGACGTGCTCGCTGCGCTCCTCGCCGGGGTGTTTGGAGGTTGAATTGAACGAGCACTCGGAACGCCAGCTCATTGCCTACTTCGAGGCCATCGCTGGTTGGCGTGCCGCGTACACAGTGGCGCGGCTCCATGTCCTTGGCGTACGCAGCGGCGAGACCCTGGAACTAGTGTCTGGCCGGATCGTCCTCGACGTCGGTAGTGACACTGAAGTCAAGGCGCCTTTTCGGGCGGGCCGCGTTGAAGCCCACCAGGTTCTGCTGAACCAGGAAGAGACAGACGTACAAGGCGCAACGCGCGCGCTTGCATCGGCCGCTGGGTTTCACGTAGCCGGTCTCGGGTGCTTCATGCTGCCAAGCAACGAACAAGTCGGAATCTACGTCGCGCCACCGACACTGAATCGCCCCGGGTTTCGAGGAGGCTCCAACCTTTGAGAAGATGGAGCCATGAACAAGTCGAACAAGTTCTCACCTGAGGTCCGTGAGAGGGCCGTGCGGATGGTGCAGGAGCATCGCGGGGAGTACCCGTCGTTGTGGATGGCGGTGGAGTCGATTGCGCCGAAGATCGGCTGCGTGCCGCAGACGTTGCTGACCTGGGTCAAGCGTCAGGAGATCGATGCGGGTGTGCGTGAAGGCGTCACGACATCGGAGGCCCAGCGCGTCAAGGAGTTGGAGCGCGAGGTCAAGGAACTGCGCCGGGCAAACGAGATCCTGAAGGTAGCGAGCGCTTTTTTCGCCCAGGCGGAGCTCGACCGCCGATTCAAGTTCTGAGGGAGCTCATCGACGAGCACCGGGATACGTTTGGGGTCGAGCCGATCTGCAAGGTTCTGCAGATTTCCCCATCTGGGTATCGACGGTACGCGGCGCTTCAACGCGAGCCGCACAGACGCTGCACACGAGCCCAACGCGATGACGTTCTGGCGCCCCAGATCGAACGCGTATGGCAGACCAACATGCAGGTCTACGGCGCCGACAAAGTCTGGCGTCAACTGGCCCGCGAAGGAACGGCGGCAGCGCGGTGCACGGTCGAACGCCTGATGCGTCGCCTCGGCCTGCGCGGCGTGATGCGCGGCAAGGTCGTGCGCACGACGATCAGTGACAAGAAAGCGCAGTGCCCGCTGGACAAGGTCAACCGGCAGTTCAAGGCCGATCGACCGAACCAGCTCTGGGTCTCGGACTTCACCTACGTCTCGACCTGGCAGGGGTGGCTGTACGTGGCCTTCGTCATCGACGTATTTGCCAGACGCATCGTGGGCTGGCGCGTCAGCAGCTCGATGCGCACGGACTTCGTCCTCGACGCCCTGGAGCAGGCGCTCTATGCAAGGCAGCCCGAGCGAGACAGCAGCCTGATCCACCACTCGGATCGCGGCTCGCAATACGTGTCCATCCGGTACTCAGAGCGGCTTGCAGAAGCAGGCATTGAGCCCTCTGTGGGCAGCAAAGGAGACAGTTATGACAACGCCCTGGCCGAGACCATCAACGGCCTCTACAAAGCCGAGCTGATCCATCGTCGAGCCCCCTGGAAGACCAAGGAAGCGGTAGAACTTGCCACGCTCGAATGGGTGGCTTGGTTCAACAACCATCGTTTGCTCGAACCCATCGGCTACATCCCGCCGGCAGAGGCTGAGGCAAACTACTACCGGCAGCGCGCCAGTCAGACCACCACGGTGGCGGCCTGACTTAAACCAAACAGCCTCCACGGAAACCGGGGCGATTCACACTGCTCCACCCCGAAGGTCTCAGTGCGGGCAATCGGCTGGCCGTGTTGTCCATCGGTGGTGGGCACGTTACCGATCTGCTGTCGCAACCGGAGTCGGATTGGCTTCTGAAGGCTGCAGACTTCCCATACGACACTGTGCAAGAGTTGGCCATCGACTACGGTCTCGGCACTTTGCGCGGCGATCGCGCATTGCTCGAAGTGGTCGCGCGAACTGCGATCGAAGTGCTTGCCGAGTCTTCGGTCACCGGAACACGGGCAAACGTCGGCGTTTGGATGGCGAGTTCACTGGACCGCGCGCAGGCGAAGCTCGGCTTTCGTATCGTCCATCAAGGTCGAGTAGTTCACCGCGGCGCCATTCGAGGCACGGACTTGACTTGGAGTGAACGCGACCTTGCCGTCGTCGGCGTTGGCAGTATCGAGGTTCCAGCCGGCTCCGTCGTTCAGTGCATCGCATCATACGCTGGCGAGGCTCACCACGTTCAGTGGCGCGCTGATCCCACATCCTTCCTGAACCCCCGGGGCGCCATCCTCTCGCTGGTCGATCCCTCGGGCTCGCTGACACAGACCTACCTGCACCCCGAGATGCCGCCAAGAGGCAAGGCAGCCGACGACTTTGAGGCAGCGATTGCCTGGCTGCTTTGGGCACTGGGTTTCTCCGTCGCATCTTTCGGGACGCACGCCAAGACGCGCGACACCTTTGATGTCATTGCGACGACGTCGCACGGGGATTTCTTGGTGGTGGAGTGCACACTGGGTCTGCTGCGCGCGGAAGGAAAACTATCGAGGCTGGCGGCTCGAACAGTCAATGTGCGAGATTCGCTGGCCGCATCCAACATGAAGCATCTGCGGGTGCTGCCGGTCATCGTCACCGCCATGACGGGCGAACAGGTTGCTGCGGATGCCGGGCCAGCGGCTGATCTGGGTGTATTGGTCATCACGCGCGAGGATCTCGACGAAGTGCAGAACGAGCTCGTACGGTTCCCCGACGCAGACTCGTTATTTGAACGAGGTCTTCGCGCCGTGCAGGACCGCCAGTCTGCGCGCAAGGCGCAAGACGGCACGGACCGATAGAGTGATACACAGGGAGCTGCCGATGCGACTTGATCCAAGAACACTGGATCGACTGATTCACGCCGCCCGCCGGTTTGAGAGGATCGAGCAGCGATTCGTGGAGTTCAGCGATGCACGCGACTGGTTCAAGTGCCCGCAGTGTCTGTTGGGTCCAGTGACGGTGGAGCAAGGCGAAGACTTGCGCTGCGTGATCGCGTCGTTCGGCACAACCACCGTGGCGAGGTGGTCCATCGAGGGTTCGATCCACACCGGCACCCGTTCCCCACCCGCACAGGTCTTCAGCTTCGACCTGCAGGACCAGGGTTTCCGCGAAGCGCGGCCAGATTGGCATGGACAGCGCGCGGCCGCTAGAGTCACGCGCATGTGCACCCGCTACATCACCCCCGAGCAGGCGGCCATCGAGCGCTTCTGGCACATCGGCGCGCGCAACCAGCCGCGATGGTGGGCGCATGACATGTTCCCGGCCTACGCCGGCCCATTTCTCCGCGCTGCCCGTGACACCGTTGCGCCCGGGCGCGAGCTGGTGGTCGGCCAGTGGGCCCTGATCCCTTGGTTCGCCAAGGAGCGCAAGCTCAAGTACCCCACCTGCAACGCCCGGTCGGAAGAGCTGGCCCAGAAGGCCAGCTACAAGCACCCCTGGGCGCGTGGACAGCGCTGCGTCATCCCGGCGGCCGCCTTCTTCGAGCCCTGCTGGGAGACGGGCAGGCACGTGCCATGGCGCTTCACTCGCGCAGATGGCGAGCCCTGGAGCCTGGCCGGGCTGTGGAGCACCTGGACCGATCCGGCCACGGGCGAGCTGGTCGAGTCCTACACCATGCTCACCCTGAACGCCGATGCCCACCCGCTGATGGCGCGGATGCACAAGCCCGACCCCAAGCGGCCGGCCCACCTGCAGGACAAGCGGTCGGTGGTGCCGATCGAGCCTGAGGACGTGGACACCTGGCTGCACGCGCCCCTGGAACAGGCGGCCCAGCTGGTGCGGCTGGCATCGGCCGAGCTGTTCGTGGCCGAGCCTGCGCCGACCTGAATGGCACCGGTGGCCGCGTCTGGGAACAGCGGCTGCAGGTTCCTGGTGCCCCCAACCCAAAAGGGGGTCCGGCGCTGCGGAACATTCACGCCCGCTTCCCCCTTTCGAGTGACCCCCCGCGCCGCCAGGGCTCAGCAAGATGGCTGGGCATCACGGTGATGCGACTTGATTCGATGGGGGAATTCATCATGCTTCAGCCGAAGTTGATTCTTGGCCTGGAACGGCGCAGCGACCCGGATTTGCTCGCCTACGGCGGCGCAGCGGTGACTGCGATGAAGGAGAACCCGGTGTTTCCTCAGCCCTGGGGCGACGCCACACCCAGCTGGGATCAGCTGGATTTGGCCTACCAGGGGTACCGGGACGCCTACTACGCAGCGTTGACGCACGACTCGCAGAAGATCGCGGTGCGCAAGGAAACGCGGCGCAGCTTCGTCGAGCTGCTGAAGCGCCTGGCCGCTTACGTGGAGTTCACGGCCAACGGCGATGTGGCCAAACTGGGCAGCACCGGCTTCGAGCTCAGGCAGGAGCAGGCGCGCGCCTCGAATGGCAATGGTGCGCTGCCGGGGCCGATGGCTGGCCTGCGCGGTGCACCGACCGAACACACCGGGCGGATCGAGCTGCATGCCAACCGCGCCGAGGGTGCGCTGGGCTACGAGGTGCAGACCGCGTCCACCGACCCGAGCAGCGTGAGTACTGAAGCCTCGGTCTGGTCGCACGTGCAGACGGTGTTTTCGGTACAGCGCTTCACTGTCGATGACTTGAGGCCCGGCTTCGTCTGGGTGCGCATGCGCGGGGTCAACAACCGGGGTTCCGGACCCTGGACGAGCCCGCTGCGGGTGCTGGTGACCTGAGAGGCTGAGCGGGGGCGAGGGCGGGAGGAGGGCAGGGGGGCAGGGTCACTGGCCAGCGCTGCCTTGCCGGCGGAGTCGCCGGTGTGGCTCATGTGTCCGAAGTTGCCGACATGGGTGAAATCGAACGGCAGGGCCGACGCGGCGACTGCCAGGCCAGCCATCAGCGGAAAGTGACGGCACAGTCAGCGTGAGTGACCCAGGCAACGGCTTGAATCCCAGGTCACGGCGCCCTGCGGGTCAGGAAACATCTGCTGCATCAAGAAGCCCATGACAGCGGCCATGTCCTGCTTCACGTCCTTGTCCAGGATATGGACCACATGCAGGCCCAGCCCCGCCAGAAAGGCGTCGCGTTGTGCGTCATAGTCCGCCTTGTCGTCGTGACTGCTGCCATCCACCTCGACGACGGTGTTCTTCTCGGCGCAGAAGAAGTCCACGATGTAGTTGCCAATGATCTTCTGCCGGTCGAAATCCAGCCCCTTGAACTGCCCCTTCCTGAGCTGATTCCAGAGCAGCACTTCGGACAGATTGCCCGCCTTGCGCAATGCCTTGGCCCGTTCCTTCAACCGAGGGTTGAACGGCAACGACCGATAGTTCCGGGTGAACCTGGAACCGTCCCCATTCCCCTCCTCCGGAGGGGTGCCCCGCAGGGGCGGGGTGGTTGCATTCAAGTCTCGTTGTGCCATCGTGAACCACCCCGTCAGGCTTCGCCTGCCACCCCTCCAACGGAGGGGAATCAATGCTGCGTTGCCTGCCCCTGGCGGCCGGCGTCTCCATTCCCCTCCTCCGGAGGGGTGCCCCGCAGGGGCGGGGTGGTTGCGTTCAAGTCTCGTTGTGCCATCGTGAACCACCCCGTCAGGCTTCGCCTGCCACCCCTCCAACGGAGGGGAATCAATGCTGCGTTGCCTGCCCCTGGCGGCCGGCGTCTCCATTCCCCTCCTCCGGAGGGGTGCCCCGCAGGGGCGGGGTGGTTGCATTCAAGTCTCGTTGTGACATCGTGAATCACCCCGTCAGGCTTCGCCTGCCACCCCTCCAACGGAGGGGAATCAATGCTGCGTTGCCTGCCCCTGGCGGCCGGCGTCTCCATTCCCCTCCTCCGGAGGGGTGCCCCGCAGGGGCGGGGTGGTTGCATTCAAGTCTCGTTGTGACATCGTGAATCACCCCGTCAGGCTTCGCCTGCCACCCCTCCAACGGAGGGGAATCAATGCTGCGTTGCCTGCCCCTGGCGGCCGGCGTCCCCATTCCCCTCCTCCGGAGGGGTGCCCCGCAGGGGCGGGGTGGTTGCATTCAAGTCTCGTTGTGCCATCGTGAACCACCCCGTCAGGCTTCGCCTGCCACCCCTCCAACGGAGGGGAATCAATGCTGCGTTGCCTGCCCCTGGCGGCCGGCGTCTCCATTCCCCTCCTCCGGAGGGGTGCCCCGCAGGGGCGGGGTGGTTGCATTCAAGTCTCGTTGTGCCATCGTGAACCACCCCGTCAGGCTTCGCCTGCCACCCCTTCAACGGAGGGGAATCAATGCTGCGTTGCCTGCCCCTGGCGGCCGGCGTCTCCATTCCCCTCCTCCGGAGGGGTGCCCCGCAGGGGCGGGGTGGTTGCATTCAAGTCTCGTTGTGCCATCGTGAACCACCCCGTCAGGCTTCGCCTGCCACCCCTCCAACGGAGGGGAATCAATGCTGCGTTGCCTGCCCCTGGCGGCCGGCGTCTCCATTCCCCTCCTCCGGAGGGGTGTCCCGCAGGGGCGGGGTGGTTGCTGAACCTCACCTGTCCGATCGTCCCGGTGGCTGACAGCCGCCCTCCAGCCACGCTGCGGCGCTGGCACGCGTCAGCTTGAAGCTGGGCGGCACGCGCACTTCGGCGATCGTGTCGCCCCAGGCGCCGCGTGCGCTGAGCAGCGCGTAGGGGTGCTCCTCGTCGGGCACGATGTCGATCATCACCACCACCGATCCATCCGTGCCGGTCAGCGTGAACTCCTTGTGCAGCTCGGCGTGCCGCTGCTGCTCGTGGCGGCGCAGCACCTCGCCCGCCGTCTTGACCAGGGTGTTGAAGGCGGCCTGATCGAGCGGCTTGGGGTTCTTCTTGTCGCGCCCCATGGTCCAGGGGCCGACCAGGGCCGGCTCGGCTTCGCCGGCCTTGTACATCGCGACGGCCCAGCCGTCGTCGTCGTTGTTCTTGATGACCTGGGCGGTCCAGCCGTTGTCACGCCAGCGGCGTGGCTCGTGGATGGCTTCGTTGTCGGGGCTTTCGGTGGGCATGGTCAGGCTCTATCCCTTCGCGCCAGGCTGCTTCAGCCAGGGCAGCAGCACCGGCCAGACGTTGGCGAGGATGCGCGGATGCGCCGCCTCGTTGGGGTGGATGCGGTCGGCCTGGAACCAGCGCATCGGGTCGGCATCGTCAGCCACGCCGGCCAGCAGGAAGGGCAGCAGGGCGGCTGACTCCTGTTTGGCGACCTGGGGGAACAGGGCCTGGAAGTCCCGCGTATAGCCCGGCCCGTAGTTGGGCGGCACCTGCATGCCGATGAGCATGACCTTGGCGCCGGCGGCCTTGGCCTGTTGGGCCATGGCGGCCAGGTTGGCGCGGGTCATCTCCAGGGGCAGGCCGCGCAGGGCGTCGTTGCCGCCGAGCTCGATCACCACGTGGGTGGGGCGATGCTGGGCGAGCAGGGCGGCCAGGCGCGAGCGCCCCCCGGAGGTGGTGTCGCCGCTGATGCTGGCGTTGACCACCTCGGTGCCGGGCAGTTCGGCCTTCAGGCGCTGGTCGGCCAGGGCCACCCAGCCGCTGCCGCGGCGCAGGCCGTATTCGGCCGAGAGGCTGTCGCCGACCACCAGCAGGCGTCGTTTCGGTGAGGGGGCCGCGGTCGTGGTCGGGGTCGAAGCGGCACAAGCCATGCCGGCGGCGCCGGCCAGCCCGAGCAGGATAAAGTGCCGCCGGTCGACACTGACACCAACACCTACGCAGCCGGCGCGCTGCCAGGGCTGCAAACGCATGGGCAAGAACATCATTGAAGTCAAGGGCGTGACCAAGCAGGTCCGCGATGCCACGGGGGTGCTGACGATTCTGCACGAGATCGAATTCAGCCTCGCCGAGCGCGAGTCGGTGGCGATCGTCGGCGCCTCGGGCTCCGGCAAGAGCACGCTGCTGTCCATCCTGGCGGGGCTGGACCTGCCGACCAGCGGCCAGGTCCGGCTGGCGGGGGTGGACCTGTTCACGCTGGACGAGGACGCCCGCGCTGCGGTGCGGGGCGAGCGCGTGGGCTTCGTGTTCCAGAGCTTCCAGCTGATGGGCCACCTGAGCGCACTGGAGAACGTGATGCTGCCGCTGGAGCTGCGCGGGGACCGCCAGGCCCGCCGCCTGGCCACCGAGATGCTGCAGCGCGTCGGCCTGGGCGAGCGCCTGGGGCATTACCCGCGCCTGCTGTCGGGCGGCGAACAGCAGCGCGTGGCGCTGGCGCGCGCCTTCGTGCTGCGCCCGGCGGTGCTCTTTGCCGACGAGCCCACCGGCAGCCTCGACCATGCCACCGGCGAGGCGGTGATGCAGCTGATGTTCGACCTCAACCGCGAGGTGGGCACCACGCTGGTGCTGGTGACCCACGACCCGGCAATCGCCTCCCGTTGCGACCGCCAGATCCGCATCGAGGCGGGGCGGATCACCGCCGACGTGGCCGTCCGCGCCCCTGGCGGCGATGCCGCTGCGGCCCTGGCCGGCGGTGCCGCCACTGATGCCGCTGCTGATGCCTCCGCCGTTGCCGCCACCGCGGCAGCCGCTTGAATTCCTGATCGGACCCCTGATGCCTGCCAACCTGCTGTTCGGCTTCCATGCCCTGACCGTGCGCCTGAAGATCGCGCCGCAAACCGTGCGCGAGCTGTACTTCGACCCGTCGCGGCGTGACGCCCGCATGCGCCACTTCGTCGAGCGCGCCCGCGCCGCCGGCGCCACGCTGGTGGAGAGCGACGACGCCCGCCTGTGCAAGCTGGCCCACTCGCCGCGCCACCAGGGCGTGGCCGCGCGGGTGGACCCGCTGCCGCAGCGCCACTCGATCGACGAGCTGCTGGAGGAGCTGGAGGCCGTGGGCGGCGTGCCGCTGCTGCTGCTGCTCGACGGCGTGACCGACCCGCACAACCTCGGCGCCTGCCTGCGCGTGGCCGATGGCGCGGGCGTGCAGGCGGTGATCGCGCCGCAGAAGAACGCCGCGGGCATCAACGCCACCGTCGCCAAGGTGGCCAGCGGCGCGGCCGAGACGGTGCCCTATTTCATGGTGCCGAACCTGGCGCGCACGATGGGCGAACTCAAGGAGCGCGACCTGCGCCTGATCGGCGCCAGCGACGACGCCGAGGCGTCGATCTACGACGTGGACCTCACCGGCCCTGTGGCCCTGGTGCTGGGCGCCGAGGGCGACGGCATGCGCCAGCTCACCCGCCAGACCTGCGACCAGCTGGTGCACATCCCGATGAGCGGCGCGGTGGAGAGCCTGAACGTCTCGGTGGCCACCGCGGTGTGCCTGTACGAGGCGCTGCGCCAGCGCCGGGCGGCGGCGCAGGAAGCAGAGGATGCGCAGGAGCAGGAGCCTGTGGAGCCCGAGGAGGCTGACGCAGATCGTGAAAACGACACACCCGGCTGAGTACACTGCGGGCGTTGCCACGCACCGCCGTCACGCCCGATGCCCGTCCTCGCCGTTCCTCACCCCCTGATTCGCCACAAGGTCGGCCTCCTGCGCGAGGAAGGCTCGACCAAGAAGTTCCGCGAGCTGACCGGCGAGATCGCCCGGCTGCTGGTCTACGAGGCCACGGCCGACTTCCCGCTGGAGCCGGCCACGGTCACCGGCTGGTGCGGCGAAATTCCGGTGGAGCGCATCGCCGGTCGCAAGGTCACGCTGGTGCCGATCCTGCGGGCCGGCCTGGGCATGCTCGATGGCGCGCTGGACATGATCCCGAACGCGAAGGTCAGCGTGGTGGGCGTGGCGCGCAACCACGAGACGCTGCAGCCCGAGCCCTATGTGGACCGCTTCGTCGGCCACCTGGACGAGCGCACCGCGCTGATCCTGGACCCGATGCTGGCCACCGGGGGTTCGATGATCGCCACCGTCGACATGCTCAAGGCGCGGGGCTGCCGCGACATCCGCGCGCTGGTGCTGGTGGCAGCGCCCGAAGGCATTGCCGCGCTGGAGAAGGCCCACCCCGACGTGCGCTGCTGGACGGCCGCCATCGACAGCCACCTCAATGCCGACGGCTACATCCTGCCCGGCCTGGGGGACGCGGGCGACCGCATCTTCGGCACCCGCTGAGCCGCGCCGCCGACTGACAAGGATCCACTTGATGAAGACCTCCCTGAGCCCACGTCGCCTTGGCGCCACCTGCACGCTACTGGCCGGCGCCGCCTTGCTGGCCTTGGCCGGCTGCACCCAGGAAACCCAGAACGAGATCCGCCGCGGCATCCAGAACTGGACCGGCACCAACGGCGTGCTGGAGATCTACGCGGGGGACAAGGTGGTCAAGCGCTTCGTCAAGATCGACAAGATCAGCACCGCCTACGGCACCGACGACACCAATCCGCGCCCGTATCGCTACGGCTACGGCATCCTGGACGAGAACCTCAACGGCACGGCCGACGACGGTGAGAAGCGGGTCTACTTTGAGATCAGCGACTACTCGACGCCCTACGTCTTCCACGAAAGCCCGCGCTGAGCCCCAGGCCGGCGCGACATCGATCTCGGCTCAGACCCAGCCGGCCGCGCCAACCAGCGCGCCCAGGCCGATCAGCCACATCGGACTGACCTGGGTGCGCAGCATCACCAGCAGCGTGAGGCCCAGCAGCAGCCAGGCGCTCCACTGGTGGCGCACGGGCGTGGCCAGCACCCAGCCGGTCGACCAGAGCAGGCCGATGGTCAGCGGCGCCAGACCGGCGGTGAAGGCGCGCACGCCGAGCCGCTCGCGCCGGCTGCCCAGCCAGCGTGAGGCCGCGAAGGCCAGCGTGGAGCTGGGGATCAGGATGCCGGCCATCGTGGCGACCATGCCGGCCAGGCCGGCCACGTTCCAGCCCAGCACGGCGACGAAGAGGATGTTCGGCCCCGGCGCGGCCTGCGCCAGGCCGATCGAGGCGCTGAACTGCGCATCGCTCAGCCAGCCGTGCTCCTGCACCAGGTAGCGCTGCATGTCCGGCGCGGTGGTGATCGCGCCGCCCACCGCCAGCATGGACAGCAGCAGGAAGTGGCCGAACAGGCCGAACAGCGCTGCCGTATCCATGCCGTGCATGCCCAGCACTGCCGACCAGCGCGACAGGTCGAGGAGGGCGTCGAGCGCGCTCATCGCGGCCCCTTGGCCGCGCCACGCCGCAGTACCCAGGCCACGTGCAGCATGGCCACGCCGCCCAGGCCCAGCACCACGGCAGCCATCGGCCAGCGCAGCCCACCGACCAGCGCGGCCGTGAGCAGGGCATAGCCCAGGGCCACCGTGCGGCCGAGCGGGTGGCGCTTCAGGCCAGCCAGCTGCTTGCTGCCGGTGGCGATGACCAGCCCGGCCGCCACCACCCCCATGCCGCGCAGGGCGCCGGCCACCATCGGCTGGGTGGCCAGCTGCTGGTACAGCACCGTGGCCGCCAACACCACCCCCAACGGCAGCAGCAGCAGCCCGCTGCAGGCGGCCAGCGCGCCGCGCCAGCCGAAGCAGCGGTCGCCGTACATCAGCGCGACGTTGACGATGTTCGGCCCCGGCAGCACCTGGCCCACCGCCAGCAGCTCCAGGAACTGCGCCTGCGTCAGCCAGCCGCAGCGCTCCACCAGCTCGCGCTGGGCGATCGGCAGCACGCCGCCAAAGCCCTGCATCGCCAGGCGGGTGAAGACGCGGAACAGCTCGGCCGGCGATGCCGGTGCGGCACGGGCCTGTTCCGCTGCGGGGGAGGTGATGTCAGACATGGTGGGGGTCGCGGTCCATGCGCCGGGCCGCCCAGTGGCTCAGCGACACCGCCGCCAGCAGCCACACCAGGCCGACCCAGTTCAGCCACTGGTAGCCCGAGCCGCTCAGCATCAGCCCGCCACTGGCCGCACCGGCGGCCTGGCCGAAGTAGATGGCCGAGGTGTTCAGCGCCATCAGTGCCGGTGCCAGCACCGGGGCGGCCTGGCCGAGGCGGGCCTGCTGGGCGGAGTTGGACGCGAAGCAGCCCAGCGCCCAGGGCACGATCACCAGCATCGTCACCGCCAGCGAGCCAGCGAGTGCGCCCAGCGGCCACAGCAGCATGCCCACGGCCATCAGCGCCACCGCCCAGCCGGCCGCCCGGGCCGGGCCGATGCGGTCGATGTGCCGGGTGATGAGCACATTGCCCAGCACCCCGAAGGCGCCAAAGCCCATGAACAGCAGGCTGATCTCGCCCGCGCCGGCGTGCATCACCTCGCGGTAGTAGGGCGCGAGGTAGGAGAACAGCGTGAACTGCCCGGCGCTGGACAGCGCGGTGACGGCGACGATGGCCATCAGCACCGGGTGGGTGAAGACCTCGCGCCAGGCGGCCAGGGACAGCGCGGGCGGGCGCACGCCGTCGGGCATGACGCGCCACACCCAGGCCGCGCCGCTGGCCGACAGCAGCACCACCAGCGCATAGGCCCAGCGCCAGCCAAAGGCCTCGCCGATGTAGGCGTGCACCGGCATGCCGATCACCGAGGACAGCGACCAGCCGAGGAAGATCGTGGTGATCGCCCGGCCGCGCTGCTGCGGCGCGGTCATGTGGCCGATTGCCGCGGCGGCCTGGGGCGTGAAGACCGCTGCTGCCAGCACCGCGAGGGCGCGCAGCGGCAGCAGGGTGGCGAAGTTGGGCGCCAGCGCACACAGCGCGTGGCCGATGGCAAACCACAGCAGCGCGGCGGTGAGCAGCCGGCGGCGGTCCCAGCCCGCCACCGCGGCGGCCAGCAGCGGCGCGCCAAAGCACATGCAGGCCGCCCCGACGCTGATGAGCTGGCCGCCCACCGCCACGGACACGCCCAGCGAGCGCACCAGGTCGTTGAGCGAGCCGGCCACCACCATCACGCCGCAGCCGATCGCGAAATTGCCGTAGAGCAGGGCGGCACGCACGCCGAGCTGCTGGCGTTCGTCGGCGAGGGTGTTCAAGCCCTCACCCGATCATGCGCAGCGCCTGCGGATTGACGATGTTCGTCGGCGAGCCGGCCAGGTAGTTCAGGATGTTGTCGAACGCGGCATTGAAATAGAGCTGGTAGCTGTCCAGCTCCACGTAGCCGATGTGCGGCGTGCACACCGCGTTCTCCAGCCGCAGCAGCGGGTGGCCCTGCAGGATGGGCTCGCTCTCGAACACGTCCACCGCCGCCATGCCGGGCCGGCCGCGGTTCAGGGCGGTGATCAGCACGTTGTCGTCGAGCAGTTCGGCGCGCGAGGTGTTGACGAACAGCGACGTCGGCTTCATGCGCGCCAGGTCCTCCGCCTTGACGATGCCGGTGGTGTCGTCGGTCAGCCGCAGGTGCACGCTCAGCACGTCGCTCTCGGCGAACAGGGCCGCGCGGCTCTCGAACACCGCAAAGCCGTCCGCCGCGGCCTGCGCGCGCGAAGGCTCGCGGCCCCAGATGCGCACCTCCATGCCGAAGGCCCGCCCATAGCCGGCCACCAGCTTGCCGATGCGCCCGTAGCCCCAGACGCCCAGCGTTTTGCCGCGCAGCACCATGCCCAACCCGAAGTTGGGCGGCATCGACCCGGCCTTCAGCCCCGACTGCTGCCAGGCGCCGTGCTTGAGGTTGGCGATGTACTGCGGCAGCCGGCGCATCGCCGCCAAGATCAGCGCCCAGGTCAGCTCGGCCGGCGCCACCGGCGAGCCCACGCCCTCGGCCACCGCGATGCCCTGGCGCGTGCAGGACTCGACATCGATGTGTGGGCCGACCCGCCCGGTCTGGGCGATCAGGCGCAGGCGGGGCAGCTTTTCCAGCAGGGCCCGCGGGAACTGGGTGCGCTCGCGGATCAGCACCAGGATCTCGGCGTCCTTGAGCCGCACGGCCAGCTGCCCGATGCCCTTGACCGTGTTGGTGTAGACCTTGACGTTGTGCCCGGCGAGCCGCTCCGCGCAGGGGAGCTTGCGGACCGCGTCCTGGTAGTCGTCGAGGATCAGGATGTTCATGGGCTCAGAGGGGCTGCACGGGCTTGACACACAGACGTGACATTGTGCCTGCGCAAGCTCGGCTAGGCTTGTGCCCTGGCCGGATCCCGGCCGTCACGGAGAGGTTCATGGCAGCTTGGCGACGGTGGGCGGGCAGGGGGGCTGCGGCGCTGGGCGTGATCGCCCTGGGCACGGCGGGCGGGGCATGGCTCTACCGCGAGCGGGCCCTGCCGGTCGACAGCGGGCGGCTGGCGGTGCGGGGGCTGCCGGCCTCTGTCGGTGGGGCGCCGGGCGAGGTGACGATCGAGCGCGATGCGCACGGCATCCCGACCATCCGCGCGGCCAGCGCCGCTGCAGCCTGGTTCGGGCTGGGCTTCGCCCATGCGCAGGACCGGCTCTGGCAGATGGAGACGCACCGCCGCATCGGTGCGGGCCGGCTGGCGGAGGCCTTCGGCCCTGCGGCGCTGGACACCGACAAGTTCCTGCGCGCCCTGGGCGTGCGCCGCGCCGCCGCCGCGCAGTGGGAGCGCCTGCAGGCCCAGGGCGGCGAGGGCCGCGAGGCGCTGCTGGCCTACACCGCCGGCGTCAACGCCTACCTGGGCGACCACCTGCGCGCCCGGCCACCCGAGTTCCTGCTGCTCGGCCTGCACCCGCAGCCCTGGGAGCCGGTGGACAGCCTGGCCTGGTCGATCATGATGGCCTGGGACCTGGGCGGCAACTGGACCGGCGAGCTGCTGCGCCTGCGCCTGGCCAGCCGGCTGGACCTGGCGCGCATCCGGGAACTCCTGCCCCCCTATCCCGGGGAGGCGCCGCTGCCCACGGCCGACTACCCCGCGCTGGCCCGCGAATGGCGCGTCGCCGATGGCGCCCACGGGCTGGATCGGACCATCGACCGGCTGGCCGCCGCGGCGCCCGAATCCGGCATCGAGGGCGTCGGCTCCAACAACTGGGTGGTTGCCGGCAGCCACAGCCGCAGTGGCAAGCCCCTGCTGGCCAACGACCCCCACCTCAAGTTGAGCAGCCCGGCGCTGTGGTACTTCGCCCGCATCGAAGCACCCGACCTGCACGTGGCCGGCGCGACCCTGCCGGGCCTGCCCGCGGTGGTGCTGGGGCAGAACCGCGACATCGCCTGGGGCTACACCAACACCAACCCGGACGTGCAGGACCTCTACCTGGAGCGCCTGGACCCGCGCGACCCCCAGCGCTACCAGACGCCCGGCGGTGGCTGGGCACGCTTCGAGACCCGCGAGGAAACCATCGCCGTGCGCGGCCAGGCCCCGGTGACGCTGCGCCTGCGCAGCAGCCGCCACGGCCCGGTGATCTCCGACGCCGCCACGGCGGCCACCGCCGGGCTGACAGGCGGCGAGGCGGGCGACGGATCGGGCGAACGCTACGCCATCGCGCTGCGCTGGACGGCGCTGGAGCCCGACCCCGGTGCCATCACCGCCAACCTGCGCTTCAACCGGGCCAGGTCGGTGGCAGAGTTCATCGCCGCCGCGGCCAGCCACACCGCGCCGATGCAGAACATGGTGGTGGCCGACGCCCAGGGCGGGCAGGGCCACATCGGCTTCGTCGCACCGGGGCGTGTGCCACTGCGCAAACCCGAGCACGACCTGCGCGGGCTCGTACCTGCCCCCGGCTGGGAGGCCCGCTACGACTGGGACGGCTGGCTGGACGCCGAGTCCACCCCGCGCGAGCGCGACCCGGCGCGCGGCTGGATCGCCACCGCCAACCAGCGGGTGGTGCCCGCCGACTACCCGCACTTCCTGACCAGCGAGTGGACCGCGCCCTGGCGCCAACAGCGCATCGAGCAGCTGCTGGCAGCCCAACCGCAACACGACCTGGACAGCCTGGCCGCGATCCAGCGCGACGAGCGCTCCCTGGCGGTGCAGCCGCTGCTGGCGACCTTCCGCGCGGCGCGCAGCCAGCACCCGGGGGCCGCCGCGCTGGCCCCGGCGCTTGCCGCCTTCGATGGCCAGATGACCGCCGACGCGGCCGCCCCCGCGGTCTTTCACGCCTGGCTGCGGGCCTTCACCGCACTGGTGCTGGCCGACGAACTCGGCCCGTTGTGGAACACCGCCTTCAGCGAGCGCCGCACCTTCCGCGAGGCGATCGAGGGCATCGTCAGCCGCCAGGACGGCTGGTGGTGTGACGACAAGGCCACCCCCGCCGCTGAAACCTGCGCCAACCGGGCCGACACCGCGCTCGACCAGGCCCTGGCCGAACTCAGCCAGCGCCTTGGCCCGGCCCCGGCGAAGTGGCGCTGGAGCGACCTGCACGTCGCCCGCTCGGAGCACCGGCCCTTCAGCAAGGTGGCCGCGCTGGCCCGCTTCTTCGAGGTGCAGGTTCCCACCGGTGGCGACACCCACAGCGTCAACGCCACCCGCGTCACCCTCCACCCCGGGCCCGTGGGCAGCCACACCTACGCCAGCGAGCACGGCCCGAGCCTGCGCGCCCTCTACGACCTGGCCGATCCATCCCGCTCGCGGGTGATCCATTCCACCGGCCAGTCGGGCCTGTTCTTCAGCCCGCACTACCGCGATTTCGCCGCCGACTGGGCCGCTGTGCGCTACGTTTCGCTGTGGCCGCAGCCCGCTGGCACCGTCCGCAAGCTGGTCCTGACAGCCCAGGACGGGGCAGGGCAGTGACAAGGTCCACTTGAAGGTCACTTCACAAAAGGACTACAAGCCATTGAATGACAACGTGTTCCACGAACCTAAAGTGATTTATTAAGTCCGGTTCAGGAATAAAGTCTTTAGTTAATCCGCTACAGGAGTACAGTAGGACATCAAATCACCTCGCAAGGTGGCACGTCATGAGTGCACTCAGCCAAGCCAACGCGCCCGTCGACCTGCACAGCGCCGAAGCAGCCGCCGCCGCACTGCGCACCTTCTGGCGCCTGGCGGAGGCCTGGAAGCTGTCGGCCCAGGAGCAGATGGTGCTGCTCGGCGCCCGGCGCAGCACCTTCTACCAATGGCGCCAGGGCAAGGCCGGCCCGCTGGACGGCGCGGTGCTGGAGCGGCTGTCCTACCTCTTCGGCATCTACGCCGCGCTGCAGGTTTTGCTGCCGGTGCCCGAGCGGGCGCACGAGTGGCTGCGCAAGCCCAACTCGGCACCGCTGTTCGCCGGGGCCAGCGCGCTCGACCGGATGATGGGCGGCCAGGTGGCCGACCTCTACGTCGTGCGCCAGTACCTGGATGCCCAGCGCGGCGGCAAGGCATGAACCCCTCTGACGAGGCGCTGCTGGCCAGCATCCCCGTCACCGACGAGGCCTGGCAGCCGAGCTACCGGCTGATCGCCTCGCGCTTTCCGACCGCCGGCCTGTACGACCAGATTGCCGACCCGGCGGACCTGGAAGTGGTGTTCGCGATCGAATCGCTCACCAATCCGCGCCTGCGCCAGGAGCTGGGTGAGCTCAGCCTGGTGCGCCCGGCCGACCGTGTCAGCGGCCCGGGCAGCACGCCCATCATGGCCGCCTTCACGCACCTGAACCCGGACGGCTCGCGCTTCTCCAACGGCAGCTGGGGCGTCTACTACGCCGCCGACCGGCTGGAAACCGCGGTCGCCGAGGTCAGCCACCACCGGGCGCGCTTCCTGTCGTACACCCGCGAGGGCCCGATCGACCTGGACCTGCGCCTCATCCTGGCCGACGTGGTCGCTCCGATGCATGACCTGCGCCAGTGGGCCGCCACGCAACTGCCAGCCGTGGAGGATCCGGAGGCCTATGGCACCGCGCAGATCCTGGGCCAACGGCTGCGCGAGCGCGGCAGCTGGGGCGCCTACTACCGCAGCGTGCGCGACCCCGACGGACACTGCGTCGCCGTGTGGCGCCCGCGCGCCCTCGGCCCGGCACGCGTCGACCGGCACCTCGGCCTGCACTGGGACGGCCGGCAAATCAGCCACTGGTATGTGAAGGAGCGCCCAGAGCCCGTGCGCTCCGTCAGCCGCCTGGTGCCGCTGCCGCAGCGGGGGGATGAAGACTTCTGAAGGCAGGCCCTTCTCCACGACCCCCGCATTCGCAATGCATGACGATGTGTATTATGTAAAATAACAATGTGAAGCAAGCTCCACTTTTCTTACCGACCTTATCGACGGTAGCAGCGCTCCGCTGCCGTCGCGTGCGGCCTAGCCGGCGACATCTGCCAGGTCGCGGACGCGGGAATCACCGTTCACCGCCCGATCCGTTGTTGTGTTCGTTGCCTCGCTCGACGAGGCGCGCCGACCCTGCAGAGATGGGCTTGACCGGGGACTTGACCACACAGTCGGTGACCTCCAGGGTGTCACCATCGGTACGGCCCTGGAAGTTGATGGCGTGTCCCGGCAGCATCGATTTCTCGCCGGAAAACTCCCCGCCGGTGATGGTGACCTTTTCGACGCCGAAGAAGGTCTTTCCAGCGGATTGCATGAAAATCGAACCGGCGGAGCCGAATCCGAGCGCACGGGGTCGGTCGATGTACAGGCTCTTGATGGTTCGGCGCGCGTCCGAAACGTTACTACCGTTCAGAACCTCGATCAGGGGCCCATTCAGCCGCTGCGAGCCTTGAATCTGGACCACCCTGTAGTGAGATTGCGCGCTGCCGTCATTGCCGACCAGCAGTAGCCCCACGGCGGCTGACTGTGTGTGGCAATCGATGCGCACATCCTCGATTCCGACGATGCCGGATAGGGTCGAGGACACTCCCACGTCGAATGACGGCCCTAGCTGGGTCGTCTCGCCATCCAGGATCGCCTGGATGTTGCGGATGACGGCACCGCCACCGGTGTTGTCGGGCAACCCGCTATGGACATGCACTGCACCGCACAGCCCCATGAATGCCCCTGTCCGTTGGGCGTACGGGATGGAACGGGCCAGGATGCCGACGATCTCAAGGCCCTTGCAGCGATACTGGTAGTAGCGTACGGGGCCGAGAAAGTTGGCTCCTGCCATCTTGGCACTGGGCTGGTGGTAGTACGCACCGGTACATGCCTTGGCCGTGATCTGCTGAAAGCGCGCATCGCTGTACGCCACACCCCAGCATCCGTAGCCGTTGTGCCCGTCCAGGAACGTAATGTCGTGAAGGTAGAGCCCGCGGTTCTGCGTGTCTTCGCTGGCCGCTGCAGAATCTCCCGAGGCAAAGACACTGAGGATCTTGTGCCCGTTGTTGTTGTCCACGCCGTGGGGGGCATTCGTGACTGAGAAGGCCCCCTGCGGGTGAAACAGCTTGAAGCTCAGGTGGTCGGCCTCGAAGCCAGAACAGAGAGTCGAGCTTGGTGTGGCCCCGCCATACTTGTCGAATGCCATCACGCCGCCACAGAGGGAGTATCGTCGCGCGAGGGTGTTCCAGCCCGTGAACGACATGTCGAAATGGATGCCCGTGACACGGCAATCCGGCGCGTTCTTGAAGAAAGCAAACAGCAGCCCGCCCTTCGCGTCGATCGGGTGGTTGACGGTACGCACGGTCGATCCGTTGAAGTCAATGGTGATAGCGCGCTTGCGAATGATGGATACCACGGCCCTGCCACGACCAGGCAGGTCCACCGGATCAGAGTCGGAGAACGCCTCCCACGGATGGTCGATGAGGAATGCACTACTGGCTGGTGCCCACAGCACATCACCGTCTTGTAGTGATGCTGCTGCTGCCTCGATGGCGAGGGTAGCCGAACGGCTTCCCGTCGGGTCAGCCCGCCAGGGGGCTGCGGTCACGTCCACCTGCTTCCCGGTGCCCCGGCCGACCGGACTGACCGGCAGGTTCTGCGCGGCGCTGAACTCCGCCCAGGAAGCTCCGGCCAGCGTGGTGACGGAGGACATCAGAACCGCACGTCGTGTTTTCATGGCGATGATCACGCAGAGGATGGATGGTAGAGCCCGGCCATTGTGATCGTGACACCCGAACCGTTCCGGGAGTCCATGTGTCGGATCGTCAGGCGTTACGCGCCAATGCCACAATCGCGCCCCATGAATCCTCTGCTCCAGCGGCTGCAGCCCTATCCCTTCGAGCGGCTGCGCGCACTTTTCCAGGACGTGACGCCGAATGCGGCGCTGCGCCCGATCAGCCTGGGCATCGGCGAGCCCAAGCACGCGACACCGGCCTTTCTCAAGGAGCGGCTGACGGCCTCGCTCGACGGGCTCGCGGCGTACCCGGCCACGGCGGGCGAACCGACCCTGCGGCAGTCCTGCGCGGCGTGGCTGCAGCGGCGTTATGGCGTGGCGGTGGATCCGGCCACACAGGTGCTGCCGGTCATCGGGACGCGCGAGGCGCTGTTTTCGCTGGCGCAGACCGTGCTCGACCCGACGCAGCACCGCGGAAACGGGAACGACAACGGCGGCCCCGTGGTGGTCTGCCCGAATCCGTTCTATCAGATCTATGAAGGCGCGGCCTACCTGGGCGGCGCCACGCCGGTGTTTGCCAACAGCGACCCGGCCCGCAACTTCGCCGCCGACTGGTCGCAGATCGACGACGCAACCTGGGCACGCACCCAGCTGCTCTACACCTGCTCGCCCGGCAACCCGACCGGCGCGGTGATGCCGCTGGAAGAGTGGGCGCGGCTGTTCGAGCTGAGCGACCGCCACGGCTTCGTGATCGCCTCGGACGAGTGCTACTCGGAGATCTACTTCCGCGACGATGCCCCGCTGGGTGGCCTGGAAGCGGCCATGAAGCTGGGCCGCACGGATTTTCGCCGCCTCGTGCTGTTGACCAGCCTGTCCAAGCGCAGCAACGTGCCGGGGCTGCGCTCGGGCTTCGTGGCCGGGGATGCGCAGATCCTGAAGCAGTTCCTGCTCTACCGCACCTACCACGGCAGCGCAATGAGCCTGCCGGTGCAGCAGGCCAGCACCGCGGCCTGGGACGACGAGGCGCACGTGGTCGAGAACCGCGAGCTGTACCGCCGCAAGTTCGCCCAGGTCACGCCCGTGCTGGCCGAGGTGATGGACGTCGCCCTGCCGGACGCCGGCTTCTACCTCTGGGCGAAGGTGCCCGATGGCGTCTGCGACGGCTCGGACACCGCCTTCGCGCGGGAATTACTGGCTCAATACAATGTGACCGTGCTACCAGGTAGCTATTTGGCGCGCGAGGCGCACGGCAGCAACCCCGGTGCCGGGCGTGTGCGCATGGCGCTGGTGGCCGGCGTCGAGGAGTGCCTGGAGGCTGCCCGGCGCATCGCCGAGTTCGTTCAGCGCAGCCGCGGCACCTGACCGCTCGGCCGGGGCGTTTCCCTCGCGCGGGCGGCAATCCACCAGGATGTCCGGGGCGCCCTGCCCTGTTTCGATGTTTCCCTTTTCTTCAGAACAGTCCACACCCATGTCCAGCCAACTGCAATCCGTCATCGAAGCCGCGTGGGAGAACCGCGCCAACCTGTCCGTCTCCAGCGCCCCGGCCGACGTGCGTGACGCCGTGGACCAGGCCATCGGCGAGCTCAACGCCGGCCGCCTGCGCGTGGCCACCCGCGAGGGCGTGGGCCAGTGGACCGTGCACCAGTGGCTGAAGAAGGCCGTGCTGCTGAGCTTCCGCCTGAACGACAACGTGCGCATGGGAGCCGGCGACCTGACCTTCTTCGACAAGGTGCCGACCAAGTTCTCGCACATGGAAGAAGAAGGCCTGCGCGCCACCGGCGTGCGCGTGGTGCCGCCGGCCGTGGCCCGCCGCGGCAGCTACATCGCCAAGGGCGCGATCCTGATGCCCAGCTACGTCAACATCGGCGCCTATGTGGACGAGGGCACGATGGTCGACACCTGGGCCACCGTCGGCTCCTGCGCCCAGATCGGCAAGAACGTGCACCTGTCGGGTGGTGTGGGCATCGGCGGCGTGCTGGAGCCGCTGCAGGCCAACCCGACCGTCATCGAGGACAACTGCTTCATCGGCGCGCGTTCCGAGGTCGTCGAAGGCGTGATCGTCGAGGAAAACTCGGTGCTGGGCATGGGCGTCTACGTCGGCCAGAGCACGCCGATCTTCGACCGTGCCACGGGCGAAATCTCCTATGGCCGCATCCCCAGCGGCTCGGTGGTGGTCAGCGGCAACCTGCCCAAGACGGGCGCCAACGGCGCCCCATACAGCATGTACGCGGCCATCATCGTCAAGCGGGTGGACGCGCAGACGCGCTCCAAGACCAGCATCAACGACCTGCTGCGCGACTGAGCGGTCGGCCTGCCCCGGGTGTCAAAGCCGCGGCACTGCGGCGCCGTCTGGGGCATGATCGGCACCGCCAGCAGACTTTGGCAGACCGCGACAGAACAAGAAGGGGATGCGCACGATGAGCGCCACGCCAGGCAAGAACATGGAGCGCATCCTGCGCCTGATGGCGGACAAGCGCGCCTCCGACATCTTCCTGTCGGCCAACATGCCGGTGCTGATCAAGATCCACGGCCAGATCCTGCAGCTCACGCAGGAGCAGCTGGGGCCCAACCAGCCGCGCCAGCTGATCGCCGAGCTGCTCACCCCCGTGCAGCTCGAAGAGCTGGACGAAACCGGCGAGCTCAACGTGGGCATCCCGCTGGAGGGCGCGGGCACCTTCCGCCTGTCGGCCTTCAAGCAGCGCGGGACGGTGGCGGCGGTGTTCCGCTGCATGCCCACCGACATCCCGGCGCTCGACACCCTGCACCTGCCCGAGGCCCTGGCCAACCTGGCGATGGCGCGGCGCGGCCTGGTGCTGATGGTGGGCGCCACGGGCACTGGCAAGAGCACCACGCTGGCGGCGATGCTGCAGCACCGCAACCGCCACATGGCCGGGCACATCCTCACGATCGAGGACCCGATCGAGTTCCTCTTCCCCAACCTCAAGTCGGTGGTGAACCAGCGCGAGGTCGGCCGCGACGTGCAGTCGCTGCAGATCGGCCTGAAGAACGCGATGCGCCAGGCGCCGGACTGCATCTTCATCGGCGAGATCCGCGACCGCGAGACCATGAGCGCGGCGCTGTCCTACGCGTTGTCGGGGCACCTGGTGCTCTCGACCATGCACGCCAACAACAGCCACCATGCGCTCAACCGCATCCTGTCGTTCTACACGCCCGAGGCGCGCCCGGCCCTGCTGACCGACCTGTCCTCGGGCCTGAAGGCGGTCGTCTCGCAGCGCCTGCTGCGCTCCACCCGTGGCGGGCGCGTGCCGGCCGCCGAGGTGCTGCTCAACACCCAGCTGATCGCCGAGCTGATCGACCAGGGCAACTTCGCCGGCATCAAGGACGCGATGGAGCGCTCCATCGCCGAGGGCTCGCAGACCTTCGAGCAGGACATCGCCCGCCTGATCACCGAGGGCATCGTCACCCGCGACGAGGGCCTGTCGCACGCCGATTCCCCCACCAACCTGCTCTGGCGCCTGCAGAACGACGGCGCACCGAGCCGCCGCCAGGCCGAGTCCGAGCAGGAAGCGGCGCCTGGCCCCTCCTTCACCGAAATCACGCTGGACGTGCACGCGCCGGCCCAGGACAAGGGCCGCCCCCGCGCCACGCTCACCCGCATCGGCGGCTGAGCGCCCTGCCCTGCCTGCTTCGGCAAGCCGCTGCCCGCTTCACCGACTGTTCTCGACCGTTCCTGACCGTCCCCGATGGACCACGCCACCCTCGCCCTGCTTGAGCAGCTGATCTCGCGCCGCTCCATCACCCCCGACGACGCCGGCTGCCAGGCGCTGATCGCCGCGCGGCTCGCGCCGCTGGGCTTCGAGTGCCACCACCTGCCCTTCGGGCCGGAGGGGGGCACCGTCGACAACCTCTGGGCGATGCGCCGCGGCAGTGGTGCCGGGCCGACGCTGGTCTTCGCCGGCCACACCGACGTGGTCCCCACCGGGCCGCTGGCCCAGTGGCGCTCCGACCCCTTCGTGCCCACCCACCGCGATGGGCGGCTGTACGGCCGGGGTGCCGCGGACATGAAGGCCTCGCTGGCCGCGATGGTGGTGGCCACCGAGGAGTTCATTGCCGCGCGCCCCGGCCATGCCGGCAGCATCGCCTTCCTGCTCACCAGCGACGAGGAGGGCCCCTCGGTGGACGGCACCGTCAAGGTTTGCGAGTGGCTGAAACTGCGCGGCGAGCGGCTGGACGCCTGCATCGTCGGCGAGCCCACCTCGGTGCAGCACCTGGGCGACATGGTCAAGAACGGCCGGCGAGGCTCGCTGTCCGGGCGGCTCACCATCAAGGGCATCCAGGGCCACATCGCCTACCCGGACCTGGCGCGCAACCCGATCCACCAGGCCCTGCCGGCGCTGGCCGAGCTGGCCGCCATCCGCTGGGACGAGGGCAACGACCACTTTCCGCCCACCTCCTGGCAGGTCTCCAACGCCCACGCCGGCACGGGCGCGACCAACGTCATCCCCGGTGACTTCGTGCTGGATTTCAACTTCCGCTTCAGCACCGAATCCACTCCCGAGGGCCTGCAGGCGCGCGTCGAGTCCCTGCTGGCTCGCCACGGGCTGGATTTCCACATCGCCTGGAGCCTGAGCGGGCGGCCCTTCCTGACCCGTCCGGGCCGGCTGCTGGACGCGCTGGCCGCAGCGATCCACGCGGTCACCGGTGTGCACACCGAGCTGTCCACCTCCGGCGGCACGTCGGACGGCCGCTTCATCGCCTCCATCTGCCCCGAGGTGGTCGAGTTCGGCCCCCTCAACGCCAGCATCCACAAGATCGACGAGCACACGGCGGTGGCCGACCTCGGCCCGCTCAAGGAGGTCTACCGGCGCACCCTGGAGGGACTCGTGGCATGAACACCCCACAAGGCCGCCCCTTCGCCGATTCGGTCACCGGCTCGCCCGCCTCGCCCACCTCGGCCACGACCGCCACCACAGCCACCGTCGCAGGGCAAGCGGACGACGCGCTCGACCTGCCACTCGACCTGGAGGTCGGTGGCGCCCAGCCCCCGGAGCGGGCCACCACCGTGCTCGGCCTGGTCGAGGCGATGGCGCGGCGGCTGGATGAGGCCGGCGTCGCCTTCGGCCACGGCACCACCAACGCCCACGACGAAGCCGCCTGGCTGACGCTCTGGAAACTCGGCCTGCCGCTGGATGAGCTTGACGAAGTGGCCGACTCCCCCGTGACCGCCGAGCGCGCCACCCAGGTGCGCGCGGTGGTCGAGCAGCGCATCGCCAGCCGCCAGCCCGCGGCCTACATCACCCGCGAGGCCTGGCTGCAGGGCGTGCCCTTCTACGTTGACGAACGCTGCATCGTGCCGCGCTCCTTCATCGCCGAGCTGCTCGGCGACCCCGAGCTCGGCATGCAGCTCGATGCCTGGCTGAGTGCCGACACCCACCACGTGCTGGACCTGTGCACCGGCAACGGCAGCCTCGCGGTGCTCGCCGCGATGGCCTACCCGCAGGTGGAAATCGACGCGGCAGACCTTTCGCCAACGGCGCTGGAGGTGGCCCGCATCAACGTGCAGCGCCACGGTGTCGGCGAGCGCATCCGGCTGCTGGAAAGCGACGGCCTGGCCCAGCTGCCGCACTGCTACGACCTGATCCTCTGCAACCCGCCCTACGTCAACGTCGCCTCGATGGCCGCGCTGCCGCCTGAGTACCGCGCCGAACCCGAGCTGGCCCTGGCCGGCGGCAGCGACGGCATGGACTTCGTGCGCCGCCTGTTGCGCGACGCCCCGGCCCACATGACCCCGGGGGCGGTGCTGGTGCTGGAGATCGGCAACGAGCGCGGGCACTTCGAGGCGGCCTTCCCCCACCTCGAAGCGGTCTGGCTGGACACCAGCGCCGGCGGCGACCAGGTGCTGCTGCTCACCCGCGAAGCCCTGAGCCGCGCAGCACGGCACGGCTAAGTACCTGCATGCGCCGCCCGCTGCAAGCCCGGCCTGACCACGGGCATCGCCCGGTGCGGCGCTGGGCGGGCCGCTGGGTGGTCCGCTTGTGGGCCGCACCCTGGACGCTGCTTGGTCTGGGCTGCGGCCTCCTGGCCTGGCTGGGAGGCGCCTCGCTGCAGCGCCACGGCGGTGCGATCGAAGTCACCGGCGGCCGGTTCGGCCACTGGCTGGCCGCCCGGCCCGGCGCCTGCTGCGCGATCACGCTGGGCCACGTCATCCTCGCCACCGACGCCGCCACGCTGGCCACCTTCCGGCTCCATGAGCAGGTGCACGTGCGCCAGTACGAGCGCTGGGGACCGCTGTTCGTGCCCGCCTACCTCGTGGCCGGCGCCTGGGCCTGGCTGTGCCGGCGCGATGCCTACCGCGACAACGCCTTCGAGCGCGAGGCCTACGTCACGCAGGGCTGCGCCCGCCCGCGAAGCGCCGGCGAATAACCCCAGATACCCCAATTTCCAGGGTACTGACAATACCCTGACATATTGGCAAAACCACGACAACAAGACGGTGTCCTTGGGTTTCCGTTTCCTGATCCGCATCAGATCATTCAAAATTATTAGAGTCTGGCACCTAGTAAACTACGTGTTTTCCCGTAGCCTAGTTTCTGTTCGCGCAGAAATCTCCTCCCATGAGTGCCGACGTCTATGGCCGCATCAAGGCCAATCCCAAGTTCCAGGAACTGGTACAGCGTCGCAGCCGTTTTGCCTGGCTGCTCTCGCTTGCCGTGCTGGTGATCTTCTGCGGCTTCATCCTGCTGGTGGCCTTCAACCCCGCCATGATGGCCACGCGCCTGGGCGGCGAAGCCTCGCTGGTCACGCTCGGGCCGGTGGTGATCCTGTCGATGTTCGTGCTGTTCTGGCTGCTCACCGCCCTGTACGTGAAGCGCGCCAATGGCGAGTTCGACGAGCTCAACCGCGCCATCGTCCAGGATGCCGAGAAGAAGGGAGCCAAGCGATGAGCCGCCTCACAGCCACCTCCACCCGCCTTGGCGCGGGCCTGGCCGCCCTCGCCCTCCAGGCCAGCGCCTGGGCCGGCCCGGCCGTCGAGGCCACCGAGAAGCAGCCGCTCAACCTGCACGCCATCGTGATGTTCCTGATCTTCGTCGCAGGCACGATGGGGATCACCTACTGGGCCTCCAACCGCACCAAATCGGCGGCGGATTTCTATACCGCCGGTGGCGGGATCACGGGTTTCCAGAATGGCTTGGCGATCGCGGGTGACTACATGTCCGCCGCCACGCTGCTGGGCCTGACCGCCATGACCTATACCTCGGGTCTGGACGGCTATATCTACATGATCTGCTTCTTCGTCGGCTGGCCGCTGATCCTGTTCATGATGGCCGAGCGCCTGCGCAACCTGGGCCGCTTCACCTTTGCCGACATCACCGCCTACCGGCTCGACCAGGGCAAGGTGCGCACCATGGCCTCGATCGGCTCGTTGACCGTGGTCTGCTTCTACCTGATCGCGCAGATGGTCGGTGCCGGCCAGCTCATCAAGCTGCTGTTCGGCCTGGACTACGCCATCGCCGTGGTGGCCGTGGGCGCGCTGATGACCGTCTACGTCATCAAGGGCGGCATGCTCGCCACCACCTGGGTGCAGATCATCAAGGCCTGCATGCTGCTGGCCGGTGGCACGCTGGTGATGCTGCTGGCCATCAGCCAGTTCGGCTTCAGCTACACCGAGATCCTCGCCAAGGCCACCGCCGCCCACAAGGACGGCCTGAAGATCCTCAGCCCCGGCAAGCTCACCGCCGACCCGGTCACCGCCGTCTCGCTGGCCCTGGGCCTGATGTTCGGCACCGCCGGCCTGCCGCACATCCTGATGCGCTTCTTCACCGTGACGGACGCCAAGGAAGCGCGCAAGTCGGTGCTCTACGCCTCGGGCTTCATCGCCTACTTCTTCAACGTCATCTTCCTGATGGGCCTGAGCGCCATCGTCATCGGTATCTATTCACCCCCGCCCCCCAAGCGCCAACGCAGGCTTGCACCCTTACCTCAGCCGTGACTTGAAGGTCTACTTGTAAGTGGATGATTTTGCGAAGACACTGGCCGCATGAACAGCGCTGAGAGCGAGGACAAGGCACCGTTCCAGCCGGTATCGATGACGATGCCGGCGACGCTGCCGGAGTGCCACGCGGTGATCGAGACGATGGCCCTGGAACTCGCCCAACTGCGCGAGCAGATGGCGTGGCTGCAAGAGCGGCTGAAGGTGGACTCGCGCAACTCATCGAAGCCGCCGTCGTCGGATGGACCGGGCAGCGGCAACCGCGCCCAGCGCCGCGCCAGCCAGCGCAAGCGCGGTGCCCAGAAGGGCCACCCCGGCGCGTACCGGGCGCTGCTGCCCGAGACGGAGGTGGACGGTGTCCAAGACTGTGTGCCCCCGGCGCAGTGCAACTGCGGCGGCGCGGTGAACGTGCAGGGCAAACCGGTGCGTCACCAGGTCTTCGACATCCCGCCGGTGACCCCCGATGTGCAGGAGTACCGGCTCTACAGCGGTGTGTGCACCCAATGCGGGCTGGGCCATCGGGGCGTTCTGCCGCAGGGTGTTCCCAGCGGGCAGATCGGGCCACGCGCGCTGGCGCTGGTGGGTGTGCTGGGCACGCGCTTTCACCTCACGCAGGGCAAGATCCGGGACCTGCTGGCCCAACTGCTGGGGCTCGATTTCAGCGTGGGGGCCATCTCGCAGGCCCACGGCAAGGTAGCCGCTGCGCTGAAGGCGCCGGTGGCGGTCGCGGTGGCCTCGCTGGCGCAGGCCCCGGTGCTGCACATGGACGAGACGCGCTACCCGCGTGAAGGCTCGGCCAATTGGGTGTGGGGTGTGATCCAGCCCAAGCTGGCGGTCTTCAGCATCCTGCCCTCGCGGGCACGCTATGTCATTACGGACCTGATCGGCCAGGCGCCGCAGGGCGTGGTGGTGTCGGACCGCTATGCCGGCTACGCCCACCTCGACGCCAGCCGGCGCCAGGTGTGCTGGGCGCATCTGCTGCGCGACTTCACGCGCATCTCCCAGCGCAGCGGGCGTGCCGGGCACATCGGCCGGCGCCTGCTCGGGCTGGGCTGCGTGCTGTTTCGCTGGCGCGAGCGCGGCAAGACCACCGCAGAGCAGTTCGAGCCGCTCGTGCCGCGTCTGCGTGCTGCCCTGGAGCAAGGCGCCGCACAGCGGGCCTGCAAGCGCACGGCCAACACCTGTGCCAACGTGCTCAAGCTGTGGCCGGCGCTGTGGGGCTTCATCACGCATGCGGGTGTGCAGCCCACCAACAATGCCGCCGAACAGGCCCTGCGCACCATCGTGCTCAAGCGCAAGATCTCCGGGCCCACCCGATCGCGCCGCGGCGACGAGTTCATCGCCCGGGGCTTCAGCGTGCACGAGACCTGCCGTCGCCAGGGCCTGGATCTGTGGGCCTTCCTGCACCGCGCCGTCACCGCCTGGATCGACAAGGCCACCCCGCCCAGCATGCTCCCGGCACCCACCGGTTGACTCCCCTCCTCGGGGCTGATCACCTCTGCTGGCGTTCACCTCAGCACTTCAGCGGGGGGGGGGTGAATAGATACTCGTCATCGTCGGCCAGAACCCGGACTTCTTCGAAGGCGGCAAGGTCGGTGGCAAGCTGCTGGGCGGCGGCAACATGGTGGCGATGCACCTGGCCAAGGCGGTCGGTGGCAACCTGCTGCTGGGCTTCCTGGCCGCGGTGGCCTTCGCGACCATCCTGGCCGTCGTGTCCGGCCTGGCGCTGGCCGGCGCCTCGGCGGTCTCGCATGACCTGTACGCCCGCGTCATCAAGAAGGGCCAGGCCAGCGAGACCGACGAGATGAAGGTCTCGCGCATGGCCACCGTCGTGCTGGGCGTTGTCGCCGTGCTGCTGGGCATCGCCTTCGAGAAGCAGAACGTCGCCTTCATGGTCGGCCTGGCCTTCGGCATCGCCGCGTCCAGCAACTTCCCGGTGCTGATCCTGTCGATGTACTGGAAGGGCCTGACCACCCGCGGCGCCCTGGCCGGCGGCTACATCGGCCTGTTCGTGGCCGTGGCGCTGGTGGTGATGTCCAAGTCCGTGTGGGTCACCGTGTTCGGCAACGCCCAGGCCCTCTTCCCCTACGACCAGCCGGCGCTCTTCTCCATGCCGCTGGCCTTCCTGGTGTGCTGGCTGGTGTCCGTCACCGACAGCAGCGCCTCCGCCGCCAAGGAAAAGGACGCCTTCGAAGACCAGTTCGTGCGGGCCCAGACCGGCTACGGCGCGGCGGTGGCGTCGAAGCACTGATCGGCCACACTGACCGATGGCGCGCAGCCCTGCTGCTGCCGCGCCCCGTGACTGCAAACAAGGCGCCTTGAGGGCGCCTTGTTTTTTTGGCAGAAGCACCGTTCAGGCGAGGTGCAACGGGGGCCCGAGGCGCCAGATTTCGCAAATTGTTCACATTCCAACCCGTCCCCCTGCCCTGCTGGCGCAGCTGGTGAGCCAGTGGCCCTCTATCGTCGATCCGAGGTCGCACCAGAAGAGTGCAACCATCGTCGATACATCAGGGAGGAACCATGTCTTCAACGCCGGCCATCCAGGCCTCCGATCTCAAGACGATCCTGCATTCCAAGCGCGCCAACCTCTACTACCTGGAGCACTGCCGCGTGCTGGTCAACGGCGGGCGCGTCGAGTACGTCACCGACGCGGGCAAGCAGTCGCTGTACTGGAACATCCCGATCGCCAACACCACGACCGTGCTGCTGGGCACCGGGACGTCGATCACCCAGGCGGCGATGCGGGAGCTGGCCAAGGCCGGTGTGCTGGTCGGTTTTTGCGGGGGTGGCGGCACCCCCTTGTTCGCGGCCACCGAGTTCGAGGTGGAAATCGCCTGGCTCAGCCCGCAGAGCGAATACCGGCCGACCGAGTTCCTGCGGCACTGGGTGAGGTTCTGGTTCGACGACGCGCTGCGCCTGCGCGCTGCCCAGCTCTTCCAGGCCGCCCGCCTGGCGCGCATCCAGCAGCAGTGGAGCAGGCTGGCGGCCCAGCGTGACTCGCGGTTCCAGCCGGATCTGGCGGCGCTGGCGGCCTGCCTGGCCCAGTCGGCACCGGCCATGGCCGCAGCACCCGACAACATGTGCCTGCTGACCGAGGAGGCGCGCCTGACCAAGCAGCTCTACCGCCTGGCCGGCGATGCCACCTCGTACGGCGAGTTCACCCGCAGCAAGCGGGGCGAGAGTGCGGATGCCGCCAACCAGTTTCTGGATCACGGCAACTACCTGGCCTACGGCCTGGGCGCCACCGCCACCTGGGTGCTCGGCCTGCCGCATGGGCTGGCGGTGCTGCATGGCAAGACTCGTCGCGGCGGCCTGGTCTTCGACGTGGCCGATCTGGTCAAGGACGCCAGCATCCTGCCGCAGGCCTTCATCTCCGCCACCCGTGGCGACAGCGAGCAGGAGTTCCGCCAGGCCTGCATCGAGGCACTGACCCGCAGCGAAGCCCTGGACTTCATGATCGACACCGTCAAGGCCACGGCGTTGCAGGTGGGCCAACTGGCCCGCACGCAGGGGCCGGCATGAACGTCCTGCTGATTTCGCAGTGCGACAAGCGCGCACTCACCGAGACCCGCCGCATCCTCGACCAGTTCGCCGAGCGCCGGGGTGATCGCACCTGGCAGACCCCGATCACGCAGGACGGCCTGGACACCCTGCGCCACCTCCTGCGCAAGACCGCCCGCAAGAACACCGCGGTGGCCTGCCACTGGATCCGCGGCCTGGACCACAGCGAGCTGCTCTGGGTCGTGGGCGACGGCCGGCGTTTCAACGCCCAAGGCGCCGTGCCGACCAACACCACCACCCGCGACGTGCTGCGCCGCAGCAGCGAGAACGACTGGCGCCACGGCGAGGTCATCCACCTGCTGACCGCGCTGGCGGCGCTGATCCACGACCTCGGCAAGGCCAGCCTGGCCTTCCAGTGGCGGCTGCAGGGCAAGTTGGCCGAGCGCAACCAGTACCGCCACGAGTGGGTGTCGCTGCGCCTGTTCGAGGCCTTCGTGGGCCGCGACGATGACACGCGCTGGCTCGAACGCCTGGCGCAGCCCAATGGGGCCGACGAGACGTGGCTGAGATCGCTCCGGGTGGACGGCCCGGGCAGCGCTCACCCCTCCCCCTTCGTCGGCCTGGGCCATGCGCCATTGGCGCAGGCGATCGGCTGGCTGGTGGTCACCCACCATCGGCTGCCGGTCTTCCACGGCCGAACGCCAGATGTGAAGCCGGCCGCGGGCCATTTTCAGGGGCCATTGCGCCACCTCACCTCGGCCTGGAACGAACCGCCGAGCAGCGACGACCCCGCCGTGGTGGACCCGTACTGGCAGTTTCCGCAGGGGCTGCCGGTGGCCCACGAGGCCTGGCGCGAGCGCGCCGCCCGCATTGCCCGGCGCCTGCTGGCACTGCAGGCCCAGCCGGGCGCCGGCGGCTGGCTCGCCAACCCCTATGTGATGCACGTGTCGCGCCTGGCGCTGATGCTGGCCGACCACCACTACTCCAGCCTGGAAGGAGCCCACCCCGAACGGATCAAGTTGACGGCCCCCGGCCCGCTGTACGCCAACACGACCCGGGATGGCGACATGAACCAGACGCTTGACGAGCACCTCGTCGGCGTCGCCCGGCTGGGTGCCGAGCTGGCCCACTTCCTGCCCCGCTTCGAGCGCCACCTGCCCCGGCTGGGCCGCCACCGCGCCCTGGCCCGGCGCTCGCAGGATGAGCGCTTCCGCTGGCAGGACCGGGCCGCCGAACTGGCTACGGCCCTGCGCGAGCGCAGCGCCCGGCAAGGCGCCTTCATCGTCAACATGGCCTCGACCGGCTGCGGCAAGACGCTGGCCAACGCCCGGGTCATGTACGCGCTGGCCGACCCCGAGCAGGGCCTACGCTGCGCCTTTGCGATGGGGCTGCGCAGCCTCACGCTGCAGACCGGCCGGGCCTTCCGCGACCTGCTCAGCCTGGGGGACGATGAGCTGGCGATCCGGGTGGGGGGCACGGCCAGCCGGGCGCTGTTCGACCACCACGAGAAGCAGGCCGAGGCCACCGGCTCGGCCTCTCGCCAGGCGCTGCTCGACGAGGACACCCACGTCGTCTACGAAGGCCAGCACGACCAGCATCCGCTGCTGCGCCGCGCCTTCGCCGACTCCAACGTCCGCCGGCTGCTGGCCGCGCCCCTGCTGGTGTGCACCATCGACCACCTGACGCCCGCCACCGAAGGGCTGCGCGGCGGCCGGCAGATCGCGCCGATGCTGCGCCTGATGAGCGGCGACTTGGTGCTGGACGAGCCGGACGACTTCGATATCGCCGACCTGCCCGCCCTGACCCGTCTGGTGCACTGGGCGGGCCTGCTGGGCAGCCGCGTGCTGCTGTCCTCCGCCACCCTGCCGCCGGCCCTGGTGCAGGGGCTGTTCGAGGCCTACCGCAGCGGGCGCGCCCACTACCAGCACAGCCGAGGCGAGCCGCTGCCTCCTGGCGCCGCCCCCCCGCCGGTCTGCTGTGCGTGGGTGGACGAGTACGCGCGCGAGCAGGCCGATTGCCCCACGCCCGCCGCCTTTGCCGAGGCGCACGAGCGCTTTGTGCGTCAGCGTGCCGAGCGCCTCACGCACGCCGAGCCTCGCCGCCTGGCCGAGATCGTGCCGCTGGCCGACCTGCCGCGCGATCGCGATGCCCAGGCCGAGCCCTTTGCCAGCCGCGTGCTGGCATCGGCTGCGGCGTTGCACGCTGCGCACCATGACATCGACCCGGTGAGTGGCAAGCGCGTCAGCTTCGGCCTTGTGCGCATGGCCAACATCGAGCCGCTGGTGGCCGTGGCGCTGGCGCTGTTCCGCCTCGGCGCCCCTGCAGGGCTGCGCATCCACCTCTGCGTGTACCACTCGCAGTTCCCGCTGCTGCTGCGTTCAGGTATCGAGCAGCGGCTCGACAGGGCCCTGAACCGGCGTGACCCTGCGGCCGTGTTCGCCCTGCCCGACGTGCGCCAGCCGCTGGACGCACACCCCGAGCCCGACCACCTCTTCATCGTGCTCGGTTCGCCCGTCACCGAGGTGGGGCGGGACCACGACTACGACTGGGCCGTCGTCGAACCCTCGTCGATGCGCTCCCTCATCCAGCTGGCCGGCCGCGTGCGCCGCCACCGGCCGGGGCTCTGCCGCCTGCCGAACCTGCATGTGTTCAGCAGCAACCTGCGGCACTTCCGGGCACCCGGCGAGCCGGCCTTCTGCCGCCCTGGCTTCGAGACCGGTGGCTTCCTGCTCGCCAGCCACGACCTGCGCAACCTGCTGTTGCCCGACGAAAGCCGCCACATCGACGCCCGCGCGCGCATCCTGGCCCGGCCCGCCGACCAGCTGCGTCCGCGCGAACGCTGGGTGGACCTGGAGCACGCCCGCATGCGCGCCGCGATGCTGCCATCGACCGGCGTACAAGCAACACCTGCAACCAGCAACCGACGCCGCGGTGCGACCGCTCCCGCGCCGCTGGCGATCAACGCGGCCACCTGGTGGCACCTGCCGCCGCAGGACGCGCTGCTCACCGGCCTGCTGCAGCAGGCCACACCCTTCCGCGCCGACGGCCGGCCGCAGGCCGACCTGGTACTGCTGCCCAACGAGGACGGCGACGACTACGCCCTCCACCGCGTGGTGGACCCGCGCGCTGGCTGGCGCACCCGGGCGTCGTACACCCTGGTGGACGCGTCCCAGAACCGCCGCATCCCGGATGAAGCGGTATCGGGCCGTGGGATCTCGACCTGGGGGCAGACCGATTACCTCGCCGCCCTCGCCGAACTGGCGCAGGACCTGGACTGGCCGCTCGACGCCTGCGCCAAGCGCTTCGGCACGGTGACGCTGCCCGAACACGACGACGGCTGGGCGTTTCACCCGGCGCTGGGATTCACGAAAGGAAGGAGGCCCTGAACGAACGATCTGAATTTCCCGTGCCACAACCACCGCATCAGCCCGATCGTTGATGCAGGGAGAAAACAATGGAAACCATCCATCGACCACGGGTCGATGCCATCCGGGCGCTGATTTCGGAGTTTCTCCAGAGTCAGCTCGACGAAAAGCTCGATGAACTGAAGGAAGGTGACACCAAACGCGCCAAGTTGCGCTTGAAATTTGAATATGCCACCTGGATCGATGACGCGGCCAATCGCTCGGTACAGATTCAGGCCGTCACTCACTCGCTCAAGCCTATTCACCCGTCAGCCAAGGGCACCAACGTCTACACGGCACCGAGCCAATTGCCAGACCATCGTGTCGTCGGAACACATTGCCTATGTGACACATTCGAAGGCGATGTGGCAGGCAATGCCGCCGCGCTGGACGTCTACAAATTCCTCAAGCTGAGCCTTGATGGCCGCAGCCTGCTGGATCTCGCGGTGGCCGGTGACGCCGACCTGGCCGCAGCGCTGACGGACGACGCCGAACAGGCCCGGTCCTGGCTGGATGCCTTTGCTGGCGTGGCCAAGCAGCGCGGCCGGCCCGCTTCACATACCCTGGCCAAGCAGTTCTACTGGCTGACTGGCGAGGATGCCCACGACGACACGGGGTTTCATCTGTTGGCGCCTCTGTACGCGACCTCCTTGGCGCACCGGGTCTACCAGACTGTTCAGCTGGACCGGTTCGGCGACGAGGCCAAGGCGGCATGGGAAGCTCGCAAGGCCGGCCGCTTCCACCCGAGACCGGTGCGTGAATATGGCGAACTGGCGGTGCAAAAACTCGGTGGCACCAAGCCCCTGAACATCAGCCAGCTCAACAGCGAGCGCCTTGGAAGAAACTACCTGCTCGCGTCGCTGCCACCCGTCTGGAAAACCGTCGCCGTCCAGCCAGTGCATGGCGTGGACAGCGTCTTCCAGCGCTATGGCCGCCGCCGCGAGGTAGTGAGGCTGGTTCGGATGCTGCGCGATTTCCTCGCCTCGGACCCCGCGCCCAATATCAGGACCCGCACGCGCATCGATACCCTGGTCGCCGACCTGCTCGATGAGCTGCTCCACCTCGCCGCCGAAGTGCGCAGCCTCGCCCCTGGCTGGAGCCAAGACCCCGCCTGCCGGCTGAGCGCCGCCGAGCGGCTGTGGCTGGACCCTGGGGCGGGCACCGAGGAGGGGGCCGCGGCGGTGCCCATCACCGACGAGGCCGCCGAGCGCATCGCTGCCGGTTTTGCCAACTGGCTGAACGCCCGCCTGCGCAAACCGCTGCCGATGGGCGACCCCGAGTACCAGCACTGGCGCAAGTTGGCGCTGGAGCAGATCGAAGACGACCTCCGGGAGGCCCACGATGAGTGACACCGACCTCACGCGGCAGCCCGAAGAGCCCTCCAACCCCGCCTGGCTGGTGCTGCCGCGCCTGCGGGTGCAGAACGCCAACGCGATCTCCAGCCCGATGACCTGGGGCTTCCCGGCCATCACCGCCTTCCTGGGCCTGATGACGGCGCTGGAGCGGCGCCTCGGCCGCGGCGCCGGCATCACGCTGGACGGCGTGGGGGTGGTGTGCCACGGCTTCGAGCCGCAGGTGAGCGCAGGCGGCTACACGCGCAGCTTCGCCCTCACGCGCAACCCGGTGGGCCACGATGGCAGCACCAGCGCGATCGTGGAGGAAGGCCGTGCCCACCTGGAGCTGACGCTGGTGTTCCAGGCCCGCGTCGCATCGCCGTTGCTGGACGCGGCGGCGCGCAGCGACCTCGTGCATCGGGTGGCTGAACAGGTGGCCGGCATGCGGGTAGCGGGCGGCTCGGTACTGCCTCACCTGGCGGACACGCCGGGCGGCCCCCACCGGCGGCCCGTGCCGGAGCTGGTGCTGACGCCAGCGGACGAGGAAGAAGCCCGCAAGGCCTTCCGCCGCATCGCGCGCCGCTGCCTGCCCGGCTTCGCGCTGGTGTCGCGTCACGACCTGCTGGAGGCCCGGCATGCCGAGCTGCTGGCCGCCACGCCCGGGGCCAGCCGCCTCGATGCCTGGCTGGACCTCTCCCGCTGGAACCATCGCGCCGTCCTGCACCCGCGCCCCGACGGTGCAGCGCCGCCAGCCCCGGAGGCCGCCCAGCCCGCCGACTGGCAGCAGGACGCCCGGCCCGGCTGGATCGTGCCCATTCCCGTCGGCTTTGCCGCGCTGGCACCGCTGCACGAGCCCGGCACGGTGGCCGGCGCGCGTGACCCACATGTGCCCTTCCGCTTCGTCGAGAGCGTCTATTCGATCGGCCAGTGGCTCAGCCCGCACCGCCTGCGCGCGCCGACCGAGCTGTTCTGGTTCGCCGAGCGCCCCGACGAGCAGGGCCTGTACCTCTGCACCAACGATTACGCCCTTCACCTGGCGCGGCGCAGCAATGCATCGCCGGACGTTCAACCCGTTTCTTCCGACCAGTAAACCCAAGGAGTTCACCATGGCCACCAACGTTTCCTCCACGCTCAAGACCCCGACCGTTCTCGCCTTCGACCGCAAGCTGGACCCTTCTGACGCTCTCCTTGCATCTGGCCGTTGGGTCGATCGGGCCGATGTTGCAGCTTGGACGCCCGTTTCCGTGCATGAGAAGTCCGTACGCGGCACGATGTCGCACCGAACTAAGGCAGGATCCACCGACGCAGCGAAGCTCGATCGGCCTCTCGATGTTCCGAATCCTCAGACCGTCGACGTCGCCACCCTGCCCGCCGAGGCCGACACCCTGCGCGTGAGCTTCACGCTGCGCGTGCTCGGCGGCGCCGGAACCCCGTCGGCCTGCAACAACGCCGACTACCAGGTCAAGCTGCTTGCCACGGTGCAGGGCTACGTGCAGGCGCAGGGGTTTGACGAGCTGGCGCGCCGCTACGCCTGCAACCTGGCCAACGGCCGCTTCCTGTGGCGCAACCGCGTGGGCGCCGAGCAGGTGGAGGTGCAGGTGCGCCACATCGTCGGCGGGGACGCTGCGGCCACCTGGACCTTCGATGCCCTGACCCTGCCCACCCGCCACTTCGACCTGCCCGCCGAGGCCGCCACCGCCGCTGGCGACATCGCGGCGCTCATCGCCAAGGGCCTGGCCGGGCAGGCGCACGTGCTGCTGGCCGTGACCGCGTTTGCCCGCGTCGGCGCCGGGCAGGAGGTGTTCCCCTCCCAGGAACTCCTGCTCGACAAGGCGGCCAGCAAGAAAAGCAAGACGCTGTACACCGTGCACGACGTGGCCGGCATCCACTCCCAGAAGCTCGGCAACGCGCTGCGCACCATCGACACCTGGCACCCGGACGTGGCCGAAGTCGGCCCCATCGCCGTCGAGCCCTACGGCTCCGTCACCACCCTGGGCAAGGCCTGCCGGCGCCCGACCGACAAGCTCGACTTCTACAACCTGCTGGACAACTGGTTGCTCAAGGACAAGGTGCCGCCGGTGGAACAGCAGCACTTCGTGATGGCCACGCTGATCCGGGGTGGCGTGTTCGGCGACGCCGGCAAGGACTGAGCCATGGACCACTACGTGGACATCACCTTGCGACCGGACCCCGATTTCCCGGCCCCGCTGCTGATGAATGCCCTGTTCGCCAAGCTGCACCGAGCGCTGGTGAGCCACAGCGCGCAACTGGGTGGCCGCCTGGGAGCGAGCTTCCCGGGGCACGTTGGCACTGGTCGCGCCCTGCAGCTGGGCGAACGGCTGCGCCTGCACGGAGAGGCGAGCGCGCTCGACACCCTGCTGGCCAGTGACTGGCTGTCGGGCATGCGCGACCACAGCCTGCCCGCTCCCGTCGCCCCGGTGCCGGCAGGCGCCCAACACCGCGTCGTGCGCCGGGTCCAGGCACAAAGCAGCCCGGAGCGCCTGCGCCGCCGCCTGGCCCGCCGGCACCAGCTGGACGCCGCCGAAGCCGCACAACGCATCCCCGACAGCGTCGCCCAAACCCTGCGGCTGCCCTGGGTGCAGCTGCGCAGCAGCAGCACGGACCAGAACTTCCGCCTCTTCATCGAGCATGGCCCCCTGCTGCCTCACCCCCTCCCAGGCACCTTCAGCCCCTACGGCCTGAGCCTCGGCGCCACCGTGCCCTGGTTCTGACCCTTTTTCCGGGAGCTCCGGAAGCTCTTTAAAAATCAACCACTTAGGCGGCCCGTCAAGAAGAGGGCCGCCACCCCCTTTCAAGCCGAATTCCTTGCTGCGACAATGAGTTGCAGCGGAAGGAGCCTGATTCACTGCCGTGTAGGCAGCTCAGAAAAGTGGCGATGTCAGTGATTGCGCTCGTTGTGTATTCACTGCCGTGTAGGCAGCTCAGAAAACCAAGGCGGACGGTGGCGTTGAGGAAAAGCGATTCACTGCCGTGTAGGCAGCTCAGAAATCTCGGCATTGGCTGTGTCGGCCTCGCACCACATTCACTGCCGTGTAGGCAGCTCAGAAATCGGCGCCGTGTCGGACCATGTGCGCAACCAGATTCACTGCCGTGTAGGCAGCTCAGAAAACGCTGGCCGATACGTCGCTGGCGCATGGCGAATTCACTGCCGTGTAGGCAGCTCAGAAATGATCGAAGGAGCACCCATGTACATCGACAAGATTCACTGCCGTGTAGGCAGCTCAGAAATCAACGGGGCCAGCCACGGTCAGATCCCGTCAATTCACTGCCGTGTAGGCAGCTCAGAAATGCAAGAGCGGTTCCTGCGCTCTTGCAACCTGGATTCACTGCCGTGTAGGCAGCTCAGAAATCCAGGCCCTTCGGCCGCTTCGATGCGCGGCGATTCACTGCCGTGTAGGCAGCTCAGAAAACCTGGTGCCCAGCTGCCCGCATGGTGTCGATATTCACTGCCGTGTAGGCAGCTCAGAAATCGGGATGCGCCTCCAGGCCGGAGTCCTTGAGATTCACTGCCGTGTAGGCAGCTCAGAAAATCGAGCAGCACGCCACCGATACCGAATGGCAATTCACTGCCGTGTAGGCAGCTCAGAAAAGCTCGGCCACGCCGCTGTGATCCTGGGCGGCATTCACTGCCGTGTAGGCAGCTCAGAAATCGCCGATGGGCCATGGGCAGTTACTCGCCCGATTCACTGCCGTGTAGGCAGCTCAGAAAGGTCCGGCGGGATCATGGCTGGGCCGGAGTTCATTCACTGCCGTGTAGGCAGCTCAGAAATGCACCCGTCGGCCGCTCATGGGAGCACCTCCATTCACTGCCGTGTAGGCAGCTCAGAAATCCGCCGTCGACGCCCGCCTGATGACCCTGGAATTCACTGCCGTGTAGGCAGCTCAGAAAGAGCTGGCGCGTGAGCTCGGCGTGTCCCGCCAATTCACTGCCGTGTAGGCAGCTCAGAAAAGCACGTGCAGCAGCAACGCCGCCACCTTCGAATTCACTGCCGTGTAGGCAGCTCAGAAAAGCGAGCGGGGCCGGAGTGCGCCACTACGGCAATTCACTGCCGTGTAGGCAGCTCAGAAAGCCACCGCGTGCGCAACGTCAAGCGCGCCGCCATTCACTGCCGTGTAGGCAGCTCAGAAACGTTGGCACCTGCTGTAGGATTATCTGACTGCATTCACTGCCGTGTAGGCAGCTCAGAAATTGTTGACGATCTGCCGACGCAGGTAGCTGGCATTCACTGCCGTGTAGGCAGCTCAGAAAACGTCGTTGCTCTGGACGTAGCGCAAGCCGAAATTCACTGCCGTGTAGGCAGCTCAGAAAACGTTGACGCTCAGGGGGATGTCACGTCTAGTATTCACTGCCGTGTAGGCAGCTCAGAAATGTCCGTATGCGTCTGCGTGATGCGGCGTTGCATTCACTGCCGTGTAGGCAGCTCAGAAAGTCACGACGTCGACTACCTGGCGGCAGCCGGGATTCACTGCCGTGTAGGCAGCTCAGAAATGAAGGCCATCCTGGGAATCGCCGAAGACGGCATTCACTGCCGTGTAGGCAGCTCAGAAAGCCTGGCTGCAGAGGCGCAGGCTGAGCTTGACATTCACTGCCGTGTAGGCAGCTCAGAAAATCCGCAAGATCGGTCAGCTGCAGCCGCGACCATTCACTGCCGTGTAGGCAGCTCAGAAATGTTCGACTGGACCATTCAGCGGCACATGAAAATTCACTGCCGTGTAGGCAGCTCAGAAAATGGCCATCAGTAGCGCTGCGAGTACCAACCCATTCACTGCCGTGTAGGCAGCTCAGAAAAGGTGCGCTGCGCAGTAGTGCAGGTCTGGGCCATTCACTGCCGTGTAGGCAGCTCAGAAAGGGCGCATCGCCGCCAAACAGCACGCCCTGCCATTCACTGCCGTGTAGGCAGCTCAGAAATTGGATCGCATCGCGTCAAAGGCCTTGCCGGTATTCACTGCCGTGTAGGCAGCTCAGAAAAGGCTGCCAAGGTGGCGATGGACGCCTACGCCATTCACTGCCGTGTAGGCAGCTCAGAAAGAGACGCAGGCGCAGGCATCGGGCCTGCTGGCATTCACTGCCGTGTAGGCAGCTCAGAAAGCCCGCTCCGCGTGCAGCTTTGCGCACTGGTCATTCACTGCCGTGTAGGCAGCTCAGAAATCGCTGTTCGCCCGGTCGGCCAGCGCCGAGACATTCACTGCCGTGTAGGCAGCTCAGAAAAATGCGTCGCACGTCGAGTCCATACAGGCGCAATTCACTGCCGTGTAGGCAGCTCAGAAATGGGTGACGAACGCACCGGCGCTGTACAGCCCCATTCACTGCCGTGTAGGCAGCTCAGAAAGTTAAGTACATTGGAGTGCGCACCCTTGTCAACATTCACTGCCGTGTAGGCAGCTCAGAAATGTGAAATGCGAGTTTGTGACATCGACCTGTCATTCACTGCCGTGTAGGCAGCTCAGAAATGGTCGAGCCGTAGGAAGAGCAGCGGCTCGCTATTCACTGCCGTGTAGGCAGCTCAGAAATTGGTGCATGGCGGAGATGCGGCCTGGCTTGCATTCACTGCCGTGTAGGCAGCTCAGAAATGCAGGCGTCGCTGGCCGATGACAGCCGGGCCATTCACTGCCGTGTAGGCAGCTCAGAAAGGCAACGCAGCGACCGCGCGCTGCCCTTCGGCATTCACTGCCGTGTAGGCAGCTCAGAAATCGCTGTTGGCCAGCGCGTGCAGCCTGTGCGCATTCACTGCCGTGTAGGCAGCTCAGAAATTCGCCACTTCGCTGTTCGCGAGGGCGTGCAAATTCACTGCCGTGTAGGCAGCTCAGAAACGCTGTCGGGGCGGCGATCCGGCGGGCGGACGATTCACTGCCGTGTAGGCAGCTCAGAAACAACCATGGGCGGATTCGGCACCGCCGGTGAATTCACTGCCGTGTAGGCAGCTCAGAAAAGTCGTCAGCCATGACGCTTCACTCCGATCCTATTCACTGCCGTGTAGGCAGCTCAGAAAGTGATCCGCCTGAACCGCGCCGCGTTGTAGGCATTCACTGCCGTGTAGGCAGCTCAGAAAAAATAGTAAACCGTCATGCCATACCAATCTGTATTCACTGCCGTGTAGGCAGCTCAGAAATGTCGCGATCAAGGCCATCGCCGACCTGCCGCATTCACTGCCGTGTAGGCAGCTCAGATAGGACTTACGCAAACGTTTAAATCAAACTAGATTATTTAATATATCGGCGCCGATTTCGTGGTATTTGTGATAATATATTCACCATGAAACCCACGAGCCGAGACTACTGCCAATTTCTGATATCCACACAAATCAACTACACGCAGACCTATTTTGCGGATCACCATCAGAGGTTTTCTCATGACGCCATAAATCGCTACTTGCAGGCTGCCAATATCAGCCCGGCCGATGTCTGGAATCTGGCCCGACGAAACATCGAATTTGACGACGATGCCTGCCTGGTTTTCGATGACAGCGTTCTGGACAAGAACCACTCGCACAAAATCGAGCTGGTGCGCAAACAGTACAGCGGCAACGCCCACGGCCTGATCAAGGGCATTGGGGTGGTCAACTGCCTGTACGTGAACATCAAGACCGGCCACTACTGGATCATCGACTGGCGCATCTATGCGCCTGACGAAGACGGCAAGTCCAAGCTGGATCATGTCCAGGAGATGTTCGACAATGCCATGGCGCACAAGAAGCTGCCCTTTCGCACCGTGCTGATGGACTCCTGGTACGCCACCATGGATCTGATGAAGCACATCCACCGGGCGGGCAAGCACTTCTACTGCCCGCTCAAGAGCAATCGCAAGGTTGACGACAGCCAAGGCCAGCAGCCCTACAAGGCGGTCAGTACGCTGCAGTGGAGTGCCCAAGAACATGTGCATGGCAAACACGTCAAACTGTTCAAGTTTCCCAGTGACATCAAGCTGAAACTGTTCCGGGTTGTGGTTGATACCAATCGCACGGACTGGGTTGTGACAAACGACCTATCTCAAGATTCGACGGACGATACGCATGAGATGTGTGCCGTGCGCTGGAAGATTGAGCAGTACCACAGGGAGATCAAGCAGGTTCTTGGCATCGAAAAATGTCAGTGCAGAATGGCCCGGTCACAGAAGAATCACATCGCCTGCGCGATATTGGCCTGGGTCCACCTCTGCGAGACGGCCAAAGCGCTGAAGACAAACATCTACAGCCTGAAGAAGGGAATCCTCTCGGAATTCCTCAAGAAGGAACTTCGGTCACCAACCATTCGCATGGCACCCATCTGACATATTGAGTCGAAATGGCGAATCATTGCGCTAGCTGAAGTGACCCTGCGTAAGTCCTATCAGAAAAGCCTGCAGCGCATCGAATCACGCCTGTACGGATTCACTGCCGTGTAGGCAGCTCAGAAAGCCCGCCGGTGTCGGGCTGCACCTCGCTGCCAATTCACTGCCGTGTAGGCAGCTCAGAAACGCGCGTCATCCGCATCGTGTCCGCACTTTGTATTCACTGCCGTGTAGGCAGCTCAGAAATTGGAGTGAAACGTGCAATCCGGGCTGGCCCAATTCACTGCCGTGTAGGCAGCTCAGAAAACCAAGCCCCGCTTTGCGCTGGTGATAGTCGAATTCACTGCCGTGTAGGCAGCTCAGAAAAGGAGATTCGCGCGCAGTGACGCCAAGTTATCATTCACTGCCGTGTAGGCAGCTCAGAAATCTTCCTGCAAAGCACGTCGAGGCCATCGCGCATTCACTGCCGTGTAGGCAGCTCAGAAAGAACCGATGCGCAGTGGGCGGCCGATCTGGTCATTCACTGCCGTGTAGGCAGCTCAGAAATGACGCACTAACCCGATTATCCGGGGCTTGAGATTCACTGCCGTGTAGGCAGCTCAGAAATAGCCTGATAGGCTTACACACACTGCCCCGTGATTCACTGCCGTGTAGGCAGCTCAGAAAATGATAATACATACATGGATCGGAAACGGTCCATTCACTGCCGTGTAGGCAGCTCAGAAATGCCCCGCGTGTTTATCGCGGGTCTACAGAATATTCACTGCCGTGTAGGCAGCTCAGAAATGACGTGAGTCACCAGCTAGACGCATGCAACCATTCACTGCCGTGTAGGCAGCTCAGAAATGGCGGACTTCGGCGTGTCCTGCATGGCAGGCATTCACTGCCGTGTAGGCAGCTCAGAAAGAAGAAAAAATGCGTGAAGAGATCCGCGCAGAATTCACTGCCGTGTAGGCAGCTCAGAAATGCACCCGCCGACCTGCACCCGCCGACCTGCAATTCACTGCCGTGTAGGCAGCTCAGAAAGATCCAGGGCTCGCCTGAATGGCTGGCCTACCATTCACTGCCGTGTAGGCAGCTCAGAAAACGGCGCAACAGCTCGGTGAGAGTGTGCGATTATTCACTGCCGTGTAGGCAGCTCAGAAAGGTGCAGTGCGCCGCTTCGGGGTGCGCACGATATTCACTGCCGTGTAGGCAGCTCAGAAAGTGACGAGAAAGCCGCAGTGACGAGGAAGGCGATTCACTGCCGTGTAGGCAGCTCAGAAATCTCGGATGGCCTGCGCCTTCTGATCCGGCGAATTCACTGCCGTGTAGGCAGCTCAGAAAACGAGTCATCGCTGCCTGACGCCTGGGTGGAGATTCACTGCCGTGTAGGCAGCTCAGAAAAGGCCACATCACGCCCGGCCAGCGGGCTCTCGATTCACTGCCGTGTAGGCAGCTCAGAAATTTCGATTGAACATCATGAGCTGCCGGTCTATATTCACTGCCGTGTAGGCAGCTCAGAAATTGCCCTCCTGGCCGTTATATGGGGTGGTAAGATTCACTGCCGTGTAGGCAGCTCAGAAATCGTTGCGCACGGTGTCGGCCGTCCAGCCCGAATTCACTGCCGTGTAGGCAGCTCAGAAATTGGAGACCTTCGATGTCGCGCCACGAGTCATATTCACTGCCGTGTAGGCAGCTCAGAAATGAGCGAGGCTCGCTGCGATCACGTCACTGATATTCACTGCCGTGTAGGCAGCTCAGAAAAGGACTCCAGGGCCGCGTCGCAGGCTTTGAACATTCACTGCCGTGTAGGCAGCTCAGAAAGAGCGGGAAATCAACCGAACCAAGCCCCTTGCATTCACTGCCGTGTAGGCAGCTCAGAAAAGAGCCATTGCGCGCCACCTGCGCGCGCCACAATTCACTGCCGTGTAGGCAGCTCAGAAATTGTAGGCCATCTCACCGGCCCGACTGCGCAGATTCACTGCCGTGTAGGCAGCTCAGAAATCTACGCCCGGCAGGATCGGCCCGCGGTGGACATTCACTGCCGTGTAGGCAGCTCAGAAAGGCGCATCGACATTGCCGGGCGCCGCGTTGTGATTCACTGCCGTGTAGGCAGCTCAGAAATTGTTGCGCGGCGCCCTGGTGCCGCCATCTACATTCACTGCCGTGTAGGCAGCTCAGAAACTGCTGCGGCACCAGGTACTTCTCGGTCTCCTCATTCACTGCCGTGTAGGCAGCTCAGAAAGTCAACGCCACGGCGGGCATCATCGAGACAGAATTCACTGCCGTGTAGGCAGCTCAGAAAGTCGACCAGGCGCACCCAGGCTGGGTCCTTGCATTCACTGCCGTGTAGGCAGCTCAGAAATGCTGGTGATCGTGCTCGGCGCGCTCGACCAGGATTCACTGCCGTGTAGGCAGCTCAGAAAGCCCGTGACGAATTCGCCCGTTCTCCCTCCGACATTCACTGCCGTGTAGGCAGCCCAGAAAAGCGAGGCGCGCAGCGAGTGGGTGCCGATGCCATTCACTGCCGTGTAGGCAGCTCAGAAAATTTGCCGCACGCACGGCTGCGCAGTTGAGGAATTCACTGCCGTGTAGGCAGCTCAGAAAATTCATCGCCAACAGAATTATCCCTGGCCTCTATTCACTGCCGTGTAGGCAGCTCAGAAAGCGGCAGGCACGGCCGACTTCGGCACGATCTGCATTCACTGCCGTGTAGGCAGCTCAGAAAACATGCAGGCACTGGAGGCCGCAGCCCGCGCCATTCACTGCCGTGTAGGCAGCTCAGAAATCATCGACGCCAGCGCATGGGCCGCCGGCCAGATTCACTGCCGTGTAGGCAGCTCAGAAAAACGCGCGACCGTGCACACGCTGCGCCACTCGATTCACTGCCGTGTAGGCAGCTCAGAAAATGCCTCCTTCGTCAACGGGTCCACGCCCGGCATTCACTGCCGTGTAGGCAGCTCAGAAAGTGCGGGTGCCGTTGACGCCGTCGGCGCCGTCATTCACTGCCGTGTAGGCAGCTCAGAAATTCTCCCACAGCGCGCGCACACCTTCGGCCTTATTCACTGCCGTGTAGGCAGCTCAGAAATACCTGCGGGCGCGCCTGTCGTGCTGGCGGACATTCACTGCCGTGTAGGCAGCTCAGAAAAAGCTCACCTGCCACACCGGCATCCAGCCCTGATTCACTGCCGTGTAGGCAGCTCAGAAAATCGTCGTGATGCCGCAGCGGGGGGCGCGGTAATTCACTGCCGTGTAGGCAGCTCAGAAATGAGGAAAAGCTAGCGGTGGACTGGTCGCGTGATTCACTGCCGTGTAGGCAGCTCAGAAAACGGCCAGCAGGAGGAAGAACTGCCGTGGGATATTCACTGCCGTGTAGGCAGCTCAGAAAAGTGCCGCCCCGGAGTCGCCCCGAAATGCTGTATTCACTGCCGTGTAGGCAGCTCAGAAATACAACACCGTGGACCCCGAGACCGGCGAGAAATTCACTGCCGTGTAGGCAGCTCAGAAAGAGCCGCTGCGTCACCTCATCAACGAGAGCCCATTCACTGCCGTGTAGGCAGCTCAGAAACTGCGGCACCGCCATGCGCAGGCCGAGGCGCGATTCACTGCCGTGTAGGCAGCTCAGAAATTGGACCCGTTTCAATAACTGTACGCGTCGGGATTCACTGCCGTGTAGGCAGCGCAGAAAAAATGAGTTGTCGGTGGTAATACTGCGTCGCGCGATGCCGGCCGCGGGGAGCATCATCCACGGCAACTTCAGCTTCTCGTACGGGGTGACGCCCGAACGCGGGTAGGCTTGGCACTGTGTCCGAAATTCTTTCGGCCTGGCGTTCGACCACGACCAAACCCGCCCTCGCACCATGACCGACTTCGCCTTCCGCAGCGCCGCCAACTTCCTCAAGGCTCCTTCGGCCTCGGCCGGGCAGCGCTATGCGCTGGCGGGCATCGCCTGGGATGGGGCGGTGACCAACCGGCCGGGGGCGCGGTTCGGGCCGCGCGCGATCCGGCAGGCCAGCCACATGCTGTGCGATGGCATTCACCCGCTGTTCGATGTCAGCCCGCTGGATGCGGGTGGGGCAGGTGGCCTGCCCTGGTTGGGCGACCTGGGCGACCTGCCGCTGCCCAACACGGCGCTGCCGGCGCTGCGCGCGGCGCTGGAGCTCCAGGTGGCGGCGCTGTTGCCGCAGCACCACATGGTCTGGCTGGGGGGGGACCATGCGGTGACGCTCAGCCTGTTGCGGGCCTACCGCGCCTGGCTGGGTCGGCCACTGGCGGTGCTGCACTTTGATGCGCACTGCGACACCTGGGCGGACCACTTCGGTGAGCCGAGCGGGCATGGCACCTGGGTGAGCGAGGCCTTCGATGAGGGGCTGGTGCTGCCGGAGCTGTTCACGCAGATCGGCATCCGCTCGTCCGGCGAGCGCTCGGCGCGGGAGTACGTGGCCGACCGGGGCGGTCGCATTCACACGGCGCGTGCGCTGCGCGGGGTCGACCGGCCCGCTGAGCTGGTTGCCATTGCGGAGGATCTGCGCCAGCGCTGGCGCGCGGCCGGCGAGCCGCCGCTCTACCTGAGCCTGGACATCGACTGCCTGGACCCGGCCTTTGCCCCGGGCACCGGCACGCCCGAGCCGGGTGGGCTGAGCAGCCACCAGGTGCTCAGCCTGCTGGAAGCGCTGGCCGACCTGCCGTGGGTGGGCATGGACTGCGTGGAAGTGGCGCCGGCCTATGATCACGCGGAGATCACCTCGCTGGCAGCGGCAACGCTGGTGTGGACCTACCTGTGCGGGCACATCCGACACCACGGGACGTCGGCAGGCCACGCCTGAGAGCCTGCGCGCGCCAAGTGTTGTGTGACCGAGGCCACAGCACGCAGGTTTTGACATTGCGCAACTCGAAATGTTGCACCGCGGCAAGAATGCGCCATCGCCCCGCCCCGGGGAATCCTCAAAGGAGCCTGCCATGTCCGTGACTGCCACTGCGTCTGCTGCCCCCGCCACTGTCACCGCCGTCACGGCGACCGCGTTCGAGGCGCTGGACAGCTGCCACCGGGAGGTGCTGAAGACCCTGGACGAGTTGGCCCGCCTGATCGATCACCTGGAAGACAAGGGCGTGGATAGCGAGGCGCAGACGCTGGCTGCGGACATCGTCAAGTTCTTCAACGAGAACGGGCGCCAGCACCACCTCGATGAAGAGCGCATGATCTTCCCGGGGCTGCTCGCCAGCGCCGATGCGGAACTGGTGCAGCACGTGCAACGCCTGCAGCAGGACCATGGCTGGCTGGAAGAGGATTGGCTGGAACTGGAGCCGCAGCTGGAGGCGATTTCCAAGGGCTACAGCTGGTACCAGCTCGACGGGCTGCGCGCCGCGCTGCCGGTCTTCAAGGCGCTGTACCTGGACCACATCGACCTGGAAGAGTCGCTGATCTACCCCGAGGCCAAGAAGCAGATGGCGGCCCCGGCGGATGCCGGCAGCGGCCGTGACGGTGCGGCAAGCCGCCGTCGGGCCAAGGCCTGAGCCAGCTCGGCCCGACCAGACCGAACGAGCCGCCCCGACCGGGCGGCTTTTTTCATGCCCGCTTCACATGCCCGCCTCACACCGCCAGCGCGGTGGTCTTCTTGACGGTGCGCAGCACCAGCATGGAGTTGGAGCGCGCCACGCCCGGTAGGTGCATCAGCACCTCGGTGTGGAAGCGCTCCAGGTCCTCGGCGTCGCGGTAGGCGAAGCGGATCAGGTAGTCGTTGGAGCCGGCGACGTAGTAGCAGTCCAGCACGCGGGGCTCGTCGCGCACCGCCTGCTCGAAGGCGCCGAGCAGTTGGTTGCTCATCGTCTCCAGGTTGATGATGGTGAAGCTGGTGCCGTGTTGCCCCACCGCCTTGGGGTTGAGCAGGGCGACGTACTGGGCGATCACGCCCTCCTCCTCCAGCTGGCGCACCCGGCGCAGGCAGGCTGACGGCGAGAGGTGCACGCGCTGTGCCAACTCGACGTTGGAGAGTTTGCCGTCGCGCTGCAGCTCGGCCAGGATGTGCCGGTCGATCGCATCCAATTGCAGAGCGTTTTTGATGTCTCGCATGATCTGCGGATTGTGGCATGTGCCTTCGCAGAAAATTGCGTTTGGCAGGGTGAGCACCGGCCCATCGTGCATGCACATTGCGCACCACCTTGGCTAGACTGATTCGGACCGAATTCACGGCCAACGAATTCACCGCCAACCCACTCCCTTCACAGCGCACGATGAGCAGCTCCCTCGACGCCTACTGGATGCCCTTCACCGCCAACCGCCAGTTCAAGAAGGCCCCGCGCCTGCTGGCCCGTGCCGAGGGGATGCATTACTGGACCGATGACGGCCGCCAGATCCTGGACGGCGTGGCCGGCCTCTGGTGCGTCAACGCCGGCCACGCGCGGCCGAAGATTGTGCAGGCCATCCAGGCGCAGGCGGCGCAAATGGACTACGCGCCGCCCTTCCAGATGGCCCACCCGCAGGCCTTTGAACTGGCCGACCGGCTGGCGAAGCTGGCCCCGCCGGGGCTGAATCGCGTGTTCTTCACCAACTCCGGGTCCGAGTCGGTCGAGACGGCGCTGAAAATTGCCATCGCCTACCAACGCGCCCGCGGCGAAGGCACCCGCACCCGGCTGATCGGCCGTGAGCGGGGCTACCACGGGGTCAACTTCGGCGGCATCTCGGTGGGTGGCATCGTGGCCAACCGCAAGGCCTTCGGCACGCTGCTGGCCGGGGTGGACCACATCCGCCACACGCACGACCCGGCGCGCAACGCCTTCAGCGTGGGCCAGCCCGAGCATGGGGCGGACCTCGCCGATGACCTGGAGCGGCTGGTGGCGCTGCACGACGCATCCACTATTGCCGCGGTGATCGTGGAGCCGGTGGCGGGTTCCACCGGCGTGCTGATCCCGCCGCAGGGCTACCTGCAGCGCCTGCGCGACATCTGCGACCGGCACGGCATCCTGCTGATCTTCGACGAGGTCATCACCGGTTTCGGGCGCACCGGGCAGCCCTTTGCGGCACAGACCTTTGGCGTCACGCCGGACCTCATCACCACCGCCAAGGGCATCACCAACGGGGCGGTGCCGATGGGCGCGGTGCTCGTGAAGCAGGCGATCCACGACACCTTCATGAACGGGCCGGAGCACCTGATCGAGCTGTTCCACGGCTACACCTACTCGGCCCACCCGCTGGCCTGCGCCGCCGGCCTGGGCACGCTGGACACCTATGCCGACGAGGGCCTGCTCACCCAGGCCGGCGAGCTGCAGGGCTACTTTGCCGAGGCGGTGCACTCACTGCGCGGCTGCGCCCACGTGATCGACATCCGCAACATCGGCCTGGTCGGCGGCATCGAGCTGGCGCCGCGCCCGGGCGAGCCGGGCAAGCGGGCCTTCGACGTGTTCCTGGACTGCTACGAGCGTGGTGTGCTGATCCGCACCACGGGCGACACCATCGCGCTGTCACCGCCGCTGATCATCGAGCGCGGCCAGATCGACCAGATCGTGGACACGCTGCGCGGTGCGATCAACCGGGTGGCCTGACCGGCGCCTGGCGTCATGGCCCTGCTCGACACCGACCTGAGCCTGGCGCGCGACTCCTACTACGCCGCCACGGCGCCACGCGGGGCGGATCGGCCGGCGCTGCAGGGGCGCATCGAGGCGGACGTGGCCATCGTCGGCGGCGGGCTGGCGGGGCTCTCCGCCGCGCTGGAGCTGGCCGAGCACGGCCGGCGCGTGGTGCTGCTGGAGGCCCGCCAGGTCGGCTCGGGCGCCAGCGGGCGCAACGGCGGCCAGGCGATCCACGGGCTGGCCTGCTCGATGGGACAGATCGAGGCGCAGCTGGGGCTGGACGAGGCGCGGCGCATCTTCGCGATGTCCATTGACGCGCTGGCGCTGATCCGCAGCCGCTGTGCGCGCCACGGCATCGACTGCGACTGGCGCGACGGCTTCCTCGGCGTGGCGGTGCAGGAGGGCAAGGCGCGCGGCCTGTACGACGATGCCGAGCGGTTGGAGCGCCTCTACGGCTGGCAGCAGCGGCCGATCGAGCGGGCCGACCTGCCGAACTGGATCGCCAGTCCGCGCGTGCGCGGCGCGGTGTACGACGCCCGTTCCGGCCACCTGCATCCGCTCAAGTACACCCTGGGCCTGGCACGCGCGGCCGAGCAGGCCGGGGCGCAGCTGTTCGAGCACAGCCCTGTCACCGCGCTGGTCGAGGGCCCGGAGCCCGTGCTGCGCACCACCCAGGGCGAGGTCCACGCGCGCCAGGTGCTGCTGGCCGGCAACGTCTACCTGCAGGGCTTGGTGCCGGCGCTGCAGGCCCGCATCATGCCGGTCGGCACCTACATCGTCGGCTCCGAGGCGCTGACGCCCGAACGTGCGCGGGCGCTGATCCCCTGCGGCGCGGCGGTCTGCGACAACAACTGGGTGCTGGACTACTACCGGCTCAGTGCCGATCACCGCATGCTCTACGGTGGGCGCGCCACCTACAGCACGCTCACGCCGCTGCGCATGGCCGAGGGGCTGCGCCAGCGCATGGTGCAGACCTTTCCGCAGCTGCAGGGCGTGGCGGTGGCGTACGCGTGGGGCGGCTTCGTGGACGTGTCGATGAACCGCGCGCCGGATTTCGGCCGCCTGCCGGCACGGGGCCATGTCGCCAATGTCTACTACCTGCAGGGCTTCTCGGGCCACGGCCTGGCGCTCACGGGGCTGGCAGGGCAGCTGGTGGCACAGGCCATGGCCGGGGACGCCGAGCGCTTCGACACCTTTGCGCGGCTGCGGCACCGCCCCTTCCCTGGCGGGGCGCACCTGCGCACGCCGCTGCTGGTGCTGGGCATGGCCTGGTACCGGCTGCGCGACAGCTTCTGGTAGCAGGCGTCCCTCGACAGGTCGGAGATCGGGCCTTGGTGGAACCCCGCGCACCGGCCCCCAACGCCTCTGGCACACTCCCTGCACGAGCAGGAACCATCCATCACTTCAGTAAGCCCAGAGCCGCGGACTCAGCCCCGTGGCGGCAAGCCCAATGAGCACCCTACCCCCGTCCAGCCAGCCGCTCGTGCTGGTCCCGGCCTGCAACCGGATGCTTGGACAGCATCCCTTCCACGTGGCAGGCAAGAAGTACGTCGACGCGGTGCGCCTGGCCGGCGCGCTGCCGCTGGTGGTGCCTTCGGCCTCGCCCGCGGAGCTGGACGTCCTGCTGGACTTGGCCGATGGCGTGCTGCTGACCGGCTCGCCCTCCAACGTGCACCCCAGCCACTACGGCGAGGAGGTCTACGACCAGCGCCTGCCGCTCGACCCGGTGCGTGACGACTGGACACTGCCGCTGATCCCGAAAGCGCTGCAGCGCGGCATCCCGCTGCTGGCGATCTGCCGGGGCTTCCAGGAAGCCAACGTCGCGCTGGGCGGCAGCCTGCACCAGGCGGTGCAGGAGGTGCCCGGCAAGCACGACCACCGCGCCCCGGAAGCGGCCCCCGCCGAGGTGCAGTACGCCGCGTCGCACCCCATCGTGGTGCAGCGCGGCGGCTGGCTCGAAAGGCTCTTCGGCGTCGGCGCCGAACTGCAGGTCAACAGCGTGCACGGCCAGGGCGTGAACCGCCTGGCCGACGGCCTGCGTGTCGAGGCACTCGCGCCCGATGGGCTGGTCGAGGCCTTCTCGACGGTCCCTACCGCCGACACCCCCGGATTCGCCCTGTGCGTGCAGTGGCACCCGGAGTGGCTGGCAGCCGACAACCCGGTCTCCATGGCCCTCCTGCGTGCCTTCGGTGCGGCCTGCCAGGATTACCGCGACACCCACCGCCCCCCCGATCGCTGACCGGGTGCCGGCCGCCTCATCTGGCGTCGCCGGCACCTGCTTCCCAGGCCCATGCATCCCCGGCCTGATGCCCGGGCGCCCTGAGCGCATCGAAGGCACCGAACGGGATGGTCAACGGGAGACCCCATGGTCAGCAGCAGAGAACATTTCACTTTCGCCGAACTCGAGAACTGGCTCAACGAGCGGCGCGTCACCGAGATCGAATGCCTGGTGCCGGACTTGACCGGCGTGGCGCGCGGCAAGATCCTGCCGCGCCAGAAGTTCACCGAGGACCGCGGCATGCGGCTGCCCGAGGCGGTGGTCGCGATGGGCGTGACGGGCGAGTTCCCCGAGGAGGGGCCTTACTACGACGTCATCAACCCCACCGACCGCGACATGCACCTGCGCCCCGACCCGCGCACGGTGCGCATCGTGCCCTGGGCCACCGACCCGACCGCGCAGGTCATCCACGACTGCTACGACAAGGACGGCCGCATGGTGCCCTTCGCGCCGCGCTCGGTGCTGCGGCGCGTGTGCGACCTGTACGAGGGTGCGGGTTGGAATCCGATCGTGGCGCCCGAGCTGGAGTTCTACCTGGTGGCGCGCAACACCGACCCAGACATGCCGCTCAAGCCGCCCATTGGCCGCAGCGGCCGGGCGGAAACCTCGCGCCAGGCCTACTCGATCGACGCGGTCAACGAGTTCGACCCGCTGTTCGAGGACGTCTACTCCTACTGCGAGCAGATGGAGCTGAACGTCGACACGTTGATCCACGAGATCGGTGCCGGGCAGATGGAGATCAACTTTTTCCACGACCACCCGCTGGGGCTGGCCGACGAGGTGTTCTTCTTCAAGCGCACGGTGCGCGAGGCGGCCATGCGGCACAACATGTTCGCCACTTTCATGGCCAAGCCGATCGCGGGCGAGCCGGGCAGCGCGATGCACATCCACCAGAGCGTGGTGGACCAGCAGGGCCAGAACATCTTCAGCAACCCGGACGGCTCGGCCAGCGACGCCTTCCGCTGGTACATCGGCGGGCTGCAGCACTACATCCCGGCGGCGATGGCGCTGTTCGCCCCCTACGTCAACAGCTACCGCCGGCTGGCGCGCTTCACCGCCGCGCCGATCAACATCCAGTGGGGCACCGACAACCGCACCGTGGGCATCCGATCGCCCGTGGCCAGCCCGGCGGCGCGCCGCATCGAGAACCGCGTGATCGGCGCCGACGCCAACCCCTACGTGGCCCTGGCCGCCACCCTGGCCTGCGGCTGGCTGGGCATCCAGAACCGCATCGAGCCCACTCCCGAGTGCAAGGGCGACGCCTACCTGGGCGACTACCAGCTGCCGCGCAGCCTGGGCGAGGCGCTGGAGAAGCTGCGCGCCGAGAAGGACCTGGCGGCGGTGCTCGGCGAGGAGTTCGTGACCGTCTACACCGAGGTCAAGGAGATCGAGCACGCCGAGTTCATGAAGGTGATCTCGCCCTGGGAGCGCGAGCACCTCCTGCTGCACGTGTAGCCCACCCCCGTTGCGGCTGACGCCGCTCCCCCTCAAGGGGGCGACACCAGCGGCCCGGCAAAGCCGGCTCCGCGGTGTCTGCTGGACGAAGACCCAACGCCATCCATGGAGTACGTCATGACAAGAACCACCGCCGAATGGCAGGCCGCGGACGCGGCGCACTTCCTGCACCCCTTCACCGATTTCCAGGCGCTGGCCAAGAAGGGCTCGCGCATCATCACCAGCGCCGAGAACATCTACCTGCGCGACAGCGAGGGCCACCGCATCCTCGACGCGATGAGCGGCCTGTGGTGCGTCAACGTCGGCTACGGCCGCCAGGAGCTGATCGACGCGGCCACCCGTCAACTGCGGGAACTGCCCTTCTACAACAGCTTCTTCCAGACCACCACGCCGCCGGCCGTCGAGCTGGCCGAGCTGCTGGCCGAGGTGATGCCGCCGGGCTTCCAGCACGTCTTCTACGCCGGCTCGGGCTCGGAGGGCAACGACACCGTGGTGCGAATGGTGCGCCGCTACTGGGACCTGCAGGGCCAGCCCGAGCGCCAGGTCATCATCAGCCGCTGGAACGGCTACCACGGCTCCACGATGGCGGGCGCCTCGCTGGGCGGCATGAAGTACATGCACGCCCAGGGCGGGCTGCCGATTCCCGGCATCACGCACATCGAGCAGCCCTACTGGTGGCTGCACGGCCGCCCGGCGGGGCTCTGCCGCGCCGAATTCGGCAAGGTGGCGGCCGGCTGGCTGGAGCAGAAGATCCTGGAGGTCGGCCCGGAGAAGGTGGCCGCCTTCATCGCCGAGCCGATCCAGGGCGCCGGCGGCGTGATCGTGCCGCCCGAGACCTACTGGCCCGAGATCCAGCGCATCTGCGACCAGTACGGCGTCCTGCTGGTGAGCGACGAGGTGATCTGCGGCTTCGGGCGCACCGGCCACTGGTTCGGCTGCCAGACCGTGGGCAGCCGGCCGGACCTCATCACCTTCGCCAAGGGCGTGACCAGCGGCTACATCCCGCTGGGCGGCGTGATGGTGGGCGAGCGCGTCGCCAAGGTGCTCATCGAGCAGGGTGGCGAGTTCGAGCACGGCTACACCTACTCCGGCCACCCGGTGGCCTGCGCGGTGGCGCTGGCCAACATCCGCCTGATCCGCGAGTTGAAGCTGGTCGAGCACGTGCACGACGAGTTGGGGCCCTACCTGGCCGAGCAGTTCGCACAGCTGGGCGAGCACCCGCTGGTGGGCGAGGCGCAGACCTGCGGCGCGATGGGCGCACTGCTGCTGGTCAAGGACCGGGCGAGCGGAGAGGCCTTCCCCGGCGAGCTGGAGATCGGCATGCTCTGCCGCGGCCACTGCTTCGGCAACGGGCTGATCATGCGCGCGGTGGGTGACCGCATGATCATCGCGCCGCCGCTGGTGATGACGCTGGCGCAGGTCGACGAGATGGTGGCGCTGATCCGCCGCTGCCTGGACCTGACCCTGGCCGACGTGCGCGCACGCGGCTGGATGCCATGACCCGCCCGGCGGCTGTTGTAAGCAAGTCATCGTGGGGAGGCGGTGGGCAGATTTCGGCCGCCGCGCCGGCCCACCGGGCCGGCCTCACCTTAGACTCGTTGCAAACATCACGTGCGTTACGGCGCGTCACGCTCCGACACTGCTGTCCCCAGGCCCCACGGCCTCACCTTCCTGGAGGTTCCTTCATGAAACTGATGTCTGTCCGATCGGTCGTCTCCCTGGCGGCTGCGGCCCTCTCCCTCCTTGCTGGCGCCAGCGCGATCGCGCAGGAAGAGGAGAAGGTGCTGAACATCTACAACTGGTCAGACTACATCGCCGAGGACACGATCCGGAACTTCGAGAAGGAAACCGGCATCAAGGTCCGCTACGACAACTTCGACAACAACGAGATCGTCCACGCCAAGCTGGTGGCGGGCAAGACGGGCTACGACATCGTGGTGCCCTCGTCCAACTGGGCCAAGCTGCAGGCCGACGGCGGCCTGCTGCGCAAGATCGACAAGGCCCAGATCGCCAACTACAAGCACCTCGACCCGGCGGTGCAGGCGCAGCTCGCCCGCATGGACCCGGGCAACGAGTACATGGTCAACTGGCTGTGGGGCTACACCACGGTGGGCATCAACGTCGAGAAGGTCAAGGCCGCGCTGGGCAGCACACCGATGCCCGACAACGCCTGGGACCTGGTCTTCAAGCCCGAGTACGTCTCGAAGATGAAGTCCTGCGGCGTGTCCTTCCTCGACTCCGCCACGGAAGTGATCCCCGCCGCCCTGCACTACCTCGGCAAGCCGGCCTTCAGCAAGAGCCCCGGGGACTACACCGCCGCGGCCAACCTGCTCAAGAGCGTGCGCCCCTCGGTGACGCTGTTCAGTTCGTCGGGCTACATCAACGACATGGCCAACGGCTCGATCTGCCTGGCGCTGGGCTGGTCGGGAGACATCAGCATCGCGCGCCAGCGTGCCATTGACGGCAAGACCGGCCAGAACATCCAGGTGCTGATCCCTAAGAGCGGCGGCATCCTCTTCTTCGACGTGATGGTGATCCCCGCCGATGCCGCCCACCCCGGCAACGCCCACAAGTGGATCAACTACCTGCTGCGCCCCGAAGTGCACGCGGCGCTGACCAACAAGGTGTTCTACGCCAACCCGAACAAGGAATCGCGCAAGTTCGTCAAACCCGAGGTGGCGAGCAACCCGACCGTGTTCCTGTCCGACGCGGACATGAAGAAGATGGTCGCCCCGGATGCGCTGAACAACGACCTGCGCCGCCTGATGACGCGCACCTACACCGGCTTCAAGACCGGCATGTGACCTGATCGCTGGCCCGACGGACCGGAAGGAGCGCATCGATGGCAAGCAGCAGTGCGGCGGCGGCGACGGTGTCACCGGCCGCAGCAGGAGCCGGGCAACCGGCTTTCCTGCAGATCCGCGACATCGTCAAGGACTTCAGCGGCTACAAGGCCGTCGACCACGTCAGCCTGGACATCGCCAAGGGCGAGATCTTCGCGCTGCTGGGCTCGTCGGGCTGCGGCAAGACGACGCTGCTGCGCATGCTGGCGGGCTTCGAGACACCCACCTCGGGGCGGATCATCCTCAACGGGCAGGACCTCGCCGGGCTGCCGCCCTACGAGCGGCCGCTGAACATGATGTTCCAGTCCTACGCGCTGTTCCCGCACCTGACGGTGTGGGAGAACATCGCCTTCGGGCTGCAGCGCGACGGCTGGGCCAGGGACCGCGTGGCCGAGCGGGTCGAGGCCATGCTCAAGCTCACCCAGCTGGCCAAGTACGCCAAGCGCCGGCCGCACCAGCTCTCCGGCGGGCAGCAGCAGCGCGTGGCCCTGGCGCGCAGCCTGGCCAAGCAGCCGCAGCTGCTGCTGCTGGACGAGCCGCTCGGCGCACTCGACAAGAAGCTGCGCGAGCAGACCCAGATCGAGCTGGTCAACATCATCGAGCAGGTCGGCGTGACCTGCGTGATGGTGACACACGACCAGGAAGAGGCGATGACCATGGCCTCGCGCATCGCGGTGATGAGCGAGGGCCGCTTCCTGCAGGTGGGCCACCCGAGCGAGATCTACGAGACGCCAGCCACCCGCTTCGTGGCCGACTTCATCGGCAACGTCAACCTGATGGACGGCACGCTGGCGGTGGACGAGCCCGACCACGTCGTGATCGACTGCCCCGACTGCCGCCACTACGTCGGCCACGGCATCACCGGCACCGAAGGCATGGCCGTCACGGTGGCGCTGCGGCCCGAGAAGATCCACATTGGCCGCCACGCACCCAGCGACGCGTTCAACACCGCACGCGGCACGATCAAGGAGCTGTCCTACTTCGGCGGCTACACGGTCTACCACGTGCAGCTGGGCAGCGGCGCGGTGCTCAAGGTCACGCTCGCCAACACGCAGCGCCACCGCGACGACGAGCTGACCTGGGGCGACGAGGTCTGGGCGCACTGGTCGCGTTCGGCCCACGTGGTGCTGACGCAATGAGCCTCGCCTCGCTCGGGTCCCTGGGGTCGCGCCTGCGTGGCTGGTTCACGGGCCGGCGCGTAGTGATCGGCATCCCCTACCTTTGGCTGCTGGTGTTCTTCCTGCTGCCCTTCCTGATCCTGGCCAAGATCAGCGTCTCCGAGATGGAGACGGTGCAGTTCAAGGACTTGGTCACCTACCGGGATGGCCTGCTGCAGCTCAGCATCAAGCTGGGCAACTACGTCTTCATCACCCAGGACGAGCTGTACTGGCGCACCTACCTCGCCAGCCTGAAGTACGCCGCGGCCACCACGCTGCTCTGCCTGGGCATCGGCTACCCCTTCGCCTATTTCATGGCACGGGCGAAGGCCACCGTGCAGCCGGCCCTGCTGATGCTGGTGATGCTGCCCTTCTGGACCTCGTTCCTGCTGCGCGTGTACTCCTGGAAGGCGCTGCTCTCCGAGCATGGCTGGGTGGCCGACCTGCTGATCGCCACCGGAGCCGACCAGCTGCTGGCCGCTGCCGGCCTGATCACCGCGCCGGGCAAGCTGATGAACACGCCCTTCTCGCTCGTGCTGGGCATGGTCTACACCTACCTGCCCTTCATGGTGCTGCCGCTGTACGGCAACCTCGCCAAGATGGACCTGCGCCTGCTGGAAGCCGCCGCCGACCTCGGCGCCACGCCCTGGGTGACGTTCTGGAAGATCACCGTACCGCTGTCCAAGGCAGGCATCATCGCCGGCTCGATGCTGGTGTTCATCCCCTGCGTGGGCGAGTTCGTCATCCCCGAGCTGCTCGGCGGACCGGAGACGATGATGATCGGCCGCACGATGTGGGACGAGTTCTTCTCCAACAACGACTGGCCAATGGCCTCGGCGGTGGCGGTGGTGATGATCCTGCTGATCATCGTGCCGCTGGCCATCTTCAACAAATACCAGGCCGAAGCACAGGAGGCGCAGCGATGAATCGAGGCACCTCCGCGGCCTTCAACCGCCGCTTCGCGTTCGGCTGGCTGGCCGCTGGCTTCGTCTTCCTCTACCTGCCGATCGTCGCGCTGGTCGTCTATTCCTTCAACGACTCGCCGGTGGCCAACGTCTGGCGCGGCTTCACGCTGAAGTGGTACGCCGCGCTGGCCGAGGACCACGAGCTGCTCGCCGGGCTGTGGCTGTCGGTCAAGATCGCCTTCCTGACCGCCTGCGGCTCGGTGCTGCTGGGCACGCTGGCGGCCTTTGCGCTGATCAAGTACCGCCGCTTCACTGGCCGCACCGTGTTCAACGGCATGGTGAATGCGCCGCTGGTGATGCCCGAGGTGGTGGTGGGCCTGTCGCTGCTGCTGATGCTGGTGTCCGTCCAGAGGGCGATCGGCTTCCCCGAGCGGGGCATGATGACCATCTGGCTGGGCCACCTGCTGCTCGGCCTGGCCTACGCCACCGTGGTGATCCAGGCCCGCCTGGGCGAGTTGAACCCGCAGCTGGAAGAGGCCGCGATGGACCTGGGTGCCCGGCCTCACCAGGTCTTCCGACTCGTCACGCTGCCGATGATCACGCAGTCCATGCTGTCGGCCTGGCTGCTGACCTTCACGCTGTCGCTGGACGACGTGGTGCTGTCGGCCTTCCTGTCCGGCCCTGGCGCGACCACGATGCCATTGGTGATCTTCTCGCGCGCCCGGCTGGGCCTGAGCCCCAGCGTCAACGCCATTGCCACCGTGGTGGTGGTGGTGGTCGCGATCGGCGTGGTCGCCGCCAGCTACGCCATTGCCCGCGCCGAACGCCGCCGCCAGCTCGAAATGGCCGAGGCCGCCCGCCGCTGATTTCCCCATCCGCACCCATTTCACGAACCCCGACCCGAGAGGAGAGCCCCGATGACTTCCAGGCAACCCGCCCCCCTGCTGCTGGCGCCCGTCGTGCTGGCGCTCGCCGCTGCCTTTCCCGGTGCTGCCGCCGCACAGAGCAACGAGGACCTGCTGAAGGAGCTGCGCGCCCTCAAGGACAAGGTCGCCGAGCTGGAAAAGAAGCTGGAGGCCAAGCCCGCGACTGCGGCGGCCGCCGGCGAGCGCCAATGGGGCATGACGCCCGAGCAGGTGGCCGAGCTCAACCGCGTGGCCGTCAAGGCTGAAGCGCTGGAGGACGGGCGTGACGCCGCCGGCATGAAGCTGCTGAAGATCAGCGGCTACATGGACCCGACCTTCTTCTATAACCGGGCCCAGGACCGCGCCGGCTTCCAGTTCCTGAACCGCGTGGCCGATGACGGCTACAACTACGACAACTCCTACTTCGGCGCCGCGGTGATCGACTTCCAGAAGGAAACCGACTCCGGCACCAAGTGGCGCCTGACGCTGGCGCCCAACCGCGGCGTCGGCTCGGTCTTCGACGGTACGTCGCCGGTGCACGAAGCCAGCGTGTCGGTGCCGCTGGGCGACCTGCAGACCCGCTTCATCGCCGGCCAGATCCCCGACTGGTCGGGCTACGAGTACCTGCAGCCCACGCTGAACAAGCTGATCACCCACAACCTGCTGTTCGACTTCACCCTGCCCACCGCCTACACCGGCGCTGGCATCGAGCTCACGCGCGGCAAGTGGATCGTCAAGGGCGTGCTGGCCAACGTCAACGCGGCCAAGAAGTCCAGCAGCAACAAGACCCCGGCACTGGCCTACCGGGTGGACTACTCCAAGGGCGAGTTCCAGGGCTTTGGCTTCGCGGGCATGCATGGCAAGGTGGCCAACTTCCGCGCTCTCGACGACACCACGGCCGACGGCGTCGGTGTGAACCCGGTGACCTCCCTGCCCTACTCGACGCGCGACACGATGGCGCACCTCTTCGAGGTCGACGCCTACTTCATCCGCGGCGACGTGACCTGGCAGGGCCAGCTGAGCTACGGCACGCAGAAGAAGGCGGCGGTCACTGCCGACCCGGTCACCGGCGAACTGCGAGACTCGCAATGGATCGGCCTGTCCACCCTGTTCGCCTACAAGTGGATGCCGCGCTTCGAGACCACGGCGCGCTTCGACTACCTGCGCAACCAGAAGAACGGCGGTGGCCTGCTGGGCTACACCGGCGCAGACGGCCGCAACGGCATCGGCCCTGACGCCGCCGGTGACGCCGAAAAGGGCGCCAACCGCATGGCACTGACGGCAGGCGCCTCCTACCTCTGGGACCTGAACACCACCTTCAAGGCCGAGTACCGCCTGGACCGCGCCAACCTGCCGGTATTCGAGTACGTCAAGGACGGCCTGTTCAAGAAGAGCAACCAGATCTTCGGCGCCTCGGTGCTGGTGAGCTTCTGACCATGGCCACCACGACCCCGAGCTGGGCCGAGCGTGCCGCGGCGCTGGTGCCCGATGGCCGCTGCCTGATCGACGGCCAGCGCCGCGACGCCGCCAACGGCGCCACCTTTGCCAAGCACTCGCCCATCGACGCCCGCCTGCTCGGTGCGGTCGCGCGTGGCCAGGCCGCCGACATCGACGCCGCGGTCGCCAGTGCCCGCGCCGCCTTTGAGGATGGCCGCTGGGCGCGCCGGGCGCCGGCGGCACGCAAGAAGGTGCTGCAGGCCTTCGCCGACAAGATCCTGGCGGCCAAGGACGAACTCGCCCTGCTGGAGACGCTGGACATGGGCAAGCCCATCCAGTTCGCCCGCACGATGGACGTGCCCGCCGCCGCCCGCTGCATCCAGTGGTACGCCGAGGCGATCGACAAGGTCTACGACGAGATTGCGCCCACCGGGCCGAACGCGCTGGCACTGATCACCCGTGAGGCGATGGGCGTGATCGGCTGCATCGTGCCCTGGAACTACCCGATGATCATGGCGGCCTGGAAGCTCGGCCCTGCCCTGGCCACCGGCAACTCGGTGGTGCTCAAGCCCAGCGAGAAGTCGCCGTACACCGCACTGCGCCTGGCCGAGCTGGCCATCGAGGCCGGGCTGCCGCCGGGCGTCTTCAACGTCGTGCCGGGCTTTGGCCACGAGGCCGGCGAGGCGCTGGCGCTGCACCCGCAGGTGGACGCCATCGGCTTCACCGGCTCCACCCGCACCGGCCGGCGCATGCTGGATTACGCGGCGCGCTCCAACCTCAAGCGGGTCTACAACGAGCTGGGCGGCAAGAGCGCCTTCCTCGTCTTCCCGGACTTCGAGGACCTGCCCCGCGCCGCCAAGACCCTGGCCGAGTCGATGTTCTTCAACCAGGGTGAAAGCTGCAACGCGCCCTCGCGCGTGCTGGTGCACGAGGACATTGCCGACCGCTTCGTCGAGCTGCTGGCCTCCCACGCCCCGGCCTGGCAACCGGCCGACCCGCTGGCGCCCAGCACCGTGATGGGCGCGCTGGTCGACGAGACCCAGCTGCGCACCGTGCTGGGTTACATCGACGCGGGTCGCGAGCAGGGCGCCCGCTGTGTGGTCGGTGGCCACCAGGCGCGTGCCGAGACGGGCGGCTACTACGTCGAGCCCACCGTGTTCGACGGCGTGGACCCGGCCATGAAGATCGCCCAGGAGGAGATCTTCGGCCCGGTGACCTCGGTGATTCGTTTCAAGGACGAGGCGCAGGCAATCGCGATCGCCAACGGCACCCCCTATGGCCTGCAGGCCAGCGTGTGGAGCGACCACCTCAACCGCGCCCACCGCGTGGCCCGCGCGCTGCGCGCCGGCACCGTGCACGTCAACCAGTACGACGAGGACGACATCACCGTGCCCTTCGGCGGCTACAAGCAGAGCGGCAACGGGCGCGACAAGAGCCTGCATGCATTCGACAAGTACACCGAGCTGAAGACCACCTGGGTCCGCATCGATGACTGATTTGTCGTTCCGGGGCCGCTGACCGCGATGCAGCACCCCGTTCCCTGGCTCGCCTACGCGAGCCTGGCGGCCAGCATGGCGCTGGTGGGCTCCTACGTCGGTCTGTCCAAGCTGCTGGTCGCCCTCTTCCCGATCTTCCTGCTCGCTTGGCTGCGCTTCGGCATCGCCGCCGTGGCGATGGCTGGGTGGGTGCGCCGGCCGAGCAATGAGCCGCCGCTGGACGTCCGCCACCGCCGCCTGCTGTTCTGGGAGAGCTTCCTCGGCAACTTCCTGTTCTCGATCTGCATGCTCTACGGCGTGGCGCTGTCCACCGCGTTGGCCGCGGGGGTGATCATGGCGGCGCTGCCGGGCGCGGTGGCGCTGCTGTCGCGCCTGTTCCTGAAGGAGCGCATCGCCCCGCGCGTGCTGGCCGGCATCGCCTGCGCGGTGGGCGGCATCGCGCTGGTCTCGCTCAGCAAGGCGCCGCCCGGCGCCACCGGGGCGGGCGCAGCGCCTTCGGCCTGGCTGGGCAACCTGCTGCTGCTGGGAGCGGTGTTCTGCGAGGCCAGCTACGTCGTCATCGGCAAGCAGCTCACCGGCCACATCGGCCCCAAGCGCATCAGCGCGCTGGTCAACCTCTGGGGCCTGGCGCTGGTCACCCCGCTGGGGCTGTGGCAGGCGCTGAGCTTTGACTTCGGCCAGATCGGCACTCCCACCTGGGCCCTGCTGCTGTTCTACGCCCTGGCCGCCAGCATGGTCACCGTGTGGCTGTGGATGACCGGCCTGCGCCATGTGCCGGCCGCGCAGGCGGGCGTCTTCACCGTGATGCTGCCGCTGTCTGCTGCAGCGGTGGGCGTGGGCTTCCTGGGGGAGGCGGTCAGCCGCGCGCAGGGCGCCGCGTTTGCGCTGGCACTCGCAGGGGTGGTGCTGGCCACTTGGCCGGGGCGGGCGGCCCGCCGGGATGGCTCATGACGCCGGTCAGGCGCCAGTCACCCATCCCCTGCTTCAATCGCCCCTTCAGCTGCCGCCTTCCCCCACCCCCTCATACGCCGCCGGCGTCACGCCCGAGCGGCCGAGGAAGGCCCGGATGTGCTGCACGGAGTGCCGGTCTACCTCGTTGCCGTGGGGGCGGTGCAGCACGTCTTCCATGCCATTGAGCGTGACGCGCACGCGGTTGCCGGTGATCGGCTCCATCTCGGCGCCAACGTGGCGCAGCAGGGCTTCGATGTCGCGCCAGTGCAGGTTGTGCGCGGGCGGATCATGGAAGAGCGCCCGGATCAGGGTGGCGTGGTGCTTGCTCATGGTGCGTGGCTCCCGTCTGTCGTCAACGCAGCCAGCGTACTCCAACGCAGCCGCTTGCCGACACCCGCGGATCAACGGGGGTCAACCGGGATCAAGGTCACCGCAGATGCCGCTGGCGCGCCAACAGGCCGGCCGAAGGCCTTGTCACGGAAACCGATTGACGGGACATTCCGCAGCTCGCCCTGATGAAGGCCACATGCCAAGGCCAGTGCCAAGGCCCTCGGCGCCACCACACCACCCCGCCCATGTACCTGCCCACCCACTTTGCCGAGACCCGCAGCGAGACGCTGCAGCGCATCCTGCGTGAGCACCCGCTGGGTGCGTTGGTCACCACCGCCGGGCCCGAAGGGCTGGACGCGGACCACCTGCCCTTCGAATTCGACCCCACCACGGGTACGCAGGGCACGCTGTGCGCCCATGTGGCCCGCGCCAACCCGCTGTGGCAGCGCTGCGCCGAGGGGTCGCCGGTGCTGGTGATCTTCCGCGGCGCGCAGGGCTACATCTCGCCCAGCTGGTACCCGAGCAAGCACGAGGCGCACCGGCAGGTGCCGACCTGGAACTACGAGGTGGTGCACGCCCACGGCACGCTGCACCTGCACGACGACGAGCGCTGGCTGCGCGGCCTGCTCGCACGCCTGACCCGGCGCCACGAGGCCGGCGAGCCACTGCCCTGGAAGATGGGCGATGCCCCCACCGACTACCTGGATGCGATGCTGCGCCACATCGTCGGCATCGAGGTGCGCATCACCTCCCTGGTCGGCAAGTCCAAGCTCAGCCAGAACAAGGAAGCGCGCGACCGCCAGAACGCCGCCGACACGCTGGATGCGCGGGGGCAGGCCGCGCTGGCCCGCTCGATGCGCGAGGCCGGCTGAGGCGGGGCTGACACACCATGTACACCGCCACCTTCACCTTCGCCCCGGGCGAGTATGACGACGAGTTCCACCGGCTCGATGCGGCCATTGCCGCGCTGGCGAAGTCGCTGCCCGGCTACCTGGGCGAGGAGGCCTGGGAGAACCCGGCCACCGGGCTGGTCTCGAACGTCTACTACTGGGCGACCCGCGAGGCGCTGCAGGCGCTGATCGACCACCCGGACCACCTGGCGGCCAAGCGGGCGCAGGCGCGCTGGCTGAAGGGCTACCAGGTCGTGATCGCCGAAGTGCTGGCCAGCTACGGCGACGGCGGCATCGCGCACCCGCTGGCGGGGCGGCCGGTCAGCAGCACCACGGTCAGCCGCGCCGCGGTCGGCTGAAGCGCGGGCAACGGGGCCTGCCATTCATCGCCGCTGGCGTCGTTTGGCGGTCTCGCCGGGGTGTTTCGTCGCTTCCCGCTTTGCGCGCCTGGGCCCAGGCGTTCCACTGGCGTCACGGCTTCTCCAACACCCAACCCAGCACGCCACCATGCACACCACCACCGCCTCCCTCGCCCCGGCAACGCGCCCCATCGCGCGCCAAGCAACGCTCGGCATCGCCGCCATCGGCATCGGCCTGCTGGCGCTGGCGGACAACCTGCAGCTGACGGACCTGCGGCTGCTGCACACCTTCTGGCCGATGGCGCTGGTGCTGCTTGGCCTGGGCAAGCTCTTCGGCAGCCGGCATGGCGGCCTGCGGATCGGGGGCCCTGCGCTGGTGATCGTCGGCAGCCTGCTGACCGCCGGCCACCTTGGCATGCTCCCCGCGCTGCACCTGCGGCAGTGGTGGCCGCTGCTGCCGATCGGGGCGGGCGTCCTCCTGCTGCTGCGCACCTGGCGCCCACAGCGCTGAACGCGGGGGCGGCGAGCGGCGGAGGCTGCGCGACAATCACGGCCATTGCCTCGGGAGCCCTTCCACCATGCCCATCTTCGAATACGCCTGCCAGGACTGCAGCCACGCCTTCGAAACCCTGGTCCGCTCGGACACCGTGCCGGCCTGCCCGCGATGCCACTCGACCCGGCTCGAGAAGCTGCTGTCCGTGCCCGCCAAGCCGATGGGCCAGGACGCTGCGCCGGCCCTGCCGCCCGGTTGCGGGGGCTGCGGCCAGGCGGCCGGCGGCGGCTGCCCGATGATGCAGTGAGGCCGCGCGTCGTCGCGCTGCACTGCGCATCCCCCCGATGACCCTGCAGTACCTGACCTGCGAGGTGGTGGACACCACCGACGGCATCACCGTGCTGGAGTGGCTGGCCTCCACCCGCAGTGCACAGCACGGCGCTGCCCTGGCTGAAGCACAGCGCCTGCTCGACTGGGCCTGGCGGCACTTCGGCCACAGCCACGGCCCCGCCGAAGACGGCGGCGACTGGAACCACGACCTGCAGGTACAGGCGGAAGCCGACGGTTGGCACACCGTGGCCCTGACGCTCACCGGCAGCGAGCGCTTCGCGCGGGCCTGCCTGGCGGAGTTCGGCGAACCGCCCGGGTGAAATGCACCCCACGGTGCACCCCCACCCGCAGATCGCCAGATCGGCCAGTGTCGGCGCAGACCTGCTGCACAGGTGGCGAGCCTCCCGCGAATCCCCCTTCCGCAGAGAGGCTCTCAGCCCGCTGCCAGCGCCGCCCGGCGCTGGAACTCCTGGCGCGGTATGGTTCACCGAGGCCAGGAAGCTCACCAACTCGCCGACATGCACCGGCTGGCGGAACACCACCTGGTCCACCGACAGCGTGACGACGTAGCGGCCCGCATAGCGGCTGGCGCAGGCGTAGGCCACCTGGTCGAGCAGCTTCAGGATGGTGCCGCCGTGCACGTTGCCGGCAAAGTTCGCCGTGTCGGGCGTCATCAGCACCGTCATGGTGAGTTGGTGGGCAGGCAGGTTCATGGCGGGGTCCCGGTGCGGATCAGGTGGAAGGGGCCACCGCAGCACCTTCCATGCCATGCCGCGCCTCAGCCACGAAGCCGGTGCGCTTGATGCCGTCGGCAGTTGAAGCGACGCTGCGGCTGACAACGCAGCACCCGAGGCCACTCGTATCATCTCCGTCACTGCAGCAAAGAGGCTCAAGGGAGTAGGCGATGGCGCAGGTCGGCTGGGTGCCGACATTCGAAGTGCCCGATGGCCTACGCACAGCGGTAGACGGTGTGACAGCGGCGGCAAGCAGGCAAGACGGAGTTGCTCGACAGGCAGATGACCGCGACCAGTGACCCTGCAGGCCGCGACCAACGGGGTGGACAAGACCGCGTCACACCCTGGCAAATCGGTCCCGATGTGCGCCATGCTGCCGCCCGCTGCTTTCGGAAGTGCCTTTGTTGGAAGCGTGGGCCCCCCAGCTGGACTGTAGGTGACTGCCTGCGGGGTGTGAACGAGGCCCTGCACGCGTGCAGGCTGGCATTGCGGGCTTGTAGCGTCGTGGAGTAGGACCGGCCCGATCCCCCGACGTCCGAACATCCTCTTCATCATCGCCGACAACCTCGGCCGGGCCGGCCTCAGCGTCTAGGAACAGTCGGGCGGCCCAACAGCAAGGACTTGCCGCCTGCGTCCACCGCCAGACACCCAGCGGTGGCCACCGGGCCGGTGTTTCGTCGTCATCCTGGCGCCGGCTCGCCGAGCGCCACCCGCGTACACTCGCGCGCCCCTTCCACATGCAGTACTGTCGCTGAACCGTCAGGCCCGTCGTGCACCCTATTTCCCCTGTGCCCCCAGTGCCCCCTGTGGCTGCTGTACTCCCAGTGTCCGCGGCGGACACCGCACCGCCTGATCTCACCCTGGCCGCGCTGGGCGTGGCTCCACCGCTGGCCACCGCGGCGGCGTCGATCGGCTGGCACACGGCCACGCCGATCCAGGCGCAGGCCCTGCCCGCCGCCCTGCAAGGGCGCGACGTGCTGGGCCTGGCGCCCACCGGCACGGGCAAGACCGCCGCCTACCTGCTGCCGCTGCTGCAGCGCCTGCTCGGCGAGCCCGGCGTGCTGACGCAACGCCCGCGACCGCTGCGCGCGCTGGTGCTGGCGCCCACGCGCGAGCTGGCCGCGCAGATTGCCGCGGACGTGCAGGCGCTGGCGCCCGAGCTGCGCACGGTGGTGGCGGTGGGCGGCCTGTCGATCAACCCGCAGATGATGGCGCTGCGAGGCGGTGCCCACCTGGTGGTGGCCACGCCCGGGCGGCTGCTGGACCTGCTGGAGCACCGCGCGCTGCAACTGCGCGAGCTGCGCTGCCTGGTGCTCGACGAGGCGGACCGGCTGCTCGACCTCGGCTTTGCCGACGAGATGGCCCGCCTGCGCGCGGCCCTGCCCGAGCGCCACCAGACCCTGCTGTTCAGCGCCACGCTGCCTGCGGGCGTGGCGACGCTGGCTGCCGATGCGCTGCGCATCGACCTGCGCCATCCCGCTGATGACGGGGCCGACGGGCGTTTGGCGCCGCCTTTGCCACAACAGGTGCCCCAGCGCGCCATCGTCGTGTCGACCGCCCAGCGCACGCCGCTGCTGCGCCACCTGATGGCCAGCGAGGGCTGGCAGCGCGTGCTGGTCTTCGTGGCCACGCAGTACGCCACCGAGCACGTGGCGGACAAGCTGCGCCGCGCTGGCATCGCGGCCGAGCCGCTGCACGGCCAGCTCAGCCAGGGCCGGCGCGCCCAGGTGCTGGCCGATTTCCATCAGCGCCGCCTGAACGTGCTGGTGGCCACCGACCTGGCCGCGCGCGGCATCCACATCGACCAGCTGGAGGTGGTGGTCAACCACGACCTGCCTCGCTCAGCGACCGACCACGTCCACCGCATTGGCCGCACCGGCCGCCTGGGCGCCAGCGCCGAGGCCCCGGGCCTGGCGGTGAGCTTCATCTGCGCGGATGCGCCGGGCAGCGAGGCCCACTTCCGCCTGATCGAGAAGCGCCAGGGCCAGCGCGTGGCGCGCGAGCAGGTGCCGGGCTTCGAGCCCGAGACGGTGGCAGCGCCCACCGCTGCGGACCCGAACGGCGGCGTGAAGGGCCGGCGCAAGAGCAAGAAGGACAAGCTGCGCGAGGCCGCCGCGGCCGAGGCTGCGGCCGCTGCCGCAGCACCGAAGGCGCGCCGCCGCTGAAGCGGCCGGCGCGCGCCGGCTGACTCCCTTCTTCCCCGTACTGCCGTGACCTCGTCCGTACCCCCCAAGCCTGCACCGGCACGCGCCGTCGTGACCGCGGTGTTTTTCGCCTATGCCATCGGCCTGGGCCTGTGGGCCGGGTCGATCCCGGTGCTGATGCGGCACGCGGGCCTCGACGTCACCGGGCTCGGGCTGGCCCTGACGCTGCACACGGCGGCCTACATCGCCGCGATGGCCGGCGGCGGGCAGCTGGCGCGCATCGTCTCGCCGCGGCGGCTGATGCAGGCGGCGCTGCTGGCCAACGTGCCCTGCTTCGGCCTGGTGTTCTCCGCCCCCTCGGCGCCGGGGCTGACCGTGGCGCTGGTCGCCATGGGCCTGAGCGCCGGCCTGCTCGACCTGGCGATGAACACCGAGGCCACCGCCATCGAGCGCGAGATGCGCCGCCCGGTGCTGCTGGGCATGCACGCAGCCGCATCGGCCGCCTTTGGCATCGGTGCGCTGGCGGGCAGCCTGATCGCGACGCAGGCCGGCCCCCAGGTCTGTGCCCTGCTCGTGGCCGGGGTCAACCTGCCGGTCGCGCTGGCCGTGCACCGGCTCGGGCCGCGCTTGGACGCCGCCGTGCCCCCGCTGGCCACGCCGCGCCAGGGCGGCGCGGTGCGCGGCGTCCTGCTGATCGGCATCGTGCTCGGGCTGACCATCGCGGGCGAGATGGCGGCTCAGATGTGGTCGGCGCGCTTCCTCGAACGCCAGGCCGGCGAGCTGGCGGCCTTTGCCGGCGCGGGGGCCACCTTCTTCGCCGGCTTCCAGGCCGTGGTGCGGCTGGCCGGTGACCGGCTGCGGCAGCGCTTTGGCGACCGTCGTGTGATCCTGCTGTCGCTGGCCATCGCCGCCGCCGGTTTCGCAACGGTGGCCACTTCCCACTGGTTCGTGCAGAGCCTGCTCGGCTTCGCGCTGGTGGGGCTGGGCACCGCCTGCGTGGTGCCCTGCTGCTTTGCGCTGATCGCCAGGCGGTCTGCCCACCGCGCTGCCGCGGCGCTGGGCAGTGCGTCGCTGGTCGCCGGGGCGCTGCGCCTGCCAGCGCCGCTGGCACTCGGCGCGGCGGCGGCCACCTGGTCGGAGGCGCATGCCTTTGCCGGCGTGGCGGTGGGGATGCTCGTCGCGCTGTGGCTGGCCCGGCCGGCATCGGAGGAACCCGCGGCGCATTGAAGCCGCCGGGCGCGCCCGGGCAACTGAATGTTCAAAGGAGCGATCAGCCGCGCGCACCCTTGCGCATCAGCGTGCTCTTGCCGAACAGGCTTTCCACCAGGTCCACCGCCAGGTCGGCGGTCTGGTTGCGCAGGTCGAGCGCCGGGTTGAGCTCGACGATGTCCAGGCTGGCGAGCCGGCCGCTGTCGGCGATCATCTCCATGCACAGCTGCGCCTCGCGGTAGGTCGGCCCGCCAGGCACGGTGGTGCCCACGCCGGGCGCGATGCCGGGGTCGAGGAAGTCGACATCGAAGCTGACGTGCAGGTGCGTGTGGGCGTCCAGCGTGGCCAGGGCCAGCTCCATCGCGTGGCGCATGCCCATCTCGTCGATGTAGCGCATGTCGAACACGTCGAGGTCCTGGGCGTGCACGAAGCGCTTCTCCAGCGCATCGACGCTGCGGATGCCGATCTGGCGGATCTGCTTCGGGCTCAGCGCCGGGGCGCCATCCGCATGCTGCGCCAGCGCCAGCAGCTCGGCCGGCCCATGGCCGCAGAGGCAGGCCACCGGCATGCCGTGGAGGTTCCCGCTGGGGGTGATGGCGCTGGTGTTGAAGTCGGCATGGGCGTCCAGCCAGAGCACGCGCAGGCGCTTGCCGCGCGCGCGGCAGTGCTGCGCCACCGCGGCGATGGAACCGATCGCCAGGCAGTGGTCACCGCCGAGCAGGATCGGCAGGCGCTCGGCCGCCAGCTCGGCGGCCACCGCGTCCCGCACCGCCCGGTTCCAGGCCGCCACCTCGGCCAGGTGGCGGTAGCCCTCCACCGGCGGCTGCCAGGGGTTGGCCGGGCCGGTGAGGTTGCCGCGGTCGGCCACGTCCAGCCCGTGGGCTTCGAGCCGCTCCTTGAGCTGCGCCACCCGCAGCGCCTCGGGCCCCATCGAGGCGCCGCGCACGCTGGCGCCGATGTCGGTGGGCGCGCCGATCAGGCTGACGGCGCGGGAAACGAGCGGACTCATGGCGGGCTCCAGGGGCTCAGTGGCTCAGTGGCTCAGATGTAGTCGGCGAATTCACCGGTCCTCGTCTCCGGCAGGTCGAAGCCGTAGTGATCGGCCAGGCAGCGCCAGGCGTCCTCGGCCGTCTCGACGAAGTGGAACAGGTTCACATCGCCCGGGCTGATCATGCCGGTCTCGATGAGCCAGTCGAAGTTGATCAGGCGGGTCCAGAACTCGCGCCCGAACAGCAGGATGGGGCGGCGGCGGGACTTGCCGGTCTGCACCAGGGTCATGGTCTCGAACAACTCGTCGAGCGTGCCGAAGCCGCCCGGGAAGCACACCAGCGCGATGCTGCGCATCAGGAAGTGCATCTTGCGCAGCGCGAAGTAGTGGAACTGGAAGCACAGTTCAGGCGTGATGAAGGCGTTGGGCTCCTGCTCGTGCGGCAGCACGATGTTCAGGCCGATGCTCTTGCCGCCCACCTCGTGCGCACCACGGTTGCCGGCTTCCATGATGCCGGGGCCGCCGCCGGTGACGACGTAGATCGGCGTCTCCAGCGTGCGCGAGCGCTCCGTCACCAGCGCGGCAAAGCGCCGCGCCTCGTCGTAGAAGCGGCTCATGTGCTGTTGCATCTGCGTGCGCCGCACCGTCGACTCGTCACCCGGGTCACCCTGATTGGCCTGGGCGGCCAGCAGCGCCGCATCGGCCGCCTCGGGCGAGAGGATGCGCGCGCTGCCGAAGATCACGATGGTGGACTCGATGCCCAGCTCGGCCTGCACCAGCTCGGGCTTGAGGAGTTCGAGCTGCATGCGCACCGGGCGCAGCTCCTCGCGCAGCAGGAAAGCGTCGTCGGTGAAGGCCAGGCGGTAGGCACTCTCCGGCCCGGCGTAGCGCGATGGCGCCTTGAGCGCCTGCGCCTCCTCGTGTGCGGAGGGGAAATTGCGGGCGGTCAGTTCGACCGCGGTGTCGGTGCGGTGTTCGGCGGGGTTCTTGTTCGGGGGCGTCATGCCGGCAGCATAGCGCCGCGCCGGAGCGCGGGCCCTACCGTTGCGGCATGTCCTTGGCGCCGTAACCCAGGCTGACGGTGGCATCGTCCGGGATCGGCGGCATCGTCGCGTTCCAGGCCTCCCAGTCAGCACGCAGCGCGGCCAGCCGCTCGGGCTCGCGGGTGGCGTGGTTGGCGCGCTCGCGCTCGTCGGCAGGCAGGTTGAACAGGTAGTCGTGCCCGTCCACGCGCAGGTACTTCCAATCGCCGTCGCGCAGTGCGCGCTGGCCGCGGTGGTTCATGCGCCAGTACAGGGGGCGCCGGAAGGTGGCCGAGGGCGCGCGCAGCACGCCCAGCAACGACACGCCGTCCAGCGGGTGTGCCGGGTCGGCGGCCACGCCAGCGGCATCGAGCATGGTGGCCGACCAGTCCATCGTCAGGCAGTGCTGCGGGCTCACGCCGCCCGGGGCGATGACGGCCGGCCAGTGGGCGATCCAGGGCACGCGGATGCCGCCCTCGGTCAGGTCCATCTTGCCGCCCACCAACGGCCAGTTGTCGGAGAAGCGCTCGCCGCCGTTGTCGCTGGTGAAGACGATCAGCGTGTTGTCGAGCTGGCCGCTCTCGCGCAGTGCCTCGACCAGCCAGCCGATGCCCTCATCCATGTGGTGGATCATGCGGCGGTAGGTGTGGATGTTGCCGCCGTGCAGGTGGAACAGGTTGGCACGGACGTCGTCGACGATGGCCGCGTCGTCGCGCGTCTCCCAGGGCCAGTGCGGCGCGGTGTAGTGCAGGCTGAGGAAGAACGGTTGCTCGCTCGGCCGTTGCACCCACTCGCAGGCGCGGCGCGACAGCAGGTCGGTCAGGTAGCCCTCGGAGTGCTGCTCCTCCTCGCCGAAGTAGAGATCGTGCTGGCCGGTGTTGCTGCAGTGGCTGAAGTAGTCGACGCCGCCCGACATCGGGCCGAAGAACTCGTCGTAGCCCGACTTCAGCGGGCTGAAGTGCGGCGGATAGCCCAGGTGCCACTTGCCGATCAGCGCGGTGCGGTAACCGCTGGCCTGGAGCAGCGAGGGCAGCGTGGGGTGCTCGGGCGGCAGGCCCAGGGTGCTGCTGCCCTTGCTCCTGCTGTTGATCGGCTCGTCGGCCGCGCCACGCAGGCGGTACTGCCAGCGGCCGGTGATCATCGCGAAGCGGGTGGGCGAGCACACGGGGGAGTTGGAGTAGCCCTGGGTGAGCTTCAGGCCGTTGGCGGCCAGGCGGTCGAGCACCGGGGAGACGGGGCCGAACTCGGCCTCGCGGCCGCCGTAGCAGCCCAGGTCGGCGAAGCCGAGGTCGTCGGCGACGATGAAGACAATGTTCGGGCGGGAGGCGGTCATCAGTCGACCCTCATGCCGGTGGCCTTGACGATGCGCGCGTAGCGCTCGGACAGTTCGGCCAGGCGCTTGCTCGCCGCGGCGCCGCTCAGGCCCTGCCAGTGCATGTCGAGCTGCGCGAGGCGGGCCTGGTTGTCGGGGCGCTGCAGCGCATCGGCAATGGCCTTCGCGAGCTGCTGCACCAGTGCGTCAGGCGTGCCGACCGGTGCCATCACGAGGTAGTACACCTCCTGCTCGAGCTGCGGCAGGCCCAGCTCGCCGACGGTGGGCACCTCGGGCGCGAGCCGGCTGCGCTGGCGGCTGGTGACGGCCAGCGCCGTGACCTTGCCGCTCTTGACGTGCGGCAGCATCCCCGGGGTGGCCAGCATGCCGCCGGTCACCTCGGCGGCGACCACGGCCTGCACGGCCGGCGTGTTGCCCTTGTAGGGCACATGCGTGATCTTGGCCTGGGTGAATTCGGTGAACTGCTCGCTGGCGAGGTGACCGGGGCTGCCATTGCCACCGGAGCTGAAGGTCACGCCCTTGCTGTCCTTGGCCTTGCCCTCGGCGATCAGCTCCTTCATCGACTTCAGCCCGGTGGCTGCGTTCACGCCCACCAGCAGGCCCGAACTGCTCATGATCAGTACCGGCTTGAGGTCGGCCGGCTTGAAGGGCATGGCCTTGTAGAGGTGCGGATTGACCGTGAAGGTCGAGTCGATGCCGAACAGCAGCGTGTGCCCGTCGGGTGCGGCCTTGGCGACCGTATCGGCACCGAGGTTGCCGCCCGCGCCGGCCTTGCTTTCCACCGTCACCGGCTGCTTCCATTGCGCCTGCAGCACGTCGGCCACCGAGCGCGCGAGGATGTCCGACGGGCCGGCGGGCGGGAAGTTGTTGACGAAGCGCACCGGGCGCTGCGGAAAGGCGGCGGCGTCCTGCGCTTGCGCAGGCCGGGTGGCCGAGCAGGCGGCGACCAGCATGAGTGCAGCGGCGCAGCGTTGGCCGAAGTGGCGATGGACGAGGGGCATGACTTCACTCCAGGCTGATGCCGGTGGATTGGATGGGCTTGCGCCAGCTCGCGAGGTCGACGCGTTGTGCCGCGGCCAGCTCCGCGCCGGTGGAGCCGACGGGCTGGTAGCCGAGCTTGACGAGCTTGTCGCGCAGGCCTGGCTGGCGCACGGCTGCCGCCGCGGCTTTCTCGATCTTCGCGGCCACGTCCGCCGGCAGGCCGGCCGGCCCATAGAGACCGAACCAGGCGGTGATTGCCATGTCGACGCCCTGTTCCTTGAGCGTGGGCACCTCCGGCACCTGCGGATCGCGCTCCGGTCCGGTGACGGCGATCACGCGCACCTTGCCAGCCCGGTGCAGCTCGGCAGTCTCGCTCACCACGTCGATCTTGTAGCCCACGTGGCCGCCCACCAGCGCGGTGTTGGCCGGCGCGCCGCCCTGGAAGGGCACGTGCAGGAAGGGCACGCCGGTGGTCTGCTCCAGCATCACGCCCAGGAAATGCGGCGCCGTGCCCTGGCCGGCGGTGCCGTAGGTGGCGGCGTCGGGCCTGGTCTTGGCGAGCGCCACCATCTCGGCCATGTTCTTCGCCGACGAGGCGGGGCCGGCGGCGATGCCGAACTGGAAGCGTGCGATCAGCGAGACGGGCGTGAAGTCCTTGGCCGGGTCGAACTCCAGCTTCTTGTAAACGTGCGGGAACATCACCATCGGCCCGCTGGGCACGAGCAGCAGGGTGTGGCCGTCGGGCTTGGCGGCCTTGACGGCGTTGATGGCCAGGCGGCCGGCGGCGCCGGGCTTGTTCTCGACGAGCACGGTGCCGAGCGCGGGGCTCATCGCCTCGGCCATCAGCCGCGCCAGCACGTCGGCCGAGCCGCCGGGAGGGAAGCCGACGAGGATCTTCGTCGGCGGCGCCGACTGTGCGATCCCGGCCAGGGGCAGGCAGGTGAGCGCTGACAGCAGCGCGCGTCGGGTCCAGCGGCTCAGGGGCGAGTTCATGTGCATCAGCCAGTCTCCTTGTGTGCGTCACGGCCGCTTGCGGGCTGATCTGCATATTGGCGCCACTCTAAACACCGGACAATCGATTCACCTAGTCAATCATCCTGGGTGGATTCCCCGATGCCCGAGCATCCCTTGCGCCAGCCCAAATCACTCAACGAGTTGTTCCTGTATGGCTTGGCACGACTGACCGCGTCCGCGCGACTGCCGGTGGTGCGCCTGTGCGAACGCGAACACGGCATCACCCGGCGGGAGTGGCGGCTGCTGAGTGCCCTGGCTTTGGGCGAGGGGATCACGTCGTCCGCGCTGGCCGAGCGCTCGCTGCTCGACCGCGCCCGCACCTCACGCGCCGTGACCTCGCTGGTCGCCAAGGGGCTGCTGCTGCGCAGCGCCGCCGCGGCCGACCGCCGCGAGGCGGTGTTGGCGCTGACCGACGCTGGTCGGGCCACCTACGAGACGCTGCTGCCCCAGGTGGCTGCCATCAACCGGGAGTTGCTGTCGGTGCTGGACGATGGCGAACTGGACGCCCTGGCCCATGCGCTGAAACGCCTGACGGCACAGGCCGAGCGGATGGCCGCCCGACCGTGACTCGGCAAGGAGCGGCCTGAAGGCCCGTCGTCGGTTGTCAGGCGGTCAGCCCGTGCGCACTGCGGCGCACACCGGGCAGGCGGGGTCTCGCCCCATGCGGATCTCGGTCCAGCTCAGGTCGCGCCCGTCCAGCATCTGCAGCCGCCCGGCCAGCGAGGTGCCGAAGCCGGCCAGCAGCTTGAGCGCCTCGGCCGCCTGCATGGTGCCAATGATGCCTACCAGCGGGGCGAACACGCCCATCGTGGCGCAGCGCACCTCGGGCGCCTCGGCCTCGGGCGGGAAGACGCAGGCGTAGCAGGGGTGGTCGGCGCCGCGGCTGTCCCAGACCGAGATCTGCCCGTCCAGGCCGATCGCTGCGCCCGACACCAGCGGGCGGCGGTGGCGCACGCAGGCGGCGTTGACGGCCTGGCGGGTGGCGAAGTTGTCGCTGCAGTCCAGCACCACGTCGACGGCAGGCACCAGTTCGTCGAGCAGCGCCGCGTCGGCACGCTGCTGCAACGTGCGCACGCGCACCTCCGGGTTGAGCGCGGCGATGGCCTGGGCGGCCGAGAGCACCTTGGGCTCGCCGACGCGGGCATCGGTGTGGGCGATCTGGCGCTGCAGGTTGGTGCGATCCACCGTGTCGTGGTCCACCACGGTGATCGTGCCCACGCCCGCGCTGCCCAGGTAGAGCAGCACCGGCGAGCCCAACCCGCCCGCGCCGATCACCAGCGCATGGCCGGCAACGATGCGCTGCTGGCCCTCGACACCCAGGTCGTCGAGCAGGATGTGGCGGCTGTAGCGCAGCAGCTGGTCGTCGTTCATGATCGGCTCACTCGGTTCAGGGTGGGGTTGCGCGGGGCAGCAAGCATAGGGCGGAACACTGCCGGGAAGCGGCCGGACGCCGTCGAAAAGCACCGAAGCCGCCCGCAGGCGGCTCCGGCACTTTGCAGGCAGCGCCCGCAGCGTGGCTCAGTTGGACTTGGTGGCGTCCACCTTGCGCTCGGTCTGGCTCTTGCTGACCATCACCGGCTTGCCCTTCAGGCGGTTGAGCGCCTGCTGCAGCTGGAAGTCCTCGGCGCTGCCGAACTCCGGCAGGCGCACCGGCTTGGTGTTCTTGGCGTTGGCCTCTTCGAGCTTCTTCAGCGCCTCTTCGCGCTGCTTCTCGCGCGCCGGATCCTTCTTTTCGTCCTCGGCGCTGCCGGTGCCGTTGCCCAGGTGGCGCTCCAGGTCCGCCTCGCGCACGCGCAGCGCGGCATAGGGGCTGCCCTCGGCCGTGTCGTCCACCATCACGTCGGGCACGATGCCCTTGGCCTGGATCGTCTGCCCCGAGGGCGTGTAGTAGCGCGCCGTCGTGATCTTCAGCGAGGTATTGGGCATCGGCAGTCGGGTCAGCTCGGTCTGCACCGAGCCCTTGCCGAAGGTCTGCGAGCCCATGATCACCGCGCGCTTGTGGTCGCGCAGCGCCCCCGCGACGATCTCGCTGGCCGAGGCCGATCCCTCGTTGACCAGCACCACCATCGGCACGGACTTGATCGCCGCCGGCAGCCCGGCCAGCGTGTCGCTGCCATCGCGCGAGTAGAAGTTCGGCGCCGCCTTGTAGGTGGCACGCTGGTCCTGCATCTGGCCGTTGGTGGTCACCACCACCACGTCCTTGGGCAGGAAGGCCGCCGAGATGCCGATCGCGCCGTCGAGCAGGCCGCCCGGATCGTTGCGCAGGTCCAGCACCAGGCCCTTCAGGTTCGGGTCCTGCTTGTACAGCTCCTTGAGCTGGTCGGCGAAGTCACGCACCGTCGGTTCCTGGAACTGGTTGATGCGGATCCAGGCGTAGCCGGGCTCCACCACCTTCGAGCGCACGCTCTTGTTCTTGATCTCCTCGCGCACGATCGTGACCGGGAAGCTGCGGTTCTCCGCCTTGCGGAACACCGTCAGCAGCACCTTGGTGCCGCTGGGCCCGCGCATGCGCTTGATCGCCTGGTCGAGCGTCAGGCCCTTGACGGCGGTGTCGTCGATGCGGGTGATCAGGTCCCCGGTGATCAGCCCGGCGCGGAAGGCCGGCGATCCTTCGATCGGAGAAACCACTTTCACCAGCCCGTCTTCCATTTCGATCTGGATGCCCACGCCGGTGAATTTGCCGTGGATGCTCTCGCGGAATTCCTTGAAGGCCGCGCCCTCGAAATACTGCGAATGCGGATCCAGCCCCGAAACCATGCCGCCGATCGCATCGCGGATCAGCTTCTTTTCGTCCACCGGTTCGACATAGGCGCGTTTGACGAGGTCGAACACCGTCGCCAGCTGCTGCATTTCTTCGAGCGGCAGCGGGGACATGCTGCTGCGCGCCGTCGCCTGCAGCTGCATCGTCGTCAACGCCCCTGCCACCACGCCCAGAGACACCCAACCTGCCACCTTGAGCTTGTTGCCCATCATCAAGATCCTCTCGGCCGTCTGCCGACACCTGCCAAGTACTGCTGATCGGCACGAAACGTGCCGCCTGAAACCCTTCCGGATACCCGGAGCGCGGGCAGTATAGGACGCAGCACGCCCGGCTCGCTGCATGAATGCCACGAATTGCACCAGCAAAAGGGTTGTTCCCCGGTTCGCCCCTGCGAGCCGGGGGTGCATCACCGCAATTCGAACTTGCAGTCGGATACAGGATCGCCTCAAACCCGAACCTGCCAAGCCGGCAATCCTGCGTGCCGCTGCCGCTGCGTTTACCATTTCGCCCGTACCCGATCCACGCTCTGCCTGTTCGCGCCCATGCCGCCCTCTGCCGCTCCCACCCCAGCCCCTGCCGCAGCCGCTCCGGCCAGCCCCACCGCGGCCGACTCCACGCTGGGCAAGGCGGTGGCCTACGGCACGCAGTACGACCCCACCCTGCTCTTCCCGCTGCCACGCCAGGCCCAGCGCGCCGCCCTCGGCCTGGCGGGTGAACGCCTGCCCTTCACCGGGGCGGACCTGTGGACGGCCTACGAGCTGTCCTGGCTCACGCCGCGCGGCCGGCCCCAGGTGGCGCTGGCCCTGCTCACGGTGCCCTGCGAGTCGCCGAACATCGTCGAGAGCAAGTCGCTCAAGCTCTACCTGAACAGCTTCACCATGACCTGCCTGGAGTCCGCCGATGCGCTGCGCGCCGCGCTGGTGCAGGACCTCAGCGCCGCCTGCGGCGCCCGCGTGGGCGTGAAGCTCATCCTGCCCGAGGCCTTCGACGCCCAACCGATCCGCGAGCTGGCCGGCGTGAGCCTCGATCGGCTGGACATCGACTGCGACCGCTACGACCACCCCACCCCTGACCTGTTGGGCGCCGCACTGGACGAACAACCTGTCACCGAAACGCTGGTCTCGCACCTGCTCAAGAGCAACTGCCCCGTCACCGGCCAGCCCGACTGGGCCAGCGTACAGATCGCCTACACCGGCCCCCAGATCGACCAGGCCGGCCTGCTGCGCTACCTGGTCAGCTACCGCGGCCACAGCGACTTCCACGAGCACTGCGTCGAGCGCATCTTCACGGACCTGTGGACGCGCTGCCAGCCGATCCGGCTGCAGGTCTACGCCCGCTACACCCGCCGCGGCGGGCTGGACATCAACCCCTGGCGCAGCAGCCACCCGGCCTCCCTGCCGTCCGCGGTGCGCACGGCACGCCAGTGACGGCACGCCATTGACCCCAGCCCTTCCGAATCGAACGGAGCACCCGCCATGCCCCTGATCGTCCACGGCATCCCGAACTGCAACACCGTCAAGAAGGCCCGCGCCTGGCTCGAAGAGCGCGGCCTGGCCTACACCTTCCACGACTTCAAGAAGCAGGGCGTGCCCGAGGCCGCGCTGGACGGCTGGATCGCCGCCCTGGGCTGGGAGAAGCTGGTCAACCGCAAGGGCACGACCTGGCGCCAGCTCGACGAGGCCACGCGCGACGGCGTGGTCGACACCGCCAGCGCCCGCGCGTTGATGCTGGACAAGGCCAGCGTCATCAAGCGGCCGGTGGTGCAGTGGGTCGGCGGTATGGTGACGGTGGGCTTCGATCCGGACGATTGGGCCGGGCGGGTCTGACCACCGTACCGCCCAGCCCTCCCACTGGGGAGGTGCACGGGCCATCGTAAGCTTCGGCTTCCAACCCGGAGCTGTCCCCCTTGCGCTTCATCCACACCGCCGACATCCACCTCGACAGCCCGCTGCACGGGCTGAGTGCCTACCCGGACGCGCCGGCCGAGCAGTTGCGGGGGGCGACGCGGGAGGCGTTCCGCCAGCTGATCTCAGTGGCCATCGAGGAGCGGGTGGACTTCGTCGTCATCGCGGGGGATCTGTACGACGGCGACTGGCCGGACTTCAACACCGGGCTGTTCTTCTGCGCCGAGATGGGGCGGCTGCAGCGCGCGGGCATCCCGGCCTTCGTGCTGTTCGGCAACCACGACGCGGAGAGCCAGATGACGCGCTCGCTGCGGCTGCCGGACAACGTGCGGCGATTCTCGGCCAGCGAGTGCGAGGTGCACACCATCGAGGCGCTGAAGGTGGCGCTGCATGGGCGCAGCTTCAAGAAGCGCGACACGCCCGAGAACCTGCTGGCCAGCTACGGGCCGGCGATACGGGGTTACGTGAACATCGGCGTGCTGCACACCGCGCTGGAAGGCCACGTGGACCACGCCAGCTACGCGCCCTGCACGCTGGAGCAGCTGCACGCCCAGGGCTACGACTACTGGGCGCTCGGCCACGTGCACGAGCACCAGGTCTGGACCGGGCGCTCGACGATCTGCTTTCCCGGCAACCTGCAGGGCCGCAGCATCCGCGAGACGGGGCGCCGCGGCGCGGTGATGGTGACCATCGACGGCGACGGGCCGCCGCAGGTGGAGCGGCTGTTTGTCGACGTGCTGCGCTGGGAGCACCTGGATCTGGATGTGTCGGCCTGCGAGGACCTGGACGCGGTGGGCCGCGCCACCGGCCAGGGGCTGGCGCGGCTGCTGGAATGCGACGCCCAGGTGCCGCGCGCGGTGCGTGTGACGCTGCGGGGCGAATCCGCGGCGCATGGCGAGCTGTTCCAGCGCGGGGGTGAACTGCGTGCCCATGTGCTGGCGGAGATCGCCGCGCTGGGCCCGGAGCGGCTCTGGCTGGAGAAGGTGAAGCTGGCCACGCGGGCGCCGGCCCCCGCGGACACCCTGGACGCCCTGGACGCCGCGGCCCCCTCCGCGCTGCTGGGCGCCGACGCGCTGGCCGACCTGCAGGCACTGCTGGCCGAGGCGCGCCACGACGACGCGCTGCTGAAGGAGCTGCGCGACGACTTTGCCCAGATGCTGGGCAAGGCGCCCGACCTGGCCAACGAGCTGCCGCTGCTGCGCCAGGTGCGCGAGGGGGATCTGTCGGCGCTGTTCGACGCGGTGCTGCCCGGCCTGCTAGCGCGGCTGGCGGCGCGTGAGTAGGAACAACCAAGAGAGAACAAGAAGACTGAGCAGAACCCATGCGCCTGCAGACCCTCGAACTGATCCGCTACGGCCGCTTCACCGATGAGAAGCTGGTCTTCCCCCACTCGGACTGCGACTTCCACCTCGTCGTCGGCCCCAACGAGGCGGGCAAGTCGACGCTGCGCCGTGCGGTGTCGGAGCTGCTGTTCGGCATGCCCCTGCGCAGCGACATGGACTTCCGCCACCCGCTGGCGGAGTTGCGGCTGGGGGCGGTGATTGAATCGGCCGCGAGCACATTGGCCTTTCACCGTGCGCGCGGGCGCAAGCCGCTGCGGCGACCCGACGACAGCGTGCTGGCCGATGCGGCGCTCACCGAGCACCTGGGCGGCACGACGGCCGGGCTGTTCGAGCGCATGTTCTGCCTGGACCTGGCCGGCCTGCTCAAGGGCGGGCATTCCATCCTGGATGCGTCCGATGATGTGGGGCAACTGCTGTTCCAGTCCGCCGCCGGCCTGTCCAGCCTGGGGGCGCTGCGCGATGCCCTGGCCGCGGAGGCGGACAGCCTGTACGCGCCGCGCAAGTCCGGCAGCCGGGCCTTCTACGCCGCCCTGGACCCGTACGAGGCGGCCCGGCAGACGCTGCGTGGCGCCACCGTCAACACCCGGGCCTGGAGTGCGGCGCAGGGCGAGGTGGAGCGCCTCGACGCTGCCTATGGCGAGGCGGGAGGGCGCTACCGGGCGCTGTCGGCCCAGCGGCAGCGGCTGGAGCGCATCCGCCGCATCGCGCCGCGGGTGGCGCAATTGCATGACCTGCAGGCGCAGCTCGCGGAGCTGGCGCAGGTGCCGCTGTTCCCGACCGAGGCCGCGCAGCGCCTGGCCGATGGCGAGGTGACGCTGGCCACGCAGACCGCCCGGCTGGAGCTGCTGCGCCAGGCCGAACAGGCGCTGCAGGTGCAGCGGGCCGCGCTGACGGTGGATGCGGCCGTCCTGGCACAGGCCGGCGCGGTGGAGGCCCTCGCCGCCCAGGGCCAGGCCTGCAGCCACCACCCCCGCGACATCGGCCGGCGTGAAGAGGAGGTGTCGACCCGCCTGCGCGACGCCGCGGCGCTGGCCGCGCAGCTCGGCTGGCCGGCCGACGAGGCGGCGCTGCGCGCGCGGCTGCCCTCCCCGCTGGCGCTGCGGGCACTGGCCACGTTGATGCAGCAGCGCGGCGCACTGCTGCAGGTGCGGCAGTCGGCCGAGGAAGGGTTGCAGCGCACCCGCACGGCGCTGGAGCGGCTGCAGGGGCAGCCTGGGCTACAACCGCAGGCCGGCAGCGCCCCGGTGGCGGCAGCCAGCATCGTGGCGGACCTGGCCGCAGCGCTGCAGGAGGCCCAACCGCTCAAGGCCGGCGCCGCCCGGCAGCGCGCACTGGATACCGCCATGGCGCAGGCAGGCGTGCAGCTCGATGCCGCGCTGGTCGCGCTCGGCGCCTGGCGCAGGGAACCGGCGGCACTGGCCGCGTTGAGCCTGCCCAGCGAGGAGCGGCTGACCGTGCTGAAGGCCGAGCGTGCCAGGCTGATGGCCGATGCGGACGCCGCCCGGCGCCAACTCACTCAGGCGCAGGAGCAGGCCCGCCGCTCCGCCCTGGCGCTGGCGCAGTTCACCGCCGCCACGGCGCAGGTGGTCACGCTGGACGACGTCCAGCAGGCCCGCTCGGCGCGCGACCAGGTCTGGGGCGGCATCAAGCGGCAGCCGGCGGACCTGGCCGAACGCGCCCCCGAGCTGGACCACGCCATCGAACGGGCCGATGCGCTGGTGGACCGCCAACGCGACCAGGTCGACCAGTCCGCCCGGCTGGCCGGCCTGCGCCAGGACAGCGCCCGCGACGAGGCCGCCGCCGCCGCGGCCCGGCAGCAGAGCGACGAGGCTGGGCGCCGGCTGGTGGACTTCGACGCCCGCTGGGCCGAACAGGCCGGTGCCGCCGGCCTGCCGCGCATGGCGCTGCTGGACCTGTCGGGCTGGCTGGTCCACCGCCGGGCGGCGCTGGACGCGGCGGCGACGCTCGACGCCCGCCGCATGGAACAGGTCGCGCAGAAGCAGGCCGAGGCCCAGGTCACCGCCGCCCTGCAGCAGGCGCTGCGGGCCTGCGTGGGCGAGCTGCCTGGCGCCAGCGCTGCGACCGGTGCGTCCGGCACGACCGGCACGACCGGAACCCTCAGCCTGGCTGCGCTGTGCAGTCGCGCCGAGCAGTGGCTTGCGGCTCAGCAGGCCGAGCGGGCGCAGGCCGAGGCGCGGGCCATGCAGATCACCCAGGCGCAGGCCGAACTCGACCACCAGGCGCAGCGGCTGCATCGCGGCAGCGCCGAGGTGGCGCAATGGGAGATGCGCTGGCAGGAGGCGGTGAAGGCCGCTTCGCTGGAAGGGCCCTGGATGACGCCCGAGGCGGCCGCCGATGCCGTCGAGCAGGTGGACCGGGTGCGCGAGCTGCTCGCCCAGGCGGACGAACTGCGGGTGCAGCGCATCCAGACGATGCGCCGCGACCTGGCAGATTTCGACCAGGCCGCCCAGGCGCTGCGACAGACCCTGGGTGCACCCGATGAAGCTGGCCACGGCGGCACTGACCCCTTCGCCTGGGCCCGCTCGCTGCAGGAGCGCCTGCGACGGGCCCAGGAGGCGAAGAGGGAGAGCGAGCGCCTGCAGGCCGAACTGCAGGAGCACGCCAGTGCGCTGCGCAGCGCCGAGACGGCGCTGGCCGCCACCCATGCCGCGCTGGGGCCGCTGTACACCCTGGCGCAGACGCCCGACCCCGCCCGGCTGCGCACCCACATCGCCGCCAGCGACCGCCGCCGCCGGCTGGAGGCCGAGGCGCAGCAGCAGCGCCAGGCCATCGTCGAGGCCGGTGACGGCCTGGCGCTCGACGCCCTACTGACCGAGCATGCCGCGGCCGAGCCTCAGGCCCTGAAGGCCGACATCGAGGCGCTGGACGCCCAACTGGGCGCCGAGGTCGAGCAGCAGACCCGCCTGGCCGGCGAGCTGGCGCAGGCCCGCGCCGCGCTGGCGCGCATCCATGGCGGCAGCGAGGCGGCGGTGGCCGAATCGAAACGCCTGGAGGCCCTGGCCCAGCTGGGTGACACGGCCGAGCGCTACCTGCACGTCGCCACCGGCCACCGCCTGCTGCGCTGGGCGGTGGACCGCTACCGCGAGCGCCGCCAGGGCCCGCTGCTGCAACGCGCCAGCACGCTGTTCGCGCAGCTCACGCTGGGCCGCTTCGCGCGCCTGACGCCGGACTTCGAGGTGACGCCGCCGCGGCTGATTGCGTTGCGCCCGGACGGTGAGCGGGTGCACATCGACGGCCTGAGCGAGGGCACGCGCGACCAGCTCTTCCTGGCGCTGCGGCTGGCCGCGCTGGAGCTGCACATCGCCAGCGACCGGTCGCTGCCCTTCATCGCCGACGACCTGTTCGTCAACTTCCACGACAGCCGCTCACGCGCCGGCCTGGCAGCGCTGGGTGAGCTGGCGCGCCGCACGCAGGTGATCTTCCTCACCCACCACGAGCATCTGGTCGACGTGGCGCGCGAGTGCGTCGGGCGGGAGATCAACGTGGTGACGCTGGAACCGGCATGACGATGGTCGCCCCCTTGCCGGCGCGCCGGCAGGCCGAACTCTTTCGCCACGTCAGCGCCGAGAAGGCGGCGCTGTACCGCGCCGTGATGGACGCCTTTGCCGCCGCCAAGCGCCAGTTCCGCCTGCACCTGCGGCCGGATGAGCTGCTGGCCGAGGGCCGCTGGGACGCCCTGCCCGCACCGCCGCGGCTGGAGGAACTGCAGACCGCGCTGAATCAGCTCACCGAATGGGGCAATCTGGAGTCACAGCCCGACACGACACGCGTGGCCAGCATCGCCGACTTCTACCGTGCCAAGTACCTGTACCGCCTGTCGCAGGGCGGCGAGGCGGTCGAGGCGGCCCTGCAGACCTTTGCCCAGACGCTGTCGCGCCGCGCCGAGCTGCAGACCGTGGCGCTGGAGGACATTGCCCAGCTGCTGGAGACGCTGCAGGCGCTGGCGGAGGACAACGCACCGGACGCTGCCAAGGTGCACGCCACGCTGCGCGACCTGGTGCGCGTGTTCGAGGGCCTGGCTGACAATGCCCAGGCCTTCATGGCCGGCATCGCCCGCAGCATCGAACTGCAGCAGGCCGACGCTGAGGCGGTGCTGGCCTACAAGCGCCGGCTGATCGACTACCTCGAGCGCTTCATCGGCGACCTGGTCGGGCGCTCCGGCGGCATCGCCCGGCGCATCGTGGCGCTGGCGTCGCGCATCGAGACTCTGCTCGAGTTGGCCGTGCAGCGCGAAGCGCGCGACGCCGCGCCGGGTGACGAGGCTGGCCAGCGCGACGCACTCACCCGCGGCCTGCTCGACTGGCGCGAGCGCTGGCATGGCCTGCGCCATTGGTTCGTGGCCGATCGGCACGAGCCGCCACAGGCCGAACTCCTGCGCGCCAAGGCCCGCGCAGCCATCCCGCAACTGCTGGCGGCCGTGGCCGCGCTCAACGAGCGGCGCAGCGGGCGCAGTGACCGCTCGGCAGACTTCCGCATGCTGGCGCACTGGTTCGCCGCCTGTGCCGACGACGATCAGGCGCACCGCCTGGCGCGCGCGGCCTTGGCACTGCAGCCGGCGCGCCACTTTGCACTCGACCCCGCACGGCAACCCGGTGCACAGGAGCTTCCGGCCAGCACGCCGTGGGCGGCGGCGCCCGCGCTGCGCATCCACCCGAGGCTGCGCGAGTACGGCGAGGCAGCGCCGCGCGGCGCGCTGCCGCGCGTGCAGGTGCGCGACGAGGAGCGCCGCCTGCTGGCCGCCCAGTTGCAGGAGGAGCACCGCCAGATCGAAGCGGCCCGCCAGCGACTGGCCAACGGGCAGCCCACGCGGCTGTCGCAGCTGTGCACGCCAGACGGGCCGCAGGGGCTGGACACCCATGCCTTCAGCCTGTTCCTCGCGCTGTTGGGCGAGGCACTGGCCGCGCAGGCCCACCCGGATGCCGCCGTGGAACGCCTGAGCGGCGACGGCCTGCTGCGCATCCGCTTGGAGCCGCTGGCGCGGGGCAGCCATGCCGAGATCCGCACGAGCGCCGGCATACTGGCCGGTCGTGACCACATGCTCACCATCACCGCGGTGAAGGACGGAACATGAACGCGCCCATCGCGCCCATCGCGGCGGTGCGCACGCCAGCCCGAACGATCGCCCTGCAGCAAAGCCTGCACCGTGACGAGGAGCGCTGCCGCGCGCTGCGGGCCTTGCTGATGACGCCGCTGATGACGGCCACTCACCCCGAGTTTGCGGCCGTGCGCCGGCATGCCGACGAGCTGCGCACCTGGTTTGCGCGCGAGACCGGCTGGCCGCTGCACGTGGAACGCGACTGTGCCCGCCTGTACAAGCGCCCGGCCGATCTGGGCGATGCCAGCCGCGGATTGGTCGGCTACGAGCGGCGCCGCTACGTGCTGCTCTGCCTGGCCTGTGCGGTGCTGGAGCGTGCCGAGGCGCAGATCACCCTGCGCCTGCTGGGCGAGCGGCTGCTGGCGCTGGCGGCAGACCCGCTGCTGAAGTCGCGCGGCTTCGAATTCACGCTGACCGTCGTGCACGAGCGCCGCGAGCTGGTGGCCGTGTGCCGCAGCCTGCTGGCGCTGGGCATCCTCCAACGCGTGGCGGGCGATGAGGAAAGCTACGCGCGCGACAGCACGGCCGGCGCTGGCGAGGGCGCGGACGCCCTGTACGACGTCCAGCGCCGCGTGCTGGCCGGCCTGCTCGCCGCTGTGCGCGGCCCGTCCACCTGGGCGGCGGAGCAGGCGCCGGTGACGCTGGACGAGCGCCTGGCCTCGCTGGTCAACGAACAGGTGCCCGACAGCGACGAGGGCCAGCGCACGGCCTTGCGCCACCACCTGGCGCGCCGCCTGCTGGACGACCCGGTGGTCTACCTCGACACGCTCGACGAGGCCCAGCGGGCCTACTTCGTCAACCAGCGCGGCGCCATGGCCGCCCGGCTGTGCGAGGCCACCGGCCTGGCCGCCGAGCAGCGTGCCGAAGGCCTGGCCCTGGTCGACGAGGACGGCGAGCTCACCGACGTGGCCATGCCGGCCGAGGGCACGGACGCGCACGCCACCCTGCTGGTGGCCGAACACCTGGCCGAGCGGCTGCGTGCCGACGACACCGCGCGGCCGGTGGCCGAGGCCGACATCGCCACCTTCCTGGCCGGCGTGCGCGAACGCTACGGCCGCTACTGGCGCAGGTCCGCGCGCGAGGAAGGCGCCGAGCATGAGCTGGCCCGCTGCGCGCTGGAACGGCTGGCGCAGCTGCGGCTGGTGGAGCGCACCGCCGCACAGGTACGCCCCCTGCCGGCCCTGGCACGCTACGCCCTGGGCGACACCGAAGTGCGCACCACGCCCGCGGCGCGGACGGCCCAGAGCGATCTGTTCTGACCCCATGAGCATCACCACCGACCCGCTGGCCAGGGCAGACCGCCTTGACCGCAACGATCACGCAGACCGCCCCGCCCTGCCCCTGCCCGCGCGCACGCGCTGGCAACCGCTGCGCCTGGGGCTGGTGGAGCTGTTCCATTACGACAGCGAGGAGTTCTGGTTCCGCGACGGGCATTTGCTGCTGCGCGGCAACAACGGCACCGGCAAGTCCAAGGTGCTGTCGCTGACGCTGCCCTTTCTGTTCGACGCGCAGCTCAAGCCCTCGCGCATCGAGCCCGATGGCGATCCGGGCAAGAAGATGGCCTGGAACCTGCTGCTGGGCCGGCATGAGCGCCGCATGGGCTACTGCTGGCTGGAGCTGGGCCGGCTGGGCGAGGACGGCGCGCCGCAGTACCTGACGCTGGGCTGCGGGCTGTCGGCGGCGGCCGCGCGTGCGCAGGTCGACAGCTGGTTTTTCTTGCTGGAAGGCGGGCCCGCGGGTGGCCGCATCGGTCAGGACCTGTGGCTGATCGGTGCCAACCGCGTGGTGCTCACCCGCGAGCGCCTGCGCGACGCGCTGGACGCCGCGGCAGCGCCGGCACGCGGCCAGCTCTTTCCCAACGCCACCGAGTACCGCCGCGCGGTCGACGAGCGGCTGTTCCACCTGGGCGTGGAGCGCTACGGCGCGTTGATGGACACGCTGATCCAGTTGCGCCAGCCGCAGCTGTCGAAGAAGCCGGATGAGGCCAGCCTGTCCAACGCGCTGACCGAAGCGCTGCCGCCGCTGAGCGCCGACCTGCTGGCCGACGTGGCCGACGCGCTCAACCAGCTTGAGGAGTACCGCCGCGAGCTGGCCGAGTACGAGGCGCTGGAGCGCGCGGTCAGCCAGTTCAGCCAGCGCTACCAGCGCTACGCCGCCACCCGCGCGCGCCGCCAGGCCCGCGAGCTGCGCAGCGCCCAGACCGCCTACGACAACGCCAGCCGGGAGCTCAACGACAGCCGCACGGCACAGGCGCAGGCCCAGGCCACCGAGGCGGCCGCCAACGAGCTGCTCACGCAGGCCGAGGCCACGCTGCAGGCCGCCCGCACGCGCCAGGAGGCGCTGCAAAGCGACCCGGCCATGGCCAGCGCCCGGCAGCTGGAAAAGGCTGAGCACGATGCGCGTCGCCTCCAGGACGATGCCGCCCGCGCACAAGGTGCGCGTCGCGAGGCCGAGACCCGCCACACGCGCGAGCAACAGGCCCACCAGCAGCGCGCCGCCACCAGCACGCGCGCGGCGCAGGCCCTGGCCACGCAGCGCGAAGCCACCGCCCACGTCGCCGGGCAGGCCGGGCTCGGTGCCATGTTGAGCCCCAGCCCGCTGGCCAGCACCAGCGACCCGACAGCGCTGGCGCCGGCCGCACTCGATGCCGACCGCCAGCAGCTGCAACGTGCCGTCAGCACACGCCGCGAGCAGATCGACGTGCTGCTGCAGCGCTGCGACGCCAGCGACCGCGCGGCCGAGGCCCATGCCCGCGTGCAGGAGCAGCGCGACCTGTGCCGCGACGAAGCCGACGCGGCCGCCGAGCGCCGCGCCAGCGCCGACGAAGCGGTGAACACCCAGGCCGACGCGCTCGTCCAGGCCTGGCAACATCATCTGGACGGCCTGCGCCAGCTGCACTGCCCCGATGCCGACGCGGCACTGCTGGCCCTCGGCACCTGGACGCTGAACCTGGAGGGCGAAAACCCGGCGCGAACCGCCCTGCAGCAGGCCCAGCAGGCAGCGGTACAGCGGCTGGCGCAGGACCGCGCCGCGCTGCGGGCCGAACAGCAGGCGCTGGAAGCCGAACGCGACACCCTGCAGGCCGAGCGTGAACGCCTGGCGCTGGGCGAGGATGCTGCACCCACCGCTGCGCCCTGGCGCGATGTGCCAGGGCGCAGCGAGCGCCCCGGTGCACCGCTGTGGCAGCTGGTGGACTTCCAGTCGCAGGTGCCGGCCAGCGAGCGCGCCGGCCTGGAGGCCGCGTTGCAGGCCGCCGGCCTGCTGGATGCCTGGGTGACGCCCGACGGTGCACTGCTGGGCACAGACGGCGTGCCCCTCGTTCACGACACGCAATGGCGCGAGCGGGCTGCCCGGCCGGACTCGCTGGCCCTGTGGCTGACCCCGACCGCCAGCGCCGACGACGCCGGCAGTGCCACCATCGTGGCGCCAGCCCTGGTGGAACGCCTGCTGCAAGGCGTGGCCTGCACCGCGCACGACGCTGGCAGCGCCGAGACCTGGCTGTCGCCTGTCGGGCGCTTCCGCCTCGGCACACTGGCCGGTGCCTGGTCCAAGCCGGGCGCCGAGTTCATCGGCTACGCCGCCCGTGCCGCCGCACGTGCGCGCCGGCTGGAGGACATCGCCACCCGGCTGGCCGCGCTGGCCGACACGGCCACCGCATTGCAGCAGCGCCAGATGCGGCTCGACGCCGCGCAGTTGCAGGCCGCGCAGGAATGGCAGCAGGCTCCAGCCGATGACGCCCTGCGCAGCGCCCACGCCGAGGCCGCCGCCAGCGCGCGCGAGTTGCTGGCCGCCCGTACGCGGCTGGACCAGACCGACCAGCGCTGGCGCGAGGCCGCGCAGGCCTGGGAGCAGGCCCGGCAGGCATTGGCACACGATGCCGAGGACCTGGCCCTGCCGCCCGAGCGCAGCGCCCTGCAGGGCATCGCCCGGGCCGCACAGCGCCTGGGCGAGCAGATCCACGCCCTGGCCCATGCCGCGCGCGAGTGGCGTGACGCGCTGGCCGAACAGGCGCAGCAGCAAGCGCGCGAACAGGAGGCCGCCGCCGACGCCCGGCACGCCGCCGAGCAGGCTGCCGAACGTGCCACGCTGGCCGAGCAAGCGCACATCAGCTGGCAAACGCTGCTGGAGTCCGTCGGCGCCGAGGTCGACGCCGTGCGGCGGCGCTTGACCGAGGCACGGCAGGCCGTGCAGGATGGCGAGGCACAACTCAGGCAGCAGCACGAGCAACGCCGCCAGGCCGGCGAGGCGCGCGCCCGCGCCGAACAGCGCAGCCAGGCAGCCGCCACCCGGCTGGACGAGCGCGGCGGCGCGCGCCAGCAGGCCATTGTTCAGTGGCAGGGCTTTGCCGCCACTGGCCTGCTGGCCATCGCGCTGCCGGACCTGGAGGCCCCACCGCTGAACGCGGCCTGGACCATCGAGCCTGCGCTGAACCTGGCGCGCCGCGCCGAGCAGGCCCTGAGCGCCGTGCGCGACGACGACGAGGCCTGGACCCGTCTGCAGAATGAGGTGTCCAGGGACTACACCGAACTCGGCCGCACCCTCACCGCGCTAGGCCAGCAGGCCCAGGCCGAGACCAGCGACTGGGGCATGGTGGTCCACATCGTCTACCGCAACCGACCCGAGCGGCCCGACCAGCTGGGCCTGCACCTGGCCGGCGAGATCGCCCAGCGCGTCGAGATGCTCACCGCGAGGGAACGCGAGGTGATGGAGAACCACCTGCAGGCCGAGATCGCCGCCGCGGTGCAGAAGCTGCTGCGCGAGGCCGAGCGCCAGGTGGGCGCCGTCAACGACGAACTGCACAAGCGCCCCACCTCCACCGGCGTGCGCTTTCGCCTGCAATGGCAGACCGCGCCGGAGGGCGGCACCGACGGCGCCCCGGTGGGCTTGGCCGTTGCGCGCCAGCGCCTGCTGCACACCAGTGCCGACCTCTGGAGCGCCGAGGACCGCCGCGTGGTGGGCGAGATGCTGCAGCAGCGCATCGCCGCCGAGCGTGCCCGCGCCGATGCCGAGCAGGGTGGCAGCCTGCTCGAACAACTCGCCCGCGCGCTGGACTACCGGCGCTGGCACCGCTTTCGCGTCCAGCGCTGGCAGGACGGGCAGTGGCGCCCGCTGTCAGGCCCGGCCTCCAGCGGCGAGCGCGCACTGGGGCTGACCGTGCCGCTGTTTGCCGCCGTGTCCAGCTTCTACAGCCAATCCGGCAGCGCGATCGCACCACGCCTGGTGCTGCTCGACGAGGCCTTTGCCGGCATCGACGACGCCGCGCGCGCCCACTGCTGGGCACTGGTGCGCGAGTTCGATCTGGACTTCGTCATCACCAGCGAGCGCGAATGGGCCTGCTCGGCCGAGCTGCCCGGCGTGGCCATCGCCCAGCTGCAGCGCCGCGAGGGCGTGGATGCGGTGCATGTGTCGCGCTGGACCTGGGACGGGCACGCTCGCCGGCGCGAGGACGACCCCGACCGGCGCTTTGCACCGCTGGCGGCGCAGGACGCCTGAGCTCGGACAGCGCTGCATGCGCAAGCCCGCCACCATCGACCCGCGCCTGCAGCGCCTGCTGGGCGGCGACACCCTGGCCGCGCTGCGTGCGCGCCTGCGCCGCCACTATGAGCGCGGCGGCGCGGCCGGCGGGGTGCTGCACCTGGGCGACCTGCACGGCGCCGAGCGCGAAGCCCTGGCGCTGCTGAGCGGGCGCCCGGCCAGCAGCGCCCGCTCGTTGCGGCTGGATCTGGCGCAGCTCGACCTCGCCTTGCGCAACGCTGGCATCGCCACATCGCTGCACGACGCGCTGCAGCAGCTGGACGGGCCGCTCACCGACCGGTCCGCCGAGCGCGCTGCGGCGCAGACCGCCTGGCAGGCACTGCTGGCGCAGCCGCGGGCAGACGCCAGGCTCCGAGACTGGCTGGTCACGACGAGCGCTGCGGGCCTGCTCAAGCGCCTGGCCCACCAGGACTGCGCTGCCGCATCTGCCCTGCTCGCCCAGGCCGATGCGGTGCTCCAGCGTCTGCCTGCCCCAGGCCTGCCGCGCGCGCAACTGGCCGCCCAGACCCTGGGCGATGCCCATGCGCTGGACGACGGCCGCCCGGTGGCCACGCTGGTGCTGGCGGCGTGGCGACATGCGCCAGCAACGCTCGCCGCATCACGGTCCAGCGACGCCGGTGACCCTGGTACAGAAACTGACAGCCCCGCCCAGGAAGAGGCCACAGACCCGGCCGCACCAGCCCCCGAGCGCAGCCGCGACCTGTGGGCCCGCGCCGGCGTGCTGGTCAATGAGCTGGCCCGACCGGTGCTCGTGCTCAACCTGCCCAGCCCCACGGGTTCGGGCGCCCTGACCTGGCAGCCGGGCGAGCCGGCCTACCTCTCGCTGCGCTGGCTGCTGCGCCACGCACCGGCCTGGGCGGTGGCCGGACGCACCGTCTACGTCTGCGAAAACCCCAACCTGCTGGCCATTGCGGCCGACCGACTGGGTCCGCAGTGCGCCCCGCTGGTGTGCACCGACGGCATGCCAGCCGCAGCCCAACGAACGCTGCTGCAGCAACTGTCACAGTGCGGCGCACGCCTGCGCTGCCACGCGGACTTCGACTGGCCCGGCCTGCGCATCATCAACCAGTTGCTGAGCCACCCCGGCACTGAGCCCTGGTGTATGGGGACAGCCGACTACGAAGCCGCCACGCTCACCACCAGCGGCTCAAACCTTGCGATGACTGGCCCCGAAGCGACAGCCCTTTGGGACGCCCGACTGGCCCATGCGATGCACAAGCGTGGCAGGGCAATCGCGGAAGAGGCACTGGCAGATCGGCTCCTGAATCACCTGTCACAGACCCGCTGACCATTTCAAGCACACGTGCCACCCGCCTGACACCCGGCCCCTGGTCGTTTTCAACTAGTTACACGCTCGCAAACTCGTCAGTGCGGATACCCGACGTACATTGTTACGAGTCACAGGTCGGTCAGGAGCCCGCCGTGGGGTGGGGAGGCGAGCCGGCCAGCAGGAGCGAGGGTGGACCGACGGCAGGTTGCGCGGCCGAGCGCCGCGTACGAACGTGAGGCTTGGGTTCTTGACGGGGAATTGCACAGCTTCGCATCACGGGGAGCCGATCCATGCTGATGCTCGGACTGACCTCCTCCATCGGTCCGGGTCGCCGCGAGTTGCCGATGCACCTGGGTGGCGTGTTGCACGGCATGGTCGAGGCGGGCGTCCTGGCGCACGACCCGGCGATCCTGGAGGTCCTGCGACCCGCTGGTGCCCAGGCCCCAGCACGCTTCTCCGTTCAGGCTCCGCCTGTCGATGCGCCTGGCAACAACGCCGTCGAACCGACGACTGACGTTGGCGCGGGATTCGAGCTGAGCTTCGGCGTCCTGCTCTTCGGCGCAGCCGTGCCGTTCTGGCCGAGGGTCCTTTCCGCGCTGCTGCTGCAAGCCCGAAACCGGCTGCACGGCCGGCAGATCGACTACACCAACGCCACGGTGGTCACCCCAGGCAGCGAACCCACCTCCGTCTGGTACGAGGGCGCGACGACGATCAAGCATCTGCCTGACCTTCGACTTGCCTGGGCGCGGCAACATGCGGCCCTCCAGGCCGATGCAGATTCATTGCCGCGTCTACATCACCTGTTGCTCCGATCGCCGCTGCTGCTGGCTTCGCGCAGCGCTGCCCGGGAGGGGCTGCAACGCTACGGCCAGCTGCCCTGGCCGAGCCTGGGTAGCGTACTCGATTCGATCGCCCAAAGGTTGATCGCACTGGAGCCCGAATTGGCCCAGGCACTCCAGATCGGACCGGGCTGGTCATCCGGCCCTGCCACCCGATCGGTCATGCCGCTGACTCCGGCCCAATCCCCTGCCGAGCAGATCGTCTGGACCTACCGCGCCGCTGCGCGTGGTGTCCACCCTCCCCGCTCGCGCAGCCTGGAGCTGCCAGGCATCGTCGGCACGCTCATCTTCCCAGGCGGGAACGATCCCCTGGAACGGGCGTTGCTGCACTGGGGCCAATGGATCGGCGTCGGCCAGAAGACCACGATGGGCTGCGGCCAGTACGTCTATCGGGCCTCGTGAGGACCGGGCCGCATCGCGACACATCCACCGTCAAGTACGCACCCAAGACCACAGACAGGAAGGAGCCCTCATGCCGAACCCCGCCACGCCAGCCGCTCCGGCAACTTCCACATCGGGCAGCCGATGGCTGTTGCGCGTCGAGGGGGTGAACCTGGCGAACTGCATCGACGACACCGAAGACCTCTCCACCCGCCGTGGCGGCAGCCTGATGCTGCTGCAGGCCGTCGAGACTCTGGCCGACGCCAGGGCCTTCGGCTCCGAGTTGCGCCCCATCAAGACGGGCGCCAGTGCCGGTCTGTTCGAGGTGCTGCCCGGCACGGACCCTCAGCGCCTGCGTGAGCGCGTGGCGGACCACCTCGGCCATCACCGGCTGTATGGGCACGGCACCTTCGTCGTCGATGTGGCCGAGGCCGAAACCTTTTGCACCGCCTCCGACGCGGTGCTCAACGCCAATCGCTGGCGCCAGATGCAGTCGCTCACGCTGTCGCCCATCGGGCTGGCGGACGATGCGCCCGGGGCCTGCAAGGTGGACGAGCGGCGGCCGGCGGGGAGGCGGGACATTGTCAAAGGTGAGCCGGCCGCCGTCAGCCGCAGCGTTGCCGAGCGCCGCAGCCACGGGCGTGACCACAAGCAGGACCTCTACGAGCGCGAGCTCGGCCAGCTTCCTGAAGGCGAGCGCCCCACCACCTGGAACCGCGCCCGCTTCACGAGGGACTTCGAAGAGCTGGCACAGGCGCCGACCGTTCCCGTCGAGCCTGCCTCGCTGGTCGGCAAGATCGGCGTCTTCTATGCCGACGGCAATGGCTTCGGCAAGCGCGTCAGAGCCTTGCAGAACGCCGAAGAAGTACGCGCCTGGGAGCAGCACTACACGCACTCACGCCGCCGCTTCCTGGCCGCGCTCATCGACCGTGCAGCCCAGGAGCCGCGCTGGCAAACCCGGGACGGCCAGCTGCGGCTGGAAACCCTGCTGTGGGGGGGCGATGAGCTGATGCTGGTGGCGCCGGGCTGGTGTGCGCTGGAGCTGGCCGAGGTGTTCTTCACCAGCTGCGCCGACCTGCGCTGGCCCGCCGATGCGCCACCGGAGCAGGCCGATGCCCGCCTCACGCATGCCTGCGGGCTGGTGCTCTGCCACCAGCAAGCGCCGATCTCGGGCATTGCGCGGCTGGCCAAGCGCCTGGCCGAGCAGGGCAAGGCCCCTGGCCGCAATGACGACACGCTGCACTGGATGCTGCTGGAGAACTTCGATCAGGCGGGTGGCGACCTCGGCGCCCACTTGGCCACCCGCTACCCCGGGGCGGGGCTGTCCTGGGCCAGCCTGGAGTTGTCACCGACGGATCTCGCCAGCCTGCGCCGCCACATGCCCAGGCTGCAATCCGCCCTGCCGCGCTCAGCCATGCTGCGAGCAGTGCGCCTCCTGGCCGAACACGTCATGCCCGACATGGCGGCCCACACGCTGCTGCGGCGCAGCTACCTGCAAGTGGACCGGGCCGCCCGCGAGCAGGATGCGAGCGCTTGGCGAGCCTGCTGGCAGGCCGTCCACCCGGCAGGCAGGCCCTGGCCTGACGACTGGCCGGCGCTCGATCACCCGACCGCCTGGGCCGACCTGGCACCCTCTGCAGACCTCGCCGCCTGGGTCACGCTCCTGGAACTCTGGGACTACGTGGCGGGCACCGCTGACGCTTCATCAGGGGGTGACCAATGACCAGCCCCACCCGTCAATTCCATGAGCTGCGCCTGTCGATCACCCTGCAGTCGCCCTACCTCGTGCACGGCAATGATCCCGGGCGCTACGGCCTGCACGCCACCTTGCTGACCGATCCCCGGGGCGTCCCCATCCTGCCTGGTACGCTGGTGGCGGGGCGGATCGCTGAAGCCTGGACGGCCCACGGCCAGGATCTTGGCGGCGCTGATGCCGACCTTTGGTTCGGCAAGCCGGGCTACGGGCCGCACGATGGCGGGAAACGGGCTCGCCTGCAGGTCGCGGACCTGGGCCTGCAATCGATCAACGGCCAGCCCTTCGACGCCCAGGCACCGCGGCACGACCTGGACATGGCCCGGGTGCAGATCGACCCCGACACCGGCAGCGTCCGGCCGGCCCACCTGCTGATGGTCGAGCAGGTCGCCCCTGCCGGTGCCGAGCTCTGCTTCGAAGGCCGCTGGCACGGTTGGGCCGAGGCAGAGGAGGCCCAGCGCCTCGCCCTGCAACTGCGGGCAGCCCTGCTGCTGCAGACCCAGCTGGGCGCCTGGCGCAATGTCGGCTTCGGCCGGCTGCTGAGCGTGCAGGTGGAGGCCCATCCTCACCGACCGGCAACCGCCCCGTCCTCCGGCCTGACCGCAACGCCCCCCAGGCGCCGCCGCTGGCAGATCCTCACCACCGAGCCCCTGTGCATCGCCAGCCGCAGCCGCCGCGGCAACGTCTTCGAGTCCGGTGACGTGATCCCCGGCTCTGCCCTGCTCGGTGCCATCGCCACCTCGCTGTGCCAGCGGGCCGGAGTCGCCACGGTGAACGCGGTGAGCGGGTCCAGCGTCCTGGCACGCCACTTCGATGCGCTGCGCTGCACCCATGCCCTGCCGGCTCGGCGCGACGGCGCACGGCCAGCCCCGCTGCCGCAATCGCTCGTCACCCATGCCGGGCAATGTGTCGATGCCTGGCGCCATGCCAGCCCACCCCCGGTGGATGTACACGGCCGGACGCTGGGCCCGATCGCCTTCCAGACCGACTGGAAGGACGCCGACCGCGAGCCGGTGGTTCAACGCCAGGGCTGGGGCACCACCCGCCCGTACCTGCGCGTTCGCACCGACATCAACGCAGACGGCCAGGCCAAGGAGGCCGGGCTGTTTGCCTACCAGAGCAGGGTCGCCCCGATCGACCCACAGGGCCAGCCGCTGACCCGGTGGCTCTTCGACCTGGACCTCAGTGCCGTCCCGCAAGCCGACCACGCCGCCGTCTGGTCCGAGCTGGAACCGCTGCTGTCCCACGGCCTGGGCCCGCTGGGCAAGACCGACGCCCGCGTTGACGTGGAGGCCCTCCCCACCGGTGAGGCGGGGCTTGAAGCGGTCTGGCCGGAGCCCCCTCTGGCCGGGCTTCAGCCCGGTCAGGCCGTGCCGCTGCTGCTGGTCAGCGACGCCCTGCTCTTCCCCGTCACCGCGGTGGCCGATTCACCCGGCGTTGACCTGCTGGCGGTCTACCGCGAGGCCTTCGATTCACTGCAGCGCTCGCTCGGGTACCCGGGCGCGCTGCACCTCAGCCACTTCTTCGCCACCCAGCAACTCGCCGGCGGCGACTGGCTCGGCGGGCGCCGCCAGAGCGGTGACCCGTCGGGCAGCTACCGCCCGATGCTGCTCACCGAGGCCGGCAGTGTCTTCGTGCTGACCGTGGGGTCGGATGCCGCTGCCGCACAGGCGGTGCTCGGGCACTGGCAAGCCCACGGCCTGGCCCTGCCCCCGGCCGTGGCCCAAGCCCACGGCGCCACCTGGCGCGACCACCCCTACCTGCCCTGCAACGGCTACGGCGAAATCGCTGTCGCGCCGCTGCACGGCCTGCCCGCACTCTGACCGATCGCGAGGCCCCCGATGGACACCCCTGCCACCCCTGCCACCCCTGCCACCCCTGCCACCCCTGACACCCTTGACGCGGCCGCCCTCCCCCCTGCGTCCCCCTTGACGCGCGACCTGCGGCCGCTCACCCCCCTCTGGCGCATCTCGGGCCGTTTCACACTGCGCACGCCGCTGCACATCGGCACCGGGCGCGACGACTCCATCACCCTGCCCGATCGGCCTGGCCGTGACAGCTCGCCTGGCGGCACCGCCACCGCGGATCGGCACGTCGCCGCCGTCGCCCGTGACCACCAGGGCCAGCCCTGCATCCCTGCCAGCAGCTTCAAGGGTGCACTCGCCGAGCTGGCCCGCCAGGCCGGGTTGCCGCAGGAGCTGCAAGCCCGCCTGTTCGGTGCCGAGGACCGCCCCCATGCCACCACCCAAGCTGGCCGGGTCGAGTTCGTCACCCTCTACGTGGACCCGGCCAAGCTCCCGTCGAGCAGTGACCTGCCTGACTTCGCCACCGAAGGCCACCCCCACGTCGCCCAGCTGCCCCACGTCAGCCGCAATCGCCACACCGGGGCCGCCGAGCACCAGCGCCTCTACCTGCAGAGCGTGCTGCCACCGGGTGCGGAGTTCCCCTTCGAGTGCACCGCCCGCGGCCTGACCGAACCGGAAGTGGCCCAGCTGCTCGGCCTGCTCGCCCTGGCCGGCGCTGACGCCAGCCCCCTGCGCCTGGGCGCCGGCCAGGCGGCCGACCAGGGGCGCATCGCCTGGTCCGAGGGCAAAGTCCAGCGCATCGACAGTGCCGCCGCGCTTTGGGGCTTGCTCCTGGGGGCGGCAAAGGCGACGACCCCAGCGGCGGCTCCGCCATCCTCGTCAGCATCGACCCCCGCCAAACCTCGACCGGGCCAGCGCATCTATTCGACAGCCCACCTTCAGGCCCACGCAGCAGCCAAACCGACAACCCAGGTGACGCCGGCAGCCGCGGTGCCAACGGCTGCCTCCCTTCAGCCCAGGAACCTCTGGAACCACCCCGGGTTGGCCCTCGCCAAGCTTGGCCTGCGGGCCGCTGAACTCACGCTGCCGGACGGAGCCTGGCTGCGCCTGAGCGGCCTGCAGCTCCAGTTCCACAGCCCCTTCCTCGTCTACCAGGCCAACACCCGCAAGCAGCCCGGCAGTGGCGACCCGGATGGTGTGCCCCGCCGCGATCACCAGGGTCGGGGCCTGCTGCCTGCCCACAGCCTGCATGGCGCGCTGCGGGCGCAGGCCGAGCGGATCCTGCGCACGGTGGGCCGCCCGGCCGTGGCCGGCTACGAAGTGCCCGGCGTCAGCGGCCTGGGCGACCTGGCCGGCAAACTCGGCCGCGACGAGCTCGACCTGGCCACCCTGCTCTTCGGTGCCCCCGGCTGGCGCGCCCTGCTGCGCTGCAGCGACTTCGTCGCCGAACCCGGCTGCCCCACCCAGGTGCAGCACCTGCTGGCCATCGACCGCCTCACCGGCGGCGGCAAGGACAGCGCCAAATTTGCCATCGAGGTGCTGGATTGCCCGACGCTGAGCGGCCACCTGGATCTGGATCTGCGCCGCCTGACCCGGGTCGAAGCGCTGTGCCCCGGCAGCACCGCCCGCGCCCTGGGCCTGCTGGCCCATGTCCTGCGTGACCTGGACGACGGTGACATCCCGCTGGGCTACGGTGCCTCCAAGGGCTACGGCCAATCCACCAGCGACTGCGCACACCGACTGGAACGGGCGCTCCAGCCCAGGCTGACCAACCATCCGCCCGACAGGAGCCTGCCTACGCTGCCCGAGGCGCTGGCGGCCTGGGCCGCCGCGTTGCCACCAGCCCCCGACACGCTGCGGGGAGCCGACCTCGCCGCAGCCTCGACCCAGACAGAGCCCACGGCCCACGAAACCCCAGCCCTGCGGACGCTTACCGCCGGGGCCGCCGAGGCCGAGCCGGACCGCTTCCACAATCCCTACATCTTCATTCCCTTCCCGACCCCACGGCCGGATGACCCTCACCTGCCCTGGGCCGCTGCCGACGACCTGCGCAACGGCCGCTCCGCCCACCACAGCCACGCCCGCTACGCCGCCGACGCCCTGCACGGGGAACTCCGCTGCCGCCTGACCACCACCACGCCGGTGTTCATCGGTGCGGGAGATGCCGACGAACAGCACCAAGCCCAAAACCTTCCCAGGCTCAAGGCGCCCTACCTGCTCGGCCGCCGACCGGCCATCCCCGCCACCAGCCTGCGCGGGCTGGTGAGCAGCCTGCACGAGTCGCTCACCGGCTCCGCACTGCGGGTGGCCGATGACGGCATCTGGTCGGTGCGGGCGGTGACCGAACAGGCCCTGCCGCTGCGCGGCGTGTTCGTCGGCACGAAGCGCTTCAAGCTCCGTCAGGGCGATGAGATCGTGGCCATGCCGGCAGTACTCGACGAGGCCACCGGCAGAAGCCACCCCATACCGGACGATGTGATCACGCGGCTCTACCAGCTGGCCGACGAGCGCACCGAAGAAACCGACCGGCGCGGCCTGCCGGCGCTGCCCGCCGTCAAGTCCGCGAGTGCGAACCGCGTCCAGCGCAACCCGGACGATGCCGTGCACGGAAACCGGGCCCGGCTGGTGGAGGGCCAGCGCGTCTTCTTCCGCCTTGATGCCAGGAACCAGGTTGAAGAGCTGGCCTGGTCGGCCATCTGGCGCAAGGCCGTCAACCGACCGCCACCCAATGCGCACCTGCCCTGGCCTTCCCGGGAATCGCTGCCCCAGCCCGAACTCCTGCCGGTGCCCGGCAAGCCCCGGGGGTCGTTGTCGCCCAGCGAATTGCTCTTTGGCAGCGTCGAGCAGCGTCCCGAACGAGCCGCCCAGGGCCAGTCGCCATCTCCGCGCGAGGCACAGGATCCGCCCATCCTCGCCTGGATGGGCAAACTCAGTTTCAGTGCGGCGCTCCCGCTCACGCCCGCCGATGAACGCTGCGGCGAGGAAGTGACGCTGAAGATACTCTCCAGCCCCAAGCCACCCTCCCCGTCGTTCTACCTGCAGCCGCGCAAAGGCCCTGTCAGGGCCACATCCAAGGCCGAACTCGCACAGGCACCCGACCAATACCAATGGCGCGGCCGAAAGGCCTATCTGCACGCCCTGCGCGATGCCGCCCAGCGCGTGCGGCCGCTCAACAGCCTGGGCCGCCCCGACCCGAACGGGCTTCCCCCGTGGAAAAGTCACCCGACCGACGCTGCCACGGCCGCACAGACGGTCAAGCAAAAGGTACGTGTCACCCCCCTCGCTGCAGGCAACCGATTCGAATTCACCGTGCGTTTCGCCAATCTCAGCCTCGCTGAACTGGAGAGCCTGTGTGCGGCACTGCGCCCGGATGAACATTTTCAGCACAAGATCGGCATGGGAAAACCCATTGGCCTCGGCAGTGCGAAAGTCGACTTGACGCAACTCAGGATATGTGACCGCTCAGCACGATACCGGCAATTTGAATTCTCTTCACCCGCGGCAGTGTCGGAGGCAGATCCGGTCATCCTGGCGCAGCGCCACATGGCCCGCAGCGACCCGGCGGTACGGCGTGCACTTCAACTCATCGGTAACCCGGATCAGGTCAAATACCCGGTCCATTACCCGCAGGTGCAGGGCAAGAATATCGAGGGTGAGAATTTCACTTGGTTCGTCACCAACGATGCCATCACCCAGAAACTACCAAAGGAGACTCGTCAACCGCTGGAAGCCCTGCACGCCAGCAGCACCGCCCTGAACGGCCTGCACCGCCGCCGCCGCGGCACCTGACTCGCCCCTGGCCCCGGGCTGGCGGCCACCCCCAGCCAGCCCTCGCTCTTTGAAAATTCAACAGCTTGTAGGCTACTCTTGCTTTTGCGCTTGAAGAAACGAGCGCCCATGGTTGATTCCATTTAGGACTTACGCAAACGTTTAAATCAAACTAGATTATTTAATATATCGGCGCCGATTTCGTGGTATTTGTGATAATATATTCACCATGAAACCCACGAGCCGAGACTACTGCCAATTTCTGATATCCACACAAATCAACTACACGCAGACCTATTTTGCGGATCACCATCAGAGGTTTTCTCATGACGCCATAAATCGCTACTTGCAGGCTGCCAATATCAGCCCGGCCGATGTCTGGAATCTGGCCCGACGAAACATCGAATTTGACGACGATGCCTGCCTGGTTTTCGATGACAGCGTTCTGGACAAGAACCACTCGCACAAAATCGAGCTGGTGCGCAAACAGTACAGCGGCAACGCCCACGGCCTGATCAAGGGCATTGGGGTGGTCAACTGCCTGTACGTGAACATCAAGACCGGCCACTACTGGATCATCGACTGGCGCATCTATGCGCCTGACGAAGACGGCAAGTCCAAGCTGGATCATGTCCAGGAGATGTTCGACAATGCCATGGCGCACAAGAAGCTGCCCTTTCGCACCGTGCTGATGGACTCCTGGTACGCCACCATGGATCTGATGAAGCACATCCACCGGGCGGGCAAGCACTTCTACTGCCCGCTCAAGAGCAATCGCAAGGTTGACGACAGCCAAGGCCAGCAGCCCTACAAGGCGGTCAGTACGCTGCAGTGGAGTGCCCAAGAACATGTGCATGGCAAACACGTCAAACTGTTCAAGTTTCCCAGTGACATCAAGCTTAGGACTTACGCAGGGTCACTTCAGCTAGCGCAATGATTCGCCATTTCGACTCAATATGTCAGATGGGTGCCATGCGAATGGTTGGTGACCGAAGTTCCTTCTTGAGGAATTCCGAGAGGATTCCCTTCTTCAGGCTGTAGATGTTTGTCTTCAGCGCTTTGGCCGTCTCGCAGAGGTGGACCCAGGCCAATATCGCGCAGGCGATGTGATTCTTCTGTGACCGGGCCATTCTGCACTGACATTTTTCGATGCCAAGAACCTGCTTGATCTCCCTGTGGTACTGCTCAATCTTCCAGCGCACGGCACACATCTCATGCGTATCGTCCGTCGAATCTTGAGATAGGTCGTTTGTCACAACCCAGTCCGTGCGATTGGTATCAACCACAACCCGGAACAGTTTCAGCTTGATGTCACTGGGAAACTTGAACAGTTTGACGTGTTTGCCATGCACATGTTCTTGGGCACTCCACTGCAGCGTACTGACCGCCTTGTAGGGCTGCTGGCCTTGGCTGTCGTCAACCTTGCGATTGCTCTTGAGCGGGCAGTAGAAGTGCTTGCCCGCCCGGTGGATGTGCTTCATCAGATCCATGGTGGCGTACCAGGAGTCCATCAGCACGGTGCGAAAGGGCAGCTTCTTGTGCGCCATGGCATTGTCGAACATCTCCTGGACATGATCCAGCTTGGACTTGCCGTCTTCGTCAGGCGCATAGATGCGCCAGTCGATGATCCAGTAGTGGCCGGTCTTGATGTTCACGTACAGGCAGTTGACCACCCCAATGCCCTTGATCAGGCCGTGGGCGTTGCCGCTGTACTGTTTGCGCACCAGCTCGATTTTGTGCGAGTGGTTCTTGTCCAGAACGCTGTCATCGAAAACCAGGCAGGCATCGTCGTCAAATTCGATGTTTCGTCGGGCCAGATTCCAGACATCGGCCGGGCTGATATTGGCAGCCTGCAAGTAGCGATTTATGGCGTCATGAGAAAACCTCTGATGGTGATCCGCAAAATAGGTCTGCGTGTAGTTGATTTGTGTGGATATCAGAAATTGGCAGTAGTCTCGGCTCGTGGGTTTCATGGTGAATATATTATCACAAATACCACGAAATCGGCGCCGATATATTAAATAATCTAGTTTGATTTAAACGTTTGCGTAAGTCCTAAAGCTGAAACTGTTCCGGGTTGTGGTTGATACCAATCGCACGGACTGGGTTGTGACAAACGACCTATCTCAAGATTCGACGGACGATACGCATGAGATGTGTGCCGTGCGCTGGAAGATTGAGCAGTACCACAGGGAGATCAAGCAGGTTCTTGGCATCGAAAAATGTCAGTGCAGAATGGCCCGGTCACAGAAGAATCACATCGCCTGCGCGATATTGGCCTGGGTCCACCTCTGCGAGACGGCCAAAGCGCTGAAGACAAACATCTACAGCCTGAAGAAGGGAATCCTCTCGGAATTCCTCAAGAAGGAACTTCGGTCACCAACCATTCGCATGGCACCCATCTGACATATTGAGTCGAAATGGCGAATCATTGCGCTAGCTGAAGTGACCCTGCGTAAGTCCTACCATTGATAAATGTGGCGTTTGGAGGCTGAAATTGACCACAACATCAGCAGTGTTATCGCTGAGCGCCCATTTCGCCTCTGCAAGCCGCGCCAATGCTGGCTTCCCAGGGAGGGGGGCCACACTCGGCTGAATTTGCAGCCGGTTAAGACAAGGACACGAGGAGGTGGGTTGGCGTCTCAACGGGCCACACTCGGCTGAATTTGCAGCCGGTTAAGACGCCGTGAAGAACTGCTTGCCGACACCCGTGACGCCACACTCGGCTGAATTTGCAGCCGGTTAAGACCTGAGCCAGGCCGACATCAAGGATGGACTTGAGGCCACACTCGGCTGAATTTGCAGCCGGTTAAGACTTCCACGCATCTTTTGCCGTCTGTGCCTGCGCGGCCACACTCGGCTGAATTTGCAGCCGGTTAAGACCCGCCGTCAACAGACCTGTCCTGAACAGAAATGGGCCACACTCGGCTGAATTTGCAGCCGGTTAAGACTTTACACTCATTATTGAGTAGTTCAGAAGCTCGGCCACACTCGGCTGAATTTGCAGCCGGTTAAGACACACCGCGGACGTCGACCCCAAACCCTTGCCAGGCCACACTCGGCTGAATTTGCAGCCGGTTAAGACAAAAGGGCGAACAGCGCTGCAGCGATCACAGTGGCCACACTCGGCTGAATTTGCAGCCGGTTAAGACTGACGGTACCGTCCTTGACTTGCGTCTGGGGGCCACACTCGGCTGAATTTGCAGCCGGTTAAGACCGTGACGACCGTACCCGTCTGGAAAACCAGTGGCCACACTCGGCTGAATTTGCAGCCGGTTAAGACGAACCCTTCCGAGTCCTTGCCAGCCTGCTCGGGGCCACCAAACGGCTGAAATCGCAGCCGGTTGGGGATGGCGCCTGGCGATGGCCCCAAATCCCCCCCAACCCCCCTTTTTCAAAAGGGGGGAGTGACATGGTGCGATCGGTGGGGAGGGGCGTTTGCGGCTACAACGTCAGGGCTCATTCCCCCCTTTGAAAAAGGGGGGCGAGGGGGGATTTCACCAAAGGGGCCACTCCCGTTCCGCTCGATTCACGAGGAGTTTCCATGCTGCCCTACCAACGAACGCTCAAGTCCCGTGCACGGGAGTTGCGTTCCAACGCGACTCGGGCGGAGCAGGTCCTGTGGGCGCAGCTGCGTCGCAAGCAGGTGGCGGGCATGCCCTTCTACCGGCAGAAGCCCATCGCGGGGTACGTCGGCTGGAAGCACTGGGCCAGCGGGTGCTGCGCTTTGGCAACGCGCTGGTGTTGCAGGCGTTGGCAACCGTGATGGAGACCATCGAAGCAGCGGTGTGCCAGGGCATGGCCGAGCTCTGAGAGAACGTCCCCGGTCCCTCAGGAGTTTCCCTAGTTCACGCTCTGCACCCCTCACCCAGGGCATTCCCAGCCTGCAGGATTTTCTGACTTCGGCTAATCTGGAGTCACCGCCAGCACTCATTCAGCGTCGGAACCCAACGGGTCCGGCGCTCGGTGGAGTGTTGCCGTTCGCCCCGGCAGCCCGCAGTTTGTTGCTACGGTTGGGAGGGTTTTCGCCGGGTTTTTCTCGAGTATTGGAATTCACAGCCATGACCATCAGCCGCATCGGATTTCGCCATGTCACCTCGCCACGCCCGCTCGAAGCCCACCCCTTCCTTTGCCTCACGCATCAAAGCCGCCATGAAAACCACCTTCTCCCTCGTGGGCAAGGTCGCCCGCTCGCGTCGCAGCAAGTCCGCTGCAACCACAGCCCGGGGGCACCCAGCCTCGGTTGAACCCGGCGTCTCGGCCCAGGCGGGTGCGACGCGGCTGCAGCGTGCTGCGGCGGCGTCGCACCGGAAACCCAAACCCAAACGAGCCCCCTCCAGTGCCCAGCGGCTGGAGCGGCTGCTGAAGGCCCAGGCCACGCACCTGCTCGCTCTGGGTCAAAGCCTGCAGCAGCGGCTGCGCCGCCCGCTGTGGGCTGCGATCGGGGCTGCGCTGTCCACGCTGCTGCTGGTCGACCTGTCGGACGGCAACCTGCTGCTGTGGCAATTGGTGCGTCAGGCCCACGTCTTCGTGGCCCAGACGGTGCGTCCGGCAGGCGACAAGCCTGCCCCGCCAGCGCTGCCGTCGCCGGCCGTGGCGGCAGTGGCAGGCGCCAGCGCAACGCCCCCCGCGCAGAACACCGCGATGGCTTCCCAGCCCAGCGCTTCGGCGCCGGCAGGATGGTGGCGCGGCGTACCGCAGCGGCTCGCGGAGCCGGACGTGGCCACCCGCCTGCTGGACCTCAATGTCCGGCTCCAGAGCATGGGCAGTGTGCCGGTGACCACCGGGGAGGTGGTGCTCCAGCAGATGTTGGTGGAGTTGACCAGGCCCGCCATGCAGGGCGATCCCTGCGCGCAAGCGCTGCGCCACTACGCGCATGTGCTGGGGTTGTGGCAATTGCGTCGGCCCAGGGCGCTGATACGGGCTGTCCTGGCTGAGGAGGCACCCGTCCTGCCGCCAGGGGACCGGCTGCAGCTGCTGACGCTGTATCTGGAGGCCCTGCTTGCCGATCCGGACGACCAGCCCGCCACGCTGGCACTGCTGCGGCAGCACCCGCAGTGGGCCGGCACAGGGCTGCGCTGGCGGGTGCTGACAGGGAGCAGCCGCGCCATGTCACTGGCCGCAGCGGTGGGGCAGATCGTTCCATCCACCCCCCCAACGGATGGCTCGGCTGCAGCGCCCGTCGCGCCTGCCGCGGAGCCCGAGCCACCGTTGCCACCGCACCCGGAGGCGCCCGGCTTCACCCCCATCCCCGGGGCCGGACCTCATCCCGGGCGCGGCTTGGCCGGCCAACCTGCGGCTGACCCGGCCCACTGAAGCGCAGAGGCCGCCTTGCCCATCAGCAGCACGCCGACGCGCTGGCACATCGCCTACGACATCGCCCACCCCCGCCGCCTGCGGCGGGTGGAGCGAGCCCTGTCGGCGGTGGGCGAGCGGCTGCACTACAGCCTGTTCGTCTGCGAGTTGACGGCCAGCGAGCTGGAGGCGCTGCAGCGGCGGCTGGTGCGGCTGATCGAACCGACCGAGGACATCCTGCGCTACACGCCGCTGTGTGCCGGCGATGCGCAGCGCATCCGTCACCTGGGCCGGCCGGCGCCGGAACTGGTGGTGCAGGCCAATGCCTGGATCGTGTAGCGGCACCGAGCCGGCAACAGACACCCACAGGGGAGAACACCATGGCCAAACTGCTGCGACAGATGCTGGCCCAGACCCGCCTGCGCGCCGCGCTGGACCGGGTGCTGGCCAACCAGGGCCGCCCGGGCGTGGACGGCGTGACGGTGGAGGACTTTGCCGCCCGCATGGGCCAGGAGCAGCCGGCCCTGCAGGGCGAGGTGCTGACCGGGCAGTACCGGCCGCTGCCGCTGCTGCGGCTGTGGCTGCCCCGCCCGGGCAAGCCGCCCCGGCCGATCGGCGTGCCCTGCGTGCGTGACCGGGTGCTGCAGACGGCTGCCGCCCAGCTGCTGATGCCGGCGCTGGAGGCCGAGTTCGAGGAATGCAGCTACGCCTACCGCCAGGGCCGCTCGGTGCGCATGGCGGTGGAGCGCATCGGGCTGCTGCAACGCCAGGGCTACCAGTGGGTGGTGGAGGCGGACATCACGCAGTTCTTCGACCGCATCCCCCACGCCCGCCTGCTGGCCCAGTTGCAGCTGCTGTGTGGCGATGCGGAGCTGGTCGCACTGGTGGAGCGCTGGCTGGCCACGCCGGTGTGGGATGCCGGCGAGCGCGGCCCCTGGCCCGGCCTGACTGGCGCGGCCCCGGAGCTGCCCGCCAACCCGTTGGGCGTGCCACAGGGCTCGCCGCTCTCCCCCGCGCTGGCCAACCTCTACCTGGACCACCTGGACGAGGCGCTGCTGGACGCCGACCACGCGCTGGTGCGCTATGCCGACGACTTCGTCGTCCTGGCACGCAGCCGCCAGCGGGCCGAGGAGGCGGTGGCGCTGAGCGAGGAGGTGCTGCACGACCTGGCCCTGGAGCTCAACCCGTTGAAGACACGGGTGGTCAACTTCGAGCAGGGCTTCAAGTTCCTGGGCTGGCACTTCGTGCGCAGCCTGGCGCTGCCGGCACGCAAGGTGGTGGAGGCGGCGCGGGCCGAGGTGGGCTCTGCCCTGGCGCGGTCGGCCCAGGGCAGCCCGGATCGGGCCGCCACCCTCAACAAGGCGGATGCCGATGCGCATGAGGACGCGCAGGAGGAGGACGACGGCCTGGTCGGCGAGATGGCCACCGCCTGGGCTGAGGCCTTGGCGGCCCTGCCCGGCTGGCAGGCACCGCCGGCGCCTCGGACCGACGACCTGCCGGCCGATGATCCAGGCGGTGCTGCCGAAGCGGTTTCCTGCGTTGATGCCGAGTTTCACCCTGACGCCGACGCCGATGCCGGGGCGTCCGATGCCCATGAGGCAGATCCGCCAACGACCGCGGCCCCCGCCGATCCCGTGGCCGATCCCATGGCCGATCCCGTACCCGAGCAGGACGACGACCCGGACAGCGCCGCCGCCCCCGCCCCGCTGCCCAGCCTGCAGCGCACCCTCTACCTGGTCGACCCGGCCGCCAGCCTGCACACCGAGAACCGCCGCCTGCTGGTGCGCCGCGAGCAGGAGCTGCTGCTGGAGCTGCCGGCGGTGAACGTGGATCTGGTCATGCTGATGGGCCACAACACGGTGACCACCGCGGCGCTGGTGTGCTGCATGCAGCACGGCATCCCGGTGGTGCTCACCAGCCGCATGGGCCGCTTCTATGGCCGCATGGAGCCGCCCGGCGGGGATGCGGTGCGGCTGCAGCAGGCGCAGTTTGCGGCCCAGGCGGATGCAGCGCTGAACCTGGCGTTGGCCCGGCACTTCGTGCACGGCAAGCTGGCCAACGCCGCCCGCACGCTGGCCAGCTATGCCCGCCACCGCCGGGGTGACGCTGGTGCGGCCAACGCCGACGCCGTGCAGGCGGCCCTGCTGCAGCTGCGGGACCTGCGCGGGCGGCTCAAGACGGCCCCGGACCTGGACACGCTGCGCGGGCTGGAAGGCGCGGGGGCGGCGGCCTACTTCGGCGCCTGGCGGCACTGGCTGGCGCCGACATGGACGTTCGGCGCCCGCGAGCAGCAGGCCGGCCGCGACCCCATCAACGCCCTGCTGGACCTGGGCTACACCCTGCTGTACCACGCGGTGGCGGGGCTGATCCAGGCGCGCGGGCTCACGCCCTGGCTGGGGCACCTGCATGCCGTCAAGCCCGGGCACATGGCGCTGGCCTCCGACCTGATGGAGGAGTTCCGCCCCGTGGTGGTGGACCCGGTGCTGCTGCACCTGTGCCTCAACGGTGGCCTGCTGCCGGAGGACTTCATCGAGCGCGGCGGTGTTTACTCCCTGAAGCCCGCGGCGGTGAAGCGCTTCATCCGCGCCATCGAAGTGCGGCTGAACACCGAGCGCCAGCCGCCCGAGGGTGCCGGCGCCGAACTGCAGGACCTGCGCCGCCTCATCGACGCCCAGGTGCGCCGCCTGGCGCAGGTCTACCGCGAGGGCGACGCGGCCCGCTACGCGCCGGCCGTGTTCCGCTGACCGCCATGAAGCCCCGCCTCTGGACCCTGAGCTACGACATCGGCGAGCCGCGCCGCCTGCAGCGTGTGGCCCGGGTGGCGCTGGCGCACGGCGACCGGGTGCAGAAGAGCCTCTACCTCTGCGCGCTGGACCACGACGCGGTGGGCGCGCTGCAGCAGCGGCTGAACGGCATGCTCGACGCGCAAGCCGACCGCGCCCTGCTGCGCCCCATCTGCCGCGCCTGCCGGCGGGCGACGCGCACCCAGGGTGAGGGCGGCGCGCCCGAGCGACAGGAGCCGTTCTGGATCGTGTGACGGCGCTTCTGCCGGCGGCGCAAAAGTGCGAAACTCGCTGCCAGCCGCAGCGTGTCAGCGCGATGGCCGTGCTCTTTGAAAATCAATGACCTGCGCCGATCCCTTCACAAGACGCTTGAAACAACATGCGCAGAAGAATGATTCCATTGAAGAAAGTGGCACTTGGAGGCCGAAATTGACCACACCATCAGCAGTGTTATCGCTGAGCGCCGATTTTGCCTCTGCAACCCGCGCCAATGCTTGCTCTCCAGGGAGGGGGCCCACAGACGGCTGAAATCGCAGCCGGTTAAGACCCCATTTCTTCTTCAGGGCTTCTTCGATCGCCCACAGACGGCTGAAATCGCAGCCGGTTAAGACGGCCACCGCTGCAACTGCACCGGCCACATCCGCCCACAGACGGCTGAAATCGCAGCCGGTTAAGACGGTTTTGACAGAGGAGTCCGCCGTTGCGTTCGGCCCACAGACGGCTGAAATCGCAGCCGGTTAAGACCGTCCAAAAGGCCGTTCGACAGCTCCTTGAAGGGCCCACAGACGGCTGAAATCGCAGCCGGTTAAGACGCATCGGCACCTTCCAGGGCGACTTGGCCGTGGCCCACAGACGGCTGAAATCGCAGCCGGTTAAGACCTTTTTGCAGCGTGTCCATCGTCTGGTTCCACGCGCCCACAGACGGCTGAAATCGCAGCCGGTTAAGACTGTCAGTTCACCAGCATCATTGACGACACCGCCCACAGACGGCTGAAATCGCAGCCGGTTAAGACGCCACGGCACCGATGGTAGCCGCAACATCCGCGCCCACAGACGGCTGAAATCGCAGCCGGTTAAGACGGCACCCGCACCGAGATCGGACGCGCCGTTGCGGCCCACAGACGGCTGAAATCGCAGCCGGTTAAGACAATTGGGTCACCGTACCTCCGAGACCGTTCACGGCCCACAGACGGCTGAAATCGCAGCCGGGCGTGGCAGGCGACTGGCGACGGCCCTAAATCCCCCCAACCCCCTTTTTCAAAGGGGGAGCAACGCAGGTGCCAGGTGGTGTGGTTGGCGGGTCCGACCGCCCAAGCCCTCACCTCCCATTCCCCCCTTTGAAAAAGGGGGGGTCAGGGGGGATTTGAACCTCACTCACGGCTGAATTCGCAGCCGACGATCCGTTGCGAAGCTGGGACCCGGGGCCCTTCTTGGATGCAGTCACTTCTGTTAATCTGACTGCATTGACAGCAACTCTACGGATTCGCCGCCATGCCCACCCTCACCGTCCGCAACCTGCCCGATGAAGTGCACCGCGCACTGCGATTGCGGGCAGCGCAGCATGGCCGCAGCACGGAGGCGGAGGTCCGCGACATCCTGGATGCCACCGTGCGCCCACCGCAGCGCCTGCGCCTGGGTGCCGCGATGGCAGAGGTGAGCCGGCGCGCCGGCCTGCTCAATGAGGATGTGCTCGCGCTGGAAGCGCTGACGGCCGAACGCCAGGCACCCGCCCAACCGCTGGTGCTGGAATGATCGTCCTGGACACCAACGTACTCTCCGAGGCCATGAAGCCGCAGCCCGACCCAGCCGTGCTGGCCTGGCTGGACGCGCAGGCGGCCGACACCTTGTACCTCACCAGCGTCACCCTGGCCGAACTGTGGTTTGGCATCGGCGCCATGCCGGCGGGCCGGCGCAGGGAGGCCCTGGCGCGAACGCTGGAGGGACTGCTGCCGCTGTTCGAGGGGCGCATCCTGCCCTTCGACACCGAGGCGGCACGCCACTACGCGCAGCTGGCGGTGGCCGCCCGTGCTGCCGGGCGCGGCCTGCCCACGCCGGACGGCTACATCGCCGCCATGGCCGCTGCACGCGGCTTTGCCGTGGCCACCCGCGATGCGGCTCCGTTCAAGGCGGCGGGACAGGAAGTCATCAACCCCTGGGCCGCTTCACCCTGACCGCTCGACCCTGCCCCCCCCTCGGCGGTGCTTCCTGCCCCCGCGCAACAGTGCGAAACTGCGCACCGACCGCGGCAGATTCGGCGCGACATGGCAGGAGGAACCGAGGAACATGAAAAACCAGATTCTCGCGCTGCAAAACGAATCGCCCTATGTCGACTGTCTCGTCGCTCAGGAGCGGCTGTACGGGCGTTCCAAGCGGTGGCTGGGCGGGCAGTTGTGGCTGGCGTTGATCGGCATTGCCGGCTCGGTCACGGCATACCTCTATGCAGACCTCAAGTTTGCTGTGGGCCTGTATGGCCTGCTCGTGCTCCTGCTGGAAGCGCTGTGGTTGAACCCGCGGCACAAGCAGTGGCGGGAGGCCGGCGCGCACGCGCTGGAGGAGTTCGACAACCGCCTGTTGGGCATGGATTGGAACGTGCATCGCGCGCCGCGTCCGAAGACGCTGTCGGAATTGCTCAACGAGCGTGGCCGGCACACGGCCAAGACCCTCAACCGCAATCTGTTGAACTGGTACCACCCCTGGTGGCCAGACGCCCGGTTCAAACTGTCCGATCTGCCCCTGCCTCTGGCCCGGTTGGTTTGCCAGCGTCAGAACGTGTGGTGGGATTCCCGCCAGCGCGAGGAATATGCGGAGTGGCTGCGCTGGATCCTGTTCGGTTCGCTGGTGCTGGCGATCGTCCTTGCCCTGCTCTACGTGCGGCAGCATGGCGGCACGCCCGCGCAGGCAGTGGAATCGGCGCTGGTGGTCTTCGTGCTGCCCCTGGCCGGGTTCTTCAAGCTGATGTACCAGATGTACACCGAGCAGCGCGATGCGATCGTGCAGATCAACAAGCTGCGCGACACGGGCGCCGACATCTGGAAGGCGGCCCTCGCAGACCCCGAAAGCCCGGAGCTGCTGCGGTTGTCACGCGCCCTGCAAGACGAGATCTACGAAGGCCGCCGCCGCCGGCCGGTGGTGTTCGACTTCATCTACAAGCGGCTGCGCCCCCGGCAGGAGCTGGACAACCAGCACAACACCGAGCGCTTGGTCGAGGAGGCATTGGCAGCGCTGTCGGCCAAACCATCGCCCCCACTTCAAGCACACGCGCCTACCGCCTGACACGTGGCAACCCCGGGCAACAGCACGAGCAGCCGCCCGGGCAGCCAGCGAAGCCGATCACCGCAGAAACAACAAAGCCGCTGACATCAGCGGCCTTTTTTTGCGTGGGGAAGCAAGTGGAGCGGGTGAAGGGAATCGAACCCTCGTATGAAGCTTGGGAAGCTGCCGTTCTACCATTGAACTACACCCGCTCGGTGCAGCGCGAGATTATAGAGCGGTTCCGGCCGGCGGCAAGGCAGTATGGCAACGCTGCTGCGCGGCCTCAGGCGTGGCGTGCGAGCCATTCGACGCAGGCGTCGAGCGCCGGGGTGGCGCGGGCAGCCGCCTCGGGGTCCGGGTCGTTGGCGAGCAGGGCCACGGCGAGCTGGCGGCCGCCGCGGGTGCGCACGTAGCCGGCCAGCGCGCGGGCGTCGAGCAAGGTGCCGGTCTTGAGCCAGGCCTGTCCCTGGGCGGCGCCCCCGTGCAGGCGATGTTCGAGCGTGCCGTCGATGCCGGCCACGGGCAGGCTGGCCAGCAGGCCGCGCGCGTGCGGCCCCTGCGCGCTGTGGCGCAGCAGGTCCGTGAGCGCCCGCGGGGAGCCCCGCTCGGCGCGTGACAGGCCACTGCCGCTGTCGACGGCCAGCCGATCCGCGGGCAGGCCGCGTGCGGCCAGCCACTGGCGCACGCGGGCCTGCGCACCGGCGAGGGTGGCAGGCCGGGACGGGAAATCGGGCGACAGGCTCAGCATCAGGTGCCGGGCGATCAGGTTGTGGCTGACCTTGTTCATGCCGCGCACGAGCTCGCCCAGCGTGGCAGAGCGGTGCTCCGACCACGGCGCCGGGGCCAGCCCCGCACGGTCGGCCGGGTGCCAGGGGGTGGATGCGCCCGGCTGCGGCAGCTCGCGCACGCGGCCCTGCAGGCGCCCGCCCGCCTGGCGCCACAGTTCGGCCAGCGCCCGCCGGCTGAGTTCGGCCGGGTTGAGCGGGGCGATCTGCAGGGGCCGCGCCGGGCAATCGGCCGACCAGGCGCCGCTGACGTGCAGCTCCTCGGCGCCGGCGCGCTCGCGCCACTGTGCCGTCGCGCTGCAGCCGCCTTGGCGGGTGACGGCGTTGACCAGCCGCAGCGCACTGCCCATCGGGGGCGTGACTTCCAGGCGCGGCTGGCCGCGCCGGCCGGCCTGCACGCTGACTTGCACGGTGCCGCCGTCCAGCGTCAGGGCATCGGGGCGGACGTGGTGCGGACGCTCGGCCGCCGGCGTGGGCGTGCTGGCGTGGTCTTCGTCTGACAGCAGGAAGCGGCTGCGGTCGAGCACGATGTCGCCCAGGATCTCCTCCAGCCCGGCGGCGCGCCAGCGGCGCATCCAGGCGAGCACGTCGACCGAGCTGAGCGTCGCATCGCCACCGCCAACGATCACCAGGTCGCCGAGCAGGCGGCCATCACGCAGGGGGCCGGTGAGGTGCGCCTCGGTGCGCCAGCGGAAGTCGGGGCCGAGCAGGTCGAGCGCAGCGATGCTGGTCACCAGCTTGGCGGTGGAGGCCAGCACGAAGGGCTGGTCGGCCTGCCAGGCCAACAGGGGAGCGCCGCCGCTGACCGGCGCGGCGTACAGGCCGTAGTGCTCCGGCGCCAGGCCCGAAGCAACGAGCTGCTCGCGCAGTGCCGGCGGCAGCAGCGTGGGTGCCGCGGCGGGGCGGGCTGGCAATGCAGCGCGGGCCACACCCGGCAGCAGGCAGGCGGCGGTGGCCGCCACCGCGGCGCGCGCCAGGATGAGGCGCCGCTGGGGCGATGTGGGCAGCCTGGCGGCTGAAGGGGCGCTGAACGGGCGTGGGGCAGAATCTCGCACCCTGCGAGCCTAGGTCGACGCCGCGCCTGGCAGGCGTTGATAAGTCCGCTCTTTGCCCCCCAGACCGATGCCCGGCCGCGTTGGCGTGAAAGCCGTCATCGCTGGCGACCGCGCCGGGGCGGCCGACCCGCCTGTTCCCGCTCCGGTTCCCGTCCTCGTTCCCCCGCACTCGTTCACCGTGACCGCTTCCGAACTGCCCCACGACACCGCCCCCGATCTGCCCACCGACCTGGCCACCGACTTGGCCACCGATACGCGGACCAATACGCAAATCGATACGCAGATCGATACGGATACCGCTGCAACCCTCAGGCCGCCACAGCGGGCGATCCGCAGCTACGTGCTGCGCGCCGGCCGGATGGGCACGGGGCAGCAGCGGGCGCTGGAGGAACTCGGCCCGCGCTTCGTGCTGCCCTTCCAGGCCACGCCGCTCGATGCCGGCGCCGTCTTTGCCCGCCAGGCCCCGCTGGTGCTGGAGATCGGCTTCGGCATGGGACAGGCGACGGCCGAGATCGCCCAGACACGGCCGGAGATGGACTTCGTCGGGGTGGAAGTGCACACGCCGGGTGTGGGCGCGCTGCTCAAGCGCATCGGCGAGCTGGAGCTGGCCAACCTGCGCATCGTGCAGCACGACGCGGTGGAGGTGCTGCGGCAGATGGTGGCGCCGGCCAGCCTGGCGGGCATCCACATCTACTTCCCGGACCCCTGGCACAAGAAGAAACACCACAAACGCCGGCTGATTCAGCCCGAGTTCGTGGCGCTGCTTGCCTCACGCCTGGCGCCGGGGGGCTACCTGCACTGCGCGACCGACTGGCAGGACTACGCCGAGCAGATGCTGGCCGTGCTGGGGGCCGAGCCGGCGCTGGCCAACACCAGCGAGGCTGGCTACGCGCCGCGGCCGGACTGGCGGCCGCTGACGAAGTTCGAGAACCGGGGCCTGAAACTCGGCCACGGCGTGTGGGACCTGCTGTTCGTCAGGCAGCCGCTCACGCAGCCCAGCTGACCCAGCCGGTGGTGGCGGTCAGCAGCACGACGGCGCCAAAGACGATGCGGTACCAGGCGAACGGCACGAAGTCGTGCGTCGACACGTAGCGGATCAGCCAGCGGATGCACACCAGCGCGGCGAAGAAGGACACCACCGTGCCCACCGCAAACACCGGCAGGTCCTCCCAGCGCAGCGCGTCGCGCTGCTTGAGCACCGAGTAGGCACCGGCGCCCATCAGCGTCGGGATGCCGAGGTAGAAGCTGAACTCGGTGGCGGCCTTGCGCGAGAAACCCAGCACCACCGCGCCGATGATGGTGGCGCCGGAGCGGCTGGTGCCCGGGATCAGCGCCAGGCACTGCAGCAGGCCGACCTTGAGCGCGTCCAGCGGGGTCATGTCGTCCACCGTCTCGATGCGGGCGTGCCGTTTGCCAACGCTGTCCATCGCGCCGTACAGCCGCTTGTGACGCGCCTCCACCCACAGGATCACCAGGCCGCCGACGACAAAGGCCAGCGCGACCGGTACCGGGTGGAACAGGTGGGCCTTGATGACCTTGCCGAACGCGAGGCCGAGCACCACGGCCGGCAGGAAGGCCACCAGCACGTTGAGCGCAAAACGCCGCGCCACGGGGTCGTGCCCCAGGCCGCTGACCGTGCGGCCAAGGCGCTGGCGGTACTCCCAGATCACCGACAGCATCGCGCCGCTCTGGATCGCCACCTCGAAGACCTTGGCCATTTCGCCGGTGAAGTTCAACAGCGAAGCGGTCAAGATGAGGTGCCCGGTGCTGGAGATTGGCAGGAACTCGGTGAGCCCCTCGACGACGCCCATGACCAGTGCCTTGCCCAACAGAACGATATCCACTCCAACCTCCTGGCGACCGCGGCACGCCCGGGAGGGACCGTGGATGACACGGACGGACCCTCGGGGCAGCCGCAAAAAAGCCCCGTCGAGCGGGGCTGCGTTTCTGACTGCAAACGAAGATAGCACAGGCTCGCGGGGCGATCGCTGACCCGGCAGGCCGGCGGGTGCGCTAATCTGACGACATGGTCACGTTGAAACTGAAGAAGAGCCCCGCCCCCCCTGAACCCGGGATGGGCCAGCGCGCGCCCGTGCGCGGCCACGCAGCCGCACGCAAGCGCCCCACCCTGGCCGAAGCCCAGGCCGCGCGGCAGGAGGCCGCCGCCCGCCGGGACGCCGCGCCGCCCGAGGGCGACGAGCGGCCCGCCCGCCCGCCACGGGAGTCCCTGGACCGCCCGCGCGGCACGGCGCCCGGCCGAGGTGGCCCGCGCCGCGACGCGGACGGCCCTGGCGAGCGCCGCCGCCCTGACCACGCTGGCGGCCCTGGCGAGCGGCCTTCGCGGCCTACAGGGCCTACGGGGCCTTCACAGCCCTCGCGGCCACGCCAGGAAGCGGCCCCGCCGGAGCGCGAGGGGCGGCCCCCTGCCTATCGCGACCCTCGACCGCCCAGCCGCCCCGCCCCGCGGCCCGCCGCTCCTGTGCCTGCGCAACCGCAATCGCAACCGCAATCGCGTGCGCAGGCCCCGACCGCCACGCCGGCGCGGCCGACCGCCGAGGGCGAGCGCCTGTCCAAGCGAATGACGGCGCTGGGCCTGGCCTCCCGGCGCGAGGCCGATGAGTGGATCGAGGCGGGTTGGGTGCGCGTAGACGGCAAGCTGGCCGTACTGGGCCAGCGCGTCGGGCCAGACGTGCAGATCAGCATCGACCCGGCCGCGCACCGCGAGCAGGCGCAGCGGGTCACCATCCTGCTGCACAAGCCGATCGGCTACGTCAGCGGTCAGGCCGAGGACGGCTACGAGCCCGCCGCGGTGCTGGTCCGGCGCGAGACCCGCTGGGCCGAGGACCGCGAGCCACGCCCCTGGCACCCTGGCCATGGCCGCGGCCTGGCGCCGGCCGGCCGGCTGGACATCGACTCCACCGGCCTGCTGGTGCTGACGCAGGACGGGCGCATCGCCAAGCAGCTGATCGGCGACGACTCCCAGGTGGAGAAGGAATACCTGGTGCGGGTGCGCTACGGCCGCGCCACCGAGGAGCAGCCGCGCCTGCCCGATGCGGACCTGGCGCTGCTGCAGCACGGGCTCAGCCTGGACGGCGTGCAGCTGCGCCCCGCCAAGGTCAGCTGGGCCAACGAGGACCAGCTGCGCTTCGTGCTGCGCGAGGGCCGCAAGCGCCAGATCCGCCGCATGTGCGAGGCCGTCGGCCTGGAGGTGCTGGGACTCAAGCGGGTGCGCATCGGCAGCGTGGTGCTCGGGCACCTGCCGCCAGGCCAGTGGCGCTACCTGCGGCGCGACGAGTTCTTTGCCTGACAGGCCACGGCGGGCTCGGCGATGGCACCGCCCCGCCGCCCCGCCGGACCTCATGCGCTCAGGCGCTCAGGCACTCAGGCACTCAGTGCAGGTCGGCCAGGCGAACGGCCGGCGTGGCGTACTCGACGCCCACCTGCGACTGCGCGCGGCGGTAGTTCTCGCGGGCACGGTCGGGCAGGCGGTGCAGCGCCACACGGCCCTGGGCATCGCAGGGAAACGTCAGGCCACGGCCCGGGTGGAAGAGGGATTCGAAGCGCACTTCATAGGCCGCGTGGGCCGCTTCGGCGCTGCCGCCCGCCGGGCCGGCCAGGGCGGCCGGCAGCGTCGCAGCGAAGGCAGTGGAGCGGTTGGCGAGGTGGCTGGCGGAGCGGTTCATCGCGGGTGCCTCCTGGACTGGGCACCGTCACCACGGCAGCGCCTGCGATGCACTGTGCGCTGCAGCCGTGCCGGGTGATCACCGCATTCAGCGGGTGACTCGCCGGCAATCCGGCGGTTGCAGGTCGTGGCCTGTGCACACGATGCCCCTGGCGCCCGCACAGCTTTGGCCGGATGGCCCACCGGAGGGCGACCGGTTGAGCCACGGTTGGGCCACAGGTCACTCAGGCCGCAGCGGCCACCTCGTCGGCCCCTGCGTCAGCCGCTTCCTCGACCAGGAAGCCCCCGCTCTGGTGCGCCCACAGCCGGGCATAGAGCCCGCCGCGCGCCAGCAGGCTGGCGTGGTCGCCCTCCTCGACGATGCGGCCCTGGTCGAGCACGATCAGCCGGTCCATCGCGGCGATGGTGGACAGCCGGTGCGCGATGGCCACCACCGTCTTGCCCGCCATCAGCTGGTAAAGGCTGGCCTGGATCGCGGCCTCCACCTCCGAGTCCAGCGCACTGGTGGCCTCGTCGAGCAGCAGGATCGGCGCGTCCTTGAGCATCACCCGGGCGATGGCGATGCGCTGGCGCTGGCCGCCGGAGAGTTTCACGCCGCGCTCGCCGACATGGGCGTCGTAACCACGCCGGTCCTTGGGGTCGCTCAGCTCGACGATGAAGTCGTGCGCCTCGGCGCGCTGCGCGGCAGCCACCATCGCTGTCTCGCCGGCATCGGGGCGGCCGTAGAGGATGTTGTCGCGCACCGAGCGGTGCAGCAGCGAGGTGTCCTGCGTGACCATGCCGATCTGCGCACGCAGGCTGTCCTGCGTGACCGCGGCGATGTCCTGGCCGTCGATGCGGATCGCGCCCGAGCCCACGTCGTGGAAGCGCAGCAGCAGGTTCACGATGGTGGACTTGCCCGCACCGGAGCGACCCACCACGCCGATCTTCTCGCCCGCGCGGATGTGCAGGTTCAGCCGGTCGATCACCTGCCTTTCGCCACCGTAGGCGAAGCTCACGTCGTCGAAGCGGATCTCGCCGCGCCGCACCTGCAGCGGCTGCGCGCCGGGCCGGTCCACCACGCTGTGCGGGCGCGACAGCGTGGCGGCCCCGTCGGCCACCGTGCCGATGTGCTCGAACAGCATCGCCATCTCCCACATGATCCAGTGCGAGATGCCGTTCAGGCGCAGCGCCATCGCCGTGGCCGCCGCCACCGCGCCCACGCCGACCTGCCCCTGCGTCCAAAGCCACAGCGCACTGCCTGCGGTGGACAGGATCAGCATCATGCTCAGGCCGTGGTTGACGACCTCGAAGCCCGAGACCAGCCGCATCTGCGCGTGCACCGTGACCATGAACTCCTGCATCGCCGCGCGCGAGTAGCCCGCCTCGCGCCGCGCATGCGAGAACAGCTTGACGGTGGCGATGTTGGTGTAGGCATCGGTGATGCGCCCGGTCATCAGCGAGCGGGCATCCGCCTGCGCCTGCGACACCCGCCCCAGCCGCGGCACGAAGTACCACACCGCCAACGCGTACAGCCCCAGCCAGCCCAGGAAGGGCAGCAGCAGCCAGGCATCGAAGCCGCCGACCAGCGCCGCCATGGTGGCGAAGTAGATCAGCACGAAGACGAGGATGTCGGCCACGATCATCCAGCAGTCACGCACCGCCAGTGCGGTCTGCATCACCTTGGCGGCCACCCGGCCGGCGAACTCGTCCTGGTAGAAGGCCATGCTCTGGCCAAGCATCAGGCGGTGGAAGTTCCAGCGCAGCCGCATCGGGAAGTTGCCCGCCAGCGTCTGGTGCTTGAGCATGGTCTGCGCCGCCACCGCCAGCGGGCTGGCCAGCAGCACCACGGCCAGCAGCGCCAGCGTGCCGCCCTGCTCGGTCCACAGCCGCTCGGGGCGCGTGGCGCCCAGCCAGTCGACGATGCGCCCGAGGAAGCCGAACAGCAGCGCCTCGAAGGCGCCGATCAGCCCCGTCAGCAGCGTCATCGCCCCGATGTAGCGGCGCAGCCCCTGCGTGCCGGCCCAGGCGAAGCGCAGCAGGCCGCGCGGCGGCGTGGCCGGCAGGGACTCAGGATAGGGATCGACGAGGCGTTCGAACCAGGCAAACACGGGCAGGCTCCTTGTGCCTGGGGCCGGTGCCCCCGTGGCAGCCGCGCAGGTTAGCCGATGCGCCCTGCCCATCGCCGACATGGGTCGGCAGCCCCCCCTCACACTGCGCTGTCGGCGCGATGTCGACCAGGCTGGTACGCGCATCGCTTATCCTGAGCACATTCCCATCGAATTGGAGCCCCTCCTTGGCCACCCCGAACTATTCCTACGAGAAACGCCAGCGTGAACTGGCCAAGAAACGCAAGGCCGAAGAGAAGCGCCAACGCAAGCTGACCCGCCCTGACGGCTCGCCCGAGGGCGATGCCGGCGCGCCGGAAGCTGGCGAGTCCAGTGCCCCCGACACCCCCGCCTCCGAGACGCCGCCGGCCAAACCCTGACAGGCCGCCGGCCGCACCGTGGGGTCTGCGCGCGATCAAGGGTTATCCCGGTGAACTCATGTACCCTACAGGGTAATCCATGATCCAGCCTCAGGCTCCCACCATGACTGACGCCACCTACCCCGTGCTGACCCAGCAGATCACCCGCTCACTCGCGCCCTTCCGGCACAGCCAGAAGGCCACGATGCAGGGCTTCAGCGCCATGGCGCAGGCCTCGATGGCCGAGGGCGCACTGTCCGAGAAGCACAAGGAGCTGATCGCCTCCGCGATCGCCGTCAGTCAGCGCTGCGCCGGCTGCATCGGCTTTCACATCAAGGCGCTGCGCCGCCTGGGCACCACGCGGGCCGAGTTCGAGGAGATGCTCGGCGTGGCGGTCTACATGGGCGGCGGCCCCGCGCTGATGTACGCCGCCGAGGCGCTGCAGGCCTGGGACCAGTTCGAGCCCGCCGCCGCGACCTGAGCACCCTGCGGCCACCGCGCCTCCGTCAACCGTCTGCCGCCCCACGGCGTTGAGGGCGGGCCCTGATTCAGGGTCGGCCTGCAAAACCGTGTAGGCTGTCACGATGTTGGCTTGATTCGACGGAGGTCACCCATGTGGAAACGTCTGGTGCGCCTGTGGGCGGTGGTGCGTGGCGATGCGCGACTGCTCTGGTTTGCGCTGCAGCACCCCCAGGCGCCGCTGTGGCTCAAGGCGGGCTGCGTCGGCATCGTGGCCTACCTGCTCTCACCGGTGGATCTGATCCCGGATGTGATTCCCCTGCTCGGCCTGGTCGATGACCTTGTGCTGGTTCCCCTGGCGATGCGCTGGCTGCTGCGCCTGCTGCCTGCGCACATCCGCGACCACGCCCGCCAGCGCGCCCAGGGTCCGGGCCGTCCCCATGCGCCCGTGGTCGACATCGGTCGCCGCGGTCGTTGAACCTCAGGGCCGGGAGATCCGATGAGCCTGCGTCTGTCCGTGCTCGACCAGTCCGTGGCGCTCGCAGGCCACGGCGAGGACGAGGCCATCCGCGACACCCTCGGCCTCGCCACCCACTGCGAGGCGCTGGGTTACCACCGCTTCTGGCTGAGCGAGCACCACAGCCTGCCGACCATCGTCGGCTCGGCGCCCGAGATCCTGATGGCCGCCGTGGCCGCCACCACCCGGCGCATCCGCATCGGCAGCGCCGGGGTGATGCTGCCGCACTACTCGGCGCTCAAGGTGGCCGAGCAGTTCCGCGTGCTCGATGCCCTCGCCCCCGGGCGCATCGACCTGGGTGTGGGCCGCGCCCCGGGCGGTGACCTGCGGACCGCCCGCGCGCTCAATCCGGGCGCGAGCGGCCAGGCCGAAGACTTCCCGCAGCAGGTCAACGACCTGCGCGCCTGGGTCGGCGGCGCGCTGCATGCCGGCATCACCGCCCACCCGCGCCCGCCGGCAGATCTCATCGGCCGGCCCGAGCGCAGCCCGCAGCTCTGGGTGCTGGGCAGCTCGGACTACGGCGCCCAACTTGCGGCCCACTTCGGCCTGCCCTACGCCTTCGCCTACTTCTTCATGGATGGCCAGGGCGTCGAGGATGCCCTGCACCTCTACCGCAGCCTGTACCGGCCGAGCGCCGAACACCCACGGCCCCACGCCACGATCTGCGTCTGGGCCCTGGTGTCCGACAGCGAGGCCGAGGCCCGCCACCACGCCCTGAGCCGCGAGCGCTGGCGTCTGGACCGCGCACGCGGCCAGCTCGGCCCGCTGCGCTCACCCGACGACATCGCCCGCGAGGGCTACAGCGCCGAGGAAGAGGCCTCGCTGGCCGGCATGCGTCAGCGCGCTTTCGTCGGCACGGCCACACAGGTCGGCGCCCAGTTGCGCGCGCTGGCTGCCGAGTTGCAGCTCGACGAACTGGTGGTCAACACCTGGGCCCACGATCCGACCGTGCGGCGGCGCTCCTATGCGCTGCTGGCCGAGCAGTTCGGGCTCGCCCCCTCCTGACAGGCCCACCCTGACTCCCCCTGACCCGCTCTCCCTCGATCCTGATGCCCAGCACCCCCATCCCCTTCGTCCTGCGTGGCGAGTTCATCCCGCTCGACGCCCTGCTCAAGGCCGCCAGCCTCTGCAGCAGCGGTGGCGCGGCCAAGATGCTCATTGTCGATGGCGGCGTGCAGGTCGATGGCTTGGTGGAAACGCGCCGCACCCGCAAGCTGCGCGCCGGCCAGCGTGTGGACGTCGGCGGAGTGAGCATCCTGGTCCAGGCGGAACCGGCCGGGGCCGTCTGAAACGCTGACCGCCATGGGCGACGAAGAAGGCTACATCTGCCGCTGGGATCCCGCCGGGGGCCGGGGTGCGATCCGCGCTTCGCGCACGCCCGGGATCGACCTGCCCTTCGAGGCGGCCGACCTGCAGCTGGGCCCGCAGGCACCGCGCCTGGGCATGGCGGTGGTATTTCAACGCACGGCAGCCCCCGCCCCCCCAGGGGGCCACGCCAGCGAACGCGCCGTGGCCATCCGCCCCTGGGCCAGCGCGCAGGGCGACCTGGCGGCGGGGAGTGGCCGGCGAACGCGGCGCCCGGTCTTCCAGGCCACGGGAGCGGCAGCGCTGACCCCGCTGGAAGACCCGCTGGCGGTGGCCAGGACAGCGCTCACGGGACGCGAGGCCACGCCACTGAACGGCATCACGCGGCCCTCGCCGCTGCCCGAGGCGCCGATGGGGGGTTCCAGCCGGCCGTTTTTTCACCCCACGCCGGCCTGGCCGGGCGCGCTGGCGCTGGCCGCCTACGGGGCCCTGCTGGCCGCCGGGACGCTGCGGGGGCGGGGCCCGCTGGTCGTGGCCGTGGTCGCGCCGCTGCTGTGGCTGGCCTCGTTTACCGCCTATTGGCATGACAAGCACGGTGCGCGCACCCGCTCCACGGCGGACCGCGATGCCACGCTGCACCTGATCGACGCCCTGGGCGGCTGGCCCGGCGGCTGGCTTGCCATGCGCCTGTTGCCACACAAGCGGCAGCGCCCGGCCTTCCAGCTGCGCTTCTGGGTCATCGCCGGCCTGCACAGCGTGGCACTCGGCATCTGGCTCGGGCTCAGCCGGGGCTGAATCCCGCCGCCCGAATCCCGACCTCGTCCGAGGCCCCGGACGCCATGGTGGGTGAGCCATCTCAAGACGAGGGCTCTTTCCAGCACCGCCCTTGACTTTCTTCAGGCTGGCATCATGTCGTTACTATGAACGCCCTCACTTCGAAGGAATTCCGCATGAAGAACTGGTGGCTTGGCGCACTCGCGCTGGTTGTCGCAGTCGGTCTGACCCCGCCAGAAGCCCAGGCCAAGCGCCTGGGCAGCGGCGGCATGCAGCGCAGCATGCCCTCGCGCAGCGCCGCGGATGCGCCCCCGCCCAGGCAGGCCCCCAACCAGGCTGCGCCAGCCCAGCAGGCAACGCCCGCGCAGCAGGCGGCTCCGGCCACCGCGGGTGCTGCGGCTGCACAGGCCGGCAAGCGCTCCTGGCTCGGCCCCATCGCCGGACTGGCCGCCGGCATTGGCTTGGCCGCGCTGCTCAGCCACTTCGGCATGGGCGAGGCGGTGGCCAACTTCCTGATGATGGCGCTGCTGGCCCTGGCCGCCGTGTTCGTCATTGGCTGGCTGATGCGCCGCTTCTCGGCAGGCAAGGCCAATGCCGGCGCCTCGCGCAGCAACCCCTTCGAGCCGGCCTATGCGGGTGCGGGAGCTGGCAGCGCAGGAACGGCCCAGCCCGTCAACCCGACGGCCGCCCCCATGGCGCGTCAGGCTGACTTCCCGGCCGCCGCCCCTGGCAGCGCCGCCGCGAGCTTCGCACCTGGCGCCGCATCGACGGCCGTGGCCACCGCCCCGGCCGTGGCGCTGCCGGCCGACTTCGACCGTGCTGCGTTCGAGCGCATCGCCAAGTTGATCTTCATCCGCATGCAGGCCGCCAATGACCGCTGCGACCTGAACGACCTGCGCCAGTTCACCACGCCGGAGATGTTCGCCTCGATCCGTCTGGACCTGCAGAACCGCGGTGACTCGACCCAGCAGACCGACGTCGTGCACGTTGATGCCGAAGTGCTCGATCTGGCGCGCGAGGATGGCCGCGAGGTCGTCAGTGTGCGCTACCACGGCCAGGTCCGCGAGGAGCCCTCGCACCCGGCGACGCCCTTCGACGAGGTCTGGCACCTCGTGCGGCCTGCCGATGGCAGCCGCGATTGGGCCATTGCCGGCATTCAGCCGCTGCAGTGACCGGCTGCGGCCCCTGGGCGGGGCCGCGGGGCCGGCTCCTGCCGGTCCGCTGATTCGGGGTCTTGTCAGCAGCCGGCGACCACGCGCTCGGCAATCGCCTGGCCGATGCGCGTGGTGTCGGCGTCGCCACCGAGGTCCGGCGTGTGCGGGCCCTCGCGCAGCACCGCCTCGATGGCACGCAGGATGGCGTCGTGCGCGGCCCGACCGGCGCCTTCGCCGCGGGTCAGGAAGTCCAGCAGCAGCGCGGCCGACCAGATCATCGCGATCGGGTTGGCGATGTTCCGGCCGTAGATGTCCGGCGCCGAGCCATGCACCGGCTCGAACAGGGAGGGGAAGCGCCGATCCGGGTTCAGGTTGGCCGAGGGCGCCAGGCCGATCGTGCCGGTGCAGGCCGGGCCCAGGTCGCTGAGGATGTCGCCGAACAGGTTGGTGGCCACCACCACGTCGAAGCGCTCCGGCTGCAGCACGAAGCGGGCGGTCAGAATGTCGATGTGCTGACGGTCCACCGTCACCTCGGGGTAGTCGAGCGCCACCTCGGCGGCCAGCGCGTCCCACCAGGGCATGCTGATGGCGATGCCGTTGCTCTTGGTGGCCACGGTGAGGTGGCGCCGCCTGCGCTGGCGGGCCTGCTCGAAGGCGTAGCGCAGCACACGCTCGGCCCCGATGCGGGTGTAGACCGACTCCTGGATCACGAACTCGCGCTCGGTGCCCGCAAACATCACGCCGCCGAGGTTGGTGTATTCGCCCTCGGTGTTCTCGCGCACGATCAGCATGTCGATCTCGCCGGGCTGGCGCGGCCGGCCCTGGCGGTCCACCAGCGGGCAGGGCACGCCGTCGAACAGGCGCGCCGGGCGCAGGTTGATGTACTGGTCGAACTCGCGGCGGAACTTCAGCAGCGAGCCCCACAGCGAGATGTGGTCGGGCACCGTGGCCGGCCAGCCCACCGCGCCGAAGAGCAGCGCGTCACAGCCCTGCAGCTGCGCCTTCCAGTCAGCGGGCATCATCTCGCCGTGCACCTGGTACCAGTCGCAGCTGGCCCACTCGATCTCCCGCAGCGCCAGCGCTATGCCGAAGCGCGCCGCGGCCGCACGCAGCACGCGCAGGCCCTCGGGCATCACTTCCTTGCCGATGCCGTCGCCGGGGATCACGGCGATCTGGTAAGGCAGGCCGTTGGAGGTGGTCATCTGTGTCGTGCTCCGCCGGTCACGCCCGTTCGGCCACCCAGCCCATCACGCTGGCCAGCGCTGCGGGCAGCCCGGCGGCGTTGGTGCCGCCGGCCATCGCCATGTCCGGCTTGCCGCCGCCCTTGCCGCCCACCTGCTGGGCGACAAAATTGACCAGCTCGCCGGCCTTGACCTTGCCCACGCTGTCAGCGGTGACGCCCGCGGCGATCTGCACCTTGGCGCCGTCCACCGCGGCCAGCACGATCGCGGCGGTCTTCAGCTTGTTCTTCAGCTGGTCCATGGTGTTGCGCAGCGTGGCGGCGTCGGCACCTTCCAGCGTGGCAGCCAACACCTTGATGCCGTTCACGTCGACCGCCTTGGCGAGCAGCTCGTCGCCCTGGCTGGAGGCCAGCTTGCCCTTGAGCGCGGCGATCTCCTTCTCCAGCGCGCGCACCTGCTCCTGCAGCCCGCCGATGCGGCTGCCCAGCTCGGCCGGGGTGGCCTTGAGGGCCCCCGCCACGCCGTTGACCGTCGCTTCGAGCGACTGCAGGTAGGCCAGCGCGTTGTCGCCTGTCACCGCCTCGACGCGGCGCACACCGGCGGCCACGCCGGACTCGGCGACGATCTTGAACAGGCCGATGTCACCCGTGGCTCGGACGTGCGTGCCGCCGCAGAGCTCTCGGGTGGAGCCGATGGTCAGCACGCGCACGGTCTCGCCGTACTTCTCGCCGAAGAGCATCATCGCGCCGGTCTTCTGCGCGTCGTCGATGCCCATCACCTCGGCCTTGGAACCGGCGTTGGCGAGGATCTCGGCGTTGACGATGGCCTCGACCTGGCGGACCTGCTCGTCGCTCATCGGCGCGTTGTGTGCAAAGTCGAAGCGGGTACGCTCGGCCGTCACCAGCGAGCCCTTCTGCTGCACGTGCGCGCCCAGCACCTCGCGCAGCGCCTTGTGCATCAGGTGGGTGGCACTGTGGTTGCGCACGGTCCTCACGCGCTGCTCCGCATTGACGCGGGCGACAAAGCCGTCACCCACCTCCACCTCGCCCTCGACGATGCGGCCGTGGTGGCCGTGCACGCTGGCCTGGACCTTGATCGTGTCCTCGACCACCATGCGGGCGCGCTGGTTGCGCAGCTCGCCAGCGTCACCGGCCTGGCCGCCGCTCTCGGCGTAGAAAGGGGTGTGGTCCAGCACGATCACCACGTCGTCACCGGCCTTGGCACGCTGCACCGGCGCACCGTCGATGTAGATCGCGGTGACCTGGCTGTGCTCGCAGACCAGGTGCTCGTAGCCGTGGAAGGCGGTGGCCGCGCCGGTGTACTCCAGGCCGGCGGCCATCTTGAACTTGGCGTGCGCACGGGCCTGCTCGCGCTGGCGGTTCATCGCCGCGTTGAAGCCGGCCTCGTCCACCGTCACGCCGCGCTCGCGGCAGACGTCGCCGGTCAGGTCGACCGGGAAGCCGTAGGTGTCGTGCAGCTTGAAGGCCGTCTCGCCATCGATCTGCTTCGAGCCGGACTTCTCCAGCGCGGCCAGCGCCCCGTCCAGGATCTCCATGCCGTTGTGGATGGTCTGGAAGAAGCGCTCCTCCTCGGCCTTGAGCACCTCGGTGATGCGCGCCATGTCGCGCTGCAGTTCCGGATAGGCCTCGCCCATCTCGGCCGCGAGCGGCACCACCAGCGTGTGGAAGAAGGGCTTGCGCGCGCCCAGCTTGTAGCCGTGGCGGATCGCGCGGCGGGCGATGCGGCGCAGCACGTAGCCGCGGCCCTCGTTGCCCGGGATGATGCCGTCGGCCACCGTGAACGAGCAGGCGCGGATGTGGTCGGCGATCACCTTCAGGCTCGGGCTGTCCTTGTCGCAGCCGGCCGAGCCGTCGGTCACGCCTGCGGCGTAGTCCACCGCGTTCTTGGCGCCGGCCAGCAGGTACTGGAACAGGTCGATCTCGTAGTTCGAGTGCACGTGCTGCAGCACCGCGGCCAGGCGCTCCAGGCCCATGCCGGTGTCCACGCTCGGCTTGGGCAGGCGGTGCATCACGCCGTCTTCGGTGCGGTTGAACTGCATGAAGACGTTGTTCCAGATCTCGATGTAGCGGTCACCGTCCTGCTCGGGCGATCCCGGCGGGCCGCCGGCCACGTCCGGGCCGTGGTCGTAGAAGATCTCCGAGCAGGGGCCGCAGGGGCCTGTGTCGCCCATCATCCAGAAGTTGTCGGACATGTAGCGGCCGCCCTTGTTGTCGCCGATGCGCACGATGCGCTCGGCGGGCAGGCCGATGTCGTTCTTCCAGATGTCGTAGGCCTCGTCGTCCTCGGCGTACACCGTCGCCCAGAGCTTGTCGGCGGGCAGCTTGAAGTGCACCGTCAGCAGCTCCCAGGCGTAGGCGATCGCATCCTTCTTGAAGTAGTCGCCGAAGCTGAAGTTGCCCAGCATCTCGAAGAAGGTGTGGTGGCGCGCGGTGTAGCCGACGTTGTCCAGGTCGTTGTGCTTGCCGCCCGCACGGATGCACTTCTGGCTGGTGGTGGCGCGGCTGTAGGGACGCTTGTCGAAGCCCAGGAACACGTCCTTGAACTGGTTCATCCCGGCGTTGGTGAACAGCAGCGTCGGGTCGTCGCCGGGCACGACCGGGCTGGAGGCGACGATCTGGTGGCCCTTCGACTCGAAGAACTTCAGGAAGGTGGAACGGATCTCGGAGGCTTTCATCGGGAAGCTCGGGTCTTCTAGGGCGGCAGGGACAGGCGCATGAAGCGCGCCGGACAGCGCTGCGTGGGCCGCAGCGCCGAACGGGTCAGGACTTGGGATTCTAGGACGGCCGAGCGAGCCTGGCCCGGCCACTCCATCGCCGGTTCGCGTCCTGCGGCTCCAGCTGCACGACGCGGGTGCGGGTGCGGGCCATGCATGAATGCATGGCTGGATTCCCACTTGGATGAATGGCAACACCCCCGGTCCCGTCGCACACTGGCGGCGCTCCTCATCAACCGGCCGGTCATCCGCCAGCCCTGAATCCCATGCTCCGTCGCAACATCCTGCGCGTCGCCGGTGGCGGCGTGATCGCCGCCGCCCTCCCCGCCACCCTGAGTGGCTGCAGCTCGGCCATGCCGCCCGAGGCGGTTGCCGCCTGGCAGGGCCCGCCCGCCGCGGAGACCGACCCGCGTCGCTGGGCGCTGAGCTGGGCGATCCTGGCGCCGCACTCGCACAACCTGCAGTCCTGGCGGGTCGACCTGTCGCGCCCCGGCGAGATCGCGCTGCACTGCGACCTGACGCGGCTGCTGCCGCAGACCGACCCTTTTTCGCGCCAGATCATGATGAGCCAGGGCACCTTCCTGGAGCTGCTGGACCTCGCGGCGCGCGAGCGCGGGCAGCGCTGCGAGATCGAGCTTTTCCCGGAGGGCGCCTTCGGCCCCGAGCAGCCCGACCCGCGGCCGGTGGCGCGCATCCGCCTAGTGCCGGACGCGACGGTGGCACGCGATGCGCTGTTCGCTCAGATCCCGCGGCGCCACACCAACCGCAGCGCCTACGACCTGGCGCGGCCGGTGCCGGCTGCGGCCTGGGCGGCGCTGGCCGACGCGGTGCGGCCAAACCCGCTGCACTTCGGCTGGGTCGGGCCCGACACCGCCGACGGGCCCGCGCTGCTGGCCCGCCACCGCGCGATTGCCGACGAGGCCTGGCGCATCGAGCTGACGACGCCGCGCACGATCATGGAGTCCTACCGGGTGCTGCGCGTGGGCGCTGCCGAGGTGGCGCAGCACCGCGACGGGCTGACCGTCCTCGATGCCAAGGTGGAGTGGCTGGCCCGCCTGGGCCTGTTCGACCGGGCACAGCCGCCCGCACCGGACAGCTACGCCACCACGAGCCAGATCGACGACTTCCGCGCCAAGCTGGCCTCCACGCCCGGTTTCTTCTGGATGGTCAGCGAGGGCAATGACCGCGCCACGCAGGTGAACGCCGGCCGGGCCTATGCCCGCGTGCAGCTCGCCGCCACCGCGCTGGGGCTGGCAGTGCACCCGCTGCAGCAGGCGCTGCAGGAGTACCCGGAGCAGGCCGGCCCGCATGCGGCGGTCCGCGCCCTGCTCGGCGCCAGCGAGGGGCGCCGCACGGTGCAGATGTGGGCCCGCATCGGCCAGGCGCCGGAGGTGGGGCCAGCGCCGCGGCGGGCGTTGGCGGACTTTATCCAGGCGGGCTGAACCCGCCCCGCCCGGGGATCAGGCCGCGCGGCTGGCCCGCGCCAGCAGCGCGAGCGTGTCCGCCTCGGCCTCGGCGGCCAGTTCCAGCGGCGTGCGGCACAGGCCGGCGTGGGCGTAGTACAGGTTTTCGTACAACTCTGCGGCGGCCGGGTGAGCCTGCAGGATGGCGGCGAGCGGCTCGTCGGCCGGCACGGCGCCGAGTTCCTCGGCCAGGCGGGTGGCCACGCTGCGGTACTGGCGCGCATCGATCGGCGCAGCGCTCAGTTCCATGCGTTGCAGCAGCCGCGCGAGGGTAAAAACCACCGTCAGGCGCGGCGGCAGGAGGACAAAGGGCGTCGCATTCGACTTCATCTGGAGCACCTCGGCGGGCGGTCGACCCAGGCCAGGTGCGCCCGGTTCGGTTCGTTGGCGGCCCAGGCCGGCGCGTTCAGGCCACTGCAGCAGGGGCAGCGACCGTGACGGCAGTGGCAATGGGACATGGCTGGATTTCGGCCCAGCGCCGCCCGTCTGAAGCCGCTACAGCGCCGGAAAAGCGGGCGGCGCGGCGCCAGTTCCGTCGCCAGTTCCGTCGCGCCCGAACAGATCCAGCGCAATCAGCCGGCTGTCGTTGACCGTGCGCAGCCGCGCATAGGCCTGCGCCGCCTCGGGGTGGCGCAGGCGCAGCAGCTGCAACCACTGCTTGAGCCGCCCGGCCCGGTGGCGCGGTTCGAACGAGTGGGTGGTGCGGTGCCAGAAGTCCTCCAGCAGGTGCAGCACCTCGGCCCAGGGCAGGCCGGGGACGGCGGCTGCGTTGGCATCACCGGCCATCCCGTCAGCGTCCGCAGCAATCGACCGCGCCAGCCCGGGGTCGGCCACGCTGCCGCGCCCGAGCATCAGCCGATCGCAACCGGACTCGGCACGGCAGCGCCGGGCGTCGGCCGCCGTCCAGATCTCGCCGTTGGCCACCACGGGCAGGCGCACGGCGCCGCGCAGGTGGGCGATGCGGTCCCAGTAGGCGGGCGGGCGGTAGCCGTGCACCTGCAGGCGGGCGTGCACCACCAGCTCGCAGGCGCCCGCGGACTCGATGGCCTGGGCGCAGTCGCGCGCGCGGCTCTCGTCGCGCAGGCCCAGGCGCATCTTGGCCGACACCGGCAGCGCGGGCGGCACGGCGCGCCGCACCGCCTCGACGATGCGGCCGACCAGCTCGGGCTCCTCCAGCAGCGCCGCGCCGCCGCGGTGGCGGTTGACGGTGCGCGCCGGGCAGCCGAAGTTCAGGTCGATGCCCTCGGGCCCCAGCGTGGCGAGCTGGGCGGCGTTGTCGGCGAGGCAGACCGGGTCGCTGCCCATCAGCTGCACCCGCACCGGCACGCCGGCCGGGGTGTGGCTGCCGTTCAGCAGTTCGGGCACCATGCGCATGAACACGCGCGTCGGCAGCACGGTGTTGGTGACGCGGATGAACTCGGACACGCAACGCTCGATCCCGCCCACGCGGGTGAGCAGGTCGCGCAGCGTGGCGTCCATCAGCCCCTCCATCGGGGCCAGCAGCAGGCCGGTCGGGCGAGCCACGGTCGGCCCGGCGGCCTGTGCAGCAGTCGGTCCGGACATCAGGCCGCGCGGCTCCCGGCACGCGCGAACAGCCGCTTGACCAACGACACCCCTGCCAGCACCAGCGAACCAGCCAGCAGCCCGCTGACCAGGTCGGCCGCCAGCGGCAGCAGCGCCTGCACCAGCAGGTGACCGGCAGGCCAGGCCAGCGCGGCGGACTGCACCAGCGCATCCACGCCGTGGTGGGCCAGGGGCAGGCCGTGGTTGAGGATGCTGCCGCCGACCAGGAACATGGCCAGCGTGCCGAGCACCGACAGCGCTTTCATCATCCCCGGCGCCAGCCAGAGAATGGCGTCGCCCGCGCCCTGCAGCGCGTGGCTGGCCGCCCCCTGCGCCGCCCGGGCCTGGCGGACCAGCCACAGGCCCAGGTCGTCGAGCTTGACGATGCCGGCCACCAGCCCATAGACGCCCACCGTCATCACCAGCGCCACCGCGCCGAGCACCATCACCTGGGTCGAAAAAGCGGCGCCTGCCACCGCGCCCAGGGAGATGACGATGATCTCGGCCGAGAGGATGAAGTCGGTGCGCACCGCGCCGCGGATCTTGTCGCGCTCCAGGGCCACCAGGTCCACCGACGCATCGCCCGCCGCCTGCATCAGCTCGGCCGCGTGTGCCGCGTCCTCATCGGCACTGTGCAGCCAGCGGTGGGCCAGCTTCTCGACGCCCTCGAAGCAGAGGTAGGCGCCGCCGATCATCAGCAGCGGCGTCACCGCCCAGGGCATGAAGGCGCTGATTGCCAGCGCTGCCGGCACCAGGATGGCCTTGTTGACCAGCGACCCTTTGGCGACCGCCCAGACCACCGGCAGCTCGCGCTCGGCCTGCACGCCGGCCACCTGCTGGGCGTTGAGCGCCAGGTCGTCGCCGAGCACGCCGGCGGTCTTCTTGGCTGCGACCTTGGTCAGCAGCGCGACATCGTCCAGCAGGGTGGCGATGTCGTCGATCAGGGCAAGCAGGCTGGCAGCGGCCATGGCGGATCCGTGGTCAGTCGATCGAAATGTTGGCGCGGCGGATGATGGCGCCCCACTTGGCGCTCTCCGACTCGATGTAGCCCTTGAACTGGGCCGCGCTGCCGCCACCGGGGATCAGGCCCTGCTTCTGGAAGGACTCGACCACCGCCGGGTCCTTGAGCAGCGCGTTGACGTCGGCGTTGATGCGCTGCACCACGGCCTCGGGCGTGCCGGCCGGGGCGAACAGGCCGTTCCAGGCCAGCGCCTCGAAGCCGGCCTGGCCGCTTTCAGCCACCGTGGGCAGTTGCTTCAGGCTGTCGATGCGCTGCGCGCTGGTCACCGCCAGGAACTTCACCTTGCCCGCCTGCACCAACGGCAGCAGGGCCGGCGCCACGGCCATCAGCGCCTGGGTGTCCCCCGCAGCCAGCGAGGCCGCCGCGGGCGGCGAGCCGTTGTAGGGCACATGAACGGCTTCAAAACCCGCCGCGCCGGCAAACAGCTCCATCGACAGGTGCGAGGAGCTGCCATTGCCCACCGAGCCGTAGCTCACCTTGCCGGCCTGCTTCTTCGCCCAGGCGACGAACTCCGGCACGGTCTGCGCCGGCACCGAGGCCGACACCGCCAGCACGTTGGGCTGCGAGGTGGTCAGCACCACCGGCAGCAGGTCCCGGCCCGGGTGGTAGGGCATCTTCTTGTACATGAAGGGTGCAAAGGCGATCGGCCCGTTGAAGCCGATGCCCAGCGTGTAGCCGTCCGGCGCGGCCTTGGCGACCAGGTCCATGCCCAGCATGCCGCCGGCGCCCGGTTTGTTCTCCACCACCAGCGGCTGGTGCCAGCGGTCCTTCAGGCGCTCACCCAGCAGGCGCACGATCACGTCCAGCGAACTACCCGCGGGCGCCGGCACGACCACGCGCACCGGTCGGTCGGGCCAGCCGGCGGGGGCCTGGGCAAGAGCCGGGCCCGCCATGGCGGCGCCCAGCAGCGCAGCGCCAAGGCCCAGAGGGAGGAAGGAACGGCGGCGAATCGACACGATGGATCTCCTGTGGGCGGCATGCGGCGACGCGGCCGACGGTGACGACAAAGCCTGCGATGATGCCAGCATGGCTCCGCGCCCATTGCATCCGGACCCTGCTCCAGCCACTGCGCGCCTCTTCCTGGCCCTGTGGCCGACACCGGCGCTGCGCCACGCACTGGCTGCACACGCGCGCCTGTGGCGCTGGCCGCGCGGGGCCGCGCGCGTGGACCCGGCCAAGCGCCACATCACCCTGCACTTCCTCGGCGCCGTTCCCCGTGCCCAACTACCCGGGCTGGCCCAGGCACTCGCGCTGCCCTGCCCCACAGCCGAGCTGCGGCTGGACACCCCCGCGCTCTGGCACGGCGGCCTTGCGGTGCTGCTGGCCCGGGAGATCCCGGCCGCGCTGCAGGACTTCCACCATGCGCTCGGCCAGGCCATTGCCGGCACAGGTCTGCCGGTGGAGCGGCGCCCCTGGCGCCCCCACGTCACCCTGGCCCGGCGGGCCGAGGGTGCCCAGCCACCGGTCCGCTGCGAGCCGCTGGTCTGGCCGGTCGAGCCCGGTGGGCCTGAAGACGGCTGCGGCTACGTGCTGGTCGAATCCGTCCCTGGACTCGGCGGTGGTTACCGGATCCTGGCGCGCTACCCGATCACGGCAGGCGGCGCAGCAGGTTGATCCGCATCGCCCGGGTGAAGTGCTGGTAGCCGTCTTCACCGCGGCGCCCGAGCCGCTCGAAACGCGCGCGCACCTCCTCGCGGATCGCCCCGTCCAGGCGCCGCTCGGCATAGGTCACGTCGATCATCCGCGCGGCGAAGTCGGCAAAGTCGCGGTAACGCGTGGGCATCTCGAAGAAGCGCTCGGTCACCATCTCCCAGCCCTGCTCCGGCCCCCGGGCCAGCGCCCGCATCAGCGCCTGGTAGGCCTCGCGGCGCACCACGCCCTCGTCGTTGAAGAGCTTGATGACCTCGTTGGCCAGGCCGTCGAACACCGGTTCGGAGACGTAGAGCCAGCCGCCCGGCTTCAGCACCCGGTGGACCTCGGCCAGCGCCTGGTCGAGCCACTCCAGCGGCACATGGTGCAGTGACTTGAGCATCAGCGCGCCGTCGAAGCTGGCGTCGGGCGCAGGAATGGCCTGTGCGCCCGCCTGGGCAAAGCGGATGCCGGCCCAGGTGCCCTCGGGCTGGGCGAGGTTCTTGGCCATCTGGCGCTCGTCCACCTCCAGGCCCAGCACGCTGGCCCCCGGATGCGCGGCCACCAGCCGCCGCGCCAGGTCGGCCGCGCCGCAGCCCAGCTCGATGAGCGCCGCGCCGTCGAGCGGCACCAGCGAGGCCAGCAAGGCCAGTTCGTCGCGGATCAGGTGATCGGTAGGGGGCGGGGTATGCATGGGCATGATCATACGGCGGGAGCCAACCCGGGTGCGGCCTCCTCGCGCCGCAGCACGCGCAGCTGGCGTTCACCGTCGACGTCGGCCAGGCCGTGCAGGTCGGTGGCCTGCTGGGTCCGCAGCAGCCGCACCAGGTAGGTCAGCGCCGCCACGTCGATCACCTGGCCCGGCACCAGCACCGGGATGCCCGGCGGGTACGGCACGATCTGGTCGCAGCAGACCCGGTCGATCAGCGCGGCGTTCGGCTGACCGCTGTCGTCCAGCAGCGGCAGGCGCTCGCCGGCTTCGTAGAAGGCATCGCGCGGCAGACAGGCCAGGCGGTTGAAGTGGGGCAGCTCGGGCAGCCGCCTTGGCACCGGACGGGACGCCGGGGCGCGCGAGCGGGCCTCCCGCGCCAGCCGCTGCATCGCATCCATCAGGCGCGATACCTTGCTGCGCGTGGTCCCCATCGTCACCAGCAGCGTGAGCGTACGGTGGGTGGCCTTCTCGATCTGGATGTTGTGGCGCTCCAACAGCACCCGGGCGAGTTCGTCGGCGTTCCAGCCGCTGGCTCCGATGTCGATGGTGAGCTTGGTCGGGTCGAGCCGGATGCCGTCGCCGCGCACCTCGTCGGCCAGCAGCTCGTCGAGCGTCAGGACGCGGAAGGCGCCGGTGGCGTCGATCTGCTCGCGCAGCTCGGCGGCAAAGCGCAGCGAGCGGTCCAGCAGCCGCCAGCCCTCCATCACGGCCTGGCGGCGCGCCACGTCCAGGCTGGCGATCAGCGCGTACTGCGGGCTGGTGGACGCGTGCATGTTGAAGTTCTCGCGGAACAGGTGCGCGTCGAAGTCCGGGTCGTTCACATGGATCATGGCGGCCTGCGAGAAGGCCGACAGCACCTTGTGCGTGCTCTGGGTGACGTAGTCGGCGCCACACTCCAGCGCGGTCGGGCGCAGCTCGGGGTGGAAGCGCGCGTGGGCGTACCAGGCCTCGTCCACCACCACCTTGATGCCCCGCGCATGCGCGGCGGCAACGATGGGCGCCAGGTCATAGCGCAGGCCGTCGTAGGTGCAGCTGGTGAGGATGAGCGCGCGCGCCTGTGGATGCGCTTCGATGGCCTGCAGCAGCCGCACCTGGGGCACCGGGCCGAACAGGCCCAGGTGCGGCTGCACCGACGAGTCCAGGTAGACCGGCCGTGCACCCGAGAGGATCACCGCGTGGTGCACCGACTTGTGGCAGTTGCGGTCCAGCAGCAGGGTGTCGCCCGGCGCGAGCAGCGTCTGGCAGATCACCTTGTTGGAGGTGCTGCTGCCGTTGGTGACGAAGTAGGTGCGCCGCGCGCCGAAGGCCCGTGCGGCGAGCTGCTGGGCCTGCGCGATCACGCCGCCGGGGTGCAGCAGCGAATCCAGCATCGGCACCGACACCGAGAGGTCGGCGCGCAGTAGCTCCTCGCCGACGAAGTCGTGAAAGTCCGCCACCCAGGGGCTGCCCAGGTAGGCGTCGCCGCCAGCGTGGCCAGGCGTGTGCCAGCTGTCCTTGGCCAGCGCAACGTAGGCCTTGAGGCGGTCGTAGAACGGCGTGGCGGCCTTCTCCGCCACCTCGGCGGCCAGAATGCGGAACCAGCCCACCGGGTCGACCTCGCCGCGGTCGAACCAGCCGGCGATGGCCTCACCCGCCACGCCGTCAAACGCCCGGCGACCCGACGAGCCGCCGGCATCGGCCGGCAGGAGCCGGTACAGCGACAGCTCCGGACGCAGCGCCGCCAGCTGCACAGCCAGGTCGGCCGCCGGCCCGGACCCGGCCAGGTCGGCGGCGCCGTCGTCGATCAGCACCACCTGCAGCTCGCCATCGCTGCCCACCCGGGCCAGCGCCTGGTCGACCTGCGCCACGGCCAGCGCCACCAGGCCGTGCGGGTTGTCCAGCCTCTGCGCCGTCGCGTTCAGGCCCCGAACAATCTGCTCGGTCAGCGCCGCATCGCCGCTGACCACGAGCACGCGGCTGACCGGCCGGGGAACGGCCGCTTGGGGAGCGATCACAGACATGGCGTCTCCAGCAGGACGGTCGGGGAAGGCAAACGATGCTAACTTGGCGCGATGCATCCCACTTCCCCTCCTGCCCTGCGCCCCTGGCAGGTCATGCTCGGCGGCATCTGCACGCTGGTGCTGACCATCGGCATCGCCCGCTTCGCCTACACCCCCCTGCTGCCGCTGATGCAGGCCCAGGCCGGCCTGAGCGACGCCGCCGGCGGCTGGCTGGCCACCGCCAACTACCTGGGCTACATGAGCGGCGCGCTGCTGGCCGCCTCGCTGTCATCGCTGCAGCTGAAGTTCAAGCTCTACCGGGCCGGGGTGCTGCTGGCGCTGGTGAGCACCCTGTGGATGGCCCAGACGCAGGACCTGGCGACCTGGGCCGCGCTGCGCTACGTCGCCGGGCTGAGCTCGGCCGCCGGCATGCTGCTGGCCTCCGGGCTGGTGCTGAACTGGCTGATGCGCCACGGCCACCGCGCCGAGCTGGGCATCCACTTCAGCGGCATCGGCTTCGGCATCGTCGTCTCCGGCCTGGTGGTGATGGCACTGAACCGGCTGAGCCTGGGCTGGGCGGCGCAGTGGCAGGTTTTTGCCGCGCTGGGCCTGCTGCTGGCTTGGCCGGCCTGGGCCTGGGTGCCCCCTCCGGCGGCGCCGACCTCGGGCGCGGCGCCAGCGGCAAGTGCCGGAGCTGCCACACCGGCTCCACCACCGGTCACCTGGATGCGGCTGATGCTGGCGATGTACTTCTGCGCCGGCTTCGGCTTCGTGATCAGTGCCACCTTCACGGTGGCCATTGCCGCCAGGCAGAGCGCGCTGGCGCACACCGGCGGCCTGGCCTGGGTGATGGTGGGCCTGGCCGCGGTGCCTGCCGTGCTGGCCTGGGACCGCATCGCCCGGCGCATCGGCGACCTGCCAGCGCTGCTCTGGGCCTTCGGTGCGCAGACGCTGTCGGTGCTGCTGCCGGCCTTCAGCGACACGCCGGCCTGGTTCCTGCTCGCCGCGCTGCTGTACGGCGCCAGCTTCATCGGCATCGTCAGCCTGACGCTGGCGCTGGTGGGGCGCGCCTTTCCTGCCAATCCGGCCAAGGCGATGGCCCGGCTGACGCTGAGCTACGGCGTCGCCCAGGTGCTGGCCCCCGCCCTGGCCGGCCAGATGGCCCAGGCCAGCGGCAGCTACCGCGGCGCGCTGTTGCTCACCGCCGGGGTGTCGGTGGCCGGCATGGCGCTGCTGGTCCTGCTGATGGCGCGCGGGCGGCGCTGGGGGGCCTGACTCGGGCCTCAGCCCCGCCGCTTGCCCCCGCCCACCGGGCTGCCGGGCTTGACTGGCCGGGCGGGCGCCCGATCGACCGGACGGCCGCTGGCCGCTGGCCGGGCCGGCGCTTTCACCCCGGGGCGCGGCGGCAGCCCGGTGTGCTGCGTGAGGATGAGGCCCTTTTCAGGCCGGGTACGGCCATCGCGCGGCTTGCCACCGCCGCCTTCGGTCGGCCGCGCCGCGCCGCCGCAGGCGCTGCCGGCCGGCTGCCAAGTCGGGATGAGCTGGTGCTTGCCCGGCCCGATCAGGTCGGCGCGGCCCATCTTCTGCAGTGCCTCGCGCAGCAGCGGCCAGTTGGCCGCATCGTGGTAGCGCAGAAAGGCCTTGTGCAGGCGGCGGCGCTTCTCGCTCTTGACGACGTCCACGCGCTCGGTGAGGTCCGGCCGGGCCTCGTCGCGGCTCAGGCCCTTCAGCGGGTTGCGCCCGGAGTGGTACATCGCGGTGGCGGTGGCCATCGGGCTGGGGGTGAAGGTCTGCACCTGGTCGGCGCGGAAGCCGTTCTTCTTCAGCCACAGCGCGAGGTTCAGCATGTCCTCGTCGGTGGTGCCGGGGTGCGCCGCGATGAAGTAGGGGATCAGGAACTGCTTCTTGCCCGCCTCCTCGCTGAAGCGCTCGAACAGCTCCTTGAAGCGGTCGTAGGTGCCAATGCCCGGCTTCATCATCTTGGTCAGCGGGCCGCTCTCGGTGTGCTCCGGCGCGATCTTCAGGTAGCCGCCAACGTGGTGCGTCACCAGCTCCTTGACGTAGGCCGGTGCGGTCACCGCGAGGTCGTAGCGCAGGCCGGAGCCGATCAGCACCTTCTTGACGCCCGGCAGCGCGCGCGCCTTGCGGTAGAGGTTGATCAGCGGCGTGTGATCGGTCAGCAGGTTCTGGCAGATGCCCGGGTAGACGCAGCTGGGCTTGCGGCAGGCGGCCTCGATCTCCCGGCTGCGGCAGCCCAGCCGGTACATGTTGGCCGTGGGCCCGCCCAGGTCGGAGACGATGCCGGTGAAGCCCTGCACCTTGTCGCGCATGTCCTCGATCTCGCGCAGCACCGAGTCGGCGCTGCGGCTCTGGATGATGCGGCCCTCGTGCTCGGTGATCGAGCAGAAGGTGCAGCCGCCGAAGCAGCCGCGCATGATGTTCACGCTGAAGCGGATCATCTCCCAAGCCGGGATCTTGGTCGGCCCGTCGTAGCGGCCCTGCGCGTCCGCATAGGCCGGGTGCGGCGAGCGGGCGTAGGGCAGGCCGAAGACGTGGTCCATCTCCGCGGTGGTCAGCGGGATCGGCGGCGGGTTGATCCACACGTCGCGCAGCTGGCCGTGCAGCTCGTGCTGCTGCACCAGCGCCCGGGCGTTGCCGGGATTGGTCTCCAGGTGCAGCACGCGGCTGGCGTGGGCGTAGAGCACCGGGTCGGCGCGCACCGCCTCGAAGGCCGGCAGGCGGATCACGGTGCGCTCGCGCGGCGGCAGGTGCATCGGGCCGGTTGCGACTACGCCCTTGGGACGCGGTACGAAGCGCAGCGGTTGCTCGGTCACCGCCGCAGCGGCTGGCGCCGCGGCATCAGCCGCCCCGCCGGCGCAGGCCCCACCTTGCCCGTCCGCCGCCTGGGGCAGGTCCTGGTAGGGGTTGATGTGCTCGTCGACGCGTCCGGGCAGGTCCACCTCGGTGGAGTCCAGCTCCCACCAGCCTTCGGCGCTCGGGTCACCCGGCTTGCGCAGGAAGGCCGTGCCGCGGATGTCAGTCAGGCTGGCGATGGGCTGGCGCGCGGCCATGCGGTGCGCCACCTCGACCAGGGCGCGCTCGGCGTTGCCGTAGAGCAGCAGGTCGGCCTGCGAGTCCACCAGCAGGCTGCGGCGCACTTTGTCCTGCCAGTAGTCGTAGTGGGCAATGCGGCGCAGGCTGGCCTCGATGCCGCCGATCACGATCGGCACGTCGCCATAGGCCTGGCGCACCCGCTGGCAGTAAACAATGGTGGCGCGGTCCGGGCGCTTGCCCCCCTCGGCGCCGGGCGTGTAGGCGTCGTCGCTGCGCGGCTTTCGGTCGGCCGTGTAGCGGTTGATCATCGAATCCATGTTCCCGGCGGTGATGCCGAAGAACAGGTTCGGCCGGCCCAGTGCCATGAAGGGCTCGGCGCTCTGCCAATCCGGCTGGGCGATGATGCCCACACGAAAGCCCTGCGCCTCCAGCACGCGGCCGATCACCGCCATGCCGAAGCTGGGGTGGTCGACGTAGGCGTCGCCCGTGACCAGCACGATGTCGCAGCTGTCCCAGCCGAGCTGCGTCATCTCGTCGCGGCTCATCGGCAGGAACGGCGCGGGGCCGAAGCGCTTGGCCCAGAAGGGGCGGTAGGCGGTCAGCGCCTTGGGCGCGGGCGGGACGGCGATGCGATAGGCGGACACGGCGATGCCGCCTCCGAAGGGAGGCGTCGGGCAGGAGACGAAGGGCGAACGATGCCCCAGAAACGAAACGGGCGGTTCCGTGGGGGAAACCCACCCAGGGACGTGGTGAGCGCCAGAACCGCGGCCTCCTGGCAGCGGCGACGCGGTGCCCTGGCGGGCCGGGCTGCGCATGATACCGGGCGGGTCGATGCCCCTGGGTCGACCCGGCTCACTGCGTGAGGTTCACTCCTCGATGCGCACGCCGCGGATGAACGCCATGCGGCCCTTCAGGTCGGCCGCGCCCTCATAGGGTTCCGGGTAGTACCAGACGGCGTCGTTGAGCACGTCGCCGTTGACGAAGAGATTGTGATAGCGGCACTCGCCGCGGGCCGAGTCCATCGAACGCCGGTTGCTGGTGAGCAGGCAGTCGGCGCGCACCGAGGCGGCCGGGAAGTAGTGCTCGCCCTCGACGAGCAGGGTGTCGTCGCTCTCGGCGACGGTGACGCCGTTCCAGATGGCTTTCATGCGGGGTTTCCAGTGAGGTGGATGGGGCCGGTGCAGACGCCGGGATCGTAGCGCCCCGGCGCTCGCCCGCCGGCAGGCGTTGGCCGCGGCGAGAATCCCGAGTTTTTCGCTGCGCTGCCCCATGAACTTCGCCGACACCCTCCAGACCCTGCCCGCCGTCACCCACCTGGCCTCGCTGCGACTGCGCGATGCGGCCGGGGAGCTGATCGCCACGATCGAGAACAAGCCCGGCCAGGCCGGCTCGCTCAAGGTCTACCACGCGCTCGCGCAGCGCCACGGCGGGGTCATCACGCCCGCGGCCGCCCGCGAGGGCCTGGCGCTCTACGCCGAGCACACCGCCGACGCGCTGGCCCACCCGGGCAAGCACCCGAACATCGATCGTCTGATCGCTTGGGCGGAAGGCCAGGCGGCGCACACCGTGGAACTGCAGCCCGCTGCATGACTCAGCCGCACCAACCTCAGCCGGCCGGGCCGACTACGCCGCCGCCACGGCAGCCGTGCTGACCCAGCCCGCTCCCAGCCAGCAGGTCTACGAGCTGGCCGGCGACGACGCCTACACTCTGGCCGAGTTCGAGGCCGCCTTGAAAGCCGCCGGGCTGGCGGCGTTGTTGGCCGATTCCGGCGCTGGCGCGGCCCGGGGCGGGCTGTTCGATGACAGCCGCCAACTCAGCACCCTGATCGGCCGGCCGACCACCCCGCTGGCCGAGGCGATGACCCAGGCACTGGCCCAGGCGCCAGCGGCAAACTGATCGGCCGAGGCGGCCACCTTCAACCGGTGATGTGATAGCCGCCGTCGATCATCGGGATCGTGCCGGTGACATTGCGTGCTGCAGGCGAGGCCAGGAAGGCGGCGTAGGCGCCGACGTCCTCGATGGTCGCCAGCTGGTGCGTCGGTGCCCGCTCGGCGGCGCTGCGCAGCAGCTCGTCGAAGTCGGCGATGCCCGACGCCGCGCGGGTCTTCAGTGGCCCCGGTGACAGCGCGTGCACCCGGATGCCCTGCGGCCCGAGCTCGCAGGCCATCTCCCGGGTGGCCGCTTCCAGCGCCGCCTTGACCGGCCCCATCACGTTGTAGCGGTCGATCACGCGGGTCGAGCCGTAGAAGGTCACTGTCATGCAGGTACCGCCGCTGGCCATCAGCGGCTCGGCACGGCGCACCAGGCGCATGTAGGAATGCACGGAGATGTCCATCGCCTGGGCAAAGCCCTCACGCGAGCAGTCCACCACGCGGCCATGCAGGTCGGCTTTCGGACAAAAGGCAATCGAGTGCAGCAGGATGTCCAGGCGCCCCCACTGCCGCTCGACGGCCTGGAACAGCGCCTCGACCTGGCTGTCGTCCACCACGTCCAGCGGCAGGAAGATCGGCGCCTGCAGCGCCTCGGCCAGCGGCGCCACGTGGGGCCGCGCCCTGTCGTTCAGGTAAGTCAGTGCCACCTCGGCGCCCGCATCTCGAAACGCCTTGGCGCAGCCCCAGGCGATCGATTGGTCGTTGGCCACCCCCACCACCAGGGCCTTCATCCCTTTCAGCGTTCCAGTTCCATTCAGAGCAGACATGTGATTCCTTGTTGGGTTGAAAGGGGCCCCGCGCCCCTCCAGGTTTTGCCTATGGATGCACCAGCGGCCGCAGCTTACGGAGCGGATCGGGCACTCGTATGACGGAGTTCATCGGCCTCCAGCGGGCCTCTGTTGAGCGCTGCAGCGTGGCCGCTCACCGCCCAACGGCGGTGGCCTTGCGCAGGATCAAGCAGTACGCCCGCCGCCAACTCCAAGCAAAGCCCGCGCCATGATGCCCGGTCATGACAGGGTTTCCACTTAGACGAAATGACATTTCACATGGTGAGATTTGCTGTTGCTGCAATGCCGCAAAATTTTTCATCGTGGGAAAGCGCTTTTTGCATCGCAAAAAATGCGTTGCAAGTCGTTGATTTCATTGATTTCAATCTTATGTCTTATATAAGACATAAGTCTTCTCGTCGCTGCTTCGGACCGCTACAGTTGACCCCATCGACATCCCTTCAATCACTTCAGCAGACCGGAGAGCTTCATGACGAAACTGACCCGCGAACAACAGATCGCCGCCCTCGAAAAGGACTGGGCCGAGAACCCCCGCTGGAAGCTGGTGAAGCGTGGCTATAGCGCGGCCGACGTCGTGCGCCTGCGCGGCAGCATGCAGCCCGAGTACACGCTGGCCCAGGAAGGCGCCCGCAAGCTGTGGGACAAGGTCAACGGCGGCGCCAAGAAGGGCTACGTCAACGCCTTCGGCGCGATCACCGCCGGTCAGGCGATGCAGCAGGCCAAGGCCGGTCTGGAAGCCGTGTACCTGTCGGGCTGGCAGGTCGCCGCAGACGGCAACACCTCCGAGACGATGTATCCGGACCAGTCGCTGTACGCCTACGACTCGGTGCCGACGATGGTGCGCCGCATCAACAATACCTTCAAGCGCGCTGACGAGATTCAGTGGAGCCGTGGCGTCAACCCCGGCGACGAAGGCTTCATCGACTACTTCCTGCCGATCGTCGCTGACGCGGAAGCCGGTTTCGGCGGCGTGCTGAACGCCTTCGAACTGATGAAGAACATGATCGCCGCGGGTGCCGCCGGCGTTCACTTCGAAGACCAGCTGGCCGCGGTGAAGAAGTGCGGCCACATGGGTGGCAAGGTGCTGGTGCCGACCCGCGAGGCCGTCGAGAAGCTGATCGCTGCTCGTTTCGCTGCCGACGTCATGGGCGTGCCGACCATCGTGCTGGCTCGCACCGACGCCGAAGCCGCCAACCTGCTGACCAGCGACTGCGACGAGAACGATCGCCCGTTCGTCACCGGCGAGCGCACCCAGGAAGGCTTCTACCGCGTCAAGAACGGCCTGGAGCAGGCCATCAGCCGCGGCGTGGCCTACGCGCCCTACGCCGACCTGGTGTGGTGCGAAACCGGCGTGCCCGACATCGGCTTCGCCCGTGAGTTCGCCCAGGCGGTCCACGCTTCGTGCCCGGGCAAGCTGCTGAGCTACAACTGCTCGCCGTCGTTCAACTGGCGCAAGAACCTGAACGACAGCCAGATCGCTGCGTTCCAGGAAGAGCTGAGCGCGCTGGGCTACAAGTACCAGTTCATCACCCTGGCCGGCATCCACATCAACTGGTACAACACGTTCCAGTTCGCCCACGCCTACGCCCGCGGCGAAGGCATGAAGCACTACGTCAACATGGTGCAGGAGCCCGAGTTCCAGGCCCGCGAACAGGGCTACACCTTCGTGTCGCACCAGCAGGAAGTCGGCGCCGGCTACTTCGACGACGTGACCACCGTGATCCAGGGCGGTTCGTCTTCGGTGAAGGCCCTGACCGGCTCGACCGAAGAAGAGCAGTTCCACTGATCGACCTGCGATCGCCGCCCGATCGGGCGGCCGATCCACTCCAGTAGCGGCGTTTTGGCTGCGACCTGAGTCGAAAGCCCGGCCTCGGCCGGGTTTTCCGTTCTCGGAGCCACTAAAATGTGGGATTCGATCAACGAGCAAGAGCGAGAAAGGCAAGTCGGTTATGACACCGCGAACGAGCACCGCCTCCTTCACTGCCTCCACCGAGGTCTAGTCGGTCGGCCGCCGTTCTCGCACGTTCATCCTCCCCCTGAGAAAAGCGCGGCGACCCACCGCGCTTTTTTCATGTCGCCAAGAGCGGTTCGCGCAGGGCCGCCGAGAGAGGGCACTCCATGATTTCCATCCAGTTGCCCGACGGTTCGCGTCGGGAGTTCGACGCTCCGCTGACGGTGGGAGACGTTGCGGCTTCCATCGGTGCCGGCCTTGCCAAGGCCGCCCTGGCGGGACGCATCGGCACCGGTGAATCGGCCCGGCTGGTCGACCTGAGCCACCGCATCGAGGCCGACACGGCGCTGGCCATCGTCACGGCCAAGGACGCCGATGGCCTGGACGTCATCCGCCACTCCACCGCCCACCTGCTGGCCTATGCGGTGAAGGAGTTGTTCCCGGACGCGCAGGTGACGATCGGCCCGACCATCGAGCACGGCTTCTACTACGACTTCTCGTACAAGCGCCCCTTCACGCCCGAGGACCTGGTGGCCATCGAGAAAAAGATGGGCGAACTCGCAGCCAAGGATGAGCCGGTGGTGCGTAGCGTGCTGCCGCGCGACGAGGCGGTGGCCTACTTCAAGTCCATCGGCGAGGCCTACAAGGCCGAGATCATTGAGGGCATCCCGGCCGACCAGGACGTCTCGCTCTACGCCGAAGGCAAGTTCACCGACCTCTGCCGCGGCCCGCACGTGCCGTCCACGGGCAAGCTGAAGTTCTTCAAGCTGATGAAGGTGGCCGGCGCCTACTGGCGCGGCGACCACCGCAACGAGATGCTGCAGCGCGTCTACGGCACCGCCTGGGCGACCAAGGACGACCTGCAGAAGTACCTGACGATGCTCGAGGAGGCCGAGAAGCGCGACCACCGCAAGCTCGGGCGCGAACTCGACCTGTTCCACCTGGACGAGCACTCGCCCGGCACGGTGTTCTGGCACCCCAAGGGCTGGGCGATCTGGCAGGAGGTCGAGCAGTACATGCGCCGCGTGTACCGCGACAACGGCTACCAGGAGGTCAAGGGGCCCCAGATCCTCGACAAGGGCCTGTGGGAAAAGACCGGCCACTGGGACAAGTACCGGGAGAACATGTTCACCACGGAATCGGAAAAGCGCGACTACGCGCTCAAGCCGATGAACTGCCCCGGCCACATCCTGATCTACAAGCAGGGCATCAAGAGCTACCGCGACCTGCCGCTGCGCTACGGCGAGTTCGGCGCCTGCCACCGCAACGAGCCCACCGGCGGCCTGCACGGCATCATGCGGGTGCGCGGCTTCACGCAGGACGATGGCCACATCTTCTGCACCGAAGACCAGATCCTGCCGGAGTGCGATGCCTTCACCACCCTGTTGAAGAACGTCTACGCCGACTTCGGCTTCACCGAGATCCTCTACAAGGTCGCCACGCGGCCCGAAAAGCGCATCGGTTCCGATGACCTCTGGGACAAAGCAGAGGCGGCGCTGATCGCCAGCCTGCGCAACTCCGGCTGCGAGTTCGAGATCTCCCCGGGCGAGGGGGCCTTCTACGGCCCCAAGATCGAGTACACGCTGAAGGATGCGCTCGGCCGCCACTGGCAGTGCGGCACGATCCAGGTCGACTTCTCGCTGCCTGAGCGGCTTGGGGCCGAGTTTGTCGCCGAGTCCGGCGAGCGCCAGCACCCGGTGATGCTGCACCGGGCCATCCTGGGCAGCCTGGAGCGTTTCATCGGCATCCTGATCGAGGAACACGCTGGCGCCCTGCCCCTGTGGCTGGCTCCGACGCAGGTGGTGCTCCTCAATATCACCGACGGCCAAGCCGACTACGTCCAGGATGTGGCCAAAGCGCTGCAAAAACAAGGACTTAGGGTGGCCGTCGATTTGCGCAACGAAAAGATCACGTATAAAATACGAGAGCATTCGTTGCAGAAGGTTCCGTACCTGCTCGTTGTCGGTGACAAGGAAAAGGCGGCTGGAACCGTCGCCGTGCGCGCCCGGGGCAATCAGGACCTCGGAGTGATGGCCCTGGAGGCCTTCTCCCAGAAGCTTGCTGCCGAGTTGACCCGTTGAGGGTTGGTCGGTGGTCTGTTGCTCTTTGTTCTGGCGCGCTGCATTGATCGTGGGGCCCCAGGCCCTGGAGGACTCAGACCATCGCTACCTTTCTTGATCGCCGTACGCCCAACGCCGAGCGCAAGCACCGCCTGAACCGCGAGATCCTTGCGCCCGAGGTGCGACTCAACGGGCCAGAGAACGAGCCGCTCGGCATCGTCAGCATCCAGGAGGCCCTGCGCCTGTCGGCAGAGCATGACGTGGACCTCGTGGAGATTGCGCCGACCGCACAGCCGCCGGTCTGCCGCCTGATGGACTACGGCAAGTTCAAGTACCAGGAGCAGAAGAAGGCGGCTGAGGCCAAGGCCAAGCAGCACGTCATTGATGTGAAGGAAGTCAAGTTCCGTCCCGGTACGGACGAAGGCGACTACAACATCAAGATGCGCAACCTGCGTCGTTTCCTGGAAGAAGGCGACAAGGGCAAGGTCACTCTGCGCTTCCGCGGCCGCGAGATCACGCACCAGGACATCGGCATGCGCCTGCTGGAGCGCATCCGCGACGAGCTGGCGGATGTGTCGCTGGTCGAGCACATGCCCAAGCTCGAAGGGCGCCAGATGATCATGGTGCTGGGTCCGAAGAGGAAGAAGTGAATGTCGTCGAGTCCGGTTTGAACCGGGCTTGAAGCAAGGACGAGGTGGCAGCGGTTTGGTCGCTGCTGTCGCCCGGTGCCCGTCGGCTCCCAAGATCGCGATCAGTTTCGCGGCGCCGCACGGGAACAAGCAAAAGGAGCAGTCATGCCCAAGATGAAGACCAAGAGCAGCGCCAAGAAGCGCTTTCGCGTGCGTCCTGGTGGCACCGTCAAGCGCGGTCAGGCCTTCAAGCGTCACATCCTGACGAAGAAGACCACCAAGAACAAGCGTCACCTGCGTGGTGCAGTGAATGTGCATGAGACCAACATGGGTCACATTGCGCAAATGCTGCCGTTCGCCGGTCTCTGATTCACCACGACCTGAAGGAGTCAATACATGCCTCGCGTCAAACGTGGTGTTACCGCCCATGCCCGTCACAAGAAGATCCTGAAGCTCGCCAAGGGCTACCGGGGTCGTCGCAAGAACGTCTATCGCATCGCCAAGCAGGCGGTGATGAAGGCGGGTCAGTATGCGTACCGTGACCGTCGTGCCAAGAAGCGTGAGTTCCGCCGCCTGTGGATCGCACGTATCAACGCCGCCAGCCGTGCGCTCGGAGTCACCTACAGCCGCTTCATGGCCGGCCTGAAGAAGGCCAAGATCGAAGTGGACCGCAAGGTGCTGGCCGACCTGGCCGTCAACGATCCCGCTGCCTTCGGCAGCATCGTGGACAAGGTGAAGGCCCAATTCGCTTGAGCGACTTGTCGTGAAGGGCTGGCATGCCAGCCCTTGGCGACCTGGAAAGGCCGACACCCGTTCGGCCTTTTTTTCTGCCCGCCGCACGGCCACCCGGCCGCCTGGGCACCGGATACTGAACGTCCTGTCATGAACGATCTCGAAGAACTGGTCCAGGCTGCGTCGGCCGACTTTGCCGCCGCCGTCACGCCGGCCCAGCTGGAAGATGCCAAGGCGCGTTACACCGGCAAGTCCGGGCGTGTGACCGAACTGCTCAAGGGCATGGCTGCGCTGTCGCCCGAAGAGAAGAAGACCCGCGGCGCGGCCATCAACGAGACCAAGCGCCGCATCGAAGCCGCATTGACCGAGCGCCGCGAGGCCCTGGCCGCCGCCCAGCTCGAAGCCCAGCTCAGGGCCGAGGCGCTCGACGTGACGCTGCCCGGCCGCCAGCGCGGCATGGGCGGCCTGCATCCGGTATCGCGCACGCTGGAGCGCATCGAGCAGATCTTCGCCTCAATGGGCTTCGACGTGGCCGACGGCCCCGAGATCGAGACAGACTGGTACAGCTTCACCGCCCTGAACAACCCGGAGAATCACCCGGCACGTTCGATGCAGGACACTTTCTACGTCGACATGAACGACGAAGCGGGCCGCCCGCTGTGCCTGCGCCCGCACACCTCACCGATGCAGGTGCGCTACTCCCGTGTGCACGCCGCCCGGCACGCGGGGATGGACCCGATGCCCGAGATCCGCGTGATCGCGCCGGGCCGGACCTATCGCGTCGACTCCGACGCCACCCACTCGCCCATGTTCCACCAGTGCGAAGGCCTGTGGATCGGCGAGAACGTGTCGTTCAAGGACCTGAAGGCGGTCTTCACCGACTTCTTCCGCACCTTCTTCGAGACCGACGACCTGCAGCTGCGTTTCCGCCCGTCGTTCTTCCCGTTCACGGAACCCTCGGCCGAGGTGGACATCGCCTTCGCTCACGGCCCGCTGAAGGGCCGCTGGCTGGAGGTGGCCGGCTCCGGTCAGGTGCACCCCAACGTGGTGCGCAACTTCGGCCTCGACCCGGAACGCTACATCGGCTTTGCCTTCGGCATGGGCCCGGACCGGCTGACGATGCTGCGCTACGGCGTCAACGACCTGCGCCTGTTCTTCGACGGCGACCTGCGCTTCCTCAGCCAGTTCCAGTAAACGCCCGCCGACCCCTGTTCCAGGAACGAAGAGATGCAATTCCCCGAATCGTGGTTGCGCGAGTTCTGCAACCCTGACCTGAGCACCCAGGCGCTGGCCGACCTGCTGACGATGTCCGGCATGGAAGTCGAGGAGCTGCGCCCGGTGGCGCCGCCGTTCAGCGGCATCGTGGTGGCCGAGATCCTCACTGCCGACCAGCACCCCAACGCCGATCGGCTGCGCGTGTGCACGGTCGATGCCGGCCCTCATTTCAAGATGGACGGCAAGGACGGTCCGCTGCAGATCGTCTGCGGCGCCCCCAATGCGCGCGCCGGCATCAAGGTGCCGCTGGCCACGGTGGGCGCCGAGCTGCCTCCTGCGGACCCGGCCAATGGAGACGGCAAGCCGTTCGTGATCGGCAAGGGCAAGCTGCGCGGCGTCGAGAGCTTCGGCATGCTCTGCTCCGCGCGCGAGCTCAAGCTGTCCGAGGACCACGGCGGCCTGCTGGAGCTGCCGGCCGACGCACCGGTCGGTCAGGACATCCGCGAGTTCCTGAAGCTCGACGACACCCTCTTCACCCTCAAGCTCACGCCCAACCTGGGCCACTGCCTGAGCGTGTACGGCGTCGCCCGCGAGGTGGCCGCCCTGACCGGCGCGCCACTCAAGTCGCCCGCCATCCCCCCGGTGCAGCCTCAGCTCGACACCAAGCTGCCGGTGCGCATCGAGGCCCCGGACCTGTGCGGGCGCTTCTCCGGCCGCGTGGTCAAGGGCATCGACCCCAAGGCGCCGACGCCGCAGTGGATGGTCGATCGGCTGGCCCGCTGCGGGCAGCGCTCGGTCAGCGCGCTGGTGGACATCTCCAACTACGTGATGTTCGAGTTCGGCCGGCCCACCCACATCTTCGACCTGGACAAGATCCACGGTGGCTTGGTGGTGCGCTGGGGCCGTGCCGGTGAAACCCTCAAGCTGCTCAATGGCAACACGATCACGCTGGACGAGCAGGTCGGCGTGATTGCCGACGCCCACGCCGGCAGCCAGACGGTCGAGTCGCTGGCCGGCATCATGGGTGGCGACGCCACCGCCGTGGGCGACGACACGCGCAACGTCTACGTCGAGGCCGCCTTCTGGTGGCCCGAGGCCGTGGCCGGGCGCTCGCGCCGCTTCAACTTCTCGACCGACGCCGGCCACCGCTTCGAGCGCGGCGTCGATGCTGCCCTCACGGTCGAGCACATCGAGCACATCACCGCGCTGATCCTGCAGATCTGCGGCAATGCCACCACCGTGGTCGGCCCCGTCGATGACCAGGTCACCCGCCTGCCCCAGCGCGCCCCGGTGCGCCTGCGCGTCGAGCGCGCCAGCAAGGTGATCGGCATGCCGGTCAGCCAGGCGCAGTGCGTCGAGGTGCTGCAACGCCTGGGTCTCCAGGTCGAAGAGGCTCCCGGCGTGCTGACCGTCACCCCGCCAAGCTGGCGCTTCGACCTGCAGATCGAGGAAGACCTGATCGAGGACGTGATCCGCATCATCGGATTCGATCAGCTGCCGCTCGTGCCGCCACAGGCCCCGGTGACCTCGCGCGTGCGCCCCGAGTCGCAGCGCAGCAGCCACGCCGTGCGCCGGCAGGTGGCCGCGCTGGGCTACCAGGAAACGATCAACTTCAGCTTCGTCGAGGAGCGCTGGGAGCGCGAGCTGGCCGGCAACGAGCAACCCATCCGCCTGCTCAACCCCATCGCCGCCCCGCTGGCGGTGATGCGATCCAGCCTGATCGGCAGCCTGATCCAGGTGCTGCGCCACAACCAGGCCCGCCGCGCCAACCGCGTGCGGGTATTCGAACTGGGCCGGGTCTTCATGCGCGACGCGTCGGTGCCGACCTCCGAGCACAGCGTGGTCGGCGTGCACCAGCCGCTGCGCCTGGGCGGCCTGGCATGGGGACCGGCCGATGGCCAGCAGTGGGGTGTGAGCGAGCGTCCAGTGGACTTCTTCGACGTCAAGGGCGACATCGAGACCCTGCTGGCGCCGCGCGCCGCCCGCTTCGTGGCCGACAGCCACCCGGCGATGCACCCGGGCCGCTGCGCACGTGTCGAACTGGACGGCCAGGTCATTGGCCACGTCGGCGAACTGCACCCGCGCTGGTGCCAGGCCTACGAGCTGCCGGTGGGCCATGGCGCACCGGTGGTCTTCGAGCTGGACGTGCCCGCCTTGCTCGCACGTGACGTGCCAGCCTATGTCCCGGTCCCCAAGCAGCAGGTCGTGACCCGCGACATCGCGCTGATCGTGCGCGAAGACGTGCGTCACGATGCCTTGATGTCCGCCATCCTGGCGGCGCCAACGGGCGGTGTGCTGCGCGGTGCGCGGCTTTTCGATGTCTATCGCCCCAACGCCACGAATGCGGCCGCTGCCGCAAGTAACAGCCTGGGTGCCGATGAGCGCAGCTTGGCGATCCGTCTCGAGCTGCTCGACGAGCGGGCTGCGCTGACCGACGAGCGCAGCGACGAGGTGGTTCGCGCCGTCCTCGATGCCGCCCAACAGGCTGTCGGGGCGCGTCTGCGCGGCGGCTGAGCCGCCGCGAGCGCGAGAGAAGAGTCACCACCATGGACGATCGGTCGACCCGCATGGAATCCGTGATCCTGCCGAGCCTCGAGACCCCGACGCTGACCAAGGCCGAGCTGGCCGAGCTGCTCTTCGAGCGGCTCGGCCTGAACAAGCGTGAGTCCAAGGACATGGTCGAGGCCTTCTTCCAGTATGTGCATGAAGCCCTCGTGCGCGGAGAGGATGTCAAGCTCTCCGGCTTCGGCAACTTCCAGGTACGGCGCAAGGCACCACGCCCCGGGCGCAACCCTCGTACGGGCGAGGCGATCCCCATCGACGCACGCAACGTGGTCACGTTTCACGCGAGCCACAAACTCAAGGCCGTCGTACAGGGCGAGGCGCCACCGCCTGGAGAGTTCGAGTAAAGTCAAAGCTGACTGCTCGAACCCATTGATTTCCAATGGAAAACTCCCTCCCGGCCATCCCGCCCAAGCGCTACTTCACGATCGGTGAAGTCAGCGAACTGTGCGGCGTCAAGCCCTACGTGCTCAGGTACTGGGAGCAGGAGTTCACACAACTGCGCCCCATGAAGCGGCGCGGCAACCGCCGGTACTATCAGCACCACGAGGTGTTGCTGATCCGCCGCATCCGCGACCTGCTCTACGAGCAGGGCTTCACGATCAGCGGCGCGCGCAATCGTCTGACGGAACTGGGGCCCGCCAGCGCACTCGACGGGGACGACTGGACCGACCAGGCACCGGGACTGGGCAACGCCGAGTTCGACCTCGAGCCGGATCGGAGCATGGACCTCCCGGTACCGACCGTGTCGATCCTCGCCATCGATCAGGTGCCCGAAATGCGCGGCAGCGCGGCTGTTGCCACATCCACCGCCGCGCTGCAACAACGCCCCGTGGATGCGGTTCTGAGCGTTGCGCCCGCGCGCAGTCTGCGAGACGAACTGCTTTCCATCCGCGCCCTGCTGGACGCCGGGTTCTGATGTTGCAGGAACACATCAATTTGCTGGACACGACTATTTTCCCGCCCCTATAATGCAAGGCTCAGTCGGGGCGTAGCGCAGCCTGGTAGCGCACTTGCATGGGGTGCAAGGGGTCGCGAGTTCGAATCCCGCCGTCCCGACCAAAGAACGGCAATGCCCGGTGTTCACAAGACACCGGGCTTTTTGCTTTGTGGCCGACGATGGGGCTGAGGACTAAACCGCTCGCGCGGTAGGCGCTCCGGGGAGGTTGCGGCGACCCATGGCGCCCTGGTTCTGCGAAGTTGACGAGCGAGGCAATCCGCCTCGTTGATCAACGGAGCTGCAACCATGGACACGACCACCCCGGCGGTCTCGCCGCTGCGTCAACGCAAGAGCGAAGACATGCGCCTGCGAGCAGGTGCTCGTCGCAGGGAATGTGTGTCGAAGCCCGCTCCTCAACAACAGACAGCCGAGCACCGCTGCCTGCAGCGTGTGGGCGCGGGCCTGCAATCAGGCGGGGTGCTGCCAGCTGGCTTGCGGGGTGGCTTTGTTGCGCTGTGGACCGGGCTTGATGCGGCGTCGGGCCGGCCTGATGAGCTGCAGGCACGGGCCTCTGGCGGGCGGTGGCCGCTGCGCTGCCGAAGCCGTTGGTGGGGCGGGTACGCCGCGCCGTCAGGGGGGAGCACGGCTGCACTCAACGCGACCTGCTTCCTGCTGGTGGCGGGAGCTTTCGCTGAACGCCTGCGCCCGGCCACCAAGCGCGCGTGTTGCGTGATACTGTCCCCATCGCACCCTTGGAGCGCGCCGGGCCATGGCATTCAGCGATGACGTTTTCATCAGCTACGCCCACCTGGACAACCAGGCGCTGACGGCTGGCAGCGAGGGTTGGATCTCCAGCTTCGCCGACGCGCTGGGCAAGCGCCTGGGCGAGGTGATGGGCAAGCCGCCGCGCATCTGGCGCGACCCCAAGCTGCAGGGCAACGATGTGTTCGGCGATGAACTGGCCGCGCGTTACCAGCATGCGGCGGCACTGGTGTCGGTGTTCACGCCGCGCTACCTCGCGTCGGACTGGTGCCAGCGCGAGCTCACCGGCTTCTGGCAGGCCGCGGCACAGTCCGGCGGCGCGGTGCAGGGCCACAAGGCGCGGGTGTTCAAGGTCGTCAAGACGCCGGTCGATTCCCAGCGCGTGCCGGCGCTGGTGCAGCCGCTGCTGGGCTACGAGTTCTACCGGCTGCAGCCGGGCAATGGGCGTCCGCTGGAGTTCAACAAGGTCTACGGTGCCGAGGCCGAACGCGACTTCTGGGTGCGGCTGAACGACCTGGCCTACGACATCGCCGACCTGCTGAAGCAGCTGGAACAACCCGACGCCGGCACCCCACCACCCGCGGCCTACCTGGCCACCGTCACGTCCGACCTGCGCGAGCCGCACGACGCGCTGCGGCGTGAGCTGCTGCGCCAGGGCTGGCGGGTGCTGCCTACGGTGGAGCTGCCGCTGGTGGCCGCCGAGGCCGAGGCGCTGGTGCGCGCGCAGATGGCCCAGGTGCTGCTCTCGGTGCACCTGCTGGGCGCCACCGCGGGCCTGGTGCCCGAGGGCAGCGACGAATCGATGCAGGCGCTGCAGGCCCGTATCGCCGCCGAGCAGGCCCGCAGCAGCGCCAGGGCAAATGACCATAACCACGGCCAGGGCCTGGCCCGGCTGCTGTGGCTGGCTCCGGATGCTGACTCGGCCGAGGCGCGCCAGCGCGCGCTGCTCGATGCGCTGCGCGACGACCCGATCCCGGCCCCAGGCTCCGACCTGCTGAAGACCTCCTTCGAAGCCCTGAAGACCGAGGTCGTGCGCCGGATGCAGGCAGCGCAGGATGCCCTGGCCGCCAGGGCCGCCCAGGCCACCGCCCTGACGGCACAGGCCGCAGGCGGCCAGCCCACGCGCATCTACCTGGTCTGCAGCGCCGACGACGAGGCTGCGGTGCAGCCACTGCAGGAGCACCTGTTCGGCCTGGGCTTCGAGGTGGTGCTGCCGCTGTTCGAGGGCGACGAGTCGCAGCTGCGCGAACTCAACGACACCGAGCTGCGCGACTGCGACGGCCTGCTGCTGTACTACGGTGCCGGCGGCGAGCTCTGGCTGCGGCAGAAGCTGGCCGAGCTGCGGCGGCTGCCCGCCCTCGGGCGGCACGCGCCGCTGCGGGCCTCGGGCATCTGCATCGCACCACCCGCCACGCCGGCCAAGCAGCGGCTGCTGACCCGCGAGGCGCCGCTGATCGCGATGCCCGACGGCTTCGCGCCCGCCGCGCTGCAGGCCTTCGTCACCGCGCTGCAGGGGCCGCAGTGACCGCCGACCCCGCCCCGGCCAACCCCTACCCGGGGCTGCGCGCCTTCGAGCCCGACGACAGCAGCTGCTTCTTCGGCCGCGAGCGCGAGACCGACGAGCTGCGCCGGCGCCTGCGCCAGACGCGGCTGCTGGCGGTGGTGGGCGCCTCGGGCAGCGGCAAGAGCTCGCTGGTGCGCTGTGGGCTGGTGCCATCGCTGCACGCCGGCTTCATGTCGGGCGCGGGCAGCCGCTGGCGGGTGGCGATCTTCGGCCCCGGCCAGGACCCGATCGGCCACCTGGCCGCCGCGCTGGCCAGGCCCGGCGTGCTGGGCGATGCCAGTCCTGACACGCCTGCCGCCCCTGACGCAACCGCGCCGCGCCTGCCGCTGGAGGTGGCGTTGCGCGACAGCAGCCTGGGCCTGGCCGCCGCGGTGCACCAGGCGGCGCTGCCGCCGGGTGACAACCTGGTGCTGGTGGTGGACCAGTTCGAGGAGCTGTTCCGCTTCCGCCATCGCCATCGCCACCGCGACAGCCACCGACACCGCCACGTTCATGGGCCGCAGACCGACGACGAGGCCACCGCCTTCGTCAAGCTGCTGCTCGAGGCCGCGCGCACGCCCGACGGGCCCCGCGCAGCGGGCGCCGGGGTCACGCCGATCTACGTGGTGCTGACGATGCGCTCGGAGTTCATCGGCGAGTGCATGGCCTTCCAGGGCCTGCCCGAGGCGATCAACGCCGGCCAGTACCTGGTGCCGGCGCTGTCGCGCGACGCACTGCGCGCGGCCATCACCGGCCCGGCAGCGGTGCGCGGCGTGGGCGTGGCACCGCGGTTGCTGGTGCGCCTGCTCAACGAGGTGGGCGAGCTCGCCGAGGCCAATGCGGGCAGCGACCAGCTGCCGGTGCTGCAGCACGCGCTGATGCGCACCTGGGACGCCTGGGCGGCCGACCATGCCGCCGGCGAGCCGCTGGACCTGCGCCACTACCAGAAGATCGGCACGCTGCGCGACGCGCTCTCCGATCATGCCGACCTGGCCTGGAAGGAGCTGGCCGGGCCGCGCGAGCAGGGCATTGCCGAGCGGCTGTTCAAGGCGCTCACCGTCACCAACGACGACGGCCTGGGCCTGCGCCGGCCCACCGCCTTCGGCGTGCTGCGGCAGGCCTGCGCGGCGCAGCCGGAGGAGCTGGCCCGCGTGATTGACGTCTTCCGCGCCCCGGGCCGGGCCTTTCTGCAGCCGGCTGCTGGCGTGGCGCTGCGCGACGACGACGTGGTGGACATCGCGCACGAGAGCCTGATGCGGCTGTGGCAGCGCCTGGTCGGCTGGGTGCAGCAGGAGGCCCGCGCCACCGAGGTCTATCGCCGGCTGCAGCGCAGCGCGCGCCAGCATGCCGCCGGCGAGGCCGGGCTGTGGCGGCCACCCGAGCTGACGCTGGGCTGGCGCTGGCGCCAGGACACAGCGCCCACCGCTGCCTGGTCGGGCGACCCACCGGAGGAGTTCGACCGCGCCATGGCCTTCCTGCAGCGCAGCCGCCGGGCCCACCTGCTGCGGCGCACGGCGGCGGCGTTGGGCGGCCTGGCGCTGGTGGGTGCGGCCATCGCCTGGCTGGTGATCGACGCGCGCCAGCAGCAGGCACTGGCCCGCCAGCAGGCCGAATTGGCCGAGGCCCGTGGCGAGCAGAACCGCATCCTGCAGGCCGAGGTGGCGCGGCTGGGCGAGGCACGTGCCAGCGCGGAGGCGGCCCAGGCGGTTCAGCTGGCTGCGGTGCAGGACCTGCGTGCCATGCACGAACGCCTGAAGGCCGAGGTGGCGACGCTGGACGCCCGCCGTGCCCCGCTGGAGGCCGACGTGGCCCGGCTGCGCGAGACCAACCGCGGGCTCGATGTCGAGCTGTCGCGCTTCAAGCTGGAGTACGGCCTGCTGGAGACCCGGCGCGACGCGCTGGTGGCCACCGGCCGGCACCTAGACGCCGAGGCCGATCACCTGCGGTGGGGCCAGATGCAACTGGACAGCGTGCCGGCGACGCTGGCGGTGCAGGCCAAGGTGCTGATCAGCCAGGTCGAGGCGCTGACGATCGTGCAGCGGCGGCTGCGGGCACTGGTCGCCGAAACGCTGACCTGCGCGCCGGTGATGGCAGTGCCAGAGGAGCCGCCCTTGGCGGCAGCGTTAGGGGCGGAGCCGGCCAAGCGAGTCATGGCCCTTGACCCGGACGTGGTGGTCCCGCCCGACGCCGAGAGCACCGACGCGCTGCGCCGCCGCATCGACGCGCTGGCCCGCGAGCTGGCGGCGCTGGTCGAAGCCCGGGCCCGGCTGCTGGACGAGGCGGCTTGGCTGCAGCAGGCCAACCGCCTGCTGGAGACGCAGCGCGAGTTGCTGCGACAGGAACTGGCCCGGCTGGCGTCGGTGCAGCGCGCCCTGCAGCAGCGCCAGGTGGCCCTGCGCGCCGCAGTGGCCCAGGCCGAGCGCCGCCGCACCGAGCTGCTGGCCGAGATTGCACATCAGGAGCAAGCCAACCAACGCCAGCTGGCTCGGATCGAGGATCTGCGCAAGCAAGTGTCCAAGCTCCAGCAGGAGGTGTCGTCCGCGACCTGGAAGCTCGCCGGACTGGACAGCGATATCCGCAAGCTGCGCACCGACAACCTGCGTTCCACTGGCCAGATGGACGCCGCCGTGGCCCCGCTGCTGGCCGGTGCCGCCCGGCCCGGCCAGCCGCCTGACCTGGCCGCGATGCTGGCCGTCAAGGCCTGGCGCTGGACGCCGCACGATGCCGACGATGCGGCGCAGCCGGCCGTCTACAACGCCCTGTGGCGGGCGCTGCGCCGGCTCGACGCGGCGGCGGCGATGGCGCTGCTGTCACCCGACAGCGCGGCCAGCGGCGCCAAGCTGGGCACCACGCGCAGCGCGCTGCTGGTGCAGGCGCTGTGCCAGCGTGCCGACCGGCCGTTCAGCGCAGCGGAGTGGGATACCTACCTGCCCAAGCTGGCCTGCTACACGCCCGAGGTGGCTCGGGCCTGCGTCCGGTAGCGGCTCTGGCTCGCGGGGTGGCCTTGCGGGCCGGCGGGTCGGGGTGGTTGCGCTACGGGGCGGCCCCTGCGCTACCGGTGATGACCTGCAGGCCCTGTACCGCTGCCCGGGGCATCCACCAGCGGCAGGTTCGGGCAGGTGGCGCGGTGCGGCGAGGGTCCCAGGTAGCGCCGCCATTCGTCCTGGGTCAGGTTGCGTGTCAGGCGCCGGCAGGCCTCCTGGGCCAGGTCGGTGCTGCGCCACAGCCACAGCGCGGCCTCGCCGTCACGCCCGGCCGTCAGCAGGTGCTGGCCATCCGGGCTGAACTCGAAATCCTGGAATCCGGCGCGGCCCGTGACCTGGCCCAGCAGCTCGCCAGTGGTCGAGTGCCATACACGGAGGCTGCCTCCGGACTGGGTGGCGATCTCGTCGCCGTTCTGCGGGAGGCGCAGCCGGTCGATGTCCTTCTCGTGCCGCAGGCGGCTCAGCAATTGGCCGCTCGCCGCATCCCACACCCGGAGTTCTCTCGCCTGGTCCGCGGCTGCTTCGCCGAGCGTGAACAGGGTTCGTCCGCCGGCCGTGAAGCCCAGCAGCGCGGGCGCGCGGTCCTCCTCAATGCGCAGCGCACGGCGCCCCGTGGCAACGTCGAAGATGTCCACGAACCAGCGCGTGCGGCCCGCGGCCCGTTCCCAGTCGACCAGGGCCAGGTGCGCGCCGCCGGGGGCGAGCGCAAAATCGACGCCCGACCGGGCCGGGGCCGCGATGCGCCCGCGCTCCGTGGGACCCGTGAGATCCGTGAGGTCTGCGCGCCCCGTGCGATCCGGCAGCGCCCACACGCGGATCACGTTCTGCTTGCGCGCCGTATCGGGGTGCACGGTGGCGAGGTGCCTCCCGGTGGCATCGAAAGCCAGTTCCGAGAGGTTCTCGGCGGCCACCTGCATTGGCAGGGGGCGCCCGCCCTCGGCGTCCCAGACCATCAGCCGCCGATGCCGGCGGTCCCGTGCCGCCAGGTGGCGTGCACCCAGCGCGGCGTCTTCCGCATCGGCAGCAGCAGCGAGATCCACCGGTGCGAGATCGCGGCCCAGGTCCAGCAGCGCCACACGCGGGCTGCGCCCGCGCAGGGCCAGGAAGCGGCCCCCCGGGCTGAAACCCAACCGATCGGCGCCGAACAACCGGTCGCGCAGGCCCAGCAGCTTGCCGTCAGCCGACCAGAGGCGGACGGTACCCTGGTCGTCCACCGTGGCAAGCCGTTGGCCGGTGGCGTCGGAGCGGATGGTCCTGACCGCGAGGTCGTGCCGCAGCCGCAGCCGCTGGTCGCCCAGCTTCAGGTTCCAGAGGCCGACCGAGCCGTTCTCGTCGACGGAGGCCACCCGTGCGCCGTCGGGGTGAAAGGCCACCACGCCCGAATCGCCGGCGTGAACGGCCCGCAGCTGTTCCCGGCCCGACGCCAGTTCCCAGAGGCGGGCCGTGCCATCGACCGAGGCGGTGACCAGTTGCCGGCCGTCGGGGCTGAAGGCCACCTCGTCCACCCCGGCCGCATGCGCCAGGCGCAGGACCTCGCGCTGCTGGCCGGCGACCTCCCCCGTCTCCGCCGCTGCCGCCGCCATCTCACCGACCTCCCCGACCTCCCCGATCTCCCATACACGCGCCGTGCCGTCCCGGCCCGCGGTGGCGAGCAGCCGGCCGTCCGGGCTGAGCGCCACCTGGACGATCCACTTCCAGTGTTCCGGGAAACCGTCCACCTTCCACGGCAGGTGCGTGACCTGGAACAGCCGCTGGCCGGTGGCCACGTCGAAGACCCCCGCATGCGACCCGCCGGCGGTGGCCACGCGGCGGCTGTCGGCGCTGAAGACCAGCCCCATCCCGGCGCTGCCCACACACAGGGACCGCGGCGGCTCGGCCGAGTCGAGCTCGACCAGGCGGGTGCACCCGTCCGCGTGCGCGGCGCCGAGGTAGCGGCCATCGGGGCTGAAGGCGACCGCACGCACTTCGCCAGGGCCCTTGAATCGCCGCAGCTCGCTGCCGTCCGCGAGGTTCCACAGGCGAACGATGCCATCGTTGCCGCCGGTGGCCAGCCAGGGGCGTTGCCGGTGCAGCGCGACGCCGCCGACCGGCGCCCCATGGGTGAAGCGGCCGCGCTCGTGGCCGCTGTCGCTGTCCCAGAGGCGTGCCGTGCCATCCTGGCTGGCGGTCGCCACCCACTTTCCGTCGGCACTGAAGGCCACGGCGGTCACTTCGGCGTCCACACCGGGCGCCTTCCACTGGATCCCGCCGCCGGAGGTATGGGTCACCACACCCGGCGTGGCGTCGTGTGCAAGGAGAGCACGCTGCCGTCGGGCCTGCGTGTCCAGGAGTTCGGCGCTGCCGTCTTCGCGTCCGGCCGCAAGGAGCCGGCCATCGGGGCTGAACGCCAGGGCGCGCACCCGGCCGCGGCCCGGTGCACCACGGTGCGTCGAGGACCATTCGATGTGCGGCAGCAGCGCCAGCGCCTCGCGCAGCGCCTGGTTGCCCTCGAAGGTCGAACGCAGCCGTTGGGACTCGAGCGCCAGCAGGACCGCCAACGCCAGGCGGTCCGGGTTCTGGTTCAGCACGAGACCCGATTGCGCGGCCAACTGCCGCGCCAGTGCGATGCGGCTCTGCGTCACGGCGGCCTCGCGCTCGATGTCCGCCTGCGTCTGCGCCTGGCGTGCACGGGCGGCCTCCTCCTGCGCGCGCGCCTGCTGCGCCAGCGCCGCGCCCTCGGCCTTCAGGGCGCGGTCCGCCTCGGTCAGGGCCCGGTCTTCATTGGCCTTCGCCAGGGCCTCGCCCTTGACCGCCCGGTCCAGATTGGCGAGGGCACTCTCCTTCTGGCGGTTGGCTTCGTCCGCGTTGAGCTTGGCCCGCCAGGCCGCGTACCCGGCCCCGATCGTCAGCCCCATCAGGCTCGCCGCCACGCCGCGCACCACCCAGCGCCAGGTCACGTTGGATCGGCGCTGCGCCGGCGCGGTGGCGAGGCGCTCCAGCACCGCTTCGCTGGCGATGCCGTACTCGACCGCCTGTTCGGATTCGTCCAGCCAGATCCGGTCGCGAAAGCCCAGCCAGTCCTGCACCACCGCGCCGACCTGCGGGTCCTGCAGCGCGCCGCCGACACTGATGGAGATGACCGGACGGTCGGGGTGACGGTTGCGGAACTCCTCCACCTCCTTGCGCACCCAGCGGGGCTCCAGGAGGGTCGCGCGGTTGGCGACGACCACCAGCATCTTCGAGCGCAGCAGGGCGCGCCGCAAGGTGTGGTCGAGCTGCTCGCCGGGCGGTGCCTCGTCTTCGCTGAAGAACACCGAGAAGTCGCGCTCGCGCATGCGCCGCGCCAGGTCCGAGGCGTAACTTTGCGTCCCGCGCGGCGGAGGGCCCAGCGCGAAGGAGACGAACATGTCGAACCCGAACAGCCGCGCGGCGTAGCCGGGGGCGGCCACTGAAGGGGCCCCGCTTGGGTGTCAGCGCGACCCGCCCGCAGGCGGCGGCGGGAAGCCCGGCACGGGTGGGAAGAAGCTGCTGGCCTGCTTCTGCATCTGCTCCTGCATCTGCACGAAGAGGTTCTTGGACTGGTCCATGTAGTTGCCCATCATGCCCTGCAGCATCGGCGTCTGCATGGCCATGAACTGGCTCCAGGCCTCGGGATTGAAGGCCTTGCCCTCGTACAGGCCGCCGGTCTGCTCGGAAAAGCGCTTCTGCAGGTCGAAGAAGGCCTGCAGGTTCTTCTCCAGGTAGGTGCCCATCAGGCCCTGCATGGTGTGGCCGTAGAAGCGGATGATCTGCGCCAGGGTCTGGGTGGAGAACATCGGCATGCCGGCGGTTTCTTCCTCCAGGATGATCTGCAGCAGGATGCTGCGCGTGAGGTCCTCGCCGGACTTGGCGTCGCGCACCTCGAAGTTCTCGGCGTTCAGCACCATCTGCTTGACGTCGGCCAGCGTGATGTAGGCGCTGGTCTGGGTGTCATAGAGGCGGCGGTTCGGGTACTTCTTGAGCACGCGTGGACCGTCCGACGAGCCCGAGGCGTCCTCGGCAGTGCGGCGGTTCGTGGCCATCTTTGTTTCTCCTGGATACGGTTGAAGGGATTCTAGGCAGGCCCTCCAGCCACGCCCCGCTGGGGTTGACCCGCAGCAGCCCCGTCATTGAGCGGGTGAAACTTGTTCCCGCTCAATGCATGATCGATCAATCGCGCAAATCGCCGGCCCGGTGCAGTCAATGGCGCCCGACATGGTGCGGGCTCAGCGCCGGCCCTGCTGCAGCTTGGCAAACGCCGCGGCCATCGCGCCACCTGCCGACGCATCGCTGCGGCCACCGCGGGCCGGCGGCGCATGGCGCTCACCACGCCCGGCCGGGCGGTAGCTGTTGTCGGCGGCCTTGGCCGCGCCCTTGGGCTGGGCAGGTGCGTCCAGCTTCATTGTCAGCGCGATGCGCTTGCGCGCCAGGTCCACTTCGATCACGCGCACCTTGACGATGTCGCCGGTCTTGACCACCTCGCGCGCGTCGTTGACGAACTTGTTGGAGAGCTGGCTGACGTGCACCAGGCCGTCCTGGTGCACGCCCAGGTCGACGAAGGCGCCGAACTGGGCCACGTTGGACACCGTGCCTTCCAGCACCATGCCCTCCTGCAGGTCCTTGATGTCCTCGACGCCATCGTTGAAGCGCGCCACCTTGAAGTCCGGGCGCGGATCGCGGCCGGGCTTTTCCAGCTCGACCAGGATGTCCTTGACCGTGATCGCGCCGAACTTCTCGTCGGCAAAGGCCTCGGGCTTGAGCTTGCGGATGACGTCCGCGTTGCCCACCAGGTCCTGCACCGGGCGGCCCACCGCGGCGATGATCTTCTCGATCACCGGGTAGGTTTCGGGGTGCACGCCCGACAGGTCCAGCGGGTTGTCGCCGCCGCGGATGCGCAGGAAGCCCGCCGCCTGCTCGAAGGTCTTGGGGCCCAGCCCTGCGACGTCCAGCAGCTGGCGGCGGTTGCGGAAGGCGCCGTTGGCGTCGCGCCAGCGCACGATGCTGGCGGCCACCGCGGCGCTCAGGCCCGAGACGCGCGACAGCAGCGGCGCGGAGGCGGTGTTCAGGTCCACGCCCACCGAGTTGACGCAGTCCTCGACCACGGCCACCAGCGTGCGCGCCAGCTCGCCCTGGTTGACGTCGTGCTGGTACTGACCGACGCCGATGCTCTTCGGGTCGATCTTGACCAGTTCCGCAAGCGGATCCTGCAAACGTCTGGCAATGGACACCGCACCACGCAATGAAACGTCCAGATCCGGAAGTTCCTTGCTGGCGTATTCGCTGGCGGAGTAGACCGAGGCGCCCGCCTCGCTGACAACGACCTTCTCGATGGCCGTATCCGGGGCCATCTGCTGGATGCGCTTGATGAGGTCGGCGGCGAGCTTGTCGGTCTCGCGGCTGGCGGTGCCGTTGCCGATGGCGATCAGGTTCACGCCGTGGGTGGCGCAGAGCCGGCCCAGCACGTGGATGGACCCTTCCCAGTCGCGGCGTGGCTCGTGCGGGTAGACGGTGGCGGTGTCCAGCACCTTGCCGGTGTCGCTGACCACGGCCACCTTGACGCCGGTGCGGATGCCGGGGTCCAGCCCCATCACCACGCGCTTGCCCGCCGGCGCGGCCAGCAGCAGGTCGCGCAGGTTGGCGCCGAAGACCTTGATGGCCACGTGCTCGGCCTCCTCACGCAGGCGGGTGAAGAGGTCGCGCTCCAGGCTGAGGCTGAGCTTGACCTTCCAGGTCCAGGCGATGGTCCGGCGGATCAGGTCGTCGCCCGGGCGCTTGGCGTGGCTCCAGCCGAGGTGGACGGCGATGCGGCCTTCGGCCAAGGACGGTTGCCCCGGTACCAACTCCTCGTCGAGCATCAGCTTGGCGTCCAGGATGTCCAGCGTGCGGCCACGGAACACCGCCAGCGCACGGTGCGAGGGCACGCGGCGGATCGGCTCGTCGTAGTCGAAGTAGTCGCGGAACTTGGCGACGTCGGCGTCCTGCTCGTTCTTGCCGTCCATCAGCTTGGACTTGAACAGGCCTTCGTCCCACAGCCACTCGCGCAGCGTGCGCACCAGAGCGGCATCCTCGGTCCAGCGCTCGGAGAGGATGTCGCGCACCCCGTCCAGCACCGCCAGCGCATCCGCGAAGCCGGCCGTGGCCAGCGCCTCGGCGCCCCCCTCGTAGGCGGTGATGAAGGCCGCGGCCTCGGCACGCGGGTCCAGCGTCGGGTCGGCGAAGAGGCGGTCGGCCAGCGGCTCGATGCCGGCCTCGCGGGCGATCATCCCCTTGGTGCGGCGCTTGACCTTGTAGGGGAGGTAGAGATCTTCCAGCTCCTGCTTGGTAGGCGCAGCTTCGATGGCGGCGCGCAACTCGGGCGTGAGCTTGCCCTGTTCCTCGATGCTCTTGAGGATGGCGCCGCGGCGCTGCTCCAACTCGCGCAGGTAGACCAGCCGCACTTCCAGCTCGCGCAGCTGGGTGTCGTCCAGGCCGTCGGTGGCTTCCTTGCGGTAACGGGCGATGAAGGGCACCGTGGCCCCACCGTCCAGCAGCTCGACGGCTGCATTCACCTGCGCCGGGCGGACCTTCAGCTCCGCCGCAATCTGTAGAAGGATTTTGTCCAAGTCTGTGGGGCCCTCCCAGGGGCCGGCTGCCGGGAAAGCGGGCGAGTGTGCCACAGGGGTGTATCAGGGCTCGGGCTGCCGATGGAGCGCCCATCGGTGGTGCATCTATTTATATCCGGATGTTATTGACGAAGTCATTTCACCCGGGCAATAATATGCGCCATGAACACCCCCACCCTGACGACCCACGTGGTCGCATTCACCCCGGCGCGCAGCCTGTGGCGCAGCGGCCCGTTGGCCGAGGTGGCGCTGGCCCTGCATGCGCTCGGCGAGGCCCACCCTGACCTGCTCGTGCTCGACGACGGCAGCGGCCGGGTCATCGACCTGGATCTGCGCGGCAGCGCGGACGACGTGCTGGCCCGCCTGGCACCGTCCGCCGTCGCGGAGGCAGCGCCCACCGAGTCGGCCGGCGACGCTGACACCGCCGGGAGCAACGCCGCCCGCGGGCGCGGCCGGCCAAGACTGGGCGTGGTGCCCCGCGAGGTCACGCTGCTGCCACGGCACTGGGATTGGCTCGGCAGCCAGCCCGGCGGCGCCTCGGTGGTGCTGCGCCGGCTCGTGGAGGACGCCCGCCGCGCCAGCGCCGAGGCCGACCGCGCGAGGCAGGCCGTCGAGGCGGCGTACCAGGCCATGAGCACCCTGGCGAGCCACCTGGCGGGTTTCGAGGAGGCATCGCGGGCCCTCTTTGCCCATGACCTGGCGCAGTTCACCGCCTGCATCGCGGCCTGGCCAGAGGACCTGCGCAGCCACCTGGTCCGCATGGCGCAGCGCGGACTGGCGCCGGCTGACGCCGGCACCTGAGGGGACTGGATGGCGTGGGCACAAAGCAAAACGCCGTCCCTCTTGCGAGCGACGGCGTTTGCGACTTCAGATCCTGGTAGGCGCGATTGGACTCGAACCAACGACCCCCACCATGTCAAGGTGGTGCTCTAACCAGCTGAGCTACGCGCCTGAAGTGCCCTGACTTTGCTCACCACGGACGGGCGCCCCGCGATGACTCTTCTGCTTTTTGGCTGTTGCCAGACCGTTCAACGAAAAACGCCGCTGACCTGGGGATCAGCGACGTTGCCGCTTGTGATCTGGTAGGCGCGATTGGACTCGAACCAACGACCCCCACCATGTCAAGGTGGTGCTCTAACCAGCTGAGCTACGCGCCTGAAGAGCCTTGAACTATAGCACGGATCCAGCGTTCGTCAATGCAATGCGCCGTTTTCCGCGGTCCGGGTGGTCACTGTGGCGTCGGCGCGGCAGGTGGCCGGGCCGGGCAGGTGCGTTCACGGCTCCTCATCGGCGCCGCACCGATTGCACGCCCGGCACCCGCGCCACCTGGGCGAGCACCTGGCTCAATCGGCCGGCATCGGCCACCTCGACGGTGAAGGTCATGAAGGCGGTGCCCTTGACGCTGCGGGTGTTGACGCCGGTGACGTTGACCTTGTCCTTGGCAAACACCTCGGACACGTCACGCAGCAGCCCCTGGCGATCCTGTGCCAGCACCGACACGTCGATCGGATACAGCGGCTGCCTGCCATCGTTGGCCTGCGTGCCCCAGGTCACCGGGATGACGCGCTCGGGCGAGCGCGCCACCAGTTGGCGGAAGTTGGCGCAATCGGCCCGGTGCACCGCCACGCCCTTGCCACGGGTGACATAGCCGCCGATGGCGTCCGGCGGCGCCGGGCGGCAGCAGCGCGCCAGCTGCGTCAGCAGCGACTCGACGCCCACCACCAGCACGCCGCTGCCGCCCTCCCCGGCCCGCGAGCGCTTGATGGCGGGCAGCGCCTCCTCCGCGGGTGGCTCGGGCGGGCGCAGCAGCTCTTCGATGCGGCGCAGCGAGTACTCGTCCTTGCCGACCACCTCGAACAGCGCCTCGGCGTTGCGAAAGCCCAATTGCGCGGCCAGCTCGTCGAGCTTGAGGGCGGTGCGGCCCTCGCGCTGCAGCAGCTTCTCGACCGCCTCGCGGCCGCGGGCGATGGTGTCGTTGAGCGCACGGGCGTTGAACCAGGCGCGCACCTTGGCGCGGGCGCGGTGGCTGCGCACGAAGCCCAGGTGAGGGTTGAGCCAGTCGAGCGACGGGCCGCCCTCCTTGGCGGCGTTGATCTCCACCGTCTGGCCGCTGCGCAGCGGCGTGCTCAGCGGCTGCAACGCGCCGTCGATGCGGGCGCCGCGGCAGCGGTGGCCCAGATCGGTGTGCAGGGTGTAGGCAAAGTCGATCGCGGTGGCGCCCGCGGGCAGCTCGATCACGGTGGCCTGCGGCGTGAAGACATAGATGCGGTCTTCGAACAGGCCCTGCGGCACGCCCTGGGCCTCGCCCTCGGCAGCGCTGGCGCCGGCAAAGTCACGCTCCCAGGCCAGCAGCTGCTGCAGCACCGCACGGCGGGCCTGCGCGACGCGCTCCTCGAAGTCGCCTGCGGCGCTGACGCCCGCATAGCCCTTGCTGCCGGCCTCCTTGTAGGCCCAGTGCGCGGCCACACCGCTCTCGGCATGCTCGTGCATCGCCCGGGTGCGGATCTGGATCTCCAGCGGCTTGCCCTGGGCATCATGGACGATGGTGTGCAGCGACTGGTAGCCGTTGGGCTTGGGCCGGGCGATGTAGTCGTCGAACTCCTCGGGCAGCGGCGTCCACAGCTCGTGCACACGGCTGAGCGCGGCGTAGCAGGCCGGTACGTCCTCGACGATCACGCGCAACGCGCGCACGTCGAAGACGCGGGAGAAGTCCAGGTTCTTGCCCTGCATCTTCTTCCAGATGCTGTAGATGTGCTTGGGCCGGCCCTGCACCTCGGCGCGCACGCCGGCCAGCATCAGCTGTTCGGCCAGGCGGGCCTGCGCTGCGGCGATGCCCTGCTCGCGCTCGACGCGCTTCTCGTCGAGCAGGCGGGCAATGCGGCGGTACTCGTCGGGCTGCAGGAAGCGGAAGGACAGATCCTCCAGCTCCCACTTGATCTGCCAGATGCCCAGCCGGCTGGCCAGCGGGGCGAAGACCTGCTGCGTCTCGCGCGCCAGCGCCCGCGGGCACGGGGTCTTGGTGGCCGCGTAGAAGCGCAGGGTCTGCAGCCGCGAGGCCAGGCGCAGCAGCACCACGCGCAGGTCGCGCGAGAAGGCCAGCAGCATCTTGCGCACCCGCTCCAGCTGCAGGCGCAGCACCTCGGGGTCGGTCTCGTCGGCCAGCGCGTCGCGGGCGTTGCGCTGGATCTTGACGAGCTGGCGCGTGTGCGTGACCAGGCTGGCGTAGGAGGCGCCGAACTGCTGCGTGACCAGCGTCTCGGGGTCGGTCAGGAAGTCGCCCGCGTAGACCAGGTAGACGGCCGCCTGCATCGCCGGGGCGGCCCCCACCGCGGCGAGGATCTGGGCCACGCCGTCGGCATGGGCCAGCGCCTCCTCACCGGTGTCAAAACGCCGCCCCTGCAGCAGCGGCAGGGCGAAGTCGCGCGCACGCTGCAGGCGCTGGAGTTCACGCGCCAGGGCACTGCCGCCGGCCGGCTCGCCCGAGGGATCGCCGATGGCGGCATCGGGCCCGTCCTCACCGGGCGGCAACTGGCTGGCCAGCGCGACGATGGCCGCCGGGGCGGCAGCGAGGGTGGCCGAGAGGGCGCTGGGTTCGTAGGTGGAGGTCCTCATCGCGGGGCCTCCAGCGGGTTCGATTCGACGCTTGTGTGCACCATCCGACTCAGGCCCCGTTCAATCCCCGCGCTCCAGGAAGTCGAGCACGCTGCGCACCTGGTCGTCGGCGATCAACGTCGGCGCGTGGCCCACCTCATCGAACTCCACCAGCCGGGCGCGCGGGCCACGCTGCGTCATGGCCTGGGCGGTGGCGGCAGACAGCAGGTCAGACTGCGCGCCGCGCAGCAGCAGCGTCGGGCAGCGCAGCGCGTCATAGGCCGCCCAGAGCATCGCCTCGCCGGCCTTGGCCATCTCGGGGGTGAAGGCGCTGTACGGCACAGCGATCGCCGGGTCGTAGTGCGACATGAAGCCGCCCTCGGGCGCCGGGCGCAGCTGCGGGCGGGTCAGTGCCAGCCACTGTTCGCGCGTGTGCGGGCCGAAGCTCTGCGAGATGCTCCACAGGTAGTCGGCCGCGGCCTGCTCGTCGGGCCAGCGCAGCGGTGCGCCCAGGTACTGGCCGATGCGCTCCAGCGCGGCGTACTCGATGGCCGGGCCAACGTCGTTGAGCACCAGCCGCTCGATCGGGCTGCCCTTGAGCGCCGCCAGCCCCAGGCCGATCAGCCCGCCCATCGAGGTGCCCACCCAGGCCACGCGCTCGACGTTCAGCCGCGCGACCAGCGTGACCATGTCGGCCACGTAGGTCGGGATCACGTAGCCCATCGGGTCGGCCAGGCGGTCCGAGTGGCCGCGCCCGACCACGTCCGGGCAGATCACCCGCCAGCGCGGCGCCAGGGCGGCAGCGAGGGTGTCGAAGTCACGCCCCTGCCGCGACAGCCCGTGGGCGCAGACCACCACGCGCGGGTTGGCGGGGTCGCCCCACTCCCAGTAGGCCATGCGGTGCAGGCCCTTGGGATCGAGGCAGGCGACGTGGTGCAGGCGAGGTTGGTTCATGAAACGTGGCGATGGCTGACCCCGGCGCGCGGGCGCAGGCGTCAGCTGCAGTCAAAAGGCGTTGTAGATAATGGATCCTAACCAACCGACGGAGAGTGATTCCATGCTCAAAGGCAAGACCGCACTGGTCACCGGCTCCACCAGCGGCATCGGACTGGGCGTTGCGCTCAGCCTGGCGCGCGAGGGTGCCCACATCGTGCTCAACGGCTTCGGCGACGTCGAAGGCCCCAAGGCGCAGATCGAGGCGCTGGGCGTCAAGGTCGGCTACCACGGCGCCGACATGAGCAAGCCCGCCGAGATCGAGGCCATGATGGCCTACGCCGAGGCCGAGTTCGGCGGCGTGGACGTGCTGGTCAACAACGCCGGCATCCAGTACGTGGCCAACGTCGAGGACTTCCCGGCCGAGCGCTGGGACGCCATCATCGCGATCAACCTCAGCTCCACCTTCCACACCACTCGCCTGGCGCTGCCGGGCATGAAGGCGCGCAACTGGGGCCGCATCATCAACATCGCCTCGGCGCACGGCCTCGTCGCCTCGGTGCAGAAGGCCGCCTACGTGGCCGCCAAGCACGGCGTGGTCGGCCTGACCAAGGTCACCGCGCTGGAAACCGCCACCTCCGGCGTGACCTGCAACGCGATCTGCCCGGGCTGGGTGCTGACCCCGCTGGTGCAGAAGCAGGTCGATGCCCGCGCCGCCAAGGACGGCGTGGACAACGCCGAGGCCACCCGTCGCCTGCTCGGCGAGAAGCAGCCCTCGCTGCAGTTCACCACGCCCGAGCAGCTCGGCGGCCTGGCGGTGTTCCTCTGCTCTGCGGCGGCCGACAACGTGCGCGGCCAGTCGTGGGCGGTGGACGGTGGCTGGACGGCCCAGTAAGCCCACAGCGCTCCCCCGGCTCTCTCCAGCCCACCCGGCGGGTGGGCTGCACCCCGCCCGGCAGCGGCTCAGCGCGTCAGCTGCACCGTGCCCTGCACGGTCGCGGTCAGCAGCCCCTTGCCCGGCTCGGTGGGCAGCGGCGCAGCGTCTGCGCTGGCCATGGCCATCGTGCGCATCAGCACCGGCTGGCGCGGCATCTCGCCGTCGCTCGTCTGAACGTTCAGCTCGCGCAGCGTGTAGCCGCTGAAGCCGAACTGGCGAGCGATCTCGCTGGCACGCGCCTGGTACTTCTGGATCGCCTGGGCGATCAGCGCGCTTTCGTGCTGCTCGCGCAGCTCGCGCGAGACGCTGTAGCCGGTCGAGACGATGTTCAGGCCGGTCAGCTTGCCGGCAGTGGCCGCGACACGGCCGACGTCCTTGCCCTCGATCGTCAGATCCGCATTGCCGGTCCAGCCGTTGGGCTTGCCATCGCGCCCGTAGCGCGGCGAGAGGTTGAAGCTGCCGGTGCGCACCTCCAGCGCGCCGGCCTGGGCGGCGCGGCGGGCTTCGGTCAGCGCGGCGTCGAGCACCTGCTTGAGCGCGCCCTGCACCGCGGCGGCCTCCACGCCGTCGCGGCTGGCCTGCAGGGTCACCGTGAGCACGTCCTTGGCCACCTCGATGTTGGCGCTGGCGGCAAAGCTGACCTGGTTGTCCCGCGGCGAGTCGGTGGCGCCGGCCGCCATGGCCAAGGGCGCCGCCGCGAGGCCGGCCGCGACCACGCAGGCACTGGCCACCCATTGGTGCAGCAGCGCCGGTGTGCGCAGGGCACGCGTGGGACGCAGGGAAGCAGATCGGGCAGCGGTGGCAGAGGTCATGGCAGCACTCGTGGGTGGAGATCAGCGATGGATCGGGAGTCGAACATAGGGCGAACAGGGGGCGAACAGGGGGCGAACAGCGCCGGCCCGCCGAGGGGGCGGCATCGCGCGGCATGGCAGCCATCATGACAGCGTCGCCGGGTGGCGCTGCTGCAGGCAGTGCGCGCCGGACAGATCCAGGCCCCGGCGGCGGGTTCCGTGAATGCCCGCGTCGCCTTCGCAAGATATGTAACAGCGAGTCAGAACAGCGGAAAATCGGGTCCGGACCTGCGCACAATCGCGCCTGTTACAAATTCGGAGGCCGTCGCCCATGACCACCGCAAACGCCCAGCGCACCGATCGCATCGCCGTCGTCGATGATGATGCCCGCATCCGTGACCTGCTGCGCCGCTATCTGACCCAGGAAGGTTTCGAGGTCCTGCTGGCCGAGGACGCCAAGGCCCTCAACCGCATCCTCACCCGCGAGACGGTGGACCTGATCGTGCTCGACCTGATGCTGCCCGGCGAGGACGGTCTGTCGATCTGCCGCCGCCTGCGCGCGGCCAACGACGTCACGCCCATCATCATGCTGACCGCCAAGGTCGAGGACGTCGACCGCATCGTCGGCCTGGAGGTTGGCGCCGACGACTACCTGCCCAAGCCCTTCAACCCACGCGAACTGCTGGCCCGCATCCACGCGGTGCTGCGCCGCCGCCCGATGATCGAGGCGCCCGGTGCGCCCTCGCGCGAGGCGCAGAGCGTGAGCTTCGGCCCCTTCGAATTCGACCTGGCGCTGCGCCGCCTGACCCGCGACGGTGAGGTGATCTCGCTGACCACGGGCGAGTTCTCGATGCTCAAGGCCCTGGTGCGCCACCCGCGCCAGCCGCTCAGCCGCGACAAGCTGGCCCAGCTGGCGCGCGGACGGGAGTTCGAGCCCTTCGACCGCAGCCTGGACGTGCAGGTCTCGCGCCTGCGCAAGATGATCGAGCCCGATCCCTCGCAGCCGCGCTACATCCAGACGGTCTGGGGCGTGGGCTACGTGTTCGTGCCGGACGGTGCGGCCTGATCCGCCTCAGGCGGCAGCTGGCAGGCGCCTGGAGCGCCTGCCACCGTGCCCCTCGCGCGGCGGCGCCCCCGCCTGACCGTGCAGACGCTTCGAGGCCGCCCCCGGACCCGACAGAACGACGAGACAACCGCGCGGCCCTGCCATGGCACAGACCACGACCAGCACCCTCCACCCGCCCCAAGGACCCAGCACGTCGCCGCTGGCCCGGGCGGCCGCCAGCCTGATCCGCAAGAGCCTGCCGCTCAGCCTGTTCTGGCGCACCTTCCTGCTGCTGTCGCTGATGCTGGGCGCCGGCATCGTCGGCTGGGTCTACACACTGCGCTACCTGGAACTGGAGCCGCGGGGCGTGCAGGCCGCGCAGCAAATCGCCAGCCTGGTCAACCTTTCGCGCGCAGCGCTGCGCTACACCGACCAGGTCAACCGCGTGGCGCTGGTCAAGAACATTGCCGACCAGGAAGCGGTCAAGCTGCAGCCGCGCGAGGTCAGCGACAAATGGGAGCCCTACGAGGTCGACCGCTTCACCCGCGCCATCGGCAGCGAGCTGCGCTCGCGGCTGGGGCCTCAGACCATCGTGGCCAGCACCGTCAACGGCACCGGCGGGCTGTGGGTGGGCTTCCTGATCGAGACCGACCAGTACTGGCTGCAGGCCGACCCGGGGCGGGTCCAGCCGGCGGTGACGCTGACCACCTACTCGGTGGTGCTGGGGCTGACGCTGGTGCTGACGCTGCTGGGCTCGGCGGCCATCGCCGGGCTGATCAACCGGCCGCTGCGTCAGCTCTCCTTTGCCGCCAGCCGCATCCGCGAGGGCGAGTACACCTCCCGGCTGGACGAGGAGACCACCACGCGCGAGATCCGCGAGGTCAACCGCGGCTTCAACCGCATGGCGCGCGAACTGGCCAAGATCGAGGACGACCGCGCGGTGATGCTGGCCGGCATCTCGCACGACTTGCGCACGCCGCTGGCGCGCATCCGGCTCGAAACCGAGATGAGCGTGGTCGACGAGGAGGCGCGGCGCAACATGGCGCAGGACATCGACCAGCTCGACGCCATCATTGACAAGTTCATGGACTACGCACGGCCCACCCAGGTCAAGCTGGAGCCGCTGGTGCTGGCCGTGCTGCTGGACACCGTGATCCGCCGCGTCAGCAACGAGCACCTGAAGATCCAGGCCCGCGTGACCACCGACGTGCGCGTGCTGGGCGACGAGACCGACGTGGACCGGGTCTTTGGCAACCTGTTCGAGAACGCGCGGCGCTATGCCCAGTCACCCGACGGCGTGGCGCGCGTGACCGTCACCTTCGCCCGCGCCGGGCAGTGGGTGGTGGTCAGCGTGCGTGACGAGGGGCCGGGCGTCAGCCCCGAGCAACTCGCCCACCTCACCACGCCGTTCTACCGCGGCGACAAGGCGCGCACCCACACCAGTTCCACCGGCGCCGGCCTCGGCCTGGCGATCGTCGACAAGACCGTCACCCGCATGGGCGGCCAGTTGGAATTGGCCAACGCGCCGGGCGGTGGCTTTGTGGCCCATGTGAAGCTGCGCCGCGCGGCCTGACCGTTCACCGCGGCCAGTCGCCCCCGGGCAATACAGCGCCAGCCGCTGAACACCCCATCGCGCCGCGGCTCCCGCGCGGGGAGCCGGGCGCTGCGGGCATCAGCCCGGCACGTCAGCCGACTTGTGGCGGGGCGCCGGTAGCAGCACCGGGCGGGTGTGCCAGATCTGGTTGGCGTACTCGGCGATGGTGCGGTCTGACGAGAACACGCCCATGCCCGCCACGTTGAGCACTGCACGCCGGCTCCACTCGTCGGCGTTGCGGTACAGGGCGTCGACCTGTTCCTGGGCCTCGACGTAGCTCTCGTAGTCGGCCAGCAGCAGGTAGTGGTCGCCCCAGTTCACCAGGGCGTCGTAGATCGGCTGGAAGCGGCCGGGCTCGTCGCGGCTGAAAACGCCATCGCGGATGGCGTCGAGTGCCGCCTTCAGCGCGGGCACGCGCTCGTAGTAGGCCCGTGGCTGGTAGCCCTTGGCGCGGATCTGGGCCACCTCTTCGGTGGTGGCGCCGAAGATGAAGATGTTCTCCGGGCCGACGTGCTCGCGGATCTCGACGTTGGCGCCGTCCAGCGTGCCGATGGTGAGCGCGCCGTTGAGGGCAAACTTCATGTTGCCGGTGCCCGAGGCCTCGGTGCCCGCGGTGGAGATCTGCTCGGACAGGTCCGCTGCCGGGATGATCACCTCGGCCAGGCTGACGCTGTAGTTGGGGATGAACACCACCTTGAGCCGGTCGCCGATGCGCGGGTCGTGGTTGACCACCTGGGCCACGTCGTTGATCAGCTTGATGACCAGCTTGGCCATGTGGTACGCCGAGGCCGCCTTGCCGGCGAACACGACCACGCGCGGCACCCACTGGGCGTCCGGGTTGGCCAGGATGGCCTGGTAGCGCGTCACGACGTGCAGCACGTTGAGCAGCTGGCGCTTGTACTCGTGCATGCGCTTGACCTGCACGTCGAACAGCGCATCGGGGTTGAGCGTCACACCCAGGCGCTCCAGCACCAGGCGGGCCAGGCGCTCCTTGTTGCCGCGCTTGACCATGCGGAAGGCGGCCAGGAAGCCCGGCACCTCCAGCGCGTGGCGCAGGCCTTCGAGCTCGTCGAGGTGGCGGCGCCAGTTGCGGCCGATGCGCTGGTCGATCAGCGCCGACAGCCCCGGGTTGGCCTGCGACAGCCAGCGCCGCGGCGTGACGCCGTTGGTCTTGTTGTTGAAGCGCTCCGGCCAGAGCTGGGCAAAGTCCTTGAAGATCGAGGCCTTCATCAGCTCGGAGTGCAGCGCCGAGACGCCATTGATCGAGTGGCTGGCCACCACCGCGAGGTAGGCCATGCGCACGCGGCGCTCACCGCCCTCGTCGATCAGCGACAGGCGGCGCATCAGCTCGGTGTCCTGGCCGTGCGCGGCGGTGACGCTGGCGAGGAAGCGCGCGTTGATGTCGAAGATGATGCGCAGGTGGCGCGGCAGCACGCGCCCGAAGATGTCCACCGGCCAGGTTTCCAGCGCCTCGTGCATCAGCGTGTGGTTGGTGTAGCTGAACACGCGCTGGCACAGCGCCCAGGCCTCGTCCCAGGGCACCAGGTGCTCGTCGACCAGCAGGCGCATCAGCTCGGGGATCGCCAGCACCGGGTGGGTGTCGTTGAGGTGGATGCTGACCTTGTCGGGCAGCGCATCGAAGCCGGTGTGGGTGCGCAGGTAGCGGCGCACGATGTCCTGCAGGCTGGCCGAGCAGAAGAAGTACTCCTGGCGCAGGCGCAGCTCGCGCCCGGACAGCGTGGAGTCGTCCGGGTAGAGCACGCGCGAGACGTTCTCCGACTGGTTCTTGCTCTCCACCGCGCCCATGTAGTTGCCCTGGTTGAAGGCGCGCAGGTTCATTTCCTCCGTGGCACGGGCCGACCACAGGCGCAGCGTGTTGGTGGCCTGGGTGCCGTAGCCGGGGATGATGGTGTCGTAGGCCATCGCCAGCACGTCGTCGGTGCCGACCCAGCGCACCGTGTCGCCGCTCTGCTCCAGGTGGCCGCCAAAGCGCACCCGCATCTGCACCTCCGGGCGCGGGAACTCCCAGGGGTTGCCCTGGGTGAGCCAGTAGTCGGGCGCCTCGACCTGGCGGCCGTCGACGATCTTCTGGCGGAACATGCCGTAGTCGTAGCGGATGCCGTAGCCGAAGCCGGGCACGCCGATGGTCGCCATCGAGTCCAGGAAACAGGCCGCCAGCCGGCCCAGGCCGCCGTTGCCCAGCGCTGCGTCAGGCTCCAGCTCGAAGAGCTGGTCCGGGTCGACGTCCATTTCCTGCAGCGCCTGGCGCACGGCAGGCAGGATGTCCAGCGCCAGCATCGCGTTGGTGAAGGTGCGCCCGATCAGGAACTCGGCAGAGAGGTAGTAGACGCGCTTGACGTCCTGGTCGTACTGCGCGCGGGTGGTCTTCATCCAGCGCTCGACCAGGTGGTCGCGCACCGTGTAGGACACCGCCTGCAGCCAGTCCTCCGGCCGTGCGGAGACCGGGTCCTTGCCAACGCTGTACATCAGCCGGTTCGAGATCTCGCGCTTGAGCGCGGTGACGTCGCGGGCCAGGTGGTCGTACTGGTATTCGAACTGGGTCAGGTCCATGGTGATGGCGGATTCGGAACGGGTCTCGTGGACGGGAACGCTGGACGCGGCCTGGCAGGTGGCCAAACCGGACAGCAGTCTAGGCGAGCAGGCATGCGATTCTCATGCCGGCCACGCCATCGGGGGGTACGAATTGGGTACAAAGGGCGGCAGGCCGCCGCAGCCGGCCACGCTCAGTGGCTGAGCGAGCGGTACAGCTGCAGGTACTGGCGTGCAGGGCCACCCCAGTCCCAGGACTGGCGCATGCCGCGCTGCTGCACGATGCGCCAGTCGGCCGGGCGCCGGTAGAGTGCCAACGCGCGTCGGGCGCCCCAGACCAGTGCGTCGGCATCGAAGGCGTCGAACACGAAGCCGGTCGCGTCCTGGTCGACCGTTTCCAGCCGGGTGTCGGCCACCGTGTCGGCCAGGCCGCCCACGCGACGCACCAGCGGCAGCGTGCCGTACTGCAGCCCGTAGAGCTGCGTCAGGCCGCAGGGTTCGTAGCGCGAGGGCACCAGGATCACGTCGCTGCCGGCGATCAGCCGGTGGGCAAAGGGCTCGTCGTAGCCGATGCGCACCGACACCGCCTGCGGGTGTGCCTGCGCCAGCTCGCGGAAGGCCGCTTCCATCCAGGCATCGCCCGAGCCGAGCAGGGCGAATTGCCCGCCCGCCTCGACCAAGCGCGGCAGCGCCTGAAGCACCAGGTGCAGGCCCTTCTGCTCGGCCAGGCGGCTCACCACGCAGGCCAGCGGCCGCAGCGGGTCCTGCGCCAGCCCCAGTTCGGCCTGCAGCGCGGCCTTGCAGGCGGCCTTGCCGTCGAGGTGGTCGGCGTCGTAGGGCGCCGCGATGTACGCATCCGTGGCAGGGTGCCAGACCGCCGGATCGACGCCGTTCAGGATGCCCGACAGCGACATCATGCGCGAGCGCAGCAGGCCATCCAGCCCGCAGCCCTGCTCGGGGCTCTGGATCTCGCGCGCGTAGCTTGGGCTGACCGTGGTGATGCGGTCGGCAAAGTACAGGCCGGCCTTCATGAAGTTGACGTGGCCATGGAACTCCACGCCCTGCACCCCATAGAAGTGTCCTGGCAGCCCCAGGTCACCGAACCGCTGCGCGCCGTACATGCCCTGGTAGGCCAGGTTGTGCACGGTGTAGACCGTGCGGGCCAGGCGACGGTGCAGGGCCTGCTCGGCCGCGCGCAGGTAGGCCGGCGCCAGCGCGGCATGCCAGTCGTGCGCGTGCACCACCTCGGGCTGCCAGAAGCCGTCCAACCCCTGGGCCAGCGCGGCCGCCACCCAGCCGAGCAGGCCGAAGCGCAGGTGGTTGTCGCCGTGGTCGTCGTAGGGACCGCCGCCGCGGCGGTAGTAGGCCGGCGCATCGATCACGTAGGCCTGCAGGTCGCACCGGGGCAGCCGGCCGTACAGCAGCCGCGCGCCGCGGGCCAGGTGCATGCCGCCAGGCGGGTGCAACTCGGCCACCACCGCCGCGTCTTCGAGGCCATTCAGGATGGCCTCGAAGCCCGGCAGCAGCACGCGCATGTCAGCGCCGAGGGGCCGCAGCGCCAGGGGCAGCGCCCCGGCCACGTCGGCCAGGCCGCCCGTCTTGAGCAGCGGAAAGATCTCGGCACAGACCTGCAGCACACGCATGGTTTCAACGCTCCCGTTTCAGGTATCCAGGGGTCAAGCGGCCGGATTGTCCAACGCCGCGAGCATGCGGCGCGTGACCAGCACCACGCCGTTCTCGGTGCGGTGGAAACGGCGAGCGTCTTCCACTGGGTCCTCGCCGACCACCAGCCCCTCGGGCAGCTTGCAGCGCCGGTCGATCACCACGTTGCGCAGCCGGCAGTTGCGACCGATCTGCACGTCGGGCAGCACCACCGCGCCGTCGATCTGGCCGTACGAGCGCACCAGCACGTTGGAGAACAGCACCGAGTTGCGCACCGTGGCGCCGGAGACGATGCAGCCGCCGGAGACCAGCGAGTTGATCGCCTCGCCGCGGCGCCCGTCCTCGTCATGCACGAACTTGGCCGGGGCGAGCTGCTCCTGGTAGGTCCAGATCGGCCAGTCCTGGTCGTACATGTTCAGCTCGGGCGTGGTCGAAGCCAGGTCCAGGTTGGCCGCCCAGTAGGCGTCGACCGTGCCGACATCGCGCCAGTAGGGGCGCGAGTACGGCGGATTGGCCAGCGCCGACATCGAGAAGGGGTGCGCCAGCGCCTGGCCCTCGGATACCGCCTTCGGGATCAGGTTCTTGCCGAAGTCGTGTTCCGAATCCGGGTCGGCCGCGTCCTCCTCCAGCAGTCGGTACAGGTAGTCGGCCGAGAAGACGTAGATGCCCATGCTGGCCAGCGCCATGTCGGGGTTGCCGGGCATGGCGGGCGGGTTGGCCGGCTTCTCGACGAACTCGACGATCTGGCGCTGCTCGTTGATCGCCATCACGCCGAAGCCCTTGGCCTCCTCGCGCGGCACCTCGATGCAGCCCACCGTCACGCTGCGCCCGCTCTCGACGTGGTCGGCCAGCATGATGGAGTAGTCCATCTTGTAGATGTGGTCACCCGCGAGCACCACGATGTACTCGGGCGGCTTGGAGTTGCGGATGATGTCCAGGTTCTGGTAAATCGCGTCCGCGGTGCCGCGGTACCAGCTCTCATCGTCCACGCGCTGCTGCGCAGGCAGCAGGTCGACGAACTCGTTGAGCTCGTTGCGCATGAAGCTCCAGCCGCGCTGCAGGTGGCGCAGCAGGGAGTGCGACTTGTACTGGGTGATCACGCCGATGCGGCGCATGCCCGAGTTGATGCAGTTCGACAGCGCGAAGTCGATGATGCGGAACTTGCCGCCAAAGTGCACGGCCGGCTTGGCACGGCGGTCGGTCAGGGCCTTCAGGCGCGAGCCGCGCCCGCCGGCCAGCACCAGCGCGAGGGTGCGGCGTGCCAGCGTGCGGCTGTGGGCGGAACCGGTGATGTCCATGGGTACTCCTCTTGCTTGCGTTTCTGTGAGTCGAAGCTGGTGTCTTGCTGCAGGTGCAGCACCGGGCGCGCCCTCCTCCGCCAGCCGGCATCCACCGGCCGCCAGGGCGTGCCCCGCAGGGGGCTCAGGTGATGACGGTGGGCGCGGCCTGGCCGCTGTGCTGGCGGATCGCCGCGACCTCTTCGGCCACTTCGATCAGGGGGGCCAGGGCCTGCTGCGTCGGCAGGTCGTGCCGTTGGGGATCGGCCTCGAAGCGCTCCAGGTAGACCCGCAACGTGGCGCCCTCGGTGCCGGTGCCCGACAGCCGGAAGACGACGCGCGAGCCGCCTTCGAACAGCAGGCGCACGCCCTGCTGCCGCGACACCGAGCCGTCCACCGGGTCGGTGTAGGCGAAGTCGTCGGCCTGGGCCAGCCTCAGGCCCTGCAGCGTGCCACCCGCCAGGGAAGGCAGCCTGGCACGCAGGGCGGCCATGAGGCCGTCGGCGCGCTCGACCGGGATGCCCTCCCAGTCGTGGCGGGAGTAGTAGTGGCGCCCGAAGCGGGCCCAGTGCGCGCGCACCAGCGCCTCCACGCTCTGGCCGGTGGCGGCCTGCAGGTTGAGCCAGAACAGCACGGCCCAGAGGCCGTCCTTCTCGCGCACGTGGTTGGAGCCGGTGCCGTAGCTCTCCTCGCCGCAGAGCGTGGCGCGGCCGGCGTCGAGCAGGTTGCCGAAGAACTTCCAGCCGGTGGGCGTCTCGTAGCAGGGAATGCCCAGGGCCCGGGCCACCGCATCGGCGGCGCAGGAGGTGGGCATGGAGCGGGCGATGCCGGCCAGCCCGTCGCGATAGCCCGGCACCCGCGTGGCATTGGCGGCCAGCACGGCCAGGCTGTCGGAGGGCGTGACGACGAAGTCGCGCCCCAGGATCATGTTGCGGTCGGCATCGCCGTCGGACGCGGCGCCGAAGTCCGGCGCAGCGGGGCCCGACAGCGCCGCGATCAACTCGGTGGCGTGCGCCGGGTTGGGGTCGGGGTGGTGGCCGCCGAAGTCCTCCAGCGGCTCGCCGTTGACCACCGTGCCCACCGGCGCACCCAGGCGCCCTTCCAGCACAGCCCGGGCGTAGGGACCGCCGATGGCGGACATCGCGTCGAAGCGCATGCGGTGCCCGGCGGCAAACCAGGCGCGCATGGCGTCGAAGTCGAACAGCTTCTCCATCAGCTCGGCGTAGTCGGCCACCGGGTCGATGACCTCGACCCCCATGGCACCAAGTTCGCTGCGCCCGAGCGTCTGCAGGTCCACCTCGGCGACGCCGGGCAGCGTGCGGTAGGCCTGGATCTGCTGGGTGCGGGCGTAGATCGCCTCGGTGATCTTCTCGGGGGCCGGGCCACCGTTGGCGATGTTGTACTTGATGCCGAAGTCACCGTCCGGACCGCCCGGGTTGTGGCTGGCCGAGAGGATGATGCCGCCGTAGGCGCCGTGCCGGCGGATCACCGCGCTGGCCGCCGGGGTGGACAGCAGGCCGCCCTGCCCCACCAGCACCCGGCCGAAGCCATTGGCCGCCGCCATGCGCAGGATGGTCTGCACGGCCACGCGGTTGTGGAAGCGTCCGTCACCGCCAAGCACCAGCGTCTGGCCGGCAACCGGGCCGACCTGCTCGGGCAGGATGTCGAACAGCGCCTGGACGAAGTTCTCCAGGTAGTGTGGCTGCTGGAAGACCGTGACCTTCTTGCGAAGACCAGAGGTGCCGGGACGTTGGCCGGACACGGGCTGGGTGGGTACTACGACGAGGGAGTCGGTGGGCGTCATCGTTGGATCCTGGAAACGTCGTGCCAAGCCCGTTCACGGACCAGGCACCGCGGGTGTCGCACCCGTTGCAGTCAGTGGCTCCGGGGCGACGTGCGCATCCTCCCCTGGCCCAATGGGCTTGTCCAGCATCAAGATCAAGCTCTGCGCAGGTATTTCCAGCCAGCCATCCGGCGTGGGGGTGCAGGCTGCGTCGGGTGCCCCCTCCGGGGTGTGGCTGGCCGCGGCGGCCACCCATTGGCCGGGCGGCAGCCGGAAGCGGCAGGGCGTCGAATCCGGCTGCAACAGCAGCAGCGCCGAAGCGGCCTGGGGGTCACGTGGATCACTGAGCTGGATGGCCATGGCGCGCTGGGTGCAGCCCGACCAGTCGGCCCCTTGCAGCGCTCGGCCGTCGGGGTGCCACCAGATCACGTCAGGCCGGCGAGGCTGGCGCCGGCGCTCCACCATGCCGGCCGGCAGGTGGCCGTTGCCGTCGTGGTGGTCACCGAGGCCGCCGCGCAGCCAGCGCGGGATGCGCAGCGCCGGGTGGGCCGTACGCAGGCCCATCCAGTGGCCGACGAACCGGACCAACTCGCCGTCCGCCTCGGGCCAGTCCAGCCAGGTGATGGGGTTGTCCTGGCAGTAGGCGTTGTTGTTGCCGCGCTGGCTGTGGCCGAGTTCGTCGCCGGCCAGCAGCATCGGCGTGCCCATCGACACCGCCAGGCTCGCCAGCAGGGCGCGCTGCAGCCGAGCGCGCAGGGCCTGCACCGTGGGGTCGGCGCTCGGGCCCTCGACGCCGCAGTTCCAGCTGCTGTTGTGGTGGTGGCCGTCGTGGTTATGTTCGCCGTTGGGCTCGTTGTGCTTGTGGTCGTAGCTGACCAGGTCGCGCAGCGTGAAGCCATCGTGCGCGGCGATGAAATTGACGCTGGCGCCGGGGTCGCGGGCACTGTGGTGGAACTGTCCGCTGGAGGCCGCAAAACGGTGCGCGAACATGCCCCGGTCGGCCCCCCCGCGCAGCCACCAGGCGCGCAGGGTGTCGCGGTACTGGTCGTTCCACTCCAGCCAGCCGGGCGGGAAGCCGCCCAGCTGGTAGCCCTGCGGCCCCAGGTCCCAGGGCTCGGCGATCCACTTGACCCGCGCCAGCACCGGGTCGGCCTGCAGTGCGGCGAAAAACGGCGCCGCCCGGTGAAAGCCCCCGCCGGCACCGCGGCCCAGGACCGTGGCAAGGTCGAAGCGGAAGCCGTCCACGCCGTAGGACAGCACCCAGTGCCGCAGCGAGTCCAGCACCAGCTGCACCACGCGCGGCTCGCCCAGGTCGAGCACGTTGCCGCAGCCGGTCCAGTTGAGGTAGCGCGAGGGGTCGGCGGGATCGAGCCGGTAGTAGCGCGCGTTGGCCAGGCCCCGCATCGACAGGGTGGGCCCGTGCTCGTCGGTTTCGGCGCTGTGGTTGTAGACCACGTCCAGCACCACCTCGATGCCCGCCTGGTGCAGCGAATGCACCGCGGCGCGGAACTCGGTCGACGGCGATGTGCCCGGCAAGCCGCTCCAGTAGCGCGGCTCGGGAGCGAAGAAGCCGATGCTGCTGTAGCCCCAGTGGTTGCTCAGGCCCAGGCGCTGCAGGCGCTCCTCGTCGGCCCGGGCATGCACCGGCAGCAGGCTCAGGGTCGTGATGCCCAGCTCGCGGTAGTGCGCCAGCATCGCCGGGTGGGCCAGCGCGGCGTAGCTGCCCTGCAGTTCGGGCGGGATGTCCGGGTGCAGCCGCGTCAACGAGCGCACATGCACCTCGTAGAGCACGGTGCGTGAACGCGGCACCAGGGGCTGGTGGCCGAGGTCCGCAACCACCCGGGGCAGCACCCGGGCCTTCAGCGCGATCGCGGCGTTGTCGCGCCCGTCGGGCAGGCTCGGCTCCTGGGCGTCGTGGCCGAGGTAGCGCGCCAGGTCGCCCTCCTCGTGCTCGGCGTAGCGCCCCACCACCTCCTGGGCGTAGGGGTCGAGCAGCAACTTGGCCGGGTTGAAACGGTGGCCGCGCTCGGGCGCCCAGGGCCCGTGCACCCGCCAGCCGTAGACGCAGCCCTCACCCAGGCCGGCCACCCAGCCGTGCCAGACGCCTTCGTTGCAGGCGCTCAGGCCCAGGCGTCGCTGCTCGTGGGTGCCGGAGGCGTCGAAGAGGCAAAGGTCGACACCATGGGCGTCCGGTGCCCAGACGGCAAAGTTGACGCCCTCGCTCCCGTCACCGGCAGACGTCGTCGAGTCAGGGGTCGTCGGGTCAGGGCAGATCGTGGCCCCGAGGGGCCACGGCCGGCCGGGGCTCACTGCCCACACACCAGCATCACCGTCGCCAGCGGCGGCAGGTCGAGCACGATCGACTGCCCCTGGCCCTGCCAGTCGCCCGCCGTGCTGGCCATCGCGCCGTTGCCCACGCCGGAGCCACCGTAGACCTCGTCGTCGCTGTTGATCAGCTCCCGCCAGGTGCCGGCGTAGGGCACGCCGATGCGCCAGCCCAGGCGGGGCACCGGGGTGAAGTTGCACACCACCACGACCGGCCGGCTGTCACGGGCACGGCGCTGGAATGCCAGCACCGAGTGCTGGGCGTCATCGTGGCTGATCCAGTCGAAGCCCTCGGGGCTCACGTCCAGCTGGTGCAGGGCCGGCTCGGCGCGCATCACCAGGTTGAGGTCGCGCACCAGGCGCTGCAGCCCCGCGTGGCGGGCCTGGTTGGGCGAGGGCTCGTCGAGCAGGTGCCAGTCCAGGCTGGACTCGGCGTCCCACTCGCGCCACTGGCCAAGCTCGCAGCCCATGAAGAGCAGCTTCTTGCCCGGGTGGCTCCACATGAAGCCGTAGTAGGCGCGCAGGTTGGCAAACTTCTGCCAGTCGTCGCCCGGCATCTTGCCGATCAGCGAGCCCTTGCCGTGCACCACCTCGTCGTGCGAGAGCGGCAGCATGAAGTTCTCGCTGAACGCATAGACCAGCGAGAAGCGGATCTGGTCGTGGTGATGGACGCGGTGCACCGGCTCGTGGGCGAAGTAGCTCAGCGTGTCGTTCATCCAGCCCATGTTCCACTTGAAGTGGAAGCCCAGGCCGCCGCCCTGCAGGTCGTCACTGGGCGGGCGGGTCACCGACGGGAAGGCGGTGGACTCCTCGGCCAGCGTGATCGCCTCCGGCCGCACCACGCCCACGGTGCGGTTCATGCGCCGCAGGAACTCGATGGCCTCCAGGTTCTCGCGCCCACCGTAGCGGTTCGGGATCCACTCGCCCTCCTTGCGGCTGTAGTCGCGGTAGAGCATCGAGGCCACCGCGTCCACGCGCAGGCCGTCAATGCCGTAGCGCTCGATCCAGTACAGCGCGTTGCCGACCAGGTAGCTGCGCACCTCGGTGCGGCCGTAGTTGTAGATCAGCGTGTTCCAGTCCTGGTGGAAGCCCTCGCGCGGGTCGGCGTGCTCGTACAGGCAGGTGCCATCGAACTTCGCCAGGCCGTGGGCGTCGCTGGGGAAGTGCGCCGGCACCCAGTCCAGGATCACCCCCAGGCCGGCGGCGTGGGCCGCTTCGACGAAGGCGCGGAAATCGGCCGGCGTACCAAAGCGCGAGGTCGGCGCATACAGGCCGGTGGGTTGGTAGCCCCAGGAGCCGTCAAAGGGGTGCTCGTGCACCGGCATGAGTTCCAGGTGGGTGAACCCCAGGTCGCGGACGTAGGGCACCAGCTGCTCGGCCAGCTCGCGGTAGGTCAGCCAGCGCCCCTCGGGGCCGCGGCGCCAGGAGCCCAGGTGCACCTCGTAGACGCTGATGGGCGCGTCCAGCGCATTGGCGCGCTGGCGCTCCGCACTGCCGGCCAGGCCGGGCAGCAGGCGCTGCACCGACGAAGCGGTCTGCGGGCGCACCTCGGCATGGAAGGCGAAGGGGTCGGCCTTGACGTGCAACTCGCCATCGGCGCCAAGGATCTCGAACTTGTAGAGATCGCCCTCGCCCACCTGTGGCAGGAACAGCTCCCACACACCGCACTCGTGGCGCAGCCGCATCATGTGGCGGCGGCCGTCCCACTGGTTGAAGTCGCCCACCACCGAGACGCGCCGGGCGCTGGGCGCCCAGACGGCGAAGCGCGTGCCCTCGACGCCGTCCACGGTGTTCAGGTGCGCGCCCATCCACTCATAGGGGCGCTGGTGGGTGCCTTCGGCGAGCAGCCAGATGTCCATCTCGCCGATCAGCGGCGGAAAGCGGTAGGCATCCTCCATGTCCAGCGCGTGGGCGGGCTCGCCGTTGGGGCCCTCCCAGGTCACGCGCAGGCGGTAGGCAAAGGGGTTGCGCCGCCGCGGCATCACGGCGGCGAACAGCGGCGTGCCCGCCAGGCGCTGCAGGTCGGCCACCCGGCGGCCGCGCGCGTCCAGCACGGTCACGGCATGGGCGCCCGGCAGCAGGGCACGCACGACAACGGCCTCCCCGGCCTGGTGCATGCCAAGCACCGAGAAGGGATCGCCATGACGGGCCTGCAGCAGGGCCTGCAGGTTGTCGTCGTCGAGGAACGCGGGATCGTGTCTGGCTGCAGGCATGGAAGGTGTCATGAGCGTGGGTGGAAACGATCTTGCCATGTAATCCGCTGTAACCCGGGGCCGGTCGCACATCGACCTGAGCTGTCGCAAGTCGACGCGCCGCCGCGCTTCAGCAATGCCTCTGCCACCGGGGAGCGGCCCTCACTGCGCCACGCAATCGACGTAGTAGCGCCGCAGCCCGGCCCCCAGGTCCTGCTCGACCAGGCCGTGCACGTCGGTGTGGAAGCCCGGGAAGCGATCGTTGAAGGCGCGGGTGAAGCGCAGGTAGTCGACGATGCGCTTGTTGAAACGCTCGCCCGGGATCAGCAGCGGGATGCCCGGCGGGTAGGGCGTGAGCAGCGCGGTGGTGATGCGCCCTTCGAGCTGGTCGATTTCCACCCGCTCGGTCTTGCGGTGGGCGATGTGGGCGTAGGCCTCGCTGGGCTTCATCGCCGGCTCGACGTCCGACAGGTACACCTCGGTGGTCAGCCGTGCGATGTCGCCCTGGGCGTAGCTCTGGTGGATCGCCTGGCAGAGGTCGCGCAGGCCCATGCGCTCGTACATCGGGAACTTGGCGGCGAACTCCGGCAGGATGCGCCAGATCGGCTGGTTGCGGTCGTAGTCGTCCTTGAACTGCTGCAGCGCGGTCAGCAGCGTGTTCCAGCGGCCCTTGGTGATGCCGATGGTGAACATGATGAAGAAGGAGTACAGCCCCGTCTTCTCCACCACCACGCCGTGCTCGGCCAGGTACTTGGTGACGATCGCTGCCGGGATGCCGGTCTCGGCGAAGTCGCCCGACATGTCCAACCCCGGCGTGATCAGGGTGGACTTGATCGGGTCCAGCATGTTGAAGCCCGGGGCGATATCGCCAAAGCCATGCCAATTCTCGTTGGCATGCAGCATCCAGCCATCCGCCCGGCCGATGCCCTCCGGGGCCAGCGCTTCCGGTCCCCAGACCTTGAACCACCAGTCGAGACCGAACTCGTCCTCGACCTTGCGCATCGCGCGGCGGAAGTCCAGCGCCTCCTTGATGCTCTCCTCGACCAGCGCGGTGCCGCCCGGGGGCTCCATCATCGCCGCGGCGACATCGCACGAAGCGATGATCGCGTACTGCGGGCTGGTGGAGCTGTGCATCAGGTAGGCCTCGTTGAAGAGGTGGCGGTCCAGCTGCACCGTCTGCGAGTCCTGCACCAGCACCTGCGAGGCCTGGCTGATGCCGGCCAGCAGCTTGTGGGTGGACTGGGTGGCATAGACCACCGCCTCCTTCGGCCGCGCGCGCTTCTTGCCCATCGCGTGGTAGCTGCCGTAGAAGCCGTGGAAGGCCGCGTGCGGCAGCCAGGCCTCGTCGAAGTGCAGGTTGGGGATCCAGCCGTCGACCATCTGCTTGATGGTCTCGGTGTTGTAGAGCACGCCGTCGTAGGTGCTCTGCGTCAGCGTCAGGATGCGCGGCTTGACCGCCTTCGCATCGACGCCGGCCAGCAGCGGGTTGGCGGCGATCTTGGCCTCGATGGCCTCGCGGGTGAATTCACTCTGCGGGATCGGCCCGATGATGCCGTAGTGGTTGCGCGTAGGCGTCATGAACACGGGGACCGCCCCGGTCATGATGATCGAATGCAGGATGGACTTGTGGCAGTTGCGGTCCACCACCACCACGTCGCCCGGGGCCACCGTGTGGTGCCAGACCATCTTGTTCGAGGTGCTGGTGCCGTTGGTGACGAAGAAGCAGTGGTCGGCGTTGAAGATGCGCGCCGCATTGCGCTCGCTCTGCGCCACCGGACCGGTGTGGTCGAGCAGCTGGCCCAGTTCCTCGACGGCGTTGCACACGTCCGCGCGCAGCATGTTCTCGCCGAAGAACTGATGGAACATCTGCCCCACCGGGCTCTTCAGGAAGGCCACGCCACCCGAGTGCCCCGGGCAGTGCCAGGAGTAGGAGCCGTCCTGGGCGTAGTCCATCAGCTCCTTGAAGAAGGGCGGCGCCAGCCCGTCGAGGTAGCTCTTGGACTCGCGGATGATGTGGCGCGCCACGAACTCCGGCGTGTCCTCGAACATGTGGATGAAGCCGTGCAGCTCGCGCAGGATGTCGTTCGGGATGTGCTGGCTGGTGCGCGTCTCGCCGTAGATGTAGATCGGAATGTCGGCGTTGCGCCAGCGGATCTCCTCGATGAACTTGCGCAGACTCAGCACCGCGGGGTCGAGCTCGGGGCCGGGGGTGAACTCCTCGTCGTCGATCGAGAGGATGAAGGCGCCGGCACGGCTCTGCTGCTGAGCGAACTGGCTCAGGTCGCCATAGCTCGTGGCGCCCAGCACCTCGAAACCCTCCTTCTCGATCGCCTGCGCCAGGGCCCGGATGCCCAGGCCCGAGGTGTTTTCCGAGCGGAAGTCCTCGTCGATGATGACGATGGGGAAATGAAAGCGCTGCATGGCGGTGTTCGGCAAAGACAACGAGGTCGCGGCGGGTCCACCGCCGCGGGAAAACAAGGCGCGCAGTGTAGGCCCATGCCGCGGCATTTCCATGACGACCACCAACACCCCGACAGGCATCCAACGGCCCGTCGCCCCTGAGTGTCAATACGGAGGAGCCCGGGCGTACACTGCCCCGGCATGCCCGGGCCGTGCCGCAGCCGCGGTGCCGCGGGCCAAGGAGCGCCGATGTCGCCTGCCGTCCTCTGGTGGATCGCCACCGCCATGCTGGTGCTGGCCGAACTGACCACCGGCACGTTCTACCTGCTGATGGTGTCACTGGGCCTGGCCGGCGGCGCCCTGGCCGCCCATGCCGGTCTGGCCCTGAGCGCCCAGCTGCTGACTGCCGCGCTGGTGGGCGGCGCGGCTGTGGTGGCCTGGCACCTGTACCGGGCGAGGCAGCCTGCGCCGCCCGCCCCTGGCGCCAACCACGACATCCAGCTCGATGTCGGCGAGCACGTCATGGTCACTGCCTGGGACGCCGCCGGGCGCACGCATGTGCACTACCGGGGGGCCGATTGGCAGGCCCGCTGGGCCGGGGGCGGTCCGCCGGAGCCGGGCGAGCACGTCATCCGCGCGCTCGACGGCAATGTGCTGCTGCTCGGCCGCTGAACGGCCCCTTCACCACCGAACGGAATCCACCATGGAACTCGTCGCCTTCCTCCTGCTCGGCATCGCGGTGCTCTTCGTCGTGCGCTCAGTCAAGGTCGTGCCCCAGCAGCACGCCTGGGTGGTCGAGCGCCTGGGCAAGTTCAACGCCACGCTGGCGCCCGGCCTGAACTTCCTGGTGCCCTTCGTGGACCAGGTGGCCTACCGGCACTCGCTCAAGGAAATCCCGCTGGACGTGCCCAGCCAGGTCTGCATCACCAAGGACAACACCCAGCTGCAGGTGGACGGCATCCTCTACTTCCAGGTCACTGACCCGATGCGCGCCAGCTACGGCAGCAGCAACTACGTGATGGCGATCACCCAGTTGGCGCAGACCACGCTGCGCAGCGTGATTGGCCGCATGGAGCTGGACCGCACCTTCGAAGAGCGCGAGATGATCAACGCCCAGGTGGTCAGCGCGCTCGACGAGGCCGCCTCCAACTGGGGCGTCAAGGTGCTGCGCTACGAGATCAAGGACCTGACCCCGCCGGCCGAGATCCTGCACGCGATGCAGGCGCAGATCACCGCCGAGCGCGGCAAGCGGGCCCTGATCGCCGCCTCCGAGGGCCGGCGCCAGGAGCAGATCAACATCGCCACCGGCGAGCGCGAGGCCTACATCGCCCGCTCCGAAGGCCAGAAGCAGGCCGAGATCAACCAGGCCCAGGGCCAGGCCGCCGCCATCCTGGCCGTGGCCGAGGCCAGCGCCGCTGCCATCCGGCAGATCGCCGCGGCCATCCAGCAGCCTGGCGGGGAGCAGGCCGTGCAGTTAAAGGTCGCCGAGAAGGCCGTCGAGGCCTACGCGCAACTGGCGCAGAAGAACAACACCATGATCGTGCCGGGCCACATGGGCGAGGTTTCGGCGCTGGTGGGCACCGCGATGACGCTGCTGAAGGCGGGCAAGGCCGGCGGCTGAGCCGGACCCGGCCGCCGCTTCGGTTTCAGGTCAGGGTCGAATCAGGGTCGCCACAGCCAGGCGGCGCCGCGCACGCCGGACGAGTCGCCATGCCGGGCCGGGCGCAGTGCGGTCTGGACCGCGTCCGAAAAGACATAGGCGCCCCAGCGCGCCGGGACCGCCTCGTAGAGCTCGCTGACGTTGCTCAGGCCGCCGCCGAGCACGATCACCTCGGGGTCCAGCAGGTTGATGACGTGCGCCAGCGCACGCGCCAGCCGGTCGGCCTGGCGCTCGAAGCCCTCGCGCGCCTGGGCGTCGCCAGCGCGCATCGCCGCCACGATCTGCTCGGTGGAGCAGGCATGGCCCGTCTCGCGCAGGTGCGCCGCGGCCCACCCGGGGCCGCTGACCCAGGCCTCGATGCAGCCGGATTGCCCGCACCAGCAGGCCGGGCCGGGCCACTCGCCCCACTCGGCCCGCAGCCAGGGCAGCGGGTTGTGGCCCCATTCGCCGCCGACGCTGTTGCAGCCGCGCCAGGCGCGACCGTCGATCGCGATGCCGGCCCCTGAGCCGGTGCCCAGGATCACGCCCAGCACCATCGCCACGCCGGCCCCGGCGCCGTCCACCGCCTCGCTGACCGCCAGGCAGTTGGCATCGTTTTGCAGCCGCACCGGCCGCTGCAGGCGCTGCTCCAGGTCCTGCTGAAGGTCCTGGCCGTTCAGGGCCAGCGAGTTGGCGTTCTTGATGCGGCCCGTCAGCGCCGACACCGCGCCAGGAATCGCCATGCCCAGCGGCAGCGGCCGCGGCCCGCGGCCCGCCGCGGCCGCATGCGCATCGGCGCGCTCGACCAGCGCCGCGATCGTCTCCAGCGTGGCGCCGTAGTTTCCCCGCGGCGTGGGCAGGCGCTCGCGCAATTGGAAGGTGCCCTCGGCATCCAGCAGCGCCACCTCGATCTTGGTGCCCCCCAGGTCGACGCCCAGCAGCCAGTCAGCTGCTGGCGCCTCGGACGCGGAATCAGTCATCGCCACCGGACTCCAGCGCGGGGAACAGCACCTCGGTGAAACCGAAGCGGGCGAAATCACGCACCCGCATCGGGTACAGCTTGCCGATCAGGTGGTCGCACTCGTGTTGCACCACGCGGGCGTGGAAGCCCTCGGCCTCGCGCTCGATGCGCCGGCCCACCTCGTCGAAGCCGCTGTAGCGGATGCGCGCAAAGCGCGGCACCACGCCCCGCAGGCCGGGCACCGAGAGGCAGCCCTCCCAGCCCTCCTCCTCGTCATCGCCCAGCGGCGTGATCTGTGGGTTGATCAGCACGGTGCGCGGCACGGGGGGTGCATCCGGGTAGCGCTCGCTGCGCTCGAAGCCGAAGACCACCACCGCCAGGTCGACGCCGATCTGCGGCGCCGCCAGGCCGACACCGCCGGCCGAAGCCATGGTGTCTTCCATGTCACGCAGCAGCGCCTGCAACTCGGGCGTACCGAACTGCAGCACGGGCCGGGCCACCCTCAGCAGCCGCGGGTCGCCCATTTTCAGGAGGGTCCTGACGGTCATCACCGATCCTTCACGGCCCGGACACGGGGCCTGGGCGGGTTGGCGCCAGCGGCCCTCAAGGGGCCCGGCGCGGGATCGGCGTTTTTAGCACGGCCGCCGGGCAGCAAAGCGCGCTGCCGCGGGGGCCGGGGCACGTCGAACCAGACGTGCCGGGCGAGCCGGGTCGTTCAGGCCTGGCCGGACAGGTCCTCGTCAGACTCGTCGTCGATCGCCTGGTCGTAGGCCAGGGCATCCGCAGCCACCCGCGGGATCAGCGGCTTGTCGAGCGGGCGGCACACGCGGCGCTGCAGGCGCTGCATGCGCTCGGAGCGCTCCACCGCCTGCAGCACGGCTTCCGGGTTCATCATCACGGCGAAGGGATGGGCGTGGTGCAGTGCGGTCATGGTGGGCTCCTTGGGTCGGTGGCGTTGTCGATGGAGCTCACTGTAGAGATCCCTGCCCCGCCGCGGCAGTGGCCCAAACACGAAAAACCGTGTCGGAATTTGTCTGACAAGGACGTCAGGCAGCCTGCCGTTGTGCGTCGGCGATGGCCACTCCCGGGGAGCCCTCCCCGGCCACAGTCATGCAGTTTTTCCCTGCCGAATCAATGACTTGGGCGTGCAATCCGGATCCTGCCCGCTGCCGCCCGACGCCGTCGGCTACGCGCTGGAGGCCGTCAGGCCGAACAGTCGCTCGGCATTTCGGCTGGTCACTTCTGCCACTTCTGCCACATCCCGTTGCTTGAGCCGCGCCAGCTCGGCCGCCACGTAGGGCACCAGCGCCGGCGTGTTGAGCTTGCCGCGGTAGGGCATGGGCGCCAGGTAGGGGCTGTCGGTCTCGATCAGGCAGCGCTCCAGCGGCACGCGCATGGCCACGTCACGCAGGTCCTGCGCGTTGCGGAAGGTCAGGATGCCGGAGAACGAGATGTGGAAGCCCAGGTCCAGGGCGGCATCGGCCACCGCCTGAGTCTCGGTGAAGCAATGGAACACGCCGCCGACCTGATCGGCCCCCTCCTCGCGCAGGATGGCCAGCGTGTCGGCCGAGGCACTGCGGGTGTGGATCACCAGCGGCTTGCCAAGCTGGCGGGCCGCACGCACGTGCACGCGCAGGCGCTCACGCTGCCAGGCCATGTCCGCCAGGCTGCGCTCGCCGATGCGGTAGTAGTCCAGCCCGGTCTCGCCCACCGCCACCACGCGCTCGCGCCGGCCGCGCTCGACCAGGTCCTCCACGGTGGGTTCGGTGACCCCTTCGTTGTCCGGGTGCACGCCCACCGTGGCCCAGAAGTTGTCATGCGCCAGCGCGAGGCCGTGCACCGCGTCGAACTCCTCCAGCGTGGTGCAGATGCACAGGGCGCGGTCGACCTGCGCCTCGGCCATCGCGGCGCGGATCTCAGGCAGACGCTGCTGCAGTTCGGGGAAGCTCAGGTGGCAGTGGGAATCGATGTACATCGTGAGGGGAAGCCGCGCAGGTTCCGTAGCGCTGTGAGATCAGCCAGCATCGGCCGAGGATCCGGCTTTGCCGGTCCACTGGCGGCGCCCCCCTTCGAGGGGAGCGGCGTCAGCCGCTACGGGGAGTGGGAGATCAGATCGTTTGGGTGGGCTTGGCCGACTGGATCGCCGTGCCGAGCATTTCCTCGATGCGCACGCGCAGCGCGCGCGTCTTCTCGTCGCTGGGAAAGCGCACGCCCACGCCCTGGGTACGCCCGCCCGAGGCATTGGCCGGCGTCAGCCAGGCCACCTTGCCGGCCACCGGGTAGCGCTGCGGGTCATCGGGCAGCGTCAGCAGCAGGTAGACGTCCTCGCCCAGGCGGTACTCCCTCGTGGTGGGCACGAACAGGCCGCCTTCGGCGAACAGCGGGATGTAGGCCGCGTACAGCGCCCCCTTTTCCCTGAACACCAGCTGGATGACGCTGGGGCGCGGCGTGCTGGGCGCCACCGTGCTGTTCGCGAAGGGACGGGAAACGGGCTCGTTCATGGGTAGGCAGTTTATCGGGCCCTCAGGTGCCTGAGCGTGAGAACTGAGCGCGAAAAACCGCACCAATCCCGGGCTCGCCCTGCGCCACCGGGCCGCATGGCCTGCCCGGCCCGCTTGTCTGGCCCGCTGTCACTGCGCCAGTGGCAGGCCCGGTGCCCGTCACAGGCGGGCCTGCAGCATCAGCGCCTCGACCGCCAGGCCGGCACTGAAAGGGTGCTCGGCCACACGCGAGCGGCGGCGCAGGTCGGCCGCCCAGCGGGTGAGCGCGTCCAGGTTGCCCGCTCGCAGCTCGCTGTGGGCAAAGTAGCGCGCGGGCTGGCCCAGGGTGACCAGCGCGCGGTCGTGGCAGAGCTTGGCCAGTGCATCGATCAGCAGCGGCAGCGGCCAGCCGGCCACGGGCGCGGCCTGGCCCTGCGCGGCCCACTGGGGAAACTGGCGCCAAGCCGCAGCGTCCAGCCCGGCGGCATGCAAAGCCAGTGCCGCCTGCGGCTGCCCGCCCGCCGCATCGAGCAGCACGGCGGCATCCGCGACCCCCTGCGCGCCGAGCCAGGCCAGTGCCTCTTCGCGCGTGGGCATCTGCAGCTGCACCGCCTGGCAGCGGCTGCGGATGGTGGGCAGCAGCGCCTGCGGTGCCCCGCTGGCCAGCACGAAGCGCATCGCGCCAGGCTCCTCCAGTGTCTTGAGCAGGGCGTTGGCAGCGATCGGGTTGATCGCCTCGGCCGGGAACAGGACCAGCACCTTGTGCGCCGCCCGGCCGGCGGTGAGTTCGGCAAAGTTCAGCGCGGTGCGGATCTGGTCGACCTTGATCTCGCGGCTGGGCTTGCGCTTCTTGCCCTCGTCGTCGCTGCCGGCCTCGTCCACCGGCAGGCCGGCCTCGGCGCGCTGCGCCTCGGGCACGATCAGCCGCAGGTCGGGGTGGCTGCGTTCGTCCACCAGGTGGCAGGCCGCGCAGTGGCCGCAGGCCAGGCCCTGCGGGCGCGCCGCAGCGGGCGTCTCGCAGAGCCAGGCACGGGCCAGGCCGAGTGCGAAATCCAGCTGCCCGACGCCCTGCGGGCCGTACACCAGCAGCGCATGCGCGCGCTGGGTCGCCAGCACCTGGGCCAGCGGTGCATCCAGCCAGGGCAGCGGCGGGCGCGGCGCTGCTGCAGCGGCGGAAGCGGCCGACTCGCGGGCCGGCGCCGAACGGCGGGTCGAGCTCACCATCCGCGCGCCTCCAGCACGGCCAGCACCTGGGCGCGCACCTGCTCCAGCGTGCCGCCAGCCTCCAGCCGGGCGAAGCGGGCCGGATCGGCCGCGGCGCGCCCGGCATAACCGGCACGCACGCGGGCGAAGAAGTCCAGCGACTCGGCCTCCAACCGGTCGGCCGTGCGGGCGGCGGCGCGGCGCTGGGCGGCGGTGGCAGGGTCGAGGTCGAACCACAGCGTCAGGTCGGGCTGGCGGCCCTGCTGCACCCAGGCCTCCAGCTGCGCCAGCACGCCTTGGTCGAAGCCGCGCCCGCTGCCCTGGTAGGCGAAGGTGGCATCGGTGAAGCGGTCGCAGAGCACCACCGCGCCACGCGCCAACGCCGGCTCGATCACCTGCACGAGGTGGTCGCGCCGGGCGGCGAAGACCAGCAGCGCCTCGGTCAACGCGTCCATGCGGCGGTGCAGGAAGAGCTCACGCAGCGCCTCGGCCAGCGGCGTGCCGCCGGGCTCGCGGGTGCGCAGCACCTCCAGGCCGCGGGCCAGCCAGCGCTCGGCGATCGCGTCCACATGGCTGGTCTTGCCAGCCCCGTCGATGCCCTCGACGGTCACGAAGCAGCTTGCCGGGCCCGCCGGGCCTGCTGCTCCTGCCAAGGGAGCTGGGGTTGATGGGCCGGGCGTCGTCAATTCGGGCGATGTCACGGCTGCTGGGCCTTGCGCTGGTACTTGTCCACGGCGCGATTATGTTCGGCCAGCGTGGCACTGAACTCGCTGCTGCCGTCCCCGCGGGCGACGAAGTACAGCGCCTTGGTCGGCATGGGCTGGACCACCGCCCAGAGGGCGTCGCGCCCGGGCATGGCGATCGGCGTGGGCGGCAGGCCCTGGCGGGTGTAGGTGTTGTAGGGCGTGTCGGCCTGCAGGTCGCGTTTGCGCAGGTTGCCATCGAAGGCCTCGCCCAGGCCGTAGATCACGCTGGGGTCGGTCTGCAGCGGCATGCCGATCTTCAGCCGGTTCAGGAACACCCCGGCGATCTGGGGGCGGTCGGCGGCGCGGCCGGTTTCCTTTTCGACGATCGAGGCCAGCGTCAGCAACTGCTCGGCAGACTTCAGCGGTGAGTCGGGCGCGCGCTGCTCCCAGGCCGCCTGCAGGCGGCGCTGCATCGCCGCTTGCGCACGCTTGAGCACCGCCAGGTCGCTGCTGCCCTTGGAGAAGGCGTAGGTGTCCGGGAAGAAGCGCCCTTCGGCCGGCACGCCGGGCGCACCGAGGGCGGCCATGAGTTCCGCCTCGCTCATGCCGGAGGTCTGCAGCTTCAGGCCGGCGGTGCGCTGCAACTCGGCGCGCACCTGGCGGAAGGTCCAGCCCTCGATCAGCCGCAGCGTGGCCAGGCTCTCGTCGCCCACCACCAGCTTGCGCAGCAGGCCGCGTGGGGTGGTACCCGGGGTGATCTCGTAGCTGCCGGCACGGATCTGCCGCGCCTGGCCCGACCAGCGGAACCACTGGTAGAGCAGGAAGGGCTGCACCTGCACGCCACCGGCCACGGCGCTGCGCGCGATCTCGCGCGGCGACTGGCCGGGCTCCACCTCCAGCTCCACCGTGCCCTGCGCCAGCTCCAGCGGCTGGTGAAGCCACCAGCCCACCAGCGCGGCCGTGCCGACGGCCAGCAGCAGCACGAGGATCAGCAAGGCGGACAGCAGCCGGCCCTGCGCCCTGCCCCCCCTGCCCGGCGGGCGTGCGTGCCGTTGCAACCAATTCCCGGTGGGGCGCTGTTCCATGGTCGCTGATGATAATGAGCGCATGGACACCATCGCCTCTCCTGCCACCACGACCTCAGCGGGCGGCGCCTGCCGCCTGCCCGGGCTGGGCCTGATCCGTGCCGTCGGTGCGGACGCCGCGGCCTTCCTGCACGGCCAGATCAGCAACGACGTCAAGCTGCTCGGCGCCGATCGCGCCCGCCTGGCCGCCTACTGCACGCCCCAGGGGCGCATGCTCGCCAGCCTGATCGTCGGCCGCCATTCAGCCGAGGAGTTCTGGCTGGCCTGCAGTGCCGATCTGCTGCCCGCCACGCTCAAGCGCCTGGGCATGTTCGTGATGCGCGCCAAGGCCAAGCTCAGCGATGCCGCTGGCGAGCTGGTCGCGGTCGGCTTGGCGGGCCCGGCCGCTGCCCAGGCGCTTGGCGCCGAGGCGCCGGCCGCCACCTGGGCCAAGGCGGACCGTGGCGGCGCGATGCTGATCCGCCTGCCCGATGCCGAAGGCCAGCCCCGGTGGCTCTGGATCGGCCCGGTGGCCGAGGCGGACGCCCTGCTGGCCGGCCTGCCGGCGCTGGACGCTGCGGCCTGGGCCTGGCTGGAAGTGTCCTCGGGCGTCGCCCCGGTGGTGGCCGCCACGTCCGGGCAGTTCGTGCCGCAGATGCTGAACTACGAGCTGGTGGGCGGCGTCGATTTCAAGAAAGGGTGCTACCCCGGCCAGGAGATCGTGGCGCGCAGCCACTACCTGGGCAAGCTCAAGCGCCGCGCCTTCCTGCTCGCGGGTGATGCCCCCGCCCTGCCCGGCCAGGAGGTGTTCTGGAGCGGCGACGCCGGCCAGCCCGCCGGGCAGGTGGCGACGGCCGCTGCAGATCCGCTCGGCGGTGGCTGGCGCCTGATCGCCGAGTTGAAGATCGCCGCCACCGACACCGGCAGCCTGCACCTGGGCGCCAGCGAGGGCCCGTTGCTGCGGTTGCTGCCCCTGCCCTACGCGCTGCCGCAGGAAGCGGCCACCGCCTGAAGGGCCCCTGCACGGCATGGTCGAGCTGTACGTCTACTACCGCATCGACCCGGCCCAGGGCGAGGCGGCCCGCGCGCAGGTCGAGGGCCAGCAGGCCCTGCTGCGCACCGGCATCGACGGGCTGCAGACCGGCCTGCTGCGGCGGGCCGACGCCGTCCCGCGCGGCGCCGAAGCGACCTGGATGGAGATCTACCGCCGCCCTGGCGGGCTGGATGCCGCCGCCTGCGCGCTCATCGAGGCTGCCATGCAGGCGCTGCCAACGGGCCGCGTCGGGCCGCGCATCATCGAGCGCTTCGAGCCGCTCACCCCAGGTGAGGTTGCAGCGCCTGTCAGCTGAACAGCCGCCGCGCCGCGGCCGAGCCGGCCGGCAGATCGCGCTCGGCCAGGTGCTCGTAGAGCTCGCCCAGCTCCGAGCCGACCATCGGGAAGGCATCCGGGTGCAGCGGCTGGCCCTTGTCGTCGCTGACCAGGGCATCCAGGCCCAGCGCCAGCGCCCGCCCGGCGGCGCACCAGGCGTTGAAGGGCTGCTCGGCCGCCGCGGTGTGCGGCACGTCGAACACCAGCGTGACCTCGTCGACGCGCGCCAGGCGCGGGTCGTCGGCCAGTGCGGCCTGGGGGTCGAATTGCAGCGCCAGCATGGGCGGTGCGCCCTCGTCGTTGCCCGGCAGCACCAGCCGGCCGGGCGTGGCGCCGGGCACGAAGCCGTGGCGCGAGGCGTGCTGCTGCACGAAGGGCAGCGGCCAGGGGTTGCGACGGGGCTGCAGGCGCATGGCCAGCTGGGCGTCGTGCTCGCTGGCGAAGGCATCCAGCTCGCGGGCGCGCGCAACCACGTCGAGCATGTCGGGGAAGTCCGGCATGGCGCCGATCGCGTCGGCGAAGGCCTGGATCTTCTGCACGAACTCGGAGTACTCGATCTCGTTGAGCGGCCCCAGCCGGTTGGCCAGCTGTACGCCGGCCTGCACCTCGCGGTACCAGGTGTCGGGCGCGGGAGGTTCCCACTCGCCAGTCTCGCTGTGCCGGCCCTCGATGATGAAGGGCTTGCCGCCCGCGCGGCGGCTGGGCGGCAGGTGGGCGATCAGGGTCTCGCCCGACACGTTCTGGTCGAGCGCCAGCGCGGCCACCGCATCGACCAGCGCGTCGATGCGTGGCGCCGTGTGCACGCGGCGCGGCGGCTTGGGCGGCACGGGCGCAGCCCCATCCCGGTCCCCGTCAGGGGTCGGCGCGCCTTCGGTGGCGGCCAGACCGGCATCGTCGAAGCGCGGTTCCAGGTGCCGCGAGGGCGCCGGGTCCAGCGGCGGCAGGCGCCGCCCGCCACCGGCGCGGCGGGTCTGCCAGGCCCCATGGGCGATCACGGCGGCGAGCACCAGCCCGCCCAGCACAGCCAGCCAGAGTTGCAGCGATTTCATCGTTGACGCGCGCGGTCCTCGGGGTCGTTACGGGATTCCGACCGGTTGGCACCCGGTCGGAGCCCGGATGATGCCTGATGCCCGGGCCCCAACCGTGCAAAACACCCGCTCGCACGGCCCCGGTTCAGGCGTGGTCGGCCATCGACAGCGCCGCCTCCATGTCCACCGCGACGATGCGCGAAACGCCCTGCTCCTGCATCGTCACGCCCACCAACTGCTCGGCCATCTCCATCGCGATCTTGTTGTGCGAGATGAACAGGAACTGCGTGCCGCTGGACATCTTCTTGACCAGCTTGGCGTAGCGCTCGGTGTTGGCATCGTCCAACGGCGCGTCCACCTCGTCGAGCAGGCAGAACGGCGCCGGGTTGAGCAGGAAGATGGCGAACACCAGCGCGATCGCGGTGAGCGCCTTCTCGCCGCCCGAGAGCAGGTGGATGGTGCTGTTCTTCTTTCCTGGCGGCTGCGCCATCACCTGCACGCCCGCGTCCAGGATCTCGTCGCCGGTCATCACCAGCTTCGCGTTGCCGCCGCCGAACAGGCTCGGGAACATCTCACCGAAACCTTCGTTGACCTGGTCGAAGGTCGACTTCAGCAGGTCGCGCGTCTCGATGTCGATCTTGTGGATCGCATCCTCCAGCGTGGTCATGGCCCGCGTCAGGTCGTCGTTCTGCGCGTCCAGGAAGCCCTTGCGCTCGCGCGCGGCACTCAGCTCCTCCAGCGCGGCCAGGTTGACGGCACCCAGCGCGGCGATATCGCGGTTGATGCGGTCGATCTCGGTCTGCAGGCCGTAGAGCTTGACCTCGCCCTGGGCGCCATGGGCGATACCCTGGGCCAGCGCCTCCAGGTCGACACCCGCGGCGACCAGCTGCTCCAGGTACTGCGCGCCGCCCAGCTGCGCGGCCTGCTCTTCCAGCTGCAGGCGGGTGATCTCGTCGCGCAGCGGCTGCAGGCTGCGCTCGTGGCTCATGCGCGTCTCGTCGGCGCGGCGCAATTGCAGCGACAGCTCGTCGTAGCGTGTGCGGGCGGCCGACAGCACGCCCTCGCGCTCGATGCGCAGCGCCAGCGCCTCCTGCAGGCCGTCCTGCGCGGCGGCGTCGTCCAGCCGGGCGAGCTCGTCGGCCAGGGTCTCGATCGAGCCCTCGTTGGCGCGGATCTGCTGGTCGGCGGTCTCGATCGAGCGCTGCAACTCACCTCGCCGCGCGGCCAGCGCGCGGGCCTGGAACTGCGCCTCCTGCGCCTCGCGCTCCAGGCTGCGCAACTGCTCGCGCGCACCGGCCAGGCGGCGCTCGGCCTCGATGACCTGCTCCTCCAGCTCGGCGTGGCGCTCCTGCTCGGTGGCCAGCGCCATGTCGAGCTCCTCGAAGCGGGCCTCGCCGGTCATGCGGCGCTCCTCGATGTCCTCGAGCTGCTGGTCGATCTCGGCCAGCTCCGCGTCCAGCTGGCCGCGGCGCAGGCGGGCCTGCTCGGACTGCTGCGTCAGCCGCAGCACCTCGACCTGCAGCCGGTGCGCCTCGCCCTGCGCATCGCTGGCCTCGCGGCGCGCACGCGCCAGGTGCTGGGAGGCCTCGCTGTAGGCCGCCTCGGCGCGCACCAGCGCCGTGCGCGCCTCGTCGGCCAGCAGCGCCTGGGCCCGGCCGCTGCGCTCCAGGTTCTCGATCTCCTGGGCGCGCGCCAGCATGCCGGCCTGCTCGGAGTCGGGCGCGTGGAAGCTCACCGCGAACTGGCTGACCGCGTGGCCGGCCTGGGTCACGATGACCTCGCCGTGCGTCAGCCGGCTGCGGCTGGCCAGCGCCTCGTCCATCGACGCGGCGGTGTAGACGCCCTCCAGCCAGTCGTTGAGCAGGGCCTTCAGGCCGGCGTCCTGCAGGCGCAGCAGGTCGCTCAGGCGCGGCAGCGTCTGGTGGGCATTGACCAGCCCGGCGGCCGGCGGCGTGTAGAAGGCCAGCTTGGCCGGCGGCGCATCCAGCGCAAAGGCCTTGACCGTCTCCAGCCGGCCGACCTCCAGCGCATTCAGGCGCTCGCGCAGCACCGCCTCCAGCGCGGTTTCCCAGCCCGGCTCGATGTGGATGCGCGTCCACAGCCCGGCCAGCCCTTCGAGCCCGTGCCGGGCCAGCCAGGGTTCGAGCTTGCCCTGGGTGCGCACCTTCTCCTGCAGCGCACGCAGCGCCTCCAGCCGGGCGGCGATCTCGGTCTGGCGGGCCGATTCCTCGTTGACCAGGCGCTGCTGCTGGCGCCGCGCCTCGTCCAGCACCGGCACCTCGGCACCCAGGTCGTCGAGCTGCACCTGGCTCTCGCCCTGCAGCTCTTCGGCCATTGCCAATTCCTCGCGCAGGTCGGCCAGGCGCGCCTCGTCGGGCGCGACGCTGCTGCGCCGCTCACCGGCCAGGCGCTCGCGGCGCTGCTCCAGCTCGCGCCGGCGCTCGTCCAGGTTGCGCGACGACGCAGCCAGCAGCTGGATCTGCTGCTGCACCTCGGCGGCCTTGCCGCGCTGCGCATTGGCCCGCTGGGTGGCCGCACGCACGGCGTCTTCCGTCTGCGGCAGTGCCTCGGCCTGTTCCTCGGCCTGGGCGGCCAGGATCTCGCCCTGCTCCTCGGCCTGGGCGATCTGCTCGGCCAGGCTGTCCAGCTCGGTGGTGGCCTCGTCGCGCCGCAGCGCCCACTGCTCGCTCTGGGCCTTGACCTCGGCCAGGCGCTGTTCCAGCCGGCGGCGGCCGTCGATGACGTGGCGGATCCGCTCCTCCAGCCGGCTCACCTCCATCGCCGCCTCGGCCAGCGCACCCTGGGCAGCGTGCAGCTCGTCGTTGGCGGCGTAGTGGGCCTGGCGCACCTCCTCCAACTCGGCCTCGGTGTGGCGCAGCTCGGCCAGGCGCCCTTCCAGCGCGTTGGTGGCGGTCAGCACCGCCTGGCGCACGCGGTCCTCCTCGGTGGCGGCGTCGCGGTGCTTCAGGAACCAGAGCTGGTGCAGCTTGAGCGTGCCGGCGTCCTGCAGCGTGTGGTAGCGCGCCGCCACCTCGGCCTGCGCCTCCAGGCGCTCCAGGTTGGCATTGAGCTCGCGCAGGATGTCTTCTACCCGCGTCAGGTTCTCGCGCGTGTCGCGCAGCCGGTGCTCGGTCTCGCGGCGGCGCTCCTTGTACTTCGAGACGCCCGCAGCCTCTTCCAGAAACAGCCGCAGCTCCTCCGGCCGGCTCTCGATGATCCGGCTGATCGTGCCCTGGCCGATGATGGCGTAGGCGCGCGGCCCCAGCCCGGTGCCCAGGAACACGTCCTGCACGTCGCGGCGGCGCACCGGCTGGTTGTTGATGAAGTAGCTCGACGTGCCGTCGCGCGTCAGCACCCGCTTGACGGCGATCTCGCTGAACTGGTTCCACTGCCCGCCGGCCCGCGCCGCGGTGTTGTCGAACACCAGCTCGACGCTGGAGCGGCTGGCCGGCTTGCGGTTGCCGCTGCCGTTGAAGATCACGTCCTGCATGGACTCGCCGCGCAGCTCGCTGGCCTTGCTCTCGCCCAGCACCCAGCGCACCGCGTCCATGATGTTGGACTTGCCGCAGCCGTTCGGCCCGACCACGCCCACCAGCTGGCCGGGCAGCTGGAAGTGGGTGGGCTCGGCGAAGGACTTGAAGCCGGAGAGCTTGATCGACTGGAGACGCATGCGCGGGGCGGTGGAGCGGCCGGCGGCGCGTGGCGGGCGGGGCCGTCACCAGGGCACGCAGGCGGGAGCCGCGCTGCGTTGGTGCAGCGCAACAGAGCCGGTCGATGATAGCAGCGGGTCAGCCAGCGTCAGGGCGGGTGCAGGGCCCCTCCCAGCGGCGCAGCCCGTCCAGGTCCAGCACGGTCATGCCGCGCGTGTCCAGGCGGATCAGGCCGGCCGCATCGAGCCGCTGCAGCGCCGCATTGGCCCGCTGGCGCGAGATGCCCGCCAGCAGCGCCACCTCCGACTGAGCGAAGTTCAGCCTCGGCCCCGGGTCCGGGTAGAGATCGGGGTTGTAGAGGCTGGCCAGGCTGTGCGCCACGCGGGCATCGGCGTCGAGCAGGCGGTCCGAGTGCAGCAGGCCGATGAAGTGGCCCAGCCGGGCGTTCAGCAGGTGCTCCAGGTAGTGGTTGAAGGCCAGGCTGCGCGCACGCAGCGCCTCGAAGGTGGCGCGCGGCAGGCAGGCCAGCCGCCCGGCGCGCAGTGCTACCACCTCGTAGCGGTAGGGCTCGTGGCGCAGCAGCGTGCCCTCGGCGAACCAGCCGCCGTGCGCCACGCCGGTGAGGGTGGAGCAGCGCCCGTCGCGGTGGCGCACCTGCATCTTGAACACCCCGTCGATCACGCCCATCCAGTGCTCGGCCGGGTCGCCCAGCGCTGCCACGGCCTCGCGCGCGGCGACGCAGCGCTCGGTGCAGCTTTCATGCACCAGGGCCCGCTCGCTGGGGCAGAGGGAGCGAACCCAGACCGATTGTTCGATGAATTCGTGCAGGGGCAGCAACTGGAGGCGCAGACTGGGCATGGCAGGCGGGAGTCTAGGCTGGCCGCGGCGGGCACTGGCGTCGGCTGCGCGACAATCGAAGGCTTCGCTGCGTCCCACCGCGCCCTACCGAGCGCGCCGTTGCGCTCCCGTTCCACTGCCGCCCCTCGAACGCCCTTCGCACGCCATGTCCACCCCGCCCCGCCCGCCCGCCGACCTCCAGCTCACCGTCGAACGCGCCCTGGCCGAGGACATCGGCAGCGGCGACGTCACCGCGATGCTGGTGCCGCCCGACCAGCTCGCCACCGCACGCATCGTCTCGCGCGAGGCAGCGGTGCTCTGCGGCCAGCCCTGGGTCAACGCGGTGTTCCGCACCCTGGACCCCACGCTGGTGATCCGCTGGGCGGTGCCCGAGGGCGGCCGCGTCGAGGCCGACCAGGTGATCTGCATGATCAACGGCCAGGCCCGCCCGCTGCTCACCGGCGAGCGCACCGCATTGAACTTCCTGCAGACGCTCTCGGGCACCGCCACGGCGGTGCGCCGCTACGTGGACGCCGTGGCCGGCACGCACTGCCGCATCGTCGACACCCGCAAGACGCTGCCGGGCCTGCGCAACGCGCAGAAGTACGCGGTGGTCTGCGGCGGTGGGCTGAACCACCGTATCGGCCTGTACGACGGCTTCCTGATCAAGGAAAACCACATCACCGCGGCCGGCGGCCTGCGCCAGGCGATCCACAACGCCCGCGCTTTGGGCTTCGACGTGCCGCTGATGACCGAGGCCGAGACGCTGGACGAGGCCCGCATCGCACTGGACGAAGACGTGGACCTGCTGCTGGTCGACGACTTCCCGCTCGACCAGATCCGCGAGGCGGTGGCACTGGTGCAGGGCCACCGCGCCTGCGGCGGCAAGACCCTGATCGAGTACTCCGGCGGCGCCACGCTGGAAACCATCCGCGCTCTCGCCGACACCGGCGTGGACCGCATCTCGGTGGGTGCCATCACCAAGCACCTGCGCGCGCTGGATTTGTCGATGCGGGTGTCGGTGTGACGGTGTCCATGGCGGTTGATTGAAGCCACCCCCGTCAATGTCGTGCAGAGGCGAGGTGAAGCCGGGGCCAATCAGAAGAAGCCCAGCTTGTTCTCGCTGTAGCTGACCAGCAGGTTCTTGGTCTGCTGGTCGTGGTCGAGCATGACCTTGTGGGTCTCGCGGCCGGAGATTGGCCGCAGCTTGTTGCAGAGGCCGCCACCACAGTCGTGACTGGTGCACCTGCCTTGCCGGCCGCCTGACCCTGCCCCCTGCCCCTCCTCCCCTCGTTCCGCCTTCGCTCCCGCTCAGCCTCTCAGGTCACCAACACCCGCAGCGGGCTCGTCCAGGGCCCTTGGCCCCGGTTGTTGACCCCGCGCATGCGCACCCACACGTAGCCGGGCCGCAGGTCATCGACATGGACGCGCTGCACCGAGAACACCGTCTGCACGTGCGACCAGGCCGAGGCCTGCGCGCCGCTTTCGCTGCTCGGGTCGGTGGCCGTGGTCTGCACCTCGTAGCCCAGCGCGCCTTCGGCCCGGTTGGCACGCAGCTCGATGCGCCCCCCGTGCTCGGTGGGCGCACCACGCAGCCCGGCCATCGGCCCCGGTAGCGCGCCGTTGCCCGTCGTGGCACGGGCATGCTCCTGGCGCACCTCGAAGCCCGTGCCGCCCAGCTTCGTTGCATCGCCATTGCCGTTGAACTCCACGTACGCCGCCAGGCGCTTCAGCAGCTCGGTGAAGCTGCGCCGCGCCCCGTTGCGCACCACGATCTTCTGCGAGTCGTGCGTCAAGGCCGCGTTGTAGGCATCCCGGTAGGCCAAAAGGGCCACATCCAGCTGCGCCCAGCTCGGCGTGCCGTCGCCCCAGGGCTGCGGAAACGCCGCGTTGTCCTTCATTGCGGCCACCACCGCGCCGCCGTAGGCCAGCAAATCCGGGTCGCTGCGCCGCTCCAGGCCAAGAATCAGTTTCGGCTGAACCATGATGTATCTCCCATCGAGTCAAGTCGCATCACCGTCGATGCCCAGCCATCTTGCTGACCCACGGCAGCGCTGGGGGGCACCCCAAAGGGGGAAAACGGGTGTGAATAATCCGCAGTGCCTGTCCCCCTCCAGCTTGTGGGCAGCAGGCACTTGCTGCCGTGCCGGCCGCTGACGCGGGCACCGGTGCGGTTCATCCCCATGCTGGTGGGGAACGGAGCCGCTGGCGCGAAAACCTCGGTCCATTCCTGGACCTCGACCGGAAGCAAATCCGGAACAGCCCAGGCGCACGGCCAACTGGCGGTGTCGGCCGTCGTGGACAAGACCGTGCCGGGTGCAGGGGCGCACGCAGTGAGCCAGTGCCCTGCCTAGGCTCGGCAGGATGTTGGTTGACCTCTACCTCCTGCGCGAAGACGGCCGCAAGCGCAGCGCCGCCCAGGTGCAGGCGTCGCCGCCGCTGCGCGGCCACCTGCGCGTCGGGACGCACCGTGCCGGCCCGACTGCGTCTCCTGACGTACCCAAGGTCCAGACGACGGCCGGCCTCCACGAGGGTGCCGAGCAGTGCGCGCGGATCTTGTGCATGCTGGAGTTCGTCAGGATCACGCGCCTGTCCGAACGTGGCTTCGTCTTCGTCGGCCTGGAGCGCCAGGGCCATCCGGCGGTCGGTGTTCGCGTTCCACAGGCCTGGTGGTGTGTGCCGGTCGGGGAAGCAGCGCCGGGCGCGACGGTAGAAAGCGGGCCGCTGGAAGTGCCCTTGGCGTGATCGTGGCCGGCGCGAACCGCGCTTGGGGCTGGGGGCACAGGGGAAGCTGGGGGTAGGTCATCCTCCCCGGCTCCCCCGTCTCCCCAGTCCGCGCACGCCAGAAGTCGGCGCGGTCAGCCCGACACCGGCTCGGCCACGAAGAGCTCGGCCGGCGCCAGCCGCACCAGCTGGGCCGCCTGCTCCAGGGGCGCGTGCAGCCAGGTGTCCACGTCCTCAGGCTCGATCGGCACCACCGACCGCTTGTCCTGCAGCTGGGCCGGCCGCTTGGGGTCAGGCTTGTGCATGCGCGCCATCAGCGGGTGGGCGTCGGCGTTCAGGGTGAGCATGGTGTAGCTCTCGACCAGCTCGCCCGTGGCCGGATCGGTCCAGGTGTTCCACAGCCCGGCCAGGCCCCAGGGCGCTCCGTCGGCGCGCGTGAAGCGCCATGGCACGTGCCTGCCCGTCTCCCAGCAGGGCTCGAAGAAAGCTGCCGCCGGAATGATGCAGCGCTGCCCCCGCGCCCAGGGGTGCTTGTAGCTGGCCTTCTGGGCCAGCTCCTCCGACCGGGCGTTGCAGGTGGGGTACTTGAGCTTGCGCTCCTTGGCGAACCACGGGATCAGGGCCCACTGGCCGACCACCAGCTCGCGCCCGGGCGTGACGGCGTCACGGGCAGCGCGGAGGAAGGGGCCGGCGTAGGCCGGGAACATGTCATGCGCCCACCATTGAGGCGGGTTGCGCGCGCCGATGTGCCAGAAGCGCTCGATGGCCGCCTGCTCGGGGGTGATGTAGCGGGTGCACATGGGCGTGACTCTAGCGGCCGCGCGCTGTCCACGGCAACCTGGACTCGCTGCTCGCTGCTGTCTTCGCGCTGCAGCACCTTAAGGTCGCAGATCAGCGCGGTTCCTGTCTGGAACTGCACGCGCTTTGATGCGACCCGGTCGCGGAAACCCTGGCCCTGCCGGTCGCAGCTGATGACCTGTGCGGGTGGCGAATGGGTGCTGGTATGGATCGAACCCTCGATGGACCACTCCACCTCGCTCACCGGTCAACTGACTGCGGTTTGCCGGGACGCTGATCGCAAACCGTGCCTTGCCTCCACGGTGTACGGCTGGACAGGGCCCGAAGGGGTTGGTCGCATCATCAATCTTGAAGACCGCTTTGCAGCGGTTGAAGTCGCATGCGCCGGCAATGCCAACGTCGGTCGTCTGCTCCCAACCAGTCGCCGAGGAGCGGTGGCGACAATGGGCTGGAAGCCCCGGGGTTCATGCGTCAGATCTAGGCAGACGGATGCGGCCAGACCTGTTTGGCGACGGCAAACAAGTCGCGGGCCCGGTCGCGGATGCCCGCCTCGTCCCACACCGCACCAGCCTGGTTGAACTGTGGCCGCTGAAAGTGCGCGTTCAGCGCCAGCAGGCTCTTGGTGATCTCGGGGCGCTTGACGTCGAAGCTCGAGTTGCTGAGCGACGGGTTCAGCTTGGCCGTCAGCAGGGTGAGGTTGCCGATGTTGTGCAGCAGGTGGTTGCGCACCATCACGGCCGTCTCGTCGCCGGCTGCGGGCCAATGCGCTTCCCACGCCACGGGCAGCACATGCTCCACGTGCAGGGCCGCGCTCGGCAGCACGGCCGACTCGTGATGAACGTCGTTGCGGCTGCCCAGTTCCAGAGCTTCCAGCAGCATCTTCGTTTTGGCGGTGCGCAGCGCCTTGTAGGTGTTGAGCTCCAGCCAGGCCTTTTGGAACGTGGTGTCGTCGGGCCAGTCCTGCGTCTCGCCGCCAGACAAACCCTTCAGGTGTTCCGTCACCAGCGCCGCCGAGGGCGCCTCGGCCTCGCTGAGGCGCTTTAGCAGACCTGGGAAGATGCGGTTGTAGGCCTTGGTGGGGCGGCCGCACACGGTGCGCCTCACCAGGTAAGACTCCAGCACCTTCAGGCAGGCCATGAACTCCTCGCTCCCGCTACCCAGACGCTCGGCCAGGAACAGCACCACCGGCGTGACAGTGGTGCTGTCCAACACGCGCAGGTTGTGCGCGAAGCGGCCCAGTCTCGTGCTGCGGTCGGGCAGCAACATGGCATGGAACACGGTCGCAGCCCGCTTCAGGCGGGCCAGCTCTAGATCCACGTCCTTCTTGCCGGCCAGCCACCACTGCTTGAACTCCTCGAACACGTGATCGAGCTTCACATCGTTCATGGTCCGCATCGACACGTAGTGGTACAGCAGCGTGTCCAGCCGGGTGTTGGTGAGACGACCTTGGCGCTCGTCGACCTTCCAGAACAGCTTGCTCTTGCTGACCGCGCCTTTCTCGGCCGGCGCTTCGTCGAAGTCGCGCCAATGCTGGTCGTACAGCGCTGCGGCCGACGCGTTCTTACGCGTGGCCTCGAGGAAGACGAAGTTGCGCACCAGGTCGGCCGGGGTCAGCCGCTCGCCACGGTCGTTCAGGGACTCGAAGATCACCTGGGCATCATCGTCCGTGCCCAGGCGCAATTCGATCAATTGGACGTACTCGGTCAGCGTGGTGGTCAGCAGCTGAATTCGCTCAGGCAGGATCGGCAACTCGTGCCGCGGCAGCGTGGGTGCCGTCTCGTGGCGGATTTCCCGAATCCATCGTGCAGCCAGCGTCCGGTCGACATCGTGGCCGGCCTCCGGCAGCATCTCGTCGAGAAGAGCATCCAGGCTTCCCGCTTCCGGCGGCTCGACCTCATCGAAGTCCACGCCCCGCAGGAACAGGCTGATCACACCGTAGAAGTACATGTAGGCCTCGACCAGCAGTGGCCTGGGCACGCGCTTCTTGCTCTTGCCGACGCCGTGGGTGACCACCGGATATGCCTGGCACACTGCTTCGAACGAGCGTGCCTCCACCAGGTGGGTCATCTCTTTGCGTCCAGCATTGGTGGGCCACACCTTGAAGCGTGCGTGCGGCGCCCGGTAGCTGCCCCCGTTGGCGGTGTAGGTGTCCATGCACTGGCGCAGGAAGGTGTCGTCCATGCCCGCCACGGCGTCGCGGAAGGCCAGCGCCAGCAGTTGCGTGCTGGTCATGCGCTGCTGGCCGTCGATCACCTCTGCCGTTGTCGGCTCGCCAATGGCGCCGGCGCGATGCTCAGTGACGATCACCGTGCCCAGGAAGTGCCGGCGCGGCTGCCGCGCCAAATGAGGTGCCCCCTGGGCTTCCGCGGTTTGCCGAATGGCCTCGTAACGCTCGAGCTCTTGGGCCCGGTCGACGATGTCGGTCCACAACGGCTGGATCTGCCGTTCCACCGTCCAGACGTAGCCCCGCTGGAAAATGGGCACCAGGTACTGCAAGGGCTGGCCGAACATCGCCAGCGGTGAAGTCTTGTTCGGCTGCATGGTCCTGATCTCCCAGTTCCTTCTGAAGCACCTTCACGGGCATTCTCGCGGTGCCGGAGCCTGACGTCATTCGCTCAGCCAACCACACTGCAGCCGATGAAAGGCCAGGTAGGGCAGGTGCCGTTCATCCAGCCATCGCAGGCGCAGGTCCGGGGCGATGCCCAACTGAACCTGCGCAGCGGCCGGCACGGCGGGCGAAATCACCAACTCACCGTCCGGCAGGAAGGTGGCCAGGTAGGCGTCGAACAAGGCGTCGAGGTTGGCGCTGAGCAGGAAGCCGTTGTAGACGTCCAGCCGCTCGGCGTCGGTAGCGCACAGTGCCCAGGCCATGGCGTGGCTGGCGCGCAGCGCCTGAGGCACCGCCACGCCGGTCACGGCGCAGGCGCCGCCCCAGTAGTCGAGCATCGCGTGGCGAAACGCCTGCTGGCCCACACGCTGGCGCACCAGGCGCTGCACCTCGGTGTTCTTCGCAGCAGCGGGCTCCAGCTCGGCCAGTGCCGCCTGCACCTGGGCATCGAAGGCCGTCATCGCCTGATCGGGCAAGGCCTGAGCCAGCACGGCGGCGCGGCGCAGCCAGCGGGCGAGTGCGGCTTCGGTGGGCAGCGTGAAGGCCGTACCTGAAGAGTCTTTGCCCTGTGCTGCCTCGGGAAAGCTGCGGGTCAGCTCACCCGGCAGGCTGGGCTGGCAGCGGCTGAGCTTGGCTGCAAACCCACCGGGTCCCGCCTGCACCAGCACCTCGACCGGGTGACGTGCCGAGCCCAGCGCCACCCAGCCCTTCGTCACAGCCGGCAGCACATGCTCGAAGCCGTTGTCGTGGCCAGCCTTCTCGATCAGGGCGCGCTGCAGCAGGTTCATTGGGAGCGGGGGTTTCAGGTTGGCATCAGTGGCTGTTGGGTGTGGCCAGGCGGTTCCATTCCACTTGGCGGCCGCGCCAGTGCTCACCGATGGACTGGGTGAAGTCTGCCCGCACCAGCTTCGCCCTTTGCTCACACCAATCGTCCGACTCCCGGCGGATCACGACACCCTCCAGCGGGCCATCACGGAATCGGCTGGGCCAGGTGTCCAGGCCCTGGATGAGGTCGTTCAGGCGGAACCGACCACGCGCCACTTGCGGGGCCGTGACCAAGCCCAGGCGCTGAGCAAGGGCGTTGCGGCGCGCACTGCTCCAGAAGCGCCCGGCCCTCGCATCGAAGACGTCAAACAGCAGCAGCCAATCGGGCAGCCGGGTGTAGGCGAGCGAGTGCCGGGCGGCGCACCACTCGCCAAACAGGATGAGCGGTGAGTCGTGGTGGTCCAGCAGGGCCTCTGCGATTCCCTCACCGTGGGTGGTCAGCCACGCAGGCAGGCGTGCGAACTGCCCGGCGTACGGCTCGCTGAGATAGGTGCCGCGGTTCTGCACGCGCAGTTCGCCGGCAGAGTCCAGGGAGAAGCCCAGGTTGGCCCCGTCGAGCTTCTCTTCCACCACCACCGCGCCGTGCAACAGGCCGGCCACGTCCGTGACCGACAGCACCTTGTCGTCTCGTGGCTCTGCCTCGCCAAGCCACGACAGGTGCGGGGTGTGAGGAAATCGAAAGAACTCGCCCATATCGAACGGGAGCCTAGCGTGCCAGCTTCTCGTGGTACTTCGCGAGTGACCAGTCGAGGATGACGGGCTCAAGCCGGATGTCGTGATCGGCCAGGACGGCCTCCCACCCATGCCAGTCGGTGTCGCCAGCGAAGGCTATGGGGCAAGGCCCCAATGTGTTCACCGCCACGTAGGCCGCCGCGGCCATCTTGTGGTCGGCGAGGTCGTACATGGCCGCCGCCACGGGTGGCGGCAGTGTCCTGTAGCTGTCACCATCAGGTTCCAGGTCCACCGCTTCGACGGCCGACGTCGACCACTTGTGCATCACCACCTGGATGCCGAAGTCGTTGAATCCGAGCTTGTTCTCATACTCGCTCTGGATTTCTTGATCACGGTCCAGCACCAAGAAGCTGTCAGATGCCTGGAAGTTATCCAGCCACTCCCACACCTTTTTGCGCCACTCGGGCTCGCGGGGCGTGGCGTCGATGTCGGCCGGATGGGTGGGGTCCGCGGCGCTGGCTGCGATCAGCACGTTGGTGTCGACCACGTAGCGCGGGCTCATGACGCAGCCTTCTTGGCGGCTTGTCGATCGAACATCAGCCTTGCCTGCTCGCGGGTTTCGCCCAACGCGTCCCCGAAGAACTTGTCTGGCCAATTGGTCAGCCGGCCGAAGTCGTCCAGCTTCAGCTCACGCAGCTTGGCCGCCTGACCATCGCGTTCCACGAAGTAGAGCGCTGCCTGCTCTGGCTGCACCTCCTGCCGGGCGATCAGGGTCTGCAGCCGCCGGAACAGGTGCTCGGAGTGCGTCTCCACGATGAACTGCACCCCCCGCTCTGCGCTGATCTTGGCGAGCAGCTCGGCCAGCTTGGCCTGGGCCAGCGGGTGGAGGTGGCTCTCGGGCTCCTCGACGATGACGATGTGGCCTGGCTTTGAGAACAGGGCCGCCACCACCACCGGGATGACCTGCGAGACGCCGACGCCCACGTCCTTGAGGTTGACCACGGCGTCACGGTGCTTGACGAGCAGCTCATAGCGGGCCGAGTTACCCAGCGCGCGCACTTGAAGGCCGTCAGCAATCTCAAGCGTCTTCAACCATTGCTCGGCCTCGCGGAAGATGCGGCCCGCTTCGCCTGCCGAGCCGGGCTTTCCCTGCTGGGCGACGCCGCTGGCGATGAGCACATCCACCGCCCGCCCGCCGTCGTCGCCGATGTGGGCGGGCATGCGGCCACTCCACACGTAGTCCCGGCGGGCCAGCTGGCGCACGGGGCCCAGGTAGATGATGCGGCTCAGTTCGTCCAGCAGCGCTGGGCCCACCGGGCGGATCTCATCGGCCAGCGGGCCGAGCTTGTTGAGCGTGGCGGCGGAGAAGGCGAAGGAGCGCTCGGGGCGGAAATCCGCGCTCTGGCCCTCGGGGCGCTGACGTGTCGCCAGTTGCAGGCGGTAGATGCCGGGCTTGCGGCGCAGCACCGTGAAACCTTGTCCATCCTGGCCCAGGCGAAGAGCGTCGAGTTCGGCGCTGCCGGCCGGGCCGGCGCGGTAGCGTGCCGAGAACAGGGTGGTGTCGGCCGTGGCGCTGCCGTGGGGCTGCCAGCGGAACTCGATGCCCACCTGGCTGTCAGGTGTGGTCTCGGTAGCCTGGCCGTGGCGGCACAGCAGGTCGCTGAACTGGCCCATCGTCACCGTGTCGTCGGCGTCGGGGTTGCCCAGGTTCAGATCCAGGCCCGCGTCGTCGCCTTTCACGGTCTGGCGCATCAGCAGCAGGCTTTGGATGAGGCTTGATTTGCCCGACGAATTGGTTCCCAGCAGCAAGGTCAGCGGCGCCAGCCGCATGGGGCCGGTGCTGCGCCAGATCTTGAAGTTTTCGAGCTTGAGGTGCGTAAGCATCAGTTGAGCGTTCCAGCTTCCAGGCGGTCCCAGGCATCCAGCACCCATTCAGCCGTGCGGAAGCGGCCGAACTCTCTCTCTTCCTTGTCCTTCAGCACGCGGAAGGTCTCGGAGGGGTAGCCTGAATCCATCACGGACGCTGGATCAAGGATGTAGCGAAGCTCGTCCTTGGTCAGGCCGTAGAGGCGGGCATAGTAGGCGTCGAGCTCTGCCCGGAGGCGAGCTCGACGCGTGGGGTCGAAGGCGAACGGCATGCCGTCGTACCCCAGGTCTTGGGCCCAGGGCTGTAAGTCATGCGCCGTGTAGGTCAGCTCCAGGACGCGCGGCACGATGAATGCCAGATCCGCGCTCTGGTAGTGTTGCGGAGGCAGAACCGGGTACTGCATGTAGTACCCGTAGGTCATATTTGTTCCTCCGAGCTTCTGCCTGACGATGTAGTCGAAAGCCAATGCGGTCATGTTGGCTAGGTAGGCTGCCGCCAGCGGCGCCGGCTTGCTGATAAACCAGATCGGCATCGAATGCCCGACTCCTACAAGCGGCATCACCGTTGCGATGAAGCTCCTTTCGTCGGTGCTTCTTGCGATGTTGCGCCACCCCATCAACCACCTATTACGCCACCCCCTATCCGCTAACCTCTGCTCCACCTCCTCAGCCCTCACCCAATAACGGGGCGCCACTTCGCGGAACGGGTCGGCCTTCTCCGCTACGGTGAGATCGCGGCTGTTGCCTTCGGGGGTGTAGGTGGCCCAGCGGTGGTCGAAGTGGTGGATGAGCTTGGCTTCGTAGAGCGGAAGCAAACCCGGCCTCGGCGCGTCGGCGAACAAGTGACTATCGTTGGCCATGTCGAGCATCCGCATGAACGACACGCCCCAGGGGTTGCCGTCAGACTTGTTCTCGTCGATCAGCACGGGCGCTGCTCGGTAGAGCTTCTTGGTGAGTTCCGCGTCGCGCTCGCTGCGGAACACTGGACAGGTGAGCGTGTTGGGGTTGATGAGACGGAACTCATCGGGCGTGAGCGTGAAGCGCCGACGTGGGTCGGTCAGCTGGCTCACCTGACTTGCGAAGCACACGAACTCTGCCTGCTCGGCCTGGCCCAGCGTGAGCAGGCAGAACTTGTAGCTGCGGTGGACTGAAGGGAATACCGCCTCGCGGTTCTCAATGTCGTAGAGGCTGACTAGACGGTTGTTTTGGGTGATGTGTCCGAAGTAGGCCTTGGTGCTGTCGTCGGTGGCGATGCCGGTGGGCACGATGAAGCCAGCCCGGCCGGCAGGGTTCGTCACCTGGCTGATCGTCTCGGCAAACAGGGCATAGGTGTTCACGTCTCCCACACCCGTGAGCGGGTAGCGCCCCCCGTCTTCACCCTTCACGTGCGCAAACAGGCTGGTAGCCTCGGCCGTGCGGCGGGCAGTGATGAACTCGTCGAAGAGACGCTGTTCCGCGTCGCTCTCGGCCGGAGAGTGGTGCGAGGTTTCGCCTGGGAACAGGTGCTGCGCCAGCATGCCCTCGCTCAGCCACTGGATGCGCTGGCTGCGCTCCGCCTTGTTCTTGGCCTCGGCGATGGCGGTGTGGCGGGTGGCGAAGAACTCTTCCTCCTGCAGCTTGATGCGCTCCCAGGGCGGATTGCCCAGCACGCAGTCGAAGCCACCCGCAGCAAACACCTGCGGAAAGGCCAGCGGCCAGTGCAACACACGGGCCTTCTCGCAGGCCTCGTTGGCCGCCGCTTGCACGGCTTGCCGGGCCTGCTGCAACGGCATGCCCAGCAGCGTGAGGTAGAGCGTGGCCGTGGAGGGGATGGTGCCTGCCGTCGCTTCGGTCTTGGGCAGCAGGTAGGCACCCAACAGTTGATTGGCGGCCTGGGCAAGCCGCCCGGTGCGCGCTTGGGTGAGGTAGGTGTCGTAGGCCTGGGACTTGGCCGCAATCTGTGCGGTGTCACCCTCGGGCATGGCCTCGATGGCCTGCAGCGCCGCCAGCCCACTGTCGGCCTGGTGCACCACGTCCAGCTGGCCAAAGGCCTTGGACAGGCGCTTCTTCTCCAGGTCTTTCAACGCGGCGCTGTTGGCCTTGGTGAGCACCTTGCACACGGCCTTGTCGTCGCCCGACAGCACCTTGAACGCATCCTTGGCGATGCCGTGCTCCAGCGCCTTCAGGTCCGTCAAGCCCAGCAGCGCGTCACCGACCTGCAGATGGTGGTCCAGAAAGCTCAGAGGCCGCCCCTCCTCGAAGCCTTCGATCCACAGCGCCGTGCGCGCCAGCTCGATGGCCATCGGGTTGCGGTCGACACCGAAGATGCAGCGGGCCACCACCTCGCGCATGGCGTGCCGGTAAGCCTGCGGCGTGACGGCCCCATCGGCGGAGCGCAGCGCAGCCACGCGCTCGGCCATGCGCCGTGCAGCAGCCAGCAAGAAGTGCCCGCTGCCGCAAGCCGGGTCCACCACCTTCATCCCAAGGAGGGCCTCGACCGGCTGCTGGGGGTTCTGGGCGATGCGGTCTTCGATGACGGGTTCAAGTGCGCTGCGGATCAGCTCCTGCACCAGGCTCTTGGGCGTGTAGTAGCTGCCGCTGGTCTTGCGCTCGTTCCCGGCGGTGCTGCCCTCGCTGGTGAGGCCCACGAAGCCGAAGCTGCGGTTGTGAACGTCCGGATCGGGCACCAGCTCCAGCAGGCTCTCATAGACGCTGCCCAGCTCCTCGGTGTCCATGTTGTGGTAGCTGATGGGCGTGAGCGAGCCCCCTGCCGTGGTCGTCCAGCGCAGGCTCTTGATGGCCGCGAGGAGGGCTGCGTTGCTCAGCGAAGCTTCGTCCAAGTCCGGACACTGGGCATCGGCGAACAGACCACCCAGAGCCGGCAGGCCCAGCCGCGGCTGGCCCTTGCCCAAGCCGCGGAACACGATGCGCACCGCCTGCCAGAGATCGTTGTGGCGGTTCTGGGCCCGACGGCGCAGGGCCAGGTCGCGAAGGCGGGCCATGGCGTAGCCCTCGGCGTACAGCTGGGCCGCTGCGTGGCGAGCCTGGGCCGTAGCGTCGTCGTCGCCCGGCTGAGCGGTCGCGGGCACCAGGCCACGCTCCTCCACCGTGAAGAGAAATATGAAGCGGTACACCAGCCGCAGCAGCTGGGCAAAGTAGTCATCGCGCGTCAGGTCGCCCGTCTGCAGCTTCACGCGCAGGGCGTCGTTCGCAGGGTTCTGAATGAAGCCTTGGCCCAAGGTGATGAGGGCCTCGGTCACCCCGCGGCGCAAGCCTTCGCGGACGCGGGTGCCTTCTTCTTGGCCGGCTTGCTGCCAGGTGGCCCACGCCACGGGCGGCGGCGCCTTGGTGGCGTCTTCGGTGGCCAGGTCCAGCAGGCCGGCACGGCTGGCTTGCAGCAGGTGCCAGGCGCTGCGGAACTCCACAAAGCGCTGGCCGGCCAGCAGGTCTTGCAGGTCCACTTCCAGGTAGCTCGGCCGGGTGAGCGTGGCGGCATCGCGCAGCAGGCGCAGGGTGCGCCCGTTGCTCACCAGGGCCCATTCGTGGGCAGGGCTGGCGTTGAGGAACTCCTGGGCCAGCTGGAACGGAGACTTGCGCTTGGCCCCCGAGCCCTGCACCGCAAAGCGCGGGTCGGGGTCGTCCAGGCCTTGGTTGTGCGGGGCGACGACGACGGCTACGGGTTTGGCGCCCGCGGCCTGCGCGGCCGGAGCCGGGTGTGCGAGGTGAGTGATGGGGTAGACGCGGTCGCCCACCGGCACACCGCTGACAGCGGCGACCGCAGGGTAAGCCAGGGCATCGCGCAGCAGCTCGCAGACGAACTGCATGCTGGCACGTTGCGGGTTGAAGTCAGTGCGCTCCAGCAGCCCTGCAAAAGTACGCCATTGGGCGCTGGCGATCTGGAAGGCGCGGCTGGCCTCGTCGCGCAGCTTCAGGCCCCTGGGCAGGCCGTAGTCGGCCTCGGTCTGCAGGCGGCCCTGGCCAAGTGCCGCCTTCTCCAGGATGTCGGGCAGGAACAAGCTGCCTTCCAGGCGCAGTGCCGGAAGGTTCAGGCCGGTGGTTCGAGAGGTCTTCATGTTCTTGTGGTCAGGCTGCAGCGTCACACCGCATCGGGCAGCAGCACGTACACGCCCACTACGTCTACTGGCAGGCAGGGCTGCACGTGGTGTTGGCCGCCCCCGCGGCGCTCAGTGGCCTTGCGCACGCGTTCGTGGTCTTGCAGCAGCTCGGCGGCGCGCTGCCGGGCCAGCTCTTCGAGCCGAGGGGTCTCTGCCTGCAGTGCGGCCAGGGCCCTCGTCACTTCGCGTTCAGCGGCTTCGCGCGGCAGGTTGCCGGCCGGGGTGCTTTCGAGCAGGCGAGCGGCCTCGGGGCCGGTCAGCCACTCAGGGTTCTGCCGCCCGCGTATGGCCAGCGCCACGCACTCCTCGGCCAGCATTTGAAAGCTCAGCTGCTTGCGCTGGTAGGCCAGTTGATGGCGAAGGCGCAGCAGCACCACGGTGGTGACGCGGTCCACGCTGGCGGTGACGGTGGCAGCGCTGCGCGCGGCCAGGGTGCTTTCGCCCTGCAGCGAAGTTTCGATCAGGTACTCGGCCAGCACGCTCACCAGCGGGTGGCTGCGGTGCAGCTCGGTTGTGTCCAGCAGCAGCGGCTTGCTGCTGCCTTCGGGCACCAGACCTTCGTCGGCCAGGCGCAGGCGCAGCGGCTCTGGCAGGTGTTGGGGGTGCAAGCGGTGCTGGCCGCGGTAGGCCTCCAGCGGGGCGTTCAGGCGCGCACAGGCGCTGGCCAGGAAGCGCTGCACGTCGGCCTGCGAGCCCAGTGCCTCTTGCTGCTTGTGCCACTCGGGCAGCACCTCGGCGGGCCGAATGGCCCGCTGGGCAAACACGGTGCGGTTGCTTCGGGCTTTGTCCAGAGCGTCTTGCCAGCGCGTCTGCAGCGGCGCGAGCAGTTGCTCGGGCTCGCCGAAGTCGAAGGCCTGCTGCGGGCTGGAATTGCTGCTGGTGCTGCGGCGCATCAGTGCTGCCTTGACCAAGGCCTGGTTGATGCGGGGGCGGTCTTCGGGCATGGGCACCAGCACGCCCAGCTCCTTCTGAATGGCATCACCCTTGCGCAGGATGACCTTGAGCACAAAGCCGTCGACGGGGTTGTCTTGCCCGTAGAGCATGGTGCAGCGCACTTCGGTGGCGCGCTGGCCGTAGCGATCGACACGGCCTTCCCGCTGCTCGTGGCGGGTGGGGTTCCAGGCCAGGTCGTAGTGCACGACGGCGGTGAACAGGTGCTGGAGGTTGATGCCCTCTGACAGGCAGTCGGTGGCCACCAGCACGCGGCCGGTGTCCTTGTCGGCCTCTCCCATGCGGTTGACGCGTTCGCGGCGCTCTTCGGGCACCAGTTCGCCCGTCACGGCATCGACCAGGGCCTTGGGAAAATGCTTGCGCAGCTCGGCGGCCACGTAGTTGGCGGTGGCCACGTAGCGGCAGAACACCACCGGCGCGTAGCCGTCCTTGAGCAGGTCGGCGACGTGCGCCACCAGCGCGGCGAGCTTGGGGTCGCCCGCTGCGCCGCTGAGGCGTTCGGCCGTGGCGATGAGGGCTTGCAGGCGTTGCGCACCGGTCTCCGCCTGCAGCTGGGCGGCAGGCTCCAGATCGAGGCTGCTCAGGTCTTCGGCTCCACCATCCTGCAGGTCAGCCAGGGCAGCGTCTTCTTCGCTGTCGTCGCCGTCTTCCCCCAAGCCCAGGTGTCCTTCGAGCCGGGTGTTGAGGGCTTTGGCGGCTGCAGCGGGCGAAGACGCGACGCAGCGCAACAGGGCCAGCGTGGCATACCAGATCAGCCGTGCGCCGCCAGCGTCGCCCGAACGCTCGACCGTCTCGGCCAGCTCCCGGCAGTAAGCCTGCACATCGTCAAAGAAGCCGCCCCAGGCGCCGCTGAGGCGGTAGGTGACCTCCGTCTTCATGCGCCGAGGGAAACCGTGGCCGTCTTGGGTGGCGGTCTGCCATTCAACGATGTCTTTCCGACGGCGCTGGACGAAGTGCAGCGCCAGTTGCTCGCGCAGCGGATCGTCCTTCGAAGTGCGGTGTTGCAGCTCTGCGAAGACCGGATTGAGCAGCGACAGCAGGTTGAAGAACGCCACCTCATCACCCGAGTGGGGCGTGGCGGTCAGCAGCAACAGATGCCGGTCTGCATTGCCCGCCAGACGCTGCAGGAGTTCAAAGCGCAGCTGCTTGCCGGCACCGCTGGCCGCACAGGTATGGGCTTCGTCCACCACGATGCACTCGGGTGCGATGGAGAGGAAATGCTCGCGGTGGCGCTCGCTCTTGATGTAGTCCAGGCTGACCACGACAACCGGGTGGTGGTCGAACAGGCCCACGCCGTGAGGCAATTGCCGCTCCAGACGGCTGGCGCTGGCGGCTGTCAACGCCACGGCGGGCAGGTTGAAGCGCAGCTGCAGCTCGCCCTGCCACTGCTCCACCAGGTGGGGCGGGCAGAGCACGGCCAAGCGCTGGATTTCGCCGCGGTCCATCAGTTCACGGACGATCAGCGAGGCCTCGATGGTCTTGCCAATGCCGACGTCGTCGCCAATCAGCAGCCGCACGGTGGGCAGCCGCAAGGCCATCAGCAGGGGCACGAGCTGATACGCCCGCGGCTCCACAGCGATGTTGCCGAAGCTGCGGAAGGGGCCCGCACCGGAGCGCAGCTTCAGGCGCAGGGCATCACGCAGTAGCAGAGCCGCAGCATGGTTGCCCGCCTGGGCCGGGTTGGGCTTCTCGAACGTGGCCGGTTCGACGGGGCTGAACTCCTCCAGCTCCGGCAGCAACGTGATCACGTCGTCGTCAGAGCCGCCCAGGGGCCGCAGGCGCAGGGCGGAGGCGCCATCAGACAGCCGGGTGTCGGACTGGACTACCCATTCGCGGCCACGGGCCCGAACGAGATTGCCAGGCTGGAACTCGGTGGCGGTTGTTGTCATCAGCTTGCGGAGCAGAAATCAGGTGAACAGGGAGGCGTGAGTGCTGAATTGTTGCGCCCACTGGGAAGGGTCTGACATGTCCAGCACGGTCCAGCCCAAATCGGCCAGTTCCGACACCACGTCGGACGGCAAAGGTTCGAGGGCTACGAGCGTGCGGGTCGCCTTGTAGCGGGCCGCCACCTGGGCTCGGCCACCGAGGACGGCCAGCGGGCCTTCGTCGGGGGCGCGGCAACCTGCAGCCCGGACGGCCAGCAGCCACTGGGCGTGTTTGTCGTCGCCAGCGGCAGCCAGGGGCTGCGTTGGCGCCGATGGGGCCGCGGCCTCTGCCGCCTGGGGGGCCACCCGGGCGTTGGCCAGGGCGACGAGCAGGCCGAGGGCGCCGGCGTCGCGGCGGTTGATGTGCTCGTGGTCTGGCTGATTGAAGTACGACAGCAGACACTGGTAGCAGCCGGCTTCGCAGATGCTGCTGCCGTCTTTGCGTTTGATTTCCAGCTCAGGCAGACCTTCCACCGACCAGGCGCCGGTGGGCTTGCGGTGGTGCATCAGCTCCAGCGCCTGTGCCGCCACCTGTGCCAGAGCATCAGGCTCCGTTGCGAGGCGCGTGAGTACACCGGCGCCGCCCTCTGCCGCTTCGTAGAACAGCAGGGCCTTGCGGTCGTCTTGGGTGGGCAGGGGCTCGGCAACCAACTCGGACTCTTCGATCTGGAACACCAGCTCGATGCCGCGCTTAAGCGCGGCCTGAAGCGTGGCCATGGCCGGGGCTTCGAGCGGCTTGACAGGGGCCAGGATCAGAACGTTGCGATGGTCCTCAACGAAGGGGACGATGGACTGGTTGGGGACCTTGTTGAGCAGTTCCTCCGTGGCTTCCGCAGCGTCGTCGCTGCCGCCCGGTTCGTCCTTCCGGCTCCACTGGCCGGTGATGGGGTTGATGTAGAAGCCCAGCTGTTCCTTGTTCTTGCGTCGGCGCCAGCCGCGGTTGATGCGCCAGATTTGCGCGGCAGGGGCGTACTTCAGGCTGGCGAGCGGTGAGTCCGCATCGCCAGCAGCGTTCAGCACCAGCGAGGTCTGCAGGGCCGTCCGGCCCTCTGGGCCCGGCAAGAAGCGGTAGGTGGTCTGGAGCTCGAAGCCTTGGCGCTGGCGGTCTTCGTCGTTGATGGAGATGCGCTCCACCGGGACGGTCTCGACTGTCTCGATGCGGTAGAGGTTGCGCACCCAGTCGTGGTCGGTGAGCAGGGCGCCGCAGTTCTCGCACAGGTTCTCGGTGGGTTCGGAGCCATCTTCTCCGCCCATGTGCGCGTAGCCGCACTGGCTGCACACCCGACTGGCCACGGTGGCCAGCGTGGTGTTGCCCGACACGTGATCGGCCGAGCCCACGTTGAGCTTGGCCCGGACCACCCGGTACATGCGGCCCTGGTGGTAGATGAGGCTACGGGGCCCGAACTCCGAGAGCGCAAGGAACCGGGGGCGACTGACCATGCTGCCCTCGTCGTCCTTGCCCTTGACCGGGCTTCCGCCCCTGGCCGGAATCCAGGCCATTAGCGGCAGGCGCGGGAAGTTGTAGCCCGGCAGAAAACCCTGGCTGGCCAGATAGCGGTAGGTGTAGAAGTCCGAGTTCTGGGTGTTTCCCGACTTCAGGAGCACGGCGTACTGCCGGGCGGCATCGCCATAGCGGCGCTGCGCGTTCTGCTTCTCCTGGTGGGTGGTGGTGTAGCTCTTCACCACCTGGTCGGCCATGTCCATCTGCTTGCGGGTGGCGTCGACCATCACGCGCCAGCGGCCGAAGGCGGCGCTGAACTCTGCACTGGCCTGCTGCATGGTGGCCGCTACGTGGGCTTCGGTGAACCACGTGCTGGACGACAGCAGCGGGCGAACCTGCCGCATAAGGCGCTCACCGCTTTCGGTGGCACGGTGGGTGACCTCAGGCGCTTCGAGTGCCGACCGGAGCGCCGCCATGAGCGGCTTATCAGGCTTCTCCAGATCCAGCAGCGGGGCGATGCTCGTGTCCAGTTGCACCTGGGCGGCCGCCAACCACACTGCGTGCAGATGGCTGTCGATGAGATCGCGGTTCGCCAGATCTAGCGTGGGCGGGCGGACCACGCCGTGGACCATCTCGTTGGCATGGTGGAAGAACCACTGGTCGTGCGGGCTCAGGGCCGCACAGTAGGTGATGACCAGCGCTTGCTGCCCCGAGCGGCCAGCACGGCCACTGCGCTGCGCGTAGTTGGCCGGCGTCGGGGGAACGTTGCGCAGGTAGACCGTGTTGAGGGCCGAGATGTCGACGCCCAGCTCCATGGTGGGTGAGCAGAACATCACTGGTAGCCGTTCGAGCGGGGCCTCGTGGGCAGGGTTCTCCAGCCAGTCCTTGCGGTCCTTCTCGGTGTAGCGGAAGCGCTGTTCCAATAGCTGGCGCCGGCTCGCATCAACCTGGGCGGTGTGCTCCTGCGCCTCGAAGTCGAACAGTGTGTGCTGCTGCTGAGTGAGGGTGGCGGCGACCGAGAGGTAGAGCTGGCGGAAGAAGCGGTTGTGCTTGCCCTCTTGCTCGACCTCGGGTGTGTCGACCAGCACCCAGTCCATCGCCGAGGCGTTCAGGCGCCAGCCGATCAGGTTGGGCTCGACCTCGTGTCGCTGCGCGTAGCCGTAGCGCGAGGCTCCGACCAGGAACAGTTGCAGCAGCTCCAGCCACTGCGCGTCTTTCCAGCCCTTGACGTTGCCCAGCAGGTTGGGTGACTTCCACAGGGGCAGCGCCTTGAGCTCCTTGAGAAGGCGCGAGCGTGCACCGCCGGGCACCAGATCGGTCCGAGGCTTGCCCTTCTTGTCGTCGGGTCGCTTGCTGAGAATCAACCAGCGCGACGTCTCGAGGTTCTCATCGCCAAAGGTCCACCGCTCGCTGAGGTACTGGAAGGCGGTGGCTTTGGCCCGCTCCTGCTCAACGGCGTCGAGGTAGCGGGTTTCGAGACACAGCGCTCGCCGCATCGCATCGAAGACGGTGATGGCCATCTCCGTGCGTTGGCCAGGGGTCATGGCGGACAGCACTGGGTTGGCGGCGAAAAGCGCTACCTCGCTACTGAACTCGTCAAGGCCGCGGTACTGGATGGCCAGCAGGTTGAGCTGGTCGAGGTTCGGATTGTTGAAGCGCCATCCTCGGCGCAGGTCTCGCAGCAGGAGGTAGCCCAGGATGAAGCGCAGCGTGCGCTGGGCCTCCTGGCGGGCCAAGCCCATCAGCTTGGGTGTCTTCAGGTACTCGGCGAGCGTACCGGCGTCGGTGCGGTCGAAGCCGAGTGCCTTGAACACAGCATCGGCCAAATGCTCTTCGTCGAGAGCTCCGCCTTGCTTCTGTAGCGCAGCCACGAGTGCCGAGCGGAGGGTGAGCAGGAAGATGAAGTCGTTGAAGTGCCCGGCCTGCAGGGCGGCGTCTTGCCGGTTGTCGGTAAAGCCCAGCAGCTTGCGGGGGTCAGGCTGATCTGTGGAAGGCTCGCCCAGCTCGAACAGCTGACGCACAGCGCTGAGGGTCAGCATGGTCGTCGCCGATGAGCGCCCTTCGCCGGACAGGCTGGCGAGGCGGTTCATGTCTTTGCCGTAGGCCTCGTGCGTGACCCCGCAGCCCAGGCAGAAGCGGTACTTCCCCGGAATGAACCAGTACGCGCCGCCGGGGCCCGTGGCGCCTTGCGGCGTGACGCTGACCGACTCCGGCACGGCGTGCTTGTAGGTGGACTTGACCTTGGGCTCGGCCTTGCTCAGGTCGAGCCAGCTCTCCGGCAGGTCCTCCCAGCTGTTGTAGGTCAGGTCAGGACGGATCGGGCAGAGGAAGCCATAGCGCGCATCCTCGTCATCGTCTCCGGAGATGTCGTCGATCTCGCGGGGATCGAAGGCTGGTGCGCCCTTGCCGGAGCGCCACACGGGGTGGTACTCCTGCCCACAATCGCGGCAGAAGTGAACGGGGTAGAGGCGGGTGCCTTCTGTCTGGCGGCCCGGGGCGAAGCGCTGTGCGTCGAGCGTGATGTGTCGCTTGCCAGGAGCCTCTAGCGTGGCGAGCACCTTGCCCGGGCCGCTGATGAACTGGTGCAGCTTGAACGCGAAGGGGGCCCGGCCCTGCGGGGTGCGCATGTCGTGGGCAGCGACCAGAAAGCGACGAAGTCCCTCTTTCGCAACGGCGAGGTCAATCCCCGCATCAGCGGCCAGGCGGGAGGAGGCCTCATTGAGGGTGATCGGCTTCGCGCGGCGAGGCGGCTGGTCAGCAGGTAGGTTGATACCAAGGTTGAGCTCGACCCAGATGGCCAGTGGGTCGTCCTTGAAGGCGTCGAAGCTCGGCCACTGGTGTTCCGCCTTCAGGAGGGCGGCGTGGAGCAAGGGCTTGACGGCGGCGACGTCACGAGATGGGTTCGTGACCCGCTCCAGGGTCTCGCCGATCACATCGAGCGCTGTGAGCGGTGTGCCGAAGAGCAAGCTGGCCACGTCGGCGACGGCCTTGTTGCGATCGTCTTCGCGCTCAGAGGAGGACATCGTGGCCGATGTGCCAATGCACACCAGCTGCTCAGCCTGCAGGCGTTCTCGGATACGGCGCACGAGCATGGCGACATCCGCTCCCTGCCGGCCACGGTACGTGTGGAGTTCGTCCAACACCAGGAACTCCAGCCCGCGACAGTGATCGACCACGCGACGGTCGATGTCTTCGAAGCGAGTGAGGATCAACTCCAACATCATGAAGTTGGTGAGCAGGATGTCGGGCGGGTTGTCGGCGATCGCCTTGCGCTCGTCGCTGCTCTCCTGGCCGGTGTAGCGCTTGACGCTGAAGGGCCCTTGTCCCGTCTGATACCCGTGCAGGAACTTGTCGAGTTCTTCCAGCTGGCTGTTGGCCAGGGCGTTCATCGGGTAGATGACGATAGCGCGTGTGCAGGGTCTCGGGTCCGCCTGCTTCGCCTTGAGGATGCGGTCGATGACCGGGATGAAGAAGGAAAGCGACTTGCCCGACCCGGTGCCGGTGGTCACGACGTAGCTCTGCTGGTTCTGGGCCTTGGCGATGGCCTGCATCTGATGCTTGTACAGATGCAGGTCAGCCGGCTTGCCTTCGACCTTGCCAGCCTGGAACAGCGCTGCGCACGCTGGATGCAGGCTGCCGTCCTTGACGAGCTTCTGCACTGTGCCGTCGCGCTTGTAGTTGGGATTGATCTGAATGAGCGGCTCAGGCCAATAGCGTCCCCGCGCGTACTCCTCGTCGATCCGTGCGGCCAGGTCGTCGGCAGCGATGCGCGAGAAGCTGCGCGAAAACGCGGCGTACTCGTCGATGAGGCGGTTACGGAAATCGAAGACGTCTTGCACTTGTTGTTCTCCCCATGTTGCCAGCGCTACTACGCCGCGCCGGTCGGCCAGTCCTCGACGGTCAATCCCGGCACACGCTGGAACTCCCGCAGGTTTCGCGTGAGCAGAGTCATGCCGCGTGAGCGCGCATGGGCCGCGATGAACAAGTCGTGGTTGCCGCCGGGGATGCCGCTGCACTCCAGCGTGGCGCGGATGTCGGCGTAGTGCTCGTCGGCCGGCGTGTCCAGCGGCAGCACGGTCAGCGCCCGCAACAACTGATCCACCCGCTGCGTGAGCGGTGCCGAGGCCTTGCGCTCTGCGCCAAAGCGAAGTTCACACGCCGCGACGATGCTGGTGCAAACAGTATCGGGCTCAAGCGTGTTCAGTTTCTGGGCCAGGGGGCCGTGAGGGTTGCGAACTAGCTCGTAGAGCGCATTCGTATCGAGCATGTAGAGCCGCGCGCGCGGCTGCGGTTGAGTAGCAGCCATCACAGGCCCCCCCTGGACTGTGGCGGTAGGTCTTCCAGCTCGGGCAGAGCGCCATCCATCGGGGTCCACGACGCAAGCAGGTCGCGCAGCTTGTGCTTGCGGATGGGGGTCAGGATAAGGCTGTCGCCCTCCTTGCGAATCAGCACCTCGGAACCTTCCATCTCCAGTTCTCGCGGAATCCGGACCGCCTGGTTGCGGCCGTTGCGAAACAACGCGGCGTGGCGCTCGGTCACTTGGGCCTCCGAGAATTGGATTGGCATATGTTAAAACATATGTCGAACTGCACGTTACCGCGAAGCAGTCGGGGCATGGCTGCGTCGCTTACGTGTCGGTCCAAAGGCGAAGAGGTCCGTCCGGACGTGGCCGACCCTTGCAAGAGTCCGCGAGCATGAACGCCAGCTTGCGGCTCACGCCGGCGCTCGACGAGCTGTCACAGAGCGACAGCGCCCAGTCTGGAGCGACTCTTCCCCCAGCGCCTGCGCGCAGCCGCTCGTAGCCGGGTGATGTGTGTCGAAATCCGCTCCTCAACAACAGACAGCCCAGCGCCGCCGACGTCATGGCGCATGCGCAGTGGCCGCTGCTCCTCCGACAGGTCAGACCCAGTCTGCTCGAAGATCTCCAGCTGTACACGCTCGTGCGTGCAGGCCGCTGCCGACGCTGCGCAGGGCTGTTGGCTGCCGGAACAGCCACAGCCAACGCGCAGCGAACTGCGCATCACGCCCTGCGGACACCGGCCGGTGGTCTGGCCGGACGGCGTCACGGCCGCGATGAACCGGGCCGAAGGGTACGAGGTGGTGGCCTGCCCCGCTGCCCGTGCGAGCATCGGCACCACGTAGCATCGCCAGAATGAGCCAGACGACCCCCCGCCGACTGCCCGCGATCACACTGGAAGCCCTGCCGGCGAGCTACGGTGACGCGCTGTTGGTGACCTGCCGCACCGGCCGCAAGGCCTGGCGGATGCTGATCGACACCGGCCCGGACGAGGTCTACCCGCAGTTGCGCCAGCGCCTGCTGGCCCTGCCGATGGGGCGCGATGGGCGGCGCTGGCTGGACCTGTTGGTGATCTCGCACATCGACCACGACCACATCGGCGGCGCCCGGCAGCTGCTCGCCGACGAGGCGCTGAAGCTGGACTTTGGCGATGTGTGGTTCAACGCGCCGCGGCCCGCAGCGCGCGGCGTGGCCGAAGGGCAGGACATGGCCGACGTGCTGGGCAGTGGCCGTCCGGGGCTGCCGTGGAACCGCTCGATGGGCGGCCAGCACCTGGTGACGCCGGCCACGGGTGGTGGTGTGCAGCTGGGTGCGAGCGGTGCGCCCACGCTGACCCTGCTGTCACCGGATCCGGCGCGGCTGAAGGCGCTGTGGAAGGTCTGGGACCGCACGCTCGCGCAGTTGCAGGCGCCGGCCGTGCCGAAGGGCGGGCGTCTCCAGCCCAAGGCGCTGCCGGCGGATCTGGCCAGCGTGGCCGGGCGCAGCATGCCGGACCGGGCGGTGGCCAATGCGTCGAGCATCGCCTTCTTGCTGGAGCACGGGGGCGCGTCGGTGCTGCTGTGTGCCGACGCGGTGCCGGGCGTGCTGCTGCCCGCGCTCAAGGGGCTGGCCGCCCGGCGGGGCGTGCAGCGCCTGGCCGTGGATGCGATCAAGCTCGCCCACCACGGCAGCAGCGGGAAAGTGACCGGGGAGCTGCTCGACCTGGTCGATGCCCGGCAGGTCATCGTCAGCACCGACGGGAAGATCTTCGGGCATCCGGATGACGAGGCGCTGGCCCGGGTGGTGCGGGCGCGGCAGGGCCGCGGGCTGACGCTGTGCTTCAACCACGACAACGCGCGCAACCGGCGCTGGGATGAGGCGGGGTTGAAGGGGCGGTATGGCTACGAGGTGCGGTTTCCGGCGGCCGAGGGGCAAGGGTTGCTTGTCACGCTGTGACGGCCTGGGAGACGAGACCCGCCCCACTGCCGGGGGCAGGTACGGGCTGGGGCCTCAGGCCTGAACTGCAGCCTTGCTGGACGGCGCTGCAGCAGCCCGGCAGCGCCGCCCGCCCTGCCTAGCGCAGCCAGCTGCCGGAACAGATACCGCCGACGGGCTGCAGGCTGGGCGTCACACCCTGCAGACGCCGGCCGACGGCCTGCCAGGACGTCGTCACGGCCTCGCAGGACCGGCCTGATGGGCGCGCGGCAGCGGCATGCTGCGGTGCAGGTCGGGCTTGTGTGGCCCGCGGAGGGGTCATGCAGCGCTGCAGGCCGCTGCCTGCAGGGTGTGGACGCGGGCCTGCAAGCATGCGGGGAGCTGCCAGCTGGCTTGCGGGGAGGTCTTGTTGAGCTGCGGACCGGTCTTGTTGCGCCGTCGGGCCGGCCTGATGAGCTGCAGGAAGGGGCCTGTGGCGGGTGGTGGCACCTCATTTGGCACCGCGGAACCTGCCGCGCCCGGTGCGGCCGCTGTCGGGCGGCCCGTTGCTAGTGGTGACGAGCTGCGGGCCCCTGCAGCGCGGCCCGGGGCAGCCCGTGGCAACGTCGACTCCTTTCCAACACGACAAGAGGGGCGGTTGCCCGCCCCTTGTGGTGACTCCGACAGACCGAGGGTCGATCAGAAGAAGCCCAGCTTGTTCTCGCTGTAGCTGACCAGCAGGTTCTTGGTCTGCTGGTAGTGGTCGAGCATGACCTTGTGGGTTTCGCGGCCGATGCCCGATTCCTTGTAGCCACCGAAGGCGGCGTGCGCCGGGTAGGCGTGGTAGCAGTTGGTCCACACGCGGCCGGCCTTGATCGCGCGGCCCATGCGGTAGGCCACGTTGCCGTTGCGGCTCCACACGCCGGCGCCGAGGCCATAGGGCGTGTCGTTGGCGATTTCCAGCGCCTCGGCCTCGTCCTTGAAGGTGGTCACGGCCAGCACCGGGCCGAAGATTTCTTCCTGGAAGATGCGCATCTTGTTGTGACCCTTGAACAGCGTGGGCTGCACGTAGTAGCCGCCGGCCAGGTCACCGCCGAGGTGGGCGCGCTCGCCACCGATCAGCACCTGCGCACCTTCCTGCTTGCCCAGTTCCAGGTAGGCGCTGATCTTGTCGATCTGCATCTGCGAGGCCTGTGCGCCGATCATGGTGTCGGTATCGAGCGGGCTGCCCTGCGCGATGGCGGCCACGCGCTTCAGCGCCCGCGCCATGAAGCGGTCGTAGATCGATTCCTGGATCAGCGCCCGGCTCGGGCAGGTGCAGACCTCGCCCTGGTTGAAGGCGAACAGCACCAGGCCTTCGATCGCCTTGTCCAGGAAGCTGTCGTCGGCGGCCATCACATCCTCGAAGAAGATGTTGGGCGACTTGCCGCCGAGTTCCAGCGTGGCCGGGATCAGGTTGTTGGCCGCGGCCTGGGCAATGACCCGGCCGGTGGCGGTGGAGCCGGTGAAGGCGATCTTGGCGATGCGCTTGCTGGTGGCCAGCGGCATGCCGGCTTCGCGGCCGAAACCGTTGACGATGTTCAGCACGCCCGGGGGCAGGATGTCGGCGATCAGCTCGGCCAGGATCAGGATGCTGATCGGGGTCGACTCGGCCGGCTTCAGGACCACGCAGTTGCCGGCGCCCAGGGCGGGTGCCAGCTTCCAGGCGGCCATCAGGATCGGGAAGTTCCAGGGAATGATCTGACCCACCACGCCCAGCGGCTCGTGGATGTGGTACGCCATCGTGTTCTCGTCGATTTCCGAGATGCCGCCTTCCTGCGAGCGCAGGCAGCCGGCGAAGTATCTGAAATGGTCGACGGCCAGCGGGATGTCGGCGTTCAGCGTTTCGCGGATCGGCTTGCCGTTGTCCACCGTTTCGGCGTAGGCCAGCAGCTCCAGGTTCTGCTCCAGGCGATCGGCGATCTTCAGCAGGATGTTGGAGCGCGTGGCGGCATCGGTGCGGCCCCACTTGTCGGCCGCGGCGTGGGCCGCGTCCAGCGCCAGCTCGATGTCCTCGGCGGTGGAGCGGGCGCACAGGGTGTAGGCCTGGCCCGTGATCGGGGTGATCACGTTGAAGTACTCGCCCTTGACCGGGGGCACGAACTGGCCGTTGATGAAGTTGTCGTACTGGGCCTTGTAGGCGACCTTGGCGCCGGCGGTATTGGGCAGTGCGTACAGCATGGGATGTCTCCTTCGGGGTCAAACAAAAGCGGCTGACGAGGGGGTCGACAGGGCCGGCTGCGGCTTGCGCCGTGGCGGACCTGCTTGGGTCGATGCATTGCAGCGGGCGTGCCAGCCCCCCGGTTCGAGCGGGAAAGGGCCGAAATCCGCACAAAGCTGGCCCGGAACCTGCGCACCCACTTCCTCGAAAGCGCCCTGCCCCGGTTCAGCTGTCACGCAGCGTGACAACCGCTCCGGCCAAGGGGGTCATCACCCGGAAACGGGACCTCGCTCCGACCATTAGGAATGACTGTGCATAGGTGTGCCAGCCTGGAGCGTGCACCGCAGGAGGACACATGGGAGCCCCGATCGACACTCGTTCTTCCCTGGCACCGCGTGGCCGGCCAACCTCGGCCCAGCTGCGCGAGGCACGCCGCACCGTGCTCGACTCGGGTGGCCGCGTCGATGTGCCGCTGCAGCAGCTCGATCCGCGCCTGGCGCGCTCCTGGCTGCGCAGCAGCCGCAGCGGGCTCACGCCCGAGGGGCGCAGCAGCGGCACCCCGCATGCGTCGGCGACCCAGCTCGCACGGGCGCTGGACCTGCACCGCGAGTTCGTGGCTCATGCAGGGCCGGTGATGGAATATCTGTTTGAACAGACGCGCGACAGCGGCTCGATGGTGATCCTGGCCGATGCGCGCGGCATGCTGCTGCACGCGCTGGGGGACCTGCCCTTCATGGACCGCGCCGAGCGGGTGGCGTTGCGACCCGGTGCGAACTGGCATGAGCAGGTGCGCGGCACCAACGCCATCGGCACCGCGCTGGCCGACCGCAGCGCCACCGTGGTCCGCGGTGCAGAGCACTATCTGGAGCGCAATGCCTTCCTGGCCTGTGCGGCGGCCCCCATCCTCGACCCGGCAGGCCAGCTGCTGGGCGTGCTGGACATCTCCGGCGAGCACCGCAGCGCCCACCCACACACGCTCGGGCTCGCCCGTGCGGGCGCCCGGATGATCGAGCAGCGCCTGTTCGACAACCGCCACCACGCCGCGCTGCGCCTACGCTTCCACCGCCACGCCGAGGGCATCGCCACGCTGACCGAAGGCCAGTTGGCCGTGTCCACCGACGGCTGGGTGATGGGGGCCAACGCGGTGGCGCTCGACTGGCTGGGCCTGCGCTGCGACCAGATCAACGGCGTGCAGCTGGACGCGGTGTTCGACCTGGGCCGCGCCGAGTGGACCCAGTGGCTGCACAGCGGCGAGCGCGAACCGCGCCGCCTGGCCAGCCGCCACCACGGCTTCGTCTGGGCCCGGGTGGACAGCGCGCCACAGGCGGTGGAGAGCGAGGCGACCCGGTTGCACCCGCTGTCGCCGCTGGCAGCGCTGTCGACAACGGCCCCGGTGGTGCCGCGCCCAGCAGGTCCGGGCGATCAGGCTGCCCCGACCGGCCCCCTGGCAACCCCGCCTGACGCCACCCAGCCGCACGACGCCCTCGCCACCCTCGACCTTGGCGACGCGGCCATGCAGCGGGCCGTCGAGCGGGCCCGCCGCCTGCGCGACAGCGGCATCCCGCTGCTGCTGCAGGGGGAGAGCGGTGCGGGCAAGGAGACGTTCGCGCGGGCCTGGCACGCCAGTGGCGAACGCCGCGCCGCCCGTTTCGTGGTGCAACGCTGCGCCGGCCACGTGCCAGGCAGCTTCGCTGCGGCCCTCCGGGCGGCCCTGGCGCTGGCAGAGGGTGGCACGCTCTTCCTGGACGAGGTGGGCGAGCTCGATGCGGCCGACCAGTGGCTGCTACAGCGCTGCCTGACGGAGGACGGGTCGGCGAACGGGTCCGCCCACGAATCCGCCCACTCGCCGGGCGACGCCCTGCCTGCGGGGACCGCGCTGGTCTGCAGCACGCGGCGGCGCCTGGCCGCCGAGGTGAGCGCCGGGCGCTTCCGCGAGGATCTCTACTACCGCCTCAACGGCCTGCTGCTGCAACTGCCGCCCCTGCGCGAGCGCCAGGACCTGCCCGCGCTGGCCCGGCACCTGCTGCGGGAGCTGGCGCCGCAGCGCTCCCTGCAGCTGGTCGCCGAGGTACTGGCCGCGCTGCCGCAGGGCCGCTGGGTGGGCAACCTGCGCCAGCTCGCCAACGCGCTACGCACCGCGGTGCACCTGCTGGAGGGCCACGAGACGCTGATCGGCTGGCAGCACCTGCCCGACGACCTGGTCGAGGAGCTGCAACCGCCCTGTGGCGGCGGCGCGGCAACCGCCCGCAATGCCTCACCCGCTGCCCGGGTGGACGCCCCTGGCGCTGGCGGGAACGGACTGGACGCGCTTGACGCGGTCGCAGCCCAGACCATCGAGCGGGTGATCGCGCAGACCGGCGGAAACCTCTCCGAGGCGGCACGGCGCCTGGGTATCAGCCGCAACACGCTGTACCGCCACCTGCGGCTGCTGCGCGGCGGTCAGCAGGGTCAGTAGCCGATGCCGTACCAACCCATGCCCACCGTCCAGACGGTCGAGCCCGGTGCGCCGGCGGTGCGCCCGCCGGTCACGTCCAGCCCCAGCGTGTCGGCCAGCAGCCAGTGACGCAGGCCGAGGGTCTGCTGCGCGCCGCCCGTGCCACGCACCGCCTGGGCCTCGCCGAACAGCAGCCAGGCGGGCGCGGGCTGCCAGGCCAGCGCCGCCTGCGCCACAGCGCGGTGGCGGCGCGCGTCACGGTCGTACTCGTCACCCAGGTTGACGTGCAGCGTGAACTGCTGCGGCAGGCCGATGCTCGCCAGACCCAGCAGCCCGCGCCCGCCTGCCGCCCAGCCTCCGGCCAGCTGGCGCGCCGTACCGCCGTGGGCCTTGAGGCCGAACTGGACCTCGCCGAGCTTCCACCCGGGGTCGACCCACTTGAGCGCCACCCCCAGGCTGTGACGTTCGCCCGCCACGACGCCAGGGCTGGGTCGGCTGAACTCCAGGCCCAGTTCCACGGCGTCCCCCAACCCGCAGGCGGGTGACACGGTCCATGCCCGCAGGTCCTGGCTGCTCTCGAACCAGGTTTCCACCTGGCAAGTCCGGGCTCCGGCCGTACCGGCATCGTCGGTGCCCAGGGGCCGACCAGCCTGGACGGGCAGGGCCCACAGGACGCTCGGCAGGAGCACGAGGCAGAGCCGGGACAACCGTGAAGAATCCGGGAGGGAACAGCGCATGGTGACTTCGTCCGATGACGGGATAAGGCAGGGGCGGCGAGGTTACCTTGCCCACGCCGCCCACCCGAGGCGGCGCCCGCCTCAGGTCCACCAGGACGTGAACAAAGGCGTGATCGACTTCACCGCCCACCCGATCAACGCGCAGGCGCCCAGCAGCGGCATCACGCCGACCTTGAAGCGGAACAGCGCCAGCGTCGCGGCCAGCGTGATCGCGGCGGCCACCGCGTCAAAGGCACCGCCGAAGCCCTTCGGCCACCACACATGCCAGGCAAAGAACAGCGCCAGGTTCAGGATCACCCCGACCACCGCCGCGGTGATGGCCGACAGCGGCGCCGTGAAGCCGAGCTTGCCGTGCGTGGCCTCGACCAACGGCCCGCCGGCCAGGATGAAGACGAAGCTCGGCAGGAAGGTGAAGAAGGTCACCACGCTGGCAGCCAGCGCGCCGCCGAGGAAGAGCGCGTCCGGCCCCAGCACCGCCTTCAGCCGGCCGCCAACGAAGCCGACGAAGGCCACCACCATGATCAGCGGCCCGGGCGTGGTCTCGCCCAGCGCCAGGCCGTCGATCATCTGCGCGCCGCTGAGCCACTGGTGGGTCTCGACCGCGCCCTGGTAGACGTAGGGCAGCACCGCGTAGGCGCCGCCAAAGGTGAGCAGCGCCGCCTTGGTGAAGAACCAGCCCATCTGCGTCAGGCTGCCGTGCAGGCCGCTGGTCGCGGCCAGCGCCGCCATGGCCAGCCCCCACAGGCCGATGCCAGCCCCCAGCACCCCGGCCAAGTGCCGGCGCGAGAAGCGCGCGTGTGCGGGCGTCGGTGTGTGGTCGTCGATCAGCGCCGGGCCGTAGCCGGCCTTGGCCGCGCCATGGCCCCCACCCAGCGCGAACACCGCCGGCCAGCGCCGCGAGCCCCACCAGCCGATCAATCCGGCCGCGGCGACGATGGCGGGGAACGGGGTATCGAAGGCAAAGATGGCGATGAAGGACGCCGCCGCGATACCCCACATCCAGCGGTTTTTCAACGCCCGGCTGCCGATGCGCTGCGCCGCATGCAACACCAACGCCGTCACCGCCGGCTTGATGCCGTAAAACAGGCCCGCCACCACCGGCACATCGCCAAAGCGCAGGTAGATCCACGACAGCGCGATCAGGATCGCCAGCGACGGCAGCACGAACAGCGCGCCGGCCACGATGCCACCCCAGGTCCGGTGCATCAGCCAGCCGATGTAGGTGGCCAGCTGCTGCGCCTCCGGGCCGGGCAGCAGCATGCAGTAGTTCAGTGCATGCAGGAAGCGGTTCTCGCTGATCCAGCGGCGCTCCTCCACCAGCTCGCGGTGCATCAGGGCGATCTGCCCGGCCGGCCCGCCGAAGCTGATGAAGCCGAGCTTGAGCCAGAAGCGCAGGGCTTCGGCAAAGCCGACGGCAGCGGGGGCTGTGACGGGAGTGTCCAGGATCTCGGCTGGTGAGGGCGTCGGGGGTACGGGGGGCGTCACGCGAGGGCTCCAGGTGCGGCGTGGAGTGCGTCGAACACCGCCGCCGCTGCCATCACCAGTGAATCGTCGTCGGTGTGGACCACCCGCAGCCCGGCCAGCACCGCTTCCAGCCCCGGCGCCTCGGGCATTGGGATGCCACCGACGTCGAGCAGGTGCACGGCGCGGGCGATGCGCTGCAACGCCGGGTCTGCCTCCAGGCCGAAGCGGATCGCCAGGACCTCGAAGGTCACCAAAGGCCCGACGTGGGTGAACTCCGCGCCGTCGTAGTCGTAGCCCAGCGCGCCGGCAGGGGGCGGCGTCCGCTCGGCCGGGTCGTCGAGCCACAGCAGGCGGGCCTGCGGGTCGATGAAGCGGCGGATCAGCCAGGCGCAGGCCAGCCGGTCCACCCAGGGCCGGGTACGGGTGACCCAGGTCCGCCCGAGAAAATCACTCGCATGCAACCGCGCCAGCCCGACCAGCGGTGCCGCGCGGGGCTCACCGCGGCTGTGGCAGGCGTCCACCGCCTCACGCACGCCCTGCAGCTCGGCCTCGGCCTGCTCGGCCGCAGGACCGGGGAAGTAGTCGATGTCGCGCAGCGCCTGCAGCGCCTGCGCCAGTGTCCGCAGCCGGCGGCGGGCGTCCGTCTCGCCCAGCACCTCCAGCTCCACCACCAACGCCTGATGTTGCTCGCGCCAGGCGGCATAGGCCTCGCCGCGGTCGAACAGCGCCAGCAATTCGGCCTGCTGTGCGTCGCTGCGCGCAGTGACATGCCACAGGCTGGCGGAACCCCCGTGAGCACGAACTTCTTCGGCCGGGGCCTCGAACCGCGCCACCTGCGCCGAGGGCAGCAGGTAGACGCCGTCACGCAGAGCCGCGCTGCCCAGGGCCTTCAGGGCACGCCACACCCGAAGGCGCACAGCATTCGGTTGGGTCGGCAGGGTGAGCAGCAGCATCGTCCACATGGACGAATAATATGCTGCAATTCAAGAAATACCTATTTCAATTGGTCAATGTCATGGACCCATTGCCAGCACTGCAAGCCCGCAGCGCCACGCCTCACCCCACCCAGCGCCGCGCGTTGCGGAACATGCGCTGCCAGGGGCTGGCAGCTGCGATGTCACCGTTCGTCCAGCTCATCTGCACATTGCGGAACACCCGCTCCGGGTGCGGCATCAGCACGGTGAAGCGGCCGTCCGCGGTGGTCACCGAGGTCAGGCCGTCGGGGCTGCCGTTCGGGTTGAAGGGGTAGACCTCGGTGGGCTGGCCATGGTGGTCGATGAAGCGCATCGCACGCTGCACCTTCGCGGCATCACCGCGCTGCGAGAAGTCCGCAAAGCCCTCGCCGTGCGCCACGGCGATCGGCGCTCGGCTGCCGGCCATGCCGGTGAAGAAGATCGACGGGCTGTCCAGCACCTCGACCAGGCTCAGGCGGGCCTCGAACTGCTCGCTCTTGTTGCGGGTGAACTTCGGCCAGGCCTCGGCACCCGGGATGATCGGCGCCAGCGCCGCCATCATCTGGCAGCCGTTGCACACGCCCAGCGCGAAGGTGTCCGGCCGCGCGAAGAAGGCCTGAAACTGATCGGCCAGCTTCGGATTGAACATCACCGAGCGGGCCCAGCCCTCGCCAGCACCCAGCGTGTCGCCGTAGCTGAAGCCGCCGCAGGCGACGAAGCCCTGGAACTGCGACAGGTCGGCACGGCCGCTCTGCAGGTCGGTCATGTGCACATCGTGCGCCTCGAAGCCGGCCTGGGCCATCGCGTAGCTCATCTCGACGTGCGAGTTCACGCCCTGCTCGCGCAGGATGGCCATCTTCGGGCGAGCCTTGCCGATGAAAGGCGCGCAGATGTCCTCGGCGGGATCAAAGGACAGGCTGACTTGCAGGCCCGGATCGTCCTGGACGCCCGCCGCGGCGTGCTCGCTGTCGGCGCAGGCGGGGTTGTCGCGCAGCGCGGCGATGCGCCAGCTCACCTCGTCCCAGGCCTGGTGCAGCTCGCGCAGCGGTGCGGCGAACACGCTCCTGGCGTCGCGCCAGACTTCCATCGCGGCGCGGTCGTTGGTCTTGCCGACCACGTGGCTGTGCTTGGACAGGCCATGCGCGCGCAGCGTGGCCATCACGTCGTTGCGGTCGGCGGTGGCGACTTGGATCAGCACGCCCAGCTCCTCGCTGAACAGCGCACGGAGCGTCAGCTCGTTGCGACGGGTGCTGACCTGGGTGGCCCAGTTCTTCGAGTCGCCGTACTCGGCGCGGCTGTCAGTGATGCCGTCGCCCTCGGTGACCAGCAGGTCCACGTTCAGGCTGACGCCCACATGCCCGGCAAAGGCCATCTCGCAGGCCGCCGCCCAGAGGCCGCCATCGCTGCGGTCGTGGTAGGCCAGCAGCTTGCCCTGGCCGCGCAGCTCGTTGACCGCGGCCACCAGCGCCTTGAGGCGGGCCGGGTCGTCCACGTCGGGCACCCCATCCTTCACATGACAACCGAACTGGCCGACCACCTGCGCCAGGATCGAGCCGGCCATGCGGTTGCGGCCTTGGCCGAGGTCGACCAGGATCAGCGTGGTGTCGAGCTTGGCCGCGGTGTCCGTGCGCAGCTGCGGGGTGAGGGTGCCGCGCACGTCGTCCAGCGTCGCAAACGCCGTGACGATCAGCGAGACCGGCGCGACCACCTGCTTGGCGCCGTCCGAGTCGCTCCACTTGGTGCGCATCGACAGGCTGTCCTTGCCCACCGGGATGCCCACGCCGAGTGCCGGGCAGAGTTCCATGCCGACGGCCTTGACGGTGTCGTACAGCGCGGCGTCCTCGCCGGCCTCGCCGCAGGCGGCCATCCAGTTGGCGCTGAGCTTGACACGGCTGAGCTCGATCGGCGCGGCCAGCAGGTTGGTGATGGCTTCGGCCACCGCCATGCGGCCCGACGCCGGTGCGTCCAGCGCGGCCAGCGGGCTGCGCTCGCCCATCGCCATCGCCTCGCCGCGCAGGCCGGCGTAGTCGGCCAGCGTGACTGCGCAGTCCGCCACCGGCACCTGCCAGGGGCCGACCATCTGGTCGCGGTGATTCAGGCCACCCACGGTGCGGTCACCAATGGTGATCAGGAAGCGCTTGGAGGCCACCGTCGGGTGGCGCAGCACGGCCAGCGCCACCTCGTCGAGCTTCACGTCACTGAGGTCGAGCGGCTGCTCGCTGCGCACCACGCGCTGCACCTGGCGGTGCATCTTGGGCGGCTTGCCCAGCAGCACGTCCATCGGCATGTCGATGGGGCGCTGTCTTTTCCCATCAGCGCCCGGGCCCTCCTCCAGGACCAGCTCGCGCTCGTCCGTGGCGACACCGATCACCGCGTAGGGCGCTCGCTCACGGCGGGCCATCTCGTCGAACAGGGCCAGGCTGTCCGGCGCGATCGCCAGCACGTAGCGCTCCTGGCTCTCGTTGCACCAGATCTCCTTGGGCGCCAGGCCGGTCTCTTCCAGCGGCACCTTGCGGATGTCGAAGGTCGCGCCGCGCCCGGCCCCGTCCACCAGCTCCGGGAAGGCGTTGGAAATGCCGCCCGCGCCCACGTCGTGGATCGCCAGGATGGGGTTGTCCGCGCCCATCGCCCAGCAGTGGTTGATGACCTCCTGCGCGCGGCGCTGGATCTCCGGGTTGCCGCGCTGCACGCTGTCGAAGTCCAGCGCGGCGGTGTTGCTGCCAGCCGCCATCGAGCTGGCGGCGCCGCCGCCCATGCCGATGCGCATGCCCGGGCCGCCCAACTGGATCAGCAGCGTGCCGGCCCCGAAGGGCAGCTTGGCGGTCTGGCTGTCACTGATCGTGCCCAGGCCGCCCGCGATCATGATGGGCTTGTGGTAACCGCGCTGCACGCCCGCCACGTCCTGTTCGAAGACGCGGAAGTAGCCCGCGAGGTTGGGTCGGCCGAATTCGTTGTTGAAGGCCGCGCCCCCCAGCGGGCCGTCGATCATGATCTGCAGCGCGCTGGCGATGTGCTCGGGACGGCCGATGTGCTCGCGCTCCCAGGGCTCCTTCGTGCCCGGCAGGCGCAGGTTGGAGACGGTGAAGCCGGTCAGGCCCGCCTTGGGCTTGGAGCCGCGGCCGGTGGCACCCTCGTCGCGGATCTCGCCGCCCGAGCCGGTGGAGGCGCCGGGGAAGGGCGAGATCGCCGTCGGGTGGTTGTGCGTTTCCACCTTCATCAGCACGTGGGCGGTCTCGGCGCGGGCGGCGTAGGCCGACGCGGCGGTCTGGCTCTGCGGCATCCAGCGCTCGATCGGGCCGCCTTCCATCACCGCCGAGTTGTCGCTGTAGGCGATCACCGAGTGTTGGCCATTGAGCTTCTCGGTGTTGCGGATCATGCCGAACATGGACAGCGGCTGGCGCTCACCGTCGATGGTGAAGTCGGCGTTGAAGATCTTGTGCCGGCAGTGCTCCGAGTTGGCCTGCGCGAACATCATCAGCTCGACGTCGCTGGGGTTGCGCTTCAGGTCGGTGAAGGCGGCCACCAGGTAATCGATCTCGTCGTCCGACAGCGCCAGGCCGAACTCCTTGTTGGCCGCTTCCAGCGCCGGCCGGCCGGCGCCGAGCACGTCCACGTGCGCCAGCGGCTCGGCCGGCTGCGCGTCGAACAGGTGGCGCGCCGCCTCACGCTCCCAGGCCACCGATTCGGTCATGCGGTCGTGCAGCAGCAGGGCGCAGGCCTGCCGCTCGGCCTCGCTCAGGCCCTTGTTCGACTTGAAGGCGTCCAGCAGGCCGCTCTTGAGCTGCAGGCGGAACTCGGTGACGCGCTCGACGCGGTGCACCGCCGCGTTGCCCAGGCCGCAGTTGTGGGCGATGTCGGTGGCCTTGGAGGCCCAGGGCGAGACCGTGCCCAGGCGCGGCATCACCACGACCAGCTCGGCCTCGCCTTGCGGCGCGGCATAGGGCTCGCCGTAGGTCAGCAGCGCGGCGAGCTTGGCCTGGACGGCCTCGTCCAGCGCGGCATCGCTCCAGACCCAGTGCACGTGCCGCGCACTGACACCGGTGATGCGGGCGTTGACGGCCTGCAGGCGCGGCAGCAGCGCCTGGGCGCGGAAGGCGGAAAGGGCGTTGCCGCCCTCGAAGTGCATCAGGTGCTTGGAGGGCTGGGCAGAGGTGGAAGACACGCGTGGGGTTCCCGTGAGCCGGCGGCAGGCAAAACGGTAATTTTAGGCGAGCGGCCCCAGGCAGGCCCCAGACCGGCTCTGAATAGGGGTGGGTGTGATAATCCGACCCCATGTCGATCACGATCAAAACCGAAGCGGACATCGCCGCGATGCGCGTGGCCTGCCGCCTGGCGGCCGAGGTGCTGGACGTCCTGGCTGCCCATGTCAAGCCTGGCGTCACCACCAATGAACTGGACCGCATTGCCCACGATCACATGGTGAACGTGCAGGGCTGCATCCCTGCTCCGCTCGACTACGCACCGCCGGGCTACCAGCCCTACCCGAAGTCGATCTGCACCTCGATCAACCACCAGGTCTGCCACGGCATCCCGAACGACAAGCCGCTCAAGAACGGCGACATCGTCAACTGCGACATCACCACCATCAAGGACGGCTGGCACGGCGACACCAGCCGCATGTTCGTGGTTGGCGAGGGCTCGATCGCCGCCAAGCGGCTGTGCCAGCTCACCTACGACGCCATGTGGAAGGGCATCGTGAAGGTGCGCCCGGGCGCGCGCCTGGGCGACATCGGCCATGCGATCCAGACCTTCGCGGAGAACCAGGGCCTGTCGGTGGTGCGCGAGTTCTGCGGCCACGGCATCGGCCGCAAGTTCCACGAGGAACCGCAGGTGCTGCACTACGGCCGCCCAGGCACGCTGGACGTGCTGCAGCCGGGCATGGTCTTCACGATCGAGCCAATGATCAACGCCGGCCGGCGCGAGATCAAGGAAGCCGGTGACGGCTGGACCATCGTCACCAAGGACCGCTCGCTGTCGGCGCAGTGGGAGCACACCGTGCTGGTCACCGCGACGGGCTACGAGGTGCTGACGGTGTCGCCCGGCATGCCGCCGATCCCGGCCTTTGTCAACGCGGGCGCCTGAGCGTGCCGGCGGGCGCGCACGGCCACCGTCCTGGTCACGGGGAAGGTCCTGATGCTTGATCTCACGGCACTGCGCAACGAGTTGCGCGAGCACCGCCGGGCGCTGATCGAGGGCTTCAGCAGCGCGCGCCCGACGGTGGAGGCCGCCGTGCGGCTGATCCGCCAGCTCAGCCGCGAGGTGGACGGCACGCTCCATCGGCTCTGGGAGGGCTCGACCCTGCCGCGTGGCGCGGCCCTGGTGGCGGTGGGCGGCTACGGGCGCGGTGAGCTGTTCCCCTATTCCGACGTCGATGTGCTGCTGCTGCTGCCGGGCGAATTGGAGACGGCTGCGGGCGCCAACGCAGGCGCAGCCGCGGCCGCGGCCGACGAGGCCCAGCGCGAATCTCAGCGCGAGTCGATCTCCGCCTTCATCACCGCCTGCTGGGACATCGGCCTGGAGATCGGCTCCAGCGTGCGCAGCGTGGCCGACTGCGTGCGCGAGGCGCGCAGCGACGTCACCGTGCAGACGGCGATGATGGAGGCGCGCTTCCTGGCCGGCTCACGCCGCCTGTACGACGAGTTCCGCCGTGCCACGCAGGCCGTGCTGGAGCCGGCGGTGTTCCTGCGCGCCAAGGCGCTGGAGATGGAGCAACGCCACGTCAAATATGAAAACACGCCCTACGCGCTGGAGCCCAACTGCAAGGAAAGCCCCGGCGGGCTGCGCGACCTGCAGGTGCTGCGCTGGGTGGCGCTGGCCGCCGGGCTGGGGCACTCCTGGCGTGACATGGCCACCAAGGGGCTGATCACGCCCTTCGAGGTGCGCCAGCTGCAGCGCAACGAGGGCTTCCTGAAGCTGGTCCGTACCCGGCTGCACGTGGTGGCGGGACGGCGCGAGGACCGCCTGATCTTCGACCTGCAGACCGCCGTGGCGGAGAGCTTCGGCCACACCCACACCGCCGAGCGGCGCGCCAGCGAGGCGCTGATGCGCCGCTACTACTGGGCGGCCAAGGCAGTGGCGCAGCTCAACCAGATCCTGATGCTCAACATCGAGGAGCGCGTCAACGGCTCGCAGGACGCGCCGATGCGGCCGATCAACGAGCGCTTCTTCGACCGCGGCGGCATGCTGGAAGTGGCCAGCGACGACCTGTACCAGCGCGACCCGCACGCCATCCTCGACACCTTCCTGACCTACCAGCAGGCGCCGGGCATCCAGGGCCTGTCGGTGCGCACACTGCGCGCGCTCTACAACGCCCGCGAGTACATGGACGCTGCCTTCCGGGCCGACCCGGAGAACCGCCGGCTGTTCCTGGAGATCCTCAAGCAGCCACACGGCCAGACCCACGTGCTGCGGCTGATGAACAGCAGCTCGGTGCTGGGGCGCTATCTCTGGGTGTTCCGCCGCATCGTCGGGCAGATGCAGCACGACCTGTTCCACGTGTACACCGTGGACCAGCACATCCTGATGGTCGTGCGCAACATGCGCCGCTTCTTCATACCGGAGCACACGCACGAGTACCCCTTCTGCTCGCAGCTGGCCGCGCACTGGGACAAGCCCTGGGTGCTGTACGTGGCCGCGCTCTTCCACGACGTGGCCAAGGGCCGGGGCGGCGACCATTCCGAGCTCGGCGCCGTCGAGGTGCGGCGCTTCTGCCGCGACCACGGCATCGAGCGCGAGGACGCCCGGCTGATCGAGTTTGTGGTCAAGGAGCACCTGACCATGTCGCGGGTGGCGCAGAAGGAGGACCTGTCGGACCCCGACGTCATCGAGGCCTTTGCCCGCCACGTCAGGGACCCGCGCCGGCTGACCGCGCTGTACCTGCTCACCGTGGCCGACATCCGCGGCACCAGCCCCAAGGTCTGGAACGCCTGGAAGGGCAAGCTGCTGGAGGATCTGTTCCGCGCCACGCTGCGCGCCCTTGGCGGTGCCAAGCCCAACATGGACGCCGAGATCGACCAGCGCCAGCAGGAGGCGCGCCAGATGCTCGCGCTGCACTCCATGCTGCCCGGTGCGGAGGAGGCGCTGTGGAAGACGCTGGACCTGAACTACTTCGCCCGCCACGACAGCGGCGAGATCGCCTGGCACGCCCGCGCCCTGAACCGCCGGGTCGACACCCCGACGCCGCTCGTCAGCGCCCGCCTCTCTCCGGTGGGCGAAGGGCTGCAGGTGCTGGTCTACGCGCCGGACCGGGCCGATCTGTTCGCCCGCATCTGCGGCTACTTCGATGCCGCGCGCTTCAGCATCCTGGATGCGCGCATCCACACCACCCGGGCCGGCTACGCGCTCGACACCTTCCAGGTCATCACCCCGGAGAGCAGCCAGGCCTACCGCGACCTGATCGCGCTGGTCGAGAACCAGCTCGCGGCCGCGCTGGTCAACGAAGGGCCGCTGCCCGAGCCGAGCCGCGGCCGGCTGTCGCGGCGCGTCAAGTCCTTCCCCGTCACCCCGCGGGTGCAGCTGCGCCCGGACGAGCGCGCCCAGCGCTGGCTGCTGTCGGTGTCCGCCAGCGACCGCTCCGGCCTGCTTTACAGCGTCGCGCGGGTGATCGCGCAGCACCACCTCAACCTGCAACTGGCCAAGATCAGCACGCTGGGCGAGCGGGTGGAAGACACCTTCCTGATCGACGGCCCGGCGCTGCAGCACAACCGCGGCCAGCTCGAGTTCGAGACCGAGCTGCTTGACGCGCTGGCCTGATCCGAGCGCCATCAGATCGCGTGTAGGAGCCACGCCACGCCCCCGAAGGAACGCACCGCAAATGGGCGTCCAATGGAGCCCATGCAAAATCAGCTAACCCGCGAGAACGTGATGCGACGCAACTTCCTGAATCGCCTGGGTGCGTGGGGTGCCCTGGGTCTGACTGGCCTGGGCCTGCTGGCTCCCGCCGCCGCGCGGGCACAGGACGCACCACCGTCCACCGGTGCCAGGTCGCGCACGCTGAGCTTCGGCATCGTGCCGCAGCAGTCGGCCAGCGAACTGGCGAGGCTGTGGATCCCGGTGATCGCCGGGCTGGCCGAGCGCTCGGGCGTGCCGCTGCGCTTTGCCACTGCCCCCGACATCCCGACCTTCGAGAAGCGCCTGGCCGCCGGGGCGTATGACCTCGCGTACATGAATCCGTACCACTACAGCGTCTTCGCCCGCCGGCCCGGCTACGTGGCCTTCGCCAAGGAGAAGGGCCGCCGGCTGCGCGGCATCGTGGTGGTGCGGCGCGACTCGCCGATCAAGGACATGACCGAGCTGGCCGGCAAGGCCGTGGCCTTCCCCGCACCCGCCGCGTTCGCGGCCACCGTGCTGGTGCGCGCCGAGTTCGAGCGCACCCATGTGCCGATCCGGCCGGTGTTCGTCAACTCGCACGAGTCGGTCTACCTGAACGTGACTCAACGCCAGTTCGAAGCGGGCGGCGGCATCCAGCGCACCCTGCAGACCCAGGACGCCGCCGTGCGCGACGAGTTGCGCGTGCTGTGGCAGACCAAGGACTACACGCCGCACGCCTTCGCGGCGCACCCGCGTGTGCCGGCCGCCACGCTGCAGTCCCTTCGCCAGGCCATGCTCGCGGCCGACACCGATCCGCGCAGCCGGTCGGCCCTGGATGGCATCGGCTTCAAGGGCTTCGAGGCCGCACAGGATGCCGACTGGAACGACGTCCGGGCCCTGGGCATCCAGACCCTGGCCGCGCTGCTGGCCGAATGAGCCGCTGACGATCCGCGGGTAGGCACACAACATGAGGCTGTCGTTCCGTCTCAAGACCATCCTCGGCGTGGCGGCCATCGAGGCGGTGCTGCTCACGGCGCTGGTGGTCAGCGGCGTGGGGTTCCTGTCGTCCTCGGCGGAGGCGGAGTTCGAGCGGCGCACCCAGGCCACCGTGAAGGCCTTCTCGGTGGTCGCCAAGGAGGCCCTGATCTCCAGCGACCTGGCGGCGCTCAACGCCTTGGCACGCGAGATGCTCACCTATCCCGGCGTGGTCTACGCCCGGGTGCGTGATGCCGACCACCAAGTCATCGCGCGGGCCGGCGACGCGGCCCAGCTCGACAAGTCGGTTGCCGAGAACCCGACGCTGGCCAGCGTGACCGATGGGGTGCTGCGCACCGGGGTCGACATCCAAGTGGGGTCGCAGCGGTTCGGGCGGGTCGAGATCGGCGTATCTGCCGGCGAGGTGCAGAGTGTGCAGGCCACCGCCCAGCGCTATGGCCTGGGCCTGGCTGCGCTGGAGATGCTGCTGGTGGCACTGTTCTCCTGGGCGCTGGGCGCCTACCTGACGCGCCAGCTGGCGCGCCTGTCCCAGGCGGCCAAGCGCATCGCCGGCGGCGAACTCGGCTACCAGATGCCGGTGCAGGGCGGCGACGAACTGGCCGAGACGGCCACCGCCTTCAACCGCATGTCGCTGCAGCTGGCCGACAGCTACGCCGCGCTGCACCACAACGAACAGGACCTGCGCCTGCGAGGCCACATCCTGGGCGCCATCGGCGTGGGCATCGTCATCGCCGACGCCCGCACGCCCGACCAGTCGGTGGTCTACGTCAACCAGGCCTTCGAGCGCATCACCGGTTGGTTGAGCCAGGACGTGCTGGGGCGCAACTGTCGCTTCCTGCAGGGGCCGCACACCGACCCCGCCGAACTCGGACGTCTGCGCGACGCGATCGCCGAGGGCCGTGACGTCGACGTGCTGCTGCTCAACTACACCCGCCAGGGTCGCCCGTTCTGGAACGAGTTGCACGTCATGCCGGTGCGCAACCACGCTGGCGAATTGACCCATTTCGTGGCCCTGCAGACCGACGTGTCCAGCCGCATCGAGGCCCAGCAGGCCATCACCCGCAGTGAAGAACAGCTGCGTCGGGTGCTCAACGCCACCCACGACGGCATCATCGTGATCGACGACCGGGGCGCGATCGTCTCCTTCAACGCCGGTGCCGAACGCCTGTTCGGCTACACCGTGGAGGAGGTACACGGGCGCAACATTTCCATGATCGTGCCCGAGCCGCACAGGGCGCATCATGACGCCTACCTGCAGCGCTACCTGGCCACCGGAGAGAGCCGCATCATGGGGTTGGAGCGTGAGTTCGAAGCCCAGCGCAAGGACGGCGTCTCGATCTGGATCGCGCTGCGCGTGGGCGTGCTCGAGGGTGAACCTGGCACTCCCGCCTCCCGCGATGGCCGGCGGCGCTTCATCGGCGTGGTGCACGACATCACCGAGCGCAAGCGCGGCGAGGTCGAGTTGCGCCATGCCAAGGAAGCGGCGGAAGACGCGGCGATCGCCAAGTCGGAGTTCCTGGCCAGCATGAGCCACGAGATCCGCACGCCCATGCACGGCGTGCTCGGCTCGATAGAGATGCTGCAGGACACCGCCCTGACGGGCCAGCAGCAGCGCTACCTGGAGACGGCCCGCACCTCGGCGGGCATGCTGCTGGGCGTGATCGACGAGATCCTCGACTTCTCGCGCCTGGAGGCGGGCAAGCTGCGCATCGAGGCGCTGGACTTCGACCCGCGCCGCACGGTGGAGGATGTGACCGCGATGCTCGCGCAGCGCGCCCACAGCAAGAAGCTGGAGCTGGCCTGCTACATCGCGCCCGAGGTGCCCGAGCTGATGCGCGGCGACCCGATCCGGCTGCGCCAGGTGCTGGTCAACCTGGTGGGCAACGCCATCAAGTTCACCGAACGTGGCGAGGTGGTGGTGAGCGTCAGCGCCGTGCCCGGGCTTGGCTCGGAGCGGGTGCTGCGCATCGAGGTGCGCGACACCGGCATCGGCATCGCGCGCGACAAGCAGGCCACGCTGTTCCAGCCCTTCACCCAGGCGGACAGCTCGATGAGCCGGCGCTTCGGCGGCAGCGGCCTGGGCCTGAGCATCGCCAAGCGACTGGTGGAGTTGATGCAGGGCTCGATCGGCTTCGAGAGCGTGGCCGAGCAGGGCTCGCGCTTCTGGTTCACCCTGCCGCTGCAGAGGGCCACAGCGGGCTCGCGCGACGCACGCAGCCGGGTCTTTGCCGGCACGCGGGTGCTGGTGGTGGACGACAACGCCACCAACCGCATCATCCTGCACCGCTACCTCACCGCCTGGGGCAGCCAGTCGAGCAGTGCGGCCAACGGCGAGGAGGCATTGGCCAAACTGCAGGACGCGGCCACCTCGGGCCGGCCCTACGAGATCGCCCTGCTCGACCTGAACATGCCCGGCATGGACGGTTACACCCTGGTGCAGCAGATCCGGCAGGATCCGGCGCTGGCGGCCATGCCGCTGATCATGCTGAGCTCGTCGGTGCAGGACACCGAGCGCATCGAGGGCCTGGGCGTGGACGTGTGGCTGGACAAACCGCTGCGCCAGTCCGACCTGCACGATGCCATCGCCACCGTGCTGCACCAACGCGCGCCGGTACCCGCGCCGCTGGCCGTGCCCAATGGCACCACACTGCAGTTCGCGGGCGAGCGCGTCCTGCTGGTCGAGGACAACCCGGTCACGCAGGACGTGGGCATGCAGATGCTGCGCAAGCGCGGCCTGGACGTCGAAGTGGCCGACGATGGCCGGCAAGCGGTGGACCGAGTCCGGCAACAGGACTTCGACCTGGTGTTGATGGACATCCAGATGCCCGGCATGGACGGCTATGCGGCCACCCGCGCGATCCGCGCCTGGGAGGCCGAGAACGGGCGACCGCGCATGCCCATCGTCGCCCTGACCGCGCATGCACTGCCCGCCGACCGCGACCGCTGCCTGGCCGCCGGCATGGACGACTACATCGTCAAGCCCTACAGCGCCCAGGCGCTGGCCACCATGGTGGCCCGTTGGCTGATGCCGCCAGGCGTCGTCGCAGCGGCCCATGTCGATACGGCCCCGGCCCCCCTGGGTCCGCTCGCCGATCCGGTGATCGACACCGCCCGTTACGCCCAGGTGTTGGCCGTGATGGGCGCGGCCATGGGCCCGCTGCTCGACAAGGTGATCGAGACCATGGACAGTGAGATCCGGCAGATCCTTGCGGCTGCCGGTGCTGCCGAAATGGGCACGTTGCGCGAGCTGATGCACCGACTCAAGAACACCGCCGGCGACATCGGTGCGACCCAGGTCTACGCCCTGGCCGCCACGACCGAGCGCCGGCTCATCGACGCCCCGGCCGCAACGCCCGATCTCGGCGCGCTGGACGCGGCCTGCCGCGCTGCGCTGGAGGCCATCCAGCGTCTGCGCGCCGACCTGCCCCCTGTCAACAGCCCGAACGGTCCGGACGGTCCATGACATCCTCCCCGCCCCCCGCTCCCCCGGCCCCTGTGCAGACGCTGGCACCGCCACAGGTCGCCCCTGACCGGGCCCCGCTGGCCAACCGCGACGCGGGCCTGACCGACCTCGGCGGCACGCCAGGCGGCCCCACAGCGGCCAAGATCCTGATCGTCGATGACGAAACGGTCACCCGCATGATGATCCGCCGGGTGCTGGAGGACACCGGCTACAGCGTCATCGAGGCCGAGGACGGCCAGGCGGCCCTGCTGCAGGCGGAGCAGGAACAGCCCGACCTGGTGCTGATGGACGTGCGCATGCCGGTGATGAATGGCTTCGACGCCTGCCGCGCGATCCGCCGCTCGGTGACCGGCCGGCACACCCCGGTCCTGATGCTCACCGCGCTCGACGACGTGATGGCGGTCACGCTGGCCTTCGAGGCCGGCGCGACAGACTTCATCACCAAGCCGATCAACTGGGCCCTGCTGGGACAGCGTGTGCGCTATGCGCTGCGCACCAGCACCACCGAGCGCGAGCTGCGCGAGAGCCAGCTCGCCCTTGCGCGTGCGCAGAAGATCGCCCGCCTCGGCCAGTGGCGACTGGACTTCGGCACCGGTCTGCTGCACTGCTCGCGCGAACTGCGCGACCTGCTCGGACTGGCAAGCTGCGACGGCATGCCGGTGCGCGACGTACTCGCCATGGTGGTGCCCGACGACCGCGTCCGGCTGCGCCGCTTCGTGCGCGACCTGCGCCACCATCAACGCGAACGCGAGCTGGAGATCCGTCTTGCCCCGCAGGAACTGGCCGCGCGCTACCTCTTCCTCTCCGGTGACGTGGTGCTCGACGACCAGGGCCGGCCGCGCGTGATCTTCGGCGTGGCGCAGGACGTCTCCGAGCGCCGCCTCGCCGAGGCCCGCCTGAGCTACTACGCCCATTTCGACGAGCTCACCGGCCTGCCCAACCGGGTGCTGTTCCGCGATCGGGTGCACACGGCGATCACCGCGGCCGAGCGCGGCGGACGGCCGTTCGCGGTGCTCGACATCGACGTCGATGCCCTGCAACGCGCCCAGGCCACGGTGACCCAGGCCGCGGGCGATCGCATCATCAAGGCGGTCGCCGAGCGCCTGGCCACACACCTGCGCGAGCGCGACTCGCTGTGCCGGCTGGAGGGCGACCGCTTCGCGATGCTGGTGACCGACGTCGGCCACGAGCTGGCGGTGGCCAGCCGGGCCCAGCGCCTGGTGGATACCTTTGCGGCACCGCTGGCGGTGGGCGATTGGGAGCTGCTCGCGGCCCTCAACGTGGGCGTGGCGATCTACCCGTCGGACGGGCGTGACGTCGACATGCTCCTGCAGCATGCGGGTGCCGCACGCGCCCGGGCGCGTGAGTCGAGCGGGTCGAGCTACCACTTCTTCACCGCGGACATGCACGATCGGGTGGTGGACCGCCTCACCACCGAAGTGGCCCTGTTCCGCGGCCTGGAGCGCGGCGAGTTCGAGCTGCACTACCAGCCCAAGCTGGACCTGCGCACGGGGCGGGTCACGGGTGTCGAGGCCCTGCTGCGCTGGAACCGCCCCGGCATGGGGCTGCAGATGCCCGACAAGTTCATCGACATCCTGGAGCAGACCGGGCTGATCATGGAAGCCGGCGAGTGGGTCCTGCGCGAGGCCTGCGCTGCGATGCGCCACCTGCCGCTGTCGGTTGCCGTGAACGTATCGCCGCGCCAGTTCCTGCACCCGCACCTGGGCGCACGGGTGATGCGCACACTCGAGGAGATCAACTTCCCGGCCGACCGGCTGGAGCTGGAGATCACCGAGCAGATCGTGGTCGAGGACGAAGAAGGCGCCATCGAAACGCTGCACGACCTGGCCCGCCGGGGCATCCGCGTGGCGCTGGACGACTACGGCACCGGCTTCTCCTCGCTGCAGCGCCTCAAGCGGCTGCCGCTGCACACGCTGAAGATCGACAAGTACTTCGTGATGTCGCTGGTGACCGACAAGGCCGACGCGGCGATCGTGCACTCCACCATCGACCTGTGCCACCAGCTCGGCATCCAGGTGGTTGCGGAGGGCGTGGAGGACGACGGCGCGATGCGCATGTTGCAGACCTTCGGCTGTGACGTCGGCCAGGGCTACGGCATCTGCCGCCCGCTTGCCCTGCCGGCACTCGACGCCTGGATGGCGGCGGTGCCAGTCGGTCCGAAGCCGGCCTGAGCCGGCTCAGTCAACACCTCAACCGTCGTTCGCCGCCTCCCCGCGGGGGCCCAGGCGGGCACCGTCGGCAGCCCTGCGCTCCCCCGCTGCAGCCAGGGCGAGATCCAGCAACTCGGCGGGCTGGCGCGCGTGCAGCGGGTGCAGCGCCACGCCGGTGGATACGCCCACCAGCACCGGCTGCCCGGCAAAGCTCAGCGGAGCCTGGAGCGAACGGGTGAGCTTATCCACCACCTTCTGGGCGTCCTGCGGCGCGTCGAGCCGGGTCAGCAGCACCGCGAAGCTGTCCGCGTCGAGCGCGGCCACCACGTCGCTCGACCGCAGGCCAGCGCGCAGGCGCACCGCCAGCTTGCGCCGCAGCGTCGGTGCTGCCGCCGCGCCCAGGCTGGCGTCGCAGCCGGCCACGTTGCCGAGCCGGAACACGGCCAGCGCCATCGGTGCAGGCTCGCGCTCGCGCAGCGCACAGAGCTGGTGCAGCAACTCCATCAGCTGGGTGCGGTTGGGCAGGCCCGTGTCCAGGTCGATCGACCAGGCCCGCCGTACATCCTCCTGCTGCTGCCAGCGCCGCACCGCCAGCGCCACCGCGCGGGACAGCTCGGCCGCATCGACGCGTTCGCGCGACAGCACGTCCTGCACCCCTGCGCGCAGCCAGGACCAGCACTCGGCGCGGCCAGGCGCCGACGCGATGACGAGCACCGCGCAGCGGCGTGCCGCAGTGGACAGCCCCGCCCAGTGCGGCGGCACCTGCGCCAGCAGGCTCGCATCGATCACCATGGCGTGGGGAGCCGCATCGCCCTCCAGCGCGCGCTCGGCCGCGTCCAGGGTGGCGCCATGGCGCCAATGCAGTGGGCCGAAGGCGGCATCGGCAGCCGTGGGCGTTGGCCAGCCGATGCAGAGCACCTGCAGTGGTGAAACGTCTGCGATGTCAGTGAAGGAAGCCATGGCGGAACGGACGCGACCCTGGCGCGGTCCGATGCGGTCTGTAACGGGGGCGATCATGCGCCAAGGCGGCTTCCCCGCCTAGAAAGCCCCCACACGGCCGCGAGCGACCGCGCCGGGAGTGTGACTTGCGTCGCGCCAGCGTGGAATCGCCACACAGGCGCTGAGTCGCCTTCGAGCGGACAGGCAGCCCGCCCCACCTCACCCTTGCCAGGCGCCGATCGGCTGCGTCAATCGCTCCTGCAGGAACTCGACGAAGCGCTGCGTCTTTGCAGGCAGCAGGCGTGTCTCGGTGAGCGCATAGACCGGCGTTGATTTGCCCTGCCAGTCCGGCAGGATGCGGCGCAGCCGCCCCGCGGCCAGGTCGTCGGCCACGATCTCCTCGGGCAGCAGGATCACCCCCATGTCCAGCGTCGCCAGGCGGCGGAGCATGCCCACGCTGTTGGCCAGAACCCGCCCGCCGACCTCGACCTCGGCCACCTCTGCACCCCGGTACAAGGTCCACGGGCCGGCTTTGGGAAAGGCCAGGCATTCGTGCTGCGCCAGGTCTGCGGCGTGCGCCGGCTCGCCCCGGGCCTGCAGGTAGCGCGCAGAGGCATAGAGCCCGGCCGGCAGGCGGGCCAGCAGCCGGGCGATCAGGTTCGAGTCGCTGAGTTCGCCCATGCGGATGGCCACATCGAAGGGCTCGCTGACCAGGTCGACCCGCCGCGGCGTCAGGTCGAAATCGAAGGTGATGCCGGGATGGCGCCGCGCGAATTCCGCGATCAGCGGCGCCATGTAGATGGTGGCGAAGTCCACCGGCAGCGACGCACGCAGCACGCCGCTGGGCTGCGCCAGCAACTCGCCCAGCTGCTCATGGGCCAGCCGAGCCTCGTCGACGATGCGCCGGCAGCGTTCGTAGTAAATCTGCCCGGCCTCGGTCAATTCCACCCTGCGTGTGGTGCGGTGCAGCAGCCGCAGGCCGATGGCCTTTTCCAACGCGCTGATGCGCCGCGACAGGGTGGAGTTCGGCACCCCGGTGGCGTCGGCCGCTCGCTTGAAGCTCAGGGTGCTGGCGACCTCCACAAACAAGGCCATGTCGTTCAGCAGCTGCATGCGGATTGCGCCATTTTTGGATCAATGACTTCCATCGTACCCACTTTATCCCCAGGGCAGAACAACAGAAGATCCGTCCATCGCCACCCCTCCTGTCCAAGGAACCGACCATGAGCCAACTCCTCACCCCCGTCCGCATCGGCCGCGCGCTGGCACCCAACCGCCTGGTGATGGCGCCGATGACCCGCTCTCGCGCCGATGCCGATGGCGTGCCCAGTGACCTGACGGTCACCTACTACGCCCAGCGTGCCAGTGCGGGCCTCATCATCACCGAGGGCGTGTTCCCGTCCGCGATGGGCAAGGGCTACGTGCACACACCCGGCATCGAGACTTCCGTCCAGGTCGCCGCCTGGAAGCAGGTGACCGAGGCGGTGCACGCCCAGGGGGGCCGCATCTTCATGCAGCTGATGCACTGCGGCCGGGTGTCGCACCCGTCGCTGCTGGGCGGCGCCACGCCGGTGGCCCCTTCAGCCATCCGGCCCGAAGGCCAGGCCTGGACGCCGGTCGGCCAGGTCGACTTCGTCACGCCGCGCGAACTCAGCGTCGCCGAGATCGCCGGTGTCGTCGACGAATACCGCCAGGCCACCCGCCGTGCCATCGAAGCGGGCTTCGACGGCGTGGAACTGCACGGTGCCTCGGGCTACCTGCCCGAGCAGTTCCTGTCCTCGGGCAGCAACCAGCGCCAGGACGCCTACGGCGGCTCGGTCGCGAACCGCGCCCGCTTCCTGCTGGAAGTGCTCGCCGCGATGGTGGCCGAGGCTGGCGCCGACCGCGTGGGCATCAAGCTGTCGCCGGAGATGAACTACAACAGCATCACCGATGCCGCTCCGCAGGAGACCTACGCCTACTTGGTCGACCAGCTGCGCGGCAAGGGCCTGGCCTACCTGCACGTGGCGCTGTTCGGCGCGGCCTTCGACTACCACGCGCTGCTGCGCCCACGCTTCGACGGTGCCTACCTGGTCGGTGGCGGGCTCACGCAGGACAGCGCCGAGAAGCTGCTGGCCGAGGGCCGTGCCGATGCCGTGGTGTTCGGCAGCGCCTTCCTGGCCAACCCGGACCTGCCGGAGCGCTTCCGCGTCGGCGCGGCGTTGAACACGCCCGATCGCAACACCTTCTTCGCACCGCCTACCGCGCAGGGCTACATCGACTACCCGGCGCTGGCGGCTTGACCGGAACGGGCCACACCAGCGAGTCACCCCAGCGAGCCACGAAAGGCGAATCGCCATGACCACCATCGCCCGCATGCAGCGCGCCAACCGCGGGCAGCAGTTCCGCGCCTACCGCCTGCATGCATCCGACCCCGCATTGCTCGATCCCTTCATCGGCATCGACCACGCCTGGATGAGTGCACCGACCTTCCCGCCGCATCCGCACGCGGGCTTCTCGGCGGTGACCTACCTGTTCCTGGATTCGGAAACCGGCATGGCCAACCGCGATTCACTGGGCACGCGCAACCTGATCGAGCCGGGTGGCCTGCACTGGACCGCTGCCGGCCGCGGTGTGGTCCATGAGGAGTACCCGGCCGTGACGGGCGACACCACGCACCTGCTGCAGATCTTTGTCAACCTGCCGCGGGACCGCCAGGGCAACGCGCCGTTCGCGCTGACCCTGGCGCCCCAAGACGTGCCCGTGGTGGAGCGGCCCGGATCACGGGTCCGCGTCCCGCTGGGCCGCTTTGGCGGTGTCCATTCGCCGCTGACGCCACCGACCGACGTCACCTTGCTGGACGTCACGCTGGAAGCCGGTGGCGAACTGGACATTCGCATCCCCGCGGGTCAGCGCGCCTTCTTCATGCCGATCCATGGGAGCGCAGAACTCGACGGCCTGAGCGTCGGTCTCGACGACCTCGGCGCGCCGATCCTCCCGGTCGACGATGAGGTGACGACGCACAAGCTCGTCGCCAAGGCGGGCGCGGCCCAGGTCGCCGTATTCATCGGCAGCCCGCTGCGCCAGCCCTTGTTTTCAAACGGGCCCATGGCCTTTGCAAGCCAGGAGAGCCTGATCGCGGCCACTGCCGCTTACCAACGGGGCGAGATGGGCCACCTCTGAAGGCATCCGCCCGCCCCAACCCACCAGGAACCACACCATGAAAATCGAACGATTCACCGCCGAGAACTCCGCCCTGCTGCTGATCGACCATCAGGTCGGCACGATGAAGCTGATCAAGAACATCGACCGCGAGCAGGCTGCGAAGCAGTCCATCGCGCTGGCCAAGATGGCAAAGATCCTGAACCTCCCCGTCGTGATCACCTCCAGCCAGGAAGAGCGCGCGCAGGGCCCGATCCTGCCGGAGATCGCTGAAGTCCTGCCCGAAGCGAATGCAGCGCGCATCAAGCGCCCCGGCGTCGTCAACGCGTGGGCCTACGCGGACTTCCGCGACGCGGTGCTGGCCACCGGCCGCAAGAACCTGATCATGGCCGGCGTCACCACCGACGTCTGCCTCATCTTCCCGGCCATCGACGCGGCGCAGGAAGGCTTCAACGTCCAGGCGGTGATGGACGCGTCGGGCTCGCCCAGCCTGCTGTCCGAAGAGTTCTCGCGCCAGCGCATGCACGACGCGGGTGTGGTGCTGACCGCCACCAACACGCTGATCGCCGAAATCGCCCAGGACTGGTCCACGCCGGCCGGCCAGCAGTTGATCACCCTGCTGTTCACCGACGTCTTCCCGGCTCTGGGCGCGAGCATCGCGTAAGCCAGGGGCCCATCCGGATACCGGCGCCAAGGCGATCTTCCTGGACGAAGAGACCGAGGTCGAGCTGGTCGGCGTCGACCCGGCGCGCGGCCAAGCGTTGATGGTGCGCCTGCGCGCGCACATCCTGCAGCCTCGCTTCGCCTACACCCACCACTGGCAGGTCGGCGACGTCGTCTACTGGGACAACCAGGTCACGCTGCACGCGCGCACGCCCTTCGACGCCAGCGAGCGCCGCGTGCTCAAGCGCATCAGCCTGGCGGGCAGACGGCCGTTCTGAACGCCCTGCGGCCGGCCCTCAGTCACGACCCGCGGCCGACCAACCACCCGCTGAGCAGGTGAGTGGTTCTGGGTCGCTCCAGACGCGCCGCAGGTCATCGCCCGTGACCCGACAACTACTCCCACTCGATCGTCGCGGGCGGCTTGCTGCTGACGTCGTAGGTGACCCGGTTGATGCCGCGCACCTCGTTGATGATGCGGCTGCTAACCCGCTTCAGCAGGCTGTAGGGCAGCTCGGCCCAGTCGGCGGTCATGAAGTCGCTGGTCTGCACGGCGCGCAGTGCGACGACGTAGTCGTAGGTGCGGCCATCGCCCATCACGCCGACGCTCTTGACCGGCAGGAAGACGGCGAAGGCCTGGCTGGTGAGGTCGTACCAGGTCTTGCTGGTGTGCTCGTCCACCGTCTTGCGCAGTTCTTCGATGAAGATGTGGTCGGCGCGCTGCAGCAGCGTGGCGTACTCGGCCTTGACCTCGCCGAGGATGCGCACGCCCAGGCCGGGGCCCGGGAAGGGGTGGCGGTAGACCATGTCGTGCGGCAGCCCCAGGGCCACGCCCAGCTCGCGCACCTCGTCCTTGAACAGTTCGCGCAGCGGCTCCAGCAGCTTCAGGCCCAGCGTCTCGGGCAGGCCGCCGACGTTGTGGTGGCTCTTGATGGTGGCCTTCTTGGTCTTGGTGCCACCGCTCTCCACCACGTCCGGGTAGATGGTGCCCTGGGCCAGCCACTTGGCTCCCTTGTTGGTACCGCTGGCCGTGTCCTGGCCCTTGAGCTTGGCCGCCTCGGCCTGGAAGACCTCGACGAACTCGCGGCCGATGATCTTGCGCTTCTGCTCGGGGTCGGTCACACCCTTCAGGTGGCCCATGAACTGGTCCTGGGCCTGCACGTGCACCACCTTGGCATGCAGGCGGCCGGCGAACATCTCCATGACCATCGCGCCTTCGTTCAGGCGCAACAGGCCGTGGTCGACGAAGACGCAGGTGAGCTGGTCGCCGATGGCGCGGTGGATCAGCGCCGCCGCGACGGAGGAATCGACCCCGCCGGACAGGCCGAGGATCACCTCCTCGTCGCCCACCTGCTCGCGGATGCGGGCCACCGCCTCCTCGATGTAGTTGCCCATGATCCAGTCACCGCGGCAGCCAGCGATCTCGCGCACGAAGCGCGTGAGCAGCGCGGTGCCCTGCAGGGTGTGCGTCACCTCGGGGTGGAACTGGACAGCGTAGAAGCCCTTGTCCTCGTTGGCCATGCCGGCGATCGGGCAGCTGGGCGTGCTGGCCATCAGCTTGAAGCCGGGCGGCAGCTCGGTGACCTTGTCACCGTGGCTCATCCAGACCTTGAGCATGCCGTGACCTTCGACGGTGCGGAAGTCCTCGATGCCGTCCAGCAGCTTCGTGTGGCCGCGCGCGCGCACCTCGGCGTAGCCGAACTCGCGGTGGTCGCTCCACTCGACCCTGCCGCCCAGCTGGGCGGCCATGGTCTGCATGCCGTAGCAGATGCCCAGCACCGGCACGCCCAGGTCCCACACGATCTGCGGCGCACGCAGTTGGTGGTCCTCGTAGGTGCTGGCGTGGCTGCCGCTCAGGATGATGCCCTTGGGCGCGAAGGCGCGGATGGTCTCCTCCGAGACGTCGTTCGGGTGGATCTCGCAGTACACGTGGGCCTCGCGCACGCGCCGGGCGATCAGCTGGGTGACCTGGGAGCCGAAGTCAAGGATGAGGATCTTGTCGTGCATCGTGGGATCGCTGAAAGCGGAGGTTGTCAGGCCACGGCCTGCGCCGCGGACAGGCGCTGGCGGCGGAAGTGGGCCAGGGCCAGCAAAGCGCCCAGGGCTTGCAGCCCGGCGCAGAAGAAGAACGGCAGGCCGATCCAGGGATCGCCCGGCGGCCGGTGGGACACCAGACCCAGCAACGCGGCGCTGACCACCGGCGCAGCCACCGCGGTGAGGCTGTTGAGCGAGGCCATCGAGCCCATCGTCTGGCCCTGCTCATGCGCCTGTGCGGCATTGGAAAGCAGGCTGGTGATGGAGGCCTGGGCGCCACCGCCGATGACCGCGCCGATGATGATCACCACGAACATCATCCAGCCCTCGCTGGCCAGGCCAAAGCCCAGGTAGGTGATCGACGAGCCGAGCAGGCCGAAGGCAGCCAGCTTCTTGGGTGAGAAGCGCTTGAGCATGTGCTTGAGCAGGAAGCCCTGCACCAGCACCGCCATCACGCCCACCGCGAAGAGCGACTTGCCGTTCTCCGCCGGACCCCAGCCGAACTTGAAGGTGGTGTAGAGCACCCAGGCGTTGTGCAGCGTGAACTGCGCCAGCGAGGCCAGCGCCGCCACCGCCACCAGCGGGCCGACACCGCGCAACTGCGACAGCCCCTTGAGCGCAGCCACCGGGTTGGCGCGTTTCCAGTCGAAGGGACGGCGGCGCTCGGCCGGCAGCGACTCGGGCAGGACGAAGAAGCCGTACAGCCAGTTCAGCAATGCCATGCCGCCAGCCACGAAGAAGGGCAGATGGACGTTCATCGAGCCCAACCAACCACCCAGCGCCGGCCCGAGCGTGAAGCCCAGGCCGAACATCGCGCCGATCAGGCCGAAACGGCGGGCCCGCTGCTCAGGCGGCGTGATGTCGGCCACGTAGGCGTTGGCCACCGCGGCGTTGGCCTGCATCGCCCCGGAGAACAGCCGCACCGCGATGATCATCCACAGCGCCGTGGCCAGACCGGTGACGATGAAGCTCAGCGCCAGCCCGGCAAAGCCGATGAGCAGTACCGGTCGGCGGCCATGCTGATCGGACAGCGCCCCCAGGATCGGCGAACCGAAGAAATTCGCCACCCCGAAAGTGAAGGCCACCACGCCGAACCAGAAGGTCTGCTCGGTCGGGTTGGCCGTGAAGGTGCCGACGATCACGGGCAGCACCGGCACGATCAGCCCGATGGCGATCATGTCGATCAGCACCGTGATCAGGATGAAGGGCATCGCCGCCGTCCTGGACGCCCCCCGTCCGGCGGGTACGCCGGCCGACCCCCCGGGGGGGTGCGGGCCGGCTTGGGGCGGCCCGGCGCTCGCCCCGCTTTTGTCTTGAGTCATTCGCCCGCCTATTCCATGCGGTAGTTGGGCGCTTCCTTGGTGATCTGCACGTCGTGGACGTGGCTTTCGCGGATGCCGGCCGCGGTGATCTCGACGAACTCGGCCTGATCGCGCATCTGCTCGATCGTGGCCGCACCACAGTAGCCCATCGACGCGCGCAGGCCGCCGGCCATCTGGAAGATGATCGAGACCATCGAGCCCTTGTAGGGCACGCGGCCTTCGATGCCCTCGGGCACCAGCTTGTCGGCGTTGGGGTTGCTGGTCTCGTCGGCTTCCTGGAAGTAGCGATCGGCCGAGCCGGCCTTCATCGCGCCGATCGAGCCCATGCCACGGTAGGCCTTATAGCTGCGGCCCTGGTAGAGGATGACCTCGCCCGGGGCTTCTTCGGTGCCGGCGAACATGCCGCCCATCATCACGGTGTGCGCGCCTGCGGCGATCGCCTTGGCGATGTCGCCGGAGTAGCGGATGCCGCCGTCGGCGATCAGCGGCACGCCGGTGCCACGCAGCGCCGTGGCCACATTGTCGATCGCGGTGATCTGCGGCACGCCCACACCCGCGACGATGCGGGTGGTGCAGATCGAACCCGGGCCGATGCCGACCTTGACGCCATCCGCCCCGGCTTCCACCAGCGCCAACGCGGCTGCACCGGTGGCGATGTTGCCGCCGATCACTTCCACCTGCGGGAAGTTCTGCTTCACCCAGCGCACCCGCTCGATCACCCCGTGGCTGTGGCCGTGCGCGGTGTCGACGATCAGCGCGTCCACGCCGGCCTTGACCAGCAGCTCGACGCGTTCCTCGGTGCCCTCGCCCACACCCACCGCCGCGCCGACGCGCAGCTTGCCATGGGCGTCACGCGCCGCGTTCGGGAAGGTGGTCTGCTTGGTGATGTCCTTGACGGTGAACAGGCCGCGCAGCTGGTCGCTGTCGTTGAGCACCAGCACCCGCTCCAGCTTGTGCTGGTGCATCAGCGCCTTGGCCTCGGCGAGCGACGCGCCCTCCTTCACCGTGACCAGGCGCCCGCGCGGCGTCATAATCTCGCGCACCGGGGCATCCAGCCGGGTCTCGAACCGCAGGTCACGGCCCGTGACGATGCCCACCACGCGGCCCTCGTCCACCACCGGGAAGCCGGAGATGCCGTGCGCTCGCGACAACTCGATGACGTCACGCACGCGGGCGCCGGGCGCGATGGTGATCGGGTCCTTCAACAGGCCCGATTCATAGCGCTTGACCCGCGCCACTTCGGCCGCCTGGGCCTTGGGTGGCAGGTTCTTGTGCACGATGCCGATCCCGCCTTCCTGGGCGATCGCGATCGCCAGGCGGGCCTCGGTGACCGTGTCCATCGCCGCGGAGACGATGGGCAGGTTCAACTCGATGTTGCGGGTGAAACGGGTGGCCAGCGACGTGTCGCGCGGCAGCACCTGGGAGTACGCGGGGACCAACAACACATCGTCGAAGGTCAGCGCTTTGCCGAGAAGGCGCATGGGAGAGGCTCCAGACGCAAAAGGAGATTATACGGAGTCGTTACAGCCCGCGCCCTGCCTGAAGCATCCGGCAACCTGCAGGCGGCCCACCGCCGGGGCCTCGCCGCTACACTCATTGCATGACCCCGCGAGCCTCGCCCCCTCCCCTCCGGCACCTCGCGCCGCGCATCGCCATCGGCGCACTCTGCCTGCTCTGTGCCGGCCTGGCCGGTGCGCAGACCCAGTGGAAGTGGCGCGATGCGGCCGGACGCATCCAGTACAGCGACCGCCCGCCGCCAGCCTCGGTACCTGACAAGGCCATCCTGGCGCGCCCTCTCGCGACGCCCGCCAACACCAGCCCGACACCTGCGGCGGCCTCGGCGCCAACCTCGGCAGTGGCGCCAGCCAGCGCAGCACCGGGGAACAAGGCGGTCGAACCTGTGCTGGAAGAGAAACGCCGCCAGGCCGCCGCGGCCGAAGCCGCCAAGCGCCAGGCCGAGGAGGACAAGCTCGCCCGCCAACGCCAGGAGAACTGCCTGCGCGCCCGCGACTACGCCCGCAGCCTCGAATCGGGACAGCGCATCACCCGTACCAATACCCAGGGCGAGCGCGAGTTCCTTGACGACGCCCAGCGGGCGCGAGAGCTGAACCGTGCCCGCGAAGTCATCGGCAGCGAGTGCCGCTGACGCCGCCCGGGCTCAGGCTCCTTCAGGCTCCTGGCCTGCCGAAGCGGAAGTGGAAGAAGAAGAAGAAGAAGAAGGCGCGCTGACACCGCGCACGCGCTGGCGCGGTTGCCGCTTGCGCTGCCCCTGGGCGCGGTAGCGCAGGCGGCGGGCCTCCTTGGGGTCGACCTGCAGGCTGCGGCACAGCGCGATGCGGTCGCCGTCGTGCAGCGGTGCATCGCCCGCTGCGGATTTCCCCCACACGGCGCACACCAGACCGGCATCGGCCGCCAGCGCCGGGTAACGCTGCAGCAGGCCGCTGCGCTCGACCGCCTGCCCCACCGTGCTGCCGGCCGGCAGCCTCAGCGGCACCGCATCGATGTGGCGAGGGCCGGTGCTGCACACCACCTCGACGCACAGCAGGCCGTCTCCCGCCGATTCAGCGCCGCCCATAGACCTGCTCGGCTCGGGCGACGAAGGCATCGACGAAGGTGTTGGCGATCTTGTCGAACACGGGGCTCACCACCGCCTCCAGCGGGCGGCTGGAAAAGGCATAGCTCAGGTCGAACTCGATGCGGCAGGCCTGCGGCCCGGCGTCAGGCGTACAGGCCGCGGCCGGGCCGATGGGCAGGAAGCGCCACTCGCCCTGCAGGTGCGAGAACGGCCCATCCACCAGCGCCATCGTCAGGCTGCGCTCGGGCACCATGCGGTTGCGGGTCGTGAAGGCATGCCTCACCCCGGCATAGGCCAGGTGCAGGCGCGCGGTCAGCCCGCCCTCCTCCTGCGCGAGGACCTCACCCTTCTGGCACCAGGGCAGGAACTTCGGATAGGACGGCGCGTCGACCACCAGGTCGTACATCTCCCGGGGGGAGTACCAGATCAGGACGGACTTCTTGACGTGCTTCATACAATCCCCGGATTGTATTGAGCCGGCCCGACCGGCCTGCCCGAGAAGCCCCCGCCATGAGCGCCATCGCCGAAAACAAGAAAGCCCTGTTCAACTACCAGATCGAGGAGCGCTACGAGGCGGGCATCGTGCTGCTGGGCTGGGAGATCAAGGCCATCCGCAGCGGCCAGGTGCAGCTCACCGACGGCTACGTGGTCATCAAGGACGGCGAGCTGAGCCTCATCGGCCTGCGCATCAACCCGCTGCGCAGCGCATCCACCCACGTCAACCCGATCGCCGACCGCATCCGCAAGCTGCTGATGCACCGGGCCGAGATCCGCCGCCTGATCGGCAAGGTCGAGCAAAAGGGCTTTACCCTGGTGCCGCTGAAGCTGTACTACAAGGGCGGGCGGGTCAAGGTGGAACTCGCACTGGCCAAGGGCAAGGCCGAGCACGACAAGCGCAACACGATCAAGGACCGCGAGTGGGAGCGGGAAAAGGGCCGCCTGATGAGATCGAAGATCTCATCAGGTCCGAAGGAGTAGCGGCGCGAGCCGCGACGGCCCTTTCGGCGCAGCCAAAAGGGCCGTCTGATGCGGCACAAGGTGTCGAGCGGCGGCAAGGAGTGACCCCGGGGTGCCGCTCCGGTGCCCCTGCCGATCGACCCGTCAGGCGGGCAGCACGGCCAGCGCCCGCTCCAGATCCCGGATCAGATCCCCCACGTCCTCCAGCCCGATGCACAGCCGCACCAGCGTGCCCTGGTAGGGCGTGGGCAGCTGGCGCATGCGCCGGGCCTCATAGGGCGCCACCAGGCTGACCGGGCCGGCCCAGGACCAGCCGATGCGGAACAGCCGCAGCGCGTCGATGAAGGCGTCCACCTGCGCGCTGCCGTAGCGCGGCTGCATCTCCAGCGTCAGCAGGCCGGCGGCCAGCTCGCAGTGGGCGGCCCAGTGCTCGTGGCCGGGCGAACCCGGCAGCGCCGGGTGCAGCACGCGGGAGAACTCACCGCGTGTGAGCGCCCAGGCAGCGATGCGGCGGGCGGCCTGGTCCTGCGTGCGGTAGCGCAGCTCCATCGTCGGCAGCCCGCGCAGGATGGCCGCGGCATCGTCGGCGCCGACGCCGAAGCCCAGGCGGCTGTGCGTCCAGCAGAGCCGCTCGTGCAGCGCGCGGTCGCGGCAGGCCACCGAGCCCATCAGCACGTCACCGCCGCCGGAGGGGAACTTGGTCAGCGCGTGCACTGCGATGTCCACCGCCTGCCCCTCCCCCGTCCCGTTCCCCAGATCAAAGGGCTTGAAGGCCAGCCCCGCGCCCCAGGTGTGGTCGATGGCGATCAGCGCCTGCGGGGCCCGCTCGCGCACGCAGCGCACCAGGCCGCGCAGGTCCGGGAACTCCATCGTCACCGAGCCGGCCGCCTCCAGCCAGACCAGCTTGGTGGCCGGCGTCAGCGCCTGGGCCAGCGAGGCGACGTCCAGCGGGTCGTACATCTGGTGGCCGATGCCCCAGCCGCGCAGCTCGTGCTGGGCCAGCGCGAGATTGGGGCCGTAGACGTTGTCCGGCAGCGCCACCTCGTCGCCGGCTTTCAGCAGCGCCAGATCCACCAACGTGATCGCCGCCAGCCCGCTGGGCAGCAGCATCACATGCTCGGCCCCCTCCAGTTCGGCCAGGCGGGCCTCCAGCGTGTAGGTGGTGGGCGTGCCCTTCAGGCCGTAGGTGTAGGCACTCTTGTCGATCCAGCGCCGCTCGCGCAGCGCCTGCACGTTCGGGAAGAAGACGGTGGAGGCCTTGAACACTCCGGGCGGGATGGCGTCCCAGTCCGCCGGGGCGCGGTAGGCGTGGTGGATGAGGCGGGTGGCGAGGGCATCGCCCTCGGCCGGTTCGGAAACGTCATGGTCGGCCATGGCCCTCTCCTTCAGACCAGCTCGCCGACCAGGTCGTGCCCCGCCGTGCCGATGATGCGCACGCGGGCGAAGTCGCCGACCTTCATCGTCTTCGACGCCTTGGTGGGCGGCAGGATCTTCACGGTGCCGTCGATCTCCGGCGCGTCCGCATAGGTGCGCGCCACGCCGCCCTTGCGGCCCAGCGCCGGAGCGCTGTCGACCAGCACCTGCATCGTGGCACCCACGCGCTGCGCCAGCTTGGCGGTGGACACCGCCTCGGCCACCGCCATGAAGCGCGCGCGGCGCTCCTCGCGCAGCGCGTCGGGCAGCGCGCCGGGCAGGTCGTTGGCGGCCGCGCCGTTGACCGGCGAGTAGGCAAAGCAGCCGGCGCGGTCGATCTGCGCTTCCTTGAGGAAGTCCAGCAGGTAGGCGAACTCCGCTTCGGTCTCGCCCGGGAAGCCGGCGATGAAGGTCGAACGGACCACGATCTGCGGGCAGGCGGCGCGCCAGGCCTGGATGCGCTCGAGGTTGCGCTCGCCGCTGGCGGGGCGCTTCATGCGCTTGAGCACGTCGGGGTGGGCATGCTGGAAGGGCACGTCCAGGTAGGGCAGCACCAGGCCCTGCGCCATCAGCGGGATCACCTCGTCCACGTGCGGGTAGGGGTAGACGTAATGCAGCCGCACCCAGGCGCCGTAGGGCTTGGCCAGCTCGCCCAGGCGGGCGACCAGGTCGAGCATGCGGGTCTTGACCGGCTTGCCGTCCCAGAAGCCGGTGCGGTACTTGACGTCCACGCCATAGGCCGAGGTGTCCTGGCTGATGACCAGCAGCTCCTTGACGCCGGACTCGAACAGCCGCTGCGCCTCGCCCAGCACGTCTCCCACCGGGCGCGAGACCAGGTCGCCGCGCAGGCTGGGGATGATGCAGAAGCTGCAGCGATGGTTGCAGCCCTCGCTGATCTTCAGATAGGCATAGTGCTTGGGCGTGAGCTTGATGCCCACCCCTGGTACATGTGTCGCGGGCACCAGATCGACGAAGGGGTCGTGCGGCTTGGGCACGTGGGCGTGCACCGCGTCCATCACCTCCTGCGTCGCGTGCGGGCCGGTGACGGCCAGCACGCTGGGGTGCACGCCCTGCACCAGGTTGCCACCGTCCGCGCCGGAGCGGGCGCCCAGGCAGCCGGTGACGATGACCTTGCCGTTCTTGGCCAGCGCCTCGCCGATGGTGTCCAGGCTTTCCTTGACCGCATCGTCGATGAAGCCGCAGGTGTTGACGATCACCAGGTCGGCGCCCTGAAAGGTCTTGCTGGTCGCATAGCCCTCGGCACTGAGCTGGGTGAGGATCAGCTCGGAATCGGTCAACGCCTTCGGGCAGCCCAGGGAAACGAAGCCGATGCGGGGGGCGGCGGCGCCGGCAGCGGCCGCGTTGGAAACTTGTTCGCTCATGGGCAGGATTGTCTCAGGTGAGGCGATCGGGTCGCGCCGGAAGGTCACCTCGGGTGGTCAGGATCGCGGCCCAACTGGTTCGGGACCTCCCGGGCCGTCCTGGGGCAGAAGCGGGCACGGCGGGAGTGCCCGTGGCCCTGCCCCGCCGCGCGTGTTCAGGCCCGGCGCCGCGCCGCCAGCAGGTTCAGGCCCAGCCCGGCGATCACCAGCCCCGCAGCGGCCAGCTTCCAGGCCGGCAACGGCTCACCCAGCCACCAGGCGGAACTGCTCATGCCCACCACCGGCACCAGCAGGGCCAGCGGGGAGATGGTGGCCGCCGGGTGACGTGCCAACAGCCAGGCCCAGGCGGTGTAGCCGATCAGGGTGTTGCCCCAGGACTGCCAGAGCACCGCGGCCCAGACCTCCGGCCCGGCCACCGCCAGGCTGGCTCGGATCGCCGGCCAACCTTCCACCGCCAGCGACAGCGCCAGCAGCGGCCCGATCGCCCAGGCGCTGGCCCAAACCACGTAGGCGAGCGTGTTCACGCCCTTGGCCCGGGTGGCGACGATGTTGCCTGCCGCCCAGCTCAGGGCCGCGCAGAGCACCAGCGCCAGGCCGGTGACGCGCGTCTCGCCGCCGGTGTTCAGCGCGATCAGCCCGATGCCGCCGCCCGCCAGCAGCAGCGCCAGCCCCTGCACCCCGCGGGGACGCTCGCCGGAGAACCACATGGCCAGCGCGATGGTGAAGAACACCTGCGTCTGGATCACCAGCGAGGCCAGCCCCGGCGTGATGTGCCCGGTCAGCGCGATGTACAGCAGGCCGAACTGCCCGGCGCCGATCAGCAGGCCGTAGGCAGCCAGCTGGGTCCAGGGCACCTTCGGCCGCGGTAGGAACCACATCGCCGGCAGCAGCGCGAAGGTGAAGCGCAGCGCCGCGAACAGCAGCGGCGGCAGCTTGGTCAAGGCGAGCTTGATGATGACGAAATTGCTGCCCCAGATCGTGACGACGGCAAGGGCGAGCAGCAGGTGCAGGGGCGGCAGGGGGCGATTCACCGGGGCGAGGCTAACACCCCGGGGTCATCCGCCATCCGCCCTTCACGCCGGACGCAGCCGGGGGTCCAGGTTGAACGGCTCCAGTGCTTGGACGGCGTACGGCGGCACCACCGCCGCATCGATCAGCAGGTTCCAGGCATGCCGGCTGACCACGCTCGGCAGCGCGACCATCGGGTGCGCATCCAGCAGCGCATCGCCAAAGCGCTGTTGTGCTGCGCTCACGCTGCCCGGCCGCAGCCAGGCGGGTTCCGGCACACCGGCCGGCGGCAGGACGTGGACCGCTGCGGGGTCGGTGATCGACAGTTGCAGCAGGCTGTGCGCCAGCACGTCCAACGCCGCAAAGCCCTTGTGCACGGCCACCTCCAGGATCGCGGTGGAGGGGTCCAGCGCGGTGTAGATCACCCGCCGCCCGGGGCTGGACCAGCGTCCACCGACCAGGAAGGCCCCTTCGGCCCGCGGCCAACTGGTGAGGAACTTGTCGCGCTCCAGCCGCCACGCCACCACCGCACCGCTGCCACCCAGGGCAGCGGGCAGCGGCGTCACGTGTAGACCCCGTGGTCCATGCGCACCAGCAGCGCCTTCACCAGTTCGCTGCCTTCGCTGCTCTGCAACAGGTCGATCGGGCGGCGCTGGTCCAGCGCCAGGGCCGGTGCGGCCAGCCAGCGCTCGGCTTCGTCCTGGTTGCCCAGCACCTCGCTGGCCAGTTCGGTGATGGCGGCCAGGCGCAGCGTGCGGTCGCTGGCGTTGCTGTCCAGCGGCTTGTTGCCTGCCAGCGCGCGCTGCAGGGTGCGTTCGCTGACGCCCACGGCGCGCAGCAGGGCGTCGCGGTCGATCTGCCGAAACGACGCCAGCAACTCGCGCGCCGTGCTGGCCGGCAGCCCTTGGGTGACCAGGTCGTGGGTTTGCAGTGGCGTGAGCTGACGCGCGAACTGCAGCGCCGTCGCGCCCGACGGATTCCAGCTGCGCGGCACCGCCTCGGCAACGTGAAGAATGGCAGACATCGAGCCCCCTTGCGACAAGTGTCAAATGATCTTACGCCACCTGTCGTCAGAAGGCCAGAACAGGCCAGCGATCCCCTCCCCCTCGGCCGGGTCAGGGCGCCCGCAGCTTGATGATCGAGCACACCGCCACCGCACTGGCCACCACCTTGCCGTCCTGCAGCAGCTCGCCGCTGACGTGGCAGACGTCGCGCCCACGGCGCATCAGGCGCGCGCGGCCCTGCATCGGGGTGATGCGGGCCGGGCGCAGGTAGCTGAGGTTCAGGCTCACGGTGGCAGGCGCCTCGCCGGCGGCCAGCGTCGAGTCGACCAGGCTGGCGGTGAGGTCGTCCAGCATCGCGCCCAGCATGCCGCCCTGCATACCGCCGGCCGGGTTGGCGAAATCGGCGCGGGGGGCGTAGTCCACATCCAGCTCGCCGGCCTCGCGGTCGACGCGCACGATCGTGGCGCCCAGCAGGCGGGCCACCGGCGGCGGGGGCAGCTCACCGCGCTGCATGCGGTGCCACCAGTGTTCGGCGGGCGCCTTGGGGTCGGAGTCGGGGGAGGCAGCGGTTGGGGCGGCGGCGGTCGTCATGCAGATTGGAATCTCAAATAATGAGATCAGATCCTATCCGCTGCATCGCCGCACGGGCGTCCGGCTGGTGACATTCCGGTGCGTGGAACGCCGCCCGCTGCTCAAACCCGCGGTGCGGCGGCCAGCGCCGCGCGGATGCAGCAGGCCGCGTCGTCCAGCCAGGCGCGCAGCTGGGGGTTGCCGATCTCGCGCAGGCGCTGCACGGTGCCCACCAGGGCCAGTGCGCCGACCACCTCGTCCTCGCCGTTGAAGATCGGCACCGCCGCGGCCCCGACGCCGGGGTCGAGTTCGCCCAGCGACAGCGCCATGCCTTCGGCGCGCAGCGCGGCCATGCGGGTGCGGAACTCCGCCCAGGTGGCGCCGTGGCCCAGTTCGGCGATCTCGGCGGCATGCGCCTCGTAGAGCCGCAGCAGCGCGGCCCGCGGCAGGTGCGCCACCAGCACGCGCGGTGACGCCCCGCGCAGCAGTGGGCGGGGGCGCCCGCGACCGTACTGCAGCTCCAGCCCGCCGGCGGCGCGCTCGCGGTGGGTGTCGATGATGCGGTTGGGGCCGAACATGGCCGACAGCACCGCGTCCAGCCCGGTGGTGGCCACCAGCGCCGGCATCAGCGGGGCGGCGGCCAGCAGCACCGGGTCGCTCTGGCGCAGCTGGTAGTCCAGCTCAATGATGCGTGCGCCCAGGCCGTAGCGGCCGGCGGTGACCTTCTGCAGGAAGCCGGCATCGACCAGCTCGCGTACATAGCGGTAGCCGGTGGCGCGCGAGTAGCCCAGCGCGTCGTTGATCTCGTCGGCGTGCCAGGTGGGGCGCTCCCGGGTGAACAGATCCAGGATGGCGAAGACCCGGGCCGGGCTGGTCATGGAACGTGGCTCCTGGCGCGACGGCGCGTGGCGGTGGACGGAAGGGGCCGCCATTGTCCCAGAGGCGCTGCCGCGGGTCTGGTCGGGTTGACAAGGGTCAGAAGAAGTCATTTAATCTCATATATTGAGATTTATGTAATTTCATTCAACAAGGACACAGCATGAAACTGGTGAGCTACGAGCGCAATGGACAGGCAAGCTTCGGCGCGGTGGTGGGTGAGGACGGCGTCGTCGACCTGCGCGAGGCGCTCGGCGGGCGCTACGCGGATCTGCAGGCCCTGCTGGCGGCCGATGCGTTGGGGGAGGCCGCGGCTGCCGTTCAGGGCCGGGCCGCAGAGTTCCACCTCGGCGACGTCACGCTGCTGCCCGTGATCCCCCGACCCGGAAAGATCTGGTGCTGCGGCCTGAACTACGGCGAACACGTGCGCGAGACCAACCGCGAGGTGACCGAGCAGCCCACCTTCTTCCTGCGCGTGGCGGATTCGCAGGTCGGCCATGACCAGGCCATCATCGCCCCGCCGGAGTCCACCCAGGTGGACTACGAGGCCGAGATCGCGGTGGTGATCGGCAAGGCCGGCCGCCGGATCCAGGAAGCCGACGTGGCCGGGTACATCGCCGGCTACGCCTGCTACAACGACGGCTCGATCCGCGACTGGCAGAAGCACACCTCGCAGTGGGTGCCGGGCAAGAACTTCTGGCGCACCGGCGGTTTCGGCCCCTGGATGGTGACGGCCGACGAGATCCCCTTCGGCACCGTGATGCGCCTGCAGACCGTGCTCAACGGCCAGGTGCTGCAGGACGCCACCACCGAGATGATGATCCACTCGATCGCCAGGCAGATCGCCTACGTCTCGACCATCGCCCCGCTGCAGCCGGGTGACGTGATCGTCACCGGCACGCCCGGTGGCGTGGGTGCGCGCCGCAGCCCGCCGGTGTGGATGAAGCCGGGCGACGTCTGCGAGATCGTGGTCGACAAGATCGGCACGCTGCGCAACCCGATCGCCGCTGAAGGCTGAAGCCCCCGTCGCGGCGCCCGGCCGGCCGCTCAACCGCCTGCCAGGCGCCGTTTCAGCGCGGCCACCGCGCTGTCCGGCGTGGTCAACACCGGCAGGCCCAGCGCCGCCTCGATGGCCGCTGCAGCGCGCGCCAGGCTGAACTGGGCCAGGGCGATCACCCCGCAGCCGCGCGCGGCGAGCCGGTGGGCGGCCTCGACGGCGATGCGGTCGTGCCCCGCCGCGTCACCGGCCTGCAGGGCCGCCAGGGCGCCGTCGGCCAGCTCGGTGTCAAGGACGACCGCGGGCGGGAACTCCAGCGGCATGCTGGCCAGCGTCGGCGCAAAGGTGGCAAGCAGCCCGACTTTCGACCCCGCGCCGGCCTCGGCAGCCCAGGCCGCGGCGGCGTCGACCATCGCCTCGTTCGGCTTGTGCACCGGCAGGCCGGAGTGGCGGGCCTTGACGGCGTCGATGCAGGGACCGAAGGCCGAGCAGGTGAAGAGGATGGCGTTCGCGCCGGTGCCCACCGCGTAGTCGGCCAGCGCCAGGAAGCGCGCGGTCATCGCCGCATCCAGCCCACCCGGTGAAGCGGCAAGGTCGGCGGACAGGCTGTCGTCCAGCAGGTTCATCCGCCGCGCTTCAGGCCACCGGGCCTGCAGCGCCTGGTTGATCGGCTCGACCGAGGCAGCCAGGGCGTGGATCAGGGCGATGCGGGGCGTATCGGCAGCGGCCACCGCGACCGCTGGGGCGCAAGGGGACGATGCGGGCAGGTCAGAGGTCATCCTGGCATTTTCGTTGATTCTCATTGGTTGAGATATCCATCAAGGAGCATTCATGAGCCACTCATCCCTCCCCGCCGCCAGCGCGCCGCGCCGCTCGCCGCCCGATGACCGCCGGGGTGGCGTCTGGGACGTCCTGATCGTCGGCGCCGGTCCGTCCGGGGTCGGGCTGGCCAACCTGCTGGGCAAGGCGGGCCTGTCGGTGCTGCTGATCGACCGCCACCCGGGCGTGCTGCAGATCCCGCGGGCGGTGCACCTGGACGGTGAGACGATGCGGGTGATCCAGTCGATGGGCCTCGCGCAAGCGGCCATGCCCGTCCTGCGCCCGGGCCACAGCATGCACTGGGTCAACGCCGTGGGCGAAACCCTGCTGGTGCGCCTGGGCCAGGTCGGCCTGGGCTCGCAGGGCTGGCACAACGACTACTACTTCCACCAGCCCGACCTGGAGGCGGTGCTGCGGCAGGGCCTGGCGCGCTACCCGACCGTGCGCCTGCGCGAACGGCTGGAGCTGCGGGGCCTGTCGCAGGACGTCGAGGGGGTCGAGGCCGAGGCCTGGGACCTGGATCTGGGCGCCCCGCTGCGCCTGCGCGCGCGCTGGCTGGTGGGCTGCGACGGCGCTCGCTCCACCGTGCGGCGGCTGATCGACGCGGAGGACTTCGAGGAGCTCGGTGACGCTCACACCTGGCTGGTGGTGGACGGCGTATTGAACCACCCACTGGACCTGCCCGAGCACACCGTGCAGCACTGCGACCCGACCCGCCCGGCCACCTCCATCTACGTGCACCCGCTGCGCCGCCGCTGGGAGATCATGCTGCGCCCCGGCGAGGACGCGCAGGCCATGACGGAGCCGGAGCGGATCTGGCCGCTGCTGGCACGCTGGGTGCAACCCAGCCAGGCGCGGCTGGAGCGGGCGTCTGCCTACGTCTTCCACGCCCGCGTGGCGCGCCGCTGGCAGGACCACCGGGTGCTGCTGGCCGGCGACGCGGCGCACCAGACGCCGCCCTTCCTCGGCCAGGGGCTGTGCGCGGCGCTGCGCGACATCGCCAACCTGGCCTGGAAGCTGGCGCAGGCCATTCAGCAACCGGCCACTGGCGAGGCGCTGCTGGCCACCTACGCGCCCGAACGCATCCCGCACGTGCGCGAGTTCATCGCGCTGGCGGTGCAGGTGGGCGAGGTGATCCAGGAGCTGGACCCGGCCCGTGCCGCCGAGCGCGACCACCGCCTGAAGGCCGAGGGCCTGCAGTTCCCCTTCCCCACCCCGGCGCTGGGCGCCGGCCTGCACCTTGCGGGAGAACCTGATGCCGCCGCCTGCGTCGGCAAGGTCGCCCCGCAACACACCCTGCCCGATGGGCGCTGGCTGGACGACGTGATCGGCGCGCGCTGGGCGCTGCTGCTGCGCCGGGGCGAGGCGCTGCCGCCCGCTGCCGAACGCGCCGCCCAGGCGCTGGGCGCTGCCGTGCTGGCCGACGGCGGCGACCGCATCGACACCTGGCTGGCCGATCAGCGCCTGGCCGCCGTCATCCTGCGGCCGGACCGCTACGTCTGCGACGCTTGCAGCGACCTCGCCGCCCTGCCGGCACGGCTGGAGCAGCTGCTCGTCAAACTGGGCAGCGTGGCCGACTGATCCCGGCCGGGGCGCCGCCCGCGGCCGAGGCCGCCCCGATCAATCCAGCTTGATGCCCGCGCGGCTGATGGCCTGGCCCCAGAGCGCGTTGTCTTCCTTCAGGAAGGCGGCGAAGGCCTCGGGGGTCATCGCCTTGAGCTCGCCGCCGTAGGACTGCCACTTCTCGATCAGCGCCGGGTTCTGGCTGGCGGCCTTCTGCATCGCGTCGGCCAGCTTGTCGACCACCGGCTTGGGTGTGCCGGCCGGGGCGAACAGGCCGATCCAGGCGGTGGGGCTGTAGTTCGTGATGCCGGCCTCGGCGAAGGTGGGCACGTCCGGGAACTTCGGGTGCCGTGCCTTGCCGGTCAGCGCCAGGATCTTGAGCTTGCCGGCGCGCACGTTGCCGATGGCCGCCGGCAGCGCGTCGAAGATCACCTGCACCTGCCCGCCGATCAGGTCGGTGTACGGGCTGGTGGTGGCATAGGGGATGAAACGCATCTTCAGCCCGGCCCCGGCGGCAAACCACTCGCCCGCCAGATGCGAGTAGCTGCCCACGCCCTGCGTGCCGGCCACCACCGCGTCAGGGTTGGTCTTGAGGCGGGCGATCAGCTCCTTGGCGGTGTTTTCCTTGACGCCGACATTGGCGGTCAGCGCCGTGTTGAGCAGGCCGACGACGCTGATGGGCACGAAGTCCTTGTCATGCCGGTACGGCACCTTGTTGTACAGGTGCGGCACCACCGACATCGAAGTGGTGGAGCCCATCACCAGCGTGTAGCCATCCGGTGCGGCGGCGGCCCCGGCGGCCATGCCGATGGTGGTCGACGCGCCCGGCTTGTTCTCCACCACCACCGATTGGCCCAGCACCTTGGCCAGTTCGGCCGCGATCTCACGCGTGTTCGCGTCCGGCCCGGTGCCGGCGGGGAACGGCGCGATGATCTTCAGCGGCTTGCTGGGGTACTCCTGCGCGGCAGCGGGGCCGGTCGTGGCGGCACCAGCGGCCGCCATCAGCGCCAGCAGCGCGGTACGGCGGTTGGGTCGAAGGGTCTTCATGGGGCGGTCTCCTCGTTCGGGTGTGGGAAATAAAGAAGGGGGGGTGTGCAGGTCGGACACAGTGGCGGCGGCATCGGATGCACGGACGGTCAGTCGGACAAACCGACACTACGCAGGCCACGGCGCAGCTTGCACCATCTTCGGCATCAGGTCATCAGGCCATACACCATGCCGTAGGCGGTGCCGTACTCCGGCGTCGCGGCGTAGTAGCGCACCAGGGACGATTCGGCCGCTTCGCTGCCCGTGGCGCCAGCCACCGTGCGATAAGCGGCCATCGCGGCGATCCACAGGTGCAGTTCCAGGGCACCGACGCCGGCCTTCGCCACCAGCTCGGCCGGGTCCCAGTCGTCCATGCTGGCGAGGTCGCCCGCGCATAGGCGATCCAGGAAGTCGCGGTCGAAGGCCTCGTTGAAGCGCATGTCCTTGGCGGTGCGCCGCCCGTCCAGCACCATCTCGGCGCCTTCGATGTGCATGTCGGCAAAGCGGGTGAACCACTGCTCGTCGGTCATCGTGCCGCCGCGCTCGCCCTCCAGCTGGTAGCCGTGCACGCGCGGCTCGGCGGTGCCCATGAGCGGGAAGTAGCGCACCGGGTGGTGCGAGATGCCGCCCGAGCCCATGATGAGCGTGCGCGTACCGGCAGCGGCACCGGCGGCGATCCAGCGGCCCACCGCCTCGCCGATCAGCCGGCTGCGCCTGAAGCGCATCAGCGGCGGCGTGAAAACGCTGATGAACACGGGGATCAGCGGGTAGCGGTCGATCGCGCCGATCAGCCGCAACAGCGGCTGGGACACCGCATGGTCCACGCTCATCTTGTAGGAAATGCCGGGGTCGAAGCCCTCACGGCGCAGGTGCTCGATCAGCGCGATGGCGTCGGCCGAGGGCACCGGGATCTCGCCGGCTGCGCCGCCCAGGTCGGGCACCGCCTGCGCGGCCGTGCCCACGCAGTAGGCCGGCATGTTGGCGTAGTGGAAGCCGGCAAAGTGGTTGTTGGTGAAGAAGAGGAGGCGGTCGGGCCGGAAAGCCTCCACCTGCGCGCGGAAGGCCTCGCAGTGCGCCAGGATCTCCGGCTCCTGCGGGGGGGCCTTCGGGCGGATGGCGATCAGCGGCGAGTGCGAGACGCAGCCGAACATCGCCGGTGCGGCGGTGGTGGGGGTGTTCGTTGTCATGAGGATTCCAATCGGGTCAAGCTTGGCCCAGCGGCAGCACGATGGGCTTGTTGCCCGGGTGCTTGAACTGGTGCGTCACGGTGCGCGAGGCATAGCGCCAGCGGTCGTCGTCGCCCAGGCGGTAGACGTCCCGGTAGTCGGACACCAGGTTGGCCTCGGCCGGGTGCGGTGGCGGGCCGTCCTCCGCGTAGAGCAGCAGGATGGTGTGGCCGTGCACCTCGCGCTCGCTGACGAACTCCAGCCGCAGGTTGGTGAACAGGTGCCGCGCGGTGCGCATCCCGCGGGCCGCACGCATCGCATAGACCGTGCGCAACGCATCCCGGCCGGTGCTGCGTCCTCCCCCCTCACGGCCGTAGCTGCCGTCCTCGGTGAAGAGCTCGGGCACCTCGTCCGAGCGGTCGTGGTCGATCAGGAAGGCGAATTCGGCGTTCAGCGTCTCGATCTCGCTGCGGATCAGCGCCCGCTGAAGACGATCGTCCAGACTCAGGTTCAGATCCAGGCTCATGCGGCACTCCCCGGCATCGGGTACTCGTCGGCATTGCGCACCATGCCCGCTCGCAGCGAGAAGTCCAGCCGCGGCGGGGCGAACAGGTCGATCAGCAGCGCCGGGCCGGCGCCCAGGTTGCGGGTGGTGTGCACCACGGTCGGCGGAATCACGGTCACCGAGGGCGCGCCCACCTGCAGCGCCGTGTCGTCTCGCCAGGTGGTCATGTCCGGCGTCCAGGGCCAGCGCAGGTGGTGCAGGTGCACGCCGCGCAGCGTCACCGAGGCCTGCTCGAAGTCGCTGTGCGAGTGCGGTGACAGCGCCCGCACGTCGCGCGCTTCCTGCCGTTCACGCAGGATGTTGATCATCAGGTTGGCGCTTCGGAACACCCGCGTCTTCTCGCCATCCGCCAGCGCAGCGTCCAGGTCGTAGACACGCAGCTTCCAGCCATCCACCGGCACCGGCCAGTCCCGCAGCGGCGCCACATCGGCGTGCGGCTCGGCGAAGTCCGCTGCGTTCACCGCCTGCGCCGCCAGCGCTCGCTGCCGCGTCGTGAAGGCGCGCAGCACCCAGCCGGGGCCGAGCAGCTCCAGCGTGCTGTCGCCCGGCGGCAGGATCAGCAGGCGGTTGGCCGGCACGGTCTGGCTGCCGGCGGCGGTGGTGACCCGCGCGCCGCAGTCCGGCAGGAGCACCAGGGACTCGTCCGGGTTGGCCTCCACGACCAGCCGGGTGCCGGCCGCAGCCTGGGTGATGGCCGTCACCAGGTGGCTGGCGCGGGTCACCCAGGTGGGCGCGCCATCGGCCTCGCGCAGGGTGGGCGGATCGACCGAGTGATCGGCAACGGAGACGTTGCGGGCAGGGGCGTTCATGGTGGTCTGAAGGGATGGCCAAGAATCGGAACTCAGCCGGGCAACAGCCCGGGCAGCCGGCTCGCGGCTTGGCGCAGCAGCGACTGGTCCGAGCCGACGATGAAGGACTGCGCCCCGAGGGCGGCGAACTCGGCCACCTCCGCATCGGCTCCCACGGCCATCACGACGGGCAGGCGCTGGGCCCGGGCCACCGCGAGCACCCGATCCACGGCGGCCAGCACCTGCGGGTGGCGCGGGCCGTCCACACCCATCGACATCGCCAGGTCGGCCCGGCCGATGAGCAGGCCACCGATGCCCGGCACAGCGGCGATCTCGGCCACCACCTCCACCGCGGCAGCGCTCTCGATCTGGCAGACGATGAGCGTGCGGTCGGCCTCGGCCACCGCCTCGGCCCGGCTGCGGGTGCCGTAGCCGCCAAAGCGCGCCGACAGCGACATGCCGCGCCGCCCGCCGATGAAGCGAGTGGCGCTGACCACATTGACTGCGTCAGCCGCCGAGTCCACGTGCGGCACGACGATGCCGTGCGCGCCCAGGTCCAGCACCGACAGGATCGTCGCGTCGCGGTGGTCGGGCACGCGCACCAGCATCGGCATCCCCACCGCGCGGGCGGCGAAGACCATGCGGTCCATCGTCTGGCGGTCGAAGGGCGCGTGCTCCGCGTCCAGCACCACGTAGTCCAGGCCGCACAGGCCCAGCACCTCGACCACCTGCGGGCTGTCGGTCTTGACGAAGGTGGCGACCGTGCGCCGGTCCAAGGGGAGTTGGAACGGCGTGAATGGGGTGAAAGGCGTCATCACTGGGGCGTCGAAGGGTGACGGCCCAGTGTCCGACCGTCAGTCCGTGGCGACCAGCGCAGCGGCGCCGGATTCCGGCTGGCGGAATGCGCTGCTGCGCGATTCAGCTCCCGTCCGCGCTGAATGCCGCCGCGATTGCCTGGGCTGTCTCGGCCAGGATCGGCCGGTGCCGCTCCACCACCGCGGCGGTCATCGAGCGGCCGAAAGTGGTCATCGACAGCGCCGCCACCGCCTCCCCGGCCACGCACACCGGCACCGCCAGCGTGGTGGTGTGCACCGCCAGCGGGCTGTAGGGCATCGACGAGAAACGCACCACCATTGCGTCCACGTCCAGCGTTGCCAGCGCCAGCGGCCACTTGATCTCCCGCGTGACCTGCAGCAGGATCGGTCGCCCCGCGTCCACCAGCCGACTGCCCTCGGTGTAGCCGCCATCCAGCTCGCGCACCTTGCCGGCCAGCCGGTACAGCCCTGGCGTGGCCTCCGCCGCCACGTAGCCCTCCAGCCGCAGCGTGGCCAGCAGGCGCGACAGCGTCGCCTTGGGCAGGGTGCTCGCCTGGTGCAGTTCGTGCAGCGTCCACACCGGCCGCTCGTTCATCAACCGCAGCAGGCGCAGTGCACGCACGACGGCGCGGATGGCGTCTGCCGCTCCTGGACGGGTCGTTTCGGCAGAACTCGGCAGGCTCGGGGTGGCAGGCATGCGGGCGCACTCATCAGCGGGACGGCAGGGATTCTGCCGGCGGTTCCTGCCTCGCGACCGTCCCGGACGGGGGAGCAGGCGAGCCGACGGGCCGGGGGTCTGGAGGTCGGTAAGTCGGTAGGTGGGTATCGCACGCGCCAAGCCGGTCCAGCCCACCGCCTCTCCCGTGAGAGGCAGCGGGTTGATAGCTGTCAACGGGCCATTCGTTCCCTGGCGTAGAGTCAATTTCAGTCGTGGCTGGATGGCAAGTTCAGCTACGCCGGTGTGCACAAGGCCAGTCAATGCACCCTCCTGAACGCCGCGCAGGGTACAGGGCGCGTGCTTTTCATTCGCTGCCCCAACGGCTGGGCGGAGAAGCTGGCCGGGACCGCGCGGGTGGTTGGCGATTCCTACTGCACGAGCTTTCCGATCCCCAACACCACCCCGGGTGAGGATTGCGTGACCTGGCACAGCACGGGTCAGTGGCGGTTTGAGCAGCGCAAGGGCGACGTCCTTGACACCACGGTGATCCTGTTGCCGCAGGGCCTGTCCAGCACGCAGCGGTGAACGGGCCGGGGTGCCGGCCTGCATGGCCTACCGGCAGGTGACTTGTTGGCCGCCGGGGAAAGACCGGGCGTCCCCGACCCGCGTGACAGCCTGTTGCGCCGCCGGCACAGGCTGGCCCGCTGCTGGCCGGCCTGACTTGATATCCATCGGTTTTCCTCCCTGACTGCCCCGTCGTTGGCGGCGGCCCCGGTCTTGCTTGTCGCTGCCGTTGTCCGGCGCCTGTGCGCTGGCAAGGCTTTGGAGGAGACATGACGAGATCAACCGTTCCATCCCTGGCTGCCCGCGCCGCGCTCGCGTTGGCCGCCGTCTTGACGCTGGCCGGCACCGCCCGCGCCCAGGACATGCCCGATGGCAGCGACCTGGCGCGCCGCGCGGTGCACGTCTGCGCCGCCTGCCACGGCGAAGGCGGGCGCAGCACGACGGGCGCCTACCCCTCGCTGGCCGGCCAGCCGGCGCAGTACACCGCGCGCCAGCTGATGGACTTCCGCGCCCAGCAGCGCGCCGAGACCGACAGCAAGGCCTACATGTGGGGCGTCTCCGCATTGCTGGACGACGCCACGATCCAGTCGCTGGCTGGCTACTACGCGGCGCAGACACCGCCCGCCGGGCGCAGCAAGGCCCCACCCGCGGTGCTGCGCACCGGCCAGCGGCTGTTTGAAGAGGGAATGCCCGCGCGTGGCGTGCGCGCCTGCGCCAGCTGCCACGGCGACAAGGCCGAGGGCGCGGCCGGCTTCCCGCGCCTGGCCGGGCAGCACGCCGGCTACCTGCTGCGGCAGATGCAGGTGTTCAGCACCAGCCTGCGTCCTCACGGGGTGCTGATGAAGGCCGAAGTGGCCGGCCTGACGCCGGGCCAGATGCGGGCCGTGGCGGCCTATCTGCAGTCACTCTGACCGCCCCTCCTGCGGCCGGGATCGACTTGGTCGGCCTCGATCAGTGGCCGCAGGGTCTGCGTGGTGTCGTGCAGGGCTGGCACCAGCCTCGCGACGATTTGCCCCAGGCTCCAGGCCTGGCTCTGGACCGTCATGCCCACCGTCGCCCTGGCCTCGCCAAAGCGGTCGCGCAACACCACCGACACCCCTGACCGGCCCACGTCCAACCCGCCGCGCAGGACGCAGGGGGCTTGGCCGCGCACTGCCCGCACCTGCGTCAGGAGGGCGGGCGGATCCACCAGCGTGTTCGACGTGAAGCCGGCGAACTCGCGTGAGGCCACCCAGGCGAGCAGGTCCTCGTCGGCCCGGGTGCGCTGCAGCAAGGTTCCCGGGCTCGCCACAGGGGCGGGGATGCGCACCCCGGCATGGAAGCCGACGCACCCCACCCGCAGCCTGTTGCTGCGCGCCACGTAGACCACCTCGTGGCCGTCGAGCACGCTGACGTTGACCGTCTCCCCTTGGGCGCCGGGAGTCCGTCCCGTCCGTGCCGGCATGACCGAAGTGGCACAGGCTGAGCAGGTGCCGCCGCGCCGCCATGCGCGGGATGCCGGTGCGCACCGAGCGCAAGATCCTGCAGGACGACACCACCGAGACCGCCAACTACCAACCCAAGGTGGCCCGCGACGCGGCAGGCAGTCCTGGCCGATCGGACGATCGGACGATCGGAGGATGCGCCTGCTCGGCAGATTCACCCTTGAACGGGGGGAACCGCTGGTCAGGGAGGTCTGCACCGCCGTCGACAAGGCCCGCGGCGGCCAGTGAGCCGGCGCCCCGCTTGACAGCGAATGACGCCGTTCGCCGGGGCCGCGCCTTGATCCGGGTTAATCCCTAATTAAAAACTAACCAGTTCGTACAAAATTCGCCGGGCGGATCGATGCATCCTGACGGCCCCTTCCGACCGGCCTGCCCCCTCCGGCGGTCAAGGCCCTCCTGCTCCTTGGAGACCGGTATGAACAAATTGATCAATGGTTACTGCAAAGCGCTGGAGTGGTGCATCACGTTGCTGCTGGCGCTGATGGTGGTGCTCGTCTTCGGCAACGTGGTGATGCGCTACGCCTTCAACTCCGGCATCACCGTGTCGGAGGAGGTCTCGCGCTGGCTGTTCGTGTGGATGACCTTCCTGGGCGCCATCATCGCGCTCAAGGAGCATGGCCACCTGGGCACCGACATGCTGACTTCGCGTGTGCCGCTGGCGGCCAAGCGCGTCCTGGCCGCGCTGTCGCAGGCGCTGATGCTGTACGCCACCTGGCTGCTGTTCTCTGGCAGCCTGGCACAGGCCAGGATCAACTGGGAGGTCGAGGCCCCTGTCACCGGCGCGTCGGTGGCGATCTTCTATGCCTCGGGCGTCGTGTTCGCCGTCTCCAGCGCCGTGCTGCTGCTGCTGCAACTGTGGCGCACCGTCAGCGGCCAGGCCACCGAAGCCGAGCTGACCATGAGCCAGGAGTCCGAGGACCTGGCGCAGGTCGAGGCGCTGCACCTGCAGGACACCCCCAAGCTGGGCCAAGGCCCGCACTCCATGACTTTCCCCAAGTGAGCAGCGCTGGATCACCGCGATGACCATCTTCATCTTCCTGGGCTCGCTGCTGGCGGCCATGGCGCTAGGCGTGCCGATCGCCTACTCGTTGCTGCTGTCGGGCGTGGCACTGATGTGGCACCTGGACATGTTCGATGCGCAGATCCTGGCGCAGAACGTGATCAACGGGGCCGACTCCTTTCCGCTGCTGGCGGTGCCCTTCTTCATGCTGGCCGGCGAGATCATGAACGTGGGCGGCCTGAGCCGGCGCATCGTCAAGCTGGCGCTCACCCTGGTGGGCCACAAGCGCGGCGGCCTGGGCTTCGTGGCCATCCTGGCAGCCTGCATGCTCGCAGCGCTGTCGGGCTCCGCAGTGGCTGACACCGCCGCGCTGGCCGCCCTGCTGCTGCCGATGATGGTGGCCGCGGGCCACGACAAGGCCAAGTCGGGCGGCCTGATCGCCTCGGCCGGCATCATCGCTCCGGTGATTCCTCCGTCGATCGGCTTCGTGATCTTCGGCGTCGCGGCCAACGTGTCCATCTCCAAGCTCTTCCTGGCCGGCATCGTGCCGGGCCTGTTGATGGGCCTGTCGATTGCGATCGCCTGGTGGTGGGTGGCCAAGAAGGAGAACATCCAGCCGCCCAAGAAGGCCACGGCTGCCGAACGCTGGCAGGCGCTGCGGGAATCGACCTGGGCGATGGTGCTGCCGGTGATCGTGATCGTGGGCCTGAAGATGGGCGTGTTCACGCCCACCGAGGCCGCCGTGGTTGCCGCCGTCTATGCCCTGCTGGTGTCCACGCTGGTGTACCGTGAGTTGAACTGGCGGCAACTGCACGAGGTGTTCGTGGCCGCGGCCAAGACCACTGCGGTGATCATGTTCCTGGTGGCTGCGGCGATGGTCAGCGCCTGGCTCATCACGGTGGCCGACATCCCGAGCAAGATGATCGCCCTGCTGCAGCCGTTCATGGGCAACCAGACGCTGCTGCTGATCGCCATCATGGTGCTGGTGATGGCCGTGGGCACGGCGATGGACATGACGCCCACCATCCTGATCATGACCCCGGTGCTGATGCCGGTGGTCAAGGCCGCGGGGATCGATCCGGTCTACTTCGGCGTGCTGTTCATCATCAACAACGCCATCGGCCTGATCACCCCGCCCGTGGGCACCGTGCTCAACGTGGTGGCCGGCGTCGGGCGCATGAAGATGGACGAGGTCACCCGGGGCGTCATCCCCTTCATGACCGCGCAGTTCATCGTCATGTTCCTGATGGTGTTCTTCCCCTGGCTGGTCACCGGCCCCGCCAAGTGGTTTGCGAACTGAGGCCCACCCCCGTGGCGGCGGACGCCGGTCCAGCCGTTCGGCCTGCAAGCCGACCCGCGGAGCCGGATCCGCTGCGCCCGCTGGACAAGACCTTTCTCTTGCCGGGTGACCCTGGTACGCCCCACCCGGCACGCCATGCCCTGCGTACGTTCCATCCTGAATTGGAGACATCCATGAAGCGTCTGTTCATCAAGACCGTGCTGGCCACTGTCGCCCTGGCCGCCTGCGGCCTGGCTGCTGCCCAGGAGCGCACTTTCAAGTTCGCCCTGCAAAACCCCAAGGGCCACCCGCTGGAGATCGGTGCCCAGAAGTTCGCCGAGCTGGTCGCTGCCAAGTCGGGCGGCAAGATGAAGGTCAACGTCTTCCCCGGCGGCACGCTGGGCGGCGATGCGGCCAACGTGTCGGCGCTGCAGGGCGGCACGATCGAGTTCGTGCAGCTGAACTCGGGCATCCTGGCCTCGCAGGTCAAGGCCTTCGAGGTGTTCGACTTCCCCTTCATGTTCGCCAACGCCAAGGAAGCGGACGCGGTGGTGGACGGCCCCTTCGGCCAGAAGCTGCACGCCCTGCTGGCCGACAAGGGCATCATCGGCCTCGCCTATGTGGAGCTGGGCTTTCGCAACATCACCAACAGCAAGCGCGCCATCAAGACGGTGGAGGACCTGGCCGGCCTGAAGCTGCGCGTGATCCCCAATGCGATCAACGTCGACTGGGTCAAGGCCCTGGGCGCCAACCCCACGCCGATGGCCTTCCCCGAGGTCTACGCCGGTCTGGAACAGAAGGCCATCGACGGGCAGGAGAACCCGCTGTCGGTGATCCTGGCCAACAAGTTCTATGAAGTGCAGAAGCACATCACGGTCACCAACCACCAGTACAACCCGCAGTCGATCATCTTCAGCAAGAAGATCTGGGACGGCCTGTCCGAAGCCGACCGCAAGGTGCTGAAGGACGCCGCCGTCGAGGCCTCCGCCTACCAGCGCAAGGTCAACCGGGACAAGTCCGCCGATGACCTGCAGGAACTGCAGAAGGCCGGCATGCAGGTCAGCGAGTTCTCCGCCGCCGAACAGGCCAAGCTGCGCGACAAGCTCAAGCCGGTGGTCGAGAAGCACGGTGCGGCCATCGCTGCCACGGTGACCGAGCTGCAGGCCGAGCTGGCCAAGCTGCGCAAATAAGCCGGCGCGGTGGCGCCACCGCGCCGCCGCCCGCTCGCCTTTCTCCACATCCCTGCCCCAGTCCAGGTCCGGGTCGCCCAGACGGCCCGGGCGGGACGTTGTCGTTCCTACGCCATGACTCCCACGCCTGACGCCGTCGCCTTCGAGCCGGCCCGCCCCCAGGTGCTGCTCGGCCTGATCGGCGCGGGCATCCAGCAGTCGCTCACCCCGGCGATGCACCAGGAAGAGGCCCGCCACCACGGCCTGCGCCTGCACTACCAGCTGATCGACCTGGAGAAATTCCACGGCTCGGCGGTCGACCTGCCGGGCCTGCTGGACGCCGCGCGCAAGATCGGCTTCGCCGGCCTGAACATCACCTACCCCTGCAAGCAGGCGGTGATCCCCCTGCTCGACGAGCTCTCCGACGAAGCCCGGGCCATGGGCGCCGTCAACACCGTGGTGATCCGCGACGGCCGCCTCACCGGCCACAACACCGACGGCTCCGGCTGGGCACGGGGCTTCCGCCGTGCGCTGCCCGAGGCCGATCTGTCACGCGTCGTGCTGCTGGGTGCCGGCGGCGCGGGTGCGGCGATCGCCCATGCCGCGCTGCGCCTGGGCGTGGGTGAGCTGCGCATCGTCGATGCCGACCTCGCCCGTGCCACCGCCCTGGCGCTGGAGCTGAACGCCCGCTACGACGGCCAGCGCGCCCGTGCCTGCCAGAGCGCCGAGGAGGCCATGCCCGGCGCCACCGGGCTGATCCACGCCACGCCCACCGGCATGGCCAAGCTGCCCGGCCTGCCGCTGGATGCGGCGCTGCTGCGACCGGACCTGTGGGTCTCCGAAGTGGTGTACTTCCCGCTCGAAACGGCCCTGCTGCAGGCCGCGCGTGCCATCGGCTGCCCGATCAGCGACGGCGGCGGCATGGCAGTGGGCCAGGCGCTGGGCGCCTTCGAGCTGTTCACCGGCCGCACCGCCGATGCCGCCCGGGTGGAGCGCCACTTCCACCACCTGCTCGCCGAGCGCGAGCGCCAGAACGGTTGACGCCACTGCGCACCGGTGGCACCTTGCCGCCCACAGCCAACCCGGCTTGACCGGTCGACGACACCCAAGACGAGGATCTGCCCGACATGAACCGTCCCGCCCCCCTCCCGAAGGATTCCCGCGAAGCCCTGGGTGAGTTGCCCAACCCGCTCGGGCTGCAGGGCATCGAGTTCATCGAGTACGCCACGGCCAAGCCGCAGACGCTCGGCCAGAGCCTGGAGCGGCTGGGCTTCCGGCCGGTGGCGCGCCATCGCTCGCGCGAGGTGCTGCTGTACCGCCAGGGCGACATGAACATCATCGTCAACGCCCACCGCGCACCGGAGGACCCGCCGCTGCCGGACCGTGCCGCCATAGCCGCGGTGGCCTTTCGCGTGCGCGACGCCGCCAGCGCCTACCGGCGCGTGCTGGAGCTGGGCGCCTGGGGCGTGCCCACCCAGGTCGAGGTGATGGAGCTGAACATCCCCGCCATCCATGGCGTGGGCGCGAGCCGCATCTACTTCGTCGACCGGGTCGGCGAGTTCTCGATCTACGACGTCGATTTCGTGCCCATCCCCACGGTGGACCCACGCCCGCCGGCCATCGCCAACCTGCACCTGTTCGGCATCGTGCAGTACATCGGCTTCGACCGGCTGGCCGATTGGTGCGCCTTCTATGGCGAGCTGTTCGGCTTTGCCGAGCTGCCGGCGGAACAGAGCTTCGGCGTGCTGACCCAGGGCCGCATCCTGGCGAGCCCTTGCGGCACGCTGTACTGGCAGCTGATCGAGCCGGCGCCGGATGCGATCGACATCGACCCGGAGGAACTGCTGCAGCGCGTGGCCTTCGGCACGCCGGATGTGCTGGCCTCGGTGGCCGTCCTGAAGGCGCGCGGCGTGGACTTCGTCGAGTCCCCCTCGGGCGTGCACAGCGGCAGCCGCGGCGCGCTGACGCGGCCGTCGGACACCGGCCCGACCTTCGAGTTCGTCCACGACCCGCGCTGAGCAGCCTCCGGAGAACGCACCATGAACCTGCAGCGCAGCGTCGCTTCGGCCCACATCGCCGATTTCGGCATGGACACCATCACCCTGGCCGGCCCGCTGGAGGCCAAGCTGGCGGCGATGAAGGCGGCCGGCTTCGGCCAGGTGATGCTCGCCGCGCGCGACATCGTCGGCCACCCGCAGGGCATCGACGCCGCGGTGGCGGCGGTCAAGGCCTCGGGCCTGCGCGTCACCGGCTTCCAGGTGCTGCGGGACTTCGAAGGGCTGAGCCGGGGGCCGGGCCGCCCCAACCCCGGCGGTCCCCCTCGGGGGGCGGGCGCCGCAGGCGACCTGGGGGCCACGGATACCGGGCACCTGCACGGCTACAAGGTCGACATCGCCAAGCAGATGATCGGCATGGCCCGCGCGCTGGGCGCCAAGGTGCTGCTGGCCTGCAGCTCGACCTCCCAGCACGCCAGCGGCGACCTGGACGTGATCGCCCGTGACCTGCGCAAGCTGGCCATGCTGGCCCTGCCGCAGGGCATCAAGGTGGCGTTCGAGGCGCTGTCCTGGGGCCGCCACATCAACGAGATGCACCAGGCCTGGGAGGCGGTGGAACGTGCTGACATGCCCAACCTCGGCATCGGTGTCGACTCTTATCACGTCTTCGCCACCAACACGGCGCTGCAGTGCCTGGACGACGTCGACCCGGCCAGGATCTACCTGGTGCAGCTGGCCGACTTCATGTGGCAGGAGACCCGCACCGCGCAGGAGCGCATGGAGACGGCGCGGCACTTCCGCGTCTTCCCCGGCGAGGGCGTGCACAGCCAGGCGCTGGCCGAGCTGGTGCGCAAGCTCGACGCCATGGGCTACCGCGGCGACTACAGCTTCGAGGTCTTCAACGACGACTACCAGCAGCTGCCCCTGCCCTACGTGGCCGAGCGCGGCCGCAACTCGGCCATGTGGCTGGCAGAGAGCGTGCTGCGCCGCAGCGTGCCGCTGCCGGGCCAGATGCGCCTGCGCAGCGTGGCCTGAACAGCGGGGCCCGGGTCAGCCAGCGCACCCAGCCAGTGGCCGCACCCGGTCGATCGGGCAGCCGGCCGCGATCCAGGCCTCGAACTCGTCGGCCAGGCGCTGGCTCTCGGCGACCGCCTGGCGCCAGTGGCGCACCCGCTGCTCGGTGGGCAGGGCTTTGAAATCCTGCCGGTCGGGCAGCTTGCCGCCGGGCAGGGTCGCCACCCAGGCCGGGTCGGGGCAGAGCACGATCAGGTTGTCCAGCCACGGGCTGGCTCGGTGGCGGCGCTTCCAGGCCTTGTCCAGCCAGCCGGGGATCAGCTGCGGCGAGAAGTGCGGGTACAGCACCAGCCCGGCGCTTGCCTCGTCCACCGCCAGGCCGGACCAGGGCCAATGCAGGTGGTAGTCGGTGATGCCGCCATCCCAGTAGGCGCCCGATGGGCCGCCCGGGATGTCGTGCACTGCGCGCAGCCAGAACGGGATCGAGCCGGATGCCAGGATGCTCGGCTGCAGGTTGTCGGCCGTGAGCGCCACCTGTGCGGTCGGGTAATCCGACAGGACCAGCGGCAGCGGCTCGCGCGGGTCGGAAAACACCACCCGCTGCAGCCAGGCGCCCAGGGCGCGGCGGCTCATTGCATTGGTCGCGTAGGCGCCCAGATAGCCCGCGACGGTGCGCCCGCGCTGCTCGCGGTGCAGCAGCCCATGCCGGCCGCGGCTCGTGACCACGTGCAGGCGCAGCCGGGGGTGGTTCAGGATCTCGCCGGCACGGTCGTCGAAGTGGGCGCGCAGCAGCTCGCCGAAGCGCAGGCTGACGTTGGTGGCGGTCTGCGCCTGCCCGGTGGGCGGGTCGTAGCTCTCGGCGATGTAGTCCTCGGCCAAGCGGCGCAGGGCGGCGTCGGCATCGTCCAGCATCGCGCAGGCCATGCGCCAGGCGCCGATGCTGGCACCCACCAGGTGCACGCTCGGGCCCGGGCCGCGCAGCCAGCGGCCGAACAGGAAGCGGTCCAGCGGGTTGAGCGCGAGGCCCTTGGGCCCCCCTGCCGCCGCAGGCACCGCACGCACGTCCTGCGGGCGCAGGCCATGTTCACGCAGATGAGCCAGCGCGCGCGGGCCGGCATGCAGGCTCAGGGCCGGGGGGGCAGCGATCGTCACAGGCGCATTCGGCGCGAATCAGTGGCCACTGGCCGCCGGGGGCGCCAGGGGGACCGCTGAAGCCGGAAGGCCGGCCGAGGGCGCACTCGCTGCCTCGGCAGCCGCATCCGCGGCGGTATCCATGCCGATGCTGCGTACGAAGCCGCCACTGACGTACTCGCTGTAGAGCCAGTCGCCGCCGCTGTCGGTCACGCCGTCCGGCACGGGCATCGAGGCCACCGGCACGCCGCGCAGCGCCCGGTCCATGTAGCTGATCCAGATCGGTAGGGCCAGGCCACCGCCGGTTTCTTTCGCACCCAGGCTGCGCGGCTCGTCGTAGCCCAGCCAGACGACCGCCGCCACGCTGGGCTGGAAGCCAGCGAACCAGGCGTCCACCGAGTCGTTGGTGGTGCCGGTCTTGCCGTAGAGGTCCGGCCGGCGCAGCGCGCCCTGGGCCCGTGCCGCGGTGCCGCTGCGCGTGACCTCCTGCAGCAGCTGGTTGGTGAGGAAGACGTTGCGCGCCGGCAGCACGCGCAGCTCCTCGCTCAGCGGTGGCGCAGGCGGCGCCTCGTAGACCACCCGGCCCTGCACGTCGGTGATGCGCTCGATCACCAGCGGGTCGACCTTGAAGCCCCCGTTGGCCAGCACCGCAAAGGCGCCGGCCATCTGCATCGGCGTGGTGCTGCCCGCGCCGAGTGCCAGCGTGAGGTTGTCGGGCTGCTTGGCGGCATCAAAGCCAAAGCGGCTCACCCAGCCAAGGGCCTGCGTCAGGCCGATGTGGCGCAGCAGGCGGATGCTCACCAGGTTCTTGGACCTGGCCAGCGCCTGGCGCAACGTCAGCGGGCCGGCGAACTCGCCGTCGTAGTTCTGCGGGTTCCAGGCGCCTTCGACATCGGCGTTCTCCAGCGGCGCATCGTTGATCAGCGTGGCGGGCATGATGCCGTGCTCCAGCACCGCCGAGTACAGGAAGGGCTTGAAGCTCGACCCCGGCTGGCGCCAGGCCTGGGTGACGTGGTTGAACGGCTGGCGCGTGAAGTCGAAGCCCCCCACCAGCGCGCGCACCCGCCCGGTCGCCGGGTCCAGCGACACCAGCCCCCCCTGCACCTGCGGCCACTGCGACACCGACCAGGCCGGCACCTGCGCCGCCGTTCCCGTGGCCGCCTTGCCGCCCTTGGCGCCCTGCAGCACCACCCGCAGGATCGCACCACGCGTGATCGCCAGCGGCTTGGTCGCCTTGGGCGCCAGGGCCGCCTGCACCCAGCGCAGGCCATCGCCGGTGATCGAGATCACCTCGCCCGTGGCCAGCTGGGCGCTGATCTCCTTCGGGCTGGCCTGCAGCACGATCGCCACGCGCAGCTCCTCGTCGTCGCGGTGGTCCTTCAGCGCCTGCGCCACCGCCGCGCTGCCCGGGCCGGCATCGGCGCTCAGATCCTCCTGGTCCTCCGGACCGCGCCAGGCCTGGCGGCGGTCGTGGTCCAGGATGCCGCGCCGCAGTGCCGCCCAGGCGGCCTGCTGGTCCGCCGCGATCAGCGAGGTGGTGACCTTGAAGCCCTCGGTGTAGGCCCGCTCACCATAGCGCTCGAACACCGAGCGCCGCGCCATCTCGGCCACGTACTCGGCGTGCACCGAGGTGGCCTGACGCGGCCGGATTACCAGCTTCTCGGCCCGGGCGGCGTCGTGCTCGGCCTGGGTGATCTTGCCGGTCACCAGCATGCGCTGCAGCACCACGCGCTGCCGGTTGGTGGCGCGCTCCAGGTTGGTGATCGGGTTGGCGTAGGCCGGGTTCTGCGGCAGCCCCGCCAGCATGGCCGATTCGGCGATCGACAACCGGTCCAGCGGTTTGCCGAAGTAGGCCTGTGCCGCCGCGCCAAACCCGTAGGAGCGGTGCCCGAGGTAGATCTGGTTCAGGTACAGCTCCAGGATCTGATCCTTGCTCAACTGCTGCTCGATGCGCAGCGCCAGCATCACCTCCTTGAGCTTGCGCTCGACCGTGCGCCGCGACGACAGGAAGAAGTTGCGCGCCACCTGCTGCGTGATGGTGGAGGCGCCCTGGCGCATCCCGCCGGTCAGCGCGGCCCAAGCGGCCCGCCCCAGTCCAACCGGGTCAACGCCGTGGTGCTCGTAGAAGCGCGCGTCCTCCACCGCGATCACTGCGTCCTTCATGCGCTGCGGGATCTGCGCGACCGGGATGAACTGCCGCCGCTCCGAGCCGAACTGGGCGATCTCCACGCCATCGCGCGTCACCACCTGCAGCGGCTGGCGCGGCTGGTAGTTGATCACCTGGTCCAGCGAAGGCAGTTGCGGCAGGATGGCCGCGGCAGCCACCCCCAGCAGCAGCAGGCTGCCTGCGGCCAAGCTGCCCAGCACAATGGCCGCCCGCCGCGCCCGCGGATCGGCCTGCAGACGCCGCCAGGCAACGGCCAACCTCTCCCTCCACGACGGGGCTGGAGAGAAGTCGGAACGCGGATTTTCTTGATCGGACATCGAGGGCGCGTGAAAGCTGGCCAGGGAAACGGCCCGCGGATTGTCGCCGCTGCGGGCCACACGGCAGCCAGACCCTGGGCGGGGCAGCAACCAGAACGCACCCCACGGCGCCCGCCCCACCGGCCATCAGGCGACGGCTGCCACAGCCCCTCACACTTTTTTCGTATCAGGCGCTTCAGCTTGCCGCCGCAATGGCCGATGTCGCGTCATCGACCCGTCAGAGCGGCCGGCCCGCCGGGCACGCCCCGCAGGACTCAACAGGAACCCACGCATGAACGACACCGCGCAACTCATCAGCAAGGTCCTGGTGCTGGAAGGCGACAGCGCCTGCCACGACCGCATCAAGGCCTTCTGCGAGGACAACCACCTGCTTCCGCTCAAGGCCTATGCCGACAACGTGATGTCCGTCCTGAAGAGCAACGTGGATCTCGGCGCGATCTTCCTTTCCGAGCGCTTCAACGACCAGAGCGACGGCGGCATCCTGCTCGGGCGCAGCATCCACGCCGCCCGCCCCGAGCTGCCGATCTTCCTGCGCCGCAACGAAGGCACGCCCATCGACCTGAGCGACCTGCCCGAGCCGGACCGCGACTGCTTTAGCGCCGGCTACACCGCCGCGCGCATGCACGAGCTGCAGCCCAGCATCGACCGCTGCATCTTCAGCCTCGTCTACCCCCACGCCCTGGTGCGCGGTATCGAGGAGCTGACGCTGGTGGCGCTGCGCAACCAGTTCATCGACATCGAAGTCGACGTGCAACCTCCGCAGGTGGTGCGCGACCGCATCATCTTCGGCGAGCTGTTCAGCCTGATGCCGCTGGAGAGCGACTGGGGCCGCGGCTACCTGATGCTGCAGACCGAGGAACAGGCCCTGATGGACTTCGTGCGCCAGGGCAAGACCCTGCTGCCGGCCGACTACGACAGCTTCCGCGACGTCAACAACGTGCTGGCCGACATCACCAACCTCGTCTGGGGCACCTTCAAGAACCGCTTCGTGGTCAACGACACCGGCTCCGGCCACCTGACCCAGGTGCCCATCATCGTCAACCACCAACATCGCTACATCTCCTTCGGCAGCGACGACCCCCAGCTGTGCTTCCGCTACACCCTGCGCGACCCCGACCCCGCCAACCCCGTGCGCGTCGTGCTCGACCAACGCTTCGTCTTCAACCTGCGCTGGCTGCCGGACAACTTCCGGGAGAACGAGGCGGCGATCGATGCGCTGGTGCACTCGGGGGGGTTGGAGTTGTTTTGACACGGGTGATCTGCCATGCACATCGAACTGTCACGCCGCCTCGCCAGCCAGGGCTGGTCCTTGCAGGGATCCGCGCTCTCGGCGCCCGCCCAGTGGGTGCTCTACTTCGGGCCGACCGACGCGCTGCATGACGGCGCCATCGCCCGCGAGCTGCACGAGTGCCACCCGCAGGCCATCATCACGGGCTGCAGCACCGGCACCACCCTGCTGGGTGCGGATGTTGCGGACGACGAGGTCTGTGCCGCCGCGCTGCGCTTCGACCACACGCGCATCGCGGCGGCCAGCGCGCCGCTGGCCCGGGCAGCCGACTCCCGCGGCTGCGGCCAGCACCTCGGCCAAGCGCTGACCGCACCGGACCTGGCGCTGGTCGTGGTGCTTTCACAGGGGTCGGTGGTCAATGGCAGCGAACTGCTGGCCGGGCTGAGGGACCGCCTCGACGGCCCCGGCAGGGCGGTCCCGATCGTCGGCGGGCTGGCGGGAGACGGTGGCCGCTTCCAGACCACGCTGGTGGGCCTGGGCGAGCACGTCGCCGCCGACCAAGCCGTGGCCATCGGCCTGTATGGCCAGCGCCTGCAGCACGCTGCGAGCGCCGTGGGCGGCTGGGAGTCCTTTGGGCCACCTCGTCGGGTGACCGGTGCAGATGGCAACGTGCTGCGTGAGCTGGACGGTCGCCCCGCGCTGGACCTGTACGAGCGCTACCTCGGCGAGGAAGCTGCCGGCCTGCCCGGCACCGCGCTGCTGTACCCACTGCGCATCTGGCCGCCCGGGCAGCCCGAGCTGGGGGTCGTGCGCACCGTGCTGGCCATCGACCGCGAGGCACGCACCATGACCTTCGCCGGTGACCTGCCGCAGGGCTGGTCCGCCCAGCTGATGCGCGGCCACCATGAGCACCTGGTCGACGGCGCCGAGGCCGCCGCCCGCACCGCCGGGCAGGCGCTGGCCTGTCCGCCGGCCAAGCCGACCACCGGCGACACCCTCGCCCTGGTGGTCAGCTGCGTGGGCCGTCGCCTGCTGATGGGCCAGCGCACCTGCGACGAGGCCGAAGTCACCGCCGCAGCGCTGCCCGCCGGCGCACGGGCGATCGGCTTCTACTCCTACGGCGAGCTGGCACCCAGCGTTCCTGGCGGTGCCTGCGACCTGCACAACCAAACCCTGGCGGTCACCCTGATCGCCGAGTCGGCCGGCTGAGCCCCATGCACAAACTCCTCGTCAAACAACTGCAGCGTGCCCGATGCGGCGAGGGCCAGGTCGACCTCGACCGCCTGTGCACGTTGGTCTCGTCCGCCTACGACGACGATGAGCGCGACCGGCAGCGCATCGCCCGCGCCAACCGCCTGATGGGCGAGGAGATCGACGAAGCCCACCGGCGGCTCGAAGCCGTGGTCGACTCGCTGCAGGTGCAGAACACCCGCTTCGAAGCCGCCCTGGAGAACATGAGCCAGGGCCTGTGCATGTTCGACGTACAGCAGCGACTGGCAGTGTGCAACCGCCGCTTCGCGGCGATGTTCGGCCTCGACGCCGCCGCCCAGGTCGGCCGGCGCCTGGTCGAGGCGCACAGCGACTGCGATCCACAGGGCCAGCCGATCTCGCCCTATCTCGCCCTGATGCACAGCGCACGCCGCACCGCCCTGCAGCGCGACTGCACCGACGGGCGCATCCTCGTGGTCACCCACGAGCCCCTGCCCGACGGCGGATGCGTGCAGACCTACGACGACGTGACCGCCTGGCGGCTGGCCGATGCCCGCATGGCGCGCATGGCCTCGCACGACGCCCTGACCGACCTGCCCAACCGCGTCCTGCTGCGCGACCGCATCGACAACGCGCTCGCCACGCGGGCGGCTGACCGCCACGTAGCGCTGATGTGCCTGGACCTCGACCGCTTCAAGGCCGTCAACGACAGCCTGGGGCACCCGGCCGGTGACGCGCTGCTGCTGCAGGTCACCCAGCGGCTGCGCCAGCACGTGCGCGCCAGCGATACCATCGCCCGCCTGGGCGGGGACGAGTTCGCCATCCTGCTTGACCAGCTCAGCCCGGTAGCGAATCCTGAAGAACTGGCAGAACGGCTGGTCCATGCGATCGAGCAGCCCTATGACCTGGACGGCCAGACGGCCAACATTGGCGTAAGTATCGGCATCGCCCTGGCACCGCGCGACGGCGAAGACGCGGTCACCCTGGTCAAGCGCGCCGATCTGGCCCTCTACAACGCCAAGGCCAGCGGTCGCGGCCGCCACAGCTTCTTCGACCCAGCCATGGACGAAGCCGCCCAGGACCGTCGCACGCTCGAGATCGATCTGCGTCGTGCGCTGGAGGTGGGTGAGTTCGAGTTGCACTACCAGCCCTTGTTGCACGTAAACAGCCAACAAGTCAGTGGTTTCGAAGCGCTGCTGCGCTGGCGCCACCCCCAGCGGGGCCTGGTGCCACCAGGCGACTTCATCCCGATGGCCGAGGACCTCGGCCTGATCGTGCCCATCGGCGACTGGGTGCTGCGCCGCGCCTGCCGGGATGCCGCCCAGTGGCCCACCCCGCTGCGTGTGGCCGTCAACGTCTCCGCGCGTCAGTTCACCCTCGGCCAGGGGCTGGTCGACAGCGTGCGAACGGCGCTGGCCGACGCCGGCCTGCGTGCCGAGCGGCTGGAGCTGGAGATCACCGAATCGGTGCTGATGGATCACAACGCGGCCACCCTGGAAGTCCTGCACGCACTGCGCGGCGACGGCGTGCACATCGTGATGGACGATTTCGGCATCGGCTACTCCTCGCTGGCCTACCTGCGCAGCTTCCCCTTCGACAAGGTCAAGATCGACCGCTCCTTCGTCCACGAAGTCAGCCACAAGGCCGACGCGCTGGCCATCATCCGCGCCGTCAGCGGCCTGTGCAGCAGCCTGGGCATCGCCAGCACCGCCGAGGGCGTCGAGACCGCCGAGCAGCTGAACCTGGTGGCGAGGGAGGACTGCACCGAGGTGCAGGGCTACCTGTTCAGCCGACCGGTGCCTGAAGGCGACATCCCGACCTTGCTGGCCCGGCTGGCCGGGTTGGGTGAGGTGGCCCTGGCGGTCGTGGTGGCCAGCGGTCAGGACAGCTGACCGCCACACACCCGGCCCTGGGCACAGCTCGCCGGGCAGGGAAAGGCCTTCCAGGCAGCCCGCCCCCCGTCGGTCAGGCCGAAGGCAGAGACGCCCCCCAGCGCTCTACACCGGCCAGCCGGTCGGCCGCGAGACTCTTCAGACGCAGCAACGCCTGGTAGCCGGCTCCGTCTTCCCGCCCGTGGAACCGCTGCTGCGCATGGTGGAACACCAGGATCGCCTCGGTGGCCTGCTGGTTCTTCAGGTGCAGCGACATCAGCAGCTCATAGCCCCGTGCCTGGTCCGGTTGAATCGCCACAGCACGCCGAATCAACGCGATCCGGTCTGGCCCGATGGCGTCACTGCCCAGCAGGCTGGCCTGCGCGGCGGTCCACGTCGAGCGAACGAAGTCCTGCCGCAGGCGCTCACGGAAGGTCGTCACCGCAGCGCTGTCGTCTTCGGGCAGAAAATCTCCCGCGTAGGTCGCCAACACGGCCCACAGCTGCTGAGCATCATCGCCAGCGTGCCGCAGGGCGGACTGGAATCGCAGCGCGTCGACCCCACAGCACTGCGGATCGATCGACACCTCCCCCTGCTGCAAGTGCAGCCAGGGGATCACATCGGCCTCGGCAGGACTGCCGAGCCGCCTCAGCCTCCACAGCGCCACCTTGAGGTTGTGACGCGCCTGGTCACCCTCCGCATCCGGCCACAGGCAATCACACAGACTTTCCGCACGCACGTGCAGCCCACCCAGCGCAATCAGGGTGCGCAGCAACGTCGACGCCCGTCGCCCACGACCCCAGCCCCGATCCGGCAGAACGCGGCCGTCCACGGCCAACTGAAAAGAGCCCAGCGTCGTGATCTCGACGCGACAGCGAACGGGCCAAGCGCCTGTTGTGCCGCGACTGCACCCGGAACGCCACTCAGATGCCCAGGCGTTTGACCGATGCAGAGGCAGCGGCAGCGGATGCCCCGCGAACACCTGAGTTGCCTCCTCGCGCGCAGCCGCAGCTTCCCGCTGCTTGCCCTGGAGCTCCTGCCAGCGTGCGCGTTCCAGAAGCGCGGAGATCAGGTGGAGTCCAAACCCACGACGGCGCCAGTCCTGCTCATGCTGTTCGAGGACCACCAAGGCCTCGGCTCCTAACCCCTGGTCGAACAGACTCTGTGCAAGCAACAGGGCGGGCACCAACCGGGCCGCGGCGCTTCCGCTCGACACACCCTCCTCCATCGCCAGGCGCGCATGGGTCGCCGCATCGACCGGGCGGCGTGAGACCAGATCGGCCACACCCAGCGCGTAGTGCATGTAGCTCTGGTAGTAGCTGCGTTGGGCTGGAATCACAAGTGTGCGGAGTCCATCGGCGGCCCGTTCGCATGCCTCGCTGTCGCCCCGCCTGGCCAGGTCGAGTAGCCGGTGCGCCTCGAACATGAGCCGAAAGTGCATCGGCAGACCTGCCTGGATGCGTCCCTCGTCGAGGTCCTGGAGCAACTCGACCTCCCTTGGGCCGCATTCAGCACCCAGCGCGCGCGCCAGAAGCGCCGCGCTGCCGAGGTACAGGGCAGGAATCGAGGCGCGTTTCTCGGGTGGAACCAAGTACGCGGCATCGCGAATCACAGCCTGCGCCGCGTGCAGATCTCCGAACAACAACTGCAGATGCGCCTCGGCCGCTGCTCCCAGGAGACGTAACGGCGTCGAGTCCGCGCGCCTGACGGCAAGATGCATGCGCGGCAGCGCCGCTTGTGAGGCGAAGAGGTCAGCTAACCCCCGCAGTTCTGCCGCCAGTATGTGAACGCACAACGCACCACCAGCCACACCGGAACAACCAGCCGCCAGCACCTGTTCGCCCAGTGCGATCCAGTCGTTCGATGCCTCCAGGCCCCACCCTCGTTCGGCAACTCTCATCAGCGCCACGATCACGGCTGCTGCGGCCTCGGTTGTCTCGCCTTCGGCCAGCGCCCTCCTGATCTCGCGAGCCGTTTCGACATCGCCGTCGAAGAACCGGTGCATCACCGGCACGGGCGCTGCACATGCCGTCTCCATTTCGAACCAAGGGCGCAACGCGTCGCCCATTGCCGTCTCACCCGCACGAGTCATGACGCCACCCCTACTTTGCCTGGAGGCAACCTCGATCTCCAGTCCGTCTGCTGTTGATTCTCCGAGCGACGCCCCCCCTCCATCTTGAGTTCGCTCAATACAACTGGAACGTCTCGACTCGCGCGACACACCTTGAAACAAACCACCCTCCAAGAGGTGACTTGCCCGTAACCCAACCGGTAGAAGAATAAAAAAACGGTGATCAAGTTGGCGTGAAAACAGTTGGATCCGCGTCTGTGCAGCAGTGATCGGAAAAAACGATTCGACCTGTCGAAAGCCCTTGTTCAATGCAAGACAAAGGAGTGGTGAAATGGCAAAGAAGGCATTATTGGTAGGCATCAATGACTACTCGCCCGCGGGTACTGGCGGTCCGGACCTGCGCGGATGTGTCAACGACGTTCGTGATGTTGCAACCACGTTCAGCGTCATGGGCATCGTTCCGGCAAATCCTGCTTCCATGCGGATCCTCACCGATGCGAGGGCGACCCGCGCCAACATCCTGGCCGGTCTCAAATGGCTGGTCACCGGGGCAAAAAGAGGCGATACCTTGGTTTTCCACTACTCTGGGCACGGCTCACAAGTCGTGGATGTGGGAGGAGATGAGCCCGAAGCGGCTCCCAAGAAGGACGAGACGATCTGCCCTCACGACTATGCGACTGCAGGAATGCTCAGGGACGATGACTTGCGGGGCGTAATTGCCGGTCTCGCAGCAGGGGCAAATCTTGATGTGATCCTGGATTCATGCCATTCCGGCACCGGGACACGGGATATGGCCGCGTTGGCAACCATGCCGGATGAGCAGTCGGTCGCCTACCGCTATATCGAGCCGCCACTGGATTACGGCTTCTTCCTGGAAGCCGATCCAACCCTGCCGAGCCATGGCATTCTGAAGCCCACCGTGAACACGGAAGGAGCGCGGGAAGCGGTGGTAGTAGCCGGGCTGAACCATGTCCTCTGGGCAGGCTGCCGCGAGTATCAGACCTCCGCCGAAGCCAACATTGGCGGAGCATTCCGCGGTGTGTATACATACTGCTACTGCAAAGTGCTGCGCGGTGCCGGGGTGGGCATCACCCGCGCCAGACTCGACGCCCAGGTCTCTGCCCTCATCCGGAGCATGGGCTACGCCCAGGTGCCGCAACTTGAGGGCACAAGGGCATCGTTCGCCGAACGGGTTTTCACCTGAAGGCCGTTTTCCGTACTGCAGTTGGAAGTCCATGCGCCGTTGGGCTGGCGTCAGGCAGTTGCCCAAGTCGAGTAAATCAGGGAGTACCTCAGCCAAGGCCGTCCCGTCCAGCGGCCATTTTTACTGGGCGTCCTCGACGCCCTTCATGAATGGGAGCAATCATGTTGATCACATTGGATATCTTCTCCGGGCGCCCCAATCCTTCCTGGCTCTTGTCGGCCAAGGATGCGGACAAGTTGCTGCAGCGTGTCGCAGGCCGTGCCGTGCAGGATGAAACGGCCGTGGAGAGCGTGTTGGGGTTCCGCGGATTCGTGGCGGCAGCCCAGGGCGACGACAGTCTGCCCGCGGAACTGCTCTCCAGTTTCCGACTGGGCGGTTTGCTGCCGGCGGATGTCACACTCGGTGACGACAGGACGCCTGCACTCACGGCCGATGAGAGTGACGACGCGGTGCGCTGGTTGCTGCATACCGGCCGCCATGTGCTGGACGACGAACTCCAAGCCTACGTGGCCGACGTTCTGAATACCCGGTCTCTGGGAGACGCGCCCGCGGAACCTGCCGCCGAAGACGAGGGAAGCCTGCAGGAGGATGCCGGTGATGCCCGCGCGCCCTGCGTGATCGCCAACACAGCCTACAACGCAGCGTTCTGGAATCGACCGGACGTTCAGCCGAAGAACAACTGCTACAACTATGCGATGAACCATCGGTCCGACACCTTCGCTCAGCCGGGTCGTATTTCTGGACACCCAATTGTCCCTCCAATTACTTGTGCAAGCGTATCCACCGCTGCAGCATGGGACGGTTGCAAGGCCACCTGCAGCGGGTCCAACAAGAATGTGGCGTTGGTGGTATGGCCAGGCCACGATTACCATTGGTATCGCCGTCATTCAAATGGTTTCTGGGGCCACAAACCAGGCTCGACCGCAGCCCGCAACACTGACAACCGAGGTAGGGTGATCGGCGGGGCCCTTACCCCGCAGAACTGTGATCGTGGTCCCTATGTCCATTTTTGCGGCTACCGTTACTCACCGACCGGCATGCGGGTCAGGTGAAAGTGACAGGGGAGCCCTGTAGCAGGAGATTTTTACATGAGAATAGAAATTGATATCTACAGCGGCCGCCCCAACCCCGGTTGGAATCCCACGCCCGACGAGGAGGTGCAGTTGCGTCGCCTCCTCAGGAGGGTCACCGCTCCCTCGGAGGCCCCAGCCCCAGAGGATCTTGGCTACCGCGGGTTTCTTGTACTCGATGCCACCGACGCAACCAGTCTGGGATCACAGTTGCGGGTCTACCGCGGCAGGATCTACAGCGAAGCAAGGGGTGCCCGCAGGGCGTGGGCGGACTTCGGGGGAGTGGAAGATTGGTTGCGTCAGCAGGCTATCCACCACGGCCTCGGGGATCTGTTGCCCTGACACACGGTCGGGATTCAGCCGCGTTCCGTATCGCAGATCCGTGATTCTTGAAAAAGTTACCACTCGTACAAAGGAGAGATCAAATGGTCAGACCATCCAACCCGACACAACCTTCTGGACACTGCTCCGGCGAGTACTGCTCCAGCGACGAGGTGCGCACCGGTTTCTTCCAGGGTGTGGTCATGCCGCGCCGAGCGATGCAGTACGCTGTCGTGGACGGCATGGCGGTGTTCGAGGGTGACATCATTCTGGGCTCCGCCGAAGAGATGGAATTGGTTGCAGACGCCGTGCGTGGGGGCACGGCAGCGCCGGCAGACCTCGGCGAACTGGCGCGGGGATGTGTGATCACCGGCCAGAACTTCCGCTGGCCGAACGCCACCATCCCCTACACCATTGACCCGGCCCTGCCCAACCAGCAACGCATCACCGATGCCATCGCCCACTGGCAGACCAACACCCGCATCCGCTTCGTGCTGAGGACTGCGGCCAACGCCGGGCAATATCCCAACTACCTGACCTTCCGGCCCGGTAATGGCTGTTCATCCTATGTTGGCATGCGCGGCGGCCAGCAGTTCATCAATTTGGCCGACGGCTGCAGCACGGGCAACACCATCCACGAGATCGGCCACACGGTCGGGCTTTGGCACGAACAGAGCCGTGAGGACCGCGACAATTTCGTGCGCATCGAGTGGCAGAACATCACCCCAGGCGTCGAACACAACTTCAACCAGCACATCACCGACGGCGACGACATCGGCGCCTACGACTTTGGCTCGCTCATGCACTATGGGGCCACGGCCTTCTCGAAGAACGGCCAGCCCACCATCGTCACCCTCGGCGGACAGGCAATCGGCCAGCGCAACGGACTGAGTCCGAACGACATTGCTACGGTTCATGCCATCTATCCGCCGCCTAAAGTCGTCGTCAAAGACATCAATGATCTGAGTCAAGTCAAGAGGCGCAAGGATACAAAGGACACCAAAGACCGCATTGAACAAAAGCTGCGCAAGGACACAAAGGATCGCACTGACGGTAAGTTGAGGAAAGACGTCAAAGACCGCAAAGACCGCGACATGGTGCAGCCCCCCTTCCCGCCTGTGCCGCCGATCCGCGATGTTCAGCCGATTGAGGACCGAATCGCCGAGTTGGAAAAGCAGATACAGCAGCTGGGGCATTTCATTGACCCGTCGCTGCGACCCGATATGTCTTTGTCCCCCTTGAGCGACGAAGCGGATGCCGAAGCTTCCGAGTTGGATGCGATCGGCCAAGAACTCCAGCAACTCGCCGATCAGTTCAAGACCGGCGAGGGTGGTTGACCCAGATCGATCGGAGAGGCGTCGCTCATGTGGCTGGTGTTGTCCGCACAAGAAGATCCGGGCGTCGATGCTTTGGCTGAACGACTGCGTCAACGTGGCCTTGATCCATTGATCCACGCGAGTCCCGAGGATATCGGTCTGGCCCGTTGGTCCTATCGGACCGGCGGCACAGTCGAGTCCTCGGAGGTCTTGCTGCCGAACGGAATCAACGTAGCTTCGTCGTGTCTGCGCGGCGTCCTGAACCGCCTGTATGCCGTTCCGGCCTCGGCCCTCGCCCAAGTGGAGAGGGCTGATCGTGGCTATGCGACTGAAGAACTGCTGGCTCTGTACACCAGTTGGCTATACGGACTCGCCTGCCCCGTCATCAACAGGCCTACTGCAACCGGCTTGTGCGGACCTTGGCCGGACCGGTCATGGTGGGTAGCGCGCGCACTCTCTGCCGGCCTGCCGGTGGCCGCATGGCGCTGGCAGGGGGTGGCTGTCGACACGGGGCAGGACAGCGAAGGGCCGGACACAGAAACACTCCTCCTGCTCGACGGGCAAGTGGTGGAGGGTCGTGCTCCGGTTGATCTCCTGCCTGCTTGTACTCGGTTGGCCGAACGATCCAAAACTCGCCTCCTCGGCCTGACGTTTCTTGTTACCCCCACCGCTGGCTGGCAGTTCTTCGACGCCACGCCCATGCCGGACCTGTCATCGTCCGGGAATGCCCTGGCCGACGCTGTGGCGAGTGCGCTGACACGGACGTGAATCGACCATGATCCTGCTCTGCGGCATCCCTTCCGAGGTACCCCTCGCACTGTTGCAGTCGCACCTTGAGCGTCTGGGTGCGACCGTCGTGAGCTTCAACCAGCGGCGCTCACCCTGGGCAGAGTTTGGCTTCGGGGTAAGTCCTTCCGGGGTACGGGGCTGCTTGACCGTGGATGGCCAGGTCATCCGACTGGAGGACGTGCGTGGGGTCTATACGCGCATGATGGACGAGCAGTTGATTCCCGAGTTCAAGGATGAACCGAAGGGCTCTGCGGCCCGGCAGCGTGCACAGGACGTGTGCATCGGCCTCGTCACGTGGATGGAGATCGCTCCCGCCCGAGTGGTCAATCGCGCCTCGGACATGGCTTCGAACGGCTCCAAACCGTATCAGAGCCAATTGATTCGGCAACATGGGTTCGCCTTGCCGCAGACCCTGATCACGAATCGACCAGAGGAGGCAATCGACTTCCGGGAACGCCTGGGCCGGGTTGTGTATAAATCCATCAGCAGTGAACGCTCCATCGTTCGCGAACTGCGCGACGAAGACCTGACCAGGTTGGACCGGATTCGGGCATGCCCAGTGCAGTTCCAGGAGAAGGTGGAAGGCCTTGACGTCCGCGTGCATGTGGTCGGCACGCGCATCTTTGCCACGGCGGCCCATGCCCAGGCAGACGATTACCGATACGCCGCTTCGGAGGGACCGCCGCCAAGACTCGTCCCCTACACACTGCAGGACGAGCTCGCCGAGCGCTGCCTTCATGTGACGGCAGGGCTCGGCCTGCTCTTCTCCGGAATCGACCTGCGGATTGCGCCCGATGGGCGGGTCTGGTGCTTTGAAGTCAACGCCAGTCCCGGGTACAGCTTCTATGAGGCGAATACAGGCCAACCGATCTCCGAGGCCTTGGCACATCTGCTCCTCGGCAGGGATTGACGGCGCAAGGCCCTGAACTTCTGTCCTCCCTTCTGCAAGGCCCGTCATGCTCCTCCATGGAAAAGCCCTGTTCGATACCGGTGCTCCGGCTTTTCGGGATGCCGACCTGATCATTCTTCTTGAGGACACCTCCCTTGCCGACGCTCCTGCCACGCTGGTGGCCCGTACCGTCCTGAGAAACACGCATTGGTCGGGCGACCCGCACGAAACACTGCCATTCACTCTGGATATCCCAGCCACCGCGAAGCACGGTTGCCGCTACGAACTCCGGGCGCACCTCGACAGGCTTCAGACCGGACAGGTATCGCGAGGCGACTTCATCACAACGCAGTCTCATCCGATCGACCTTGCAGCCTTGCCAGCGCAGGCGGATGTCATCTTGAGGCTGCACTGGCTGAAGTGAGCAGAGAGGGCGTCGCCCAACTCCCCTCAGTTGGACTCCACTGAGTCGCTTGATCCGTGAATCTCCCATTTCAGCATTGCATGGTCATGAATCTCCAGATTGCGTATCAACTGATCGTTGCCTTGGTACTTCTGACCTCCATCAGCATCCGCGCCGAGGAAACCAACTCGATCGATCAGACAGCGACCATTTCCTCCGATACCCCGCGCAGGAACGTCCAGTGTGTCTTTGTGCGGCCTCAAGGCGCCTCATCAGTCCCCGCCACCTGCATTGCGGTGCACGAGCAGACCGGCCGTGTGTTGTCATTCTGCAAAGGGGTGAGCCGATGCGTGCTCGGGACTCCAGGGCTTCCAATCATCAATGGTATTCGGATCTGGAGTCCCGACTCAACGCGCCAGTCCCCGGTCTACCCAATCGGTCTACCTGCACAGGTGGTGTTTCCGCTCCTTCCAAGATTGGCTACCAACCGCAAGGGCCCGTGGTTGACCGACGTGACATCGTCATCGGTGGTCATTCGCTGGGAGACCGATGTGCCTGCCAGGTCCGTCATCCACATCGCCACACCGCCCGGTCCAGCTGTTCGCAGCGTGCCGCGCTGGGTGGGGGGAAGCGCAAAGTGCGACGACTCCGGCAAGAACTGCGTCCACTCGGTTCGGGTCACGGGGCTTGCGACGAACAGTCGCTACTCCTTCCTGATCGGAGACGTGAAACCAGCACTGCGTCCTGCCCCGGGCCTGTCGATTGGCCAACACCCTGCGGGAAGTATCGTGACTGCGCCGACGGCAGGTGACTTCAGTTTCTCGGTGCTCGGAGATGTTCAAGCGCAAACCTCGTATCACTGGACCGTCTGGAAAGATGTGTCTGCATTTTCCGCGGCGCTGCAAATAAATATGGGTCGTAACGGCGGGCCGGTCTTTCACACTGGCGACATGACACAGAAATTCGGCGAATCGGAAGCAGAGACGCGAAAGCGCTGGTCGGAGTTCTTTGCCAATGGATCATTGTTGTTAAAAGACAACCCATTCTATCCGGCCATAGGCAACAACGATGATTCGTCATCATTCAAGAAATACTTCGGGACTGAGGGGCCCGCTGCTCCGGCGACCTACTACTCGGTCGACTACGGGCGCACGCACTTCGTCGTGCTTGCCGAACCAGGCGAACCAGGATTGGGATCATGCGGCAGCTCCCCCTCTTCCCAAGTGCAGTGGCTGCGCAATGACTTGGCGAACGCCTCTGCACGCCTCGATATCGACAACATCATAGTGATCGCGCACCATGGACCCAGGGGGTATGGTGGATACTACGGTCACAACATGGAACTCCTTGCGTGTCTGGAGTCCATGTTCATGGACGACTCCGGCCCGACCGACTTCTTCAAGAAACTACGGTTGGTGCTCAGCGGACATCATCACTACTACCAGCGAATCGAGCACGAGCACATCGTTTCCGGCCTGCGCCGCAAGGTGCAGTACGTGACCGTAGGGACTGCGGGAGCGGTTCACCGTTGCCCGGATAACAGCCCGGAGGTCAAGATGATGAGTCCGATCTGTCCGGACGCTGATGGAACCAATGATTATCAGAGTGTCGTTGTCCGAGTCCGTGGGCCAATGATTGAACTCCGGACATACAATTTTGCATACGACAAAGTCACTGGTCAGAAGGTGTCGCGAGGTCCAAGAAATAAATGGTACTCCATGATTGATTGTGTCGCGTTCGATGCCAATGGTGACGAAATCCAAGATCAGGCCACGTGCCAGGAGTAGCGGAGGAAACATGGCAACGAGAGTGCTGTTCACTGGTAGGGTCGATCACCGCTTCGCGTGGCTTGGAAACGACGCGGAAGATCAAGTCGACATCCTTCAGGAGTTGATTTCCCAGATCGATCTCGCGACGAGCACCATTGAGGTCAGCAGCATGACCTTCAATTTCAGTGACGACGGCACAGCCGGCAGCGCCAAAGTAAAAGTCATAGGACTTACGCAGGGTCACTTCAGCTAGCGCAATGATTCGCCATTTCGACTCAATATGTCAGATGGGTGCCATGCGAATGGTTGGTGACCGAAGTTCCTTCTTGAGGAATTCCGAGAGGATTCCCTTCTTCAGGCTGTAGATGTTTGTCTTCAGCGCTTTGGCCGTCTCGCAGAGGTGGACCCAGGCCAATATCGCGCAGGCGATGTGATTCTTCTGTGACCGGGCCATTCTGCACTGACATTTTTCGATGCCAAGAACCTGCTTGATCTCCCTGTGGTACTGCTCAATCTTCCAGCGCACGGCACACATCTCATGCGTATCGTCCGTCGAATCTTGAGATAGGTCGTTTGTCACAACCCAGTCCGTGCGATTGGTATCAACCACAACCCGGAACAGTTTCAGCTTGATGTCACTGGGAAACTTGAACAGTTTGACGTGTTTGCCATGCACATGTTCTTGGGCACTCCACTGCAGCGTACTGACCGCCTTGTAGGGCTGCTGGCCTTGGCTGTCGTCAACCTTGCGATTGCTCTTGAGCGGGCAGTAGAAGTGCTTGCCCGCCCGGTGGATGTGCTTCATCAGATCCATGGTGGCGTACCAGGAGTCCATCAGCACGGTGCGAAAGGGCAGCTTCTTGTGCGCCATGGCATTGTCGAACATCTCCTGGACATGATCCAGCTTGGACTTGCCGTCTTCGTCAGGCGCATAGATGCGCCAGTCGATGATCCAGTAGTGGCCGGTCTTGATGTTCACGTACAGGCAGTTGACCACCCCAATGCCCTTGATCAGGCCGTGGGCGTTGCCGCTGTACTGTTTGCGCACCAGCTCGATTTTGTGCGAGTGGTTCTTGTCCAGAACGCTGTCATCGAAAACCAGGCAGGCATCGTCGTCAAATTCGATGTTTCGTCGGGCCAGATTCCAGACATCGGCCGGGCTGATATTGGCAGCCTGCAAGTAGCGATTTATGGCGTCATGAGAAAACCTCTGATGGTGATCCGCAAAATAGGTCTGCGTGTAGTTGATTTGTGTGGATATCAGAAATTGGCAGTAGTCTCGGCTCGTGGGTTTCATGGTGAATATATTATCACAAATACCACGAAATCGGCGCCGATATATTAAATAATCTAGTTTGATTTAAACGTTTGCGTAAGTCCTAAGTCATCGCGGAGCGGCTTGCGCAGAAGGCGGCGTCCGGGGTTTCCGTGCGCATCTTTGGAAATGCCGGGCACCGATGGCAGCGCGGCTATCTCACTGCGCAACGCGGTCCAGTGCAGGTTGCTGACGAGAATCTCCCAGCACTCGTGGCACGTGTGAGCTTTCAGTCTGAGGCCACGGCAGCACCGGCAGGATTCGCGGTCGACACGGGCGCGCTATTCGGTCCGAAGGGGGCAATGACCTACGGTTGGGATACAGACGTCACCGCCGACGTGGGTCCAAAGGGCTTGCCCTCTGCTGACTTTGTATCTCCCTTGCTACGTGAGTGCTACGCAGCGCGCAACAGCCTCGGTCCGCGAACCTGGCGGATCCTTTTGGAGCGGGACGAGTACTACTACGTGCGGGTCGTGTGTGGTGAAGCCGCGTACGGGTCGCGCAACGTGGTACTCGTTCAAGGTCAGACAGTGTTCTCCAGGCCAGTCTCGGGAACGACAACCTTCTTCGAGTACCTCTCGGCTGGCCCTGGTGAGTTCGTCGTATCGACCGCCGAGGGCGGCACTGATGACGCCAACAACCCGGTCGCACGAAGGATACGTGCAGCCTCCGACGGAACACTCACAATCCAACTCGGTAAGAGTGGCGAGAGTGGCTGGAGCAGCTTGGCCTATGTCGAGATCTTTCGCGCGAGTTCTGCTCACCCAGCTGGCGACGACGGCACCGACTCGGCGCGCGTGCAGCGCCGTGGGATTCATCACGCGAAGTTCTTCGTCTTCGACCACAAGCGCCTCTGGTGTGGGTCTCACAACATAACTCCGGTCGACCCCGCGTGTCCGCCAGTGCGTAGCGAAGATGCCATTCTCACCGACGAACCCGGAGTGGTGAAGGCGTTCGTGAACGAATTCAATCGCTGGTGGGGTGCTGGAGCCGGTGCGCCGGACCCAGCCGTCGCTCGCACGCTGGTATTCAAGACGCCTACGCCTACTGAGCACCTCGTTCCTGGCGTCCACCTCCCTGGCATCTACTCTTGGAAGGTACGCTTTTCTCCATCGACCACTGTCTCGCCGGGCATCGACCTCTTCAAGGTCATCGACGATCACCTCGCGAGCGCGACGCAAGACGTTCTAGTTTTGATGGAGCAGATTACCGAAGGAGGGGATTTCGATGGGTTCGCAGGTCCGAACGATGTCATTGCCCGGCTCAAAGGGCTCGGCTCTGCGGGATTGCAGGTCCATGGCGTTGTGGGTAACGAGGTATTCCCGTCGTCTCTGGCTGGGCCTGGGCTCGACATAGAGCGCGCGGAAGATATACACAACAAGGCAGTTCTCGTCGATACGCTTCGTGACAACGAGACGCTCCGCCAGGGGCGTGTGCTCTGCGGTTCGATGAACATCTCGCAGAGTGCTATGCACACGAGCCATGAGCAGACGCTTGTTATCGCGGACCCGGCGATCGCGAACCAGTACCTCCAATGTGCGGCAGGTTTCTTCGCCGACCACGGGAATGCGCTCGCGCGCAAGGTCGACGTGGTGATCGTCGTCGATCGCTCCGGCTCGATGAACTCCGTCCTCCCCGATGGCGTCACGAAGATGGAAGCGGCACGCGCGGCAGCAGGAGTTTTCCTATCGCTTTTGGACCTTGAAGGAAACCACCGTGTAGGGATCGTTCCCTTCGGTGCCGCCGTCGACACGATGGCGGAGCGCGCTTTGGGACCGTTGGACTCATCGACGACGGCCGCGTTTGGCTCGGCGATCGCAGCCATCAACACAGGCGGGACGATTGGGGGCGCGACTTGCTACGGACTTGCACTAACCGCTGCGTGGGAACAACTCACGGCCGTCGCGGAGCCCGCGTCACGGCGTCTGGTGGTTTTCCTTTCGGACGGCAAGCAGAACCGCGCCCCTTGGGCCATCGATCGCTACCCCACGCTTGTCGCGAACAACGTCGAGATACACACCACTGCATTCGGAGATCTCTCGACGTCGCCCGAAGGCGCGAACGCGGTTCTCCACGACATGGCGACCGCGAGCGGTGCGACCTTCGCACAAGTCGACAACGACGACATTCACCTACGAAAACGCTTCGCCGACGTTGCCCGCGACGCGCAGGATCTCACAACGATCCTCGAATCCTCCTGGGAGGTCACCCCTGGACTGGTAACCAAGCAGACTTTCCCCTCGGACCTCCCGCAGGGTCGGCTCGTGATTGCATGGCTATGGAGCTCGCACGGCGGTGGGCTGTCGACGGTCACCCTCCGTACGGCATCGGGCAGGACTCTCACTCGAAACAGCCCCGGTGTCCGCGTTCGTCGCGGCGCTGGACACGAGGTGTGGCACGTAGATATCAACCGCGTCGGGCGAGATGACGAAGTCCTGGGCGAGTGGGCAGCGACTGTGCAGGCCAATTATCTCGAACGCGCGCGTTTCCGCTTGGACATGTGCGTCTACGCGACTGAAACCGGCCTGGCACGGATTCAGGCTGAGATCGCGAACCTGGAAGGAAGTACGCGCGAGTTGCGCGTTCGCGTCTGGGATGGCCGATTGCTCGCAAAGGGCGTCCGCGTCTCCACCATGCACGCGCCGCCCGGTCCTTTGCCCCTGCAGGCTCGCTCCGAGCCGATTGCGCTAAAGGATCTCTCAGCTGGCCGCCGCGCTTGGCGCGGAGTTCGTGGAGTTCAACTCCCAGCTACTCCCGGACCTCACGCTGTGCACATCGTTGTCGAGGGTGTTGCCCGCGCCAAACTCACAGATGGCGTAAACCGTGAAGTGCCGTTCCGCCGCGAACTCACGCGCCACTGGCACGCGAGTATCCCGGTACTTCTCAAACCCCACATCGACTTCGTGGCTCTGCGCAAGCGGCGGATTCGATAGATGTCGAGTCCCGCGAGTTCATAGACCCGCTTGTTGAACAGTTCAGGCCGTTGGGCCTGCCACTGCTTGAGCGCCTGGTCGAGAGCGGCCAGAGCATTGCGGCGGCGGCCAGGACGCTGGGCGTGGTCGACCAGACCCTGTTCAACTGGGTCAAGGCCAACCGCCAGGGCAAGCTCACCGGCGTTGACAGCAAGCCCGTGAGCGCCGAGCAGATGGAGATTGCCAGGCGGTCTCCGGGTCGCCTCGTTTTCCCTGTACCGGCCCCCCGCCCAGCACAGTGCCAGCCCATTTCCCCCACCGTGTACATGGTCGACACAGGCGTGTAACACCTACAGTGCGCACCGCTGAGCAGTGACAGACTGCACGGTGCGCCGGGTCGCATCCGGGCGCGATGACTTTCGCAACCGGACGACGTGACCCGACCACGATGAGCAGCTCGCAACCGCTGGTGCGCTTCAAGGGCGTGCAGAAGACCTACGACGGCCTGAGTCTGGTCGTGCGTTCACTGGACCTGGACATCCGGCGTGGCGAGTTCCTCTCGCTGCTCGGGCCCTCCGGCTCGGGCAAGACCACCTGCCTGATGATGCTGGCGGGGTTCGAGTCGCCCACCGCCGGGGAAATCCTGCTGGACGGGGCGCCGATCACCCGCACGCCGCCGCACCGGCGCAACTTCGGGATGGTGTTCCAGAACTACGCGCTGTTCCCGCACATGACGGTGTCGGACAACGTGGCCTACCCGCTGACGGTGCGCAAGGTGCCGAAGGCGGACATCGCCAGCCGCGTCGAGAAGGCGCTGGGCATGGTGCAGCTGGTTGGCAAGGGCGACCGCTACCCCTCGCAGCTCTCCGGCGGGCAGCAGCAGCGCGTGGCACTGGCCCGCGCGCTGGTGTTCGAGCCGCAGCTGGTGCTGATGGACGAGCCGCTGGGCGCGCTGGACAAGCAGCTGCGCGAGCACATGCAGATCGAGCTGAAGGAGCTGCACCGCCAGCTGGGCGTCACGTTCGTCTACGTGACACACGACCAGGGCGAGGCGCTGACGATGAGCGACCGCGTGGCGGTGTTCAACGACGGCGAGATCCAGCAGATCGACGCGGTGGAGGAGCTGTATGAGCGCCCCGCGAACCGCTTCGTGGCGGGCTTCGTCGGGGACAACACGGTGCTGGCCGGCACGGCCGGTGCGGCCGAGGGCCGGCTGTGCGAGCTGGTGCTGCCCACGGGCGAGCGCCTGGCGGGCATCAACGTCAACGGCGCCGATCCGGGCCAGGCAGTGGTCGCCTCGGTGCGGCCTGAGCGCATCGAGGCGCTGCTGCAGCCGCCCGCCGAGGGCAGCGAGCTGAGCTCGAACGTGGTGCAGGCCGCGATCAGCGACGTGATCTATTTCGGCGATCACCTGCGCCTGCGCTGCGCCATCGCCGGGCAGGCCCAGGCGACCGTGAAGGTGCCGCTGGGGTCGGCCATGGCGCCGCACGCCGGTCAATCGGTGTGGTTGCGCTTCCCGAGCGAGTTCCTGCGCATCTATCTTTGAGAGCGGCGAGCAGCCGCCAAACCCACGACAGGTCCCACCTGGCACTTTCCAACCTGCCCCCCTGTCCTTCACCCGAGGAGTCCGTTGATGAACAAGCAAGTCCCCGTGTCCCTGGCCGCCGTTGCGCTGGCTGGCCTGATGTCGCTGCCGGCGTTCGCGCAGAGCCAGTTGACGGTGGTCAACTTCGGCGGTGCCAATGGCAACGCGCAGAAGAAGGCCTACTACGAGCCCTTCGAGAAGCAGACCGGCAGCAAGCTGGTGACGGTCGAGTACAACGGCGAGCAGGCCAAGGTCAAGGCCATGGTCGAGGCGAAGAATGTGACCTGGGACGTGGTCGAGGTTGAGAGCCCGGACATGGGCCGTGGCTGCGACGAGGGCCTGTTCGAGAAGCTGGACTACAGCAAGATCGTCGACAAGGCCGCGCTGGCCCCGAAGGCCGCCGTGACCGAGTGCGGCGTCGGCATCTTCGTGTGGTCCACCGTGATGGCCTACAACGCCGACAAGCTCAAGGACGCACCCAAGACCTGGGCCGACTTCTGGGACACCAAGAAGTACCCCGGCAAGCGCGGCATGCGCAAGGGCGCGCGCTACAACGTGGAATTCGCGCTGATGGCCGACGGCGTCAAGCCCGAGGACGTCTACAAGGTGCTGGCCACCAAGGAAGGCGCCGACCGCGCCTTCAAGAAGCTGGGCGAGCTCAAGCCGAGCATCCAGTGGTGGGAAGCCGGCGCGCAGCCGCCGCAGTTCCTGGTCGCCGGCGACGTGGTGATGTCCACCGCCTACAACGGCCGCATCGACGCCGCCCAGCGCGAAGGCAAGAACCTGCGCGTGCAGTGGGTCAACCAGATCTATGACCTGGAGTACTTCGGCATCGTCAAGGGCTCCCCCAACAAGGACAACGCCTACAAGTTCCTGAAGCTGGTGCTGAGCGCCGACCATCAGGGCGAGTACGCCAAGAACATCGCCTACGGCCCGACCAACACCCAGGCGCTGGCCAAGCTCGACGCCAAGACGCTGGGCAACCTGCCCACCGCCACCGGCAACATGAAGGGCGCGATCGAGTTCAACATCAAGTTCTGGGCCGACCAGGGTGAGGCGCTGGAGAAGCGCTTCGCCGCCTGGGCCACCCAGTAATCCGCTCCAAGTAATCCGCCGCCAGACGACAGGGGCCAGCGCTCATGAGTACCTCCGCGGTGACCGCCCTGCCGGCGGTCGGATCGCCTGAGCTGCAGCGCTCGCTGCAGCGAGCCGACCGCCGTCGGCGCCTCACCGCGGTGGGGCTCACCCTGCCCCTGCTCGTCTTCCTGCTGCTGACGCTGCTGGTGCCGATCGGCGCCCTGCTGGGACGGGCGATCGAAAACCCCGAAGTGGCCCGGGCCCTGCCCCGCACGGGCGCAGCATTGGCCGGCTGGGACCACAAGTCCGAGCCGAGCGCCGCCGCCTTCGCCGCGGTCGCCCAGGACCTGGGCGCGCTGGCGGAGGGCTCGGACGCCGGTGCCCTGGCCCGGCGCCTGAACAGCGAGGTGCCCGGCGGGCGCTCGCTGATCATGGGCACCTACCGCGCGGTGCACGGCGACTGGAAGGACCAGCCGCTGACCGATGCCGCGGCGGTGCGCGAGCGCATGGTGACGCTCGACGAGCGCTGGAAGGAGCTCAAGTACTGGCAGGCCATCGGCAAGAACGCCGAGCGCTGGACGCCGGACTACCTGCTCACCTCGGTGGACCTGCGGCGCGGCGTGGGAGATGGCCTTTTCAGCGGCATCGAACGCGTCGACCCCGACCAGCGCGTGTTCACCGGCATCCTGCTGCGCACCTTCGAGATCAGCCTGGAAGTCACGCTGCTGGCCCTGCTGCTGGCCTATCCGCTCGCCTACTGGCTGTCGACGCTGTCCGCCCGCCAGGCCAACGTGCTGATGATCCTGGTGCTGGTGCCGTTCTGGACCTCCATCCTGGTGCGCGTGGCCGCCTGGATCGTGCTGCTGCAGCGCGAGGGGCTGGTCAACAAGGCGCTGCTGTCGCTGTCGGTCATCGGCCAGCCGCTGGAGCTGCTGTTCAACCGCACAGGGGTGATCATCTCGATGACGCACATCCTGCTGCCCTTCATGATCCTGCCGCTGTACAGCGTGATGAAGTCGGTGCCGCCCACCTACCAGCGCGCCGCCGTCTCGCTGGGCAGCACGCCCTGGGCCGCCTTCTGGCGCGTCTACGTGCCGCAGACCTACGCGGGCATCGGCGCGGGTGCGCTGCTGGTGTTCATCCTGGCGATCGGCTACTACGTCACCCCGGCGCTGCTGGGCGGGCCGAACGACCAGATGATCAGCTACTACATCGCCCAGTACACCAACGTGGACGTCAACTGGGGCATGGCCTGCGCACTCGGCGCCGTGCTGCTGGTGGCCACGCTGATCCTGTATGCGGTCTACCGCAAGATGGCCAAGGCCGAACTGAGCCTGGGTTGAACCGGGGGAGATCGCGATGCAACTGCCCACCCTTCCTGTGTTCCCCGCTTACTACACCCTGTTGGACAAGGCCGGCTGGTGGGCGCTGCGCGCCTTCGGCGTCGCGCTGCTGGCCTTCCTGCTGCTGCCGATCCTGGTGATCGTGCCGCTGAGCTTCTCGGCCAGCTCCTTCCTCGCGTACCCCATGCCCGGCTGGAGCCTGCAGTGGTACGAGAACCTCTTCACCTCCGCCGAGTGGGCCCGCGCCGCCAAGAACAGCTTCATCGTCGCCCCGGCCGCCACGGTGGTGGCCACCGTGCTGGGCACGCTGACGGCGGTCGGCCTCGCGCGGGTGCAGTTCCCCGGCAAGGGCCTGCTGATGAGCGTGCTGATCGCGCCGATGGTGGTGCCCATCGTCGTGGTGGGCGTGGCCACCTACCTCTTCTTCGCCCGCATCGGCCTGGCCGACACCTACATCGGCCTGATCATCGTTCACGCCGCGCTCGGCGCGCCCTTCGTGGTCACCACCGTGCTGGCCACGCTGCAGGGCTTCAACCACAACCTGGTGCGGGCCTCGCTGAGCTGCGGCGCCACCCCGCTGGAATCCTTCTTCCGCGTCACGCTGCCGGTGATCGCCCCGGGCGTCATCTCTGGTGCGCTGTTCGCCTTCGCCACCTCCTTCGACGAGGTGGTGGTCACCCTCTTCCTGGCCGGCCCACACCAGGTGACGCTGCCTCGCCAGATGTTCACCGGCATCCGCGAGAACATCAACCCGACGATTGCCGCGGTCGCCACACTGCTGACGATCTTCACCACCGCGCTGATGCTGGTGCTGGAGTGGATCCGCGGCAAGCGGCGGTGATGCCCCCCACGGCGATGGGGTCGGTGGATCAGCCCGCCCAGGCACGCGCCTTCCGCGCGCTGCACCAGCGGCCGGGCATCTTCGTCATGCCCAATGCCTGGGACGCCGGCAGCGCCCGCCTGTTGGCGGCGGCCGGGTTTGCAGCCCTGGGCAGCACCAGTGCCGGCATTGCCTTCTCGATGGGCTGGCCCGACGGCGACGCGCGCATGACGCGCGAGCGGATGCTCGCGCAGGTGCAGGCCATCGCCGCAGCCGTGCCCCAGCCCGTCAGTGCCGACCTGGAGTCGGGCTACGGGGCCACGCCGGACGAGGTCGGCCAGACGATCCGCCTGGCCTGGCAGGCCGGCGTGGTGGGCGCCAACCTCGAGGACGCCACCGGCCAGCCCGCCCGCCCGCTGTTCGACCTCCCGGAGGCGGCCGAGCGCCTGCGCGCCGCGCGCGCGGCGGCCGACGCGCTGTGCCCCGACTTCACCCTCACCGCCCGCATCGACAGCTTCCTGGTCGGCGCCCCTCAGCCACTTGACGACGCCCTGCGCCGCGCCGAGGCCTACCGGGCAGCGGGCGCGGACTGTCTCTTCGTGCCCGGTCTCCGCGATGAAGCGACCATCCGCACCCTGGTCGAAGCCGTTGGCCTGCCACTGACCGTGGTCATGGGCCTGACCGGCAACCCGCTGACGGTGCCCCGGCTGCAGGAACTGGGCGTGCGCCGCGTGAGCATCGGCGGCAGCCTGGCGCGCGCCGCCTGCGGCCTGATCCGCCGCGCCGCGGAGGAGATGGCCGTCCACGGCAGTTTCGGCTTCGCCGATCAGCAGATCCCGGATGGCGAGCTGTGCCGGTTCTTCGCCGAGGAGCAGCCCTGATGAACCCGCCACCGCTGCTGAACCAGCCCCTGTCCGGCAACGCCATGCCCCGCTTCGGCGGGGTGGCCACCATGATGCGGCTGCCCACGGCCACCACAGCCACCATGGCGGCGGGGCTGGACGCGGCCTTCGTCGGCGTGCCGCTGGACATCGGCACCTCGCACCGCCCGGGCACTCGCTTCGGGCCGCGCGCGATCCGCGCCGAGTCGGCGCTGATCCGCCCCTACAACCTGGCCACGGGCGCGGCGCCCTTCGACGCACTGCAGGTGGCCGACCTGGGCGACGTGCCCATCAACACCTACTCGCTGGAGAAGTCGGTCGAGATCATCAGCGGCTTCTACCGCGACCTGCTGGCCCAGCCCGGGCGCAGTGGTCGGCTGGTGCGCCCGCTGACGCTGGGGGGCGACCACACGATCGCCCTGCCGATCCTGCGCGCGATGGCCGAGCACCACGGCCCGGTGGCGCTGATTCACGTCGATGCCCACGCTGACGTCAACGAGGACATGTTCGGCGAGCGCATCGCGCACGGCACGCCCTTTCGCCGCGCGGTGGAGGAAGGCCTGCTGCGCAGCGACAAGGTCTGGCAGATCGGCCTGCGGGGCAGCGGCTACGCGGCCGACGACTTCGACTGGCCGCGCCGCCAGGGCTTCACCCTCGTGCCCGCACACGAGGTCTGGTGGACCTCGCTGGCCCCGCTGATGGCGCAGATCCGCCAGGCCATCGGGCCCGAGACGCCCTGCTACCTCAGCTTCGACATCGATGGCATCGACCCCGCCTACGCCGGCGGCACCGGCACGCCGGAGATCGGCGGGCTGACCGTGCCGCAGGCGCTGGAGATCATCCGCGGCTGCCGTGGGCTCAATCTGGTGGGCGGCGACTTGGTGGAAGTCTCACCGCCTTACGATCCCACCGGCAACACCGCGCTGCTGGGTGCCAACCTGCTGTACGAAATGCTCTGCGTGCTGCCCGGGGTGCCGCTGCGCTGAGGCACAGCGAACCTGGCCGACACGCCTTCCCTAGCCTTCATCCCTCTCAGGAGACGCCACCATGAACCTGCCAACCTCGCCGCTGGCCCTGCTCGCCGACCCCAGCCTGCTCAAGACCGACGCGCTGATCAACGGCGAGTGGGTCGCCGGCAGCAGTCGCTTCGACGTCACCGACCCGGCCACCGGGCTGAAGCTGGCCGACGTGGCCCGCCTGGGCGCGACCGAGACCGAGGCCGCGATTGCCGCCGCCAACGCCGCCTGGCCGGCCTGGCGCGCCAAGACCGCCAAGGAGCGCGCTGCGATCCTGCAGAAGTGGAATGCGCTGCTGGTCCAGCACGCCGAAGACCTGGGCCGCATCATGACGGCCGAGCAGGGCAAGCCGCTGCCGGAAGCCAAGGGCGAGGTGGTCTACGGCGCCAGCTTCGTCGAGTGGTTTGCCGAGGAGGCCAAGCGCGTCTACGGCGAGACCATCCCGACCACCGACGGCAACAAGCGCTTCCTGGTGCTCAAGCAGCCGATCGGTGTGTGCGCGGCCATCACGCCCTGGAACTTCCCGATCGCGATGATCACCCGCAAGGTCGCTCCGGCGCTGGCCGCCGGCTGCCCGGTGGTGATCAAGCCGGCCGAGCAGACGCCGCTGTCGGCCCTGGCCTGCGCCGAGCTGGCACAGCGCGCCGGCATGCCCCCGGGCGTGTTGAACATCCTCACCGGCGACGCCGACAGCTCGATCGCCATCGGCAAGGTGCTGTGTGAGTCCGACGTGGTGCGCCACCTCAGCTTCACCGGCAGCACCGAAGTCGGCCGCATCCTGATGAAGCAGTGCGCGCCGACGATCAAGAAGCTCGGCCTGGAGCTGGGCGGCAACGCGCCCTTCATCGTCTTCGACGACGCCGACATCGACAGCGCCGTCGAGGGCGCGATGGTCAGCAAGTACCGCAACGCCGGCCAGACCTGCGTCTGCGCCAACCGCCTGTACGTGCAGGACGCGGTCTACGACCAGTTCGTCGAGAAGCTGGCCGCCAAGGCCGGGGCGATCAAGGTGGGCAACGGCTTCGAGGCCGGCGTGACCCAGGGCCCGCTGATCGACGAGCAGGCGCTGGCCAAGGTCGAGTCGCACGTGGCCGACGCGGTGAGCAAGGGCGCCACGGTGGTGGTCGGCGGCTCGCGCCTGGCCGGCCCGCTGGGCGAGCGCTTCTACACCCCCACCGTGCTGGCCAACGTCACCTCCGAGATGCTCTGCGCCCGCGAGGAAACCTTCGGCCCGGTGGCGCCGGTGTTCCGCTTCAAGACCGAGGCCGAGGTGATCGAGATGGCCAACGCCACCGAGTTCGGCCTGGCGAGCTACTTCTTCAGCCGCGACATCGGCCGCATCTTCCGCGTCGGCGAGGCGCTGGAGTACGGCATGGTGGGCATCAACACCGGCCTGATCTCGGTGGCCGAGGTGCCGTTCGGTGGCGTCAAGCAGTCCGGTCTGGGTCGCGAGGGCTCGCACCACGGCATCGACGACTACATCGAGCTGAAGTACCTCTGCCTCGGGGATATTCTGAAGTAACCCCCTCGTTGCGGCCGGCCTCGCGCCGGCCGCACATCGGTCTAACGGCAAGTCGTCAGCTTCAAGGACGACGCCCGGTCGCGGAACACGATCGGCTGCGCGGGCGGTTCGCCGGCGGCGGCGCGGCGCTCGGCGTCGGCCACCGCTTCTTGCACCAGGTGATGGTGCGGGCTCTTGCTGCACACCGGGTCGGCGGCGTCCACGTCCTTGGAGAGCATGTAGGCCTGGCAGCGGCAGCCGCCGAGGTCGCGTTCACGGTGCTCGCAGCTGCGGCAGGGGTCCTTCATCCACCCGGTGCCGCGGAAGCGGTTGAAGCCGGGGCTGTCGAACCAGATCTCGCGCAGGCTGGCCTCGCGCACGTTCGGGAAGCTCAGGCCCGGCAGCATGCCCGCGGTGTGGCAGGGCAGCGCGGTGCCGTCGGGCGCGATGTTCAGGAAGGTGCTGCCCCAGCCGTTGACGCAGCGCTTGGGCTGGCCTTCGTGGTAATCCGGGGCGACGAAGAAGAGCTTCATCTTCCCGGCCAGGCGCTCGCGCCAGGCGTCGGTCACCGCTTCGGCGCGCTTGAGTTGGTCGTGGGTGGGCAGCAGGTGGGCGCGGTTCACCTCGGCCCAGGAGTAGTACTGGGTGTTGGCCAGCTCCAGGTACTCGGCGCCCAGCTCGGCGGCCATCGCGATGATGCGGTCGACGTGCTCGATGTTCAGGCGGTGGATCACCACGTTCATCACCATCGGCCAGCCCTGGTCGCGGATCATCTTGGCGACGCGCTGCTTCAGGTCGTAGGTGCGGGTGTGCGAGAGGAAGTCGTTGATTTCCTTCGTGCTGTCCTGGAAGGACAGCTGCACGTGGTCCAGCCCGGCGGCCTTGAGTGCGGCGGCGCGCGCGGCGGTCAGGCCCACGCCGGAGGTCAGCAGGTTGGTGTAGTAGCCCAGCCGGCGCGCCTCGGCCACCAGCTCTTCCAGGTCGTCGCGCAGCAGGGGCTCTCCGCCGGAGAAGCCGCACTGCACCGCGCCCAGCTCGCGCCCCTCGCGCAGCACGCGCAGCCAGTCGGCGGTGCTCAGCTCCTGCTCGTGGCGGGCAAAGTCCACCGGGTTGTAGCAAAACACGCAATGCAGCGGGCAGCGGTAGGTCAGCTCGGCCAGCAGCCACAGCGGCGGGCCGGGGCGGTCCAGCACGGAGGCCAGCCCCGCCAACGGCGAAGGTGACGTGGGTGACGAAGCAGTGGCTACCAGCGATTCAGGCGCGATCGTCATGGCCGGCCCGTCAGTTCCATTCGACCCAGCGCTGCTGCCGCGCCATGCCGGCAAAGGCGGCGATCTCACCCGCCAGCCCGCTGGTCGCAAAGGCCTTCTCCACGCTGGCGACGATGGCCGCCCAGGACCGTTGCCCGTCGCAGCGGTTCAGGATCTCGCCCGCACTCTGGTTCAGCCTGACCATGCCTTCCGGGTAGAGCAGCACGTGGCAGTTCTGCACCGGCTCCCACTGGAAGCGGAAGCTGCGGCCGATGCGGGGCACCGCAGCCGCCCAGGCGGGGTCGTCGGCCAGCGCCGCGCCGCCCGTGGCGGGAGCCGACGTCGGCGCTGCCGTCATGCGTTCACCCCGTAGCGCTGCGCCATCGCGTCGTTCATGGCCCAGAGGATGTCGAGCTTGAACTGCAGGATGTCCAGCGCGCGCTGCTGCAGCGCCCGGGTGTTGAAGTGGTCCAGCGTCACCGCCAGGCCCTGCTCCACGTCGCGCCGCGCCTGGCTGACGCGGTTGCGGAAGTACTGCAGGCCCTCGGACTCGATCCAGGGGTAGTGCTCCGGCCAGGTGGCCAGACGCTGCTTGTGGATTTCGGGCGCGAAGAGCTCGGTCAGCGACGAGCACACCGCCTCCTGCCAGGGGACGCGGCGGGCGAAGTTGACGTAGGCGTCCACCGCGAAGCGCAACGCGGGGATCGCGTGGCGCTCGTCCATCACCTCCTCGCGGCTCAGGCCCACCGCCTCGGCCAGGCGCAGCCAGGCCTCGATGCCGCCAGCGTCACGGATCGTGCCGTTCGGCCCGGTGATCTCGAAGCCGTCGTGGTCCAGGATGCGCTGGATCCAGCCGCGCCGCACCTCGCGATCCGGGCAGCTGGCCATGATGGCCGCGTCCTTGACCGGAATCGCCACCTGGTAGAGGAAACGGTTCGCCACCCAGCCGCGCACCTGCTCGGGCGTCGCACGGCCGGTGTTCAACATCACGTTGAACGGGTGGTGGATGTGATAGGCACGGCCGCGCTCGCGCAGCTTCGATTCAAACTCAGCAGGGGTCCAGGCGGTCATTGGAGCCCCTCGTTCGACGGATACGTCGACCGATCCCCCGAGGGGATTCGGGCCGGCTTGGGGGCGGCCCGGCGCTCGGCCCGCAGCTTCTGGTCACACATGTCAGTTGCTCCACCGCGCTTCGCGCGACCCGCGACGCATGAAACGGGCGTGTAATGCGGTGGCGGCGTCCGGCGCAGAGGTCGGTTCGTACTTGGTGTCTCGAACCCGTATGTCAGTTGGACCCGCGGCTCCACGAGCACCCCGCACTGTCGCCTTGGGCTTCGCGCCCCTGAGCACGCATCCTAGAGTTCGATGACGTGGGCCGCATGCCGATGTCGCCGCGGACTGGAGGCGATCATGGAAGTGATCTACCCGCGCTGCGCCGGACTGGACGTGCACAAGGAGACGGTGGTGGCGTGCGTGCGCATCGCCCGCGACGGCCCACCCTTGCAGGAGGTGCGCACCTTCCAGACGACTACCTCGGGCCTGCTGGCCCTTGGCGACTGGCTCGACTCCTTCGGCGTCGAGCACGTCGCCATGGAGGCCACCGGCGTGTACTGGAAGCCAGTGTGGCACGTGCTCGAAGGCCACTTCGAGCTCGTGCTGGCCAACGCCGCGCACGTGAAGAACGTTCCTGGCCGCAAGACCGACGTCAACGACGCGATGTGGCTGGCGGACTTGCTGGCCCACGGCCTGATCCGCGCCAGCTTCGTGCCGCCGGTGGCGGTACAGGAACTGCGCTCGCTCACGCGCACCCGCAAGCAGTTCGTGCGCGAGCGCAGCGCGCACGTCCAACGCATCGAGAAGGTGCTCGAAGACGCCAACTTGAAGCTTGGCGTCGTGCTGGCCGATATCGTGGGCAAGAGCGGCCGGGCCGTGTTGCAGGCCCTCATCGGCGGCGAGCGCGATCCCGAGCGCCTGGTCTCGCTGGTCAGCGTGCGCGTCAAGGCCAGCCGTGCCGAGTTGCTCGAAGCGCTGCGCGGCCGCGTCAGCGCTCACCACCGCTTCATGCTCAAGCTGCACCTGGGGCACATCGATGCGCTGGATCAGGCCATCGCCGCCATCGAGAAGGAGGTGGGTCAAGGGCTGGCGCCCTTTCGGCACGCCGCCAAGCTGCTGAGCACCATGCCGGGCCTCAGCGAGGTCAGCGCCCATGTGGTCGTGGCCGAGATCGGTATCGACATGTCGCGCTTCGCCACCCCGGCTCATCTGCTGTCCTGGGCCTGCATGTGCCCGCGCAACGACGAGAGCGCCGGCAAGCGTCGCAGCGTTCGCTTGCGCCGTGGCGGCAGGTGGCTCAAGACCACCCTCGTGCAAGCCGCCTGGGCAGCCATCAAAGTCAAGGGCAGCTACCTGCAGGCGCAGTTCCACCGCCTGCGCGCTCGTCGCGGCGCCAAGAAGGCGATCATCGGCGTGGCCGCCTCGATGCTCACCGCGGCTTGGCACATGCTGCGCGACGGCACCGAGTGGCATGACCTCGGCGCCGCCCACTTCGATCGCGCCGACGCCCACAAGACCGCCACCCGACTGGTGCGCAGGCTTCAGCAGATCGGTTACGCCGTACAACTCACGCCGGCTGCATGAAGATAGTTTCATCCTAGATCTCCAAAGTCCAACCGTCCTCGCAGACCTCGATGCGATGCGCAGCCAGTTCGGCGCGCTGCGGCGAGTCCTCGTCGAGGATCGGGTTGGTGTTGTTGATGTGGATGAGCAGACGGCGGGTGGATGCCGGCAGGCGGTCCATCCACTCGATCATCCCGCCCGCACCGCTTTGCGGCAGGTGGCCGATGTCGCGCGCGGTCTTGCTCGACAGGCCCAGGCGGATCATCTCGTCGTCGGTCCAGAAGGTGCCGTCCACCAGCACCGCGTCGGCCGAGGCCATCGCGTCGAACACCGCCGGGCTGATCTCGCCCAGGCCGGGCGCGTAGAACAAGCGGCGGCCGCTGCGGTTGTCGGTGATCGTCACGCCGATGTTGTCGCCCGGCACGCCCGCCTCGCGGTGCGGCGAGTACGGCGCCGCCTTGCTGGTCAGCGGCAGCGCACGCAGCGTCAGGCCGTTCGCACCGCCCACGCCGGGGACTTCGAAGGGCGCTCCGTCCAGCGCGATGCGCTCGCGACGCACACCGCAGTAGTGGCCGAGCACATTCAGCAGCGGCAGGCCGGTGGTGAGGTCCTCGTAGACCGGGTCGGTGCACCACAGTGGCAGCGGCTGGCCGCGCTCGCGCAGCATCAGCAGGCCGGTGCTGTGATCGATCTGCCCATCGATCAGCAGCACGCCGGCAATCGCCGTGTCACGCTGGCGCCGACCCGGCTGCAGCGCCGGGTTGCTGCGGATCTGCTCCAGCACATCCGGCGAGGCGTTGAAGAGGATGCCCTCGGTGGCTTCAGGGCCACCGTCCGAGCCGTCATCCGGCCGGACGAAGATCGACGACTGCGTGCGCGCCTTGGCCCTCAGCGTGCCGGCGCGCCAGCCGGCGCAGTTGGCGCAGTTGCAGTTCCACTGCGGAAAACCGCCGCCGGCCGAGCTGCCCAGGATGGTGATGCGCATGGGATCGTCGATCAGGGATCGGGGAGTTCAAAAGCAAATGGCGCCGCCGGCCCACGAGACGCGGCGGCGCCGGGGAACCGCTCAGTTCAGCGTGCGGCCACGTACATCGTGATCTCGAAGCCGAAACGCAGGTCGGTGGCGACGGGGGTTTGCCATTGCATGGTGAGAACTCCGTGGAACGAGGGTGAGGGGGAACGGAACAGGAGACGACGCCGTCCGGTGGAGCCGGTGGCAGCGGGGATCGAAGACCCCGGAACGCATCTTCCCCGCTCGCTCGCGGCGCACACAGCCGGCCCGGCATGAATCGCGGCTCATGAAAATCATGAATCTCGCGGCGCACCGGCCAGCGCCAACCCCAGCGGGTCATCGCCGCCGCGCGGCACGCATACCATCGGCGCCGTGTTACAGGTCCCGCCCTCGCCACCGCCCCCCCCGGCCAGCCTCGCCCCGTCAGCGCCCGTCGCCGTGCATCTGCTCGACACGGGGGATCGCCACCGCGTGCACGTCGAGCAGCACGGCCACCCGCAAGGCCGGCCCGTGCTGCTGCACGGCAAGGCCGACCCTGCGAGGATCCCGCCATGACCCTGCGCCTGAAGATCCACCTCATCGTCGGCGCGCTGATGCTGGCCTTCATGGCCGCGATGTTCGGACTGCAGCTGCAGTCGATGCGCGCCTCGGTCAACGAGGAGATCGCCGCCGCCCACCGCGTGGCGCTGCAGATGCTCAACCGCATCACCTGGGCCTACGCCGCCCAGGGCACCCCGGCGCTGCGCCACTACCTGCAGGGGCTGGGCCGGGTGCGGGCGCACGACATCCTGCTCTTCGATGCGGCCGGCAACGAGCTGTACCGCTCGCCGCCTTCACCCTACAAGCAGGGCCGCGATGCGCCGCAGTGGTTCCAGGCGCTGGTGGCGCCGCAGACGCTGGCGCAGTCGATCAGCTTCCCGGACGGGCGGCTGGAGCTGCGCGCCGACGCCTCGCGCTCCGTGCTCGACGCCTGGGACGAGCTGACCCGCCTGGCCGGCGTGGCCCTGGCTGCGCTGCTGCTGGCCAATGCGCTGGTGTACTGGCTGGTGGGCCGCACGGTGCGCCCGTTCGGGCACATCGTCCAGGCGCTGGAGGGGCTGCAGGCCGGCGGCTTCGACCGCCCGATGCCCCCGCTGCCGCCCCTGCCCGGGCGCGAGGCGCACGCGATCGGCGAGGCCTACAACCGCATGCTGGAGCAGCTGCGCCACCACCTGGAGACCGAGCGGCGCGCCGACCGCGCCGAGGCCCAGCTGGCCGACAGCCGCGAACTCACGCGCTGGATCGACCAGCACGTCGAGGCCGAACGCCGCCTGATCGCCCGGGAGCTGCACGACGAGCTTGGGCAGAGCGTCACCGCCATGCGCAGCCTGGCGCTGGGCATCGCGCGGCGCACGCAGACGGGCGACGCCCCCTCGGCGCAGGCCGCGCAAACCATCGCCGACGAGGCCTCGCGGCTGTACGACGCCATGCACGGCATCATCCCGCGCCTGACGCCGCTGGTGCTGGACCACTTCGGCCTGGTCGACGCCCTGGGCGACCTGGCCTCGCGCACCCGCCGCGCCCACCCGGACCTGCAGTTGACGCTGCACACCGACCTGGGCGAGCGCCCGGTCGATGCCGAAATGACCCTGGCGCTCTACCGCGCCGCCCAGGAGGGCCTGACCAACGCGCTGCGCCACGGTGAGGCCACGCAGGTGCGCATCGACCTGGTGGCCCGTGCCACCCCCGTCGAGCAGGTCGAGCTGTGTGTCACCGACAACGGCCACGGCCCCCCGGCCGAGCCCCGCTCCACCCGCGGCCACCACGGCCTGGCGTGGCTGGGCGAACGGGCCCAGTCGCTGGGCGGCAGCCTGAACCTCGAACCCGTCCCGCCGCGCGGTGCCCGCCTGCGCCTCAGGCTGCCCATGCCATCATCCGCGCCCCCGATCGAACCTGGAGACCCGATGCGATGACGACCCGCGCAGACCCCGCCACACGCGTCACCCGTGTGATGCTGGTGGACGACCACGCGCTGGTGCGCATGGGCTTTCGCATGCTGCTCGGCGAGGCCGACTGCGAGGTGGTGGCCGAATGCGGCACCGGCGAACAGGCCTGCCAGACCTACCCCAGCGCCCAGCCCGACGTGGTGGTGATGGACCTCTCGATGCCCGGCATGGGCGGCATGGAGGCGCTGCGCCGCATCCTGGCGGCCGACCCCAAGGCGCGCATCCTGGCGCTGTCCGCCCACGAGGACACCGCCCACCCCCAGCGCGCCCTGCGCAGCGGCGCGATGGGCTACCTCGCCAAGCGCAGCGCGCCCGAGTCCCTGCTGCAGGCGGTGGCCGCCCTGATGCGCGGCGAGCGCTACGTGGACCCGCAGACCGCCCAGGCGCTGGCCGTGGCCCAGCTCGACGGCGGCTCGGCCCACCCGGCGGACCGACTCTCCGAGCGCGAGTTCGCCGTCTTCATGCAGCTCGCCCGCGGCCAGAGCGTGGCCCAGATTGCCGACCACCTGAAACTCTCGCCCAGCACCGTGGGCACCCACCTCTACAACGTCAAGCAGAAGCTCGGCGCCGGCAACCAGAGCGAGCTGACGCTGGTGGCGCTGCGCTGGGGGCTGCTGGACGCCTGAACGGCCGGGCGGCGGCCGCGCCGCGTTGGACCTCGGTGCGGCCCGGGCAAGCGGCGCTGGTAAGCTCGCCGCCAACCCAGGCCCCCACCACGACACCATGTTCACCGGCATCGTCCAAGCCGTCGCCACCATCGTGGCCATCAACGACCAGCCCGGTCTGCGCAGCTTCACGCTGGAGTTTCCGCCCGGCTTCATCGACGGCCAGGAGATCGGCGCCAGCGTCGCCTGCGACGGCGTGTGCCTCACCGTCACGCGCCACCAGGGCGAATGCCGGGCCGACTTCGACGTGATGCAGCAGAGCCTGGCGCTGACCACGCTGGGTTCGTTCGGCGTGGGCGGGCGCCTCAACGTCGAGCGCGCCGCGCGCGACGGTGTCGAGATCGGCGGCCACCCGCTCTCCGGCCACATCGACTTCCAGGCCCGACTGGACAGCATCCGCCAGCCGCAGAACAACCACGTGCTGCGCATCGCCGTGCCGGCGCCCTGGATGCGCTACGTATTCCCGAAGGGCTACATCGCGGTCAACGGCGCCAGCCTGACCGTGGCGGAAGCCGGCCGCGAGACCGACGGCAGCGGCTGGTTCGAAGTCTGGCTGATCCCCGAGACGCTGCGCCAGACCACCTTCGGCGCGCGCCAGAGCGGCGATGCGCTGAACATCGAGATCGAGCGCGGTACCCAGGTGATGGTCGACACGGTGCGCGCCACCCTGGAAGAACGCCTCGGCCCGCTGCTGCCCGCCCTGGAAGCCCTGCTGCGCGAGCGCGGCGCCAGCATCGAGGCCCTGGCCGGCATCCCCGCGGCCCTGCCCGCCCCCACCTCCGAGAGCAGCCAATGACCAACCCAAGCACCCCGTCCGAACCCCATCCCGCGGTAGTGCCGGCCGTCGTCCCTGGCATCAGCGAGGACCTCCCCAACGACGAGGCCAGCGTGCTCGCCGCCACGCGCACCTGGCTGGAGCGGGCCGTGATCGGCCTGAACCTCTGCCCCTTCGCCAAGGCGGTACACGTCAAGCAGCAGATCCGCTACGTCGTCAGCCAGTCCACCGAGCCCGAGCAACTGCTGGGCGAACTGGAGGCCGAGCTGAAGCTGCTGGCCGACGCCGACCCCGAGCAGGTCGAGATGACCCTGCTGATGCACCCGCGCGTGCTGCAGGACTTCATCGACTACAACGACTTCCTGGACATCGCCGACCAGGCCCTGGAGCGCATGGAGCTGGATGGCGAGCTGCAGATCGCCAGCTTCCACCCCGACTACCAGTTCGAGGGCACCGCCTTCGACGACATCTCCAACTTCAGCAACCGCTCGCCCTACCCCACCCTGCACCTGCTGCGCGAGAGCAGCATCGACGCGGCGGTGGAGGCCTTTCCGGACGCCGCGGACATCTACGAGCACAACATCGAGACGCTGGAGAAGCTCGGCCGGCGCGGCTGGATCGAGCTGTTCAAGGCCTGACACCTGCGAGACAGAAGGCCCTGCGCCGCGCAGGTACCTTGCGCTTCCCGCCATGATGGCGCCCGAACGTCCGGGACTGCCCGAGCAAGGAACCGCATGAGCACCGCCAGCCACCAACTGCACGACGAGATTGCTGCCACGCTGGAGCGATGGCGCGCCGATGAGGCCCGCGTGCGCCAGCACCTGGCCGCGCCAGGCATCTCGCGCCCCGAGCAGGTCATGGAGAAGACGGGCCTGCAGATGTTCGAGGCCATCGGCAGCGGCGAGTTGCCCTCGGTGCCGATCGGCGCCGCGCTGGACTTCTTCCCGATCGAGTTCGAGCCCGGCCGCATGGTGTTCCAGGGCCACCCGAGTGCGCGCTTCTGCAACCCGATGGGCACGATCCATGGCGGCTGGATCGCCACACTGCTCGACTCGGCGGTGGCCTGCGCCATCCACACCACCCTGCCAGCCGGCCGGAGCTACACCACGGCCGAGCTGAAGGTCAGCTACCTGCGCGCCCTGACCCCGGACGTGCCGCTGGTGCGCGCCGAGGGCAAGATCATCAGCGCTGGCAGGCAGGTGGGCTTTGCCGAGGGCCGGCTCTACGGGCCGGACGGGCGGCTGTACGCCCACGCGACGACCACCTGCGTGGTGCTGCAGCCGCGCTGAAACACCGGCCCGCCGCGGCGGGCCAGCCCGGTGGTCAGGCCTTCTTGATGTACTCGGACTTGAGCTGCATCGAGCCGAACCCATCGATCTTGCAGTCAATGTCGTGGTCGCCCTCGATGAGGCGGATGTTCTTCACCTTGGTGCCGACCTTCACGACCGCCGAGCTGCCCTTGATCTTCAGGTCCTTGATGACGGTGACGCTGTCGCCGTCGTTGAGCACGTTGCCGTGGGCGTCCTTCCAGACGCGCTGCACCTCGGCCGCTTCCGCGGGGGCCGCCTCCCGGCTCCATTCGTGGCTGCACTCCGGGCAGATGTAGTTCGCGCCGTCCTCGTAGACGAAGGTGGACTGGCACTGGGGGCAGGGAGGCAGCGGAGTCATCGGGTCGGATCGCAACAGTGATTCAGCCGGCAGTATAGGTTTGCGCCCCTGGCTTTCCGCCGATCATTTCCATACACTTCGAACGATGGAAGAAAAAGACGCCGTCCTCTCCCTGGCCGCCCTGGCCCAGGCCATGCGCCTGCGCGTGTTCCGCGCGCTGGTGGGCGCCGGACCGCAGGGGCTGACGCCGGGTGCGCTGTCGGCACTGCTCGACGTGCCGGCCTCCACGCTGTCCTTCCACCTGAAGGAGCTGATGCACGCCGGGCTGGTCACGCAGGAGCGCGATGGCCGCAACCTGATCTACCGCCCCTCGATCCAGCAGATGAACGACCTGCTGGCCTACCTCAGCGCCCACTGCTGCCAGGGCGAGCCCTGCGGCGCCGCCGAGGTGGCTGGCACGCCGGCAGGGGGCTGCGCGGGCTGCTGACGTCCCGCTGCGCCCGTACGTGAGCGCCCTGTGTGTCACCGAATGGTCATACGTCATTTCTAAAATAATCGAATCATTCGAGGTTCCAGTTCTGATTTCCAGTTTCTGATGGAGTTGCGATCGTGAGAGTCGGCATCAATGGCATGGGGCGCATCGGGCGGCTGGCGCTGCGGGCGGCGATGGGCGCGGCGGAGCGGCCCGCGGACGACCCCCGCGCGGACAACCGGCTGGAGGTGGTGCACCTCAACGAGCTGAAGGGCGGCGCCGCCGCCACGGCGCACCTGCTCGAATTCGACAGCGTGCAGGGGCGCTGGCGCAACCGCATCGCCGCCGACGGCGACGCCGCGCTGTGGATCGGCGAGCGCCGGCTGGGCTTCTCCTCGCACGCCACCGCTGCCGAGATCCCCTGGGGCGACCTGGGCGTGGACGTGGTGCTGGAGTGCACCGGCAAGTTCCTGACGCCGGACACGCTGCAGGGCCACCTGGACCGCGGCGCCAAGCGCGTGATCGTCGCGGCGCCGGTCAAGGTGGGCGACGTGTTGAACGTGGTCGTCGGCGTCAACGAGCACCTGTACGAGCCCGCGCGCCACCGCATCGTGACGGCCGCCTCCTGCACCACCAACTGCCTGGCGCCCGTGGTGAAGGTGGTGCACGAGGCCCTGGGCATCCGCCACGGCCAGATCACCACCATCCACGACCCGACCAACACCAACCTGATGGTCGATGCGCCGCACAAGGACCTGCGCCGCGCCCGCAGCGCGATGCTGAGCCTGGCGCCCACGACCACCGGCAGCGCGACGGCGATCGCGCTGATCTACCCCGAGCTGAAGGGCAAGCTCAACGGCCACGCGGTGCGCGCGCCGGTGCTGAACGCCTCGCTGACCGACTGCGTCTTCGAGCTGCGGCGCGAGACCACGCCGGCCGAGGTGAACGCGCTGTTCGCCCAGGCCGCCCAGGGCGTGCTGGCCGGCATCCTCGGCTACGAGGAGCGCCCGCTCGTCAGCGCCGATTACGCCCGCGACACGCGCAGCTCGATCGTCGACGCGCCCTCGACGATGGTCACCGACGGCACGCTGCTGAAGGTCTACGCCTGGTACGACAACGAGATGGGCTACGCCTGCCGCATGGTCGACCTTGCCTGCCACCTGCAGCGCCAGGGCCTCTGAGGCGGCCATGAACCACGAGCACGCGCAGGGGCTGAGCGCCGGATCCGCCCAGGCCGGGCGAGGGGCGAGGAACTACGCCATCGTCACCGCCGCCTACTGGGGCTTCACCCTCAGCGACGGTGCGCTGCGCATGCTGGTGCTGCTGCACTTCCACCGCCTGGGCTACTCGCCCTTCACGCTGGCCTTCCTGTTCCTGCTCTACGAGGCGATGGGCGTGGTGGCCAACCTGGTCGGCGGCTGGCTGGCCACGCGCTACGGCATTGCACGCATGCTGGCGGTGGGCTTGGCCACGCAGATCAGCGGCTTCCTGCTGCTGTCGGCGCTGTCGCCGGGGTGGACCGCGGCGATGTCGGTGGCCTGGGTGGTGCTGGCCCAGGGCGTCTGCGGCGTCGCCAAGGACCTGACCAAGACCGCCAGCAAGTCGGCGATCAAGCTCACTGCGGGCGAGGCGTCGGGCCAGCTCTTCAAGTGGGTGGCCTTCTTCACCGGCAGCAAGAACGCGATGAAGGGCGTCGGCTTCTTCCTCGGCGGCGTGCTGCTGCAGGCGGTGGGTTTCCAGCAGGCGCTGTGGGGGATGGCAGCGCTGCTGGCACTGGTGCTGGTCGGCGTCCTGGCCTTCGTGCCACCGCTGATGGGCAAGAGCCGCGCGTCGACGTCGGCCCGGGAGCTGTTCGCCAAGAACCGCGGCATCAACCTGTTGGCCGCCGCCCGGGTGGTGCTGTTCGGCGCGCGCGACGTGTGGTTCGTCGTCGGCGTGCCGGTTTTCCTGTACTCGGCCGGCTGGAAGTTCACGATGGTGGGCGGCTTCCTGGCGCTGTGGACGATCGGCTACGGCGCGGTGCAGGCCCTGGCGCCGGCCCTGGTGCGGCGCAGCGACGACGGGCTCAGTGCCGAGGTGCCCGCCGCCCGCCTGTGGTCGGCGCTGCTCGCGCTGGTTCCGATGGTCCTGACCGGGCTGGTGGTAGCCCGGGTGCCGCACCTGGAGTGGGTTGTCGTCGGTGGGCTCGCGGTGTTCGGCATCGCCTTCGCGGTCAACTCCTCGGTGCACTCCTACCTCGTGCTGGCCTATGCCGGGTCGGAGAAGGCGGCCGAGGACGTCGGCTTCTACTACGCCGCCAACGCGCTGGGCCGCTTCGCCGGCACGCTGATGTCGGGCCTGCTCTACCAGTGGACCGGCCTGGTCGGCACGCTGGCCGGCTCGGCGCTGCTGCTGGTGGCCTGCTGGGGGATCACTCTGGCCCTGCCGACGCGGCCCCCCCTGAGGACCTGACCATGACCGATGCCCCCGCCCCCGCCCCGATGAGCGTCTTCGAGCGCTACCTCACCGTCTGGGTCTTCCTGTGCATCGTCGTGGGCATCGCCCTCGGCCAGTGGCTGCCCGGGCCCTTCCAGACCATCGGCCGCATGGAGGTGGCGCAGGTCAACCTGCCGGTGGGGCTGCTGATCTGGGTGATGATCATCCCGATGCTGCTGAAGATCGACTTCGGCGCGCTGCACCAGGTGCGCCAGTACTGGCGCGGCATCGGGGTGACGCTGTTCGTCAACTGGGCCGTCAAGCCCTTCTCGATGGCGCTGCTGGGCTGGCTGTTCGTGCGCCAGGTCTTCGCCCCCTGGCTGCCCGCCGCGCAGCTGGACAGCTACATCGCCGGGCTGATCCTGCTGGCCGCGGCGCCCTGCACTGCGATGGTCTTCGTCTGGAGCCGGCTGACCGGCGGCCACCCGCTGTTCACGCTCAGCCAGGTGGCGCTCAACGACACCATCATGGTGTTCGCCTTCGCGCCCATCGTCGGCCTGCTGCTGGGCCTGTCGTCGATCGCGGTGCCCTGGGCGACGCTGGTGACCTCGGTGCTGCTCTACATCGTCATCCCGGTGGCGATTGCCCAGGCCTGGCGCCGCGCGCTGCTGCGCCGCGGGCAGGACGCCTTCAACACCGCGCTGGCAAAGATCGGCCCCTGGTCGGTGCTGGCGCTGCTGGCCACGCTGGTGCTGCTCTTCGCCTTCCAGGGCGAGGCCATCCTGGCGCAGCCGCTGGTGATCGCCATGCTGGCGGTGCCGATCCTGATCCAGGTCTTCTTCAACTCGGCACTGGCCTACTGGCTCAACCGCCGCCTGGGCGAGTCGCACAGCGTGGCCTGCCCCTCGGCGCTGATCGGCGCGAGCAACTTCTTCGAGCTGGCGGTGGCCGCGGCGATCAGCCTGTTCGGCTTCCAGTCCGGCGCGGCGCTGGCCACCGTGGTCGGCGTGCTCATCGAGGTGCCGGTGATGCTGCTGGTGGTGCGCGTGGTCAACCGAAGCCGGGGCTGGTACGAGGCAGGTTCCCCCGCCCGGCTTGACGGCGCGCAATGCGACCGCCCACCGCTGGCGCATCCTTCAGTCAGGCTGCCGGAGGGCCGGCAGGGAGTTGGTGAATGACAGCACTCGCATGGGTCCGGCACGCTCGCGCGTGGCCCCGGCTGCATCCGCAGGCCTTCCTGCTGCTGTCGGCGCTGGTGTGGTGGCTGCTCTACCGCTCACTGACCCCAGCCGCGGAGGCGCTGGTCGCCGCTCTGCCGGTGGCGCGTGACAGCCACCTGGGCGGCGCGCTGCAGTTCTTCTTCTACGACACCCCCAAGGTGCTGCTGCTGCTCACAGCGGTGGTGTTCGTGATGGGGATGGTGAACTCCTACTTCACCCCCGAGCGCACCCGCGCGCTGCTCGCCGGGCGCAGTGAAGGTCTGGCCAACGTCCTGGCCGCCACCCTGGGCATCGTGACGCCGTTCTGCTCCTGTTCGGCCGTGCCACTGTTCATCGGCTTCGTGCAGGCGGGCGTGCCGCTGGGGGTGACGTTTTCCTTCCTGATCTCGGCGCCGATGGTCAACGAGGTGGCGCTGGCCCTGCTGTTCGGCCTGTTCGGCTGGCGCATCGCGCTGCTCTACCTGGCGCTGGGGCTGACGGTGGCGATCGTGGCCGGCTGGGTGATCGGCCGGCTGCGCATGGAGGCGCACCTGGAGGACTGGGTACGCGACATGCCCCGGCTGCAGGCCACCGCCCAGGCCGACGACCTGGATCTGGCCGATCGCATCGGCGCCGGCCTGGTCAGCGTGCGCGAGATCGTCGGCAAGGTCTGGCCCTACATCCTCGCCGGCATCGCCATCGGTGCGGCGATCCACGGCTGGGTGCCGCAGGACTTCATGGCCTCGATCATGGGCAAGCAGGCTTGGTGGTCGGTGCCGCTGGCGGTGCTCATCGGTGTGCCGATGTACAGCAACGCCGCCGGTGTCATCCCGATCGTGCAGGCGCTGCTGGCCAAGGGCGCCGCGCTGGGCACGGTGCTGGCATTCATGATGAGCGTGATCGCGCTGTCGCTGCCCGAGATGGTCATCCTGCGCAAGGTGCTCAAGCTGCGGCTGATCGCCACGTTCGTCGCCGTGGTGGCCACCGGCATCCTGCTGGTGGGCTTCGTCTTCAACGCCGTGATCTGATCCACGGCCGCCCCCCTCCCTTCATTCCCTGTTCAATGAGGAGAACCCCATGGACGTCAAGGTACTCGGCACCGGTTGTGCCAACTGCAAGCAGACCATTGCTCTGATCGAGAAGGTCGCCAGGGAGCGCGGGGCCGCCATCACCCTGGAGAAGGTGCAGGACATGCGTGACATCGTCGGCTACGGCGTGATGGCCACGCCGGGCGTGGTGATCGACGGCAAGGTCGTGCACGCGGGCGGCGTGCCGAGCCTGGCGAAGATCGAGGGCTGGTTCGCCGCCTGACCCCCGGACCCCAGACCTCAGACCTCAGACCCCGGACACGCGAGGCCCTGCATGGACACCCTCCTGCACCTGCTCGGCGCTGGCGCCGGCAACCTGGCGGCCTACCTGGCGGCCCATGTGCTGCTGTGCCTGCTGCCGGCCTTCTTCATCGCCGGGGCGATGACGGCGCTGATCCCCAAGGCCAGCATCACCCGCTGGCTGGGGCGCGGCACGCCCTGGCGGGTGTCCTACCCCGCGGCGGCGGCAGCCGGCTCGCTGCTGGCGGTGTGCTCCTGCACCATCGTGCCGCTGTTCGCGGGCATCCACAAGAAGGGGGCTGGCCTGGGGCCGGCGATCACCTTCCTGTTCTTCGCACCGGCCGGCAACGTGCTGGCGCTGGCCTACACCGGCAGCATCCTCGGGCCGGAGTTCGCCATCGCACGGCTGCTGCTGTGCGCGCTGTTTGGCATCGGCATCGGGCTGACGATGGCGCTGCTGTTCTGGCGCGACGATGCCTCGCACGACGCCGAGACCGACGCGCTGTTCGCCGAGCAGGCCAGCATCGGCCCGGCCGCCACCGGCGTGCTGCTGTCGCTGGTGGCGCTGCTGATCGCTGGCACGCTGAAGGTGCAGCCGCTCAACGCCACGCTGCTGAGCCTGCAGCTGCCGCTCGCCTGGGCCGAGCCCTGGCAGGCCACGCTCAACGGCTGGGTGCCCTTCGACGCGGCCAAGGGCGAGGAAGGCGTGAGCCTGCAGGGCTCGCTGCTGATCGTGCTGCTGGCCGCCATCGGCGTGGCGGCCTGGAAGGGGCTGGAAACCATCTTCGAGGGCATGGGCCGCTGGACCTGGATCGCGCTGGGCCTGGCGGCGGCCACGCTGCTGGTGGCGTCGCTGCGCCTGGTTCCGGGCGGCGGCGGGCTGCAACTGCAACTCACCGGGCGGGTGCTGGCGGTCGCCGCCGCCCTGCTGGCTGTGCTCACCTTCGCCCGCCGGCTCGATGCCGACGCGCTGCAGGCCTGGCTGTGGGAATCCTGGCGCTTCGTGAAGCAGATCTTCGGCCTGCTGGTGGCGGGCGTGTTTGTCGTCGGCGTGGTGCGCCAGCTGATCGACCCGGCCTGGATCCAGACGCTGGCCGGGCGCAACAGCCTGGGCGCCAATGCGGTGGCCGTGCTGTTCGGCGTGTTCATGTACTTCCCGACCCTGGTCGAGGTGCCGGTGGCGCGCATGTTCCTCGACCTGGGCATGCACCCCGGCCCGCTGCTGGCCTACCTGATGGCCGACCCGGAGCTGAGCCTGCAGAGCATGCTGATGGTCGCAGCGGTGATCGGCCGGCGCCAGACCGCCGCCTACGTCGGCCTGGTGGCGCTGTTCAGCATCGCCGCCGGGCTGATCTACGGTGCCTGGGTCGATGGGGTTGCGCCCGGCTGGATCGGCCTGGGGCTGCTCGGCGCGCTCGCCGGCCTCGCCGCCGCACTCAGCTGGCTGCACGGGCGGCGCCAGGCCGTGGGCGGGGCCCAGGCCTCCTGATCGTGCGGCCTGCGCCCGGCGCTGCGGGCGGGCTGCGCCGGGGTCGACTACCCTCGGCGCATGCCTGACACCCTTCCTGCACCCACCGATCCGCGGCGCGGCGCTCTGCTGGCCAACCTGCTCGCGCAGCTCGCCTTCGGCCTGCTGGCGATGACCATCTGCCTGCCCTCGATGCAGGAGTGGGGTGCGATCTTCGGCGTCGGCCAGCCGGCAGTGCAGCTCACCTTCAGCGCCTACGTGCTCACCTATGGCGGGCTGCAGCTGTTCTACGGCCCGCTGTCGGACCGGCTCGGGCGCCGCCGCATCCTGCTGTTCGGCCTCGCGCTGAGCCTGGCCGGTGCGCTGGCCGCCGCCCTGGCGCCCGGCCTGGCGGTGCTGGTCGCGGCCCGTGCCCTCCAGGGCGCCGGCGCCGCCGCGGGCATGGTGGTGGGCCGTGCGATGGTGCAGGACCTGTTCACCGGCCCCGAGCGCACCCGCGTGATGGCCTACATCGGCATGACGCTGGGCCTGTGCCCGCCGCTGGCCACGCTGATCGGCGGGCAGCTGCATGTACGCTGGGGCTGGCAGGCCAACTTCTGGCTGATCGCGCTGCTGGCTGCGCTGCTGTGGGGGCTGTCCTGGCGCATGCTGCCCAGGCAGGCACACCGGCCGGCCGTGCCGGTGACGCCCGGTGGCGGGGACCACTGGCTGCGCGCGATGGGCCAGGCCTACCTGCAGCTGGCGCGTGAGCCGCGCTTCGTGGCCTACGTCGCGATCCTGGCGATGACCACGGCCACCTTCTACGCCTTCCTGGGCGGTGCGCCGGTGGTGCTGCGCAGCCTGGGTGTCGGGCCTGAGGGCATCGGGCTGTACATCATGTGCGTGCCGATGTCCTACATCGCCGGCAGCTTCCTCACCTCGCGCATCGTGCACCGCCTGGGCGAGCGCCGCATGCTGCGCGCCGGGCAGGCGCTCACGCTGGCCGGCATCGCGCTGATGCTGGGCCTCGGCCTGGCCGGCTGGCACAGCGCGCTGGCGTTGTCGCTGCCGCTGATGCTGCTCGGCGTGGGGCACGGGTTGCTGGTGCCGCCCGCCCTGGCCGGCACCGTGGGCCTGCTGCCGGCCCTGGCCGGCTCAGCCGCCGCGGTGGCGGGCGTCTCCCAGCAGCTCATGGGTGCGCTGGGGGGCTACCTGGTCGGGCTGATGCCGCACCACGGCGTGGTCAACCTGGGCTGGCTGATGCTGGGGCTGGCCGCCTGCGCCAGCGTGCCGATGATGCTCATGCCGCCCGCCGCCCCGACCCGGCCGGCGGGGCACTGAAGCCTTCGGCTCAGATCGCGCCGCGGCGCTGCGTGCGCTCGCGCCGGGCGGCCACCTCGCGCATCGTGCCCAGGGTGCTGGCAATGAAGTCGATGTGCGCCTCGGCCGCCGCCTGGGCCGCGGCGCCATCCCCGGCCTGCACCGCCGCCCAGACGCGGCCATGCTGCTCCAGCAGCTGCGCACTCACGTCGCCGGCGGCGAAGAGGTTGGCGATGTTCTCGTGCACATGCCCCTTGAGCATGTTCATCAGGCTGCCGGTCAGGTGAGTGAACAGTGCGTTGTGCGCCGCGTCGGCCAGCGCCTGGTGGAAGCTGGCGTCGATCTCGGAGGTGCGATCGCGCTCGTTGCCGGCGTGGGCCTGCTGCATCTGTGTATACAGGCGGCCGATGCGCTCCCGGTCGCCCTCGGTGGCGCGCTCGGCCGCCAGCCGGGCCACCGTGCCTTCGAGCATGCGGCGGAACTCCAGCACATCGCCCTGCAGCTCCGGGTGGCGCACCAGCATGTCCTGCCAGGGCTGGGTGAAGCCGGCGTCCAGCCGCTCGGTGACGTAGGTGCCCCCGCCCTGGCGCGACAGCAGCAGGCCGCGGGCGGCGAGCTTCTGAATCGCCTCGCGCAGCGAGGGGCGTGACACCCCCAGCTGCTCGGCCAGCTGGCGCTCGGGCGGCAGGCGGTCGCCGGGGCGGAAGCTGCCTTCGAGCAGCAGCGTTTCGAGCTGCGCCACGATCTGGTCGGACAGCTTGCGGGTGTTCAGCGGCTGGAGGGCGGGCAGCGGTGCGGGCATGCGATGTTCTGATTGGTCATACCAATGATATCAAACCTACGTAGTACCGCTGAGACTGTAAGTAATATTGGTCTTACCAATGACCAATTTGCAGGATTTTAGGTGTAAACCCTAGGCGTTATGGATTGACGATTGCTCTCGGCAACCGTTTAATGCGACCCACAGCGCCACTCTAGTGGACTGACCAATTAACCAAACGTCGATCGACCTGCCGGAACACGCCGCAGCGGGACGCGATCGGCCTGCCGCGCGATCGCCCGATGTCACCGCAACACGCCGCCTTTCTGGAAGCCCTGCGCCCGCACGTGAGCGCCGAGCGACTCATCACCGACCCGGCCCGCACGCTGGCCTGGGGCACCGACGCGAGCTTCTATCGCCTGCTGCCGCAGATCGTGGTGCGCGCGCTGAACGAGGCCGAGGTGGCCCAGGTGCTGCGCCTGGCGCACTCCTTCCGTGTGGCGGTGACGCTGCGCGCGGCGGGCACCAGCCTGTCCGGCCAAGCGGTGACGGACTCGGTGCTGGTGCTGATCCAGGAAGGCTGGACGGGCATCGAGGTGCTCGACGGCGGCGCCCGCATCCGCCTGCAGCCGGGCGTGATCGGCCAGCATGCCAACGACGCGCTGCGCCGCTTCGGCCGCAAGATCGGCCCGGACCCGGCCTCCATCGCCACCGCGCGCATCGGCGGCATGGCGGCCAACAACAGCTCGGGCATGTGCTGCGGCACGGCGCAGAACGGCTACCACACCCTCGCCGCGCTGCGGGTGATGCTGGGCGACGGCACGCTGCTGGACACGGCGGACGCGGCCAGCGTCGCGGCCTTCCGCCTCAGCCACGCCGACCTGCTGCGCGGGTTGGAGACCCTGGCCGAGCGCATCCGCGCCAACCCAGCGCTGGAAGCCAAGGTGCGCCGCAAGTACCGGCTGAAGAACACCACCGGCTACGGCATCAATGCGCTGATCGACTTCATCGACCCAGTGGACATGCTGGCCCACCTGATGATCGGCTCCGAAGGCACGCTGGGCTTCATCGCCGGCATCACCTATCACACCGTACCGGACCACCCGCACAAGGCCTCGGCCCTGGTGCTGTTCGATGAGCTGGAAGCGGCCTGCCAGGCCGTGAGCGCGCTCAAGGCCCAGGGCGCGGTGGACGCGGTGGAGCTGGTGGACCAGCCCAGCATCCTGGCGGTGCAGGGCAAGGCCGGGCTGCCGGACTTCCTCTACGGCGTCACCACCGCCGCCACCCCGCGCGCCGCCGCCCTGCTGATCGAGACCCGCGGCGCCAGCGCCGACGAGCTGGCCACGCACTGTGCGCAGATCAACACCGTGCTGGCCGGCCACACGCCGGCAGCGCACAGCGGTTTCTCGACCGACGCGGCGGTGTGCGAGACCTACTGGGCGGTGCGCAAGGGCCTGTTCCCGGCCGTGGGCGCCACCCGGCCGGTGGGCACGACCTGCGTGATCGAGGACGTGGCCTTCCCGGTCGAGCGCCTGGCCGAAGGCGTGCTGCGCCTGCGCGCGCTGCTGGGCCAGCATGGCTATGACGAGGCGCTGATCTTCGGCCATGCGCTGGACGGCAATCTGCACTTCGTCTTCGCGCCCGGCTTCGACAGCGACGCCGAGGTGCAGCGCTACAGCCGCTTCATGGACGACGTGGGCCAGCTGGTGGCGGTGGAGTTCGGCGGCTCGCTCAAGGCCGAGCACGGCACCGGCCGCAACGTCGCGCCCTTCGTGCGGCTGGAGTGGGGCGACGAGGCCTACGAGGTGATGGTCGACCTCAAGCAGCTGTTCGACCCCGCCGGGCTGCTGAACCCGGACGTGATCATCAGCCGCGACGAGCAGATCCACCTGAAGGACCTGAAGCGCCTGCCCGCGGCGGACGATATCGTCGACAAGTGCATTGAATGCGGCTTCTGCGAGCCGGTGTGCCCGTCCAACGGCCTGTCGCTGACGCCGCGCCAGCGCATCGTGCTGTGGCGGCGCATCCAGCAGCTGCGGCGCGACGGCAGCGACGCTGCGCTGCTGGCCGAGCTGGAGCAGCAATACGGCTGGCTTGGCCTGGACACCTGCGCCACCACCGGCATGTGCGCCACGCGCTGCCCGGTGGGCATCAACACCGGCACGCTGGTCAAGAAGCTGCGCGGCCCGACTGAACGCCCTGCCCTGGCCGAGACGCTGGAGCGCCACCTCGGCGCCGTGGTCGGCACCGCCCGCGCCGGGCTGGGCGTGCTCAAGCTGGCCCGTGGCGTGCTGGGCGCCGACCGGGTACACAGCCTGAACGAGGCGGTGCACCGGGTCATTCCGGTCGTGCCGGTGGCCCCGGTAGCCACGCCCGGCCCGGCCGGTGCCCTGCCCGCGGATGTCCCCGCCAGCGCGGGCGAGCCGCTGGTCTACTTCGCCAGCTGCGTGAACCGCGCCTTCGCCGAGAACCCGGGCGGCGGCGACACCCTGGCCGACGCGGCCTTCCGCCTGCTGCGCAAGGCCGGCTGGGCGCCGAAGCTGCCGGCGCACATCGCCACGCTGTGCTGCGGCCAGCCCTTCGAGAGCAAGGGCGCGAGCGATGCCGCGCTGGCCGCCCTGCGCCGCACCGAAGCCGCGCTGCTGCAGGCCAGCGACAGCGGCCGCGGGCCGGTCTACCTGGACAACGCGCCCTGCGCGCTGCGGCTGATCGAGGCGCAGCGCGCCGGCCAGCTCGACGCCCGCCTGAAGCTGCACGACGCCGTCAGCTTCCTGAACGACCAGGTGGTGCCGCGGCTGAAGCTGACCCCGCAGGTCGACCAGCTCGCCGTGCACGTTCCCTGCAGCACCAGCAAGCTGGGCGCCGGCGCCAAGCTGGTGGCCCTGGCGAAGCAGTGCGCGGGCGAGGTGACGGTGCCCGACATCGCCTGCTGCGGCTTTGCCGGCGACATGGGCTTCAACCGCCCCGAGCTGAATGCCAACAGCCTCAAGCGCCTGAAGCCGCTGCTGCCCGAGGGCTGCGGCTGCGGCGTCTCGGCCAGCCGCACCTGCCAGATCGGCCTGGCCAGCCACAGCGGTATCCCCTACCGCAGCCTGGAGGCGCTGCTCGACGACTGCGCCAGCCCGGCCTGAACCTGATCCTGACCCCGATCCCGGTCCCGCTTTCCTGTTCTCCGTTTTTCTCCCCTCCCCGCCCTTCCCGTTCTTCCTGAACTTGTCCCTCCACCCGGCAGCGGCCGGGTGGCGTTGGAGTCCCCATGCCTGAAACCTGGCTGCAAAACTACGACCCGGCCGGCAACCTCGCGATTTCCGCGCTGGTGGCCGTGATCCCGGTGGTGTTCTTCTTCTTCGCGCTCGCGGTGCGCCGCATGCGCGGCCACGTGGCCGGCTCGATCACCGTCGGGCTGTCGCTGCTGATCGCGGTGCTGTTCTACGGCATGCCGGTGGACATGGCGCTGGCCTCGGCCGGCTACGGCTTCGTCTACGGCCTGTGGCCCATCGCGTGGATCATCGTGTGCTCGGTGTTCCTCTACAAGCTGACCGTCAAGACCGGCCAGTTCGAGGTCATCCGCGCCTCGATCCTGTCGGTCACCGACGACCAGCGCCTGCAGATGCTGCTGGTGGGCTTCGCCTTCGGCGCCTTCCTGGAAGGTGCGGCCGGCTTCGGTGCCCCGGTGGCCATCACCGCCGCGCTGCTGGTGGGCCTGGGCTTCAACCCGCTGTACGCCGCCGGCCTGTGCCTGATCGCCAACACCGCCCCGGTGGCCTTCGGCGCCATGGGCATCCCCATCCTGGTGGCCGGCAAGGTGACGGGCATCGACCCCTTCCTGATCGGCAAGATGGCCGGCCACCAACTGCCACTGCTGTCGCTGTTCGTGCCCTTCTGGCTGGTGTTCATGATGAACGGCCTCAAGGGCGTGAAGGACACCTGGCCCGCCGTGCTGGTGGCCGGTGGCAGCTTCGCGGTCAGCCAGTACTTCACCGCCAGCTACCTCGGCCCCGAGCTGCCGGACATCACCTCCGCGCTGGTCAGCCTGGTCTGCCTGACGCTGTTCCTGAAGGTCTGGCACCCCAAGGAGACCTTCCGCTTCCTGCCCGCTGGCGGCGTGGGCGCCTCGGCCGTGGCCGGTGCCCCGATGCTCAGCGAGGCGCCGTCGCGCCGCGAGCCGCTGGGCTACAGCGCCGGGCAGGTCATCAAGGCCTGGTCGCCCTTCCTGATCCTGACCGTCATGGTCACTGTCTGGAGCCTGAAGCCCTTCAAGAGCCTGTTCGACAAGGGCGGCGCCCTGGCCGGCCTGGTGTTCAAGTTCGAGATCCCGCACCTGCACAACCTGGTCATCAAGACCGCGCCGATCGTGGCCTCCAACAAGGCCTACGAGGCGATCTACAAGCTCGACCTGCTGTCGGCCACCGGCACCGCGATCCTGCTGTCGGCCATCGTCTCGATGGTGGTGCTGCGCGTGAAGCCGATGGACGGCCTGCGCGCCTTCGGCGAGGTGCTGGCCGAGCTGCGCCGCCCGATCTTCTCGATCGGCATGGTGCTGGCCTTCGCCTTCGTGGCCAACTACTCCGGCCTGTCGTCCACCTTGGCGCTGGTGCTGGCCGGCACGGGCGCGGCCTTCCCGTTCTTCTCGCCCTTCCTGGGCTGGCTGGGCGTGTTCCTGACCGGCTCCGACACCTCGGCCAATGCGCTGTTCGGCTCGCTGCAGGCCACCACCGCCCACCAGATCGGCGTGAGCGACACCCTGCTGGTGGCGGCCAACACCACTGGCGGCGTGACGGGCAAGATGATCTCGCCGCAGTCCATTGCGGTGGCCTGCGCGGCCGTGGGCCTGGTGGGCAAGGAGTCGGACCTGTTCCGCTTCACGCTCAAGCACAGCCTGTTCTTCGCGACCATCGTCGGCGTCATCACCTACCTGCAGGCCTACTGGCTGACCGGCATGATCCCGCAGTGAACCTGGCGGGGGCGGGCCTGGTGCCTCGCCCCTTTGCACCTTGCTTCACAGACGAGAAAGGCGCCCGCGGGCGCCTTTGTGCTTTCCGGGCCGGCCGGCTGCGGTCAGCTCAGACTTTTTCCAGCGCCAGTGCGTTGATGCAGTAGCGCAGCCCGCTGGGCGGCGGGCCATCCGGGAAGACGTGGCCCAGGTGCGCATCGCAGACGGCGCAGGTGGTTTCGATGCGCCACATGCCGTGGCTCTCGTCGCCCACGTAGGCGACCCGGCCCGGGGCGATGGCCTGGGTGAAGCTGGGCCAGCCGCTGTGGCTGTCGTACTTGGTGGTGGCGTCGAACAGCTCGGTGCCGCAGCACACGCAGCGGTAGCGCCCGGGCTCGAAGAGGCGGCACATCTCAGAGCTGCCGGGCCGCTCGGTGGCCTTCAGCCGGGTGATCTGGAACTGCGCGGGCGTGAGCCGCTCGCGCCACTCGGCCTCGCTGCGCTCCACCCGCTGCGGCGGTGCCGGCTGGCCGTGGCGCACCAGGTCCAGCACGCCGGACCAGGTCAACAGCTCGGCCACCGGCGCGGCGGCGGCACGGTCGTCCCGCCTCGGCAGGCGCCAGTGCGGGCGCGGGTAGTGGCAGGTGTAGCCGTCGGGGTAGCGCTGCAGGTAGTCCTGGTGCTCCGGTTCGGCCTCCCAGAACGGGCCGGCCGGCGCCACTTCCGTGACCACCCGACCGGGCCACAGGCCGCTGGCCTCCACATCGGCGATGGTGTCGCGCGCCACCTGCGCCTGCTCGGGCGAGGTGAAATAGATGGCCGAGCGGTACGACGTGCCCCGGTCGTTGCCCTGGCGGTTCGGGGTGGTCGGGTCGTGGATCTGGAAGAAGAAGGCCAGCAGGTCCCGGTAGCTCAGCTGCGCCGGGTCGAACACCACCTCCAGCGCCTCGGCATGGCTGCCGTGGTTCCGATAGGTGGCGTTCGGCACGTCGCCGCCGCTGTAACCCACGCGGGTACCCAGCACGCCGGGCAGGCGGCGCACCAGGTCCTGCATGCCCCAGAAGCAGCCGCCGGCCAGCAGGGCGGTTTCGGTTCGTTCAGTGGTCATGATGTCGGCACTCCGCGATGAACTCCGTTCAGGAGCCGCGATGGTGCCGCAGAAGGCGCCACCCGGTTGACCAGGGGCGATTTGCACCGGCAGGTCGGCGTGCGACCTCAGGTTGCCGAGCCCTTCAGGCGGGCGACCTCCTCGCGCAGCGCCTCGTTCTCGGCGGTCAGCTCGGCGATGCGCTCGCGCAGCGCGGCCAACAGGTCGGCGTCCACCGGCTCCGGGGCCGGTGCCTCTTCGCGCGGCCGGCGGCGCGATTCCCGCACCCGCTTGGCCGCCTGCTTGAGTTCCTCCTGCCCGCCGGCGGCGGCGGCCACCTGCTCCTCGGCCGGCAGGCTGGCCACGGCGGCCGCGGCGCTGATCGACAACGTGCCGCTGCGCACCGCGGCCACCACCTCGGGCGCGGCCTGCTTCTGGATCTTCTCGATCATCACCACCTGGCTGTTGCTCAGCCGGGCGGCTCGGGCCAGCGCCTCGCGGGTGTTCAGCGGGTCGGGCGGCTGCAGGGCCACTTCGGCCGAGCCGGTCCCGGCGACAGAAGCAGCAGCCGGCGGCACCCCGGGCACGCCCTCCGCGTCACCCTCCCAGGGCGGTGGCTCGGCAGCAGCCGTTGCAGCGGCCTCCTCGGCAGCCTGGGCAGAGCCGGCCAGCACCCGCGCCTTGCGGGCTGCGACGATCTCGCGCTTGCGCAGTGCCAGCACGCCACGCTGGTAGTCGGACACGCTGCGCCGCCCCAGGTGCTGGTCGATCATCCACAGCTGCACGTCTTCCAGCGAGTGGAAGGCCGGGTTCTGCACGGTGCGAAACGGCAGGCCGTGGCGCGTACAGATCTCGTGGCGGTTGTGCCCGTCGACCAGCACGTCGCCCCAGAGCACCAGCGCGTCGCGGCAGCCCTCGGCGAGGAGGCTGCGTTCCAGCGCCTCGCGCTCTTCGGCGGTCAGGGGATCGATGAAGGCCTTGAGTTCTTCGTTGACGACGATGTTCATGGGGGCGGGCGCAGCAGGGAGGGGATCCGGGGCGCGGATTCTAGGTGCCTGCAGACGCAACAGCCCGGCCGACGCAGGGCCGGCCGGGCTGGGTCAACAGTTCAGCGAGTCAGCGAATCAGCGACTCAGTTGGCCGTGTCGTAGCTGGTCCAGACCGAGCGCGAGCTGCCGTCCCAGGTGCGCAGGTTCAGCAGGAGCGCGCGCTGGTTGGTGCCGGTGTAGCTGGTCGGCGTGCTGTACTGCAGTTCCGCTCCCGGCGCGACGAGCACGCTTGTGCTGCCGCGCAGCACCGCTTCGTCGGGCGTGGCGATCGAGGCTCCCGGCGTGTTCAGCGACACCGTGGCGCTCTTGACCTCCACCGAGTTGGCCACCTGCCCCGTCCAGGCCAGGTTCACCTCGGTCTGCCCGGCCAGGGGGCGGGCGGCCACCAGGCTCGCGCTGTCAAGCGCCACCCAGCCGGCCAGGTGCGCGCGGGTCAGGTCCGGGAAGGGCGAGTTGAGGTACTTGGTGTAGGTGTGGGTCGGGGTGGTCCGCCCGCCATAGAAGATCTCTACCTTGAAGGGCAGGCTCATGGTCAGCGTGGAGGAGATGTTCTGCGCCGACCACGTGCCGCCCCAGGCACAGGTTTGAGTCACCGAGGCGGCCGTGGCACAACTGCCTTCCGTGGAACCGGGCGTCCGCAGCACGGGCGCCGCAGCCGACGGAAGTACCGGCGTGGTGCGGGCGACCCAGAAGATCGGGCAGTTCGTGCTCACGGGACCGTTGACACCCACCGTGGCGCCACAGCGTCTGCCTGCGGCCCCTGCGACATCGCCGCCGGTGTTGCTGAGGTCCATCCAGGTCTGCCCGGCCTGCACGGGCGGCACATACACGAGGCTCTGCATGCCGTCGGCCGAGACCCGCACCGCCGAGATCGCCGTGCCATCCGCCGCACGGCTGCCCGGGCCGCCGGCCGTGATGAAGACGCCCAGCGCGCTGCGGAAGTGCTCCTTGATGGTCGGCGTGGCGGTGGTGTAGTTCGCCAGCGAGGTGAACTTGCGCAGGAAGGGCACGAGGTTGACGTCCACCGGCTGCTGGTTGCCGGTGATCCACCAGTCGCCCGACTCGGCCGACGTGCCGGAGAACCGCTGTGCCACCGAGACGAAGTTGCCGAGGCGGTTGTACCGGTCGACGTACTTGACGTTGACCACCAGGGTGGGATTCGCGGTCATCGGCGCCACACCAGCGGCGCGGGTGCGCAGGACGCTCACCTGCGTGATGCGGGCCGACTTGGTCAGGCTGCCGTCATGGAGCATGGCGTGGTAGTACTGACCGGCCGAGTAACCGTTCTGCAGGAAGTCCACCCCCGTCACGTCCTTGCGGCTGGCAAGCGGCTCGCACACCGGCGCCACCGAGGTCACCTGCGGGCCGCCTGCCGTCATGGGCAGGCTGTTGTCCACGCTCAGCACGCGCGAGGTCACCGGCAGCGCAAAGCACTTGGCGAAGTCCGCAGACAGCTTGTTCAGGAAGCGCGCCACGTCCGGCGTGACCGCTGCATAGGCCTGCAGCCGCACCTTGTTGGGCTGGCTGGTCAGGCTGCAGCTGCCGCTGACGGCATCCCAGCGCACCAGGTAGGCCACCGCGTTGGGGTCGGAGGGGGTGAAGCGCAGTGCCAGCGGCGCGGCCGTCGTGGTGTTGAGCGGGTACTTCTGCCCGTTCGCCACCACTGCGCCGTTGTTCAACAGCTGGGCCGTGCCGTAGCGGGCATCGTTCACCTCCGCGCCATAGCAGGCGGGCACGGCCGCTGCGGCCACGGTCAGCGTGCGGGAGGTGTAGACAGTGCCGGGCGAGAAAGTGAGGTCGGGCGTGAACTGCACGTTCTTGCCGATCAGGCCGATCACGCCGCCGGAGCGGTCCACCCACTGCGCCAGCGCGTCGCCATTGAACAGGCTGCTGCCGTAGTAGGCGTTCATGTTCGCCGCGACGCGGGTCAGGTCCACGGTGGCGCTGGCCTGCAGGATCTGTGCCTTGAGCGCCGCACCGTCGATCACGCCGTTGTCGGCGAGGTCGGCCTCGAAGCGGTTCACGAAGTCCGACACCCCGCCGCCATCCTGGCCCACCTGCATCGCCAGCGCCGACAGCGCCAGCAGGATCTGGTCCGCGGGCCGGGCGGTGGCGTCGCTGCCGAGGCGCTTCAGGTCCATCTCGCCGAAGGCGGCCACGCTGCCCAGCTCGCTCGCGTCGATGCCGAAGGCGCGCAACGTTTCCGATTGGGCCTGCCGGCGGGCGCTGTCGAACACCGCCGACGTGACGGCGGCGCTGCCCGCCGCGGTGCGCGCCAGCTTGAGGGTGCGCTCCTTCGACAGGTCGGTCAGCAGATTGACGTTGATCGCCTTGTCGCTCTTCAGGTTGCTCAGCCCGCGCAGCGCGATCTGATCCTCCGCGCGCCGGCCGGTCAGCTCGTTGAGGTAGTAGCCCTGGACCGTCGTTTCGATGAAGTTGCTCTGGAAGATCGCCGCGCTCTGCGGCGCGAAGCTGCCGTGGTCGTCCTTGACCTCCATGCTGAACGAGGCGCCGGAAGGCACCAGCGCCGGCAGCACGGTCGCAACGGTGCCCGGCAGCAAGGGGGTCGTCCCCGCGGCGACCGACACGGGCGCGGTCGTCAGCGTGTTGATCGTCACCGACGAGCCGCGCAGCAGCGGCCCCTTTTCGGCCTGGCCGGCCAGGACCTGGAAGCTGCCGTCCGGGTTCTCCTGGACGGAGGCCGGATCCTCGCCGGCACCGCAGGCTGCCAGCAGGCAGGCCAGGGCCAGTGCAGACCCTGGCAAGAGACGTATCAACAGCGGTTCGCGTGATGTGGGCATGGCGGCGAATTGGGTGGTTGGCAAGCCGAAGTTCGCGGGCGCAGCGCGCTCGCGACCCCAGCGGGTTGTCGGCTGCCACACCCCCCGCTTGAGGGGGTCGCAAGACCCCGTTCGCCAAATCAATCACGAACAGCGCAGCACATGCAGCCGCTCGCGTGAGGCAACCGTCCCCCTCCAGTCTTCCCCACCCCCGCCGATAGAGCCGCATCGCCCCCTGGACCCTGCCATGCCCGCTGCCATCCGCTTGCCAAGCGCCGGCTTGAAGCTGCCTTCGCTGCTGGGCCACGACCTGGTGGTGCGCGCAACGACCTCACCCAGTCGCACAACCGCCGTCACATGGCTGAACTGCTGCAGCTCCAGCAGGCCCAGCACCCCGGGCAGGGCCTGACGGTGAGCTTCTCCGCCGGCATCACCGAACTGGCCGTGGACGAAGACATCGACCTGGCCATCGACCGCGCCGACCGCGCGATGTACCGGGCCAAAGTCAGCGGCCACCGACGCTGCGAGCTGGGCTGACCGCGGCCGCCCTCAGCCTGCGGCGACCCGCAGCGGCTCGACCAGCACCACGCCCAGCGGCGCCTGCAGGCGCACAAAGTCCAGCCGCGGCGCCATCTTGACGATCATGCCACCCCCACTCCCGGTACCACTCCCGCCCCCGTCCCAGCCCCTACCCCCATGCGCTCGGCCATCTCGGCCACCCAGGCCTCGCGCGGCTTGAAGCCCGGCAGCGTGCGCGCGTGCGCCTCAGCCTGGGCCAGGAGCACCTCGGGCGACTGGTTGAAGTCCATCAGTTCCACCATCGGCTGCACCACATACCAGGGCGTGTTCCAGAACAGCTCCAGCCGGTTGCCCTCCGGGTCGTGGATGTAGAACGACAGCGCATTGCCGTGGCTGAGCGAGCGTGCCACGCGGCCCTCCTCCACCACCAGCTTCTTGTAGGACGCCAGCAGCGTCTCCAGGCTGTCGGCCAGGAAGGAGATCTGGTTGACCACGTTGAACTCGACCTTCTCCGGGCGCGCCTGGATCAGTGCCAGCTGGTGGTGCGTCTGCGGGCTGCGGCTGAGGAAGACGATGTTGACCGGCCCGGCCTCGGTGGGCAGCGGCCCTTCGTCGGTGACGGTGAAATCAAACGCCCGGGTGTAGAAGTCCTTCATGGCCGCCAGGTCGTGGACGTGGATGCCCAGGTGGTTGATCGTGAAGCCAGCTCGCTTGCTCATCATGGCACTCCAATCTAAAATCTCATATATTGAGATTTTAATTCTATGACAAGGAGCCCTGTTGGTGAAGCTCTCGCAGATCAGCCTCTCCGCCCGCCTCTGGGGCCTGTCGCAGGTCATGCGCCTGTTCGCGCGCCGCCACCCCGCCTTTGCCCGCCACATGGCCGGCTACGACGGCGTGGCGCAGATCCGCCTGCAGGACGGCAGCCAGGGCCGCTGGTTCAGCTTCCGCGCCGGGGTGCTGACCACCGGCCGCGGCATCCATGCCCAGCCGGACCTGAGCCTGGTGTTCCGCGACCTGGACACCGCCGTGCGCTTCCTGGACCCGCGCGTGGACCAGGCGCTGATCGTGCACGCGGCCAAGAACTTCAAGGCCATGGTGCAGGGCGACGAGGACGGCATCGCCTGGTTCATGCAGCTGCTCAACCTGATCCGCACCGTCGGCCTGGAACGCGGCCTGCCGATGCCCGACGGCTCGCGCCGCTTCACCCAGGTGACCAACGGCGGCCCGCTGTTCGTCTACGTCAAGGACGGGCGCATCCTGCGCGTCACCCCCATCGAGTTCGACGATGCCGAGGACGCACCCAGCTGGGCCATGCCCGCGCGCGGCCAGGTCTTCAGGCCGCAGCGCCGTGCCAACGTGGCGCCGCACGCGCTGGCGGTGAAGTCCACCGTCTACTCCGACCAGCGCCTGCTCTACCCGATGAAGCGGGTGGACTTCGACCCCAGCCAGCCTCCCGGCCAGCGCAACGAGGCGAACCGCGGCGTCAGCGGCTATGAGCGCATCAGCTGGGAAGAGGCGCTGGACATCGTGGCCGGCGAGATCCTGCGCATGAAGCGCGAGCACGGCCCGGGCGCCATCGCGACCTACCACTCCTCCCACCACCAGTGGGGCAACGTCGGCTACTACCTGAGCGCGCTGATGCGCTTCGGCAACGCCATCGGCGTGACCCGCGTGGCGCTCAACCCGGACAGCTGGGAGGGCTGGTACTGGGGCGCGATGCACCACCTGGGCAACAGCTTCCGCCTCGGTTCGCCGACCAACTACGGCACGCTGCAGGACTGCCTGGAAGAGTGCGAGCTGATCATCTTCTGGTCCAGCGACCCGGAATCGCAGTTCGGCACCTACGGCGGGCAGGACGGCGGCCAGCGCCGCCTCTGGGGCAAGCAGCTGGGCATGCAGTTCGTGCACATCAACCCGCACTACTGCCCCACCGCCGGGATGATGGGCGGCAAGTGGATGCCGATCCGCCCCGGCACCGACAACGCGCTGGCGATCGCCATCATGCAGGTCTGGATCGCCGAGGACCTGTACGACCGGGACTTCGTCGCCCGGCGCACCACCGGCTTCGACGAGTGGCGCGCCTACGTGATGGGCGACAGCGACGGCATCCCGAAGACGCCCGAGTGGCAGGAGGCCGAGACCGGCATCCCGGCGCGCGACGTGCGGGCACTGGCCCGCCTGTGGGCCAAGAAGAAGACCTATCTCGCCCCGGGGGTGCGCGGCAGCGGCCTGGGCGGCGCCTGCCGCGGCGCCAACGGCACGCAGTGGGCGCGCGCCATGATCCTGCTGATGGCCATGCGCGGCTGGGGCCGCCCGGGCGTCAACTTCGGCAACCTGCAGGGCGGCACGCCGGTGGACCTGCACTTCTACTTCCCCGGCTACGCCGAGGGCGGCATCTCCGGCGAGCTGAACCAGACGGCCGCCGCCGCCAACAACTACACCCGCATGCCGCACCTGGTGTCGGTCAACCCGGTCACGCAGACCATCCCCCGCCAGCGCCTGCCCGAGGCCATCCTGGAGGGCCAGGCCGAGGGCTACCCGCTCGACCCCAGCTCGATCGAGGGCCAGTTCCGCCGCACGATCTACCCGGCGCCCGGTTACTCGAAGGTCAAGATGCTCTACCGCTACGGCGGCTCGTCCTTCGGCACCATCGGCGAGTCGGGCCGCTTCGTCGCGATGTACCAGAGCCCGAACCTGGAGTTCGTCGTCAACCAGTCGATCTGGGACGAGGGCGAGGCGAAGTTCGCCGACATCATCCTGCCGGCCTGCACCCAGTTCGAGCGCGACGACATCGGCGAGTGGGGCAACGCCGGCGGCTTCGGCCTGCACATGCAGGAGCAGCTCAACCACCGCGTCATCGCGATGCAGCACCAGTGCATCGAGCCGCTGGGCGAGTCGAAGTCCGACTACCAGATCTTCTGGGACATCTGCAAGCGCCTCGGCCTGGGCACCTACTTCTCCGAGGGCATGACCGAGCTGGACTGGTGCCGCCGCGTCTTCGACTCCACCGACCTGCCTAAACACGTCAGCTGGCGGCAGTTCCTCAAGAAGGGCTACTTCGTCGTGCCGCCCGCCCCTGCCGGCCTGCGCCCGCCGCGCGACATGCAGTGGTACCTCGACGGGCGCCAGAAGGACGTGCCCGAGCCCTACCCCCTGCCCGGCGCCTACTCCTCCAAGTACGGCGAAGGCCTGCAGACGCAGACCGGCAAGATCGAGTTCGTCTCCTCGTCATTGAAGCGCTTCGACCCCGAGAGCCCGGACCGCCCGCCGCTGAACCGCTACATCCCCGCCTGGGAAAGCCCGCACACCGAGCACGGCGTGAACTACCCGCTGCAATTGATCACCCCGCACCAGCGCTTCTCCTTCCACACCATGAGCGACGGCAAGGACTCCGCCATCAAGGACATCCGCGACCACCGCGTCTGGAAGGACGGACACTTCTGGTGGATCCTGCGCATCAGCCCGGCCGACGCCGCCGCACGCGGCATCGCCCACCACGACCTGGTGGAGGTCTTCAACGACCGCGGCACGGTGATCTGCGCCGCCGACCTCACCGCCACCTTGCCGGCCGGCGTGCTGCACAGCTTCGAGTCCTGCGCCACCTACGAGCCGCTGGGCGTGCCAGGTGAATCGCCGGACATCGGCGGCTGCATGAACCTGCTCACGCCCAAACGCCAGCAGGTCGCCAAGACCGCCTCCACCGCCGCGATGACCGCGCAAGTGCAGGTGCGCCGCTGGGCCGGCGAGCTGCCGCCCGAGCGCCGACGGCCGCTCAACACCCCGGCGCGCGCAGCCGTGGGTGCTCAGGCGGGTGCGGAGGTGCGGGCATGAACACCATGAACAGCAGCACGCCGAAGTGGAACCTCATCATCGACATCGACCGCTGCAACAACTGCAACAACTGCGTGCTGGCGGTGAAGGACGAACACGTCGGCAATGATTTCCCCGGCTACGCCGCCCCGCAACCGCTGCACGGCCACCACTGGCTGGAGATGAAGCGAGCCGAACACGGCCAGGCGCCCATCGTCGACATCGTCAACCTGCCCACGCTGTGCAACCACTGCGACGACGCGCCCTGCGTCAAAGTGGGCCAGGGTGCGGTGAAGAAGCGCGACGACGGCATCGTCCTCATCGACCCCCAGGCCGCCCGCGGCCGGCGCGACCTGGTCGACGCCTGCCCCTACGGCGCCGTCTGGTGGAACGAGGAACTCCAACTCCCCCAGCACTGGATCTTCGACGCCCACCTGCTCGACCAAGGCTGGAAAGCCCCGCGCTGCGCCCAGGCCTGCCCGACGGAGGCGATCCGCGCCGTGAAGGTCAGCGACGCCGAGATGGCCGCCCTCGCCGCCGAACAGGGCCTGGAGGTGCTGAAACCCGAACTCGGCACTCGCCCCCGGGTGCACTACCGCAACCTGAAGCGCTTCACCCACTGGGTGCTGGCGGGCAGCGTGGTGACGCTGCGCGATGGGGTGGAGGAGTGCATCGAGGGTGCGGAGGTGACGCTGTCACACGCCGGCCAGGTGGTGGCGCGGGCGGTGACGGATGCGTTTGGGGAGTATCGGTTGCGGGATTTACCGAACGTGGCGCGACGCTACGAACTGCAGGTCGGCCATCGGCATCGGACGGCCGCTGGGCAGGACGTCAATCTGGTCGGGAGTGCCACCTTGCAAGCTTTGCGTCTATCGCCGGATTGAACGCGCTCGTCGGGTGCCGTTCAAGGCAGACCGTCCTGGCAGCGTGGGTGGCCATCCCTTCAGAAGGCGACCCGGCCGTTCATCGACCACGGCAAGCTGGTCTTCCTTCTTCATCGCTTCACCGACCGGTCGGCCGAAGCCCATGCTCGGCTCACCCCTCCCCTTGTCCCGCGTCAAGGCCGTGCCGCCACTTGAGCCCCCGCCCCCGGCCAAGCGCCCGTACCGGCCCGACAATGCCGGGCCTGTCTGCCTTGCCCCGGCCCATGCTCCGCTCCCCGATCACCCCCGCCCGCATCGAGTTCGACCCGCAGGGCATCCCCACCGCGCCTGACTTTGGCGACGTGTATCACAGCAGCGAGGGCGCGCTGGCGCAGGCGTGGCATGTGTTCCTGGGCGGCAACGGGCTGCCGCAGCGCTGGGCGGGGCGGCAGCGGTTCGTGGTGCTGGAGACCGGCTTCGGGCTGGGGCACAACTTCCTGGCCACCTGGGCGGCGTGGCGGGACGATCCGCGGCGCAGCGAGCGGCTGGTGTACGTGGCCATCGAGAAGCACCCGGCCACGCGCGCGGACATTGCGCGGGTGCACGCGGCCAGCGATGGCGCGCGCGAGCTGCCCGGGCTGACCGCGCAGCTGGTGGCGGCCTGGCCGCTGGCCACGCCGGATGTGCACCGCCTGGACTTCGAGGACGGCCGGGTGCAGCTGCACCTGGCGCTGGGCGATGTGAACGAGCGGCTGCGCGGGCTGCAGCTGGAGGCCGACGCGATCTACCTGGACGGGTTTGCGCCGGCACGCAACGCCGCCATGTGGACGCCGGAGGTCTTCATGCGCCTGGGCCGGGTCGCCGCGCCGGGCGCCACTGCGGCCACCTGGAGCGCCGCGCGGGCGGTGCGCGACGGGCTGGCGTCGGCGGGCTTCACGGTCGAGCTGCGCGCGGGCTTTGGCGCCAAGCGCGAGATGACGGTGGCCCGCTTTGCGCCGCGCTTTCGCACGCCGGCGCCGGTGGCGTTCCGGCCGGTGAGCGGCGAGCCGCCCGCATCAGCACGCGAGGCCCTCGTGATCGGCGCCGGGCTGGCGGGCTGCGCGGCGGCCTGGGCGCTGGCGCAGCAGGGCTGGCGCGCGCAGGTGATCGACGCCGAGCCGGCGCCGGCCGGGCGCACCTCCGGCAACCCGGGCGGGCTGATGCACCCGATCTTCAACGCGCCGGACAGCCTGCACGCGCGCTGGTTCCGCGCCGGCGGGTTGCGCACGGCGCAGTTGGCGGGCCCGCCCATCGCGCGTGGCGAGGTGGCGGGCCGGGTCGACGGCTTCCTGCGCCTGGAGACCCGGCTGGACCGCGGGCGGGCCGAGGCGCGGCTCGCCGATGTCGGCCTGCCGGATACGTTCCTGCGCTGGCTGGATGCGGGCGAGGCCTCCGCGCGGATCGGCCTGCCGCTGCCGCAGGGCGGCTGGTGGTTCGGGCAAGGAGGCTGGCTGTCGCCACACGACTGGTGCGGCTGGCTGCTGGGCGAGGCACAGCGCTTGGCGGGGGCGGCCTTTCTGGGCGGGCGGCGCGTGGCGCGGCTGGCACGGATCGACGCTGCGGCGGGTGGGCGCCATTGGCAGGCGCTCGATGAGCAGGGCCAGCCGATCGCCGATGCGCCGGTGGTGGTGCTGGCGCAGGCGCTGGACATCCCCCGCCTGCTGGCAGCCGGCGCGCACACGGCGACGCTGGCGCCCACGCCGCTGCCGCTGGCGGCGGCGCGTGGCCAGACCACCGTGCTGCCGGCGCGGGCGATCGAGCGGGGCGCGGTGCGGGTGCCGCGTGCGGCCCTGGCAGGCGCCGGCTATGCGCTGGCGCTGCCCGACGGCCGGGTGCTGACCGGCGCGACCACCCAGCTCGATGACGATGACCCGACCGTGCGCGACGGCGACCACGTGGAGAACCTGCAGCGGGCCGCGGCGCTGGGGCTCTTTGGCGCTGAACGGCGGGACACAGCGCCCGCCGATCAGCTCGCGCTGCCCGCGCTGCTGGGGCAGCTGGGCCTGACGCCGGGCGAGCTGGACGGGCGCTGCGGCTGGCGGGCCACCACGCCGGACCGGCTGCCGCTGGTCGGCCCGCTGGTCGATGCGGCGGCGCTGGAACGCGCCCGCGCCGCCGGTGCCCGGCTGGACGCCGCCCGGCAGCTGCCGCGCGGCCACGACGCCGACGGCGGCCTGTACGTCTGCACCGGGCTGGGCTCGCGCGGGCTGACCAGCGCGGTGCTGGCCGCCGAGCTGCTGGCGAGCTGGGTCACGGGCGCGCCCTGCCCGGTGGACAGCGAGCTGCGCGACGCGCTGGACCCTGCCCGCTTCCTGCTGCGGTCTCAGCGCGGCGGCGGCTGAGGACCTGGGGATGAACCGGCCTGCGAACTCACCGCGTGCAGCCGCGCCACCAGCGGCAGCGCGCCGACCAGCAGCAGCAGCGCCATGCCGCGAAACAGCAGCGAGGGCCCCAGCGCCGCGCCGATCAGGCCAAAGCCCATCGGCAGCAGGGTGCTGGAGAGGTTGATGACGGTGGAGCGCAGCGCGATCGCCTCGCCCTGCTGGGCCGGCGGCGCGAGGTGGTGCAGCGTGGTCATGATCATCGGCTGCACCGCGCCCAGCGCCAGCCCGAGCACCAGCGCGCAGGCGGCCATGGCCGCTGCCGTCTGCGCCCAGGGGTAGACCACGAAGCAGGCGGCCACCACGATGCTGGAGCCGGTCAGCACCTGGCGCTCGCTCCAGCGCCGCGCCACCAGCGGGATCAGCAGGCGCACCGCCGACACCGCGAAGGCGAACAGACCGAGCACGCTGCCGATGGCCGAGGCGCTCAGGCCCCGCTCGTGCCCCAGCAGCGGCACCAGGAAGGCATGCAGGTCCCAGCTGCTGGAGAAGAACCAGTTCAGCGCCAGCAGGCTGGCCACGCCCGGCAGGCGCAGCAGGCCCAGCGGCGAATGGCGCTCGGCCGCCAGCGCCGCCGCCTGCGAGGGCGACCAGACCGGCCGCTGCTCACGCGGGATGCGCCTCGACCAGGCCAGGGTGAGCAAGGGCAGCACGGCCATCACCGCATAGGCCAGCGCAAAGCCCTGCGCGTCGATCAGCAGGCCCACCAGCACCGGGCCGATGACGTTGCTCAATGCCGGAGCCAACCCCAGCCAGCTGAAGACGCGGCGCAGCTCGGCCGGGTCGGCGTCATCAGCCGCCTGCGCCGCCCGCTGCACCAGCTGGCCGGCGGTGCGCTGCATCGCGATCAGGCCGACGTTGCAGCCCGTGCCGGCCAGCGTGGCGGCGGGCACCAGCCACAGCAGCTGCCATCCCCCCTGGAGCCAGACCGACGGCAGCGCCAGCAGGCCGGCCAGCAGCACCATCGCCACCGAGGCGTGCACCGGCCGGTGGTAGCCGCGCCGGTCCACCCAGCGCCCGGCCGGCAGCGCCAGCGCCACCGGCGCCAGGGCGAACAGCCCCAGCATCACGCCGGCCACCGCCTCGGCACTCCACCAGGGTGTGGGACCCTGGCGCAGCAGCATCAGCGGCAGCGCCAGGCGCAGGCCGGACATGGCGGCATGCAGGCAGATCTGTGCGGTGACCAGGGCCGCCAGCGTGCGGCCCGGCACCCGGGCCAGGGCGCCCGTCATCGGGCGGCACTCCCGTCGGCCAGGTCGATGCGCGGTGGCGCATCGGCCAGCCCCAGCAGCTCGTCGGCCCGCCCGGGTTCAAGCGCCTCGACGCCGCGCAGCTGGCGCGCCATGGCGCGGGTGCGCACCTCGGCCGCCTCGATGGTGCTGCCGGCCTCCTGCAGCTTCTTGCGCGTCTTCTCCAGCACGTCGCCAAACTTGGCGAACTCGGTCTTGACGGCGCCCAGCACCTGCCAGACCTCGGAGCTGCGCCGCTCCAGCGCCAGGGTGCGAAAGCCCATCTGCAGGCTGTTGAGCAGCGCCAGCAGGGTGGTGGGCCCGGCCAGCGTGACGCGGTATTGGCGCTGCAGCGCCTCGGCCAGGCCGGGGCGGCGCAGCAGCTCGGCGTACAGGCCCTCGGTGGGCACGAAGAGCACCGCGAAGTCGGTGGTGTGCGGCGGTGCCAGGTACTTGGCGGCGATGGTTTTCGCCTCGTCGCGGATGCGCTGCTCCAGCGCGCGGTGGGCCGCGTCGGCAGCCTCGCGGTCGGCGCGGTCCTGCGCGTCGAGCAGGCGCTCGTAGTCCTCGCGCGGGAACTTGGCGTCCAGCGGCAGCCACACGGTGTCGTCGGCGCCACTGCCGGACGACGCACGCCCGGGCAGGCGGATCGCAAACTCGACCCGCTCGTTGCTGCCCGGCACCGTGGCCACGTTCAGCGCGTACTGCTGCGGGGTAAAGACCTGCTCCAGCAGCGCGGCCAGCTGCACCTCGCCGAAGATGCCGCGCGTCTTGACGTTGCCCAGCACGCGCTTGAGGTCGCCCACGCCCTGCGCCAGCGCCTGCATCTCGCCCAGGCCACGGTGCACCTGCTCCAGCCGCTCGGCCACGTGGCGGAAGCTCTCGCCCAGCCGCGTTTCCAGCGTGGCGTGCAGCTTCTCGTCCACCGTGGCGCGCATCTGCTCCAGGCGCTTCTCGTTGTCGGCCTGCAGCGCGGCCAGCCGCTCCTCGACGCTGGCCTGCACGCCGGCCAGGCGCTGCTCGACCGCCCCCCGCAGCTCGCCCAGCCGGCGGTCGTTGGCCTCACCGAGCGCACGCCACTGCTCGGCCTGGGCGCTGCCAAAGCGCTGCAGCGCCGCATCCTGCGCCTCGCGCGCCGCCTGGGCCTGCTGGGCCTGCACCGCGCCCGCCTGCTGCAGCGACTGGGTCACGGCCTGCTGCATCGCCGCGAGCTGGACGCGGAAGGCGTCGATCTGCTCGTTCTGTGTGCGCGCCACGTCGCTGGATTGCGCCTGCAGCGCACGCTGGAACTCCGCCAGCCGGCTACCGAGTTCGAGCCGGGTGCCGCGCGCGCTCTCGCCCAGCTCGCCGCGCAGGTCCTGCGCCAGGCGCTGGCTGCGCCCGTCCTGGGCGTCCTGCCAGGCGTCGAGCAGGCCCTCCAGCCGATCCGGGCGCGAGGTGGCCCGCAGGCGCAGCCACAGGAGAACGAGGAGGATCAGCTGCAGCAGCGCCAGCGCGCCGAGCAGCCCAAGGGCCTGGCCAAAAGTCATCCCTGCATTGTCTCAGCCGCACTGTGGCGGCGTGCCCTATCGGTACGCCCTGATCCGCGGCGCGCCTCAGCTGACCAGCGCGCGCAGGGCCGCCGGCAGCGGCGTGGACTTCTGCTTCGGGAAGTCGACCCAGACGATCTTGGCGCCACCGGCGGCGTGGATGTGGCCTGGCCGGTCGCTGCGCTCCAGCGTTACGTAGGTGTCGAAGCTGCTGCGCCCGGGGTTGCGCACGTAGTGCTTCGCGAGCACCTGCGCCGGGTACTCCAGCTGCTGGTAGAAGTTGCAGAAGGCGTTGACGATCACCGGCCCCTCGCCTGCCGGGTTGGGCGCCAGGCCGAGCGCGTCGAACCAGTCCAGGCGCACCATCTCCAGGTAGCGGAAGTAGAGGGTGTTGTTGACGTGGCCCATCGCGTCCATGTCCCCCCAGCGGATCGGGAAGGTCATCTCGTGCGTGAGCTTCTTGTCGTCGGGGACCAGGAAGCGCATGGCTCAGGCCCCGGGCTCGGCGGCGGCGGTGGCAGCCGGCGCGGCCGGGACCGCCAGGTCCACGCCCAGCTCGCCGGCCAGGCGCGCCACTTGGGCCCGCAGCTCGGCCACCTCGGCGTGGAGCTGGCGCTGCTCGGCGCGCAGCACGGCCAGTTCGTCGAGGTCCACTGCCGTCGCCGCTGCGGGGGCGCTGCCGGGCGCCGCGGGGGCGGGGTGCAGCAGCGCCTCGTCCGGCGGGCCGCAGAGCAGGTGCACCCAGCGCGATTCGCGGGCGCCGGGTGCGCGCGGCAGCTTCTGCACCTTGGGCGGGTAGCGGTCGGCCAGCTCTTCCAGGAAGGCCTCGACCGAGGAGATGTCGGCAAAGCGGTGCAGCCGCTCGCTGTGCTGGCGCAGCTCGGCGGCGGTCTGCGGGCCGCGCAGCATCAGTGTGGCCAGCAGCGCCACCGCCTGGCTGGGCACCACCAGCACGCGCCCGAGGTTGTGCTCGTAGCGCACCACCCGGCTGCCGCTGCCCTCGAAGACCAGGCTCATCGACTTCAGCTCGTCCAGCGCGGTCAGCAGCAGCGACTCGGCCACGTTCATGACCGGCTCACGCGCGGTCTTCTGGTTGATGCCGGCCAGCAGGGCGTTGAGCGACATCGGGTAGGTGTCGGGCACCGTCGCCTGCTTCTCGACCAGCACCGCGACCACACGCGCTTCCAGCGGGCTCAGATCCCTCATCGTCGGGCCTCCTGTGCCGGGCGCATCAGATGCCGAAGCCGTCGTCGGCCTGGATCACGGCACCGTTGATGAAGTGGCTCTCGTTGGCGCAGAGCATCAGCAGCGTGGTGTCCAGGTCCTGCGGCTGGCCCACGCGCTTGCGCGGCAGCATCTGCACCAGCTTCTGGCCGCCCTCGGTCTGCCAGTGGTGGTGGTTGATCTCGGTGTCGATGTAGCCCGGGCAGATGGCGTTGACGTTGATGCCGAACTTGCCCCACTCCAGCGCCATCGCGCGGGTCATGTGGATCACCGCAGCCTTGCTCATCGCGTACACGCCGATCTGGCTGAGCACGCGCAGCCCGGCCATCGACGCGATGTTGACGATACGCCCGCCCGTGTAGGTGCCCGGCGCCGCGCCGCGGGCGCGCTGCACCATGCGCCGGCCGACCTCCTGGGCGACGAAGAAGGCGCCGCGCACGTTGGTGTCGAAGATGAAGTCGTAGTCCTCGGGCTCGACGTCCAGCAGCTTCTGCGTGGTGCTGACGCCCGAGTTGTTGATCAGGATGTCAAGCGTGCCCACCTCGGTCTCGGCGTGGGCCACCGCGGCCTGGATGCTGCTCACGTCCGTCACGTCCAGGCTGATGACATGGGCGTCGCCGCCCTGCCCCTCGATCTCGGCACGCAGCTCCTTGAGCCGATCGGTGCGGCGCCCCGCCAGCACCACCGCCGCGCCGGCTTTGGCCAGGGTGCGTGCGAACTGGGCGCCCAGGCCGCTGGAAGCGCCGGTGACCAGGGCCACCCGGCCGGATAGATCGATCGCATAACTCATGGCTCTCAGGCTCCGTTGTCGTTGTGTGCGGCCGGTGGGTGGCCGCGATGCCAACGAAGATAGCACGAGCCATCCGGCGGCAAACGCGGCTGGGATGCCCGGGCTGACGCCGCTCAAGGCCCCTGCATGGCGCCCCGCCCGCCAGGCAGCAGCACGGCCACCCGTGCGCAGGACACTCCTCAGCCAGGCAAGGGCACCGGCGCACCGGCGGCCTGCTCGACGCGCCGGGCCCAGTCTTCCAGCGGCATCGGCCGCGCGAAGTGGTAGCCCTGGAACTCGGGCACGCCGAGCTGGCGCAGCGCCTCGAACTGGGCGGGCGTCTCAACGCCCTCGGCCACGGTGGACATGCCCAGCACCTCGCACAGCCGCAGCATCGGTTCGAGCATCTGCAGCGCGCGCGCATCGCGCTCGATGTCCATCACGAAGCTGCGGTCGATCTTGACCTTGGTGAAGGGCAGCTGGCGCAGGTAGCTCAGCGAGGAGTAGCCGGTACCGAAGTCGTCCAGCGCCAGCGAGAAGCCCTGCCGGCGCAGCCGCTGCAGCACCGGCGTGACCACCTCCATGCCCACCAGCAGCGCCGACTCGGTCAGCTCCAGCTCCAGCAGTGCCGGGGCGATGCCGGCGCGCTCGCAGGCCAGCAGCAGCTGGCGGTCCAGGCCAGGCTGCAGCAGCTGCTTGGGCGACAGGTTGACCGCCACCGGCAGCGCCTGCCCGGCCGCCTGGCAGCGCGCGGCCAGGCGGGCCGCCGCGTGCAGGGCGTGGCGGCCCATCAGGCCGATCAGGCCGAGCTTCTCGGCCATCGGAATGAACTCCACCGGCGAGACGTAGCCGAAGGCCTCGGTGGGCCAGCGCATCAGCAGCTCGGCCCCGATCGCGCGGCCGGCCGCATCGACCTTGGGCTGCGCAACGAAGGCGAAACCGTTGCGCTCGGCATCGGCACGCAGCAGGCTGAACAGGCGCACGCGGCGCTGCACGTCGTCCTCCAGCCCGGCGTCGTAGAAGGCCAGCCCGTTGCGGCCGGGCTCGCGCGCGGCACAGGTGGCCACATCGACCTTGCGCAGCAGCTCCACCGCGGTGTCGCCATCACGGTGGGCCAGCACGGCGCCGATGCTGGGGGTGAGCGACACCTGGTGTCCCCCGATCTCGAAGGAGGAAGAGAACGCGGCGATCACCCCCTGTGCGGTGGCGCGCACCTCCGTCTCGCCGCTGTCGGGCGGCAGCACGGCGCAGAAGCTGGTGCCGCTCCAGCGCGCCAGCAGGCCGTCGCGGGTGGGGCCGATCACCCCACGCAAGCGCTCGGAGGCCGCCCGCAGCAGGCGGTCACCGGCCTCATGCCCGTAGGAATCGTTGATGTCCTTGAAGCCCTCGATGTCCAGCTGCAGCAGTGCAAAGCCGCCCGTGCTGCCCAGGCGGCTCGTCAGGTAGCTCTCCAGCCCGCTGCGGTTGGGCAGGTCGGTGAGGCCATCGCGGCCGGCCACCTGCTCCAGCTCGCGCGCCATGGCCTGGAGCGCCTCGGCAGCCTCGCGCTCGCCCGTCATGTCCTTGACGGTGCCGATGACGCGCAGCGCCTGGCCATCCGCCCCGCGCTCGACGGCGCGCCCATGCAGCCGCAGCCAACGCAGCCGGCCCGCATGGGGCAGGCGCAGCGACATCTCGAAGTCCGGCCGCACCCCCTGCAGGTGCGAGCGCCAGGTCTGCCCAGCGGGCTCGGCGTCCTCCGGGTGCAGGCGCTGCATGAACTCCGCTGGCGACAGCGTCGGCAGCCTGAGCACCCCGCCGGGCAGGCTGATGGGGTCCATCACAAGGAGGTCCTCGGCCTGCTGCCACTCCCAGACGCTGGCACCGCTGGCCCAGAGCGCGCGGCGCAGACGGCGCTCGGAGGCACAGATCGCCGGCCAGGAGGGGCAGCCGCCCACCTCGTCGCCGGCCTCGCAGGGCAGCACCGGGGGCAGCCTGCCGGTCCTGGCACTTGTACCGGTGCCGACGCCGGCGCCGGCGCCGGTGGTGCAGTCGCCCGACGCACACGGACCCGCACATCCGCCGTCCGGCGCGGGCGAGGCAGTTTCAGTGGGCGTGTCCAAGCGTTCTGGGCGGGTGAGCATGCAACAAACTCCGTGGGTGGCAGCGTCACGCCCGGCCCCGAGGGGCTGGTGGGCAGACCTGCGGCCGCTGACGACCGCGGCACGGTCGTCAGCATAGAGCGAAAGCCGGCCCCTCGGCGCGCGGAGCAGCCCGGGGACTGCGCGCCTTATCAGGCGACTCGCCGGCGTCCACCGCGCAGCGCAGGTGACAGCGACGCCCGGATCCCCCCCGCTAGAATCGTTTCGCTCTGCCCGGCGGGGTCGCTGCGCCACCCGACTTTCCAGCAGCTGACAGCCCCGGATCAATCGACCCACAAGAAAGACGCCACATGAGCCCGCAGGAGATCCTCGAACAGTTCGGCCCACGCGAGTCGATGGAATACGACGTCGTGATCGTCGGCGCCGGCCCGGCGGGCCTGGCCACGGCGATCCGCCTGAAGCAGCTGGCGGCCGACAAGGGCGGCGAGATCAACGTCGTGGTGCTCGAAAAAGGCTCCGAGCCGGGCGCGCACATCCTCTCCGGCGCGGTGATGGACCCGCGTGCGATGAACGAACTCTTTCCCGACTGGAAGGAGCGTGGCGCGCCGCTGAACCAGCCGGTCACCGGCGACGACATCCTGGTGCTGGGCCACGAGCACTGCAAGCGCATCCCGGATGCCCTGGTGCCGCGCAACTTCCACAACGAGGGCAACTACGTCATCAGCCTGGGCGCGGTGGTCAAGTGGCTGGCCGAGCAGGCCGAGGCGCTGGGCGTGGAGATCTTCCCCGGCTTCGCCGCCGCCGAGGTGCTCTACGACGAGCAGGGCCGCGTGCGCGGCGTGGCCACCGGCAACATGGGCGTGGGCAAGGAAGGCGAGCCGGGCGACTCGTTCCAGCTCGGCATGGAGCTGCTGGGCAAGTACACGATCTTCGCCGAGGGCGCGCGTGGCCACCTGGGCAAGCAGCTGCTGGCCAAGTACGACCTGGCCGCCGGCCGTGACCCGCAGAGCTTTGCCATCGGCATCAAGGAACTCTGGGAAGTCCCGCCCGAGAAGGCCCAGCCGGGCCGCGTGGTGCACACCGCCGGCTGGCCGATGGACGACCAGACCTTCGGCGGCGGCTTCCTGTATCACCTGGAGGGAAACCAGGTCACGCTGGGCTTCGTGATCGGGCTGGACTACACCAACCCCTGGATGAGCCCCTTCGAGGAAATGCAGCGCTGGAAGACCCACCCGGCCATCCGCGCGCACATCGAAGGCGGCAAGCGCGTGAGCTACGGCGCGCGGGCGATCAACAACGGCAGCCCGCAGGCCATGCCCAAGATGGTCTTCCCCGGTGGCGCGCTGGTGGGCTGCGACCTGGGCACGATGAACGCCGCGCGCATCAAGGGCAGCCACGCGGCGCTCAAGAGCGGCATGCTCTGCGCCGAGGCGCTGTTCGAAGCCGTCACCGCCGGACGCGAGAAGGACGAACTCAGCGCCTACCCGGCGGCCTTCGAGGCCAGCTGGCTGATGGAGGAGCTGCAGCAGACGCGCAACTTCAAGCTCTGGTTCAAGAAGGGCCGCCTGGTGGGCGAGCTGATGACGGGCGTGGAGCAGTGGTTCCTGCCCAAGATCGGCGTCTCCAGCCCGCCGTGGACGCTGCACCGCAGCGAGCCGGACCACGTGTACCTGAAGCCGGCCGACCAGTGCGCGAAGATCGACTACCCGAAGCCCGACGGGAAGATCACCTTCGACCGCCTCAGCTCGGTGTTCGTGAGCAACACGAACCACGAGGAGAATCAGCCGGCGCACCTGACCTTGAAGGATGCGGGCGTGCCGGTGGCGATCAACCTGGCGAAGTACGCCGGCCCCGAAGCGCGCTTCTGCCCGGCCGGGGTGTACGAGTTCATCAACAAGGACGGCGCCGATCAACTCGTGATCAACGCGCAGAACTGCGTGCACTGCAAGACCTGCGACATCAAGGACCCGACGCAGAACATCAACTGGGTCACCCCCGAGGGTGGCGGCGGGCCGAATTACGCGGGGATGTGAGGCGGCCGCCTCTCAACGACAAAGGGCGCCGCGGCGCCCTTTGTGCTCTCTGCATCGATGGCAGCGGACCTCAATCCGCTTTCGGTGCCCAGTCCGGCGGGCGCTTCTCGATGAAGGCCTGCACGCCCTCCAGCGCGGCGTCGTCCATCATGTTGCAGGCCATGGTCTGGCCGGCCAGTTGGTAGGCCGCGCCGATGCCCATCTCCAGCTGGCGGTAGAACTGGCCCTTGCCCATGGCAATGGCCACGCGAGGCTTGGCCACGATGCTGGCGGCGAGCTTCTCCACCTCCGCATCGAGCGCCTCCAGCGGCACCACGCGGTTGACCAGGCCGCGCTGCTTCGCCTCTTCGGCGCTGATGAAGTCGCCCGTCACCAGCATCTCGAAGGCCTGCTTGCGGCCCATGTTGCGCGACAGGGCCACGCTCGGCGTCGCACAGAACAGCCCCAGGTTGACGCCGCTGACGGCAAACCGGGCGTTGCTGGACGCCACCGCCAGGTCGCACATCGCTACCAATTGGCAGCCGGCCGCGGTCGCCACCGCATGCACCCGGGCGATCACCGGCACCGGCAGGGCCTGGACGGCCAGCATCACCTTGGCACAGTGGGCGAAGAGCGACTGGTAGTAGGCCAGCGAGGGCTGCGCGCGCATCTCCTTCAGGTCGTGGCCGGCGCAGAAGGCCTTGCCTGCCGCGGCCAGCACCACGACGCGCACGGACTCATCGCCCGCCAGCGCCTCGAACTCCTTCTGCAGCGCCGCCAGCATGTCCTCGGACAGCGAGTTGAAGGCCTGGGGCCGGTTGAGCGTCAGCGTCACAACGCCACGGGCATCCTGGTGGCGCAGCAGCAGCGGGTCATCGGTGGTCAGCATGGGGCGATCTCCTCGTTCGGTGCTCGGTGTGCTTTATCAACCACGTCATCCTAGCGCGCGGCAAGCCCTGCGCCCATGGGGTGGCACCCCGCCGAACCGGGAGCGGCGCCCGCGGCGTCCGGCCGCGTATGCTCGCAGCCGACATGAAGGCTTCACGTTTGCGCATCCCGGCCCTGCTGGCCCTCCCTGCCCTGAGCGGCCTGCTGCTCCCCCCGGCGCTGCCATCTGCCGCGGCCGCCCCGTCCGGCAGCCGCCAGCCTGCCAGACAGGCGGCCCATGCCGCGCCCCGAGCCCCGACGAACCTGCCTCCGTACGGGCTGCGCGAGGACGTGCAGAGCTACATGCGCTCGCTCAACGAGGCAGACCCGAGCCTGGACCTGGCGTGGCTGGAGCGCACCGTCGGCCAAGCCCGCCACGTGCCCCAGGTCACGCGGCTGATCATGCCGCCCCCGGTGGGCACGCCCAAGAACTGGCAGGCCTACCGGGAGCGCTTCATCGAGCCACGTCGCATCGAGGCCGGCGTGGCCTTCTGGGCCGAGCATGCCGCAGCGCTCGCGGCGGCCGAGCAGCGCTGGGGCGTGCCGGCCGAGCTGGTCGTCGGCATCATCGGCGTCGAGACCTTCTACGGGCGCATCACCGGCGGCTTTCGCGTGCTGGACGCCCTGGCCACGCTGGCCTTTGACTTCCCCAGCGGGCGCAGCGACCGCAGCGGCTTCTTCCGCGACGAGCTCACCGCCCTGCTCCAACTGGCGCACCGCCAGAACCTGGACCTGCAGGCGCTGCGCGGCAGCTATGCCGGCGCGATCGGCTGGGGCCAGTTCATGCCCAGTTCCTGGACGCGCTACGGGGTGGACTTCGACGGCGACGGCGAGGTGGCCCTGCAGCGCAGCGCCGTGGACAGCATTGGCAGCGTCGCGCACTTCCTGGCTGCGCACGGCTGGCAGGCCGGCCTCGTGACCCATCTGAGCGTGAAACCGCCGGCCGACGGCACGGCACTGGCCACGCTGCTGGCCCCGGACATCCGTCCGACCTTCAGCGCCTCGCAGATGCAGGCCCTGGGCGCCGTGCTGGAGCGTGCCCCCGCGGGCGACGGCCGGTTGGCCCTGGTGCAGCTGCACAACGGCACGGCCGCGCCCAGCTACGTGGCCGGCACCGAGAACTTCTGGGTCGTGACCCGCTACAACTGGTCGGCCTACTACGCGATGGCGGTGATCGAGCTGGGCCGGGCCATCGCCGCCCAACGCCTGCTGGAGGCGCCCAGCCCAGCGCCCACGCCATCGACGGTACCGACGACCGCAACGGCCGCGCCGGCCCCCGCGGGCAGCACCTCCGCGGCCCGTTGAACCGCTGGTCCAGTGCCGTGGCCGCCGGGGCGGCCCGCGCAGTCTCTACACTGCGCGCCTGCGTCCCGTCAGGGGGCGCCCCTCAGACATGCTCCAACTCAAGAATCTCTCCCTGCGCCGCGGCAGCAAGCTGGTGCTCGACGGCGCCAGCGTCACCCTCCAACCCGGCGAGAAGGCGAGCCTGGTCGGCCGCAATGGTGCCGGCAAGTCCTCCCTCTTCGCCCTGTTGACCGGCCGGCTGCACGCCGATGGCGGCGACGTCGAGATGCCGCCGCGCTGGCGGCTGGCCGAAGTGGCCCAGTCGATGCCCGAGACCGACCAGGGCGCCACCGACTTCGTGCTCGACGGCGACACGCCCCTGGTGGCCGCCCGTGCGGCGGTCGCGGCGGCCGAAGCCGGTGGCGACGGCCATGCAATCGCCGAGGCGCACAGCACGCTGGCCGAGGCCGGCGGCTTCGACGCCAAGGCGCGCGCGCAGGCGCTGCTGCTCGGCCTGGGTTTCCCGGTTGCCAAGCTGGATGCGCCGGTGAACAGCTTCTCCGGCGGCTGGCGCATGCGCCTGCAACTCGCCCGCGCACTGATGTGCCCCAGCGACCTGCTGCTGCTCGACGAGCCCACCAACCACCTGGATCTGGACGCCCTGGTCTGGCTCGAAGCCTGGCTGCAGCGCTACGAGGGCACGATGCTCGTCATCAGCCACGACCGCGAGTTCCTGGATGCGATCACCCGCGTCACGCTGCACCTGGAAGACGCCGGACTGACCCGCTACGGCGGCAACTACACCACCTTCGAGAGCATGCGCGCCGAGCGCATGACGCAGCAGCAGGCCGCCTTCGGCCGCCAGCAGGAAAAGATCGCCCAGCTGCAGCGCTTCATCGACCGCTTCAAGGCCAAGGCCACCAAGGCCAAGCAGGCGCAGAGTCGCGTCAAGGCACTGGCGCGCATGGAGAAGCTCGCACCGGTGCTGACCAGCGCGGACTTCGAGTTCGAGTTCCGCGAGCCCGCCAGCCTGCCCAACCCGATGCTGGTGCTCAGCGATGTAGCAGTCGGGTACCGGGCGGACGATGGCAGCGAGACCGTCATCGTCAATGACATCTCCAAGTCCGTGCTGCCCGGCCAGCGCATCGGCGTCCTGGGTGCCAACGGCCAGGGCAAGTCCACCCTGGTCAAGACCCTGGCGCGCATGCAGCCGGCCCTGGGCGGGCGCATCCAGGAGGGCAAGGGCCTGGCGATAGGCTACTTCGCCCAGCAGGAGATGGACGTGCTGCGCCCCGATGAGGGGCCACTGGCGCACATGATCCGCCTGGCCAAGGAGGTGTCGCCGCAGGCGCGCGAGCAGGAACTGCGCGACTTCCTCGGGCGCTTCCGCTTCACCGGCGAGATGGTCGGCCAGGCGGTAGGCAGCCTCTCCGGCGGCGAAAAGGCGCGGTTGGTGCTGGCCATGCTGGTCTGGCAGCGCCCCAACCTGCTGCTGCTCGACGAGCCGACCAACCACCTCGACCTCGCCACCCGCGAGGCGCTGTCGATGGCGCTCAACGAGTACGAAGGCAGCGTGATGCTCGTCAGCCACGACCGCGCCCTGCTGCGCGAGGTCTGCGACGAGTTCTGGCTGGTCGCCAAGGGCCGCGTCGAGCCCTTCGACGGCGACCTGGACGACTACCAGAAGTGGCTGCTCGAACAGAGCCGTGAGACCGCCCGTGCGGCACGGGAGGCGGCCAGCGCGCCGGCCGGCACCGCCAGCGCACCGGGCACCGAGCCCAGCGCAGCCAACCGCCGGGAGGAGCGCAAGGCCCAGGCGGCGGCGCGCCAGAAGGTGGAGGCGCAAGCCCGGCCGCTCAAGAAGGAACAGGCGCAGATCGAGCAACGGCTCACCGCAGCCCAGGCCGAACAGGCCCGCCTGCTGGAGGGCCTCGGCCTGCCCGACGTGCCACCCGCCGAGCGGGCCGACCAGGGGCGGCGGCTGAAGCAGCTGGAAGACGAGGTCGAGCAACTGGAGCTGCGCTGGCTGGAGCTCGGCGAGGCGTTGGAGCAGCTCAGTCAGGCCTGAGCGCCGGTCTCAAAAGACTGTATTTGCATACAGTCTTTGTGGCACACTTCGAGGCATGTCCCATGCCTCGACCATGCCACTCGCGGCGGCTCCCGGCGACACGGCCCTGCTGGCTGGCAGCCTCGCCCTGTTCGACGACCTCGTGGTCACCACCGGCCCGCAGCGCAGGCGTCCGGGCCGACTGCGCACACCGACCTCGGAAGCGCCGCAGCGGCTCCAGCGGCCGCCCACCCTGCCCGCATTGCCAGGCACGCCGGCATGGCCCTCGCCACCGCCGCCACAGCGCCAGCCCCCGCGGGTCCCCGTCGTCCGCGAGCGAGCGTGGCCCACCCGCTCGGCGACACCGGCGAGCACAGCGGATGCCCTGTCACCGCCCGAACCGACCTTCGAGGTCATCGGCGAGCCCTGCCAGAGCCTGCTGAGGATCAACGACTGGGAGGGCCTGCGCGGCAGCTTGGCGGTCAATCCCTACCGGGGCTGTACGCTCGGCTGCCAGGGCTGCCCATCAGTCTCCACCCGCGTGTACGCCAAGGTGAACGCCGCCGAGCAGTTGCGCGACGAGCTGCGCCAGCCCCGCTACCAGGTGAAGCCGATCCAGCTCGGCACCACCGCCGACGCCTACCAGCATGCCGAGCGCACGCAGCGCCTCACGCGCGGCATCCTGCAACTGCTGCATGACTGCGGCAACCCGGTCGTGATCGTCACCCGCTCGACCGGCGTGCTGCGCGATGTCGATCTGCTGTTGCCAATGGCCCAGCAGTCCCGCCTGCTGTTGGCCATCAGCCTGTGCACCCTCGACGAGGCGTTGAGCCGCCAGTGGGAGCCCCTCGCGCCAACGCCAGCCGAACGGCTCGCCGCGATGAAACGGCTGGCCAAGGCCGGCGTGCCGGTGGCGCTGCACCTGGCGCCCCAACCATCGCTTGCGTCACTTGCGTCGGACCGCAACGACGCCGACCTCGCCAACGTCATCGAGGCCGCCGCGAAGGCCGGTGCCTCGATGCTGATGTACCGCCTCCAGCCGGACCGGCACGCGACAGCCGATGGCAGCGGCCCACCGGGCCCCGAGTCGCGCCGAGAGAAGGAGAACAAGCTCATCGAGTTGGCCCGCCAGCACGGGCTGTCGGTCGACCGGCCTGAACTGGACCGGAGGCACTTCCGCCCCCCAGCGCCGCGGCAGCCCACCGAGCAACCGGTGGCCCGCGATGCCACACGGGCCCCGGTCACCCACGGCCCGCAACGCAGCCTGTTCTGAATCCCTGCACTCGGCCGGCCAGCAGCCTCTCCCGGCTGCCAAGCCGGGAGGTTTTGCCCTCACCCCTGGCGGGGAAGACCGGCAAACAGGCTCACTGCTCCCGGAAGGAGATTTCCAGCGTCGCCGAGGTCTCGGCCCCGCCGGGCACCTTGCAGTCCAGCCGCCGGACGGCACGGCTCACGTCGCGGAAGTACTCGCGCGGACCCGACACCTGCTTCACGTCCACGATCTCGTGACCACGGAAGCGCAGCGACAGCACCACCACCCCCTCGACGCCCACCTTGTCGTACAACCCGGCCAGCGCCGCCTGCAGCGACTCCTTGTGGCCCGGGCAGACCACGCCGATCTCTGTCTTGGCCGGCGCAGCCGGCGGCGGCGCCGGCGGTGCGGGTGGCGCCGGCGGGGGTGGCGGCTTGATCTCCGCCGGCTTCTCCGGCGGAGTGGACTGCACCGCCTGGATCGTCGGTGCGGTCGGCGCCGTTGGCGGCTGCACCTCGGGGGGCGGCACGTAGGGCGGCGGCGGCGCCTCCACCGGTGGCGGCTTGTCCAGCACCTTCATCTCCTTGGGCGGAGGTGGCGGCGGCGGCGGTGGTGGAGGCGGCTTGATTTCCTCCATGATCTTCATCTCGATCGGCTTCTTGATGATCTCCACCGCCTTGCGCGCCAGGCCGGACACGAGACCCCAGACGATCAGCACATGCAACAGGACCACGAACCCCACACCGACGTACTTGCCGGCGGGGTTCTTCGGTCGGTACTCCAGATCCATGAGGATCGCTCTCCTAGTCTGTCAGGCTGGGTGGTTGCCCGGGGGTGCTCACTGGCCGATGAACTGCTCGGACCCGATCACGCCCAGCTTCTGCAAGCCCTTGCGCTGTGCCGATACCATCACCTCCGCGAAGGTGTTGTAGCTCGACGCCTTGTTCGGCCGGATGTGGATCTCAGGCTGCACCGCCTGCGCGGCCGCCAGCTCCATCTTGGCCTCCAGCTCCGAGCGGCCCGCCAGCGGTAGCCCCTGCCAATAGACGACGCTCTTCTCGTCGATGTCGATCTTCACCACCTCCGGCTTTACATCGCTCGGCGGCGGCGTGCCCACCGGCATGTTCAGGTTCACCGAATGCAGTTGGATCGGGATGGTGATGATCAGCATCACCAGCAGCACCAGCATCACGTCGATCAGCGGCGTGGTGTTGATGTCCATGATCGGCTCGGCGTCATCGCCGGAGCCCTGGCCCACGTTCATGCCCATCGGCTGTGCTCCTAGCTGCGCACCGGCGGTTCGGTGATGAAGGAGATCTTCGCGATCCCGGCGCGCTGACAGGCGTAGACGATCTTGCCCACCGAGTCGTACTGCGCCGTCAGGTCACCGCGCACATGCACCTCGGGCTGCGGGTTCTTGACGGCCACCTTCTTCAGGCGCTCGACCAGCTGCTCGGTGTTGGCCACCTTGGCGTCGTACCAGTAGATGCCCCCCTTGGCATCGACCGACACCACGATGTTCTCGGGCTTGCTCTCGCGGACCTCGTTGCGCTCCTTCGGCAGGCTGACCGCGATCGAGTAGTTCACCACCGGGATCGTGATGAGGAAGATGATCAGCAGCACCAGCATCACGTCCACCAGCGGTGTCGTGTTGATGGTGGAGACGACCTCGTCCTCCTCGCTGCTGGAACCCACGGACATCGCCATGTTGCTGCGCTCCGTTCAGGTGTCGGTCAGCCGCGGCCGGCTTGGCCGCCACCATGGCCCGGCCCATTGCCGTTCGCCAGCAGCACCGCGTGCAGGTCGCCACTGAAGGCACGCACCTCGTCCATCACGCCCTTGTTGCGCCGCACCAGCCAGTTGTAGCCCAGCACCGCCGGCACCGCCACGGCCAGGCCGATGGCGGTCATGATCAGCGCCTCGCCCACCGGGCCGGCCACCTTGTCGATCGACGCCTGCCCCGCCACACCGATGGCGGTGAGCGCGTGGTAGATGCCCCAGACGGTGCCGAACAGGCCAACGAAGGGCGCCGTGGAGCCCACCGTGGCGAGAAAGGCCAGGCCGTCCTGCAGGCGCGACTGCACACGCTCGGTGGCACGCTGCAGGGACATTGACACCCACTCATGCAAGTCGATGCGGCCCAGCAGGCCGGTGTGCTTCTGCGACGCGGCCTGGCCCGCCTCGGCGATGAAGCGGAAGGGGCTGCCTTCGCTCAGGGCTTCGGCGCCCTGCTTGACACTCGGCGCCTGCCAGAACGAGGCGGTCGCTTCGCGCGACTGCTTGGTCATGCGGGCCTGCTCGATCAGCTTGGTGATGATCACGTACCAGCTGCCCATGGACATGATGGCCATGATCACCAGCACCCCCTTGGCCACCAGATCGCTCTGGGCCCAGAGGGCCGACAGGCCGTAGGGGTTATCGACGGCCACGGCCGCCGCTCCAGCCACCGCCGTGCTGGCTGAAACGGCGGGCGCAGACGCCTGTGCCATCGCCAGCCCGCAACCCAGCGCGCCCGTCAGGGCACAGGCCCACATGAACGCGGACTTCGCATCAACCTTCATTCTTCAACCTCCATGCGCACATCCCCGGCATCGAGAACCCGTCGGGGGCACAAAAAAGAAAACTAAACGAGAACTTACAAGTCGCGGAGGATACCACTGGCATCACATTCCTAGCGATTGCGCCCGTACCCACAACGCCATGAGCCCTGAAGCGAAAAGGCCCACAGCGTACTGTGGGCCCGACGTGAGACGTCAACCGATCCAGGTCAGAACTTGTAGCTCAACCCGAGCGAATAAGTCCGGCCCAGGGGGCTGGCGTACCGGGGGTCATACCCCAGCTGGTGTGAACCGGTGTTCCTCAGGCTCAGTGGCGGCGCCTCGTTGAAGATATTGGCCACGCCGAGTACCAACGACAGGGACTTGGTCGGGCTCCACTTGGTCTGCCAGTCGAAGGTGATGTATTCAGGCACACGCAACTGCACATCCACGCAATCCGTACCATCGTCCACTGAACAGTCATCCGCCGTGAAGTGGATGTCATCGTAGCCGCTGCGATAGTTCATCTTCGCGGTGTGCGTCCAAGCGCCCGTGTCCAGCGTCAGAGAGGCCGCAAACACGTTCCGGAAACTGACCGCGTCGTTCGAGCCAAACCTGCCAACACTCGTCTCCCACTGATCATTGGTGCCAGGCGTGGTATAGCGAGACTTGATCAGGTAGGTCCCGCCCAACCTGCCGGTGACCTGCCCCACTTCTGTCAAGGTCTTGAACTGGAAGTCCCAGTCAATACCCTGATTCTCCATCTTGCCGATATTGATCGGCATGTCCTTGATGGCCACGTAGGTCTTGTTGTTCGAAGACTTGTACTTGGTCGTGTACAGGCTCAGGTACTTCTGTGGATTCTGAAGGATGAGCCGTTCGCTGACACTCGACACCGCATTGTCCACGCTCACCGACCACAGATCCAAGCCGACGGTCACATTCTTCATCGGCTCCAACACGGTACCCAGTGACCACTGCTTGGACTTCTCCGGCTTCAGGTCGGCGTTACCCCCTTGGAAAACTTCCTTTTGAAGGTTGTCACAGACATATCCTGCCGCAAAATACCCAAGCGGGTCATAGCCGGCATTGAACGGGCACTGGTAAGTACCTCCGGTGACGCCAAAGTCAACCAGCGGCTGGGCGATTTCCTTCATCGTGGCGGTGCGGAACCCGGTTCCATAAGAACCACGGAACAGCATGCTCCCCGTCGGCTGGTAGCGACCATGGACCTTGTAGGTCGTGGCGCTCTGCGTCGAGCCATAGTCCTTGCCGGTCTTCTCATCCGTCACGCCGGAAATGGAGTCATACCGAACGCTGCCCGTGACCTCCAGGCCCTTGGCAAGGGGCACCAGCAACTCCGTGAAGAGACCCGCACTCTTTTGCTTCAGGTCGAATTCCGACTGCGGATCATCGAACAATATCTGCGCATTCGCGACCGCAGGGTTGGCCTTGACCTTGAATCCCGTCTGACGGCCATCCACCCCCAGACCCAGCATCGCACTGCCCGCACCGGTGGCGAACAGTTCCCGCGATGCACGCGCATCGACACCGGTCATCGTGATGTCGGTGGTGTTGTAGTTTCCGATGAACTGCGTCGAGTTGAGCGCGCTGAGCATCGACGCTGGCATCTGGCCCACCGTGTAGGCGAACGGGTCGACCTGCTGTGCCTGCAGTGCGGCATCGAACTTGTCTGCCAACGGGAAGCCAGAGACATAGTCCTGCAGCTGACGCTGCTTGGACAGCGTCAGCGCAGAATTGATATCCCATCCACCCGCATTGCCATCCACGCCGGCAACGATGTGTTTGGTCTTCGTGTTGTAGTCGTAGCCACGATTCCCCATGTCATAGAGACGATACTTGACGTTGATGTCCGTCAGCGTATCGCGCTGCTGCTGGGTCAGGTAAGGCTCGATGTACTTCGCGTAGTAGGGGTGCGTCTTGTCCAGCGCGAACTCGGCCGGATAGGGCGCAATCCGGGAAACGATGTGCGCATCGACAAGGCCGACGTCCGCAAAAAGCTTGAATCCGGACGAACCCAGCTTCACATCACCCGACAGGAAGAGACTGGTCCGCTCCTGCTCGGGGTAGATCTCGACGGTGCTCGTGTAATCAAAAATACACTGCCGACCCGCTGCCACATGATCAGCCGGGCAATTGCCATTGGCCATCAAATATGGATTGAATGACACCGGCCGACCTGTCGTCGAGGCACTGTAGTACACATCCACGTTCGGAGGAACGGAACGGCTTGAGCCGTTGAAGAAATACAGATCCCGCCCGTTCTGGTCCTTGAACTCGATGATGCCCGTCTTGGCAAAGTCGCGGTCCTTCGCCTTGAGCTCCTTGCTCTTGTCGTAACTCAACGACGCGAACAGCGAATACCCCTCCTTCGCACCCCCAAAGCCCTTGCTCACACCCAGGTTGTAGCTTTCGCCACCCTTGTGCATCGGCTTGGACGCCTTCACATCGATCTGGAAGGGCGCGGCTCCCTTCTTGAGGATGAAGTTCACGACGCCAGCGATGGCATCGGCGCCATACAGCGCGGAGGCACCATCGGTCAAAACCTCGACCCGCTCCACCGCTGCCAAGGGGATGGAATTCAGGTCAATCGTCGTGCCTGAGTTGGAAGGCGCAACACGACGCCCATTCAACAGCACCAGCGTGTATTGCTCGCCCACATCGTGAATGGAAGCCGTGGTCACACCACCGCCACCGCCACCCACCGAGTCCGCTGCCACGGAGAAACCCTGCATCACCGGCAGCATCTGGATGAAATCTGTCACCGAGGTGACACCGCTGCGCTGAATGTCGGCTTGAGTGAACGTCTGGACCGGCAACGCCCCTTCGGCAGCCACACGCTTGATCGAGGAACCCGTGATCTCGACGCGATCGAGTTGCTGCGTCTGCGCCTGTGCCCCGGGGGCAAAAACAGACAACGTCCCAAACGCCGCCAACAGGCCAAGGGAGAGTTTCGTTCTCGTAAACATGTGCCGCTCACTCCTACGAAGGTTGATCGATAGACCGCCAGCATCCCTGCTTCGACGCGGACGTGCATCGATTCAGTTGCCAGTCGAAATGTGAATCGATTGTCACGGGTCGTCTGAGGTGGTGTCCAGAATGTTTCGCCATGTTGCTGTGCAGCATAGGAAAACCCTGTCAGCGCCACGCACGCAGATCGCGCACGAAGCTGGCCTCAAACCGCCGGGAACCGGCGGGAAGTTCGACATTTGCACCCTGCTGGGGCGCAGAACCCGTTGGATGCCGCACAGCGGTGCATGGTGAAAACCCCTGATCGCCCGGTTACCGCCGCGTTGCCGGGTGGCAACAATTCCACGCTTCATGCGCGGGGAATCAGCCCGATTCCACAGGTTTCAGCGGCGCAGCAATAGGAGGGAAACTTTCCCACTTTGGATTGCAGCCATGCGGAACCACGGCGCCGCGAACGGGTGGGCGGGTGCCAACCCGGCGCAACCAGCGGCCAGGCCGGTGGATCAGGCGCGCTGGCCGGGCAGATCGCCCGCTCGATGGCAGGCCACGCGTTGTCCCAACGCGCCGACCGGGCGCAACTCGGGCACCTCGCTGCGGCAGCGCTCCTGCGCGTGCGGGCAGCGCTGGTGGAAGGCGCAGCCGCTGGGCAGGTTGAGTGGCGACGGTGGCTCACCGCGCACGGCCGGCGGGGCGGCGGCGGCCACGGCGGCCCGCCCGTCCAGGCGCGGCACCGCGGCCCAGAGCACCTGGCTGTAAGGGTGCAGCGGGCGGGCAAACAGGGCCACCTTGGGCGCCTGTTCGACGACCCGTCCGAGGTACATCACCAGCACCTCGTCGGCCAGGAACTCGATGACGCTGAGGTTGTGCGAGATGAAGACGTAGGCCAGGCCGAGGTCGCGTTGCAGGTCGCGCAGCAGGTTGAGGATCTGCGCTTGCACCGACACGTCCAGCGCGGAGGTGGGCTCGTCGGCCACCAGCAGCGGCGGACGCAGCATCAGCGCCCGGGCAATGGCGATGCGCTGGCGTTGGCCGCCGGAGAACATGTGCGGGTAGCGCTGGGCGTGCTCGGGCCGCAGGCCCACGAGGGCCAGGGCGTCCTGCACGCGCTGGCGGCGCTGATCGGCGTTCAACGCCGTGTTGAGCTTCAGCGGCTCGTCGAGCATCTGGGCGATGCGCTTGCGCGGGTTGAGCGAGGCGTAGGGGTTCTGGAAAACCATCTGCACCTGGGTGCGCACCTGGCTGAACAGCCGGCGGCGCTGGGCCGCGTCGGCGCTGGTCAGCTCCAGGCCGTCGATCTGCAGCCGCCCGCCGGTCGGCGGCTCCACACCGGTCAGCGCACGCGCCAGGGTGGACTTGCCGCAGCCGGATTCGCCCACCACGCCGAGGGTGCGCCCGCGCTCCAGCGTGAAGCTCACGCCATTGAGCGCCCGCACCGTGGCCGGCGGCTGGAACAGGCCGCGGGAGACGCGGTAGTGGCGGCTCAGGTCGTCGGCGACCAGCAACGGGGCGGCGCCGGTGAGGGATGATGCTGCGGTCATGCCGGCGGGGCCGCCGTGGCGGTAAGGGGAAAGAAGCAGCGCACCTGAGCGCCGTCAGGCTGGCCGGGTGCGGCGGCCAGCGCCGGGCGTTCGCTGCCGCAACGGGCCTGCGCGTAGGCGCAGCGCGGCGCCAGCAGGCAGCCGGCGGGCCGGTCGTACTGGCCGGGCACGCTGCCGGCCAGCGTCGGCAGGCGCGCGGCGCCGCGGCTGCGCTCGGGAATGGAGGCCAGCAGCGCCTCGGTGTACGGGTGGGCCGGCGCGTCGAACAGCGCCGGCACGCCCTGCAGCTCGACCAGCTGGCCGGCGTACATCACGGCGATGCGGCGGGCCCGCTCGGCCAGCAGCGCCAGGTCGTGGGTGATGAGCAGCAGCGCCATGTCCTGGCGGCGCTGCAGCTGCATCAGCAGCTCCAGCACCTGGGCCTGCACGGTCACGTCCAGCGCGGTGGTGGGCTCATCGGCGATGAGCAGCTTGGGCGAGCAGGCCAGCGCGATGGCGATCATCACCCGCTGGCACATGCCGCCGGAGAGCTGGTGCGGGTAGGCGGCCAGCCGCGCCTCGGCATCGGGCATCTCGACCAGGCGCAGCAGCTCCAGCGCACGCTCGCGCAGCTGCGCCTTGGGGCCGCCCTGGTGGACCTTGAGCGTCTCGATGATCTGGAAGCCCACGGTGTAGCTCGGGTCCAGGCTGGTCATCGGGTCCTGGAAGATCATCGCGATGTCGCGGCCGGTGATGCGGCGGCGCTCGCGGGCACTGAGCTTCAGCAGGTCCTGGCCGTCGAAGCGCAGCAGGTCGGCGGTGACGCGGCCGGGCGCTTCGACCAGACCCATCAGCGCCAGCATCGCCACGCTCTTGCCGGAGCCGGACTCGCCGACGATGCCGAGGAACTCGCCGCGCTCGACATCCAGGTCGAGGCCCTGCACAGCTGCAAAGGGTCGTTCCTTCGGGCCGAACTCGACCGTGAGGTTACGGATTTCGAGCAAGCTCATTGGTGCCCCTCGTCCAGCGAGTACGCTGGCCGGTCCCCCGAGGGGACGGCGGGCCCGCTTGGGAGCGGCCCGGCGCTCGGCCCGTTGGCTCGTGTCGACACAGTCTGCTTCATGCGAGGCGCTTGAGCTTCGGGTCCAGCGCATCGCGCAGGCCGTCGCCCATCAGGTTGATCGCCAGCACCGTGACGAGGATCGCCAGGCCCGGCAGCGTGACGACCCAGTTGGCGCGCTCGATGTAGTCGCGCGCCGAGGCGAGCATCGTGCCCCACTCGGGCAGCGGCGGCTGGGCACCCAGGCCAAGAAAGCCGAGCGCGGCGGCGGACAGAATGGCGTCGGAAAAACCCATTGTCGCGGTGACGATCACCGGCGCCAGGCAGTTGGGCAGCACGGTGTCGAACATCAGTCGCAGCGGGCCGGCGCCGGCCAGGCGCGAGGCCACCACGTAGTCCTTGCCCAGTTCGGCCATCGCCGAGGCGCGCACCAGCCGCACGTAGCTGGGCAGCGAGACGAAGGCGATCGCCAGCACGGTGTTGAGCAGCCCCGAGCCGAGGATGGCCACCACCGCGATCGCCAGCAGCAGGCTGGGCAGCGCGAGCATCACGTCCATCAGCCGAAGCACCGCGGTGCCGAAGCCGCGCGGCCAGAAGGCGCTGGCCAGGCCGAGCACGATGCCCGGCAGCATCGACAGCAGCACGGTGGCCAGCCCGATCAGCATCGACAGGCGCGCGCCATGCAGCAGGCGCGAGAGCATGTCGCGGCCGACGTCGTCGGTACCGAGCGGGAAGCGGGCGTCGCCACCGTTCCATCGGGGGGGCGACAGCAGCGCGTCGCGGAACTGCTCGGTGGGGTCGTGCGGCGCCAGCCAGGGCGCGAACAGCGCGGCCAGCACGACGAGGCCGAACACCAGCAGGCCAGCCTGCGCACCCCGGTTGGCGGAGAAGGCGACCCAGAACTCGCGCAGCGGGCCAGGGGGCGGCGGGGCCGCGCTCGCCAGGGACGCCACGGACGAGTCGGACGACGGATCAGCGGCCATGGCGGATGCGCGGGTTGACGAGGCCGTAGAGCAGGTCCACGAGCAGGTTGACGCTGATGACCAGCGTGGCCGAGATCAGGATGCCGCCCTGCACCACCGGGTAGTCGCGCCGGGCGATGGCGTCGATCAGCCACTTGCCCACGCCGGGCCAGGAGAAGATCGTCTCGGTCAGCACCGCGCCGGCCAGCAGCGTGCCCACCTGCAGGCCGATCACCGTCACCACCGGCACCAGCGCGTTGCGCAGCGCATGCACGCCCACCACCTGCCAGGGCGCCAGGCCCTTGGCGCGGGCGGTGCGCACGTAGTCCTCGCGCAGCACCTCCAGCATCGACGAGCGCGTCATGCGCGCGATCACCGCCAGCGGGATGGTGCCCAGCACGATGGCCGGCAGCACCAGGTGCGACAGTGCCGAGCGCACCGCGCCGGGCTCGCCTGACAGCCAGGCGTCCAGCACCATCAGCCCGGTACGCGGCGCGATGTCGTATTCCAGCGCAATGCGCCCGGACACCGGCAGCGCCCACTCCGGCGCGATGCTGCGCATCTCGACCGAGAAGAACATGATCAGCAGCAGGCCCCACCAGAAGATCGGCATCGAAAAGCCGGCCAGCGACAGCCCCATCACGCCGTGGTCGAACAGCGAACCGCGCTTGATCGCCGCGATCACCCCGGCCGTGAGGCCCAGCACAGTAGCGATCAGCAGCGCGCACAGCGACAGCTCCAGCGTGGCCGGGAAGAGCCGCAGGAACTCGCTCCACACCGGCTCGTGGGTGATGAAGGACTCGCCCAGGTCCAGCCGCAGCGCCTTGGCCAGGTAGTTGACGTACTGCTGGTACAGCGGCAGGTCCAGGCCCAGCTTGTGCAGGATCTCGGCGTGGAAGGCCGGGTCAAGCCGGCGCTGGCCGACCATCACCTGCACCGGGTCGCCCGGGATCAGGTGGATCAGCGAGAAAGCCAGCAGCGTGATGCCCAGGAAGGTGGGCACCACCAGCGCCAGGCGCTTGAGGACGAAGGCGAACATGCGTCAGCTACGCCTCGAAGGGGGTACGCGTTGCCCGGCAGCCACCGTGGATCCGGCTCTGCAGGTCCACCGGTGGCGCCCCCCTGGGGGGGAGCGGCGTGAGCCGCAACGGGGGGGGATCATTTGACGCTGACGTTCCTGAAGTCGTTCCACGAGAACGGGCTGGCGACGTAGCCGCTGACCTTCTTGTTCAGCGCCGTCATGTTGACCGGGTAGACGGTCGGGATCAGCGCCACGTCGTCGTACACCAGCTTCTGCGCCTTCCGGTAGAGCTCGGTGCGCTTCTTGGGGTCGGCCGTCTTGCGCGCGGTGGCGATCAGCTCCTCGAAGGCCTTGTTGCACCACTGCGCCTTGTTGCCGCCGGATTCCACCCCCGAACAGCTCAGGTTGGGGGTGAAGAAGTTGTCCGGGTCGCCGTTGTCGCCCGCCCAGCTCAGGAAGGTGATGTCGTGCTCGCCCTTGCCGGTGCGCTTGAGCAGCTCGCCCCACTCCATCATCTGCACCTTGACCTTCACGCCGATCTTCGCCCAGTCGGCCTGCATCAGCTCGGCGGCCCGCTTGCCGTCAATGCTGCCGCCGATGCGCGTGACCAGCGTCAGCTCGCTGCCGTCGTAGCCACTGGCCTTGACGAGCGCACGCGCCCGGTCCAGCGCCGCCGGGCTGCTGCGCTCGGCCAGCGCGGCGTCGTAGCTCCAGATGCCCGGGGGCAGGAAGCTGGCCGCCGCCTTGGCGTTGCCGCCGTAGACCGACTGGATGTAGGTCTTCTTGTCGAAGGCCAGCCACAGCGCCTCGCGCAACCGTTTGTCGCTGGTCCACTTGCGCTTGTTGTTCGGGGCGATGTAGGCCGTCAGCAGCGGCGAGCTGCGCAGCATCTGCACGTTGGCGTCGCCGTCGAACACCGAGGCGGTGTCGGGCTTCATGTTGGTGCCGATCAGGCACTCGCCCGCCTTGAGCTTCTGCACCCGCACGTTCGGGTCGGTGGTGATCGCCAGGATCAGGTTGTCCACCTTCGGCGCACCGCCCCAGTAACCGGCGTTGGCGGTGAAGCGCACCACCGCGTCCTTCTGGTAGCTCTTGAAGACGAAGGGCCCGGTGCCCACCGGCTGGGTGTTCAGCAGGTCCAGCTTGCCTTCCTTCTGCAACTGCGCGGCGTACTCGGCCGAGGAGATCGAGCCGATGCTCGACATCGCCATGTTCGCCAGGAAGGGCGCCTCCGGCCGGGTCAGCACGAAGCGCACGGTGTGCTCGTCCACCTTGCTGACCGACTTGACCAGCGAGGACATCTCCATGCCGGTCCAGTAGATGTAGCCGTTCTTCGCCACCCCGTGCGCCGGGTGCGCCTTGTCGGCCATGCGCTGGATGGAGAACAGCACGTCGTCGGCGTTGAAGTCCCGCGTCGGCTTGAACCAGGGCGTGGCGTGGAACTTCACCCCTTTGCGCAGGCTGAAGGTGTAGGTCAGCCCGTCCGGGCTCACGCTCCACTTCTCCGCCAGCCCCGGCACCACCTCCGTGCTGCCCGGCTTGAAGTGCAGCAGCTGGTCATAGATCGTCAGCCCGGCCGCGTCCTGCGTCACCAGCGACTCATATTGCACGATGTCGAACCCGTCGGGCGAGCTTTCGGTGCAGACCGTGAGCGTGCCGGCAGCATGCGTCAGCCCGGCGGCGGCGAGCAGGACCACGGCGGCGACGGCGACGCGGCGGAACGAGAGCGGGTTCTTCTTCGTCATCATGGGCTTCCTCTGGGTACGTTCTTGGCAGGGGAGGATCATCAACCGGCCTCGGTGGCGGCGGGTGGTTCACGTTCGGCGCGATCGAGCAGTTCCAGCAGCTCCAGCCCACGCGATGCGCCACCGCGCGCCGCACGCGCCTGGAAGCGCACCCGCGCGTCGTAGTTCGCCAGCGCCACGGTGGCCAACTCGTCCATCAGCCGGTTGACGCTCACCGCGTTGGCACGCGCCAGCGCCTTGAGGCGCTCATGCTTCTCGTCGGGCAAACGGATGGTCAGGGTGGACATGGAAACGCCTCCAGACAGGCCTCGGGTGTCAGCACCCGCAGCCCGGGAAACCTGAGCTCGCCCTGGGTCGGGTCACGCAGGTTGCGCGTGACGATGGCATCGGCCTGCGCCGCGACGGCCAGTTCGATCAAGTGGCTGTCCGCCTCATCAGGCAAGTTCGGGCGCCAAGCGTAGAACACCTCAACCCAGCGGCAGCACACCAGGAAGCCGTCGAGCAACTCGCTGCGCTGATCGGCCGTCAAGGCAACGCCGCACAGCAGCCCATCACGGCCCAGCACATCCTCGTACTCCGACTGCAGCGCCGGTCCGATCACTGGTTGCCAGCACCCGCGAAGGCACGCCCGTAGCGCCTCCCGGGCCGCTCCCCCGCCTCGCAGCATCGCGGCGACGAGGATGTTGGTGTCGAGCACGACGGTCGGCATGGTTGCAGATGATAGCGCGGGCGCTGTCATCTCGATGGTTCACCCGGGATCGTCTGCACCAGGCCCGTAACCCAGCAGTAACGCAGGCACTGCTACACCCGATGTCCAGCCCCGCCCACTCCCGGTGCGGGAACCCCTGCACGGAGGACGACCCGTCATGCCAACCCCTTCGACCAGCGCCCAGTCGCGCCTGGCCGCCAGCCCCACTCGCCGCCGCGCACTGCTGCACGGGGCTGCACTGCTCGGCCTGCCACTGGCTGGGTGCAACTTCATTGGTGTCTGCGAGGACTATCCGCCTCACGTCGACATCACTCCGTTGCTGTGCGTGGTTGATGCGGGCGGCACCGCCTCCTTTGTGGCCGAGACCCACGGGCGGACGACGCTGAGCTACCAGTGGCGGCGCGACGGCGTCAACATCCCGGGAGCCACGGGACCGACCTGGGAACTGCCGAACGTGGCGTACAGCGACCACGGCGCCCGCATCGAACTGGTGGTTTCCTCTTCGGAGCACACCTCAACCAGCGGCACCGCCCACATCCACCTGCGCCCGGGCATCACGATCCAGCCCCAAAGCGTTGCAGCCACCAGCGGCCAGACCGCCACCTTCGCGGTTCAGGCCGTGGGCACATCGGACACCGTGCTGCGCTACCGCTGGTCACGCGATGGCACGCCCATCGAGGGTGCCGATGCCGCCAGCTACACAACCGGGCCGCTGTCAGTGACGGACGACGCTGCGCTCTACCAGGTGCTCGTCTGGCAGGAACTGCCGGGCGGTTTGTGGGGTGCCGCCGAGGACCAGGCCGGCCGCCTGAGCGCAGTGGCCACGCTGGCGGTGACCGTGGCGCCCTGAGCACGCCCGATCGGGCCAGGCTCCTGCCAGTAACCCGCCAGTAATGCCCTGGGGCCTACAACCTCCCTGCACCCCGGGGGGTGCGCTCAACACACAGGAGGTTCGAGATGAGATCCATGGTGCAAAGGCTGCGACGCTGGCTGCTGCCGGCCTTCGTTTGCGTGGGGGTCATTGGCTGTGGAGGCGATGACACCAGCACTCCGTCCGGTCCGCAGGCCCCGACCATCACGGCACAGCCGCAGGACGCCAGCGTGACGACCGGCGCAGCGGCCAGCTTCAACGTGACGGCCACTGGTGACGCCACGTTGACCTATCAGTGGCGCCGCAACGGCAGTGCCATCGCAGGCGCTACCGCCGCCGCCTACTCACTCGCGGCAACGGCCAACACCGACGATGGTGCCGAATTCAGCGTCGTCGTCACCAACAACGCCGGCAGCGCCACCAGCCGAGCCGCCAAACTCACGGTCACCGACCCGGCTGCAGCCATCACCAGCTCGCCGCAGTCCGCCAGCGCCACGGTCGGCCAGACCGCCACCTTCACCGTGGCGGCCACCGGCACCGGCACACTCACCTACCAGTGGCTGCGCGACGGCGCCGACGTCGCCGGTGCCACGGCCGCCAGCTACACCACCGCCGCGCTGACGCTGGCCGACAACGGCGCGAAGTTCAGCGTGCGCGTCACCGACGCCAACGCCAGTTCGGCCACGAGTGCCGACGCGGTGCTGACGGTGACGGCGGCATCGACCTCGACGGCCACCATGAAGCTGTACCAGGGCGATGGCTACACCCTGGCACTGCGCCAGGACGGCAAGGTGCTGATGCTCGGCAGCGAAGCCTCGCTGGATCGGGCCCCCACGACGCCGGTGTCGGGCACGGACGCACGCATCGTCGATGGTCTGACGGCGGTGGACATCTCCGCATCGTTGGCCGTCTCGGCCGACGGCAGGATGTGGCGCTGGGGCGCGCACGGCGGCGACAGCACGACGGCACCGCGCGTGATTGCCGGCATCGACCAGGTGAACTCGGCGTTGACGGTGGTCGGATACACACTGGCGCTCCGTAACGACGGGACGGTCTGGCATCTGCCAGGCGTCGAGAGCGTGAGCTCAAGCGGCGCGAGCACCGTCACACCGCGCAGCATTGCCGGGCTGAGCGGCGTTGCCCGCCTGGCGCTCGGCCTCACCGGCGGGTCCATGCCGTTGGCCATCAAGAGCGACGGCACGGTCTGGCAGCTGTCCTGGAGCGCCCAGGTCGTCATGGGTCCCTCTGGTCCGGTGACCACCCACACCGGAAGCGCCCGCCAGGTCACCGGTCTGACCGACGTTGCCGACATCGCTTGCGCAACCTCATCGCACTGCCTCGCTCGGCGACGCGACGGCAGCGTCATCGCCTGGGGTTTGAACGACGAAGGCCAGCTGGGCAGCGGTACCGGTGGCTCACCCGTGCCCGTGGATGCGGCCATTGCCGTGCCAGGTCTCGGCCGCGTGGTCGCACTCGGGGCGATGAGCCGAGGTTCCGCAGCGATCACCCAGGACGGGCGCCTGTGGACCTGGGGAGCCTCGCACGGGCAGGGAAACGCCTCGTCGTTCTACGCACCAACCGCGATGCCGCGGCTCGACGGAGCCGTGGCCCTGTCCTGCGCCACTGGCTGCAGCGTGCTGCTGGGTGACGGCAGCCTCTGGGGCTGGAACGGCAGCGGCACCTTCGCAGCCAGTTCAGCCACGCAGGCCGCCGCGCTGAGGGTCGACACCAGCGGCATCACGGTGACCCGCCCGCCGCAAACGGTCCAGACCCATGCGGGGCAGACGGCCACCTTCAGCGTGGAGGCCAGCACCGGCACGGCTGCAACCTACCAGTGGCTGCGAGACGGCGTGGAAGTACCCGGCGCGCGGTCGGCCAGCCTGACGACGCCGGCACTGACCTTGGTAGACGACGGAGCGCGCTACAGCGTACGCATCGGCAATGCCAGCGGGAGCGTCACGACCCGAGGCGCGGAGCTCTGGGTCACGGCCACCGCCACCGACTCAGCCGCCCCAGGGCGTGTCATGACCGACCGGCTCTACCTCTACAGCGACCTGGCCGGCAGCGCAGCCACCTGGCGCTGGGGCGATGGCAGTGCTGACAGCTCCGGCAGCCCGGTGAGCAAGGTCTGGCGCGCGCCCGGCGACTACAGCGCCCAGCGCAACGGCAGCCCGCTGCGCGTGGTGGCGATCGGCCATGCCCTGGCCGACGGCTACGACCACAGCTGCGCCCTGAAGGCGGATGGCACGGTGGTCTGCTGGGGCAACAACAGCTACGGCCAACTCGGTGACGGCACGGTGGTCGATCGTCGAGTCCCCGTGGCCGTGCCGGGCCTGAGCGGCGTCGTTTCGCTGAGCGCCGGCTCCCAGACCAGCTGCGCACTGAAAGTCGATCGCAGCGTGTGGTGCTGGGGCCGCAACGACCTGGGACAACTGGGCAACGGCACCCGGATCGACAGCCGCACACCGACGCAGGTGTCTGGTCTGACCGACGCCACCGCCGTGGCAGCGGGCAGCTTCCACACCTGTGCCCTGCGGTCGGGCGGCGGGGTGCGCTGCTGGGGCAGCAACAGCGGCGGTGCGCTGGGTACAGCCACCACAGCCAACCCCAGCAGCACCCCGGTCGATGTCGCCGGGTTGACCGACGCGGTGGCGCTGGCCGCAGGCAGCGGCAGTTGCGCGGTACGTCGCAGTGGCCAGGTGGCCTGCTGGGGCACCCAGGGTCTCGTGCTGACGCCCACTGGTACACCGGTGTACCAGGCCACGGCTGTGGCCGGCCTGGCCAACATCGTGTCGGTGAGCTTCGGCAGCTCCCACATGTGTGCCCTGCGCGGTGATCAGCGGGTGCTGTGCTGGGGCAACAACCTCAACGGCCAGTTGGGCGACGGCAGCAGCACCGCACGCAGCAGCCCCACGCTGGTGACCGGCCTGAGCGACGCCGTGGCGATCAGCGTGGGTGACAGCCACAGCTGCGCGCTGCGTGCGGGCGGCGGCGTGGCTTGCTGGGGCTATGCGGGTACCGGAGCGATCGGTGCCTTCCCTCCGTCTCAGAGCGTGCCGGTGAATGTGCTGACCCCGCGCGACATCCCGGACCTGGCCGACGTGACCGCGCTGCAGTCGCAGGGCAAGCACAGCTGTGCGTTGACCCGCCAGGGCCGGGTGCTCTGCTGGGGCGAGGGAATCCTCGGCAGCGGCAGCGTTGCGCGCAACTACACGCCTGTGCCGGTCTTCGGTGGGGCGGTGTACTGGAAGTGAGTCTGTGAACGGGTGCTTCAGCGCAGGTCACCCGATTCACTCCCGAGGAGGTCGTGCGCACGCTGGCGCAGGACCGACTTGATCTGCCTCTGTACCCGTCCCGGGGTGTACAGGCAAACTACTGAGATCGAACTGCTCGAACGAGCTGGTCCTGTGCCGCAGGGCAGTGCCCCATGATGGGGTGTAGTTGAGCGAGCGTTGAGCCGGCAGGGAGAGATGGTCAAGCATGTCCGAGTCCGTTGGCATACAAAACGACGAAGACGACGCGCAGGCGCGCAGTCCGGTGACGATTCATCTGCTGGGCACGCCTCACATCGAGGGGCCTGGCGGTCGTTCCGCGCTGGGTGATCTGGATGCGCTGTTGCTGTGGCAACTTGCGGTGGGGGCGCATCAGTCGTCAGGCCAGCTGGCGCAGCTGCTGTGGCCGCAACACCGCCCTGCAGCAGCAGGCAACAGCTTGCGGCAGCGGGTGTTCCGCCTGCGGCGACGGGGTGTGGAACTCGTGGGGCACGGCGGTGGTTTCCACCTGCATCCCGGTACGTCCGTCGACCTGCTCGCGCTGCAGCCCTGGTTGGATTGGGCCCCCACACGCTGGGCGGAGACCGAGTTGCTCCTCGGTGTACACGCGCCTGGCACAGAACTGACCACCTTGCTGGACGACGGCCGCCGACAATGGGCAAGTCAGCGTTGCGAGCGCACGCTCGCACTCGCCCGGGACCTGGCCGCACAGGGACGGTTTCACGATGCCCTGGCGTGGCTGCAGCCACTGCACCAGGTGGAACCGGGACGGGAAGCTGTCTGCCGAGCGCTGATGCAGGTCTGGCTGCACCTGGGGGATCGGGCCGCTGCCATGGCTGCATTCGAAGCCACTGAGCGCCATTGCCTGCAGCATGGCCGTGCACCGCTTGAGACACTCACACTGCAGACTTTCAAGGACCTGCTGGACGGTCCGACAAACCCTGACCCAGGGCCAGCGAAGGCGGGGTCGCCGCCTGAGACACAACCCGCGGAGTCGATGACACCGACGGGAGACACGGCCGCAGTGGCCGCGCCGAGGCGGCGACTGCCCGCAGCGCTGCTGCGCCCGCCGCGCCTGATCGAACGCGAAGCCCCTGCCGCCGCGGTGCGCCAGGCTTGGCAGGACGGCCGTATGGCTGTGCTGCTGGGCGAGGCCGGCATGGGCAAGTCCCGCTTGATGCAGGATCTGGGGGCATGGGCGCAGGGCCAGGACCGCTTGGTGTGGCGCAAAGCCTGTCGGGACGAGGCCGCGCAGCCCTATGGCGTGCTGGCATGGCTGCTGGGCCAGGCACTGGATAACCTGGCGCCGGAGGCGGCTCCCTCCCGGGACGCACCAAGTGCGGCCGATCTGTTGGCCGAGGCGGACGTCCAGGCGCTGGGGCCCCTGCTGCCGGAGCGTTTTGCCCGGCACGGCATCGCTTGGTCCGCCTTGACCGGCCCCGGCGCCGACCCCCTGCTGCGGCGGGCGGCCCATCGGGTGCTGGAGCGCGCACTGGGTGGGCGCTCGCGGCGCGTGTTGGTGGTGCTGGACGACCTGCAGCGCGCCGATGCGGCCAGTCTGGAGTGGCTGCGCAATGCCCGTGCCGGCAGAGACAGCGACTCGATCGCGTGCATCGACTGGTTGCTGGCGGCCCGGCCCGCGGAGGGCTCCGCCCAACTGGCGATCCTGCCAGAGGGGGATTGGGTGGCCATCGAGCTGCAGCCACTCAGCGCCACGGGCTTGGCGGCGCTGCTCGACGACCTTCGTTGGCCGTCTCCCACAGACGCTGCTCACCTGCGCAGCATGGTCGGCGGCAATCCCTTCCAGGTCTTGGACACGTTGCGCCACGTCTGGCCTAGCCACGCTGCAGCGGTCGACCTGCGACTCGGCCTGGCCACCGAACTGGCACAGCGGGTGAGCCTGCGCCTGTCGGCCATCAGCACCGAGGCCCGGCAGCTTGCGGAGCTGGCTGCCGTGGCCGGGCGGTTCTGGGAGCCTGGTCTGGCGGCTGCGGTCCTGCAGCGGCCGGTCCTCGCCCTGACAGACGCCTGGCAGGAGCTGGAAGACGAACAGATCTTCGTGCTGCTTCAGGACGGTGAGCCATCCGGCCACGCGCTGCCTCTGCCCGAGGGTGCGACGCATCGGCCAGGACACCGGGAAGCGGTCGCGCCTACGCCGGGCATTGCCCATGACTTGCTACGCGAGGTGCTGCTGGCCAGCCTGCCAACGGCCAGGTCGGTGGCTTTGCATGGGCTGCTGGCCCGACATCTGGAGGACCGCCCCGGCGTCCCGGCCGCCGAGCTGGGCCGGCTCTGGCAGGCGGCGCTGCACTGGAAGGAGGCAGCTCTTGCCTGGAGCCGGGCCTCGGAGGGGGCGGCCCAGCTCGGCCGGCCCGTCGAGCAGCTGGCCGATGCCCGCTCGGCGCTGGCCGCCTGGGAGCGCGTCGACGATGCGAGCGCAGGATTCGATCTCTGGTACCACAGCAGCGATGCGATGACCATCGTGGAGGGCATCGATGGGTTGCAGGCCCTGGCACTGCAGCTGCAGGCGTGGGCCGACACACCATCTCGCCGGGCGCGGGCTGCGGCCATGCTGGCCTTCTGCCGACTCAACCAGGCACGCCTCGACGAGGCGCTGGCGATCGTCGAGCAGTGCCTGGAGGGTCCGCTCGATGCCGCCCAGGCGATTGATGCCGAGTCGCGCATCGACCTGCTGCGCCTCCGGGCGCAGTGCCAGATGATGCAGGGGCGCACCGACCTGGCCCGCCACACGCTGGAGGACATGGCCGCACTGGTCGCCACGCACGCAACGCCCGTGCAGGCGCTGCAGCATCTGGGTGCGCTGAGCTCGCTGTACAACCTGGAGCGGCAGGTCAGCCGATCGATCGAGACGCTCGAACGCGCGCGGCAGCTGGCCAGACAGCTGCGCAACCCGGCCGAAGAGGTGGTCCACCAGCAGAACCTGGCGGTCAGCCTGGGTCAGGCGGGCCGCCTTCGCGAGGCTCTGGCCGCGGCCGACGAGGCCTGCCGCATGCATGCGCAACTCGGTACCCTGATGGGTCTGCACGGCCCCATCAGCCGCCTCAACCGCGCCCAGATCGAACTGCAGTTCGGCCGCTTCGAGCCGGCCCTACCAGCACTCGAAACCGCACTGGCCGCGATCCCGGCCGTGGTGTCGGTTTGGCATGTGGCCGCGGCGCACCGGCTGGCACTGGCGTGGATCTGGCTCGGCCAGCACGGACGGGCCCATGCGCTCCTCCAGGAAGAACTGCCGGCGGCACTCCCACCGGCCTCCCGCAGTCTGCGCCACCAGTTGCGCGCTCGCCTGGCCCGTGACCAGGACGGGCGGCTCGGCGCCCTGGGGCCGCAGGAACGGCGGCACCTGGCCGCGGCCCGTGCGGTGTGGGATGGCGTCGACCCGAACCTGATTCCCCCGGAGCATCGCCTGCGCATGGCCCGCGGACTGGCAGCCGAACAGGCCTTGGCCGTGGCGGCTCAGGTAGCGCAGCAGGCCGCAGCGCAAGGGGCCTTCGGCATTGAGGCCGCGGCCAGCGTGCTCTGCGTGCAGGCGCTGGCCGACTCGGGTCAGGGACGCGCCGCTGCGGATCTGGCATGGGCCGTGCTGCAACGGCTGAGTGACGGCCTCTGCGTCGAATGGCTACCCAGCGAAATGATCTGGATCTGCGTGCGGTCCCTGACCGACGCGGGCGAGATCGCGCAGGCCGCCGACGCGCTCGAACAGGCGCGGGCGTGGCTGAGCAACGCCGAAGAACACACACCACCAGCATGGCGGACCAGCCTGCGCGGTGCCAACCCCTGGCACCGGGCCATCCTGCTGCGCGACGGGCAAGGTAGAGCAACGGCGGTGGCGCCAACGAGCAGCCCCCTCGGTGTGGCCGGCACCACCCCTGGACTTGACTGAGGCAGACACCCAACGGCCCGCCACCATGTCAAAGCCTCCTCGCGAGCCCATGCTGAGCGCTCCTGCCGACATGGCCGGGCCGGACGGCGACTCCCTGGCACTGCACCTGCTAGGCGCGCCCTGCTGGCAGCGCTGGAGGGCAGGGCGGCCTCTGGGGCCGGCGGTGAAACTCGGCATCAAGGACGCCGCACTGCTGGCCATCCTCGCACTGGAGGGTGCCCAACCGCGTGACCGCGTGGCAGCCTTGCTGTGGCCCGGCGCAGCATCGGTTCAGGCGGCCAGTCTCAACCTGCGGCAGCGGATCTTCCGTCTGCGCCAGGCCACCGGGCACCCGCTCGTTCAAGCGGGTGCGGTCCTGTGCCTGCTGCCCGATGGTCTCGAATGCGACCTCTGGGCCACCGGGTGGGAGGCCCGGCAAACCTGGCCCGAGGGCGAACTCCTGGCCGACGCTGCTCTGCCAGCCGCGCATGAACCCCTGGCGGATTGGCTGACCCAGGCACGCGCCCATGTGGCGCAGGTCTGGCAGGACAGCCTGTGGCAAGCCGCCCGCCGCGCCGAGGCGGTCGGCCACCACGAATCGACTGTGCGCCTGTGTCGGCAATGGCTGCGTCACCACCCCTGTTCAGAGGAGCAATGGCGCCGGCTGGTCACCGCCCACTACCTGGCCGGCGACCTGGATACCGCGGCGCAGGCAGCACAGGAAGCTCAGCAGGCACTGGTTGAAGAGATGGGCATGGCGCCCGGCCCGGAAACGGTCGAACTGATTCACACCGTGCTCTACGCCCGGCGGGAGCGCCAGCACACGGCACAGGAGCCGACGCGGCCGTGCCCGGTCTGCCCTGGCCACAAGACCACCACCCCGAAGGAGACAGGCGACGCGGACTGGTTCTCCGGCCAGTTGCAGGCCCTCAGCCCACAGGCCATGCTACTGGCGCGGGCCTTGGCGCTGATGGATGCGCACGCACCGCTGGCCGCGACCGTTCCGACCGCGGCGCGACTGCTCAACGTCAGTGCACTGGAACTGGCCGCCCCCTGGCAGGAGCTGGAAGCGGCGGGCCTGCTTCAGCCGCCACCCCAGAGGGGAGCACGCATTGCGGGTACCGCCCTGTGCTCCCACTTGCTGGCCGGCATCCCGACGACGCTCGTGGATCACCTGCGCGGTCAACTGGCGTGACGCGCCGGGAGCGTCGCCGTGGCCTGGGACAGACTCAGCAGTTCTGTCTCAGAAACCCGAACAGCCGCGCGTCCCCGCAGAAGGCCACGTTGAAGCGCATCCAGGCGCAGGGCCCGGGTTCGGCGCAGAACAGGTGGCCCGGGCCGAGCATGATGTCGTGCTCGGCGGCGCGGTGCGAGACCTCGGCCGCGTCCGGGATGGCCGGGTGGCGGGCCCAGAGGAACATGCCGGCCTTGGGCTCGGTGAAGAGTTCGAAACCCAACGCGGCCAGCTGGCCGGCGGCGCGCTCGTGTGCGTCGGCCAGGCGCTCGCGCAGTCCCTTGAGGTGCTTGCGCCAGCGGCCTTCGGTGAGCGCACCGTAGACCAGCCGCTCGTTGAACTCCGAGGAAGTGAGACCCGAGATCATCTTCAGCTGCGCCAGGTCCTCGACCAGATCCGGGTGGGCGATCAGGAAGCCCACGCGCAGGTTGGGCGAAACGGTCTTGGAGTAGCTGCCGATGTACACCACGCGGCTGAGCTGGTCCAGGCTGGCCAGCGAGGCGCGCGGATAGGGGTCGAGATCGACGTAGATGTCGTTCTCGACCAGCGTCAGGTCGTGCTTCTCGGCCAGTTGCAGCACGCGGTGCAGGTGGGCGAGCTGGGCAATCGAGCCGGTGGGGCTCTGAAGGCGCGGCTGGGTGAAGAACAGGCGCGGCTGGTGCTCGACGATCAGGCGCTCCAGCGCCGGCAGGTCCCAGCCCTGCGGGGTGCGCGGCACGCCGATCAGGCGGGCGCCGGCAAAGCGCAGCGAGAACAGCAGGTTGGCGTAGCCGGGGTCGTCCACCAGCACCGCATCGCCGGGGCGCACCAGCCGGCGCACCGCCAGGTCCAGCGCCTGGCTGGAGCCCTGGGTCAGCAGCACCTGGTCGGGCGAAATCGCGATCTCCTGCTCGGCCATCGTGTCGCGGATCAGCTCGCGCAGCGGCGGGAAGCCCTTGGGGTCACCGTAGCCGCCCAGGTCGGCGTTGTCCGCCGCCAGGGCACGCAGGCTGCGGCGCACGCCGTCCTCGAACAGCCAGTCGTGCGGCAGCCAGCCGCAGCCGGCCTTCATCGCCAGGTGGCGGTTCTCGAAGATCTTGCGCACGTACCACGCCGAGTCGAAGCTGTAGCCAGCCGCCCCCGGCGCGCCCCCGACGGCCCCCGGCGCGCTGCTGCGCTTGCGCACGAAGAAGCCCGAATGCGGCCGCGACACCAGGTAGCCCTGGGCCACCAGCCGGTCGTAGGCCTCCACCACGGTGAACACGCTGACCTCGTGGGCGTGGGCGAACTGGCGGATCGACGGCACCTTGGTGCCGGCCCGCAGCGCGCCGTCGTCGATGAGCTTGCGCAGGCCATCGACGATCTGCGTGACCAGGGGAACCGGGGACTGGGGCTGGAGGGTGAACATCAAGGGCGGAAGGGGGAACGGGCGATCCTGTACCGGGGCATGCACCTGCACAGTGCGTTCAGGGCGCCGCCGCGTCTGTACATGGTAGCCGGCGGCCCCGGCCCCTACAGTGCAGCAGCATCGGCGCACCCTGTCTCGTGGGCGATCCCGCCCGCGGCCGGTGCGACCTCACACCCCCCTTTTCCGCTTCCTTGCGCCAGGAGAACCACGATGCAACGCGAACCCCATGCCACCAACGCCGCCCTGATGGCCCGCCGGCGCGCTGCGCTGCCCAACGGCCTGGGCCAGGCGCTCGAGATCTTTGTCGACCGCGCCGAGAACGCCGAGGTCTGGGACGTCGAGGGACAGCGCTACATCGACTTTGCCGGCGGCATCGCGGTGCTCAACACCGGCCACCGCAACGCCACGGTGATGGCCGCCGTGCAGGCGCAGCTCGATCGCGTCACGCACACCTGCTTCCAGGTGCTGGCCTACGAGCCCTACGTGGAACTGGCCGAGCGCCTGAACACGATGGCGCCGGGCAACTTTGCCAAGAAGAGTTTCATGATGACCACCGGCGCCGAGGCGGTGGAGAACGCCATCAAGGTGGCGCGCGCCTACACCAAGCGCTCGGCGGTGATCGCCTTCGGCGGCGGCTTCCACGGCCGCACCATGATGGGCATGGCGCTGACCGGCAAGGTCGCACCGTACAAGGTCGGCTTCGGCCCCTTCCCGGCCGAGGTCTTCCACGCCAAGTTCCCCTGCGCGCTGCACGGCGTGAGCACGGAGGACTCGCTGGCCTCGATCGAGGCGCTGTTCAAGTACGACGTCGAGCCCTCGCGCGTGGCCGCGATCATCCTGGAGCCGGTGCAGGGTGAAGGCGGTTTCTACGCCGCGCCGATCGACTTCGTGAAGGCCCTGCGCGCCCTGTGCGACCAGCACGGCATCCTGCTGATCGCCGACGAGGTGCAGACCGGCGCCGGGCGTACCGGCACCTGGCTGGCCTGCGAGCGCTGGTGGGCCGAGGCCGGCGTGGCGCCGGACGTGATCACGATGGCCAAGTCGCTGGCTGGCGGCTTCCCGCTGTCGGCCATCATCGGCCGCGCCGAGGTGATGGATGCCGCCGCCCCGGGCGGACTGGGCGGTACCTACGCCGGCAGCCCGATCGCCTGCGCCGCCGCGCTGGGCGTGATCCAGGCCTTCGAGCAGGACGGCCTGCTCGCGCGCAGCAATGCGGTGGGCGAGCGCCTGACCGCGGGCCTGCGCCAGATCGCCGCACGCCACCCCGGCATCGGCGACGTGCGCGGCCTGGGCGCGATGGTGGCCATCGAGCTGTTCAAGGACGGTGACCTGACCCGCCCGGACCCGGAGCGCACCCGCGCCGTGGTGGCCGAAGCGGCCAAGCGCGGGCTGGTCCTGCTGTCCTGTGGCGTCTACGCCAACGTGATCCGCGTGCTGGTGCCGCTGACCGCCAGCGACGCGCTGCTCGACGAGGGCCTGGGCCTGCTCGGCGCGGCGCTGGACGCCACGGCCTGATCGGTGCCACCGCCGCGCTCAGGCGGCCCCGGCGACCCCGGCCGAATGCCAGAGCGCGGCAAAGAAGTGGCAGACGCTGCCCCCGAGCACGAACAGGTGCCACACGAAGTGGCCGTAGCGCACCCGGCCGTCGAAGAGGAACACCACCGCGCCCGCGGTGTAGCTCAGGCCCCCCGCGAGCAGCCACAGCAGCCCGGCGCCGGACAGCCGCTCCATCAGCGGCACGACCGCCACCAGGGCGACCCAGCCCATCGCAACGTACAGGCCGGTGGACCACAGCGGGTGCCGCAGCCGGTTGAACAGCTTGGCCGCCACGCCCAGTGCCGCAGCGCCCCAAAGCACGCCGAACAGCGACCAGCCCCATGCGCCCCGCAGCGCGCCGAAGAGGAAGGGCATGTAGCTGCCGGCGATGAAGAGGTAGATCGCCGCGTGGTCCATGCGGTTCAGCCAGGCCTTTGCCCGACCGGCGGGCAGCGCGTGGTAGACCATCGAGACGAGGTACAGCACGATCGCCGTGCCGGCAAACAGGCTGGCGGCCACCACGTCGGCGGCACCGCCGCGCGTCAGGGCTGAATGCACCAGGATGGGCAGCGCCGCGATCGCGAGCAGCGCCCCCAGGCCGTGGCTGACGGCATTCGCGACCTCTTCGCCCAGGGTCTGCGAGCGGGACACGGTGGCAATGGCAGAACGGTTCATGGCCGCATGCTAGCGCCCTACTGTGAACCCAAGGGTTTCGGGCCGGCCAGAGGAGCGGTCGAACGCACCGGCAGAGCGCGCCCGCCCCTATCATCCGGTGGTCGCGTTCACGAGCGTTCCATGAGTGACATCCTCATCCGCCGCACCCACGGCATGACCCAGGCCAAGGCCCGCAAGGCGGCCGAGCAGATTGCCGACGAGCTCGCCGCCGAGTTCGACATGCGCCATGCCTGGGAAGGCAGCACGCTCAATTTCTCCCGCACCGGCGTGCACGGCTGCATCGTGGTGGGAGCCAAGGAGGTGGAGGTGCGCGCCAAGCTCGGCTTCCTGCTCGCCTTCCTGCGGCCGAAGATCGAGCAGGAGATCCACCGCTTCTGCGACGAGAAATTTGTTCCCCCCCGAAGCGGCTGACGCCGCTCCCCCCAGGGGGCACCACCAGTGGCCCGGCAAAGCCGGTTCCACGGTGGTTGCTTGCTGAATGTCCTGATCGGGGCGTCAGTCTTTCAGGGAGTCGACCAGGTCGATGTACTGCTGCATCGCGTCGTCCTGGCCGGTGCCCTGCAGGCCCGCCCAGGCGTCGTACTTGGCGCGCTCGACAAACTCCGCGAAGCCCGGGCGCTTGCCCTGCACGTCGCCCTCGCTGCCCTGCTTGTAGAGCGAATACAGCTTGAGCAGCGTCGCGTTGTCGGGGCGCTCAGACAATTTCTTGGAATCGGCTGCGGCAGTTTCGAACTGGGTCTTGAGATCGCTCATGATGGCTCCTGTGAAGTTGATGCACCGTTGAACTTTCAGCCAGCGTGGCCAGCAAGGTCACCCACAGGAGACACCCCATGCCCGCACGGGAACGCATGTCGCCGGTCGATACCGCCTGGTTGCGCATGGACCGCCCATCCAACCTGATGATGATTGTCGGGGTGATGTACCTGCCCGGCCCTGTGGATGCATCAAGGTTGCGTGCGACGGTGGAACGCCGGCTGGTACAGCGCTTCCGGCGCTTCCGCCAGAAAACAGTGTCCGACTGGACCGGCTGGTGGTGGCAGGACGACCCCGAGTTCGACCTCGACCGCCACCTCGTCTGGCGCGCCCTGCCCGAGCCGGCCGGCCAGCGCGAGCTGCAGCGCCTGGTCAGCGACCTGGCCACCGAGCCCCTGCACCCCGACCGGCCGCTGTGGCGCTACGACATCATCGACCACTGCAACGGCGGCGCCGCCATCGTCTCGCGCATCCACCACTGCATCGCCGACGGCATCGCGCTGGTCGGCGTGATGCTCTCGCTCACCGACCTTGACCCCGACGCCCCGGCCGACGAACCGCTGGAAGCCGACGAGCGGCCCGCGCATCGGCCCGCCCACAACCTGCACGCCGACCCCTGGAGCGCCCTGCTCGACCCGCTGACCCAGGCCACCACCGCCGCGCTCGGCATGGGTGGGCGCTTCTGGCAGGAGTACCTGAAGATCGCCAACCAGCCCGAGCGCCTGCTGGGCTACGGCAAGCACGGCGTCGGCTTCGCCACCGAACTGGGCAAGCTGCTGGCCATGCCGGCGGACAGCCCCACCCGCTACAAGGGCAAGACGGGCAGCCACAAGCGCGTTGCCTGGTGCGACCCGATCCCGCTCGACGAGGTGAAGGCCGTCGCCAAGGCGTTGGGCTGCTCGGTCAACGACGTGCTGCTCAACGCCGTCGCCGGCGCCCTGCGTAGCTACCTGGAGGCCCAGGGCGACCCGCTCGAGAACGTCGAACTGCGCGCGCTGGTGCCCGTCAACCTGCGCGGCGGCCAGCCCAGCGACGATCTGGGCAACCGCTTCGGCCTCGTCACCCTGCTGCTGCCGCTGCACGAGGGCAACCCCTTCAAGCGCCTGAAGCTGGTGCGCCAGCGCATGCTGGACATGCGCGGCTCCTACCAGCCGCCGCTGACGATGCTGCTGCTGGGCCTCTCCGGACTGGTGCCCAAGTTCATGCAGGACCAGTTGCTCGACGTGCTCGCCAACAAGGCCAGCGCGGTGATGACCAACGTGCCCGGCCCTCAGCAGCCGCTGTACCTGGCCGGCCGCCGCATCGAGCAGATCATGTTCTGGGTGCCGCAGTCGGGCGACATCGGCATCGGCGTGTCCATCCTCAGCTACAACCAGACGGTGCAGTTCGGCCTCATCGCCGACCGGCGCTTCATTCCCGACCCCGAAAACGTCACCCCGCTGTTCCAGGCCGAATTCGAGAAGATCGTCACCGGCGCCCTGCTTCACCACTGGGTGGAGCCACTGGATGCGCAGGCCTTCGAGGAGGCGATCGAGGTGGAGCTGGGGATACGCCCGCCTGTAGCAACCCCTGCTGAACCGGTAACTACTGCCCCTGCGGCTCGCAAGGCGCCGCGCAAGCGCGCCGCGGCGAAACGCACGGCCGATTCCACCACCGAACCGTCTACGCCCCCCGCGGCACCTGATCCGACACCAGAGGCGAGGATCCCGAAACGATTTCGGGGGTTGTAGAACGACGCTTCAATCGCACCGGGCCAATGCACGTGAGCACATCATTCAGGACACATCCGAATCAGACATCGCTACTGTTGATGGGCGTGCTGTCAAGCCTTCTGGTCAGTTGCGCTGATGTCAAGCTCAACCCATACAGACTACCTTACACAGAAGAGAACACCTTGCGCCCCGCCACCGTCCGCGGCTGCCATCTTCCGGAAGGTGCCGCTCCGCCATTCCTCGAATTTGGCAGTATTCCGCTCTACCCCATCAGCTCCAGTCGAAAAGGCGAAGAGTCAACCATCGCATTGAACTACACCGTCAACACCCATGGAGAAGTCAGCCTCAACACAGGGCTCGACGATCCTCAAGACTACTTCTTCAGTCACGCTGCGGTCGCCATCCAGGACTGGAAAATGCGACCGGCCAAGCTCAATGGCACCCCCATCACCGTGCAATGCAGGACCATGTTCTACTACAGGATGGAAAAAGACTTCTGAAACTCGCTTACGTAACTATTCATGGTCCAGCCTTGCTGGGCATGATGATCGAGTCAAAATGGTTTCGAGCCGGCCAGCTGCGCCGAGCAGCCATGTGAAACTCCCTTTGTCGAGACATTCACGCTCGGCCGTATCTGAGTCGGGGCGAACGACACATGCCGCTCGCCCACCGGTCCATCACAGCAGATTCATCCGCTTCGCCTGATCCCGCAGTACGCTGCGGAAGTCCGGGTGCGCAATCCCGATCAGCGCCTCGGCGCGCTGGCGGGCGGTTTTTCCGCGCAACTGGGCGACGCCGAATTCCGTGACCACGTAGTTGATGTCGTTCTTGCTCGTGCTCACATGCGCACCCGGCGTCAGCGTGGGCACGATGCGGGAAACTGTGTTTTCCCGCGCCGTGGACGGCAGCACGATGAAGGCCTTGCCGCCCTCGGAGCGGTTGGCGGCACGGACGAAATCAGATTGGCCGCCGGTGCCAGACACCGGTGTCCAGCCGAGGGTTTCCGAGCCGCACTGGCCGGCCAGGTCGATCTGCATCGTGGCGTTGATGGCGATCAGGTTGTGGTTCTGCCCAGCCAGCCACGGGTCGTTGGTGATGTCCGACGGATGCAGTTCCACCGCCGGGTTGCGGTGCATGAAATCGTAGAGTTTGCGCGAGCCCAGGGCAAAGGTGGCCAGCACCTTGCCGCGGTTGACGTTCTTGACCCGGTTGGTGACCGCACCGGATTCGATCAACGTCAGGATGCCGTCGCCCAGCATCTCGGTGTGGATGCCCAGGTCATGCTTGTGGGTGAGTTGCATCACCACCGCGTCAGGAATGCCGCCATAACCGATCTGCAGCGTGGAACCGTCGGGAATCATGTCGGCCACATACTTGCCAATGGCCTCCTGCACGGCACCGATTTTCGGCAAACCCACCTCGGCCACCGGCGCTTCGTTTTCCACCAGCGCGGTGACCTGCGAAAGGTGCACCAGGCAATGGCCGTTGGTGAAAGGCACATTGGGGTTGACTTCCAGCACCACGATTCGTGCCTTGGAAATGGCCGCCATCGTGTAGTCGGCCGCCAGCCCGAGGGAGAAATAGCCGTGCCCGTCCATCGGCGAGGCAGAGGCAAACACCACATCCGCCGGCTTCAGCCCACGGCGGATCAACTCCGGCATCTCGGAGAAATTGGAGGCGGAATAATCGATCCAGCCCGCTTGGCCGCCGCCGCGCGTGGCCGGGCCGAAGAAATAGGCCACGTGGCGCACGTGCTCGGCGGTTGCCGGGTCGAAGTAGCCATACCGGCCGATCGGCAGGATCTGCGACACCTTCACGTCGCGGAACTCGCGCCGGTGCTCGGACAGGGCCGCGAGCAGTCGGGGCGGCTCGGCCGCCGCCGTGGGCACGACGACGGTGTCACCATCACGGATCAGGCGGATGGCCTCTTCCGCCTGGGTCAGTTTGCTCTTGTAGGAGGGCTGGAAGTTCATTGGTCAGACTCGCTGCGGGACGATGACGGCGCGCGCGTGAACGCTGGCGAACACATACGCAATCCCACGAGTCTGTACCGAGATGACAATCAGTAATATCCCGTAGAAGACAATTTTCCCGGCGGCGAACGCCCGGCTTGAGCTGCCTCAGTCCGATGGCAGACACTGTGGCAGGCAGGTCACACCCAGCCAGCAGCTTCAATCCTCCAGCTCGGCCCGGGCCATCTCCACGTCGAGCTTCTCCATCGCATCCATCGGTTCTGCGGCAGCGGCCTGCTCGTAGAGTTTCACGGCCGCGGCCATGCGGCTCTTGCCATGCATCATCACCAGCGCATTGGCGTATTCGACGGCGTAGATGGCCGAATCGGGCGCGAGTTCGAGCGCCCGCTTGAAATGCCTCTCGGCGGCGTCCTTGCTGGCCCCGTAGGTGAGCTTGCCGACCATGCCGCCCACCTTGTCGATCACCTCGGCGTGGTAGGCGCCCAGCGCGCAGTGCGAATCGGCATGCTGCTCGTCGAGTTTGAGCGCGGTTTCCAGCGCCGCCTTGATGCGCCCGCCCAGGCCCTGGGCCAGCGCCTTGACCACCGAGATGCCCTGGCTGTAGCGGCCCAGCGCATAGGCCTCGATGTACCAGGCGTTGGCGTTGCCGGGCTGGGCCCTTTGCAGCTCGGAGCAGCGCGCGGCAATCTCCTGGAAGCGCGCCAGCTTGGCCGCCTCGTCGGTTTCCAGGTAATTGGCCTGGATCATGGCGGCCTTGTTGGCCGCATTCCAGCCGTCCGGCCCGGCGGCCAGGCCCATGTCGTAGGCCGCGCGAAAATCCCCGGCGTGGTAGAGCCGCCAAGCCTCCAGCACCGCGTCGGCCTTGGGAAAGGCCTCCCGGTCGCCGCGGTGCAGGCGCGGCCAGTTCTTCTTCAAGGCCGCAGCGGTATAGGCGTAGGGCTTGGCAGGATGCGGGAACGGTTGCCAGGCCGCGGCGGCGGGCGCCGCTGGCGTGGTCTTGCGGGTGGCCATGGTCGGTCTCCTTTGGTCCGTTGGTATTTCTCTGCGGGTGACTGGTCTGCGGGACAGACGGAGCGGGTTTCGCGGGCTGAGGGGTCAAGCGTCCAGATAACCCCGGGCGAGGCGCTCAAACAGGGCGCGCGAGCGGCCCTGCAGGAAAGGGGCGGCCAGCGACATCACGTGGAAGGCGCCACGCGCCAGCGCGTCGCTGTCGATGGCCTTGCGCGGCTCACGGATGAATTCGAAGGAAAGCCAGTAGGTGGCCACCAGCGCCATGTTGTTGGCCAGGCTGTGCAGCTGCGCGGGCGTGGCATCCATGTCACCGGTGCCGACCAGGCCCTCGCAGATGAGTTTCGCGGTCTTGACCTTGTGCGCGACGATGCGCTGGAAATGGGTTTCCAGCAGGCGGTTGCGCGACAGCAGTTCGTTCAGGTCCCGGTACAGGAAACGGTAGTTCCAGATGCCCTCGAAAACCAGGTGCAGGAACAGCCAGATGTCCTCCACGTCCGGCACGCGGGATTCGGGCGCGGCCAGGGTGGCCTCGATCTGGCGCTCGAAATCCGCGAACAGCGATTCGATGATGTCGTCCTTGCTGCGGAAGTGGTAATACAGGTTGCCGGGGCTGATCTCCAGCTCGTCGGCGATCAGCTGGGTGGTGACGTTCGGTTCACCGAAGACGTTGAACAGCTGCAGCGAGGTTTCCAGGATGCGTTCGCGGGTGCGCCGCCGGGGTTTGGGCTCGTGCCGGGGTGAACGCTTGGACGAGCGTTGCGGGGCGGGGCGGTCGGCGGGGCTCATCCGATCATGGTGGCAGCCCGATCGCCGCGGATCAAGCTGGGGAACGCGCAGACGGCTGCGTCTGTCGGCCCGACTTGATCCGGTTCAAGGCCCGGTCGAGTTCGTCCAGGGCGTCCGACAGGCTCAATGCGCTGTGCCCCATCGGGCCGGCGCGGCGGCGCTTGAGCTGGCCGAGCTGGCGTTTGAGGGTGCGGTCCGGCTCGGTCAGCACGTCGCGGCGGATGCGCACGCCGTGGCGCGCCAGCTTCGGCGCCAGTTCGTCGTAGCGGCGCAGCAGTTCTTCGCGGGTGCGGTGGTAGGCATGCTCGGACAGCCACTGGCGGCCGGCGTAGCTGAACATGTTGCTGAAGAACATGTCGTCGTCATCCGGACGGGGCTCGAAGAGCAGCACGTCCGCCCCTTTGAACTCGTGCTCGTACTTGGTGATACCCACCTGCATGCGCGAGTGGATGATGGCGCGGAAGGTCTGCGCCAGCACCACTGGCAGGCCGCCGTTGACGAGCTGGCGCTCGTGGTGGTGGCCCAGCTCGGCCGCGCGCTGGGCGTTGTAGGGCACCAGCGGGTTGACGCAGATGACCAGCCGCGCGCCCTCCTTCAGCGCCACCGAGGCGTGCATGGTCTTCTTGAGCGCACCGTCCACATACCAGCGCCCGTCGATGTGCACCGGCGGATACAGCCCGGGCAGCGCCGCGCTGGCCTGCACCGCGGTGGAGATCGGCACGTGGTCGTGGCCGGGTGCGCCGAAGGCGACCGCATCGCCGGTGTCCAGGTCGGTGGCGACCAGGAAGAGGCGGTGCTTCAGGTCGCGGAAGTCGTTGCTGCGCCCCGCATGGGTGAACAGGCGCTGCATCATCTCGCCGATGCCGCGGTTGTCGAACACACCCGCGGGCAGCACCCGGCCCAGCCGCTCGAAGGAGGCCAGCAGGTCCTTGTGCAGCGGGTCGGACAGGTACTCGCGTGCCGAGTCCCAGAGCAGCCCGGGCAGGCGCGCCAGGCGGGCGGCGTACTCGCCCAGCGCCGGGCGCAGCAGCATGGCCGGGTCGAAGGGCACCTCGGCCGAGTCGCTGTCGATGAACATGCGGCACATCGCCGCGGGCGTCATGCCGTTGGCCAGGCCTGCGGCGATCAGGGCGCCCGCGCTGACGCCAACGTAGACGTCCAGCTCGTTGAAGTCCAGCCCCTCCAGAGCCTCGGACAGCGCGACCAGCGTGCCGATCTCGTAGATCGCGCCCAGCGGGCCACCGCCTGCGAGTGCCAGGCCAACACGTTCCCTGGGCTGCTTCGACGCCATGCGATGGCTCCTGTGTTCAGTGGGCCGGACGGTGAACCGGGCGATCGCCCGGGACCGCGGGACCGCGGGATTGCGGGACCGCGCGATTGCGGGATTGCAGTAGGCCAGACGGAAACGCCCGCAGGCACGACTCACCGTGCGCTGCGGGCGACAGCGTTATCGAGTCACCCCCGTCAGGTCGGGGGACCTGATAGTGCCACTTGGCAACATTCAGGCAACGCCATCCGCGGCGGCTTCGGCAGCGGGCGCAGCCTTCACCTTCTTGGCGGCCGCGCGAGCCCGCTTGACCGCCACCGGCTTGGCTTCGGCCACCACCTCGACGACCGCCGCCGCGACCTTGGCCGGCCGGCGAGCAGCCGCCTTCGGTGCGCCGCCGTTGAGCTTCTCGACCTCGGTGGTCAGTTCACCCACGCGCTTGGCAAGCGCATCAATGTCCGCCTTGGTTGGCACGCCCAGGCTGTTGAGCGCCTTGGAAACGCGGTTCTCGAATACCGCTTCCAGCTTGTCCCAGGTGCCGGTGGCCTTGGTGGCCATTTCCTGCACCTTGTCTTCGGCCATCTTGCGGGTGTTGGCCTGGATGGACTCGCCCTCGCGCACCAGCGCGTCGAACACCTTGTTGCCCTCCTGCTGGGCCTTGGCGTAGGCACCCAAACCGGCCAACCAGATCTGCTGGGCCGATTCACGGATGGTCGTGGCGAGTTGGTTGTCGGTGGCGAGTTTCTTGAGCTTCTTGGCCATGGTGGACTCCTTCAGTGATTGCGGTGATTGAACGGAACCGGAACCGCCGGATCCACCCGTTTGGCCGGGTGGGCGCAACGCCTGGTGGCGTATCCGTTGTGTTACCGATCTCCCATGCGTCAAACTGTAGCGACGACGACTAGAGCAAACACACTAAACGCCGCGGGAGCTGACCGCAGCGGCCCGGGCCGGGTGCGGCAGACCTTAACTTCGCCCCATGCCGGTCACCCAGCAAAGGCGGGCCGGCTTTCCCTGCGCAAGACCACCACCACCGACCGAGGAGATTCTTTCGATGATCTATTTCGTCACCGGAGCCAGCGGCTTCATCGGCAAACGCCTCGTCGCCCGGCTGCTGGAGCGCCCGGACGCCACGGTGTATTTCCTCACCCGCGACAAGAGCGCCGACAAGCTCGCCCCGCTGTACGAGTTCTGGGGAATGAACCCAGGAGGCGACAAGACGCGCGCGATCCCCGTGCTGGGCGACCTGCGCGAGCCGCTGCTGGGCCTGTCCAAGACCGACCAGCGCAAGCTCAAGGGCAAGGTGGACCACTTCTTCCACCTCGCGGCGGTCTACGACCTGGGCGCCGATGCCGAAACCCAGATGGCCGTGAACGTGGAGGGCACGCGCCACACGGTGGCCCTGGCCGAGGCGCTGCAGGTGGGCTGCTTCCACCATGTCAGCTCGATCGCCGCGGCCGGGCTCTACGAGGGCGTGTTCCGCGAGGACATGTTCGACGAGGCCGAGAACCTCGACCACCCCTACTTCAGCACCAAGCACGACTCGGAGAAGATCGTGCGCACCGAACTGGCGCGCCCCTGGCGCGTCTACCGCCCGGGCGTCGTGGTGGGTGACTCGCGCACCGGCGAGATGGACAAGATCGACGGGCCCTACTACTTCTTCAAGCTGATCCAGAAGCTGCGCCGGCTGCTGCCGCCGTGGATGCCCACCATCGGCATCGAGGGCGGGCGCATCAACATCGTGCCGGTGGACTACGTGGTTGCGGCGATGGACCACATCGCGCACAAGCCGGGCCTGGACGAGGGCTGCTTCCACCTGGTCGATCCGCACCCGCGCCGGGTGGGCGACGTGCTGAACATCTTCGCCCGCGCCGCGCACGCGCCGGACATGGCGATGCGCGTCAATGCGGCGCTGCTGGGCTTCATCCCACGCAGCATCAAGAAGAGCCTGATGGCGCTGACGCCGGTGCGCCGCGTGCGCAAGGCCGTCATGAAAGACCTGGGGCTGCCCGACGACATCCTGAACTTCGTCAACTACCCCACCCGCTTCGACAGCCGCGATGCCGAGCGGGCGTTGGCCGGCAGCGGCATCAAGGTGCCCGCGCTGGAGGACTACGCCTGGAAGCTGTGGGACTACTGGGAGCGCCGGCTCGACCCCGACCTCTTCATCGACCGCACGCTGCGCGGGCGCGTCGAGGGCAAGGTGGTGCTGATCACCGGCGGCTCCTCGGGCATCGGCAAGGCGGCGGCCTTCAAGATCGCCCACGCGGGCGCCATCACGCTGATCGTCGCGCGCGACCGGGCCAAGCTCGACGAGACGGTGGCCGAGGCCGCCGCTCAGGGCCTGACGCTGATCCCCTACTCCGCCGACATCGGCGAGGAGGCCTCCTGCGCCGAGCTGCTGGCGCGCATCACCGAGGCGCATGGCGGCGTGGACGTGCTGGTCAACAACGCCGGCCGCTCGATCCGCCGCGGCATCGAGAACAGCTTCGACCGCTTCCACGACTACGAGCGCACGATGCAGGTGAACTACTTCGGTTCGCTGCGCCTGACGATGGGGCTGCTGCCGGGCATGATCGCGCGCCGCACCGGCCACGTGATCAACATCTCCTCGATCGGCGTGCTGACCAACGCACCGCGCTTTTCGGCCTACGTGGCCTCCAAGGCGGCGCTGGACGCCTTCACGCGCTGCGCGGCCTCGGAGTTCGTCGACCGCGGCATCGAGTTCACCACCATCAACATGCCGCTGGTGAAGACACCGATGATCGCGCCCACCCGGCTCTACGACCAGGTGCCGACGCTGACGCCGGATGAGGCCGCCGACCTGATCGTCGACGCCATCATCCACCGGCCGGCGCGCATCGCCACCCGCCTGGGCGTGTTCGGCCAGGTGATCCACGCGGTGGCCCCGCGGGTGGCGCAGATCATCATGAACACCAGCTACCGCATGTTCCCGGATTCGTCAGCCTCCCTCGGCAAGGGCGACGGCAAACCGGTGACCCCCACGGCCGACCAGGTGGCCTTCAGCCAGTTCATGAAGGGGATCCACTTCTAAGGCGGGCAAGGCTGCCCGTGGGGTCGTAGACAGCCAACTGCGTCGCAGGCCTGCCCGAACTGCCGTAGATCACCAGATTGCGGCCGCCCGGGCGCGCCTGGGAAGGGAAGACGATGCCATCCCACCCGGCGGCCACAACGTCATCGGCCATGTACCAGGTGGGTGGCTCGATGGCGTCGCCGAACCACAGAGCACGCCAGTCCGAAGCAAAGTCGCTCCACAGCGCAGGCCAGCGCCCGGGGTCGAAGCGGGCACTCAGGTCCGCCACCCGCAGGCCCCGCACAAGGAAGGTACATATGATGCCCGCTGGCAGCCAAGGGTTGTCCTGGCGGTATTCGGCCAGGGCGGTGGACTCGTCCAGTGACAGGTACAGCGCCTCCTGGCCCGGCCGGTTGAACCGCCCGCCCTGCCTCGCCGCACCCATGCCGGACAGGGGCGTGCCCGCGTAGGCGGGGGAAATGACACGCCAGCAGGCCATGGGCTCCGCTTGCCCGAGCAACGCCTCGATCATCCCGCGGCACCGCCGGCCAACGACTGCAGGTAGGCGATGAGCGCCTCGGTGCGCCCCTCCTGTACAAGCGCATCGGCGGTCTTGTAGCCGAAGGCGCGAAGGGGCTCATTGCGCAGCAGAAAGGCGGCGCGTTCGGCATCGCCGGTCATCTCCGTCGCGGCGGCGAGCACACGCAGCATGTCCTGCAGGTACTTTTGCAGTTGCGGCGCCTGCGGGCGTGCAGTGGGTGTGTTGCGGTGCACATGCGCCCGCTCAGCCAGTTCCTGGACGCGAAAACCAAAGAAGTCCCCCACCCTCGTCGGGGACAGGTAGGGTGTGTCGGGCTCGCGGAACCGCTCGACAAGGGGTTGTTTCAGGACGGCAGACATGGCGACCCTATTGATGCACTATGAGCGCACTCATTATGCACTCCATACGCTCCGAGCCCCTGCCCTTCGGCACGCCCTGACCGCTCACAGCCCCCGCACCATCTCCTGGTGCGGGATACCCGCCTCCTCGAAGGGCGCGCCGCGGTCACTGAAACCGGCGCGGTGGTAGAAACCGATGGCCGAGCGCTGGGCGTGCAGGACGACCTCGCAGTCGCCGCGCAGGCGGGCGGCGTCGATCAGCGCCTCCAGCACTTGGCGGCCGACCTGGCTGCCGCGCATCGGCGCGATCACGGCCATGCGGCCGATCTTGGCGGCGCCGTGTTCCGCCGGCAGCAGCCGGCCGGTCGCCAGCGGCATGCCCAGGCGGTTGAAGGCCACGGCGTGCAGGCAGGTGGCATCGGCCTCGTCCCACTCCAGCTCGGCCGGGATCTGCTGCTCCTGCACGAAGACCTCGGTGCGGATCGGCCCGGCCGAATCGCGCAGCTCGGCCCAGCCGCCCGTGCGCACCTCCACCATCGCCTCGCCGGCCTCGTAGCCGAGCAAGGTTTCGCGCAGCGCCAGCGGCACCGGGCGGCTGGTCTGGGTGGCCGGGTCGGCGAAGACGTAGACCAGCTCACCGCTGATCAGCAGCTGCTCGGCCCGGAAGATCGCGCAGACGAAGCGGATCGACGAGTTGCCGATGTGCTGGCAGCGGATCGCCACCTCCAGCTGCTCGTCGTAGCGGGCGCTGGCGTGGTACTCGACGGTGGCCTTGCGCACGTAGAGGTCGCCGCCCAGCTGCTGCATCGACGCCTGGTAGGGCAGGCCCAGCGCACGCCAGTAGTCGGCGATCGCGGTGTCGAAGTACATCAGGTAGTGGCCGTTGAAGACGATGTGCTGCAGGTCCACCTCCACCCAGCGCACGCGCAGGCGGTGGGCAAAGCGGAAATCGCTGCGGCGCAGCAGCTCCTCGGTATGGCTCATGGTGGATCTCCGTGACGAGTCGTGTCGATGACGTTCAGATGCCCAGCCCGAAGGCCTCGCGCAGGGCGGCAGCGATCGAGGCCTGGGCGTCGTGCGCCTCGGTGATGGCGCGGCCCATCTTGATGAAGTCGTGCGTCAGCCCGCGCCAGAGTTCGAGCTGCACGGGCACGCCGTGCAGGCGCAGGCGGTCGGCGTAGGCCAGGCCTTCGTCGACCAGCGGGTCGCACTCGGCCAGGCCGACCCAGGCGGGCGCGACGCCCTCCAGGTCATCGGCCAGCAGCGGCGCGAAGCGCCAGTCGCTGCGCTGGTCGGCGTCGACGTAGTGGTCGAAGAACCAGACGATGGCCGCCCGGTCGAGCAGGAAGCCCTCGGCAAACTGCGCGTGCGAGTCGGTGTCCGCGTGCGCGGTGGTGCCCGGGGTGATCAGCACCTGCAGGGCCAGCGGCAGGCGCTCGTCGCGGGCATGCAGCGCGGTCACCGCGGCCAGCGTGCCACCCGCGCTGTCGCCGCCGACCGCCAGGCGCATGCCGTCCAGCCCCAGGCGCGCGGCGCCCTCCCCGGCCAGCCAGCGCAGCGCGGCCCAGCAGTCATGCACCGCGGCGGGAAAGCGGTGCTCCGGCGCCAGCCGGTAGTCCAGCGCCACCACCGCAGCGCCGCTGCGCTGCGCCAGCTGGCGGCACAGGCTGTCGTGCGTCTCCAGCCCGCCGATCGTGAAGCCGCCGCCATGCAGGTAGAGCAACGCCGGCAGGCGCTCGTTGCTGGGCGCGTACAGGCGGGCGGGGCGCGCCAGCCCCGGTGCGTCAGGCACCTCCAGCGGCATGTCGAAGGTCTCGACGCGCGCCAGCGCCCCCCGAGGCGGCTCCAGCACCTCGGCGGCGAGCTCGTAGGCCGCTCGCGCCTCCTGGGCGCTGAGGTGGTGGAACGGCTTGCGCCTGGCACGCTGGATGCGTTCCAGCAGGCCGCGCATGGCGGGGGTGAGGCGGTGGGGCACGGCAGGGCTACAGCGAGCGCGCCGCCGCCACGCAGGGACGGCGCCGACGCAAAACGGGCGCCGCAGTGTGCCAGAGGCGAATGCCGGCGGGGGGCATGCGATGCGATCTCAAGGCCGCTTGCCCGGGCACCGGTCAGGGCGGCAGCAGCTCGGGCGCGCACCCCACCCGGTTGCGCCCGGCCTGCTTGGCACCGTAGAGTGCCCTGTCCGCGGCGGCATACAGCCGCTCGAAGGCCTCGGGCGCCGGCAGCCGCAGGCAGCCGTTCATGCAGGCCACGCCGAAGCTCGCGCTGACCGGCAGGGTCACCGGCGGGCAGACGAGCGCAGCCACCTCGCTGCGCAGGCGCTCGGCCAGCGCCGCGGCGGCGGCCAGATCGGTCTGTGGCAACAGGATCACGAACTCCTCGCCGCCCAGGCGGCCCACCTCGTCGCTGCCGCGCACGAGGCGGCGCAGCACCCCGGCCGTGGCCTGCAGCACGGCATCCCCGGCCGGGTGGCCCCAACCGTCGTTGATGTGCTTGAAGCGGTCCAGGTCCAGCAGGATCAGGCTGGTGTCCTGCAGGTGGCGCTGTGCCAGGGCCAGTTCACGCTCGGCGAGCCGGCGCAGCTCGGTGCGGTTCCACAGCCGCGTCAGGCCGTCTCGCACCGCCAGTTCGCGCAGGCGCTGCTGTTGGCGGCGCAACTCGGCCTCGGAGTCACGCAGCGCCTCAACGAGCGTTTCGTGCTCGACGAAGCGCCGCCACAGCATCGACGACAGCAGCCAGCCCAGCGCACAGGCGGTCAGGCCGTTGACCTGGTTGCTCAGGCGCAGTGTTGCATCGGGCTGCATCGCGGACATCACGAGCAGGAAGCCACTGCCGGCGGCCAGGTACAGCAGCAACGAACGCACCGGGGGCAGCAGCATCAGCAGCCCCATCAGCAACGAGGCCAGCAGGAAGGGTGACACATTGGGCGTCACCGCCTGGTCGATCGCCACCACCGTCACCGCGAAGCCCAGCACCGCTGCGGTCCCGGCCAGCTCGACCGCCGCCGCCAGCCGCGCGCCAGCGGTGCCCCGCCCGGTGCGCTCCCATTGCCAGGCCAGCGCGAGCACACCCAGCAGGGCCAGCATCAGCAGCGCCATGACACCGTGCGCGATCTCGATGCCGTTGGCCCAGGCCACCACACGTGGGTCGGCAGCCCGTGGCTGCGATCGGAACACCGCCACATGCACGAGGTTGAGCAGCAGCAGCACCCCACCGCCCCAGGCCATGCGCGGCCGGTTGACCTGCGCCGCGCGCCGGCGCACCAGCGCTGGCGCTGCCCACAGCGCCCGCCAGCGCGCATCCCCAGCCGCTTCCGCCATGCCCTCGTCGCGATCGGTCACCCTGTATCCCGTCCAATCATCCCGGCGCAACGGGCCCGGGCCGATGGGCATCGTACCCAGCATCGGCCGGCCGCCGCGCGGCAGCCTGGGCCAGCCAGTGGGCATGGGCGGCGGCCGGAGCGCTGTCACGCAGCCGGTGGTCGGACCAGAAGCGCCGCCAGGCCCGTGCGCCCGGCACGCCATTCCACAGGCCCAGCGCATGACGCATCGCTGTCAGCCAGGGTGTGCCGCCCTCGTGCAGCGCCTGCAGGTGGTCCACCCAGGCAGCCTCCGCCGCATCGCGGCTGGCCGCTGGCCCGGGCTCGCCGAAGAAGCGCGCATCCCAGGCGGCCATCTGCCAGGGCTCGTGGTAGGCCTGCCGGCCGACCATCACCCCGTCGACCTGCTGCAGGTGCGCGTCGATCTCGTCGTCGGCCTTCACCCCGCCGTTGAGCACGATCGTCAGCGCCGGGAAGTCCCGCTTGAGCTGGTAGACGAACTCGTAGCGCAGCGGCGGAATGTCACGGTTCTCCTTCGGGCTCAGGCCCTGCAGCCAGGCATTGCGCGCATGCACGATGAAGACTTGGCAGCCGGCCTCGGCGATGGTGCCGACGAAGTCGCGCACGAAGGCGTAGCTCTCCTCTCGATCGATGCCGATGCGGTGCTTGACCGTCACCGGGATGCACCCCGCCACCGCGTCGACCATCGCCCGCACCCCGGCCGCCACGGTCGCCGGCTCGGCCATCAGGCAGGCGCCGAAGGCCCCCTTCTGCACCCGTTCACTCGGGCAGCCGCAGTTCAGGTTGACCTCGTCGTAGCCCCAGTCCAGCGCCAGCCGCGCGCAGGTGGCCAGGTCGGCCGGCTCGCTGCCGCCCAGCTGCAGGGCCACCGGGTGCTCCACCGCGCTGAAGTCCAGGTGCCGGTGCCGATCCCCATGGATCAGCGCACCGGTGGTCACCATCTCGGTGTACAGCCGGGTGTGGCGGGTAAGCAGGCGGTGAAACACCCTGCAATGACGGTCCGTCCAATCCAACATCGGCGCGACGGACAGGCGCCAGGGGCTGGGCTGGAGGCTGGGGGCGGCAGTGGCAGAGGCAGTCAAGGGGAGGCAAGCAGGCCGTGAAACAGCCTGCATTGTCGGTGCTCTGCGCGACCGTCAGGCGAGCGACGGATCCGCCTTCATGGCGACCGCGGCCTGCAGCAGCAAGCCCCGCAGCCAGATCCTCGCCCCGCCCTGCCTCAGAGCGACTCCGCCGGCGCGCCCTCAGCCACCACCTCAGCCACCACCTCAGCCACCACCTCAGCCACCACCTCAGCCACCACCTCATCAGCCACCTCAACCTCCACCGGGGCGGCCGGCAGCACCCAGCCATCGATGCGCTCGAACACCGCGATCGACTCGACGTGCGCGGTGTGCGGGAACATGTTCACCACGCCCGCGGCGGTGCAGCGGTAGCCGGCCTGGTAGACCAGCAGGCCGGCGTCGCGCGCCAGGGTCGCCGGGTTGCAGCTGACGTAGACGATGCGCCGCGGCGGCTCGTAGCCGTCGATCGGCGCCTGGCGCACCTCGGCCAGCGCCTTGGCGAGCGCGAAGGCACCCTCGCGCGGCGGGTCGACCAGCCAGCGGTCGGCGCGGCCGTAGGCGCCCAGGTCGGCCGGGGCCAGCTCGAAGAGGTTGCGTGCAGCGAAGGTGGCCTTGTGCGCCAGGTGGTTGCCGGCGGCGTTCTCGCGTGAACGCTGCACCAGCGCCTCGCTGCCCTCGATGCCCAGCACCTCGCGCGCCTGGGTGGCCAGCGGCAGGGTGAAGTTGCCCAGGCCACAGAACCAGTCGATCACCCGCTCGTCGGGCTGCACCTGCAGCAGGTTCAGCGCGCGCTGCACCAGCACGCGGTTGATGGCGTGGTTGACCTGGGTGAAGTCGGTGGGCTTGAAGGGCATCGTCAGCCCGTACTCCGGCAGCGTGTAGGCCAGCTGGGGGCCGAGCACGTCGAGGCGGTGCACGCTGTCCGGGCCCTTGGGCTGCAGCCACCACTGCACGCCGTGGGCGGCACCGAAGTCGGCCAGCTTCGCCAGGTCGGCGGATGAGAGCGGCGCCAGGTGGCGCAGCACCAGCGCCACGACTAAGCCCTCGGCACGCTCACCCAGCGCCACCTCGATCTGCGGCAGCGTCTCGCGCGCTTCCATGCCGCCGACCAGCGCACGCAGCGGCATCAGCAGGCCGCTGACCTTGGCGGGCAGGATCGGGCAGACCTGCATGTCGGCCACGTAGCGCGACTTGCGCTCGTGGAAGCCCACCAGCACGGTGCCCTTCTTGGCGACCCAGCGCACCGACAGGCGGGCGCGGTAGCGGTAGCCCCAGGCAGGGCCCTCGATCGGGCGCAGCACGCGCTCGGGCTTCACCTTGGCCAGGTGCTGCAGGTTGCCTTCCAGCGTGCGCTGTTTGACCGCCACCTGCGCCGCGGGCTCCAGGTGCTGCATCTTGCAGCCGCCGCAGGCCCCGGCGTGCAGGCCGAAGTGCGGGCAGCCCGGGCGCACGCGCTGCGAGCTCTCGCGCCCGAGCACCTTCAACGTGGCCTGCTCCCACTGGTTCTTGCGGCGGTTCACTGTGACCTGGGCCGTCTCGCCGGGCAGCGCGCCCTCGATGAAGACCACCTTGCCCTCGGCGTTGCGCGCCACGCCCTGTGCCTCGAGGTCGAGCGCGTCGACCGTCAACCATTCGTCTGCTGCTGTCATGGCGTGATTGTCTCAGGCTGGTCACGAACAGACCCAAAGTCATGTGCAGAGGTGTCGCGGTGCTAACGGGCCGGCCAGTGGGGTTACCGAGGTAAGACCGGGACGCAAACCCTGGGCGCAGGGGCCGCCGCTGCTTATCGTTTCTTCACCCGCCGAACAGACCCAGGCCACCGCATGCCGCGGCGCCCGGTCGGCCCGACACCTCGCAAGGAGCCTCCCGATGACATTGCCCCCCACGACCCCGCCGTCCCACGCCACGCCGTCCGCACCGTCCGCGTCAACGGCATCCACGTCCGACCGCCCTGGTCCGTCGCGCAGACGCGGTGTCCAGATGGCCGCGTTGTCCGTGCTCTTTGCCGCCGTGCTGGTGGCCTGCGGCGGTGGCAGCGGCGGCTCGGGCAGCGAAGCCGCGGCCGATTCGACCGTGACGGTGAGCGATGCCGACGGCGGGCTGCGGGTGAGCATTGCCTCGGCCGCAGCGCGCGATGCCGCGGTGCCGGCCGACACCGCCGCATCGGGCACCCCCACCGACCGCCACTGTGACCACGCCTGGACGAGCACCCGCTACGCGCTTGCGGCCACGGTGACGGCCGGCCCGAGTGCCGGCCAGTCGCTGCAGGGCGCCCTGCTGCTCAAGGGCGAGCTGCAGGAGGACGGCAGCACCAGGCTGGTCGGGCGCTGGGTGCCGTCCGACCTGGCCACGCCGGCCAGCAAGACCACCGCGGCCACGCTCGCCAGGGAGTTGCAGGCCGCCGACACCGCCTCCAGCCTGCGCAGCAGCTACCGCCAGCAGGTGGCCGAGCTCGCCACCCAGCTGCGCAGCGCCCTGGCCGCGGCCGGCAGCCGTGACAGCGACGCCGCCCGGGCCGCCATCGAGGCCTTCCGCAGTGGCTATGCGGCCGCCACGGAGCAGTACCAGACGGCCTATGAGACCCAGCTGGTCGGCCGCGGCCATGGCCACCGTGCCGGCCAGCGGGTGAGCGGCACGCTGGGCGCGGACGGCAGCGTCACGCTGCGGATCACCCAGCGCGGCGGCACTCCCCTGGTCTTCACCGGCACACAGGCGGCCGATGGCTCGCTCAGCGGCAGCTTCACCGGCCCGACAGAAGGAGACAGCGGCACCTGGCAGGCCGCGCTGGCAGGCACCCCGGCGCCTGCACCCGTGCCCGCGCCGATCCCGGCACCGCCGGCGTCCGACCCGACGCCCGCACCCACCCCAGCTCCGACACCGGCCCCCACCCCAGCCCCCACTCCGGCTCCGACACCGGCTCCTACCCCGGCACCGACCCCAGCACCCACGCCAGCCCCCAAGCCGGCACCGACGCCCGCGCCGACTCCTGCCCCAACGCCCGCCCCCGCAGTCGGCGACCCGGCCGCCGGACTGACGAAGTACGGCGCCACCTGCGCCAGCTGCCACGGCAGCAGCGCGTCCGGCCTGTCGCAGGCGGGCACGCTGAGCGGCCTGAACAGCGCCATGCAACGCAACGCCCACCGTTCGTTCTCCGGCAGCCTGACCGATCAGGACAAGCTGGACCTGGTCGCCTACATCGCCAGCGCCAACTGACGCCCAAGGCACACCGCCGCACGCCGGCACCATGAGAAAGGGGCACCGTCGGTGCCCCTTCTTTCATCCTGCGCGCCACGGCGCATCAGCGCGACGGCAGCAGCCGGGTCGGGTCGATCGGCTTGCCCTTGCGGCGGATCTCGAAGTGCAGCGCCACGCGGTCGCTGTCGCTGGAGCCCATCTCGGCGATCTTCTGGCCGCGGCGCACCAACTGGTCTTCCTTGACCAGCAGGGCCTGGTTGTGGGCGTAGGCAGTCAGGTAGGTCTCGTTGTGCTTGACGATCACCAGGTTGCCGTAGCCGCGCAGGCTGGAGCCGGCGTAGACCACCCGGCCGTCGGCGGCGGCCAGGACCGCGTCGCCGGGCTTGCCGGCGATGGCCACGCCCTTGTTGCGCACCTCGTCGAAGTTCGCTACCACCGTGCCCTGGGCCGGCCACTGCCAGGCCAGGTCGTCGTCCGCTTCGCGCACCGCGGCCGGTACCGGGCTCGCCGCGGGAGCGGCCACCGGGGCCGGCGCAGCCGCTGGGCTGGCCGCCGGGCTCGTCGGGGCCGGCGCAGGGTTGCTGGCCGGCGCGGTGGTGGACGCCACCGGCGCCACCGGGGTCGGCGCAGCCACAGCGGGCTGCGGCTTGCTGTCGATCGGCCGGGACTCGACCCGGCTGCTGCCCACGCCACGCGCCGTGGTCGTGTTGCCGTCCTGGCCGGGCGGGATCACGCGCAGCACCTGGCCAACCTCGATGCGGTCCGGGTTGTCCAGGCCGTTCCAGCGCTGGATGTCACGCCAGTTCTGGCCTGTTTCCAGGCCGACGCGGATCAGCGTGTCGCCCGGGCGCACGGTGTAGAAACCGGGCTTGCCGGCGTTCTCGGTGTTCATCGGCACGCGCGGTGCCTCGACGATGGGGGCGGGGGTGCCGGAGGCCGGGGCCGGCGAGCGCGGCGACACGGTGCGGTCCTCCACCGGTGCGCGGGGCCGTTGGCCGGTCGCACAGGCGGCCAAGAGTACCGCGACCGATAGGGCCAGGACCGCGCGGCTGGTGCGCGCAACAATGCGTGTAGATGTCATGGAAGGTGCGGAAAGGCGAACCGTCACGGCCGGGCGTGTCCGTGCCGAGTCCCCCGCCGGACTGCCTCACGGGGTGCCGTGATCGCTGATGCCCGATTCTAAGGGGACGAACCGCACCGGCTCATGCCGCTGCTCGACGTAGGAGCCGTCGGCACGCCGGTCCACCACCAGCAGCACCTGGCCGCCCAGGCGGGCATCGTGCACCGGGGCCACCAGCCGCCCGCCCGGGGCGAGCTGCTCCAGCCAGGCGCCCGGCAGCTCCTGCCCCCCCGCCGCGGCGATGATGCCGTCGTAGGGCGCGTTGGGCCCGTGCCCGAGGCGGCCGTCCCCGTAGACGAGGCGCAAGTGGCTCGGTCGGGTCGGTGCCAGGTTCTCGCGCGCCCGGTCGTACAGGCCGCGCAGGCGCTCGACCGAGTAGACCTGCCGCGCCAGCAGCACCAGCACGGCGGCCTGGTAGCCGCAGCCGGTGCCGATTTCCAGCACGCGGCCGAGGTCGCTGCCCTCCGGGCGAGCACGCAGCAGCGCCAGCATGCGCGCCACGACCGAGGGCTTGGAGATCGTCTGGCCCAGCCCGATGGGCAGGCTGGTGTCCTCATAGGCCTGCGGCGCCAGCGCCGCGTCGATGAAATGGTGGCGCGCCACGTGGCCCATCGCCCGCAGCACGTCCTCGTCCGCACAGCCGGCCTGGCGCAGGCGCTCGACCATGCGCAGGCGCGCCGTGGCGCCTTCGGCGATCGCTTCCGGCCAGGGTGGCAGGCCGCTGCGGCGCAGCGGCGGCCGCGCCACGGGCGCCGACGTGATCACAGCACTGGCAGCGGGTGGCTGCGCCGGATCGACGCCGGCCGGGACCCCGGCAGGCACCGCAGTGGCGGGAGGCACACCCGGGAGCGGGGCCGACGTAGGGGCCGACGGAGGAGCCGACACAGGGGCTGAGGAGAGAGCCGCCGGCGCCCGGCCACGGGCCTGAACAGCGGGCAGGTGCTCGCCACCGACCGGACCGGGCCCGACCAGGCGGCGCAACGTCGGCTGGGTATCGCCCAGCTGCAGCGGAAAGCGGCGTCGGCGCGGCGCCTCCGGAGCCGTCATCGCGGCTCGGCCCAGCGCCGCCAGCCTGGCAGCCCGGCGTGGTCGGTCAGGTCCACCTGCAGCGGCGTGAGAGACACGAATCCGTTCGCCACGGCATGGAAATCGGTGCCCTCGCCGGCCTCGCGGGCGTCGCCGGCCGGGCCGATCCAGTAGAGCGGCTCGCCGCGCGGGCTCATCTGCTGGATCACCGGCTCGCTGGCATGGCGACGCCCCAGCCGAGTCACGCGCTGCGGCAGTCGCGCGGCGTCGACCCGGTTGGGTACGTTGACATTGAGCAGCCAGGCGCCCGCACCGGCGCCGGTGGGCGGGGACTGCAGCACCCGGGCGATCAAGCCCCGGGCAACCTCGGCCGCGGCCTCCAGGTTCTGCCAGCCCCGGTTCACCAGCGAGAAGGCGATCGCCGGGATGCCGAACAGGTAGGCCTCCATCGCGGCGGCCACGGTGCCGGAGTAGAGCGTGTCATCGCCCATGTTGGCACCGTTGTTGATGCCGGAGACCACCAAGTCCGGGCGCTGCGACAGCAGCCCGGTGAGCGCCACGTGCACGCAGTCCGACGGCGTGCCGTTGACGTAGCGGAAGCCATTGGCCGCCGTGTGCACCGACAGCGGGCGCTGCAGCGTCAGCGCGTTCGAGGTGCCGCTGGCGTTCTGCTCGGGCGCCACGACGTCCACCTCGGCGAAGCCGCGACACACCTCCACCAGCGCCGCAAGGCCCGGAGCGAGGTACCCATCGTCATTAGCCACCAGGATGCGCATGGGGTCATTGTAGGCAGCCCATCCGGAGCGCCGCATCATGGATCGCCCACCCTGGCACCTGCGTGACAGGAACGCGCTGCGCTCTGCGGCGATCATCGCCAGCCGTGCGCGCGACCAGCGACGGCCAACACCACGATGAGGAGACCCACGATGCACGCCTGGTTGTGTGAACAGACCACCGGCCCCCAGGATCTGCAATGGAAGGCGCTGCCGACGGCGCAGCCCGGCCCGCGCGAGGTGCGCGTGGCGGTGCACTGCGCCAGCCTGAACTTCCCCGACCTGCTGATCACCCACGGCAAGTACCAGGTGAAGCCGCCGCTGCCCTTCGTGCCCGGTCTGGAGTTCTCGGGCGTGATCGACGCGGTCGGCGCCGAGGTGAGCCACCTGCGCATGGGCCAGCGGGTGGCCTCCTTCGGCGGCATGGGCGCCTTCGCCACGGAGGTCTGCGTGAGCGCGGACAAGGTGCTGCCGATCCCCGACGCGATGACCTTCGAGGACGCCGCCGCCTTCATCTGCACCTACGCGACCACCCACCACGGCCTGATCGACCGGGCTGCGCTGCGCGCGGGCGAGACCGTGCTGGTGCTGGGCGCTGCGGGCGGCGTGGGCACCGCGGCGATCCAGATCGCCAAGGCCGCCGGGGCGCGGGTGATCGCCGCCGCATCGACCGACGAGAAGTGCGAGCTGACCCGCCGCCTGGGCGCCGACGAGGCGATCAACTACAGCCGCGAGGACCTGCGCGAGCGCCTCAAGGTGCTGACCGAGGGGCGCGGCCCCGACGTGGTCTACGACCCCGTGGGCGGTGACCTGGCCGAGCCGGTGTTCCGCTCGATCGCCTGGCGAGGCCGCTACCTGGTGATCGGTTTTGCGCAGGGCGGCATCCCCAGCCTGCCGTTGAACCTGGCGCTGCTCAAGGGCGCCTCGATCGTCGGCGTGTTCTGGGGCGACTTTGCCCGCCGCGAACCGCAGGCCGCCGTGGCCGCGCTGGTCGAACTGACCCGCTGGTACGTCGAGCGCCGCATCAAGCCGGTGCTCGACCAGGTGCTGCCGATGAGCCAGCTCAAGCAGGGCTACGAACGCATGGCGAGCCGAAAGATCCAGGGCAAGTTGGTGCTGTCCAACGATCTTTGATCGCCCTGACCGCTCGGCCCCTGGGCTGCAGGCCGCGCCCCCTGGGACTGAGGGGGAGCCTAGCCTCAGGGCCTGAGCCAGCAGCCGATAATGCCGGTGCACGTTGCCATCGTGCACTCTTCATCGTGCTGCCAAGGTTTGCCTCATGTCCATTCGCGTGCTGATCGTCGAAGACAACGCGGTTGCGCGCAGCTTCCTCGTGCGCGTCGTGCGCGAGAGCTTCAGCGACGAGATCGACTTCACCGAGGCCCGGGACCTCGACTCGGCACGCCAGGCCCTGGGCATCGGCCCGAGCCAGCGCGCTCGGCCCGACCCGAAGGGATTTCGCCTGATCCTCTGCGACCTGGAGCAACCCGACGGCTCGGGGCTGGAGTTGCTGGCGCAGCTGGCGGGCCACCCGGCCATCAAGATCGCCACCACGCTGCACTGCGACGACGATCACCTCTTCCCTGCGCTGCAGTGCGGCGCCGACGGTTACCTGCTCAAGGAAGACCGCTTCGAGGTGCTGGTCGAGGAACTGCAGAAGATCGTGCGCGGCCAGCCCTCGCTGTCCCCGGCGATCGCACGGCGCTTCCTGGGCTTTTTTCGCGGCATCGACAACCGCGGCGGCTCGGTGGATTCCAGCTTCGGCAGCCTGAGCGAATTCGGCGGGCGTACCCTGCCGGCCCCGCTGGGCAGCCCGGCCGCCGACATGCCCGGCCTGAACAGCCGCGAGAACGAGGTGCTGACCTACCTCGCCAAGGGCTTCACGATCAAGGAGATCGCGCGGCTGATGGGCATCAAGTGGTTCGCGGTGAACGACCACATCAAGGCGGTCTACCGCAAGCTGGCACAGCACAGCTCGCCGGACGAGGCCCTGGAGCTGCACCGCCTCACGCGCGACTGACGTGAACCACCCCCGCAGCGCCTTCGGCGCTCCCCCTCAAGGGGGCTGAGCCCGGACTTGAAGGGTTCTGCGGACCGTTCAAGCCTGGCGAAGGGCCGGGGCACAGTCCCCGGCGCGGCCTGCAAGGCGCCGCCAGCGGCCCGGCGAAGCCGGTTCCGCGGCCGCTGTTTGTTGGCGTGTAGATCAGGCGCCGCAGAGGCGCGCGCGTGCCGCGTCGTATTCCGCCTTCAACTGGGCCACCAACGCAGCAGCCGGCTGGACCTTGTCGATCGCACCGATGCCCTGGCCGCAGCCCCAGATGTCCTTCCAGGCCTTGGCCGCGCTGCCGCCGAAGTTCATCTTGCTCGGGTCACTCTCCGGCAGGTGATCCGGATCCAGGCCCGCCGCCACGATGGAGGCTTTCAGGTAGTTGCCGTGCACGCCGGTGAAGAGGTTGCTGTAGACGATGTCGTCGCTGTTGCTGTCGACGATGCACTGCTTGTAGCCTTCGCTGGCACGCGCCTCGTCGGTGGCGATGAAGGCCGAGCCGATGTACGCCAGGTCCGCCCCCATCGCCTGCGCAGCCAGGATGGCGCCGCCGCTGGCGATCGAGCCCGACAGCGCCAGCGGGCCGTCGAACCACTGGCGGATCTCCTGGATCAGCGCGAAGGGGCTCTTGACGCCGGCATGGCCGCCGGCACCGGCCGCCACCGCGATCAGGCCGTCGGCGCCCTTCTCCACCGCCTTGTGCGCAAAGGCGTTGTTGATGATGTCGTGCAGCACGATGCCGCCCCAGCCGTGCACGGCGTCGTTGACGTCGGTGCGCGCCCCCAGGCTGGTGATGATCACCGGCACCTTGTACTTGGCGCACAGCGCCAGGTCGTGGTCCAGCCGGTCATTGCTCTTGTGGACGATCTGGTTGATCGCGAACGGCGCGGACGGCGCCTCGGGGTGGTCACGGTCCCAGGCGGCCAGCGTCTCGGTGATCTCGGCCAGCCATTCGTCCAGCAGTGACGCCGGGCGGGCGTTGAGCGAGGGCATCGCGCCGACGATGCCGGCCTTGCACTGCTCGATCACCAGCTTGGGGTTGCTGATGATGAACAGCGGCGAGCCGACGACCGGCAGGCGCAGGCGCTTCAGGATGGGGGGCAGGGCCAAGGGAAGTCTCCTCGTGATGGGCTGGCGGCACAGTCTGCCGACCCGCGCCGTGGCGGCCTGTCACGCAGGCGCCAGGCGCGTTGGAGTGGTGCGTCTAAATCGAAAAGGGCCGCTGCTGCGGCCCCGGCTCAGAACGCGTCCAGCGGCAGCGCGCAGGCGGATTCACCGCCTTCCAGGATGCTGTCTCGCAGCCCCGGCACGCGGGTGAGGATGTGCTCGGCGTAGAAACGCGCCGTCGCCACCTTGGCCTGCATGAACTCGACCTCTTCACCCTCGTTGATGGCGTCCTCGGCGGCCAGCAGCGCGCGGCCCATCTGCCAGCCGGCCATCAGGTTGCCGGCCAGCATCAGGTAGGGCACCGAGCCGGCGAAGACCGCGTTCGGGCTGGCCTTGGTCTGGCCGGCGACGAAGTCCACCACCTCAATGAACGCCTCGCGGGCGGCCTTCAGGCGCTTGGCGAAGCTCTGCGCGGCCGGGTCGTTGCGCGCGGCCAGGTCGGCCTCGGTCAGCTCGATCTGGCCGGCAATCGCCTTGGCGGACTGGCCGCCGTCGCGCGAGGTCTTGCGCCCGATCAGGTCGTTGGCCTGGATCGCGGTGGTGCCTTCGTAGATGGTCAGGATCTTGGCGTCGCGATAGAGCTGGGCGATGCCGGTCTCTTCGATGAAGCCCATGCCGCCGTGCACCTGCACCGCCAGGCTGGTGACCTCCAGGCTGGTCTCGGTGCTGTAGCCCTTGACCAGCGGGACCATGAACTCGTAGAAGGTCTGGTTCTGCGCGCGGGTCTCGGCGTCCGGGTGGTGGTGCGCAGCGTCGTAGGCGGCCGCGGCGGTGATGGCCAGCGCGCGGCAACCCTCGGCGGTGGCGCGCATCGTCATCAGCATGCGGCGCACGTCCGGGTGGTGGATGATGGGCGCGGCCCCCTTGACCGAGCCGTCCACCGGGCGGGACTGCACGCGGTCGCGCGCGTACTGCACCGCCTTCTGGTAGGCCCGCTCGGACACCGCCAGGCCCTGCACGCCCACGCCGAAGCGGGCGGAGTTCATCATGATGAACATGTACTCCAGGCCGCGGTTTTCCTGGCCGATCAGGTAGCCGATGGCGCCGCCATGGTCGCCGTACTGCAGCACCGCCGTCGGGCTGGCCTTGATGCCCAGCTTGTGCTCGATGCTGACGCAGTGCGCGTCGTTGCGCGTGCCGGGGTTGCCGTTGGCGTCGAGCAGGAACTTCGGCACGATGAACAGGCTGATGCCCTTGACGCCCTCGGGCGCACCCTGAACCCGCGCCAGCACGAGGTGGACAATGTTCTCGGCCATGTCGTGCTCACCGTAGGTGATGAAGATCTTGGTGCCGAAGATCTTGTAGGTGCCGTCGGGCTGTGGCTCGGCGCGGGTGCGCACCGCGGCCAGGTCGGAGCCGGCCTGCGGCTCGGTCAGGTTCATCGTGCCGGTCCACTCGCCGGAGATCATCTTCGGCAGGTAGGTGGCCTTCTGCTCGTCGGAGCCGGCGGTCAGCAGCGCCTCGATGGCGCCGTCGGTCAGCAGCGGGCAGAGCGCGAAGCTCAGGTTGGCGCTGTGCAGCACCTCGGCGCAGGCCGCGCCGATGGTCTTGGGCAGGCCCTGGCCGCCGAAGTCCACCGGATGCTGCAGGCCCTGCCAGCCGCCTTCGCCGAACTGCTGGAAGGCCTGCTTGAAGCCGGGCGTCGTGGTGACCTTGCCGTCGTGGAAGGACGAGGGGTACTTGTCACCCTCCCAGTTCAGCGGGGCGACCACGCCCTCGTTGAACTTGGCGCACTCTTCCAGCACGGCGGCGGCGGTGTCGTAGCCGGCATCCTCGAAGCCGGGGATCTGCGTGAGCTGGTCGATGCCGGCCAGTTCCTTCATGCAGAAAAGCATGTCCTTGACGGGGGCGCGATAGGTCATTTTTCTCTCCAGACAAGACTCGGGCGCCACAACCGGCTGGTTGGGCGCCCGAAGAGGTTCAGTGGCTGCTGCTCACGAAGCAGCCATCGAAGCACGCACTCAGAGCGACTTCACCAGTTCCGGCACGGCGGCAAACAAGTCCGCCTCCAGCCCGTAGTCGGCCACGCTGAAGATGGGCGCCTCGGCGTCCTTGTTGATCGCCACGATCACCTTGCTGTCCTTCATGCCGGCCAGGTGCTGGATCGCGCCGCTGATGCCGCAGGCGATGTAGAGCTGTGGCGCGACGATCTTGCCGGTCTGGCCCACCTGCCAGTCGTTGGGCGCGTAGCCTGCGTCCACCGCGGCGCGGCTGGCACCGAGTGCCGCACCGAGCTTGTCGGCCAGCGGGATGAGCACCTCGTTGAACTTCTCGCTGCTGCCCATCGCCCGGCCACCGCTGACGATGATCTTGGCAGCGGTCAGCTCGGGGCGGTCGTTCTTGGCGATCTCGCTGCCCAGGTACTGGCTCTTGCCGCTGTCGGCCACCGCCGCCAGGGCCTCGACGGCGGCACTGCCGCCCGTGGCTGCCGCAGCGTCGAAGCCGGTGCCGCGCACGGTGGCGACCTTGATCGCGTCAGTGCTCTGCACGGTGGCCACGGCGTTGCCCGCGTAGATCGGGCGCTCGAAGGTGTCCGGGCTCACCACCTTGGTGATGTCGCTGAGCTGCGCCACGTCGAGCAGTGCGGCCACGCGCGGAGCGACGTTCTTGCCGCCGGCCGTGGCCGGGAACAGCAGGTGGCTGTAGCCCGGGGCGATGGCGACGACCTGCGCGGCGACGTTCTCGGCCAGGCCGTGGGCCAGGGCTTCGCTGTCGGCGTGCAGCACCTTGGCCACACCGGCGATCTGGGCGGCCGCGGCCGCTGCCGCGCCGGCGTTCTGGCCGGCCACCAGCACGTGCACGTCGCCCCCGCAGGCCAGGGCCGCGGTGACGGTGTTCAGGGTCGCGCCCTTGAGGGTCGCGTTGTCGTGTTCGGCAATGACGAGGACGCTCATGCTCAGATCACCTTGGCTTCGTTCTTCAGCTTGTTCACCAGCGTCGCAACGTCCGGCACCTTGATCCCCGCGCCGCGCTTGGGCGGCTCGCTGACCTTCAGGGTCTTGATGCGCGGGGCCACGTCCACGCCCAGGTCGGCCGGCTTGACGGTCTCCAGCGGCTTCTTCTTGGCCTTCATGATGTTGGGCAGCGTCACGTAGCGCGGCTCGTTCAGGCGCAGGTCGGTGGTGACGATGGCCGGCAGGCTCACCGACACGGTTTCCAGGCCGCCGTCGATCTCGCGCGTGACGGTGGCACGGCCATCGGCGACTTCGACCTTGGAGGCGAAGGTCGCCTGCGGCAGGCCGGCCAGCGCCGCCAGCATCTGGCCGGTCTGGTTGCAGTCGTCGTCGATGGCCTGCTTGCCCACGATCACCAGGCCCGGCTGTTCACGGTCCACCAGGGCCTTGAGCAGCTTGGCCACCGCCAGCGGCTGCAGTTCATCCGCGCATTCGACCAGGATGGCCCGGTCCGCGCCGATGGCCATCGCCGTGCGCAGGGTCTCCTGGCACTGCGTGACGCCGCAGGACACCGCGATCACCTCCGTGACCACACCCTTCTCCTTGAGCCGAACCGCCTCTTCAACCGCAATCTCGTCGAAGGGGTTCATGCTCATCTTGACGTTGGCGATGTCCACCCCCGTGCCGTCCGACTTGACGCGGACCTTGACGTTGTAGTCCACGACCCGCTTGACGGGTACCAATGCCTTCATGCGATCTTCTCCAGTGGTTGGGCTTGCTGCTGACCGAATGGCGATTCTAGGTGGCGACAGGAGGCAGTCCATCATCGTCGACCTAAAAAAGCACGATCGTTCTATTTTAGAGGAATTGATGCACTGCCGCAAATCCCCGCTGCTAGACTGAGGCGCCTAGAGTTTTCGGCCACCACGGCGCCCTCCACCGACTTGCCCATGACGCCAGCGCCGCCCTGCCCGACCCTGCCCGCCTGCATCGGGGTGTTCGATTCCGGCCTGGGCGGCCTGTCGGTGCTGCGCGCCATCCGCCGCGACCTTCCCGCGGCCCGCCTGCTCTACGTGGCGGACTCCGGCCACGCACCCTACGGCGAGCGCGACATGCCCTTCGTGCAGGAGCGCTCGCTGGTGATCGCCGACTTCCTGCGCAGCCAGGGCGCCCGGCTCCTCGTCGTGGCCTGCAACACCGCCACCGCAGCGGCCGTGCAACTGCTGCGCAGCCGCCATCCCGACTGGCCGATTGTCGGCGTCGAACCCGGCATCAAGCCGGCCGCGGCGCTGACCCGCAACGGCCGCATAGGTGTGCTGGCCACCGAAGGCACCCTGCGCAGCGAGCGCTTCCGGATGCTGGCGCAGGCCCACGCCGCCCATGTCGAGCTGCACCTGCAGCCCTGCCCCGGCCTGGCCGCCGCCATCGAGGCCGGCGACCTGGACGCGCCGGCGCTGCTCGACATCGTGCGGCGCTGCTGCGAGCCCCTGCGCGTGGCCGGTGTCGACACCGTCGTGCTTGGCTGCACGCACTACCCCTTCATTGCCCACCACATCCAGGCCGTGCTCGGGCCGGCCGTGCGGCTGATCGACACCGCCGATGCAGTGGCTCGGCGCACCGCAGACCTCACCGATGGCCCACCGCCCCTGCCCGCGGGATCGGCCAGCGCGGGCAGAGAGGTCCGCCTGTGGACCACCGGTGACCGGCAATTGCTGGCTGACGTGACCCGGCGCTGGCTGGACTTCCCCTGCCGAATTGAGGCCTGGCCCGCCGAGCACCCCGGTGCACGCGCAGACCACGTCGGCTAGACGCGACAAGCGGGTGCAGGCCCGGACCAGCCCAGCCCTCGTCATCGCTGCACGCTGGATCGAAAGCGAGAAATCGTTCACAGTTCGTGCGTGCACTTTTGCACTTTCGAGGAGGATCTACTGATGGACATGAAGTCGATCGAGACGTTTTTGAGCACCACCGCCATCGACCTGGCGATCAAGATCCTGGCCGCGATCGCGTTCTGGATCATCGGCCGCTGGCTGATCGGCAAGGTGGTCAACCTGATGCAGGCAGCGATGAACCGCAATGCGGTCGATCCCACGCTGACCAAGTACCTGGGCAACATCGTCGCCATCGCGCTGAACATCGCCCTGGTGCTGGGCATCCTGGGCTACTTCGGGATCCAGACCACCTCGTTCGCCGCGATGCTCGCCGGCGCCGGCGTGGCCATCGGCGCGGCCTGGAGCGGCATGCTGGGCAACTTCGCGGCCGGTGCGTTCATGCTGATCCTGCGCCCCTTCAAGGTAGGCGACTTCATCAGCGCGGGCGGCATGGTCGGCACGGTGAAGGAACTGGGCCTGTTCGGCACCACCATCGTGACGCCGGACAACGTGCACACCATCGTCGGCAACGGCAAGATCTTCAGCGACACGATCCAGAACTTCTCCGTCAACTCGGTGCGCCGCGTCGAACGCACCGCCCAGCTGGCCAACGGCGTGGACCCGCTGGACGCGATCGCGCGCCTGAAGGCCGCTGTGGCGCAGATCCCGAACGTGGTCGCCGAACCGGCCCCGGAAGTGAACCTGCTGGACTTCCAGCTGCAGGGCCCGGTGATCTCGGTGCGCCCCTACACCCACACCGACCACTACTGGCAGGTTTACTTCGACACCAACGAGGCGATCGCCCGCGTCGGCAAGGAAGCCGGCTGGCCCGTGCCCGCAGTGACCCAAATCCACAAGGTCACCCCCGCCGCCTGACCGCGCGGCCTCACCGGGAACGACCCGGCACCGCGCCACGCGCAGCCGGGGGCGGGATCGGGATGCATCGAGCCTTCGCCGCGCATTCAGCTGCTGCACTGCAGCATGATGGCAGACTCATGTATACTCCGATCACTCGACGCCCCCTTCGCGGGGCGTCGTTTTTTCGTTCATCCCCTCTGACCTTCCTCTTTCCCCTCATCCTGCGGGACGCCTAAACAGGCCGTCGACCGCGGGGTTGCAGGCGCGGTCGGCGGCGATGCTGTTCGACCACCGGGCGGGAAGAATCCCCTGACCACTGGACGCACCTCGTGCGCGGATGGATGCCGCGCAGCGTGGCGCCCTGCCCTTGCGCCGCTGCATGTCGCGCGGCGCCCGCCTGTCGCTCCGCCCCTGGCGCGACCTGAGAAAGACCGAAGAGATCATGAGTTTCGACACCCTGGGCCTGCTGCCGGCCATCCTGAAATCCGTCCTCGCGGCCGGCTACGAAAACCCCACCGAAGTGCAGGCGCAGACCATCCCGCCCGCACTGGAGGGCCGTGACCTGCGCGTGTGCTCCAACACCGGCAGCGGCAAGACGGCGGCCTTCGTGCTGCCGGCGCTGCAGCGCGTGCTCAACGCCCGCGCCGACCCGGCGCAGCGCCGCCCCAAGGGCCAGGCCTTCGGCCCGCGCGTGCTGGTGCTGACGCCCACCCGTGAGCTGGCCATCCAGGTCGCCAAGGCGGCTGAAGTCTATGGCCAGGACGTCCCCGGCCTGAAGATCGCCACCGTCGTCGGCGGCGTGCCCTACGGCGCCCAGCTGGCTGCGCTGCGCAAGCCGCTGGACCTGCTGATCGCCACACCGGGCCGCCTGATCGACCACCTGGAAAGCGGCAAGGCCATCCTCGGCCACGTCGAGATGCTGGTGCTCGACGAAGCCGACCGCATGCTCGACATGGGCTTCATCGAAGACATCGAGCGCATCGCCGCCGCCCTGCCGCAAAGCCGCCAGACCGTGATGGTCAGCGCCACCTTTGCCGGCCAGGTGGGCCGCCTGGCCGACCAGATCCTGCGCGACGATGCGCAGCGCATCGAGGTGGCCAACCACACCGACAGCCACGAGAACATCGAGCAGCAACTGATGTGGGCCGATGACCTGCAGCACAAGGCTGCCCTGCTGGAGCACCTGCTGACCGAGCGCGAGCTGCAGCAGGCGGTGATCTTCACCAGCACCCAGCGCGATGCCGACGAGCTGGCCGCCCACCTCTACGACCTCGGCCACGCCGTGGCGCCACTGCACGGCGGCATGCCGCAGGGCCGCCGCAACCGCACGCTGATGGCGCTGCGCCGCGGCGAGCTGCGCGTGCTGGTGGCCACCGATGTGGCCGCCCGCGGCATCGACGTGCCCAACATCAGCCACGTCATCAACTTCGGCCTGCCGATGAAGGCCGAGGACTACGTGCACCGCATCGGCCGCACCGGCCGCGCCGGCCGCTCGGGCCGCGCAATCACGCTGGCCGAGCGCCGCGACGTGTCGATGATCCGCCGCATCCAGCAGTTCACCACCCAGCCGATCCCGGTTGGCACGATCGAAGGCCTGGAGCCCAAGCGCCCGGTGCCCGAGCTGTTCACCCGCACGCCACGCCACATGGAGCGCCCGGGCAACCGCCCCGGCGCCCACCGCGGCGCGCCAGCCCACCGTGGCCACCCGTCGGCCGGCGGCCCTGGTGGTTTCCGTGGCGAGCCGCGCTGGCATGAGGGTGGCGACGACCGCCGCCGTGACGGCCACCCGCCGCGCGCTGGCGGCCATGGCCCGGCGGCCCACGCCGCCCGTGGCGAAGGCCACCATGCGCCGGCTGCCCACCCGCGCGCTCCGTACCGCCCCCACGGCGACGCTCCGGCCGGCCACCACCGCCGCGATGGCGCCCCGGCCCGCGGCCCGGCCCGCCCGCGTGGCCCGGGCCCGCGCTGAGCGAAACCCGCACGGCGGCGCTGATCGGCTGATCGGCTGATCGGCCCGCCGGGCAGCAAAAAGCCCGACCTCTGGTCGGGCTTTTTTCGTCTTGTCCGCACAATCGTCGACCCGTCGGCGCCTCGGCCGGGCGGCCTCCCGCCCCTCAACACGCCCATCACCCCGCCGGCCAGGTCACCTCGGCCAGCAGCCCGGGCTCGGCACTGCGCAACGTGAGCCGGCCGCCGTGCGCCTCGGCGATCAGCCGACACAGATGCAGGCCCAGGCCGACCCCGCCGCTGCGCCGGCCGCGGTCCGAGTCCGGGCGGTAGAAGGCCTCGGTCAGGTGGGCCAGCTGCTCGGGCGGCACGCCCGGGCCGTGGTCGCGCACCGTCAGCCGCAGGGCATCGCCGACGCGGACGAGGCTCAGCTCGACATCCGGGGCCTGCGTCTCCTGACCCTCCTGGGCCTCCTCGGGTCGACCATGCCGCAGCGCGTTACTCAGCAGGTTGCGCAGCAGCACGCGCCAGCGTGCCGGGTCGACTTCGACGGGGCCGAGCACCTCATCCACTTGCACCTCGATGCGCGCAGCGCCACCCTCGGGGCCCAGCTCGGCCACCACGGTGCGCACCAGCGCCGCCAGGTCGGTGGCTTCGCGCTGCAGGGCGGCATGGCCGGCAGCCAGCCGTTCGCTTTCCAGCAGGTCGGTGATCAGCTCGCGCATCTCGCCCAAGTCGCGCAGCAGGGCATCGCGCGAAGGGCCCTCATCGACCAGCTCGGCGTTCAGCCGCGCGCGCGTCAACGGCGAGCGCAGTTCGTGGCTGATCGCCAGCAGCAGCGCCCGCTTGGCCTCCAGCATGCCGTGCAGCCGCGTCGCCATGGTGTTGATGCGCCCGGCCAGCTCGCCGAGCTCGTCGTCGCGGCGCTGTGGGATCGGCGCGTCGAACTTGCCCGCTCCGTAGCGTTCGGCCCCGGCGGCGATGTCGCTCAAGGGGCGCAGCCAATGGCGCACCACGCCATAGGCCACCAGCGTCAGGATCGCCAGCAGGCCGACCGTGAACCAGCCGATCGATCGCGGCCGGTCACGCCACGGGACCTGGGCGATGCCGAACTGCAGCACGTGGCCATCGGCCGTCAGGCGCCGCGCCATCAGCCAGCCACGCTCGGTGTCGGCGGCATCGTCGTCGAGCACGGGAAAGTGCCGATGCATGCCGCGGCCCATCGGCCCGTGCGCCGGGTCGCGCGGGTGCCAGGGGGCCTCTACCTGCGAGGCCCCTCCCATGCGGGACCAGGGCGGCCGCATCGGCTGGGGCGGCGAGAGCGCCGTGTCGCCGCGCGAATCCCACTGCACCGCCGGGCCGCTGATGCGCACCGTCAGCGGCAGGCGCTCGGCCAATGCGCGCGCGCGGGCGACGTCCGGCGGGTTGCCGATGTCCTCCGCGAGGCGGTCCACGTAGTCCGCCACCAGCGGGCGCACCAGTGCCCGCCAAGGGCCGCCCACCGCACGCTGCATGCCACCCGCACCGACCCCCACGATCGCCACGGCCAGCAGCAGGAACAGCAGCACGATGCGCAACCCGAGGCTGCGCCAGGCCGCACGCAGGCGGGCCATGAGACGGTTCACGCGCGGGCCCCCGCAAAGGTGTAGCCCGCGTTGCGCAGCGTCTTGATGCAGTCCTGCGGCTCCAGCTTGCGGCGCAGCCGGCTGACGACGATGTCCACGGCCCGCGTGTAGAGGTCGGCCTCGTGGCCGCGCAGGCGGTTCAGGATCTCGTCGCGGCTGAAGACCTTGTGGGGTTCGCGTGCCAGCATGGCCAGCAACTCGAACTCGGTGCCGGTCAGCTCCACCACCTCGCCCTGGCGCAGCACCTGGCGGCGGTCCAGGTCGACCACCAGACCGTCAAAGACCAGGCGGCGCGCGTCGGACAGCTCGTCGGCACCCGGCTTCGGAGCGCGGCGGCGCAGGATGGTCTGCAGCCGCGCGGCCAGCTCGCGCGGCTCGAAGGGCTTGGGCAAGTAGTCGTCCGCGCCCAGCTCCAGGCCGATGACGCGGTCCATCACGTCACCGCGGGCGGTGAGCATCAGGATCGGCAGGTCACGGGGAAGGTCGCTGCCGTTCCGGATCTCGCGGCACAGCGCAAACCCATCCATCTCCGGCAGCATCACGTCCAGGATGGCGCCGTCGTAGGCCACCTCACGCAGGCGCTGCAGGGCGACGCTGGGACGCAGCGCGCAGTCCACCTCGAAGTCGTAGCGCTTCAGGTAGGCCGCCAGCGGCGCACCCAGGTGCTCGTCGTCATCGATCAGGAGGATGCGGGGCATGGTGCTTCATCCTGCCACAGCGGTACCAGGGAGGCGCCGCTGCGGCAGGCTCGGCGAAATCAGCCGCGGGGCCAGCCGCGCCCACCCATGCCGCGGCCACCGCGCGACAGGAAGTCGCGCACCTTGGCCTGCTGCTCGGGCTTGAGGCTGTCGTAGAAGTCACCCATCGCGGTGATCATCTCCGGCGCGGCGGCGCGCATCGCATTGCCCTTCTCGTCCACCAACGCCTGGGCGCGGGCGCGGTCAAAGCGCTCGCCGCTCATCAGGCCCAGGAACTCGTCACGCGGCGTCTTGCCCGGCTGGCCCGCCTGTGGAGCCGGGCCCGTCATCTTGGTGCGCTGCTGGTGCATCTTGTCCAGCAGGGTCACCAGCTTGGCTTTCTGCCCAGCGTCCAGCGCCAGCTCTGTGGTGGCACGCTCGACCATGCGGTCACGCATCTTGGCGTGGTCGGCATCGCTCATCGGGCCGCGGTGCATGCCGCGCATGCCCATCATCGGGCCACCCATGCCGGGGCCGCAGGCAGCAGGCCCGTCACCGGCCATGCCACCACCCATCGGGCCGTGGCCACAGGCGGCCAGACCACCCACCGCCGCAGCGGCAAACACGACGTACAGGGAACGCTTGATCCAGGGGGTCATGATCGAATTTCCTTCTTCACTGAGGATCCCGCACGCGGTTCGGCAGGACATGGCCTCATGGTGCCCGCCAGGTGCCGCAGCGTCCTTTCAGCCCGGTATCGTCGTGTTTCGTTTTATGTCGAGGGTCGGCTACCGGATCACGCCAGCTCGCCCAGCAGCACAGCCAGGACGCGTTCGGACGTGGCCATGCCCAGGTGGCTGACGCCGCCGATGGCCACGCTGCGCGCCCCGGCCAGTTCGCTGCAGCGGCGCTGCGGCATCACCTGGTTGTCGTGCACGCTGTAGATCGAGGTCAGCGGCACGGGCAGCGGCTCGTTCTGCAGTTCACGCAGCCAGGGGTTGCCGATCACCATCTGCCGGCCGTTGCGGCCCCAGGCCAGCGCGGCGAGCCGGCTGCCGTAGTGAGGCGAGCCCAGGGTGACCACCCGCGCCACGCGCTGCGCACCCCAGCGGCGCAGGTAGGCCCGCGCCACCAGGCCACCCATGCTGTGGCCGACCAGGATCACCTGCGCAGCGCCGGTGGCCTGCTGCAGTTCGCGGATGCGGTGCTCGACGGCATCGACCAGCACGTCGATGTCACGCAGCACCGGCTCCAGGCTGACGGTGGCGACGGTCCAGCCGGCCGCCTCAAGCCGCGGGCGCAGCCAGTACCAGAAGCCGCGGTTGCACTGGTAGCCGTGGATCAGCAGCAGCGGTGGGCGCTGCGGCTCGGTGGGCGCCGGCACGTCCAGCCGGTCGGGCGCGAGCCAGCGCGACTCGAAGGGCTGCGCCAGCACGAACAGCCGCAGCAGGCCGGCGTACTCCTCGAGCACCATGCGCAGCCAGCCGAGCGGCCCGCAACGCAGATTCGCAGGCACCGGGTCCGACCCCAGCAGCGTGAAGGCATAGGTCACCGTGACCACCAGCGCCCGCAGGCCGAAGAAACAGGCCAGCACCGCGCAGAACGAGGCCAGCCCGCCCGCACCGCCCTCGATCCGCCAGACCAGCCAGGCCGTGTAGAGACTGAACTCGATCAACAGGGCCCAGCGCAGGTGTCGAGCCGTCATGGCTGCTCCGAAGTGAAGGGCGGCGGCGCTTGCCCGATGCTCAGGCGATGGGTGCCGCCGGCCGGCCGGTCAGCTCGGCCGCCAGCGCGGAGACGTTGCGCGCCACGATGGCGTAGACCGACTCCTGCGGGTTGGCACCGATGCTGGTCGGGAACAGCGAGCCGTCGGCCACCGTCAGGCCACGCACCCGGTGGTGCCGGCCGCGCGGATCGACCACCGACTGTGCCGCGTCCTTCCCCATCGCGCAGCCGCCCATCACGTGGGCGCTGACCACCCGCAGCGCCAGGGGCTGCAGGAGCAACGTCGCGATGCCGGCGCGGGCCTCGGCGAGGCTCGACCAGCGCAGGCCGGCCTCGTGCACCGGGATGACGCTGCGCGCACCGGCGGCGAACTGGATCTCCGCCATCGCCTGCAGCGCGCGGCGCATGCCGTCGAAGAGGTAGTCGTTCAGCGGGTAGTCCAGCACCGGCGTGCCGTCGTCGCGCAGTTGCACCGTGCCGCCCGGGCTGGCCTCGTGGAAGCCGTCGCGCAGCAGGGCCAGCAGGACCTGCGCGTGCGGAAACTCGCGCATCAGCCCGGCGTGCGCCTCGCCGTAGCCCTGCAGCGTGGTGCCGAACAGCACCGGGTGCAGCGGTGCCGACTCCAGTTTGAAGCCCACCGGGCCGTCGATGGGATCGCGGTGCAGGTAGTGGTCCGAGTACAGGCTCTGCGGCGCACCGGCGTGGCCGGCCACCACCTGTGGCATCACGGCCGCGCTCAGCGCCACCGGGTGCAGGAAGGTGCGCCGCCCGACGCGCTGCGCCGGGTCCGGCAGGCCGCTGCGCAGCAGCAGCGCCGGGCTGCCGATGGCGCCCGCGGCCAGCACCACGTGGCGCGCACGCAGGCGCACCCGCAACGCTCGCGGATGCACGCCGGCCGGCTCCATCGCCACGCAATCCACGCCGCGCACCTGGTCGCCCTCGACGATGAGACGCTCGGCGCGCAGGTGGCTGTAGAGCGTGGCGCCCTGCTCCAGCGCGGAGGGGATCGTCGTCAGCAGCATCGACTGCTTGGCGTTGGTGGGGCAGCCCATGCCGCAGTAGCCCAGGTTCCAGCAGCCGCGCACGTTGCGGCGCATCCCGCTGACCTCGATGCCCAGCGCCTGCCCACCGCTGCGCAGCGTCTCGTTGTTCAGGTTGGGCACCCCGTTCCACTCATGGATCCCCAGGCGGCGCTCGACCATCTCGAACCAGGGCAGCAGCGCCTCGGGGCTGTAGTCGTCCAGCCCGAAGTGGCTGCGCCAGAACGCCAGCGTGTCCGGCGGAGTGCGGAAGCTGCTGGTCCAGTTGACCGTGGTGGAGCCGCCCACGCAGCGGCCCTGCAGGATGTTGATCGCCTTGTCGGCGGTCTTGCGCGCGGCCGATTCCTGGTAGAGCTGCGGGTAGGCGTCGGCCTCGCGCATGCGGAAATCCGGCGTGCTGCGCAGCGGGCCTTCTTCCACGATCGCCACGCGCAGGCCGCTCTTGGCCAGCACCTCGGCGGCAATGCCACCACCGGCGCCGCTGCCCAGCACGATGACGTCGGCCTCAGCCTCCACATCGCGCTCCAGCCGGGCCGCATCGACGAGCCGCCAGCCGCGCGCCGCACCTTCTCGGTAGGGATCGTTGATCATGGTGTGTCAGGAAGGACGGGGCACCTCGGGCGGCCCCGGGTAGCCGATGACGCCCCAGTGCGCAGGATCCGCGTACCAGGCGCCCAGCACCAGGTCGTGCAGCGCCTGGTAGCCGCTTTGCAGCAGCGCCAGCGAGCTGCCCCGCCAGCCGTCGAGGAAGGCGCGGACCTGCGCCTCGCTCGCCTCGGGCCAGGGCACGCTCAGGCGCGCCACGGCGATGCGCGTGGGCGGCAGCGCCAGCAGGGCGAAGAGTTCGCTCACCTCCTGCTGGGTCGCGGCGGACAGCGCCGCCACCGCGGTAGCCACGCCGTCGGTGGCCTGGCGGATCGCGGCCTGCCGCTCACCCGCCGCCTCAGGCAGCATGCCCGCGAGCAGCACCGGCACCAGCGCCGGCACGACCAGCCGCAGGGCGCCGTCCAGCGGTGCCTGCGCCACCAGCCCCCGCTTGGCCAGGCGGTCCAGGGGTTTGTGAAAAGCCCAGGCGCCAGCCAGCAGCAACCCACCAGCGATGCCGGTCTTCAGCCAGGTTCGACGTGTCAGGCCCATGCGCGTCACCGGCGGCCCGTCAGCAGCGCCGTCATCCGCTCGATGACCCGGCCGTAGGGGGCATTGAAGAGCGACATCGCGTTCAGGCGCGACTGCAGGAACACGCCCTTGTGCTTCGAGAAGGTACGGAAGCCTTCGTACCCGTGGTACTGCCCCATGCCGCTGGGGCCGACACCGCCGAAGGGCAAATTCTCCTGCGTGATGTGCAGCAGGGTGTCGTTCACCGTCACCCCGCCGGCCACCGTGCCCTGCAGCACCTGCTCCTGGCGGCGGCGGTCGCGCTCGAAGAGGTAGAGCGCCAGCGGGCGTGGCCGCGCGTTCACGTAGGCCAGCGCCTCGTCCAGGCTGCGGTAGGGCACGATGGGCAGCAGCGGGCCGAAGATTTCGTCGCGCATCACCCGCATCGCATCCGTCACCTGCAGCAGTGCCACCGGTGGCAGGCGCCGGCGCGCCGCATCGGCCGGTACGTCGCTGAGCGGGCGCAGCTGCGCCCCCAGGGCTGCCGCCTCGTCGAGGTAGCCGCCCAGGCGCTGGAAGTGGCGCTCGTTGACGATCGAGGTGTAGTCCGGCGTCGTCACCAGCTGCGGGTACAGCCGCGCCACCACGGCGCGCGCCTCGGCGATGAAGGCCTCTTCCTGCCCGGCGGGCAGCAGCACGTAATCGGGTGCAATGCAGGTCTGCCCGGCGTTGAACAGCTTGCCCACCAGGATGCGCTCGGCCGCATGCGCCAGCGGATGCTGCGGCCCGATGATCGCGGGCGACTTGCCGCCCAGCTCCAGCGTGACCGGCGTGAGGTGGTCCGCCGCGGCGCGCATCACATGGTGGCCGACCGCGGTCGAGCCGGTGAAGAGCAGGTGATCGAAGGGCAGCTGCGTGAAGGCCGCGCCCACCTGCGCGTCGCCCAGCACCACCGCCACGCTGCCATCCGGAAAGTGCTTCGCCACCCGCTGCGCCAGCAGGGCGCCGGTGCGGGGCGTGAATTCGGACATCTTGATCATCACCCGGTTGCCGGCCGCCAGCGCGGCCGCCAGCGGCGACAGGGCCAGCAGCAACGGGTAGTTCCAGGGCACCACGATACCCACCACGCCCAGCGGCTGCGGGATCAGCCTTGCCCGACCGGGCCGGAACCACAGCGAGGGCGACACCGACCGGGGCCGCATCCAGGCGCCCACGTGGCGGCGCGCGTGCCGCACCGCCTCGGCGGCCGGAAACAGCTCGGCCAGCCGGGTCTCGTGCGCCGAGCGGTGGCCGAAGTCCGCGTCGATGGCCTGTACCCAGGCGTCGGGCGCCTCACCGAGCAGTGCGGCGAGCGCCTCCAGCCGGGCCACGCGCCACTCGCGCGGCACCGCCGGATCAAGGCGGGTGGTGGCATGCATCGCATCGAAGAGGCCGCGCATCGCCGCCACGTCGGCGCCGCTCGGGGCTGGCAGGTCATGCAGGTTCATGGCGCGGATCCTTTCAGACCAGTCTAGTCCGCTGCTTTGCGCCGGATTAGACCGATCGCTCTAGAAGCAGCCAGGTCGGGTTTCGATAATCCAGCTGTGAGTGACACCCCTGCCCCCGCGCTGGAGAAGGACGCCCTGGCTCTGGAGCTGCAGCGCCACCTCGCCGAGGCCAGCCGGCTGCGGCAGATGCGCCTCACCGAGGCGGCGGCCCAGGACCACCTGCGCCTGAAGGGCTGGCAGTCCGCCCGGCTGGCGCGCACCCACGCCGACCTGGCGGCTGACCCCCGCTACGCGGTGGCCACCGCCTTCTTCCTGGACGAGCTCTACGGCACGCACGACTTCACCCAGCGCGACGCCGAGCTGGCCCGCGTGCTGCCCACGCTGGTCGCCACGCTGCCTACCCGGGCACTGGCCACGCTGGTGGACGCGATGCACATGGACGCGCTCTCGGAGTCGCTGGATGCCGACATGGTGGTGCAGCTGCGCGCGGCGGGCCGGGCCGGCCGCCTCGATGGCGCCGCCTACGCCAGCGCCTACCGCGCCTGCAGCCGGCCGGAAGACCGGGCGCTGCAGATCGGGCTGGTGGGCCGCATCGGCCGCACGCTCGACCGCCTGACCCACCTGCCGCTGCTGGGCCTGAGCCTCAAGATGATGCGCCGCCCGGCCGAGCTGGCCGGGCTCGGCGAGCTGCACCGCTTCCTGCAGCAGGGCTTCGATGCCTTCCGCTCGATGCACGGCGCCGAGGTCTTCCTGGCGCTCATCGAGCAACGGGAGACCGCGCTGATGCAGCAGATCTTCGCTGGCGGTGAGCCTTGAAAAACGGCTGACGCATCGTCTGCGCCACATCAACGCAAATAGCATTCATTCTCATTTAATATGGAGACCTGATCACCCGCCACTTCTGCCACTTTCCCGCCTCGACATGGACCTCACCCTCGGCCGGCGCCGCTTCCTGCTCTCTTTCGGCGCCTTGGGCGTCCTGCCCACCTGGGCGCGGGCCCTTCCCTCGGAGGGCGACGCGCTGCGCCCCACCCTGATCGGCGCTGCCTGGCGGGGGCCCAACGCCAACGACACCCACTACGCTGGCGTACTGGCGGCGGACTGGGCCGCCCGGACGCTGCAGATCCGCTACGCGGTGGCCCTGCCAACCCGCCCGCACGGACTGATGGCCGAAGCCGGCGGCGGGCTGCTGGTCAACGGGGTGCGCCCCGGCAGCTGGCTGCTGCGCTGCGACGGCCAGGGCAAGGTGACGCAGCAGGTCGATGTGAGCCGCGAATCCGCCCAGGTGCGCCTGAGCGGCCACGTCGCCGTGGGCCGCGACCGGCTCTACACCACCGAGATCGACTACGGCAACGACCAGGGCCGCATCGGCGTGCGCGACCGCCACAGCCTGCGCAAGCTCGACGAATGGTCGAGCGGCGGCATCGAGCCGCACCAGTTGCTGATCGACGAGGCCGGCCACCTGCTCGTCGCCAATGGAGGCGTGCGCCGCACCCTGGAGGACCGCAAGGTCGACCTGCCACGCATGGACTCGTCGCTGGTGCGGCTGGACGGCGGCAACGGCCGGCTGCTGCGGCGCTGGAAGCTCGACGACCCGCGCCTGAGCCTGCGCCACCTGGCCTGGAGCCGCCCAGGGGCGGACGAGGAGCCCTTCCTCGGCGTGGCCATGCAGGCCGAGCACGACGACCCGGCCCGCCGGGCGGCCGCGCCGATCCTGGCGGTGCTCGACGGCGACACGCTGCACACCCCCACGCGCGCCAACGACGGGCACGGCTATGCGGGCGACATCGCGGCGGCGTACCAGGGCGGCTTTGCCCTGTCGAGCAACAAGGCCGGCGTGGCGCAGGTGTGGCACCCCGCGGCGCCGGAGAAGCTCACGCGCATCGTCGAGCTGAAGGAGGCCTATGCGCTGGCCGACTGGACCCAGCCCGAGGGTGGCCCCGACCCAGCCAACGGCGGCAGCGGCGTGCTGGTGGCGACCGGCCTGGGACTGGTGCGCTGGCACCCAAGCGCCGAACCGGCCTTCCTGCCCTGGCCACAGCCGATGGCGCTGGACAACCACTGGGTGGTGTTGGGCTGAGCACCGGGCGGGTTGCCCGGCCGGGCAGCCGAGGGCGCTTCAGCCCGCGTTGCCGCCGGCCTCGATGCCCCAGCGCTGCAGCGCCGCGTCGTCGCTGACCCGGGCATCGACCCAGCGCGCACCCTCGGGCGTGGTTTCCTTCTTCCAGAACGGCGCCTGGGTCTTCAGGTAGTCCATCAGGAACTCGCAGGCCTGGAAGGCCTGGCCGCGGTGCGCCGAGGTCACCGCCACCAGCACGATCTGATCCAGCGGCTGCAGCAGCCCGACGCGGTGGATGACCCGCGCGGCGCGGATGTCGAAGCGCGCGAGCGCCGCGTCGATCATCGCCTCGATGCTGCGCTCGGTCATGCCCGGGTAGTGCTCCAGCTCCATCGCCGAGACCTGGCCGGCTTCGGCCTGGCCCTGGTAGCCGGCCGGGTTGCGGTCACGCACCGTGCCGACGAAGGCTGCCACCGCGCCGACGCCGGGGTCACCGGCTCGCAGGGCCGCCACCTCGGCGCTGAGGTCGAAGTCGGCCGTCTGGATGCTCACGCGGGGCAGTGTCATGTGCGGCTCCGGCTCAGCCGCCCGTCACGGGCGGAAAAAACGCCAGCTCGGCGCCCTCGCCCACCGGCGCGGATTCGGCGGCCATCACCTGGTCGAGTGCGGTGCGCACGGCCCGGCCACGCGCCAGCGCGCTGGCATAGGGCTCACCCCGGGCGATCAGCGTGTCGCGCACGGCGCCGATCGTGGCTGGCTCGGCCAGCTCCAGCACCTCGCTCGGGCCGAGGGCCTCGCGCAGGGAGGCGAAGTAACGCAGTTGGATCTTCATCGTCGGCAGGGTTCGAGAAGGTTCGGGGCCGCCGCGCTCAGAGCAGCTCGCGCACCGGCAGGTAGCGCACCAGGTCGCCAGCCCGGATGGTCTGGCCACCCGGGTTGTCGACCAGGCCGTCGCCCCAGTGGGCCGAGGTCAGCACGCCGGAGCTCTGGTTGGCGAACAGGTCGAGCCCGCCGCGCTCGTTCAGGCGCACACGCAGGAACTCGCGCCGCTTGTCGGCACGCGGCCAGTCGAAATCGGCACGCAGGGTGTAGGCCCGGGGCGCCAGGTCGACTGCGCCCTGCAGGCGCAGCAGCACCGGGCGCACCAGCAGCAGGAAGGTCACCCAGCTCGACACCGGGTTGCCCGGCAGGCCGATGAACCAGGCGTGGCCGCCCTCGGCCGTGCCCGCTGCCCCTGGGCGGCGCACCTCGCCGAAGGCCAGCGGCTTGCCGGGCTTGATGGCCATCTGCCACAGGGTCAGGCGGCCCTCGGCCTCCACGGCAGGCTTGATGTGGTCTTCCTCACCCACCGAGACGCCGCCCGAGGTGAGGATCAGGTCGTGCCCTGCCGCAGCCTCGCGCAGCGCCGCACGGGTGGCCTCGCGCTGGTCGGGCACGATGCCCAGGTCGGCCACCTCGCAACCGAAGCTCTGCAGCAGCGCGCGCAGGGTGTAGCGGTTGGAGTTGTAGATCGCGCCGGGCTTGAGCGGCTCGCCCGGCATCACCAGCTCGTCGCCGGTGGAGAACAGCGCCACGCGCGGGCGGCGCGCCACCGTCAGCGTGGCCGCACCCACCGAGGCGGCCAGCCCCAGCGCCGCGGGCGTGAGCCGCGTGCCGGCACCGAGCACCAGGCTGTCGCACTGCACGTCCTCGCCACGGCGGCGGATCCACTGCCCTGCCACCGGCACGGTGTCGATGCGCACGGCGCCCAGGCCGTCGCCAGCGACCGCAGCCGCGATGGCCACGCACTGCTCCTGCATCACCACCGCATCGGCGCCCGGCGGCACCTGCGCCCCGGTGAAGATGCGCGCGGCCGTGCCAGGCTGCAGCGGCTCGCCCACCACGCCGGCAGGAATGCGCTGCGCCACGGGCAGCACGGTGCCGGCGGCCGGCACGTCCGCTGCGCGCAGGGCGTAGCCGTCCATCGAGGTGTTGTCGGCCGGCGGCACGTCCAGCAGCGAGCGCACCTCGGCGGCCAGCACGCGGCCGAGCGCGTCGAAGGTCGACACGTTTTCAGTCGCCGCCAGCGGCTGCACGCGCTCCAGCAGCTGCGCCAGTGCGTCGTCCAGCGGCATCAAGCCCGGACGGCCGCCCGTGGCGGTGCTAGGCGAAGGAATCGGGAGGACAGTAGTCATAGCGGGCCGGATCTTGCTGCAGGAAAGCGGCGATCGCCTCGGGTTGGTTCAGATCCAGCACTGGCAGTCCGGTCGGCGCCGGCAACTGCTGCGGCGCATCGGTGGCGACGGCGACGATGAAGGGATCGTCCTGGGCATACATCGGCGCCGCGCCAGGCTCCGTGCGCCAGACTTCGATCTTGGGCAGGCTGGCGTGCTTGAAGCCCTCCACCAGCACCCAATGGTGATCACCGCAATCCACCAGCTCCGCGATGAGCTGGTGCACGGTCGGCTCCATCTCGGCCTCGAACTCGCGCACCTTGGCCAGGCGGTGGCTGTTGGCCACCACCACCTCGAAGGCGCCTGCCTCGCGGTGGCGGTACGAGTCCTTTCCGGGCACGTCGATGTCGAAGCGCTTGTGCGCGTGCTTGACCACCGAGACGCGCTGGCCCGCCGCGCGCAGCGCACGGATCAGCCCCTCGGCCAGGCGCGTCTTGCCCGAGCCGGAAACGCCGCAGAGCCCGACCACCTTCATCGTGCGGGCCTCACAGCGGCACGTGGTCGCGGATGTACTGCTGGATGCGCGCCGTATCGGCCGGCATGACCTGGAAGCGCTTCGGGCGCGATTCCAGATCGGCCAGCGCGGCGGGGCGCGGCGCGTGCACATCGGGCCCCAGCGCCTCGGCGATGGTGGCCTCGAACTTGGCCGGCAGCGCGGTCTCCAGCACGATCATCGGCACGCCCGGCTCGCGCAGCTCTCGCGCCACCTTCACGCCATCGGCGGTGTGGGTGTCGATCAGCACGCCCTGGCCTTCGTAGGTGGCCTTGATGGTCGCCAGCCGGTCGGCGTGGGTCGAGCGCCCGGACTGGAAGCCGTAGGCACCGATCTGCGCGAACTCCTCGGCGCTGAGCGTGAAGACGCCTTCGCGGCTCAAGGCGTCGGCGAACAGCGCCTTGGTGCGCGCGCCGTCGCGGCCGAGCAGGTCGTAGACGAAGCGCTCGAAGTTGGACGCCTTGCTGATGTCCATCGACGGGCTCGACGTCTCGAAGGTCTCGGCGCTGCCGCGCACGCGGTAGCTGCCGGTGCGGAAGAACTCTTCCAGCACGTTGTTCTCGTTCGTCGCCACCACCAGGTGCTTCACCGGCAGGCCCATCATGCGCGCGACGTGGCCGGCGCAGACGTTGCCGAAGTTGCCCGACGGCACGGTGAAACTCACCTGCTCGTCGTTGGACTTCGTGGCCAGGAAGTAGCCGGCAAAGTAATACACCACCTGGGCCAGCAGCCGCGCCCAGTTGATCGAGTTGACCGTGCCGATGCGGTACTGCCGCTTGAAGGCCAGGTCGTTGGACACCGCCTTGACGATGTCCTGCGCGTCGTCGAATACGCCTTCCACCGCCAGGTTGTGGATGTTCTCGTCCTGCAGCGAGAACATCTGCGCCTGCTGGAACGGGCTCATGCGCCCGTGCGGGCTGAGCATGAACACGCGCACGCCGCGCTTGCCACGCATCGCGTACTCGGCCGCGCTGCCGGTGTCGCCGGAGGTGGCGCCCAGGATGTTGAGCGTCTCGCCGCGCCGGCCCAGTTCGTACTCGAACAGGTGGCCCAGCAGCTGCATCGCCATGTCCTTGAAGGCCAGCGTCGGCCCGTTGGACAGCGACTCCAGGCACAGGCCCGGCTCCAGCGGCTTGAGCGGCACGATGGCATCGCTGCCATAGACCTCCGCGGTGTAGGTCCGGGCGCAGAGCGCGCGCAGGTCCTCGGCCGGGATGTCGTCGATGTACAGCGACAGGATCTCGAAGGCCAGGGCCGCGTAGCCCTGCGTGGCCTGCACCTCACGCCAACGCGCCAGCGTGGGCGCGTCGATGCGCGGGTAGGCCTCGGGCAGGTACAACCCGCCGTCCGGCGCCAGGCCTTCGAGCAGGATCTCGGAGAAGCCGCGGCGGGTGGCGTCGCCGCGGGTGCTGATGTATTTCATGGGCAATCCGACCAGTTCGCGGCTCAGGCCCAATCAGGCCAGCTCTTCCTTGCGCAGCGAGACGATCGGCGCGAGCACCGTCGGCAGCGCCTGCATCCGGGCGATGGCGGCGCGCATGTCGCCTTCCACCGTGTCGTGGGTCAGGATGATCACGTCGGTCTGGTTCTCGCCCTCGGCGGATTCCCGCTGCAGCAGCGCATCGATCGAGATGTCGGCCTCGGCCAGGATGCGGGTGATCGCGGCCAGCACGCCCTTTTGGTCCGCCACGCGCAGGCGCAGGTAGAAGGCGGTGCGCACGGCGTCGATCGGCAGGATCGGCGTGGCGTGCAGCTCGTCGGGCTGGAAGGCCAGGTGCGGCACGCGGTGGTCCGGGTCGGCGGTGTGCAGGCGGGTGATGTCCACCAGATCGGCGATCACGGCCGAGGCGGTGGGCTCGCTGCCGGCCCCCTTGCCGTAATACAGCGTGGTGCCCACGGCGTCGCCCTGGACCATCACGGCGTTCATCGCGCCCTCGACGTTGGCGATCAGGCGCTTGCTGGGGACCAGGGTCGGGTGCACCCGCAACTCGATGCCGCCCTTGCCCTCGTTCGCGTCGTCACGCCGCTTGGCGATGCCCAGCAGCTTGATGCGGTAGCCCAGCTGCTCGGCGTAGCGGATGTCGGTGGCCGACAGCTGGGTGATGCCCTCGACGTGGGCCTTGTCGAACTGCACGGGGATGCCGAAGGCCAGCGCGCTCATCAGCGTGGCCTTGTGGGCGGCGTCCACGCCCTCGATGTCGAAGGTCGGGTCCGCCTCGGCATAGCCCAGGCGCTGCGCCTCCTTGAGCACGACGGCGAAGTCGAGGCCCTTGTCGCGCATCTCCGACAGGATGAAGTTGGTCGTGCCGTTGATGATGCCGGCCAGCCACTGCACCTGGTTGGCGGTCAGGCCCTCGCGCAGCGCCTTGATGATGGGGATGCCCCCGGCGACTGCGGCCTCGAAGGCCACCATCACGCCCTTCTCGCGCGCGGCGGCGAAGATCTCCGTGCCGTGCACCGCCAGCAGCGCCTTGTTGGCGGTGACGACGTGCTTGCCCGCAGCGATGGCTTCCAGCACCAGCGCCTTGGCGATGCCGTAGCCGCCGATCAGCTCGATGACGATGTCGATGTCCGGGTTGGCGATGACGGCGCGCGCGTCGGCCACCACCTGGGTGCCCTCGCCGACGATCTCGCGGGCGCGCTCGACGTTGAGGTCGGCCACCATGGTGATCTCGATGCCGCGGCCGGCGCGGCGGCGGATCTCTTCCTGGTTGCGCTTCAGGACGGCAAACGTGCCGCTGCCGACGGTACCGATGCCCAGCAGGCCGACTTGGATGGGTTTCATGGAGAGTCTCACGGGCGCTTCGAGGGCGCCGGGTTCGGGGAAAGCGGAATAGCGCAGGGACGGCGGGGCCGACCGGCTCAGGTGCCGTGGCGCTTGCGGTACTGGTCGAGGAAGCGGGCGATGCGGCCGATCGCATCGGTGAGGTCATCCGAGTTGGGGAGGAAAACCAGGCGGAAGTGGTCCGGCGCCGACCAGTTGAAGCCGGTGCCCTGTACGATCAGCACCCGCTCGGCATCCAGCAGTTCGTAGGCGAACTGCTGGTCATCGGCGATGGGGTACATCTTCGGGTCGAGCTTCGGGAACATGTACAGCGCCGCCTTGGGCTTGACGCAGGTGACGCCCGGGATCTCGGTCAGCAGCTTGTGCGCCAGGTCGCGCTGGCGGCACAGACGCCCGCCCGGCGCGACCAGGTCCTTGATGCTCTGGTAACCGCCCAGCGCGGTCTGGATGGCCAGCTGACCCGGCGTGTTGGCGCACAGGCGCATCGTGGCCAGCATGTTCAGGCCCTCGATGTAGTCCTTGGCATGGCGCTTGTCGCCCGACACCACCATCCAGCCGGCGCGGTAGCCGCAGGAGCGGTAGTTCTTGCTCAGGCCGTTGAAGGTCAGGAACAGCACGTCGTCGGCCAGCGAGGCGATGCTGGTGTGGGCATTGCCGTCGTAGAGCGTCTTGTCGTAGATCTCGTCGGCAAAGACGATCAGCTGGTGCTCGCGGGCGACCTCGATGATCTCCTGCAGCACGCTGTCCGGGTAGAGCGCCCCGGTCGGGTTGTTCGGGTTGATGATCACGATCGCCTTGGTGCGCGACGTGACCTTGGCGCGGATGTCGGCGATGTCGGGCATCCACTCGCTCTGCTCGTCGCAGACGTAGTGCACCGGACGGCCGCCCGACAGCGCCACCACGGCGGTGTAGAGCGGGTAGTCGGGCGAGGGGATGAGCACCTCGTCGCCATCGTCGAGCAGCGCATTCATGCTCATGGCGATCAGCTCGGAGGCGCCGTTGCCCAGGTAGACGTCATCGACCGTGACGCCACGGATATTCTTTTCCTGGCAGTGGTGCACCACTGCCTTGCGCGGCGCGAACAGGCCCTTGCTGTCGGTGTAACCCGCCGCGTTGGCGAGGTTGCGGATCATGTCCTGCACGATCTCGTCGGGCGGCTCCAGGCCGAACACCGCCAGGTTGCCGATGTTCAGCTTGATGATCTTGTGCCCCTCCTCCTCCATCTGGCGCGCCTTCTCGACCACCGGGCCACGGACGTCGTAGCACACGTTGGCGAGCTTGCTGGACTTGGAAACGGTCTTGAGCACAGGGACTCCTGGGGTACGCGGGGCCAGCGCCTGGGGCGCGGCGGGTCGGGATGCACCGCGGCTGCGGGCCTGGGCAGGCCTGTTCACGGCGGATGGGCGGCTGGGGCGGGTGGAATGGGCCAAAAAGTTAGAATTTAACCATAGCAAGGCAGTGCCCCCGCTGCCGCAACGACCGAGGATCCCCACCTTGAAACTGCAGCCCGACCGCCTCGACGGCGTCAACGCCATTGCCGCCCACGACGCGCAGGGGATCATCGTCAACGCCCGGCGCTGGACGAGCAGCGTGGTGGTGCCCGGCCAGGGCGAGGTGCGGGGCTGGGACTGCGCCGCCTTCGAGGCGCTCACGCCGGCTCACTTCGAGGCGCTGCTCGCCGACACGCCGGAGATCGTGCTGGTGGGTACCGGCGCGCGCCAGCGTTTCGTGCCGCCGCAGCTGCTGCGCCCGCTGATCGAGCGGCGCATCGGCGTGGAGTGCATGGACACCGTCGCGGCCTGCCGCACCTACAACGTGCTGGTGTCCGAACGCCGCCGCGTCACCGCCGTGCTGCTGCTGGGCTGACCGCTTGGTCAGCCATCCGGACGCCAGCCGCCGGCCCGACTTATAATCACAGGCTGGCGTCCGCCCGGGGCGCCCATACAAAACCTCTGCTGCATGACGCCCGCTCTGAACAAACCTCTCCCGGATATCGAAGCGAATGCCACCGGCGGTGTGAAGTTCACCCCCCAGGCCTTCCTGGGCAAGACCGTGGTGCTGTATTTCTACCCGAAGGACAACACGCCGGGTTGTACCACCGAAGCCATGCAGTTTCGCGATCACCACAAGGAATTCGCCCAGGCGGGTGCGGTGGTGTTCGGCGTGTCGCGCGACAACATGGCCTCGCACGACAAGTTCAAGCAGAACCTCGAACTGCCCTTCGAGCTGATCGCCGACACGGAAGAAAAGCTCTGCCACATGTTCGGCGTGGTCAAGAACAAGATCATGTACGGCAAGAAGGTCAAGGGCATCGAGCGCAGCACCTTCCTGATCGACCCCCAGGGCGTGCTGCGCACCGAGTGGCGTGGCATCAAGGTGGCCGGCCACGTGGAAGAAGTGCTCAAGGCCGTGCAGGAGATGAAGCCTGCCGCCTGACCTGCCACATGGCGCGAATGGCCTGGCCGGTATGATCGCCGGCATGCAAGCGAAGCGCTGCCCGGCTGGCACCACCGGCCCCTGTATCGGCCCCCGCACCCGCCCCCACGGCAACGAGCCGTACAGCCCCTTGGCGCTGTACGGCTTTTTTCATTCCGGACGCGCCCTGCCCCGTCGGCGGGCGCGAGCCTCTCTGGCGACCTGACCACCACCATGCCCCTGCCCAAGCCCCCAGCCAAACGCGGCGCCCTGCTCGACGCAAGCGCCTTCGAGGCCACGCTGACCCCGAGCAAGCCGAAGGCGAAGTCCCGTGCCGCCGATGTGGCAGCGCCGCAGCCGAAAACCCTGCCGACCCCGGTGACGGCAGCGTCACAGGCCCTGCCAAGCCCGCTGCAGACGCCTGCCAAGACGGCCCAAGCGGCCCCGGCCAAGCGCCGCGGCAAGGCCGCGCCAGCGCCCTTGCCGGCAACACCACAGGTCGACATGGCCGCTGCCGCCGTCGCAACCGTGCCCGTGACGGTGGCAGTGACGGCGGCGGCTCCGGCCGGCACCGTGCCGCCAGCCCCCGCCGTGGCCAGCGCGGCATCGCCCGCTCCGACACGCCGGCGCCGCACGCCGCGCGGCAGCGGCCCGGCCAAGCTCTTCGTACTGGACACCAACGTGCTGATGCACGACCCGATGTCGATCTTCCGCTTCGAGGAACACGACATCTACCTGCCGATGATCACGCTCGAAGAGCTGGACGGCCACAAGAAGGGCATGACCGAGGTCGCCCGCAACGTGCGCCAGGTCAGCCGCGAGCTGGATGCACTGGCCGCCGGGCTCGAAAGCAACGGTCAGGCCAACGGCGGCGATGCCACCGACGGGATCCCGCTGGCCCGCACCGGCCACCGCGAAGCTGGCGGCAAGCTGTACTTCCAGACCACGCTGCTCAACGTCAAGCTGCCCGACGGGCTGCCGCAGGGCAAGGCGGACAACCAGATCCTGGGCGTGGTGCAGAGCCTGCGCGCCGCCCGGACCGACCGCGAAGTCGTGCTGGTGTCCAAGGACATCAACATGCGCATCAAGGCGCGTGCCCTGGGCCTGCCGGCGGAGGACTACTTCAACGACAAGGTGCTGGAGGACGGCGACCTGCTCTACACCGGCGTGCTCGCGCTGCCGGCTGACTTCTGGGAGCGCCACGGCAAGTCGATGGAGAGCTGGCAGCAGGGCGGCGCCACCTGCTACCGCGTCAGCGGCCCGCTGGTGCCCTCGCTGATGATCAACCAGTTCGTCTACCTGGAGGCCCCTGGCAGCGCGGCGCTGTACGCCAAGGTCACCGAGATCACCGGCAAGACCGCCGTGCTGCGCACCGTCAAGGACTACACCCACGCCAAGCACTCGGTCTGGGGCGTGACGGCACGCAACCGGGAGCAGAACTTCGCGCTCAACCTGCTGATGGACCCGGAGTGCGACTTCGTCACCCTCACCGGCACCGCAGGCACCGGCAAGACGCTGATGACGCTGGCCGCCGCGCTGGCCCAGGTGCTCGACGAGCGGCGCTACTCGGAGATCATCGTCACCCGCGTGACGGTGCCCGTGGGCGAGGACATCGGCTTCCTGCCCGGCAACGAGGAAGAGAAGATGAGCCCCTGGATGGGCGCGCTTGACGACAACATGGAGGTGCTCGCGCGCGGCGATGGCGGTGCGGGTGACTGGGGCCGTGCCGCCACCCAGGACCTGGTACGCAGCAAGATCAAGATCAAGAGCCTGAACTTCATGCGAGGGCGCACGTTCCTGAACAAGTTCGTGCTGATCGATGAGGCGCAGAACCTCACGCCCAAGCAGATGAAGACGCTGATCACCCGCGCTGGGCCGGGCAGCAAGATCGTCTGCCTGGGCAACCTGGCGCAGATCGACACGCCCTACCTGACCGAGGGCAGCTCGGGCCTGACCTACGTGGTGGACCGCTTCAAGGGCTGGCCGCACTCGGGCCACGTCACCTTGGCGCGCGGCGAGCGCTCCAGATTGGCCGACTTCGCCTCCGACGTGCTGTGACGACCGCGCCACGCTGACGCAACAAGGCCCGCCTTTGGCGGGCCTTGTTCATCCTGCCTGCACGGATCGCCGGGTCAGAGCCGGGGCACCGCGGCGAGCAACGTACGCGTGTAGTCCTGCTCGGGCGCTCCCAGCACGCGCTCGGTGGGGCCGGTCTCGACAATGCGCCCGCGGTTCATCACCGCGATGCGGTGCGCCACGTACTCGACCACGGCAATGTTGTGGGTGATGAACAGCAGCGCCACACCGGTCTCGCGCTGCAGTTCGCGCAGCAGGTTGAGGATCTGCGCCTGCACCGAGACGTCCAGCGCCGAGGTCGGCTCGTCACAGACGATCAGGCGGGGCTCGACGGCCAGGGCCCGGGCGATCGCGATGCGCTGGCGCTGCCCGCCCGAGAACTCGTGCGGGTAGCGCTGCAGCACGTCCTCGCGCAGGCCGACGCGCCCGCACAGCGCCAGGACCCGATCGCGCCGCTGGCCGGGCGATAAGTCCGGCCGCAGCGTCTCCAGCCCTTCTTCCAGGATTTCGGCCACGCGCATGCGCGGGTTCAGCGAGGCGAAGGGGTCCTGGAAGATGATCTGCACCGAGCGGCGGGCCTGGCGCAGCGCCTCGCCTTCCAGCGCGAACAGGTCCTGACCATCCAGCAGCGCCTGACCGCTGACCCGGGCACTGCCGCGCAGCAATTGCACCAGCGCCTTGCCGGTGGTGGTCTTGCCGCAGCCGGATTCGCCCACCAGCGCCAGCGTTTCGCCGGCAGCGAGGTCAAAGCCGACGCCCTCCACCGCCTGGAAGCTGTGCCGCTTGCGGCCCAGCCAGCCACCACCGCTGTCGAAGGACACGTTCAGGTCGCGCACGCTCAACAGGGGAACCGCGCCCGGCCCCGCCGACGGAACAGCGCCCCCCCCGTGGGAGTTCAGCGGCGCCTGCGCCGCCGCCTCGGCCCAGACCGCATCGTCTTCAAGCACGCAGCGCACCAGGTGGCTGCCGTGCTGCTGGATCGGCGGCAGCGACGATGCGCAGCCCGCGCGGGCCTGGCCGCAGCGGGGCGCAAAGCGGCAGCCCTCGAAGTGCTGCGTCAGCGCAGGCACGGTGCCGGGGATCGCCGCCAGGGCCTGGCCGCGCTTGTGGGCATCGGGCAGCGCCGCCAGCAGCAGGCGGGCATACGGGTGGCGCGGGCGGGCGAAGAAGTCCTCGGCAGGGGCCTGCTCGACGATCTCGCCGGCATACATCAGCGCCACCTGCTGCGCCATGCCCCGCACCACCGCCAGGTCGTGGGTGATCAGCAGCAGCCCCAGGCCCTGCTCGCGCTGCAGTTGCAGCAGCAGGTCGAGGATCTGCTTCTGGATCGTCACGTCCAGCGCCGTGGTGGGCTCGTCGGCGATCAGGAAGTCGGGCTCGGCGGCCAGCGCCATCGCGATCATCACGCGCTGCTTCTGCCCGCCCGACATGCGGAAGGGGTAGTCGTCGATGCGTCGCTCGGGCTCGGGAATGCCCACGCGCCGCAACCAGTCGATCGCCTTGGCGCGCGCCGCCGCACCACGCAAGGGGGTGTGCGTCTCGATGGCCTCGCGCAGCTGCTCGCCCACACGCATCACCGGGTTCAGGCTCGTGGCCGGCTCCTGGAAGATCATCGAGAGGCGCCCGCCACGCAGGCGGCGCATCTCGCGCTCGGGCAGGTCGAGCAGGTCGGCGCCGTCCAGGCGGATGTGGCCGGCGCACACCCGGCCGTTTTCCGGCAGCAGGCGCAGCAGCGCCAGCGCGGTCATGCTCTTGCCGCAGCCGGACTCGCCCACCAGCGCGAAGGTCTGGCGCCGCTCGATCGCCAGGCGCAGGCCGTCGATGGCGCGCAGCAGGCCGGCGTCGGCCTCCAGCTCGACCGTCAGGTCGGTCACCGCGAGGGCCGAGCCCGTCATGGGAACAGGGGCGCCGCTCATGCCGACTCCCCCGTCACGCCCGCGCGGCGCTGACCGGCACGCCCCAGGCCGAGCCTCGGGCGCAGGTTGCGTGCGCGGGGGTCGAAGGCATCGCGCACCCCGTCGGCAAAGAGGTTGGCCGCCAGCACCAGCGCGACCATGAAGACGAAGGCGGCCGAGAAGGACCACCACACCAGCGGGTCGCGGCTCATCTCGTCGCGGCCCATGTTGATCATGCCGCCGAAGCTGTTCATGGACGGGTCGACCCCGACGCCAACGTAGCTCAGCACCGCCTCGTAGAGGATCAGCGCGGAGAAGTCCAGCACGGTGTTGATCAGCACCAGGTGCACCACGTTGGGCAGGATGTGGCGGTGCATGATGCGCAGCGAGCCAACGCCAAAGGCCGTGGCCGCCTGCACGTAGTCCAGCTCGCGCAGCTTGAGGGTCTCGCCGCGCAGCAGCCGGCACAGGCCGGCCCAGCCGGTCAGGCCGAGGATGAGGCAGAGCATGAAGATCTTCAGGTCGGCGCGCTCGGCCCCGGTCTCGAACAGCTCCGGGTGCTTGTCGAGGAAGACCTGCACCATCAGCACGCAGGCGGCAATCAGCAGCACGTTGGGCACCGAGGACAGCACGGTATAGAGGTACTGGATCACCTCGTCCACCCAGCCGCGGTACCAGCCGGCCAGGATGCCCAGCGCGATCGCGAAGGGCAGCGTCGCGACGCTGGCCATCGTGCCGATCACGAAGGCGGTGCGCACGCTCTTGAGCGCCTGGTAGAACACGTCGTTGCCGAGGTTGTCGGTGCCCAGCACGTGGTAGCCACTGCCCAGGCCGACGGCCAGCCCGGCCAGCAGGCACAGCAGCAGCGCAGTGATCCAGCCGGCGCGCCAGGGCAGCTCGCAGCGGTCGGCCAGCAGGCGGCGCAGCGCCAGGGCGGTCGGCACGCCGCTCAGCGCGGCATCCTGGCGACGTGCCAGCGGCAGCCCGGCCAGCAGCAGCAGGCCGCCCGCCAGCGCCCCGGCGGCCAGCCCCAGGCCACCACGCCAGGCCAGGTCGCCGAGCCATTGCCGCTCGGGATCCTGCAGGTGGGCACCGCCGTACTGCAGCCGCGGGTGCACGCGCCGGACCTCGCCGCCGACCTCCTCCGACACGCGGGTGAAGCCCTGGTAGGACAGCGGGCGCGAGTAGGTGGCCTCCTGCTGGTTGGCCTGGCCCGCGAGCAGCACGTCGAGGACCGACTCGGTGCGCGTCGCGTGGAAAACCTGACCCGCGGCCTGGCCGGCCGTCGGCGGCAGCGCGCGGCGAAAGTGCACGCTGTCCAGCAGCGTGACGACCATGAAGAAGGCGAGCACCACGGTGGCGGACATCGCTGCGCCGTCGCGCCAGACCTTGCGCCAGCTGGCGCTCAGGTGCGGTTGGCGGCGCACGTGCCAGGCGTAGGCCAGCGTGGCCGCCCAGGCGCCCCAGAGCACGGCATCGGTCCAGAGGACCACGAACTTGGGCATCATCGTGCGTTCCCCGTCAGGTTCTCAGGCCAGCCGCACCCGCGGATCAACCCAGCTGTAGGCCAGGTCGACCAGGATGTAGGACAGGATGTAGAGCAGCGAGCCCAGGAAGACCATGGTGCGCACGATGGCGAAGTCCTGCCCGCTGATGGCATCGATCACGTAGGAGCCCAGCCCCGGGATGGCGAAGAAGCTCTCGAACACCAGCGAGCCCAGGAAGACGTAGGGCAGGTAGCCACCCGCGCTGGTGAGGATCGGGATCAGCGCGTTGCGCAGCACGTGGCGGCCCAGCACGATGGCCTCCGACAGGCCTTTGGCGCGCGCAGTGCGCACGTAGTCCTTGCCGATCTCCTCCAGCATCATGGCGCGGTACAGCCGCGCCTCGGTGCCCAGCCGCGACAGCAGCGACAGCAGCACCGGCAGGATCAGGAACTTCGCCGCCGTCAGCCCGCCCGCATAGCCCGACACCGGCACCAGTTTGAGCACGCGGGCGAAGAGGTACTGGCCGATCACGATGTAGAACAGCGCCGAGATCGACAGCATCACCACGCAGAGCACCACGCCCCAGAAGTCGATGCGCGTGCCGCGGAAGAACACCAGCACCAGCGCAAAGACCGTGCTGGCAATCAGCTGCAGCAGGAATACCGGCAACGCCAGCTGCAGGCTCACCGCCATGCGCTTGGCCACCTCGGCGCCGATGTCGCCAGCGCTCTCCGAATCGGCACGGCCGAAGTCCAGCGCGAACAGCGACACCGAGCGCTCCCAGAAGATGGTCTGGGTGAGCTTGTCGCTGCCCTCGCGCGCCTCGTTCCAGTACATCGGCTTGTCGTAGCCACGCTCAACCTTCCACTTGGCGATCAGCTCGGGCGTCACGCGCTTGCCGCCGATGTTCAGCCGCGCCATGTCGTCGGGCGTGTTGACCTGGAAGAACAGCACGAAGGTCAGCAGGTTGACCCCCAGCAGGATGGTGAAGCCGTAGGCCAACCGCCGCAGCAGGTAACGCAACATCGCTCAGCCCTCCCTTCGGTGCGGCACCGCGGCCGCACGGCCGGTGGCCAGCTCGCGCTGGCGCCAGGCCCGCCAGCCCAGCCAGCCGAACAGGGCCAGCGCCGCAGCGCCCGCCCCCACGGGCCAGAGCGTGGGCTCGTTCCATTCACGCTGGCGCGCCGTGCGCAGCGCGGGGTCGAGGCGGTAGTACTTGAGATGGTCCTTGACCAGGATCGGCACCCGGGCGTTGTGCAGCCAGGGCTGGAAGGCGCCCGAGCCCCAGGGGATGTAGCCGAACATCCAGGGCGCATCCTGCTGCACCTGCGCCACCATCTCGTCGATCAGCTGCTGCTTGGCCGGCCCTTCGTCAAGGAACTTCAGGCGCTGGAACTTCACGTCAAAGGCCTCGACGCCGTAGTTGGCGGTGTTCTCGCCGTCGGCACGGGTCTTGCCGTTGGGCCCGTAGAGCAGGAAGAGGAAGTTCTCGGCGTCCGGGTAGTCGGCCAGCCAGCCCGACCAGAAGATCTGGTGCTTGCCCTTGCGCACCTTGTCCTGGAACTGGTTGTTGTCGGTGGCGCGCAGCTCCAGCTGGATGCCCAGCTTGGCGAACTGCTTGACCACCCACTCGCATTCGGACTTCAGGCTGGGCGTCAGCACCTGGTAGAAGTCGTAGTTCAGTACCAGCGGGCGCCCGGTCTGGGCATCGCGCCCGTCGGGGTAGCCGGCCTCGGCGAGCAGCTGCTTCGCCTCGGCCAGGCTGCGGCGCACCACCTTGCCATCCACCACCCGGTGGGTGACCGGGTTCACGCCCTCGAGCGTGCCCTGGCGCGAGCCGAACATGCCTGGCGGGAGCGGGCCCATCGCCGTGGCACCGCTCTTCTTCGGAAACACGCGGCTCCACTCCTCCCAGTCCAGCGCGATCGAGAGTGCCTGGCGCAGCTTGCGGTTGCGCACCTGCTGCTCGGGCGTGCCGCCCTGGCCGATCACCGGATCGAGCATGTTGAAGCCAATGAACCAGTTGGTCAGGTCCGGCATCTTCGGCAGCTGGAAGCCCTTGGCTACGTGGTCGCGCCGCACCTCCTCGGAGTCCTCTGCCTCGACGAGGAAGTCCAGCCCGCGGTCGGAGCGCTCGATCTCGGGCGTGTCGAGGAAGCCCTGGCGGAACTTGGACTTCATCGAGGTGCCCTCCTTCTCGACCTGGAAGACGTAGCGGTCGATGAAGGGCAGGCGACGGCCGCAGTCGTCGAGCTGGCCGGCTTCCCGGTCCCCCGGCATGCCCTCGCAGGGGTAGGTGTCGACCCGGAAGTTCGGGTTGCGCTGCAGCACGTGGCGGCGATCCTGCTCGAACTCGACCAGCATGTACGGGCCAGTGCCCACCGGCCAGCGGTCGATCGACAGGCCGTTGCGCGCCATGCCGGGCTGGGCGTAGAAGGCCTCGGCCTCCCAGGGCATCGGCGCGGTGAAGGGCATCGCCATCCAGTACTTCCACTGTGGGTACTTGCCGTGGATGCGGATGCGCAGCAGGTGCTTCTCGGGCGCCGTGACCCCCGCCAGCGGCCAGCGGCGGAAATCGAGAAAGGGCTTGTCCAGGCTGGCCGGGTCGAGCCCGGCGCGCAGCCTGGCGTCCTCGCGCTTGATCAGCGCCATGTAGTCCTTCAGGCCGACGATGTACTCGGAGAAGATCCCCGAGATCGGCGTGGTCACGCGGGTGGTGGCGTGGCGCTTGAGCCCGTAGACGAAGTCCTCCGCCACCAGCTCGCGCGTGCCCTGGTGCTCGAAGGCCAGCGGCGAGCGCCGCGCCCCCAGCTCGCCGGGCTGCAGCGGATGGTCGCTGTGGTAGCGGTAGCGCCCCTGCCCGTCCTTCGCGAAGGCCGGGTGCGGCTGGTACAGCACGCCCGGCTTGATGCGCAGCTCGTAGACGCTCTCGGCCACCTGCTCGCCGGGCGCATCGGCCGGCAGGCGCTTGCCGTCCTTGTCCAGGTAGACCGGCTCCACCACCGCCTCTGCCAGCTTGGGCAACAGCATGAAGGGCCGCTTCAGGTAGTGGTAGCCGTAGGGCGGCTCGTAGATGCTGTAGGTGTAGGGCGTGTCCTGGTTCCAGTAGGACGCCACCGGGTCCAGGTGTCGAGGCGAGCGTTCCGAGAACGCCGTGTAGGCCGTGTTGGTGGCCGGCTCGCCAATCGGGTACGGGCTGTTGTCACACCCGGCCAGCGCCAGCAGCCATGCCAGCAGCAGCATCCAGGCCGTGGCCCCGCGGGCAAAGACCATCTCAATGTCCCCAGGCGATCAGGGCGTCACGCCCCTGCACGACCAGCTCGACCTCGCGCCCCAGCGGCAGCGTCACCTTGGTCGGCACATGGCCAAAGGGCAGGCCCGTCAGCACCGGCGTGCGGGTCACGCTACGGATGCAGGCCACCATCGCCTTGAGGTCGTAGCCCCGGTCCAGCGGCGACTTGCGCCAGCCGGAGAAGTCACCCAGCACGACCGCCCGCTGCGCGTCCAGCACCCCCGCCTGCTGCAGCTGCAGCAGCATGCGCTCGACGCGGTAGGGGTGCTCGTTCACGTCCTCCAGCATCAGGATCCCGCCGCTCACCTTCGGCCAGTGCGGCGTGCCCAGCAGCGACAGCAGCACCGTCAGGTTGGCGCCCCAGAGCGTGCCCTGCGTCTCCAGCCCGTCGAAGCCCGCGTCGGTGCGAAAGCCCACCGCCTCCAGCTCGCCGTTCATCGCCTCCACGAAGCAGGGCGCGGTGATGTCGTCCACGCCACCGTCTGCATCGCTGCGGCCAAAGTCGTCGCAGGCCAGCGGCCCGGCCCAGCTCGTCGCCCCGGTGTGGGCCAGCAGGCCCATCTGCAGGGCGGTCAGGTCGCTGTGGCCCACCCAGCGGGTGCCCCGTTCCACCGAGCGGGCCAGCAGCGGCCAGTCGATGCGGTCGAGCAGCCGCGTCAGCCCGTAGCCGCCACGCGTGGCCAGCGCCACCGACGGCGCCGCCTGCGCCACACGGTGCAGCGCCGCCAGGCGGGTGTCGTCATCGCCGGCAAAGCGCTGCTGCTTGGCCAGTGCGCTGGCATCGATCTGCACCTCGAAGCCCAGCGCCTTCAGCCGCTTGGCGGCCAGCTTGAGTGGCGCCGCGCGCAGCAGCACCCCGGCGGGCGTGAACAACTGCAGGGAGCTGCGTTCCGCCGGGACGGCAGGCAGGTCGGGCGCGGCGCGGTCGGTGGCCATGGGGGTCATCGTCAGGGCGGATCGTTGGAGGGCGGGCAGCGCGGCGCATCGCCATCGCCTGCGTCGGCATCGGAATCGGACACGGCGGCAAACCCGTCGAGGTCGCCCAGACCGCTCAGCAGCTCCACCTCCGGCAGGGGCAGCACCTCGTCGTCGGTGGCTTCGATGGCAGCGGCCTCTGCCGTTTCCGCTGCTGCGGTCGGAGACGCTGTCTCGGCCAGCCGCGCCGCGCGCTGCTGCGCCCGCCGCTCGGCAAAGAACTCGCGCAGCAGCTTGCCGCAGGCATCGCCGAGCACGCCGCCCTGCACCGTCGTGTGGTGGTTCAGCCGCGCATCGGCAAACACGTTCAGCACCGAGCCGGCCGCGCCGGTCTTGGGGTCCCAGGCACCGAAGACCACCCGCTTGAAGCGCGCGTGCAGCAGCGCCATCGCGCACATCGCGCAGGGCTCCAGCGTCACGTAGAGCTCGCACTCGGGCAGGCGGTAGTTCTCCAGCAGCTGCGCAGCGTGGCGCAGCGCCACCAGCTCGGCATGGGCGGTGGGGTCGTGCGTGGTGATGGGCCGGTTGTAGCCGGTGGCGATCACTTGGGGACCCTGTTCGGTCTGACGCACGATCACCGCCCCCACCGGCACCTCGCCGACCAGCCAGGCGTTGTGCGCCTGGTCCAGTGCGATGCGCATCGCGTACTCGTCCGCCGGCAGCCAGGCCGGAGCGGGGTCCATGTCGGGAGCGGCGGGAGCAGGAGATTCAGCCATTGGAGCGGATCAGTTTAGCCCAGCCCTGGCTATGCTCGACCCCATGCCCGGCCCGCAACAAGATGCCCTCTTTCCCTCTGATGACTCCCCTGACGACGCCCCGGTTCCGAACGGCCCTGACGATGGGGCGCCTGCGCCAACGCCCCGCAGCGCCCAGGTCGAGCCGGCCCCCGTCCCCGCCGGACACCAGCAGCTGGCACAGCGGCTGTCGCCGCGCATCCACTTTGGCACCTCGTCATGGAGCTATCCCGGCTGGGACGGGATGGTCTGGGACGGCGAGTACAGCGAGCGCAGCCTGTCGCGCCACGGCCTGACCGCCTATGCCTGCCATCCCCTGCTGCGCGCCGTCGGCATCGACCGCAGCTTCTACCGCCCGCTGACCGCCACCGAGTACGCCGCACACGCCGCGCAGGTGCCGGCGGACTTCCGCTTCGTGGTCAAGTGCCCCGCCCTGGTGACCGATGCCATGGCGCGCGACGGCGACGGCCGCCGTGCCGGCGCCAACCCGCACTTCCTCGACCCCGAGATGGCCTGGGATGTCTTCGTACAACCCGCGCTCGACGGGCTGGGCGGGCGCATCGGTGCGCTGGTGTTCGAGATCAGCCCGCTGCCGCCCGCCCTGAAGGCCGACGTCCCGGCACTGCTGCAGCGCCTGGACCGCCTGCTGCACGCCCTGCCCCCGCTGCCACCCACCGCGCCGGACGGCGTGCTGGCCGTCGAAGTGCGTGACCCGGACTGGCTCACCCCCGACTTCGCCCGCGTCCTGAAGGCCAACGGCGCGCGCTACTGCCTGGGCCTGCACCCGCGCCTGCCACCCATCGACGCCCAGCTGCCGCTGCTGCGCGCGCTCTGGCCCGGCGCCCTGGTGGGCCGCTGGACCCTGCACCGCCGGCACGGGCCGCGCGGCTACGAGCGCGCCGAACAGCTCTACCAGCCCTACCGCCAGCTGATGGATCCCGACCTGCCCACGCGCCAGGCACTCGCCCGCGTCATCCGCGCCACCGCGGCCGCCGGCTGGCCGGTGCACCTGACCGTCAGCAACAAGGCCGAAGGCAGCGCGCCGCTGTCGGTGTTCGCGCTGGCCGAGGCGGTGGCCGAGGATTTGGCCGAGAAAGTGGCCGACCCGCCGGCGGCCGGTTGAAGCGCGACGGTCAGCCCCCCAGTTTGTCCTGCGTGCGCAGCTCGAAGTCCCTCGCATCGTGCCGCTCATGCAACTGGCTGGCCGGGTCTCCCCAGGTGCGGTTGACCTTGCGCCCGCGCTGTACGGCAGGGCGCTGGGCAATCTCGTCGGCCCAGCGGATGAGGTGGGTGTACTCCTGCACCGAGAGGAACTCGCCGGCCTCGTAGATCTGGCCCTTGGCCAGCGCGCCGTACCAGGGCCACACGGCGATGTCGGCGATGGTGTACTCGTCGCCGGCCAGGTAGCGGCTCTCGGCCAGGCGGCGGTTCAACACATCCATCTGGCGCTTGGCCTCCATCGCAAAGCGGTCGATGGCGTACTCGAACTTCGTGGGCGCGTAGGCGTAGAAGTGGCCAAAGCCGCCGCCGAGATAGGGCGCACTGCCCATCTGCCAGAACAGCCAGGACAGGCATTCGGCCTTCCCCGCCCCGACGGGCAGCAGGGCATTGCCGAACTTCTCGGCGAGATACAGCAGGATTGCACCGGATTCGAACACGCGCACCGGCGCAGCGGGGTCGCTGCGGTCCAGCAGCGCAGGGATCTTGGAGTTGGGGTTGACGGCGACGAAGCCGCTGCCGAACTGGTCCCCCTCCTGGATGCGGATCAGCCAGGCGTCGTACTCGGCACCGGCGTGGCCGAGCGCGAGCAGTTCTTCCAGCATCACCGTGACCTTGACGCCGTTGGGCGTGGCCAGTGAGTACAGCTGCAGCGGGTGGCGGCCCAGCGGCAGTTCCTTGTCATGGGTGGGGCCGGCGATCGGGCGGTTGATGCTGGCGAAACGCCCCCCGCTGGGCCTGTTCCAGGTCCAGACGCGCGGGGGGGTGTAGTCGGTGGCTTGGCTCATCGGCGCAGTGTAGGCAGACCCGTGCCGCCCTGCACGCCTGGGCCCGGGATGTCCTCGCCCACCCTCCCCTCCCGCTCACCGCTCACTGGTCAACGGTCACCGCGGTCCTCTGGCCGCAGCTCAGCGCTCGGCCAGGTAGTGCCGCACCTGCACCCGCTCGCCGTCGGCGAGGAAGGCATTCACGCGCGCCTGCAGCGCCCGGTCGGCCTCGGTGGCGCGCTCGCGCTGGCGCAGGTACTCGGCCCAGCTGTGCACGATGAAGCGCTCGACGTAGCGGGTGCGTTCATCCAGGTCGCGGTACAGGCGCCAGAAGGTGGCGCCGTCGCGCTGGCGAGGCGCACGCAGCTGCTCGGCCTCGGCTAGGAAGCCAGCCACGTCATCGGGCCGCACGCGGTAGATGAGCTCCACCGCCACCGGGCCGGCCTCGGGGTCGGGCTCGTCGGCCACCAGCAGGGCCTTGAAGGGCATCTGCCGGACCTCGTCGGCCTGCCCCATTCGCAGCGGAAAGGGCCGCGCCAGCAGCAACCCGGCCAGCAGCAATGCGGCGGCGATCAGCAGCGCCGCCTGCAGCCCGGCCACACCTGCCACCGCGCCCCAGAAAGCCGACCCCAGCGCGAAGGAACCCAGCGCCGACAGCACATGAAGCGCCGTCGCCCGCGAGCGCACCCAGGGCGGCGCGCTGGTCTGCGTGGCGGTGTTGAAGGTGGACATCACGCTCATCCAGGCCCCACCCGCCGCGGCCAGCGCCAGGTACACCGGCAGCGACCAGCGCGACAGCGCCGCGATGGCCATGGCCGCGGCAAAGACCACGCAGGCGGTCGCCACCAGCCCCTCCAACCCCAACCGCTGGCGCAGCGGGCCGATCCCCAGCCCCACCACGACCGCGCCGCCGCCCAGGCAGCCCATCATCAGGCCGTAGCCCTCGGCGCCTGAGCCCAGCCGCTGGGCGCCGATGGCCGGCAGCAGCGCCCACAGGGCCGAGCCGGCGGCGCCGTAGGCAGCGGTGCGCAGCAGCTGCGCCAGAATCATCTCCGAGTGCCAGGCGTAGCGCAGCCCTGCCAGCGTGCCACCCCAGAGCCGCTCCGGCGGCAGGCGGCTGGGCGGGTGCGGGCGCGCTGGCCAGTGGTTCATCGCCCAGGCCAGCACCAGCACCCCGGCCAGCGCCAGCAGCAGCACCGTGCCACCGGCCCAGCCGGCCGCGCGGGCCGCTGCCGCCCCCGCTGCCACGTCATGCGCCGCCCCCGCCGCCACGCCAGCTGCCGGCGCTGCTCCCTGCCCCGCATCAGCGAGCACCCAGGCCGACACCACGGCGTAGATCAGCCCCGCCGCCGTCGGCCCCAACGCCCGCGCCGCGTTGTAGGCGATGCCCACCGCCACGATGGCCTGCGGCAGCTGCTCGCGCGGCAGGATCTCCGCGATGGCCGAGTTCCAGGCCGGCGACATCACCGCGATGCAGCAGCCGGCCACGAAGGTGAGCAGCAGGATCGTCGCCGGCCCGGCCCAGCCCAGCACGAGCAGCAGTGCCAACAGGAGCACCGCCGCACCCTGCACGGCCAACGACAGCAGGATCAGCCGCCGCCGATCGGTGGTGTCCGCCAGCACGCCTGCTGGCAGCGACAGCGCGAACATCGGCAGGAAGACGGCGGTCTGCACCAGTGCGGCCAGGAAGGAGGAGCCCGCGCGGTCCACCATGATCCAGGCCGCCGCCATCACATGCATGGCGTTGGCGATGAAGTACAGGGCGCTGGCCAGCCAGATGCCGCGGAAGGCGGGGTGGCGCAGGGTGGACCAGATGGAGGGCGAGTCGGCGGTGGGTCGGGAATCGGGCGGGCGGGTCATGGGCAGCCGATTATGGGTGGGCGCTGCCGCCGGTGCTGGCGCTGGCGCGTCTATTCGTTTGTGCGCGCGACGCCGGCCGTGGCAGGTTCGTCTGCGCCCAGGACCTCGGGGATCATCGCCCCCAGGAAGTCGAACACACGCCGCACCACGGCGTTGCCACGGATCTCGCGGTGCACCGCCAGCCAGCAGGGGATGGGTGGAATCGGCAAGCCGGGCAGGATCGGCACCACGCCCGGCCAGCTGCGCAGGCAGTAGCGCGCCGAGAAACCGATGCCGGCGCCAGCGGCGATCAGTTCGCCGTAGGCCAGCTGGTCGTCGGTGCGCAGCATGAAATGCCCGTGCTCCACCGCAAACCCCATGGCGGCAAAGCCACGCAGGATGGTGTCGTCGCGCTCGTAGCCGATCAGGGTGTGGCCACGCGCCGCGTCGAGCAGTTCTGCCGGTGCCAGGGGCATGCCATGCCGCGCGAGGTAGCGCTCGTGCGCACAGGCGACGATGGGCAGGTCAGCCAGCTTGCGGGCCACCAATGACGCCTGATCGGGCCGGGCCATGCGCACGGCGATGTCCGCCTCGCGGCGCAGCAGGTTGCTGATCGCGTTGGACACCACCAGTTCGACCTGGATGCCCGGTTCGGCCTCGCGCAGGGCCGCCAGCACGGGGGGCAGCAGGTGGCTGGCGGCGATCTGGCTGGCCGCCAGGCGCACCGTGCCGGTGGTGCTCTGGCGCTGGCGGTCCAGCCCGGCGGCGAGGCGCTCGGCGCCGGCCTGCATCTCGCGCGCCGCCTCGGCGATCGCCAATGCAGCAGCCGTGGGCACGACACCCCGTCCAGTGCGCTCGAACAGCGCTGCGCCCAACTGGGCCTCCAGCTCGGCGATGTGGCGCGACAGCGTGGGCTGCTGTGCCCCCAGCGAGCGCGCGGCCCCCATCAGGCTGCCAGCGTCGAGCACGGCGAGGAAGCTGCGGACCAGGGTCCAGTCGAAGGTCTGGAAGGTCGAAGGGCTCATGCGTCAAAGGTCAATACGGGGCCGCACCCTGCCGCGACGGGTACGAGGGCAGGCCGACAGGCAGATCGACAACGTGATGCGCGAGCACAACGCCCCTTGCCCGGCAATCCGGATCACAAAAACAAAAATGGACCGGGCATTGCTGCCAGGTCCATTTTGCTCAACGCTCTTGGCGTTGAAAATGTTGGTGGGCCCTGAGTGACTCGAACACTCGACCAACGGATTAAGAGTCCGCTGCTCTACCAACTGAGCTAAGAGCCCGTTTCTGATACGGTCAGCATGTCATCCATGCTGATTTGAATTGCCCGCCGCATGGCGGCAAACAATGTCGGATTTGGTGGGCCCTGAGTGACTCGAACACTCGACCAACGGATTAAGAGTCCGCTGCTCTACCAACTGAGCTAAGAGCCCGACAGCCTGCCATTGTAGCAGAGTTTTGGTGGGTTGTGCAGGACTTGAACCTGCGACCAACGGATTAAAAGTCCGCTGCTCTACCGACTGAGCTAACAACCCCAACCGCCGTCACTGACGCAAATCGGTGACACCAGCCAATCAAGCCCTATATTATGTCACGGCCAAATTGCCGTCGCAACGCCAGCAACGCTCAGGCCTTGGCCACGTTGCAGTCACGCACCATGGTCAGCGCCTGCGCAGCGGCGGCCATGCCGAAGCTGGCCGTCACCATCACGCTCGATCCGTAGCCGGCACAGTTGAGGCTGCCATCCACCGCGCAGCCCTCTTCGGGCCGATGCACGCTTTCGCGCGAGAAGACGCAGCTCAGGCCGAAGGGCACTGGCTGGCCCTTGCGCCCGGCCGCCGAAGCCGGCAACAGGCCATCACGCTGGTCACGCCGCAGCTGCTGGCGCAGTCGGGCGAGCATCGGGTCGTGGGAGACGTCGGCCAGGTCGGCCACCTCGACGGTGTGGGCCTGCGACTTGCCCCCTGCAGCGCCGACGACCACCAGGGCTCGCCGCTCGTGCAGCGCCCAGCGTGCCATCGCCTGCTTGGCACGTCCCTGGTCGCAGGCGTCGATCAGCACATCCACCGGCGCGGGCAGCAGGGCCGGCCAGTTGCCCGCATCCACGAAATCGTCGACCAGGGTCAGCCGACATCCTGGGTGGATGTCGCGCACCCGGGCTGCCATGGCCTCGACCTTGGCTGCACCGAGCGTGCTGCCCAGGGCCTGGATCTGGCGGTTGATATTGGACTCGGCGACATGGTCGAGATCGAACAGCACGAGCTCGGCCACGCCGCAGCGCGCCAGCGCCTCGACGGCCCAGGATCCGACGCCGCCGATGCCGACCACGCCGATCCGGGCGGCCCGCACACGGGCATAGGCCTCGTCACCCCAGAGGCGGCGCAGGCCGCCAAAGCGCCGCTCGGCGTCATACTCGGCCCGCGACTCGGCGTCCAGCGGTGTCATTTGAGCTGGGCCAACCGTTCCTTGCCGGCGACGGCGGCGTCCGAGTTGGGATAGGACTTCACCAGCTCTTCGAGCGTGCGGCGCGCGGCCTTGGCGTCCTTGAGCTCGACTTGGCAGTTCGCGAGCGCCAGCAGGGCCTCGGCGGCGCGCGGGTGCTCCGGACTGCCGGACACCAGGGCGCGGAAGGTCACCGCCGCGGCCTTCACATCGCCCTTGCCGTACTGGGCATTGCCGAGCCAGTACTGCACATGACCACCGTAGGCACTGGCGGGGAAACGCTGCTGGAAGCCCTGTAGCGCGTCGGCAGCGCGGGCGAACTCGCCCTTGCGCAGGGTGGTGATCGCCTCGTCGTAGGACTTCTTTTCGATGGACTCGACCACCACCTCGCGCCCGTCGAGGCTGACTTTCTGCGGCTCCAGCCGGCGCAGGCGCTCTTCCAGGGCAGCCAGCGTGTCCTTCTGCCGGCGCTGCAGTTCGGCCACGTCACGCGCAACGTCACGCGTCGCGTTGCCGGTCTGCTCCTCCTGCCCGCGCAGCTTGGCCAGCTCGCCGCGCAGCTGCTCCAGCTGGTTGTTCAGGTCCAGCAGGCTGCGCTTGAGCAGGTTGAGCTGTTCGGTGTATTCGGCCTGCCGGGCGGCGTGCTGGCGCTGGCTTTCCTGCTGGTTCTGGTCGATGCTGCGGCGCAGGTCCAGGATGGCCTTGCGGGCCTCCTCGTCATCGAACAGCCCGGCGCGGGCCGGGCTCGACCACGTCCCGAGCCCGGCCAGGGCAAGCGCCACGGCGAGGGCGAGCACGGGGCCCGGACGGGACAGGCCAGCGCGGCGCGAACCGCCAGCAGCCACAGAGACGGCGTTTTTCATCAACGATCCTTCAGTTCGGCACGGCGGTTCTTCGCCCAGGCGGCCTCGCTGCTGCCAGGCGCCGCCGGGCGCTCCTCGCCATAGCTCACGGCTTCCATCTGCGCGTCCTGGGCACCCAGCAGCTGCAGGGCACGCACGACGGCATCAGCGCGCTTCTGCCCGAGCGCCAGGTTGTACTCGCGCCCGCCGCGGTCGTCGGTGTGCCCCTCGACGAGTACGCGGCGCTGGCGGTCGGCGTTCAGATACCGTGCCGCGAAGTCGACCACGGGCCGGTATTCATCCTTGACGACAAAGCTGTCAAAGTCGAAGTAGACCACCCGCTGCGCTACCGGTGCCGCGTCGATGCTGCCACCGGCCTTGCCACCGCCCTGAGCACCGAGCGCGCCAAGGTCGACGCTGGCGATCTGGGTTTCCGAAACGGCCGCTCCCCCCCCGGACCCAACACCCGAGGCCGCCGTGGCCGAGGTGCTGCCACGCGCAGCGGCCGAGCCTGCAGCCAGCCGGTCCTCGACCGGAGCCAGGCCATCCACCCGGGTGGACGAGCAGCCGGCCACCAGCAAGGCCGCCAGGCTGCCGACCACGACGGCCCAGCGGGCCGGGCGACCCAGGTTCTTGTTCAGGTCCAGGCCCGGGTGGCGCCACGTTGCGCCGGCCTCGGGATGGGGTCTGTGCTTCATCGTTCACTCCTGCTGCCCCGGCGCCCGCACCGCCAGGGCCTGTCTTGTCGTGCCTCAGCGCCCGAAGGGCCCCCAGACCGGTTCACGCACGTCGGCCTGCGGTGCGTTGAGCCGGGCCTTGATCGAGCCGTCCAGCGTCGTGGTCATCAGCACGTCGCGCCCGCCGGCGCGGCTGGCGTACATGATCAGGCGGCCATTGGGGGCAAAGCACGGGCTCTCGTCGTCGCTGCTGTCGGTCAGCGTTGTGACGTTGCCACTGCCAAAGTCCATCAGCGCGAGGCGGAAGGTATTGCCGTTCAGGCGCGTGACATACGCCATGGAACGGCCGTCCGGGCTGAGCGCCGGGCTGATGTTGTAGCCGCCGGAGAAGGTCACCCGTTCGGCGTTGCCACCGCGCGCAGGCAGCCGGTAGATCTGCGGGCTGCCGCCCCGGTCGCTGACGAAGTAGACCCACTTGCCATCGGGCGAGAAGGTGGCCTCGGTGTCGATGGCGTTGCTGGTGGTCAGGCGCTGCAGGTTGTCGCCGGTGCGGCTGAGGCTGTATAGCTGCGAGAGGCCGTCGCGGGTGAGCGTCACGACCAACTGCGTGCCATCAGGTGACCAGGCCGGCGCGCTGTTGCTGCCCTTGTAGCCGGCCACCACGCGACGCTTGCCGCTGGCCACCTCCTGCACGTAGACCATCGCCTTGCGCGCCTCGAAGGACACGTAGGCCAGCGAGCGCCCGTCCGGCGACCAGGCCGGCGAGATGATCGGCTCCGGCCCGGACACCGCCACCTGGGCAGCTTCGCCATCGGCGTCCGCGATCCAGAGGGTGTAGCGGCCGGCGGTCTTCGAGACGTAGGCGATGCGGGTGGAGAACACTCCGCGGTCACCGGTGAGCTTCTGGTAGATCTCGTCGGCGATGCGGTGCGCGGCCAGCCGCAGGTCTTCCTTGGGCACCGCCACGGCCTGGGCGGCCAGCTCCGTGCCCTTGACGACGTCCCAGAGGCGGTAGCGCACGTCGAAGCGGCCATCGGCCAGGCGGGTGATCGAGCCGGCCGCCAGCGCGTCGCTGCCCTTGCCGCGCCAGTCGGCGAAGACCGGGCGCGCCGTCTCGTCGAAGGCGGCGGCACCGCCATCGACCATCTTGAACAGGCCGCTGCGCTCCAGGTCGGCCCGCACGATGGCCGAGATCGGCAGCGGCGCGCGCTCCTCGTCGCGCAGCTTCAGCACCGCGATCGGCACTTGGCTGGCGCCGACGCCGGAGATCTCGACCCGGAACTGGGCCCGCGCTGCGACGGGCAGCAAGAGGGTGGAACTCAGTCCGGCAGTCAGGCGAACGAGGTCACGGCGAGAAGTCATCACGGTCAGGATTCCAGGCATCGGCAGGCGCTGGGAATATAGCCCACGGGCCCGGCTGCCTCGTCAGCGGAAGTACGTGCAGGGTGCGGGCAGGGTGCATGCAGGGAGGCGTGCATGGCAAACTGGCCCGGTTCGACCCGCCCAACGCCCCAGGAGACACCCGCCATGAGCGCGCCCATCAGCCGCTACCCCGTGCCCGAGATCGCCGACCTGCCCGAGGACCTGCGCAGCCGCATCCTGGAGGTGCAGGCCAAGTCCGGCTTCGTGCCCAACGTCTTCCTCGCCCTGGCGCACCGGCCGGACGAGTGCCGCGCCTTCTTCGCCTACCACGACGCGCTGATGCTGCGCCCCTCCGGCCTGAGCAAGGGCGAGAAGGAGATGATCGTGGTGGCCACCTCGGCGGCCAACCGCTGCCTGTACTGCGTGGTGGCGCACGGCGCCATCCTGCGCATCTACGAAAAGGCGCCTCTGCTGGCCGATCAGGTGGCGGTGAACCACCACAAGGCCGACCTGAGCGAGCGCCAGAAAGCGATGCTGGACTTCGCACTGAAGGTCTGCAGCGACTCGTCCCGCCTGGTCGAGGCCGACCATGAGGCGCTGCGCCGCCACGGCTTCAGCGACGAGGACGTCTGGGACATCGGCGCCATCACCGCCTTCTTCGGCCTGTCCAACCGCATGGCCAACCTGATCAGCATGCGGCCGAACGACGAGTTCTACCTGATGGGACGGCTGCCGAAAGCGCCGAAGGCCGGCTGACGCTGCAGGCGGTGCGGCCTCATGAGGAAACGCCGGGCCGCCCCGAGTTTCCTCATCCCCCTCGGGGAGCCTGACGCGAAGCGGCAGGTCTGGGGGCGCTCTCAGCCCGCCCCGCCCAGCAACTCCCGCAGTCCCGCCTCGTCCAGCACCGCCACGCCCAGTTCGCGGGCACGGTCGAGCTTGCTGCCGGCCTCCTCGCCGGCGACGACGTAGTGCGTCTTCTTGGACACCGAGCCGCTGACCTTGCCGCCTGCGGCCTCGATCAGTGCCTTGGCCTCCTCGCGGCCCAGCGTGGGCAGCGTGCCGGTGAGCACCAGGGTCCTGCCAGCCAGCGGCTTGGGGGACTCGTCGGCCACGGCGCCGTCGTGTTCCTCCCAGGTCACGCCCGCCGCGCGCAGCTGTTCGACCACCTCGCGGTTGTGCGGCTGGTCGAAGAAAGTGCGGATGCTGCGCGCCACGATGGGGCCGACGTCGCGCACCTGCAGCAGTTGCTCCTCGCTCGCATCCATCAGCGCATCCAGACGGCCGAAGTGCCGCGCCAGGTCCTTGGCGGTGGCCTCGCCGACCTGGCGGATGCCCAGCGAGAACAGGAAGCGCGCCAGCGTGGTCTGCTTGCTCCGCTCCAGCGCCGCGACCAGGTTGGCAGCGCTCTTCTCGCCCATGCGGTCCAGCGCGGTGAGCTTGGCCACGCCGAGCTTGTAGAGCTCGGGCAGCGTGCGGATGATGCCCGCGTCCACCAGCTGGTCGACCAGCTTGTCGCCCAGGCCCTCGATGTCCATCATCCGCCGGCTGGCGAAGTGCAGCAGGGCCTGCTTGCGTTGCGCCGGGCAATACAGCCCACCGCTGCAGCGCCAGTCCACCTCGCCCTCCTCGCGGACGATGGTGCTGCCACACACCGGGCACTGGCCGCCCAGGCGCTGGTAGAGGTTGAATTCCTCGCCTCGTGCGGGCGCGGCCTCGCCCCCGCCATTGCCCTCGGCCGGCGGGACGACACCGACGACTTCGGGGATCACGTCGCCCGCGCGGCGCACGATCACCGTGTCGCCGATGCGCACGTCCTTGCGGCGCGCCTCGTCCTCGTTGTGCAGCGTGGCGTTGCTGACCGTGGTGCCGCCCACGAACACCGGCTCCAGCTTGGCCACCGGGGTGAGCTTGCCGGTGCGCCCGACCTGGATGTCGATGCCCAGCAGCCGCGTCATCTGCTCCTGCGCCGGGTACTTGTGCGCCACCGCCCACCGCGGCTCGCGGGTGACGAAGCCCAGGCGCTGCTGCAGTGCCAGGCTGTTGACCTTGTAGACCACGCCGTCGATGTCGAAGGGCAGGCTGTCGCGCAGCGCCGCCACGCGCTGGTGGAAGGCCACCAGACCGTCGGCACCGGCCACCACCGCCCGCTCGGCGCAGACTGGCAGGCCGAAGCCGACCAGCGCGTCCAGCACGCCCGAGTGCGTCTGCGGCAAGTCCCAGCCCTGCACTTCGCCCAGGCCGTAGGCGAAGAAACTCAGCCGCTTGTCGGCCAGGCCCGCCGGATCGAGCTGGCGGATCGCCCCCGCGGCCGTGTTGCGCGGGTTGATGAAGGTCTTGCCGTCCTTCTCGCGCTGACGTTCGTTGAGGCGCTCGAAGTCGTCGCGGCGCATGTAGACCTCACCGCGCACCTCCAGCACCGGCGCCTCGCAGCCCGCCAGCCGAAGGGGGATCTGGCGGACGGTGCGGATGTTCTGGCTGACGTCCTCGCCCGTTTCGCCATCACCGCGGGTGGCAGCCTGCACCAGCACGCCGCGCTCGTAACGCAAGTTGATCGCCAGGCCGTCGAACTTCAGCTCCACCGCGTACTCGACCGGCGGGGCGCCTTCGCCCACCTCGCCCAGCTCCAGCTCGCGCCGCACCCGGGCATCGAAGGCCTGGGCGCCACCGGCGGTGGTGTCGGTCTCCGTGCGGATCGACAGCATCGGCACCGCATGCCGCACCGGCGTGAAGCCGTCCAGCACCGCGCCGCCGACGCGCTGGGTGGGCGAATCGGCCGCGCGCAATTCGGGATGTGCCGCTTCCAGCGCCTGAAGTTCCTGGAACAGCCGGTCGTACTCGGCGTCCGGCAGGGTGGGCGCGTCGAGCACGTAGTACTGGTGGGCGTGGTGGTTCAGCGTCGCGCGCAGCGTGGCGGCTCGGGCCACGGCCTGGGCATCTGCTGGCGCGCAAACATCGGAGGGCGAAGGTACAGACATGCGTCAAGTTTAGGCGCCGAGGCCCACCAGGCCGAGCCAGCCGCGACAATCGGCGGCTGTTCCGACCCGCCGCCACGCGCCCCCACGATGAGCCCGACCCCGTCCCCTGCGAACGACTTGTCCACTGCGTCCACCACCCTGCCCGACGAGGTGGCGGCCACCCTGCCCTGGCTGGTCGCCGACATCGGCGGCACCAACGCCCGCTTCGGCTGGATCGACGACCCCGCCGAGGCGGCCCGCCACAGCGTGGCGCAGGTGAAGACCCTGCCCGTGGCCGACCATGCCACGCTGGGCGCGGCGGCACAGGCCTACCTGGCAGGGCTGGCCGAGCAGGCCCGCGCCGCCGGCCGGCCCTGGCAGCCGCCACGCAAGGCCGCGCTGGCGGTGGCCACGCCGATCACCGGCGACCAGGTGAGCTTCACGAACAGCCCCTGGTCCTTCTCGCGCCAGGCGCTGCAGGCCGATCTCGGGCTGCAGGCGCTGTTGGTGCTCAACGACTTCGAGGCGCTGGCACTGTCGCTGCCCACCCTGGGCGCCGCACAGCTGCGCCCCCACGCCGCGCTGCCACAGGCGCAGGGCACGCTGGCGGTGCTCGGCCCCGGCACCGGCCTGGGCGTTGGCGCCGTGACCCGCACACCCAGCGGCTGGCAGGCCCTGCCGGGCGAAGGGGGGCACGTCACGCTGGCCGCCGCCAACGACTTCGAGGCCGAGATCCTGCGCCTGGCGCGGCGCGAGTTCGAACATGTCTCGGCCGAGCGCTTCCTCTCCGGCACCGGCCTGCCGACGATGCACCTGTGCGTGGCCGAGGCCCTCGGCCAACCCTCACCCGAGCTGACGCCGCCGGAGATCATCGAGCGCGGCTTGTCCGGCCAGGACGCCGCCTGCAGCCGCACCATCGACACCTTCTGCGCCATGCTCGGCGGTGTGGCCGGCAACCTGGCGCTGACGCTGGGGGCGCGCGGCGGCGTCTTCATCGGCGGGGGCATCGTGCCGCGCCTGGGCGAGCGCTTCTACGCCTCCGAATTCCGTGCGCGCTTCGAGGCCAAGGGGCGCTTCCGCGGCTACCTCGAAGGCGTTCCCACCGCGCTGATCACCGACACGCTGGCCGCCCTGCGCGGCACCGCGCTGGCGCTGCTGCAACATCGCAGCCGCTGAACCCCTCCCTCCGCCCACCTCCCACCGCCCACCGACGCCACCCCATGAAGCTCCCTGCCCGCGCCGCCGGCGTGCTGCTGCACCCCACCTCGCTGCCCGGCCCGAATGGCCTGGGCGACCTGGGGCCGAGTGCCTACCACTTCGTGGACTGGCTGCAGGGCGCCGGCCAGAGCGTCTGGCAGTGGCTGCCGACCACGCCGCCCGATGGCACCGGCTCGCCCTACCAGAGCCCCTCGGCCTTTGCCGGCAGCCCGCTGATGGTGGCGCTGGAGCCGCTGGTGGAGCGCGGCTGGCTGACCGACCTGGCGCTGCCCGAGGACGGCTGGCCGACCGACCGGGCCGACTTCGGCGCGGTGGGCGCCTGGCGCCTGGCCGCCCTGCGCTCGGCCGCCGCGGGCTTTGCCGCGCGCGCCACGGCCGGCGAGCGCGCCGAGCTGCAGCGCTGGGCCGGCAGCCAGCGGGCCTGGCTGGACGACTACGCCCTCTTCATGGCGCTGGAGACGCTGCACGCCGGGGCCCCCTGGTGGCGCTGGGCGGCCGGGCTGCGCTGCCGCGAGGCCGCTGCGCTGGCCGCAGCGCGCGAGCAGCTGGCCGAGGAGATCGCCTTCTGGACCTTCCTGCAGTGGTGCTTCGACAGCCAACTCGCCGCCCTGAAGGCCTATGCCAACGCACGCGGCGTGGCGCTGATGGGCGACCTGCCGATCTTCGTCGCCCACCACAGCGTCGATTGCTGGGCCCGGCCCGAGCTCTTCTACCTCGACACGCAGGACCAGCCCACCATCGTCGCCGGTGCGCCGCCCGACCCGCTCGGCCCCGAGGGCCAGCACTGGGGCAACCCGCTCTACCGCTGGGACCGCATGGCCGAGGACGGCTACGCCTGGTGGATCGCCCGCCTGCAGCGCGCGATGCAGCTGGCCGACCTGTTCCGCATCGACCACTTCCGCGGCTTCGCGGCCTACTGGGCCATCCCGGCCGAGTCGCCCACCGCCCTGGCCGGCGCCTGGCAGCCCGGGCCGGGCCTGGCGCTGTTCCAGGCGCTGCGCGCCGCACTGGGCGAGCTGCCCATCGTCGCCGAAGACCTGGGCGTGATCACGCCGGACGTGGCCCAGCTGCTGGCCGATTGTGGCTACCCCGGCATGCGCGTGCTGCTGTTCGCCTTCGGCGGCGACGCCACGCACAGCTACCTGCCGCACCACCACGTGCCCGGCACGGTGGCCTACACCGGCACCCACGACACCGACACCGCGCGCGGCTGGTGGAACACCGCCAGCGCCGCCGAGCGCCGCTTTGCCGCCAGCTACCTGCCCGCCGGCGAGCACGACATCCACTGGGGCCTGGTCCGCGCCGCCTGCAACTCGGTGGCGAAGCTGGCGATCTTCCCGCTGCAGGACGTGCTGGGCCTGGGCAGCGAGCACCGCATGAACATCCCCGGCACCTCGACCGGCAACTGGGGCTGGCGCTTCGACTGGGACATGGTCGGCCCGGAACCGGGCCGGGTGCTGGGGCTGATCAGTGCGGCCAGCGGGCGGGCGCCGTTCAGCCTGCTGGAGCGGGCACTGGCGCGCTGAAAGCAGCTGCGGGCGGCGCCGTGTCGTGCGTGCCGGTCGTCGCTGAGCCGGCGAGAGCCCAGCGGTTTCGCCCGCCCGCCTTGGCGGCATACAGGGCCTGGTCGGCCTGCTGGCGCAGCCGCTCCACACCGGCGCGATCGACCGGCTGGCCGCGGGCCACGCCGATGCTCACGGTCAGCTGCAGGCGCTGATCTCCCCAGGTCACGGCCTCGTCGGCCACGGCGCGCCGCAGGCGCTCGGCCACCGTCTCCACGCCCTCGTCGTTCGTCGCGGGCACAAGCAGGCAGAACTCCTCGCCACCGTAGCGCGCCAGCAGGTCTTGGCCAAGCCGGATGCCGGCCCTCAGCCGCGTGGCGACTTCCTGCAGGCAGCGGTCCCCCGCGGCATGCCCGTGGCTGTCGTTGAGGCGCTTGAAGTGGTCGATGTCGATCATCATCACGGCCATCGGCGTGCGCAGCCGGCGGCAGCGGGCCGCTTCCTCGTCGAGCCGCTCGTCGAGGTGGCGGCGGTTGAACAGGCCGGTCAGCGCATCGGTGCGGCTGAGCGACGCCAGCTCGCCGTTGAGACGTTCGAGCTCCGCGGTGCGCTCGGCCACACGCTGCTCCAGCTCACCCGTCAGGCGGGCCTGCTGGGCAATGACCTCCCGCTGCGCCTGCTCGCGCAGACGGCGCTCGGTCTGCACGCGCAGGGCCAGCGCGAAGGAGAACAGCAGCAGCTCGATCGCCGAGCCCACTTGGGGCGCCAGCTCAGTCAACGGCGCGTGGGGCAGCAGGCCAATCTTGCTCAAAGCCATCACGATTCCGCCGGCCAGAAGGATCGAGAAATTCAGCAGGAACAGCTTGCCTGCAGGTTCGCCATGGCGGGCAATCACGATGGCCTGGACGATCGACACCGGCACGGTGAAGATGGCGCAGGCGATCGCCAGGCGCACCGCCTCCGAGTAGGGCAGTGTCAGCGCCGCCACCGACGCCAAGCCATTGATGAGCAGGATGAAGCGGTTGGTCCACCACACCGGCAGTGACCAGCGCTTGACCTGCAGGAAGCGGGCAAAGAACTCGGTGGCAAATACCAGCGAGAGTGACAGCATCAGCGGCAGGCTGGTCTGGTTCCACTGCGGCGAATCGGGCCACCACCACTGATAGGCCTGCCCCGACATCCCCCAGACGAAACCGGCGATGAAGAGCATCCACCCCAGGTACCAGCCATAGAGCTGGTCGCGCAGCGCCACCCACATGAACAGGTTGTGGGCCAGCATCGCCAGCACCACACCCAGGTAGGCCCCATGCATCAGCAGAACGCCCTGCTCGCCCTGCTCGCGCTCGACGCGCTCATGCATGCGCACGGGAAACTGCAGCGCGGTATCGGTACGCACCCGCACCAGCAGTTCCAGCGTCCGTCCGGGCTGCACCACCACCGGGATCAGGAAGTTGCGGTGCGCGATCGGCCGCTGTGCAAAGGGCAGGCCAGCCCCCAGCTGGAGGACCTCCGCGGCAGAACCGTGCACCTGCAGGTCCTTCAGCAACGGGTAGGCAATCTCGACGATCGCGTCCACGGGAACGACAGCGTCCGTGCCGCGTGCGTCCACGCGCAGGCGGAACCACACGGCCGATGCGGTGTAGCCCAGCGAGACGCTGTGGCCGCGCGCCGCCGTCCAGCTCGGCTCGCCCAGCGCACGCACCTGATGGACGCCGAGTTGCCCCTGCGGATCCTCGTGGTAGGACAGGGCCACGTCAAACTGAAGCGGCCCGGCAACGGCCAGCCGCGGCAGCCACATCACCAGCAGCAGCGAGAACAAGAGCAGCGCACCGCGCCAAGCCGGCCGGCACCCTGCCCGAAACCTGTCCATCGTCGCGTTGCCCATCGATCCCCGCTGTGGTAGGTCTGCCCGGCAACGACGACGTGGCCGGGCAGACCCGAGGAACATCGACAGGCAGCGCTGTGATCTTGAGGCGAATAAGCCGCCCGCGAACCGGACGACTGTGGGCCCGATCAGCCGCGCAGGGCCGCGCGCAGCTGGTCGCCCACCTCCGGGCGGGCCAGGAAGGGGTCGCTGGGGTTGCGCTGCTGCAGGATGTCGTCCAGCCGGCTTTGCACCGGCGCCAGCGCGTGCGGGTGGCTGAAGATGTAAAACTGGCGCGCCTGCACGGCCGCCAGCACCTTGGCCGCGATCTCGGCGGCGGTGACCTTGGCGGAGGTGATGGCCTTCTCGCTCATCAAGCGCGAGATCATCTGGCTCTTGGTTTCCACCCCCGCCGCCAGCTCGCTGGGCCGGTTGCGCTCGCTGAGGTGGATGCCGGTGGGGATGAAGTAGGGGCAGAGCACGCTGGCGCTGACCTGGTCGGTGACCAGCGCGAGGTCCTGGTAGAGCGTTTCGCTGAGCGTCACCACGCCGTGCTTGCTGACGTTGTAGACGCCCATGTTCGGCGCCGAGGCCATGCCGGCCATCGACGCGGTGTTGACGATGTGGCCCTCGTAGCTCGGGTCGGCCTGGGCGGCGGCCAGCATCATCGGGGTGAAGACGCGCACGCCGTGGATCACGCCCCAGAGGTTGACGCCCAGGACCCAGTTCCAGTCCGCGACGCTGTGCTCCCACACCAGCCCTCCGGAGGCCACGCCCGCGTTGTTGAAGACGAAGTTCGGCGCCCCGAAGGCCGCCTGCGTGGCCGCGCCCAGCGCCTCCACGTCCTCGGCCTTGGAGACGTCGCAGCGCTGCGCCAGCACCTGCGCGCCCAGGCCGCGGACCTCCTCGGCCGCGCGCGCCAGCGCCTCGGCCTGCACGTCGGCCATCACCACCTTCATGCCGGCGGCCGCGGCCAGGCGCGCCACCTCCAGCCCGAAACCGGACGCCGCGCCGGTCAATACGGCCACACGGCCCTTGAGTTCCTTCATCGCGCTCCCCCGAGGATCAGATCAGCTTGACCAGCTGCTTGCCGAAGTTCCGGCCCTTCAACAGGCCGAGGAAGGCCTCGGGTGCGCTCTCCAGCCCCTGAGCCACCGTCTCGCGGTACTTGAGCTTGCCGGTGGCCACCAGCGTACCGAGTTCCTTCAGCGCCTCGGGCCAGAGGTTCATGTGCTCGCTGACGATGAAGCCCTCGACCTTCATGCGGTTGATGAGGATCAGCGCCGGGTTGCTCATCGGCGTGGGCGTGCCGTCGTAGCCGGCGATCATCCCGCACAGCGCCATGCGGCTGAAGGCGTTCATGCGCAGCATCACGGCGTCGAGGATCATCCCGCCGACGTTCTCGAAGTAGCCGTCGATGCCGTTAGGGCAGGCTTCCTTGAGCGCCTTGGACAGCGACTTCAGGTCCGGATGGGCCTTGTAGTCGATGCAGGCATCGAAGCCCAGTTCATTGACCACGTAGGCGCACTTGTCCGGGCCACCGGCCAGGCCCACCGCCCGGCAGCCACGCACCTTGGCCAGCTGGCCCACCGCGCCACCCACCGCACCGCTGGCGGCGCTGACGACCACCGTCTCGCCCGCCTTGGGCGCGATGATCTGCGTCAGGCCGTACCAGGCCGTCACGCCGGGCATGCCGACCGCGCCCAGGTAGGCCGACAGCGGCACGTGGCGGGTGTCCACCTTCTGCAGCACGCCGCGCGCACCGGCGGGCACGCGCTGATATTCCTGCCAGCCGCCCATGCCGACGACCGCGTCGCCGACCTGGAAGTGCGCGTTGCGGGAGGCCACCACCTCACCGGCGGTGCCGCCGATCATCACCTCGTCCAGCGGCTGCGGCTGCGCGTAGCTCTTGGACTCGTTCATGCGCCCGCGCATGTAGGGGTCCAGACTGAGGAAGTGGTTGCGCACCAGCACCTCGCCGTCCTCCAGCGGGGCGATGGGCGCCTCGGCGAGGCGGAAGTTCGCCACCGTCGCCTCGCCCTCGGGGCGGGAGGCGAGCAGGATCTGGCGGTTCACGGTGTGCGTCGAGGTTTGGGTCATGTCGTCTCCTGATGAACGTTCGGCGGGCTCAGTCTGAACCCGCGCCGTCCAGTTTGCGTTGCAGGGGTTTCAGCTCGCGGCCCTGGGTGGGCAGCTTGCGCACGTACTTGAAGGTGCCGGTGGCGTGGGCACAGAGCAGGCGGTCTTCGCCTTCGCTGGCCGCGTCCCCGGTGTAGACGCTGCCTTCGACGAAGGCCATCGTCGCGGTGCGGTGCAGCAGCCGGCCGACACCGACCAGGCGTCCTTCGCCGGGGCGCATGAAGGTGGTCTTCATCTCGATTGTCACCACGCCCGGGCCGCCGCCCTCCACGTCCCGGTTGACGCTGCGCGCGGCGTGCGCCATCACCACGTCCAGCAGCGTCATCGTGACGCCGCCGTGCGCGACCAGGAAGGAATTGCACTGCTCGGCGCGCAGGTCCAGCGCGATCTGCGCCTCGCCGCCCTCGAAGCACAGCAGCTCGAAGCCCAGGTGCTCGACGAAGGGAATGTGAACGGGGAAGTCCATGGGCAGCGGCTGCATTCTCGGGTTCAGGCCCCGCCGTGGATGGCGCTCACACCCCCATCCACCGCCATCACCTGGCCGGTGATGTGCTTGCCCGCGGCGCTGGCGAACAGCAGGGCGATGCCCTTGAGGTCGTCGTCGTCGCCCAGGCGCCGCAGCGGGGCGTGGGCTGCCATCTTGTCCGCGCCCAGGTGCTCCAGGATGCCGCGCGTCATCTTGCTCGGGAAGAAACCCGGGGCGATCGCGTTGACGTTGATGCCGTAGACGCCCCACTCGCCCGCCAGCGCGCGCGTGAAGTTGATCGCCGCGGCCTTGCTGGTGTTGTAGGCGACCGTCTTCATCTCCACCGAGTTGCCGGACAGACCGGCGATCGAGGCCACGTTGATGATGCGGCCCCTGCGGCGCGGGATCATGCAGTCGCGGCCGATGGCCTGGCTGAGCAGGAACATCGAGCGCACGTTCAGGTTCATCACCTTGTCCCAGGCCTCCAGCGGGTGCTCCTCCGCCGGGGCGCCCCAGGTGGCGCCGGCGTTGTTGACCAGCACGTCGACCTGGCCCAGGCGCTCCAGCGTTTCGCTGGCCAGGCGCTGAAGGTCCTCGGGCTTGGAGGCGTCGGCGGCGATCCAGCGGGCGTCGATGCCGCGGGCCTGCAGGTGGGCCACGCCCTCCTCCAGCTCGGCGGCCTTGCGCGCCGAGATCATGACCTTGGCGCCGGCCTCGCCGAGGGATTCGGCGATCTGCAGGCCCAGGCCGCGGGAGCCGCCGGTGACCAGGGCGACCTGGCCGGTCAAGTCGAACAGTTGCTGCACAGGGGTGCTCATCGGGCGTGTCTCCTGAGGAAGTCCGGTAATTCGGGGGAAGGCCGGGAGCGGCGCTGTCGCCGCCCGGCGGGGTCAGAACCAGTCGTCCTGCATCGTGCGGCAGGTGTCGTCGCGCGAGGCGACCACCGCCAGCCAGGCGTCGATGCGCGGCAGCTCGTAATGGAAGAAGTAGCGGCAGGCGGCCAGCTTGCCGCGCGCCAGGGCCTCGGCCTCGGGGCCGCGGTGTTCGGCCAGCAGGCGCTGGGCGGCCAGGGCCACGTCCAGCCAGGTCCAGGCCAGCACGGTGTGGCCGAAGGCCTGCAGGTAGGGCACCGCGTTGGCCAGCGCCTCCTCCGGCACACCGGTGGCCCAGGCCGACTGGGTCGCTGCACCCACCTTGGACAGCGCCGACGCCAGCGCGCTGGCGTACTCGTGCAGCTCGGGCAGCGGCCCGGCCGGCACCGGCAGTGCCGCGTCGATGGTGCGCTGCATGCGCGCCGCCACGGCCTTCAGCCCGGCGCCGCCGTTCATCACCACCTTGCGGCCCAGCAGGTCCAGCGCCTGGATGCCGTGGCTACCCTCGTGAATCATGTTCAGGCGGTTGTCGCGCCAGTACTGCTCCACTGGGTAGTCGCGGGTGTAGCCGTAGCCGCCGTGGATCTGGATGGCCAGGCTGTTGGCCTCCAGGCCGAACTCGCTGGGCCAGCTCTTGGCCACCGGGGTCAGCACCTCCAGCAGCAGCCTGGCCTCGGCCGCCGCAGCCGCATCGCCGGTGTGCTGCTCGTCGACCAGCCGGGCGCAGTACAGCAGCAGCGCGAGCGCGCCCTCGCTGTAGCTCTTCTGCGCCAGCAGCATGCGGCGGACGTCGGCGTGCTGGATGATCGGCACCTGCGGGCTGGCGGGATCTTTCCCGGCCGGCCCCATCGGGCGGCCCTGCGGGCGCTCCCTGGCGTAGGCCAGCGAGGCTTCGTAGCCCGCCATGCCCAGCATCGTGGCGGCCAGGCCGATGGCGATGCGGGCCTCGTTCATCATGTGGAACATGCCGGCCAGGCCCTGGCCGGGCGCGCCCACGCGGTAGCCGATCGCACCGGCTCGACCACCGGGCGTGAACTTGCCCTCGCCGAAGTTCAGCAGCGTGTTGGGCGTGCCGCGCCAGCCGCACTTGTGATTCAGGCCGGCCAGCGCGACGTCGTTGCGCTCACCGGTGAACTGTCCCTCGGCGTCCACCAGCCGCTTGGGCACGATGAACAGCGAGATGCCGCGCGTGCCCGGCACCAGCTTGCCGTCCGGCCCCGGGATCTTGGCCAGCACGAGGTGGACGATGTTGCCGGTGAGCTCATGCTCGCCGGCGGAGATCCACATCTTGTTACCGCGCAGGCGATAGCGCGGCCCGAGCGGGTCGCCCTCGAAGTCCTCGCCGTCCGGCTCGGCCCGGGTGGCGATGTCCGACAGGCTGGAGCCCGCCTGCGGCTCGGACAGGCACATCGTGCCGGCCCACTCGCCGCTGAACTCGCGCGTGGCGAAGGCGCGCTGCTGGGCCGGCGTGCCGTGCGCCATCAGCAGGTTGGCGTTGCCGCTGGTGAGCATGCCCGCGACGATGCTCACTGAGGCCTTGCTCAGGAAGGCGTGCGCCGCCGACTCCACCGTGTAGGGCAGCTGCATGCCGCCCAGCTCGTAGTCCTGCGCCGCCGCCAGCAGGCCGGAGTCGGCCAGCGCCTTCCAGGCCTCGTGCGTGGCCTGGGGCAGGATCACCTTCTCGCCGTCCGAATCGGAAACGACACGGGGCTCCTCGGTGTCCACCAGTCGGTTGAAGGGCGCGTATTTCTCGCGGGCGATGCGTTCGCAGGTGTCGAGCACCTGGCCCCAGGTCTCTCGGCTGTGGTCAGCGAAGCGCGGCCGGGCGGTGAGTGCCTCGGCCTGCAGCCAGTCGTGCAGCAGGAAGTCGATGGTCGCGCGCATGGCCCGGCCCGCCGCGTCAGAGCACTTCGAAGATGCCGGCCGCGCCCATGCCGCCGCCGATGCACATCGTCACGCCCACGTACTTGGCGCCACGGCGACGGCCTTCGATCAGCGCGTGGCCGGTCAGGCGTTGGCCGGACACACCGTAGGGGTGGCCCAGGGCGATGGCGCCGCCGTTGACGTTCAGGCGGTCGTAGGGGATGCCCAGCTTGTCGGCGCAGTACAGCACCTGCACCGCGAAGGCCTCATTCAGTTCCCACAGGTCGATGTCCTCGACCTTCAGGCCCAGGCGGGCCAGCACCTTCGGCACCGCGTAGACGGGACCGATCCCCATCTCGTCGGGCTCGCAGCCGGCCACCGCGAAGCCGAGGAAGCGGCCCATCGGCTTGAGGCCCTGGCGCTCGGCGAAGGCCTCGTTGACCACCACGCAGGCGCCCGCGCCGTCGCTGAACTGGCTGGCATTGCCCGCACTGACCACGCCGCCCGGCATGGCGCTGCGGATGCCCTGCACCGCCTCGAAGGTGGTGCCCTCGCGCAGGCCCTCGTCGACGCTGACGGTGACCTGCTGGGTGCGCATGCCGCTCTTCATGTCGGCCACGCCACGGGTCACGGTGATCGGCGCGATCTCGTCGGCGAACTTGCCGGCCGCCTGGGCGGCGCAGGCCTTCTGCTGGCTCTCGGCGCCGTAGCGGTCCATGCGCTCCTTGGCGATGCCATAGCGCTTGGCCACCTGCTCGGCGGTCTGCAGCATGCTCCAGTAGATCTCGGGCTTGTGCTGCGCCAGCCAGCTGTCGGCCAGCATGTGCTGGTTCATCTCCGCCTGGACGCAGGAGATGCTCTCCACGCCACCGGCCACATACACCTCACCCTCGCCGGCGATGATGCGCTGCGACGCCAGTGCGATGGTCTGCAGGCCGCTGGAGCAGAAGCGGTTGACGGTCAGGCCGCTGACGCTGACGGGCAGGCCGGCGCGCAGCGCGATCTGCCGTGCGATGTTGGCGCCGGTCGCCCCTTCGGGGTTGGCGCAGCCCATGATGACGTCCTCGATGGCACCCGCCTCAATGCCGGCGCGCTCCACGGCCGCACGGACCGCATGGCCGCCCAGCGTGGCGCCATGGGTCATGTTGAAGCTGCCCTTCCAGCTCTTGGCCAGCGGGGTGCGGGCGGTGGACACGATCACTGCGTTGGTCATGTGTGTTCTCCTGTGCTCGGGTCGTGTCGGTTGATCAGCTGAACGATTTGCCTTCGGCGGCCAGCTTGGCCAGCAGCGGCGCAGGCTGCCAGAACTCGGCGTCGTCGAGCGGGTTCTTGGCGAAGCGGCGCATCGCCTGCACCACGTTGAACAGGCCCTGGGTGTCGGCGTAGCACATCGGGCCACCGCGGTGCAGCGGGAAGCCGTAGCCGGTCAGGTAGACCATGTCGATGTCGCTGGCCTTGGAGGCAATGCCTTCCTCCAGGATCTTGGCGCCCTCGTTGACGAGCGAGTAGACCAGGCGCTGCACGATCTCCTCGTCGCTGATCTTGCGCGGCGTGATGCCCAGGTCGGCGCGGTGCTTGGCAATCATGTCTTCGACCAGCTTGGACGGGATGGCGTTGCGCTGGCCCGGCTGGTAGTCGTACCAGCCCGCACCGGTCTTCTGGCCGAAGCGGCCCAGCTCGCAGAGCAGGTCGGCCGTCCGGCTGTAGCGCAGGTCCGGCTTCTCCTGGTAGCGACGCTTGCGGATGTACCAGCCGATGTCGTTGCCGGCCAGGTCACCCATACGGAAGGGGCCCATCGCGAAGCCGAACTTCTCGGCCGCGCGGTCCACCTGCGCCGGGGTGCAGCCCTCTTCCAGCAGGAAGCCAGCCTGGCGGCTGTACTGCTCGATCATGCGGTTGCCGATGAAGCCGTCGCACACGCCCGAGACCACGCAGGTCTTGCGGATCTTCTTGCCCAGCGCCATGACCGTGGCCATGACGTCCTTGGCGGTGGCGGCGCCGCGCACCACCTCCAGCAGCTTCATCACGTTGGCGGGGCTGAAGAAGTGCAGGCCCACCACGTCCTGCGGCCGCTTCGTGAAGCTGGCGATGCGGTTGACGTCCAGCGTCGAGGTGTTGGAGGCCAGGATCGCACCAGGCTTCATCACCGCGTCGAGCTGCTCGAACACCACCTTCTTGACGTCGAGGTCCTCGAACACCGCCTCGATCACCAGGTCGGCGCCGCCGATCTCGGCGTAGCTCAGCGTGGAGGTCAGCAGCGCCATGCGCTCCTCGTACTTCTCCGGCTTGAGCTTGCCCTTCTTGACCTGGGCCTCGTAATTCTTGCGGATGGTGGCGATGCCGCGGTCCAGCGCCTCCTGCTTCATCTCCAGGATGACCACCGGGATGCCGGCGTTCAGGAAGTTCATGCTGATGCCGCCACCCATCGTGCCGGCGCCGATGACGGCCACCTGGTTGATGGCGCGCTTGGGCGTGTCCTCGGGCACGTCGGCGATCTTGCTGGTGGCGCGCTCGGCGAAGAAGGCGTGGCGCAGCGCGCGGCTCTCCGGCGTGAACATCAGCGACATGAAGGTCGACAGCTCAAAGGTCATGCCGGCCTCGAACTTGGACTTCACCGCCTGCTCGACGCAGTCCACGCACTTGGCGGGCGCCGGGAAGTTCTTCGCCACCGCCTTGACGGTGTTGCGGGCGAATTGGAAGTAGCCATCCGCCTCCGGGTGGCGGGCCGGCAGGTCACGCACGCGCGGCAGCGGGCGCACATCGGCCACCTCGCGGGCAAAGGCCACGGCGCCGTCGAGCAGGTCACCCTCGACGATCTTCTGGAACAGCTTCTGGCCGGGGATCTGCGCCAGCAGCTCGCTCTTGACCGGGTCGCCGCTGACGATCATGTTCAGCGCCGGCTCCACGCCGATGACGCGCGGCAGGCGCTGCGTGCCGCCCGCCCCCGGCACCAGGCCGATCTTCACTTCCGGCAGCGCCACGGCGGCGCCCGGCGCCGCCACGCGGTAGTGGCAGCCCAGCGCCAGCTCCAGGCCGCCGCCCATGCACACGGTGTGCACGGCCGCCACGGTGGGCTTGCTGCAGGCTTCGAGCTGGGCGATCAGGCTGAGCAGGTTGGGCTCGGAAGTGGCCTTGGGCGAGCCGAACTCCTTGATGTCCGCCCCGCCCGAGAAAGCCTTGCCGGCGCCGGTGACGACGATGGCGCGAATCGCTGGGTCGTCCTCGGCCCGGTTGACGCCGGCGGCCAGCGCCGCGCGGGTGGCGTAGCCCAGGCCGTTGACCGGCGGGTTGTCGAGCGTGATGACGGCAACGTCGCCGCGCACTTCGTAGTGGGCTGTCATGCGTGTGTCCCCTCGGAGGATCAGAGATGCAGGTGGCGGGAAAACCAGAAAGCGGCAGGGCCAGCCGTCGCGGCAACTGGACCGGCAGCGACGGGTGACGCGTGGCTGTGCAGTGTAGGCAGCCACCCCCGCGATCCCTGTCCGCCACGAGACAAGGCGCCTTGGTGACTACCCGAGTCGCCGGCCCGCGCGCTGCTTGGCAGGCCGGCCCGGCACCACCCGGCGCATGGGTATCCTGCCACCGGGCGGGTTACAAAAAATCCTTATCAAACAACAGGTTATGTCGATCGGCGGTACGGCTGACCTGCATCAGGCCGCGAACCGGTCGACGGCCGTAGCCTGAGGGTCTTGCGCAGGCGGGCTGCGGGCGAAAGGACGAGACCTTGAGCGATCTGTCGGAAGCGAATCTCGGCGCGCTGAGCGCCATCGTGGACAAGTATCGGCGCCAGCCGACCTACCTCGTCCAGGTCCTGCGCGAGGTTCAGGACGCCCTCGACCACATCCCACCCGCGGCGATGGCCTACGTCGCCAGCGCGCTGGGCGTGCCGATCGGGCAGGTGGAGGCGGTCACGGCCTTCTACGCCTTCTTCCATGACCGCCCGATGGGCCGCTACCGCGTGCTCATCTCGGACAACATCACCGACCGCATGCTCGGCTCGATGGCGCTGGTGGAGCACATGCTCAACCGCCTCAAGCTGAAGCTGGGCGAGGTGTCGGCCGACGGCGTCGTATCGGTAGGCCTGACGTCGTGCACCGGCATGTGCGACCAGGGCCCGGCGATGCTGGTCAACAACCGCACCATCACCCGCCTGACGCCGCGGCGCATCGACGAGATCTGCGAGCTGATCCGCGCCCAGGTGCCGCTGGACGACTGGCCGAGCTTCTACTTCAAGGTGGACGACAACATCCGCCGCGCCGACATGCTGCTCGCAGCGCAGTGGTCGCCGGGTGAGGCGCTGCGTGCGGCCACCTCCCTCGGGCCGCAGGGCATGATCCACGAGCTGCGCCTGTCCAACCTGCGCGGGCGCGGCGGTGCCGGCTTCACCACCGCGGTGAAGTGGGAGGCCGCGCGCAACGCCCCCGGGCACGGTCCGAACGCCACCCGCTACGTGGTCTGCAACGCCGACGAGGGCGAGCCCGGCACCTTCAAGGACCGGGTGCTGCTGCAGTCCTACGCCGGCCACGTCTTCGAGGGCATGACGATCGCCGGCTACGCCATCGGCGCCAGCCGCGGCTTCCTCTACCTGCGCGGCGAGTACACCTACCTGCTCCAGGCGCTGGAGAAGCACCTGGCCGACCTGCGCAAGATGAACCTGCTGGGCCGGTCGGTGTGCGGGGTCGAGGGCTTCGACTTCGACATCGAGATCCACGTCGGTGCCGGCGCCTACGTCTGCGGCGAGGAGACCGCGCTGATCGAGAGCCTGGAAGGCAAGCCGGGCCGCCCGCGCATCCGCCCGCCCTTCCCCGTCACGCACGGCTACCTGGGCCAGCCGACGGTGGTCAACAACGTCGAGACGCTGTGCAAGGTGCTGGAGATCGCCACCCACGGCGGCGCCCGCTACGCCGGCCTGGGCACCAAGCAGTCCACCGGCACCAAGATCCTCAGCGTCAGCGGGGACGTCGATCGCCCCGGGCTGTACGAGTACCCCTTCGGCGTGCGCATCGCCCAGGTGCTGGAGGACTGCGGTGCGCGCCACCCGCAGGCGGTGCAGGTCTCCGGCGCGGCCGGCATGTGCCTGTCCGAGCGCGAGTTCGGCCGGCGCATCGCCTTCGAGGACGTGCCCACCGCCGGCTCCTTCATGGTGTTCGGCGCGCAGCGCGACCTGTTCGAGGTGGCGCGCAACTTCACGCACTTCTTCGCCCACGAGAGCTGCGGCTTCTGCACCCCCTGCCGGGTCGGCACCACGCTGGTATCCAACCTGATGGACAAGATCGCTGCTGGCCACGGCACGCAGTACGAGATGAACGAGCTGAACCGGCTGGCCGGCGTGATCAAGGGCTCGGCGCACTGCGGCCTGGGCACGGCGTCGTGCAACGCCATCGTCGACACGGTGCAGAAGTTCCGCCCCGCCTACGAGAAGCGGCTGAAGGCGGTGGACTTCGAGCCCGCCTTCGACCTGGACGCCGCCCTGGCCAAGGCCCGCGAGGTGACCGGCCGCGATGACGCCGACGCCCACCTCGCCCAAGGCATGGAGCAACACTGACCATGAACGAAATCGCCAACCGTTTCAACATCGACGGCGGCCCCGTCGACTTCGAGCCCGGGCAGACCATCCTGCAGGCCGCGCTGGCCGCGGGCGTGTTCATCCCGCACCTCTGCGCGCACCCGGAGTTCACCCCGCACGGCTCGTGCAAGCTCTGCACCGTGACGGTCAACGGCCGCAGCGGCTCGGCCTGCACCATCGCGGCGATGCCCGGCATGGACGTGCAGTCCGATACGCCGGAGCTCAACTCGCGCCGCCGCGTCCTGCTGCAGATGCTCTTCGTCGAGGGCCACCACTTCTGCCCCGGTTGCGAGAAGAGCGGCAACTGCACCCTGCAGGCCCTGGCCTACGAGATGGAGATGCTGACGCCTCACTTTGCGCACTTCTTCCCGGACCGGCCGGTGGACGCCTCGCACCCCGACGTGCTGCTGGACCTGAACCGCTGCGTGATGTGCGAGCTGTGCGTGCGCGCCAGCCGGGACTTCGACGGCAAGAACGTCTTCTCGCTGGCCGGGCGCGGCATGGCGTCCAAGATCGTCGTCAACTCCCCCACCGGCCTGCTGGGCGACAGCGACCTGGCCGTCACCGACCGCGCCGCCACCATCTGCCCGGTCGGCGCCATCCTGCCCAAGCGGGTGGGCTACAAGGTGCCCATCGGCGAGCGGCTGTACGACCCGATCCCGATCAGCGCGCAGGTGGGACGGCTCTCCGGAGCCACCGCGGAGTCAGGTTGCTGCGGCTGCGGCAGCGGCGCCTCCGGCGGCGGTTGCGGTGCGACCGCCAGCGCCACCGTGGCGCAGAAGGAGGCCTGAACCATGAGTGCCGTCATGCCCCCCCCTCTGGCTGCCAAGCCAAAACTGAAGATCGCCACCACCTCGCTGTCGGGCTGCTTCGGCTGCCACACCTCGCTGTGCGACATCGACGAGCGCATCCTCGAACTGGCCGAGGTGGCCGAGTTCGACCGCTCGCCGCTCACCGACATCAAGCACTGCTCCGCCCACGTGGACATCGGCCTGATCGAGGGCAGCGTCTGCAACGCCGAGAACGTGCACGTGCTGCGCGAGTTCCGCGCCAGCTGCAAGATCCTCGTGGCGCTGGGCGCCTGCGCCGTCAACGGCGGCCTGCCCGCCAGCCGCAACGCGCTGGATGTGGCCGACTGCCTGCAGCGCGTCTACTGCGAGCGCGGCGTCGGCCGTCACCAGGTGCCCAACGACCCCGAGCTGCCACTGCTGCTCGACAAAGTGCGCCCGATCAACGAGGTGGTGCGCATCGACTACTTCATCCCCGGCTGCCCGCCCTCCGGCGACGCGATCTGGAAATTCCTCACTGACCTGATCGCCGGGCGCATGCCGCGCCTGGAACACGGTCTGCTGCGTTTCGACTGACCCCGGGGAGACTCCACCATGTTTGAACTGGAAACCGCCGCCAACCCGCAGAAGCTGCGCCGCGTGGCGATCGACCCCGTCAGCCGCGTCGAAGGCCACGGCAAGGTCACCCTGCTGCTCGACGAGGACCGCAAGGTGCACCAGGTGCGCCTGCACATCGTCGAGTTCCGCGGCTTCGAGGTCTTCATCGAAGGCCGGCCGTTCTGGGAAGTGCCCGTCACGGTGCAGCGCCTGTGCGGCATCTGCCCGGTGTCGCACCACATCGCCGCCGTCAAGGCGATGGACATCATCGCCGGTGCGAAGCAGATCCCGCCCACCGCGGAGAAGCTGCGCCGCCTGATGCACTACGGGCAGATCCTGCAGAGCCACGCGCTGCACTTCTTCCACCTCTGCTCGCCGGACCTGCTGCTGGGCTTCGACAGCGACTTCACCCGCCGCCACATCCTCACCGTGGCCGAGCAGCACCCTGAGATCGCCAAGCAGGGCATCCTGCTGCGCAAGTTCGGCCAGGAGGTGATCCGCCACACCAGCGGCAAGCGCATCCACGGCACCGGCGCCATCCCCGGCGGCATGAACAAGGCGCTGACGGTGGCCGAGCGTGACGAGCTGCGCCGCGACGTCGACCAGATGATCGCCTGGTCCAAGGGCGCGGTGGATCTGGTCAAGCAGATGCACCTGACCAAGCCGGCGTTCTACAACCGCTTCGGCGAGTTCGACTCCAACCTGATGGGTCTGGTGGACGAGCGCGGTGCGCTGGACTTCTACCACGGCGGCCTGCGCGCCACTGATGCGGACCGCCGCATCCTCTTCGACCACCTCGACTACGCCCGCTACGAGGAAGTGATCGACGAGCAGGCCAAGCCCTGGTCGTACATGAAGTTCCCGCACCTGCGCTCGCTGGGCGAGGAAAAGGGCTGGTACCGCGTCGGCCCGCTGGCCCGCGTGGCGGCGGCCGACTTCCTCTCCACCGAGCTGGCCAACCAGGAGCGCACGGAGATGATGGCCGTGGGCAACGGCCGCCCGCCGCACGGCACCCTGCTTTACCACTGGGCCCGGCTGATCGAGGTGCTGCACAGCGCCGAGCTGATCCGCGACCTGCTGGACGACCCGGAGATCCTCGGCACCGACCTGATGGCCGACTTCGGCCCGCGCCAGGAAGGGATGCGCGAAGGGGTGGGCGTGATCGAGGCGCCACGCGGCACGCTGTTCCACCACTACCGTGTCGGCGAGGACGACCTGGTCAAGTTCTGCAACCTGATCGTCTCCACCACCAACAACAACCAGGCGATGAACGAGGCGATCCGCCACGTGGCGCGCACCTTCATCGACGGCAACGAGGTCACCGAGGGCCTGCTCAACCACATCGAAGTGGCCATCCGCGCCTACGACCCCTGCCTGAGCTGCGCCACCCACGCGCTGGGCAAGATGCCGCTGGAGGTGGACCTGGTGGCCCCGGACGGCCAGCTGCTCAGCCGCCGCCAACGCAACATGACAGGCACCGCGGGTTGAGCGGAGCCGAAACCCACGCCCCAAAGGTCGCCGCGAAAGTGGTGGTCTTCGGCTGGGGCAACACCAGCCGCGGCGACGACGCCATCGGCCCGCTGCTGCTGGCCGACCTGGAGGCCGCGCATCTGCCTGGCGTCGAGACGATCGAGGACTTCCAGCTCCAGATCGAACACGCCCTGGACATGGTCGGTGCGGATCTGGTTCTCTTTCTCGACGCCGGCACCCAAACCGCCGCACCCTACGTCTTCTACGAAGCGCAACCGGCCGGCGTCTTCACTGCCTCCACCCACGCCCTGCTGCCCGAGGCAGTACTGTCGGTCTACCGCCAGATCCACGGCCAGGAGCCACCACCGGCCTTCGTTCTCTGCGTACGCGGCGAGCAGTTCGGGCTGGGCGAGCCGATGAGCGCGGTGGCCTGCGAGCGGCTGGAGGTGGCGAAGGGGCTGGTGAGGGAGTTGTGTAGCAAGGCGGATGCAGGGAAGTGGCGGCAGAAGTTGCAGAGAGATGGTGCCCGTCCACTTGAGGGCAACGTCCGTCACTCGTACGGCGGTGAGATGGGGAACGCATCCAACCCCGATGGCCGGGACTGACGAGCCCACCCAGGAACGCCCGCAGCGCATCCACGCACAGCTCCGGCGCATGACAGCGACCGGACTTCTGTTTACCAAAGACAACTGGCAGATCAAGAGGGTCCATCACCCAAGGATCCCGACATGATTCTTGCCCTCAAGTCCTCTCGACTGGAGACGCCCAGCTTCGCGTACACCGAGTCCGCATAGGCCTTGACCGTACTGGGCTTCAATCCCATTCGATCGGCGACGAGCGCCGTCGTCATTCCCTGCGAAAGCCAGAAGCACACATCACTTTCCCGTGACGACAGCGGCAGCGTCCGCAATCCCCGCAGGAGGCACAGCGAGTCCCATTCGCGCTGCTCGACGGTTGCCAGAATGACGTGCTCTGCCCCCTCCAACGCCTGCTGCAGACCGTGTGCACGAAACCGGACCTCTCCCCCTGAGTAGCCAAAGCGGACTTCCGGAGGCGATGCAGGCCTTCCGTCCGCGATCCGCTCCAATCGCGTCGCCAGATCCGCCAACCCGTTGTCGATCTCCACCTGACGGTTGTTCCAGGAATACTCGAGACGCAGGTTGCCGAGCATTCGCTTGCTGTTCTCGCAAGCATGCGAAACCCGGCCGGACCGATCCAGCAAGACAAATCCAGTTCTAGTGACCGCCACGCGCAGCAGCCCTTGGCTCAGTGAGGCCTGCAATACACGCGGAACAAAAGGCAGCAGCCAACCGAGTTCTCTCGCTTCTTGCCCAGAGAAGGCAGGCTCCTTGCTGCCGCGATACAACTGCATCAACCCACGCAGGCGCCCATCGAGTTGCACCACGCCCGCCATCGAGTGGTGCTGCCCCAACGGTCGCCACGCCTCGTGGTAGAGCCCCCGCCCATAGAAACCGGGCGACGCCCGTTCCTCGAAGCCAAAATACGCACCGGTTTGACACAAAGCAAAGAAACGCGTGATGTTGTCGATATCCGGCTGCATCGCCCCACCGAACTCGGAACGGAAGGTCTCCATCACCGAGTCGGGACAGTCCTCAACGGTCAGGTATTCACAACGCTGGTCCTGATCCACCACCAGAAAAGCATTCGGACCGGATGGAACCACATCCCGTACCGCCGCCAGAAGATCGGGAATACAGCCAAGCCCTCCTGGGCCAAGGGTGCAGATCTGGCGAAAGCGGGCCTTGGCACGGGTCGATGAATTCATTTGTTACCCCTGACTCACTTTGTAACATCTGTGGTTCACGAGCATTGGATGCCCCGTTGACCAAGACATCCAGTTCTTCTTTTACCTCCGACCGGAGGTATTTCCAAGAATCCCCTGCACCTAGCATTGCCTTGTCGGCTCGGCATGACCCCACGAAAGGCCTCACGGCACAGACCGAGCGCCTGCCAGCATCATCCTAGGAAGACACGGGAAGTGAGCGTCATCATGCAACGAAAGTATTGGCCCTCGTCCGACCACCGCTTGGACACGACGCAATCGCGCTTCATGTCTGCGGCAATAAAGCAGACGACCTTCCAGAACATCGCGAAGATGCCGATTGTTTTGGAGTTCTACACCTGTCCTGTCCAAACACCAAGTTCGGACGAGGTGCTGGCAGAAATCGGTCCCGAGGGAATTTACCCACACTCCCTCACCAGCGAAGACAAGGCTCTCATCGCCAGTCACTCTCCGGACTTCTTCACGTTCTACAACCAACAGAGCACCTACTGGAACTTCCGTCGCCTGCTCCACCGGACATCACCGCACCAACTGATCGGGCGATACCTGACCGGCTCGAACTGCCGCAACACGGCTACGGTTCTCTATCCACGCGACACGATCGACTGTCACGACATCGCACCATTGGGGCAGGGTGGGCTTCATTCACCTCCCGGAAAGGACGACCTGCTCGACGCGGACTGTAAATGTGGACGATGGTACGTCAACCCGACAGACTCACGGGACATCACTCGATATCAGGATCAGCTGTTGGTCGAGGCTGCAACGGGGCACACCGACTTTGTGTTCTTCGACAACATGCACCGCCTATCGCTGCCAGAACCCGGTTCAGCCCTCGACGTGGGGTTCTGCCAAGCCTTCATTGCCCACATGACGGCGATCTCGACACGATTGCAGGAAGTGAGCATCGGGTCCGTCTTCAACCTCGGCACGATCCCATACTGGAGTAACTACTCCAACGACCCCGCGCAATTACATGGTTTGCGCGAAAGCTTTCTCGAAAGTATGACCCGCCACAGCGGCATTTATCTCGAAGCCCCTTTCCGCTACAGAGACGAGGAAAGTGGGCCTGGGAACCTGAGCAAAGATGAATTCGACACACTCCGCAGCATCCTCGACGTCGACGCTTTGGTGGTCATTGCACCCTATCCGCACAACTACGATAGCCTGTCCGGTGCCCTGTGGGCAGCAGCGCTGGCAATGGTCCTGCGAAACCAGGGCGACGCACTCTTCGTCGCAACCTCCGACGACTTGGAGGATGCAGCCAAGCCGTGGCACGACTGGCCAAGTCGGTACGGCAGACCACTCGGCGCACCAACCTTTGAGTATGCCGCCGATGGCCGATCCTGGCAGGCCACGCGCCACTTCCACAGCGGACGGGTCATTCGAGTAATGCATATGCACCTCCCGTGGAACTTTGCCAGCTCAACGTCTGCAGAGCTCCCGCTGCCGTTCTCACTCGAACCCAACGTCACCTACACGACCCTGGCTGGCTGTGGCCCCATCAGAGGATCTTGGGACGGTACGCACTACTCGACAGTGAATCCGAAGTTCGGAGAGAAGAAGGACAACGATAGATACTCGGATTGTTTCATATTGGCGGCCGACCTCTCGAATGGCGTGTACAGCCATCTTGTCGCGGTCGACATTACGTTTGGCACGTGACGGCGTTACGTAGTTTCCGCAATCCGCAGCCTTCAGCATCTTTACGATAAGTTAGCCTTATCATCCATTGGAGAAACCCATGAATCGATTTGATCAAATCCGTAAAATCATGACTCAAAAGAAGTTACACGGCGAAATTACGAAGTCGCAGTTGATTGATGTTCTGCGACTTCTTCCATCGCGACCTATTAATCCGGTAACTCTACAGGGCGCATCAAGCCGCGTAGCGGATCTTCGGATGTCTGAAGTATGAACGAATGTGAACTGGTTTGGCCGCAAGGTCGGTCATGATGCTCTTTACATTGCTTTCCAGCGTTTCTTTGTTTCTTGCCTGAGGTTTCTCTGCAATCCGGTTCTTCAGGTCGCCGTTCAAATACTCGTCCGGATTGAGTTCGGGTGAATACGATGGCAGGAAGAACAACTCGATCTTGTCCTTGTTGTCCTCGACCCATTCCTTGACATCCTTGGCGTGATGCACCTTCAAGTTGTCCAAAATGAGGAAGATTTTCTTGGTACTGCAGCGCGTCAAGCGCCCAAGGAATTCGGTGCATTTGGCTGCATCGAAGGTTTCGCGGTAGAGCATGAAATGCAACTCGCCACGGTTGGAGAATGCGCTGATCATGTTGATGCCAAAGCGCTTGGCGGTCAGCGCCACCGCTGGGGTCTTGCCCACCGGCGCGTAGCTGCGCCCTTGCTGGCTGCGCGAGTTCACGCCAGTCTCGTCGCCCCAGAAGATCTCCGCCTCTTCCTTCGTGGCGCGCTGCTGTATTTCCGGGTAGCTCACCTCCAGCCACTTCTGCACCTCCGCGGGGCGTTGTTCGTAGGCGCGTTTGAGCGGGCGCTGCGGCGTGTAGCCCCAGCGGCTGAGGTACAGGCCAACGGTGCGAATGGGCATGGTCACGCCGGTGACGTCCTGAATCAGGTCGCGCACTGCCTTGCGCGTCCACAGGGCGTAGGGCATCTTCAACTGATCGGGCATTCGATCGGTGATGTACGAGCGAATCTGCGATTCCTGCTCTTGAGTCAATTGCCGGTGCTCGCCCACCGCATAACCCCGTGGCTTGCCGTCGATGGCCGCATCCGTCCCGTCCATCTCGGCTCGCGCCAACCATTTCTGCACCGTTCGAGAGTGAACTCCAACGGCATGCCCTATCTCGACGAAAGTGTATCCCTGCGTCCGCATGTTGAGTGCAACGGTGCGCTTTTCACGCTGGGCGTCGGGTGAAATACTGCGTGCGTCTTGGGGTTTCATGATAAATATAATAACACGCTCTATAGAGTTGCCGAACTAATAGCTTGGGGGCGCCTACCTATGCTGATGACAGTCGTGACCCTTGGGTGGAATATATAACACTGACCGACGAGCAACGTACTGCGTTGAGAGTCGTCGCTAGAACTGACTCCAACCGTCCGTTACGCAGCGCACGACGGATGATTGAATCAGATTCCGCGTATGCCGAAAACGGTCGAGACCAACCTGCTCCCCCGCTACGAGTTCACGTTCAAGCTATTGCCTGCCGCAATGATAATGGCCTCCTCTCAAGCGGGCACACAGGGCAGGCTTATCCGGAACTGGGAGAAGCGATTTCCAGAGTCATCTTTCATACGAACGAGATCTTTGAAGGAACAGGCATTAAACTATTTTTTAATGCCACTGCCGATCTTGAAATTCGCAACGACACACAATTGAATCAAGATTTCATTATTCCACCTTCGGAACAATGGAAACTAACACAGAACCCTCCTCTCACCGAAGCCGAAATTGATGAAATTTGTAATGCAAATTCTACGATAGCCCATCGGAATGAAGTGGCCAACAATTATGTTGGAAAGATGGTTCTATTGTTTGCAGAAGGAACCAGCAGATTTTTTGATGAGAATAAACAGCACTGGATAATATCCAACCCTTCTGGAGGAGGATTCTCCTGGGAGGATTTAAGTTTTGTGAAATTATCCGCCTATGTCGGTACCACAAATGCCGCCACCGAAGACTATGCGACATTTCTGTCGCACGAAGTGGGTCACTACTTGCATCTGTGGCATCCCTTTTACAAGATATCACTTACTAGCTCAGAGAATGGGAATCAAAGTCTCACGGATCAACAGAAGGTCGAACTCCTAACCCAGCGAGTAAAAGAAGTCCTCAATAACGAACTTGCAAACGGTATCCCATTAGAAAATGTCTTAAATATTCTTAACGCTGACACAGCAGTTGTTCATGATACGCCACCGGATGACAGCGGCGAACTACTGCATTACCTCAATCGGGTTGCCAATGGTGGAGACGGATGTGGACTCATAGGTGAAGTCAATTTGACACTGAAGAATGGAGCAATTGTAAGCTATAGCCCGGACCGAAGTTTGGTGATGAGCTACTTTAAAGGTTGCTTATTAACCCGGCAATTAAATATAAGACCAGTTCATGGCGACGCTCGCATATGAAACCGTCTTGCTCCTGAAGTAGCGTTTGATCTTTCCGGGTAGTTCAGCGAGTGTCTTCATGAAATCCGCAGCAATACGTTTGAGCTCATCGGAATCCTTGGCCGCCGGGCGCATGCGCAACTCGGTCTTCAAGTCGCGGTTGAGGATCTCGTCGGGATTGGCTTCGGGCGAGTACGGCGGCAAGTAATGAACCTCGATTTGCCTCTCCTTGCCTTCGAGCCATTGCGTGACGGCCTTGGCCCGGTGAACCCGAAGGTTGTCCACGATCAGGAAGACCTTCTTGCCGGCACTGTCGGCCACGAGCGCAGCGAGGAACTCGATGAATCGATCCTGGTTGATCGCGCCGTCGTGGAAGGCGAACTTCAGCAGTCCCTGGTTGGTCAGCGCCGAGATCATGGTGATGCTGGTCCAGCGCGCGGCATGCCGCAGCACCGGGGTCTGCCCGGCCGGGGCGTAGCCGCGCACCCAGGCGGTGTCCTGGCGGATGGCCGTCTCATCGCCCCAGTAGATCTCGCCTGCTTCAGCCTTGGCCCGACGCACCAGCGCGGGGTAGTCCACCTGCATCCATTGCTGCACCAGCTCGCTGCGCTGCTCGACGGCCCGTTTGGCGGGCCTCTGAGGCGTGAAACCCCAACGCCGCAGATACTCGCCCACGGTGCGAATGGGCATGTCGATGCCCAACTTGAGCTTGATGGCCTCCTGCACCGCCTTGCGCGTCCACAACGCGAACGGCAACGACATCTGATCTGGATTGCCCCCGACGATCTGATCGCGCAGGGCCATCTCATCGAGCAGGCTGATCGTGCGCTTTTCACCCACACGGCGCCCGCGCCGCGCCGAACTCACATTCGTTGGCGCCTTTTCACCGCCCACATTGAAACGCCGTGCCCAACTCATGAGCGTGCTTTGGTGGACTCCAACGATCTGGGCAATCTCGGACCATACCCGCCCGTCCTGACGCAGTCGGTGCGCCTGCCGGCGCAGCAACTCCAGGGATTCTTCTGAAAGTGAACGGGCGTCAGTAGGCTTATTCATGCAAACATTATACTAACATTTGTATTTAATTGCCAGGTTAATAAACTTTAATCAGCACTTCTCTTCGGACCAAGCGCGACGGATGCGCAATGCTCTTCGCGAAGGCAATCGCCAGCACACTGTTATGGCGAACACATCCGAACGCTTTAATGCCATTTGGCACAAAAGTACCAATAATAGGACTTACGCAAACGTTTAAATCAAACTAGATTATTTAATATATCGGCGCCGATTTCGTGGTATTTGTGATAATATATTCACCATGAAACCCACGAGCCGAGACTACTGCCAATTTCTGATATCCACACAAATCAACTACACGCAGACCTATTTTGCGGATCACCATCAGAGGTTTTCTCATGACGCCATAAATCGCTACTTGCAGGCTGCCAATATCAGCCCGGCCGATGTCTGGAATCTGGCCCGACGAAACATCGAATTTGACGACGATGCCTGCCTGGTTTTCGATGACAGCGTTCTGGACAAGAACCACTCGCACAAAATCGAGCTGGTGCGCAAACAGTACAGCGGCAACGCCCACGGCCTGATCAAGGGCATTGGGGTGGTCAACTGCCTGTACGTGAACATCAAGACCGGCCACTACTGGATCATCGACTGGCGCATCTATGCGCCTGACGAAGACGGCAAGTCCAAGCTGGATCATGTCCAGGAGATGTTCGACAATGCCATGGCGCACAAGAAGCTGCCCTTTCGCACCGTGCTGATGGACTCCTGGTACGCCACCATGGATCTGATGAAGCACATCCACCGGGCGGGCAAGCACTTCTACTGCCCGCTCAAGAGCAATCGCAAGGTTGACGACAGCCAAGGCCAGCAGCCCTACAAGGCGGTCAGTACGCTGCAGTGGAGTGCCCAAGAACATGTGCATGGCAAACACGTCAAACTGTTCAAGTTTCCCAGTGACATCAAGCTGAAACTGTTCCGGGTTGTGGTTGATACCAATCGCACGGACTGGGTTGTGACAAACGACCTATCTCAAGATTCGACGGACGATACGCATGAGATGTGTGCCGTGCGCTGGAAGATTGAGCAGTACCACAGGGAGATCAAGCAGGTTCTTGGCATCGAAAAATGTCAGTGCAGAATGGCCCGGTCACAGAAGAATCACATCGCCTGCGCGATATTGGCCTGGGTCCACCTCTGCGAGACGGCCAAAGCGCTGAAGACAAACATCTACAGCCTGAAGAAGGGAATCCTCTCGGAATTCCTCAAGAAGGAACTTCGGTCACCAACCATTCGCATGGCACCCATCTGACATATTGAGTCGAAATGGCGAATCATTGCGCTAGCTGAAGTGACCCTGCGTAAGTCCTAAATAAGAGACCTGCCGTATGGGGCTTAGCCAGAGAGGACTTTGATCGGCAGCAACAGAAACTACTGTCACAAGGTTATCTTCTTGACGAGCTGAATACTTTTGTTTTGCCAAATGGTAGTGAACAGTTCAATGCAATTTGGTGTAAGAACGATGAGGAAAGGTCTGCCGTATGGGGCTGGGCTCGGGATGATTTCGATAAGCGTCAAAATGAACTACAGACTCAAGGTTTCCGTCTAAAGAAGCTGAATGCTTTTGTTCTACCAAATGGCCGCGAACATTTCAATGCAATTTGGTGCAAAAACAACGAAGAAAGACCCGCGGTATGGGGCTGGGCTCGGAATGATTTTGATAAACACCAGGAAGAACTACAGGCTCAAGGTTTTCGTCTTGAAGAACTGAATGCTTTTGTTCTACCAAATGGCCGCGAACATTTCAATGCAATTTGGTGTAAGAGCAATGAGGAAAAACCTGCGGTATGGGGCTGGGCTCGGGATGATTTTGATAAACACCAGGAAGAACTACAGGCTCAAGGTTTTCGTCTTGAAGAACTGAATACTTTTGTTCTACCAAATGGTCGAGAACATTTCAACGCAATTTGGTGTAAGAACAATGAGGAAAGACCTACGGTATGGGGCTGGACTCGGGCTGACTTTGACAAACAGCAAGCAGAACTTCAGACCCAGGGTTATTCATTGCTTCGTATCAGTGCTTATGTACCTTAATGAGTCTTCACACCTACCCCCCAACCCCCAGGACGAAGCGGCCTGCCCTCACACCTCCAGCCACTCCTTGCGGATGTAGCTGTTGGCCCGTAGTTCAGCGGGGGTGCCCTCGAAAACGATGCGCCCGTGGCCCATGACGAGGCAGCGGTCGGCGACTTCGAGGGCGATGGTCAGCTTCTGCTCCACCAGCAGCACGGCCAGGCCGCGGCGTTTGAGTTCGCGCAGGTACTCACCCACCAGTTCGACGATCTTGGGGGCGAGGCCCTCGGTGGGCTCGTCGATCATGATCAGCTCAGGGTCGCCCATCAGCGTGCGGCAGAGCGTGAGCATCTGCTGCTCGCCGCCGGAGAGCACGCCGGCCTCGGTGTGCTGGCGCTCCTTCAGGCGCGGGAACATCGCGTATATGTCGTCGAAGCTCCAGCGCGGCTGGTCCTTGCCGCTGCCCCTCCTGCTCTTCTTCTCGCCCAGCATCAGGTTCTGGTGCACCGTGAGCTTGGGGAAGATGTCGCGGTTCTCGGGCACGTAGCCGATGCCGCGGTGGGCGATCTCGAAGGCCTTGCGGTCGAGGATCTCCTCGTCCTTCCAGCGGATGCTGCCCTTGCCGTCCACCAGGCCCATGATGGCCTTGACGGTGGTGGAGCGCCCGGAGCCGTTGCGGCCCAGCAGGGCGACGATCTCGCCGGGCGGGACCTCGAAGCTCACGCCGTGCAGCACGTGGCTCTTGCCGTAGAAGGCGTGCAGTTGGTCGAGTTTGAGCATGGTGCCTGTGGCCTCCTTCAGTGACCGGCCTGGGCCGCCTGCTGATCGGCGAGCACCGAGCCGAGGTAGGCCTCCTGCACGCGCGGGTTGGCGCGCACCGCCTCGGGGGTGTCGAAGGCGATGACCTCGCCGTAGACCAGCACCGCGATGCGGTCGGCCAGCCCGAAGACCACGCCCATGTCGTGCTCCACCGTGAGCAAGGTGCGGCCCTCGGTCACCTGGCGGATGAGCTGGATGAAGCGCTTGGTCTCGCTCTTGCTCATGCCGGCGGTGGGCTCGTCGAGCAGGATGACGGACGAACCGCCGGCGATGGTGATGCCGATCTCCAGCGCACGCTGCTCGGCGTAGGTGAGGTTGACGGCCAGGTGGTCGCGGCGCTTGTCGAGCCCTACCGCCTCGACGATTTCCTCGGCACGGTCATTGGCGTCGTGCAGGTCGGCCAGGAACTTCCAGAACGCGTAGCGGTGGCCCTGCGACCAGAGCACCGCGCAACGGATGTTCTCGAACACCGACAGGCGCGAGAACAGGTTGCTGACCTGGAAGCTGCGCGCCAACCCGCGGCGGTTGATCTCGTAGGGCTGCAGGCCGTCGATGCGTGCGCCGCCCAGGCGGATCTCGCCACTGCTGATGCCAAAGCGCCCGCTGATGAGGTTGAACAGGGTGCTCTTGCCGGCGCCGTTGGGGCCGATGATGGCCACGCGCTCGCCGGGCTTCACCTTGAGGTTGGCGCCGCGGATGATCTCGGTCTTGCCGAAGCTCTTGCGCACATCGACGAGTTCGAGGGCGAACTCGGACGAGGATTTCTGCTGTGCCACAGTCATGTCGAAATCGCCTCCCGGCGCTTGATTTCCTTCTCGATGTCTTCCTGGATCTCGCCCCACTGGGCCTGGAAATGCCGGCGCGTCAGCTCGAACAGCGCCGCGCCGGTCAGGGTGAGGAAGATGGCACCGGCCCAGCTGTCCACCCCGTGGGTGTTCAGCTGCGCACCCATGAACTTGAGCTGCGGGCCCAGCGCGGCGTTGAGCTGCATGTGGTAGAGCATCTCGATCATCGCGGCCACGCCCGTCAGGGCCGCCAGCCCGATGCCACCGAGCGCCAGGTAGGCCACCCAGAGGCGGCGCAGCTTGCCGAAGGCGGCCAGGCGCAGGTTCATCATCAGCAGGCTGGCCAGCCCGCCCGGCGCGTACATCACCATCAGCAGGAAGACCAGGCCCAGGTACAGCAGCCAGGCCTTGGTCAGCTCCGACAGCAGCACCAGCGCGATGACCATCAGCACGGCGCCCAGGATGGGCCCGAAGAAGAAGGTGGCGCCGCCCAGGAACACGAACAGCAGGTAGGCGCCTGAGCGCGCAGCGCCGACCACCTCGGCGGTAACGATCTCGAAGTTCACCGCCGCCAGGCCGCCGGAGATGCCGGCGAAGAAGCCGGAGATCATGAAGGCGAGGTAGCGCACCCGCCGGGTGCTGTAGCCGATGAACTCGACGCGCTCGGGGTTGTCGCGCACGGCGTTGAGGATGCGCCCCAGCGGGGTGCGCGTGAGCGCGAACATGGCCGCCGTGCAGATGAAGCAGTAGATCGCGATCAGGTAGTAGACCTGGATCTGCGGCCCGAAGCTGATGCCCAGCACCTTCTCGCCCACCACCCGGTTGGCCGAGACGCCGCCCTCGCCGCCGAAGAACTCGGGCAGCATCAGCGACATCGACCAGACCAGCTCGCTCACGCCCAGCGTGATCATCGCGAAGGTGGTGCCAGCCTTCTTGGTCGAGACGTAGCCCAGCAGCGCGGCGAACAACAGGCCGCCCAGGCCGCCCACCAGCGGCACCAGGCTGACCGGCAGGCCCAGCGAGCCGGCACCCACCTTGTTGAGCGCGTGGATGGCCAGGAAGCTGCCCAGGCCGCTGTAGACCGCATGCCCGAAGCTGAGCATGCCGCCCTGCCCCAGCAGGATGTTGTAGGCCAGGCAGACGATGATGGCGATGCCCATCTGGCTGAGCATGGTCTGGGCGAAGCTGCTGGTCCACAGCAGCGGCGCCACCAGCAGCACCAGCGCATACAGCCCCCAGATCAGGATGCGGCCGACGTTCCAGGGCTTGAAATGGAAGTTCGGCTGGTTTTCGCTGGTGTGGTGCATGGTCAGGACTCCCGGGTGCCCAGCAGACCCTTGGGCCGGAAGATCAGGATCAGCACCAGCATCAGGTAGGGCAGGATCTGGGCCGTTTCGGACAGCTTGATGCGCAGCAACGGGAACAGCGGGCTGTCCGGGCCGATGGCCAGGCCGAGGTGGCGGAACACATCCACCCCGTTGGCATCCACCGTCAGCGGCAGCGTCTGCAACAGGCCCACCACCAGCGAGCCGACGAAGGCGCCGGAGAGCGAGCCCATGCCGCCAATGACGATCACCGCAAAGATGATCGGGCCGATGTTGGCCATGTTGGGCTCGGTGACGAAGGTGACGCCACCGATCACGCCCGCCAGGCCCGCCAGCGCACAGCCGCTGCCGAACACCAGCATGAACACCCGCGGCACGTTGTGGCCCAGGGCCTCGGCCATTTCCGGGTGGGTCAGCGCCGCCTGGATCACCAGGCCGATGCGGGTGCGGGTGAGCAGCAGCCACAGCGAGGCCAGCATGCCCAGCGCCACCAGGGCCATGAAGGCGCGCGTCATCGGGAAGCGGGTGCAGGCATCGCCCACGCCGCTGCACAGCTCCGCCGGCGCCGCACCGGCCACCACCGAGAGGCCACGCACGGCCGACTGCACGATGGTGAAGGCCGGCCCCTGCAGCCAGAGGGGCGGATCAAAGGTCAAAGGCGAGCGTCCCCAGACCAGCGCCACCACCTCGCCGACCACGTAGCTCAGGCCGAAGGTGATGAGCAGCTCCGGCACGTGGCCGAACTTGTGCACCCGCCGCAGCGCGGTGCGCTCGAACAGCGCCCCCAGCGCCCCCACCAGCAGCGGCGAGACGACCAGCGAAGCCGTGAAGCCGATGACACCGGTCAGGGTATAGGCCGCATAGGCGCCCACCATGTAGAAGCTGGCGTGGGCAAAGTTCAGCACGCCCATCATGCTGAAGATCAGCGTCAGGCCTGAGCTGAGCATGAACAGCAGCAGGCCGGAGCTGATGCCGTTGAGCAGGTTGATGAGGATCTGGTCCACGTGGGTAGGTCGGCTCGCTGTCGTGCTGCAAAGAAAAGGCCCGGCGGATCGCGTTCCTCCGGGCCTGGGGATCACCCGGCCGGCTGCGGCGCCGGCATGCCTGCAGCGCTCAAGGGCGCTTCATCTGGCAGGAGGTGGGCGTGCTGGCCACGTACGCGTCGTAGGCCTTGACCGGCGCAAAGGTGTAGCCGGTGTTCTCGACGCTGTACTTATTCTTGGCGTCGGTCTTCTGCCACACCGAGATGAACAGGCCCTGCTGCATCTGGTGGTCGGCCTTGCGGATCTCGACCTCGCCGTTGAAGCCCTTGAACTTCAGCCCCTCCATGGCCGCCGCCACCTTGACCGGGTCGGTGGACTTGGCCTTGGCCATGGCCTCGGACACGGCCAGCAGTTCGTTATACACGTCCTGGGTGTACAGGTCGTCGTTGAACTTGGCCTTGAACTCGTCGCTGAGCTTGCCGAACGCGCCAGGCATGTTCGAGTGGCCGTAGGCCACCATGTAGACGCGGCCAGCGCCGGCCGCGCCAATGGCCGTGGGCGCACCACTCACCGAGGCGTAGTAGGTGTAGAACTTGACGTTCAGGCCGGCGTCGTTGGCCGCCTTGATCAGCAGCGTCAGGTCGGAGCCCCAGTTGCCGGTGATCACGGTGTCGGCACCCGACGCCTTGATCTTGGCCACGTAGGGAGCGAAGTCCTTGACCTGGGCCAGCGGGTGCAGGTCATCGCCAACGAACTGGACGTCCGGGCGCTTGCGGGCCATGATCTCCTTCGCAAACTTGCTGACCTGGTGACCGTGCGAGTAGTTCTGGTTGATCAGGTAGACCTTCTTGACGTCGGCCTGATCCTTCATGAAGGTGGTCAGCGCCTCCATCTTCATGGAGGTGTCGGCGTCGAAGCGGAAGTGCCAGTAGCTGCACTTGCTGTTGGTCAGGTCGGGGTCCACCGCGGCGTGGTTGAGGTAGATCACCTCCTTGCCGGGGTTGCGTTCGTTGTGCTTGTTGACCGCATCCACCAGCGCCAGCGCGACGCTGGAGCCGTTGCCCTGGGTGATGAAGCGCGCGCCCTGGTCGATCGCTGCCTTCAGTGCGTTCAGGCTCTCGGCCGGGCTGAGCTTGTTGTCGATCGGGATGATCTCGAACTTCACGCCGGCCGGGTTGCTCTTGTTGAAGTGCTCGGCCAGGAACTGGAAGGTCTTGACCTGGTTCTGGCCCACCGGGGCCATCAGGCCGCTGAGCGGGTCGATCCAGGCGATCTTGACCGTCTCGCCCTTCTGCGCCTGGGCCGATCCTGCGGCCAGCAGCAGCGCCGCGGTGGCGGCCATCACGAGGGGTTTGCGAACCAGCTTCATGCGGAGTCTCCTGAGTCGAGGTGGGGTGCAAATCGAATGGACAGGACGGTAACGGAGCACCGGCGATCTGCCTTCAGGGACTACCCGACGGGTCTGTCGCACGAGGGACAAACCCGTCGAGCCGCCCCTCCGACCACCTCAACGCCACGCCCAAAAGGGCCGCCGCCCGTGCGAGCGCAGCCTCTCCCCGGCCTCGAAAACAGCCGATCCAACGCACCCCGAGGAGCACCAACCCGGCTTGACGCGCCGGATGCTCGCCCACGTGGGGCGAGCACCGGACAGGGCCGGCTCAGGCGCCCGGCAGCTTGTGGTCCTTGAACTGCTCGCGCAGCTTGGCCTTGAGCATCTTGCCGGTGGCGGTGTGGGGGATGTCGTCCACGAACACCACGTCGTCGGGAATCTGCCACTTGGCGATGCGCCCGTCGTAGAAGGCCAGCATCTCCTCGCGGGTGAGCTCCTTGCCCGGGCGGCGCACCACCACCAGCAGCGGGCGCTCGTCCCACTTGGGGTGATGGCAGGAGATCGCGGCGGCCTCCATCACCGCCGGGTGCGCCATCGCGACGTTCTCCAGGTCGATCGAGCTGATCCACTCGCCACCGGACTTGATCACGTCCTTGCTGCGGTCGGTGATCTGCATGAAGCCATCGGCGTCGATGGTGGCCACGTCGCCGGTCGGGAACCAGGCCTGGCCGTTCAACTCGCGCAGCGGCGACTCGTCGGCCTTGTTGAAGTAGCTGGAGATCACCCAGCCGCCACGCACCAGCAGGTCGCCACTGGCCCGGCCATCCCAGGGCAGTTCGTTGCCGTCGTTGCCGACGATGCACATGTCGATGCCGTAGATCGAGCGGCCCTGCTTTTCCAGCAGGCGGTGCTTGTCCACCGCCGGCAGGTCGGCGTGCTTGGCCTTGAGCTTGGACAGCGTGCCCAGCGGCGACAGCTCGGTCATGCCCCAGGCATGGATCACCTCGACGTTGAAGTCGTCCTCCAGCGTGCGCATCATCGCTGGCGGGCAGGCCGAGCCGCCGATCACCGTGCGGCGCAGCGTGGACAGCTTCAGGCCGTTGTTCTTCATGTGGTTGATGACGCCCAGCCACACCGTGGGAACGCCGGCCGAGAAGGTCACGCGTTCGTTCTCGAACAGCTCGTGCAGCGACTTGCCGTCCAGATGCGGCCCCGGGAACACCAGCCGCGCGCCCACCAGCGGCGCACTGTACGGCAGGCCCCAGGCGTTGACGTGGAACATCGGCACCACCGGCAGGATGGTGTCCGACGAGGCGCAGCACATCGCATCCGGCAGCGCCGCAGCGTAGGCATGCAGCACCGAGGAGCGGTGGCTGTACACGGCGCCCTTCGGGTTGCCCGTGGTGCCGGAGGTGTAGCAGATGCTCGACGCGGTGTTCTCGTCGAACTCGGGCCAGGCATAGTTTCCGTTCTCGGCCTCGATCAGTTCCTCGTAGCACAGCAGGTTGGAGATCTTCGACGCCTCGGGCATGTGCGCCCGGTCGGTCATCAGCACGTAGTGCTGGATGCAGGGCATCGCGGGGGCCAGCTTCTCGATCAGCGGCAGGAAGTTGAGGTCGAAGCACAGCACCTTGTCGGCCGCATCGCCGGCGATCCAGGCGATCTGCTCGGGAAACAGGCGCGGGTTGATGGTGTGGCAGACCAGCTCGGAGCCGGACGCGCCGTAGTAGATCTCGAAGTGCCGGTAGCCGTTCCAGGCCAGCGTGGCCACCCGGTCGCCGGCCACGCAGCCCAGCCGGGCGAAGGCCTGGGCGAGCTTGCGCGAGCGCAGCTCGGCGTCCTTGTAGGTATAGCGATGGACATCGCCCTCCACGCGCTTGGACACGATCTCCGTGTCCGCGCTGTGCCTGGCCGCATGCACCAGCAGCGACGAGATCAACATCGGCATGCGCATCATCTGGCCCATCAGGCTGCTCATTCGTATCACTCCTTCCAATGGAATCAGGGATCCCGGGATCACGGCGGCGCGGCGCGCCAAGGCGGCGGTCACTATAGGAGCCGCGCCCCACCCGCCCCCTAGCATCTTTCCCGGAGGAACTGTCTTGCAGGCGACCGTTGCAGGGCCCCGCGCGGTGGCGATGGGGAGGGCCTCGCGTCGACGCGCCGTGCACGAACCCGGTGCACTGTGGCACGGTGCCGATGACCGGCCCATGCGTTGGGTCAACCGCCACCGGCCGCCTGCCGCCCAGGCTGTCACCGACGTGACGGCGGCTGTGTCGCAACGGCCTGAGCGCCTCCACCGGGGCCACATTTCCTTGCGCCAGCGGGAACATTCGACAGCCGCGCAGCCACCACCCCACCCGAAGCAGGGATGGTCAGCGCGGGTTACCCCGGGGGCCGCCCGCATAATCCGGCCGCTGTCCGTGCGCCACCGGCGCGGGCCGCCTGCACATCCCTCGCACCTCCCCTGCGCCCACCGCGCACCGCCCTGCCTCTGCACCGATGAAGCTGCTGCTCGATTTCCTGCCCATCGTCCTGTTCTTCCTCACGTTCAACGCGGCGGAGAAGCGCGCGGACGAGGCGGCCCGCCTCGCCTCCGACTGGTTCGGTTTCATGGTCTCGGGCGGCGTGGTCGGCCCCAAGGAGGCCCCGGTGCTGCTGGCCACGGTCGTGGTCATCGCCGCCACGCTGGCGCAGGTGCTGTACCTCAAGGCGCGGCGCCAGAAGGTGGACACCATGCTCTGGGTCAGCCTGGCGCTGGTGACGGTGCTGGGCGGCGCCACCATCTATTTCCACAGCGAGGCCTTCATCAAGTGGAAGCCCACGGTGCTCTACTGGGTGATGTCGGCGGCCTTCCTGCTCAGCCCGCTGCTGGCCGGCAAGAACCTGCTGCGGATCCTGCTGGGCGAACAGGTCGAACTGCCCGAGTTCGCCTGGAAGCGCCTGAACTGGGCCTGGGTGCTGTTCTTCGCCTTCATGGGCGTGCTCAACCTCTGGGTGGCCTTCAACTTCGAGACCGCCACCTGGGTCAACTTCAAGCTCTTTGGTGGCATGGGGCTGATGTTCGTCTTCATGCTCGCGCAGGGCTTCTACCTGACCCGCCACCTGAAGGTCGAGGACCAATGAGCGCGACCACCTCCCGCCAGGTTCCGCTCGCCGAACGACCCAGCGCGACGCAGATCGAGGCCCTCCTGCAAGCGCGCTTCGAGCCGGTCCGGCTCGCCGTGATCGACGAAAGCCAGCAGCATGCCGGCCACGCCGGAGCGGCCGAAGGCAGCCACATGCGGGTCGAAATCTGCTCCACGGCCTTCGCCGGACTGAGCCGGGTGGCCCGACATCGCCTCGTGTATGATGCCCTTTCAGCTCAGATCCGTAGAGGAATCCACGCTTTGGCGATCATCGCCGAAGTTCCCTGAGGCGCTACCGCCCCTCGCTGGATTCCCCGGAGCGACCTGCAGCTGTTTCCCCAGTCGGCCGACAGCCAGCGCTGCCTCGGCCGAATCAACCTGATCCCGGCCCGGCCCCCTCGCGGTGCATGCCAGCCGGACCGCCCTGCTGAAAGGTTTCCCCCTCCATGAAGAAGCTTCAGATTGCCGTGTCTGCCGTTGCCCTGTCGGCCGCGCTGCTGCCGAGCCTGGCGGCCGCGCAGAACATTGCCATCGTCAATGGCAAGGCAGTGCCCAAGGCTCGCTTCGATACCCTGATGACGCAGATCACCAAGCAGGGCAACCAGCCGCGCACGCCGGATCTGGAGCGCCAAGTGAAGGATGAGCTGGTGCTGCGCGAGATCTTCGTGCAGGAAGCCGAGCGCGCTGGCGTGCAGCGAAGCGACGAGTACAAGCAGCAGATGGACCTGGCCCGCCAGAGCCTGCTGATCCGCGAGCTGTTCACCAGCTACCAGAAGAAGAACCCGGTCACCGACGAGCAGCTCAAGGCCGAGTACGACAAGCTCAAGGGCCAGAACAGCGGCAAGGAATACCGCGCCCGCCACATCCTGGTCGAGAAGGAAGACGAGGCCAAGGCCCTGGTCGCCAAGATCAAGGGCGGCGCCAAGTTCGAGGACCTGGCCAAGGCCTCCTCCAAGGACCCGGGCTCGGCCCAGAACGGCGGCGACCTGGACTGGGCCGCACCGGGCAACTACGTGCCCGAGTTCTCCCAGGCCATGACCAAGCTGGAAAAGGGCAAGTTCACCGAAGAGCCGGTGAAGAGCCAGTTCGGCTACCACATCATCCAGCTCGAAGACGTGCGTGAAGCCCAGTTCCCGCCGCTGGAAGACATCAAGGCCCAGCTGCGCCAGCGCCTGGAGCAGCAGAAGATGGCCAAGTTCCAGGAAGAGCTGAAGGCCAAAGCCAAGACCGACTACAAGTTCGGCCAGTGAGCCAGACCGGGATCGCGCCAGCAGGTGCGGTCCGTGGCAGCGACCAGGGCGCCTCCGGCGCCCTTTTTCATGGCCGGATCAGGCGTGAATCGGCCAGATCCAGGTGAGCCTGCCGCGGCGCCTCGTGGCGTTCAGCTGCGCAACGCCACCCAGGCGCCGATCAGCCCCAGCAGCACCGGCTGGTGCAGCATGTAGTAGGTCAGCGACCAGCGCCCCAGCAGCGCCAGCGGCTGAAGAGGACGTGGCAGCGCCCCGCTGACCACCGCCGGCCAGCGGCGCAGCGCCTGGTGCATGGCGAGCAGCCCGCCAAGCAGCACACCGAACCACGGCAGCAGCGGCACGTAGTCCTCGGTGGGTGGCTTGTGGGTCACCAGGCCGATCCAGTCGGTCCAGCGGCTGTCAAATACTTCGTGCGACCACCCCAGCGGCAGCAGCAGGCAGGCCAGCGCCAGCGCCAGCGCGATCAGCCAGGGCGCACCCCGCACAGCCAGCAGGCGCGCCAGCAGCGTCATCAGTGCCAGTGCGTGCAGCACGCCGAAGCTGATCCAACGCGGTCCGAACATCCACCAGGACCCAAGCGACACCGCCAGCGCGCATAGCGCCACCTGCGACCAGCGCCGCCAGAAACGCGGCCACGGCACACCCTGGCGCTGCGCCACCGCCTGCCCGGCCCCAGCGCAGGCCAGGAAGAGCGACAGGATCAGCATGCGCTGCACCGTCCAGAACGGGTCCTGGTAGAAGTTCTGCCGCCCGATCAGGCCCTGCAGATTCAGGTCGAAGCAGGCGTGGAACCCCGTCATCCACAGCATCGCCGCACCGCGCAGCGCGTCGAGCCGGTCGAAGCGAGCCCCGCGGCTCGGTGTGAGTCGTTCAGGAGGGGCAATCGGCAGATCGACTTTGCGCGCTCGTTCAGGCATCGCGCAAAGATAACCGACGCGATCGGCCGGCCCGGTCGGGGCAGCGCAACGTAACATCTGTCACCCCCCCCTGCTGCATCCAAGCCGCCTGCCCATGACCACTGCCCACCTGCCCCGTCGCAGCGCCGAAGAACAGGAGCGCGTGCACGCCGAACTGTCCGACCTCTTCGAGCGGCGCATCTGCTTCAATGAAGTGCTCGGGCTGAGCATCGAGTCGATGGATCCGCACGACTTCCGCATGCGCTTCTCGATGCGGCCCGAGCTGGTGGGCCACTACCTCTACGGGCGCCTGCACGGCGGGGTGATCTCCGCGGCGCTGGACGCCACCGGCGGCAATGCGGTGATGCTCGCCCTGGCCGAGAAGCACGCCCACGAGACGGCCGAGCAGGTGATGCACCGCTTCGCCCGCATCGGCACCATCGACCTGCGCATCGACTACCTGCGCCCCGGGCTGGGCAGCCACTTCATCGCCAGCGCCGAGATCGTGCGCCTCGGGGGCCGCGTGGCAACGATCCACATGCGGCTGGTCAACGACACCGGCACCCTCGTGGCCACCGGCAGCGGCGCCTACATCGTCAGCTGAACCGGGCCGCAGCGGCTCCGCCAGGCGCGGCGTCGCGCCGAAGCGAGCGCCTGACCGCTGGTTACGCCCGCAACACGGCAGCCACGGCGTCCTGCATTGACTGTGAAATACTTCACGGATCATGCCTGGATGCCGCGCCACCGACCCTTCATTCGCAGGAACGCCGACCCACGTTGGAGGGCCGGGCAGCCCGTGGCCGCGGGAAGGCCGCCGCGATGCGCCTGCGGCCTAATCGGAGCCAGTCCCGGCCGGCCGTGGCAGCGGGTTGGCGCCATGAGCCAGCGCGCACGCACCGCCGGGTCCGACCGACGAGCCGAACCCACCTCCCACCCATGTCCGCTGCCCCTGCCGTACCGACCCCTGCGCCGCCCGGACCGGCCGCCGTGGTCGACCATGCCCGAGAGCAGGCCGTCGCCGTGGTGCAGCGGCTGCTGCAGCGTTTTCGCGCCGAGACGCGCCTGAGCCCCGACGCCCACGCACCCGTGCGTGACGCCGCCTTCCACCAATGGCTCGGCAGCGCCAGCGGCATGCTGCCCGGCAAGCTGGCCTGGGTGCGCCCCGAGCTGGCCGACCTCGGCCTCGTGCCGCTGGCCGAGGGGCGCCAGCGCCTGTGCATCGCCCTGCGGGGCGACGAGCCGCTGGTCGGCCTGGTGCTGGCCGACCCCTTCGACCGGACCACCCGGCTCTGGCTGGAAGCCCGCCTGCGCGCGGCCGGCCGGCCCAGAACGCGCTGGTACGTGGCACCCGCCGACGAGGTGCTGGACTTCTACGACCGCCTCGCATCGGCCACCCCGGCCCCCGGCTCTGCGCCGGAGCCGGTGCCAGACGTGGCGGCGGCGTCGCTCAAGCCCCCGGGTATGCCTGCAACCCCACCCACCTTGGCGCTGGCACCCGTCGACCGGTCCGCGGACCGGCCTTCGGCCATGGCACCGCCCCCGCCGGTCGCCGCGCCGCCGCGTATCGAGACGGTGCCGACCGATGACGCCCCCGCGCGGCGCTTCGTCTCCCAGGTCCTGGACGAGGCGCTGGCGGCCTCGGCCAGCGACGTGCACCTGGCCAGTACGCCCGACGGCCTGCTGGTGCGCTACCGCATCGACGGCGTGCTGCAGGTGGTCAATGGCGCCGACGGGCGCGACTTTGCCGCGCGGGTCATGCGCCGCCTGAAGCTGCTGGCCGACCTGGACCTCGCCCCGCAGCGTGGCGCCCAGGACGGCCGGGTGCAGCTGGCCCACGAGGACCGCGAGGTCGAGGCGCGCCTGTCCATCCTGCCCAGCCGCCATGGCGAGGACGCCGTCCTGCGCATCCTGGACCGCCATTCGCTCGCCCAGGGCGGCTGCCTGGACGTGGCCAGCCTGGGCTTCGACCCGCTGGTGGCGGGGGCGATGCGCCGCATGGCGCGCATCCCGCACGGCCTGCTGATCGTCACCGGCCCGCCTGGCAGCGGCAAGACCAGCACGCTCTACGGCCTGCTGGGCGAGCAACCGCCGGGCAGCGACCGGCTCATCACCATCGAGGACCCGATCGAGGCCCCGCTGCCCGACGCCCTGCAGATCGCGGTGGACGACGCCCACGGCCTGGGCTGGACCCACGCCCTGCGCGCCGCGCTGCGCCACGACGCGGACCGCATCATGCTCGGCGAGTTGCGCGACGTGGAAACCGCCCGCCTGGCGGTGCAGGCCGCCCTGGGCGGGCAGCGCCTGTTCGCCGGGGTGCGCGCCAGCCAGGCCTTCGAGGCCATCGGCCGGCTGACCACCCTGGGCGTGGACCCCTACGACCTGACGGCAGCGCTCAACGGCGTGATCGCCCAGCGGCTGCTGCGCAAGGTCTGCCCGCACTGCGCCGAGCCGTTCGAGCCCGACCCGGCCCTGTTGGCTGCCAGCGGCCTGCCGCGCGCGGTGCTGGAAGAGGGCTGGAGCTTTCATCGCGGCCTGGGCTGCCCGGCCTGCCGCGGCACCGGCTACCTGGGCCGCCAGGCCATCGCCCAGGTGCTGACGCTGGACCTGGAGCTCAAGGGCCTGATCGCGCAGCGGGCCTCGCCCGCCGCCCAGCGCGAAGCCGCCGAACGCCACGGCCTGACCACCCTGCGCGAGGCGGCACTGGAGCTGGTCAGCAGCGGCCTCACCACCCTGGAGGAAGCGAATCGTGTCACTGCGGTTCAGGAATGAGTTGCGCATGGAGCTGCGCATGGGCAGCTGCCACGTCGAGATGAGCGGGCGCGGCTGGCGCCCTCGCCCCGCCGCGGTGGCCGATGGCACCGGCGCTGGCGCCGCCGCCCTCAGCGCCGCCCTGCAGGCCCTGCGCCTGACCGAGATCGAGTCCCTGCCCACGGTGGCGCGCCTGACGGTGGCCGACGAATACGTCTACTACGCCCTGCTGGACGAAGGCCTCTCGCCGCAGGCCGCCCGCGAGCAGGCCCAGCTGCGTTTCACCGACGTGCTGGAGCGCAGCGACCTGCGGGTGCAGGTCATGCCCCTGGGTGGATCGAGCGCCAGCCGGCGCTGGCTGGCCGCGGCGGTGGCCGAGCACGACCTGCAGGCCTGGAGCGCCGCGATGGCGCAGGTCGGCGTGCGGCTGACGCACCTGCACGCCGCGTTGATCGAGGACCTGCGCCAGCTCGCCGGCCAGATCCGCGAGGACGACGCGGTGATCGCCCTGCTGCGCGACGAGGGCGTCTCGCTGGTGCGCCTGCGCGAGGGCCTGCCGATCGCGCTGGCCTGGGAGCGCTTCGACGCCGACCTGCCCGATTCGCTGGAGCAACGCCTGCGCGCCTTCATCCGCGCGGCAGCCGCCGAGGCCAGCGTGGGCCACCAGTGCGTCATCTACCTGCTGCCCGAGAGCAAGGCGCTGTGCCGCTACGTCTGGGATGGCCGCGACCTGCCCGGCCTGTTCCGCCCGCCCCTGGGCGGCATCGGCACCCGGGCCATGGCCCACCCGCCGTCCGGCGCCCAGCGGGCCTGGGCGGACACGGTGCAGCTGCCCGCCACCCTCGCCTTCTCCACCGCCGCGTTGCGCAGCCAGGCGGGAGCCGACAGCCCGGTGGCCACCCCCCTGCCGCTGCCGGAGGTGGTCGAGGGCATGGGCGAGGGATTGGACGGCGCCGGAATGGACGCATGGCATGGCACGCCCTGGCACACCGCGGCCGAGGCGGGTTCACACCGAGGACCATGAAGCGCCTGCCGCGCCTCGACTTTCTGGCGCGGGTCCCGCCGCGCCGCAGGGCCGGCTGGTGCCTGCTGGGGCTGGGTGCACTCGCGCTGGGCATGGCATTGGCGCTCAAGGCGCCACGGGTGGGCCCGGCGGCTCCAGGTCAAACCTCAGGTCAGGCTGCGGGCGAGGCCCCGCCGCCGGCGGGCCCCGCCCCCCCGGCGGGACCGCCCTGGGAACGGCTCTTCGCCCTCGAAGCCGACCACGGCCACGGCGCGGTGATCCTGCTGGCGCTGCAGCCGCTGGGCGATCCGCCCCGGCTGCGACTGCAGGCACAGGCCGCTGACCTCGCGGGGATGCTGGCCTGGCTGCGCCAGCTGGAGGCCGACCCGCGGCTGGCACAGGTCACCCTGCTGCACCATGAGTGGCGTCCAGCCATGCCAGCTGCGCCGGGCACCCCCGGCGCCGCGGGCACCACCCCCCAGGTGCACTTCGAGGTCCAGGCGCTCTGGCGCACGGGCAGCAGCCCGGGCTGACAACGGCCTGCAAGCCAGCCAGGACGGGTCGCTTGGCGCGCCCGGCCTGCGGGACAGCAGACCGGGAAGCCGCCAATGCAGTACAACCCCGGCCGTGCCGCTGATTCCCTCACCCCCGCCCCCCGCCCGACGGGTCCCCGCTGCGCTGCGGCGCTGCCTGCAGTCCGGGCGTGAACACCTGGGCTGGCCCGGTTGGTTGGGCCTGCTTTGCCTGGCGGGCAGCCTGGCGGTGACGCTGATGGGCCCGCCCGCTGGCCGGGTGGCCGTCGAACCGGCAGGACAGGAGCAGCACCCGGAACAGGGGCCAGGACAGGGGCAGGAACTGGCGCGCCTGCTCGCGCTTGCACAGCGCCACCAGGTGCGCTGGCTGCGCAGCAAACAGCTGCCGGCAGCACCTGCTCGGCCGGGTCGGCTCCAGCTCACCCTGCAGGGACGCCCCGAACACCTCGAAGCCTTCATGGCCGAACTTCCGGCAGCGCTTCCCGGCACCCGCATCGAGCTGCTGTCGCTGGACCGCACGGCATCGACCGCGCGAGGCGACCTTGACGCCAGCCTGCAACTGACCTTCCGCCAGCCCGGCACCGCACCCTGAGCGCGTTCGCCGGATCGGCCTGTGCGCGGGCAAAAAAATGCCCGGCCGAAGCCGGGCAAAGGCCCAAGTCATCACGAGGATGACTCGGTGCGGGGGACTGACGGCGGTGCCCTCCCAGGGGCAACACACAGCCACAAACGCCACAGGCTCAGGGCGCACCATCTGCTCCCGGATCTGCAACATTCGTTACAGGATGTAGTATCCATGAATTACTTCACGATTTCCCATGGACCCAAGGAATTGATGGGTGACTTTCCCATGTTTAGGCGGCTACCTGGCAACAAATGACCGTCGCAGTGCCGTACTCAACCGCTCCGGTTCACGCCGTATTTCTCAGAAAACCCAGTCCAAGTTGCACGATCATCAGCCTTCAATGACCAATTGAACCCAACCGACTCTCCTTCTGCACACCGAGCAGAGGAAGATCCAGGCACTCCGAAGCACACCATAAAGTTGCATAACAACAACATACAACGGGCAATGCGGTCCTCTTTCGCCGGATCCATCGGTCGTCACAGCCGCCACGGACTGACCCCAGTCAAGCCCAGGCCTGACCAGGCTCGCTAGGCTTGCAGACGTTCTGCCGGTTCTGCCTGAATCGCCCCCCCTCCGGGTACCACGCGGGTTGCCACAATCGCGCCCACCTGACTTCATCTGCTCACCACCATGTCCGTTCCCGCCGCCTCGCAGCCTGCAGCCGCCCTCTCTCAGGCCGCGCCCACGCCCACGCCAGAACAGGACGTGCTGATCGTCGGCGCCGGACCCGCCGGCCTGGCGCTGGCCTGCGCGCTGGCCGACATCGGCCTGAGCGTCACCGTGCTGGAGCAGCAGGACGAGGCCCGCATCGCCGCCCCGCAGCCCGACGGCCGCGACATCGCCCTCACCCACCGCGCCCGCAGCGTAATGCAGGGCCTGGGCCTGTGGCAGCGGCTGCCGGAAGGCGAGATCGCCCCCATCCGCGCGGCCCACGTGAGCAACGCCAACTCGCCGCGCTTCCTGCGCTTCGATGCCGAGCAGGCGAACTGCGAAGCGCTGGGCTTCCTGGTGCCCAACCACTGGCTGCGCAAGGTCGCTTACGAAGGCGCCAAGGCCCGCGGTGCCGCGGTGCGGCTGCTCTGCGGCGCCACGATCCGCCAAGCCAGCACCGCTGCCGAGCGCGCCGAGGTGGTCCTGGACCTGCCCGCAGCCGAAGGTGGCCGCAGCGAGCTGACCCTGCACGCGCCGCTGCTGGTGGCCGCGGACAGCCGCTTCTCCACCACGCGCCGCCGCCTGGGCATTGGCGCGAACTCGCGCGACTTCGGCCGCACCGTCATCGTCGCGCGCTTCTCGCACGAGCGCGAGCATGACGGCACGGCGCACGAGTGCTTCCGGCTGGGCAACACGCTGGCCATCCTGCCGATGAATCACCGCCAGGTGTCGGCCGTGGTCACCGTGAAGTCCAGCGAGGCGGAAGCCTGGATGGCGCTCTCGCCCGAAGAATTTGCCGGGCGCGTGGCCGAGCAGTTCGGCTACCAGCTGGGCACCATGCAGATGGTGGGCGAGCGCCACGCCTACCCGCTGGTGGCGGTGTACGCGCACCGCTTCGCCACCCACCGCGTGGCGCTGATCGGGGACGCCGCCGTGGGCATGCACCCTGTGACGGCGCATGGCTACAACTTCGGCCTCTACGGCATCGAGGTGCTGGCCCAGCAGCTCGACCGCGCCCGCCGCGCCGGCCGCGACCTGGGCGTGACGGCGACGCTGGCGCCCTTCGAGCTGGAACACCGCCGTGTGACGCTGCCGATCTACCTGGGCACGAACCTGGTCGTGGGCCTGTTCACCGACGACCGGCCGCCCGCCAAGCTGGTGCGCCAGGCGGTGCTGGCGGTATCCGACCACCTGCCGCCGGTCAAGGACGCCATCACCCGCCAGCTCACCGGCCAGCGCCCGGGCTGGCTGCCGGACCTGCGCAAGCTGCTGTCGGCGCTGCCGGCCTTGCCGGGCCGCCCGTCGGCACCGCGCTGACCGGCGTCGCCTCCGACCGCGCTGCGCGGGCGGGCGTGGCACCTCGGGTGCCCGCCCCCTTGGCGGTGCGGATGGACTCGATCAGCCCGCGGTGGCGGCCGGCTGCGGCGGGGCCACCGCCTGCAGCGCCTGCACCTTGATCGAGAAGTTCAGCGGCTTGCCCTTGCGGCCGCGCTTGCCGGTGTGCTGCGCCACCGCATTCGGACGCAGCTCCTCGTCCTTGGCCTTGCCGCCGCGCCCGCTGCCCAGCACGCGCAGGTTCTGCGCAAAGCTGGTCACTGCCACCAGCGGGTCGTCCGCCTCCACGTCCATCAGCATCAGGCCGCGCCCGCCGTTGGGCTGCTGCTTGAGCTCATCCAGCCCGTAGACCAGCAGCCGCCCGAGCGCGGTGGCGCAGGCGACCTGGCTGTGGCCGGGCTCGATGCGCACCGGCGCAAAGGGCAGCTCGCCCGCCTCCAGGCTCAGGAAGGCCTTGCCGCCCTTGTTGCGCGCCACCAGGTCACCCAGCTTGGCCAGCAGGCCGGTGGCGCCGCTGTGGGCCAGCAGCAGCAGCTGCTCGGCAGCACCGGCCAGGTAGTGCACCACGCGGGTGCCGGCCTCCAGGTCGACCAGCGTGGTGATCGGCACGCCGTCCCCGCGCGCGCCGGGCAGGCCGCTCACCGGCACCGAGTAGACCCGGCCGTTGCTGCCGAAGACGATCAGCGCGTCCACCGTGCGGCACTCGAAGGTGCCGTACAGCCCGTCGCCGGCCTTGAAGGCAAAGCCCGCCGGGTCGTGGCCGTGGCCGGTGCGCGCACGCACCCAGCCCTTGGCGCTGACCACCACGGTCACCGGCTCGTCGACCACCTTGACCTCGGCCACGGCCTTCTTCTCGGCCTGGATCAGCGTGCGGCGCTCGTCGCCATGGGCCTTGGTGTCGGCCTCGATCTCACGGATCGTCACCCGCTTCAGGCTGGCCGGGTGGTCCAGGATGTCCTGCAGCTTCTCCTGCTCGCTGCGCAGCTGCGCCAGCTCCTGCTCGATCTTGATGGCCTCCAGCCGCGCGAGCTGGCGCAGCCGGATCTCCAGGATGTCCTCGGCCTGGCGATCGCTCAGGCGGAAGCGCTCGATCAGCGCCGCCTTGGGCTCCTCGGCTTCGCGGATGATGCGGATCACCTCGTCGATGTTGAGCAGCACCAGCTGCCGGCCTTCGAGGATGTGGATGCGCTCCAGCACCTTGCCCAGGCGGTGGCGGGTGCGCCGCTGCACCGTCTCCAGGCGGAAGCCCACCCACTCGGTGAGCATCTGGCGCAGGCTCTTCTGCGTCGGGCGGCCATCGGCGCCGACCATCGTCAGGTTGACCGGCGCCGAGCTCTCCAGGCTGGTGTGCGCCAGCAGGCTGGTGATCAGCTCGCTCTGGCTGACAGTGCGGCTCTTGGGCTCGAACACCAGGCGCACCGCGGCGTCCTTGCTGGACTCGTCGCGCACGCCGTCCAGCACCGCCAGCACGGCCGCCTTCAGCTGGGTCTGGTCGGCGGTGAGCGCCTTCTTGCCTGTCTTGACCTTCGGGTTGGTCAGCTCCTCGATCTCTTCGAGCACCTTCTGCGCCGAGGTGCCCGGCGGCAGCTCGGTGACCACCAGCTGCCACTGGCCGCGCGCCAGTTCCTCGATCTTCCAGCGCGCGCGCACCTTCAGCGAGCCGCGGCCGGTGCGGTAGGCGTCGCGGATGTCCTCGGCGCTGCTGATGAGCTGGCCGCCGCCCGGGTAGTCCGGGCCAGGCACGAGCTGGTAGAGCGCTTCGTCGCTGAGCTGCTCGTCGCGGATCAGCGCCACCGCGGCGGCGGCCACCTCGCGCAGGTTGTGGCTGGGGATCTCGGTGGCCAGGCCCACCGCGATGCCCGAAGCGCCGTTGAGCAGCACGAAGGGCAGGCGCGCGGGCAGCTGGCGCGGCTCCTCGGTGGAGCCGTCGTAGTTGGGCACGAACTCGACCGTGCCCTCGTCGATCTCGTCGAGCAGCAGGCGGGCGATCGGTGCCAGGCGCGCCTCGGTGTAGCGCATCGCCGCGGCGCCGTCGCCATCGCGGCTGCCGAAGTTGCCGTGGCCGTCCACCAGAGGGTAGCGCTGGCTGAAGTCCTGCGCCATGCGCACCAGGGCGTCGTAGGCAGCGGTATCGCCGTGCGGGTGGTAGCGGCCGAGCACGTCGCCCACCACGCGGGCGCTCTTGACCGGCTTGGCCCCGGCCGCGCCGGTGCTGTTGGTGAAGCCCAGCCCCATGCGCTGCATCGCGTAGAGGATGCGGCGCTGCACCGGCTTCTGCCCGTCGCACACATCGGGCAGGGCGCGGCCCTTGACGACGCTCAGGGCGTATTCGAGGTAGGCCCGCTCGGCGTAGTGGGCGAGTGTGAGCTGGTCACCGCCCTGGGGGGCGGACGGGGAGAAATCGAGGGGGGATTGTGGATCCATCGGCACCTGGGCCGCCTGGGCAGCGTGCCGGGATGGCGCCACCGCCCTGCGGCGCTTGCAAGGCGCGCGATGTTATCTGACGTGGTCTGGCAGGCCGCCGATCCAGCTCGACGATCAGGCTGCTGCCGCCTCGGGCCCGCTGGCGGCGCCGCCGCGCGCCGTCCGCTCGGCCAGCAGCTGCTCGCGCAGGGTGAGGATCTCGCGCTCGGAGGCGCCCAGCGCCTGTGCCAGTTCGGCCCGGCTGGCGACCACCTGCTTGCGCAGCGCCTCCACCTCGTCACGGTCGCCCTTGCCGTCCTCGACCAGCTTGCGCCGCGCCCCCTCGGCCTTCGCCAGGTCGTGGTTGACGCGCACCAGCATCGCGCTCAGGTCCTTGATCTGCTTGTCGCGCTCCTCGATGCGCGCACGCAGGCCGTCGGTGTCGGCCTCCTGCGCTTCCAGGGCGCGGTTGGCCTCCAGGCGGGCCGCCTCCAGCGCGGCGATGGTCTCTTCGTGCTCGGCGCTCACCGAATACATCTGCTCGGTGTGACGGAACTCCGCCTCCTGCATCGAGCGCTCGGCGTGCCGGGCCCAGCGCCACAGCCCGACCGCCAGCCCGGCGACGATGCCCAGACCAAAGGCGGCCAGCAGGTAGATCCACAGTTGAGCGAGCAGGAACACGCGGGACTCCGTTCGAGGTCTGGTCAGGTCGGGGTGGGTGGTCGTCAGCCAGCTGGGGTGGTCGCCCGGCGCGTCAATCGGCCTCGGCCTGCACGAAGCGGAAGGCCACGCGCCGGCCGGCCGCCGCCGCCAGCGCATCACCCGCGCCGGCTGTCGCGGGCGTGACCTGACCGACTGTCTCCAGCTGGCCGATGGGCACGCCCTGCAGCAGCAACTCGGCGGCCACGCTCGCAGCGCGCCGGCGGGCAAGCCGCTCGTTGACGGCGGTGTCGCCCCGGCCGTCGGCATGGCCTTCCACGACGACACGCCAGGCCGGGCAGCGCACCGCCACCGAGCCCAGGCGCTTGAGCAGCGGCCGGGCTGGCGCTTCGAGCTGGCTGGATGCGGCGCGGAAATGAATGGCCTCGCCACCCAGCGCCGCGTCGAAGGCCGCAGAGCAGGCGGCGCCCAGGCCCCGGCCCGCCAAAGGATCGGCCGACGCAACCGAAGCGGCCTGCGGCAGACCCGCACTGGTGGGCGGCAGGTCCGCGTAGGTCTGCGCATGCGCCTGGCGGGCGCGCACCCGCACCCGGTTGTCCATCCCCAGGAAGACACCCGGCAGGCCCATGTACGGCGCGAGCAACTCGCGCGCCCGGCGCTCCAGCGCCGCCCGGGCGGGTTCATCGGGTGCATCACCGTGCAGCACGCCGACGCTCTCGCTGATCTTCAGCCGCGCCCAGGGGAACCCGGCATCGGCCAGGGCCTGCGTGGCCCCCACCTGCGCCCGCGCACGCAGTTCGGCCGGTCGGGCCGCACCGAAGCTCGCTGCATACCAGCCCAACGCCAACCACGCCGCCGCTGACAGCAACGCGCCCCAAACCCCTACCCGCACCAACGGGCCCATATGCCGACCTTCCTCCTGCCAAACCCGCGAAAACAGTGCCGGATGCACCAATATGTAAAAGAATGTACTCAATCCGGCAGATCTGTCCATCGCCCGATCCGGCAATTCAGTCCGGATGCGCAGGAGTTCTCGCATTGTCGGGCCGCAGCCGAAGTCGGCACCGCAGGGCAGCCCCCGCGACCCGATGGGGCCGTCGGTCCGGCGCCCCACGTCCCCGGGGGGCGCAAAGGCGGGGCAGGCCCCGCCGGGACGCGGGTCAGACGTCCACTTCGACGCTGTCGCCGTGCAGCTCCATCAGCTCGCGGCGCGCGGCGGCCTCGCCCTTGCCCATCAGCTTGCCCATCGACAGCGCGGTGGCCGCCAGGTCGAGTGCGCCGTAGTCCACCCGCAGCAGGCGGCGGGTGTCGGGGTTGAGCGTGGTGTCCCAGAGCTGCTCGGCGCTCATCTCGCCCAGGCCCTTGAAGCGGCTGATGCTCCAGCTGCCTTCACGCGCGCCTTCCTTGCGCAGCTTGTCGAGGATGGCCTGCAGTTCGCCGTCGTCCAGCGCATAGAACTTGGCCGCCGGCTTCTTGCCGCGGGCTGGCGCATCGACGCGGAACAGCGGCGGTTTGGCGACGTACACATGCCCGGCCTCGATCAGGCGTGGGAAATGGCGGAAGAACAGCGTCAGCAGCAGCACCTGGATGTGCGAGCCGTCCACGTCGGCGTCGGACAGGATGCAGACCTTGCCATAGCGCACACCGGACAGGTCCGCCGCGTCCTCCGGCCCGTGCGGGTCGACGCCGACCGCCACCGAGATGTCGTGGATCTCGGCGTTGGCGAACAGCCGGTCGCGCTCCACCTCCCAGGCGTTGAGCACCTTGCCGCGCAGCGGCAGCACCGCCTGGGTCTCCTTGTTGCGGCCCATCTTGGCGCTGCCACCGGCCGAGTCGCCCTCGACCAGGAAGACTTCATTCAGCGCGAGATCACGGCTCTCGCAGTCGGTCAGCTTGCCCGGCAGCACCGCCACGCCCGAGCCGCGCTTCTTCTCGACCTTCTGGCTGGCGCGCTGGCGGCTCTGCGCCTGGCGGATCACCAGCTCGGCAAGCTTGCGGCCGTACTCCACGTGCTGGTTCAGCCACAGCTCCAGGGCGGGGCGCACATAGGCGGTGACGAGCCGCAGCGCGTCACGGCTGTTCAGGCGCTCCTTGGTCTGGCCCTGGAACTGCGGGTCCAGCACCTTGGCCGAGAGCACGAAGCTGGCGCGCGAGAACACGTCCTCGGGCATCAGCTTGACACCCTTGGGCAGCAGCGCATGCAGCTCGATGAAGCCCTTGACCGCGGCGAACAGGCCGTCCTTCAGACCGGCCTCGTGCGTACCGCCGGCCACGGTGGGAATCAGGTTGACGTAGCTCTCGCGCAGCGGCGCGCCGTCCTCGGTGAAGGCCACGCACCAGCTCGCGCCCTCGCCCTCGGCAAAGTTCTCGGTCTCGCCGCTGCCGGCGTACTGCTCGCCCTCGAAGAGCGGGATCAGCGGCTCGCCGTTCAGGCTCTGGCTCAGGTAGTCGCGCAGGCCGCCCTTGTAGGCCCAGGTCATCACCTCGCCGGTCTTCTCGGTCTTGAGCGTGACGGTCACGCCCGGCATCAGCACCGCCTTGCTGCGCAGCAGATGCACCAGCTCGTGGCGCGGCAGCTCGTTGCTGTCGAAGTACTTCGCGTCCGGCCAGACCCGCACCGCCGTGCCCTGGCGGCGCTCGCCCGGCGTGGCGGGGCGCACCACCAGCGGCTCGATCACGTCGCCGCCGGAGAAGGCCAGGACGGCGGACTGCTTCTCGCGCCAGACCTGCACCTGCAGCCGGGTGGCCAGCGCGTTGGTCACGCTTACGCCGACGCCGTGCAGGCCGCCCGAGAAGCTGTAGGCGCCGCCCGAGCCCTTGTCGAACTTGCCGCCGGCATGCAGCCGGGTGAACACGATCTCCACCACCGGCACCTGCTCCTCGGGGTGCAGGCCGAAGGGGATGCCGCGGCCATCGTCTTCCACGCCCACCGAGCCATCGGCGTACAGCGTGACCTGGATGCGCCGGCAAAAACCCGCCAGCGCCTCGTCGGCGGCGTTGTCGATCACCTCCTGCACGATGTGCAGCGGGTTGTCGGTGCGGGTGTACATGCCCGGGCGCTGCTTGACGGGCTCCAGGCCCTTGAGCACGCGGATCGAGCCCTCGGCGTAGTTGGATGCCGCGGACGAAGAGGCTGACGAAAGCGAAGGGGACGGATGGGGCAGGGAGGTCGACATGGCGGCGGATTCTAGGCAGCCTGCCGCGGCCGCTTCGCGAGGGCGTCGCGGACGCCTGGCGGGCTACCGCACCGGTCAAACCGTTGCAATTTCACAACCAATGACCGGTCACCCTGCAAGCAGGCGCTTGCCAGAGCCGCACGCGGTGCGAGATGTGTCACCGAAGGACACACATGGCGCGCGGGAACGCCAGGCACCGACACAGGCCGGTGCTAGCCTTCGCGCCGTTCTGTCTGCCTCGTGCAAGGAAGTTGCCATGAAGACCACCGCCCCCTCCCTGCGCCTGCTCGGCGCCGCCGCCCTGCTCGTCCCCGTCCTGACCGCCCAGGCGGCCGATCTCAACAAGATCAATACGCTGACTCAGACCGACTTCCGTCTGCTCAGTGAAGACCTGGGCGCAGCGCTGTCCTACAAGGGCCTGGTGCCGGCCGAGTCGCTGGGCATCACCGGCTTCGACATCGGTGTCGCCGCCACCGGCACCTCGCTGCAGCACCGCGACATCCTGGCCAAGGCGGCCAACGGCTCGACCGTGCCGAAGACGCTGCCGGTGACCACCGTGCGCGTCGTCAAGGGCCTGCCCTTCAACATCGACATTGGCGCCGCCGTCGGCACCGTGCCGGGCACCGACCTGCGCGTCTCGGGCGCCGAGCTGCGCTGGGCCATCCTGCCCGGCAGCACCCTGATGCCGGCCATCGCCCTGCGCGGCGGCGTCAGCTACGCCAGCGGCGTCGACCAGCTCAAGCTGCGCACCACCAGCCTGGACCTGTCGATCTCCAAGGGCTTCCTGATGTTCACCCCGTACGCCGGCGTGGGCATCGTGAAGGTCGCCTCGCAGGCCAAGACGGTGGACGGTCAGGTGCCGACCGCCACCCAGAAGGAAAGCTTCGACGAGAGCAAGGTCTTCGCTGGCGTGAACCTGAACCTCGGCCTGGTCAACATCGCCGTCGAGGGCGACAAGACCGGTGACGCGTCCAGCTACGGGCTGAAGCTCGGCTTCCGCTTCTGACCTGACCGCAGGGCCTGCGCCCGAGCATCCCGAAGGGCCGGCCTTGCCGGCCCTTGTCATTTCCGGAACCGGGTGCGCCCTGGCGCAATGCTCTAAAGTGCCGGCCCATGTCTTCTTCCGCACTCCCCGCGACGGCGTCGCCGGCCCCCCTGTCCCTGCGCCAGGTGCTGCTGTGCAGCGCCCTGATCGTCACCGTCTCGATGGGCATCCGCCATGGCTTCGGCCTGTGGCTGCAGCCGGTGACGATGGAACGCGGCTGGACACGCGAGACCTTTGCCTTCGCGATGGCGCTTCAGAACCTGGCCTGGGGCCTGGCTGGCCCCTTCGCCGGCATGCTGGCCGACCGCTGGGGCGCCACCCGGGTGCTGCAGGCCGGAGGGCTGCTCTACGCGGCGGGCCTGGCGTGGATGGCCACCGCAGCCACCGGATTGGGCTTTGCCGCCAGCGCGGGGGTGCTGATCGGCGTCGCCCAGGCCGGCTGCACCTACGCGGTGGTCTATGGCGTGATTGGCCGCAACGCACCGGCCGAGCGACGCTCCTGGGCGATGGGCGTGGCCGCGGCGGCCGGCTCCTTTGGCCAGTTCCTGATGGTGCCGGTGGAGAACTGGCTGATCGGCCACCTCGGCTGGCAGCCCTCGCTGTTCGCGCTGGCCCTCCTGGCACTGGCGATCCTGCCGCTGTCGCTGTGGCTGCGTGAGCCGAAGACGGCCGCTGCGCACGGCGGCATGCACGCGCAGGGCATCGGAGCGGCGCTGCGCGAGGCCTTCGGCTACCGCAGCTTCCTGCTCATCACCGCCGGCTACTTTGTCTGCGGCTTCCAGGTGGTGTTCATCGGCGTGCACATGCCCAGCTACCTGAAGGACCACGGCCAGGCGCCCGAAGTGGCCACTGCGGCGCTGGCGCTGATCGGCCTGTTCAATGTCTTCGGCACCTATGCCGCCGGCGTGCTGGGCCAGCGCATCGCCAAGCGCCACCTGCTCGCGGCGATCTACCTGCTGCGCTCGGTGGTGATCATCGTCTTCCTGGCCGCGCCGCTGACGCCCTGGTCGGTCTACCTCTTCTCGGCGGTGATGGGCCTGCTCTGGCTGTCCACCGTGCCACCGACCAATGCGGTGATCGCGCAGATCTTCGGCGTGCGCCACCTCTCGATGCTGGGCGGCTTCGTCTTCCTGAGCCACCAGATCGGCTCCTTCCTCGGCGTCTGGCTGGGTGGCGTGCTCTACGACCGCAGCGGCAGCTACGACATCGTCTGGTGGATCTCGATCGCGCTGGGCGTCTTCGCCGCCCTGGTGAACCTGCCGGTGCGCGAGGGGGCCATCGCCCGACCGCCCGCGCTGGGCCAACCGGCCTGACCCGCCATGGCCGAAACGGCGCCCCGCTCGCGCCTGCCCTGGCGACTCTGGATCTTGCGACTGCTGGTGGTCGCGGTGCTGTTGCTGGTGTTCCTCGCCTACCTGCTGCCCGAGATGGTGGTGGACCTCGGCAATCGCCTCTGGAGCTGCTTCTGACCTCGCCCATCCCGGCTCAAGCCCCTGCCACGGCCGCGCCCCCTTCCCCCCCTTCCGACTGGATCACCCGATTCACGCACCTGCTGACGCCCGGCGCAACCGTGCTCGACCTGGCCTGCGGCAGCGGCCGGCACCTGCGCTGGCTGGCCGCGCAGGGCTGCCGGGTGACGGGCGTGGACCGCGATGCAGTGGCCATCGCGCCGCTGCACGAACTGGCAGAAATCGTCATCGCCGACCTGGAGGGCGCCGACTGGCCGCTGGCCGGACGCCGCTTCGACGCCGTCGTGGTGACGAACTACCTCTGGCGCCCTCGCCTGGCCGACGCAATGGACGCAGTCGCCCCGGGTGGGCTGCTGCTGTACGAAACCTTTGGCGCCCAACAGGGCGAGGTCGGGCGGCCATCGCGCGCCGAGTTCCTGCTCCAGCCCGGCGAGCTGCTGGCAGCGCTACCAGCGTCCAACTGGCGCGTCGTGGCCTACGAGGACGGCTGGCTCGACGCACCACGCCGACACGTGCAACGCGTGGCCGCATTGCGAAACGCCGGAGCAGTCCCTGCACTGGCCCCACCGCTGGGCGCCGCCGACACCGCCCCCAGCCCCCAGCACCCGGGTCACGTGGGCCCGGCCGAAGGGGCCGGGAGCCACAGTTAGAATTGAACGATTACAAGGACAGCATCCATGAATCCCATTGTTGGCAGCATCGTCGCGCTCGTCACGCCGATGAACGAGGACGGCAGCGTCGATTACCCGGCCCTGCGCCGACTGATCGACTGGCACATCGCCGAAGGCACCGCCTGCATCGGCGTGGTCGGCACCACAGGCGAATCGCCTACCGTGTCGGTCGAGGAGCACTGCGAGATCATCCGCGCGGCGGTCGAGCAGGTTGCCGGACGTGTACCGGTGATGGCCGGTGCCGGTGGCAACTCCACCCGCGAGGCGATCGAGCTGTCGAAGTACGCCAAGGAAGTCGGCGCCGACTGCACGCTCAGCGTGGTGCCTTACTACAACAAGCCTTCCCAGGAAGGCATGTACCAGCACTTCAAGGCCATCGCCGAAGCCGTTGACATCCCGGTGATGCTCTACAACGTGCCCGGCCGCACTGTGGCGGACATGCTGCCCGAGACCTCGCTGCGCCTGGCCCAGGTGCCGGGCGTGATCGGCATCAAGGAGGCGACGGGCAACATCGAGCGCGCCGCCTGGCTGATCAAGCACGCGCCCAAGGGCTTCTCGGTCTACTCGGGTGACGACGGCACCGCCATCGCCCTGATGCTGCTGGGTGGCCAGGGCAACGTGAGCGTCACCGCCAACATCGCCCCGCGCGCCATGGCCGATCTCTGCCGCGCCGCCGTGGCCGGTGACGCGAAGACGGCGCGCGAGATCCACTTCAAGCTCGCTTCACTGAACAAGCTGCTGTTTGCCGAGCCGAACCCCGTACCCGTCAAGTGGGCGATGCAGCGCCTGGGCCTGTGCGGCGGGGCGCTGCGCCTGCCCATGGTGCCGATGACCGACGCCCTCGTGCCCGGCCTTGAAGCCGCGATGCGCGAGGCCGGCCTGCTCTGACCCACACCCGCCGGCGCCGTGGCGCCGGCCCCCTCACCCTGCGGGCGATACCGTGTCGTCCCGCTCCACGCACCGCAGCCGCCCACGCGGCGGGCATCGCACCGGAGTCCCCATCAACGTGACGCGTCGCTCCCACGCCCGTGGCCGTATTTCCCTGGCCTGTGCCACCGCCTGCCGCTGGTCGGCCTTGAGTCTCGCGGGCAGTGCATTGCTGGCCTGCTCCTCCGTGTCGGACGGGCTCTCCCCCGCCAAGGTCGATTACCGCAGCACCGCCACCGTCAAGGCGCCCACGCTGGACGTCCCGCCTGACCTGACCCAGCTGGCCAGCGACCCGCGCTATGCCCCGCCGTCGGGCGCCCCGGTCAGTGCCACGGCCATGCAGGCGGCACCGCCCGGACTGGCCCCAGCGGTGGCGCCCGCGGCTCCCGTCGCTGGCGAGTTGCGCATCGAGCGCAGTGGAAACGCCCGCTGGCTGGTGACCCGCCAGACACCGGAACAGCTGTGGCCGCTGCTGCGTGAGTTCTGGCAGCAAAACGGTTTCGTCCTCGTCACCGATCGGCCCGAACTGGGTGTGATGGAGACCGACTGGGCAGAGAACCGCGCCAAGCTGCCGCAGAACTTTGTCACCCGCACCGTGGGCCGGGTCTTCGAGAACGCCTTCGACACGGGGGAGCGTGATCGCTACCGCACGCGCATCGAGCGCGCCCCAGGAGGTGGCAGCGAGGTCTATGTCAGCCACCGCGGCGCTACCGAGGAGATCGTCGGCGACCAGAAAGACCGCTCACGCTGGGTCATGCGCCCGAGCGAGCCGGACCTGGAAGCCGAGATGCTGGCGCGCCTGATGCTCAAGCTTGGCCCGCGTGAAGAAGCCCGGCCGACTGCCCAGGTGGCGGCCAGCACGGCTCAGGCCGTGGCCAACGTGCCGGCCGCGGCGCCTCGCGCCCGCGTGCTGGACGGCCGCAGTGCGGCGACCCTGCAGATCGACGATGGCTTCGAACGCACCTGGCGGCGCGTGGGCATGGCGCTGGACCGAGGCGGCTTCACGCTGGAAGACCGTGACCGCAACCAGGGCCTGTACTTCGTGCGCTACGTGGACCCGAAGCTCGCCGGCAAAGAAGAGCCGAACGTCTTCCAACGCCTGTTCGGCGCCAAGAAGGAAGACCTCGGTGGCAAGCGCTATCGGCTGAAGATCAGCACGACCGGTGGCACCAGTCTGCTGGAAGTCCTGAACGCGGACGGCCAACCGCTGGCCGACGACAGCGCGCGCTCCATCGTGCAATTGCTGCTGCCCGAACTGCGCTGACTGCCGCTGGCAAACCCTGAAGGCCGTCGTCGCATTGGCAGCAACGGCCTTCAAACGGCAAGCGGACCTGGAGGGCGCTGTATCGACGCAATCGATCGCAGGCCCCCCACATCCTCACCGTTTACCGTTCGGATCAACGAACGAAAAAAAGCCGCCTTAGTCAGGCGGCTTCTTAAATTTGGAGCGGGAGACGAGTCTCGAACTCGCGACCTCAACCTTGGCAAGGTTGCGCTCTACCAACTGAGCTACTCCCGCATTCAACGAATCACAACAACACCAAATCCATCAACACAACCGAAACCCCATCAGACCTGGAGGCGCGAGGCGGAGTCGAACCGCCCTGGGCGGATTTGCAATCCGCTGCATAACCGCTTTGCTATCGCGCCGCGAAATACCAGACTGCAAGCCGACGAGAAAGAAGCTTCACCAACCTCATTCCCAGGTCAACCTGGAGCGGGAGACGAGTCTCGAACTCGCGACCTCAACCTTGGCAAGGTTGCGCTCTACCAACTGAGCTACTCCCGCTTGGGATTCGATGCGTTTTCACTTGATTCAGTGTCTTGCGCGTCGAGAAAGAGATTATAGAACAAATTCTTTGAAGACCGCAAGCCCCTTTGCAGAATTTTTGGGGATGGCGAATCCTCAACTCACCTTCACAGCATCAATGCTTCGTGGCATCCGTGGCCGGAGCGGGCACCGCATCCGCAGCGATCGGCTCGACTACCACCTTCGCCTCTTCCTCGGGCAGCGGCGTCGGCTTGCCGGCCAGCGCGATCTCCAGCACCTTGTCGATCCAGCGCACAGGCACGATCTCGAGGTGATTCTTGACGTTTTCGGGGATGTCCTGCAGATCCTTGGCGTTCTCCTCCGGGATCAGCACTGTCTTGATGCCACCCCGGTGGGCGGCCAACAGCTTCTCTTTCAGGCCACCGATCTCCGTCACTTCACCGCGAAGCGTGATCTCGCCGGTCATCGCCACATCGGCACGCACCGGGATGCCAGTCAGTGCTGATACGAGGGCCGTTGTCATTGCCGCACCGGCACTCGGACCATCCTTCGGCGTTGCACCGTCCGGCACGTGGATGTGGATGTCGCGTTTCTCGAACAGCTCGTCCTTGATGCCCAGGCGCGCTGCACGGCTGCGTACCACGGTGCGCGCAGCCTCGACCGACTCCTTCATCACGTCGCCCAGCGAGCCGGTGCGGATGATGTGGCCCTTGCCAGGCATCACCGCCGCCTCGATCGTCAGCAGGTCACCGCCCACTTCAGTCCAGGCCAGCCCGTTGATCTGACCGACCTGGTCCTGCTTCTCGGCCTCGCCATAGCTGTACTTGCGCACGCCGAGATAGTCGTTGAGGTTCTCGGCCGTCACGACCACCTTCGCGTCGTACTTCTTCAGCGACAGGCCCTTGACCACCTTGCGGCAGATCTTGGAGATCTCACGCTCCAGCGAACGAACCCCCGCCTCGCGGGTGTAGTAGCGGATGATTCCGCGGATAGCGTCTTCCGCCACATCCAGTTCGTCGTCACTGACGCCGTTGTTCTTGCGCTGCTTCGGCAGCAGGTAACGCTGGGCGATCGAGACCTTTTCGTCCTCTGTGTAGCCAGAAAGACGGATCACCTCCATGCGGTCCAGCAGCGCCGGCGGGATGTTCAGCGAGTTGGAGGTCGCGATGAACATCACATCCGACAGGTCGAAGTCGACCTCGACGTAGTGGTCCGAAAAGGTGTGGTTCTGCTCGGGGTCAAGCACCTCCAGCAGCGCCGAAGACGGATCGCCACGGAAGTCCATGCCCAGCTTGTCGATCTCGTCGAGCAGGAACAGCGGGTTGCGCACACCGACCTTGCTCAGGCTCTGCAGCACCTTGCCTGGCATTGAGCCGATGTAGGTGCGGCGGTGCCCGCGGATCTCGGCCTCGTCACGCACGCCGCCCAGCGCCATGCGTACGAACTTGCGTCCGGTCGCGCGCGCCACGCTCTGGCCCAGCGAGGTTTTGCCCACGCCCGGAGGACCGACCAGGCAGAGGATCGGTGCCTTGACCTTGTCCACGCGCTGCTGCACCGCGAGGTATTCGAGGATGCGTTCCTTGACCTTCTCCAGGCCGTAGTGGTCCTCGTTGAGCACGTCCTCGGCCAGCGGCAGGTCGTGCTTGACCTTGCTCTTCTTGGCCCAGGGCAGGTTGATCAGGGTGTCGATGTAGTTGCGCACCACCGTTGCTTCGGCGGACATCGGCGACATCAGCTTGAGCTTCTTCAGCTCGGCCTCGGCCTTCTTGCGCGCCTCTTTCGACATCTTGGCGGCGACGATCTTCTTCTCGAGCTCTTCGAGGTCGGCACCTTCTTCGCCCTCGCCCAGCTCCTTCTGGATCGCCTTGACCTGCTCGTTCAGGTAGTACTCGCGCTGGCTCTTCTCCATCTGGCGCTTGACGCGGCCACGGATGCGCTTCTCCACCTGCAGGATGTCGACCTCGTGCTCCAGCAGCTCCAGCAGCTTCTCCAGGCGCCCCGACACCGGCACCAAATCAAGGATGGCCTGCTTGGCTTCGAGCTTGAGCGGCAGATGCGCCGCGATCGTGTCAGCCAGTCGGCCGGCGTCATCAATGCCGCCGATCGAGGTCAGGATCTCGGGCGGGATCTTCTTGTTGAGCTTGACGTACTGGTCGAACTGCTGGGTCACCGCGCGGCGCAGGGCCTCGATCTCGGGCGAGCCCTGGTCTGGCACCGGCACCGGCACCACGACGGTGGTGAAGTACTCGCCACTGTCATCGATGCTCTGCGTATTGGCGCGTTGCAGGCCCTCGACCAGTACCTTCACGGTGCCGTCGGGAAGCTTGAGCATCTGCAGGATCGACGAGACACAACCGGTCTCGAACATGTCGTCCGGCATGGGCTCGTCCTTGCCGGCCGCCTTCTGGGCCACCAGCATGATCTGGCGCCCCGCCTCCATCGCGGCCTCGAGCGCCTTGATGGACTTGGGCCGGCCGACAAAGAGCGGGATGACCATGTGGGGGAACACCACCACGTCGCGCAGCGGGAGCAACGGCAGCGTGATGGGCTCAGGGGGAAGAATGGGATGACCGGACATCAGAACCTCTCTTTCAGCGCTCCATCTGGGAGCGCAGCGCCGGATTGCAAGGGCACGTCATGGGGCACACGACGTGCCCAGCGGACGGGCTCCGCCGGGAAGGCGGCCACAGTACCAAGGCAGGGTGGCCGCCGGTGTAGGGATCAGGCGCTGGCCTTGGCCTGCTCGCGGTAGACCAGCAGCGGCTTGTGGTTCTCTTCGATGGTGTGCTCGTCGATCACGACCTTGGCCACGCCGTCCAGCGTCGGCAGATCGAACATCGTGTCCATCAAGGCCTGCTCCACGATCGAGCGCAGGCCGCGCGCGCCCGTCTTGCGCTTGAGCGCCTTCTCGGCAATCGCACGCAGGGCGGACTGGCGGATCTCCAGGTCCACACCGTCCATCGAGAACAGCCGCTGGTACTGCTTGACCAGCGCATTCTTGGGCTCGGTGAGGATCTGCACCAGCGCGTCCTCGGTCAACTCGCCCAGGGTCGCAATGACCGGCAGGCGACCGACCAGCTCCGGGATCAGGCCGAACTTGATCAGGTCCTCGGGCTCGATCTGCTTGAACACCTCGGAGATGCTGCGCTCCTGCTTGCTCTTGACGCTGGCGCCAAAGCCGATGCCAGACTTCTCGGAACGGTTGGCAATCACCTTCTCCAGTCCATCGAAAGCACCACCGCAGATGAACAGGATGTTGGTCGTGTCGATCTGCAGGAAATCCTGGTTCGGGTGCTTGCGCCCGCCCTGGGGCGGCACGCTGGCCAAGGTGCCCTCGACGAGCTTGAGCAGCGCCTGCTGCACACCTTCGCCGGAAACGTCGCGGGTGATCGACGGGTTGTCGGCCTTGCGCGAGATCTTGTCGATCTCGTCGATGTAGACGATGCCCCGCTGCGCCCGCTCGACCTCGTAGTTGCAGTTCTGCAGCAGCTTCTGGATGATGTTCTCGACGTCCTCGCCCACGTAGCCAGCTTCGGTCAGCGTGGTGGCATCGGCGATCACGAAGGGCACGTTCAGCAGACGCGCCAATGTCTGGGCGAGCAGCGTCTTGCCCGAGCCGGTTGGCCCGATCAGCAGGATGTTGCTCTTGGACAGCTCGACGTCATCGCCCTTGGGCTTGTCGCCCATGTGCTTGAGCCGCTTGTAGTGGTTGTACACCGCCACCGCCAGCGTGCGCTTGGCAGGGTCCTGCCCGATCACGTACTGGTCAAGAATGCCCTTGATCTCACTGGGCACCGGCAGGTCGGCCCGCCCGCCCTTGACGCCAGTTTCGGTGGCAGGCACCTCGTCGCGGATGATGTCGTTGCACAGCTCGATGCACTCATCGCAGATGAACACCGACGGCCCGGCGATCAGCTTCTTGACCTCGTGCTGGCTCTTGCCGCAAAACGAGCAGTACAGAATCTTCTCGCCGGAGGAACCTTTTTTCTCGGGCATGGGATGCGGCCTTGAGGAATCGAAAAAGATGATAAGTCAAAAAAAACGGGCCGCCACGCCGGCCAGCGACCCGGTGTCAGCCTCGCTTGGCCAGCACCTGATCGATCAGTCCGTAAGTCTGCGACTCATCGGCCGACATGAAGTAGTCACGTTCGGTGTCGTTCTGGATCTTTTCCAGGGACTGCCCGGTGCGCTCGGCCAGGATCCGGTTCAACTGCTCGCGGGTCTTGAGGATCTCGCGGGCGTGGATCTCGATGTCGGTCGCCTGACCCTGTGCTCCACCCAACGGCTGGTGGATCATGATCTTGGAGTTCGGCAGCGAGAAGCGCTTGCCCTTGGCGCCCGCCGCCAGCAGGAAGGCGCCCATGGAGGCAGCCAGACCCATGCACAGCGTCGAGACCTGCGGCTTGATGAACTGCATGGTGTCGTAGATCGACATCCCGGCGCTCACGCTGCCGCCCGGCGAGTTGATGTACAGCGAGATGTCCTTGTCGGGGTTCTCGCTCTCCAGGAACAGCAGTTGCGCCACCACGAGGTTGGCCGACTGGTCATTCACCGGACCGACCAGGAAAATCACCCGCTCGCGCAGCAGGCGCGAGTAGATGTCGTAGGCGCGCTCACCGCGGCCCGATTGTTCGATGACGATGGGCACCATGCCCAGGTTGTTGGTGTCGAGTGCGCTCATGGATTCCCTTGCGACGGCCGCAGCCGCTCAACCAACGGCTGCAGGTGCAGCGCACCATGCCGGCCGGTCCGAAATTCGGGCCCGATTATGTGCCTTGCCAGCACCCCATGCGGGCAGTGGGAGACGACCCGAATGTGACAAGGGGCGCTCGAAAGCGCCCCCGTGCAAACTGCCCACCCTCCAGGATGGGCCGGATGGGAGGAATCAGGCCCCCATCAGCTCGTCGAAAGCCAGCGCCTTGTCCACGACCTTGGCGCGGCCGAGCACGAATTCGGCCACATTGGCCTCGATCACCACCGCCTCGACCTCGGCCAGGCGCTGCTGGTCGCCGAAGTACCAGCGCACCACGTCCTCGGGCTTCTCGTAGCTCTGGGCCAGCTCGTCGACATGCGCCTTGATCTGCTCGACCGTGGCGCTCAGGTTGTTGGCACGCACCACCTCGGCCACCGTCAGGCCCAGGCGCACGCGGCGCTCGGCCTGGGGCTGGAAGACCTCGGTGGGGATCGGGGCCTTGTCGGCGTCCTTGATGCCACGCTGCTTCAGGTCCTCGCGCGCACCGGCGACCAAGCGCTCCAGCTCGTTATCGACCAGCGCCTTGGGCAGGTCGAAGCTGGTGGCCTTCTCCAGCGCGGCCATCACGGCCTGCTTGTTACGAGCGGCCACGCGGAACTTGACCTCGCGCTCCAGATTCTTCTTGATGTCGGCACGCAGGCCCTCGACCGTCGCATCGGCAATGCCCAGGGACTGCGCGAACTCGGCATCGACCGCCGGCAGCTGCTGCGCCTCGATCTTCGTCAGCGTGACCAGGAAGTCGGCTTCCTTGCCCGCCACGTCCTTGCCGTGGTAGTCCTCGGGGAAGGCCAGCGGGAAGGTCTTGGACTCGCCCGCCTTCATGCCGCGCACGGCCTTCTCGAACTGCTCCAGCATCCGGCCTTCGCCCAGGATGAACTGGAAACCTTCGGCCTTGCCGCCCGCGAAGGGCTCGCCGTCGATCTTGCCTTCGAAGTCGATCGTCACGCGGTCGTCGTCGGTGGCCACTTCATCAGCGGCACGGTCGGCAAAGCTGCGGCGCTGCTTGCGCAGGATGTCCAGGGTGCGGTCGATCGCAGCGTCGGTCACCTCGCTGGTGACGCGCTCGACCTCGACCTCGGCCAGGTCACCAACCACCACCTCGGGGTAGACCTCGAACACCGCGTCAAAGGCCACCTCGCCCTCGGCTGCGCCTTCCTTCTCGCTGATGCGCGGCATGCCGGCCACGCGCAGCTCGGCCTCGTTGGCCGCCTGGGTGAAGGCCTGGCCGACCTTGTCGTTGACGACCTCGTACTGCACCGAGTAGCCGTATCGCTGCGTGACCACGCCCATCGGCACCTTGCCGGGACGGAAGCCGTCGGCCTTGACCGTGCGGGCGAGGCGCTTGAGGCGGTTTTCGACCTCCTTGCGGATGTCTTCGGCCGACAGGGTCAGCGTGATGCGGCGCTCGAGTTTCTCGAGGGTCTCCACAGTAACAGCCATTTGCTCAGACTCTTTCGTGTTTGCTGGTTGCCTGGTGCGCGGGGCCGGACTCGAACCGGCACGCCCGTGAAGGCGTCAGGACCTAAACCTGGTGCGTCTACCAATTTCGCCACCCGCGCGGTGATCTGCAATGCCGGCGGCGCAAGCCGGCTGCAAAACGGCGAGGGGAGTCAGCGAGAACTCCCCTCGGGCGATCCTTGAATCTGCGATTCTAGCCCGCGGCGAGCCGGCCGCCCGCACCCGGCTCGCGCCGCACCCGGAACCAGGCGGCATACATCGCCGGCAGCGCCAGCAAGGTGAGCGCCGTGGCGACGATCAGCCCACCCATGATGGCCACCGCCATCGGCCCCCAGAACACGCTGCGCGACAGCGGGATCATCGCCAGCACGGCGGCCGCGGCCGTCAGCACGATGGGGCGGAAGCGCCGCACCGCCGACTCGACGATCGCCTCCCAGGTGGGCACGCCGGCCATGCGGTCCTGCTCGATCTGGTCGATCAGGATCACCGAATTGCGCATGATCATGCCCATCAGCGCGATCACCCCGAGCAGCGCGACGAAACCAAACGGCCGGTTCAGCAGCAGCAGCGCGGCGGCGACCCCGGCGATGCCCATCGGGCCGGTCAGGAAGACCAACATGGCGCGCGAAAAGCTCTGCAGCTGCAGCATCAGCAGCGTGAAGATGAGGAACAGCATGATCGGCACGCCCGCGGCGATCGAGCCCTGGCCCTTGCTGCTCTCGGCCACCGCGCCGGCCACGGTGATGGTGTAGCCCGGCGGCATGCGCTTGATCAGCTCCTGCATCGCCGGCCAGGACTGTGCGCTCACCGTGGCGCCCTGCATGCCCTCGGCCACGTCGCCCTGCACCGTGACGGCGAACTGGCGGCTCTCGCGCCACAGCACGCCCGGCTCCCAGCCGTGGCTGATGCGGGCGATCTGCGTGAGCGGCACGGGCCGGCCGCTGGCGGTGGGCACGTAGGCCGAGCCGAGGTCGGTGATCGCCGCGCGGTCGCTGGGCGGCTGGCGCAGCACGATGTCCACCAGCTTGTCGCCTTCGCGGTACTGGCCGATGGTGGTGCCCGTCAGCAGCATGCGCGTGGCCTGGGCGATGCCCTGGCTGGTCACGCCCAGCGAACGCGCCTTGTCCTGGTCGATCTCCAGCTTGAGCGCCTTGACCGATTCGTTCCAGTTGTCGTTCACCCCCCGCATGTTCGGGTTGCGCCGCAGCAGCTCCTTGGCCAGGTCGGCCCAGTGACGCACCTGCGCCGCATCCGGCCCCATGACGCGGAACTGCACCGGGTAGGCCACCGGCGGCCCGCTGGCCAGCAGCTTGACGCGCGCGCGCACCTCGGGGAACTGTTCGGCCAGCACGTGCGGCAGGCGCTGGCGCAGTGCATCGCGGTCCTTGAGGCTCTTGGTCATCACGATGAACTGGCTGACGTTCGACTGGGCGAAGACCTGGTCCAGCGGCAGGTAGAAGCGTGGCACGCCGCTGCCCACCCAGGCGGTGGCCGAGGTCACGGCCGGCTCGCGCATCAGCGTGGCCTCCAGGCGCGTCGCGACCGCCTCGCTCTCCGCCAGGGTCGAGCCCTCCGCCAGCCACAGCTCGACCAGCAGCTCGGGCCGGTTCGAGTCCGGGAAGAACTGCTGCTGTACCTTCCCCATGCCCGCCAGGCCGAGGACGAAGGTGGCGATCGTCAGCCCGATGGTGATCCAGCGGTGCTGCACGCACCAGTTCACCAGACGGCGAAAGCGCGCGTAGAACGGCGTGTCGAACAGCTCGTGCGGGTGACCGCCGTCGGCATGGGGCTTCACCCGCAGGAAGCGCGCGCCCAGCGCCGGCACGAAGTAGACCGAGACCAGCCACGAGATCACCAGCGCCGCGGTGGTCACCGCGAAGATCGCAAAGGTGTACTCGCCCACCGACGACTTGGCCATGCCGATGGGCAGGAAGCCGGCCGCGGTGATCAGCGTGCCGGTGAGCATCGGCATCGAGGTGGCGTCGTAGGCGTAGGTAGCGGCGTAGAGCTTGTCGTGCCCCTCCTCCAGCTTGCGCACCATCATCTCGACGGCAATGATCGCGTCGTCCACCAGCAGGCCCAGCGCGATGATCAGCGAGCCCAGCGAGATCTTGTGCAGCCCGACGCCCCAGTAGTACATCGTCACGAAGGTGATCGCCAGCACCAGCGGGATGGTGATGCCCACCACCACGCCGGGCCACACGTCGATGCGCAGCGGGCGGGTGTGCAGGCCCAGGCTGATGAAGCTCACGCCCAGCACCACCACCACCGCCTCGATCAGCACCTGGATGAACTCGTTCACCGAGGTCGACACCGAGGTCGGTTGATCCTGGATCTGCTGCAGCTCGATGCCCACCGGCAGGTCCGCGCGCAGCGCCCCCACCTCCTGGCGCAGGGCCTTGCCCATCTCGATGATGTCGCCCCCCTTGGCCATCGACACCCCCAGCGCCAGCACCTGGCGGCCCTGGTGGCGCACCTTGACGGTGGGCGGATCGATGGTGCCACGCCGGATCTGCGCGATGTCGGCCAGGCGCAGCTGGCTGGCCACGCCGGTGGCCGGGTTGACCGCGCGGATCGGCATGCGACCCAGCTCGTCGACCGAGTTGAACTGGCCGCCCACGCGCAGCTGCAGGTTCTGCGAGCCCGCATCCAATGCGCCAGCGCCTTCGACCGCGTTCTGCGCACCCAGCTGCGCCACCACCTGGTTCAGGTCCAGGCCGAGCTGCGCCAGCCGCTTGCCGGGGATCTCGATGAAGATCTTCTCGGCCTGCGCACCGAAGATCTCCACCTTGGCCACGTCCTTGACCCGCAGCAGGCGCGTGCGTACCTGGTCGCCGAACTCGCGCAGCTCCTCCTGGCTGAAGCCGTCGGCCGAGAGCGCGTAGATCGAGCCGTAGACGTCGCCGAACTCGTCGTTGAAGAAGGGGCCCAGCACGCCCTGCGGCAGCGTCGGGCGGATGTCGCCGATCTTCTTGCGCACCTGGTACCAGACCTGCGACACCTCCTTGGGCGGCGAACTGTCCTTGATCTGGAAGATCGTCACCGACTCGCCCGGCTTGGTGTAGCTGCGGATGACGTCGGTGTAGGGCACGTCCTGCAGCGTCTTCTCGATCTTGTCGGTGACCTGCTCGGCCATCTGCTGTGCCGTCGCGCCCGGCCAGGCGGCCTGTACCACCATGGCGCGGAAAGTGAAGGGCGGGTCCTCGTCCTGCCCGAGCTGGAAGTACGCGGCGATGCCGAGCACCATCAGCACGATCATCAGGTAGCGCGTCAGCGCCGGGTGCTCCAGCGCCCAGCGGGAGATGTTGAAGCCGCTGCGGTGCGGCCGGTCGTGGGTGTGCAGTTTCATGCCGCCGGTCCCGTGTCCACTGTCACCGCGCGCTCAGCGCGATGCGGCCAGGCTGGCCGGCAGGGCCACCGGCGCCGCGGCCTTCGGCTCGACGTAGCGGCGCACCTTCTGCCCCTGCGTGAGCGCATGCGCCCCGGCGGTGACCACCTCGGCCCCGGCCGCCAGCCCGGCGCTCACGATCACCTGGCGCGCATCGGCCCCGGCGACCTGCACGGCTCGGGTGTCCACCGTCATGGCCTGCGGGTCCAGCACCCAGACCACGCTGCGCCCGCCCTGCTCCAGCACCGCCGCCAGCGGCAGGCGCACCACGCCTTCGCGGGCCGCACCGGGCACGCGCACCGTGGCGGTCTGCCCGAGGCGGACCTCGCCGTGGCCCCCATCGACCTTCGCCGCATCGGCTTTCACCAGATCGGCCTTCACCAGGAAGGTCCGGGTCGTCGGATCGGCGGCGGCGGCCACCTCGCGCACCGTGGCCGCCAGCGGCGTCGCTGCCCCCGCGTCACCGCCCCAGAGCTGCACCTGCAGCGCCCCGGCCTTGCCGCGCAGCGCACGCAGCGCCGGCAGGCGGTCCTCCGGCACGCTGAACACCACGTCACGCGGCCCGTCTTGCGCCAGCCGCAGCACCGGCGTGCCGGCGGCCAGCACGGCGCCCGGCTCGGCCTCCACCGAGGTGATGACACCGGCCGCATCGGCCAGCAGCCGGGTGTACGCCGCCTGGTTGCCCTGCGCCGAGGACTGCGCGCGCGCCTGCTCCAGCGTGGCCTGGGCGGCCTTGAGCGCCGTCTCGCGCCGATCGACCTCCGCCACGCCGACGAACTGCTGCGCCTGCAGCTCGCGGGCGCGCTTCAGGTCCACCGCCGCCTGGTCCAGGTTCGCCTGGGCCGCGCGCAGCGCAGCCTGGGCGGCGTCCTGCGCCAGCTGCAGGTCGGCCCCATCCAGCTGGGCCAGCAGCTGGCCGGGCTTGACCACCTCGCCCAGCTCGACCGGCCGCTTCACCAGCTTGCCGCCGACCCGGAAGCCCAGGCGCGACTCGGTGCGTGCGCGCACCTCGGCTGCGTACTCGTTCAACGCGGTGGCGGAACCGGTGCCGATCGTCATCGTGCGCACCGCGCGCACCGGCTCGGCCGGTGCCTCGCTGCGGCTGCAGGCCGTGAGGACAGCGGCGACCAGCAGGGTCGGCAGGAACAGGACGGGAATGCGCATGGTGCGTGGCGCCTTGGCTGGGAAAAAATCAAACGGGGGGATGGATGCCCGCGACTGGGGTCGGCCGCTGCAATTGGCAGCGTCATCCGCTACTGACTGACTGGTCAGTAATGTACGGGTCGGCCTTTGCCCTTGTCAACGCAGGTCAGGTGCCCACCAACCGCCCGCATAATCGCGCCCGCCGACATCATGAGCGTCCAACACTACGAGAATTTCCCGGTCGCCTCCTGGCTGTGCCCGCCGGCCCTGCGTCCGGCGGTGAAGGCGATTTACTGGTTCGCCCGCACCGCCGACGACCTGGCCGACGAGGGCCACGCGAGCGCCCTGGAGCGCATCGCCGCGCTGGAGGCCTACCGCTACGACCTGCAGTCGGTGGCGCGCGGCCACGCGCCGTCGCCACGCTGGCAGGGCGTGTTCGAGCCGCTGACGGGGGTCTTCCGCCGCCACCACCTGCCGCTGCCGCTGATGGAGGACCTGCTCGACGCCTTCGAGCAGGACCTGCGCCAGCACCGCTACCACGACCGCGCCACCCTGCTGGGCTACTGCCGTCGCTCTGCCAACCCGATCGGCCGGCTGCTGCTGCACCTGTACGGCGTGCGCGACAGCCTGGCGCTGGAGCGCTCGGACGCCATCTGCAGCGCGCTGCAGCTGATCAACTTCTGGCAGGACCTCAGCGTCGACCTGCCGCGCGACCGCCTCTACCTCCCGCTGGAGGACTGCGCCCGCTACGGCCTGGGCGTCGACCAGCTCATGAACCGCCAGGACACCGGCGCCACCCGCGCCCTGATTGCCGAACAGGTGGCCTGGGCCCGCCAGCTGATGGGCGAAGGCGCCCCGCTGGTGCACCAGCTGCCCGGCCGGGCCGGCTGGGAGCTGCGCCTGGTGGTGCAAGGGGGCTTGCGCATCCTCGACAAGATCGAGGCGATGGACCACGCCACGCTGCGCCAGCGCCCCCGCCTGCGCGCCTGGGACGTGCCGGTGATGCTCTGGCGCGCGCTGCGCATGTGAGCGCCCGAAGGCCGGCGGCAGGCGGCAGGTGCCCGATCCGCTGCGACAATGCGCGCCACATGACCCCGCAGCAATACGTCCAGGACAAGGCGGCAAAGAGCGGCTCCAGCTTCTACTACGCCTTTCTCTTCCTGCCGCCGCCCCGGCGCGCCGCGATCACGGCCTTCTACGCCTTCTGCCGCGAGGTGGATGACGTGGTCGACGAGGTCAGCGACCCCAGCGTGGCCGCCAACAAGCTCGCCTGGTGGCGCGCCGAGGTGCAGCGCGCCTTTGCCGGCTCGCCCCAGCACCCGGCCATGCAGGCGCTGATGCCGCACACCGCGGACTACGGCATCACCGCGGCCCACCTGCTCGCGGTGATCGAGGGCTGCGAGATGGACCTGCAGCAAAGCCGCTACCTCGACTACATCGGCCTGCAGCGCTACTGCCACCTGGTGGCCGGCGTGGTCGGCGAGGTGGCGGCCAACATCTTCGGCCGCACGCAGGACGCCACCGTGCAATACGCGCACCGCATGGGCCTGGCCTTCCAGCTCACCAACATCATCCGCGACGTCGGCGACGACGCCCGGCGCGCTCGCATCTACCTGCCGATCAGCGAGCTGCAGCGCTTTGACGTCAAGGCGCACGAGATCCTCAACCGCGTCTACAGCGAGCGCTTCACCGCGCTGATGCGCTTCCAGATCGAGCGCGCCCACCAGACCTACGACGAGGCCCTGGCCCTGCTGCCCGAGGCCGACCGGCGCGCCCAGAAGCCCGGCCTGATGATGGCCAACATCTACCGCACCCTGCTGCGCGAGATCGAGGCCGGCGGCTGCCAGGTGCTGCACCAGCGCATCTCGCTGACGCCGCTGCGCAAGCTCTGGATCGCGATGATGACGAACTGGCGCGGCCGGTGAGCGGCGGCCTGCGGTCGGCTCCCCATGAGCCGCTGCCGATGACCTGCTGCCCATGAACCCGCGCCGCATCGCCGTCGTCGGCGCCGGCTGGGCCGGCCTGGCCGCCGCGGTGCAAGCCAGCGCCGCGGGGCACGCCGTCACCCTCTTCGAGATGGCCACGCAGGCCGGCGGGCGGGCCCGCAGCCTGGCCGCCCGGGAAGGCGGCCCCGATGGCAGCCGGCTGGACAACGGCCAGCACCTCCTGATCGGCGCCTACACCGCCACGCTGGCGCTGATGCGTCAGGTTGGCGCCGACCCGGACGCGCTGCTGCTGCGCCTGCCGCTGACCCTGGTCGATGCCGACGGCCGCGGCCTGCGCATGCCAGCGGGCGCGCCCATCCCCGCCTTCGCCCGCGCCGTCTGGGCCCTGCGCCACTGGCGGCTGGCCGAACGGCTGGCGCTGAGCCGTGCCGCACTCGGCTGGATGCTGCAGCGCTTTCGCTGCGCCGATACACCGACCGTCGCGGAGTTGACCGCTGCGCTGCCAGCGCGGGTGCGTGCCGAGCTGATCGACCCGCTCTGCGTGGCCGCGCTGAACACTCCGGCCGACGCGGCCAGCGCGCGCGTCTTCCTGCGCGTGCTGCATGACGCGCTGTTCGCCGGCCCGGGTTCCAGCGACCTGCTGATCCCGCGCCGCCCGCTGGCCGAGCTGCTGCCCGAGCCGGCGCTGGCCTGGCTCGCCGGCCGGGGTGCGCGGCTGCGCATCGGCCAGCGCGTGCAGGCGCTGGATCGGCTCGCCAACGGCGGCCCCGGCCGCTGGGCCGTGAACGGTGACGTCCGCGATGCCTTCGATGCCGTCGTGCTGGCCTGCAGCGCCACCGAGGCGGCGCGGCTCACCACCGGCATCGCGCCGGGCTGGTCACGCCAGGCTGGCGGCTTTGGCTATGAGCCGATCCTGACCGGCTACGTCCAGGCCCCGGGGGCCCGCCTCGCCGCGCCGATGGTGGCGCTGGCCGAGGGCCCCGCGGCGCCAGCCCAGTTCGCCTTCGACCATGGCCAGCTCGGCGGGCTGCCGGGGCGCTTCGCCTTCGTGGTCAGCGGAGCCGCGCCCTGGGTGGCCCGCGGTGGAGGGGCCACCGCCGCCGCGCTGCTCACCCAGGCCCGCGCGACCCTGCACCGGCCCGGCGACCCGGCCCTGGACGTGACACTGGAGCAGGTGATCACCGAGAAGCGCGCCACCTTCCGCTGCGTACCGGGGCTGCAGCGCCCGCCGGCAGGGATCGAACCGGGGCTGGTGGCGGCGGGCGACTATGTCGACGGGCCCTACCCGGCCACGATCGAGGGCGCGGTACGGGCCGGCCTGGCCGCCGCCTCGGCCGTGACCACCCAGGCCGCCGCCCTGTCAGACCGGGGCGTGCGGCCCGGCTAGCCAGGCCTCGATCTGCGGCATCGGCGCGGGCCGGTGGAAGTAGTAGCCCTGGTAGAAGTCGCAGCCGTGCTGGCGCAGGATGGCCAGCTGCTCCGCCGTCTCGACGCCCTCGGCCAGCACCTCCAGCTTGAACACACGCGCCATCGCAATGACGGTGGCGGCGATCTCGCGGTCGTTGGCGTCGTCGGCCAGCCCGCGCACGAAGCTCTGGTCGATCTTCAGCTTGTCGATCGGGAAGCGCTTCAGGTAGGCCAGCGAGGAGTAACCGGTGCCGAAGTCGTCGATCGCCAGGCGCACGCCCAGCGCCTTGAGCGCGTGCAGCGTGGCAATGGCCTGCTCGGCGTGGTCCATGAACATGCTCTCGGTGAGCTCCAGCTCCAGGCACTCGGGCGGCAGCCCGGTGTCGGCCAGCACCTGACCCACCAGCTCGACCAGGTTGCCGCTCTGGAACTGGCGCACCGACAGGTTCACCGCCATCACGCGCTTGGGCATGCCCGCGTCCAGCCAGGCTCGCCCCTGCGCACAGGCGGTGCGCAGCACCCACTCGCCCAGTGGCACGATCAGCCCGGTGTCCTCGGCGATGGGGATGAAGCGCCCGGGCAGCACCAGCGCCTCGCCCGGTGGCTGCCAGCGCACCAGGGCCTCGACGCCGGCGGGCTCGCCGCTGTAGGCATCGATGAGCGGCTGGTAGTGCAGCAGGAACTCTCCGGCCACCAGAGCTCGGCGCAGGCGGGTCTCCAGCGCCAGGCGCTCACTCGCAGCAGCACTGAGGGTGTGGTTGTGGAATCGATAGGTATTGCGCCCGCTCTGCTTGGCCAGGTACATCGCCATGTCGGAGTGCTGGATGAGCTCGGTCACGCTGTGCGCATCGGCCGGGTACAGGCTGATGCCGATGCTCACGCCCATGAACAGCTCGTGCCCGCTGGGCAGGACGAAGGCGGTGGCCAGCTCGTCGATGAGCGCCTGGGCCACGGCCGCGGCCCGGTCCGGCGAGGGCACTTCGTCGAGCACCAGCAGGAACTCGTCGCCGCCCAGCCGGGCCAGGGTGTCCTCCTCGCGCACCCGCGTCGACAAGCGCTGGGCCAGCATGGCCAGCAGCTCGTCGCCAACCGGGTGACCAAGGCTGTCATTGATGTTCTTGAAGCGGTCCAGGTCCAGGTAGAGCACCGCCACCTGGTGGCCGTGGCGATCGGCACGGTCAAGCACATGCTGCAGGCGCGACTGCATCAGCAGCCGGTTGGGCAGCGAAGTGAGCGGGTCGTGGTGCGCCAAGTGCTCCAGCTGCTCCTCGGAGCGGCGGATCTGGCTGATGTCGGTGAACACGCCCACGTAGTTGCGCGGCAGGCCGTTCTCGTCGGGCACCGCGCCGATGGACAGCCACTCGGGGTAGATCTCGCCACTCTTGCGGCGGTTCCAGACCTCGCCCTGCCAGTGGCCGGTTTCGGCCACGCTCGCCCACATCGCCTGGTAGAAGGCCTCGTCGTGGCGGCCGGATCTCAGCAGGCTCGGGTTGCGACCGATGGCCTCTTCCTCCGGGTAGCCGGTGATCTCGCTGAAGGCGCGGTTGACGGCCACGATGCGCGGCGTCAGGTCGGTGATCACCACGCCGTCGCGGGTCGCCTCGAAGAAGGCGGCCGCCTGCTGCAGGGCCTCGGCCGCACGCAGCTTCTGCACGGCCAGGGCCGCAAATCGGCTGAACTCGGTGACGGCTTCCAGCTCGTCCGGGCGCGGCTCGCGCGGCGAGCCGTGGTAGACGCCGAAGGTACCCAGCACCCGGCCCGCCTCGTCCTTGAAGGGCACGGACCAGCAGGCCCGCACACCGGCGCGCTGGCATACCGCCACGTACGGGGTCCAGTAGGGGTGCTGCTCGACATCGGTGACGAGGAACGGCTCGCCGCGGAATGCCGCCGTGCCACATGAGCCCTGCCCCTCGGCCACCTTCAGGCCCTCGACGGCGGCGTTGTAGAAGGGCGGCAGACTCGGCGCCGCTCCCACCCGCAAGCAGCCAGCCCGCTCGTCGAGCAGCAGGATGGACACGCGCAGGTCGGCATGCAGCGCCTCGAGGCGGCGGGCCACGTCGTCGAGGATCCCCGCCAGCGGACGATTCGCCACGATCTGGTCCAGCACCGCATGGCGCGCCCGGCGCACCTCCAGGCCGCGCCGCTCGGCGCTGATGTCCAGCCAGGCGCCCACCACCTCCTGCGGCAGGCCCTGTGCATCGCGGGTCAGGTGCAGTTCATCGCGGATCCAGAGCGTGCGCCCGGTGCCATCGATGAACCGGTACTCGTGCGTCAGCCGCCCGTCGGCCAGCAACCGGTCCAGGTTGCCAAAGGCAGCGTTGCGGTCGTCCGGGTGCAGGTGCCGCGCCCACCAGTCGGGCTGCATGACCTCTTCGGGCGTGAAAGCCAGCAGGCGGTGGATGTTGTCGCTCACCCAGACCGGCCGGGGCTGTCGTCCCTCGAAGCTCAGGTGGTACAGGATGGTCGGGCTCGCCAGCAGCAGGTGCGACAGGCGCCGGCTGGTGGCCTCCAGGCGGGTGCGCTCGCGGGCCAGTTCCATGCGCTGCTGCACGCGGTCCAACGTAGGTGCGATCTCGAACAGCCAGCCTTCGTGCTTGGTCAGGTAGTCGTCCACCCCCAGGCGCAGGGCGGAGGCCGCCACCTCCTCGCCACCGTGGCCGGTCACGAGCACGATGGGCAGGTCCAGGCCACGGTCCTCGCGCAGGGCCTTGGCCAGTTCCAGGCCATCCATGCCGGGCAGGCGATAGTCCACCAGCAGCAGGTCGTAGGCACAGGGCTCGCCGGCCTGCCGGGGCAGGCAGGCCAGGGCGTCGTCGGCGCTGGGCACGGTGTCCACCCGGATGTGCGGCGCGTGCTGGGCCAGGTGGCGGCACACCAGGTCGGTGTCGAAGGTGTTGTGGTCCACCTGCAGCACCCGCAGCATGCGGCTGCCCCGCTCGACCCCGGCGCGAAAGCGCACCAGCGCGGCCTCCAGCGCCCGCGGCAGGCGCTCCAGGTAGTCGCCCCGTTTGACCAGGTAGTCGTCGGCGCCGGCCTTGAGGGCCGTGATCGCCGCCTCCTGGTCACCCGAGCCGGTCAGGATCACCACCGCAATGGGCAGCCGGCGGTCGCGCACCCGCGCCAGCAGCTCCAGGCCGCTGCCGTCGGGCAGCGCGAGGTCGGTCAGCAGCAGGTCATAGCGGCCAGGTTCGTCCAGGCGCAGCAGGCCGTCGGCCAGGCAGGTGGCGAGGTCCAGTTCGACATCGGGCGCCGAGCGCGCCAACATGCGCCGCGCCAGATCGGCATCGACGGTCGAGTCCTCGATGTAGAGCACGCGCATCGGCCCAGGCATCTGCATCTGTATCGACGTCACCGGGGCCTCTCGTTGGTCACGCACCAGTAGAGCTTGATCTGCTGCGCCACGTTCATGAAGCTGTCGAAATCCACCGGCTTGACGATGTAGGAGTTGGCGCCGAGGTCGTAGGCGGTGTTGATGTCACGGTCCTCGCGCGAGGTGGTCAGCACCACCACCGGGATGCGGTTGAGGTCGGGGTGGGCCTTGAGTGCGCCCAGCACGGTCAGCCCGTCCACGCGCGGCAGGTTCAAGTCGAGCAGGATCACCGCCGGCCGCGGTTCACCCGCCTCCCAGCGGGGGATCCAGGCCATGGCCTCCTCGCCGTCGCGCGCCACGAGCATCGGGTTGGCCAGGCGGTTGCGCGCGAAGGCGCGCAGCGTCAGGTCGACATCAACGGGGCTGTCCTCGACCAGCAGGATCGGTGGGGTGGCGTTGCTCATGGGCTGGCTTGGCAGGTTCAGGTCGGCGCAGAGGCCTCGGCAGGCACCTGCAGGTGGAAGGTGGCACCCTGGCCCGGTGCACTCTCGGCCCACACCCGCCCACCCATGCGCTCAAGGGCCTTCTTCACCAGCGCCAGGCCGATGCCGGTGCCCGGGTAGTCCTCCAGGCGGTGCAGCCGCTGGAAGATCTCGAAGATGCGGTCGTGGTACTTCATGTCAAAGCCGATGCCATTGTCGCGGACGGTGAGGGTGACCTGCCCCTGCGCCACGCTGGCAGTGATGGCAATGCGCGGCGCGGCCGCCCGGGCGCTGAACTTGATCGCGTTCTCCAGCAGGTTGCGCAGCGCCAGGGCCAGCCCATCGGCATCGCCCTGCACACTCAACGCGGCCGGGAGGTCCAGCTCGACCTGGACGTTGCGCGCAGCCAGCTCCGCCTCGCGTTCGGCCAGCAGGCGGCGCAGCAGGGCGCCCAGGTCCAGCACGTCGCTGTGCAGCTTGCGGCGCTCCATGCGCGAGTAGGTCAGCAGGTCATCGATCAACTCGCCCATGCGCGCCACGCCGGAGCGGATGTTGGCGACGAACAGCTGCCCCTCCTCGCCCAGCCGCTGCGCGTGGTCTTCCTGCAGGAAGCGGCTGTAGCCCTCGACGCCGCGCAGTGGCGCCTTCAGGTCATGCGAGACCGAGTAGACGAAGCTCTCCAGCGACTGGTTCAGCGCCTCCAGCTGCGCCGTGCGCTCGGCCACCCGCGCCTCCAGCGTGGCGTTCAGGCGCTGCAGGCCCTCCTCGGCCGCCTTGCGTGCCGAGACGTCCTCGGTGAACAGCACGATGCCGCCGATCTGGCCATCATCGAAACGCCAGGGGTGCACCTCCCAGCGCAACCAGTGCACCGTGCCGTTGGAGCGCACAAAGCGATCCTCGGTCTTGCTCACCACCTCCCCGGCCAGCGCCCGGCGATGCACCTCGCGCACCTCTTCAGTGAGCTCGGGAAAGACCTCGTAGTGGCTGCGCCCGACCAGGTTCTGCGCACCCAGGCTGTAGTCATCCAGCCAGCGCCGGCTGACCGCCACGTAGTGCATCTCGCGGTCGAACATGGCCAGCGCCGCCGGGGCATGTTCGACGAACAGCGCCAGCCGGCCCTCGCTCTCGCGCAGCGCGCGCAGGGCCGACTCCGCCCGGTTGCGCGCCAGGTTGGCATCCTGCATCTGGTTGAGCGCGGCGATGCGGGCACGGGTCTGCTGCTCCAGCGCCTGCGCCTGGGCCATGGCCAGGGCCTGCTCGGCATGCCGGCGCTCGCTCAGGTCCAGTGCGTAGACCACTCGCCGGGTCGGCTCCCCGCGCTCGTCGCGCAGCACGGTGAAATCCAGCAGCACTGGAAAGCGCCGGCCATCGCGGGTGACGTGCTCGGACTCCAGCACGCCGTGACCCTGCTGGTCCAGCTCCCGCAGCTGCACCAGCACCTGGGGCAGCAATTCGGGCGGAAAGACCGTGGCCACCGACTCGCCGACCAGATCCTCCGGACGCCAGCCCCGATCCCGCGCAAATGCCGGATTGACCGCCACGAAGCGGTTGCTGCGGGCATCCCCGATGGCCAGGCCGAACTGGGCGCGATCGAAGGACTCGGCCCACAGACGCAGCCGCTCCTCGATCTCGCGGCGTTCGGTCACATCCGTCAGCGTCACAAGCACCGAACCGCCCAGGACCGTGCCGTCAAACTGGATGTTGCGCTCACGCCCATCCCGGCAGGTGACGCGGTACTCGCTCGTCTCGACCGGGGTGCCGGTGACACGCGCCCGGCCGACCTTATCGACCCATGCAGCGGAGACCTCGTCACGGTAGGCCGGATCCGGGTAGGCCTGCGGCCACCACTGTGCCAGGCTCGTCAGCTCACCGGGCTGATAGCCGAACAGCGCCAGGAAGCGCCGGTTCAGCGCCAGCACGCTCCCGTCGTCGCTGATCAGCCCCATCGCCTGCGGCGCGTCGTCGAAGAGCTGTTGCACGCGGGCCTCGCTGCGCCGCAACGCCTCGTTGGCGGCCGCCGTATGGTGCAGGTGGGCCCGGTCGCGGGCGCGCAGCCGGTGCAGGACGCCGCTGAGCACGCTCACCAGCAGGCCGTTGCTGATCAGCAGACTCCACTGGAACAGATCGACGCCATCGGGGATCCGCAGGCTGCCGGTCGGCTCGAGGACGTAGTAGTTGGTCAACAGCGCCGCCGCCACGGTGGCAAGCAGGCCCGGGCCGAGCCCGCCGACCAGGGCGGCCACCGCAATCGGCAGCGTGAACAGCACGAGCATCGGTTGGTTGCCGACCACGTTGTCCAACGCGAGCCGCAGCATCAACATGGCCCCCACCAACGCCAGGGCGACCCCGTAGGCCAGCCAGCGCGGCAGGCGCGCCGGTTCGCGGGCCGCCACCAGGTCCGCCTGGCCCGCGTCGATGGGGTCGGCCGGCACGGCCTGCAGCGCGGCATGGAACGCCAGCGCACTCACCAGGACGAAGAACACCCCCTTCGCCGTCGACACCCAGGCGACCGATTCGAGATCGCCGAACAGGCCCAGCAGCCGGTCGGAAAGGAAGATCCATGCCAGCGCGAACACCGCGTAAGCCAGCGTGACCCGCACGATGTAGCGCTGGCGCACGCCCTGCGGGCGGCGGGTGGGCGCCGTCATGGCCGCACGCCCCCACCTGCGCCTTGATCCTCCAGGAACGACAGGTTGTATTCGGGCCCGCGGCCCAGTTCACTGTTCAGCTGGTTGATGCGGCGCTTGAGCTCGACCATCTGCAACTCCCGTCCGACCGAGGCGCGGTTGAAGCGCTCCAGCTCCTCGTTGCGCCGGTGCACCTCCAGGGTCTGGCGGTGCACTTCGATCTCGGCGTTCTTGCGCTCCGTGATGTCCTGCAGGATGCCGGCCAGGCGCAGCGGCACGCCGTCCTCGCCCCCGCTGCACCGGCCCGCCGCCAAGATCCAGCGCAGCGCCCCGTCGGCACGGTGGATGCGGCACTCGAAATCCCAGTTGCTGCGCTGGGCGACTGCGGCCTGGAAGCTCTCGGCCACATGGGCGCGGTCATCGGGATGGACATGCTGCAGGAACACGTCGCCGTTCCACTGCGGCAGGGGCTGCTCGTAACCGAAGATCCGCTCGACCAGCGCCGAGTGGTGGGCCGTGCGCGCCTGGACATCGACCTCCCAGGTGCCGATCCGGCTGGTCTCGAGGGCAAACCGCACCCGCTGTTCGCGCTCGCGCAGCGCCGCCTCGGCCTGCCGGGCCTGGGTGACATCGTTGCCCACCGAGAGGATGCCCGTCACGCGGCCCTGCTCGTCGAGCAGCGCCCGGTTGGTCCAGGTCATCCACAGACGGCGGCCGTCGCGGCGGATATTCTCGTTGATGGTGCTCTCGAAACGACCCGGATGCGCAGCAATGTCCGCGACCAGCCCGCTCAGGTCGACCCCGGTGGAGTCGCGCTCGGGCACGATCATCCCGATGGGCTGGCCAACAAACTCCTCGGCGCTCCAACCAAACAGCCCCTGCGCAAACTGGTTGGCAAAGAGAATGCGACCGTCGGGCGCCCAGTGGAAGATCGCGCTGTTCACACTCTGGACCAGCTCGCGGTAGCGCCGGTCGCTGTCGGCCTGCGCCACCTCGGCCTGCCAGCGCGCGCTGAAGTCCTCGATGACGCTGATGAAGTAGTCCGGTGCGCCGTCGGGCTGGCACACGAGGTTGATCGTCAGGCGCAGCCAGCCGGTGCTGCCGTCCTTGCGCAGGAAGCGCCGGTCTCGCGTGAGGGTTGGCACGTTGCCGCTGAACATGCGCTCCCGGAACGCCTGGTCCTGCGCCACTTCATCCGGGTGGGTGATGGCCCCCGGGCCCAGCGCGAGCAGTTCCTCGCGTGAATAGCCCAGGATCTCGCAGAAACGGTCGTTGACCTGGCGCCAACGCCCATCCATCCCCAGCTCGGCAATGCCCACCGGCGCGCGCTCGAAGATGGCCTCCGCGCGCGCCGCGCGATGGTGTTGAGCCCGCCGCGCCCGTTCGAACAGGCGGGCAAACAGCAGCCCCGTCGCGATGAAGACGACGACCGACAGCGCCGAAGAAAGTGCGGGGCGCTGGCCCGACAGGCCCGGCGCAATGAACACGGACCACGCCAACACCGCCCCCACCCCGGTCCCGACCACCCCGCCACGCCAGCCCCCCAGCCAGGCGCTGCCCAGCGCCGCCGGAAAGAACAGGAACCAGGCGTAGGGCTGGATGAAGGCATCCCACAGCAGCCACTGGAGCGCACAGGCCAGCAGCGGCAACGCGAGGGCCAGCAACAGACGGGAACTCAGCCACATGCTCGGATGGATCTCGGGATCGGATCTGGCGATTCTGCATGCCCTGTCCACCGCCGGTGACGTCAAACCGCCCCGGGCTGAGGGCCTCTCGCCGGAGCGAGGGCATTTCTGGGCGGCTTCGTACCGGCTCATCGAGCGATCGATCCGCCCGGCGTCGTTCAAGAATTCGCGCGCGATGGACACCACCTTGATGACGCAGATCGCCGCCCGTGTGGTGGCGTGGCACAACCGACACCCGCTGGCGCGGCGCATCACGCTGGCGCAGGTGCGCAGCATCGGCGTGGTGTCCCTGCCCTTCGCCCGCCGCAGCGACGCCGCCGAGGCGCCCCCGCCCGGCCAGGACGCTGCCCCCGCAGGCCGGCTGGCGGCGCTGCGTGCACGCCTGCCGCGCCTGCCCGCGGCGCTGAAGTGGCTCCGGCGCCGCCCCGCCCCCGCCCAGACGCCGGCCGATGGCCTGCGGGCCGTGTTCGACGAGGATTTCATCGGCTCGCTGCCCGATGGCGAGGCGCGCCGCTGGGCCGACCAGCACGCGCGCCTCCACCGCCCCGGCGAGGACGACTGGCCGCAGCGCGACGTGCCCGTCGACGCCCGCTGGGCGGACCTGGTCCCCAGCCCCGCGACGGCCTCCGTCACGGCAGACCTGGCCGACCTGATCGTCGACCTGTCGGACCGCATCGACGCGGCTACCTCCGATGAGGCGCGTGCCGAGCCGAGGCGGGGTCCGGGTGCGGATCCGCACCCGGATTCACCTGCGGAGCTCCCCCCTTCCGAGCTTCGCTACGCCCTGACCGCCGCCGTGGAAGTGGACGGGGCCCGGCACCGCCTGCTGCTGGACAGCGCGCCCAAGTCCGCCGTGCTGGGCCGCCGCGCGTTCAGCCCGATGCGCATCGCGCTGCTCAGTGTCCTGCTCACGGGGCTGTGCGCAACGGCCCTGCTGCTGCCGCGCCTGGCACGCCACCCGGGCGGCTCGGCGGGGGCCACCGCCCATGCGGCAGCGGCATCCGCGGCGGGGTCGGCTGCGGGTGCGGCCAACGGACCGGCCACCGGAGCCGCCAGCGGCGCGCACGGCGCGGGGCAGGCTGTGGCAGCAGCCGCATCGGCCGCAGCATCCGGCGCCGCCCCGGCCATCGCCACCGCTGCGTCCGACGCCCAAGCGCCGGCCACCCAGGCCGCAGCCCACACCGGCCATACCCCCGACGGCCACGCCGCATCGGCACCCGCCCTTGCGGCCCCCCTGACAGATCAGGTCGCGGGCGCCGCGCCCGCCTCTGCAGTGCAGGGCGGCAGGCCCACCGCCCACGCCGGCACCAAACCACCGTTGCAGGCCCCCGCCGATGCTGCGCTGCCGCCCACGCCCGGCCCCGTCTTCGCGCTGGTCAGCCGCAGTTCGGCCTCGCGCGCCGAGCCGCTGGTGGCACTCGAACGGATGCAGCAGGCCGCCGTGCCGCTGGCGGACAAGCTGCCTGGCACCCGCACCGAGCTGGTCGAGAACGGTGGGCGCTGGAGCGCCATCTGGTGGCCCTTCCGCAGCCGCGAGGACGCCACCCAGGCGCGCTGGGCACTGGCGCTCAAGGGCGTGACGGTCGAAGTGGTCGAGTTCTGACGCGGCGGCGCAGCCGCCCCGCCCCGCCTACACTGGCGGGTTGCGCACCCCGCGCGCGTCTGCCCCCGCCGCCATGTTCCGCCACCAACTCGAACTGCTCTCCCCCGCCCGCAGCGCCGACATCGGCATCGAGGCGGTCAACCACGGTGCGGACGCGGTCTACATCGGCGGGCCGGACTTCGGCGCCCGCGCCAACGCCGGCAACGCGGTGGCCGACATCGCCCGGCTGGTGGCGCATGCGCACCGCTTCCACAGCCGCATCTTCGTCACGCTCAACACCATCCTGCGCGACGACGAGCTGGAGCCGGCGCGCAAGCTGATCTGGCAGCTCTACGATGCCGGCGTGGATGCGCTGATCGTGCAGGACATGGGCCTGCTGGAGCTCGACCTGCCGCCCATCCAACTGCACGCCAGCACGCAGACCGACATCCGCACGCCGGAAAAGGCGCGCTTCCTGCAGGACGTGGGCTTCTCGCAGATGGTGCTGGCGCGCGAACTCACGCTGCCGCAGATCCGCGCCATCGCCGACCAGGTGCAGGGCGCGACGCTGGAGTTCTTCGTGCACGGCGCGCTCTGCGTGGCCTACTCGGGCCAGTGCTACATCAGCCATGCCCACACGGGGCGCAGCGCCAACCGCGGCGACTGCTCGCAGGCCTGCCGCCTGCCGTACACGGTGAGCGACAGCCTCGGACGCATCGTCGCGCACGAGCAGCACGTGCTCTCGCTGAAGGACAACAACCAGAGCGCCAACCTGGCCGCGCTGGTGGATGCGGGCATCCGCAGCTTCAAGATCGAAGGCCGCTACAAGGACATGGGCTACGTCAAAAACCTGACTGCCCACTACCGCGGGCTGCTCGATGACCTGCTGGAGCAGCGCCCCGAGCTGGCGCGCGCCTCGGCGGGGCGCTGCAGCTACACCTTCACGCCCGACCCGGACCGCAACTTCAACCGCGGCAGCACCGACTACTTCGTCAACGGCCGACTGGACGACATCGGCGCCTTCGACAGCCCCAAACACGCCGGCCTGCCGCTGGGCTGGGTGACGAAGGTGACGCCCGAGCACTTCGAGGTGGTGCTCGACGAGGGCGTGGCCGAGCTCAACAACAACGACGCGCTGACCTACTACGACCTGCAGAAGGAGCTGGTGGGCCTGCCGATCAACACCGCCACGCTCATCGACGCCGGCCGGCGGCTCTGGCGCGTCGTGCCCAAGGAGGCGATGGCCAGCTACAAGGACCTGCGGCGCGACACCTACCTGCACCGCAACCGCGACATGGCCTGGGACCGCCTGCTCGACAAGAAGAGCGCCGACCGGCGCGTGGGCCTCTGGCTGCAGCTGAGCGATGCTGCCGACAGCGCGGACGGCCTGGCGCTCACCGCCACCGATGAGGCGGGCGTCGAGGTCACCGCCACGGTGCCCTGCGCCCACGAAGCCCCCAAGGACCGTGCTCGCGCCGAGGCCACCCTGCGCGAGCACCTGGGCAAGCTCGGCGGCACGGTCTACGCGTTGGAGGACCTGTCGATCACCACCGCACAGCCCTGGTTCGTGCCGGCGAGCACCTTGAACGCCCTGCGCCGCGGGGCCATCGACGCGCTGGACGCCGCCCGGCTGGCCGCCCACGAGCGTCCGGCCCGCGCCGCCCCGGTCGAGCCGCCCGTGCTCTACCCCGATGACAGCCTGAGCTACCTCGCCAACGTCTACAACCAGAAGGCGCGCGACTTCTACGCCCGCCACGGCGTCAAGGTGATCGCGGCCGCCTACGAAAGCCATGAGGCGCTGGGCGAGGTCAGCCTGATGATCACCAAGCACTGCGTGCGCTACAGCCTCAGCCTGTGCCCCAAGCAGGCCAAGGGCGTGACCGGCGTGCAGGGCACCGTCAAGGCCGAGCCGCTGACACTGGTGAACGGCAGCGAAAAGCTCACCCTGCGCTTCGACTGCAAGCCCTGCGAGATGCACGTGGTCGGCCGGATGAAGAAATCCGTGCTGAACCAGAGCCAGCGCGAGGAGCAGGCCCGGCTGGCCGCCGGGGTGCCGATGCAGTTCTACCGCACCCGGCCGGTGCCGCGCGCCGCATGACCCGTTTTCAAGCCAACTTCCTGCTGACCGTCGTCGCGCTGATCTGGGGCTCGGCCTTCGTGGCGCAGAGCACTGCAATGGCGCACGTCGGACCGATGACCTTCACTGGCGCGCGGTTCCTGATCGGTGCGCTGATCATCGCGCCCTTTGCCTGGCGCGAATGGCGTTTTCTGCGCGCGCGGCAGTTGGCGCCCAACCGGGGCGATGCCGCGCAGATCGCCGGCCTGGGCGCCCTGCTCTGGCTGGGCGCGGCGATGCAGCAGATCGGCATCATCGGCACCACGGTGACCAACGCTGGCTTCCTGACCGCGCTGTACGTGCCGCTGGTGCCGCTGCTGGCCTGGTGGTGGCTGGGCCGGCAGCCACACGCTTCGGTCTGGCCGGCGTCGATCGGCTGCCTGGTCGGCACCTGGATGCTCTCCGGCGCCGGCCAGGTCCAATTGCAGACCGGCGACCTGTGGGTGATCGCCTCGGCGCTGCCCTGGGCGGTGCATGTGCTCTTCGTCGGTCGGGTGGCGGACCGCATGGCGGCGCCCTTCCTGGTCGCCTGCGGCCAGTTCCTGGTCTGTGGCGGGGTGTCGGCAGCTTGGGCGGGCGCCGCCGAGCCGCTCGCGGCCGGTGCGCTGTGGGCCGCAGCGCGCGACATCGCCTACACCGGCATCGTGTCGGTGGGCATCGGCTTCACGGCCCAGGTGATCGGCCAGCGCAACACCGCGGCAGCGGACGCGGCCATCATCCTGTCGTCCGAAACGGTGTTCGCCGCGCTGTTCGGCTACCTGCTGATGGGCGACCGGCTGACGAGCGCCGGCTGGGCAGGCTGCACGCTGATCCTGGCCTGCATCCTGGCGGTGCAGTTGCTGCCGATGTGGCGCGAACGGGGGCGCGCAGCGGCCTGAGCCGCTGCCGCCTCAGTGCAGGATCCGGCCGAGGAAGGCGCGGATGCGCTCGTTGTCCTGCGCGCCGAAGAACTGCGCCGGCGGCGCGTCGGCGGCGATGCGGCCCTGGTCGATGAAGAGCACGCGGTCGGCCACCTCGCGGGCAAAGCCCATCTCGTGCGTGACCACCAGCATGGTCATGCCGCTGGCGGCCAGGCCCTTCATCACGTCGAGCACCTCCTTGACCATCTCGGGGTCGAGGGCCGAGGTGGGCTCATCGAAGAGCATCACCTTGGGCTGCATCGCCAGGCTGCGGGCGATCGCCACGCGCTGCTGCTGACCGCCGGAGAGCTGGAAGGGGTGCTTGTGCATGTGCGCGGCCAGCCCCACGCGATCGATCAGCTCCTTGGCCCGCGTCTCGGCCGCTGCCCGGTCGAGCTTGCGCACCCGGCGCGGCGCCAGGGCCACGTTCTCCAGCACGGTCAGGTGCGGAAAGAGGTTGAACTGCTGGAACACCATGCCCACTTCGGCGCGCAGGCGCTCCAGCTGCCTGGCGTCGTCGCTGACCTCGATGCCGTCCACCACGATGCGGCCCGAGTCATGCGTCTCCAGCCGGTTGAGCATGCGCAGCAGCGTGCTCTTGCCCGAGCCCGAGGCGCCGAGGATCACGGTCACCTCGCCGGCGTTGAACTGCGTGCTGACGTCGCGCAGGACATGGTGGCTGCCGAAGTGCTTGTTGACGCCCTCGACGGTGATGAAACCGGCCGGGGCCGCGTTGATGGTGCTCATCCGAGCTTGCCCTCCACGTCGAAGCGGCGTTCCACCGCGTCGGAAATCTGCGTCATCACCGTCGTCAGCAGCAGGTAGATCACCGCGGTGGCGATGAACACTGGCACCGCCTGGAAGGTGCTGCTCTTGACCTGCGAGCCGGCGTTGGTCAGCTCCACCACGCCGATGGTGAAGGCCAGCGACGAGTCCTTCAGCAGCGCGACGATGTTGTTGACCAGCGGCGGCAGCGAGATCTTGAAGGCCTGCGGAAAGGTGATGTCGATGAAGGTGTGCCACTTCGACAGACCCAGCGCCTTGGCGGCCTCGATCTGCCCCTTGGGCACCGCGAGCAGGCCGGAGCGGATCGCCTCGGCGTTGTAGGCGCCAACGTTGAGCGCCAGCGCCACGCAGGCCGCGCTGAACTCACCCAGGCTGAGGGCAGGGTGGATCTCCGGCAGCGCGAAGTACACCGCCAGCACCTGCACCAGCAGGGGCGTGCCGCGCATCACCCAGATGTACAGCCCGGCCAGCCAGCGCAGCGGCGGCAGGCGCGAGGTCTTGCCCAGCGCGGCCAGCAGCCCCAGCACCACGCCGGCCAGCCCGGCCACGACGGTGAGCTCCACCGTCACGCGGGTGCCCTGGGCAAACAGCTCGGCATGGTTGCCGATGGGCGCCGGCGCCCAGGACAGCGGGATCGCGATCAGCCAGAGGATGAGCAGCAGGCCCACCGTGGCGGTGAACATGGTGGCGCTGCTCTTGCGCTGGCGCGACCAGCCGGCAGGCCACAGGGAGAGGAATCGGTCCACGGCGCAGGGCCTCATTCGTCTGGGCTGGGAAGCCTGCCTTCGGGGGGCGGGCGCAAAGGATCGGTACCCGGAATCAGGCCGCCTGCGCTTCACAGCGGGGCGGCCCGGGTCAGCCAGATCGGCAGCGCGCGGCTGCCGTCAGTTCGACATCACTTGCAGCGGATGTCCTCGCCGAACCACTTGGTGGAGATCTTGGCGTAGGTGCCGTCGGCCATGATCGCGGCCAGGCCCTTGTTGAACTCGCCCGCCAGGCTGCTGTTGCCCTTGGCGACGGCGGCGGCGATGCGCTCGATGAAGAGGAAGTCACCCATCTTCATGCCGGCATCCGGGCCGCTCTTGAGCGCCTTCAGGGCAACGAACTTGTCGGTCACCCAGGCGTCCACCCGCCCGCTGGCCAGGGCGGAGCGCGCATCGGTGTCCTGCGGGAAGTTCTTGATCTCCTTGACCGCGGAGACCTTCTTGACGTTTTCCTGGTAGCTGGTGCCGGTCTGCACCGCGATCACCTTGCCACCCAGGTCCTTGGCGGTCTTGATGGCCGGGTTCTTGGCGATGATCACGCCGCCCGAGCAGTAGTGCGGCTCGGTGAAAGTCACCGCCTTGGCGCGCTCGTCGGTGATGCCGTGCGAGGCGATCACCAGGTCCCAGCGGTCCTGGCCCAGGCCGGTCAGCAGCGCGTCGAAGCTCAGCGCCTTCCACTCGGGCTTCACACCCAGCTTGGCGGCCACCGCCTCGGCCACCTCGACCTCGAAGCCGGTCAGCTTGGCGCCTTCGTAGTGGTTGAAGGGCGCGAACTGGCCTTCGGTGGCAATGACGATCTTGCCGCTCTTCTTGATGGCATCAAACGGCCGGGCCTGCACACCGGCGGCCACGCCAACCAGTGCAAGGGTGGCCACCAGGCCACGAACGAGGGACTTCAGGGGCATCATGAAACGCGGTCCTTTCCTCTTCCTAGCGGAAGCAGATGATTCGGTCGTGACATTTTGTCCGATCCGCCATGCATTCCGATTCGATCCGCAACAAGACTTCGCGCGATCTACCGCGAGATCAGCCGCGCGAACTCAGCGAACCCCCGCCTCGGACACGCCCCGGTTGGCCAGCTCGTCGGCCTTTTCGTTGCCGGGATCCCCGGCATGGCCCTTGACCCAGCGCCAGTCGATTTTGTGCAGCTGCGCCAGCGCATCGATGCGCTGCCAGAGCTCGACGTTCTTGACCGGCTTGCCATCGGCGGTCTTCCAGCCGCGCTTCTTCCAGCCGTGGATCCAGCTGGTGATGCCGTCCTTGACGTAAGAGCTGTCGGTGTAGATCACCACCTCGCAGCTGCGCTTGAGGCTCGCCAGCGCCTCGATGACGGCCGTCATCTCCATGCGGTTGTTGGTGGTGTGGCGCTCGCCGCCCCAGAGCTCCTTGGCGTGCTCGCCGCTGCGCAGCCACACCCCCCAGCCGCCCGGACCCGGGTTGCCCTTGCAGGCGCCATCGGTGTAGACGATCACCTGCGGGCGCTGGATCGGCAGGGGCGGGCGGGAGGAGGCAGGGGAAGCAGAGGAAGCAGCAGGGGTGGTCATCGGCAAGGCGCCTGGGCGAGAGCGGAGCGGACTGCGATTGTCAGGGCTGGCGGCACCCGGTTCCCCTCCCCGGCACCTGCCAAGCGCGCCAGACACCGCAGACAGTCCGCTGACAGACTTCTCCAAGCCCTCTCGGGGCAACTCAGGGCACCACAGAACGCTTCAGGGTGCCTCGTCGCCCACCAGGTAGTCGGCCTTGCCCAGGTCCACCCCGGCGTGGCGCAGCAGCGCGTAGGCCGTGGTGACATGAAAGAACACGTTGGGCAGCGCCCAGTGCTTGAGGTAGGCCTCGCCCTTCATCGTGCGCGTGGTGCCGTCGCGGCCCACCGGAAAGGTGATGTCGCGCTCCTCGCTGCCATCGATCGCCCCGTCGGGCACCGAAGCCAGCCAGTCCAGCGTGCTGGCAATGCGCGCCTTGAGCTGGTCCAGCGTGGTCTCGTTGTCCTCGTGCCGCGGCGCCTGCAGCCCGCCCAGCCGGGCCGCGCCGTACTTGGCCGCATCGCAGGCGATGCGCACCTGCGAGGCAAACGGGAGCATGTCAGGGGCCAGGCGCATCGCGACAAACACGTCGGGATCGAATCCCCGCCGGCGCGCGTTGTCGCTCGCCTTGACCAGGCAGTGGTATAGGTTGGATAGCGCCGTTCGGAAGATCGGCAGGCTGGCACTGGTCATCGTGATCGGCATGCGACCTCCTGAAAAACCCAACGGGTTGGCAGTGCAGTGGTGGGGTCACTGCGACACGACTGGTGCTCCGAGCGGGAGTTGAACCCGCAAGCCTTGCGGCGACGGATTTTAAGTCCGTTGCGTATACCGATTCCGCCATCGGAGCCAGCCAGAAATCATAGCCGAGGGGATGGCCGAAGGCCCGCCGATCCCGCTGCGGGCAGACCGAAGGGGGATCAACCTGGCTGGTGGGCCAGCAGCCGCAGCAGCAGCTCGACGCGGGCCTGCGACGGCGTGAGCGAGCCTGCATCGGCCAGCACCGAGGCACCGCCGGGCACGATGCAGCCACTGCCCTGTCGCAGCGCACGCAGGACCAGCACCCCCCGTTGCTGGGCCCGCAGCAGCTCGGCCAGCAGCGCCTGGTGGATGCTGCCGTTGCCAGTGCAGGCCACCACCAGCCCTTGCACACCGGCATCAAGCAGCAGCTCGACGATGCGCCCGTCGGCCCCGGCGTGGCTGGTGACAATCTGAACCTCGGGCCAGATGTCGGCGGCCAGCACCTGCAGGCCCAGCGCAGCCGGTCCGCCGGCCGCCGGCCAGGTCCGCAGCCGCCGCAGCGCGCCCTGCTCGATGTGCGCCAGCGGCCCGGCATCCCCGGCGTCGAAGGCATCCAGCCGGTACGGGTGCACCTTGCGAACTTCGGCGGCGGCCCAGACGCGCCCCGACATCGCCAGGAGCACGCCGCCCAGACCGGCCGAGGCGCCCTGCACTCCCACGGTGATGGCGTCCAACAGGTTCTGTGGCCCGTCGGGCATCAGCGCATCGGCCGGGCGCATCGCCGCCGTCAGCACGAGCGGCTTGTCCGGTGCCAGCACGCGGTGCAGCAGGTAGGCCGTTTCCTCCAGGGTGTCGGTGCCGTGCGTCACGACGACCCCCACCACATCCGGGCGCGCCAGGTGCCACGCGGCACGCTCGGCAAGGCGCCGCCACACCGCGTGGCTCATGTCCTTGCTGTCGATCTGCGCCACCTGCTCGGCTTCGAGCGCCAGGCTGGCCGATCGCTCGACACCCAGGGGCGGCCCCAGAGAGCCGAGCAGCTCCTCGATACCGCGCTGGGCCGCGGTGTAGCCCACGTGGTCCCCGGGCCGGGCCGAGGTGCCGGCGATGGTGCCGCCGGTGCCCAGCACCACCACCCGCCGCGGCAACCCGCTTGCGCTTGCGTCACCGCCGGTCAACGCCGCTGTCCTGGAAGTCATGCTTGTCATTCTTGTGGAACTGGACAAAAATACAGTCACTGGATGCAATCACAGACCGGCCCTACAGCAGCGATGCTGCGCCGTTCAGTCATCCTGCCATGCCACGACCGGTGTCGCGGACAAAGCTTTCACCCATTGCGCAACGGGCGCATGCGAGGTTCCGTGGAAAACAGCCCCAAGCTCACGGCCAGGCAGCAGCAGATCCTGGAACTGATCGAGAGCACCATCGAGCGCTCCGGCGTGCCGCCCACCCGGGCGGAGATCGCCGCCGAGCTGGGCTTTCGCTCCGCCAACGCCGCCGAGGAGCACCTGCAGGCGCTGGCACGCAAGGGCGTGATCGAGCTGGTGGGCGGCATCTCGCGCGGCATCCGGCTGCGCGCCGAGACGCTGCGCTCGATCGACGCTTCGCGCCGCGCCGGCCACGGCCACCAGTTCAGCCTGCCGCTGCCCTCGCTCGCCCAGCTCACCCTGCCACTGGTCGGGCGGGTGGCCGCCGGCAGCCCGATCCTGGCGCAGGAGCATGTTGACCGGAGCTATGTCGTCGAGGCGCACCTCTTCCCGCGCAAGCCCGATTACCTGCTGAAGGTGCGCGGCATGAGCATGCGCGATGCGGGCATCCTCGACGGCGACCTGCTGGCGGTCCAGCGCGCCAGCGATGCCAAGAACGGCCAGGTCGTCGTGGCCCGCCTGGGCGATGACGTGACAGTCAAGCGCTTTCGCCGCGGCAAGGGCGGCATCGAGCTGATCCCCGAGAACCCGGACTTCGAGATCATCCACGTCGGCCCCGAGACGGTGGGCTTCCAGGTCGAGGGCATTGCGGTCGGGCTCATCCGCAACACCATGCTGATGTGACCGGCGGGGGGCCGCGGCATTCGAACCGCCCGCGGACCCGTTCCAGGCTTCCACACAAGAGGAGACAGGCATGCGTGTACTGCGCAAGGCCTCGGGCAAGGCTGCCTGTGCCGCCAACTGCGCGCGGCTGGAGCAGATTCCCAACATCGGCCCGGCCATGGCCGCCGACCTGCGCCGCCTGGGTATCGGGCTGCCACAGGAACTGGCCCAGCAGGACGCCCACCAGCTGTACACGCGGCTGTGCGACGCCACCGGGCAGCGCCAGGACCCCTGCGTGCTCGACACCTTCATGGCCGCGATCGACTTCCTGCGGGGCGCCGAGTCCCGCCCGTGGTGGCGCTACACCGAAGCGCGCAAAGCCCACCCGGCGACACCCCCCGCACTTGCGTGGTTCAGCCCGCGCCGGACGGGCCGATGAATCCGTCATCCCGCTGACGCTCAGCGACTCACGGATGGAGCACCACGATGACCGACTCCCTGGCCACCCGCCTGACCCGCCAACTGGGCACGCGCCTGATCCATCGGCTGCGCCGCTTCGGTGTGGACGAGGCCGCGGCGGGCCCGGGTGCTGCACCGCCAGCGCAGCCTGCGTCGTCGGCACGATTGGCCGAGGCGGAGCCCGGCACGGCACGGGCGGCCGCCACCCTCCGTCCGGCGCTCCTGCGTCCCGCGGCCGCGCGGCCGATACCGGTGAGCGCGGCCGTCGTGCGCCGCAATGGCCGGCCACCGCAGGGCGGCGCACGCTGCACCGTCGATCCCTGCGACGGCCAGCGCACCCTGATCAGCGGGCGCATGAGCGACGTCTGCGAAGCGCTCGACCTGCTGATCGCACGCCAGGCCCTGCAGGGCCGCGCACCGGCCGCCGGCCTGCCCGCGGCCTGACCACCGACACCTGCGCCCCGTCCCGCCAGCGCCCAGGCTGCGGCACGGTGACAATCGCGGCATGTCCCTGCACCGCATTCCCGCCACCCAGGCCGCGGCCGACCTGTCCGCCTTCGACGCCATCATCGACGCCCGCTCGCCCGGGGAGTTCGCCGAGGATCACCTGCCCGGCGCAGTGAACTGGCCGGTGCTGGACGATGAGGAGCGCCGCATCGTCGGCACGCTCTACAAGCAGGTCAACGCCTTCGAGGCGCGCAAGGTGGGCGCCGCCCTCGTGGCCCGCAACGTCGCCCGGCACATCGACGACTGGGTGCGCCCGCTGCCACGCGAATGGCGCCCGCTGGTCTACTGCTGGCGCGGTGGGGACCGCTCCGGCACGCTGGCCTGGTTCCTCGAACGCATCGGCTTTCGCACCCACCTGGTCGAAGGCGGCTTCAAGGCCTTCCGCACCGGGGTGCGCGAGGACCTGCTGCAGTGGCCCGCGCGCTTCGACTGGCGCGTCGTCTGCGGCAAGACCGGCTGCGGCAAGACCCGCCTGCTGCACGCCCTGGCCGCCGAGGGCGCCCAGGTGCTCGACCTGGAGGAGCTGGCCGCCCACCGCGGCTCGGTCCTCGGCGAGCTGCCCAACCAGCCCCAGCCCAGCCAGAAGGCGCTGGACACGCGCATCTGGGACCGGCTGCGCCGCTTGGACCCCGCGCGGCCCGTCTTCGTGGAAAGCGAGAGCCTGCGCATCGGCCGCCTGTGGGTCCCCGCCGCGCTGATCGAGCGCATGCGCAAGCACGGCCACTGCCTGATGCTGCAACTGCCCGACGACGCACGCGTGCAGCTGCTGCTGGAGGACTACGCCTTCCTGCGCGACGACCCCGAGCGGCTCTGCACCCTGCTGGAGAACCTGATCGAGCTGCGCGGGCGTGAGCAGGTGCAGGCGTGGCAGGCCGCCGCCCGTGCCGGCGCGGTGGCACAGGTCTTCGCCGAACTGATGCAGCGCCACTACGACCCGGGCTACGAGCGGTCGCTGCACCAGCACTTCAGCGGCCTGGCCCAGGCCGGAACGCTGGCGCTGCCGGACGCCTCCCCTGCCAGCCTCCAGGCGGCCGCCCGCTCGCTGCTGGCCTACTGACCCCTGACAGGGGTGACGCTCACCCGCCGCAGAGCGCGCGCGGGTCGTCCGCCACCGCCGTTTCGCCCTCCAGGTGGCGCGTGCAGGCCAGCAGCCGGACGGCATGGGGCGCATGGGCGGCGAACACGGTCAGGCTGGTGTTGCCCAGGTGCGTCGGCATCGGTGCACCGGCGCGATCCAGGTGGCGCGCCAGCAGGTCCCAGATCACCAGGCCGTGGCTGACGACCACCAGCGGCCCGGCCCCGGCCAGGGCGGCATGCCCTTGCAGGATCTGCACGAAGCCCGCATCCACCCGGGCGCGGAATGCCGCGCCAGACTCACCGCCCGGCGGCGGCGCCTCGCTGCGCAGCACATCGGCCGGCAGGTCGTCGTAGGCGCGGCCGCGCCACTCGCCAAAGTGCCGCTCACGCAGCAGCTCGCTGGGCTGGACGGTCAGCCTGCAGGCCGACGCGATCGCCTCGGCAGTGCGCGCGGCGCGCGGCTGGTCGCTGCTGAGCACGGCGGCGGGCCGCAGCGCAGCCAGCCGGCGTGCCAGCGCCTCGGCCTGGACCAGGCCCCGCGGCGACAGGGGTGTGTCGGGCGGCTGCAGCACACGCGCTGCGTTGAGGGCGGTCTCGCCGTGGCGGATCAGGAAGATGGTCATGGGCGGGCGCCGGCGACGAGGCGCGGTTGACGTGGGCCAAGGGAGTTCGACAGGGCTCGACGGGGTCCGGCCGCCGGCACCGGGCCTGCGTACCATCGCCCCATGCCCACCGAACCCCTTCGAGCCGACATCGCGATTGTCGGTGCCGGCATCGCCGGTGCGAGCCTGGCCTGGCGCCTCGCCGCCCACCCGCGACGCCCGCGCGTGCTGCTGCTGGAGCGCGAGGAGCAGCCCGGCTACCACAGCACCGGCCGCTCGGCAGCCATGTTCATGGCCTCGTACGGCCCGCCCGGCGTGCGGGCGCTGACCCGCGCCAGCGAGGCCTTCTACGCCGCGCCGCCCGCCGAGCTGGCCATGGGCCGGTTGATGACGCCGCGCGGCGTGATCTACCTCGCCGCGCCTGAGCAGCTCGCAGCGCTGCAGGCGCTGCGCGCCGAGCTGGCCGCGACCTGCCCGGGCCTGCGCGAGCTGGGCGCCGCGGAGATCCTCGCGCGCGTGCCCAGCCTGCGCCCCGAACGCGTCGCCGCCGGCCTGCTCGACCCGGACTCACAGGATCTGGACGTGCACGCGCTGCACCAGGGCTTCCTGCGCGGCCTGCATGCGGCCGGCGGCGCGCTCCGGCGCCAGGCCGAGCTGATCGAGGTGACCCGCCATGCCGAACGCGCCTGGACCCTGCGGCTGGCCGACGGCCAGCGGGTGGAGGCCGGCTGCATCGTCAACGCCGCCGGCGCCTGGGCCGACGACGTGGCCCGGCTGTGCGGGGCACCGTCCGTGGGCCTGCAGCCACGCCGGCGCAGCGCCTTCACCTTCGACGCGCCGCCGGGCGTGGACGTGAGCCGCTGGCCGCTGCTGGTGGATGTGGACGAGCGGTGGTACCTCAAGCCCGACGCCGGCCGGCTGCTGGGCTCGCCCGCCAATGCCGACGACTGCGCTGCCCACGACGTGCGCCCCGAGGAGCTGGACATCGCGCTGGGCATCGACGCCATCGAGCGCGCCACCACCCTGCGGATCCGCCGCCCGGCCGCCACCTGGGCCGGCCTGCGCACCTTCGCCCCCGATGGCGAGCTGGTGATTGGCTGGGACAGCGCCTGCCCCGGCCTGTTCTGGTGCGCCGGCCAGGGCGGCTACGGCATCCAGAGCGCGGCCGCGGCGAGCGAACTGGCGGCCTCCCTGCTGATGGGCGACCCGCTGCCGGCCGCGCTGGCTGCCGAAGGCGTGCAGGCAGCCACCTGCGTCCCACGCCGGGCCCAGCCCTGAACTGTCGCCAACGACACAACTTGCTGCCGACGTGACCGGCTGCTACCCCGCGATGGCGGGATGGCAGCCGCCTTGCGCCGCACCGGCAGGCATCCACACGCCGGCACAGCGCCCGGCGCGCTGGTCAGCGCGCAGTGCCACATCACATCCGCACCGCATCTGCGTCACATCTGCGCGACATCGGATCATGTAGCCGAACGCACGATGGCCGTAAATGTGACTTAAATCACGCGCGTATCATCCAATTACGTGCGTTTTTCATTTGCAGCGAAAGGACGACGTCCGAAACGGAAATCTCAGTCGATACAATAAATGTGAAGATTTCCCATCTAATTGTTTCCTGATGTGCGTTGCCCTGTCGTGATGCCATCGCCATCCATGTCCCGGAGGGAGTGTTCAGATGAGTTCAACCGGCCGAGCCGCCAGCCGATCGCCAGCGCAAGGCAAGGAAGACAGTCCGGTGTTCCCATCGCGCCTGGAACGCGGCGCGCTGTACGCCATCGGCCTGGAGACCGCCGCCGCCCGGGGCGCGCTCTGGGTCGCGCCGATCCGCGCGGCCCTGGCCGAAGGCCGGCCCTGCGTGCTGATCACGCCGCTCAGCCCGGACCAGGGCACCTTTGCCACGGTGCTGCGCCAGGGTGGTGCGCCAACCGAGCTGTCGGCGGCCTTCGAGCAGCAGCGCCTGAAGCTGTTCACGGCCAACGCGGACCACGACACCCACCTCTTCCGCCGCGGCGCGGCAGGCTACGTGCAGGAGCTCGATCACTTCGGCATCGAGGACGGTGCGCTGATCGTCATTGACCAGTCGGACGACCTGTTCACCCCGCACGACCACCAGGCGGTGGTCCAGCAAGCCCGCATCTACGGGGAATGGGCCCGGCAGCGCGGCCACACGATGCTGCTGCTGTTCCTGCGCAGCAGCGCCAGCCGGCCGATCCTGGACGGCAACCAGGCCGCCCTGCAGCACTTCTGCGGCGTCGCCCGGGTGCAGCCCGAGGCCAACGGCCTGCTCATGCAGATGGATTTCTGGCACACGCCGGCCGGCGATCAAGTCGGGCGCAGCCTGTCGTTCGGCGCCGATACGAGCACCCATGCCCTGCCCCCCCAGGCCGCCGGCCCCGCCACCCCTGCCGATCTGCCGGCCCGAGGCCAGGCCCCAGCCACCGCCGAGGAAGGTCGCGAAGGTCGCAGCAGTCCGCGCGCACCGCGGGGCCGGCAGCGGGTGTGGTACGTCGGCCCGGCCGAGGCCGGGCTCGATGCGCTCGCCACGCAGGTCCAGTGGCTGCGTGCGCGCAGCATCAATGAGTTGCTGACCCGGGTGGCCAGCCAGAAGAAGGGCGCCAACGCGCTGGTGGCGCTGGGCGAATCGACCGACTTCGGCCTGTTCGTGCAGCAGATGCAGGACCTGCGCGCCCTGCTGGGGCCCCACGCCCGCATCGTGGTGCGCGAGTCGCGCTACCGCGTGCGCGAGCACCTGCAGCGCAAGCTGCTGCTGCGCGCCGGCGTGGACAACGTGCTGGCGGCCGTGGCGCCGCCGAGCACCTGGGCCGCCCTGCTCACAGGCGAGCGCGTGGCACCGCCCGAGGTCATCACCGTGCCGGCCAGCCTGGCGCTGGAGGACTGGCAGCCCATGCTCGTGGAACCGCCGGCCAGTGGCTGGCTGGCCAACGGGCTGTTCCTGCAGCAGGCCGATGCGGCGCTGCAGCGCAACCGCGCGCTGGAGGTGCCCTCGACCCTGGCCGAAGTCGAGGTCCGACGAGAGAGCGACGTGGACTGGGACGCCGCCGCGGCCTGCGCGGCCCGGCGGGGCGACCTGGCCACCCGCACGGCGGACACGCTGGTCTTCCTGCTGCAGGGCTGCCGGGAGCGCGACGCGGTGCAGGTCGTGAACCGCTGGCTGAGCAACCAGGGTCTGCAGCAGGGCGTCAAGCGCACCAGCCTGTTCGCCGACGAGGCGATCGCCGAGCGCCTGGACGACCTGCGCCAGGACCTGAGTGACGTCCCCGCCAGCGCACAGACGGGCAACGCGCACAACGTCGTGACGATGCCGGGCAGCCAGCGGTCGGTGCACTCGCGGGTGCTGATCGGGCCGCTGCTGGCCTCCCTGCTGGCCCTGGCACTGCTGCCCGCACCGGCGCCCGCACTGGCCCAGACGGGGGCAGGAACAGGGACGACGGCGGCCAAGGCCGGCCGGAAGGCGCGCACGCCCCTCGCCGCCCGCACGTCCTTGCCCGAGGCTGGGGCACAGCTGGCCAGCAGCGACACCGTCCCGGCGGCTGCGGCCACCACGACCGCACCGGCTTCCCCGGCGCCCCCCGCACCGGCGGACTCCGCCACCCAGGCCTACGAAGAGGCCCGCTACGCCGAGGCGGCCCGGCTGGGGCTGGCCGAGATCCAGCAGCGCCCCGGCGACCACGACCTGCGCCTGCGCCTGGCCAACAGCCTGGCCTGGACGGGCGACTACCCCCGCGCGATCGAGCACTATGGGGCGCTGGCTGGCACGCCGCTGGCACGTGAGGGCCGGCTCGGCATCGCCCACGTGCGGCTGTGGAGTGGCCGTCCCGAGCTGGCGGATCCGCTGTTTCGCAGCGTGCTGGCGCAGGAGCCTGGCCATGTGGAGGCCCGTGCCGGCCTGGCTGCGGCCGGCCGTCACCTGCGACCGCGCAGCACAGTGCAGCTTGGCCACGTCGGCGACTCCAGCGAGGCACGCCGCAGCAGCCTGACGCTGTCGCACCGCTGGTGGCACCCGGACCTGGCCCAGGTCTTCGAGCTGACGGCCGAGGGCCGGCACGAAACCGATGCGCCGGGGCAGGTCAGCCTGAACCCGCGCGAACTCGGCCTGCGCTACGAGCACCGCGGCCTGTCGTGGGCGCCGCAGCTGCAGCTCACCGCGCAGCAGCAGCCGCAGACGCGGCTGTTCGGCGAGGCCGGCGTGCGCCTGCTCGACGGCGGCCTCAGCCTGCGCGCCGGCCGGGTGAACTGGGGCCAGCTGGCCTTCAGCCCGCGCGCCCTGCAGGACGGTCTGACCGCCCGCATGGTCGAACTCGGCGCCCAGGCCGACCACCGCAGCGGCCAGTGGCAGGGCCAGTGGACCCGCTACGCCGTCTCGGACGGCAATCGCATCGACGATGCCAGCCTGCGCGTGACGCCGGCCTGGCAGCCCCTGCCCGCGAGCCTGGGCCTGAAGGCCTTCGCCGGCCTGTCGGCCCGCCGGGCCGAGCGCGCCGAGGCGCGCTACTGGTCCCCGGCCGATGGCCACTACACCGCCAACCTCGGCCTGGCCTGGGGCCGCTGGGAGGCGCAGTGGGAGCTGCAGGGCGAGCTCAAGCGCAGCCAGCGCCTGGGTGGCGAGGGCGCCAACGGCTGGGCCCTGTCTGCGGGCGGCAAGCGCTGGCTGAGCGCGGACTGGGCGCTGCGGGCCGAGGCCTCGCACGAGACCACCCGGCGCGGCCAGTCCAGCTACCGGGCGACGAGCGTGCTGGCCGCGCTCGAAAAGCTCTGGTGAACCGCGGATGAACGCGGGGAGAACGGCGGGCATGAGCCTGAGGACGCATCTGGCCACGCTGCTGGCCTGGCTGCGCCGGCGCCGGCCCGGCCAGGGCAAGGTGGTGGTGCTGCTCACCCTGCTGCTGGTGCTGCTGCCGCTGACGCTGCTGCTGCCGCTGCTCAACGAGCGCGCGGTGCTGACCTGGCACGTGATGAGCACGCTCGACGGCGTCGAGTTCGGCCACAGCGGCCCGGCGCTGACGTTGCTGAGCCTCTATGTGGCGCTGCTGATGCTGCGCTACGTCGCCTTCCTGACCGCCTCGGGCGTCGACACCGCCCTGCGCCCCGGCGAGGAGGACGAAGCGCCGCGCGCCGCCGCGATGGCCGAGGCCGGGCGGCCGCTGCCCTTCATCTCCATCGTGGTGCCCGCCTACAACGAGGGCCCGGTGATCCGCCAGTCGGTGCGTTCGCTGCTGGAGCTGGACTACCCTTGCTACGAGGTGCTGGTGATCGACGACGGTTCGTCGGACGACACCTACCTGCGCGCCCAGGAGGCGGCACGCGAGTCTTCGCGGGTGCGGGTGATCCGCAAGCCCAACGGCGGCAAGTCCTCCGCGCTCAACGTGGGCCTGGCACAGGCGCGTGGCTCGCTGGTGCTGAACATGGACGCCGACAGCCGCATCAGCCCGAACGCACTGCGCGCCTGCGTGCCGCACTTCGACGACCCCACGGTGGGCGCCGTGGCCGGCAACGTCAAGGTGGCCAACCGGGAGAACCTCGCCACCCGGCTGCAGGCCATCGAGTACATCCAGGGCCTGGCGCTGGAGCGGCGTGCGCAGAGTTCCGTGCGGGCGGTCAGCGTGATCGGCGGGCCGCTGGGCGTCTTCCGTCGCGAGGCGCTGATCGAGGCCGGTGGCTACGACAGCGACACCTTCGCCGAAGACCGCGACCTGACCCTCAAGATGCTGGCCGCCGGCTGGGCCGTGACCTACGAGCCCACCGCCCAGGCCTGGGCCGAGTCGCCCAGCCGCTGGCTGGACCTGGTCAACCAGCGCTACCGCTGGACCCGCGGCACCGTGCAGTGCGTGCTCAAGCACCGCCACCTGCTCACCCGGCTGCGCCAGCACCCGGTGGCGAGCCTGTCGCTCTGGTACATGGCGGCCGATTCACTGGTGGTGCCGGTGCTCAGCCTGTTCATGCTGGCCTTCTTCACGCACGCGACGCTGGCCTTCGGCAGCTTCGAGTACCTCTTCCTGTGGTGGCTGCTCGCCGCGCTGTTCGACGTGGCCGTCACCACCTACTGCCTCGTGCTCGACGAGGAGGACCCCCGCCTGCTGCCCGGCGTGCTGCTCTACCGCTTCTACGCCATCTTCTCGGACATCACCAAGCTCATCGCCACCCTTGAAGAACTGCTGCGCCTCGACATGACCTGGGGCAAGCTCACCAGAGAAGGAAAGATCTAGATGGAACTCGACCCGATCGTGCTGCTCGCCTACATGAGCGTGGCCATCAACCTGCTGACGCTGGCCGCCGCGGTGGTGGCCTACAGCATCTTCCGCGCCCGGCGCGAGCGCCAGCGGGCCCGGCGTGCCCAGGGCACGGCCACCGCGGCCACGCCGGAGCCCTTCGTGCCGGTCTTCCTGCGCCCCTACCTGCCCTCGGCCTCGGGCACGCCCTTCGCGGCGCTGGCGGCCCCCGGCCCGGCGGACGGCGCCCTGCGCGGATGAGGCTCGCGGCCTTCCTGCTGCCGCTCACCCTGCGGGGCTGCGCGCTGTTGGTCGCGGCGCTGGCACTGCTGTTGCCGGTTCAGGCGCGCGCCGAGGGCCAGGTGGCGCTCTACGCCTCACCCAGCACGCGCGCCTACCTGCCCGGCGTAGGCGGCAGCCACGACGCCCTGCTGGGCCCCTGGCGCCGCCTGCTGCAGGGGCGCGGGCATGTCTTCCGGGAACTGCACAGCCCGGAGGAGCTGGCCGCGCTAAAACCGCAGGACGTGCTGGTCCTGCCCTCGACGGTGGCGCTCAGTGCGGCCGAGCGGGGAGCGCTGCTGCGCTTTCGCGACATCGGCGGGCAGCTGCTGACCACCTGGTCCACCGGCGCGCGCGATGTCGGCGGGCAGTGGATGGGTCACGGCTTCCTGCGCGAATTGACCGGGGTGGACGTCACCGGCGAGATCGAGCCGACCTCGAACCGGCGCTTCCTGATCCCCTACGGCGACACCCCCGTCAACCGCGAGGTGCCCGCCGGGCGGCGGATCTGGCTGGGCGAGCTGGCCGAGCGGCCCCTGGCGCTCAAGGGCGGGGTCGAGGCCGCCGCCTACCTGGACTGGGCCCGCACCGTGCTGCAGCCGAATTCGCACAGCTCGGCGATCGTCTACGACGAGGGTGGTGCCCGGCCGGGGCGGCGCGTCGTGTTCGGCTACGCGGAAACGGCCTGGAGCTTCCAGCCCGGTGACTTCGAGGCGTTGGCCGACCAGGCGCTGCGCTGGCTGCTGCGCCGGCCCAGCGTGCACCTGGCGGCCTGGCCCAACGGCACCCGCGCGGCCCAGCTCATCGAGATGGACACCGAGGAGGGGTTTGCCAACGCGATCCACTTCGCCGAACTGCTCGAACAGATCCAGGCCAGCGGCACCTTCTACTGCCTGACCAGCGAGGTGCGCAAGCAGGCCGACCTGGTGAAGCGCCTGGCGCGCCACCACGAGATCGGTTTCCACGGCGAGGTGCACTACGGCTTCAAGGACCTGCCACGCGACAAGCAGCAGCGCCGCCTCAAGCGCATGCTCGACGAGATGCGCGGTGCCCTGGGCGCCAAGGGCGACTGGGTGGCCGGCGTGGGCCGGGGCTTCCGCGCCCCGACCGAGTCCTACGACGAGACCACCGAGGCCCTGTTGATGGCGCTGGGGCTGCAGCACCACACCGCCGATCCGAGCCGCAGTGCCGACCGGCTGCCCGTTTTCGCCGGCTCGCCGGATCCGGCCCGGGCGTTGGTCGTGCTGCCGCGCGGCCAGCTCGATGACCTGAACTACATGGACCTGAAGCTCACGCCGGCGCAGGTGGGCGCTGCGCTGGTGGGCGAGTACGAGTTCAACCTGCGCCTGGGCGGGCTGGGGCTGCTGAGCGTGCACAGCCAGAACTTTGCCGACACCGATCAGCTGCTCAACCGGCCCACCCACAGCACCCTGATGACCCAGGCGGTGGAGATCCTGACCCGGCACATCGGCCCTCGCCATCAGCAGGCCTGGATCGCCACCGGCGGAGCCATCGCCGACTGGTGGCGCCAGCGCCAACGGGCCCGCCTGGACGCGCGCATGCCCGACGCCAACACCCTGGAGCTGCAGGTCAGCGTCAGCGGCAACGCCCCGGTGAGCGGCCTGACCCTGCTGGTGGGCCACCGCAGCGCCAACCAGGCACCCCGCCTGCAGGCCAGCGCCCCGCCGGGCGGCACCGGCGCGGCGCAACTGCGGCGCATCGACCGATTCAGCTCGGCGCTGGTGTTCCCGGCGCTGCCGCCGGGCCGGCACAGCCTGCGGCTCAGCTTCCCCTGAAGCGGCGCTGCAGCAGCGCGTCGAACGCGCCGTCGTCGTAGCCCACCGGGAACACTGCGGCGCCACCCAGGCCCTCATCGCGCACGAAGTCCAGCTTGGCGGCCAGGCTGGTCTCGTCCTCGAACCAGCCCTGGCGCCAGTGACCGCCATCGTCGCGGTAGACGTAGTAGGGGGAGCCGCTGGCCGCGTCGCGCCGCAGGCCGTGCCGCTGCACCTCGGCGCGGGCATTGACGCGGATCTGCGGCAGCAGGCGCTCGTCCACCGCGCCGTAGCTGATCTGGCGGCCCTGGCCGAGCGTCGCCGCCCCGGGCGTGGCCGACTCGGTGGCCCACTCGTAGCCGTAGAAGGGCAGCCCGAACAGCAGCTTGTGCCGCGGCCAGCCCAGCGCCAGGTAGTGCCGCAGGGCGCGTTCCCAGGTGAGGGTGTAGGGCCCGCGCAGCGGTGCCACCGGGCCGGCACGCCGGCTGTCGGCATGGTGGGCGTCGTAGCCCTGCACGACGACGTGGTCGATCAGTGCCTGCACCGGGCGTTCATACAGGTCGACCGCCGCCCCCATCACACCGAAGACGGACAGCGATTTCGCCCTGGGGTGGGCGCCCGATGCCCCGCCGCGCTGGCCATGCAGGCCCGCGGCCAGCGCGGTGCAGAACGCCATGTAGCCGCGCCGCGCCGCCGCCGTCAGCGGCGTGTAGATCTCGACGTCCAGGTTCACCCCGTCCGCCGGGGACGACAGCGCCAGGACCTGCGCCAGCAGGTGTTCACGCCGCTCCGCGCTGCCAAACACCCGCTCGAAGCGCTCGGCCTGGGCCAGGAAGAGGGTGACGTCGAGGCGGCCACCGCCGGCACGCAGCGCCGCGCCCAGCGGCTGCCAGCGCACCGGCCAGCCCTGGGTGTCGAGCAGCTGGCCGTCGTCACCGATCTCGATCTCGAAGACGGACAGGCGGTCGTACAGGCCGATGCGCCGCCGCCGCCAGTCCTCGCGCATCCACCAGGGGTAGTAGCCCCAGAGCTGCAGGTCGACCCCGGCATGTGCCGGCGCGTGGCGCCGGGGGGTCGCCGCCGCGCCGGAAGACCAGCACCAGCCGCCGGACAGCGGCCACAGCCCGCAGCCGCGCTGCAGCCAGCGGCGGCGGTCGAGACGTGGACCGGCCGCGTCGGCCGTCACGGCAGGCGGGACCAGCCCAGGAGGGCGGTCGGGCTTCGGAGGGACATGGTGCGGGCGGCGTCAGGCTTCAGGTGATCGGCCGTCAGACACCTTGGCACCCAGCCGGCTCGGTTACCAATTTTATCGATACCGGCACCAGCCCGGCGGCGGGTCCTGCCCACCCGCACCGCCCGGGCTCATCCATCCGGGCTCATCCACCCGGACGCATCAATCCGGGCCCCTCCGCCCGACCACATCACCCCGCGGTGGCGGCCCCCAGGGGCCGGGCCACCTGCAACGCCTCACGCAGCACCTCGCGGTCGCCGATGTGGTTGGCCAGCGTCAGCACCAGCTTGGCGTTCATCAGCTGGGCCTGCTCGTCGCTGAGGCCGCGCTGGGCGTCGATCAGCTCCTCGTAGAAGCCGTCCGGGTCGGACAGGTTGGGGGTGTGGATCATCGGCATGTGGGGTTCTCCTCGTTCATGGGCAGGATCGATGCCGGCGTTGATGCCTGCATCAGGGCAGCAACGGTCATCACTGCGCCAGGCAGCGCCGCAGCGCCGCCTGCACCTTGGCCGCGTCAAAACTGCGCCAGCGTGCGGCCACGTGCTGGTCGGGCCGGATCAGGTAGACGCTGCCGGGCTGGGCGTCGTAGCGCTCGGTGGCCACGCCCGTGGCGTCCTGCAGCCCGCCCGGGCCGACGCGCAGCACGCGCGCCGTCACCGCCCCCGCGTTGACCGCCTCGGCAGCCACGCCGCCATCGCCCCAGACCAGCAGCACGAAGTCCCCCGCCCCACGGCTCGCCTCGGCCAGCGCGTCGAGCAGCCACACGGGCTGGCCGTCGCGCTGCAGCGGCGCATCGGCACAGTTGGTGCCCGGCTTCATGCGCCCGGCAAACTCGCTCTCGTCGGCGGTGTTGAGCGAGGAGCTCAGGTAGGGCGTCGGCGTGGACAGCCGGCCGCTGTTGACCAGCGGGCGGGCAAAGGCCTCGCTGCGCGCCAGCTCCAGCACCGCGTCGCGCATGCGCAGGCTGGCCGCGCTCTTGGGCGTGATGAAGTCGGTCGAGCGCGTCGAGTTGCGCAGGTTGTCGTCGGCGGCGTAGGCGCGCTCCTCGTGGTAGCTGTCCACCAGCGCGGGCGGTGCGGCGCCGTCGAGCACCAGCTTGAGCTTCCAGATCAGGTTGTCGATGTCCTGCACGCCGGTGTTGGCACCGCGCGCGCCGAAGGGCGAGACCTGGTGCGCCGCGTCGCCGGCAAAGATCACCCGGCCGTAGCGGAAGTTGTCCACGCGGCGGCAGGCGAACTGGTAGACCGACACCCACTCCAGCTCGAACTTGGCCTCGGGGCCGAGCATGGCCTGGATGCGCGGGATGACCTTCTCGGGCCGCTTCTCCTCCTCGGGGTCGCTGTCCCAGCCGAGCTGGAAGTCGATGCGCCAGACGTTGTCAGCCTGTTTGTGCAGCAGCACGCTGGTGGGCATGCGCTGGCCGTCCGGGCGCACGGCGCCGCGGTGAAAGGGCGGGTCGAACCAGAACCAGCGCTCGGTCGGGAAGCTGGCGTCCATCACCACGTCGGCGATCAGGAAACGGTCCTGGAAGAACTGGCCGGTGAACTGGCCATCGACCATGCGGCGCGTGTCGCTGTTGGCACCGTCGCAGGCGATCACCCAGTCGGCCTGCAGCTGGAACACGCCGTCGGGGGTCTCCACCGTCAGCGTGGCCACGTCGCCGGCCTGCGCCAGGCTCAGCAGCTTGTGCTTCCAGCGCAGGTCCACCAGCGGGCTGCGGCCACAGGCGGCCACCATGGCTTCCTCCACGTGGTACTGCTGGAGGTTGATCATCGCCGGCATCTTGTGGTGCGGCTCGGGCAGCAGGTCGAACTGGTAGACCTGCTCCTCGCGGTGGAATACGCGACCCACCTTCCAGCTCACGCCACGCTCGACGAAGCCTTCGCCCAGGCCGTGGCGGTCCCAGATCTCCAGCGGCCGCTTGGCGTAGCAGACGGCGCGCGAGCCGATGCTGACGGTGTTGTTGTCGTCCAGCACCACGGCCGGCAGGCCGCGGGCGGCACATTCCAACGCGGCGGTCAGGCCGATCGGGCCGGCACCGATGATCACCACCGGGTGGCGGGCGACGCGGCCTTCTTTCTGCTCCGCGCTCTGGCGGTAGTCGAACTGGGGGTAGGTATAGGTCTTGAGCACAGGGTCTCCTCGCAGGACTTCAGTCTGGCGCCGGGTCGGGCGCAACAGTGGGCGCATCAAAGGGCGCATGACCGGGCGGTGGCAGCGGCGGGGCCGCTTCGGCTCACTGCGTGAACTCTTTTTCGTGCATCCAGGCGGCGTGCTTGGGGGCGCGGCGCGTCTTGGACCACTCTTCCAGCATCTCCCACTTCACGTCGTCGAGCTTCTTGTACATCTCGGGCGTGCCGGTGTCGGCGGCCAGTTCCAGGCGGTGGCCGTTGGGGTCGAAGAAGTAGATCGACTTGAAGATGGTGTGGTCGGTCACGCCCACCACGGCGATGCCGCTGGCCTCCAGCCGGGCCTTGGTCTCTTCCAGTTCCTGCACGCTACCGACCTTGAAGGCGATGTGCTGGACCCAGTCCGGGGTGTTGGGGTCGCGGCCCATGGCCGGGGAGTTGGGCAGCTCGAAGAAGGCCAGCACGTTGCCGTTGCCCGCATCCATGAACAGGTGCATGTAGGGGTCGGGCGCGTGGGTGGAGGGAACCTGGTCCTCGGCGATCGCGAGCACGAACTCCATGCCTAGGTGCTTGCGGTACCACTCGACGGTTTCCTTGGCGTCGCGGCAGCGGTAGGCAACGTGGTGGATGCGCTGGATGTTCATGGGGCGGTCTCCTCGGTCAACGGGTGCGGGTGGCTCGGTTGCGCCGGCACGGTAGACCAGCGACTGGCCCATATAGTAACGCTTGTGACTAATAACGCAAGTGCTTTGTGATCCCGCGTTCGGCACTCGGGTATCGCGCCGAACCGCCTGTTTGTCATTCAAATGCTTGATCCGGCGCAGGTCCGGATGCGTTACACGCCCCAAGCCAGTTCATATCGTTTGTTACCATTCACGCCACCGACATGCGACTCCCTGCACAGCCATGACCCTCAAGCTGCAGTCCTTCTTTCCCTACCAGCTGGCGGTGCTGGCGGACACCGTGAGCCGCGCGATGGCACAGGTCTACGCCGAGCGCTTCGAGCTCAGCCGCGACGAGTGGCGCGTGGTGGCGGCGCTGTACGAGAACGGTGCGATGAAGACGGCCGACGTGATCGCGCACACCACGCTGGACAAGATGCAGGTCAGCCGCGCGGTGACCCGGCTGGAGCAGGACGGCCTGATCCAACGCAGCGAGGATCCCGGCGACCGGCGCAACCGGGTGATCGAGTTGCTGCCGCCCGGCACGGCGCTGGTGCGCAAGGTCGTGCCGCTGGTGGAAGCTCGGGTGGCCTTCCTGCTCGACGCGCTGGATCCGGCCGAGCGGTCCAGCCTGGACGCCGTCATCGCCAAGGTCGGCGAACGCGCGCAGCAACTGATCCGGCAGGGCTGAAACCACACAGGCCGCCCCCCTGTCCCGCCGGGCCAACGCCCCCCTGGATCGGTCGAAACCGGGTCACCTGGGGGGGCAAGCCTGGTCGAATGGGTCAAAATGAGAAAATCGCGCGGTTGCGTCATCGCGCAGCAATCGGCCCATGCGGCCCACGATCGACAAGGCCACACCGGTCCAGCCGGCCGCCCCAACCCGCACGGTACACCTGCCGGCCCGGGAGCGGGGCGCCGGCGGGCCGGCCATGTAGCAGGCCGAAGGAAGGACAGGAGGCGTGGCGATGGACAAGGAGGCCAGGCATTCGCTGGGCGTGTCGGCATGGATCGTCGCGGTGCTGGCCGGCATGGTCATCGGCGTGGTGATGGTGCTGGCCCCGCCGGCGTGGGTGGTTCCTGATCGCTCTGCCGATGCGCCGCAGCGCCTGCGGGTGGCCTACAGCATCGAACTGCCCTACGCCGGCGTCGGGCTGGAAGGGCGGGTGTTCGGCGAATCGCCCGACGTCCTGCGCGCCGTGCTCACCCGCGCCGGCCCGCCCGAGCCGGAGTGGGTGCACCTGGAATTCGGCCAGCTCATCCACGAGCTGCGCATGGGCCGCATCGACCTGATCGCCGCCGGCCTGTTCGCCGCGCCCGAGCGGGCCATGCTGATCACCTTCTCCCGGCCCACCGCCCGCGTGCAAATGGGCCTGCTGGTGACCGCCTTCAACCCGATGGGGCTGCATCGCCTGGAAGACCTGCGCGACCGGCCCCAGGCCTGGCTGGCGGTCATCCGCGGCAGCGTGGAGGCGTCCCTGGCCGGCGCGGCCGGGATCGACGACTCGCGCCTGCTGAAGGTGCCCGATGTGCAATCGGGCATTGCCGCAGTGCGCTCCAACCGAGCGGCGGGCTTCGCGCTGTCGGCACCATCGCTGCGCTGGGCGATGCGGGTCAGCGGCGCCCCGGGCGGCGAGCTGGCCGACCCCTTCCAGGCGCCCGCGATGGCGGGGGCGGCTGGCCTGCCCGCGTATGCAATGCGCCTGGGCGACGAGCGGCTGCCGCGCCTGGACGCGGCGCTGGCAGGCTTCCTGGGCAGCCCCGCCCACCAGAGGCTGGCGCAGGCCTACGGCTTCCAGCCGGACGAGCTGCCGATCGCCCCAGCGCGGCCCCCCGCGCCCACCGCGCAGGAGGGTCGCCCGTGAAGAACTGGCCCGCTGCCCGCCAGCGGCAATACGCGGCCACCGCCCTGTTCGCGCTGGTCTGCCTGGGGCTGATCGCCTGGGGCCACCTGAGCTGGACCGCCACGCTGGACGCCACCGTCGGACCGCGCCAGGCCATCGCGACGGCACAGCAGAGCGTGCAGCGCGCCCAGCTCTATGCCGAACGGCTGCGTGCCGGCGACAGCACCGTCAGTGCGGCCATGGTCAGCGCCGATCTGGCCACCGCCCTGTACCAGGCCCGCCTGCTGGCCGAGGACGCCCCGGCCGTGGCCGACATCGAGCTGCCGGCGCAGCTCACGCAGGCGCGCCGCGAGGCCGCCACGCGTTACCTGAGCGCGCTGCAGGCCCTGCGCAACAGCGTGCAGAGCCGCCTGGATGAGCGCCCCACCGCGCCAGCGCTGGCGCTGCGCGCCGACCAGGGCGAGCTGATGTCCGCGGCCATGGACGTCGAACTGGCCGTGCACGCCGAACACGGCGAGCGCCTGCGCGCCCAGGCCCGACGCACCACCTTCACGCTGCTGCTGGTGGGCGGCCTGGCCGCCGCGCTGATGTGGCAGATGCACCGCAGCCAGCAGCAGCGCGAGCGGGCGGTGGCCCAACTGGCCGCCAACGAGCGCCGGCTGAGCGCGCTCACCACGGCGATCCCGGAAGTCTCCTTCCTGATCGACGCCGAGGGGCGCTACCAGGGCGCCTGGGGGCCGCCCGAGAAGTTTGCCGCCCCCAGCGACAGCCTGCTGGGGCGGTCGGTGGCGGAGCACCTGCCGCCGGAGCTGGCCGAGCGCGTGATGGCCACCATCCGCCGGGCGCTGGAGACCCGCCAGCCGGCCCAGATGGAGCTGGAACTCGACACGCCTGCCGGCCGGCGCCACTTCGAGGGCCGCGCAGCCGCCCTGCCCGACCAGGACCAGGTGGTCTGGGTGAGCTGGGACATCACCGAGCGCAAGCTGGCCGAGCGGCGCGTGCAGGTGCTTTCGCGCCTGTACAGCTTCCTCAGCCAGGTCAATCAGGCCATCGTCCAGACCCACAGCGAGCCCGACCTGTTCACGCGCATCTGTGCCATGGCGATCACGCAGGGGAACTTCCGCGCCGCCTGGGTACTGAGCTTCGACGGCACCGCCGAGACGCCGGAGTCTCCGGCGCGCACGCTCGCGCAGGCCGCGGCCTCAGCCCCGGGGGGTGCCAGCCCGGCACCTGAACCGCCCGCCGTCGCGGCACGGTCGGCCTGGCAGGCCATCGCCCACGGGCAGCCCCACTGGGCGCAGGACACCTGGAACACCCCGGACGGGCAGGCCTTCGACCTGGTGGCCCTGCCGCTGCGCTGCGACACGCGCTGCGACGCCGCCCTGGTGCTCGCGCACACCCACCTGGACCCCGCCGACGCGGACGAGCAGCAGCTGTTCGAGGAGGTGGCCGCGGACATCGCCTTTGCCCGCGCACAGTACGCCCGCGAGGCCGCGCTGCGCGACTCCCAGGAGCGCATGAAGTTGCACGCCGCGGCGCTGGAGAGCACCCAGGACGGCGTGATGGTCACCGACCTGACGTCCACCATCGTCTCCGTCAACCGCGCCTTCACCGAGATCACCGGCTACAGCGAGGAGGAGGTGATCGGCCAGCGCCCCCAACTGCTGCAGTCCGGCCGGCAGGACAGCGCGTTCTACGAGCAGATGTGGCAAACGCTGGCCGCGCAGGGCCACTGGCAGGGCGAGATGTGGAACCACCGCAAGGATGGCAAGCTCTACGCCCAGTGGATCTCCATCGCCACGGTCAGGGATGGGCAGGGGCGGCCCAGCCACTACGTCGCGGTGTTCACCGACACCACCTCGCACAAGCTGACCGAGGAGCGCCTGCAGCACATGGCGCACTACGACCCGCTGACCCAGCTGCCCAACCGGCCGATGGTGCTGTCGCGCCTGGAGCATGCGCTGGCCGCCGCCCAGCGGCTGGAAACGCAGGTGGCGGTGCTGTTCATCGACCTGGACAACTTCAAGACCGTCAACGACAGCCTCGGCCACGACGCCGGCGACCACCTGCTGATGGCCGTGTCCGCCCGGCTCTCCCAGCGCACCCGACGCGAAGATACGCTGGGCCGCCTCGGCGGGGACGAGTTCGTGCTGGTGATGGAGCACCTGCGCGACCAGCAGGACGCCGGCCACGTCGCCCAGGACCTCCTCCACCTGCTGGACGAGCCCTTCCGCATCGGCGACACCTCGGTGTACGTCCAGGCCAGCATCGGCATCAGCCTCTACCCGAACGATGGCCACAGCGTGGGCGAGCTGGTGCGCGACGCCGACGCCGCGATGTACCAGGCCAAGCGCGCCGGGCGCAACACCTACCGCTACTACACCGGGTCGATGACCGAGGCGGCGCAGTACCGCCTCGCGCTGGACAACCGCCTGCGCCGCGCCCTGGAGCGCAATGAGTTCCAGCTCTGGTACCAGCCCCTGTACCGCCTGAGCGACCAGCGGCTGGTCGGCCTGGAGGCGCTGGTGCGCCTGGACCAGCCCGACCTGCCGCCCGTCGGGCCGGCCATCTTCATCCCGATGCTGGAGGAAACCGGCCAGATCATCGCGCTGGGCGACTGGGTGACGCGCGAGGCCTGCCGCCAGGGCCGCGCCTGGCTGGATGCGGGGCTGGACTTCGGCCGCATCGCGATCAACCTCTCGCCGGTCGAAGCGCGCCGCGGCGGCACCGACGAGCGCCTGCGCGCCGCCCTGGCCGCCTCCGGGCTGCCCCCCGACCGGCTGGAGCTGGAGATCACCGAGTCCGGCCTGATGGAACAGGGCGAACACGCCGAGGGCTTCCTGCGCTCGCTGCAGGCCCAGGGCGTGCAGCTGGCCATCGACGACTTCGGCACGGGCTACTCGTCGCTCGCCTACCTGAAGCGCTTCCCGGTGGGCAAGCTCAAGATCGACCGCAGCTTCATCAACGACCTGCCCGGCGATGCCAACGACGCCCAGCTGGTGAGCACCATGGTGACGCTGGGGCGCAGCCTGGGCATCTCGGTGCTGGCAGAGGGGGTGGAGTCCAGCGAGCAACTGGCCTTCCTCACCGCCCTGGGCTGCGAGGCGGCGCAGGGCTACCTCTTCAGCCCCCCCCGCCCGGCGGCCGAAGCAGCCGCCTGGCTGCCGCGCTGCGACGCCCCCCTGCCCGCCTGAACCCGGCCGGTCCCCCAGCCATTCACCCAGCCGTCCCCCGGCCGGCCCTGTTGACCCTGTGACAGCGCCGGCCGTCTCGCCTTCCTAGAATGCCGGGGTGAACAGCCCTGCCCGCGCGACTCGCCCCCCGTCCCCTGCACCCGGCCTCAACGCCGACCTGCACTGCCACTCCACGGTGTCGGACGGCACGCTCAGCCCGGAGCAGCTGGCAGCACGCGCGCAGGGCAACGGCGTGCAGCTGTGGTCGCTGACCGACCACGATGAGATCGGCGGCCAGCCGCGCGCCCGTGCCGCCGCCAATGCCTTGGGGTTGGACTACCTCACCGGCACCGAGATCTCGGTGACCTTTGCCGGCGAGACGGTGCACATCGTCGGCCTGGGCTTCGATGCCGACGACGCCCAGCTCGCCGCCGGCCTGACCGCCACGCGCGGCGGGCGCGAGCAGCGCGCCCGCGAGATGGCCGCCGACCTGGCGCGGGTGGGCATCCCCGGCGCCTACGAGGGCGCGCTGAAGTACGTCGGCAACCCGGAGCTGATCTCGCGCACCCACTTTGCGCGCTTCCTGGTCGAGACACGGGTCTGCGGCGACACCGGCGAGGTGTTCCGCCGCTTCCTCACCGAGGGCCGGCCCGGCTTCGTGCCGCACCGCTGGGCCCGCCTGGGCGACGCCGTGCGCTGGATCACCGAGGCCGGCGGCACGGCCGTGGTGGCCCACCCGGGCCGCTACCGCTTCTCGCCCACCGAGGAGTACGCCCTGTTCACCGAGTTCCAGGCCCACGGCGGCGAGGGGGTGGAGGTGGTGACCGGCAGCCACTCGGTCGCGGAGTACGCCAAGTACGCCGACCTGGCCCGCGAGCTGGGCCTGGTCGCCTCGCGCGGCAGCGATTTCCACTCGCCCGGCGAGAGCCGCATCGACCTGGGTGGCCTGCCGCCCCTGCCCGCCGGCCTCACGCCGGTGTGGGAGCGGCTGGGCGGGCGCATCCAGCGCGCGATGGCAGAACCAGTGCCCATACCGCCGGCCGCACCCGTGCCGCGCTGAACCGGCCAGGCGTTGCGTCGGCGCCGATCCTGAGCCTGGCGGCCATGCCGATCGACCCGACAGGGGCCCACGCTGGCCGGCTCGGGTGGACAATCCGGCCATGGCCCAGTACTTCGAAGTCCATCCCGTCAACCCGCAACCGCGCCTGCTCAAGCACGCCGCGGCCATCATTGATGCGGGGGGTGTCGCTGCGATCCCGACCGATTCGAGCTACGCCCTGGTCTGCCACCTCGACGACAAGGCCGCAGCCGACCAGCTGCGCCGCATCCGGGGCGTGGACGAGAAGCACCACCTGACGCTGCTGTGCCGTGACCTCTCAGAGCTCGCCAGCTACGCGCGCGTGGACAACCGCCAATACCGCCTGCTCAAGAGCGCCACCCCGGGGCCGTACACCTTCATCCTGGAAGCCACCAAGGAGGTGCCGCGGCGCGTGTCGCACCCCTCTCGACGCACCATCGGCCTGCGCGTGCCCGACCACCGCGTCACCCAGGATCTGCTGGAGTTGCTCGGCCAGCCGCTGCTGGGCACCACCCTGATCCCGCCCGGCGAGACCGAGCCGCTCAACGAGGCCAACGCCATCCTGGAGCACTACGACCGGCTGGTGCAGGCCATCGTCGATGCGGGCGCCTGCCCGGCGCAGCCCACCACCGTGGTGGACCTCACGGGCAGCGAGCCGGTGCTGGTGCGCGCCGGCCGCGGCGACCCGGCGCTGCTCGGCCTGGGCTGATCCCCGCCGACCCACGGACCGTTCCTGTTCGACCCCGACCATCCAAGATGGCCAAGAAGACCACCCACGTCAGCGAAACCCCCGCCACCCAGTTCCTGCGTGCGCAGGGGGTGAACTTCACCGAGCACCCCTACGACTACGTCGAGCACGGCGGAACCACCGAATCCGCGCGGCAGCTTGGCGTGGACGAGCACGCGGTCGTCAAGACCCTGGTGATGCAGGACCAGGACGCCCGGCCGCTGATCGTGCTGATGCACGGCGACCGCCGGGTCAGCACCAAGAACCTGGCCCGCCAGGCCGGCCTGAAGAAGATCGAGCCCTGCCGGCCCGAGGTGGCGCAGCGCCACAGCGGCTACCAGGTCGGCGGCACCTCGCCGTTCGGCTTCCGCAAGGCGGTGCCGCTGTACGTCGAGGCCAGCATCCTCGACCTGCCGCGCATCTACATCAATGGCGGTCGGCGTGGCTACCTCGTGGGCATCGAGCCCGAGGTGCTCACCCGCGTGCTGCAGGCCCGGCCGGTGCAGGCGGCCGACCCGGCAAGCGCCTGACCGCACATCGCCCCCAACGCTCCCACAAGAACACCTCCCCAAGCCCCCACCATGACCCTGCTCTGGAATGCCCTGGCCCTGCTGGCCGCCTACCTGATCGGCTCGCTCTCCTTCGCCGTCATCGTCAGCCGCTTCATGGGTCTGAACGACCCGCGCAGCTACGGCTCGGGCAACCCCGGTGCCACCAACGTGCTGCGCTCGGGCAACAAGAAGGCCGCCGTCTTCACGCTGCTGTTCGATCTGCTCAAGGGTCTGCTGCCCGTGCTGGCCGTCGTGCTCTGGGGCGAGCGCATCGGGCTGGACCAGACCAGTGCCGCCTGGGTCGGCCTGGCCGCCTTCCTGGGCCATCTCTGGCCGGTGTTCTTCCGCTTCCAGGGCGGCAAGGGCGTGGCCACCGCGGCGGGCGTGCTGCTGGGGCTCAACGTCCTGCTCGGCCTGGCGGTGCTGCTGGTCTGGCTGGCGGTGGCCTACTTCACGCGCTATTCCTCGCTGGCCGCGCTGATCGCTGCGGTGGCCGCGCCGGTCATCGAGGTGATCGGCTGGGGGCCCTCCGGCGCCACGCTGGCGGTGCTGGCGATGAGCGCCCTGCTCGTCTGGCGCCACCAGGCCAACATCGGCAAGCTGCTGGCCGGCAAGGAAAGCAAGCTCGGCCAGAAGGCCGCGCCGGCTGCCGCCGCGCCCGCCCCCGCGCCGCACCACCCCACCGTGCGCTCACATGCCCATGAGAAGAAGGGCCACGGCAAGAAGCGCCACTGAGCCCTGCGATACGCCATGCCCGCCGCACGCCCCAACCCGGCTCCACCGCCGTCACGCCGCCCCGGCTGGCGCGGCTTTGCCTCGCTGGCACTGGTGGTCGTCGTGGCCGCGGCGGTCGCCGAGGGCGCCCGCGCCTGGGTGCATCACCAGCGGGCCGAGGCGCTGCGTGCTGTCGCCCGCCCGGGCGACATCCGCATGCTCTCATCGACCACCTGCATTTTCTGCACCCAGGCGCGCGGCTGGCTGAACCGCCACGCCCTCCCGTTCCAGGAGTGCTTCGTCGACCTTGATGCCGCCTGTGCCGAGGAATACGACCGCCTCGGCCGGCCCGGCACCCCCACGGTGCTGGTGCGTGGCCAAGCCCAGCGCGGCTTCGACGCCGAGCGCATCACCCGCACGCTCGCGGGCACCGCCCCCTCACCAGCCCCCTGATCCGACCGATGCGGCTGAACGCAACCGGGTCGCTGCCCCGGAGCGCCGGGTCAGCGCGCCCGCTCAGTTGCCGTTCTGGCCGTCCGCGAAGCCGGCGTCGTCCTTGAAATGGGCCAGATCGCGCACGTTCTTCTGCACCGCCACCGCACCGAACAGCGCCAGCAGGAAGGACATCGCGTAGAAGCCCTTCTCGCTCGCGGCCAGCGTGGCGTTCCACAGCCCCACGGCCAGCAGCAGCACCGCCAGCGTCAGCGACACCCAGCACAGGCCGAAGTACAGCCCCGTCACCGGGATGCCTTCGAGCCGGTCGCGCACCGACTTCTGCAGCGACACCGCCGAGAACAGGCCGTACATCAGGATGGTGAAGTAGTAGCCCTTCTCGTTGAGCGGCATCGCGGCGTTCCACAGCCCGACCAGGAAGGTAATCGCGCCGACCAGCAGCGCCGCCCAGGACGCACCGACGAAGGCCCCGGTGGGGCGCTGGGGTTGAAGGGAGGCATTCATGGCGGGATCCGTGGTGGTTGAGGCGCACCGCAATGTACCGCGGCCCGCGGACAGTGCCGGACAGTGCGGGACGCAGCGGCATCAGGGCTCGACCGCGCCGGCCAGCTTCGGGTTGGGCCCGTAGGCGTTGTCGCCGGGATCGCTGTCCTTGACCGCGAACCACAGCAGCACCAGGCCGCCCACCAGCGGAACCAGCCCGATCAGCAGCCACCAGCCCGACCTGCCGATGTCATGCAGGCGCCGCACGCCCACGCCGATCGTCGGCAGCAGCGTCCCCAGCGCGAACAGCGCACCGAGCACCCCGCCGCCCTGGGGATCGGCGCCCAGGATGCCGTCCATCAGCGACAGCACGACGCTGATCAGCAGGTAGAACAGGAAGTAGTACCAGTACTCGCTGCGGCAGGCGCGGCCGCTGAAGGTGGCGTACTTCTTCAGGACGGTGATGAACCAGGACATGCGAATCCTCCTCGACCAGACATCGTGCGCCGGGCTGCGGGCGGCGGCGCACCTACCGCCGATGACCTCACTGCGCCGGATCGCGATGCTGCCAGCGGATCGCGTCGACCGCCTTGAGCAGCTCGGGGCTCAGCTCGGTGCCCCAGGCGTTGAGGTCCTCGTCGAGCTGGGCCACGCTGGTCACGCCGATGATGGTGCTGGCCACCGTCCAGCGGCGGTAGCAGAAGGCCAGCGCCAGCTGCGCCGGGGTCAGGCCATGCTCGCGTGCCAGGGCGTTGTAGAGCCGCGCGGCGTCCAGCGCCTCGGCGCGGCCCCAGCGCTGCGCCTTCATGCTGTCGTACAGGGCCATGCGGCCGGGGCGCTGCTCGGGGTCGTTCAGGCCGATGGCGTCGTACTTGCCCGTCAGCAGGCCGAAGCCCAGCGGCGAGTAGGCCAGCAGCGAGACCTGGTGGTGGTGCATCACCTCGTCCAGGCCGTTGTCCACCGCCCGGCTGATCAGGCAGTAGGGGTTCTGCACCGTGGCCACGCGCGGCAGGCCGGCGGACTCGGCCAGGCGGATGAACTCGCCCAGGCCGTAGGGCGTCTCGTTGGACAGGCCCACCGCGCGCACCTTGCCGGCCTGGACCAGGCGCTGCAGGGCTTCGAGCTGCTGCTCGATGGCGCTGCAGGGCTTGAGCTTCTTCGGCTCGAAGTAGATGCTGCCGAAGGCGGGCACGTGGCGCACCGGCCAGTGGATCTGGTAGAGGTCGATGACGTCGGTCTGCAGGCGGCGCAGGCTGTCGTCGCAGGCGCTGAGGATGTCCTGCACGGTCAGGTCCGGGCTGCCGCCGCGGATCCAGTCCATGCCGCGCGCGGGCCCGGCCACCTTGGTGGCCAGCACCAGCTTCTGGCGGGCGCCGGGGCGGGCGGCGAACCAGTTCCCGAGGATGGTCTCGGTGGCGCCATAGGTCTCGCGCTTGGCGGGCACGGCGTACATCTCGGCGGTGTCGATGAAGTTGACGCCGCGCTCCAGCGAGCGGTCGAGGATGGCGTGGGCGGTGGCCTGGTCGACCTGCTCGCCAAAGGTCATCGTGCCCAGGCAGATGGGGGTGACGTGCAGGTCGCTGCGTCCGAGGCGGACAAGTTCCATGGTCGGGTATCTCCGGAGGAAGCAGGGAAGATCGGGGCAGCCGTCGAGTTTGCCGCAAGCCACGCCACGCTGCATGGCACCGGGATGACAGGGCAGTGGCGCCGCCGAGACGCCCCGAGGCCAGCGGGTGCCAGCCAGATCAAGAGCCGCATGCCGCCTGCCCGGATTCGCCGGGGCCGCGTGTAAGCTTGCCGCCGAAGCGGCCGGCCCCCGCCCCTGTTTGCCGCGCTGCCCCGAGGGAGTCCCGATGAAATTGATCCACCTTCGTCTTCTCTTGCTGGCCCTGCTCACGCTCTGGCTGGGCAGCGCCCATGCCCTGGGCGCCGACCCCTGGGCGAACTGGCGCAGCGCCGACAGCACGCACTTCCGCGTGCATTACCGCGGCGAGCAGCGCGCCCAGGCGGAGAACGTCGCGCGCGCGGCCGAGCGGGCCTACGCGCGCATCAGCCCGGCGCTGCAGTGGGTGCCGAGCGGGCGCATCGAGCTGGTGGTGTACAGCGAGTTCGACGTGGCCAACGGCTTCTCCACACCGCTGCCCTACAACCTGGTGGGCGCCTTCCTGGCGCCGCCGGACGGCGAGCTGCTGGACAACAGCCCCTGGCTGGACCTGCTGCTCACGCACGAGCTGGTGCACGCCATCCACCTGGACAAGGTGCGCAGCGCCCCGGGCGTGCTGCGCATGATCTTCGGCCGCGTGGCCTGGTTCTTCCCCAACGTCTTCCAGCCGCCCTGGGCAATGGAAGGGCTGGCGACCTGGTTCGAGGGCGCGCAGGACGGCGGTGTCGCTGCCGCGGCCACGCTGGGGCGCGGCCGGCTCTACGGCCCGAACTACGAGGGCTGGCTGCGTGCCGAGCAGGCCCGCGGCTTCCTCAAGCTCAATGAGCTGAACTCGGACGGCCGCGCCCTGCCGCTGGCCAAGTCCTACCTCTACGGCGGCTACTTCTTTGACTTCCTGGCGCGCCGCTACGGGCGCGCCGCGGTGGGCCAGTTCGTGGAGAACTACAGCGGCAACATCGTGCCGCGCTTCCACTCCAACCCGCGCGAGGCCACCGGCAAGGCGATGGACGAGCTGTGGGACGAGTTCCTGGCCGACCTCGACACCCAGGTCACCCAGCGCGCCAGTGCCCTGCGCGCGCAGCCGGAGGTGCTGGGCCGGGCCCTGGACAAGGTGCACTTCGACATCCCCAGCGTCGCCAGCCTGCCCGACGGGCGCACCCTGGCCGTGCTGGACGACGGCGTGGGCGCGACCGAGCTGGTGCAGTTCGACACCTTCGGGCGCCGCCAGGTGCTGGCCACGCTGGGCGGCATGGCCGCGCGGCTGGACGCCAATGCCCGTGGCGAGCTGCTGATCACCCAGGCCGACCTCTGCAACACGCACTACCTCGGCAGTGACCTGTACCGCTGGGACGCCCAGGGCGGCTCGGTGCAGCGCCTGACCCACTGCGCCCACCTGCGCCGCGCCACCCAGGCGGGCGAGCGCATCCTCGCGCTGCAACTCGATGCCGGCCGCACCCGGCTGGTCAGCCTGGACCGCAACGGCGCCGACCTTCGCCCGGTCTACACCCCGCCCGAGGGCAGCGACCTGGTCGACCTGGCCGCCAGTGCCGACGGCCAGCGCGTGCAGCTGATCGAGCGGCAGGCCGGCGACTGGCGCATCGTCGAACTGGACCTGGCCCCGCCGGGTGCAGCAGCGCGCCGGCTGTTCGAGGGCAACACCCCGATCCACTCGCTGCGCGCGACGGCACAGGGGCTGGAGTTCATCGCTGCGCACGAGGGCGTGACCAACGTCTGGCGCCTGGCCGGCGGGCGCCTGCAGCGCCTCACGCACAGCCACACCGGCGTGGTGGCGCACGGCGGCAGCCTGGCGGACGGCTCGCTGGCCACGGTGGTGATCGCCGCCGACGGCTACCGCCTGCACCGCCAGGAACAGGCCGCCGCGCTGCAGACGCTGGCCCTGGCCGGCGGGCAGGCGCTCAGGCTCGCCAACGCCGGCTGGTCGCCGGCAGTGCCGGCTTCGTCCGCAGCGGCCGCGTCCGCTCCCGTCGCTGCGGCGGCCGCCCCGGCCCCAGCAGCGCCAGCCACGAGCCCCGCGGCAGCCCAGCCGGCCGGCACCGCCAGCGCCCCGGCGCTGGGCGAAGACCGCCGCTACCTGCCGCTGACCTCGATGTATCCGCGCTCCTGGTGGCCGCTGATCACCTCCGACCGCGGCCTGACCGCCTACGGCGCCAGCACCAACGGCTCGGACGCGCTGGGCTGGCACCAGTACGCCCTGGCCTTCCAATGGGAGACCAGCCAGCGCGAGGCCGTCGGTGCGCTGGAATACCTCTGGCTGAACAGCCAGATGCTGTCGCTGCAGCGCACCATCACCCCGCTGGCCTGGCGCGACCGTGGCAGCAGCAAGTACGACACCCTCGCCTACGAGCGCCACACCCAGGCGCAGTGGCTGAGCACGCTGCCGGTGCTGCAGCGGCTGCAGCGGCGCGTGAACCTGGGCATCGGCGCGGCCTTCGACCGCATCGAAGTGATCCAGACCGAGCCCGAGTCGCGCCGCACCGCCCGCAACGACAAGCTGGCCGCCGCGCTGATCGACTACGACAGCCGCGAGTCCAACTGGTGGAGCGAGGGCGCCAACCGCGGCCTGCGCGCCAGCCTGCTGTACGAGACCTACCAGCCCTTCCTGAGCCGCGAGGAGAAGGCGGCCGGCACCGGCTACGACGGCCACGTGATCCGTGCCGACCTGCGCGGCTACGTCCCGCTGGGGCGCAGCGTGCTCGCTCTGCGCCACACCGAGGCGCGCGCCAGCGGCCGCACCCGCCCCTACCAGCTCGGCGGCGCCACCGACCCGCAGCTGCAACTGGGCTACACGCTCAACAGCCGCGACCTCTCGCTGCGCGGCTACAGCGGCGACGACGCGGCGCTGGTCGGCCAGAGCGCGCGGGTCAGCTCAGTCGAGTGGCGCACACCGCTGGCCGACATCGACCGCCACGGCATGGTGCCGCCCTTGGGCATCAACCGCCTTTCCGGTGCGGTGTTCTTCGACATCGGCGGGGCCTGGAACGTCGGCGCCAGCAAGCCGGCCAGCTACTACCGCGGCGTGGGGGTGGAACTGCTGGGCGAGTTGAAGCTGCTCTACGCCCTGGGCCTGAACCTGCGCCTGGGCGTGGCACGCGGGCTGGACGAGCCCAAGGACACCGTCGGCTACCTGAGCTTCGGCCGGGCATTCTGACGCTACGGCAGGCATGAACCATCCCGGCACTGCGCCGCCTTGGCGCGTGCCCCGCTCGCCGCGGCGGCTGATGCTGGCGGTGCTGCTGCTGCACGGCGCGGCGCTCATCGGGCTGCAGTGGGCCAGCCGGCCGGTGCGGTCCACCGCCGTGCCGCCTCAGCGGTTGCTGCTGCGCTGGATCGCGCAGCCGCCGCCATCCCCGCCTGAAGCCGCCAGGGAGCGCGACCCCCGTCCCCGCAGCGAGCGGCCGCCGGAACGCCCACCGCTCGCGCCACCGCCGGTGCGCCGGGAACCGACCCGCCCCGACCTGACCACGCCCCTGCGGCCCCCCCAGGCCCCACAAACCCGACAGGCCATCACCGTGGCGCCGCCGCGGCCATCGGAGCCGGCGGCATCCCACCCGCCACCACTGCGGCTGGAGCTGCCACGGCCCGGCCGCGTGGCGCCGGGTCAAGCCCCCGAAGGGGCCCCCTCGCCGGCCGGCCAGGCCCTCCGCGACCCGCGCAGCAACTCGTCCATCGCTCGGGGAAACCCCGTCGAACGCGCCCTGGACGCCGGCCCGACCGCCGTGGCCGAGGAGGACCGCGGTGACGGCCGACGGCGCTACCGGATCGGGCGCGACTGCGCCGACACGCGCGAGAGCCGTGCCGCCGGGCTCGACCCGTTCTCCGCCAGCACCCGGCCGGTGCCGAGGCTGGCCGAGTCCTGCCGGTAGGCCGCCCCCTCCTGGCGCGGGCTCCAGACGATCCTCACATCGACAGCGAACCCTCGCGGAAGTCCGTCGCGTCGAGCCAGACGTTGACCAGCACCGGCCGGCCCGTGCGGGCCAGTGCACGGGCCCGCGCCAGTGCGGGCGCCACCTCGTCGGGCCGGGTCACGAGGAGGCCCTCGGCGCCGAAGCCCGCCGCCACCTCGTGGTAGGCGGTGCGCGCCAGCACGCAGCCCACGTCGTCATGCAGCATCTTGACCTGCTCGCGGGCGATCTGGGTCCAGCCCGCGTCGTTGCCGACCAGGGCGATCACCGGGATGCCATGGCGCACGAAGCTGTCGATCTCGGTCAGCCCCCAGCCGCAGGCGCCGTCGCCGTAGAGGATCCAGACCTCGCGGCCCGGGCGCGCCAGCGCGGCGCCCAGCGCAAATCCCGCACCCACGCCCAGGGTGCCGAAGGCGCCGGGATCCAGCCAGCTCAGCGGGCCGCGCGGATGCAGCACGTAGGAGGCGGTGGCCACGAAGTCGCCCCCGTCGGCCACCAGCACGGCGTCGTCGCCGGCCTCGCGCTCCAGCGCCCGCAGCAGGGCGACGGGGTTGACCTGCTCGCCCGGCACGGCGGCCTGCTGGTCGATCTGGGCCTCGCGCTCGGCATCGCGCAGGCGCAGCGACTGCAGCCAGCTCGCCCAGCGCGCGGCGCCGCCCGAAACGCTGCTGGCAAGGTCCTGCAGGAAGGCCCCGGCGTCGCCGATGGCGGCCACGTCGGGGCGGCGGTTCAGCCGCGCGTCCCGGGCGCTGCGGTTGGCGGCGATCAGCGTGGCGCTGCGCCGCACATGGCGGCCATAGTCGAGCCGGAAGTCGCAGGGCACGCCGGCCAGCAGCACGCAGTCGGCCTCGCGCAGCGCCTGGCGGCGCTGGTGGCGCAGCTGCAGCGGGTGGTCGCGCCCGAGCAGCCCACGCGCCATGCCCGAGAGGTAGACCGGCACGCCCAGGCGCGCCGCCGCGTCGGCCAGCGCCTGCACCTCGCCAGCGCGCACGACGGCCTGGCTGCCCAGCACCATCAACGGGCGCTCGGCCCGGCCCAGGGCCGCGGCGGCCCGGGCCAGGGCGGCGGCGCTGGCGCGCGGCAGCGGCACGGGGCGGACCTGGGCCGGGGCCAGCACGGCGCTGCCGTCGAACAGGCGCGCCACGTGGCGCTGCAGGTACCAGCGCAGCGCCCGGTCGGGCAGGGAGGTGCCCTTGCCACCGGCGTCCGCGTACCACTGGCGGATCGATGCCTCGTCGTAGAGCAGGTCCACCGGGCACTCGATGAACACCGGGCCGGGCACGCCGCCGGCGGCCAGCTCGAAGGCCTGCTCGACCGCGTGGCCCAGGTCGCGCACACGGCGGACCTTGAAGAAGCGCTTGACGTGCGGCGCCACCAGCGGGCGCTGGTCGATGTCCTGCAGCGCGCCGCGGCCCTGCAGTGCGGTGGGCGCGGCCCCGCCGAGCAGCACGATGGCGGACTGCGCCAGCTGCGCATTCTTGAGCGCGGTGATGGTGTTGCTGATGCCCGGCCCGGCCGTGACCGCCGCCACCCCGGGCACGCCGGTGAGGCGGGCGGTGGCATCGGCGGCGAACACGGCGGTGGCCTCGTCGCGCACGTCGACGATGCGGATGCCGCGCGCCTTGGCCGCCGCCAGGATCGGCGAGATGTGCCCGCCGCAGAGCGTGAACAGGCTGCGCACGCCGTGGGCCTGCAGCGCGGCGGCCACCCGGTCACCGCCGTGCGGCGGGGGGGTCAGCGCAGGGGCGAACGGAGTCGCGCTCACGCCCAGTGCACCTTGGCGCCGGAGGCGTACCAGCGCTCGACGTCGGCGCCCACGGCGGCCTCGATGCGGTGGCGGCGGATCTTCATGGTGGGCGTCAGCAGGCCGTTCTCGATCGACCAGGGCTCGCGCGCCACCACGATCATGTGCAGCTGCTCGTAGTCGGACACGCGGCGGTTGACGTCCTCCAGCAGCTGCGTCAACGCGGCCTGCACCTCCTGGCGCAGGGCCGCGTCGCTCGTGCGTGGACGCAGGTGCTCGGCCAGCATGACCATCGCGTAGGCCGAGGGCTGGCCCACGCCGGAGACCAGCGCCAGCTCGATCATGGGGTGGGCGTTGAGGTGGTTCTCGATCGGGGCGGGCGCCACGTACTTGCCCTTGGCGGTCTTGAACAGCTCCTTGGCGCGGCCGGTGATCTTGAGCAGCCCGTCGGGGCGGCGCTCGCCCAGGTCACCGGTGCGGAAGAAGCCGTCCTCGGTGAAGGCATCGGCATCCAGGTCCGGGCGCTTGTAGTAGCCGGTGAACTGGCCAGGCGACTTGATGAGGATCTCCCCCTCGGGGCTGAGCCTGACCTGCACGCCGGCCATCGGCACGCCCACGTAGCCGGGGGCGTTGAACTCGGCGCTCGAGGAGTGCGAGTAGGAGCTGTCCTCGGTCATGCCGTAGCCCTCGTACAGCGCCAGGCCGATGCGGCGGTACCAGGCGATCAGCTCGGCCGGGATGGGCGCCGAGCCGCTGCCGGCCATCACCACCTCGTCCAGGCCCAGGCCCCGGCGGATCTTGCGGGCAACGAGCCGGCCCAGCAGCGGGATGCGCAGCAGGCGATCGAGCCGGGCCGGCGGCATCTTGGCGAACACGCCCTGCTGGAACTTGAGCCACAGCCGCGGCACCGAGATGAACAGCGTCGGGCGGGCGCGCTGCAGGTCCTGCACGAAGGTGTCGATCGACTCGGCGAAGAACACCTGCGTGCGCCCGTCCACCAGCGTGAAGGCCTCCACCCAGGAGCGCTCGAAGCTGTGCGCCAGCGGCAGGTAGGACAGCATGCGGTTGGGCGCGTCCTGGCCGACGCGCCCGCGCAGGTCCTGGGCGATGCCCTCGCCGGCGCGGGTGATGGCCGCGAAGCTGACCATCACGCCCTTGGGCGTGCCGGTGGAGCCGGAGGTGTACATCAGCATCGCCAGGTCGTCCGGCGCGCGCCGGGGCCGCCCGGGCAGGGGCGGGGTGCGGGCGATGACCTCGTCCCAGCCCTCGAAGTCATTCTCGGGCGCCAGCGGCAGGGCGATGCGCGGCAGGCCCATGGGCACCCCCCCGGCCTGCTGGGGCCAGGCGTCGAGCTTGCCCACGAAGAGCAGGCTGGCCTCGCTGTGCTCCAGCACGAAGCGCACCGTCTCGGCCGTCTCGGTGGGGAAGATGGCCACCGTGGTGTGGCCAGCCATCCAGATCGCCAGCTCGGCGATGATGAAGTGGGCGCAGTTCTTCGACAGGATCGCGATGCGCGAGCCGGGCTCGAACCCCCGTCCCTGCAGGTGGGCGGCCATGCGCCGCGCCTCGTCCATCAACTGGGCCCAGGTGTAGTGCACCACCCGCCCGTCGCCCAGGGGCTGGGTCAGGTAGACGAACTCCGCGTGGGCAGCTTCGTGCGCCAGCGCGTGATCGAGCAGGGATGGGAGCGGCTCGCTCATCGTGCCTCCTTGCCATTGGCTTGTGACGGGGTTCACAAGGTTGCGCCAAGCGGGCGCCCTGCGCCACTGGTGGGAGTCCTAGCCCGCCCGCACCGAGCCACGGGAGGTGCCGATCCGGCGGGCCCGCCGCCAGGCCGGGCTCCACATCAGGAACCGGGCCGGGAAAACCTGGCCCGGGCCTGGGTTGCGCAGCGCGGTACAGTGCAGGGATGGATGGGCTGATCCGAACCCTGTTGGTCTGGTTGCTGGCGCTGGCGATTCCCGCTCAGGCCAGCGCAGCGGCAACCATGGCGTTCTGTGGGCCGAAGCACCATGGTGATGTGGCGGTGGCGGTGGCCGTGGCCGATGCCGTGGCGGTGGCCAAGGCCGACCACACAGCAGCACCTGCCGGCCACGACCATCATGGCGCTGAGGCGGGCATGGCCCATGAACATTCAGGCGCCCACGACGCCCTGACCGCCTCCCCCGGCCCTGGGGAGCACAGCAGTGCAGCACAGGCCAAGGCGGGTTCCGCCGACACGCACAAGTGCAACGTCTGCGGCTCATGCTGCTCGACCGGCGCGCTCATGAGCACCCTGCCGGCCCTGCCTGTCGTCGAGGCCACGGCGGCGACGTTCTCTCCTGTGGCCGCCACGGTCGACCCCTTCTCGGCCGGCGGCCCTGACCGCCCCCCTCGCACCGCCCGCGTGTAGGCGGCGGGACGCTGGCTGCGTGCAAGCACGCGCCTGCCCGCCGCATCAGGTCCGTCGGCGCTGCCCTGCCGACGCCACCCGGCGTTCACACGAGGTTTCCATGCATCCCACGATGCCGCTGCGGCGCCTTCCGCGGACGGTGCCGAGCCTGTTGCTCTCGGCGTTCCTCACAGTCCAGGCACTGACCCAGGCGCTGGCGCAGCCCATGCCCACCGTCCGCCGCCCCGACCCCTTCGATCCGCAGGCCACCGTGCCGGCCCTGCGCTATGAGTCCGCCACGGCGCCCTACCGGCGGCTGGGCGACGAGAAGACCCTGCCATGGCGTGACGCCAATGACGCGGTCGCACGCATCGGCGGCTGGCGGGTCTATGCGCGCGAAGCCCAGCAGGCCGATCCGCCGACGTCGGCACCTCCTGCGTCGGCACGTCCCGCATCGGCACCTCCCTCATCGGCACCTCCCGCGGCGAAGCCGCCCGGACAGGGCGGCCACCTGCACCACCCTCCGCAACACCTCTCGCAGCCATGAGGACCTTCGCCATGCATCCGGACCTCCGGCTTCCCGGCACCGCCCCGCGAGCGCCGCGGCGCGGGCACCTCGCCGCGCTCGTGGCCGGCGCGGTCCTGCTGGGGGGCTGTGCCGGCTTCAGCCCCGACGGAGGCTTCGGCCCTGTCGAGCAGGCTGCTCGGCAGCACCTCGGCAAGGAGCTGCGCTGGGCGCGCAGCGAAGCCGACCTCGACAGCATCGCGCAGCGCGTCTCGGAACTGCTGGCCAGGCCGCTCACGGTGGACGACGCCGTGCAGCTGGCGCTGCTCAACAACCGCGGCCTGCAGGCCCGCTTCCAGGAACTCGGCATCACCGAGGCCGAGATCGTGCAGGCCGCGCGCCTGCCCAACCCGGGATTCAGCTTCGGGCGCTCCAGCCGGGGCGACGAACGGGAAATCGAGCGCAGCCTGCACATCAACCTCGCGCGCCTGCTGGCCATGCCGATGGTCCAGCGCCTGGAGGCGCGGCGCCTGCAGGACGCGCAGGGCCGGGTGGCCCTCGACGTGCTGAGCCTGGCGGCCGATACGCGCAAGGCCTATTTCCAGGCCCTCGCGGCGGAGGAAACCCTGCGCTACATGCGGCAGGTGGCGCAGGCGGCCGATGCCGGTGCCGAGCTGGCGCGCCGCATGGAGCAGGTCGGCAACTTCAACAAGCTGCAGCGGGCGCGCGAACAGGGCTTCCATGCCGACGCGACGCTGCGGCTGGCGCAGGCACAGCAGGCGCAGCGCTCGACCCGTGAGCGCCTGACGCGCCTGCTCGGCCTGTGGGGGCCGCAGACGCAGTTCATGCTGCCGCAGCGCCTGCCCGACCTGCCCCAGGCGCCGCTGGAGTTGCCCGACATCGAACCGGTGGCACTGGCGCAGCGGCTGGACGTGCAGGGGGCGAAGCTCGCCGCCGAGCAGACGGCGCGCCATCTGGGCCTGACGCGCACGACCCGCTTCGTCAACGTGCTGGAACTCGGGCTGCTGCGCAACAGCTCGAACGAGGCCCCCACGCAGCGCGGCTGGGAGATCAGCGTCGAGCTACCGCTGTTCGACTGGGGCGACGCGCGCGTCGCGCGGGCCGAAGCCATCTACATGCAGGCACTGCACCGCGCCGCGCAGACCGCGATCAACGCCCGCTCCGAGGTCCGGGAAGCCTACACCGGCTACCGCTCGGCCTATGACATCGCCCGCCACCACCGCGACGAGATCGTGCCGCTGAGCCAGCGCATCGCCGAGGAGAACCTGCTGCGCTACAACGGCATGCTGATCGGCGTTTTCGAACTGCTGGCCGATGCCCGCACGCAGATCGCCACGGTCAACGCCTCCATCGAGGCGCTGCGCGACTTCTGGATCGCCCAGGCCGACCTCGACATGGCCCTGATCGGCAAGCCCGACCTGGCCGCCGCTGCCGGCCCCGCCGGTACGACCGCGGCGGCACAGCCCGCGGGCCATTGAACACGAGCACTGAACACGAGCACATGAAGGACTCCCCCATGCTTTCCCGACGCAAGATGCTCGGCAGGGCCGGTGCCATGACGGGCGCCATCACCGCGGCCGTGGCGGCGGCCTCCGTCAGCCGGGTGGCCATGGCGGCCCTGCCGGAGCCGGTCCTCCAGACCCGGCCCGACACCATGCCGCCGCTCGTGCCCGGTACCGGGCGGCCCTACAACCCGGTGGTCACGCTCAATGGCTGGACCCTGCCCTGGCGCATGAACAACGGCGTCAAGGAGTTCCACCTCGTCGCCGAACCGGTGGTGCGCGAGATGGCGCCGGGCTTCAAGGCCCACCTCTGGGGCTACAACGGCCAGAGCCCGGGGCCGACGATCGAGGTGGTGGAGGGCGACCGCGTGCGCATCTTCGTCACCAACAAGCTCGGCGAGCTGCACAGCGTGCACTGGCACGGCCAGCGCCTGCCCAACGGCATGGACGGCGTCACCGGCCTGACGCAGCCGGGCATCCCGCCGGGCAAGACCTTCGTCTACGAGTTCGTCGCCCGCCGCCCCGGCACCTTCATGTACCACCCACACGCCGACGAGATGGTGCAGATGGCGATGGGGATGATGGGGCTGTGGATCACCCACCCGAAGGCGAAGCACCCCCTGATCGATGAGGTGGACCGGGACTTCTGTTTCCTGCTCAATGCCTTCGACATCGACCCGGGCGCCTACACGCCCAAGATCATGACGATGCTGGACTTCAACCTCTGGGCCTGGAACAGCCGGATCTTTCCGGGCATCGATCCGCTGGTGGTGCGCAAAAACGACCGGGTGCGCATCCGCGTGGGCAACCTGACGATGACCAACCACCCGATCCACCTGCACGGGCACGAGTTCCTCGTCACGGGCACCGACGGTGGCCCCACGCCCAAGAGCACCCGGATGTACGAGGTCACGACCGACATCGCCGTCGGCCAGATGCGGCAGATCGACTTCCTGGCCGACGAGGAGGGCGACTGGGCCTTCCACTGCCACAAGAGCCACCACACGATGAACGCGATGGGCCACAACGTGCCGACGATGATCGGCGTGGACCACCGCGGCGTGGCCAAGCAGATCACCCGGCTGATCCCCGACTACATGGTGATGGGCGAACGCGGCATGAAGGACATGACTGAGATGGAAATGCCCCTGCCCGACAACACCGCGGCGATGATGACCGGCACCGGGCCGTTCGGCTCGGTGGGCATGGGTGGCATGTTCAGCGTGCTCAAGGTGCGCGCAGACCAGCCGCGCGGCGACTACCGCGACCCGGGCTGGTACCCCCACCCGCCCGGCACCCAGGCCTATGAGTGGACCGGCGCTCTGGCCGAACCGGCCCGTAGCCCCGCGGACGGCGGCGGCGCCATGCCGCCTGCGGCGAAGCCCGCCCGGGAGGTGGAAGTCCAGGCGCGCAAGCCCACCGGTGGCCACGGCGGCCATTGAACCCCCCGCTCACAGCCCCCAAAGGACATCTCATGCACTCGAACAAGCGACAGCTGCTCCTTGTCGTCAGCGCTGCCCTGCTGGGCGCCTCCGGGCTCGCGCGGGCCCATGGCGACAGGATCCACCCCGGCAAGTCCGGCCCGGTCAGGAAGGAACAGAAGGACTGGGGCATCGCCGGGGATGCCCTGGCCGTGAATCGCACGATCCGGGTGCGCATGCTCGACACGATGCGTTTCGAGCCGGATCGGATCCGCGTGCGGCTCGGCGAGACCATCCGGTTCGTCCACCGCAACGTCGGCAAGGTGATGCACGAGTTCGTCATCGGCACACGCAAGGACAACGACGAACATGCCGAGCTGATGCTGAAGTTCCCGGACATGGAGCACGACGAGCCCTACATGGCCCATGTGCCCCCCGGCAGGGGCGCGCAGATCATCTGGACCTTCAACCGCCCGGGTCGCTTCGAGTATGCCTGCCTGATCGCCGGCCACTACCAGGCCGGCATGGTCGGCACGATCCACGTCGTTGCGCCCTGACCCCCATCCACCCATCCATCCACCTTGACCAAGGAGTTCTTCATGAAAGAAGTGTTTGCCGTCTCCCTCCTGTGCTCCGCGCTGCTCGCCGGCCCCGCCGTGGCCCAGCAAAAGGCACAGGATCATTCAGCCCACCACCCAGAGAGCGCGACCCCGGCAGCCACGAACGGCGCCGACCTGACAGACGGCGAGGTTCGCAAGGTCGACAAGGAAGCGGGCAAGGTCACCCTCAAGCATGGTGAGATCAAGAACCTCGAGATGCCGGGCATGACCATGGTCTTCGTCGTCAAGGACAGGACGATGCTCGACAAGGTGAAGGCTGGCGACAAGGTCAAGTTCAAGGTCATCAACGACGCGGGCAAGTTCACCGTGACCGAGATGCAGGTGGTTCAGTAGATCGCGATGGGCCGCGCCCTCGCTCTCATGCTGGCCGCCGCCGTCCATGCCGGTTCAGCCCACGCCGCAACGCACATCGTGGACATCGCCTGGTCACCCGAAGGGCGCTTCTCGCTCCAGGCAGAGATTCCGGCCGGCCAGTTCATCGAGGCCTGCGGCAGCCTGGCGGCCGGAGACCAGATCAGCTGGCGCTTCACCACCACGGCGCCAGTGGAGTTCAACATCCACTACCACGTCGGCAAGGAGGCCGTGTACCCGGCCCGGCAGGCCGAGGTCAGCGCCGGCCGCGACCGGCTGAAGGTCTCAGCGGCGCAGGACCACTGCTGGATGTGGACCAACAAGGGCCCCGCCCCGGTGAGCCTGACGGTCGAGCTGGCGCGCTGAGGGCTGTCGTCCACGGTGGCGCCGTGCCAGCTAGGCCCCCCGGCGACGCGCTCGCCCCGGCTGGAGCCCGGCGGTCCGCCCGGGCGCGTGATGCACGGCGGCGGCCGCTGGCGCGTTCCCCTGCTGTGCCAGCGAGTCGATGATGGGGCAGTCGGGGCGGTCGTCGCCGTGGCAGCAGCGCACGAGGTGCTCAAGCGTCGCCTTCATCGACTGCAGCTCCTTGAGCTTCTCGTCGAGCTCCTCGATGTGGGCCAGCGCCAGCGCGCGCACCTGCCGGCTCGGTCGCTTGCGGTCCTGCCAGAGGCCGAGCAGCTCGCGAATCTGCTCGATGGAAAAGCCCAGGTCACGCGATTGGCGGATGAAGCGCAGCGTGCTGACCTCCTTGTCGGTGTACTGCCGGTAGCCCGACTCGGTACGTGCCGCCGCGGGAAGGAGGCCGACGCTCTCATAGTGGCGGATCATCTTCGCCGAAACGCCCGAGTCCTTGGCGGCTTCCCCGATGTTCATGCCCATCGCCGTGCTCCTCAAACCGTCATGGTTCCACGTCGCTGCTCGCCAGGCGCCGCGGCATGCCCGTCGGCGACGCCTCGCCAGCGGCGCAGCGTCAACGCATTCAGCACCACGCTGACGCTGCTGAAGGCCATCGCAGCACCGGCGATGACGGGATTGAGCAGGCCCAGCGCCGCGAGCGGGATGCCCAGCACGTTGTAGCCGAAGGCCCAGAACAGGCCCTGCTTGATCTTCGAGTAGGTGCGGCGCGACACGTCGAGCGAATCGGCCACGAGCCGCGGGTCGCCACGCATCAGCGTGATGCCGGCGGTCTCGGTCGCCACGTCGGCACCGCCGGCCATCGCGTACGACACCGAGGCGGCGGCCAGGGCCGGGCCGTCGTTGAGGCCGTCACCGACGAAGGCGACCACCTCGCCGGCGTCGCGCAATGCCTTGACCACGGCCGCCTTGTCACCGGGCAGCACCTCGGCACGCACCTCGTCGATGCCCAGTTCCCGGGCAACGGCTTCGGCCGCGCCGCGGTTGTCGCCGGTCAGCATCACGGTCCGGATGCCCAGCTGATGCAGCCGCGACACCGCGGCCAACGCAGCCGGCTTGACCGAGTCGCCGAACGCCAGGAGGCCCAGCAGGCACTGTTGGCCAGCATCCGACCGAACCAGCCACGACACCGTCCGGCCCTGCTGCCCGAGCTGCTGCGCCTCAGCCTGCAACGCGCCGGCATCGAGGCCCAGCTCGCGCAGCAGGCGCGTGCTGCCCAGGGCCAGCGTGTGGCCCCGCACCACCCCCTGCACACCGCGCCCGGGCAGGGCCTGGGCATCGCGCACCTCGGGCACCGTCAGGCGCTCGTGCCGGACCTGCTCCATCACCGCCACGGCCAGCGGATGGCTGCTCGACTTCTGCAGCGCCGCCGCCAGCCCCAGCACCTCGTCGCGCGTCGAGCCCTGCGCGGCGACCACCGCGGCGAGCGATGGCCGGCCCTCGGTGAGCGTGCCGGTCTTGTCGAACGCCACCACGGTGACCGCATGCGCGACCTCCAGCGCCTCGGCGTCCTTGATGAGGATGCCGTGGCGCGCCGCCACACCGGTGCCGGCCATGATGGCCGTCGGCGTGGCCAGGCCGAGCGCGCAGGGGCAGGCGATCACCAGCACCGCCACCGCGTTGATGAGCGAGTGCTCCCAGTCACCGCTGTAGCCCACCCAGCCCAGGAAGGTCAGCAGCGCGATGCCCAGCACGACCGGCACGAACACCGCGCTCACGCGGTCAACGATGCGCTGGATCGGCGCCTTCGCGGCCTGGGCCGACTCGACCATGCGGATGATGCGCGCCAGCGTGGTCTCGGCGCCGATGGCACGGGTGCGCACGACGAGCGCGCCTTCGGCGTTGATGGACCCGCCGGTCACCTTGTCGCCCATGCCCCGGGCCACCGGCAGGCTCTCGCCGGTGATGAGCGATTCGTCGACGTGGCTGCGACCTTCAACGACCTCGCCGTCGACGGCCACGCGGTCGCCGGGACGCACGATGACGAGGTCGCCGACCCGCACCTGTTCCACCGGGATGTCCAGCTCCGCGTCGCCACGGCGCACGCGGGCCGTGGTCGGGCGCAGCGCGTTGAGCGCGCGGATGGCGTCGGCCGTCTGCCCCTTCGCACGCTGCTCCAGCCACTTGCCCAGCAGCACCAGCGTGATGACAGCCGCCGAGGCCTCGAAGTACAGGTGTGGCATGCCATGCCCGGCATGCCTGAACAGCAGGTAGACCGAGAGCCCGTAGGCCGCCGAGGTGCCCAGCGCCACCAGCAGGTCCATGTTGCCGGCCTTGGCGAGCACCGCCTTCCAGCCGGCGCGGTAGAAGCGAGCGCCGAGCCAGAACTGCACCGGAGTCGCCAGCGCCAGCTGCAGCCAGCCGTCGGGCATCCAGATGACGCCGAAGAGCTGCAGCAGCATGGGCAGGACCAGCGGCAGCGTCAGCGCGCCGCTCACCGCGACCGGCCACCAGGCCGGCAGGCCCGCAGCCGGCAGCGCCTTGACGTCCTGAACCTCCTTGGCCACATAGCCGGCCTTCTCGATGGCCCCTTTCAGCGCCGCGGTCGGCACCGTCGCCAGCGCCTGGATGGTCGCCCGCTCGGTCGCCAGGTTGACGCTGGCGCCGCTGACGCCAGGCACCTTGCGCAGCACCTTCTCGACACGAGCCACGCACGAGGCGCAGGTCATGCCTTCGACCTGCAGTGTGGTCTCGGTCGTCACGATGTCGTGGCCGGCAGCAGTGGTGTTCATGGATGCCTCGAGAGTGGGTTCGATGTCCACGCATCGTCAAGGTTCCAACATTGGCAAGGTCAACGGCCCCCGATGATTCTGCCCAGTGCCAGAGTGGATTCCCGGCAAGGTGGCTTGACCTTCCAACAGTGGGAAAGTGGACAGTCAGTGCGTCAACCCCCTCTGGAACAAGCAATGATTGCCTTCGAAGTCAACGACATGACCTGCGGCCACTGCGTCGGTGCCATCACCAAGGCGCTGAAGGCCACCGACCAGAACGCCAAGGTACTGATCGACCAGGCCACACACCAGGTGCAGGTGGAGTCCGCCTCGGCCAGTGCCGCGGCCCTGGCACACGCCATCGAGGACGCCGGCTACACGCCGGTGCCGGTCGAGGCGCCCGACCGCGCTGCCGCCGCGCCTGCGCAGGGCTGCTGTTGCGGGCACCGCCCGTGACGGCCGCGCTGGTGCGCTGATCGTCAGGCCCGCAGCCAGGACCGGGTTCCCTTGGCCACGCGCCATCCGATGATGGAGAAGCGCATGGAGATGGCGCAGTTCATGATGCAGATGATGATGGACCGCATGGGCGCTCCGGCAACCAGGCCCTGAGTGATGGCCATCGCGGCGACGGCACGGCAACCGGCTGTGCGCACGCCCCGGCGAGCGATCGATGCCTACCGAGGCCTCAGCCTGCCGCCTTCCTGGGGTAGGACGCGAAGACCCTGGATTGCCCGTCCGTGCCGATGAGCAGCACGTCATAGGGGTCCTTGCGGCCGGGAACGTCCATGCCCGGTGCCGATGGCGGCATGCCCGGCACCGCCAGGCCGAGGGCCTGGGGCCGGGTCGCCAGCAGTCGCTTGACCTCCGCGGCCGGCACGTGGCCTTCGAGCACGTAGCCGGCAACCGTCGCGGTGTGGCAGCTGCCGTAGCGATCCGGCAGTCCCAGGCGCTTGCGCGCGGCCGTGGTGTCATCGACCTCGGTCACCTTGACCCTGAAGCCGGCGGCGCGCATGTGCTCGACCCAGGCGCCGCAGCAACCGCAGGTCGGACTCTTGAAGACCTGCACCTCGGCCGTGGCCGACGCTGCAAGTGCCGGCCAGGCGGCGGTGGCCGCGAGTGCGCCCGCGCTCAGGAGGAGGGCGTGGCAGAAGTGGCGTCGTTGCATGAATCGCTTCCTCAGGGGGTGGGGGTGGGTGGAACGGAGGTGGCCGGGGCCACGTCGGTCGGCGCCGCATCATCCGCGTTCGCGGCACGCTGCAGCTGCCATTGCTTGACCAGCGCGTACAGCGCCGGGATGACGCCCAGCGTGAGCACGGTGGAGGAGATCATGCCGCCCACCATCGGAGCGGCGATGCGGCTCATCACCTCCGAGCCGGTGCCGCTGCCCCACATGATGGGCAGCAGGCCGGCCATGATGGCCACGACGGTCATCATCTTGGGGCGCACGCGCTCGACCGCGCCTTCCATGACGGCGGCATACAGGTCGGTGGCGCCGGGGACGCGGCCCTCCTGGCGGCAGCGTTGCCGGGCCTCCTGCCAGGCGTGGTCGAGGTAGATCAGCATCACCACACCGGTCTCGGCCGCCACCCCGGCCAGGGCGATGAAGCCCACCGCCACGGCCACCGACAGGTTGTAGTCGAGCCACCACATCAGCCACACGCCCCCCACCAGCGCGAAGGGCACCGACAGCATGACGATCAGCGTCTCGGTCAGACGCCGGAAGTTCAGGTACAGCAGCAGGAAGATCGTCAGCAGGGTCACCGGGATGACGATCTTCATCTTCTCGACCGCGCGCTCCATGTACTCGAACTGGCCGCTCCAGGTGATGTAGTAGCCGGGCGGGAACTTCACCTGCTCGGCCACGACCCGGCGTGCATCGGCGACGTAGGAGCCGATGTCGCGCTCGCGGATGTCAACGAAGATGTACGCCGACAACAGGGCGTTCTCGGTGCGGATGCCTGGTGTGCCGCGCGCCACGACCACCTTGGCCACCTGGCCCAGCGGCACGGTCGTGGTCACCCCGGCCCCACCCATGATCGGCACCAGCACCTCGCGCTCGATCTGCTCGGGGTGGCTGCGCAGCTCGCGCGGATAACGCACGGTGACGCCGAAGCGCTCGCGGCCCTCGACGGTGGTGGTGACCATTTCGCCGCCCAGGGCGGTGCCGACCACGTCGAGCAGCTCACCCACCGTCAGGCCGTAGCGGGCCAGCGCCGCGCGGTCGGGCTCGACGTGGAGGTAGCTGCCGCCGGTCAGGCGCTCGGCGAAGGCCGAGGTGGTGCCAGGCACGGTCTTGACCACCGCCTCGATCTGCTTGGCCAGCTGCTCCATCTCGCCCAGGTCCTTGCCGAAGACCTTGATGCCGATGGGCGTGCGGATGCCGGTGGACAGCATGTCGATGCGCGCCTTGATCGGCATGGTCCAGGCGTTGGACACGCCCGGGAACTGCAGCGCCCGGTCCATCTCGGCGATCAGCTTGTCGGTGGTCATGCCCGGGCGCCATTGATCCTGGGGCTTCAGGTTGATGACGGTCTCGAACATCTCGGTCGGGGCCGGGTCGGTGGCGGTGTTGGCCCGGCCGGCCTTGCCGTACACCGAGGCCACTTCCGGAAAGCTCTTGATGATCTTGTCCTGCGTCTGCAGCACCTCGGCGGCCTTGGTGATGGACATGCCCGGCAGCGAGGCCGGCATGTACAGCAACGTGCCCTCGTTGAGGGTGGGCATGAACTCGCTGCCGAGCCGCGACGCCGGGACGTACGACAGCCCCAAGGTGATCAATGCCAGCGCGAGGGTCAGCTTCTTCCAGCGCATGACGGCTTCGATGATCGGGCGGTAGACCCAGATCAGGAAGCGGTTCACCGGGTTCTTCGCCTCCGGCAGGATCCGGCCGCGGATGAACAGCAGCATCAGCACCGGCACCAGCGTCACCGACAGCAGCGCCGAGCCGGCCATCGCGAAGGTCTTGGTGTAGGCCAGCGGCGAGAACAGCCGGCCCTCCTGGGATTCGAGCGTGAACACCGGCAGGAAGGACACGGTGATGATCAGCAGCGAGAAGAACAGCGCCGGCCCCACCTCCTGGCAGGCCTGGACCATCGCGTCGGCGCGGTCACGCAGGCTGTGGACGGGCCGGCTGCGGTCCAGCCGCTCCAGGTGCTTGTGGGCGTTCTCGATCATCACGATGGCCGCGTCGACCATCGCGCCGATCGCGATCGCGATGCCGCCCAGGCTCATGATGTTGGAGTTCATGCCGAGCAGGCGCATCGCGATGATCGAGATGAGCACGCCCACCGGCAGCATCAGGATGGCCACCAGCGCGGAGCGCACGTGCATCAGGAACACGACGCACACCACGGCCACGATCACGCTCTCTTCGACCAAGGTCCACGAAAGGTTCTTGATCGCGCGGTGGATCAGGTCCGAGCGGTCATAGACCGCCTGGATCGTGACGCCCTCGGGCAGGCCAGCCGAGATCTCGGCCACCTTGGCCTTGAGGTGGTGGATCACCTCCAGCGCGTTCTGCCCGAAGCGTGACATCGCGATGCCTGACACCACCTCGCCCTCGCCGTTCAGCTCGGACAGGCCGCGCCGCTCATCGGGGGCCATCTCCACGCGGGCGATGTCGCGGATCAGGACCGGCGTGCCACCTTCGCTCTTGACCACCAGCTGCTCGATGTCGGCCTTCCCGCGAAGGTAGCCCTTGCCGCGCACCATGTACTCGGTCTCGGCCATCTCGACCACGCGACCGCCGACATCGCGGTTGGAGTCTCGGATCACCTGCGACACCTTCATCAGCGGAATGCCGAAGCTGCGCAGCTTGAGCGGATCAACCGTCACCTGGTAGGTCTGCACGAAGCCGCCCAGCGACGCCACCTCGGCCACGCCCGGGGCCTTGGTCAGCTGGTAGCGCACGTACCAGTCCTGGATGGTGCGCAGCTCGGCCAGCGTCCGGTCCTTGGCCAGCAGGGCGTACTGGTAGACCCAGCCCACGCCGGTGGCGTCCGGCCCGAGCGAGGGCGCCACGCCCTTGGGCAGCCGGCTCGACGCGAAGTTCAGGTACTCCAGCACCCGGCTGCGCGCCCAGTAGATGTCGGTGCCGTCCTCGAAGATGACGTAGACGAAGGAGGCACCGAAGAACGAGAAGCCGCGCACCACCTTCGACTTCGGCACCGCGAGCATGGCGGTGGTGAGCGGATAGGTCACCTGGTCCTCGACCACCTGCGGCGCCTGGCCCGGCACCTCGGTGTAGACGATGACCTGCACGTCCGACAGGTCCGGCAGGGCATCGAGGGGCGTCTTCACCACGGCAACGACGCCGCCGAGGATGACGAACAGGGTGGCGAGCAGGACCAGGAACGGGTTCCGGCCGGACCACAGGATGAGGCTGGACAGCATGGCGCCTCCCGCTCAATGGCTGGAATGTGGCGCAGCGGCTGCGCCCGGCGTCGCCGTGATCGCCGCGATCGCCGTCACCACGTACTCGCCGGGCTGGCGCTCGACGAACTCGAAGCGCACCGCCTGCCCCGGCTTCAGTCCCTTCAGCAGGGCCACGTTCGCCGCCTTGAACTCCATCGTCATCGCCGGCCACTTCAGCGTCGGGACCGGGCCATGGTTGAGGCTGAGCGTGCCGGCCTGCGGGTCAACGCCCTCGACAGTGCCATCGGCCCGGTGGCCGACGGCGGCTGGTGCGGCTGCGGCTGCTGACGCAGGAGCCGGCAACCGGCCGGGCGCAGGGGCCGCCGCCGTGCCCGACGCGGCGGGTAGGGCCCCCGGGGCCGGGCTGCCAGGGCCGGCATGGCTGCCCAGGCCCCCCAAGACCGCCTTCAGGTTGCTCTCGGCGTCGATGAGGAAGTTGGCGGCGACGACGACCTGCTCGCCCGCTCGCACCCCCTTGAGGATCTCGACGTGGTTCTCGCCGCGTGCGCCAATCTCGACCTCCCGCGGCTCGAAGCGGCCTTCCTGGAGCTGGACGAGCACGATGCGCCGGGTGCCGCTGTCGATCAGCGCCGAGTCCGGCACGGTCAGCACCGGCGCCTTGCCACCCACTGACACCTCCACCTGCGCGAACATGGCCGGCTTGAGCTTTTGCGCCGGATTGGCCATCTCGACCCGCACGGGAACGCTGCGCGTCTCAGCCTTCATCGTGGGATAGATGTAGGTGATGCGGCCGTCGAATGCCTCGTTGGGATAGGCCGTGGTCGTGACGCGCGCCTTCGCGCCGCTCCTGATCAGGCCGATGTCCTGTTCCGACAGATCGGCCACAACCCAGACCGACGACAGGTCGGTCACCTGGTACAGCATCTCGCCGGGCATGAAGCGCATGCCCTGCAGCGCCTTCTTCTCCGAGACGATGCCGGAGACGGGCGACGGGAACGAAATCGTGCGCTGCGGCTGGCCGGACTTCATCAGGGCCGTCACCTGCGACGGCGACAGGTCCCAGTTGCGCAGCCGCGCGAGGCTGGAATCGGCGAGCTGCCGCATGCTGGCCTGCGCCTCGGGGCCGGCATCCTTCATCGCCTCGAGCCCCTGCATCGCGATGGCGTACTCGCGCTGGGCGGCGACGAGTTCAGGGCTGTAAGCCTCGAACAGCGGCTGGCCCTTGGCGACGGGCTGGCCGGTCGCGTTGACGTGCAGCCGTTCGACATAGCCTTCGAACTTGGCGGTGACGGCGAACACGCGGCGCTCGTCGGGCTCGATGCGGCCCGCGGCGCGCACCGCCCGGCCAAGCAGTCGCATCGCGGCGGCCTCGGTGCGCACCCCCAGCTTCTGGATCTTCTCCGTGCTGATGCGGACCTGGCCGGGCAGGCCGGTCGCGCCGCCCGCGGCCGACTCGTCCTCGCCCTCGTAGACCGGGATGTAGTCCATCCCCATCGGGTCCTTCTTGGGCGTCGGCGAGGTGTCGGCCAGCCCCATCGGGTTGCGGTAGTAGAGCAGCCGGCGCGGCCCACCCGATGCAGCCGTCGCGGCCGGCACGGGCCCGGCACCGGCCACCGGCGTGCCCGCAGGAGGTTGCTGCGAGCGTGCGCCCAGCCAGTAGCTGCCCGCGCCGACCGCCCCGAGCAGGGCGATCGCGATCAGGGTCGTGGTGGCGGTCTTCACAGGTCTTCTCCCAGGATGCGTTCGATCTCGGCCAGGCGCAGCTGCGCCTCGACCTGCGACTTGAGGATCTCCTGCCGCGCCCTGGCCACCTGCCGCTGGGCGTCGAGCAGCATCGAGAACTCGGCCCGGCCGTTCTCGTAGGCGGCCAGCGTGGCCTGCAGGCCCAGCGCCGACTGCGGCAGCAGCTGGGTCTTCACCAGCGCCTCGGTGCGGCGGGCGGCGTCCAGCCCGGCGAGGTTGGCCGCCAAGTCGCCCAGCAGCTGCTGCGACAGGCTCTCGGCGCGCGAGCGGGCCGCGGCCAGCATGGCGTCGGCCTCGCGCTCCTGACTGCGCCGCGTGTCCTGCTGCAGGGGCAGGTTCATCTCCACCATGACGCCCCAGGTCGTGATGCGCGAGCCCATCTGCGACGGCGCGATGCCCAGGGTGATGTCCGGGTAGCGATTGCGCTGGGTGAGCTCGCGGTTGTTCTGCGCCGCCGCCGCACGGGCCAGCTCGGCCTGGATGAGCGGATTGCGGGCGCGGGCGCGCTCGGCCAGCGACGCGGCGTCCGCGGTCGCCAGCGGCGGGACCGGCCGCAGGTCGGCCGGGTCGGCCAGCGGCGCCTCGCTGTCGCGGGCCAGCAGCGCGTTCAGCCGCACCCTGACCTGCCGCTTCTCACCCTCCAGCGCGATCAGCTCGGCGCGCATGCTGGTCTGCTCCAGCTGGGCGCGCAGCACGTCCGACGGGCCGGCGAGCCCCCCCGCATAGCGGGCCTGCGACACCTGTTCGAGCCGCGCCATCAGGCCGAGCACCTCGGACGCAAGCCGCTCGTTGCCGGCAACGCGATAGTACTCGGCGTAGGTCGCCTTGATGCGCGTGGCCAGCTCGGCCCAGGCGGCATCGCTGCGCGCCTCGGCCTGCCGCGCATCGGCGCTGGCGGCATCGCGCCTCAGTTCACGCTTGCCCCACAGTGGCAGGGGCTGCATCAGCGTGTAGCGGGTTTCACCCACCTTCGATGGCAGGAGGCTGGGCGAGGCGTCTGAGCCGTAGTTGTTGATGTTCATGAGTTCCACGCGCAGCACCGGGTCGGGCAGCGCCGCCGCTGGGCCGATGCGCTGGGCGGCCGCATCGGCCTCCTGGCGCATGGCAGTCAGCTCCGGGTTGCGCGCCCGCGCATGGGCCAGCAGCCCCGGCAGGTCGGCGCCCAGCAAGGGCTCCTGCAGCGGCTGTGGAGGGCTCTCCTGCGCCAGGGCCGGGGCCGGAGCAGCCAGCGCGACGGCGACGAACAGGGTGGAGGAAACGAGCGTACGGATCGTGCTCACGACGATGGACTCCGGGAGCCGGGATGGGATGGGGGCAGCGGTCCGTCGCGCCTTGGGCCGGTCAGGGGCGAACTGGAAGCGGAGGAGCCCCGCGCTCAACCAGGTCGCCACGTCACCACCGGGCGGCGGACGCCAGCAGAACGAGGGCTTGTGCGGGCGAGAGCCGCCGTGGTGGCGGTCTGCCCGTGTCAGGCGCCACAGCGCCAGGCGCTATAGCGCCAGACGCAGGAAGGCGATGGGAATCGGTGGCGCCTGGCCGCCATCCCGGCACGGCACCCACAGCGTCGCCGGCAGCATGGCCGACGCGGGCAGGACAGTCACGGTCGCCGCGGCGATCGCGACGTGCGACTGGACGTCATCCAGCACCGACTTCAGCGGCGCCAGGGACAGCGTGGCATTCTCACAAAAGTCCTGGCAATTCGTCTTCGCCGGGCTGTCCGGGTGCACCGCCCCGTCGACATGGTGCGAAGGCACCGCGATCCCCTCTGCCCCTGCCGGGTCGTGGGACCCCACGCTGTGGTGGGCGTCCAGCAACGCGACCACAGGGCTGCCGGCCGTGGGACCCGGCACGGCCGGGCCCGCCGTCAGACACGCATTCGCAATGCCCACCCCGACGCCGAACCACCAGAGGAGCAGCACGCATGCGGCCCATCGGCGAAGTTGTTGGCGGTGGCGGAACATGAGGGAAACGGTGATGGGCTGTGTTCTGGCGGGCCGAGTGTCGGCTCAATCCCGGCTTCGTAGATTGATTTCCGTCAACGGTCGCTGCCGCGCCCCGCCGGCGCGGCCGGATGCGACGTCCATGCAGGCCTGCGCGTCGCATGTCCCCAGGAGCGAGCGCTTCACCGTCAGCCAGCCGGCAGCGAGCCACCAACGGCCGCGTCCTCGATCGGCCCGCGCCCGCTCCAGCGGTCCAGCGCCAGGTAGATCACCGGGGTGATGTAGAGCGTCACCGCCTGCGAGACGACCAGCCCGCCCACCACCGCCAGGCCCAGCGGCTGGCGCAGCTCGGCGCCGGCACCCAGGCCGAGCGCGATGGGCAACGCGCCCATCAGCGCGGCCAGCGTGGTCATCATGATCGGGCGCAGGCGCAGCAGGCAGGCCTGGCGGATCGCCTCGGCCGGCGCCAGGCCCTGCTCGCGCTGCGCCACCAACGCGAAGTCGATCATCATGATGGCGTTCTTCTTGACGATGCCGATCAGCATCAGGATGCCGATGGTGGCGATCAGCGTCAGGTCCATGCCGAAGGCCCAGATCGTCAGCAGCGCGCCCACCGCCGCCGAGGGCAGGCCGGCCAGGATGGTCAGCGGGTGGATGTAGCTCTCGTAGAGCATGCCCAGCAGCAGGTAGATCACCAGCACCGCGACGCCCAGCAGGATGAGCTGGCCGGACTGCGAGTCCTGGAACACCGCCGCGTCACCGCCGTAGCTGCCGATCACCGTGGCGGGCATCTGCAGCTCGCGCACGTAGCCATCGAGCTTGGCAGTGGCCACGCCCAGCGACACCTCGGGCGCGAGGTTGAAGCTCAGCGTGATGGCCTGCAGCTGACCCTGGTGGTTCACCGCCGTGGGGCCCACGGTACGCTGCACGGTGGCGAAGGCCGACAGGGGCACCAGCTTGCCGTCACGGCCGCGCAGGTGGATGCGCGCGAAGGCGTCCTCGAACTGGCGGTCCGCCTCGGCCGCTTCCAGGATGACCTGGTAGGTGTTGGCCGGGTTGTAGATGGTCGAGACCTGCCGCTCGCCGAAGGCGCTGTAGAGCGCGCTGCGCAGGTCGGCCATCTGCACGCCCAGCAGCGCAGCCCGGTCGCGGTCGATGCTCAGGCTGGCCTGCAGGCCGCGCAGCTGCGAGTCGCTGGTCACGTCGCGGAAGACGCTGTCCTCACGCAGCTTGCCCTGCAGCTTGCCGGCCCAGTCGTTGAGCGCGTCGGCGCTCACGCTCTGCAGCGTGTACTGGTAGCGGCTCTTGCTCTGGCGCCCGCCCAGCTGCAGGTTCTGGATCGGCCGCATGTAGACGGCGATGCCGGGGATGGCGCGCAGCTTCTTGCGCAGGCCCTCGACCACCTGCGGCATCGCCGCGCGCTCCTTGCGGGGCTTCAGGGTGATGAACAGCCGCCCGGAGTTCTGCACCCCGGTGGGCCCGCCCGCGCCGGTGAAGGAGCCGACCATCGCCACGGCCGGGTCGGCCTGGAAGACCGCCGCCACGCGGCCCTGCAGCTGCAACATGGCGGCAAAGGAGATGTCCTCCGACGCCTCGGTGGTCACCTGGATCTGGCCCACGTCCTCCTCGGGGAAGAAGCCCTTGGGCATCTGCATGAACAGCCAGCCGGTGAGCACGAAGCTGCCCAGCGCCAGGCTGCCGATCACCCACCGGTGCGCCAGCGCCCAGTCCAGCGTGCGGCCGTAGAAGGCCTGCAGGGCCGAGAAGCCGCGCTCGAACACACGCCCCAGCGCGGTTTCCTCGTGCGCCTCGTGGTGGCGCAGGAAGCGGCTGCACAGCATCGGCACCAGCGTCAGCGACACCACCGCCGACACCCCGATGGCCAGCCCCACCACCACCGCGAACTCGTGGAACAGCAGCCCGGTGACGCCCGGCATGAAGAAGATCGGGATCAGCACCGCCACCAGCGACACCGAGATCGACAGGATGGTGAAGGCCATCTCGCGCGCACCCTTCACCGCCGCCTCGAAGGGCGGCATGCCGTCCTCGACGTGGCGCACGATGTTCTCCAGCATCACGATGGCGTCGTCCACCACCAGGCCCACTGCCAGCGTGAGGCCCAGCAGCGAGACGTTGTTCAGGCTGCCGCCCACCAGGTACATCAGCGAGAGTGCGCCGATCAGCGAGATCGGCAGCGACAGCGTCGGGATCACCGTGGCCGCGAGCCGGCGCAGGAACAGGAAGATCACCAGCACCACCAGCACCACGGTGAGCGCAAAGGCCAGTTGCACGTCATGCAGTGCCTCGCGGATCGACAACGAGCGGTCGTTGGTGACCCGCATGCTGATGGACGCCGGCATCTGCTGCTCGAAGCGCGGCAGCATGGCCTTGACGCGGTCCACCACCTGCACCGTGTTGGCGTTGGGCTGGCGCTGCACGGCCAGGGTGATCGACGGCTCGCCGTTGAAGGCAGCGCTGTTCTTGATCGTCTCGACGCTGTCCTGCACCTCCGCCACGTCACGCAGGCGCACGGGCGCGCCGTTGCGGCTGGCCACGATCAGGTTGCCGAACTCCCGGGCGGTGGCCAGCTGGCGGTTGGCCTGGATGGTCAGCGTCTGGCGCGGGCCCTCCAGCACGCCCACCGGGGTGTTGGCGTTGGCCGCGGCAATCACGCCCCGCAGGTCGTCCATCGTCAGGTTGCGCTCGGCCAGCGCCTCGGGCCGCACGCGGATGCGCACCGCGTAGCGCTTCTGGCCGAAGATGGACACCTGCGCCACACCATCGATGGTCGACAGCGAGGGGGCGATCAGGTTCTCGGCGAATTCGTTGAGCTCGTAGGGCGCCAGCGAGGGCGACTGCAGCGCCACGAAGAGCACCGGCGCATCGGCCGGGTTGACCTTGCGGTAGGACGGCGGCGTGGTCATCTCCGCCGGCAGGCTGCGCTGGGCACGGAAAAGCGCGGCCTGCACGTCCACCGCGGCGGCGTCGATGTCGCGGCTGGCCTCGAACTCCAGCACCAGCGAGCTCGACCCGAGCGTGTTGCTGGAGCTGATCGTCGCCAGGCCGGCGATGGTGGAGAACTGTTTCTCCAGCGGCAGCGCCACCGAGCTGGCCATCGTCTCCGGGCTGGCACCGGGCAGGTTGGCAAAGACCTGGATGATCGGCGTGTTGTAGCTCGGCAGCGCGGCCACCGGGATCTTGGCCAGCGCCACCAGCCCGGCCAGCACGATGGACAGGTTCAACAGCACCGTCATCACCGGACGGCGGATGAAAAGCTCGGTCCAGTTCATCAGCGCGCTCCGGACGCTGCCGCCGATGCAGCACCGGCAGCATCTGCTGCACCGGAGGCGCCCTTGCCTACCGGCGCCGCCGCGATGCGCACCGCGCCGCCGGGGCGCAGGTTCTGCTTGCCCTCGACCACCACGCGCTCGCCCTCGTCCACCCCCTCGACCGCGACCAGCTCGCCCAGCGGCTGGCGGATCTGCACGCTGCGTGCCTGCACCCGGTCATCGGCACCGACCACGTACACCGTGCGCTCGGCCCCGCGCTGGATGATGGCGGCCTGGGGCAGCACGACGGCGTCCTTGAGCGTGCGCAGCGTCAGCCGCACGCTGACGTACTGGCCCGGCCAGAGTTGCTGCTGCGCATTGGGCACCGTGCCCTTGGCGCGGATGGTGCCGCTGGTGGTGTCCACCGCGTTGTCGACAAAGGTCAGCCGCCCCGCCAGCGACGGTGCCGGCTCGCCACGGCGGCGCTCCCCCCCACTGGTCAGCAGCACGGCCAGCTCGGATGCTGGCACCGGTGCCGTGATACCAGCCGCGGCGAGCAGCCCGCCGAGCTGGGCCTCGGGCACGTTGAAGGACACGCCGATCGGGTCGATCTGGTTGATCGTCAGCAGCGCCGTCCCGCCGGGCTGCACCAGGCTGCCCGGGTTGACGTTGACCAGCCCGGCGCGGCCGGCCTGGGGGGCGCGGATCACGGTGTTGCTCAGCGCCACCTCGGCCGCCTGCAGCGCCGCCTCGTCGGACTTCAGCAGCGCCTGCTGGGCGTCGAACTGCGTCTGCGCGCTGTCCAGCGCACTCTGCGCGATGAAGTTCTGGCCGTGCAGCTCCTGCGCGCGCTTGAACTGGCGCTCCAGGTCGGCCAGCGTGGTGCGGTCGCGCAGCAGCTGGGCGCGGGCCTTCTCGACGTTGGCGCGCTCGTTGCGGTCGTCCAGCGTGAACAGCAGGTCACCGCGCCGCAGCGCCTGACCCTCCTTGACCGCCACCTCGCGCACCGTGCTGCTGAGCTGGGCACGCACCTCGACGCTCTGCAGCGGCACCACCGTGCCCGCCACCTCGACGCGCACCGGCACGTCGCGGCGTTGCACCGTGTACACATTGACCACCTGGGGTGGCGCCGCTGCTGCCGACGCCCCTGCGCCAGGCGCCTTGGCCGCTTCGGCACGGTCGCCAGCACTGCCAGTACTGCCGGCCCCACCCCGAACCGACCACCACCCGACACCGGCCGCAATGAGGAGCAGGGCGAGCACCGGCAACAGGATCTTCTTGGACATGGTGGACTTCTTGTTCGGACAAGGCGAGCGAGAGCGCGCGACGACAGGCAGGCAAACCAGCGCGGCAGGAAAACCGCCGGACCCGGTCAATCTATCATCGCCTGCCAGGTCTGTCCGACCCGGGCTTGCCGGTGTTGACGGCCGTTCGCCCCCCGGCCACGGCAACGCCACGGCCACGCCGCCCCGGAAATGAACAAGCCCGCCAGAGGCGGGCTTGTCGAGGCTGGCGCAGCGCGATCAGGCCGCCGCGCCTTGGCTGCCCCGGTTCACTTGCTGAGCCGGTTCGGGTGCCAGTAGAGGAACTTGGCGTAGATGTCCACGTCCTTGGTCTCGCGGATGAAGATCAGGCCGATCACCAGCGTCATCGCCGCCACCACGATGGGGTACCACAGGCCGTGGTAGATGTCGCCGTTGCTGGCCACCATCGCAAAGGCGATGGTGGGCATCAGGCCGCCGAACCAGCCGTTGCCGATGTGGTACGGCAGGCTCATCGAGGTGTAGCGGATGCGCGTCGGGAAGAGCTCCACCAGCGTGGCGGCGATCGGGCCGTAGACCATCGTCACGTAGATCACCAGCACGGAGAGGATCAGCACGATCTCCAGCTTGTTGAGCTTGGCCGGGTCGGCGCGCTCCGGATAGCCCGCCGCGCGCATCGCCTCGACCACCTGGCGGCGGAAGTCGGCGACCGCCTGCACGCTGGCCGGCTCGAAGCGCCCGCCCTCGGCCGCGATGCGCGCGTTGGGCGCGGCGATCACCTTCTCGCCCACCCGCACCCGTGCGCCTTCACCGGAGGGCAGGGCCTCGTTGCGGTAGCTGGCGGCGTTCTGCGCCAGCGTGCGCTTGGCAATGTCGCAGGCGGAGGTGAAGTCGATCTCGCGGGCGATCGGGCTGCCCTGGAAGGAGCAGGTCACCGGGTCGGCCTGCACCACGATCTGCGCGGTGGCCTGGGCACGCGCCAGGTCCGGGTTGGCCGCAGAAGTCAGTGCCTGGAACAGCGGGAAGTAGGTCAGGCAGGCCAGCGCCAGCCCGGACATGATGATCGGCTTGCGCCCGAACCGGTCCGACAGCGAGCCGAATACCACGAAGAAGGGCGTGCCGATCAGCAGCGCCGCGGCCACCAGCAGGTTGGCGGTGGAGGCCTCCACCTTCAGCACGCTGGTGAGGAAGAACAGCGCGTAGAACTGGCCCGTGTACCAGACCACCGCCTGCCCGGCCACCAGGCCGAACAGCGCCAGCACGATGATGCGCAGGTTCTTCCACTCGCCGAAGCATTCCGACAGCGGTGCCTTGGAGGTCTTGCCCTCCATCTGCATCTTCAGGAAGGCAGGCGACTCGCGCATCGACATGCGGATCCACACGCTCACGCCCAGCAGCACGATGGAGACGATGAAGGGCACGCGCCAGCCCCAGTCGGCAAAGGCCTGCTCGCCCAGCACCTGCCGGGTGCCCAGGATCACCAGCAGGGACAGGAACAGGCCCAGCGTCGCGGTGGTCTGGATCCAGGCGGTGTAGGCACCGCGCCGGCCCTGTGGCGCATGCTCGGCCACGTAGGTGGCGGCCCCGCCGTACTCGCCGCCCAGCGCCAGGCCCTGCAGCAGGCGCAGCACGATCAGGATCGCCGGAGCGGCCACGCCAATCGTCGCGTAGGTAGGCAGGATGCCGACGATGAAGGTCGACGCCCCCATCAGCAGGATCGTCACCATGAAGGTGTACTTGCGCCCGATCATGTCGCCCAGGCGGCCGAATACCAGCGCACCAAAGGGCCGCACCAGGAAGCCCGCCGCGAAGGCCAGCAGCGCAAAGATGAAGGCCGAGGTGGGGTCCAGCCCGGCGAAGAACTGCTGCGCGATGATGGTGGCGAGCGAGCCGTAGAGGTAGAAGTCGTACCACTCGAAAACGGTGCCCAGCGACGAGGCCAGCACGACGCGCCGCTCGGCGGCGGTCATGGGGCCGTCATCGGCGCCGTAGGGGGTGTCCGGGATGCTGGACATGGAGTCTCCTGATATCTGTGGGGATCCGTGGGATCACATCGACGCCATCAGGCGCTTGGGCGAAAACAGGCGGGCCTCGGGCACGGCCTCGGCGGCGCGCAGGCCGCGCTGCAGGATCTGCTCGGCGCCGACACGGCCGAAGGCCTCGGCCAGCGCGTGGTAGGTCACGCGCAGCAGCTCGGCCAGGTCAGCGGCACTGCCGCGCAGCTGCCAGTCGTGCTGCAGCGCCCGCGGCCAGGCCTCGCGGTAGGCGTTGCGCAGGGCCGCCGAGGCGCCCGAGCTGTCCAGCACGCCCAGGGCGTCCTTGCGCACTTCGTCCAGCGCCTCGCGGTGGTAGCGGTGGACCTCGCTGACGATGGACCGCAGCAGCGCGCCAAACACCACGGGTGGCTCCGCATCGATGGCGGGCACGGTGGCCGTTGCCGGTGGGCTGGCCTGCGCCGCTGCCAGTGCGGCGGCGACGGGGTTGATCGCGCTGGGGGATGCCACGGCCGGGGCCACCGCCGGCACCACCATCGGAGCCGCCATCACGGCCGGGGGCACCGGCATGGCGGGGGCAGGCGCCGGAGCGGGGGCTGGAGCGGCGGGCCGTTGCGCCTGCATGGCCGGCCAGGGATCCGCGGGCAGCTGGGCGTCCGGCAGGCGCAGGGCCTTGAAGAAGTCGGCGTACAGGCGCTTGCAGGTGGCCGTGTCGAAGAGGTGCCGCCGCGCCACCGCATCGACGAAGCCGATGATGTCGGACACCGCCTCGCCGCGCATGGTCTCGTGCTGGAACCACAGTTCGTCCAGCAGCGCTGCGGTATCGAGCAGGGGGCCGAGCACGGCCACCGTGGCCCGGCGCCGTTGGGATTGAGCATCGCCGGCCATCGGTCAGACTCCTTGCCCGGCCCGAGCGCAGGGGGCCGGCGCAGAGGCGATCTTGTTCTTGTCGAAAGGATGCATCGTTGGATCCTGGAAGGGCCGCGCAGCGTTGCGCGCCGGGGTTCTGGAGGGAGTTGACAGCCGCGCGACTTGACTGACATCAGATTCATCGCGATCAGCACATCTCCATGAAAGCATTCTGTACTGACGTTGAGCCATCTCATTGTCAGCATTCACCCCCCGGTCCACGGGGTTCGTGGTCACGGTTTTGCGGTCTCTTCCGCAAAGTGTCACGCCCGGCGTGACTGGCGCCGCCGACTTCGGCGTCCAAGCCCGCCCGCCAGCGAGCGTCCGGGAGCGCTGCTAGCATGCGCTGACTTCCGATGTGGCGTGTGGCTCGTCACGCCGCATGCCTCACGCATTTCGCCTGCGCCCAACCCACCGTTGCGATGAAGACCGAACTGTCCGACACCGACACCCGATCCGACGCCGCTACTGCGCTTCCCGACACCGAGGGCGTACCCATGTCGCAGCGCATCCGCGAGCGCATCCAGGCGGCGCAGCGGCGCTTCCACGCCAACGACAACATCGCCGAGTTCATCCATCCGGGCGAGCTGGGGGCCCTGCTCGACGAGGTCGAGGGCAAGATGACCGCGGTGCTCGAAAGCCTGGTGATCGACATCACCAGCGACCACAACACCCAGGAAACCGCCCGTCGGGTGGCCAAGATGTACCTGCAGGAGGTCTTCAGCGGCCGCTACGTACCAGCCCCCGCGGTGACCGAGTTCCCGAACGTGGAGCACCTCAACGAGTTGATGATCGTCGGGCCGATCACCGTGCGCAGCGCCTGCTCGCACCACCTCTGCCCCATCATCGGCAAGCTCTGGATCGGCGTGATGCCCAACGAGCACTCGGCACTGATCGGCCTGTCCAAGTACGCGCGCCTGGCTGAATGGATCATGAGCCGCCCGCAGATCCAGGAAGAGGCCGTCACCCAGGTGGCCGACCTGCTGCTCGACAAGATGCAGCCCGACGGCCTGGCCGTGGTGATGGAGGCGGATCACTTCTGCATGGGCTGGCGCGGCGTGCGCGACATGGATTCGAAGATGATCAACAGCGTGATGCGCGGCTCCTTCCTGAAGAACCCGGACCTGCGCCGCGAGTTCCTGGCGCTGGTCACCTCGCGCAAGGCCTGAGCGAGCGCCTCGAAGGCCCTGAAGGCACCCACCCCGCTCCACCTCACCGGGAGAAACGCATGCTGGTCCGTCTGTTGTACGCAAGCCGAGCCGAGGGCGTGAGCGCCGAGGCGATCGACACCATCCTGGCGCAGTCGCGCGCCAAGAACCCGCTGCTGGGCATCACCGGCATCCTCTGCCACGGCGGGGATTTCTTCATGCAGGTGCTCGAAGGCGGGCGCGAGACCGTCAACGACCTCTACAACCAGATCGTGCGCGACCCGCGCCACGACCACGTGATGCTGCTGCACTACGAGGAGATCACCGAGCGGCGCTTCGCCGGCTGGACGATGGGCCAGGTCAACCTGGGGCGCATCAACCCCTCGATCGTGCTGAAGTACAGCGAGCGGCCAGTGATCGACCCCTTCGCCGCCTCCGGGCGCGTCAGCATGGCGCTGTTGGAAGAACTGATCGCCACCGCGGCGATCATCGGCCGCACGACCTGAGGCAGCGCAAGGCCGGATCGGCCCCGGCCCCTAGAATCTTGCGGCCCTGCAACCCGGCCGCACGATGCTGAAGTCCGCTCCCCCCCCCTTCCCTGCCCCGACCCTGGCCGGCACCGCCCTGGACGACTTGCCCGGCCACTACATCCGCCGGCTGCAGCAAATCGCCGTGGCGCTGTTCATGGAAGAGACCGCTGAGTCGGGCATCACGCCGGTGCAGTTCGCCACCCTCACAGCGGCCCACGAGCAGCCCGGCCTCGACCAGCGCAGCCTGGCGGCGATGATCTGCTTCGACACCTCCACCATCGGTGGCGTGATCGACCGGCTGGAGAAGCGCGGCCTGATGCTGCGCAATGCAGCCCCCCACGACCGGCGGCTGCGCCTGCTCACCGTCACCCCGGCCGGCGAGGCCCTGCTCGCCGAGGTGACCCCGCGCGTGCAGGCCGTGCAGCAGCGCATCCTGGCGCCGCTGCCCCCTGACGAACAGGCGCACTTCCTCCACCTGCTGCGCAGCGTGGTCGATGCCCACGGCGAAACGTCCGACCAGATGCGCGGTGACGGCAGCAACGACGGCTGAGGCAGGCGCGCGACGTGCCCCATCGCGCTGAAGGCACCTCCGCCCCGGCCCTGCGTGGCATCGACTTCAGCAGCCGGCCCACATGCCGCAAGCCCATCGTCATCGCCGTCGGCCGACTGGCTGCCCCGCAGGCAGGCGAGCCGCCCGCGGTCGAATTGCTCGACCTGCGCCGGCTGCCCAGCCTGGACGACTACGCGGCCAGCCTGGCCGAGCCCGGCCCCTGGGTGGCGGGCTGCGACTTCCCCTTCGGCCTGCCACGCGAGCTGGTGCAGCAGCTGGGCTGGCCCGGCGAGTGGCCCGCGCTGATCCACCACTATGCGGCACTGGAGCGCACCACGATCCGCGCCACCTTTGCCGCCTTCTGCGCCGCGCGGCCCGCCGGTGCCAAGTTCGCCCACCGCGCCTGCGACCGACCGGCCGGGTCGTCGCCATCGATGAAGTGGGTCAACCCGCCGGTGGCCTACATGCTGCATGCCGGTGTGCCGCCGCTGCTGGCCACCGGCTGCGACCTGCCCGGGCTGCACGCCGGCGACCCGACGCGGCGCGCGCTGGAGGCCTACCCGGGCCTGCTGGCCCGCGAGCTGATTGGCCGCAGGCCCTACAAGAGCGACGAGCGCGCCCGCCAGACCGACGATCAAAGGCAGGCCCGCGAACGGCTCCTCGATGCGCTGGCCGCCGGGCGGGGCCGGCCCGGCCTGGCGCTGCGGCTCGACCCCGCGCTGCGCGAGGCCCTGCTGGCCGATGCGCGCGGTGACGCGCTGGACGCTGCCCTCTGCCTGATGCAGGTCGCCTGGGCCAGCCGGCAGCCCCGCTGGGGCTGGCCGGCCCAGGTCGACCCGCTCGAAGGCTGGATTCTGACGGCCTGACGGCATTCCGGCTTTCCCACCCGACTCCGTCCCTGCGGCCGGCGGTTACAGACAGGCCGGTCGGCGGCCGATATCGTCTCGCAGCCCGCGCCCCTGGACCGATGTGAACGCCGCCATGCCCAGCCCTTCGACGCCCCACTCCACCCCTTCCACCCCTTCCGCCCCCAGCCCGTTGCGCCACCCCGTGGCCCACGCCAACCCGCCACCGGGCGCACGCCCCGGGACACTGGCGGCCCTGCTTGCCGCCACGCTGGTGCTGCCGGCCTGCCAGATGCTTGGCGGCGAGCCGGCCCCCGCCCTGGCGGCCACGGCGGCACCGGCCCTGGCCCTGTCGGCGCCTGTACCGCCACCCGCGTTGCCCGGCAACTGCGGCCTGGCCGAAACCGCCGCGCAGGCGCTGGCCAAGCTGAACGACTACCGCGCCGCGGGGGCCCGCTGTGGCACCGCCGGCGGCTTCGCGGCGGCCGCGCCGCTGGCCTGGCAGCCCGCCCTGGCCCAGCTGGCGGCGGTGCACAGCCGCGACATGGCCGGCCGCGCCAGCCTGGCCCACAGCAGTGGCGGTCGCAACCTGACGCAACGCCTGGATGCGCTCGGCTACGCCTGGCAGGGAGCGGCCGAGAACGTCGCCGCCGGCCAGCCCCGCCTGGCGCTGGTACTGGCCGACTGGGTGTCCAGCCCGCTGCACTGCGCCAACCTGATGAACGCCAGCTACAGTGAGGCGGGTCTGGCCTGTCAGCGCGCCAGCGACGGCACGCCCTACTGGACGCTGATCCTCGCCAAGCCGCGCTGACCCCGGCGCCGTTCTGCGCCGCATGGATCGCGCGAGGCGCATCGCGTAACCTCGGGCCTCCTCCGCTCCTGCGGCGGCCCGCTGCCGCCAAGGCCGCCATGCTCGCCACCGCGACCGAACTCGACGACCACCTCGCGATGCGCCGCGCCGGGGCCGATCTGCTCTCGCTGGCGCTGATGGATGCGCGCAACCACAGCCTGCAGGTGCACGCGGCCTTTCGGGACGTCGTCCGGGCCGCCCGGGACCAGGCCAGCGAGGATCGCCCGGTGATCGACACCGCCCTGCTGCGTGCCGTCGGCTGCGCCCACCCCGACCTCTGGCTCGGCCGGCTCGGGTGGTTCCAGGAGGCCTGGATCGCCCGCAACGTGCAGCGCCGCCGCGGCCGGGGCTGCGACCCGCTGGCGGCGCGGCTGGCCTCGATCGACCCCGATGCCGACGCGCTCTGGGACCCGCGCCTGGCAGATGCCAGCGGCCGCCCCGGCGCCGACCGCCCCACCGACGAGGCGGTGCGGCGCTACCTGGTCGACACCCTGGAGGTCACGCTCGACCTGCTGCCCTCGCACCCGCAGGACGACGACGATCTCTACTTCTTCCGCCTCGCACTCTTCCACGAGGACGAGCAGGCCGAGCGGCTGCTCGACCTCGCCCATGCGCTGGGCCTGGCCCTGCCGCAGCAGCGCTGGCCGGCCCTGCAGCCGCAGGCCTTTGGCATCCCCCTGCCACAGGGCACGCAGACGCTGGGCTGGGGCGACGACGAGCCGGGCTTCACCTTCGAGGCCGACCGCGGCCGCGCCACCGTGCCGCTGGCGGGCGGCGAGATCGATGCCGCCCCGGTCTCCTGGCAGCAGTACCTGGCGTTCATCCAGGACGGCGGCTACGAGCAGCGCCGCTGGTGGAGCGACGCCGGCTGGCACTGGCGCGAGGCGCTGAACCGCCAGGCCCCCCGCCACGTGCAGTCCACCAGCGGTGCGGTCATCCTGCAACGCGGCGGCCGGCCGATGCGCGTGGCGCTGCAGCAGCCGGTGCTGCAGGTCAGCGCCCACGAGGCCCGGGCCTGGTGCCAGTGGGCCGGCCGGCGCCTGCCCAGCGAGGCCGAGTGGCAGGCCGCCGCTCAGCGCCTGGGCGCCCGCGGCTGGCGCTGGGGCACCTGCTGGGAGTGGACCGCCGACCGCCTGGCCCCCCGGCCCGCGGGCAGCTGGCTCGCCGCCGAGCCCGCCGAACCCGCCGCCGGCCACCCGCAGCACCTGGGCGATGCCTGGGGCCGGCACGTCGTGCTGCGCGGTGGTGCCCTGCACACGCGGCGGCGCCTGGTGCATGCCCGGCGGCGCTGGCATGCGGCGCCGGAAAGCGACCACCTCCTGGTGGGCTTTCGCAGCTGCGGAGTCTGAACGTCAGGTCGGTCAGGGTAGATCAGGCGTGCGCGGCGGCGCGTTTCACCGTACCGTCGGCGCTCCATCGTTGACGACCCTTCCCTCCCCCCCATGGACAACGTCGATCTGCAGGTCCTGCGCCAGGTCCAGCGCTGGCAGGCCGAAGGCCACCGCGTCGTGCTGGGCACCATCACGCGCACCTGGGGCTCGGCGCCGCGGCCGGTGGGCTCGCTGGTGGGGGTGCGTGGCGACGGGCAGATCACCGGCTCGGTCTCGGGCGGCTGCATCGAGGACGACCTGATCGCCCGCGTGCGCGAAGGTGCGCTGGCCGCCAGTCGGCCCTTTTGTGTCCGCTACGGCGTGAACGGCGACGAGGCGGCCCGCTTCGGCCTGCCCTGCGGCGGCACCATCGAGCTGGTGCTGGAGCCGGTGACGCCTGCCACCGGCATCGCCGAGCTGCTCGCCGCACTGGCGCAGGGGCAGCGCGTCACGCGCCGCCTGTCGATGGCCAGCGGCGAGGCCACACTGGAGAGCGCCGGCCGCAACGACGAGCTGAGCTTCGACGGCCAGACCCTCGTGAGCACCCATGGCCCGAGCTGGCGCCTGGTGGTGATCGGCGCCGGCCAGATGACGCAGTACCTGGCCGACATGGCGCGCGCGCTGGACTACCAGGTGATCGTCTGCGACCCGCGGGAAGAGTACGCCGACAGCTTCGCCGTGCCCGGATGCACCCTCGTTCGCACGATGCCCGACGACACGCTCGTCGAGTTGCGCCTCGACGCCCACACCGCCGTGGTCGCCCTCACCCACGACCCCAAGCTCGACGACCTGGCGCTGCTGGAGGCGCTGCGCTCGCCGGCCTTCTACGTCGGCGCGATCGGCTCGCGCGTCAACCAGGCCAAGCGCCGGGCCCGGCTGAGCGAGCACTTCGACCTGACCGAGGCCGAGCTCGACCGCCTGCACGGCCCGGTGGGCATCCGCATCGGCGCACGCACGCCGCCGGAGATCGCGGTGTCCATCCTGGCCGAGCTCACCGCGGTGCGCTACGGCTGGCACGTCCCCGAGCCCTCGCGCGTGGCCGGCACCGCGCCCGAGCCCAGCGCCGGCTGCGTGGTCTGAAAACCACGCCATCAAGTCATCCCGGCACGGCGGCCTGGTCCCTGCTCCCCCGGGAGATCCCCTAGGCGAGCCCCCTGCTCCAGGCCCGTACTGGATCCACATCAAGCCGTGGGGCGCCGGGCTGTCTCACTTCGGTGCAGCCAAGGGGGGCCGACAGGGGCCGCCACCCCGCTCCACCCATGCCCGGGAGGGTAGATCCCGACTGGCGCCGACGCCGTGCCGGCGAGAGGATTCCGCGCAATTCCGCTTCCCCCGCCGCCATGTCCCGCGTCACCCCCCTCCTCGCTCCCGTCCAACCCCGCCCGAGCCTGTGCCAGCTGCCTGTGGCCCTTGGCCGCGCCGGCTGCGGCAGCCTGCTCGCCGGCCTGGCGGCGTTGCCCCTGTGGGCCGGTGCGCAGACCGCGCCGGCCGACAACCTGGAGCCGGTGGTCATCACCGCCTCCACCCGCGCCCAGCGCGTCATCGATGCCCCCTACGCCATCGGCGTGGTCGGCAGCGAATCGCTGCGCGCCGCCGGCCCGATGATCAACCTCTCCGAGGCCATGGCCCAGGTGCCCGGCCTGGTGGTGGCCAACCGCAACAACTACGCGCAGGACCTGCAGATCAGCTCGCGCGGCTTCGGCGCCCGGGCCGGTTTCGGCGTGCGCGGCCTGCGCCTGTACACCGACGGCATCCCGGCAACGATGCCCGACGGCCAGGGCCAGGTCGGCCACTTTGACCTCGCCGGCACGGAACGCATCGAGGTGCTGCGTGGCCCCTTCTCGGCGCTGTACGGCAACAGCTCGGGCGGCGTGATCGCGGTGTTTTCCCAGCCCGTGCGCGAGACCCGGCTGGAAGCCGGCGTGGACCTGGGCAGCCACGGCCTGCACCAGCTGCGCCTGGGCGTGGCCGCCCCCATCGGCGAGGGCTTCGAGATCGCCAGCAGCCTGCAGGCGATGGAGATCGATGGCTTCCGTCCTCAGAGCGAGGCCAGCCGCGGCCTGTTCAACCTGCGCCTGGGCTGGCGCGGCGAGAGCGACCGCGTCACCGTGCTGACCAACCACCAGCGCCAGCGCGCCGACGACCCGCTGGGCCTGTCGCGCGACCAGTTCAACCAGGATCCGGACAGCACCACGCCGCAGGCCGAGAGTTTCGACACCCGCAAGACCATCGACCAGACCCAGCTGGGCGCGAGCTGGGTGCACCGCTTTGCCGACAGCGGCCTGGTGCAGAGCCAGCTGGCCGCCTACGCGGGCCAGCGCACGCCGGTGCAGTACCTGGCGATTGCCGCCGGCACGCAGGCCAACGCCCGCCACGGCGGCGGCATCATCGACTTCACGCGGCGCTATGGCGGGATCGAAGGCCGCCTGCTGTGGCGCTTTGCCGACCAGGTCGATGTGGTCACCGGCGTGAACCTGGAGAAGCAGCGCGACGACCGCCAGGGCTACGAGAACTACACCGGCCCGGCCACCGCACCGGTCTATGGCGCGCAGGGCACGCTGCGCCGCGACGAGATCAACACCGCCGAGACCCGCGAGGCCTTCGTGCAGGCGGACTGGCGCTTCGCCCCCACCTGGCAGGCCAGCCTGGGCCTGCGCAGCGGGCGGCTGTTGGTCGAGGTGGAGGACCACTACATCCGCACCGGCACCACCAACGGCGACGACTCCGGGGAGCGCACCTTCAGCTACACCAACCCGGTGGCCGGCCTGCGCTGGAGCCTGAGCCCGCAGCTCACCCTGCACGCCAGCGCGGCACAGGGCTACGAGTCGCCCACGCTGGGCGAGCTGGCCTACCCGGCCAGCACCACCACCAGCGGCTTCAACACCACCTTGCAGGCGCAGACCAGCCGCCAGTTCGAGTTGGGCGCCAAGTGGCGCAGCGCCGGCCTGGCGCTGGACTTCGCGCTGTTCGACATCCGCACCGACGACGAGATCGGCATCGCCTTCAACCAGGGCGGGCGGGCCTCGTACCAGAACGTGGGCCGCACCCAGCGCTACGGCGCGGAGCTGGCCGGCAGCTGGCGCATCAGCCCGAGCTGGCGCAGCCTGGCCAGCGTCAGCGTGCTGCACGCCACCTACGAGGACAACTTCCTCACCTGCAGCGGCATCCCCTGCACCACGCCCAACACCCCGGTGCCGGCCGGCAACCGCATCGCCGGCACCCAGCGCACGGGGGGCTATGCCGAGGTCGCCTGGACGCCGTTCTGGAGCACCGGCGCAGAAACCGCGCTGGAGTGGCGCGGCCAGGGCCGCACGGCGGTGAACGACAGCAACAGCGACTTCGCCGCCGGCTGGGGCATCGTCAACCTGCGCTATCGCCACCGCTTCGCCCTGTCCACGCAGGACCAGCTGGAGCTGCTGGCGCGCATCGACAACCTGACCGACAAGCGCTACGTCGGCAGCGTGATCGTGGGCGACGCCAACGGCCGCTACTTCGAGCCGGCGATGGGCCGCAACGCCCTCGTCTCGCTGCGCTACCAGCGCAAGTTCTGATCAACCCCTCACCCCCACGCTCTCCCACAAGGGGAGAGGGGGTGAATCCGGTTCCTGCGGCACACCTCGGACGACGAGCATGAATACCACCTCATCGCTGCGCTGGATCTGGCTCCTGGGGTTGGCGCTCGCCGCCCTGGCCGTGCAGGCAGCTCCCCCCGCCAAGCCCGCGCCGGCACCGGCCCAGGCCACCGCGGACCCCTACGAGGGCGACCCCTTCAAGTCCCTGCCCTGGGGCGACATGCGCCGCGAGTACCTGGGCGGCGAGCGGGCGGTGTTCGACGAGCGCGTCACGGTGCGCGGCCCGGCCTTTGCCGAGGACCCGATGAACGTGCCCGTCACCGTCGCGGTGCAGGGGCTGGAGGGCATCGAGCGCATCGTGGTCCTGGTGGACCGCAACCCGATCCGCCGCGTGCTGGAGTACCAGCCGATGGCGGCGCTGCCCGCCGTGTCCTTCCGCTTCAAGCTGGAGCAGGCCAGCCCGGTGCGCGCCGCGGTGCGCACACGCGACGGGCTCTGGCACGTCGGTGGCACCTGGGTCGATTCGGCCGGCGGCGGCTGCACCGTCAGCGGCGCCACGCGCAAGGACGGCAGCTGGACGCAGACGCTCGGCCTGGTCAGCGGCAAGGTCTTCGACGGTGCGCCCGCTTCGAGTGCCGCCGCCACGCCGGTGCCCGGCGCCGCGCGGCTGCGCCTGCGGGTGATGCACCCGATGGACACCGGCCTGGTCGGCGGCATCCCGGCCTTCTACGTCAACAAGCTGAGCGTGCGCGACGAGGCCGACCGCGAGCTGCTGCGCCTGGCCACCTATGAGCCGGTGAGCGAGAACCCGGTGTTCTCCTTCGACTTCCCACAGCGGCCCACGGGCAGCCTGCGCATCGTGGGCACCGACAACAATGGCAACCGCATCGACGCGCGGCTGGACTGAGGAGGCCCCACCGTGCGATCCACCCCCGTTCTGAGCGGCCTGCTGGCCGCTGCCCTCGCGCTGCCGGTCGCACTGGCCCCCGAGGCAGCCCAGGCCGCCGATGCCAGTGCCGCGGCCAGCGCACCCGTGGTCAACGTCGAGCGGCTCGACTACGGCCTGCGCGCCCGCGCCCTGGCCGCCGGCGCCTGGGTGGTCGAGGGCGCCAATGCCGACTTCACGGTGCCCAACGGCTGCAACATCATCAACACCGGCTTCTTCAGCACCGGGGCCGGCGTGGTGGTGGTCAACACCGGGACCTCCCGGAAGTACGGCGAGCAGCTGCGCGCCCTCATCGCCCGCACGACCACCGAGCCGGTGGTGCAGGTCATCCACCTCAACCTGCACCCGGACTACTTCCTGGGCAACCAGGGCTTTGCCGACGTGCCACGCCTGGCCACGCCCGCCACACGCGCCGGCATGGCCCGCGAGGCCGAGGCCTATGCGACCAACCTCTACCGCCTCTGCGGCGACTGGATGAAGGCCACCGAGCCGCTGCTGCCCGAGCGTGACCTCGACGTCCCCGCCGCCGGCCGGCGCTGGCAGGTCGGCAGCCGCGAATTCGAGCTGCACGAACTGCAGGGCCACACCGACTCCGACCTGGTGCTGATCGACCGCGCCAGCGGCGTCGCCTTCGTCGGCGGGCTGGTGTTCACCGACCGCATCCCGACCACGCCGCATGCCCGCATCGGCCCCTGGCTGGCCAGCCTGGAGCGCCTGCCCGCCCTGCTGCAGGCCGCCGGCGTGCGCACCGTGGTGCCCAGCCACGGCCCGGTGCGCGATGACCTGCAGGGCCTGGCGCAGACCCAGCGTTTCCTGCGCTGGGTGGATGGGTCCTTCACCCGCTGGGCGCGTGAGGGCTGGGACATGAACGAGGTGCTCCGCGCCCCGGTGCCGGCCGAGTTCCGCGGCTGGGCCGCGTTCCAGACCGAGTACATCCGCAACGTCGCCCACCTCTACCCGCGCTACGAGCGCGAGGTGCTGACGGCAGGTCGAACGCCAGGCCGCTGACGCATCGGCCCTCGGCCTGTGCCCTGGCGTCGGGTTTGTCACGCTGCCCCGCCCTGCCCGCGTGGATGCGTCTGCGCCCGCCCTGCGAGCGGGTACAAGGCGGGCATGAGCCTGCCCCAGATGCCCCATACGCCCCACGTACGCCACACGCCCCGCCCCCACCTGCTGGCCTTCTTGATCGGCTCGGCCTGCCTGATCGCCAGCTGCGGAGGCGGCGGGGGCGAAACGGCGCCCGCCGAGCAGCTCACCGCCAATGAGCTGGCGGTGGTGATCGCCAACGGCGACGCGCTCAGCGAGTCCATCGGCCTGGCCTACCAGCGCGCCCGCGGCGTGCCCGCCGCCAACGTGATCCGCATCGACCTGCCCACCGGGCAGGCTGCCATCAGCGCCAGCGACTTCAGCGCCGTCAAGGCCCAGCTGGACGCGCGCCTGCCCGGCCACGTGCAGGCCACGCTGCTGACGTGGACACGCCCCTCCCGCGTGCAGGGGAGCTGCGCCATGGGCATCACCAGTGCCTTCGCCTTCGGCTACGACACGGCCTACTGCGGCGGCTGCCGCGCCACCCAGGCCTCGCCCTACTACGCCAGCGGCAGCGGGCGCCCCTGGCGGGACCACCAGATCCGCCCGTCGATGATGCTGGGCGCGGCCACGCTGAGCGCCGCCCAGGCACTGATCGACCGGGGTGTGGCAGCCGACGGCAGCCGGCCGCGCGGCAGTGGCTACCTCGTGCGCACCAGCGATGTCACGCGCAGCGTGCGCTGGGAAGACTTCCAGGCCCTTGCCGCCGCGGGCTCCGGCCTGCCCGGCGTGCCGATGGTCTACCTCGACAACAGCGCCGGCACCGGGAGCAACCTCGTCACCGACCGCAGCGACGTGCTGTTCTACTTCACTGGCCTGGCCACGGTGCCCGGCATCGCCACCAACCGCTACCTGCCCGGCGCCGCGGCCGACCACCTCACCTCCCACGCCGGCCGGCTGCCCGACGCCAATGGCCAGATGCCCGTCACCGCCTGGCTGGACGCCGGTGCCACCGCCAGCTACGGCACGGTCGAGGAGCCCTGCAACCACACCGGCAAGTTCCCGCAGGCCTCCGTGCTGGTGCACCGCTACACCGCGGGCGACACCCTGCTGGAGGCCTACTGGAAGTCGGTGGCCCGGCCCGGCCAGGGCCTGTTCGTCGGCGAGCCGCTGGCGCGGCCCTGGCCGGCACGCTAGAACCCGCCGGGCCGGACGGCCGCCGCCTGTACCGGGGGCGGCAGGCGCAACGGGTGCATTCACGGGGAGAATCCGCGCCAAAGCGAGGTCCCCATGAAGATCGATTTCGATGGCATCCAGGCCCTCGTCGTGATTGCCGAGCTGGGCGGCTTCAACCGGGCGGCCGAGGCCCTGCACATCACCCAGACCGCCCTGACGCGCCGCATCCAGAAGCTGGAGCAGTACCTCGGGCTCAAGCTGCTGAACCGCACCACCCGCCGCGTCGAGCTGACCACGGTGGGACGCGAGTTCCTGCCCCAGGCGCGCAGCATCGTGCAGGACATGACCAGCGCGGTGGAGCGGCTCAAGGACATGTCGCAGCACGCCACCGGGCAGATCGTGCTGGCCTGCATCCCGTCGATGACCACACATGTGCTGCCCGGGCTGATCCGCGAGTACGCCGCACGCTACCCGGCCAACCGCATCCGCCTGCACGATGGCTCGTCCGACGAGGTGCGCCAGTCGGTGCTGGGCGGCAAGGCCGAGCTGGGCATCGCGGTGCAGGGCGAATCCCACCCGGAGCTGCAGGAGGCGGTGCTGTTTGCCGACCCGCTGGTGTTCGTCTGCCGCTCGCCGCACCCGCTGGAGGCCGAGAAGTCGGTGCGCTGGACCGACATGCGTGACAACGACCTGATCGGCGTCAGCAGCTTCATGGCCACGCGCATCTTCATGGACTACCAGCTCGCCAAGCGCGGCATCCGGCTGCAGGGCAACTACGAGGTCCAGCACCACGCCACCGCGATCAACCTGGTGGCCGCCGGTGTCGGCAGCGCGATCCTGCCGGCCAGCACGATCCGCGAGGGCGACCGCCCGGGGCTGCGCAAGATCGCGCTGACCAACCCGGTGGTCAAGCGCAAGGTGGTGCTGCTGCAGCGCCGCGAGGCCGCGCTCTCACCGGCCGCCCAGGCCTTTCGCGATCTCATCCAGCAAGCCCGGTTCGAGGTGTGAGATCGCCCTGTCCCGACGGCCCGCATTGATGCCTGAAGCGCGATAAACAGCGCCTCGATTTCATTTAACGAAACAGTCCCACCCTCCCAGAATCCGCCCGTCTGAACAAAGAGGCGGATTCATGGGCACGGATGTGCTGGTCATCGGCGGCGGCAACGCCGCCCTCTGTGCGGCCCTGATGGCGGCCGAAGCAGGCGCGAGCGTCCTGCTGCTCGAAGCGGCCCCGCGCGAGCTGCGCGGCGGCAACTCGGCCCACACCCGCAACCTGCGCTGCATGCACGACGCGCCGCAGGACGTGCTGGTCGACGCCTACCCCGAGGAGGAGTACTGGCAGGACCTGCTGAAGGTCACCGGCGGGCGCACCAGCGAGCCGCTCGCCCGGCTGGTGATCCGCGCTTCGTCCACCTGCCGCGGCTGGATGCAGCGCCACGGCGTGCGCTTCCAGCCACCGCTGTCGGGCGCCCTGCACGTGGCGCGCACCAACGCCTTCTTCATGGGCGGCGGCAAGGCGCTGGTCAACGCCTACTTCCGCAGCGCCGAGCGCCTGGGCGTGCGCATCCGCTACCAGGCGCCGGTGCAGCGCATCGAGCTGCAGGACGGCCGCTTCGTGGCCGCGTGGGTGGGCGATGAGCGCATCACCGCCAAGGCCTGCGTGCTGGCCGCGGGCGGCTTCGAGTCCAACCGCGAGTGGCTGCGCGAGGCCTGGGGCCGCAACGAGCGCGGCGAGTGGCCGGCCGACAACTTCCTGATCCGCGGCACCCGCTTCAACCAGGGCACGCTGCTGCGCCACCTGATCGAGGAGCACCGGGCCGACGCCATCGGCGACCCGACGCAGGCTCACATGGTGGCCATCGACGCGCGCGCGCCGCTCTACGACGGCGGCATCTGCACCCGCATCGACTGCGTCAGCCTGAGCGTGGTGGTCAACCGCGAGGCCCGGCGCTTCTACGACGAGGGCGAGGACTTCTGGCCCAAGCGCTACGCCATCTGGGGCCGCCTGGTGGCCCAGCAGCCCGGGCAGACCGCCTGGTCGGTGATCGACGCCAAGGCCGTCGGCCGCTTCATGCCGCCCGTGTTCCCCGGCGTGGTGGCGCACAGCCTGCCCGAGCTGGCGCGCCGGCTCGGCCTGGACGAGACCGCCTTCATGCAGACCCTGAACGACTACAACCGCGCCTGCCGCCGCGATCACGCCGGCCACTTCGACCACACCGTGCTCGACGACTGCCGCACCGAGGGCCTCGCCCCGGTGAAGAGCCACTGGGCCCGGCCCATCGACACCGCGCCGTTCTACGGCTACGCGCTGCGCCCGGGGGTGACCTTCACCTACCTCGGCCTGCGCACCGACGAGACCGCCGCCGTGCGCTTTGGCGGCCAGCCCAGCGCCAACCTCTTCGTCGCCGGCGAGATGATGGCCGGCAACGTGCTCGGCCAGGGCTACACCGCCGGGGTGGGCATGTCGATCGGCACCGCCTTCGGGCGCATCGCCGGCACTCGCGCGGCCGCTGCGGCCGCCGCGGCACGGGGTCGAGAGGTGCAGCATGCGCTCGCTTGACCCCTTGATCGAGGAAGCCCGGGCGCTGGCCGACGGGCAACCGGTCTCTTCCCCTTCAGCCCACTCGGCCGAGGGTGAAGTCGCCCGCGTGCTGCAGATCTGCAACGCCTGCCGCTACTGCGAGGGCTTCTGCGCGGTGTTCCCGGCCATGACGCGCCGGCTGGAGTTCCACCGCGCCGATGTGCACTACCTGGCCAACCTCTGCCACAACTGCGGCGCCTGCCTGCACGCCTGCCAGTACGCCCCGCCGCACGAGTTCCAGGTCAACGTGCCCCGGGCGATGGCCGAGGTGCGGGGGCGCACCTACGCCGAGTACGCCTGGCCGGCGCCGCTGGGCCGGCTCTACCAGCGCAACGGGCTGACGCTGTCGGTGGCGCTGGCCGCCGCCCTGGCGCTCTTCCTCATCCTGGCCGTGGCATTGCGTGGCTCGCTGGCGGGCACACCGGCTGGCAGCTTCTACGACATCTTCCCGCACCACCTGCTCGTGGGCCTGTTCGCGCCGGTGTTCGGCTTTGCCGCCCTGGCGCTGGCGATGGGCCTGCGGCGCTTCTGGCGCGACGTGACGCCGGTGACCAGCGGCCAGCCCGTCAGCGCCCCCGCCTCGGCCGAAGCCGCCGGCCACGTGCTGACACTGACCTACCTGGACGGCGGCCACGGCGAGGGCTGCCACAACGAGGACGATGCCTGGACGCTGGCGCGCCGGCGCTTGCACCACCTCACCTTCTACGGCTTCCTGCTCTGCTTTGCCGCCACCGGCGTGGGCACGCTGGCGCACTACCTGCTGGGCTGGGCGGCGCCCTACCCGCTGGCGTCACTGCCCAAGCTGCTGGGCGTGGCCGGCGGGGTGAGCCTGCTCATCGGCACCACCGGGCTGGGCTGGCTCAACCTGCGCCGCCACCCGCTGCACGGCGCCCCGGCGCAGCGGCCGATGGACCGCGGCTTCATCGCCCTGCTCTTCCTCACCTCGGCCAGCGGCCTGGCCCTGTGGCTGGCCGCCGGCAGCGCCGCCCTGCCGCTGTGGCTGTGCCTGCACCTGGGCTGCGTGATGGCGCTGTTCGCCACCCTGCCCTACGGCAAGTTCGCCCACGGCATCTACCGCACGGCCGCGCTGCTGCGCCATGCCGTCGAGAAGCGCCAGCCCAACCCGGTCGGACTCGGCGCCGACTGACTCAACGCCCCGCCATTCACCCGCTCGCCACACATCGGAAACCCTCATGCACCGTCGAACCACCCTGCTCAGCCTGTGCGCCGCTGCTGCCGCCGTGGCGGTCACTGCCCTGCCCTGGCAGGTCCAGGCCCAGGAACTGCCGAAGAAGACCATCAGCATGGTCGTCGGCTTTGCCGCCGGGGGCGCCGCCGACACGGCCGCACGGGTCATCGCCAGGAAGCTGGCGGAGAACACCGGGCTCACGGTCGTGATCGACAACAAGCCCGGCGCTGGCGGCAACATCGCCCACCAGTACACCGCCACCGGGCCAAGCGACGGCTCGGTGCTGCTGTTCGGCTCGGTCGGGCCGCTGGCCATCGCGCCCCACCTGATGAAGCTGCCCTATGACCCGGTGAAGGACCTGGCGCCGATCACCATGGGCGTCAACTTCCCGAACGTGCTGGTGGTGCACGCCGGCCTGAAGATCCGGACCTTCGCCGAGTTCATCGACTTCGCCAAAAAGAACCCCGGCAAGCTCGATTACGCCTCCACCGGCGCCGGCTCGGCCTCGCACCTGGCCGGCGAGCTGATGGACGACATGGCCAAGATCGACACAGTGCACGTGCCCTACAAGGGCGGCGCGCCGGCACTGCAGGACCTGCTGGGTGGACGCGTGGCGGCCTATTACTCGACCTACTCGACCGCCCAGCCCCACATCGACGCCGGCAAGCTGGTCCCCCTGGCCAGCACCGGGCCGAAGCGCCTGCCGCAGCTGCCGAACATCCCGACCATCGCCGAATCGGGCTACCCGGGCTACAGCGCCACCAACTGGTACGCCTTCGTCGCCTCGGCCAAGGTGCCCAAGCCCACGCTGGACCGCTGGAACACCGAGCTGGTCAAGGTGCTGAAGTCGCCGGACGTGGTGGCCGAGCTGAACAAGCACGGCATGCCGCCGATGCCCGGCAGCCGCGAGGACCTGGCCAAGGAAATCGCCCGCGAGTCCGCCATGTGGGGACGTGTGATCCGCGATCGCAAGATCACCATGGAGTGAGCGCCTGAGACGGCCAGAGACCCCAGAACACGACGAGGAGACAAGCCATGCACCGCACCCACTTCCTGACCTGGGGCCTGTCCCGGGGCCTGTTCCGCCTGCTGCTGGCCGCCTGCCTGACCGCCGGCGGCGCGGGCAGCGCCTGGGCCGCCGACATCCGGGTCATCACCTCGGGCGCCTTCACCGAGGCCTACAAGAAGCTCATCCCGCTCTACGAGGCCGCCACCGGCAACACCGTGATCAGCGCCTTCGGGGCCTCGATCGGCAACGCGCCGGACTCCATCCCCAGCCGCCTCGCGCGCGGCGAGGCCTTCGACCTGGTGATCCTCTCCGAGGGCGGGCTGGAGGCGCTGGTGAAGTCCGGCCAGGTGCAGCCCGGCAGCCGCATCGACCTGGCGCGCTCGAAGATCGGCGCCGCCGTGCGCAAGGGCACGCCGCGCCCGGACATCAGCAGCGTCGAGGCGCTCAAGGCCACGCTGCTGAACGCGAAGTCGGTGGCCTACTCGGCCAGCGCCAGCGGCACCTACCTGTCCACCGAACTCTTCCCGAAGCTGGGCGTGGCCGAGCGCCTGAAGGACACCGGCCGGCGCATCCTCAGCGAGCGCGTGGGCGCCGTGGTGGCGCGCGGTGACGCCGAACTCGGCTTCCAGCAGGTCAGCGAGCTGATCTACTTCACCGAGCTGGACTTCATCGGCACCCTGCCCGAGGAGGTGCAGCAGACGCTGTACTTCTCGGCCGGGCTGGTGCGCGGCGCCAAGGAGGAAGAGGCCGCCCGCCAGCTGGCGCGCTTCCTGGCCAGCGCCGCGGTGGCCGAGATCGTGCGGCCCACCGGCCTGGATCCGGTGGGCGCAAAGCGCTGAACCTCCCAGCGCAGGACGCCCGACCGCCCCGCCGCCATGACAGCGCCCGCCACCGGACCGCATCCCCGCAACGCCCGCGAGCTGTTCTGGGCCTTCTCGCACCTGGCCATGCAGGGCTTTGGCGGCGTGCTCGGCGTGGTGCAGCGGGAGCTGGTGGAGCGCCGCGGCTGGATGAGCAACGAGGAGTTCCTGGAGGAGTGGGGCCTCGCCCAGGTGCTGCCCGGCCCCAACGTGTGCAACCTGGCGCTGATGTACGGCTGGCGCCAGCACGGCCCCCGCGGTGCCCTGGCGGCCCTGGCCGGCCTGCTGGCGCTGCCCCTGCTCACGCTGCTGCTGGTGGCCAGCGTCTTCCGCCTGGGCGCGGACCAGCCGCAGGCGGTGGCTGCCCTGCGCGGCATGGGTGCCGTCACGGTGGGCATCCTCGCCGGGGCGGGCATCAAGCTGCTGCTGGCACTGCGCAGCCACCGGCTCGGCCCCCTGGCGGCCATGACGCTGGCCGGGCTCGCCACCCTGGGCATCACCTGGCTGGACCTGCCGCTGCCGGCCATCGTCGCGGGCGTGGGCGGGCTGTCCTGCGCCTGGGTGTACCGCTGCCTGCGGCCCGGTGAAAGGGCCGCGGGATGAGCCCGGCGGACTGGCTGGAGCTGCTGCGGCTGCACCTGACGCTCTCGCCCCTGGCCATCGGCGGCGCGATGACGCTGGCGCCCGAGCTGCACCGCGCCCTGGTGGTGCAGCATGCCTGGCTGAGCGAGGCGCAGTTCCAGGCCTGCCTGACGCTGGCCCAGGCCACGCCCGGCCCCAACGTGCTCTACATCGCCCTGGCCGGCTGGACCGTCGGGCTCCAGGCCACCCCCGGGCCGTTGCTGCAGCAGGCCCTGCTGGCTGTGCTGGGCCTCACGATCGCCCTGGTCGGCGTGCTGCTGCCCAGCTCACTGCTGGCCTGCGCCGCCGGACACTGGCTGCGCCAGCACCCGCAGCACCGCGGCGTGCGGGCCTTCCGCCAGGGCATGGCCCCTGTCGTCGTCGGGGTGATGCTGTCAGCGGCGTGGCTGCTGGCGCGCAGCCTGGATCTTTGTGCGGACCCGAGCCAGCCCGTGCCAGCCGCCATCGCGGTCGTCAGCACCCTGGCCGTGTGGCGCACCCGCATGAACCTGCTGTGGCTGATCGGTGCGGGCGGGTTGATCGGCGCGTTCGGCGCGTTCGGCGCGTTCGGCGCGTTCGGCGGGCTGGGCGGGCTGGGCGGGCTCTGACCGGCCCCTGCCGCCGCCTGCGCCGCCGCCCTGCGCCCGGTCAGTCGTCGCCCTCGTCGACGCCCTCATCGCCCATCGGCTCCGCCATCGCGGCACCCGCCTCGCCCTGTCCGTGCCGCGGCACGCGGAAGTGCCACCAGGGCAGCGCGCGGATCAGCGACAGCACCTCGCCGCTGTGCGAACCCTCGTAGCCAGGCAGGCTGGCCAGCTGCTCCTGCCAGGCGGGCGAGGCCAGCGCCTCGCGCAGCTTGACCACCGCGGGGTGCTCCAAGGCGTCCTTCAGGCAGACCAGGTGGTAGTCCTCGGCCATCAGCGGCACGAAGTCCAGGCCGAAGTGCCGCGCCGCCGCCTCGATGCCCATCCCCACGTCGCCCACCCCGCTGGCGATGCTGGCGGCCACCGCCATGTGGCTGTCCTCGGCGTCGGCGTGGTAGCCCGGCAGGTCACCGGGCGTCAGGCCGGCCTCGCCGAGCAGGTGGTCCAGCAGCAGCCGCGTGCCCGAGCCGGCTTGGCGGTTGATGAAGCGCAGCGGCGGGCCGCCCGCCACCGGCCGTGCCAGGTCGGCCAGCGAGCCAATGCCCAGGGGGTTGCCCTTGCGCAGCATCAGCCCCTGGCGGCGCCGCACGCAGCCGATCAGCTTGTGCCGGCCCGGCTTGAGCAGCGGCTTGAGCGCCGGGCCGAAGACCTGGGCGCTGTCCTCCAGCGGCGGCACGTGGAAGCCCGCCACCAAGCAGCGCCCCTCGGCCAGCGCGCGCAGCGCATCCACGCTGCCGGCAAAGCGCAGCTCGATGTGCAGTCGCTGCTGCTGGCTGGCCAGCTCGCGCAGCAGCGGCAGCGCCAGGTCGTGGCTGGCATAGATGGTCAGCACATGCTGGCTGCCATCCAGCGCCTCGGACAGCACCCGCTCCAGCTCGGCGCGCAGCGCCTCGATGTGCGGCGTCAGGCGCGTGCGGGCGCGCTTCTCGGCCCAGAGCAGGCGGTCGGCAAAGGGCGTGAGCCGCGAGGGCTGGCCCTGCGTCCAGGTGATCAGCGGCTCGCCCAGCACCTCCTCCCAGTGCTTGAGCTGGCCCCAGACGTGGCGGTACGACGCGCCCACCGCCTTGGCCGCATGCTGGATCGAGCCATGCTCGCGCACCGCCGACAGCAGGTCGAACAGCGGGTTGTAGACCTCGGCGCCGCGCTGGCCTTCGGTCTCGAATCGGTACTGGAGGTGGACGCCGCGGGCTTTCATCAGGGAGCAGGCAGGAGTGGACAGGGGCCGGGCCACGGCGGGTTGACGGTGCCGGCCACAGCCGACACGATAGCCTGCCCCCGCGCCCTGCGGATCGCCCGGGGGCTTGGGCCGCTCAATATCCGGCCCGATGCGCCGATACAGGCAAACGAATCACCCACCTGCCTCCTGTCCACCTGCCCCCCCTTGGAGTATGCGCATGCGTCTGCCCACCTTCTTCCGGCGCCTGGCGGCCAGCCTCGCCGGCGCCCTGGCCCTGGCTGCATCCGCCCCGAGCAGCGCACAGGAAGACCCGACGGTCTACCGCTTCTCGCCCGTCAACCAGTACGGCATCAACCTGACGGCGGCCTACTGGAACGCCATCATCAGCTACGTCTCCGAGAAGAGCGGCGTGAAGCTGCAGCTGAAGATCGGCCGCACCTCGGCCGACACCACCGCCTACGTGCTGGCGCAGGAAGTCGACTTCGTGTTCAGCAACCACCTGTTCAGCCCGGAGCGCGAGCAGCTGGGCTGGAAGGTGTTCGGCCGCCGGCTGACACCGCCCGTGCATGGCCAGATCGTCGTGCCGGCGGAGTCGCCCATCACCGAGCTCGCCCAGCTGGCCGGCAAGGAAATCGCCTTCCCGGGCCCCGAGGCCCTGGTGGCCTACAAGTTTCCCGCCGCCCAGCTGATGGCGCGCAAGGTGGACGCCAAGTTCGTCTTCGGCGGCAACATGGACGGCGCGCTGGCGCAGATGTTCAGCGGCAAGGTCGCCGCCGTGGGCGCCAACTCGCAGCTCGCCGAGGGCTACGCGCGCCGCGAGGGCAAGAAGTACCGCGTGCTGTGGTCCTCGCCACCCCTTCATGACCTGGCGCTGATGGCCGCGGCCAAGGTGCCCGACAAGGTGCGCAACGCCGTCGCCCGCGCCTTCATCGGCATGCACGCCGACCCGAAGGGCCGCGAGATCCTCCAGCAGGCCTCCGCCCAGGTCGGCCTGAGCGCCGAGGCCTACTTCATCGCCTCCGACGGCAGCGAGTACGCCGGCTACCGTGAGTTCTACCGCAGCGCGCCCGCCGCGCTGCGCTGAGCCGCACCGCGATGAGGCTGATCCGGCTGCCGCGCTCGCTGTTCGGGCGCGTCTTCGCGCTCTACACCGTCACCCTGGTCGCCTTCGTGGTGGCCGGGCTGGGGCTGTTCTACCGCTACCAGTTCACGGTCGAACTGGAGGAAGCGCAGCTGCGCGGCGAGGCGTTGAGCACGGTGATCGTCCCCACCGTGTCCGACAGCGTGGTGATCGGCGACTACGACACGATCCGCCGCACGCTTGAACGCGCGGTCTACCACTCCGCCTTCGCCTCGGCCAGCTTCATCGACCTGCAGGGCGGCGCGGTGCGCGCCCCACGCGACGATCCACCCCCGGTCACCCCGCCGACCTGGCTGCGCGACCAGGTGGCCGAGCGGCTCTACGACATCAACAACACCATCACCGTGGGCGGGCGCGACTACGGCGTGCTGCGCCTGAGTTTCTCGGCCGAACGCATCGCCGGGCGGCTCTGGGCCCAGACCCGCATCGCGCTCGGGCTGGCGCTGCTGGCCATGATCGGCGGGCTGATCCCGATCCGCTTCGTGCTGGGCCGCTGGCTGGGCAAGCTCAGCCGGGTGCAGGAATTCGACCAGGCGATGCAGAGCGGTGAGGCCACCGCCAGCCTGCTCACCGTCGGCGAGGTGCCGCTGGAGTTCCAGGCCACCTTCGAGGTCCTTGGCCGCGCCGCCGCCACACTGCAGGCCCAGCGGGCCCAGGCTGCCGTGACGCTGGGGGCCATCGCCGACGGCGTGTTCACGCTCGACGCCGACGGTCGCATCGTGCTGGCCAACCCCGCCGCCTGCGCCATGACCGGCCAGGACCTGCTCGCCATGCACGGCCAGCCAGCCGCCCAGGTGCTGCCCGAGGTGCACGCCGGGCTGCCCACGCTCTCACCCTGGGCCGGGCGGCGCGTCACCCTGACCGCGCGCGACGGCCACCCCTTGGTGGTGGACACCACCCTCTCACCCATCGCCAACAGCGACGGCGGCACGGTGGGCTACGTGCTGGCCTGCCGCGACATCAGCGTGCAGCACGACCTGGAGCAGCGCCTGCGTGCCGAACTGCGCAGCCGCGAGGCCGCACTGAACGCCCTGCGCAACGTGCTCGAAGGCCTCACCCACGGCCCGGGCGGCGCGCCGATGCAAGCGCCGGGCGATGCCTCCGGCGACGACCTGGAAGCCATCTCCACGATGATCTCCGAGCTGGTCACCCGCCTGCAGGTGCGTGGCGAGCAGCTCGATGCCATCTTTGCGCTCAGCCCCGACGGCTTCGTCTCCTTCGACGCCGGGCACCGCGTCAACTACGTCAGCCCCGCCTTTGCCGTGCTCACCGGCATCCCCACCGAGCGCGTGCTCGGCGCCAGCGAGCAGGCCGTGGAGGCGCTGCTGCGCGCACAGGCCGACGACGGCCCCCTGCCCTGGGCCGGTTTCGCGGCCATGCGGCTTGCGCTGCGCGAGCGCAGCGGCACCGGGCCCGCGCAGCGCGAGCTGATCGACCTGTCCTGCCCGGGCAAGCGCACGCTCGAAGTCCGGCTGCGCGAGGGCAGCACGGCCGCCATCTCGCAGGTGCTGTCGCTGCGCGACGTGACGCACGAGACCGAGGTGGACCAGATGAAGTCCGAGTTCGTGTCCACCGCGGCGCACGAGCTGCGCACCCCGATGACCAGCATCTTCGGCTTCACCGAACTGATGATGCACACGATGCTGCCCCCGGAGAAACAGCACAGGGCCCTGGCCGCCATCCACCGCCAGACCAAGCTCATGATCGCCATCGTCAACGAGCTGCTGGACCTGGCCCGCATCGAGTCACGGCGCGGCAAGGACTTCGTGCTCGAAACCGTGGAGCTGGGCGAGGTGACCCGCGAGCTGCTGCAGGACTTCAGCCCCCCGGCCGACCGCACGGCGCCGGAACTGACCGATGCCGTCCCGGGTGCCCTCGTGCGCGTGGACCGCGACAAGCTGCGCCAGGCAGCGGGCAACGTGCTTTCCAACGCCTACAAGTACTCCCCGCAGGGGGGCGCCGTGCAGCTGCGCATCGTGCAGGAAGACGCCGCCACGGGCGTCCTGGCGGGCGCACGCGTGGGCATCGAAGTGCGGGACCAGGGCATCGGCATGACGCCCGAGCAACTGGCCCGCGTGGGCGAGCGCTTCTACCGCGCCGACGGGTCCGGCAAAATCCCAGGCACCGGCCTGGGCATGAGCATCGTGCGGGAGATCCTGAGCCTGCTCGGCGGCGAACTCGCCATCACCAGCACGCCTGGGGCCGGTACCTGCGTCACGCTCTGGCTGCCTCGCGCAGCGGCCCAGCAGCACGCCGCCGACAAACAAGCCACCGACCTCACTGCCTGACCCCGCGGCCGGGGTTCATCCGCCGGTGTGCGTGTCTCTTGGGTCATCCAGGCTCGCCGCCTGAGTGACCCGCCCGGCCTGGTCAAAGGTCACCCGGAACACCTTGCGCTGCTGCCCCTCCTGCCAGCGCCAGTCCCAGACCTCCTCCTTCTTCAGGGCGAAGGGCGTCTTCAGCGCCGGCTGGCCCAGCAGGCGGCGCACGGCGGCCTGCTCCATGCCCGGCTGCACCTTGGCGAAGTAGGGCGGCGCCAGCACCTGCCGCAGCGCACTCATCTTGCCGTCCGGCCCGATGGTGATGAAGTAGTTCGCCACCCCCTCCGGCTGGCGCGTGTACTCGAAGGTGCGCGAGCCATCCGCCTCCCGGTGGATGTCCAGCGGCGTGCCGAACTGCTTCATCACATCCAGCTCGCTGGCCACGCCCTCCTCCAGCTTGGCCACGCGCTGCTGGTCGCAGCCGGCGAGGGCGCCCAGCGCCAGGAGTGCGGCCAGCGCCCAGGCGGACACGATCGGGAACGGTCGACGGGAAGAGCGAGTCACAAAGTGCAGGGGGATCATGGCGGGAGTGCGCCCGGAAGGCACGATGGAAAAGGCGGCTTGATCTTACGTTGCGGGCCCCGGCTGCGGGCCGCGGGGCCGCGGTGAGGCTGAAGCGGTTCGCGTGCGGGCCACATGTCGCTGGGGGGCACCTTGTCACTGGCCAGGTGCCAGCGCGACTCATTCCATCAGGCTGCGACCGCAGCCAGGCTCTTGACCGTCCGTGCGAACAAGCGGCAACTGGCTGATCGAGAGCGGGCCGCATCAAGACGGGCGCCCAAGCGACGAGCGGCATCCTGCTTCTGAAACTCATCGATGTCGCGCCCCAACTCTACTGACGGCTTCCGGCAGGCATCGGGGTCTGGAAAGCGCCTCGCGAACCGCTCCACCGCCTTGACATGAGTGGGGTAGGCCCCCCTCAGCGCCACCTCGTCGGCCAGATACCATCCCTCCAGCTCCTGACAGATCAGGCGAACGACAGCCGTTCGCCCTGTGCCTGCGATCAGTTCCAGCAATCGCTTCTTGGTGGAGATGCAGTCCGCACCATCGTTGTCACGCACGATCACGAACCGAGTCCCGGGTTCGCGCCAAGCCTTCAACTTGACCGGGACGCTGCGGTCCAGGTCTGACTTGCCCTCGTGGGGGACCAGCAGGAAGTCCGTCCCTTCCAGCCAGCCCGGGACGATGCGCGGCAACCAAGCCTGGAGAAACACCTTCATCGAGGGTTCCTCCAGCAGGAACACGACGCGCCCACTCATCGGTTCAACCCTTCGAACAGGCCTTGCTTCCACAGGTAGCCCGGCAGATCCCCGGCCTCGACCAGTGCTCGGAGATTCTCGGAATCGCTGGCATGCGTGATGGTGGTGAACCCATTCACTTTGCGCAGGCAATAGATTTCTTCCAGCTTCAGCGCATTCAGGAAATCGGGCGAGTGCGAAGACACAAACACTTGGCCGCCGCGGCGGGCATAGTCCCTGAACTCTTCTGCCAGTTCCGGCAGCAACTCGGGATAGAGCTGATTCTCCGGCTCCTCGATCGCCAGCAATGGGAAGGGCTTGGGGTCGTGAAGCAGCACAAGATAGGCAAACATCTTGATCGTGCCGTCAGAAACAAAGCGCGCAATGAACGGATCCCGAAAGCTGCCGTCCTGGAAGCGCAGCACAAGCCGCCCATCCTCAGTTGGTTTGGCTTCAACCTTGCTCACGCCAGGCACCCTGCGTTCCATGGCCTCCAGTACGGCCCTGAATCTTTCGGGGTGGTACTGGAAGAGGTATTGCGCCACTTGAGCCAGGTTGTCGCCGCGCGTGGACAGGTGCTCGGCGTAGCCTTCCTCGGCCGAAGGTCTTGCCTCTGCAATGTGGAAATCAGAAATCTGCCAGTTCTCGATCAACGCGCGAAACTCGGCCACGACACGAAAGTCCTTGAACTGCCCGAGGCCCTTGATGGCCAGCACGTCATCCTCATCCAACGCGTACTCAGCCCGCGCTTCAGTGGCACCTTCTTCGCCGTACTGCTGCTCGTTGGTGATCGCAGTCCCCTTGCCGCATGAAAAGTCGATGAAATGCCAAGGCTTGCCGCGCTGCCCTCGTCGGAACTTCAGCACCTCGCGCTCGACCGCCACACGGCCATTTGACTCGTCGATGGCCAACTCATAGGTGGCCAAACGTCCGCCCGACTCGCGAAACTTGATCTCAAAGCGCACAGGGCCGGTCTCGCCGCGACTGCGCAGTTCACGCATCCCGCCCCGCCGGGCCACGGCCTTGCCCGCATTGAACGCCAGCGCATCCTTGAGGAAGGAGAACACGTCGAACAAAGTGCTCTTACCTGTGCCATTCGCGCCGACCAGGGCTGCCATGCGCGGTAGGTTGTCCAACTTGGCGAGCCTGAATGCCCGGTAGTTTTGAATCTCGATCGATTCGATCTGCATGGTCTGTTCCTCAGTTGTCGAGCGCGCCTTGCAGCCCCACCGGCCCTGATTCTGCCTCCCCGGCCTCCACACGCCCCACTCTGCCGCCAACCGATGCAAGCCAGCGCCTCTTCGGGTCGGCACTTGGGCCAGTTCCTCCGCGCCACGCATGACGCGGAAGCGCCGCTGGGCATTCGAGTGTGCAAACGGGTCGGCGTCCGGAGCGGGCTTGGGCTTGCCCGCAGTCGCCAAATCGACCAGCGCCTCGGCCCCTTCGCCCGGCAGGTGTTCCGCGAGCGCGAGCAGACTATCCTCGTTGGCCTGCAGCACCGTAGGCACCAAGTCCGTCCCGCACACCGCAGCTCAGCAGCTCCAGCAGCGTCAGGTGGGCAAACAGCACCGGCTTCACCGTCACCGGCACGGGTGCATCCACCATCTGCAGGTCGAAGGCCGCGGTCTTGACCAGCTTCTGTTCGTCGCCTGTCAGCCACGCGAGGCGGTCGGTGCAGGTTCCGCCGCTGCGGAAGTCCGTGGGCGCACCCACCTCAGCCACCGCGCTGCTTCATGTCGCAGGCCGTCTCCACGTCGTGGGCCAGGCAGTCGGCCACGAAGCCGAACGCATCGAACATGCGTGCTCTTGCCCGCCCCGTTCTTGCCGATCACCACCGTGAACGGCGACAGGGGCTCGCCCTGCTGCTGGTGCGACAGCCGCCCGAGCGTCACGTCCCGCAGCGCGCGGTAGTTCTGGACGCGGAAACCTTCGATCAAAGCCATCTCGTCCTCGCGGGGGGCGCTCTCATTGCGGTCTTTCCGTACGGTGCGGCACCCAAAGATAACCCTGAAGCCACAGGTGCGCCTTGATGTCGTTGCCGGTGCACGGCGCCTTGTCGCCCTGCCACGGTTGCCTGGCAAGGTGGGTTGAGCGACTCCGGGGCGTACGCCGATATGGTTCGGTCCACCCGGGGCCGCCGGCTCGGACTGACCACTGCAGCGCGTTCACACCACACGGCGCGGCGCCCCACCACCGGCCCTGTCACGCAGCGCCTCCCACAGCTGCGCCGGGCCGAGCAGGATGTCGCGCAGGCCATCGCGCACGCGCTCGGAGCCCAGCGCCTGGGTGCTCATCGTCTGGTGCGCCTCGAAGGCGTCCATGATGGCGTCGAGCAGCGCGCCCTTCAGGTCCGGCGAGTTGGCAAACTGCTCCTTGCTGTTGCTGGCGGCCTGCTGCACCAGCGTCTCGTTCTCCAGCAACTTGCCCTTGAGCACGCCGTTCACGTAGACGAGCTGGTCGTCGTCGGTCAGTTCGCCCTCGAACAGGCCATTCACCTTCTGGATGATCTCGATCAGGTAGGCCTGCTGCTTCTCCTGTACCGAGCCGCTGCCCACCGCGTCCATTGGCGGCAGCTTGTAGCTGCCGTCCTGGTTCAGGCCACCCAGGCCCATGGGCTGCCTGCCCTGGTTCTTCAGCGTATGGTGGGTCAGCACCACCTTGCTGAGGTCGACCGTGTCGCGCTCCCGGCCGAAGTTCAGCAGCGGGATGAGGCGCTTGTAGAACAGGAAGCGCTTCTCGATGTCCGTATTGCCGTAGTCGAAGATCTGGCTCAGGAAGGCGTACAGCCGCACGTAGGCGCCCAAATCGTTCTTGAACAGCACCAGCGCGTCAAGCGTGTCCTTCGCCACCTTGGTGGCCTTGTCGTCGTCCAGCTCCTCGGCGTTCGATCTGGCTTGCTGCGCGGCCTTGTAGCGCTTGAGCAGGCGGTCGGCCACCGGTGCGATGGCCGCATCGAGTTGCTTCTGCGTGCCCTGCGGGTCCAGGTCGACCTTGGCGACGCGGTCGACCTCGAAGTCGTCGTAGTGGCCGGTGGCGTCGAGCTTGGCGCGCAGGTCGTAGACCAGGTGCGGGTCGGTCGCGACCTCCAACTCGGCCGTCTCGTGGTAGGTCTTGAAGGCCTTGAGGATGTCGCCGGCCTCGTTGACGAAGTCCAGGATGTAGGTCGTGTCCTTGCCGGGGTGGGCGCGGTTCAGGCGCGACAGCGTCTGCACCGCCTGGATGCCGCCCAGCATCTTGTCGACGTACATGCCGCACAGCAGCGGCTGGTCGAAGCCGGTCTGGAACTTGTTCGCGACCAGCAGCAGGTGGTGGTCGGGCTCGTTGAAGGCCTCGCGGATGTCGCGGCCCTTCAGGCCCGGGTTCAGGTCCTTGCTGGACTCGGACACGGGCTGCGGATAGCTCTCGGCGTCGTCCACCTCGCCCGAGAACGCTGTCAGCACGCCCAGCGGGTAGTTGCGCTGGGCGATGTAGGCGCGCATCGCCTTTTGCCAGCGCACCGCCTCCTTGCGGCTGGCCACCACCACCATGGCCTTCGCGCGCCCGGCCAGCAGCGGCTGCACGTTCTCGCGGTAGTGCTCGACGACGACCTGCACCTTCTGGGCGATGTTGTACGGGTGCAGCCGGACCCACTGCATGATGCCCTTCATCGCCGCGCTGCGTTCGACCTGCGTCTCGTCGCTGTAGTCGATTTCCTTGCCGTCGTGTGCCAGCTTGAAGGCCAGCTTGTAGCTCGTGTAGTTCTTCAGCACGTCGAGGATGAAGCCCTCCTCGATGGCCTGGCGCATCGAGTAGACGTGGAAGGGCTTGGGCAGCCCGTCCGCGCCGTCCTCGGGATCTCGGCGCCCGAACAGCTCCAGCGTCTTGGCCTTGGGCGTTGCGGTGAAGGCGATGTAGGTGAGGCCCCCCGAGCCTCCAGCGCCACCCGCGCCGGCCCGCGCCTCCATCTGCGCGGCCAGCAGGGCCTCGGTGTCCACCTCGCCGCCGTCCTGCAGGTCGGCCCACTCCTGGGCCGACAACAGCTGCTTGAGCTTGGCCGCGGCCTCGCCACTCTGCGAGCTGTGCGCCTCGTCGGCAATCACCGCGAAGCGCTTGCCCTCGGTGGCCGCCAGCTCCTGCACGGCAGACAGCGCGAACGGAAAGGTCTGGATGGTGCAGACGATGACCTTCTTGCCGTCCTTCAGCGCCTGGCTCAGCTGGGCACTCTTGCTGCCGTGCTCGCTGGTGATGGTCGCCGCCACGCCGGTGGTGCGCTCGAAGTCGAAGATGGCTTCCTGCAACTGCGCGTCCAGCACGTTGCGGTCCGAGACGACCAGCACGCTGTCGAACACCTTCCGATGTGCCGCGTCGTGCAGGTCAGCCAGGAAGTGCGCCGTCCAGGCGATGGAATTCGTCTTGCCCGAGCCCGCCGAGTGCTGAATCAGGTAGCGCTGGCCGGCGCCTTCCTGGTCCGCGTTCTCGAGCACGTCGGCCACCAGCCGCCGGGTGGCGTCGAGCTGGTGGTAGCGCGGGAAGATGACCGCCTTCAGTCGCTTCTTGTCGTCGCGCTTGCCGATGCAATATCGGTGCAGGATGTCCAGCCAGCTCTCGCGTGCCCAGACCTCTTCCCACAGGTAGGCAGTCGCGAAGCCGTCGGGGTTGGGCGCGTTGCCCGCCCCACCGGCGTTGCCGCGGTTGAAGGGCAGGAAGGTGGTCGCCGGCCCGGCCAGCCGGGTCGTCATCATCACCTCCGACTGGCTCACCGCGAAGTGCACCAGCGCGCCGCCCGGGAAGCCGAGCAGCGGCTCCAGGACGCCTCCCTTTGGGTTGGGGTTGCGGTCGAAGCGGTACTGGTCGACCGCGTCGTGCACGCTCTGCGTGAAATCGGACTTGAGCTCGGCCGTGGCCACCGCGATGCCGTTGACGAACAGCACCAGGTCCAGCTCCTCCTGCGGATTGTTCGGCGAGTGGCAGACCTGCCGCACCACGCGCAGCCGGTTGGCTGCGTAGTGCGCCTGCGTGGCGGGGTTGATGGCCAGCGCCGGCTTGAACTGGGCCAGCATCAGCGGCCCCTTCAGGCCGAGCATTTCCACGCCGCGCCGCAGCACCTCCAGCGTGCCGCGCTCGTTCAGGCTCTTACGCACGCGCTCGGCCAGCACCTTGGGCAGGGCAGCGCCATGTGTCTTGGTCAAGCGCTGGAAGCTCTCGGCCTGGGTGATCTGCACCCATGCCAGAAGGTCGGGAAGGAACAGCCCGTGGGCTCGATCGAACTGCGCCTTGTCGCCCTCGGCATACAGCCAGCCGTGCTCGGCCAGGTGCTGGCAGATTTCCGCCTCGAAATGGTTTTCCGTGTGCAGGCCCATCTCTCCCTCGTGTTGTTGGTCAGTGCGGTGGCGGGTTGGCCACAGATTTCTCAAGTGCCTGGGTCAGGCTGTCTCCGTTGCTGGCTCTTGGGAATGGGTTCGCACGTCGATCTGGCCGGTGACGGCGGCGGCGATGAGGGCGGCGCGGCGTGCTTTGAGGAGTCGGATGGCGCGTTCGGCTTCGATATCGAGGGCGTCGAGCTTGGTTGTTTCGGTATCCAGGAAAGTCACGATCTGACATTGCTCTTCGATGGGGGGCTTCGGAAACCGGTACTTCCGCAGCTGCTCGCCCGTGAGGTGTGCAATCGTCGACTGCCCTTCGCCACTGAAGGCCCCGACCTTGGACGCGAAGCGCAACGTGTAGTACATGAAGCGCGGCACCTCGTCCGCTGTCAGTGCTCGAAGTCTGTGCAGCGCCTTTTGATACCCCAGCGTGCCGCCAGCATCGACTACAACGGCTGCCCGACCGACTTCCCCTCCTTCGCACACCAGGAGGTCACCCTCCCGAACGGTGTAGCGCGTCAACTCGGACGACTCAATGTCCATCTGCGGGAGATCAGCCACGTTAATGGCATCCCACTGCACGTCCACGTTTCGCAGGTACGGCACCAAGTGCTGGCCAGTGATTCGACTGGTGTCAAGCATCTTGCCAAGGGCGGCCTCATATCGAAGATACAACGGCGGCAGCGACCAATGCGCCGGCACCTCCCCCAACCAATCCACCCCGGAAACCTTCATCGGCGCGTTGGGGTTCAGGCCGCGGGTGACCGCATGGGAAATCGTCGCCTGCCGCTTTTCGGCCAGCAGGGCGATGAGCTTCTCCTGCTCGGCGACCAGCGCGTCGATTTTGTTTGTTTCGCGGTCGAGGAACTCCACAATCTGGCGCTGATCGGGGACAGTGGGAACGGGCGCCGACATCTCCAGAATGGTGCTTTGCCCAATGTTGACCATCGAACTGCTCGCACCCGTGGCCGCAACCTCAATGGCACCCCGGGAAATTCCTGTACCCAAGTAATATCCGAGGAACTCCGGGACACAGGCTGCCTCTTCAACCCTCAAACGGTACAGCTTGTCGCAGAGAAGCAGGTTTGCATAGTCGCGGCGAGCCACAGCCGCGCTGCCGACAAGCTCCCGTGTATTGGCACGTGAAATCAGCAGGTCGCCAAGACGAATGCCGAGTTCCGGGATCGGCTCCATTTCTGCCGGAAGCGCTTTGTTCTCGGCCGCATTGAAAACGCCGCCATTCACGCAGCCAACCTTCAAGACGCCCCATTCGTGATCACTCTCAACCGGGAAGCCTTCGCACTGAGGGCTCCAGCCTTGCTCCAGCGAACGAACGACATGCTTGATGCGCGTCACGTTCCAATGCGCCGGCACCTCCCCCAGCCATTCCACCCCGCTGGGTTTGTAGTCCTGATAGCGCGGAAAACTCATTCCGCGACGCCTTGCAACTGGTCAGCCTGCAGCGGCACGGAATCGTCGTAGAGGGTTTCGGGTGCGATGTCGATTTCACCGGGCCAGACGGCGGTGCCATATTCCACCCGTACGCGCGCAAACACGGCCGGCGTGGCGATGCGGTTCCATGGCTTCATCGCGAGCAGCGGGCGCATGTCAAAACGGCGGCGTTCACCGTTCTCGAATTCAAGGTCGAGCTGAAAGTCAGGCTGCGGTACAACGGTCTTCAGATCAAGCAACATGGTTCACCTCATTGCAGCGGCGCGATGCGGAATGGCTCGTCGCCATTGACCGCCAGTTCCCAATCCACCATCAATTCCTCCTGATGGATTTCAATCCAGGCCAGCACCATCTTCAGCTGCTTCACCGGTATGGCACCGTCGAGAACCGCTCCGTCAGCGATGGCAATGGCAGCTTCCTGGCCTTGGTACCGCACATGGATGTGTGGCAGGTGGTGGCGCCGGTTGTCACGAAAGAACATGAGAACCAGGATGCCGTAGAACATGCTGATGGTGGGCATGGCGCGAACTCCTTTGTGCGGATCCCTGTCAGTGTGCGTCAGTCGTGTGCGGGCCCTGGGCCAACGCGCCCAGCATCTTCATGATGCGAGCGGTCACGCCCTTGAGTTCTTCGTCGATGGCGTGCAGGCTGCGCGGCGGCTCGAAGACGTAGAAGTGGCGGTTGAAAGGGATTTCGTAGCCGACCTTGCTCTTCTCGTCGTCTATCCAGGCGTCTGGCGCGTGCGGCAGCACCTCGCGGGCGAAGTAGGCGCCGATGTCCTCGGTGAGCGGCACGTTCTCGGTGTCGCGCAGCGCGCTGTCGGGCTGGGGCTTGCCCTTTTGCTTGCCCTTCAGACCGACGACCACGTTGCCGGCCTCGTCGCCGTCCTTGTGGCGTAAGGGGCGCTCGACCGTGATGGTGGTGTAGCCGAAGTCCTCGTTGCGGAAGATGCGCGCGATGGGCACGCGCTTGAGGCGGCCGCCTTCCGGTGCGGTGGGCGCAGTGTCGGTGTTGGTCACCAGCTCCGGGTCGCCCTGGGCTTGGCCGATGGCGTCGATGACCGTGACCAGCTCCGCCTCGGTGAAATCGCCGAACAGCCGCGTGACGGTGGCGATGTGCTCGTCACTCATCTCTCGGCGCTTGCTGCCCAGGCTCTTGCGCATCTTCTGCCAGAAGCCGCTGGCGTCGATGAGCTGCACGTAGCCGCGGCGATCGTCGGGCTTGCGGTTGGACAGCACCCAGATGTAGGTGCTGATGCCGGTGTTGTAGAACATGTCGGTGGGCAAGCCGACGATGGCCTCGACCAGGTCGTTCTCCAGCACGTAGCGGCGGATTTCACTCTCGCCGCTGCCGGCGCCGCCGGTGAACAGCGGTGAGCCGTTGAGCACGATGCCGAAGCGGCTGCCACCGTCCTTGGCCGGCCGCATCTTGGCCAGCAGGTGCATCAGGAACAGCATGGAGCCATCGCTGACGCGGGGCAGACCAGGGCCGAACCGGCCGTCGAAGCCCTTCTGTTCATGCTCCTGGCGGACCTGCTTCTCGACCTTCTTCCACTCCACGCCGAAGGGCGGGTTGGACAGCATGTAGTCGAACCTGCGGCCGCCGTGGCCGTCGTCGCTGAGTGTGTTGCCGGCAACGATGTTCTCCACCGGCTGGCCCTTGATGAGCATGTCGGCCTTGCAGATCGCGTAGGACTCGTCGTTGAGTTCCTGCCCGTACATCGTCAGCCGCGCCTGCGGGTTGTGCTCCAGCAGGTACTCGCCCGCCACCGACAACATGCCGCCGGTGCCCGCTGTCGGGTCGTAGATGGTGCGCACCACCGCATTGCCGGGGGTCAGCACGTCGTCGTCCTCGATGAACATCAGGTTCACCATCAGCCGGATGACCTCGCGTGGGGTGAAGTGCTCGCCGGCGGTTTCGTTGCTGATTTCTGCGAACTTGCGGATCAACTCCTCGAACACCGCGCCCATGCTGGCGTTGTCGACCACCGAGGGGTGCAGGTCGATATTCGCGAACTTCTCGGTGACGAGGTAGAGCAGGTTCGACTTCGCCAGGCGCTCGACCTGGGCGTGGAAGTCGAAACGCTCGAAGATGTCGCGCGCGGCCGGCGAGAAGGCCTGCACGTAGGCGTAGAGGTTCTGGCGGATGTGGTCCTGGTCGCCCAGCAACTTGCCCAGGTCGAGCGGCGAGGTGTTGAAGAAGCTCTGCCCGGCACGGCGCAGCAGGAAGGGCTCGGGGTTCAGGCCGGCCTGGGTCCTGGCGTCGAACTCGGCCAGCACGGCGGGCTTGGTGGCCTCCAGCACGCAGTCCAGCCGGCGCAGCACGGTGAAGGGCAGGATGACGCGGCCGTACTCGCTCTGCTTGAAGTCGCCCCGAAGCAGGTCGGCGACGGACCAGATGAAGGAGGACAGGGCCTGGTGGTTCAAATCGTCTCCCGGAGGTTCCTGGGCTGCCACAGAGGGCAGCGTGTCGACGGAATTCTCGCAGAGGGGGTTGCGCCGAGACGCCGCCCTGCCGGCCGCCCGCCCCCGCACCTGCGCGCCAGCCGCCGCCGGACAAGCCGGTTTTTGCACCGTGCAGGTCGCGCGGCACGGCGTGCAGGTCGCGCGGCACGGCGTGCAGGTCGCGCGGCACGGCGTGCAGGTCGCTGCCAGCAGGCGTGCAGCGCGCTTGGCGCGGCGTGCAGACCCCTAGCTGCAGCCGTGCAGACCGCTCGGTGCAGCGTGCAGGTCGTTGCCTGCCGCCCTGCAGATCGCCACCTGCAAGCTTGCAGGTTGCCAACTGCAAGCCTGCAGGTCGGCCTCTGAACCCTGCAGATCGGTCCCTGCAGACTGCAGATCGGTCGCTGCAGTCTGCAGCTCACCCGCTGCAAGCGCGCAGGTCGGCGCCCGCAAGCCGTACTGCGGGGGCTGCAGCTTGCCCCTCAGCCCTCGGCCGCACTGCCTGCCAGCGCCGCCAAGCGCAGCTCGACCACCGTGCCGCGCTGGCCGGGGCCGGGCCGGGCCGCCAGGCGGCCGCGGTGGCGGGCGGCCACGCGCTGCACGAACAGCAGGCCCAGGCCGACGCCGCGCACATCGCCGGCCGGCAGGCCCTGGGCCTCTTGTTCGAGCTGGCGGCACTGGGCGGGGGTGAGGCCCGGGCCTTCGTCGGTGACTGCCAGGGTCAGCGTGCCGTCGTCACCCACGCGGGCGGTGAGCGCGACGCTGCCACCCCGGGGGCTGTGCTTGATGGCGTTGGAGGCCAGGTTGCCCAGCGCGCGCCGCACCAGCGCGCGGTCCAGGCGCCAGGGCGGCAGGCCGGGGGTGATGGCCAGGGCCAGCTGCACGGCCGCGTCCAGGGCCTGGGGCTGGCAGTCCGCCAGCACCTCGGCCAGCAGCTCGGCCGGCGCCACCTCCACCAGCTGCAGTGGGCGCGATTCGGCCCGGGCCACGCGCACGAATTCGTCGGCCAGCTGCAGCGCGCGGTTGGCCTGGCGCTGCACCTCGGCCAGCAGCTCGGGCTGGGTCCATTGCAGCTTGCCCTGCAGGTGCAGGTCGGCCATGAGCATGATGGCGTGCACGGGCGAGCGCAGGTCGTGGGAGACGAAGCCCAGCGCCTCCTCGCGCCGGCGCTGCGCCAGGCGGATCGCGCTGATGTCGGCAAAGGTGACCACCCAGCGCTGGCGCCCCAGCAGCTCGACCGACGCGAAGTGCAGCAGGAAGTCGCCCAGCCGCTCCAGGTGGGCCTCGATGGCTGCCGTCTCTTGGGGAGCATCCCGGGCGGGCCAGGCGCCGGCCGCTGCGCCGGGGGAGGCGAACAGGCGGTCCCAGTCGACCGCTCGGGTGGGCTGGAATTCGACCAGCAGCCCCGGCAGGTCCATGCCCTGCATCTGCTCGGCACCGGGCGCCTCGAACAGCAGGGCCGCGGGGGCGTTGGCCAGCAGCACGCGGCCGCGCTCGTCGGTGACCACCATCGCGGTGGGCATGCCGGCCAGCGCGTCGGCCAGGAAGCGCCGGGCGCTGCGCACGGTCTCGGCGGCGCTGTGCAGGCGGGCCAGGCGCGAGGTCATCGGGTCGCCCAGCCAGCGGCGCGGCCCGGCGGCCGGAGCGGCGGCGCGGGCACCGGTGCCCTCCTCGACCAGCAGCTGGAGGATCTCGTCGTCCAAGCGGTCCACCACCCGCTTGAGCTGGCGCCAGCTCCAGAAGGGGTAGGCCAGCGAGGCGGCCACCGCAAAGGGCACGGGGCTCCACCAGAGGCCGGCACCCAGGGCCAGCAGGCTGGCGGTGGCGGCCACCGGCACGGCCGCCAGGGCGCCCACCCAGGCCCAGCGGCTGCCCAGCCGGTCGAAGGCCAGCACGAGCAACAGCGTCAGGGCGGCGGCCAGCAGCGCGCCGGGCCCCGCGTCGACGGCGCGCAGCGTGTCGCCGCTGCGCAGGGTGTAGAGGGTGTTGGCGAGCACCTCGACACCCGGCATCGCGTACTGCTGGCGGTTGACGGGGGTGGCCAGGGTGTCGCCCAGGCCGTTGGCCGTCATGCCCACCAGCACATGGCGGCCGCGCAGCTGCTCGGCAGGCACCGCGCCGGTCAGCACGTCCTCGTAGGACAGGCGCTGCACATGGCCGGGCGGGCCGGCGTAGCGGATCGCAAACCGATCCTGGCGGCTCCAGCCGGCGGTGGGCAGGGTCGAGACGTCCTCCTCCGTCGCCCGGGAGACCGGCAGGCCGGCGGCCACCGTGTCACCACCGGCTTCGAGCAGGGCCAGCGCCATGTGCGGGTAGACCTGGTCGCCCGAGCCGGTGCGCAGGAAGGCGTGGCGCAGCACGCCATCGGCATCCACGGTCGCCTCCGCGGCGCCCAGGCGCACGGCCTCGCGCAGCACCGGCACCGGCAGGAGCGAGCGCCCGGGCAGGCCGGGCCCACCCGCCTGCCAGGCCACCGGCAGCACCACCGGCGCGGCGCGGCGCAGCATGCGCGCCAGCAGCAGGTCCTGCGCCGGATCGGGGTCCGGCTCGCTGAGCACCAGGTCCAGGGCAATCGAGCGCGGCCGGGCCTCGGCCAGGCGCTCCAGCAGGGTGCTGTGCACCACCCGCGGCCAGGGCCAGCGGCCAATCGCCGCCACGCTGGCATCGTCGATCGCGACGATCACGATGTCAGGCGGCGGCGGGCGGCGCCACAGCGAGAGGCCGAGGTCGTACACCACCCGGTCGGCCCGCCAGCTCCAGCCGGTGAGCACCAACAGCGCCGCCAGCAACGCCAGCGGCAGGGCGACCACGACTGAGCGCAGGCGGCGCTTCACCGAGTGACCTGCCTGTCAGGCATCGGTCGCTGGCTCAGTCGGCCACCTGCACCGACTGGCCGTCCGCCTTGACGCAGCCGAGCTGGCCGTCGCGCAGGCAGGTGGGCAGCTGGAACTGCTGCGGCGAGCTGTACGGCCCGACGAAGCCGTCCGGGTCCAGCGCCCGCACCCGCACGAAGAACCGGCCGCCACCGGGCAGCTCGATTTCGAGGGCGGGCGTGCGGGTGCGCCGTTCGAGCAGGACCGGGGCGAAGTCCGGCGCGCGGGCGAACTGCACCTCGAAGGTCTGGCCCGGCAGCCCCTCCCAGGCCAGCCGGATCGACCGGTCCCCCACCTCGGGCGGCGCGGGCGGCTTCGGGATGGCCCGCATCTCGAAGCGCTGGGCCGCCCCGAACGGGCCCTGGTCGGTGGCGCTGCGCTCGCTGGCCAGGCGCCAGAAGTACACGCCCGGCGCCAGGCCGTCCAGGGCCAGGGCCGCCGCCTCGTGGCCGCGCAGGTCGCGCAGCAGTGGCTGGCTGAAGTCCTCGCTCTGGGCCAGCTGCAGCCGGTAGCTGCGCGCCTCGGGGTTGGCGGTCCAGGCCAGCTGCACGCCCTGGCCAGCGATGATGGTGCGCGGCTGCGGCGCACTGGGCAGGGGCGGCTCGGGCCGGGCCTTCAACCGGAACCGGTGCTCGGCGTTCAGGCCCTGCAGGCCCTGGGCGTCTTCGGCCAGCACGCGCATCACATGGTCACCATCGGGCAGGCCGGCGATGCGCAGCTCGGTGCTGTCGCTGCGCACATCGGCCGCCAGGGTGGCAAAGCCGCCCTCGGTGGCCACCTGGGCCCGGTAGGCGACCGCGCCCGCCTGCGGCGCCAGCGTGAAGCGCACCAGCGGCCGCTCCTGCAGCAGCGGCAGCGCGGAGAGATCCGGCGCGGCCAGCAGTGCCACCGGGAGCGCCACCTGGCCGCTGCGGTCGACCACCACGCCCTGGCCGGCCTGCACCCGCTGGCCGGGCTGAGCGGGCTGACCGGGCCGACCAGGCTGCCCCCCCAGCCCGTCGACGGCCACGGCGCCTTCGAGCACCTCGCCGCGGGTGGTGGCTTCCTGCTCGTCGGCCCGCACGCGGAATTCGGTCCCGCGCACGCCCAGCACGCCCTGCGGGGTGCCGACGCGGAAGCCCGGCATGCCCGCGGGCGCCTTCTGGGCCTGCACATCCACCTGGCCACGCTGCAGCGTCACGCCCGACTGCACGACGCCGGCCTTGGTCACCCGATGGGCGGTGTCCACCACCAGCTGGCTGCCGGCACGCAGGTGCAGCAGGGTGCCGTCCGCCAGCCGCACCGTGGCCTGGCCCTCGCCGGTGCGCAGCTCGGCACCGGGGGGCAGGGCCTGGCCGGCCAGCACCGGCTGCTGGCCGGTGCCTTGCACCTCGCCACTGGCAGACAGCACCTGGCCCGGCGCCGGCTGGGTGGCCATCAGCCGCAGGGGAATGGCCAGGGTCTGGCCAGTGGGAATGCGGTTCGCATTGGGCACCCGGTTCACCTTGGCCAGCTCGGGCCAGCGCGCCGGGTCGACGAGGAAGCGCTTGCCCAGGCCGATCAGCGTGTCGCCCGCCGAGGTGGTGTAGGTGAACACCGGGTCGGCCGGCACGGCCCCCTCCCCCGCCCAGGCTGGCAAGGCCGCCAGCACGAGCGCCGCACCCACGGCGAGCGGGATCGACCAGGGGTGGCCGGCCGGTTGGCGGAAGAGGAAGGCTGTCATGGCTTGACCGGATCGGAGCCGGAGGAAAGGCGCAGGTCGATGGACGGATCGGAGCAAGCCGGGCACGCCCATGTCCCTGACCGGCGCGCGGATTCTAGGAGGCCGGGCGCACTCGGCCTATGCACGAGTCGCCGGCGTGGCGGGTCATTTGCCTGCCGGGTATTGCGCCATCAATGCATGGATGGCCGTCTGCGCCCTTTGCGCCAGCTGCGCCTGCCACTCGTGTCCGGCATCTCCAGCAGCGGTGCCGTAGAGAATCACCCGCCGCGTGGCCAGGTCGATCGGGATGTCGTCGGCGTGGCGCGAGAGGATCAACACCGGCTTGGCCAGCGTATGCGCCATGCCCAGCTCGTACATCACGTTGGGGTTGCGCCCGGTGATGTCGGCGATCACGCAATGGGCACCGGCAATGCCGCGCCAGATATCGTCGAGGATGTCGGTGGGCGTGAAGAGATCATCCCCACGCACGGGTTGCAGGTGCGCACTCAGGCAGACTTGCCGCAGCACCTGATGCACGCCGTCTGACTCGGCCAGTCCGAAGGGCATCACGATGAAGCAGGTGGGCTTGGCCGGAACAGGCGTGTCCGGCTGCGGTGGATTCAGGCGTTCCGGACCGAGGAAGAGCACGTCATTGCGCAGCTGCAGGCTCGCACGCTGCAACGCGTCCAGAACCTGCCCGAGCCCCGTGGCCTCCAGGATCCAGACCAGGCGGTGGTGGGCGGCATCACGCCAGCTGCCGGCCCGCAGGTGCTGGCGCATCAGCTGGGTCGCGTAGTTCTCGGTGTAGCTCACGGCCCGGTCGAAACGGTCGGTCAGCCAGACCATCACCACCACCAGGCCGACGACGAACAGCAGGAAGAAGAACGGCTCACCCGAGGAGGGCGTGACCGCCCGGCCTTCGACGCCGCGGCGCAGGACCACGCCGATCACGGCCGACAGCAGGACCGAGCCCAGCGACAGCGATAACAGCAGCGTGGACAGGCCGGAGCGGTGCGAGCCGCCCAGGCTCGATCGGTCGGACGCCCCGACCGCCTGCCCGCGCGGATGCACCACCGCACCAGCCAGCAGCAGGCACAGGCCGAGCATCCAGACCGGATCGGCCGCTGCGAAATCGATGTGTCGCGCCGAGGCCTCGCTCATCATCATGTCGGCCGCGGCCAGCATCGTCAGGCCGAACACCTGGAGCACCATCGCGTAGGACACCCCCAGCAACATGGCCGCCAGGCCCGTGACCACGGCAGCCAGCTCCAGCACCGCCAGGGCCACGTCGAGCCGGCCAGAGAAGGTGGCCAGGCTGTTCTGGTAGAGCTGCAGGTAGAAACCGCCGAACAAGAGCACAAAGCCGCCCATGAGGATGGCGAAGACGGTGACGGTGCGACCGCTGGGCGGCCTGCGCCGGGCCAGCGCCAGCACCAGCAGCCCCCATGTGCAGATCCAGATGAACAGGAAGACGGCGTAGGCGACGTTGGTCAGTTGCAGCCCGTCGTGCTCATTGGCGCGCCAGAGCGACGGATCCTGGCCGTAGCTGACGTCGGACACCAGCAGGAACAGGGTCGCCAGGGCATTGGCCAGCAGGAACTGCCGCATCGGCGGCGCGCTGCGCCATCCGGTCCGGACCAGGACGATGCCGGTCAGTGCGATCACCACGCCGTCATCCCAATAGAAATCCTGGGCGTTGAACACCGTCGAGCCCAGAACGAAGGTGGCCAGCAGATAGGCCACATAGACCGCAACGATCGCAGCCAGGCGATAGGGCACGGGGAAAGTGGTTCCAGTGCTCATGGGTTGTAAGGGTGAGTCAAATCCTGCACTTAACGCAAGCAGAGTTGCTTGGCGACGTTTTCTTCCCCACGTACCGTGGTGACCATTTTCGCCATGAAAAACGGTTCTCGAAGGGTAGTCAGGAAGAAGCGCCATTGCCGCCCCACAAAACAGCCCTCCCCCCGCCACACCACCGCAAGCGTCACACACATCAAGGTAACTGGGTGTTAACTGACGGGGGTACATTGAGCCGGCTCAATCCTGGACAGCGTTCGAAGCCTAACGTGAGGCACAAACAACCCCAGTGAAGGAGAAAGCGATGTCCAGCGTCTTCGAATCCAGGAAAGATCCGGCGAGCAAGGCCGATGTATCCCCCGCGGGCCCTCCAATTCAAACGCCGAAGTCCGAAACCAAGGAGGCATTGGAGCAGATCGTTGACGACAAGTCCTCATCGACAGGCGAGAAGAAGGCGCTGGCAGATTACCTTGAGCGAGTGGGACTGGGCGAATACGTCGCAGCGTTTCGCGCCCATGGCGTCACGTCACTCAAGCTGCTTCGCATGATCGACTCAAGTCCTGCCGAGTCGACCCGAACGGCAATCTGCCAAACAATCGCCAAGGGCTGGAAGGTTGGGGACACCAAACACATGGGCTCCGAACTGGCAGCCAATCTGGTCAAGAGCATCACGGCCGAAGACGTCCAGACATGGATCGACAAGGAACAGGCAGTCGAAAGGTCAGTCAGCCATGCCGATCCCGATGCGGCCGAAAAGGAAGCCAAGCGCAAGCAGCTGAAGCAAGCCATCAGCGAGGTGGAGGACCTGCGCAAAGAATGCGAAAAGAAGAACTTCGCGGACAACGAGGCGGAGAAAAAGAAGGTTGCAGACAGGCTTGAAAAGATCATTGGGGAATTCCGCGCCGAAAAGGCGCTGGATGCCTTTCCCACCGGCGAGGCGCTTGGGAAAGATCTGCACACCTCCCTTGCGGAAGCGGAAAGGGCGCTGACACATGTCAGCAAGCTGACCAATGACGCTGTGAGCATCGAGAAACTCACCGCCGTCGACCTGATTTACGGTCACCAACTCCTGCGCGGGCGTTACATGGATGCCAACGGCACGACCGAAGCGCCAGGGGGCGCCGTGCTCGCAATGCCCAAGCGCTGCGCAGACGCCGACCTGTTCGGACCCAGCTTGGAAAGCCAGGATTTCAGCCGCAGCTATCACAGCGAGTCGGCGATGATGCGCGCCGAGCGGCTGATCGAGACCCATGCGTCGTCGCTCTCCGCTTCTGCGCGCGCGTCCGGTGCGGCCTTCATGGGTAGCGGTATCGGTGCGATGAGCCTCGCAGCTCAATACGCCCAAGCCAAGGACGAGCGCTACGACGCATCCTTCGCCAGCAGCGGCCGCAGTGCGGTGCAGATCCAGACGCGCTACCACTGGTCACCCACGCGGCAGATCGTCTTCGCCACGAACGAGTTCAGGCTCAGCAGCGAGGCATTGGCCAATCTGCGCGTGCTTGTGCGTGCGAGTGCCGCCGAGCGCCGCCCCGGCATCCTCAACTTCATGCGCACCTTCGGCAGCCATGTGTTTGGGCGCGTCACGCTGGGCGGCTGGTACCGCTACACGGCGAAGGCCACCGCGAAAAGCGAGGACCAGAAGAGCAAACTCGAAGAGGCAGTTGCCAATGCCATGGATTGGGGAGTGTCGGTATCGGCCTCCTACGCGGGGTTGGGCGGCGCCGCCTCGGCCGCAGCCGCCTATAACGCTTCGGAAGCCTCCGCGCGAGTCTCCGGAAAAGAACTTCGCGCCACGTTCTCCGAAAATGAAGTGACGATCTCCACCACCATGCTGGGCGGTGTCGATGGATTGCCCCGGGAAGACTGGATCGGCAGCGTGCAGTACCCCTCCCAATGGCGGGTCATCCAACGTGAAGCGCCGGTGCCGATCTGGGTGCTGGTTCGGGATACCGAACCCTTCAGGCTCGGACTCGTCCATGCGGACAGCGAAAGGGAATTGGAGGAGAAGCTCGCAACCCTTTCCAAGGATCTCGACGTCTTGGCAACCGAGTTCGAAGCTGCTTGGGTACAGGACATATTTGCCGAATCCCTGGAGCTAGAAGAGCTGTGCGAGGAGGCCAAGAAGCAAGTAACGGTGGACGCCGTCGAGCGATGCCTGCACGACCTGCTGAAACCAGTCATTGAAACCACAGGTTTGACATGGCACTTGCCAAGTCAAGGGCAAGAACTACCGGAGACCTTTATCCTCAATCCGCCGAGCGCGCTTGTTTATCACAATGAACTGTATGTATGTGCGCCATCCAAGTGGTCTCTATCGCCAAACGCGGACTCGTCCAGATTCCATGGATGGATGATGCTGGCCTTCGATGGAGCACAGTGGCGGACTGCAACGGGCGACAAATACGGCAAGCACACGTTTGGGTCAGAGAGCTACAGTTACAACAAAGTATGTGAGGCCTGGATAAATCCTGTAGTTTTGAATGCCGCACCGATCGAACTGCCGAAGTCAGGCCATCTCTTTGCCTATGGAAATAGGTACGACAAGAAAGAGGAGTTCACGTGTTTTGCGGTTTACCCGCCAAATGTCTGGTACGCACCGAGTGTGGCAGCACTCAAGGAGGAAATCGGGCAGCAAGTACAGGCAACGCGGCCCGCCTTGGTTCGATTCAATGACAGTGTACTGTTCCTGTTTGTCGGATCTGATTCAAGAATATTCCTGAGCAATATCCTTCAAGGAGATGACGTACTACAAACGCAGCACATGAGCAATGGCAAACCGCTTGGTGAGGGATTGCTGTTCAGTACTGACCGTCGCATTGCCGGTTCAGTCTTCAATCGCAAGATCTACTGCGCGTATCGGCAGAATGGATCAGCGCGACTCCTTGTGACCCACAGCGATGATGGCAACACGTGGACGCCCCCGGTACTGCTCCCAGGCGAGGGCTCTTGCGATGGTCCAGGTCTTGTTGAGTATGGTGAAAGGCTCTACTGCGCGTATGCGGGCACAGAGGGCGACAACTCCCTGTACATCGTGTCGACCTCGGACGGCGAGATGTGGACTCACCCGACCCCGATCCCCAAGGCCACCTGCAGCAGCACACCGTCGCTCGCTACCTTCCGCGGTCAATCTGGCGCAGCCAAGCTGTACTGCTTCTACATGAGCCTCACGCCTGACGGAGCTGGCCAACAACAGTTGGCCTACCGGGTGGCCAGCCTGGAGACACTGGCGCAACCCGCCAGCGCTCCCTCAGCCAGCCCGAGCCCTTCATCCCCCGCCGCGCTGCATGAACAGGTCAAAGTACCGGAGAAAGGCGGCACGCTCCCCATCGCTCAGGCCTGAGAAGCAGTAGCTCACGTGTAGCCGGGGCATGCGCATCAGCGCGATGGCGCGTGGAGGGAGGGCGTGCCAACGCAGGCCCAGATGGCCGGCGGCACCGATGGTGACGTCGGCCTCGCCGCTGCGCAGCTGCAGCGGGTGCGCACCCACCGCGCCGCGCAGGGTGGCGAGCCAGTCGGCTTCGGTGACGCCGTGTTCGCGCTCGAACTCGGGGCCGAGGGGCGTTGACCAGGCCATGTGCTGCGCCGATGCTGGCTTCAACCGCCAGCGATGGGCGGCCAGATGGCGAGCACGTCGCCTTCCTTGAGCGCACGGGTGGCGCGCTCGGCGGGCGGGACGTAGACGCCGTTGATGAGCACGAGGTGCACCATCTTCATCGGCAGGCTGAAGGGCTCGATGATCTGGGCAATGGTGGCGCCTTCGGCCACGTCGAGCTGCACTTGGTTGCTGGTGCGGCGCTCGGCCGGCAGGAACTCGGTGAGGCTGGCGTAGAGCTTGAAAGTGATCTGCATGGCGGGGAGTCTCCCACGCCGGGCCCGACGGGAGCCCGGCCCGGCGTCTGGAAGGAACCGTCTCGTCAGCCGGTCAGCCGGCCTTGACGAAGGCGGGCTCGCCCTGCGCCTGGGCGCTGGCGAGGTAGGCCTCCATCAGCAGCGTCGGGTCGTCCATCAGGCGCTCGCGCCAGGGGCCGAGCTTGACCTCGCCTTCGACGAGGCCGCGCATGACGCCGATGTGCTGGGTCCAGCCGATGGAGTTGCAGCCGACCAGCTTCTCGTGGTCGAACTGCAGGCTGAGCAGCTTGCCGGCCGCCTCGTCGAGCAGCTCCACGTGCTGGCCGCCGGGCACGCCGTCCCACTTGCCGAAGCTGGCGGAGATCATGCCGAGGGTGTCGAGCACGTTGATCTGCGTGACGCCCTTGAGCTCGGTGACCTGGCCGACCATGTTGAGCGCGGCCACGCGGGCCTGCTCGGCGGCGTTGGGCTGGATGGCGCTGACGATGGTGCGCCCGCTGACCTTGTCGAAGGCCTCGGCGCAGTCACCGGCGGCATAGATGCCGGGCACGTTGGTCTGCAGGTGCTCGTCGGTCAGCACGCCGACCAGGCAGCGCACGCCGCTGTCGGCCAGGAAGCCGATGTTGGGCCGCACGCCGGTGGCGCTGATGACGAGGTCGGCATCCAGCACCTCGCCGGTGGACAGGCGCACGTGCATCGGCGCGCTGGGGGCGGCCGGTGCCGAAACGGGTGCAGGAGCGGGTGCAGGAGCAGGGACGGGAGCCGGAGCGGGCGACAGGCCGACCGCCTGGGCCAGTTTGCTCAGCAGGCCCTGCGGCGGCGCGGCGGGGGCGTGGGCAGGGGCCTGTGCAGCGGCGGGGGCGGCATGGGCATGCGACGCACCGCGCTCGATGGCCTCCACCCGGGCGCCGGTGTAGACGCTGATCTGCTTGCCCTCGACCCAGCGCTTGATCATGCCGCCGGCGGTGGGGCCCATCATGCGGGGCACCATGCGGTCACCCATCTCGACCACGGAGAGCTTGACGCCGCGCATGGCGAGCGCTTCCATGATGATGCAGCCGATGAAGCCGGCGCCCATCTGGATCACGCGCGCACCCGGCTTGGCCAGTGCCATGATGGCGCGCGCGTCCGCCAGGGTCCAGCAGCTGTGCACGCCCGAGCCGGCAATGCCGGGCACCGGCGGCGTGGCCGGCGACGAACCGGTGGTGATCAGCAGGCGGTCGAAGGCGTGCACGCTGCCGTCCTGCATGGTCACCGTCCTGGCGGCGGCGTCGACCTTGACGGCGCGGTTGCGCTTGAGCTGGATGTTCAGGCGCTCGAAGTGGTCGGGCGTGTGGCGCAGGTGGGTGCCCTCCTCGCCGACCTTGCCGATCAGCAGGTAGGGAATGGCCATGCGCGAGTAAGGCGCCTCGGGCTCGTCCCCGACGAGGTACACCTCGTCGTTCGGCGCGTGCTTGCGGATGGTCTCGGCCGCGATGACGCCGGCCGGGCCGGCGCCGAGGATGATGTGTCGCATCGTGTCGTGTCCTGGAAAAACAGAAGGCGCGGGGTGAGCCGCGCCTTGTCAAGCAGCCACCGCGGAACCGGCTTTGCCGGGCCGCTGGCGGCGCTCCCCTTGAGGGGGGAGCGCCGTCAGGCGCAACGGGGGGTGGGAAGTCAGAGGCCCAGGCGCTCGCGGGTCTCGGGCTTGATCTGACCGTCACCGTCCCAGCCGCGAATGGCGTAGTACTCGGGCAGCATCTTGCCGAGCTCGTTGACCTTGCCCTTGGCCGGGCCGGTCTTGGCTGCCTCTTCCAGCAGACGCTTGGGCAGGCTGTCGTCCTTGGACGTGAAGCCGGCGCGGTTGTTGAAGTCGCGCTCCATGTTCCAGATGCGTTCGCCGATCAGGTTCATGTTCTCCAGCGTGAACTCGTCGCCGCAGGCTGCGGCCACCTGCGGTGCCACGTCGGCCAGGCCCCAGGCGAAGCTCGTGAAGATGCAGACGCCGGCGCTGTCGAAGGCCGCGGTGGCATCTTGAAAGGCCTTCACCAGTTCGGGCTTGCCGTTGCTTTCCAGCGGGTCGGTCTTGACCGGGATGCCCAGCACTTCGGAGGCGATGGTGTAGCCGCGCAGGTGGCAGCCGCCGCGGTTGCTGGTGGCATAGGCCAGGCCGATGCCCTGGATCGCGCGGCCGTCGTAGGCCGGGAATTCCTGGCCCTTGCTGGACATGCTCAGGTCAGGGTGGCCGTACTTGGCGGTCAGGCGCTTGGAACCCTGGCCGATCTCCTTGCCGAAGCCTTCGCCCTTGGCGGTGATCTCGGCGAAGTGCGCCAGTGCTTGCGGGCTGCCGAACTTGGCGTCGATACCGATCTGCTCCTTCGTCAGCACGCCCATTTCGTACAGCTCCATCACCGCGCCCACGGTGGCGCCGAAGCTGATGGGGTCCATGCCGTGTTCATTGCACAGCACGTTGGCGTATTGCAGGGTGTCGAGGTCGTTGACGCCGTTGGCCGCGCCCAGGGCCCAGGCCGCTTCGTATTCCAGGCCGCCGGAAGCGCCCCAGTACTGCGGCTTGGTGGACACCGTGAAGTGGCCCTGGTCGATCTTCTGGATGCGGCCGCAGGCGATGGTGCAGCCGAAGCAGGCCTGGTTGGTCACGAGCGGCTTCTTGCCGTCGGTGGCGCGCGGCGTGGCCATGGCTTCGGCGGAGATGTCCTTCGCGCCTTCGAACTGCACATCGCGGTGGTTGCGCGTGGGCAGCGCACCGACCTCGTTGATCACGTTCATCAGCACCTGGGTGCCATAGGTGGGCAGGCCCTGGCCGGTGACGCCGTTTTCCGCCAGGATCTTCTTCTTCTCGGCCGTGACCTTCATGAATTCCTTGGGGTTGGACAGATTGCCCACGCCCTGGGTGCCGCGCACGATGATGGCCTTCAGCTTCTTGCTGCCCATGACCGCGCCCACGCCGCTGCGGCCAGCGGCGCGGTGCAGGTCGTTCACCACCGCGGCGAACAGCACCTGGTTTTCACCGGCAGCGCCGATGGACGACACGCGGGCCTGCGGGTCCTGGTGCGACTTCTTCAGCGCCTCTTCGGTTTCCCAGACGCTCTTGCCCCAGATGGCGCTGGCGTCCTTCAGCTCGGCACGGTCGTTCTCGATGCTCAGGTACACCGGCTTGGCCGAAGCGCCTTCGAAGATCACCATGTCCCAGCCGGCCATCTTGAGCTCGGCGCCCCAGTAGCCGCCGGAGTTGGAGCAGGCGATGGCGCCGGTCAGCGGGCCCTTGGTGACCACCGTGTAGCGCCCGCCCGTGGAGGCCATGGTGCCGGTCAGCGGGCCGGTGGCCCAGATGATCTTGTTGTCGATCGACAGCGGGTCGACCTTGGGGTCGATTTCCTCGACCAGGTACTTGGTGGCCAGGCCACGCGAGCCGAGGTAGAGCTTGGCCCAGTCCATGCGCAGAGGCTCGGACGTGACGGTGCCAGCGGTGAGGTTGACGCGGAGGATTTTTCCAGCCCAGGACATGTTCGTTCCTCCTTAAGCAGCAGCTTGGTTGCCCAACTTGTCGGCCCAGGCTTGCATCTTGCCCAGTCCGGTCCAGTTGGCGTCGACGAAAGTGATGGCCCCGGTCGGGCAGGCCGTGGCGCAGGCAGGGTCACCGCCGCAGAGGTCGCACTTCTGCACCTTGCCGGTTTCCTGCATGTAGTTGATCGTGCCGAAGGGGCAGCTGATCGTGCAGACCTTGCAGCCCACACAGGTCGACTCGGCCACCACCTTGGCGCCGGTCATCTTGTCCACCGTGATGGCTTCCACCGGGCAGGCGTGCAGGCACCAGGCCTCGTCGCACTGTGTGCAGGTGTAGGGCACCTTGCGCCCGGTCTCATGGAAGTTGAATACCTTGATGCGCGACTTGGCCGGCGCGAACACGCCGTAGTTCTCATAGGAACAAGCCATTTCGCATTGGAGGCACCCGGTGCACTTGTCCGGGTTGATGTGGAGGCTCTTCTGCATGACGCTGGTTCTCCTCGATCGGTTCTTGATCGGTCCTTGATCTGCACCGGCCTCGCCATTGATGCGACGAATCCGGGCATGCCGAAGGGGCATATGCAATCATGTGCATAGCCCAAGCAAGCGAAAACCTAGGTCGAACCCTAGGGGCCTTCCGACGCTGCGGCGCACTGCTCCAGGGTGGGACGGCGGGACAAGAAAGCCGGCACTCAGGCCGGCTCTGCGCGGGGGCAAGGCACGCTCAGCGCGGCGCGTTCGGGAAGAACAGCGGCTCGCCGCCGATCTTGTAGGCCGCGATGCGGGCCTGGCCGGCGGGCGACACCACCCAGTCGGCGAACTGCTGCGCCAGCGCCTGCTTGACGTGCGGGTGCCTGGCCGGGTTCACGACGATGACGCCGTACTGGTTGAACAGGGCGTTGTCCCCCTCGACGAGCACGCGCAGGTCGCCACGGTTCTTGAAGGACAGCCAGGTGCCGCGGTCGGTCAGCACGTAGGCGTTGGTGGAGGAGCCCATGTTCAGCGCCGGGCCCATGCCGCAGCCGCATTCGCGGTAGCCGCTCGGCTTGGCCGCGGCCATGTCCACGCCGGCACGCTTCCAGTAGCGCAGTTCCGCCGCGTGGGTACCGCTCTTGTCGCCACGGGAGATGAACACCGCGCCGCTGGCGGCCACCTTCTGCAGGGCAGCGACGATGTCCCTGCCCGCGGCCTTGGCCGGGTCGGCTGCGGGGCCGCTCCCCGGGCCGACGAGCACGAAGTCGTTGTACATCACCGGCGTGCGCTTGAGGCCCCAGCCCTCGGCGACGAACTTCTCCTCGGCCGCCTGGTCGTGCACGAAGACGATGTCCGCATCGCCACGTCGGCCCATGTCCAGCGCCTGGCCGGTGCCCAGCGCGACCACGCGCACGTCGATGCCGCTGGCCTGCTTGAAGGCCGGCAGCAGGTGGGCGAACAGGCCGGACTGATCGGTGGAGGTGGTGGAGGCCATCACGATGGACTTGTCCTGCGCGGCGGCGGGGACGAGCGCGCCCACCACCATGCCGAGGGCCACACCCAGGCCGATCATCCAGCCACGCCGTGCGGCGATGCAAGTCAATGCCATGGCAACTCTCCTTTGAGGAACAGCGCCGCCTCGGGCGGCAGCTCGTCGTTGAAAAAACGCTCTACCGGCCAGTCCACCACCACCCGGCCGGCTTCGAGGTAGGCCACCCGGCTGGCCAGGCGCTTGACCTGGCCGAGGTTGTGCGTGCTCATCACGATGGTCATGCCCGTGCGGGCAAACTCGTCGATCAGCGCCTCCACCTCGCGCTTGCTGCCCGGGTCCAGGCTGGCGGTCGGCTCGTCGAGGAAGAGGATGTCCGGGCGCAGCATCCAGGCCCGCGCCAGCGCCAGGCGCTGCTGCTGGCCACCCGACAGCGCACGGGCATTGCGCTCGCCCATCGCCTCCAGCCCGACGCGGTGCAGTGCCTCGGCAATGCGCGCGGCGTGCTCGCCACGGGGCACCCCGGCCAGCCACAGCGCCAGGCGCAGGTTGAGGTGCACCGACAGGTGCAGCAGGAAGGGACGCTGGAACAGCATGGCCTGCACCGGCCGGCGGCCCTGCACGGCATGCAGGCGGCGCTCGCCGCTGCCCGGTGCCAGCAGGCCGTGCAGCAGGCGCAGCAGCGTGGTCTTGCCGCAGCCGTTGGCGCCGATCAGCGCCAGGCGGTCGCCTCGGCGCAGCTCCAGGTCGATGTCGCGCAGCGCCATCACGCCACCGAAGCGGACCGTCGCGGCGGCCAGCGAGATCAGGGCCGTGGTCATATCAGGCGCTCGCTCTCCAGGCCTTCGCGCGCCGGCAGCAGGCCGATCGCGCCATTGATGATCCCCACCACGCCCAGCAGCACGATGCCCAGCGCGAGCGCCAGCGGCAGGTCGCCCTTGCTGGTCTCCAGCGCGATCGCGGTGGTCATGACGCGCGTCATGCCGTCGATGTTGCCGCCCACCACCATCACCGCGCCCACCTCGGCGATGGCGCGGCAAAAGGCGGTGAGCAACACCGTCAGCACCGCAAAGCGCTCGTGCAGCAGCACCAGGCCGGCGGCGGTGAGCTCGCCCGCGCCCATCGAGCGCAGCTGGTCGCCGCCCTCGCGCAGGCCGTCCAGCACCACGCGGCGCGTCAGCGCGGCGATCAGCGGCACCACGAGGATGCTCTGCGCCACCACCATCGCGGTGGGCGTGAAGAGGATGCCCCAGGCGCCCAGCGGCCCGGAGCGCGACAGCAGCAGGTAGACCAGCAGCCCCACCACCACCGAAGGCAGCGCCAGCAGCGTATTGACGCCCCAGACCAGCAGCCGGTGGCCGGGAAAGCGCGCCACCGCGAGCCAGGCGCCCAGCCACAGCCCGGCGATGGCGCCCACCAGGCAGGCCGAGAAGCTCACCTGCAGCGACAGGCCGACGATGCGCATCAGCACGGCATCGCCCTGCGCAATCAACTGCGCAGCCAGGGTGATGCTGTCGGTGAAGGCACTCATGGCGGGCTGGAGGAGGGGGAATAGGACCTGTGCAGCCGCGAACCGATCTGCAACGGCGGGGCGCGATTCTGCGGGCAGCATGGCGATCGCGCGATATGTACGTCCGTGCATAGCGGCTCGTGCTGCGGCCCGTCAGCGACCCCCTGGCTATCATCCGCACCATGTCCCAGCCCGGCCCCTCCCCCCTCATCTCCGACGCAGACCTGAGCGTCGACGCCGCACGCGCGGCCATTGCCGCAGCGCTGCGGCCGCTCACCGACACCGAAACGGTCGGCCTGGCCGATGCGCCCGGGCGGGTGCTGGCCGCCGACGTGATCTCGCCGATCGATGTGCCGGCGCACGACAACTCGGCCATGGACGGCTACGCCTTTGCCGCCGCCGACCTGCGCGCCGATGCGCCCACCGTGCTGCGCGTGGCCGCGGGCACCGCCTTTGCGGGCACGCCCCATGCCGGGGTGGTCGGCCGTGGCGAGTGCCTGCGCATCATGACCGGCGCGGTGATGCCCGCCGGGCTGGACACCGTGGTGCCGCAGGAGCTGGCCACGCTGGCTGCGTCGGCCGATGGCGGCCTGCTCACCATCGCGCCCGGCGTGCTCAAGCCCCTTGAGAACCGCCGCCTGCGCGGCGAGGACCTGGCCAGGGGCAGGCCCGCCGTTCAGGCCGGTCGGGTACTCAAGCCGGCCGACGTGGGGCTGATCGCCTCGCTGGGCATCCCGCAGGTGGCGGTGCTGCGGCGCCTGCGCGTGGCGGTGTTCTCCACCGGCGACGAGTTGCGCAACGCCGGCGAGCCGCTCGACCCCGGCTGCATCTACGACAGCAACCGCTACACCCTGCTGAGCGCAGTGCGCCGGCTCGGCATGGAGCCGGTCGACCTCGGCCTGGTGCGCGACGACCCTGCTGCGCTGCAGGCCACGCTGGAGCGTGCCGTGGCCGAGGCCGACGTGGTGCTGACCAGCGGCGGCGTCAGCGTGGGCGACGCCGACTACACCCGCGACCTGCTGGCACGCATGGGCCAGGTGGCCTTCTGGAAGGTGGCGATGCGGCCCGGGCGGCCCTTCGCCTTCGGCGCGCTGCAGGGCCCGGCCGGGAAGACGGCCTGGCTGTTCGCCCTGCCCGGCAACCCGGTGGCCAGCCTGGTGACCTTCTACGCCTTCGCGCGCGAGGGCCTGCTGCGCCTGGCCGGCGCCCAGGCCACGCCCCCGCTGACGCTGCAGGCACGCAGCGCCGCGGCGATCCGCAAGCGCCCCGGGCGCACCGAGTTCCAGCGCGGCGTCCTGCGCCGCGCCGCCGACGGCGGCTGGGAAGTGGCCATCACCGGGGCCCAGGGCGCCGGCATCCTGCGCAGCATGAGCGAGGCCAACGCGCTGGTGGTGCTGGGCCAGGCGCAGGGCTCGGTGGCGGCCGGCGACTGGGTGGAGGTCTGGCCCTTCGACGGGCTGGTCTGAGACCCTGTGACAGCGCAGGCGTCCCTGGCACGCCTGCGCCGTCGCCGCGCTGCAACGGTGTTTGATGGTGGGACAGTGTTCAGGGTGAACCCGCACGATCCGCGGGGTCAAAGCTGCGAAAACAGCCTCTGACCTGGGTCAAACGGGCTGGATTCGACCTGGCACGGTTGTCGCTCAGGAAGATTTCCCGAGAGGCGCCTGCCCGCGCTGTTCTCTGTCACCACCCACGAGGAGACCGTTCATGCAAAAGAAGCTGTTGGGCCTGCTGATCAGCGCAGGCCTGGCGTCGATGGCCGCCCAGGCCGCCGTCACCGACCAGATGATCGAGAACGACGCCAAGTCCACCGGCGATGTGCTGAGCTGGGGCGTCGGCACCCAGGGCCAGCGTTACTCCCCCCTGAAGCAGATCAACACCGCTACCGTCGGCAAGCTGGTGCCGGCCTGGTCGTTCTCCTTCGGCGGCGAGAAGCAGCGCGGCCAGGAATCGCAGCCCGTCATCCACAACGGCAAGATGTTCGTGACGGGTTCGTACTCGCGCATCTACGCCCTGGACGTGAAGACTGGCCAGAAGCTGTGGAAGTACGAGCACCGCCTGCCCGACGGCATCATGCCCTGCTGCGACGTGATCAACCGCGGCGCTGCGCTGTATGACAACCTGGTCATCTTCATGACGCTCGACGCCCAGATCGTCGCGCTGAACCAGGACACCGGCGAGGTGGTCTGGAAGGAGAAGATCGACAACTACGCGGACGGCTACTCGGCCTCGGCTGCCCCGATCATTGCCCAGGGCCTGCTGCTGACCGGCGTGTCCGGCGGCGAATTCGGCGTGGTCGGCCGCGTCGAGGCCCGCAACCCGAAGACCGGCGCGCTGGTCTGGGTGCGCCCCACCGTCGAAGGCCACATGGGCTACAAGTACGACGAGAAGGGCAACAAGACCGAGAACGGCATCTCCGGCACCACCGGCAAGAGCTGGCCTGGCGACCTGTGGAAAACCGGCGGCGCAGCCACCTGGCTGGGCGGCACCTACAACAGCAAGACGGGCCTGGCCTACTTCGGCACCGGCAACCCGTCCCCCTGGAACAGCCACCTGCGCAAGGGTGACAACCTCTTCAGCTGCTCGACCGTCGCCATCGACGTGAAGACCGGCCAGATCAAGTGGCACTACCAGAACACGCCCAACGACGGCTGGGACTTCGACGGCGTGAACGAGTTCGTCACCTATGACGAAGGCGGCAAGATCCTCGGCGGCAAGGCCGACCGCAACGGCTTCTTCTACGTCAACGACGCGGCCACCGGCCAACTGGTCAACGCCTTCCCCTTCGTCAAGAAGGTGACCTGGGCCACCGGCATCGACCTGAAGACCGGCCGCCCGAACTACGTGCCGGAAAACCGTCCTGGTGACCCGACCGCTGGCGCCGACGGCAAGAAGGGCAGCAGCGTGTTCGCCGCACCGTCCTTCCTGGGCGGCAAGAACCAGATGCCGATGGCCTACTCGCCCGACACGAAGCTGTTCTACGTGCCGGCCAACGAATGGGGCATGGAGATCTGGAACGAGCCGATCACCTACAAGAAGGGTGCCGCCTACCTGGGCGCCGGCTTCACCATCAAGACGCTGAACGACGGCCCGATCGGTGCCCTGCGCGCCATCGACCCGAAGACCGGCAAGATCGTCTGGGAAACCACCAACAACGCTCCGCTGTGGGGCGGCGTGCTGACCACCGGCGGCAACCTGGTGTTCTGGGGCACCCCGGAAGGCTACCTGCAGGCCGCCGATGCCAAGACCGGCAAGGTGGTCTGGAAGTTCCAGACCGGCTCCGGCGTCGTGGCTCCCCCGGTGACCTGGGAAGACAAGGGCGAGCAGTACGTCGCCGTCGTCTCCGGCTGGGGCGGTGCGGTTCCCCTGTGGGGCGGCGACGTGGCCAAGAAGGTCAACTACCTGGAGCAGGGTGGCTCCGTGTGGGTGTTCAAGCTGGCCAAGTAAGCTGACCCCTCGGCCAGCGCCGGCCGCCGCCGCGCTGGCCAGACCAGCCCTCCAAGCCCCGCCTCGTGCGGGGCTTTTGCATTTGCGGGGCCTCCGGCTGGCCCGGCGCCCCAGGCCAGCGCGCTGCGGTGGCACGCACCCGGCACGGTCTCGCGCCCGGGTCATTCGCTAGGATGGCGACCCCTCGGCACGGCGCAGCGTTCCTCCTTGCGGGCCCACGGGCCCCACGGCAGGGCACCGGCCCGGCCGCTCCCTGCCCCAAGCCACCCAAGCCACCCCACGCCCCGGCCCCCACCAAATCCACCATGACCCTCGATCGACGCCAGTTCCTCGCCGGTGCGGCGGGTGCGTCGGCCAGCCTGCTGACCGCCTGCGCCACCACCACCCCTGCTGTCCCGCCCGCCACCCCTGCGGCTGCAGCGCCTGCAACCGCACCCCTGCCCTTCCTGGTCGGCAACCCCGGCAACGCGCTGGTCGCCAAGGGCCGCGCGCCGCGCGTGGTCGTCTGCGGCGGCGGCTGGGGCGGGCTGAGCGCGGCCAAGCAGATCCGCCTGCAGGCGCCGCAGGCCGAGGTCATCCTGCTGGAGCGCAACCCGGTGTTCTTCAGCTGCCCGATGAGCAACAAGTGGCTCGTCGACGTGGTGGACACGCAGTTCCTGACCTTCGAGTACCTGGCGGTCAGCGAGCGCCACGGCTACCGCTTCATCCAGAGCGAGATCACCCAGATCGACCGCGCCGCCAAGCGCGTGCACACCAGCCTGGGCTACCTCGACTACGACCTGCTCGTGATGTCGCCCGGCATCCGCTACGGCTATGAGGCCTGGTTCGGCAACGATCGCCGCGCGGCAGAGGCCACGCGGGCACGCTTCCCGGCGGCCTACATCCCCAACGCCGAGCACTTTGCGCTCAAGCGGGCGCTGCAGGGCTTCAAGGGCGGCGAGTGGGTGATGACGCTGCCGCCGCCGCCGCAGCGCTGCCCGCCCAGCCCCTACGAGCGTGCCTGCCTGGTGGCCTGGTGGTTCAAGACCCACAACATCAAGGGCCACATCACCATCCTCGACCACAAGGACGGCGTGCGCCCGATCGGCGTGGGCTTCCGCGAGGCCTTCCGCGACCTCTACGGCGACATCATCACCTACGTGCCCAACGCGCACGTCCAGGAGCTGGACCCGTTTGCCAAGCGCATCAAGACCAAGGCGGGCGACCTGAAGTTCGACCACGGCGTGTTCATGGCGCCGCACCAGGCCGGCGACCTGGCCTGGAAGGCCGGCGCCGTGGGCCTGACGCCCGAGGGCAAGCCCACCGGCTGGGCGGCGGTCGACCCGCTGATGCTCACGCTCAAGAACGACCCGGACGTCTACGTCATCGGCGACGCGGTCGGGCTGGTCTCGCCGCAGTTCCTCTTCTATCCCAAGGCCGGCCACGTGGCGAATGCCCACGGCAAGATCGTCGCGCGCTACATCGCCGAGCGGCTGGCGGGCCGGGCCCCGAAGGCCGACCTGCCGGACAACCTCTGCTACATGCTGGTCAACGGCGAGCCGCGCGAATCGATCGCGGTGCAGTTCGACTACAAGATCAACGCCCAGGGCATCATCGAACAGACCCAGATCGACGACAACGACCGGCGCCCCGAGCTGGTGACCGAGGACTTCCGCTGGTTCGCCCGCATGGTCGAGGACCTGTTCGCGTGAGCCTCCTGGCCCGACGCACCTGGCTGGCCGGCACCGCCGCTGGCCTGCTGGGGCCGGCCGGGCTCGGCGCGCTGGCGGCCGAGCCGCAGCGCCGGCCCTGGCCGATCGTGCAGGAGGCGCCGCCGCTGGTGCTCGACGAGCTGGACGGCGCACCCTGGCGCCTGGCCGACCAGCGCGGCCAGGCGGTGCTGGTCAACTTCTGGGCCAGCTGGTGCGAGCCCTGCCGCAGCGAGATGCCCACGCTGGAGCTGCTGGCCACCCGCCATGAGCGCGAGGGCCTCGTGATCGTGGCGGTCAACTTCAAGGAGGGGGCGGGCACGATCCGGCGCTTCGTCGAGCAGACCGCCTTCTCCCTGCCCGTGCTGCGCGACCCCGACGGCCTGGCCGCCAAGGCCTGGGGCGCGCGCATGTTCCCCACCACCGTCGGCATCGGCCGCGACGGGCGGCCCCGCTGGACCGTGCGCGGCGAGGCCGACTGGCTGGCCGCGCCCACCCGCGCGTGGGTGGCCGAGCTGCTGCGCTGATTCATTTCCTGGAGATCCTCCCCATGTCCCGTCCCCTGTCCCGCCCCATGCCCCACCGCACGCATGACCTGAACCGCCGCCGCCTGCTGCAATCGGGCCTCGCCCTGGGCGCCAGCGCCACCCTGCCCGGCCTGGCGCTGGCCCAGGAACGCCGCTTCGAGCCCCGCCCCGGCGCCTGGCGCCGCTTCGAGCTGGTGACCACCGTGACCGTGCCCGAGGTGAAGGGCACGACCCGCCTGTGGCTGCCGCTGCCGGACGTTGCCAGCGACTACCAGCGCCCGCTCGACCACGTCTGGGGCGGCAACGCCACGCGCGCACGCATCGCGGCCGACCCGCTGCGCGGCGTGCGCATGCTCTACGCCGAGTTCGCCCCCGAGGCCGGCACCCCCTCGCTGACGCTGACCAGCCAGCTGGAAACACGCAGCCGCGCCACCGACTGGTCCGCCCGCAACGCGCCGGCCGAGGATGCCGCCCTGCTGCGCGCCGCCCTGGCCCCCACCGAGCTGCTGCCGCTGGACGGCATCGTGCGCGAGACCGCGCTCACCGCCACGCGCGGCGCCAAGACCGACCTCGACAAGGTGCGCGGCATCTACGACTGGGTGGTCGCCAGCGCCCACCGCGAGCCCAAGACCCGCGGCTGCGGCAGCGGCGACATCAAGGCGATGCTGGAGAGCGGCAACCTCGGCGGCAAGTGCGCCGACCTGAACGCCATCTTCGTCGGCCTGTGCCGTGCGGTCGGCGTGCCCGCGCGCGACGTCTACGGCCTGCGGCTGGCACCCTCGGCCTTCGGCTACAAGGAGCTCGGCGGCAACTCCGCCAGCCTCAAGGGCGCCCAGCACTGCCGCGCCGAGGCCTGGCTCGCCGGCCACGGCTGGGTGGCGATGGACCCGGCCGACGTGCTCAAGGTCATGCGCCAGGAGACGCCCGAGTGGATCCGCGACCCGCGCCACCCCGTCGTCGCCCCGGTGGCCCGTGGCCTGTTCGGCGGCTGGGAGGGCAACTGGGCGGCCTGGAACACCGCCCACGACATCCGCCTGCCCGGCAGCAGCGCCAGGTCCACCCTGCCCTTCCTGATGTACCCGATCGGCGAAAACGCCGAGGGCCGCTTCGACGAACTCTCGCCGGACAGCTTCCGCTACACCATCGCCGCGCGTGAACTGGCGGCCTGACCTGCGCGGGGAGGCGGTGGGGGTCAATCGTCGCCGCGGCGCCCCTTGCGGTCCCGGCCGCCCTCCTTGCCGGGCTCGACGCCGGGGTCCCGGTGGCACTCCATGCAGTTCTCGAAGTTGCGGATCCCCTCCTCCGCGTGCTCGGTCCGGATCTTGGCCTGCGAGTGCTCGTGGCAGTTGTAGCAGGTGTAGCGGCTGAAATCGCTGTTGACGTGGCAGGTCTCGCAGGGCGCCTGGTGATCCCGGTCGAGCACGAAGTACTTGTCGTGGTCAAAGGTCGCCGGCTTCCAGGCCTGGGTCTGGTGGCAGGTGCCGCAGCGGCCCCGGACCTGGCGGTGCAGCCGGTCCTTCGGCCCGTTGTGGCAGCTCTCGCAGCGCTCCAGCACCGGCTTGTCCAGCAGCGCATGCTCGAAGTGCGCCGGCTTCCAGGCCCGGCTGCCGTGGCACTGCCCGCATTCGAGCTTGAGATCGCGGTGCACGGTGTCCTTGGGCGAGGCATGGCAGGAGCTGCACTGGCCCCGTATCGCCTCCTTCAGCAGCACGTGCGAGAAGGGCCGGCGGCTGCGCTGGGTCAGCTTCGGGCCCTGGTGGTCGCTGTGGCAGGCCATGCAGTCCTGCTCGATCAGCTCCTGGTGGAACGACCCCTTGACGGTCCCCGTGGCCGTGCCCGTACCCGTGAGCGTCCCCTTGGCAATCACCACCCCCTTGGTGGTCCGCAGCCCGACATCGGCCACCGCATGGCACTCGATGCACTGGTCTGACGATGCCCCGCGCCAGGCCGCATGGCAGGCAAAGCAGTCCGTCGTCAGCTCCGCGTGCCCCTTGACCAGCGCGCCGGGGCTCACCATCAGGTGCGGGTAGACGAAGGCCAGCGCCACCAGCACCACCAGGTTGAGCCCGATGACGATCCACAGGACGGGCCGTTTCTTCTTCACTTCCACCCCCAGAACAGGAAGATGGCGACGATGTGCGCCGTCGCCAGCACCGTGAACGCCATCGTGATCGGGAAGTGCACCACCCGCCACTGCTTGACCGCATCGAAGGTCAGGCTGTCCCAGTAGAGCCGGTCGGCCAGCTCCTCATCGGTGAGGCCCTGCGCACGCATGCGCTGCCGGGCCTCCTCCAGGCGCCGGCGCGAGCGGTCGAGCAGGAACTTGCCCGTCAGCCCGCTGCCCACGTTGATGAGCATCGCCCACACCGCCAGCCAGCCCAGGATCGCGTTGAAATGCACCCCCGCGTGCACCAGCACCAGCAGCGAGCCCAGCCAGGCCAGCGCCTCATGCCAGCGCAGCAGCCGGGCCGGGTGCCCGCGCTGGATCAGCTTGCGCTTGCGCAGCGAGTAGGCCGTCGAGCCGATGATCAACAGCGTGCCGGGGATGCCCAGCCAGCGGCCGATCCACAGCAGGTTGAGCAGGTGCAGCAGGCCGTCGATGGCCAGCGCCAGCAGGGCCAGGGCCACGAAGCTCGCCAGGAAGGGCAGCACCTCGCGGCGCAGGAGTCGGGCACGCAGCGCCATCAGGCCTCCAGTGCGATCGGTGACGCGGGCCGGCCGACGCACAGCAGGCAATGCCCCGCCGCCACGTCATGGTCGGGCCGGTGTTCATAGCCCACCTGGCCGCTCAGCAGCCGCGTCTCGCAACTGCCACAGCCCCCTGAGCGGCAACCGGAGTCCACCTCGATGCCGTGCCGCTCGGCAAAGTCCAGCAGCGACGCATCGCGGCCATCCCAGCTCAGGGTGCGGCCGGAGCGCTGGAACTTCACCTCGACGGCACCCGCTGCGGCCGGCTCAGGCACCGCCGCCCCCTGCAGCTTGACCGACGCCGGGCCAAAGGCCTCGTAGTGCAGGTCCCCCAGCGGCACGCCCCACTGCGCCAGCGCCGGCACCAGCGTCTGCATCAGCGCGGGCGGGCCGCAGACATAGAACTGATGCCGTCCATGCGGCAGCGTGCGGCGCAGCAGCTCGACATCCACGTGGCCCTGGTGCTGGTAGTCGCGCCCCGCCTGGTCGGCGGCGCCTGGCCGGCTGTAGACGATGTGCAGGTGCAGGGCCGGGTGCGATGCCGCGAGCGCCTCCAGCTGCGCCTTGAACGCATGCTCCTGGCCGTTGCGCAGCCCGTAGTACAGGTACAGCCTGCGCTGCGGCTGCGTGGCGATGCACCAGCCCAGCATGCTCATCATCGGCGTGATGCCGATGCCACCCCCGATCAGCACCGCGGGCACGCCCGGATCCGCGTCGATGAAGAAATGCCCCGAGGGCGCCTTCACCCGCAGGACGTCATCGACCTGCACGCGGTCGTGGAAGTGGTTGGACGACAGCCCGGGCTCGAACTCCGGGTGCTCGGCCGGCGCCGGCACGCGCTTGATCGTCACCCGGTACTGCGCCGGGTCCGGCCGGTCCGACAGCGAATAGCAGCGCGTGACCGTGCGCGCCGCCACGGCCTGCCCCGGGCCCGCCGGCGTGCCCGCCACATCGAGCGAGAAGGTCAGGAACTGCCCCGGCTTGAACGCCGGCAGCGCCGCCCCATCCACCGGCTGCAGGTAGAACGAGCACTGCGACCGCGCCGCATCCTCGTACTCGCGCCGCAGCACGCGAAACGCCCGCCAGCCGCTCCAGGCCGGCAGCTCCCGCGCGGCCCCCGTTGGCGACACGGCCGGCTGCGCCGTTGCCTCCTGCGGTACCGTGAGGCGGCGCCACAGCGTCCAGCCCACACCCGCCACCAGCTGCAGCAGCAGGGCCGCAGAGATCAGGCCGAGAAGCTCCGGCGCCGTCATGGATCCCATCCAGGTCAGGGCACCCCGTGCGGGGTGCATGGAGGGGATTCTTTCGGCGCCAGCGGCAGGAGCCACTGACCTGACTCAACCTCCGGGCCGGCGACACCGGACGTTCAGGAAGCCTTAATGAGCTGCCGGCGGAAGCAGGCGAGGCATCGTGCCACGCTCAATGGCCGCGGTCGCCCAAGCGCAGCTCCAGCAGCTCCCAGCCACCGTCGGGGCGGCCATCGCCCTGGGCGGTTTCCAGGTTCATCGGGTTGGCGCTGCCGATGTAGAGCCGGCCCTCCGACGCGATCATCGTGCGCAGCCCGTAGTTCAGGAAGTTGCCCACGCCGCTGCGGCTCACGGCCACCGCCTTGCGGTCGAGCCGGTCGAAGCGCATCAGGTCGGCCCCGTTGGCCAGGCGGTCATCGACCGGGCCGGCGGGCACGGGAGCGGCGGCGCCGGTCACCGCCGCAGCGGTGTCCAGCAGGCCCGGGTGGTCGGCGAGGAAGCCCTGCACCTCCGGCATCGCGCTCAGCCGGGCGCGCAGGTCCGTCCACTGCGTCGGCGTCAGGCTGGTCAGCCCAGGCAGCAGGCTCTCCAGGCGGCTGCGCAGCAGGTAGCTCCAGTCCATCGTGCCGACGAAGAGCGACTTCTTCGTCGTCGCCATCGTCCAGGTGTAGTTGTTGAACGGGTTGTCAAAGCCCGAGCCGCCCAGCTGCGGCGTGAGGCCGGCGGCGTTGGGCAGCAGCTGCCACTGCTTGGTCACCGCATTGAAGGCCGGCAGGCGCGCGCTGCCGTAGAGCAGCGTCGTGCGGACCGCATCCTGGCTGAACAGAGCCACGGCGCGCTGGGTCAGCAGCGCCGCCACGATCTGCCGGACCGTCCGCTCGGCCGGGTCCAGGCCGGCGTAGTAGGCCGCGTTGGCCGTCAGGTGCGCCGCGGTGGCCACCCCCGGCACATGCATCGTGCCCCACACCAGCTTGCCCTGGTAGGAGGCGATCGCGCCACCGCCATAGGTCAGCGCCACCACCGGGTCAGGTTCGTACTGGCGCACATCCCAGACCTGGGTGAAAGCCCCCGTCGACGCCGGCAGCCCGCCCTTGCGCGGCAGCAGCGCGGAACGGAACACCCCCGCCCACGCCGGGTTCAGCGGGTCCACGTTCGGCCAGGTGGCCACAAAGAGCCGGCCGTCATGCGCCGTCAGCTCCGCGCCCTCGGAGGGCAGCGTGCCCACCTCGACGAACTGGAACGGCGTCGCCACGCTGCCCGTCCAGCGGATCACCGCCCCGCTGCCATTCACGCGCCCGGCCGTGGTGTAGAGCTCGTCGCCCGCCACCGTCCACTTGCGGATGTTGCGGTAGCCCGGCAGCGTGTACGAACCCAGGAAGGCCGAGGTCTTGGCGTTGAACGCAAAGAGGTTCAGCCCCTGCTGGTTGATCGCCGGGCCGGCCAGGATCACCACGCCCCGGTGCGTGCCCGCCGAGCGCAGGCCCAGCGTGGCCGCCAGCCGCTGCCGGCCGGCCACGTCCATCGTCGCCCCCAGGTCGGCCAGGCTGCCGTCCTTGAGCGAGTGGCGGTGGATCCGCGAGGGGCGCCAGTCACCCAGCGCCGCGGGCAGCGCCGGCGCATACATGGCGCGGTAGCCACTGCTGCCGAATTCGCAGGCCCAGGAAGCGGTCTGGTACGGCGTGGTCAACGACAGGTAGGTGCCTTCGACAAGGCAGTTGACGTTCGGCGCCGTGCCGATCCACAGGTGGGTGTCCGTCTTCGCCAGGCCCCAGACGTAGGCCTGGTTCACCTTCGGCACGCGCGGTGCCGTGCAGCCCGGCGCGGCATAGGGCTCGTAGGTCGCCCCCACGCCGCCAAAGCACTCATCCGGCTGGGCCTTGGCCAGCACGCGGGCCTGGTAGGGGTTGGTCTTGTCCAGGTCACCGTCGTGGGCCGCAGCCTGACTCGCCGCCAGCCCCCCGGCCAGACCCACCATCAGGGCCCACGCGCCCTTCGACATCACTCCGCTGCTCATGATCGACATCCATGTGTGCCAGCACCCTGGGGCACAGCCGCCATGGGCACACACGGCCGACCGCGCCGACCCGGCGCCCCCTTTGCTGAAAGGCAGGACGCCGGCATCGGCAGCAGTCTATTTTTCAATTTGTTCACATTTCAGCAATATCAGCACGGACTGATGCAAGCCAAAGGTTGGGTGTGAACAAGGTCACGAATGGTGGCTGGGCGGTGACGGGGCGGCAACGGCTGTCGAGCGGAGAGCGGATGGAGAGGCAGTAGGCGAGACCTGACCCCGAATCCGCCAAATCCACGTTGACTCTGACTTGTGGGCAAAAGACAAGACCGGCCTCCGCCGCTCCATGGCGCGGTTGATCTTGGGACGAAAGGGTCACGGGGCGACGGGGCGAGGCCTGTCCGACAGCTGCCGAATCCACTGCCCGACCAGATCGACGACGACGTGGCTGTGGTCGCGCGCCGCGTCAGTGCTGCCGATGTTCACAACGCAGCGGTCGGGCGCCGCCCATTTCACCAGGCCCTGCTCGCCCTGCAGTGCAAACTGCCGTCGCGCAGCCTTGGGCTTGGCTCCCGTGTGCAAGACCAGTTGAATCTTGCCGGGAGGATGAAGCTTGAAGGTGGCGAAGTGATCGTCCAGGGCAAAGCTCGGCGCGTTCCACTTCACCTCTTCGCGAATGCGCGCGTCCAGTTCGAGAATGGCCTTGCGCAGGAGCTGAATACCCTCCTTGTTCGGGTGTTCCAGCGCAGCAAGCAGCGCATCGACTGCACCAGACCCTGCCGCGAAGTCCTGCGAAGCCTTAGGTCTTGTCATGGGTTGTTCTCGTTTAGCCGTACATTTGCAAACAGCATTCTGAGGTGTTTGAGCCGGGTACACGGCGTCAATCCCAATCAGTCTCCCGGCGTGCCAGGGACCTGCTCACCAGAACGAGAGCATCGTTGGGGTCACACATGGTCGGGGTCAGGTCTTCCATCTTGCCTACCTCCTCTTTCCATCTGGAGATCCTCTCCCCGATCTCAGCAAAAGACAAGACCTGACCCCATTGATGCCCGGTACTGCGCCGGGTCCGGCTGGTCCGACAGCGAATAGCAGCGCGTGACCGTGCGCGCCACTGCGGCCTGCCCCGGCCCCGCCGGCGTACCCGCCACATCGAGCGAGAAGCTCAGGAACTGCCCCGGCTTGAACGCCGGCAGCGCCGCACCACGCGGAACGCCCGCCAGCCGCTCCAGGCCGCATCCAGCCTGGGAAGGGGCGCCGGCACCGCCACCAGGGCCGCGTCAGCCGGGGCAGCCCCCCGCCGCCACAGCGACCAGGCAATGCCCGCCCCCAACTGCAACAGCAGCGCCGCAGAAATCAGGCCAAGAAGTCCCGGTGCCGTCATGCATGCCACCCCGGTCAGGACACCCCTCACACGAAGGGTTGACCTGATTGTTTCGAGGTGAGGTTCAGGCTGGACTGACGGGGGTCAACGTCAGGGCCGGCAACGCAGCCCCTTCAGCAACCCTTAATGGACCGCGGCGCGGGCTGGGGGTTGAACAAGCTGTGAGTTCTTGTCCAAAGGCAATATGCAAGACCTGACCCTCGACCCATGCTTCGACATCACTCCGCTGCTCATGATCTACATCCATGTGTGCCAGCACCCTGGGGCACAGCCGCCATGGGCACACACGGCCGACCGCGCCGACCCGGCGCCCCCCTTTTCTGAAAGGCAGGACGCCGGCATCGGCAGTAGTCTATTTTTCAATTTGTTCACATTTCAGCAACATCAGCACGAACTGATGCAAGCCAAAGGCTGGGTGTGAACAAGGTCACGAATGGTGGCGGGGGCGGGGGCGGTGCGGCAGCGGCTGTCGAGCTAAGAGCTGATGGAAATGCAATAGGTAAGACCTGACCCCTGGTCCATGTTGTAGTGAAATTGAGCTGCGGGCGAGCGAAGCCCGACCGTCAGATCCAATTTCTGGTTGGACAGCTTCTTTCTTTCGTGGTGCAGGCTCGTTCGTGGGGTCGGCGCCGCCGGGCTCGCCTTCGCAGACCGGCAGCGGCGCCTCGCATTCGCCTCCTACCTGGGTTGAATGCGCAGAGCGTCAAACCGCTCTCGCGCCAGCGTCTTTAGGTGCCGATTGACGCCCTGAGCAGCGATGCCTTGCAGCTTCTCTGTCAGCTTGCTCGACGCATCGTGCCCGATGGACTTGATGGTGAGCTTCCTCACCCCGATGTCCTCATCATCGATGAGCTTCTCGAGGATCTCGTTGCTGATCGCGCTGGGGACCCGGGGCGCGACAACTGCGGCTGCGACCCGCACCTCGCGGCGGGGGTAGCTGGCCGCGTCCAGGATCAGCGAATGCGCCTTGGCGGAGCCGATGCGGCTAGCGGCGAACACCGCCCTCGCCGCACGCCACCCGTCCGGATCGTGCAAGAGCCGCTGCAGGTGGGGCAGATCGTCGGCGTCAAGCTCCGAGTACATTGTCTCCGTGGGCTCGATCAGGCCGAGGATCTGCCGCACTTGATCATAGGTCTTCATCTTGGATTCTTCTCAGCTCACTGGAGTCAGGTTGCTGTCGCGCATCTTCTTGTATTCGGACGAGCTCAGGTCCGGCGGCGTGTTGGTCCAGCCGACGTTGGGCCACATGAGATAGTCGCTGTTGGTGGCCGGCGTCGAGCTGACGTGCGAGAGTCCCAGCACGTGGCCGATCTCGTGTGCGGTGAGCCAATCGGCGCCAGCGTCCTGGACGATAGCGCACGCGGGTCTATCGGACGGGTGGGAGGCGCAGCCCACGAAGTTGCCTGAGCCTCCGACGAGCGAGCTGACGAGGTACACGACCAGGTCATTGGCGCCGCAGTTGTTCCGTTGGGAGAACAGGATCCGCTGCTCGTCCGTCAGGCTGCTGCTGGTGCAGGCGCCCACGTCGAGATCGAGCAGGGTCGAGAGCGAGGAGTCGCCGCTCAGGTCCTCGATCGTGCCCATGGTGGTGTTGACCGATCCGTCGATGTAGAGATCATCCAGCGCGGCGAACTGCCGATCGATGTACGCCCGCACGGTGGGCGTCAGGCTGAGGAGCGTCTTGAAATGGACGTGCATACCGTAGGTCCCGGTGGACCACGTCGGCTGCCCGCCCGGACGATAGATGACGACGTTGCCGTCGTCCTGCGCGACGAGGTGGGAACCCGGCTTTCCCCATGTGTTCGACGCCCAGATGGCGTGGCCGTCAGGGTCGTAGATGACGAGGTTCCCGTCGCCTTGCATGATGCAGATATCCGCCAGGCGCCCGCACGTCCCGGACGACCACAACGCCTTCTGCTTTCCTCCCGCGTAGATCTTGTAGAGCACTAGATTGCCATCGCCCTGAAACACGAACAGATAGGCTTGCCCGGCCGACTTGATGGCCTGTCCGGGCGCGAGCGTCTGGCCCGGTTGCATGCTGTCCCCCGTCGCGGTCGGGCCGCTCGGCACAGGGGTCTGCACGGTGTTCGTCGCCCAGACAGCGGCGTTGTTCGGCTGGTAGATGACGACGTTGCCGTCGTCCTGCACGGTGAGGTGGCTGCCCGCGTGGTTGTAGGTGCCGGAGCTCCACATAGGGTGACCGTCCGGGTCGTAGAGGACGAGGTTGCCGTCCCCCTGCATGATGCACACGTCCGCCGTCTTCCCGTTGGTCTTCGAGGACCAGAGCGCCTTGGTGGGGTGCGTCGGATAGCTCTTGTACAGGACGAGGTTGCCGTCCCCCTGGAAGACGAAGCTGTAGCGCCCGTTCGGGGACTTGATCGGATGATCGATGGGCAAGATCTCGCCCGGGTTCATGGTGTCGCCGTGCGCGGGAGGCCCGCTCGGCACGGCAATTTGCACGGTGTTCGTCGCCCAGACAGCGGCGTTGTTTGGCTGGTAGATGACGACGTTGCCGTCGTCCTGCACGGTGAGGTGGCTGCCCGCGTGGTTGTAGGTGCCGGAACTCCACAGCGCATGAGCGTCGGAGTCGTAGATGACCAGATTCCCATCACCTTGCATGATGCAGACGACGGCGCCGCGTCCATTTGTGCCCGATGCCCAGAGCGCCCTCCGAGGGTGGGTGGAATAGATCTTGTAGAGGACGAGGTTGCCGTCGGACTGAAAGACGAACTCGTAGCGACCGTTCGCCGAATGGATGGGCTGGTCCTTGGCCAGCGTCTCTCCGGGCTGCATCTGGCTACCATGGGCGGGGGGGCCGCCCGGCACCGGATTCTGCACGGTATTCGTCGCCCATGCGGGCGAGTTGTTGGCTCGGTAGATGGCTAGGTTACCGTCGTCCTGCATCACGACCCGGCTGCCTGGGTTGCCATAGGTGCCGGCCGCCCAGATGGCGTGACTGCCGGGATCGTAGAGGACGAGGTTGCCGTCCCCCTGCATGATGCACGTGTCCGACGAATGCCCGTTCGTGCCTGACGCCCAAAGCGTGCGCGCGGACGTGCCCGGGTAGGTCTTGTACACGACCAGGTTTCCGTCGCCCTGGAATGCCAGCTGGTAGATTCCATTGTTGGAGACGATCGACTGGCCGTGTTGCAGCGATTCGTTCGCGAGAAGATGGTCTGTTCCTTGAGGCATGAATGCAAGCTCCTTTCGTGGATTCGCACCGAGTGTCCCGGCCGCCAGATCAGGATCTCCTGATGCTTTTCAAGCAGTTGGCGGCGCTCTCGAAGCGCCGACAAGGCATCTCCTGATTGGTCATGAAGCTCAGCATCCACCGGAAAAACGTACCGGCAAAGCCCCGGAAGGACACCGCCTTCCCAGGTGAGCCATGTGTTCCCGTGGCCCCGGACGGCAAGTGGCTGAGCTTCATGACTAATCAGGAGGCATCTTGTGTGAACTGCTGCGGCGGACTACAAAACACTCGACATCATTGAAACCGTTCGGAATCCATGTCCCCACACCAGAGACGTCCGTACCCCCGACTTCAAGCGCACGCTCTCCGAAGGCATTCTTCCTTGCCTAGCCAACGTAATTTGTACATCAAACCCGACGCGTAACGTCATCGGGATCGGCCGGTGCAGCATCCATATTTGACTGCAAGTCATTGATCTGAAATGATTTTCTTCGCCAAGCCATCTAGATTTCAGCGCCCAACTATTTGCAGCATATTGCACTTGCCTGTGGCGCAACCCCCTGCTTCTCGCACATCACGCTATACTCGCCAGTCACCACATTTGCATTAAGTGATTTAAGTCTCCTGTCGCCGGCGGCGCAGGCTCCACCTCCACCAGTCAGAACAGTACCCGCTGGGCATTTCGCAACGGCACAGGTGCTATCGAAGTTTCCGGCATCTTTGCAATCCTCCGAACCCATTGAGCGAATCTGTGTGCACTGGAGTTTGTGGATCTGCATGAGTGGCGGCTTCTGCACTATGCTGGTCGAATCTGATGTTGCCGCAAACGATTGTCCGCAACATACCAGCGCACAAGCCAGAAGAGTTTTATTTCTCACGATAGACTCCTTGACTACTAGACACAACCAATTATTGACGCCACACGGTTACGATGAGGTATCCGGAGTAAGGCGCAATTGTTTCATCATGATTCAAACAAAACAATTTGCATTCTTGGCACGCGGGGTTTGCAGGTCGAGCTTAAAGCCGCTCCAGATTTCACAGGGCAGACAGCGGCAGGCATTCAGCGAACTTCAAAAGACATCAGCCGGGACGACCTGCAGCCCAGTGGATCGGTTCGCGCTGGCAGCCTGAACAGGGCTGTGCCGGCCCAGTCTGCCCCTCAGCGCAACACCCAATGCGGCAGCCCCTGCGCCGCGAGCAGTGCTTCGGCGCCCTCGCCTTGCAGCATGGCCAGGGTGGAGAGGAGGCCGGCTTCGGTGCAGGTGGGGGCGGCCACGGTGACCGAGCGGGGGGCGCCCTGGACGGGCCAGCCGGTGCGGGGGTCGAGGATGTGGCTGTGGCGCACGCCGTCCCGGAGCAGGAAACGGCGGGCGTCGCCGCTGGTGGCCAGGGCGCCGGTCTTGAGGGCGATCAGGCCGGCGGGCGCGGCGGGGTGGGCGGGCTGGGTGGGGTCGGGATCGGCCTGGGGGGTCTGGCCGATCGGCTGTTCGATGCCGACGTACCAGGGCGAGCCGTCGCTGCGGGGGCCGCTGGCGACGAGGTCGCCGCCGAGGTTGATCAGCAGGGGGCGGTCGCGGCTGGTGCGCTGGCCTTCGGCGCGCAGGAGGGTGAGCACGCGGTCGGCGGCGTATTCCTTGCCCAGGCCGCCGAGGTCGAGTTCCATGCCGGGCGGCAGGGTGAGCAGCGGGCGCTGCCAGCCGATGCGCGCCCAGCCGACGCGAGCGGCGACGCGGGCCACGGCGTCAGGCGTCGGCAGGCGGTCGCTGCCGTCAAAGCGCCAGACCTCGCGGAGCACGCCGGAGCTGATGTCGAAGCGCCCGCCGCTGAGCTGGTGGCAGAGCGCGGCCAGGTCGAGCAGGCCGGCGCTCTCCTCGTCCACCTGCACGGGCTGGCCCGGTTGACCCGCGGCAGCACGGTGCCAGCGGGCGAGTTCGCTGTCGCTGCGGTAGCGGCTGTACTTGCGCTCGATGCGGCGCACCTCGTCGCAGGCAATCTGCAGCAGGCGGCGGGCAGCCTCCTCATCGTCGCTGCCCAGGCCCGGCTCCCCTGCCCGCTCCATCAGCAGCTCGCAGGGGCTGGCCATGGCCTCGAAGCTGCCGCGCCACAGGCCGCCCGGCAGCGGCTGCAGCAGCGCGGCGGCCGGCTGCGCCGCCGCCGCCATCAGAACGGTCTTGAGTAACCGACCATCAGCGTGAAGGCCTTCAGGTCCGGCGTCAGGTCGAGGCTGCCCAGCGCGCCGGGGGCGTTGGCGGGCTGGTCGATCTTCTGGCGGTAGGTCTCGACGCGCAGGGTCCACTCGCGCCCCTGGCCGGTCGGCAGGCCGAGCTTGATGCCCAGGGTCTGGCCGGTGAAGGCCGCCAGCCGGGTGTCGGCCGAGGCGTAGGCGGGGGAGCGGCCGGCGGCGCCGCTGACGTACTCGCCGCCCTCGGTGAGCCAGGTGCGGTAGAAGTCCGCCGCGCTCTGGCGGTACCAGCGCAGGTGGGGTTCGAGGTAGGCGCCGCCGCCACTCCCACCATTGCTGCCCAGCTCCCAGCGGTAGCGGCCGTCGAGCGTGTGGGCGCTGACGCCCCAGTCGTCGCGGTAGTAGCGGTAGGAGAGGTCGACCACGTCCTGCGTCAGGTGCCACTTGCTCTGCACGTTGAGGCTGTGGCGGGTGCGGCTGCGCGGGCGGGACTCGTTGATGTAGCGGTCGCCGGTGACCAGGCCGGAGCTGCCGTCGATCACGGAGAGGATCTTGTACGGGTCGCTGTGGTAGCCGCTGCCGCGGCCGAGGTTGTAGCTGACCTGGGTGATCCAGCGCCGCGACATGACCTGGGTGAAGCCGGCCAGCAGGTCGACCACGTAGCGGCTGTCGCTGCCCTTGGAGGTACCGGCAAAGGCCACGCCGCGCTCCACCGGCACGCCGCCCTCGGGGTTGATGCGGTCGAACTCGGTGGACAGGCCCAGGCTGAGGGTGCGGTTCTTGTTGTCGAAGTCGCGCGTCCAGCTGCCCGACAGGCCCACGGAGGCAAAGTCGTGCTCGGCCGAGACGTTGGCGCTGAAGGAGCCGCGCTGGTCGGTGCCCAGCGGCCGCTCGTGGCTGGCAAGCAGGGCGATGCGGGTGTCGCGGAACTCGGTGTTCAGCGGCGTTTTGCCCGCGGCCGTGGTGTAGGTGCCCTTGCCGGAGGGGCTGGTGAAGGTCTGCGCGGTGGGCTGCGCGACGGCGCCGTTGGGCGAGGCGCCGGTGAGGGTGTCCAGCGTCAGGCGCAGGCCGGTGGCGCGGTCGTTGCCGTCGTTGCGGCGCAGCGAGATCACCGGCTCCAGCGCGGTGACGCGGCCGTCGCCCTCGCGGTAGAGCAGCACGGCGGCATCGGCCTGCCAGGTGGCTGCGGTGGAGGCAGCAGTGGCGGCGGTGGCCGCGCTGGGCTTGAGGCCTTCGGCCTGGGCCCCGACGGACCCGACGCCCAGCAGGCCAGTGACGGCCGCGGCCAGGGCCAGGTGCAGGGCGCCGGTGCTGGTGCCGGTGCTGGTGCTGCCGGGCAGGCTGGACGGTTCGGCCGAAGCTGAGAGGCTCAGAGGGGAAGTCGTCATCAGTTGCACCCGCAGCCCCCGCCACCGAAGCTGCGCCCGCCGGTGGCGGCTTCCTTGGAGAAGTAGGTGTGGTCATCGGCCGCGGCTTCGAGCGGCGAGACGGTGAGCTGCATCGACGGCTTGGCGAGCAGGTCACGCTCCCAGGGCTGCACGCCCAGGGTGCCGCAGCCGCCCAGCGCCAGCAGGGCCGGCAGGGCCATCAGGCCAAGGCCCAGCCGGATGCTCGGGACGCGCCGGCGACGGCAGAGAACAGGAAGTGAGGGGCGCATGGGCGTCAGGACAAGGGTGGACACGGGGCGCACCTTAGGCAGCAAGGGTGAAGGCCAGCTTAATCGTCCTGGCTGCGAGGTGACCGGAAATGAAACGCAGTGTGCCACCTCACGAACCGCGCGCTGCGCGGGCGCGCTCCTCCTCCTGCAGGCGCAGCACGCGGCGCAGCACCTTGCCGGTGGTGGTCATGGGTAGGGCGTCGATGAACTCGATCTCCTTGGGGTACTCGTAGGGCGCCAGGCGCTCGCGCACATGGGCCTGCAGGGCATCGACCAGCGCCGCGTCGCCCACCCAGCCCGGCGCCAGCACCACGTAGGCCTTGACGACCGCGCCGCGCTCGGCGTCCGGCTTGGGCACCACGGCGGCGTTGGCCACCGCCGGGTGCTTGACGAGGCAGTTCTCCACCTCGCTGGGGCCGATGCGGTAGCCCGCGGCCTTGAAGAGGTCGTCGGCGCGGCCCTGGTACCAGAGGTAGCCGTCGGCATCCATCACCGCGGTGTCGCCGGTGCGGCACCAGCTGTCGTCCACCGCGCCGGTGTACTTGGCCTGCGTGGCTGCGTCGTTGTGCCAGTAACCGAGGAAGAAGACCGGGTCCGGCTCGCCATGCACGTCACGCCGGTGCACCGCCACCTCGCCGGGCGTGCCGCGCGGGCACTCGCGGCCCTCGTCGTCGATCACCGCCACGCGGTGGCCCGGGTAGCCACGGCCCATGCTGCCCGGCCGCGCGGGCCAGCCCGCCACCGGCCGGCCCTGGACGTCCAGCGCCCGGGCGCAGTTGCCGACCACGTAGTTGATCTCGGTCTGGCCGAACATCTCGTTGACCGGCACGCCCAGCGCGTCGCGGCACCAGGCGAACACCGCGTCGCCCACCGCCTCGCCGGCGCTCATCAACGCGCGCAAGCGCAGCGCGTAGGCAGAGCCAGGCTCCGGGCAGGCCTTCATCATCGCCTTCAGCGCCGTGGGGAAGAGGAAGCTGTGCGTCACCCGGTGGCGCTGCAGCAGCTCGAAGGCACGCTGCGGGCTGAAGCGCCCGGGGCTGCCGACCACGGTGGCGCCAAAGTACAGCGTGGGCAGCAGCACGTCCATCAGCCCGCCGGTCCAGGCCCAGTCGGCCGGGCTCCAGAACACGGGCGCGTCGGGTAGGCCATCGTCGGCGTGCGGCTCGACGTGGGGGAAGCCGTTCTGGCTGCAGACGAAACCGCTCAGGTTGCCCAGCAGCGCCCGGTGCGGGATCAGCGCACCCTTGGGCGGGCCGGTGGTGCCGCTGGTGTAGATCAGCACGGCGGGTTCGTCGGCCGCGGTTTCGACCGGCTTGAACCCACCCGTCTGGCCCGCCAGCGCTTCTGACCATGCCAGACAGGCCAGGCCCTGCTGGAGCGGCGGCACGTCCTCGCCCGGCGGGGACACGACGATCAGCTGCGCCAGCGCGGGCGCCGAGGCCCGCGCAGCCTCGATGGCCGGCAGGGCCGCCGCGGCCACGATGGCCAGCCGCACGCCGCCATCGTGCAGGCGGTAGGCCAGCGCCTCGGGCCCGAACAGCAGGGCCAGCGGCATCGCCACCGCACCGAGCTGGTAGACGGCCACGTGCGCCACCGCCGTCTCGGCGCACTGCGGCAGCACGATGGCGATGCGGTCGCCGCGCTGCACGCCCAGCTGCACCAGCCGCTGCGAGAGCCGGTTGGCGGCGGCCTGCAGGTCGGCATAGCGGTGGCGTTCGGGATCGGCCCCCTCGCGGTCGATCACCAGCGCGATGGCCTCGGGCGTGCGGCGCGCCCAGCGGCCGCAGCAGGCCTCGGCGATGTTGAAGCGCTCGGGCACCTGCCAGCGCAGGCCCTGCATCAGCGTGGCGTGGTTGTCGTCCGTGTCGGGCCGCCCGGGCGGAACGGCGAAGGGGTCACCGGGGAAGTCACAGGCAAAGTCACCGGGGAAGACAGGCAGGTCCATGCCGCCAGCTTAGGCCGGCCCGGCGGGCCTGCCATGCCGGGCTTCCCCGGGGGCGGGCCGCCGCGTCAGGCGATCAAGCTGCTCTCTGAGCAGCTCACCGCGCTGCTCACAGCGCGTCCAGCCAGTCCGCCAGCGCCAGCAGGTGCGGCACCTCCAGGTGGTGCCCGGCGGGGGGCGGCGGCGCGGCGAGCAGGCGGTGCTGACCGCCCAGGCCGCCGCTGTCATCGCGCAGCGGCAGCTCCGCGCGGCGCACCCAGGCGCTGTGCAGGCCGGCCTCGCGGGCACCGTGGATGTCCGCGCGCCAGTCGTCGCCGATGTGCATCACCTCGTCAGGCCGGCAGCCCAGCTGCGCGCAGGCGGCCGCGAAGATGCGCGCATCCGGCTTGGCCACGCCGGTACTGCGCGCGCTCACGCTGCCGGCAAACCAGGGCGCCAGCCCGGTGGGGGCCAGCTCGGCGTTGCCGTTGGAAACGGCCAGCAGCGGGCCGTGTGCGGCCAGGCGGTCCAGCGCCGGGCGCACGTCGTCGAACCAGGTGACCTGCTGGCGCGCGGCCATGAAGGCCTCGAAGGCCGGCTCGGCCAGCGCCGGGTCGTCACCCGCGGCGACGAGGGCGCGGTGGATCGTGATGAGCCGCAGCGTGCTCAGGTCGTGCGCCAGCTCCGGGTGGTCCAGCGCCACCTGTGCGCGCAGGCGCAGCATGCCCGCGTCGCCGCACCCCGCCAGCGTGGCGGGGGCGTGCTCGGCCAGCCAGCCGCGCAGCGCCGCCTCGGCGCGGCGCAGCGTGGGCTCGATCGGCCAGAGCGTGTCGTCCAGATCGAGGGTGAAGGCACGCGGGCGCACGGTAGAGGTGTTCGGCATGGCCCGAAGTGTCGCCGCCCGGGCGGCGCGGCACGCGCAGCATGGACAATCCGGCGCATGGCCTTCGCTTCCCCCTTCGCCCCCGAACCGCCCCACCGCCACGGCGTGCCCGAGCGCACCGGCGTGCTGGTCGTCAACCTGGGTACGCCCGAGTCGCCCACCGCCCCGGCGGTGCGGCACTACCTGGCTGAGTTCCTCGCCGATGCGCGCGTGGTCGAGATCCCGCGGCTGCTGTGGCTGCCCATCCTGCACGGCATCATCCTGCGCACCCGGCCGGCCAAATCGGCCGCCAAGTACGCCAGCATCTGGCTGCCCGAGGGCTCGCCGCTGGCAGTGTGGACGGCCCGCCAGGCCACGCTGCTGCAAGGCTACCTGGGTGAGCGCGGCAGCAGCGTGGTGGTGCGCCACGCCATGCGCTACGGCCAGCCCAGCGTCGCCCACGAGCTCGACGAGCTCAAGCGCGCCGGCTGCACGCGCATCCTGGTGCTGCCGATGTACCCGCAGTACTCCGGCACCACCACCGCCAGCGTGATGGACGCGGTGCACGCCTGGGCGCTGACGCAGCGCAACCTGCCCGAGCTGCGCTACGTGAAGCAGCACCACGACGAGCCGGCCTACATCGACGCGCTGGCCGAGCGGGTGCAGGACACCTGGCAGCGCGAGGGCCGCGGCGAGCACCTGCTGCTGAGCTTCCACGGCGTGCCGCAGCGCACCCTGGAGCTGGGCGACCCCTACCACTGCCAGTGCCTGAAGACCGCGCGCCTGCTGCGCGAGCGGCTCGGGCTGGCGCCGGAGCAGATGAGCGTGAGCTTCCAGAGCCGCTTCGGGCGCGCCAAGTGGCTGGAGCCCTCCACCGACGCCACGCTCAAGGCGCTGGCGAAAAAGGGCGTGAAGCACCTGCAGGTGTTCTGCCCGGGCTTCCCGGCCGACTGCCTGGAGACGCTGGAGGAGATCGCGCTGGAGGGCCGGCAGGTCTTCCTGGCCGAGGGCGGCCAGCGCTACGACCACATCCCCTGCCTGAACGACCACCCGGCCTGGATCCGCGCCATGGTCGCCGTCGTGCAGCGCCACCTGCAGGGCTGGCCGGTGACGCTGGCCGACCAGCCGCGCGCCGCCGACCTGGAAGCGCAGCGCCAGCGGGCGCTGGCGGGTGGGGCGAAGGGCTGAAGCGTTCTCCGAGCCAAGCAAGAAGGGCTCCCGTTTGGGAGCCCTTCTTGCTTGGAACAGCCAGATCAGCCGCCCCGCTGGCGCAGCCGCATCAGGCGCGGCACGATCACCACCAGCAGGCAGATCGCGAAGACCACTGCCGAGATCGGGCGCTCGAAGAACACGCCGATGTGGCCCTCGCCGATGGACATGGCGTTGCGGAACTGGGCTTCGGCCATCGGGCCCAGGATCATGCCGACGATCACCGGGGCGGTCGGGAAGTCGTAGCGGCGCATCATCAGGCCCAGCAGGCCGATGACGTAGAGCAGCACGAGGTCGAAGGCCGACTGGCGCATGCCGTACACGCCCACGGTGGCGAACACCAGGATGCCCGCATACAACCAGTGGCGCGGGATGTGCAGCAGCTTGACCCACAGGCCGACCAGCGGCAGGTTGAGCACCAGCAGCATGACGTTGCCGATGTACAGCGACGCGATCAGCGCCCACACCAGCGGTCCGCTGCTCTGGAACAGCTGCGGCCCGGTGGTGATGCCGTAGTTCTGGAAGGCCGACAGCAGGATGGCCGCGGTCGTGGAGGTGGGGATGCCCAGCGTCAGCAGCGGCACGAGCACGCCCGCGGCGGTGGCGTTGTTGGCCGCCTCGGGACCGGCCACGCCCTCGATGGCGCCGGTGGTGCCGAACTCCTCCTTGTGCTTGGAGAGCTTCTTCTCCATGCCGTAGGAGAGGAAGGTCGGGATCTCGGTGCCGCCCGCGGGCACGGTGCCGAAGGGGAAGCCGATCAGCGTGCCGCGGATCCAGGCGGGCCAGGAGCGCTTCCACTCCAGCTTGGTCATGTAGAGGCTGGACATCTTGTGCTCGCCCTCGACACGGCGGCCTTCGTAGAGGGCGAAGTACATCGCCTCGCCCACCGCGAACAGGCCCACCGCGACCAGCGTGACCTCGATGCGGTCGACCAACTCGGGGATGCCGAAGGTGTAGCGCGCCACGCCGGAGATCTCGTCCATGCCGATCAGGCCGACGGCCAGGCCGATGAACAGCGCGATCATGCCGCGCAGCGCGCTGGCGCCCAGCACCGAGGAGACGGTGACAAAGGCCAGCACCATCAGCGAGAAGTATTCCGGCGGGCCGAACTTGAGCGCCACCTCGGCCAGCCAGGGGGCGAAGAGGGTGAGCAGCACGGTGGCGATGGTGCCGGCCACGAAGGAGCCGATCGCCGAGGTGGCCAGCGCGGCACCGGCGCGGCCGTTCTTGGCCATCAGGTTGCCTTCCAGCGCGGTGACCATCGTGGCCGTTTCGCCGGGGGTGTTGAGCAGGATGGAGGTGGTGGAGCCCCCGTACATCGCGCCGTAGTAGATGCCGGCGAACAGGATCATCGAGGCGGTGGGCTCGACCTGGCCGGTCAGCGGCAGCAGCATCGCCACCGTCAGCGCCGGGCCGATGCCCGGCAGCACGCCCACTGCGGTGCCGATGGTGCAGCCCAGCAGCGCCCAGAGCAGGTTCATGGGGGTGGCCGCCGCAGCGAAGCCACCCATCAGGGAGGACCAGACGTCCATGTCAACTCCTACTTCTTCTGTCGGTCGTCAGATCCAGCCGCCCTTGACCAGCCCCGGCAGCGTCAGCCCCAGCAGCTTGGTGAAGATCCAGAACACCGGCGCGGAGATCACCAGGCCGATGACGAAGTCGGTCGCCACGCTGGCGGCGCTCGGCCGCGCAGCCGCGCCGATGCGAAAGCCGCGCGCCGACAGGGCGAACAGCAGCGCGCAGGAGGGGATGAAGCCGATGCGCTCGATCAGCAGCGCGTTGAGCAGCACACCGGCCGAGACCCAGGCCACCGCCGTCCAGGCGGACGGGAACTCCGGCGCGTCGGCCAGCGGCTCGGCATGGCGGCGTGCGGAGATGATCTGCGCCACCCCCAGGCCCACCAGGGCCAGCGCCACCACCCAGGGCAGGAAACCCGGCCCGGCACCGCCGTAGCCGGCCGCACCGCCGATCTGGGTGGCACCCAGTGCGAGCAGCCCACCCAGGGCGGCCGTGCCCACGCCGATCCAGAAGTGGCCGCGGTTGGCCGGGACGCCGCTGTGTGTGTTGCTGCTCATCGCGCCCACCGGATCAGAGCATGCCCAGCTTGTACATCAGCGCACGCAGCTCGGCGTGGCTGCCGTCGACGAACTTGTCGAAGTCCGGCCCGGTCATCACCACCGGCGTCCAGCTGTTCTTCTCCAGCAGCTCGGTCCAGCTCTTGGACTTGGTGGCCTTGACCACGGCGTCGGTGAGCGCCTTGCGCTGCTCGGGGCTGACGCCCGGGGGCGCGTAGACGCCGCGCCAGTTGCCGATCTCGACGTTGACGCCCTGCTCCTTGAGCGTGGGCACGTTCACGCCCTTCAGGCGCGCCGGCGCGGTGATGGCGATGGCGCGCAGCTTGCCGCTCTGCACGAACTCCTGCAGCTCGCCCCAGCCGCTGGTGCCCACCGTGACGTGGCCGCCCAGGATGGCCGCGGTGGCCTCGCCGCCGCCCTTGAAGGGCACGTAGTTGACCTTGGTGGGGTCGACGCCGACGTCGCGCGCGATCATCGCCACGCTGACGTGGTCCACCGAGCCCTTGGAGCCACCGCCCCACTTGACGCTGGCGGGGTCCTTTTTCATCTGCTCGACCACGTCCTTCATGGTCTTGATCGGCGAGTTGGCCGGCACCACGAAGGCGTTGTACTCGGCCATCAGGCGGGCGATCGGCGTGGCCTGCGTCAGCGTGACCGGCGGCTTGTTCTGCACGATGGCGCCGACCATCACCGCGCCGACGACGATCAGCGCGTTGGGGTCGCCCTTGCTGGCGTTGACGAACTGGGCCAGGCCGATGGTGCCGCCCGCGCCGCCCTTGTTTTCGTAGGTGACGCTGCCGGCCACGCCGGCCTCCTGCATCGCCTTGCCCAGGCCGCGCGCGGCCTGGTCGTAGCCACCGCCGGGGTTGGCCGGGGCCATGATCTTGAAGTTCTCGGCGGCCTGGGCGGCCGTGGCACCGAACAGGGCCAGCGCGATCGGCAGGGCAATCGGCAGGGCGAGGCGCTTGAGGGCGGAACGACGCATCGTCGGGTCTCCTGGGTTGGGGCAAGGGGGAGGAAAAAACGGTGAGCGGATGTTGCCCGCGCCGCCCGCAGCGCCCGTCCGGGGCAACCCGTAGGCGGGCCGCCCAAGCTGTCACTTGGCTGTCAGAGGGGCCCGGGGGGCTGTCAGCTGCCTGTCGGCCCCCTGGCCGGCCCCGCACCTGCCCTGCACCTGCCCCGCAGATCGGCGCGGCGCGGCACACTTGCGCCCCATGAGACTGCTGCTGGTGGAAGACGAGGCGGCGCTGGCCCAGGCGCTGCGCCGCGCACTGGAAAAGCGTGGCTTCGAGGTGGAGCACAGCGCCGATGGCGGCGAGGCGCTGGCCCGCCTGCGCCTGGCGCCGCCCGACGCGGTGCTGCTGGACCTGAGCCTGCCCGGCATGGACGGACTGCAGGTGCTGCACCGGGCGCGCGCCGAGGGCATCGGCGTGCCCATCCTGGTGCTGACCGCCCGCGGCGCGGTGGGTGACCGCGTGCTGGGCCTGAACGCCGGGGCGGACGACTACCTCGCCAAGCCCTTCGACCTCGACGAGCTGGAGGCCCGCGTGCGCGCCCTGCTGCGCCGCAATGCGGGGCGGGAGGAGGAGCCGCTGGCCTGCGGGCCGCTGCGGCTGGACCGGCCCTCCGGCGCCTTCCACCTCGGCAGCGAGATCCTGGAGCTGACGCCGCGCGAGCACGCCCTGCTCAGCGCGCTGATCGCCCGCCCGGGGCACGCGGTGCCCAAGGAGAAGCTGTTCCGCCTGGTGTTTCCGATGGAGGAGCACATCCAGTTCGAGGCCATCGAGGTGGTGGCCTATCGCCTGCGCAAGAAGCTCGCCGGCAGCGGCGTGCAGCTCGTCACCCTGCGCGGGCTGGGCTACCTGCTGCGCGCCGGCTCGCTGGCCGAAGGCAGCGGCGCATGAGGTTGCGCGCCCCCGCGACGCTGCGCTGGCGGCTGCTGGCGGGCATCGTGCTGCCGATCACCGCCTTCGTTGCCTTCGACGCCTGGTCCACCTACCGGCGCGTGCTGGAGTCGATCAACACCGCCTACGACCGCTCGCTGCTGGCCTCGGCCCGCTCGATCGGCGAGCTGCTGCAGCCGGTGGGACAGGAGCTGCGGGTGGAGGTGCCCTACGCAGCGTTGGAGATCTTCGAGGCGGGCAACGAGGGCCGCATGGTCTACCGCGTCAGCGGTGTGCGCGGCGAGTTCCTCTCCGGCTACGCCGACCTGCCGCCCTATAACCGCCAGCCGCCGCAGCGCCCGGCCTACGCCGCGCTGGTGGACTTCTACGACGCCGACTACGGCGGCGAGCGCGTGCGCATGGCCGCGCTCTACCAGCCGGTGGCCGGCCCCGAGCTGCGCGGCGTGGCGCTGGTGCAGGTGGCCGAGACGCTGGAGATCCGCGAGCGGCACGCCCGCGCCCTGCTGGTGGAGACGCTGCTGCGCCATGCGCTGATGGTCGCCGTGGTCGGCGCGGTGGCCGCCGTGGTGGTGGCGCGCGCGCTGCGCCCGGTGAACCAGCTGCGCGACGCTGTGTCCGAGCGCGACGAGCGCGACCTCTCCGCGCTCGTCACCCCCGGCCTGCCCACCGAGCTGCGCCCGGTCACCACGGCGATGAACGACCTGATGGCCCGGCTGGCCGGGCTGATCGCGCACCAGCGGCAGTTCGTGCGCGACGCCTCGCACCAACTGCGCACCCCGCTGGCGGTGCTGAAGACGCAGGTGCAGAACGGGCTGTCGGGCCACGTCGGCGAGCGCGAGACGCTGCAGGCCATGCACGGCACCATCGACCGCGCCATCCGCCTGGCCAACCAGATGCTGGCGCTGGCCAAGGTCGAGCAGGTGCACCAGCAGGACGCACCGCAGACGCTGGACCTCTGCGAGCCGGTGCGCGAGGTGGCGCTGGACCTGGCGCCGCTGATCGCGGACAAGGAACTGGACTTCGAGCTGGAGGCCGACCAGCCGGTGTGGATCGAAGGCCACGCCTGGATGCTGCGCGAGCTGACGCGCAACCTGCTGCACAACGCCATCCGCGCCACGCCCGCGGGGGCGCCGCTGGTGGTCTCGGTGGACAGCGTGGCCTCCAGCAGCGCTGCGCCGCTCGCCCGCCTGCGGGTGCGTGACAGCGGCCCGGGCCTCGACGCGGCCCGGCGTGCGCACCTCTACGAGCCCTTCCACACCGGCACGACCTCTGGCACCACCTCCGGCAGCGGCCTGGGCCTGGCGATCTGCCGGCAGATCTGCGAGCGCCTGGGTGGCGAGATCCAGCTGGTCAACCGCGGCAGCGACACGGCACCGGGGGGCCTGGACGCCATCGTGACCCTGCCTGCGGCGACACCAGCGACGGCGTCCACGACAGCCCCACCGCACGCGACACAATCGACCCCGTGAGCCGACGATCCCCTGCCCCACCGCCCTCGCCTTCCAGCAAGAACGACAGCGACAGCGACGACGACGACGCCCTGCCGGCCGGCAGCCACGCCAGCCTGCGGCTGGACAAGTGGCTCTGGGCGGCGCGTTTCTACAAGACCCGCAGCCTGGCGGCCGAGGAAGTCGGCCGCGGTCGGGTGATGGTCAACGGCCAGCTGGCCAAGCCGGCCCGGGAGGTGCGCCGCGGCGACCGCCTGAGCCTGCGCCAGGGGAATGCACCGGTGCCACGCGAGGTGGTGGTGCAGGGCCTGTCGGCCGCGCGCGGCCCGGCCCCGGTGGCCCGGCTGCTCTACGAGGAAACGCCGGAGAGCCTCGCCGCCCAGGCAAAGTGGGCCGCCGAGCGCCGCCTGCACACGGAGCCGGCGCTGAGCATCGAGCAGGGCCGGCCAACCAAGGCCGCCCGGCGCCAGCTGGCCGATTGGCAGCGCTGGAGCGTGTCGATCGACGACGACGAGGACGACGCCAGCCGCTGAGCAGCGGCGTTGAACGGCAGCGCCCGGCGGCGCCACCGTTCCAGACGGGTCAATCGCCTGAGCGCGGCTTGATCTTGGTGGCGACCAGCACGGAGCCTTCCATGCGGCCTTCGACCTCGATGGTCTCGTTCGTCGTCAGCAGCGAGGACAGCGAGCCCGCTGTCAACGGATACCGGAAGTAGGTGGTGGCCGTCCACTGCACCGTCAGGCTATCGCTGTGGTGCAGCAGCGTCAGTTGTTTCGACTCTGCCTTCAGCGCGGACACCGTGCCGTGCCGCTCGATCACCTTGCCGGTCGGCGCCGCGTCCTTCTCGCAGACGATCGACGTGGCCTGCAGCACCCCACGACTCATCACGCCGCGCACCTCGACGTACAGATCGTCGGCCAACGTGCGTGTCGTGCACTCACCCCAGTCGATCACCCTGGCGTCAGGCACATCCACCCAAGTGTCGCGGACACGGAAGGTCGACATGGTCGTGGTGTTGAGTTGCACGATGCTGCCGTGCAGTTCGGCACCATCGTCGGCGGTGCTGATGTGGATCTCGCTGGCCAGCAGGTTGCCGTCACTGTCGTAGCTGCCTTCCACCCGCACATACTTCCCTTCAGCCAATGATGTGCTGCTGGGCTCGACCTTTGTGGTGGTCTGGAGCTTGACCACGACGTCCTCGATCTGGAACTGGCTGCCACCGACCAGCTTCGCCACGTAGCCGCCCAGGTGGGCCTCGTCATCCGATACCGCGACCGTGGCGCGCTCACCGATGCGCACCCTGCGCGCGGTGAGGACACTGCCGCTCAGGTCGTCCTTCGTCGCGTAAACCACCACCCACTGGTCGACCGCCGGCGCCGTGTTGGCAGGCAACACCGTGGCGGCAGCGGTGTTTACCGTCAGGCTGCCCAGGCTGAATCCACCGGCAGATGCTTCCGTGATCACGCCCGAGGCCCGCAGGCGCCGCAACGCATCCAGACGCTCGACGCGCGTCGCCCACAGCTCGACCGACGTCCCCACGGTCTTGCGCACCGCGTGCACCTCGACGGGATCGCCGGCTGCCACATCGGTCAGGTCGCCCCCCACCGCCGTGCCCGTGGCGGTGTCGAATACCGTGACCGGCCCCGCCGACGCGTCGCTGTTGACCCGCACCGTCTGGCCCAGCACCACCAGGGAGGTGGTGCCCACGCTGTCCACACTGCCGATCAGGCTGGCTTCCACCCGGATGCGGCGGGCCAGGGCGCGGCTGCTGCCGGGCTCGTAGAGTACCTCGACGCGCTGGCCCATCTTGGTTTCGGTCGTCGTCGTCGAGCCATCGGCCTCCTCGACCTCGACCGTGGCATCGCTGTCCTCGTAGGCCACGCCGTCGATGTAGACACTGCCGAAGCCGGTCACCGTGCCGGTGCCCGAGCCCTGCGGCGCCGCGCCGGTGCCGTTGGAGCCCACGCCGCTGCCGCCACAGGCCACCAGTCCGATGGCCATCCCCACAGCCAGCAGGGCAGCCAGCGCAGCGCGGGCCATCCGGCCGGGCCGGGCCGTCACTCTCGAATGCAGTTCAGGGGTCATCTCGATCACTTCAGGCCACCGGGCCAGCCAGCGGCGGGGGAGGAGTCACCGCCTCGGGCGGTTCGGCCTCATGGTAATAGTAGGCACCGAAGCGCATGCGCTCGCGCGGCAGCGCTGCTGCGGTTGCAGCACGGTCGGCGTCGTCGCCGACCAGGCGGGCCGTCGTGGCCTGCACCATGGCCTCGAAGGCCGGGGCCCAGAGGTCGCGCGCCACCTCGGCCAGCGCCTCGGCGGAGGCCGGGCTCAGGCCATAGGCATAGACACTCTGTTCGAGAAAACGTTTCGTCGCGCCACCGCTGATGTTGTGCACGGCGGCGTTGAGGTGGTCGGCCACGTTCACCCCCAGCGTCTGGGCCGCTTCGAGTTCCGCCGTGGGGGCCACGTAGCGGTCGGCCACCAGCCTCACCTCGTCGCCCGCGAGGCTCACCAGCCCCAGGCGCTGCAACTCCTCCAGCAGGGTGCGCGGATGCACGTCGCTGGACACCTCCCGCGCCAGCGCCTCGAAGCTGGGCATGGGGCCGTGCCGCGGCAGGCTCGGGCGCACCACGGGGGGCGACTGACCGTCCCCGGCGCCCACGCGCAGCGCCGGGTCGGTGACCCAGCGGGTGAAGAGCATCGACGCTGGCGTCGGCACCAGCGCCGCCTGCACCTGCGGCAGGGTGGCCAGCACGCGCACGTCCTTGCGGTGCACGCCCGACAGCACGCTGAGCGCCGAGTCGGTCACCTTGGCGCCGCGCCGTTCAAGCTCCTGCCGCGCCTCGTGGATGAAGACCTGCTTGAGCCCCTGCGCCACAGCGCCGTAGTGCACCCCATGGCGCAGCAGCCAGCGCACCAGCGGTGCAAGCACCAGCATCGCTGCGTCCAGGCTGCGCTGGCCGCGGTCATCCGACGGCTGCGTAGCGGGGTTCAATTGAGTCGAGTCCATGTCTTGGTGGGCGCGCCCCGCAGGCGACCTGCCGCCATGGGACGAATTCCCACCATTTTGCCCTGCCCGGCGCCAAAGCGCGAGGCCGCCAAAGTGGAAAAACCAACCACATCGCCACGACAGGGCAACGAAGTCCGCCACCGTGACAAATTTCTCATTCCAGCCCCCTTGAATTCGAGGTCCGAACCGTCATTTCGTGGCGAGGCCGCTGAAATGCGGCGAGGAATCACTCCATGACCGACCCACGACAAGCTGCCAACCCATCCGTCCCGCTCAACGATTCGGCCGAGGCCAACGAGGCCGCCGCTGCGGCCGCCCAGGCGGAACAGGCCGATGCCACGTTGGCCCGCATCGCCGAGCTGGAAGCCAAGAACGTCGAGCTGGCCGACGCCTACCTGCGCGCCAAGGCCGAGGCCGACAACACCCGCCGCCGTGCCGACGAAGAGATCGCCAAGTCGCGCAAGTTTGCGGTGGAATCCTTCGCCGAGGCCATGCTGCCGGTGAAGGACAGCCTGGAGCTGGCGATTGCCACCCACGCCAGCAGCCAGGGCACGCCCGAGCAGCTCATCGAGGGCGTGCACGCCACGCTGCGCCAGCTCGGCCAGGCGCTGGAGCGCAACAAGGTGCTGGAGGTCAACCCGCCCGCCGGCACGAAGTTCGACCCGCACCAGCACCAGGCCATCAGCGTGGTGCCGGCCGAACAGGAGGCCAACACCGTGGTGGCCGTGCTGCAGAAGGGTTACCTGATCGCCGAGCGGGTGCTGCGCCCCGCGCTGGTGACCGTGGCCGCTGCGAAGTGACCCAAAGCAAGCTCCGGACCGACTTTGAGCACAACCTGGCTTGACAGGGCTTGAAAGTCGGACACCGGACCACAACTCGAAGACAACCGTTTCAGCATCCAGGAGCACCCACATGGGCAAGATCATCGGCATCGACCTCGGTACCACCAACAGCTGCGTGGCCATCATGGAAGGCAACAGCACCAAGGTGATCGAGAACAGCGAAGGCGCGCGCACCACGCCTTCGATCATCGCCTACCAGGAAGACGGCGAGATCCTCGTTGGTGCGTCGGCCAAGCGCCAGGCAGTCACCAACCCGAAGAACACCGTCTACGCCGCCAAGCGCCTGATCGGCCGCAAGTTCACCGAGAAGGAAGTGCAGAAGGACATCGACCTGATGCCCTTCAAGATCAGCGCGGCCGACAACGGCGACGCCTGGATCGAGGTGCGCGGCAAGAAGCTGGCCCCCCCGCAGATCAGCGCCGAGGTGCTGCGCAAGATGAAGAAGACCGCCGAGGACTACCTCGGTGAGGAAGTGACCGAGGCCGTGATCACGGTGCCGGCCTACTTCAACGACAGCCAGCGCCAGGCCACCAAGGACGCCGGGCGCATCGCGGGCCTGGACGTCAAGCGCATCATCAACGAGCCCACCGCCGCGGCCCTGGCCTTCGGCCTGGACAAGCACGGCAAGGGCGACCGCAAGATCGCGGTGTTCGACCTCGGTGGCGGCACCTTCGACATCTCGATCATCGAGATCGCCGACGTGGACGGTGAGAAGCAGTTCGAGGTGCTGTCCACCAACGGCGACACCTTCCTGGGCGGCGAGGATTTCGACCAGCGCATCATCGACTACATCGTCACCGAGTTCCGCAAGGAGCAGGGCGTCGACCTGACGAAGGACGTGCTGGCCCTGCAGCGCCTGAAGGAAGCCGCCGAGAAGGCCAAGATCGAGCTGTCCAACAGCACGCAGACCGACGTCAACCTGCCCTACATCACGGCCGATGCCTCGGGCCCGAAGCACCTGAACATCAAGCTCACCCGCGCCAAGCTGGAGTCGCTGGTGGACGAGCTGGTCGAGCGCACGATGGAGCCCTGCCGCATCGCGATCAAGGACGCCGGCATCAAGGTGTCCGACATCGACGACGTGATCCTGGTGGGCGGCCAGAGCCGCATGCCCAAGGTGCAGGACAAGGTCAAGGAGTTCTTCGGCAAGGAGCCGCGCAAGGACGTCAACCCGGATGAGGCCGTGGCCGTGGGCGCCGCGATCCAGGGCCAGGTGCTGGGCGGCGAGCGCAAGGACGTGCTGCTGCTGGACGTCACCCCGCTGAGCCTGGGCATCGAGACCCTGGGCGGCGTGATGACCAAGATGATCAAGAAGAACACCACCATCCCGACCAAGTTCGCGCAGACCTTCTCGACCGCCGACGACAACCAGCCGGCCGTGACGATCAAGGTCTACCAGGGCGAGCGCGAGATGGCCTCGGGCAACAAGAGCCTGGGCGAGTTCAACCTCGAAGGCATCCCGCCCGCACCGCGTGGCGTGCCGCAGATCGAGGTGAGCTTCGACATCGACGCCAACGGCATCCTGCACGTGGGCGCCAAGGACAAGGGCACCGGCAAGGAAAACAAGATCACCATCAAGGCGAATTCGGGCCTGAGCGAGGCCGAGATCGAGAAGATGGTCAAGGACGCAGAGCTGAACGCCGCCGAGGACCACAAGAAGTTCGAGCTGGTGCAGGCTCGCAACCAGGCCGACGCGATGATCCACTCGGTCAAGAAGAGCCTGACCGAGCACGGCGACAAGCTCGATGCTGGCGAGAAGGAGAAGATCGAGGCCGCGATCAAGGACGCCGAGGAAGCCCTGAAGGCCGACGACAAGGCGACCATCGAGGCCAAGACCGAGGCCCTGATGACCGCCAGCCAGAAGCTGGGCGAGAAGGTCTACGCCGACATGCAGGCCCAGCAGGCGGCCGCTGGCGCAGCGGGCGCGGCCGGTGGCGCAGAAGCGCCCAAGGCCGATGCGGGTGGCAAGCCGGCCGACCCGGATGTCGTGGACGCGGAATTCAAGGAAGTCAAGAAGTGATCTGCGGGCGCACCCGGGGCCAGTTCGGCCACGGGTGACACCCGGTTCCACGCCGCGTTCGGGGTGACAGGCACTGCCTGCTGCCCGACGCGGCGGTTTCGCTTCCAAGGATCAGCTTCCACGGACCAGAGAGAGAGCTCATGGCAAAGCGCGATTACTACGAAGTCCTCGGGGTGGGCAAGACCGCCAGCGACGACGAAATCAAGAAGGCCTACCGCAAGCTGGCCATGAAGTTCCACCCTGACCGCAACCAGGGTGACGGGGCCAAGGCGGCCGAGGAGAAATTCAAGGAGGCGAAGGAGGCCTACGAGATGCTCTCCGATGCGCAGAAGCGCCAGGCCTACGACCAGTTCGGCCACGCCGGCGTGGACCCCAACGCCGGTGGCGCGGGCTTCCGCCCGGGCGCGGGCGGCGAGGGCTTTGGCGGCTTCGCGGAGGCCTTCGGCGACATCTTCGGCGACATCTTCGGCGGCCAGGGCGGCGCGGGCGGTGGGCGGCGCGGTGGCGGCCAGCAGGTCTACCGCGGCGCAGACCTGTCCTACGCGATGGAGATCACGCTGGAAGAGGCCGCCCACGGCAAGGAAACGCAGATCCGCATCCCGACCTGGGAGGAATGCGACACCTGCCACGGCAGCGGCGCCAAGCCCGGCACCAGCGCCAAGACCTGCGCCACCTGCCATGGCTCAGGTACGGTGCACCTGCGCCAGGGCTTCTTCAGCATCCAGCAGACCTGCCCGCACTGCCACGGCAGCGGCAAGGTGATCTCCGACCCCTGCACCAGCTGCAACGGCGCGGGCAAGCTCAAGAAGCAGAAGACGCTGGAAGTGAAGATCCCGGCGGGCATCAACGAGGGCCAGCGCATCGCCCTGCGCGGCCACGGCGAGCCGGGCATGCACGGCGGGCCGGCGGGCGACCTGTACGTCGAGATCCGCATCAAGCAGCATGACATCTTCGAGCGCGACGGCGACGACCTGCACTGCACCGTGCCGGTCAGCGTGGTCACCGCGGCGCTGGGCGGCAGCATCCAGATCCCGACGCTGGGCGGCGAGGCGGAGATCGATCTGCCTGAGGGCACACAGCACGGCAAGACCTTCCGCCTGCGCGGCAAGGGCATCAAGGGCATCCGCTCCAACTACCCCGGCGACCTGTACTGCCACATCCAGGTCGAGGTGCCGGTCAAGCTCAGCGAGCACCAGCGCAAGCTGCTCAAGGAGCTGGACGAGTCGCTGAAGAAGGGGGGCGACAAGCACTCGCCCACGGGCAAGAGCTGGACCGACCGGATGAAGGACTTCTTCAAGTGAAGCACCCCACTTGGCCATCCGGTTGGCCCGGGTGACGACAACGGCCACCTCGGTGGCCGTTTCGTTTGTGGTGCAGCCCCGCGGGCTCTGACCGATGCCGCCGCTCGGCGTGCCGGCCAGCGCGAAAGCGCCGCCGACACGGCGGCCATCAAGCCCCCAGAGGAACCGCCGATATCAGGATGGGTTTCCCTGACAGCCGCATTCCCCCTCACCGCCCCGCATGCAACTGCTCGATCCAGAAATCGGCGACTGCCGCGCCCTCGTCATCGATGGCAACCCCACTTCGCGCAGCACCCTCGTGTCGATGCTGCGCGACTGGGGCGTCGGCACGGTGGCCCAGGCCAGCCGGCCCGAGGACGCGCGCAAGATCCTCGAAGAGCGTGTCTTCGACATCGTGCTGTGCGAGCACCATTTCGACCAGTCGATCATGGGCGGCCAGGACCTGCTGGACGACCTGCGGCGTGCCCAGCTACTGCCCTTTGCGACCGTCTTCGTGATGGTCACCGGCGAGGCCTCCTACGGCAAGGTCGCTGAAGCGGCCGAATCGGCGCTGGACAGCTACCTGCTCAAGCCCCACAACGCCGCCGCTCTGGGTGAGCGCCTCACCCAGGCGCGCCGCCGCAAGCGGGTGCTGCGCGACATCTTCGACGCCATCGAGGCCCGCCAATTCGAGCAGGCAGCCATCATGTGCGTGAAGCGCTTCACCGAGCGCGGCGAGTACTGGCTCTACGCCGCGCGCGTCGGCGCCGAGCTGCTGCTGCGCCTGGGGCGGCATGACGCGGCACGGCGCATGTTCGACGCCGTGCGTGAGGCCCGCGCCCTGCCCTGGGCCAAGCTGGGCATCGCGCGCGCGGAGATCGAGGGCGGCGGCACCGAGCAGGCCAAGCGCACACTCGAATCGCTCATCGCCGGCAACCCGGCCTACGCGGACGCCTACGACGTGATGGGGCGCGTGCAGGTGGAGCACGGCGACTTCAAGGCCGCGCTGGAAACCTACCGCAAGGCCTGCGAACTGACCCCGGCGAGCGTCATGCGGCTGCAGAAGCAGGGCATGCTGGCCTTCTACACGGGGGACTTCAAGGAAAGCGAGAAGGCGCTGGACCGCGCGGTGAGCACGGGCATGTCCAGCAAGATGTTCGACCTGGAAACGCTCGTGCTGCTGGCCCTGCTGAAGTTCGACAGCGCCGACGCGCGCGGCATGGTCCGCACCCTCGACAACCTCGCCCACGCCTGCGAGCGCCACCCGGAAAGCCGCCGCATCCAGCGCTTCATGGGCCTGGGCACCATCCTGCGCAGCGTGGCGGACCGGCAGATCGCCCGGGCCATCGTCCAGGTCAAGGGCGTCGCCAGCGAGGTCCGCGACGACGACTACGACTTCGAGGCCGCCTCCAACCTCATCGCGCTGCTGGCCCGCCTGGCGCGCACCGAGGTCCAGCTGCCTGACGCCGAGGTCTGGGTGGGCAACGTGGCGATGCGCTTCTGTGTCTCCAAGGCTGGCACGGACCTGCTCTGTGCCGCCGCCTTCGGTCATGACGTCTACCAGCAGGTGGTGCGCGACGCCCACGCCCGCGTGGGCGCGATGGCCGAGCAGGCCATGACCCACAGCATCAAGGGCTCACCCCTCGTGGCCGTGCAGACCTTGCTGCGCCAGGGCGAGGAAACGCTCAATGCCAAGCTGCTGGAACTCGCCAGCATGGTGCTGCAGCGCCACCGCGAGCGCATCGAGCTCTACGAGCCGATGATGAAGCGCGTCAATGCACTGCAGGAACGCTTCTGCACCAAGGGCACCCGCGTCAGCCTGTCCGAGGTCGGCCGCCAAGCGGGCGCGCTGGCGATGCGCGCCTGATCCGCCCGCCGGGCGAGCGCCACGCGCGCGGCGGGGTCAATCGCCCAGCCAGTCCCGCAGCACCTCGTCGGTGTGCTGCCCGAGCAGCGGCGGGGCCATGCGGTAGGCCACCGGCGAGGCGGACAGCCGGATCGGGTTAGCCACCCCCGGCACCGTCCCCGCCACGGGGTGCGGCAGGTCCACACGCAGGCCACGCGCGATCACCTGCGGGTCGGCGAACACCTCGTCGAGCCGGTTGATCGGCCCGCAGGGCACACCCGCCGCCTCCAGCCGCTCGATCCACTCGCGCGTCGTGCGCATCACCGTGGCCTGGCGCAGCAGCGGGATCAGCACGGCGCGGTTCGCCACGCGGGCCGCGTTGGTGGCAAAGCGATCGTCGCTGGCCCACTCGGCGTGGCCCGCCGACTCGGCCAGCCGGGCGAACTGCGCGTCGTTGCCCACCGCCACGATCATGTCGCCATCGGCGGTCGGGAAGTCCTGGTACGGCACGATGTTCGGGTGGGCATTGCCCATCCGCTTGGGCACCAGCCCGCCGATCAGGTGATTGGCCGTCTGGTTGGCGAGTGCGGCCACCTGCACGTCCAGCAACGCCAGGTCGATGTGCTGGCCCTCGCCGGTCGCGTGGCGGTGTTGCAGCGCGGCCAGCACGCCGATGCTGGCGTACAGCCCGGTCATGATGTCCACCAGCGCCACGCCCACCTTCTGCGGCCCCTGCCCTTCGGGCAGCGGCTCACCCTCGGCCCGCGCGGTCTCGGCCGGCCCGGTCACGCTCATCAGCCCGCCCATGCCCTGGATCAGGAAGTCGTAGCCCGGGCGCTGCGCGTAGGGCCCGTCCTGGCCGAAGCCGGTGATCGAGCAGTAGATCAGCCGCGGGTTGACGGCCTTCAGGCTTTCGAAGTCCAGCCCGTACTGCCTCAGTCCGCCGACCTTGAAGTTCTCCAGCAGCACGTCCGCCTCGGCGGCGAGGCGCCGCACCAGCGCCTGCCCATCGGGCGTGGCGATGTCGATCGCCACCGAGCGCTTGTTGCGGTTGGCGCAGAAGAAATAGGCCGCATCACGCGTGTCGCGGCCCTCGGCGTCCTTCAGCCAGGGAGGGCCCCAGGCACGGGTGTCATCGCCGGCGCCGGGGCGCTCGACCTTGATCACGTCCGCCCCCAGGTCCGCCAGCATCTGCCCCGCCCAGGGCCCGGCCAGCACGCGCGAGAGATCGAGGACCTTGATGCCCTTCAGTGCGCCGGCTTGCATCGCTCAGAACGCAGCGATGCCGGTGATGGCGCGGCCCAGGATCAGCGCGTGCACGTCGTGCGTGCCCTCGTAGGTGTTGACCACCTCCAGGTTGACGAGGTGGCGGGCCACGCCGAACTCGTCGCTGATGCCGTTGCCGCCCAGCATGTCGCGCGCGGTGCGGGCGATGTCCAGGCTCTTGCCGCAGGAGTTGCGCTTCATGATGCTGGTGATCTCCACCGCGGCGCTGCCCTCGTCCTTCATGCGGCCCAGGCGCAGGCAGCCTTGCAGGCCCAGGGTGATCTCGGTGAGCATGTCGGCCAGCTTCTTCTGCACCAGCTGGTTGGCCGCCAGGGGTTTACCGAACTGACGACGGTCCATCGTGTACTGGCGCGCGGTGTGGAAGCAGAACTCGGCCGCACCCAGCGCACCCCAGGCGATGCCGTAGCGCGCGCTGTTCAGGCAGGTGAACGGGCCCTTCAGGCCGCGCACGTCCGGGAAGGCGTTTTCCTCCGGGCAGAACACCTCGTCCATCACGATCTCGCCGGTGATCGAGGCACGCAGGCCCACCTTGCCGTGGATCGCCGGGGCGCTCAGGCCCTTCCAGCCCTTCTCCAGCACGAAGCCGCGGATCGCGCCTTCATCGTCCTTGGCCCAGACCACGAACACGTCGGCGATCGGGCTGTTGGTGATCCACATCTTGGCGCCGCTCAGGCTGTAGCCGCCCGGCACCTTCCTGGCGCGGGTGACCATGCTGCCGGGGTCGGAGCCGTGGTTCGGCTCGGTCAGGCCAAAGCAGCCAATCCACTCGCCGCTGGCCAGCTTGGGCAGGTACTTCTGCTTGGTCGCCTCGCTGCCGAACTCGTTGATCGGCACCATCACCAGCGAGGACTGCACGCTCATCATCGAGCGGTAGCCAGAATCGACGCGCTCCACCTCACGGGCGATCAGGCCGTAGCAGACGTAGTTCAGGCCGGAGCCGCCGTAGGCCTCGGGGATGGTCGGGCCGAGCAGGCCGAGGTCACCCATCTCGCGGAAGATGCCGACGTCGGTGCGCTCATGGCGGAAGGCCTCCAGCACCCGCGGCATCAGCCGGTCCTGGCAGTAGGCGCGGGCGGCATCGCGCACGGCGCGCTCGTCGTCGCTGAGCTGGCTGTCGAGCAGCAGGGCGTCGTCCCAGTGGAAGGAGGCTTTGGAGCTGGCCATCGTGAGGATCCTGAATTCGTGGACGGGATGAACGGGTTGGGACGTGATGCTAAGTGCACGAAGAGCACAGCTCAAGCGCAAAAAACGAACCTATCTGTGCAATCAACGCACTCCATCCTCCGATCCCGCGGTCCACCTCAGCCTGCATCGCACCCGCAAAGCCAGGCCCGGCCCGTCCACCGCGTCAGAACAGGCTGCCCTGCTCGGGTGCCCCCACGGCCTGCGGTGCCCGGGGTGGGCAAAAGCCCGAGGTGTCGAGTACCGGCGTCTCGCGCAGCAGGCCCACCCGCGCGGCGCCCTTCTCCACCCGCTGGCGGATCAGTTGTGCCCACGGGCCCTCGCCCTTCATGCGGTGGCGGAAATCGGCGTCGTAGGCCCGGCCGCCGCGCATCTCGCGCAGGCGCGCCATGACGCGCTCGGCCCGGTCCGGAAAGTGCTGCGCCAGCCAGTGCTGGAACAGGGGGTTCACCTCCCAGGGCAGGCGCACCACCGTCCAGTGCGCGCTGCGGGCACCGGCCTGCGCGGCGGCGGCCAGGATCTGCTCGATCTCCGGCTCGTTGACGAAGGGGATGATCGGTGCCACGTTCACCCCCACCCACACCCCCGCGTCGGCCAGCCGCCGGATCGCCGCCAGCCGGCGCTGCGGCGCAGTAGCACGCGGCTCCAGGATGCGCGACAGCGCGTTGTCCAGCGTGGTCACGCTGATGAACACCAGCACCTGGCGGCGCGCGGCCATCTCGGCCAGCAGGTCCAGGTCGCGCACGATGCCGCCCGACTTGGTGACGATGGACACCGGCTGGCCCGCCTCGTGCAACACCTCCAGCACGCCGCGGGTGAGACGCAGCCGGCGCTCGACCGGCTGGTAGGCGTCGGTGGCCGAGCCCAGGTTGATCGACTGCGGCCGCCAGGAGGGGCGGCGCAGCGCCACGCGCAGGCGCTCGGCGGCGTTGACCTTGGCGACGATCTTCGTCTCGAAGTCCAGCCCCGGCGACAGGTTCAGGTAGCCGTGTGTCGGCCGCGCGTAGCAGTAGATGCAGCCATGCTCGCAGCCGCGGTAGGGGTTGATCGAAAACTCGAAGGGCACGTCCGGCGAATCGTTGTGCGCCAGGATCTCGCCGGCGCGCTCCTCCAGCACCTCGGTGTGCGGCGCCGGCGGCTCGGCCTGCTCCTCCTGCGTCGCCTGCACCACTTGGTCCAGCGCCCCCCAGCCGTCGTCAAAGGCCTCTCGCGCGCGGCGCTCGAAGCGGTGCGCCACCTGCCAGCCGGTGCCGCGCCCGCGCAGGGCCGCGGGTGGCGGTGGCAGCCGCAGATCGCCACCTCCGTCACTGGGGGCGTCGCAAGGAGGATCAGCGCGGGGATCGACGGGTCGGGACATGGTCGGTCGGTTCGGATGGCGGCACTTAATGACTGTTTATTTATACAGTATTTGACACTCACGCAGAACCCGCTCGCCACATCCCGCCCGCCCGCAGGGTCATGCCGGCTCGGCTTCGGTCGAGACGCCCGGGCAGCAGCGGTACTCCTGGGCCTGGCCGAGCAGCTCGATCTGGCGCTCCAGCAGCTTGTTCTGCAGCGCCAGGCGCTCCAGCTCCAGCTCCTCGCGCCGCTCGACCCGCGGCTCGCAGATGCCACACTCGTCCATGCAGCTCTTCACGATCACGCCGGCCGTGGGCAGGCTGGTGGTGCGGCTGTAGTTGACCTCCTTGAGCAGGCTGCGCGACACCACGCCGCCTTCCTGCAGCAGGCCCTGCGCCATCAGCTGGGCGTCGACGAACTGCAGCGCCTTCGCGCGCAGCTCGTCGGGCAGCGGTTCGCCCTCTCCGAGGTTCGCCTGTGCCAGCGCGGCGATGGACACGCTGCCCGCGCCCAGCAGCACCTGGCCACGCGCCGCGCCCGGCAGTGGCGTGATGCCCTGCACCAGCACCTGCTGGTCGGCCGCGATGCTGCGCGAGAGCACCTCGGCGCGCTGGCCGGAGGTGGCCGGCAGCTCCTGCGGGATGGTGGCGAGCTGGCCCACCGCACGGAAGGGGTTGCCCGCCACCGGCGCGGGCGCCACGGGGTCGAGCACGCGCCGCTCGATGGCCAGCAGCTCGAACTTGATGGTCTCCAGCTTGTTGAGCCGGTAGAACATGAAGGTGACGGCGTGGCAGGTGTTCGGGTTGCGGAACTCGCGCGAGGAGGCCTCGAAGTGGTCCTCGGACTCGCCCTCCACGTGGCTGCGGCTGGACACCTCGCCGATCGACACGCTGTGCGCCTTGCGGGTGGCCTCCACCGACTGGTGGTCGCTCATCTCGGCGTGTGCGCGGTGCTCGCGCAGGTAGTCGCGTGCGCTGGAGGCGCTGTGGCTGCCGCGGGCATTGGTGTCCGCGCTGGCCGAGAAGAAGCCCAGCGAGCCGGAGGCGTCGCCGTGGAAGTCCCACTTGCCCTGCTCGCTATAGCGGTCACTGCCGCGGTCGACCGAGTTCTCGTCGGCCATGAAGGCGCGCAGCGCGCGCAGCCGGTACTGCTCCTCGCTGATCTGCTCGCTGCGCCAGCTCAGCTTGGACTCGCTGTCGAAGCTGAAGCGGCTGCGTCGGTCGGTGGTGGCCAGGCGCACCTTCTCGCCGGGCAGCAGCGTGGTGCTGTAGGCGATGTCGCCCAGCGCCAACGGGCCCGGGCAGCGGGTGAAGCGGGTGTGGAAGATCACCTCCACCTTGATGGGCTGCTCCTTCGGGCCACGCACCGGGGTCGGGAAGACCAGCCGGCGGCGCAGGTCGACGACGTCGCAGATGCGGTCGGTCTCCAGCTGCGGGCAGCAGGGCAGGTCGTTGTAGTCGACCAGCTCGCGGCTGGCGGTGGCGGCAGCGGCGGCGGAGGGGGTGTGCAGGGTGGTTTCCATGATGGGCTCCAGGGAGGGTGGCCCGCAGGGGATGCGGGCCGGGTGACGAGGTGAAGACAGGACTCGGGACTGGAAGGCGTCGCGCTGGACGACCCTCGGGTGGTACTCAGTTGGTATTCAGTTGGTACTCAGGCGGTATTCATGCGGTGCTCAGGCAACGCAGCTGCGGCAGGCGCTCCAGGGCGCCGCGGTCGCGCGCATCGATGCCGACCTGGGCGCCAGGCCGCTCGAAGCGGTAGCGCCGCCCGCTGGCCGGGCCGATGACGGTCAGGCCGGTGGCGCCGATGTACTCGAACAGCGCCCGGTCGCGCGGCGCCGCGGCAGGCGGGTGCAGCCAGGCAGTGGGAGCAACGAGGGGGCCGGTGCCAGGGTGGAAGCGTCGGCTGGAGGAGGTGCAGTTGCACATGGGCGTCTCCTGGTGAGGTGGATGAAGGTGAAGGTCAGTGCGTCGGCGCGCCCGGGTGGCGAGGCGGGTCCTCGACCGCGATCGGCCATGGCAGTGCCGCTGCCGGATCCGCGCGCACCGCGGCGATGGGCGCGCCCAGCGGGGCTGGCTCGGTCAGCCGCTGCAGCAGCACCGCCGCGCCCGACAGCGCCAGCCACAGCAGCAGGCCCCCAGGCACGCCGCCCAACGCGCCCCCCAATGAGCCAGCCGGCAGCAGCCAAGCCACCGGCGCAGCCACCCACAGGCTCAGGCAGTAGAAGCAGCCCAGCGCCTGGCCGGCCAGGCCGGTGCCGGCCAGATCGCGCAGCCGGGCGAAGACCCCGCCGGGGCCGGCCTCGGCATGCAGCAAGTGGGTCAGGCGCCAGACCGCCAGCGCCGCGGCGGACCAGGCCAGCGCCAGATCGGCCGCGCCCGGTGGGACGGGGGATGTGTCCATGACGAACTCCTTCGAGGAAAGGACAGTGAGGGGCTCAAACCGCCAAACTCAACCGGGCAGGCTCAGCCCGATCAGGTCCTGCCAGAACACCACCTGCGGGTAGGCGCTGCGGCCGTCGGTGACCCGGTCGTGGGCGCGCAGCGTGAACGCGAAGGCGCAGAAGCCGTGCCCCGGCGGCAGCCAGCTGGTCACCGCCGCACCGGAGCCGCCCGGCTGCAGCGTGGTGGCGACGTAGTCGTCCAGGTCGGCGGTGGGCTCGTCGCGGCTGCCGGTGAAGTCGCAGGGCGTGGCCGGCAGCACCGCCGCGGTATAGGCCTTGGGCGTCACCCCGCCGGCCACGAAGGTGGCCACCGGCACGTTGTTGCCCCGCGTGACGGCCAGGCTCCAGCTGTGCAGGAAGCCCTCCGGGTCCACGGCGCGGTGGCGCACGGTCAGCGGCGCGGCGGGGTGGGTCAGCTCGAACAGCCCGCAGTCGCCCAGCTCGGTCGTCCCCATGCGGATGCCGGCGATGTCGCCCTTGCTGCCGTTGCCCGGCCGCCCGGCGATCGCCGTGCGGTTGTGGATGTAGAGCGTGAACTGGTCGACGCTGCCTGCCACCAACTGCCCGGCCGCGTCATAGGCCTCGATGCGCCACTGCACCGGCCCCGGCTCGTCCCACGGCCGGTAGAGGCTGCTGTCGAGGATGAGCTTGAGGTCGTTCTCGATCCAGTTCAGGTCACGGTCGTGGTTGTCGTAGGTGGGCACGTCCACCGCACTGCCCAGGGCCGGCCCGCCGACCAGCGGCACGCCCGGCACCACCTGGCGCAGGAAGGGCCCCACCGTCTTGCCGCCGGCGATCAGGTCGGGCACGTAGTTCAGCGCATGTGCCTGGTTGACCGCCTGCCAGCGCAGCGCCTCGGGCCGCTTGAAGTACACGGCGTAGCGCAGCGCGGCATCGGAGGCGAAGCAGCCGTACAGCCGCAGCGCACCGCGCCAGCCGGCGCAGTCCACCTGCGGCGCGTTGGCGTTGCGGCAGGTGATGCGTCCCTCGGCGTCAAGCGTGTTGACGTGCCCGGGCGCATCCAGCGCGCTGTGCAGCATCAGGATGTCGCCCACGCGCTGGATCACCCGGTCGCCGCCGCAGCCCTGGCTCGGGTGCACCCGCTCGCGCGGCACACACAGGTCGATGCGCTGCAGGTTGGTGATGTTGTAGTACGGCGCCGACTCCCAGCTCATCGTCAGCCCGGTGCCCAGCACCTGCACGATCACGTCCGGGCGCAGCTGGGTGGCCAGGGCCTCGCCGGCAGCCACGTCGGCGGTTTCCTCGGCCAGGTCGGTCAGCGTCGGGCTGAAGCGGAAGAGGTAGTTGCCCTGCTCGTCGGTGACCGCCAGGCCCAGGTCCTGCCGGGCGCCGCTGCCGGTGTAGGGCGCACCGGCGCGCTCGCTGGCGGTGCGGTCGTACTCCTGGAAGCGCAGCAGCAGGCCGGGTGCCGGCGCCACGCTGCAGCGCAGGCGCAGCGCCGCATCGCGGATGGCGGCAATGCCCTGCAGTTGAGCCGCGTTCAGGCGGCCGGCCCCGGCACGCACCGGGGCAGCGTCGAAGGCCACCTGGCGGGTCGTGGTCTTGAGCGCGGCAACGGCCTGCGCCTCGATGGCATCCAGCGACGCCTGGCTCTGCGCCTTGCCGCTGGCGGCCAGGTGGGTGAGCACGGGTTGCTGCGTAGGTGGCTGCGTGGATGGCGGCGCCGTCGTGAATGCGGAGCGGAACACCATGCCGGTGGCACGCTGCGGCAGCCCGGTCGGGATCACCAGTGGCGTGAGGTCGCGCAGCGCATCGGGCGCCGGGTCGGGCAGCGGCAGGCGCGGGCCACGGATGCGCTCCGGGTAGAGCTGGGTGAGCACCTCGCAGAGCAGCGGGTAGCGCTCGCACAGCGTGGGCAGGTGGAAGGGCGGGTCGATCACCACGAAGTCGGGCCGGCAGGGATTGAACAGGCACAGGCCCTGGTAGCTGCGCACGCGGCCATGCACCACGTAGTCCGACCCGCTGGCCGGCATCGAGGCGGTGATGACCAGGTCGTCGTAGTCGGCATCGCCGCCGTTGCCGTTGCCCCCGTCATCGCTGCGGATGTCGAAGCTCAGCAGCCCGCCAGCGACGCCGGGCGTGCCGATGCGCTGCGCCGAATCGCGCCAGAGGTCGCCCGGCGCCTGGTGCTGCAGCTTGACCGACCACTGCGTGCCGGTGACGAACACCGCCGTGCCAGCCGTGCCGGCGAAGACGCCATTGCCGGTGGCCGCGCCGCTGACGACGAAGCGCTGCGCCCAGGCAGCCGCCTTGCTCTTGAAACGCAGCGTCCAGCTGCCTTGCATCGTGATCGCCATGATGTTCTCCGGTCGGTGTGGCCGCGGGGGGTTGCGGACGGCGCCTCGCAGCCGCTGGGGGCGCTGCCGTCGGGCGGGGCCGCCGGGGGATTTCGCCTGGAGGCCCCGGGGCCGCTGCCTTGGAACGCATTGCAGCGCTGCCCCCTTCCCGTTCCGATGCGCCGCGTCAGCCCCCACAGCCCGTGGGAATGGACGACCACGAGACGATCGGCCCGGACGCCGTGAAGCGCCCAAAAAAAGAAACCCCCGGCTGCGCGAACAGCCGGGGGCATGGCGTGGGGATGGAAGCGTTCGAAACGGCGGGCGTCGGACGCGGGCCGGAGGGCGTCAGCGCCGGGACGAGGGCGGCTTGCCGTGATCGCAGCCGCCGTCATCGCCGCCCTGCGTCGGCCGCGGCGGCTCGGGCGGCTGGTAGCGCTCGTTGAACACCGGGAACTCGGGGATGGCCGCGGCGCGCAGCGACTTGAACTGGGTGCCCTTGTGGTATTCGATCAGGAAGTCCACCCAGTCGGTGGTCTTGACGAAGTCGATGATGTGCGGCTGCACGCGCGGCAGGGTGGGGTCGGGATTGACGTCGAGGTAGAAGGGCGAGCGCCAGTCCCAGTGGCCCTGCAGCAGCGGGTCGGGCAGGAAGATGTTCATCGCCAGCGTCTTCTCGGAGAAGTCCCAGTGCACCCCGGGGGCCAGCCAGGGGGTGTCGCTGTCGCCGTAGCGCTTGATGCCCTGCAGCGCGTGGCGCAGCCGGGCCGCGGCCTCGTGCACGCGGTAGGGGCCGAAGTCCTGGTCCATCAGCGTGCGCGCCAGGCTGTACAGGTCGGTCAGCTCGTCGGGGGTGTCCAGCGCGGGTCCGGCCTCGGTGTCGTACTGCTGCGCCTGCACGATGGCGCGGCGGATGTGCTGCACCACCGCCTGGCGCGAAAGCATGCCGCCGGGCGTGCGCAGCGCCGCCAGCAGCGCATCGGCCAGGTCATCGAGCCGCTCGGTGATCTCGTGCAGGCGCGTGAGCTCGATCACGCAGCCGGCGGTCGGGTGATTTCCCTTGGCGGCCAGCACCGCCCGGTTGCCGTCGGCCAGCCAGTGCCCCACCTGCAGCGCCGAGGCGCTGCCCGCCTGCTGCCACTGCCGGAACACCGCGGGGTAGGCCGCCCCGGCGGTGAAGAAGTTGTAGTTGGGGTAGCCCGTGGCCACCTGCGCATAGGGCGCCACGGTGTGCAGCAGCTCCACGGCCATGTTGAAGCAGTTGTTGAAGTGGATCGCCGCCAGCCGCGGCACCCCGGCGGCCTGGGCCCGGCGCAGCCCCTCGCCCAGCGCCCAGGTGGACAGCGGCATGTGGTTGGCCGGCAGGATCGGCGAGCCCTGCGGCAGGATCGGTGACCCCTGGGGCAGGATGGGCGAGCCCTGCGGCAGGATCGGTGAGCCCTGCGGCAGCGTGGGGGCGCCGCCCTCGCCCGTCAGGCGCCACTCGATCTGCCCGCCGCGTGTCAGGTTGGCGGCGCTGAGCTGGCGGCGGTCGATCTCCGGCAGGAAGCCGGCCCCGTGGCCTTCCAGCGCCAGCACGATGGCCGCCTCCGGGTGGGCGCGGTGGGCATGGCGCAGGAAGCCGGCCAGGGTGTGGACATCGGCCATGTCCTGCTTCCAGCGCGCGGTGATGCGCACCCTGGCCGGGGCGTAGGCATCGATCTCGATGAGCTGGGTGTCGTCGTCCAACCGGTCCAGCAGCGCCACCACGTGGGTGCCGGCCGCCGCCACTTCCGCCAGGTGGCGCAGCAGCGGGTGCTGCGCCAGCGTGGTCGATTCGCCGTCCGGGTAGGTGCTGAGCACCGCGTCGCTGCCAAACGGTGCGTACACCGCCAACACCACCCCGCGGGTGGCGGGATCGCCCGGGCGTGCACCCTGCAAGCCGGGCAGCTGCGCCGTGGTCGTGTTCGTGATCGTCGCCGTGGTTGTCGTCGCGCTCATGATCGGGTTCCTCCAAGGTTGGCAGGGGCACCCAGCCCTGCGCTCACGAGCGCCGCCGGGTGCTCGATACACTAGCCGCGCTTGGTTCGCATGCCAAAGCACGACCGGCAGGCTCCGCGGCCCCCGCCTCAGACGATCACCAGACGATGAGGACCTCCCCATGACCCGCGCCGCTCACAGCTCGTTACCAACTGGCCCGGCCAGCGGACCGGCCCACGCCGGCGCCGGCTCGGCCTGGCCCAGCGCGGCCCTGGTCGAGTCCCTCGTCGACGCTGCCCTGGCGGCGCACCGGGCCGGCGCGCTGGAAGAGCTGCTGCACCGCCGCCCGCGCCTGACCCGCTGGGTGGAGCGCCATTGGCTGCAGCCGCTGCTCGGTGCCGGCGGCGATGCCCTGCGCGGCGACAGCGGGCGCGCCCGGGCGGTGACCTGGCTGCTGCGCTGGGGCCTCGCGCAACTGCGGCCGGACCGCCTGCCTGGGCTCACCGGCATCGACCACGCCAGCTGGCTGGAACGCACCAGCTGGCGTCCGCTGCTGGCGTTGATGTGCCAGCACGGCTTCGAAGCGGTACCCGACTTCCCGCAGCGATACCGGCGCCGCGCCGACGAGCCGGTGGTGGACAACCTCTGCGGCCTGTGGGCGATCGGCCCGAGCACGCTGTACCGCGCCCTCGACAAGGGCCGGCGCCAGCTCGCCGCGGTGCTGCGCGAGCTGCCGTGCCAGGGCGCTGACCGGCTGAGCCTGCGTGCGGTGGTCGACCAGGCCCTGGCCGCGCAGTGGGCACAGCAGCCGGCGCAGGCCCGCCAGGACTGGCACCAGCGCCAGGCCACGCAGGCGCTGGTCGATGGCGACCCGGCCTCGGCCTGGTGGCACCACCTGCAGGCCCACGACGTGGGCGCCTGCCTGCGGGTGCTGCAGCGCGCACGCATCGAGCTGGCCAGCCACCCGGAGACCCCGGCGTTGATCGCTGCGCTGGCGGCCGAGCCGCTGACCACCCGCGAGCGATTCGACCTGTGCCTGGCCCAGGCCGCACTCTGGCGCATCCACGATGCCCCGGAGCGCGAGCGCCAGGCCTACGAACAGGCACTGCGCCTGGCCGACGAGGCCAGCGACGACCTGCTGCTGGGCGCCGCCTACGGTGCGCTGGGCAAGTTCCACGAGGCCCGCGATGCCGACCGCGCCTTTGCCTGCTACCAGGACAGCGCCGACTTCCTGCGCCGCGCCCTGGAAGCCGGCGGCGAGCCGGTCGACACGCGCATCGCCGAGGAAACCCTGCAGACGCTGACCCGGCTGGCCTGGGTGTTCGTGCTGCGCAACGATCCGCGTTCGCGCGCCGTGCTCGACAACGCCCAGGCGCTGCGCGACACCGCCGGCATCGCGCCCGAGGTGCTCGCCGCGCTGGAACAGACCTGGGGCGAGTACTGGCGCCGTGCCGGCGAGATCCGCCGCGCCCTGGAGCACAAGCACCGCGCGTTGAACCTGTACGAGCGCATCGGCGACCAGCAGTCCGTGCTCAAGACCTACGGCAACCTGGCGCTGCTGTACGGCGATGCGAAGGACTTTCCGCGGGCGATCGAGGCCTCGCAGCGGGTGCTGGCGCTGGCCGAGCGCATCGCCGTCGAGCCCGAAACCGTGGCCAGCACCCACCTGAACCTGGGCGCCACCTGGTTCTGGCAGGGGCGCTACGAGCAGGCCATCCAGTCCTACACCCAGGCGCTGCAACTGGCCGAGCGCGCCGGCCTGGCGCTGGTGGTGCGGCGTGCGCACTACAACCTGGCCGAGGCGCATTTCAAGCGCTTCCAGGCCAGCGACGACCCGGCCGACGAGCAGCGCGGCGACACCCACGTGGCCGCGGCGCTGGCCGCCTGGCCGCACGAGAGCGATCCGGCCCACCTGGAAGCCGCTCGCAACCTCAAGGCCGAGATCCTCGGCCCACGCGACGATCTGGCCTACGACCGGCTGCTGCCGCAGGAGTCGGTGGCCCACGCCGAGGAAATCGCCGAGGTGCACCGCCAGCGCGCCTTGCTGGCGGTGCCCGGCGCACCGGCCGAGCAGGTGCACGCCACGCTGCGCATCGCCCGCGCCTACCTGAGCATCGCTGCCAAGGAACGCGAGGCCGCCCAGGCGCTGATCGAGCGCCACGGCCTGGGCGACGCCTTTGCGGCCGACTTCGCCGAGTTGCAGCAGCTCTTCAGCCGGGCCCTGACCCGCGCCCAGCAACTGGCCGACCCCTGGCAGGCCCGTGCCGGCGACATGCTCGACCGCCCCCGCCAGGCCGCGCTGCTGCAGCACCTGCTGGCGCACGGCCACATCCACAAGAGCGCCTACGCACAGCTGTGCAGCGTCGGCCCGGCCACCGCCTCCAAGCACCTGGCCGCGCTGACCGAACGTGGCCTGCTGCGCCAGACCGGCCGGGGCCCGGCCACCCGGTACAGCCTGCCGGAATGAGCAGCCCGGCGGCTTTCCCGCCCGCCCATGCCGCGGCCCGTATCCCACGGGAACCGGACATGAGGGTAAGTCCTAGGCACAAAACCATGAACTAGGTCAGCTTTTGGTCAGAGAGCATTCCTAGACTCGTAACGAAAGATTTTGCAATGGTCCGTACGGGACGATTGCAGACCTTTGGTATTTGCCCACAACCCATTGAGGAGAGAGGCATGACAGACCCTGTCGTCGCACGCATTCAGAAAAATCCGAAGTATCAGGAACTCAAGCAGAAGCGCAATTCATTTGGCTGGTTTCTCGCCATCCTCATGTTGATCGTGTATTACGGCTATATCGCCCTGATCGCATTCAACAAGGGATTCCTGGCCCAGCCGATCGGCGCCGGAGTCACTTCGCTCGGCGTGCCGATCGGCATGGGTGTGATCATTTTCACGATCGTGATCACCGGCATCTACGTGCGTCGTGCCAATAACGAGTACGACGCCCTGACGGCACAAATCCTGGCCGAGGAAACCAAGTGATGAAGCGTAGCTCCCGCATTTCCCTCGCACTGCTCGCCCTGGCGGGCAGCAGCGCGGCGCTGGCCGCAGGTGCAGACCTGGGTCAGACCACCAAGCAGGCCACCAACTGGACTGCGATCGTCATGTTCGGCATTTTCGTGCTCGCCACACTGTGGATCACGAAATGGGCGGCTGCCAAAACCAAGAGTGCGGCCGATTTCTATACCGCCGGCGGCGGCATCACGGGTTTCCAGAACGGTCTGGCGATTGCCGGCGACTACATGTCGGCCGCCTCCTTCCTGGGTATTTCCGCTGCGGTCATGGCCTCTGGCTATGACGGCCTGATCTACTCCATCGGCTTCCTGGTCGGCTGGCCGGTCATCACCTTCCTGATGGCCGAAAAGCTGCGCAACCTCGGCAAGTTCACCTTCGCCGACGTGGCGGGCTACCGCTTCAAGCAGACCCCGATCCGCGCCTTCGCCGCGTCGGGCACGCTGGTCGTGGTGGCGTTCTACCTGATCGCCCAGATGGTCGGTGCCGGCTCGCTGATCAAGCTGCTGTTCGGCCTCGACTACTGGATGGCGGTGGTGATCGTCGGTGCGCTGATGATGGTCTACGTGCTGTTCGGCGGCATGACGGCCACCACCTGGGTGCAGATCATCAAGGCCATCATGCTGCTGTCGGGCGTGACCTTCATGGCCTTCATGGTGCTGTCGCAGTTCGGCTTCTCGCCGGAAGCGCTGTTCGCCAAGGGCGTGCTGGTCAAGGCAGCGATCGCGCAGAACGGCAAGGATGCGGCCATCGCCGCCGCCATGGCCGCGAGCGCGGCAGCGTCTTCGCCTGAAGCCGCCGCCAGCGCCGCAGGTGCCCTGGCCAAGGCCAACGCGATCGATCCGGCCAAGGTGGGCCTGTCCATCATGGGCCCGGGCGGCTTCATCAAGGACCCGATCTCCGCGATCAGCTTCGGCATGGCGCTGATGTTCGGTACCGCCGGCCTCCCGCACATCCTGATGCGCTTCTTCACGGTGCCCAACGCCAAGGAAGCCCGCAAGAGCGTGTTCTGGGCCACCACCTGGATCGGCTACTTCTACATCCTGATCTTCATCATCGGCTTCGGCGCGATCACCCTGGTGCTGACGAACCCCGAGTTCGCCGACACCGCCAAGGGCACGATCAAGGCCGGTGGCGCCAACATGGCGGCGGTGCTGGTGGCCAAGGTGGTCGGTGGCGACATCTTCTTCGGCTTCATCTCGGCAGTGGCCTTCGCGACCATCCTGGCGGTGGTGGCTGGCCTGACCCTGTCGGGCGCCTCGGCGGTGTCGCATGACCTGTACGCCACGGTGTTCAAGAAGGGCAACGCCGACAGCGCCTCCGAGCTGAAGGTCTCGCGCATCACCACCCTGGCGCTGGGTGTGGTCGCGGTGGTCCTGGGCATCGCCTTCGAGAAGCAGAACATCGCCTTCATGGTGGCGCTGGCCTTCGCGATCGCCGCATCGGCCAACTTCCCGGTGCTGTTCCTGTCCATGCTGTGGAAGGGTTGCACCACCAAGGGCGCGGTGATCGGCGGCTTCCTGGGCCTGATCTCGTCGGTGGGCCTGACCATCGTGTCGCCGTCGGTGTGGGAAGCCACGCTGGGCTACCCGAAGGGCTCGGCCTGGTTCCAGTACAGCTCCCCGGCGCTGTTCTCGATGACCATCGGCTTCGTCGGCGTGTGGCTGTTCTCCATCCTGGACAACAGCGCCCAAGCCCAGAAGGAACGTGCCGACTTCGATGCGCAGCAAGTGCGCTCCGAGACCGGCCTGGGTGCCGCTGGCGCCTCCGGCCACTGACCTGCGCGGGCCTTGAGCCCGCCCCCTCGACGGGCGCCACGCGGCGCCCCTCCCACAGCCCGGGCCCCGCCCGGGCTGTTGCATTTGGGGGTGGCATTCGCATCGGCCGCCCACGCGTCCAAAGCGGGAAGTGGACGGTTCCCATGCCGCAGAACCGGCCTTCCCCCCTGTTCAGAGGGGGATATCTTCTCCAAGTCATCCACCCCGAGTAGGCAAGCCACGGCAACCAGGCCGGGTCAAGCCGCCATCGCTACCGAGCGACCGGGATGGACAGCCTCAGGAGACTTCCCTCATGCTGCAGTGGTTCACCCACCTCCGCCTCGCGACCAAGCTGGTCGTGTCCTTTTGTGCCGTACTGGCGCTGAGCCTGCTGATTGGCGGCTTCTCGATCCTGAGGCTGCAGACGATCGAGCGGGACCTGCATGAGATCACCGACAACTGGCTGCCCAGCGTACAGTTGGTGAAGGAGATGGACGCGCAGATCGCCGCCTTCCGCATCGCCGAACTGCAGCACGTGCTGTCCAAGGACGAAGCGAGCATGGCGCAGCGCGAAGCCGAGATGAAGCAGCTCACGGACGACCTCGCCAAGCTGGAAGCCGCCTACGTGCCACTGATAGCCAGCCCCGAAGAGCAGCAGCTGTGGAACACCAACAAGCAGGCCTGGCAGGGCTTCCTGGCTGAACACGGCAAGCTGTTGGACCTGTCGCGCGCCAACCGCACCGAGGAGGCCCATGCCCTCCTGAACGGCGCGTCCCAGAAGCTCTATGCCAATGCGGAGGACGCGCTCGCCCAGTTGGTCAAGCTCAATGAAAAGGGCGCGAAGACCTCCAGTGCCACGGCCGAGGCGACCGTCGACAGCGCCCGTGTGGCCATCATCGCGGCGCTGGCCCTGACCATCGTGATCGGGCTGCTGCTGGCCTGGCGGATCTCGGCGTCGCTCGCCCGGCCGATCCACGAGGCCATGCGGTTCGCCGACAAGGTGGCCTCGGGCGACCTGACCACGCGTGTCGAAGTGCGCTCGCGTGACGAGGTCGGCCAGCTGCTGGAGTCCCTGCAGGGCATGAACGACAACCTGGCGCGCATCGTCACCCAGGTGCGCGGCGCCAGCGACTCGATCGCCACCGGTTCCTCACAGATCGCCTCAGGCAACGCCGATCTGAGCCAGCGCACCGAAGAGCAGGCCGCCAACCTGGAAGAGACCGCTGCCTCGATGGAGCAGCTCAGCGCCACCGTGCGCAACAACGCCGACACGGCCCGCATGGCCGCACAGCTGGCCGCGTCGGCTGCCACGGCAGCCACCCGCGGCGGCAACGTGGTTGGCCAGGTGGTGGACACGATGGATGCGATCAGCAACAGCAGCCGACGCGTGGTGGACATCATCGGCACGATCGACGGCATCGCCTTCCAGACCAACATCCTGGCGTTGAACGCCGCCGTCGAGGCGGCCCGGGCTGGCGAACAGGGCCGCGGCTTCGCGGTGGTGGCCGGCGAGGTGCGCACACTGGCACAGCGCTCGGCCGATGCGGCCAAGGAAATCAAGAGCCTGATCAGCGCCAGCGTCGAGAAGGTCGAGGCCGGCGCCCACCTGGTCACCGAAGCGGGCAGCGCAATGAACGACATCGTCGCCCAGGTCAAGCGTGTCAACGACCTGATCGGCGAGATCAGCTCGGCCACGCAGGAGCAGACCTCCGGCATCGGCCAAGTCAGCGACGCCGTGGCGCAGCTCGACCAGGTCACCCAGCAGAACGCCGCCCTGGTCGAGGAAAGCGCTGCGGCCGCCACCAGCCTGAACCACCAGGCACAGTCGCTGGTGCAGGCGGTGGGCTCGTTCCGGATCCATGCGGGTGCCGCAACGACGCAGGCCGGCCATCGCAGCGCGCCGAGCCTGCCGCCCGCACGCGTGGCAGCGGCGCCGCGCCCCGTGGCGACGACCTCACCGTCCACCCCGTCATCGACCCCGGCCGCGGCCTCCGCGCCTGCCCCGGCGCGCGCCACCCCCGCGCCCTCGCCCGCCCCCGTGGCGGCAGGCAACGACGACTGGGAAACGTTCTGATCCGTCGGCCCGCGCCGCCTCTCCCTCAGGCCGAGCTCAGGCCAGACGGTTCAGGTGGCGCAGTTTGGTGAAGGCCATCGCGGCCATCACCGCGTCGTTGACGGCATCGTGCGCATCTCGCAGCGGCAGGCCCAGGTCGTCCATCAGCGTGGCGAAGCGCAGGTCGATGTTCGTGACGCTCTGCATGTGCGGCGCCAGCCGGCGGTTCTTGTATTCGAAGTACATCGCCGAGATCTCGAACTTCGGCTGCGGCAGGCCCATGCCAAGGATCGGGAAGATCACCTTGTTGAGCATCGCGACGTCGAATTCGAGGTAGTAGCCCACCAGCGGGCGGCTGCCGATGAAGTGCAGCAACTGCTTGATCGCCTCGTCGGGGTCCAGCCCCTGCGCCACGTCCTGCTCACGTAGGCGGTGCACCCGGATGCTGTCGGCCGAGACGCCCTTGCTCGGCTTGACGATCAGCTCCAGCCGCTGGCTGGTCAGGATGCGGTCGCCGACGATGCGCACGGCACCGATCGAGATGATCTCGTCGCGCCCCACGTTCAGGCCGGTGGTCTCGCAGTCCACCGACACCCACTCGTTCTCCGGCGGTGCGTCGAACATGAAGCGAAAGCGCTGGTCGCCCATGTGGTAGAGCATCCACTCGCGCCGCAGTGCCTGCCAGGCAGGCTTCAGACCCCATTTCATGTTGGCCGCCCCCTCACAGCACGTCGAGGCGGTAATGCGTGCGCAGCATCGCCTTGAAGCGCTTGACCACGCCCAGCGCGTCCTTCAACAGGTCGCGGTCCAGGCTGGAGAGCTTGTCGACCCGGATGCCGCCCGGCTGCTTGCCCAGCACGATGGCCTGCAAGCCGGTCTTGAGCTTGAGCGCCATGAAGAAGCGCAGGCACTCGACCAGGTCGGCTCCCATCTGCGCCGGCAGCTTCTCGGCCGTCACCAGCGCCTCGATGCGCGCCGCGGTGCTGGTCTGGCTCAAGCGCGCCTCCAGGGCCAGCGCCCGCACGCCGTGCACCAGCGGGAAGGTGCCGGCCTTCTTCAGGTCCAGCTGGTTGGCTTCATCGCCGCCCAGCGACAGCAGCTTGTTCCACCAGCCCTGCCCCTCCTCGAAGGACTCGATCGCCGCGGCAAAGCGCGCCAGCAGCATGCCGTTGTCGGTGGCCAGCTTGAAGAGCTCCCCGCGGACCTGCTCCAGCAGCGTGGCATCGCCGCACACCGCGTGGGCGTCGAGGAAGATCGCCAGCGCCATCATGTTGTCGCCCGAGGGATGCAGCAGCCAGCCCTTGGCCCGCTGCGCAAAGGCGGTGGCCGGGTGGCGCCATTCGGCGTTCGACACCATGATCTTCCCGGGGCACTCCGGGTAGCCGAAGCTGGCCAGCGCGTCCGAGAAGCGCTGGCAGACCGCGCCGAGGTCGTGCTCGCAGACATAGCCGTCGCGCAGGATCAGGCCGTTGTCCTGGTCGGTCTTGAGGATCTGCTCACCGCGGCCCTCGCTGCCCATCACGAAGAGGCAGGAGTTGGCCACCAGGTCGGGCGGGGCGATCAGCTGCCAGGCGCGCTCGAAGAGCTTGGCGTTGAGTTCCTGCACCAGCCGGGCGATCTGCTCGACCTTGGTGCCGGCACGGTGCAGCATCGTGACCGAGCGGGTGATCTGCTCCGCGGTGGTCTGCAGCGTTGCCAGGTCCTGGGCCTCCAGGATCTGCAACATGATCAGGTAGGAGTGGTTGGACAGGAAGCTCAGCAGGTCCAGCTGCTGCAGGAAGCCGATGATGTGCTCCCCATCCATCACCACCAGGCGGTGGATCTTGTGGCGGATCATCAGCGCCAGCGCCTCGAACAGCGGATCCTTCGGCTTCACCGTGATCAGCTTGAAGGTTGCCAGTTCGCGCACCTTCAACTCGTTGAGCGGCGTGCCGTGCAGCACCGCCCGCTCCAGCCCGGTGATCGTGAACACGCCCTGGCGCGGCGGGTCGGTCTGGTTGTCGCGCACCATCACGTTGGTGGTGCGCTTGTCACGGAACACCCGCACGACGCTGACGATGTCGTCGTCCGCGTCCACCCAGGCGGCCGGGCGGATGAAGACCTCTTCCACACGCGCCATCGTCAGGGACTGCAGCTCGTGCTCGCCCTCACGCTCGGCCAGCGCACTGAGCTTCTTCGACAGGTCGGAGAACAGCAGCGCACCGAAGGTGGCGTTGCTGGCGATCAGCTCGCTGACCGCCTCCTTGGCCAGCTGGTAGGCCACCACCTCCTCGGCCGCCACGAAGCGGCTGGAGGCCTTGCCCGACACGAGCGCCCGGCCGTCGAAGCTGTCGTCCGGCCCGTAGGTGGCCACCAGCTCGTCGCCGTCCCACTGCTGCACGTAGCCCTTGATCAGCACGAACAGGTGTTCGGGATGGGCCCCGGGGGTGAGGATTTCCGCACCCTCGCGGAAGTAGGCGATGTCCAGGCTGTTGCGCACCAGGGTGCGCTCTTCGCTGTTCAGGCAGTCAAAGGGTGAGATCGAGAAGTGAAAAGCGCTCGGCACGTTGGCTCTCAGGTCGGGAGGCGGTCGACACAAGTCGCAGCGACAACTCACGGCGTCCCCCGGGTGGGGGTACGTCCGATTCCATCTGCGGGTTTGTGCGGATTCTCCGCCTCGACCTGACACCAGGCCTTGCGCCTGCGCACACTGTGTCGCCGCGGGCGGTTCAGGGCTTGACAGCGCTGCCCCGCCGCGCCGGCATCAGGCCGTCACAGCACCGAAGCGCCGCTGCGCTTGACGCCCAGCACCGCGCCGGTGGTGTTGGTCTTCATGCAGGTGGTGCTGTTCTGCAACGCGCCGGTGGCCTCTTCCTTGACCTTGAAGTCCAGGCAGAGCCAGGCGGTACCGGCCACGTCGCCCGCGGCCAGGAAGTAGTCCACCGTGGTGCGCTGCTTGACGGTCGTGCGGTCGCGGCTGGTGTAGTCGACCGAGGTGAACCAGTTCGAGCGGGTGCCCACCACTGCCCGTGCCGGCAGGGCATTGACCGGCTCGTGAACGCTGTAGGTGCCCTCGTCATCGATCTGGCCGTGCCAGACCAGCGGCGAGGTCGTGTACAGAAGGGTCGCCTTGCTGTCCCAGACCTTCGCCCCGTTGCGCGACAGGGTGCTCGTCATGTACGACACCCTGACCAGGATGTCGCCCTTGCCGCCGAACTGGACGATGTGATCCTCGGCCGCCGGTGTGATGTGGGTGGCGAAACCGTAGTCCTCCCGGTTGGCGGGGTCCACATAGGCCGAGTAGAGCAGGTCGTTCTCGGTGGTGAACAGCGTCGCCAGCGTCGCCTCGACCGGGTAGGTCACGGGCGGCTCAGTGGTCGTCTCGCTGCTGCTGGTGGTGCTGGCGTTGTCGCCACCGCCACAGCCGGCCAGACCCACGGCCCCCAAGGCCAGCGCGCCCACCGTCAACGCGGCCATCACCTGGCGTCCAAACCCATTGCCTCTTGTGCTCATTTGCGGATCCCGTGGTCGATTCGTGAGAAATTATGCAACTCAATCGAAACCCTATGTAACTTTCGATGCATATTGCACACCCTGTCCGAGTGTGTCGCGGGCCGGAACGGGCCCTGGCGTCGACAGCAAGCGACACCGTCGTTGGCCGGGCGCGCTGGTGGCTCGCCTCCCCTGGGCCGGCGCGGGGCGGTGCGAGCCGGCGCGGGGGGCCCCGATTACCTCTGCACACACCCGCCGCAGGCCAGGCGTCGCCGTGCGCCAGCCGTTTCCCGTTAGGCTTTGCATGATGAAGATGACCCCGAACCTTCTCCGCTCGAACCCCGGCGCACAGGCATGGTCCCTGCGCCAGGCCCTCGCCCTGGTTGCGGCGGGTCTGCTGCTGCACGGCGCCGCCGGGGCCCAGCCGGCCGCACAGCCAGCGGCCCCTGCTGCTGCAGACTCGGCCACCAGCGGCCCCAACCGGAGCATCGTCGGCGGCGTGGCGGATCAGGCCCGTGAAGCCGGGCGCACCATCGGCAGCGAGGCCCGCAAGATCGGCGGCAGCGTGGCGCAGGGTGCGCGCGAGGCCGCATCGGCCGCGTCGGCCGCGGCCAAGCAGGCCTGGGGTGGCGCCAAGGAGGGCGCCCAGCGCGTGGGCTCGGCCGCCAGCGCCGCCGCACGCGAGCTCAAGGGCAGCGGCCCGGCCGCCAGCCAGGCACCGGCACCGGTGGAAAGCCGCTCCACAACCCGCTGAAAAGCCCATCCCACCGGCCTGGCCGCCACCCAAAATGCAAAACGGCCCGGCCGCTTGAAGCGTGCCGGGCCGCTGGGCCGTTGAAACAGCGGGAACTGGATCAGCCGCGCTTGGCCACCAGCGTCAGGATGTCGTAGCTGGCCACCAGCTCGCCGAGCTGGTTGGTGACTTCCACGTCCCAGGCCACCACGCCCTGGCCACGGCCCTGGGCGTCGACCTTCTGGCGGTCGATCTTGCGCTTGGCGGTCAGGCGCGCCTGGATGGTGTCGCCAATGCCCACCGGCTTGACGAAGCGCAGCGTGTCCAGCCCGTAGTTGGCCAGCACCGGCCCCGGTGCTGGACTGACGAACAGCCCCGCCGCCGCCGACAGCACGAAGTAGCCGTGCGCGATGCGCTTGCCGAAGGGCGAGTCCTTGGCCGCCACTTCGTCGAAGTGCATGTAGAAGTAGTCGCCTGAGATGCCACCGAAGGCGACGATGTCCGCCTCGCCCACCGTGCGGCGGTGCGTCAGCAGGCTCTCGCCGATCTGCAGGTCCTCGAAGTGGCGGCGGAAGGGGTGAATCTCGGTCTCGATGCGCTTCGCACCGCGCACGTATTCGCCGGTGACCGCCGCCAGCATCGTCGGCGAGCCCTGGACCGCGCAGCGCTGCAGGTAGTGGTGCACGGCGCGGATGCCGCCCAGCTCCTCGCCCCCGCCCGCGCGGCCCGGGCCACCGTGCTTGAGCAGCGGCAATGGCGAGCCGTGGCCGGTGGACTCGGGCGCGGCCTCGGCATCCAGGATGTGCAGGCGGCCGTGCAGCGCGGCGGCGACCGGGATGACCTTTGCCGCCACCGCCGGATCCTTGGTCACCAGCGTGCCAACCAGGCTGCCCTGCCCCTTCGCGGCCAGCGTCAGCGCTTCGTCCAGGTCCTCGTAGGCCATCAGTGTGCTGACCGGGCCGAAGGCCTCGACCGCGTGCACCGTGTCGTCGCCCAGCGGGTTGCGCGCGCGCAGCAGCATCGGCGCAAGGAAGGCGCCCTCGCCCACCCCCTCGCCCAGCGGCGCGAAGCCGGCGCTGCCGTCGTGCACCACCTCGGCCGCCTCGCGCAGGCGGGCGATCTTTTCGGCCACGTCGGCCACCTGGGCGTGCGAGGCCAGCGCGCCCATGCGCACGCCCTCCACCGCCGGGTCGCCGATCACCGTCTTGGCGAGTCGCGCGCGCAGCGCCTCGGCCACCGCGTCCAGGTGGCGGCGCGGCACGATGGCGCGGCGGATCGCGGTGCACTTCTGGCCGGCCTTGACCGTCATCTCGCGCGCCACCTCCTTGACGAAGAGGTCGAACTCGGCGTCGTCGGGCGTGACCTCCGGCGCCAGGATGGCGCAGTTCAGCGAGTCCGCCTCGGCGTTGAACGGGATGCTGTGGCGCACCACATTCGGGTGCACGCGCAGCTTCGCGGCGGTGTCGGCCGAGCCGGTGAAAGTGACCACGTCACGGCCGTCGAGCCGGTCGAGCAGGTCACCAGTGCCACCGATCACCAACTGCAGCGCGCCGGCGGGCAGGATCCCGCTGGTCTCGATCAGCCGCGCCAGCGCCTCGGTCAGGTAGCTGGTGGCGGTGGCGGGCTTGCCGATGCAGGGCATGCCCGCCAGGAAGCTGGGGGCGAACTTCTCCAGCAGCCCCCAGACGGGGAAGTTGAAGGCGTTGATGTGCACCGCCAGGCCGCCGCGCGGCACCAGGATGTGCGTGCCGCCGAAGCGCCCCGTCTTGCCCAGGTTCAGTGCCGGACCCTCGTGCACCAAGTTGCCGCTGGGCAGCTCGTTGCTGCCGGCGCTGGCGTAGGCGAAGAGCGTGCCGGTACCGCCCTCGATGTCGATCCAGCTGTCCGCACGGGTCGCGCCGGTGTGGGCCGACACGGCGTAGAGCTGCTCCTTGCGCTCGACCAGGTACTTGGCCAGCGCCTTCAGCCGCGCCGCGCGCTGCTGAAAGTCCAGCGCCAGCAGCCCGGGCAGGCCGACCGTGCGGGCGAAGTGCACCGCCTCGCCGAAGTCGATGGCTTCCGCGTGCGTGGCCGCCACCGGCCGGCCGTTCACGGCGCTGCGCAGCGTCTGCGCGGGAGTCGCGCCAAGCCAGCGGCCGGCGATGTGGCTTTGGAGAAGGGTCGTCATGGCGGTGGTGGGTGTGGGGAAATCCCCCCTGCCCCCCTTTTTCAAAGGGGGGAGGAACACGGAGCAAGGGACTGTGTGATTCCCCCTTTTGAAAAAGGGGGGTGAGGGGGGATTTGTTTCTGCCCCCGCAAGGAAACAGAAACAAGAGGGGCAGCCCTTACGGCTGGTACTTCCAGGCCCCACCCTCGATCTTCACCATCACCCGTGCCCGCTGGTCCAGCCCCAGGTGGTCACCGGCGGACATGTTGAAGATGCCGTGCGCGCCGGGCAGCTCCTTGACCTGCTCCAGCGCGTCGCGCAGCGCAGCGCGGAAGGCCGGCGTACCGGGCTGGGCCTTCTTCAGCGCCACCGGCACCGCGGCGGTCATCAGCAGGCCGGCGTCCCAGGCGTGGGCGCCAAAGGTGCTGACGCTGCCCTTGCCGTAGGCGGCCTCGTACTTCTGGACGTAGTTCTGCGCACTCTTCTTCAGCGGGTGGTTGGCCGGCAGCTGGTCGGCCACCAGCACCGGGCCGGCGGGCAGGTAAGTGCCCTCCACGGCCTTGCCGCCCACGCGCAGGAAGTCGTTGTTCGCCACGCCATGGGTCTGGTACATCTTGCCCTTGTAGCCCCGTTCGGACAGCGCGTTGGCCGGCAGCGCCGCCGGCGTGCCGGATCCGGCCACCAGCACCGCGTCCGGCTGCGCGCCGACCAGCTTGAGCACCTGCGCGGTCACGGAGGTGTCGTTGCGCGCGTAGCGCTCGTTGGCGACGATCTGGATGCCCTTGAGCGCCGCGGCCTTGCTGAACTCGCCGTACCAGCCCTCGCCATAGGCGTCGGCAAAGCCGATGAAGCCGACCTTCTTGACGCCGTTGTCGGCCATGTGGCTGACGATGGCCAGCGACATCATGATGTCGTTCTGCGGCGTCTTGAAGACCCAGCGCTTCTTGGCATCCTGCGGCTCGACGATGCGCGCCGACGCAGCCATCGAGATCATCGGCACCTGCGCTTCGGAGACGGCGTCGATCATCGCCAGCGAGTTCGGCGTGGTGGTGGAGCCCAGGATCACGTCGACCTTGTCCTCGGTGATGAGGCGGCGGGTGTTGCCCACCGCCTTGGTGGTGTCCGACGCATCGTCCAGCACGACGTAGTTCACCTTCTGCCCGCCGATGGTGGTGGGCATCAGCGCGATGGTGTTCTTCTCCGGGATGCCCAGCGAGGCGGCCGGGCCGGTGGCCGAGACGGTCACGCCCACGGTGATGTCGGCCAGGGCGGCGCCGCTGGCGGCAATCAGAGCGGCGCCGGCGATCAGGGTGCGGGTCCAGTTGGTAAAGGTCTTGGTCTTCATTGGGTTGTCTCCTTCAGGGGGTCGTCTCAGGGGTCGGAAAGATGGCAGGGGTCGCGGGGGAAAAACTCGGCGTCGGGTGCGGCACGCGGACGGCCTGCAGGCCGCCGAAGAACAGGTCGGCCACCACCGGTGCCATGTCGGCGTGGCTGAGCGCGCCCTCGGGCTTGAGCCAGGTGAACATCCAGTTGATCATCCCGAACAGCAGCATCGTCAGCGGCTTGTGCAGGGTGGCGAAGTCCTCGCCGGGCCGCACGGCGGCCAGCGCACGGGCGAAGGCGGCCACCACGCGACGCTCGCCCTCGCGCACGCGTTCACGGTCGGCCTCGGGCAGGAACTTCTCGTCCTCGGTCAGCACGCGGTGCTGATTCTGCGAGTCGGCGTAGGCCTCGACGAAGCGCAGGATCAGCGCGCGCAGCCGCGGCTCGGGCGGCAGGCCCTCGGCCTCCACGCTGTCGACCAGGCGCTGCAGCCGCTCGATGTGCGCCAGGCAGATCTGCACCAGCAGCGCCTGCTTGTCGCGCACGTAGTGGTACAGCGCCGGCTTGCTGACGCCACAGGCCGCGGCCACCTCGTTCATCGAGGTACCGGTGTAGCTGCGCTGGGCGAACAGCGCCGCCGCCTGCGCGAGGATGGCCTCGCGCTGGTCGTCGTAGCCGGCCGAACGTCCGCGTGCCATGGCGTCGGAATCCCGGTCAGCGGTCGTCGAAGCTGAGCAAGACCCGCTCGGTGAGCGGATGCGCCTGGCAGGTCAGCACGAAGCCGGCCGCCAGGTCCGCTGCTTCGAGCGAGAAGTTGCGGTCCATGCGCACCTGGCCTTCCAGCACGCGGCAGCGGCAGGTGGCGCACACGCCACTCTTGCAGGAATACGGCGCCTCCAGCCCCGCGGCGGCGATCGCGTCGAGGATGCTCGCATCGCCGTTGCGGTAGGGCACTTCGCGCTGCAGGCCGTCGCGCATCACCACGATGGTGGCCTGCGGCGCGTCGCCTGGCTTGGCCTCGTGCTTGAGCGCATCGGTGGCGTTGGGCAGCGGTGCACCGAAGCGCTCGATGTGGATGCGCTCGGCCGGCACACCGGCGGTGCGCAGCGCGGCCTCGGCCTCGTCGTTCATCTGGTAGGGGCCGCAGACGAAGGCGTGGTCGATTGACGCCGCATCGATCAGGCCGCCCAGGAACTCACCAATCTTCTCCCGGTTCATCACGCCGGACTGCAGCGGCACGTCGGTGAACTCGTCGGAGAAGACGTGGTGCAAGGTCAACCGCGTCATGTAGCGGTTCTTCAGGTCCTCCAGCTCCTCCTTGAACATCGTGGAGGCCTGGCGGCGGTTGCCGTAGATCAGCGTGAAGCGGCTGCCGGGCTCACGCGCCAGCACCGTCTTCATGATCGAGAGGATCGGCGTGATGCCGCTGCCGCCCGCCAGCCCCAGGTAGTGGCGGCGGCTGTCGGCCTCGACGGGCACGAAGAAGCGGCCCTGCGGCGGCATCACCTCGATCGTGTCGCCGGCCTTCAGCTCGCGCTGCACCCAGTTGGAGAAGCGCCCACCGGCCACGCGGCGCACGCCCACGCGCAGCGTGGCGTCGTCCACGCCGGCGCAGATCGAGTAGCTGCGGCGCAGCTCCTCGCCGCCCAGCGTCTGGCGCAGCGTCAGGTACTGGCCCTGGGTGTAGGCAAAGGTCTCGCGCAGCTCGCTCGGGCAGTTGAAGGTCACGATCACCGCCTCGTCGGTGTCGGGCTGCACCGAGGCCACACGCAGCGGATGGAAACTCAGGCGGGTCATCTGGAAAGTCCGTTGGCGTCGACCGGTCAGATCGGCTTGAAGTGTTCAAAAGGCTCGCGGCAGGCGCGGCAGCGGTACAGGGCCTTGCAGGCGGTGGAGCCGAAGGCGGAGAGGCGCTCGGTGTCCGGGCTGTCGCATCGCGGGCAGGTCACCGAAGCGGCCCGGGGCATGAAGCGGATCACGGACTCACCACCGCCGTGCACTTCGGCAGGTCCCGGTGGGGCGATGCCGTACTCGCGCAGCTTGCGCCGGCCCTCGGCGCTGATCCAGTCGGTGGTCCAGGCCGGGGCGCGCTGCGTCAGCACCCGCACCGGGCCGGGCACGGCGGCCTCGACCGCGGCGCGCGCCTGCTGCTCGATCAGCTCGGTGGCCGGGCAGCCGGAGTAGGTCGGCGTGAGGACGATTTCCACCGCGCCGTCGGGGGCCAGCCGGGCCTCGCGGGCGATGCCCAGCTCGACCAGCGAGACCACCGGCACCTCCGGATCCATCACCGTGGCGAGCGCAGCCCAGGCCAGCGCGGCGCGGTCGGCATCAGTCTCAGCGGGTGCGGCAGCGATGCGCTGGCTCACCACACGCCCCCGGGATAGGCGCGCTGCAGCGACTGCATCTCGGCCAGCAGGAAGCCCATGTGCTCGCTGTGCACACCCTGACGGCCGGTGCTGCGGAAGGGGGTCGCCTTGGGCGTCGTCAGCCCGGCGGTGGTGAAGACCTGGTTGATCTCCGCGTCCCAGGCCGCACGCAGATCGGCCATGCGCGGGCCGAGGCCGGCTGCCGCCGCAGCGGCGTCGACCGCGTCGGACTCAAACAGCTCGGCCACGTAGGGCCACTGGCGCTGCAGCGCGTCGCGCAGGCGGCGGGCGGATTCCTCGGTGCCGTCGCCCAGGCGGACCACCCAGTCGGCCGAGTGCTGCTGGTGGTAGCGCGCCTCCTTGAGCGACTTGGCGGCGATGGCGGCCAGCTCGGCGTCGGCCGTGCCGCCGGGCGCGCTCAGCGCCTCCCACACCTGCTTGAGCAGCGTGGCCACCAGCAGGTTGCGCAGCACGGTGCCGGCAAAGTCCTCCGCCGGGCCGCTGATGCCGCGGCGCAGCGGCAACTCGACCAGGGTCGGGTTGCGGTAGTCACGCTCCTCGCGCAGGAAGGCGTAGGTGTCCTCGTCGCGCGTCACGCCGGTCAGCCGCTGCTCGACCGTGGCGGCGTGGCTGTAGAGCGCGCGGGACTGGCCGATCAGGTCCAGCGAGAGGTTGGTCAGCGCGATGTCCTCTTCCAGGATCGGCGCGTGGCCGCACCACTCGGCCAGGCGCTGGGCGTGGATCAGGCAGGTGTCGGCCAGGCGCAGCAAGTACTGCAGCTGCGGGTCGGGGCTGACGGTGATGGACGGTGTGGTCATGCTGATCGACCGGTCACATGTGATCGACAGAGTCCGGCAGCTTGTAGAAGCTCGGGTGCCGGTAGACCTTGTCCTCCGCCGGGTCGAAGTACATGTCCTTGTCGCCCGGGTCGCTGGCAACGATGTGCTCGGAGCGCACCACCCAGACGCTGGTGCCTTCCTGGCGGCGGGTGTAGACGTCGCGCGCCAGCTGGACGGCCATGGCCGAGTCGGGGGCGTGCAGGCTGCCGCAGTGCTTGTGGTCCAGGCCGGCCTTGCTGCGCACGAAGACTTCCCAGAGGGGCCATTCGTTGCGGGGCGGTGTGGTGTCGCGGTGGGTGCTGTCGTTGCTCATGGAGATTCGTCTCGTCTTGCGTTTCAGGCGGCGGCCTGCCGGGCGCGCTGCGCCTGTTTTTCAGCATGGGCCAGCGCGGCCTCGCGCACCCAGGCGCCATCGTCCCAGGCCTTCACGCGCATGCCCAGGCGCTCGCGATTGCAGGGGCCTTCGCCGCCCACCACGCGCCAGAACTCGTCCCAGTCGATGCTGCCGAAGTCGAAGTGCTGGCGCTCTTCGTTCCACTTCAGGTCCGGATCGGGCATCGTCACGCCCAGCACCTTGGCCTGCTCGACCGTGGCGTCGACGAACTTCTGCCGCAGGTCGTCGTTGCTGATGCGCTTGATGCCCCAGCGCATGCTCTGCGCGCTGTGGGTGGATTCGCCATCCGGCGGGCCGAACATCATCAGGCTGGGCCACCACCAGCGGTTCACCGCGTCCTGCACCATCGCGCGCTGGGCGTCGGTGCCGTTCTGCATCATCACCAGCAGGCTGTCGTAGCCCTGGCGCTGGTGGAAACTCTCCTCGCGGCAGATGCGGATCATCGCCCGCGCGTAGGGCGCGTAGCTGCAGCGGCACAGCGGCACCTGGTTCATGATGGCCGCGCCGTCCACCAGCCAGCCGATCACGCCCACGTCGGCCCAGGTCAGGGTCGGGTAGTTGAAGATCGAGCTGTACTTGGCCTTGCCGCTGTGCAGCGCGCCGAGCAGCTCGTCGCGGCTGGTGCCCAGCGTCTCGGCGGCGGCGTAGAGGTACAGGCCGTGGCCACCCTCGTCCTGGATCTTGGCCAGCAGGATCGCCTTGCGCTTGAGCGTGGGTGCGCGCGACACCCAGTTGCCCTCGGGCAGCATGCCGACGATCTCCGAGTGCGCGTGCTGGCTGATCTGCCGCACCAGCGTCCGGCGGTAGTCATCGGGCATCCAGTCCTTGGCCTCGATGAAGCCGCCGTCGTCGATGCGCGCGTCGAAGCGCTGTTGCAGGGGCTCTTCCAGCCGCAGCTCCTCGGCAGAGCGCAGCGGCTTCGCGGCCGGAGCGCCCTCCTTGGCCATCACATCCAGGGCTTGCGTGTACATGGTCTTGCTTTCCTCTCGAAGGGTCGCCCGTGCTGTCAGCGGCGGTCGATGACGCGGCGGGCCTTGCCGGTCAGGGTGCGCTCGATCGCCTCGGGCGCGCACACCTCGACCTTGCTGCTGACGCCGCACAGCGTCTTGATGCGGTGTTCCAGCGTGCCGGCGATCTCGGCCAGATCGGCGTGCACGTGCTGGGGCAGCAGCTCGCAGCGCACCTTCAGCTTGTCGAGGTGGCCGTTGCGGGTGACCACCAGCTGGTACTGGCCCGACAGCTGGCCGTGGCCGAGCACGATCTCCTCGATCTGCGTCGGGAAGAGGTTCACGCCGCGGATGATCAGCATGTCGTCGCTGCGGCCGACGATCTTGCCCATGCGGCGCATGCTGCGTGCCGTCGGCGGCAGCAGGCGCGTGAGGTCGCGGGTGCGGTAGCGGATCACCGGCAGCGCCTCCTTGGTCAGCGTGGTGAAGACCAGTTCGCCCTCGCTGCCCTCGGGCAGCACCTCGCCGGTCAGCGGGTCGATGATCTCGGGGTAGAAGTGGTCCTCCCAGATCACCGGGCCGTCCTTGGTCTCGATGCACTCATTGGCCACGCCCGGGCCCATCACCTCGGACAGGCCGTAGATGTCCACCGCATCGATGCCGGCGTCGCGCTCGATCTCGCGGCGCATGGCCTCGGTCCAGGGCTCGGCACCGAAGATGCCGACCTTCAGCGAACAGGCCGCCGGGTCCATCCCCTGCCGCCGCATCTCCTCGATGATCACCTGCATGTAGCTGGGGGTGACCATGATGATGTCCGGCTTGAAGTCGGTGATCAGCTGCACCTGCTTCTCGGTCTGGCCGCCCGACATCGGGATCACGGTGCAACCCAGCCGCTCGGCGCCGTAGTGCGCGCCCAGGCCACCGGTGAACAGGCCGTAGCCATAGGCCACATGCACGATGTCGCCCGGCCGGCCGCCCGCCGCACGGATCGAGCGCGCCACCAGGTCGGCCCAGTGGTCGATGTCGTTGCGGGTGTAGCCCACCACCGTAGGCTTGCCCGTGGTGCCCGACGAGGCATGGACTCGCGCCACCCGCTCGCGCGGCACCGCGAACAGGCCGAAGGGGTAGTTGTCGCGCAGCGTCGCCTTGCTGGTGAAGGGAAACTTGGCCAGGTCCGCCAGCGTCTTCAGGTCGCTGGGGTGCACGCCCTTCTCGTCGAAGGAGCTGCGGTAGTGCGGCACGTTGTCGTAGGCGTGCTGCAGCGACCATTTCAAGCGCTGCAATTGCAGCGCCTGCAGCTCGTCGCGGCTGGCGGTTTCGATGGGCTCCAGGTCTCCGGGCGCGGGGCGCTTGACGGGCATGGGCTTGTCTCCTCGATGCGGTGGATGGTCTGCGCGTCGGGCTGCCGGCTTCGGCCGGTCGGTGCGGGCGCGTGAAAAGTCGATGGCGGCGTCAGCTGGCGCTCTGGGGCGCCACGGTCGGCCGCCCCTTCATGCGGTAGGAGCGGCCGCGGAACACCGCGATGCGCTCACCGCGCTGATTGGTGACGCGGATGTCGTAGACACCGGTGCGGCCGGCCTGATGCACCTCCTCGGCCACCGCGGTGAGCACGTCGCCCTCGCGGGAGGCGGCAAAGAGGTCGACGTCGAAGCCCGAGGCCACCGTCATCTCGTTGTACGAGTTGCAGCTGTAGGCAAAGGCCGTGTCCGCCAGCGTGGCCACCAAGCCGCCGTGGCAGATCGCAAAGCCGTTGACCATGTCGCGGCGCACCGTCATCACCGCCATGGCCCGGCCGGGGCCGATGTCGGTGATCTGGATGCCGAGCGCGCGCACCGCGTGGTCCTGGGCGTACATGCCATCGCGGACGAATTCCGCGGTCTGCTGGGGGGTCATCGTCATGGTGAGTGATGAGATCGGATCAACGATCGGTGAAGGTTGGCACGCGCTTGGCAAAGAAGGCGGTCACCCCCTCCGCATAGTCGCCCGCATGGCCCAGCTCGGACTGCAGCCGACCCTCGTTGACCAGCGCCTCGTCGTAGCCCATGCCTGCGGCGGCGTCGAAGGCGCGGCGGGTCTCGACCAGCGCCCGCGCCGGCATGGCGGCCAGCCGCGCGGCCAGCGCCGCCACCGTGGCGCCCAGTTCAGCGTCGTCGACGCACTGCCAGATCAGACCCCAGGCCGCCGCCTGCTCGGCGCCCAGCTTGTCGCCGAGCATCGCCAGGCCCATGGCCCGTTGGCGGCCGACCAGGCGCGGCAGCCACCAGGTGCCGCCGCAGTCGGGCACCAGCGCGATCTTCGAGAAGGCCTGGATGAAGCTGGCCGAGCGCGCCGCCACCGTCAGGTCGCAGCCCAGCGCGAAGTTGGCGCCCGCCCCGGCCGCCACGCCGTTGACCGCCGCGATCACGGGCACCGGCATCGTCTGCACGCGCAGCGCCAGCGGGCGGTAGCAGGCCTCGATCAGGTCGCCGATGTCCGGCTGCTCGGCGGGCGGCAGCATCTGCCCGTCGACCATCTTCGGCGCGATGGCCGGGTCGCTCAGGTCCTGCCCGGCGCAAAAGCCCCGGCCCGCGCCGGTGATGACCACGCAGCGCACGCTGGCGTCATCGGCCGCCGCGTTCAGCGCTGCCAGCAGCTCGGCGTGCATCGAGGTGGTGAAGCTGTTGAGCGCCTTGGGGCGGTTCAGCGTCAGCGTGCGCACCGCAGCGTCTTGCTGGATCAGGACCTGGGGCTCTGGCTGGCTCATCGTCACACTGTCTCCTGGGTTCAAAACATTCTTGACCGACCGGTAAGTAAATCGTAGCCTCCAACTTGATCCACCGCAATCCGATTGGCCTCGGGATTGACCCTGAGAACCCCTCAGCGCGGAAGACTGATCCAACGCAAAGACATCACGGCCAGAGTTTGCTAAGGCCACCCACCAAGGAGACCCCATGCCCTGCTACGCCATCGACGGCGTGATCCCCGTCGTCGACCCCACGGCCTACGTTCACCCCAGCGCAGTGCTGATCGGCGACGTCATCGTCGGCCCCGGCGCCTACATCGGCCCGCTGGCCAGCCTGCGCGGTGACTTCGGCCGCATCGTCATCGAGGAAGGTGCCAATCTGCAGGACACCTGCGTGATGCACGGCTTCCCGGGCACCGACACCGTCGTCGAGGTCAACGGCCACATCGGCCACGGCGCGGTGCTGCACGGCTGCGTGGTGCGGCGCGACGCGCTGGTGGGCATGAACGCGGTGGTGATGGACGAGGCCGAGATCGGCGAGAAGAGCATCGTCGCCGCCTGCGCCTTCGTGCGCGCAGGACTGAAGATCCCGCCGGCCAAGCTGGTGGCCGGTGTGCCCGCCAAGGTGGTGCGCGACCTAAGCGACGACGAGATCGCCTGGAAGCGCGCCGGCACCGGCACCTACCAGGAGCTGACGCGGCGCAGCCTGGCCTCGCTGGTCGAGGTGGCACCGCTGGCAGCGGTCGAGGCCGACCGCCCACGCATCCCGGCCTCGGACGTCAAGCCGCTGATCGCCGCCAAGCGCGGCGACTGACGCGGCCAGCCGGCACGTCAGCGCGCCGACGCTTCTTCTTCGAGCGCCAGCGCCACCCCGCGGTCCGTCACCCGGATCGCGCCGGGGTGCAGGCCGCGGCTGCGCACCTGCCTGAGCTCGTCGTCGGACACCTTGCGCACCACCGCCCCTTCAAGCAGCTGCTCGGCCAGCCAGCCGCCCCATTGGTTGACCGTGCCCGCCAGCACACGGGGCAGCCCATCGATGGACGCACTGTCGGCCCGCACGCCGGTCAGCACCACGCTCTGCCGGCCGGCGTCGTAGCGCAGCCCGGTGGTGAAGCCCAGGCCGCCGTCCATCTGCCGGCGCAGCACGGTGTCCTGCAGCCCCAGGTCCAGCGCGATGGCGACGCGGTTGTCCGCCGGCAGCAGCTTCAGCCGCGGGCGCGCCAGCTTCAGGTCGAAGATCTGCATCACCCGCTGCTCGGCCGGAAAGCGCGAGGCCAGCGCACTGAGCAACTCCGCCTCGCTGAGGCCAATCTCGCGCGGGTAGAGCGCCGCGCAACCGGCCAGCGGCGCGAGCACGAGCAAGCCAGCCCGGCCGAGCCATTGCCGGCGGCCAACACCTCCGCCTGCAACGGACCTGCTGGGATGGGCGGACTTCGGACTGTCGAACATGAGGGCTCCGGTGGGCAACGGGAGGCGGATTCTTGCATCAGGGACTTAATCTCACATCATTAGGCAATACTCAAGACCTGACCCCGTACCCAGAGACCTAACCCCCAGGACCCTTGACCTCCAGCTCCCCTCTGTATCAAACGACTGGGCGGTCTACGGCCAGTCGAATCCACGGCATTGGAATACGAGACAGAAAAGTAGCGGCATGGCAATGACCAAGAAAGGGATTGCAACACCAACTGCGAGCGCCACCGCTGCCAATGAAGCACGACTCTTAAAACTCTTCGCCCCAAAGGCAGCAAAGACGAGCGCAGCAAGGACGCAGATGCTCATGAAGACCAGCAGTTCATAGCCGGCCAGCGGGGCACCGTTCGAAGTAAATCTGCTGTTGAACAGCACGAACCAAACAGCGACTGCACTGAAGGCAAGGCTGGCTGCGCTAGCGATAAGACGGCTCTGAATTTCCATGGCAAGAAGGGTCACAAGAAGGGTCAGGTCTTGTCTTTTGCCAACATCATCCACCCGAACCGACAGAAGTGTCAAGCGCCGATGCCTTGACCACCCGATCAGCTCACCACTACATTACTGACCAGTCAGTCACTTATTTTCTGCCAGATCGGGGCGGTTCGCCGCAGCGGTACTGGCCTTGCTGCCGTGTCCCCCGTTCTCGACGACCCCACCCCACCCGGCAGCACTGCCGCGCCCGCACACCAACGCCGCAAGGCCGAACGTCCGCAGGAGCTGCTCGATGCGGCGCTGGCGCTGTTCGTCGAGAAGGGCTTCGCTGCCACCCGGGCCGAGGAGGTTGCGCGGCGCGCCGGTGTGTCCAAGGGCACGCTCTATCTCTACTTCGAGAGCAAGGAAGAGCTGCTCAAGGCGGTGATCCGCGAGCGCCTGTCCAGCCGCATCGCCGCCGCGGCCGACTTCGTGGCCAGCCACGAGGGCTCCTGCGCCGACCTGCTGCGCAACGTGCTGACGCTGTGGTGGAGCGATGTGCTGCGCAGCGACGCCTCCGGGGTGTTCAAGCTGGTCATCGCCGAGGTGCGCAACTTCCCGGAGATCGCGGAGTTCTATTTCCGCGAGGTGGTCGACCCGGGGCAGCGGCTGCTGGGCGCGATCATTGAGCGTGGCATCGCCATGGGCGAATTTCGCCCGCTGCCGGTGGAGATGGTGGTGCATTCGCTGGTGCTGCCGATGGTGATGCTGTGCGTGCACAAGCACTCGCTCGGCGTGTGCCACCCCTCCGAGGCCCTCGGCGATCCGCAGCACTTCATCCAGCAGCACATGGAACTGCTGCTGCATGGCCTGACGCTGCCGGGTGGCGACCCAGGCAGCTCGGGCAGCCCCGGCACCGGCACGACTTCCGTTGCACCTGAAAGCCGCCCCACATGACGCGACGCACCGGCCTGCTCCTCTTCGCCGTCCTGGTGGCCTTGCTCGCGGGCGCCTTCGCCTGGCGCCAGGTGCCCTCGCGCCGGGCCGCCACGGTGGCGGCGAGCGCGCCCGCCGCCTCGGCAGGCTCGGCCGCCGCGGTGCTGGAGCTGGCACCGGGCGATCTGGTCGAGGTGCGTGGGCGACCGCTCACGCGCGCGGTCACGTTCACCGGCAGCCTGAAGCCGGTGCAGAGCGCCGTCCTGAAGGCCAAGGTGGCCGGCGAGCTGTTGGCGCTGACGCCGCGCGAGGGCGACAGCGTGCGCGCCGGGGAGCTGGTCGGCCGCATCGACCCCACCGAGTTCGACTGGCGGCTCAAGCAGGCCGAGCAGCAGGTGGCCGCCGCGCGGGCCCAGCGGGACATCACGCTGCGCCAGTTGCAGAACAACCGGGCGCTGGTGGAACAGGGCTTCATCTCGCCCACCGCGCTGGACACCGCGCTGGCCAATGACAACGCCGCGCAGGCCAACCTCGCGGCGGTGCAGGCCGCGGTGGAACTGGCCCGCAAGGCGCAGGCCGATGCCCTGCTGCGTGCCCCGATCAGCGGCCAGGTGGCCCAGCGCCTGGCGCAGCCGGGCGAGCGCGTGGCGGTGGATGCGCGCCTGCTGGAGATCGTCGACCTCTCGCGCCTCGAACTGGAAGCCGCCCTGCCGCCCGACGAGGCCGCCGTGCTGGCACCGGGCGCCAGCGCACGCCTGTGGGTGGAGGGCCGCGCCGAGCCCGTCGCCGCCACCGTGGTCCGGATCAACCCCAGCGCCCAGGCGGGCACGCGCGCCGTGCTGGCCTACCTGGGGCTGCGCGGGGCGCCGGGCCTGCGCGCCGGCCTGTTCGCGCGCGGGGAGATTGCACTCGCCCGCGCCGCGGCAGCCTCCGTGCCCAGCGTGCCGGTGTCGGCGGTGCGGGTGGATGCCTCGCGGCCCTACGTGATCGCCTTCGAGAACGGCCGGGTGCAGCATCGGCGGGTGCTGCTGGGTGCGCGTGGCACGGCCGACGAGCCCGGCGCCACCGAGCCCTACGTCGAGTTGCGCGAGGGCATTGCAGCCGGCACGCCGGTGCTGCGCGGCAGCCTCGGGCTGGTGGCCGATGGGGCGGCAGCCCGGCTGGCGGCGATGGCTGTGCCCAGAGCACTGGCGGCATCGGCCGCGTCACGCTGACCCCGGCAGCACAGCGCCATGTGGTTCACCCGCCTCTCGATCGCCAACCCGGTGCTGGCCACGATGGTCATGGCCGCGCTGCTGGTGCTGGGCCTGTTCTCCTACCAGGGGCTGAAGGTCGACCAGTTCCCGGACATCGAATTCCCGATCGTGGTGGTGTCGGTGGAGTACCCCGGCGCCTCGGCCGAGGTGGTGGAGACCGAGGTCACCCGCAAGGTCGAGGAGGCCGTCAACGCCATCGACGGCATCAACCAGCTCTATTCGCGCAGCTACTCGGGCACCTCGGTGGTGATCGTGCAGTTCGAACTGTCGATCGACGGGCGGCGTGCCGCCGAGGACGTGCGCGAGAAGGTCGCCATCCTGGAAGCGAGCCTGCGCGAGGAGGTCAAGAAGCCCAAGGTGCAGCGCTTCGACCCCGCTTCGCGGCCGATCTGGTCGGTGGCGCTGAGCTCGCCGGATGGCCGCATCGACGCGGTGCAGCTCTCCACCTGGGCCGACCAGGTGCTGCGCAAGCGGCTGGAGAACGTGCGCGGCGTCGGCTCGGTGGCGCTGGTCGGGGCGATCAAGCGCGAGATCAACCTCTACCTCAACCCGGCGGCGATGGAGGCGCTGGGCGTCAGTGCCGAGCAGGTGATGGCCGCCGTGCGAACGGAGAACCAGGAGCTGCCCGCCGGCGCGCTCCGCTCGCTGGAGCGTGAACGCGTCGTCCAGGTGCAGGGCCGCGTCGGGCGGCCGGAGGACTTCGAGCGCCTCGTGGTCGCAAAGCGCAACGGCACGCTGATCCGCCTCGGCGAGGTCGCCCGCGTGGCCGACGGGCCGGAGGAGGCGGAGTCGCTGGCGCTCTACAACGGCCAGCGCACGCTGGCGCTGGACGTGCTGAAGGCGCAGGGCGAGAACACCATCGCGGTGGTGGACAGCCTGAACGCCGCGGTGGCACAGCTGCGCGAGAAGGGCGAGCTGCCTGCCGGCGCCACGCTGGAGCTGGTGCGCGACAACGCGCGGCCGATCCGCGTGGCGGTCACCAACGTGCGCCAGACGCTCTTCGAGGGCGCGTTGCTCACCATCGGCATCGTCTTCCTCTTCCTCAACTCCTGGCGCTCCACCGTCATCACCGGGCTGACGCTGCCGATCGCGCTGATCGGCACCTTCTTCGTGATGCAGCTCTACGGCTTCTCGATCAACATGATCACGCTGATGGCGCTGAGCCTGTGCGTGGGGCTGCTGATCGACGACGCCATTGTGGTGCGCGAGAACATCGTGCGCCACGTCCAGATGGGCAAGGACGCGCGCCGCGCTGCGCTGGACGGCACCGCGGAGATCGGCCTGGCGGTGCTGGCCACCACGCTGTCGATCGTCGCGGTGTTCCTGCCCATCGGCTTCATGGGCGGCATCATCGGGCGTTTCTTCCACCAGTTCGGCATCACCATCGTCGCGGCGGTGCTGATCTCGATGTTCGTCAGCTTCACCCTGGACCCGATGCTCAGCTCGGTCTGGCACGACCCGGCGATACACGCCGATGGGGCGACCTTCGAGCCCAAGACGCTGTACGACCGCACGCTGGGGCGCGTCACCCACGCGGTGGACCGCTTCTCGCACGCGCTGGGGCGGCTGTACGAGCGGGCGCTCGCCTGGTCACTGCGCCACAAGCTGGCCACCGTGGCGATCGCCGGCCTGACCTTCGTGGCGTCGATCGGCCTGCTGCGCGTGCTGGGCAGCGAGTTCGTGCCCAAGGCGGACTTCTCCGAGACGACCATCGCCTTCCACACGCCAGTCGGTTCGTCGCTGGAAGTCACCGAGGCCAAGGTGCGCCAGGTGGATGCCATCGTGCGCGAGCGGCCGGAGGTGCGCTACACGCTCACGACCATCAACACCGGCCAGGCGCAGGGCAAGATCTACGCGGTGATGTACGTGCGGCTGGTGGACCGCAAGGACCGCGCCCTCAATCAGGATCAGCTCACCGGCCCGCTGCGTGAGCGGCTGGCGCGCATCCCGGGCATCACGGTGACGCATGTCGGCCAGCTCGACCCGGTAGGGGGCAACAAGCCGCTGCAGTTTTCCATCCAGGGCAGCAACCTGCAGGAACTCCGCCAGCAGTCCGAGCATCTGCGCAGCCAGCTGCTGGCCATCCCCGGGCTGGTGGACCTGGACAGCAGCGCCAAACCGGACCAACCCACCGTCGCGGTGGACGTGAAACGCGATGCCGCCGCCGACCTGGGCCTGTCGGTGGGCGCGGTCACGAACAGCCTGCGCGCGCTGGTGGCCGGCCAGACGATCGGCAACTGGCGCGCCAGCGACGACCTGAACGTCGACGTGAAGGTGCGCCTGGCCCCCGAAGCGCGCGACGACCCCGCCGACCTGGCCCGGCTCAGCCTGGCGGTGGGCACCGCGGCCGACGGCACGCCCCGGCTGGTGCGCCTGGGCCAAGTGGCCGAGCTGCGCGAGGCCACCACCGCCAACCAGATCAACCGCCGCGACCTGGCGCGCGAGGTGGAATTCACCGCCAACGTGTATGGCCGCTCGCTGGGCGAGGTGTCGGCGGACATCCGCCGCGTGCTGGACCAGCACGCCTTCCCGACCGGCATGCGCTGGCGCTTTGGCGGCTCGACCAAGGACATGGCGGAGAGCTTCGCCTACGCCATTTCGGCGCTGGCGATGGGGGTGATCTTCATCTACATGATCCTGGCGTCGCAGTTCCGCAGCTTCATCCAGCCCATCGCGCTGATGAGCTCGCTGCCGCTCACGCTGATCGGCGTGGTGGTCATGCTGCTGGCCTTCGGCTCGACGATGAACCTGTTCTCCATCATCGGCATCGTGATGCTGATGGGCCTGGTGACGAAGAACGCCATCTTGCTGATCGACTTTGCCATCCGTGCGCGCGCCGGCGAGGTGCACACCGAGGCGCATCCATGCGGTCTGCCCGGCACGCCCGGGCGCCCGCTGGAGCGCGACGAAGCGCTGCTGCTGGCCGCCCGGGTGCGGCTGCGCCCGATCCTGATGACCACGCTGGCGATGATCTTCGGCATGCTGCCGCTGGCGCTGGCGATCTCCGAGGGCTCCGAGCAGCGCGCCCCGATGGGCCAGGCGGTGATCGGCGGCGTGATCACCTCCTCGGTGCTGACGCTGGTGGTGGTGCCCGTGATCTACTGCTGGCTCGATGACCTGTCGCAATGGCTGAGGCGCCGCCGCGGCGCCAGCGCAAGCCCAACGCAGGGTTTGCCCTCCTAGAATGGAGGGTTTGGCAAGCTCTCTGTCCTGCCCGCCCCAGGAAACCAAGGAATCCAAGGAACCGCGATGAACGTCGAACAGGCCCGCTTCAACATGATCGAGCAGCAGATCCGCCCGTGGAACGTGCTGGATCCCGCCGTGCTGTCTCTGCTGGGCGCCGTCAAGCGCGAGGACTTCGTGCCGGTGGCCCACCGCTCGCTGGCCTTCATGGACATCGAGATCCCGCTGGCCGATGGCCAGGTGATGCTCGCCCCGCGCCTGGAGGCCCGCCTGCTGCAGGAACTGGCCCTGCACCGCAACGAGAAGGTGCTGGAGATCGGCACCGGTTCGGGCTTCATGGCCGCGCTGCTGGCGCACAAGTCCCAGCAGGTGCTGAGCTACGAGATCCGCCCGGCCCTGGCCGCGATGGCGCGCGAGAACCTGCGCCACGCCATGGTGATGAACGCCGAGGTGCGCCAGGGTGACGGTATTGCGGGCGATGCCGGCCGCGGCCCGTGGGACGCCATCGTCCTGTCCGGCTCGGTGGCCCAGGTGCCGCAGGCCCTGCTCGACCAGCTCAAGGTGGGCGGCCGTCTGGTCGCCGTCGTCGGCAGCGAACCGATGATGCTGGCCCAGCGCATCACCCGCACGGGCGAACGCGACTTCCGCACCGAGGTGCTGTTCGACACCGTCGCGCCGCGCCTGGATGGCTTCGGCGAGCCCTCCACCTTTTCCTTCTGACCCGGGCCGGGCATGCAGCGACTGTCCGTGCAGGATCTCCCGGCCGAGCTGGCGCGGCTTGCCACCACGGGGCCGGCGCCGCTGCTGCTCGACGTGCGCGAGCCCTGGGAAACGGCGCTCGCCCGCCTGGAACTGCCGCACGCAGCGCTGAAGTGCCTGCCCATGCGGGAGATCCCGTCGCGGCTGGCGGAACTCGATCCGCAGCGGCCCATCCTGTGCCTGTGTCACCACGGCATGCGCAGCCTGCAGGTCGCCATGTTCCTCGAATCGCATGGATACCCCCATGCGTATAACATCGAAGGCGGTATCGACGCTTGGTCGCGCGATGTCGATCCCGCGGTGCCGCGCTACTGAGCGCGCCGCCCGGTCCCCTTTTCCGTCCCTGGTCCTGGAAGGATGCGTTGCACATGAAGCCCCACCAATCGACCCACCGACCCACGAAGGTCGCCCTGACGGCCCTCGCCCTGGCCGTTACCGGGCTGTGCGGCTTGGCCGCGCCCGCCCAGGCGCAGAGCCTCAAGGACCTGTTCGAGGCGGCCCGCGGCTATGACGCCACCTTCCTGGCCGCACGCGCCCAGGCCGAATCCGCCCAGTACAAGGCCGCCCAGGCCGATGCCCTGAACCTGCCCTCGGTCGGCCTGCAGGCCGACCTCAAGCGCAATGGCTACGACACCCCGCTGGGCGGCAACAAGAGCGCCCGCGTGGCCTCGCTGGGCGTGAGCGCCACCCAGCCGCTCTACAACGCCACCAATGGCGCCAACATCGACAAGGCAAGGCGCAGCCTCGACGTGGCCGCTGCCGATCTCCAGGCCGCCGAGCAGGATCTGATCGTGCGCCTCGCCCAGGCCTATTTCGACGTGCTGGCGGCCCAGGACACGCTCGCCACCGCGCAGGCCAACAAGAAGGGCATCAGCGAACAGCTGGCTTCGGCCAAGCGCAACTTCGAGGTCGGCACCGCCACCATCACCGACACCCGCGAAGCGCAGGCCAAGTTCGACCTGTCCACCGCCCAGGTGCTGGCCGCCGAGAACGACCTGCGCAGCAAGCGCGTCGCGCTCGACCAGCTCGTCGGTGGCAGCGGTGTCACGCCCTTCAGCCTGAAGAAGGTGTCGCCACTGCCCATCGCGGCGGGCGGGGGGATGGACGACTGGGTGACCAAGGTCGACAGCTCCCCGACCGTACGCAAGGCCCAGGCCGGTCTGGACATCGCCAAGATGGAGGTGCGCCGTGCTGAAGCCGGGCACCGGCCCACGGTCGACCTGACTGGCAGCCTCGGCATGGCCAACAACCGGGGCTCATACGCCCCGTCGATGGGTGGCGAAGGCACCGCCAATACCAACTCGATCGGCGTGACGTTGAAGATGCCGCTGTACGCCGGTGGCGCGATCCAGAACCAGGTGCGCGAAGCCCTGAAGCTGGAAGACAAGGCCCGCAACGACCTCGAAGGCGCAAGGCGCAGCCTGTCACAGGCGACCCGCCAGGCCTTCCTGGGGGTCGAGTCCGGGCGCTCCCGCGTCGCAGCGCTGGAAGCGGCCGAGTCCTCCAGCAAGCTCGCACTGGAGGCCACGCAGCTGGGCTACAAGGTCGGTGTGCGCGTGAACCTGGACGTGCTCAATGCCCAGACCCAGCTGTTCTCGACCCAGGCCGACCTGGCCAAGGCCCGCTACGACCTGCTGGTGACCAGCCTGAAGCTGCGCCAGGCGGCAGGCACCCTGGGTGCGGCCGACATCGACCCGGTCAACGTGCTGCTGCAGCCCTGATCTGATCGCCCGGGCCAGCAGCTCCCGCCTGGCGCGGGAGCCTTGGCGCGCTCAGTGGCGTGACTGCCAGACCGCGCGCAGCGCCGCCGCCGTGCGCATCGCCGCACCCTGGTGCGCCCGCGAGAAGTGCAGGCAGGCAGCGGCGCGCTCGGCCAGCGCCGTGTCGTCGCCGGCCATCTGCCCGGCCATCGCCACCGCCTCAGCCAGGTCGGCAGCGCGCAGGGCGGCGCCCTGCTCGGCCGCCAGCTCGGCCGCCTGGGCGAAGTTGAAGGTGTGCGGCCCCATCACCAGGGGGCAGCCGCAGGCCGCCGCCTCGATGAGGTTCTGGCCGCCCAGCGGGGCAAAACTGCCGCCCAGCAGCGCCACGTCGGCCAGCGCGTAATACGCCGGCATCTCGCGCAGCGAATCACCCAGCCAGACATCGGCATGCAAAGCGCCAGCGGGTGGCAGGTCGTCCACCCACTGGCTGCGGCGCGACAGCTCCAGGCCGGTCCGCAGGACCAGTTGCGCCACCTCGTCGAAACGCTGCGGGTGCCGCGGCACGATCAGCAGCAGCGGCCAGGCGGTCGTGTCACGCTGGGGCAGCGACAGCAGCCAGCGCCGCCAGGCATCGAGCAGCCACTCGTCCTCGCCTTCGCGCCACACCGCCGCCAGCACCACCCGGCGGGACCGGCTGCCACCCTGGACCAGGGGCAGCGCATCGCGCCAACGCCGCCCGCGCTCCAGCAGGGCCGGGTCGGGCAGCAGGTCGAACTTCAGGTTGCCGCAGACCTGCACCGGCCGGGCGCCGGCCGCGACCAGGCGGTGGGCATCCTCGGGCGTCTGCGCCAACGTGAGCGAGAGGCTGCGCGCCGCCGGCCGCAGCAGCCGGTCGAAGCGCAGCGACTTGGCCAGGCTGCGCTCGGACAGGCGGGCATTGGCCAGCACCACCGGCACGCCCGCATCGGCGGCGGCGTGCAGCAGGTTCGGCCAGACCTCGGTTTCCAGCAGCACCCCGAGCGCCGGCTGGTGCCGGCGCACGAAGCGCCGCGTCGCACCTGGCAGGTCCAGCGGCAGCCAGCGCTGCACATCCCCCTCGCGCAGCAACGCCGCGCCAGTCTCCCGGCCCGTGGCGGTGCCGTGGGTCAACAGCAGCCGCACGTCCGGCCAAGTCAGCCGCAGCGCCTGGATCAGAGGCTCCGCGGCGCGGGTTTCGCCCAGCGAGACCGCATGGATCCACACCGCGCCAGGCCGAGCCGGCGCGCCGAACCCGAAACGCTCGCCCAGCCACCGACCGTAGAGTGGCTCGCGCCGTGCGCGCCAGAGGTAGCGCAGCAGCAGCAGCGGTGTCAGCAGCTGCATCAGCACGCCGTACAGGCGCAGCACCACCGCTTCCCGCCAGCGTGTCATGCCCGCCCCCTCATCTGGCCGAGCCTGCCTGCGGGCCGATCCAGCACCACGCGCACCACCTGGCTGACGCCGTCAATGCGCCGCCGCCTGCACCTGCGCACCAGGCATCACCTCACGCAGCGCCGCCATGAAGTCGCGCTCGATGCGCTCCAGCGCCTCGGGCGTGTGCCCCTCGAAACGCAGCACCAGCACCGGCGTGGTGTTGGAGGCGCGGATCAGGCCGAAGCCATCGGGATAGTCGCCACGCAGGCCATCGATCGTGCCGATCTCGGCGCCCGGGAAACGCGCCCGAGCAATCAGCTGTTCAACGATGGCGTGCTGGTTGCCCTCGGGCACCGCCACGTTCAGCTCCGGGGTGGAATAACTGGTCGGCAGGGCGTTGAGCACCGCGCTCGGGTCGGCCTCGCGCGAGAGGATTTCCAGCAGCCGGCCCGCGGTGTACATCGCATCGTCAAAGCCATACCAGCGCTCGCCGAAGAAGATGTGGCCGCTCATCTCCCCAGCGATCGGCGCGCCGGTTTCCTTGAGCTTGGCCTTGACCAGCGAGTGCCCCGTTTTCCACATCAGCGGCACGCCACCCGCTTCACGGATGCCGGCGGACAGGCGCTGGGAGCACTTGACGTCGAAGATGATGGTGCCGCCCGGATGCCGACCGAGGATGTCGCGTGCGAACAGGAGCATCTGCCGGTCCGGGAAGATGATCTGCCCGTCGCGGGTCACCAGCCCTAGGCGGTCGCCGTCGCCGTCGAAGGCCAGGCCCAGCTCGGCCTCAGTGGCCTTCACGACCTTGATCAGGTCGGCCAGGTTCTCCAGCTTGGAAGGGTCGGGGTGGTGGTTGGGGAAGTCGCCATCAACGCGGCTGTACAGGTCGATCACCTCGCAGCCCAGGGCACGCAGGATGCCCGGCGCCGAGGCGCCCGGGATGCCATTGCCCGAATCGATCACGATCTTCATCGGCCGGCTGAGCCTGCAATCGCCGGTGACGCGCAGGCTGTACTCCGGCAGGACGTCCAATGCCGTGATGCCACCGTCCGCAGCACTCACATAGTCTTCGGCCTCCATGCGCTGGCGCAACCGCTGGATCGCCTCACCATGGATGGCCACGCCGGCCAGCACCATCTTGAAGCCGTTGTAGTCCTTCGGGTTGTGGCTGCCGGTGACCTGGATGCCGCTGCGGCAGCCCTGCTCGCCCCGCGTGGCAGCGACGTAATACAGCATCGGCGTGGTCACGGCGCCCAGGTCGATCACGTCCAGCCCGGTGGACGCCAGGCCGCGCATCAGGGCCTGAACCAGGCCAGGCCCGGAGAGGCGCCCGTCACGGCCGACGGCCACGGCGCGCTCGCCGCAGGCCACGGCCTCGCTGCCAAAGGCACGGCCGAGGTGCTCGGCGAAAACCTCATCGATGGCCTGGCCGACGATGCCGCGGATGTCATAGGCCTTGAAGGCGGACGCTTGAACTTGCATGGTGTATGGGCAACCCTGGGTGGCAAAACCGGCAGCATTGTAGGGAGTCTCGCCCCCGTTTCAGCCTGGCCTCTCAGCCGCCCCACCCAACCCGGTGAAGTTCACGGTGGACGGCAAATCGCGCCAGCCCGCCCCGTCGACCGAGGCGCACCATATGACGCCGCCACATCGTGGCCGGCAGCGATCGCTGCCATGCCAATCCTGGCTGGCAAGGCGCGAAACACGGCCTGACCTGTGCCAGGAGCCTCGCAGGCCGACGGATCGAACCCGGAAAACAAAATGGGCTGCAACGTAAGTTGCAACCCATTTGAAAATTGGCGGAGTGGACGGGACTCGAACCCGCGACCCCCGGCGTGACAGGCCGGTATTCTAACCAACTGAACTACCACTCCACGTTGGTGATGAATCTGCAGCAGCGCTCTTGCACTGCCCGCCAAGTCTCATCCAAACTTGGCGACCCCTAGGGGATTCGAACCCCTGTTACAACCGTGAAAGGGTCGTGTCCTAGGCCTCTAGACGAAGGGGTCAGGAACTTTTCAATGCCGCAACAGACGCTTCGCTGGTGGAGGTAAGCGGGATCGAACCGCTGACCTCTTGCATGCCATGCAAGCGCTCTCCCAGCTGAGCTATACCCCCAAGAGCAGTCGCCGACTTCATCGACACCTGCCGCCTTAGGCGAAACGCCCGTTGCTCAAACTCTCAAACAAAATGGGCTGCAACATCGAAATCGCAGCCCACCATATTGTGGCGGAGTGGACGGGACTCGAACCCGCGACCCCCGGCGTGACAGGCCGGTATTCTAACCAACTGAACTACCACTCCGCGTTGGTGATGAATCTGCAACAGCGCTCTTGCACTGCCCGCCAAGTCTCATCCAAACTTGGCGACCCCTAGGGGATTCGAACCCCTGTTACAACCGTGAAAGGGTCGTGTCCTAGGCCTCTAGACGAAGGGGTCAGGAACTTGTTGACTTGAATGCCGAAACGCTTCGATGGTGGAGGTAAGCGGGATCGAACCGCTGACCTCTTGCATGCCATGCAAGCGCTCTCCCAGCTGAGCTATACCCCCTTGCGGACCACATTCACGACACAAGGCCGCGTCAGCAATCTGCTTGGCGTCGATTTGCTTCGTCGTTCAAGCGAGAAAGAGATTATGGCTTAGCTTCCTGCACTATGCAAGCGTTGCTCGACGATTTTTTTATCGAACAACGCGAGCACCGCGTCCACCGACGGCGTCTGAGCGCGGCCGCACACAAGCAGCCGCACCGGGATCGCCAATTGGGGCATCTTCAGGCCATGGGCCGCGATGGTCTCCTTGATCGCACCCTGGATCGCCGATGCCGTCCATTCGGACAAGGCTGCCAGCTTGGCGCGCAGGGTCGGCAGCGCCGCCTTCACCGCCTCCGTCAGGTGTGTGGCCAGATCCGCCTCGGCCGGCGCCACCGGGGTGAAGTACATGGACAGCCAGTCGGCCAGTTCGACCGTGGTGCTGCAGCGGTCCTTGAACAGGGCGCACATCGCCGCCAGGCGCGGGTCGGCCGCCACTGCGAGTCCCCGCCGAGCGAACTGCTCAGCCACCAGGCCCGCCAGCCGATCGTTGTCACAGAGCTTCATATGCTGGGCGTTCACCCAGCGCAGCTTGGTCTCGTCGAACTGGCCCGCGCTGCGGCCCAGGTGGTCGAGGTCGAACCAGGCAATGAGCTGCTCGCGGCTGAAAATCTCGTCGTCGCCATGGCTCCAGCCCAGCCGTGCGAGGTAGTTCACCACCGCATCGGCCAGGAAGCCCTCGTCGCGATACTGCGTCACCGGCTTGGCGCCGTGGCGCTTGCTCATCTTCTCGCCCTGCTCGTTCAGCACGGTCGGCAGGTGGGCATAGACCGGCGGCTCATGCCCCAGCGCGCGGAAGACGTGGATCTGCCGCGGCGTGTTGTTGACGTGGTCATCGCCACGGATCACGTGCGTGATCGCCATGTCGATGTCGTCGACCACGACGCAGAAGTTGTAGGTTGGCGTGCCATCCGGGCGGGCGATCACCAGGTCGTCCAGCTCGTCGTTGCTGATCTCGATGCGCCCCTTGACCTTGTCCTCCCAGACCACCGAGCCACCCTGCGGCGTCTTGAAGCGCAGCACCGGCTGCACCCCCTCGGGCACCGGCGGCAGCACCTTGCCGGGCTCGGGGCGCCAGGTGCCGTCGTAGCGCGGCTTCTCCTTGTTGGCCATCTGGCGCTCACGCAGGGCGTCCAGCTCGGTGGTGCTCATGTAGCAGCGGTAGACCAGGCCCTGCTCCAGCATCTGCGCCAGCACCGCCTTGTAGCGGTCCATGCGCTGCATCTGGTAGAACGGCCCTTCATCGTGGCCCAGGCCGAGCCACTGCATGCTCTCCAGGATCACATCCACCGCCGCCTGCGAGGAGCGCTCCAGGTCGGTGTCCTCGATGCGCAGCACGAAGGTGCCCCCCTGCGAGCGCGCGAAGGCCCAGGGGTACAGCGCCGAGCGGATGTTGCCCAGGTGGATGAAGCCCGTCGGCGACGGGGCGAAGCGGGTGCGGACGGCGCGCGCAGCGGCGCCGCTCGGAACGGTGGTGCTCATGGGTCGGACAGGGATGTGTCGGTTCGGTGATCAGGACTCACTGGCGTTCGGCAGCGCCAGGCGGCCGCGCTCGGCAGCGTCCTCGTCCTGGGGCTGGGCCAGGCGCTGCGCCTGCATCGCGTCGAAGTCCGCGGCCGACACGTCGCCGGTGATGTAGCGACCGTCGAAGCAGGAGGCCTCGAAGCCCTGCAGCGCCGGGTTCAGCGCAGCCACCGCCCGCTTCATCGCGTCGACGTCCTGGTAGATCAGCGCGTCGCAGCCGATGTAGGCGCGGATCTCCTCCATCGTGCGGCCGTGGGCGATCAGCTCCTCCTTGGTCGGCATGTCGATGCCATAGACGTTCGGGAAGCGCACTGGCGGCGCGGCCGAGGCCATGTAGACCTTGCGCGCCCCCGCTTCACGGGCCATCTGCACGATCTCGCGGCTGGTGGTGCCGCGCACGATCGAGTCATCCACCAGCAGCACATTGCGGCCCTTGAACTCCATGCCGATGGCGTTGAGCTTTTGACGCACGCTCTTCTTGCGCACCGCCTGGCCCGGCATGATGAAGGTGCGCCCAACGTAGCGGTTCTTCACGAAGCCTTCACGGTAGGGCTTGCCCAGCTTCTGCGCCAGTTGCATCGCCGAGGGCCGGCTGGATTCGGGAATGGGGATCACCACATCGATTTCCGACGGCGGCATGGCGTTGATGACGCGCTGCGCCAGCGTCTCGCCCATGTTCAGGCGGGCGTGGTAGACCGACACGCCGTCGATCACCGAGTCCGGCCGCGCCAGGTAGACGAACTCGAACACACAGGGGTTCAGCGCCGGATGGGCGGCACACTGGCGCGCGTGCAGCTCGCCGCGCATGTCGATGAAGACCGCCTCGCCCGGCGCTACATCGCGCACGAGCTGGTGGCCGGTGCCTTCGAGTGCCACCGACTCGCTGGCCACCATCCACTCGGCGCCCTGGGCCCCGCCCATCGCGCCCACGCACAGCGGCCGGATGCCGTAGGGGTCGCGGAAGGCCAGCAGGCCGTAGCCGGCGATCAGCGCGATCACGGCATAGGAGCCCTTGACCCGCCGATGCACCGCCGCCACCGCCTTGAAGACCTCCTCGGGCGTGAGGGGCTGGTCGCGTGCGGCCGTTTCCAGCTCGTGCGCCAGGATGTTGATCAGCACCTCGGTGTCGCTCTCGGTGTTGATGTGGCGCCGGTCGATGTCGAAGAGCTCCTCCTTCAGCGCGTGCGCGTTGGTGAGGTTGCCGTTGTGCACCAGCACGATGCCGAAGGGGGCATTGACGTAGAAGGGCTGCGCCTCTTCCTCGCTGTAGGCGTTGCCGGCGGTCGGGTAGCGGACCTGGCCCAGGCCGATCGTGCCGGGCAGCGCACGCATGTTGCGGGTGCGGAACACGTCGCGCACCATGCCACGCGCCTTGTGCATGAAGAACTTCGTCCCCATGGCCGTGACGATGCCGGCGGCATCCTGGCCGCGGTGCTGCAAGAGCAGCAGCGCGTCATAGATCAGCTGGTTCACGGGCGACGCTGAAATCACCCCCACGATGCCACACATCGCCTACTCCAAAGATTGCCAATGGTTGGGTGCGCTCACCCGGCCCTGACGGCCCAGCGCACCCGCTGCACGGTGCGCCAGCCACCGGCCAGGCCGGTGGCGTCGCACGCTCGATTCATGTTTTCCCGCTGCTCGAAGCAGGCGTTCCCGGCCCCGGCATGACCGGCGCCAACACACCCAGCAGCACCTGTGCCCAGCGCACGCCCGCGGCCGCCTGCCAGGGGGCCGATCGGGCCCAGGGTGTCAGCCCCACCAGCGTCACGGCCACCAGCACGATCACCCCGCCGCGCAGCAGACCGAAGGCCGCACCCAGCGTGCGGTCGATCGGCGCCAGCGGGGTCGCCTGGATGACCTGCTGCACCAGCCAGCTCAGCAGCTTCCAACCCAGCAGCACCGCCACGAAGCACAGCGCAAAGCCCACGCCGCGCTCCAGCAGCGAACCGGGCGTACCGACATGCAGCGCCTGGGCCACGCGGATGCCCCAGGCCTGCGCGCACAGCCAGGCCACCAGCCAGCCCAGCAGCGACAGCACCTCGAAGGCCAGGCCCCTCAGCACGCCGACCAGCACCGAGCCCCCGAGGACCACGAGGATCAGCACGTCGATCCATCCCAGTGCACCGGAGGCCATCTGCCGCGGGCCTCAAGGCGACACCACCGAGGCGCCCAGGCCGTTGGCACGCAGCTTGGCCGCGGCCCGGTCGGCTTCCTCGCGAGAGGCAAAGGGTCCCAGCCGCACGCGGGTGCGCTGGCCCGCCGAGGTCTGCACCGCCTGCTCCTGGGATTTCAGCCCCAGCTTGTCGACGCGCTGGCGCACCGTCTTGACGGTCCCGGGCTCCGCATAGGCGCCCACCTGCACCCACACCCGGGCATCGGCCGGCTTCTTGGTGGCGGCAGTTGCCTTGTCTGGCGCCTTGTCCGGCGCCTCCTTGCGCTCGCTGCGGGCAGGCCTGTCGGCCTTGTCGGCGCGCGCCGTCTTGTCCTCTTTCACCACGACCGGTGGCTTGGCAGGCTTTGCCGCCGCGGCCGATCGGTCCGCAGGTTCACCCCGGGCGACCTTGTCGGCACGCTCGGACTTCTCCGTCCGATCGATCCTGGTGGCCGCCTTGCCGTCGGTCGCTGGCGCCCGGGCCGGGGTTGGCCGCGCAGCGACTGCCGCCGATGCCAACCGTGCTGGCGGCGATGGGGCCAATGCCAGGGCACGGGAAGCGGCTGGCGCCGGTTCGCGCATGGCAGCACTCGAGCTTGGCGAAACGACACGGGGCACCGGCAGAGCCGGCACGGCCGCGGGTGTGGGCAAGGGCAGCAGGGCAGGCGCCGTGGCGCCGGCACTGCCAGGGCGCGGCCCGGCCATCTCGATCGTGGTTGCCGCCGTTTCGCGCGGCGGCATCTGGATCGCCACCTGGTCGGACACCGGGCGCGGGGCACTCTCGAACACCACCGGCAGCAGCAGCACCGCCAGCGCCACCAGCACCGCCGCACCGATCAGCCGCCTGCGCGTACGTGCACGCAGCCCCTCGACGCTCACCGGGTCCTGCACCGGCCCGCCACGCCGGGCCGGCGGCTGCGCGTCAGGAGAACGCCTCAGGAACGACAGGAAACGCATCAGGATCGGCCTGCTGCCGCGCTGCGAAAAAGGGAGGAAGCCGGGTAGAGCAAGCTGCAGTGCCGATGGCCGGCGTCAGCATCAGCCAAGATGAGCGGCCCCCAGACGGGGCAGGCCCTGCTGCAACACATCACCCACGGTGAAGAAGGATCCAAAGACCACGATTCTATCAGCGGGGTCGCAGTGACCCAGGATATGCTGCAGCGCAGCAGAGGGGCTTGCGTGCGTGGACACCGCGGCCTCGGGAACGGCCTGGCCAGCCGCAAGCGCGGCTTGGCGCTGGGCACTGACCAGCTCTGCCAACCGGCCCGCCGAGGCCGCCCGCGCCGTGGGCAGGTCGCACAGTTGCCAGCTGTCCACCAATGGCAGGAGCGGAGCGATCACGCCGGCGAGGTCCTTGTCCGCCATGGCTCCCAACACGACGTGCGTGCGCGGGTAGAAGCCCATCTGATCGAGATTCACCGCCAGCACCGCAGCGGCCTGCGGGTTGTGGGCCACGTCCAGCACCAGCGTCGGCTGGCCAGGCTGCACCTGGAAACGCCCGGGCAGCTGCACCATCGCCAGGCCATTGCGCACCGCCTGGGCCGGCACCGGCAGCCGGTCGCGCAGGGCCTCGAGCGCCGCCAGCACGCCCGAGGCATTGAGCAACTGGTTGGCCCCCCGCAGTGCCGGGTAGCCCAGCGCATTGCGCCGCCGCCCGCGGCCACTCCAGGACCACTGCTGGCGGTCGCCCTCGTGCCGGAAATCGACCCCCGCCTGCCAGACATCGGCACCCACGTCACGCGCATGCGCCTGCAAGCTCGCCGGCGGCTGCGGATCACCGATCACCACCGGCCGACCGGCACGCATGATGCCGGCCTTCTCGCGCCCGATCGCCTCGCGGTCGCCACCGAGGTAGTCCATATGGTCGAGCGCGATGGAGGTGATCACGGCGCAGTCCGTGTCGATCACATTGACCGCGTCGAGCCGACCACCCAGACCGACCTCCAGCACCACCGCGTCCAGCGGCTCGGCCGCCAGGCAGCGCAGGATCGCCAGCGTGGTGAACTCGAAGTAGGTCAGCGCCACGTCACCGCGCGCCGCCTCGACCGCCTCGAAGTGCGGCAGCAGCCGCTCGGCGACCACCACCTCGCCGTTCAGGCGCAGGCGCTCCTCGAAGTGCACCAGGTGCGGCGAGGTGTAGAGGCCGACCCGGTAGCCCGCCTGCAGCAGGATGGCCTCCAGCATCGCGCAGGTGGAGCCCTTGCCGTTGGTGCCGGCAACGGTGAACACAGGGATGTCGAAGTGCAGGCCGAGCCGCTCACGCACCGTGGTGACGCGATCGAGCGTCAGGTCGATGGTGACCGGGTGCAGTCGCTCGCAGTGCGCAAGCCAGTCGGCCAGGCTTCGGTTCATGGTCGGAGCAGAAACGGGGGAAAACGAGGCAGAAAGCTGCCGGTGGGGAGCCGCACACGCGCCGTGCGCTGGGGCCTGTCAACGACGAGGGGCGTCCGAGGACGCCCCTGGCGAAACCGATGCAGCGGGCGTCAGGCCACCGCGTCGGCGCTCTGGCGCTGCAGCATGGCCAGCGCACGGGCGATGGTTTGGCGCAGTTCACGCCGGTCCACGATCATGTCCAGCGCACCCTTTTCCATCAGGAACTCGGAGCGTTGGAAGCCCTCGGGCAGCTTCTCGCGCACGGTGTTCTCGATCACGCGCGGGCCGGCAAAGCCGATCAGTGCCTTCGGCTCGGCGATCACCACGTCACCGACGAAGGCGAAGCCGGCCGACACGCCGCCCATGGTCGGATCGGTCAGCACGCTGATGAAGGGCAGTTTGGCCTTGGACAGGCGGGTCAGCGACGCGTTGGTCTTGGCCATCTGCATCAGCGACAGCAGGCCCTCCTGCATGCGCGCACCGCCGGTGGCGGTGAAGCACACGAAGGGCACCTTCTGCTCCAGCGCCGACTCGACGCCGCGCACGAAGCGCTCACCCACCACCGAGCCCATCGAGCCGCCCATGAAGTCGAACTCGAAGCAGGCCGCCACCACCGGCATGCTCATCACCGAGCCGCCCAGCACGATCAGCGCATCGGTCTCGCCGGTGGCCTCCATGGCCTCCTTGATGCGCTCGGGGTACTTCTTGCTGTCCTTGAACTTCAGCGCGTCGACCGGCACCACTTCCTGGCCGATCTCGTAGCGGCCCTCGGCATCGAGGAAGGCGTCCAGGCGGGCCCGTGCACCGATGCGGTGGTGATGCGAGCACTTCGGGCAGACGTTGAGGTTCTGCTCCAGGTCGGTCTTGTACAGCACCGTCTCGCAGGCCGGGCACTTGACCCACAGGCCCTCGGGCACCGAGCGGCGCTCACTCTGATCGGTCTTCTGCTGGATCTTGGGGGGCAGCAGCTTGTCGAGCCAACTCATGCGCGCAACTCCTTACTTACTTCGTCGAGGCCGGGGCCAGGGTATCCAGGGCCGTGCGGATTTCGCGGATGAAACCGGCTGCCACCGGCACCACCGCCTCGCGCGGTTCCTGTTCAATCAGCTGGATGATACGGGAGCCGATGACTACCGCGTCCGACACACGCGCCACCGCCACCGCGGTGGCCGCATCGCGGATGCCGAAGCCAACACCCACCGGCACGCGCACGTGCTGGCGGATGCGGGGCACCATGCGCGCCACCGCGTCGGTGTCGAGGTGGCCGGCGCCGGTCACACCCTTGAGCGACACGTAGTAAACGTAGCCGGTGGCGATGCGGCCCACCTCGTCCATGCGGGTGTCGGTGGAGGTCGGCGCCAGCAGGAAGATCGGGTCCATCTGCCGCTCCCGCAAGCGCGCCGCAAAGGCCTCGCACTCCTGCGGCGGATAGTCGACGATCAGCACGCCGTCCACACCGGCGGCATGGGCATCGTCGACGAAGCGATCCGGCCCGTAGCGCTCCACCGGGTTGGCGTAGCCCATCAGCACCACCGGGGTGGTGGCATCGGACTCGCGAAAGCGCCGCACCATGGCCAGCACGTCGACAAGCCCGATGCCGCGCTCAAGGGCCCGCTCGCTGGCGCGCTGGATCACCGGGCCGTCGGCCATCGGATCGGAGAAGGGCACACCCAGCTCGATCACGTCGGCCCCGGCCGCGGCCATGCCGTGCATCAACTCGACGGTCACGTCCGCATAGGGGTCGCCGGCCGTGACGTAGGGGATCAGCGCCTTGCGACCTTCGGCGGCCAGGCGGGCAAAGGTGGCGGCAATGCGGTTCGTCGTACTCATTGGGCAGCTCCCGCGTTGCGCACCACTTCGACAGCCTGGGCACCGCTCTTGACGGTCTGCCCGCGGCAGGAGGGCCGGCAGAAGAACTCGGCGCCGGACAGGTCGGCCACGGTGCCGATGTCCTTGTCGCCACGTCCGGACAGGTTGACGAGGATGTGCTGGTCAGGTCGCATGGTCTTGGCCAGCTTCATCGCGTAGGCGACGGCGTGGCTGGACTCCAGGGCCGGGATGATGCCCTCGGTGCGGCACAGGTAGTGGAAGGCCGCGAGCGCCTCGTCGTCGGTGATGCCGACGTACTCGGCCCGGCCGATGTCCTTCAGGTAGGCATGCTCGGGGCCGACGCCGGGGTAGTCCAGCCCGGCCGATACCGAGTGCGTCTCGGTGATCTGGCCGTTGGCATCCTGCAGCACGTAGGTGCGGTTGCCGTGCAGCACGCCGGGCGCGCCGCGCTGCAGCGAAGCCGAGTGCTTGCCGCTGTCCATGCCGTGACCGGCCGCCTCGACGCCGATCAACCGCGTGCCCTCGTGCGGGATGTAGGGGTAGAAGATGCCCATCGCGTTGCTGCCGCCGCCCACGCAGGCGACCACCGCGTCGGGTTGCCGATCGTCACGACCATCGGCGCGGCCGATCATCCCCGGCATCTGCACCAGGCATTCATCGCCGATGACGCGCTGGAAGTCGCGCACCATCGCGGGGTACGGGTGCGGGCCGGCCACTGTGCCGATGATGTAGAAGGTGTTCTCGACGTTGGTGACCCAGTCGCGCATGGCCTCGTTCAGCGCGTCCTTGAGCGTTTTGCTGCCGGACTCCACCGGCACCACCCGGGCGCCCAGCAGGTCCATGCGGTAGACGTTCGGCGACTGGCGCTTGACATCCTCGCTGCCCATGTAGACCACGCACTCCAGGCCGTAGCGCGCGCAGATGGTGGCGGTGGCCACGCCGTGCTGGCCGGCACCGGTTTCGGCGATCACGCGCGGCTTGCCCATGCGCCGGGCCAGCAGCGCCTGGCCGATCACGTTGTTGATCTTGTGCGCGCCGGTGTGGTTGAGGTCTTCGCGCTTGAGGTAGATCTGCGCGCCGCCCATCTCGCGGCTGGTGCGTGCGGCGTGGTAGACCGGGCTGGGCCGGCCGACGAAGTGGGCCAGCTCGCGGCGGTATTCGGCCTGGAAGTCGGCATCGTGGCGGTAGTGCTCATAGGCCTCGCGCAACTCATCGAGGGCGTGGCTGAGCGTTTCGGCAACGAAGCTGCCGCCGTAGATCCCGAAGTGCCCACGGGCATCGGGTTGCTGATAGTCGAACATGGAGGAATCCTGTCGCAGGCCACCCGGCCTCCGCCCGTACACGATCACACGGGGGACGAAGCCGGTCGGCAGATACTCAGTAGGCGCTGTCGAGGTCGGCCAGGCGGGCATCGGCCTCGCGCACCGCATCGCAGAACTGGCGCATCAGCACCACGTCCTTGACCCCCTTGGCAGCCTCGACGCCCGAACTGACGTCAACGGCCCAGGGGCGCAGGCGCAGCACCCCATCGGTCACGTTGGCAGCATTCAACCCACCAGACAAAACGACCGGACAGGGAACGCTGGGGGGGACGAGCGACCAATCGAAGACCTTTCCTGCACCGCCGTACGCCTCGACATGGGCATCGAGCAACATCGCCCGGGCGTGCGGCAGCCCGGCGTACTGGCGTGCGAAGTTTAACAAATCGAAACCCGGCGCCATCCGCGCCGCCCGCAGGTAGGGGCGCGCGGCCTGCTCGCACTGCGCGGGGGTCTCGTCCCCGTGAAACTGCAGCAGCAGGTTGGGGATCGCCGCACAGGCCGCAGCGACGTCGTCCAGCGCGGCGTTGACGAACAACCCCACCGGCGTCACGAAGGGCGGCAGACGCGAGGCCAGCTGCGCCGCCCGCTCGACGCCCACATGCCGAGGACTGGGCGGGTAGAAGACAAAACCGATCGCGTCGGCACCGGCTTCGACGGCCGCGTCCAGATCGGCCTCGCGGGTCAGGCCGCAGATCTTGATGCGCGTGCGTGCGTGAACAGCAATCATGGGAAGGTAGCAGCAGAATCCCCGGCAGTGACGGAGCCGGGCAACCAATCGTGCGCCGCTGCCCCGTCCGGCAGGCCGTGGCAAGCATCGTAGCGTGGGCCGAGAAAGTACAGGCCGTCCGGTGCAAAGGTGGGCGCAGCAACATCGCGGTCGCGCGCAGTCAGCACCTCGCGCATCCAACCGGGCTCGCGAGCGCCGCTGCCCACCGCAACGAGACAGCCCATCAGATTGCGCACCATGTGGTGCAGGAAAGCGCTGGCCTCGAAGTCGAAGCGCCAGAAGGCCCCGTGCCGCTCGATGCGGATCTCGTGCATCTGCTTGACCGGGCTGCGCGCCTGGCAGTCGGCGGAGCGAAAGGAGGAAAAGTCGTGCTCGCCGATGAGGTGCGCGGCCGCCTCGCGCATGCCTGAGGCCTCCAGGGGCCGGAACACCCAGCCGACGAAGCCCGATTCCAGCGCTGGCCGCACCGGCGACTCGCGCAGCACGTAGGCATAGCGGCGCGCACGCGCAGAAAAGCGGGCGTGGAACCCATCATCGACACGCCGGCACCACTGCACCCCGACATCCTGCGGGAGGAAGCGGTTGGTGCCCCGCACCCAGGAAAAATCCGCCCGGTCGAGCGATGTGTCCAGGTGCACCACCTGGTTGATCCCGTGCACGCCGGTATCGGTGCGCCCGGCGCAGGTCACACGCACCGGCATCGCCGCAAACTGCGCCAGTGCCTCTTCCAGGACCTGTTGGACCGAGGCCACGCCCGCCTGGCTCTGCCAGCCGTGATAGGCCGTGCCGCGGTAGGTGATGCCCAAGGCAAGACGCACGTCGAGTCGACTCCAGTGGTTTGAAGCACAAAGACAAAGGGCGCGAGGGACACCGCCTTGGCGGCTCGCCCATCGCGCCCTGAAGGGGTTGGCGAGATCAGTTCAGGCTGTTGAGCATCGCCTGGGCCCTGGCCTTCAGCGCGCCGTCGGCCTTCTCGATCACTTCCTGCAGCAGGTCACGCGCGCCCTCGTGGTCGCCGATCTGGTGGAACTCCTCCGCCAGTTCGATCTTGCGGGCCAGCGGGTCGCCGTCGTCATCGTCCAGCCCCATCTCCAGCGAAGCACCCATGTCCAGCGGCGTCGCAGCCACCGTCGGGGCCGGCGCGTCGAGGTCGAGCGACAGGTCCGAGAGGTCCAGGCGTGGAGCAGGCGAGGGGGCAACGGGCAGATCCTGCAGTTCAAACTCCAGGCTGCGGCTGCTGCCGGAGTTCGACGTACCGGTCGGCGGCACGCTCGGGGAGAACGGCGGCACACTGGGCGAGAACACCGGGGGCACGCTCGGTGAGAAGGCCGCGGGCATGCTGCTGTGGTAGCCACTCATGCGCGCCGTGGGCGCCTCATCCATGTCGCCCGGCACGGAAATGTCCAGATCGACCACGGCGGTGCTTCCTGAGGGGATGTCGCCATCCAGGTTCAGGTCAGGCACGCTGTGCTCGAAGCGCGAAGGCGACGGCACCACGGACTGCGGCATGGTGCTGGCGCCGAGCATCTCACCGCCGCCGGCTTCTGCCGTCGAACCGGCACTGGGCTGCCCACCCGGCTCGTAGAGCGGGTTCTCGGGGTCGATCGAGCGGCCGAGCTCCTGGGCCCGCTGCCAGTCGTCTCCCTGCCCACCCGTCAGCCCATAGAGCTCACCGGCGAGCAACTCGTAGCCCTTGATGTCGCGGCGCTTGGCGTAGACCTCCAGCAGCTTGGTGCGGATGGCCAGACGCTCCGGATTGGTGCGCATGGCCTCCTTCAGGATCTCCTCGGCCTGCAGGTCCCGACCATAGGCCAGGTAGACATCCGCTTCGGCGACGGGGTCGACGTCACCGATGGCGTCGATCTGGCTGAGCGAATAGCTCATCGACGATGGCGCACCGGACGCGTCGCGCGTGTCGATGCGCTGACCACCGCTGGCGCCGAAGAAGGAGTCTGGCTGCAGCCGGCTTTCCAGGAACGACGTGACTCCGGCCTCGTCCTTGTTCTTGTTGCGGAAGCGGTAGAAGCCAAACCCGGCCAGCAGCGCCGCCAGCAGGCCCGCCCCTGGCAACAGCAGCGGGTTCTCCATCAGGGAGTCGACCAGCGACGGTTCCTCGGCCTGGATCGGCGGCACGACGACCGGCGACCTGGACGCAGCCACGGCGGGCTTCGACGCGGCTGCGACCAGCGGGGCACTGGCGGCCACGATCGGCATCGCCGCGCTGGCCGAAGCAGAGGCTGCCGATGCAGCCGCCATCACCATCGGAGCGGCGCTGGCCGCCACTGCAGGCGACGACACGGGTGCAAGTGCAGGTGCAGGCTTTGCGGCCACTGCGGCAGACGAGGCTGCAGAGGCCACACCCGTCGCAGCCGGTGCGGCAATCGTCGGCAGCAACGGTGCCTTGGCGCCCGCCACCGCGTTGCTGGCAGCCGCGCCGGCCGCCTTGGCAGCCGATGCGGGCGAGGCAGCAGCGGACGCCGCCTGGAGCTTCTTCAAGTCTTCCAGGTTGCGAGCCAACTCACCCACACGGTGGGCTGCGTCCTTCTGGGCGCGATCCTTGGCGATCTTGTCCTCGGAGGTCAGCGCCCCCGCCGACGAAGCGGCCTTGCCCTTGTCCAGTTGCAACCGGTCCGGCGTTGGCGCGGCCGCCTGCTTGCGGTCCTGCACTTCGGCCTGCACCTTGCCTGCCGACTTGCGGGCCGGTTCGGCCTCGTGGGTCTGCGCGGGCACCGCCCCCGCCAGACGCTGGCGGTAGGCGTTGAAGTCGGCGCTCTGCACCTGGATCACGCGGCGCGCCTCGCTCGCGTCGATGGCGGCAGCCTGCTCGCTCGACGGCACGCTGAGCACCACGCCCGCCTTCAGGCGGTTCATGTTGCTGCCGGAGAAGGCATGGGCATTGCCCCGGAACAGGCCGACCAGCATCTGCTCCAGCGACACGCCCGAACCCACGTTGCGCCCAGCAATGCCACCCAGCGTGTCGCCCGGCTTGACGCGGTATTCAAGCTGCTCGCCGTCGGACGCCTTTGACGCTGCGCGGACAGGCGCAGCCGCCTTCGGTTCTGCGGCAACCCGGGCCGGCGCTGGCGGCGCCACGGGCACCGGGGCAGGCTCGGCCGCCACGGCAGGCGGTGCTGCAGGCACAGGCGCCGTCGCGACAGGAGGCGCCGCCACCGCCACCGGCGTGGCCGGGGCGGGCACGGCCGCGGGCGCACGGGCCACGGCAGGCGGATCGAACAGCAGGGTGTACTCGCGCAGCAGGCGGCCGCTCGACCACGACAGCTCAAGGATCACGTCGACGAAGGGCTCCTGTACGGCGCGATCGCTGACGATGCGCAGGAAGGCACTGCCATCGGCCCTCCGCTGCACCACCACCGTGGTGGCCGGCAGCACCGGGTTGTAGTCGACCCCGGCGATGCGGTAGGCGTCCGGCGGCGCGATGCGCACGCGCAGGTTGGCCGCCTCATCCGGCGTCAGGCTGGTGACGTCGATCTCCGCCTTGAGCGACTCGCCCAATGCCGACTGCACCGTCAGGCGACCGAGGCTGAGCGCCCATGCCGATGGCGCGGCACACAGGGCCGCGGTGACGGCGGCCACGGCCGCCACTTCTTTCAGAGCCATGCGCCCCGTGCGCTTCGTCTGGATTTTCAAGGCGTCTCCCACGCTGCAGGAGCCGGAATAGATCCGGCGGCCCGCGTCAGTCAGGTCGGGCGAAGAGGATACAGAATATCTGAAAAGACAATAACATCAATAAGATACAAAGACAAGCTCATGCAGTCTCTGATGTTCCTGCCAAATCGACCCGGTGTGCGCAAGCGGACGGCGGTCGTTGCCCGAGGACAACGAGCCGCCGCCGCGCTCGGGCGGCTGTCTTATTGGCCGAGCAGGATACGCAGCATGCGGCGCAGCGGCTCGGCGGCGCCCCATAGCAACTGGTCGCCGATGGTGAACGCGCCGAGGTATTCCGGCCCCATCGCCATCTTGCGCAGGCGACCCACCGGAATCGTCAACGTACCGGTGACAGCCACGGGCGTCAGGTCACGGATCGTGGCTTCGCGGGTATTGGGCACCACCTTCACCCAGGCGTTGTCGGCCGCAATCATCGCCTCGATATCGGCGAGGGGCACGTCCTTGCGCAGTTTGAAGGTCAGGGCCTGGCTGTGGCAGCGCATGGCGCCGATGCGCACGCAGAAACCATCCACCGGCACGGCCGGCGCCGCAAAACCTTCGCCCTGACCGAGGATCTTGTTGGTCTCGGCCATGCCCTTCCACTCTTCGCGTGACACGCCGTTGCCCAGATCCTTGTCGATCCAGGGAATCAGCGAACCGCCCAGCGGGACGCCGAAATTCGCGGTTTCCGCTTCGCCCAACGAACGCTGCTTCGCGATGATCTTGCGGTCGATTTCCAGGATGGCGCTCTTCGGGTCATCCAGCAGCGCCTTGACTTCGGCATTGAGCGTGCCGAACTGGGTCAGCAATTCGCGCATGTGCTGGGCACCACCGCCGGACGCAGCCTGGTAGGTCTGCGTGCTCATCCACTCGACCAGGCCAGCCTTGTACAGCGCCCCCACGCCCATCAGCATGCAGCTGACGGTGCAGTTGCCGCCCACCCAGTTCCTGCCGCCCTTGGCCAGCGCATCCTTGATGACCGGCATGTTGACCGGGTCGAGGATGATGACCGCATCGTCCTTCATCCGCAGCGTCGAGGCGGCATCGATCCAGTGGCCGCTCCAGCCCGCCGCACGCAGTTTCGGGAACACCTCGGTGGTGTAGTCGCCACCCTGCGCGGTGATGATGACTTCGCAGCGCTTGAGCGCGTCGATGTCGAACGCGTCCTGCAGCTGGGTTTCGTTCTTCGCCATCGACGGCGCAGCGCCGCCGGCATTGCTGGTCGAGAAGAACAGCGGCTCGAAGTGGGCGAAATCACCTTCGGACACCATGCGGTCCATCAGGACCGAGCCCACCATGCCGCGCCAACCAACCAGGCCAACGAGGGGGTTCTTGGACAATGCCATTTTCAGATCACCTTTACTCAACAAGACTCCGGACCCTGGTTCTCCCGGCTCGTTCGCCGGGTCCAGAGGGGGTAGGGGCGAAACGATCCGAGAGCGTCAGCTCTTGATAATGGTTTTGCCAATGGTCTTGCCGGTCAGGGCAGCAACAACTGCATCGCCCATCTCGCGGGTGCCCACCTTGGTCGTGCCCTCGCTCCAGATGTCGCCGGTGCGCAGACCGGCCGACAGCACCGCCTTCACCGCGGATTCGATCCGGTCGGCGGCTTCGGGCTGGTTGAGGGAGTAGCGGAGCATCATGGCAGCGGACAGGATTGTAGCCAGCGGGTTTGCAATACCCTGACCGGCGATGTCCGGTGCGCTGCCATGGCTGGGTTCGTACAGGCCCTGGTTGGCAGCGTTCAGCGACGCGGAAGGCAGCATGCCGATCGAGCCGGTGAGCATCGCCGCCTCGTCGGACAGGATGTCGCCGAACATGTTGCCGGTCACCACCACGTCGAACTTCTTGGGCGCCTTGACCAGTTGCATCGCGGCGTTGTCGACGTACATGTGGTCGAGTTCCACGTCGGGGTACTGGGCGTGCACCTCGATGACCACGTCCTTCCAGAACTGGAAGGTTTCCAGCACGTTGGCCTTGTCGACGCTGGTGACCTTCTTGCCGCGCTTGCGCGCTGCCTGGAAGGCCACGTGGGCGATGCGCTCGATTTCCGGGCGGCTGTAACGCATCGTGTCGAAGGCCTCCTCGGCCCCCGGGAAATGCCCGTCGACGGCCACGCGCCGGCCACGCGGCTGGCCGAAATAGATGTCGCCGGTGAGCTCGCGGATGATGAGAATGTCCAGCCCTGCCACCAATTCGGGCTTCAAGCTCGATGCATGGGTCAACTGCTCGTAGCAGATCGCAGGCCGGAAATTCGCAAACAACCCCAGGTGCTTGCGCAATCCCAGAATCGCCTGCTCCGGGCGCAGCGAGCGCTCCAATTTGTCGAATTTCCAATCGCCCACGGCGCCGAACAGGATGGCATCGGCCTCGCGAGCGAGTTTCAGCGTGGACTCGGGCAGCGGATGGCCGTGCGCCTCGTAGGCCGCACCACCCACCAGGGCGGTTTCGGTTTCAAAGGACAGGTCCAGCACCTGCAGCACCTTGACGGCTTCGGCGACGATCTCGGTGCCGATGCCGTCGCCCGGAAGGATGGCGATTTTCATGACGATGAATGAAAGTATCGAAATGGGGTGGAGCGACCAAGTCGCTCAGAGCGTGCGCTGACCCAGCCAGGGCATGCGCACCAGCCGCTCGGCCTCGAACGCCCGGATCTTGTCGGCGTGGCGCAGCGTCAGGCCGATGTCGTCAAAGCCGTTGACCAGGCAGTACTTGCGGAAGGCCTGCACATCGAAGGGGATCGCCTGGCCGTCGGGGGTGAGCACCACCTGCTGGGGCAGGTCGATGGTCAACTGGTAGCCGACATGGGCGAAGACCTCGTCGAACAGCCGTGCCACCACGTTCTCCGGCAGCACGATCGGCAACAGGCCGTTCTTGAAGCAGTTGTTGAAGAAGATGTCGGCGAAGCTTGGCGCGATGATGGCGCGAAAGCCGTACTGATCCAGCGCCCAGGGCGCGTGCTCGCGGCTGGATCCGCAGCCGAAGTTCTCGCGCGCCAGCAGGATCGAGGCCCCCTGGTAGCGCGGCTGGTTCAGCACGAAGTCGGGATTGGGCTTGCGAACCGCAGGATCCTGGCCGGGTTCGCCCGGATCGAGGTAGCGCCACTCATCGAACAGGTTCGGCCCGAAGCCGGTGCGCTGGATCGACTTCAGGAACTGCTTGGGGATGATCGCGTCGGTGTCGACGTTGGCGCGATCCATCGGGGCCACGAGCCCCTTGTGCACGGTGAAGGCTTGCATGTTGGACTCCGGGCGGCTCAGGCGATGCGACGCACGTCGACGAAGTGGCCGTTCATCGCTGCGGCCGCAGCCATCGCGGGGCTGACCAGGTGAGTGCGCCCACCGGCACCCTGGCGGCCTTCGAAGTTGCGGTTGCTGGTCGAGGCGCAGCGTTCGCCCGGCTCCAGCCGGTCGGCGTTCATCGCCAGGCACATCGAGCAGCCGGGCTCGCGCCACTCGAAGCCAGCGGCCTTGAAGACCTCGTGCAGACCCTCGGCCTCGGCCTGGGCCTTCACCAGGCCGGAGCCCGGCACGACCAGCGCCTGCTTCACATTGGCGGCCACGCGCCCTCCAATGCGTCGCACCACAGCGGCCGCTTCGCGGATGTCCTCGATGCGGCTGTTGGTACACGAGCCGATGAAAACCTTGTCGATCAGGATGTCGGCGATCGCCTTGTTCGGCTGCAGGCCCATGTAGGTCAAAGCACGCTCGATCGCACCGCGCTTGACGTCGTCGCGCTCCTTGTCGGGATCCGGCACACGCGCATCGATGCCGAGCACCATCTCGGGCGAGGTGCCCCAGGTGACCTGTGGCGGGATCTGGCTGGCATCGAGTTCGACCACCGCGTCGAAATGCGCGCCGGCGTCGCTATGAAGGGTGCGCCAGTGGACCGTTGCCTGGTCCCACTCGACGCCGGTCGGCGCAAAGGGCCGGCCTTTGACGTAGGCCAGTGTGGTGTCGTCCACCGCCACCAGGCCGGCACGGGCGCCCGCCTCGATGGCCATGTTGCACACCGTCATGCGGCCTTCCATGCTCAGCGCGCGGATGGCACTGCCACCGAACTCGATCGTGTAGCCGGTGCCACCGGCGGTGCCGATGCGGCCGATGATCGCCAGCACGATGTCCTTGGCGCCGCAGCCGCGGGGCAACTGCCCCTCGACCTTGACGAGCATGTTCTTTGCCTTCTTGGCCAGCAGGGTCTGCGTGGCCATGACGTGCTCCACCTCACTGGTGCCGATGCCGTGCGCCAACGCCCCGAAGGCCCCGTGCGTGCTGGTGTGGCTGTCGCCGCAGACCACGGTCATGCCAGGCAGCGTCGCACCCTGCTCGGGGCCGATCACGTGCACGATGCCCTGCCGCCGGTCCATGAAGGGGAAATAGGCCGCCGCACCGAAGGCCGCGATGTTGGCGTCCAGCGTGGTGATCTGCTGGCGCGAGATCGGGTCGGCAATGCCGTCATAGCCACGCTCCCAGCCAGTGGTGGGCGTGTTGTGGTCGGCGGTCGCCACAATCGAACTGACACGCCACAGCTTGCGGCCAGCCAGACGCAGCCCCTCGAAGGCCTGCGGGCTGGTCACCTCGTGCACCAGGTGGCGGTCGATGTAGAGGACGGCGGTTCCGTCCTCTTCGGTGTGGACGACATGGTCATCCCACAGCTTGTCGTAGAGCGTGCGTGCGGTCATGGCAGCCTTTGCGTCGATGACGACAGAAATGACAAAGCCCTCATGACCCGGAAAGGACCGGAATCAGAGGGCTTGCATGCTTTACAGCGTCGGGCCTTGGCGGAGACGGAGGGATTCGAACCCTCGATGCGCTTTTGGCGCATACTCCCTTAGCAGGGGAGCACCTTCGGCCACTCGGTCACGTCTCCGCAGAAGAAAAATTATAGCGTGAATTCGCGTCGATCAGGCAGATGCCTGATCAAGATCGAAGGCCTTGTGCAACGCACGAACGGCCAGTTCCATGTACTTTTCATCGATCACGACCGAGGTCTTGATCTCGCTGGTGGTGATCATCTGGATGTTGATGCCCTCTTCGCTCAGGCAACGGAACATCTTGCTGGCCACGCCAACGTGCGAGCGCATGCCGATGCCGACAATCGACACCTTGCAGATCTTGGGGTCACCCGCCACATCGGCGGCACCCAGCGCCGGCACGACCTGCGAGCGCAGCAGATCGAGCGTGCGCTGGTAGTCGTTGCGGTGCACGGTGAACGAGAAGTCGGTGCGACCGCCGTGCGAGACGTTCTGCAGGATCACGTCCACATCGATGTTGGCCTCGGCCACGGGGCCCAGGATCTGGAAGGCGATGCCCGGCTTGTCGGGCACGCCCACCACGGTCACCTTTGCTTCGTCGCGGTTGAAGGCGATGCCCGAGACAACGGCTTGTTCCATCTTTTCGTCTTCCTCGAAAGTGATCAGGGTGCCCGAGTTGGCTTCTTCCTCGATGTCGATATCCCACGCGGTGAAGCTCGACAGCACCCGCAGCGGCACACGGTACTTGCCGGCGAACTCCACCGAGCGGATCTGCAGGACCTTGGAGCCCAGGCTGGCCATCTCCAGCATCTCTTCAAAGCTGATGGTCTCCAGCCGCTTGGCTTCCGGGACGATGCGCGGATCGGTGGTGTAGACGCCGTCGACGTCGGTATAGATCAGGCACTCGTCGGCCTTCATCGCCGCGGCCACCGCCACCGCCGAGGTGTCCGAACCACCACGACCCAGGGTGGTGATGTGCCCCTCGTCGTCGATGCCCTGGAAGCCGGTGATGATGACCACCCGGCCAGCGGCCAGGTCGGCGCGCACGCGGGCGTCGTCGATGCTCTGGATGCGCGCCTTGGTATAGGACGAATCGGTGCGCACCGGCACCTGCCAGCCCGAATAGCTGACCGCCTCCATGCCCTCGGACTGCAGCGCCAGCGCCAGCAGGCCCACCGACACCTGCTCGCCCGTGCTGGCGATCATGTCGAGCTCACGCAGCATCGCCGGCGTCTGCACGGCAGGCGACAGGTCCTTGGCCAGCCCGAGCAGGCGGTTGGTTTCACCGCTCATCGCGGAGGGCACCACCACCATCTGGTGGCCCGCACGTGCCCATTTGGCAACGCGCTTGGCGACGTTGCGGATGCGCTCGGTAGAGCCCATCGACGTGCCGCCGTATTTGTGAACGATCAGAGCCATGACTGTGGCAATCCGTGTGGCATCTCGAGGAAGGCACCGCAGACAGCATTGGGCCTTGCGGTACAAAAGCTTTTGATTCTAGCTAATCGGCAGCACATCCCGACCAAACCGCCCATGCGCCCGCATCAGGAAGCGGGCTCGGGGCGCCACGTGAGGCCCACCCGGAGCCCACCATCCACCGCCTCGGGGGCGGCGCCGCCTTCACAGTCACCCACCGCCCGGGCATCCAGCCCCAGCCCCGGCACATAGAGCAGCTGCCCCCGGGCGTCATAGACCAGCGGCCCGTCACGCGCCCAGGCGGGCACCCCTGCCAACTGGAACTGCTTCTTCAGCGCCCGGGGCGGTGTGCCCGCGGCACGCTGGAACTGCTCGCCACCCAGGCGCGGCCTCAGCTCGACCCACCCCAGCGTCGACAGCGGCACCCCGCCGCACGCCACCACATCGACCTGCAAGCCGCCCGACCAGGCGGGCGCGGGAAACCACCCTGCCCCATCGATGCGCAGTCTCAATGGCGCGGCGACGGAATCCGGCACAGCGCCCCGCCCCAGCGCCGCCCCTTGCAAGCGCAACTGCAACTCACCACGGCGGCAACGCAGCTGCCAGCCGGTAACGACCTGCCATGTGCCCGGACGATCCTCGCTCAACTGCGCAGACAGCCGCTCCAGCAGCGCCGCCGTCGCGGGATGGCCGCTGCCTTCGTGCAGCCACAGCCGCAGGACGTTGCGCAAGCGAGGCTCACCCAGTGCGCGCAGCGCGCCGATGTCGAGGCCGCCGCCGGGTCGCGCAACGGTCTGGAGATCGGCACGCGCCAGCGCATCAAGGCAGGCCGCCGCGTCCTGCGCATGGCGGGCCGCCCGGCCCAGCACCTTGGCCGCCTGCGGGAACGCCACCGACAACGCCGGCCACACCTCCAGGCGCAGCCGGTTGCGGGCAAACACCGGGCTGGCGTTGCTCTCGTCCTCGACATGGCCCAGGCGGTACCGCTGCACGTAGGCCTCGACCGCCTCGCGCGGCAGCGCCAGCCAGGGTCGACACCAGAGGATGCCACCGCGCTCGATCTGCGCCGGCATCGCGGCCAGCCCGGCGGCGCCCGCGCCACGCAGGGCTTGCAGCAGGAAGGTTTCCGCCTGGTCCTGCGCATGGTGGGCCAACAGGACCAGCCGGCAACCGACGGCATGCGCCATGTCGGCCAGCGCCGCGTAGCGGGCCTCACGGGCGATCGCCTCGATGCTGGCGCCCGGCGGCGGCGCCAGCCCGAGCCGGCTCGCCTGGAAGTGGATGGGCGCCCCGCGCCGCGACCAGCGCCGACACTGCGCACGACAACGCGATTCCCAGGCGTCTGCATTCGGGCTCAGGCCATGGTGCACATGCAGCGCATGCACCTCCACCCCCTGCGCGCCGGCCAGCCGCCACACCGCGTGCAGCAGTGCGGTCGAGTCCCGCCCACCGCTGAATGCCACCGCCACGCGGGGCGGCAGTGCTTCCCCACCGAACGAAGGCAATGATCCGGCCATCACACCACCTCGAAACCTGCCGCAGAAATGCAAACGGCGCCCTGCCGGCGCCGCCTTGAATCTGCGTGCAGAAACTGCCGACCGCCGGTCAGGCCTTGGTGTCCGTGAATCGGCCGTAGCGGCGCAGCCGCTCGTAGCGCTGGTTCACCAGCTCGCGCGGCTTGAGATCGGCCACCTGGCGCAGCGCATCGTTCAGGCCACGTTTCAGGAAGGCGGCCATCTGCTTCGGATCGCGATGCGCACCCCCCACCGGTTCGCTGATGATCTTGTCGACCAGGCCCAGCGCCTTGAGGCGGTGTGCCGTGATGCCCAGGGCCTCGGCCGCCTCGGCGGCACGGTCGGCGGTCTTCCACAGGATCGACGCACAGCCCTCCGGTGAGATCACCGAGTACACCGCGTGCTGCAGCATCAGCATCTGGTCGCCGACGCTGATGGCGAGCGCTCCGCCGGAGCCCCCCTCGCCGATGATGGTGGCGATGATCGGCACCTCCAGCTGGGCCATCTCGAAGATGTTGCGGCCGATCGCCTCGGACTGGCCGCGCTCCTCGGCACCGATACCCGGATAGGCTCCGGGCGTGTCGACGAAGGTGAACACCGGCAGGCCGAACTTCTCGGCCACCTTCATCAGCCGCAACGCCTTGCGGTAGCCCTCGGGGCGCGCCATGCCGAAGTTGCGTGCCGCGCGCTCCTTGGTGTCGCGGCCCTTCTGGTGCCCCAGCACCATGCAGGCCTGGCCGTTGAAGCGTGCCAGCCCGCCAACGATCGACTGGTCGTCCGCGAAGGCACGGTCGCCGTGCAACTCCTGGAAGTCCGTGAAGATCTCGTTGATGTAGTCCAGCGTGTAGGGGCGCTGGGGGTGGCGCGCGATCTGCGTCACCTGCCAGGGGTTCAGCCGGCCGTAGATGTCCTTGGCTAGCTGCTGGCTCTTCTTCGAGAGGCGGTCGATCTCGTCGGAGATGTCGACAGCCGATTCGTTCTGCACATAGCGCAGTTCGTCGATCTTGGTTTCCAGCTCGGCGATCGGCTGTTCGAACTCGAGGAAGTGGCGTTTGCTCATGCTTGATGACCTTGCACGCACAGGGGCGCAACCGGGCGGAGTGTACTAGTACTCGACCGGCAAGGGGTCGAGGCTGCGCCACATGTACCAGGTGGCCACTGAGCGGTACGGCGCCCACGCGTCGCCCAGCTCGCGGACCTCGGCCCGCGAGACCGGCTCACCGCTGAAGTAGTTCAGGCTGATGCCCTTGACCAGGCCGAGGTCATCGAGCGGCAGCACGTTGGGCCGCATCAGGTGGAAGATCAGGAACATCTCGGCCGTCCAGCGGCCGATGCCACGGATCGCCACCAGCTCCTCAATGATCGCCTCGTCGCCCATTGCCGACCAGTCGGTCTCGTGCACCGAGCCCTCGGCGAAATGCTTGGCCAGGTCGCGCAGGTACTCGGCCTTGCGCGCAGACAGGCCGGCACCGCGCAGCGTCTCGGTGGTCAAGGCCAGCACCTGCAGCGGCGCCACGGGCGGCGCCGCTGCTGGCAGCAACAGGACGAACCGATCCCAGACCGACTGGGCGGCCTTCACCGAGATCTGCTGCCCGACGATGGAACGCGCCAGCGTCGTGAAGGCGTCACCCCGGCTCTGCAGCCGGGCTTCGCCAAAGCGCGGGATGAGCTTGTTCAGGACCCGGTCTCGGCGCGTCAGGTGCCGGCAGGCCTCGTCCCAGTAGTCGGGCGTGACGAAACCGGCCGGTTCCTGGCCCGGCGTTTCAACCGCCGCTGCCACCGTAGACGCGCCCGACTTCAGGCCCGTACCCACGTGGTCCCCTGCGGCGAGTCCTTCAGCACGATGCCCTGCCCGGCCAGCTCATCGCGGAGGCGGTCGGCCAGCGCAAAGTCACGCGCCTTCTTGGCTTGCGCACGCGCCTCGATGCTCGCCAGGATCGCCGCCTCGTCCAGCCCGCCCTGCTGCGCCGCAGCGCCCCCTTGCAGGTACTGCCGCGGCGGCTGCTGCAGCACGCCCAGCACCGCGCCGAGCGAGCGCAGCAGCGTGGCAGCGGCCGCGCTGCGGCTGCGGTTCACCTCGGCCGCCAGGTCGAACAGGACCGCCACCGCGATGGCGGTGTTGAAGTCGTCATCCATCGCCGCCTTGAAGCGGGCAGCCTGCGGCTCGGCCCAATCGATCGCATGGATCGCATCGATCGGCGCCGCCTCGCCAGGCACCGACTCCAGTGCGGTGTAGAGCCGCCGCAGGCCGTTGCGGGCGTCGTCCAGCCCGGCATCGCTGTAGTTGAACGGGCTGCGGTAGTGCACACGCAGGATGAAGAAGCGCACCGTCTCGCCGTCGTAGTGCTGCAGCACGTCGCGGATGGTGAAGAAGTTGCCCAGCGACTTGGACATCTTCTCGTTGTCCACGTTCAGGAAGCCGTTGTGCATCCAGTAGCGCGCCAGCGGCCGCCCGGTCGCCCCCTCGCTCTGGGCGATCTCGTTCTCGTGGTGCGGAAACTGCAAGTCCAGGCCGCCGCCGTGGATGTCGAAGGTCTCGCCCAGCAGCGCGCAGCTCATCGCCGAGCACTCGATGTGCCAGCCCGGGCGCCCCGGCCCGTAGGCAGACGGGTACTTCACGTCCTCGGGCTCCTCGGCCTTGGCGGACTTCCAAAGCACGAAATCGAGCGGATCGTCCTTGCCGTCGGCCACCGCCACGCGCTCGCCGGCGCGCAACTGGTCGATCGACTTGCCCGAGAGCTTGCCGTAGCCCGCAAAGCGCCGCACCGCGTAGTTCACATCGCCGCTGCCGCTGCGGTAGGCCAAGCCACGCTGCTCCAACCGGCCGATGATGTCCAGCATCTGCGACAGGTAGTCGGTGGCGCGCGGCTCGTGCGTCGGCGCTTCGATGCCCAGCGCGCCCAGGTCCTGGTGCATCGCGGCGATCATCTCCTCGGTGAGCACCCGGATGGTGATGCCGCGCTCCACCGCGCGGCGGATGATCTTGTCGTCGATGTCGGTGATGTTGCGCACGAAGGTGACGCGATAGCCGCTGGCGCGCAGCCAGCGCGCCGCCACGTCGAAGGCCACCACGTTGCGGGCATGGCCGACGTGGCAGAGGTCGTACACCGTCATGCCGCAGACGTACATGCGCACATGGCCGGGTTCGATCGGAGCAAAGGGCTCCAGGGCGCGCGTCAGGCTGTTGTGGATCTGCAGGGACATCGGGGAGAGAGCGGGAGGAGGCAACTGTCGTGCCGGCCCTGGGGAGCCCGGGCGGCTGTTGTGGCGGGACCGGCGGACGGCCGAGCGTGACGCACCGTCAGGGGCTAGCCCCTACAATCGAATCAGTATACGGCCGGCCGGGTGCAGCACAGCAGGGGGCTGCCCCCCTGCCCGGCATCGTCGGGACGCACCGAGCCCGGGGGACCGTTGCCCGATGCCTGCATGACCTTCTTCCCTGCTTCCCGCCACCGTGCCGTCCCGCGACGGGCCTCCCGGTCACGGCCGCCCTGGGGTTTCATCACGGGCATCGTCTTTGGCTTGTGGGCCACAGTCTGCGCTGCGGCGCCGGACATGCTCGCTGCGCAGGCGCCGGCCGCGTCGCCTTCGGTGGCGAAGGCTGGGCAGGTGGATCTGCCGCCAGCGGTCCGGTTCGAACAGGCGCTGCGCTGGGCGCAGGAAGGCCGCGAACGTGAGGCCCAGGCCCTGCTCGAAGCGCTGGTGCGGGAGCATCCGCAGCGTCCCGAGCCACGCATCAACCTGGCCGTGCTGCTGGCACGGCAGGGCCAGCTGACCAAGGCCCGCCAGCAACTCGACACCGCCCTGCGCAGCCAGAGCGCGGCCGCCCACGCCTACGATCAACTCCTGACCCTGCATGCCCACATGGCCCGAGATGCCTACGCCCGCGCCGCGCTCGCCACAGCCGCCTCCGGCGCGAGTGGCATCGCCCTCGCGCCGCTGACCCGCTGGGAGGGCTCGACCACTGCGGCGAGCGGACCGGCAGCGGTCTCCGGGGTGCCGGCACCCGCCACGCCGCCACAGCCGGACGCCACCACGGCGGCCACACAGGCCGCAACCGGACCGTCGGTGCCGGCGTCTGGCAGCCCGGGCAGCCCAGGCAGCGCGGACAACCCGGGCAGCGGGAGCCGCATGGTCATTGGCGCCCTGTTGCTGGCCTTGCTGCTTCTGCTGGGGGCCGGCACGGCCTGGGCGGCACGCCAGCGCAGCCGTGCGGCTGCAGCGTCCGACAACCCGCCCACCCAGCCTGCCGCCGCGCTGGCCGGCGAGGTGGCGCCCGAGGAGCGCCTGATCGGGATCTACCGGCTGATCGGGGAGGCCCGCCTGCCCGAGGCACTGGCTGCCGCCGAGGCGCTCACACACGACGAGCCCCAGTTCCAGCTCGGCCAGCTCGTGCGCGGCGACCTGCTGCTGGCCCTGGACGGGCGGCTGGCCGAGGTGGCCCAGCCGGGCGCCACCACCGGGGTGGCCGCGCCGGCCAATGCCACCGCGCTGCGCGAGGAGGCCCGGCGGCGCCTGCAGGCGCTGCGCGACGAGCCGCCGCCCGGCCTGGTGCCGCGCCAGCTGATCCAGCTGCCCAGCTCGGTGCAGCATGCCGTGGCGATCGACGCCTCGCGCTCGCGCCTGCACATCTTCGAGAACCGCGATGGCCGCCTGCAGCGCCGCTCCTCCCACTACGTCGCGCTGGGCAGCCAGGGCGTCGGCAAGCGTGAAGAGGGCGACCAGCGCACACCGCTGGGCGTCTATCACATCACCAGCCGGCTGGACGGGCACCAGCTCGGCGACTTCTACGGCCCCGGCGCCCTGCCACTGAACTACCCCAACGAACATGATCGGCGCCAGGGCCGCACCGGCGCCAACATCTGGCTACACGGCACGCCGTCGGCGCAGTACGCCCGTGCGCCCCGTTCGACCAACGGCTGCGTCGTGCTGGCCAACGACGACATGCGCCGCCTGCTGCGCGAGCTCAAGCCGCGCCACACCCCGGTGGTCATCGCCCAGCAGCTGGAGTGGCTATCACCCCAGGCGCTGCAGGCCGAGCGCCAGGCCGCCCGCACCCTGGTCGACACCTGGCGCCAGGCCCGCGCGCAGGCCGACCTGCGCCGCCTGGGCGCGCTGTATGCCCGGCACTTCGACAACGGCGAGGCGGGCGTGGACGGCTGGCGCCAGCGCCTGGGCGCGGAGCTGATGCGCTTCGGCCCGCGCGAGCGCGAAGTCATCGACCTGACCGTGCTGGGCTGGAACGAGAAGGGCGAGCACCTGATCGTCGACTTCACCGAGGTGACGCCCGGCAGCGGCCTGCGGCCCCAGCGCCGCCGCCAGTACTGGGCGCGCGAGAGTGGACAATGGAAGATCTTTTCGGAAGGAGTGTTCGAATGAATCCAGCCTGGATGCGGCGTACCGTGCTCACGCTCTGCGCCGGCGCGCTGCTCAGTGGTGCGGCTTGGGCCCAGCAGAAGGTGCGCCTGGCCACCTCGATGGGCGACATCGTCGTCGAGCTCGATGCGGCCAAGGCCCCCAAGACGGTGGCCAACTTCGTCGAGTACGTGAAGGCCGGCCACTACGACGGCACCGTGTTCCACCGCGTCATCCCCGGTTTCATGATCCAGGGCGGCGGCATGGACGCAGCGATGGTGGAGAAGCCCACGCGCACACCGATCGCGCTGGAGAACCGCGGCGGCCTGTCCAACCTGCGCGGCAGCATCGCCATGGCGCGCACGGCCAATCCCGACTCGGCCACGGCCCAGTTCTTCATCAACGTCGTCGACAATCAGCGGTTGGACAGTTACGGCGGCGGCTATGCCGTGTTCGGCAAGGTCGTCACCGGCATGGACGTGGTCGACAAGATCAAGACCGTTCCCACTGGCAACCGGGGTCCGCACCAGAACGTGCCGACCGAGCCCGTGACCATCAAGAAAGCCTCCCTGGAGAAATGACATGGCAGCCCCTCAAGTTGATCTGCACACCAACCTCGGCGTGATCCGCATCGAACTCGACGACGAGCGCGCCCCCCTGTCGGCCGCCAATTTCATCGAGTACGTCAAGAGCGGCCACTACGACGGCACCGTGTTCCACCGCGTCATCCCTGGTTTCATGATCCAGGGCGGCGGCATGGAGCCGGGCATGAAGCAGAAGCCCACCCGCGGCGAGATCAAGAACGAGGCCAACAACGGCCTGAAGAACGACAAGTACACCCTGGCGATGGCGCGCACCAATGCACCGCATTCGGCCACGGCGCAGTTCTTCATCAACGCCACCAACAACGAGTTCCTGAACTTCAAGTCCGAGTCGCCCTCGGGCTGGGGCTATGCCGTGTTTGGCAAGGTCGTCTCGGGCGCCGAAGTGGTCGACCAGATCGAGAAGGTGCGCACCGGCCGTCGCGGCTTCCATGACGACGTCCCGGTCGAGGACGTGGTCATCGAACGCGCCGTCATGGTGGAGTGAGGTGAGTTGCGACGGGGCCCACCCATGACGGCAACGCCCCGATGGGCCCTGCGCCCCGGGGCCAACGGCTCCAACGGCCCCGAACTGACGCTGCCCGACACCTGGCGCAGCGTCGACCTCGTCTCCGACCTGCACCTGGGCCCGCTCCTGCCGAGCACGACGCAGGCCTTCCTCGCCTACCTGCAGCGCACGCGCGCCGATGCCGTGCTGCTGCTGGGCGACATCTTCGAGGTCTGGATCGGCGACGACGCCCTGGACGAGGCCGGCAGCTTCGAGGTCCGCCTGCGCGATGCGCTGCGCGAAGCGTCCAAGCGCCTCTCGCTCGCCTTCCTGCCTGGCAACCGCGACTTCCTGGTCGGCGAGCGTTTTGCCGCCGAATCCGGCTGCCTGCTGCTGCCCGACCCGACGCTCCTGCGCGGCTGGGGCCGGCGCGTGCTGCTGATGCACGGCGACGCACTCTGCTTCGACGATGCCGGGTACCAGGCCTTCCGCAGCGAGGTGCGCAGCCCGGCGTGGCAGGCCGCCTTCCTGGCACGGCCGCTCGCGCAGCGCCAGGCGATCGCCGCGCAGATGCGCACCGCCAGCGAAGCACGCAAGCGCGACGCCGGCCCCGAAGGCTATGGCGACCTCGACCAGGCCGCGATGCTCGCGGCGCTGGACCTTGCCGCAGCCACCGAGCTCGTGCACGGCCACACCCACCGGCCCGCCACGGAGCAGCTCGCCCCGGGCCGCCAGCGCTGGGTACTGTCCGACTGGGACCTGGAACCCGCCGCCACCGCCCCGCGCGCGGACCTGATCCGCTTCAGCGCGAGCGGGCTGCAGCGTCTGTCGCCCGCCGGGGCCTGACCTCCGGCAGCTCGCAAACATCGCAATGGGCCTGCTCGATTGGTGGCGACAGCGCCGGCAGGCGCAGGCCCTGGAGCGCCGTGCCATCCCGGACGAGCTCTGGCTGGACACGCTGCGCGACTACCCCTTCCTGAAGCACCGCCCGCTGGCCGACCTGCAGCAGCTGCGCGAGCTGACCGCCCTCTTCCTCGACCGCAAGGAATTCGCCGCAGCCCGCGGCCTGCAGCTCAGCGACGCAATGGCGGTGGCCATTGCTGCGCAGGCCTGCGTGCCGGTGCTGCACCTCGGGCTGGCGTGCTACGACGGCTTCGTCGGCATCGTGGTCCACCCCGACGAGGTCACGGTCGACCGCGCGTGGACCGACGAGGACGGTGTCGTCCACGAGGCCCAGGAGGTGCTGGCCGGCGAAGCGATGCCCGGTGGGCCGGTGATGCTGTCCTGGCACGACGTGACGCTCGGCGGCGGTGCCGGACACGACGGCTACAACGTCGTGATCCACGAGTTCATGCACGTCATCGACCTGCTCGATGGCCAGGCCAATGGCGTACCGCCGCAGCCCACGGCCGCCGCAGCCCGGCACTGGCATGGCGTGCTCAGCCAGGCCCACGAGGCGCTGTGCGACGCGGTCGAGCGCGACCAGGCCACCTTTCTCGATCCCTACGCAACGCACGGCCTGGAGGAGTTCTTCCCGGTCGCGGCCGAGGCCTTCTTCACCTCGCCGCTGGGGCTGAAGCAGTACCACCCCGAGGTGTACGCCCTCTTCGCCGACTACTTCCGCCAAGACCCGGCCCGTCACGCACGGTGAAACGGGGCTGCATCCGCGCTCCGGAAATGACAAAGGGCCCGCAGGCCCCTTGTCCGGTTCGTCAAGAACGCTTCACACCGTCGCCGATTCGGCCTTGGGCTTGTCGCTCTTGTTGCGCGGCTCGATGTCGAGCTGCACCTGGCCTTCGCCATCGATGTCCACCGTCAGCCGGCCGCCGTCGATCAGGCGGCCGAACAGCAGTTCGTCGGCCAGCGCTCGGCGGATGGTGTCCTGGATCAGGCGCTGCATCGGGCGCGCGCCCATCAGCGGATCGAACCCCTTCTTGCCCAGGTGCTTGCGCAGCGCGTCGGTGAAGGTGACCTCGACCTTCTTCTCGGTGAGCTGGCTTTCCAGCTGCAGCAGGAACTTGTCGACCACACGCAGGATGATCTCCTCGTCCAGCGCACGGAAGCTGACGATGGCGTCCAGCCGGTTGCGGAACTCGGGCGTGAACATGCGCTTGAGGTCGGCCATCTCGTCGCCCTGCTCGCGCTGCGTCGTGAAGCCGATGGTGGCCTTCTGCATGGTCTCGGCACCCGCGTTGGTCGTCATCACGATGATGACGTTGCGGAAGTCGGCCTTGCGCCCGTTGTTGTCCGTCAGCGTGCCGTGGTCCATCACCTGCAGCAGCACGTTGAAGACGTCCGGGTGCGCCTTCTCGATCTCGTCGAGCAGCAGCACGCAGTGCGGCTTCTTGGTCACCGCCTCGGTGAGCAGCCCGCCCTGGTCGAAACCGACATAGCCCGGGGGCGCACCGATCAGCCGGCTGACCGCGTGGCGCTCCATGTACTCCGACATGTCGAAGCGGATCAGGTCGATGCCCAGGATGTAGGCCAGTTGCTTGGCCACTTCCGTCTTGCCCACGCCGGTGGGGCCGCTGAACAGGAAGGCGCCGATCGGCTTCTCGGGCTTGCCCAGGCCGGAACGCGCCATCTTGATCGCGCTGGACAGCGCGTCGATGGCGGGATCCTGGCCGAACACCACGCTCTTGAGGTCGCGATCCAGGCTCTTGAGCTTGCTGCGATCGTCGCTGGACACGCTGGCCGGCGGGATGCGCGCGATCTTCGCGACGATGTCCTCGACCTCGTTGCGGGTGATCTTCTTCTTCTGCTTGCTCTTGGGCAGCACGCGCTGGGCCGCACCAGCCTCGTCGATCACGTCGATCGCCTTGTCGGGCAGGTGGCGATCGTTGATGAACTTGGCCGACAGCTCGGCGGCAGCCTGCAGCGAGCCGAGATCGTACTTGACGCCGTGGTGCTCCTCGAAGCGCGACTTCAGCCCCTTCAGGATCTCCACCGTCTGCTCCACCGACGGCTCCACCACGTCCACCTTCTGGAAGCGCCGCGACAGCGCCGCATCCTTCTCGAAGATGCCGCGGTACTCGGTGAAGGTGGTTGCGCCGATGCACTTGATCTGGCCCGAACTCAGCGCCGGCTTGAGCAGGTTGCTCGCGTCCAGCGTGCCGCCCGAGGCGGCGCCCGCGCCGATCAGCGTGTGGATCTCGTCGATGAAGAGCACCGCATGCGGGTGCTCCTTGAGCTGCTTGAGCACGCCCTTCAGGCGCTGCTCGAAGTCGCCGCGGTACTTGGTGCCCGCCAGCAGCGCGCCCATGTCCAGCGCGTACACCGTGGCGTCGGCCAGCACCTCGGGCACGTCGCCCTCGGTGATGCGCCAAGCCAGGCCCTCGGCGATCGCGGTCTTGCCCACGCCGGCCTCACCGACCAGCAGCGGGTTGTTCTTGCGGCGGCGGCACAGCACCTGGATCACGCGCTCGACCTCGTGCTCGCGCCCGATCAGCGGGTCGATGCGGCCATCGCGCGCCTGTTGGTTCAGGTTCTGCGTGTACTGGTCCAACGGCGAACCCTTGCTCTCGCCCTCTTCCTTCTCTCCCTCGCCGGAAGAGGATTCGTTGGGCTTGGTCGGCTCGGGCGGCTCGCTCTTCTTGATACCGTGGGCGATGAAGTTCACCACATCGAGGCGCGTCACCCCCTGCTGGTGCAGGTAGTACACCGCGTGCGAATCCTTCTCGCCGAAGATCGCCACCAGCACGTTGGCGCCGGTGACTTCCTTCTTGCCGTTGCCGGTGGACTGCACATGCATGATGGCGCGCTGGATCACGCGCTGGAAACCCAGCGTGGGCTGCGTGTCCACCTCATCGCTGCCGCCCACCGTGGGCGTGTTTTCCTTGATGAACTGCGCCAGGCTCTTGCGCAGGTCATCGATGTTGGCGGCGCAGGCCTTCAGGACCTCCGAGGCCGACGGGTTGTCCAGCAGTGCCAGCAACAGGTGCTCGACCGTGATGAACTCGTGCCGCTGCTGGCGCGCCTCGACGAACGCCATGTGCAGACTGACTTCCAACTCTTGCGCGATCATGCGACCTCCATAATGCACTGCAGCGGGTGCCCCGCCCTGCGTGCGGCTGCCAGAACCATTTCCACTTTCGTTGCCGCGACATCGCGCGTGAACACACCGCACACGCCCCGCCCCTCGTGGTGAATCTTCAGCATGATCTGCGTGGCCGCTTCCAGGTCGTGCCTGAAGAAGTGCTGCAGCACCATGACGACAAATTCCATCGGGGTGTAATCGTCGTTGAGCAGGACAACTTGATACACCGGAGGTGGTTCCACCCGTTGCAGTTGACGCTCCGCGACGACCGAGCCCTGCCCGTCGTCCGGGACGACAGGCTGCTTCGGTGTTTCGGGAGGAAGACTTGCCATGGACACATTCTATAGAGCACGGTATCGGCGCGCTGCGGACACGGACGTTGTCGACAACCGACTCAGGATCCGCGCCATGTTGTGCCGCAGCACGTTCGTTTGTAATGATTTTGCAATTTCTTGACAGCCTGAAATGCCCTCAAGAAAATTCTGACAAATTTGTCCAGACGAGCGAGGGGTACAACGTGGCGATTGGCGTGGTGAAGTGGTTCAACGATGTGAAGGGCTTCGGATTCATCGAGCCCGAGGGCGGCGGCGAGGATGTGTTCGCCCATTTCTCAGCCATCCAGATGGAAGGCTTCCGCACCCTCAAGCAGGGCTCCACAGTGAGCTTCGAGCTGGTGGACGGGCCCAAGGGCAAGCTGGCGCAGAACATCTGCCAGGCCGAGGTGCAACCCAGCGCCGCCTGACCGGCACGCACGCGGCAGCCCGCGTGCGGCAGCGACAGCCATCCACGGTGGCAGGGGCCCGCAGACGCGGGCCTTTTTCGTTGCAGCCCGGCCGCTTGTACCAAGCTTGTACCAGGGAACCAGCCGGTGAATTTTCCAGTGAGCAGCCCCCGCAGCTCGGTGTATCTGTTACCCGCCGGACAGCGCTCCCGCGCCTTGCCCGTCCCCGAAAGCTCCCCTCCAATGCCACCCATTCCCACGCTGCCCCCCATGGACCCCGAGGCCGCGCGCCAGGCCCTGTCCGACCTCGGCGCCCAGGCCGTCGAGTGCGTGCTGGGCGACTTCACCTCGGTTGCACGCGGCAAGCGGGTGCACCGGGACGACTTCCTGGCGCTGGGCGGCTGCCGCCTGCCCTCCGTCGTGCTGGGGCTGACGCTGACCGGTGGCGAGCCCGAGCCGGTCTTCGGCCCGATGCTGCCGCGCCAGTACAGCGACCTGACGCTGCAACCCGACCTGGCCACGCTGGCGCCCCGCCCGGGCCGCCCGGCTGAGGCCAGCGTGCTCTGCGAGCCAGGGGGACGCTGGTGGTCCGAGCACCACGCCCGGGAAGTGGACGCCAGTGAGCTCTGCCCGCGCAGTGCCCTGCGCCGCGTACTGGCACGCTTCGAGGCCGAAGGGCTCACCGCCCGGGTGGCGCCGGAACTGGAGTTCTTCCTGCTGCAGCGCGATGAAGCCGGCGGGCGCATCACGCTCGACAGCGCCCGTGCCCACCCTGGCGCGATGGCACGCGAGTCGGCCTGCGAGGCCTACTCGCTGGAGCGCGCCAGCCACTTCGACGCCTACTTCGACGCGCTCTACGCCGCCTGCGCCACCATGGGCATCCCGCTGAGCGGGCACGCCCACGAAGCCGCGCTATCGCAGTTCGAGGTCAACTTCCACCCGGGCCCACCGTTGGCTCAGGCCGATGCGGTGCACCGCTTCAAGCGCCTGGCACGCGAGATCGCCGCACAGCATGGCTTCCTGGCCAGCTTCGCGCCCAAGCCCTTCCTCGACCAGCCGGGCACCGGCATGCACTGGCACTTCAGCGTGCAGCGCCACGACGCCGCCTGGCCGCACCTGTTCGCCGAGCCGGACGGTGCCGACAGCGCCGAGCTCGGCCACTTCGTCGCCGGCCTGCAGGACCAAGCCCCGGCAGCGATGGCCTTCCTCGCACCGCACGACATGGCCTACGACCGCATCACCCGCAGCGACGCCTCGCCCTCGCACGCGAGCTGGGGCGGGGAAGACCGCTCACTGGCGTTCCGCATACCCACTTCCGGTCCAGCTTCACGCCGCATCGAGAACCGCCTGCCCGGCGGCGACGCCAACCCCTACCTGACCGTGGCCGTCACGCTCGGCCTCGGCCTGGCCGGCCTGCAGGCTGCCAAGGCGCCGCTGCCCACGTGCAACGAGCGCCATGCGCTGGCACGCAGCCTGCCGGACGCGCTCAACGCCCTGGACGCCAGCAGCACGCTGCGCGACCTGCTTGGCGCCCCGCTGATCGACCTCTACGTCGCCATCAAGCGCCACGAGCAGGCCGAGCGGGCCGCCCTCGATGACCCGCGCCAGCACTGGGACCTGCGCCACTTGATCGAGCTGGCCTGACGCAGCAGCAGCGCGCTCAGCCCCTCAGGATCTTCCCCGGGTTCATCAGCCCCGCCGGGTCGAAGGCCTGCTTGACGCGCCGCATCATCTCCAGGTCCAGCGCAGGCTTGAAGCGCTCCAGCCTCTCGACGTGCATGCGGCCAATGCCGTGTTCGGCGCTGATGCTGCCGCCCAGCTCGACGCTGGCCTCGTGCACGATCAGGTTCACCTGCGCGGCAGCGGCCTCGCACTGCGCTGGCTTCGGATGCGCCTCGCGCGACAGCACCGCGATGACGTGGATGTTGCCGTCGCCGATGTGGCCGGCGTGGCAGACCGTGGCGCCGAGCACCTCCAGCTCGATGCGCGCGGTGACCCGGTCGATGAAGCGCGGCAGCTTCGACACCGGCACCGAGGTGTCGTTCGAGACGGTGAAGCCGGCACGCCGGTTCGCCTCGGAGATGTGGTGGCGCAGCGCCCAGATGCGCTCGGCCTTGGCGAGGTCGGTGGCCACCACCGCGTCGCGGATGAGGCCACGCTCGAAGGCGGCAGCCAGCGCTGCTTCCAGCTCGGCCACCAGCGCGGCCACCTCCTGCGTGCTGCCCGGCAGCAGCACCGCCAGTGCCGCGCCCTGGTAGCGGGCGCGCCAGTCCTGCTGGTAGGCAGCGGTGCTGGCCTCGCCAGTGAGCACGCGCGCCGGGCCGACGATGGCGGCCAGTTCAGCCAAGGTGTCGGTGAGCCGCGCGTCCGGCTCACTCACGCTTGAGCCCCCCGATCGACTTGATCAGCGCGCCCATCTTGTCCAGGTCGGACTTCCCCAGCGCGGCCAGCACTTTGGGCGTCGAGCCCACCGGCGTGGCACTCAGCTCCTTCAGCTTGGCCTGCACCTCGGGCAGCGCGACCACGGCGACCAGCTCGCGGCTGAGCGTGTCCACCACCGGCCGCGGCACGCCGGCCGGGCCGAAGATCGCGTTCCAGGTGTAGGTCTCGTAGCGGGGCAGCCCCGCCTCCGCCATCGTGGGGATGTCGGGGAAGGACGGCAGGTGGGCGATGTCCAGCCCGGCCATGGCCTTGAACAGCTCGCCCGACAGGTGCGGCGGCGTGCCAATGCCCGACGAGCCGTAGCTGAACTTGCCGGGCTGCGACTTGATCAGCGCGATCAGCTCGCGCAGGTTCTGCGCCTTGACGGCGTTGCCCACCAGCAGCACGTTGGGCACCTTGGCGAGCAGCGAAATCGGGCTGAAGTCGCGCTGCGGGTCGTAGAGTGACTGGGTGGCAGAAAGCGGGTTGATCACGTGCGTGGCGATGGTGCCCATCAGCAGCACGCTGCCGTCCGCCGCGGTCTGGGCCTGAGCGAACACGCCGGCGTCGGCAGCCCCGCGCCGAGAGCGGCGCCCCAGGCCAGCAGGTGGCGGCGGGAAAGCCTGGGGCGGTTGCCCCTTGGCGCCTTGTCAAACCCCGCAGCGTGAGCGTGGCTGTGCTGTAATGATTGCGCGGCCCAGCTGCAATCGCCCGGATCAGACACCGGGGCCCTCTCTTCCGTCCCACGTGCGCCCCCGGTGCACACAGCCGGAGTTGCCGATGAGCGCCACTGCGGTCTTCCCTTGCGACGTGACGCCGGCCAGCGCACCGGTTCCGCAGGCTCTGCATGATCGCTACTGCGCCGTGCGGGCCGAGTCGCTGGCACGGGCGGCGCCTCTGTCGGTCGAGGATCAGGGCGTGCAGTCCATGCCCGACGCCAGCCCGACCAAGTGGCACCTCGCGCACAGCACCTGGTTCTTCGAGGCGCTCGTGCTGCTGCCGCACCTGGGCGGCTACCGCTGCTTCGACGAGCGCCTGCTGCCGCTGTTCAACAGCTACTACGAGACCCTGGGCAGCCGGCACCCGCGACCGCAGCGCGGCCTGCTCACCCGGCCCGCGCTGGCCGAGGTGATGGCCTACCGCGCCCATGTCGATGCAGCCATGCTGGCGCTGCTGGCCCGGCCGCTGCCGGCCGAGCTGGCTGACCTGGTGGTGCTGGGCCTGCACCACGAGCAGCAGCACCAGGAGCTGGTGCTCACCGACATCCTGCATGCCTTCGCCTGCAACCCGCTGGCGCCGGCCTACCGCCCACCGGCGGGCCCGGTCGATACCGGCCTGGCAGGCCGGGCCGAGTGGCTGGCGCACCCGGGGGGACAGGTGGAGATCGGCCACGCCGGGCCGGGCTTCGCCTTCGACAACGAGGGGCCGCGCCATGCGGTGCTGCTGCAGCCCTTTGCGATCGCCGACCGCCTGGTGCGCTGTGCCGACTTCGCCGACTTCGTGGCCGACGGCGGCTATCGCCAGCCGCTGCTCTGGCTCTCGGACGGGTGGGCGCTGGTGCAGGGCCAGGGCTGGCAGGCGCCGGCCTATTGGCGCCGCTCGGCAGACGACCCCGACGGCCGGAGCGTGGACGGCTGGCAGGTCTTCGGCCTGGACGGGCTGCGGCCGCTGGACCCAGGCGCTGCGGTGCAGCAGCTCAGCTTCCACGAAGCCTGCGCCTACGCGCAATGGGCCGGGGCGCGCCTGCCCACCGAGTTCGAGTGGGAGGCGGCCTGCGGCGGACCGGGGCTGCCCGCTGTGCCCGGTCGGCCCGATTTGCCTGGTCCGCCCACGTTGGCTGGCCTGCAGGAAGCCTTCGGCGTGGCCTGGCAATGGACGCGCTCCGCCTACGACCCCTACCCCCGCTACCGCGCCGCCGCCGGCGCACTGGGCGAGTACAACGGCAAGTTCATGGTCGGCCAACTGGTGCTGCGCGGCTCCAGCCTGGCCACGCCGCCCGGGCATGCCCGGGCCACCTACCGCAACTTCTTTCCTCCCGCGGCGCGCTGGCAGTTCAGCGGTCTGCGCCTGGCAAAGGATCTGCCGTGACGCCGCGCCCTGACTCGGAAGTCGCCCACGGGATGACCGACCCCGGCCTCGACGCCGTGATCGGCTCCGAATCCACCCTGCCCGTTGCGCAGGCCAGCCGTTTCGCCCGGGAACTGCGCGCGGCGCTGGCATCGAGGCCGCGGCGCCTCTCGCCCAAGTGGTTCTACGACGCGGAAGGCTCGGCGCTGTTCGAGCGCATCTGCACGCTGCCCGAGTACTACCCCACGCGCACGGAGCGCGCCATCCTGGCTCGCCATGCGGGCGAGATCGCCGCGCTCATCGGAGCGCGCGCGGAGATCGTCGAGTTCGGTGCCGGATCCTGCGACAAGGTCAGGCTGCTGCTCGATGCACTGGACATGCCTTGCGCCTACATCCCGGTCGACATCTCGGCCCAGCATCTGGACGCGAGTGCACAGCGCCTGCGGCAGCACTACCCCTGCCTGGAGGTGTTGCCGCAGGCGGCGGACTACACCCAGCGCCTGCACTTGCCGGCACCCTGCCCGGGCGCGGGCCGGCGGGTGGGCTTCTTCCCCGGTTCGACGATCGGCAACTTCGATCCGCCCGATGCGCTGCGCTTCCTGATCCTGGCGGCCCGGGCGCTGCGCGGCGGCGCCCTGCTGCTCGGGGCCGACCGGGTGAAATCACCTGCGCTGCTGCACGCCGCCTACAACGACGCCGCTGGCGTGACCGCAGCGTTCAACCGCCATGTACTGCGGCGCGCGCAGCGTGAGCTGGGCGCGCAAGTCGACCCCGACGGCTTCGACCATGCCGCCTTCTACAACGCACCACTGCAGCGCATCGAGATGCACCTGCTCAGCTGCGGCCGCCAGACCATCGGCCTGGGCGGGGAGGAGTTCGTGTTCGAGGAAGGCGAGACCCTGCACACCGAGAACTCCTACAAGTACACCCCTGAGGGCCTGCGTGCACTGGTCCGCCAGGCTGGCTGGCGGCCCGGGCCGATGTGGACCGATCCCGAACGCCTTTTCAGCCTGCACTGGCTGGAAGCACCGGCCTGAGCCAGGCTGGGACTAGGCCGATGGGAGGTCCTCGTGCAGGCAGAGGTAGTTGCCCTCGGGGTCCTTGAACCATGCGGCCTTCTCCGAGCCCAGCACGCAGACGTGGTTGACCGTCTTCAGGTCCGGGAAGTCATAGTCCTCGAACACCACGCCCGCACGCTCCAGCTGCGCGATGCTGGCCCCGATGTCGGCCACGCGAAAGCTGATCGCCGTGTGGTCGGCCCGGGTGCCCTCGGGCTTCGGGAACAGGGCGAGCGTGCTGCCGCCCACGGCGTAGACGAACTTTCCGTCGGGCCGAAATCCGCCGGGTTGCAGGCCCAGGCTCCCCTCGTAGAACCGGCGCGCACGCGCCATGTCCTTGACGGGCAGCATCGTGGTGACGGTGGCAGCGGACAACATGGGACGTCCTTTCGCTCACTCCGACCCGTGCACAGGCACTTGGCACCTGCCAAGCCCGCCGGCCGGCATTTCAAGATTTCAAGGCACTTCAGCTTACGCCGGTCGAAACCGCCTCTCCGGCCAGGGGCATTGCCTGCTGCGCCGACCCGGGCGACAGGTTCACATCAGCCATGTCGCCGAGCCCGCGCCACCGTGGCCCGGGCCTGCAGCACCACGGGCAGGTCGACCATGCGGCCGTCGAGCTGCACGGCCGCGCCCTGGGCCCAGGCCAGCTCCTCCACGCTGGGGGCCAGGGCGGCGTGGATGCCGGCCACCTGGCGCGGGTGGATGCAGAGCTTGGCGCCAAAGCCGAAGTGCAGCGCGCGCCGGGTGTCGCTGCGCAGGCGGGCCTCGTCATCGATGGCCACCGTCACGCCGTCCACGGCCGGGGCCAGGCGGTTCAGCCGCGTCTGGATGGCCACCGCGAAGCGCAGCGGATCCAACTCGCGCTCGTCCTCCGAGCTGCGGATGCCGGTGTCGGCCATGAAGTCGATGTGGCCCAGCACCAGCCGGCACACGCCGGGTGCCGCCGCGATGGCCGGCAGCGCCTGGTAGCCGGCGGCGCTCTCGATCAGGGGCAGCAGCGGCACGCTGGGCAGCCGCCGGTGGACCGCCTCGACCTGCCCAGCTGACTCGGCCTTGGCCAGCATCACGCCACCCAGCGCCGTGGCGGGCTGCTCGCCCAGCCAGGCCAGGTCCGCCACGCCCGCCTCGCTGGCCAGCGTGTGGATGCGCAGCACCACCGGCACGCCCCGCACGCCCGACACGCCCGCGGCGGCCAGCTGCGGCAGGGCCTGCGCGATGGCGGCGCGGGCCGCGGCCTTCTCGCCGGGCGGCACGGCGTCCTCCAGGTCAAGCACGATGGCATCGGCACCGCTGGCAAGGGCCTTGGCGAAACGTTCGGGGCGGTGGCCCGGCACGAACAGCAGGGTGCGGGCCTGGGCCAGCGCAGACGAGGAGGCAGGAGGCGTCATGGTGAACGGACGGCGGCTGTCAGCCGCGCAGATGGGCCAGCAGCAGCGTGCGCAGCAGCGGCAGCCGGCCGGTGAAGAAGTGGTCGGCGTCGGGCAGCACCGTCACCGGGTGGGAGGTCGGCCGGGCCCTGCTGCGCCAGCGCATGGGCGACGCGGGCCTGGACGAAGGCGCCGAAGGAGAAGCCGACCAGCACCAGCCGCTGCGCCGAGGCATCGGCGCGCAGTGCGTGGCACAGCGCCAGCAGGTCATCGGCCTCGCCCAGCCCATCGGCATGCCCCCCCCGCGCTGGCGCCGACGCTGCGGGAGAGGTCGGGCATATCAGCTCGTCCGGTTCAGATCGCCCCGTCGCGGCGCAGGGCGCCGATCGCTGAGTCGTTCCAGCCCAGTTCGGCCAGGATGGCATCGCTGTGCTGGCCCAGCGCGGGCACGGCATCCATGCGCGGGTCCCAGGCGTCCACCCGGCCGGGTGGCAGCAGGGCGGGCAACGGGCCGGCGGGGCTGCCGACCTCGGCCCAGCGCCCGCGGGCCTGCAGCTGCGGGTGGGCCCAGACGTCGTGCATGTCGTTGATGTGCGCGTTGGCGATCTGGGCCTGGTCCAGCCGGTCGATCAGCTGCTCGGCCGTCAGCGCGCCGAACACCTCGCCGATCACCTCGCGCAGCGCCTGGCGGTTGGCCACCCGGCGGGAGTTGGAGGCGAAGCGCTCGTCGCTGGCCAGCTCCGGGCGCTGCAGCACGCCGCTGCAGAAGGCCAGCCACTCGCGCTCGTTCTGCAGGCCGAGCATCACGTGCTTGCCGTCCCCAGCCGGGAAGGGCCCGTAGGGGAAGATGGTGGCGTGCGCCGCCCCGGCGCGCGGCGGCGGCGCGGCGCCGTCGAAGGCGTAGTACAGCGGGAAGTTCATCCACTCGACCATGCTCTCCAGCATCGACACGTCGATGTGGCTGCCCTGCCCGGTCCGGCCGCGCTGGATCAGCGCGGCCAGGATGTTCGAGTAGGCGTACATGCCCGCGGCGATGTCGGCGATCGAGCAGCCCGCCTTGGCCGGGTCATCAGGCGTGCCGGTGATCGACAGAAAGCCCGACTCGCTCTGGATCAGCAGGTCGTAGGCCTTCTTGTCGCGGTAGGGCCCGGGGTTGGCAGGGTCATCGCCATAGCCCGAGATGTCGCAGACGATCAGCCGCGGGTGCCGGGCGTGCAGCGCCTCGAAGGACAGGCCCAGCCGTGCGGCCGCGCCCGGCGCCAGGTTCTGCACCAGCACGTCGGCGCGCTCCAGCAGGGCATCCAGCACCAACCGCGCCTGGGCGTGCTTGACGTCCAGCGTCAGGCTCTCCTTGGAGCGGTTGGTCCAGACGAAGTGCGAGGCCAGGCCCTTGACCCGCTCGTCGTAGGCGCGGGCGAAGTCGCCGCTGCCCGGGCGCTCAATCTTGATGACCCGCGCGCCCAGGTCGGCCAGCTGGCGGGTGCAGAACGGCGCGGCGATCGCGTGTTCCAAGGTCACAACGGTGATCCCGTCGAGCGGTCGCGTCATGGCCCTGCTCCCGTTCAATAGGACCTCGGCAATCCCAGCACGTGCTCTGCGACGTAGCTGAAGATCATGTTGGTCGAGATCGGCGCCACCTGGTACAGCCGGGTCTCGCGGAACTTGCGCTCGATGTCGTATTCGCAGGCGAAGCCGAAGCCGCCGTGCGTCTGCAGGCAGACGTTGGCGGCCTCCCAGCTGGCCTTGGCGGCCAGGTGCTTGGCCATGTTGGCCTGCGCGCCCGCGTTCTGGTGTGCGTCGATCTTCCTGCAGGCCTCCCAGCGCATCAGGTTGGCGGCCTCCAGCTCGATGTAGGCCTCGGCGATGGGGAACTGCACGCCCTGGTTCTGTCCGATCTTGCGGCTGAAGACCACGCGCTCGTTGGCGTACTTCACCGCCCGGTCGATGAACCAGTAGCCGTCGCCGATGCACTCGGCGGCGATCAGCGTGCGCTCGGCGTTCAGGCCGTCGAGCAGCGTCTTGAAGCCCTTGCCCTCGGGGCCGAGCAGGTTCTCCTCCGGGATCTCGAGGTGGTCGAAGAAGAGCTCGTTGGTCTCGTGGTTGACCATGTTCAGGATCGGCCGCACGGTGAGGCCGTGGCCTACCGCCTGTTTCAGGTCGATCAGGAAGCAGCTCAGCCCCTCGGACTTCTTCTGGACGTCCGCCAGCGGCGTGGTGCGCGCCAGCAGGATCATCATGTCGCTGTGCTGCACGCGGGAGATCCAGACCTTCTGGCCGTTGATGACCCAGCGCCCGTCCTTCCGTACCGCCTGGGTCTTGAGCTTGGTGGTGTCGCTGCCGGTGGTCGGCTCGGTCACGCCCATGGCCTGGATGCGCAGCTCGCCCGCGGCGATCTTCGGCAGGTACTGGCGCTTCTGCGCCTCGCTGCCGCTGCGCACGATGGCGTTCATCACGTACATCTGGCCGTGGCAGGCGCCGGAGTTGCCGCCTGAGCGGTTGATCTCTTCCATGATGACCGAGGCCTCGGCCATGCTCAGGCCCGAGCCGCCGTAGTCCTGCGGGATCAGCGCGGCCATCCAGCCGGCCTTCGTCAGCGCATCGACGAATTCCTCGGGGTAGCCGCGCTGCTCGTCGATCCGGCGGAAGTACTCGTCCGGATACTGGGCACAGAGGTCGCGCACCGCGTCGCGGATCTCCTGGTAGGCGTCGGGTTCGTGCTGCATGGAGTTCCCATGGATGGGGTCAGGTCTTGAGTTTTGACAAGGCCATTCAAGCCATTCAGGCCAGCGTCGCCGTGGCCTGCATCGCCAGCTGGCCCTCGGGCGTGCGGGCCCAGAGCGAGACGTGTTGCGCGTCGTCGGGGCGGCCGCATACCTCGAAGGGCGCGATGTCGAAGATCGGCTGCATCGCCTTGAAGGCGAAGTGCGTGACGCGCGCCTGCGGCCGCTCGCGGCGCAGCAGATCGAGCAGCAACGTGGCGATCAGCGGGCCGTGCACGATCAGGCCGGGGTAGCCCTCCACCTCGGTGACGTACTTGCGGTCGTAGTGGATGCGGTGGCCGTTGAAGGTCAGCGCCGAGTAGCGGAACAGCAGCACGTCGTCGGGCACGATGCGGCGCGTCCAGGCGGCATCCGCGGGCGCCGGCACGCCCGGCGGCGGGGCCTCGCCGGGCTGGGCCAGGTCGCGGTAGACGATGTCGTGGAACTCCAGGATCGCCGGTGTGCCGTCGGCGCTGACCTCGTGGCGCACCTTCACGAAGACCAGTGGCCCGCTGCGGCCTTCCTTCAGGCGCACGTCGGCGATGGTCGAGGTGCGCGAGATCGCCTGGCCGACGTGGATCGGCGCCAGGAACTCCAGCTGGCTGCCGGCCCACATGCGCCGCGGCAGCGGCACCGGCGGCAGGAAGCCGCCGCGCTTCGGGTGGCCGTCCGGCCCGATCTCGGACTGGCGGTGCACCGGCAGGAAGTACAGCCAGTGCCACAGCGGTGGCAGCGCGTCAGCCGGGCCGACCGGCGCATCGTCGCGGTCCAGCGTGGCGGTCAGGGCCTGGATCGGCACGGCGGTGACGAGGTCATCCAGCGTCGTCGAGCGGCCGATCCAGCTGCGAAGGTGGTCGATGTCGAGAGGGACGGTGTCGAGGGTCATGGGATTCTCCTGGCGGGATTGTGGGGAGGTCATTGCTAGCTGTGAAATACTTGTTCGAGCTACTTTGTATACCCAAACCATATAGCCAACCATGGAACTGCGCCAGCTCCGCTACTTCATCGGCGTCAGCGAGGCGGGCAGCCTGCTGAAGGCCTCCACGCGGCTGCACGTGGCGCAGCCTGCGCTGGGCCAGCAGATCGCGGCGCTGGAGGCGGAGGTGGGCGCGGCGCTGTTCGAGCGCTCCAGCCGCGGCATGGCGCTGACCGAGGCCGGCCGCACCTTCCTGGACCACGCGCGGGTGGTGCTGGCCGACGTGGAGCGCGCCCGCCAGGCGGTGCGGCAGTCGACCGAGCTGCCCAGCGGCGAGGTGGTGATCGGCCTGCCCACCACCACCGCGCTGGCCGCCACCGTGCCGATCGTGCAGGCCTGCCGCACGCGCCTGCCGCAGGTGCGGCTGAAGGTGATCGAGGCCTACAGCGGCTTCCTGCGCGAGTGGCTGCAGGCCGGGCGGCTGGACTGGGCCATCCTCTTCGGCAGCCAGCCGGACGCCACGCTGGTCAAGCGCCCCCTGCTGGAAGAACGCCTGGCGCTGATCACCCCACCCGGCGGCGAGCCGCTGCCCGGCACCTTGCCGCTGGCGCGCGTGGCCGACTGGCCGCTGGTGCTGCCGGGGCGCGAACACGGCCTGCGCCGCATCATCGACGAGGCCTGTGCGCCGCTGGGCGTGCGGCTGCAGGTGGTGGCGGAGATCGACTCGCTGCCCAGCGTCAAGAAGGCGGTGGAGTGCGGCATCGGCAGCACCATCCTGCCCATGGTGTCGGTGGCCGAGGAAGTGGCCGCACAGCGCCTGCAGGCCGCCACCATCGAGGACGCCGGCATGCTGCGCCGCGTCGTGCTGGCCACCAGCGTCACCCGCCCGACCACGCTGGCCTGTCACGCGGTGATGGCCCTGGCCACCGAGCTGATCCACCAGCGGGTGGAGTCCGGGGTGTGGCCGGGCCGGTGGATCGGGCAGGATGGCGGGATCTGAACGGAGCGCCCCATGATCGATCACCTCGACCACCTCGTCCTCACCACCGCGCGGCCGCAGGCCTGCATCGACTTCTACACCCGCGTGCTGGGCATGGCGCTGGAAACCTTCGTCGGCGGCACGCCGCCGGTCGAACGCCAGGCACTGACCTTCGGCCAGCAAAAGATCAACCTGCACGTGCAGGGCGCCGAGTTCGAGCCCAAGGCGCACCTGCCGGTGCCCGGCGCGCTGGACCTGTGCTTCATCGCCGCGATCCCGCTGGACGCGGTGATCGCGCGGCTGGCTGCGGCCAACTGGCCGATCGTCGAAGGCCCGGTGCTGCGCACCGGCGCGACCGGGAAGATCCGCTCGGTCTATGTACGCGATCCGGATTTCAACCTGATCGAGCTGTCCGAGCTCGCCTGAGGCCAACCGAGGCGAGGACGATGCCGGGCCGACGACCGTCAGACCCGGCCCAGCCAGCGCCCCACCACCGGCGCCGCGAGTGGTGACCTCGACCTTGCCGATCCAGCGCGCGGGGTAGGCGCCGTCCACCTCCGGGTCCGTTCCATGCGCACACGCTGGCGGAAGGCGGCCAGGTCGGCGTCGGCAAAGTGGCGGTCGAACTCGGTCAGCCCGGCACGGCCATGCAGCGCGATCAGGCCCAGCACCGTGCCCATCGAGAACTTGGACTGGTGCACCGTGTGCGGCGCCACCACCGGGCCGAGCACGTCGATGGCGCCCTGGTGCACCCGGGCGGTGACGGCCTCGGTGTCGCCCGCGGTGAGGCCCTCCTCCCGAATCAGCCGCTGCAGCGCATCGGCCGCCGGGTGGGTGTGGCGGCAGGAGGCGCGGAACTTGAAGGAGGTCTCGGCCAGCGCCCAGCGGCAGCCCAGGCCGTCGGTGAGGCGGCTCGGTTCGGCGTCGGTCGACATGCCGGCGGCCAGCCCCTGCGGGCCTTCCAGGATGCGCTGCGCGCCGGTGAAGCCCTCGGCCGCCAGGTACGCGGCCAGCAGGCCGTTGCAGGCAGCTTGGGCGGTGTGCAGCTGCTTGGAGTCGGCCGCATCGCGCAGGAACTCCCACAGGCCCGCGGTGGTGGTGCCGGCCGAGCCCAGCGCGTGGGTCATCTGCGCCGCATCCAGCCGCAGCAGCCGGCCCACCGCGGCGGCCGCGGCCAGCGTGCCCGCCGTGCTCGACTCGCTGCTGGCGCGCATCTCCCAGGACCAATACGCCGCGCTGATCCGCGCGCTGCGCCGCGCCCGGCGCGACGAGCTCTGGGGCCTGCTCGACCGCCCTCTCCAGCCCGGCAGCTCTGGCCGCTGCATGCGCCGGCTGGTGCACTGCGCCACGCTGGGCGAGGCGCTGCGCGAGGGCTTTGCGTACTACCACCTGCTGATCGACGACTTCGTGCCCCGCCTGGCCGTGCAGGGCGGCCAGGCGCAGCTGCGCTTCGTGCCGCGCCGCGCGCCCGATGGCCGGCTCGACTACGCCATCAAGGCCTTCATGCTGCTGAGCTTTGGCGCCGCCTCCTGGCTGGTGGCCCGGCGCATCCCGCTGCAGGGCGTGGACTACACCAGCGGCCACGGCACCGCCGACAGCTCGCGCGTCTACCAGGTGCCCGTGCGCGGCGGCCAGAGCAGCGTCGGCCTGAGCTTCGAGGCGCACTGGCTGGAGTTGCCGGTGGTGCAGTCCCCGCAGAGCCTGCGCGAGTTCCTGGCCGGCGCGCCCGCCAACCTGATCGTCAAGTACCGCGACAGCAGCAACCTCACCGACCGCATCCGCCGCCTGCTGCGCAAGAGCCTGGGCGGCGACATGCCCTCACTGGAAGACGTGGGCGCCAGCCTGGCCGTCACCCCCCAGACCCTGCGCCGCCGCCTGCGCGAGGAGGGCCGCGGCTTCCAGCAACTCAAGGACGAAACCCGCCGCGACGCCGCCATCGACTACCTGCTGCACACCCCCTGGCCCCTGCCCGACATCGCCGAACGCGTGGGCTTCTCCGAAGCCAGCACCTTTCACCGGGCGTTCAAGCAGTGGACGGGGGTGGCGCCTGGGGAGTATCGGTTGGAGCATCGGGTGGAGTGAGGGGGGCGCGTTTGCGAGGGATGTCTGGTCTCGGCCAGGTGCCGTCATTCACGAATGACCGGTTTACCGCAAGGCGCGCAGTCCGATTCAAATGCTCGGCTCAATAGCCATGGAACAGGAAAATCCGCCGCCTTGCATTGCCCCATGCCCTTGTGGGCGTGGAAGGCGCATTAGAGAATACTGCGGGCGCTTGGTATAGCTTTCCGTTGTAGTGGAGGCTCGTTCACTCGCCCTTGTAGAAATAGGGGATCAAGAACGACCAGAGGAGCACAGCAAGCGATCCGATGTATGGAATCTGAACGTGATAGCTGGCGAAGGGGCCACCAAGGTTGTAGAGCCAGATGACGAAAGCTACCGCCGACACAAAGACCGGAAAACGCTGTGGCCCTTGCCCGTTCTCCGGGTCTGCAGTACCGAAAGTTCGAACAACAATAACCAGCACCAAGCAGATTGCCGCCCAGATGGCTTCGGACAATCGTTCACCTTTGGGAATGAACCCGGCACCGATCGTGTAGACGCCCAGAACCTCAGCGGGAATCATCTTTAGCAGCCGACCAAGGTACTGTCTGAACTCGTCGCCTGGCTGAGGGTTGCCGTCTCCGGCACGGAAAACCAATGGCTTCTGAATGCGAAATGGAGCTGTCATTGTGTTGCCTATGTTGGCTGCTTATGCACGCAGGCGCAGGTCCGAATAAGCTTCCCAAAGCGCATATGCCAGTGCGCCGATGTTCTGCTTCTCGTAGACCACGCGTTGGATCGATTGATGGAGTGCTTCGAGCACGCTTGCCCCTCCAGCCAGATATCTATAGAAGTATTGCGCCACATCAGCCGCAAGCCCATCCGAAACTTGGCAGGTCGTTGCCACGAAGCCGGAGGCCACTCGAGGAAACAGCGCGAACACAAAGTTATAGGACTTACGCAAACGTTTAAATCAAACTAGATTATTTAATATATCGGCGCCGATTTCGTGGTATTTGTGATAATATATTCACCATGAAACCCACGAGCCGAGACTACTGCCAATTTCTGATATCCACACAAATCAACTACACGCAGACCTATTTTGCGGATCACCATCAGAGGTTTTCTCATGACGCCATAAATCGCTACTTGCAGGCTGCCAATATCAGCCCGGCCGATGTCTGGAATCTGGCCCGACGAAACATCGAATTTGACGACGATGCCTGCCTGGTTTTCGATGACAGCGTTCTGGACAAGAACCACTCGCACAAAATCGAGCTGGTGCGCAAACAGTACAGCGGCAACGCCCACGGCCTGATCAAGGGCATTGGGGTGGTCAACTGCCTGTACGTGAACATCAAGACCGGCCACTACTGGATCATCGACTGGCGCATCTATGCGCCTGACGAAGACGGCAAGTCCAAGCTGGATCATGTCCAGGAGATGTTCGACAATGCCATGGCGCACAAGAAGCTGCCCTTTCGCACCGTGCTGATGGACTCCTGGTACGCCACCATGGATCTGATGAAGCACATCCACCGGGCGGGCAAGCACTTCTACTGCCCGCTCAAGAGCAATCGCAAGGTTGACGACAGCCAAGGCCAGCAGCCCTACAAGGCGGTCAGTACGCTGCAGTGGAGTGCCCAAGAACATGTGCATGGCAAACACGTCAAACTGTTCAAGTTTCCCAGTGACATCAAGCTGAAACTGTTCCGGGTTGTGGTTGATACCAATCGCACGGACTGGGTTGTGACAAACGACCTATCTCAAGATTCGACGGACGATACGCATGAGATGTGTGCCGTGCGCTGGAAGATTGAGCAGTACCACAGGGAGATCAAGCAGGTTCTTGGCATCGAAAAATGTCAGTGCAGAATGGCCCGGTCACAGAAGAATCACATCGCCTGCGCGATATTGGCCTGGGTCCACCTCTGCGAGACGGCCAAAGCGCTGAAGACAAACATCTACAGCCTGAAGAAGGGAATCCTCTCGGAATTCCTCAAGAAGGAACTTCGGTCACCAACCATTCGCATGGCACCCATCTGACATATTGAGTCGAAATGGCGAATCATTGCGCTAGCTGAAGTGACCCTGCGTAAGTCCTAAGTTATCTCGGTCACCGGCGGCGATAGCACCGCCACCGCATGCATTCAGGAATACGAACGGCGGGTATTCCAATCGAACGTCGTCAAGGTCTTCGACGTAGATCTTGTCTTTCCTCCCGCACGTGAGGTATTTGAGACCTGTCTCGTCTTGACCGAGGTGGCACGAGCAGTGCACCAGGTGCGGCGTACTGTCATTGTCGACCCACCCCTTTACTACTTCCTTCTTTGTGGGTGGGGAGTTGACAGAACCTTTCAACTGCGCCCAATTGTCCATTTCGCGCTTGACTGTGTGTAGCCTTGTGTCGATCGAATGCAGAATCCGAGGCGATTCACTGGCTTCGCACAACTCTTGGATTGAGTGAGGCAGTCGCGCGCGGCGTCGGTAGAGCTTGTTCAGCGGGAAATGAACTCCGATGAACCCATCGACTACCGAAGAGTAGTCGCGCCAATTTTCCACGTTGTCTGGATCAGCGAAGTAATAGAGACCAAACGGGATCGTCAATACGTCGATCACTGTGATTTCGAGGATCGGCGGAGCGACCGAATTGTGTTTTGCGACAACATCGCGCCACCATCTCTTGGCTCCGTCAACCTCAAAGCCTCGAAGAAAAGACTTGTAGGCTCTGTGTCCCTCCCGCGCAAGAGCCTCCAGAGTGTCGGCACCAGGACTGCGCTGATAGGCCTCCAAGCGGTGGGCAAGACTGTGCTGAAAGGCCTCCATATCAGCAACTCGATAGCGGGCTACGTCGTCCTGGCTGTAGCCACCTGGTCCGGCGAGTTGAATCAGAACGAGCTCGTCGCCAACCTTTTGGAATCGCAAGTAGATCGTGCGCCTGTAGGTCCAGTTGCTAGACATCTTCACTCCCTTCCCCAATTAGTGTTGCGTGAAAGACCTCTCCGGTTGGCCCGTCGACGGCAATCGAGCAGTAGCGCTTGTGCTGCTCAACCTTGGCGAGCGAGACATATCCTTCAATGGTTGAGGCTCGGCCATCCCTATTCGGGACTAGTTGGAAAGTGATTCGCTTCGAATGGTCGACTGGATCCTTCAAACTCGAATTCGATAGTCTTGTCTCGGTACCGACGCGTGGGGCAGAAATGGACAGCGTAAGCTCCATCGGAATTGGCTTCTTGTTCATCGTGGGCCATCGAACGTCGGGCAACTTCCCTTGCAGCGATGCATTGAGTGCGAAGTGGACTTGGCCAGCGCTCTGATCTGCAGTCCGCACTTCAAAGTCGATTCGCGGTTTGGCGAGCAATCGCCAAGCATTCAGGAACCGAGCACCACCGGGCGCGTAGGCGGATAGAGCCGCTACGAGCTGTGCATGTGACTCGCCCGCCGTGCTCAGAACGAATTCAATGATGGCCATCTCGGCGTTGTCGCCAACCCGAAAGCCATTTCGCATGATGCGCGTGTAGCCTCCCGGGCGATGCAGGAAGTACGGCCCCCATACGCGTGTCGCGATAGCCGTCGCATGATTGTCATGAAGCTGGCTTCGAACCATCCTGTACTCGTGGTCGCGGGTGGCGTAGTCCACTGCGGAAGCGCATCGCCGACTCTGAGTGACGATCTTTTCAATGAACGGACGAAGCACCTTCGCTCGCTTAACCGTCGTTTCAATCCGCCCATGAGTCAGGAGTGAGATCGCAAGGTTGCGAAGTACAGCTCTGGCATGGTCGGACGGACCAGCTAGGCGCAGTCGAGATTTTCGATGTCTCATACGCTACTCCAAGACGCCGGGACGAGACCCGTGTCCGTGTCTGGCCACTCTTCGACGAGGTGCGCGTCTAAGGTCTCTCGATCGATTGAGCTGGCGCCAGCAAGGGACTCCAGCAGGATGATCTGAAAGCGCCCCCCCATCTGGTCGCACGCATCCTTGAGAGTGAACAGTGCCCGACTCATTGGAGACCCTTCCGAGTCATCGCTTGTGCCCCCGTTTGAAGGAAATGCTTGCGACATCTCATCGATGAACAGAAAGCGACCAACGCCAAGGCCACCTTGTCGATCAATTGCTTCGTGCAGCGCCAGCAGCAGCGCAATCGCATAGCCCGCGTAGTTTCGGACCCCGCCCATGTTTGCGAGGTACATCGTCTTGCCGTTACGCAAATTGAACTTCAGGTTCAGACTACGTTCCTCCAAGACGATTTCTTCGTCGGCGTAGTCCAACTGCATGTGCAGGGCATAGCGCTGAATCGCAGCCGACAAGCCGATGTAGTCAGCAGCGCCGCTCCTCTCAAGATCCTTGACCCTGGAGTTGATCGACGACCACGTGAACTTGAGCTCAGTAAGTCGCTCCAGGAGAACCTCTGTCGGCCCTATCAATTCACGCATCGCGCCAAGCACGTAGATCCTTGCGACGTACAGAGCCTGATCACGGGCTGGATCCGAGTCAGCAGCATCTACATTCGCCACAGCGATCGCCTGCGATGTCGTCGCTGATTCCAGTGGCGCGGAGGCGCTCGACTGCGCCTCGATGAGGCTAATGAGTGCTTCGTTCTCTTTGAGGGCGATCTTCAATTGGAAGATCGCCGAGTGAACAAACTTGCTCGGCGGCCGCATGTCGCTTTCGCCCCTCTTGGGCACGAGGTCAAGGCGTTGAGCACTCTCGTGGACTCTCAAGACTGCATCACGCAATGGCTCGAAGGCTCTGCTTGCCTGGTGTCCCCGATCCTCCGCCTGCGCTAGTGCAGTGTTCCATTCTGTTTCCCACTTAACCGGGAGTTGGCGCGAATGACCTTCTGCAAGATGTCGCGAGCGCTCTTGGTCCAGATGAACGGCTTGGGACTGGTGTTGTGATGCGCGACGTACGCCTTGATCGCCGCCTCCAGCTCGCCCACGCTGGTAAACACGCCGCGCCGCAGGCGTTCGGTGGTGATGTCGCGGAAGAAGCGCTCCACCATGTTCAGCCAAGACGCCGAGGTCGGCGTGAAGTGCATGTGGAACCTGGGGTGCTTGGCCAGCCACGCCTGCACCGCCGCGTGCTTGTGGGTGGCATAGTTGTCGGCAATCAGGTGCAGGGTCTTGCCCTTGGGCGTCTCGCGGTCGATCTGGCGCAGGAACTTCAACCACTCGGCGTGCGTGTGCCGCTGCTGGCACTGGCCAATGACCGTGCCGTCAAGCACGTTGAGCGCAGCGAACAGCGTGGTCGTGCCGTGGCGCTTGTAGTCGTGCGTCATCGTCTGCGCACGACCCTTCTTCATCGGCAGGCCCGGCTGCGTGCGGTCCAGTGCCTGCACCTGGCTCTTCTCGTCGCAGCACAGCACCAGGGCGTGCTCGGGCGGGGACATGTACAGCCCCACGATGTCTTCGAGCTTCTCGACGAACTTCGGGTCGCGCGAGACCTTGAAGCCACGCACCAGGTGCGGCTTGAGCCCATTGGCCTGCCAGTGACGCATCACCGTGCTGGGGCTGACCTGCAGCACCGCAGCCATCTTGCGCGTGCTCCAGTGCGTGGCGGCCTCGGGCTGGCTTTGCGTGGTCAGCTCCACCAGCTTGGCCACGTCCACCTTGACCGGCGGTGCCCCGCGCGGCAGGTCCCGCTCGATGCCCGCCAGTCCGGACTTGATGTAGCGCTGGCGCCAGCGACCCGCCGTGATCCGGTCGATGCCCAGCTCCTGGGCGATCTGCAGGTTCTGCAGGCCTTGCGCGGCCAGCAAAACAATGCGCGCACGCTCGGCCAGTCGAACGCTGGTCGCCTTCGAATGCGCCAGCCGGATCAACTCAGCCTCCTCCTCTTGACTCAACTCGATCGCAGGGGCAACTCGCACTTCCTGGCTCCAACTCTGTCCGTAGTAGACCATTGGAGTCGTGTTGTTCAATTAAGTTGCTTCAACAATCAAACACTACACTAGTGCTGAGCGATTCGCTGAGAGCTCGGCTGGCCGATCCTCTTGAGTAAGACGAGGCAGCGCCGCTCTGATCTTGTGGATCGATGACGTCTTCCGCTCATCGAATAGAACGGCCGACGGGTTGGAGAGCAGATACTGCGCACGGATGTTGAGCGCTGTAACGTCCCTGCATGAGACCCGACCCCACCCCTTCTTCTTCGGGATCTGGAACGCCGTCAATCGACTATTCAGGAAGGCCTTGAGCGCCTTGACGTCACAGTTGCTGCTCGGCGAGTCCGGTGGCTCAAGCTCCGGGCCTTCGATCACGAAGGCCTCGGTCTCAGATGCGAAGTCGGGATTGGGCCGCGCAAGCAGCATCTGATTCGTATTGCCAACAAACCTTGCACCAAACCAAGAGGCGTGTGCGCGCGTTGCACCCACGGGCACGCGAAGCGCCGAACTCCCTAGGCAGAAGTCTAGGATCGACCACACGCTCGACTTACCGGTGCTAGGCGCGCCCGCGATCAGATTGATCTTTCCAGGGGTAAACCGGAGGCGGCGCAGGCGGTGCACGGGGTCGCGAGGCCAGATGATGAGCTCTAGCAACTGCATCAACGCGCCTCTGAACGGTGCGGCCGCATGTTTGGCGACTCGATTTCCATGTGCCCTCCCCCTGTGGCTAGGCGTATTTCCCGCTCTGTTTTGTTGAACAATTGAACGTGTACCGCGCCGGAGTTCAACCACATGTTCGTGGGGTGTTCGATGCGGAAGCCGTACAAAGTTGCGCTCGAGCCACTGTGAATCGCCCCGGGTTCTGCGGAAGCCCGTTGGCGTGAGTGAATGACCGCTCCCGGGTAGGCTACCACAGCGGGGTGAGCGTCGGCTCCGGGTCGATAGCTGTTGGGTCCCATGTGATCATTGGCCCCGTCGCAGCTGGCCTCTGCTTCGAGCCAGAGAGGCCATGCGCGATGTGTTGAGCAACGTTGCAGTGAAGCCTGTGTCATGACCGACATCCATCCCCAAGCCCGTACGACGCCTCGGGTACGAGCAGAGATCCAGGCGTCCAAGGAAAGTCCTGCGGCACTGGCGCGCAGGTACAACATCTCCGAGCCGACCGCGGCGAAGTGGCAGGGCCGTGACAGCGTGGAGGATCGCAGTCACCGACCCCACAAGCTCAGCACCACGCTCACGCCTGCGCAGGAGGTCATCGTCGTCGAGCTGCGCCGCCTGCTGCTGCTGCCCCTGGACGATCTGCTGGTCATCACCCGGGAATTCGTCAACGCCGAAGCATCTCGCTCGGCGCTGGACCGCTGCCTGCGCCGCCATGGCGTGAACAACCTGCGCGAGTTGCAGGCCGCCCTCAGCGGGGAACCCGCCGAGGCGACCCAGCCCAAGCGCTTCAAGGACTACGAACCCGGCTTCGTGCACGTGGACATCAAGTACCTGCCGCAGATGCCCGACGAGGCGGCGCGGCGCTACCTGTACGTGGGCATCGACCGGGCCACGCGCTGGGTGTTCGTGCGCATCTACCCCGACATGGAAACCACCAGCGCGGTGGACTTCGTCAAGCGCCTGCACGAGGCCGCCCCGATGCGCATCGTCAAGCTGCTCACCGACAACGGTGCGTGTTTCACTGACCGTTTCCAGCGCAAGGCACGCACACCCAGCGGCAAGCACCACTTCGATGTGCGTTGCCGCGCGCTGGGCATCGAACATCGCCTGTGCCCGCCACGCCACCCTCAGACCAACGGGCTCGTCGAGCGTTTCAACGGTCGTATCACCGACGTCATCGCCCAGACTCGTTTCCACAGCGCCGCCGAGTTGGAGCAGACCCTGCTCAACTATGTCAAGGTCTACAACTGCCGAATCCCTCAGCGCGCCCTGGGCCATCTCACGCCACTCGACTCCCTCAAGACCTGGCGGTCCAAGAACCCTCAGCTCTTCAAGAAGCGCCCGAAGGATGTCCCGGGTCTTGACAGATAGCCGCCTCAGGCAACCTGCAGGCCCAGCGACTGTCGCTCCAGCCCGGCGCGCAACTCAGCGCCGCAGATCACCAGCACCTTCACGCCCCACGTCTTCCATCGGCTCGCGCCCCTTGGACAGGAAGTGCGGGCTGAACATCGCCAGCAGTTCCCCCAGGTCAGCCAGCGTGCGCGGCTGCGCAGGCCGCAGCACCAGCGTGTTGCCGACGCGATCGATCTCGACCTCCTGCACGTCGTCGGCAAAGGCCAGCTCGCGCGGGATGCGCACGGCCAGCGAGTGGCCACTCTTGAAGATGCGGGTGCGCATGGGCGATTCCTGGGTTCAACGCCTGAACAGGCCATACTTTCTCGCACTATGGCCCCTGACGCATCCCCCTCTCCCACCCTCATCCCCACCACCGCCCGCCCCCTGCGCGTCGGCCTGGTCGGCTGGGGCGCCTCCAGCCAGGTGTTCCACGCGCCGCTGATCACCACGACGCCGGGGCTGGAGCTGGTGGGCGTGGTGTGCCGGCGTCCGGAAGTGGGGCTGGCGGCGCGCTCGGTGCTCGGGGAGGCGGTGCAGGTGCACGCCGAGCCGCAGGCGCTGTTCGAGCGGGGCGATGTCGACCTGGTCGTCATACCGACGCCCAACGACAGCCACCACCCGCTGGCGCTGGCGGCGCTGCGCGCGGGCAAGGCGGTGGTGGTGGACAAGCCCTTCACGCTGGACGCCGCGCAGGCGCGGGAGCTGATCGACGAAGCCGAGCGGCGCCAGTGCCTGCTCAGCGTGTTCCACAACCGCCGCTGGGACGGTGACCTGCTCACCGCGCGGGCGCTGCTGCGCAGCGGGCGGCTGGGGCGCCTCGTGCACGCCAGCCTGCACTTCGACCGCTACCGGCCGGTGGTGCCCGCGCGCTGGCGGGAGGCGGGCGGGCCCGGCAGCGGCCTGTGGATGGACCTGGGGCCGCACCTGCTGGACCAAGCGCTGCAGCTCTTCGGTGCGCCGGTGGCGATCGCCGCCGATCTGGCCTGCATGCGCGACGGCGCGGTGGCCGACGACGGCTTCCACGCCCGCCTGCGCTGGGCCGATGGCCTGCGGGCCGACCTGCATGCCAGCACGCTGGCCGCCGTGCCCGGGCCGCGCTTTGCGCTGCACGGCACGCTGGGCAGCTGGGTGAAGCAGGGCCTGGACCGCCAGGAGGACGACCTGAAAGCCGGCCAGCGCCCTGACCCGGCCCGGCCGGCGGACTGGGGCCAGGACCCCAGCGCCGGCCGGCTGGTGACGGCGGCCGATCCCCAGGCCCCCAGCCCGGCCACGGTGGAGCAGCCCTGGCCCAACGAGCCGGGCCGCTACCCGGCCTACTACGCCGGCATCCGCGACGCCCTGCTCGGCCTCGCCCCCAACCCGGTGCCGGCCACCGAGGCGCTGGCGGTGATGCAGCTGCTGGACCTGGGGCGGCTCAGCGCGGCCGAGCGGCGGGAGCTGCCGTGTGATGGGATCGGGCTGCAGGGCCCGGCGGGCATGGGGATGGTGCCTCCGAACCGCCGCTGAAGGCGCGGCGCAGGCTACGCGCCGCCCGTCTTCGGTGCCCCCTGCGCCGCCTTCGACACCGCCTCCCAGGCCCGCCAGGTCGCCAGGCGCTGCTCGTAGTCGCGGGTGGCCACGACCAGCGGGCCGTCGCCGAAGAAGATGCGCAGCGGCGGCTCGGCCGCATCGACCACCGCGAGGATGGCCGCGCGGGTGGCCAACGGGTCGCCGCGGCTGGCTTTGCGGGCCTCGCGCACCTTGGCGGCGGCGGCACGCGAGCCCTCGTAGGCCGGCAGCGGCGCGGCGTGGCGGGAGGACACGTCGCCCCAGTCGGTGGAGTAGCTGCCCGGCTCGACCAGCGTGACCTTGATGCCCAGCGGCGCCACCTCCAGCGCCAGCGCCTGGCTCAGCCCCTCCAGCCCCCACTTGGAGGCGTGGTAGATGCCGATGCCGCCGAAGGCCGAGATGCCGCCGATGGACGACACCTGGATCAGGTGGCCGCTGCCCTGCGCGCGCAGATGCGGCAGCGCCGCCTGGGTGACCCAGAGCGCGCCGAACAAGTTGGTCTCGATCTGCGCGCGCGCCTCGGCCTCGCTCAGCTCCTCGACCATGCCGAACTGGCCGTAGCCGGCGTTGTTGACGACCACGTCCAGCCGGCCAAAGCGGGCCACGGTGGCGTTGATGGCCTCGAAGCAGGCGGCACGGTCGGTGACGTCCAGCCGCAGCGGCAGGACACGGTCGCCAAACTGCGCGACGAAATCGCTCAGCGCGTCGGTGTTCCGGGCGGTGGCGGCGACCGAGTCACCGCGCTCCAGGGCGGCCAGGGCCCACTCGCGGCCGAAGCCGCGGGAGGCGCCGGTGATGAACCAGACTTTGGACATGGGGACCTTTCTTGAAGAGAGTCATGAGAACCGTGGAGCTTCCTGAGGGGGAGGGAGGACATGCGGCGAACAAGCGGGGCTCGGTGGCTGCTGCTCGCGCAGCGGAGCCGGCTGTCAAGGCAACCCGTTGCGTCCCTTGCCGAAGGCCGTGCGCAACTCCCTGGTGCTGAGCACATAGTCCGGCTCGCCGCCCAGCCGAGCCACCGCCAGGTCGATGAAGGCCCGTGCCCGCGCGGTCAGCGAGGCGCGGCTGCCGTAGTAGACGAAGTAGCTGTAGGCATCGGCCACGTGGTCGACCAGCAGGGGCACGAGCGCGCCGCTGCGGATGTGCGGCCCCGCTGTCACGCCGGCCAGCTGGCCCAGCACGTGGCCGGCGAGCACGGCGTTGAGCTCCAGGATCTCGTCGTTGGTACAGAGCGCCGGCGCCACCGTCTGCTCCACCTCCGCGCCGTCGACCTTGAAGCGCCAGGGCACGACCTTGCCGGTGCCGCTGTGGCGAAAACCGCTGCAGCGGTGGGCCTGCAGCGCGGCGATGCTCTCGGGCACGCCGTGGCGGCGCAGATAGGCCGGCGCGGCGCAGGTGATGAGCTGCACCGGGAACAGGCGCCGGGCGATCACGCCCTCCTGCGGCGATGGGCCAAGCCGAAAGCCCACCTCCACGCGGTCTTCCAGCTGCACCTCGGGCACGATGCCCGGGTGCGCGTTGCAGAACTCGTCGAGCAGGCGCCACAGCACGCCCTGGAAGGTGGAGCGAGGCCCGACGATGCGCAGCGGCCCGCTGATGGCCTCGCGCGCCTGGCGCACTGCCCGCAGCGCGCGCTGCAGCCCTAGCAGCGAAGGCTGGGCCTCTTCCAGGAAGCGCCGGCCCTCGTCGGTCAGCGCCATCACCCGCGTGGTGCGGTGGAACAGGCGCACGTCCAGGTGCTGCTCCAGTTGCGCCAGCGCCTGGCTGGCCGCCTGCGGGGTGATGCCCAGCGCGCCCGCGGTCCGGCGCAGGCTGCCCAGCTCGGCGGCCTTGACGAAGACGGTGATGGCGCGCAACTCGTTGATGGCGATGGCGCATTCTGCCGGGGCGGATTGTCCGCAGTAGCTTGCCTATCCATCAAGCAATCCGGCGCTAGCGGCATGCGAATGTCTTCCCTAGAGTGGGCTCAGGCGAGGCGCCCATGTCTCGTTCCCGCACTGCCCGACTGGACCAACCCCATGCCCGCCCACCACCGCCCCGCGTCGTCCGACCCTCACTCAACTGCCCTGCCGCGCCGCCAGTGGCTGGCCGCAGCCGCCACGCTGGGCATCGCACCCTGGCTGCTGTCGGCCTGCGCCAGCCAAGCCCCCGCGGGTTCGGCCCCGGCCGCGACGCCTGCCACGGATGCCAACCCAGCCCGGCGCCGCCTCGGCCCGCTGGAGGTCTTCCCAGTCGGGCTGGGCTGCCAGTGGCGGCCCTCGGCCGCGCCTGGCATCCTCATCGACTCCTACAGCAGCCGCTTCGACCGGCCGGCCGCCATCGCGCTGATCCGCCGCGCGGTGGAGCGCGGTGTGACGCTGATCGACACGGCCGAGGCCTACGGCCCCTTCCTGTCCGAGGACATCGTGGGCGAAGCCCTGCAAGGCGGCCGGCGCGAGCGGGTGACGCTGGCCACCAAGTTCGGCTTCGACATCGACCCCGCCACCGGCCAGCGCCTGCCCGGCGGCCTGAACAGCCGGCCCGCCCACATCCGCGAGGTGGTGCAAGCCCAGCTCCGGCGCCTGCGCACCGACCACATCGACCTGCTCTACCAGCACCGCGTCGACCCGCAGGTGCCCATCGAGGACGTGGCCGGCGCCGTCAAGGACCTGATCGCGCAGGGCAAGGTGCGCCAGTTCGGCCTGTCCGAGCCCGGCGTGCAGGCCATCCGCCGCGCCCATGCGGTGCAGCCGCTGGCGGCCATCCAGAACGAATACAACCTGTACTGGCGTGGCCCCGAGGCGCAGGTGCTGCCGCTGTGCGAGGAGCTGGGCATCGGCTTCGTCTGCTGGAGCCCGCTGGCCATGGGTGTGCTCACCGGCAGCGTGCCGGCCACGCGCCGCTTCGACACCGCGCCCGACCTGGACTTCCGCGCCCTGGTGCCGCGCTACGCGCCTGATGCCCTGGCCGCCAACATGGCCCTGGTCGACCTGGTGCGCACCTGGGCCCGGCGCAAGAACGCCACGCCCGCGCAACTCTCGCTGGCCTGGCTGATGGCCCAGAAGCCCTTCATCGTGCCCATCCCCGGCACGACCAACGTGGCGCACATGGAAGAGAACCTGGGCGCCGCCACGCTGCGCTTCAGTGCCGACGAACTGCGCAAGCTGAACACCGCGGTGGCGGCGATTCCCGTGCGTGGGGCGCGGCTGCCGGAGATGGTGATGCGGATGTCGGGGGTGGAGGCGCCGGTGCGGCGCTGACCCCCGAACGCCGCCATCCTGACGAGAACGGTGCATCCCAGGTCGGTGAACAGGCTGGCTGGGCACAAAGGCTCCGCGCGTGCCCTTCCCCTCCTACCGGAAAGGCCATGTCGATCCGGTTTACTGTCGTTCGTCGATGGGATACGAGGCGCCCTCAGACAGAACGCGCCGACCGGTCGACCCCAACGGAGTGAAGACATGACCTACATCGATGGTTTCGTGATCGCGGTACCCACCGCCAACAAGCAGAAGTTCATTGAGCACGCGCGCCACTTCGACTCGCTGTTCATCGAGCTGGGCGCCCTTCGTGTGATCGAGGGTTGGGGCGACGACGTCCCCGACGGCAAGGTCACCGACTTCCGCCGTGCAGTCCAGGCCACGGCCGAGGAGACAGTGGCCTTCTCGTGGGTCGAATGGCCGGACAAGGCCACACGTGACGCCGGCATGAAGAAGATGATGGAAGACCCGCGCATGGATCCGTCCACACCCGGCAACCCGCCCATGCCCTTCGACGGCAAGCGCATGATCTTCGGCGGCTTCGAACCGGTGGTCGAAGTGAAGGCTTGAGCGGTCGGGGCGACGCCGCCCCTGGACGTGCCACGCGTCACGAGGCGCCGCAGGCGGCGCAGTTCTCCGGCGGCGCGGGGCTGGACTACATGGCGCAGTACGGCATCCGGGCGGACACCTTCGGGCGCATCTCGGTCGAGGTACGCCTGCACCCCGCGCGCAACCCGCTGGCGGTGTTCCGCCAGACGTTGACGCTCGAGGAGGTGATGGCCAGCCCGCCCGTCTTCGGCCCGCTGACGCGATTCCAGTGCTGCCCGAGTCCGCCCAGCAGGGAGGAGTGAAACAGCATCACCCAGACGATGGCGATGCTGCGCAGCAGGTTCAGCCCGGGCAGTCGATCGGCGCGGTTCATGAGGCACCCGATGCGGATCGCCGTCGATGGCTCGTGGCCCGAGCGGTGGCCGAGGGCGATTCACCGGGCCCCACCGTCGCCGCCCGACAGATGCCATGCCATCGTGGATCTGCGATCCATGCGGTGACAGGGCGGCGGGGCCGTGCGCCTCAGGTCAGCGAGGTATCCACCTCCCGCCGCTCCAGCGCCAGGTACTCGGCGCTGCGCATCTCGTTCAGACGCGAGACGGTGCGGGGGAATTCGTGGGCCAGCGGGCCTTCAGTGTAGAGCTCCTCGGCCGGGACGGCCGCGGAGACAATGAGCTTGACGCGGCGGTCGTAGAACACGTCCACCAGCCAAGTGAAGCGGCGCGCCTCGGAAGCGAGCTTGGGCGGCATCTGTGGAACGCTGGAGAGCAGCACGGTCTCGAACTGGGTGGCGATTTCCAGGTAGTCGTTCTGCGAGCGGGGGCCGCCGCAAAGCTCCTTGAAATCGAACCAGACCGTGCTGCCGGCCTTGCGGCGCGCCCGGATCTCGCGGTGCTCGATGCGCATCAGCGGCTCTTCGTCCTGCACCGCAGCCAGCTCCTCGAAGGCGCGCTGCATCGCGGCGTCGGCCTGCGCGCCGAGCGGACAGTGGTAGAGCTCGACCTGCTCCAGCGTGCGGCGGCGGTAGTCGGTTCCGTTGTCGACGTTGGCGACTTCCAGCTTGGCCTTGAGCAGCTCGATGGCCGGCAGGATCCGGTCGCGGTGCAGGCCGTTGGGGTAGAGACCGTCGGGGTGGAAGTTGGAGGTGGTGACGATGGAGACGCGGTTGGCAAACAGCGCATCCAGCAACCGGTGCAGGATCATCGCGTCGGTCACGTCGGCCACGTGGAATTCGTCGAAGCAGATCAGCCGGTAGCGGCGGGCGATGCGCTTGCCGAGCTCATCCAGTGGGTTGGCCATGCCCTTGAGCTCCTGCAGCTCACGGTGCACCTCGCGCATGAACTCGTGGAAGTGCAGGCGGGTCTTGCGCTGCAGCGGCACGGCCTGGAAGAAGCAGTCCATCAGGAAGCTCTTGCCGCGCCCCACCCCGCCGAACATGTACACGCCACGCGGGATCGGCGGGCGCACCAGCGCCTTGGTCAGCGCGTTGCTGCGGCGCGCCTTGTAGGCGGCCCATTCGTCCTGGCAGCGCTGCAGCATGGCCACCGCGCGCAGCTGGGCCGGGTCGGCGGTGAAGCCTTTTTCGGCCAGGATCTGGTGATAGAGCTCGGTGACGGATGGCATGACCAGAGTGCAGAGGGCAGAAGACAGTCCTGTCTGCCGAAGGATACGAACGAAAAGGGGCGACTCGCGCCGCCCCTGGGGAAGTTCCTGAGCGTCGACGCCGACGATCAGAAATTCAACGTGCGCTTGTCCACGGCCAACGCGGCTTCCTTGGTGCTTTCGCTCAGGGAGGGGTGCGCGTGGCAGATGCGGGCGATGTCCTCGGCGCTGGCCTTGAAGGCCATGGCGACGCAGGCTTCGGCCACCAGCTCGCTGGCGGACGGGCCGATGATGTGCACGCCCAGGATCTCGTCGGTCTTGGCATCGGCCAGGAACTTGACGAAGCCGGTGGTGTCGCCCAGTGCCCGCGCGCGGCCGTTGGCCAGGAAGGGGAACTGGCCGGCCTTGTAGGCCACGCCGTCGGCCTTGAGCTGCTGCTCGGTGCGGCCCACCCAGGCGATCTCGGGCGAGGTGTAGATCACGTAGGGCACCAGCGCCAGGTCCACGTGACCATGCTGGCCAGCGATGCGCTCGGCCACCGCCACGCCTTCTTCCTCGGCCTTGTGCGCCAGCATCGGGCCGCGCACCACGTCACCCACCGCCCAGACGCCGGGCAGGTTGGTGCGGCACTCGTCGTCGACGACGATGGCGCCGCGCTCGTCGAGCTTCAGGCCGACGGCCTCGGGGTTCAGGCCGATGGTGTTGGCGGTGCGGCCGATCGAGACGATCAGCTTGTCCACCGCCAGCTTCTGCTCGCCGCCCTTGGCGTCGGTGTAGCTGACGACCACGCCGTCACCCGACGCGTCCACGCCAGCGATCTTGACGCCGAACTCGAACTTCAGGCCCTGCTTGGTGAAGACCTTGAGCGCCTCCTTGGCCACGCCTTCGTCGGCGGCCATCAGGAAGGCGGGCATGGCTTCCAGCACGGTGACTTCCGCACCCAGGCGGCGCCAGACCGAGCCCATCTCCAGGCCGATCACGCCGGAGCCGATCACACCCAGCTTGGTGGGCACGGCGCCGATGCGCAGGGCGCCGTCGTTGGACAGCACCTTCTCTTCGTCGAAGGCCACGCCCGGCAGCGCGCGGGCATTGGAGCCGGTGGCGATGATGACCTGCTTGGCCGTCAGCGTCTCGTTGGCAGCGCCAGTGACGTTGATCTCGTAGCCACCTTCGACGGCCTTGGCGAAGCTGCCGCGGCCGTGGAAGAAGCTGACCTTGTTCTTCTTGAACAGGTAGAGGATGCCGTCGTTGTTCTGCTTCACGACGCCGTTCTTGCGGGCGACCATCTTCGCCACGTCCATCTGCAGGTTGTCCAGCGAGATGCCGTGCTCGCCGAAGTGCTTGGCGGCGTGCTCGTAGTGCTCGGAGGATTGCAGCAGCGCCTTGGAGGGGATGCAGCCGACGTTGGTGCAGGTGCCGCCGGGCGCGGGGCCGCCCTTGTCGTTCTTCCACTCGTCGACGCAGGCGACGTTGAAGCCGAGTTGCGCGGCACGGATCGCGCCGATGTAGCCGCCGGGGCCGCCGCCGATGACGACGACGTCGAATTGCTTGGACATGGTGTTTCCTGGGATCTTGGAAGAACGCCCCCGGGGCGGGGGCGTTCGTCAGGGGCTGGTGCCGGAGGGCAGGCTCAGCCGGTTCAGATGTTGAACAGCAAACGCGCGGGATCTTCCAGCGCTTCCTTCATCGCCACCAGGCCCAGCACGGCTTCGCGGCCGTCGATGATGCGGTGGTCGTAGGACATCGCGAGGTAGTTGATCGGGCGCACCACGACCTGGCCGTTCTCGACCATCGCGCGGTCCTTGGTGGCGTGCACGCCCAGGATCGCGGACTGCGGCGGGTTGATGATCGGGGTCGAGAGCATCGAGCCGAAGGTGCCGCCGTTGGAGATGGAGAAAGTACCGCCGGTGAGGTCTTCCAGGCCCAGCTTGCCGTCCTTGGCCTTCTGGCCGAACTCGGCGATCTTCTTCTCGATGTCGGCAAAGGACATCTGGTCGGCGTTGCGCAGGATGGGCACCACCAGGCCACGCGGCGAGCCCACCGCGATGCCGATGTCGAAGTAGCCGTGGTAGACGATGTCGTTGCCGTCCACCGAGGCATTCAGGATCGGGAACTTCTTCAGGGCATGCACAGCCGCCTTGACGAAGAAGCTCATGAAGCCGATCTTGACGCCGTGCTCCTTCTCGAACTTGTCCTGGAAGCGCTTGCGCATGTCCATCACCGGGGCCATGTTCACCTCGTTGAAGGTGGTCAGGATGGCGTTGGTGGACTGCGACTGCACCAGGCGCTCGGCGATGCGGGCACGCAGGCGCGACATCGGCACGCGCTGCTCGGGGCGGTCGCTCAGCTTCTGCACGACCGGAGCCGCCACGGCGGGCAGAGGCTTGGCAACCGCTGCGTTCACCGGTGCGGCGACCGGCGCGGCCACGGCAGCGGCAGGCTTGGCACCTGCGGCCAGGGCGTCGCCCTTGGTGACGCGGCCATCCTTGCCGGAGCCGGCCACGTCGGAGGCCTGCAGACCCTTCTCGGCCAGGATCTTGGCAGCGGCGGGCATGGCCACGTCGCCCTTGGAGCCACCGGTGGCCGCCGGTGCGGCAGCGGCCGCCGCGGGAGCGGCAGCAGCCGGGGCGGCGGCGGGCACGGCGGCAGCGCCAGCCTTGCCTTCGGTGTCGATGCGGGCGATCACCTGGTCGCTGACCACGGTGCCGCCGTCAGCGACGACGTGCTCGGCCATCACGCCGGCAGCCGGCGCGGGCACTTCGAGGACAACCTTGTCGGTCTCGATCTCGATCAGGATCTCGTCCATCGCCACGGCTTCGCCGGGCTTCTTCTTCCACTGCAGCAGGGTCGCTTCGGCGACCGATTCGGACAGCTGGGGGACCTTGACTTCTACGATAGCCATGTTGCTTCTCTTGTCTGTTCAGTGCGTCGGTTGGTCGACGCGCCGCGCGTAGCGGCCGCCCACGGGTTCATCCTGGACAAGCCGCACGAGAGCCGGGCCGACGGCGCGCAGCGAGCGCCGGCCCAACCTGGGCGCATCACTTGCTCAGGACAAATCCCTTGAGCTTGCCGTAGGCCTGGTCCAGCAGCGCCTTCTGCTGCTCCTGGTGCAGGTGCGCGTAACCCACCGCCGGCGAGGCCGACGACGGACGGCCGGCGTAACCGAGCTTCTGGCCTTCGACCATGTTCTCGTGGATGTAGTGCTGCACGAAGAACCAGGAACCCTGGTTCTGCGGCTCGTCCTGGCACCACACGATCTCGGTCGCGTTGGGGTACTTCTTCAGCTCGGCGGCGAAGGCCTTGTGCGGGAAGGGATAGAGCTGCTCGACGCGAATCACGGCCACGTCGTTGGACTTCTTCTCCTCGCGCTTCTTGACCAGGTCGTAGTAGACCTTGCCCGAGCAGGCGATCACGCGCTTGACCTTGGCGGCGTCGATCTCCGCCTTCTGCTCGCCGATCACGGTGCGGAACTCGCCCTTGGTGAAGTCGGTCACCGGAGAGGTCGCGTCCTTGTTGCGCAGCAGGGACTTGGGCGTGAAGATCACCAGCGGCTTGCGCAGCGGGCGCACCATCTGGCGGCGCAGCACATGGAAGATCTGGCTGGCCGAGGTCGGCTGCACAATCTGCATGTTGGTGTCGGCGGCCAGCTGCATGAAGCGCTCCAGGCGGGCCGAGCTGTGCTCGGGGCCCTGGCCTTCGTAGCCGTGCGGCAGCATCAGCGTCAGGCCGTTGACGCGGCCCCACTTCACTTCACCCGAAGCGATGAACTGGTCGATCACGACCTGCGCGCCGTTGGCGAAGTCACCGAACTGGGCTTCCCAGATGGTCAGCGTGTTCGGCTCGGCCGAGGCGTAGCCGTACTCGAAGCCCAGCACCGCCTCTTCGGACAGGATGGAGTCGATGACGGTGAACTGCGCCTGGCCGTCGGCCACGTGCTGCAGCGGGATGTAGGTGCCCTCGTCCCACTTCTCGCGCTTCTGGTCATGGATGACCGCATGGCGGTGCGTGAAGGTGCCGCGGCCGCAGTCCTCGCCGGACAGGCGCACCGGGTAACCGGCCGCCACCAGCGAGGCGAAGGCCATGTGCTCGCCCATGCCCCAATCGACGTTGATCTCGCCACGGCCCATCGCAGCGCGATCGTCGTAGACCTTCTTGACCAGCGGGTGCGGATTGACGCTGGCGGGGATCGTGGTCATGTGCTCGGCCAGGCGCTTCCACTCGGTGAGCGGGATTGCGGTGTCGGCGGAGTCGGTCCACTTCTTGCCGAGGAAGGGCTGCCAGTCGACCGCGAACTTGCTCTTGAAGTTGCTCAGCACCGGGTCGACGGTGTGGCGGCCGGCGTCCATGGCGGCACGGAAGGCCTTGACCATGTCGTCACCCAGCGTCTCGCCCATGCCCTGGGCGGACAGCCGGTCGGCGTAGAGCCTGCGCGTGCCAGGGTGCGCGCCGATCTTCTTGTACATCAGCGGCTGGGTCAGCGCGGGGGTGTCCTGCTCGTTGTGGCCCAGCTTGCGGAAGCAGATGATGTCGACCACGACATCCTTCTGGAAGGTCAGGCGGAATTCCAGCGCCAGCTGGGTGGCCAGCACGACGGCCTCCGGGTCGTCGCCGTTCACGTGCAGCACCGGCGACTCGATCATCTTGACGATGTCGGTGCAGTACAGCGTGGAGCGCAGGTCGCGCGGGTCGGAGGTGGTGAAGCCGATCTGGTTGTTGATGATCAGGTGCACCGTGCCGCCGGTGGAGTACCCGCGGGTCTCCGACAGCATCAGCGTTTCCTGGTTCACGCCCTGGCCGCCGAAGGCCGAGTCGCCGTGCACCAGCACCGGCAGCACCTGCAGGCCCTTGGTGTCGCCACGGCGGTCCATGCGCGCACGCACCGAGCCTTCGACCACCGGGTTGACGATTTCCAGGTGCGAGGGGTTGAACGCCAGGCTCAGGTGGACCGGGCCGCCCGCAGTGGCGATGTCGGAGCTGAAGCCCTGGTGGTACTTCACGTCACCGGCAGGCAGGTCTTCCGGCGCGGTGTGGTCGAACTCGGCAAACAGGTCCGCGGGCATCTTGCCCAGGGTGTTGACCAGCACGTTCAGGCGGCCACGGTGGGCCATGCCGATGACGATTTCCTGCACGCCCTTCTCGCCGGCGCGCTGGACCAGCTCGTCCATCGCGGCGATGAAGCTCTCGCCGCCTTCGAGCGAGAAGCGCTTCTGGCCGACGTACTTGGTATGCAGGAAGCGTTCCAGGCCCTCGGCAGCCGTCAGGCGGTCGAGGATGTGCTTCTTCTGTTCGGCGTTGAAGCTCGGCTTGGAGCGGATGCTTTCGAGTTTCTGCTGCCACCAGCGCTTTTGCGTCTGGTCGGTGATGTGCATGAACTCGGCGCCGATCGTGCTGCAGTAGGTCTCCCGCAGCGCCTGCACGATCTCGCGCAGGGTCATGTTCTCGGCCTTGGTGAAGTAGGTGTTCGCCGCCGAGAAGGTGATGTCCATGTCCGACTCGGACAGGTCGTAGAACGCCGGTTCGAGTTCGGGGATCTTGGGACGTTCGGTGCGCTTGAGCGGATCGAGGTCGGCCCAGCGCTGACCGACGTTGCGGTAGGCCGCGATCAGGGACTGAACGTGGACCTGCTTGCGTGCGACCGCCAGATCGGCCGAACTGGCCTTGTTGGCAAAGGCGTTGGCCTTGGCACGCTGCGCAAAGGACTCGATGACCGGCGCGTGCGCGACGTCGCGGGAATCGCTCCCATCGACGGCGGGAACGTTCTGCAGCGCATCGAAGTAGTCGCGCCAGTTGTCGGGCACGGAGCCCGGGTTGTCGAGGTACGCCTCGTACATCTCTTCGACATAAGGCGCATTGCCGCCGAAGAGGTGCGAGTTCGACCTGTGTTGCTGCATCATCTTTCGCTCACCTTGCGTCCCGGTATCCAGGACTCCGATGGGTTGAACAACCTTCCGCGACACGGCTGGACCGGCTAGCGGATTGCGACCCGGCTTGACTGTTGCCAGAGAAGGGGACGGGAAGGACCTACAGAATCAAGACCATGAATTTAGCATTGCCAGGCTTTCACAGGCCTGTCACCGGTCTTTGGCGCGCCGCAAAGGCGACCTGGGAGAAACCCGCAGCAGCGCCAGCCTCGGCGGCGGAAATCCCGCCAAGGAGCCTCAGCGCTGGGCAAACGGGGCGGCCAGCGGCTCGCCGATGAAGACCCCCTGCTGCGGCCACTTCACGCTCTTCCAGTAGGCCTCCAGCACCGTGCTGCCCTGCAGGTAGTGCAGCAGCGCGAGCTGGGGGTGGGGAAACTTCTGCGTGTGGTTGCAGGGCTCGCTGACGCTGCCATAGCTGGCGGTGGCGCCTGCATCGATCCAGGCCAGCGCGCTGGTCTGGCCGCTGCCTCCGCCCAGTTGCCCACCAAAGGAGGTCAGGTGGTCGGCCATGGCGCCCGGCGCCCAGTTCAGGCGATCCAGGCCCGCGAGCGTGGGCAGGCCGGTCTGCACCAGCAACAGGCGGTCCTCGCCCGCCGGCAGGTCCCCTTGCTGTACATGGGTGGCCACTGCGACACCGCGCAGCAGGCTTGGCGGCGGGTACTGGGGCAGCCGGACGCTGCGCGCCGCGTCGCGCGTGACCATGTAATACGCATGCACAGGCGGCGAGCCGCGCAGGCCTAGGCTGCCGTCGGCCGCCATGCCACGCTCGATCAGCGCGTGGGCCGCGTCCACGCTGCCGGCGGCCAGCAACATCGACGGACGCAGGCCCAGGTCCCGCCAGGGCGCACCGCTGGGTGAGTTGAAGTAGCGCGATCCCGTGGCCTTGGCACAGGTGTTCGAGCACAGCCCGGGCTCCAACCCCAGCGACACCGCGGCGGTGATGGACTGGCACTCCACCGCGTAGGGCTGCGCCCACACCAGCGCCAGGCCCTGGACGTCGTCGCCGAAGTGCGCCTCGATGGCCGCGCGCAACTGCGCGCCATCCCCTGCAGACAGGCTCGCCTGGCGCGGCAGCTTCACGCGCAGCACATGCCCGGGCGGGATCTGGCGCCGCTGGACGTAGCGCTCACCCACCTCGACCGAATACGGATCGTCCTGGTTGATCACCACGCCCAAGGTCTTCGAGGTGATGCGCCCGATCGCCCGGGGCACCCTCGTCCACCGCAACACCAGGGGTGCTGCCGAGGCCGCTGCAGCGGAGGCCGCAGGTGCCCGCTCCGTGGCGGGCGGCTCGGTGGCCTCGCCCGCATGAGCGGCCTGCCAGGCCGGCAGCAGCCCACTCGCCAGCGCAGCCAGAGCCGCCAGAGCCACCCGCCCCACCGGCCGGCACAGATATCCACACAGCCAGCTCGACCATCTTCTTTTCGCCATGCGAAAATCCATCATCGACTCAACATCCCCGACATGACGAAAAAGGAAGGCAGCACCCCGACCATCCAGGTCCTGGAGCGCATGTTCACCCTGCTGGATGTGCTGGCGGCACACCAGGACCCGGTGTCCCTGAAGCAGATCAGCGAGCATACCGGCCTGCACCCCTCGACTGCGCACCGGATCCTGAATGACTTGGCGGTGGGCCGCTTCGTGGATCGCCCCGAGGCGGGCAGCTACCGGCTGGGCATGCGCCTGCTGGAGCTGGGCAACCTGGTGAAGGCGCGGCTGGATGTGCGTGACGCCGCGCTCGGGCCGATGCGCGAGCTGCACAAGCTCACCCACCAGCCGGTGAACCTGTCGGTACGGCAGGGCGACGAGATCGTCTACATCGAGCGCACCTACTCCGAGCGCTCAGGCATGCAGGTCGTGCGCGCCGTGGGTGGCCGCGCACCACTGCACCTGACGTCGGTGGGCAAGCTCTTCCTGGCGCACGACGACCCGCAGCGCGTGCGCGCCTACGCCACCCGCACCGGCCTGGCCGGGCACACCCGCAACAGCATCACCGACCCGGCCTTGCTGGATCGCGAACTGGCCCGGGTGCGCCAGACCGACATCGCACGCGACAACGAGGAATTGGAACTCGGCGTGCGCTGCATGGCCGCCGCCATCTACGACGACCAGTCGCGCCTCATCGCCGGCCTGTCCATCTCCGCTCCCGCGGATCGCCTCGAAGAAGGCTGGATGGACCGCCTGCGCGAAACCGCCCGGCAGATCTCCGCCTCACTCGGCTACCGGGCGGAGTAACCCACCCGCTCGGTCAACACCCGTCTTTTCTTTTGCAAGCAGCGACCGCGGATCCGGTTCCGCCGGTCCGGTGGTTGCGCCCCCTTGAGGGGGAGCGGCGTGAGCCGCTGCGGGGGTGGGTCAACTCAAGCGCTGGTGCCGTTCACCACGCGCTGCAGCGCAGACTGCTCGATGATGCGGATGTCGCGCTGCTTCACCTCCAGGATGCCTTCCTCCTGGAATTTCGAGAAGGTTCGGCTGACCGTCTCCAGCTTCAGGCCGAGGTAGCTGCCGATCTCCTCGCGGGTCATGCGCAGCACCAGCGCCGAGGCGGAGAAGCCGCGCGCCTGCAGGCGCTGCGTCAGGTTCAGCAGGAAGGCCGCCAGGCGCTCCTCCGCGCGCATGCTGCCCAGCAGCAGCATCACGCCGTGGTCGCGCACGATCTCGCGGCTCATGATCTTGTGGAACTGGTGCTGCAGCAGCGTGAACTCGCGCGAGAGCGACTCCAGCTGGCCGTAGGGGATCATGCAGACCTGCGAGTCCTCCAGCGCCACGGCGTCACAGGAATGCCGGTCGGTGCTGATGCCATCCAGGCCGATCAACTCACCCGCCATCTGGAAGCCAGTGACCTGCTCGCGGCCGTCGGAGGCCGACACCACGGTCTTGAAGAAGCCGGTGCGCACCGCATAGAGCGCGGCAAAGGGGTCGCCGGCATGGAAGATACTTTCGCCCCGCTTCACGCTGCGCCGCGTGCTGACCATGTCATCGAGCGACAACATCTCGTCGTCTGTCAGCCCCACAGGCAGACACAGTTCGCGGAGGTTGCAGGCGGAACAGGCAACCTTCAGGGCTTCGAGCCGTGACGGCGGTGCGGTTTCTTGCGTCATGTCAGAGATTATCGCACCGAGGCTCGTGCGTAACGCACGCAGCGGACCCCGCGAGGCGGGACCGAGACAGATCAAATCGGGGTCTACCCCGACCCGTCGGCACGATGGTAGATTGAGTTATGTCAATATGGACGCCAGCCATCGGGGCACAGTGCACGAATGGAAGAAATGACCACGGTTGATATGGTGGAGGGCCAGAGTGCGCTCTCACGCCAAGAGGGCATGCCCGTACTCAGCGAAGACCTGCTGCGCCGCATGGACGTGCCCGGGCCGCGCTACACCTCCTACCCCACGGCGGACCGCTTCGTCGAGGCCTTCGGGCCCGACCAGTACGTGCAGGCGCTGACGCAGCGCGCCACCGGCGGCGTGGCTGGCGCGGGCGGCCCGCTGTCGCTCTACCTCCACATCCCCTTTTGCGAGTCGGTCTGCTACTACTGCGCCTGCAACAAGATCGTCACCCGTGACCACGGCCGCGCCGAGGCCTACCTGGCGGCGCTGACGCACGAGCTTGATCTGGTCACCAACGTGATCGGCCGCGAGCAGCCGGTGTCGCAATTGCACTTCGGCGGCGGCACGCCGACCTTCCTCAGCGACGCGGAGCTCTCCGGCCTGATGGCCACCCTGCGCAGCCGGGTGCAGTTGCTGCCCAAGGGCGAGTACTCGATCGAGATCGACCCGCGCACCGTCACGCACGACCGGCTGGCCCACCTCGCCGAACTGGGGTTCAACCGGTTGTCCTTCGGCGTACAGGACTTCGATGCTGACGTTCAGAAGGCCGTGCACCGCATCCAGCCGGCCGAGCAGGTGCATGCGCTGATGGCCTCGGCACGCTCACTGGGCTTCGACTCGATCAACGTCGACCTCATCTACGGCCTGCCAAAACAGACCCCCGAGAGCTTCCAGCGCACGGTGAGCGAAGTGGCTCGGCTGCGCCCGGACCGCATCGCCTTGTACGGCTACGCCCACCTGCCAGCACGCTTCAAGCCGCAGCGGCGCATCCCGATCGAGATCCTGCCCACCGGCGGCGACCGCATCGGCATGCTGTCGCAGGCCATCGCCGGCTTCATCGCCCACGGCTACCAGTACATCGGGATGGACCACTTCGCACTGCCGGAGGATCCGCTCGCGCAGGCCAAGCGCCAGGGCCGCCTGCACCGCAACTTCCAGGGCTACAGCACGCAGCCGGACTGCGATCTGGTGGCGCTGGGCGTGTCGGCGATCAGCCGGGTCGGCCCGACCTACAGCCAGAACGCCAAGACCCTGGACGACTACTACGACGCGCTGCGCCGTGGCGGCCTGCCGGTGGTGCGCGGCCTCGCGCTCAGCCGCGATGACCTGGTGCGCCGCGCGGTGATCATGTCCATCATGTGCCACGGCCGCCTGAGCTACGAGTCGGTGGCGCTGGCGCACCTGATCGACGTGCGCAGCTACTTCGCCGCCGAGATCGAGTCGCTGCAGGAGCACGCCGACGCCGGCCTGCTGAAGCTCGACCAGGACGGCTTCGAGCTGACCTCGCTGGGCTGGTACTTCGTGCGCTACATCGCGATGGTGTTCGACAAGTACGTGCGCGTGGACCGCGCCCGCGAGCGCTTCTCCCGCGTGATCTGAGTTGACCCGATGAGTGCTGCCCTGGTGGTCACGGCCGCCCTGATGGGGGTGGCCGGGGTGCCGCACTGTGCCGGCATGTGCGGCGCCGGCTGTGCCGCTGCCGCCCGGCTGTGCCACCCCGCCAGGCCATCGCGCGCCGTGGCGGGGCTGCTGGTCGGCCGGCTGGTCGCCTACATGGTGGCCGGGATGCTCGCTGCCACGGTGGTGACCGGGCTGCAGACGCTGTCGGAGGGCACCGGTTGGCTGCGCCCCGTCTGGGTCGGCCTGCAGGCCTTCCTGCTGCTGCTGGGGCTGTGGTTGATGCTGCGCGGTCGCCTGCCGCCGAGCATCGAGGCCTGGGCCGAGCAGGTCGGGCGCGGGCGGCGGCCGCAGGACAGCGACCTGCCCCGCAAGGTGCACCTGCCCGGCGAGCTGAAGGCCACGGCGATCGGCCTGCTCTGGCCCGTGCTGCCCTGCGGCCTGCTGCATGCCGCGCTGCTGGTGGCCGCGGTGGCCTCCGGGCCGCTCGACGGCGCACTGGTGATGCTGGCCTTCGGTGCCACGAGCACGCTGGGCCTGCTGCTCGGCCCGGCGATCTGGCTGCGCTGGCTGCCCGCCGCCCTGCGCCGGCACGCCACCGACGCGCAGGGCAACCGCCTGGCCGTGCGACTCGCCGGCGCGATGATCAGCGGCTTTGCCGGCTGGGGACTGGCGCACGCGGTGATCGAGCCGATCGCCGCGTGGTGTGCCTGACCCCTCCCCTAGAATCTTTGGCGCTCGCCCGAGCGATCCCGCTCCACAGAACCCAAGATCAAGTACCCAGGACCCGGCCCATGTATCAACACATCCAGGTGCCCGCGGACGGCCAGAAGATCACCGTCAACGCGGATGGCTCGCTCAACGTGCCGAACCACCCCATCATCCCCTTCATCGAAGGAGACGGCACCGGCGTGGACATCACCCCGGTGATGATCAAGGTGGTCGACGCCGCGGTGGCCAAGACCTACGGCGGCGAGCGCCAGATCCGCTGGATGGAGATCTACGCCGGCGAGAAGGCCACCCGCGTGTACGGGCCGGACGTCTGGCTGCCTGACGAGACCGTGCAGGCGATCCGCGAGTACGTCGTCTCCATCAAGGGCCCGCTGACCACGCCGGTGGGCGGCGGCATCCGCTCGCTGAACGTGGCCCTGCGCCAGGAGCTCGACCTCTACGTCTGCCTGCGCCCGGTGCGCTACTTCAAGGGCGTGCCCTCGCCACTGAAGGAGCCGGAGAAGACCGACATGGTCGTCTTCCGCGAGAACTCGGAAGACATCTACGCCGGCATCGAGTGGGAGGCCGGCGGCGAGCAGGTCCAGAAGGTGATCCGCTTCCTGACCGAGGAGATGGGCATCCGCAAGATCCGCTTCCCGGAAACCTCGGCGCTGGGCGTCAAGCCAGTGTCGCGCGAAGGCACCGAGCGCCTGATGCGCAAGGCCATCCAGTACGCCATCGACAACGACCGGCCCAGCGTGACCATCGTCCACAAGGGCAACATCATGAAGTTCACCGAGGGTGGCTTCCGTGACTGGGCCTACGCGCTGGCGCAGCGCGAATTCGCGGCTGAGCCGATCGACGGCGGCCCGTGGTGCCGGGTCATCAACCCGAAGACCGGGCGCGAGATCGTCATCAAGGACTCGATCACCGACGCCTTCCTGCAGCAGGTGCTGATGCGCCCGGCCGAATACTCGGTCATCGCGACGCTGAACCTCAACGGCGACTACATCTCCGACGCGGTGGCCGCCCAGGTCGGCGGCATCGGCATTGCGCCGGGGGCGAACCTGTCCGACTCGGTGGCCTGCTTCGAGGCCACCCACGGCACCGCGCCGCGCTACGCTGGCAAGAACTACGTCAACCCCGGCTCCGAGATCCTGTCGGCCGAGATGATGCTGCGCCACATGGGCTGGACCGAGGCGGCCGACCTGATCATCCGCGCGATGGAGGCCGCCGTCGAAAGCAAGAAGGTGACCTACGACTTCGCCCGCCTGATGGAGGGCGCCACGCAGGTGTCCTGCTCCGGGTTCGGGCAGGTCATGATCGACCAGATGTGAGCTGAGCGAAGCCCCGGGCGGCACAGCACCGGCGCGGTGCCTGTGCCCGGGCCCGATCAGTGAATCAACCCGGCCGCTTTCGGAATGCGCCCGGGCCCAGCACGTCCACCTGGGCACCGAGGTCCGCCCTGCCCTCGGCCATGCCGATGAAGAACAGACCGCCGGGCCGCAGCCGGTCCAGCACCCGAGCGATCACCTCGCGGCGGGTGCGGGCGTCGAAGTAGATCAGCACGTTGCGCAGGAAGATCGCGTCGAAGGGCCCGAGCGGCTCGATCTCCTCGCAGAGGTTGAGCTGGCCGAAGCGCACCCGCTCGCGCAGCTCCGGGCGCACCTGCACCAGCCCCTCGCTGTCCCCCTCGCCGCGCAGGCAGTGACGCCGCAGCAGCGGCTGCGGCACATGGCGCAGCCGCTCGGCCGGGTAGATCGCGGCCTGCGCGGCGCGCAGCACCCGGTCGCTGATGTCGGTCCCCAGCACCGACCAGCCGGCGGCCAGCCGCTCCTGCGCCTGCAGGTCGGCCAGCACCATCGCGATGCTGTAGGCCTCATCGCCGCAAGAGGCGGCCGCACTCCAGACCTCCACCGGCGCCGCCCCGGGACGCCGCCGCGCCGACCCCAGCTGTTCCTTCAGGATCTCGAAGTGCTTCGGCTCGCGGAAAAAGTAGGTCTCATTGGTGGTCAGGAGGTCGATCGCCACCTGCAGCTCGCCATCGCCGCGCTCCTCGTTGATCAGCGCCAGGTAGTCGTCATAGCCCCCCAGCCCGAGGCGGTGGATGCGCGGCGCCAGCCGCGAGGCCACCAGCGCCTTCTTGGTCGGCGGCAGGTTCAGGCCGATGGTCGCGTGCATCAGCCCGGCGATGTCCCGGAAGGTGTGATCGCTCAGCACGGCGAGGCCTCGCTCATGCCAGCGCGCGTTCCTGGGCCTGCTCGCACAGCTGCGCCATCTCGCGCACATCCAGCGCCCGGTCGGGTTCCAGCAGCACCACGAAGCGCTGCCCCACCTTGCCGATGCCCTGGATGAAGTCGCGCCGCAGCACGCTGCCGAAGTCCGGCGGCGCCTCGATGTCGGCCGGCGCGATCTTGATCACCTCGCTGACCGCGTCCACCAGCAGGCCCAGCTCCACACGCTCACCCTGGCGCAGCGTGTCGAACACCACCACGCAGCTCTTCTTGCCGAGCGTCGAGGCCGGCCGGCCGAAGCGGGCGTTCAGGTCCACCACCGGCACCACCGAGCCACGCAGGTTGATCACCCCGCGCACGAACTGCGGCATCAGCGGCAGCGCGGTCATCGGCCCCGCCTGGATGATCTCCCGCACGGTGCGGATGTCCATGCCGAACACCTCGCTGCCGAGCCAGAACGTCAGGTACTGCAGCGGCCGCTCGGTGGCCGATACCGGGGGTGCGCCCGCGGCCCGGCCGTGCACGGTGCTCAGGGTCTGGTTGCTCATGGGACGCCTCCGTCAGTACGGGCGGAAGTTGCCGCGGCCGCCATTGACCGCGATCTTCGGTGACAGCGACGGTGCAGAGGCCATGGAGCCCATGGCCGGCCGGCCGGGCTTACGCATTGGCGAGTGGGGCGCACGGCGCTCCATGAAGCCCTCCTGGCCGAAGGCCCCCGAGCGTGCACCGCCACCCTCCCCTTCGCCCTGCGTGAAGAACGCGATCGAGCGCTGCAGCTGCTCGGCCTGGCCGGTGAGCTCCTCGGCGGTGGCCGCCAGTTCCTCCGACGCGGAGGCGTTCTGCTGCGTCGCCGTGCTGAGCTGCCCCATCGCCCCGCCGATCTGGCCGACCGCCTGGCTCTGCTCCTCGGAGGCCGCGGCGATCTCCTGCACCAGCTCGGAGGTCTTCTTGATCGACGGCACGATCTCGTCGAGCAGCCGCCCGGCGCGCTCCGCGGTGGACACGCTGGTGGTGGCCAGGTCACCGATTTCCTTGGCGGCCTCCTGGCTGCGCTCGGCCAGCTTGCGCACCTCGTCGGCCACCACCGCGAAGCCGCGGCCATGCTCACCGGCACGGGCGGCCTCGATCGCCGCGTTCAGCGCCAGCAGGTTGGTCTGGTAGGCGATGTCGTCCACGATGCTGATCTTGGAGGCGATCTGCTTCATCGCCGCCACCGTCTGCGTCACCGCCACCCCGCCATCGGCAGCCTCCTGGTTGGCCTTGGTGGCCATGCCGTCGGTCATCTTGGCGCTGTCGCTGTTCTGCGAGATCGAGGCGGACATCTGCTCGATCGACGCGGTGGTCTCCTCCACCGAACTGGCCTGCTCGGTGGCGGCCTGCGACAGGGCCTGCGCGGTGGCGTTGACCTGGTTGGCCGCGCTGTTGAGTGCCTCGCCGGCGCTGCGCACCTCATCGATCACCTCGGCCAGCTTGGCACCGGTGGCGTTGGCATCGTCCTTCACCCGCTGGAACACCCCCGCGCAGTCGCGCTCGATGCGCTTCGTCAGGTCCCCGTTGGACAGCGCGCTGAGCACGCGGCCAACGTCACCGAAGATCTCGCTGGTGGTCTCCAGCAGCGAGTTGATGCCCTCGCACAGCACCTTGGGCGCGCCGGTCTTGCCGTCGAGCGGGATGCGCTGCTCCAGGTCACCGTCCTTGGCTGCGGCAGCCACCGCCTGGGCCTGCTCCACCGTGAGCGCCAGCATGTCGGCCGCGCGCACCTGCTCGGTGATGTCGGTGGCGTACTTCACCACCTTGAAGGGCTTGCCGCTGATGTCCAGGATGGGGTTGTAGGAGGCCTGGATCCAGACCTCCTTGCCGCCCTTGCCGATGCGGCGGTAGCGCCCGGCGTCATACTCGCCGCGGCCGAGCCGCTCCCAGAACTGCCGGTAGGCCGCGCTGCCGCGCTCCACCGGGTCGACGAACTGGCCATGGTGCTGGCCACGGATCTCCTGCAGCGAGTAGCCCAAGGTGTTCAGGAAATTGTCGTTGGCGTTCAGCACCTTGCCGTCCAGATCGAACTCGATCACCGCCTGCGACTTGCCGATGGCCGCCAGCTGGCCGCTGAAATCGGCCGCCTGCTGCCGGGACGCCGTCACGTCCGAGCCGATCATCACGATCTTCACGACGCGCCCCATCTCGTCCGAAACCGGGGCGTAGATCGCCTGGATCCACACCTCCTGCCCGGACTTGGTCATGCGGCGGTAGACGTCCTTCTGGGGCTTGCCCGCCTTCAGCTCGGCCCAATGCCGCTCATAGGCGGCACCCACCGCGTCCACCCCATCCAGCAGGACCTTGTGGTTGCGGCCCACCACCTCATCGGCCCGGTAGCCCAGCAGGTCCAGCAGGATGTCGTTGGCAGTCAGGACGTGTCCGCTCACGTCCATCTCCAGGTAGGCGCTCGACGCATTGATGGCCGCCAGGATGCCCCGGGCGTTCTGACGCTCGACCTCCGCCTCGGTAATGTCGTAGCGCACGCCGAGGTAGCGGATCGGCTTGCCGTTGTCGCCCAGGATCGGGGCGATCACGGCATCGACATAGTACGGCGAGCCGTCCTTGGCGCGGTTCTTGATCACCCCGCGGAAGAGCTCGCCACGGCCGATGGTCTGCCACAGCTTCTTGAAGGTCTCCTTCGGCATGTCCGGATGCCGGGTCGTGCTGTGCGGATGGCCGATCAGCTCGTCACGCGAGTACTTCGACACCTCGATGAACTTCTCGTTCACGTTGAGGATGTCGCCCTTCTTGTCCGACTCCGAGACGATGCTCGTCAGGTTCATGACCTGCGTGCGGACCTTCAGCTCGCTTTCGACCTGGGCCAGGTGCGCCTGCACCGCAGCCAGGCTCGACTCGGCCTGCGCCCGGGCCGCGTCGGCCGCCTCGCGCGCAGCGGCCTCGGACCGCAGAGAGTCCTCCGCAGCGCGGCGGGCAGCCTCGGCGGCGCCTCGTGCCTGTTCCGTTCGTTCGGCTTCCAGGCGGTAGCGTTCGATCTCGCTGCCGGCCAGCAAACGGGCTAGCACTCCGGGTGCGGGGTGATTCATTGGGCGTGTCCTTGGGCGGTGGGGGCGTTGTGGGAGGGGGCGGGGTTGCCGGTGGGGCTGGGGGTTCTGGACGGGGGTCCGCTTTCCGGGCGGCCGGGCGGCGGCATCGTGGCCGGATCGGCCACCACACGCGTGGCCGGGCCGCGGGTGGCAGAAGCGGCGATCTGGCCGAGGGCATCGGCATCGACGATCAGTGCCACCTCGCCGGAGCCGAGGATCGACGAGCCGGCAATGCCGCGCAGGCTGCGCAGCAGCCGCCCGAGCGGCTTGATGACGGTCTGGTGCTGGCCGAGCAGGTTGTCGACCAGCACGCCAAGCTGGCGGGTGCCGCTGCGCACCACGACGATGCTGTGGCGCTCGACCGCGTCCGGCTCCAGCTCGTAGAGCCGCCGCAGGTCAACCACCGGCAGCAGGCGGCCGCGCAGGTCGACGCAGCCACGGCCGTGGGCGTCCACCGCCATCGCGTCCGGGCGGCTGGAGATCACTTCGACCACCGACTCCAGCGGGAAGATGAAGCGCGAAGAGCCCACCCCCACCAGGAAGCCATCGATGATCGCCAGCGTCAGCGGCAGGCGGATCTCCATGCAGCTGCCCTGGCCGGGTTCGCTGGTGATGTGGATGGAGCCGCGCAGCGCCTCGATGTTGCTGCGCACCACGTCCATGCCCACGCCGCGGCCGCTGAGGTTGGTGACCTGCTCGGCGGTGGAGAAGCCCGGCTCGAAGATCAGCCGCAGCACGTCCTCCTCCGGCGGCTGCACCCCCTGCGGCACCAGGCCGCGCTGCCAGGCGCGCTGCAGCACCTTGTCGCGCTGGATGCCGCGGCCGTCGTCGATGATGCGGATCAGCACGCTGCCGCTCTCGTGGCAGGCCGACAGCGTCAGCCGGCCCTGCGCCGGCTTGCCGGCGGCCAGCCGGTCGTCGGGTTTCTCCAGGCCATGATCCAGGGCGTTGCGCACCAGGTGCATGAGCGGATCGGCGATGCGCTCGACCACCGCCTTGTCCAGCTCGGTGTCCGCGCCGACGATCTCCAGCGCCACGTCCTTGCCCAGCTCGGCCGCGGTGTCGCGCACCACGCGGCGAAAGCGCGCGAAGGTGTCGCCGATGGGCACCATGCGCAGCTTCAGCGTGCTGTTGCGGATGCCTTCGATCAGGCGGGAGATGCGCTGGTTGGCCTCGATCAGGCCGCGCTGGCGCGTCTGGCGCGCCAGCTGGGAGGCGCCGGCGCCAGCGATCACGAGCTCGCCGAGCAGGTTGATCACGTCGTCGAGGCGGTGGGCATGCACACGGATGAAACCGCCTTCTTCGCCGCCACCGGGGCCAGCGCCCTCACGCGGCCGCGGCGACGCGGCTGCGGTTGCTGCGGTTGTGGAAGATGCCGCTGCCGCGGGCGCCGCCAGCTGGCGCAATTCGGCCACCGCGGCCTGGAGCCGCTCGTGCGCACTGTCCGCGGGGTGCTCATCGAGTTCCGCCGTCAGGTCTTCGATTTCCAGCTCGCAGTCGTCCCGCACGAACTCGAAGGCGTGCTCGATCTGGCTGCGCTCGACCGCCCCTTCCAGCTCGCACTGCAGCCAGAGGTGGCAGCTCTCCGGATCCATCGCCTCCAGCTCCGGGATCCGTGCCCGATCGCAGGCCACCGGCTCCAGGCGGCCGAGATCGGCCAGGTAGTGCAGGATGGCGAGCGGGTCCATGCCGTTGCGGAATACCTCCGTGCCAAAGCGTGCCGACAGCCGCCAGCGCCGGTGGCCGGGCGGCAGCACGGCCGCGGCGGGGCCGGGGGGTTGGCAAGCCTGCGCGGCCCCCCCCACGCGGTGCCCGGCGGCCTCCTGCAGGCGCTGCACCAGGGCTTGGCGGACGTTCTGGCTGGCCTCGTCGTCGGGCAGCTGGGCGGTGGCCACCAGCTCACGGATGGTGTCATTGCTCTGCAGCAACAGGGTACTCAGGGCTGGCGTGAGCTGCAGCAGTCCGTCACGCACCTGGTCGAGCAGCGTCTCCACATGGTGGGTGAACTCCACCACCCGATGCAGGCCGAACAGGCCAGCCGACCCCTTGACGGTGTGGGCGCAGCGAAACAGTGCATCCAGCCGGTCGTGGTCGTGCGGCAGGTCCTCCAGCTCCAGCAGCAGCTGCTCGAAGGCGGCCACCTGCTCGTTGGCCTCCTCGATGAAGGCCGGCAGCAGCTCAGCGACGAGGTCGTCGTCGGACGTGTCCATGTTCATGCCCCCACCTCCCGTGCGACCTGCTGCGTGGCGAGGTCGCCAGCGCCCAGCCGCTGCAGCGCCTTCAGCAGCACGGGCGAGGGCCGCAGGAGCGCCAGGCGACGCCCCCGTTGCTCCAGGCTGCGAGACAGCGCCAGCAGCAGCTGCACGCCGGCGCCGTCCACCTCTTCAACCTGGTCGGCCTGCACCTGCAGCGGCAGGTCGCCCGTGGCACCGTCCGAGTCCCTCACCCACAACCGGCAGCGTTCAGCCCATTGCGCCACGCTGTAGATCGTCAAATCTGCCCCAAGCACGTGTTCGTCCGTCATGCGCGTGCCCTCAGTTCGGCCACACCCGCGGCGCCGCATCCAGCAGCATCGGCGGGTTGAAGGGCTTGGTCAGCCAGGCCTTGGCACCAGCAGACCTGGCCTGGGCCATGCGGCTGCCGGAGTCCTCGGTGGTCAGCATGACCACGGGCGTGAAGCGGTGGCGCGGGTGCTGCTTCACCTCCTGCAGGCAGGTGATCCCGTCCATCGTGGGCATGTTCACGTCGCTGACCACCAGGTGCACCTTGGCGGCCTGATCCAGCTCCGACAGGGCCTGGCGGCCATCGGGCGCCTCCAGCAGATCGAAGCCGGCACGGTTGAGCGACATCTTCACCAGCGCCTGCAGGGAACTGGAATCGTCGACGACGAGGATGGTTGTGTTCATGGCATGAACCGTTCAGAAGAACACGGCCCGGGCAGCGGACGCCGCCCCGGTCTGAGGGGGCTGGCCGGGGCCGCCGCGATGCTGTTCGCGCTGGTCGCGCATCGTGTAGCCCTGCTGCAGCCGCGCCAGCCACTGCGGCGGTGGCGGCAGCGCCTGGCCCGACTCGACCGAGCCGAGCAGCCGACCCATGCCCTGCTCGATGACGCCAACGATCTGGCTGACCCGGTCCTGGAACTGCAGCCCCACCACCAGGTTCTCGATCGAGCCGCGGATGGCCTGGCCGTGGGCGATCAGCACCTCCGAGCCCTGCCAGAGCTCGCGCATGTGGCCGAGCACCGGCTTGAGCTGCTGCTTGCACTCGGCCAGCAGCGCCAGGGTGCGGCCCCGCGTCCCGGCACCGTCACCGAAGCCGGCGGCATCAAACCGGGCGGCCAGGCCGTGGAGCTCGCCCACCAGCGTGCCTGCGGCCTCCTCGGTGTGCTCCCGGACCAGGGCACGGGGCGGCAGACCGGCCGGGGCCGGGGGCTGTGACCGCCGATGGGAGGGGTTCATCACGGATTGCGGAGGCTCTGTCGCAGGCAATTGACACCCCTCAATCGGGGGGTGGACAGGTTTTCGGCAAGCCGTCTGGCAACTTGAATGAGAAGGGTTCAACAAGAAGCAGGCGCTCGGCCTGCTCCGTGGCGGGCTCCTGCAGCGCGATCTGGGGTGGGCGGCCGGGCAGCCTGCGCCCGTCGTGCCCTGCCGGGCATGCGGGCCTCGGGCCTCGCGCCGCCCGCGCCGCTCACCGGAGGTGGTGCACCTCGGCCTGGCCGTAGACCGGCGTCGGGATGCCCGCCAGCCGCGCCTTCAGCTGCAGCGACAGGAACTGCGAGTAATGCCGGCTCTGGTGCAGGTTGCCGCCGTGGATCCACAGGTGCGGCACCTGGGTGGGCTTCCACATGTTGCGCAGCTCGCCTTCCCAGGGGCCCGGGTCCTTGGGGGTGTCACTGCCCAGGCCCCAGACCTTGCCGATGCGGTCGGCCACCTCGGGCGAGATCAGGTCGTCCAGCCACTGGTTCATCGAGCCGAAGCCGGTGGCAAAGACCAGCACGTCGCAGGGCAGCTCGCTGCCGTCGGTCAGCGTCACGCTCTTCGGGTTGATGCGCTCGATGTTGACGCGGCTCTTGAGCTTGATGCTGCCGTTGGCCACCAGCTCGGAAGCGCCCACGTCGATGTAGTAGCCCGAGCCGCGGCGCAGGTACTTCATGAACAGGCCCGAACCGTCGGCGCCGAAGTCCAGCATGAAGCCGGCCTGCTCCAGCCGGCCGTAGAGGTCGGCCTCGCGCCGCTTCATCTCCTCGTACACGGGGATGTGGAAGGTGTGCATGATCTTGTACGGCACGCTGGCGAAGATGAGGTCGGCCTTGTGGTGGTCGATGCCGTTCTTCATCGCCTGCTCGCTGTACAGCCCGCCGAGCGCCAGCTCCATCAGCGCGGCGCTGGGTGCGATGTGGGTGGAGCTGCGCTGCACCATGGTCACGTCGACATCGTTCTCCCAGAGCGCAGCGCAGATGTCGTGGGCCGAGTTGTTGCTGCCCAGCACCACCACCTTCTTGCCCTGGCAGGCCTCGGGGCCGGGGTGCCGGCTGCTGTGGTGCTGGTCGCCCTCAAAGGTCTCGGCACCCGGGATCTTCGGCACGTTGGCATAGCCCGACACGCCCAGTGCGATCACCAGCTCCCTGGGGTGCAGCACCACGGTCTGGCCATCGCGCTCCACGCTCACGTCCCAGCGCTGGGCGGCCTCGTCGTAGCGGCAGCCCCGGGCCAGGGTCGAGCCCCAGTAGTTGACCTCCATGATCTTGACGTAGGCCTCGAGCCAGTCGCCGATCTTGTCCTTGGGCGCGAAGACCGGCCAGTCGTTCGGGAACGGCAGGTACGGCAGGTGGTCATACCAGACCGGGTCGTGCAGGCACAGGCTCTTGTAGCGGTTGCGCCAGCTGTCGCCGGGCCGGGCGTTCTTCTCGATCACCAGGTGCGAGACGCCCAGGCGGCGCAGCCGCGCCGCCAGCGCGATGCCACCCTGGCCGCCACCGATGATCACCACCTCGGGCTGCACGCTGCGGCCCAGGTGGGCGGCTTCCTCGGCCTTCAGTTCCGACCAGCTCTTGCGGTGCTTGTGCACGCCATGCTCCGCACCGGCCACGCGGTGCTCACCGGTCTTCTCTTCGTGCCCCTTCAATTCCACCATCGAGGTCAGCAGCGTCCAGGCCCTGGGCTGCCCGTTCTCGTCCTTCAGCCGCAGCAGGCCCCGGCCGCGCGACACCCGGGTCTCGAATGTGAACCACGCTTCGGTGACGCCGCCGGCCTCGCTGGCGTCGCCTTCGAGCTGCCAGTTCGAAGGCGCCACGTCGTCCAGCCGCGCGGCCAGCATCGCGCGCACCTGCGCCGGACTCTCCTGGGTGCAGATGTTCCAGGTGAAGCTGATCAGGTCGCGCCAGTAGCACTCGGCACCGAACAGGGCCGCGGCAGCGTCGAGGTTGCGCGCGGTGAGGGCGGCGTCGAAGGCTGCGAGCCAATCGCGCGCAACGGTGTTGGCAGGGGATTCACTCATCGTCTTGTCTCCATCAAGGGTGGCTGGACCGCGGCGCTGCCTTTGTCTTGGCGCGACGGGCCTTGACATAGCGCAAGCTGCGTGCCGCCCGGCCGAGCCGCCTGCGGAGACCGGTCTTGCTGCACTGCCACACCACACCTTCCCCCGCTGCGACAGGGGGTTGCGGCAGGTGCATGGCGCTGGCTGCTGCGTTGCAGCAGCGGCGGACGGCGGTGCGAGGGGCCTGCGCCGCCTGTCACAGCGAGACAGCTGTCACAGCTCGGGTGTGACAGGTGGATCGCCGTCCCCGCCCCCATCCTGGGCGTTGGGCGAGCGCACGCCCAGCCGCGCCATGCGGCGGTACAGCGTCATGCGGGCGCAGCCCCATTGCCGGGCCAGGGCCGAGACGTTCCAGTGCACGGCGCGCAGGGCCTGGCGCAGGGCTTCTGCGTCGTCACCACCTTGAAGGGTGGCGGCGGCAGCGGCAGCGTCGGGGGCGGAGTCGGGGGCCGCTGTGGGTGCCCCGGCCAGCAGCGCGTCGGGCAGATCGGCGCTCTGGATCACGCCGTCGCTGCACACGCTGCGGGCATAGGCCAGGGCGTTGGCCAGCTCGCGCAGGTTGCCGGGCCAGCGGTGGGCGCGCAGCAGGGCTCGGGCCTCGGGCTCCAGCGCCCGCCCGTCCAGCAGGCGGTCGATCATCGTGTCCAGGTCGCTGCGCTCGCGCAGCGGCGGCAGCTGGAAGTGCGCGCCGTTGAGCCGGTAGTACAGGTCGTCTCGGAAGCGGCCCTCGCGCACCAGGGCCTCCAGCGGGCAGTGGGTGGCGGCGATGACGCGGATGTCTACCGCCACCGGCTGGCTGGCGCCGATGGGCAGCACCTCGCGCTCGGCCAGCACGCGCAGCAGCCGCGCCTGCAGCGCGCGGGGCATGTCGCCGATCTCGTCGAGGAACAGCGTGCCGCCGTGCGCGGCCTGGATCAGCCCGCGCTTGGCGCGCGGCCCGGCGCCGGTGAAGCTGCCCGGCAGGTGGCCGAACAGCTCGCTCTCGATCAGGCCCTCGGGGATGGCGGCGCAGTTCACCGCCACGAAGGGCCGCGCACTGCGGGCGCTGGCGGCATGCACGGCCTTGGCGAAGTACTCCTTGCCGCTGCCGGTCTCGCCGGTGACCAGCAGGCTCACGGGGCTGTTGACCAGGCGCGCGGCACGCTCGATCTGGCGGTCCAGCCGCGCATCACCGCCCGACAGCGCGGCCAGTGGCGCCGGCAGGCTGCGCCGGTCGGGCTCGCTACCGGAGAGGCCGCGCGCCGCCGCGGGGGCCCGCACCGCCACCGGGGGCGGCGAGGCCAGCATGAACAGCAGCCGCTCGCCGCCGGCGAGCATCACCGCGCGCTGGTCGGCCGGCCGGGCGGCGACGAAGCGGCCCAGGTCCTCCGGCCGCGCCTCCAGCAACGCGCTCAGCGGCTGGCCGATCAGTGGCCGGCCGCGCAGCGCGGGCAGCTCCTGCAGCAGCAGCTGGGCACGGCGGTTGTGGCCGATCAGCCGGCCACCGGCATCCAGCGCCAGCAGGAAGTCGGGGTTCACGTCCAGGAACTGCGGCGCCGGGCTCAGCCGCAGCACCCAGTCCTGGCGGAAGCGCTGCAGGAACTGGGCGTTCTCCACATGCTGCGCATACACCTTGACCAGCTGCAGCGCCAGGTGCTGGCTGCTCTTGGGCTGGTCGGAGCTCAGCATCGAGATGTCGAGCACCGCGCTGAGCTGGCCGGTGGCGTCGAACACCGGCGCGGCGGTACAGGTCAGCGGGATGTGGGTGGCGTCGAAGTGGTCATCCAGGTGCACGGTCAGCGCCTGGCCGGTGCGGATGCAGGTGCCCACGCCGCAGGTGCCGGCGCGGTGCTCGCTCCAGTCGGCGCCCAGGTACAGGCCGGCGCGCCGCAGGCTGGGCTCGACCACCAGGTCACCGAGGAAGTCCACCGTGATGCCGCGTGCGTCGGTCAGCAGCACGACGTAGCCCATGCCGGCCACCTGCTGGTACAGCGACTCCAGGCCATGGCGGGCGATCTGCAGGAAGGCCTCCATCTGGTCCTGGTGCTCGCGCAGCCGGGCCTGCGGCAGGATCACGGCCTCCTGCATGCGCGTGGGATCGAGCCGGTGCTCCTGCACGCAGCGCAGCCAGGAGTCGCGGATCACCTGCTCGTGCCGCGCCGCGGCGACGGCGCCCACGCCGTCGGCAGCCACCCGCATCACGGTGGCGATGTGCTGGTGCTGGGCTGCGTGCATGGCGGGCGCTCAGGAAGGCCACAGGGCCGGGCCCGCCACCTTCGTGGCAGCGCGGCGCACTGTCAACCGGGGGGAAGCCCCGGGGTGGCGACCCTGGTGAGGCACCATGCAAGCGCCCTCTCCCACGCCGACAGGCTGACGTGGGCGAAGGGGTCTGATCCGCCGCGATCCCCCGGGCGCGGGACCCGGCGTGCTCTCAACCCTCCGGCCCGAGCATGCGCCGCAGGTCCACCCAGGCGTCGAACTCGGCGGCGCTCAGGCCCCCCACCGCCACCGCGGCGTCGCGCAGGCCCAGCCCCTGGCGGTGGGCGTGGTGGGCGATGGCGGCGGCGCGTTGGTAGCCGATGTGCGGCGTCAGCGCCGTCACTGGCATCAGGCTGCGGTCGAGCTGCGCACCCAGCTGCGCGCGCACGGGCTCCAGGCCGACCACGCAGTGGCGGGTGAAGCTGTCCATCGCGTCGGTCAGCAGGCGCAGGCTGTCGAGCAGGTTGGCGGCGATCAGCGGCTTGCAGGTGTTCAGCTCGAACTGGCCCTGGCTGGCTGCGAAGCCGATCGCCACGTCGTGCCCCAGCACCTGGTAGCCCACCATCAGCAGCGCCTCCACCTGGGTGGGGTTGACCTTGCCGGGCATGATCGAGCTGCCGGGCTCGTTCTCCGGCAGGTGGAGCTCGCCCAGGCCGGCGCGCGGGCCACTGCCCATCAGGCGGATGTCGCTGGCAATCTTGATCAGCGCCACCGCCAGCGTCTTGAGCGCGCCGTGCAGGCCCACGAGCGGCTCGTGCCCGGCCAGGGCGGCAAAGGGGTTGCCCGCCACGGTGAAGGGCTCGCCCAGCTGCTGCGCCAGCAGCGCCGCCACGCGCGGGCCGAACGCGCGGTGCGTGTTCAGCCCGGTGCCCACCGCCGTGCCGCCAATGGCCAGGGCCTGCACCGCCGGCAGCGTGTGCGCGAGGGCCGCAGCCGCCAGGCCAAGCTGGGCGTCGTAGCCGCCGAACTCCTGCCCCAGCGTCACCGGCGTGGCGTCCTGCAGGTGGGTGCGGCCGACCTTGATCAGGTCCGCCCAGGCCACGGCCTTCTCCTGTAGCGCATGGCGCAGGCCGGCCAGGGCCGCCTCCAGCCCGCGCACGCCCTGCAGGGCGGCGATGTGCATCGCACTGGGAAACACGTCGTTGGACGACTGGCCGAGGTTGACGTGGTCGTTCGGGTGCACCGTCAGCGGCTGGGTGCTGTCCTGATCCGCCAGTGCCTGCGACGCCAGCCGCGCGATCACCTCGTTGACGTTCATGTGGCTCTGCGTGCCTGAGCCGGTCTGCCAGATCGACAGCACAAAGGCGTCGTCGAACTCGCCGGCGGCCACCCGCGCCGCGGCCTCGGCGATCGCGCTGGCCCGCGGCGCATCGAGCCGGCCGAGCCCGGCGTTGACCTGCGCCGCGGCGCCCTTGATCCGCGCCATGGCATGGATCAGCGCCAGCGGCATGCGCTGCTGCCCTGCCCCGCCGATGGTGAACAGCCGCCGGCTGCGCTCGGTCTGGGCACCCCAGAGCGCCTCGGCAGGCACCTCGACCGGGCCCAGGCTGTCGCGCTCGGTGCGGGTGTTCATGCCGGCTCCAGCTCGCGGGCCAGGCGCTCGCGCAGGACGAAGGGCAGGATGCCGCCATGGCGGTGGTAGTCCGCCTCGACGGCGGTATCGATGCGCAGGCGCAGCAGGCAATGGCTGCGGCGGCCGTCGGCATGCTCGATATACAGCGTCAGCAGCTGGCCGGGCTGCAGGGCGCCGTCGGCCCCGGGCAGGTCGAAGCGCTCGTCGCCCCGCAGGTGCAGCGAGTCGACGTTTTCACCGTCGATGAACTGCAGCGGCAGCACCCCCATGCCGATCAGGTTGGCGCGGTGGATGCGCTCGAAGCTGCGCGCCACCACCGCCCGCACCCCCAGCAGCCGGGTGCCCTTGGCCGCCCAGTCGCGGCTGGAGCCGCTGCCGTACTCCTCGCCGGCAAACAGCAGCGTGGGCGTGCCCTCGCGCTGGTAGGCCATGGCCACGTTGAACAGCGTGTCCACGGCGCCGTCGGGCTGGTGCAGCGCGAAGCCGCCTTCCACCGCCAGCCCCTCGGGCCCCGGCGGCAGCGCGCGGTTGCGCAGGCGCACGTTGGCCAGGGTGCCGCGCAGCATCACTTCGTGCTGGCCGCGGCGCGAGCCGTAGCTGTTGAAGTCGGCCGGCGCCACGCCATGCTGCTGCAGCCAGACACCCGCGGGCGAGCCGGGCAGGATCGAGCCGGCCGGGCTGATGTGGTCGGTGGTGATGGAGTCGCCGAAGATCGCCAGCGCCCGCGCCCCGACGATGGGCCGCAGTGCGGCCGGCGCCAACGTCAGCCCGTCGAGGAAGGGCGGCCTGGCGATGTAGGTGGAGGGCTCCCAGGTGTAGCGCTCGCCCGTGGGAGCGGTGATGCGTGACCACAGCGGGTGGCTGAGGGGCCCCTGGGTGGCCCCCGCGGCATAGAGATCACGGTAGGCGGCCCGGTCCATGGACTTGGTCTGCGTGGTGGCGATCTCCTTGGGTGTCGGCCAGATCTCGTGCAGCCAGACCGGCCGGCCCTGGCCGTCCACCCCCAGCGGCTCACGGGTGAGGTCGATGTCCACCCGCCCGGCCAGCGCAAAGGCCACCACCAGCGGCGGGCTCATCAGGAAGTTGGCCCGCAGCGCGGGGTGGATGCGCGCCTCGAAGTTGCGATTGCCCGACAGCACCGCCGCACACACCAGGTCGTGGCGCGTCACCGCCAGCTCGACCGCCGCGGCCAGCGGCCCGGCGTTGCCGATGCAGGTGGTGCAGCCGTAGGCCACCACCCGGAAGCCCAGGGCCTCCAGCGGTTCGATCAGCCCGGCGCGGCCGAGGTAGTGGGTCACCACGCGTGAGCCCGGCGCCAGCGAGGTCTTGATGTGGGTGGCAACCCGCATCCCGCGCGCCACCGCCTTGCGCGCCAGCAGGCCGGCGGCCAGCATCACGCCGGGGTTGGAGGTGTTGGTGCAGGAGGTGATGGCGGCGATCAGCACGTCGCCATCGCCCAGGTCCTGCCCGCTGCCCACCGGGACGCGCGGCGGGGCCGGCTCATCGGCACGGCCGTAGCCGCCCTCGCCCACCGGCACGCTCAGCAGCTGCGCGAAACGCGCCTTCAGGTCCGGCAGCGCGATGCGGTCCTGCGGGCGCTTGGGGCCGGCCACGCAGGCCGTCACCTCGTCCAGGTCGATCAGCAGCTCGCGGCTGTAGTCGATGTCGCCCGCAGCGGGCATGCCGAACAGCCCCTGGGCCTGGAAGTAGCGCCGGTAGGCGTCCACCTCCGCAGGGCTGCGGCCGGTGGCGGCCAGGTAGCCGGCGGCCACCTCGTCGGGCGGGAAGAAGCCCATCGTCGCGCCGTACTCGGGCGCCATGTTGGCGATGGTGGCACGGTCGGGCAGCGACAGCGAGGCGGCCCCCGCGCCGAAGAACTCCACGAACTGGCCGACCACGCCAAAGCGCCGCAGCCGCTCGGTGACCACCAGCACCAGGTCGGTGGCGGTGACGCCCGGGCGCAGCTTGCCGCGCAGGTGCACGCCCACCACATCGGGTGTCAGGAAGGACACCGGCTGGCCGAGCATGCCGGCCTCGGCCTCGATGCCGCCCACACCCCAGCCGACCACGCCCAGCGCGTTGATCATGGTGGTGTGCGAATCGGTGCCCACCAGCGTGTCGGGCAACAGCAGGTCGCCGCGGCGGATCACCCCGCGCGCCAGGTGCTCCAGGTTGACCTGGTGCACGATGCCGATGCCCGGCGGGATCACCCGCACGTTGTGGAAGGCCTGCTGGCCCCACTTGATGAAGCGATAGCGCTCCACGTTGCGGCGGAACTCCAGGCGCATGTTCAGGTCCAGCGCATCCACCTCGCGGAAGTGGTCCACCTGCACCGAGTGATCCACCACCAGGTCCACCGGCACCTGCGGCTCGATCACCCCAGCCTCGTGGCCGAAGCGCACCGCGGCATCGCGCATGGCCGCCAGGTCGCACAGCAGCGGCACGCCGGTGAAGTCCTGCAGGACGATGCGGGCGACGATGAACGGGATCTCATCCTGCCGGGGCGCTTTGGGCTGCCAGCGGGCCAGCTGGCGCACCTGCTCCGCGGTGACCCGGCGGCCGTCCACGTGGCGCAGCAGCGACTCCAGCACGATGCGCAACGACACCGGCAGGCGTGCCAGCGCCGCGGCACTCACACCGAGGTTCAGGTCAGGGAGGGCCCCCAGGGCATGGAACTGGGCGGTACGACCCTCACCGAGGGTGAGGCTGCGCAGGCTGTCTGCGGGGCGGAGGGTCAGGGACATGAGCGTCTCCCGTGGCAACTGCCGGGGCACATGCGCAGGACAGGGCACCGGCAGGAGGAGAACGCGAGGCAGCGCGTTCCGGGGCTGGTCGGCCCAGTCGGCGAGCGATAGCGGGTCAGCCGGGCCATTCTGAACCGTTTGGCGTGGCCGTGCTGCCGGCCCAGTGGGAATGGCGCGTGGTTCGGGCGCTTGAACGGGCATGGCGGATCGGCGGGAGGTCATGCCGACTCTCCAGCCGCGGTATCGAGCAGCGGCAGCACGAAGCAGGCGTGGCGGCCCAGGTGCGTCCAAGCCACCCCCTGTCCGGACAGGAGCAGGCGCGCGCCCTGCACCGCGGTGGCGGCCAGGGCAGTGGCTGCGTTGGCCCGCAGCACGATGAAGTGCAGCCGGCGCCCTTCCCGCGTGAGCGTCAGCTCCGCCCGTGGCCAGTGCGAGGGCAGGCAGGGCCGCAGGCAGAGCTGCTGGGCCTCCAGTTGCAGCCCGAACAGGCTCTCGATGGCCGCCCGGTGCAGCCAGGCGGCCGCACCGGTGTACCAGCTCCAGCCACCGCGCCCCACGTACGGGGGCTGGCTGCAAACGTCGCCGGCCATCACGTAGGGCTCCAGGCCGTAGGCCGCCCCCCAGACGGGGTGCTCACTGCGGTGCGCCGGGCTGAGCAGGGTGAAGGCGCGGTAGACCTCGTCCCCGGCGGCATCGCAGGCCGCCGCCGATCCACCTCGGGCGAGTTTGGCCAGGGCCATCAGCGCCCACACGCCGGCGTGCGAGTACTGGCCGCCGTTCTCGCGCACCCCCGGCGGGTAGGCCTGGATGTAGCCGGCGCTGGGCTGTGCATCGGTCAGCGGCGGATCCAGCAGGCGGATCAGCCCGGCCCGGTCGTCGATCAGCCACTGCCGCACTGCAGCCATCGCGGCCATCTGCAGGTCCGGCTCGCCCGCGTGCGACAGCACGCTCCAGGCCTGGGCGATCAGGTCGATGCGGGCCTGCGCGTTACGCTGTGAGCCTAGCGGCTGGCCGTCGTCGAAAAAGGCGCGGGTGAACCAGCCGCCGTCCCAGGCCGTGGTGTTGAGCGCCTGGCGCCAGCCAGCGGCGGCGGCCTCCCAGCGGTCGGCGCGTTCGGCCTCGCCGCGCGTGCGTGCCAACGGAGCAAAGCCCGCCACCACCGCGCAGAGAAACCAGCCCAGCCACACGGACTCGCCCTGCCCGCCGCTGCCGACCCGGTTCATGCCGTCGTTCCAGTCACCACTGCCCATCAGCGGCAGGCCGTGGGCGCCCACGGCCAGGCTGCGGTCGATGCTGCGGGCGGCGTGTTCGAACACGGTCGCCTCTTCCTGGCTGGCCGTCGGGGTGTCGTAGACATCCTCGGCGCCAGCGGGGATGGCCGCGCCGACCAGGAAGGGCACGCGCAGCTCCAGCAGCGCGGCGTCCCCGGTGGCCCGCAGGTAGTGCGCGCAGGCCAGCGGCAGCCACAGCAGGTCATCGGAGAAATGGGTGCGCACGCCCGCGCCGGAGGGGGCGTGCCACCAGTGCTGCACGTCACCGGGGGCGAACTGGCGGGCCGCGCAGCGCAGGATCTGCTCGCGCAGCATCGCCGGTGCGGCCCAGGCCAGCGCCAGGGCGTCCTGCAGCTGGTCGCGGAAGCCCGTGGCGCCGCCGGCCTGGTAGAAGCCGGCCTTGGCCCACATCCGGCACGACACGGTCTGGTAGAGCAGCCAGCGGTTGACCAGCACGTCCAGCAGCGGGTCGGGGGTGACCACGGTGACGGCGCCCAGCAGGTCGTCCCAGTGCGCGCGGCTGCGTGCCAGGCGCTGGCCGGCCGGCTGGGCGGCCGCCTCGGCGGCAAGCCGGCGTGCGCCGGCGGCATCGTCGGCGTGGCCGAGCAGGAAGACACGCTCCGCGTGCCCCCCCGGCGCCAGCGTGAGGGAGGTGGACAGGGCCGCGCAGGGGTCCAGCCCACCGCCGGCGCGCTGGCCGAAGTGGTCGGGCAGGGTCAGGCAGCCGCGCGCGTCGAAGCACTCGCGCCGGTCGCAGGTCCAGTCCGGCATCGCGCCGGGAGGGTCCGCCGCGTCGGCCAGCGCCAGGAAGGCCGTGCGGCCGCCGAAGCCCGCCGAGTGGTCCTGCTGCGTGGCCAACAGGGCCGTGAGCCGCTTGCCCGAGGAGGCCCCGTCCGTCAGAAGCTCGCGGTGCAGGGCAGTGTGCACCGTGAGGCGGTCGGCCAGTGAGGCGCCCATCTGCCATTCGACCAGGCCGACCAGGCGCAGTGCGAGGCTGCGCCTGCCGTGGTTGACCAACCGCAGGCTCACCTGCTTGACGCGGGTCTGCGGGTCCACGCACCAGGTGGTGGTGACCTCCAGCGCGTCGCGGCGGTGGCGGATCACCGTGCTGCCCGCCTCGTGGGTGACCTGGTAGGTGGCCAGGGGATCGCCCCAGGCCGACGGCGCCACGTGCCAGACGGCCAGCGTGCGGGTGTCCTGCAACAGGAACCACTCGCGCGGCGGGTCGGCCACCGGGTCGTTGGACCAGGCGGTCAGCTGGTGGAGCCGGCTGTTGACCGCCCAGGTGCAGCCGGCACCGGTCTCCGAGACCTGGGTGCCGAACCCGGGGTTGGACAGGACGTTGATCCAGGGCCGTGCCGGGCGCTGGGCGGCGCTCACGTCGAACTGGTAGGCGCCCCGCTCGGGCAGGAACCGCCCCGCGGGGGCCCGCGTCGGGGTGGCGGGCAGCGGGTCCGGGTCGGCCTCGGCGTTGGGGGTGGGACCGGCCACGGTGCAGCCCGCCTCGCGCAGCCGCGCCGCGCCGGCCTGCTCGTGCTGGTCGGCCCAGGCCTGCACGTGGTGGTGCAGCGGCCGGCCGTCGGCGTGCAGCTGCAGGCGCGCCAGGTGCCGCAGCGTGCTGAGCACCTCGTTGCCCACCTCGTCGGCGCGCAGCACCTGCAGGCTGGATGTGGCCGGCCAGCCGGGCAGGTTGTCGTCGCTGAGCGAGCGCTGCTGCAGCGCCGCCAGGGCATGCGCCAGCGCCATCTCGTAGGACACCGGTTCCATGTTGAGCACCACCACGTCGCAGGCGATGCCGCCCCAGGACCACAGCCGCAGCGCCTGCGCCAGCACGCGCAGCAGGCCCAGTCCCTGCGGCGTGCCCACCGTGACGAGCAGGATCGGCCGGTCCCCGGAAATGCCGTGGGCCCAGAGCAGGCGGCGGTCACACCCGCCGGTGTGCTCGGGCGGCAGGCAGGCGGCCTCGTGGCGTACGCGGGTCAGCCCCGACACCAGCGCGGTGGTCAGCCGCTGGATGGCGGCAAAGTCCTCGGCTCGGGTCTGCAGGGCGCGCAGGCGCACGCCTGCGAGCGTGGTCGACATCAGCGAGGCACGTTCCACCTGGCTGCTCTGGCGATACTTGTCGATCACCGCCTGAAGCGTGCCGGCCTGGTCGCTGGCCGCGGTGGCAAAGGTCAGCCGGGCCAGGCCGGATGGAGGCAGGCGCAGCCGTACCGACAGCGCGCAGACCGGGTCCAGCCCGGTGGCCAGCGCCACCCCGGGCTCGACCCCGCGGGCGGCCTCGCAGGGGCCGTCGGGCATCGTGGCGCCGTGCAGGGGGGGCGCGACGAGCTGCGCCGCGGGGCGGTCGACGGCGCGGTTGCGTCCGGCCCAGAGCTGGCGGTCGGTCTGGATCTGCAGCTCCAGCAGTTGCGGGTCGGTCTCGGCCAGGAAGTGCGCCATCTTCAGCGCCGGCTCGCTGGGCAGGCGGGGCGTGCGTTCGAACAGCAGCGCCTGCTGCGCCGCCTGCCAGCGCGAACTCACGAACAGGTTGGCAAAGGCGGGGTGGGCCTCGTCGGCCAGCGGCGGCGACAGGCTGACCTCGAAGGCCGAGATCAGCTCGATCTCGATGGGCCGGTCGCCAAGGTTGTGGAGTTCGACCCGGCGCAGCTCGACGTCGTCCTCCGGGCTGACCCAGACTGTGGTGCGTGCCGTCAGGTGGGGCCAGTCGGCGTCGAAGCAGACCCGGTCGGCGTGGAAGACGCTGCGGTAGCGCGCCGCGTCGTCCGGCGCCGGGTGGCTGGTCAACGAGACCACCGGCGCATGGCGCTGGTGCCGCAGGTACAGGAAGCTGCCCAGCGCGTCGCGCAGGGCATCGTCGCGCGAGCGCGTCAGCCCCACCGGGCCGCAGCGGCTCCAGCCGGCGCCGTTGGGGCGCACCGTGACGCTGTAGTGCCCGTTGGACAGCAGCTGGGTGGGCGGCACCGCCTCGGCGTCGGGCCGCACTTCACGCACCAGGCTGGCAGACGGGCCTGCTCGGACCGGCACCGGAGGGATCGGCGGCGGGGCGGTGATCACCGGCACCTCCCGCGGTGCGCGTTCGTGCAGGAGCGGGGCCACCGCCTGGAGGTAGGCGTTGCCCATGCCCCAGCGCCGCGCTGCGCCGTCCAGCAGCAGGTTGGCCAGCGCGACGATGGTCATGCCCTGGTGGTGGGCCATGAAGGTCTGCACCGGCGTGTGGCCGCCGCCCGCGATCTGGCGGGCGGGGGTGAAGTCCAGCGCCTCGATGAAGCCGTAGGTCGAGCGCGCCCCCAGCGTCTCCAGCGTGGCCAGGTTCTGGCAGGCCCGGTGGGGGGCCAGGCCGGCGGCCAGCACCGTGGCATAGGGCGCGACCACCCACTCGTCGGGCGGCGTGCGGCGCAGCGCCAGGCGCGGTACGCCCTGCGGCGCGTACTGGTAGGCCAGCGTGTGGTCGTTGGCCGCGTAGGCCGACTCGGAAACGCCCCAGGGCAGCCCGTGGGCCTGCGCCCAGGCGACCTGCTCCTGCAGCGCCGCGCGGCAGGCCTCGTGCAGGACGCTGCCCTCGGGCTCGTCGAGCACCAGCCCGGGCATGAAGTACTCGAACATCGAGCCCGACCAGGAGCGCAGCCCCGCCGTGCTGCCCACGGCACAGGCCGGCCGGCCCAGCGCCGTCCAGTGGCGCAGCGGCACGTCGCCCTTGGCAATGGCCAGCAGGCTGGCCAGGCGCGACTCGGAGGCCAGCAGGTCGTAGCAGGCCGGGTCCGGCAGACCGTCGGCCACCCGGTGGCCGATGTGCAGCAGGTGGCGGCGGCGGTCGTACAGGAAGCTGAAATCCGCCTCCCAGGCCAGCGGCTCGAAGGCCTCGGCCAGCGCCAGCAGGCGAGCGGACTCGGCCGGGCGCTCTGTGGCCAGCGCCCACTCCCGGCAGGCCTGAGCCACGGCCAGCAGGTGGCCGCTGAGGTTGCCGCTGTCCACCGTGGAGACGTACATCGGCAGCAGCGGCGCCAGGGTGCGCGTGTCGTACCAGTTCAGGAAATGGCCACGGTGGCGCTGCATCTGCCGCAGCGTGCCCAGCGTGGCCTCCAGGCGGACCAGCAGGTCGGCGGTGTCGATCCAGCCGAAGCGCCGCGCGCAGGCCGCACTCAGCAGGTACAGGCCGATGTTGGTGGGCGAGGTGCGGTGCGCCAGGATGGGGTGCGGTGCGGTCTGCAGGTTGTCGGGTGGCAGGTGGTGGTCCTGCGCACTCACGCAGCGCTCGAAGAAGCGCCAGGTGTCGCGCGCCAGCGCGGCCAGCATGCGCCGCTCGGCCACGCTCGGGGGCTGGGTGTCATCCGCCAGCCCGGTGCGCAGCCGCGCCATCGGGCCCATGAGGCTCGCGGTGGGCCGGCTGCCCCACCAAGTCCACAGGGGCGCGCAACCCCACAGCAGGCCCAGGGCAAAGCTCAACCCTGGGTACGGCGTGTCCAGGGCCCAGGCCGCAGCCAGCAGGACGGCGGCAGCCATGGGCTCCGCGGCATGGCGGCGCAGCGTGCCGCGCAGGCTCGCGGCGGCCGCCGTGGCGGTAGCGGCCTGCGCCGCTTCGGCCGTGGTCCACTGCAGCAGGTGGCGGCGGCTGATGCCCAGGCGGTACAGGGCCCGCACGATGGCGTCGGCCGCCCCCAACGCATCCTGCAGCAGCATGGCGAACTGCCACAGCGCAACGCCCAGGGCACGCAGCCAGTCGGTGACGACCTGGCGGTAGAAGTGCCGGCGCGCCACCTTGCGGCGCGACGGCGTGCTGCCCGCCAGCGCCCCCATCACCGGCCCGGCGCCGAAGGCCAGCAGCACCAGCAGCAGTGCGCGCCAGGGCGACACGCCCGAGCCCGCCAGCGCCAGGCACAGCCCGGCCAGCGCGGCCGGCGACACCAGCGAGCGGCGCAGGTTGTCCAGCATCTTCCAGCGGTTGACGGCCCCCAGCGGCCAGCGCCGCGGCTGCAGCAGGAAGGGCAGCAACTGCCAGTCGCCACGCATCCAGCGGTGGCGGCGCGAGGCCGCCACGTCGGCGTGCGACGGCGGCACCTCGACCACCGCGATGTCGCTCAGCGCGGCACAGCGGGCCAGCGCCCCTTCGAGCAGGTCGTGGCTCAGCACCTGGTCCTCGGGCAGCCGGCCACCCAGCAGCGCATGCACAGCCTGCACGTTCAGTAGGCCCTTGCCGGCAAAGCTGCCCTCGTCGAACAGGTCCTGGTAGAGCTCCGAGGTGGCGCTGCTGTACGGGTCGATGCCGCAGGGCCCGGCGAACAGCCAGTGGTAGGGCGTGACCTCGCGGGCCGCCGGCAGGGGCGCCGCCACGTGCGGCTGCAGGATGGCAAAGCCGCTGCGAACGCGGCGCCCGTCGGCCTCCAGCCGGGGCAGGTTGTGCGGGTGGGCGGCCACGCCCACCAGCTCGCGCAGCCGCCCGGGCGGCAGCCGGGTATCGCTGTCGAGCGTGACGAGGTGGCGCACCCCCGGGGCGATGCGCGAGGTCCGGCCCAGATCGAGGAAGGCGCCTGGCGCCCCGGTTGCCAGCTGGCTCACCAGCCGTTCCAGCTTGCCGCGCTTGCGTTCCCAGCCGATCCAGCGCTGCTCGGTCGCACTGAACTCGCGGGTGCGGTGCAGCAGGATGAAACGAGGTGCATCGGCCTGCGCATCAGCTTCAGCGTCAATGTCAGCCCGTTCACTGCGACAGTGCCGGTCCAGCGCCTCGACCTGCGCCACCGCATCGGCCAGCAGGGCCTCGTCTCCAGGGGCCTGCGGCGCATCGGCGTCGGCCCAGTCGGTCAGCAGTGCGAACTGGGCGCAGGGTTCCGGGTTGGCCAGGTGGTGCAGGTGAAGCTGGTGCACCAGGGCGCGGGTGGAGGCCGGACTGGACAGCATCGCCGGGATCACCACCATCACGCGGTGCGCCGGCGGGATGCCGCCGGCCAGCGCCAGGCGCGGTAGCCGCCGCGGCAACACCGACTCGCCGATCAACCGGTTGATGAGCGCCACCACCGCCTGCGAGGCCGGCAGCGCCAGCAGCCCGACGGTAAGCACCGTCCACCCCGTCCAAGCCACCGTCCCGCTGCCGTCGCGCAGCAACCAACCGGCGGCGGCCAGCGTGCCCAGCAGCAGGGCCCCCAGATAGGCCGGCAACACGACGCGCTGCCGGGCGCGGCGCCACGCCGGGGCCACGCCCACCGGCAGACCCAGCGCCTGGGCCAGCGCGGGCCAGCCCTCGCCGTTCAACCAGTGGGCAGGCCCCAGCTCGTGGGCGGCCGCGTTGCCCTGCTCATCGGCGTCGGCCGTGGTCATCAGCCCCAGCAGCGCCCGCGCCACCATGATCTCGCTGCATCGGCTGCGGCGAGCGATTCGTTCGATGGCATGCAGGGTCTGATCCCGGGTGCGGGTGTGCTCGGCCTCGAACAGCGGCGAGCCCAGCATCACCTGCATGAGCTGGCTGGCACGGGCCACCAGCTGGGTCCAGTCGACTTCGCCGATCAGGCGCAGCGATGTCACGGCGTTGCCCACGCTCAGGTTGTCGGCAGCCAGGTCGGCGTTGTGCTGCGCCAGGGCGGCGGGCGGGTCGGGCAGTGCCTGGTGCAGCCAGGCGCGCAACGGCGCGGCCGGGTCCCCGCCATGCTCGCGCAGCCGCAGGGCCAGCTGGGCGAGGAACACGGCGCCCACGCCGCGGCGGTTCATGGCCGCCAGCAACTCGTCCAGCGGGACGGGATGGCAGGCGTCGAGCCGGTCGCAGCAGAGATTGGCCGCCTCGCGTGCGGCCTTGTGGGTGGCCACGCGCTCGGCCAGGCGGCGCAGGTTCTCCATCAGCACCACCCGCAGCGTGGTCGGCAGGGCCCAGATCTCGCCGAGCGTGAGTTCGCAGCTCTCCTGGTAGGCCGACAGGAAGTGCAGCAGCAGCTCCTCGTCAAAGGCGCCATCGCTGTGGGCCACAAACGCCCAGGCAATCCCGTAGACGCGCGGCAGGCCCGCCAGCGGCTCGTCCAGCAGCACCGGCAGGGCGCGGTAGTAGTTGCGCGGCAGGCCCTCGTGCACCGCCTCGAACTGCGCCTCGATGAGGTGGAAGTTGTCCAGCAGCCATTCGGCAGCCGGGCTGATCTCATGGCCGGCGCGGGCCTGCGCGCTGATGAAGCGGTGGGCCTCGCGCAGCACCCGGATGTTGCTGCGCAGGCGCGGGAAGAAGCTCGCGGCATGCCACGACGGCGTGGCCGCCCGGTGCGTGGCACCCAGGCTGCGACCATGGGCGGCCAGGCGCTGCGGCCCGAAGATCTCCGCGCGCAGCGGCGGCAGCAGCGCGCCGCGCGAGGCCTCCAGCAGGGTCTGCAGGTCGGTCCCGGCCTGGGGGATCAGGTGTTTCAGCCGTGGGAACGCCATGCCTCAGGAGACGGCGATGACCACGGCCAGCAACAGGCCCGCCACCAGCCAGGCGGTCATCGCGCGTGCCGCAACGATGCCGCGCAACGCCTGCATGGCGCAGGACAGGGCCGACCAGCGGCCGTGGCGCCCACGGCACAGGCTCAGGTGCTCGCCGAGCGCACACAGCTCCTGGGGCGTGGTGTCAGGTGCCCGTCCGAAGGAGGAGGTGCTCCAGCAGGGGCTGCGCGCAGGGGTCGTCGTCATGGGGTCCTTGATGGCAGGGGCAACGTACCTCGAGGCCTCTGCTGGGATGGCGGCAGCGCCACCATCAACTCTTGAACATAGGCGGTCGCGCCGCGCAGGTCGGTGCGGCGGCCCACATAGGGCCACGGTGCACCACCGCACATACGAGGGACTGCAGGACGTTGGGTGGCTGATCGGCCGCCGTCGGGCTGCTCCAGTGGCTGGGCCCGGGCTTCCTCCCAGTCTTCGCCACCGCACCAGCGCTGCAGCGGGTCAGGGAACGACCATTGCACGACAGCCACCCCGGACCGCATCAACGGATGCAGTCGGGCACATGCACGATAGGTATCTTGCAAGAAGCTCTCGCAGGGGCAAGGTCATGTCCAGGCATTCCCTGGCCCCGGCTGCGGACTCGGCTCGACAACGTGGTCATGACCGGGATTGAGTGCCCTCAATCGGTACACGGTCGAAAGCGTCGAGCATCTGGGCCGGGAAATGGTCCAGGAGACTGCTGTGAAGAAAAACTGGCTGGTGGTGGCGAACAGCGCACGTGCGCGGGTCCTCGAGGTCGAGGCCGGCCTGGGGCAGTTCACGAGCGTGGCCGATCTCGTGCACCCGCAGAGTCGCATAAAGGGCGTGGATCTCGGTGACGACCGACCGGGGCACGTCGAAGGACAGGGGCACGGCCTGGGCAGCGCCGCCTACGTTGCGCGCACCGATCCACACACCCGCGAGCAGGACCGCTTCGCCCGCGAAGTGGCCGCCTGCGTGAACGACGGAGTGGCGAACGGGCGCTGCGTCGGCGTCACGCTGGTGGCCTCGGATCCCTTCATGGGGCGCCTGAAGTCGCACCTGAGCCAGCAAGCGCGCAAGCTCGTGCTGCGCACCTTCGAGGCCGACTACACCACGCTGCACGACGCGGAGCTGGCGCAGCGGCTGCTGACACACGGTTGAGGCCTGCCCAGGATCCACCTCGCTTTGGTGGGATCGGGGCGGGTCGGCCACATTCAACGGATTGGCAGCGGGCGTGAGGTTCTCTTTGCCTTCGCAACCTGTCCGCTCGGCAGCGCTGGTACTGCCCTGGCTGGTTTGGGGAGCGCTGCGGGTATGCCCGGCACCGGAGGGCTTGGCGGTATCTGCATGGCATTACTTCGCCGTGTTTGCTGCGGCGATCACCGCCTTGGTGGTTACCGGGTTGCCGGGCGGAGCGATCGGCTTGATGGCGCTGTCCTTCCTCACCGCGACGGGCGCGGTGCACGACGACCCGGCCGAGTCGATCGCCTGGGCGTTGGCGGGCTTTTCGGACCCGACGGTCTGGCTGACCTTCGGCGCCTTCCTTTTCGCCATCGGTTACCGCCGCAGCGGCCTTGGGCGGCGCATCGCGCTGATGCTGGTGCGCCGGCTGGGCCGCCGCACGCTGGGCCTGGGCTACGCAATCGCGCTGGCGGATCTGGCGCTCGCGCCGGGAACCCCTTCGAACACCGCGCGCAGCGGCGGCACGATCTACCCGATCGTCAGCCAGATCCCGCCCTTGTACGGCAGCACGCCCGGGGCCGGCGAGGGGCGCATCGGCAGCTACGTGATGTGGACCGCGTTCGCCTCGACCGCAGTGACCAGTTCGATGTTCATCACTGCCCTGGTGCCCAATGCCGCGGCGGTGGCGATGGCGCACAAGGCCACCGGCGTGTCGGTGGGCTGGCTGCAGTTCGCGCTGGGTTTTGCCCCGGCGGGCATCCTGCTGCTGCTGCTCGTGCCAGCGCTGTCGTACGCCCTGCTGCGCCCCAAGGTGGGAGACTCCAGCGCCACCGTCGAGTGGGCCCACGGTGAGCTGGAGGCAATGGGGCCGGTGACGCGCGCCGAGTGGACGATGGCCGCGCTGGTGCTCTTGGCGATCTGGCTGTGGGTCACCGGCAGCCAGCCATACCTCGGCCTGCCGTGGCCGGGAGCGGGCTCGCTGCATCCGGTGACCGTGGTACTGGTGGCCGCTTCGGCCATGCTGCTGCTCGGCGTGATCACCTGGGACGACCTGACTGGCGACCGCGAGGCCTGGGGGGTGTTCCTCTACTTCGCGACGGTGCTCACGCTGGCCGACGGCTTGAGCCGCACCGGTTTCATCGGCTGGTTCGCGCAGCGTGCCTCCGCACCGCTGCACGAACTCGATCCCCGGCTCACGCTGGTCGCCATGCTGGCGCTGTTCTTCTGGAGCCACTACCTGTTCGCCAGCGTGACCTCGCACGCGCTGGCGGTGCTGCCGGTCGTTCTGGCACTCGCGCAGGGCGTGCCGGGGCTGGACGCGCCGATGCTGGCGATGCTGTGCGTCCATGCACTGGGGCTGATGGGCGTGATTTCGCCCTATGCCACCGGCTGCGCCCCGATCTATGCGGCCAGCGGCTACCTGGGTCGCAGCATGTTCTGGGCACTTGGGGCCGGCTTCGGGATGCTGTACTTCGCCGCACTGCTGGGGGTAGTCTGGCCGTGGCTCACCTGGGGGCCGGTGTGGCGCTGACTGCGCCCGCCTCCGCCTTGGACCCGCCAGCCCGCTCGCCCGCTCGCTGGCGCAGCCCACGACCTCGATGCCGGACTGAGCCACCTGCAGAGCACCCAGGGCGTGCTGGATGGCAGGGGAATCGTCGATGATCAGGACGCGCAGGGACGTGGCGAGCTCGGGGACTTGAGCCATCCATCATGGCCAGGAATGTCCGTTCCGGCTTGCACGCACCCCATCGGCCGAGGGACCGGCGCAAGCGCGCGCCCGGCCCGACATCGCAGCAGTTGAGTGCTCTCAACGCATTGCGCCGTCGTGCGGCCAAGATTGTTGGCATGAATGCCAAGATCCTCCTGTTCGACGATGCCGCCCACCGCAAGATCGCTGACGGCGTCGACATCCTGGCCGATGCCGTGATGCTCACCCTGGGCCCGCGTGGACGCACGGTGTTGCTACAGCAGCCGTTCGGCGCGCCGACGGTGGTGAACTCGGGCGTGATCGTTGCGAAGGCGATCGAGCTGGAGGATCCGTTCGAGGACATGGGCGCGCAGATGGTGCGGGAGGTGGCCCTGCGCACCAGCGAGATGGCCGGCGACGGAACCACCACGGCAACGCTGCTGGCGCGCGCCATGGTGCGCGAGGGCATGAAAGTGGTGGCCGCGGGCATGAACCCCATGGACGTGCGCCGCGGCATCGAGCAGGCCACACAGCGGGTGGTCGAGGCGCTGCGGCAGCTGGCGCAGCCCTGCCGGACATCGGCGGAGATCGCCCACGTGGCGGCGATCTCGGGCAACAACGACCGCTCGATCGGCACGCTGATCGCCCAGGCGATGGACAAGGTCGGGCGCGAGGGCGCCATCACGATCGAGGACGGCACCGGTGTGGCCAGCGAGTTGCTGGTCGTCGAGGGCCTGCAGTTCGACCGCGGTTTCCTGTCGGCCTATTTCATCACGCAGGCGGACAAGCAGCAGGCGGTGCTCGAGGATCCGGTGATCCTGCTGGCCGACCGCAAGATTGCGACGGTCAAGGACGTGCTGCCCGCGCTCGAACTGGTGGCCAAGGAGGGCCGCCCCCTACTGATGGTCTGCGACGAGCTCGAAGGCGAGGCCCTGGCCACGCTGGTGGTCAATCACCTGCGTGGTGTCGTCAAGTGCTGCGCTGTGCGCGCGCCCGGATTTGGCGACCGGCGGCGCGACATGCTGGAGGACCTGGCGATCCTCTCGGGCGGCCAGGTCGTCAGCGAGCAACTCGGCCTGTCGATGGAGCAGGTGACCCCCGAGCGGCTGGGACGCGCCCGGCGTGTCGAAGTCAGCAAGGATCACACCACGGTAGTCGGTGGTGGCGGCGATCCGCAGGTGATCGCAGAGCGCGTGGCGCAGTTGCGGCGCGCGATCGAGGACAAGGCCACCACGAAATACGATCGTGAGCAGCTCGAGCAGCGCGTCGCCAAGCTCACCGGCGGGGTGGCCGTCCTGAAGGTTGGGGCAGCCACGGAGGCCGAAATGAAGGAGCGCCGCATCCGCCTGGAGGATGCCTTGCACGCCACGCGTGCCGCGGTCGACGAAGGCATCGTGCCCGGCGGCGGGGTGGCGCTGCTGCGCTGCCGACGGGCGCTGGATCAGGCGCAGGGGGCGAACAGCGACATCGCTGCCGGCATGCAGATCGTGCAACGGGCGCTCGAGGCGCCGCTTCGCCAGATCGTGCGCAACGCCGCCGAGGAGGATTCGGTGGTGCTGGGGCGTGTCGCCGCCGCCGAAGGAGCCTACGGCTACAACGCCAGCAGCCGTGAATACGGCGACCTGCTGGAGATGGGCGTGATCGACCCGGCGAAGGTCACGCGCCTGGCGTTGCAGAACGCGGCCTCGATCGCCAGCCTGCTGCTCACCACCGGCTGCATGATTGCCGCCAAGCCGGCACCGTCAGGCGCTGCGACGCCGCCTGCCGCCGATCTGTACTGATCTGATCCTGCGCCAGGGCAGACTTCAGGACCTGGAGATCCGCTCAAGCCACCAGCAGCAGCGGGCAGGTCGCCTGCGCCAACCGGGCGGGCGTCGCCAGCATGCGCGGCAGCACGCAGACGGTGGCATTGCGCAGGCGCTGCCGAATTGCGGCATCGCTGTCGGCGTCCAAGCGCCACACCTGCAGCGGGGCGTGGAGCGTGCGGGACAGTTCGCTCGCGAACGGCTGTGCGCGTTCGGCAGCCTCGCTCCCGTCATCCAGCAGGACCACGCTGCGCAGGTCCGCCGCGGAGGGTCGGCGCGACCCACTGGCTGCGCTCATGCGCAGGCCTGGCGCCCCATTGCTGCCCATCACGCCGGGCAGGGCACCCACGAACAGCAAGTCGACGTCCTCCGTCAGCTCCATCGCGGTGCGTGGCCAGCGCCCGCGCACGGAGCGCAGCGACCAGGTCACCGCATGGCGCGGCGCGATGTCCCCGGCCAGCGCCCGCAGCCGTGCGGCCTGCGCCCGCCAGCCCCGCTCCACGTCCTCGGGGGCGAACGCCTCCCAGTTCGCACCGGCGTGGGCCAGCGCCCGCGTGCGGGGGAGTGCGGCCGCGTGCAGCGCCACCAGGTTCTCGACGTGGACGAGTTCGAGCGAGCGCCGCAGCGCGTGGGCCAGCGCCGCCGCGCACTCGATCAGCGTGGCGCCGCCCGCGGCGTCGTCCAGCACCGCGTGCAGCACCTCGGTGGTCGTCGGTTTGATCATGGCCGCTGCCGGCGCGGCGAGCTGGTGCGCATGCTGGCCGCGCCGCCCTGGCGCCGCGTCCAGCGCGGCTCGCCACTCTGCAGCTGCGCGATGCGGCGCAGCCGCGTGCCGATGCGGCCGTTGATGCTGTCGGGCTGGGGCGCCAGCGCGGCGCCGGCCGCCAGGCCGGTCAGCACCTCGATCGCATCGTCGACGTGGCCCACCGCGTGGACCGAGAAACGTCCTGCCGCCACCGCCTCGGCCACGTCCTCACGCAACATCAGGTGCGCCACGTTGCTCTGCGGGATGACGACGCCGTGGCTGCCGTCCAGACCGCGCGCGGCGCACAGGTCGAAGAAGCCCTCGATCTTCTCGTTGACGCCGCCGATGGCCTGCACGTCGCCGAACTGGTTGACCGAGCCGGTGACCGCCAGGCCCTGCCGGATCGGCACCTCGGCGATCGAGCTGAGCAGCGCCAGCAGCTCGGCCAGCGAGGCGCTGTCGCCCTCGACGAAGCCGTAGGTCTGCTCGAACACCAGGCTGGCGTGGAGCGCGAGCGGGTGCAGGCGCGCGTAGCGCGCGGCGAGGAAGGCCGACAGGATCAGCACGCCCTTGGCGTGGATCGGCCCGCCCAGCCGAGTCTCGCGCTGGATGTCGATGACTTCGCCACTGCCCAGTCGGGTCGTCGCGGTGATGCGAACCGGTTCGCCGAAGGTCTCACCCGCGCTCTCGTAGACCATCAGGCCGTTGACCTGGCCGACGCGCTCGCCGTGGGTGTCGATCATCAGCGTGCCGCGGGCCAGTTCCCCACGCAAGCGCTCGTCGATGCGGCTGGCGCGGCGCCGGCGCGCGGCCAGGGCCGCGGCGATGTCACCCGCCTCGATGCCGGTGTGCTGCGCCGCCCGCGCCAGGTGGTCGGCCTCGGTCAGCACGTCCACCAGCCGCTGCACCCGCGCGCCGATGCGCGTGGCGTCACCCGCCTCCCGGGCGCCATGGTCGATCAGGCGTCCCAGCGCCGCAGCGCTGGGTTCGAGCAGCGCCTGCGCCCGGGCCTTTGACAGCAAGGAACGCGCCAGCGCCTGCTGCGTCGCCGGCGTGCGCGGCAGATCGTCGTCGACATCGGCGATCACCCGGAACAGGCGCGGGAAGTCGACGTCCCAGGTCTGCAGCAGCTCGGCAATGCGGCGGTGTCCGAACAGCACCACCTTCACCGCCAGCGGGACCGGCATCGGTTCGAGCTGCACCGTCGACACCAGGCTCAGGTGCTCGGCGATCGACTCGATGCGGACCTCGCCGTTGAGCAGGGCCCGCTTGAGCGCGTCCCAGGCGAAGGGCTGCACCAGCAGCTTCTCAGCGTCGATCAGCAGGTAGCCGCCGTTGGCGCGGTGCAACGCGCCGGGCTTGATCAGGCGGTAGTCGGTCAGCAGCGTGCCCATGCGGGCGAGGTGGTCGATGCGCCCGATCAGCCGCGGATGCGTCGGGTGATCCAGCTCGACGACCGGGGCGCCGTCACCGTCACCGTCCACCAGCACGTTGACTTCATAGGGCGACAGGTCGATCTCGATGCTGGTCGTCTCGGTGCCGCTGCCGTCTTCGGTCGGCGCGTGGTGGAAGCGTGTGGCCTTGTCGGTGACATCCTCACGCACCGCGTCGAGCCAGGCCAGGACCTCGGGCAGGTCCCGGTAGTGCGCCTGGATCTCCGCCACAGCGTGCTCGACCACCACCAGCATCATCGACCGGGTCAGCTCGCGCAGCCGGTCGGCGTGCTCCTTGCGCAGCCGCACCGTGCTGCGCAGGGCGCGCACCAGCTGCTCCTGCGCCGCCTGCATTGCCTGCTGCAACTGTTCGCGCTCGGCCTGGGGCAGGGCCTCGAATTCCTTCGGGTCCAGCACCTCGTCCTCGCCCTGCTCGTTGTGCTTGCGTGGCACGAAGCTCAGGCCCACCGGCGTGCGCACCATCACCAGTCCGTGGCGCTGGGCCTCGGCGCCCACGGCGAGCACGGCCTGCTCGGCGCGCTCCTTGAATTCGGTGTGGAGCCGTTCGACCGCCGCGGCGTGCTCCTCGGACTCGAAGGTGGCCGGGATGGTCGTGCGCAGGTCGTCGCACAACTCGCGCAGGTGTTGGCGCAGCGGCGCCGCGCGCCCGCGGGGCAGGCGCAACGCCAGGGGACGGTGGGGCTGGTCGAAGTGGTTCACGTAAACCCAGTCCCAGCGTGTCACCCCGTCTCGCACCAGACGGGCGGCGATGGCCTGTCGAGCCAGCGTGCGTCGGCCCGAACCCGTCGGCCCCGTGACAAACAGGTGGTGCCCCGCCTGCTGCACGGCCAGACCAAAGGCAACGGCCTCCCTGGCACGCTCCTGGCCGACGATCTCCGGCGCGCCGACGGACGCTTCCGCCGGCCCGCCGGCAGAGTCATCCTGCAGCAGCCCGGACGGATCGCAGCGTCGGGCCAGTTCGTGGGGCAAAAGCAAATGAGCACCCATCGACATTCCCGTTCGTGACGAAATCACGCGATCGTCAGTGCGATCGGGCGCGACGGCTTTGCGCCAGCGCAACGGCGGTGGGACTCCCTGCCGGGCAGGCGGGTCAGCCGATCGGCAACGTGGTGCTCTTCACCCCGGCGCGTTTGGGTATCGTCAAGGTGAGGATGCCGTTCTCGAACTTCGCGTTGGCCTGCTGGTCGTCGACGTCGTGGCGCAGTGTGAAGGCGCGCGACATCGAGCCGCGGTAGATCTCGCGCATCAGCACGCGTTCACCGTCGCCCTTGGTTTCCTTGTCCTCCTTGATCTCGGCATCGATCGAAACGAGGTTGCCCTCGATTTTCACGGCGATGTCCTCCTTCTTGGCCCCCGGGATCTCGGCACGCACCGTGTAGGCCGTGTCGTTCTCGGTCACGTCGACGCGCATGTCGTCGGGCGCGCGCAGCGCAGGCCAATGGCTGCGCGTCAGGCGTCGGAACATGTCACGCCAGGGATCACGTGCCGGGTCGCGCAAGGTGTCCATCAGCCAGTCGTCGATCGGTTCGTAGCGGGTGAGTGCGGCCATGTTTCTCTCCTGAAACGGCACATTCAACGAGTGCCCTGCGCCGCACTCTAGGGTGCAGCATCGGGGCCGCATTGCGTGCACTCAATGAACGCCCTGTGCGTCGCCTCCGAGGCGTGGCAGTGGGGAACAAAGAGGCCGGCCCAGGCAGGGTGAGTGAGCCTGCTCAATGACCTGGCCAGGGGACGGCCGCAGTCTGGGTGGATGTGATCCACCCTTGTGTGTTCCAGAGGACCGCCCCGAACTCCAGTGGAGAACCTCCATGAGCGATGTGCCCACCATGGCCCCCACCCCATCCGGCATCCCATTCCTCAAGCCGTTCCCCGGCACGCCCGACGAGGTGGCCGGCGGCGAGCCGGCGGCGAGGGCCTGCGCGGCTCACGATCTGGCAGGCCCGCTGGCGGCCCAGGCCCTCGCGACGCTGCCTGCCCACGTGCCCGCTCAGGGCCTGTTGCGCACCCTGCCCGCGCCATCGCCGGTGGCTGGCCAGCCGTTGATGCGGGCACTGTCCCTGCGCCACTCCACACGCGAGTACCTTCCCACCCCGCTGAGCATGCGGCAGCTTGCCGATGTTCTCTGGTCCGCCGGTGGCGTCAACCGGCCTGGCGACGGCCGCACGGTGCCGTATTGGCGCCACCCGACAGGGGTCAGCGTCTACGCGGTGATGACCGACGGGGTGTGGCTCTATGAACCCGGGCTGCACGCACTGCGCCAGCACCTCGGCATCGATCTACGCGCCCAGACCGGCATCCAGGACTTCGTAGGTACCGCGCCGTTGAACCTGGTCTATGTCGTCCATGGGGAGCGCATGGAGGAACTGCCGGCCGATGAGCGCCGGCTGCGCGGCTCGGTCGACGCCGCGTTTGCCGGCCAGAACGTCTACCTCTACTGCGCCTCGGAAGGGCTCGGTTGCGTGTTCCGCGACGCGCTCGACGCGGACCTCCTTGCCCATGCCATGCGCTTGAGTGCCGGGCAATTCGTCGTTTTTGCCCAGACCGTCGGCTACCCGGCGGCCTGATGCGCCGATGCACGGGTCTGCGCAAGGGCGGATCGTTTCCCTGCGCTCGGTCAATTCCTGCGATGCGCGGCCGACCCATCATGCGGGGAGAGCGGCGTTGCATCCAGACGGGTACAGCGGTGGGCGTCTGGCAGGCAGGGCCGGTCCGGGCGCGCCGGCAAGGGGGTTGAGCAAGTCCAAAGGCTGCAACACCCGACGATCCCTTTCGAAATGTCCGGAGTGCCATTGCTCACCGTGGTCCAGGTCGGCATTGCCGAAGGGATGAACTGGACCTCTGAACGGGAGCCACGATGAAGAGCCCTCGCAGCGGCAAGGAACCCAGGAGGGTGGTCCGCACCCGTCTGGCGCGGCGCCGCATGGAGCATGACGCGCTGATGCTTCGGTTAGGGCAGCTGCGCGGCATCCTGGAGACCGCCAGTGAGGGCATCATCACCGCTGATGGATCGCAGACCATCGTGATGGCCAACCGGGCCGCGGCGGAGATCTTTCGCTGCCGGGTCGAGGACCTGGTGGGTGCGCCCCTGGCCACGCTGCTGCCTGAGCGCCTGCGCACGCAGCACCGGGCGGATGTGGCGGCCTTCGGCGCGGAGGAGTCGGCTGCGCGTCGCATGGGGCGCCGCGAAAACCTGGTCGGCCTGCGCGCCGACGGCGAGGAGTTCCCCCTCGAAGCGGGCATCTCTCAGGTGCATGTGGACGGCAAGCGGCTGTACACCGTGATCCTGCGCGACCTCGGTGAGGCGCAACGCATCGCGGCCGCGCTCTACAGCTCAGAGCAGCTGTTTGCCGCCACCTTCAGTCACAGCAGCGTCGCGATGGCGCACATCGACCCGGCCAACCGGCGCTTCCTGGCGGTCAACGCGGCCATGTGCGCGCTGACCGGCTACGAGTCGGCTGAGCTGCTGCAGATGGGTCCCGACCGATTGAACCACCCCGAGGAACCGGTCGATCCATCGAAGTTCGCCGCCTTGCTGGACGGCACGGCGGACTACCGGGTGGAAAAGCGGCTGGTGCGCAAGGATGGCTCCGTGGTGTGGGTGGAAGTCAGCGGCAGCGTGGTGCGCACGCCAGACGGCCGCCCAGTGCGCGTGGTGGGGCTGCTCCAGGACATCAGCTTGCGCCGCGCGGCCGAGGCGGCGCTGCGCGAGCGCGAGGCGCGCCAGAGCTTTCTGGTGCGGTTGAACGACCGGCTGCGCTCGCTCGATGATCCCCTGGCGATTGCCCGCGAGGCGAGTTGCCTGCTCGGTGAATTCGTCGACGCGGCCCGCGTGGGCTACGCGGAGGACGATGGCAACGGCGAGACGATCACCCTGCGCCACGGCTTCAATCGCGGGGTGCCGGGGATCGAGGGGCGGTACCGCTACACCGACTACGGCGATCACCTGCTGCTCGCCTTCCGCGTCGGGCGCACGGTGGTGCGTCCGGACATCGCCGGCGACCCCACGCTCTCGCCGGCCGAAAAGGCCGCCCATGCGCGGCTGCAGCTGGCTGCCACGGTGAACGTCCCGGTGCGCAAGGGGGGGCAGTTGCAGGCGGTGTTCTTCGTACACGCCGCGACCCCGCGGGCGTGGTTGCCCGAGGAGGTGGCCCTGTTCGAGGACGTGGCCGAACGCATCCGGGCCGACATCGAGCGCGCTCGCGCCGAGGCGGAAGTGCGCGCCACCAAGACCAAGCTCGAGGCGGCGCTGGAGAGCATCGCCGATGCGGTGTTCATTTCGGACGCCCAGGGCAACTTCCTGGAGTTCAACAGCGCGTTTGCAGGTTTCCACGGCTTCGCGAGCAAGGCCGTTTGTCCGCGCCGGCAGGCGGAGTACCCCGCCCTCTTCGACGTGTGCCTGGCCGATGGCAGCCCTGCGCCGCTGGACCAGTGGGCGGTGTCGCGGGCGTTGCGCGGCGAGGTCGGCCGCAGCGTCGAGTACGGGCTGCGGCGCAAGGACACCGGCGAGTACTTGACCGGCAGCTACAGCTACGCGCCGATCCGTGACGAGCAGGGGCAAATCGTCGGCGCAGTGATCACCGCGCGTGACATCAGCGACATGAAGCGCCTCCAGGCGCAGTTGCAGGCCTCGCATGCGGAACTGCAGCAACTGATCGACGCGCAGGACCGGGTGCAGGAGGCCGAGCGGTTGCGCATCGCACGTGAGTTGCACGATGACCTGCAACAGGGCTTGGCAGCCATCCTGATGGAGGCGGCTGCGGTGGGGCAGTACCTGGGTGATGACGACTCGCCTGCACGGCGCGCGCTGGCCGGTATCAAGCACCTGGGCGAGCAGCTGATCGCGTCGACGCGACGCATCGTGTCTGACTTGCGCCCGCAGATCCTCGAAGACCTGGGCCTGGCGGCGGCGATCGAGAACCTGGCCTCGCAGTTCACACAGCGCAGCGGCATCTCCTGCGAGGTCGACAGCGCCGAGCTGCGGCCGGCCGACGAAGCCTGTGCGGCACCGACCTGGGCCTGTCTCTACCGCGTTGCCCAGGAGGCGCTGAACAACGTAGGCAAACATGCGGGGGCGGGCCGAGTCCGGATCCGCCTGGCCAGCATGGTCGGGCAGTCACTGCAGCTGTCGATAGGCGACGACGGTATGGGCATCCCCGCCGACCGTCGGCGCTCAGCGACGTCGTTCGGCCTGCTCGGCATGCGCGAGCGGGTGCGCGCCGCTGGTGGCCGCCTGCTCATACGCAGCGAGCCCGGCCAGGGCACAACGATCGAGGTCGAATTGCCGCTGCCGCCGTGTCCAGCGTCGCTTTCGCTGGGCAGCAGGAGCCGCCGTGGCCGGGGCTGACCGACCCTGACCGGCATACCCGCAGCATCGCACCGGATCTACTCAGCGGGGAGCGTCCCCCGCGCCGCGGGTGTGTTCGCGACCGCGCGCAACGGGTCGCCCCCCAGCCCCTGCTCGAGGCCGTAGCGGATCAGCGCCGCCGTGGAGGGAAGCTGCAGCTTGTCCTGGATGCGCGCCTTGTGGGCACTGATCGTCTTGATCGACAGGTCCAGGGCCCGGGCGATCTCCTTGGGCCGCTCGCCACAGACGAGGCGGCGCAGCACGTCCAACTCCCGGTCGCTGAGCTCGGCGCGGGTGCGCGCGGCAGGCCCCGGCGCCAGCCGTCGCACCGCATACTCGGCTTGGCCAGGCGTCACGTAGACACCCCCGGCGACGACCTTGCGGATCGCCGCCACCAGTTCCGAGCCCGCGCTGCTCTTGGTCAGGTAGCCGTCGGCTCCGGCCTGGAATGCGCGCATTGCGTACTGTTCCTCGGCATGCATGCTCAGCATCAACACGCCAACGCCGGGGAACTCGCTCTTGATGTGCTGCGTGAGTTCCAGTCCGCCCATGCCCGGCATGGACAGGTCGACGGTCGCGATATTCACTGGATGCTGGCGCAGAATCTTCAGGGCTTGCGCGGCGTTGTCGGCCTCGACGACTTCGAAGGTAGGCGGCGTGGATTCGAGGATCCGGCGCAGTCCTTCTCGTACGAGGGCGTGGTCATCGACAACGAGGACACACTGCCGCAGGGTGGGAAGGGGCGTTGCACTCGAGCAGGTTTCCAAGGCAGGTACTCCTCATTCGCCGGGGCCTGATGGTCGGGAACATCCTCCTGCACATCGTAACGGGGTGTGCCCGCCTGTGCTCGAACCGCCCAGGTCGTCCGCCCGGGACGGGGCTGGCATTTGACGCGCCTCAATTTGGAGGCACCGCTGCCTCAGAAAAGTCCGAACGCAGGGGAGAAATCGGTTCCTCCAGGGGCGGCGCAGTCCTCGCCATCGACACGGCGAGCGCCGATTGCCGTGCCTCGCACGGCGGGCGATGCTGACGGACAGCCTGCCAATGCCTGCGCCTTGTCGCCAGAACGCCATGATTGCCCTCCTGCCGAGTCCGGTCGCCGATGTCGGGTGTGATCCGCCCATCGATTCCCCGTCGCCGTCGCTCACCTGTCCAGGCGAGTTGCTGCAGCGCCTGCGGGCGGCCGAAAGCGGTCGCTTGGGCGAACTGAGCGTGCCGCCGCTGGTACTGCGGGTGGCCATGGGGTCCGTGGTGCACCTGGAGGGCGCGCGGGTCAGCTCGATCCATGTCGTCCGTTCAGGCGCATTCAAGTGCGTGCGCATGCTCGAGGACGGCTACGAACAGGTCGTCAGCTTTGCCGAGCGCGCCGACGTGCTGGGCTTCGACGGCCTGTGTCGGGGCGTCCACCAGACCACGGCGGTGGCGCTGGAGGATTCGACGGTCTACGGGCTGTCGGTGCATGAGGTGAATGGGCTGCTACAGACGTCACCCGAACTGGCCCGGGCCCTGCACAGCGCGGTCAGCCGCGCACTCGTCGACGCGGCGCGCATCGCGGACATGATGGCCGCCGTCGCCTCCGAGACGCGCCTGGCTCGCTTCCTGGTCTGGTGCTCGGACCGGGCGCTGGAGCGCGGCGAATCCCCGCGCCGCCTGCATCTGCGCATGGGCCGGCGCGACATCGCCAGCCTGCTCGGCGTGGCACACGAGACGGTGAGCCGCTGCTTCTCGTTGCTGGCCCGCGACGGGGTGCTGCAGGTGGAGAACCGCGACGTCGAAATCCTCGACCGCGCGGCGCTGGTGGCCAACTCGCGTGGCACGCGGCGCAACAGCGATCTGGCCATCCGGCATCGGGCCGCAGCGGCCTGAAGCAGTGACGATGACTTCGCGCCATTGGGACCGAGCCCGGTTAGCGTGCGCTCGAGGACCGGGTGCACGTGTCGCCAACAATGGCGAATTCGCCCCACCCTCGGGGCGCAGAGTGTGCCGCGCAGCGCAGGCAGGGGCGCCGGGGTGAGTGCGCTCAATCGGGCCGCACCTCACCGCGCTAGGCTGGGGTCTTGAGTGAGTGGTGATCGAACGGAGGATGTTGCCATGCCGCGCACGCTGTTCCACGACCGCCAGCATGCGGCTGCCATGCTGGCCGAGCGGGTTGCCGAGGCCCGCCTGCCGCAGCCGCGGGTGGTGCTGGCGCTGCCGCGCGGCGGGGCACCCATCGGTGCGGCGGTGGCGCAACGGCTGGGCGCTGTGCTGGACCTGTTGCTGGTGCGCAAGATCGGCGCCCCCTGGCAGTCCGAGCTGGCCGTGGGCGCGCTGGTCGAAGGTGCCGAGCCGCTGCTGGTCGTCGATGAGGATCTGGCGCGGCGCTCCGGCGCCGACTCGGGGTACATCGAGCAGTGCAAGGCACAGGCGTGGCAGGAGATCGTGCGCCGACGGTCACTCTATCTGGCCGGGCGCGAGCCGGTGCCGGTACAGGGCGCCACGGTGGTGGTCTGCGATGACGGCATGGCCACGGGTGTCACGATGCGTGCCGCATTGATGGCGTTGAAACAGCGCGGCGCCGCCGGGCTCGTGGTGGCGGTCCCCGTGGCATCGCACGAGGCCATCGCGGCGCTGCGGCACGAGGCCGACCGCGTCATCTGCCTGGCCGAGCCAATCCCTTTCCACGCAGTGGGCGAACACTACGCCGATTTCCACCAGCTGAGCGACCAGGAGGTGATCGACGCCTTGCAGAGCACGACGCGCGAGAAGAGCGCCATGGACGACCAGCGCGCCTGATCGCCCGCCGAGCTGCCGGCCCGCCGGCGATCAACGCGCCAGCAGCACGGTACGCGTGGCCTCAAGGCCGCATTGACCCGAGGAGGGTGAGTGCCGGGCATGTGCCCACATGGAAGCCGATGGACACATGCCGGTGTGGAGCGGTCAGCGCATCGAGCGCACGCATGCGCGCGGTCGCGACACCTACTGCACGCCCTTCAAGGTCTGGGTCGTCGAGCAGGCGATGCAGCCGGGCATCTCGGTGTCGGCCCTGGGCGCGGAGCAATCCGGTCAATGCCAATCGGTTGCGGCGTTGGATGCAACTGCACGGCCATCACGGCGCAGCCCCGAACGAAGGGCCCTGGCTGTTGCCGGTGACCGTCGTTGCGCAGCAGGCGCGGATTCGATCCGCAGTGGGCACGGGCAGCCCGACGGTGCAGATCGAGTCGGCCGGCGCACACGCGGGTGTGGATCGTGGCGGGCCACACCGACATGAGGAAGGGCTTCGACGGCCTGGCTGCGATCGTGCAGACCACCCTGGCGGCCAACCCGTTTGGCGGTCACGTCTTTGCTTTGCCGTCCGCGATCGGCGCGGCGACATCGTGAAGGTGTTGTGGTTCGACGGCCAGGGCATGGTGTTGCTGAGCAAGCGCCAGCAACGCGGCCGAGCGGGCGCTGCGTGGCGTGGCCCTGGGGCGCGGCAGGTCCCTGTTCATGGGCTCGAACACCGGCGGGCAGCGCGCGGCGGCGATCTACAGTCTGGTGGAGACAGCCAAGTTCAACGGGCTCGATCGACCCCGAGGTGTACCTGCGCGAGGTGCTGGGCCGCATCGCAGACCATCCCGTCAACCCATGGCGGTCACTGCGACCGCCGGAGCGGTCTTCGGTGCCATGGCTTGATCCCCGCCGTGGCCTGCAGCCAATGCGCCTGCAGCAGCAGGTTGGCGGCGTAGCAGCTGCAGGCGGCTGCTTCCAGCCCGGGGCGGTCGAGCACCGACAACTCGCCCCGGTGGTAGGTGATCAGGCCGCTCCGATGCAGATCGCCAGCGGCCATGGTGATGCCCACGCGGCGCACGCCGAGCAGGAGGGCCAGTGATTCGTGGGTCACATGCAACGACCCCGTCCCCGTGCGGTCGCAGAGCATCAGCAGCAGGCGCGCCAGGCGCGGGCCGATGGTGTGCAGGCGCTGGCAGGCCACCGAGGTGGCCAGCTGGCACATCGCCAGGTGCAGGTAACGCCAGCAACAGCGCTCCACGGCGGCGTTGCGCTTCAACGCCATGCGGAACGCCGCACTGCTCAAGCGCCACGCCAAACCGGAGCAACTGACGACGGCGCGCAGCGGCGCCTCGCGAATGCCCAGCGCACAGTGGGCGCCCAGCATGCCTTCGCGGCCCACCATGGCGACCTCCACATCGGCCTCGCCCGGCAGGCATGTGAGCAGCGAGATCGCACCGTCGGTCGGGAAGTAGACCGCCTGCAGGCGGGCTCCTTGTTGGCACAGCAGCTGGTCAGAGGCCAGGGGCACGAGTTCGCACACGGCCAGCAAGTCCGTGCGCACCTTGCGTGGGAGGGAGGCGATCAGCAGGTTTTCAGCGGCGGTCACGGGGAGTTGGCAGGCAGAGCGTGTGGCACTGTGCGCCCCTGCACGCCTGCGCACCGTCTTCCAGCGCACACAGCACGCCAGCAAGGCCGGCCGCTGTGATCTAGGTGGCCGTCCCTCGGGGCAGCAACCGGTCGTATTCACGCCGGACCACCGCATAGCACTCGCAGGTGCGTTCTTCCAGGCCATGGCGGTCGAGCACCGAGATGTGGCCGCGCGTATAGCGGATCAGTCCGGCGCCCTGCAGCTTGAGGGCCGCCTCGGTGACGCCTTCGCGCCGCACCCCGAGCATGTTGGCGATCAGCTCCTGCGTCATCTTCAGCTCGCTACCGTGCAGGCGGTCCAGGCTCAGCAGCAACCAGCGGCACAGCTGCTGGTCCAGCGAGTGGTGGCGGTTGCACACCGCCGTCTGCGCCATCTGGGTGATCAGGGCCTGGGTGTAGCGCAGCATCAGGTGCATGACGGGGCTGGAGTTGTTGAACTCCTCCTTGATCACCTGCGCCCTGAGGCGAAAGCCATCGCCCGCACTCTGCACCACGGCGCGACTGGGTGTGGTCTCGCCGCCCATGAACAGGGCGATGCCCACCAGCCCTTCGTTGCCGACCACCGCGATCTCGGCCGAGGCCCCGCTCTCCATGACGTACAGCAGCGAGACGATCGCCGTGGTCGGGAAGTAGACGTGCGACATCGGCCGGCCGGATTCGTACAGCACCTGGCCCAGCGGCAATTCCACCCACTCGAGCAGTGGCAGCCAGCGCTGCCACTCCGCAGCCGGAAGGGACGCGAGGAGCTGGTTGTCCTTTGGAACAGATGCAACTGGATGGGTGTTCATGGCAGGCCTCCCGTTCGGTTTGTGCCCACTCGCCAGAACACGGTGGAAGCAAGGAGGGTTTACCACAATAAGCACCCGCAGGATGCCCGGTGCGTTCGAAGGCGCACAGACGGAGCGGATTGACCGTGCCCAGCACCGGGGCATCGGCGCTGGCCGAGCTGTCCCGGGTCGAGTGCGTCGCCTGCCGAGGATGCGCACGCTGTGGGTCTGACTTGAACACGGCAAGACGGCCCACTGGGCCGACATCCTGCTGTAGCTGGTTGCCGTGCTGCTGCTGGCGCACCTGCTGGCCACCCGCACGCCGCCCGAGCGGCTGCTCCTGCTGCCCGGGGTTGCCGCGGCCGGCCGCATTGATCGGCACGCCCACGGTGCTGAGCGCCCTGCTGATGGCCCTGCTGTTCTTGCTGCCACCGCTGTGCCTGGGTGACGTCCGGCGGGCCTGCGCGCTGAGCCAGGGCGTGCTCGCGGGCGACGTGGGCGACGTGGGCGACGTGGGTGACAGCCTCATCCACCACGCCATCCACCGCTGGCGCCCGATCGGTCTGGTTGCTGTGGCAATCCACCCGCGCACAGTCGATGAAACCGCGCTCCACGTTCACCGACATCCGCTGCACCCGCAGCGGGCAACCGACCGCCAGGTCGTCGCTGCCGCCTGACGCCAGGCGGCTATTTCTTGGGGCGCGGCCCGTTGAGCAGGCGATGCGGGCCAGGTCGCTGCGCTGGCAGGCGCGGTGCGGGTGCCGTGGATGGGGTTCTCGGGGTGGAACAGGGATCGTCAGGCTCCCGGCCAGCTCACTGCCAGCCGTAGCGGCGGATGTACCAGCGCTTCATCGCCGTGGCCAGCAGGGCATAGCCGAGCAGAATGACCGCCAGCCAGGGGAAGAACGCCGCCGGCAGCGCCTGCAGCTTGAAATAGTCGGCCCAGGGGCCCATCGGCAGCCACAGGCCCAGCAGCATGATGGCCACGGTCAGGGCGGTCAGCACCGGGGAGGCACGGCTTTCCAGCAGCGGCAGCCGGGGCGTGCGAATCAGGTGGACGATCAGCGTCTGCGTCAGCAGCCCGACCACGAACCAGCCGGACTGGAACAGCCCTTGCTCAGCCGGTGTGTCGGCCGAGAACACCCACCACAGCACCGCGAAGGTGGTGAGGTCGAACAGCGAGCTGATCGGCCCGAAGAACAGCATGAAGCGGCCGATGTCGCCCGGGTTCCACTGCAGCGGCTGGCGCACCAGTTCCTCATCGACATGGTCGAAGGGGATGCCGGTCTGCGAGAAGTCGTACAGCAGGTTCTGCACCAGCAGGTGCATCGGCAACATCGGCAGGAAGGGCAGGAAGGCGCTGGCCACCAGCACCGAGAACACGTTGCCGAAGTTGGAGCTGGCCGTCATGCGGATGTACTTCAGCATGTTGCAGAAGGTGGCCCGGCCCTCGACCACCCCCTCGTCCAACACCATCAGGCTCTTTTCGAGCAGGATGACGTCGGCCGCCTCCTTGGCGATGTCCACCGCCGAGTCCACCGAGATGCCGATGTCGGCCGCGCGCAGCGCCGGCGCGTCGTTGATGCCGTCGCCCATGAAGCCCACCACGTGGCCCTGGGCGCGCAAGCTGCGCACGATGCGCTCCTTGTGCAGCGGCGCCAGCTTGGCGAACAGGTCGTACACCTGCACCGCCTGCGCCAGCGCGGCGTCGTCCATGCGCTCGATCGCCGCGCCGGTCAGGATCGGCCCCACCGGCAGGCCGACCTGGGCGCAGACATGCGCAGTGACCGGCTCGCCGTCGCCGGTCAGCACCTTGACGCGCACGCCATGCGCCGCCAGCGCCTGCAGCGCCGGTGCGGCCGACTCCTTGGGCGGGTCGAGGAAGGCCACGAAGCCGATGAGCACCAGCTGCGCCTCGTCGGCCACGCCGTAGACCGTCTGGCTGGGCGGCAGCGTCTTCATCGCCACCGCCACCACCCGCAGGCCGGTCTGCGCCAACTGCGCGGCGGTCTGCTGGGCGCGCGCCAGCTGCTCGGCGTCGAGGGCGGCGTCAAGGGCAACATCCTGCGCGCCGGTACCGGCGTTGCCATCAAGCGTGTCACCGGCCCCTTCTCCACGTACCCGCGTGCAGGCGGCCAGCACCTCCTCCACCGCCCCCTTGCAGATCAGCAGGTGCTGCTCGTCGCGCCGGGACACCACCACCGACATGCGGCGGCGCTGGAAGTCGAAGGGGACTTCGTCGATCTTGCGGAAGGCCTGGTCCAGCGCCAGCTCGGCCTTCAGCTCCACGCGCGCCAGCACCGCGTGGTCCAGCAGGTTCTTCAACCCGGTCTGGTAGTGGCTGTTCAGGTAGGCGAGCTGCAGCACGGCCTGCGACGGGCGGCCGAAGGCATCCACCTGCTGCACCAGCGCGATGCGGTCCTGCGTGAGCGTGCCGGTCTTGTCGGTGCACAGGATGTCCATCGCGCCCAGGTTCTGGATCGCGTCCAGCCGCTTGACCACCACCTTGCGGCGCGACAGCGCCACCGCGCCCTTGGCCAGCGTCGAGGTGACGATCATCGGCAGCATCTCCGGCGTCAGCCCCACCGCCACCGACAGCGCGAACAGAAAGGCCTCCAGCCAGTTGCCCTTGGTGAAGCCGTTGACCAGCAGCACGATCGGCACCATCACCGCGGCGAAGCGGATCAGCAGCCAGCTCACGCGGTTGATACCGGCCTGGAAGGCGTTGGGCACCGTGCCGGCCTGCGCGTCGCCATCGCTCACCCGCTGCGCCAGCGCGCCGAAGACCGTGCGCGCCCCGGTATTGACCACCAGCGCCGTGGCCGCGCCGGACACCACGTTGGTGCCCATGAACAGCAGGTTGGCCTGGTCGAGCACCGCTTCACCCGCCTCACGCGCTTCACCAGGGCGGCCGGCATGCCGGGTGGCGAACTTCTCCACCGGCATCGCCTCGCCAGTCAGCGCTGACTGGGCAACGAAGAGGTCCCGCGCCGAAAGCACCCTGCAATCCGCCGGGATCATGTCCCCGGCCGACAGCCGCAGCACGTCGCCCGGCACCAACTGGCGGATCGGCAACGCCCGCAGTGTCCCGCGCAGCACGCTGGCCCGGTTGCCCACCAGCGCCCGCAGCGCCTCCGCGGCCCGGCTGGAGCGCTGCTCCTGCACGAAGCGGATGGCGGTGCTCAGCAGCACCATCGCGCCGATCACCAGCGTGGCCTTGGCGTCTTCCGTCAGCCAGGAGACCAGCGCCAGCGCGGTGAGCAGCAGGTTGAATGGGTCCCGGTAGCAGTGCCACAGGTGCCGCCAGGCCGACAGCGCCACCTCGTGTTCCACCCCATTGGGCCCCTGCCGGACCAGTCGGGCCGCGGCTTCACGGGGCTGCAGGCCTTCGGCGCGAGAGTGCATCCGCTCCAGCGCGGCGGCGGGCTCGTCCGCCGCCACCCGCAGCAGGTCCTGCGCCATCGGGTGCGGCACCACCGATCGCGGCCCGCGCCCAGCCAGCAGATCCTGCAGCGGATGCCGGCCAAAGTGCCTGCGCCGGTGCCGCCGGTGCAGGAAGCGGCTGAAAAAGGTCTGCAGGCGGGTCAGCATGACGACCCATCCCGGCCGCTGCCCTGCCGGGCGGCCGCCTGCGGGAACTGCGCTGCGCCGAGGTGCATGGTGGGCTCCTTTCCAAGCCTCACCAGCCAGTATGCGCCGCCCGGCGGCATGGCTTGCACGGACACGACAGGACGGGGATCACAGCGGCGCAGCACCCAGGCTCATCGCTCCGCAGCGTCCTTGTAGACGGCGTCGCGTTCCCGCTGCCGACGGCCACTGGTTGATCGCCTCGGTGTCGTGCGGTTCGATGACGTGGGGGCGGGCCTTCTCGGTGAGGTCTTGGGGGGGGGCATGGGCTCCGGGATGCCTGCATGGTCCTGTTGAATGGCGAAGTTTGAAAGGAGCACAGGGGGTGTCACTCCTGCCGAGAGATGAAGCAACTATCTGCCGGCCTCAGACAGGGAACAGCCAGATGCAGACAGGTCCACACGGTGTGCCCGCCTAGATTCGTTCTGGCCGGCGGCTCACAGGTTGCGAGGCGGCGGGCACCACAACCGGAGACAACGATGTCACATTCGACAACTCGGCTCGCGCTCGACGCCGTGCTGACACAGACCACCGGTCGCCATGGCGGCGCACCGGGCGTGGTGGCCATGGCCACCGACCGCCAGGGCAACTTCTACGAGGGCGCCGCTGGCACGCGTGAGCTCGGGCAGGACCGGCCCATGACCACCGACTCCGTGTTCGCGATCTTCTCGACCACCAAGGCCCTCACCGGCGTCTGCGCGATGCAGTTGGTCGAGGAAGGCCGGCTCCGGCTGGACGATCCCGCCGGCAAGTACCTGCCCGAGATCGACGAGCTGCAGGTGCTGGAGGGCTTCGACGACGCGGGCCAGCCCCGCACCCGGCCACCGAAGCGGCCGATCACGATCAACGACCTGATGCTGCACACCTCCGGGCTGTGCTACGAATTCTTCAGTGCCGACGACCTGAAGTACCGCACCGCCCGCGGCATCCCGACGGTGGTGGCCTGCAACTTCGACTCGATCCGCACCGTGCTGCTGCACGAGCCGGGCGCCGCCTGGACCTACGGCGTCAACATCGACTGGCTGGGCCGCATCGTGGAGCAGCTACGCGGCCAACGCCTCGGCGCCGTGATGGCCGAGCGCATCTTCGGACCACTGGACATGAAGGACATCGGCTTCGGTCTGACGGAATCCATGCGCCAGCGCCGGGTGACGATCCACGACCGCGCCGCCGACGGCAAGCTCACGCCGCTGCCCGAGTTGGCGCTGCCCGATCCGCCATCGATGGACATGGGTGGCCACGGCTTGTATGCCACCGTGGGCGAGTACATGAAGTTCATCCGCATGATCCTCAACGACGGCGCCGGGCCGCACGGCCGCGTCCTGCAGACGGAAACGGTCGAGGCCATGAGCCGCGACGGGTTGGCGGCCATGGGCCTGTCGGCGGGGGCCTGGACCACCTCGATCCCCTCGCTCAGCAACAGCGGCGAGTTCTTCGCCGGCACGCCCAAGGGCTGGGCCTACACCTGGATGACCAATCGGGAGCGCACGCCGTCCGGTCGCCCCGCGAACGCCCTCATGTGGGCCGGCCTGGCCAATTGCTTCTACTGGATCGACCGCGCCAGCGGCATCGGCGGCTACTGGGCCACGCAGATCCTGCCCTTCCAGGATGCGGCGGCGTACCCGGGCTTTGTGGAGTTCGAGACGGCGATCTACCATCACCGCTGAGCGAGCTTGAGCCAGCGCCCCTCGGGGCAACCGCCCAGTGCAGGAGGCCCCGAGATGGAAGCGATCCGAAACGTGCTGGTCACCGATGCTGCCGGAGCACCCAGCACGCGCCACCGCCTGGTGGCCTCGACCGACTGGGACCAGGTGCAGCACTGGTGCCGCCAGGTCTACATGCCCTACGACGCAGCGCCGGTGGGCTCGTTCCGGCAGCCCGACTCGGTGCTTGACGCCATCCGCATCGGGCACCTCACCCTCAGCCGTTTCAGCTATGGCATCCCCGTGCACCTGACCGGCTTCTCGGCCGAGGCCGGAACCGGCATGGTGCTGACGACACTGCGCGGCGCGATCCGGCATTGGTCGGGCGGGCGCGGGTACAGCGACACCGGCATCGGCGAGGCCTTCCTGGTTGACAACTCGCGCGCGCACTACGGGCTCGATGCCGACCCCGACCACCTGCAGGTGAACCTGACCTTCCACCACGACGCCATGGCCGCGCTTCACGAGCGCTGGTTCGGCCAGCCGGCCGACGAGCGCATGTGGGCGCAGCCCTTCCGCTTCGGCGGTGCGCAGTCGAGCTGGATCAGCCTGCTGACCTACGTCTGCCGGTGCATCACCGAAATGCCCGAGGCCGTCGAGCACGGCCCGTTCGGACGCCATCTGGAGGAGATGATCGGCCTGCACCTGCTGACGCTCTGGCGGCAGCAGCTGGAGCATCCGCAGCCACCGACACTGCACCGCCTGGCACCCCGCCATGTGCTGGCCGCCGAGCACTACATGCGCGAACATGGGTGGGAGGTCCCGACCTTGAGCGAGCTGGCGCGCAGCGCCGGGGTGAGCGTGCGCACGCTCAGTGCCGCCTTTCGCGAGTATCGGGACTGCACGCCGATGCAGGCCCTGCGCGAGGCCCGCTTCAACGGCGTGCGGGCCGAGCTCTTGGTCGCGCCGCCGGGCACGGCCGTGCGTGAGGTCGCCGAGGCCTGGGGCTATGTCAACCTTGGATTGTTCGCGGCAAGCTATCGGCAGCGCTTCGGCGAGTTGCCCTCCGCGACGCTGGCGCGACGGTGAGGCCGATGTGCACCCACTCCCCAGGCCGGAAAGAGACCAGAAGCAAAAAAGACGGCCTAGGCGCCTGCGCGGCTAAGCCGTTGTTTTGCTTGGAGTTTTGGCTCCCCGACCTGGGTTCGAACCAGGGGCCTACGGATTAACAGTCCTGAGCGCAGACGGCCGGCGGGAACGGTTGATCACGCCTAAGTGCTTGAAAACGAAGGCAACAGACACCGCGCCGACACGTCGGCATGGGCCGCCAAAGCGGGCCGGATGGTGACCATGCAGCGCTGAAAGGACCGGGCAAAGACCGGAGCCCCTCACCTAGGACACGGTCGCGCAGCACTGGTGCCTGAGATCAGTCGGCCAGCACGAACCGCGCATCGGTCCGGCTGAGCAGTTCGAACGTGTCGATCCACAGCACGCCGAAATGCTGGCAGACGTTGGGGATGCTGTACTTCCGCCGCATCTGCAGGTTGAACTGCTCGTGCGTGATGACTACCGCGTCCTTCAGCGCCATCGCCTTGGCGATCAGCCAGGGGTCGGCGCCGGCCAGGAACTCTTCCAGGGCGCCCGCCTTCATCTCGCCTGCTTGAGCCGCCACGTGTGCGGCGACAGCGCCGAAGGCTTGCTGAGTGTCATCTTCAGAGACAGACAGGAACAGGCCGTCTTGATCCTTGGCCCACTCGGCGAGTTCGTCATGGCCGCGCCTGAGTTCATCGCCCACAGGCTCGATGCTCGCCACGACCCCGGCACCCTGGCTGCGCTGAATCCAGCTCCAGTACGCCGGACAGACGGTCATGCGGTAGTAGCGGTTCTTCGCCTCGATCAGCGTGTTCGCGTCCAGCAGATAGATCATGCGCCGAGCTGCCCTGCAAAGTCGCGGATCTTGGAGGGCTGGACGCCCAGCAGCCGGCCAGCATCGCGCAGCAGCAGGCGACCGCTGAAGGCCTCGGCGATGACGGCACGTGCGAAGCGGGCGCTGTTCTTGGCCCCAGCGTTGCGATAGAAGCTGCCACCGCCACCACCTGCCGCCTGAAAGGCATCCAGCTCGGCGCGGTAGAAGGCTGCGTAGACCTCCCGATCAACCAGGCCCAGGTCCAGGGCACGGCGGATGACCACAAAGCGGCTGACGTGGAAGCGGTGGGCCAGCTCAGCCACACGCGCACTCAGGTCCTGAGGTCCCGAGGCCCACAGCTGGGCGAACAACTGGGACGGCGCCAGGAACTCGCCCGCCACGGCGTTGCAGGCGACCTCCTCGCGGCGCGTGTTGCCCGGTGCCGCGTTGGAGATCCCGCTGCTGCCCAGCCAGATGTGGGCGAGCTCATGCAACAGCGTGAACAGCCGGGCCGACGGCGCGTCCGAGGAGTTGATGAACACGACCGGCGCCAGCGGGTGGCTGATGGCGAAGCCGCGGAACTCGCCGACGTCCAGCTTGCGGTGGGTGTTGTTGCCGACGATCCCGCTGCGCATCACTAGCACGCCGACGCGCTCGGCCGCCTCGATCAGCTCCCGGTAGTAGGTTTCCCAGCTGCGCTGGCCGTGCTCGACATCCACGCCCAGCACGTCGCGGATGTCCTGGGCCACCTGCACCGGATGGCTGGCCATGGTGAAGCGGCCAACGAAGGGCAACGGCTCTGCACCCTGCTCCTGGAGGTAGTCGACGAACCAGGCCTGCCGCTGCAGCGCGTGGCGCACGGTCTCGGCGAGGTTGACGCTGGGCTTGCCGACCGGGGTGCCACCGACGGTGCGCAGGTCTGGCAGCAGCGGGACTTCCGCCGGAGCCTCTTTCAGGAAGAAGAAGCCGAACGGGGTGTGCAGTGCCTGGGCCAGCAGCTGGGCTTGCCTGAAGGTCGGTTGGGTGTCGCCTTCTTCCCAGCGCTGGAACTGCTCCGGCTTCACGCCGGCAGCGGCCGCTGCCTCGCTCGCGTCCAGGCCGACGCGATCACGCGCCCAGCGGATCATCGCTGGGTTGATGTGGGCGTGAGCGTGAGCCATCCAGTCATCTTAAGGGCAAGGTGGGCGGCATAAGCCCTCCGCTCCTGTGCGTCACAGGTCGTCGAGCGACACCTTCACAGGATGCTCACCGGCGGCCAGGCGGACATCGGCGAGGGCGTTCGATTCGAGATCGTCCACTCGCTCCAGCAAGGCATCCCATACTGCAGCCGGCACGCAATAGAAGATCGGCTCGTTGCGGTGGAGGATGGCCACCGGCAACCCGCCCCCGGCTGCGACCGTGGACATCGGGTCGCGCTGGAACTCGCAGAGGCTGGCCGAGGGGGTGAACATGGTGCTGTGGGTCAAGTGGTTGCAGATCCCGTGCAATCGTGTCGCATCACAACGCAACGCTACCGCTGATGTCGGCATCGAGGTCCACGATCCCGTTCAACTGCGCCACCATCGACTCAGCCAGTTCTTTCGGCAGGGAGCCGATGTGGCGCCCCTGCCGGATGTCCTCGGCTAGCTCAGCCAACAGACTGCCCGTGAGCGGGTGTTCGTCAACATCGGATGCCACCCGATGCACAATCACCTGCGGGTCCAGCAGTTCAATGGCGACCTTGTTCCCGGGAACCTGGCCATTCGAGGTCAGTGTCGCGACGACATGGATGTGAGGCATGTGCACCTCCTTGCGGATGCCTGGACTGTACGGAAGATCCCTCACTCGCTGCAGGCAACTGAGCGGCATGCCGCCGAAGAACGCCTCAGCCACGCAGCGCCTCCCGGCCGATGGCCACGGCCATCCACGTCGGCAGGCTGGCCTGTTGGCTGGCCAAGGCCTGCCACTCCTCGGCCGGCAGGCTGCGGTGCAGCTTCTCGATCGATGCCTGCACATGGTCCCTACCCAGCCAGGCCAATGCACGGACCGCCGCACCCGCCGGCCGGGCACCCAGCGTGAACATCCAGCGCGGCGCCTGGCGGACGATGACTTCCGATCGACCGACCTGGAGCTTGCGGGTGCGACCGGTGGTCAGGTAGACCTCACGGATCGGCACCTGCTGGGTCAGGCCCAGTGCGTTGGCCGATGCAGCGCCATGCGCCACCACAGCCTCGCCCGTGCGCGCGGCCAGCGCCTCGACCACGCTTCGAGGGGCCGGGGCACGGCTGCCGAAGCGGCTGGACACGGGGGCCGTGTAGCTGCCCCGCGCGACACGCAGCAGCTTGCCAGCCTTGACCAGCCGCGACAGGGCCTGATCCACCGCGGCCCGGCTGCCCAGGTGCAGGAACTCCCGGGGCGACAGCACACCGCCCTCAGGGAGGGACTGGGCGTGCTGGAGGATGTGTTCGGGCAGCGTCATGACGAGGTGCCAAGGATGAAGTCTGGATTTGTCAGAAATATACTGAAGTTTCTGACATCGTGCGCAGCTTCGTGACCAGGAATGGGTACTGTGACGGCAAGAAAAAGAGCAGCCGCCGGGGCCCGGCGGGGCCACGGCGGCTGGAGGGTGCACAGGGTGCAAGGTGCGACGCTGACGATTTATCGAGCCCAACAACGTAGCCAAAGACTCTTGTGCTCCCGGCCGGGGGAGGCCCTGTTCCTGGCGTGGCCAGGCTGGGTCAGGGTGATGACATGCGGTTGAGGGGGCGGGCTGTGGCGCCCAGGCGGTCGGTCAGGCCGGGGCGTGGGCGGATCCGTGGGCCGCGGCACGGGCGTGCGCCTTGCCGGGCCCGCCGCGCATGAGCATGACCAGCCAGGGTGAGCCCAGGCTCTGCCACATGGCCAGCAGGCCGCGGCGGTAGAGGTCGGCCAGGTCTTCTTCCCACTCGGCAGGGTCGCGCCCGAGCTGGCGGCGGATCTCCGCGGTCAGGGAGATCGCGGGCGACTTCTGCGCGGCCAGCACCTGCGCCAGCCGGAAGGCGGTGGGCTGGGTCAATGCCGCGTCCAGACGCACGGCCGCCAGCCACTGGTTGATCGCCTCGGTGTCGTGCGGTTCGATGACGTGCGGGCGAGCCTTGTCGGTGAGGTCTTGGGCGGTCATGGGCATGGGCTCCGGGGGTGGGGGGCTCATGGGCATGTTCGGCAGAGAGGGAAGGAAGACTGTGCAGCGGTTGTCGCCATTCTTCTATTGCTCGCTAACAACTGCTCGATGACGCATGTGGCGCTACGCTAGGATTTCAAACAACCATGACCACACTGAACGAAGCCGAGGTCACGCCGCAGCGCGCCATCACGGTTGGAACACTGGCACTGCAGCTGCTGACAGCAGACCGGGGCGGGCTTGAGATCGAGATCCCGGCCGACACGCAGTTGGATACCTCGATCGCACTAGGTGCGTCGGTCAAAGGTGGCGTGTTGCGTTTCGCTAGCTTGGAAGATCGTAATGCGGCGGCGGCCGCCGATGCCTTGGCCAGACTGGGAGATCCTCCTTTCGACGAGCAGGCACTGTGGACCATGGCCAGGGACCTTTGGCGCCGCGAGATCGGCAACGCCGACATGGCCAGCGGCAGGTTTTTGGCAGCCGTTCACTCGTCGGCGAGTGTTCTGCGGATCGCGACGTCACGGATCACTAGCCCGAGGGATGTTTTCGAAGCCCTCCATTTGGTCGAGGCGACCCTGCCATACCTTGAGACCGTCGACCTCATCGACGTGATCACGCTTTGCGACGCCGAGAGACCGCACACGACGAACGATCTGGCCGGCGGCGCCTTCTACCATGCCCTGTCTAGTTGGTTCGGTAGCAAGCCTGCCTCCGCACGACACATGGTCGAGATGCTGCTGGACGAGCCGCACCATACGCGTGGTGACCTGCTGGGTGCGGCCTGGATGGCGTGGTTCTCCGCGGACCAGCACGCCTCTGTCACCCGTCTACTCGAAGCAGACACACAATCCGGTCTCGCGGCGGTGCACGCGGTCACCTGTTGGATTGCTGGTCGGATGCTCGCGGAGCCCAGCCTCTTAGCGGACCTCGCGCCTGCGCTGGAAGCGCCCATCCTGCGCCGGATCAACGGTGAGGACGCAGTACAACGCCGCGCTGGCCTGCGCGCAGCCAGTGCAGTTCTCCATCTGCGACGCGCTTTTGACGAGGGCCTGCGGGGACGCATTACCTCCGGCGACCAAGAGGCAGCCGGCTACGTAGCGCAAGCCCTTTGGCACAACGACGACGCCTTGCTGCAGGCGGGCATCTTCTTCGAATGGCTCCAGCTGTGCGTCGGGCTGGGTGAAGGGTCCGAGCGTGCGATCGACGACCTGGACTTCAGCCTCTCGAGGCTCTTGCGCCCTGACTCGGCGCACGTCGAGTCCGTGCTTGAGTTCCTCGAAGCCTGGGTCCGCGCCCACCTCGGCTCGACAAAAGGCAAGTGCGAATTCGCGGACCGTTTCGATGCCTGCACGCGGGCGATGCTGTCGCATCAGCTACTGCTGTCCCGTGTGTTTACTCGTTGGATGCTTGCCGATGGCCAGGCGACGGCAAATGCCGCGGCCGGCATGGTTTCGAACGCCCGAGTCGACGGCGACATAGCGATCGAGTTCGATCCGGCGGTGCTCGACACTGCCACGGAGGCGGACCTCCTGTACCTGGTCAAGCGGATGCTCGGCTTCCTGATTGAGGCCAAGCAGATGCTCTCGCTCTCACTGTCGTTGCTGAAGTTGCGCAACGCCAACGCCCGCGTGTTCCCCCTGCTGCGCTGGCTGCTGTACGAGCAACTCGGCTACGACCACCCTAGAACCACCAGCGACGTGTTGCGGAAGCGGGCCGGGCAGGAAACGGACGCCGACATCAAGGAACTGCTTGGTGGCATCGCGGCGCGACTGGAGGCCGACATGGCGGCGCTGCAGGCGCTACCGCGCCTGCGCGAGCTCGAAGTGCCCATGACCCTGCGCCGCGACTTCGCGAAGGCCCGCTCCAAGGTGATGCAACGTTCGATGCGCGAGGCACAGAAGCAGTCAGTCATTGCGCAACTCGCGACTCAGATACACATCAAGGCCGGCGAGACCAGCTTCCAGCACATGGGCGAGGCCTGGTCCGAACCCATGCACTTCGCCTCGCACTCGGTGTCGTTCGAGATGCCCCGGCGCGAGGTACTCGATCCCTTGGGCAATGCATACCGGCGGCTCCAACTTCGCACGACCAAGCGGGGCTCAACATGAACGCTGGCAATCCGATGCGCCTGGCGTTGTCGCATTACCTGCGTACGCTGCGTGAGCGCGACGAGTTCGACCGACTGTTGCCCGAGTTGTTGGCGCAGATGGGATACGTGCCCCTGGTCAAGCCCAAGGCCGGCGTGCGCCAGTTCGGTGTGGACTTCCCGGCGGCGGGCCGGTCCGCTACAGACAGCGTCGATGAGTTGCTTCTCTTCGTCATCAAACAGGGCGACATCGGCAGGCGCACATGGACCGGGGATCCCAACGCCGTCCGCGAGAGCATGGACGAGATCATCGATGTCTGGCTCGCCAGCCACGTTCCGCCCGAGTACAAGGACCACCGCAAGGTCATCGTGGTGGCGACCACGGGTGACCTCGGCCAAGAAGTGCAGCCCAACTGGGCCGGCTTCGCCACTCGCCATCCCCAACTCCGATTCGAGTTTTGGGGCGCCGACAAGGTGGCCGACCTTGTCGAGGCCCACCTGCTGAACGAACACCTATTCGACGGCCAGGACCGCGCCGACCTTCGCAAGGCGTTGGTGATGGGCGCCGACAGCGACTACCGGTTCGACCACCTCTGCCGACTGATGCTTCGCCAGTTGGGCATCGCGCCCGATGGCCAACTAACCGAGTCAGGCGGCCAGCAAGCGGTCCCGGCGCTTCTCAAGGCGCTGCGCCGGGTGCACCTGGCCGCGCTTGTGTGCTCGCACTGGGTCGACGGCGAGGGCGAGCGGCGCCAGGCCCTGTGGGTGATGGAGCGCACCTTGCTATGGTGCTTCCACCGTGCAGTCCTGCAATCTCTGCAAGAGCGGCAGGAAATCCAGGAGGTGATCCGGGAGATCTGGCGCTCATACCTGCAAGCGGCCAGCCGCTACTACGACGCGGTGGCTGCGCACCTTCGCGTCAAGGATGGCCTGTCGGGATACACGAGGGAAGGTGCCGAGTACTCGGTGCTGCTGCTCGAGCAGGTCGGCCTCCTGGCTTCGATCGGACTGTCGGCCGCCTTGATGGAGCCGGGGCAGGACGACGCGTGGAGGGCACGTGCCGGCGAATTCTCCAATGCGCTTGCCGCTCTGCTGCGCAACCACGAGGCGGCCGCTTCCCCGCGCCTTGATTCGCAGGTCATCGATATCTGCCTAGCCCTGGTGCTATTCCTCCAAACGGGGCAACATGACCTCGCGCGCTGGTGGACCACCGACATCACCGGACGCCTGAAATTCGCCTTCATCTACGGCCGAATGTTCCCGGTGGGCACGGATTCATTCGACGATCTTGTCGAACTGGACGTCCGTGGCAGCGACGAGTTCAAGGGCCTCATGCGCCTCCATTCCTGGTTGTTGGCAACCATGGGGTCATGGTGCGTGATGCTGGGCCAGGATGAGGCGTACGAGGAACTCGCCGAATGCCACGCCACGGCTTTTCCCGACGTCGGCAGCCAGCTCTGGCATCCCACGGCCGGCTGGGCCACGAAGTGGTACTTCGAACCGGCGCACCAGGGCAGCGGCAGCACCGAGGCGCCCTATGCACTGGCAGCGTCTGCGCAGGCCCTCCGCGACCGCATTGCGCAGTTCAACGCGACCGGGCGCCTGCGATGGGAAGAGGACTCGCCGGCCTTGGCAGTAGGTTTGTGGCCGCTAGACTTCATCGCGTGCAGGCACTTCCGCACGCCAGTGCCCGCATCGATGTGGTACCACCTCAGTGACGCGCCAACACCTACGGAAGCAGATGCCAGCGAGGAAGCCCCGACTTCCCCTTAGGTCCTCATGCTAGTGAGATCCGCGTCACGGAACCAAAGGGTTGCCACCTCGGGATGAGCGAGACCAATTGGCCCTCGTCGTCGAGCCGATGATGAGCAGCTCCAGGCAACATCTCCGGATCTAGCGGGTGCAGGGCGTGAGGATTGTGGAAGACGTCCATGCCCTCGATCCAAGTCTCGCTGTAGTCCGGCGAGTTGACGTCGTGGACAAAGACTTGTGGAGCCACGGAATTCGGATCCGGATTGGCCGCCGTCCCCTCCCTAACCATGCGGACGCGATTGGAGCCAAAGCCTGCAAGCAGCCCCATGCGATTGAACTTCGAGATCGTGGCGCTCGCGTTCGCGATCACCGCGCTGACGTTCTCTGCTCCGGGCAGCGAGAAGAACCCGGACTGAACGCGCTTGGTCTGACCCCAGACGTGCTCTTCAATCCTTTGTGGGACGATAACAAGCTTGCCTTGTGCGTCCCTGCGCCAATCCCAAACCCTGCCGTAGAGGTAGATGGGCAGCGCGGTCCGGCTCAAGACCATGGAGTTCGGCGCGTGGAAGTCTTGAATGGCAAACGCTAGAGGGCGCCCCTTTACGTGGTCCCTCTCCCAGTACTTCTTGCCGAGCTTCGTCGTCAGCGGGCCGGCGTAGCGTGTCGGCATGTAGTGCCGCAGGAACGCTTCCATCTGCTTGGGCGTGTCCAGCGGCGGAGGCGGGACGAGATCGCCCGTCGGCGTGCGGGTCGGATTGACGGTCGTGGCCTCGATGCACAGCTCACCGAACGCATTGCGACTGCAGAAGTCAGGCATTGCAATCTTCCGATCGAGGACGTAGCCCGTCTCCACCAGCGCAGCGAACATATAGAGTTCCCACAGGCGAGTGTCGAAGCCCGTCGTCTGAAACTGCTCGACGAAGTTTCCATCGGCGTCTTCATACCAGCGCATCATCGGCTTGATCAGTTCGACGGCCGGCGAGTAGCCCTCGGAAGATGTCACAGTTGCAAAGTCACGGTTGAGTCTAGCCTCGGGGACTACCGGCGTGAAAAAGTCAACCGGCCCCCCCTTCTCATCTCCCTGAGCGCGCTGCTTTCCGAAGTCGGCGTAGATCTTCTCGATGCGATCGGGGGCCGCAGCAAGCGTCTCCTCGACGCTGTCGAAGAACCCGGTCATCTCGACCCATCTATATCGCTCCTTCAGATCACGAGCCAGAAGCATGGCCGAGAAGTCACCGTCGGCGATGTCGCGAATGACGACGATCAGGATGGACTCCTCGTAGGCCTGCAGCCATCGAACCTCCTGGGCAGCGAGGAGCGCAGCCGGCTGTCGGCAATAGGCTGCAAGCGCTTCGAAGCGCGTACGTTTGATGTCCTGCACTTTGGAGCTCACTCAACGGATGGTCCGTGGGTAGTCCGCGACGCTGAAAGCGTCGTGGTGTGTTGCCAAGTGACCGCGCCTCAATCAAGCGGTCAGTCAGTCTACAGATCGTGACCTGTCAGTCAGGCCAAAGCCAACGTCCGGTGCCAACGAAAGTGGCTACCCAGGGCCTTGCGCTTGAGTGGGTGCTTTCAGTCCGCAGGCGACACAGCGAGTCTGGGTCGAAAGGGTCCACACCACTGCCGCCGCGGCCGAAGAAGTGTGCAGGGAGCAGTGACGACTGCTGGGTACGAGCCCCAGTCTTCCGGTCTGCCACCGGTCCAGACTGCCCGCATCGCAAGCGCCTGGAAGGCGATGTGGCCGCTGGCAGTCGCCAGCTTGCTGGTGACGAAGGCGTCGATCTCGCCGCCCCAGTTGCCTTCGAGCGACACCCCACAGCCCATCATCACCACCGTCAATCCGCGAGCGCCATCACCCGCACTCCGTAGGCCGCCCGACCCACGCCGCCGATTTCCCAAGCGCGACAACCACTTCCGCATGCCCCACAGCCACCCGCCAACCACCGTCCGGCCCGCTCCGCAGGCCGGAAAGGGACCAGAAGCAAAAACGGCCTAGACGCCTGCGCGTCTAAGCCGTTGTTTTGCTTGGAGTTTTGGCTCCCCGACCTGGGCTCGAACCAGGGACCTACGGATTAACAGTCCGGCGCTCTACCGACTGAGCTATCGGGGAACAGCTGTGTGCTGATCGGTACTTCTGGGTTGAAGCCGCGCCGGCGGGCGCTGGGCTTCAGGAAAGAGAAGACCCAGTTGCTTGCGCTTCTGGGCCTTCTTCGATTTTTGAATCTGGCTCCCCGACCTGGGCTCGAACCAGGGACCTACGGATTAACAGTCCGGCGCTCTACCGACTGAGCTATCGGGGATCAGCTGTTTGCTTAGACAGCGATTCTAGTGGAGTTTTCCGGGGCCTCGCAAGTGCTGCGTGGCCGGATGGTCACAGGTCGATCTGCAGGCCCAGGCGCAGGCTGCGTTCGGGCAGGGGGAAGAGGTAGATGTGTTCGAACTGGTAGGGCGCGTCGCGCCAGGCGCGGCGGTTGGCGAGGTTGGTGATGCCGGCGCTCCAGGTCAGGCGGCGCTGGTCGGCCAGGGCTTGCTGCCATTGGGCGTTGGCGTCCAGGCGGGTCCAGGCGGGGATGCGCAGTTGGCCGTCGGTGGGCAGCAGGGTGCGGCCGCCTTCGTGCACGGCAGCGGCGCCCAGGGTCAGGCCGGGCAGGCTGGCGACGGTGTAGCTGGCGCCGGCCTTGGCGGTGTATTCCGGTACGTTGGGCGGGCGCTGGCCGTTGACGGCGGCGTTGGCGCTGCCTTCGCGGCGGGCGCGCAGCAGCAGGGCGCTGCCTTCCAGGCGCAGGGGGCCGAACTGCTGGCTGAGTTCACCTTCCAGGCCGCGGTGGTGGGCCACGCCGTCGAAGGTGAAGGTGCAGGAATCGGCCGTCGAGGATGAGCAGGCCGATCCCAGGTTGGCGGTCTGGGCGCGCTGGATGTCGAAGTAGGTGAGGCTCCAGTTGCGCTGGCGCTGGGTGCCCTTGGCACCGATCTCCCACTGGCGGCTGCGTGCGAGCACGGCTTCCCCGCGGTTGACGACGTAGGTGCGGTTGGGTGCGACATCCGATTCCGCGCCCCGGCCCCAGCTGGCGAAGACGATGTGCTGCGGCGCCCACTCGTGGCTCAGGGCCAGCCAGGGGGTGGTGAAGCTGTCGCTGTAGTCGCTGGCGCGGCTGCCGTCGGTACGCACGCTTTCGCGCTGCAGCCGGGTGAGGCGCAGGCCCAGCCAGGCCTGCCACTGCGGGGCCAGGCGGATGGCGTCGCGCAGGTAGAACTCGCTGCTGCGCTCGTCGCGGTTCGTGTTCTGGTCGTTGACGGTGGCGGTGGTGGTGACCTGGATGGCGCCACTTGCGTTGCCGGTGCCTGCGATGTCGTAGACCTGCGGCTGCATGCGCTGCTGGTACCGGGTCAGGAGCAGCCCGCCGGCCAGTTGGTGCGGCAGGCCGGCCAGCTGGGCCTTGCCTTGCACGCCCAGGTCCAGCGCGTCGCTGCGGCGGCGTTCGTTCTCGCTGCGGAAGTCCCACAGGGTCAGGTCACCGTTGGCGGCGTAGCGGTCGCAGGGGTTGCAGTTGTAGTTGGCGTCGAAGAGGCCGTAGGGGAAGGCGATGCGGTCGTCGTTTTTCAGCCGCTGGGTCATGCCGTGAGCGACGAACTTCCAGCCCGCCTCCAGCGGCTGGGTCCAGCGCAGCGAGGCGGTGTCGCCCTGCAGCAGCACCGGCTGCGACCAGGCCTGGTTGTTGAGGTTGATGCGCGGATCGGCCGGGGAGGGGATGCTGTTCCCGAGCATGCTGAAGCCCGGCACGCTGGGCTGGCGCTGGCGGCTGTGTTCGACTTCGGCCTCCAGCAGGCTGCCGCCCGGGCCGCGCCAGTCGGCCGCCAGGGCGGCGACGTGGCGCTGGCCGCGGGTGTTTTGTGTGGGGGTGTCCAGGCGTTCGACCAGCAGGTTGCCGCGCAGGCCGAATTCGCCGGCCTCGCCCAGCCGGCGCGAGACGTCCGCCTGGGCGCCGACGCGACCGCCCTCGGCCCAGCCGAGGTGGAAGCGGGTGAGGTCGCGGTCCGGCCGCTTGACCAGCAGGTTGACCAGGCCGCCCGGTGCGCTGGTGCCGGCCTGGATGCCGCTGCTGCCGCGCAGCAGTTCGACGCCGGACTTGTTGGCCAGCGGCAGGCTGGTTTCGGCGTTGACCGGCAGGCCGTCGCGGCGGTAGTTGAAGCGGTTGTCGAGCAGGAAGCCGCGCACCGTGAGGTAGTCCCAGTAGCCGGTGGTGTTGTAGGCGTCGCTGACCGAGGCGTTCAGCCCGGTGAGGCCGGACAGGCGGGTGACGCCTTGCTCCGCCAGTTCGGCTTCGCCGTAGCGGCTGGCCGAGATCGGCGTGGTGGCCAGCGGCTGGTCACCAAAGCCGGAGACGGCCGGTGCGCTGTTGCGGCCGGTGATGGTGACGGTGTCAAGGGCGGCCTGCGGCACTGGCGCTGCAGTTGAGGCCTGGGGAGCCAGTGTGGCCTGTGTGGCCGGTGAAGTCGTCTGGGCCATGGCCGGGCCGGCGCAGGCCAGCAGCGCGGCGTACGCCATGGCGCGAAGCGGGCAAGGGAGATCGCCCGGGTGGGAAGGATGGGAAAAAAGGTTCAGGAGCGGATGTGCCATCGTGAATGCAGCGTGCGATGGCAGGTCGGCGGTCCGTGGACCGCGCAGGCCCGAGGGAGGGGCTGCGGCGTCGACAGATGCTTCCCTGCGCGAGGATTACCTCAATCAGGTTCAAAGGGACTTTCTCAGTCGCAGCAACCGGTGGTCGCCGCAACACCCCTAGCGGATGGCCTGCACGAGAGGGATCTCTGCAGGCCGGGCGTGATTATGACGCGTTTGTTACGGAATCCCGTACACCCAGGCGACCCTGAAGGGTCTTGCTGCTGGTGGTGTATTCCAGCGGCACCGGGCCGCCGCGGTCGCGCTCGGCGGCGGCGAAGGCGGCCAGGATGGCTTCGTGGAAGCCGCAGGCGATGAGCTTGCGTTTGCCGGGGTAGGTGACCACGTCGCCCACCGCATGGATGCCGGGCACCGAGGTCTCGAAGCGGGCGGTGTCCACCGTCAGCTGTTTGCGCTCCATCACCAGGCCCCAGTCGGCGATGGGGCCCAGCCGCGGGCTGAGGCCGAGGCAGACGATCAGCCGGTCCAGCGGCAAGGTGAACTCGTCGCCTTCCGGCGGTGCGATGCGCAGGCCCGCCAGCACGGGGCCGCCAGGCCCATCCGATTCAACCGGCTCCACCGGTTGACCGATGCAGACCTGCAGCAAGCCGCTGCGCCGCAGCAGGTCGAAGCGGGCAAGCAGGATGCCGTCGTCGCTGCTGAACTGGTCGCGGCGGTGCAGCAGCGTGACCGAGGCGGGGCGGTCGTTGTCGCTGCGGCCGTCGCTGCCGGAGGCCAGGTCCACCGCCATCTGCAGGGCGGCGTCTTCACCCCCGACGATCACGACGTGGCGGCCGCTCACACCGTCGGTGGGCAGCTGGTGGTAGGTGACCGACGCAGGCGCGTACCGGTCCAGCCCGGCCAGGGTCAGCTTGCGCGGCAGGAAGGCGCCGACCCCTGCGGCAATGAACACATGCCGGCAGCGCAGCACCTGGCTGCAGCCGCTGGTGGAGAGGTCGAAGCGGCCGTCGGCCTGCCGGGTGAGTGCGGTGACCTGGCAACCCAGGTGGAACACCGGCTCGAAGGGCTGCACCTGCTGCTGCAGCTGGGCGGCAAAGTCGCGGCCGCAGGTGGGCGGCAGGCCGGGGATGTCGTAGAGCAGCTTGTCGGCGTAGAGCTCGATGCACTGGCCGCCCACTTCCGGCAGCACGTCCACGACATGGCAGCGCAGGCCGAGCAGGCCGCACTGGAACACCTGCCACAGCCCCACCGGACCGGCGCCGATGACCACCGCGTCGGTTTCGACCACGGTGGCGTCGCTGGACGGGTCCACGGGCGCCAAGGCTGCCAGAGGCTGGGGGATCAGTGCTTCAACGCTTGAGTTCGCCGAGTTTGCCGGTGCGGTCCTTCCACTCGGCGTGGTCGGGCAGCGGGTCCTTGCGTTTGGTGATGCTCGGCCAGCCCTTGGCCAGTTCGGCGTTGAGCGCGATGTAGTTCTGCTGGTCGGCCGGCACATCCTCCTCCGGCAGGATGGCGCCCACCGGGCATTCGGGGATGCAGACGGCGCAGTCGATGCACTCGTCCGGATCGATGGCGAGGAAGTTGGGGCCTTCGCGGAAGCAGTCGACGGGGCAGACGTCCACACAGTCGGTGTACTTGCAGCGGATGCAGGCTTCGAGGACGACGTGAGTCATGGGAATGAGCGTGAAAGTGAAAGTGAAACCGACTGCCTGCCGCGCCACGCCGGTTGCGGGCCGCTGCGGACAAAACTTGTGAATTTTAAAGGTCCGGAAGGGACGTGACGGTCAAAGGGCAAGGCGACGGGACGGACTCTGCGCCGGTGTTCACATGACAGGGATCAAGCTGCCGCACCACTGGGAGGCAGCAGGTTGCCGACCACGGCATCGCGGGCCAGCACCGGCCGCGCACCGGCCCCCACGATCACCACCGTCGGTCGGCCCGCGTGCCGTTCTCCCGCAGACGCCAGGCGGCCCACCGAGGTCTCGCTGGCCTGCTCCTGGCGAGTGCCGGCGTCGGACACCAGCAGCACCGCCGTGTCGACCGGCCAGCCGACCTGCAGCAGCTGCTCGGCCAGGATCGCCAGCTTCTGGCCGGCCATGTAGAACACCTCGGTGTCGGCACTGCGGCAGCCCTGGACCTCGCCGGAGCGGGTCATGGCGGTGGCGAAGCTCACGCTGCGGCCCACCCCCCGGCGCGTCAGCGGCCGGTGGGTCCCCGCCGCTGCGGCGATGGCAGAGGTCACGCCGGGCACCACCTCGCAGGAGATGCCGGCCTGGTCGAGGGCGATCAGCTCCTCCTCCAGTCGGCCGAACAGGTTGGGGTCGCCGCCCTTGAGGCGGGCGACCACCGCGATGTCGCTGCGGCTGCCATGCTCCACCAGGAGGGCATTGATGCGCTCCTGTGCCATCGCATGGGCATAACCGCGTTTGCCGACATCGATCCATTCGGCGTGGGGCGCCATGTCGCGCAGTTCCGGGTCAGTGAGGGCATCGAACAGCACCACATCGGCTTTGCCGAGCCAGCGGGCGCCGCGCAGGGTGATGAGATCGGTGGCGCCGGGTCCGGCGCCGATGAAGATGACGGTGGCCATCGCGTGATCATGCCCTGAGGAGGGCCGATTTCCGACAGCGCCAGTCAACCATCTTGATCGATCTCAAGCTTGGTCTCAGGCCGCGCGCCGCGTCGTCCCGCCCGCCGCATCGCCCACCAACAGGGCGCCGCTGGTGCGGTTGGTGGTGGGGTCGACCACGATCAGCGCCCCGGCAGCGCGGTTGGCGGCGTAGTTCTCCACCGGCAGCGGCTGCTGGGTCTGCAGTTGCACCCGGCCGATCTCGTTGACGCCGAGCTGGTGGGCATCGACTTCTTCCAGCGAGTGGATGTCCAGCCGGTGGTCGATCGAGGTGATGCGCGCCTGCACCCAACGGTTGCCGTGGCGCAGCCAGTACTTGCGGCCGATCACGGCGGGCTCGGTGTCCAGCCAGGCCAGGGTGGCCGCGAACTCCTGCTTCACGCTGGCGCTGCCGGGGGTGAAGATCCAGTCGCCGCGCGACACGTCCACCTGGCGGTCCAGCACGATGCCGGCGGACTGGCCGGCGGTGCAGCGGTCCACGTCGGAGCCCGCGTGGCGCACGGCGGCCACGATGGCGGTCTCGCCGCTGGGGAAGATCTGCACCGTGTCACCGGCCTGGACGCTGCCGTGGGCGATGCGGCCCCACATCACGCGGTGCTGGTGGCCGGTGCCCATGCCTTCATCCCGCGCCACGTACTGGACAGGGACGAGCAGGTTGCCGTCGTGCGCCTCGTCGGTGACGGGCAGGCCTTCCAGGATCTGCAGCAGCGTCGGGCCGCTGTACCAGGTCCAGTTGGCCGAGGGCGTCGCCACGTTGTCGCCGCGCAGGGCGGACACCGGGACGATGCCCTTGACGACGATGCCCGCCTCGTCGGCGAACTTGGTCAACGCGCGGGCCACGTTCTCGAACGCAGCCTGGGTGTTCTCGGTGATCGCGTCCAGCTTGTTGACGGCAAACACGAGGGTGGGCACGCGCAGCAGGCGCGCCAGCAGGCTGTGGCGTCGCGTCTGCGGCAGCAGCGGCACGTCGGCGGCGGACACGTCCAGCTTGGTGATGTCCACCAGCACCACGGCGGCGTCGCTGCCGGCGGCAGCGGTCACCATGTTGCGGGTGTACTGCTCGTGGCCCGGGGCGTCGGCGATGATGAACTTGCGCTTCTTGGTCGCGAAGTACTGGTAGGCCACGTCGATGGTGATGCCCTGCTCGCGCTCGGCCTCCAGACCGTCGGTCAGCAGCGACAGGTCGATCGGGGCACCCGCGGCGCGCTTCTCCAGCGCATCGAGCTTGTCGGCCAGGATGCCGCGGCTGTCGAACAGCAGGCGGCCGATCAGCGTGCTCTTGCCGTCGTCGACGCTGCCGGCGGTCAGGAAGCGCAGCGCCTTGTGGGCCAGCTCTTCGCCGGCGTCGAGGTGTTCAATGGTCATGGCTGAAATCCGTATTCATCGAGGTCATGCGTGGATCCGGCTTTGCCGGTCCGCTGCATGCGCCCCCTCGGGGGGCAGCGAGCGCCAGTGAGCGTGGGGGCTCAGAAATAGCCTTCTTTCTTGCGGCGCTCCATCGAGGCCTCGGAGGTGCGGTCGTCCATGCGGGTGGCACCGCGCTCGCTCACGGTGACCTGCAGCGTCTCGGCGACGATGTCGGCGGTGGTGCTGGCTAGGCTTTCCACCGGGCAGGTGCAGGTCATGTCGCCCACGGTGCGGAAGCGCACGTCCACCGTCTCGATCAGGTCGTCGGCCTCCGGCGGCGTCACCTCGGTCACCGGCACCAGCAGACCCTTCTTGCGGTAGATCTCGCGCTTGTGGGTGTAGTAGATGCTGGGCAGCGGGATGTTCTCGCGGGCGATGTACAGCCACACGTCCAGCTCTGTCCAGTTGCTGATCGGGAAGGCGCGGAAGTGTTCGCCCGGCTTGATGCGGGTGTTGAACAGTGTCCACAGCTCGGGGCGTTGCTCCTTGGGCTGCCACTGGCCGAAGGCGTCGCGGTGGCTGAAGATGCGCTCCTTGGCACGCGCCTTCTCCTCGTCACGCCGGGCGCCGCCGATCATGCAGTCGAAGCGGTGCTCTTCGATGGTCTCCAGCAGCGTCACCGTCTGGTGGCCGTTGCGCGACTCCAGCGGGTGGGCCAGGCGGATCGTGCCATTGCGGATCGAATCCTCCAGGTGGCCGACGATCAGGCGCTCGCCCATCTCGGCGACGCGCTCGTCACGGAAGCGGGTGACCTCCGGAAAGTTGTGGCCGGTGTCCACGTGCACCAGCGGGAAGGGCAGCTTGCCGGCAAAGCGCGGGCGTTCACCCTCCTGGCTGATCTTGCGCTTGAAGGCCTTCTCGGCCAGGTGCAGGACGACGCAGGAGTCCTTGCCGCTGGAGAACAGCAGGCCAGGGCGCTCGAAGGCGCCGGCGACTTCACGCAGGATGAAGATGGCCTCTTCTTCCAGGGCATCGAGGTGGCGGTGGTCCACCTCGGGGAGCAGGTTCGTCAGGGACATGGGGGCGTTCATGGCGAGGGTGAGATGGGTTGGGCTCGGCTCAGCGAGGGGGCAGGGCGGAGACAGCGGGCAGGTCAGCGGAAGCACCGGCGGCAGGGGCCTGGGACACATGCAGTCCGCACTCCTTGGCCTTCTCGTCCTCCCACCACCAGCGCCCGGCGCGGAAGGGTTCGCCCACCGCGATGGCGCGGGTGCAGGGCGCGCAGCCGATGCTGGGCATGAATTCGTCGTGCAGCGGGTTGTAGGGCACTTCGAAAGTGCTGATGTAGTGCCACACGTCGGCCCAGGTCCAGTCCACCAGGGCGTTCACCTTGACACGGCCCTGGTCGTCGGTGCCCAGGGCGGCGACCACGCCGCGCGCGTCGCTCTGCTCGCGGCGCAGGCCGGTCACCCAGGCGCTGCGCTCGGCCAGCATGCGCGCCAGCGGCTCCAGCTTGCGGATGCCGCAGCAGGCCTTGCGCAGGTCGATGCTCTCGTACATCGCCCGCTCGCCGTTGTTCCGTACAAATTCGATCACGGCCTCGGTTTTCGGCCGATAGACCTCGATCTTCAGGCCCTGGTCGGCATACCGGGCTTCGGTGCGGCCGATCAGCTCGGCGGTCTGCGGGTGCAGGGCGCCGGTTTCCAGCGTGCCGATGGCGATCGGCAGTCCGTGGCGCACGATCAGGTCGGTCAGCACCTGGTCTTCAGCCCCCAGACTGGTGGCCAGCACGATGCGGCCGGGGTGGGCTGCGGCAGCGTCGCGCAGGATCTGCAACGTCGTGGCCAGGCGATCGTCGAAGCCGGCGGTGGCACGGGCGTACAACCCGATGGCGCTCATATGGAGGCTCCTTCCTGCAGGAACTCGGCTTCGCGCATGGCCTCCTCGGCCGGGCGGGCGAACAGCGGGCGGCGCTCCAGCGCATCGCGCTGGTAATGCCCGGCAAAGAACCCCAGTGCCCTCTCGGCCGCGTCCACCGACTGGTCGCGTCGCAGCTGCACCGCGTCGAAGCCGGTGCGCTGCAGCAGCGGCAGCATGTCCACCAGCACGTCGCCGGTGGCGCGGACCTCGCCGCGGTAGCCCAGGCGCACGCGCAGCACATGGGCCTGGCTGTAGGCGCGGCCGTCGATCCACTTCGGAAACTGCAGGGCCACCAGCGACAGGCGCGGCAGGTCCGCCTCCAGGGTCTCGATGTCCACGGTGTTGGCCAGCGTGACACCGGTGCGCAGCCCGGCAGGCCAGGTCTCGCGCACGGCATGCCACTGCTCCAGCGTCAACAGCAGGCCTTCCTTCGCCGCGGGGTGCGGGATCGGGCCGTCTTCGCCCCCGGCGGTGTGCCAGGCGTCGTGGTGGGTGTCGATGAACTTCATGATGGGGTCAGGTCTTGTCTTCTTGTCTTTTGGCCTGGTCGATCAGGCTGCAGCGGCTTCAGCGGTCTCGCCGTGGCGGGCGGTGGTGGTGCGGCAGGCGTTGGCCGCGGCCTTGAAGGGTTCCAGCCCCAGGCGTTTGACGGCGTCGATGAACTTCTCGCCGCCGTGGCGCTGCGCACGGTAGGTGTCGAGGATGGCCTCCACCGCATCGGCGATCTCGCTGGCGGCAAAGGAGGGGCCGATCACCTTGCCAGCCACCGCGGTGGGCGCGTGGCTGGAGCCATCGGATCCGCCGAGGGTGACCTGGTACCACTCGGTGCCGTCCTTGTCGACGCCGAGGATGCCGATGTGGCCGCTGTGGTGGTGGCCGCAGGAGTTGATGCAGCCGCTGATGTGCAGGTCGATGTCGCCGAGGTCGAACACCTCGTCCAGGTCGGCCAGGCGCTCGGTCAGCTCCTGGGCCACCGGGATGGAGCGGGCGTTGGCCAGCGCGCAGAAGTCACCGCCCGGGCAGGCGATCATGTCGGTGACCAGGCCGATGTTGGGCGTGGCATAGCCGGCGGCCTTGGCGGCCTCGTACAGCGCAGCCAGGTCGTCGCTCTTCACCCAGGGCAGCAGCAGGTTCTGGTCGTGGGTGACGCGCAACTCACCCAGGCTGAAACGGTCGGCCAGATCGGCGGCAGCGTCCATCTGGGCATCGCTGACGTCCCCCGGCGGCTGGCCGGCGCGCTTGACCGACAGGGTCACGGCCCGGTAGCCGGCCACCTGGTGGGCATGCACGTTGCGCTCCGCCCAGCGGCGCAGCGCCAGCGGGGCGTCGGCGGCCAGCGGCACGTCGGCACGCGGCTGGACACCGGCCGGGCGGGCGAAGCTGGCGGCGACGCGGTCCAGCTCGGCCTGCGGGATGAGCTGCGAGGCGCCGTGAACGTCGCGGCTGAGGATCTTGTCGAACTCCGCGTTGACCGCGTCGAAGTACTTCTGCCCCTCGGCCTTCACCAGGATCTTGATGCGCGCCTTGTAGAGGTTGTCGCGCCGGCCGAAGCGGTTGTAGACGCGCACCACGGCCTCCAGGTACAGCAGGATCTGCTGCCAGGGCACGAAGGCACGGATCTCGCTGCCCACGATGGGGGTGCGGCCCATGCCGCCGCCCACCAGCACGCGGAAGCCCACCTCGCCGGCGGCGTTGCGCTGCAGCTCCAGGCCCACGTCATGCCAGGCGATGGCGGCCCGGTCCTCGCGCGCGCCGGAGATGGCGATCTTGAACTTGCGCGGCAGGAAGGCGAACTCGGGGTGCAGCGTGCTCCACTGACGCAGCACTTCGGCGTAGGGGCGCGGGTCGACCACCTCGTCGGCGGCCACGCCGGCCAGCGCGTCGCTGGTGATGTTGCGGATGCAGGCGCCGCTGGTCTGGATGCCGTGCATGTCCACCGCGGCCAGGCGGTCCATCGCGTCGGCCGACTTCACCAGCGGGATCCAGTTGAACTGAACGTTCTGGCGCGTGGTGAAGTGGGTGTAGCCGCGGTCGAGGTCGCGGGCGATGGCGGCCAGCGCGCGCACCTGGTCGCTGGAGATCGCACCGTAGGGCACGGCCACGCGCAGCATCGGTGCGTGGCGCTGGATGTACCAGCCGTTCTGCAGACGCAGCGGGCGGAACTCGTCGTCGGTCAGGCTGCCGGCGAGGTTGCGCTCCAGCTGGTCACGGTACTGGGCCGCCCGGGCGTGGACGAACTGGCGATCGAAGTCGGTGTAGCGGTACATGTCGTCAGGGTCAGGAAATCAGGGATGGCGCGGCCATCAGGCCAGCAGCAGCACCTTCTTGGCGGCCAGCAGGAGCGAGGTCGACAGCGCCAGGCGGGTCCAGAAGTCGGGCAGCAGCCTGGTCAGCCTGGCGCCCAGCCAGATCGCGGGCACCGAGCCGATCAGCAGCTGCAGCAGCAGCAGCCACTCGACGTTGCCCAGCGTGGCGTGGCCGATGCCCGCCACCAGCGTCAGCGGCACCGCGTGGGCGATGTCGGTGCCGACCAGCCGGGCCATCGGCAGGCGCGGGTACATCAGCAGGATCAGCGTGGCGCCCAGCGCGCCGGCACCGATGGAACTGAGCGACACCATCACGCCCAGCAGCGCGCCGCAGGCCACGGTCAGCCAGGGGCGGCGGGCGTCGGTGATCCAGCGCTCCAGCCACAGGCCGACGCGGTGCCACACCGGGCGCAGGATGATGGTGATCGCGGTCAGCACCAGTGCGATGCCCAGCGCGAAGCTCAATGCGCTGTCGGCCTGCTTGCTCATGCCGACCATGTGCATCCAGGCGGTGGTGCCGATCGACGCGGGGATGCTGCCGGCCAGCAGCAGCGTGGTGATCTTGTAGTCGACGTGGCCGTGGCGGTGGTGCGCGATCGAGCCGGACACCTTGGTCAGCCCGGCGAACCAGAGGTCCGTGCCGATGGCCACGGCCTTCTCGAGGTGGAACACCGAGATCAGCAGCGGCGTCATGAGCGAGCCACCGCCCACGCCGGTGATGCCGACGATCAGGCCGATGCCGAAGCCGGCCAGCGTGGCAGTCCAGTCGAAGGGGAACCAGGTCATGTCGAGGCGAAGTCCAGGAATGGCAACGAAGGTCGCCACTCTAGGGATCCGCCTCTTATAAGCAAACTACATATAAATAGAATGCTTATGTCGAATCGGAATATGTAGCCCTCAACGCCCCACTGAAGCAGCCGGACCGAAACCTTCGCCACCGATGCGGCTGCCCGCCTTCAGGCCCCGCTTGGCGAACCAGCCCTGGTTCATCTCCAGCGCCAGCCGCACCGGCTTGGTCGGGCAGTGGGAGGCCTCGCTGCGCGGCGGCATGTCCGCGATGTTGACGATGCTGCCGTCATCGGCCAGGAAGGCGATGGACAGCGGCAGCAGCGTGTTCTTCATCCAGAAACAGTGCACGCCGGGCTGCTCGAAGACGAACAGCATGCCGTGGTTGGCCGGCATGCTGGGCCGGTGCATCAGGCCGATGCCGCGCTCCTCGGGGCTGTCGGCCACCTCGGCGGTGATCAGGTGCATGCCGGCCGTCAGGCGGGTGACGGGCAGTTGCTGGGCGGCGTCCTGGGCATGCACCGCCGCCCCCACGCCCGCCAACGCCAGGGTGACCGCGGCGCGCCTGATCAACGGGCGCAGAGGCCAGCGGCGCCCGGGCCGGCGACCGCCTCCGTCGGGCGGGTTGGAATGATGCTGCATTGCAACATGAGCGGCGGCCATGTGAGACTTGATCGGTATCATGCTGGGCTGTTCGAGTCCCGTGAAGAATAGCGCACTGCTGCGGTGGTTTCTGCGGTCAGCGTCTGTCTTGCTGGTGGGTTTGCCTCCCATCAGGGGTGCCGTCATGCCCTGACCCGTGGGCGTGGTTGGTCGATTTCCGGGTCCATCCATGAGTTTGCCGTCCTCCACCGAAACCCCTCCCGAGTTGCGTGCGCCACCGGAAGCCGTGCGGGCGCTGTCGCCCACGCAGGTGGTTGCGGTGGACGACGATCGCTCGCTGGCCGCGCACACGCAGTGGATCGAGGGGTCGAAGGGCGAGCGCCTCGGGCAGTCCCGCCTGCTGCTCAGCGGGCTGCACTGCGCGGCCTGCGCCGGCCTGATCGAGGAGGCCCTGGGCCGCGTCGACGGGGTGCGCGTCGCCGAGGTGAACGGTGCCGCGCAACGGGCCGTGGTGACCTGGGACCCAGCACGCACCCGCATGTCGGCACTGATCGCCGCCGTGCGGCGCGCCGGCTACGGCGCCTTCCCGGACACCGGCGCCCAAGCGGTGGTGCAGGCGGCCCGCGAGTCGCGCCAGGCGGTCTGGCGGCTGTTCGTGGCGGCCTTCTGCATGATGCAGGTGATGATGTACGCGACGCCGGCCTACATGGCCGAGGCGGGCGACCTCAGTGCCGACATGGCGCAGCTGCTGCGCTGGGCCAGCTGGGTGCTGAGCATCCCGGTGCTGCTCTTTGCGGCCGGCCCCTTCCTGCAGGGCGCCTGGCGCTCGCTGCGGGAGCGGCGTATCGGCATGGATGTGCCGGTGACGCTGGGCATCGTGGTCACCTTCGTGGCCAGCTCGGCGGCCACCTTCAGTGCGGACGGCCCCTTCGGCTCCGAGGTCTATTTCGATTCGCTGACGATGTTCGTCAGCTTCCTGCTGGCGGCCCGCTGGCTGGAAAGCCGTGCGCGCCAGCGCGCGGCGCAGTCCCTCGATGCCGTGATGCGGCGCCTGCCCGATGCGGTGGAGCGGCTCGACGCCAGTGGCCAGGCCCAATGGGTCACGCCGGGGGAGCTGGGCATCGGAGACCGCATCCGGGTTCACGTCGGCCAGGCCTTCGCGGCCGACGGGGTGATCGAGCAGGGCAGCACGCAGGTCGACGAGGCCGTGCTGACCGGCGAATCGCGCCCGGTGGAGCGCGGGCCCGGTCAGGAGGTGGCCGCTGGCTGCCTCAACCTGGGCGCGCCCGTGCAGGTGCGGGTCACCCAACTGGGGGCGCAGACGCGCTACCAGCGCATCGTTTCCCTGGTGGAGCGGGCCCTGACGCAGCGGCCCGGCTTCATGCTCAGCGCCGATCGCATCGCCGGGCCCTTCCTCTGGGTGGTGCTGGGCCTGGCCGTGGCTGCGTATGCGGCCTGGTCATGGATCGACCCGTCCCGGGCGCTGTGGATCGCGGTGTCGGTGCTGATCGTCACCTGCCCCTGCGCCCTCTCGCTCGGTGCCCCGGTGGCGCTGATCGCCGCGGCCGGTGAGTTGGCACGGCGCGGCGTGCTGCTGCAGCGCCTCGATGCACTCGAAGTGCTCACACGCGCGCAGCACCTGGTGTTCGACAAGACGGGCACGCTGACCGAGGACCGCCTCAGCCCGGCGCAGACAGTGTGGCTGAGGACACTCTCGCCGGCCGAACAATCCAGCGCGGCACGCTTGGCAGCCGACCTGGCGAGGCAGTCGGCCCACCCGCTGTCGCGCGCGCTGGTGCATGCGGACCTAGTGGCCCGTGAGAGGGCCCGCGAGGGGGCCCTTGAGGGGGCCTCGCCGCTCTCCTGTGACTGGCAGGACGCTGCCGAGCAGGCCGGCCAGGGGCTGCAGGCCCGACTGGCCTCGGGGAGCGAAGCGGGGGTCTGGCGCCTGGGCAGCGCGGTCTGGTGCCACGCCGAGGGTGATGCCCCTGAGCGGCCGGCCGTGTGGCTCGCCCGGGACGTTCAAGGCCAGTGGCTGCCCTGGGCCCGCTTCGAATTCGACGAGGTACTTCGGCCAGACGCCGCCTCGTCCGTTGCCGTGATGCAACGCTCGGGCTGGTCGGTCCACCTGCTCTCAGGGGACCAGGCGGCCAGCGTACAGGGCATGGCGCGGCGGCTTGGCCTGCCCGCCGAGCAGGCCCGTGCGCAGTGCTCGCCGCAGGACAAGCTGGCGGCGGTGGAAGCGCTGCAGGCACGCGGCGACGTTGTGGTGATGGTGGGCGACGGCATCAACGATGCGCCCGTGCTCGCGCGCTCCGACGTCTCGGTGGCGATGGGCAGCGCAGCCGCGCTGGCCCAGGCACGCGCCGATGTGATCGTGCTGTCCAACCGCATCGGCGACCTGCTGGTGCTGCGCGAGACGGCGCAACGCACCCTCGCCATCGTGCGGCAGAACCTGCGCTGGGCCTTCTTCTACAACCTCGCCTGCGTGCCGCTGGCCCTGGTCGGTTGGCTGCCCCCGTGGGCAGCGGGGCTGGGCATGGCCGCCAGCTCGCTGCTCGTGGTGGTCAATGCCCTGCGCCTGACGCGCCACTCCGCTGCGTTTCCCACCGCCGAAGGTGTTGCGGCCGAACCACGAGCTGCCTGAGGACTGCGATGGAGATTCTGTATCTGCTGGTCCCCCTGTCGGTGGTCCTCGTCTTCGCGATCATCGTGATGTTTGCCTGGGCACTGAGGTCCGGGCAGCTGGACGACATCGAGCGGGAGGGGGAGCGCATTCTCAGGAATGACCCTGATGAGGTTGATGCCGATCAAGCGGCAAGGTAACAGGTTGACAAAGAATCCCGCCCGCAAGGACGGAGAAGTTTCCTAAGGAGCACACCGATGGCAATCAGTACAAGATCCGGCGCAGCTGCACCGGTTTACACAGATGGCGTCGTCAGGGCATTCGCCCTGGCTTCGGTCATCTACGGCATCGTGGGCATGCTGGTGGGCGTGATCGTCGCGTCCCAGTTGGCATGGCCCGAGCTGATCAACGGCATCCCCTGGCTGAGCTACGGGCGCCTGCGCCCGCTGCACACCAACGCGGTGATCTTCGCGTTCGGTGGTTGCGCCCTGTTCGCAACCAGCTACCACGTGGTCCAGCGCACCTGCCAGACCCAGTTGTTCATGCCCGGCCTGGCCTGGTTCACCTTCCTCGGGTGGAACCTGGTGATCGTGCTGGCCGTCATCACCCTGCCGCTGGGCCTGACCTCCGGCAAGGAATACGCCGAACTCGAATGGCCGATCGACATCCTGATCGCCGTGACCTGGGTGGCGTATGCGGTGGTGTTCTTCGGCACGGTCGGTATCCGAAAGATCCGTCACATCTACGTGGCGAACTGGTTCTTCGGTGCCTTCATCATCGCCGTGGCCCTGCTGCACATCGTCAACAGCGCTGCCATTCCGGTGAGCCTGACGAAGTCCTACTCGGCCTACGCGGGCGTGCAGGACGCGATGGTGCAATGGTGGTATGGCCACAATGCGGTGGGCTTCTTCCTGACCGCCGGCTTCCTGGGGATGATGTATTACTACATCCCGAAGCAGGCCGAGCGTCCGGTCTACTCCTATCGCCTGTCGATCGTGCACTTCTGGGCGCTGATCTTCACGTACATGTGGGCGGGTCCTCACCACCTGCACTACACCGCGCTGCCGGACTGGACCCAGTCGGTGGGCATGATCTTTTCGCTGATCCTCCTGGCCCCCTCCTGGGGCGGCATGATCAACGGCATCATGACCCTGTCGGGCGCCTGGCATAAGCTGCGTGACGACCCGATCCTGAAGTTCCTGATCGTGTCCCTGTCGTTCTATGGCATGTCGACCTTCGAAGGTCCGATGATGTCCATCAAGACCGTGAACGCACTGTCCCACTACACCGACTGGACCGTCGGCCACGTGCACTCCGGTGCGCTGGGCTGGGTGGGCCTGGTGTCGATCGGCTCGCTGTACCACCTGATCCCGCGCATGTTCGGTCGCAAGCAGATGTTCAGCATGCGCGCTGTCGAGCTGCACTTCTGGGTGGCCACCATCGGCATCGTGCTCTACATCGCCGCAATGTGGATCGCCGGTGTGATGCAGGGCCTGATGTGGCGCGCCACGAACCCCGACGGCACGCTGGTCTACAGCTTCGTCGAGAGCGTGAAGGCAACCTATCCGTTCTACGTGATCCGTGTCCTGGGTGGCCTGCTGTACCTGTCCGGCATGGTGATCATGGGCTGGAACGTCCTGAAGACCGTGGCCGCCGGCAAGGCCGAGCCGATCGCGATCCCCGCCCCGGCGCACGCCTGAGAAATAGGAGAACAACATGGCAAGCCATAACCAAGCCGTGTCGGGTCACGAGAAGATCGAGACCAGCAACTTCCTGATGATCGTGCTGATCCTGCTGACCGTCTCGGTCGGCGGTCTGCTCGAAATCGTGCCGCTGTTCTTCCAGCGCTCGACCACGCAACCGGTGGAAGGCCTCAAGCCCTACACCGCCCTGCAGTTGGCCGGCCGGGACGTCTATCTGCGCGAGGGCTGCTACAACTGCCACTCGCAGATGGTGCGCCCCTTCCGCGCCGAGACCCTGCGCTACGGCCCGATCTCGGTGGCCGGCGAGTTCGTCTACGACCACCCCTTCCAGTGGGGCTCCAAGCGCACCGGCCCGGACCTGCACCGCGTGGGCGGCAAGTACTCGGACGAATGGCATCGCGTGCACTTGAACAACCCGCGTGACGTGGTGCCCGAGTCGAACATGCCCTCGTACCCGTGGCTTTCCAATGCCCCGGCCAACGCCGGCATCGGCGCCAACATGGCGGCTCTGCGCAAGGTGGGCGTGCCCTACACCGACGCCGAGATCGCCAAGGCGGCCGAGGACGTCAAGGGCAAGACCGAGATGGAAGCAGTGATCGCTTACCTGCAGGTGCTCGGCACCGCGGGCAAGTGAACAGGGGCGGACCATGGATCTCAATGATTGGCGCAGTCTGGTCACGGTGATCTCGTTCGCCAGCTTCCTCGGCATCCTCGCGTGGGCCTGGTCCCGCAAACAGCAGCAAGGTTTCAACGACGCGGCGCAATTGCCCTTCATGGGCGAGGACGCTGGTCAATCCAACATCGGAGGCACGAATGAGTGACTTCATTTCGAGCGGATGGGCGCTCTACGTCTCGGGCATCGTCATTGCCTCGATCGCGTTTTGCGTTCTCGTCCTGATTGGGGCTGCCAAGCGGCGGCCAATGGCAGACGACAACACCACCGGACACGTCTGGGATGAGTCGCTGCAGGAGCTGAACAACCCGCTGCCGCGCTGGTGGATGGGCCTGTTCTGGATCACCATCGTGTTCGCTGCGCTGTACCTGTTCCTGTATCCGGGCCTGGGCAGCAACGAGGGCTCGCTGAAGTGGACCAGCCGCAACCAGTGGCAGGCCGAGCAGGCCAAGGCCGCCGAGACGATGAAGCCGGTCTACGCCAAGTTCGCCAGCATGCCAGTCGAGGCACTTGCCGCCGACGCCCAGGCCATGGGCATTGGTGAGCGGGTTTTCGTCAACAACTGCGCCGGCTGCCATGGCTCGGATGGCAAGGGCAGCAAGAGCTTCCCCAACCTGACCGACAAGGACTGGCTGGGTGGCGACGGCAGCCATGACTACATCGTCAAGACCATTGCAGAAGGTCGCCAGGGCAACATGCCCCCGATGGCCGCCGCGGTGGGTACGCCTGAAGATGTCAAGAACGTGGCCAACTACGTCCTGAGCCTCTCCGGCGCCCCGCACAACGCCGTGGCTGCCCAGCTTGGCAAGGCCAAGTTCGGCGCCTGCGCGGCCTGCCACGGTGCTGACGGCAAGGGCCAGACCGCCATGGGCGCCCCCAACCTGACCGACAAGGTCTGGTTGCACGGCTGGGGCTCCGAAGCCATGGTCAGCGAGATGATCAACAAGGGCAAGGTCAACGTGATGCCGCAGCACGCCACCCGCCTGACCCCCGAGCAGATCCGCGTGCTGGCCGCCTACGTCTGGAGCCTGTCCAACAAGCAAGGCGCCAAGACCGCACTGAACGCGGTGCAGTGATGATGCGCTGACACCGGATGGTTACAGTGGCTTGCAGTGCGCAAGCCACCTGTGACACTCCGGTCAGCACCACTGCTGGCTCAGTTCCCCCGCTGGTCGGGGGATTTTTGTTTTTGTTTTCCGCAGAAGTCGCAGACAGAGAGAATCACGGAACGGCGAGTGATGGCACACCGTTGATCCGAGTGATCGATCCGATTCTGTCCGCGCCGCCCACGACCAGCTGTCTGGCGCTGTCTGGAACACCCCTACAGGAGTCATGCATGTCGAATCCCCCCTCATCCCCCGCCTCCAATGAGCCGTGGTGGAAGATCAAGATGCTGTGGCTGGTGATTGGTGGCCCACTGGCCGTCGTGATCGCCGGCTTCGTCACACTTGGGCTGGCGCTCAAGCACCCTGATGAAGTGCTGAAGCCCTCGACGTCAACGGCAGGTGCCAGCGAGGCCGCCGGGAAGGTCGATCCGGACGCAGCAGCACGCATGCCGGCGCTGCAAGCTCGCAACCACGCAGCCACTGGCGGCAAGTGAACAGTGCCGAGCGAGCGCGTATGCGGCGCTCAGCAGGTCATGGCGCTGGGGTAGGCGCCCTACCCACCGAGGCGGACAAACAAAAGCCCACCCAGCCAACCCCATTGGCTTACTGGGGCGGTTGAGCCGGAGCCTTTCAGGCCGGCGTGCGGGGTCGCAAAGGACCCTTGCCGTCCGCCTCCAGCCAGTGGCGCACCCGCTCGGCATCCCCCAGGCGAGAGTACTTCCCGGCCGAGTCGAGGAACACGAGGATCAGCTTGCGCCCGGCCAGTTGGGCTTGCATCACCAGGCAACGCCCGGCTTCGGCGATGTAGCCCGTCTTCTGCAGGCCGATGTCCCAGGTGGGATTGCGCACCAGCCCGTTCGTGTTGCGGAACTGCACGGTGCGGCGCCCCAGATCGACCGCATGCTCTGGTGACGTCGACAACTCTCGGATGAGCGGGAAGTTGTAAGCGGCCTTGACCAGCCGCGCCAGGTCGGGCGCACTGGAGCGATTGTTGCTAGACAACCCCGTGGGCTCAACATAGCGGGTGTCAGCCATCCCAAGTGCCGTCGCCTTGCGGTTCATCGCCTCGACAAAGGCGGGCAAGCCCCCTGGATAATGCCGGCCCAGCGCATTGGCGGCCCGGTTCTCCGAGGCCATCAACGCCAGGTGCAGCATCTCCATGCGGGTCAGGCGGGTGCCCACAGCGAGGCGAGAACGACTGCCCTTCTCGGTGTCAATGTCTTCCTCCGTGACCTCCAGCACCTCGTCCAGCGCCAGTTTCGCCTCGACGACGACCAGTGAAGTCATCAACTTGGTGAGCGACGCAATCGGGAGCACGGCTTCCGGGTTCTTGGAAAACAGCACCTCGGAAGTATCCTGGTCCATCACATAGGCCACGCTGGACTTCAGCGCCAGCGTGTCATGAGTCTGGTGCAGGCCAGCGATCTGCCCTACCGAGGGCTTCGCCGCCTCGACGACTTTGGCAGGTGCATTGCGCATCGAGACGCGGACCACCTTGCTCGACTTGGTCGCTTTGGCAGGTACGGCGGCGCGCTTGCGCGGCGCGGCCTCCGCCGGAGAAACCAAGCCAGCGCAACCCATGGCGAGAGCGACCATCAGCGCCGACAGGCGCAACAGCGGCAGCGGGCGGCTGCGCGGGAAACAGCGGATCATCTGTACTGCCTGGAACAAGGATGCGGCTGAGTCTAAGTGAAACAACAGTCACGCACAACGTCTTGATTTCACAAGCTTTTTCAGTTTTTCGCCGCTGTTCCACAGATCGACGCTCTTGACCTGCCTCAACCCTGTGCCGCCACGCGCTCGGCCTTGCTGTGGAGCTTGTTCAGGGCGGCCAGGTAGGCCTTGGCCGAAGCCACCACGATGTCGGGGTCGGCACCGACACCGTTGACCACCCGCCCGCCCAGCTGCAGCCGCACCGTCACCTCGCCCTGCGACTCGGTGCTGCCCGAGGTGATGGCGTTCACGGAGTACAGCAGCAACTCCGCACCGCTTTGCAGGCGTGACTCGATGGCCTTCAGGCTGGCGTCCACCGGCCCGTTGCCATCGGCCTCGGCACGGTACTCCTCGTGGCCAGCCGAGAAGGTCACCTGCGCGTGGGGCCGCTCACCCATTTCCGAATGCTGCGACAGCGCCAACAGCCGGTAGTGCTCCTGCTCCTGGGTGACACTCTCATCCGCGACCAGCGCCAGGATGTCCTCGTCGAAGATCTCGCTCTTGCGGTCAGCCAAGTCCTTGAAGCGCATGAAGGCGGCGTTGACCTCGGCCTCCGACTCCAGCGCAATGCCCAGGTCCTGCAGCCGCTGCTTGAAGGCGTTGCGGCCGGAGAGCTTGCCCAGCACGATCTTGTTGGCACTCCAGCCCACGTCCTCGGCACGCATGATCTCGTAGGTGTCGCGCGCCTTGAGCACGCCATCCTGATGGATGCCGGATGCGTGGGCGAAGGCATTGGCCCCCACCACCGCCTTGTTCGGCTGCACCACGAAGCCGGTGGTCTGCGCCACCATGCGCGAGGCCGGCACGATCTGCGAGGCATCGATGCCCAGTTCCAGGCCGAAGTAGTCGCGGCGGGTCTTCACCGCCATCACGACCTCTTCGAGAGAACAGTTGCCGGCACGCTCGCCCAGGCCGTTGATGGTGCATTCCACCTGGCGCGCGCCACCGATCTTCACCCCAGCCAGCGAGTTGGCCACCGCCATGCCCAGGTCGTTGTGGCAGTGCACCGACCAGATCGCCTTGTCGGAGTTCGGCACCCGCTCGCGCAGGGTCCTGATGAAGTTGCCATACAGCTCAGGAATCGCGTAGCCGACGGTGTCGGGGATGTTCAGCGTGGTGGCCCCCTCATCGATCACGGCCTCCAGCACACGGCACAGGAAGTCCGGGTCGGAGCGGTAGCCATCTTCGGGCGAGAACTCGATGTCTGCACAGAGGTTGCGGGCGAAACGCACCGCCAGCCGGGCCTGCTCCAGCACCTGCTCGCGCGTCATGCGCAGCTTCTTCTCCATGTGGAGTTCGCTGGTGGCGATGAAGGTGTGGATGCGCGCGCGGCGGGCACCCTTGAGGGCCTCGGCGGCACGGCTGATGTCACGGTCGTTGGCGCGAGCGAGCGAGCACACCGTCGAGTCCTTGATGACGTCGGCAATCGCCTTGACCGCCTCGAAATCCCCGTTGGACGACGCGGCGAAACCGGCTTCGATCACGTCTACCTTCAGCCGCTCCAGTTGGCGGGCGATGCGCAGCTTTTCCTCGCGTGTCATCGACGCGCCGGGCGATTGTTCCCCGTCACGCAAGGTGGTATCGAAAATGATCAGCTTGTCGCTCATGGCGGCTCTCTCGGGTGGGTTGATGGCAACGCCGCGTCAGGAATGCAAACGGCCCGCTGCGTTGCGCTGAAGCGGGCCGTGATCCTGCGGAAAGTACAGATGTGATCAGTCAGCGCGCTCGAGGCACTCCTAGCAGGGATAGCAGCAGGGGCAGACGCAGATGGGACATCACGCAAAAACTATAGCACGGCTGTGGTGGCGCACCGGGAATGCAGCCATGAGGGCCTTCACCGATGCAGGCCTTCTTCGTCGGGTTCGTCGGTCGATGTGGCGATCACGCTCACCGGCGACCCCTTCGACTTCTTGACCGCATAGACCACATACCCCGACAGGCCGTAGACCACAAAAAGCGCGAACAGCACCATCGGCGGATGGACGTTGATCAGCGCAATGCCCAGCGCGATCAGCACGATGACGATGAAGGGCACGGTGCGCTTGAAACTCACGTCCTTGAAGCTGTAGAAGGGCACGTTGGTGACCATCGTCAGCCCGGCGTAGAGCGTGAAGCCCAGGGCCAGCCAGGCCAGCCAGTCGATCTGCGACACCCCCTTGAAGCCCGCATCGTCCATCACCCAGACGAAGCCGATCACCAGCGCAGCGGCAGCCGGACTGGGCAGCCCCTGGAAGTAGCGCTTGTCGACGATGCCGATGTTGGTATTGAAGCGCGCCAAACGCAACGCAGCGCAGGCGCAGTACACGAACGCGGCGATCCAGCCGGCCTTGCCCAGACCCTTGAGCGCCCACTCGTAGACGATCAGCGCTGGCGCAGCGCCAAAGCTGACCATGTCGGAGAGGCTGTCCATCTGCTCGCCAAAGGCGCTCTGGGTGTTTGTCATGCGCGCCACGCGGCCATCCAGGCTGTCGAGCACGGCCGCGCAGAAGATGCCGATGCAGGCGTTCTCGAAGCGGCCGTTCATCGCCATCACGATGGCGTAAAAGCCCCCAAACAGGGCGCCCAGCGTGAACAGGTTGGGCAGGATGTAGATGCCCTTGCGGCGCGGGCGCACGGGCTCGGCCGATTCATCGTCGAGGTCGTCGATCACGGGTTCAGTGGTCATGGCGAGAGGATAACTCAGCGCCCACAACGGAAAACTGGAATGAAAAAGGGCCGCCCGGCGGGCGACCCTCGTTGGCAGCAGGCACCCGGCGCCGTTGGCGCCATGGCGTCAGTTGCGGCTCTTGTCGACCAGCTTGTTGGCTTTGATCCAGGGCATCATGGCGCGCAGCTTCTCGCCCACCACCTCGATCTGATGCTCGGCGGTCAGGCGGCGGCGGCTCAGCAGCGTCGGTGCGCCTGCCTTGTTTTCCAGGATGAAGGACTTGGCGTATTCGCCCGTCTGGATGTCCTTCAGGCACTGGCGCATCGCGTCCTTGGTCGCCTCGGTCACCACGCGCGGGCCGGTGACGTACTCACCGTACTCGGCGTTGTTGGAGATCGAGTAGTTCATGTTGGCGATACCGCCTTCGTAGATCAGGTCCACGATGAGCTTGAGCTCGTGCAGGCACTCGAAGTAGGCCATCTCGGGCGCGTAGCCGGCCTCCACCAGCGTCTCGAAGCCGGCCTTGATCAGCTCGACAGTGCCGCCACAGAGCACGGCCTGCTCGCCGAACAGGTCGGTTTCGGTTTCTTCGCGGAAGTTGGTCTCGATGATGCCGGCCTTGCCGCCGCCGTTGGCAGCAGCGTAGCTCAGCGCCAGGTCACGCGCCTTGCCGGACTTGTCCTGGTGCACCGCGATCAGGTGCGGCACGCCGCCGCCCTGGGTGTAGGTGCCGCGCACAGTGTGGCCCGGGGCCTTCGGGGCCACCATCCACACGTCGATGTCGTCACGCGGCACGACCTGGCCGTAGTGGACGTTGAAGCCGTGGGCGAAGGCCAACGAAGCACCTTCCTTCATGTTCGGGCCGACCTCGGCGTTGTACACGCCGGCGATCTGCTCGTCGGGCAACAGGATCATGACCACGTCGGCGGTCTTCACCGCGTCGGCGATCTCGGCCACCTTCAGGCCGGCCTTCTCGGCCTTGGCCCAGGAGGCGCCACCCTTGCGCAGACCGACGGTGACCTTGACGCCCGAGTCGTTCAAGTTCTGGGCGTGGGCGTGGCCCTGCGAGCCGTAGCCGATGATGGTGACGTTCTTGCCCTTGATCAGGCTGAGATCGGCGTCCTTGTCGTAGTAGACCTTCATGGGGTGTCTCTTTTCAGAAATCAGGGTTCAGGCGGGAGGATGAAGAAAGCGATCCTGGGAGGATCTTCAGACGCGCAGGATGCGCTCGCCGCGACCGATCCCGCTGGTGCCGGTGCGCACGGTTTCGAGGATGGCGGTGCGGTCCACCGCCTCGATGAAGGCATCGAGCTTGGACGAATCGCCCGTCAACTCGATCGTGTAGGTCTTGTCGGTCACGTCGATGATGTGGCCACGGAAGATCTGCGCCATGCGCATCATCTCCTCACGCTCCTTGCCGACTGCGCGCAGCTTGATGAGCATCAATTCACGCGCCGTGAAGTTGCCCTCGGTCAGGTCCACGACCTTGACGACCTCGATCAGCCGGTTCAGGTGCTTGGTGATCTGCTCGATCACCTCTTCCGAGCCGGTGGTCACGATGGTCATGCGCGACAGCGAGGGGTCTTCGGTGGGCGCCACCGTCAGGCTCTCGATGTTGTAGCCACGCGCCGAGAACAGCGCCACCACGCGGGACAGCGCGCCGGCCTCGTTCTCGAGCAGCAGCGCAATGATGTGTTTCATGTGTCGTCTCCCGGCGTTCGCCTCGGCCCCGGGCGGTAACCCAGGGCTCTGCGAACCGCCGTCAACAGGTTTCGGGGAAGCGGATCCGAACTCAGGAACCTTGGCCGCAGCGCCTGCGCAGAAGGCGGTGACCCGCTGCGCCTTGCCGCCGCCAACCGGCCTCAGAGGTCTTCGGATCCCAGCAGCATCTCCGTGATGCCCATGCCGGCCTGCACCATCGGCCAGACGTTCTCGGTCGGGTCGGTACGCACGTCCAGGAACACGGTGCGGTCCTTCAGGCGGATCATCTCCTTGAGCGCCGGCTCGACCTCGGAGGGCTTCTCGATCTTGATGCCGACGTGACCGTAGGCCTCGGCCAGCTTCACGAAGTCCGGCAGCGCGTCCATGTAGCTGTGTGCGTAGCGGCCTTCGTAGATCAGCTCCTGCCACTGCCGCACCATGCCCAGGTAGCGGTTGTTCAGGCTGATGATCTTCACCGGCGTGTTGTACTGCTGGCAGGTCGAAAGCTCCTGGATGCACATCTGGATGGAGCCTTCGCCGGTGATGCAGAACACATCCGACTCCGGCTTCGCCAGCTTGATGCCCATCGCATACGGCAAGCCCACGCCCATCGTGCCCAGGCCACCCGAGTTGATCCAGCGGCGCGGCTCGGCGAAGCGGTAGAACTGCGCCGCCCACATCTGGTGCTGGCCCACATCGGAGGTGATGTAGGCGTCTGTGCCACGCGTCAGCTCCCACAGGGTCTCGACCACATGCTGCGGCTTGATGACGTCGTCGGAACGCTTGTAGTTCAGGCAGTCACGCTTGCGCCACTCGTTGATCTGGCTCCACCAGGCGTTGATCGCCGCGCCGTCGGCACGCTGCTGCGTCTCGCGGATCTGGACGATCAGCTCCTGCAGCACTTCCTTCACGTCACCGACGATGGGGATGTCCACCTTGACGCGCTTGGAGATCGACGAGGGGTCGATGTCGACGTGGATGATCTTGCGCTCGACCGAGGCGAAGTGCTTCGGGTTGCCGATCACGCGGTCGTCGAATCGGGCACCAACTGCCAGCAGGACGTCGCAGCTCTGCATCGTCATGTTGGCTTCATAGGTGCCGTGCATGCCCAGCATGCCGAGGAACTTGGGATCGGTGGCGGGCACCGCGCCCAGGCCCATCAGCGTGTGGGTGACCGGGTAGCCCAGCAGGTCGCAGAGCTCGCGCAGTTCGGCTGAGGCATTGCCCAGCACCACACCGCCACCGGTGTAGATGTAGGGGCGCTTGGCCGACAGCAGCAGCTGCACGGCCTTGCGGATCTGCCCACCATGGCCCTTGCGCACCGGGTTGTACGACCGCATCTCGATCGTCTCCGGGTACGAGAAGGCGGTGGTGTTGAGCGAGACGTCCTTCGGGATGTCCACCACCACCGGGCCGGGGCGGCCGGTGCGGGCGATGTGGAAGGCCTTCTTGAGCGTTACCGCCAGATCGCGCACATCCTTGACCAGGAAGTTGTGCTTGACCACCGGACGGGTGATGCCGACGGTGTCGCACTCCTGGAAGGCGTCCAGGCCGATCGCGGCCGTGGGCACCTGCCCGGTGATGATGACCATCGGGATCGAATCCATGTACGCGGTGGCGATGCCGGTGACCGCATTGGTCACGCCCGGACCAGAGGTCACCAGGGCCACACCGACGTTGCCGGTCGCGCGCGAGTAGCCATCAGCGGCATGCACGGCGGCCTGCTCGTGGCGTACCAGCACGTGCTGGATGGATTGCTGCTTGTACAGCGCGTCGTAGATGTAGAGCACCGAGCCGCCGGGATAGCCCCAGATGAACTCGACGTTCTCGGCCTGCAGACAGCGCACGAGGATCTCCGAGCCATTCAGCTCGGGGGTGGAAGATGTATCGCGGGAGGCTTGTGCCGATGCGGCACGCTGGTGTTCCGCGGCAGACATGTCCATGTTGAACCTTTCGGGTTTTCTCTGACGAAAATCGAACGGTGCTCCTCCTCGTGCCTGCCTATCAGGTGGCAGACTCGCCCTTGTGGGGCGGAATCGGAGCCTGCGCGGTCAAAAACGGCGGCGCCCGTGGTCGGGCGTCCGAGAGTGACCCATGCCCGCACGGTGTGCGGGAGCGGGATTATCGCACTGTTGCAGCGCCCTTACTGCACTGCAGCAGCGCCCCGCCGGTGCAGACAACCCCGATGACATAATCAAGCCTGCCTTCGCGACCCTTCTTGCGCCGCAGCGTCGACGCTCCCTACCCCACCTTGGCCGCCGACAAAGAGCTCTCCAATTTTCTGCAAGGCGTCGAGAAACGCGCCTTCAAGCGCACGGTGTACGCGGTGCGTGATGACGATGCCGCACTGGACATCGTGCAGGACGCCATGATTCGCCTTGCTGAACGCTATGCCGATCGGCCTGCGGCGGAGTGGCCCATGCTGTTCCAGCGCATCTTGTCCAACGCCACAATGGACTGGTTCCGCCACCAGAAGGTTCGACGGGGCGTGATGAACCTTTTCTCGGAGTTCGAGTCTCCAGATGGGGATCCGGACTTCGACCTGCTGGAGATGCTGGAGGACCAGAGCGGATCCCTTGGCACCGAGAGTTCTGCCGACACCGTGCAGCGCCTGCAAACCCTGAAATCGATCGAGGACGAAGTGGCCAAACTGCCAACGCGTCAACGGGAAGCCTTCCTGATGCGTTACTGGGAGGAAATGGATGTGGCCGAAACGGCCGCCGCCATGGGATGCTCGGAGGGCAGTGTCAAGACCCACTGCTCCCGTGCCGTCCATGCACTGGCCCAGGCTCTGACACTCAAGGGAATCTCGCTGTGAACACCGTATCGCCCAACCGCCCCTGGCCGCCCGCCGAAGCGCAGGCCCTGGAGGCGCGGTTCGGCCTGCGAGTGGCCGCCCACCTGCAGACCGGAGCCGAGGTGGTTCCCCACGACGTCAGTGAGCGCCTGCGGGTGGCACGCCTCCAGGCCGTCGCACGCGCGCAGCAGGCCGCCCGCCAGAAGGTGGCTGTGCCAGCGTCGCGCACGGCCAGCGAAGTTCAGATCGCCCACATCGACCCCCACAACGGCACGATCGCCCTGATGAGCAGTGGCGACGACCGCGACGAGGCTTGGTGGATGCGTGCCGGCATCATCGCCTTGCTGCTGGTGCTGGCCGCCGGGCTCGTCGGCATCGACCAATGGCACACCCACGAGCAGATCCAGGCTGCGGCCGAGATCGACACGGCGCTGCTGGGCGACGACCTGCCGCCCGCCGCTTACGTGGACCCCGGGTTCACCGAGTTCGTGACCTCGACTCCGGTGGCCGACGGCAGTGGGGCTGCCCAGTGAACCTTGCGCGCCGGACCTTCCGACTGCGTCCGATCCTGCAAGGGATCTGCCTGGGCTTGGCCTTGTCGGCCGCCGGCTGGGTTCATGCCGCCGCGGGAGGGCCAGCATGGGCTGAACTGACGCCCGCCGAGCGGTTGGCCCTGCACCCGCTGCAATCGCAGTGGCAGTCGATCGACGCGACGCGCAAGCAAAAGTGGCGCGAGGTCGCTGCGCGTCTGCCGAACCTGCCCAGGGATCAGCAGATCCGCATGCAGGCACGCATGGCGGAGTGGGTCAGCATGACGCCAGCCCAGCGCAATACCGCCCGACTGCACTTCGAGACCACGCGCCAGGTGCCCATGTCCGAGCGCCAGGCGCTGTGGGACGCCTACCAAGCCCTACCGGAAGCCCAACGCAAGGCGCTCGCCGACAAGGCCAGTCAGCGCGCGGTGGCCAGTGCGGTGGCACCGGTCGCTGCTGCCCCGTCTGCCACGGGGTTTGATCGCACCCAGGCCAAATCCAATGTGATCGCCGCCGCCAAGCCGCGCGAGGCGCTGCCCCGCTCGATCGGCCCGGGCACGGTGCAGGCGAGCGTGGGGGCCAGCACACGGCCCCTGACTCAACGCCCCGCTCCACCAAGGCATCAGCAGGCCGGAATGCCGAAGATCGCCGCCACAGGCGACTTCGTGAACAGCGCGACGCTGCTACCCCAGCGAGGCCCACAGGGAGCCGCCGCGGAACAGATCGTTGCGCCGCAGTGAGTTCGACAGCCAGCGCCGACAGTGGCGCAGAGGACCACGCACAGGTGAGCACGGTTGCTCCTGGCTTCTGGCGCCGCTTGGCCGCCATGCTGTACGAGGGCGTGGTTCTCTTCGGCGTGATCTCGGTGGCCGGCTTCCTGTACTCCAGCCTCACCCAGCAGCGGCATGCACTCGATGGTCGGGCCGGCCTGCAGGCCGTCCTCTTCGTGATCCTGGGTCTTTACTTCGTGTGGTTCTGGTCGCGCGGCGGGCAGACCGTGGCGATGAAGACCTGGCATCTTCGCTTGGTCGACGCACACGGCGCCCCGGTGACACAGCGCCGCGCCGTGGCACGCTACTTGAGCAGCTGGCTCTGGTTCCTGCCTGGGCTGGGCTTGGGCGCACTGGCGGGGTGGCATTCCGGCACCGCCCTGAGCCTCGCGGCTCTGGCCTGGGGGCTGGCCTATGCCACCCTCTCGCATGTCCTGCCCGGGCGCCAGACACCGCATGACCTGCTCTGCGGCACCCGCCTGATCGTCTCGAAGCCGGCATCGAAGCGCTGAAGGCCAAGCGGTGAAGGCCGCGACGCCTGTGGCTGGCACAATCTTGCCGGTGATGACCAATCCCCACAAAGGCCGAACCGGCCTGGATCGCATCCTGCACGCCGCCGGCTATTCCGCCCAGGGACTGCGAACCGCCTACCGCACCGAGAGCGCCTTCCGCCAGGAGGTCTGGCTCGCTGCAATCCTGCTGCCGCTGGCCTTCTGGGTCGGGCGCAGCCCGATCGAGATCATCCTGCTGGTCGGCAGCGTGCTGCTGCTGATGATCGTCGAGCTGCTCAACTCGGCCATTGAAGCCACGGTCGACCGCATCTCCTTCGACCTGCACGAACTGGCCAAGCGCGCCAAGGACTACGGTAGTGCGGCGGTCGCGCTGGCCCTGGCACTCTGTGCCCTGGTCTGGCTGCCCCTGCTCTGGAACCGGCTGCAAGGAGCCTGATTCATGTTCGCCCAACGACCCGCCCTGTGCGTCTACTGTGGTTCACGCCACGGCCAGCACCCCGCGTATACGCAGGCCGCGCGCGAGCTGGGCCGGCGCATCGGCGAAGTGGGCTGGAGCCTCGTCTACGGCGGTGGCTGCGTTGGCCTGATGGGGGAGGTGGCGGATGCCGCCCTGGCCGCGGGCGCCCCGGTGCTCGGCGTCATCCCGGACTCGCTGGTACGCCGCGAGGTGAGCCACACCGGTCTGACCGAACTCCAGGTGGTCGAGACGATGCACCAGCGCAAGCAGGCCATGGCCGAGGCGGCCGATGCCTTCGTGGCGCTGCCGGGTGGCATCGGCACTTTCGAGGAGCTGTATGAGGTCTGGTCCTGGCAGCACCTCGGCTACCACCGCAAGCCAGTGGCGCTGCTCGATGTGGAGGGCTACTACGAGCCGCTGCTCACCTTCATGAAGCACACCGAGGCGCAGGGCTTCGTGAGTACCGAACAGGCCCGCGGCCTGCAGGTGCATCGCAGCGTCGACGCGCTGTTCAAGGCCCTGGGGGATCTGCAGTCGCCAGCCCCGGGGGACTTCAGCCGCATCTGATGGACGCCGCCCCAGCCGAGCCCCCAGGCAATGCGGGGCGACCCACGCCGGGACGTGACAAGGGCCAGCGTTGCCGCCGGCCCTTGACTCAGGACGCTACGCCGCGTGCACCCTCAAGGGGGCTGCGGCGCGGATTGCCCTCCGGATCAGACCATCAGACTGCTTGATCGTTGGTTTCGCCGGTACGGATGCGGATGACCTGCTCCACCGGCGTCACGAAGATCTTGCCGTCGCCGATCTTGCCGGTCTTGGCCGCCTTGACGATGGCCTCGACGCAGCGGTCCACGTCCTCGGTCTTCACCACGACTTCGAGCTTGACCTTGGGCAGGAAGTCCACCACGTACTCCGCACCCCGGTACAGCTCGGTGTGGCCCTTCTGGCGGCCGAAGCCCTTCACTTCGGTCACCGTCAGGCCGGTAACGCCCACGTCTGCCAGCGCTTCACGCACTTCCTCAAGCTTGAACGGTTTGATGACGGCGGTGATTTGTTTCATGGTGGTGATGCTCCAGGCGGTTTTCAGCTCAATTTAACCGAATTCGGCGATCCGGGCCGCGGCGCAGCCGCAACGGGGGCGGATCACTTCAAGGCTTTGTAGCGCACGCGCTTCGGGCGCGCACCTTCCTCGCCCAGGCGTTTCTTCTTGTCTTCCTCGTACTCGTGGAAGTTGCCGTTGTAGAAGAACCATTGCGAGTCACCCTCGCAGGCCAGGATGTGCGTGCAGATGCGGTCCAGGAACCAGCGGTCGTGGCTGATGACCATCGCCGAGCCGGCGAACTCCAGCAGCGCCTCTTCCAGCGCGCGCAGGGTTTCGACGTCCAGATCGTTGGACGGCTCGTCAAGCATCAGCACGTTGCCGCCCAGGGCCAGCGTCTTGGCCAGGTGCAGGCGGCCGCGCTCACCCCCGGAGAGGTTGCCCACCAGCTTCTGCTGGTCGTTGCCCTTGAAGTTGAAGCGGCCCAGGTAGGCGCGCGAGGGCATCACGAAGGGGCCTACGACGATGTTGTCCAGCCCGCCCGAGACGTCTTCCCACACCGTCTTGTCACCCGCCAGCGAGTCGCGGCTCTGGTCGACGAAGGTCGGCTTGGCCGTCTTGCCGATCACCACCTCGCCCGCATCGGGCTGCTCGGCGCCCTGGATCATGCGGAACAGCGTGGACTTGCCCGCGCCGTTCGGCCCAATGATGCCGACGATCGCACCCGGGGGCACCTTGAAGCTCAGGTTGTCGATCAGCACGCGGTCGCCGAAGCTCTTGGAGACGCCCTTGAACTCGATCACCTCGTTGCCCAGGCGCTCGGCCACCGGGATGAAGATCTCGTTGGTCTCGTTGCGGCGCTGGTAGTCGACGTCGCTCAACTCTTCGAAGCGGGCCAGGCGCGCCTTGCTCTTGGCCTGGCGGCCCTTGGCGTTGGAGCGCACCCACTTGAGCTCCTCCTTCATCGCCTTGATGCGCGCATCTTCCTTCTTCTGCTCGACCTCCAGGCGGCGCTCCTTCTGGTCCAGCCAGTCGGAGTAGTTGCCCTTGTAGGGATGGCCGAAGCCGCGGTCGAGTTCCAGGATCCACTCGGCGGCGTTGTCCAGGAAGTAGCGATCGTGGGTGATCGCCACCACGGTGCCACCAAAGCGCTGCAGGAACTGCTCCAACCACTCCACCGACTCGGCGTCCAAGTGGTTGGTCGGCTCATCGAGCAGCAGCATGTCCGGCTTGCTCAGCAGCAGGCGGCACAGCGCGACACGGCGCTTTTCACCGCCGGAGAGCACCCCGATCACCGCATCCCAGGGCGGCAGGCGCAGCGCATCGGCGGCCAGCTCCAGCTGCAGGTCGGTGTTCTCGGAACCCGCCGCGGCGATGATCGCCTCCAGCTCGGCCTGCTCGGCGGCCAGTGCGTCGAAGTCGGCATCTTCTTCGGCGTAGGCGGCATAGACCTCATCCAGCCGTTTCTTGGCGGCCAGCACGCCGCCGATGCCCTGCTCCACCGCCTCACGCACAGTCTGCTCGGGCTGGAGCTGCGGCTCCTGCGGGAGGTAACCGATTTTCAGGCCCGGCATCGGGTAGGCCTCGCCCTCGATGTCCTTGTCCAGGCCAGCCATGATCTTGAGCAGCGTGGACTTGCCCGAGCCGTTCAGGCCGAGCACGCCGATCTTGGCGCCGGGGAAGAAGGACAGCGAGATGTCCTTCAGGATCTGCCGCTTCGGCGGCACGATCTTGCCGACGCGGTTCATGGTGAAGACGTATTGAGCCATGGAGCAGATGGTACCGGGTGAGAACGCGCGCCCAGCCAACCGAACCGACTCGGTCGCCAGGCAGCAGCAATAAGCGGAAGCAGACAGGCGCGGAGGACTGGAAACCCGCGCACCCAGGCACCTATTGTCGCCGCTAGGTGAATCCCCTGCCCTTCAGGACACCCCGAAGCCGCCGATATCTGCGCCGCACAGTTCGGTGCCGTGTCAAGTGTGCGCCGCATCCACCCCCTTGATCGAAGGATCGGCCAAACCGGCACTCCATAGCATCACCACAGACAGAGCCCCACTGCCGACACGGTGCAGGGGCGCATGCACAGGTTTCATTTTTTCGTTTCAAGACCGCACCACGCAGGTGAGCCCCTGCGCAGGGCGGCCGCCGCAGGCGGCCCGGCGGACCACGGAGGCTCCGGCAATCGAATGCCGTTGGAGAACACACATGGCGCACCGTACCACCCGCACCCTCCTCGCCCTGGCCGCCGCAGCGATTGCCGCAGGTTGCTCGCAACTGCCGCTGAAGGACATCAGCAAGGAAGAACACCAGCAGCGGGTGCACAGCGACCGGACCCGCGTGCAGCAGGACGTCCCGCCACTGGGCACCGAGCTCAGCCTGGACGAGGCCATCGCCCGCGCCCTGAAGTTCAACCTGGACCGCCGGGCCCGCCAGATGGAAGAGGCGCTGGCCCTGCAGCAGTGGGATGCCGCCGGCTACGACGCCCTGCCCAAGCTGGTTGCGGCCGCCGGCTACAACGCGCGTGACCGCGACCGCGTCTCCCGCAGCACCGACTCGGTCACCGGTGCCCCCTCGCTGGCCAACCCCTCGATCTCCCAGTCACGCGAGCACACCCTCGTGTCGCTGGACATGAGCTGGAGCCTGCTCGACTTCGGCCTGGCCTACTACAACCAGCAGCAGGCGGGCGACCGCGTGCTGGCCGCTGCCGAGCGCCGCCGCAAGGCCACCCACCTGCTGGTGCAGGACGTGCGCGTCGCCTACTGGCGCGCCGCCTCCGCCCAGCGCCTGCGCGGCGAAGTCCAGCAGGCCATCGCCCTGGCCAACGAGGCCATGGTCGATGCCCGCAAGGCCGAGGACGAGAAGCTGCGCTCGCCACTCGATTCGCTGCGCTACCAGCGCCAGCTGACCGAGAACATGCGCCTGCTCGAGTCCATCGAGAGCGAGCTGGCCACCGCCCGCTTCGAACTGGCCGCGCTGATGAACGCGCCGGTCATCCAGCAACTCAGCTACAGCAGCGACCCCAGCCTGGGCTCGCTGGACCTGCTGTCCACCTCCGCCGAGGCCATGGAAGAGCAGGCCCTGGCCCAGAACGCCGACCTGCGTGAGCACGCCTACCAGCGCCGCATCGCCGCCACCGAGGCCCGCAAAGTGCTGGTGCGCCAGTTCCCCAGCCTCAGCATCAATTTCGGCGCCCGCTACGACACCGACCGCTACCTGGTCGAGAAGAACTGGGCCGAGGCCGGCGTGCAGACCTCCTTCAACTTCTTCAACCTGCTGGCCCTGCCCGCCCAGCAGCGCGCCGCCGAGGCCGGCATCGCCCTGGCCGACCAGCGCCGCCTCGCAGCCCACGTCGCCGTCGTGACCCAGGTGCACGTCGCCCGCGAGCAGCTCGCCTCGTCGCGCAAACAGCTGGAGCGCGCCAACGCCCTCTGGGTCCTCGACGAAAAGATCATGCAGCAGATGCTGCGCCGCGAGCAGGCCCAGGCCGGCTCCAAGCTCGAACGCGTCGCCGCCCAGACCACCATGATCATCAGCCTGCTGCGCCGCTACCAGGCCCTGGCCCAGGTCCACGCCGCCACGAGCCGGCTGCAGGCCACCCTCGGCGTCGATCCGCTGCCCGACAGCACCGACGACCAGACGCTGGAGCAACTGCGCTCCCACGTGTCCAGCCGCCTGCTCGGGTCCTGAGGAGTCGCGCATGAGCCGCCCCGCTCCGATCACACCGATCGCGCCGGCCGCGCTGATCGCCGCTGCACTGCTGGCCGGCCTCGGCGCCCTCGGTGCCCATGGCACCGCCTTCGCCCAGGCGCCGGCACCAACGCCCAAGCCGGTGGCCGCCCCACCGGCCCCCCAGGCCACGCCGGCCGTGCTGCGCTCCGCACCGGCCACGCCAGCGCCAGCAGGCGCCGCAGCGCCCGCACCGGAGCTGCGTGCCCAGCTTTCCCCGCGCCGATTCACCACCCTGGCCGCCGAAATCGGCGCGCGCATCCAGCGCCTGACCGTCACCGACGGGGCCGTCGTGCGAGCGGGCCAGCCGCTGGTCGCCTTCGACTGCAGCCTGCAGCAGGCCCAGCAGGCCCGCGCCCAGGCCACCCTGGGCGCCGCCGAAAAGCAGCTCGAAGTCCAGCAGCGCCTGGTCGAGCTCAACGCCACCGGGCGACAGGAAGCCGAGCAAGCCCAGGCCGAGGTCGCCAAGACCCGCGCCGAACTGGCCCAGATGCACGCCCAGCTCGGCAAGTGCCAGATCAACGCGCCCTTCTCGGGCCGGGTCGCCGAGCTGAAGGTGCGTGAGCAGCAGTTCGCGCAACCGGGCCAGGCGCTCATCGAGCTGATCGACGACAGCGTGCTTGAGGTCGAATTCATCATGCCCTCGCGCTGGCTGCATGGCGTACGGGCCGGCAGCGCGGTGCGCATCGCCGTGGATGAGACCGGCAAGACCTACCCCGCCAAGGTGCTGCGCCTGGGTGCGCGGGTCGACCCCGTGAGCCAGTCCATCAAGGTCGTGGCCGCCATCGATGGCCGCCACGCCGAGCTGATTGCCGGCATGAGCGGCAAGGTGCTGGTGAACGTCCAGCCCTGACCCGGCGCCGCGCGCCACCCGCCCCGCCTCTGCCCGGGCCGCCCCTCGGCCCGCATCGAACGACGAACCGGCCCCCACAAGGCCCGCCGCCATGAACGCACCCACCCGCCGCCGCCACCTGTTCGCCCAAGCCCCCCGCTCGCTCGCGCTGGAAGCCCGATTGATGTTCGATGCGGCGGCTGTGGCCGACGCGGTGCAGCAACTCACCACACCCGCAGAGGCGCCGGCAGCGGCCCACGCCGCCACCGACACCGACCATGCGACGCACGAAGCCACCTCCGCACTGGACGTGGGCATCGCCACGACCGCTGCCCCCCAGGCGGTGGCCAGCGCGACCACGCAGGTGGTCTTCGTGCTCGACGACGTGCAGGACTACCAGCGGCTGGTCGATGGCGTGGCACCGGGCGCGCAGGTCTACGTGCTGGACGCCAGCCGCGACGGCCTGACGCAGATGGCCGAACTGCTACAGGGCCGCAGCGACATCGCCGCCATCCACGTGCTCAGCCACGGCAGCGCCGGCCAGCTGGACCTGGGCACCAATCACCTCAACCAGGGCAACCTGGGGCAGAACAGCGCCCTGCTGTCGCAGATCGGCAGCAGCCTGAGCGCGGATGGGGACCTGCTGCTGTATGGCTGCCGGATCGGTGAAGGCAGCACTGGCATCGGCTTCGTGGCCCAACTGGCCCAGGCCACCCAGGCGGATGTCGCGGCCTCGGACGATGCCACCGGCGCGGCGTCTGCGGGTGGTGACTGGAACCTGGAAGTCCGGGCAGGCGCGGTGGCAACCGCCTCCGCGCTGTCTGCCGACACCATGGCGAGCTACGGCACGGTCCTGTCCGTCACGGACGAGAACTTCGACAGTGCCGGGTCCGTCGATCAGACCGGCACGACCAGCGTCGCTGTTGGCAGTTGGACCTTCACCTCGTCCACCTCGAACCACATCAAGGTAGCCGGTCAGGGTGACCTCCCCGTTCAGTTGAACTCCGACGGGGGCGGCGGTGACCTCGCCCTGGTGTGGAACTACGACGGCGATCCAGTGGCCGACTTCGCGTTCAAGTCGACGGATACGACGAACTTCGACCTCAACTCGTTCCGCCTGGAGTCCGCCTACGGTGGATCGACCACCGTCACGGTCACTGGCTATCGAGATGGCTCAGCGGTCACCGGCGGCGAAGTGGTCAACCTGAACGCTTCGGACAGCGCGGACTCCATCACCTATACGGTGGAAGGAAGTGGCGGTGCTGGCCTGCTGACGCTCGGATCGGCCTTCGACAACGTGGACGAGATCCGCCTGTCGTTCAGCGGATGGGCGACAGCCGCCATCGACGACATCACCATCTCGCCAGCCGTTGTTCCGTCCCCCACGCTCACCAGCGCCACCTACAACGCCAGCACCGGCGTCCTGAGCGTCACCGGCGCCGACATGACAACCGGTGACAGCATCGACCCGAGCAAGCTCACCCTCACCGGCCAGGGTGGCAGCACCTACACGCTCACCAGCGGCAGCGTCACCGCGGCCAGCGCCACCAGCTTTTCGGTCACGCTCAACGCGGCCGACAAGCTGGCCATCAACGGCCTGCTGAACAAGAACGGCACCAGCTCGGTGGGGGGCACCACCTTCAACATCGCCGGCGCGGCCAGTTGGGACAGCACCGCCTCCGCCAGTGCGGACACCACGGGCAACGGCGTGACAGTCAGCAATGTCACAGCGCCCACGATCACCAGCGCCACGTACGACAGCGCCACCAACGTCCTGACGGTCTCCGGCAGCGACCTGGTCGGCAGCGTGGGCGCGAACAACGACATCACGGTGTCGAAACTGACCCTCACCGGCGAAGGCGGCGCCACCTACACGCTGACCAGCAGTGACATCGAGGTCACCAGCGCCACCGGCTTCTCGGTCACGCTCAACGGCACCGACCAGGCGCAGATCGAGCGGCTCCTGAACCGCAACGGCACCTCGTCCACGGGCGGTACCACCTTCAACCTGGCCGCGGCCGATGACTGGAACAGCGTCATCGGCAACACCGACACATCCGACTCGACCAACGGCGTCACCGTGTCGAACGTGCCCGCGCCGACCATCACCAGCGCCACCTACAACGCCGCCACCGGGGCGCTGGTGGTCACCGGCACGGGCTTCGTGTCGGCAAGCGGCGCCGCCAACGACATCGTCGCCAACAAGTTCACCCTCACCGGCGAGGGCGGCAGCACCTACACGCTGACCGACACGGCCAACGTCGAGATCACCAGCGGCACCTCGTTCACGCTGACCCTGAGCGCCACGGACAAGGCCGCGATCGGCCAGATCGTCAACAAGAACGGCACCTCCTCCACAGGCGCGACCACCTACAACCTCGCGGCGGCCGAGGACTGGGCCGCAGGCGCCGACCCCGCCGTCACCGTCGCGGACCTCACCGGCAACGGCATCACGACCAGCAACGTCGCCGTGCCCACGATCACCAGCGCCACCTACAACGGCGGCACGGGCGTGCTGGCAGTCACCGGCACCGGCTTCCTGTCGGTTGCCGGCAGCACGAACGACATCGTCGCCAACAAACTGACGATCACCGGTCAGGGTGGTGCCACCTACACGCTCACCGACACGGCCAACGTCGAGATCACCAGCGGCACGGCCTTCACCGTGACGCTCAGCGCGACCGACAAGGCCGGCGTTGACGCCCTGCTGAACAAGGCGGGCACCTCCTCGAACGGCGGCACCACCTACAACCTGGCCGCCGCCGAGGATTGGTCCGCTGGCGCGGATGCCGCCGTCGTGGTGGCCGACACCACCGGCAACGGCATCACGGTCAGCAATCCGGCGGACACGACACCGCCCGTATTCGTGAGTGCGGCGACAAGCGTGATTGGCGACACCATCACCCTGACCTACGACAGCGCACTCAGCGCCACGACTGCGGCCACCAATCGGTTCACGGTGACCCGGGCAGGCGCTACGGACACCGTGACCGCCGTGTCGGTCTCCGGCTCGACCGTGCAGTTGACCCTTGCAGCGGCGGTCCGGACAGGACAGGCGGTCACCGTTGCCTACAGTGACCTGACGGCTGGCAATGATGCCGCCGCGGTTCAGGACGCGGCAGGTAACGACGCGGCCAGCTTTGCCGCCACATCCGTCACCAACAACGCCCGGGCCAACATCAACTTCGACCTGGCCTACCGCCTCTATGACAACGGGGCGAACACCGGCAGCGGTGGTAGCTACAGCCCACGTGACATCGCCATCAACGACGGCTCGACACCTCTTCAGGCAGGCACACCGATCACGGGCGCGCTCTACTTCGTTGCGTCAGCCAACAGCAGCACAGGCACTGGCACGTTCCAGCTCTCCGCACAGGGCAATGCCATCGAAGGCACCCTCTACCTGCCTGACGGGACCCCCGTGGTCGGGGTCATCGACTTCCAGGACAAGAACGCGGGAGGATCCGGGGACAGTGGTTCGGGTGATGCCGAGATGTTCATCTTCACCGGTCCCAGCGGAGCCAATTACGCGCTGATCACCGACGGCAACAGCGTCGGCTCCACCGCCAATGACGCCTACTCCCCGGTCGAGGTCAACATCAATGTCTCGGCCGACAAGAACTCCCTGCTCGCCAACCTGAATTCCTATCTGACCGAGCAGATCGCGGCGGCCAATGTCGCCCCCTCGATCGATCTCGACTCCAGCGGCGCAGGCACCGGCTGGAGCAACAGCTTCACCGAGGGCGGCAGCGCCGTCACGGTGGTCGACAGCGACGTCCTGGTGTCTGACGCCGACAGCGCCAGCCTGGCGTCGGCAACGGTGGTGCTGACCAACGCCAAGACCGGTGACCAACTCAGTGCCGGCTCGCTGCCCTCAGGTATCACTGCGGTCGTCAATACCGGAGTTGCCGGGCAGATCACGGTCACCCTGACCGGCAGCGCCAGTGCCGCCGACTACCAGACCGCGCTGCAGGCCATCACCTTCTCGAACAGCAGCGCCACGCCAGACACCACGACCCGTTCGATCACAGTGAAGGTCAACGACGGTTCGGCCGACTCGAACCTGGCCACCACCTCGATCACGGTCACCTCGGTCAACAGCGCGCCTGCGTTGAGCAACCTCAACGGCGACTCGGTGACCTTCACCGAAGGCGGCTCCGCCGTGCTGCTGGACGCCAGCGGCAATGCCACCCTCACGGACGCGGACTCCACCGATTTCAATGGCGGCACCCTCACCGCCTCCATCGTCACCAACCGCGTGAGCGGCGAGGACGTGCTGTCCCTGGTGAACCAGGGCAGCGGCGCCGGCCAGTTCGGCCTGTCCGGCAGCAACGTCACCTATGGCGGCACGGTGATCGGCACCATCGCAGGTGGCACCGGCAGCAGCGATCTGGTGGTCACCTTCAACGCCAACGCCACACCGGCAGCGGTTCAGGCCCTGGTGCGTGACCTGACCTACGCCAACAGCAACAGCACCGACCCGACCACGAGCAACCGGACCGTGCGCGTCACCGTCAGCGACGGAGATGGCGGCACGAGCAGCCAGGCCGACATCACCGTCCAGGTCACTCCGGTCAACGACGCCCCGACGCTCGCTGCCACTGGCGCCACGCCCACCTTCACGGAAGGTGGCAGCGCGGTCGACCTGTTCTCCGGCGTCTCCATCGGCACGGTGGAAAGCGGCCAGACCATCCCTTCCCTCACGCTCACCGTCTCGAACCTATCCGACGGCGCCAACGAGCGGTTGAGCATCGATGGCAGCACGATCAACCTGACCAACGGCAACGCCGCCACCACGACCACGAACGGTCTGAGCGTGTCGGTGGCGGTGAGTGCCGGCGCGGCCTCCGTCACCATCACCAAGGCCGGCGGCATCTCCACCGCCACCGCCCAGTCGGTGGTGGATGGCCTGACCTACCAGAACGCCAGCGAGCACCCCACCACCGGCAACCGAACCGTCACCCTGACGTCGGTGTCCGACAACGGGGGCACCGCCAACGGCGGCGTGGACACCACCGCACTGTCGGTAGCCTCGACGGTGACCGTCGGCGCCGTCAATGACACCCCCACCATCACCGCGCCAGCCAGTGTGAGCATCGCGGAGGATGTCGCCACCGCAGTCACCGGCATCAGCTTCAGCGACGTGGACGCCGGCAGCAGCAGCGTCACGGCCACGTTCACGGTCCCCACCGGCAGCCTGTCGGCGACTTCCAGCGGCGGCGTGACGGTGGCGGGCAGCGGCACGGGCTCGATGAGCCTGAGCGGCTCGATCAGCAACATCAACGCCTTCATCGCCGGCAGCAACCTCAGCTTCACGACCGCGAGCAACGCGGCCAGCAACGTCACGCTGACCGTCAGCATCGACGACGGCGGCAACACCGGCGCCGACCCGGGCCTGAGCGGCACGGGCAGTTCAGAGGCGGCCACCACCACCGTCACCCTGGCGGTGAGCGCGGTGAACGACGCCCCGACCAACACGGTACCCGCCGCGCAGAACACGCTGATGGACACCGCGGTGACCTTCAGCAGCGGCAATGGCAATGCCATCAGCGTTGCCGATGTCGACGCAAGTGGCGCCGCCATCCAGGTGACGCTCACCGCCTCGCACGGCACGCTCAACCTGTCCGGCACCACCGGCCTGAGCTTCATCACGGGCGACGGCAGCGCCGATGCCACCATGACTTTCCAGGGCAGCGTGGCCGACATCAACGCTGCGCTGGCTGGCCTGCTCTTCAACCCGACCAGCGGCTACACCGGAGCGGCGGGCCTGTCCATCACCACCAACGACCTGGGCAACACCGGCTCCGGTGGCGCGCTGGACGACACCGATTCGGTCACGATCAATGTCACCGCCAGCAACGTTGCCCCCTCTGCAGCGGACGACAGCGACAGCGTGACGGAAGGCCTGACGCGGGCGGCCACCGGCACCACCGTGCTGGCCAATGACAGCGACGCCGATGTCGGCAACACCCTCACCGTGTCCGGCGTCATTGCTGGCGCAGGCGCCCCGGTGTCCGGCAGCGTCGGCAACAGCATCGCCGGCACCTACGGTCACCTCACGCTCAACAGCGACGGCAGTTGGTCCTACGCCGCGGACAACGCGGAGTCCCTGGCCGCGGGGACCAGCGTCATCGACGCCTTCACCTATGAAGTCTCCGACGGCCATGGCGGCACCGACACCGCCACGCTGACGGTCACCGTCAACGGCGCCAACGATGCGGCGGCCTTCGGCTCAGGTGCGGGTGTGGATGCCGGCTCGGTCACCGAGGACCTGAACGTCTCCGGCGGCCTGATCTCCACCTCCGGCACGCTCACCGTCACCGATGGCGATACGGGCCAGGCCACCTTCACCGCGGGCACCTTTGCCGGCACCCGTGGCAACCTGACCATCGACGCCGCCGGCGCCTGGACCTACTCGGCCCTCAACAGCCAGGCCGCCATCCAGGCCCTGGGCGCAGGCGATCACCTCACCGACACGATCACCGTCACCTCCGCCGACGGCACCCCGCACACCATCACCATCACGATCAACGGCGCCAACGACGCGGCCGCCTTCGGCTCGGGTACCGGGGTGGACAGCGGCTCGGTCACCGAGGACCTCAACGTCTCGGGCGGGCTGATCTCCGACTCGGGCACCCTCACCGTCACCGACGGCGACACCAACCAGGCGACGATCACGGCCGGCACGCTCACCGGCACCTACGGCTCGCTCACCATCGACGCCGCCGGCGCCTGGACCTACAGCGCCACCAACAGCCAGACCGCCATCCAGGCCCTGGGCGCCGGTCAGTCCCTGACCGACACGATCACCGTCACCTCCGCCGACGGCTCCTCGCACACCATCACCATCACGATCAATGGCGCCAACGACGCGGCCGCCTTCGGCTCGGGTACGGGTGTGGATGCCGGCTCGGTCACCGAGGACCTCAACGTCTCGGGCGGGCTGATCTCCGACTCGGGCACCCTCACCGTCACCGACGGCGACACCAACCAGGCGACGATCACAGCCGGCACGCTCACCGGCACCTACGGCTCGCTCACCATCGACGCCGCCGGCGCCTGGACCTACTCGGCCCTCAACAGCCAGGCCGCCATCCAGGCCCTGGGCGCAGGCGATCACCTCACCGACACGATCACCGTCACCTCCGCCGACGGCACCCTGCACACCATCACCATCACGATCAACGGCGCCAACGACGCGGCCGCCTTTGGCTCGGGTGCAGGGGTGGACAGCGGCTCGGTCACCGAGGACCTCAACGTCTCGGGCGGGCTGATCTCCGACTCGGGCACCCTCACCGTCACCGACGGCGACACCAACCAGGCGACGATCACGGCCGGCACGCTCACCGGCACCTACGGCTCGCTCACCATCGACGCCGCCGGCGCCTGGACCTACAGCGCCACCAACAGCCAGACCGCCATCCAGGCCCTGGGCGCCGGTCAGTCCCTGACCGACACGATCACCGTCACCTCCGCCGACGGCTCCTCGCACACCATCACCATCACGATCAATGGCGCCAACGACGCGGCCGCCTTCGGCTCGGGTACGGGTGTGGATGCCGGCTCGGTCACCGAGGACCTCAACGTCTCGGGCGGGCTGATCTCCGACTCGGGCACCCTCACCGTCACCGACGGCGACACCAACCAGGCGACGATCACAGCCGGCACGCTCACCGGCACCTACGGCTCGCTCACCATCGACGCCGCCGGCGCCTGGACCTACTCGGCCCTCAACAGCCAGGCCGCCATCCAGGCCCTGGGCGCAGGCGATCACCTCACCGACACGATCACCGTCACCTCCGCCGACGGCACCCCGCACACCATCACCATCACGATCAACGGCGCCAACGACGCGGCCGCCTTCGGCTCGGGTACCGGGGTGGACAGCGGCTCGGTCACCGAGGACCTCAACGTCTCGGGCGGGCTGATCTCCGACTCGGGCACCCTCACCGTCACCGACGGCGACACCAACCAGGCGACGATCACGGCCGGCACGCTCACCGGCACCTACGGCTCGCTCACCATCGACGCCGCCGGCGCCTGGACCTACAGCGCCACCAACAGCCAGACCGCCATCCAGGCCCTGGGCGCCGGTCAGTCCCTGACCGACACGATCACCGTCACCTCCGCCGACGGCTCCTCGCACACCATCACCATCACGATCAATGGCGCCAACGACGCGGCCGCCTTCGGCTCGGGTACGGGTGTGGATGCCGGCTCGGTCACCGAGGACCTCAACGTCTCGGGCGGGCTGATCTCCGACTCGGGCACCCTCACCGTCACCGACGGCGACACCAACCAGGCGACGATCACAGCCGGCACGCTCACCGGCACCTACGGCTCGCTCACCATCGACGCCGCCGGCGCCTGGACCTACTCGGCCCTCAACAGCCAGGCCGCCATCCAGGCCCTGGGCGCAGGCGATCACCTCACCGACACGATCACCGTCACCTCCGCCGACGGCACCCCGCACACCATCACCATCACGATCAACGGCGCCAACGACGCGGCCGCCTTCGGCTCGGGTACCGGGGTGGACAGCGGCTCGGTCACCGAGGACCTCAACGTCTCGGGCGGGCTGATCTCCGACTCGGGCACCCTCACCGTCACCGACGGCGACACCAACCAGGCGACGATCACGGCCGGCACGCTCACCGGCACCTACGGCTCGCTCACCATCGACGCCGCCGGCGCCTGGACCTACAGCGCCACCAACAGCCAGACCGCCATCCAGGCCCTGGGCGCCGGTCAGTCCCTGACCGACACGATCACCGTCACCTCCGCCGACGGCTCCTCGCACACCATCACCATCACGATCAATGGCGCCAATGACGCCCCCACCGCCGGCAATGCGTCCAACCCGGACTGGAGTGCCTCTGCTGGCAAGTACGTCGTCTCCACCCCCGAGGACACGCCTCGCTCCGGGTCGATCGACACTGGCGATGTCGATGGCAATGCGCTGAGCTTTGCAGCCTCCACCGCGCCGGCCCATGGTTCGGTCACGCTCAATGCGGCCACCGGCGCCTGGGTCTACACGCCCGCGGCCAACTTCCACGGCAGCGATTCGTTCGTCGTCACGGTCTCCGACGCCAACGGCGGCTCCACGCTGGTCACGGTCGACGTGACGGTCACGCCGGTCAACGATGCACCCACCGCCGGCAATGCGTCCAACCCGGACTGGAGTGCCGCCGCTGGCAAGTACGTCGTCTCCACCCCCGAGGACACGCCTCGCTCCGGGTCGATCGACACTGGTGATGTCGATGGCAATGCGCTGAGCTTTGCTGCCTCCACCGCGCCCACCCACGGCACGGTGGCCATCGATGCGACCACCGGCGCCTGGGTCTACACGCCCGCGGCCAACTTCCACGGCAGCGATTCGTTCGTCGTCGCCGTCTCCGACGGCAACGGCGGCTCCACGCTGGTCACCGTCGAGGTCACGGTCACGCCGGTCAATGACCTGCCCACCGCCGGCAATGCGTCCAACCCGGACTGGAGTGCTGCCGCTGGCAAGTACGTCGTTTCCACCCCCGAGGACACGCCTCGCTCCGGGTCGATCGACACTGGCGATGTCGATGGCAATGCCCTGAGCTTTGCTGCCTCCACCGCGCCCACCCACGGCACGGTGGCCATCGATGCGACCACCGGCGCCTGGGTCTACACGCCCGCGGCCAACTTCCACGGCAGCGATTCGTTCGTCGTCGCCGTCTCCGACGGCAACGGCGGCTCCACGCTGGTCACCGTCGAGGTCACGGTCACGCCGGTCAATGACCTGCCCACCGCCGGCAATGCGTCCAACCCGGACTGGAGTGCCGCCGACGGCAAGTACGTCGTCTCTACCCCCGAGGACACGCCTCGCTCCGGGTCGATCGACACTGGTGATGTCGATGGCAATGCCCTGAGCTTCGCCACTTCCACCGCGCCGGCCCACGGTTCGGTCACGCTCAATGCGGCCACCGGCGCCTGGGTCTACACACCCGCGGCCAACTTCCACGGCAGCGATTCGTTCGTCGTCGCCGTCTCCGACGGCAACGGCGGCTCCACGCTGGTCACCGTCGAGGTCACGGTCACGCCGGTCAACGACCTGCCCACCGCCGGCAATGCGTCCAACCCGGACTGGAGTGCCGCCGACGGCAAGTACGTCGTCGCTACCCCCGAGGACACGCCTCGCTCCGGGTCGATCGACACTGGCGATGTCGATGGCAATGCCCTGAGCTTCGCCACTTCCACCGCGCCGGCCCACGGTTCGGTCACGCTCAATGCGGCCACCGGCGCATGGGTCTACACGCCCGCGGCCAACTTCCACGGCAGCGATTCGTTCGTCGTCACGGTCTCCGACGCCAACGGCGGCTCCACGCTGGTCACGGTCGAGGTCACGGTCACGCCGGTCAATGACCTGCCCACCGCCGGCAATGCGTCCAACCCGGACTGGAGTGCCTCTGCCGGCAAGTACGTCGTCGCCACCCCCGAGGACACGCCTCGCTCCGGGTCGATCGACACTGGCGATGTCGATGGCAATGCCCTGAGCTTCGCTGCCTCCACCGCGCCGGCTCATGGTTTGGTCACGCTCAATGCGGCCACCGGCGCCTGGGTCTACACGCCCACCGCCAACTTCCACGGCAGCGATTCGTTCGTCGTCACGGTCTCCGACGGCAACGGCGGCTCCACGCTGGTCACCGTCGAGGTCACGGTCACGCCGGTCAACGACCTGCCCACCGCCGGCAATGCGTCCAACCCGGACTGGAGTGCCGCCGACGGCAAGTACGTCGTCTCTACCCCCGAGGACACGCCTCGCTCCGGGTCGATCGACACTGGTGATGTCGATGGCAATGCCCTGAGCTTCGCCACTTCCACCGCGCCGGCTCATGGTTTGGTCACGCTCAATGCGGCCACCGGCGCCTGGGTCTACACGCCAGCCGCCAACTTCCACGGCAGCGACAGCTTCGTCGTCGCCGTCTCCGACGGCAACGGCGGCTCCACGCTGGTCACCGTCGAGGTCACGGTCACGCCGGTCAATGACGCGCCGGCCTTCGGCGCGCTCGATCCGGCCGACACCCAATTCACGACCTACCAGGACAGCACCTGGTCCGGCCGCCTACCCGGCGCCAGCGATGCAGATGGCGACACGCTCACCTACGGCAAGGCCGGGGAGGCCGCACACGGCACGGTGGAAATCGCCGCCGATGGCAGCTACCGCTACACACCGGCCGAGGGCTTCCACGGCAGCGACAGCTTCCTCGTGCGCATCAGCGATGGCGCGGGTGGCACGGCCACCGTGCGCGTCGACGTCGAGGTGCTGGCCGCACCGACGATGGATCTGCCTGCGGCATCGGACCTGGGCCGCTCCGACAGCGACCGGGTCACGAGCGCCGACGTGATCGACCTCGCTGGCAGCGCGCCGCCCAACCAGACGCTGCGGCTGTACGCTCCCGACGGCCAGCTGCTGGCCACGGTGCGCAGCGATGCGAATGGCGTGTGGCGTGCGAGCGGGCTGCCGATCGCGACGCTGCGGGGCGACCTGGCCGGTGCCGACGTGGGCGCACCAGGTGTGTACACCTTCAGCCTGCGCCCGGTGAGGGCCGACGGCAGCAACGGCGCAGCGGTGGCGCTGGCGGTGACCCGTGAGTTGCCGCCCCTGCCTGCGGCAGACACCCCGGCACCGCCCCCGGCGCCGGAAGCCGCGCCCGCGCCCATGCCCGAACCGCCGGCTCCGCCACCCGCGCCCCGCGCGGCGTTCGACTCCGCCCTGCGCAGCGCCGACACACCGCCCGCACCAACTCCGGGCGTGCTGCAGCGCGGCAGCACGGACGGCGACATCTACACCCGCGCCAGCGGCTTCCGCGTCATGGTGAGCCCGTCCAACGAGCCCAGCCTGAAGCCCTACCGCGGCGTGGACGACCAGGTGGTGCCCGCGGGGCGGACGTTGATCGTGCAGGTGCCGGCCGATGCCTTCGTCCACACCCAGATCAACGAAACCATCGACCTGACGGCCACGCTGGCCAACGGCCAACCGCTGCCGTCCTGGCTGATCTTCGACGGCAAGTCGGGCAAGTTCATCGGCCAGCCGCCGGTCGGGCTGTTACAGGATCTGGCAATCAAGGTCACTGCGCGCGATAGCCAGGGGCGGCAGGCCACCACAATGTTCCGCATCAAGGCCAGCGACGTCAGCTCGACCTCGCGGGCCCCCTTGAGCCTGCAGCTGATGCGCCGCGAGGCCCTGGCCCTCGACAAGGCCGGTGGCCCGGGACGCGCTGATGCCCCGGCAGGATGGAAGGCGGTGAGTCGCGCGCCGGTGGCCCGCGGCTGATCGCCCGATCGACCGGTCTCCCGGGCGATCCCGGGGGACCCGATGAAGGCTGATGGCGCCGGCCGCACGGCCCCTCCCTGGGGCCGCGCAAACGACACCTGACCATGAAGCCTTCGTCTGACCAGCTCCTCGAACTGCTGCGCGCCGCCGCAGCCGCGACCACGCCGGCCGAGCGGCGCTTCGTGCTGCTCAACCGCACCCGCGAGTGGCTGCCCTACGAGACCGCCCTGCTGTGGCATCCGCGCCAGGGCATCGTGGCGCATTCGGGCGTCGCCGACGTTGACCGGCTCGGCCCCTACGCACAGTGGATCGACCGGCTGGCGCGCCACCTGGCGGATCACCCGGCCGATCGCCCGGCCGGCCCGGTGCATGCCGGGCAGGTCGACGCCGCCCTGGGTGGAGACTGGGCGCAGTGGTGGCCCTCGCAGCTGCTGTGGTTGCCCGGCGACGGCGCCGCCACAGCCGACGGTGAACCCGACGCCCAGGCCACGTGGCTGCTGCTGCGTGACCTGCCTTGGATGCCCGATGAGCAGGCCGCCCTGCAGGATTGGCAGCGCCTGTGGCGCCAGAGCGTGCGCGCCGCGGCTGCCCACACCCGGCGACCGCGGCTCATCAACCTGGCGGCATGGCGTGCACCACGCGATGCAGGCAGCGCCAGGGCGCCGGCCTGGCAACGCCACCGTGGCTGGATCGCCGCCGCGGCGCTGCTGCTCGCCGCCTGCCTGCCCGTGCGCCTGACCCTGCGTGCACCGGGCGAGCTGGTGCCGCGCGAACCCACCGTGCTGCGCGTGGCGCTGGAAGGCACCGTGCAGCGCCTGCGGGTGGAGCCCAACCAGGTGGTGCAGGCCGGCCAGGTGGTGGCCGAACTCGACGATGCCACCCAGGCCAGCCGGCTGCAGGTGGCTCGCCAGGCGCTGGCCACCGCCGAGGCCGAGTGGCGCCAGACCAGCCAGCTCGCGCTCAGCGACGCCCGCGCCAAGGTGCAGCTGGCCGCGGCCCAGGGCAAGCATGAGGAAAAGACCACCGAAGTGGCCTATCTGGAGCAGCAGGTGCAGCGCACCGCGCTGCTGGCACCGCACGCCGGCGTGGTGCTGGTGGACGACCCGGGCAGCTGGAGCGGGCGCACCGTCAGCGCGGGCGAGGCGGTGATGCGCCTGGCCCAGCCGCAGGACCAGGAGCTGGAAGCCTGGCTGCCGGTGGGCGACGCGATCGACCTGGCGCCGGGCTCGTCGATGCAGTTGCACCTGGCCAGCCGCCCCGGCGAGCCGGTGGCCGCCACGCTGCGCCTGTACGCCTACGAGGCCGAGCGCCGCCCCGACGGCAGCTACGCCTACCGCCTGCGCGGCCAGCTGACCGGGCCGGCCCGCGAGCGCCTGGGCGCACGCGGCACGGTGCGCATCGACGGCCCGCGCGTGCCACTGATCTACTGGGTGCTGCGCCGGCCGCTGGCTGCGCTGCGCGAGGTGACCGGGCTGTGAATGCCATCTCTGTCCCTGCCCTGACGCTGCCGGCCCGGTCGGCACCACAGCCTGCCCTGCCCTGGCCCGCCCTGCGCGAGGACCTGCAGCTGCACCATGGCGCCGCACTGCCCGACGGCCAGCCCAGCTGGACCCTGCACGACCCGGTGCGCCACCGCTTCCACCGCATCGACTGGCTGACCTACGAGGTGCTGTGCCGCTGGTGGCTGGCCGACGCGGCCCTGATCGCCCAGCAGATCTGCGACCAGACCACGCTGGTGGTCGACGACGCCCACGTCCAGCAGGTGCTCGACCTCGCACGGCGCCACCAGTGGGTGCAGCTGCAGCAGCCGCCCTCAGCGCCCCACGCACCGGTTGGCGACCTGCGCTCGGCACTGACCTGGTTGCTGCACCACTACCTGTTTTTCCGCATCCCGCTGCTTGACCCGGACCGGCTGCTCCAGCGCCTGCTGCCTCGCCTGGCCTGGCTGGGCGGCGCGGCCTTCACCCGCCTGAGCGTGGCGGTGCTGGCCGTCGGGCTGGCCGGCCTGGCCCGCCAGTGGGACCAGGCCGCCCACCAGTGGCTGGACCTGCTCTCCTGGCGCGGCGCGCTGCTCTACGGCCTGACGCTGGTGAGCGTGAAACTGGCCCACGAGTTCGGCCACGCGCTGGTGGCCAAGCACCACGGCCTGCGCGTGCCGACCATGGGCGTGGCCTTCATGGTGCTCTGGCCGGTGGCCTACACCGACACCAGCGAGGCCTGGCGGCTGGCCGATACCCGCTCGCGCATGCACATCGCCGCAGCCGGGGTGCGCACCGAACTCACGCTGGCCGCCTGGGCGACCCTCGCCTGGGTGCTGCTGCCCGACGGTGCGCTGCGCACCGCCGCCTTCATCGTCGCAACGATGACCTGGGTGAGCACGGTGCTGGTCAACCTCAGCCCCTTCATGCGCTTCGACGGCTACTTCCTGCTCAGCGATGCGCTGGACCTGCCCAACCTGCACGAGCGCGCCTTCGCGCTGGCGCGCTGGCAGCTGCGCCGCGTGCTGCTGGGCTGGCAGGCCGAGGCGCCGGAGGCCTGCACCAGCGCCCGGCGGCGCGGGCTGATCGCCTTCGCCTGGGCCACCTGGGGCTACCGGCTGATGCTCTACCTCGGCATCGCCTGGATGGTCTACACCTACGCCTTCAAGGCCCTGGGCATCGTGCTGCTGGCGGTGGAGCTGGGCTGGTTCATCGCCGCGCCGCTGTGGCGCGAGCTGCGCGACTGGGCCCGCGCCCGCAGTGTCTGGCAGCGCCAGCCGCGCGCACGCCTGACGCTGATCGGCCTGCTCGGGCTGGCGGCGCTGGCGGCACTGCCCTGGCCGGTGCGCGAAACCGCCGGCGCCCTGCTCGCCCCGGCGCGCGAGCTGGTGCTGCACTTGCCGGCCAGCGCCACGCTGCGCAGCCTGCCGCTGCGCCTGGGCCAGCCGGTGCGCCAGGGCGAACTGCTGCTGAGTGCCGACGCCCCGGCGCTGACGGCCCGGCTGGCCATGAACGCCGCGCGGGTGCAGCAGCTGGAACAGCAGGTGAGCGCCGCCTCGCTGGGCGGTGAGCAGCAGGCGCAATGGAACTCCCTGCAGGCCGCACTGGCCACCGCGCGCGACGAAGCCCGCGCCATCACCGAGGAACTGGGCCGCTACCAGCCCCAGGCCCCGTTCGACGCGGTGGTGGTCGACCTCGACCCCAGCCTGCGCGTCGGCGCCCCGGTGAGCGCACGCCAGCCGCTGCTCAAGCTGGCGAGCCCGGCGCCCTGGCGGGTGGTGGCCTACGTGTCCGAAGCCGCCGCGCGGCAGCTGCGCAACGGGGAGGCCGCCCACTTCATCGCCGACGCCCAGCCGCTGCAGCGCCACGGCGCCCGCATCGTCAGCATCGCCCCCCACGCCAGCGCGGTGATGCCCGAGGCCGTGCTGGCCCAGGCCCAGGGCGGCCTGATCGAGGCGCGCGAGCACAGCGGCCAGTGGCTGCCGGTGCAGCCGCTCTACCGCGTCGAGCTGACCCTGGACAGCGCCCCGGCACTGACCCTGCGCCACTGGCGCGGCCACATCGTGCTCGACCTGCCGGCGCGCAGCCTCTGGCAACGCGGCTGGACGGCGGTGGCCGAGGTGTGGGTGCGCGAAGGCGGGTTCTGATCAGGCCCCTCAGGTCCTCAAGGTCCTTCAGGCCGTCGTGCTCACCGCCGCGGCATCGGCGGTCACCCCATTGGCGGCCACCTGCGCATAGTGCTGCGCCTGCATGGCCTGCATCTGCTCCTGGAAGCTCTTGAGCTCCTCGGTGCTCAGCGAGCCATCCTCGTCGCCGTCGATGGCCTTGAAGAGCTGCTGCATCTGTGCGGTGGCGTCCTCCAGGCCGAACTCCTCGGCGCTCACCGAACCGTCCTCGTCGGCGTCCAGCGTCGCCAGCGGGTCGCCGCCGCCCGGGCCCTGGGTGCGCTGCTCGGCCATCATCGATTCGAAGGCCTCCACCTCCTCGCTGCTCAGCTCGCCGCTGCCGTCGCTGTCGATCCGGCTGAACAGCTCGGTGGCCTTGGCATCCTGGGTCGCGGTGCTGTCGCTGCCGATGCCGAACTCCTCGGCGCTGATGCTGCCGTCGTCATCGCTGTCCCTTTCCGACAGCGAAGGCGGCGGCCCGCCGGCACCGTGCGTGCCGCGCCCACCGTGCCCGCCACCCCCCATCTGCGCAGCGAACTGGGAGGTCGACATCTCGACGTTGAACGACGACGCGGTCGAGGCCGCCGCCGAGTCGGACGATTCGGTCGGCTTGAACGCCTCGAACTCACCCTGGGTGACATTGCCGTCGCCATCGCTGTCGATCTGGGCGAACAGCTCCTCCATGCCCTGGGCGCCTTCGGTGCGCTGGGCACCCTGGCCGCGCTGCATCTGCGTGGCCCAGGCGCTGCCCGCCGAGCCCACACTGCCGATGTTCATGGTGAAGTCCTTTCTGGCTGGTTGATCAAAACCCCAGCTTAGGCAGCCGCCGCCCCGGCGCATGCGACGAACAGGCCGCCCGCGGCGGCCGCCTTCACCTGCGGGATACAGGGGCGCAACAGAGTGCGCATGCGCTTCACGCTCAGACAGAAAGCCACCCAGAAAACCGCCCGATGACGGCCGGTGGAGGCTGTCCATGGCGATCAAAATACTGTATAAAAATACAGTTTACTGGACACCCCTATCGCCCATGCCCGCCACCGCCCTCGACCCCATCGACGCCCTGCAAGGCCAACCCTGGCCGGCAGCGCTGTGGCGTGCCGACCAGCTGGCGCAGCTGGCCACCCCCACCTGCCCGAGCGGGTTCGCCGCGCTGGATGCCGAACTGCCGGGCGGCGGCTGGCCGCAGGGCAACCTGTGCGAGCTGCTGCTGGCCGGCCCCGGCCAGGGCGAGTGGCGGCTGCTGGCCCCTGCGCTGGCCCGGCTGACCCGCGGCGAGGCCGCCTCCCCGGGGCAGACCGTGGTGTGCATCGGCGCACCTCCGGCCGGTGCGGGAAGCTGGCGGTCTCACGGCCCCGGCCTGGCCACGCTGGGGCTGGCCCTGCCGCAGCTGCTGTGGGTGGCGGTGGCCAGCCCCGCCGATGGGGCCTGGGCCGCCGAGCAGGCCCTGCGCGCGGGTGGGGTCGGCGCGGTGATCTGGTGGGCCTGGCCGGCCGCGGGCCAGCACCACGGACCGCACGACAGCCCACAACACCGCACGCAGCAGGGCACGCAGCACAGCCCGGGGATCGGCCTGGACCTGCGCCGCCTGCACCTGGCCGCCCAGGCCGGCCGCGCCCTGCTGTGGGTGCTGCGCCCGCAGGCCACGGCCGCCCAGTCCTCCCCGGCCTCGCTGCGGCTGGCCTGCCGCATCGAGGCGCAGGCCCCCGGCCGGCTGCAGGTGCATCTGCTCAAGCGCCGCGGCCCGCCGCGGGAGGAGCCGCTCAGCCTGGACAGCACCGCGGCCCTGGGCGCCGTGCTGGCGCATCGCCTGGGTCAACCGCTGCCCCAACCCCGCCCGGCCAGCCTGCCGATCCCGACGATTCCGGCGATCCCGCCGGCCCCCACCCTGCCGAAAGAGCCCCCCCATGCACGCCCTGTGGTTGTGCCTGCACCTGCCGCAACTCCCGCTGGACGCCCTCGGGCCCTGGCCTGAGCCGCTGGCGGCCCTGCCGGTGCTGGTCTGGGAGGCCGACGGCCGCGGCGCGCGCCTGGTCTGCAGCGCCAACCCCGCCGCCCGCGGCCTGGGGGCGGTGCCCGGGCAACGGCTCGGCAGCGCCCAGGCGCTGGCCCCGCAGGCCCTGCTGCTGGCGCGCGACCCGGTGCGCGAGGCGGCCGCCCTGCAGCGCCTGGCGCTGGCGCTGGGTAGCCTGACGCCCAGCATCGAGATCGCTCCGCCGGCCCAGCTGCTGCTGGACATCCACGCCAGCCTGCGCCTGTTCGGTGGCCTGCGCGCCCTGCTGCGCCGGGCCCTGGCGCTGGCACGCGGCAGCGGCTTCACCCTGCGCTGCGGCCTGGCGGCCACGCCGCTGGCGGCGCAGTGGCTGGCCGCGCAGGCCGACCCGCCGGATCGCAGGGGCCGCCGGCCGCCAGGGCCGCGCCGCCGCTGCATCCAGCTGGCCAGCACCCGGCGGGCCCTGCAGCCCCTGCCGCTGGCGCTGGTGGCCGGCTTCCTCGCCAATCCGGTGGACAAGGCGATCGACACCACGGCCGACAGCCTGCAGATGCTGCAGGCCCTCGGTGCCCGCCGCGTGGCCGACCTGCGCCGGCTGCCCCGCAGCGGCCTGGCCCGGCGCGGGGCCGCGGCCTGGCTGGACGCGCTGGACCGCGCCGAAGGCCGGCGCCCCGACCCGCGCCGCTGGTTCGAGCCGCCCGAGGCCTGCCGGCTCGGCCTCGAACTGCCTCATCCGGCCGAAGCGGTGCCGGCGCTCGAAGCCGCCCTGGCCCCGCTGGTGCAGGCCCTGTGCGGCTGGCTGGCGCTGCGCTGGCGGGCAGCGCAGGGCATCGAGCTGCGCCTGCAGCATGAATACGGCGCACGCCGCCGGCTGGCCGACGATGTGCTGACGCTCGACCTGGCCACCCCCAGCCGCGACGCGGCGCACCTGCTGACGCTGCTGCGCGAACGCCTGCAACGCATTGAGCTGCGCGCCCCGGTGGACCGCCTGACGCTCGATCTCACCCGCCACCTGCCCGACGCCGGCCGGCCCCGGGCGCTGCTGCCCGACGCCCTGGACGACCAGACCCACGCCGATGCCCGGGCCGGCCTGATCGACCGCCTGCGCGCCCGGCTCGGCGCCGACCAAGTGCAATGCATCCAGCTGCAGGCCGATGCCCGCCCCGAACACGCGGAGCGCCGCCTGCCGGCCGAGGTGGGGATCAGGACGGGGGCGGCTGGCACCCCTGCCCGCCGCCCGCCGAGCGCCGACCACGGCCTGCCCCGCCCCACCTGGCTGCTGGCCACGCCGCAGCCGCTGCCCCTGAGCCGGAACGGCGAGCTGCCCGTCCACCTCGGCCAGCCACTGCGCCTGCTCACCCGCGCCGAGCGCATCGAGACCGGCTGGCACGACGGCGCCCTGGTGCGGCGCGACTACCACGTGGCGCTGGCCGACGACGGCACGCTGTGCTGGGTCTACCGTGACCGCAGCCCGGCAACCGCAGCAGACGCGGGTGAACTGGCCACGCCGCGCTGGTTCCTGCACGGCCTGTTCGGCTGACTGCCCCGCTGACTGCCCAGCCGACTGCGGCCAACCGCCCCATGCCCGAACCCGCCCAGCCCGCCAAGGAGCCGCCGCCCGTGCCGCCGCTGGCCGGCCCGCGCGACAGCGGCTCCATCGGCCCGCTCGGCCTGCCGGGCCCGCTCGGCACCTTCGGCGCGCTGCCGGCCTATGCCGAGCTGTGCTGCCGCAGCAACTTCAGCTTCCTGGACGGCGCCTCGCACGCCGAGGAGCTGGTGGCCCGTGCGGCCCAGCTGGGCTACGCCGCGCTGGCCATCACCGACGAGTGCTCGCTGGCCGGCGTGGTGCGCGCCCACGAGGAGGCCAAGCGCCAACGCCAGGCCGGCAACCCGCTGCGGCTGCTGGTCGGCGCCTCGTTTCGCCTCGCCGCCGGCCGCAGCGGCCCGGGCGGCCGGCTGCTGCTGATCGCCCGCCACCGCGAGGGCTACGGCAACCTGGCCGAGCTGATCACCCTGGCGCGCAGCCGACGGCCCAAGGGCGAGTACGCGCTGGGCGTGGACGATCTGGCGCAGGGCCCCGACAGCGCCAGCCACCTTCGCGGCGCACCAGGCTGCTGGGCCATCGTGCTGCCACGCTGTGCCGCGGACGACCCGGAGGTCCCCATCGACCCGGCTGATCCCGCCGAAGCCGCCGATGCCGCCGATGCCGCCACCCCCATCGACGGTGCCGAGCGCACCCTCGCCCAGGCCCGCTGGGCCGCGGCCGCTTTCGGCGAGCGCGCCCGCCTCGGCCTGGCACTGCTGCAGCACGCCGACGACAGCCTGCGCAGCGCCTGGGCCCAGGCCGCCAGCGAGGCCACCGGGGTGCCCATCGTCGCGCTGGGCGACGTGCGCATGCACGTGCGCTCCCGCAAGCCGCTGGCCGACACGCTGACCGCCGTGCGCCACCGCGCCGCGCTCAGCGACTGCGGCGCGCTGCTGGCACGCAACGCCGAGCAGCACCTGCGCCCCCGCCTGGCGCTGGCGCAGATCTACCGCCGCGCCTGGCTGGACGAAACGCTGCGCCTCGCCGACGGCTGCGACTTCAGCCTGGACGAGCTGCGCTACGAATACCCGCAGGAGATCGTGCCGCCCGGCCACAGCACCACCAGCTGGCTGCGCCACGAGACGCTGGCCGGCGCCGCGCGACGCTACCCGCCGCACAGCCACCCCGAGGGCGTGCCCCAGGCCGTGAGCGCGCAGATCGAGCGCGAGCTGGCGCTGGTCGCCGAGCTGCACTACGAGGCCTTCTTCCTGACGGTCTACGACGTCGTCAACTTTGCCCGCGGCCAGGGCATCCTCTGCCAGGGCCGCGGCTCGGCGGCCAACTCGGCGGTCTGCTACTGCCTGGGCATCACCGAGGTGGACCCGACGCAGACGACGTTGCTGTTCGAGCGCTTCGTCAGCCGCGAGCGGGGCGAGCCGCCGGACATCGACGTGGACTTCGAGCATGAGCGGCGCGAGGAGGTCATCCAGTACATCTACGCCAAGTACGGGCGCGACCGCACCGCGCTGGCCGCCGCCGTGTCCACCTACCACGTGCGCGGCGCCCTGCGCGACGTGGGCCGCGCACTCGGCCTGGACGCGCGGCTGATCGACGCGGTGGCCAAGTCGCACCAGTGGTTCGACCGCCGCGAGGAGTCGCTTGCCCGGCTGGCCGAACATGGGCTGGACCCCGCCGCGCCGGTCACGCAGCAGTGGCTGGAGCTGACCACCACGCTGCTGAGCTTCCCGCGCCACCTCTCGCAGCACAGCGGCGGCTTCGTGATCTCGCGCGACAAGCTCTCGCGGCTGGTGCCCATCGAGCCGGCCGCCATGGCCGGGCGCCACGTCATCCAGTGGGACAAGGACGACCTGGAGTCGCTCGGCCTGCTCAAGGTCGACGTGCTCGCCCTGGGCATGCTCACCGTGCTGCGCAAGACGCTGCAGCTGACCAACGCCTGGCATGGCCGCACCGCCGAGGCCTGGGCTGCCACGCAGGACCCGGCACGCGAGCCCTGGACGCCGCAGCACATCCCGCGCGAGGATGGCGCCACCTACGCGATGATCCGGCGCGCCGACACCGTGGGCACCTTCCAGATCGAGAGCCGCGCGCAGATGAGCATGCTGCCGCGGCTGCGGCCCGACAAGTTCTACGACCTGGTGATCGAGGTGGCCATCGTGCGCCCCGGCCCGATCCAGGGCGGCATGGTGCACCCCTACCTGAAGCGCAAGCAGGGCCGCGAGCGCGCCGACTCGCCCTACCCGGCGCTGGATGCGGCGCTCAAGCGCACCCTGGGCGTGCCCATCTTCCAGGAGCAGGTCATGCAGGTGTGCATGATCGCCGCCGGCTTCTCTGCCGGCGAGGCCGACGAGATGCGCCGCGCGATGGCCGCCTGGCGGCGCAAGGGCGGCGTGCACCGCTTCCAGGACCGGGTGGTCGAGGGCATGGTGGCCAACGGCTATGCGCGCGAGTTCGCCGAGGGCATCTTCCGGCAGATCCTGGGCTTTGGTGATTACGGCTTTCCGGAGAGCCACGCCTTCGGCTTCGCGCTGATCGCCTACCTGAGCGCCTGGCTGAAGTGCCACGAGCCGGCCGCCTTCCTGGCCGCGCTGCTGAACTCGCAGCCGATGGGCTTCTACGGCCCCTCGCAGCTGGTGCAGGACGCCCGCCGGCATGGCGTCGAGGTGCGGCCGGTGGATGTGACGGCCAGTGAGTGGGACTGCACGCTGGAGGCTGCTGGGGAAATCCCCCCCGGCCCCCCTTTTTCAAAGGGGGGAGGAGAGAGGCCGGCCGTGCGGCTGGGGCTGCGGCTGGTGAAGGGCGCCTCCGATGCGGCCATCGCCCGGCTGCTGGCCGCGCGGGCCGAGCGGCCGTTCGCCGACGTGGCCGACCTGGCGCGGCGTGCCGACCTCACCCCGGCCGAGCTGCAGGTGCTGGCCCGTGCCGACGCACTGGGCCACTTGGCCGGCCACCGCCGCGAGCAGGTCTGGGCCGCGGCCGCCCCACGCTCCGGCGGGCGCGGCAGCCTGCTGCACGGCGCGCCGGTGGATGAATCCGGCGAGCACGCCCAGCTCGCGCTGCTCGAAGCGCCCGAGGGCGAGGCCATCACGCTGGACTACGCTGCCACCGGCCTGACGCTGCGCCGCCACCCGCTGGCACTGCTGCGCGAGCGGCTGGCCGCACGCGGCGTGCGCAGCGCCGCCGAGCTGGCGCGCCTCCCCAACGGCCGCAGCGTGCGCGCCTGCGGCCTGGTCACCACCCGCCAGCAGCCCGGCACCGCCAAGGGCACCGTCTTCGTCACGCTGGAGGACGAGACCGGCCCCATCAACGTCATCGTCTGGAAGGACCTGCGCCTGGCCCAGCGCCAGGCGCTGATCGGTTCGCGCCTGCTGGTGGTGTTCGGCACCTGGCAGCGTCGCGACGGCGTGAGCCACCTGGTGGCACGCCGGCTGATCGACGTCAGCGCCTGGCTCGGTGGGCTGGCAACCAGCTCGCGGGACTTTCATTGAGGCGTGCGAGCCTGACATCAATCGCTTGCGCCTTCGCATGGATCCGGCTGAGTAGCCCGGCAGATCTTCATCACCGCGCTCAGGCCGGGCCCATCGAGTACAGGCCCTTCGTGCAAACCAGTGGTTATAGTGTTGATTACCACATCAAGGTGGATACAATAACCACCGTGAACAGCAAGCAGGTCATCAAGCAACTGGAAGCCGACGGCTGGTTCCTGGCGCGGGTCAAGGGCTCGCACCACCAGTTCAAGCACCCCAGCAAGCCGGGGTTGGTGACGGTGAAGCATCCGGATGGCGACATCCCGACGCCCACGCTGTACAGCATCCAGCGCCAGGCCGGCTGGCGCAAGTGACCCGAAAGACTGGAGCGACGCACATGAAATTCACCGTGGTCCTGCACACCGACGATGGCACGCGCTACGGCGTGATCGTGCCCGACCTGCCCGGCTGCTTCTCAGGCGGGGACACGCTCGACGCCGCGCTGGAAAGCGCGCAGGAGGCGATCGACCTGCACGCCGAGACCCTGATCGAAGACGGCGCTGACCTGCCCGAACGCCGGCCCATTGCCGAGCACCAGGCCAATCCGGACTATGCGGGGGGCGTCTGGGCGGTGGTGGAGGTGCCGGTGGAGAAGTACTTCGGCCCGGCGGAGAAAATCAACATCACCCTACCGCGCGTGCTGCTGGCACGCATCGACGACTACGCCCGGGCGCACGGCGCCTCGCGCAGCGGCTTCCTAGCCCAGGCGGCACGGCAAGCCATGCGCTGATCCCCTCGGCGGCAGCATGGATCAAGCCCGCCGAGTGCGGGCTTTTTGCCAGCGTGGCCTCAAGGCCCGCGTGAGGATCAAGTCTGCAGGCCAATTCGGTCGCAGCGGTCAATCGGCAGGACCTGCACCTCAATCCGGCGGGATAACCTGCGATGACCCCGGCAACGTCCAAGTCACCGCCCCGACTTGATACTTGCCTGACACTTTCCACACTGAAGATCTGCCAGGTTCCCACTGAGCCTGCTTTGCTGACCTTGCCATCAAGGCCCGCTCCGCCCGATCCAGCATGTGAGCGAACAGTGTCTGATGCTTAGGCAACGAACTGCCCGTCAGATGCTCCAGCCCGTCCCGACACACCTCGACGGCTTGCTGCAACCGCACTTCGCTCGCTTCGCGCTCATCCCACTCGATCAGTGCCGATGCCAACCCAAGCCGTGCAGGAAGACGACAGCTGGGAGGATCTCTCATTTTTTCGACGCATACCAGCTTGGCCTCGATGCGCTCCGGCGTCCCAGGCAGTGCAGCTCGACTCTCAACAGACGGAAACCGTCGAGAGTCACTCGACTTTCGGAGTCTGGCCGGCCGCCCGCAACCCGGACGAACGGCCACCCCAGGCAGATGAGCGGCAGCCCGGCGGGCTGACGGGCAGTGGTTCAGCGCCTACGATCGCCTCAGTCCTGAATTGAAAAGATCGCCATGCCCGTCCCACCTTCCTGCTCCCCGATCCGCCGGCCGACACGGTGGCCGCTGCGGCGGTCGTCCCACGGCTTCACGCTGCTGGAGTTGATGGTGGCGGTGGCGGTGGTCGGCATCCTGGCTGCCGTGGCGCTGCCCTCCTACACCGACTACCTGCGCCGCGGGCGGGTGCCCGAGGCCTTCACCTTCCTCAGCCAGTACCAGGTGACGATGGAGCAGCACTTCCAGGACAACCGGGCCTACGGCAGCGGCAGCACCTGTGCACCGGATGCCGCCAGCGCCACCAAGGTCATCGCCAGTCCGTCAGGGGTCAAGTACTTCACCTTCGGTTGCAGCCTGACCGACTCGGGCCAGGGCTACCTGCTCACCGCCACCAGCACCACCGCGCTGGGCAGCGCGCACATCTACACGGTGACCCATGGCAACGTGAAGGCCACCACGAAGTTCAAGGGGGCCGACATGACCGGCAAGGCCTGCTGGCTGGTGAAGGGTTCCGAATGCTGAGCCCCGTCGACACCCGCCCGATGGCTCGGCAGGCCGTGCGCGGCCTGACCCTGATCGAGATGCTGGTGACCGTTACCGTGCTGGGCCTGCTGCTGCTGGCCGTGGCGCCCAGCGCGGCCGAGTGGATGCGCAGCACCCAGGTGCGCAACGCGGCCGAATCGATCACCAACGGCCTGCAGAAGGCGCGGGCCGAGGCCGTGCGGCGCAACCAGAACGTGCTGTTCTCGCTGGTCAGCCACGCATCGGGCAACCCGGGTCTGCTGGACGGCAACTGCGCCCTGTCGGCCACCTCGGCCTCCTGGGTGGTCAGCCTGGCCAGCCCGCAGGGCCTCTGCAACGCCGCGCCGAGCGAGTCCACCGCCCCGCAGATCATCGAGAAGCACGCCCAGGGCGACGGGTCCGCCCAGGTCCAGGTGGCCGTAAAGGTCCTGGACACCAGCACCACCCCCCCCACCTGCACCACCGCCACCAGCCAGACGCAGGTGAAGTTCGACAGCCTCGGACGCCCCACCAGTGACGTGACGCCGCTGCGCTGCCTGGAAATCACCCACGGCGGGGGAACGGCCACCCGGATGCAACTGCGGATCGACGGGGCCGGCAGCGTGCGCAGCTGCCTGCCGGACCTGCCAACCGGCATCGACGACCCGCGCAGGTGCTGAGCACCGCCCCAACACGACGCCCGCCCTGACAACTCTCCTGCCCACCCCCGCCATGCGCCGCCGCTCCTCCGCCCGCACCTGCCTGCCCCGCCGCCAGCGCGGCTTCGCGTTGATCGAGGCGCTGATCGCGCTGCTCATCTTCATGCTCGGCACGCTCGGCCTGGTGGGGTTGCAGGCGTCGATGACCCGGGCCAACAGCAGCGCCAAGTTCCGTGCCGACGCGGCCAACCTGGCCAGCGACCTGGTGGGCACGATGTGGACCGATGCCCCCAACCTGGCCTCGTACGCCACCGCCTCGTGCAACGCCTACGCCCGCTGTGCCGCCTGGGAGAGCCGGCTGCAGGCCCGCCTGCCCGGTGCCAGCTACGAGATCAGCCCGAACGGCACCAGCGGGCAGGTGGCGATCCAGATCCTCTGGACGGTACCGGCCGAAGGGAGCCACCGCTTCAGCACCGCCACGGCCATCAACTTGAACCCGAGCCTGTGATGACCATGGCCCGCCCACCGAGCCCCCCCAGCCGCCAGCCGCAGTGGCTGCGACAGGCCGGCGTGAGCCTGATCGAGCTGATGGTCGGCCTGACGATCGGCCTGCTGGCGGTCCTGGTGATCACCCAGGTGGTGCGTCTGTATGAGAGCCAGAAGCGCAACACCACCGGCGGCGCCGACGCCCAGATCAACGGCGCCGTGGCCCTGCACAGCCTGCAGCGCGACTTGCAGATGTCCGGCTGGGGCCTGACCAATACCAACAGCGCCGGCTGCAGGATGCGCTACAAGCTCCTGGCCGAGCCGACCGCAGAGCTCGTGCTCGCGTCGGTGGTGATCGAGGATGGCGCATCCGGCGCGCCCGACATCCTCACCCTGATGCGCGGCAACGGCAAGGGCTTTGCCGTGCCGCTGAAGATCAAGGGCCATTTCCGAAACGCTGCTGCCTTCGACCTGGACGGCGCCACCAACGTCGACATCCAGCTCGGCGACCTCCTGCTGGCCGTGCCCAAGACCTACACCGAGGGCAGCAACTGGTGCGCGCTCTTCAACGTCAGCGCCGCCCCGGACCCGGCCAACCTGCTGGTGGTGCCGCACGCGACCGGCAGCACCGGCGCGTGGAACCATGATGGCGCCACCAACCCGGACGCCGGCTCGGGCCTGGCGATCTACCCCGGTGCCACCGCGGGTGCAGTGGCCTTCGAAGCCGGCAGCTACATCGTCGACCTGGGCCAGCTGGTGATGACCCGCTATCGCCTCGCCGGCAAGGGCCTGCAGACGATGCAGCGGCGCTTTGGCGCAGCGAGCACCACGACCCAGTGGCCCAGCGACACCAGCTGGACCGACCTGCAACCGCAGATCGTCGACCTGCAGGCCGTCTACGGCAAGGACACGACCACGCCGCCCGACAACGTGGCCGACGTCTGGGACGCCACCGCCCCCACCACCGCCCAGGGCTGGGCACGCATCGTCGCGCTGCGCGTCGTGGTGGTGGCACGCAGCACCCACTACGAGAAGGAGGTGGTCACGGTGGCCAGGCCGAGCACCGCCAACTGCGCCCTGGGCCCCACCGCAACGGGCAACTACCCGGTGTGGAGCCCGGCCGGCGACGGCACCTGGGCCTGCCTGGGCGTGGACCGCCTGACCGACTGGCAGCACTTCCACTACAAGACCTTCGAGACCGTGGTGCCGCTGCGCAACATGCTCTGGCAATCCTGAGGTCCGCCATGCACCGCCCGATCCCCGGCCCTGTGGCCCACCGCCTGCCCGCCTGGCCCCGCGCCCAGCGCGGCGTCTCGCTGATGTTCTCGCTCATCGCGCTGGTCGGCCTGTCGCTGGCGGCGGTGGCGCTGATCCGTGCGGTCAACACCGGCAGCGGCATCCTCGGCAACCTCGGTTTCAAGCAGGACAGCCTGCTGGCCGCCGACGACGCCACCCGCCGGGCGATCGACTGGCTCTCGCCGCGCATCGGCACCGCCGCGCTGCACGACACCCTCTCCACCGGCGGCTACTACGCCGCCAACGTCGCCTCGCTCGACCCCACCGGCAACGGCACGGCCGCCACCCGCACGCTGATCGACTGGGACGACAACAACTGCGGCGGCCACAGCCCCTGCCTGAAGCCCTTTGCCACGCAGACCCTGGCCAACGGCGTGCAGGCGCGCTACCTGATCCTGCGGCTGTGCAGCGGCACCGGCGATCCGTCGGCCGCCACCAGCACGCTGCACTGCGCCCGCCCGATGACCGCCAGCCTGGCCACCACCGGTGACAGCGGCTCGCTGGACTACACCAATCCCAAGCACCTGAGCACCCCGGTGCAGACCCAGTACTACCGCATCCTGGTGCGAGCCAAGGGCGCGCGCAACACGCTGAGCTTCACCGACACGGTGGTGCATTACTGAACCGGATGACTGAATCCACTGCCGGCATGGACACCTCCACACCCCACCGCATGACTGGTGCGGTCCTGCGCCGCCGCGGGGACCATTGCAGCCACCCCTTGCCCGTCAAGCCCCTGCTCGCCCTGCTGGCCACCCTGGGCTGCAGCGCCGTGCTGGGCGCCACCACACCCGTGTCGCAGCTGCCCCTGGGCCAGGGCGTCAGCCCCAAGCCGAACGTGATGTTCGTGCTGGACGACTCCAACTCGATGCTCAGCGAGTACATGCCCGACGAGATGTACTCCACCAGCGCGGTGGGCTACTACTCGTCACAGTGCAACGGCGTGGCCTACAACCCCAAGGTGACCTATCTACTGCCCAAGAAAGCCGATGGCAGCGAATACCTGAACGCGACCTTCAAAGAAGCCTGGGTCAATGGCTACAACACCTCGGCAGGCAAGACCGATCTCAGCAACCGCTTCTACTACACGTACACCGGTAGCACTGCTACCAAAGCCGCCATGTCCTGGTCGTACTCGGAATGGGGGGGAGTGACCGTCGATGGGTTCTACGACGAATGCATGACGCAGTACGCCTCGATCACCGACACCGACACGAAATGGAAACGGCATGTCGTGACCGCCGATTCGACCGAGGCGCAGAACTACGCCAACTGGTACGCCTACTACCGCACGCGCCAGCTGATGACGCGCACGGCGGCGGGCCGGGCGATGGCGGGAGTCAGCGACAGCTTCCGGGTCGGCTTCACCGTCATCAGCGACTCGGGCGCCGCCGAGACGGTGACGGGATCGAAGTTCCTCGACGTGGCCGACTTTGCCGGCGGCACGGGCACCACGCAGCGCAGCCGCTTCTTCGACCTGCTCTACGGCGTGCCCACGGTGGGCTACACGCCGCTGCGCGACACGATTTCCAAGGTGGGCCGCTACTACGGCAAGAAGGTCTCTGGCCAGAGCTACGACCCGATCCAGTACTCCTGCCAGCGCAACTACACGCTGCTGTCCACCGATGGCTACTGGAACAGCGACGTCAAGGTGGTCAAGCTCGACGGCACGGCGATCGGCAACGAGGACGGGAGCGAAGCCCTGCCGATGCGCGATGCCCTCGGCGCGGTCGCCTCCCTGGCCGACGTGGCCCAGTACTACTACGCCACCGACCTGCGCACCGAAGACAGCATGCCCAACAACGTCTTCACCACCGACAAGGACAGGGCCACGCACCAGCACATGAACCTATTCACGCTCGGCCTGGGCGTGAAAGGCTACCTGAAGCCGAGCGACCTGGCCGCCCTGACGGCGGGCACGCTCAACTGGCCGGTCCCCAGCGGCACGCTGGCGCCCACCTCGCCCGGGTACAGCACCTGGGGCAACGCCACCCACGTCGACGACCTCTGGCACGCCGCGGTGAACGGACGGGGCGAGTACTTTGCGGCCACCGATCCGACCTCGCTGGCCGCGGCCATCACCGACACCTTCCGCTCGATTGCCGAGGACTCCGGCACCGGCGCTGCCGCGGCCTCCAGCAGCCAGACACCGGTGAGCGGCGACGACTGGTTCTTCATGCCCAGCTACACCACCGCCCACTGGAGCGGCGATGTGCGGGCCTACAAGTACAACGTGGCGACGGATGGCACGGTGACCCTGCCCGACACCAGCGGCACGCCCCTGTGGAGCGCCGCCCAGCGGCTGACCGCCCAGGGCACCGCGCGCACGATCTACTTCAACGGCAACGGCAGCCTGGCCGCGTTCAATTACGCCAACCTCGGCATGGCCGGGCTGGCGACGCCCTTCGACAACCGCTGCAGCAGCGCGACGATCCTGCTGTCGCAGTGCAGCGGCACCGGCGCCATCTCCACGGCCGCCGTGGCGCAGGCCACCGGCAGCAACCTGGTGGACTACCTCCGGGGCAGCCGCACGCTGGAGCTGTCGGCCGCCTCGGCGGACAACCGGGTCTTCCGCACGCGCACGCAGCTGCTGGGTGACCTCGTCAACGCCGCTCCGGTCTACGCCGGCAAGCCGCCGTTCGGCTACGCCGATGCCGGCTATGCCAGTTACGCGACCGCCCAGGCCAGCCGCACCAAGGTGCTCTACGTGGCGGCCAACGACGGCATGCTGCATGCCTTCAAGGTGGACACCGCCGCCAATGGCGGAGGCACCGAGCTCTGGGCCTACGTCCCCACCGCCGTGATCCCCGAACTCTGGCGCCTGGCCGACCGGAACTACGCCAACAACCACCGCTACTTCGTCGATGCCACCCCGGTGGTGGCCGACGTCTACGATGCGACGACCTCGCAGTGGCGGACCATCCTGGTCGGTGGCCTCGGCGCCGGTGGGCGAACCTACTACGCGCTGGACGTGACCAACCCCACCAGCCCGACCCTGCTCTGGGAGTTCGGCCAGACGGCGGCCGTGGGCAGCAGCTTCGGGCGCTTCGTGACCGACAGCAACCTGGGCCTCAGCCTGGGCAACCCGATCATCACCAAGAATGCCTCCGGCACCTGGGTGGTGGCCTTCAGCTCCGGGGTGAACAACGTCTCACCGGGCGACGGCAATGGCCGCCTCTTCGTCGTCAACGCCCTCACGGGCGCCAAGGTGGCAGAGCTGGAGACCAAGATCGGCACCGCCCCGGCCGGCGACAGCAGCACCCCGAGCAACCTGATGCGCATCAACGCCTGGATCGCCAACGACAGCGACAACACCGCGCTGCGCTTCTATGGCGGTGACCTGCGGGGCAACCTGTGGCGCTTCGACCCCGACAACCGCGTGCCACCCGCCGGCACCGAGGCCCGGCTGCTGGGGCAGGCACGTGCGGCGGACAAGACGACGATCCAGCCCATCACCACCAAGCCCGTGCTCACCGAGATCCGCGCCGGCACGGGCAAGGTGGCGGTGGTGGCCGTCGGCACCGGCCGCTTCCTGGACGAGTCCGACCTCAGCGATGCCACCCTGCAGAGCATCTACGCCGTCAAGGACAGCCTGACCGACCTGGGCGACACCGGCCTGGGCGTGCTGCGCAGCGATGAGGCCAACCTGGTCAAGCAGACCCTGGGCAGCAACCGCCGCATCACCACGCCGGCGTCGGTGGACTGGACGGCCAAGAACGGCTGGTATGTCGATCTGGATCAGTCGGCACGTGAACGCGTGGTGGTCGACGGCCTGCCACTGGCCAACGGGGTACTGGCCTTTGCCTCCAGCATCCCGGTGACCGCCATGTGCACCGCCGGTGGCACGGCCTACCTCTACCAGTTCGACCTCGGCCTGGGCACCGTCCTCGACGGGAAGGGCTACGACTCGCTGATCAGCGGCCTGGGCCGCATCACCGCGCCGGACCTGAAGGTGCTGGTGACGCTCAAGAAAGGTCCCCCGGAGACCACCACGGTCAGCACCCTCGGCGGTTCCCCGCCCCTGCCCGCCAAGCGCAGTTCGTGGCGCGAACTGGTGGATTGACCAGGGCGGTTGCGCCCGGGCCGGCACGCCGCGGGCTCCTCGCCGGCTTGGCCGCTGCGTCGCTGCTGGCTCACCTGGGCCTGCTGGGCCTGCTCACTGGCGAGCCACCATCGGCCGGGCGGCGGCCCGCCGATGGCGCGGCCAGCAGCCGGCCCCGCAGCGTGCTGGTCCGCAGCACACCGGTGCCCGACGACGCGAGCGCGCCGGTACCGCCCCCGGCGATCGAACGGGCCGCGGAGCCGCCCCCCCATGCAGCACCGCACGACGAAGCGCCATCGGCAGAAACGGCTGCGTCGAGTCCGCATCAGACCCCGTCCCAAACCCCGGCCCTGGCCGGCCCGGCGCTGGCAGGGCCGGATGATGGCGCCGAGTACCTGCCCCGCAGTGCGCTGAGCGTCGTGCCGCAGCCCCTGGGCGAGGTGCTGCTCACCTACCCACCGGGGGCGCCACCCGGCCGCCACCGCGGTGAGCTGACGCTGTTCATCGACGAGCAGGGCAGCGTGCAGCGGGTGCGCATCGACAGCGGCGAGGCCGAACTGCCGGTGGTGTTCCAGGAGGCGGCGCGGCAGGCCTTCCTGGCGGCGCGCTTCACCCCGGGCGAGTTGCAGGGCCGCGCCGTGAAGGCGCGCATGCGCATCGCCGTGGAGTTCGAGGCCACCGAGGCCCCCGAAGGTGCCGAGGACCGCGGGCCGCGCTGACGCTGAAGTTGAAGCTGAAGTTGACGTTGATGCGATTGCGGCACCGGCCCGCGCGGGTCAGACCCCCGCCAGCACGCGCAGGTGCGCGGCCACGCTGCGCGCCAGCGAGCTGAGCACGTAGCCGCCCTCCAGGCAGGAGACGATGCGGTTCTTGCAGTGGCGTTCGGCCAGGTCCACCAGGCGCTGGGTGATCCAGGCGTAGTCGGCCTCGACCAAGCCGAGCTGGCCCAGGTCGTCCTCGCGGTGGGCGTCGAAGCCGGCGGAGATGAAGATCATCTCGGGCTTGAAGCGCTCCAGCGCGGGCATCCAGTTGGCGTCGATCAGCTCGCGGATCTCCATGCCGCGCGTGTAGGCCGGCACCGCCACGTTGACCATGTTGTCGCCCAGCGGCACGCCACCGCTGTAGGGGTAGAGCTGGTCCTGGAAGAAGCTGACCATCAGGATGCGGTCGTCACCGGCCACGATGTCCTCGGTGCCATTGCCGTGGTGCACGTCGAAGTCGATGATCGCCACGCGCTTGAGGCCGCGCACGTCCAGCGCATGGCGCGCCGCGATCGCAACGTTGTTGTAGAAGCAGAACCCCATCGCCTCCGAGCGCGTGGCGTGGTGGCCGGGCGGGCGGATGGCGCAGAACGCGTTGATGGCACGGCCGTCGATCACCGCATCGGTGGCCGCCACGGCCGCACCGGCCGAGCGCAGCATCGCCTGGCGGGTGCCGGGACACACGGTGGTGTCCGGGTCCAGCGCCTTGTGCTCACCCGTCTCGACCGCCTGGCGCAGGAACTCGTCGAGCTCAAGCAGGTAGCGCTCCGAGTGCGCCAGCATCAGGTCCTCGTGGCGCGCCAGCGGCGGGTCCATGCGGGTGAGTGCAATGTCCAGGCCGGTGGCCAGCAGGTGGTCCTCGATCGCATCCAGGCGTTGCGGGCACTCCGGGTGGCCCGCGCCCATGTCGTGGCCGCGGCAATCCGGGTGCGTGAAGTAGGCAGTCGTCATGGCGTTCTTCGGCTGTGGCGGGCGAGCACCGGCAGCCAGCTCCTCTTTTGTTCGGGTATGGTCGACAGGATGCAGGACCAAGTTCACAAGCACCTGACACAGCAAACCAGCCAGCAGCTTAACCGGCTGCTGGAGCAGGTCGGCAGCATCGTCGTCGGCAAGCCAACGCAGATCCGCCATGGCGTGGCCTGCCTGCTCGCCGGGGGCCATCTTCTCATCGAAGACCTGCCCGGCGTCGGCAAGACCACCCTGGCGCATGCGCTCGCGCAATCCTTCGGACTGGCGTTCGCCCGCGTCCAGTTCACCGCGGACCTGATGCCCAGTGACTTGATCGGCGTCAGTATTTACGAGCGCGCGCGCGAGGGCTTTGTCTTTCATCAGGGTCCGGTGTTCACGCAGGTGCTGCTGGCCGATGAGATCAACCGCGCCGGCCCGCGCACGCAGAGCGCGTTGCTCGAGGCCATGGAGGAGCACCAGGTCAGCTGCGACGGGCAGACCCGCGCACTGCCGGAACCCTTCTTCGTCATCGCCACGCAGAATCCCGGTGACCAGCTCGGCACCTACCCGCTGCCCGAGAGCCAGCTCGACCGCTTCCTGATGCGCATCCAGCTGGGCTACCCCGACCGCGTCGCCGAGCGCAGCCTGCTGGCCGGCGAGGACCGGCGCGGGTGGCTGGCGCGCCTGCAGCCGGTGATGACCCCCGCCGAGCTGCGCAGCGTCCAGGACAGCGTGCGCGCGGTGCACGTGGCCGAGCCGCTGCTGGACTATGTGCAGGCCCTGCTGGCCGAGACGCGCTCGGGCCGCTGGTTCCGCCAGGGCCTGTCGCCGCGCGCCGGCCTGGCATTGCTGCGGGTGGCGCGTGCGCACGCGCTGCTGCAGGGCCAGGGCCACGTCAGCCCGGACGACGTGCAGGCCGTCGCGGTGCCAGCGCTGGCGCATCGCCTGGTGCCGGTGCCCGGCGCTGGCCGCGGTGCCGGCGAGCAGGTCACGGCCATGATCGAGGCGCTGGGGTTGGTGTGATGGCGGTCTGGCCGGCCCTGCGCCGCCGCTGGCAGACCTGGTGGGACACCCGGCACCCGCGCAGCGACCGCCTGCTGCTCACGCAGCGCAACGTCTACATCCTGCCCACCGGCGCGGGCTGGCTCTTCGCCGTGCTGCTGCTGACGCTGCTGCTGGCCTCGATCAACTACCAGCTCAACCTCGGCTACCTGCTCACCTTCGCGCTGGCCGGCATCGGCCTGAGCTCGATGCACAGCACCCACGCCAACCTGCGCGGCTTGCAGCTGCTGGCCCAGGCGGGTGAGCCGGTGTTCGTGGGCGAGGCGGCCAGCCTGCGCATCACGCTCAGTGAGGCGGCCCCGTCGGCCCGCAGCCGATGGTCGGTTCGCCGGGCCCGTCGGCCGCGCCACGGCATCGGCCTGCGCCTGAGCCCCAGCGGCACGCACAGCGGCTTCGCCACCCGCGGCAGCGAGGGCTGGACCTGGGCCGACCTGAGCGCCGGCGGCGAGGGCCGCGTGCTGCTGGCCCAGGTGCTGCCGCGGCGCGGCTGGCAGGGCTGCGGCAGCGTGGCGCTGGAAACGCGCTTTCCCTTCGGCCTGTTCCGCGCTTGGGCGGTGTGGCACCCGGCGGGCCGCTGGCTGGCCTGGCCGGCGCCCGAAGCCCCGGTGCCGCCGCTGCCCTGGCAGGCGGCGCACCCAGGCGAACAGGCCAACGTGGGCAACAGCCCGGCACTGGCCGCCGACGAGCCCCTCGGCCTGCGCGCCTGGCGGCGGGGCGACCCGATGAGCCAGGTGCACTGGAAGCGCAGCGCCCAGGCCCTGGCCGGCGACGGCAGCCTGGTCAGCCGCGAGACCGGCGGGCACCCGCCCGATGACCTGCAGCTGGACTGGTCCGCCCTCACCGGGCTGGACGCCGAGCGGCGCCTGGCGCGCCTGACCGCCTGGGTGCTGGCGGCCGAGCAGGCCGGCGTGCCCTACACCCTGCACCTGCCAGGCAGCCGGCTGGAGGCGGGCCTCGGCCCCGGCCAGCGCCGCGAGGCCCTGCAACGGCTGGCCTGCTGGGGCCAGCCTGGGGAGACCTCGCCATGACGGGCTGGCTTTCGCGAGCCGGCCGGGGCGGCCTGCATTCGCACCGCCCCGGTGGTGCCGGCCTGGGCCGGGAGGCGCGCGACACGCTCTTCCTGCTCGGCGTGATCGGCTGGACCCTGCTGCCGCAGCTCGCCCACGTGCCGCTGTGGTGTGCGCTCTACGCGGCGGCGGCCTTGCTGTGGCGCGGCTGGATCGCCCTGCGCGCTCGCACCCTGCCCGGCCGCCGCTGGCTGCTGCTGGCACTGGCCGTGGCGGCAGCCGGCACCGTCTGGAGCCACAGCAGCCTGCTCGGCAAGGAGGCCGGCCTGACGCTGCTGGTGCTGCTGGCCGCGCTGAAGACGCTGGAGCTGCGCGCCCGGCGCGATGCGGTGGTGGTGTTCTTCCTCGGCTTCGTGCTGGTGCTGGCGGCCTTCCTGCGCTCGCAGTCGCTCGCGGTGGCGCTGGCGATGGGCCCCGCGGTGCTCGGCCTGCTGATGGCCCTGGCGCTGGCGCACATGCCGGGCGGGCACCCCAGCCTGCGCTCGGTGCTGGGCCTGACGCTGCGCAGCGCCGCGCTGGGCACGCCGGTGATCGTGCTGCTGTTCCTGTTCTTCCCACGCCTGCCGCCGCTGTGGGGCCTGCCGGGCGCGGGGGCCGGCCAGACCGGTCTGTCCGACGAGCTACAGCTCGGCCAGGTGGCCGAGCTGGCCAGCGACGAACGCCTGGCGATGCGGGTCGAATTCCTCGGCGCCCCGGTGCCCCCGCGCGAGCTGCTCTACTTCCGCGGCCCCGTGCTGCGCCGCTACGACGGGCAGCGCTGGCGGGCCGACGATGGCGGCATCAGCCTGGCCCCCCTGCCCGGCCAGCTGGCCGGATTGACGCTGGCCGCGCCGCCGCTGCAGGTCGAGCTCGACAGCCCGCTGCGCTACATCGCCACGCTGGAACCCAGCCGGCTGACCAGCCTGCCGTTGCTGGAATTCACGCCAGAAGTACCGCCGATCGCCGGGCTGGAGGAGCGCCCCGCGCTGCGCGACGACCTGCACTGGCAGACCCGCCAGCCACTGACCGAGCGGGTGCGCGTGCAGGCGCAGGCCTTCCTGACGCTGCGCCACGTGGGAGCCAAGGCGGCCGATGCGGACAGCCGGGTCAAGGACGACGAACGCACGCTGCCCGCTGGCGCGCACCCACGCACCCGCGCCTGGGCCGCGGCCCTGCGCGCCCAGCCGGGCCTGGCCGACGCGCCGCCGCAGCGCTTCCCCGTCCAGGCCAGCGAGGCGGTGCTGGCGCACATCCGCCGCGCCGGCTATGCCTATACCCTCGCCCCCGGCCTGCCGGGCGACACCGATGCGGTCGACAGCTTCTGGCTCGACCAACGCGAAGGCTTCTGCGAGCACTACGCCGCCGCCTACGTGGTGGTGATGCGCGCGCTCGGCGTGCCCGCGCGCATCGTCACCGGCTACCAGGGCGGGCGCCTCAACCCGGTCGACGGCCTGCTGGAGATCCGGCAAAGCGACGCCCATGCCTGGGCCGAGATCTGGCTGCCCGACACCGGCTGGACGCGGGTGGACCCGACGGCCGCCGTCGCGCCCGAGCGCATCCGGCTCGGCCAGCGCCTGCGAGCGCCACCCGGCCTCATTGCCGGCACGCTGGCCCAGGTCGACCCGGCACTGATCGAACACCTGCGCCAGCTCTGGAGCGCCGCCGACCACCGCTGGAACGACTGGGTGCTGCAATACGGCCGTCAGCGCCAGCAGGACCTGCTGCGCGACATCGGCTGGGACGCACCCGACCTCTACAGCGCGGCGCGCACCCTGCTGACCGCCCTGGCGACGCTGGGCCTGGCCGGCGCCGCGTGGGCGGCCTGGGACGGCTGGCGCAGCCGGCGCCGCGCGCCCTGGCTGCGCGCCCTCGCGGCCGTGCAGGCCGAGCTGGCCCGGCGGGGCCTCACCGAGGCGCCGCGTCTGCCTGCCCGTGGCCTGGCCGACGCGGTGCAGCGCCACTGGGGAACGGACGGCGAGGCACTCGCTGGCGCGCTGCGGCAGCTCGACGCCTGCCGCTATGGTCCGGCCGACCAGCCCGCCTCCCACCCCCCGCTCTGGCGTCTCAACCGGGACCTGCGCCAGGCGCTGCGCAGCCTGCCCCGCTGAGCCCCCCGTTACACTGCCGCCGCTCGAACCACCGCCAACGCTCGCATGACCCTCGAAGCCCTGGCCATCTCCACCGGCGTGGTCGCGCTCGGGGAGATCGGCGACAAGACCCAGCTGCTCGCCCTGCTGCTCGCGGCACGCTTTCGCAAGCCCGTGCCCATCATCCTGGGCATCCTGGTGGCCACGCTGGCCAACCACGCCGGCGCCGCCGCGCTGGGTGACTGGCTCACCCAGCTGATCGATCCGCAGTGGATGCGCTGGATCCTCGGCGCCTCCTTCCTGGCCGTCGCCGCCTGGATGCTGATCCCCGACGAAGCCGACGAGGTGGAGGGCGGCGGCAGCGGCCGCTGGGGCGTGTTCGGGCTGACGGTGGTGGCCTTCTTCCTCGCCGAAATGGGCGACAAGACCCAGATCGCCACCGTGATGCTCGCCGCCAAGTACCACAGCCTGGTCACCGTGACCGCCGGCACCACGCTGGGCATGATGATCGCCAACGTCCCCGCGGTGATGCTCGGCGAACGCGCCACGAAGTTCGTGCCGATGCACGTGGTGCACCGCATCGCAGCCGTGGTGTTCGCCGTGCTGGGTGTGCTGGTGCTGCTTGGCGTGGGCACCTGAGCCCGCGACACGAACCTCCGTTTGCCGAGCGCCTTCCGATCCGCCGCCGTGTCCACCATGCCCGAGAACACACCTGCCCCGACGGCCAGCGCCGAAGCGATCAATGCCCTGCTGCCGCAGACCCAGTGCACCCGCTGCGGCTATGACGACTGCCGGGCCTACGCCCAGGCCGTCGCGGTGGGCGACGCCGCCATCAACCGCTGCCCCCCAGGGGGCGCAGAGGGCATTGCACGCCTCGCATCACTCACCGGTCAGGCCGCTGCAGCCCTTGATCCGTCGTGTGGCACAGAGACCGAACGCACCGTCGTCTGGATCGACGAGGCCTGGTGCATCGGCTGCACCCTGTGCATCCTGGCCTGCCCGATGGACTGCATCGTCGGCGCCAACAAGCGCATGCACACCGTCGTCGAGCCGGACTGCACGGGCTGCGAACTCTGCCTGCCCGTCTGCCCGGTGGACTGCATCCAGGTCGAATCCGCCACGCCAAGCCGCACCGGCTGGCAGGCCTGGAGCCCAGCGCAGGCCAGCGCCGCGAAACAGCGCTACGACGCGCGCCAAGCCCGCCAGCAACGCCTCTCGGCCAGCCATGCCGAGGCCCTGGCGGCCAAGGCACAGCACAAGCTTGCCCACCTGGCCGAACTCACCAAGGCCAACTCACCCGCTGAGCTCGATCGCAAGCGCAGCATCATCGAAGCCGCCCTGGCCCGCGCACGCCAGCGCCGCGCCCCCACCTGATCTGCGACGACCCGGCGGCGCGCCAACAACGCGCAGCCCGCCAACCGACCCCTGCCCCTTGCGCCAGCCTGAGTAGGCTCTGCTATAATTTTTCTTCTTTCTGTGGGGGGGTAGCTCAGCTGGGAGAGCGTCGCGTTCGCAATGCGAAGGTCGGGAGTTCGATCCTCCTCCTCTCCACCACGGATCCAGGGGCCTGTTGTCTGCAAAGACCACAGGCCCTTTTCTTTGTGCGTCCCACAAATCTGCCGTGACCCGGTTTCGCATCGATCCTCACCTTGGGTTGCAGGTTTCCGACCTCCGGGGACGTGTCCCGTGGCGAACATCGGGCCCCAGAGTGCCGAGGGTAAACCCTGACCAAGGGCATAATCCCAATGCTGACAGTGCGCTTGCGGGCTGTTGGTTCTGGCGAACCGAGCCGGCCGGCGTATACGGTGCAGGGGGTTCGTTCACGTCCACCTCATTTCCATCCATGATGTCCCCCATCCGAATCGCCGCGATGCTGGCGCTGGCCGGCGCTGCCGGCAGCACCTTTGCCCAACAAACCCTGGTGGTCAAGATCGGCCACGTGGCCGCCCTCAGCGGGGGGGCCGCCCACCTGGGGCGTGACAACGAGAACGGCGCCCGCATGGCCATCGACGAGCTGAACGCCAAGGGCGTCCTGATCGGTGGCAAGAAGGCCCGCTTCGAGCTGATGGCCGAAGACGATGCCGGCGACCCGAAGCAGGGCACGGCCGCGGCCCAGAAGCTGGTCGACTCCAAGGTCAACGGCGTGGTCGGCCACCTGAACTCGGGCACCGCGATCCCTGCGGCGAAGATCTACTCGGACGCCGGCATCCCGCAGATCGCGCCGTCGGTGACGAACCCGAAGTACACCCGCCAGGGCTTCAAGACCACCTTCCGCATGGTGGCCGATGACGCGCAGCTGGGCGGCACGCTGGGCCGCTACGCAGTGCAGCAGCTCAAGGCAAAGCAAGTGGCGGTGATCGACGACCGCACCGCCTACGGCCAGGGCGTGGCCAGCGAGTTCGAGAAGGCGGCCAAGGCGGCCGGCGCGACCATCGTCAAGCACGAGTTCACCACCGACAAGGCCACTGACTTCACCGGCATCCTCACGTCGATCAAGGGCGCCCGCCCGGACGTGGTGTTCTACGGCGGCATGGACGCTGTGGCCGGCCCGATGATCCGCCAGATGAAGCAGCTGGGCATCAAGACCAAGTTCATGGGCGGTGATGGCGTGTGCACCGGCGAGCTGCCCAAGCTGGCCAGCGGTGCACTGGCCGACGGCGAGGTGATCTGCGCGATCGCCGGCGGCGTCGAGACGGCCCAGAAACCGGGGTTCGACAAGTTCAAGGCCGACTTCAAGAAGAAGTTTGGCGCTGAGGTGCAAATCTACTCGCCCTACACCTACGATGCCACGATGGCGATGGCCGCCGCGATGGTGAAGGCGGGCTCGGCCGATCCGGCCAAGTACCTGCCGGTGCTGGCGTCGATCAGCCACCCGGGCGTGACGGGCACGATCGCCTTCGACGAGAAGGGTGACATCCGCAACGGCGCCCTGACGCTGTACACCTACAAAGGCAGCGAGCGCGCCGAGCTGGCCGTGGTCCGCTGAGGGGTTGCGCCCGCCTGGGTCGACGCCGCTCTCTGGCGGGCGGGCCGGGGCGCGGTCCACCCAGATGAAGAAAAGCCCCCGGGGATGTCCCACGGGGGCTTTTTTTGGGCGCGTCGGCAGCCGGCCATGCAAGGCCAGCTGCGATGGCCCGACGATCAGCGCTCGTTCAGCGGCTTGACGTTGCGGGTGGCCGCGCCGACGAAGAGCTGGCGCGGACGGCCGATCTTGTACTCGGGGTCGGCGATCATCTCGTTGAGCTGGGCGATCCAGCCGACCGTGCGGGCCAGCGCGAAGATCGCGGTGAACAGCTGCACCGGGATGCCGATGGCGCGCTGCACGATGCCGGAGTAGAAGTCGACGTTCGGGTAGAGCTTGCGGGCAACGAAGTAGTCGTCTTCCAGCGCGATCTTTTCCAGCGACATCGCCAGCTTGAACAGCGGGTCGTCGTGCAGGCCGAGCTCGTTGAGCACCTCGTGGCAGGTCTCACGCATCAGCTTGGCGCGCGGGTCATAGTTCTTGTACACGCGGTGACCGAAGCCCATCAGCTTGACGCCGGAGTTCTTGTCCTTCACCTGCTCCATGAACTCGCCGACCTTGGCCACGCCGCCCATGGCCTGGATCTCTTCCAGCATGTTCAGGCAGGCTTCGTTGGCGCCACCGTGCGAGGGACCCCACAGGCAGGCCACGCCAGCCGCGATGGCGGCAAACGGGTTGGTGCCCGACGAGCCGCACAGGCGCACCGTCGAGGTGGAGGCGTTCTGCTCGTGGTCGGCGTGCAGGATGAAGATGCGGTCCAGCGCACGCTCGATGACCGGGTTGACCTTGTAGTCCTCGCAGGGAGTGGCGAACATCATGCGCATGAAGTTGCCGGCGTACGACAGCTCGTTGCGCGGGTACATGTAGGGCTGGCCGACGCTGTACTTGTAGGCCATCGCCACGAGCGTGGGCATCTTGGCGATCAGGCGGATCGCCGCGATCTCGCGGTGCTCGGGATTGTTGATGTCCGTGCTGTCGTGATAGAAGGCCGACAGGGCGCCCACCAAGCCGGTCATGACCGCCATCGGGTGCGCGTCACGGCGGAAACCGCGCAGGAAGAACTGCATCTGCTCGTTCACCATCGTGTGGTTGAGCACACGCTTGTGGAACGTGCCACGCTGGTCACCGTTGGGCAGATCGCCGTACAGCAGCAGGTAGCAGGTGTCGAGGTAGTCGCACTGCTCGGCCAGCTGCTCGATGGGGTAGCCGCGGTACAGCAGCTCGCCCTTGTCACCGTCGATGTAGGTGATGGTGGAGTTGCACGACGCGGTGGACAGGAAACCGGGGTCGTAGGTGAACTTGCCGGTCTGGCCGTAGAGCTTGCGGATGTCGATCACGTCCGGGCCGACGGTGCCCTTGTAGATCGGCAGATCCATCGGCGCCGAGCCGTCGGAGAACGAGAGGGTGGCCTTCACGTCGGAGGGGGTCATCATTCGTGTTTCCTCGTAGTCAAATCAGCGAATCGGCTTGAAGCCAGGGGCGGGAGACACCCGGCGCGCATCGCGCATCACCTCTGCGGGCGCTGTCGCAGCTGTGCCAGTACTTCCAGGACATCGTCCCGCGCGAGCTCCCCCTCGGGTTCGCGGCGCGCGAGCAGGAGATCGAGCAGATCGTTGTCGGCCAGGTCCATCAGGACTTCCAGGGCGCCCGCCTGCCGCACCGTCAGGCTCTGCTCATGGATCGCGAAGAAGCGCTCGATGAACAGGTCATTCTCCAGCAGGCCGCGGCGGCAGCGCCACCGCAACTTGCTGAGGGAGCCGGCGTCAAGCAGAGTGTCCATGCGGGGTCTTGCGAGGGGCTGACCAATGGGATCCGGAAGCGGGCCGATGGCGGTCATACCGCCCGGCGCACCATCAGTTCCTTGATCTTGCCGATGGCCTTGGTGGGGTTCAGCCCCTTCGGGCAGACGTCCACGCAGTTCATGATGGTGTGGCAGCGGAACAGGCGGTACGGATCCTCGAGGTTGTCGAGGCGCGCGCCGGTGTCTTCGTCACGGCTGTCGGCGATGAAGCGGTAGGCCTGCAGCAGGCCGGCCGGGCCGACGAACTTGTCCGGGTTCCACCAGAAGCTCGGGCAGCTCGTCGTGCAGCTCGCGCACAGGATGCACTCGTACAGGCCGTTCAGCTCATCGCGCTCCTCGGGCGACTGCAGGCGCTCGGTCTCTGGCGGCGGCGTGTCGTTGACGAGGTAGGGCTTGATGCTGTGGTACTGCTTGAAGAACTGCGTCATGTCCACGATCAGGTCGCGGATGACCGGCAGCCCCGGCAGCGGCTTGAGGACCACGGTGCCCGGCAGGTCGCGCATGTTGGTCAGGCAGGCCAGGCCGTTCTTGCCGTTGATGTTCATCGCGTCCGAGCCGCACACGCCTTCACGGCAAGAGCGGCGGAACGACAGCGTCGGGTCCTTGGCCTTGAGCTTGATCAGGGCGTCCAGCAGCATGCGCTCGTGACCGTCGAGTTCGATCTCGATGGTCTGCATGTAGGGCTTGGCGTCCTTGTCCGGGTCGTAGCGGTAGATCTGGAAGGTGCGAATGGCCATCTTGATTGCTCCTGCGGCGCCTTAGAAGGTACGGACCTTCGGGGGCACGCTGTCCACCGTCAGCGGCTTGAGGTTCACGGGCTTGTACGACAGGCTGTTGGTGGCACTGTCCCACAGGGTGTGCTTGAGCCACTCCTTGTCGTTGCGGCCCAGCGGGAACTCGGCGTCGTCCGCACCACGCTCGTAGTCCTTGACGGTGTGCGCACCGCGGCATTCCTTGCGGGCGGCTGCCGAGGTCATCGTGGCCTGCGCCACTTCCATCAGGTTCTCGACTTCCAGCGCCTCGATGCGGGCGGTGTTGAAGACCTTCGACTTATCCTTGAGCGTGATGTTTTTCACGCGCTCGCGGATGGCGTTGATCTTGACCGTGCCCTCGTCCATCGTCTGCTGGGTGCGGAACACGCCGGCGTGCTGCTGCATCGCGCTGCGGATGTCGTTGGCAACGTCCTGGGCGTACTCGCCGCTGCTGCTGCCGTCCAGCTTGGCCAGGCGGGCCAGCGACAGGTCGGCGGCGTCCTTCGGCAGGTCCTTGTGGGACTTGGGCGAACTGCGCAGCGACTCGATGATGTGGTTGCCCGCCGACTTGCCGAACACCAGCAGGTCCAGCAGCGAGTTGGTGCCCAGGCGATTGGCACCGTGCACCGACACGCAGGAGCACTCGCCCACCGCGTACAGGCCATTGACCACGCTCTTGTAGTCGTCGCCCTTCGGGACCACGACCTGGCCGCTGATGCCCGTCGGGATGCCGCCCATCTGGTAGTGGATGGTCGGCACCACGGGGATCGGCTCCTTGGTGATATCGACGTTGGCGAAGTTGTGGCCGATCTCGAACACCGAGGGCAGGCGCTTGAGGATGGTGTCGCCGCCCAGGTGGGTCATGTCGAGCTGGATGTAGTCCTTGTTCGGACCGCAGCCACGCCCTTCCTTGATCTCCTGGTCCATGCAGCGCGAGACGAAGTCACGCGGCGCCAGGTCCTTCAGCGTCGGGGCATAGCGCTCCATGAAGCGCTCGCCGTTGACGTTGCGCAGGATCGCGCCCTCGCCACGGCAGCCTTCGGTCAGCAGCACGCCCGCGTTGTGCACGCCAGTGGGGTGGAACTGCCAGAACTCCATGTCCTGCAGCGGGATGCCCGAACGCGCAGCCATGCCCAGGCCGTCGCCGGTGTTGATGAAGGCGTTGGTCGAGGCCGCGAAGATGCGCCCGGCACCGCCGGTGGCCAGCAGCACCGACTTGGCTTCGAGGATGTAGACGTCACCGGTCTCCATCTCCAGCGCCGTCACGCCCACCACGTCGCCCTCGGCGTCGCGGATCAGGTCCAGCGCCATCCACTCGACGAAGAACTGGGTGCGCGAGGCCACGTTGCGCTGGTACAGCGTGTGCAGCATCGCGTGGCCGGTGCGGTCGGCCGCAGCGCAGGCGCGCTGAACCGGCTTCTCGCCGTAGTTGGCAGTGTGGCCGCCGAAGGGACGCTGGTAGATGGTGCCGTCCGGGTTGCGGTCGAACGGCATGCCGAAGTGTTCCAGCTCGTAGACGACCTTGGTCGCCTCGCGGCACATGAACTCGATGGCGTCCTGGTCACCCAGCCAGTCCGACCCCTTGATGGTGTCGTAGAAGTGGTAGTGCCAGTTGTCTTCCGACATGTTGCCCAGCGAGGCCCCGATGCCGCCCTGCGCCGCCACGGTGTGCGAGCGGGTCGGGAACACCTTGGTCAGCACCGCGACGTTCAGGCCCGCCTGCGCCAGTTGCAGCGAGGCACGCATGCCGGAGCCGCCTGCGCCGACGATGACCACGTCGAACTTGCGGCGCGGCAGGGAGCCAGAGTAGCTGGCGGATGTAGCGATGGACGCCATCAGAGTCTCCAGAGAACTTGCACGGCCCAGCCAGCGCAGCCGACCAGCCAGACGATCGTCGCCACCTGCAGGGTCAGGCGCATGCCAACCGACTTGGTGACGTAATCCATGAAGATGTCGCGCATGCCGATCCAGGCATGCCAGGCCAGCGAGAGGATGACCGTGAAGGTCAGGAACTTCATCCACTGGGCTGAGAAGATCGCCGCCCAGCGGTCATAGCCCAGCGGGCCGCCGAAGAGCACCTGCAGGAGCAGCACGACCGTGAACAGTGCCATCAGCACCGCCGTCACCCGCTGCGCGAGCCAATCGCGCAGACCGTAGCGCGCACCAACGACGATGCGCTTCGATCCATAGTTGTTGGACATGGTGGGAACCGTGTGGTCGAGAAAGGGATCAGAACAGGCCGAACAGCTTGGCCGCCAGCGCGACCGTCAGCAACAGGCTGACGGCAAAGCTCACCACGGCCGACGAACGCCCCTGCTCCTTGGACACGCTGTGGGTGGCATCCATCCACAGGTGGCGCACACCAGCGCAGAAGTGATGCAGATAGGCCCAAATCAGGCCCAGGACGACCAGTTTCGCGAGCGGGCTGGACAGCACCGAGGTGAAGGCCTCGAAGGAAACCTCCGAGCTCACGCTGGTGTCGAACATCCAGATCACGAAGGGCAGCAGCACGAACATCAGCACGCCGCTGACGCGGTGCAGGATGGACAGCTTCGCTGGGAGGGGGAGCGGGTACTGGGTGGCGTCGATCAGACGCATCGGGCCCGGCCGCTGCTTGAGGGTATCTGCCATGACGTGCCTTGTGACAAAGTGAACCAATGGATTTTATTGCAATGCAGCAGCAAGAAAGCTGACAAGCGCTCGCATCACGCCCTTGACACGCGCTCGTGTCAGCTCAGTTCGTTGCGATAGTGGTGCGTCGCGGTCTGGTACAGGCCACGCCGCCACTCGACTGGCTTGTCACCATAGGTGCGTGACAGGCGCTCCACGCTGAGCAGCGGCGCACCGATCGCCACGCCCAGCAGCTCGGCCACCGCGGCGTCGGCCGCGACGGCGCGGATCTTTTCTTCCGCACGGATCATCCGCACCCCGAATTCAGTCTCAAAGAGGCCATACAGCGGCCCCTTGTATTCGCTCAGCCGCTCGGCGGTCAGGCCCTTGAAGAGATGACCCGGCAACCAGATGTCGTCCAGCACCACCGGCCGCCCCTGGCTGGACAGCGTGCGCCGCACCTGCACCGCCATGTCTCCGGGCTTGAGGTCCAGCGCGCGCACCACGTCGGCCGGCGCGCGTGTGCGCCGGCAGTCCAGGAAGTGCCGCTGCATCGGCGGCGGCGGCCCGCCATCCTCGGTCTGCAGCCGCAGGAAGCGGTACTGGACGTGCTCTTCACTGTGTGTGGCGACGAAGGTGCCCTTGCCCTGACGGCGCACCAGCAGGTTTTCTGCGGCCAGCTCGTCGATGGCCTTGCGCACCGTGCCCTGGCTGACGCGGAACCGCGCCGCCAGGTCCAGCTCGCTGGGGATCGCCTCGCCCGGCTTCCACTCCCCCCCCTGCAGGCCACGCATGATCAGCGCCTTGATCTGCTGGTACAGCGGGCTGAACGCCGGTGCAGCCTCACCCGCACCCTCTACCGGCACACCGGTGACGGAGCTGGGAGTGATGGGCGCGCTCGAAGCGCTGGACGCAGACAGGGCCATGACCGTCATTGCAGCACAACCGCGGCGTGGCAGGCAACGATGTGCAACTGATGTCTTATATAAGACATAAGATGATTGACACCCCCAGGGTCAACCCCTAGACTGCGCGATACTTGCGATCCGACGCCCTCGCTGGTGCACAGGGGATGACTCCACCGCACCCGGCCTGCCAGGCAGGCTGCCGACGCCGCGCCGTCCGCTTTTCGACGATTCCGACGATTTCCCCACCCACTCCCAGGAGCCTCGCCCATGAGCAAGAAGCCCGTTCGTGTCGCCGTTACCGGTGCCGCTGGTCAGATCGGTTACGCCCTGCTGTTCCGCATCGCCTCCGGCGAAATGCTGGGCAAGGATCAGCCCGTGATCCTGCAACTGCTGGAAATCCCCGACGAAAAGGCCCAGAACGCGCTCAAGGGCGTGATCATGGAGCTGGAAGACTGCGCCTTCCCGCTGCTGGCCGGCATCGAGGCCCACAGTGACCCAATGACCGCCTTCAAGGACACCGACTACGCCCTGCTGGTCGGCTCGCGTCCCCGCGGCCCGGGCATGGAGCGTGCCGAGCTGCTGTCGATCAACGGCGCGATCTTCACCGCCCAGGGCAAGGCCCTGAACGCCGTCGCCTCGCGCGACGTGAAGGTCCTGGTCGTGGGCAACCCGGCCAACACCAACGCCTACATCGCCATGAAGGCCGCCCCGGACCTGAAGCCGGGCAACTTCACCGCCATGCTGCGCCTGGACCACAACCGTGCCGCCTCGCAGATCGCCGCCAAGATCGGCTGCGCTGTGGGCAACATCGAGAAGCTGGCCGTGTGGGGCAACCACTCGCCGACCATGTACGCCGACTATCGCTTCGCGACCGTCGATGGCAAGTCGGTGAAGGACACCATCAACGACCACGACTGGAATGCCAACGTGTTCCTGCCGACCGTCGGCAAGCGTGGCGCGGCCATCATCGCCGCACGCGGCCTGTCGTCGGCCGCCTCGGCCGCCAACGCCGCCATCGACCACATGCGCGACTGGGCCCTGGGCACCAACGGCAAGTGGGTCACGATGGGCATCCCGTCCAACGGCGAATACGGCATCCCCAAGGAAGTCATGTTCGGCTTCCCCGTCACCTGCGAAGGCGGCGAGTACAAGATCGTCGAAGGCCTGCCGATCGACGCGTTCTCGCAAGAGTGCATCAACAAGACCCTGGCCGAGCTGCAGGGCGAGCAGGACGGCGTCAAGCACCTGCTGTGATCTGAGCAGCGCGCTGCGCTGACGATCCACCTCACCAAGACCCGGCTGCCGCGAGGCGCCGGGTTTTTTCATGCCCTCACGGCATCAGGCCATCACGGCCCTGCCCTTGCCGCCACGCTTGGCAGCGTACATGGCCCGGTCGGCCAGCTCGATCAGGTCGGTGTCCGCTGCGGCGGCCGGCTCGCCGACGGCCCAGCAGTAGATGCCGGCACTCGCGGACACCTCCGCCACAGGCACCAGCTCGTCGGCGGTGGCCTGCACCACCGCCACCACCTTGTCGGCGATCGCCTGCGCACGCTGGCGCCCCGCGGCGGGCGGCAGCCCCTCCACCAGCAGCACGAATTCGTCACCGCCGATGCGGGCCAGGAAGTCGCCCGAGCGGCAACAGCGCTGGATCGCCGCCGCCACCCGCTCCAGCAGCTGGTCACCGATCGCATGGCCCAGCGTGTCGTTGACCACCTTGAAGTTGTCCAGGTCGAACAACATCACCGCCAGCAGCGTGCCTTCGCGCTCGCAGCGCTCCCGCGCCAGGCGGATGTGCTCGGTCAGCGTGCGCCGGTTGCTCAGCCCCGTCAGCGGGTCCGAGCCTGCCGCCACCCTCAGCTCCGACGTCACCCGATGCAGGGTGCGGATGAGCGGCCCGAAGAGGACCGGGATCACGACCATCATGATCAGGAACGAGCGCAGCAGTTGCTCCTGTGCCAGCCAGAAGTCGCTCAGCGGCAGCAGCGCCGCCGCGGCCAGCGCACCCGCAGCCCAGGAGAGCCACATCGTGCGCAGGCCGTAACGCATGCCGCAGCGCACGATCTGCACCATCAGTACCGGGTAGAAGGCCGCCAGCACGGCCGGTGCGCCGACGCAGGCCACGACGGTCAGCGCCGAATCGAGCACGATGAAGACGTACTGCGAAGTCACCCCCGCGCGACGGCGCGACAGCACGAACTTCAGGTGCAGCACAGCCACCAGCGTGTAGCACAGCGACAGCACCGGCACCACCGCATCGAGCAGCGACGGCATCGGCGCGCGCCAGGCACCCCAGGCCGTCACGGCAGCGAAGGCCGCCGAGATGAACGCCCGCTGGCGCGCCCGATCCCGCTCGTGCGCGTCGCGCTGCTGGGCGTTGTGGGCGCCGATGTAGCTGATGAATCGTTGGAGTGGGCGGCGCATGACCGGGCGGAGCGGGAGAGTTCTCCCGGCCTGTATCGGCAGTCCGGCAAGCCGCCTGAAGCCCGGCCATGCCGACGGAGTCACATACACACTCGGTGCATGCCTACGCCGGCCGACCGCATCGTGCCCGGCGTTCTGATCTAGCATTCGCCCGTCCCCTCCCGTCCCGCCAGTCCCCCTGTTCCCCGTTCGCCAGAGCGTTGGCCGCCCACACCATGAACACCCCCGCTGCCCTGCACCCCCGCGAAGCCCTGTTCGAGTCCGGTGAAATCGCCCCCGAGTTGCCGGTGTGCGACCACTACTGCGGTGTCGACCTGCGCATGCGCAAGAGCCTGGAGCTGCAGGCCGAGATGGGCCCTGTGTTCGACGTGACGCTCGACGGTGAGGACGGTGCCCCGGTGGGCGGCGAGGTCGAGCACGCCCACCTGATCGCCGAGCTGGTCAACTCTCCGGCCAACCGCTTCGGCCGCGTCGGTGCGCGGGTGCAGGCCATCGACCACCCGGCCTTCGAGCGCATGGTCGATGTCATCGTCGGCCAGGCCGGCGCGCGGGTGGCCTACATCACCGTGCCGAAGCCGCGTCATTTGGCGGACCTGCAGCAGGCCGTCGCTGCGATCGACGACGCCATCGAGCGCCACGGCATCGGCCGCGCCATCCCGGTGCATGCGCTGGTGGAGACCCACGGCGCGCTGCACGATGCCCATGCGATGGCGGCCCATCCGCGCATCGAGTGCCTGTCCTTCGGGTTGATGGATTTCGTCTCCGCGCACCGCGGCGCCATCCCGCACAGTGCGATGGGCGCCAAGGGCCAGTTCGAGCACCCGCTCGTGTTGCGCGCCAAGCTCGACATCGCTGCGGCCTGCCACGCCCACGGCAAGACGCCCTCGCACTGCGTGGTCACCGAGTTCAAGCACCTCTCGGCGCTGGAGGAGGCCGCCACCACGGCCTGCCGCCAGCTCGGCTACACGCGCATGTGGAGCATCCACCCCGACCAGATCCGGCCGATCGTCGACGCCTTCTCGCCCACCACCGCCGAGGTGGACCTGGCCATCGAGATCCTGCTGGCCGCCCGGGCTGCCCAGTGGGCCCCCATCCGCCACCGCCACCGCGGCCAGGACCAGCTGCACGACCGTGCCAGCTACCGCTACTTCTGGCACATCCTGGAGCGCGCCCACCGCACCTCCTTCGCCCACCGCACCCAACTGCCGGCACAGGCCCGTGCTGCGTTCTTTCCGGAAGACCACGTGCCGGGCTGAGCCCTGACGGCGCCAACTCGGCGCCGGCGGCGCAGTTCAGCGTCGCTCATTCACCACAGCGGCCCCGTCGCCGACCAAGGGGCGATGCCCGCCGAGTTGTGTCAAGGTGCCGCCATGCGGGCGCAACGGATGCATTTTGCTACGCGGCAAAGGGTCTTCGGGCCAACAATCGCGGCCGGTTTTCCACCTGCCCCGAGAGGATTTTCATGACCCGAGTGTCCCTGTCTGCCCTGATCGCCGCCACCCTGGCTGCCGCTGTGTTCGCCGGCCCAGCCCTGGCCGCCGCACCCAAGGCAGCCAAGGCAGCCCCAGCGCTGCCCGATCTGAGCGCCGAGCAGATCGCCACCAGCGAGCGCGTGCTGACCGGCACGATCGGCTGCGAGTTCAACCAGTCGGTGGACGTCAAGGCCGGCGACAAGCCCGGGTACGTCAAGCTCACCTTCAAGGGCAAGACCTATGCCCTGGTACCCGAGGCCACGACCTCCGGCGCCGTGCGCCTGGAAGACAAGAAGGCGGGCGTCGTCTGGCTGCAGATCGCCAACAAGTCGATGCTGATGAACGCCAAGATCGGCCAGCGCATGGTCGACGGCTGCGTGCACGACAAGCAGAAGACCTGATCGCGCCGCCCGGGTGACCGAGCGCACCCAGCTGACACCATGCCGACAGGGCCGCCACTGCAGCGGCCCTGTCGCTTTTTGAGACGCCAGTTCGGCAGATCGCCTCCACCCTCTTGGCAAGTCTTATATAAGACATAAAATATGGGGCTAACCCGAGTGCGGCATATTCCGCACTCGCAGGGCGAGCGCCCTGGCCAACGGTTCCCGGTTTCTTCCTCCACCCCGCACGGAGCTCCCTCATGCTGCAAGCCTATCGCCAACACGCTGCCGAGCGTGCCGCCCTCGGTATCCCGCCCCTCGCGCTGGACGCCAAGCAGGTCGCCGAGCTGATCGAGCTGATCAAGAACCCGCCGGCTGGCGAAGAGGCCTTCCTGCTGGACCTGCTGACCCACCGCGTGCCCCCGGGCGTGGACGACGCCGCCAAGGTCAAGGCCAGCTTCCTGGCCGCCGTGGCGCACGGTGAAGTCCAGGTCGCGCTGATCTCCAAGGCCAAGGCCACCGAGCTGCTGGGCACCATGGTCGGCGGCTACAACGTGCACCCGCTGATCGAGCTGCTCGACGACGCCGAGGTCGCCGGCGTGGCCGCCGAGGGCCTGAAGAAGACCCTGCTGATGTTCGACTACTTCAACGACGTCGCTGCCAAGGCCAAGGCCGGCAACGCCAAGGCGAAGGAAGTGATGCAGTCCTGGGCCGACGCCGAGTGGTTCACCTCGCGCCCCGAAGTGCCGAAGTCGATCACCGTCACCGTTTTCAAGGTGCCCGGCGAGACCAACACCGACGACCTGTCGCCGGCCCCGGACGCCACCACGCGCCCGGACATCCCGATGCACTACCTGGCGATGTTGAAGAACACCCGCCCGGACGCGGCCTTCAAGCCCGAGGAAGACGGCAAGCGCGGCCCGATGCAGTTCATCGAGGACCTGAAGAAGAAGGGCCACCTGGTCGCCTACGTCGGCGACGTGGTCGGCACCGGCTCCTCGCGCAAGTCCGCCACCAACTCGGTGGTCTGGGCCACCGGCCAGGACATCCCCTTCGTGCCGAACAAGCGCTTCGGCGGCGTCACGCTGGGCGGCAAGATCGCGCCGATCTTCTTCAACACCCAGGAAGACTCCGGCTCGCTGCCGATCGAAGTGGACGTGTCGAAGCTGGAAATGGGCGACGTCATCGACGTGCAGCCCTACGACGGCAAGATCGTCAAGAACGGTGAAACCGTCGCCGAGTTCGCGCTCAAGAGCGACGTGCTGTTCGACGAAGTGCGCGCCGGCGGCCGCATCAACCTGATCATCGGCCGCTCACTGACCGCCAAGGCGCGCGAATTCCTGGGCCTGCCGGCTTCCACGCTGTTCCGCCTGCCGACCGCGCCGGCCGCCAGCAACGCCGGCTTCACCCTGGCGCAGAAGATGGTCGGCCGCGCCTGCGGCCTGCCGGAAGGCCAGGGCATCCGCCCGGGCACCTACTGCGAGCCGCGCATGACCACGGTCGGCAGCCAGGACACCACCGGCCCGATGACCCGTGACGAGCTGAAGGACCTGGCCTGCCTGGGCTTCTCGGCCGACCTGGTGATGCAGTCCTTCTGCCACACCGCCGCCTACCCGAAGCCGGTGGACGTGAAGATGCACCGCGAGCTGCCCAAGTTCATCAGCAGTCGCGGCGGCGTCGCGCTGCGCCCGGGCGACGGCGTGATCCACAGCTGGCTGAACCGCCTGCTGCTGCCTGACACGGTCGGCACCGGCGGCGACTCACACACCCGCTTCCCGATCGGCATCTCCTTCCCGGCCGGTTCCGGCCTGGTGGCCTTCGGCGCCGCCACCGGCGTGATGCCGCTGGACATGCCCGAGTCGGTGCTGGTGCGCTTCAAGGGCGAGATGCAGCCCGGCATCACGCTGCGCGATCTGGTCCACGCGATCCCGCTGTACGCGATCAAGGCCGGCCTGCTGACCGTCGAGAAGAAGGGCAAGAAGAACGTCTTCTCGGGCCGCGTGCTGGAAATCGAAGGTCTGCCGAACCTGAAGGTCGAACAGGCCTTCGAGCTGTCCGACGCCGCCGCCGAGCGTTCCGCTGCCGCCTGCTCGGTGCAGCTGAACCCCGAGCCGATCGCCGAGTACCTGCGCTCGAACATCGTTCTGATGAAGAACATGATCGCCGACGGTTATGCCGACGCCAAGACCCTGCAGCGCCGCATCGAGAAGGTCGAAGCCTGGCTGGCTGACCCGCAGCTGCTCAAGGCCGACGCCAACGCCGAGTACGCCGCGGTCATCGAGATCGACCTGGCCGACATCAAGGAGCCGATCGTCTGCTGCCCGAACGACCCGGACGACGCCAAGTTCATGTCCGAAGTCACCGGCACCAAGATTGACGAAGTGTTCGTCGGTTCGTGCATGACCAACATCGGTCACTTCCGCGCTGCCGGCGAAATTCTGAAGGGCAAGAAGGACATCCCGGTGCGCCTGTGGATGGCCCCGCCGACCAAGATGGACGCCTCCGAGCTGACCAAGGAAGGCTACTACGCCACCCTCGGCGGCGCCGGCGCCCGCATGGAAATGCCGGGCTGCTCGCTGTGCATGGGCAACCAGGCGCAGATCAAGGAAGGCTCGACCGCGATGTCCACGTCGACCCGCAACTTCCCGAACCGTCTGGGCAAGAACACGCAAGTGTTCCTGGGTTCCGCCGAGCTGGCCGCTGTCTGCTCGAAGCTGGGCCGCATCCCGACGGTCGAGGAGTACATGGCCGAAGTGGCAGTCGTCGCCAAGAGCGCCGACAAGATCTACAAGTACATGAACTTCGACCAGATCGAGGAGTACGCGGAGACGGCCAAGACGGTGGCCTAAGAGCACCGCATCACCCATCCGGTGAACCCAAGGCCCGCCACTGGCGGGCCTTTTAGTTTTCTCCACACGTTATGAATACCTGCCTTTCAAAAGACCTGATAAAAAATTCCGCCAACAAATTTGCAGCGCAGGTCACCAGTCCATAAACTCTTCCGAGTTCGCATCATGATGGAGAACCATTCCACAGCATCTTGCGAACATTTCGGGAGAGAACATGATCAGCAACAAAATTCAGTCACTCCTGCAATCCCTCAATCAAGGGCTTGTCGATCGAGAAAATACACTGAAGTTAGCACTCCTCGCTGCGCTGGCCGGAGAAAATATTGTTCTGGTGGGACCTCCAGGGACCGGCAAAAGCTTGGTCGCACGGCGCATCGCACGGAGCCTCTCTGACGAAGGCGTCGATTACTTCGAGTATCTGCTGACCAAATTTTCTACGCCCGAGGAGCTGTTCGGGCCGCTGTCGATCGCTGCGCTCAAGGCCGACCGGTTCCAGCGCAACACTGAAGGATATTTGCCGACGGTGCGGGTGGCCTTTCTTGACGAGATCTTCAAAGCCAGCTCGTCGATCCTGAACGCCCTGCTGACGATCCTGAACGAGCGCGTTTATCACAATGGCCCCCAGGTTCAGAATGTGCCGCTGCAGGCGCTGATTGCCGCCTCCAACGAATTGCCCACCGATCAGGAGGAACTCGGTGCGCTGTACGACCGATTCCTGGTGCGCGTGTTCGTCGACTATGTGGGCGCGCACAGCCTGTCGAAATTGTTCGCGCCCACCACTGAGCCCGACCTCCATCCCGCCGACCGCATCACACCCGCCGAGCTGGAGCAGATCCGCCGCACAGCCCCTGAAGTCGCCTTCCCACCCGAACTGATTCAGGCCGTGCAGGACATCTGGGCCGCCCACCGGGAGGCCTTCAAGGAAGACCGCCGTGAAAGCTTGTCCGACCGCCGGCTGAAGAAGGTCATCCACCTGCTGCGCGTCTCAGCGGCCACCAATGGACGGCAGGCGGTCGATCTGTCCGACCTGATGCTGCTCAAGGATTGCCTGTGGAACCACGCCGACAACGCCATCAAGGTTCGGGAACTGGTGCTCGGCACGCTGCAGCGCCACAGCCGGCAGGTGCCAGCGGATCAGGTGGAGGTGCCCAGCCCGTTGGCCGAGCAGGCGCCACAGATCACCTATGTGCTGGACAGTGACGGTCGCACCTTGGTGCCCATCTCGGCAACGTCGGCGCAGACAACCCAGCCCACGGCTCCAGCCCGTTCCTCCGCCCCGATGGGCGCCGTAGTCAAGGGCTACGCGGGCAGCGGCACGGCCGATGACCCGCTGCTGATCCAGTCAATCGATGACCTGATGGATCTGACCCGCCTCGAGGTCGGCCAGCAGGGTTACCACTTTCGGCAAACGGTGGATCTGGACATCAGCGGCATCAGCACCTGGCCTGCGATCAATTTCAAGGGCACGTATGACGGCTGCGGGCACAGCGTGATGGACAAGAACGTCAGCGATCACTCTCACCGGTGGCTGTTCAAAATACTGCTCGCCAGCCGTGTATCGGGCATCGCACTGAAGAACTGCGGGTTATCGGAGGTGACAGCAGACAAGTCAAAGCTAACATCATGCAGTACGTCGGTGAACCTGACCGGAACTGCCAGCGATTCCAAGATCTCCTTCTGCACATCAATAAAAAATATCGTCGCCACTCGCGCAAATAAATGTGAAATTAAATCATGCACAAGCGGAAGATCGATTGCAGACGGAATCGAACAGTCAAGAATACACAGCTGCAAATCAAATTGGCCACTCATATTAAGTGGAGCAAAAGACTCCTCCATAGAAAACTGTATGGCAACGATAAACCATAGGTTCAACAGATCCAATCTTTGGGGTTGCATTGCGGACTACACAGACTCAACATCGATTAACAAATGCTTCACCAATGGAGGTTTATATACCACCGGATCCCTTTGCGGCATTGTGCGAAGAGCCAACTCCGGAACTATTAGCCGATGTGCTGTTGGCGCAACACCCATCACTCTTCGCGGCACCATTGCGAATGATTCATCCGCCAAACTCGAAAGAAATGTGGCCCTTGACAGCGTGAAAAGTAGTGACGGCATTAATGGCGAGGCCATTGCTGCCGAACGATTCACTCAGAGATTCTTTGAACACTCCCTGGAATGGGATTTTCAGAATATATGGATCTGGGATGACCAGAACCAGCAGCCGACTCTGCGCCATGTGGGGGCGGATGCAACGCATCTCGAAGGGCTCAACGGAGTTGAGCCCGCATCCACGAAGGGAAAAACAATCGACCTGCTGACCCACCAGGCTCAAGCCAACATCTGGCTCTGAGGCTGCAGACATCATGCTGAACCGCTTTTCGGTCCTGCCGGCGCTGGCGGCGCTGCTGTTCAAGCCGATCAAGTACTTCATCGACAGCACCTTCCGCGAGAAGGTCACGCCCGTGCCGGGCAGCGTCGTGTATTGCGATCTGTGGCTGGCGGTGGAGCACTCCGGGATTCATGTCGATGACGGCCGCATTTCAAACATCGTGGTCGATGGGCTGGCGGAAAGTAGCGTGCAACTCAGCAACGCCGGAGATTTCACCAGCAAGAGCACACTGGGCCGCAAGATCTACGTGTCCTGCGACAAGCACGGCCCCGTTGGACACGCCGCAGCGGCTGAGCACGCAGCCAGCCAATTGGGCGAGCGCGCGTTCTACGGGCTGGTGATCAAGAACTGCCACCAGTTTTCGACGCGCTGCGTCAACCAAGTGGAAAAGCGGGCGGAGGAGGACTCGCTGCTGGAGCGCATGGTCAGCGGCGCATTGAACAGGTTGACCGGGATCCTCGATGAAACCTGGGAGCCGACAATGGCGGCGCTCAAAAAGTCCGCCCGCCAGCAGCTTGGCGCCACCAAATGGCGCCTGTGGGATTGGCAACAGGACAGCGGAGCCGCTCACGAGGAAGCCCCCGCCGTTGAACCGGACTGGGAAGAAATCCATCGCCAACTCAGACATCTGCCGCTGACGCCCGAGCACATCGCCCACCTGCGCCTGCAACTCGATGAGGTGAAAGCCTATGAAGTGGAAATTAACGACGAATCTCTGCCCACCCCGATCCTGCAGCGCCTGACCACCTATCGGCAGACCCTCGGCGACATCAGCGACATGTATACGAGGGCCGAGGCATTTCTGAACGCCTGCCGGGGCGCGAATTTCTCCTATGCCGACCTGAAGGCGGGTGGCGAAGATTTCACAAAACTCGCGCAGCAGATCAGCAGCAATCCGAGGATTCAGGAGCTGGTGCGCAAGCTGGGGCGCCAGCATGTGGCCGAGGAAGTGAAACGCCAGACGCGCATTCCGCAGGCCAGCCGCAGCGAAGTCCACGGCACGCACCGCAGCAACGACCTGATGCGGCTGCTCCCCAGCGAGCTGATCAATCTGGAAGACGACGCGCTCGAAACCCTGTTCTACGCCCGCCTGCTGGAAAACAGTCTACTGACCTATGAACTGAGTGGCAGCACGTTCGCCCACGGCGAAACCACCGAGGCGCGCCAGAAACGCACAGGCCCGGTGGTGGCCTGCCTCGACACCTCAGCCAGCATGCAGGGCGAGCCGCTGCTGAAGGCCAAAGCGCTGTTGCTGGCGGTGGCCGGCATCCTGAAAGCAGAAGACCGCTCACTGCACGTGATCCTGTTCGGTGCCAGTGGGCAGATCAACACGTTCGCGACGGACGGGCACAACGACGCAGCAGGACTGCTCGCCTTCCTGCGGCAAGGCTTCGGCGGCGGCACGGATTTCGAAACCCCCCTGCAGCACGCCCTGAAGATCATCGAAACACACCCTGACTATTTGAAGGCCGACGTGCTGATGATCTCGGACGGTGATTGCCAGCTCGGACCCGAATTCACGACCCAGCTGCAGGCACAGAAACGGCAACTGAACTGCAGGGTGTACTCGGTGCTATGCGCCGGTCAGCGGGTGGCCGATTCGTTCAGCGACGAAGTGCTGCTGATCTAAGCGTCCACCGAGGCAGGAACTTCCGTCAACCGGCCACCGACCCGCACCAGCCAAGCCCGCGCGGCCTGGTCGATGTGGCGGCGCAGGGGGGCGTAGGTCAGGCAATCGTAGCTCTTGACGTCGACGGAAAAGGGCAACGCGCTGTCCTGAAACAGCGTGCCCAACCGATCGCAGTCGCGCTCGTCGACCGGGCCAAAGAGCACGAGATCCAAGTCGGAGTTGGGACGTTGCCGGCCTTCCGCCCGAGAGCCGAACACCGCCACCCGATCGATGCGCTCCACGACCGTCTGCAGGACTGCGACGGCGGCCTGGCGCTGTGATGCGGTCAGGCCGAAACGCAGGTCCGCCAGCAGAGCACCCGCCATCGTCAGACCGCGCCTGCGTCGAGCCGACGCTCGAACAGGAACTCGTAGAGCTCCGCGAAGGCGGAGAGGTAGCTGACGCGAATGTCCACGATCACCCGCTCGAACACCGCGAAGTTGTAGGTGTGCGACATGCTGTTGCGCGCATCGAGGGCCGCCTGCCAGACCTCGCCCTGGCGGATCACGCCGGCTTCGAAGGCCCGGCGAATCACGTTGCGCGGAGTGACCGGCTCCAGAACGACCCCCTCGTAGTCGAGGTAGTCCTTCATTGTCTTCCAGGCCAGCTCCATCGTGTACTCGAAGCGCTGGATCACCCCTTCCTTCTCCAGCTGGGACAGAGGTTGTTCCTGTTCGATGGCTTCGCGCAGCAAGCCGAAGGCACGGCGATAGTTGTCGAAGCGGTAGCACCAGCGCGGGGTCGGGTCATTCATGGTGGTTATGGCACGAGAGGCCAAGTCAGGCAGCAGAGTATGCTGGCAGGCCCATGGGGGCTCCCGGGGTTATCGCCGGAGATGGGGCAACGGTTCCTGACTCAGCCCCACCGTGCCACCGCGAATGACGAGGAGCTTCGGATTGGGCCGGGTGCTTCCTGACGTAGGTCAGCTGCGCGAACCCAGTCTGCGCCTGCAGGAGCAGCAATCCAAACAACAGGGCTCTGAGCCAAGAATTCATTCCCCCTCCTAACTGTCATGGCCCGGGCGGGTCACCCTGGATGATGGAAGACACTGAGGGTGTGCGGGCCTGAGCGGGTAGAGGTCGGTCAATATTTTGATGGCACTCGACCGCGATCGCTAACTTGACCCGCTGCCGACCACTCGTACCCAGGATTGCCTGCGGGCGCTGCTGAGTTCCTTGCGGAGCCCGGGCGCCCGACAGCCCACATTAAAGAGAGCCGCCAGGCTTTGTCCCGGCAGGCCGTTGGTCGGCGGCACCTGCGCGGGCCCGCACGCTTGTGATTGTTGTTCAAGCTGCAGGAGCCCGGCAATGGATCTGACCCCGATGCACAAACGCGTGATCGCGCTGGACGTACACCAGGCCAAGATCACCGCCTGTGCGGTGGTCGAGCATGACGATGGCCGAGTGGAGGTCACCAAGCGCGACTTCGGAGCCTTCAGACGCGACCGCCGTGCCTTGGCGCAATGGTCGCTGGAGATTCGGCCCGAGGTGGTGGTGATGGAGAGCACGGGGGTGTACTGGAAGAGCCCGTTTGCGGCGCTGGAGGCGGTGGGCATCATCGCGTGGGTGGTCAACGCGCGCCATGTCAAAGCTGTGCCCGGGCGCAAGACCGACATGGCCGATGCGCAGTGGCTGGCCACGCTGGCGCGTGCGGGCCTGTTGCGCGCCTCGTTCATTCCACCGGTGGACTTGCGCCAGCTTCGTCTGGTGGCGCGTCAGCGGCAGAAGCTCGTGGGCATGTGCAGCGCCGAGAAGAACCGGCTGCACAAGGTGCTGGTAGATGCGGGCATGCGCATCAACGTGGTGGTCAGCGACATCCACGGTGCCAGTGCACGCGCCATGGTCAAGGCGCTCATTGCGGGCCAAGCCATGTACGAGGTGCTGGATCAAAAGGGGCGCCTTCGGGCCAGCCGGGACGAGTTGTTCGAGGCCCTGAGCACCGAGCAGTTCAGCGCCGCGCACCGCTTCGTGGCCCAGGAGATCATGCAGCACATCGAGCACATCGAGACCCGCATCGCCCGCATGGACCAATACCTGCTGGACGGACTGCGCGCCTGGCAGCCGCAGCTCAAGCTGCTGCAGACCTTGCCGGGTATCGACATCCAGGGCGCGGCGATGCTGCTGGTGGAGATCGGCGCGGACATGGACGTCTTCGGCAGTGCCGAGCGGCTGGCCAGCTGGGTGGGCATCTGCCCGGGCAACAACGAGAGCGCGGGCAAGCGCAAGACCGGGCGCATCCGCAAGGGCAACGCCTGGGTCAGAAGGCTGCTGTGCGAGTTCGCCCAGGCTGCAGCGCGTACCCGCTGCGCGCTCAAGGCCAAGTTCGACGCGCTGGCCATTCGCAAGGGACACAAGAAGTCCATCGTGGCGCTGGCCCACAAGATGCTGCGTACCGTCTACGCCATGTTGGCCAACGGCACCCACTACCAAGACAAGGAGGTCGACTACGAGGCCCTGAACGTCCAGCGCAACGCCCCGCGCTGGCTCAAAATGCTGCGCAAGCACGGCTTCATCGCCACCCCCACCGCCACCTGAGACTCGCTTGCCTGCTGACCTTGCGGCCCCGACCAGCCTCAGGTCAGGCAGCCACACGTCCGCGCTTGGGTGTCTTCCACATTAACTGTCATGGCCCGGGCGGGTCACCCTGGATGATGGAAGACACTGAGGGTGTGCGGGCCTGAGCGGGTAGAGGTCGGTCAATATTTTGATGGCACTCGACCGCGATCGCTAACTTGACCCGCTGCCGACCACTCGTACCCAGGATTGCCTGCGGGCGCTGCTGAGTTCCTTGCGGAGCCCGGGCGCCCGACAGCCCACATTAAAGAGAGCCGCCAGGCTTTGTCCCGGCAGGCCGTTGGTCGGCGGCACCTGCGCGGGCCCGCACGCTTGTGATTGTTGTTCAAGCTGCAGGAGCCCGGCAATGGATCTGACCCCGATGCACAAACGCGTGATCGCGCTGGACGTACACCAGGCCAAGATCACCGCCTGTGCGGTGGTCGAGCATGACGATGGCCGAGTGGAGGTCACCAAGCGCGACTTCGGAGCCTTCAGACGCGACCGCCGTGCCTTGGCGCAATGGTCGCTGGAGATTCGGCCCGAGGTGGTGGTGATGGAGAGCACGGGGGTGTACTGGAAGAGCCCGTTTGCGGCGCTGGAGGCGGTGGGCATCATCGCGTGGGTGGTCAACGCGCGCCATGTCAAAGCTGTGCCCGGGCGCAAGACCGACATGGCCGATGCGCAGTGGCTGGCCACGCTGGCGCGTGCGGGCCTGTTGCGCGCCTCGTTCATTCCACCGGTGGACTTGCGCCAGCTTCGTCTGGTGGCGCGTCAGCGGCAGAAGCTCGTGGGCATGTGCAGCGCCGAGAAGAACCGGCTGCACAAGGTGCTGGTAGATGCGGGCATGCGCATCAACGTGGTGGTCAGCGACATCCACGGTGCCAGTGCACGCGCCATGGTCAAGGCGCTCATTGCGGGCCAAGCCATGTACGAGGTGCTGGATCAAAAGGGGCGCCTTCGGGCCAGCCGGGACGAGTTGTTCGAGGCCCTGAGCACCGAGCAGTTCAGCGCCGCGCACCGCTTCGTGGCCCAGGAGATCATGCAGCACATCGAGCACATCGAGACCCGCATCGCCCGCATGGACCAATACCTGCTGGACGGACTGCGCGCCTGGCAGCCGCAGCTCAAGCTGCTGCAGACCTTGCCGGGTATCGACATCCAGGGCGCGGCGATGCTGCTGGTGGAGATCGGCGCGGACATGGACGTCTTCGGCAGTGCCGAGCGGCTGGCCAGCTGGGTGGGCATCTGCCCGGGCAACAACGAGAGCGCGGGCAAGCGCAAGACCGGGCGCATCCGCAAGGGCAACGCCTGGGTCAGAAGGCTGCTGTGCGAGTTCGCCCAGGCTGCAGCGCGTACCCGCTGCGCGCTCAAGGCCAAGTTCGACGCGCTGGCCATTCGCAAGGGACACAAGAAGTCCATCGTGGCGCTGGCCCACAAGATGCTGCGTACCGTCTACGCCATGTTGGCCAACGGCACCCACTACCAAGACAAGGAGGTCGACTACGAGGCCCTGAACGTCCAGCGCAACGCCCCGCGCTGGCTCAAAATGCTGCGCAAGCACGGCTTCATCGCCACCCCCACCGCCACCTGAGACTCGCTTGCCTGCTGACCTTGCGGCCCCGACCAGCCTCAGGTCAGGCAGCCACACGTCCGCGCTTGGGTGTCTTCCACATTAACGAAGCACTTGCCTCACACGGCGCATTCTGCGGCATTCACCGCCCACACATCGCTCTGCTCGGCACGGGCCGTCGTTGGCAGCACCGCATTGGCGTTGAAGCCGCTCGCTGATTGTCATAACATACAAGCAATCAAGAGAACACCCCATGACCATCCACACCCTCTCCAGCCGCGAGTTCACCCGCGACGTCGCCGCAGCCAAGCGCGCGGCACAGGAAGGGCCGGTGTTCATCACGAACCGGGGGCGACCGGAGTACGCGCTGCTCAAGATGGAGGACTACTTCCGTCTGGCCGGGCAGGCGCCGGTGAGTCTGCTGGACGCGATGGACGGGATGGCACAGCCGGACGCCGAAGCGTTCAGCTTTGCACCCGCCGACATCCAGTTGAAGCCGGCCGATCTCGATTGAGTCGACGGGTCATGTACCTGCTGGACACCAACGTCATCTCCGAGCTGCGCCGCGGCAAGAAGGGCGCAGATCCCGGTGTGCAGCGCTGGGCGGCGGGTGTCGCAGCGGCGCAGATGTTTCTGTCCGCGATCACCATCCTGGAGATCGAGCAGGGCATCTTGCTGAAGGCGCTGCGCGACCCCAATCAGGCGGAACACCTGCGCACCTGGTTCGAGGCGGTTCGGCAGCTCTTCGCCGGCCGCGTGCTGCCGTTCGGCGAAGGGGCGGCCCTGGTGTGCGCCGCGCTGCATGTCCCCAACCCACGCTCGGAGCGGGACGCCATGATCGCGGCCACGGCATCCGAGCACGGCTTCACGCTGGTCACGCGCAACGTGGCCGACTTTATCGGCAGCGGCGTACCGCTCCTCAATCCGTGGGACGTCACGGATCTGCCGGTCCCCGGTGCCCGCGGCAGCCAAAGCTGATGTGGATCTTCCTCGAACTCCTGCTGATCGCCCTCGTCGCCGCCCCCATCGCCTGGGCCTGGAGGCAGGCGGTCAAGAATGCGCAGGCCGACCGGCGGGAGCGCAGGGACGAGGACAGGGGCTGACCCGGCCCGGCGTCAGGCGCGTCACATCTGGGCAGGCGCCGCCGCCATGTCCATCCAGAACACCTCCCACTGGTGCCCGTCCAGGTCGGCAAAGCCGTGCTGGACCATGAAGCCGTGGTCCTTGCGTTCCACCGGCGTGGTGGCGCCGGCGACCACGGCCCGGGCGACGAGTTCATCCACCTCGGCGGCGCTGTCGCAGGACAGGGCGATCAGCACCTCGGTGCTCTGCGTGGCGTCGGCGATGGGCTTGGGCGTGAAGCCCTGGAAGAAGGGCTTGACCAGCAGCATCGCGTAGATGTTCTCGGCAATCTCCAGGCAGGCCCCGTGCTCGTTGGTGAAACGGGGGTTGAAGTGCAGGCCCAGCGCCTCGAAGAAGGCGCGCGAGCGCGCCAGGTCGGCAACGGGCAGGTTGACGAAGATCTGGCGCAGCATGGCGGTCAACCCTGTCCGGGTGCGGCGCCCATCGCCGGCTGCAGCATGCTGAGACGGTTCCCTTCGGTGTCGACGAAGGACACGTAGTCGCCCACGCCGGGGATGGCCATGGGCTCGCCCATCACCTCGCCACCGCCGGCGGTGACGCGGGCCATCGCGGCGCGGATGTCATCGACGCCCATCACCACCGAGGGCTGCTGCATCGGCCAGTCGGCCTTGAACGGGAAGAGGCCGCCGTTGATGGACCCGCGCACCGCGCCAGGGGCGTTGCTGTCCACCGTGGCGGTGGTGGCCAGGATGTAGTCGCCCATCTCGGGGCCGAACTGCTGCATCTGCCAGCCGAAGGCCTCGGCGTAGAAGCGCTTGGCGCGTTCGGCGTCACGGTAGGGCATCTCGAAGTGGACGACGGGGCAAGGGGAGGTCATGGTGTGTATCTCCAGCAGAACACCACTCCATCCTAGCCACGAGTGTGGCCGCGGTGTGACAGGGTTCACACGCCCGCGGCGGGCAGGGGGTCACTCGCCGAGTCGGTCGCCGAATCAATCACCCAGCAGGCGGGCGATCAGCGCCCCTTCGGCGGGCAGGCCGATCGGGATGCGCACGCGCAGCGGGCTGCCGGGCGCCACGGTGATCGGCTCACCGTCCAGGTTGCGCATCTCGGCCAGCGCGACGTGGCGGTTGCCTGCGGGGTGCACGATCTCCAGCGTGTCGCCCACGGCAAAGCGGTTCTTGGTCTCGACCTCGGCCCAGCCGTCCTCGCCCACGCCCAGCACCTCCGCCACGTACTGGCTGCGCAGCGCCACCGAATGGCCGGTGGCGTAGTTCTGCAGGTCCTGCGCGGCGTGGCGGTCCAGGAAGCCGGGCGTGTAACCGCGGCTGGCCAGGCCTTCCAGCTCGACCAGCAGCGCGGGGTCGAAGCGCCGCCCGGCCACGGCATCGTCGATCGCCCGGCGGTAGACCTGCGCGGTGCGCGCCACGTAGTAGCGGCTCTTGGTGCGGCCCTCGATCTTCAGCGAGTCCACGCCGATCTTGACCAGCCGCTCGACGTGCTCGACCGCGCGCAGGTCACGGCTGTTGAGGATGTAGGTGCCGTGCTCGTCCTCCATGATGGGCATGAGCTCGCCGGCGCGGCGTGCGGTCTCTTCGAGCAGGTAGACACGATCGGCCGCGGGGTGACGGGGTGCGCCACCACAGGCGGCGAAGGCATCGTCGGCGCGTGCCTGCTCGGCGGTGAAATCGAAGCCTTGGTCCAGCGTGGCCACGGAAGACAGCGGCTGCACCTCGCCCGCATCGTTGGCCTCGCTGCCGGGCTGGGCGCCGTAGCTCCAGCGGCAGGCGTTGGTGCAGGTGCCCTGGTTGGGGTCGCGGCGGTTGAAGTAGCCCGACAGCAGGCAGCGCCCGGAGTAGGCGATGCACAGCGCGCCGTGCACGAAGACCTCCAGCTCGACGTCCGGGCACTCGTTGCGGATCTGCTCGATCTCGCCCAGGCTCAACTCGCGCGACAGGATGATGCGCGACACCCCGGCACGCTGCCAGAACTTCACCGCCGCCCAGTTGGTGGTGTTGGCCTGCACCGAGAGGTGGATCGGGATCTCGGGCCATCGCCCGCGCTCCATCTCCTCGCGCACCAGCATGATCAGGCCGGCGTCGGCCATGATCAGCGCGTCCGGCCGAAGCTCGACCACCGGCGCGAGGTCGCGCAGATAGGTGCGCACCTTGTCGTTGTGCGCCAGCAGGTTGCTGGTGACGAAGAAGCGCTTGCCGCGCGCATGGGCCTCGGCAATGCCCTGGGCAAGCTGTTCGAGGCGGAACTCGTTGTTGCGCGCACGCAGCGAGTAGCGCGGCTGGCCGGCATAGACGGCATCGGCGCCGAAGTCGTAGGCCGCACGCATGCGGTCCAGCGAGCCGGCGGGCAGGAGAAGCTCAGGATTTGCAGGTTTCACGCCGCGATTGTCGCGGGGCGAAGCATGGTCCAGTTGCGGCCAGGGTTGAACGAGTCTGCAAACATGAAAACAAGTCAGGGCAAGGCACAGGGGGCCGGTTTCCGGCCAGATGACGATCCGGATGATCGCGACGAGCTGGGGCGGCGGCTCCTGCAGGCCTGCGCAGCCATCGGCGTCCCCACCTGCCTCGTCATCGGCACGATCCGGCTGACACACGGCGGCGCAGGCTTCGACCGCAGCGTCACCGCGAACTTCGTCTACGCGGCCCTCTGCATCGGCATCCTGCTGCTGACCCGGCGCGGCAACTGGCGCCCCGCGGCGCACCTCCTGTTGGGGAGCGGCTGGCTGATCACCACCTTCCTCGGTTGGCAGGCCGGCGGCGCGCGCAGCGTCAACACGATGAACTACGCCGTCCTGCTGGTGGCGTGCGCCTGGCTGCTTGGCCACCGCCCGGCCCTGGCCATGGCGGGCATGACCTTGCTGGCCCAGGCCGTGTTCCTCACCAGCGAAGTCAACGGGTGGCTCCCACCCGCCCCCGTGCTGCCGGCCCCCTACGTCGGCACCTACAACGTCATGGTCCTGGGGCTGATCGCCACGCTCACGCTGCTGTCGCGGCGCAGCTACAAGCAGCGCCTGGCGCGGGAGCAGCGCTACTCGGAGGCCCTCGCGCTGCGCGAGGCCGACATGCACAAGCTGACGCAGGCGCTTGAACAAAGCCCCGAGAGCGTGCTGATCACCGACCTGAAGGGCCGCATCGAGTACGCCAACGCCATCGCGCTGGAGCGAGCCGGCTGCGCCGCGTCCGCCCTGATCGGGCGGGACGCACGCCAGTTGGTCAGCCCGCGGACCAACACGGCCACGTTGCGCTCGCTGTCGACGGCACTGCGCGAGACGCGGCCCTGGCGCGGCGAGCTGCACCTGCGCCGCGGCGACGGCCACGAGTCGGTCGAGTCGATCACCATCGCGCCGGTGCGCCAGCCCGATGGGCAGGCGACGCACCACGTCTGGCTGCAGCAGGACATCACCGCGCGGCGCGAGGCCGAGGCCCGCGTGGCCCACCTGGAGCGCCACGACGCACTCACCGGCCTGCCCAACCGCCGGGAGCTGGAGGCGCGCCTGGCTGAGCGGCTGAAGCAGGCCACGCAGGCAAGGTGCCACCTCGCCCTGGTCGTGCTCAACATCGACCGCTTCAAGACCGTCAACGAGGCCCGCGGCCAGGGCGTCGGCGATGCCCTGCTGCAGGCCCTGGCGCAACGCCTGCGCGGCCTGCTGTACCGCCACGAGCTGCTGGCGCACGTGGGCGCCGACGAGTTCGCGGTGCTCCTGCCCGACCTGGAGGCCGAGGCCGGCGCCGCCAGCCACCAGGCCTACGGCCTGGCCTGCCAGGTGCACGAGGCGCTGCTGCAGCCGCTGCAACTCTCGCAGGCCGAGCCGGTCACGGTGACCGCCAGCATCGGCATCGCGCTGTGCCCGGCCAGCGAGGTCGACACCCCGGCAGAGGCCCTGCGCCGCGCCGCCAACGCACTCAGCGAGGCCAAGCGCCACGGCGGCGCGCACACAGCCTTCTTCGAGGCGGCGATGGGCGATGCCGCCCAGCAGCGCTTCCGCGTCGAACGCGACCTGCGCGAGGCGCTGGCGGACCACCAGCTGCGCCTGTTCCTGCAGCCGCAGGTCGATGCCAAGGGCCGCTGGACCGGCGCAGAGGCGCTGGTGCGCTGGCAGCACCCGACGCAGGGCATGGTGTCGCCAGGGCTGTTCATCCCGATCGCCGAGGAGTCCGAGCTGATCGTCGGCGTCGGCCGCTGGGTGTTCACCGAAGCGGTGCGGCTGATGGCCACAGCGGCCCGGGCGGGCCTGGCGCTGCCGCTGTCGGTCAACCTCAGCCCGAGGCAGTTCCGCCAGGGCGATTTCGTGCCCTGGCTGTGCAACCTGTTGGCCGAACAGGGCGTGGACCCCGGCCTGCTGACTCTGGAAGTGACCGAGGGGCTGGTGATCGGCAACGTCGAGCAGGCCATCGCGCGGATGAAGGAGCTGCGCGCCCGGGGACTGCACTTCTCGATCGACGACTTCGGCACGGGCTACTCCTCGCTGGCCTACCTGAAGCGCCTGCCGATCTCGGAGCTGAAGATCGACAAGGCCTTCATCCAGGACGCGCCGACACACCCGGACGACGCGGCCCTGGTCGAGACCATCCTGTCGGTGGCTGCACACATGCAGCTGAAGGTGGTGGCCGAGGGCGTCGAGACACAGGAGCAGGCGGATTTCCTCGCCCGCCGCGACGCCAGCGTGATCCTGCAGGGCTACCTGTTCGGCAAGCCCGCGCCGGCCCGTGAGTGGCTGCAGCGCTGGCAGGAGCAGCAGGTCCTGCCCCCGCTCCCTGGCCGGGCCGCTGGAACGCCGCAGCCGCTGGCGGGCGCCGACATCGCCGCCACCGCCACGGCACTCGGTGCCTGACGCCCGGCGAATGAACCGGGCTGGCGCACGGGAGAAGGCCCCGATTCAGGACGTTGAACGTCCGATCGGCCACCCGCTGTGCTCTTTACAGTCCGCAGACGAATGATCGGCAGAACCCCATGACCACGACGCAGGCACGCGATGCGCAGGCAATCCGCCGCCCCCCGCCGGGACAGGGCCAGGCGGATCCGTCGGTGCTGCGCCTGCTGAGCGTCATCGCCACGGCCGGGGCCCTGGCCAACCTGGGGCTGATGGCGCTGCGCCTGGTCACCGCGGGGCAGGTCGACATGAATGTGGGGATCAGCGGCGCCTTCCTCGCCACCTCCCTGCTGGTGCTGTGGCTGCTGCGCAATGGCCACCCGCGCGCCGCCGCGCAGCTGCTGCTCTGGGGCGGCTGGAGCCTGAACACGGCCTTCGTCTGGATGCACGGCGGCGTGCACAACGTCAACTGGACCACCTTCCTGGTGCTGATCAGCGGTGCAGCCTGGATGCTGGGGCAGCGCACGACGCTGCTGATGACCGGCGCAACCGCCGCGTTGTACGGCCTGGCGGCCTGGGCCGAGGGCCGAGGCTGGGTGGGCACAGCGGTGCGCGACAGCGAGCTGATCGTCGCCTTCTACTTCTGCATCATGTTCGCCCTGGCTGCGGCAATGGGGCTGGCCGCGCGCCACAGCTACCGGCTGCGCATCGATCGTGAGCGTCGCACCTCGGCCGAGCTGGCAGAGCGGGAGTTCGAGCTGCGCAAGTTCTCGCAGGTCATCGAGCAGAGCCCCGAGGGCGTGCTCATCACCGACACGCGCGGCCGGGTCGAGTACGCCAACCCGGCCGCCCTGAGCCGGCTCGGGCGCGACGCGGACCAGGCCCTGGGCGCGGACGTGAGGAGCCTGGGCGCCATGAACCTCGACCCCGACAGCCACGACGCGATCCTGCAGACCCTGGCCTGCGGGCAGGCCTGGCGTGGCGAGCTGCGCGGCCAGCACGTCGACGGCAGCGTGCGCATCGAGGCCACGCGGGTGAGCCCGCTGCGCCAGCCCGATGGCGGCATCACGCACCACGTCTGGCTGCGCCAGGACATCACCGCCCGGCGCGAGGCCGAGGCGCGCCTGCACCACCTGGCGCGGCATGACCCGGTCACCGGGCTGCCCAACCGCAGCCAGCTCGAAGAGCGGCTGGGCCAGGTGCTGCGGCAGAACCGCCTCCAGGGCCGTCACGCTGCCCTGGTGCACCTGAACATCGACCGCTTCAAGACCGTCAACGAAGCGCGCGGCCAGGCGGCCGGGGACGCCCTGCTGCACGCCCTCGGCGTCCGGCTGAGTGCGCTGGCCGGCAGCGAGCGCCTGGTCGCCCGCCTTGGGACGGACGAGTTCGCCACCCTGCTGCCCGACCTGGATGCTGACGCGGCCGCGGCCGGCCACCAGGCCTACGCCTTCGCGAGCCAGATGCAGGACGCCCTGCTGGAACCGCTGACCTTGGACAGCGCAGGAGACCAGGTGACGGTGAGCGCCAGCATCGGCATCGCGCTGTGCCCCGACGGCCACGGCCAGGAGACCGGCAGCAGCGAGCAGGGCGCCGCGCAGGTGCTGCGCCACGCCACCACGGCGCTGAACCAGGCCAAGGCCCACGGAGGCGCGCAGATCGCCTTCTTCGAGTCGGCGATGGGCGACGCCGCCGAGCAGCGTTTTCGCATCGACCGGGACCTGCGCCAGGCGCTGGTCGAGGACCAGCTGCGCCTGTACCTGCAGCCGCAGGTGGACACCTCCGGCCGCTGGACCGGGGCCGAGGCGCTGGTGCGCTGGCAGCACCCCGTCCAGGGCCTGGTGTCACCGGGCGTGTTCATCCCGATCGCCGAGGAATCGGACCTGATCGTCAGCCTGGGGCGCTGGGTCGTCACCGAGGCCATGCGGCTGATCGCCGAACAGGCGCGCGCCGGGCGGTCGCTGCCGCTGTCGATCAACCTCAGCCCGCGCCAGTTCCGCCAGCCCGATTTCGTGACCTGGATGCAGCAGTTGCTGGCCGAGCACGCCATCGACCCGCACCTGCTGACCCTGGAGATCACCGAAGGCCTGGTGATCGGCAACGTCGAGCAGACCATCGAGCGCATGCAGGCGCTGCGCGCGCTGGGGCTGCACTTCTCGATCGACGACTTCGGTACCGGCTATTCGTCACTGGCCTACCTGAAACGCCTGCCGATCTCCGAGCTGAAGATCGACCGCAGCTTCATCCAGGACGTCACCCGCCGCGCCGACGATGCCGCGCTGGTCGAAACCATCCTCTCCGTGGCCAGCCACATGGGCCTGAAGGTGGTGGCCGAGGGGGTGGAAGAGCCGGCCCAGACGCAGTTCCTCGCCGCGCGGGCCGAGGGCGTCATCCTGCAGGGCTACTTCTACGGACGGCCCGGCCCCGCCGAGGAGTGGCTGGCGCGCTGGGCGGCCGACGGCAGCCTGCCCGCCCTGCCGGCCCTGCCCCCGCGTCAGCCAGTCAGGGAAACCATGCCGGCCGCACTGGTCGACTGAACGGCCGATCGCCCCCCTGCCCGGCGGGCCTCCTGCCCGCCGCGGCAGCCGCGTCAGAACTTGCGCGTGATCACGCTACCAATCGAGTAGCCCGCGCCGAACGAGCAGATCACGCCCAGGTCACCGGCAGCCAGGTCGGCACGGTGCTCGTGGAAGGCGATGATCGATCCCGCCGACGCGGTGTTGGCATAGGTATCCAGGATCAGCGGCGCAACGTCGTCGCCCGCCTTGACCTCTGCGCCGACCAGCTTCTTGATCACCAGCTGGTTCATGCCCAGGTTGGCCTGGTGCAGCCAGTAACGGCGCACCTGGGTGGGCTCGAATTGCAGGGCGTGCAGGTGCTCGGCGATGTGCGCCGCCGCCATCGGCACCACTTCCTTGAAGACCTTGCGGCCCTCCTGGCGGAACTTCTTGTCGCGCGCGTTCGGGTCGCTGTCCTCGGCGCTGTTCATGAAGCCGAAGTTATTGCGGATGTTGTTGGAGAACTGTGTGGCCAGCTTCGTGCCCAGCACCTCCCACTGATCCGCCGAGGTGGCGGTGTCGGCGGCTTCGACCACCACGGCGGTGCAGACGTCGCCGAAGATGAAGTGGCAGTCGCGGTCGCGCCACTCCAGGTGGGCGGAGGTGATCTCCGGGTTGACCATCAGCACGCATTTCGCGGTGCCGGCCTTGACCGCGTTGACCGCCTGCTCGATGCCGAAGGTGGCCGACGAGCAGGCCACGTTCATGTCGAAGCCGAAGCCGCGCGCGCCGACTGCCTGCTGGATCTCCACCGCCATCGCCGGGTAGGCGCGCTGCATGTTGGCGGCCGAGCAGATCACCATGTCCACGTCCGCACCGGTCCGGTTGGCCGTGGCCAGGGCCTTGCGCGCGGCGTCGGCAGCGATCTCGGCCATCAGCGAGAGCTGGTCGTCGGCCCGTTCCTTGAAGCGCGGGTACATGCGCGTGGGGTCGAGCACGCCGGTCTTGTCGAGCACGTAGCGCTGCCGGATGCCCGAGGCCTTTTCGATGAACTCGACGCTGGAGGGCTCGATCGGCGTGGCCGTACCGGCGGCGATCTCGGCAGCGTTCTGCTCGTTCTGCAGCGCTGCGTAGGCATTGAAGGCCTCGACCAGCTCCGCGTTGGTGATGACTTCGGACGGCTGGAACAGGCCGGTGCCGCTGATGACGACTCGGGTCATGGCTGTGCTTCTTTGTCGGATGTGGCGGGAAGGGACAACGCTGGCGAGTGTAGGCCCGTCAGTTCCCCGCAAGGCTGGCGCAGGTCAAGCCGCGCCGGGGTCGTCGCCCCCATCCAAAGCCTCTGGCGCCTCGTCATCGAACTGCGCGGCGCGCCCGCGCTGGCGGCGGGGCACGCGCTCCTTCTCCCGCTCGGCCTCGGCTGCCAGCGCAGCGGCGGTCCACTCGGCCAGCTCCTCAGGCGTTTCCAGCGACACCCGACCCAGCGCCCCGCTGCGGAACTCGTTGAGCACCATCTCGGCGGCCTTCTGGGTGTTGATGCGGCCCCCCGGCAGCACGGCACCACGGCGCCGGCCGATGGCTTCGAGCAGCTCGGCGTCATTGAGTGCAGCAATGTCCGCCTGGGCGCCCTTGCCACCGTGGGGTTCGCCCAGCTTGTAGCGCGCCTCGATGCGCCCCGGGTAGTGGCGGCGCACATAGCCCAGCAGCTCGGCAGCCACCACTTCCTCTTCCAGCGCGTTGCGCCCGACTGCCCCGCTGGCGGCCAGGTTGTAGCCGCTCTGGTCGACAAGGATCTTGGGCCAGAGCATGCCCGGCGTGTCGTAGAGGTAGACGTCGCTGGCCAGCGCGATGCGCTGCTCCTGCTTGGTGATGCCCGGCTCGTCGCCGGTCTTGGCCGCGCGCTTGCCCACCAGCGTGTTGATCAGCGTGGACTTGCCGACGTTGGGCACGCCGCAGATCATCAGGCGCAGCGGCTTGACCAGCCCGCCGCGGAACGGCGCCAGCTCCTTGCTGGCGGCGATCAGCCGCTGCGCCGGCGCGGTTTCGCTCGCGTCCAGGCCGATGGCGCGGGTGCCCGGCAGGGCGTTGTAGTGCGCCAGCCAGGCGGCAGTGCACGCGGGGTCGGCCAGGTCCTGCTTGTTGAGGATCTTCAGCGTCGGCTTGGCACGGGTGAGGTCACCCAGCAGCGGGTTGGCGCTGGAGCCGGGCAGGCGCGCGTCGAGCATCTCGATGACGACGTCGATGCCGGCCTTCATGCGCTCGGCGATCGCGCGCTTGGTCGTGGCCATGTGGCCGGGGAACCACTGGATGGTCATGGTCTGGTTCTCGGGAAACGGTCGGTGCGGTCGGTGCGGCGGGGGCGCTCGGTCGAAGGAGGCGGCTCAGGGCGCGTCTGGAGCGATCTGCTCGGCGTAGTCGTACAGGGCGCCCAGGATGGCCTGGCCGCGCTCGTCGTCCTCGGCCAGGCCGTCGCCGAGCTGGTCGATGCGCTCGAAGAAGGCCGCCAGCGTCAGCGCGCCGCCCGCTCCCGCATGCAGGCGCTCGGCGCAGTGCGAGCGCCACTGCGCGGCCTCTTCGGCGCTGAGCGTGGCGGGGTGGTTGCGGGCGCGATAGCGGAACAGCAGCTCGTCGAGCCGGCCGTCCTCGAAAGCCGGATGCCGATCGGCCAGCTCGGCCGGCGGCAGCGTGCGCAGGCGCTCCAGGGTGCGGCGGTCGGCGTTGCCGATGAAGCCGCCGTAGAGGTCCTCGTCCACGTCGGGCGCGTCCTGCCCCGCCGGGCGGGCGAAGACCTCGTCCCACAGCCCGCCCAGGCTGGCGCCGCGGCGTGCCGCCACCTCGGCGTGGCGCAGCGCGGCGTCCAGGTCCACTCCCCAGCGCGCGGCAACGGCCGGGGTCAGCGTCTTCAGGTTGCCGATCACGATCGGCGACTTGTTGATGTGAATCGTCTTGATCGGCAGGCGCCGCAGGCCCTTGGGCAGGTCCTCGGCGCGGGTGAACAGGCGCAGGCGGATCGCCTCGGCGTTGAGCGTGAACAGCTCGGCCGGGTCCCCGGCCAGGTCCCACACGATGACCTCGTTCCTGTTCGTCGGGTGCGGCGCCAGCGGCCAGACCACCGCCAGGCAGCCGCGCTCCGGCCCGTACATGCCGGAGATGTGCAGGAAGGGCCGGCCCACGCCGATCTCGGCGAGCACCGCCTGCTTGCTGCGCAGCTTCAGGCAGAAGTCCCACAGGCGCGGCTGGCGTTCGCGCACCAGGCGCGCCAGCGCCAGGGTGGCGCGCACGTCCGACAGCGCATCGTGCGCGGCCTCGTGCGCCAGGCCGTTGGCGGCGGTGAGGTCCTCGAGCTTGAAGCTCGGGCGGCCGTCCGGGTGCGTCGGCCACTGGATGCCCTCGGGGCGCAGCGACCAGGTGCAGCGCAGCACGTCGAGCAGGTCCCAGCGGCCGCAGCCGTTCTGCCACTCGCGGCCGTAGGGGTCGATCAGGTTGCGCCAGAAGAGGTGGCGCGTCACCTCGTCGTCGAAGCGGATCGAGTTGTAGCCCACGCCCACCGTGCCCGGGCGGCCCAGCTGCTCCAGGATCGCGTCGGCAAAGGCCTGCTCGGGCAGGCCCTGCGCCAGGCAGGTCTGCGGCAGGATGCCGGTGAGCAGGCAGCTCTCCGGGTCGGGCAGGTAGTCGGGTGCGGGCCGGCAGTGGAACATCACCGGCGCGTCGATCTCTTCCAGCGCCGCGTTGGTGCGGAGGCCGGCGAACTGCGCCGGCCGGTCGCGCCGGGGCACGCGGCCGAAGGTTTCGTAGTCGTGCCAGAAGAAGCTGAAGTCGGCACCAGCGGATGAATCGAAAGGCATGCCCCGGAACATACCGCAGTCCGGCCGCGCATCGGCCAGCTGCGTCAGGGCTCGTCACGCACACGCAGGAAGGTGGCGAAGCGCGGCAGGCCGCGGCTCGTCTCGCCGCGGTGGGTGTAGGTCACCAGGGCGCCAACCGGCGGTGGATCCTCGCGTTGCGCGTCGCTCAGGCCCGAGCCGAGCAGGAACTCGCGGCCTGTGTCGTCACGCACACGCAGCGCGCCGACGCGCCCGGCATGCCGCCCCCGCCCCGCGGTGTAGCCAACCACCGTCGCCTCGGCGTCCTGCTGCGGCTTGAGCTTGTAGAGCAGCTCGGAGCGCCCCGTCACATAAGGGGCGTCGGCCCGGTGCAGCATCAGCCCCTCTCCTCCGGCCTGAACCACCTCGGCCAGGCGCGCCTGCAGTGCCGCCGCATCGCCAATGCGCCGCTGTTCCGCCGCCTGCAGCTGCGCCCAGCCCAGGCGCTGCACCAGCGCGCGCAGCAACTCGGCCCGTTCGGCGAACGGGCCCGGCGCATCGGGCAGCTCGAACAGCTGGTAGCGCAGCGTGCGCCACGCCGCGTCGTCCACCCGCTGGCGGCGCAGCAGCGCCGAGGTGTCGTCGAAACGGCCATGCCCCAGCCACAACTCACCGTCCAGCGGCTGGTCCGCAGGCAGGCGCTCCAGGAACCAGGCCGGCGCCCCGAGCACCTGCCCGCTGCGCGTGCGCAACTGCCGGCCGTCCCAGAAGGCCCGCACGCCGTCGAACTTTTCGGCGACCAGGAAGCCGGCCGGGCTGCGGCCTGGCACCCAATCGCTGGCCAGCAGCAGCGCCGGTGCCCCCTGCACCGCGGCGATCGCCCTACCTGCCGCCCTGCCCTCGCGCCAAAGGCACCCAAAAAGTGCGGCTGCGCAACACAGGCGGCGGCGCTGCCTGCCCAGGTGGGGTAGACCGTGCTCGGAACTGTCATGCAACGCTGTCATCCTTCATCCCCGTTGTGATCGGCCAACCATCGTGCCGCCAACATGGCAAATCCACGCTCCCCCACAAGTGGGAGTCCAGAGTGACCTATGCCGCGTAAGACGCACTGCCGTGGCACCGGTGCAGACCCTGCAGATCCGATAATTTCGCCAATCGGCTGCCCCATGGGTGGCACGCCTACGCAACTACAGAGGAACCCCAAGAATGAAAATCACCGTCATCGGCACCGGCTACGTCGGTCTGGTCACAGGCGCCTGCCTGGCCGAAATGGGCAACCACGTGCTCTGCCTGGACCTGGACCCAGCCAAGATCCGCATCCTGGAAGAAGGCGGCATCCCCATCCACGAGCCCGGGCTGCTGGAGATCGTGCAGCGCAACCGCACCGCCGGGCGGCTGGAGTTCACCACTGACATCGCCCGCTCGGTCGCGCACGGCACCATCCAGTTCATCGCCGTGGGCACCCCGCCCGACGAGGACGGCTCGGCCGACCTGCAGTACGTCATCGCCGCGGCGCGCAACATCGGCCGCCTGATGACCGACTACAAGGTCGTGGTCGACAAGTCCACCGTGCCGGTGGGCACCGCCGACAAGGTCAAGGCCGCGATCACCGACGAGCTGGCCAGGCGCGGCATGACGGACCTGAAGTTCGCGGTCTGCTCCAACCCCGAGTTCCTCAAGGAAGGTGCGGCGGTGCAGGACTTTGCCCGGCCTGACCGGGTGGTGATCGGCGCCGACGACGAGCAGGCCATCCTGCTCATGCGCGCGCTGTACCAGCCCTTCATCCGCAACCGCGACCGCATGCTGGTGATGGACATCCGCAGCGCGGAGTTCACCAAGTACGCCGCCAACGCGATGCTGGCCACGCGCATCAGCTTCATGAACGAGCTGTCACGCCTGGCCGAGCGGGTGGGGGCGGACATCGAGGCGGTGCGCGTGGGCATCGGCAGCGACCCGCGTATCGGCACGCACTTCCTCTACGCCGGCACCGGCTACGGCGGCAGCTGCTTCCCCAAGGACGTCAAGGCGCTGGCGCGCACCGCCGCCGAGTACGGGGTGCCGACCCAGTTGCTCGACGCGGTCGAGCAGGTCAACGACGAGCAGAAGCTCGTGCTGGTGAACAAGGTCGTCAAGGCCTATGGCGAGGACCTGGGCGGCCGAACCTTCGCGATGTGGGGCCTGGCCTTCAAGCCCAACACCGACGACATGCGCGAAGCGCCCAGCCGCGTGATCATCGAAGAGCTCCTGAAGCGCGGCGCCAGGGTCCAGGCCTACGACCCGGTGGCGCGCGAGGAAGCGCAGCGGGTGATGCAGGGCCCGGACTGGGCCGGCCTGAGCTACGCCGAGCACCAGAAGCAGGCGCTCGAAGGCGCCGATGCGCTGCTCATCGTCACCGAGTGGAAGGAGTTCCGCACGCCGGACTTCGACACCCTGCGCGACTGCCTGAAAGACAAACGCGTCTTCGACGGGCGCAATCTCTACGAGCCCGAGCTCATCCGCACCTTCGGCATCGAGTACCTCGCCATCGGCCGGCCCTGAACGGCGTGGGTCGGGAGGGGCGCCCGGCCCCTCAGGTTTTCGCGGCGGCGGCCGATGTTGCTCGCGTCTTCCCCTCATGCGAGCCCGACCCATGCGCGTCTCCGGTGACCTCCTCGACGATGCCCCTGCTGCCCGGCAGCGCAGCACCCAGCCCGCGGTCGCGGCGTCCGACCTGATCCGCCAGGTCCAGCATGCGCTGGATGTCTCGATGGACCGGCTCGACGTGGCCTGCGAGCGTTTTCGCGCTGTAGGTGATGCCCATGAGCTGCGGCTGGAGCGGCTAGGCCGGGCCGTCGACGCCGAGCGCAGCGAGCGGGGCGAGCAGGCCGCGGCGCTGCTCACCGGCGCCACCCAGCTCACCCTGAAGCTCGAAGCCGAAACCGCCCGCTTGCAGGACGCCGACCGGCTCGCCGTGGGCCGCCTGCGTGGCCTGGCCGAGCGGCTGGACGCGGCGCTGGAGCGCATCGACCGCCAGGGCGAACGGCAGGCCCGAATGCAGGAGGCGCTGAAGGCCATCGAGACGCGCCTGGACGACCTGCTGGAGGCCCAGCGAGCCGACCGGGCGCGGCTGGGCAAGCAGCTGCGCCTGCTGGGCGGCCTGCTGGCACTGACCGCCCTGCTGGCGCTCGCCGCCATCGCGCCGCTCCTCGCCAGCCAGGGCGCAGCCTACTTCAGCCCATAGCGATCCAGCATCCGGTACGCGGTCCGTTCGGACACGCCCAGCACGTCCGCCACCCTGCGGCGGTTGCCGTCGTACTTGTCCAGCAGGTGGCTGAGGTAGTGCTGCTCGATGGCCTCCAGCGTGGGCTCACCGCCCAGCAGCGCCGCCAAGCTGGCCGGCACGGCGCCAATGGACGCCTCGGCTTCCAGACCCCCGCTGAAGTCCGGCAGGTGGCGCGGCTCGACCCGGCCCTCGCGGGCGGCCAGCAGCAGAGCGCGCTCGACCACGTTGCGCAGCTCGCGCACGTTGCCCGGCCAGCCGTAGGCCCGCATGCGCTGCAGGGTGGCCTCGCTGAAGGGCAGCGCCGCGCCGTTGCGGGCCCGCCGGGCGGCAAAGTGCTGTACCAGCAGCGGGATGTCCTCCAGCCGCTCACGCAGCGGCGGCACCTCGATCACGAAGGCGCTCAGGCGGTAATAGAGGTCGGCGCGGAACTGCCCCTCCCGGACCAGCCGCGGCAGGTCGCGGTTGGTGGCCGCGACGATGCGCACGTCGGCGCGCAGGTCCGCCGTGCCACCCACGCGGCGGAAGCGCCCGGTCTCCAGCACGCGCAGCAGCTTGGCCTGCAGGGCCGCACCGATGTCGCCGATCTCGTCGAGGAAGAGCGTGCCGCCCGCGGCCGCCTCGATCAGCCCGGGCTTGCGCCGGTCCGCGCCGGTGAAGGCGCCGCGCTCGTGGCCGAACAACTCGGACTCGAACAGCGTTTCCTGCAACGTGCAGCAGTCCACTGCGACGATGCGCTCGGCCGCACGCGGGCTGGCGCGGTGCACCGCGTGCGCCACCAGCTCCTTGCCCACACCGCTCTCGCCGCTGACCAGCACGGTCACGTCGCTGTCCGCCACCGCGGTCAGCATCTCCCACAGCCGGCCCATCGCCGGGCTGTCGCCAAGCAGATCGGGCGTGCGCGTGATCGTGCTGGCGGCCTGCTCCACCGCCCGGCCGGCGCTCAGGCGGCTGGCGTCCAGCGCGCGGCGGATCACCAGCTCCAGCTCGTCGAGGTTGACCGGCTTGACGAGGTAGTCCACCGCGCCCATGCGGATGGCCTTGACCGCGTGGTCGATCGAGCCGTAGGCGGTCAGCATCACGGTCGGCCGCTCGTGGCCGATCTCGGCCAGCGGGCCGAAGTCCTCCGCATCCGGCAGGTTCATGTCCAGCAGCACCACGTCGGGCGCCTGCGCGTCGAGCTGGCGGCGCGCGTCCGCCCAAGTGAGGGCGCTGCCCATCTCGTAGCCGGCACGGCCCAGTGCCTTGACCAGCATGCGATTGAGGACGACGTCGTCCTCGACCACCAGCACGCTCGGCTTCATGACGCGCCCTCCGTGAAACCAGTCCCGCCCGGCTCACCGGACTCGCTGCGCTCGCCGGGCGGGCTGCCGCCGGCGTCTGCATCGGGCAGGTCGACCTCGAAGCGGCTGCCCTCGCCCGGCCGGCTGCTGGCGCGGATCGCCCCGCCGCGCTGCTCGACCAGGCCCTTGCAGATCGCCAGCCCCAGCCCGGTGCCACGCCGGCCGTCGGCACGGCGGCTGTAGAACGGCAGGAAGATCAGCGGCAACTGCTCCGGCGGGATGCCCACGCCGGTGTCGGTGACGGCCAGGCGCAGCATCGCGCCCTCAACGCGCTCGCCATCCATGCGCTCACCCTCAATGCGCAGCAGGCCACCACCGGGCATGGCCCGCACGGCGTTCTGCACCAGGTTGACCACCACCTGGCGCAGCTCGCCCTCGTCCATCAGCACCCGCGCAGCCGGTGGCTCGATCTGCAGCTCGCAGCGCACGCCGGCGCGGTGCATCTCCTCGGCCAGCAGCGCGAGCACGTCGTCCACCGCGGCACGCACCGCCACCGGCTGGGCCAGTTCGGCCGAGGGCTCGCTCAGGCGCAGCAGGCGCTGGGTGATGGAAACGCAGCGGTCGATCTGGTCGTCCACTAGGCGCAGGTACTCGATCAGCTCCTCGCGCTCGATCGACTCGTCGGCCAGGCCGCGCAGCGAGGACTGCAGCGCCAGCCGGATCGACGCCAGCGGGTTGTGGATCTCGTGCGCCACGCCGTTGGCCAGCAGGCCGATGGCCGACAGGCGCTGCTCCTGCGAGGCACGCACCTGGTCCTCCAGTGGGCGGATCAGCTCGACCACCAGCGGCTCGCCGTGTCGGCCAGTGAGCGCGGCGGCGTGCACCTCGACGTCGATCGGCCGGCCGTCGGCATGGCGGAAGCTCATCACGGTGCGCAGCGGTGGCGGCGCCTCGCCAGCGGCCCGGTGACTGCGGCACTGCGCCAGCGGGCACTGCAGCAAGGTCGCGGGACAGGGGTCGGCCTGACTGCGGCTGATTCGGTGGCAGGGCTGGCCGATCACCTCCTCGGCGCGGCGGCCCAGCAGCAAGGCGTAGGCCACGTTGGCCAGCACGATGCGGTGGTCGTCGGCCAGCACCACCATGGGGTCGGGCGAGGCGTCCACCAGCGCCTGCAGGAAGTCGCCCTGGGCCGACACCTCGGCCATCTGGGCCTGCAGCTGAGCCGCCATGTGGTCGAAGCCCCGCGCCAACCAGGCCAGCTCGTCCTGCCCCGCCACAGCGCTGCGCGCGCTCAGGTCGCCCTGCGCATAGCGGCCGGCCAGCGTCGCGAGCGCCGACACCGGCTGCAGCACCTCGCGGCGCAGCACCCAGGCGGTCGCCAGGCCCAGCAGCGCCAGCGCCGCCAGGCTGACCGGCAGCAGCCAGGTGCCGGCGCGCTGCCGGGCCGTCTGCTCGGCGGCCATCGGCAGGAAGTCCAGCAGCAGCACGCCGTTGACCGGCTTGGCGGCCACCGGACCGTGGCAGCCGCCGCAGCGTGGCTGGTTGCGCACCGGGTAGGTCACGCGCAGCGCCTGGGTGCCGTCCTGCTCACGCCAGGCCAGGCGCGGCGCCGACAGTGCGCCACAGGCCGCGTGGATGCACAGGCCGGCCAGCGCATCGGCCTCGCGGGCATGCAGGCGGGCCCGCGCGGAGGCGAAGCGCACCTCGCCGCCCGGCTCCAGCAGCGCCGCCGCCTGCAGACCGGGCAGGCTGCCGGTGCGCTCCAGCAGGCTCTCCAGCCCGGGCAGATCGCGCTTGAGCATGGCGTTGTGCAGGCTGGCCTCGAAAAGCGCGGCCATGCGCAGAGAGGCGGCCTCGTGCTCGCGCTGCAGGGCGAGGCGACCAGTCCAGATCGAGGCCGCCAGCAGGCCGGCCGCGACCGCGACGAAGGCCAGCGTGAGTTTGAGCGCGAGGCGGCGTGCGAGCGAGGTGGACAGACTCAAGTCAGGACGCGGCGGGCAGGTCGTTGGCGGGAACGTTGGTGAGAACGTTGGTGGGAACGTCGACAGGTGGGGTCGGCTCGTGCTGCCGCACCCGGTCGCCCCGCCGCGCGGCAGCAGAACGGCAGGCCGGGCAGACCGGCACCGGGAGGGTGACGCCGGCCACCACCGCACGATAGGCCTTGCCACAACCGGGGCACTTGATGGCCATCAATTTGAGCCGGCGCTCACCGGCCGGCTGGCTGTTCGGCGCGGCCGGTTTCAACGCAGCGGGTGCGCAAACGTCCACGCAGAGCTGGCAGCCGCTGCACTGCGCCAGCGTCACCTGCAGCGCATCGGGCCGAGCGGCCGGGCCGAGCAGGTGGATCGCCCCGCTGGGACACAGCCGCGCGCAGGCGCCGCAGGCATCACAGCGCTGCGGCTGCAGCACCACGCCCCACAGCGCCGGCCCGGCGCCCAGGGCCTGCAGGCGCCGCATCGCCTGCAACCGCGGGGCCACGGCCAGTGGCCCCGACGGCAGCCCGGGCGGATCCACCTCCGGTGCACGACGGCGCAGCCCGAGCAGGGCCCGCCGGGCGTTGACGGGCAGGGCGTTGCCGGGCGGGGTGGCGGGTGGCGGCGTCTGGCGGCGATGGCCCTCCCCGGTCGCGGCAACAGCGTCGGCCGGCGGGGTGCGGTGCCAGGCAGCCAGCCGCTGCAGACGCAGGCCGGGTGCCGAGCGCAGGCGCAGCGCCGCATCCACGCGGGCCAGGCGTGCGGGCAGCAGCGCAGCGGGCGCCAGGCCCTGCGCGCGCGGACACCGCTGGCAGTCCCCGGTGGCCACCTGCAGGCAGCGCACGCCCGCGGCCTGCCACGCGAGCAGTTCCGCCTCGTCCACCGCGTGCACGCAGGGCCGCACGTGGGGGTCACCGGGCACGGCCGCCACCCGCTCGCAGGCCAGCGGCATGGCCAACTCGCTATTGGCCAGCCCGCTCGGGGCCAGCCCGCCATGGGCCAGGCGCACCGGCCGGGGCGCTGGCAGCGCGGCGGGAGGCTCCAGGCGCAGGGCGCCGGTCGGGCAGGCTGGCAGGCACAGACCGCAGCCATCGCAGCGATCGGCGTCGAAACCCAGGCCGTCGGCGTCCATCGACCAGGCCTGCGCGGGGCAGGTGCGCACGCAGGCGTCGCAACGCGCCAGCGCCGCGAGGCGGTGGACACAGCGGGAGGCGTCGATCTGCAGCATGCGCTTCGGCGGTGGGACAAGTCCCTCGGGAACCGACCGCCGGTGGGCCGGCCCGGTCGGGAAGAAAAAAAGGGGCGCTGCCCGTGGGCAGCGCCCCGCAAGGCGAGCAAAGCCTGGCCGCCCGCTCGCTATCCAAACATCATCCTCTGTGCCGGCGCTTCAGCGTCCACCCTGGGCCAGTCCCGACTCGTCACGGTCTGCTTCTACAGCCTCTTCGGCCCGCGCAGGGGGTCCCAGGCGCTCGCGCAGGCAGGTGCAGGCCTCCAGCGTCAGCGTCGCGAGGCCGGCGTAGACGGTCGTGCGGGCGCGCTGGGCAACACGCCCGGCAAAGGCAGGCAGCCAGGTGAGCAGGTGCAGGTCCAGGAACTGCCGGGCCTCCGCCGCGTCTCCCTGGTCGAGCAGGTGGGCGATGAAATCCAGCTCGTGCGCCAGGTGGTCGTCGGGCATGGCGCGCCAGCCGGGCACCGCTATGCCATGGCGCCGGTAGACCGCGCGCACCGCAAAGGTGGGCCCCTGCATCATCAGGTGGTCCTCGTCGCGCCAGACCGACTCGTAGGGCGAGGCCTTCAGCGCATGCGTGAGGTAGATGTCCGCGTAGTCGGCGGCCAGCGCATCGTCGGCACGCTGCGCGACGGCGTCCACCGGGCCGGGCAGCTGCGCCAGCGCCTGCGCGAGGCCTGGCACGCCCCCGCCCCCCGGCGCGGCCAGTGTCAGCCCCAGCGGAAAGCCGGCGCGATGCAGGGCACGCCACGTCGCCACATTGCGCTCGGCGGCGTGCAGCCAGGCGAGGGTGCGCAGGTCCTCGGCGGCTTCGCGCCAGGCGCACTGGCCAGGGTCGGGTAGCGGCGCGTTCACACCTTCCCCTTCGGATGGGCGACGAAGACGATCGACGGATTGGTCAGCTCCGGGTCGGCCATGTGCCGCACCTGGCGGACGACCTTGTCCTTCGGGCCGACCGCCTTGGTCGGGTGCTTCCCGGCGCGCAGCTGGTCGATCGGGCCGATGTCGAGCACCCGCATCATGCAGGCCATCACGCAGTAGGGCTTGCGGCCGGCCTGCAGCTCGTCGATGCAGAGGTTGCACTTCTTGACGAGGTTGTCGCTCGGGTCGTACTGCGGCGCGCCGTAGGGGCAGGCGGCCTCGCAGCGGCGGCAGCCGATGCACAGGCTGCTGTCGATGTCCACCACGCCGTTGTCGGCGCGCTTCCAGATTGCGCCGGTCGGGCAGGTCGGCAGGCAGGCCGGCTCGGCGCAGTGGTTGCAGCTCATGTTCACCTTGTAGGCAAACACGTCCGGGAAGCTGCCGCCTTCCACGTACATCACGCGGCGGAACCGCGGCCCCGGCGCCAGTCCGTTCTTGTCCTTGCAGGCGATCTCGCAGGCGCGGCAGCCGATGCAGTCGACGTTGTTGTGCACGAAGCCCAGCTGCATCGCCGGCTTCACCGGCTCGTAGGTGGTCGCGTCGCGCCTCGCCTGGGCGTCGGGCACGGCGGCCTTGGCGTCGGCGCCGAGCTTGCGGATGACTTTCTTCTCAGCCATGGTCGGTCACCTCAGTAGTCGCGGCGGAACACGGCCGAACGGGCGGTGCCCAGCTGGTCCCAGCCCGGCTTGTGGGCCAAGTCGGTCCGGCGGATGTCGACCAGGATGGTGTTGTAGGCAAACGCGCCAGCGGGGCTGGGCTCGTCCAGCGTCAGGAAGTCCGGGTTGCCGGCACGGTCCACCCCGTTGGCGTCGCGGTCCATCCAGGCGCCCTCGTAGAGCACCGCCACGCCGGGCAGCACGCGCTCGGTCACGTAGACCGGCACGACGCAGCGACCGCGGTCGTTGAAGACCTCCACCGTGTCGCCGGTCTGCAGGCCCAGGCGCTTGGCGTCGCTGGCGTTGATCGTCACTTCCTGGGTGCAGGTCTCGCGCAGCCAGGGAATGTTGTGATAGATCGAATGCGTGCGCTCGCGCGGGTGCGGCGTGATCAGGTGGAAGGGGAACTGCTTCGCCTTCGGGTGGTTGAGCGACTCGAAGGGCTCGATCCACTTCGGGATCGCCGGGATCGGGTAGCCGTACTGCGTCTTGGTCCAGTCGGTGATGCCGGCCAGGTAGGGGCTGAAGATCTCGATCTTGCCCGAGCCGGTCTCGAAGGGCTCGCCCTTCTCGATCTGGTCGCGGAAGGCCACCAGCGGCTGCTTGAAGGTGAACTTGTAGACGCCGTGCTTCTTGAAGTCGGCCCAGCTCATCGTCACGCCCTGGTGGTCCTGCACCTTCTTCCACCAGGCGACGAGGTAGGCCTCGTCGACCTGATCCGACACCTCGTTCTTGAAGTAATCCCGGGTGGCGCGCGGGTTGTAGCGCGGGCCGAAGTCCTTGAGCTTGGCGTCACCGGGCGCCAGTGCTTCGAGCCGGTAGGCCAGCTCGGTGAAGACCTGGAAGTCGGTCTTCGATTCGCCCAGCGGCTCGATGACCTTGGGCCGGTGGATGTAGTAGTGGCCCTTGTACCAGGGCAGCGCCACGTCATGGCGCTCGAAGTGCGTGGCAATCGGCAGCAGCACATCGGCCCACAGGCCCGAGGGCGTGATGGTGGCGTCCATGCACACCACCAACTCCAGCTTGCGGATCGCCTCGATTTCCTTGTTGATGTTGGTGAGCTGGTTGAACCAGTCCGAGCCCTGCCAGAAGATGCCCTTGATGTTGGGGATCCTGCCGTCGAGCTCGTCGTCGCGCGGCCAGAGGCCGACCTCCTCGCGCTTGACGTTGGGGTAGTTCAGCACGCAGTGCGCCCAGCGGTCGGACTTGATCGAGCCGAACCAGATGTTGGCGTTGTCGTCGTAGGGGTAGGCGGTCGACTCGGAGTGCCAGGCCTTGCCCACCCCCTCGGCGCTGCCGCCGAGCTTGCCGATGTTGCCGGTCATGGCCTGCAATGCCGCGGCCATGCGGTTGTACTGCTCGCCGTAGCTGGCCCGCCCCGGCGCCCAGCTGGCCTTCAGCGCCGCGGGCTTGGTGGTGGCGTACAGGCGCGCGAGCTTGCGGATGTCGGCCGCGCTCACGCCACAGATGGCCGCGGCCCACTCGGCCGTCTTGGGCACGCCGTCCGTCTTGCCCAGGATGTAGTCCTTGAAGTTCTCCGCGCCCGCGTGTTCTTTGGGCATCGTGCGCCGGTCCATGCCGAGCACGAACTTGTCGATGAAGGCCTGGTCCTGCAGCTTCTCGCTGAAGATCGTGTGGGCCATGCCGGCCATCATGGCCGCGTCGGTGTTGGGCTTGATGGGGATCCACCAGGCGTCGTAGACCGCCGCCGAGTCGGTGTACTGCGGGTCGACCAGCACGAACTTGCAGCCGCGCTGCTTGGCCAGCCGCATGTAGTAGAAGGTGTTGCCGCCGTGGAAGGTGTAGGCCGGGTTCCAGCCCCACATGATGATCAGCTTGGAGTGCGCAAAGGCGTCGTCCTCGTTGCCGTCCTCGATGGTGCCGAAGGTGATGCGGCTGGAGAAGGTGGTGCCCTGATAGCTCGGCACGCTCCAGGAGTTGGTGCGGCAGCCGAACATGCCCAGGAAGCGGCCCAGCAGCCCCTCGATCTGGTCGCTCTTGTGCAGCACGCCGTAGCTCGCACCGGCATAGCTCTGGTCAAGCAGCGCGGTCGGGCCGTAGTCCCGCTTCAGCTGCGTCATCTTCCTGGCGACGAAGTCCAGCGCCTCGTCCCAGCTCACGCGCTTGAACTGGCCGGAGCCGCGCTCACCCACGCGCAGCATCGGGTAGAGCAGGCGCTCGGGCGAGTACAGCCGCGAGCGGTAGCTGCGCCCGCGCAGGCAGGCGCGCAGCTGCGGCTCGGCCTCGGTGTCCTTGCCGAAGAAGCCGCCCTTCTGGTAGCGGCCGTCGTCGGTGGACAGGCGCACGATCACGTCGCCCTGCTTGTGCGCGACCAGCATGTGGCGCGAGCCGCAGTTGTGCGCGCAGGAGGTGCCCACGGTGGTCAGCTGGTCGTCGGTCGGATAGGGCTCGTAGGCGAAGGCCTGCGCCTTCTCCGGCACCGCGCCGGCGGCGCTCACCAGGCCGGCGGCACCGACGAGCTTGAGGAAGTCGCGCCGGTCGGCGGCGGCGGCACCGGCCACCGCGGCGGCGAGCGTGGGGGAGTCGTTGTTGTCGTTCATGTCGCGTCCTGCCGTTCGTTCAGCATCCGTTCAGGGCTTGGCCAGCAGATCGCTGACGAAACGCAGCTCGGACTCCGTCGGGCGGCCCTTGGCCCAGTCCGGCACGGCGGGGTCCATGCCCGGCCAGGCATGGCGCGCATAGGGGTAGTTCGTGCGGTACCAGGCCCGGCCGCCGTGGCAGCCATAGCAGGTGTCGCTGCTCTTGGCGCCTGCGGCCTCGATGGCGGCGGCGTTGAGGTAGTTGACCTGGTGGCGCACCGTACGGATGTTGGCGTGGCACAGCAGGCAGTTGTTCTGGAACATCTCGCGGCTGCGGTGCCAGGGCTCGGGCAGGCCCATCACGGTGTAGTTCATCTGGCCGTGGCACTTGAGGCAGGTCTTCTCGGGCGCGACCATCTTGCGCAGCGTGAAGTCGCCGCCGGCTCGCGCCGAGGTGGCCGAGCTCCAGGGGTTCTCGTCGCGCGGGTCGTTGCCCTGGTGGCAGGTGGTGCAGCGCAGGGCCATCACCTCCTTGGCGAACGCAGTCGTGAGGTGGCGGCGGTGGAAGGTGTCCTGCTCGCCACTGTAGGTGGAGGTCTGCTGGTACCAGGCCTTCGCGGTCGCGGCCTTCAGGCCGGCCGGCGAGGTGGCGCGCACGGAGGGCCGGAGCACCTCGGCGTGGCAGGCCAGGCACTGGGCGTCGGTGGCCCGGTCGATCGCCGGCTTGAAATGGATCGCGTCGTAGCGGGCGCGTTGGTAGTCGGTCGGCGCCGGGGCGGCGGAGGCGGTTTCGGCAGCCTGGGCGGATGCGAGCAGCCCGACAGCGGCCAGCACCGTCACGGCCAATCGCCGCAGCACGACAAGGGAACTCATGGGGGAACTCGGGACAGGGTTTGCGGCAGCGGCCGCGATGGCGCGGAGGGCCGAAGCCCTCCGCCCGCAGTGTGGCGCCGACACCGGGCCGGCGCCACACCGCTCGTCAGGCAATCACTTCTTGCCTTCCATGCCGGACATGCCCTTCTGGCCTTCCATCCCCGACATGCCGCTCATGCCCTTTTGGCCCTGCATGCCGCTCATGCCGGACATGCCCTTCTGACCTTCCATGCCCGACATCCCGGACATGCCCTTCTGGCCTTCCATACCGGACATGCCGCTCATGCCTTGCTGGTCGGCCTTCTTGGCCTTCTTCGCCTTCTTGGCCTTGGTCTTGCCTTCCATGCCGGCCATGCCGGACATGCCCTTCTGGCCTTCCATGCCAGACATGCCCTTCTGGCCCTGCATGCCGGACATACCGCTCATGCCCTTCTGGCCTTCCATGCCGGACATACCGCTCATGCCCTTTTGGCCTTCCATGCCGGACATGCCCGACATGCCCTTCTGGCCTTCCATGCCCGACATGCCCTTCTGGCCCTGCATGCCCGACATCCCGGACATGCCCTTCTGGCCTTCCATGCCAGCCTGCTGGGCGTAGGCGGACGAAGCGAGGGCGGCCAACACCGTCAGAGCAGCGGCGACTTTGCTGATTTGCATCATGATTTCTCCGTATCGATCGATCAACACATGTGGGCCACAGGGCCCTCTTCATGCCCGTCGTGTCGTTGCACGCGGGCTCTCTCAGGGCAGGTCGGACGTGGGTCCGCCCCGCCGTGAACGGGTGATGGCGGCAAGGCGCTCAGGGCCTTCCTGCCGCAGACGGTGGGTGCAGCCCGCGCAGGTCGTAGCGCCCGGTCATGCCGGGGGCGAACATCGGCGAGAACCAGGCGCCCTGCTCGGCGATGCGCTCGACGTTGCCCGGCCAGGGCTGGCTGATGCCCGCGAGCCGGCGCTGCTTGAGCGCCACGTCGGCCACCACCGCAGACAGGCGCGGCGCGGCCGCCGGCCGTCGATCCGGTTGCAGGCCGGCCACGGGCGCACCCGCCACGGATGCACCGGCCACGGATGCACCGGCCACCGGTGCATCGACCGCCTGTGCCTGCACCGCCAAGCCGGTCAGCAGACCCGCCAGCAGCGCCATTCCAACCCTCCAAGGTCTGCAAGACATGCTCACCCTCCTGCCCTCTGTACTGCAAGCGGCGTGCCGACAACCCCACGGGGTACCTCCCTCGCCAAATCAAGGACTTGGCGCGCTGGCCCGCCCGACGCGCCTGCCAGCTCGGCAGGCCAGCCTGCCAAAGTGACAGGCCAGATCGGCAGGACATCACGAACGAGCCCGCCTGGCCCGACGGCCCTGAAAAGCATGCGGACACATGGGCAGGCGGGCCCCCGCTTACGATCGGCGCTCCACTGCCTGCCTGGCCCCACCTTGCCCGCATGACCGACCTGCCTCCGAACGAGCTCTCGTCTCCCGCGTCCTCCCCCGCCCTTCGCCCGCCCGCGCCACCCCGGCCCCGGCGGGCCCTGCGCTACGCCGCCTGGGGGCTCGGCGGCACGGCCCTGCTGCTCGGCGCCAGCGCCGCCGCGCTGACCTGGTGGCTGCCCGGCTGGCTGGCGCCGCGCATCGAGCAGATGGGCAGCGAGGCACTGGGCACGCCGGTGAAGCTGGCGCGCATCGAGCTGCAGCCGCTCGCGCTGGCCGCCCGCATCGAGGGCCTGCGCATCGGCCCTGAGGCCGCACCCCTGTTCCAGCTGGCCGAGGCGAGCGTCGAGCTCTCCGCCCAGTCGCTCTGGCAGCGCCTGCCTGTGGTCAGCCGCCTGACCCTGCGCGCGCCCGAGCTGTGGATCCAGCGCGGTGAGACCGGCCCGTACAACGTCCAGCCCGTGCTCGACCACCTGCGGGGCTGGCAGGCGAAGCAGCCGCCCTCCCCGCCCAGCGCCGAGCCGGCCCGCTACGCGCTGCACAACCTGCGCCTCGAAGGCGGGCGCATCCACTACCTCGATGCCCCGCTCGGCCAGCGCCACGAGGTGCAGGCGCTGACCATCGGCCTGCCCTTCCTCTCCAACCTGCCCAGCGACGTAGCCATCGACGTGCAGCCGCAGCTCGACGCCACCGTGGACGGCAGCACGCTGCGCCTGGGTGGCCAGGCCCGGCCCTTCGCGGCGCAGCACCCGGCCACCCTGGCGCTGCGCTGGCAGGGCCTGCCGCTGGCACCGCTGGCCTCGCTGCTGAAGGCCGCGCTGCCGCCCGAGCAGGCCATCGACCTGCAGCAGGGCACGCTCGATAGCGACCTGCAGATCGCCTTCGAGACCCGCCCCGCCCCACAGCCGCCGCGCCTGCAGGTCACCGGCCGTCTGGCGCTGCACGGGCTGCAGGCGCAGGCCGCGCCGCTCGACAGCCGGCTGCGCTGGCAGGCCCTGACGCTCGACGGACTGGACCTGGCGCCGCTGGAGCAGCGCTACGCCGTCAAGACCGTGCAGATCGACGGGCTCGACGGCGAGCTGACCCTGTGCGGCGCGAAATCAGCCACAGCGGCTGCCCCGCCGCCCGCGGTTCAAGCGACTCCAGCCGCCGCTGCCGCGTCTGCGGCGCCCGCTGCCCCCGCCCGCGCGCCGCTGGTCGCGCTGATCGACACGCTGCGCTGCGTGGCCTGCCGCGTCGCCGTTACCGACCGCAGCGTGCAGCCGGCCACCCGCATCGAGCTGCAGCAGACCGAGCTGACGTTGTCGAAACTCTCCGCCGACCTCGGCCAGCCGATCGGCGTCACGCTGCAGACCCGCCTCGCCACCTCGGCCGGGAGCCAGACGCCGGCGATCGGCCAGCTCGACCTGCAAGGCCAGGTCCGCGCACGGCCGCTGGACGTGCAGGCCACCCTGAAGCTCGCCGGCATCGACCTGCGCGTCGCCCAGCCCTACCTCGCGCCGCAGCTCAACCTGGTGCTGGCCGGCGGCCAGCTGGATGCCGAGGGCCGGCTCGAACTGGCTCAGCCAGCGGACGCCCCCAAGGCCCCGCTGGCGGCCCACTACGCCGGCCGCCTCGCGGTGGGCGGGCTGCGCACGCTCGACAGCGTCAACGGCGCCGACTTCGTCGCCTGGCAGCGCCTGGGCTTCGACGGGCTGGACTTGGCCTGGCAGGCCAACGCCCTGAAAGCCAACCTGGGCCGCATCGGCCTGAACGGGCTGAACGCCCGCCTGATCCTGCACCCGGACGGCCACCTCAACGTCGCCGACATCGCCCGGCGCAGCCCGCAGGCCGCGCCGCAGTCGATCACGACGCCGCGCACGGCGGCGGCAAAGGCGGCCCCTGCAGCCAGCACCCCGGTGGCAACTTCAGCGGCCGCCTCACCCCACCAGATCCGCTGGCAGGCCATCGCCCTGCGCGACGGCGCCGTGCACTTCAGCGACACCTTCATCAAGCCCAACTACTCGGCCCGGCTGACGCGGCTGCAGGGCAGCGTCTCGGCGCTGAGTTCCAGCACGCCGCAGCCCGCCGACGTGAAAATCGCCGGTGCGCTGGACGACGGCGCGCCGCTGTCCATCGGCGGGCGCATCCACCCACTGGGCGCGCGGCTGTTCACCGACATCGAGGCCAGCGCCCGCGGCATCGCGCTGACGCGCCTGAGCACCTACGCCGAGCGCTACGCCGGCTACGCGATCGAGAAGGGCTCGCTGTCGGTCAAGCTGCAGTACAAGATCGACCAGGGCCGGCTGGAGGCGCAGAACCAGCTCTTCCTCGACCAGCTCACCTTCGGCAACCCGGTCGAGAGCGCCGAAGCGACCAAGCTGCCCGTGCTGCTGGCCGTCTCGCTGCTGAAGAACCGCCGCGGCGAGATCGACCTGCACCTGCCGGTGGCCGGCACGCTCGACGACCCGCAGTTCTCGGTCGGCGGCATCGTCTGGAAGCTGCTGCTGAACCTGCTGGAGAAGGCCGTCACCGCGCCCTTCGCGCTGCTGATGGGCGGGGACAGCGGTGAGACCGCGCAGATCGACTTTGCGCCCGGTTCGGCCGAACTCAGCCCCGCCGCGCGCGAGCGCCTCGATGCCCTGGCTGCCAAGCTGACCGACCGCCCCGGCCTGAAACTCGAAGCCACCGGCCATGCCGACGCGCAGCGCGATGGCGCAGCCCTGCAGGCCAGCACCAACCGGCCCGCGGCGGCGGCGGCCTCTGCCCCCACGCCCGCACGGGCGGGCTCGGCAGCGGCCCCCACGGTCCCAACGGCCGACATCGCCCCCGCTCTGCAGGCCCTGGCCGACCGCCGCGCCGATGCGGTGATGGCGCACCTGGGCGCCACCCTGCCGCCCGAGCGCATCCTGATCACCCGCTCGGTGGTGGATGCGACCACAGCCCCTGCAGCGGCGGACACCGCCGCGTCGGCCGTCGGCCCGGGCAGCACCGTCCAGTTCAAGCTGCGCTGAAACCACCGCCTTGCATCCGTGCCGCCTCCGCCATGAACCCCACCGCCCCCGCCGTCCCCGCCGAATTGACCGCCGCACTGCGTGAGGCCCGCCATGTCGTCGTCTTCACCGGCGCGGGCGTGTCGGCCGAGTCGGGCATCCGGACCTTCCGCGACGCGCTCACCGGCCTGTGGTCCCGCTTCGACGCGATGGCGCTGGCCACGCCCGAGGCCTTCCGCGCCGACCCGGCGCTGGTCTGGGGCTGGTACGAGTGGCGCCGGCTGAGGGTGCGCCAGGCCCAGCCCAACCCGGCCCACCACGCCATCGCCGACCTGGCCCGCCGCCTGCCGCGCCTGACGCTGGTGACGCAGAACGTCGACGACCTGCACGAACGCGCCGGCAGCCCCGCCGATGCACGCCCGGTGCTGCACCTGCACGGCAGCCTGCACCAGCCCCGCTGTTTCGACTGCGCCACGCCCTTCACGCCCCCCGCCGACGCCGCCGCGGTGGCCGACCGCGACGCACCGGCCGGCTGGCGCCCGCAGGCGCTCGACGCCGACGGCCTGCGCCTGCCCCCACCGCCTTGCCCCGCCTGCGGCGGCCTGATCCGCCCCGGCGTGGTCTGGTTCGGCGAATCGCTGCCCGCCCATGCCCTGGCCGCCGCCTTCGACGCCGCCGAGCATTGCAACCTGCTGCTCTCGGTCGGCACCTCGGGTGTGGTCGAGCCCGCCGCGTCGATCCCGCGCCTGGCGGCGCGCGCCGGCGCCTGGGTGGTCCACGTCAACCCGCAGCCGGTGGCGGCGGGGGGCGCGAGGACGAGACAACTCACCGGTGCCGCGGGCGAACTTCTGCCCCTCTTCCTGGCAGCAAGGGTCGACTGAAGCGGGCTCTCAGCCCCCGAGCTACCGCACCGCGCAGGCCGCGCCAGAATGCGGGCGCTGCGCCACCGCCCCGTCCACCATGACCACGCTCCCCCTGCCCGGCCGCCTGCTGTTCCTGTCCACCTCGGCCGAGGTCATGGCGCGTCAGCTTGCCGGTGAGCGACTGGGCCGCGCGGACGCCGGCACGCTGCGCAACGACGTGTCCACCGACGAGATCACGCCGGTGCCGATCCTGACGCACTACGACGACCGGCTGGGCGACTTCGCGCACACGGGCTTTCAGGTCGAGGGACAGCGGCCCTTCGCGCCGGGCAGCCTGCGCGCAGGGGGCTTCAGCGTGATCGTGGCGGGGCGGCGTTACGGCAAGGGCTCGTCGCGCGAGCACAGCCCGGCGGCGGAGCGGCTGGCGGGCATCCGGCTGGTGATCGCGGAGAGCTTCGAGCGCATCTACCGGCAGAACGCCGACAACATCGGCCTGTTCACCAGCACCGACCTGGGGCTGGTGGCACGCATCGAGGCGGGCGAGGCGATCGCCATCGACGAGCTGGTGGCCGGGCGCGATGCGCTGGCCGCGGCCATCCTGCGCGCTGGCGGGCTGCTGCACTTCGGCCAGCAGCAGCTGAGCAGCATGCGTGTCGGTGAAACTGGAGCCGATGCCGATGCCGATGCCGACGCCGACCGGCCGCGCACGCTGTTCGAGAAGATCGTCGCGCGCCGTGCGCTGGCCACGCCGCAGACCTCGGCCCGGCCGGCGGTGGGTGATGGCGCCTTCGTGCGCGCTGACCGGCGCTTCATCCACGAGTACTACACCGGCATGTGCGCGCACATGCTGGGCGCCACCTTCGGCGCCGGCCTGCGGCTGCACGACCCGGCCAGCATCGTGGTGTTCGAGGACCACACCAACTACGTCGGCGAGAGCCCGGCGCACCTGCGCGGCGGCCTGGTGCCCAACGTGCTGGCGATGCAGGCGGCGCAGCGGCGCTTCTCAGCCGAGCACGGCCTGACCGAGCACCGCACGCTGAACGAAGACGAGGCGGCGCGCGATGATGGCACCAACGTGGCCGGCATCTCGCACGCGATGGTGGCCGAGCACTACGCACTGCCCGGCCAGGTGGTGGTGGGCACCGACTCGCACACGCCGCACAGCGGCGCGCTGGGCTGCGTGGCCTTTGGCGTGGGCACCACCGACATGGCGAACGCCTTCGTGACCGGCGCGGTGCGGCTGACGCTGCCCGCTGTGCTGCGCATCGAACTGGCCGGCGCGTTGGCGCCGGGCGTGACCGCCAAGGACGTGCTGCTGCACCTGCTGGCGCTGCCGGCGCTGCGCGCGGGGGCGGGCGTGGGCAAGGTGTTCGAGTTCGGCGGGCCGGTGGTGCGCTCGCTCTCCACCGACGAGCGCGCCACGCTGACCAACATGACGGCCGAGCTGGGCGGATTCACCGGCATCGTCGAGCCGGACGCGGAGACACTGCGCTTCCTGAAGGAGCGCCGCGGTGTGGACGTGGCACTGGCGCCCTGGATGCGCAGCGACCCCGGCGCGGCCTATGCCGAAGTCATCACGGTGGACTGCAGCGCGCTCGGGCCGATGCTGGCGCGCCCGGGCGACCCGGGCAACGGGCTGGCGCTGTCCGCGCTGGCCGACCTGGGCGAGCCGGCACGCATCCACATCGCCTACGGTGGCAGCTGCACCGCCGGCAAGCGCGAGGACTTCGAGCACTACCACGCGGTGCTGGCCTGGGCCGCCGCGCGCGGGCTGCGCGTGGCGCCGGGGGTGCAGCTCTACCTGCAGTTCGGCACGACCGCGGTGCGCGACCACTGCATCGCGCAGGGCTTTCTCGCGGCCTTCGAGGCGGTGGGCGCGCGTCTGCTGCAGCCCTCCTGCGGCGCCTGCGCCAACTGCGGACCGGGCTCGTCCACCGCCGCCGACCAGGTGACGGTCAGCGCGATCAACCGCAACTTCCCCGGGCGCAGCGGCCCGGGCCAGGTCTGGCTGGCCAGCCCGCCGACGGTGGCCGCCAGCGCGATCGCCGGGCGGCTGATCTCCTTCGAGGCGCTGCGTGCGGAATACGGCGACTGATCACGGCGGCTGAGAGGCCCGCCGCCCGTTCGGCAGGCGCCAGGACAGCAGCGCTACAGCGACTGGAAGACGCTGTCCACGCCGGCCGGCTTCTCGCCCATCGTGGCGCGAAACAGCAGCTCGTCGGTCACGCGCAGGCGGCGGCTGAGTTCGCGGCCGATGTTCATCTGGATCAGCGCGAACTGCTCGGCATCGTGCTCGAACAGCCGCAGCAGGTCGCCCGGGCCGATCTCGATGGCCGTGCAATCGCTCTCGGCACGCACGGAGGCGCTACGTGCCGACAGGTCCATCAGCGCCATCTCGCCGAAGCAGTCGCCCGCGCCCAGGCTGCGCAGTACCAGTTCGCGGTCGCCCCAGCTGCGCCGCACCGAGACCCGGCCAGTCTCCAGCACGTACATCACCAGCGCCCGGTCACCGTGGCGGAAGAAGAAGTCCCCCCGCGCCACGCTGCGCAGGCGTGTCTGCGCGAGCAGGAATTCCAGCGCATCCGCGTGGATGGCCCCGAATATCGGCATGCGCTGCAGCATGTCCAGGCGGTCGTGCAGCAGGGCCGGGGACAGCGTGGACGTGAACGAGGGGAACGGGGTGTTGGACGTGATCGACATCGGTGAGTGCGAGTCTCGCCGAACGCCGCGCAGCCGCCGCGCTGCGCCGGTGGGATCGGCAGGCTGGCAAGCATGCCCGCGGCCAGGCGCGGCGGTTGCAGCAAGTTGTATCCGCCGCCCGCTGAACCGGCTTCAGGCTCAGTCCCCCAGGTCGATGCAGCCCGCCCAGGTTACGTCGGCCAGGCTGGCGGGGCGCTCGTGGTCCGCCACCACCCAGAGGCGCGCTTCGTCGTCGGCCGCCTCGGCGAGCAGTTCGTCCAGCACCCGGGCCGAACGCGCATCCAGCGCCGCCCAGGGGGTGTCCAGCAGGGTCAAGGTCGCCCCGCTGGCGGCGGCGCCGACCAGGCCGACCTTGCGCCGGCTGCCGGCGGAGAGCATCTCCATGCGCTTGCCCAGGTGCTCGCCAAGCCCGAAGGCCTCGACCAGCGCCTCGGCCACATCGACGCGCCAGCCAGCAAAGTGGGCCTGCCGCTCGGCGAGCCACTCGCGCGCCACGACGGCGTCATGCGCCGGCTCGCCCGGCTGCTCCCACCAGAGGCTGCCAACCCGGCGGCTCAGCGTGCCACCCGTCGGCGCGAGCTCACCGGCCAGCAGCCGCAGCAGCGTGGTCTTGCCCCGGCCGTCGCCACCTCGCACCAGGGTCAGGCCGGGCGAGAGCGTGAAACCCAGGTCGGCGAAGACGGTGACGCCCGGGTGGGCGAAGGTGAGGCGCTCGGCACTGACCCGCGCCACGGGAGGCCGGCTCACGCGCGCCCGCGCCGCGCCCGCACCGCCTGCGCCAGTTGTTGCAGCACCGGCTGGGTCTGGGCCCAGCTGATGCACGCGTCGGTGATGGACACGCCGTGCGCCAGCGGCTGGCCGACCACCAGGTCCTGGCGGCCTTCCTGCAGGTGGCTCTCGATCATCACGCCGGTGATGCGGCGCTCGCCGGCGCTGATCTGCGCAGCGATGTCGGCGGCCACCTCGATCTGGCGGCGGTGCTGCTTGCTGCTGTTGGCGTGCGAGCAGTCGATCATCACCTGCTCGCGCAGGCCGGCGGCGCGCAGCATGGCACAGGCCGCCTCGACGTGCTCGGCGCCGTAGTTGGGCGCCTTGCCACCGCGCAGGATGACGTGGCAGTCGGCGTTGCCGCGGGTCTCGAAGATGGCGGCCTGGCCCATCTTGGTCATGCCCATGAAGGCATGCGGCGCGCTGGCCGAGAGGATGGCGTCGCTGGCCACCTTCAGGTTGCCGTCGGTGCCGTTCTTGAAGCCCACCGGGCAGGAGAGGCCGGAGGCGAGCTGGCGGTGCGTCTGGCTCTCGGTGGTGCGCGCGCCGATGGCGCCCCAGGCGATCAGGTCGGCGATGTACTGCGGGCTGAGCAGGTCAAGGAATTCGGTGCCGGTGGGCAGGCCGATCTCGCTCACGTCCAGCAGCAGCTGGCGCGCGCGCTTGAGGCCCTCGTTGATGGCGAAACTGCCGTCCAGGTGCGGGTCGTTGATGTAGCCCTTCCAGCCCACCGTGGTGCGCGGCTTCTCGAAGTACACGCGCATCACGACCAGCAGGTCGTCGCTGAGCTGGTCGGCCTCGTGCTTGAGCAGGCGGGCGTAGGCCAGCGCCTGGTCGTGGTCGTGGATCGAGCAGGGGCCGACGACGACGATGAGCCGGTCGTCGCGGCCGTGCAGCACATCGGCCATCGCGGCGCGGCTTTGCTCCACCAGCGCCAGCGTGGCGTCGGGCACGGGCAGCCACTCCTGCAGCAGGGCCGGGTTGATGAGCGGGCGCACCGCGCCGATGCGCACGTCGTCGATGCGGGTGCTGTCGTGGGTGGCGTCGCGGGAGCCGGCTTCGCGGTCACGGCGGGGGTCGTCGATGGTGGGCATGGGCGGGAGGGGGCTCGCTGAGTCGCTGGGGAACACGGAGTGGTGGATTATCCCGGGCCGCCAGCGCCGCGGACTGGCCCGAGAATGGGCGCATGCCCATTGCGCTGCCCCTGGACCTACCCCGCCTGGTGATGCGCCGCGCCACCGCGGTGGGACTGCTGGTGCTGGCGCTGGCGCTGGGCCTCGGGCTGCAGCGCGCGAACGAGGACATCCGCGACGAGGTCGATGCCGCAATGCACCTGGCCACACTGATGAGCCGCCTGGGCACGCTGGCGCCGCTGGACGACGCGGCCGCGCTGGCCTCGCTGCACGCGATGCAGCAGGAGGCGCCGCTGCGCCACCTGGCCCTGCACATCCACCGCGCGGACGGCCAGACGCTGCTCGCGCCGCTGCCTCACGACGAGCCGCCCTGGCTGGCCGCGCTGCTGCGGCTGCACGACCGGCTCGGCCCCAGCGACGCGCCGCGCCGCGTCTCCTGGCTGGTGCCGCGCCCGGGCGCCACCGCCTGGGTGATCTCGCTGGACGCCTCGGCCGACAGCGAGCGGCGCGAGGCCCTGACCAACCTGCTCGCCACGCTGGCCCTGCTGCTGCTGGCCATCGTCGGGCTGCTGGGGGTGATGCACCTGAACGTGCGCCGTGCGCTGGCGCCGCTGGCCACGCTGGTGGGGGCCATCACCGGCATCGAACGCCAGGATCCCCAGGCCGTGACCCGCCTGCCGGCCCTGCCCCTGCGCGAGTTGGAGGCCATCGCCGCGGCGCTGCGCCACCTCGCCAGCGCACTGGAGGAGGCCGAGCACCGCCGCCGCCTGCTCAGCCAGAAGCTGCTGACATTGCAGGAAGACGAGCGCCACCACCTGGCCCGCGAACTGCACGACGAACTCGGCCAGCGCCTGACCGCGCTGCGCTTCGACGCCGCCTGGCTGCAGCGCCGGCTTGGCGAGGCGGCACCGCAGGCTTCGGACACGTCGGCTGCCGACTGCGAACTCGCCGAGGTTGCCGACGTCGTGCAGGGCATGGCGCAGCGCTGCGCCGAGCTACAGCAGGACGTGCGCCAGCTGCTCGGCCAGCTCAACCCGCTCGGGCCGGAGGGCGCCGGCGGCGATGCGCCACCGCTGCCCCTGGCGCGGCTGCAGCAGCTGCTGGCCGCGCTGGTGCAGAGCTGGCAGGCCACTCCGGTGCAGGCCGCGGGCGCAGCGGCACCGCGCTTCGAGCTGGCCTTTGGCGCGGGCACCGCGCAGGGGCCGCTGCGGCCCCTGCCGCCCGGGCGAGCCGAGGCGCTCACGCTGCCCCGCCCGCTGCTGCTGGCGCTGTACCGCCTGAGCCAGGAGGCGCTGACCAACGCGGCCCGCCACGCCCAGGCCGGCCACATCCACCTGCGCCTGGCCCTGGACGAAGCGGCGCTGCCCACCACGGCCGCCCAGCTGCACTGGGCCGTGAGCGACGACGGCATCGGCATCGCCGACCCCGGCAGTGCCGTGCAGCGCGGCAACGGCCTGGGCGGCATGCAGGAGCGCGTGTGGGCGCTCGGCGGTCTGTGGCACAGTGGCCCGGCGCACGCCCACGCGACGGGCGAGCGCCCCGGCTGGGAGCTGCGGGCCAGCCTGCCGCTGCCGGCGGCCTCCACCGACAACCCCCGACCCCATGCGTGACTTCCGCCCCTACCTCGCCAGCCTCACCTCGCCGATGGTGGCGCTCTTCCCCGTGGCCACCGTGGCCGTGCGCCAGCTCGACGCACCCACGCTGATCGCGGCCAGCCCGGGCGGCGAAACGCCGCTGCGCGCCATCGGCCTGGTGCTGATGCTCTTCCCGATCGCCTACATGCTGCTGGCGCTGGGCGCGCACCTGATGGCGCGCAGCTTCCTGCGCAGCGGCCTGGACACGCGGCGGCGCTTCGTCGCTGGCGCCGGGGTGCTGGCCCTGGTCACCGCGCCGCTGGCAACCGCCGCCGCCTACCTGGCCGGCTGGCCCGGGGCGCAGGACTTCCCGCCGGCCTGGGGCGCGCTGACGGCGCTGTTCGTCATCTCCGCCCTGCCCAGCTCGGCCTGCTGGTGGTGGATCGCCGGCCCCGGCCGCGCCCAGCTCGCCGGCCGCGGAGCCGCCGCGTGATGCCAGCCATAAACCCAGCCACGGACCCAGCCATCGCGCCGGCCATCGAGCCGGCTATCGCCCTGGCACCAGGCCTGCGCATCGCCCTGGCCGACGACCATGCGATCGTGCGCGTGGGCTTTCGCCGCCTGCTGGAGCTGGAGCGCGGCGTGCGCGTGGTGGCCGAGTTCGGCGACGCCGAGCAGGCCGAGGCCGCCCTGCTCGGCGCCGCCCCGCTGGCGGTGGACGTGCTGATCCTCGACCTCTCGATGCCAGGCCGCAACGGCCTGGACCTGCTGCGCCAGCTGCACGCCGAGCGCCCGGCCCTGCGCGTGCTGGTGGTCAGCATGCACGACAGCCCCACGATGGTGGCCCAGTGCCTGCGGGCCGGCGCCGCCGGCTTCGTGCCCAAGAGCGGCGAACCGCAGGCGGTGGTGGACGCGGTGCACGAGGTCGCCCAGGGCCGGCGCGCCCTGCCCGCGGCACTGGCCCAGGCGCTGCGCTCGCTCGACCCGCAGCTGCCGCACGAGCAGCTCACGGCCCGCGAGGCCGAAGTGCTGCGCCACCTGATCGCCGGCCTGGGCGTGGAGGCCATCGCCCGCCAGATGGGCCTGAGCGAGAAGACCATCTCCAACTACCAGACCCTGGTGCGCCAGAAGCTGGGCGTGGGCAGCGCCCACGAGCTGCTGCGCTACGCAAGTGAGCACGGGCTGGTGAGCTGACCCCACCCATGCGCGCGGGCGGGTGAGCTGATCAGCGCCTCAGGGTGCCGCTACTGCGCCGCCTTCGCCAGCCCCAGCCGCTCCACCACGCGGCGCTCGGCGGCAAAGGTGTCCTTCATGACCCGGCCGTAGTCCTCGCTGCCCAGGTACGCCGGCTCCTGGTCGTACTTGGCCAGTTCGGCGATGTGGGCCGGGTCGAGCAGCGCGGCCTTGAAGGCGTCGTGCAGCACCTTGATCACGGCGCTCGGCGTGCCGCGCGGTGCGGCCAGACCGTAGGGGGACATCGCGACGATGCCGTGACCCAGCTCCTTCAGCGTCGGGACCTGCGGCCAGCGCCGGGTGCGGTGCTCGCCGAAGGTGACCAGCAGGCGCAGCTTGCCGCCGTCCACGAAGGGGGCGAAGCCGTTGGAGTTGACGCCCACCATGACCTGGCCGGCGCTGACGGCGATCATCTGCTCGGCGGTGCCCTTGTAGGGCACGTGGGTGTAGCTCAGGCCGCGCTTGTCGAACAGCTCATCCATCACCACATGCGGGGTGGTGCCGGCGCCGTTGGTGGCCACCGTCAGCTCACCCGGGTGCGCCTTGGCGAAGGCGAACAGGTCGTCCAGGCTCTTGAAGGGGCTGCCGGCGGTCACCACGATGCCGAAGGTGACGCCGGTGAGCTGCAGGATCGGCGTGGTGTCGCGGATCGGGTCCCAGAGCAGCTTCTGCACATGCGGGGCGCGAAAGACCGGCTGCGGCAGCTGGGCGATGGTGTAGCCGTCCGGCGCGGCCTGCTGCAGCACGGGCATGACCAGCGTGCCGCCGGCACCGGCACGGTTCTCGATCAGCACCTTCTGGCCGAGCTGGCGGCTGGCGAGTTCGGCCAGCACGCGCATCGTCAGGTCGGTGGCGCCGCCGGCCGGCCAGGGCACCCAGAGGGTGACGGGCCGGGTGGGGAAACTGGTGGGCGGCTGCGCCATCACATGCGCCGCCGCCGGGCCGAAGGCCAGCGCGGCCAGGGAGCCGACGACGCGCCGGCGTGACAGGGAGGTCATTGCCATGAGACGAGATCCAGGGTCTGGGTGCCACCCATCAGGAAGGTGGAGTTGGCCGGCTCGCTGCGCTCCACGCGCACCAGGCCGACGCCCTTGCAGTACCACTCCAGCGTGGTCAGCGGCATGTCCTTCCAGCCGTTGACGGGGTCGGCGAACAGGCGCAGCAGCGCCACGCCCTTGACGCGCAGGCAGTCGCTGAACTCACCCGCCGCGGTCCGCACCTTCTGGCCCGTCGCCTCGATGGTGTAGTTCATCGGGATGGCCGGGTGGCTGTGACGGATCTCGGGCGGGAACTCCTGCCGCCGGCGCAGCAGGTAGGCGGTGGTGTCGGCACGCCAGGTGGTGCCCACCACGAGCGGCGCCTTCAGCACGTAGCGCGGCGTGGCGTCGCGGCGCGGGTCTTCTTCCAGGTCGGTCTTGGCGGCGACGCGGTAGATGCCGCTGTCGTCGCTCTTGAGCCAGTAGTCCAGGCCGGAATCGCTGCGCCGCCGCCAGGTGCTGCCGCTGGTTTCCAGGCGGTCGCTGCCCTCGTTGCTGAGGGTGAACTCCTCGCGCTCCAGCGTGTTGTTCTCCCACTCGCTGGTGACGCGGTAGGTCCAGCGGTGGCCGGATTCGAGCGGAAAGTAGCCCTCGCCGGGCGACTGGCCACAGCCGGCCAGGGCCAGCAGGCCGAGCAGCGCCGTCGCGCCGCACAGGACAGGGACAGGGCGCCGCACGCTCACTTCTCCGGCAGCTGGGGCGAGGGCAGGTCGCGGATCTTCACCGCCTGCTCGTCGTTGCCCGGACGCAGCCAGTTCAGGCCGCGCTTGCCGGCCTTGGGCTCGGCGGTGCCCAGCTGGCTGACGCCCTGGCGCGACTTCTTGATGCCCTCGTTGAGCAGGGCGTGCAGGTCCTTGGCGTAGGGCAGCTGGTAGGCCCGCGGCGCCTTGGACGGCTTGCCGTTCTCCAGCGCCTGCACCCAGACGTAGAGCGCGCCCGAGCTCTTGCTGCTGGGCTCCTCGATCACCGCGGCCAACAGCACGAAGCGCTCGGGCAGCGCGTCCGTGCTCGGCCAGCCCCACATCTGGTGCACGGCGTCGTCGGCCCAGAAGTAGAAGACGGTCACTGCCGCCACCAGCAGCGCCTTGAGCCAGCGCGGCCAGGGCGACCAGGTCAGCGCCAGCACCGCCAGGGCGGCCAGCACGACGAAACTGAGGACAACGGCCAGGGTCATGGGAGTTCGCGGGGTTCGCTCGAAGGAGGTGGTGGGGCGTCGCTCAGAACCGCTGCACCAGCGTCTTGGGCAGGGTGTTGACGTTGTTGACCGCCCCGTCGGGCAGCACGGTGAAGCGCACCAGCGTGGCCTCGTCGCCCTTGCGGGCCAGCGCGGCCGTGCCGTAGTAGACGACCTCGGCGCGCGGGTTGACCTTGACGATCGACACGGTGGCCTCCACCGGCTTGCCGTCCTTGGACTCGTAGTAGTGCGCGTTGACGGTGTACTCGCCGGGCGCGATGCCGCGCAGCGTCACGACCTCCTGGTTGAGCGGGTTCACCACTTGGCGGCCGTTGACGACGATGCTGTCGTTGGCCAGCCCCCGGTCGTCGCGGTCCAGGTGCATCAGGCCGGCCTCGCGGGCGCGGAACCACACCAGGTTGCCACCCGGGTCCTGCACCCAGGTGTCGATGTCGTTGGGGTTCATGTCCGGCCAGGACACGGTGACGATGTACTCGGCCTTGGCCGGGATGTCGCCGGCCTTGAGCGCCTTCGGGTTCATTGCCAGCAGGGCGATGATGAAGCAGAAGACGAAGGCGATCAGCATGTTGAACAACATGTCGTAGAAGGGGTCGACCTCCGCCTCCCGCGAGTGGCGCCCTCTGCGCATCGCCTCAGGCCCCCTGCGTCGGCGCCGCGCCGTGCGCCGAACCGATCGTCAGGCCGATTCGCTGCGCGTCTGCCACGAGCAGATCGGCAAAGCGGTCCAGCCGCGTCAGCTGCAGGCCCAGCAGGATGTTGCCGACCAGGCCGACCATCGTGGTCAGCAGCGCCACACCCAGGCCGGAGGTCAGGCTGCGCAGCAGGTCCTGCGACTGCGCGGCGTCGAAGCTCTGCATCTGGCCGATCTGGATCGCCAGGATCGAGAAGCCGATCACCTTGCCCAGCAGGCCCAGCTTGAGCTGGATGCCGTTGACCCACCAGGCGGTGTGGTGCGCGCCGTGCGTCATCTCGGTCAGCAGGTCCAGCGGCGCGTCGGCGTCACGCGGCGCCAGCGCCAGCGCCTGCCAGTACTCGGCCGCCCAGCCGCGCTGGGCCTCGGGCTGCATGGCATCGGCCGTCGGGCGCGTGCGCAGCCAGCCGGCCAGCCCGGCGTGCTGCAGCGCCGCGTGGTCGTGCCGCAGGCGCTGACGCTGCTGCTGCAACTGGCGTGAGCGCCCACCCGCCCACAGCGTGGCGACCGCGAAGATCACCACGATCACGATCGTCAGACCGGTGGGGTCGGAGGTGAACAGCAGCTTCCACACCCCGCGCACGCCCAGCAGCCAGGTCGCGAAGACCAGCAGCCCGCCCAGCGTCAGCCACTCGAACAGGATCGGCTCGACCGGCGCGGCTGCGGCCGAGCGATCCCGCCCGACGCCTGCGGCGCGCGCCAGGGCCCGGCCCGCAAATCCAAGGGTCGAACCCAAGGTGGACCCCAGCATCGACACTGCCTTCACGACGCACCTCCCGGAGCGCCGCCGGGGCCTCCACCGCCACCGCGCTTGGTCAGCGCACCGAAGCCGCGCTGCGGGTCGTAACCCCAGCTGGCAGCGAAGAAGCAGATCGCCAGCGTGGCCAGCACGATCCAGGGCGAGAGGCCCGGGTCCTTGCCGTACAGCGCATAGCGCAGCCACTCCACCGCATGCGTGAAGGGGTTGAAGCGGGCAATCTGGTAGACCCAGCCGGCGCCGGACTCCTCCAGCTTCCACAGCGGGTACAGGGCAGTGGACATGAAGTACATCGGGAAGATGACGAAGTTCATCGTGCCGGCGAAGTTCTCCAGCTGTTTGACGTAGACCGACAGCAGCAGGCCCAGCGCGCCGAGCATCAGCGCCGCGCTGACGGCGGCCAGCAGCACGTGCGGCAGGTGCCAGGCGCTCGCCTCCGACCCCGTGCCCAGCAGCGGCAGCTCGGTGCCAATCAGCCAGGCCACCACCACGAAGGCCAGCGCCTGCGCCAGCGACAGCACCGCCGTGGCACAGAGCTTGGCGAAGAGGATCCACCAGCGCGGCAGCGGTGCGGTGAGCAGCAGGCGCATCAGCCCCATCTCGCGGTCGTAGACCATCGCCAGGCTCGACTGCATCCCGTTGAACAGCAGCACCATGCCGATCAGGCCGGGCGCGATGTAGACGTCGTACGAGATGTAGGTGTCGTAGGGCTCGGCAATCGCCATGCCGAAGACGTTGCGAAAACCCGCCGCAAACACCGCCAGCCAGAGCAGCGGGCGCACCAGCGCGGAGACCAGCCGGCCGGTCTGGCGGCTGAACTTCATCAGCTCGCGCGCGACGATGGCCCACAGCGCCTGGAAGGCATGACCGAGCGTCATCGGGCCCCTCATCGCGCCACCTTGCACAGCTTCTCGGGTGCATCGGCGCCGACGGTGTCCAGGTTGTTCTTCGGGTGCAGGATGCCGTCGACCGGCGCGCTGCCGATCACGCCCTGGCCGTCGGTGAGCAGCAGCGGCTGGCGCAGCTGGCCGTCCCAGGCGCGGAAGCTCATCGGCACGCCCTGCGAGCCGTCCACCTCGCCCTCGGCCAGCGCGCGGTGCACTGCGGCGGCCGGGCCCTTGGGTGCGGCCACCACCGCAGCGGCCAGCGCCTTGCCGGCCAGCCAGGCGGTCCAGTCGGCCGCACTGATCGTCCGCTTGGCCTCGCGGGCAAAACGGCGGCTCACCTGCGGTGCGCCATAGCGCTCGAACTGCGCATGCCAGGCCACGGCGACCAGCCCCGCATCGCCCACCACCGGCCGCGGCGTGGCGGTGCGGTAGGGCAAGGTGCGGGCAAATTCGCCGTCGGTGTCCACCACCCAGACCACGTCGTGGCCCCCCTGGGTGAGCAGCAGCGGGTTGGCCAGGTCGCGCTCGCGCGGGTCGCCGGAGAGCTTGAAGGGCTTGCTGCCGCTGAGCTTCAGGCCGTAGCGCTTGATCGCCGCCTGGGCCACCGCGCTGCGCTCGGCATCCGCGGGCGTCGGCCCGGTGAGCAGCAGCACCTGGCTCCACTTGCGCGCCACCAGGGTCTGCGCCAGCGCGTCGGCGCGCATGCGCTCGCTCGGGGTGACGTGGTACAGGCGCGGCCGGCAGTCCTGCTGGCGCAGGCGGTCGCTGGCGGCGCTGACGTTCAGCACCGGCAGCTTGACCGCATCGGCCACCGCCAGCGTCGCCTCGGCGCTCAGGTCGGTCAGCACGGCCAGCGCGCCGGCCTTCTCGGCCTTCTGCGCCGCCGCCTTCGCATCGGCGGCGCTGGCCACCGGCACGGTTTCCAGCGCCAGGCTCGCGCCGACCGACTCCAGCTCCAGCTTCGCCTCCTTGAGCGCCGCCGCCACGCCGTCGGCGGCCGGCCCGGTCGGGTGGCCGAGGTAGGCCCGCTCGACCCGGGCACGTTCCAGCCGGGCATCGTCGGCCGGCTGCAGGAGCACGACCTTGAACGCGGCGGCCTGGCTCAGCGTGGCCATTCCCAGGCTTCCCAGGCCGCCCGCCAGCGCGAGCAGGCGGTGCACGGGCGCGCGCCTCATTCCGCGCCTCATTCCGCAATCACCACGCCGTAGGGCACCCGGCCGACCGGCAGGGTCTTGAGCGCCTTGGCGGCGCTCACGTCGATGATGGTCAGGTCGTCCGACAGGCCGTTGACCACGTAGAGCCGGTCCTCGGCCCGGTTGAGCGTCACGCCCCAGGCGCGCTTGCCTGCCAGCACCAGCTTGTCGACCTTGCGCCCAGCCACGTCCACGAAGGCCACGTGGTTGGCCTTGCCCAGGGCCACAAAGGCGCGCTTGCCGTCGGCGGTCATCGTGATGCCCACCGGGGTGATGTCGGCCGCGCGCGCGCCCTTGACCTCGAACTTCACCGTGCCGATCACGCTGTGGTCCTTGGTGGAGAGGATGGTGACGCTGGCCGCCAGCTCGTTGGTCACCCAGAGCTGGCTGCCATCGGGCGTCAGCGCGAAGCGGCGCGGGCGCTTGCCCACCGGCACGTTCTTCACCACCTTGCCGCTGGCCACGTCGATCACGTGCACCAGGCTGGCGACCTCGGAGGTCACGTAGACCGTCTTCCCGTCGGCGCTGACCTTGACCCCCTCGGGCTCCTTGCCGACCTCGATGCCCTTGGTGCGCTTGCCGCTGGCCAGGTCGACGATGCCGAGTTCGCCGTCCTCCTCGTTGCTGACATAGAGAGTCTTGCCGTCCGGGCTGACGTCGAAGGCCTCGGGGTCCTCGCCCAGCGGCACGCGCCGCACCGACTTGCGCGTGGCCAGGTCGATCACGTCGAGCTGGCCGGAGTCGCCGCAGGCGGTCATCAGCTGCTTGCCGTCCGGCGTGATGACCATGTGGCGCGGGCGCTTGCAGGTGGGGATGTGGCCCACGATGGCCAGGGCCTTCAGGTCGATGACGGCCAGCGCGTTGTCCTTCTCGCTGGACACATAGGCCAGCTGGGCCTGCGCCGCAGAGGCCACCAACAGCGTGACGGACAGCGCCAGCAGCGCCCGGGCGGTCATTGCCCGGGCGGCGACCCGCGCGTCGGCACGGCGAGCGTTCGGTTGCATCGTTGGCATCGCTTTGTCTCCTTCATGTGCGTCGAGCCGGCCTTGGCTGCAGGCTGCGCGCCCTAACGTCTTTGTCCGCAAGGGCCCCGCTCGACGGGTACCCATGATGTCTGATTCAGCCCTGGGTTGCCCGGATGAAGGCCTCCTCCAGGTCGCTGCCACCCAGCGCGGCGGTCACGTCGGCCGGTGTGCCATCGGCCAGCAGCTTGCCGCGGTGCAGCACCACGACGCGGTCGGCGGCCTCTGCCTCCTCGACCAGGTGGGTGGCCCAGAGCACGGTGCTGCCACGCGCTGCCACATCCGCCCGGATGGCGCCCAGCAGGTCGCGGCGCGACTTCGGGTCCAGCCCGACGGTGGGCTCGTCCATCAGCAGCACGCTCGGGTGGTGCAGCAGGGCACGCACCAGCTCGACCTTGCGGCGGTTGCCGCCCGAGAGCTCGCGCACCGGGCGCGCCAGGTCCTTCTCGATGCCCAGGGCCTGGCAGCCGGCGTGCAGGCGCTCGGTGGCCAGCGAGCGCGGCAGGCCATGCAGGTCGGCGTGGAAGCGCAGGTTGCGCTCCACGCTCAGGTCCAGGTCCAGCGACATCTGCTGGAACACCACGCCGATGTGGCGCAGCGCGGCCACCGCCCGGCGGCGCAGGTCCTCACCGGCCACCACGACGTCACCCTCATCGGCCACGAACAGGCCGGTGAGCACCTGGAACAGGGTCGACTTGCCGGCGCCGTTGGGACCCAGCAGCGCGACGAAGCAGCCACGCGGCAGCGTGAGGCTCAGCCCGGCCAGCGCGGCGCGCTCACCGTAGCGCTTGACCAGGTGGTCGAGCCGCAGCGCCACATCGGCAGCGGCCACAACGGGTTCGGTCAGGACGGCATTCACAGCTCGATCTCCATGCGGTCGGCCGCAAACTCGATGCCCAGGCGCTCCCAGGCAGCGCTGTCGGGGCCGGGGTCGTCCGACCAGGCCTGCCGGCACATCAGCAGCTTGCGCCGGGCGCGGATGCCGTCCAGCAGGGCCAACACGTCCACATCGGCCGGACCGGGCAGCGGATCGTCGCTGGGCACGGCCTCACGTCCCTCGCCGGGATCGGCGCCCACCAGCACGCAGTCGGCCTCGCGCATCCACTCCATCGCCGCCGCCCCGGCACAGCCCAGGTGGCTGGCGCAGAACAGCCGCTGGCCGGTCACGGTGTCACGCACCGCCAGCGCGATGGTTTCGCCGATGCTCGGGCTGTCCGGGCGCACCGCGTGGGGGGGCAGCGGCCCATCGGTGGCGATAGCGGTGAACTCCAGCGTCGGCTGGCCCTCGATGCGGAACACCGCCGTGCGGCACTCGCCCGCCACCGGGATGACGTGCCAGTGCACGCCGCAGTAGTGCTCCAGCAGGGGCAGCACCGGCAGCGTGTGGGTGAGCTCCTCGAACACCGCCGGCGTGGCGTACAGGTGGATGGGGGCGCCGTCGCGCAGGCTGAGCAGGCCGGTGACGTGGTCCACCTGCGCATCGGTGAGCACCACTGCGCGCACCGCGGCATTGGGCAGGCCGGGATGGCGCAGCAGGCGCGCATCGGTGGCGAGTTGGTCGGCCACCAGCGGCGAGACGTTCACCAGCACCCAGCGCTGCCCGTCGCCCGACAGCGCCACCGCCCCAGGCGCGCGGCTGGGCGCAGCGCCACGCTGCGCCTGCGGCAGCGGCACGCTCTCGTCACCGCCCTTGAGCACGACGAGCTTCACCTGGGCACCTCGAACGAACGCAGGTGATGCAGGCCAACGCGGTGGCTTCGATCCAAGTCCTTGACTCCACACGCCCCAATGGGGACGTTGCAGGCCTGGATCGTGCAAGAGCCATGCCGCCCGCCCACGGGGCCAGGCGATGGGCCGGCAGGGGCGGAAAATCAGGGTTAGGTCGGGGACCCGGCCGACCACACCGCGCCGCCCGGCCTCCTCCCGGCGCCAACCAGTGCGTGACAGCCCTCCGACATGTTCCATGCTGTGACAACGTGTGACACCCCCCTGATGAGGGTCAACCCGACCCGGCTGCGGCACACCGCCCTGTGGCAGTCGCTCGCCCGGACGCTGGGGGTCGTCGTCGCTGTCAGCCTGTCCTGGCCTGCTGAGGCACTGCCCTGCCCCGGCCCGGCGCTGCGCATCGAGGCGGTGGCGCCCGGTGTCTGGTGGATTCCCGGCGCGGCGGGTGAGGCCAATGCGGCCAACCGGGGCGCCATCTCCAACGCCCTGGCGGTGCGTGACGGCCCCCGGCTGTGGCTGCTGGGCAGCGGCCCCACTGCCGCACACGGACGCGCGCTGGGTTGCCGGCTGCGGCGGCTCACCGGACGGCCGGTCAGCGACGTGATCGCGCCCTGGGCGCGGCCGGAGCTGGTGCTGGGCCAGGCGGGGCTGCGCGCACCCCGCCACTGGGCGCATGCCGACGTGGCGAGCGCGATGCGCGAACGCTGCACACGCTGCATCGAGCGCCTGCGACGGCGCCTGGGCGAGGCGGCCAGCGACCTGGAGACGGCAAAGGCCCCCATCCCGCAGCGCCTGCTGCAGGGCGCCGCGGGCCGACTCGGCCCCTGGCGCTGGTGGCGGCTCGACCGCGGCGCCGACACCGCCGTGACGGTGTGGTGGCTGCCCCGCGCCGGCCTGGCCAGCGCGCACGGCCTGCTCTGGGCCGACGGCGCGCCCGACCTGCGTGACAGCGTGGTGAGCCGCTTCGCCCATAGCCTGCGCGCCCTGGGCGACCTGGAGCGCGACACCCTGCTCGCCAGCCACCGCACGGGCCGCATGGGCAGCGCGGGCCGTGCCGCGGACACGCCCACCGTGACACTGCGTTGGCTGCCCGAGCAGGGCGGCTGGCTGACCGCTGGCGCGCCGGGGCGAGAACTCGCCCACGTGCAGGCGCTGCAGCAGGCCGTGCAGGCAGCGATCGCCCGCGGCGCGGTGGAGACCGACCCGCCACCGCCACTGGCGGCCGTCTGGCCGGATGCGCCGCCTCCCGATGGGAGTGACCTGCGCCAGGGCCTCAACTGGCAACGCGCCTGGCGCGAGGCGGAGCAGGACAGCTTCGCCCCGGCGGCCCGCTGACATCACCGGTGATCAGCGGCTGCCGTTCCAGCGCAGCTTGCGGCAGATGGTGTTGCGGCTGATGCCCAGCCGCTTGGCCGCCACGGAAATGTTGCCGCCGGCCGCATCAAGCACCTGGCGGATGGTCTGGATCTCAACGTCTTCCAGCGACTGCGGCAGGGCCTCCGCCGCTGCCGCGGTGACGGGAGGGACCCCGGCCCCCACCGGCTGGCCGGGCAGCGATGACAGCGGGCCGAACGCCCCGCCCATCGCCCCTGGCAGGGCCGCCGGCATCGGGCCAGCAGCCGGCCAGCCCGGCACGGCCATGCCCGACCCTCCCGACATGCCCGCGGGGAGTGGCGGCTCGGCCGCTGGCAGCCCGGCCTGCGGCGCCGCGCCCCAGGCCACCGCAGCGCCGGGCCAGGCCGGCGGCTCGGCCACCGCGGCAGCCGGCACGCGGGCCTGCGCCGCATGGCGGGCATCCTCCAGGAAGTCGTCGGAGAGGTGATCGCGGGTGATCACCGCCTCGCCTGCCGCCATCACGGTGGCGGTGCGCAGCACATTGAACAGCTGGCGCACGTTGCCCGGCCACTGGTAGGCCTGGAACAGCCGCACCACCTCGGGGTCCAGCCGCAGCCGGCGCCCCGGGCACTCCCGGTCCAGGATGCGCTCCACCAGCGCCATCAGGTCGCTGCGCTCGCGCAGCGGCGGCAGTCGCACCGCCAAGCCGTTGAGGCGGTAGTAGAGATCCTCGCGGAAGGTCTTCTGCTCGATCATCTCGCGCAGGTTGCGGTGGGTGGCGCAGACCAGCGTCACGTCCACCGCCACCGGCTTGCCGCTGCCCAGCGGGGTGACCTGACGCTCCTGCAGCACCCGCAACAGGTGGGCCTGCAGGCCGATGGGCATGTCGCCGATCTCGTCCAGGAAGAGTGTGCCGCCATTGGCCTGCACGATGCGCCCCGTGGCTCCCTTGCGGCGCGCGCCGGTGAAGGCGCCCTCTTCGTAGCCGAACAGCTCGGCCTCGATCAGCGTGTCGGGGATCGAGGCGCAGTTCACCGCGACGAAGGGCTGCTTCGCGCGGTCGGAATCCTGGTGGATGGCGCGCGCGAGCAGCTCCTTGCCGGTGCCGGTTTCGCCCAGCACCAGGATCGGGATGTCGCGGTTGAGCACGCGGCGGATCTTGTCGGCCACCGCGCCAACCTGCGCATCGCCGGTGGTCAAGCTGGCCAGCCCGCCACGATCGGCGCCCGCGGCCGGCTGGGGCCGCACGGCCGGCTCGCGCGCCATGGCGGCCGGTGCCGACGCCACGGGCAAGGCGGCACCCCGCTCGGGCCCCGCGGCACCGTCCGCCACGGGCGCCTCGGCACCGGCCGGGGCATCCCCCAGCGAGTGCCACGCCGGCCAGTTGAAGCGGGCGTAGACGTGGAACTGCCGCCCGTTGGGCATCACCACCTGCACCGGCGTGGCCAGCGGCGAGCGGAAGCGGTCGACCAACGCCGCCACCGTGGTGCCCAGCAGCGACGCCAGCGTGTGCATGCGCAGCGCCGCGCCGGACAGGCCCAGCTGCTCCAGCGCGCCGCGGTTGGCGCCGACGAACTTGCCATCCTGGCTGACCGCCAGGATGCCCTCCATCAGCGTGCCGATGAACTCCACCCGGCTGTGGAAGTGCAGCCGCATCACGTTGCGGTAGTCGTCCGTCAGCCAGTGGTTCTCGATCATCCGGGCGGACATCTTCACCAGCCCCATGGTGTGCTGGTGGTAGCCGTGGTGGTCGCCACTCACGTCGAGCACGCCGAGGATGTTGCCGCGCGGGTCGAGGATGGGCGCGGCCGAGCAGGTCAGGAAGTGGTTGGCATGCAGGAAGTGCTCGTCCGCATGCACGAGGGTGGGGGTCTCCTCGATCAGCGCCGTGCCCACGGCGTTGGTGCCCTTGGACTGCTCGGACCAGTTCACCCCCGGCGACAGGGCCACCTTGGTGGCACGGGCCAGGAAGTCGTCATCGCCGATGGAATGCAGGATGGTGCCCGTGGCATCGGTCAGCACCACCATGCTCTGCGTGTTGACGATCTGCTCGTAGAGCATCTCCATCACCGGCGCCGCATGGTTGTAAAGGCGCTGGTTGCGCTCGCGCACGACACCGAGGTCGGAGCGGCCGATGGGCGCGAAGTCCGGACGCTCGATCCGGGACAACCCGAGCGCCTGGCAACGTTCGTGCGAGTCCTCGATCTTCGCCAGGTGCTGGCCACCCAACGGCAGTGTCGAGGCGATGGGCCGTCGCGGTTCATCAACGCCGCCCTGTCGCTGGCGCACACCGGCGCTCACCGGCGAAAAACGTCCGGACATCGTCTCGTCTCCTTCACGACCACCGCAGCGGCCCTACTGTGTGGGCGGCCACACAACAAGCAGAAAAGCCGTTGTGCAAACCGCCGATTGTGTCCCGAATGAACAGTCCCAGGGACGGTACATGTCCCAATGCGCCCAGCAGACGCACGACCGACGCGCCACGCTGCAGCACTGTCCCCGGACTGACCCGCAAGCCGGGGCCTTCACAGCGGCCGGATCTCGCGGTGGCATGGTCATTGCAGTTTCGATGCCAGCCCTCCCCCACAACCCAGCCAACTACCCATCCCCGGAGCATTGAAATGATCAAAGGAGACTTCTGGCGCGCCCTCGTGCTCGTTGCTGCCTGTGCCACGATCGGCACCATGGCCAGCGCCCACGGCGACGTGACGCCGCAGGCGGTCGACACCCACGAGCTGCCCCAGCTCGGCGCCGACTGGCGCGCCGAGAACCCGTTCCGCCAGAATGCCATCGCCATCCGCATCGGCACCTCGGCCTACAACCAGAACTGCGCCCGCTGCCACGGCCTCGAAGCCATCTCCGGCGGCATCGCGCCCGACCTGCGCAAGCTCGATGGCGACTGCGCCAGCTTGAAGGACGAGAAGAAAAAGGCGGCCTGCGTGAAGGAGATCGACGACTACTTCCTCACGAGCGTGCGCCGTGGCAAGGTGCGCAACGGCGCGGTCTACATGCCGCCGTTCGAGGGCACGCTCAACCAGGAAGCAATCTGGTCGATCAAGGCCTACCTGGAAACCCGCCGCGAGAAGCCGCTCTGAACCGAACGGGCCTGACCCGGGCTGCAGACAGGGCCGCGCCGCCAAGGCACCAGGGAAACACCTGGCCCGGCCATCGCCGATGGATCGACCAGAATCATCGGAACGCTACAGATTGGAACATCGCGTGACAGTCACCACCCGCCGCCGCCTGCTCACCCAACTGGGCGGCTTGACCACCCTCGCCGCCGCCCCGTCCCTGGCCCGCGCCGACGAGACCGCCCTCGAACGGGTGCGCCGACTGGGGCGGCTGACCGTGGGTGTCTACCACGACCTGCCGCCCTTCCACGTGCAGGGCGTGGGCATCGAGGTGCAGCTCGCCTCGGCACTGGCCAGGCAACTGGGCGTGCAGTCCTCGCTGCTGCCCTTCCTGGCCGGCGAGAACATGGACGACGACCTGCGCAACATGGTCTGGCGTGGCCATTACCTGGGCTGGGGCCCGGCGGACGTGCTGCTGCACGTGCCGGTGGACCGCCCGCTGATGATCTCCAATCCGAAGGTCCAGATCTTTGGCCCCTACTGGCGCGAGCGCGTCGTGATCGCGCGCGACTTGGCCAAGCTGCCGACGTTGGACAGCCTGGACCCCCTCGTCGGGCAGCCGGTGGCGGTGCCCGGGCTGTCACTGGCGGGCTGGCTGATGATCGGCGCCGAAGGCGGGCGGCTGAGCAACCACCTGGTCACCAAGCTGGACAATGGCGTGACGGCGGCCAGGATGCTGCAAGAAGGCAAGGTGGTGGCCGCCGCCGGCCTGCGCTCCGAGCTGGAGTCGGCACTGCGCGGCGATGCGCGCTTCGAGATCGGGCCGCTGCCGATCCCCCGTGCGCCGCGCGACGGCTGGGCCGTGGGCATGGCCGTGCGCAAGGAGGCCACCGACCTGGCCCAGGCCCTGCAGGGCGCGGTCGAGCAGCTGTCGGGCAGCGGCGAGATGGAGCGGCTCTTTGCCGCGGGCGGCCTGCGCTGGCAGCGCGTTTGACCCTGGCCGTCAGACGGTAGGCGCAGGCCTGCCGAAAATGACTATAATCCTTGGCTTTGCTGGCAAGAAATGCCCGTTCGAGTTGGCGCACTTGCGGATATCCGGAATCCCGCGCCGGCCATCGAGGGCTCAACAGAAGGATCCTTCCATTCATGACGACCATCCGTGTCAAGGAAAACGAACCGTTTGACGTGGCCATGCGCCGCTTCAAGCGCACCATCGAAAAGCTCGGCCTGCTGACCGATCTGCGTGCGCGTGAGTTCTACGAAAAGCCGACGGCCGAGCGCAAGCGCAAGAAGGCCGCCGCCGTGAAGCGCCACTACAAGCGCGTGCGCTCGATGCAGCTGCCCAAGAAGCTGTACTGAGTTGTACTGAATCCGCACCGGCGCCGCGCCGGGACCGCCGCAGAGGCGGTTCACTGCGCGATGCTGCCTGACCCTCGGGTCGGCCGGAAACAGACCAAGCCCGCGCGGGACGCCGCTGCGGGCTTTGTCGTTTTTGGGCCCCCTCATCCTGTTTTCTGCCGGAGCACCCCATGAGTCTGAAGGACCGCATCACCGACGACATGAAAGCTGCCATGCGCGCCAAGGAGGCCGAGCGGCTGGGCACCATCCGCCTGCTGCTGGCGGCGATGAAGCAACGGGAGGTGGACGAGCGCATCACGCTCGACGATGCCGCCGTTGTCGCCATCGTCGACAAGCTGATCAAGCAGCGCAAGGACTCGATCACCCAGTTCGCCCAGGCCGGCCGCGACGACCTCGTCGCCAAGGAAAGTGCCGAACTCACCGTGCTGGAAACCTACCTGCCGGCGCGCCTGAGCGCCGGGGAAATCGATGCCGCCGTCGCCCAATTGGTGGCCGAACTCGGCGCCAAAGGCCCGGCCGACATGGGCAAGGTGATGGGCGCGGCCAAGCAGCGCTTCGCCGGCCAGGCCGACATGGGCCTGGTCTCGGCGGCCGTCAAGCGTGCCTTGCAAGGCTGATACGCGCTTGCCAGTCGAAGACCTTCCCTGTTCAAGATCCATCCTCCAACGCCGCAACCACCATGCACTCCCTGCTGCACACCCATCACCTCAGCAATGACCTGAGCGTCGCCCCCCAGCTCGTGCCCGCCGCCATGGCGGCTGCGGCCCAGGCTGGCTTTCGCAGTGTGATCAACAACCGGCCGGACTACGAGGAGGGCCCTGAGCAGCCCACCTCCGCGTCGATCGAGGCGGCAGCCAGAGCGGCCGGGCTGGAATACGTGCACCTGCCGGTGTCAGGCGGCTACCAGAGCCCGCAGGAGATCACTGCCTTCGGCCAGCTGCTGCAGACCCTGCCCAAGCCCATCCTGGCGTTCTGCCGCAGCGGCGCACGCTCGACCAAGCTGTACCACGCCTCGCGCGCGCAGGGCTGAGCGCCTGGGCGCACCCGCAGGCCGGCCGCTGTTCGCCAGGCGCCATGGAAAGCCCACTGCCCGACGCGCCGCCCGACGGCGGACCTGCCCGGACGGGCCCGGAGCCGCCCGGCCCGCGGCGGCTGCGGCGACGCATCCTGCTGCTGGCGCTGGTGCCCCTGCTGGCGGCGATGCTGCTGATCGCCCTGGCCGTGCGCCAGCAGACGGCGGATCTGTCCCGGCGCGAACACGCGCTGGTGGAGTCCGCGTACATCGCGGCCAAAGAAGTCGAGCTGCGCAACCACGTCGACATCGCGATGAGTGCGCTGCAGCCGCTGTACGACACGGGCCGCGACGACGCTGAGATCAAGGCCGAGGCGATCCGGCTGCTCAATTCCTTCCGCTACGGCAGCAGCGCCGGAGACGGCTACTTCTTCGCCTATGAGTTCGACGGCCGCTGCCTGGTGCTGCCCCACCAGCCGGAACTGGTGGGCACCAACCTCTGGGACATCCGCGACCGCGATGGCCGCTATGTCGTGCGAACGCTGATCGCCCGCGCCCGCGAGGGGCAGGGCTTCTTCCGCTACGTCTGGAACAAGCCGTCGCTGCGCCAGGTGGCGCCCAAGCTGGGCTACGTCGTCGGACTGCCGCGCTGGCAGTGGATGGTCGGCACAGGCCTGTACCTGGACGACATCCAGGCCACGCTGGACGAGCTGGATCGCCAGGGCCGCGTGCACATCTGGACCACCCTGCTGTGGATTGGCGGCATCTCGCTGCTGGCCCTCTCGCTGGTGGCCGGCAGCGCGCTGGCGCTCAACCTCAGCGAATACCGCGCCGCCGATGCGCAGCTGCAGTCGATGGCGCGGCAGGTCGTGCAATCACAGGAATACGAGCGGGCCCACCTCTCCCGCGAGCTGCACGACAGCACGGGGCAGACGCTGGTGTCGATCAAGCTGCTGCTCGACAGCGCGCTGGCCGAGCTCGCCCGCCAGGGGCGCGGTGCAGTGCCCACTGCGCTGAGCAAGGCGCGCACGCGACTGGATGACGCCCTGAGCGAGGTGCGCCACCTGTCGCACCGACTGCGCCCGGCCCTGCTCGACACGCTCGGCCTGCCCAGCGCGCTGCGCCAGATCGGCGAGGAGTTTGCCGAGCACGCCGACCTGGCCTTCTTCATGCGCCTGCGCGGCACGCAGACCGAGCTGCCCGATGCGGTCAAGACGGTGCTGTTTCGCATCACACAGGAAGCCCTGACCAACATCGACAAGCATGCCCACGCGTCGCGGGTAGACCTGCGGCTGCTCTTCCACCGCCGTGGCGTGCGCCTGACGGTGCAGGACGACGGCCTGGGCTTCAATGTGGCCGCCGTGCAGGACGACCCGCAGCGCGGCATCGGCCTGCGCAACATGCGCGAGCGCCTGGCCGCCGTGGGCGCGTCGCTGCGCGTGCAGTCCCGCCCGGGCGCCACCCGCCTGGTGGCCGACGTGCCGCGCGCCACCGTCACCCGGCTGGCCCGGCTGGAGCGCGCGGCGCGTTCGCACCCCTTCTGACCCTTGCCGGACCCCATCATGCGCATCCTCCTCGTCGATGACCACGCCCTGGTGCGCGATGGCATGCGTTCGCTGCTCGCCAGCCACCCGCGCGCCGAAGTGGTGGGCGAAGCGGCCGACGCTGCCCAGGCCCGCAGCGAGGTGGCCCGCCTTCAGCCGGACCTGGTGCTGATGGACATCGGCCTGCGCCAGGGCAATGGCATCGAACTCACGGCCGAACTCACGCGCGCCCATCCCGGGCTGGCGGTGCTGATGCTCAGCATGTATGACAACCCGGAATACCTGCACCGGGCCCTGCAGGCCGGTGCGCGTGGCTATGTGCTCAAGGACGGCCCGTCCAGCGAGATCCTGGCCGCGATCGACGCGGTGGGCAGCGGCGACAGCTACATCGCCACGCGGCTGGCTCACCCCACGCCGCGCGGCGACGAGTCGAGGCCGCTGCTGTCCGAGCGCGAGAGCGAGATCCTCGCCGCCCTGGCGCGCGGCCTGTCGAGCAAGCAGATCGCCGCCGAGTACGACCTGAGCGTACGCACGGTGGAGACGCACCGCCAGAACATCCGCCGCAAGCTCAAGATCGCTGGCCAGGCCGAGCTGATCCGCTATGCGGTCGAGCATTGCGGTGCGAACGCCCTGTCTGCCCCGGCCGGCACGGCGGCGCGGATGCCAGCCGCGACACCGCCCGACGGGCCTGCGTAGTGCTGCGTAGTCGTAACACCCGATGGGCGCGGCAGGCCTTTTCCAGTGTCATCGGGGGTGTAGAAGTCACACTACCGCGCCCCTGCGCCACGACCTGCCGGTGTGACCTTTTCCTGCGCTGAATCCTTCCGTTTCCTTCCGTTCCTTCCTGCCTTACCGGAGAACTTCCCTTGACTGCCCTGCTGCAACTATCGCGGCGGATCGACGCGCTCACCGAGCTCGTCGGCCGCTGGACATCCTGGCTGGTCCTGGCCGCCGTGCTGATCTCGGCCGGCAACGCCATCGTCCGCAAAGCCTTCAACAACAGCTCGAACGCCTACCTCGAAATCCAGTGGTACCTGTTTGCCGGCATCTTCCTGCTCGGCGCGGGCTACACCCTGCTGCGCCAGGAGCACGTCAAGATCGACGTGATCCTGGGCCGTTTCTCCCGGCGCACCCAGATCAAGGTCGAGATTTTCGGCATCCTGGCCTTCCTGTTGCCCCTGGTGGCCGTGGTGATCAACCTGTCGATGCCGGTGGTGCTGCGCGCCTACACCAGCGGTGAGATGTCCTCCAATGCCGGCGGCCTCATCCGCTGGCCCGTGTACGCGCTGCTGCCCCTGGGCTTCACGCTGCTGGGCATCCAGGGTCTGTCCGAATTGATCAAGCGCGTCGGTTTCCTTCAGGGCCGTGCCGACGATCCCGCCAAGAAGCTGTCTGCCAAGTCCGCTGAAGAAGAACTGGCCGAGGCGATCCGCGCCCAGGCCGAAGGAGCCGCCAAGTGATGGAGTTCTTCTCGGCCAACATGGCCCCCATCATGTTCGCGGGGCTGATCGTCTTCCTGCTGATGGGCTACTCGGTGGCCTTCTCACTGGGCGCCTGCGGCCTGTTCTTCGGCTTCATCGGCATCGAGATGGGGCTGCTGCCCACCTCGCTGATGCAGGCCCTGCCGCTGCGCATGATGGGGATCATGCAGAACGACACCCTGCTGGCAATCCCCTTCTTCACCTTCATGGGCCTGATCCTGGAGCGTTCCGGGATGGCGGAGGACCTGCTCGACACGATCGGCCAGCTCTTCGGCCCGATCCGCGGCGGCCTGGCCTATGCGGTGATCTTCGTGGGCGCCATGCTCGCGGCCACCACGGGCGTGGTGGCGGCATCGGTGATCTCGATGGGCCTGATCTCGCTGCCGATCATGCTGCGATACGGCTATGACCGGCGCGTGGCATCGGGCGTGATCGCGGCTTCGGGCACGCTGGCGCAGATCATCCCGCCGTCGCTGGTGCTGATCATCATGGCCGACCAGCTCGGCAAGAGCGTGGGCGACCTCTACAAGGGCGCCTTCATCCCCGGCTTCGTACTCACCGGCCTGTACGTCGCTTACGTCCTGCTCGTCAGCCTGTGGAAACCGAGCTGGGTGCCAGCCCTGCCCAAGGAAGCGCGCACCATCCGCGAGGACAACGGCGACTCCGGCCTGCCCTCGCTGGGCCTGCTGACCATCGCCTCGGTGGCCTGCGCGGTGCTCTTCGCCAAGACCCGCCCGGCCAGCACGCCGACCGATGAGCTGATCGTGGTGTCGATGTGCGTGGGTGTGGGCGTTGCCTTCCTGCTCGCAGTGATCAACAAGGTCAGCGGCCTGAAGCTGTTGTCGAAGATGGCCGAGCGCGTCACCTTCGTGCTGATCCCGCCGCTGGGCCTGATCTTCCTGGTGCTGGGCACGATCTTCCTGGGCATCGCGACGCCGACCGAAGGCGGTGCAATGGGGGCCGTCGGTGCGCTGGCGATGGCCATCAGCCGCCGCCGCCTGAGCATGAGCCTGATGCGCCAGGCCATGGACTCGACGATGAAGCTGTCCTGCTTTGTCGTGTTCATCCTGATCGGCTCGACCGTGTTCAGCCTGAGCTTCCAGGGCGTGGACGGGCCCAAGTGGGTGGAGCACCTGCTCACGAGCCTGCCGGGCGGCCAGGTCGGCTTCCTGATCGTGGTGAACATCCTGATCTTCGTGCTGGCGTTCTTCCTGGACTTCTTCGAACTGAGCTTCATCGTCGTGCCGCTGCTCGGCCCGGTGGCGGAGAAGCTGGGCATCGATCTGGTCTGGTTCGGCGTGCTGCTGGCGGTGAACATGCAGACCTCGTTCATGCACCCGCCGTTCGGCTTCGCGCTGTTCTACCTGCGCAGCGTCGCTCCGACCGAGGACTACAAGGACCGCCTGACCCAGAAGCTGATCCCCAAGGTCACCACCGGCCAGATCTACTGGGGTGCGATGCCCTTCGTGGTGATCCAGATCATCATGGTCGCGCTGATCATCACCTTCCCGAGCCTGGTCTCGACCGGTGCAGCCCAGGCGGGCGCCGAAAACACCGACAACGTACAAATCATGATGCCCTCGGAAGCGCCAAAGGCTGCAGACGATGCCAGCAAGATGTACGGTGAGGCGGCACCTGCTGCTGCCGAGCCGGCCAGCGCCGGGGCGTCCGCTCCGGCCAAGGACGACCCGGCCGCGATGTTCAAGTAGGTCCGCACCGGGGGGGGTGCGTCGCTGCCAGCGGCGCCCCCCCCCCCGGGCACACCGGATCGGACCCACCAATGAGAAAGGGCTCCTTGCGGAGCCCTTTCTGCTTGGCGGATGTCAGACCGGCCTGATCAGGCCGGCCGTGTCATCACTTCGAGGCGGCCTTGGCGGCGGCAGCGGAAGCAGCCTTTTCAGCCTTCGGGGCAGCCTTTTCAGCCTTCTTCTCGGCCTTGGCTTCGACCTTCTTCTCGGCCTTGGCGGGAGCGGAAGCGGCGTCAGCGGCGAAAGCGCCAGCAGCGAACAGGGAAGCGATCAGGGCGGCCAGGATCTTGGACATGTAGTAACTCCGTCTATCGATTGAGGATGAGTGCAATCCACTCGTCAACCTCAACGAGGGCCGTTGACGCTCGGTTGACAGCCCGGGCAAAAAATCTTTCCGCACTGCAGCAACGGCCACCAGCCACCCGTGCGGGCGGGACGGGAGGGTCAGCGCCCGTCCAGCGGCTCGGCGACGTAGCGCTGCACGGTCGGAAACTCGCTGCCCCGGTGGAAGGCGGCGCGGCGGGCGCGCAGATCCGCATCCGCAGCGGTGAAGCGCTCCAGGCGCCTCTGGTGCTCGACCCAGGACTCGTCGAGGAAGTACTCGATGTAGCGCCCGGGCACCGCCGTGTCACGGAACAGGCCCCAGGACAGCGCGCCCTGGCGCAGCCGGGCGCGGCGGGTTTCCTGCATGACCTCGTGGAAGGCGTCGGCCTGTGTCGGCTCGATCAGGTATTCGATCGTCACCATCACCGGCCCCTCGTGGGGATCGAGCGCAATCGCCGGTTCCGGATTCGGCACCGCCGGCACCGGGCGCACGTCCTCGTCCTGGTGGGCATCCAGGCGCAGACGGCGGGTGAGCAGCGCCAGGAGCGGGCCGGCCAGTGCGGCGGCGAGCAGCGCAGTGGGCACGTCCGTCCAGCTCGCCACCTGCCCCCACAGCGCCGAGCCGGCGGCCGCACCGCCCATCAGCGCCATCTGGTAGATCGACATGCCACGCGCGCGCACCCAGTTGGGCAGGGTCAACTGGGCGGACACCGTCAGCGTGTTGGCGGTGCTGATCCAGGCAATGCCGGCCACCACCACCGCAGCGGCGGCCAGCCAGATCGACGGGGCCCAGGCCACCACCGCAGCCATCGCCGAGATCACGACGGTGCCGACCGCCACGATGCGGTCGCGCGAGACGCGGTCACGCAGGCTGGGCACCGTGAGCGCCGCGATGATCGCGCCCACGCCCATCGACGACACCAGCAGCGTGAACGAGCCCGCCCCACCCCCGAGCCGGCGCGCCACCAGCGGCATCAGCGCCGTGATGGCCGAGCTCTGCAGGAAGAACAGGAAGACGCGCAGCAGCACGATCTTCATGCGCGGGCTCTGCCGCACGTGCTGCAGGCCCACGCGCATCGCGCCGACGAAGCGTTCGCCCGGCAGCGCCGAGGTCCGCGGCTGACTCTTCCAGCGCAGGATTTGCGCGAAGGCCACCAGCGACAGCAGTGCGTTGACCACGAACACCGCCGCGCTGCCCGCCGCCGCCAGCAAGGCGCCGGCCACCACGGGGCCGAACACGCGCGAGAGGTTCATCGCCAGCGCCTGCAGCGCCAGCGCGCCGGACAGCCGCTCGCGCGAGACGATGTCGGGCACGATGGCGGCAAACACCGGCCAGCGCATCGCCAGCCCGATGCCGTTGACGAAGGTCAGCGCCAGCAGCAGCGGCGCGCTCAGCCCGCCGCCGAGCGACAGCAATGCCAGCAGCACCGCCACGCTGGCCACCCAGAGCTGGGTGCTGGCGAACCAGCGCCGCCGGTCGACGATGTCCGCCAGCGCCCCGCTGGGCAGGCCGAGCAGGAACACCGGCAGCGTGGACGCGGCCGACACCAGCGCCACCATCACCACGCTGTCGGTGAGCTGCGTCATCAGCCAGGCGGCCGCGACGTCGTTCATCCACATCGTCATGTTGGCCGCCAGCCAGGCCAGCCAGAGCATGCGGAACACCGGCTCGACCAGTGGCTTGAGCGTGGGCGGCAGGCGGTCGACCAGCTCGCGCGGGCGCGGCGGATCGTAGGGCGAGGGATCGGAGTTCATCGGATTCCTGAGGGGCGGTCGGCGATCATGCCCGTCGGCAGTAGGCCCTGCCTAGAACGAAAAACCCCACCGCGAGGGGTGGGGTTGGCGTCTCAGGGCGATCCACGGCGCGGCTGGCAGGCCGCGCCGCTTCAGCCGGCACGCAAGAGTCCGCAGGGACTCTTGCTGGTCCGACTTCAGCCTTCGTCCTGGAAGGCTTCTTCGCGCTTGTTGCGGATCGCCGGCAGCATCACCACCACGATCATCAGCAGGGCAGCAATCAGCAGTCCAGCCGACAGCGGGCGGGTCATGAAGGTGGTCCAGTCACCTCGCGACAGCAGCAGCGCGCGGCGCAGGTTCTCCTCCATCATCGGCCCCAGGATGAAGCCCAGCAGCAGTGGCGCCGGCTCGCAACCCAGCTTGAAGAAGGCGTAGCCAACCACCGAGAACAGCGCACCTGCGTACAAATCGAAAGTGTTGTTGTTCAGCGTGTACAGGCCGATGGCGCAGAACACCACGATGGACGGAAAGAGGAAGCGGTAGGGCACCGTCAGCAGCTTGATCCAGATGCCGATCAGCGGCAGGTTCAGGATCACCAGCATCGCGTTGCCGACCCACATCGAGGCGATCAGGCCCCAGAACAGCTCGGGGTTGCTGGTCATCACCTGCGGACCGGGCTGGATGCCCTTGATGGTCATCGCACCCACCATCAGCGCCATCACCGCGTTGGGCGGGATGCCCAGCGTCAGCATCGGGATGAAGCTGGTCTGCGCACCGGCGTTGTTGGCCGCCTCGGGACCGGCCACGCCGCGGATGTTGCCCTGGCCGAAGGGCACCTGGCCGGGACGGCCACGGGTCTTCTTCTCCAGCGTGTAGGCCGCGAACGAAGCCAGCAGCGCACCACCACCCGGCAGCACGCCCAGGATCGAACCGAGCGCCGTGCCGCGCAGCACCGCCGGAGCAGCGTCCTTGGCGTCCTGCAGCGTTGGCCACAGGCCCTTGACGTCCTTGGTGAAGACCTCGCGGTGCTCGGCTGGGCGGCTCAGATTGGCGATGATCTCGCCGAAGCCGAACACGCCCATCGCGATGGTCACGAAGCCGATGCCGTCGGTCAGCTCGGGGATGTCGAAGCTGTAGCGCGGCACGCCGGAGATCACGTCGGTGTTGATCTGGCCGAGCAGCAGGCCCAGCAGGATCATCGAGATCGCCTTGACCAGCGAGCCAGAGGCCAGCACCACCGCGCCGATCAGGCCCAGCACCATCAGGCTGAAGTACTCGGCCGGGCCGAACTTGAAGGCCAGCTCGGTCAGCGGCGGCGCGAAGGCGGCGATGATGATCGTGCCCACGCAGCCGGCGAAGAACGAGCCCAGACCCGCCGCCGCCAGCGCGGCACCGGCGCGGCCCTTGCGGGCCATCTGGTAGCCGTCCAGCGCGGTCACCACCGAGGAGGCCTCGCCCGGCACGTTGATCAGGATCGCGGTGGTCGAGCCGCCGTACTGCGCGCCGTAGTAGATGCCGGCCAGCATGATCAGCGCGGGCGTGGCGTCCAGCGCGTAGATCGACGGCAGCAGCATAGCGATGGTCGCGACCGGGCCGAGGCCCGGCAGCACGCCGATCAGGGTACCCAGCACCGCGCCACCGAAGGCGTACAGCAGGTTGGTGAGGGTGAACGCGACGCCGAAGCCCAGCGCCAGGTTATTGAGCAGTTCCATCTGGGTGGTCCCCTCAGCTCGCAGCGGTCATGAAGGTGGGCCACACCGGCAACGTCAGGCTCAGGCCCTTGACGAACACGACGTAGGACAGGGCGGTGAGGATGGCGGCATTGAGCAGCGCATCCTTCCAGTGGAACTCGTCACCGGCGGTGGACACCACGAACACCAGCAGCGGCAGGCTGACCACCAAGCCCAGCTTGGGCAGGGCCAGGCCAAAGCCGATCAGGGACAGCACGATGATGAACAGCGGCTTCCAGGCCCACTTGCCGATCGGCTCACCGTCCTCGGTCTCCACGGTGAGCGCACCGAACAACACCACCGCGCCCAGGATGGCCAGCAGGATGCCCAGTCCGAACGGGAAGTAGCCCGGCCCGGGCCGCGCGGAATTGCCGAAGCTGTAGCTCAGCGCCCCCCAGGCGAACGCGACGCCCGTGACGATGAACATCAGCCCCGACCAGAAATCTTTCTGGCTCTTGATCTTCACTGGTTCTCCTCGTGTTTCCATCCGTGCCGTCCCGCGTGGCGTGCCGTGGCGCGCTTGTAAGCTGCGGGTAGGGTCGCGGCGATTCTAGGCAGCGCCCCCTCGGCGCCGACTGTGGATTCCACTTAGGAGGACCGCATGCGCACGATCGCTGCGGGGGGCGGGGCGGCCTGGGCAGGCGCTTGCGGATGCTTCAGAAGCTGAACGATCCGATCGAGGTCCGGCCGGCGTCAAACCGAGAAGTCCGGCGTGGCCCGCAGCACCTCGTCGAGCGTCGTCAGCCCCTGCGCCACCTTGTGCAGGCCGGCCAGGCGCAGCGGTGTGAGCCCCTGGCGCAGCGATTCGCGCCGCAGCCGGGCCAGGTCCGGGCGCTCGCTGATCGCGTGGCGCACGCCTTCATCGAAGGTCAGCAGCTCGAACAGGCCGCTGCGTCCCCGGTAGCCGGTCATGCGGCAGGCCTGGCAGCCCACCGCACGCGTCGGGCGGAAGTGGCGCTCGCCATCGCGCTCCCCCTCCCGCTCCCCCTCCCGCTGCGCCCCCTGCACCAGCCGCGCCGCGGGCAGCCCGGGCATCGCCGCAGCCAGCGCCTCGGGCGACAACGCCTCGTCGGGCTGGCGGCAGGCGGGGCAGAGCGTGCGCACCAGCCGCTGCGCCAGCACGCCGATCAGCGTGGCGCTGATCAGGTAAGCCGGCACGCCCAGATCCAGCAGGCGGGTCACCGCGCTGGCCGAGTCGTTGGTGTGCAGCGTGGAGAACACCAGGTGGCCGGTCAGCGCCGCCTGCACCGCCATCTCGGCGGTCTCCAGGTCGCGGATCTCGCCGACCATGATGATGTCCGGGTCCTGGCGCATCAGCGCGCGCACGCTGGCGGCAAAGTCCAGGTCCAGCGCGGGCTGCACCTGGGTCTGGTTGAAGGCCGGCTCGATCATCTCGATCGGGTCCTCCACCGTGCAGACGTTCACCTCGTCGGTCGCCAGGCGCTTGAGCGTGGCGTACAGCGTGGTCGTCTTGCCGCTGCCCGTGGGCCCGGTGACCAGCACGATGCCGTGTGGCGCGCCCATCAGCGTGCGCCAGCGCGCCACGTCGGCCGCATCGAAGCCGAGTTCCGTGACCGGCTTGACGGCGGTCTCCGGGTCGAAGATGCGCATCACCAGCTTCTCGCCAAAGGCGGTGGGCAGCGTGGACAGCCGCATCTCGATCTCGTCGCCGCGCGGGCTGCGCGTCTTGATGCGCCCGTCCTGCGCGCGGCGGCGCTCCACCACGTCCATGCGGCCCAGCAGCTTGATGCGCGCCGTCACCGCCGCCATCACCGTGGTGGGCAGCTGGTAGACGGTGTGCAGCACCCCGTCGATGCGGAAGCGGATCACGCACTGGTCCCGCCGCGGCTCCAGGTGGATGTCGCTGGCGCGCTGCTCGAAGGCGTAGGTCCACAGCCAGTCCACCAGCTGCACCACGCCCTGGTCGTTGGCGTCGAGCTGCTTGTGCTTGCCCATCTCGACCAGCTGCTCGAAGTTCACCGTCGTGCTGGTCTCGCCGCTCTTCTGCGCCGCCCGCACCGAGCGCGCCACCGAATAGAACTCGGTGGTGAACCGGGCGATGTCCAGCGGGTTCGCCAGCACCAGCCGCACCGTCTTGCGCGTGTGCGCGGCGATCTCGCTCACCCAGTCGAGCACATAGGGCTCGGCGGTGGCGATGGTGATCTCCGCCGGCCCCACCTGCACCGGCAGCACGCGGCGCTTCTCGGCATAGGCGGCCGACATCACCTCGGTGACGCGCGACACGTCCACCTTCAGCGGGTCGATGCGCAGGTACGGCAGGCTGACACGCTGCGCCAGCCAGCGCGTCAGCGCCTCCACATCCAGCAGCTCGCCACTGCGGGTGTGGCGCAACTCCGCCCCGCCCAGGCGCACCAGCGGGTGCTGGCTGGAGCTGCCCGCCGCCAGCCGCTGCGTCAGCTGCGCCGCCTCGCCGGCATGGATGCAGCCATCCTCCACCAGCCAGCCCACCAGCACGCGCCAGTTCAGCGCTCCGTTCTGGTGGTGCAGCGAGGGGGCCGGCCGATGGGGCTGCATCATGGCCGCGCCCCCTCGTCGGTCTTGGCCTGCGCCGCCCGGCGGGCCGGCGTGGCGCGAACCGGCACCGGCTCCGCGCGCAGCGGCACCGGCTTGAACAGATGCAGCCAGCGCTGCGCACGCAGCCCCGTGCGCGCATGCACCTGCTCGGCCCGGCGCGCCAGCGTGTCCGCATCCGGCAGGCGGCCGCCCTTGATCGCCAGCACGATCGTGTTGCCCTCGTCGGTGGGGTCAAGCATCCAGACCTCGCCACACGGCGCAGCGTCCGCCTCCCCGGCGTCGCCGACAAAGGCCTGCGCGATGCGCCGCGCACTGCGCGCAAAGCTGGCGTTGCGCCCGAACAGGTTCACGCTCAGCACCCCGCCCTCGTCCAGCGCCTCGAAGCAGTGGCGGTAGAAGTCCGCATCGTCCAGCACCGGCGCCGCCGCCTCGTGGTCGTAGAGGTCCACGCAGAGCACATCCACGCTGGCCCGCTGGGCCGGCTCGGCCACCCAGGCACCCGCGTCGGCTGCCAGCACCTGCAGCCGCTCGTCATCGGCCGGCAGGCGGAACCACTGCCGGCAGGCCGCGATCACCTGCGGATTCAGCTCCACCACCGTGGTCGGCACGCGCAGCTCCCCGTGGCAAAAACGCGCCAGCGCCGCCGCCCCCAGCCCCAGCTGCGCCACACGCAGCCCGCTCCAGTCGGTGGGCGCCGCGGCCGGCTCCACCAGCAGCAGCCAGGCCATCATGCGCTGGATGTACTCCAGCTCCAGCTTGCGCGGCCGGTGGATGCGCATGGCGCCCTGCACCCAGGGCGTATGGCCCAGGTGCAGGCAGCGCACCCCATCGAATTCAGAGATCGACGCCTCCGGCAGCTCGCCACCCGCCTGGGCGCGGCGCCTGCTGCCGCCTGAGCGCTTCCCCCGCGCCGGTGCCCCACCCGGCAGGTTGTTCAGAACGTTGTCGTTGTGCGAAGTCATGCGAGATGGTAGAGCAGGCGGGGGTGGGGCCTGGCGGGCGCACCGCCGAATGTCCCGGCTCACCCCATGCCGCACACGGTGCCGCGCCCATTGCAGTGCATTTGCACTACATTCCCGACATGAAAACCGCTGCCATCCCGTCCATCCGCGTCGAGCCCGCCCTGCGTGAGCAACTGGAGCAGGTGCTGGCCGAGGGCGAATCCCTCAGCGCCTTTGTCGAGGCGTCCGTGCGTGCGCAGGTGCAGCGCCGCCAGCAGCAGGCCGAGTTCGTGGCGCGGGGCATGGCCTCGCTGGATGCCGTCCGTCAGGGAGCGCCGACGCTGACCCTGGATGAATCCATGCAGGCCCTGAAGCGGCGGATTGCGGCGGCCCGGGTGCGCGCTGCGGGACAAGCGCCGGCATGAACTGGACGGTGCGTCTCAGCCAGGAGGCGCAGGAAGACCTGGAACGCCTGATCGACTTCATCTTGGAGCGCGAACTGGCCCGCGAGGGCGGTGGGGATCCGGCCCTGGCCGAGCGGGCGCAGGCGGCCATCGAAGACGGCCTGCGGCTGCTGGAACGCTTCCCCCTCACCTGCCGCAAGGCCGACGACCCGCGGCGGCGCATTCCGGTCGAACGCCAGCCCTTCGTGCGCGAGCTGGTCATCCCCTTCGGTGCGACCGGCTACGTGGCGCTGTTCGAAATCGTCGATACCAGGACGATCGTCATCGCGGCGCTGCGGCACCAGCGGGAGGATGACTTTCATTGATCGAGCCCACCGGATGATCCAACGCAGGCTCACCCGATCTGACGAAACTCCGCCGATCCGCGAAAATCCCCTGCACACAAAGAGGTGACGGGATGGCAACGATGCATGCGGAGGAGTCCGGTGAAGCGCGCAGCGCGCGGGTGTTCATCAGCTACGCCCAGGAGTCGGAGGATCACAGCGCCTGGGTGCTTGCACTGGCGGATCGACTCCGCGCCCACGGCATCGACGCCTGGATCGACCAGTTTGAACAGGGCTTTGTCAGCGCCGGCTGGCGCACCTGGATGACCGAGCAGATCCGGCAGGCGCATCACGTCCTGGTGGTCTGCACGGAGGAATACGAAAAGCGCTTCGAGGGCAACGCTCCGGCCTACGTTGGTCGAGGGGTGCGCTGGGAATCGCAGCACATCACCCAGGCGCTGTACGACGCCAAGTTCGTCAACGACCGGCGGTTCATTCCCGTGCTACGCCTTGGAGCGGACGCGCCGTTCGTGCCGTTCCCGTTGAAGGACTACACCTCCTATCGCCTTGACGACGACTCGGGGTACGACGCGCTCTACCGCCTGCTCACCGACCAGCCGGCGACGCCTGCGAGGCCATTGGGGGTGCAACGCAAGTTGCCGCCCCTGCCGCGGCCTGGGTCGGCACAGCCCGCACCCAAACCGGCTGACATTCGCAACCCCTACCCCGGCCTGGCCGCCTTCCGCCCGGAAGACAGCGAGTTCTTCTTCGGCAGGGAAGACGACACCGCCCGGGTGGTCGAGAAGCTGCGCGCCGAGCGCTTTGTGAGCCTGTGTGGCGGCTCGGGCACCGGCAAGTCGTCACTGGCGGCAGCGGGGGTGGACCCGGCACTGCGCACCAGCAACCCGGGGCTGACCTACCTGCGCTTCAAGCCGCAGGGGCAGCCGCTGCGGCAACTGGCTGAGGCGCTGGACCGGGCTTTGCCGGAAGAGCGCGGCAGCCTGTTCGGGCCTCGCGTCTCCCGCCTGGAGCAATGGCTGCTGACCGACCCGGCCAAGGCGCTGGAAGGTTTGGGCAAACCGGTGCTGTTGCTGGCCGACCAGTTCGAGGAGCTGTTCACCCAGACCGATACCGCGCAGGCCGATGCCTTCCGGCCTGTCTTCGAGGCCCTGGGGCAAGTGCCCGATGTCTTGCGGCTGCTGACGCTGCGCAGCGAATTCATGGGCCGGTTGGCCGATTGGCTGCCTGAGGGTGATTTCGCTCGCTCCCTGGTCCACCTGCAGCCCATCACCCAGCCCGAGCGCCTGCGCCGGCTGATCCGAGATCCGGCCGAGCGTTGCGGAGTGGCGGTGGAGCGCGACGTCGAGGAATCGCTGGTCACCGCCGCGAGTACGGCCCGGGGTGCGCTGCCACTGGTCGCGCTGACGCTGCACCGCCTGTTCGATCAGCGTGACCCAGGGCTGGGCCTGACGCTGAAGGCCTATCGCAGCTTCGGTGAACTGGCCGGTGTCGTGCAATCGGCCGCGGCCCGGATCGACGAAGCTCTGAACGCCGACCCCGCGCTGGCCGCCGCCTGCGACCGCCTGTTCGGCGCGCTGGCCACGGTGATCGACGAGGTGCCGGCCCGCCGCACGGCGCCGGTGGCCCCTTTGCGCGCCGACCCGGCCATCGGCCCGCTGGTGGAAGCACTGCGCGCCCAGGGCTTTCTGGCCGACCCCGACGACGCCCATGTGGAACTGGCGCACGAGTCGCTGCTGTGGCACTGGCCGCGTCTGGCCGACTGGTGTCGGCGCTACGGCGACCAGCTCGCGCTGCGCCGCCAGGCCGAGCAGGCTGCCCGTGACTGGGAGCGCAGCGGTCGGTTGCCTGCACTGCGCTGGACCTGGGAACGCGAGAAGCCGGCCGTCGAGGCTCTGCTCGCGCTGGCGCACCGCTCGCCACAAACCGACCCGGCTTTCACCGACCCCGGCATCCACGCCTGGCGGGCGTTGGAAGCTGACCTGCCCGAGCCGCTGCGCAGCTTCCTGGCCCCCGAACCCCTGCGATTGCTGGAGGAGTTGAAGACCGACGCCTGCCCACACCAACGCCGCGAAGAGATCGGCCTGCGCCTGAATCAGATGGGCGACCCGCGGCGGGGCGTCGGCCTGACCTCCAAGGGTCTGCCGGACATCGAGTGGATCGACGTGCCTGCCGGGAGGGTGACGCTGAATACCCGGCCGCCGATGGCCTTCGATGTGGAACCGTTCCGAATGGCGCGCTACCCGGTGACCTGGGCACAGTACGACGCCTTTCTGAAGGCAGAGGATGGGTTCTGCAACCCGGCGTGGTGGAGTGACCTAGCTCTCCCTGAAGACCTTGAAGACGCCCAACAGGCGGGCGAACGGCGGTGGGGCTTTGACAGCCACCCAGCCATCAACGTGAGTTGGTTCGATGCCATGGCATATGGGCGCTGGCTCGGCTCAAGGCTGGGCTTGCCGGTTCGTCTGCCCACGGAATGGGAGTGGCAGTGGGCGGCATCAAGCCCGGAGGGCTGGACCTATCCCTGGGGTAACGACTGGCAGGAGTTACGTGCCAACATCAATAAGTCCGGCATCGGCCGCACGACGGCGGTCGGCATGTATCCCTTGGGGCGCGCGGGGCTCGATGGTCGCGGAGGAGACGATCTCAGTGGCAACGTCTGGGAGTGGTGTCTGAACGAATACGATGAGCCTCAGAACACCGGCCCGGCGGGCGAAGCTCGCCGGGTGTTGCGCGGCGGCTCGTGGAACGACCCCACCGAGTACTGCCGTGCGTCCTTCCGCCACTGGGACACCCCGGACGGCCGCTTCAACGACTTCGGCTTCCGGTTGGTGGTGAGTTGCCCCATTCCGGGCGCGGAACCCTGAACCCGGCGCGACAGCGCCGGGCAAGGCGCTACAGGCCCCTGTCGACAGAGCGCATTCGGTTGATCCAGCCCTGCGCGCTGTCGATCGACGCCTCCTGCAGCGCCTTGCCAACCGCGCTGCCTCGGCGTCTCCCTCACAGCAACTCAGGCCGCTCCCTGCCCAGCCACTCCCGCAACTGCCGTTGCAGATCACCTGCAGCAGCCACGCAGTCGACCACCGCCGACTCCGGCACCAGGTCGCCGGAATAGTCCGACAGGTTGCGCTGTTTGCGCAGCGCATCGAGCAGGCGGACCGTCGCGGGCGGCAGGTTGATCGTCAGCGTCAGGCACTGGATCGCCGTCTGGTGGTGGCCGGGCACGCTGGTGCGGGGGCGGTAGCCGTGGGCGTGCAGCGCCAGCATGGCGAGTTGCATGATCGACTTGTAGGCCGCGTCGAAGCGGTTCTCCGCGCTCAGCCCCTGCAGTTGCGCATCGGCCAGGTTGCGTGCCAAGGCGGCCAGCAGGCGGACCACCTGGGCACGATCGGGTGCAACGAGTTCAAGCGTGCGGCCGAGCAAGTTCTGCAAGGTTATCTTCGCCTCCGATCAAGAAGAGCTTGGGCTTGGCCAGCACATCGCGCAGATACGGTTCCTCGCTTGCCTTGGCGGCAAACTCGGCCCGGCTGTAGACGCGCGGATTGACTTCGCGGCCCAGCTCCTCCTGCAGCGGATAGAACAGTTCCACCGCCTGCGCGAAGCTCAGGCCCTCGCCGATCAGCATCACGTCGATGTCGCTGCCCCGCGTGGCACTGCCCTGTGCCATCGAACCGAACACAAAAGCGACCTTGAGCCCGGCCGCCACCGGCTCCAGCGCCTGCACGAGCCGCTCGGCCCAGCCGGACGTCTTGCGCAGGAGGCCTGCCACCTCGTGGAACACCGGGCAGCCGGTATCGGCGCTGTAGAGCTGCTGGTTGCCGCGCCGCTCGCGCCGCAGCAGGCCAGCCTCGGCCAGCTTGTTCAACTCCCGCGTGATCGTGCCCGCCGGCAGCCCGGTGCGCCGCGCCACCTCCCGGCCATGCAGCGCCTCGTCCGGCTGCAGCAGCAACAGCCCCAGCACCCGGCGCCGGTACTCCGGCAACAGGACCGCGGCGAGGGCAGAAGGGGAAGGGTGCTGCTTCATTGGCAGCGATTGTCGCTAAATTTGCAGCGGATGGGGAGGCGCTTCGCCGCGGGATTCGACCGACAAGCGCTGGCGCCTGCTGCACGCGCCGCCCCGGTGAGTGCACGGCCACGGCCGTTGTTCTCCCACGTTGATCCCTGATCGCCATAGGTGGCTTGGGTCGGTGCTTTTTTTAATTCTGCGGAATTCTCTCGGATTGCCGCGCCTCGATCACGCCCTGCCCGACTCCGCCAGCGCCACCCACCACATCGCCAGCGGCACCGCCCACAGCCCCGCGCCGAAGGGCAGCACCTCCTGCCCGGCATAGAGCACATAGCCGAGGCGAAAGCGCTCCGGCTCGGTCTCCTGCAGGTGGCGCAGGCCCTTGAAGTCGTTGGCGCCGAGGGTGGCGCTGGCCTTGACCTCGATGCCGGTGAGCTCGCCCTGGCGCGACTCCAGCACGAAGTCCACCTCCTGGCCGGCCTGGGTGCGGTAGTGCCAGAGCGTCAGGCCGCGGTCGCTGAAGGCGAGGTGGCGCAGCAACTCGCCCAGCACCCAGCTTTCGACCAGCGCGCCGGGCAGGCCGGGTGCGGCGGCCAGACTGGTGTCGTCCTGCCCCGCCAAGTGCGCCAGCAGGCCGCTGTCGGGGATGTAGAGCTTGGGGGCCTTCACCAGGCGCTTGGAGGCATTGCGCTCCCAGGGCTGCAGCCGGTGCACGAGGAAGAGCGTTTCCAGCAGCGTGAAGTAGCGCTTGAGTGTGCTCTGCTGCAGGCCGCCGGCACGCGACAGCTCGGCAAAGTTGAGCAGCCCGCCGCTGCGCGTGGCCAGCAGCTTCAGCAGGTTGGGCAGCTCGTGCAGTTGCTCGATGCGCGCCAGCTCCTGCACGTCACGCTGCATCACCGCCTGCAGGTAGGCGTCGAACCAGGCGCGCCGCCGCGCCGCGGTGGCACGCTGGGCGGCTTCGGGGAAGCCGCCGCGCACGAGCATGTCGACCAGTTCCTCGCGTGTGGCGCTCAGTTGCCCCAACGGCTGCGGGCCGCCGTCGGCGAGCCAGTCCACGCGGTTGAGGTCGGGCTGCGCCTGCCGCTCAGCAGCCGACAGCGGCCACAGCGGCAGGATCTGCATGCGCCCAGCCAGCGACTCGGCCAGCCTGGGCAGCAGCAGCACGTTGGCCGAGCCGGTGAGCAGGAAGCGCCCGGGCTCGCGCCGCTGGTCCACCGCCACCTTGATCGGCACAAAGAGGTCGGGCGCGCGCTGCACTTCATCGATCACCACCGGCCCGGCCAGCCCCTGCACGAAGCCCGCCGCATCGCTACGCGCTGCCGCCAGCACCGCAGCGTCATCGAGCGTGAGGTAGCGCATCCCGCGCCGGGCCGCGTGGTCCTGCACCAGCGTGCTCTTGCCTGTCTGGCGGGCACCGTTGAGCAGCACCACGGGGGTGTCGGCCAGGGCCTCGTCGAGCCGGGGGGCAATGTGGCGGTTCAGCATGGGAATGGGAATGGGGGCGGGGGTGGCACGCAGCGGGATAAGAATCAGATATTCAACCAGTACGTGGCTGAAAATCAACCAAGCAGTGGTTGATTTTCATGACGTCCGAAGGCAAACACAATCGATCAAGCGATCAAGCGAGCCCGTATGCCCCAAACACCTCCCGCCAGGCCGCCAGCTTGCGCTCGAAGCTCCAGCTCGCGTTCGCCGGGCTGGTCGATGGCAGGCGGTGGACGGGCAGGCCGAGGGCGCGGGTGATGCGCATCGTGCGGGCGGATTCGCCGCCGTTGTGCGCCAGGGCCTGCAGCGCCGGGGTGCGCTCGCGCAGGCCGGCGAGGTCGTTCAGCTCGGCAGCTTCGATGGCGGAGTCGAGGCTGCCCTCGCGCTGGCAGCGGGCGTACACGTCCCAGATGCCCAGGCCGCGCTCGCGCACCACGGCCAGCCGCTCGGCATAGGGCAGCGCGCGCAGGTCGATGCCCCAGAGCGCGCCCAGCAGCGGCCAGAAGTGGTTGCGCGGGTGGGCGTAGTACTGCTGCGCGGCCAGCGAGGCGACGCTGGGGAAGCTGCCCAGCACGATCAGCCGGGTGTGCGGCGCCACCACCGGCGCCAAGCCGGTGAGCTTGTCAGGCCCCGGTGCCAGGCCGGTGAGCTTGTCGGGCGTCGATGCGCTGCTCATGGCGCGGCCGCCTCCGTGGGTGGCAGCAACGCCGCCAGCCTGGGCAGCGCGGCCAGCGCGTTGGCGGTGGATTGGCGCGCCACCTCGGCCAGGCTGAGGCCGCGCAGCTCGGCCAGGGTCTGGGCGATGCGCGGCAGCTCGGCCGGCTCGTTGCGGTGGTGGCCGGCGCCGTCGCGCTCCCGCTCGGCAGCGCTGCGGTAGAGCCAGGCGGGCGGGATGTCCGGCGCGTCGGTTTCCAGCACCCAGGCGTCGGCCGGCAGCTCGGCAGCCAGGCGGCGGATCTGCAGGGCGCGGGCCTGGGTCATTGCACCACCGAAGCCGAGCTTGAAGCCCAGGTCGAGAAAGGCCCGCGCCTGCTGCGCGCTGCCGTTGAAGGCGTGGGCAATGCCCCCTTGCCCGCCTCGCCCGCCTCGCCCGCCGGCCACGCGCGTGCGGCGCAGCAGCGCCAGCAGCGGGTCCGCCGAGCGGCGCACGTGCAGGATCACCGGCAGGCCGGCCTCGCGCGCCAGGCCGAGCTGGGCGGCACAGCAGCGCGCCTGCACCTGCGGGTCCAGCCCGGGCACGAAGCCATCCAGCCCGATCTCGCCCACCGCCACCAGGCGCGCATCGCCCGCATGGGCCTGCAGCGCTGCCTCCAGTGTGGCCAGTGCATCGGCCGGTTCACGCTCGACGTACAGCGGGTGGTAGCCCAGCGCGTAGGCATCGCCACCGGCGTGGGCCAGCGTGCGCACCGCGTCCAGGTTGGCGCTGCTGACCGCCGGCAGCACCAGCAGGCCGACGCCCGCGGCGCGGGCACGGACATGCACCGCCACGCGGTCGGCATCGAACTCGGGCGCGTCAAGGTGGCAGTGGGTGTCGATCCAGACGTCGTTCATGCCGTCGCTCATACCGTCACTCATGGTCGGATGATGCCGCCTCGCCAGCCGGGCACGTATGCTGCTGTCATGAACCCGACGAACCTGCAGCTTGAACTGGCCGACTCCGAGGTGGCCGCCATCGACCTGTCGGAGGGCGGGCGCTGGCTGCGGCTGCGGCTGCGCTTCTCGGCCGCGGCGCTGCGGCAGCAGGCCCCTGGCGAACCGGCCGTGGCCGGGCACGGGCGCAACGTGTGGCTCGACCTCACGGGCGTGGAGCCGGCGGCCGCGCTGCCGGCCGGCTGCTTCGGCCGGATCGTGCACGGGCGGGTGCGCGTGGGCGGGCGCTGGCTGGCCGCCTTACCGCTGCCGGGCACCTGGGCCGGCGCGCCGGAGCCCATCGAGGTGGAGCTGAGGTTCGGCCACGGCAGCGAGCTGACGCTGCGCGCCCGGGGCCTGACCTGTGATTTCGAGGGTGTACCGAACTTCCGCGAATCGCTGGCCTGCTGACCCCGGCAGGCCGCCTGACCGAACCGACGCCATGCCCACCCCTGCCCTGCGCGGCCTCCACCACGCCGCGATCATCTGCTCGGACTACGCGCGCTCGAAGCGCTTCTACGCCGGGCTGCTTGGCCTGCGCATCGTCGCCGAGCACCACCGCGAGGCGCGCTGCTCCTGGAAGCTCGACCTCGCCCTGCCGGACGGCGCGCAGATCGAGCTGTTCTCCTTTCCCGAGCCGCCGCCGCGGCCCTCACGCCCGGAGGCGCGCGGGCTGCGCCACCTGGCGTTTGCGGTGACTGACCTGGACGCCAGCGTCGCCGCCCTGCAGGCCGGCGGTGTGGAGGTCGAGCCGATCCGGGTGGACGAGTACACCGGTGCACGCTTCACCTTCTTCGCCGACCCGGACGGGTTGCCGCTGGAGTTGTACGAAGTGAGCGCAGGCTCTCTCTAGAGCCACCTCGTTCGCTCATTCCGCAGTTCCGGCCAACCGCATCGGCAGGCCGCTGGCGCGGCGGGTGCGGCGGCGCACCGCCTGCTCGAACACCGCGGGCTGCGCCGCCACCAGCGTGAAGCGGCTGCGGGCGCGGGTGATGCCGGTGTAGACCAGCTCGCGCGTGGCCACCGGGTTGGCGCGCGGCGGCAGCACCAGCACGGTGTGCTCGAACTCCGAGCCCTGCGACTTGTGCACCGTCATCGCCCAGGCGGTTTCCACCGCGGCCAGGCGGCTGGCCAGCACGCTGCGCAGCTGGTCGCCATCGGCAAACCAGACGCGCAGCGGGCCGGCGCGGCGGGCAGGGCCGGAGCCCGAGCCCTGTCCCGACGCCGGCGTGGGAGCGGCCCGCAGCGCCAGGCCGACGTCGCCGTTGTAGACGCCCAGCGCGCTGTCGTTGCGCGTGACCATCACCGGCCGGCCCTCGTACCAGTCGTTGCCCAGGCCGGCGCTGGCCCCACCGTGGATCAGGCCGCGCTGGCGCAGTGCCTGTTCGATGGCTCGGTTCAGCCCGGCCACGCCCCAGTCGCCCTCGCGCAGCGCGCACAGCAGCCGGAAGCGATCGAAGGCGCCCAGCACCCGCCGCACCCACGCGGCGTGATCTTCCACACTCGCTGACGGAGGTGGGCGCTCACCCAGCGCCTGCAGGAAGGGGCCGTAGCCGCCCTCGGCACCCGCGCGGCCCTGCAGCGCCAGCCGCAGCACCCCGCCCGGCTGCGGGTCCGCCAGGTGCGCCAGCTCGGGCCCGGGCGCCTGCAGGCGCTGCAGCGCCACGCTGGCATCGCCGGCGTTGACGGCCTGGGCAAGCTGGCCGATGGCGCCGTGGAAGCGCCGGCTCTCGCGCAGCATCACGGTCTGCTGCGCCAGCGCGCTGGCCTCGCCAGGCGCGGCGAGGTAGGGCGCGGGCAGCGGTGCGCCGGTGCAGGCGGCAATCCAACCGGCCGTGTCTGAGCCGTAGCGGCCGGCCTCGGCATCGGCGCAGAGGTCGCCCAGCACGGCGCCCGCCTCCACCGAGGCGAGCTGGTCCTTGTCGCCCAGCAGCAGCAGGCGGGCCCGGCGCGGCAGCGCGGCCAGGAGTGCGGCCATCAGCTCCAGGTGCACCATCGATGCCTCGTCGACCACCAGCAGGTCCACCTCCAGCGGGTGGCGGGCGTCGTGGCGCAGGTGGCGGGTGTCCGGCCGGGCGCCGAGCAGCTTGTGCAGGGTGTGCGCCTGGGCGAGACGCTGGGCCAGCAGGTCCCAGTCGAGCAGGCCCGGCTGCGCCTGGCGCAGGCCCTGCAGCGCCAGGTCGATGGACTGCTTGAGCCGCGCCGCTGCCTTGCCGGTGGGCGCGGCCAGCGCGATGCGCAGCGGCACCGTGGGCGGCTGCAGCGCGAACACCAGCGCCAGCAGCCGCGCCACGGTGTAGGTCTTGCCCGTGCCCGGCCCGCCGGTGATGAGCGCCAGCCGGCCACGCAGCGCCACCGCGCAGGCCGCGCGCTGCCAGTCCAGCGGGGCGCCCGGCTCCCGGGGGGTGAAGAGCCGGTCCAGCCAGGCGCGCACTTCGGCCGGATCGGGCGGCGGAGCCTCGGCCACCAAGTCGTTCACGGCACCACTTGCCGGCATGGGCGCCGGACCGACCCGGGCCAGCACCTCGGCGGCCACCAGGCACTCCTCGCGCCAGTGCCGGCGCAGGTAGAGCCGGCCGCCTTCGAGCAGCAGCGGCGTGGCCGGGCCGGCGCCGCCCGTCTCCGGCACGCCCGGCGCCAGCACCTGCACCGCGGGGCTGGCGGCGAACAGCGCCTCCCAATGCGCCAGCCCCGGCGCCGAGGCCTCCGCGACCAGCCGCGCCATCAGGCTGCGCAGCGCCTGCTGCGCCGGCTCGGGGCCATCGAGCCACTCGTCCACCTCGGCGGCCTGCAGAGCAAGATCCGTTGGGACGGGCACCGCGGCATCGGCCAGCGCCAGCAGGTCCGCCAGCACGATGCAGCTGTGGCCGCGCCCCTCGCGCTGGGCCAGCAGCGCGGCGGCCAGCAGCAGCTCGGGGGGCGAATCGGGCAGCTCGGCCTGCAGCCAGCGCGCCAGGGCCAGGTCGAGCCGGCGCAGCCAACCCAGCTCGGCCCAGCGGGCGAGCTCGGCCAGCACCGCGGCGGCGTCGGGCGGCGTGTCCGGAGCCGTGTGCGGGGACTGGTCCTGGGCCGGCCCGGGCAGATTCAAGGTCGTCATGCGGGGGTTCCTTCTACCGCGGCCTCACCCTCGCCCGCCAGGCAGGCATCCAGGGCGTCGAGCAGCGCGGGCGTGGCCGGCAGGTGCACGCAGCCGGCGCCCGGGGCGGCGATGCCGCGCAGGAAGAGGTAGATCGCCCCGCCCAGCTGGCGCGCCGGGTCGTAGGCGCTGCCCAGGCGGGCGCGCAGCAGGCGGTGCAGCGCCAGCAGGTACAGGCCGGCCTGCAGCTCGTAGCGGTGTGCCAGCATGGCCTGCTCCAGTGCCGCGGGGTGGTAGGCCGACTCATCGGCACCGAGGGCGTTGGACTTGTAGTCCAGCACCCAGTAGCGCCCGCCGTGCTCGAACACCAGGTCGGCAAAGCCCATCAGCAGTCCCTGCAGCTGGCGCGGCGGCAGCACCGGGCGGGGGCGCCCGGGCAGCAGGTGGGCCAGGCAGGCGGCGTCCAGCGCCTGGCTGCGCAGGCCCACGCTGGGCATCCAGAACTCCAGCTCGGGCCGCAGCAGCCGCAGCGCGCCCAGCGGCGCGGCCAGTGGCGGCAGGGGGGTGTGCAGCAGGCGGGCCAGCCAGTCGATCACCGCATCGGCGCGCTCGCCGTGCCCGCCACGCTCGCAGCGCCGTCGCAGCGCGGCCTGCACGGCCTCGTCGCGCGGGTCGGCAAAGCAGGCCGCGCCGGCCTCACCGGCCTCCTCCGCGGCATCGCCGCCGAGCGCCTCCTGGCCCAGCGCCTCGCCCTCCTGCGCCAGCCATTCGAGCTGGTCGTGCAGGAAGTTGCCGGCCAGCGCGCCCTTCGGGAAGGCGTGCCAGCCCGCAGCGGTAGCGAGCGGCGGCGTCTCAGCCTCGCCCGTGTCGGCGACGGGCAGCACGGCAAGCAGCTCCTCGCGCAGGCGCTCCTCGCGCAGCGCGTCGCCGGGGCTGGATTCAGACAGCGCGGCCAGCAGCCGGGCCTCGTCGAGGTCGCGCACCAGCTGGGAGAAACTGCCCACGCCCCAGTCGCGCTCGAAGTCGGCGCGGTAGGGGCGCAGCTCGATCAGCCCGGCCTCGGGTGGCGGGCGCTGCCAGCGGCGGCCGGAGGGCGGTGCATCCAGCCGCTCGAAGCGGGTGCCGGGGTCGGCGTCGGCCCAGCGCTGCAGCCGCAGGCCGACCTCTTCGGCCGGCAGCGGCCGGCCGGCGCAGAGCAGGTGGCCCAGCGCGCCGCGGTGCAGGTCGTGGGTCGGGCCGTTCTTCGCCGGGCGGGCCACCGCCGGCAGGCCGATGCCCAGCCAGATGGCGTGGCGCGCGCGGGTGAGCGCCACGTAGAACAGGCGCAGCTCCTCGCGCAGGCGCTCGGCATCGGCGGCGGCCAGCGCCTCATCACCGAGGTGGAAGTCGAGCCGGCGCCGCCCGGCCTCATCCACCACCTCGACCGCCTGGCGCGCGCGCCGGGTCAGCGGGTGGGCGCTCTGCGCGAAGGGCAGGAAGACCAGCGGGTACTCCAGCCCCTTGGACTTGTGCACCGTCACCACCTGCACCAGCGCGGCGTCGCTCTCCAGGCGCAGCACGCGCTCGTCGCCCGACGCACCGGGCCCGCCCTGGATCGCCTCGGCCAGCCAGCGGATCAGCGCGTGCTCGCCATCCACCTGCGCAGCCGCCGCCTGCAGCAGCTCGCCCAGGTGCAGCCAGTTGGTCAGACGGCGCTCGCCTTCGGCCTCCCCCCGAGAGACTTGTTCAGCCAGCGGCCACCGCGGATCCGGCTGCGCCGGTCCGCTGGTGGCGCCCCCCTGGGGGGGAGCGGCAGGGCCGCAACGGGGGGGGGACAACCACTTTGAGGGGAGTTCCAGCTCGTGCAGGCTCTGCTGCAGCATCGCCAGCACGCCCTGGCGCTGCCAGGTGGCGCGCAGGCGCTGCAGCAGGGCCAGGCGCTGCTCCCAGGCGTCCTCGTCGTCGCGCAGCGCCTGCAGCTGCGCCCAGTCCAGGCCCAGCGTCGGCGTGGCGAAGGCGGCGCGCACGCGCGGCGCGTCCAGCGGGTCGGCCACCGCCTGCAGCCAGCGCAGCAGGTCGGCCGCCTCAGGGCTGGCGAAGACCGAGTCCTGGTCGGACAGGTAGACCGAGTTCACGCCCACGCGGCGCAGCGCACGCCGCAGCGCATCGGCCTCGCGGCGGCTGCGCACCAGCACGGCGATGTCGCCCGGCGTCAGGCGGCGAAAAGCCTCCGGTGCGCCCGCCTCGCCTGGCGTCACGAAGCCGGCCTGCGGATCGCCGAGCAGCGCCACGATCTGCGCCGCCGCTTGGCGGGCCTGCAGGCGGCGCAGCGCCTCGGCCGGCAGCGGCGTGGGCAGCCACTGCAGGTGCAGTGCAGCCAGCTCGGCAGGCACTGCACCAGCCACGCTGGCCACCAGCCGCTCACGCCGGCCCTGCGCGCGCACCGGCTCGAAGGGCAGCGCCCAGGGCCCGCGCTGCGGCAGCGCGAAGGCGCCCACCGGCGGCGGCTCGCCACCGGGCAGCCCCGCCTCCCAGCCGTCCTCGGCCTGGGTGAAAACGCGGTTCACCGCCTCCACCAGCGCCTCGGTGGAGCGGTAGTTGGTGTCGAGCATGTACTGCCGCCCGGCAGTGGCGCCCCGCGCGGCGAGGTAGCTGTAGATGTCCGCGCCGCGGAAGCCGTAGATCGACTGCTTGGGGTCGCCGATCAGCAGCAGCACGCTGGCGGGCCGGTTGGCGGCCACGTCGTAGAGCCGGTCGAACAGGCGGTACTGCAGCGGCGAGGTGTCCTGGAACTCGTCGACCAGCACCGCCGGGTACTGCGCCACGATGCGCGCGCGCAGGCGCTCGCCCTGCGGGCCATCCAGCGCCTGTGCCAGCCGCGCCTGCAGGTCGGCAAAGCCGAAGCGCGCGCCCTGGCGCTTGAGCCGCTCCAGGCGCTGCGCCACGCCGTGCACCGCGTGGCGCAGCAGCGCCTCGGCCAGGCCAGCGCGCTCGTCGAGCGTGCGCAGCAGCGCGTGCAGCGCCTCCACCACCGGGGGCAGCGCGGGCAGCGACTGGTTCTTCGCCAGCGCATCGGCCAGCCCGGCCTCGGTCAACCGGCTGCGGCCGGTCTTGAGATCGGGTTGCTCCTGAGGCCCCTGGGCCCAGTCGGCCAGCGCGTCGCACCACTTGCCGTGGTAGTCGGCACGCAGCTTGCTGCCGTTGAAGACCTTGGCCCGGCATTGCGCGTCCAGCCAGGCGCGCAGCTCGGCGGCGCCTTGCACCCAGCCGGTCTTGAGCGCCGCCAGCTCGGCGAGTTGCTGCCCGGTCCACTGCGCCAGCGACTGGCCCCGGCCGGCAAACTCGCCCAGCAGCTCGGCGCGCCCCAGCAGCGGGCGGACCTGACCGGCCAGCACATCGACGCTCGGCCAGCAGGCCAGCACCGCCTCCAGCGCCGGCCCGGCGAGCGGGTAGACCTCGCGGCGCCAGTGGTCGTGCACGGCCTGCTGGAGCAGCTCGGCCTCGTCGGCCACCAGCTCCTCCTCGAAGAGCTGGCCGCTGTCGAAGGCATGCTCGCGCAGCATGCGCTGGCACCAGGCGTCGATGGTGTGCACCGCCGCGTCGTCCATCGCCTCGGCCGCCAGCGCGAGGCGGTGCGCGGCGGCGCGGCGGGTCAGGGCGGGGCCTGGCTCACCGGGCGCTTCGGGCTGGCCATCTGGATGCGCCTCGATCAGCGCTTGCAGGAAGCGGTCCTGCGGCGCGGGCTGCGCCTCGCCGCGAAAGCAGCGCGCCGCCTCGATCAGCCGCGCGCGGATGCGCTCGGACAGCTCGCGGGTGGCCGCGCGGGTGAAGGTCATCACCAGGATCTCGGCCGGCGCCAGCGCACGCGGCGGCGCCTCGCCCGGTGCGCCATGGCCGAGCACCAGGCGCAGGTAGAGCGCGGCGATGGTCCAGGTCTTGCCTGTGCCGGCACTGGCCTCGATCAGGCGGCTGCCCTGAAGCGGCAGGCGCAGGGCATCGAGGACGGGAACAGGCAGGGCCGGGCCAGGGGAAGCAGGCAGGGTCATGGCGCGGTTCGGCTCTGGGTGGCGCTCAGCTTTCATCGGCGGCCTCGCTGGCACCGTCTGGCCCGGCGGCGTCGCCCTCGTCCGGGCCGGGGCGGGCGCCGGGCAGCTTCTCGGCCGTCACGCCCTGCTCGACCCAGTCGCACAGAGGGCCGTACAGGCAGGCCGCCCAGTGGCCGAAGGCGGCGGCCTCCAGGCTGCCGGGGTCGTCCGGATCGCCCTGATCACCCTGATCGTCCAGCCCTGCGGCATCGTCCTGCACATCGCTGCCTCGGCCTGGAACCGCGGCCGCCGACAGGGCCTCCCAGTCCGGCCAGCAGCGCGCCAGCGCGGGCTCGTCCACCTCGGGCGGCATCCGGCCGCTGCGGTCCTCGTAGGCGCGGCGGGCGGCCTGGTTGGCGTCTTCGAGGCTGCCGGTGGCGAGCCGGGCCAGCCAGGCCAGCGCGCTGCGCCGCGCCACCGGCAGCGGCTGCTGCAGGCCAGCGTACCAGGCCTCCAGCAGGGCGGCGAGCGCCTGCCGGGCGGCCTCCGGATCCGGCGGCTCCAGCCGCAGGATGGCGTCACGCCCCACCAGCACGCCGCGCAGCGGCACGCCGCAGGCCGCCGCCGCCGCCAGGCGCAGCCAGGGCGCGAGCAGCTGGCCCGGCAGCGCCACCACCTGATCGGGCTGCCGCTGGCTGGGCGTGCGGGTGAGCCGGCGCGCATCGATGGCCAGCCAGACCGGCGCGTCGTCCGCACCGGCACCCGTACCCGCACCCGCACCGGCGGGCAGGCGCAGCTCATCCAGCCAGTCTTCCAGCACGATCGGGGTTGGCACGCCGTCGATCTGGACAGCAAAGCGAAGCTCGCGGTGGCGCGCCGGCAATGGGTGCTCGGCCTGCAGCGTCTGCCAGGCCTGCAGCATCGGCTCGCTCATGTCCAGGAAGCGCGCCTGCCAGCGCTGCCCCGGCGCGCCCAGCGGCAGCTCGCCGCGCCGGGCCAGGCGCTGCACCTGCGCGGCCAGGCCGCGGCGCAGCGCCGCCGGGCTGTCCACCTCGCCCGGACCGCCCGCCGCGTCCGGCCGGGCCGCCAGCAGGGCCTTGAGCAGGATCGTTTCGTCCAGGCCGCTGAGCGCCATCGGCTCGTCGTCGGCCAGGGCCTCCTCCAGCGGCGCGAAGACCACGCCGAGCCGGTCGCGCAGGTGCGCTGCCACCGGCTGGCGCAGCCAGTCACCCAGGCGGCGCAGCGTCAGCGGCAGCATGGCCGGCAGGTCGAGCGCCGCAGCGGGAGCCAAGGGAGCCGAGCCGCCTGCCTCGGCACCTGCTGCGGCATGGGCAACGCGCCACTCGCTGGCGTAGGTGAACAGGCGCGGCGCGGCCGCCCTTGCCTCGCCCTCTGCCTCGCCCTCTACGTCGGTCCCTGCCTCAAAGTAGCGCCGGCTGAAGGGCTGCAGCGGGTGCTCGGTGGTCAGCGCCGCCAGGCGCGCAGCGCCCCAGCCGGCGGCCAGGTAGTCGCGCAGCTGCGCCACCAGCACGGAGGGCGGCTGGGCGGTGTTGTCCCGTGCGCTGCGGCCGGCCCAGCTGACGTACAGCTGCCGGCGCGCGGACAGCAGCGCCTCCAGCATCAGCAGGCGGTCGTCGTCGCGCCGGGCGCGGTCGCCGGGGCGCCGCTGGCTGGGCTGGGCGATCAGGTCGAAGTCGGCGCGCGGGCTGCGGCGCGGGTAGTCGCCATCGTTCATGCCGAGCAGGCAGACCACCTCGAAGGGGATGGCGCGCATCGGCATCAGGGTGCAGAACACCACCCCGCCAGCCAGGAAGCGGCTGCGCAGGCCGGGCTCGTCGACGCCGGCCAGCCAGGCCTCGCGCAGCACCGCCAGCGGCAACTCGTCGGTGTAGCCGGCCGCCTCGGCGTCCTCGCGCCAGCGGCCCAGCGCCTCGGCCAGCGCACCCAGCAGCAGGCGCTCGTCCTCGTCCGCAGGCTCGAAGAAGGCCCCCAGCAGCGCCCGGCAGCGCGTGTCCCAGTCGGCGGGCGTGGCGTCGATGCGGGCGGTCTGCCACCAGCACCGCAGCGCGTCGACCAGCGCGGCCAGCGAGCCGGCCACCGCGGCATCCAGCCCACCCACCTCGTCATAGGGCTCGATGCCCTGCCAGACGCCCCCGCCGGCGCCCACCCCCGCGTCCGCGGCCGCCTCGTCCGCCGGCCCCACCGCGTAGCCGGCCAGCATGCGCTGCAGCCCGAAGGCCCAGGTGTTGACCTCGCCGCACTCGCCCAGGCCCAGGCTGGCACGGTGCGCCTCGTCCAGGCCCCAGCGCACCCCCGCGCCGGCCAGCCAGCGAGCGGCAATGGCCCGGCCCGCCTCGTCCAGGCCGAAGCGCCGCGCCAGCGCCGGCACGTCCAGCAGGTCGCGCAGCTCACCGGCGGTGCAGCGCTGCGTGTCCAGCCGCAGCAGCCACTCCAGCGCCAGCAGCAGCGGCCGGCGCCCGCGCGCGCGCAGGTCGGCGATCTCGTAGGGGATGCGCCGGGGGTCGCCCGCGGCGTGGCGGCCGAACACGGCGTGGATCAGCGGCGCCCAGGGCTCGATGTCCGGCAGCATCACGACGATGTCGCGCGGCGCCAGGCGCTTGCCGGCGTTGGGGTCTGCCGGCCCGGTCCGCAGCGCCAACAGGTCCAGCAGCTGGTCGTGCAGGATCTCCACCTCGCGCATCGCGCTGTGGGCAAGGTGGAAGACGATCGAGCGGTCCCCGGCGGGCAACTCGGCCGCCATGCCTGCGTGCTCGTCCAGCGGGGCGTTGTCGCGGATGCGCGCCTGCACCTGCTGCAGCAGGGTCACGCCGGGGCCGTCGTCGAACAGGTCCACGCGCGGGAGCGCGAGCTGGCGCGCCACCGCCTCGGTCTCGTCGAAGTGGTCGAGCAGGCGCACGAAGTCGCGCGCCTGCCGCCCCCAGGCCGCCAGCAGCGGATTCGCCTGGGCATGCGCCTCCTCCAGCGGCAGCTGCGCGAGGTCGATGCCGCCGCGGTGCGGGTGGCGCAGCGGCTGCGGGCGCGCCAGCAGCTCGCGGCCCTCGATGATGTCGGCCCAGTGGTAGCGGCAGGGGTTGGGCACCGCCAGGATCACCTGGGCATGGCGCGCCAGCGCAGCCAGCGCCTGCAGCGTCTGCGCCGGCAGGTGGCTGACGCCGAAGACCACCACCCGGCGCGGCAGCGCCGCTGCGGGCCGCTCGCCACCGTGCAGCGCCGCCACGCAGCGGGCGTGCACCTCGCTGCGCACGCCCAGGCGCTCGGCCTCGTCCAGCTCGGCGCCCACAGCGCGCCACAGCCGGGCCTGCCAGCGCTGGTCCTCGGGCAGCGGACTGCACTGCCCGCCGGGGCCGATCAGCTCGTCGCGCCCCGCGCCCCAGGCCTGCAGCCAGTCGGCCCGGTAGACCTGGTACTGGTCATAGAGATCGGCCAGGCGCTGCGCCAACTGCCAGCGGCGCGACAGGTCGGGGCCCGCGTGGGCGCTGGCATCCGCCCCGGCGGGCTGCAGGAACTGCGCCAGCGGCTCGTAGCCCGGCTCGGCCACCAGCGCGGGCAGCAGGCGCATCAGCCGCCAGGCCAGCGGCGCCTCGTCCAGCGGCGAGCGCGCCGGTGCTCCGGCACGCCCCAGCGTGGCGCGGTACAGCCGCCAGAGAAAGCGCGCCGGCAGCTCCACCCGCGTGGCCGCGCACACCCCGGCGCGCGCCGCCAGCGACATCTTCAGCCACTCGGCGATGCCGTTGCTCTGCACCAGCACCGTCTCGGTCTCCAGCGGCGCCAGCGGCTGCGCCTGCAGCCAGGCCAGCACCGTGTCCAGCAGCCACTCCAGGCGGTTGCCGTGCAGCACCAGCAGGCCGGGGGTCAGCGGCACGGCTGAATGAGAAGAGACAGCGGAATCGGACTCAGGAAGCGTTGCGGCGACGGACGACATCCGTCAATAGTGCCCGATCGCTGCCTGCAGGCGCTCGCGCAGCTTGTCGCGCAGCGATTCGGGCGCCTCCACCACCACGTCCGGCCCGTGGCGTAGCAGGTCCATGGTCAGCTCGGTGTCGTCGCTGTAGGGGAGCGTCATGCGCAGGCCGCCTTCAGGCAGCGGCTCGATCGACTGCTTCGGGTGCCACTGCTCGTTGGCCACCCACTGCGCCGCCGCGGGGCTGAAGCGCAGCACCGCCTGCTGCAGCTCGCCGCCGCCGTAGACGCCGTAGCCGCCGTCCAGCGCCGCCTCGACGCTGCGCAGCGACACGTCCTTGGCGCGCTGGTCGCTCAGCTCAGCGCCGCGGATGGCATCCAGCGCAAAGCGGCGCAGGCCGTCGCTGGCGTGGCACCAGGCGTCCAGGTACCAGGTGTTGCGGTGGTGCAGCAGCCGCTGCGGCGAGACCTGCCGGCGCGACTCGCTGCCCTTGCTGCGAGTGTAGTAGGTCAGCTCCAGCCGGCGGCGTTGCAGCAGCGCGCTGGCCACGCGCTCGAACCAGCGCCTCACCACCGGCCGGCGCGCCGGCAGGCTGATCTTGACGCGGCGCATCAGCTCGCGCGCCTCGCCCGCGCTGGTGCCCAGCATGCCGTGCAGCTTCTCCAGCAGCGGCTGCAGGTGGCGCCCGAGCGTGCCGCCGCTGTCCAGCCCGTCGATGAGCTGGTGCATCGTCAGCAGCGCGTGGATCTCGCGCTCGCTGAACCACACGCCGGGCAGCTCGTGGCTGACCTCCTTCTTGCTGCCGCGCCCGGTCGGGGCGGAGAAGCGGTAGCCGTTGCTGGGCCGGTCGTAGACGATCGGCGCATCCATGCGGCTGCGCAGGTATTCCAGATCCCGCTTGAGCGTGGCGCGCGAAACCTCCAGCTCGTCCATCAGCGTGGCGAAGCTGACCGATCCGCGCAGCCGGATCATCATCTCGATGCGGTAGAAACGTTCCGTACGATCCATCGTGGCGACTCTGCCTTGTACTCCCTGCCCAACCCGCAGCACGCGCGCATGGATCGCGCAGCCCAGGCTCAGGACCTGAGCTCATCCTAGCCCGGCAAGTGGCAAACCGCGCTGTGACTTGATCCCCTGAACGCGGGTGACAGCGCCGGGCCGCAAATCCCGCGGCGCCAAACGTGACGCGCCGCACACTTGGCGCCACCCCGGCCGCAGCGCCGGCGAAGTTCCCGCAAAACACCCCCCGTGGACGCGGGAACGGCGCCCGAAAACCCCCGCACAGGCCCCCACGCCCGCGGGCTGGGCCGCACGGCGCATCGCGCGCACAGTGTGTTCAATCGATCGACGGAATGGCTCACCTCATGAGCCACTTGGACCAGATACTGGTTCACTGGTCGGGCACGGGGCCCGGCGCCGTCGAGGAGTTGAACGCATGTCTGCCGAGATCCAGATGACCATCGAACACCTGCTGGCAAGTGATGGAGCGCGCACCGGCTTCGAGCTGGGCTGGGACCACGCCCGCCACGGCCTGACGCCGCCGCCCGAGCACCTGAGCGCCGCCAGCGCGATCCGCCAGGGCTACGAGTCCGGGCGCGCCAGCTTCGGTGGCCGCACCCGGCTGGCCACGCCCACCGTGCGCCTGTGGCTGCAGCTGCGCCAGCAGGCCTGGCTGCGCGGCCTGGCCTTCGAGGCCCTGAGCGTCACCCCCAACTACCTCGGCCAGCTGCAGAGCAGCCACTGCCCCGTCACCCGCGCAGCACTCACGGTAGGCAGCCAGCTGCCGCCACACGGCGCGCCGGCCGACCGGGTGGTCGCCCGCATCTGCGAGGACGCCGGCTACGCCGCCGGCAACCTGGCGGTGATCAGCCTGGCCGCCGACCTGGCCAAGGCCGACCTCGCCTGGGACGACGCCTGGTCGCAGGCCGACGGGCTGCGCGCCAGCGGCGCCGCCAGCGCCGATGGCCTGGGCTTCAACGCCTGGCGCCGCCTGGCCGTGCTGATGTCCTTCGTCACCCCGCTGGCCCATGCCGATGCCGCCCGCCTGCCGCTGCTGGTGCTGCCGCCCAACCGCCTGCACCTGCTCAACCCCATCCAGGGCCTGCAGGTGCTGGCCACCCAGCTGCTCGCCCGCAGCGGCTGGAGCACGCGGCTGACGCGCTTCCTGTCGCTGCTGCCCAGCGATGCGATGCGCCATGACTTCCAGCAGTTCTTCCTCGCGCTGCTGCCCCGCGTGATCTCGGCCGGCGCCCCTACCGACGCCCTGCGCCGCCGCTGGGCGCTCGAAGACGCCTGGCGCGACGCCGAGGTTCTCAAGCTCTGGAGCCACTTCGCCCTGCAGCTCGACGCCGAGCGCGCCCAGGCCCTGCTTGAGCGCGCCACCGCCGACGGCCTGATGGGCCAGCGCGTGCAGCTGCACGACGAGGCCCAGGCCACCGACGGCTGGGCGCTGGAGACAAAGGGCTATGTGCAGCCGGGCCTGCCCATGCCCCCCACCGTGCACCGTGGCCGCCGCACCGGGCAACCCACCCACCGCGGCGATGGCAGCCCGCGCCAGCTCAGCCTGCCGATGAACTGAAGCGGCGCCAACCCGCCGTGGTTGGGCACATCGGCACGCACAGAAACCTCCCGGCAATGTGGGGCAGCGCTGCCGCTGCCTACACTTGGGGGGATGCGCCCAACCTGCCCCCCCCCGGATCCAACGCATCGCCACCCTGCCGTCCCTGCTCGGCGCGCTCGCCCTGTTGGGCGCGGGGCTGCTGCTACCGGCCTCCGTGTCGGCCGAGCGTGGCCCTTCGCGCAGCAGTGCCAGCCTGCCGGCGGACACAGGTGACACCGCACGCGTCATCGTCAAATACCGCAGCAGCAGTAGCAGTGGCACGGCCTCAGCGCTGTCCGCCCAGAGCGGTGGCACAGCCGCTGCGCTCGCCGCCGTACAGCGCGCCGCCGCGCTGTCCAGCCGCCTGGGACTGAAGCTGTCGAACGGGCCGGCCGTCGGGCCCCGCCACCAGGTGCTCACCGCCACCGGCATGAGCAGCGAGGCCCTGGCCGCCCAGCTGGGCACGGACAGCGAGGTTGAATACGCCGTGCCGTCACGCAAGCGCCGCGCCCACGCCGTCACCCCCAGTGATCCGCGCTACGCCGGCAGCTCATCACAAAGCCCCGCCGCCGGCCAGTGGTACCTGCGCACGCCAGACAGCACCTTCGTCTCCTCCGTGGACGCTCCCGCAGCCTGGGCGGTGAGCACCGGCAATGCCAGTGTCGTCGTGGCCGTGCTGGACACCGGCGTGCGCCGGGACCACCCCGACCTGACCGGCAAGCTGCTGGCGGGCTACGACTTCGTCTCCAGCAGCAGCATCTCCAACGACGGTGACGGCCGCGACGCCGACCCCAGCGACCCAGGTGACTGGGTCAGCGCCGCCGAGGCCAGCACAGGCACCTTCAGCGGCTGTAGCGAGGCGAGCAGCAGCTGGCATGGCACCCAGACCGCGGGCCTGGTGGCGGCTGCCACCAACAACGGCATGGGCATGGCCGCGCTCGGCCGCAACGTGCGGGTGCTGCCGGTGCGCGTGCTGGGCAAGTGCTTCGGCTATGACGACGACATCATTGCCGGCATCCGCTGGGCGGCTGGGCTCACGGTCGCAGGGGTGCCCACCAACCCGAATCCGGCCAAGGTGATCAGCCTCAGCCTGGGCTCCGCCGGCAGCTGCGACAGTGCCTACCAGGAGGCCGTGCGCGAGGCCATCGCCGCTGGCGCCAGCGTGGTGGTATCGGCCGGCAACGACAGCCTGGCCGTCAACGCCCCGGCCAATTGCGCTGGTGCGATCGCGGTGGCCGGCGTCCGCCATGTGGGCACCAAGATCGGCTACTCCAGCCTCGGCCCCGAAGTGACCATCGCCGCGCCGGGCGGCAACTGCGTCAACGACACAGGTGAATGCCTCTACCCGATCAGCAGCACCAGCAACACCGGCAGCACCATCCCGTTGGCCGCCAGCTACACCAGCGGGGGTGACGACTACGCCGTGGGCACCAGCTTCTCCGCCCCGCAGGTATCGGCCGCCATTGGCCTGATGCTCTCAGCCAACCCGACCCTCACCCCCAGCCAGGTGACCTCGCTGCTGCAGGACACGGCCCGCACCTTCCCCACCACCGGAGCCAGCAGCGACCCCACCGTCTCCACCGACGCGGCCTGCCTGGCACCGAGCGCAGCCGAGCAGGCCAGGGAGTGCTACTGCACCACCGCCACCTGTGGCGCCGGCATGCTAGACGCCGGTGCCGCCGTCAAGGCGGCGGCCGCCGGCCGGCTGGTGGCCAACATCGTCGACGACAGCAGCCTGATCGCCGTGGGCGCCAGCGGCGCCTTCAGCGCGGCCCAGTCCAGCGCCTCCACGGGCAACAGGCTCAGCGCGTACGGCTGGGGCCTCACCAGCGGCAGCAGCATCGCCAGCCTGGGCAGCAGCACCGGCAGCAGCACTCGCCTGACCGCCACCGGCGACGGCACCGTGCTGCTGCAACTCACCGTGACGGACGCCAGCGGCAGCGCGACCACCACCGCGGTGGTCAGCATTGGCAAGGGCGGCAGCGTCGATGGCAGCACGACCGACACGGGCGAAGGCGACGACAGCGGCGGTGGCGCCATCGGCGGCGAGCTACTCCTCGGCGGCAGCCTGGCCGCCGCCGTCCTGGTGCTGATCCGCCGACGCGAGCGCCAGACCCGGTGCTGAGACAGCCTGCTGCCCCGAACCCGGCACACAGGTGACCCAGGCGGTGCCTCGCACCATCGCCATCCACGCCGACGCCCCACCCAAGCCGGCCTGGGGCGAGCCCTGCAACGGCTGCGGCGTGTGCTGCCTGGCCGAGCCCTGCCCCATCGGCATCCTCGTCAGCGCCCGCCGCTTCGGCGCCTGCCGAGCGCTCGCCTGGGACGAGCCGGCGCAGCGCTACGTCTGCGGCGTGCTGACCGGTCAGCGCCACCTCCTGCCCCGCTGGCTGCGCCCCATCGCCCCCTGGCTGCAGCGCCGCGCCGCGCGGTGGATCGCCGCCGGCAGTGGCTGCGATTGCGACGTCGAGCTCGACGACGCCTGAGCCAAAACGGCGGACTTGAGCGGGCCGCACCACAACCACGCGCCGGCCCAGAAAGAGTTCCGGCAGCACTTCACGCGCTTGGGCACTGCCACCGGGCCGGGGGGATGCAATGTCGACGGCGCTCGGCAAAGTGCGAGCCCAGACTCCACAAACGCATCCCAAGGAAGGCCTCCCCATGACCCCGCTCACTCACATGGCGCAAGGACCGCGACGCCGCATCCTCGTCACCGGCGCGGCGGGCTACATCGGCAGCGCCCTGGTGCGTGACCTGCTCGAACTCGGCCACGAGGTGGTCGCAGTCGACACCATGGTCTTCGGCGAGCGCGGCCTGCATGCAGTCGCCAACCACCCCGGCCTGACCGTGCGTCGCATGGACGTGCGCGGCCTGCAGCGCGAACACCTCGGCGGCATCCATGCCATCGTCGACCTCGCCGGCATCGGCGACGCCCGCGCCGCCGAGCTCGACCCCGCCTGGACGCACGCCGTCAACCACCTCGCCCGCGTGCGCCTCGCCCAGCTCGCGCCCACCGCCGGCGTGCAGCGCTACATCCTGGCCAGCAGCTGCTGCGTCTACGGAAACGACAACGACAACGGCAGGGTCAACGGCAGCGGCGTGGACACGCTCGCCCCCTCGGCGGACGACAGCCCGCTCGACGAGAGCAGCCCCACCCACCCCGTCGGCGCCTACGCCCTGGCCAACCTGAAGGCCGAGGCCGCCGTGCTGCCCCTGGCCCGCCCCGGCTTCGCGCCCACCGTGCTGCGCCTGGCCACCTGCCACGGCCTGGCGCCGCGCACCCGCTTCGACCTCATCGCCAACGCCATGGCCGAGCAGGCGCTCGGCGAGAGGCGCATCACCCTGCCCGATGCAGCCGACACCTGGCACCCCCTGCTGCAGATCGACGATGCCTCCCAGGCCATCATCGCCACGTTGGGCGCCCCCCTCACCAGCGTGGCGCGGCAGATTTTCAATGTCGGCGCGGGCAACCTGCGCACCGCCGAGATCGCCCGCACGGTGCAGCTCGTGCTGGGCAGCCACATCACGATCCAGGCCGCCCCCCTGCAAGCCCGCACAGCCAGCCCCCCCGGCCGGCGCATCGACTTCGACAAATTCACCCACCTCCTCGGCTGGCGACCGCAGCGCGAACTCATGCAGTCCGTCGCCAGCCTGGTGGACGCGCTGGACGCCGGGCGGGTGGACAGCGGCCCGGCCACGCGGACGCAGCGCTGGTACGAGCAGGCCCTGTCGGTAACTGCTCACAGCCCAGGCGGCCAGCATGCCGCAGCGGCCTCCCACGTACCCAACTGATCTGCTCCGCCGTTCGGAGACACCCATGTCTCGCCCCCCAGCACTGCCACGGCCACGCCACACCCGGATCGCTGCATCCGGACCTCTCAGCCCAAAACGGCACGAGTTGCATGAGTCATTGATCGCCACCCCTCGATTGAGGGATCAATCCTGCCAATCGGCGCATGCACATTAACGTCAACAAACCACAGCATAGTGCCGACGCCTTGACGGCCGCGGCTGCATCGCGACCTGACGACGGCCAAAGCCAGATGAAAGGCGGGAGCGGCCAGGACATCACGCATCAAGCCACGGGGAGCAAGGTAATGGATATGTCAATCGCCTCCTGGACCACCCCAAAGGGTTCCATCAAACCGCCAATGCCACCGCTGCCACAACCGACCCGCCCGGCGCAACTGCCCCCGGTCGAGCCGTTTGTCGCCACACGCCCGGCAGACGCGATGAACTCTCTCTTCGCGGCACGCCCACCACTGCCCATCAGCACCTTCGTCGCCAACCTCGCAGAACCCGCGTTGTCCGTGGCACTGCTGTTCCTGGCCACTACGTTGCAGGAGCAGCCCGTGGATCGGGCCACGATGCTCCTGGCCATGCTGGTCCTGCTGATCACCTTTCCCGGCAAGGAGCGCTTCCACAGCCGCCCGCTCGACGTGATCGTTGGCGTTGCGGGAGCCTGGATGGCCACAATCGCCATCCTGGGTGCCATCGGCTTTGCCACTCGCAGCTTCCACTTCTTCGAACCCGAGGTGCTGATCTGGTGGGTAGCCCTCACTCCCATCAGCCACGTCGGTGCAGCCCTGCTGGGGGCATCCGTGATGCGACTGCATGCTGCCCGCACGGAGGCACGCCGCCCCGCCTTGGTCATCGGTGCAGGTACGCTGGGGCTCAAGATCGCCACCATGCTGGAGCGCCGTAGCGCCTACGGCCACGACTTCTACGGCTACCTCGAGGACCGTGCTCCCGAGCGTTGCCCGCCTGAAGTACGCTCCCGCCTGCTCGGCCGGCTCGAAGACCTGCCTCGCCTCATCCAGCGCGCGGGCATCCGGGACATCTACGTCACCCTGCCGCTGGGCCAACAGCCGCGCATCATGCGACTGATGGCCCAACTCCAGGACAGCGCCGCCTCCGTGTACTACGTGCCCGACGTGTTTGGCGTCAACATCATCCAGGGCCGCACGCACAACATGGACGGTGTGCCCGTGGTCGGCCTGCTGGAAAGCCCATTCGTCGGTGTGAACGGCCTGCTCAAGCGCGCCAGTGACATCGTGCTCGCCAGCCTCATCCTGCTGCTCATCGCCCCAGTGCTTCTCCTGGTCGCCTTCGGCGTCAAGCGCAGTTCGCCAGGTCCCATCATCTTCAAGCAGCGACGCCATGGCCTGGATGGCGAGGAGATCATCGTCTACAAGTTCCGCTCGATGACCACGATGGACAACGGCGCCACCGTACATCAAGCCACCAAGCACGACCCGCGCATCACCCCGTTCGGCGCCTTCATCCGCCGCACTTCGCTGGACGAACTGCCGCAATTCATTAATGTGTTGCAGGGTCGCATGAGCATCGTCGGCCCACGCCCCCACGCCGTGGCCCACAACGAACAATACCGCCAGCTCATCAAGAGCTACATGGTGCGCCACAAGGTGCGCCCAGGCATCACAGGCTGGGCCCAAGTCAACGGCCTGCGCGGGGAGACCGACACCATCGACAAGATGGCCCGCCGCATCGAATGCGACCTGGAATACCTACGCAACTGGTCCCTTGCGCTGGACCTGAAGATCATCGCCCGCACCGCCGGCATGACCTGGTTCGACAAAAGAGCGTATTGACCCGAGCACCGACCAAACCGTCCTGGCCTCCCTGTTTCCTGGGGTGGCTTGCCGGATGGTCAGCGTGCCGAGGTTGCGGACAAGCACCGCCGAGCATTCAAAACCAACGTCGAAGCGGGAGTATTCGCACACCGCACTTTGACGCGGAGGCAGCGGGGCGAACATGGTCTGCTATGGTCAACTATCTCGCTGCAACGTAGCCAGACTACGCTGCCAAGCGCATCGATTGTTGGCCCAGGGAGTGAATGAGAGACTATGAAAAGACTGCTCAGATGGGCGCTGGCGTTCTCGTTCGTGATCAACCTTCTCTGGTTGGCTCCAGCGATGTTCAGTTTGCAGGTGTTCGACCGTGTGCTCACGAGCCAAAGCAAGGAGACACTCCTCGTTCTGGTTCTTGGGCTGTGCATCGCCTTCGCATTGACAGGGGTACTTGAGTACCTGCGTGGACGGCTGCAGGGTGTTCTGGGCAGCATCGTGAATGACGCGCTGGCACCTGAAATCGCCCGGCTGACCCTTGTTGAGGCCGCAAAGCGGCAAGGGCCTGTGCCGATGGAACCGCTGCGAGACGTCGCACGTCTGCGCAACCTGTTCTCGGCCCAAGGGGTAATCGCCGTGCTTGACGCACCCTGGGCCCTTGTCTTTATTGGTGTAATTGCATTGGCGCACCCCTGGCTTGGAGTTGGCGCAGCCGCAGCAGGAGCCGTGATGCTGGCGTTTACCTTTCTGAACGATCGCCTGACCAGAAAGTCAATCGAAGAGGTTCAGAGCGAAGCTGGCAAAAGCCAGAGATACCTCGAACAGGCAATGTCCAACTCGGAAGCGGCCCAGGCCCTGGGCATGAGCGATTCACTCGTCGCACGCTGGCAGCAAATGAGTATGCGGCTGGCCGATCTGCAAGGGCCTGTTGCACGCAGGGCCGTGGCGATGTCGTCCTTCATCAGGGTACTGAGGCAGGGTATACAAGTCCTGCTGCAGGCGTTGGGCGCATACTTGGTACTGGATGGTCAGGCTTCGCCTGGGGTCATGGTTGCATCGACGATGTTGCTCGGCCGCGCCCTGGCTCCCATCGAGCAGATGGTAGCCAGTTGGAAAGTGCTTGCTGAGGGCCGACTGGCCTACCAGCGATTGAATCCGATGCTCAAACAAGTCATGGGTCGGCAACCCCCCATGCAATTACCGGCACCCACAGGGCAGTTGACGGCCGCAGGGTTGGTCTATCGACCGGCCCGCAGCGACAGGATGATCGTCGCAGGCATCTCCCTTCAACTGGCTACCGGTGAGTCACTGGCCATCATCGGCCCCAGCGGCTCCGGAAAGAGCACGCTCGTGCGGCTCTTGATCGGACTGTGGGCGCCGGCAGCAGGCGTGGTTCGACTCGACGGGGTGGATCTATCGAAGTGGGGCAGAGAACAAGTGGGCCCACACATCGGATACGTTCCCCAGGACGTCGAACTGTTCGCTGGGACGGTCGCTGACAATATTGCTCGCCTGGGCCCGGTGGATTCCGACTTGGTGGTCGAGGCGGCGAAGTTGGCTGGTGTGCATGAAATGATCCTGGGCCTGCCTGAGGGGTACGACACCGAAATCGACCCCCATGCTGCCTTGCTTTCTCCGGGACAACGTCAGCGAATAGCCGTCGCCCGGGCATTGTTCGGCAGCCCCAGGCTCGTGGTCATGGACGAGCCGAACTCCAATCTGGACGGCGCAGGAGAGCTTGCACTGGCTGAAACGCTCAAGCAGCTGCGCGGAAACACGACCGTGATCGTGGTGACACACCGAGCCACCTTGACCGCACATGTTGACAAGATATTGGTCGTAGAAGCTGGGCGGGCTACCCACTTTGGGCCTGCCCGCGATGTCCTTCAGGCTCTTTCCGGCGGTGCGCGACCGATGCCGGCCGGCGGTGGGCCTGCCGTTGCGCCCCCGCAAGGTGTCTCTCGGCCAGCAGCGCCGGCCGCACCTCCCTCGGTAACTTACCCCGGCAACGAGGCCTCAACCCCTGCGGCATCGAATCCTCCCATGGCACAGGTCTTGCCCATGGCGCGTTCGGCCTCTGGTGCGGGGCTGCTCAATTGACGGACAAATCGAGCCCATAGACATATGTCTCTTCCAGCGCTATTGGAGCCGCAACCCGTGTCCCGAGTCGATCTGCTGACATTGCATGGGCGCGAGGCAAGTGAAATTACCCGAAAGGGCATGTGGGTCTTGCTCGCCGGCGTGCTGCCCATATCGGCTTGGCTCGCGCTTGCCCCCTTGTCCTCCGCTGTCGTTGCACCCGGGTATGTCAAGGTTGATCTGAACCGACGAACGGTTCAGCACGCCGAGGGTGGCACTGTCCGCTCCGTCTTCGTCCGGGATGGGCAGAAGGTAAAAGCCGGAGAAGTACTGCTGGAACTCGGGGATGTGGCCGTTTCTGCAGACAAGACACGTCTGAGTTATCGGCTGCTGGCTGAACGCGCCAGCGTCCTCCGGCTGGAAACGGAACAGATTCGAGGAGGAGCCTTGGTATGGCCTGCCTATCTACTCGAAGCAGCCAAACAGGATGCGGCTCTGTCCTCGCAACTGGTCAAGGAGCAGTCACTATTTTCTGCCCGACGCGATGCACTTCGCAGTCAGTCGGCCCTGCTTCGTGAGCAACGCAGCAAAGTGCTGATGGAATTGCAGTCTCTGCGTGCCCAGATCTCGGCGGCTCTGCAGTCGATGGCAGCGCAGAAGGCGGAGTTGGAATCGAACCGTACCTTGGTCAGCGATGGATTCATCGCATCGACGCGCATCCTGCAACTCGAAGCTGCCGTGGCCGACTATGCCGCCAAACTGGAGGAGCGACGTGCAGACCTGGTTCGAGCCGAACAACGTATCGTTGACATCGATCTGAAGCTCCAGGGGCTGGACAATGAGTATCGCCAACAGGCAAGTGACCAATTGAAGACTGCAAACGTACGGGTACAAGATATTGAACAGGAACTGCGCAAAGCCAGTGATGCGTCGAGCAGACAACTGATTTCAGCACCGGTGGATGGTGAGGTCATTGGTCTGCGGGTGACAAACCCAGGTACCGTGATTGCACCGCGTGAGCCGATCATGGACGTATTGCAGAATGATCCCAAGCTCTTGGTGGAAGCACGGATTCGAACCGAAGACGTGAATCGGGTTCATACGGGCCAGCATGCTGAGATACGGTTTACCGCCTACAACTACCGTAGCACCCGCTTGGTACGCGGGAGTGTTTATTACTTGTCACCAGACCGACTCATTGAGCAGCAGAACAATCAGGCCTACTACACGGTGCACATCGAGGTCGATGCCAATGATGTCGCCAACGCGACTCAAGGGGAAAAACTGAAGGCAGGCATGCCAGCCGAGGTCTATATTCAGGGGGAAACACGCACTCCACTGCAATATCTCTTCGAACCCGTGACCCAGGTATTACGTCGTGCGGGCAGAGAGCGTTGACCGATAATGAAGTCCCCGATAGTGGCACCTGCACAAGCGAACGACAGGCTGAACGGGCGGTGAAGTCAGTCAGGTAAAAGCAACCAAAAACATTCCACGCGCCGACTCGTACAGCAAGAACGGGATGCATCGATTCAAATATTACCCGCTCGAGCAACACTCTCTTCATCAGAAACCGCCATCCCCAATGAATGCATCCACGAGGAATCGGAGAGGAGCCCCCGGAATCGAGGTGATTCAGTATTTGCGTGCTGCGGCTGCGATTTTGGTGGTTTATTATCACACGCTAAATTACTCCAGATCGTCCTTTTGGCCGAAGTTGGGATCCGAAGGTGTTGACGTATTCTTCGTGATCAGCGGTTTCATCATGGCCTACACCACGACAGGACAGAATTCCACGGAAAATCGGTGGCGCGAATCCATTGATTTCATGTGGCGGCGAATCCTGCGGGTCGTGCCCCTCTACTGGATTGCACTTACGCTGGCTTGGCGCAAAGAAATATTCAGCGGCCAAGGCAACCTGCTGACGCTACAGGACTACCTGTTTATTCCACATTACCATCAGACCCGATCAGATATGATTTGGCCCCATCTGGTGCCCGGGTGGACCATAAACTATGAAATGGCCTTTTATCTGGTTTTCGCCTTCTCCATTTTGGCAGGCCGTTATCGGCTGTTGACAATGCTGTCGTTTCTGGGAGCGCTTGCTCTTGGAGCCTGGAATTTCGGCGACAAGACAGATTCTGTCTTTACAGAGTTCTACGGATCACCGATTGTTCTTGAGTTTGGCTTTGGCATCATTCTCTACCTCGCCATATCAAAACACTCACTCCACATTCCTCAATGGACTTTGGGGGCAATGAGTGCGACGGCTGCAGTCATAATTTTTCTCCCCAATCAATTTCACAGAGCTTTTGCAGACGGAATGCCTGCCTTTATATTAATATATGGACTTCTGCAGCTGCAATCCAGTTTCAGATCAAAAACACTACGCCTGCTTGGCGACGCCTCTTATTCAATTTACATATTCCATCTATTTGCCTTGGAAGCGATTGAGAAGCTAATTCGCCTCTCCTCACTCTATCTAACGATCGAAAGAGATTTCAGTGCAATATTAATATTGAGACTGGCTTTCGCTGTGGGCGTGGGAGTCCTCATTCATCTTGTACTGGAAAAGCCCCTGACACGATTTCTCCAGCAGCTGCCAACATGGTGGTCATCGCAGGCAAGACCTACTGCCAAACATCAAGCAGCAGCCATCTCTCCTGGGGTTCCTCCGGCCAGAAATCATGATGACCAAGCCCTTGCCGGCTTGTCGGTGATCTCTCGACATGGGATGTCACTGAATGACTTTCCTGAAATAGAAAATCCACGAGATCCTGTGCGCGCGCAGGGTGGGAATTTCTTAATTTTGAAACGCTAGGGAAGCTCTGCACAAATGAGTCACCGATGTGCTTGGCGGGCTGGGCGGTGTTGGCGAGGATGTGAGGCATGAAGCAAGCGGACCTGGGGCTGAACCGTGAGCTGCCTGCCGTCTTTCGTCTTCCAAGGGTCGATGGTTAGCTGTCAAGACCCGGGAGATCCTTTGGCCGTTTCTTGAACTGAGCTGCCTGCCGTCTTTCGTCTTCCAAGGGTCGATGGTTAGCATCGAGACCTGAAGGAAGCGAAGTGAAGAAGATCCCGAAGCAGGAATACACGGCCGAGTTCAAGGAGCAGGCCGTCAAGCACGCGCAGGCGGTGGGCATCGTGGTGGCCGCCAAGGAACTGGGGCTGGTCGAGCAGACGCTGCGCAACTGGGTGAAGGCGTCGGTAGCTGGCAAGCTGACGGCGCCCGGTTCGAGGCCGGTGACGCCCGAGCAGATGGAGCTGTCCAGGCTGCGCGCCGAGAACGCGCGGCTGAAGATGCACGTCGACATCCTAAAAAAAGCGACGGCGTACTTTGCGAAGGATGCGCTGTGAAGTACGCCTGGATCGACGCGCAGCGCCGCGATTACCCTCTGCCCGACATGTGCGAGGTGCTGGCTGTCAGCGTCAGCGGCTACCGCGCCTGGCGTCGTGGCGGCAAGCCCGACCGCACGCGCTTGACGGACCCGCAGGCCGTGGCCCTGATCAAGAGCATCCACGCCGAAGTGAAGGCCGCCTATGGCTCGCGGCGCATGCACCGCGAGCTGCAGGAACGCGGTCATCGGATCGGCCTGCGTCGTGTGGAGCGGCTGATGCGAGAGCACGGCATCCGGGCACGGCACAAGCGGCGCTACAAGGCGACGACGGACTCCAAGCATTCGCTGCCGATCGCCGAGAACCTGCTGGCGCGCAACTTCACGCCCGAGGCGCCGAACCGGGTTTGGACGGGCGATATCACGTACATCCAGACAGGCGAGGGCTGGCTGTACCTGGCCATCGTGCTGGACCTTTTCAACCGAGAAATCATCGGCTGGTCGATCAAGCCGCGCATGACCGCCGACATCGTCACCGACGCGCTGACGATGGCCTGGTTCCGGCGCAAGCCAGGCGACGGGGTGATCTTCCACAGCGACCGCGGCAGTCAGTACGCCAGCCATGCGATGAAGACCCAGCTCACCGAGTACAGCATGACCGCCTCGATGAGCCGCAAAGGGAACTGCTGGGACAACGCTCCGACCGAGAGCTTCTTCAACAGCTTGAAGAACGAGCGGGTGCACGGCACGACCTACGCAACGAGAGCCGACGCGCAGGCCGACCTGTTCGAGTACATCGAGGTGTTCTACAACCGGAGTCGCCGCCACTCCACGCTGGGCTACAACTCGCCGGTTCGGTTCCTCGAGAACTGGATCAGCAAGCATGCTGCTCAGCACTCCATGGCAGCATAGGTGTTGGGTCCCATGTGATCATTGGCCCATTCGCAGCTGGCCGCTGTACCGAGCAAGACAGGTCATGCGCGAGGTGCTGAGCAACCAGACAAGAGGGGCGACCACATGAGCCAGATCCACCCGCAGGCACGCACGACGCCGCGTGTACGCGCCGAGATCCAGGCGTCCACGGACAGCCCGGCAGAGTTGGCCCGCCGGTACAACATCTCCGAGCCGACCGCGGCGAAGTGGCAGGGCCGAGACAGCGTGGAGGACCGCAGTCATCGTCCCCACAAGCTCAGCACGACCCTCACTGCCGCGCAGGAGGCCATCGTGGTGGAACTGCGCCGACTGCTGCTGTTGCCCCTGGACGACCTGCTCGTGGTCACGCGTGAGTTCGTCAACGCGCAGGCTTCTCGATCGGCGCTGGACCGCTGCCTGCGCCGCCACGGGGTGAACAACCTGCGCGAGTTGCAGGCGGCAGTGAGTGGGGAGCCGGCTCAGACGGCCGCGCCCAAGCGCTTCAAGGACTATGAGCCCGGCTTCGTGCACGTGGACATCAAGTACCTGCCGCAGATGCCTGACGAGACCGCGCGGCGCTATCTGTACGTAGGCATCGACCGGGCCACGCGCTGGGTGTTCGTTCGTATCTACGCGGACATGGAAACCACCAGTGCGGTGGACTTCGTCAACCGCCTGCACGAGGCCGCACCCATGCGCATCGACAAGCTGCTGACAGACAACGGCGCGTGCTTCACCGACCGTTTCCAGCGCAAGTCCAGTACACCCAGCGGCAAGCACCACTTCGACGTTCGCTGCCGCGCCCTGGGCATCGAGCATCGCCTGTGCCCGCCCAAGCATCCCCAGACCAATGGCCTGGTCGAACGCTTCAACGGTCGCATTGCCGAGGTCGTCGCACAGACCCGATTCCACAGCGCCGCTGAGCTGGAGCAGACCCTGCTGCAGTACGTCAAGGTCTACAACACCCGCATCCCACAGCGCGCCCTGGACCATCTCACGCCACTCTATGCCCTCAAGTCCTGGCGCGCCAAGTCACCCGATCTGTTCAAGAAACGGCCAAAGGATCTCCCGGGTCTTGACACATAGGAACGGCCCGCTAGAAGACGAATTTCGACGGGCACCTCAGGCTGACAACGAGCCGACCCGGCCCAACGTGTTGTTGGGCAGGCAGGGGCGTTGCGTCGAGAGGCGCAACGCCCTTTTTCTTGGAGCCGTGGAATGGTGCTTCCCCTTGAACCAGGGGTGCCACTGCATCGGGGGATGCCCGGAATAGGTGGGTGTGCCTACGATGACTTCGGTTCCATCGGTGACGAGCGGGGAGGCACAGTCGCCGCCGGTGGAACCACCACTCTTCTTTGATGAATCGCTCCAATGACGAGCGACTACTTACTTTCAGGCGGGCAGACCCTTGGCAACTCTCAACGGCAGCAGCGGTAACGACAGACTGGACGCATCGGCAATGGCGGAAGCGTCCTTGCTTCTGGGCGGTCTCGGCAATGACACGCTCACTGGCAGCGTGTTCGACGACACGCTCGAAGGCGGCAATGGGAACGACTCGTTGATAGGAGGGCTCGGCAATGACCTGTTGACAGGTGGGGCCGGGTCAGATCGCTTTGTTGTCAGCGCGGGCAAAGACACGGTCACTGATCTCGGGACGGGTGACGCGTTCGCGGTCAGTGCAGGCGCAGAGGCCTTCATCAGTGTGACCTCTTCGTTCACAGCGTCCTCCGGCACGGCGAATTCTGGTGCTGCCAGTTTGAGCACGAACGGGGTCAATGTGAACCTTGCTGCCGCCACGGGCAGCAATGGCTATCTGGTTGTCAACAACTCTGGTGCTGCGGTCTCGTTGACGGGCAGTGCCCGAGACGACACCCTGGTCGGAGGGTTGGGCAACGATACCCTCACAGGTGGCGCGGGCAACGATGTCCTTACGGGAGGGGGCGGATCGGACGTGTTCATGGTTGCAGGAGGCAGCGACACCATCACCGACTTCAGCGGGGGCGATGGCGTGGTGGTTTCTGCCGGGGCGGTGGTCAATGCCACAGTCGCAGCGACCCTGGTGGCGCGCAACGGCACCAACAACGGGCTGGTCAACCTCACCACGGATGCGATCGCGATCAATCTGTCTGCTATCACGGCAGGGGTGGGCGGTTTCGCCATCGTCAACAGTTCTGCCGCTGCAGGTGCGGTGTTGATCGCCAGCGGTTTGCGTGACACCGTTTTGGGAGGATCGGGCGACGACATCATTGATGGAGGCAAAGGGTACGACTTGCTGCAGGGGGGCGGTGGTGCCGATTCGATGTTGGGGGGATTTGGCGACGACATCCTGCAAGGTGGAGATGGTGCAGACAGCCTCAATGGTGGATCCGGTCTTGACACGTTGTTTGGAGGGGGGGGCGGCGATACCTTTGTGTATGCGTCGGCATCGGACTCATTCGGTCCAACCTACGACACGATCGCCGACTTCGCGGCGTCTTCCGCTACCGGTGCAGTGCCAAGCGAGGCGGACCGGATTGATTTGTCCGCCCTGCTTGGGGCGACAGACCTGGTCTGGGGCGGCAAGGACTCGCCCATCGCCAACGGGGTCTGGTTCCGGCAGTACGAGTCGGCCAACGAGACGTGGATTTCTGCGGACACCAACGGCTCCGCCTCCTTGGACCCCACGTCGGCCGAGTGGGTGGTGCGCCTGACTGGCTTGCATGATCTGAGCGCTGCAGACTTCATTGGCGTGGCGCAGACGGGCAATCCCCCCGAGGCAGCCGATGACCACAACACGGGCGACGCGGTGGTCGAGGCCGGTGTCGCAGGTGGCGATGCCACGGCGATTGGCAACGTACTGACCAACGATGGCGGAACGGCTGGGCTGGCCGGCGTCTCGATTTCAGGTGTGGCGCCTGGTGCGGCATACGGCCCAGGGGCGGTGTCGACAGGGGTGGCGGTGAGCGGCGGGTATGGCACGCTGGTCCTAGCCGCCGACGGCATCTATGAATACGTTCTGGACGACTCGCGTGCGGCCACCGAGGCTCTTGCCGCGAATCAGTTGGCGCAGGATGTCTTTGCGTACCAGTTGCGCAATGCCAGCGGGCAGACGGTTCAGGCCCGGTTGACGGTCACGATCAGTGGCAGCAACGATGCTCCGGTGCTCAGCCTGGAGAGCGGCAGTGGTGCGATGGCAGAGGGAACAGATGCCAGCGCCGGAGTCTTGGTGACTGGGCTTGCCGCCAGTGATGTGGATGCCGCCGCGGCGCCGGTGCTGTCGCTTGGCGGTGCCGATGCGGCTTTGTTTGAAATCCGCACGGCGCCGCAAGGGGGCCTTGGGCTGTACTTCATCGGTCAGCCAGATTTCGAGAGTGGCAAGGTCGCCTACTCAGTGGAAGTGCTTGCCGCAGATGGCGCCGATGGTGAGGTTCAGGTGCAGCGTAGCTTCACGTTGACGATTGGCAACGTGGACGAAGCCGCCCCGGTGATCACCTCGGGGCCGGTGGCTGCGGCGATCGAAGAGAACAGCGGTGCGGGGCAGGTGGTGTACACGGTGGTGGCCGACGACAGCGCGGACATCAGCGCAGGAGTGAGCTACAGCCTGGGTGGTGAAGACGCTGCCGCATTCACGATCGACGCGACTACGGGCGAAGTGAAGCTGACGGGCAACCCGGACGCGGAGACGCAGGCGAGCTACCAGTTCGAGGTGGTAGTTACGGACGTGGCTGGGCACGCCACGAGCCAGGCCGTGACGTTGGCGATCAATGACGTGGATGAGGGCGTGACACCGCCCACATTCAGCTCTGGCTCACAGGTCGAGGTCAATGAGAACCAGCCGATCGGGTCACTGGTCTACACGGCGGTGGCAACGGCGGTCAGCGGCGCGGTGACATACAGCCTGGGTGGTGCGGATGCTGCGGCATTCACGCTCGACGGTGTCAGTGGTGAGGTCCACCTGGCTGTCAGTCCGGATGCAGAGCTGAAGGCGGACTACCAGTTCGAGGTGACGGCCACGGATGCTGCCGGGCATGCGACGAGCCAGGCAGTGAGCCTGGCGGTGGGGGACCTGGACGAGGCTGCTCCGGTGATTACCTCGGGGCCGGTGGCTGCGGCGATCGAAGAGAACAGCGGTGCGGGGCAGGTGGTGTACACGGTGGTGGCCGACGACAGCGCGGACATCAGCGCAGGAGTGAGCTACAGCCTGGGTGGTGAAGACGCTGCCGCATTCACGATCGACGCGACTACGGGCGAAGTGAAGCTGACGGGCAACCCGGACGCGGAGACGCAGGCGAGCTACCAGTTCGAGGTGGTAGTCACGGACGTGGCTGGGCACGCCACGAGCCAGGCAGTGAGCCTGGCGGTGGCGGACCTGGACGAAGTCGCCCCGGTGATCACCTCTGGGACAGTGGCTGCGGCGATCGAAGAGAACAGCGGTGCGGGGCAGGTGGTGTACACGGTGGTGGCCGACGACAGCGCGGACATCAGCGCAGGAGTGAGCTACAGCCTGGGCGGCGTGGACGCAGCGGCATTCACGATCGATGCAAGCACGGGCGAAGTGAAGCTGACGGGCAACCCGGACGCGGAGACGCAGGCGAGCTACCAGTTCGAGGTGACAGCCACGGATGCTGCTGGGCATGCGACGAGCCAGGCAGTGAGCCTGGCGGTGGTGGACCTGGACGAAGCCGCCCCGGTGATCACCTCGGGGCCGGTGGCTGCGGCGATCGAAGAGAACAGCGGTGCAGGGCAGGTGGTGTACACGGTGGTGGCCGACGACAGCGCGGACATCAGCGCAGGAGTGAGCTACAGCCTGGGCGGCGTGGACGCAGCGGCATTCACGATCGATGCAAGCACGGGCGAAGTGAAGCTGACGGGCAACCCGGACGCGGAGACGCAGGTGAGCTACCAGTTCGAGGTGACGGCCACGGATGCTGCTGGGCATGCGACGAGCCAGGCAGTGAGCCTGGCGGTGGTGGACCTGGACGAAGCCGCCCCGGTGATCACCTCGGGGCCGGTGGCTGCGGCGATCGAAGAGAACAGCGGTGCGGGGCAGGTGGTGTACACGGTGGTGGCCGACGACAGCGCGGACATCAGCGCAGGAGTGAGCTACAGCCTGGGTGGTGAAGACGCTGCCGCATTCACGATCGACGCGACTACGGGCGAAGTGAAGCTGACGGGCAACCCGGACGCGGAGACGCAGGCGAGCTACCAGTTCGAGGTGGTAGTTACGGACGTGGCTGGGCACGCCACGAGCCAGGCCGTGACGTTGGCGATCAATGACGTGGATGAGGGCGTGACACCGCCCACATTCAGCTCTGGCTCACAGGTCGAGGTCAATGAGAACCAGCCGATCGGGTCACTGGTCTACACGGCGGTGGCAACGGCGGTCAGCGGCGCGGTGACATACAGCCTGGGTGGTGCGGATGCTGCGGCATTCACGCTCGACGGTGTCAGTGGTGAGGTCCACCTGGCTGTCAGTCCGGATGCAGAGCTGAAGGCGGACTACCAGTTCGAGGTGACGGCCACGGATGCTGCTGGGCATGCGACGAGCCAGGCAGTGAGCCTGGCGGTGGGGGACCTGGACGAGGCTGCTCCGGTGATTACCTCGGGGCCGGTGGCTGCGGCGATCGAAGAGAACAGCGGTGCGGGGCAGGTGGTGTACACGGTGGTGGCCGACGACAGCGCGGACATCAGCGCAGGAGTGAGCTACAGCCTGGGTGGTGAAGACGCTGCCGCATTCACGATCGACGCGACTACGGGCGAAGTGAGGCTGACGGGCAACCCGGACGCGGAGACGCAGGCGGGCTACCAGTTCGAGGTGACGGCCACGGATGCTGCTGGGCATGCGACGAGCCGGGCAGTGACTCTGAACGTCAAAGACTTGTCTGAGGCGCCTCGTATCCGGGCGGAGATTGCGTTCAGCTCGTCGGGTTTCAGCTTCACCGTTGCGGATGAGGATGTTGCGGGAGCGATCAGCCTGGTTTCACCTTGGTCCAGCCTGGGGCCGGTGAATGACGGCTCGACGACGACGGTGATCCTGGCAACACCGACGATTGCCAAGTCCGGCAACCTTCAGGTGACTGATGGGCATTACATCACGGCACTGGACGCTATCCTGTCCACGGGGACGGGCAATGCGGAGGTGCTGACGGTAACCGGCACCGGGACGAGTGCGGTCTATGGATTCAATGGGGCCGATACATTGATCGGTGGTGTCGGCGTCGACTTTCTCTACGGAGGTGGGTCGAACGATATCTTCAGAAACGCAGCGGGCACCGATGTCGCTGATGGTGGATCCGGGACCGATACTCTGCAAATCGGTACCACCTACGTTGCATCGACCGATGCATCGATAGTGGCGGTTGAAAATATTGTCGTGGCGGGCAACAGCGCAGCGGTGCTGGTGGACTTGAGTACCCAGGCAGAAGCCTTCGCGAGCATCACCACATCCACGTTTGGCGACACCATTATCGGCGGAGGGGGGGCTGACACCCTCCAGGGTGGAATAGGAGCGGACAGCCTGTCGGGCGGCCTGTCGGCAGATAAGATCAGTGGTGGTGGCGGAGCCGATACACTGGTGGGCGGCGCAGGCAATGACGTGCTGACGGGAGGTGGTGGGCTCGATACGTTCTACGTGGACGCGGGAACGGATTCGGTGGCCGACTTGAGTGAATCTGACGTTCTGGTCGTCAGTGCCGGTGCCAAGGCGACGGTGAAAGTCACTGCTTCTTACACAGCGACTTCCGAGACAACCAATTCCGGAACTGCCTCACTGACCAGTGCAGGGTATGCAGTTGATCTCTCGCAGGTTTCTTTTACAGCAGGAGGTTTCTCGGTAACGAACTCGAGTGCTGTGGGAACGACCCTGATCGGCAGCGCTGGCACTGACTCACTGGTTGGCGCCGGTGGAAACGACTCGCTGTGTGGCGGGGCAGGCAATGATCTGTTGAAGGGTGGAGCAGGGAATGACGTGTTCCACGTGGACGCAGGCACTGACTTTGTGACTGATCTGGGAGGCGCAGATGTTCTGGTGATCGGGAGCGGCGCTGCTGCCGTAGTGACTGTCAGCTCTGCCTATGTGGCCACGTCGGCAACGACGAATTTCGGTATTGCCACATTGACTAGTACAGGCCAAACGATCGACCTGTCTGCGGTGGGTGTGAGCGGCAACGGATTTACAATCACGAATGGAAGCAGGAATGCGACCACGTTTTCTGGTAGCGCAGGTAGTGATTCCTTAAATGGAGGTAGCGGTGCGGATACTATGAGCGGTGGTGATGGGGATGACGTACTCAATGGCTATGCTGGTGCCGATGTACTTATAGGCGGTCAGGGGTCTGATACGTTTGTATTTTCGACTAAATCAGTTCCTATTGGTGTTGATCGAATTGCGGATTTTACCGGCGGGGATGATTCAATTTTATTGAACGGGGTTACCTTGGCGAATGCTGGTCCAGGGGTGCTTGACAGCACGGTGAATGTGACGACTGCCGGCTTTTATGGGGAATCAATTTCCGGTGCGGATATCATTGTGCTGAATTTGGCACCTGATCTTGTCAACACCTCGGCCAAAGTTGATGGTGTGCTCAACTATCAGAATGGAACATTCGACGGTGGAGTGCTAATTCTCGCCTATGGTGGTGATGTCAATAATGTTGCGCTTTACTACGATCCGGATGCCAATGGCACTTGGATGGCACCGACTTTGGTCTATCTTTTTACCAACTATACTGACATAGATCAGATGGGCGCCCAAGTCGTCGCGAGTGACTACATATTAGGGTGATCCGCGGCCCGAATCGAACGGATGCTACCCAGACAAAGAAACGGGTGGTGCTATTGACTCGGTAACTCTATAGAGCGTATTATAATATTTTCATGGAACACACCGACGCACGCAGCATCTCTCCTGAAGCCCAACGCGAGAAACGCACTATTGCGTTGAACATGCGCGAGCAAGGGTATTCGTTCACGGCGATCGGCGAAGCCATTGGTGTGCACAGTCGTACGGTGCAGAAATGGCTGGCAAGGGTTGCCGCGGAGGGCATTGATGCTGCGATTGCTGGTAAACCCCGTGGGTATGCGCCAGGGCAGTTCCGACAGATCACGCCCGAGCAAGAATCGAAGATCCGCTCGTACATCACCGACCGGATGCCCGACCAGTTGAAGATGCCGTATGCGTTGTGGACGCGCAAAGCTGTGCGCGATTTGATCAAGGACGAGACGGGCGTGGACATGCCGATTCGCACGGTCGGTTTGTACCTGAGTCGCTGGGGCTATACGCCGCAGCGTCCGGTCAAGCGAGCGTATGAGCAGCGCCCGGCTGAAGTGCGCCAGTGGTTGGACACGACGTACCCGGAGATCGAGCGGCGCGCCAAGGCCGAAGATGCCGAGATCTTCTGGGGCGATGAGACGGGTGTGAACTCGCGCAGCCAGCACGGCAGCAGCTACGCGCCCAGGGGCAAGACACCGACTGTGGCGCTGACGGCCAAGCGATTCGGCGTCAACATGATTTCCGCCTTGTCCAATCGTGGCACCCTGCATTTCATGCTCTACCACGAGACGTTCGACGCAGCGCGCTGCATCGACTTTCTCGATCGCCTCATTCAGTCTACGAAGAAGGGCAAGGTATTTCTGATCCTGGACAACCTGAAGGTCCATCATGCCGAGATCGTCAAGGAATGGGTTGCCGACAACCAGGACAAGATAGAACTGTTCTTCTTGCCGTCGTATTCCCCTGAACTCAATCCGGACGAGTATCTCAATGGTGATCTGAAGAATCGGATTGCCGAGATACCGCAGGCGCGAACAAAGGAGGCGTTGACCTCAAACGTCAAGAGCATCATGACCAAACTGATGGAAAGTCCAAGTCATATTCGATCGTACTTCAGACACCCAAAGATTTTCTATGCCGCATGAGTGCGCCGTTTAGAGTTGCCGGATTAATAAGAATATAGACAAAAGCAACTGAGTGGACCGACTGCCACCGCAGCTTGGGTGACAGGTTTCTGAATCGTCTTCGCGGAAGTCGGTAATCTCCAGATCCTGCCTTGGAGAGTTCAGGATGGCATCGCCTGTCGCGTTGACCAATGTCCTACCAACGCCACAGTTGTTGGCATTGGCTTGGTCGCCCTGGATCGCTGGTGTGGGCTACAGGTCCTGCACCTTCACCGCCGAGGGTGGAAAGTATGGCAAATCGTCACGCTTTTGTAAGCTGATGACGGCTGTCCGGTCGCACACTTGTATCAGTGTCGCTTTGTCGCTTCTAAGACGAACGTCTTACCCTGCACCCAAGGCGACTGGGGTCGTGGTAGCTCGGCACATGGATAGGCATTCTTGCTGCATGGACGTCGCCGTACGACACTGCGTTAGTGTTGTTCGGACTGATTGAAGTCAAGCTGGCACAGATCCTCTGGAGACGCCTGGGACTCTGTGCTTCATCGGTCCCACGGCTGCGGTGAAATGGTTGGTTGATAACGAGGCTTGTCGAATGGGATCAGATTCAGGGAAGTTTGCATACATTGACCAACTCAGAGGGGGGGCTGTGCTGATGGTGATGCTAGTCCATACCTCTCAGAAAATTCCTGGACTGAGTGTGTTCTTTGAAGCTATTGCAAAATATGGGCAGATGGGTGTTCAATTGTTCTTTGTGGCTTCTGCTTATACACTCTGTCTATCCGCGTCTAGGCGTGCTGATGAGGTTGCAGGCATTCGGTCTTTCTATGTGAGGAGATATTTTAGAATTGCTCCACTCTATTATCTTGGAATCTTTGTATATGCTGGCATTCACTGGATGCAGTCTTGGAGTGGGCACGGTTGGCCCGGTCCGTATACTATAAGTAACATTGCTGCGAATGCACTGTTTGTTCACGGGATTGTACCTTCGGCAAATAATTCAGTTGTCCCTGGAGGGTGGTCTATCGGTGCAGAGATGCTTTTTTATCTAATTTTTCCGGCACTGCATCGGGTGTGTGGTTATTTATTTGATTTTTGCGGGAATTTGGCGATCTTGGCATTAGCTGGTATATTTTTGTTGGCTAACATAATTTTTCAATGGAGTTTATTGGGTACAGAATTTCAGATTAAAAATAGTAACTTCATGTATTTTTTTCTGGTCAATCAAATGCCTGTATTCATTTTTGGTATTTTGACATATTTTATCTTGGAGCGCACGGCTACTGTGGTTTCGGCGCGTTGGTGTGTATTGGCTTTTGTCATTTTGACGCTACTGGTTTTGTATGTGTGGCGATTCAAAGCTCCTGTGTCATTCATGGTTATGCCCACATTGGCTGGGTTGTCGTTCTGCTTTCTGCTTGCTGCGATGAAAACTGGCTTGGCGCATTCGAAGTGGTTGCAACGGCTTGGCAGAGTATCTTATTCTGTATATGTGTTTCACTTCATATTTGCATGGCACGTGGCTCCTTTTATTGTGGAGCCGCTAGTTTCGGTGCTGAATGCAGATGTTGTTCTGTTATTTTCTGTTGCCGTTGTTGTTTTGGCAACTTTTTATCTGGCTTCTTGGACCGAACGGGCAATAGAGGCTCGCTGGATCTCTTTTGGGAACAGAGTGGTAAGGTCTCTCCAAGCGCGGGTCAGTGGGCGGCCTCAAATTTGAAGTGCGACATCGCCCGACCTGTAAGGTGTCGCCCAAATGGGAACCTGAGGTGCCCGTCGAAATTCGTCTTCTAGCGGGCCGTTCCTATGCTGCCATGGAGTGCTGAGCAGCATGCTTGCTGATCCAGTTCTCGAGGAACCGAACCGGCGAGTTGTAGCCCAGCGTGGAGTGGCGGCGACTCCGGTTGTAGAACACCTCGATGTACTCGAACAGGTCGGCCTGCGCGTCGGCTCTCGTTGCGTAGGTCGTGCCGTGCACCCGCTCGTTCTTCAAGCTGTTGAAGAAGCTCTCGGTCGGAGCGTTGTCCCAGCAGTTCCCTTTGCGGCTCATCGAGGCGGTCATGCTGTACTCGGTGAGCTGGGTCTTCATCGCATGGCTGGCGTACTGACTGCCGCGGTCGCTGTGGAAGATCACCCCGTCGCCTGGCTTGCGCCGGAACCAGGCCATCGTCAGCGCGTCGGTGACGATGTCGGCGGTCATGCGCGGCTTGATCGACCAGCCGATGATTTCTCGGTTGAAAAGGTCCAGCACGATGGCCAGGTACAGCCAGCCCTCGCCTGTCTGGATGTACGTGATATCGCCCGTCCAAACCCGGTTCGGCGCCTCGGGCGTGAAGTTGCGCGCCAGCAGGTTCTCGGCGATCGGCAGCGAATGCTTGGAGTCCGTCGTCGCCTTGTAGCGCCGCTTGTGCCGTGCCCGGATGCCGTGCTCTCGCATCAGCCGCTCCACACGACGCAGGCCGATCCGATGACCGCGTTCCTGCAGCTCGCGGTGCATGCGCCGCGAGCCATAGGCGGCCTTCACTTCGGCGTGGATGCTCTTGATCAGGGCCACGGCCTGCGGGTCCGTCAAGCGCGTGCGGTCGGGCTTGCCGCCACGACGCCAGGCGCGGTAGCCGCTGACGCTGACAGCCAGCACCTCGCACATGTCGGGCAGAGGGTAATCGCGGCGCTGCGCGTCGATCCAGGCGTACTTCACAGCGCATCCTTCGCAAAGTACGCCGTCGCTTTTTTTAGGATGTCGACGTGCATCTTCAGCCGCGCGTTCTCGGCGCGCAGCCTGGACAGCTCCATCTGCTCGGGCGTCACCGGCCTCGAACCGGGCGCCGTCAGCTTGCCAGCTACCGACGCCTTCACCCAGTTGCGCAGCGTCTGCTCGACCAGCCCCAGTTCCTTGGCGGCCACCACGATGCCCACCGCCTGCGCGTGCTTGACGGCCTGCTCCTTGAACTCGGCCGTGTATTCCTGCTTCGGGATCTTCTTCACTTCGCTTCCTTCAGGTCTCGATGCTAACCATCGACCCTTGGAAGACGAAAGACGGCAGGCAGCTCACTCGACGTTGTCGGCCAGGGCGTGACTGACCCAGGACTTGGCCAGGTCGGTTCCTGCCCCGACCGCCTCGACAACCACGTCGCCGACATCCTCGATGACGTAAGTGTCATTGCCGCTACCGCCCACCAGGGTGTCGAGCCCCCCGGACCCAAGGAGCGTGTTGGCCCCACCGTTGCCGGTCAAGACATTGGCGAGCCCATTGCCGGTCCCGGACAGGTTGCTGCTGCCCAGCAACACCAGGTTCTCGACCTGCTCAGCCAGCGTCCAGGTGACTTTGGCCTGCACGGTGTCAACCCCCTCGCCTGCCGACTCGACGGTCTGGTCCGCAGCGTTGTCCACGACGTAGACATCGTTGCCCTGGCCTCCCAGCAGGGTGTCGATGCCCGCGGCACCGTCCAGCGTATCGTGCCCCGACACACCCAGGAGCCGGTTGGCCGCTGCATTGCCAGTCAACAGGTTGTCGAGTTCATTGCCAGCACCTGTCAGCGCGGTGCTGCCCGTCAGCAGCAGCCGCGCGCTGCCCCCGGCCAGGGTCCAGTTGACCGAGGCCTGGACCAGGTCATCACCTTCACCGGTCAGTTCGATGACCACGTCACCCACGTTGTCGACGGTGTAGACATCGTTGCCCGCGCCCCCCTGCAAGGTATCTGCGCCACTGCCGCCATTCAGGCTGTCATGGCCCTCGCCACCCGTGAGGATGTTGGCCCCGGTGTTGCCCGTGAGTAGGTTGGACAGGGCATTGCCGATGCCCTGCAGTGCCGCACTGCCTGTCAGCGTGAGCCTTTCAACGTCTGCGGACAACGTCCAGTGCAGCGACGCCTGGACCAAGTCATTACCCTCCCCCGCGATCTCCTGCACCTGATCGGCGACGTTGTCGACGGTGTAGGTGTCGTCGCCCAGGCCGCCGACCAGGGTGTCGGTGCCCGCACCGCCGTTGAGGCTGTCATTGCCAACCCCGCCGGACAAGCAGTTGCCGGCACCGTTGCCGGTCAGCACGTTGGCCAACTCATTGCCGGCGCCGTCGATCGCGGCGCTACCGGACAGGGTCAGTCTCTCGACGTTGGCGCCCAGGACGTAGCCGACGGCCGACTGGACGAGGTCGGTGCCCTCAGCGCTGTTCTCGACGACGATGTCAGCCACATGGTCGACCACATAGGTGTCGTTTCCAGCGCCACCCAGAAGCGTGTCAGCCCCCGCCGCGCCATTGAGGACGTTGGCGGCGCCATTGCCCACCAGCAGGTTGCCCAGGGCATTGCCACTGCCGTTGATCGCCGCGCTGCCGATCAGTGTCAGGTCTTCGAGGTTGCCGCCCAGTGACCAGGTGACGCTGGATTCGACGCGGTCCCGACCTGCCGCCGCCAACTCAGTGACGACATCCGCCGCGGCATCGACCCGATACACGTCGTCCCCACTGTGGCCTCGCATCACGTCGACGTCAGCCCCGCCGTCCAGGAAGTCATCGCCCTCCCCGCCTTCCAGCGAATCCGCACCAGACCCTCCGTTCAATGTATCTGGACCCGCCGCCCCCAGGAGCGTGTCATTGCCCCCTTCGCCACTGAGTCGGTCATGGCTGCCAGCGTCGATGGCGTCTCCCGCCAGCACATCGGCGCCGTTGCCACCAACAAGCACCAAGTCGTCCCGAACCGGCGTGACATCGAAGGTCAGCGTGGTGCTGAGGACGGCGTCGGACAACCCGTCGGAAACACGGAAGGCCATCGTGTCCAGTGCCAGCCCATGCATGTTCTCGGCAGGCCGATAGGTCAGGCGCCCTGCATCGATGGCGTCGGCTGCGACGCGCTGGCCCGCCTGCACCGGCACCGCGTCGAGCAGTACAACGCCGTGCGTGGGGAGCGTTTCCAGCAGGACGGACTGCAGCTGATCGTCAGCATCGGGATCCGAAAACCCGAAGTCAACCGCCGTAAACGCCCGTGGCACATCCTCGTCCAGAACGACTTGGCCGTCGGCGCCTTCAGGCGACTCGTTGGTCACCGCCACCAGGATGTTGGTGAGCATGCCCGGCGAAGACCCCAGGCCCAGCGCGTTGATGTCCGCAACGCGCTGCGTTCCGGCGGGGCTGCCATCCGTGATCCACAGCTCGGCACCGTGGGTGGCGTCAGACGCGACAAACACGGCCCGCCCATCGCCCAGCGCCGTGATGGAGGCGGGAGCCGAACTCGCATCGCCGGCCTCGACGTCCGCAAGGAGGGTGGTGCCACCGGGCGTGCCGTCGGTTACCCAGAGCTCCGTGCCATGCTGTGCATCGTAGGCGGTGAACAGCACCAACCCACTGGCCAACACCGTCAGCGAACTGGCCCAGGACGAGCCGCTGCCCACGTGGAGGTCGGCCAGCATGGCGGTTCCACCACTCGTGCCGTCCGATACCCACAGTTCATTGCCGTGTGTACCGTCGTCGGCGGTAAAGAGAAACCTTCCCCCCCCGATTGGCGTGACGTCCCCCGCCCAGGAACCGTCGGCACCAGCGCGAAGGTCCATCAGCTGGCGCGTGCCCGCCGCAGTTCCGTCGGTGACCCAGACCTCATTGCCGGACACCTCGTCATTGGCCGTGAACACGGCCCACCCATCTGCGAGGCGCGTGAAAGCGGATGGAAAGGAGGACCCGACGCCGACCGCCAGATCGGACAGCAGCCGGGTGCCAACGCCGGTGCCATCCGTGGCCCACAGCTCCCAGCCGTTCGCTGAATCGAAGGCTCGGAACAGGACCTCGCCATTGCCCAGGGCGAACAGGTTGTCCGGGTAGGCACTCGCATCCCCGGTTTCGATGTCCTTCAACAGCACAGTCCCGGCCGCGGTTCCGTCCGTTGCCCACAACTCGCGGCCATGTTCCACATCCTCGGCGGTGAACAGCACGAGCCCGTCACGCACCTTGATGAAACCCGCTGGCGCGCCGTCCAGCTCACCGCCCTGGATGTCGGCCAGCTGCCAGGTTCCACCTGCTGTTCCATCCGTGAACCACAACTCCTGGCCGGTCAGTCCATCGTAGGCCGCAAAGACAGCCTGGCCGGGGCGCAGCTGGACAAACTGGGAGGCCCAGGAGGAATCGGCACCGCCATTGATGTCGCTGACGAGCGAGGTCCCAGCGGTGGTTCCGTCGGTAACCCAGAGCTCCCCGCCGTGGCCCGGATCCTCTGCGCAGAAAAGCACCCGCCCGTCACCAAGCGAGAAGAACCCGCTCGGGCGCAAACCCCCCTCTTCGCCCGTCCCCTGGGTCAAGGCCGACGTACCGGCACGGGTTCCGTCTGTCACCCAGAGCTGGGGCCCGGCCACGCCGTCCAGGGCCGAAAAGAGCCAGCGGCCATCGTCCATCTTGAAAAAACCGCCCGGCGCAGAATCAATGCCACCAACGGCAAGATCGACCAGCAGCAGGGTTCCAGCGGGCGTTCCGTCACTGACCCACAGCTCTTGTCCGTGGACACCGTCATCGGCAACAAAAAGAACCCGTCCGGCCCCGAGTGGCACGAAGCCCTCCGGGTGCGAGCCGAGCGTGGCCACATTCATGTCCCGATACAGCCGGGTCCCGGCAGTCGTTCCATCCGTCACCCACAACTCGGCGCCGTGAACACCATCGTCCGCAGTGAAGAGGATCCGCCCATCGGACATCGCGTGGAACTCCCCAGGATTGGAGTCCGCGTTGCCCGGACGCACATCCTGGAGCATCCGGGTACCCGCTTCAGTCCCATCGGTCACCCACAGCTCGAAGCCATGTTCTGCGTCACCGGCCGAGAACAACAGCCGGCCATCACCGAGGCGAACGAACTGCCCAGGCGCCGATCCGCTGGTGCCCGGGTCGATGTCCATCAGCATCCGGGTGCCTGCCGCCGTCCCATCGGTCACCCAGAGCTCGGCCCCGTGGGTGCCGTCATTGGCCTGGAACACCACGCGACCATCGGACAGCGACGCGTAGCCCCAGACGTCACTGCTGCTGGTCGAGCCGCCGGGCCTGATGTCGGCCAGCAGATACGTCCCGCCCGGACTGCCGTCAGTGATCCACAGTTCATGCCCAGCCACTCCATCGGTGGCCGTGAACAGCAAGCGGCCCTCACTCAGCAAGTAGGGGTTCGCAAATCGCGATGAGCCGGTTCCTGGGAAAATGTCCTTCATAAGCGCAGTGCCTGCCTCGGTGCCATCCGTGATCCACAGCTCACCACCGATGGATCCGTCGTTGGCAACGAAAACGTGCCGACCATCGCCCAGTGCCACAAACTTGGAGGGCGATGATGGCCCAGCGCCAAGTTGGATATCCTTGACCAGCCTCGTACCTCCGGGCGTTCCATCCGTCACCCACAGTTCCAGGCTGATCCCGTCACCCAGGGCAGCAAACAACGCCCTGCCGCCTTCGATGGCATGGAAGTCGCGCGGCCATGAACTGGTACGGCCATCAAACACATCACCGGCCTGATAAGTCCCCTCGGCAGTGCCATCGGTGATCCATGGCTCGGCACCGTCGGTCTTGTCGATGGCACTCAGCAGTATATTCCCGCCCTCCAGCAGGGTAAGCCCCTCCGGATTGGCACTGGAAATACCCGGAACAATATCCTTGACCAGTTTGGTTCCGGCAGGAGTCCCGTCGGTGACCCACAATTCCCTGCCTTGGGAACCCAGCGCCACAAAAACGACCCTACCTCCCGGCAGGACCGTCAATTCAGAAGGGGCAGACGATGCTGTTCCCGGCAGTATGTCCGCGAGCAACTGGGTTCCCGTTCGAGTTCCATCGGTCACCCAGATCTCGCTGCCGACCGCCGTGGAAAATCCACACAACAGCGTCAGTCCGCTGGCGAGCGGGACCATCTGCTCAATATAGATATCCTCCAGCAACCGCTCGGTCAACGTCGTCCTCGCATCGGTCACCCAAAGCGCAGACAGGCCTGAGGCGTCCTGAGCGACAAACAGTTGGCGCTGAACCAGGAGCGCGGCGACAGGGGTGATGGTGGTCATGGCAGATATAGTCATTTGGACGGAAACGCCCGCAGATCCTTGTCAGGGAGCCTCGAACCCAGCATCCGCTTCAGACAACACGGCGCAGCCAAGCCTCGCGAGTCAGGATCGTATCGACCCACTTGGGGGGGCTTCACCCCGCGTTCAGGGTGGCGCGCACCACTGCCGCAAGCCCACGATGGAGCCGCACGAGGGCATGGACGGTTGGCAGCATTCTCAGCCGAGCGTCGGTCAGGTTCAAAAAAAGAACAACGGGCAAGACATCCACCAAAGCCTGGAGTGCAGGCCGTGGGATTCATGCTTGAGCACGCGGGCACCGAACCCCATTGGCGCCCTTCGACAGGTGATTCGCCGGCCCAGTCCTATCCTGTTGTTGGCGGTCTGCTCTCCGAGCAACCCGGTGATCCCCTTCAGGCAACGACGCCCTCCGCCGGTCTCAGACCACAGCGCAGGCCTACAACCGCTTGAAGGCACACGCCAAGCAGCTCAGACAAGAGGTCGTGCAGACGAATCGAACAAAAAGAGCCGTTTGACCACCCAATACCTCTCAAACCCCCGCGCATGAGGGGGTTTAGCACCAGTGATGTGCAGACAGCACCCCGCATCCAAGGGATTCACTCTTGGCCGGGAAATAACAGAACCCCGCAGGTCGGGGGTCGACGAATCTCGCAAGATCGACAGAATATGGTCTTGGAACGGCGCTTTGATGGCCCGCCAACCGCAAACCCTGCCATTGGCCATCTCGGGAGTACTTTCATGAATTTTCGCAACGCTCTGGCCGCCGCCGGCCTCGCCCTCGCCAGCATCACTTCTTTCGCGGCTCCGGCTCCTGAATGGAACGCTGGTACGACGAATGTCGACGGCTGGTTCAGTGGATACGAGAGCGCCAATTTCGGCTTCAACGTGACCGGCGCAACCACCGCGTCTTCGCTCGTTGTTTCCGGTTTTGACGATCTCGCTTCCGTCGCCCTCTACAGCGACCTGGGCGGCCTCGTCGGTTACTTCACCCAAACCCTGAACGGTCCGACTTTCGACAAGTTCGAATTCGGCGGCGCCTTGGCTGCCGACCACTACGCCATCGTCGTTCTGAAGAACGCAGGCTGGGGCGGCTATAGCGGCTCGCTGCACTTCAATCCGGGCACGCTGGACACCAGCTCCCTGACCGCCACCCCGGTTCCAGAACCCGAAACCTACGCCATGATGATGGCCGGCCTGGGTGCGATCGGCTTCCTGTCGCGTCGCCGCTCCAAGGCCGCCTGATTCACATCAGGTGCCCATGACCGCGGCATTGCTGCGGTCTGGCTCGTGCAACAAAGGCCCGACGATGTCGGGCCTTTGTCTTTTCCATCTCCACATTGCATTTTTCCGGCAGGTTTGAACGTCGATGCACGCCCCGAGGAATCAGAAGTGAATGGGCAGCCAAGCCACCGACACCGGATTGCGAAATGGCCTGTCCCCGGACAACGGTCTTCTTCATTGCAACCCAATGACCCATGTACGCACAACTTGAGGCGCTAGGCAGCCGGGTTGCGCATTCCTGCGCGTCATTAGTCCGCGGAACAGCAGCAAACACCTCCCGCTTCTCCAGCGACTTGTTAGGCTACTTCTTCTGCAAAAACGCCTTGCCCCGATGAGCCTGCCTGCCCTCACCGCCGGTGCACATGCCGAGTCAAAGCCTCCTCCAGGCGAGGCGACCTACGGCTGTGGACAACCCCTTGAAGGACCCGATCCCCGCTGGTCGTGGCTCCTGGCCTTTGCGGGACTGGCCTCGTTGTATGGCCCAACGCTGTGGGGCCTGTTTCATGGCGTCTGGGTGTCGGATTCCCAAGGGCACGGCCCGATCGTCTTTGCCGTGGTCATCTGGCTGTTCGCGCGTTCGGCCCCCCAGATCGGCCAGCTGCCCGTCCAGCCAGCTCCAACCCCTGGCTGGACACTCTTCGCCCTCGGCCTCCTGATGTACGTGATCGGCAGGTCCCAGGACATCCTGCTGCTGGAAGTCGGCTCCTCCATCCTCGTCGTCCTGGCCCTGCAATTGCTTTTCGTCGGCCCGGCGCTCCCGAAGCTGATGTGGTTCCCCATCTTCTTCATGCTGTTCATGGTGCCGTTGCCCAGCGCCATCGTCGACGCAGTCACCCAACCGATGAAGATGGCGGTTTCGTATTGCGCCGACATCGTGATGAGCAGCGTCGGCTACCCGATCAGCCGCACAGGCGTGATCCTTTACGTGGGTCAGTACCAGCTCCTGGTTGCTGACGCCTGCGCCGGCCTGCACACGCTCTTCACGCTGGAAGCCGTCGGCCTGCTGTACATGAACCTCATTCGGCACGAGTCGGTCTTGCGCAATGTCCTATTGGCGATATTGATCGTGCCAATCAGCTTCACCGCAAACGTCATACGGGTGATCGTGCTGTGTCTGGTCACGTATCACCTGGGCGACGAAGCAGGGCAGGGCTTCCTGCACGGCTTCGCCGGCATGGTCCTCTTCATGGCTGCACTGATGTTGATCATCGGAACCGACTCCTTGCTGCGTGTCGCCGCTCGGTGGCACGCCAGCCGCAGCGGAGCTCCGTCGTGACCTCAACCACGCCCCCCCCCCAAGGCCTGCTCGGACGCGTCGGCCTGCAGGCAGACCGATTTCCGCGAGTGCCTGTACGGTTGGCAATCTGGCTCGGTTTGGCCATGTTGGTTTGCGCCCTGGGCGCCCAACACCTGAAGCCCGGACGCTTCCTGGCTGACCAGCGCAGTGCCGCCAAGATCGAGGACCGGTTGCCCCGTGAATTCGCGGGATGGAAGATCGCCCCGGTTGCGGGCGTCTTGGTGAATCCGCAGCAGGACAAGCTCATCAACTCGCTGTACGCCGAGGTGATCAACCGCACCTACGTCAGTTCGTCTGGACAGCGGCTGATGCTCTCGATCTCCTACGGCCGCAATCAGAGCGACAACCTGCAGGTGCACAAGCCCGAGGTGTGCTATCCCGCACAAGGCTTTCAGGTGCAGAGCCTGAACCAAGGCGAGCTCCGTATTGACGACCAAGTCATCCCGGTACGTCGCCTGGAGACCACCTTCGGCCCCGCCCGGCCTGAGCCTGTGACCTACTGGACCACCGTGGGTGACCACGCCGTTGCCAGCGGCACCGATAAGAAGCTCCAGGAAATGCGGTATGCGTTCAAGGGCTTCGTCGCCGATGGCCTGCTCTTTCGCATGTCATCGATCGACCCCGACAGCAAACGCGCTTTCGAGACTCACAGCCGGTTCGCCGCGGACTTGTACGCCGCCCTCGGACCCGCCGAGCGCAGACAGCTGTTCGGATCACTCGACTGAGTCGCGGCACCGCGTGGTGATCTCATCACGATCCACCCGAACGTAGATGCCGGCTGCCTGAGCACTGACCTTCCCGACTTCAAACATGAACCTACCTTCCGGCAAGATCCTCATCACCGGCGCGCGCGGCATGGTCGGCAGCGCCCTGGCGCGCCGCCTGGCCGCCGGCGGCTACACCCAGGTGCTCACCCCCGGGCGCGCCGAGCTGGACCTGCTCGACCAGCGCGCCGTGCACGCCTACCTGGCCGAGCACCGCCCGGACTACCTCTTCATCGCCGCGGCCAAGGTCGGCGGCATCCAGGCCAACAACCAGTACCGGGCGGACTTCCTCTACCAGAACCTGCTGATCGAGGCCAACCTCATCCACGGCGCCCACCTGGCCGGCGTGCAGCGCCTGATGTTCCTGGGCTCATCGTGCATCTACCCGCGCGACTGCCCCCAGCCGATCCGGGAGGAGGACCTCCTGACCGGCCCGCTCGAGCCCACCAACGAGCCCTACGCCATCGCCAAGATCGCCGGCATCAAGCTCTGCGAGAGCTACAACCGCCAGTACGGCCGCCAGTACGTGAGCGTCATGCCCACCAACCTGTACGGCCCCAACGACAACTACGACCTCGCCAACAGCCACGTCCTGCCCGCGCTGCTGCGCAAGGCCCACGACGCGAAGCTGCGCGGCGACGCCACCTACACCGTCTGGGGCAGCGGCACCCCGATGCGCGAATTCCTCTACGTCGACGACCTGGCCGACGCCTGCGTCCACCTGATGCAAACCGGCTACGACGGCCCGCTCGTCAACATCGGCACCGGAGAAGACGTGACCATCCGCGAACTCGCCCAGACCGTCATGGACGTCGTCGGCTTTGCGGGCGACATCGTCTTCGACGCCAGCAAGCCCGACGGCACCCCGCGCAAGCTGCTCGACGTCAGCCGCCTCAAGGCCCTGGGCTGGACCGCCCGGACCGACCTCAAGACCGGCATCCGCCTGGCCTACGAGGCCGCACCCTTCTACGTCGACGCTGCCGAAGCTGCCGCTGCCGCCAGCCGCCCGGCCTACATCGAACCCTGAATACCCACAAATCCAGAGGAACCCGTCGAATGAACACCCAGACCGCCTCAGCGAAGAAAAAAGTCGCCCTCGTCACCGGCGTCACCGGCCAGGACGGCGCCTACCTGGCCGAACTGCTCTTGAAGAAGGGCTACGAAGTCCACGGCATCAAGCGCCGCAGCAGCCTGTTCAACACCGACCGCATCGACCACCTCTACCAGGACCCGCACGTCGACAACCGGGCCTTCACCCTGCACTACGGTGACCTGACCGACTCCACCAGCCTGGTGCGCATCGTCCAGCAGGTCCAGCCCGACGAGATCTACAACCTCGCCGCCCAATCCCACGTCGCCGTCAGCTTCGAAGAACCCGAATACACCGCCAACGCCGACGGCATCGGCGCACTTCGACTTCTGGAAGCCATCCGCATCTGCGGCCTGGAAAAGAAGACCCGCTTCTACCAGGCCAGCACCAGCGAGCTCTACGGCCTGGTTCAGGAGATTCCCCAGAAGGAAACCACCCCCTTCTACCCGCGCAGCCCCTACGCGGTCGCGAAGATGTACGCCTACTGGATCACGGTCAACTACCGGGAGGCCTACGGCATCTACGCCTGCAACGGCGTGCTCTTCAACCACGAGAGCCCCATCCGCGGCGAAACCTTCGTCACCCGCAAGATCACCCGCGCCATCGCCCGCATCGCGCTGGGACTTCAAGACTGCCTGTACCTGGGCAACATGAGCGCCCTGCGCGACTGGGGCCATGCGCGCGACTACGTCGAAATGCAGTGGCTGATGCTGCAGCAGGACCATGCCGAAGACTTCGTCATCGCCACCGGCGTGCAGTACAGCGTGCGCCAGTTCGTCGAGCGCGCCGCGGCCGAGCTGGGCATCACGGTGAAGTTCGAGGGCGAGGGTGAGAACGAGTTCGGCTACGTGTCCGCCGTCTCAGGCAAGAAGGCCAAGGTCAAGGTGGGCGACGTCATTGTCAAGGTCGACCCGCGCTACTACCGCCCGACCGAAGTGGAAACCCTGCTGGGCGACCCGACCAAGGCCAAGGTGAAGCTGGGCTGGACCCCGACGACGAGCTTCGAGCATCTGGTCAAGGAAATGATCGAGAGCGACTACGAGGCCGCACGCAAGGACAGCCTGGTCAAGCTCGCCGGGTTCCAGGCGTTTGATCATCACGAGTGACGCACTCTCGCCGGAGAACGCTCACCATGCGCCTCAGTGCCGAAACAGTCCGGAACGACATTGCCGTCCCGTTGGTTGTATTGCTATTTGCAATGCTGATCGGGGCGAGCCTGGCGGTCCTGCCCCCTGTTTTCCCCCTTGCGGTGCTCGTGGCGCTGGCCGTCGTCATCGTGGTCTTTCGATACCCGATTGTGGGCCTCATCCTCACCATGGGGTTCATCTATCGGGTCATCCCAGCGCAACTCGCCGTAGAGATACCCCTCGGCGGGTTCAAGGCGAAGCCCTATGAATTCCTGCTGTTGCTGACAGCCGTTTCCGTGCTGACAAAGCCGGCGGGCAGAGCCGCGGCGTACTACGGCCAGAAGACGATCACCCGGATCGATCTGTCATCGGCCATCCTCATCGCAACGATGCTCCTTGCCTTCTTGGTGAGCCGATTCATCCTTGGCAATCACGAACGTTCTGTCATCGAGGCGCGCGGCTACCTCTCATTGCTGGCACTGCCCTTGATTCCACGCCTCCTCGCGTCGGACAAGGACTGGCAACGAATGACCACCGTCATGATCCTCATGGGGGCACTCATTGCGGCCTATGTGTTGATCCAGATGGCAACAGGATTCAACATCATGGGCGGACGCCTCGAAGATCTGGACCTCTCCAAGAACTCAGGCGTCAGACGCAGCCTCCTCTTCGGTGGCGCTGTCGTCATGTTCTCGATATACCAACTGTCCGAGATGGCGAAGCCCGGCAATTTCGCCAAGACGGTCCCCCTGTTGATGCTCATCGCCGCAGGCATCATCGGCACTTTCACCCGCTCGCTCTGGGTGTCTGCCGCGATCGGCGCCACGCTGGTGGCCTACCTGAACGGAGGCGTCAAATCGGTTCTGAAGGTTTCTGCACTGGGCATTTTTGCGGTGACCACGGGACTCGCCTTGGCTGCGATCTTTGAACCGAAGGTCGTCTCAGCCGCTGTCGACCGCGCGGCTGGTATCGTCACCGAGTTCCAGTCAGGCGAATCCTATGGATGGCGTGTACGGGAGAATGAATTTGCCCGGAAGGCAATCATGGAAAAACCGTTCACTGGCGTCGGACTTGGCGGACGGTACAAGCCCATCGAGTGGAGCAAGGGAGCCTTTGAAAACGCTGACTATTTCATCCACAACGCCTACATGGGTGTCGTCTTGAAGATGGGAGTGCTCGGCATCTTGTTCCTCGGCACAACCATCCTGCTCTATCGGTTCGCCTGGCAATCTGGAAAGAAGAGCCAGGATCATGACTACCTGATGCGAAGAAACTCGTTTGCGGGGGTCATGCTCGGATTTTTTTTGGGCGGATTCGTATCGCCATCCTTCCTGACGTTTCACGGATTCCTGTTTTTATCGATTTGTATCATTGGAACATTCCCCCCCGTGATGGCGAAGATATCCAGCCCCGCTCGATGAATATCTCACCTTACTTTTCCGTTGTCATATGCTGCTGGAACAGCAAGCAGTACATACGTGACGCCGTCGAGTCCGTGCTATCGCAAACGGATCAAGACTTCGAGATCGTTTTCGTGGACGGCGGATCTACCGACGGAACCCTTGAATACATCGAGTCCTTGGCAACAGCCAAGCAACTCATCCGTGACGTTCGTGGAGGCATTGCTCATGCCATGAATGTCGGTATCAAACATGCACGAGGCAGCGTCATATCACACCTGCACTCTGATGACTACTACCTACACCCGAGGGTATTGGAAACCGTCCGCGGGCACTTCACCGCGCACCCCGAAAACCGCTGGTTGTTCGGCAGATTCCTGAACGATGTGAATGGAACGCTGCAGCCTCCGCCCTACCCTCAGCGCGGCTATTCCTATGAAAATCTGTTGCGACGCAACCTGATTCCCCACGTATCCACCTTCATCAAGTCAAGCCTGTTCAGGGAAAACGGCTTGTTCAACGAGAACTACCGACTCGCGATGGACTACGAGTTCTGGCTGAGGATCGGAAAATCGAACACACCACTGCAGCTGGACGAACCGCTGGGGGCCTTTCGCCGACATCCAGGAAGTGCGACCACCAAACATGCCATGCAGTCTTTCCGTGAGGACTTCAAGGCTCGCTTCCACCATGCGGCCATCCACCTGTGGCCGGAAATGGCACTGCGCTACCTGAAACGACGGCTGAGGGAAACATGACGCACCCTCGTCGGCTATTTCTACTGTCGAACGGATTCCAGAGCGAGTATGAGGCCGGATTCGCCAACGGCGTGGCTCGCAACGGAATTGAAGTGACACTGATCAGTTCCGACAATACGCTGTCTGACCGGCTCGACCCGGCGATTCGCACCGTCAACCTCCGTGGCTCTCAGAGCGGCCGTCGCTCTGCCCTGGCCAAGGCGCTCAACATCATTCGGTATGTCATCGCCTATGCTCACCTCGGGCTCAAGCACCGAGATGCCATCTTCCACTTCTGTGGGCTGTTCACCTTGCGTAAAGGGTTCGGCGTCGCCGTCGAAGCGGTGCTCGCCCGGCTGGTCTTCAAGACTTGGTGGCTCACCGTTCACAACCTGCTGCCACACGATGACGATCGGCGGAGCACCAGACTGATTTTTGGGCTGGTGTACAAGCTGCCGCAGCGGCTGTTCGTTCACACCAGTCAGTTGAAGCGACAGTTGATAGCCCAATTCGGTATTGCTCCCGAGAAGATCACGGTCATTGACCATGGGATCGATCGGTTCATTCCACCAGTGCCGACCGCCCGGGAGGAAGTAGCGACTGCCTTCGGACTGCCGCCACACAAGACGCTCCTGCTGGTTTTCGGCAATCTGTCTCCGTACAAGGGCGTGGAGGATCTGCTGGACGCCCTGGCAGGAATCGAACTACCGCCTGAGGTGGTGTTGCTCGTTGCCGGAAAACCAAGCTCCAACCCACTGCGCGAGTCCATCCTGAAGAAGGTAAAGGGCCATCCTCATGCGTCTCGCATCCGGCTTCATCTGGGCTATGTCGACGAGCATCTCATCGTGCCGTTGCTCAGCGCCGCCGATGCGATGATTCTCCCGTATCGGCACATTGATCAGAGTGGCGTTCTGTTTGCCGCGAAATCGGCCGGACTGCCCTGCATCCTCACAGATGTCGGGTCCTTTGCGGAGTACGCGGAACCCCAGCGAGATATCCTCATCGCCCCACGCAACGGTGCTGCGTTGGCCAATGCAGTGCTCCGCTTCTGCATGACGCCACACCGTGGCTCACGCGACCAAGCAGTGCAGGCAGCCGAAGATCGCTTCGCCTGGCGACACACCCTTGTTCCGTATGCCGAAGAAGTCACAGGCCAGCACATCACGACGAAATCATGACAGGCAACCGATACATCCTCATCTCCCCCGTCAGGAACGAGCAAGACTACATTGTTCGCACCGTAGAGTCGGTCGTGTCGCAGACGCGGCTTCCCCACAAGTGGGTGATTGTGGATGACGGGTCTACCGATCAAACTGCCGAGATCGTCAGGAACTTCCAGGCCACCTACCCGTGGATTCACCTGGTTTCATTGACCGATCGTGGCTACTACTTCCCAGGGACCGGCGTGGTGACTGTCTTCAACGCCGGATTGGAGACGATTCGCAACGAAGAATGGGACTACGTTGTCAAACTTGACGTCGACCTGTCCTTCGAGCCGGACTACTTTGAAGAATTACTCAAGCGCTTCGAGGCCGATCCAAAGCTCGGTATCGCCAGCGGCATCACGTACCTGCCAGCAGAGGGTGCATCGTGGAAGATGGAAGCTGTGCTCGACGATCATCCCGTTGGACCGTCCAAGATGTATCGGCGCACCTGTTTCGAAGCCATCGGCGGGCTGCTCCCGGTCCCCGGCTGGGATCTGGCTGATCTCCTGGCGGCACAGATGAAGGGTTGGCAAACCCGCTGCTGGAAGGACTTGATGATCAAGCACTATCGCCCCACGGGAACCCGCCGCCAAGGCAGGTGGGCCCGGGGCGTGCTGCAAGGTCGCTTTGAATACCGGCATGGCTATGCACCGCTCTACACCTTGGTCAAGGCGGTCTACAACCTGATCGGTGGTGCAAATCCAGTGTGGACAGCAGGAAAGATTGCCGGTTACACCCTCGCGGTGTTCAAGCAAGATCCATTCATCTTTGACGCGCCCATGCGCAGTTTTCTGCGTCAGAAACAGCATGAACACCTGAAACAGCAGCTGTTTCGGAATACTCATCCAACTTGAAACATACAGGGCCCCACATGTCCAGACTCTTTCAGCTTTTCTCAAATGGAATTCGAGTGGCTGCCGTTTGCGCAGCCCTCGTTCCTCTCGGCAGCCAAGCCGCTTGCCAGGAGCCATTTGTTCGCGGCGTAAACCTGGCTGGCCCGGGTTTTGGTTCCGCCCTGCCGGGCAAGCTGAACGTGGACTACAGGTTTCCGACGCTGGCCCAGATGCAGTATTACAAGGCAGCCGGGTTCAACAGCATCCGGCTGTCCATCAAATGGGAGCGGCTGCAACCGAAGGCCCTGGGTCCTCTGGCGACGGTTTACCTCGCCGAAATCAAGAAGATCATGAACCATGCAGCGTCGACGGGCCTGTCGGTCGTCATCGATCTGCACAACTACGACCGCTACTACGGCGTGCTCATCGGGTCAGGGGTGCCTGTGACCGCACTGGCGGACGTGTGGCGCCGCTTGGCCACGGAGTTGAGAGCGTATCCGTCCCTCCTCGGCTACGGCTTGATGAATGAACCGTACAACACAGGGGGAACCTGGGAAGCCACCGCCCAGGCGGCGGTGACAGCGATCCGCGGCGTGGACATGATGCACTACGTCTTTGTGGCGGGGGATGCGTACAGCAACGCCATGAAATGGAACGTATCGCATCCTGCACCCTTCATCAACGACCCGGCCGGCAAGGAAGTCTACGAAGCGCACACCTATTTCGACGCAGACAGCAGTGGCAAGTACACCTCTCAGGCGCCCTATGAGGCCGCCAAGTGGGCAGTCGACAAGCGCTTGAATCCCTTCATCCTGTGGCTGAAGAAATACCGGAAGTTGGGCGTGGTCGGTGAATGGGGTGTCCCCACCGCCTCGTCAGACTGGAACGACACCGTCACGGCCTTCATGAGCAAGACCGAGGCCCATTGCGTGAGCACCTACGTCTGGGCTGGTGGCCCGTGGTCGCCCACCTACCTGCTGTCGCTGGAACCCATTGCAGGCGTGGACAGGCCCGTCTTGTCGCACCTTCGCAGCCTGCAGCAGTGACTAGCGAGCGGCATCAACATGCGCAAGCACGCACCTGCCCGGCCTGCGCCGGTATCGGCACTGCCCTCTGACGGCCCGTAAAACCATGATTCGCACGAACCGGACCATCCTGGGTGTCGATATCGCTGTGCGGCAGTCTGCTGCCTTGGTGCAGGAGTTGCTTGATCGCACCTCGACCGGCGAGACTGTGCGTGTCGCCTTTGCGAATGCCAATCTCTTGAATGTGTCCGCAACTTCTCCGCCCTTGCGCGTGGCGCTGCGCCGCTTTCTGGTCGTCAACGACGGGTCAGGGATCAACCTGGCTTCTCGCCTGCTGGGGTACGGTGCATTTCCCGACAACCTGAACGGCACGGACTTCATCCCATACTTCCTGACCAGCGCGCACCGAACCCTGAAGATCTATCTGCTGGGCGCGAGTGCCGAGGTGGTCAGCCAAGCTGCTGCGGTCATCCGGCAACGCTGGCCAGAACACCGGGTGGTGGGTTTGCGGGACGGCTACTTCCACAGCGAGCAAGAACCCGAGATCCGGCGCGAGATCGCCGAAACCGGAGCCGACGTCGTGCTGGTGGCCTTGGGCAACGGCAAACAGGAGCACTTCGCAGCGACGCTCGACCAGACCGGAGCAGCGGTGTTCTGTGTGGGGGCGCTGTTCGATTTCCTGAGCGGGCGGGTGGGACGGGCGCCAACATGGATGCGGGGTTTGGGCATCGAGTGGGTATATCGCCTGCTGCTCGAACCCGGGCGCCTGTGGCGCCGCTATGTCCTCGGCAACCCCTTGTTCGTGTGGCGCGTACTGTGGTCCAGGGGCCGCTCCGGCACCGGGCATCTGCAGGAGGGCCAACGGTGATGCGGCCGAATCCCTTGTTTTCGGTGATCACGGTCTGCTACAACGATCTGGCGAACTTGAAGCGTACGGCGGCTTCCGTGCTGGAGCAGTCGTGCAAGGACTTCGAGTGGCTGGTTGTGGATGGCGGATCCAGGGACGGCACGCCCGACTGGCTTGCCCAATTGCCACCAGGACAGTGCGTCTGGTCGTCGGAACGGGACGCTGGCATCTTCGACGCCATGAACAAAGGTTGCGACCAAGCACGGGGTCAGTACCTCGTGTTCATGAACAGCGGCGACCTGTTTTTCAACCCTCGGGTGCTGGAGCTGGTTTCCGAAGCGATCCGCAGCCAACCCGGTGCGCAACTCCTGTACGGCGACTCCGTCGATGAAACGGCTGACGGCCACGGCACCTTGCGCCATGCCCGCCACCATGACGGCTACCAACTCGGCATGTTTGCCCAACATCAGGCGATGTTCTTCCGCGCCTCACCGCTGCGCTATCGCACGGACCGTCCCATCACGGCCGACTACGCGTACATCGGGGAGCACATCCAGGCGGCTCAGGATCCCGTGCGCATCGTGAAACTCGACTTCGCGGTTTGCCGCTTCCTGCTCGGGGGACTCAACGAAAAGGCGCGGTTTGCTGCACTGCGCGAAGACTACCGGACCCGCATCGACGTCTTCGGCATGAACCGCCCAAAAGCGGCTGTGCTGTATGCCGCGCATTACGCCCACACTTGGCTGAAGCGGCACAGCCCCGGCATCGCGACAGCGCTGCGCCGCTGAGAATCAGGGCTTCACGCACCGCCCGCGCGCGGGACGTGCCCAAGACACTCCGCCACGCCATAGCGATGACCCGGCTACTCTGGAATCACTGGCACCGCAAGGTGCTCATGCGCCGCTTCCCCGGCATACGCATTGACAAAAACACCTACATCGATGCGGCCAGCAGCCTGGGTGCGTATTGCCGCCTCTATGAAGGAGCCTCGGTCAAGGGGTCGTCGCTGGGGCGTTGCACCTACGTATCGGATGCCAAGGTCAGCCATTGCGACGTGGGGGCGTTCTGCTCGATTGGCCCGCGGACCTTGGTCGGCGGGCTGGGCGTGCACCCGACCCAATGGGTATCCACGCATCCGCTGTTCTATTCAAACCGGGGCCAGGTGGGCATTTCGTTCTGCGACCGTTCGCACCTCGACGAAGTGCCACGCACGCGGGTGGGCCATGACGTCTGGATCGGCGCGGGCGCCGTGGTGCTCGATGGCGTGGAGATCGGACACGGCGCCATCGTAGCCGCCGGCGCCGTCGTGAAAGAGGACGTGCCGGCCTATGCCATCGTGGGTGGCGTCCCCGCTCGGGTCATCCGGTTTCGACACCCACCAGAGGTCGTCCAGCGACTCCTGAACGCGGCCTGGTGGGACCTGCCACTGGAAACACTCAAGACCCACGCGGCCCTGTTTCGCAGCGCCGACGTCTCTGCGTTGTTGGAGCAACTGAACGCATGACCGCACCCATCGTCCTGTTTGTCTACAACCGGCCGCAACACACGGCAGCCACCCTGGAAGCCCTGAAGGCCAACCACCAGGCCGAGAACAGTGACCTTTACATCTATTCAGACGGTCCGAAGAAGCCTGCCGACGCGGCATTGGTGGAAGAGGTTCGGGACGTCTGTCGCACGGTGGAAGGATTCCGGTCGGTGCAATTGCTCTGCTCGTCGGAGAACCGGGGTCTGGCCGAATCCATCATCAAAGGGGTATCCGAGGTCGTTGCCCGTCACGGCCGCGTGATCGTGCTGGAGGACGACCTGGTCACTTCGCCCCATTTCCTGCAGTTCATGAACGATGCGCTGGAAGCCTACCAGCACACGGACCGGGTGATGCACGTATCGGGTGCGACCTACCCGGTTTCCTGGCCGGGCAACGACACCTGTTATTTCCAGACCATCCCTTTGTGCTGGGGCTGGGCAACCTGGGATCGGGCATGGCGATACTTTGCCCGCGACATCGCCGTGATGGACCGGTTCTCCCGGCTACAGCGCTGGCGGTTCAACTACAACGGCGCTCATCGCTATTGGGACCAGCTGGTGGGCAACCAGCAGGGTCGCATCAAGACCTGGTTCATCTTCTGGTACGCGCAGGTGTTCCTCAGGGGGGGGCTGAGCCTGTTTCCACCCCGCTCCCTGGTGCGAAACATCGGGTTCGACGGGTCCGGCATCCACTGCGGCACTTCAGGCGTCTACACCGCCGAAGCAGCCGACAAGGCGGTCTTGGTCGAGACGAACCTCCCCCTCGTGGTCAGTCGGCAGGCCTTCAAAGCCCATGTGGTGTTCTTCAACCTCGTCGGTCATTCGCGTTGGCGCAGGCGCTTCGAGAAGCTCCGCCGCATGCTGCTCGGCCCGACCTGAGCGCTGCAGATAGTCGGCACAGACCGGCGTGCCATCCACTGGGCACTTGATTTGGCCTCCTTCCTGCGCTCATCCAGCCTCACCGTGCTCAGCACGGTCGGGGTGACCGTGTGTGGACTCTTCACCTCCGTGCTGACGGCCAGGCTGCTCGGGCCGGAGGGCCGAGGCCTGCTCGCTGCCGTGATCTTGATCGCCACGCTGGCGGCCAGATCCGCGCAGCTCGGGCTCGGCTCCGCCTTCGTCTACTTCGTGAAATCGCGCAGGGCAGGACCGATGGCCGTGCTGCTCCCCGCGGCCGCGAGCCTGGTCACGTTGGCCGCCGCCGCCCTGGCGCTGCTTGGCACGCACCTGAGTTCAGGGCGGGGCGTGGAGAACCTGTCGTGGCTGACGCTCCTGCTGTCGGCCCTGATGGCGCTGAACACATTCGTCATCGCGGTGTCGCCGCTCAGGAGCGACCTCGTCTTCCACAACGCGGCCCGGCTGCTGCCCAACCTCGGCTATGCCCTCGCACTGCTGCCCGTGCTGGCACTGGGCCTGCATGTCGAGCTGCCCTGGCTGCTGGGCGTGCAAGTCCTGGCCTATGCTGGCGTGAACGTGGCCTCGATCGTGTGGATGGCACGCGCGAGGATCTGGTCCGCCGAAGCCTCCGGCGCGGCCCTGGGTGTGGTCGAGTTCGTGCGCTACGGCCTGCTGCAGCACGGCACCGTGCTGGTCGGGTTGCTCGTGCTCAACTTCGACAAACTGATCGCGCTCGGGGCGAGTTCACTCGCCAACTTCGGCTTCTACGCCCTGGCCTTCAGCGTTTCACGGATGATCGGTTCGATACAGGACGCGTTGTCGACGGCACTATTCTCCCGCTACGCCGGCGGCAGCACCCAGGTCCTGTCGGAGAAGGTCAACTTCGTGTTCCGGCTGACCTTCGTGCCCATGCTCCTGGTGGCAGCGCTGGGTGCACTCCTGAGCCCGTGGGTCATTCCACTGCTGTTCGGTACGGCGTTTCGACCCGTGGTCACGCCCTTCTGCGTCCTGCTGTTCGAGTGCGTCGTCGGGGGGGCCAGCTGGACCTTGGCTCAGCGCTTCGTCGGCGCCGGCCGACCGGGCCTCGTGTTCTTCCGCCAGGCCATCGCGGCGGTGCCGGTCCTTTGCGCAATCCCGTTCGTGCAGGGAGAAAACCTGTTCGTGACCTTGTCGTACCTGATGCTCGCTGGCGCGGCCCTGCGACTGGCCATCTCATGGGCCATGTACCCGACGGTTCTTGGCGAGCCGCTGCCAACGCCCTGGCCCACCCGAGCGGACCTGGCCTACCTGGGCCGGCTGATCAAACGCCAGCGTTCGGCGTAGGACTGCACGCCGGCCACGTTGGTCGCCCGCGGCAATCGGGCCTGCAAGCTGCCCGGCAACCTGCAACCAGCCGCCGCTCCGCCCAGTCAACTGGCGCCGCTCGACAGCGCACAAGCGATCCGAGGCCTGGGCGGGAAACTCGGCGGATCAGCCGTTCAGCGGTCCACGGTGTAGCGTTCCTTCAGCTTCAGGAAATACGACTCGTAGTGCTTGAAGCTCAGCCTGGCCAGCACCGTGGTCAACACCACCGTGGCAGCGAACAACGCCGCGCTGTCGGGATCCACGCCCACGGCGCCCAGGGATTTGGCTGCCAGGTTCTTGCACAGCATGTGCAGCAAATACATGCCGTAGCTGATTTCCCCGATGTACCGCGCCCAGCGATTCGTCAGCAGCGTGGACAGCAGGTGATCTTCCCTGACGACACAGGCACCGACGAACATCGCCAATGCCGTGTGCAAACACGCAGGCGGCAGGCTGGACGATGAGGCGCAGGCCACCACCAACACGAGGGCGGCCGGCGCAGCCCAGCGCCCGCCCAGCACAGCGGCCACCAGGCGGAACGTGCCCTCACGATCCAGCAAGATGGCCAACAGCGACCCGATGACGATGGCGACCGGCACCTTGTGTGCAAAATACGCGCCCATGACCTGCCCGACCGTCGCCAGAATGGCCACAGCCACGAGTACCCAGGCGGCCCGAGCCGGCGCGCGGCACAGGAGCAGCACGGCCGGCCAGATCAGATAGAACTGTTCTTCGGCCGCCAGCGACCAGGCGAAGTAGAAGATCGTCCGCCCATCCAGGGCAACGAACAAGTTGGACGTATAACTCAGGAAGTAGGGCAGGTTGACGAAGAAGGCCTGCCCCGCCGCCGAGTGCCGCTCCAGCGCATACACCAGCACCACGTAGATCAGGATCACCGTGTAATAAAGCGGAAAGATCCTGAGTGTGCGTCGCAGGTAAAAGGCCTTCAGGTCAATGGCCCCGCCTTTGCGCCACTCCCGCAGCAGCAGGGTGGTGATGAGAAATCCACTGATGGAAAAAAACAACGTCACACCGTGACCGCCCAAGTGCGCCAACAACGACGGGGTCCCCGTGGGAGCGGTGTGATGCCAAATTACCGCAATGATGCTGATTGCGCGCAATCCATCCAATGAGCCAAAAAATCGTCTCGCCGCATACCCATTGAAATTCAGAGAGAGGTCAAATGATTTCATGCCAACCATCAAAACTCATGCAGCAGAAGCTGCGCAAGGGCGGACACAGCGACCCAACCGGGATCCAATAAATTTTGCCGCCCTCGCGTCATAAAGATAATGCATCACTCCACCAATGGCAACCGCAGCAGCGGCTGAAGCCAATGTACCCAAAAAACCCTTGTTCACATAAACCAACTGCTGCCATATATATATTGAATAAGACGTTTCACCCAAGAACACAAAAATAGGCAACGAAAACCAACGCAACAATAAATTATTACAGGATATTGCAAGCAACGCCACACTCAACCCCATAAACAGGGATCCAAGCGTATATTTAATCGCATCCGGGAACAGACCAAACTGAAGACCGATGCTTACACAGAAGACCACTGGAAAGACAGGAGCACGAGTCAGGATATGAAACTTATCTAGCGACAAGACACCGAAAAGAGCTCCAGACAGCATCGCCACCAACCGACCATCAGGTCTAAAGAATATTTTTTGATAATTAAGAGAAAATGGATCAGCTTCGAATTTTACGTTCAGCAAGACCCAGGCAACAGAAACAGCAATTGCCATGGACAGAACGACTAATGCCTGTCCCCGCCAAAAGCGCACAATTGCAGCCAACCCCGCCAACACCAGATAACCCTGCAACTCCAAGTAAACAGACCACAAGTGGCCGACAGGCCTCGGCAAACCCATATCAAGCGCTGTTGGGTACCAGTTTGCAGCCACACCCACAAACAACAGGTGTTCGAACGACAGCCAGCCTTTGTAGGCGTAGTAAACCCCGACCGTCAACAGGAATAGCAAGAGTGACGGGAGAATTCTTGATAGACGCCTAACCGCAAACCGATCAAGTGGCAAGTTTTCCTTAAATAGTATCCCACCAATTAAATAACCAGACAATGCGAAGAACAGTTCCACCCCGAGACGACCAGCATTGACGGAACCGCCCCCCTCAGATTCCAGACCGAGTCCCGGCAGAAAATGCCCAACAAGAACTGAGAGAATCGCAAATCCCCGCCATCCTGTCAGAGAATCATTTTTTTTCATTTATCACTACCAAACAGACTCGAACAAATCAATTTCCAAACAAGAAGAGCCGGAAAACCGGCTCTTCTTGTTTCGATATCAAACCAACCAAGCAGGGATTGGTTTAAAGAGGAAACACCGACTCGCCATCAAGAAGACTTCTCGTTCAGGATGACACCCGCGATCCGCGCAGTTGACGTCCCCACGGCGGCCACGACCTCCTGCAGATTTTTCGTCTTCGTTTTGTCCTTGCTGGCGACGATCAACGCTGAACCGCATTTGGCTGCGATCACGATGGCATCGCTGCCGGCCACAGCGGCAGGGGTGTCCACCACCACGTGATCGAACTTGCGCATGAGTTCGCCGATCAGCAGGCGGAAGGCTGGCCGCTCCAGCAGTTCCAGCGGATTCGGCGGCGTGACACCCACCGGCATCACATAGAGACCGGCGATATCGGGGGCCTGGTAGATGACGTTGTCTTCCTGGCGACCGCTCAGGATGCCGCTCAGCCCACTGGTGTTCGGGACATCGAACACCTGGTGAAGCCGCGGCCGGCGAAAATCGGCATCCACAACCAGGGTCCGCCCGCCCATTTGGGCCAGCGCGATCCCGAGATTGGCGACGAAAAACGTCTTGCCATCGCCGTGGTCTGCGCTGACCACGGCCAAGGCTCGTTTGGGTTCGGCCGGGCTGAAGGCGCGAATCATCAACTGGCTGCGAATGGCGCGGAACGCCTCCGCTTGGCGACCGAAGGGCTGAGACGCAACCACCAGTTCCTGGCGGAACTCGCGGACATGCTCCGGCGCATAGGGATAGTGAAACTGCTGGCTCAGCGCGAAGATCACGTCCGAGTCGCTGGCCAGCCCCAGCGCCACGGCGGCCTCACCAAAGCGCACACCGTGTTCCTTCTGGTGGGCAACGATGGCCTCGATCTGCTCATCCGTCAGATTCTTGGTCGTCCGGATGATGTCCCCGATGCTTCGGTCATCGGAAAAGGTGGAGTGGACATCGTCGCTGCTGTGAACCAATGTCGGCCCAGACGATTTCGACCCGATCTGCTGGCGTGCGCCCAAGCTCATTCAGCGCTCCTGGAAAGATACTTGCACAAAGCGATATCCATCGCTGATCACGACTGCGGGCGAGGCAGGCGCCCCAACACCTGACCCGGCAGGACGAGCGCAGAGCGCCCGCCAATCAGGCTGGTCGATGGCTTGGGCAGGGTGCCCAGGACCGGCAGGTCCAGCAAGGCGGTCACGTCCACCGCGGTGCGCACACGCCGATCCAGCAATTCACGAAGGAAGACGAACGCCAGGGCCAGCACGCTGCCGGCAAAGATGCTCACCAAGGTGTTCAGCGTGACCCTCGGCGACGACGCAAAGGCCGGCACCGTTGCAGGCGACAGCACCGAGATGTTGGTCAGGGTGCTCTGGCTTTCGAGGTTGGTCTGGTTCTGGCGCTGCACGACGGAGTCGTAGGTACGCTGCGCCGTCTCGACTTCCCGCAAGAGCACATTCGCCGTGTCACGTTGCTCGCGCATCTTCATGACCTTGGCGCGCTGCGCTTCCAGGGAGGCCTTGACCTCGGCCTCCCGCAGGCGGTTGATGTTGCTGGTCACGCCAACACCCCCCGTGACACGGCGGGTTTCGGCCTCGACCCGTGAATTGAGCTCCTGGATGTTGGCCCGCAGTTCCAGCACTTGCGGGTGGGCCTCACCCAGGCGCGCGCTGAGCTCCTTCATCTTGGCCTCCAGCCGAGAGACGTCAGCCTTCAAGCTGGAAACGAGCGGGTTGTTCAGCACATCCTGCAGTTGGTCCCCGGCAATCTTGGCTTGGCTGTTTCTGCTGTTGGATTCAGCCGAGATGGCCTGAAGCGCCACCAGCTGTGAATTGAGTTCATTCAGTCGCTGGGTCTCGACGTCCACCCGCTCGTCCGTGGCCAGCAGACCATGGTCCTTCTGAAAGACGGAGAGCTTGGCCTGGGCCTTTTCCAGCGCCTCCCGCAGGTCTTTTGCGCGGGCATCGAAGAACTCGGTGTATTGCTTGGCCGGCGAGGACTTCAGGCCGACGCTGACAGCCAGGTATGCCTGCACGAAGGCGTTCGCAATACTCGCGGCAGCCCGCGGATCAGGATTGGTGTAGACCACCGTGATGACGTTTCCCTCGCGAGAGGGCCTGACCTCCAGCCGTTTCTGAACGGCATCCGCGAGCCAGGCGATGTAGTCACCCCGGCCTTCGGTATCTTCGATCCATTTCGCCCGCGCTTCCGGGTTCTCATTGAGCCGCAGTTCCCGAACCACGCGCTGAGCCACCAGATCGCTCTGGATGATGTCGACCTGCGTGGCCATGTAGGACGGCGCAGCCATGGCCCCCATCACGATGCCGGCGATCGGGTCGGGTGACCGCACATCTACCACAACCGTCGCTTCTGCACTGTAGTTCTTGGGCAGCATCAGACTGATGCCGATGGTCGTGCCGACCGTCACGACGAGCACGATCAGCGCGGAAAGCCACCGAGCCCGGAGAATGGACATGAACTGCGAGAGATTCATCACTCGACCCCTTGTTCAGAACAGGCTCTCGCGCACGTAGATCACGTCGCCATCCTTGAGCTCTTCCGTCATCGCTGGCTCCAGTTCAAGGACCGCACTCCCCGCGCCGGTCCGGCGGTGGACCTTGAGGCCCTTGATCGTTCCGCGTTGAGTGGTGCCACCACCAATGGCCAGGGCCTGGATCACGGTCATTCCCCGCTCCAATCTCATCACCCCCGGCCGTTGCACCTCACCATAGATATAGACGACCGGCATCCGGTCCACATACAACGTGTCGCCGTTCTGGACCAGTGGATCCGCACCTGAACCGTCCGTGAACAGCGTGGCAATGTTGATTTGCTGCCGGATCAGCTTGCCGTTGCGCACCCCGTTGAGGATGACGACGTCGCTGCCACCGGTGGTGATGCCGCCTGCAACGGCAAGCATTTCGCTGACCCGCACGCTACCGACTTCCAAGGGGAATCGGCCCGGCCGGTTCACCGCACCCAACACACTCACCTGGCTACCACGGATCTGAAGCAGGAGGATGCTCACCTGGGGCTGGCGCAGGAAGTTTCCCTTCAGCAATCCGTTGGCAACCACCTTTTCAGCTTCGGGAATGGACAGGCCACCGAGCTGAACGGTACCCAGCAAGGGATAACTGATGGTGCCCGATTCGCTGACCCGAGTTTCCAGGGTCAGGTCCTGATTCTGATAAACGTTGATACGCACCACATCGCCGGCACCCAACACGTAGTCCCGCCGCGCGTCTGCCGTCTCGGCAGAAGAATGGCCTGCAAAGAAGAAGGTCAGCACCGACGCGATGACGAGAAGCCACCAGTTGCGACGCCACGGGAGTACACGGGAAAGGTTGTGCATGCGATTCATCACCTTGAGACAGCCCGGGCCGAGACCACGGGCATACGGAAAGAGGCCAGCCCCGCGAAGGGCTGACCCACCCTCACTGGCTGGCAGCACCCGTGGGCGCCACCACGGGGGCCTCGACACCACTGGCCGCAGCGGCAGGCGCAGCGAACTGGCCCTTGTATTCGATCTTGGCGGCGTCACGCAGGCGCTTGACCTCGTCGGCCACCAGCTTGCGCTTGCGGTCGTTGAGCAGGAACTGCTCGATGGCAGGGCGGGCCGTTTCTTCGGTCACCGGCGCCGGCTTGGCCCCGGTGAGGAAGACCACGGTCAGTCCGGCGGGCACGGCCACGCTGAAGGACTGGCCTTCACCCATGGCTGCGATCTTGTCCACCATGGCCAGGGACAGGTTCTCGGGCGCCTGAGTGACGTTGCGGCTGGCGAACTTGATATTGGCCGCGCGCAGTGCATTGGACAGCTCGTCTGCGCTCTTGACGCTTTGCAGCTTGCCGGCCAGGGCTTGGCTCTGGTCGGCAGGCACCTCGATGGCGAACTCGCTGAAGGAATAGATGCGACGCTGGGCAAACAGGGCCGGCTTGCTGGCGTAGTAGGCCTTGACGTCATCGGGCGTCGGCTTGGTGGCGCTTTCAGCGACACGATCCGCGTACGCACGGGCAACGATGTCACGGCGAGCAGCCTCGATGGCGGACACGACCTTGGGATCCCGGTCGATCTTCATCTCCGCGGCCTGCTGGATGGCGAGTTCCTGGTCGATCAGGCCTTCGAGGATGCGCTTGCTGGCGGCGGGCACCATCTCGGGCTTGATGCCGGGTTGGCGCTGCAGCACGTAGTTGATCTGGTGGACGGAGACTTCTTCCTTGTTGACCTTGGCGGCCACCTGCGTGGCCCCTTCCTTGCCGCCACCGCCACAGGCGGCCAGCATTACGGTCACGCCCAGCGCGGCAGCGGTCAATGCCAAGCGCGCTCCCCGGTGGTTCAGACAGTGGATCGAAGAGGACAACGTAGTCGACGAACTTGACATGGTGGTTGTGTGCTTGCTCCCTGGGCCGTATACACGCGGGCGACCCGCGCCCCAAGCGCCAGAGGTGGAGGTAAGAGATGCGGGGAAAAGCGAAGGAAACCGAGGTCATCTTAGCGGCGCCCCCTCCCCGCCCACTCCCCGGTTTGAAGGGGAGAAATCTCCCCTGTGCACAAGCGCCGTTAAGTTCGCACGGAAGGTGTCACCACATGTACCGACCGCCTCAAGTCCACTCGCAAGCCCTGGGCAGAGCCGGCTGCGGTGGGTCACGCGTTGATCCTGCGCGGCCAGGGCTGATGCAGGCGATCGTCAAGACGGCGCGTGCTCCCACTGCCAAGCCGCGGGGGGAGATCCCGCTTGACAGGCGGCTGAAGATGCCCTCGCGTTGGGCCCCTGCGCCGCCGATAACGTCTGCGCGGCGAGCCAGCACGCGCAACCCGACAGCAGGCCGACACAGCCATGTACCGAGCCAAGGCACAAGGGTGCAACCGCGTCTCGAACCTGAAGGCCGTAGGCTGAACGCCTAGACCGGCGGTGTGGGCGGAATTGACCAAAGCCGGACATCGACCTTGGTGATGGCGGAAGCGGTGAGATTCGAACTCACGGAAGGGTTCCCCCTTCGCTGGTTTTCAAGACCAGTGCCTTAAACCGCTCGGCCACGCTTCCTTTGGGAGGACCCGGATTGTGGCAGATCTGCTTGCCGCGTTCCGCCATTCCCCGCTCGCCGCTCGCCGGTCCCCGTTCCCGTTCCCGTCAGCCTGGCCGCTGCGCCTGCTCGCAGGCCACGCTGACGAGTTCGCGCCGGCCGCCGTCGATGCGCGCGGCCGTCAGGCGCCCGCCCCAGACGCAGCCGGTGTCCAGCGCTAGCAGGTCGGGGCGGTCAAGCAGCCCGAGGGTGGACCAGTGACCGAAGGCGATCGGCTGGCCCGCGGTGCGGCGGCCCGGCACATCGAACCAGGGCATCAGGTGCGATGGGGCCGCATCGGCACCTTCCTTGACCTGGAAGTCGAGTGTCCCGTCGGCAGCGCAGAAGCGCATGCGCGTGAACACGTTGATGGCCAGGCGCCAGCGGTCCGCGCCCTGCAGGTCGCCGCTCCAGCGGGCCGGCTCGTTGCCGTACATCACGCGCAGGAAGGCGGGCAGGTCGTCGCTGTCGAACAGGCGGTGCAGTTCGTCGGCCAGCGACAACGCCTGCTCGGCATCCCACTGGGGCGCCACGCCGGCGTGCACCATCAGCCAGCCGTGGGCCTGCACGGCCAGGCGCTGTGCACGCAGCCAGCGCAGCCAGTGCGCGCGGCGCGGGCTGGCCAGGATGGCGTCCAGCGTGTCGCTGCGGTGGGCCCGGCGCACGCCGTGCGCCACCGCCAGCAGGTGCAGGTCGTGGTTGCCGAGCAGACAGGTGGCGGCATCGCCGAACTGCGCCAGGCGCTCCAGCACCTGCAGCGAGCAGGGCCCGCGGTTCACCAAGTCCCCCAGCAGGTACAGCCGGTCACGCGAGGGCGAGAAGGCGATGTGCGCCAGCAGCCGCTCGAAGGCATCGCAACAGCCCTGCAGGTCTCCGATAAGGTAGATCATGGCGGCGATTCTGCTACGCTCCCCGCCCACTTCGACTCTGGTGCGGATCCTGCTCCGTGCCTGCCATGGACGTTGCCCTTCTGATCTTCCTCATCCTGCTCAATGGCGCCTTCGCGATGTCGGAAATGGCGCTCACCGCCAGCCGCAAGGCCCGGTTGCAGGTCCTGGCCGAGAGTGGCGACGTTGGCGCCGTGGCAGCGATGACGCTGCATGACAACCCGACCCAGTTCCTCTCGACGGTGCAGATCGGCATCACCTCCATCGGCGTGCTCAACGGCATCGTCGGCGAGGCCGCGTTCTCCGCGCCGCTGGCTGCCTGGCTGAAGGCCAGCTTCGTGCTGATGCCCGAGCGCGCAGCCGACATCGGCGCCACCGCCATGGTGGTGGTGGCGATCACCTTCCTGACCATCATCTTCGGCGAGCTGGTGCCCAAGCGCGTGGGCCAGATGCACCCGGAGGCGGTGGCCCGGCTGGTGGCAAGGCCGATGACCTGGCTGTCGGTGGTCGCCAGCCCCTTCGTGCGCATGCTGTCGGGCAGCACCCAGGCCACGCTGCGCCTGCTCGGCCTGCGTGACAGCGGCAGCCGCGGCGTGACCGAGGAGGAGATCGCCGCCAGCCTGGAAGAGGGCCTGGACGCCGGCGTCATCGAGGCGCACGAGCACCTGATGGTGCGCAACGTGTTCCGGCTCGACGACCGCCAGATCGGCTCGATGATGATCCCGCGCGGCGACATCGCCTGGCTGGACGTCGCCGCCCCGCGCGACGCGATCCTCGCCGTGCTGACCGAGCACGGCCACTCGCGCTACCCGGTCTGCCGTGGCGGGCTGGACGACGTGCTGGGCGTCATCACCGCCCAGCAGCTGCTGATGCAGCTGGCCGCCAGCCGCGAACTGGTGCTGGTGGATGCCATGCAGCCCGCCGTGTTCGTGCCCGAAACGCTCTCTGGCATGGAGCTGCTGGAGCACTTCCGCGCCTCGGTGGTGCAGATGGTGTTCGTGGTCGACGAGTACGGCGTGGTGCAGGGCGTCATCACCCTGCGCGACGTGCTGGAGGCCATCACCGGCGAGTTCACCCCGCCGCAGGCCGAGGACGCCTGGGCGGTGCAGCGCGAGGACGGCTCCTGGCTGATCGACGGCCTGATTCCCGTGCCCGAACTGAAGGACCGCCTCGGCCTCAAGCAGCTGCCCGACGAGGATCGCGGCCGCTACAACACCCTGGCCGGCATGACCATGCTGCTGCTGGGCCGGCTGCCACAGACCGCCGACGCGGTCGAGTGGGACGGCTGGCGCTTCGAGGTGGTCGACCTCGACGGCAAGCGCGTGGACAAGCTGCTGGCCAGCCGCATCACCCCTCAAGGAGAAGACGATTGACCAACCCATCCCCTGCTGACACGACCCCATCGCCGACCCCGCCCCAGGCCACGGCCGGCCCTGCCGCGGCTTCTGCGCTCTACCGCGACGTCGTGCTGGTGGACCGCAAGGCCCACGCCGGCAAGCGCGTGCAGCCGGTGCAGGACTGGCGCATTGCGGCCGAGATGAACGCCGTCTTCGTCACCGGCTCCGAGTTTGCCGCCGCGGCACGCGAGTTCCCGATCGCCTTCGTCCCTGTGGGCACCCAGGCCGACGGCAAGCCGGAGGTCTCGCCGGTGGTGCTGCTGGGCCTGCGCGAGCGCGAGAACCTCACCGTGACGCCCAGCGGCCGCTGGGATGCGCGCTTCCTGCCCGCGTTCCTGCGCCGCTACCCCTTCGCCTACGTGCGCACCGACGGGGAGCGCTTCAGCCTCGCCGTCGACAGCGCCTGGCCCGGCTTCAACGACCGCGAGGGCCAGCCGCTGATGGACGGCCAGGGCGAGCCCAGCCCCTTCCTCACCGAGCTGCTGAAGTTCCTCGACGCCTTCGAGGACGAAGCGGCCCGCACCCGCCGCTTCGCCAGCCGCCTGGTCGAGCTCGACCTGCTGCGCGGCGGCGAGATCAACGGCAAGCTGGCTGACGGCACGCCCGTGCAGGCCCAGGGCTTCTTCATGGTCGACGAGGCCAAGCTGCGCGATCTGCCCGACGCCACCGTGCTGGACCTGCACCGCAGCGGCGCGCTGGGGCTGATCCATGCGCACCTGGTGTCGATGGGGCAGGTGGAGAGCCTGGCCGCGCGGTTGGCCCGCCGCAGTTGAGCCACCTTGGACACCTGCCGGGCATCCACCCCACAGGTGTTTCGGCAGCCCAGCGGGTGGTGGGCTCATCGGCCCGTTTGGGAGGGCCCCCTCACCAGCTCACTTCCCGGTCGGGCGTGGCGCCGATCTTGTGGATGGAGAGGTCGGCGCCCTCGTACTCCTCTTCCTGGCTCAGGCGCAGGCCAACGAAGGCCTTGATGCCGCCATAGACCAGGAAGCCCCCCGCCAGGGCCCAGCCGACGGCCAGCGCGGTGCCGATGAGCTGGCTGGCGAAGCTGACGCCGCCGAGGCCACCCAGCGCCTGCTGGCCGAAAATGCCGCAGGCGATGCCACCCCAGGCACCGCACAGGCCGTGCAGGGGCCAGACCCCGAGCACGTCGTCGATCTTCCAGCGGTTTTGCGTCAGGGTGAACAGGCTGACGAAGATCGCACCGGCTGCACCGCCGGTCACCAGGGCGCCCGCCGGGTGCATCAGGTCCGACCCCGCACAGACCGCCACCAGGCCGGCGAGCGGGCCGTTGTAGGCGAAGCCGGGGTCATTGCGGCCCATCAGCGCGGCCACCAGGGTGCCGCCGACCATGGCCATCAGCGAGTTGACGGCGACGAGGCCGGAGATCTTGTCCAGCGTCTGTGCGCTCATGACGTTGAAGCCGAACCAGCCCACCGCCAGGATCCAGGCACCCAGCGCGAGGAAGGGGATGCTGGACGGCGGGTGCGCGCTCATCAGGCCGTCCTTGCGGTAGCGGCCGGCGCGCGCGCCGAGCAGCAGGACGGCCGCCAGGGCGATCCAGCCGCCCACGGCGTGCACGACGACGCTGCCGGCAAAGTCATGGAACTCAGCGCCAAAGGCCGACTTCAGCCAGGCCTGCAGGCCGAAGCGCTGGTTCCACGCCACGCCCTCGGACAACGGGTAGACGAGACCAACGATCACCGCCGTGGCCAGCAGCTGCGGGCCGAAGCGGGCGCGCTCGGCAATGCCCCCGGAGACGATGGCGGGAATCGCCGCCGCGAAGGTCAGCAGGAAGAAGAACTTGACCAGCTCGTAGCCATTCTTGGCCGCCAGCGTCTCGGCGCCGGTGAAGAAGCTGGTGCCATAGGCCACCGCGTAGCCGACGAAGAAATAGGCGATGGTGGAGACGGCGAAGTCCACCAAGATCTTGACCAGGGCATTGACCTGGTTCTTCTTGCGCACCGTGCCGAGCTCGAGGAAGGCGAATCCGGCATGCATGGCCAACACCATGATGGCGCCAAGCAGGATGAACAGCGCATTGGCGCCGTGCTGGAAGGAGGAGTCCATGGGTGGAAGCAGCAGGCCTGGGAGGTTGTGGGGCGAAGCGGCGGATCAAGGCTGCGGAAACACCAGGTTCGGGCAGCGCGCACCGTGTTAGCAAACTTCATTCCACAAGTGGTGCACAAGCGCCCCACCAATGAGCAGGAGGCACCGACAGCGGGAAAAACCCTCGTTGAGCCTCATATCGGTGCGCGATCAACCTCCCGGATCGGTGCATCGGCGTGGCTCTGCACGGTTGAGGTGCAGTCCTGATTGTCAATGGCACCAATGTCAATGGGGTCAGGTCTTGTCTTTTGTCTAACTCCTGGAATCCAAACCACCTGCCTGCCCCCTCTGTGTGCTGTACACCGCCTGAGGCACAGAGATCCAGTATTCATCAGCAAAAAAATGCATAAATGGGGTCAGGTCTTGTCTTTTGTCATTCTTCGGAAGCAATGCATAAATGGGGTCAGGTCTTGTCTTTTGTCATTCTTCGGAAGCAATGCATAAATGGGGTCAGGTCTTGTCTTTTGTCATTCTTCGGAAGCAATAGCACCTGCCTGCCCCGCTGTTTGCTGGACACCGCCTGAGACGCAGCGACTTGGCGTTTGTTAGCAAAAAGCAAGACCTGACCCCATAAGATGACCCCATAAGACCATAGAGCCTTAATGTGGAAGACACCCAAGCGCGGACGTGTGGCTGCCTGACCTGAGGCTGGTCGGGGCCGCAAGGTCAGCAGGCAAGCGAGTCTCAGGTGGCGGTGGGGGTGGCGATGAAGCCGTGCTTGCGCAGCATTTTGAGCCAGCGCGGGGCGTTGCGCTGGACGTTCAGGGCCTCGTAGTCGACCTCCTTGTCTTGGTAGTGGGTGCCGTTGGCCAACATGGCGTAGACGGTACGCAGCATCTTGTGGGCCAGCGCCACGATGGACTTCTTGTGTCCCTTGCGAATGGCCAGCGCGTCGAACTTGGCCTTGAGCGCGCAGCGGGTACGCGCTGCAGCCTGGGCGAACTCGCACAGCAGCCTTCTGACCCAGGCGTTGCCCTTGCGGATGCGCCCGGTCTTGCGCTTGCCCGCGCTCTCGTTGTTGCCCGGGCAGATGCCCACCCAGCTGGCCAGCCGCTCGGCACTGCCGAAGACGTCCATGTCCGCGCCGATCTCCACCAGCAGCATCGCCGCGCCCTGGATGTCGATACCCGGCAAGGTCTGCAGCAGCTTGAGCTGCGGCTGCCAGGCGCGCAGTCCGTCCAGCAGGTATTGGTCCATGCGGGCGATGCGGGTCTCGATGTGCTCGATGTGCTGCATGATCTCCTGGGCCACGAAGCGGTGCGCGGCGCTGAACTGCTCGGTGCTCAGGGCCTCGAACAACTCGTCCCGGCTGGCCCGAAGGCGCCCCTTTTGATCCAGCACCTCGTACATGGCTTGGCCCGCAATGAGCGCCTTGACCATGGCGCGTGCACTGGCACCGTGGATGTCGCTGACCACCACGTTGATGCGCATGCCCGCATCTACCAGCACCTTGTGCAGCCGGTTCTTCTCGGCGCTGCACATGCCCACGAGCTTCTGCCGCTGACGCGCCACCAGACGAAGCTGGCGCAAGTCCACCGGTGGAATGAACGAGGCGCGCAACAGGCCCGCACGCGCCAGCGTGGCCAGCCACTGCGCATCGGCCATGTCGGTCTTGCGCCCGGGCACAGCTTTGACATGGCGCGCGTTGACCACCCACGCGATGATGCCCACCGCCTCCAGCGCCGCAAACGGGCTCTTCCAGTACACCCCCGTGCTCTCCATCACCACCACCTCGGGCCGAATCTCCAGCGACCATTGCGCCAAGGCACGGCGGTCGCGTCTGAAGGCTCCGAAGTCGCGCTTGGTGACCTCCACTCGGCCATCGTCATGCTCGACCACCGCACAGGCGGTGATCTTGGCCTGGTGTACGTCCAGCGCGATCACGCGTTTGTGCATCGGGGTCAGATCCATTGCCGGGCTCCTGCAGCTTGAACAACAATCACAAGCGTGCGGGCCCGCGCAGGTGCCGCCGACCAACGGCCTGCCGGGACAAAGCCTGGCGGCTCTCTTTAATGTGGGCTGTCGGGCGCCCGGGCTCCGCAAGGAACTCAGCAGCGCCCGCAGGCAATCCTGGGTACGAGTGGTCGGCAGCGGGTCAAGTTAGCGATCGCGGTCGAGTGCCATCAAAATATTGACCGACCTCTACCCGCTCAGGCCCGCACACCCTCAGTGTCTTCCATCATCCAGGGTGACCCGCCCGGGCCATGACAGTTAGATCAGGCGCCGAATCCGGCAATCTGCCGCCTGTGGAAGGGGTACCTCGGTCGCCACGACGGCATGGCGGGAGCGGGCCGCTACAATCCGCCCGCGCTGACCGCACCAGTCCGGGTGGCGCAGTCAATCCGACCCCCTTCGCTACCGCTTCAGCTGTTCCGACTGGCGCCCTCGCAATGAGTGGCTGCGAGCTGAAGACGTCCCGCACGCTGCGGGAAACACCCCATCCATGACTTTTGATGACCTGGGCCTGGCCCAGCCGATTCTTCGTGCCGTGCACGAGGAAGGCTACGAGATTCCCACGCCCATCCAGCAGCAGGCGATCCCCGCCGTGCTGGCCGGTGGCGACCTACTGGCCGGCGCACAGACCGGCACCGGCAAGACGGCCGGTTTCACCCTGCCGATGCTGCACCGCCTGAGTGCCACGCCGGCGCAGCGCGATGCGCGCGGCCGCCTGCCCATCCGGGCCCTGATCCTGACGCCCACCCGTGAGCTCGCCGCGCAGGTGGAAGAGAGCGTGCGCACCTACGGCAAGTACCTGAAGCTCGCCAGCATGGTGATGTTCGGCGGCGTGGGCATGGGCCCGCAGATCGACAAGCTGCGCCGCGGCGTGGACATCCTGGTGGCCACACCCGGCCGGTTGTTGGACCACCACCAGCAAGGCACGCTGGACCTGAGCCATGTGGAGGTGTTCGTGCTCGACGAGGCCGACCGCATGCTGGACATGGGCTTCATCCACGACATCAAGAAGGTGCTGGCCATCGTGCCGGCGAAGAAGCAGAGCCTGCTGTTCTCGGCCACCTTCAGCGACGAGATCAAGACCCTGGCCGACCGGCTGCTGAACAAGCCGCAGGTGATCGAGGTCGCGCGGCGCAACACCACCGCCGAGACGATCGCGCAGAAGGTGATCCCGGTGGGCCGCGAGCGCAAGAAGGAGCTGCTGGCGCACCTGATCCAGAGCCAGGACTGGCACCAGGTGCTGGTGTTCACGCGCATGAAGCACGGGGCCAACCGCCTGTGCGAGTACCTGAACAAGGCCGGCATCACCGCGATGGCGATCCACGGCAACAAGAGCCAGGGCGCGCGCACCAAGGCGCTGGCCGAGTTCAAGACCGGTGACCTGGCCGTGCTGGTGGCCACCGACATCGCGGCGCGCGGCATCGATATCGACCAGTTGCCGCACGTGATCAACTTCGAGCTGCCCAACGTGCCGGAGGACTACGTGCACCGAATCGGCCGCACCGGCCGGGCCGGCGCGCAGGGCGAGGCGCTGTCGCTGGTGTGCGTGGACGAGGAAGGCTTCCTGGCCGACATCGAGAAGCTGATCAAGCGCAGCATCCCGCGCGAGGTGGTGCGCGGCTACGAGCCGGACCCGAGCGAGAAGCCCGAGCCGATCCAGCTGGGCCGGCGCACGCTCAATGGTTCGCCCAGCCCGCGTGGCGGCCGGCGCGACGGCGGCGGCGGTGGCAGCCACCACCCGGGCGCAGGCCGTGGCGGCTCGGGGCCGGGCCGTTCGTCAGGGGGCCAGGGTCGCCCAGGTGGGCAGGGCCAGGGGGATCGCCCGCGCGCGGCAGCGCCGTCGGGCGCCCGTGCACCAGCAGGCCAGGCACCAACTGGACGCCCGGCCGGTTCGCCGGCCGGCGCCAAGCCGGGCTCTGCCGGGCGGCCGGCCCACGCTGCATCGGGCCACGGCGGCCGCGATTCGGCAGGGGGTCAGCAGCGCCCGGCACGTCCGGCCGGCGGTGCGCTCACGCGCCCGCCGACCCGCTCGCGACAGGGCTGAACAGGCGCCAGGGCTGGCCCGCTGCCGGGGAGGCATCGGGCCGCTGCCGCAGACTGCGGCCTAGCCAGGCGTCGAACAGCATGCGTGTCGCGGCACGCTCCAGCGCCGCCGGCGGCACGCGCGGGGCGTGCAGGCGGCGCAGATCCCACATCGGCCCCAGGCGGGCAGGCACCCTTCGGCTCACGCCCAGGTGCCCCACCGACACCGCGCCACCGGCCGCAGCCGGCCTGCGCGCCTCGATGAAGCCGTGATGGGCACAGAAGGCCCGCAGCACCGGGTCGTTGGCCGGGACATGGGCCTCCATCCGCGGAGCACCACAGGCGCAGGCCACCTCGTCGCAGTAGTTCAGCAGCGCCGTGCCCACGCCCTGGCCACGCGCAGCGTCATGGACCAGCAGGCACTCCAGCTGGCTGACCTGCCGAGCCGGCAGCACCGCCAGCCGCGCCAGGCCGACCAAGCCCTGGGAGGTGATGGCCACAACGAGGCTGTGGCGCTCATCGCGCAGCCAGCGCCCCAGCGTCGCCTCGTCCAACTCGGGCAGGTGGCGCTGCGCCAGCGACAGCATCCGGGACCAGTCCCGGATGCGCGCCGGCCGCAACCGCACGGGCTCTCCGGGAGCGGGAGGAAGGGTGTCACTGACTTCGGGCATCGGGACCATGGCGGAACTGTCTCCGGGGCGGCGTAGGCGTGTGAATTTGAGAAATTGATCACATTTTGTAGCTTGCTAGCATGACACGTCACCACATGTAACGCCAGCAAACGTTTACCCCAAACTGCACATGGCTTCGTTCTCAGTCGACGCCGTCTCCCTTGCGCAACGACAGGAACGACGGCCTCGCCTCGATCCACCCGGATTCGCTTTTGGCCCAGCGTCTGCGCTTTACGCCAAGTTGACCGAGGTCATGACCGACGGCCCGGCCCACGCCGATGCGGCGCGGCACTGGCATGCTTGAGCGTGACGGTTCGCACGTTCGTGCAGCGACGACCGGACCGGCAGAAAGGCATTGCGATGCAAATCGAGTTCCTCGGCGCGGCCGATTGCGTCACCGGTTCCCGACACCTGGTGCAGAGCAACGGCACGCGCGTGCTGCTGGATTGCGGCATGTTCCAGGGCTGGAAGGCGCTGCGCGAACGCAACTGGGCACCGCTGACGGTGCCCTCGCACGAGGTCGACGCGGTGATCCTCAGCCACGCGCACCTGGACCACAGCGGCTGGCTGCCGGCGCTGGTGCGGCAGGGTTTTCGCGGGCCGATCTGGTGCAGCCAGGCCACACACGATCTGGCGCAGGTGATCCTGCTGGACGCCGCCCACCTGCAGGAAGAGGACGCCCGGCGTGCCAACCGCGGCGGCTGGAGCCGCCACGCCCCGGCCCTGCCGCTGTACACCGTGCGCGATGCCCAGCGGGCGCTGGACCAGTTCAGGCCGGTGAGCACCGGCAAGGCCTTCAAGCCCACCCCCGGGTGGCAGGCCCGGCTCACCCCGGTGGGGCACCTGCTGGGCGCCTGCGCGGTCAGCCTGGGCGACGGCCAGCACCAGGTGCTTTTCTCCGGCGACCTGGGCCGCTCGGACGACCTGCTGATGCCCGCCCCGCAGACCCTGCCTTCCGCCGCGGACGTGCTGCTGGTGGAGAGCACCTACGGCGACCGCCTGCACCCCGGCGACGACGCGCAGGCCCGCCTGGGCGAGATCGTCCGCCGCACCGCACGGCGTGGCGGCACGGTGCTGGTGCCGACCTTCGCGGTCGGGCGCGCCCAGGCGCTGATGCTGGTGCTGCAGCGCCTGAAGCATGCCGGCGAGATCCCGGCAGACCTGCCGATCTACCTGGACAGCCCGATGGCGCAGGAGGCCACGCTGATCTACCACCAGCACCGCCGGCTGCTCAAGCTCTCGGCGGCCGAGGAGCGTGCGCTGTGCGAAGGGGTGCGGGTGGTGGCGACGCCGGCCGAGTCGCAGCGGCTGTCACGCCGCAAGGGGCCGGCGCTGATCCTCTCGTCCAGTGGCATGGCCACCGGTGGACGGGTGCTGCAGCACCTGGCAGCGCTCGCCCCGAACCCGCGCAACGCGGTGGTCTTCCCCGGCTACCAGGTGCCGGGCAGCCGCGGCAGCAAGATGGTGACGGGCGCTCGCGAGGTGAAGATCGCCGGCCAGTACGTGGCGGTGAAGGCCGAGGTGCACCACTTGGCCTCGTTCTCCTCGCATGCCGATGCCAACGGCATCCTCGACTGGCTGCGCAGCCTGCCGCAGCCCCCCGGGCAGGTGATGGTGGTGCACGGTGATCCGGGCGCAGCCGACAGCCTGCGCCTGCGCATCAAGGATGAACTGGGCTGGCCGGTGCGCGTGCCGCAGCACGGCGAGGTGCTCAGGCTGGCCACCGCGCCTGCGGCGGCCTCGGCCTGAACGGGGCACCGTTCAGGGCATTGAGCCGTCGTTGCGGCTGCCCGCCGGGGTCGGCTTGGCGGCCGCGGCCGCGCCGTTCTTGGCGCGGCGTTCTGCGCGCACCTTCTCGGCAGCAGCCCGGCGCTCGGCGCGGTCGGCGGCCTGTGCACCCTTGCGCGCGCTGGCACCTTCGGCCGCAGCGGCCTTGTGCTTCTTGGCACCCGCCTCCTTCGCCACCGCTGCCTTGGCGGCCTTCTTGCCCTCACCGGCTGCGGCAGCGGCCTTGCCCTTGTGGGGGCCGGCCTTGTGCGCACCGGCCTTGGCGGGCGCTGCCTTGCGCTCGGCCGCATGGGCTGCACGGCGCTCGGCGCGCTTCTTGGCCGCGTCGGCACGGGCCTGCTTGCGGGCCTCGGCGCGATCGGCCGTTGCCTTGGCACGCGAGGCCTCGGGCGCCGCTGCGGCTGCGGCCTTGGGGGCGGCGCGCTGGGGCAGCTCACCCAGCGCCGGTGCCGGCGCGGTGGGCGCCGGGCTCACCGCGATGGGGGCCTGGGGTGCCGCAGCGGGCAGGGCCGGCACGGCGCCGGGCTGTGGCGCCACCGGGCTGGTCTGGATCGGACGCGGCGTGGGCGCGGAAGCCGCCTGCTGAGCCTGCACGTGCACGCCGGTGGCCAGCGCAAGGGCCGCAAAGGCGGCGTGGATGGTTTTCATGGAGTCTCCAGGGTCTCTCGGGTCTTTCGGGTCTCTCGGTGACGCATCAGGGCGCGCCTGCTGCGTCGCAGCAGGGGCGCGCCATTATCAATTCAGTCGAAGCGGCCCTGGCGCATCCACTTGGTGGCGACCCACTTCTCACCCGCCACCACCGGAGAGCCGCCGTGCAGCGAGCGGCTCGACGGGTGCGCGCGGTCATAGGCGAAGAAGACGGCGTTGCCCTTGACCGGGGCGACTTCCAGCTGCACGTCCGGGAAGGAGGTGCCGCCACCGGCCTCGACGGCATTCAGGTACATCACCAGCGTGCCGACGCGCTGGCCACCGCGCTTGAGGATGGTGGCGGTGCCAGGCTGGGCGGGGTCGAAGTAGTCGTAGTGCGCCTTGTACTCGGCACCGGGCTTGTAGTTCAGCACCTGCACGCCCTCGCCGTTTTCGACCGGCCAGTTCACCAGCGCAGCGATGCGCGCCTCGATGCGCCGCAGCAGCTCGGACTCGCCGCGCTGGAAGAACATGCCATGGCTGGTGCGGGCCTCATTGACCTCGCTGCCGCCGGTTTCGTTGTGAACCGTTTCAGAGCGGGCCAGGCGCGGGCGGGCCAGTTCGATCAGGGCGTCGCACTCCTCGTGCGACATGAAGCCGCCGAACACCACCACCCGGGGGTCGCGCATGCTCAGCAGCACCTGCACCTCGCGGTCGTGCGCAAACACGCTCGACGGCGAGCCACGCAGGTCCGGCTCGGGCACCGGCGACGGCGGGGGCAGGGCATCCTGCTCCCGCTGCCTGGCCAGGTGCCCCGCGAGCGTGTCCTCCAGCGTCGCAACGGCCACCGCCTCGTGCCAGCCGGCATCGGTCATGGCCTTGAGGACCGACTCGGGACTGTGGCCGGCCTGGGCCTGCTCGATGATCCACTGGCGCAGCTCGGGGCTGGCAGCCTGGGCGGAGCTGGCCTGAGCAGCCTGGGTAGGCTGGGTGGAAGCCTTGGCGGAAGCCTTTGACGAAACGGTCTGCGTGCTCATGGGCGCAATTCTGGCAGCCCGGCGCGGCGCATTTGGCTGAGACACCTCAATGAGCTTGGCAAGCCCAGGTTCCAGCTGCAACCACCCGTTGCGGGGCGGTCGGCCAAGCCCGGCTCGCCTCGCTGTACTCAGTCCGTGCGGCGGCGGAACACCAGCCGGTCGGGCCCGGAGGCAGCCTCGTCCCAGGCGTAGCCGGCGCGGTCGAAACCGCTGAGCTGCTCGGGCGCGCTGCAGCGCTGCTCGATGGCCCAGCGCGCCATCCTCCCGCGCGCCCGCTTGGCGTGGAAGCTGACGATGCGCCAGGCATCGCGCTGCCAGTCCTCGAAGACGCACTCCACCACCCGGGCCTTCAGCGCGCGGCGGTCCACCGCCTTGAAATACTCCTGCGACGCGAGGTTGACCACCACCGGCACCGGCCCGCTGCGCACGCCCTTCTGGCGCTGGTTGAGGTAGCGCGAGATCGTGTCGCCCCACCAGGCGTAGAGGTCGCGGCCACGCGGGTTGGCCAGGCGCGTGCCCATCTCCAGCCGGTAGGGCTGCAGGGCGTCCAGCGGGCGCAGCGCACCATACAGGCCGGAGAGGATCACCAAGTGCTCCTGCGCCCAGGCCAGGTCCTCGCGGCCCAGGCTGCGCGCATCCAGCCCGTCGTACACATCGCCGTTGAAGGCCAGCAGCGCCGGCTTGCTGTTGGCCGGCGTGGCGCGGCGGCGCCAGGCGGCATAGCGGCCGACGTTGAGCTGCGCCAGCGCGTCCGACAGGTCCATCAACCCGGCCACGTGGGCCGGCGTGAGCGGGCGCAGCAGCTCGATCAGCTGCGCCGCCTCGGCCATGAACTTCGGCGTGGTGGCAGCGATGTCGGTGGGGGTGTCGTAGTCGAGCGACTTGGCGGGCGAGAGCAGCAGGAGCATGGCGATGCGGTGGCGGGATCACGGGTCGGCCGCAAGCGTAGCAGCGGCAGGCGGCTCTGGCAGGATGCCGGCATGAGCCGCACTGCCCCGCCCGATGCCCCGCCCGCTCACCTGCCCTGCCCTTGCGGCTCCGGCCAACCGCTGGCGAAATGCTGCGGCCGCTGGCACGAAGGGGCGCAGCGGCTGCTGGCGCCCACCGCCGAGGCGCTCATGCGCTCGCGCTACAGCGCCTTCGTGCTGGACCGGCGCGAGTACCTGCTCGCCACCTGGCACCCGAGCACCCGGCCCTCGGAACTGGAAGCGCCGGAACCCGGCCTGAAGTGGCTGGGCCTGCAGGTGCGTGCTCACGTTCCGCAGGACGCCGACCACGCCACGGTGGAATTCGTGGCGCGCAGCAAACTCAGCGGCCGGGCGCACCGGCTGCAGGAGCTCAGCCGTTTCGTGCGGGAGGGCGGGCGCTGGTATTACGTGGATGGGGACGTGGATGGGGAGGTGGGCTGACGAAAGGCGCCGCGCTCAGCTGGGCGTGCCACAGCGGCAGCGACAGGCGCAGCAGGTACCAGCCGCAGGCGCCGCACAGTGCCACGCTCCAGGCTGGCCCGAGACCGTCCGCGAAGGCGCCCAGGGCGATGAAGGCGTGGGGCGACTGCCCGCTGATCGCCTCCAGCCAGGCTGCCAGCACATCGTCCTGCAGCCAGCCCTGGGTCAGCTGGGCCACGGCGCCGTAGGCCAGCATGCCGAGCACCGCGCTGCACGCCCAGCGCCAGCGTGCCAGCAGGCCCGCACCCACGCCGCTGAAGAGCAGCCCCAGTCCCAGCACCCGCAGCAGCAGCGCCGGCCGCGCCTGGAGCCCGGGCGCGACCAGCGCACCGGCAAGCGCCAGCAGGCCGACCAGCAGGCAGGCCACCGCCAGTGCGGCCACGTCGGGCGCCAGGCCCTCGCTGGGCAGGCGCCGCGGGGGGATGGCCGTCTCGGCGGACGAAGGTGGCGGGGAATCGAACAACATGCACACTCCTGGGTGTCCACCCCGGTGCACGGATGCCGGCACATCGCAGGCAGCGGTGCCATCCAGACCCAGGGCGGGCAGACGGAGAGATTCTCGGCAGCCCGCCGGGGCCCGCCCATCCCGGGCCCGCAGGTCCGCCCCCCCTGCTTCGCCGGGGGACACCCCGGACGCAGGCGGCAGAACCGGCAATCCCTTCCCCCGAAACCGCAACCCCCAACGACGCCCCAGGCCCCATGCACACCCGCCAGATCCAGCAGATGTTCACCACCCTGCGCGCGGCCAACCCGCAGCCCGCTTCGGAGCTGGAATACAGCTCGGTGTTCGAGCTGCTCGCCGCCGTGCTGCTGTCGGCCCAGGCCACCGACGTGAGCGTCAACAAGGCGACGCGCCGGCTCTTCCCGGTCGCCAACACGCCCGCCAAGCTGCTGGCGCTGGGCGAGGCCGGGCTGGCCGAGCACATCCGCACCATCGGCCTGTACCGCACCAAGGCGAAGAACCTGCTCGCCACCTGCCGCATCCTGCTGGAACAGCACGGTGGCCAGGTGCCGCGCAGCCGCGAGGCGCTCGAAGCCCTGCCCGGCGTGGGCCGCAAGACCGCCAACGTGGTGCTCAACGTCGCCTTTGGCGAGCCCACCTGCGCGGTGGACACGCACATCTTCCGCGTCGGCAACCGCACCGGGCTGGCGCCCGGAAAGACCCCGCTGGCGGTGGAGCAGCAGCTGATGCGCCGCGTGCCGAAGGAGTTCCTCGCCGACGCGCACCACTGGCTGATCCTGCACGGGCGCTACGTCTGCGTGGCACGCACGCCGAAGTGCTGGCAGTGCGCGATCGCGGCGCAGTGCGGCTTCAAGGACAAGACGCCGGCGCCCTGACTCAGCGGCACTCAGCTCCGTTCAGCCCCGTTCAACCCAGGCCTGGATGCGCGCCTGGATCTGCCGCAGCCCATCGGTCAGCGCCGCCGGGCCGGGCTGGAGGATCTCGCTGGACTTGATCTCGTAGACCTGGCCATCACGCACCGCCGGCACCGCCTCCCAGCCGGGGCGGGCCCCCACCTGATCGGGGCGGAACTTGCGGCCGCACCAGGAGCCCAGGATCAGGTCCGGCGCGCGGCGGGCCACCTCCAGCGGGTCGGCAATGATGCGGTCCTTCCCGTGCGAGCGGCCGGCCAGCTCGGGGAAGCACTCCTCACCGCCGGCCAGCGTGATCAGCTCGCTGACCCAGCCGTTGCCGGAAATCAGCGGCTCCATCCACTCCTCGAAGTAGACCTTGGGCCGGCACGGCAGCGCCTTGACGCGCGCGGCGGCGGCGTCCAGGCCGGCCTGCAGCTCGGCCAGCAGCGCAGCGGCGCGGTCCTGTGCCCCCACCATCGCCCCCACCATCGCGATCATGCGCAGGATGCCCGCCACGTCGCGGTGGTTGAAGACGTGCACCGCCACCCCGGCGCGTACCAACTGGCTGGCGATGTCGGCCTGCAGGTCGGAGAAGCCGAGCACGAGGTCCGGCTCCAGGTCGAGGATCTTGTCGATCTTCGCGCTCAGGTAGGCGCTGACCTTTGGCTTTTCCTGGCGGGCCCGCGCCGGGCGCACGGTGTAGCCGGAGATGCCGACGATGCGCGCCTCCTCGCCCAGGCGGTAGAGCGTCTCGGTGGTTTCCTCGGTGAGGCAGACGATGCGGCGGGGGAGCAGGTCAGCGGTCATGGTTCAGCGGGCGTCGGGCGGTGTCGGGTTGAGCGCATCGGAAGCGGCCGGCTCGCGCCAGCATTGGCCGTAACGCAGCGGGCGCGGCCAGTTGGCGGCGGTGAGCTGCGGGTGGTGGCGGGTGCGCAGCGCGTTGATCCAGCCGGCGTGGCCGACCACCAGGCGCGCCGGGAGGTCGCCGGCTTCATCGAGCCACTCGGCCTGGCGCTGGCGCAGCGCGGCCAGGCTCTCGCCCCCACCGGGCGCGTGGCCCAGGAAGTCGGCCTCCCAGGCGGCGAAGGCTTCGCGGGAGATCGCCGACCAGGGCTGACCGTCCCAGGCACCAAAGTGCAGCTCCGCCAGCCGGGCATCGACCCCATGCCGCCAGCCCCAGCGCCGCAGCCAGCGGCCCACGGCGGCACCGCGGCGCAGGGGCGACGTGGCGATCACCCGCGGCAGCCCGGCGCGACGGGCCTGCTGGCGGATGCGGTGCGCCAGCCGCTTGGCGCGGCGCGGGTCCACCGGCAGGTCGCTGCCCGCGCCGATGCAGCGCCCGGCGGCGCCGTCCGGGCGCGGGTGGCGCCAGATCCAGAGCTCAGCCATGGGCACCACCCATCGGTGGCATCAGCGGCAGCAACGCCAGCGCGCCGAGGTAGGCCGCCAGCTCGCCGAGCTGCTGCGCCGCGCCCAGCGTGTCGCCGGTGAAGCCGCCCAGCCGGCGCCGGTACCAGCGTGCACACCACGCGCCCATCCCGATCAGGCCCACCAGCGCCGCCAGCGGTAGCCCCCAGGCGCCGAGCACGACGACCAGCGCACCCGTCGCCAGCGCCACCCAGCCCAGCGCGACGGCCAGGCCGGCACCGGAGATCTGCTGCGCCATCGGCTTGGCCTTGGCGTGCTCGACATCCCCCGCGTAGGGCAGCAGCCAGAGCAGCGCCACCGGCAGCGCACGGGAGGCGGCGTGCGCCCAGACCAGCAGCGCGGCGGCCAGCGGCAGGCTCTGCACCGCCAGCCCGTGCAGCGCGGCGGCCTTCAGGCCCAGCACAAAGACCAGCCCGAGCGCGCCGTAGCTGCCCAGGCGGGAGTCCTTCATGATGGTGAGTGCCCGCTCACGCGAGACGGCGCCGCCCAGGCCGTCGCAGGTGTCGGCCAGGCCGTCCTCGTGGAAGCCGCCGGTGAGCCAGACCGAGCCGGCCATCGCCAGCCCCACCGCCACCGGCAGCGGCCAGAGCTGCGCCGCCGCCAGCAGCAGCGCGCTGAAGGCGCCCACCAGCAGCCCCACCGCCGGGTAGTGGCGGGCGCTGGCGTGCATCGCCTCGGGCGACCAGCCGACCCAGTCGGCCAGCCGGCCCGTCACCGGCACGCGGGTGAAGAACTGCAGCGCGATGAGGAAGAGCCGCAGCTCGCGGGCGAGGTGACCCATGGCGCCCCCGACCTCAGGCGTCCTTGTCCGTGGCTTTGTCGGATACGCCGGCCGACTCGAAGCTGGCCATCTCGGCCAGGATGCGGCAGGCCGATTCGAGCAGCGGCCAGGCCAGCGCGGCGCCCGAGCCCTCGCCCAGGCGCAGGCCGAGCTGCAGCAGCGGCTGGGCGTTGAGCAGGTCGAGCAGCAGGCGGTGGCCGGACTCGTCGCTCTGGTGCGCGAAGACGCAGCGCTGCAGCACGGCCGGGCGCAGGCGCGCGGCCACCAGCACCGCGGCGCTGACGATGAAGCCGTCCACCAGGATCACGCGGCGCTCGGCGGCGGCCTGCAGCAGCGCGCCGACCATCATCGCGATCTCGAAGCCGCCGAAGGTGGCCAGCACGTCCAGCGGTTCGCTGACACCGGATTGGCCGGGGTGGCCGGGATGACGCGCCAGCACGCCGCGCAGCAGCTCCAGCTTGCGCTGCAGCGCCGCGTCGTCCAGCCCGGTGCCGCGCCCGGCGCAGCGCTCGATCGGCTGGCCGCTCAGGCGCGCCAGGATCAGCGCCGCCGCCGAGGTGTTGCCGATGCCCATCTCGCCGAAGATCAGCGCGTTGCCCGGCAGCAAGCGCACGACATCCGCACCCGCCGCCAGCGCGGCCTGGCACTGCGCGGCGCTCATCGCCGGGCCGGCCAGCATGTCGGCGGTGCCGGGGGCGATCTTGCGAATCTGCAGGCCGGGCCGGGGCGCGAGGTCGTGCCGCACGCCGGCGTCCACCACCGTCAGCGCCAGGCCGTGCTGGCGCGCCAGCACGCTGACCGCCGCGCCGCCGGCCAGGAAGTTCTCGACCATCTGCCAGGTCACGTCGCTGGGGTAGGCGGACACGCCGCGAGCGGCCAGACCGTGGTCGCCCGCGAACACCACCACCTGCGGCGCCTCCAGGCGCGGCTGCTCGCGGCCCTGGATGCGGCCGAGCTGGACCGCCAGGGCCTCCAGCCGGCCGAGCGAGCCCAGCGGCTTGGTCTTGCCGTCGATCAGGGCCTGCAGGCGCGCCGGCAACGCAGCGTCGTTCAGGGTGGCGAGGTCGGCGACCTCAGGCAGGAGGTAGGGCGTGTGTGACATGTCGGGGAGCGCAAAAGGAGCAGCCAGGCATCAGCGCAACACGGCGGGGCGCAGCAACCCCTCCAGCGCACCGGGCTCGAAATGGCGGTCGATGAAGTCGGCCAGGCCGTCGAACACCTGGTCGAGCGTGCGGCCGGGGTGGCCCAGCAGGGCCTGCAGCACCGCGGGCGACTCGAACAGGCCGTGGGCGTAGAGCCCCAGCACGTTGCCCTGCTGCCAGCCCAGCACCTCGCCGGCGGGGTTGCGCAGCACCTCGGCGCAGCGCTCCAGCGAGGGGTGGAAGACGGTGCGGCCCTGGTGGATCTCGTAGCCGTCGAAGCCCACGCCAGACAGCGCGCACCAGGCACCTTCCAGCGGACCGAAGCGCGCCGACACCGGGGCGACGCGCTTGTCGCGCTCGAAGCGGGTGACCAGCGGCAGCAGGCCCAGGCCGGGGGCATCGCCGCCGAAGGGAGCGGCCTGGCTGGCCTCGACCCCATCCGGGTCGGTGAGCGTTTCGCCCAGCACCTGGAGGCCGCCGCAGATGCCCAGCAGCGCGCCGCCGCGGGCCGCGTGGGCGGCAATCGCCGCATCCAGCCGCTGCGCGCGCAGCCAGGCCAGGTCCGCGCTGGTGTGCTTGCTGCCGGGCAGGATGACCCAGTCGGCGCCGTCCAGGTCGGCCGGCTGGCGTGCCCAGGTCAACCGCACGCCGGGCTGGTGGCGCAGCGGCTGGAACTCGTCGAGGTTGCTGATGCGCGGCCAGGCCACCACGGCCACCCGCAGCGCGCCCTCGTCCCCCCCGCCGGCGCGGTGATCGAAGACGCCATCCTCCTCGGGCAGGCCGTGCTCGTGCCACATCGGCAGGGTGGCGACGGTGGGCACGCCGGTGAGCGCCCGGATCTGCGCCGGGCCGGGCGCGAGCAGCGCTGCGTCGCCACGGAAGCGGTTGAGCACGAAACCGCGGATCAGTGCCGCCTCGCCAGGCGGCAGCAGCGCCCAGGTGCCGTAGAGGTGGGCGAAGGCGCCGCCGCGGTCGATGTCCGTCACCAGCAGGCAGGCCGCGTCGGCAGCCAGCGCGGTGCGCATGTTGACGTAGTCGCTGGCGTGCAGGTTGATCTCGGCCGGCGAGCCGGCGCCCTCGATCACCACCACATCGTTCTCCGCCATCAGTTCGGCCAGCGCCTGGCGCGCAGGGGGCCAAAGCGCCTCGCTGCGCTCGCGCCAGGGCACGGCGCCCAGGTCACGCCGCACCTCGCCCAGCACCACCACCTGGCTGGCGGTGTCGTGCTCGGGCTTGAGCAGCACCGGGTTGTGGCGCACCTCGGGCGCGGCGCGCGCGGCCAGGGCCTGGAAGTACTGCGCACTGCCGATCTCGCCCATGCGACCGCCCGGGCCGGGCACGACGCGGGCGTTGTTGCTCATGTTCTGCGCCTTGAAGGGCGCCACACGCAGCCCCTGGCGGGCATACCAGCGGCACAGCGCGGTGGCCAGCCAGCTCTTGCCGGCCCCGCTGGTGGTGCCCAGCACCATGATGGCGCGTGCGGTCATCGATGAATGGAGGAAGGGGGAGGGTTCAAGGAGGTGCCGGCGGGGCGGCCAGGCGGGGCAGCGCCACCCACTGGCCGTCCTGCTCGACGATGCGGATGGCGTGGCGGAACACCGCCTCCAGGGCATCACGCAGGGCGGGGTCGGACGGTGCGCCGGCACAGCTCACCTGGCCGGCCTGCAACAGCAGCAGCCGGTCGGCCGCCAGCGCCAGCGACAGGTCGTGCATCACCGTGACCACGGTGCGGGCGCGCGCCAGCTGCTGCGCCAGGCGCACCAGCGCCACCTGGTGCGGCGGGTCGAGGTGGGTGGTGGGCTCGTCCAGCAGCAGCACCGGGGCATCGGTGGCCAGGGCGCGGGCCAGCAGCACACGCTGGCGCTCGCCGCCGGAGAGGGCGTTGAGGCGCCGGTCCTGCCAGTCGGCGCACTCGGCCTCGGCCATCGCACGGTCCACCGCGGCCTCGTCGGCTGACCCCGGTGTGCCGAACAGGCCGAGGTGCGGCAGGCGGCCCAGCGCCACCGTCTCGCGCACGGTCAGCTCGCCGGTGACCTCGCCCTGCTGCGCCAGCCAGGCGATGCGCTGCCCACGCTCGCGCGGGCTCAGGTCCTTCAGGCGGCGCCCATCCACCCGCACCTCGCCGGCCTGCGGCGGCAGCAGCCCGGCCAGCACCCGCAGCAGGGTGCTCTTGCCAGCGCCGTTGGGGCCGACGATGGCCGTCCAGCCCGCCTCGAAGCGGCAGTCCACCGACTTCAGCACCGGGCGGTCGCCATAGCCGACCTGCAGGCCGGTGGCCTCCAGCACGGGCGGGGGCATCCTCATGACAGCCCCTCGTCCCATGGGTACATGGTCCGATCCCCCGAGGGGATGGCGGGCCGGCTTGGGAGCGGCCCGGCGCTCGGCCCGCTTGCGGGGGTTGACACAGGGGGTCTCATCCGCCCCGCACCCGGCGGTTCAACAGCAAGCACAGGTAGAGCCCGCCAAGCACCGCGGTCACCACGCCCACCGGCAGCTCCTGCGGCGCGATCAGCGCGCGCGAGATCACGTCGGCCACCAGCAGCAGCACCGCGCCCATCAGCGCACTGGCCGCCAGCAGCCAGGCGTGTGCGCCAGGGGCGTGACGGCGCACCAGGTGCGGTGCGACCAGGCCGACAAAGGCCACCAGGCCGGCCTGCGACACCGCCAGCGCGGTGGCCCCGGAGAGCAGCAGCACCAGCAGCAGCCGCACGCGGCCCAGGTCCAGGCCCAGGCTGGCGGCGCTGTCCTCGCCCAGCGTGAGGGCGTCCAGCGCGCGGGCGTGGCGCAGCGCCAGGCCGAGCAGCATCGTCAGCCCGGCGGCCATCAGCGCCACCGAGGACCAGCCGAGGAAGCTGGTGCTGCCGAGCATGAAGGCCTGCTTGCCCCGCAGCGCGTCCGGCGAGACCACCGTGACCAGGTCGCTCAGCGCGCCCAGCAGCACCGCCAGCACCACGCCGGACAGCAGCAGCCGGGTGGTGTGCAGCGCCCCACGCGCCAGCAGCAGCGTCAGCGTGACACCTCCAACCGCGCCAATGAAGGCGGCCATCACCAGCCCGACCCGCTCCAGCCACAGCGCGGCCGTCAGGCTGAGCTGCAGCCCGCCGAGGGTGGCCCCGGCCAGCACCAGCACCACCGCCAAGCCTGCGCCGGCAGCCGCACCGAGCAGGTAGGGATCCGCCAGCGGGTTGCGGAACAGCCCCTGAGCCAGCGCCCCGCCCAGGCCGAGCAGGGCCCCCACCAGGGCTGCGCCCAGGGTGCGCGGCGCGCGGATCTCGCCCAGGATCAGCCAGGCCTGCTCACCCGCGAGGTCCGACTGCAGGGTCTCCAGGGAGAAACCGGCGCTGCCGGTGACCAGCCCGGCCAGCAGGCCGACCAGCAGGCCCAGCCCCAGCCAGCCCAGCAGGCGGCGGCGCTGCCGAAGGTGGTCGGCCGCGCCTGGCGCTGGCCGGGACGCGGTGGCCGGTGACGCGGCCTGCGGGAGCGCCATCACCGCCCTGCTCCCGCCATCGTGCCCACGCGCTGCAGGCAGTCGGCCAGGAGGCCGGCGGCCTCGCCCAGGCGCGGGCCAGGTCGGCCCATTATCTCGTACTGCGCGGTGGGCAGGTCGCAGCGGCGGCCCTGCTGCAGCGCCGGCAGCTGCGCCCAGCCGGGGCGCTGCGCCATCGCGGCGGCCTCGTGCTGCACGCCCATCACCACATCGGGGCGCGCACGCAGCACGAACTCCGGGTTCAGCTTCGGGAACGGCCCCAGCTCTGCCGGCACGATGTTGACCAGGCCCAGCCGGGTCATCGTCTCGCCGATGAAGGAGCTGCGCCCGGCCGCGTAGGGCCCGCCGCCGATCTCGAAATAGACCTTGGCGCCGCGCAGGGCCGGTGGCACACGCGCCGCGGCGGCAGCCAGGTCACGCTCGACCGCCGCCCAGACCTGCGCCGCCTGCTCCGGGCTGCCCAGCAGCTCGGCCAGCAGGCCCAGGGTGCGGCGGGTGTCGGCGTGGCTGTCGGACTTCAGGCGCAGCACCTTCAGGCCCAGGGCGTCGAGCCGGTCGAGCGACTGCGCCGAGGTGGAGGCCAGCACCACCTCCGGGCGCAGCGCGGCGATGCCTTCGATCAGCGCATCGTCCAGCCCGCCCAGCCGGGGCAGTTTCTCCACCGACGCAGGCCAGTTGGAATAGCGGTCGACGCCGACCAGCCGGGCGCAGCCGCCCAGCGCGCAGACGCTCTCGGTGAGCGAGGGCAGCATCGAGACGATGCGCTGCGGCGGCGCGGCAAAGCGGTGCGTCACGCCCCGGTCGTCGGTGACCTGGATGCCCGCGGCCAGGGTGGGCTGGGCGATCAGGAGCAGCCACCACAGGAGGAATCGGGTCATGGCAAGGCGCCTTTCACGGCCAAGGGCAGGCCGGCCACCAGCAGGGTGACGCGGTCGCAAGCGGCGGCCAGCCGCTGGTGCAGCAGCCCGAGCGCATCGACACAGCGCCGCGCCTCGGGCGACATCGGCATCACGCCCAGGCCGATCTCGTTGGAGACGAACACCAGCGGGCTGCGAGCGGCCTGCACCGCCTGCAACAGGGCCTGCTCCAGGGCGGCCCAGTCCTGCGGGGCGGCCCCGGGTGGCGGCAGCAGGCACTGCGTCAGCCAGAGCGTCAGGCAGTCGACCAGCAGCAGGCGCTGCGGGTCGTCCTGGGCCTGCAGCGCGGCAGGCAGGTCGACCGGCACCTCGACCGTGGCCAAGTCCGGCACACGCTCGGCACGGTCACGCCGATGGCGCGCGATGCGCGCGGCCATCTCGTCGTCCCCCGCCAGCGCGGTGGCCAGCAGGACGGCCGAGCGGCCGCCCGCACCGGCCAGCCAGTGCGCGGCGAGGTCCTCGGCACGGCGCGACTTGCCGCTCTTGGCCCCGCCGAGGATCAGCTCGTGTGTCGGCTTCATCCAACCACCCCCGCCTTGCGGCCCGTGCCCCGTGTCAATCCGTGGCGGATCAGAAGTTCAGCCGCGCCGCGGCCGTCACGCTGCGCCCGGGCTCCGGGTAGATCGACGTGGGCAGGCCGTTCGCACAGGCGTAGGCCTGGGTGTAGAACTTGCGATCGGTGGCATTGCCCACCGCCACGCTCAGCTCGACCACCGGCAGCTCCCAGGCCCAGCGCAGATCCAGCGTGGTGACCGAGGGCATGCTGCAGCTGTTGGCCAGGTCCGGGTGGCGCGACGAGGCGTACACCAGGGTCGCCCCCAGCCGGTGCCCCGGCAGCGCCTGCCACTGCGCCCCCAGCGAGGCGCTGCCGGCGTTGACCAGCGGAACGTCCTTGCCGTCATAGGCGCCCCCGACAAAGGTCGCCTGGCGCCACGCGGCCGTGGCGCGCAGCTCCAGCGCCGGCGTGAGCGCGTGGCTGCCCTCCAGCTCGATGCCCTGGCGGCGCGTCGGGTCGTAGTTCACGTTGGCACCCCAGCCGCCGTTGGCCGACGGGTCGTAGCCGATCTCGTCGCGCAGGCTGTTGCGGTACAGGCGCAGGTCGGCCCGGTCGCGTTCGGCCCTCCAGCGCGCCCCGAGTTCGACGTCGCGCGACATCTGCGGCCGCAGCGGCGTGCCGGAGGTGTAGCTGAACTCGTCGGCGTTGGCCAGGCGGAAGCTGCGGCCCAGGCGACCATAGGCCTGCCACTGGGCGGCCAGGGGCTGCACCAGACCCAGCTCCCAGGCCTGCAGGGTGTCTTCAAGCGCGGCCGTGACGCCGCTGTGGGTCTTCTGGATGGCCTCGCGGCGCAGGCCGGCGCTCAGGCGGGTGCCGCCTTCGAGCGTCAGGTCATCGCGCAGGTAGACGGCCCGGTTGGTCTGCCGCGCGCTCGACCCGTAGGTGCCGGCCACGTCCCGGTCCCAGTGGCTCAGGTCCACGCCACCGGCCAGGCTGTTGCGCAGGCCGCCCAGGGTAGCGCTGTAGCGCGCCCGGGCGCCAACCTGGTCGGCCGCCACGTCGTAGTCGTAGCTCGACGCCGAGCCGAAGTAGGTGCTCAGGCTGCGCACCTGCTTGGCGCGCTGCCCGGCGTCGAAGCCGAACTCCCAGTCGCCCAGGCGCCAGTCGGCCTGCAGGCTGTTGCGCCGGTTGATGATGCGCACCCAGTCGTTCGGGTGTTCCGTCTGGCTCGGGTCGCTGTCGTACTGCGCGGTGGACAGCGCGCCCGGCAGGCCGGCGTTGAGGCGGTCCTCGCCATGGCGCAGGACGATGCGCAGGCCGTCGGTTGCCCACTGGGCGGCCACCGAGCCGCCCCGCGTGGCCGACTCGCCGTTGTCGCGGTGGCCGTCGGACAGGCGGCGGTTGCCGGCCACGTCCACCGAGAAGTCGCCGGCCACCAGGGTGGCACCGGCACGCAGTTCGCGGGTCGCGTGGCTGCCAGCGGCGGCATAGACCTGCGCGGTGTTGCGCCGCTGCGCCCCCCGGCCGGCCTTGGTGGTGATGATCACGACGCCGCCGGTGGCGCCCTCGCCGTACAGCACGGCACCGCTGCCGCGCAGCACCTCGATGCGCTCGACGGTGTCGATCGGGATACCCGCCAGGCGGGTACCGCCCAGGTCGCCTTCGCTCAGGCGCAGGCCGTCGACCACGATGACCATGTTGCTGTCGGAGGTGCTGCCAAAGCCGCGCAGGTCCAGCGCGTACTCGCCGCCGCCGTAGAGGTCGAGCCGCCCGGGCACGCCCAGCAGCTTCATCACGGCCTCGTTGACGGTGCCCGCACCGGAGCGGCGGATGTCCTGCGCGGTGATGACGCTGACGCCGAAGGGCAGGCCGCGCGGGTCATCGCTGAAGCGCGAACCGGTGACGACCACCTGGTCCAGGGAGGCGGCTGCCTGGGCGGCAACCATCGGGGAGGCCGCGCAACCGGCCACGCACAGGGACACCGCGGCGAGGCGCCGCGGGGGGAACGCAGCCAGCGTTCGAGAGGGGAATTTCATCGGGAGCCAAGGGACATGGTGCGCGCCACCCGCTTCCCCGCAGGTCGACGCGAAACGGCCGCTGCACAACGGCAGCGGCCTCCTGTCGGCCGGTATCCGGGCTGACGGACGAACCCCTGTGACCTTCCCGGTTCGCGATGCGACCCAGTGGTTTGTGCACAGTGGCAGGGAGCGTGAACTCCCGTCCGCTTACCGTTGCGGGGGCAGCGCAGGTTGAGCGTTCTCCGGAGGAGTCGGCTTTCCTGCTTCCCGTTTAACCGTGCCGACGTGAACGCCGGCACGAGCACCAACAGCGTGAATTGTAATCACCTCGGACCCCGCCCACTACAATCATCCCGCTCGGGGCGACCTGCCCTGCACACGCCCCCCTACCTGCGCAATGTCCACACTCGAAGACCTCGCCGACCGGGTTGAACGGCTGCTGCTGCGGCATGAAGAACTCAAGCGCACCAACGCCCTGCTCGAACAGCAACTCGCCACGGTCGCGGCCGAACGCGACAACCTGCGCTCTCGCCTGGCCGCGGCGCGCAGCCGCATCGACGCCCTGATCGAACGCCTGCCGGTGGGCGAGGTGGATGCGCACGAGCGCAACACGACATCCGGAGGTGGCCTGTGAAGCAGCTCGAAGTGGCCATCATGGGCCAGACCTACATCCTGGCCTGCCCGGACGGGCGGGAAACCGATCTGCTCGAAGCCGTGGGCAGTGTGGACCGCGAGATGAGCGCCATCCGCGACGCCGGCAAGGTCAAGGCGCGCGAGCGCATCGCCGTGCTGGCCGCACTCAACCTGGCCTACGCGCTGGCCGAACGCGGCAGCGCCGCGCCCGCCGCAGCGCCAGCGGCAGCGGCCTCGCAGGGCACGCCCTGCAGCATCGACGTGGAAGGCCTGGTGCGCCGTGTGGATGCCGCACTCGGCGGAGACGGACAGTTGCTCTGAGGGCTTTGGGGACGTCTAGAATGGCCTCGTCCACTGCGTCCGCGGAGGTTTTTAGTTCCTTGAACCGATGCTCTCGCGAGCCTGGGCTTGGAACATCACCTGGCTGGTGTGATCGTCTCGCGTCAGATGAACCCGAAGTCAGGTTGACCTTGCCCCCCTGAATCCCCTGGGTTCAGGAATGCGGCCTTCGGTTCGCGGTGGACACCTTTTCCTTTGCCACAATCCACCGCCTGTGGCATCCCCCTCTCCCTTCCCCTCCCCCCTTCCCTGCGACGGCGACGATGACCGCGTCGTCGAGCCGCGGCACTGGCTGATGAAGATCGAGCCGGACGAGTGCTCGATCGACGAGCTCGCCCGCCTGCCCGGCCAGACGGTGGCCTGGACCGGCGTGCGCAACTACCAGGCACGCAACTTCATGCGCGACGCGATGCGCATCGGCGACGGGGTGCTGTACTACCACTCCTCCTGCCCCGAGCCGGGCATCGCCGGCCTGGCCGAGGTGGCCTCGCCGGCCTACCCGGATGCCACGCAGTTTGACGCAGCCAGCCCGTACTTTGACCCCAAGGCCTCGCCAGCCGCCCCGCGCTGGCTGCATGTGGACGTGCGCTTCGTCCGCCGGACCCGCCAGCTCGGCCTGGCCGAGCTGCGCAGCCACCCCGAGCTGGCCGGCATGGCACTGCTGCGCCCCGGCAACCGCCTGTCCATCACCCCCGTGACCCTCGCCGAGTGGCAGGCCGTGCTGGCGCTGCTGGGCGTGACTGAACCCGCATGAATTTCGACCTCACCCTGATCGCCGAACTGCTGCTGCTGGGCAGCTGCACCGGCTTCCTTGCTGGCCTGCTGGGCATCGGCGGGGGCATGCTGATGGTGCCCTTCATCACGCTGATCCTCGATACGCGCGGCATCGGCGCCGGGCTGGGCGTGAAGATGGCGATCGCCACCTCGATGTCGACCATCCTCTTCACCTCGCTGTCGAGCGTGCGGGCACACCACCGCCGCGGCGCGGTGCGCTGGGACCTGGTGCGCACGCTGGCGCCGGGCATCGTGATCGGCAGCCTGGTCGCCGGGGCCGGCGTCTTCGCGCTGCTCAAGGGCCAGGCGCTGGCGCTGGTGTTCGGTCTGTTCGTGGCCTTCTCGGCCACCCAGATGCTGCTGGACAAGAAGCCCAAGCCGACCCGGCAGATGCCCGGTGCGGCCGGCCGCGTGGCCGCGGGCAGCGTGATCGGCTTCATCTCCGGGCTGGTCGGCGCGGGCGGCGGCTTCATCTCCGTGCCCTTCATGACCTGGTGCAACGTCGCGATCCACAATGCGGTGGCCACCTCGGCGGCGCTGGGCTTCCCGATCGCGCTGGCCAGCACGGTCGGCTACGTGATCGGCGGCTGGTCGCTCGACACCGGCCTGCCCGGCGCGCTCGGCTACCTCTGGCTGCCCGCACTCGGCGTGATCGCCAGCGCCAGCGTGCTCACCGCCCCGCTGGGCGCGCACACCGCGCACGCGATGAACGTGGCGCAGCTCAAGCGCGTCTTCGCGCTGGTGCTCTACGGCCTGGCGGCCTACATGCTGAACAAGGCCCTGCGGGGCTGAACAACCACCCGCAGCCCGGTCCGCGGCCGGTTCAGGCCGCCTGGCCCGTCATGCTGCCGTCGCCCAGGCGGATTGGCGCCAGCGTCACCCGGCTGCCACCGCGCTTGCGGGCATCCTGCAGCGCGCGGATCGCGGCCTGGCTGAGGTCGTCGAGCGTCTCTGCGGTGTGCGGGAAGCCGGCCAGGCCCACCGACATCTCGAAGTTGAAGCTGCGCCCCTCCACCACCACCAGCTGGCTGGTGCAGGCACGGCGCAGCTGCTCCATGCGGTTGTAGGCGGTGGCCAGGCCCACGCCGGACAACAGGATCGCGAAGCGGTCCTCGCCCAGCTGCGCCAGCACGTCCATCGCCCGGGTGTTGCTGCGCATGAGCTGGGCGATGCTCTCGGCCACCCGCTTCACCGCCGCATCGCCCTGGCGGCTGCGCAACTCCTCGAAGCGGTCCACCGCCATCAGTACCAGCGCGAACTCACGCTGCTCGCGCAGGGACAGTGCCACCTCGCGCCGCAGATGCTCCTCGAAGTGCTCGCGGCGGAACAGCTCGCTCGGCCGGTCGATGCCCTCGGCCTGCTGTCGGCGCATCTGCTCCATCGCCCCGTGCTGGCGCTCGATCTGGGCCAGCGCCTGCTGCAGCTGCTGGGCACTCTGGCGGGCGGGTGTGTCGTTCCACCACAGGCTGAGCAGGTGCCCGGGGCCCTGGCCACCGGCTGCCGGCAGCACGCAGCGCCAGGTGCGGTAGTCCTGCCGCTGGCCCTGGCGCTCGAAGCGCTGCTCACCCGTGACCACCCCACCGCCGCCCAGGGCACGCTGGTCGGCTGCGCGCACCGAGCTGGCATCGGCCAGCGGCAGCACCTCCAGGTCGGTATGGCCGACGAGCCGGTCCACCGGCACGCCCAGCACCTGCAGCATCGGGTCATTGGCCCAGAGGTAGCGGCCACTGGCTGCCTCCTTGACCGACACCATGCCGCCATGCGCCTGCACGAGCTGCAGCAGGCCCTGCAGGACGACATCGGGCACGAGGGGATTGGTGGGTTCGGACATGCTGGTCACCGGCTGGGTCGCGGGAGCCCCGTGCCCGCGTCGCCGAAGACGCACCGGAACGAGGCAAAAGCCTCGGCATGATACGCAGCCCGCCCGGCCCGCCTCGGGCACGTCCGTGCACCCTGTCACACACCGCTGTCACGGCCCGACCCCGCGGATGCGGTGGCGCCCGCCAGCACCAAGTCACCCCAGTCGCCCCAGCGGCTGCCGTGCGGCCGGTTCAGATCAGCCGGTGAGCAGCTGCATGCTGCGCTCGTAGGCGCCGGTGAGGCGGTCGAAGCGTTCCAGCAGCTCCTCGCTCGCCCCGGCCAGGGCGACCCATCCCTCGGCCTGGTCCGCGTGGACCGCACCGGCGCGCATGCGCTCCCAGGCCTGCTGTGCTGCGGCCAGGTCGTCGCGGATCGCGGCCGTGCTCAGCGGCAGCCCGTTCAGGTAGGCCAGCCCGCGCTCGAAGTCCTGCGCCACCTCCTCCCGCCCCGGTGCCGGACCGGGCAGCAACTGGCCCAGCAGGACCTGCTGGGCGTAGCGCTGGGCCAGCATGCGCTGGCGCCCGGCGACGTTGATGACCTGCAGCCCCGGCCCGTGCCCGGTGGCCGCCACCGCGGCGGTGAGCCGCTCGGCCTGCACCAGCAGCGCCTCGCCCAGGCGATGCACCTGCGCCAGCGTCTCGGCCAGCACCGGCGCGTCGAGCAGGCCCCGCAGCGCCGACCAGCTGCCGGCCGCGGCATCGAGCAGGTCCCCGAAGGTCGGGCGCGACAGGCCCTTGTCCAGCGCCAGGAAGATCGCCTCGCCCTGCTGGCGCGAATCGGCCAGCAGCGCCCGCGAGGCGGCCTGCTCCACCCCGGCCACCAGCAACGCGTAGAGCTTGACGATGCGCTGCGACAGCATGCGCAGCCGCCCGGCGCGGTTGATGGCCTCGGCGTACTGCGCCGCGTCGATGAGCTGCTGCGACACCTGGCCGATGCGCTGCTTGGCGTGCATCGAGGCCGAGCGCAGCAGGCGGAAGGCCTCTTCCTCGCCGACCTGGCGCGACGCCATCAGAATGCCCTTGGCGCGGTCGACCAGCTTGCGCTCCTCGAAACGCCGCCGCAGCGTCTGCAACTCCTCCTGCAGGCGCCGGGTGTGGCGCGAGCGGGCCAGCGTGTACTGCAGCAGCGCGCGCAGGCGCGACGCCGCATAGCCATTGACCTCCCAGGCATCGACGCCCACCGCCAGGCTGCGCTCCATCGACTCGGCGCGCACGTCGCTGGTGAACACCAGCACCGGCAGCGGCGCCGCGGCGGCCAACCACGCCAGCGCCTGGAACAGGGCCTCGTCGGGCTGGGGCTCCCAGACCAGCACCACATCCGGTGCATGGCGCACCGCCTCGCGAACCATCTCGGTGCATGGGCAGCGGGCACAGACGCCGTAGCCCATCGCTTCAAGGTCGTCGACCAGGCTGGGCACATCCGGGGACGAGGGGGCGACGACGAGGACCTGGATCATGGTGGGAGCGCTTTCCTGCTGCGCGGCATCGGAGGGATTTCCCCAGACAAGCACAGGGCGGGCCAACCCGGTGCAGCACACGCCCCCGGACGGTGCAGCGGCCCGTTTCCGCGCGTCCGCGCGGCCGGGCGCTTCACGTTTCCGCGCGGCCGCGCGGCCGGTCGCATCCGCCGGATCGGCCACCTCACCATGGCGCGAGTCTTGCAGTAGGCTGGTTGAGCGCAGCGCAGCGCTCGCGTCGGCCCCCTGGGCGGCCGACCCGGTGCACGCCGACGTGGCACCGCCCCCCTGCCTGGCCGGCCCGGTGCCGGCGTGCCGCCCTCCCCTTTGACCGCTTCCGGTCGCCCGGGTGCCTCCTGCGAGGCGCCAACGGCGGCGGGCAGCCCACCTCCCGTACCCCCCATGGCTGGCTTCAAGACCTTCCTGCGCTCCGGACACTGGCCCACGCTGCTGGCGTCCTTCCTCTACTTCGACTTCTGCTTCGCGATCTGGGTGCTCAACGGCGCGATGGGCCCCTTCATCAGCGAGACCTACCAGCTCACCCCGGCGCAGAAGGGCTTCATGATCTCGGTGCCCATCCTGGCCGGGGCGCTGATGCGCTTCCCGCTGGGCGTGCTCTCGCAGTACATCGGCCGCAAGAACGCGGCGATGGTGGAGATGGGCCTGATCATCGGCGCGCTGGCCTTTGGCTACTTCTTCGTCGACAGCTACGACCGCGTGCTGGCGATGGGCGTGCTGCTGGGCATCGCCGGGGCCAGCTTCGGCGTGGCACTGAGCCTGGGCTCGGGCTGGTTCCCGCCCAAGTACAAGGGCCTGGCCATGGGCATCGCCGGGGCCGGCAACTCCGGCACGGTGCTGGCGGTGCTGTTCGCGCCGCCGCTGGCGATGAAGTTCGGCTGGCAGACCGTCTACGGCCTGGCCGCGCTGACGATGCTGCTGCCAATGGCGGTGATGTGGTTTGCCGCCAAGGAGCCGCCGGACCGCGAGCACCAGTCCTTCCGGGAACACATCGCCTGCCTGTTCGAGAAGGACGGCTGGGCCTTCAGCCTGATCTACATCGTCACCTTCGGCGGCTTCATCGGCCTGGCGAGCTTCCTGCCGACCTACTTCTACGACCAGTTCAAGGTCACCAAGGTCGAGGCCGGCCAGCTCACCATGCTGGCCACGCTGATGGGCTCGGGCGTACGGGTGGTGGGCGGCGCCATCTCCGACCGCGTGGGCGGCATCAACACGCTCAGCGGCGTGCTGGTGCTGGTGGCCGCCACGCTGGTGCTCTGCGGCTTTGCCGGCACCTCGCTGGCGGCAACCACGCTGCTGTTCATGCTGTGCTTTGCGGCGCTGGGTGCCGGCAACGGCGCGCTGTTCCAGCTGGTGCCGCTGCGCTGGCCACTGGCCACCGCGGTGGCGGGCTCGATGATCGGCGAGGTCGGCGCGCTGGGCGGCGGCTTCCTGCCCAACGCGATGGGCCTGTCCAAGCAGTACGCCGGCACCTACCTCTGGGGCTTCGTGGCCTTCGCGGTGCTGGCCCTGGCCATGCTCGCCATGCTGCGGCTGGTGCAGATCCGCTGGACGCGCACCTGGGCAGAGAAAGGCGGGCGCGCCCGCCCCGACGCCACTCACGGCGCCGCCATCGGCAGCAGCAGCGCGAGCCGCAGCTTTGCCCGCTGACGTGCTGCGTTCCTGCCAGCAGCCGCCGCGGATCCGGCTCTGCCGGTCCGCTGGTGGCGCCCCCTTGAGGGGGGTGAGTGTGGACGGCAGTTCCTGCCTGCGCAGGAACAGTCGCCTCACGAACCGCCGAAGCTCTGCGCAGGCGTGGACCGGCGTGAGCCGCTACGGGGGTGGGCCTATCGGGGCAGGAAGAGCAGCCAGATCACCAGCAGCAGGTTGAAGGCGACCGAGATCGCCAGCGCCACCTTCCACAGCGCGGCCGGGTCGCGCCGCACCAGCGGGGTGGCCGACGGTGCATGGAGCGGGCGCGAGGCCCCACGCTCCAGTGCGAGCGCAAACTCCTCGGCCGTCTCGAAACGCGCCCGGGGGTCGCGCGCCACCGCCTTGAGCACCACGTGATCGAGCCAGATCGGCACCTGCGGGCACAGGCGCGAGGGCGCGGTCGGGTCGCGGCGGTAGCGGGCGGTCTGCCAGGGCTCGATCTCGCCATAGGGCAGCCGCCCGGCCAGCCACTGGTAGAGCGTCACACCCAGCGCAAACAGGTCGCTGCCGGCGGAAGCAGGCTGGCCGTGGTCGCCCTCCCACTGCTCCGGGTTCATGTAGCTGGGCGTGCCGGCGTGCAGGGCGCGCACCGCCTCGGGCTCGCGGCCGGACACGGCCACCCCCAGGTCGAGCAGGCGCCACTGGCCGTCCTCGCCCAGGTGCAGGTTGCCGGGCTTGACGTCGCGGTGGATCACGCCCAGCCGGTGCAACCGGCCCAGCGCGCGGGCCACAGCCAGGCCGGCGCGCACCACCTCGGGGATGTCCAGCGCCGGCTCACCCACCTCGGGGCCGCCCGCCGACGGGGATCCGCGCTGCGCCAGCAGCTGCTCCAGCGTGCGGCCGCTGTGCCAGTCGAACACCGTGTAGAAGGCCGACGCGGCACGCTGCTCGCGCACCCGCACGAAGCCCTGGCTGCCCGCCCCGCCCTGCTCGCCCACGCGCAGGCCCAGCCAGGCCTCGTGCGCGAGCATCTCGCGCTCCTGCGCGTCGCTGACGCGGGACTCATGCAGCGTCTTGATCGCCACCAGCTCGCGCGTGGCGGCGTCGCGCGCCTGGTAGAGCCGGTGCACGCCGGTATCGGCCACCGCCGCGGTGATGGTGTAGCCATCCAGCGCATCGCCCACCTTCAGGCGCGCGGGCACCGGGAGTTGGGCGGCACCGACGCGGGTGTCGGCCAGCTGCCAGCCGGCCAGGCCGCGCACGCACAGCACCAGCGCGGTGGCGTTGTCGGGCGTGCGGGCGGCCAACGCCGCCTCGACCACCCGCACGCTCAGAGCCTGCGCATCCTGGGAGCCCCCTTCGGCGGGGGCAGCGGTCAGCACCGCCTGCAGCTTCGCGCGCGGCAGCACGCCGTGCACGCCGTCGCTGGTCAGCAGCAGCAGGTCACCCACCTGCAGCTCGCCCTGGAAGTAGTCGACGTGCACCGCCTGGTCCAGCCCCACCGCGCGGGTGAGCTGGCTGTGCAGGTCGATGTGGTCGAGCGCGTGGTCCTGCGTGAGCTGGGTCAGCTCGCCGCCGCGCAGCAGCCAGGCCCGGGTGTCGCCGATGTGCGCCACCGTCCAGGTGTGGCCCTGCAGCGCCAGCGCGGTCAGCGTGGTACGGCCGGACTGCTGGTCCCCGCCGGGCCCGCCGCGGCGCCGGTTGTGGTCGAACAGCCAGGCGTTCTGGGCGCCGATCAGGCGGTCCAGCACCACCGTGGTCTCCCAGGTCGCCGGTGCGGCGTGGAAGTCGCGCACCAGCGCCATCACGCTGGTCTGCGCCGCCTCGCGCCCCAGGCCGCCGGTGGACACGCCGTCGGCCACCGCGGCGATGAGGCCGCGCCCCACTTCATGGGCCGCCGGCCGCACGGCGGCGGCGAAGTCCTCGTTGTGCTCGCGTGGCCCGCTCGCGCTGCTGTGGCCGATGTCGACGTCGAAACTCATGGTGGCGCCTTGCAAGCAAGTCCCTTGCCGCGAAGCGGGGCGGTGTGGCGTCCCGAGCCGGTGCAACGAGCCGCCCTACGCACCCTGCTGGTGCACCCAACGCGGTGGCGCTCGGCCGGCCCGCAGCGGAGGCGGCCCCGGCCCGCCTCGGCAGGCCGGATCGACCCGGCACGCTGCTTGCTAATCCTGTGGCAGGGGCCGACGCGCTCCCGTCCCCGTCCAGGACGCGCCAACGGCGGCGCACGATGGTCTTCTGTTCCTGACCGGCTCCCGCCGGCCGGCAACGTGTGCCGGCCAGACCGCCCCTCCACCGGGCGATGTCCGCCGGCCGCCAGCCCACTCCATTCGTCCTTCTGACGCTGCCCCGGCAGCGCAGGCCCCGCTTTTCCTTCGTCTGCCTGGAACTCAGCCATGAAGAAACCTCGTCTCGTCCTGATCGGCAACGGCATGGCCGGAGTGCGCACGCTCGAAGAGCTGCTGAAGATCGCACCGGACCTGTACGACATCACCGTCTTCGGCGCCGAGCCGCACCCGAACTACAACCGCATCCTGCTGTCGCCGGTGCTGGCCGGCGAGCAGACGATTGAGCAGATCATCCTCAATCCGCTCGACTGGTACGCCGATGCGGGCATCACGCTGCACCTGGGCGCCAAGGTCACCCGCGTGCACCGCACCAAGCGCCTGGTCACGGCCCAGCGCGCCGACGGCAGTGTGATCGAGGCCGAGTACGACCGCCTGTTGATCGCCACCGGCTCCAACCCCTTCATCCTGCCGGTGCCGGGCCGCGACCTGCAGGGCGTGATCGCCTACCGCGACATCGCCGACACCGAGACGATGATCGACACGGCGAAGACGCACAAACATGCCGTGGTGATCGGTGGCGGCCTGCTTGGCCTGGAAGCGGCCAACGGCCTGATGCTGCGCGGCATGCAGGTCACGGTGGTGCACATCGCCCCCTGGTTGATGGAGCGCCAGCTCGACGACGTGGCCGGCAAGCTGCTGCAGCAGTCGCTGGCCGAGCGCGGCCTGACGTTCATGCTCGGCGCCCAGACGCAGGCGCTGATCGGCGACAGCGACGATGGCCAGGGCGGCCGTGTCAAGGCGGTGAAGTTCAAGGACGGCACCGAGATCCCGGCCGACCTGGTGGTGATGGCCGCGGGCATCCGCCCCAACAACGAGCTGGCCAAATCGATGGGCCTGCTGTGTGCCCAGGACGGGCGCGGCGGCATCGTCGTCAGCGACACCCTGCAGACCGCCACCGACCCGCGCATCTACGCGGTGGGCGAGTGCGCCGCGCACCGCGGCATCGCCTACGGCCTGGTGGCGCCGCTGTTCGAGCAGGGCAAGGTCTGCGCGAACCACCTGGCCGAGTTCGGCATCGGCCGCTACGTGGGCAGCCAGACCTCGACCAAGCTGAAGGTGACCGGCATCGACCTGTTTTCGGCCGGCGACTTCATGGGCGCCGCCTCCGGGCGTCCCGAGGACGCGAGCGCGGAGGAGATCGTGCTCTCCGACCCGATCGGCGGCGTCTACAAGAAGCTGGTGGTGAAGAACGACCAGTTGGTGGGCGCCTGCCTCTACGGCGACACGGTGGACGGCAGCTGGTACTTCAAGCTCATCCGCGAGGGCCGCAAGATCGCCGATATCCGCGACAAGCTGATGTTCGGCGAGAGCAACATCGGCGACGTCGGCCACCAGGGCCACAGCAAGGCCGCCGCGATGGCGGACAGCGACGAGGTCTGCGGCTGCAACGGCGTCACCAAGGGCGCCATCTGCAAGGCCATCAAGGACAAGGGCCTGTTCACGCTGGACGAGGTGCGCCGTCACACCAAGGCCAGCGCCAGCTGCGGCTCCTGCACCGGCCTGGTCGAGCAGCTGCTGATGTTCACCGCCGGCGGCGACTACTCCGCCACGCCGAAGAAGAGGGCGATCTGCGCCTGCACGGAGCACAGCCACCAGGAGGTGCGCGACGCCATCTTCACCCAGCACCTGACCAGCATCCCGGCGGTGCAGGCCACCCTCGGCTGGAAGACGCCGAATGGCTGCCCCACCTGCCGCCCGGCGCTGAACTACTACCTGATCTCCTCCTGGCCCAAGGAGGCCAAGGACGACCCGCAGAGCCGCTACATCAACGAGCGCAGCCACGCCAACATCCAGAAGGACGGCACCTACAGCGTGATCCCGCGCATGTGGGGGGGAGAGACCACCGCCGACGAGCTGCGCCGCATCGCCGACGCGGTGGACAAGTACCAGATCCCCACCGTCAAGGTCACCGGCGGCCAGCGCATCGACCTGCTGGGCGTGAAGAAGGAGGACCTGGTCAACGTCTGGAAGGACATCGGCATGCCCAGCGGCCACGCCTACGCCAAGGCGCTGCGCACCGTGAAGACCTGCGTGGGCAGCGAGTGGTGCCGCATGGGCACGCAGGACAGCACCCAGATGGGCAAGGACCTGGAGCGCGCGATGTGGCGCATGTACGCGCCGCACAAGGTCAAGTTCGCCGTCAGCGGCTGCCCGCGCAACTGCGCCGAGGCGGGCATCAAGGACGTGGGCATCATCGGCGTCGATTCCGGCTGGGAGATGTACGTGGCCGGCAACGGCGGCATCAAGACCGAGGTGGCGCACTTCCTCGTCAAGCTCAAGACCGCCGAGGAGGTGATGGAGTACACGGGCGCCTTCATGCAGCTCTACCGTCGTGAGGGCTGGTACCTGGAGCGCACCTGCCACTACGTCAGCCGCGTGGGCCTGGACCACGTGAAGAAGAAGATCCTGGACGACACCGAGGGCCGCCGCGCCCTGTGGGCCGAGCTGCAGTTTGCGCTCGACGGCGAGCCCGACCCCTGGTTCGAGTTCGACAAAGCCCGGGTCGACACCCGCCAGTTCATCCCGGTGCACGCCGCCTGAACCTGGGCCTGCGCCCGGGCCTGCACCCCACCCCCTTCTGCGCCCACGACTTCGACCCCGGATCGACCATGACCACCTGGACCACCATCTGCCGCATCGACGACATCCCGCTGCTGGGCGCGCGCCGCGTGGCGCGTGACAAGGGCGCCGCCGTGGCGCTGTTCCGCACCGCGGGCAACCGCGTCTTCGCGCTGCTGGACCGCTGCCCGCACAAGGGCGGCCAGCTCTCGCAGGGCATCGTCTTTGGCGAGAGCGTCGCCTGCCCGCTGCACAACTGGACCATCGGCCTGGGCAGCGGCTGCGCGGCGGCACCCGACGAGGGCTCGACCCCGTCCTTCCAGGTGAACCTGGTGGGCGAGGAGGTGCAGCTCGACGCCGACGAGCTGGCCACCCTGGGCACCGACCTGCCCCTGCCCACGGCCGGCCCCTGCGGCCGCCGCGCCGGCGCCTGCTGAGCCGGTCCTGACACCGCCAGGAGCCGGTTGCCATGCCAGAGACCAAGTCCACCTGCCCGTACTGCGGCGTCGGCTGCGGCGTGATCATCGAGAGTGAAGGGGCGCAGATCACCGGCGTGCGCGGCGACCCGGACCACCCGGCCAACTTCGGCCGCCTGTGCACCAAGGGCAGCACGCTGCACCTGACCGCCTCGCCCGCGGTGCAGCGCAGCGCCCGCCTGCTGCAGCCGCAATGGCGCCGCAAGCGGGGTGCTGCGCCGCAGCCGCTGGGCTGGGACGCCGCGCTGGCGCTGGCCGCGGACCGCTTTGCCGACGCCATCCGCGCCCACGGGCCGGACTCGGTGGGCCTGTACCTGAGCGGCCAGCTGCTCACCGAGGACTACTACGTCTTCAACAAGCTGGCCAAGGGCCTGATCGGCACGAACAACGTCGACACCAACTCGCGCCTGTGCATGAGCAGCGCGGTGGCCGGCTACAAGCGCACCCTGGGCGCGGATGCCCCGCCCTGCAGCTACGAGGACCTGGCCGAGGCGGACACGGTGTTCATCGCCGGCAGCAACATGGCCTGGGCGCACCCCGTGCTGTTCCGCCGGCTGGAAGACGCCAAGCGCGCGCGGCCCGAGCAGCGCTGGATCGTGGTGGACACCCGCCGCACCGAGACCGCCGAGGGCGCCGACCTCTTCCTGCAGATCCAGCCCGGCACCGACGTGGCGCTGTTCCACGGCATGCTGCACCTGATGTTCTGGGAGGGCCTGACCGACGCCGCCTACATCGCCGCGCACACCCGCGGCTTCGAGGCGCTGCGCGACGCGGTGCGCCCCTGGACACCCAAGGAGGCGGCCCGCGTGTGCGGCATCGCCGAGGCCGACCTGATCCAGGCCGCGCGCTGGTTCGCCCAGGCCGACCGGCCGGGCGAGGCGCCGGGCGCCACCCTGTCGATGTACTGCCAGGGCCTGAACCAGAGCGCGGCCGGCACCGACAAGAACGCCGCGCTGATCAACCTGCACCTCGCCACCGGCCAGATCGGCCGACCCGGCGCCGGCCCGTTCAGCCTCACCGGCCAACCCAACGCGATGGGCGGACGCGAGGTGGGCGGCCTGGCCAACCTGCTCGGCGCCCACCGCGACCTGGCCAACCCGGCGCACCGTGCCGAGGTGGCCGCGCTCTGGGGCCTCCCGTCGGTGCCCGAGCGGCCGGGGCTGAGCGCCGTGGAGATGTTCCAGGCCGCGGCCGACGGCGCGCTGCAGGCGCTGTGGATCGTCTGCACCAACCCGGCCCAGTCGCTGCCTGACCAGGCCACCGTGCGCCGCGCGCTGGAGCGCTGCCCCTTCGTGATCGTGCAGGAGGCCTTCGGCAGCACCGCCACCGTGGCCTATGCCGACCTGCTGCTGCCCGCCACCACCTGGGGCGAGAAGGTCGGCACCGTCACCAACAGCGAGCGGCGCATCAGCCGCGTGCGCGCCGCCGTGCCGCCACCGGGCGAGGCGCGGCACGACTGGGCCATCGGCGTGGACTTCGCGCACCGGCTGGAGCAGCGCCTGCCCGACCGGCTGAACGGCCGGCTGAACGGCAGGACCACGCTCTTCCCCTATGCCCTGCCCGAACAGGCCGGCGACGACGGCCGCAGCGGCGCCGAGCAGATCTGGAACGAGCACCGCGAGTCCACCCGCGGGCGCGACCTGGACATCACCGGCCTGAGCTGGGCCCTGCTCGACGAGATGGGGCCCCAGCAGTGGCCGCTGCCCGAGGGCGAGGCCCAGGGCCGGGTGCGCCTCTACGAGGACGGGCGCTTCCCGACCGACGACGGCCGGGCCCGCTTCAGCGCCGCCGAGTTCCGCCCGGTGGCCGAGCCGCGCGATGCGCGCTTCCCCTTTGCGCTGACCAGCGGCCGGCTGCGCGACCAGTGGCACGGCATGAGCCGCACCGGCACGCTGGGCCGGCTGTTCGGCCACGTCAGCGAACCGGTGGTGGAGGTGCACCCGCAGGACCTCGCCCGCCGCGGGCTGAAGGACGGCGAGCTGGTGCGCGTCACCTCCCGCCGCGGCAGTCTGGTGCTGCCCGTGCAGGCCAGCGACCGCGTGGCGCCGACGCTGGCGCACATCGCGATGCACTGGGGCAGCGAGGTGCTCACCGGGCTCGGCACGGACGGCACGCCGATCCCCGGCGTCAACGGCCTGACCAACCCGGCCTTCTGCCCGGGCTCCAAGCAGCCCGAGCTCAAGCACGCCGCGGTGTCCATCGAACCGGCCCGGCTGCCCTGGACCGTGCTGGTGCTGGCCTGGCTGCCGCAGGCGGAGGCGCTGGCCGCCCGCGAGGCGCTCAAGCCGCTGATGGGTGAAGTGGCCTATGCGAGCTGCGTGCCCTTTGGCCGCGAGCCGCATGCCCTCGGCCTGGGCGGCGTGCTGCTGCGCGCGGCAGACACCGACGCGCGGGACGCCGCCCAGGCGAAGCAGCGGCTGGACTGGCTCGACCGCGTCCAGGCCCTCCTCGGGCTCGGTGGGCCGCAGGCCCTGAGCTACGCCGACCCGCGGCGCGCGCATCGCCGCGTGATCCGGCTGGCGCAGAACGGCAACGCCGGGCAGGTGCTGCAGGGCCTGCTGATGGCCGGAGACACCCGCGCCGAGGCCTGGCTGCGCACGCTGCTGGAGGACGAACAGCCCGTGCAGGCCTACGGGCGCCTGCTGCTGTCGCCCGGCGACCAGCCCCCCGTGGCTTCCGCGCCACGCAGCCCGCAGGTTTGCAGTTGCTTCAACGTCAGCGAGGAGGCGATCCGCCTGCATCTGGGCGGCTGCGCAGGCAGCCCGGAAGACCGGGTCACCGGCCTGCAGGCGGCGCTGAAATGCGGCACCCAGTGCGGCTCCTGCCTGCCGACACTGCGGCGGCTGGTGCAACAGGTGGAGGTTGCGGCCTGACGGGCCGCCCGTCGCGCAGCGTGTATCGCGGCCCAAACGGGGTGCCACGGCTGGGGTTTCAGTATTTCCGACTTGGGTGTGTGCACAAATTCACAAATTGACACAATATTTATCAATTGCAACACTTGGTCCCGCAACAACAAGAGGGACCCCATGCTCGATCGTCGTACCGCTCTCAAGCGCAGTGCCCTGGCCGGCCTGACCGGCGCCGCCACGCTCACCCCCGCCACGTCGCAGGCCTTCGGCCTGCTGGGCAACCTGCTGGGAGGCCTGTTCCAGCTGCTGCAGACCGCGCTGCAGCAGATCGTCTACACGCTGCCCTCCGACAGCGGCGGCAGCATCACGAACCCCACTGCAGGCAGCACCCGCCTGAACGGCAACCTGCACCCCAAGTTCGTCAACGCCCTGCCGGACCCGAACCGCTCGCCCAACTGCTTCAACCCGGTCACCGTGGGTGGCTCGGCCTACGTGCTGCGCCTGCGTGAGTTCAACTCGCAGATCGGCCTGGTCAACACCGCCGGCCAGAAGCTGACCACCGTGCTCTGGGGCTATGGCACGACGCTGCAGGCCCCCACCTCGCCGGGCCGGACCTTCAACGTGCGCTCGGGCCGTGGCATCCAGGTCACCTATGTCAACGAGCTGGTCAAGTCGCTGCGGCCGATCCCGCACCGCCTGCCGGTGGACAGCACGCTGATGTGGGCCAACCCGGGCAACCTGGGCGGCCAGGCACCGGTGCCCCTGGTGGCGCACCGCCACGGCGGCAACCAGAAGGCGCTCAGCGACGGCCTGCCCGACGCCTGGAGCACGCCCGACGCCAACCTCAACGGCACCCCCGACTACAAGGGCCGGCTCTGGAGCGTGCCCTACGCCTTCGACAACGCGCAGGAGGCCGGCCACCTCTGGTACCACGACCACGCCCTGGGCGTGACGCGACTGAACGTGCACATGGGCCTGGCGGGCCACTACTTCATCCGCGATGCCAACGAGGACTATCTGGTGCAGCGCGCCATGCTGCCAGCCAGCCAGTTCGAGGTCCCGCTGGCGATCCAGGACCGCATGTACGACAGCACCGGCAAGCTGTACTACCCAGCCAAGGACCCGCTCAACCCCAGCGCCCCCGCGACGACACACCTGCCCGAGTTCTTCGGCGACTTCATCCTCGTCAACGGCGTGCCCTGGCCGAAGCACCAGGTCGAGCCGCGTGCCTACCGCCTGCGCCTGCTCAACGGCTCGGACTCGCGTTTCTACCGCCTGCGCTTCCAGACGGCCACCGGCTTCCTGGGCTTTCACCAGGTCGGCACCGAGCTGGGCCTGATGGACGCCCCGGTGGCGCTGACCGAGCTGCTGCTGGCGCCCGGTGAGCGGGCCGACGTGGTGGTGAACTTCAAGTCCGCCAAGGGCCAGGCGGTCGCGCTGGTCAACGACGCGCCGACCCCCTTCCCGAACGGCACCCCGGTCGACGCCGCCACCGCCGGGCAGATCATGGCCTTCCACGTGGTGCTGAAGTTCGACACCGCCTACCCCGATGTCACGCTGCCCGTCTTCCTGCGGCCGGTGCACGGGCCGCTCCCGGCGGTGAACACCGCGAGCGCCAGCGTGCGCAAGCTGCTGCTGCTCGAAGGCACCGACGCCTACGGCCGCCTGCAGACGATGCTCGGCACCGTCAACCCGGCGGCGGGCAACCCCACCAGCCCGGCGCACGGCACTTTCTTCTACTCGGACCCGGTGACGGAGAACATCCGCATGGGCAGCAGCGAGGTCTGGGAGATCCACAACACCACCGTGGACGCGCACCCCATCCACCTGCACCTGGTCGACTTCCGCGTGCTGAGCCGCCAGCCCTTCACCGGCACCGTGGTGCCCAAGCCGATGGGCGCCAACGGCTCGACCACCGGCGGCTGGCTGACCAACGTGGCCCTGTCCGGGCCGGCCCGCGCGGCCGAGGCGAACGAGGCTGGCCGCAAGGACACCGTGATCGCCTACCCGGGCGAGGTCACGCGCATCCTGGCCACCTTCCCGCGCGCAGGCGAGTACGTCTGGCACTGCCACATCCTCTCGCACGAAGACCACGAGATGATGCGCCGCTTCGTCGTCGCCTGAGCGCCATGACGACGAGCCCGCTGAACAGGCCCGCCCCCGGCCGCCGGACGGCGCTGCGTGCCGGCTGGGCCGCTGTGCTGGCGGGTGCAGCGGCGCCTGGCTGGGCCGCACCCGCTGCCCTGCCCGACCCCGCTGCCGACCTCTGCCACACGCCGCCCGCCGGTGCCGCCGCTTCGGGCAGCGACGGCCTGGTGCGCAGCAGCGCCGCCGTGCAGCTGCCGGCCGTGCGCCTGCGCCGCCACGACGGCGCCACGGTGCTGCTGCCCGCGGCGCTGGGCGAGGAGCAGCCGGTGCTGCTGAACTTCATCTTCACCAGCTGCACGACCATCTGCCCGCCGATGGCGCAGATCTTTGCCGCCACGCAGGAGCAGCTCGGCGCACGGCGCACGCAGGTGCAGATGGTGTCCATCTCGATCGACCCGGCGCACGACCACCCCGCGCGGCTGCGCGAGTACGCCGCCCGCTTCGACGCCGGCCCGCAGTGGCGCTTCCACACCGGCAGCCCGGCCGACATCGACGCCGTGCAGCGCGCCTTCAACGTCTACCGCCCCGACAAGATGGGCCACACGCCGGTGACCTTTGTGCGAGCGCGCGGCGCGCGGCGCTGGGTGCGGCTGGACGGCTTTGCCACCCCACAGCAGCTCATCCGCGAGGCCTTTGCCAGCGCATGAGGGGACGCCGTTCGACGTGGTTCCGGCCGCTCGCAGCGGGGCTGGTCGCCACCTGGCTGGGCGCCTGCGCCCCGGCCTGGGCGGCGCCGATGGACGAGCCGAGCGCCGATGTTGCTGCCAATGCCGCTGCCGATGCCGCCGCGGGTGAACGGCTGTACCGCGAGGGCCGGCGCACGGACGGCACGGCCATCACCGCCGAGCGCCTGCAGGGCCTGCAGGTGAGCGGGCGCGAGGCCGCCTGCGTGCACTGCCACCGGCCCAGTGGCATGGGCGGTGCCGAAGGCAGCCAGGCCGTGCCGCCCATCACCGGCGCCCTGCTGAATGCGCCGGGCCGCCCGGCTGCGGCACGCAGCGGCCGGCTCGCAGCGGGCCTGCAGCGGCAGGCGCCCGCCTCGGTGACCCGGCCGGGCTACACACCGGCCCTGCTGGCGCGCGCGCTGACCCAGGGCCTCGGCGCCGGCGGCCAGCCGCTGGACACCCTGATGCCGCGCTACCGGCTCGACGAGCAGGACCTGCGCCAGCTCGCCGCCTACCTCGACACGCTGGACACCACCGCTGCACCCGGCCTGGCCGACGGCGTGCTGCACCTGGCCACCATCGTCACCGCGGACACGCCCGCCAACGTGCAGCACGCCAGCGGCGACCTGCTGGCCGCCTGCCTGAGCAACCGCAGCCCACCAATTGCCGCACCCGTCACCGCATCTGGCGACAATCCACCCGCCCGGCCACCCGCCTGGCACCTGCACCGCTGGACCCTGGGCACCGACCCGTCCCGTTGGCCGGCCGAACTGGCCGAGTGGCAGCGCCGGCAGCCGGTCTTCGCGCTGATCGGCGGTGCCAGCGGCGCGGATGGGCGCGGGCCCTGGCAGGCGGTGCACCGCCACTGCGAGGCACAGGGCCTGCCCTGCATCCTGCCGAACACGGTGTCGGTGGACGACCAGCTGCCGTCGCGCTGGAGCGTCTACTTCTCGCGCGGCGTCGGCCTGGAGGCCTCCGGCATGGCCGAGCACCTGACGCTGCACGCCCCGCCCGGCGCCGAGGGTGCGCGCCGTGTGCACCAGATCGTGCCGCCCGACGACGAGGCGGCCGCCACCGGTGCCGCGGCCCTGCGCCGCCACCTCGCCGCCAGCGGCTGGCCCGTCATCGACCACCCCGCCGACGAGCCCGATGCCGTGCGTGCCGCCTGGTTGGCCACGCTGGGCCGCGACGACGCGCTGCTGCTCTGGCTGGACGCTGCGCACCTGCGCCGGATCAGCACGCGCCACCCGGCCCCGGCCACGGGTGCCCTGCTGCTGTCGGGCGAACTCCCCGGGCTGGACGCCCAGGCGCTGGCGCCGGCCTGGCGGCCCGCCGCCCGCATGGCGCACGCCTACGAGCCCGCCGAGCGCCAGCTGCCGCGCCTGCTGCGCAACACCGGCCGGCTGCTCGCCAGCCTCGGCCAGCAGCCGGCCGCCACGCCAGCGCTACTGCGCCTGCAGGGGCACAGCCTGTCGGCCTGCGAGATGACGGCCAACGCCCTGCGCCGCATGGGCAGCCAGGCCGGCCGTGCCTGGTTCATGGAGCTGATCGAAAGTGCGGACGAGGCCGCCGTGGCCACCGCCTACCCGCGCTTCACGCTGGGGCCGGGCCAGCGCCACGGTGCCCAGGGCATCGGCCTGATGCGCTACGCCTCGCCGGACCACCAGCGCCTGCAGCCCGCGGGCGAGTGGCTCACCCCGCCCTGACCGCGCTGCACTGCGCCAAATCTGATCCAGGGCAAGACGGGCAAGCCACTGCCGGCGGGCAGTGCCCGGTGCCTCGGTTAAGCTTGCCGGCGACATTCGTCACCATCGTTGTTCATCCCTTGCGTCCCTCGCGCCCCTCACCAGAGGGGGCTCGGCTGCTTCCGTGGCCGTGAAAAACACAGGAACTTGCCCATGACCCGCGTCTTCAATTTTTCCGCTGGCCCCGCCGCCCTTCCCGAAGTCGTGCTGCAACAAGCTGCTGCCGAGATGCTCGACTGGCATGGTTCCGGCATGTCGGTCATGGAAATGAGCCACCGTGGCAAGGAGTTCATCGCCATCCACGCCCAGGCCGAGAAGGACCTGCGCGAGCTGATGGGCATCCCCACCAACTACAAGGTGCTGTTCCTGCAGGGCGGCGCGATCGGCGAGAACGCCATCGTCCCGATGAACCTGCTGCGCGGCAAGGCCAGCTTCGACATCGTCAACACCGGCGAGTGGTCCAAGAAGACCATCAAGGAGGGCAAGAAGTACGCCAAGGTGAATGTGGTCGCCACCTCGGAGGCGGACAACTTCACCTCCGTGCCGGCCTTCGAGACCTGGAAGCGCGACCCGGACGCCGCCTACCTGCACATCTGCAGCAACGAGACCATCGGCGGCGTGGAATACAACTTCACGCCCGACACCGGTGACGTGCCGCTGGTGGCCGACATGTCGAGCAACATCCTGTCGCGCCCGATCGACGTCAGCAAGTACGGCCTGATCTACGCCGGCGCGCAGAAGAACATCGGCCCGGCCGGCCTGACCATCGTGATCGTGCGCGAGGACCTGATCGGCCAGGCGCTGCCGATCACCCCGTCCGCCTTCGACTTCAAGCAGCAGGCCGACGCCGACTCCATGTACAACACCCCGCCCACCTACGCGATCTACATCGCCGGGCTGGTGTTCCAGTGGATCAAGGCCCAAGGTGGCCTGGCCGCGATGGAAGCGCACAACCGCAAGAAGGCCGCGGTGCTGTACGACTACCTGGCGGCCTCCAGCTTCTACAGCAACCCGATCGCCGAGGGCTGCCGCTCGCTGATGAACGTGCCCTTCCGCCTCAAGGACGAGGCGCTCGACGAGGCCTTCCTCAAGGGCGCCAAGGAGCGTGGCATGGTGCAGCTCAAGGGCCACCGCTCGGTGGGCGGCATGCGCGCCTCGATCTACAACGCCATGCCGGTGGCCGGCGTGGAAGCGCTGGTGGCCTACATGAAGGAATTCGAGGCCGCCCATGCCTGATCGCGCCACCCAACGCTTCCCGGTCCTGGTGATGAACCAGATCTCGGCGTCCGGGCTGTCGCGCCTGAGCGCCGAGCGCTATCAGGTGGGCAAGGACGTCACGGACCCGGCCGCCGTCCTGGTGCGCTCGGCCGACCTGCACGGCGTGACCATCCCGGCGACGGTGCAGGCCATCTGCCGTGCCGGTGCCGGGGTCAACAACATCCCCGTGCCGGCGATGACCGCGCGCGGCGTGCCGGTGTTCAACGCGCCCGGCGCCAACGCCAACGCGGTCAAGGAGCTGGTGCTGGTGGGCATGCTGATGGCCGCGCGCCACATCGCCCCGGCGCTGGACTTCGTCGCCAAGCTGGACGGCGCCTCGCCCGATCTCGACAAGAAGGTCGAGGACGGCAAGAAGGCCTTCGCCGGCTTCGAGCTGGCCGGCCAGACGCTGGGCGTGATCGGCCTGGGCAAGATCGGCTGCCTGGTGGCGGACGCGGCCATCAAGCTCGGCATGGACGTGCTGGGCTTTGATCCGGAGATCACCGTCGATGCCGCCTGGAGCCTGCCCTCGCAGGTGCGGCGCGCCGGCAGCGTCAACGAGGTGCTGCGCGCCAGCCGCTTCGTCACGCTGCACGTGCCGCTGGTGGCCGCCACCAAGGGCCTGGTCAACGAGAGCAACATCGGCCTGATGCGGGCTGACGGCGTGTTGCTGAACTTCTCCCGCGAGGGCGTGGTCAGCAACTCCGCGGTGCTGGACGCGCTGGGCGCCAAGGAGCTGGCGCACTACGTGTGCGACTTCCCCGAGGCCAGCCTGCTGGGCCACCCGAAGGTCATCGCGCTGCCGCATCTGGGCGCCTCCACCCGCGAGGCCGAGGAGAACTGCGCCGTGATGGTGGTCGACCAACTGCGCGAGTACCTGGAGCAGGGCCACATCAGCAACGCGGTGAACTTCCCGAACGTCAGCATGGCGCGTGAGTCGGCCTATCGCATCGCGATCGCCAACAGCAACGTGCCCAACATGCTCGGGCAGATCTCCACCGCGATGGCCGCCGCCGGCCTGAACATCCACAACATGGTCAACAAGTCGCGCGGCGAGATGGCCTACACCCTGGTGGACGTGGACAGCCCGGTGACCGAGGACGCGCTGGCCCACATCGCCGCGATTCCGGGCGTGCTGAAGGTGCGCTACCTGCCGGTGCAGGCCTAGCCGCACGCTCGGACTCCCGATCCTCTGGGCGTCCGGGGGAGAGGCTGCGGGGCAGAATGTCGCGATGACGATCGCCCCTTACCTCAAGATCATCGGCCGCGGCCGGGAGGGCGCCCGGGCGCTGGATCGCCTCCAGGCGCGCGACCTGATGCAGCGCATCCTGTCCGGCCGGGTCAGTGACCTGGAGCTGGGCGCCTTCGCGCTGGCCATGCGCATCAAGGGCGAGACGCCCCAGGAGCTGGCTGGCTTCGTCGAGGCAGCACAGGCCCACAGCCTGGCGCTGGCCAGCGCCACCCCGGCGGTGCTGCTGCCCAGCTACAACGGGGCGCGCAAGCTGCCCAACTACACCCCGCTGCTGGCACTGCTGCTGGCCCGCGCCGGCCTGCCGGTGCTGGTGCACGGCCCGCTGCACGATGCGGGGCGCGTGACCAGCGCGGAGATCTTCGAGGCGCTGGGGCTGCCGCCGGCAACCGACGCCGCCAGCCTGCAGGCCCGCTGGGCCGCCGAGCAGCCGGCCTTCATGGCGCTGGAGCTGCTCAACCGCCCGCTGGCGCAGCTGCTCGCCCTGCGCAACGTGCTGGGCCTGCGCAACCCGGGGCACACCATTGCCAAGCTGCTGCCGGCGATCCCCGGCGCGCTGCAGGTGGTCAACTACACCCACCCCGAGTACGCCCGCAGCCTGGCGGACTACCTGCGCCTGCTGGGCAGCGATGCCATGCTGATGCGCGGCACCGAGGGCGAGCCCGTGGCCGATTGCCGGCGCCAGCCGCGCTTTGACGTCTACCTGAGCGGGGAGCCGCAACCGCAGTTCTCGCACGAGCCCGAGACCGGTTCGCTGCTGGCCCTGCCGCCGCTGCCGGACGGCATCGACGCCCACACCACGGCGCGGCACATCGAGGCCATTCTGGCCGGCGCACTGCCGGTGCCGGCCCCCATCGCCACGCAGGTGCACTGCCTGGTCGGGGCCCAGCAGGCCATGAGCGTGCGCGGCTGACGCCCCCATCCCGTGATCCCGTGATCCCGTGATCCCGGGGCCCGGCCGAGCCTCGCTCAGGCGAGGGAGACCACCGTGCGGCCGCGGAACTGCCCCGCCATGATGGCCGCGGCGCGTGCGAACACCGCCTCCCCCAGCGCGATCTCGTCCGTCATCTGCGCCAGCAGCGCGGGGTCGAGGTCGCGCGCCAGCCGAGCCCAGGCGCGCTCGCGCTTCGCGCGCGGCGCCATCACGCTGTCCACGCCGGCCAGGGTGACGCCGCGCAGGATGAAGGGCGCCACCGAGGCCGGCAGGTCCATGCCGGCCGCCAGGCCGCAGGCCGCCACGCAACCGCCGTAGCGGGTCTGTGCGATGGCGTTGGCCAAGGCGGTGCTGCCCAGCGTGTCGACCACGCCGGCCCAGCGCTCCTTCTGCAGCGGCTTGCCGGGGGCGGTGAGCTCGGCCCGGTCGATCACCTGCGCGGCACCGAGCGCGCGCAGGTAGTCCGCCTCGGCCGCCTTGCCGGTGGCCGCCACCACGGTGTAGCCCAGCCGGTGCAGCAGCGCGATCGCCACGCTGCCCACCCCGCCGGTGGCGCCAGTGACCAGCACCTCGCCCGACTCGGGCGCCACGCCGTGGTCCTCCAGCGCCATCACGCAGAGCATCGCGGTGTAGCCCGCAGTGCCGATGGCCATGGCCTGCTTTGCCGAGAAGGCCTCGGGCCGCCGCACCAGCCAGCCGCCCTTGAGCCGGGCGCGCTCGGCCAGGCAGCCCCAGTGGGTCTCGCCCACGCCCCAGCCGTTGTGCACGACGCGGTCGCCCACCTGCCAGTCGGGGTGGCTGCTCTCCAGCACGGTGCCGGCGCCGTCGATGCCCGGCACCATCGGCCAGGACCGCACCACCGGGCTCTTGTTGGTGAGCGCCAGTGCGTCCTTGAAGTTCAGTGTGGAGGCCTCGATGGCCACCAGCACGTCGCCCGCAGGCAGGCGGGACTCGTCCAGCTCGGTGAGGCGGGCGGCAAAGCCCTGGTCGTTCTTTTCCAGCAGGATGGCGCGGAACATGGTGGGCGGTCTCCAGGGTTCGAGGATCGGGGGATTCAGGATGCGGACAACGGCAGGAGCCTAGCAGGCTGGCGGCGAGCACGGCCAGGCCAACCACCCGTCGGCGATGCCCGTGCACCCTGCACGCCGCGCCGCGCCCGGCGGCCGCAGCGGGTGACTTTTGGCTATGGAGCCGCCCTGGCCGGCGAGTCAGTATGGGCTGTTACGAAAGCCGAGCATGTCGCTGCCCTCCGACACCCTCCACCCCGCCTCCACGCCCGCCCCCGATCCCGACCGGCCCGACGACCCGGACGCCACGGTGGTTGTGCCCGCCACGCCGCTGCCCCCGCGGGTGAGCCAGACGCTGCCCACCGGCTCGATCGCCAACGGCGCGCCGGTGCGGCAGGTGGGGCGCTACCAGATCATCGACCTGCTCGGCCGCGGTGGCATGGCCACGGTGTTCAAGGCCCACGACCCTGACATCGACCGCATCATCGCGATCAAGTTCCTGCACGCCGCGCTGTGCGAGGACGAGCAGTACCGCACCCGCTTCCTGCGTGAGGCCCGTGCGGCCGGCGGGCTGTCGCACCCCAACATCGTGACGGTGCACGACGTCGGCGAGATCGAGGGCCGGCCCTACATGGCCATGGAGCTGCTCGACGGTGAGCCGCTCAACGACCTGATGGAGTCGCGCCAGCCGCTGCCACTGAAGGAGGCGATGGAGATCACGCTGCAGCTCGCGCGCGCGCTGGACTACGCGCACGCCCGGGGCATCGTGCACCGCGACATCAAGCCCGCCAACATCGTGCGGCTCAAGGACGGCCACACCATCAAGGTGACGGACTTCGGCATCGCCCACGTCTCGGGCGCGGGCGGCGCTGGCGGCGAGCAGACCCGCGTGGGCGATGTGCTGGGCACACCGCAGTACATGTCGCCCGAGCAGACCCTGGGCAGCGCGGTGGACGGGCGCTCGGACCTGTTCTCCGTGGGCATCGTGCTCTACCAGATGCTGACCGGCCAGCGCCCGTTCGAGAGCGACAGCATCGTCGCGCTGGCGGTGAAGATCGCCCGCGAGGAGCCGCCTGCGCTGAACAAGCAGCGCCCCGACCTGCCGCCCACGGTGCGGCGCATCGTCGAACGCTGCCTGGCCAAGCAGCCGGCCAAGCGCTTCCAGAGCGGCAAGGAGCTGGCCGACGCGGTGCTGAAGGTGCTGCGCGACCTGGACGAGGAGGCGCGCGAGAAGGCGCGCGCGCGCATCGTGCCGCTGCGCGTGAAGTGGGCCGGCATGATGGCGCTGATCGTCGCGGCGGTGATGGCCGCCAGCGCCACGCTGATCTCGCAGCGCCAGAACGCCGCGCTGACGGAGCAGGTGATGGACTACGGCGCCTCGCTGGCGCGCTTCATCGCCGCGCAGAACGCCGTCTCCGCCCTGGAAGAGGAATGGGTGCCGGTGGAGGTGACGGTCCAGGAGGTGATGAAGTCGGGCGACTTCCAGTCCCTCACCGTCATCGACCGCGGTGGCGTGGTGCGTGCCGCCGGCGACGTGGCCCTCGTCGGCCAGCCGTACAAGGCGCCTTCGGCCAGCCGGCTGGCCGCCCTGGCCGGTGGCGTGAACGTGGCCCGCCACCGCCTGGCCAACGAGGAGGACGTGCTCCAGTTCGAGGCGCCCATCACCTTCCAGGGCAAGGCGGTCGGGCGGGTGGTGCTTGGCCTGGCGGAAAAGCCACTGGTGCGCGTGGCGCAGCTCAGCCAGATGCTGATGCTGGCGCTGGTGCTGGTGACCGTGGCCGCCGTGGCGGTGGCGATGTACTTCGTTGCCAACTGGTTCGCCCGGCCGATCAAGCAGCTCGGCGACGCGATGTCCGAGCTGGCGCAGGGGCGGCTCGACCATCGCATCGGCGAGAAGCGCAACGACGAGTTCGGCCTCGCCTACGAGGCCTTCGATGCGATGGCCGCCAGCCTGCAGGCGCGCTATGGCACCGATGAAGAGCCGCTGCCCGGCACGGGCGATGCCCCGCCACCGGACAGCCCCCCCACCGAGCCGCTGCCCCGGCGCAGCGAAGCGACGAGCGAGCCGTCATGACCCCGCGGCAGCCCGCAGCTTGGCGGTGGCCCGCCCGGGTTTCAGCCAGGGTGGCCGCAGCCGGGGTTGCTGCTGCCAGAGCAGCTTTGGCCACCGCTGTGCTGCTGGCTGGCTGCGGCAGCACGCCGCCGCCCATCCCCGGCCCACCGGCCCCCAACACCGCGCCGGCGCCTCGCACCGAGGCAGCGGCGGGCCCGGAGGGCCTGCTGCTGGCCCGCAGCGAGCAGGTGCTGCTGGTGCGCCCCGGTCCTGGCGCCACCTGGGCCAACCTGGCCCGCCACTGGCTGAACGACGCCAGCCGGGCCTGGGAAGTGGCCGCACTCAATGCCACCGATCCGGCCACGCCCGCACCCGCCCCCACGGCCCCGCTTCCGCCTGGCAGAGAGCCGGTGATGCTGCCGCTGCGCCCGGTCAACCCGACCGGTCTGCAGGGCGAGCAGCAGCAGACCGTGACCATCCTGTGCTATCACCGCATCGGCACCGGCCTGGGCCGCATGGGCGTACCACCAGAGCGTTTTGCGCAGCAGATGGAATGGCTGGCCGGCAACGGCTACACGGTGCTGCCGCTGGCCCAGGTCAGCGGCTTCCTGAATGCAGCGCGGGCCCTGCCGCCGCGCAGCGTGGTGGTGACCTTCGACGACGGCTATGAGTCGGTCTACCGACATGCCTTCCCGGTGCTGCGGCGCCTCGGCTTTCCCGCCACCCTCTTCCTCTACACCGACTTCGTCGGCGCCGGTGGCGATGCCCTCAGCTGGGCGCAGGCGCGCGAGATGGCCGCCACCGGCCTGATCGACTTCCAGGCCCACTCGCGCTCCCATGCCAACCTGACGCAGCGTCACGCCGACGAAGCGGAGCCGACCTACCGCCAGCGCATCGACGAGGAGGTGCGCGCACCCCGCGACGCCATCCAGCGTGAACTGGCCGGCGCGACGGCCGGCACGGCGGCGCCCTCGCGCAGCAGGACGGCCACGCGGTCATCGCGCACGGTCCCGGGATCGACACAGGCACCGGCACCAACGCCTGCAGCGCCGACGGCAAGGATGGAGGCGGCCCCGGCCGACCCGGCCGCCGCCGCGGTGCAGCACTTCGCCTACCCCTTCGGCGATGGCAACGAGGCCGCGCGCGAGGCGCTGCGCCGCCAGCGCTACGAGCTGGGGCTGACGGTGAACCCCGGCGGCAATCCCTTCCAGGCCCATCCGCTCATGCTGCGCCGCACCATGATCTTCGGCAGCCATGACCTGGAGGCCTTCAAGGCCCGGCTGCAGGCCCAGCGCCCACTGCCCCCCGCCCGCTCCTGAGCCCAGTGATCATGTCGCACCGTGCCCGGCATCACCTTCCCCGGTGGCTGGCGCCCGGCCTGCTCGGTGTGGCCGGCGTGGTGCTGCTCGGCTGCGCGGGCCAGCGCCCCTCGGCCAGTGGCAGCCCCGCGGCGCCACGGCCATCGGCGACCGGACCCGCTGCAGTGCCCATGGATGCCGACACCGCCTGGCGCATCCGCCAGCGCGAGCGCGCCCGGCGGCTCGAAGACAGCGGCGACTGGCCGCAGGCGCTGCGGCTGTGGGACGCACTCGCCCTGCTCCCGCCCGGGGACGAGGCGGCCCGCCGCGAGCACCACCGGCTGGCCGGTCGCATGGCCGAGGCCGCCTCCGATCACTGGCAGCGCGCCAGCGCCGCGCTGAAGCGCAACGACCTCGACAGCGCGGAGCACCACCTCGTGAAGCTGATGGCGCTGGACCCCGGCCACGCCGAGGCGCTGCAGGCGCTGCGCCGCATCGACCTGCAGCGCCAGCGGCGTCCCAACCCGTCGACACCGCCCTCACCCGCCACGATGCCGCCGTCCGCACCACGCGGTGGCCCGTAGCCACCGGGATCAGGGAGCGAGGTCCCGGGTCAGAGCCTTTCAGCCTTGGCCTTCAGTTTCTCCACCCGCTGCCGCTCGACGCGCGCGGTGTCGTTGCCCGGATCAAGCTCCAGCACGCGGTCCCAGTGGCGCAGCGCCGCATCGAGCTTCTGCTGCGCCACGGCCGCCCGGGCGTCGCGGCTGTGGCGCTCCACCAGCGCCTTGCGCACCTCGGCCACCTGGGCCGCCGCCTTGGGGTGGCCGGCGGCCTCCGCCTTCTGGAACTGCACCAGCGCCGCGTCCAGTTGGCCCGCCCGGCGCGCTGCTGAACCCGCCGCGAAGGCCCGCTCCGCCTCGCTCACCACCGGCGGGGGTGCCGGGGGTGCAGGCGTCGCAGGTGGGGGTGGAGCGGGAGGCACCGGGGCAGGCACCGGGGCTGGGGCTGGCGCAGGTGGGGTCGGGGCAGGCGCCGGCGTTGGAGGCGCCGACGGGTGGCGCTCGGTTGTTCGCACCACCGTCGCGCAGCGCGCCGGGATGCGCACCACCTGGCCTTCGGCCACCCGGCTGGGCACCTTGATGTCGTTGTAGCGGGCCAGGATGTAGAACAGGTGCACGTCGCCCAGACAGGTCCTGGCCAGCTTGGACAGCGAATCGTTCGGCCGCAGCGTGTAGGGCGACGACTCCTTGCCGAGGCGCACCACCGGATCGTCGGTGATCTGCTGCATCAGCAACTGCCCCAGCTTGTGACCCGGGTCGGCCGCCAGGGCGCGCTGCAGGTCGGCACGGGCACGATCTTCCTGTCCGTCCTGCAGGGCGGCCTCGGCACTGCTGACGAGCTTGCTCACCTCGGCCGCGGGCAGCGCCACCGCCGCAGGCGCGGCACCGGCCGGCTCCTTCGTCGTGGGCGCGGGGTCGGCGCCACCGCGCTCCGGCTCGGCGGCCGAGCTTGGCGCGGAGGGCGTGGCGTGGGTCGTGTCGCCGCGTTTTCGTCCCATGGAGCAGCCTGCACACAGCAGCACGGCGATCATCACCGCCGCCCACAGGACCGGGGGCCATGCCCGTGACAGGCGGGACGGGGTGCGCCCAACGGCGAGGCACGCAACGTCGCCGCACGAGGACAGGGCAAGGGGTTTGACGAAGTCGGGCATGACGTGAAGGGGCAGCCGCCGGGCAACCATGATATTGCGCCGCCCCCCTCGCGCGGGCGAGTGACTTTCGGACATTGCCCAGGGGCAGCCCGTGGAAGACGATGCGCCGGTCCCCTGGTGCCCTGGTACCCCGCCAGGGGCCGGCGAGGCGTTGCCCCATGACCCTGACCCTCAGTGCCCTGTCCCTGAACGATCAGCCGCTCACCCAGCCGGTGGTGGCGCATTTCGATGCGTCGGGCGGCACGATCGGCCGCGGTGACCACAACACGCTGACGCTGCCCGACCCGGAGCGCCACATCTCGCGCCAGCACGCCAGCATCCAGGCCGAGGGGGCCGGCTGGCGCATCACCAACCTCAGCGCCGCCAACGCCGTGACCGTGGCCGGGCGCACCCTGGCACAGGGCGAGTCCGCGCCGGTGCGGCACCGCGACCTGGTGCGCATCGGCGGCTTCCTGCTGGAAGTGAGCGATGACGCGATGCCAGGCGAGGCGGTACGCACCATCACGCGCGGCCGGGCCTCGGTGAGCCGGCCCGCGGCGGGGGTGGCCGACCCGTTCGCACCGGCAGCCACCCGCGACGCCCCCCCCGCGCCGCTGCCCCCCTTGCCCCCGGCCACACCCACGGCAGCCTTCACTCCCCCTGCGGCAGGCGCACCGGGCGCCACCGGCGGCGCCGCAGACGACCCCTTCCTGGCCCTGTTCGGCCCAGCGGTGGCCAGTCCTGCCCCCCGCAACAGCGCCACCCCAGCCACAGGCGGTGGAACGCCGCCAACATCCACCGTCGACCCCTTCGCCGTGCTCAACGAGCCCCTGCCAGCCCGGGTGGGTGCAGCATCGGCGGCGACCACGCCCCCGCCTGCGGTTGGCCCGGACCCGTTCGACGACTGGCTGCGCGCGCCACCCCCTCCTGCCGCCGCGGCGAGGCCGGCCGGCGCACCCTCACGGCCCACGGCCGGCGACGCGGCGGCGGCCGACCCCTTTGCTGCGCTGGGTGCGATGCCCGAGCAGTCGATCGACGCCCTGTTCGGCTCCCCCGGCACGGCCGGCTCGGACATCGACGCCTTCCTGCGCCAACCGCTCAGCCCGAGCGAGGCCACAGCGGCGCAGCGCCCGGAGCACTCGGCCACGCCTGCAGCCGATGCCGGCTCCCTGCCGGCATGGCCCGACCATGTCCCCGCCACCCAGGCGGCGCTGGAACTGCCGGCGGTGCGAACGGCACCTGCGGCGATCGAGCCACCGTTGCCGCCACTGCAACAGTCAGCCCCCACACCAATCGCTCCGGCTGAACCCACGCCAGCGGCCTCCCTTGCGCCGCGTGCACGACCAGCCCCCATCCCAACAGCAGGAGCAAGCGCAACAGCAACGGCAACCACACCGGCGCCCGTGCGCCCCCCCATGCCCGCCGCGCCGGCCGAGCCCCTGCGTTGGTCCGAGCCGGTGTCAGCGCCACCCGTGGTCACTGCCGGAACGGGCGCAGCCACCCCGCCCCCCAGCGCCAGCGCGGCCGACGACGACGCCCTCTGGCGCGCCTTCTGCGAGAGCGCCGGCGTGCGCATTGAGCTGCCGCAGGGGCTCAACCCCGAGCTGATGCGCGTGATCGGCAGCCTGCTGCGCGCCTCGATCGACGGCGTCGTGCAGCTGATGGCGATCCGCGCCGCCACCAAGCACGAGCTGCGGGCCGACGTGACGATGATCCAGTCGCGCAACAACAACCCGCTGAAGTTCTCGCCCGATGCCCAGGGCGCGCTGGAACAGCTGCTGCAGCCGCCGCTGCGCGGCTTCATGGCCGGGCCGGCCGCGGTCAACGATGCGATGCACGACCTCGTCGGCCACACCATCGGCACCATGGCCGGCATGCGCGCGGCGCTCGAAGGCGTGCTGCAACGCTTCCAGCCCTCGGTGCTGGAGGGCAAGCTGGTGGGCTCCTCGGTGCTGGACACGCTGCTGCCGATGAACCGGCGCGCGCGGCTCTGGGAGCTTTACCTGCAGCACTACGAGACGATCCGGCAGGAAGCCCAGGAGGACTTCCACGCCCTGTTCGGCAAGGCCTTCGTGGCCGCCTACGAGCAGCAGCTCGACCGCCTGCACGAACAGCAGCACGCCCGCCAGCGTGCCACCCCTGCGGCGCCCGAGGGGCCTGAGGGGCCTGCTTCCGCTGGCGACGCCCGCCATGCCATCCACCGTGGCTGAGGTTGCGTTGCCCGACCTGCTCCCGCTCACGCTGGCCTACCGCAGCGAGACCGGCCAGCGCAGCCGCAACGAGGATGCGCTGCGCGTGGCCCAAATCGGCCCGGTGTGCCACTTCATCGTCTCCGACGGCGCAGGCGGGCACCAGCGCGGCGAGGAGGCCTCGCGCCGCGTCGTCGACCACCTCGACGCCCGGCTGGCCGAGCACGCCCAGAGCGGCGCCAGCCCGGACGCCACGGTGCTGGCAGAGGCGATCTGCGCCGCGCACGACGAACTGCGCCAGCTCCAGAGCGACCAGCACGCCAGCCGGCGCATGCACGCCACCGTGGTGGCACTGTGGATCGACCGCGAAACGCGCGAAGCAGTCTGGTCGCACGTGGGCGATTCGCGCCTGTACCGGCTGCGCCACGGCCGGCTCGACCACGTCAGCGAGGACGACAGCGTCGTCCAGCAGATGGTGCGCGCCGGCTGGCTCAGCCCGGTGCAGGCCCGCACCCACCCGAACAAGAACCAGCTCGTCGCCGCGCTGGGCATGGCCGAGCAGGTACAGCCGCACAGCCACCACGACCACATCGAGGAGGGCGACGCCTACCTGCTGTGCAGCGATGGCTGGTGGGACCCGCTGGACGCGCGGGTGCTGGAGGACACGCTGGCCCGCAGCCTGACGGCGCAGGCCTGGCTGGCGGCCCTGCTCGAACACATCACCGCCCACGCCCCGGCTCGGCAGGACAACCACAGCGCCATCGCGGTGTGGATCGGCCAGCCCGGCGACGTGACGCGCCCGCCCTTCCCATCGCCCCTGTCGAGGTGACGCCCCATGTCGATGCCCCGCGCTCCCCTTCACTCCCCCCCCGTCAACACGCTGAACCGCAGCTTGGTGGCCACCGCGCTGGTCCTCGCTGCCGGGCTCCTGCCTGGCGCCGTCCACGCCCAGGAGGGGGCCGCCGACACCACAGTGCTGCGCGGCGGCGACGTCAACTCAAAAAAGCTGATCGAGGTGCTGACCCCGCCTCCGCAGGTGAAGACACGCAGCCTGCGCGTGGACCGCGAGTCCAGCAAGCCGGCTGCGGTCCGGCGGCCGAGTGCCTCGCTGCTGATCACCTTCCAGACCAACTCCACCGAGCTGACACCGGCCGCCCAGCAGCAGCTGGACGTGGTGGCCGCCGCACTCAAGAGCGACAAGCTGCAGTCCTACCAGTTTGAGCTGGAAGGCCACGCCGACCGGCGCGGCAGCACCGAGAACAACCTGTCGCTGTCGCAGGGACGGGCCGAAAGCGTGCGCGACTACCTGGTGCGCACGCACGGCATCGACGCTGCCCGGCTGGCCCCGGTGGGCAAGGGCGACGCCGAGCCATTGAACAAGGCGGTGGTGGCCGCGCCAGAAAACCGCCGCGTCACGATCATCACGCGCATGCCCTGAGCCCCTCCCGCAGCGGCGCTCAGCGACCCGGCGCCGCCACCTCGTCGATGCGCAGCAGCACGGCGCCGTAGCGCGGGTCGCAGTCCGCACCGGTCGGACAGGCCGCCTCCCCCGCGAAAGCGCTGCGGGGGCCCGCCGGGGCAGCCCAGGCCCGCCGCGCCAACGCGAGGTCGAACCCGGTGAGCGCCTCGCGGGCATCACGCCGGGCCCCGGCGGCCTCGAAGCGGCGCGGCTGCGGTGACAGCAGCACCAGCACGTGGTCGGTGCCTGGCGCACCACCCGCGGTGATGCGCCACTTCGGCCGCGGCAGCACCAGCTCCTGCCCGGCGGCCAGGCGGTTGTCGGCGTCGATCGCATTCGGGAACAGCATCTGCAACGCTCGCCCGTCGGTGCCGACGAAGAGCACGTAAACGTGACCGGTGACGTTGCCGCGCAGGCGGAACTGCAGGCGGTCGCGGTCGATCACGAGACGCTCCTGGTCCGCCCGGGCATCGACCTGGATGGCCGCATCGGCCGTGCGCAAGACCTCCTCCAGCGCCGCGACCGGGCTGAACGGCCCACGTGCCGGCGGTGGCGGGAGGGGGGGCACAGCCACGGCGGAGCCGACGGCAGTGCCCGGCGATGACGCCGCCGCCGCGGCGCCCCCCAGGCCGGGGGCGATGGCCGACGCTGCCGGTGTGGCTGCCGTTGCTCCGGCCACCGAGGCGTCCGGCGGCGCCGGTCGGCGGCCCAGCAGGACCCACCCGGCGGCGAGCAGCACCAGGGTCGCAGCCACGGCACCGACCACCCACCGCCCGCCGCGACGGACTGCTGGGGCGGCGGTGGCGGTGGAAGGCAACGCGGAGGTTGCCGCACCGGCCGTCGCTGCCGATACGCCGACAGCGCCCGGGGGCGGCGCAGCGGCGGCCCGCACCGGCTGCCCGCGCTGCGGCACCAATCCGAGCCGCTGCGCCAGCGCGGCCATGTCCTGCGGGCGGTCCTCGGGCCGCACAGCCAGGCCGGCGTCGATGGTGGCCAGGAAGTCCTCGCTGTAGCGGCCCGCGCAGGCCACGCGCACCGGCACGCACTCGTCGCGGACCATGCGCCCCACCGCGGGCGGTGGCGGCGCGCCGGTCAGCGCGCAGTACAGCACCGCGCACAGGGCGTAGACATCGGTCCACGGACCCTGCTTCATCGAGGCGACTTCGGCGTACTGCTCCACCGGCGCATAGCCCGGCTTGAGGATGACGGTGAGCGCCTGCGTGGCGTCGCCGATGACGCGGCGCGCGGCGCCGAAATCCAGCAGCAGCGGCTGCAGCGCCTCCCCCACCAGCATGATGTTGTCGGGCGCGACGTCGCGGTGGTAGCAGTGCTGGCCGTGCATCAGCGCCAGCGCGTCCAGCAGCGGCGGCAGCCGCTCGCGCCACCAGGCCTCGTCCGGGGGCTGGCCGGTAGCGGCTCTGCGCTCCTTCAACCAGTCCTTGAGCGTGATGCCCTCGTAACAGGGCATCACCATGTAGGCCGTGCCATGGTCTTCCCAGAAGCGGTAGACCTTGAGCAGCGCCGGGTGGTCGAAGGCGGCGAGCAGCCGCGCCTCGTTGATGAAGCTGCGCAGCCCCAGCTCGAAGGTCTCGCGGTGGCGCTCGCTGCGCAGCGTGATCTGGCCGTCGCCCGCGCGCATCGCCAGCGAAGCGGGCATGTACTCCTTGACCGCCACGGTGCGCTGCAGCTGCGTGTCGTGGGCCCGGTAGACGATCCCGAAGCCGCCCTCGCCGATCGTGCCCTCGATGACGAACTCGGCCAGCGCCGTGCCCGGTGGCAGCGCCGCCGGCGGCAGCGCGGTGGTCAGCGTGGTGGCGGCCGACCGGGTCGCCCCGGCGGGCGGCATCCGCGTGCGGTCGTCATCCGGCATGGTCATGGGGTCGCGGCGCCGATGGCGGATCAAGGGCCGATCAGGCCGCCGGCGCCATCAGCTCGGCAAAGGCCCGGCCGTCCGGCAGGCCCCGCAGCACGGTGACGGGCGAGGCCGTTCCGGCCGGTGTCTGGGGCCACCAGACGCTGCAGCCCTCCAGCTGCGCCTGCAGCGCCTGCGCCGCCATGGCAGCCAGGCCGTCGCCCAGGCCGGTGCGGGCGGGCCACTGCAGCCGCTGCGCCGACACCGATGCGCCCGGGACCCATGGCGAAGCCTGCGGCGCACGCTGCAACGACAGGCCGGCCCAGGCAGCGGAGGCCCCCGAGCGGGCCGTCGGCCAGGGAGCAAGGTCCGCCAGCGCGGCCTCGAAGTCCTCCACGGTGGCGCCCTCAGCCAGCGTCAACAGTGCCGCCTGTCCCAGCTGCTGCCACCACAGCTCGAGGTGGTCCAGCGCGATGCGGTCCTGCGGTGGCTGGCGCCGTGACTGCGCCAGCAGCAGCGGGAAGTAGCGGCCCACGGCATCGCAGCTGGGCATCAGCACGCCAAACCACCAAAGCCCTTCGTCCGCCGCGCCCGCCACCCCCGGCGCCCAGGCGTAGCGCCACAGCGGCGCCTGGAGGTAGGCCTGCAGCCAGCGCTCGCCCAGGACGGCGTGGCTGCCGTCCATCACGGTCGCCAGCCAGCGGTCACAGGCCTGCACGTGCGCCTCGGGCAGACGGCGTGTGGCGAAATCCCCCAGCGCGCCGAGCTTGCCGTACCAGCCGGGGGCGTCGATCAACATGGGCAAGGCGGACATCGTGGCGGCTCTCACAGCCCCTGCGGGCAACCGAATTCGGCCAGCTCGCGCAGGCGCAGCGGGTTGCGCACGCTGCTGGCGGTGACCTCGAAGACCGCCTTGCGGCCATCGAGGTCGAAGGTCACCCGCAAGCGCTCGCTGCCGCGCCCGGCCTCGACCTGCATGCGGTCGAACAGGCGATGCAGCGCCCAGGGGCCATCGATGCCGATGCCGTTGCCGCTCGGCCCGGGCGGGCTCAGCTGCAGCCGGATCTGGTTGCTGCCCCGCGGGCCGGGCCACTGCACGGCCGCGGGGATCTGCGGGCCGTGGGCATAGCGCACCACCTGGCCGTCGACGTCCAGCACGAACTGGGTGATGCGCGCATCCATCTCCACCGGCTTGAACTCCAGCCGCATTGCCGGCAGGTTGCCCCCGGCGGCAAAGAAGGTCTCGCGGATCACCTGGGCGCGCTGGAACTGCCGCAGCGTGCCGGCGTCCTCGCCCAGGTCCTTGTTGCGGAAACGCCAGACCGGACGCGCGCTCGTGTCCACCTGGGCCGCCAGTTTTTCCTGGAAGACCCGGTCCATGCGCCCGCCGGGGCCGAACAGCTCGCCGAAGTCGGCCGGCCGCACGTCCGCGCTGGCGCGCGGGTTGAGCGGGTAGCGCCCCGCCACCGCCTGGGTGCAGAAGTCCCCCACCGCCGAGCGGACCTCGCGCGAGAGCTGCTCGCGCAGCAACTCACCAAAGAGGTTGGCACTGCGGGCGGCCAATTCGTTGAGCAGCCCGGATGCCGGAGCGGTAGCCCTTCCCCCTTCGTTCTTCAACCGCAGCGGCACATCGGACGGCGGTGGCTGCCCCCCGCCGCGCAGCGCCAGATCTGCTGCCGCCATGTACAGCTGCGCCTCGGCGAGCAGGGCGATGCTCTCGTCCATCGGCGCCTTGCCGCCGCCTGGGGGCGCCTGCACGTAGCGGCGCAGCAGGGCGAAGCGGTCGTCGACCAGCGTCTTCTCCAGCGGCGGCTGGCCCTGCAGCGCGCCTGGCACCGCCTGGTCGCCCGCCACGCTGGCAATGCCCTCCTTCACCGCCTGGGTGACCTCGCGCACCTTGTCCGTCAGCGCCGCCTTGCGGCTGCCGGGGTCGTCGGGCTCAGCCAGCGTGGTCTCGCGCACCACCGCCTTGAGCAGCGTGCCCATCGGGTTGTCAGGGCCTGAGAGCACGCGGGTCAGCTGCACCAGGTCCGACATGCCCTGCGCCGGGCGCAGGCGCACATCGGCGATGAAGGCCTCCCAGGTGCTGGCGTACTCGTTCAGGTAGAGGCGCCGGGCGTTGTCGGCGATCTGCCGCACGTCGGCCGCCGCCGCTGCGGGCGCCGCGATGCCCAGCACCCAGCCCTGTTCCTCGGCCAGCTCGCGCGCCACGGCATCGAGCCGGGCGCTCACCTCCTGGTGGCCGGCACGGGTGAACAGGCCGGCCACACCCTTGGCCAGAGGCTCGCCGCTGCGGCGCACGAACACCAGGCTGGCCGCGGTTCCGCCGGCCTTGGCAATGACGAAGTCCGGCGCGTTGGCGCCCACGCCCTGCTGGCGCAGCCGGTTGTAGACCCGCTGCGGCAGCGGCAACGCCACCAACCGGGCCCGCGTCTCGTTGACCATCGCCTGGTCCTGCGGCAGCGGCGACACCGCCGGACCCAGCGCCAGCAGCGCCGCCAGGTGCTGGCGCAGCTGCTCGCGCTCGGCCGTGCCCACGGAGCGGGGCAGCGCGGCCTCCCAGTCGGCACGCACCAACTCGCCCAGCGCCTTGGCGTCGAAGTGCTGCGGATCGTGCAGCATCAGATAGGCTTTGAGCGACTCGTACTGCAACTCGGGCGCATCGGCACGCTGGCGCAGCTGCTCCTCGATGCGCAGCGCCAGCCGCGGCAGCACCGCGTCCACCAGCATGCGCTCATAGACGGTGCGCGAGGCCGCATCCAGCTTGGGTCCCTGGAACAGGCCGAAGCCCAGGCCCGGCGGCACCTCGCCCTCGCTGCGCCCGGCCTGGGCCAGCTCGCGCGTGGCGGCCAGCGCCGGCAGCAGGGGCAGCAGATCGGGCGTGGCCCGGTTGGGCGTGGTCTGCACCAGCTGGCGCACCTGCTCGACGCGCGCACGCACCTCGTCCACGTAGCGGCGGTTGTTGGACCAGCTCACCGTCCAGGCCGCCAGCGCGCCGACGCTCAGCAGCGCCAGCAGCGCATAGCCGACGCCCAGCAGCAGGTTGCGGCGGCGCTCCCAGCGCCGCTGGGTACCGGCCAGACCGGCCTCGGCGAACACCACCTCGCCAAGCAGGCGCTCCAGGAAATAGCTGCGCCCGCTGGACTGCAGCGGCGGCAACACCGCCCGGTCGAGCTGCCAGCTGCGCGCGATGCTGCCCAGCAGCCGGTCGATCGGCGAGCCCTCCTGGGTGCCGCTGACGAAGTAGACGCCGCGCAGGAAGGGCTGGGCCTCGAACGGCGACGGCGCGAAGACCTGGCGCACGTAGGGCAGCAGCAGCTCCTGCAGGGCGCTGAACTGCAGCGGGAAGCCGTACATGCGCTGGCGGCGCGGCGCATCCGGCTCGGCCTGCAGGCGGTCGATCAGCCCGGCCTGCAGCCGCTGCGTGAGCGCCTGCAGCTCGCCCGGCAGGCCGTCCAGGCTGCCGGCGGCGGTTTCGCCATCGGGGCCGAGGCGGAAGGTCACGCCCCAGGGGGTGGCACGGCTGTCCTTGTCCAGCGTGGCGAAGTAGTCGGTGAAGCCGGGCAGCAGGTCCGTCTTGGTCACCAGCAGGTAGATCGGGAAGCGGATGCCCAGCTGCTCGTGCAGCTCGTGCAGGCGCTGGCGCACCCGGGTGGCCTGCTCCTCGCGCTCGGCCAGGCTGCGCGCCAGCAGGTCCTGCGCCGACACGGTGACCAGCACGCCGTTGACCGGCTGGCGCGCTCGCGCCCGGCCGAGCAGGCCGAGGAAGCCGCTCCAGGTGTCGCGGTCGCGCGCGGCATCGCTGTCCTGGGTGGTGAAGCGCCCGGCGGTGTCGATCAGCACCGCCTGGCTGGTGAACCACCAGTCGCAGTCGCGCGTGCCGCCCACGCCCCGCACGCGCTCCTGGCCGAGCGCATCGCCGAGCGGGAAGTGGAGGCCGGCGTTGCGCAGCGCGGTGGTCTTGCCCGAGCCGGGCGCACCGATGATCAGGTACCAGGGCAGCTCGTAGAGGTAGCGCCCGCCCAGCTGGCCGAAGCGCCCCGCGAGGCGGTCGCGCCAGGCAGGCCAGCCCTTCTTGCCGACCGCAGCGGCCCCGCTGCCGCCCACCGCCGGGCCTTCAAAGCGCGCCCGCCGCAGGGTGAGCATCGCCTTTTCGAAGCGCTGGCGCACGGCGGCCAGGTCAGCGCTTTCCGCCGGTGTGGCCGCCCCGGCGGCGGGCGCCGCGAGCAGTTGATCCACCACCGCCTGGTTGCGCCGCCCGGCACGCCAGTGCTGCCAGAGCAGGCCGCCCAGCACCAGCAGCCACAGCAGGCCGATGCAGGTCCAGCGCACCGTGGCGCGCTCGAAGGGGCGCGCCGTGCCCACCGCCACCGCCGGCCCGATCCACGCGATCACCAGGCTCAGTGCCAGCAGGCCGAGCACCGCCAGAGTCCAGCGACTGAAGATCCAGCCCAGGAGCTTGCGGATCATGATGCACTCCCGCCCGATTGGGCCGAGGGGGCCGCCTGCGAGGCGGCCGGCGCCGTCGGCCTGGGCACGGCCGCCGCCTGGCCCGGCTCGCGGCCGACGAACAGCGTCACTTCCACCCGGCGGTTCAGCGCCCGGTTGCCCGGCGTGTCGTTGGCCACGACCGGCTCGCCGTCGGCACGGCCCTCGGCTCGCACACGCGCGGCATCGACGCGGCGCGCCACCAGCAGGTCGCGCACCGTGCGGGCGCGCTCCTCGGACAGGTGCCAATTGGAGGGAAAGCGTGCCGAACGGATCGGCTGGCTGTCGGTGTGGCCGGTCACCAGGACCGCCCCGCGCACCTGCGTGAGCGCCTCGGCAATGCGCCCGAGCAGCGCCTCGCGGGCCGGCTGCAGCTGGGCACTACCGGCATCGAACAGGCCGTCGCCACGCAGGATGACCACGCTGCGGTCCACCTCGTCACGCACCGCCACCTGCGCCGCGGCGATCTCCGGCCGCAGGAACTGCGCCAGCCGCGGTTCGGCCGCCGGCTGTGCCACCGCCGCCACCGGGGCGGGCAGGCGCAGGCCCTGGATCTGGCCGAACACCGGGTCGGAGCGCTCGCCCAGCGCGTAGCTGAAGCCCATGTAGGACAGGCTCAGCAGCAGGCAGGCCAGCGCCGCACTCACCCCCCAGGGCAGCCAGCCGGGCAGGCGCCGCCGCGCCGCGGGCGTGCCCTGCCAGTGCTGCGCCAGCCCCTGCGGGTAGTCGCCGCGGGCCTGGCGCAGGATGCGACCGAGCTTGTCGCGCACCGCGTCCAGCTGGGCGCGGCCGTTCTCGACGGCGCGAAAGCGCCCCTCGAAGCCCAGCGCCAGCGCCACGTAGATCAGCTCCAGCAGGTCGAGGTGCTGCTCGGGCTGGGCCGCCAGCTTGGCCATGAGCTGGAAGAGCTTCTCGCCGCCCCAGGCCTCGTTGTGGAAGAGCACCAGCAGGCTGTGCTGGGCCCACACGCCCGAGCCACCCCAGGGCGTGTCGCCGGCCGCCTCGTCGATCAGGGTGCACAGCACGTAGCGGGCCGCCATCGCCGTCTGCGGCGTGATGCCCTGCGCGGCCGTGGCGGAGGCGAAGTCGCGCAGCGCCTGCGCCAGGCTGTGCTTCAGCGCCGCCGGGTCGGCCACGTGGCGGGTCGAGCGGATCTGCGGCACCGCCAGCAGCAGCCGATTGGCCAGCGCGAGCAGCGGGTTGAGGGCCTGGTCGGGCCAGGCCACGTCCGGCAGCCCTGCACTGCCCAGGCCGGCCATCGCAGGACGCGCTGGCGCGGGCCGCCCGCCCGGGTTCGGGCGGATGATGGTCGCGCCGCTGTCGGGCAGGGCGAAGGGATCGTTGGGGTCGATGGGGTTGCTGGGACCAGGAACGGACATGGGCAAGCCTCCTCAGCTCGTCGCAGTGCATCAGGGCCGGATGGCCCAGAGCTGCAGTTCCAGGCCGGGGAAATCGCCCGCCACGTGCAGCGCCAGGTTGCCGCTGCGCTCGAACTGCTTCCACAGCTCGCCGCTGCGGTCCACCTCGAAGTAGTGGTAGCCGGCGTGGTAGGGCAGCTGCCGCGGCGCCACCGGCAGGTTGCGCAGGCCCATGCCGGGCAGCGCCAGGCTGACGATCTCGCGGATGCGCTCCACCGGGCCAACCTTGGCCTGGGCCAGGAAACGCTGGCAGAGCTGTTCGGCGGGCAGCTGGGCCTGCACCGCCAGCACGTAGCTGGCCTGCTGCAGCAGCTCCGTGTCACGCACCACGGCGGTCCGGAAGCCGTGCTGGCGGTCGGTCAGCTCGATGATCGTCGCACGCGGCACCGGCACCTGCGCCAGCTGCACCGCGATGAACTGCAGCAGGGGCGCAAAGCAGCCCTGCAGGTCGTCATGCCGGTAAGGTGGGAAGGCCTGGGGCAGGCGCGCACCGGCATCGCTGCCGAAGCTGCTCAGCTCACCGGCCAGGTACAGGCAGGCCAGGTGCAGCGTCTCTGGGTGCACGTGGGGGCCCAGCGCAAACTGGCGCAGCACCGGCTGGTGGCGGTTGAGCAGCATCAGCATCAGGAAGTCGGCGATCTCCGACACGCCCTGGCGGGCGTCGCCCATGCGCGCCGTCAGGGCCCGCGCATAGGCGTCCATCGCCGCAACCAGCTTGCCGGCCTGATCGGAAAGCTGGCGGCTGGCGTCGATGCGCAGCTGTGGCGCGATGTAGCCCCGCTCCAGCACCAGCTGCCGGTCGGCACGGCGCTCCAGCACCCGCACCACGCCCAGCGCGGCCTCGCCATCGTTGAGGTCACGCCGGCGCACCAGGCGCAGGCGCAGGCGCCCGGTCTGGATCGGCACCGGGTCCTCCGTCGCATCGGTCAGGTCTCGCACCGCATCCTCCTGCACCGCATAGCGGCAGGGGCCGGGCGCCACCTCGGCACCGAAATCGAAGTCCGTCGCCCCCACCCGCTGCAGCGGCGCGGCCAGGAAGACCACCTCGTCCTTCAAGTCGTCGCCGACGTCCAGCGGCGCGGGCAACGGCAGCTGGTCGGGCACAGAGAAGGGCGTGCCATCGGGCAGCACGCCGCGCGCGCGGGTCAGGCCCACGCGGCCCTGGGCCAGCAGCGCCTCGTCGATCACCAGCTCGGCATGGCCCCAGCCGTGGGCCCGCAGCGCCTGCGCCCGGGCCTCGACCAGCTGCTCCAGGTGGCGGGTTTCCTGCTGGAAATGCTGCGGCTGCAGGAACATGCCCTGCGACCACACGACCTTGTCGTAAACGCTCATGGGTCGCCCCGGTTCCTGCTGGGCGCTCAGCGCGCCGGGTTGATCGACACGCCCAGCGCGTCCGCCTTGATCTCCCAGGTCTGGCTGGCCCCCACCTTGAGCGGCGCCAGCGCCCGCCAGCGCGCCCGGTCCAGATCGCGATAGGCAGCGAAGACGCCCACGAAGCGCGCCTGGGCATCGACGGTGCGATCGAGCTTGCGGCTCTCGCCGGGCTGGAGGATGAACTCCTCGCGGGCGACGACATCGGCGCCCAGCTCGGCCTGGTCGCGCTGGAACAGCGACATGAAGTCGAGGTTCGAAAACACCGCCGCGGCCTTGAGCTCGTACAACCGCAGCAGGATCGGCGAGGGCCGGCGGCGCAGGTCCGGATTCACGTCGGTGGAAGCCTGCACCACGCCACCCAGGCGGGTGAGCTTCTGGCCGATGACTGCATCGACCACGCCGGAGCCGCGGCTGGCACAGCCGGCCAGGGCCCACAGCCCCAGTGCGGCCATGGGAAGGAGCAGCCCGCGGCGCGCCGCATCAGCGCCGACATCGCCGCCGAAGGCGCCGCTTGGCTGTGGCGGGGCGGAGGGAAATCCAACAACGGTGGGGAGCATCTTCACGCTGCCTCTGGTGGCCGCCTCTGGTGGCTGCCTGTGGTGGTGACCTTGTGGGGCCGCCGAGGTGGCCCGCTCATGCAGGCACCGCACGGCCTGCAATCAGCTTAGTCACTCGCTGCGGCCGCCCAGGGTGACTTAGGTAACGCAGCGGCGCCCCCCGTCCACACAGCGCACCACTCATTCAAAGCAGTGTTCGGCATCGGCCACCAGGCACACCGGCAGGGCCGCGCTGCCGCGCATCGCCGGCCGCGCCCTGGTGAACCACTCGCGCGCTTCGGCCCTGGGCACCAGCAGCCAGACCCGGCCGCGGTGGTTGGTCCGCGCCGCCTGCCGCCCGGCCTCACGGCCGAAGCCCCAGAAGTGGTCGATGCGTACCGCGCCGCGGATCGCACCGCCGGTGTCCTGTGCAAACACCAGCTTGCGCATGCCCCCACCGCCAGCCCGGTCGGATTCGGCCGTGAGGAACAGCGGGTAGCCCAGCGGTGCGCTGCGGGGATCGACCGCCACCGAACGGCCGGCCGTCAGTGCCACACCCAGCGCCCCGACCGGCCCGGGGTCGGGTGCCTGATCCTCGGCGATGCGGAAGAACACATAGCTGGGGTCGCGGGCCAGGGCCTCGGCCACTCCCGGGCGGGCGGCCTTCGTGGGGGCTGTGGCAGGCGCTGCCGGGGCGGCTGAAGTGACTGAAGGGGCTGAAGGAGCCGGACGGGCCGCCGCGGGCCGGGCGGGCGGGCGGGCCCGGGCGCGCGCCGGCGCGGCTGCGCCGTCCTGCGCCGGCAGGAGCTGTTCGATCACCGCCCGGGTGGCCTCCTGGCCATCGGCCGCCGCGCCACGCCGGGGCTCCGGCTTCGCTGCGGGGCGCTGCAGGCCGCGCGTGGGCGGCGCCGGTTCGGGCGGCATGTCCCCTTCGAGTTCAAAGGTCTGCGGCTCCTCACCAGCCGGCTCACCGGCGGCGAGGCCCAGGCCGCGCGTGCGCAAGGCGGGCGCCACATCGCGCGGCTTTACCCGCAGCGGGCGGAAGGGGTGGCCGTTCTGCTCACCATAGAACAGGCGCAGCACCCGGCCGTCGGTGAGCCGGATGCGCCCGGAGCCCTGGATCTGCATCGCGTACAGCGCCAGTGGGTCATCCACCCAGGCAATGACCGGGGCATCGACCTCGCCGCGGCTGGTCAGCTCGGCCCGGCTGAAGTAGGGCACCGCCCGGTCGCCTTCCCGGCGCAGGCGCAGGCGGCGGTCGTGCGGCTCGCCGGCCACGCTGTCGAGGTCCAGCCGCAGGCTGCCGGGCTCGGCGCGCGCCAGTGGACGCAGCTCGCGCCCCTCCTGCCGCACGTCGATGACCCCGCTGCGCTGCGTTGGCGCCAGCTCACGCCGGTCGAGCAGCAGCAGGTCGCGCGGCACGCCGTAGACCGGCACGCGGAAGCCCCCCTGCGGCTGAAGCGCGCCGGCCAGCAGGGGCTCGAAGTAGCCGGTGACGGCCCCTTCGGCCGAGGCATCGGGGTGCAGCAACTGCAGCGCCGTGAAGGATCGCTCGAAGAAGGCCCGCAGTGCCTCGCTGCTGCGCTCACGCTGTGCCAGCGCCTGGGCGCAGGGTGCGGCCCAGTGCGCACGCCGGGCCAGTACCTTGCAGGAGCGCTGGAAGGCGTCCCAACCCGCGGCGGGATCGTCGTCCGACCAGCCCGGCAGGTCCTCGAAGCGGGCCACCCGCAGCCGGGCCGTGCGCGTGCGCAACTCGGCCCCGGGCACCGGGTCCGCGCGGCTGCCCGCCGGCAAGGCCTCGCGGTCTCGATCGGGCTCCGTGGGCCCGCTGGCCGCGGCCCCGGGCGGCACGGGCGACACGCCGCCGCGGGCCCCCTCGACGGTCCCGGCGGGCGCCATCCGGTCCGTGTCGGCCGGGCTGGCCGCAGCGGGCGACACCGGCCGCGACACGGTTCCCCCCGTGGAACAGGCCGTCCCCACCAGCATCAGGGTGACCCCGATCAGGCCGCACACCCCCCTTATGGGTGACCAACGGGGTACAAGCGAGGCTAGACACTGTTCAGTCATGGCAGCGCGGACCTTACGCAGCGCAACAGATCCCTGCCGCTGACCAAGGTAATGTCGACGGCCCAACGGAGCGTGACTAAAGTCACAAAAGACGACACTCTGCGCCGCAAGGAGACAACGCAGGTCAATAGCAGGTCTTGCCAGTGTTTTCAAATCAGACCATGGAGGGTGGTGCCAGATGTTTCGGGCCACGATCCATGGGAGGCACGGAGGAACAGCCTTATGGAAATGATCGCCAGCGCACCCGAGGTCACGCGAGTGACACGGCCCTTCGACGGGCCGCCCCAGGCCGCCGGGCGCCGAGCACGCGTACTCCTCGTTGACGACCATGAGTTGGTACGCTGCGGTGTCAAGTCGATGTACAGCCGCATCGACGATCTGGACATCGAGTGGCTCGAAGCCTCGACGCTGCAGGAAGCGATCCAGGTCCACCAGCGCGAGCAGGGCATTGACGCCGTGCTGCTGGACCTCAACCTGAGCGATTGCAAGGGCCTGCAGGGCCTGCGTCAGTTCCTGCAGAGCCAGCCTGATGCCCGTGTGGCGATCTTCAGCGGCACGCAGGACGAGTTCGTCGTGCGCCAGGCCCGCGCGCTCGGCGCGGTGGCCTATGTCGGCAAGGGGGGCGACGCGGCATCGCTGCGCACCGCCCTGCTGAACCTGCTGCGGCCGGCCGGCACCCCCGCCCCTGCGCCCGGTGGCATGCCCAGTTCGGCCCTGTTCCCACGCTTCCCCTCATCGGCCATGTATGACCGCGTGGCCGAACTCGGTGCGCGGCACCTGGAGATCCTGGAGCTGGTCTTGTCGGGCTGCACCAACCAGGAGATCAGCAGCGCCACCCAGCTGTCGCTCGGCACGGTGAAGAACTACGTGTCCTCACTGCTGCTGGCATTGGACGTGCGTTCGCGCTCGCACCTGATCAGCCTGTTCCGCTGAGTCCCCTGTGACCGCCGCGGCAGCGCAGCCAACCCCTGCTAACGCCCCCCCGCCTGCCTCCGAGACACCCCAGCAGGCCGTGACGACGCGGCTGCAGATCGTCCCGGAACCGTCCGAGGCCGCCATGCGCGGCGCGGCGCGGCAGCCCGAGCGCCGCAGCGCGGCGCGGCGCAGCAGGGACGCCGGGACGGGCTACTTCTTTCGCGCGGCGCTGCCGCTGGCGGGGCTGCACACGGCCGCCCTGCTGATGGGCGGGCTCAACGGCCTTTGGACCTTCCCCTTCGGTGGCGTGCGCACCGAGGCCGCAGCGCTGGACGGCCTGCTGCTGCTCATCGGCATTGCCCTGCTGGCCGCCTGGTGGGCCGCGCTGTGGGCCTACCGGCATCGCCGGCCGGCCTGGTCGGCACGCTGGCAGGACCGGCGCCGCTGGCAGCGCACGCTGGAGACGCTGGTGGGCGCCAACCTGGTCTGGCTCGGTGTCACCTCGTGGCTGGACGGGGTGGCCGGCAGCGAGCGGCTGGCCGTGGCCACGCTGCTGCACGTGACCGTGGCCGTGACCGCAGCCGCCACGCTGCCGATGGCGCCGCGGGCCGCCGGGTGGAGCCTCGCCGGGCTGGCCTCCCCGACGCTGGCCTGGTGGCTCACCGGCCAGCCGCTGGGCCACGGCATGGCGGCCCTGCTGCTGATCGCCGCGCTGGCCGTGGCCGCCCTGCTGTGGCGCCATGGATCGCATTGGCAGCGCATGGGGCAGCGCCTGATCGAGGTGGGCGACCGCGTCCGCCACCTCACCGAAGAGCGCGACGCGGCCATCCGCGCCGACCACGACAAGCTGCGCTTCGTGGCCGCGGCCAGCCACGACCTGCGCCAGCCGATGCACGCGCTCGGCCTGTTCGTCGCCACGCTGGAGGGCCGACTGCAGGGCACGCCCGACGAGCCGCTCACGCACAGCATGATGCGCTCGGTCGAGACGCTGGACCGCTCGTTCACCGCGCTGCTGGACATCTCGCGCCTGGACGCCGGCACCGTCTGCCCCAACCTGCAGCGCTTCCCGCTGCGCGACCTGTTCCGGCGCCTGCACATGCACTTCGCCGGGCTGGCCGAGGAGCATGGCCTCGGGCTGCGCTTCTCCCCGGGTGGCAAGACGGTCACCAGCGACCCGCAGCTGCTGGAGCGCATCTTGGCCAACCTGATCCAGAACGCGCTGCGCTACACCCGCGAGGGGGGCGTGGTGGTGCTGGCGCGCACGACGCGCAGCCACATCCACGTGGAGGTGTGGGACAGCGGCTGCGGCATCTCGGCGGCCGACCTGCCGCACATCTTCGATGAGTTCTACCGCGCCGGGCACGCCGGGCGCGACGCCGCCCAGGGCCTGGGCATGGGGCTGGCCATCGTCAAGCGCCTGGCGGTCCTGCTGGGCCTCACGCTGGAGGTGGCCTCGCGCCCGGGGCGGGGCACCATGTTCCGCGTCGGCATCCCGATCGGCAGCGCCCCCGACGTGGCCGATGCCACCGCGGCGGCCGACACCATCCCGGCCCCGGTGCTGCAGGCCGGCACCATCCTGGTGATCGACGACGAGGCCGACATCCGCGACGGCCTGGCCACGCTGCTGCGCTCCTGGGGGTTCGACGCGCACGCCGCCGCGGACATCGCGGCCGCACGGTCGGTGGCGCAGGTGCTGGACGGCCAGCTCGACCTGGTGATCTCGGACCTGCACCTGCTCGACGGCGAGGACGGCCTCGACGCCGTGGCCGCCGTGCGGCAGGCCTGCGGGCGGCGCGTACCGGCCATGATCGTCACCGGCGACACCAGCCCGGCCGAGATCCGGCGCGCCTCGGCCAGCGGCAACATGGTCCTGTTCAAGCCGCTGCAGCCCAGCAAGCTGTTCGGTGTGCTGCGCAGCATCGTGCGCTGAACGGCGCGCCACCGTCAGCAGTCACGGCTCACCCCCTCTCCCCAGCCCTCTCCCCAGCCCTCTCCCCAGCCCTCTCCCGCAAAGGAAGAGGGAGCCGTCGCGGCAACTGCCCAGGGCCACGCCGGCAGTGACTTTCGGCTACTGCCGCCGGCAGGGCCGCTCGCTACATTGGATTCATCATCTGCTGTGCGAGGCCACCGTTCATGTCGTCGGACTTCGATCTGGAAGCCCTGTTGTCCCCCCTGGAAGGCGATGCCCCCAGCGGACCCAACCTGGAGTACGACAGCGCCTTCATCGCGATGAACGAGGCGGGCCGCGCGCGCGCGGAGCAGGAGTACGGTGCCACGCTGATCGAGGGCGAGGGACCGGACTGGAGCGCGGTGCAGCAGCACGCCCTGGCGCTGCTGGCGCGCAGCCGCGACCTGCGCCCCGCCGTGTGGCTGGCACGCTGCGGCGCGCGCCGCGGCGGGCTGGCGGGTGCGGTCCAGGGCCTGGCACTGGTGCACGGCCTGCTGGACCGGTTCTGGGACAGCCTGCACCCGCAGCTCGACGCCGACGACGGCAACGACCCCACCGAGCGGCTCAACGCCCTGGCGCCCCTGGTGCACTACGCCGAGTTCATGGCCGACCTGCGCGCCGCCGCACTGACCAGCGGGCGTGGCGCGGCGCTGCGGGTGCGCGACGTCGAACTCGCCCTGGGGCATGCCACGCCGACCGAAGGCGAGTCCCCGCCCACCGAGACCGGCGTGCGCGAGGCGCTGCGCGATGCGATCGCCGCGGCACCGGCGTTGAGCGACACGCTGCGCCGCGGCTGGGAAACCGCCCGCGCCATCGTGGCGCTGATCGACGAGCGCGCTGGCGGCGCCCAGGGCCCCGACCTGGCGCCACTGGTGCAACTGCTGCGCGTGCTGGCCAAGGCCGCGCCCGACGATGCCACCGATGCCGCAGGGGCCCAGCCCGGCGCGGCCGAGGACCAGGGCGCGGGCAATGCGACCGGCCCCGCCGAGGCCCGGCTGCCTCGGGCTGCGGCGGCGCAACCGGGTGCCATCGGCAGCCGCCAGGACGCCATCGACGCCTTGGGGCGCGTGTGCAGTTGGATCGAGACGAACGAACCCAGCCACCCGGCGCCGCTGCTGATCCGCCGCGCCCAGCGGCTGATGAGCAAGAGCTTCATCGAGATCATCCAGGACCTCACCCCGGAGGCCGAGGCGGAGGTGCGCCGGCTGGCCGGCGTCACCGGCGATTGACCCGTCCGCCTGTCACTCCCGTCCCCAAAGCCGCCCCTCAACATCCCTGTCCCCTTCTTCCCCTTCTTCCACGGAGCCACCCATGGCCACCAGCAGCCAGAAGTTCATCGCCCGCAACCGCGCCCCGCGGGTGCAGATCGAATACGACGTCGAGTTGTACGGCGCCGAGAAGAAGGTGCAGCTGCCCTTCGTGATGGGCGTGCTCTCGGACCTCTCGGGCAAATCCAACAGCGAGCTGGCGCCGGTGGCCGAGCGCAAGTTCGTCGACATCGACGTCGACAACTTCGATGCGCGCATGAAGAGCATGAAGCCCAGCGTGGCCTTCCAGGTGCCCAACACGCTGACCGGCGAGGGCAACCTCTCGGTGGCGATCACCTTCGAGAACATGGACGACTTCTCGCCCGCCCGCGTGGCCGAGAAAGTCGACGGCCTGAAGCAGCTGCTCGAAGCCCGCAAGCAACTGGCCAACCTCATCAACTACATGGACGGCAAGACTGCCGCCGAGGAGCTGCTGGCCAAGGTGATCAAGGACCCGGCGCTGCTCGAATCGCTCAAGGCCGTCCCGCCGAAGCCGGCCGAGCCCGCCGCCGAGTGAAGACGCCGGTGTGAACGCGCCCCACAGAACGACCCCACCGATCCCAGCGGAGACCCCTCATGGCTGACGACACCCTGGCCACCTCGCAAAGCTCGCTGCTGCAGGGCATCACCTATGGCGAGAACGAGCTGTCCGCCCTGCTCGACCAGGCCTTCAAGTTCAAGACCGACGACGCCAAGACCGCCGTCGAGCAGGCCGTCCTGACGCTGGCGCAGCAGGCCCTGGCCCAGACCACGCTGATCAGCTCGGACGTGGTGGCCTCGATCGAAGCCCTGATCGCCGCCATCGACGCCAAGCTGTCCGCCCAGGTCAATGCCATCCTGCACCACGCCGACTTCCAGAAGCTCGAAAGCGCCTGGCGCGGCCTGCACTACCTGGTCAACAACACCGAGACCGACGAGATGCTGAAGATCCGCGTCTTCAACATCTCCAAGGCCGAGGTGGGCAAGACGCTGAAGAAGTTCAAGGGCACCGCCTGGGACCAGAGCCCGTTGTTCAAGCGCGTCTACGAGGAGGAGTATGGCCAGTTCGGCGGCGAGCCCTTCGGCTGCCTGGTGGGCGACTACTACTTCGACCACAGCCCGCCCGACGTGGAATGGCTGGGGGAGATGGCCAAGGTCTCGGCGGCCTCGCACACGCCCTTCATCGCAGCCGGCTCGCCCTCGCTGATGCAGATGAGCTCCTGGCAGGAGCTGGCCAATCCGCGCGACCTGACCAAGATCTTCACCACGCCCGAGTACGCCGCCTGGCGCTCGCTGCGCGAGTCGGATGACGCCCGCTACATCGGCCTGGCGATGCCGCGTTTCCTGGCCCGCCTGCCCTACGGCGCCAAGACCAACCCGGTGGAGGACTTCAACTTCGAGGAAGTCACCGACAGCGGCACCCACGCCAACTACACCTGGGCCAACTCGGCCTACGCGATGGCGGCCAACATCAACCGCTCGTTCAAGCTGTACGGCTGGTGCTCGCGCATCCGCGGCATCGAGTCGGGCGGCGCGGTGGAGGGCCTGCCTACGCACACCTTCCCGACCGACGACGGCGGCGTGGACATGAAGTGCCCCACCGAGATCGCCATCAGCGACCGCCGCGAGGCCGAGCTCGCCAAGAACGGCTTCATGCCCCTGGTGCACCGCAAGAACAGCGATTTCGCCGCCTTCATCGGTGCCCAGTCGCTGCAGAAGCCCGCCGAGTACGACGACCCGGACGCCACCGCCAACGCCGCGCTGGCCGCCCGCCTGCCGTATCTCTTCGCCACCTGCCGCTTCGCGCACTACCTGAAGTGCATCGTGCGCGACAAGGTCGGCTCCTTCAAGGAGCGCGACGACATGGCCAAGTGGCTGAACGCCTGGATCATGAACTACGTCGACGGCGACCCGGCGAACTCCTCCGAGGTCACCAAGGCGCAGAAACCGCTGGCCGCCGCCGAGGTGGTGGTCGAGGAGATTCCCGGCAACCCCGGCTACTACAGCTCCAAGTTCTACCTGCGCCCGCACTACCAGCTCGAAGGACTGACGGTGTCGCTGCGGCTGGTGTCCAAGCTGCCCTCGCTCAAGAAGGCCTGAAGCACCCGGAGCACAGCCGAACGAGCCCCGGCCACCCACCAAGTTCGACAAGCAACGAGCGTCAGCCCACTGACCACCGGCCGCCCAGCGGCCTCGCGCATCCGCCGCCTTCACATCGCGTCCCCACCCAGCACCCGCACCCGTTCACCGATCCATTCAGCTCATATTCATTAGGGGTACATCATGACGATCGACTGCCACATCAAGTTCGACGGTGTCACCGGCGAAGCCACCCACAAGGACCACAAGGGTGAGATCGAGGTCCTGTCCTGGAGCTGGGGCGCCAGCAACGCCAGCGGCCTGGCCGGCGGCGGCTCCGGCATGGGCAAGGGCAGCGCGTCGGACTTCAACTTCATGCACAAGTACGACAAGGCCTCGCCCGTGCTGGCCAAGCAATGCGCCTCGGGCAAGCACTTCCCGACCGTGGTGATGACGGCGCGCAAGTCCGGCGAAGGCCAGAAGGACTTCTTCAAAGTCTCGATGAAGGAGGTCTTCATCACCAGCGTGCAGCCCTCGGGCTCCAGCGGCGGCGAGATCATGGAGTCGGTGTCGATGAGCTACAAGGACATCGAGTTCTCCTACAAGCCGCAGGACGACAAGGGCGGCCTGGGTGGCGAGGTCAAGTTCGGCTGGAACCTGGCCACCACCGAGACGCGCTGAGCGCGCATCGCGCGCGGACCACGCTGACCGCGCGGCGCCGGCACGCTGCACCCGCCTGCGCCGGGCAATCGGCGCGGGGCCGGGCGTGGCTGCGCCAGCCCCGACGTCCATTCCACCGGGAGGCGGGCATGAGTGCCGACACCTACCTCAAGATCCAGACGCGCCGCGCCGGTGCGGTCAAGGGCGAGTCCACCGCGCCCGGCCATGCCGACGAGATCCAGCTGATCGGCTGGAGCTGGGGCGCCAGTGCCAGCTCGGCCATCGGCGCAGGCGTCAGCACCGCTCGCCGCTCGTACCGCAACCTGTGCGTCACCAAGGCGATCGACAGCGCCTCCACCGCCCTGCTCAGCGCCCTGGCCACCAACGACGAGGTCAAGGAAGCGCGCCTGATGATGCGCAAGGCCGGCGAGGGCCAGCAGGATTTCTACAGCATCACCCTCAAGGGCGCTCGCGTGGCGGGCATCGAACTGGAGTCCGATGCCGAGGGCCGCACCCAGGAGCGGGTGACCTTCACCTTCACCAAGGTCGAGGTGGAGTACCGCACGCAGCAGGTCAGCGGCTCGCGCGGTGCAGCCTTCACCTTCACCGACGAGTTGATCCCCACATGAACGCCGCCCAGGAGCTGATTCGGCAGGGCCGACCCCGCGCTGCGCTGGCCGCGCTGCAGCAGGAGGTACGCGCCCACCCGGGCGACGCGAAGCTGCGCATCTTCCTGTTCCAGCTGCTTTGTGTGCTGGGCCAGTGGCAGCGTGCGCTCGCCCAGCTGCAGGTCTGCGCCGAACTCGATGACGCCACGCTCGCGATGGTCGCCACGTACCGGGACGCGGTGCAGTGCGAGGCGGTGCGCGAGGCCGTCTTCGCCGGGCGCACCACGCCGATCGTCTTCGGCCCGCCGCCGGGCTGGGTGGCCCAGCTGGTCCAGGCCCTGCAGTGGCAGGCCGAGGGTCGCAGCGCTGCAGCCGCCAAGGCACGGGCCCAGGCGCTCGACACGGCGCCAGCGATCAGCGGCCAGCTCGACGGAGCGCCCTTCATCTGGCTGGCCGACGCCGATTCGCGCCTCGGCCCGCTGCTGGAGGTGGTGATGAACGGGCGCTACTGCTGGATCCCGCTGGCCACGCTGCGCCGCGTGGCGATCGATCCACCGGCGGACCTGCGCGACCTCGTCTGGGCACCGGCGCACCTGGCGTTCAGCAACGGCGCCGAATCGGTCGCACTGATCCCGACCCGCTACGTGCAGACCGCCGAGCTCGGCGCCGACGACGAGGCGCTGCTGATGGCCCGGCGCACCAACTGGCTGCCGCTCGACGCGCCCGGCCCCAGCGCCGACGGTGCGGAAGATTCGGCCCAGTACGCCGGCCTGGGCCAGCGCCTGCTGATCACCGACCAGGGCGAGCGCGGCCTGCTCGAGGTGCGCGAGATCGTGTTCGACGCACCGGCGAGCTGATGGCGAGACGCCTGATGTGATGGCCACCGCCGAGCCCCGCGAACGCCTGCAGCCGGCCTTGCTCGATCGCCTGCGCGACGACACTCGCCGGCAGGACGCCCTGCGCCAGTGGCGCGCGCCCAGCCGCTGGGGCCAGGCGGCGCTGGACCGCCTCGCCAGCGTGATCCCGACCCCGCCCTTGGCGCCGCCGCTCGGCGCCGCCGCGGCGGCGGAACCGGGCACCGGGCCGATCACGCCTGCCACGCCAGCCGCACCGGCAGCCGCCGCGGCCCCAGTCGGCATCGACGACCACCGCGTGATGACCAAGGCCGAGTTGCGCGAGGCGGTGCTGCGCGACCTGGCCTGGCTGTTCAACGCGGTGCAGTCGCTGTTGCCCGCCGAGGTCCAGCGCACCCCGGCGCTGGGAGACAGCGTGCTGAACTACGGCCTGCCGGCGCTGTCGGGCCAGCTGGCCTCGCGCATCGACGTCCCCTGGCTGGAACGCGCGATGCGCCAGGCGATCCTGCGCTTCGAGCCGCGCATCATCGCGGCAACGCTGAGCGTGCGCGCCATCGAGTTCTCCAGCGTGCTCGACACCCACAACGTGATCGAGTTCGAGATCCGCGGCGAGCTCTGGGCCCAGCCGATCCCGCTGGAGCTGCTGCTGCGCACCCAGGTGGACCTGGAAGCCGGGCAGGTGGTCGTGCGCGACTCCGGCGCGGCCGCCGCCGGCTCGCTGCGCTGACGGCCAGCGCCAACCCCGCTACCCCATGGACCCCCGCCTGCTGCGCCTGTACACCGAGGAGCTGGCCTACCTGCGCGAGATGGGCGCCGAGTTCGCTGCGGAGTTCCCGAAGGTGGCCGCCCGCCTGGGCATGGAGACGCTGGAGGTGGCCGACCCCTACGTCGAGCGGCTGCTCGAAGGGGTGGCCTTCCTCACCGCGCGTATCCAGCTCAAGATCGAGGCCGAGCAGCCACGCCTGATCGCCCACCTGTTGGAGTCGATCTACCCGAACTTCCTCGCGCCCGTGCCATCGATGCTGGTGTCGCGCCTGCACGTCGATCCGGCCGACCCCAACCTGACGCGCGGCCACCGCGTGCCCCGCGGCAGCGCACTGCAGTCGCAGCTGCTGCGCGGGCAGGAAACGCGCTGCGAGTTCCGCACCGCTCAGGACGTGACGCTCTGGCCGATCGAGCTGCTGGACGTGCGCTACTTCACCCACGCGCCCGACCTGCCGCTGGCGCGCCTGCCCCAGGCCCAGGGCGCACGCGGCGGGCTGCGCCTGCGCGTGCGCCTGGGTGGCGGCCTGCAATGGTCGCAGCTGCCGATGGACCAGCTGCGCCTGTACCTGAGCGCGCCGGACGACGTGGCCTGGCGGCTGCACGAGCTGCTCAGCACCGCGACGCTGGGCAGCTGGATCCACGCCCCAGCGCAGGGCGGCACCGGGGCCACTGCGCCGGCGGCGGCCAACGGCAGCCGCGCCTGGCTGGACGACCTGCCGCGGCGCTGGCGCGGGCCCGACAGCCTGCGCCCGGCCGGCCACGCCAACGACGAGGCGCTGCTGCCGGTGAGCCTGCGCGCCTTTTCCGGCTACCGCCTGCTGCAGGAGGTGGCCGCGCTGCCGCAGCGCCTGCTCTTCTTCGACCTGTGCGACCTGGCCGCGCGGCTGCAGGGGGCGCCGGGGCGCGAGGTGGAGTGGGTCATCCTGTTTTCGCGCGGGGATCCCGCCCTGGAACCGCTGGTGGACGCCGGGAGCCTCGCGCCTTTTTGTACCCCGGCGATCAACCTGTTCCCGAAACGGCTCGATCGCATCCAGCTCGGCCCCGGCGAGTGGGAGTACCACGTCGTGCCCGACCGCACCCGGCCGATGGACCACGAGGTGCACAGCCTGCTGTCGGTGCAGGGCTTCGGCACCGGCCGGCACGCGCTGCAGGACTTCCAGCCGCTGTACGCCAGCACGCACGCCGCGTCATCCGGCCCCGCGATGGACGGCGAGGCCGCCGCCGCACCGGGCCCCGCCGGGGCGCAGGGCTTCTACACGCTGCGACGCGAGCCGCGCCTGCTGTCGGCCAGCCAGCGGCGCAACGGCCCGCGCAGCGCCTACGTCGGCACGGAGGTCTTCCTCTCGCTGGTCGACGCCCGCCACGCCCCTTATGGCGAAGACGTGCGCCAGCTGGCCGTCCAGGCGCTGGTGACCAACCGCGACCTGCCGGTGCTGCTGCCCCAGGGCGGCAGCGGTGCGGCGGGTGCCAACGGCGCGGCCGGTGGAGCGGGTGCCGGTGCCGCCAGTACCGCCAGTACCGCCAGTGTGGCCGGCGCGTCGGCCTGGCGGCTGGACGCGCCCGGGCCGGTGCAGCGCGTGGACGTGCTGCGCGGCCCGACTCGGCCGGTGAGCCGCCAGCCGCTGGGCGAGATCGGCTGGCAGCTGGTCAGCCACCTGACGCAGAACCACCTCTCGCTGACCGGTGCCGACCCGCTCGCCAACGCCGCTGCGCTGCGCCGGATGCTGGCGCTGTACGGTGGACCGGAGGACGGCGGCTGGCAGCGCATGGTCGAGGGCGTGCAGAAGCTCGAGGTGCGCAGCGTGGTGCGGCGCCTGCCCTACCCCGGGCCGCTCGCCTTCGGCACCGGGCTGGCGCTGACGCTGGAGCTGGACGAGCTGGCCTTCCAGGGCTGCAGCGCGGTGCTCTTCGCCAGTGTGCTGGAGGTGTTCTTCGCCCGCCATGCGGCGATCAACAGCTTCAGCCAGCTCACGCTGCGCAGTACCCAGCGCGGCGAGCTGATGCGCTGGCCGCCGCGGCTGGGGCAGCGGGAGGCGGTATGAACTCGCCCGGCGCTGCGCCCGGGATGTCCACCACGACGGCAGTGGTCGACCCGCGCCTGGCCACCCTGCTGGCCGACGCGCACCTGCGGCCCTGGGCGCACGACTTCTACGCGCTGCTGCGCGCCATCGAGGCGCTGGCCGGCTCGCCGCGCTTCGGCCAGGCGCGCCGCCCGGCCCACGAGCCGCTGCGGCTGGGCCAGGACGCCGAGCTGGATTTCGCCAGCGCGCCGCTGGCCAGGCTCGAACTCGACCGGCCCCATGCCCCTCGCCTGGGCGTGCGCTTCTTCGGCCTGCTCGGCCCGCAGGGACCGCTGCCGCTGCACCTGACCGAGTGGGTGCGCGAGCGCCAGCGCAGCGCCGCCGATGACACCGCCGCCCGCTTCCTGGACCTGCTGCAGCACCGCCTGCTGGCGCTGTTCTACCGTGCCTGGGCCGAGGTCCAGCCCGCGGTGCAGAACGACCGCCCGGCGCAGGACCGCTATGCCGCCTGGCTGGGCGCGCAGATCGGGCTGGACCGGCAGGCCATCGCCGCGGATGCGGCCCAGCCCGCCGCGCTGCCGGCGCGCGACCAGCTGTTCCAGACCGGCCTGCTGTCCGGGCGCAGCCGCCACCCGGAGGGCCTGCGCGCGCTGCTGACGCAGGCCTTCGGTGTGCCGGTGCACATCATCGAGCACGTGGCCCATTGGATGGTGCTGGAGGACGAAGACCGCACCCGCCTGGGACGCCCCGGCCTGAGCCGCAGCGCGGCCCGCCCCTCCGGCAGTGCCCGCTCCGGCAGCCCCACATGGACGGCGCCCCGGCTGGGTCTCAACACGGTGGCCGGCCACAGACGGCGCGACCGCCAGTTCAAGTTCCGCATCATCGTCGGCCCGCTCGGGCTGGCGGACTACCGCAGCTTCCTGCCCGGCGGCGCCCGCGCCGCGCGGCTGGCCGACTGGGTGCACCGCTACGTTGGCGCCGACCTCGTCTGGGACCTCACGCTGTGCCTGCATGTCGATCAGGTGCCCGAGCCACGGCTGGGCCGCGACATCGCCCTGGGCCACACCAGCTGGCTGCGTTCGCCCCGGCCGCCTGCTGCCGGGGTGACGCCGCAGCACCGCGCCGACCTGCACCTGCACCCGGGCCGCCGCCGCGCGGCCGGCCCCGCTGGCGGGGCGAGCCCACCCATTCCATGACCTCCAGGAGCGCACCATGACCGACATCTCCCGCCGGGCCCTTTTCGGCAAGCTCAACCCGCTGGCCTACAAGGCCGTGGAGGGCGCGACGGTGTTCTGCAAGCTGCGTGGCAACCCCAAGGTCGAGCTGCAGCACTGGCTCTACCAGATCCTCAACACCCAGGACAGCGACCTGCACCGCCTGGTGCGCCACTACGGGCTGGACGCCGCGCAGCTCAGCCGCGACATGATCGCCGCGCTGGACCGCCTGCCCGGCGGCGCCAACGCGGTGACCGACCTGTCGATCTTCGTGGAGAACGCGGTCGAGCGCGGCTGGGTCTACGCCACGCTCCTGCTGGGCGAGATGCAGGTGCGCAGCGGCCATGTGCTGCTCGGCCTGCTCAAGACCGAGGGGCTGCGGCCCGCGCTGCTGGCGGTGTCGCGCCAGTTCGACCGCATCCCGGCCGACGACCTGGCCAGCCGCTTCCACGAGGTGCTGGCCGGCTCGCCCGAGGCGGCGCTGCGTGCCAGCGACGGCACGGTGGCCGGCGCCGTCGGTGACGAGGGCGCCGCCCCCGGCGAGGCCAGCGGCGCCCTGCCGCCGGCCGCACTCGGCAAGCAGGAAGCCCTGAAGCGCTACGCCGTGGACCTGACCGAGAAGGCGCGCCGGGGCGAACTCGACCCGGTGGCGGGGCGTGACGAGGAAATCCGCCAGATCATCGACATCCTGATGCGCCGGCGCCAGAACAACCCCATCCTGACCGGCGAGGCCGGCGTCGGCAAGACCGCGGTGGTGGAGGGCTTTGCCGCCCGGCTGGCGCAGGGCGACGTGCCGCCGCTGCTGCGCGACGTTTCGCTGATGGCGCTGGACATCGGCCTGATGCAGGCCGGCGCCAGCATGAAGGGCGAGTTCGAGCAGCGCCTGCGCTCGGTGATCGACGAGGTGCAGTCCTCGCCCAAGCCCATCATCCTGTTCATCGACGAGGCCCACACCCTGATCGGCGCGGGCGGCGCGGCCGGCACCGGCGACGCCGCCAATCTGCTCAAGCCGGCGCTGGCGCGCGGCAAGCTGCGCACCATCGCGGCCACCACCTGGGCCGAGTACAAGAAGCACATCGAGAAGGACCCGGCGCTGACGCGGCGCTTCCAGGTCGTGCAGGTGGGGGAGCCCGCCGAGGACCGGGCCGTGCTGATGCTGCGCGGCGTGGCCGGCGTGCTGGAGAAGCACCACCGCGTGGCGCTGCTGGACGAGGCCATCAGCGCGGCGGTGCGGCTGTCGCACCGCTACATCCCGGCGCGGCAGCTGCCCGACAAGGCGGTCAGCCTGCTCGACACCGCCTGCGCCCGCGTGGCCGTCAGCCAGCACGCCACCCCGGCCGAGCTGGAGGACACGCGCCACCGCCTGGAGGCGCTGAAGGTGGAGCGCGACATCATCGGCCGCGAGGCCGCCATCGGCATCGACGCCACGCGCCGCCAGGCGCGGGTGGACGAGGCCATTGCCCGCGAGGAGGCCCGCGCCGAGGCACTGGCCACGCGCTTCGAGCAGGAGAAGGCGCTGGTCGAGCGCGTGCTCGCGCTGCGCGCCCGGCTGCGTGGCGATGCTGCCCCAGCCGCCCCGGCCGCTCCGCTGCCCACCGCCGCGGCACCGGCCCCTGCCGTGGACGCTCCCGCGAGCGAACCGGCCGCGCCGCCCCTCACCGAGGAGGAGCGCGCCGCCGCGCTGGCCGAGCTGCAGGGCCTGCAGACCGAGCTGGGTGCCCTGCAGGGCGAGGCACCGCTGATCCTGCCCACCGTCGACGAGCAGGCGGTGGCCGCCGTGGTGCAGGACTGGACCGGCATCCCGGTGGGCCGCATGGTGCGCAACGAGGTGGAGTCCATCCTGCACCTGGCCGACACGCTGGAGCAGCGCATCATCGGCCAGCGCCATGCGCTGGACATGATCGCGCGGCGGGTGCAGACCTCGCGCGCCAAGCTCGACAACCCCGGCCGCCCGATCGGCGTGTTCATGCTCGCCGGCAGCTCCGGCGTGGGCAAGACCGAGACCGCGCTGGCGCTGGCCGAGGCGATGTACGGCGGCGAGCAGAACGTCATCACCATCAACATGAGCGAGTTCCAGGAGGCGCACACCGTCTCCACGCTCAAGGGCGCGCCCCCCGGCTACGTCGGCTATGGCGAAGGCGGCGTGCTCACCGAGGCGGTGCGCCGCCGGCCGTACAGCATCGTGCTGCTCGACGAGATCGAGAAGGCCCACCCGGATGTGCACGAGATCTTCTTCCAGGTCTTCGACAAGGGCTGGATGGAGGACGGCGAGGGCCGCTACATCGACTTCAAGAACACCATCATCATCCTCACCACCAACGTCGGCACGGACCTGATCGTCAGCCTGTGCAAGGACCCCGAGCTCCTGCCCGAGCCCGAGGCGGTGGCGCGCGCGCTGCGCGAGCCGCTGCTCAAGGTCTTCCCGCCCGCGTTGCTGGGCCGGCTGGTGACGATCCCCTACTACCCGCTGTCCGACGAGGTGCTGGCCGGCATCGTGCGGCTGCAGCTGCGCCGCATCGTCAAGCGGGTGCAGGACAACCACGGCATCCCGCTGGAGTACGGCGACGACCTGGTGCGCCACGTCATCGGCCGCTGCACCGAGACCGAGTCGGGCGGGCGGGCAATCGACGCCATCCTCACCAACACGGTGCTGCCGCGCATCTCGGTGGAGTTCCTGCAGCGCCTGGCCTCGGGCGAGCCGCTGCACCGGGTGCGGCTGGGGGTGGAGCACGGCGACTTCGCCTACGGCTTCGAGTGACCCGCGGCCCGGGCAGTGCCCGGGCATGACCTTCGTCCTTTGACCGTGACGGACTGCACACCTAGGCTGGCGGCGCTGTCCACGGTCGAGGATCCCATGCCCGCCACCCGGTTCTGGTTCCGGTTCCCTTTTGGGCCCCGCTCGGCGGTGGTCCTCATTGCGGCGCGCTGCCTGCTCGGCGCCGGACTGGCGCTGGGCACGACATCGGCCCCGGCGGCCGACCCGCCGGGGAGTACGGCCACGCTGGAGGTGAGCGCCTTCGAGGTCACCGGCAACACCCTGCTGCCCTTCCTCGACATCCAGCGCACCCTCGAGCCCTTCAAGGGCCGGCGCAGCGCGGCTGAACTGCAGGCTGCAGCGGACCGCCTGCAGGCGCTCTATGCCGAGGCCGGCTGGGGCGGCGTGGTGGTTTTCCTGCCCCCGCAGGACGCCGCCCGGCGCGCGCGCGGCATCCTCGCCCTGACGGTGCTGGAGGGCAAGGTGGGCCGCATCGTGGTGCGCGGCCAGGAGCAGTTCAGCGAGGCGAACGTGCGCGCCAGCCTGCCCGAGCTCGCCCCGGGGCGCACGCCCCACCTGCCCCGGCTGGATGCGCAGCTGCAGCTCGCCAACGAGAACGCCGCCAAGCACCTGCGCGTGCTGCTCAAGCCCGGCGAGCGCGCCGGCGAGACCGATGCGGAGGTGAGCGTCAGCGACATCCCCTACCAGCGCTTCACCCTGCTGGCCGACAACAGCGGCAACGCCCGCACCGGCCACTGGCGCGTCGGCCTGGGCTGGCAGCACGCCAACCTGAGCGACCACGACGACACGCTGGCGCTGCAGTACCAGACCTCCCCCACCCACACCTCGCGGGTGGACGTGCGCAGCCTCGCCTACCGCGTGCCCTTCTACGGCCCGCGCCTGCTGCTGGACGCCTTCGCGGCCCGCTCGGACATCGACGGCGGCAGCGTCGCGACCGCGCTGGGCGACATCCGCTTCAACGGCACCGGCCAGATCGCTGGCCTGCGCCTGGGCCACCTGCTGCCGCGCCTGGGCGGGGCCGACCAGCGCATCGCCCTCGGGCTGGACTGGCGCAAGTACCTGAACCGCTGCGAGATCGCCGGCCTGCCCACCGGCGCCTGCGGCACGGCGGCCGGCCGCGTCGTGGTGCTGCCGCTCTCGCTGGACTACAGCCTGCAGTCACCGGCCCCCAACGCGCTGGGCGGCAGCCTGTCCCTGCAGACCAACACCCGGCGCAGCGGGCGCGACAGCGACCTCGCCGCCTTCCAGGCCGTGCGCGCCGACGCCAAGCCGGGCTACTCGCTGCTGCGCCTGGGGCTGAACGGCGAATGGCGGCCCGCCCCGGCCTGGGGCCTGCGCGGCCGGCTGGCCTCGCAGCTCACCCGCGCGGCGCTGATCCCAGGCGAGCAGTTCGGTCTGGGCGGTGCAGGCTCGGTGCGCGGCTACCGCGAGCGCGAGCTGGCGGGCGACCAGGGCAGCGCGGCCTCGCTGGAGCTCGTGCAGACCCTCTGGCCCAACGAGGCGGCGACCGACGCCAGCGCGCCGCCCAGCCTGCTCCTGACTGGCCTGCGGGCGCAGTGGCTGGCCTTCATTGACACCGGGCGGGTGAGCAACCGCTACGGCACGCCCTGCCTGGACGGCCGCAGCGCCTGCAGCGCCCTGTCCTGGGGCCTGGGCCTGCGCCTGGGCTGGGGCGGCTGGCAGTTGACCCTGGACGTGGCGCGCGCCGAGCGGGCCGCCGCCGAGACCGAGCGGGGCGACTGGCGCGGCCACCTCGCCGCCAGCTACAGCCATTGAGCCCATCGAGCGACACCGCGGGAGCTCCCATGAACCGATCCCCGTTCCCCCACCCCGCCGCCGGCCGCCCCGCCGCCGGCCACCCCCCGGCCCGGCGCTGCCCCGGCACCTTCCGGCTGCACCCGCTCTGCCTGGCCCTGCTGGTGGCCTGGCTGCCAGTGCAGCCCACCGCCACCCTGGCGCAGGCACCGGCTCAGGCACCCGCACGCAGCACGCTGCCCAGCGGCATGACGGTGGTGCAGGGCCAGGCCAGCACGGTGACCCATGGCAGCCGGCTGACCATCACCAACTCGGCCAATGCGCTGCTGAACTGGCAGAGCTTCTCCATCGGCAGCGATGCCGCCGTGCGCTTCGAGCAGCCCGACGCCGCCAGCCGGGTGCTCAACCGCGTCACGGGCAACGACCCCTCGGCGATCTTCGGCCAGCTCAGCAGCAACGGCCAGGTCTGGCTGCTCAACCCCAACGGCGTGCTGTTCGGTCCCGGCGCTCGCATCGACGTGGCCGGGCTGGTCGCCTCGACGCTGAACATCGGCGATGCGCAATGGCGTGCCGGGCGCAGCCTGCTCACGGCGGGGGACAGCGCCCCGTCGGGCAGTGTCGTCAACCAGGGCGAGCTGCGCACCACCACCGGCGGGTACGTGCTGCTCGTGGGTGGCGTGGGCAGTACGGGCGGCGTGCGCAACGAAGGTGTCATCGACGCCCCGGGCGGCCGGGTGGCCCTGGCGGCCGGGCGCAGCATCGACCTGGCCGACAGCAGCACGCCCAACCTCGTCGTGCGCGTGGACACCAGCGCAGGCGACCCGGGGAGCGTCAGCAACCTGGGGCGCATCAGCGCGGCGGGCGGGCGCATCGACCTGGCGGCGGCCATCGTCAACCAGAGCGGCATCGTGCGCGCCGATACGCTGGACGACCTGGCCGGCCACGTCAGCCTGCGCGGCAGCGCGTCGGTCACGACCTCGGCCACCAGCCTGACCAGCGCCAGCGCGGGCAGCGGCACGATCGCCACCGCCGCCGGCACGATCCTGGCCGACAGCGGCCCCACGGGCACCTCGCTGCTGGCCGGCCAGTGGCTGGCCGAGAGCACCGGCGGCCAGGGCGGGCAGATCCGGCTGCTGGGCGAGCGCGTCGCGCTGCTCGATGGTGCCCGGGTGGACGCCTCCGGCGCGCGCGGCGGTGGCGAGGTACTGATGGGCGGTGGCGCGCAGGGGCGTGACCCCACCGTGCGCAATGCCCGCGCCACCTACGTGGCCCGCAGCGCACGCATCGCCGCCGATGCCACCGGCGAGGGCAACGGCGGTCGCATCATCGTCTGGGGCAGCGACACGGCCCGCGCCTACGGCCACTTCAGCGCCCAGGGCGGCCCGGCCGGCGGCGACGGTGGCCTGGTCGAGACCTCCGGCGGCTGGCTCGACGCCCGCCCGGCCTCGATGCGCACCGGCGCGCCGAAGGGCCGGGCCGGGACCTGGTTGCTCGACCCCTATGACCTGACCATCACCGACGCCGCCAACCTGACGACCGGCGATGTGCCGGTGACTGGCTCGGTCGATCCGCCGACAACCTACTTCAACCCGACCACCGACAGGGCGGTGCTGACTTCAGAGACCATCGAGGCCGCCCTGAACGCCGGCAACAACGTCTACATCGCAACCTCCAACACGGACACCACGGGGAGCGGGCTCATCAAACTGAGCTCAGCCAACATCAACGTCGCCCCACCGGCACCCGTCTCGCTGGCCATCGTGGCGGTGGGGGTCGTGGAAGTGGACCGCTCCGTCATCGAAAGCACTGCGCAGCCGATGAACGTGTACCTGATGTCCAACAACGCGAACAGCAGTTCGATCAGCTTCGCCAATGGTTCGCGCATCGTCACCGCCGACAGCGCCTACGGGGGGCAGCGCGACGGTGTCATCGAATTGGTGGCATCGAACGTGGCCTTCGGTGCCGGTACCTCACTGACCAGCCGGGCAGCGGGCAATGCGATCACCTTGCGGGGTTTGGCCAGCCCCAATCTGAGCAGCTTCATCAACACAGCTGGCGCCGCTGCGCTGAGCGCGCCGAACGGCCGTTGGCTGCTCTACGCCACCAACCCCACAGACACGAAGGCCTTCGACGCCGGAGGCCTGAACCACGGTGCCACGGTCTACAACAGCACCTACGCCGCCACCACCGACCCCGGCCTGGCGGGCAGCCACCTGCTGCTGTTCAGCGTGGCCCCGCGCCTGTACGCCACCGGCAGCGGCACGGCGCTGGCCAAGACCTACGACGGCGGCAACCAAATCATCGTCACCGGCTCCGGCCAGATCAGGGGCGAGATCAACGGCGACCGCATCCTCGGCTTCTTCACCGATGCCAACGCCGGCAGCGGCAAGACCATCGAGCTCTTCCCCGGCAACAACACCGCGCAGGGCATCGACCTGGCCGGCAAGCCGGTCTATGGCTATGACGCGGGCGAAAACGTCAACATCACGGCGGCAGTGATCACGGCGCCGGCCTTCACGCTCAGCGGCAGCATCGACGCCCGCCCCGTCACGCTCAGCGGCCTGACCGTCACCAGCCGCCCCTACGACGGCACGACCGCTGCGGCCTTCACCGGCGCCAGCCTCAGCGGCCTGGTCGGCAGCCAGACGCTCAACGTCACCACCAGCGCCACCTACGCCAACGCCAACGCCGGCCTCGGCAAGGCCGTCACCGGCACGGCGGCGCTGGCCGATGGCGGCAACGGCGGCCTGGCGGCCAACTACCTGCTCACCAACCCGGGCATCGCCACCACCGGCGACATCACGCCGCGGCCGGTGAGCGTCGGCGGCTTCACCGCCGCCAACCGCAGCTACGACGGCAGCACCGCCGCCACGCTCAGCGGCGGCAGCCTCACCGGCCTGGTCGGCAGCGAGCAGCTGACGATCAACGCCAGCGGCGTCTTTGCCGACCGCAACGCCGGCAGCGCCAAGACCGTCACCATCACCACCACGCTGGCCGACGGGCCCACGCCCGTGGGCGCGGCCGCTCCTGCGGGGCTGGCCGCCAACTACCAGCTCAGCAACCCGTCCACCACCACCACGGCCACCATCACCCCGCGCGACCTGGCGGTGAGCGGCGCCACCGCCGCCAGCAAGACCTACGACGGCAGCAGCGCCGCCACGATCAGCGCCTGGCAGCTCGCCAACGTCATCGGCAGCGACCAGGTGCAGGTGGGCAGCGGCAGCGGCCTGTTCGACAGCCCGGGCGCCGGCAGCGCCCGCGGCGTCACCGCCACGGCCACGGCGCTGGTGGGGAACGACGCCGCCAACTACCGCCTGGCCAGCGCCAGCGTGCGCACCCAGGCCAACATCGACCCCGCCGCGCTGTTCTACACGGCCACCCCGGCGGTGCGCCGCATCGGCGAGCCGCTGAACAACCTGGCCGGCTCGGTGACCGGCTTCGTCGCCGGCGAATCGCTGGCCAGCGCCACCACCGGCACGCTGCGGTTCACCACGCCCGCCACCCCCACCTCACCGGCCGGCCACTACGCCATCAACGGCTCGGGCCTGAGTGCCGCCAACTACCGCTTCGTGCAGTCCAGCGGCAACGCCACCGCGCTCGCGCTGGTCACCCCGCAGCCGGCCGACCAGCCCGCGCTGATCCCTGCCACGATCCTCCCGCCGGCGCGCCCGTCCAGCCCCACCGACGGCCGCACGCTCGATGCCAGCGGCGCGCTGCGCTACGACGCCGACGGGCGCATCCGCTTCGGCCCCGTGGATGTGCAGAACCTGCCCGGCGACCGGCTGAGCGCCATCCTGGAGACGCGGCTGCGCTTCAAGCAGTCCGTGCTGGCCGCCGCACGCGGCCAGCTCGAGAACGACCCCACCCTGGCCGACGCCCCCGCCTGCCTGACGCTGGAGCAGGTGGACAGCGGCACCTGCCTGGTGACCGAGGAGCTCAAGGCCCGCGCCCGCGACCGCCAGCAACTCGCCACCGCGCCCGGCGGCCTCGTGCAGCCACCCGCGCCGGTGCAGGCACCGGCCCCGGCGACAGGGCCGTCTCCAGCGCCGTCTCCAACGCCGTCTCCAGCCCCGTCCCCAGCCCCGGCTGCAGCACCTGTCACCCCCGCACCCGGCAGCGCCACCGCCGCCCTGCCTCGCCCGCCGACCACCGGCCGGCCGGTGCTGCGCAACGCGGCGCTGCCGCAGATCCAGCGCAAGATCGCCGTGGTGATCGGCATCGACCAGTACGCCGACACCCGCATCCCCAGCCTGGATGGCGCCCGCCACGACGCCGACGCTGTGGCCAACCTCTTCAGCAGCCGGTTGGGCTACGAGACCGTGCTGATCCCCGACGCCAGCCGCGAGGCGATCCTGCGCGGCCTCAACCGCGTCGCCCTGCAGGCCGGCCCCAGCGACTCGGTGATCGTCTACTACGCCGGCCACGGCGAGCTGATCGAGAAGACCCGCCTGGGCTACTGGCTGCCCGCGAACGCCCGCGTGGACCAGCCGCAGACCTGGATCTCCAACAACGACATCGGCCGGCTGATGGCGCGCATCTCCGCCTCGCAGGTGGCGCTGATCTCCGACAGCTGCTTCTCCGGCAGCCTGGTCGGCAGCGAGGCGCTGCGCACCGCGGCGGATGCCGATGCCGCCGCGCTGCTGCAGCGCCGCAGCGCCGTGGTGATGTCCTCCGGCGGCAACGAGCCGGTGGCCGACTCGGGCAAGGACGGCCACTCGCCCTTCACCTGGAACCTGCTGCGCCACCTCGAACAAGTATCGACCTGGCGCCCCGGCGGCAACGTCTTCGAGCAGGTCCGCCAGGCCGTGATGCGCGAGGTACCTCAGCGCCCGCGCTACGGCCCGGCGCTGACCGGCCGGCACGAGGCGGGCGGCGACTACCTCTTCGAGACGAGGCTCTATGAGTGAGCAGGCCCTGGCCGAGGCGGTCCGCCTGCTGCGCAGCGAGCAGTTGCCGGCCGCAGAGGCCGCACTCACGGCGCTGCTCGCGGCCGAGCCCGCGCAGCCCGACGCGCTGCACTACCTCGGCGTCCTGCGCCACATCCAGGGCCGCAGCCTGGAAGGCATCCGGCTGATCCGGCAGGCGCTGGAGCAGGCGCCGGGGGCAGCAGGCATCTGGAACAACCTGGGCAACATCCTGCTGGAGTGCGGCGAGCTGGAGGAGGCTGCGCAGGCCTACCAGCGCAGCCTGGCACAGGACGCCGCCCAGCCGCAGGCCCACAACAACCTGGCCACGCTGCACCGCCGGCAGGGCCGCTGGGCCGAGGCGGAGGGGGCCTGCCTGCAGGCGCTGCAGGCCGATCCGGGCCTGCCGGACGCCTGGTACAACCTCTCGCTCATCCTGCTCGGGCAGGGCCGTGTGCGGGAAGGGCTGGAGGCCAACAGCCGCGCCATCCTGCTCTGGCCGCGGCAACTGCTGGCACGCGAGCAGGTGCTGCGTGCCCTGATCGTGCTCGGCCAGCTCGACGAGGCCGCCCGGCTGTACCGCGACTGGCTGGCCGAGGAGCCCGACAACCCCGTGGTGCAGCACCAGTACGCGGCCTGCCTGCAGGGCCTGGCGGCCCAGGGCGTTCCGCAACCCCAGGGCGATGCGAGCGGGCCGCCCGCGCCCAGCCGGGCCAGCGATGCCTACGTCGAGACGCTGTTCGACCACTTCGCCGCCAGCTTCGACGCCAAGCTGGGCCAGCTCCACTACCGCGCGCCGGAGCGGGTCGCCACGGCGGTGCGCGAGGCGCTTGGCGAGCCACCGGGCCAGGCCGCCGCCAAACTCAACGTGGCCGACCTGGGCTGCGGCACGGGCCTGTGCGGCCCGCTGATCCGCCCCTGGGCGGCCCGGCTGGCCGGCTGCGACCTCTCGGTGGGCATGCTGCGCCAGGCCAAGGCACGCGGCGTCTACGACCTGCTGCACAAGGCCGAGCTGGTGTACTACCTGGACACGCAGCCCGGCCAGTTCGACCTGCTGGTCTGTGCCGACACGCTCTGCTACTTCGGCGACCTCCAGCCCGTGCTGGCCGCCGCCCGGCGCGCGCTGCGGCCCGGCGGGTACTTCGTCTTCACCGTCGAGCGGCTGGGCTTCGACAACGCCACCGGCTGGCAGCTGCAGCCCAACGGGCGCTACGCCCACACCCTGGCCTACCTGGAGACCGGCGCGGCCCAGGCCGGCCTGAGGCTTCACGCAGCCCGGGCCGACACCCTGCGGCAGGAGGCGGGGCAGCCCGTGTCCGGCTGGGTCGTCACCCTCGCGCAGCCCGGAAAGTGACTTTCGTCGCTGCCCAGCGCGGCGGTGCCTGCCTATCGTCCACCTGAACGCTGTCAACGCCGCCCGCCCGCCTCATGCCCCCGCCCATCACGCTGAGCTCCCCGTTGCCCGACGACGTGCTGCGCTTCGAGTCGATGAGCGTCACGGCCGGGCTGAGCATGCTGGGCGAGATGCAATTGGGCCTGCTCAGCCCCAAGGCCGACCTCAAGCCCGAGGCCCTGCTGGGCAAGCCGGTGCTGGTGAAGGTGGCGCTGCCCGAAGGCGGCACGCGCCCGTTCCATGGCTACGTCACCCGCTTCGGACTGGGCTCCAGCCGCGGCCGGTATCACGGCTGGCAGGCCACGGTGCGCCCGTGGTTGTGGTTCCTCACCCGCACGTCGGACTGCCGCATCTTCCAGGAACAGACGGTGCCGGACATCGTCAAGAAGGTGTTCCAGGACCACGCCATCGCCGACTTCGAGTTCAAGCTCTTTCGCAGCTACAAGCCCTGGGTGTACTGCGTGCAGTACCGCGAGAGCGACTTCAACTTCGTCGCCCGGCTGCTGGAGCATGAGGGCATCTACTGGTACTTCGAGCACAGCGACGGCGCACACAAGCTCATCCTGGTGGATTCGGCCAGCGCCCACGACCCGGTGCCCGCGCCCGAGGCCCTGCCCTACTACGAGAACGGCGGCCAGCGCGCCAGCGGCCTGCCGATCATCAGCCAGTGGACCTTCAGCCGCGAGGTCCGCACCGGCAAGGTGGTGCTGACCAGCTACGACTTCGAGCGCCCCTCCACCAGCCTGCAGGTGGAAAACGCCAAGGCCCGCGGCCACGAACTGGCCGACTACGAGCTGTTCGACTTCCAGGGCGACTACGTCCAGAGCGCCGACGGCAGCCAGTGGGCCGAGGACCGTGTCGACGAGATGCAGGCGCGGTTCCAGCTGCTGCACGGCAGCAGTGACGCCCACAACCTGGCGGTGGGCCACACCGTCTCGATGCTCAACCACCCCCGCGACGACCAGAACGCCAAGTACCTCATCACCGGCCTGAGCGTGCACGCGCAGGTGGAAGGCGACCAGTCCGGATCCAGCGCGGGCGGCTTCCATTGCGACTTCTCCGCCATCCCGGCCGAGCAGCAGTTCCGCCCCAGCCGCCGCACCCCCAAGCCCTTCGTGCAGGGCCCGCAGACCGCCCTGGTGGTCGGCCCCGGCGGCGAGGAGATCTTCACCGACAAATACGGCCGCGTGAAGGTGCAGTTCCACTGGGACCGCTACGGCAAGAAGGACGAGAAGAGCTCCTGCTGGGTACGCGTCTCGCACCCCTGGGCAGGTAAGAACTACGGCGCCATCCACATCCCCCGCATCGGCCAGGAGGTGGTGGTCGACTTCCTCGAAGGCGACCCCGACCAGCCGCTCATCACCGGCCGCATCTACAACGCCGAGCAGATGCCGCCCTGGGACCTGCCCGCCAACGCCACGCAGAGCGGCATCCTCACGCGCAGCAGCAAGGGCGGCGCCTACGACAAGGCCAACGCCATCCGCTTCGAGGACAAGTCCGGCGCGGAGCAACTCTGGATCCACGCCGAGAAGAACCAGGACATCGAGGTCGAGAACGACGAAACCCACTGGGTCGGCCACGACCGCAGCAAGACCATCGACCACGACGAGACGACGCAGGTCAAGCACGACCGCACCGAGACGGTGGGCAACAACGAGACGATCACGATTGGCGTGGATCGCACCGAGTCGGTCGGTAGCAACGAGACCATCACCATCGGGGTGAACCGGACCGAGTCGGTGGGCGCCAACGAAACGATCAGCATCGGCGCCAACCGCAGCATCACGGTCGGCGCCAGCGAGACCGCCACCGTGGCGCTGCAACGCACCCACGCCGTGGGCGTCAACGAGTCGATCGCCATCGGCGCGGCGCAGGAAATCGCCATCGGCGCCGCGCAGGTGGTGGCGGTGGGCGCAGCGCAGACCATCACCGTGGGCGCCAACCAGTCCACCAGCGTCGGTGCGAACCAGAGCAACGACATCGGCGCCAATCAGAGCACCAACGTCGGCTCCAACCGCAGCATCCAGGTCGGCGGCGACCAGTCCACCAGCGTGGGCAAGGGCCGCAGCGCCTCGGTCACCAACGACGACGCCCTCAAGGTCGGCAAGAACCTCGTCATCGACGCCGGCGACTCCGTCACCATCAAGACCGGCAGCGCCAGCATCACGATGAAGAAGGACGGCACGATCACCATCAAGGGCAAGGACATCACGCTCGACGGCTCGGGAAAGATCAACGTGAAGGCGAGCGGGGATGTGGTGATCAAGGGCAGCAAGGTCGGGGTGAATTGAGGGCCGTGAGATGAAGCCGAACGAGGTTCCCGTCGAACTCCTGACGACAGATCCGTCGCCGGCAGCCAGCGCCTTCGAGCGGCTGCAGCAGCAGCCCACCACGCTCCAAGCCAAGGCCATGCTCGCACCCGCGATCGGCCGACTCCATGGCTTTGACCTCCTGGATCAGCCAGTCGTGGCAGCCCTCCCTGCCACGCCAGGCGGCTTGCTGCCAGCGCGCACCACGGTCCCCCTTCGTCGCACGATGCTCGGCCGTGAGGTGCTGGTCATCTTCGAGAACGCAGACGCGGGCAAGCCGGTGATCGTGGGAGTGATCGAGCCCAACGCGCTTCTCGATGAGCCCGCCGCCAAACCGATGCCAGCCTCGGTCCAGGCCGATGGTGAACGCCAGGTGATCGAGGCCGAGCGCGAAATCGTCCTGAAGTGCGGTGACGCCAGCATCACGCTCACCTGTGCAGGCAAGGTCATCATCCGCGGCAACTACATCTTGAGCCGGTCCACCGGCTACAACAAGATCAAGGGCGCGGCGATCGACATCAACTGACGAACCTGGCCCGGCCATGTGGATGCTCGACAACCGCACCCCCTTCGCCGCCGAACGCGGCTGGGTGCGTGACCGCGACGGCGCCGAAATCTGGCTGGTGGCGGTGAAGGCGACCTTCGACATCCTGGCGGATGGCTCGACCCAGGTCTCCAAGGTGCAGCCGCCCGTCCTGCGCCTGCCCGAGCACCACGGCGAACCCGGTCAGAGCAGCATCCGATATGACGCCGACCTCGTCCTGACCAAGAAGACCACCGACGTGATCGTCGTCGGCCATGCCTGTGCACCGCCCGGTCGCGCGGTGACCCAGACCGATGTCGGCTTCAAGGTGGGCCCGGTGCAGAAGGTGCTGCGTGTCTTCGGCAACCGGCGTTGGGGTCCCTTCGGCGCCACGGAACCCGAGCCCTTCGAGCGCATGCCGCTGGTCTACGAGCGCGCCTTCGGGGGCGTCGACACCAAGTCGAAGACGCCCGAGAAGGACTGGGAATGGCGCAATCCGGTCGGGACCGGCTACGCCATCGCCAGTGCCCATGCCGATGACGCGCCATTGCCGAATGTCGAGCACCCCAAGGAGCTGATCGGCTCGTGGCGTGATCAGCCCGAACCGGCCGGCTTCGGCGTCATCGCCAGCCACTGGCAGCCGCGTGTCGGCCTGGCCGGCACCTACGACGACCACTGGATGAAGACCCGCCAGCCTCTGCTGGCCGAGGATCTGGACGACCGCTACTTCCAGAGCGCCCCGGCCGATCAGCAGGCCCCCCAGTGGCTGCGCGGCGGCGAGCCGGTGGTGCTGCTGCGCTTGACACCCGGCCAGGACCTGCGATTCACGCTGCCCAAGCTGTACCTGGGCTTCGAGACCCGCTTCTATGACGGCAGCCGGGAGGTCCATCAACGCAAGAACCTGCACACGGTGATCCTGGAACCGGATTTCCCACGCGTGTCGCTGGTCTGGCACAGCGCGCTGCCGTGCCACTTCAAGGTACAGAAGCTCGAACGCACCGTGATCTCACTGAAGACCGACCTGAGCACCGGTGCGCCCGTGGTCGAAGACGACGAGTTCGAGCTCGCCTAGGCGGCCGATGGACGAAGCGGTCTACATCGTTGGCATCGGCGCCTGCACCCCGGTGGGCCGAACCGCTTGGTCCAGCGCCGCAGCCGTGCGAGCCGGCATCGGCGGCTTCACGCAGCACCCGTACATGATCGACACCGCGGGGGAGCCGATGCGCGCAGCGATCGCGCCCTGGATCGACATTGGCGTGACGGGTGCCGACCGTTTCGAAGCCCTGCTCTTCCCGGCCATCGACGAGGCGTTGGAGACGCTGGGCGAGCGGTCAACGGATCCCCGGCGCTGGGCGCTGGCGCTCGGTCTGCCAAGCGCCCGACCGGGACTGGCAGAGACGCTGACGAGCGATCTGCTCGCCCGAATCCGTGAGCGCTACGGCCGCGCGCTGCAGGGTGTCGCTGCGTTCGAGAACGGCCACGCCGCAGGCCTGCTGGGCCTGCGGGCCGCCACGGCCAAGCTGCGCAGCGGCGGCCTGGACGGTTGCATCGTCGCCGGTGTCGACAGCTGGATCGAGCCCGAAACGCTGGAATGGCTGGAGCAGTGCGACCAGTTGCACGGCGCCGGACCGCTGAACAATGCCTGGGGTTTCATCCCCGGTGAAGGGGCGGGCGCCCTGTTGCTGGTGAGCGAGGGCATGGCCTCCTCGCTCGACCTGCCACCGCTGGCCCGCGTGCTCGCAGTGGGTGCGTCGCATGAGCCCAAGCGCATCAAGACCGAAACGGTGTGCATCGGTGAAGGACTGACGGCGGCATTTCGAGAGGCACTCGCGGCGCTGCCACCTGGAGCCCAGGTCAGCGACATCTATTGCGACATGAACGGTGAGCCGTACCGTGCCGACGAATTCGGGTTCACGGCACTGCGGACCAAGGAGCACTTCGAGTCCGCGTCGGACTTCATCGCACCGGCAGACACTTGGGGCGACGTGTCCGCAGCCAGCGGCCCCCTTCACCTTGTGCTTGCCTGCGCGGCGGCACAGAAGCACTATGCGCGTGGCCCCTACGCATTCGCATGGGCCAGCGCCGAGATGGGCGAGCGCGCGGCAGCCGTGTTGGCCTGCGCCACGCCTGCGGCCAGGAGAGCCTGACCATGCCGGTCACCGTTAAGGTCAACGGAGTCGCAAACTCGCTGGTCCACAAGGGCAGCAACGGCATCTCTATCGCGACCATCCCCGACGTCTGCAAGACCCCCTCGCCGGGCGGGCCGGTGCCGATTCCCTATCCCAACATCAGCCAATCGGCCACCCTGGACAAGGGCACCACGACGGTCAAGGCCGACGGCGGCATGATGATCGCCACCAAGGGCAGCGAGTTCAGCCTGAGCAACGGCGACAACGCGGGCGTGGCAGGTGGCGTCAAGTCATCGACCTTCATGAAGGAGAGTACGTGGATCCTGTATTCCTTCGACGTGAAGATGGATGGAAGCAATGCTTGCCGGTTGACGGACAAGAAGTTTCAGAATCATGAGAATGCGGCAGATTTGTCGGGGAACATACAGAGCCCGATAGCGCCGATGCCTCCAGGGTGCGATGTAGCGACGAGTGCTGCAACTGCGGCGAACGAAAGACTCCCAGAGCATGTAAAGGAAGATAGCTACGTTGTGGCGGGCGCGAAGTACCACGCTGCCCCAAACGAAATGATCGCTCCGATTGCGATTGGAGTCAGCGGAGGTGCTTTACGTCCTTCTCAGATTGTGATTGGCGGGAAATACAGCGGCTTTTCAAGGGGAATCAAACGGGGCCAGCCTTCGAATGTAAAGTGCCCAGATCATCCCAATGGATTCGGGTATTCGAAACAAGGTAGACCGAAGGAGGGGCACGCCGAGTCGAGGATTATCGAAGATATTTTCAAGCAGACCGCTCCGGGAGCCCCGACAGGAACCTTGTATCTGAAAGTAGTAGGGGAACCAATATGTCCCGACTGCCGTGCACTGATAGATTGCGCGAAGGCAGCCGGTCTGAATGTGGTTGAATGCCCTTAACGGAGCACCGATAATGAGCTACGAATTTCCGCCGTATGTACACAGATTTGGGCGTGTACGGCCTTTGTCCAGCGACCGCTGGGACGACTGGGATCCGTACGCCAAGATCGCTCTGCCCGATCCGGAACTGAAGGCCAAGTTGACGCGCACTTCGAACTGCGCCATCACGGCATTTTCCCTAGGTTGTGCTGAGTGGGTGGTGGGCGCGTTGCCTCCCGGGGATCATCTGGCAGAAAGCGTTGAGTACCTCGAAGCGTTTTGGGTATACGTCTTCGGATTTCGAGACGCAGTGCCTACCGAGACGGAAGACAACGAATGGAAAGGTCCGATCCGAGGTCCGGTCAACCTGTGTTTGATGACGGTCCTCAACACCATCATCTTGGCCGAGTTTGGTTCTCCAGCACAGAACGGAGCGTTCGCTGCCAGCATCGCTATGCATGTACTCGGAAATACCACAACCTTCCTGACATGGCGGAACGTGGTTGTTGAGCGCCTGCTGCTGCACTGCGAGCGTGACGCGGACAACGAAGATGGTGGTCCAATACCGCGAGAGTTGCTCGATCCGTCACGTCCGTACGATCCAGGCGAAGCGTCATCGCTGGTTCAGTCAGCCATTGATAACGTCGACTTTCGCCGAAATCGATGGCTAAGGACACTGGCAATCTGAAAAGTCGGTCATCTTCACACCTCCTGATAACTAGTCGGCCCTGCGAAATTCATTTCCCGCCGACTGCGAGCGGTGCCGGCACGAGCGCGGCGCACAAGGCGATCGACGCCAGGCAGCGGCCAATGCGGGTCTCCAGGGCATCCAGTCCAGCCCGACGACCAATTGGTGTAGTCACCAGGTACGTATTCACCCCCTCCCCAGAACGTCCAGGGAAGAACGGGGTCAGGGAAGAACGGGGTCAGGTCTTGCTTTTTTGCTAAGACCCAGAACACACATCACCCTGCCGCCCCACATGACCTTCGTCCCTATCCCCCACCCCCGCGCGTCCCCACCATCGCGCCCCGGAGGTCCATCCCATGGCACTGCTGGCACCGACGCGGGACTTGCTGGTCTACCTGCGCACGCACCCTGACCTGCGCGCTCGCATCCGCGCGCGGCCGGGGGCGACGCTCCTGTACGCCGGGGCCTTCTTCCGGCCGATCTGGAAGGAGATCCTCATGCACAAGCAGAGCGATCCCCAACTGGCATCCAAGCAGATCCTGCCGGAGGTGCTGGCCACACTGACAGGGCCGGGCATGCCGCATCCGAACCTGCTGGCCTGGGTGCAGGCCATCGATGCGCTGCAACCCTGGGCGGAGAACGGCTTCATCGCCTGGCGGGCGCTGTCGGGGATCTTTGTGGCTAATGCGGTGGGTGCCGTGTCGTTCTCGATCGGCGCGCCCGTCTCGAAGGCCAACAAGGTGTTCGCGGCCACCGAGGTCGGCGTGCTGACGCGCAACCCGAACGTGGACGGCACGACACGGGACCTGGTGGCCTACTTTCAGCGCTGCCTGCAGTCGCGGCAGGCGGACCTCAACGTCGGTTTCCTGGCGAAGGAGCAAGCATGATCGAGCAGTACTTCAGGCCCGGCGTCCGCTTCCTGTGGACCAAGCCGAACGATGCGGTCGGGCCCACGGATGGATCGATCGTGCCCAGTGTCATGCTGGCCAACCCGATGTCCTACGACGGGCTGGACGGGCACGCGGCGGTGGTCGACCCGGCCCTCCTGGCCGCCCATGCGGCGGCGGTGCTCGGCCTGGCGATGGGGGCGCCGGTGCCCCATGTGTGGCTCGACTACGCGCCCGGGCGCACGGCCCAGCGGCCGGTGGGCGGCGGCGACATCCTGACCGGCTACATGAGCGGCTGCCTGATCGTGCGCGGCACGTTCGGTGGGGTGCCAAGCGCCCTGCATGTGGGCACCATCGACGGCCAGCCAGCCATCAATCAGGTCGTCAAGCGACAACTGGCCCAGCAACTGCCGGCGGATGCCACCGCGTTCAACCCGGCCGGGGCCTGGACGCCCGGTGAGATCGGCACGCTGCAGAACCGCCTCGGCGGCGCACCCGTGGCCGCAGCGAACGTGCTGGCACTGGTGACGGCGGCGGGGGTGTTCCACTCGATCCTGATGTTCAACGTCGCGGTCAACCAGGCCTGGAATAACCCGGCGGGCCGCCGGTACTGGTGTGTCGGCGGCCGCAAGCAGGTGGCGGCGATGAGCCGTGTCCAGCTGATGGCGAAGCTGCTGTCCTGACGAGGCGCCGCAGCACCGGAGGGGCCGACCATGACCTTCGGCCCTGTCCGACCGGCCCGGGCCGGTGGACAGTGAGGGCCGGTCCATCGGCATCCACCACCATGAGCGCTGCCCCCATCCCTTCATCCTCCCCCGTCATCGCCTGCGCCCGGCGGCATCTGCAGACTGCCGCGGCATCGGTGCTGCTCGGGTTTGCCGCACTGCTCGTCGGCTGCGCCTCGTCCAGCAGCCAGGGCAGCGGCGTGTTCGGCTCGAACCGGCCGGCCACCGCCTCGGGGCAAAACGCTGCCGCGCGGGCAGAAAGCTCCACTTACCGCCCCGCCGAGTACGTCAATGCGGCCAGGAAGGGGCCGCGCGTGATCGTGCTGCCGGGCGAGATCAAGAGTGCGCACACCAGCTTCCGCATCTCGCCCAACAACATCGCCGACTTCGGCGAATTGGAACTGGGCCGGGCCAACTTCACCGTGTTGGAGCGGGCGGCATTGGGTTCGATGGTGCGGGAGATGCAGACCGCCTATGCGCTGGGCAACGAGGCGCAGGCGCGCCGGCTGTTTGACCGGGGGCAACTGCAGTCGACGCGGTGGATCGTCAAGTTCGATGTGCTGAAGGCCGAGCCGGTGACCGAATCCAGTTCGGGCTTCGACGGCAGCACCGTTGGCAAGGTCATCGACATCGTGGCCGGTGGCAGCAAGGCTGGGCAGCTCGGCGGTGTGGCCGCCGATTCGACCCGTACGGCCGAGCAGGCCAAGGCCTGGCTGATCGGCATGCGCTACAAGATCCTCGATGCGGCCACCACGGAGCAGGTGGCGACCGGCTACTTCGAGGAGCGCATGAGCACGAGCCGGCAGTCGTCGAGTTTCCTGGGCATCAAGAGCGGTTCGGCCGATCTGGTGACCCTGGACACGATGGTGCAGTACCTGGTGCAGAAGTGCGTCACCGAGGTGGACGCCAGGCACAAGTAGCCGGGTTCAGCCCATGCACGCCGGTATCCGGACCTGCAGATGACATTCGGCTTCGATTCGCGGGTCGCGACAGGGGTTGCCGTCCAGCGTGCGTTGTTGCTCGCCCGCCGGCTGCTGCTGCCCTGGCTGTTCGGCCTGATGCTCGCAGGCCTGGCAGGGCAGGCGAGCGCTGCCGGGACGCAGGCACCGGCGCGCGTGGCACTGGTGATCGGCAATGCGGCGTACCGCAACGCCCCGCTCAGCAATCCAGGCAACGATGCCAAGGCCATGGCGCAGCAGCTGGAGCAGTTGGGCTTCCACGTGATCCGGGTCCAGGACGGCACGCAGCAGCAGATGTTCCAGGCCGTCCGTTCCTTCGGTGATGCCCTGCGCGGCGGTGTCGGGCTGTTCTACTTCGCCGGGCATGGCGTGCAGGTCAAGGGGCGCAATTTCCTGATCCCGGTCGATGCGCAGATCGAGCGCGAGGACGAGGTGCCCTACAAGGCGCTGGACGTGGGCCTGGTGCTGGAGAAGATGGAGGCGGCGCGCAACCCGCTGAACATCGTGATCCTGGATGCCTGCCGCAACAACCCCTTCGCCCGCGGCCTGCGCTCGGCCAGCAGCGGGGGTGGCCTGGCGCAGATGGACGCGCCGTCGGGCTCGCTGGTGGCCTTCGCGACCGCACCGGGTGCCACCGCGGAAGACGGCCGGGGCGCCAACGGCCTGTACACCAGCCACCTGCTGCGGCAGATGGCGGTACTGGGGCTGCCTATCGAGGAGGTGTTCAAGCGCACCCGCGTGGCGGTGAAGCAGGAATCTGGCGGGCGGCAGATCCCCTGGGAGAGCACCTCGCTGGAAGGGGCCTTCTTCTTCGCGGGCGCCGCCGGTGGCGCGGCGCCGACCGGTGCGGCCGGGCAGCGCGGGCTCAGTGAGAAGGAACTGTGGGACGTCATCGCCGGCGCGGGGACGGCGTCGGGCTATCGGGCCTACCTGGAGAAGTACCCGCAGGGCGCCTATGCCGATCAGGCCCAAGCCCGGCTGGCGGCTGCCACCGCCACGTCATCGACCCGCACGCCGGAGGCCGATCGGCCCGGCAGCAGGCCACCCCCACCTGGCACGCCGGCAGCACCGGGCGCAGGCTTCTCCTTCTCGGCCGCCGAGGCGCAGCTGGACCGCCAGAGCAGCGCCGGCCGCGTCAGCGCGGCGCGCCGGGCCCTGGCGGACATGCCCTGCCCACCTGAGCGGCGCCGCGCGCGGGTGCAGCTGCAGGTCGGCGAATCGGCCCGGGGAGCGATTCTGGGCCCAGCGCTCGCCGCGTTCCTGCGCGAGGCCGGGGTGCGGGTGGTGAGTCAGGGCACGTCGGAGTACAGAGTGCGCGGCAGCGCCAGCACGCAGGTCGGCCTGGACTGGTCCTCGGGTCTGAAGGAAGTGTCGGTCACTTCGGTGCTGGAGCTGGCTGGCCCGCGGGGTCCCGTGCTGCCCAGCCGGGTGGTGAGGAACGAAACCTATGCCGGCCGCGATGTGTCCGGCGCAGTGGGTGAACTGGTGCAGCGGCAGGCGGGTGAATGGGCCGTGCAGCTCTTCGAGGCCATCTGCACCCATTGAGTCGATGAAAGCGCTCAACCCAACCTGAGTTCGACAGACGTCCAATGAATGCAAACAACGACATCAACGTCGATCGAATGCGCTGCGCCACCGCAGACCCCAACCACGCGTACGGCTCGCTGGCCTCGTGTCTCATGGGGTCCGCCAGGAAGGCATTGCGCAACGCAGCCACCCTGCTGGCGGCATTCGCGGCCTGTTGGCTGGGCACGCTGGGGTTGACGGCCTGCGCCCAGCAATCCCATGGCACGCAGTTCAACGCTGATGGAGTCGCGCTGTCGCGTTGGTTTGCGAGCCACGAGGTGTGGCAGTTCTTTCGGCCTACAGGCAACTGGAGAGCGGTCCGCGGCGAACGGGCCGAACCACCCGGCGAAGAGCGATTCGTCTTTCAACTCGACAGCCCCGACCCCAAGTACCACTACCTTGTCGTCGTCGAGGCGGTCCCAGCCGGGCGATTCATTGATGCGCCAACATACGAACGGCAAAAACTTTCGGACTTGGCAGCCGACCCTGGCGCCGTAGCCGACTATCCGACGATTTGCCTGCGTGCCAAGCGCAGGACGTTTGGATTCGGCCCCGGCGGGGCGCTCTATGGAATGGACATGACCCTACCGAACGGGAAAAGCGATATCAGGATCACCGTCAGCAATCGAATGTCCGCATCCATCGAGCCACCTTCGTTTGACATGGACGGATTTGCGATGTGGATCTGCACCCATTCCGGGGCAGACTGAGCTGGTTTTTAGTTTGTAATGCCCACCGAGCCGGAGAATGTCCATGACCGACCATCTTGCAGGCCTTGCACCGGCTCGCGTCGCGAGCTGGTATCGAAGGCTAGCCGACCGAATTGCGCGAGAAACCGTGAATGGTCAAGAGCCTCTGGCATCGGTATTTCTAAGGCACTGGCTCGACAATCGTGATCCGCAATCGACCTATCGATTTTCTCCGCCACGCCATCTTCAGACCAGTCGATATGTACTTGAAGTCCTCAGATACCAACGTGCCGTATTCCTAACCAGTCAGCGAGCCAGAACACCCCGCGGCGAGCGGTGGGCAGGCGTCATACCACGACTGCAGGGTCTGAGCGGGTTTCAGCATTGGGATGGGAGTAGGCCGATCGTCATGGACTACGAGAGTCTCGTCGAGATTGGCAATGGCATCATGGATCTCGTTCGCATCCAGACACAGGGCACCGCCGAGGAACGCGACCTGCTGACCGCGCTGAGGGGGTTCCAGATGCACAGCCAAGTGACGGTGTCGTGTCAATCCATGGCGGCCAGTCGACGCAGGATTCTGTTTGCTTCTTGGCAGTCCCAGGCCATCGATCGGTACGACTGGGACTACAGTGAACATCTGACCGTCCCGAATCCTGATTTCCAGAGCAGCTCACCCGATGCGGTGTGCCCTCAGGATCGCACACTCACGGTGTACCACTCCAACGCCAGAAGGATTGAACTGGCGCAATTGGCTGCACCTTTCAACGTTGCCAGCGATTTCTGGGCTGTGACCGATCCGCAAGTGGCTGGCCCAGCTGAGGTGGATTTAAGCCGGTCGCTGTGAACGGATTCCATCGGAAGAAAGGTGATCCCCCCACGGCCGTCCGGATGGGCCTGCAGGACCATTGGCCTGGTTCAAATGGATGGTGATTGAGTCAGACTCCTCGTGCCTGCATACGACCGCCGAGGCCGGACGCTCAGAGCGTCAACCCTGGCGCACACAGCGCGATGCCCGGATAACCATGCCAGCCTTCAGCCGCCCCCCCATCCCGGCCATCGTCTCCCAGCACGTCGAGGAGGCCGCCCACCTGCGCCATGTGCGCTCGGTGCTGGTGCGTGCGCCGCATGTGAAGCTGCACCAGCTGGGCCGGCTCGATGAGCGCATTGCGGCGCACCTGGACGGGATCGCGGTCGCGGGGGACTTCGGCCTGCAGCTGTGCCGGCAGGCGCTGGAGTCACCGACTGCCGGGCCGGTGTTCGCGCTGGCGGTGCAGGCGCTGGAGTCGCGTGACGAGGCCGGGCTGCAGCGGCTGTTTGCCCTGGCTGCGGCCGAGCCGGCGGCCGAGCGCGGGCTGCTGAGTGCCTTCGGCTGGGTGCCGGCCGATGCGCTGCGGGGCACGATCCGAGACCTGCTGGCCAGTGGCGACGCGCTGCGGCAGGCCACCGGGTTGGCGGCCTGTGCGATGCACCGGGTCGACCCCGGGGCTGCGCTGGTGGCGGCGCTGGGCGCCAAGGATGAGCGGCTGCGCTTGCGAGCCCTGCGCGTGGCAGGCGAGGTGGGCCGGCAGGACGTGCTGCCGCAGGTGGAGGCGGCGCTGCAACTTGCGCTGCAGACCGGCTCGGCTGCAACATCCGCCAGCGACCCGGCCAGCGCGGCGGCGCTGTTCTGGTCGGCCCGCTCGGCGCTGCTGCTGGGCCAGCACGGTGTGGCGCTGGATGCCCTGGCCAACGTGGCCGAGGGCGTCGGCCCGCACAGTGACGCTGCGGCCACGTGGGCGCTGAAGGCGCTGGACCTGGAGCGCGCCCGCGCCCACCTGCGCTACTGGGCGGCGCGCTCACGTGAAACGACGCCCGCGGCGGCCATGGCACGGCGGCGGCTGATTCAGCGCTGCGGCGTCGTGGGCGATCCGCATGTCATCCCCTGGCTGATCCAGCAGATGGCCGACCTGAGCGTGAGCCGGCTGGCGGGCGAGGCGTTCACGGCGATCACCGGGGCCGATCTGGCCGGGCTGGACCTGGAGCGCAAGCCGCCGGAGGACGCGGGCGACGGCCGCTATGGCGGCCCGACCGAGGACCCGGCCGATGACCACGTGGCGCTGGATGAGGATGAAAGCCTGCCCTGGCCCGATGCCGCGCGGGTGCAGGGCTGGTGGGAACAGCACCAGGGCAATTTCCCGGCCGGGCAGCGCTTCTTCCTGGGGCAGCCACCCTCGCCCACACATGCACTGACCGTCCTGCGCGAGGGCATGCAGCGCCAGCGCACGGACGCGGCGCAGTGGCGTGCCCTGCTGGCACCGGGTGAGCAGGCGCTATTCCCGACCGCGGCGCCCACGCGGCGCCAGCAGCGCTGGCTGCAGGCAACGGCCCATTGAAGGGGTGACCATGGATGCAGGACGATGGATCGCGGCGGCCCTGTGCTCGCTGCTCTCGCTGCTGGGCAGCGCACCGGTGGCGGCGGGCGTGCCGGCGGCGGGCGACGTGGTGGAGGGCGCCATCGAGCTGGGCCTGCTGAAGAAGATCCCGTTGCCGCAGGGCCGCTGGCGGGTGGTGGAACGCCATGACGAGGAGACCCGCCTCACCGGGTCATGGAAGCCGAGCCAGACGATGCATCACCTCGTGCTGGTGAACACGCAGCAGCCATCGGACATCAGCGCACTGCTGCTGGAGTTCTCTGCCTTCGCCCAGGTCAACTGGAGCGGCCAGCCCTGCGACTCGGCCGCACAACGGTCCAACGTGCTGGTGGTGAACGCTTTCGAGACGGGTACCAACAGCGTGGTGGTGCGCTGCAACCAGCTGCACACCTTCCCGAACCTGCGCTCCACCGTGCATCGGGCCACGGGCAGCAAGAATGCGTGGGTGGCACAGCACCTGGGGCCCCTTGCCGGCCAGGCCGGCCTCTTCGCGGTGAACGGGCTGGTGCAGCAGGGCTACCTGTCCCGGCTCAATGGCGACCGCATCGGGTATGTCGCCTACCTGGACCCGACCCAGCAGGGGCTGGACGACGGCGCCGAGGCGATGCCGCAGTTCAAGCGCGCCGTCGGCGATCGCCAGGGAACGGCGGGCCGCTACCTGGCTGCACTGACGACCTGGGCCGAGGCTTACACCGCACAGCTGGAGCGCTACTTCCTGTCGGGTTCTGGTTTCGGCAAGCCCGAGGCGATGGCGCTGCTGCTGCCACGCTCCGAGGGGCGAACCGCCACCGCAGCCCCCACCAACGTGCCTGCGACGAGGCCAACCTCTGCACCTACGCCCGCGCCATCATCTTCAACGTGGCCTTCCCCACCCTCTTCGCCGCCACCGTCGACAACGCCGTCCCCCGCCCCCACGGCACCCACTGGCCCCACCGCTGCTGCGTCGACGGCCCGCCCTGCGCCCAAGGCCACGGCCACCGTCCCTGCTACGGCTGGGCTCAAGGCCCACGCGCTGGTGATCGGCAACTCGGCCTACCCGAGCGCTCCGCTGACGAACCCGCGCAATGACGCGGCGGCAATCAGCCAGCGGCTGCGGGCCTACGGGCTGCAGGTACAGCTGCTGCAGGACGCCTCACGGCGGCAGCTGGTGGCCGCGCTGGCGGCGTTCGCCACGCAGGCCCAGGATGCGGACGTGGTGGTGCTCTTCTACGCTGGCCACGGCATGCAGGTGAATGGCGTGAACTACCTGATCCCCATCGACCTGGACCTGGCCAGCGGCCGGTCGATCAACGTCGCGCTGGAGGCGGTATCGCTCAACACCCTGCTGGAGGACCACCTGCCGGGGCGCACCAAGATCGTCTTCCTCGATGCCTGCCGGGACAACCCGCTGGCACGTTCACTCGCGGGCAGCCGCGGCAGTTCGCGCGGGCTGGCGGCAGTGAACGCGGCCACCGGCACGCTGATCTCCTTCGCCACCCGCGACGGCAGCACCGCCGCCGATGGCGCCGGGCGCAACAGCCCCTACACCACCGCGCTGCTGGAGCACCTGGACGAGGCCGAGGACATCGCCCTGGTGCTGCGCCGGGTGCGCCAGAAGGTCATGGCCAGCACACGCGGCGTGCAGGAACCCTGGGAGTACGGCTCGCTGATCGGCGACAAGCTGGTGCTGTCGCAGCTGGCCCGGCGGCCATGAAAAAGGCCACCCGAAGGTGGCCTCGCACGACAGCGGAAGACCGGTCTGCCGAGGTCAGCCGCGGGCTGCCGCCAGTGCCGCGTTGAAGGTGGCGCTCGGGCGCATCACGGCCTTCACCTTGTCGCTGTCGGCCATGTAGTAGCCACCGATGTCCACCGCGTGGCCCTGCACCGCGGCGAGTTCCGCGATGATCGTGGCCTCGTTCTCGGCCAGGGTCTTCGCCAGGGGGGCGAAGTGGGCCGCCAGTGCGGCATCTTCAGTCTGAGCCGCCAGCTCCTGGGCCCAGTACATCGACAGATAGAACTGGCTGCCGCGGTTGTCCAGCTGGCCGGTCTTGGGCGACGGGCCCTTGTTGTTGTCCAGCAGCTTGCCGGTGGCCGCGTCCAGGGTCTTGGCGAGGATCTTGGCCTTGGCGTTGCTGGTCTTGATGCCCAGGTCTTCCAGCGACACGGCCAGCGCCAGGAACTCACCCAGGCTGTCCCAGCGCAGGTGGTTTTCTTCCACCAGCTGCTGCACGTGCTTGGGAGCCGAGCCGCCCGCGCCCGTCTCGTACATGCCACCACCGGCCATCAGCGGCACGATGGACAGCATCTTGGCGCTGGTGCCCAGCTCCATGATCGGGAACAGGTCGGTCAGGTAATCGCGCAGGATGTTGCCGGTGGCGCTGATGGTGTCCTGGCCGCGGATGACGCGCTCCAGCGTGTAGCGCATGGCGCGCACCTGGCTCATGATCTGGATGTCCAGCCCGGCGGTGTTGTGCTCGTGCAGGTACATCTTGACCTTGGTGATCAGCTGCGCCTCGTGCGGACGGTAGGAGTCCAGCCAGAACACCACCGGCATGCCGGAGTTGCGGGCGCGCGTGACGGCCAGCTTCACCCAGTCGCGGATCGCGGCGTCCTTGCACTGGCACATGCGCCAGATGTCGCCGGCTTCCACGTCCTGGCTCAGCAGCACCTCGCCGGTGTTGTTGTCGGTGATGTTGGCCACGCCGTCTTCGGTGATTTCGAAGGTCTTGTCGTGCGAGCCGTACTCTTCGGCCTGCTGCGCCATCAGGCCCACGTTCGGCACCGTGCCCATGGTCTTCGGGTCGAAGGCGCCATGCCACTTGCAGAAGTTGATCATCTCCTGGTAGATGCGGGCGAAGGTCGACTCCGGCATCACGGCCTTGACGTCCTTCAAGCGGCCGTCGGCGCCCCACATCTTGCCGCCGTTGCGGATCATCGCCGGCATGGAGGCGTCGACGATCACGTCGTTGGGCGAGTGGAAGTTGGTGATGCCCTTGGCCGAGTCCACCATCGCCAGTTCCGGGCGATGCTCGTGGCAGGCGTGCAGGTCACGCTTGATCTCGTCCTGCTTGCTCTGCGGCAGCGAGGCGATCTTGTTGTACAGATCGACCATGCCGTTGTTGACGTTGACGCCCAGCTCCTCGAACAGCTTGGCGTGCTTCTCGAACGCCTCCTTGTAGAAGATCTTGACGCAGTGGCCGAACACGATGGGGTGCGACACCTTCATCATGGTCGCCTTGACGTGCAGCGAGAACATCACGCCGGTCTTGCGGGCGTCCTCGATCTCGCGCTCGTAGAAGGCCAGCAACGCCTTCTTGCTCATGAACATGCTGTCGATGACCTCGCGGTCCAGCAGCTTGGTACTGGGCTTGAGGACGATGGTCTGGCCGCTCTTGGTGATGAGCTCCATGCGCACGTCGCGGGCGCGGTCCAGCGTCATGGACTTTTCGCCGTGGTAGAAGTCGCCGGCATGCATGTGCGAGACGTGCGAGCGCGAGGCCTGGCTCCACTCGGCCATGCTATGCGGGTTCTTGCGGGCGTATTCCTTGACGGCGCGGGGCGCGCGGCGGTCGGAGTTGCCCTCGCGCAGCACCGGGTTCACCGCCGAGCCGATGCACTTGCCGTAGCGGGCCCGGATGGCCTTCTCTTCATCGGTCTTGGGCGCTTCCGGATAGTCGGGAATCGCATAGCCCTTGCCCTGCAGCTCCTTGATCGCGGCCTTGAGCTGGGCCACCGAGGCGCTGATGTTGGGCAGCTTGATGATGTTGGCTTCCGGGCGCAGCGTCAGCTTGCCCAGTGCGGCCAGGTTGTCCGGCACGCGCTGTTCCTCGGTCAGGAAGTCCGGGAACTCGCCCAGGATGCGCCCGGCCACCGAGATGTCGCTGGTCTGGACGCTCACACCGGCCGGCGCGGTGAAGGCGCGGATGACGGGCAGGAAGGCGCAGGTCGCCAGCAGGGGCGCCTCATCGGTCAGCGTGTAGATGATGGTGGACTGCTGCTCGCTCATCAGGAATCTCCTCGGATCGGTATGTGGAAGCCACTTGCCGTGTGACAGTGCACGGCAACATCGAAAGATGCTCGATTCTGCTTTCGGCGGTCTGACCCGGGCACGGTTTTTTGAATCGCCATCCCATGATGCAAAATTTTCTGCGTGGCTGACACAAAAAAAAGGCCACCCTGCGGGGTGGCCTGTGCTGCATCTGTTTCGCGACGGGGCCTGATCAGCCCGGGGAGACCAGGTCCTTGATCTGCGACAGCGCGGCCGGGTCTTCCATCGTCGTCAGGTCGCCGGCGTCGCGGCCTTCGCAGACCGCCTGGATGGCGCGGCGCAGCACCTTGCCCGAGCGGGTCTTGGGCAGCACGTTGACGAACTTGACCATCGCCGGGCGCGCCACGGCGCCAAGCTGGCCGTCCACCACCTTCATGATCTCGGCTTCCAGCGCCTTGGCCTGCTCCGGCGAAGCGGCCTTGCTGACATCCTTCAGCACCGCGAAGGCCACCGCGACCTGGCCCTTGAGCTGGTCGGCCACGCCCACCACCGCCACTTCGGCGACGTTCGGGTGGCTGGAGATGCTCTCCTCGATCTCGCGGGTGCCCAGGCGGTGGCCGGCCACGTTGATCACGTCATCGGTGCGGCCCAGGATGTAGAAGTAGCCGTCCGCGTCCTTCACGCCCCAGTCGAAGGTGGAGTACATCACCTTGTTGTGGATGCTTGACCAGTAGGTGCTGACGTAGCGCTTGTCATCGCCCCAGACAGTCTGCAGGCAGCCCGGGGGCAGCGGGCCGTTGACGGCGATCACGCCCTTCTTGTTGGCCTCGGTGATTTCCTCGCCGGTGGTCTCGTCGATCAGCTTGACGTCGTAGCCGTAGACCGCCTTGCCCGGCGAGCCGAACTTGGTCGGTGCCGGCTCCACGCCGTTGCAGATGGCCATGATCGGCCAGCCGGTCTCGGTCTGCCAGTAGTTGTCGATGATGGGCTTGTTCAGCTCGCCACCGATCCAGGTGGCAGTCGGCTCGTCCAGCGGCTCGCCGGCCAGGAACAGCGCCTTCAGGCTGGAGAGGTCGTACTTCTTCAGGTAGGCCGGATCCTGCTTCTTCAGCACGCGCGCGGCGGTCGGCGCCGAGAACATCACCGTGACCTTGTACTTCTCGACCAGGCTCCACCAGATGCCGGCGTCCGGGCGGATCGGCAGGCCCTCGTACATGATCGTGGCCATGCCGTTGATCAGCGGGCCGTAGATGATGTAGCTGTGGCCTACCACCCAGCCGATGTCGGAGGTGCTGAAGTAGGTCTCGCCCGGGTTGCCCAGGTAGATGTGCTTCATCGACGCGGCCAGCGCGACGGTGTAGCCGGCGGTGTCGCGCTGCACGCCCTTGGGCTTGCCGGTGGTGCCCGAGGTGTAGAGGATGTAGCTGGGGTGGGTGGAATCAACCCACTCGCAGGGCACCACGGTGTCCATGTGCTGGGCGCGCAGCTCGGCGTAGTCGACGTCGCGGCCGTCGACCTTGGCGAACTCGGCCAGGCCGCGGTTGACCATCAGCACCTTGGCGGGCTTGTGGACCGAGAGGTTGATCGCCTCGTCCAGCAGGTGCTTGTACGGCACCGACTTGCCGCCGCGCATGCCGGCATCGGCACTGACGATGAGGGTCGGCTGGGCGTCGTCGATGCGGTTGGCCAGCGAGTGGCTGGCGAAGCCGCCGAACACCACCGAGTGGATCGCGCCGATGCGCACGCAGGCCAGCATCGCGAACGCCGCCTCGGCAATCATCGGCATGTAGATCAGGACGCGGTCGCCCTTCTTGACGCCCAGCGACTGGTAGATCGCCGCCATGCGCTGCACCTCGGCGTGCAGCTCGCGGAAGCTGTAGGCCTTCTCGGTGTTGGTCTCGGTGGAGACGAAGATCAGCGCGTTCTGGTCGGCCCGGTCCTTCAGGTGGCGGTCGACCGCGTTGTGGCAGAGGTTGGTCTCACCGCCCGCGAACCACTTGGCAAACGGCGGGTTGGAGTAGTCGCAGACCTGGTCGTAGGGCTTGTGCCAGTCGATCAACTGGGCCTGTTCGCCCCAGAAGCCGTCACGGTCTTCGATAGAGCGGCGATGGAATTCGGCGTAGGTCGTCACAGGCGGTCTCCTAGGGGACGGGATGGCTTGTTCGTGAATTCATAATTCAAAATCATGCGGCTGACGAGCGCCTGTCAGTCGCATGTTTTCGGCATGCGCCAAGTCAGGCTGGGGCCTGCCGAAGACAACCCCAGCCGGAGCGTCAGCCCAGCGCGGCAATCACTTCCGGCGGCGCCTGCACCAGCTCGATCAACACGCCTTCACCGCCGATGGGGAACTCGTCGTTCGACTTCGGGTGGATGAAGGTGATGTCGTAGCCCGCCGCACCCTTGCGGATGCCACCCGGAGCGAAGCGCACGCCGTTGGCGCTCATCCACTCCACCGCGCGGGGCAGGTCGTCGACCCACAGGCCGACGTGGTTGAGCGGCGTGGCGTGCACCGCCGGCTTCTTCTCGATGTCCAGCGGCTGCATCAGGTCGACCTCCACCGCGGTGGGGCCGGAGCCCAGCGCGCAGATGTCCTCGTCGACGTTCTCGCGCTCGCTGACGAAGGTGCTCTTGATCGACAGGCCGAAGATGTCAACCCAGAGCTTCTGCAGCCGGGTCTTGTCCGGCCCGCCGATGGCGATCTGCTGGATGCCGAGGATCTTGAAGGGTTTGGTCATTTCTGGGCTCCCGCCGGGCCGCCCCAAGGGAGCCCTGCGCCCCCATGGGGGGTAGTGAACAAGGTGAACGTGGGGGCTGTCACCCAGCCTCACTCGAACGCCAGGATGGCCTGATCGACGGCGAGGCTCTCGCCCTTGCCGGCGCGGACTTCCTTGACCACGCAGTCCTGCGTGGCGACGAGGATGTTCTCCATCTTCATCGCCTCGATGACGGCGAGCTTCTCGCCGGCCAGCACCTTCTGCCCCACTGTCACCGCCACGTCGACCAGCAGGCCCGGCATGGGCGACAGCAGGAACTTGGACAGGTCAGGCGGTGCCTTGTAGGGCATCAGCTTGAACAGCTCGGCCGCACGCGGCAGCAGCACCAGGGCCTCGATGGCGGTGCCGTTGTGCGCCACCCGCAACGCCAGCGGGCGCTTGGACGAGCCGTGCTCGACCTGGGCGCTGAACGGCCGGCCGTTGACGCTGCCGGTCATCAGCACCGCGCCCAGCTTGGTGAAGCTCTGGATCGCGAAGGTCTTGCCGCCCAGGCTCACGTCCATCGTCCCGGTCTTGGGGTCGAAGTCGCCCAGCGTCACGTCGTGGTAGACGTGCTCGCCCTCGGCGCCCAGCTGCACCACCACCATCTGATTCTTGTGCGCCACCCCGTGGCCCGGCAGCTGGCCGCTGATGCCGGCGGCGCGCTCACGGGCCTTGCGGCGCACGAAGGCGGCCAGCGCCACCAGGAACAGCGGGTCGTCGTGCGGCACGTCCTCGGCCCTGAAGCCACGGCTGTAGTGCTCGGCGATGAAGCCGGTGTTGAACTGGCCGGTGACGAACTTCGGGTGCGCCAGCAGGGCGGCCTGGAAGGGGATGTTGCTGCTGATGCCGCGGATCACGAAGCCGTTGAGCGCCTCGCGCATCTTGGCGATGGCCTCGTTGCGGTCCCGCCCGTGCACGATGAGCTTGGCGATCATCGAGTCGTAGAACATCGGGATCTCACCGCCCTCGTAGACGCCGGTGTCCACGCGCACGCCACCGAAGTGGCTGCCGGCGTAAGCATTACCTTGCAACGTCTCGCTGCCCTGCTCCAGGTCGGCGGCCGGTGGCGCGTAGCGCACCAGGCGGCCTGTGGACGGCAGGAAGTTGCGGAAGGGGTCTTCCGCGTTGATGCGGCACTCGATCGCCCAGCCTTCCTTCTTGACGTCGGCCTGGGTGAAGCTGAGCTTCTCGCCGGCGGCGACGCGGATCATCTGCTCGACCAGGTCCAGCCCGGTGATGCACTCGGTCACCGGGTGCTCCACCTGCAGGCGGGTGTTCATCTCCAGGAAGTAGAAATCCTGGTCCTTGCCGACCACGAACTCCACCGTGCCGGCGCTCTGGTACTTCACCGCCTTGGCCAGGGCCACGGCCTGTTCGCCCATCGCTTTGCGCGTGGCGTCGCTGATGAAGGGGCTCGGCGCCTCCTCGATGACCTTCTGGTGGCGGCGCTGGATCGAGCATTCACGCTCATTGAGGTACAGCACATTGCCGTGGCTGTCGCCGAGCACCTGGATCTCGATGTGGCGCGGCTCCAGCACGTACTTCTCGATGAAGACGCGGTCATCGCCGAAGCTGTTGCGCGCCTCGTTGCGGCACGACGAGAAGCCCTCGAAGGCCTCCTTGTCGTTGAAGGCCACGCGCAGGCCCTTGCCGCCGCCGCCGGCCGAGGCCTTGATCATCACCGGGTAGCCGATGCCCTTGGCGATCTCCACGGCCTGCTCGGGCGTGTCGATGGCGTCGTTATAGCCCGGGATGGTGTTGACCTTGGCCTCGTTGGCCAGCTTCTTGGAGGCGATCTTGTCGCCCATCGCCGCGATGGAGTAGTGCTTCGGGCCGATGAAGGCGATGCCCTCTTCCTCGCAGCGGCGCGCGAAGGCCTCGTTTTCCGACAGGAAGCCGTAGCCCGGGTGCACGGCCTGCGCACCGGTGGCCTTGCAGGCGGCGATGATCTTGTCGGCCACGAGGTAGGACTCGCGCGAGGGCGCCGGGCCCAGCAGCACGGCCTCGTCGGCCAGCTCGACGTGGCGGGCGTCCTTGTCGGCTTCGGAATACACCGCGACGGTGGCGATGCCCATCTTCTTCGCGGTCTTGATGACGCGGCAGGCAATCTCGCCGCGGTTCGCAATCAGGATCTTCTTGAACATGTTCGTGTGCTCCGCGGGGCTTACAGAGGGATATTGCCGTGCTTGCGCCAGGGGTTGTCCAGCTTCTTGTCACGCAGCATCACCAGCGAGCGGCAGATGCGCTTGCGCGTCTCGTGCGGCTGGATCACGTCGTCGATGAAGCCACGTGCGCCGGCCACGAAGGGGTTGGCGAAGCGGGCCTTGTATTCGGCTTCCTTGGCGGCCAGCTTGGCCGGGTCGCCCTTGTCCTCGCGGAAGATGATCTCCACCGCGCCCTTGGCACCCATCACCGCGATCTCGGCGTTCGGCCAGGCGAAGTTGACATCGCCGCGCAGGTGCTTGGACGACATCACGTCATACGCGCCGCCATAGGCCTTGCGGGTGATGACGGTGACCTTCGGCACGGTGCACTCGGCGTAGGCGTAGAGCAGCTTGGCGCCGTGCTTGATGATGCCGCCGTACTCCTGCGAGGTGCCGGGCATGAAGCCGGGCACATCCACGAAGGTGATCACCGGGATGTTGAAGGCATCGCAGAAGCGCACGAAGCGCGCGGCCTTGATGCTCGACTTGATGTCCAGGCAGCCCGCCAGCACCAGCGGGTTGTTGGCCACGATGCCGACCGTCTGGCCTTCCATGCGGGCCATGCCGATGACGATGTTGGCGGCGTAGTCGGGCTGCAGCTCGAAGAAGTCGCCGTCGTCCACCACCTTGACGATCAGTTCCTTGATGTCATAGGGCTTGTTGGCGTTGTCGGGCACCAGGGTGTCGAGCGAATGGTCCAGGCGCGCGGCCGGGTCACCACTCGGGCGCACCGGCGGCTTCTCGCGGTTGTTCAGCGGCAGGTAGTTGAAGAAGCGGCGCAGCATCAGCAGCGCCTCCACGTCGTTGTCGAAGGCCAGGTCGGCCACGCCGCTCTTGGTGGTGTGGGTGGTGGCGCCGCCCAGCTCCTCGGCCGTCACGTCCTCGTGGGTCACGGTCTTCACGACTTCCGGACCGGTGACGAACATGTACGAGCTGTCCTTCACCATGAAGATGAAGTCGGTCATCGAGGGCGAGTACACCGCGCCGCCAGCGCAGGGGCCCATGATCATGCTGATCTGCGGGATCACGCCCGAGGCCATCACGTTCTTCTGGAACACGTCGGCGTAGCCGCCCAGCGAGGCCACGCCTTCCTGGATGCGCGCGCCGCCCGAATCGTTCAGGCCGATCACCGGCGCGCCGACCTTCATCGCCTGGTCCATCACCTTGCAGATCTTCTCGGCGTGCGACTCGGAGAGGGCGCCGCCAAAGACAGTGAAGTCCTGGCTGAAGGCGAAGGCCAGCCGGCCGTTGATCATGCCGTAGCCGGTCACGACGCCGTCACCGGGGATCTTGGTGTCGGCCATGCCGAAGTCGACGCAGCGGTGCTCGACGAACATGTCCCATTCTTCGAAGGTGCCTTCGTCGAACAGCAGTTCGAGCCGCTCGCGCGCGGTCAGCTTGCCCTTCTTGTGCTGCGCGTCGATGCGCTTCTGGCCACCGCCCAGGCGGGCCTTGGCGCGCTTTTCTTCGAGCATCTGCTGGATGTCGTGCATGGAGTCCACTCCTCGGGGAAAAACTCGGGTGTCGAAAAGGATTCGTTGCTGCGTTCGTCGCGCGCTGGCCGTCTGGCGGGTTGCTCAGGCGGCCAGGTCGAGCAGCCGCCGCGCGGCCACGGAGGCCGCCAGGCTGCCGGCGCGCACCTGCTCGGTGATGTCGCCCAGCCGGGCGCGCACGTCCGGGTGGGCGCGGAAGCGCTCGCGCAGACCGGCCTCGATGCGTTCCCACATCCAGGCCAGGCTCTGCTGCTGCCGGCGTGCCGCCAGGCGGCCGTTGCCCTCCTGCAGGCGGCGGAAGGTGCTGACGGCCGCCCAGAAGTCGTCCAGCCCGCGCGACTTCAGCGCGCTGATCTGGATGACCTGGGGATGCCAGAAGGCCTGATCATGATGAGCATGGTCTGGGTTGCCGTGCATCCCGAGCAGCCGCAGGGCGGAGGTAATCTGTGCGCGCGCACGCATCGCCGCGTTCTCGTCGATGTCGGCCTTGTTGATCACCACCAGGTCGGCCAGCTCCATCACGCCCTTCTTGATGGCCTGCAGGTCGTCGCCGGCGTTGGGCAGCTGCAGCAGGCAGAACATGTCGGTCATCTGCTGCACCGCGGTCTCGCTCTGGCCCACGCCGACGGTCTCGACGATCACCACGTCGTAGCCTGCGGCCTCGGCCACGTACATCGACTCGCGCGTCTTCTCGGCCACACCGCCCAGCGTGCCCGACGAGGGGCTGGGGCGGATGTAGGCCTGCGGATGCACGGAGAGCTGCTCCATGCGGGTCTTGTCGCCGAGGATGGAGCCACCGGACACGTTGGACGACGGGTCCACCGCCAGCACCGCGACGCGGTGGCCCCGCCCGATCAGGTGCATGCCGAGCGCCTCGATGAAGGTGCTCTTGCCCACGCCGGGCACGCCGGAGATGCCCAGGCGGAAGGAGCGGCCGGCGTGCGGCAGCAGGGCGTTGAGCAGCGCATCGGCCCGGGCGCGGTGGTCGGCCCGGGTCGATTCGAGCAGCGTGATCGCCTTGGCCATCGAGCGGCGCTGCACCGCCGCGTTGCCACGGACGATGCCTTGCAGCAGACCGGCGTCTGCCGCGTCCAGGGTATTCAGACTCATGCTCTCGGCGCTCGCGACGCGTTCGGTTGCGCCGGCCTGCGGAAGTAGAGATCCCACTCGCCCTCGGCTTCGAGCACGAAGCCATGGCGCTGGTAGAAGCGGGTCGCGTCGCTGTGTTTGAGCGCGGTGACGCTCACCGCCACGCCGCGCCGGTCGGCCTCGGCCAGCACCTGGGCCATGACCCAGCTGCCGATACCCAGCCCCTGTGCGGTGGGATGGATGTAGAGGTGGTCGAGCAGCCAGTCGTGCTCGCGCGGGATCACCGCGACGAAACCCACCAGCCCGCCCTCGTAGACGATGTGGCGGGTGTGCGCCGGGTTGAAGCCTCGGCTCAGGCGCTCGCGTGCACGCTGCGGATCGAAGCGGCCGATGTACTCCAGGCTCTCGCGCATCGCCGCCATGCGCAGCGACAGCAGGGCCTCGAAGTCACCCTCGTCGGCTGGCGTCAGCACGATGCGGGGCGAGGTGTTGCCGCGTTCGAGCGAGGAGTTCACGCGCGGATCCTGCCAGCAGGTGATGTGGGCTCGATTCGGCTCAGCCCTGGGCGGGTGCCGCTGCGGTAGCCGCCTGGATCTGGTCCAGCACCACCTTGGCCGACGCCGGGATCGGCGTGCCCGGGCCGAAGATGCCCTTGACACCCGCGTCGTACAGGAAACCGTAGTCCTGCGCCGGAATCACGCCACCCGCGAAGACGATGATGTCGTCCGCGCCCTGCGCCCGCAGCGCGTTGATGATGGCCGGCACCAGCGTCTTGTGGCCGGCCGCCAGCGTGGAAATGCCCACGGCGTGCACGTCGTTCTCGATGGCTTGGCGGGCGCACTCCTCGGGCGTCTGGAACAGCGGTCCCATGTCGACGTCGAAGCCCAGGTCGGCGTAGGCCGTGGCCACCACCTTGGCGCCGCGGTCGTGGCCGTCCTGGCCGAGCTTGGCGATCATCACGCGCGGGCGACGGCCCTGCTGCTCGGCAAAGGCGGCAATCTCGCCTTTCAGTTTGTCCCAGCCTTCGGCCGAGTCATAGGCAGCTGCGTACACACCGGTCACCTTCTGGATGTCCGCACGGTGGCGGCCAAAGACCTTCTCCAGGGCATCGCTCACCTCGCCCACCGTGGCGCGCAGACGGATGGCCTGGATCGACAGGTCCAGCAGGTTACCCTGGCCGGACCGGGCCGCGGCGGTCAGCGCCTCCAGCGCGGCCTGCACCGCAGCGCTGTCTCGCCGGGCCTTGATCTGCTGCAGACGCGCGATCTGCGAGTCGCGCACCTTGACGTTGTCGACGTCCAGGATCTCGATCGGGTCTTCCTTGGCCAGCTTGTATTTGTTGACGCCGACGATGACGTCCTTGCCCGAGTCGATGCGGGCCTGCTTCTCGGCCGCGCTGGCCTCGATCTTCAGCTTGGCCCAGCCGGAGTCCACCGCCTTGGTCATGCCGCCCATGGCCTCGACTTCTTCGATGATCGACCAAGCCTTGTCGGCCATGTCCTGGGTGAGCGACTCCATCAGGTAGCTGCCGGCCCAGGGGTCCACCACGTTGGTGATGTGGGTCTCTTCCTGGATGATCAGCTGCGTGTTGCGGGCGATGCGCGAGGAGAACTCGGTGGGCAGCGCGATCGCTTCGTCCAGCGAGTTGGTGTGCAGGCTCTGCGTGCCGCCAAACACCGCGGCCATCGCCTCGATGGTGGTGCGCACCACGTTGTTGTACGGATCCTGCTCGGTCAGGCTCCAGCCCGAGGTCTGGCTGTGCGTGCGCAGCATCAGGCTCTTCGGGTTCTTGGCGTTGAAGCCCTTCATGATGCGCGCCCAGAGCAGGCGGGCCGCGCGCATCTTGGCGATCTCGAGATAGAAGTTCATCCCGACCGCCCAGAAGAAGCTCAGGCGCCCGGCGAAGTCATCCACGTCCATGCCCTTGGCGATGGCGGTCTTCACGTACTCCTTGCCGTCGGCCAGCGTGAAAGCCATCTCCAGCGCCTGGTTGGCGCCCGCTTCCTGCATGTGGTAGCCGGAGATGCTGATCGAGTTGAACTTCGGCATGTTCTTCGCCGTGTACTCGATGATGTCGCCGATGATCTTCATCGACGGCTCCGGCGGGTAGATGTACGTGTTGCGGACCATGAACTCCTTGAGGATGTCGTTCTGGATGGTCCCGGACAGCTTGTCCTGGCTCACGCCCTGCTCTTCGGCGGCCACCACGTAGCCGGCCAGCACGGGCAGCACCGCGCCGTTCATCGTCATCGACACGCTGACCTTGTCCAACGGGATGCCGTCAAAGAGGATCTTCATGTCCTCGACCGAGTCGATTGCCACGCCGGCCTTGCCGACGTCGCCAGTCACGCGCGGATGGTCACTGTCGTAGCCACGGTGCGTGGCCAGGTCGAAGGCCACCGACACGCCCTGTCCACCCGCAGCGAGCGCCTTGCGGTAAAAGGCGTTCGACTCTTCCGCGGTCGAGAAGCCGGCGTACTGGCGGATCGTCCACGGGCGCACTGCGTACATCGTGGCCTGCGGGCCGCGCAGGAAGGGCTCGAAGCCCGGCAGCGTGTTGGCGTAGGGCAGGTTGGCGGTGTCCGCCGCGGTATACAGCGGCTTGACGGTGATGCCCTCGGGCGTGACCCAGTCGAGCTTCGCCAGGTCACCCCCGGCCGACTTGGCGGCGGCCTTCGCCCATTGTTCAAGCGAGGCGGTCTGGAACTCGGGGGACGGGGCGGCGGGCTGCGACATGTTGATTTCCTGGGGAGGCACGGAGCGTGCGCCTGGCGCCGTCGTGGGGCGTTCAAGCGCACTGGACAACCGCCATGATACATGATGCATAATTATGAATTCAAGATGCCTGTGGCCGTGACGCACGTCGCGCCCCGCCCGCACCTCCTCCCACAGAAACGCCGCCGTGTTGCCGACCGCCGCTGATCGCTCTCTTTCGCCCCGCGCCCTCTACCAGGACGTGGCCGAGCGGCTGCGCGAGCGCATCTTCAACCGCCAGCTCGAACCCGGCAGCTGGATCGACGAGCAGAAACTCGCGGCCGACTTCGGCATCAGCCGCACGCCGCTGCGCGAGGCGCTGAAGGTGCTCGCCGTCGAGGGCCTGGTGACGATGAAGGTGCGCCGCGGCGCCTACGTCACCGAGATGTCGGTGCAGGACGTGCAGCAGGTCTATCACGTGATGGCGCTGCTGGAGAGCGACGCCGCCGGCGAAGTGGCCCGCCAGGCCACCCCGGCGGAGATCGCCCAGTTACGCGCCCTGCACGACCGGCTGGAGCGCGAAGTGCACCAGCGCGAGTTCTTCTTTGCCACCAACGAGGCCTTCCACATGCAGCTGCTGACCCTCGGCGGCAACCGCTGGAGCCAGCAGATCGTCGGCGACCTGCGCAAGGTCATGAAGCTCAACCGCCACCACTCGCTGTTCAAGCAGGGCCGGCTGGAGGAGTCGCTCGCCGAGCATCGCGCGCTGATGGACGCCATCGAGCAGCGCGATGCCGAAGCCGCCAGGCGCCTCATGCGCCTGCACCTCGACAACGGCCTGGAGGCTGCCTCCGCCTGAGCGGCTGCACGCCGCCGTTTTACCGACACCCCAGACCCTGATCACTCAGCCTGCGGTCAGCTTGAAGCGGCACATTGCCCGCGCCAGGCAGATCCGGCCCCGCCCGCCCATCCAGCCCCTTTTCCTTTTCCATTGAGGAGCCAACCCAGTGAAGATCCACGAGTACCAAGGCAAGGAAATCCTGCGCCAGTTCGACGTCCCGGTGCCCCGGGGCCATGCGGCATTCACCGTTGACGAGGCGGTGGAAGCGGCCCAGAAGCTGGGCGGCCCGGTGTGGGTGGTCAAGGCCCAGATCCACGCCGGTGGGCGCGGCAAGGGCGGCGGCGTCAAGGTCACCAAGACGCTCGAGGGCGTGCGCGAACTGGCCGGCCAGATCCTGGGCATGCAGCTCAAGACCCACCAGACCGGGCCTGAGGGCCAGAAGGTGCGCCGCCTGTACATCGAGGACGGCGCCGACATCGGCCGCGAGTTCTACGTCTCCCTGGTCACCGACCGCGCCTCGCAGAAGGTCGCCTTCATCGCCTCCAGCGAAGGCGGCATGGACATCGAAGAGGTCGCCCACTCGACCCCCGAGAAGATCGTCACCGAACTGATCGACCCGCTGACCGGCCTGGGCGACGAGCAGGCCGCCAAGATCGCGCGTGCCATCGGCATGGAAGGCCATACGGTCGACCAGGCGGTCACGCTGTTCAAGAACCTGTACCGCTGCTACATGGAGACGGATGCCTCGCTGGTCGAGATCAACCCGCTCAACCGCGACTCCAAGGGCAACCTGATCGCGCTGGACGCCAAGTTCAACTTCGACGCCAACGCCCTGTACCGTCACCCCGAAATCGTGGCCTACCGTGACCTGGACGAAGAAGATCCGGCCGAAGTCGAAGCCAGCAAGTTCGACCTGGCCTACATCAGCCTGGACGGCAACATCGGCTGCCTGGTCAACGGCGCCGGTCTGGCCATGGCCACGATGGACACCATCAAGCTGTTCGGCGGCGAGCCGGCCAACTTCCTGGACGTGGGCGGCGGTGCCACCACCGAGAAGGTCACCGAGGCCTTCAAGCTCATGCTGAAGAACCCGGACGTCAAGGGCATCCTGGTCAACATCTTCGGCGGCATCATGAAGTGCGACACCATCGCCGAGGGCGTGATCGCCGCCTCGCGCGCGGTGAACCTGAGCGTGCCGCTGGTGGTGCGCATGAAGGGCACCAACGAGGACCTGGGCAAGAAGATGCTGGCCGAGAGCGGTCTGCCGATCATCGCGGCCAACACCATGGCCGAAGCCGCGACGAAGATCGTCGAAGCCGTGAAATGACCCACCCCCGCAGCGCCTGACGGCGCTCCCCCTCAAGGGGGCGCCGCTGGCGGACCGGCAAAGCCGGATCCGCGGCGGCCGCTGGGTCACACCAACCATTCGGCCAACCGGCCACCTGAATCGAATCGAGGGCGCACATGTCCATTTACATCAACAAGGACAGCCGGGTCATCACCCAGGGCATCACGGGCAAGACGGGCCAGTTCCACACGCTGGGCTGCCAGGCCTATGCGAACGGGAAGAACTGCTTCGTCGCGGGCGTGAACCCGAAGAAGGCGGGCGAGAAGTTCAGCGACATCCCCATCTACGCCAGCGTCAAGGAAGCCGCGCAGCAGCAGGGCGCCAACGTGAGCGTGATCTACGTGCCGCCCGCGGGCGCGGCCGCGGCGATCTGGGAAGCCGTCGAGGCGGACCTGGACCTGGCGATCTGCATCACCGAAGGCATCCCGGTGCGGGACATGCTGGAAGTGCGCAACAAGATGAAGGCCAAGGAAGCGGCTGGCGGCAAGAAGACGCTGCTGCTGGGCCCGAACTGCCCGGGTCTGATCACGCCCGAGGAAATCAAGATCGGCATCATGCCGGGGCACATCCACCGCAAGGGCCGCATCGGCGTGGTCTCGCGCTCGGGCACGCTGACCTATGAAGCGGTGGCGCAGCTGACCGAGATCGGCCTGGGCCAGTCCAGCGCGGTCGGCATCGGCGGCGACCCGATCAACGGTCTGAAGCACATCGACGTGATGCGCGCCTTCAATGACGATCCGGACACCGATGCGGTGATCATGATCGGCGAGATCGGCGGCCCGGACGAGGCCGAAGCCGCGATGTGGTGCAAGGCGAACATGAAGAAGCCGGTGGTGGGCTTCATCGCCGGTGTGACCGCTCCGGCGGGCAAGCGCATGGGTCACGCCGGTGCGCTGATCAGCGGCGGTGCGGACACGGCCGACGCCAAGCTGGCGATCATGGAGGAGTGTGGCTTCAAGGTCACGCGCAACCCCTCCGAGATGGCTCGCATCCTCAAGAGCCTGATCTGAGGAGGGGGTGAGCGGCATCGGGCCACCGGTGCTGCCTCAGCCACAGACGCTCGCCGCTGAAGCACGGAAGGCCGCCCTCGGGCGGCCTTCTTGTTGTCAAAGCCGCATGCCTGCCGCCGATGCGCTCAGTGCGGCGCGCTCTGTGCGATTCGTTCAGTGCGACGCGCCCAGCGGGCCGACGTGCAGGCGGTAACCCTCGCCGCGGACGGTCGAGATGTGGACCGGCTCGTGGCGAAGCTTGCGCCGCAGACGGCAGACGTAGACCTGTACCGAGTTGAGGGATGCGCTCTCGCTGCGTTCGAGGAGGCGCTGCTGCAGGAACTCGGGGCTGGCCAGCCGGCCGGCGCGTCGGATCAGGGCTTCGAGCAGTTCCAGCTCCCGCATTGACAAGCGCAGCGGCTGCCCGTTCAACAGCACGGTGCGGTCGACCGGGTCGTAGGCCAGCGGGCCGCAGCAGAGGTACCGGGCCGAGGCACTGCCGGCGCGGCGCTGGCGAACCCGCAGCCGCGCCGCGAGTTCTGCGTCGTCGACGTCGTCGGACACGCAGTCGTCGGCGCCATGGTCGAGCGCCTGGATGCGCTGCGTGACCGAAGGAGCGTCCACCACGGCAAGGATGGGCAGCAGGGCGTGCCGCTCACGCCAGGCCTGCAGTCGGCTGAGCGCGTCACGCTCGGCGTTGCCCAGTGCAAGGACCAGCACGTCGACCTCGCCCACCGGCACCGCCGCCGCGGGCGGGCCCGCCCCGACCTCCCGGACGGTCGGGAAGCCCAGGCGCTCCAGGCGCTGCCTCAGCGCCCGGCTGCGCTGCGCCTCGCCTGCACACACCCACACCGGCATGGTGATCCGACCGTTCGCGCGTGGCCTCAGACGCCGGGCAGCACGTGGTCGCGGAAGCGCTCACGCAGCTTGTGCTTGAGCATCTTGCCGGTGGCGCCCAGCGGAATCTCCTCGACGAAGATCACGTCGTCGGGCGTCCACCACTTGGCGATCTTGCCCTCGTAGAAGGCCAGCAGCTCCTGCTTCGTCAGCGTGGCACCGGGCTTGAGCGACACCACCAGCAGCGGCCGCTCGTCCCACTTCGGGTGTTTGGCGGCGATGCAGGCGGCCATCGCCACCGCCGGGTGCGCCATCGCGACGTTCTCCAGGTCGATCGAGCCGATCCACTCGCCGCCGGACTTGATCACGTCCTTGCTGCGGTCGGTGATCTGCATGTAGCCATCGGCGTCGATGCGCGCCACGTCCCCAGTGGGGAACCAGCCGTCCATCAACGGACCCTTGCCCTCCTCGCGGAAGTAGCGCGACACCACCCAGTGGCCACGCACCAGCAGGTCGCCGCTGACCAGGCTGTCGGCGGGCAGCTCGCGGCCCTCGCCGTCGATCACCTTCATGTCCACGCCAAAGATCGCGCGGCCCTGCTTGGACTGCAGCGCCAGGCGCTGCTCCACCGGCCATTGCGCATGCTGGGCCTTGAAGCTGCACACCGTGCCCAGCGGGCTGAGTTCGGTCATGCCCCAGGCGTGGATGACGTGCACGCCGTGATCGAGCTCGAAGGCGCGGATCATCGCCGGCGGGCAGGCCGAGCCGCCGATGATGGTGCGGCGCATGGTGGAGAACTTCAGGCCCTTGTTGCCCACATGGCCCAGCAGCCCCTGCCAGACGGTGGGCACCCCGGCCGACAGCGTCACGCCTTCGGCCTCGAAGAGGTCGTAGAGCGAGGCGCCGTCCAGCCCCGGCCCGGGGAAGACCAGCTTGGCACCGACCATGCAGGCCACGTAGGGCAGGCCCCAGGCATTGACGTGGAACATCGGCACCACCGGCAGGATGGTGTCGGCCGCCGAGCAGTTCAGCGCGTCCGGCAGGGCCGCGGCAAAGGTGTGCAGCAGCGTGGAACGGTGGCTGTAGAGCACGCCCTTGGGGTGGCCGGTGGTGCCGGAGGTGTAGCACAGCGTCGCGGCGCTCTCCTCCGGGAAACTCGGCCAGTCGAAGTGGTCGGACTCGGCGTCCAGCAAATCCTCGTAGCAGAGCAGGCCGGGGATCTTCGAGGCGGGCAGGTGGGCCCGATCGGTCATCGCCACGAAGGCGCGCACCGTCTTCACCCGCGAGGCCACCGCCTCCACCAGCGGCAGGAAGGTCAGGTCGAAGAACAGCACCTGGTCTTCGGCATGGTCGGCGATGTAGACCACCTGGTCGGCGTGCAGGCGCGGGTTGATGGTGTGCAGCACCGCCCCCATGCCCGACACCGCGTAGTACAGCTCCATGTGGCGGTGGCCGTTCCAGGCCAGCGTGGCCACCCGGTCCGGGCTGTGCACCCCCAGCCGGCCCAGCGCCTTGGCCAGGCGGCGCGAGCGCGCCGCCAGATCGCGGTAGGTCATGCGGTGGAGGTCGCCCTCCACCCGGCGCGAGACGATCTCGCGGTCACCATGGTGGCGCTCGGCGTGCACGAGCAGCGAGGAGGTGAGCAGCGGCATGCTCATCATCTGGCCTTGCATCGGAAGGTCTCCTGAGGATGGGGGGTGAAGGGCACGGACCTCGGCCAGCGCCCAGCGCAGCAGCGCCATGGTTTGGGAACAAAGAGGGGGTTGGCGCAGGGGCGCGACGACGGCTGCGGCCTCACATCCCCGCGTAATTCGGCCCGCCGCCGCCCTCGGGGGTGACCCAGTTGATGTTCTGCGTCGGGTCCTTGATGTCGCAGGTCTTGCAGTGCACGCAGTTCTGCGCGTTGATCACGAGTTGATCGGCGCCGTCCTTGTTGACGAACTCGTACACCCCGGCCGGGCAGAAGCGCGCTTCCGGGCCGGCGTACTTGGCCAGGTTCACGCGCACCGGCACGCCCGCATCCTTCAAGGTCAGGTGCGCCGGCTGGTTCTCCTCGTGGTTCGTGTTGCTCACGAACACCGAGCTGAGGCGGTCGAAGGTGATCTTCCCGTCGGGCTTCGGATACTCGATCTTCGCGCACTGGTCGGCCGGCTTCAGGTACACGTGGTCCGGCTCGCTGCGGTGCAGCGTCCACGGCGGGCTGGCGACGCCGATCTTGGGCAGGAACCACTGCTCCACGCCCGTCATCAGCTCGCCCACCAGGCGGCCCTTCTTGAACCAGAGCTTGAAGTTGCGCGTCTGCTGCAGCTCCTCCATCAGCCAGCTGGCCTCGAAGGCGGCCGGGTAGGCGCTGAGCTCGTCCTTCTCGCGCCCGGCGGTGATGTCACTGAGGGCCTCGAACAGCGCCTCGGCGCAGAGCATGCCGCTCTTGAGCGCGGCGTGGCTGCCCTTGATGCGCGCGGCGTTCATGGTGCCCAGGTCGCAGCCCACCAGCGCGCCGCCGGGGAAAACCATCTTGGGCATCGCCTGCGGGCTGCCGTTGTTGATCGCCCGCGCGCCGTAGCTCACGCGCTTGCCGCCTTCGATGTGCGCGCGGATCGCCGGGTGGGTCTTCCAGCGCTGCATTTCCTCGAAGGGGCTCAGCCAGGGGTTGGTGTAGTCCAGCCCGATCACGAAGCCCAGCGTGACCTGGTTGCCTTCGAGGTGGTACAGGAAGCCGCCGCCGAAGGTCGCATCGTCCATCGGCCAGCCGGCGGTGTGCACCACGCGCCCGGGCTGGGCCTTCTCGGGCGGGATCTCCCAGAGTTCCTTGATGCCGATCGCAAAGCTCTGCGGATCCTTGCCGGCCGTCAGGTCGTACTTCGCCAGCAGCTGCTTGCCCAGATGGCCGCGCGCGCCCTCGGCAAAGATCGTGTATTTGCCCAGCAGCTCCATGCCGAGCTGGAAGGCATCGCCCGGCTCGCCGTCCTTGCCCACGCCCATGTTGCCGGTGGCCACGCCGCGCACGCAGCCGGCCTCGTCGTAGAGCACCTCGGCGGCGGCGAAGCCCGGGAAGATCTCCACGCCCAGCGCCTCGGCCTGCTCGGCCAGCCACTTGACCAGCGCGCCCAGGCTGATGACGTAGTTGCCCTCGTTGTGGAAGTTGCGCGGCACCAGGGCATCCGGGATGCGCTTGCAGTGCTCGTGGCCCAGCACCAGGATGTCGTCGCCGGTGACCGGCTGGTTCAGCGGCGCGCCGAGTTCTTTCCAGTTGGGGAAGAGCTCGTTCATCGCGCGCGGGTCCATCACGGCGCCCGAGAGGATGTGCGCGCCCGGCTCGGAGCCCTTCTCCAGCACCACGACGTTGACCTCGCTGCCCTTCTCGGCCGCCAGCTGCTTCAGGCGGATCGCCGTGGCCAGGCCCGCCGGGCCGGCACCAACGATCACGACGTCGTATTCCATCGACTCGCGTGGGCCGTGGGCATCAAGGATCTGTTGCGGGGTCATGGCGGTCTTCCTTGCGTTGTCCGGGCGGGCGGGCGAGCGCGTCAGGCCGGCTGCTGTGTAGCCGTGGGTGCTGCTGCCGCCGCTGCTGCTGCGGCAGCCTCGGCGGCGGCTCGCTCGCGCCGCGCGCGCGAGGTGGTCATCACCAGGGCCTCGCCTTCGATCACCACCGTCTCGCGCACGCGGCAGACGGTGGCCAGCGTGGCGCGGGCACGCGCCTCGTCCACCGCCGTCACGGTGACGGTGGCGTGCACCGTGTCGCCGGGGCGCACCGGGGCGCGGAACTTCATCTGCTGGCTGAGGTAGACCGTGCCCGGGCCGGGCAGGCGGTTGGCCACCGCCGCGGAGATCACGCTGGCGGTCAGGAAGCCATGCGCGATGCGCCCGCCGAAGGGCGTGGTGGCGGCGAACTCCTCGTTGACGTGCACCGCGTTGTTGTCGCCCGAAACACCGGCGAACAGCACGATGTCCGCCTCGGTCAGCGTCTTGGAGAAGGTGGCCTGCATGCCGGGGCGCAGGTCCTCGATGTCGTGGCCGTTCATCTCGTTCATGGCGTGGCTCCCCTTGATCAGAACTGCTCGGCCGCCAGGCCCAGCGTGGAGGCGGCGCCATGCAGCACGCTGTCGCGCAGCGCAGCGGCCTGCGGCAGCACATGCAGCGCGAAGTGCAGCGCGGTGACGCGCTTGGCGGCCAGGAAGTCGCCCTCGGCGCTGCCACTGGCCAGCTGGGTGCTGGCCGCATCCGCAGCCCGTGTCATCAGCCAGCCGCCCACCACCGTGCCGGCCAGCCAGAGGTAGGGCACCGCCGCCGCCGCGGCCTCGCGCGAGCCCAGGGCCAGCAGGCCGTTGGTGGCGGCTTCCAACGCCTCGACCCCACCACTCAGCGCCACCGACAGGCGCTGCAGCAGCGCATCGCCCTGGCCGGCCACCGCGGCGGCGTCGGCGCGCATCATCGCGATCAGCCGGCCCATGACCTGCCCGCCGTCGCGCGCCAGCTTGCGGCCGATCAGGTCGTTGGCCTGGATGCCGGTGGTGCCTTCGTAGATGGTGGTGATGCGCGCATCGCGCTGGTGCTGCGCCGCGCCGGTCTCTTCGATGAAGCCCATGCCGCCGTGCACCTGCACGCCAGTGGCGGTGACCAGCTGGGCGCCTTCGGTGCACCAGCCCTTGACGATGGGGATCAGCAGGTCCACCAACTGCTGCGCACTGCGGCGCTGCTCGGCGTCGGCGTGGCCATGGGCGCGATCCATCTGGCCGGCGGCGTAGTAGGCGATGGCGCGCTGGGCCTCGCAGCGGGCCTTCATGTCCATCAGCATGCGGCGCACGTCCGGGTGGCCGACGATGGTGGCGTTGGTCTCACCCTCGCGGCCTAGCGTCCGGCCCTGCACCCGGTCGAGCGCGTAGCTGCGCGCCTGCTGGTAGGCGCGTTCGGAGATCGCCACCCCCTCCAGGCCGACGTTCAGCCGGGCGTGGTTCATCATCGTGAACATGCAGGCCAGGCCCTGGTGCGGCTCACCGACCAGCCAGCCGATCGCGCCCGGCCCCTCGCCGAAGCTCATCACCGCGGTGGCGCTGGCACGGATGCCCATCTTGTGCTCGATGGAGGCGCAGACCAGGTCGTTGCGCTCCCCCAGGCTGCCATCGGCGTTGACCAGGAACTTCGGGCAGAGGAACAGCGAGATGCCCTTCACCCCCGGCGGCGCGTCCGGCAGGCGCGCCAGCACGAGATGGACGATGTTCTCGGCCATGTCGTGCTCACCCCAGGTGATGAAGATCTTGGTGCCGCTGATGCGGTAGTGATTCCCCTCGGGCACCGCCTTGCTGCGCAGCGCGGCCAGGTCGGAGCCGGCCTGCGGCTCGGTGAGGTTCATCGTGCCGGTCCAGCGGCCCTCCACCATCGCCGGCAGATATCGCTGCTGCAGCTCGGCGCTGCCGTGCGTGGCAATCGCCTCGATGGCGCCCAGCGTCAGCATCTGGCACAGCGAGAAGGCCATGTTCGACGACTTCCACATCTCCAGCACCGCGGTGGACAGCAGCGTGGGCATGCCCTGGCCGCCGAACTCGCGGCGCGCGGGCATGCCGTGCCAGCCGGCCTCGCAGAAGCTGGCGTAGGCGGGCTTGAAGCCGTCGGCGGTGGTGACGACGCCGGCCTCCCAGTGGTTGCCCTGGCGGTCGCCGGGGTGGTTCAGCGGCGCCAGCACCTCGGCGGCGAACTTGCCGGCCTCCTCCAGGATCGGCTCGACCAGGTCGGGCGTGACCTCCTCATGGCCGGGCTGGGCCAGCACGGCGTCCAGGCCGCCGATTTCCTTCATCGTGAACAGCATCTCGCGCAGTGGCGCAGCGTAGGTCATGGCAGGGTTTCCCGAGGAATGCGTAGGAGAGGGTGGAGTTCAGGTTGGGGGGCGGCTCAGTGGCCACCGCCGGGCGGGGTATCGCTGCGCGGGCCGCGCAGGGCCAGCAGCTCACCGACGATGCCGCGGCGGAAGGCCAGCACGCAGACCACGAAGATCGCCCCCATGATCACCGTGACCCAGGGGCCGACCTTGTCGGCCAGCTCGTTTTCGAGCGTCACGATCACCAGCGCGCCCACCCCCGGGCCGAGCAGCGTGCCCAGGCCGCCCAGCAGCGTCATCAGCACCACCTCGCCGCTCATGTGCCAGTGCACATCGGTGAGCGAGGCGAGCTGGAACACCAGCGCCTTGAGCGCCCCGGCGGTGCCGGCCAGCGCGGCCGAGAGCACGAAGGCCAGCAGCTTGTAGCGGTTGACGTCGTAGCCCAGCGAGATGGCGCGCGGCTCGTTCTCGCGGATGGCCTTGAGCACCTGGCCGTAGGGCGAATGCACCGTGCGGCGGATCAGCCAGAAGCCGGCCAGGCAGACCGCGAAGACGAAGTAGTACATCGCCTGGTTGTCGCCCAGAGGCAGCAGGCCCAGCAGGGCCCCGCGCGGGACGCCCTGCAGGCCGTCCTCGCCGCCGGTGAAGGGCATCTGCAGCGCCACGAAGAACACCAGCTGCGCCAGCGCCAGCGTGATCATGGTCAGGTAGATGCCCGAGCGGCGGATGGACAACCAGCCGAACAGCGCCCCCAGCGCCGCAGCCACCGTGGTGCCGCCCAGGATGGACAGCTCCGGGCTCAGCCCCAGGTTCTTCGCCAGCCCGGCGCAAACATAGGCCGAGGCGCCGAAGAAGGCCGCATGGCCGAAGGACAGCAGCCCGGCAAAGCCCAGCAGCAGGTTGAAGGCGCTGGCGAACAGCGCGAAGCACAGCACCTTCATCAGGAAGGTGGGGTAGATGAACCAGGGCGCAGCCAGGCCGAAGGCCAGGGCCAGCGTCCAGCCCAGCAGGTGGCGGGACTCGGTGGCGCTGCCGCGCGCCGCAGGAGAGGAGGTCAGGGTCGACATGTCGGCTCCAGGGAGAACGGCCGGGTCAGGCCTGCTTGCCGAACAGGCCGGCGGGACGCAGCAGCAGCACGACGATCATGATCACGAAGATCACCACCGCCGAGGCTTCCGGGTAGATCAGCTTGGTCAGGCCTTCGACGATGCCCAGCCCCAGCCCGGTGACGATGGAACCGGCGATCGACCCCATGCCGCCGATCACCACCACCGCGAACACGACGATGATCAGGTTGGAGCCCATCACCGGGTTCACCTGCATCACCGGCGCGGCCAGCACGCCAGCAAAGGCCGCCAGCGCCACGCCCACACCGTAGGTGGCCGTCACCAGCACCGGCACGTTGATGCCCAGGGCCTGCACCAGCTGGGGCTTCTCGGTGGCCGCGCGCAGCGTGGCGCCCAGCGGGGTGCGCTCGATCACGTACCAGGTCGCGACACACACGGTCAGCGAGGCCAGCACCACCCAGCCGCGGTACAGCGGCATGAACATGAAGCCCAGGTCCACCCCGCCCTGCAGCTGCTCGGGCGGCGCATAGGAGCTGCCCGAGACGCCGAAGAAGTACTTGAACACCCCCTCGGCGATCAGCGCCAGCCCGAAGGTCAGCAGCAGGCCGTAGAGGTGATCGAGCTTGTAGAGGTGGCGCAGCAGGCCGCGTTCGATCACCACCCCCAGCAGGCCGACCACCAGCGGCGCAGCCACCAGCGCCACCCAGTAGTTCATGCCCAGGTATTCGAGCCCGAGCAGCGCCACGAAGGCGCCGACCATGTACAGCGCCCCGTGGGCGAAGTTGATGATGTTCAGCAGGCCGAAGATCACCGCCAGGCCCAGGCTGAGCACGGCGTAGAAGGAGCCGTTGATCAGCCCGAGCAACAGCTGGCCGAACAGCGCCTGGGAGGAGAGGCCGAAGAGCGTCATGCGCGTCCCCAATAAAAGGCGTGGCTTACTTCTTGGCCACCAGCGGGCACTTGCTGGCCGCCAGCGGCTGGAAGGCCTCGGCCGCCGGGATGGTGGCGCGCACGTGGTAGTAGTCCCAGGGGGTGGTGGACTCGGCCGGCTTCTTCACCTGCAGCAGGTACATGTCGTGCACCATGCGGCCGTCGGCACGGATGCTGCCGTTCTTGGCGAAGAAGTCGTTGACCGGCGTCTTCTTCATCTGCGCCATCACCTTGGCGGTGTCATCGGTGCCAGCGGCCTTGACGGCCTTCAGGTAGTGCATCACCGAGGAGTACTGGCCAGCCTGCACCATCGTGGGCATGCGCTTGTGCGCATCGAAGAAGCGCTTGGACCAGGCCCGCGTCTCGTCGTTGAGGTTCCAGTAGAAGCCTTCGGTGAGGTACATGTTCTGCGTCACCTTCAGGCCCAGCGAGTGCACGTCGGTGATGAACATCAGCAGGCCGGCCAGCGACTGCTTGGGCGTGATGCCGAACTCGGCGGCCTGCTTGATCGAGTTGATGGTGTCGCCGCCGGCATTGGCCAGGCCGATGATCTGTGCGCCCGAGCTCTGCGCCTTGAGCAGGAAGGAGGAGAAGTCGCTGCCCGGGAAGGGGTGGCGCACGGCGCCCAGCACCTCGCCGCCGTTGGCCTTGACCACCTCGCTCGCGTCCTTCTCCAGCGAGTGGCCGAAGGCGTAGTCGGCGGTCAGGAAGAACCACTTCTTGCCACCGGTCTTCGTCACCGCCTTGGCCGTGCCGTTGGCCACCGCGTAGGTGTCGTAGGTCCAGTGGACGGTGACGTCGTTGCAGTCCTCGTTGGTGACGCGGGTGGAGGCGGCGCCGGAGATCAGCGCGATGCGGTTCTTCTCCTTGGCGATCTTCTGCACCGCCAGCGCCACCGAGGTGGTGACCAGCTCGCTGGCCACGTCCACCTTCTCGCGCTCGAACCACTCGCGCGCCTTGTTGGCGGCGATGTCGCCCTTGTTCTGGTGGTCGGCGGAGACCAGTTCCACCTTGAAGGCCGGCTTCTCCTTGGCCACGAAGTCGTCGATGGCCATCTGGGTGGCGATCACCGTGCCCTTGCCGGAGACGTCGGAGTACACGCCCGACAGGTCGGTGAGCACGCCGATGCGCACGGCATTGTCCGACACCTGCGCCACGGCGGGCGCGGATGCGGCGGTGAAGGCCGTGGCCAGGGCGGCGGCAAAGGCCGTGGGCGCGAGTGAAGTGAAACGCATGGTCTGTCTCCGTTGAGGTCTGTGGAAAAAGCGCAATGGCAGGGCGAAGTCCGCCACGCCGGGGCCTGGGCGGCCTCGTCGGGCAGGGGTTCGGGATCGGGTCGGGGGGCGGCGCGGCGGCCGCCCAGGCTCAGACGCCGAGCAGCTCGTGCAGCATCTCGGTCTTGTCGGCCAGCTCGTCCTTGTGCACCACGGCCACCACGCGGCCGTGCTCCAGCACGTAGTGGCGGTCGGCCAGGGGCGCGGCGAAGCGGAAGTTCTGCTCCACCAGCACAATGGTGTAGCCGCGCGACTTGAGCAGGCGGATCACCTGCCCGAGCTTCAGCACGATCACCGGGGCCAGGCCCTCGGTGATCTCGTCGAGCAGCAGCAGCCGCGCGCCGGTGCGCAGGATGCGCGCCATCGCCAGCATCTGCTGCTCACCGCCGGACAGCCGGGTGCCCGGGCTGTGGCGGCGCTCCCAGAGATTGGGAAAGAGCTCGTAGATCTCCTCGATCGTCATGCCGCCGGAGCGCACCACCGGCGGCAGCAGCAGGTTCTCCTCGGTGGTCAGGCCGGAGAAGATGCCGCGCTCCTCCGGGCAGAAGCCCACCGCGAGGCGCGCCACCTGGTGCGGCGCCATGCCGATCAGCTCGCGGCCGTTGAACATCACCGAGCCGCTGGCGCGGCCCACCAGCCCCATCATCGACTTCAGCGTGGTCGAGCGGCCGGCGCCGTTGCGGCCCAGCAGGGTGATCAGCTCACCTTCGGCCACGCGCAGGTCGATGCCGTGCAGCACATGCGATTCGCCGTAGAAGGCGTGCAGGTCGGTGATGCGCAGCATCTCGTTGCCGCGCGGCGGGCTCAGCGCCGGGTCGGCCCGGCGTTGGGCGGTCATGTCGACGGCGCTCATGCGGCGACTCCCACATAGGCTTCGAGCACCCGCGGGTCCTTGGAGACCTCCGCGTAGGGCCCTTCGGTGAGGATCTGGCCACGCTGCAGCACGGTGATGCGGTCGCAGAGTTTTTCCACCACCGACAGGTTGTGCTCCACCATCGCCACGGTGCGGCTGGCCGCGACCTTCTTGATCAGCTCGGCCACCCGGTCCACGTCCTCGTGGCCCATGCCCTGGGTGGGCTCGTCCAGCAGCATCAGCTGGGGGTCCAGCGCCAGCGTGGTGGCGATCTCCAGCGCGCGCTTGCGGCCGTAGGGCATCTCGACCGCCAGCGTGCGGGCGTAGCTGCCCAGGTCCACCTGATCCAGCAACGCCATCGCCTCGTCGTCGAGCTGGCGCAGGGTGCGCTCATGGCGCCAGAAGTGGAAGCTGGTGCCCAGGCGGCGCTGCAGCGCCACCCGCACGTTCTCCAGCGCGGTCATGTGGCCGAAAGTGGCTGAGATCTGGAAGGAGCGGATCACGCCGCGCCGGGCGATCTGCGCCGGCTCCTCGCGGCTGATGTCCTGGCCATCGAAGAGGATCTGCCCGCGCGTGGGCTGCAGGAACTTGGTCAGCAGGTTGAAGACGGTCGTCTTGCCGGCGCCGTTCGGGCCGATCAGCGCGTGGATGCTGCCGCGGAGGATCTTCAGGTTCACGTCCTGCACGGCCGCAAAGCCCTTGAACTCCTTGGTCAGGCCGCGGGTCTCGAGGATGAATTCAGTGCTCATCGAATCCTCCTCAGCCGATCGCCGAAGCCGACTTGAACTGCTGGCGCAGCTGGAACTTCTGGATCTTGCCGGTCGAGGTCTTGGGCAGCACGCCGAAGACGATCTGCTTGGGCACCTTGTAGCGCGCCATGTGGCCGCGGCAGAACTCGATGATCTCCTCGGGCGTGGCGCTCACGCCGTCGCGCAGCTCCACCACCGCGCAGGGCACCTCGCCCCACTTCGCATCGGGCACCGCCACCACCGCGGCCAGCGCCACCGCCGGGTGCCGGTACAGCACCTCCTCCACCTCCACGCTGGAGATGTTCTCCCCGCCGGAGATGATGATGTCCTTGCTGCGGTCCTTGATCTTGACGTAGCCGTCCGGGTGCAGCACCGCGAGATCTCCGGTGTGGAACCAGCCGCCACGGAAGGCCTCGGCGCTCGCCTCGGGGTTCTTCAGGTAGCCTTTCATGACGATGTTGCCGCGGAAGAAGATCTCGCCCATCGTCTCGCCGTCGGCCGGCACGGGCTGCAGCGTCTCGGGGTTCAGCACGGTGACGTCCTGCTGCAGCGGGTAGGCCACGCCCTGGCGGGCGTTCAGTGCGGCGCGCTGCTCGATCGGCAGAGGCGCCCATTCCTCCTGCTTGGCGCAGACGGCCGCCGGGCCGTAGACCTCGGTCAGGCCGTAGACGTGGGTGATGTCGATGCCGATGCGCTCGCAGCCTTCGATGATCGCCGCCGGCGGCGCCGCCCCGGCGATCAGGCCCTGCACGGTGTGGCTGATGCCTTCGCGCAGCGCAGCGGGGGCGTTGACGAGCATGCCGTAGACGATGGGGGCACCGCACATGTGCGTCACCTTCTGCTCGCGAATCAGCGGGAAGATCAGCTGCGGGTCGACCCGGCGCAGGCAGACGCTGACGCCCGCCTGCAGCGCCATCGTCCAGGGGAAGCACCAGCCGTTGCAGTGGAACATCGGCAGCGTCCACAGGTACACCGGGTGCAGGGGCAGCGTCCAGGTGACGACGTTGGACACGGCGTTCAGGTAGGCGCCGCGGTGGTGGGTCACCACGCCCTTGGGGTTGCCGGTGGTGCCGCTGGTGTAGTTCAGCGAGATGGCCTGCCATTCGTCCGCAGGCAGCGTCCAGGCGTAGACCGGGTCGCCTTCGGCGAGGAAGGCCTCGTAGTCCAGCTCACCCAGCGACTTACCGCCTTCGAAGTCGGCGTCGAGCACGTCGATGACCAGCGGCTTCGGGCCGGTCATCAGCGCCAGGGCGCGGGCGATCGTCGAGGAGAACTCCCGGTCGGTGAGCAGTACCTTGGCGCCGCCGTGGTCGAGCTGGAAGGCAATCGCCTCCGGGTCGAGCCGGGTGTTCAGGGTGTTGAGCACCGCGCCGGTCACCGGCACGCCGAAGTGGGCTTCGTACATCGGCGGGGTGTTGGGCAGCATGGCCGCCACCGTGTCACCCAGGCCGATGCCGCGCTTGCTGAGCGCCGACGCCAGGCGGCGGCAGCGCTCGAAGGTCTGTGCCCAGGTCTGCCGCAGCCCCCCGTGCACCAGCGCCAGGCGCTGCGGGTACACCCTCGCCGTGCGCTCCAGGAAGCTCAAAGGGCTCAGCGCCACAAAATTGGCGTCGTTCTTGTCCAGCCCGACGTTGTAGGGATGGGTCTGCATCGTCGTTGTCTCCGGTGTCGGCCGCCGCACGAGGCGCGGGGCTGCTCTGGACCGGAAGCATCGCGAGAGAACGTTGCAGCGCCCGCCATGCAATGTGACGAATGTTTGCAACTTCGGTCACACCTCAGGCAGCCTCCTAGAATTTCCTGCAGCGGTCTGTGCTTGGCACAGGCGCTACTGCCGATGCCCGACGACCGCCCGCCCCCTTCCCCGCCCTCACCCCCATTGGCCCAATCCTCGGGTCTGTCGGACCTGTCGCCCCGCCACGGCGGATTGCAGGCGGCCCTGGACCTGATCGACCAGGGCTTCACGCTGATCGACGGCGACCTGCGCATGGTGGCCTGGAACCAGACCTTCCTGCGCCTGCTGGACTTTCCGGACGAACTGGCCTGGGTGGGTGCCCCGTTCGAGGGCTTCATGCGCTACAACGCGCAGCGCGGTGAATACGGCCCGGGTGACCCGGATCTGCAGGTGCGCGAGCGCATGCTGGCGGCCAGCCGCTTCACCGCCCACACGCTGGAGCGCACCCGGCCCGACGGCACCGTGCTGCTGGTGCGCGGGGTGCCGGTGCCGGGCCACGGTTTCGTGACGCTGTACTCCGACATCACCGCACAGCGCGCCGCCGAGCGGCAGATCCAGCAGCACGCCGCCGTGCTCGAACAGCGGGTGGCCGAGCGCACTGCGGAGCTGCGCCGCAGCGAGGCGCAGATGCGCCTGATCACCGACTCCATCCCGGCGCTGGTGGCCTACTTCGACCGCCACCGCAATTACCGCTACATCAACCGCGGCTACAAGGCCTGGTTCGGCCTGGACCCGGATCACCCCGAGCGGGTCAGCGCCAAGGCCTACCTCGGCGCGGCCACCTATGCGGGCATCCGCCCCAACGTGGCGCGCGCGCTGGCGGGTGAGCCGGTGACCTACGAGTACGAGGTCGACATCGTCGGCGGCACGCGGCTGATCGCACGCACCACGCTGATTCCGGAAGTGGACGTCGACGGCCAGGTGGCCGGCTGCTTCGAACTCACCTTCGACATCACCGAGCAGAAGCGCTCCCAGGCGATGCTGGTGCAGGCACAGAAGATGGAAGCGCTGGGCCAGCTCACCGGCGGACTGGCGCACGACTTCAACAACATCCTCACCGTGGTGATCGGCAACCTGGAAGGCCTGCGCCGGGCGCGTCCGGACGACCCGGCGATGGCCGAGTCCATCGAACCGGCGCTGCTCGCCGCCCACCGCGGCGCCGACCTGATCCGCCGCCTGATGTCCTTCTCCCGCCAGCAGCCGCTGGCGGCCAAGGCCACCGACGTGGGCCGGCTGCTCGACGAGGTTGCGCGGCTGGTGCGGCGCACGCTGCCCGAGGATCGGCAGCTGGACCTTCGCCCCTGCACCGTCTCCGTCTGGGCCTGGGCCGATGCCCACCAGCTGCAGAACAGCCTGCTGAACCTGATCTTCAACGCCCGAGACGCCACCGCGGCAGGCGGGCGGATCGCGCTCGGACTGGAAGTGCACGACGTCGCGGCCACCGCCGCCACGGAACTGGGGCTGCGCCCGGGCCCGCACGTGCGCCTGGTGGTGAGCGACAACGGCTGCGGCATGGACCGCGCCACGCAGGAGCGCGTCTTCGAGCCCTTTTTCACCACCAAGCCACCGGGCCACGGCACCGGGCTGGGCCTGGCGATGGTGTACGGCTTCATCACCCAGTCCGCTGGCGCCATCCGCATCGACAGCGCGCCCGGCGCCGGCACCACCGTCTCGCTCTGGCTGCCGGCCTGCGAGGCCCCGCTGGAGGACGTCGACGTCGAATCGCCCGCCTCGCCGGCGCCGGCCGGCTCGCGGGGCCTGGCCCTGCTGGTCGAGGACGACGCAGCGGTGCGCCAGGTGGTGCGCCGGGATCTGCTCGCCCTGGGCTTCGCGGTGCTGGAGGCGGAGAACGGGCCGGAGGCGCTGGAGATCCTGGACTGCACGCCCGCGATCACGCTGGTCCTGACCGACGGGGTGATGCCCGGTGGCGTCGACGGTCGGCAGGTGGCCGCCCACGCCCGGCGCCAGCGGGTTCCGCAGGTGCTGCTGATGAGCGGCTATGCCCCCGGCGCATCGCCTGACGAGGGCCAGCCGATCCTGCCCAAGCCCTTCACCCGGGAGCAGTTGGCGGCCCGGCTCGAATCCGGGGACGGGCGATGACCCCGACCGGGCCCGTGCCCCTGGGCGGCGCCGCCGCGCTGGTCTACGTCATCGAGGACGACGCGGCGGTCGCCGGACTGGTGGCCGACACCCTGCGCGAGTTCGGCTACGCCACGGAAACCTTCCACAGCGCGACGGCCGCCCTGCGCCGCCTGCCGGTGCAGCGCCCCGACCTGTGCATCGTCGACCTCGGCCTGCCGGACATGGACGGCATCGAGCTGGTGCGGCAGATCACCGCCGCCCACACCTGCGGCGTGCTGATCCTCACCGGCCGGGGCCACACGGTGGACCGGGTCATGGGCCTGGAACTGGGCGGCGACGACTACGTCGTCAAGCCCTTCGACACGCGCGAACTGGTCGCCCGCGTGCGCAGCATCCTGCGGCGGCGCAGCGCGGCAGCCCCCGGCATGGCACCGGGCACTCGCCGGTTGGCGAGCTTCGCGGGCTGGACGCTCGACGGCGCCTCCAACACCCTGCGTTCACCCGCGGGCGAGGAGCAGGTGCTCGGCCTGGCCGAGGCCCAGGTGCTGCGCGTCTTCCTCGATCGCCCGCACCAGATCCTCACCCGCGAGCAGCTGATCGGCCAGCACGACCTCTCTCCGTTGGACCGCAGCATCGACGTGCGCATCTCCCGCCTGCGCCGCCGCCTGGAGGCCGACCCGCAGAACCCGAAGCTGATCAAGACCGTCTACGGGGCCGGCTACCTCTTCACCGCCGCAGTCACCTGGAGCTGAACGGCGCAGCGCCCGGTGGTCAGACAGCGCCCGCCGCCCGCACCACCCACAGCGACAGCCCCACCGCAACCACCAGCCAGATCAGCCCGATGCCGATCGCCCCGGCCCAGCTGCGCGGCCGGGCCTCATGGCGCTCCAGCCAGGCCTCGGCCTGCCGACGCGATTCGGTGATCACCTCGGGCGGCAGTAGCCGCAGTGCCAGCCAGATCAGCAGCGGCAGCAGGATCACGTCGTCCAGGTAGCCCAGCACCGGCACGAAGTCCGGGATCAGGTCGATCGGGCTGAGCGCGTAGGCCACCACGACCGCCGCCAGCGCCTTGGCCGTCCAGGGCGTGGCCGGGTGGGCGCGGGCAAACCACAGCGTCATCGCGTCGCGCTTGAGGCGGCGCGCCCAGTCGCGCAGCCGCTCACGGCTGCGTTCGATCCAGCCCACGCGCCGCCCCTCAGCCGATCGCCGCAGCCGACCTGAACTGCTGGCGCAGCTGGAACTTCTGGATCTTGCCGGTCGAGGTCTTGGGCAGCACGCCGAAGACGATCTGCTTGGGCACCTTGTAGCGCGCCATGTGGCCGCGGCAGAACTCGATGATCTCCTCGGGCGTGGCGCTCACGCCGTCGCGCAGCTCCACCACCGCGCAGGGCACCTCGCCCCACTTTGCATCCGGCACCGCCACCACCGCCGCCAAGGCCACGGCCGGGTGCCGGTACAGCACTTCCTCCACCTCCACGCTGGAGATGTTCTCCCCGCCCGAGATGATGATGTCCTTGCTGCGGTCCTTGATCTTGACGTAGCCGTCCGGGTGCATCACCGCCAGATCCCCGGTGTGGAACCAGCCGCCCTTGAAGGCTTCCTGCGTCGCCTCGGGGTTCTTCAGGTAGCCCTTCATCACGATGTTGCCGCGGAAGAAGATCTCGCCCATCGTCTCGCCATCGGCGGGCACCGGCTGCAGCGTCTCGGGGTTGAGCACGGTGACGTCCTGCTGCAGCGGGTAGGCCACGCCCTGGCGGGCGTTGAGCGCGGCGCGTTCTTCGATGGGCAGGCCGCTCCACTCTTCCTGCTTGGCGCAAACGGCCGCCGGGCCGTAGACCTCGGTCAGGCCGTAGACGTGGGTGATGTCGATGCCGATGCGCTCGCAGCCTTCGATGATCGCGGCCGGCGGCGCCGCCCCGGCGATCAGGCCCTGCACGGTGTGGCTGATGCCTTCTCTCAGCGCGGCCGGGGCGTTGACCAGCATGCCGTAGACGATGGGGGCACCGCACATGTGGGTGACCTGCTGCTCGCGGATGAGCGGGAAGATCAGCTGTGGGTCGACCCGGCGCAGGCAGACGCTCACCCCGGCCTGCAGCGCCATGGTCCAGGGGAAGCACCAGCCGTTGCAGTGGAACATCGGCAGGGTCCACAGGTAGACCGGGTGCTGGGGCATCGTCCAGGTCACCACGTTGGACACGGCGTTCAGGTAGGCGCCGCGGTGGTGGGTGACCACGCCCTTGGGGTTGCCGGTGGTGCCGCTGGTGTAGTTCAGCGAGATGGCCTGCCATTCGTCGGCCGGCAAGGTCCAGGCGAAGGCCGGGTCGCCTTCGGCCAGGAAGGCTTCGTAGTCGAGTTCACCCAGGCTCTTGCCGCCGTCGAACTCCGCATCCAGCACGTCGATCACCAGCGGCTTGGGGCCGGTCATCAGCGCCAGCGCGCGGGCGATGGTGGAGGAGAACTCGCGGTCGGTCAGCAGGACCTTGGCTTCGCCGTGGTCGAGCTGGAAGGCAATCGCCTCCGGGTCGAGCCGGGTGTTCAGGGTGTTGAGCACCGCGCCGGTCACCGGCACGCCGAAGTGGGCTTCGTACATCGGCGGGGTGTTGGGCAGCATGGCCGCCACCGTGTCACCCAGGCCGATGCCGCGCTTGCTGAGCGCCGACGCCAGGCGGCGGCAGCGCTCGAAGGTCTGTGCCCAGGTCTGCCGCAGCCCCCCGTGCACCAGCGCCAGGCGCTGCGGGTACACCCTCGCCGTGCGCTCCAGGAAGCTCAAAGGGCTCAGCGCCACGAAGTTGGCGGGGTTGCGGTCGAGGTTGGTGTCGTAGGGGTTCAGGCGAGAGGCGTCGGTCATGGCGAAGGGTTCTCCGGGCTGTGGCGCACGGTGCGCGTTGCCAGCAATGTAGCCCTGCGAACGCCGTGGGTCACACCCGCAGGGCCGATTTCTGCTGGCGCTTGACGCCGGCCCTCCCAGCCCGTTCAATCGGGGTCATGGCCCTGCCCACCTTCATCCAGGAGCACCGCGAAGACGTCGCGGCACTGTGCCGCCGCCATCACGCCCGGCGGCTGGATCTGTTCGGCTCGGCCACGCGCGCAGATTTCGCGCCAGAGCGAAGCGATCTCGACTTCCTGGTCGATCTGCCCAGCGACCTGCCGCCCGGCGGGTATGCCGAGGCCTTCTTCGGCCTGAAGCGCGACCTGGAAGCGCTGTTCGAGCGCCCGGTCGACCTGCTGAGCAGCCAGCAGATCGTCAACCCTTATCTGCGTCAGCGCGTCGATGCCGAACGGCTGACGGTGTATGGCGCCTGACGCGGCGGCCCTGCTGTGGGATGCGCATGCCGCCGCCCAGGCGGTGTGCGGCTTCGTGCGAGGCCGGAGCTTCAGCGACTACCTGGCCGACCCGATGCTGTCTGCCGCTGTCGAACGGAAACTGGAAATCGTCGGCGAGGCTCTCAACCAACTCCGCAAGGTGGATGCCGCCACCGCCGCGCAGATCCCCGAGTTGAATGCGGCGGTCGGCCTGCGGAACATCCTGATTCATGCCTACGGATCGGTGGACCATCGGCTCGTCTGGGATGTGGCGACGGCCCATCTGCCTGAATTGATGGCCCGAATTGAACGCCTGCTGGGGACTCCCTGAAGCCGCAGGCTTGCCTAGCCGAAATGTAGGAATAAACCGATCAGTCTGATCGTACGGGCGGCGACTCTGCTGAACGCAGATCGGTGTCGTCCCGGTTGCTCTTGCCAATATTGCACCGGTCGCACAGCGTCTGAAAGTTGTCCAGACTGTCTGTGCCACCTCGCGAACGCGGAAGTATGTGATCGACATGCAAGATCACGTCATCATGTGAGCCGCGCCCGCAGGCCACGCATTTCCAACGGTCCCGCTGGAAGACTTGCCACCGAAGAGCGGGCATCACACGAACGCGCTGCACCGCAAGTTGGGCCGCACCGTGCTGCAGTCCATGGTCAACCGATGACTGGCCGGCTACGGTGGAATCTTTGGCAGGTTCCTCTTGGAGGGAGTCGAGGAAATCGTTCGCCTTGGCGATTATTAACCTGGCAATTAAATACAAATGTTAGTATAATGTTTTAGGACTTACGCAGGGTCACTTCAGCTAGCGCAATGATTCGCCATTTCGACTCAATATGTCAGATGGGTGCCATGCGAATGGTTGGTGACCGAAGTTCCTTCTTGAGGAATTCCGAGAGGATTCCCTTCTTCAGGCTGTAGATGTTTGTCTTCAGCGCTTTGGCCGTCTCGCAGAGGTGGACCCAGGCCAATATCGCGCAGGCGATGTGATTCTTCTGTGACCGGGCCATTCTGCACTGACATTTTTCGATGCCAAGAACCTGCTTGATCTCCCTGTGGTACTGCTCAATCTTCCAGCGCACGGCACACATCTCATGCGTATCGTCCGTCGAATCTTGAGATAGGTCGTTTGTCACAACCCAGTCCGTGCGATTGGTATCAACCACAACCCGGAACAGTTTCAGCTTGATGTCACTGGGAAACTTGAACAGTTTGACGTGTTTGCCATGCACATGTTCTTGGGCACTCCACTGCAGCGTACTGACCGCCTTGTAGGGCTGCTGGCCTTGGCTGTCGTCAACCTTGCGATTGCTCTTGAGCGGGCAGTAGAAGTGCTTGCCCGCCCGGTGGATGTGCTTCATCAGATCCATGGTGGCGTACCAGGAGTCCATCAGCACGGTGCGAAAGGGCAGCTTCTTGTGCGCCATGGCATTGTCGAACATCTCCTGGACATGATCCAGCTTGGACTTGCCGTCTTCGTCAGGCGCATAGATGCGCCAGTCGATGATCCAGTAGTGGCCGGTCTTGATGTTCACGTACAGGCAGTTGACCACCCCAATGCCCTTGATCAGGCCGTGGGCGTTGCCGCTGTACTGTTTGCGCACCAGCTCGATTTTGTGCGAGTGGTTCTTGTCCAGAACGCTGTCATCGAAAACCAGGCAGGCATCGTCGTCAAATTCGATGTTTCGTCGGGCCAGATTCCAGACATCGGCCGGGCTGATATTGGCAGCCTGCAAGTAGCGATTTATGGCGTCATGAGAAAACCTCTGATGGTGATCCGCAAAATAGGTCTGCGTGTAGTTGATTTGTGTGGATATCAGAAATTGGCAGTAGTCTCGGCTCGTGGGTTTCATGGTGAATATATTATCACAAATACCACGAAATCGGCGCCGATATATTAAATAATCTAGTTTGATTTAAACGTTTGCGTAAGTCCTATGTTTGCATGAATAAGCCTACTGACGCCCGTTCACTTTCAGAAGAATCCCTGGAGTTGTTGCGCCGGCAGGCGCACCGGCTGCGTCAGGACGGGCGGGCATGGTCCGAGATTGCTCAGATCGTTGGAGTCCACCAAAGCACGCTCATGAGTTGGGCACGGCGTTTCAATGTGGGCGGTGAAAAGGCGCCAACGAATGTGAGTTCGGCGCGGCGCGGGCGCCGTGTGGGTGAAAAGCGCACGATCAGCCTGCTCGATGAGATGGCCCTGCGCGATCAGATCGTCGGGGGCAATCCAGATCAGATGTCGTTGCCGTTCGCGTTGTGGACGCGCAAGGCGGTGCAGGAGGCCATCAAGCTCAAGTTGGGCATCGACATGCCCATTCGCACCGTGGGCGAGTATCTGCGGCGTTGGGGTTTCACGCCTCAGAGGCCCGCCAAACGGGCCGTCGAGCAGCGCAGCGAGCTGGTGCAGCAATGGATGCAGGTGGACTACCCCGCGCTGGTGCGTCGGGCCAAGGCTGAAGCAGGCGAGATCTACTGGGGCGATGAGACGGCCATCCGCCAGGACACCGCCTGGGTGCGCGGCTACGCCCCGGCCGGGCAGACCCCGGTGCTGCGGCATGCCGCGCGCTGGACCAGCATCACCATGATCTCGGCGCTGACCAACCAGGGACTGCTGAAGTTCGCCTTCCACGACGGCGCGATCAACCAGGATCGATTCATCGAGTTCCTCGCTGCGCTCGTGGCCGACAGTGCCGGCAAGAAGGTCTTCCTGATCGTGGACAACCTTCGGGTTCACCGGGCCAAGGCCGTCACGCAATGGCTCGAAGGCAAGGATAGGCAAATCGAGGTTCATTACTTGCCGCCGTACTCGCCCGAAGCCAATCCCGACGAGATCCTCAACCGCGACTTGAAGACCGAGTTGCGCATGCGCCCGGCGGCCAAGGACTCCGATGAACTCAAACGTATCGCTGAGGAATTCATGAAGACACTCGCTGAACTACCCGGAAAGATCAAACGCTACTTCAGGAGCAAGACGGTTTCATATGCGAGCGTCGCCATGAACTGGTCTTATATTTAATTGCCGGGTTAATAAATCGAGAAATCGAACAGGCTCGCCCTTCGATATCTGGATGTACGAGTCGTAGACGGGAAAGAAGAAGGAAAGCGCCCAGATCAACTGGTTGATGTCTTCCTCGGACACAGGGTAGCTCTGCACACTGACCGAGAAGAATCTGTTGGCGAAATACTTTTCGGCCTTCATGTCGAGATAGTGCTCACGAAAGGGAGAAATCGCCCTCGCCCCCTTGCCGACAGGAAGCTCCGGAAACAACCCCGAGAAGTAGCAAATTCGGTGCGTCAGGCCCTCGAACTCCAGATGAAAGTCGAGGTATTTCTCGTAAGACGCGTCGGTCAGTCCTTTGAGCCAGTGGTTGTCAAACAGCAGCGATAGCCCCTCGACGGTGAGCTCCATGCCGAACCTGAATGGAAGGATCTGAACCGGCTTGCCGTCCTTCCTGGCGACACCGAACCACTTCTCCTTCACTCTGCGCCCACCGATGCCGACAAACGCCGAGTCGTACAAGTGGGTCAGGTCAGCCTCGCGGCGTGTTCTGAAGTGAGGCCAGTAGGTCACGATGGAGTCTTCAAGAACGTCAACGCCGTAGATGTTCCTGATTCCAGCGATGGCCTCGTTCATCACCAAGTGCAGGCGCGGCAGTATCGAATGCCGCAGCGCATCGGCGCGCAGTCGAGCGTCCTCGACTTGAAACAGATTCTTGTCGCTTTCGTCGAAACCGATGTCGTGGCGCTCCACGTGTCCCTCCCCTGGTTCAATCAGCACAGGCGCGGCCGACAAGATCTTGCCCGCCATGCCTGCCCCGCCTCTCGTTCTCGCATTTTCGCCGCCAAGCCCGTATCAACGGTGGGTCTTTCCCCACCAGGATCTGGAACGCTGCCCGCGTAGCATCGTGACGCATCGCACGACCACCTCACCGGAGACCGCATGTCCGACACCCACACCATCCGCCTGCACCGCGTGCTGCGCGCCCCGCCCGAGCGCGTGTTCCGCGCCTTCACCCAGGCCGATGCCTTTGCGCGCTGGCTGCCGCCGTTCGGGTTCACGGCGCAGGTGTTCGAGCTGGATGTGCGCGTGGGCGGGCGCTGGCGCATGGCGTTCACCAACTTTTCGTCCGGGGGCAGCCACAGCTTTGGTGGCACCTACCGGGTGGTGGAGCCGGGCAGCAAGCTCAGCTACACGAGCGCCTTCGACGACCCGAACCTGCCCGGGGAGATGGTGACCACGGTGACGCTGGAGGCGGTGTCCTGCGGCACGTCGGCGACGTTCGAGCAGTCGGGCATCCCGGCGATGATTCCGCCGGAGATGTGTTACCTGGGCTGGCAGGAGTCGCTGCTGCAGCTGGCTCAGTTGGTGGAGCCGGACATTCCGGGCTGAACGGCAGGCGCTGACGCCGCGCCCGCAGGCGGCGCGATCTCCCAGGTCTCGCCGTGCGCGAGCAGGCGGAAGTCGGACTCGGCGACGCCCTGGCTGCGGCGGGCGGCGTCGAGCGCGGCAATCGGCGCATCCAGTGGCTCGTCGGCCATCACGAAGCTGCCCCAGTGGATGCCCAGCGCGCGGCGGGCACCGAGGTCACGGAAGAGTTGCACCGCCTCGGCCGGGTCGACGTGCTGCGCGCGCATGAACCAGCGCGGCTCGTAGGCGCCCACCGGGATCAGCGCCAGGTCGAGCGCCGGGAAGCGCTGGCCGATCTGGCGGAAGTCGCGGCCGTCGCCGTAGCCGGTGTCGCCCGCGAAGTAGACGCTCTGGCCGCCGGCCTGCAGCACCCAGCCGCCCCAATGGCTGGCGTTGCGATCGAACAGGCCGCGTGCGCTCCAGTGCACCGCCGGCACGCCGGTGACCTGCACGCCGGGCGCCGCCTCGCGCACCGGGCGCGTCTCCCACCAAGCCTGGCTGCGCACGTTGGCAATGCCCCGATCGCGGAACCAGGCGTCCAGCCCCCGCGGCACGATGAACAGCGGCGCGCCGCCGGCCTGGCGCTGCAGGCCGAGCACGCTGGCCTCGTCGAGGTGGTCGTAGTGGTTGTGCGAGATCAGCACCACGTCGATGTGCGGCAGCGCCGCCAGCGCGAAGGGCAGCGGGGTGCGGCGCTCCGGCCCGACCCAGCTGAAGGGGCTGGCGCGGGGCGAGAACATCGGGTCGGTCAGCACGTTCAGCCCGCCGATGCGCAGCAGCACCGTCGCGTGGCCCACCCAGGTGGCGGAGAGCTCGCCCGGGCGCGCCGGCGCGGTGGCACGCGGCTCCTGGCGCACGGGCAGCGCCACCGGGCGGTCGGCGGCGCTGCGGTCGCGCGTCCACTGCCAGCGCAGCAGGTCGGCCAGCGGCTTTTCAGACGGCCGGCCGTCGCTGTTGGTGTAGCGCGGCGAATCGGCGCAGCCGCTGACCGCCAGCGCCAGTGACAGCGCCAGGAAGAGGCTGGCAATGGCGCCCGCCCTGTGTGTCAAACCCCAGCTCATGCCCGCCCCCACGCCAGCCAGCCCCAGACCACCACGAGCGTGGCCAGCGTCACCGGCACGCCGATGCGCGCATGGTCGCGCCAGTCGATGGCGATGCCGTTCTTCTCCGCCCCGTCCACCACGATCAGGTTGGCGATCGAGCCGACCAGCAGCAGGTTGCCGGCGAAGGTGCTGGCCAGCGCCAGCAGCACGCCGGCCTGATCCACCGCCGGCGTGCCGGGCCCGCCGGAAGAACCCAGGTGCGGCAGCAGCAGCATCACCGCCGGCACGTTGGACACCAGGTTGGACAGCGTCACGCCCACCACCAGCAGCGGGCCCGGCTCGGCCAGGTGCACCCCCTGCCCGGCCAGCCAGGCGACGGCCTGGGCCGCCACGCCGGTGGTCTCGACCGCGTGGTTGACCACGAACAGGCCGATGAAGAGCAGCAGCAGCTGCCAGTCGACGAAGCCCATCACGTGCGCCGAGTGCAGCCGGCGACTGAGCAGCAGCACGCCGGCGCCGACCAGCGCGGCCACGTCGCGCGGCCAGTCGGTGAAGAGGAAGACGGCCATCAGCGCGGCGGCCACCGTCAGGCCCTTGGCGGTCTGGAAGGCGTCGAAGTCGTGCTCGTCGTCGGCCACTTCCGTGCGCGGCGCGGGGTCCGGCGCCCGCGAGCCCGGGCCGTAGGCCAGCCAGAGCCAGAGCAGCGCCAGGCTGATCGCCACCGGCGGCAGCGCGCTGCGCAGGTAGGCGCCGAAGTCGAGCTTCAGCAGCGAGCCGATCAGCATGTTCTGCGGGTTGCCGATCAGCGTGGCCGCCGAGCCGATGTTGGCCGCGCAGGCCAGCCCGACCAGGAAGGGCAGCGGCGCCAGCCCGCGCCGCAGGCACAGGTGCGCCACCACCGGCGTCATCGCCAGGCAGATGATGTCGTTGGAGAAGATGGCCGACAGCACCCCCGCGGTGGCGATCAGCGCCGCCAGCAGGCCGCGGCGCGACAGCGGCAGCTCACCCACGCGCCGCGTCACCTCGGTGTAGAAGCCGCCCAGGCGCATCTGCGCCGAGACGACCATGAAGGCGAACAGCAGCACGATGGTGGGCAGGTCCACCGCGCGCGCGGCCTCCTCCACCGGGTGGCCGGCGAGCGCGATCATGGTGATGGCACCCAGCACCGCCACCCCCGTGCGGTCGAGCCGGAAGTGCGGCAGCCCGCCCAGGAACATGCCGAGGTAGACGGTGCCGAAGACGGCGAGGATGGCCCAGTCCTGCGGGTCATGGCCGAGGAGCTGGAGCTGGACGAGGTCGGGCGGAATCATCGCCGTGGATGTTAGGGGCTGGGCCGGCCAGGGGCCCGGGCAAGGATCGGGGCGGGGTTCCAGCCGGCCGCCTTGATCCAGATCGCGCCGCGGGACGATTTTCGGGGTCAACACCTATGGATGGAATTGGTTACATCGCATACCCTATTGGGTATCAGATCGACTCGCCGATCCAGTCCACCCCGTTCTTCGCTCACTCCTCCTGGGGAGCCGCCCATGTCCCGCATCGTCATCCTGGGGGCCGGCATTTCCGGCCACACCGTCGCCCGCTACCTCAACCAGTGGGTCGGCAAGCAGCATGAGATCGTCGTGGTGTCGCCCAATGCGCGCTGGAACTGGATCCCGTCGAACATCTGGGTCGGCGTCGGCCAGATGACCGAGGAGCAGGTCACCTTCGACCTCGCCGAGGTCTACAAGAAGACCAGCGTCGACTTCCGCCAGGCCAAGGGCGTGTCGATCCACCCGGAAGGGGACACCAGCGATGCGCGCCCCTTCGTCACGGTGGAATACACCCTGCCCGCCAAGGCTGGCCAGCAGGAGCGCATCGCCTACGACTACCTGGTCAATGCCACCGGGCCGAAACTGAACTTCGGCGCCACCGAGGGGCTGGGGCCTGACCACGGCCACACCGTGTCGGTGTGTACCGCCTCGCACGCGCTGGAGGCCAACCACCAGCTGCAGCAGCAGGTCGAGGCAATGAAGCGCGGCGAGCAGCGCACCTTCGTGATCGGTACCGGTCACGGCACCTGCACCTGCCAGGGCGCCGCCTTCGAATACATCTACAACGTCGACCACGTGCTGCGCGAGGCCGGCGTGCGCGACCAGGCCCGCATCGTCTGGATCAGCAACGAGTACGAGCTGGGCGACTTCGGCATGGGCGGCGTGCACATCGAGCGCGGCGGCTACATCACCAACGGCAAGACCTTTGCCGAGTCGCTGATGGTCGAGCGCGACATCGAGTGGATCGTGCGCGCCCACGTCAAGAAGGTCGAGGCCGGCAAGATCCACTACGAGACGCTGGACGGCAGCTTCCACGAGCTGCCCTTCGACTTCTCGATGCTCATCCCGCCGTTCGCCGGCGTCGGCCTGAAGGCCTACGACCGGGGCGGCGAGGACATCACCGCCAAGGTCTTCGCGCCCAGCGGCTTCATGAAGGTGGATGCGGACTACACCCCGCGCCCCTACGCCCAGTGGAGCGCCGACGACTGGCCCCGGACCTACCAGTCACCGGTGTATCGCAACCTCTTCGCGGTCGGCATCGCCTTTGCGCCGCCGCACCTCATCAGCAAGCCGATGCAGAGCACCAACGGCACACCAATCAACCCGGCCCCGCCGCGCACCGGCATGCCCTCGGCCGCGATGGCGATCGCCGTGGCCAAGAGCCTGCGCGACATGCTCGCCGGTGCCGAGAAGCCCACCCACCAGGCCTCGATGGCCCGCATGGGCGCGGCCTGCGTGGCCTCCACTGGCTCGCACCTGCTGCGCGGCACGGCGGCGACGATGACCGTGTTCCCGGTGGTGCCGGACTACCGCACCTACCCCGAGTACGGCCGCGACCTGCACCTGACCTTCGGCGAGATCGGCCTGGCCGGGCACTGGATGAAGTCGCTGCTGCACTACACCTTCATCTACCAGGCCAAGATGAAGCCGGGCTGGCAGTTGCTGCCCGATTGATGGCGTCGGACGAACCAATCGGATCGCCGCAAACCACCCATCCTCCGGAGCAACCCCATGTCCACCACCGCACAACCCGCGAACAAAGAGCCCTACCAGCAGGCCTACTACCCGCCCAAGCCCACGGGCCTGACCCGCTACCTGCGCACCAGCCTGCTCTGGCAGATCCCGCGCTTCTTCATCATCAACCTGAAGATGATCAAGCTGATGGCGAAGTCGCACACGGATTCGCAGCGTTGAGGGTGTCGCCGCTGGCTGTAGCCGCCGACTGCCCCTCTCAAATCGACCGGAACATCGGGCTGCGCACGGACGGCGCGTCCGCCGCCGAGAGGAACTTCTCGAGCAAGAGTGGAAGGTTTCGCCGAGGTATTTCTCCTCCCGGTAGCAGATTTCCGTCGGATCGCCCGGCTCGGTGAAGAGCACCGGCCACTGGCAGACCTGGCACAGCTGAGGCAGCGTGCCCTTGGCAAGGGGCTTGCCCTCGGCGGCCGTGCGCGCCCACTGCACGTAGGCCATGTCCCGAGTGATTCAACGGGCCACGCCGCGTCTTCGCCTGCGCCAGTGGCAGGCGCGCGACAAGCCGGCGTTTGCCCGGCGGAACGCCGACCCCGACGTGATGCGGTACTTTCCAGGCCTCCAGACGCGGGAGCAGAGCGACCGCAGCATCGCCGCCTGGGCCGCCGAACTGGAGGAGTGCGGCTGGAGCGACTGGGCGGTCGAGCAGGTGTGCGATGGCGGCTTCGTCGGCTTTGTCGGGCTCACCATACCCAGGCGTGCACTGCCGTTCATGCCCTGTGTGGAATGCCCTGTGTGGAAATCGGGTACCGGCTGGCCAGGCAGCACTGGGGCAAGGGCCCGGCCACGGAGGCTTGACGCGAGGTGCTTCGGTTCGGGTTCGAGCAGCAGGGTCTGCCGGAGGTGGTCTCCTCCACGGCCAAGCTGAACCTGCCGTCGCAGGCGGTCATGCAGCGCCTTGGCATGCGCGCCACGCATGAGGACTTTGACCACCCGGCGCTTCCCGAGGGGAGCCCGCTGAGATCGCATTGCCTGTACCGGTTGATTCGTGCGCATTGGGCCGCAGGTGGCGCGGAGATCGCCCCGGGAGAGGACGCACTGAGTCGATGACGGGCATGGCATGCCTCACGTCGCCGCCCGATGGGGCCCGCGTCACGCCAGCTCCTGAAGGAATCCACACCAGATCGCCTGCACAAGGGCGACCTGTTTGGCCGCCGTCATTGAGCGTACGCAATGACGATTGCCCGCCGCGGACGCAGATTCAGCAGCGCGAGCAAGACGCCGCGAAAGGAGTTGGCTATGTACGCGAGGATGGTGGCGATGCCGGGTCGGCCCGACAAGATGGACGAGGCCCAGAAAATCTTCAATGAGTCCGTGATTCCCGTCGCGAGGCAGCAGAAGGGATTCAGGGGCGCGTTCTTCCTGACCGACCCCGAGACGGGCAAGGGCGTGTCGCTGACGCTCTGGGACACCCCGGAGGACATGAAGGCCGGCGAGAGCAGCGGCTACCTGCAGGAGCAGATCGCGAAGTTCGGCCCACTGATGGCCGGACCGCCCACGCGCGAGGTCTTCCTGGTGGCGGCCCAGGCGTAGGCCGCCGGGGCGGGCGGTCCGCCCTTCACGTCGATCAGCGCGCCCAGCATCTCGTCCCCCGTCTGAAACACGCGCAGGTTGGCGAGGAAGGCGTTCTTGGCCTGGAGCTGGCTGACCATGTCGTCCTCCAGCGAGGGGCTCGACGTGGCAGCGGGTGTCGCCGGGCTGGCCGCATCGGCGGGACGTTGGGCGGCTTGGCGGGCGATGCGCCAGGCGGAGGTGTCCAGCGCATTCATTGCGGCGTTCATGCCGCCCAGGCTGACGGACGAGGTGGACATGGCGTGGGTTTCAGGGTCAGGGCCTACGTGCGTTCGGGCGGGCGGGCGGACGGCATGCCGTGCCTGGGGTTCGGCAGGCGGGCGGAGAACTTGAGCCCGCCGGGGTCTGGCCTGGCAGCGCGAGAAAAATCACCGCCGCGGTGCGAGACTGCGCGTTCCCCAACCCGACGCCCGGAGGCTCCCCATGCCCAGCCCCAAGAACACCATCTGTCTCTGGTACGACGGCACCGCCCTGGAGGCCGCGCAGTTCTACGCCGCCACCTTCCCCGACAGCGCCGTGGGCGCCGTGCTGCGTGCGCCTGGCGACTACCCCGCCGGGCAGGAGGGCAACATACTGACCGTCGAGTTCACCGTCATGGGCATCCCCTGCCTGGGGCTGAACGGCGGCCCGGCCTTCCCGCAGACCGAGGCGTTTTCCTTCCAGGTCGCCACCGACGACCAAGCCGAAACCGACCGGCTGTGGAACGCCATCATCGACCACGGCGGCCGGCCCAGCGCCTGCGGCTGGTGCAAGGACAAGTGGGGGCTGAACTGGCAGATCACCCCGCGCGTGCTGATGGAGGCGATCAGCGACCCGGACCGCGTGGCCGCCAAGCGGGCCTTCGATGCCATGATGGAAATGACGAAGATCGACATCGCCGCGATCGAGAAGGCTTGGCGGGGGTGAGATGAAGGACCCAACCGAACTCACCGCAAAGAGGCAGGGCGGTTGTGGGCATGGCGTCTTGAATGGCTGGAGTCGGCCATGAGCCCGCCTCCAGGCAAGTCACCTGACCTTGACCAGTCCACTTGGCAAGCCCCGCCGTTGCTGCCAGAGTGTCCTGATGGAATTGAATGCCCTGGGCCTGGATCGCTGGTTGGCGAATGCAGCCGGTGAGGCCGCTGAATCTTGTGGGCCGGGCCTGTCCATCGCCCGCGTCACCGCGGTGGACCGCGGGCGGTACCTGATCCGGGGTGAAGGTGGTGAGGTGCCGGCCGAGTTGACCGGCAAGTTCCTCCACCTGGCCGAATCCGCGGCCGAGTTGCCCTGTGTCGGCGACTGGGTGTGCGTGCATTGGCGCGATGCCGGCACGCAGGCCAGCATCCATCACCTGCTGCCCCGCCGGTCCTTCCTGCGGCGCAAGGCTGCGGGCCGGGACGTCGAGTTCCAGATGATCGCCGCCAACATCGACGTGGCGTTCATCGTGCAGGGCTGCCACTTCGATTTCAACGTCCGGCGGCTGGAGCGCTACCTGGTGATGGCACGGGATGGCCACATCGAGCCGGTGCTGCTGCTGACGAAGACGGACCTGGTCACCCCGGAGGCGCTGGATCAGCTGATCGGCCAGATCCGTGCCCTGGGGGTGGACGCCAGGATCGTCTGCATCAGCAACGTGACGGGCTCGGGCGTCGACCAGGTGCGCGAACTCATCGTGCCCGGCCGCACGTATTGCCTGCTCGGCTCGTCGGGCGTGGGCAAGACCACACTCATCAACCGCCTGCTGGGCGGGGATTCGTTGGAAACCCGCGAGGTCAGCCACACAGGCGAGGGGCGGCACACCACCACGCGGCGGCAGTTGATCGTGCTTGAACAGGGGGGGCTGTTGATCGACATGCCGGGCATGCGAGAGCTGGGGATGCTGGGCGCCCACGAGGGCATCGAGGCGGCCTTTGCCGACATAGCTTCATTGGCGCGCAGCTGCCGCTACCCGGATTGCCGCCACGGCAGCGAACCCGGCTGCGAGGTCCGTGCCGCCATCGAGCGCCGCGAGCTGAGCGAGGAGCACCTGCAGAACTACCTGAAGCTGCAGAAGGAATCCGACTTCAACGACCTGTCCCACCTGGACCGGCGCCGAAAGGACCGGGCGTTCGGCCGGTTCGTCCACAGCTACAAGAAACAGAGGGACGGGTAGGGCCAGGTTCGGGCCTGCCCGGCAGCAGCTTGGCCACCGCTCGCCAGTTGATCGGGCTGCCGCGCCGTTCGACTTCGTGAGTATGGCCAACGAAGGGCTCCCCCTTGTGGGGTGAGCAGTGCCGATGCGGTGCATCATTGAAGGCATGAAGGCTTGCCCCCAGGCCCTCCTGAGCTGTATTTGCGAAACCGCGATCGCGTGAAGACCTCCTTCGCTTCCTTGCCCACCCAGGCCGCCGTGACGGAAGAACCCTGGCCTCCAACCCCGCCGGTCCTGGGTGCGCACGAGCCGGTGGCCGCCGGCCGCGTGCCCTGGCCGCTCCTGGTCGGGTTCACGCTGGTGTTCCTGCTGTTCTGGCTGGCGCCCCCGCTGGAGGGGCTGAAGCAGAGCGCGCGCTTCTTCCCGGTCGCCCTCCACACGGTGATGGAGACGATGGCGATCGTGGTCGCCCTGCTGGTCTTTGCGGTGTGCTGGCACGCCCACGACACGCCGCGCGCCAGCGGGCTGACGGTGCTCGGCGCGGGTTTCCTGGCCGTGGGGCTGCTCGACCTGGCGCACATGCTGTCCTACAAGGGCATGCCGGACTTCGTGACGCCCGCGTCACCGGAGAAGGCGATCGACTTCTGGCTGATGGCCCGCTATGCCTCGGCGCTGACGCTGCTGGCGGTGGCACTGCGGCCCTGGCGGCAGCGGCTGGAGTCGATACCGCGCGGGGGGCTGCTGGCGCTGGTGCTGGGGGGCGTGGCGCTGGCCTGCCTGCTGCGGCTGCTGCACCCGGAGCTGTTCCCGCGCACCTTCATCGACGGGCAGGGGCTCACCGCGTTCAAGATCGCCAGCGAGTACGGCATCGTCGCACTGCTGCTGGTGCCGGCCGCGGTGTTCCTGCGCGACTGGCGCCGGGGCGCGGACTACGACGCCGGCTCGTTGTTCACCGCGGTGGTGATCACCATCCTTTGTGAGCTGTGCTTCACGCTGTACTCGAACGTCAACAGCCTGTTCAGCCTGCTGGGGCACACCTACAAGGTCATCGCCTATGCCTACCTGTACCGTGCGCTGGTGGTCGCTGGCGTGCAGGCGCCGTACGAGCAGCTGAACCGGGAGATCGGCATCCGGCGCGAGGCCGAGGAGCGCAGCGAGTTCCTGGCGTACCACGACGCACTGACGCGCCTGCCCAACCGCCGGCTCGCGGCCGACCGATTCCGGGGGGCTGCCGCACAGGGGCAACGCTCGGGCAGCCGCGTGGCGCTGCTGTTCATCGACCTCGACAACTTCAAGGCCATCAACGACTCGCTCGGGCACCTGTACGGCGACGTACTGCTGACGGCCACGGCCAGGCGGTTGGTCGAGTCGGTGCGCGGCATCGACACCGTCAGCCGCCAGGGGGGCGACGAGTTCCTGATCCTGCTCACCGACGTGGGCGACGCCGAGAGCCTGACGCCCCTGATCGAGCGGCTGCTGGAGCGCATCCAGGAGCCCTGCCGCCACGAGGGGCACGAGCTCATCAGCTGCGCGTCGATCGGCGTGGCGCTCTACCCCGACGACGGCGAGGACTTCGACACCCTGCTGAAGAAGGCCGACATGGCGATGTACCGCGCCAAGGGGGCCGGGCGGAACACCTTCCGCTTCTTCGACACGCACATGGACGCCGAGGTCGAGGAGCGCCTGCGCCTGCGCAACGGCCTGCACCGCGCGCTGGACGCCGGCACGCTGCTGCTGCACTACCAGCCCGTCGTGAACCTGGCCACCGGGGCGATGGAAGGTGTCGAGGCGCTGATCCGCTGGCGCGGCGAGGACGGGCAGTTCATCCCGCCAGCACGCTTCATCCCGGTGGCCGAGGAAAGCGGGCTGATCGTCTCCATCGGCGACTGGGTGCTGGGCGAGGCCTGCCGGCAGGCGGCCCGCTGGCATGCCGACGGGCACACGGGCATGAAGGTGGCCGTGAACCTGTCGGCCCTGCAGTTCCGCCGGGGCGACGTGGAGCGCAGCGTGGTGGAGGCGCTGCGCAAGTCGGGCCTGCCCGGCCATGCGTTGACGCTGGAGCTGACCGAATCGATCCTCATCAGCGACACCGAGCAGGTGCTCAGCGTGATCCGCAACCTCAAGCGGCTGGGCGTGCGGCTGGCGATCGACGACTTCGGCACGGGCTACTCCAGCCTGTCGTACCTGAAGCGGCTCGCCGTGGACACGCTGAAGATCGACCGCAGCTTCGTCGGCGACCTCGCCCGCGACCCGGACGACGCCGCCATCGTCGCCGCGGTGGTGACGATGGCGCACAGCCTGGGCCTGCTCACGGTGGCCGAGGGCGTCGAGGACGAAGAAACCCGCCGGCAGCTGCACGCCCTGGGCTGCGACCATGCGCAGGGCTACCACTTTGCCCGCCCGCTGCCAGCGGCCGAAATCACCCGGCTGCTTAGTGAAGCGGGATTGCCGCACGAGCCTGCCTTGGCAGGCTGAAGCCCAGCACCTCCGCCGGCACCACCGCCGCCCCCTCAGGGCTTGGCCAGCCCCAGCTGCTGCATGAAGTCCTGGTTGTCCCAGAACAGCCACTCGTGGTCGATGCGGCCCTTCGTCCAGTGGCCGATGGTGGCCATGCCGATCGCAAAACGCTTGCCCGTGGGCGGGATGCTGGAGCCATCGGGCAGCGGCATCGGGCGGGTGAAGGTCCCGGTCATCACGCCGGTCACCGACGTCCAGGCGCCCGAGCCGAAGCGGATCGGGTGGGTCTTGATCGCGATGTCCGGGGCGAAGACGAACATCGCCTTCAGGTCGTCGATGTGCCGGGCGATGCCGCGCGTCTCGTGCCCGTCCGGCCAGGTGACGACGATGTCCTCGGCGTGGCTCTCGTGCAGGCGGTCCCACTTCTGGTTGCTGAAGACGTCGAAGTCCAGCGTGTCGAAGGTCTTCAGGTGCTTCTCGACCTTCGGCGCCTGGCGCTCGGGCTTGGGCGCCGGGGTGGCCGGCTTCTCGGCCGTCGAGACGGGCGAAGCGGTGGTTTGGGCGAAGACGCTGCCGGCGGCGGCGAGCAGGGCCGCAGTAGCGACGGCCGTGCGCAGGGAGGAGACGGTGAAGTTCATGGTGATCGTGTCGGTGATGGGGTGCGGGTTCAGCCCTTGCGCAGCCAGGTCGGCGCGATGGCTGTGCCCAGCCCAGCGCCGTAGCCCAGGTAGATGTTCAGACCGGCCAGCGGCTCCAGGTAGCGCGCGTTCTTCAGGCCGCCCGCGTCCACCACGTGAAAGCCCAGGCCCTGCGCGATCGTGCGGGCCGCCTGCTTGGCGCGCTCGCTGTCGCTGGCCAGGAAGACCGGCACGCGCTGGCCGCCGCCAAAGTCCGGCCCCTCGGCCAGCACCTGGGCGAACACCGTGTTGAAGCCCTTGACCAGCTCGATGCCCGGCAGCGCCTGGGCGATCTGCTCGGCCGCCGAGGTGCTGTGCCCCAGCGTCAGGCCCATGTAGTCGGCCGTCAGCGGGTTGGTGATGTCGATCACCACCTTGCCCTGCAGGTCACCCAGGCCACGCAGCGCGGCCACGGCGTCGGCGTAGCCGGTGGCCAGCACGATCACCTCGGCGTCGCGGGCGGCCTCGGCCGGCGGCAGCGCCTGGGCGCCGACGTGGCGCTCGGCCACCTGCGCCGCCTTGGCGGCATCGCGGGCCGTGACCGTGACCCGGTGGCCAGCGCGCGTCAGTTGTTGAACGAAGGCTGCGCCCATGTTGCCGGCGCCGAGGACTGTGATGTTCATGAGGGTTCTCCGTGGGGTGGCAGCACTGCGCTGCCATGGAGAGCACTGTATTTGTCCCGACTCCGCAGATAAACTGGCCACCAATCAACTGTTTATCCCGATTTCAGGGATAACCACAGCCAATCAGACGTTCAAAGCCTCCTCAAAGGACCCAGAGAACCGCCATGGACAAGTTCGAGGAAATGCGCGCCTTCGCGGCGGTGGTGGAGGCCGGCAGCTTCGTCGGCGCGGCGGATGCGCTGCAGGTCTCCAAGACCGCCGTCTCCCGCCTGGTCGGCGACCTGGAGCAGCGCCTGGGCGCGCGCCTGATGCAGCGCACCACGCGGCGCCTGTCGCTCACCGAGGCCGGCGAGCGCTTCCACGCGCGCTGCCGCGAGCTGCTCGACGGCATCGCCCAGGCCGAGGCCGAGCTGACCGAGCGCACCGGCCGCGCCATCGGCCCGCTGCGGCTGAACGTGCCGGTCAGCTTCGGCCTGCTGCACCTGGCGCCGCTGTGGCCCGGCTTCATGGCGCGGCACCCGCAGGTGCTGCTGGAGGTCACCCTGTCCGACCGCCTGGTCGACCTGGTCGACGAGGGCATCGACCTCGCCGTGCGCATCGCCCGCCTGCCCAGCTCCTCCCTGGTCAGCCGCCAGCTCACCACCACCCGCATGCTGCTCTGCGCCTCGCCCGAGTACCTGCGCCGCGAGGGCGAACCGGCCCACCCCGCCGACCTCGCCCAGCACAGCGTGATGGCCTACACCCTGCTCTCCACCGGCGAACAGTGGAGCTTCACCGGCCCCGAGGGCGACGAGGTCAGCGTGCGCATCGCCCCGCGCATGCGCAGCAACAGCGGCGACACCTGCGTCGCCGCCGCCCTCGCCCACCAGGGCATCGTCCTGCAGCCCTCCTTCATGGTCGGCACCCACCTGCAAACCGGCGCCCTGCGCGAGGTGCTGCCGCAGTACCGCTCGATGGAATTCGGCGTCTACGCCGTCTACCCCAGCCGCAAGCACCTCACGCCGAAGGTGCGGCTGCTGGTGGACTACTTGGTGGAGGCGTTGGGGGGCGGGGTGGGTTGAGACGCAGGGGCTTCGTGATCGAAATGGTGGCGCGCTACGCGATCGGCGATCCGCTCGGCAGTCCGCACTCGGCCACAAGCTGCCGGTCATCCCCCGCTCCAAGTTATTGCCCCTGCGCCCGCTTGAAAGGCAGGATTGCCGCGACGAGTTGGGACCGCTGGTCGGCGCGAGCCGGCCATGAACGGTAGGCCGGTACAGCACACCTAAACGGTCTCTCGTCGAGAGACTCCAAGAAGTAGTCCCTTCGCAACTAAGCCGGAAAAGCGGCCATGATTTGCTCCCATACCGCGCGAATGTCAGCCCAGTAGGCTGGCACGATAGAAGTGCGTTCTTCGAGGCAGCGGTTGGCCTTTGCTCTCCATCTTTCGATCACTCCCGGCTTGTCTACAACCTCCCCTTGATACGCGCGCATGGCTTGCGAGTAGCCAGCCCACTGGACCGGACACAGGTTGCCACCGACCGTGAGGACGTCGCGGCCAAGATAGAGCTCGATGCTGGCGGCTTTGCTGTTAACGTCCAAAGACACGTCGCCTGACGGACCGAGAGTGGGGTACTCGCGCAGCCAGTCTCTGGGTGGGTAATGAACAATGGCGATGTTCTCGGGAAGCAGCACGTCTCTCAACGCCCGACGCGCTTCGTGCGCAGCCGTGTCGTTATCCAGAACCGCGATTACTCTGTTGGCGACGCCCGCTGCCGCAAAGGCCTTCACCACTGAGATGAGCTGCGTTGCGCCGCCGGCTGCCTTGCTGCCATGGAAGTCGAAGAATGTGTAGTAGCCGACCAAATGTGGGAAGAGGACGGCAAGCGAAATCTTAAGAATCTCTGCATCGCTTGAGCCTTCGGTGAGTACGATTCGGGGGGCGTTCTCAGGGTAACGCTCGACCAGCAGTCGCACAGCGTCGTCCCGAATAGGGTCCTCTGCGCGAACCCATCCTGCGGACACCAACCCGGATACGTCTTGCCGCAGGATCGCGTCGGGCGCGGAAACGGAGAGTGCCATCCGGAGAAAGCTCCTGATGTCCCGGCACATGAAACCGAAGTTGTGCCAGTCATCGTGCTGATCCGAGAGGATGTACGACGTTGTCGCATGTAGTGTTGCACGCTGCTCGCTCGTGAGGTCATACCACTGAAGCTTGCGCTCCAAGACGCTCTTGAAGGCTGCAGCGTATTCGTCGAAGGTCAGGCGCTCGTACTTCTCAATCTCCTTAGCGTAGAAGTTGTCTGACCCATCGCTCGCGAGGCCATCCTCCGCTACAGCATCGCGAAGACCTTGGATCGCCTCATTTCGAATCTCGTCGTACTCTCGCCTGCAGCGCTCCAGAGTAAATCCCATTACATCCAAGCGTTGGATGGCCTTCTCGCCCGTTGTGACGTACTCGACTGCCCGCTCGATGTCGTCGTCGCCTGATGGGCCGTCCACTACCTCGCAGTCACTTGTGCGGCGCCACAGACTGCGGCGGTCGGACTCGACGAAGACCGTCATGATCTCCGGAATCACCGCGCTCTTGGAGATAGCAAGATCGAAGTCGTTTACGTAGAGGGAGGTGTAGGTGCCCATACGCCATTCTCGGCGGTCTCCAATAGCCGCCGAAAGGCATACAACGGCCGCGCCGGCCTGGATACACCTGCAGGGAGGAGTGACAGCTTTGCATCGACGCGAAGGACAGCTTAGGGTCGATTGCAGCCCTTCAACAGTCCGATTTGCCCTACCCCAACCCCTTCAACCGATAAATCAACTGCGCCCGACTCAACCCCAGCAGCCGCGCCGCAGCGGACTGGTTGCCTCCCGTCGCAGCCATCGCGCTGCGCACCAGTTCGGTTTCGAGCTGGTCGAGTGACAGCTGGGCCTCCGTGGAGTGGGTGGCCTGGCCGCAAAGCAAGGCCTGGACGCGCTGGGCAAGTTGCTGGGCGGGGCTGAGAGGATCGGTCGCCGCGTCGGCCTGCTCCGCGTCGGCCTCCACCTTCACCGGGTCGTTGGCGGCGCCGACGCCGCGGTGGCGCAGGCTGCCGTCGCGTTGCAGGGCGAGCCATTGGGCGGAGAGGGCCTCGTCGCCGAGGAAGAGGTGCATGAGGTCGATGGCGCCGCCGTCACTGGCGAGCACCACGCCGCGTTCGACCAGGTTCTCCAGCTCGCGGATGTTGCCGGGCCAGGCGTAGGCGAGCATCGCGTCGATGGCGCGGCCGGTGAAGCCGGTAACCTGGCGGCCGTCGCGGCGGTTGAACTTGTGCAGGAAGTGGTTCATGAACACCGGAATGTCCTCGCGGCGTTCACGCAGCGGTGGCACTCGCAGCGGCAGCACGTTCAGGCGGTAGTACAGGTCCTCGCGGAAGCGCCCGGCCTCGACCTCGCGCTTCAGGTCCAGGTTGGTGGCGGCCACCACGCGCACGTCGACCTTGACGGTCTGGGTGCCGCCCACGCGCTCGATCTCGCGCTCCTGCAGGGCGCGCAGCAGCTTGCCCTGGGCGGTCCAGCCGAGGATGCCGATTTCGTCGAGGAAGAGCGTGCCGCCGTGCGCGCGCTCGAAGCGGCCGGGCCGGGTGGCGAGCGCGCCGGTGTAGCCGCCCTTGTCAACGCCGAAGAGTTCGCTCTCGATCAGGTCCTCGGGGATGGCGGCGCAGTTGATCGCCACGAAGGGCCCTGTGTTCGCCCCGTTCCCGCGCGGGCTGATGCGGTGCAGCGCCTGCGCCAGCACCTCCTTGCCCACGCCGCTTTCGCCCAGGAAGAGCACGGTGGCCTGGGTGTTCGCGGCGCGGCGCACCATGTGGCAGACGGCGTTGAAGCCGGCCGAGACGCCGACCACCTCCAGGTCGTTGAGCAGGGCATCGGGCCCCGCCGCCTGGGCCGGCAGGGGCGCGGCCACGCCCAGGCTGAGGTCGTCGGCGCGCAGGCTGGCGAGGTCCGACTCGGCGCCCTCGGCTCCCTCGGCGCGGGCCTGCGCCCAGGCCTCGGCCGGGCGGCCAACGATGACGCAGTGCGGCGCGCCCTGGGCGCGGCACTGGATCTCGCGGAACACCACCGGGCGGCCCATGAAGCGGCTGACGAAGCCGCTGGCGTAGCCGGTCTGCTGCCAGCACACCGCATGGCTGCCGATGCCGTAGATCTGCACGTGCGCCTCGGCCTCGGCGCTCCCGTGCCAGTTGAACTCGCCGAGGAAGTGGCCGGCCTCTTCGTCCAGCTCCAGGTTGACCTTCTCGACGCGGGCCACGCCTTCGAGCATGTGCAGCTGCGGGCCGATGTAGACGGCGTCGATCGGGCGGTCGAAGCGGCGGAACTTCTGCGCCAGGTCGGCGTCGTTGGCGCCGCAGTTGTAGCCCATGCGGGTGATGAGGCCGCGCGCCTTGTCCAGCCCCAGGCCCTCGATCAGCTCCTGGCGCAGCACGCCCATGGCGCTGTTGTGCAGCAGCAGCATGCGCTGGTCGTTGAGCCAGATGCGGCCCTCGCGGGCGTCGAAGTGCAGCCGCGAGACCAGCTCATCGGTGGGCTCCAGGGCCTCGCAATCACAGCCGATGGGGTGGAGTCGGTGGGGATTGGGGGGCATGGCGAGGCTCCGGTGGGAATACATGGCGGAGAGCAAATCCCCCCTGACCCCCCTTTTTCAAAGGGGGGAACCAAACACACCCTGCCGCATGCCTCCCCCCTTTGGAAAAGGGGGGCTGGGGGGGATTTACGCCTACCCTCAGGCCGCAGCCCGGCGCGTCGCCAGCTCCGCCGCGCGGGCGACGCTGGCGGGCACGCCGCCGATGGCCCAGCGGTCGGCGTTCACGTGGTCGATCTGCACGCGCACGCGCTGGGGGTCGCCGCCCAGGTTGCGGGCCACGACGGCACTCATCTCGGCCATGACGCGGTGCAGCATCTCCACCGGTCGGCCCTCCATCAGCGCCATGCGGATCAGCGGGATCTCGGCCTGGGCGCGTGGTGTGTGCTGCAGCACCTCGTCGGCGGGTTCACCGGCGATGGCGTAGAGCTCCGGGTCGACCTCGGTGATCCAGACCTGCAGGCGGTCGGGCGGCGCCTCGATGACGCGGGCGAAGGTGGCCGACGCCTCGCGCAGCAGTTGCTTGAGCACCGGGCGCGGGTGGCCGGCGAGCACGTGGATGTTGGCGACGGGCATGGAGCCTCCGGGGTATTGACAGCGGTTGACAGCGATTCGGGGAATTCAGGGGAGACCTTTGCGGCGGCCGGCATCGAGCATCAGCGTCGAGCCGGTCATCACGTCGGCCTCTGGGTCCAGCAGCAGCGCCACCGCCCAGGCCACCTGCTCGGGTGTGGTGAGCTGGCCGAGCGAGGAGTCGGCGCGCATCGCGTCCAGCACCGCCTCGGGCGTGGTGGCCTGCAGGCGGGCGCGGTCGGCGGCGACGCGGTGCAGCCGCTCGGTGTCGGCCGGGCCGGGCGCCAGGGTGTGGGCGGTGATGCCGCGCGGGCCGTAGGCCAGGCTGAGCTGGCGCATCACATTGAACAGCGCCGCGTTGGCCACGCCGGCCGCGGCGGCGTAGGCGGTGGGCTCCAGGCCGTAGTGGCCGGCAATGGCCACCAGGCGCGAGTGCGGCACGAGCCGGCCGTCCACCGCGCGCACCAGCCTCAGCATGCCGCCAACCTTGATGTTGACGGCGTCGACCATCGAGCCCGTGGGCGCGCTCAGGATGCCGCCCGCCACCGCGACGCCGGGGCCGTGCACCAGCATGCGCACGGGGGCACCGTCGATCGCCGCCTGGGCGTCGACCGCGGCGCGGATGGTCTCGATCGACGCGTCGTCGGCGATGTCGGCCACGCAGGCGACCAGCGACGGGCCGAAGCGCTCGGCCAGGCCGGTGAGGCTGGCGGCGCTGCGGGCGACCGCCAGCACCGTCAGGCCGCGGGCGATCAGCCGCGCGACGATGGGCTGGCCGAAGGCGCCGGTGGCACCGACGACCACGGCAAGTTCGCGCTCGCTCATCGCTGCTTCCTCCTCAGCCTGAGCCTCATGCGCCGGAGCGCACCACGTCCTTGAGCAGGCCGCGCTCCTTGGCCATGGTCATCGCGGTGTCCTCGATCATGTCCTCCTGGCCGGCGATCATCTTCTTGCGGCCCAGCTCGACCAGGATGTCGCGCGCCGGCACGCCAAAGCGGGCGGCCGCCTTCTTGGCGTGCAGCAGGAAGGTGGAGTACACGCCCGCGAAGCCGAGGGTCAGCGAGTCGCGGTCGATGCGCACGATGCGCTCGGCCATCAGCGGCAGGATCACGTCCTCGGCCACATCCATCAGCTTGAACAGGTCCACGCCGGTGTGAATGCCCATGCGCTCGCACACGGCCAGCAGCACCTCCAGCGGCGTGTTGCCGGCGCCGGCGCCCAGGCCGCCCACCGAGCCGTCGATGCGGCTGGCGCCCGCGGCGATGGCGGCGATCGAGTTGCTGATGCCCAGGCCCAGGTTGTGGTGGCCGTGGAAGCCGATCTCGGTCTCGGGCTTGAGCACCTCGCGAAGGCGGCTGACCGCGGCCGTCACGTGCTCGGGCAGCATGTAGCCGGCCGAGTCGGTGATGTAGATGGTCTGTGCGCCGTAGCCCTCCATCAGCTTGCCCTGCTGCGCCAACCCCTCGGGCGAGTTCAGGTGGGCCATCATCAGGAAGCCGGTGGTGTCCATGCCCAGCTTGCGGGCGTAGGCGATGTGCTGGGGCGAGGTGTCCGCCTCGGTGCAGTGGGTGGCCACGTGCACGCTGCGCGCGCCGCAGTCGTAGGCCGATTGCAGCTCGCGCATCGTGCCCAGGCCCGGGATCAGCAGCACCGAGACCTTGGTCTGCTTGACCACCGAGGTCACGGCCTGCAGGTACTCCTCGTTCTTGGCCAGCGCAAAGCCGTGCTGCAGCGAGTTGCCGCCCAGGCCGGCGCCGTGGCTGACCTGGATCATCGGCACGCCGGCCGCGTCCAGCGCGGTGGCGACCTGCACCATCTGCTCGACAGAGATCTGCTCGCGCTTGGCGTGCATGCCGTCGCGCAGGCACATGTCGTGCAGCAGGACCTTGCGGCCCTTGAGGCTGCTGCTGAGGGCGTCGTAGGCGTTCGTCGTCGTCATGTTCGGTTCTCCCCTCAAGCTGCAGCGGCAGCCACCACGGGCTTGAGCGTGATCGTGCCGGCCAGGATTTCCTCGGCGAACATCTCCGCGGTGCGGCAGGCCGCGGCGGTCATGATGTCCAGGTTGCCGGCGTAGGTGGGCAGGTAGTCGCCCAGGCCCTTCACTTCCATGAAGACCGCGACGCGCTTGCCGTCGAAGAGCGGGCCGTTGACCAGGCGGTAGCCGGGCACGTACTTCTGCACCTCTTCGATCATCGCCAGCACCGAGTCGATGATCTTGGCCTGGTCGGGCTCAGTCTCGGTGAGGCAGTTGATCGTGTTGCGCATGATCATCGGCGGTTCGGCCGGGTTGATGATCGCCAGCGCCTTGCCCTTCTTGGCCCCGCCGACGCGCTCGATGGCGTTGGAGGTGGTGTAAGTGAACTCGTCCAGGTTGGCGCGGGTGCCCGGGCCAATGGACTTGGACGCCAGGCTGGCCACGATCTCGCCGTACTCGACCGGCTGCACGCGGCTGATGGCGTTCACGATGGGGATCGTGGCCTGGCCGGCGCAGGAGATCATGTTGACGTTCATCTCGGCCTTGTCCGCGTGTTCCTTCAGGTTCACCGGCGGCACGCACAGCGGGCCGATGGCCGCAGGCGTCAGGTCGATCATCAGCACGCCCAGCGCGTTGAGCTTGCGCGAGTTCTCGGCGTGCACGTAGGCGGAAGTCGCATCAAACGCGATCTGGATGTTGTCTTCCAGCACGTGCGGCAGCAGGCCGTCCACGCCCTCGGCGGTGGTCTTCAGGCCCATGCTGCGGGCGCGCTCCAGGCCCTCGGAGTTCGGGTCGATGCCGACCATCCACACCGGCTCCAGCACGGGGCTGCGCTGGATCTTGTAGATCAGGTCGGTGCCGATGTTGCCGGAGCCGATCAGGGCACAGCGGATCTTTTGGGTCATGTCGAATCCTTGATGAATGCGTCAGGCAAAGCGCACAGCGACGCTGCCGAGTTCCTGGAAGCGGGCGCAGACGACGTCGCCCGGCTTCACCGCGATGGCCTCGGTGATGCCGCCGCTCATCACGAAGCTGCCGGCGGGCAGCGTCTCGCCCAGCTCGTGCAGCACCTTGACCAGCAGGGCCACCGCGTCGGCCGGGTGGCCCATCACCGCGGTGGAAGCGCCCATGGCCACCGGCTCGCCGTTCTTTTCCAGCACGACGCCGAGGCAGTCGAGCTCCAAACCATCGGCACGCAGCGCCCGCCCGCCGGTCACGTAGCGCGCCGAGGAGCCGTTGTCCGCCACCACGCTGGGCAAGTCGAACTTGAAGCCGGAGAAGCGCGAGTCGATGACCTCGATGGCCGGCACGACGAAGTCGGTGGCCGCCAGCACCTGCGCGCGCGTCACGTCCGGCCCGGCCAGATCGGCCTTGGTCACGAAGGCCACCTCGCACTCGACGCGCGGGTGCACCAGGTCGTCGGTGCGCACCGTGCTGCCCTCGGCGCGGGCGAAGTCGGCGAGCAGGAAGCCGATCGAGGGCACGGTTACCCCCATCTGCACCATCTTGGCCTTGGAGGTCAGCCCGGCCTTCCAGCCGGCCTGGCGGCGCCCCGCGGCCCTCCAGCGGCGCAGCAGCTCCAGCTGCACCGCGTAGCCGTCGCCCAGCGTCATGCCGGGGAAGTCGTCGGTCAGCTTCGGAATGGCGCGCGCGCCGGTCTGGGCCGCCTCGATGCGGTCGGTGAGTTGCTGCACCGCAGCGGCGTCCAGCGTGCGGCGCATGTCGGTGGCGGCAGAGAGCGAAGTTTGTTCAGGAGCGTTCACAGCGCCGCCTTTCCGTGAAACCGGGCCCGGCAGGTGCCCAGGCCGCCGATGCGGCAGACCAGCTCGTCGCCGCCCGTGACCGGCACCAGCGGCGACTGCGAGCCGGAGAGGATCACCTCGCCGGCGCGGAATGGCAGGCCCAGCCGCCCCAGCGTGTTGGCCAGCCAGACGACGGCGTTGACCGGCGAGCCCTGCACCGCCGCGCCCACGCTGGTGGCGTGCAGCTCGCCGTTGCGGTGCAGCGCCATGCCGGCCAGCGCCAGGTCGAGCTTCTTCGGGTCGCCCTTGGCGTTGCCGAGCACGAAGACGCCGCAGCTGGCGTTGTCCGCCACGGTGTCCTGGATCTTGATCTTCCAGTCGCGAATGCGGCTGTCGACGATCTCGAAGCAGGGCGCCACGTAGGCGGTAGCGCGGATCACGTCGGTGGCGGTGATGCCGGGGCCGATCAGGTCGCGCTCCAGCACGAAGGCCAGTTCCGCCTCGGCCTTGGGCTGGATCAGCCCGCTCAGGTCGATGCCGTCGGACTCGCTGCAGACCATGCCGGAGGTGAGCTGGCCGAAGTCCGGCTCGTACACGCCGAGGAAGTCCTGCACCGGCTTGCTGGTCACGCCGATCTTCTTGCCGACGATGGTCTCGCCGGCCGCCACGCGCCGCGCCACGAAGCGCGACTGGATGGCGTAGCTGTCCTCGATGCGGATGGCGGGGAAGCGCTCCAGCAGCGGCGCCAGGACCCGGCGCTCGCGCCAGGCGTCGTAGAGCTCGTCGCCGCAGGTTTGGATCAGTTCAGGCGTCATGGGCTGGGCCTTTGGGGAGGTCAGAGCTTCACACACACGTTGCGCGTTTCCGTGTAGAACTCCAGCGAGTGCACGCCGCCTTCGCGGCCGATGCCGCTGTGCTTGCTGCCGCCAAAGGGCGTGCGCAGGTCGCGCAGGAACCAGCTGTTGATCCAGGTGATGCCCACGTCGATGCGCTCGGCCATGCGGTGCGCGCGGGCCAGGTTCTGCGTCCAGATCGTGGTGGACAGGCCGTAGTCGGTGTCGTTGGCCAGGCCGACCACCTCGTCCTCGCTGTCGAAGGGGCGCAGGTGGCAGCAGGGGCCGAAGACCTCCTCGCGCACCGTGCGGGCGTCATCGGCCAGCCCAGTCCAGATGGTGGGCTGCACCCAGCAGCCCTCGGCCAACTCGGCGGGCATCTGCGGCACGCCACCGCCGGTGACGACGCTGGCGCCCTCCTCCACCGCCAGGCGGTAGTAGCCCAGCACCTTCTGCTGGTGCTCGCGGGAAATCAGCGGGCCGTAGGTGCTGGCGTGGTCCTCCGGGCGGCCGTACTTGACCGCCTCGGCCTTGGCCTTGAGCGCATCGCGGAAGCGCTCGAAGATCGGCCGCTCCACGTACACGCGCTCGGTGCCCAGGCAGACTTGGCCGGTGTTGAGGAAGGCGGAGCGGAAGATGCCGTCCACCGCGGCGTCGAAGTCCGCATCGGCGAACACGATGCCGGCGTTCTTGCCACCCAGCTCGAAGGAGACGTCGCGCACGCCCTCGGCGGCGGCCCGCATGATCGCGGTGCCGGTGCGCGTCTCGCCGGTGAAGGTGATGGCGTCCACGCCCGGGTGGCTGGTGACGAACTCGCCGGTGGAGCCCGGGCCGAAGCCGTTCACCACGTTGTAGACGCCCTTGGGGATGCCCACGGCGTTCATCACCTCGCCCAGCAGCGCGGCGGTCAGCGGCGTTTCCTCGCTGGGCTTGACGACCACCGCGTTGCCGCAGGCCAGTGCGGGGCCCAGCTTCCAGGTCATCAGCAGGAAGGGCGCGTTCCAGGGGCAGACCACGCCGATCACGCCCTTGGGCTTGCGGATCGCGTAGTTCAGCGCACCGCGCCCGTCCGGCGTGTCGGTGCGGAAGCTCTCGGTGGCCACGTTCTTCACCACGTCGGCGAAGACCTTGAAGTTGGCCGCACCGCGCGGGATGAACACATGGGTCATCACGTGGCTCGGCTGGCCAGTATCGGCCATCTCGGCCGCGACGAAGTCGTCGAAGCGGCGGGTGATCTCGTCGGCCATGGCGTGCAGCAGCGCGCAGCGCTTCTCGACGGGCATGCGGCCCCACTCGCCGGCCATGGCACGGCGGGCGGCCTGCACCGCAGCATTCACCTGGGCCGCGTCCGCCTCGGCAATGCGGGCGATCACGCGGCCGTCCACCGGCGAGCGCTTGTCGAACAGGCGGGCGCCGTCAGCGGGAACAAAGGCGCCGTCGATGAAGGAGGTGATGGTGCGGGTCATGGCAGCGTTCTGCCCGACGCGACGCTTGGCGTTGCTTCGGGCAGCGGAAAGCATTCGAAAAAGGAGGACGCGGGCGGCACCGTCGGCCGGTCAGCGGTGGTCGCCGGGCCACCCGCGTCACAAACTTGAGACGGGTCTCAAGAAGGAGCCTTGCGCAGGCCCGTCGGCAGCGAAGGGCGACGGGCCTGCACCGAACGTGACAGTGATCAGGTCACGACGGTCAGGAAGGTCTCGTGCAGCTTGCGGTGCGCCACGTCCAGGCCGCCGCCCTCGCCCAGGCCTTCCCAGGTCCAGGCGATCGGGGGCAGGTCGGGGTAGGTGGTGTTGCCGCCGGAGTAGGTCTCGAAGCGGTTGCCCGACGGGTCCCAGGCGTAGATCGTGCCGCCGCGGGTGATGCCGTGGCGGGTCGGGCCGATGTCGACCTTGATGTCGTTGGCCGCCATGATGTCGGCGGCACGGAAGACGCGCTCGACCGACTCCATGTAGAACGACACGTGGTGCAGCTTGCCCGGCTCGGGGTGCACGACGAAGGCGATGTCATGCGCCTTGTTCGAGCAGCACAGCCACAGCGCGCCCTTGATGTCGGTGTCGGGCAGCGTCACGTACTCGGCCAGGTGGAAGCCCAGCACATTGGTGAACAGGTCCAGCACCTTGTCGACGTTCGGGCCGTAGAGCAGCGCGTGGTCGAAGCGCATCGGCGCGATGCCCTTGTCCATCTTGGGCGAGTAGTGCGACGGGTCCTTCTCGCCGCGGTCGCAGCCGGTGAAGGTCTTCTTCGCGTACAGCTCGATCTGGTGGCCGCTGGGGATCTCGAAGCGCACGCGCTCACCGGTTTCCAGCAGGTCGCCGGCGGGGATGCGCTCGGTCTTCAGGCCCCAGGCCTGCACGTCGGCTTCCAGCTTGGACAGCGTGGCCTCGTCGGCCACCTTGAAGCCGAAGAAGTCCATGCCGGCGCGGTCGGCCTGGCGCAGCACGACGCTGTGGTGGTCGCGCTCGTCCCAGCCGCGCAGGTAGACGCGGCCCGATGCATCGCGGCCGGTTTCCTCCAGGCCCAGCACGTCGCGGTAGTGCTTCACGCCTTCGTCGAGGTCCAGCACGCGGATCTGGATGTGCCCGGGGCGCAGTACGCCTGTCAATGCCATGTTGTCTGTCTCCTGTCGTCGAAAACCGTGAGGTGGCGGATGCATCGACGACGCTGCAACCTGCCCCGTGATCTGCTGCCACTGTAGGAGGCCACCCCCTGGGGCGTCCAATACCATCGAACTCTTGCAGGAATACCTTTCAGGCATGCCGCATGGCAGCATTGATTTACATCAGGTATGACACCATTCGCCGCCGCACAATCCGCCCCAGGCCTTGACAGCACACCGGGGCGGCCGTGGAACTGAGACACCTGCGCTACTTCGTCTGCGTCGCCGATGAGCAGAACATCGGCCGCGCGGCGCTGCGCCTGCACATCTCCCAGCCGCCGCTGACGCGGCAGATCCAGCAGCTCGAAGAGCAGCTGGGCGCGCAGCTGTTCCGGCGCACCAGCCGGGGCGTGGAGCTGACCCACGCCGGGCGGGTGCTCTACGACGATGCGCGCAACATCCTCGCGCTGTCGGACCGCGCCGCCGAGCGCGCCAGCAAGGCCGCGCAGGGCCTGCTCGGGCGGGTGGACGTGGCGATCTTCGGCTCGGGCATCTTCGGCGCCATCCCGCAACTGCTGCGGCGCTTCCGCGAGGCCTACCCGGAGGTGAACATCGTGCTGCACACGATGAACAAGGAGGAGCAGCTCGACGCCCTGCGCCACCAGCGCGTCACCCTGGCCTTCAACCGCCTGATGCGCCCGGTGGACGGCCTGGTCTGCGAGACGCTGCTGACCGAGCCGCTGTACGTGGCCATTCCCTCGGGCGACCGGCTGGCCGCCCGCACCGCGGTGGCCTTCAGCGAGCTGGAGGGCCAGCCGCTGGTGCTGTTTCCCACCGGCTCGCGGCCCAGCTTCATCGACCGCGTGCACGAGATGTGCCGCGCCAGCGGCTTCACACCGCAGGTGGCCCAGGAGGTCGGCGATGTGGTGCATGCCATTGCCCTGGTGGCCACCGGCTTCGGCATCTGCCTGGTGCCTCACTCCGCCACCGCGATGGCCGTGCCGGGCGTGACCTACCGCCCGCTGCACCACCCCACGCAGTCACGCGTGGATCTGTGCTGCATCTACCGCGCCGACGACGACTCGCAGATCCTGGGCGCCCTGCTGGGCTCGATGCGCCAGAGCGTCACCCGGCTGGATCTGCCCTGAGTGGCCCTTCGGATGCCGTGGTCCCGAGCGGACAATGGATCGCATGAACATCCCCACCGATCACGCCCCAGACCCTGTCAACCCCAACACCGACCTTTCCCTCGGCGACGACCCCTGGCTGCGCCTATGTCGCGAGCTGGTGAAGTGTGACCCGCCGTACCCGACCGAAACCGTGCGTTGGGCGCAGACGCAGCGCGAGGCTCTGACGCCGCATTTCCTGGCGCTGCTGGAACGGGTGGCCCGCGATCCGGCAGCCGCGTCCGAGGACGACGCGAACCTGTTCACCTGGGCCTACGTGTACCTGGCCGTCTGGCGCGACTGCCGGGCCTGGGAGCCGATGCTGGCCCTGCTGAGACAGCCGACGGCGCTGCTCGACGAGCTGCTCGGCGACATGATCCACGAATGCTACGGCCGGGCCCTGGCGAGTGTCTGCCCGGGAGATGTGGCGCCGCTGCGGGAGCTGGCGCAGGACGGGTCGGTGTCGGTGTGGACTCGCATCGCCGTTCTGGACGCCTGGCGCCTGCGGGTGCAGCTCGCTGATGCAGCGCAGGCCGAACTGGAGGACGACCTGCTGTTGCTGGGCGAGCAGTGCGCTGCCGAGCTGCGAAACGTCACCGAAGACGATCTCGAAGAGATCGACACCAGCGCGGAGTACCTTCTGTCCGACGTGATCGCGACCGCTGGCAAGCTGCAATCGCAGCGCCTGCAACCGACCGTCCACGGCTGGTTCGACGAGGAGCTGGTGGACCCCATGACGATTGGCCGCGAGGACTACGACGCGGACATGCGCGACGGCGGGATGGCACCTGAGGGAAGCCCGGCGAATCGCCACAACGCATTCGTCGACGACCCGGTGGAGGAAACCCGGTGGTGGGGTTGCTGGTCGGAACCCTCCAGCGCCGCTCCATCGTCGCCCATGCCCTGGCCTGTGGCCCTTTCCCAGGTCGAGGACCCTGCACCGACGACCTACGTCCGCGCGGAAGAGAAGGTGGGCCGCAATGACCCCTGCCCCTGCGGCAGTGGAAAGAAGTACAAGAAATGCCACGGCGCCGGCTGAGGGCCTGCACCGCGTCGAGCGTCACCAGGTCGACGCCCGGCGCAGGGCAGCAGCTCAGGGCCGCTGCAGGTGGTACTCCACTTTCCCGCCCGGCCCATCGCTGATCCAGCCCTGGGCACGCAAGCTGCGCAGCAACTCGGCGACGCCGGCTTCCGTCAAGTCAGCCCGCAGGTGGGACTCCAGATGACGCAGCAGCGTCGCGGCCTTGGCGGGGCGCTTGTCGGGGGCAACCTTGCTCAATCCTGCGATGACCTTGGCCACGTCCGCGGGCGCCGGTGCCTGGCGCAGTGTTTTCAGGGCAGGTGCCGGGTCCACGATCGGGACCACGGAAGGAACGGGGGGCGGGGCCGCCGGACTCAGTTCCAACGGACCCAACGAACCCAGCGGCTCCGTCTGCGCGGCCGCAACGGACACGCCCGCCGCCGTCTTGGCCGCTGACTTGGCGGGCGCTGACTCGCTGGCTGTTTTCCCGGCAGCCCCCTTCTTCGCCGGTGCCTTCTTGGCAGCTGGCTTCTCCGCGGGCGCGTCCTTCGCCGACGCCTTCTTGGCAACGGCTTTCGTGGCAGCTGCTTTTTTGGCGGCTGCTTTCTTGGCAGCGGCTTTCTTGGCCGGCACCTTCTTCGCAGGCGCCTTCGTTGCGGGCGCTTTTCTTGCCGGGAATGCCAAGGCGGCTGCCAACGCCGAGCCGGCCGCCTCGGGAGTAGAGGCTTCGCGCGGTGGCGTACCGCCGGACGCCGATGGCTCCGCAATGGACGTCTTGGCGCCGATGGCGGCATCCCCGCCGCCAATGCCTGTAGCGGCCTTGGTTGCGGGAGCGGCCGTCGCATCGAGCATCGACGGGACCAGCATCACCCTGCAGCCGAGCTTGATGCCGTGTTCGACCATCTGCGCAAAGCCCTTGCGATCACGCGAGACGATCACGAACTCGGCCTGCGGGTGCTGGACCGATAGCCTGCCCAGGTGAAAGGCCAGGTGGAAGTCCAGCGCATCCTTGCCCGATTTCTCGCACTGGATCAGCTCCACCGCGGGGCCGATTGGCAGCAGCGCCGCCGCCAGCCGGATCGGCAGCGAGTTCTGCCCAGGTCCGTGGAAGATCTTCAGCCGATCCCGCATGGCATCGACGCGCTGCAACTCCTCGGCGATGGGCTGGACATTTTCGTAGTCCACCAGGATGACCCGCTCAACCATCTCGCTCAACTCCCGGCTCGTTGTGGGACACACCGAGGCGAGTGGCACGTCGGCCGGATCCGGCGGAGCCCGGTCCGAGCTGCTGGAACCGTGTTCTGACGTGAGCCTCGGTGCTTGAGCGCCGATGGTAAGGGGGTAGAGGGGAAAGGGGAGGCAAAGGCGTGCAGTCCGTCTGCAGCACCGAAGTCACGGCGCTGGCGCCGCCCTTCAACCCCGGCCTGACTTCCGGGCACGAGCGTGTCGGGCCGCCACATCGCCAACGGCCAAGCTGGAAAGCCAGCTTCCAGCTGCCCGACCAAACCGATCAGCGTTCCGCCACGCCCCGCGATGAGAACGTTACCGACATCGTCACACCCGTTAGAAAGTCGTGACGGATCAACGACTTGGACGCGACGCCTAGGAGTTACCCCAGTGGTGGCAGGTCAGGCACGCGAATTGATCCATATCCATCCACACGTGATGCGTGGAGCGACCTCCCCCACCGCTCTGCAACCGATCCCACGGACCCGAGGAGACCGAACGATGGAAACGTTTTACGAGGTGATGCGCCGCCAGGGCATCTCGCGCCGCAGCCTTCTGAAGTACAGCTCGCTGACCGCCACGTCGCTCGGCCTGGGCCCGGCCTTCGTGCCGCAGATCGTGCACGCGATGGAGACCAAGCCGCGCACGCCGGTGCTGTGGCTGCACGGGCTGGAGTGCACCTGCTGCTCGGAATCCTTCATCCGCTCGGCACACCCGCTGGCCAAGGACGTGGTGCTGTCGATGATCAGCCTGGACTACGACGACACGCTGATGGCCGCCGCCGGCCACCAGGCCGAGGCGATCCTGGACGAGATCATCACGAAGTACAAGGGCAACTACATCCTGGCCGTGGAGGGCAATCCGCCGCTCAACGAGGACGGGATGTTCTGCATCCAGTCGGGCAAGCCCTTCATCGAAAAGCTCAAGCGCGTGGCCAAGGACTGCAAGGCCATCATCGCCTGGGGCTCCTGCGCCAGCTGGGGCTGCGTGCAGGCTGCCAAGCCGAACCCGACGCGCGCCACGCCGATCGACAAGGTGATCACCGACAAGCCGATCATCAAGGTGCCGGGCTGCCCGCCCATCGCCGAGGTGATGACCGGCGTGATCACCTACATGCTGACCTTCGACAAGATCCCCGAGCTGGACCGCCAGGGCCGGCCGAAGATGTTCTACAGCCAGCGCATCCACGACAAGTGCTACCGCCGGCCGCACTTCGACGCCGGCCAGTTCGTCGAGGCCTTCGACGACGAGTACGCTAAGCGCGGCTACTGCCTCTACAAGGTCGGCTGCAAGGGCCCGACCACCTACAACGCCTGCTCCACGGTGATGTGGAACGAGGGCACGAGCTTCCCGATCAAGGCCGGCCACGGCTGCATCGGCTGCTCGGAAGACGGCTTCTGGGACAAGGGTTCGTTCTACAACCGCCTGACCGACATCCACCAGTTCGGCATCGAGGCCAATGCCGACAAGGTCGGCGGCACGGCCGCAGCGATCGTTGGCGCCGGTGTGGCCGCCCACGCGGCGGTCTCGGCCATCAAGCGTGCGGCCACCAAGCCGCAGGCGACGCAGACCACGTCGGGTCAGTGACCCGCCCGGCACGAACAGAACACCGAGAACACTGAGGAACATCCATGGGCGCGATTGAAACGCAAGGCTTCAAGCTCGACGACAGCGGGCGCCGCATCGTCGTCGACCCGGTCACCCGCATCGAAGGCCACATGCGCTGCGAGGTGAACGTCGACAAGGACAACGTCATCCGCAACGCCGTCTCCACCGGCACGATGTGGCGCGGCCTCGAAGTGATCCTGAAGGGCCGCGATCCGCGCGACGCCTGGGCGTTCGTGGAACGCATCTGCGGCGTGTGCACCGGCACGCACGCGCTGACCAGCGTGCGCGCGGTCGAGGACGCACTGGGCATCAAGATCCCGAAGAACGCCCACCTGCTGCGCGAGCTGTTCAACAAGACGCTGCAGGTGCACGACCACGCGGTGCACTTCTACCACCTGCACGCGCTGGACTGGGTGGACGTGGTCAGCGCGCTCAAGGCCGACCCGAAGAAGACCAGCGAGCTGCAGCAGCTGGTGTCGCCGAGCCACCCGATGTCGTCGCCGGGCTACTTCCGCGACGTGCAGAACCGGCTGAAGAAGTTCGTCGAGTCCGGCCAGCTCGGGCCCTTCATGAACGGCTACTGGGGCAACAAGGCCTATGTGCTGCCCGCCGAAGCCAACCTGATGGCCGTCACCCACTACCTGGAGGCGCTGGACCTGCAAAAGGAGTGGGTGAAGGTGCACACCATCATCGGTGGCAAGAACCCGCACCCGAACTTCCTGGTCGGCGGCATGCCCTGCGCCATCAACATCGACGGCAACGGTGCTGCCGGTGCGCCGATCAACATGGAGCGGCTGAACTTCATCAAGGCGCGCATCGACGAGATGGTGGAGTTCGTCAAGAACGTCTACTTGCCCGACGTGCTGGCCATCGGCACGCTCTACAAGCACGCCGGCTGGCTGCACGGCGGCGGCCTGTCGGCCACCAATGTGCTGGACTACGGCGAGTTCCCGAAGGTCAACTACGACAAGTCGACCGACCAGCTGCCCGGCGGCGCGATCATCAACGGCAACTGGGACGAGATCCTGCCGGTCGACCCGCGCGACCCGGAGCAGGTGCAGGAGTTCGTCACCCACAGCTGGTACAAGTACGCCGACGCCATTGGGGGCGACAACAAGGGCCTGCACCCCTGGGACGGCGTCACCGAACCGAACTACAAGCCCGAGGGCCCGAAGTTCAAGGGCAGCCGCACCGCCATCGAGCAGGTCGACGAGAGCGCCAAGTACAGCTGGATCAAGGCCCCGCGCTGGCGCGGCCACGCGATGGAGGTCGGCCCGCTGCCGCGCTACATCCTGGCCTACGCCCACGCCAAGAAGGGCAACAAGTACGCCCAGCGCCCGAAGGAGCAGCTGGAGTTCGCCGCCCAGATGATCAACAGCGCCATCCCGAAGGCACTGGGCCTGCCGGAAACGCAGTTCACGCTCAAGCAGATGCTGCCCAGCACCATCGGCCGCACGCTGGCGCGCTGCCTGGAAGCGCAGTACTGTGCCGAGATGATGGTGGACGACCACGCCGAGTTGATCGCCAACATCAAGGCCGGCGACACCGCCACCGCCAACGTCGACAAGTGGGACCCGGCCTCCTGGCCGAAGGAAGCCAAGGGCGTGGGCTGCACCGCCGCGCCGCGCGGCGGCCTGGCGCACTGGATCCGGATCAAGGAAGGGCGCATCGAGAACTACCAGTGCGTGGTGCCCACCACGTGGAACGGCAGCCCGCGTGACCACAAGGGCCAGATCGGCGCCTTCGAGGCCTCGCTGATGAACACGCCAATGGCCAACCCGGAGCAGCCACTGGAGATCCTGCGCACGCTGCACAGCTTCGACCCCTGCCTGGCCTGCTCCACCCACGTGATGAGCCCGGACGGACAGGAACTCACCACCGTCAAGGTGCGTTGAACCAGGAGCGGCCATGAGCACCTCCACCACACAGAAGCTTGCCGATGCCACCGGCATCGACACCGCGGCGGTCGAGCACGGCGCCACCACCAAGTCGGTCTACGTCTACGAGGCGCCGGTGCGGGCCTGGCACTGGGTGAACGCCCTGGCCATCACGGTGCTGGCCGTCACCGGCTACTTCATCGGCGCGCCGCTGCCGACGATGCCCGGCGAGGCCAGCGAGCACTACCTGATGGGCTACATCCGCTTCGCCCACTTCAGTGCGGCCTATGTGTTCGCGGTGGGCCTGCTGGGGCGCATCTACTGGGCCATCGTGGGCAACCACCACGCGCATGAGCTGTTCGTGCTGCCCATCTTCACGCCGGCCTACTGGCGCGAGGTGATCACGATGCTGAAGTGGTACGCCTTCCTGATCCCGCAGCCCAGCCAGTACGTGGGCCACAACCCGATGGCGCGCCTGGCGATGTTCTTCGGCTTCTTCCTGTTCTCGGTCTTCATGGTCTGCACCGGCTTCGCGATGTACGGCGAAGGCGCGCAGATGGGATCGTGGCAGGAGGTGATGTTCGGCTGGGTGATCACCCTGTTCGACCACAACAGCCAGAACCTGCACACCTGGCACCGCATGGGCATGTGGGGCATGGTGATCTTCGTGACGCTGCACGTCTACGCCGCGATCCGCGAGGACATCATGGGCCGCCAGAGCATGGTGTCCACCATGATCTCCGGCTACCGCACCTTCAAGAGGTGACATGAATCCCCCCCGAAGCGCCTTCGGCGCGTCCCCCGTTCCTGGAGGGAACCCTCCGGGTTCTGGGGGGCACCGCCAGCGGACCGGCGGAGCCGGTTCCGCGGCGGTTGCTTGGGTGGAGGGGCTTCATGTGCCGCGTGGCGTGCCGCTGCGCCGGCCGATCCACCCGGGCCGCCTGCTGGACCACCTGGTGCTCACGCCACTGGCGATCAACCAGAGCGCCGCCGCCCGCCTGCTGGGCATCTCGCGCCGGCGCGTCAACGAGCTGGTGCAGGGCCAGCGCGCGATGTCGCCGGACACCGCGATCCGCTGCGCACTGGCCTTCGGGGTGGACGCCGGCTTCTGGCTTGAGCAGCAGTCCCGCTGGGACAGCTGGCACCACTGGCAGGCCCTGCGCCGTTCAGCCACCCATCGGCCCCTATCCTCCCGGTGTCGGCGCGCGAACTGCGCGTCTGACACCCTCCTTTTCCGCCCCGGCGGTTCCTCCTGATCCACGCCATGACTGCCTCCACGCCCGAAAGCACCTGTCACCCTACCCGTGACACCCTGCTGGAAGATCCGGAAGACGCCATCGTCGTGCTCGGCATCGGCAACGTGCTCTGGGCCGACGAGGGCTTCGGCGTGCGCTGCGTCGAGGCCCTGCAGCAGCGCTGGGACCTGGCGCCCAACGTGCAGCTGATCGACGGCGGCACCCAGGGCCTGTACCTCATCCACCACGTGCAGGCCGCGCAGCGGCTCATCATCTTCGACGCGGTGGACTACGGCCTGCCGCCCGGCACGCTCAAGATCGTCGAGAACGAGGAAGTGCCCAAGTTCCTCGGCGCCAAGAAGATGAGCCTGCACCAGACCGGCTTCCAGGAGGTGCTGATGCTGGCCCAGCTCACCGGCCACTACCCCGAGCAGGTGCTGCTGATCGGCTGCCAGCCCGAGGAGCTGGAGGACTACGGCGGCAGCCTGCGCGAGAGCGTCAAGCTGGCGATGGAAGACGCCCTGGCGCTGGGCGTGGACCGGCTGCGCGCCTGGGGCGCCGAGCCCCGCACCCGCCAAGCCCCGCCCGACCACTCGGAGGCCGTGACCCTGCCGACCCTGGGCCTGGCGGCCTACGAATCCGGCCGCCCGGACGCCGGGCTGGCCTGCCGCGTCGGCGACGAACGCTTCCTGATGACCCTGCCGGGCAACCACCCGGACGGCACGCCGGCCGCGGCCGCGTCGACCACCTGAGGGGAGCCAGTCCATGTGCATCGGCATCCCCATGCAGGTCATCGAGACCCGGCCCGGCCACGCGCTGGTGCAAGGGCGTGGAGAAGTCCGCCTCGTCAACACCGCGCTGGTCGACGAGCCGGCCGCCGGTGACTGGCTGCTGGTCTTCCTCGACGGCGCCCGCGAGGCGATCACGCCCGAGCGCGCCGCTGAAGTCGATGCCACCCTCGACCTGCTCGACGCCGTGATGGCCGGCAACACCGCCACCGCTGCCGACACCGAGGCGGCCTTTGACCTGCCTTCGATGATGAGCGCCGACCAACTCGCTGCGCTCACCGGCGCCGCGCCGCGCAGCTGACGCCCTCAGCGCCACTCCACCCTGCCCGAGACACCCCATGAGCTACGACACCGCCCACCCCCTGCAGCAGCGCCTGGTCCAGCAGTTCGGCGCCCGCTGGATCACGCCCGAGACGCTCGACGCCTTCCTCGCCGAGGCGGGTGACCGCGTGCTCTTCCTCAGCGGCGACCCGGTGCGCTTCCCCGAGGCGCTGGACGTGGCCGTCGTGCTACCCGAGTTGCAGGCCGCCCACCCGGGCCGCTTCGCCGTCGGCGTGGTCGACCGTGAGCACGAGACCGAGATCGCCCGCCGCTTCGGCAGCAACCGCTGGCCCGCGCTGGTCTTCCTGCGCGACGGTGCCTACGTTACCGTCCTGCCCGGCATGCACGACTGGACCGAGTACGTGGCCAAGGTCGGCGAGGCGCTGGAGGCCCCGATCAGCCGGGCCCCCACCGTCGGCATCCCGGTCGTCTCGGCGAATGCCGATGCCGGCGCTGCCTGCCACTGAGTCCTGAGTTCCGCAGACCGAATCCCTTCCGGAGCCCCGCATGAGCCTCCCGTACGATCCGAAGTCCTTCCCCATCCCGGTGGTCGCCCTCGGCGCCGGCAGCCAGTCCGAAGACGAAGGCCTGGACTACCTCAGCCTGCCGCAGGGCATGGCCACCTTCCAGCCGCCCCCGCTGCCCGAGCCCGAGGCCTTCGCCGGCCACGGCCCGGCGCTGCGCGCCCTGCACGAGGTGCACGCGCGCCTGCAGGCGCTGCTGGCCGGGCAGGCGGTCGAGCCCGTGCGCCTGGAAGTCCTGGGCGCCGACGACCTGGCGCTGATCCACCAGGTGCTGGGCGAGGGCGAAGTCAGCGCCCAGGTGCTGGCCGAGCCGGGGGCCCCCGGCCAGGCCCACGCCCTGCCGCGGGTGCAGATCCAGGAGTCGGTGTTCGCCGGCGTCTGGCGCGTGATCGAGCGCAGCGACGACGGCCTGGTGCGTGACCACATCGAGGTCGGCCCGGTGCCGGCCATCCTGCGCCAGGCCGCCCGCGACGACGCCCGCGCACCGCTGGCGCCGCTGCAGCCGCTGCCGCCGGGCGTGCTCAACGCCCCGGCCATCCTGGCCGAGCTGGCCGAGCACCGCCTGCACTGGCGCGCCGGCCAGAGCGCCGAGGTGGTCAACCTCTCGCTGCTGCCGGTCACGCCGGAGGACATCGCCTACATCGACCACATCATCGGCACCGGCCGCGTCGTCATCCTCTCGCGCGGCTACGGCAACTGCCGCATCACCAACGCGGCGGTGGACCACACCTGGCGGGTCGTCTACTACAACTCGCAGGACGCGGTGATCCTCAACGCCGTCGAGGTGGTGGACCTGCCCGAGGTGGCCTGCGCCGCCACCGAGGACCTGGCCGATTCGGCCGAGCGCCTGACCGAGGTGCTGCAGTGGGTGGAACAGGCATGAGTGGTTTTGAAGGCAGCTATCTCGGCGACGCGGCCAAGCTGGCGCCCGACACCCAGCTGGAGTGCAAGATCTGCTGGTACGTCTACGACCCGGCCGAGGGCGACCCGGTCTGGCAGATCGACCCCGGCACGCCGTTCTCCGCCCTGCCGGCGCACTGGCGCTGCCCGCGCTGCGACGGCGCCGCCGACCAGTTCATGGTTGTGACATGACCCCCCCCCGTTGCGGCTTCGCCGCTCCCCCCCAGGGGGGCGCCGCCAGCGGACCAGCAAAGCCGGATCCGCGGCGGCTGCTGGATGCGGTCGAGCAACGCATTGACAACCTGGAGCGCACCTTCCGGCACATCGCCGCCACCCGCATGGCGGGGGTGCCGGTGCTGCACGCGGCGCTGCAGGTGCGGGCGGTGGGCTTCGCCCCGCTGCCGGATGCGCCCGGCTGGCTCTGCGGCGTGCTCGTGACGCCCTGGTTCATGAACCTGCTGCGCCTGCCGGTGCAGCCGCTGGCCGATCTCGCCGGCGCCGCCGCGGCCGGCTGCCTGCAGGTGGGGCGCGACGCGCTGCGCGCGGTCGGTGGCAGCGAGCCGCTCTACTTCGTCGGCGCGCAGGAGGACCGGCTGGGCCACTACGAGCAGTGTTCGCTGTACTCGCCGATGTTCCACTTCGCCGACCAGGCGGCCGCGGTCGCCACGGCGGCCGAGGTCATGAAGCTGCTGCGCACGCCGGCAACGGCATCGGTCACGGCGTCCCCGGCCACTGCTCCCGCGGCTTCGAGCGTTCCGGCCGGTCCCGTGGCCGCGCCGGCCGCCGCACCCACCCCGGTGGAGCGCCCGGCCCGGCGCGGCTTCCTGTTCGGCGGCACCCGTGCGGCCGATCAACGACCCTGATGGCGTCCTGCGCCCACAATCGCCGTCCATGAGTTCGCCCACCGCCCCCGCCACCGGACCGACTGCGCAGCCAGGCGCGGGCGCGGCTGCCGGCATGGGTGCGGGTGCGGGTGCGGGTGCGCGCGCCCCCGCCAACCTGGCCGGCGAGGTGCGCCTGCGTGCCGGAGCAGGCCTGCCGGCCATCGACAGCAGCCGGCCCGAGGTCGTACCCCGCCTGGCCCCAGGCAAGCCGGCCGACCAGCTCCCCGACCTGCTCGCCGCCGTGCACAGCCTGTGCGCCCAGGCGCACCGGCTCACCGCCCGCCGCGCGGTGCTGGCCGCCCGGGGCGACACCGACCCCGGCCGCACCGCGGGCGAGGCCCAGGCGCTGCGCCTGGCCACCGCGCGCGACCAGATCCTGCGCATCGTGCACGACTGGCCGCGCCAGCTGCCCGGCGCCACGCCGCCGGGGCTGAGCCACGCCGCCCGCGATGCCGCCAGCGCCCTGCTGCTGCGCGCCTGCCCGCTGTGGCGCAGCGACTGGCCGGCCGAGGAGCGCCTGGCCGCCCTGCCCGACTGGCTCGCGCACGCCCTGCTGGCCATGCCTGTGGCCGACTGGCTGGCCGCACACACCGGCGACCCCCAGGGCTGGGCCGCCCGCTGGGCGCTGGGGCAGGCCAGCCTGGCGAAGCCGCCCCTGATCGCGCGCCTGCTGGCCAGCCAGCTCACCGGCCCGGCCCGTGCCGACCGCCTGATGGCGAGTGCACCGGCCGCCACGCTGCTCGCCGGCGACGAGGCCGCGCTGCAGGCCCGGCTGCGTGGGATCGCGGCGGCCCTCGCCCGCGAACCCGGCTTCTGGATCGCCCCGCAGCTGGCTGACAGCCTGCCCGACACCGGCCCCTGGAACCGCCGCCACGGCCCGGCCGCGGCTGTGCACAGCGCCTGGGACCGCCTCGTCGCCCGCGTCGTCGACCTGCTGCAGCTCGCCAGCCCGGAAGGCGAACACTGGCTCACCCGCGGCGCGCTGACCTTGAGCCCGGGCGAGGGGATCGCCTGGACCGAGATGGCCCGCGGCCTGCTGGTCCACTGGGTGCGGCTCGACCCCACCGGCCAGACCGTCGAGGCCTGCCGCGTGCTGGCGCCCACCGAATGGAACTTCCACCCCCGCGGCGTGCTGGCGCAGGCGCTGGCCGGGCTGTCGGGGCGGCCCGCCGACGAACGCCCCGTCGCTGCCCAGCGGCTGGCGGTGGCCTTCGACCCCTGCGTGGCCTTCTCCATCGACGCAGCCGATGCCCCCACCGAACGTGCGACCGCCGAAGGATCCCCCGATGCATGAACTGAGTCTGGCCGGCGGCATCGTGCGCGTGGTCGAGGACGCCGCCGCGCGCGAGCACTTCCAGCGCGTCTCGCAGCTGCGCGTGGAGGCCGGCGCGCTCTCCGGCGTGGACGTGCACGCGCTGCGCTTCGCACTGGAGGCCTGCGCCCACGGCACCGTGCTGCAGGGCGCCGAGATCCTGATCGACGAACCGCCCGGCGCCGCCTGGTGCCTGGCCTGCGGCACGACGGTCGAGATCCAGAGCCGCGCCGACCCCTGCCCGCTGTGCGGCGGCCACCAGATCCAGCCCACCGGCGGCACCGAGCTGCGCGTGGTCGACCTGATCGTGCACGACGACGCATCCACCCAGCCCCCCGCTGCGGCGAGCCAACCCACCTGATTTCTGCCGAAGGAGTTCCCCATGTGTGTCGTTTGCGGATGTGCCACCGGCACCCCGGGCGCCCAGCCCGCCACCGCCCACTCGCATGAGCATGAACATGACCATGCTCATGAGCATCGCCACGAGGACGGCGTGGTGCACAGCCACGCCCATCACCACCCGGCGCACGACACGCGCCACGGGCATCCCGACCATGACCACGCGCATGACCATGCCGACGAACATACGCACGGCCATTCGCACGGCCATTCGCACGATCACGGCCATGACCACGCTGAGGTGATCCGCCCGGACGGCGCGCCGCAGGTGGACGCCGCCACCGGCGACCTGCACTACGGCGCCGGCAGCGCCCGCGTCTCGGTGCCCGGCATGAGCCAGGCCCGCGCGATCAAGATCGAGCTGGACGTGCTCGGCGCCAACAACCGCATCGCCGAGCAGAACCGTGCCCACTTCGCCGCGCACGACGTGGTGGCCTACAACCTCGTCTCCAGCCCGGGCTCGGGCAAGACCACGCTGCTGTGCGCCACCATCGAGGCGCTCAAGGCCCGCGCACCTCAGCTGCCGGTGGCGGTGATCGAGGGCGACCAGCAGACCAGCAACGACGCCGACCGCATCCGCGCCACCGGCGCTCCGGCGATCCAGGTCAACACCGGCAAGGGCTGCCACCTGGACGCGCCGATGGTGGCCGACGCCTTCGGCCGCCTGTCGCTGCACGGCCATGTGCACGAGCACTCGCACGCCGCCGGGCAGGCCCACGGCCACGCGCATGCGCACACCCACTCGGATGGCTCGGTGCACGTGCATGAGCATTCGCACACCGGCGAGCACGCCCACAGCCACACCGCGGACCACGGCCCGGGCGCGCTGCTCTTCATCGAGAACGTCGGCAACCTGGTCTGCCCCGCGATGTGGGACCTGGGCGAGCGCGCCAAGGTGGCTATCCTCTCGGTGACCGAGGGCGAGGACAAGCCGATCAAGTACCCGGACATGTTCGCCGCCGCCAAGCTGATGCTGCTCAACAAGGTGGACCTGCTGCCGCACCTGGACTTCGATGTGGCGAAGTGCATCGAGTACGCCCAGCGCGTCAACCCGGGCATCGAGGTGCTGCTGGTCTCGGCCAGGAGCGGCCAGGGCATGGACGCCTGGCTGGACTGGCTGCTGCAAGGCGACCAGCCCACCGAATCCCAAGAATCGCCCGAAGCCGCCGAGCTGGCACGGCTGCGCGCGCGCGTCGCCGAGCTGGAAGCGCAGCTTGCCGCCAAGGGCTGAACGCGAGCGGGCCTGCGACGATGAATGCCCTGCTGCAGCCCGATGCCACTGAGGCGGATGCCGCGTCGGTCGCCGAGCTGCGCCTACACCTGCACCTGCGCGGCGCGGTGCAGGGCGTGGGCTTCCGGCCCTGGTGCGCGCAGCAGGCGCTGGCGCTGGGCCTGAACGGCTGGGTGCGCAACGACGCCGCCGGGCTGCAGTGCGAGGTCCAGGGCCCCGCCGCCGCGCTGCGGGTCTTCACGCAACGGCTGCGCCAGTCGCCGCCGCCGCTGGCGCGCATCGACGCGCTGCAGCAGACGCCTCAGACTGTGCGCAGCGACGAAGCGGGCTTCCGCATCCTCGCCAGCGACGCCGGCGCGGCGCTGGCCACCGGCCTGCCGGCCGACGCCGCGCCCTGCGCCGACTGCCTGGACGAGCTCTTCGACCCCGCCGACCGCCGCCACCGCTACGCCTTCATCAACTGCACCCACTGCGGCCCGCGCTTCACGATCACCCAGCGGCTGCCCTACGACCGGCCGAACACCAGCCTGGCCGGCTTCCCGCTCTGCCCCGCCTGCGCGCGCGAGTACCGCGACCCCAGCGACCGCCGCTTCCACGCCCAGCCCGTGGCCTGCCCGGCCTGCGGCCCGCAGCTGGCGCTGTGGCAGCCGGACGGCACGCCGATCGCTGGCGTCGACCCGCTGGCCGAGGCCGCGCGGCGGCTGGCCGCCGGGCAGATCCTGGCCGTCAAGGGCGTGGGCGGCTACCACCTGGTCTGCGACGCCCGGTAAGCTGCGCCGCTGCAGCGCCTGCGCGCCGCCAAGCAGCGCGCCAGCAAGCCCTTCGCACTGCTCGTGCCCAACGTCGCCAGCGCGCGGCAGTGGGCAGAAGTGGATAACGATGCCGCCCGGCTGCTCGCCAGCCCGGCGGCGCCCATCCTGCTGCTGCCCACGCGAACCGGCGTGGCCGAGCGCCACCCGCTGATCGCCCCCGGCCTGAATGACTGGGGCCTGATGCTGCCGGCTGCGCCGCTGCACGCGCTGCTGATCCACGAACTGCTCGGCCGGCCCGCGGGCCGCGCCTGGCGCGAGGCGGCCCAGCCCACGCTGCTGGTGATGACCAGCGCCAACCCCGGCGGCGAGCCGCTGGTGGTGGACGAGGCCGAGGCGGTCGAACGCCTGGGCGGCCTGTGCGATGCCCTGCTGGTGCACAACCGCCCCATCCTCGGCCGGGTGGATGACAGCGTACGCCGGCCGATGCGTGGCGCCGATGGCGCCGTCTCCTCCGCCTTTTTCGCCCCGTTCGTGCGCCGCGCCCGCGGGTACGTACCCGACCCGATCGAGCTGCCCGGCGTGCCCGCCGACGCGCCGCCGGTGCTGGCCACCGGCGCGTGGATGAAAAACACCGTCTGCCTGACGCGCGGCAACCAGGCCTTTCTCTCCCCGCACATCGGAGATCTCGGCAGCGCCGCCTGCCGGCACGCGCTGGTGGAGGCAATAGAGCGGCTGCGCGACTTCCTCGGCGTGCGACCGCAGCTCATCGCGCACGACCTCCACCCCGACTTCTTCAGCACGCAGCACGCCCAGGCCCTGGCCGCCGAATGGGGCGTGCCGACGCTCGCGGTGCAGCACCACCACGCCCATGCCGCCGCGGTGCGGGCCGAACACGGCGCCACCGCACCGACGCTGGCCCTGCTGCTGGACGGCGTGGGCCTGGGCGACGACGGCACGCCCTGGGGCGGCGAGTTGCTGCGAGTCTCCAGCGGTGGGTTTGAGCGCCTCGGCCACCTGCCGACACTCGCGCTGGCCGGCGGGGACCGCGCCGCGGCCGAGCCCTGGCGCCTCGGTGCCGCCGTGCTGCACGCACTGGGCCGCGGCGAGGAGATTGCCGCCCGCTTTGCCGACCAGGCTGGCGCCGGCCAGATCGCCCGGCTGCTGGCGCGCAATCTGAACTGCCCACCCACACCGAGTGCCGGCCGCCTCTTCGACGCCGCCGCCGCCCTGCTCGGCCTCTGCCCGGTGCAGCGCCACGAGGGCGAGGCTGCGATGCGGCTGGAGGCGCTGGCCGCAGACCACCCCGCCACACCCTGGCCCGACGCCTGGCGGATCGACGCCGAAGGCCGGCTGACCTGGCCGGGCCTGTGGACTCATCTCGCCGATGCGACGGAAGCTCCGACGGCCTCCGCCACGATTGCCGCCACCTTCCACGCCACGCTGGTCGCCGCGCTCGCCGACTGGGTGGCCCACCACGCCCGCGCCACCGGCCTGCACGGGGTGGCGCTTGGCGGCGGCTGCCTCATCAATCGCCGCCTGCGCAACGGCCTGGTCGCCGCGCTGGCCGAGCGCGGCCTGACCCCACTGGAAGCCCGCCAGGCGCCACCCGGCGACGGCGGCCTCGCGCTGGGCCAGGCCGCCATCGCCCTCGACCACCTGCTGGGCGCCGCTCCGGCAGCCCACCTTCCCTGACTTCCTTCCCGAGAACAAGACCCATGTGCCTCGCCCTGCCCGCCTGCGTGATCGAACGACTCGATGGTGAAGAGCTGCTGATCGACCTCGGTGGCGTGCGCAAGCGCGTCAGTGGCGCCCTGACCCCGGAGGCGCAGGTCGGTGACTACGTCATCGTCCACGTCGGCCACGCCATCGGCGTGATCGACCCCGAGGAGGCCGCGCAGACGCTGGCGCTGTTTGCCGAGCTCTCCGCCGTCGAGCAGGCTGCCGCCGTGGAGCAGTCGCAGTGAAGTACGTCACCGAATTCCGCGACGGCGACCTCGCCCGGCGCATCGCCGAGAGCCTCGCCGCCGAGGCCCGGCCCGACCGCCAGTACAGCTTCATGGAGTTCTGCGGCGGCCACACCCACGCCATCTCCCGCTACGGCGTCACGGAGCTGCTGCCGCCCAACGTGCGCATGATCCACGGCCCCGGCTGCCCGGTCTGCGTGCTGCCGATCGGCCGGGTGGACCTGGCGATCAAGCTGGCGATGGAAAGGGGCGTGATCCTCTGCACCTACGGGGACGTGATGCGCGTGCCGGCCTCGGAAAGCCTCAGTTTGATGAAGGCCAAGGCCCGCGGCGCGGACATCCGCATGGTCTATTCCGCCGCCGACGCGCTGGGGCTGGCGCGCAAGCACCCGGACCGCGAGGTGGTCTTCCTGGCCATCGGCTTCGAGACCACCACGCCGCCCACCGCGCTGGTGATCCGCCAGGCCGCCAAGGAGCAGATCACCAACTTCAGCGTGCTCTGCTGCCACGTGCTGACGCCGAGCGCGATCACGCACATCCTGGAGAGCCCCGAGGTGCGCCAGTACGGCACGGTGCCTATCGACGGCTTCATCGGCCCGGCCCACGTCAGCATCATCATCGGCTCGGACCCCTACGTGCACTTCGCCGAGGAGTACCGCAAGCCGGTGGTGATCGCCGGCTTCGAGCCGCTGGACGTGATGCAGGCCATCCGCATGCTGGTGCGCCAGGTCAACGAGGGCCGCGCCGAAGTGGAAAACGAATTCACCCGCGCGGTGACGCCCGAGGGCAACCTGGCCGCGCAGGCCGTCGTCAGCGAGGTCTTCGAGCTGCGCAGCAGCTTCGAGTGGCGCGGCCTGGGCGAGGTGCCCTACAGCGCGCTGAAGATCCGCCCCGCCTTCGCCGCCTGGGACGCCGAGCGCAAGTTCGAGCTCAGCTACACCCCCGTGCCCGACCACAAACAGTGCGAGTGCGGCGCCATCCTGCGCGGCGTCAAGCGCCCCACCGACTGCAAGCTCTTCGGCACGGTCTGCACGCCCGAGAACCCGATGGGCTCGTGCATGGTCTCCAGCGAAGGCGCCTGCGCCGCGCACTACAGCTATGGGCGCTTCCGGGACATTCCGGTGGTGGCCGCCCCGCCTGCGAGCACGAGGGCCGGGCGTCAGCAGCGGTCAGCAGAAGACGAGGCGGACATCGCAGCGGCGCATGCACGCAAAGGTGAGCCCACCTTGACCCTGGAAGCGTTCGGGAAGCAGCTGCGGACAGATGGAACGCTCTGAGGATCGCAGCGAGGCTCCAGCTCGTTGGGCAAGGCTTCCAGCCCTGACCCGCTGAGTCCTGCATCCATCCAATGTCAATAGTGATACCGCAACTGCGCAATCAGCAAAGCGTCGCCCTCGACCCGGTAGACCATGCGGTGCTCTTCGGTGATGCGGCGTGACCAGAAGCCGGCCAGCGCGTGCTTCAGCGGCTCGGGTTTGCCGACGCCCTCAAAGGGCTCGCGCTGGGTTTCGCGGATCAGCTTGTTGATGCGCTCCACCATCTTGCGGTCCTGCTTCTGCCAATAGAGGTAGTCCTCCCATGCGGCGTCCGCAAAGACCAGCTTCATTCCACCAGCTCCCGCTCCTGGCCCTGGCCGGCCGAGAGCTGTTGCACGGCCGAGAGCAGCCGCCGGGCGTTGGCGGGGCTGCGCAGCAGGTAGGCCGTCTCCTCCAGCGCCTGGTAGTCCTCCAGCGACAGCATCACCACCGAGGGCTGGCCGTTGCGGGTGACGATCAGCGGCTCATGGTCGTTGCACACGCGGTCCATGGTGCTGGCCAGGTTGGCGCGCGCGGCCGAGTAGGAAATGGCATCCAAGGCGAGTTCTCCACCGCTTCAATAGCGTACGCAAAATTGTACAATAACAACCTCTGAGACCCCACCCATGAGCACCCCCAAGAAAGACTACATCCGCCCCCTCGACCTCAAGCACGGTCGCATCGACATGAACCACGGCGCCGGGGGCCGGGCCAGCCTGCAGCTGATCGAGGAGGTGTTCGCGCGCGCCTTCGACAACGAGTTCCTGCGCCAGGGCAACGACGGCGCGGCGCTGCCGGCGCTGCCGCCCGGCCACCGGCCGGTGATGGCCTGCGACGGCCACGTGATCTCGCCGCTGTTCTTCCCGGGCGGTGACATCGGCGCGCTCTCGGTGCACGGCACGGTCAACGACGTGGCGATGATGGGCGCGACGCCGCTGTACCTGGCGGCCAGCTTCATCATCGAGGAGGGCTTTGCGCTGGCCGACCTCAAGCGCATCGTCGACTCGATGGCCACCGCCGCCCGCGAGGCCGGCGTGCCGGTGGTGACCGGCGACACCAAGGTGGTCGAGCAGGGCAAGGGCGACGGCGTGTTCATCAGCACCACCGGCGTGGGCGCGCTGCCCGAGGGCCGGCAGATCGGCGGTGCGCGCGCCCGCGTGGGCGACGTGATCCTGGTCTCCGGCACGATCGGCGACCACGGCGTGGCGGTGCTGTCGCAGCGCGAATCGCTGGAGTTCGAGACCGCCATCGTCTCCGACACCGCCGCGCTGCACGGCCTGGTCGCCGCGATGCTGGCCGCCGTGCCGGAAGGCGCCGTCCGCACCCTGCGAGACCCCACCCGCGGCGGCCTGGCCACCACGCTCAACGAAATCGCCCGCCAGTCCCGCGTGGGCATGATGCTGCAGGAGGCGGCGATCCCCATCGCGCCGCAAGTGGACGCCGCCTGCGAGCTGCTGGGGCTGGATGCGCTGTACATCGCCAACGAGGGCAAGCTGATCGCCATCGTCGCGCCCGAGGCGGCCGACGCCCTGCTGGCCGCGATGCGCGCCCACCCGCTGGGCGCTCAGGCTGCGCGCATCGGCGTGGTCACGGAGGACGCGCACCACTTCGTGCAGATGACCACCGCCTTCGGCGGCCAGCGCGTGGTGGACTGGCTGAGCGGGGAGCCGCTGCCGAGGATCTGCTGAACACGAGGCCGATTTGTCCTGCCCACGATGGATGTGTAGACTGGAACCGAAGGAGTCACACATGGCCACCAACCTCGCCCTCGATCCCGAACTGCTGGAGCGGGCCTTTCAGGTCAGCGGCGAACCGACCAAGAAGGCCGCCGTCACCCGCGCCCTGCAGGAGTTCATTGCCCGGCGTGAGCAGCGGCGGGTGGCGGAGCTGTTCGGTCAGCTGGAGTGGGACAGCAGCTTCGACCCCAAGGCCGAGCGCAGCCGGGCTGAGTCGTGAGCCTGCTGGTCGACACCAGCGTCTGGTCGCTTGCCCTGCGGCGCCAGGCCACCCAGCCCCAACCGCCCGAGGTGCTGGCGCTGCGCGAGGCGATCCTCGGTGCGGATCAGGTGTTCGTCACTGGCTTGGTGCTGCAGGAGCTGCTGCAGGGCTTCGCCGGCCCGAAGGACAGCGCGCGAATCATCGAGCACTTCGCGGCGCTGGGCTGCGTGCAGCCGGATCGGCAGGACCACATCGAAGCGGCTGAGCTACGCAACACCTGCCGCCGAGGCGGCGTGCAGATCGGCACCATCGACGCCCTGCTGATCCAGCTCTGCCGCCGCCATGACCTGACCCTGCTGTCCACCGACCAGGACTTCCGCTTTGCCGCCCGGCACGTCGAATTCAGGCTCTGGGCGGTGAGCTGACTCCAGCCAAACTGCCATGCGCATCCTCCTGCTCTGTCACAGCTTCAACAGCCTCAGCCAGCGCCTGTTCACCGCCCTGCGCGACGACGGGCACACGCTGTCGGTGGAGCTGGACATTGCCGACAACGTCACCGACGAGGCCATCGACCTGTTCCGGCCGGACGTGCTGATCGCGCCCTTCCTGAAGCGCCGCATCGCCGAGGCCACCTGGCGGCGGCTGCCCTGCCTGATCGTCCACCCCGGCCCGCCGGGCGACCGCGGGCCCAGTGCGCTGGACTGGGCGGTGATGCGCGAGCGCGCGCACTGGGGCGTGACGGTGCTGCAGGCGACCGACGAGTTCGACGCCGGGCCGGTGCTGGCGCACGCGAGCTTTGCGATGCGCCCCGGCACCAAGGCCAGCCTGTACCGACGCGAGGTGACCCGCGCGGCGGTGGGCGCGGTGCGCGAGGCGCTGCAGAGGTTGGCGCTGCCGCTCGTCGAAGCGCCCGCGGGCGACGACGGCTGGCAGCCACTGATGCGCCAGGCCGACCGCGCCATCGACTGGCGGCGCGACGACAGCGAGACGATCGGGCGCCACCTGCGCGCGGCGGATGGCTTCCCGGGCGTCGCCTCGACGCTGTTCGGCCAGCCGGCACACCTCTTCGACGCCCACCCGGCCAACGCCGCCACGCGGGCACGCGCCGCCGGGCTCGGCCAGCCGGGCGACGCCATCGCCCGCCGCGGGCCGGGCGTGCTGGTGCGCACGGTGGACGGCGCGATCTGGATCGGCCATGTGCGCCGCGCACCCACCGGGCCGGACGGCCTGACACTCAAGCTGGCCACCACCCGGGCCTTTGCCGCCGAATGCGCCGCGCTGCCAGAATGGCCCGCGCCGCTGGAGCGCCCGGCAGAGGGACCCGAAGCCGACTGGGACGAGCTGCGCTACGAAGAATTCGGCCCGGCCGAGGCGCGCGTCGGCTGGCTGGAGTTCGCCTTCCACAACGGTGCAATGAGCACCCGCCAGTGCGAGCGCCTGCGCGACACCCTGCGCGCGCTGCGCCAGCGGCCGATCAAAGTGCTGCTGCTGACGGGCGGGCCGGACTTCTTCTCCAACGGCATCCACCTGCACGACATCGAGGCCGCCGCGCCGGAGATGGGCCTCACGCCTGGCAACAGCGCCGACGACAGCGCTGCGGATGCCTCCTGGCGCAACATCAACGCGATGGACGACGCCGCGCTGGAGCTGCTGACGCTGACCGACCGGCTCACCGTCGCCGTGCTGCGAGGCAACGCCGGCGCGGGCGGCTGCTTCCTGGCGCTGGCGGCCGACCAGGTCTGGGCCCATGCCGGCGTGGTGCAGAACCCGCACTACAAGAACATGGGCAACCTCTACGGCTCGGAGTACTGGACCTACACCCTGCCCCGCCGCGTCGGTGCCGCGCAGGCCAAGGCCATCACCCAGGGCCGCCTGCCGATCGGCGCGGCCGAGGCGCTGCGCATCGGCCTGCTCGACGCGGTGCTGGGCGAGGACGCTGCCGAGCTGGAAGTGCTGGCCCGCCAGCAGGCGCTGGCCCTGGCCGCCTCACCAGACTTGGCCGAGCGCATCGCCGCCAAGGCCGCCCGCCGCGCCGCCGACGAGGCCGCCAAGCCGCTGCAGCGCCACCGCGAGGAGGAGCTGCAGCGCATGCACCGCAACTTCTACGGCTTCGACCCCAGCTACCACGTGGCGCGGCACTACTTCGTGCACCGCAAGCCGCATGCGTGGACGCCGCGGCACCTGGCGGTGCACCGCTAGTCCAGCGGCTTGTGCGGCTTGGCACAGCTCCTGCCAAGGCTCCAGACGGGTCTGCGCCCAGCGGCTGAGCGGGCCGAGGTAGGGCAGCACCCGCTCCACCTGGGTCAGGTAGGTCTGCCAGGGGCCGTCGGCCTGGTGGCGCACGTACGACAGGGCCGGCTCGCCCTGGCCCGCCGCGGCACGGGTGGGGTCTGCGATCACCGGGCTCATCGCCGAACCTCCCCGGCGGCTGCGGGGGGTACCCCCCAGCCCCCGCCGCCTGGAGTGCGGATGATGAACACGTCGCCGGGCTGCATCTGCACCTCGCCGATGTGGCCCAACCGATCCAACCAGCCATCGGCGCGTTGCACCCAGTTCTCGCCCACCGCACCGGGCTGGCCGCCTGCAGCACCGAAGGCACCGTGCTGACGGCCGTTGCTGAGGATGGAGGCGGTCATCGGCGCCAGGAATCGCACGCGGCGCTCACCGCCGTCCCCGCCGCGCCACTGCCCGGCGCCGCCGGAGCCGGCGCGCACGGTGTAGGCCTCCAGCCGCACGGGGAAGCGCGTCTCCAGCACCTCCGGGTCGGTCATGCGGGAGTTGGTCATGTGGGTCTGCACCACCGCCGTGCCGTCGAAGCCCGGGCCCGCTCCGGAGCCGCCGGCGATCGTCTCGTAGTACTGGTGCGCATCGTCGCCGAAGGTGAAGTTGTTCATCGTGCAGGGGCTGGCGGCCAGCACGCCCAGCGCACCGTACAGGGCGTTGGTGATGCACTGAGAGGTCTCGACATTGCCGGCCACCACCGCCGCCGGGTGGTTCGGGTTGAGCATGCTGCCCACAGGCACGATCAGCTCCAGCGGCTTGAGGCAGCCGGCGTTGAGCGGGATGGCGTCGTCCACCAGGGTGCGGAAGACGTAGAGCACCGCGGCGGTGGTGATGGCGCGCGGGGCGTTGAAGTTGCCCGGCAGCTGGGCGCTGGTGCCGGTGAAGTCGATCTGTGCCGCCCGGCGCGCGGCGTCCACCCGCACCGCCACGCGGATCTGGGCGCCGTTGTCCAGGGGGAGGGTGAATTCGCCGTCTCCGGCCGACGCCGGGCCACCCCAAGTCGGCCGGTCCCCCTCGGGGGGCGGCGCCGTGGGGGGCAGTGCGCTGGCGCCCACGGGGCCTGGGGGCCGTTGTGACAGTGCGGTGATGACACGGCGCACGCTCTCCTCCGCGTTGTCCTGCACATGGCCCATGTAGGCGGCCACGGTGTCGCGGCCGAACTGGGCCACCATGGCGCGCAGCTCCTGCACGCCCTTCTCGTTGGCGGCGATCTGGGCGCGCAGGTCGGCCAGGTTCTGGTCGGGGTTGCGTGAGGGCCAGGGGCCGCTGGCCAGCAGGGCACGCATCTCGGCCTCGCGCATCACCGGGTGGCCGTCCGGACCGGTGGCCACCAGGTGGAAGTTGTCGATCAGCACGCCCTCCTCGCTGATGGAGGTCGAGAACGGCGGCATGGACCCCGGCGTGCTGCCACCCACGTCCCCGTGGTGGCCGCGGCTGGCCACGTAGAAGGCCGGGCGGGCCTCACCGTTCAGGAACACCGGCGTCACCACGGTGATGTCCGGCAGGTGGGTTCCCCCGTGGTACGGGTCGTTGAGCACGAAGACATCGCCGGGGACCATCGCCGGGTTGCGCTCGATCACCGAGCGGATGGATTCGCTCATCGAGCCCAGGTGCACCGGCACGTGCGGCGCGTTGGCGATCAGCTGGCCCTGGCCGTCGAACAGCGCGCAGGAGAAGTCCAGCCGCTCCTTGATGTTGACCGAGTAGGCGGTGTTCTGCAGCCGCAGCCCCATCTGCTCGGCGATGTTCATGAACAGGTTGTTGAACACCTCCAGCATCACCGGGTCGGCCTGGGTGCCCACCGCATGCTGCTGGGCGCGCGGGCGGATGCGCTGCAACAGCAGGTCGCCGCGCCCGGTGAGCTCGGCCTGCCAGCCGTCGTCCACCACGGTGGTGGCGTTCTTCTCGGCGATGACGGCCGGCCCGGTGATGCGGGCGCCCGGCTCCAGCCCCTCGCGGCGGAACAGCCCGGCCTCGCGCCAGCCGGCCGGGCGTTCGTCGGCCAGGCAGTACATCGGCACCCGCTCCAGCGGAGCGGGTTCGTGCGGCGTCACGTCGGCGGTGGGCAGGCCCGTCGCCTCCACCGCCTCGCCCGGAGCCAGACATTCCACGTTCACCGCTTCCAGCGTCAGGCCACGGCCGGGCATCAGAAAGGCAAAGCGCTGGCGGTAGCCGGCTTCGAAGGCGGTGGTGATCGCCTCCAGCGCGGCGGCGGCATCGCCCTCCAGCGCCAGCGGGCAGGGCAAGGCGGTGTCGGTGCCCTCGTAGCGCACCTGCACCTGGGCCACCGTGCGCAGGACGGCGGCGGACAACCCCTGGGCCAGCAGCTCATCGCGGGCCTGGGTGGCCAGCTGCTGCGCCAGCGCCCGGGCACGGGCGAGTCCGCCGGCGTCCAGCGGAGCCTCCAGCGAGGCCTCGCGCAGTGCGGTCTGGTCGGCCAGGCCCATGCCGTAGGCACTCAGCACGCCGGCCAGCGGATGCGCCAGGATGCGGCTCATGCCCAGCGCGTCGGCCACCAGGCAGGCCGCCTGTCCACCGGCGCCGCCAAAACATTGCAGGGTGTAGCCCGTGACGTCATAACCCCGCGCCACCGAGATGCGCTTGCAGGCATTGGCCATGTTGGCCACCGCAATCTGCAGCGCACCGGCGGCCACCTCCTCGGCCGTCACCGGCCTGCCGGCGGCCGTACTCATGGCCTGGGCCACCTCGGTGAAGCGCTGCACCACCACCTCCCGGTCCAGCGGCTGGTCGGCGTGGGGGCCGAACACCTTGGGAAACCAGGCCGGCTGGATGCGGCCGAGCATCACGTTGGCGTCGGTGGTGGCCAGCGGGCCGCCGCGGCGGTAGCTGGCCGGCCCGGGGTTGGCACCGGCGGACTCCGGGCCCACGCGCAGCCGCGACCCGTCGAAGCGGATGACCGAGCCACCGCCGGCGGCCACGGTGTGGATGCTCATCATCGGGGCGCGCAGGCGCACGCCGGCCACCTCGGTGTCAAAGGCGCGCTCGAACTCGCCGGCGTAGTGGCTCACGTCGGTGGAGGTGCCACCCATGTCGAAGCCGATGACCTTCTCCTGCTTGGCAACCAAAGCAGTCCGCACCATGCCGACGATGCCGCCGGCCGGGCCGGAGAGGATGGCGTCCTTGCCCTGGAAGCGCTGCGCCTCGGTCAGCCCGCCGGAGCTCTGCATGAAGAACAGGCGCACGCCCGGCATCTGGCTGGCCACCTGGTCCACGTAGCGGCGCAGGATCGGGCTGAGGTAGGCGTCCACCACGGTGGTGTCGCCGCGCGGCACCAGCTTCATCAGCGGGCTCACCTGGTGCGAGACCGAGATCTGCGTGAAGCCCACCTCGGCCGCCAGGCGCTGGGCGGCCTGCTCATGGGCCGGCGCCTTCCAGCCGTGCAGGAAGACGATGGCACAGGCGCGCAGCCCGGCGTCGAAGGCGGCCTGCAGGTCGGCACGCAGGGCGGCCTCGTCCAGCGGTGTGACCACCTCACCCTGGGCGCTGACGCGCTCGTCGGCCTCCACCACACGCTCGTACAGGCGCTCGGGCAGGTGGATGGCGCGGTCGAACAGCCGGGGCCGCGCCTGGGTGGCGATGCGCAGTGCGTCGCGCAAGCCCCGGGTGGTGACCAGCAGCGTGCGGTCGCCCTTGCGCTCCAGCAGCGCGTTGGTGGCCACCGTGGTGCCCATCTTCACGCACTCCACCTGCTCGGGCGTGATCGGCTCGCCGGGCGGCAGACCCAGCAGGCGGCGGATGCCCTCCACCGCGGCGTCGCGGTACTGCTCCGGGTTCTCGGACAGCAGCTTGAGGGTGTGCAGGGTGCCGTCGGGTGCGCGGCCGACCAGGTCGGTGAAGGTGCCGCCGCGGTCGATCCAGAACTGCCAGCGGGCCGGCTTCACGGGGGTCGAGGGGACAGAAGACATGACGGTGGTTCCGAAAAAGGGTGGGCTGCAGTTCGCCGCACCGACGGGCCACAGCAGGCCCCGGCGTCGCAGCGATGCCAGCGTTGAGGTGTGAAATCGGGAGGGCACGGGGCCCAGGCGGGGGCCGGGGCGGCGGCTACTGCATCTGCGAGGGCAGCCAGGTGACGATGCCGGGCACGAAGTACACCAGCAGGACGAAGCCGCACATCAGCCAGAACATCGGCATCGAGACGCGCGCCAGCCAGGTGATGTCGCGCTTCGTCAGCCCCTGCAGCACGAAGAGGTTGAAGCCCACCGGCGGGGTGATCTGCGCCATCTCCACCACCAGCACGATGAAGATGCCAAACCAGATCAGGTCGAAGCCGGCCTTCTGCACCGTGGGCAGCAGCACCGCCATGGTGAGCACCACCATCGAGATGCCGTCCAGGAAGCAGCCCAGCACGATGAAGAACAGCACCAGGCTGAGCATCAGCACGAAGGGCGACAGGCCCAGCCCGCCGATGAACTCGGCCAGGTGGCGCGGCAGGCCGATGAAGCCCATGGCCAGCGTCAGGAAGGAGGCGCCCGCAAGGATCAGGCCGATCATGCAGTACACCCGCACGGAGGCGGCCAGCCCGTCGACGAAGCGCTGCCAGCTCATCGAACCCTCCACCACCGCCAGCCCCAGGGAGCCGGCCACGCCCAGCGCGGCGGCCTCGGTGGCGGTGGCCAGGCCGGAGTAGATCGAGCCCAGCACCAGCGCGATCAGCAGCACCACCGGGATCAGGTGACGGCCTTCGTAGACTTTGGCCAGCAAGCCCATGGAGGCGTCGGCGGCGGGCACCTGCTCCGGGTGCCGCAGGGCCCACACCACGATGTAGCCCATGAACACCAGCGCCAGCAGGATGCCCGGCAGCACGCCAGCCATGAACAGCTTGGCGATGCTGACGTTGGCGGCCACACCGTAGACGATCATGATGATCGACGGAGGGATCAGCAGCCCGAGCGTGCCGGCGCCCGACAGCGTGCCGATGGCCATGGGGTCGGGGTAGCCGCGCTTCTTCAGCTCCGGCAGGGTGATCTTGCCGATGGTGGCGCAGGTGGCCGCCGACGAACCCGACACCGCCGCGAAGATGGCGCAGCCGATCACGTTGATGTGCAGCAGCCGGCCCGGCAGGCGGTTCAGCCAGGGCGCCAGGCCGCGGAACATGCCCTCCGACAGCCGGGTGCGGAAGAGGATCTCCCCCATCCACAGGAACAGCGGCAGGGCGGTGAGCGTCCAGCTGGAGGTGGAGCCCCAGATGGTCAGCACCATCGCATCGCCCACCGGGCGGCTGCTGAAGGTCTGCATCGCAAACACCGCCACCCCCAGCAGGGCCAGGCCGATCCACAGGCCCGAGCCCAGCACCACCAGCATCAGCACGATCAGCAACAGGGCGATCAAGGCATCCATGGGTTGCTCCTCATTCGACGCGGGCGGCTTCGCCGTCCGCCGGGGTGGCAAAGAAGGGCAGACCCAGGCGGTGGCTCACCAGCGCATCCAGGCAGGCCACGGCCAGGCCGAAGGCGCCCAGCGCCATGGCCATCTGCGGCAGCCACAGCGGAGTGGCGTCCATCGCCGGGGAGATGTCGTGGGTGGAGTGGGAGATCCACACCAGCCGCAGCGAGAACCAGGCCAGGTGGCCGGCCAGCACGCTGGCCGCCAGCAGGCTCCAGACCTGCAGCGCATTGCGCCACCGGGGTGGCGCCTTCTCCAGCAGCAGCGTCACGCGGATGTGCTCGCTGCGCTGGAAGGTGGTCGGCAGCGCCAGGAACAGGGCCGCGGCGATCGCGTAGCCGGCGTAGGCATCCAGGCCCTGGATGTCCCAGCCGGCCTCCCGGGCGACCACGCCCAGGCCGACGGTGATGAATGCGGCCACCATCGCCAGCATGGCCAGCAGGCCCAGCAGGCGGTAGAACGCCATGAGCAGCGTCTTCATGCGCTTGTCTCCTCATTGATCGTTGCAGTGGGCCGGCGCGCCGCCAGGGCAGGCTGGCCGGAAGAGGTCAGGGCTTGTTGAAGGCGTCGACGATGGCCTGGCCGTCCGCACCGGCGGTCTTGAGCCACTCGGCCACCATCTTGTCGCCCACCGCCTTCAGGTCCTTTTTCAGCGCGGGGCTGGGGTCGGCCACCTTCATGCCCTTGGCGGCCAGCTCCTTCTGGTACTCGGCGTCCTTGGCCTCGCTGACCTTCCAGCCGCGCTCCTGGGCGGCGGCGGCGGCCTTGAGCAGCACCTCCTGGGTGGGCTTGTCCAGCGCGTCGAAGGCCTTGGTGGACACCACCACGGCGTTCTTGGGCAGCCAGGCGTTGACCCGGTAGAAGTGCTTCACGCTCTCGTAGAGCTTGTTCTCCACCCCGCTGGCACTGCTGGTCAGGAAGTTGTCCACCGTGCCGGTGGCCAGCGCCTGGCCCAGCTCGGCCAGCTGGATGGTGGTGGGCTGAGCGCCCATCAGCTGCGCGATGCGCGAGGAGGCCGGGTTGTAGGCGCGCATCTTGGTGCCCTTGAGGTGGGCAGCCGACTCGATGGGCTTGACGCTGTACAGGCTCTGGCCCGGCCAGGGCACGGTGTAGAGCAGCTTCATGCCCTGGGAGGCCAGCAGCTTCTCCAGGTAGGGCCGTTCGATGCCGGCGAGCTTGCGCGCCTCGGCGTAGCTGTCGACCAGGAAGGGCAGCGCGTCGGTGCCGAACAGCGGGTTCTCATTGGACGCCCCGGAGAGGATGAACTCGCCTGCGGGCACCTGACCGGTCTGCACCGCCCGCTTGATCTCGTTGGCCTTGTACAGCGAGGCGTTGGGGTGCAGGGTGATCTTGAGCTTGCCGCCGCTGGCCTTGTCCACCTCGGCCGCGAAGGCCGCCAGGTTCTCGGTCTGGAAGCTGGCCACCGGGTAGGCGGTGGGCAGGTCCCAGGCGGTGGCGGCCTGCGCCACGGGGGTGGCCAGCCCCAGCACGGCGGCGGTGGTGGCGGTGGCGGTCAGGGCCAGCAGGTGGCGGCGGGTGGTGGCGGCTTGCATGGTCATCTCCTCGGCAGGTCGGTTGTGTCTGGGGGGGTGGGCGGGGGCGGGGAAGGGAAGGGTCAGCGGCAAAGGGTGAACCCGGCCGGGGCTCAGCCCAGGCCGAGATGGCGGTTCAGCCGGTCGGTCACCAGCATGTGGCCGGGCGCGTGGGTGATGCAGAAGGCCGGGCGGGCGGTGGCGATGGCCGACTGCGGCGTCACCCCGCAGGCCCAGAACACCGGCAGCTCGTCGGGCAGCACCTCCACCGCGTCGCCGTAGTCGGGGCGGGCCAGGTTGCCGATGCCGATGAGCGCCGGGTCGCCGAGGTGGATCGGCGCGCCGTGCACCTCCGGCACCCGGGCGGTGATCTGCACCGCGCGGATCGCGTCGGCCGCCTTCATCGGGCGCATCGACACCACCATCGGCCCGTGGAAGGGCCCGGCCGACCGGGTGGCGATGTTGGTGCGGTACATGGCCACATTGCGCCCCTGCTGCACATGGCGCAGCGCGATGCCGGCGGCCAGCAGGCCATGCTCGAAGCTGAAGGAGCAGCCCAGCGCAAAGGTCACCAGGTCATCGCGCCAAAACTCACGCAGGTCGGTGGGTTCGGCCACCAGCTCGCCGTGCTGCCACACGCGGTAGCGCGGCACGTCGCTGCGGATGTCCAGGTCCTCGCCCAATTCGTCGAGCAGATACTGGCCAGGCTCGGACACCGCCAGCAGTGGGCAGGGCTTGGGGTTGCGCTGGCAGAAACGCAGGAAGTCCCCCGCCAGCGACGCCGGCAGGATCGCCAGGTTGGCCTGCACCTGCTCGCGGGCCAGGCCGCTGGTGTGGCCGCTCAGCCGGCCGCTGCGGGCGGCCTGCCGCACCTCGCGGCCGGTGCTTTGCGCCGTCAAGCCGTTGGAGGCGGTGGGGCTGTGGCTGTCACAAGGGTTCATGCCTGTCTCCTGGGGTGGCCCTGCATCCGGGTCGGTCGATGCCGCTGGACGCGGAGGCTGATGCTGGGGTGAGGGAGCGAATGCGGCGGATTGTGAAAGCCCCCTTCGCAACGATCCAACGAGAATTTTTCGTTGTCATCATCGATTTTTTTGATGACTCAATTCACGAACCCCGCTGGGGACAGACCGCCCCAGACGGGTGCACCTGCGCAGCGCAGCGACAGGGGTCGACGCGGCCGGCCCGCGGCCACCGCCGCCTGCGTCCCCCGCCCCGCGTCGGAGCCCGGCGGAGGCTGCCCGGTCCTGCGGCAGTGACCGGGACCGCCGACCTCAGCCCGGCGGCTGCCCCAGGTAGGCCTGCGCCGACTCCAGCACCGAGCGGGTCAGGGTGGAGGTGGGGTCCTCCCGGAAGCTGGCGTGGATGGGCAGCGGCTGCAGCGCCCGCTCGGCCACCAGCTCGCGCAGCGGCGCGCCCCGCGCCAGCGCCGGCACCGTGGCCTGCGGCAGCGTGGCCACGCCGAAGCCGCCTTCCACCAGCTGCACCATCGCCGAGATGGACGAGATGGTGTGCACCCGCGGCACCGGCGCGCGGTGCTGCTCGAACAGCGCCAGCAGCGCCTGGTGCGGCTGCGAGCCGCGCTGGAAGGTCAGCAGCTCGATGCAGCTCAGGTCCAGCAGGCTGTAGCACGGCTGGGTGTGCTGCGCCGCGTGGCCGACGAACACCATCGGCATCGGCGGCAGCGGCAGCGTGCGCACCGCCGAGTCCGACGCCGGCAGTGCGGCGAACACCAGGTCCAGCGCGCCGCGGCGCACCTGGTCGACCAGCACCGGCGAGGTTTCCACCGTCAGCTCCAGCTCGAAGTCCGGGTGCGAGCTGCGCATCTGCTGCAGCCAGCCGGTCAGCCAGCTGTGCACCACCGACTCGATGGCCCCCAGCCGCAGCACCATCGCGCGGCCGGCGTGGCTGCTCATCTCCGCGCGCACCTGGCGCTGCACCTCCAGCAGCCGCAGCGCCAGCACATGGAAGCGCTGGCCGGCCACGGTCAGGCGGAACTGCTTGTCGCGCCGATCCACCAGCACCGTGCCCAGCTCCTCCTCCAGCGCCGCGATGCGCGCCGACAGCGCCGACTGGGTGATGTGCAGCTTCTGCGCCGCGCGGGTCACGCTCTTGAGCGACACCGCCCAGTGGAAGGCCTCGACAAAACGCAGGTTCATGGCACGGGGATGGTACGGGCTGCCAGCGGCCTCACCGCCATCCGCGCCCCATTGCGCACCACAAGGCACACCGCGTTCCGCGCGGCCTCCTGCACCACGGTCAAGCCAGCAGCCGCCGACCCCAGAGCTGCGCCGCTTCCCGCAGCGCGCCGGCCATCGGCTCGCTGCCCATGCGGTGGCCGCCACCGGGCACGCGGCTGACCTCGACGCCCATCCCGACCCCAGGGCCGCAGGGGCCCGCTGACCCCAGGCCCCCCCGGGCTGACATCGCCGCCAGCCGGTCCGTGGTGGCCACGGGGCAGACCGCATCCGCCTCCCCATGCACCAGCATCAGCGGCAGGCCCCGCACCGCCAGCGCCGGCAGCACCATTGCGGCCCAGCCCCAGGCGTCGTGGCCCGCCGTCCAGCCGCTGCCGCCGTAGTGGGCGTGCACCCGCCAACTGGCGAGGGTGGCTTCGCTGCGGGCCTCGGGCCGCTGCATGCGCGCCAGCGACCAGCGCGCCCCGCTCGCCAGAACGCCGCCGGGCGCGCCCTGGTCGTCGTCATAGGCCTGCGCGGCCAGGGCGAGCCGGTCCTGCGCGCTCGTGGCCGGCTGGCCGGCCGGGCTGAGCCCGGCCAGGTCGTGGCGGTGGTGGAGGTAGAGATCGGCCAGATCCAGCGGCGTGGACGGCGCTGGGCCCTCCCCGCTCTCCCCGCTTTCCCCGTCCAGCCAGCGGCGCCCGGGCTCGCCCAGCCACGGCGCCCAGCCGCCCAGGTAGTGCGCCAGCTCCGCCGTGCTGCCCAGAAAGGCCGAACGCAGGAACAGCCCCTGCACCCGCTGCGGGTGGCGCGCCGCATAGGCCAGCGCAACGAAGGCTCCCCAGGAGCCAGCGGCCACCGCCCAGCCCTCCAGGCCCAGGTGGGCACGCAGCGCCTCCAGGTCGTCCAGCAGCCACTCCAGCGTGTTGCCGCGCAGTTCACCCAGCGGCAGGCTGCGCCCGCAGCCGCGCTGGTCGCTGACGATCCAGCGCAGCGGCAGCCCGGCCAACCCCGCCAGCGACTCCGGCCGGCTGCGCCCGCCCGGGCCGCCGTGGATCACCAGCACCGGCCGGCCGCCGGGGTCGCCGCCTTCGCAGTACCAGACGCGGTGCGACACGCCCTCGGCCGCCGGCCGCTCCAGCCAGCGGCCGGCGGCAAAGGGGTCGATAGAAGGGTCGGCGCTCATGGGCATCAGTCCCGCACCCCGGTGCGGCCCCCCCTCTCCCACCTTGGGAGAGCGGCCGGGGGTGAGCGCCTGGGCCAGACCGGACTCATCCCGCGCCGCCGTCGATGCTCAGCTCTCGGCCGCCGCCGCGATCAGCGCGGCCAGCGCCTCGGCCACCTCGGCCTCGCTCACGCCCTCACCCAAGGCCAGCAACCCCACCGGCGCCCCGGCCAGCGCCGCAGCCCCGTCGGTCTTCAGCTTCTTCACCCACTCGCCCGCATCGCGCCCGCCGGCAAAGGCCTGGCTCTGCAGCAGCACGCGGCCATCGTGGGCGCTGAGCTTGAAGTAGAACTGGCCGTCCGCCTCGCGGTACTGCTTGAACACCGGCAGATGCGCCTTCGCCTTGGCCGCGGGCGCCGCAGCGGCCTTGAGCGGCTGGAAGCTGCGCAGGCCGACGGCATGGCGCAGCTCGTCGAGCAGCGGGCGGGCGATGGCGCGGGCCTTGGCGGCGCCGGCCTGCAGGATGGCCTCGATCTTCTCCGGGTGCGCCATCAGCTCGTCATAGCGCGCGCGCATCGGGCCGATCTGCCGCTCGATCTGGTCGAACAGCCGCTGCTTGGCCTCGCCCCAGGCCAGGCCGGCGCGCAGCTCGGCGCGGAAGGCCGCACGCTCCTCGGCGCTGGCAAAGGCGTCGAAGATCGTCACCAGCGCGCTGCCCTCCGGCTCCTTCGGCTCGCCGGGCAGCCGGCTGTCCGTCACGATGCGCGCAATCGCCTCGCGCAGCGCCCGGCTGCCGCCCTCGAACAACGGGATCACGTTGTCGTAGCTCTTGCTCATCTTGCGCCCGTCCAGGCCGGGCAGCAGCTCCATCTCCTCGTCCACCTGCGCCTCGGGCAGGACGAAGAACTCCTTGCCTTTGCCGAACAGGTGGTTGAAGCGCTGCGCCACGTCGCGCGCCATCTCGATGTGCTGCACCTGGTCCTTGCCCACCGGCACGCGGTGCGCGTTGAACATCAGGATGTCCGCCGCCATCAGGATCGGGTAGCAGTACAGCCCCATCGTCACGCCCGCGTCCGGCTCCTCGCCCGCGGCGGTGTTGGCATCCACGCTGGCCTTGTAGGCGTGCGCGCGGTTCATCTGCCCCTTGCTCGTCACGCAGGTCAGCAGCCAGGTCAGCTCCGGGATCTCGGGGATGTCGCTCTGGCGGTAGAACGTCGCCCGGTCCGTGTCCAGCCCGGCGGCGATCCAGGTGGCCGCGATCTGCAGCCGCGACGCCTCGATGCGGTCCGGCTCATCGCACTTGATCAGCGCGTGGTAGTCGGCCATGAAGAAGAAGCTCTCCACCCCCGACTCGCGGCTGGCTTCGATGCAGGGCCGCACCGCGCCGACGTAGTTGCCGAGGTGCAGGGTGCCGGTGGTGGTGATGCCGGTGAGGACGCGTTGGGGCATGGCAGACAGGGTGGGCAATGGGAAGGCGCCGGTGGCGCGCGGGCTCGGCTCGGGCCGAGCGCAGCAGGTGGTGGATTGTCGCTGCTGGCGGGCCTAGACTGGGTGGCGGCAGACGACGCCACCTCCCGATCCATGACCACCACCGTCACACTGCGCAGCCGCCGCAGGATCACCCTTCCGGCCCCGATCGCGGCCGCAGCCAGCCTGTGCCCGGGCGATGCGTTGAACGTCGAATGGGCCGGCGGGCGGATCGTGCTGACGCCGATCCCGGCCGCCTCTCAGACCCGCCAGCCCATGAGCCGATTCCTCGGCGCGGCACGCGGGGTCTATGGTGACTCGGCTGAGGAAGCGGACAACGAACTGCGCTGCCAGCGCGCAAGTTGGTGATGCCTCCGCTCATCGAAGATCGATCAAATCGAACGATTCGACTAAACTAACCGATCTCCACGCCTTAACCCGGAGTCCCTGACATGCTGACCTTCACCGCCAATGAAGCCAAGACCCGCTTCGGCGAACTGCTCGACCGGGTACAGCGCGAGCCGGTTCAGGTGTCGCGGCACAACCGGGTGGTCGGCGTGATGGTCTCGCCGGAAGACTACGAAGCGATGCGCGCCTTCTATGCGGATCGGCTGCAGCGGACACTGGACCAGACCGCTCAGGAAGCCGCCGCAAAGGGCCTGACCGACGAGGAACTGCAGCGCCTGCTCGCCGATGAAAGCTGATCGCCGGGCCGTCGTCGACACCAATGTCCTGATCAGCGCTGCTCTTTCGGCGGGTTCGGCGCCGGCCCAGGTACTGCGCCATCTGCTGGTCCACGGCCGCCTCGTCTTCTGCGAGGAAACCTTCGCGGAGCTGGAAACGCGGCTCTGGCGCCCGAAGTTCGACCGCTACCTCAGCCTGGAACGGCGCCGCCAACTGCTGCATGACCTGCGAGCCGCGGGCGAGTGGTTCTCTTTGCCCGCCTTGCTGCAGCAGTCCTACAGCCGGGATCCGGACGACGACAAGTTCATCCACCTCGCCTTGGCTGCGCGGGCCGACTGGCTCATCAGCGGCGATCAGGACCTGCTGGTCCTGGTGCCTCTGCCCGGGGTCGACATCCTCACCCCGGCCGACGCGCTCCAGCAGATCCAATTTCAACTGCGCGCCGCACAAGGTGCCGGCCAATTGGCCCGCGGGCTGGAGTTGCTCGACAAGGCGGCCGGCCAGGGCGAGGCCAAGTCTTAGACGGCACTCAACGCTCCCGCTGGCCACTGCGCAGACCGCCGCCATGCACCTCGACCCCTTCGTCGCCGTCGACGGCCTGCCCTTCACCACCACGCCGCAGCAGCTGCGCGAGCGGCTCGGCCCGCCGCATTCAGAAAGCCGCAGCACGATCGAACTCAATGAGTTGGACTACGGCGACGTGGTCTACCGGTTTCAGGACGGCGGCCGGCTGGAGGAAGTCACCCAGCGCGCCGACGTCGTCCACCTCGGCAGCGTGGCGGTGCCCTTCTTCGCGCTGGAGGGCTTCATCGCCGAACACGACCCCGACCACTTCGAGCGAGCCGGCTTCATCGTCAGCCCGAAATACGGCCTGGCTTTTGTGCCGAACCCCTCGCGCTGGGTGACGGCGCTGGCGGCGCACTGCATCGGCACCTGGCGGGACATGGCCGCCTGACCGACGCCGGGCGGGTTCTCCAGCCCTCCCGCCGTGACTGCAGCCCGCTACAGTCAGCGCATTGCCCCGCGCCACCGCTGGAAGGACCGCCATGCAGAACGCCCTCGTTGGACAACGCGTGCTCATCACCCAGTCGACCGCCTTCATGGGCCCGGCGCTCTGCGAGGTCTTCAGCAAACAGGGCGCCACCGTCATCGCCAGCCCGGACGACCTGGCCGACCCCGACGCCCCCGCGCGCGTCGTCGCCGCCGCAGGGCCCATCGACGTGCTGGTGGCCAACCTGGCCTTCACCGCGCCCAGCACACCGGCGCTCGACGTTCAGGACGCCGAATGGCGCGCCGTCTTCGCCGCCCTGGTCGACCCCCTGCCCCGCCTGCTGCGCGCCGCCGCCCCGGCGATGGTCGCGCGCCGCAGCGGCAAGCTGCTGGTCATCGGCAGCGCCTCCGCGCTGCGGGGCATGAAGCGCACCGCCTCCTACAGCGCGGCGCGCGGCGCCCAGCTGGCCTGGGTGCAGGCCGTGGGCGTGGAGCTGGCCCCGCACAACGTGCAGGTCAACGCCATCGCGCAGAACTTCGTCGACAACCCGACCTACTTCCCGCCCGAGGTGCAGGCCAACCCCCGCTTCCAGGAGCGCCTGGCCCGCGAGGTGCCCCTCGGCCGCCTCGTGGCCGCCCGCGAAGACGCCCAGTTCGCCGCCTACCTCTGCAGCCCGGCGGCCGGCTGCTTCGTCGGGCAGGTGTTTCCGGTCTGCGGTGGCTGGGTGGGGCGCTGAGGCCTGGCGGCAAACGGCAGACGGCAAACGGCATCGGGACTGGGCGCGAACCTCCTGCCCACCGATCCGTCAGAAAGCCCATACACCGTCAGAAACCGGAGCCTCGCCATGACCAGCCCCCCTGCCGCCACCGTCAGCCTGCGCGGCCGCCGCCGGATCACCCTGCCGGCCGAGATCGTCAGCGCGGACGGCCTGAGCACGAACGACACGCTGGAAGTTCGGCTGGTGAACGGCAGCATCGTCCTGGTGCCCACCCACGCGGCCCGGCCGGCGCCCCGGTCGATGAGCCGCTTCCTCGTCGCCGCCCGGGGCCTGTACGGCGCCACGGCGGAGGAGGCCGACGCCCAGCTGCGCGCGCAGCGCGATGAGTGGTGACCGCTGCGCTGGCGGCGCCCCGATGCTCGACGTCCCCGCCCTGCTCACCCGCCACGCGGGCCGCAAGGTCTACTTCGACACCCACATCTTCATCCACGTCCTCAACGGAACGCCCGACCTGAGCGTACCCTGCGTCCAGTTGCTCGACGCCTGCGCCCAAGGCGCCATCCAGGGCATTACCGGCGACCTGACGTTGGCCGAACTGCTGGTGCTCCCCCTGCGCCAGAACAACGCCGCCGCCGTCGCGGCCGTGCGCGAACTCCTGATCGACGACGCCGCCATCACCCTGTTGCCGCACGACCGCGCCACCTTCGAACGCGCCGCCGCCCTGCGCGCCCAGCATGGCCTGAAGATGCCGGACGCGCTGCAACTGGCCACGGCGCTTCAGGCGGGAGCGGCCTGTTTGGTGTCGAACGATCGGCGGTTTCCGGGGGTGGATGGGATGGAGTGTGTGAGCTTGGTGGGGTGAGCAGCGCGGCGTGGCATTTCCCTCCAAAGCAAAAGGCAAGCCATGACCCCACAACCAACGACTCGCCAAAACGGGGACTCAGAAAGGTCAGGGCTCACTCTTGGTCGTAGGCTTGGACACTTCGCCTTACCCGCTCGAATAGCTCTTGCCAGCTCTCACCAGGGACCTTGGGAGCCATCCACCAGTCCATCTCCTTCCACTGACGATGGACACGAATACGCGAGGCGGTCTTGCCACGGATCTTTGCTAGTGCAAGCTTTTCGACGGTGTCGTAGCCCTCGCGAACGCAGCTTCCGAGCTTCTCAAGCTCAACCGACGTGAGTTCGGCCATGTCCGAAGACGATCCTTCCGCCACCAAATGCCGGCACACAAGGTCCGGCAACGAGAAGACATAGGCAAGTTCCGGGAGAACGCGCAGGACGAAGCGTCGCGCTTGCTCGAAATGCTTCTGCTGTTGAACTGTGGGCTTCAGTTTCTGAATCTCTGCCAGCGTCTTACCATCGAACCACGCCTTTAGCGCCGCCAGAACAGCATGGACCGCCCGCTCACCCCGCTCCTTATCGTCGTCACATGACTTGAACGACTCGCCCATGAACCCATCCAAACTCTCGCGCCTAATCATCTGCGAGACGACAACGGGCCGCTCGGTCAGCCACTTTACTGTCCACGTGAACCAGTCCAGCGTCGTTCGCCCAGCAGGAGGCGATGTCTCGAGTCGAGCCCATATCTCGCGGAAGACCTCCGACGGCGCGCCGTAGTTTGCAGCCATCTTGTCGGCCCAGTCCGGCTCTTCGTCCAGCTCTTGAAGCTTCCTGCGCGCGCGAAGCGCGCAGTCGATTCGGTCAGTCAGCTGGTCTTCCTGCGCTTGCTTTCTCAGCTTGAAAGCAGCGAATGATTTCTTCAGTAGCAACTCTGCTGGACCATCGACGTCTGAATTCTGTGTGGAGATAGGCAATCGGCGCAGAAGGTAGTCTGCGTCGCCTCCAGCATCTTCGCCAAGCACTTGGATGCGATCGAGGATGCTCTCAAGAGGGTCTTCAATGGCAAGGCACTGGTCACTCTGCGAGAAAATGCCTTGAAGGCTCTTCCAGTGCTTGCCTATCTGATTGCTGGAATCGTTGATTTCCACGACGTCGCTAGGAACGACCAGCACAAGACCGTAAGAGCTCTGACCAGCTCGCCCGGCCCGACCGGCTGCATTGAGTAGGTCATGTGCCTTCATCTGAGCAAGCTGCTTGTTTTCCGCATCAAACTTGCTGTCTCCCGCGATGACGACGACATGGCTTGGTAAGTTCATTCCCTGCGCCAACGTCGACGTGGCCACCAGCACTGACACTCCGTTTGGACGCTGGAAGAGCGACTCGTGCAGTTGCCGCTCGGTCGGCAGAAGAAGGCCATGATGACAGAGGCTCGGCCACCGCGCGACCGTCATTCCGACGACCTCTATATAGAGCGCAGATTCATCCCCCAGTTCATCGAGCGCAAGGTTGTACAGATGTCGCTCATCTTCGGTAAGGGCGATATTCGCCTCACCAAGATGCCTTCCTGCGGCATCCTGAGCACTGATAGCGTATGGTATGGTCTGTGCGAAAATGAGCGATTTCACGCCCTCCTTGCGGGACGCGAGCGACGCAATCTCCGCTGCCACGCTGTTCACATTCGGAGTGAGCTTCCACGTCTTCGCGTTGATGGAAAGGAGCATCTCGCTTTCGGAGAGCGGAAGCAACGCGTAGTCATCCCGGCGCATGGAGTCCCACCGGAACCTCAGTCCAAGAAGACCCAGCGGCCGAGCCTTGAGTTCACGCTTCAGCGCGGCCGGTGGCCCTGGTTTGCGCTTGCCAGCAGCCAACAACTCTTGGCGCTTTGCAGCCAGCCTTTTGCGCAGGTCAGCGACTTGGTCGCTCGGGAAGACTACTGAACCGCGCACCTGCCGCGTCGGCTTCCATGCCATGTTTAGCGGTAAGCACTTGCGACCCGAGAGCTCCGTAATCCAGGCTGCCACTTCCTCAGCATTGCTCATCATTGCCGACAGCAACAGGTAGTCCGCTTTTGGCGCGTGTGTGGAGAGGTTCAGTATGCTGAGCATTGCATCTACAGCGCGCCTGCTACGGTCGTTCACGCCCGCGTGCAGTAGGTGGCACTCGTCGAAAACGAGCAAGCCAACCTCCTTGAAGAGTTCCGGCTGAACCCCAATCAAAGCCAAGCAACGTTCCGGCGTCATCACTGACATCGGCGGCAATCGGGTGCCCAACTCAAAGTCGAACGGGTTGTCGTTTGCCCGTTCACGACTCAGCCGAGCGTTGGGAAAGGTCTTCTGAAGCGCACGCGCTGTCTGGTCAACCAGCGCCAGCGTAGGTGCCAGAAAAATTGTGTCCTTTCCCAGGCAAAGATTCGAAAGAATCTTGAGTAGGACTTACGCAAACGTTTAAATCAAACTAGATTATTTAATATATCGGCGCCGATTTCGTGGTATTTGTGATAATATATTCACCATGAAACCCACGAGCCGAGACTACTGCCAATTTCTGATATCCACACAAATCAACTACACGCAGACCTATTTTGCGGATCACCATCAGAGGTTTTCTCATGACGCCATAAATCGCTACTTGCAGGCTGCCAATATCAGCCCGGCCGATGTCTGGAATCTGGCCCGACGAAACATCGAATTTGACGACGATGCCTGCCTGGTTTTCGATGACAGCGTTCTGGACAAGAACCACTCGCACAAAATCGAGCTGGTGCGCAAACAGTACAGCGGCAACGCCCACGGCCTGATCAAGGGCATTGGGGTGGTCAACTGCCTGTACGTGAACATCAAGACCGGCCACTACTGGATCATCGACTGGCGCATCTATGCGCCTGACGAAGACGGCAAGTCCAAGCTGGATCATGTCCAGGAGATGTTCGACAATGCCATGGCGCACAAGAAGCTGCCCTTTCGCACCGTGCTGATGGACTCCTGGTACGCCACCATGGATCTGATGAAGCACATCCACCGGGCGGGCAAGCACTTCTACTGCCCGCTCAAGAGCAATCGCAAGGTTGACGACAGCCAAGGCCAGCAGCCCTACAAGGCGGTCAGTACGCTGCAGTGGAGTGCCCAAGAACATGTGCATGGCAAACACGTCAAACTGTTCAAGTTTCCCAGTGACATCAAGCTGAAACTGTTCCGGGTTGTGGTTGATACCAATCGCACGGACTGGGTTGTGACAAACGACCTATCTCAAGATTCGACGGACGATACGCATGAGATGTGTGCCGTGCGCTGGAAGATTGAGCAGTACCACAGGGAGATCAAGCAGGTTCTTGGCATCGAAAAATGTCAGTGCAGAATGGCCCGGTCACAGAAGAATCACATCGCCTGCGCGATATTGGCCTGGGTCCACCTCTGCGAGACGGCCAAAGCGCTGAAGACAAACATCTACAGCCTGAAGAAGGGAATCCTCTCGGAATTCCTCAAGAAGGAACTTCGGTCACCAACCATTCGCATGGCACCCATCTGACATATTGAGTCGAAATGGCGAATCATTGCGCTAGCTGAAGTGACCCTGCGTAAGTCCTATTGAGCTCGGACAATGTCGATTTCCCCGCCCCGGTAGGAAAACTAATGGCTGCCGATACGCCTGGGGTCAGGTACCCCCGGGCCACGGCATCTCGGTGATTTTCCCAGAGATACGGGCGAGTCTTTGCGATGAGCGCAAGACCCGAAGTCCAAAGCGATGCGCCGACACCAGGAGGCGGCGGTAGGCGGGCCAAGCTGCCGCCCGGCAATTCGCTGCCCACTGCTTTCAACAACGACGCCAAATGACGAGGTCCAGGGAAGGAGCTATTGCCTAGTCGATTCAGAAACTGTACTGCCGGCTGCGTGCACAACGCTTCGACACGCTCCAGCTCGGGTAGCGATGGCGGATGGCCTGGACGTCCAAGCACCTCGGCGGCGATGCTTTGGACGCAACGCTGCAGCATCAGATACAGCGCACTCGCGCCAACTTCGGCCATCGTCAACTCGCCATCTGGCGAAATAGTTTCTGGAATGGTCGAGTCAGCGAGCAGCGCGTCTAGTTCGCCGGTCGCCAGCCGCTTGATGTCCTGCAAGAGCCTGCGCTCCACCTGCATTAGGCCGTTGGGGATATGAATCTCGCGCGACATCTCAGCAGCATCTGGGCTAGCGCCCGCGGCAAGAAACAAGAGCGTCGCAGAAACCTCCTGCGCCACTCCTCCGACCGTGAGCAAGCCTACGTCAGATTGGTTCGCCGGGCTCACAAGACGCTGTGCCTGCAAAGTTACATAATGTGCTGTCGCCGCGAGGAAAGCTGCGCCGCGCCGCTTCGGGCCATCAGGGTTTACGGAGGCCATGGCCTCCTGGGTGAAGGCAATCCTTCTGAGGCGCTGAAGTTCTGGTCGGAGATTCTCCAACAGGTCAGCGGCGTTGGATGTTCCCTCCGCCATCTTCCGTAGCCGAAGCCTCACAGAAATGATTTCAGCGTAGGCCTTGGTTAGCGCCTTGGGCAGGGAATTGGGGTCAAGACCAGACAACTCTGGGGCAGAGCGAATGAGCTCTGAGGTGGGGTCATCAAACACGCGGCCGCTCTTGGTCGATAGTTTCCATAGCTTTCGCCTTCTCGACAGCCAACTTTGCTAGGTCGTCCATCCACTGGCGAAGGTTCAATACCTCGAATACTTCCGCTCGCCTCCGCTCCACCCCACCAGGAACCCACTTCTCGTAACCCTTGAAGAGACTGGCTTGAGACTGATCTGTGCTCTCGTCGTCCGTGATGCTCAAGCGGTATCGACGGACCTGCTTCCACATGACCTCAGCCACCGCCTGTTGAGGGTCAGAGAGCCCGGCCCCCTTGAGCAGCAGTGTCACTTCGGCTGCGACAAGGTGTTCGTTCTCACCAGTTTCGAACTCTGCGAACTCCGGCCACACCCTGTCACGCACCATGGCCCGAGGGTTCTCCGTTGCTTTGTCCTCGAATATGACAACCGCAGTCACCTTCTGGGCTCCGTCGATTGACACTTGGAGGCCATCTAAACCCTTGTGGGCATGAATCATATGAGGCGTGTTCATCAGCGCGCCCGGGGTTCGCAACTGGGCAGCAAGCCAAGACATGACCTGGAACATCCAACCATCCCGGTGCGCGATATTGCCGGAAGATGTCAGAAGCTTGATGGCCCCTTTGACCGCACCTTTGGTAGTGGGCTTTGCCGCAAGGCCCGTAACGTGCAATATTTTGGCGACGTGGAGAGCTTGGCCCACCGCAATAATGGCGATGGCGTCAGCAAGTTCGTCAACGGAGGGCACTGTCCATGTGCAGCCCTCCCACTCCTTCTGAACGGTGAACGCCTTCTGAGCAATCATCATGAGTCTCTCTACTAGGCGCTACGTGGTACCCCGACCACAGTCATTGGCATTGGCATTGGCTTGTCGAACCTCCGCTATTGGCCGGCTCCGGTCATTTATTGCGCACATTTATCCTCCCCCGGCACATCGGATAATTCACACACCCCCAAAACCCCTTCCCCTCATTGCGCGGCAGCCGAAACACCATCTTCACCCCGCAGTTCACACAGGTGGGTTTCCAGTATTCGCCCTCCAGCGCCACATCCAGCAGCGCCTCCTGCTGCGCCGGGGTGCGTTTGGCGATCAGGTCGAGCAGCGCCGCGCCGTCGAGCAAATTGATCTGGTTGTCGCGGGCGAATTCGCGGGCCGCGTCGGTGTAGCGGGCCGTGCAGGCGAACTGGCCGCGGCGGATCTGGTGGGCGGCCATGACGCCGCGGAGTTCGCGGATCTTGTCGACACGCAGAGCGCCAGACATGGGCGGGAGGCGCCGGGTGGCGCGCCGGGCACGGGGGCTCCCAGGTGCTGCAGCAGGGCGAGGCATGGCCGCTGTTCCTCCCTTGGTTTTGATGTGTTGTGCGGACCATGCTACCCACTCGCCGGATGTGCGAAAAGCCGCCACGCCGGGCCAATGCGTGACAAAGTGCACGCCAGCCGAGCGCGGCAACCCGGCCGCCCGCGGGTCGCCGCCCTGCCGCCGCGTGGCGCTGGCGCGGGCATCCCCTGACACCGTGGGGATCAGCGCCGGGTGGCAGGATGCTCTGCCCGGGATGGGTTGACCTGCCCGCGCCCGTTCAACTGAAAGGATTGCCCATGCAGATCACCGTCGAGACCCTGGTCCGCGCCCCCATCGCCGCCGTCTGGAAGGCCTGGACGACGCCGGAGGACATCGTGCAATGGAACACCGCGTCGCCCGACTGGCACACCACGCGCGCGAGCGTGGATCTGCGCGTGGGCGGGGCGTTCTCGTCGCGCATGGAGGCGAAGGACGGGAGCATGGGCTTCGACTTCGCGGGGGAGTACACCGAGGTCGTCGAGCACCAGTTGCTGGTGGCGACCTTCGGCGACCGGTCGCTGCGGGTGGAGTTCATCCCCGGCGAGGCGGGGGTGACGGTGCGCGAGACCTTCGAGGCGGAGACGACCTTCCCGCCCGAGCAGCAGCGCCAGGGCTGGCAGGCGATCCTGGCGAGCTTTGCGCGGCATGTGGAGGGGCAGCAGTGAGGGCGTGAAGAATGTCGCAGGGCGCCGCCGATCGGGAAGAATGGGTGCTGTCATGACTCGGGCATCGCCGCCATGGAATTCCGCCTGATCTACGAGGGCCCGCTGCGGGGCCAGGGGGCGAAGTCGGCCCACAAATGGGACATCCGCCGCGCGCTGCACCCGCAGCTGCAGCGGCTGTGGCAGACGCGCCCGCTGGTGGACGCGGCGCCCACGCTGCTGGCGCACCCGGCGAAGCCGAAGGCGGTGTCGCTGATCGTCGAGAAGGGCGGGCGACTGTTTGCGCCGCTGGTGACGCAGCGGCTGAATCTGTACGCCGAGGTGTCGGTGCTGCTGTTTCGCCAGCAGCCGCGCGGCACGCTGATCACCGACGGTGGCGACATCGACAACCGGCTGAAGACGCTGCTGGATGGGCTGCGGGTGCCGCATGGCTCGATGGAAGGCCAGCTGGAGGACGCGAACGCCCCGGACCCGGCGCCCTTCTTCTGCCTGCTGGAGGACGATTCGCTGGTGACCAAGGTGTCGGTGGAGTCGGAGCAGCTGCTGCGCCCGGCCGCGGCGGACGAGGTGGTGGCGATCATCTCGGTGCACGTGAAGAAGACGGTGCTGACCACCGCCAACCTGTCGCTGTGAGGCGGGAAGCAAGCGGTTTCACGCCACGGGAGACGCCATGAACATCGACCCAACCGCCCCACTGCCGGCCGCGCTCACGCTCGGCTGCCTCGCCTGCGTGGCCGGCCTGCTGCTGGCCGACCGGGCCGGCTCGGGCTGGGGCCGGGTGGTGATGAAGCTCGGCGCCAGCAGCTGCTTCGTGGGGCTGGCGCTGGCGCTCGGCGCTACCGGCAGCGGCTTCGGGCAGGCGGTGCTGGCGGCGCTGCTGCTGGGCTGGCTGGGGGATGCGCTGCTGCTGTCGCACCGCCCGCAGGCCTTCATGGCGGGGCTGGGGGCGTTTCTGCTGTCACACCTGTGCTTTGCGGCGGCCTTCCTGGGCGGGCCGGCGTCGGGCGGTGCCATGGCCGTGGCCATGCTGGGCGCGCTGGCCTTCGGCAGCGGGGTGCTGCGCTGGCTCGGGCCCCACGTGCCGGCCGGCTTCCGCTGGCCGGTGCGGGCCTACGTGGTGGTGATCCTGGCGATGTGCATCGCCGCCGCCGGGCACGCCAGCGCCAGTGGGCGCTGGGCCGTGCTGGTGGGCGCGCTGCTGTTTGCCGCGTCGGACCTGGCGGTGGCGCGCGACCGCTTCGTGCAGCCGGGCTTCGTCAACCGGCTCTGGGGCTGGCCGACCTACTTCGCGGCCCAGTTGCTGCTGGCGGGGTCGGTGGCCGGGCGTGCGTAGCGGGGCCCAGGTCGAGCGCCATGAAACCATCGTTACACCCGCGATACGAGTAACAAGGGTTTACCAGCGAACCCGCATCGGCCACGGGTGAAAGAATGGTTTCAACGAGGGCCGGTTAGAACGCCCTCGGGAGCCCAGCCACCATGTACACGTTACTGAGGGTGCTGCCATTGCGCAGGGTGTTCGGAGAGCAGCTGCCTGTCCTGCTGACCTCCTGGGTCATCGCGGAGCTCTTCTACAAGTTCCACAGCTTCTCGCTCGAATGCGCCGCGTTCCTCGCGACGTGGTTCGCCCTGGATGCGGTGGTGCAAGGCCTGCGGCGCCTGTTCGGCGTGCCGGCCGACTCGGCCACTACCCGCTGACTGGACACCATGCTGATCCGCCCCATGATCGGCCGCTGGGAGGTGCCCCACATCGAGGGCATCACCAGCCGCGAGTCCCGGCGCCTGGCGGTGCTGCCGGTGCCCGGCCTGTCGGGCGACCTGCACCAGGATTTGGGGCGCGATGCGCTGGAGGTCGAGCTGCACGGCTCGCTGTCGGGTGACCAGGCGCGCGACGATTTCCTGAAGGAGCTGCGCGGCCAGTTCCTCGCCGGCGACCCGGTCGACTTCGTGGCCGACATCGTCAACGAGAGCGAACTCGAGCAGGTGCTGATCACCGCCTTCGAGCTGCAGGAAAGTGCCGACCGCCCCGACGAGTTCCGCTACCGCCTGGCACTGCGCGAGTACACCGAGCCGCCCGAACCCCCCGGCCTGGGAGACGGCTTCGGCCTGGACGTGGACGGCCTGCTCGACCTGGACGTGGACCTGGGCCTGGACCTGCTGGACCTGCCCGGCCTGCTGGGTGACGTGCCGGACATCGGCGACCTGCTGGCACCGGTGGAGCCGGCCGTGCAGCAGCTGAAGGACACCCTGGCCGGTGCGGCCCAGGTGCTGGGCCCCCTGGACGAGTTGCTGGGCTGAGGATGCCTCCATGCCACTCGCGACCGACCTCAGCACGCGCCTGGACGCAGGGGCGCTGGTCAGCGGCTTCCTCGGCCAGCTGAGCGGGCACGGTGCCAGCCTGGGAGCGATCAACGCCCCCGAGGCCGACACCGGGGGCATCGACGACACGCTGGCGGGTCTGGATGCCGGCAGCCTGGCGCCGCTGATCGCCAACCTGGCGCAGCAGGGGTCGGCCGCGCTGGTCGCCGCCAGTGGTGCCAGTGCGCAGGCCGACCCGCTGGCCGGCATCAACCAGGCACTGGCGCTGGTGGAGCAACTGTCCGGCAGCGGCGTGCGCGAGGACCTGGAGGCCCTGTTCGACCAGCTCGGCGCCGAGCTGGAGGGCACGGCCGAAGGCGGCACGGTGGGCCTGCTGCTGCGCCTGTCCCGCCTGCTGGCCGATTCGCCCCAGGGCGGCAGCCTGGTCGCGCTGCTGCGCTCGCTGCTCGGGGCCACGGGCGTGCAGGTGCCCGGTGCGCTGTCGCAGGCCGGCCAGTGGCTGCCGGCGGCGGCCTCGCTGGTGCGCAGCCTGGGCGGGCTGATGATGCTGGAGTCGGTGCTGGAAGAATCCCAGCGCCTGACCGGCCTGATGGCGCAGCGCCTGGACGCCGGGCTCATGCAGCGGCAGATCGACCAGCTGGCCTCGATGCTGGACCCCGCGCTGGCCGCACGCGTGGCCGGCACCGGCACCGACGACGCCGCCCTGGCGGCGCTGCGCGCGGCGCTGGCCGTGCCCGCCGGCCGGGTGGCCAGCCTGCGCGAAACGCTGGCCGCAGCCATGGGCCTGGGTGAGGCCACGCTGGCCTACCTGGACGTGGACCAGGTGCAGACCGAGGTGGCCACCGCCGCCGCACTGCTGCGCGACATCGACCTGGCACCCGTGCAGCGCCTGCTGCAGTCCGCCCTGGGCGGGTTGCGGCCGCTGATGCAGCTGGACCTGTCGCAGGTGCCGGCGCAGTCGCTGGGCACGCTGCTGGACCAGGTGCAGGCCCAGGTCGGCCAGATGGCCAGCCAGATCGAGGCCTTCGACCCCGGCGTGCTGCTGGCGCCGCTGCAGCAGGGCGTGGACACGGTCACCGCGCCGCTGGAGAACCTGGCCGAGACCTTCGCGCAGGTGCAGGCCTCGGTGCGCGCGGCGCTGCAGGCCATCACGCGGGTGGCCGTGGAGCTGCCGGTGGGCGAGCTGGCCGGCGCCATCCAGACCCTGCTGCAGCCCGTCACCCAGGTGCTGCAGGCGCTGACCGAGCTGGTGGCCGGCGTGGCCGCCGCGCTGGAGGCCGCCGCCACCCAGGCGCAGGCCGCGCTGGGCGAGGTGGAAGGGGTCGTCGACGACTTCAAGGCCCAGTTGCAGGCCCTGTTCGGCGAGGCCCGCGCCTTCGTCGAGGGCCTGGACCTGCCCAGCGTGGTGGGTGGCCTGTCCGATCGCATCGCCGATTTCACCCAGGCGCTGCAGCAGGCGCAGCTCAAGCCCTACTTCGACACCGCGGTGCAGGCCATCGACACCGCCACGGGCGTGGTCGATGCGGTGCCCTTCGACCTGTTGCCCGAGTCGATGAAGGCCGACGTGGACGCCGCCGTGGAGCCCATCAAGGCGGTGGACCTGGCGGCCTTCGAGACCCGGATCGAGCAGCTGGTGGGCATCGGCCCGGACGGCCGCTTCACCCCGCGTGCCGACCTGGAAGCGGCCGTCGCCGGCATCCAGGCCAAGTTCGACGCCCTGGTCCAGACCCTGCGCGACCACGACCCGGCGCAGTACCTCCAGCAACTCGACCAGCAGCTGGCACAGTTGTCGCAGCAGGTCAGCCAGATCGCCCCGGCGGTGTCGCTGCAGCCGGTGCAGGACGCGATCGACCAGGTGCGCAGCGCCGTCGCCGGCTTCGACCTGCGCGGCCAGTTGCAACCCCTGCAGCAGGTGTTCGACGATGCCATCGCCGCCATGCAGGCGCATTCCCCCGCGCAGCTGATCGTGCCGCTGGAACAGCGTGTGGATGAGGCACGCGCGCAGTTGCTGAACGTGCTGCCGCTGCAGGCCTGGCGCGAGGCGCTGGACGGCGTGCAGGCGCAGGCCCTGGCCCTGCTGGACCGGGTCGACCCGGTGCGGCTGGAGCCCCTGCTGGCCGGCCTGCTGACCCAGGCGCGCGACCTCCTGGCCACCGATGCGGCACGGTCATCACCGGCTCAGAACGCTGGCCAGGACACCGGCAGCCTGCCCTGGCTGGGCACGCTGCTGGCGGCCCTGCACCGGGGCAGCGGTGCACGCCTCCACTCGCACACCTTCCCCGAGGTGCAGCGCTGGATCCTGGCCCGCAGCGGCGTTGAGACCCTGGCCGCGCGCACCCGCGCCATCGCCGACGCCGTGGCCCGCACACACGGCGCGGTCACCGCGCTGGACCTCGGCGCGGCCACCGGCACCCTGGCCACCCGCGCCCAGCCGCTGCGCACGGCGCTGGCCAGCCTGGTGGCGGCACTGCCGGCCGAGTCGCCCCACCGCCAGCCGTTCACCGAGCTGGCACTTCAGCTGGACGTGGCCACCCAATGGGGCGACCTGGCCGCCAACCAGGCGCGCTACCTGGCGCGGCTGGAGCAGGCCCTGCCCTTGGGCGAGACGTTGCGGCGCACCGGGCTGTCGGAGGTGGACGAGGTCATCGGCCGCCTGCACGCCGCGTTCGAGCCGCTGCTGGCGCTGCTCAACACCGTGCGCGCCTTCCTGCGCACGGCGGGCCTGGCGCAGGTGGACCAGGGCATCGCACCCATGCTGCAGGCGCTGTTCGACGTGGCGCCGCCCCAGCGGCTGGCGGCCCTCACGGCGCCGCTGTTCGTGGCCTTGCGCGGGCGCTTGCAGGCCTTGCTGAACGCGGTGATCCTGCCGGTGCAGACGGCGCTGCAGCGGGTGCAGGACCTGATCGACGCGGTGGACCTGACGCCGCTGCGCGAGGCGGTGGACGAGGCCTTCCAGGCCGCGGTGGCCCAGGTGCAGGCGCTGTCGCCCGCCACCCTGCTGGCCGCGCCGCTGGCCGCGGCCGAGGCGCTGCAGGCCGAGGTGGCGGCCTTCAACCCGCTGCAGGCGCTGCTGGGGCTGCTGAACGGCCTGCGCGACACGGTGGCGCGGGTGCTGGCCAAGCTGAACGCGCAGGAATTGCTGGCCGATCCGGTGGCGATCTACCGCGAGATCGTCGATGCGCTGGACGCGCTCAACCTGCAGGCGCTCATGGCCCCGGTGCTGGACCTGCTCGACAGCATCGCCCACGACGTGGACAGCGGCCTGGACGACACGGTGGGCGCATTCCAGCGCCTGCAGGACGCCCTGCCCTCGGGCGGCGGCGGCTCCTCGGGCAGCGTCTCGGTCACGGCCTGAAGCCGACGCAAGGACATCATCATGGCCGGCCTCATCACCTGTTCCACCGTGCTGCTGCTGGCACGCAAGCGGCTGGAGCGCGTGGAAACGCTGCTGCGCGGCAAGGTGCTGTCCGGTGGCGCCGTCAACGAGATCGACCGCCAGGTGCTGTTCCTGGCCCGCCAGGCCCTGCGCTCGCTCAACCGCGACCCGATCCCGGCCAACCGCTTCGATGCCGACACCTTCGCGCCCTGGCTGGCCACCGGCATCTCGCAGTACGCGGTGATGGGCTCGGTGGGGCCGGAGATCACCCGCTTCGCGGCCCGCTTCGCCCCCGGCCAGGACTGGCTGGTCCAGACGCTGCGCAGCGGCAACCCCGACCCGCAACGCCCGCAGGTGCTGGCGCGGTCCACCGACTTCCTGCTCAAGCTGTGCGAGCGCATCGTCGCAGCCGCGGCGCAGATCGACAACGCCGACGACCGCAGCACCCGGCTGGAGCAGATGCGCGCCTTCGCGCTGGGCTGGGCCTGCCACATCGCCACCGAGGTGGCCAGCGCCCCGTACCGCGACGCCGTGGCCGCCGAACTGGGCGACACCGCCGCGGCACCGCCGCGCCAGCGGCTGTCGGTGCAGGCCGTGCGCGGCGCGCTGGAGGAGGCCGTGGCGCGCCAGGTCTACCGCCGCACCAACCCGCGCGGCGGCGACTGGAACGGCTGGCTGCCCGCCGACGACCAGGTGCCGCAGGCGCTGTTCGAGGCGCTCGCCGCGGCTGCAGCCGACGTGTACGGGCAAGGCGCCCGGGTGAGCGGCTCCAAGGCCTTCGACACGCAACTGGCCGCCCACGACCCGCCGGCGCTGTCGCGCCGCCTGATCGAGGACGGTTATGGTGAATACCGGCTGCTGACCGAGCGCGGCTACAGCTGGCGCTACGTGGACTGGCTGAAGGCCACGCTGGTGATGTTCCTGCCCGCGTCGCTGATGTACCCGTTCGCGGCCTTCCTGCCGCAGGGCCGCCACCAGCGCCGCGACGCGGACTTCTTCACCGGCAAGCCGCCCGACCAGCAGCGCGACGACGAGCGCGCGGTCTTCGAGGTGCTCACCTTCCCGCTCGCCGCCAACGCCGCCGTGCCCTTCGGGCTGACGCTGTGGCTGATGCTGGGCAGCCGCCTGGGTGTGGGCAAGGAAACCATCTTCGGCATCGTCAGCGCCAGCGTGTCGCTGGCGGCGGCCGTGGCCTTCTTCGCCACGCTGGGCCTGGACGACAACCCGGCCTGGGTGCGCTGGTTGTTCATGTTCGCCATCCCGCTGGGGCTGGAGGTGGCGCTGATCGCCTACGTGCTGGGCCGCGGCGGGCGCGATGCACGCCACCTGCAGCTGGCGCTGGGCGCCCTCACCCACGTGGGCCTGGCGCTGCTGTTCGTGATCCTGTTCGTCGCGGTGCTGCATTTCGGCATCGAGGGCGTGGTGGACGACGGCGCGGGCAGCGGCGCGTTCTGGGGCAGCGCGGCCGGCTGGTTCGTGCTGGTGGGCGTGCTGTGGCTGGTCACCGCGGCACTGCTCAACCGCATCGACTCCAGCCTGCCGGGCGTGACCCGCGACGACTTTGCCGGCGGCCGGCGCCACTACCTGCGCCTGTTCGACGACACCACGCTGGGCGCCGGCCCGCTGCCGGGTACCCAGGCCACGCCGGCGCAGCTGCACCAGCGCCTGTTCCCACCCGGGCGCGTGCCCCTGCTCAAGCTGTGGTGGGAGGACGGCGCGCACCCGCTGTTCGTGCGCAGTGACCGCCACAGCCTGGTGTTCGCCTTCAGTGCCGACGGCAGCAGCAAGCCGCAGCGTGTCAGCGCCCCGCTGGCGCCGATGACGGCCACCGACTACGGCCAGTTGCTGAAGAAAGCGGTGCAGGACTTCGACGGCAACTTCAGCGGCAAGCTGCGCGTCGAGCGCGTCGTGGCCGACGAGCCGCTGGACCCCACGCTGCCCACGGGCGCGGTGTTCGCCGACCATGGCGACGACCAGGCCACGGTCCAGGCCTACCTGCCCGCGGCCCAGTCCTTCCGCGCCGTGCCGGGGCCGGACCAGGAGCCGTATGTGCTGCACCTGGCGCCACACGAGGCCACCACGCTGCGCATGGGGCAGGCCGGCAGCGTGCTCGCCAGCACGGGCCTGGCGCCGCTGGCCGGGCCCGGCGCGCTCAACGCGGTGGTGGCACCGGGGTCGGCCAACCTGGTCGGCGACGCGAACACCCGCTTCCTCGACACCTTCGTGCCCGGCGACGTGATCGAGACCGTCGGCCTGGCCCCCAACGACCAGGCCCGGGTCGTCGTCGCGGTGCAGGACGACCAGCACCTGAGCGTGAGCCTGGCGTTCAACCCGTTTCCCGCGGCCACCGGCTACCGCCGCCTGGCGCGCGACCGCGAGACCGACCTGGCGGGCACCGGCACCGTGGCCACCGATACCACCGTCTTCCGCCAGCTGGTGGGCACCGGCACGCAGTTCGAGCGCCTGTTCATGGCCGGCGACCGCATCGAGGCCACCCCACCGTTCGGTGGCGCGCCCGAGTCGCGCACCGTGGCGGCCGTGCTGTCGCCCACCCTGCTGCTGCTGGACCTGCCGTTCAGCGCCAACGTGCCCGGCACCCCCATCGTGGCGCCGGTGGTGGGTGCCGCGTTTGCCCGCCCTGGGCGCCTGCGCGCCGAGGGCTTCAACTTCGCACCCACCGACCCGACGCCGCCCTCCGGCCTCACCGACACCCTGGGCCGGGCCGCCGACCTGGCCACGCTGCTGTGCCTGGGCACGGCGTCCCACGCGCTGCTGGCCAACGAGCGTGCAGCCGTGGCCGCCGGGCCGGCCGACCAGCAGCACGCCGCGGTCAACAAGGCCTACCAGGTGATGCGCAACTGGAACCTGGACCACCGCCGCGGCAACGAGTGGCGCATGCTCGTCGCCGGCCAGGCCGTGAGCGAAAAGCACGGCCTGGCCGACCGCGCCGATGGGCTGCAGCCGCTGATGCCGGCGGCCTGGCGCACGCCCGCAGCGGCCGGGGAGGGCACGGCCAACGACCTGGGCTGGGTGCCCCTGCTGCAGGCCTGGCTGGAGATGGCCGGCGACCCGCGCAGCGACACGGTGGCCGACCGCACCTCACGCCCGGACCGGCCTTCCAACCTGCATCTCTCGCGCGGTCTGGCATTCCTGCTGGACCTGCCCACACCGGTGTAAGTCACCATGGCCGAAGACGACCGCATCCTCGCCGACGACATCCGCGGTCGCACGCTGGCGTTCTTCACCGAGCTGGGCATTTCCGAGACCCTGTTCACCACCGCCTTGCAGGCCAGCGTGAGCTTCGCGCTCGCCGCACCGGCCGACGCCGCACGCACGCCCTGGGTGCCCATGGGCGCACGCAACATCGGCGGGCGCATCCGCGCCCTCGCGCAGGACCCGGCCAATCCGCTCGTGATGTACGCCGGCACGGCGCTGGGCGGCGTGTTCAAGACCACCGACGGCGGCGACACCTGGGCGCACCTGGGCCGGGCGCAGGATGCCTTCCCGGTCGGCACGCTGGCGGTCGACCCCAACAACCCCAACGTGCTGATCGTGGGCAGCGGCGAGCCGGTGAGCCTGACCCAGTTCAGCGCCCCGCCGAACCCGCCGTCCATCAACACGCTGGACTTCGCCCCCGCAGGCTTCGGCCTGCTGCGCTGCGACCAGGCCGCGGCTCCCATCCGCTTCGTGCCGGAGGTCGGCGGCTGGTCCAACCTGGTCGTCGCCGCGCAGCAGCTGGCGCTGGCCGCCGGGGCCGCGGTGCTGCCGCAGCCGGCCGCCGTGGCCGGCCCGAACAACATCGTGCTGCCCGCCGGCGCGGCCGACCGCTACAGCGCCATCGCCTTCGACCCCGCCACCGAGGGCCGCTGCTGGATCGCCAGCAGCACGGGGCTGTGGCGCCGCGAAAACGGCCCGCCGGTGCGCTTCGTGCGCGAACCCGTGCCCGCGCCCGTGCCGCCGGTGGTGCTGAACACCCAGGCCGCCCCCCTGGGCGCAGTGGCCACCGACGTGGTGATCACGGCCAACCCGGCACGGCCCGGCACCTTCCGGCTGTTCGTCGGTTTCACAGCGCTGGGCGTCTTCCGCGGCATCCACGACCCGGCCGCCGGGGGCAACGTGGCCTGGGATCCCGGCCCGCTGGCCGGCGGCCTGCCCGGCGCCAGCTCGCCGCTGGGCACCACGCACGACCGCATCCGCCTGGCGGCCTGCCGCGACGCACCCGACCACGTGTACGCGCTGATCGAGAACGGCATGCCCTTCTCCGGCCCGGACCAGCGGGCGGTGCTCAACGTCTTCCACAGCGCCAACGGCGGCACCACCTGGACCCCCGGCCCGGTGCCCACGCTGGCCAATTCCGCCGCGGCCCAGGTGGGCGACGGCATCGGCGCCACCCAGGGTGGGCAACCCTGGGCCCACCTGGTGCTGGCAGTGCACCCCAGCAACCCCGCCATCGTGGTGGCCGGCGGCATCAACCTGGCGATCAGCCACGACTTCGGCGCCAACTGGGTACGCATCATCCACTGGCCCAATTTCGGCGACGGCGACCGCGCCCAGCATGGCGACCAGCACGCCCTGGTGTTCGACGCGGCCGACCCGCGACGCCTGTGGGTAGGCAACGACGGCGGCCTGTCGATGGCACCCGACGTGGTGCGCGGCAACCCGCTGTCGGACGCCACCTGGCGCAAGCGCAGCCACGGCATCCAGGCGGCGCAGTTCAACGACATCGCGATCAACCCCAGCCACCCCTTCATGGTGGGCGGCGGCCTGCAGGACAACGCCACCTACATCTCCTACGGCGGCGAAACCTGGCACACGGTGTCCGACGCCGACGGCGGCCAGATGACCTTCACCCTCAACAACCCGCGTACCTACATCGCCCCGAACCAGAGCAACGTGCTGATCAGCACCATCGTGCCGGGCAACTCGGTCACGCCCAACCCGGGCTTCTATCCCCTGGTGCAGCGCCGGCGAGTCAACGCCGACCTGGCCGCGCCGAACGAGTTCTTTGCCGTCAACCTGGCCCGCACCGGCTTCGGCAGCAGCTTCATCCCCATCATTGCCCAGCACCGCACCACCGCCGGGCATTTCATCGTCGGCCAGAGCGGCCGGGCCATCGTCACGGCCAACAACGGCACCAGCTTCAACAACGCCGGCATCCCGGCCTTCGGCGGCGGTGCGGTCAGCGCCATCGCCTACGGCAACGCCACCAACAACGGGGCGACCGACGACTGGTGGGTCGGCACCAACCAGGGCCTGCTGCACTGGGGCAACAACGCCGCCCCGCCCACGGCCTGGGATGCGGCGCCCTACACCATGCCGCCGGTGGCCGCCAACTCGGTCATCACCAGCATCGCGGTGCATCCGGCGGACGACAACTGTGTGGCCGTGTGCACCGCCAACGCCAACCCCACGGTCGCCGTCGGCACGCCCACGCCCTTCCAGGGCCAGGTCTTCCTGACCCTGGACCGCGGGCAGAACTGGGCCGACATCACCGGCCTGGCCGCGGTTGGTGCACCGCCGCCCCTGCCCGGCCTGCTGGCGCTGCCACCGTCGCCCATCGCCGGCCTGGTGTTCGACCCGCAGCCCGCCGCCGGCGCCGCACAGGTGCTGTTCGCCGGCACCCTGGCGGGCGTGTTCGTGATCCGCAACCTGCCGCCGCGGCGGGTGCCTGCCGCAGCCGGCGCCGTGCCGGCCTTCAACCCGCGCTGGCAGAGCTTCAACGGCACGGCCACCCAGGCCCTGCCGCTGGCGATGGTGAACGACCTGGCGATCCAGACCATCGCGCCCAACGGCGGCGCCGTGGCAGGCAGCGCCGAGTCCTTCACCCGCCAGCGCCTGATCGCGGCGATGTACGGGCGAGGCATGTTCGTCACCGACCTCACCGCCTACCCCGCCGGCCCGCTGGCCGGGGGCGGGCCACGGCACCGGCTCTACATCCGGCAGACGGTGGTCGAGAGCGGCCACAGCTACCCGCGGCCCACGCCCGCGACACTCAACACCGCCCCCGCGGCCGGCGCGCCGGACCAGTACGGCGGCGACCCGCGCCTGCCGCTGGCCCCCGCGCCCTTCCCGCTGCCGTTCACCGACCAGGACGGCTTCGACCTGCGCATCGACAACGCGCCGTTCCAGTTCTTCGAGACCACGCTCGACGGCGTGGAGTTCGACGAGGACCTGCGCACCCGACCGCTGGTGGCGGGCGAGCGCAACGCGGTGTACGTGCAGGTGCACACCGCCGGCTGGGACGCCATGCCGGCCACCACGGTGCACCTGTTCTTCGCGCCGGCCGCGGGTGGTGTGCCACCCGACCTGCACGGCGGCTTCTGGGGCGTGTTCACGCAGGACCCGCTGCCGGCTCCCGCCGTGGCACCGGTGGCCCCGGCGGCCCCCTGGCAGCGCGCCGGACACGCCGTGGTGCTCAACCGGATCGCCCCCAACCAGCCGGAGGTGGCCCGCTTCGACTGGGTACCGCCGGCCAGCCTGGGCGGCGGCAGCGCCGCGCTGCTGGCGGTGTGCACCAGCGCCGCGGACGCCCTGCCCGCCGCCCCGCCCGAGCCGATGGGCGCCCTGATCCGCGGCGAGCGCCGGGTGGCCGTGCGGGTGGCCGCGGTGCAGGCCTTCGTGCCCGACTTCTTCATCCGCGACGCCGTGGACGACGACGGCCGCCTGGGTGGCGTGGCCTTCGGTGGCCGCAGCCCGGACCTCATCGTGGTGGAGGCCGCGCAGGCCGACCCTGCCACCGCCTTTGCCGACCTGGGCGACGACCGGGCCGGCGACCGGGTGCGCGGCAACGGCGGCAACAACGTCATCTACGTGCGCCTGCACAACCGCAGGCCGGTGGCCGCCAATGCCGATGCGCGGCTGTTCTGGGCCCTGCCGAACGCGCCGCTGGACAGCGCGGCCGGCAACGCCGGCCTGCCGTTCGACCTGGCGAAGTGGCAGGAGATCGCGCCCGCCGCGCCGGCCGATGCCACCAACCTGGCCGTGCCGGCGCGGGGCGTGGCCTACGCACGCTTCGCCTTCAATGCCGCACCCGCCCCGACGGCCGACTTCCCGAACGCGATCGGCTTCATCGCGCTGATCCGCTCCAGCGACGCGCTGGACCCGCTGCCCACCGTCACCGGGGTGGACACCCCGCCGGAGTTCTGGCGCCTGTTCACCGAACTGGCCAACGCCAACAACGCCGCGCTGCGCGCGCTGCGTTTCGCCTGAAGCCGCCCCACCATGTCCGCCGAGACCGCCCTCATCGACGCGCTGGCCGCCCACCTGGCCCAGCGCACCGGCCTGGCGCCCGCCCGGGTGGGTGCAGCGCTGCCGGCGACGGCGGGCGACCTGCCGGCCATCGTGCTGTCACTGCCCGAGGTGCACCGCATCAGCCCCGGCCTGGGTGAGCGTGCCGCGCTGATCACCGACGGTGCGCTGCCGGTGCGCGCGCGCATCGACCTGGCCAACCCCTTCCTGCCGGGCGAGCCGGGCTTCTCCCTCGTCAGCGCCGACCGGCTGAGCCTGGTGCTGCCGCACGGCGGCCAGGTGAAGGCCGACGCCACCGCCGGCCCCCTGGCCGCGGCTGACCTGCAGGTCAGCGTGGCCGGCGCGGCGCGCACGGTCGTCAACACCGCGCCCGGTGCCGGCCAGGTCCAGCCGGACCCGGCGATCGGCACCCTGCGCTTCGGTGCGCCGCTGCCGGCCACCGGCGAGGTGGTGGCCAACTACTTCCTGGGCCAGTGGGAGCGCCGCGTCACGCCGCTGGCCGGCCGGCTGCTGGTGACGGTGTGCACCGCCGGCAATGCCCTGCCGCAGGCGCGCACGCTGAGCATCGCCGTGGCCGATGCGATGGACGATGCCGGCGCGCTGCCGCCCGGCCTGCGCAAGGTGGCCCTGGCGGCCCTGGGCGCCACCACCGTGGTGGCCCCCGGCGAGCCCGGCCCGGCCGGATCACGCCGGCGCGAACTGCAGTTCAGCTTCGAGTACGAGCACGAGGTCAACCGGCCCGACTCGTCCGGCGGCGTGATCCGCCGCATCCCGATCACGTCGCAGTTGCTGTCCACGGCGGTCGATCCCGCCAGAGGCGCGATCACCACCAGCCTGAGCACCGACACGCCGACGGAGGTCCCGCCATGACCCCCGCCGACGCCCGCCCCCCCATTCACCGGCCCCACGCCCTGCACGAAGGAGAAGCGCAATGAGCGAAGCGATCACCGAAATGATCCTGCCAGGCACCTACATCGAGGTGCGCTCGGAGGGCCTGATCGGCGTCGGCGGCATCGCCACCGGCAACCTCGGCGTGGTGGGCACCGCCAGCCGCGGCCCGGTGGGCGAGGCCGTCATCCTGGGCAGCTACCAGGAAGCGCTGGACACCTTCGGCACCTACGACGCCCTGCCTGCGAGCCTGGCCACGCCGCACCTCACGCTCACACGCACGCTGGAGCAGGTGTTCCGTGGCGGCGGCAGCACGGTGTACGCGGTGCGCGTGGCCAACCTGGCACCGGCCACCACCATGCGCAGCATGAGCTGGGCCGTGAACGCCGCGGCCGACGCCCTGCTGTTCACGCTGACGGCCACCTCGCCCGGCACCTGGGCCAACGCCATCACGGCCAGCTTCACGGCGGCCGCCAATGGCAACCCGCCCACGCTGACGCTCACGCTGGGCCGCACCCGCGAGGTGTTCCCCGGCGCCAATGCCGGCGCCATCTTCGACGCGGTGGTCGAAGGCAGCCGCCTGGTGCGGGCCACCGGCCTGGCCGCCGGCAGCCGCGGCACCGCGGTGGCGGCCGTGGTGGCGGCCAGCGCCGCCAACGTCGGCGGCCCCGACGGCGTGCCCGCCACCAACACCGAGCTGGCCGCCGGCCTGGCCCTGCTGGCCACCCAGCCGGTGAACATCGTCGTGGCCGCCGGCTTCGACGCGCGCAACTCGGCTGCCACGATGCTCGCGCACCTGGAAGCCACCGAGAACGACGGCCGCGAGCGCATCGCGGTGATGGGCGCGTCCACCGACGTACCCGCCGACCTGGTGACCAACGACGTGGCCGCCGGCAGCAACCCGCGCCTGGTGCTGGTGGCCCCGGGCATCGTGGCCGACGACGCTGCACGCAGCGGCGACGACCGTCGCGTGCGCCTGCCCTCCTCCTACGCCGCGGCGCTGGTGGCCGGGCGCATGGCCACGCTGGCACCGCACATCAGCCTGACCAACAAGGACGTGGCCGCCGCCGCGCTGACACGCGACTACACCCGCGCCGAGCAGAAGAACCTGCTGAACAACCGCGTGCTGCTGCTGGCCAAGGGCTTCGGCATCCGCGCGGTCAAGGGCATCACCACCGACACCGGCGCATTCCGCCAGATCTCGGTGCGCCGCATCGTGGACTACGCCAAGGCCGGCGTGCGCCTGGGTGCCGACCCCTACATCGGCCGGCTGAACAACTCGCGCGTGCGCTCGGCGCTCAAGGCCACGCTGGACGGCTTCCTGTCGGGCATGGTGCTCGACGAGATGCTGGTGGGCTACACGCTGGACGTGAGCGCCACGCGCGCGCAGGAGATCAACGGCCAGGCCATCGTCACCATGACGCTGCAGCCCACGTTCTCGATCGACTTCATCAAGGTGATCATGAACCTGTCGTGACCCGACCGGCCCCAACCCAGTCCACGGCTCCCCACTCCACCGGAGGCACCCCATGCCCACCAATGTCTACCGCGGCTCCGACGGCACCATCGCACTGGCCGTCGAAAGTGGCGTCGAAGGCGACCTCGCCAAGACCGTCAACGACCAGTACTCGCTCACTCCCATCGGCCGCGTCACCGGTGTCACCGTGCGCGTGACCAACGACGTCAAGCCCTTCCACGAACTGGGCCAGCGCTTTGCCACCGAGCTGCGCCCGGGCAACATCAACGTGTACGGCTCCATCGACCGGGCCTACATCAACGGCGCGCTGCTCAAGCTGATGCTGGGCGACGCCGCCAACAGCCGCCCGGCCGGCAGCTTCGCGAGCCCCTCCTTCAACCTCAGCCTGCGGCTGGAGAACCCCTCGCTGCCCGGCACCGCCAGCACCGTCACGGTGATGGGCGTGAAGCTGGAGGAATGGAGCTACAGCCTGCCCGAGGACGACTTTGCGATGGAAACGGTCAACTTCCGCGCGCTGTGGGTGAAGGTCGAGGACGCCACGGCGTGACGGCATGCGGCACCCTGAGTCAACCCACGTGAGCGGGCCGAGCGCCGGGCCGCTCCCAAGCCGGCCCGCCATCCCCTCGGGGGATCGGCCCATGTACCCGTGGGACGAGGGGCAGACATGACCAAGCAGCTTTCCACCGACGACCTGCTGGCCGGTGCGCAGGCCCTGCACCGCGTGGAGGTAAGCGCGGCGCTGCTGGGCGCGGCCGCGCCCGGCGTGGTGACCCTGAAGCCGCTGACCGCTGGCGCCGTGCAGCGCGTGGCCCAGGCCGCCCGGGAGGAGCGTGTGCTGGCCAGCGTGCTGATGGTGCAGCAGGCCCTGGTCGAGCCGCGCCTGACGGTGGACCAGGTGGGCGCGCTGTCGGCCGGCCTGCTGCAGCACCTGCTGGCCGAGGTGAACCGCATTTCTGGCCTGGCGCTCGACGAGGACGACCTGGAGCAGGCCATCCGCGCCCCGCTCACCAAGGCCTGCTTCGTGCTGGCGCGCGAGTTCGGCTGGACCCCGGGCGACTGCTCGGCGCTCACCGTGGGGCAGATCCTGCTGTACCTGGAGATGCTCGCGCGCGACCAGGCCCTGCCCGATCGGCCCGATCCGCAGGCCAGCCACCTCTGAAGCCGCAAGCCTGAAACCGCCAGCCTGAACCCGGACTCCCCGCCATGCCCGCCCCACGCCCACCGCCCGAACTCGGCCAGATGCTGCGCACGCTGTGGCAGCAGGCGAGTGCGCCCCGGCACTTCGTGCAGGGCGCGGCGACGGCCCTGGCGCGGCTGGACCGCATCGACGCGGCCTGGCGGCGCAGCGCGCCGATGCGCGAGGTGCCGCTGGGTGCGCTGCTGGCGTCCCCGCTGGGGGCCAGCCAGCTTCCGCTGGGACTGGCTGCAGCGCAGGCACTGCAGGCCCTGGCCGGACCCGCTGCGCAGGACGAGGCCGACCCCACCACACCCGTTCGTGCGCGCCGCCAGGCCACCGCGCCCGCCGCCGGGTCGGCGCCTACATCAACGGCCCGGCAACCGGTGCCGCCCACGCGGGCCGCGCAGGCCGAAACCGCCGGTGCGCGGCGCCGCGGCCCCACACCGCCGCGGCCAGCCGTCGGCCCGCAGGGGCCCATCAGCGCCGCGGTGGCTGCCGCCACCTGGGCCCAGCGGGTGGCTGCGGCCGGGCTGGGGCAGGCCATGGCGCAGGTGGTGCAGCGGCCCGCGCTCGCCAGCCCCCTGGCGACCGGGCTCGGCACCGCGCTGGCACAGGCAAGCCAGCCGCCCTGGGGCACGGCCATCGCCCAGGCGCTGCGCGACGCCGGCATCGCGGCACCACCCACACCACGGACAACACCGATGCCGCGCGGCACAGGCGCTCGCCGCGGCCCGCGGGTCAGCCCGGCCGGCGACACCCCATCGGCCGGCGCCCACGATGCGGATGCGGCAGCAGCAGGGCAGACCGGCTTCGCGGGTGCTGGCCAGGCCATGCTCGACGCAATCCAACGGCTGCCCTCGCAACGGCCCTCCGGCGCATCGCCCCTCCCGCGCCGCCGCACAGCGCCCGCCCCGCACGACGACCTGTCCACGGCCCGCGGCCTGGGCCAGGCGCTGGCCGGCGCCGGCCAGGCGGTCGCCGGCGCGCTGGGCGCCACGCTGGCCCAGGTGCCGGGCGCAGCGTCGCTGGCCCCGGCCTTGTCCACCGGCCTGCGTGGCCTGGCGGCCCGAGCGGCCCAGGCCTCCGCAGCGCCCGCGGCCACGCTCGTCCCGGCGACAGCGTCTGCCGGGTCAGGCCGCCCATCGGCAGCGGATGCCGGCACCGCCGCCAGCCCGCCCCCCGTCGCCGCCGCGCTGGACGACGACGACCTGACCCAGCGGCTCACCCGCGTGCTGCAGCGCGAGGCGCGCCGCGACGGCATCGACCTGGACGACTTGCAGTCATGACCCTGTCGCGCCCCAACGCCCGCCTCACCGTCGACGGCCAGGCCCTGTCCGCCGACGAGGCCGCCCTGTTGCGCCTGCGGGTGGACCTGGGCAGCAGCGGCGCGCACGACCAGGCCGAACTGCTGCTGTGGCCGAGCTCGCGCCTGGCCGACACGGCGCCCAGCGCCACGCTGGCCATCGCCCTGGGCGAACGCGACAACGAGACCGATGTGTGGACCGGTGAGGTCAGCGCCCGCCGCCAGCAGCCCGACGCGGTGGCACTGGAAGGCCTGGCCACCACGGTGGCGCTGAACCGCAGCCACAAGGCCCAGAGTTATCTCAACCAGACGGTGGCCGACATCGTGCGCGACCTGGCCGGCGAGGTGAGCATCGACCAGGCGCAGGCCGGCCTGAAGCTGCACGCCTTCCACGTCGACAACCGCCGCCCGGTGTGGGCCCACCTGCGCACGCTGGCCCGGCTGGTGGGCGCCGAACTGGGCTCGGCAGCCGATGGCGGGCTGCGCTTCCTACCCGCGGCCGGCCCCGCCGCGCCGGTGGCGCTGCGCTACGGCGCCGAGCTGCTGGACTGGCAGGTCAGGCGGTTTGCCATACCCGGCGCTGCCGCGGTGGCGGCCGAGGGCGCCGCCAGCGAACAGGGCGATGCGCGCTGGCACTGGCTGGCGCACGACCCCGTGGGCGACAAGGGCGCCACGGCGGGCCCCACCCGCGTGCCGGCCGCGCTGGCCACGCGCGACGGTGCGCAGGCCGTGGCCCAGGCGCTGGCGCAGCGCGCCCAGCGTGCCGCGCTGCAGGCGCAGGTGCTGATCGTGGGCCGTGCAGCGCTGCGCCCGGGCGACATGGTGGAGCTGGTCGACTTGCCCGGCGGCAGCCCGGGCGTGCTGCGCATCCGCGCGCTGCGCCACACGCTGGACGTGCGCAGCGGCTTCCTCACCCGCCTGGAGCTGGAAGGCGGCGAGGGCAGCGGCGGCTCCCTCGGTGGGCTGGCGGGAGGGCTGCCGTGACCGGGCTCATCGACACCCTGCGCGCCATCGTGCGCGACGAACTGGCGCGCCGGCACGGGCCCGCCCGCGGCGTGGTCAGTGCCGTGTTCCCGCGCGACGCCGACGGCAGCGACCACAACCACCAGGTGAACGTGAAGCTGCCGACGCTGGGCGTGGAGCTGCAGCACGTGCCGGTGGCCGTGGGCCGGCTGGGCCTGTCGGCGCTGCCGCAGGTGGATGACCAGGTGCTGGTGGTGTTCCTGCACGGCGACCTGAACGCGCCGGTGGTGGTGGGCTCGCTCTACGACGCGGCGGTGCAGCCGCCGGTGGCCCAGGCCGGCGAGCTGGTCTATGCGCCCAGCGACGCGGGCGGCGACGCCTCCCTGAGGCGCCTGCACATCGCGCTGGGCGACGACGTGACGCTGACGCTGGACGACGAGAACCTCACCGTCAAGCTGGCCGGCACCGAGCTCACCATCGCCAAGGACGGCGACGTCACGATCACCAGCGCGGCCAAGCTGGTGGTGAAGGCGCAGGGCGACATCAGCTTCGAGGCCAGCGGCAACCTGGACCTCAAGGCGCAGGGCAACGTCACCGTCTCCGGCGTGTCGGCCACGCTGGAGGGACAGGGCTCGGCCAAGGTCAAGGCCCCGTCGGTTTCGCTGGCCGGCAACACGCAGTTCAGCCCGAGCTGAGCAGCCCCCCAGAGGATCACGCCATGTCCGGCCCCCCCGTCTCCATCGGCTGCGCGGTGTTGCTGTCGCCCGGCGCCTCCGGCCCGCCGGACTCGGGCGTCATCACCACCGTGCTGCAGACCATGGCCACCGCCGGCGGCCTGCCGCTGGCCACCAGCGGCAGCCTGTGCCAGATGGTCAATTCGCTCTCGGGCGTGCCCTATGTGCTGCCCATCGGCCAGGGCGGCTCGACCAGCGTGACCCTCGGCGGCCAGGCCCTGGTGCGCCTGGGCGACATGATCCCCTCGGGGCCCGGCGTGCTGACCGTGCTGGGCCCGCCGGCCGCGCCTTTCGTCATCGACACGGGGCCCCCCTGACATGGCCACCACCACCAAGCGCACTGCCGACACCCTGGCGCCGTTCCTGGGCCGCGACCTGGCGCTGCATTACGCGGCCGGTGGCGGCTTCTTCGAGGACGCCGACCTGCTGGAGCGCCGCAGCGGCAACGGCAGCGACCTCGACGTGGCGCTGGCCGACGGCCTGGTCAACCTGGAGCAGTCCCTGGCCAACCGCCTGAAGACACGCAAGGGCGAGCTCGCCGCATTGGGCCACCCTGACTACGGCTCACGCCACCACGAGCTGATCGGCGAGCCCAATGTGGACCGCACGCGCCATCTCATCAAGCTCTACGTGCTGCAGGCCCTGCGCGACGAGCCGCGCATCGAGCAGGTGCTGGCCGCCAGCGTGCGCGCCGAGCACACGCCACCGCGCAGCAGCGTGCGCATCGAGCTCGCCCTGCGCGTGCGCGGAGAGCCGGACGTGCTGAACCTGGTGCTGCCCTTCTCGCTGGGTCTTTGAACCGGAGACGCCCCGTGACCTACGCCGCCGAGCCCTATGCCCAGTTCGTGGACGACCTGCTGTCGGCCCTGACCGGCGGCAGCATCCGCGAGCAGTTCCGCTTCCTGCCCGAGGAGGCGCCCTACAAGCTGGCCGAACCCGGTGCGGTGGCGCCCGGCAGCGTGCGCGTGTGGGGCCAGGTGGATGCCCGCTACTTCCGCTTCCGCAGCCCGACCGACTTCGCGCTCGGTGCGGCCAAGGACATCGTCTGGGCCGCCACCCCCGAGGGCGCTCCGGCCAAGGACGCGGTCTGGCCCGACGCCGGCAGCGTGTTCTTCGCCAGCTACGAGGCGGTGGGTGCCACCCGCCTGCTGACCGACCGCAACCCCGGCAGCGTGACGCGACTGCTGGCCGAGAGCTTTGCGCGCGAGTATGCGGTGCTGTCGCGCCAGCTGGAGGCGGTGTACCAGGCCGGCTTCGTGGACACCGCCGGCGGGCGCGACCTCGACCAGCTGGCCGCGCTGGTGGGCGTGGTGCGGCGCCGGCGCCTGTCGGCCGCCGGCAGCGTGGTGTTCGGGCGCAGCACGCCGGCGCCGGCGGACATCACCATCAACGCCGGCACGCGGCTGTCCACCCTGCAGCCACCGGCCATGGGCTTCGAGACCACCGTGGACCGCACGCTGCAGCGCGGCAACCTCACGGTGGACGTGCCGGTGCAGGCGCTGGAGCCCGGTGCCGCCGGCGTGGTGGCCGCCGGTGCCATCGCGGTGGTGAACCGGCCCATCCTGGGCATCGAGACCGTCGCCAACCCGCAGCCCACGCGTTTTGCCGGCAGCGACGAGAGCGACGAGCTGCTGCGCGCGCGCATCAAGCGCGCCCACGAGTCCGCCGGCCAGGCCACCACCGGCGCGCTGCTGGGTGCGCTCACCACCCTGCCCGGCCTGCGCGAGAAGGACGTCCGCATCGGCGAGGACTACCTGGCCCACCCCGGCGTGGTCAAGCTCACCGTGGCCCTGCCCGACACCGGCAGCGAAGCCGAGCGCCTGGCCATGATCGACCAGGCCGTGGCGCTGATCGAGCAGACCCGCCCGGTGGGCGTGCGCATCGAGCACAACATCGACGCCCCGCTGCCCGCCGGCAGCGCCACCGCCGGCCCGGGCACGGTGGCCGAGGGCGGCGACATCCCGGTCACGCTGGGCGTGGCGGGTCAGGCCCTGTTCATGCCGGTGGACATCAACGTGGAACTCACGCCGGTGGTGCTGGCGCTGGCGCCCGAGGCCCGCGCCGACCTGGAACGCCTGGCGCGCGATGCGGTGCTGGCCTTCGTGGCCGAGGCCGGCATCGGCGAGGCGCTGGTCTACAACCGCCTAGTGGCCCAGCTGATGGCCCTGCCCGGCGTGCTGGACGTGGGGCTGGAGATGTTCCCGCAGGCCGACCCGGGCGCCGCGCGGCGCCGCAACGTGCTGCCCGACAACCCGCAGGTGCGGCCCACCGCGGGCGTGGTGACGGTGAGCATCGGCGGCTCGCTGGTCATGCTCGACCTGACGGTGGACTTCGTGCTGCAGGGCGCCGGCACCATCGGCGACCCCGCCACCGCGCGGGAGGTGGCGCGCAGCGAGGCCGCCACCCGGCTGAAGGACGGCGTGGCCGCCCTGGCCGCTGGCGCCACTCTCAACGTGGCGCTGCTCAAGGCCATGGTGCCCGACACCGACACCTACCGCCTGAGCGACCTGCACTACCACGCCGAATACGTGGACGCTGGCGTGCGCCTGCACCAGCAGGACGTGCAGCTGCCGCTGTCCGGCCTGGAGCGGCTGTGGATCCGCCGCGTGGCGCTGACCACGGGAGGCGCGACATGAGCTCGCGCGCCGACCAGATCCTGGCGCGCTTTCCGCTGCACCTCGATGCGGCGCGGCGCGGCAAGCGCCTGGGCGAGGCCACGGCCGCGCTGGCGCAGGACCTGGACACGCTGGCCGCCGCGCTGGCGGCCGTGCGGCGTGCCCACCGGCTGGCCGATGCCGACGAGATGGCCGACCTGCTGCGCCTGGCGGCGCTGCACGGCATGGGCCGGCCCGAATTCGAGGTGCTGCTGCAGCGCCAGCGCCGCACCCGTGTGCTGCTGGCTGCGCTGCAGGTCGCCAGCGACGACGCCACGCGCACCGCCACGGCCGACGCGCTGCTGGCGCTGTGGGCCCCGCAGGCACCGGCCCCGCGGCTGCTGCCGTTGTACGCCGACCCCGACGCCCCGGACGACACCGCGCGGGCCGCGCAGCGCCTGGCCGCCCAGGTGGTGCTGACCCTGCGCCAGGCCCGCCTGAACGACGCCCTGCGTGGCCGCATCGCGCGCAGCGCAGCCATCGCGACGCACGGCAACGGCACGGTGCAGGCGCTGATGGAGGCCGCCGCGAACGCACTGGACCTGGCGATCGGCCCGATCCAGCACAGCGCCGACCGCTTCTGGCACGCCGCCCGCGTCACCGACCGCCTGCGCCTGGCCCGCCCCACGGCCGACGCCAGCGTGGAGCTGCAGCCGGCCGACGAGCTGCTGGGACTGGAGGAGAACCCGCTGGAGCGCAGCAGCACCGACGCCACGCCGCGCCGCCATGCCGAGCTGTTCACCCTCACGCGGCGGGGCTTCGAGCGCGCGCTGCTGCGGGTGCAGATCACCGGGGAAGCCGATCGCAGCGTCGCACCCATGCTGGTCAACCGCGACGAGGGCCACGGCATCGGCTACGACGCCCGCCTGGCGGCTGGCGCCGAGCTGATGTTCCAGGAGGACGGCCGCGTGCTGCTGGACGGCGCCGACGTCACCGCCAACGCCTTCGCCTGGCAGGGCGCCTGCTTTGCCGGGGACGACGCCAGCGAGCAGGCCGATTTCGTTTTCGCCGGCAGCGGCCTGGGCCCGCGCCAGAAGCCGGCGCGCTTTGCCACCTTCACGCCGCCGGCCGCGCTGGACCGCGAGGCGGCCTACCCCTCCGACGGGGCCAGCCTGCCAATGCCAGGCATCGCGGTGGGCGTCACGCGGCTGGCCTTCTTCGTGCGCGAGGCGCATGCGGCCGCCCTGGCCGGCAGCCCGGCTCAACCGAGGGTGGTGACGCCGCGGCACGGCCAGGCGATCTTCGACGCGTCGGTGTTCGCTGCGCCGCCGCTACCCAATGCGCCGGCCGCACGGGTGGCGCTGTCGTGGCTGGAGCACCGCGCCTTCGCGGTGCGGGTGCTGATCCCGCCGCGCCTGCGGCTGTGGCGAGACGGTGCGGAGGACCCCGACGGTGTGCTCACGCTGCAGGCCGTGGCACGTGCGCTGGAACGCCACCGCCCGGCCGGCGTGGAACTGCGCGTGGAATACATCGACGAGCGCTGGATCCTGGGCCAGGGCACTCTGACCAGCGGCATCGACGACGACCTGATCGAACAGCTGCGCTCGGGCATGGTGCTCTGGAGAGCCCCCGCGCAGCCAGCGCCCGCCTGACGAGAACCGCTTCCCAAGGAGAAGAGCCACATGATCTTCGATCCTCCCTTCATCGCCAAGACGGTCACCCCCGGCGAGCCGCTCACCGCGCAGGCCTGGAACGACATCGTCACCGCGCTGGGCCAGGTGCACCAGCACCTGGAGAACACGGAGGCCACCGCGCTGCGCGTGCAGGTCGCCGCCCAGGACATCGACCTGCGCCAGGTGCGCGTGACGGCACTGCGCGAGGACGGCATTGCCTTCGACGCCGTTCCGCCGGTGCCGCCGCTCACGCAGCATGTGTTCGGGGGGCTGCGTGCCGGCAGCTACCAGCTGCGCGTGGAGGCGCCTGGCTACCAGGTGGCCACCACCAACGTCACCGTGCCCAGCGCCACGGTCACCAACGTGCCGCTGACCGCATCTGGCGGGTTCATGCCGGCGCTGTTCGGGCTGGAACTGGGGCAGGCACTGGGCGCCTTGGGCGATGCCCAGATCGCGGTGGCCCGGGTGCTGGACGTCACCGGCACTGACGTGCCTCCGGCCAACCCCGGCGCGCAGTACGGCAGCTCGCGCGTGCTGATGCAGCTGCCGCCGCCCGGCACGCCCGTGGCCACCGGGCAGGGCGTGCAGCTGGTGATTGCCGCGGTGCTGAGCGCACAGGCCAGCGTGGAAGTGCCGTCGCTGGCCGGCCTGTCGCTGCCCGAAGCCCAGAAGGCCCTGGAAAGCCTCGGCCTGGTGCTGGGCAAGGTAACCACCAAGCAGACCCGCACCGCCTGAACGACCGCCGGCCTGTCAGCCGCTGATCATCGACCCGTACCGTTTCCGACCCCACCAGGAGCTTCACCATGGCCACCAAGCTGAGCTCGAACCTCGTCCTCGGCGCGCAGCTCACCCAGACCGCGCGCCTGGCAGCCCAGATCACCCCGATCACCGTGGAAGTGGCCCCCCAGCCCGCCCAGGCCAAGGTGGTGCGCGAAGGCTTCCAGGTGCCCGCGGTGGCACTGAACAACCAGGCCGCCGAGTTCTTCCTCGACAACCTGGAGGTGCTGCAGCCACGCCAAACGCCGCGCGTGGTGTCGCAGAGCCTCCGGCCCGGCACGCGCGTGACCGCCGGCGCCGTGGTGGACCTGGTGCTGGCGCGCGCTGGCGACGTGCCGTTCAAGATCTTCGAGGGCGTGCACACAGGGTTGATGGAGCGCACGGTCGACAACCTGCTGGACGGCATGCTGACCCAGCCAGCCGTGCGGCAGGCGGTGCTGAAGTACGACAAGGCCGAAGACGTGCCGGCGGCCGACCGCACGCTGCTGGTCCAGCAGTTCCAGCAGAGCGCGGACATCGCCATCGACGACACCAGCCCCGACACCGGCTTTGCGGCCGCCTTCCAGTCCGCACGCATGGCGCTGGCGTTCAAGTGACCTGCGGCGCCTGAGCGGCTGACCGCCCGACCACCTCACCGGCAAGGAAACCAACCATGGCCGCTGCTGGCAGCAAGACCGGGGTGCAGGCCAACCTGCTGGCCAGCGAGGTGATCGGCTTCGAGAGCCTGGCCCTGGAGGTGGCCTACTACTTCCCGCTGGTGTCCCTGACCGGGGCCACGTCCACCACGCTGGAGTTGGCCCTGCCGCGCAATTCGCTGGTGGACAGCTTCAAGGTGCAGGTACAGGCGCGCCGGGTGGACCTGGTGCAGGCCCAGCAGGTGGCCCAGGTGCGCAGCTACAGCCAGACCGTCGGCACGACCACCCACCACGAGCTGGTGATCGACTTCGGCACGCCGCGCACCGTCAGCAGCGTGTCGCTGCCCTCGCCGCTGACGGTGCGACGGGTGTACGGTTGGCTGGGCAGCCAGTTCAACCCCAGCTCGGCGGCCTCGGTGTCCGACGTGGATGCACGCAGCAGCATCACCTTCCCGGAGCTGCGCACCGAGCGCCTGCGCGTGCTGTTGTCGGCCACACCCAGCCCGGCGCAGCTGGACCAGGTCCTGCTGCACCTGCCCGAGCCGCCGTCGGGCCTGGCGATTGCCATCGACGGTGCGCCCCCGGTGTGGACCCACCCCGACCCCGTGCAGCCGCGCCCCGATGTCAGCCAGCCCGACGAGGCCGGCTGGGACCAGGACTCGCGCCGCATCGTGGACCTGAGCGCCGCGCTGGCCGCGCTGACCGGCGACCCGCTGGCCGATGACGGCAGCACGACCTTCGTGCTCAAGCTCACTACCGCCGTGCCCTGCACCCTCAACCTGCAGCAGCAGGCGCTGGCCACGCGACGCATCCGCCGTGTGCGCTTTGCCGAACAGACCACCACCACGCTGGACTTCCCCGCGGAAGGCCGGCTCGACCTGCCGCTGGCCCTGCCCGCCCCTACCGACGTCACGCCGCGCGTGATCAGTCAGGTCCACTGGGTGGCCGAGGCCGATCTGGGCCCGCAGCGCACCGTGCCGCCCCTGGGACCGGACGCCGCGCCGGGCGAAGCCGGCCTGCCGCTCGCCCAGGCTGTGGTCACCCCGGAGGTGGCGCTGATCACGCAGCTGCCGCCGGGCAGCGGCATCCAGACCCTGCAGGCGCTGCGCTGGCCCCTGCAGGCCCTGGGCGACGGCGCCGAGGCACGCGTGGTACTGTGGGAAGCCGGACCGCCTGACACCGGCAGCCTGCCTGTGCAGCCGCTGGCCAACGCCACCAGCGAGCCCGTCACGCTGGCCCCCTCCGACACCGAGGCCTGGGTGAGCTTCCCCTTCAAGAAGCCGCCCCTGCTGCCCACCACCACCGCCTCCACCACCGCCCCTCCCATGCCCTGGGCGGCGCTGGTGGTGTCGCGCGGCCAGGTGGCCTTCGGCCTGGCCAAGGCGGGCAGCGGCGCCGGAGCCCTCGTGGATGCGATGCGCCTGCGCCGCGGCCCGCCCAACGGCCCCTGGAAGGCCCTGCCCGCGCCGCTGCAGAACGCCAGCCAGGTGCTGGACGCGCGCGCCCGCCTGCGCCTGGCCGGCCTGGCGCCCAAGGATGCGCCACTGGCACCCCTGACCCTGGGCCTGGTGGACAGCAACGCCAGCCAGGAACTGAACCCGGTGCCCAGGGGCGAACGCGCCAGCCTCGCCCTGGGTGCCGGCCTGGGCGCCAGCCAGCCGGTCCTGCGGCTGACCAGCCGCGTGGCGGGGCGGCTGGCGCTGCGCGATGTCGACGTGGTCTCCAACCACTGAGGCCCCTCGTACCACCGCAACCACTGCAAGGGGAAGACCACCATGGCCGACGATGCACGATCCCAGTTCGTAGAGGGCCTGCGAGTCACCGCCGAGCACCTGCAGCACCTGCAGGACCGGCTGCGCGAGTCGGTGGCCGACCTGCGCCGCACCGTCGGCTGCGGGCGCATCGCCTGGGGTCTGGTGGTGCGACAGGACGGCGCCGGCCTGCGCGTCGAACCGGGCGTGGCCTTTGCGCCGGGTGGGGTGCGGCTGAACCTGGACAGCGCCGTCACGCTGGCCAGCCCCGCGGCCGGCCAGCGGGTGGTGCTGCGTGCCAGCAACGGCGACCAGGCGGCACTGCGCGTGGGCAACACGCCCACCGTCATCACCCTGCTGACCCAGGCCGCGCTGGAGGCCGCGGATGCACCGGCCCCCGGCCCGGACGCCCTGGTCATCGCCCAACTCAGCGCAGACGGTGACGCCCTGCGCATCGAGCAGGACGCCAGCCTCTTCGTGGCCGCCGGCGTGCACGGCCACAGCGGCGAGCACCGCCAGGACGCCCAGGGACGCTGGTACTACGACGGTGCACCGCTGCCCGTCAGCGTGGGCCCCGCCGGCCCGCCTGGGCCGGAAGGACCGGAAGGCCCTGCGGGACCCGCTGGCGAAACCGGACCCGCCGGTCCGGCGGGTGCACAGGGTTCACCGGGGCCACAGGGGCCCCAGGGGCCACAGGGGCCGGCAGGGACCGACGGCACGAACGGTACGAACGGCGCAGACGGGGCCGTCGGTCCAGTGGGCCCGGCCGGACCTGCCGGACCGATCGGCCCGGCAGGGCCACCAGGGGCCACGGGCGCGCCAGGCACACCCGGCCTGCCGGGGCCGGTGGGCCCGCCTGGGCCGGCGGGGGCCATCGGCCCCGCCGGTGCGACCGGTCCGACGGGTGCCGCGGGGCCAGCCGGTCCAATAGGTCCGACCGGTCCGGTGGGTCCGGTAGGGCCGCAGGGCATCCAGGGCCCGCCCGGGCCTGCAGGCGATGCCGGACTGGCCGATTGGCCGTTCATCGAGAAATCCAACTGGCCGCAGGGCCAGACACTGACCACGGCGCAGGCGCTCACCCTGCTGAAGCAGGTGGAAATGAGCACCTCCACCCCGCTGCTGCCGCGTGTCATCGAACTGGCACCGCAGGTGGTGCAGGTGTGGGTCGAACCGGCCACCACGGTGCGCACACCCAGTGGCGCCCTCGTCAACACACCCGGCCCGCTGGTTGCGCTGCACGGCGTCACCCGGCTCGCGGCGCGCGCCGTGTTCTGGAACTCGAACGACGACGCCGAGCGCCTGACCGCCGTGCTCAACACGGGCGGCCGCCTGATGCTGCGCGTGCACTGCGGCCACCTGATCGACGAGAAGGAGCGCGCGCTGTCCTCCAGCCTGGACGGATTCGTCGGCACCCGTTCGCCGCGGCTGCCGGCCGGCGTGCTGGAAGCCTGGGTCTTCCTGCCCCCGCCGGCCAACCTCACGGGCGGCACGACGACCGGCACCACGACCGGCACCACGACGGGTCTCACGCCCGCCCTCCTGACGCCGGTGATCGGCTTGGCGGTGGACCGGCTCACGGCCGCCGCGCCCCGCCCGAGGTCGGCAGCGAAGAAGGAGCCCGCCGCCCCGCCCCCACCCAAGGGCCCGCGCAAGCGCTGACGCCGGGCGCGCCCGGCCCGGCCCGGCGCTGAACCGGGTCCCTTCCCGTGCCACCCCGGCCTGCCCATCAGTGAGCCGGTGGCTGGTGCGCCGCTGCCGGCCCCACCTGCGGCTACAGTGGGAAACCCCTTGGAGACCCGCTGCCATGCTCATCCGCCTCGCCCGCCCCGAAGACCACGACCAATGGCTGCCGCTGTGGCGCGGCTACCAGAGCTTCTACAAGGTGGACCTGCCGGCGGAGCAGACGGCGCTGAACTGGCAGCGCTTCCATGACCCGGCCGAGCCGATGCATTGCGCGGTGGCGGAGGTGGAGGGCCGGCTGGTGGGAATGGTGCATTACATCTACCACCGCAGCTGCTGGACGGCGGGGGACTACTGCTACCTGCAGGACCTGTTTGCCGCGCCGGACTGCCGCGGCCAGGGCGTGGGCCGCGCGCTGATCGAGCACGTCTACGCCGCGGCCGAGGCGGCGGGCGCCTCGCGGGTGTGGTGGCTCACGCACGAGAGCAACAGCGACGCGATGCTGCTGTACGACCGCATCGCGGCCAAAAGCGGCTTCCTGCAATACCGCAAGCTGCTGGGCTGACGCCCTCCACCACTCACCCCCACTCACCACCCCTCACCGCCGGCACGCTCTGTGCATGCCGGCGGGCACCGCCCTTGGCGGCGGCACAAACACCGGAGCTCAGCCCACCATGCCCCTCGACGCCATCCTCCCCACCCCGCCCGCCGGGCGGGCCCCGCCATGATCCGGATCAGCTTCTCGGTGGCATTGCAGTACGCGGTCAGTTCCCCGGGGGCCGACTTCATCTTCAACGTGCAGGCCGCGCACACACGCCAGCAGAGGGTGGTGTCGGAGCACCTGACGGTCAACCAGGCCGTGATGCTGCAGAGCCACACCGATGTGCCCAGCCGCGCGCGCTACCTGCGCCTGAGCGCCCAGCCCGGCCTGCTGGAGCTGCGCTCCAGCGCGGTGGTCGACCTGCACCACCACATCGTGCCGCCGGAGCACCTGGCCGAGGTGCCGGTGCGCCAGCTGCCGCCTCAGGTGCTGCCCTACCTGTACCCGAGCCGCTACTGCGAGTCCGACCACCTGGGCGCGCTGGCGATGCAGGAGTTCGGCCGGCTGTGGCAGGGCCACCAGCGCGTGATCGCCATCCGCGACTGGGTGCAGCGGCGGGTGGTCTTCCGTGGCAACACCTCCACCAGCACCACCACCGCGCGCGACACGCTGGCCAGCGGGGCCGGGGTGTGCCGCGACTTTGCCCACGTGATGATCGCGTTGTGCCGGGCGCTGAACATCCCGGCACGCTTCGTGACGGGCTTCGACTACGGCGCCGACCCGGCCCTGGGCCCACCGGACTTCCACGCCTACGTGGAGGTCTACCTCGGCGGGCGCTGGTACCTGTTCGACCCCTCCGGCACGGCCATCCCGATGGCCTTCGTGCGCCTGGCCACCGGCCGGGACGCCAGCGATTCGGCCTTCGCAACCATCTTCGGCCCGGTGGCCAGCCAGCCCCCGGTGATCCGCATCGAGGCGCTGCCCGACGACCGGGGACTGCTGCAGATGCCGCAGCACACCACGGACGCGCTGTCCACCGACGACGGCGCCCCCTGAACCGCGGCGCCGGCCAGCGGCGATACTGGCCGGATGGACCGACCCACCCCGACGCGGCGCGGTGAGCGCCGCCCCTTCTGGTTATGGCGCGGTGAGCGCAGCCCCTCCCGGCTAGGGCGCGGCACCGCAGCCGTGCTGACCTGCGCAGCGATCGTCGCCCTGGCCGGCTGCATGAGCACCCCGCCGGCCACCGAGCCTGTGGCGCAGGGCGACTTCACCAGCGTCACCCAGCAGCTGACCAGCACCATCGCCCACGAGATGGACGCGCAGCGCGTCGCCGGCCTGAGCATCGCGCTGGTGGACGACCAGCGGGTGGTCTGGGCGCAGGGCTTCGGCTGGGCCGACGTGACCGAACGCCGGCCCGCGGCGGCGGACACGCTCTACCGCGTCGGCTCGGTGTCCAAGCTCTTCACCGACACCGCGGCGATGCAGCTGGTGGCGCAGGGCCGGCTGCAGCTGGACGCGCCGATCCAGCAGGCGCTGCCGGACTGGCGCATCCGCAGCCGCTGGAGCGGGTCTCCGGCAGGGGCGCCGATCACCCCGCGCCTGCTGATGACGCACCACAGCGGCCTGCCGCGCGATGTGCTGGGCGGCATGTGGGCCGAACCTGCAGGGGCGGTGGGCGACTTCCGCACGATGCTGGCCGGGCTGGCGGACCCGGCGTCCACCGAGGAGGCCGCGGCGCCGCCGGGGCTGGCGTTTGGCTACTCGAACGTCGGGCTGGACCTGCTCGGGCTGGCCATCGAGCGGGTGAGCGGCCAGCGCTTCGAGCAGCACATGCAGCAGGCGCTGCTCGATCCGCTGGGCATGCGCGACGCAACGTTCAGCGCCGGGCCGGTCGATTCGCCACGCATGGCGCGCGGGCACATGAAGTCCGCTGCGCAGGTCGAGCCCGGGCTGCGCGACCTGCCGGCCGGCGGGCTGACGGCCAGCGTCAGCGACGTGGCGAAGTTCATCTCGATGCAGTTTGCCAACGGACGCAACGCGGCCGGTGACGTGCTGCTGCCCGCCGCGCAGGTCGCCGAGATGCTGCGGGTGCAGAACGCCGATGTGGCGCTGGACAGCGGCTTTGGCAACGGCCTGGGCTGGATGCTGGCCACCTTCGGGCGCGACACGGTGCAGGGCGGCGGGCCGGTGGCGCACCACGCGGGTGCCACCTTCTACCACCGCGCCCAGCTGATGATGCTGCCCGCGCAGCGCCTGGGCGTGATCGTCGCCGCCAACGACGGTGCCGCCGGACCGGTGGTCAACCGCGTTGCGGCGCGGGCGCTGGCGCTGCTGCTGGAGGCCAGGACCGGCCAGCCCCAGCCGGCACGGGTGCCCGGCTACCAGCCGGCGCCGCGGCCCTGGACCGATGCCGAGCGGCAGGCCTGCGTGGGTGAGTACAGCACCGTCGCGGGGGTGGCCACTGTGAGCACGTCAGGCGACCGGCTGCGCGCGGAGCTGGGGGGCCGCCGCTTTGACCTCATCGAGGGCGCCGACCGCTGGGCCGGGCTGCGCTACCGGCTGGGCGGCTGGCTGCCGCTGTCACTGGCGGCGCTGGAGGGGATCGGCGTACAGTGCCGCAGCGTGGCGGGGCAGGACGGCGGACACGAGGTGCTGATCGCCCGCTACGACGGGCAGGAGCTGTTTGCGGGCGACCGGCTCGCCCCGCCGGCCGAGGTGCCGGCCGAACTGGCCGCGCTGGTGGGCCACTGGGTGCCGGAGCTGGCGCCGGGCGAGGTGCCGACGCTGGAGCGCGTGGAGGTGGAACTCGACGCCGGCCGCCTCTGGGTGCGGCCGACGCTGGCGGCGGCCTTTGGCGGCTCGTCGGCCGCCCGGCTGCCGCTGCAGGTGCTCTCACCGACGCGGGCGCAACTGGTCGGCCCGGTGGCCGGCACCGGGCCGGTCATCACGCTGCGCCGGGTGGAGGGCGAGGCGCGCATCGTCTACTCGGGCTGGGTCTTCCGCCGCGTGCACTGAGCGCGGCAGGGCACGGCCGCAGAACACGGCCGCAGGGTGCGGCGGCCCGTCAGGGCGTGCCCATCGCCTCGCGCCAGCGCATCGCGTCGTGCACCCGGAAGCGGGTGCTGGGGTGGTCGAAGAACAGGGCCTCCTCGATCGGACCCGGGTCGGGCTTGCGGTACTCGGTGAGCTTGAGCACCGCCTCGGCCACGCCGTGCGGCTCGCGCGCCAGGTTCAGGCCGAAGCGGTCGGCCTCCACCTCCTGCGTGCGCACCAGCGTGTTGGTGGCCGGCGTGGCCAGGAACATGAACACGGCGAACACCGCGCTGAGCAGCGGCAGGCTGGCCACGTCCGCCACGCCGTGCAGGCCGAGCCGCTCGCCGTGGCGTGCGAGCAGGCGCTGCATGGCCCATTGCGCGAACAGGAAGCCCGCCAGCAGGATCAGCGCGAAGAAGGCGAGCATCTTGTAGATGTGGTTCAGCACGTAGTGGCCCAGCTCGTGGGCCATCACGGCACGGATCTCCGGCAGCGAGGTGCGGCGCAGCAGGTTGTCGTTGAGCCGCACCGCGGCCGAGCCGAAGATGCCCGACACATTGGCGCTCACGCGTGTGGTCTGGCGCGAGGCATCGAACTCGTAGACGTTCTCCACCGGCACGCCATCGGCCCGGGCCATCGCGAGCACCGCGGCGCGCACCTCGCCGTTCTCCACCGGCTTGTAGGTGTTGAACAGCGGATCGACCCAGACCGGATAGACCATCAGCACCAGCACCATCAGCGCCGTGGCCGTGACCGTGCCCCACAGCCACCAGCGCTCGCCACTGCGACGGAACACGGCGTACAGCGCCGCCACGGCCAGCGCGGTGACGAGCGTGCCCACCGCCAGGCCGATCAGCTGCTCGCCAAACCAGGCGCCGAAGCCCTGCGTGGCCATGCCGTAGGCGTGCTCGCGCACGAATCCCTGGTAGACGGTGAGCGGCAGCGTCAACACCCAGCCAGCCACCGAGAAGCAGGCGCCGTAAAGGCCATCACGCAGCAGCGGCCGGCGGGCCACGCGCTGGGCCCAGTCGCGCAGACGGGCCGAGCGCCGTCCGCCCAACAGCACGGCCGACACGGCCAGCCCGAGCAGGAAGTTCCACAGCTGCAGCCAGTAGCCGCCCTCGAAGTAGGCATCGGCCCGCGCCGTCACCTCGGCCGGCAGGCGGGCCAGGTAGGCGCGGGTGGCGGCATCCGCATCGCGTGGCAGGCCGGCGCGCCAGGCGTCGTCCACCGGGACGATGTGGAACTGCGGGTTGGTGACCACGCCGGAGGCGGCCGGGCCGGCCTGCGCAGGCGCCTCTCCCGCCGCCTGCACCGGCCCTGCTGCTGCAGCCAACGCCAGTCCCAGCGTCAGCGCTGCCCACCTGCCCGCGCCAGTGCGTCTCTGCTCCATGGCCACTCCTCGTCACCTCGAGATTGTTCACGGATTGTGGATGGAACCGCACCGCCCTGCAGCGGCGGGACCGCCACGGTATAACCGCCGCCATGCGCTCCATCCAGCACCCTGGCCCCTCGCTGGGCCGCATCGAATCCGCTCCTGCCGGCCTGCAGGCCTTCTCGGCACTGCTGTCGCCCGGACGCAGCCTGCTCGACGCGGTGCAGGCGGCCTTCGACGCCCAGGGCGCGACGAGCGGCGTGGCCCGCCTGCGCGGCGGCGTCTTCGACCCCTGGCCCTACGTGATGCCTGCGCTGTCGCGCTCACCGGCGCACGCGGTGTACTTCAGCGAGCGCTTCGAGGCGCGCAGCCCGATCCGCCTGCAGGAGGCGACGATCACCTACGGCCGGCGCGGCGGCCAGCCCTGGCTGCACGCCCACGTCGACTGGCTGGACGCCGACGGCCAGCCGCACTGCGGCCATGTGCTGCCCACCGAAGCGTTGCTGGTCGACGGTACCGCGCAGCTCGACGGCTGGGCGCTGAGTGGCGCCGGTTTTGCGGTGCAGCCGGACGAAGAGACGAACTTCTCGCTGTTCCGCCCGGTGGCCATGTCGACGGCATCGGCGGCGGTGGGCGATGAAGCCCCGGCGCTGGCCGTCCGAGTCCAGCCGAACCTGGACCTCTGCGAGGCGCTGGAGTCGATCTGCCGCGCGCAGGGCTGGCGCTCGGCCGTGGTGCGTGGCGGCGTGGGCAGCACGGTGGGCGTGGTGTTCGACGACGGCCGCGTGGTCGAGCCCTTCGTCACCGAGACGCTGATCTGCCACGGCGAGATCGGCCCGGGCACGAACGGCGAGCTGGAGGCCCGCATCGACGTGATGCTGGTCGACCACCTCGGCGGGCGCCACCAGGGCCGGCTCGCGCGCGGCCGGAACGCGGTGCTGGTGACCTTCGAGCTGGTGTTGGAACGGGCGGACTGAAAGCCCGCCCGGCTGGGCGCAGCGCTCAGAGCACCGCGGTCGAGATGCCCGGCACCGCGGCCACGATGACCAGGCCGACGATCAGCGCGACGATGTAGGGCCAGATCGCACCCATGGCCTCGTCGGGCGAGACGTCGCCGATGCGGCAGGCGATGTAGAAGCCCACGCCGATGGGCGGCATCATCAGGCCGATGTTCATCGCGCAGACCACCACCATCGCGTAGTGCACGTCGTTGACGCCCAGGCTGCGCGCGATGGGGAACATCAGCGGCGCCATCAGCAGCAGCGCGGGCAGGCCCTCCAGCACGCAGCCGAGCACCAGGAAGACAACGATGGTCACCGCCAGGAAGGTCGGCACGCCGCCGGGCAGCCCCTTCATGAAGGCGGCCAGCTGCTGCGCCACGCCGGATTGGGTGATGACCCAGGCCATCGCCAGCGCGCAGCCCAGGATCAGCAGGATGGCGCCGGACAGCGCCGCGGTGTCCACCAGCATCGCGTAGATCTGCTTGGGGCGGATGCCGCCGTACATCACCATGCCCACCAGCATCGCGTAGACCACCGCCAGGGTGGACACCTCGGTGGCGGTGGCGACACCGCCGCCCACCGCGCCGCGGATCAGGAAGGGCAGCACCAGCGCCGGGCCGGCGATCAACAGCGTGCGGCCGACCAGCGACAGCGGCGCGCGCTGCACCTGGGCCATCTGCTCGCCACGGGCCTTCCAGCGCGCCAGCACGGCCAGCGCCAGCAGCAGCACCAGCGCGACGGTGACACCGGCCTGGAACAGCCCGGCGATGGACACCCCGGCCACCGAGCCGAGCACGATCAGCACGATGCTGGGCGGCACGGTGTCGGCCATCGCCGCGCCGGTGGACAGCAGCGCGATCATCTCCTTGGGCTGCTGGCCGCGGCGCTTCATCTCGGGGAAGAGCGCGGGCGCCACGGTGGCCATGTCACTGACCTTGGAGCCGGAGATGCCCGAGACGATGAACAGCGATCCCAGCAGCACGTAGCTCATGCCGCCCTTCACATGCCCGATCAGCGAGGCGAGGAAGTCGATGATGGCCTTGCCCATGCCGGTGGCGTCCAGTACACAGCCCAGCAGCACGAAGATGGGCACCGACACCAGCACCAGGCTGGACATGCCCTCGTCCATGCGGCCGATCATCACACCCATCGGCACCTGGGTGGTGAAGGCCAGGAAGGCCACCGAGCCGATGCCAAAGCAGAACGCGATCGGCACGCCCGCCAGCAGGCAGACGGCGACAAAGCCGATCAGGAAGAGCGCGATGTTCCAGTGCCCGAGCGTCTTCAGCACCGGCTGGCCCGCCCAGCAGGCGGCGGCCACTGCTCCGACCAGCAGCGCGCCCACCAGCAGCTCGCGCGGGCGGCAGACCTTCCAGGCGTGCAGCAGCAACACCGCCAGCATCGACCCGATGCCGCAGGCGATCGCGCTGACGCGCCAGGAGTTGGGGATCTCCAGCGCCGGCGTGGTGACGAAGGCCTCCTGCTCGACGTACTCGATCGCCGGCCCCACCAGCGCGGCCAGGAAGGCCGCCATCACCACCAGCCCGAAGGCCTGCACGTAGCCCTGCAGCGGCTGGGGCAGGCGTTGCAGCACGACGGTCAGGCGCAGGTGCTCGTTGCGGTGGATGGCCAGCGCGGTGCCGAGCATCGCCAGCCAGAGGAAGGCGATCGACACCGCCTCGTCGACCCACACCAGCGGTGCGCCGAACAGGTAGCGCGACGCCACCCCCGCCAGCAGCATCAGCGTGATGGCCGCCACCAGCATCGCAGCCACCGCCTCGAAGGGCATCATCAACCGCGCACGCGACATCGTCGCCTGCACCTCGATGGGCAGGACGACGTTTTCCTGGAGATCGGAGAAATCGGCGGGCGCGGTCATGGGCGGGGGTACGGCATCGGGTCGAGGGCGGGGTCGCGGCGAGGATCGCGTCGGCGGCGGCGTGAAACGCTGCGGCCCGGTCGGGACCGGGCCGCAGGGGTCATCAGCTCAGCTTGCCGGTGTACTTTTCCAGCAGGGCCCAGGCCTCGTCGCCGAACTTCTTGTGCCACTCGGCGTAGAAGCCGGCGACGCGCAGCTTGGCGCGGAAGAGCTCGGCATCGGTGCTGTTGAAGGCCATGCCCTTGGCCTTGAGGTCGGCCATCAGCCCGTCATTGAGCTTCTTGACGTCGTCGCGCTCCAGCAGGCCGGCGGCGTTGACGTTGCGGGTGATGATCTCCTGCACGTCGGCCGGCAGACGCTCGAAGGCCTTCTTGTTGGCCAGGAACCAGAAGCCGTCCCACATGTGGTTGGTCACCGAGCAGTACTTCTGCACCTCGTGCAGCTTGGCGGTGGCGATGATGGCCAGCGGATTCTCCTGGCCGTCCACCACCTTGGTCTGCAGGGCGGTATAGACCTCGGCGAAGTTGATGGTCGCCGGGCTGGCCTCGAAGGCCTTGAACATCGACACCCAGAAGGGGCTCGGCGGCACGCGCATCTTCATGCCCTTGAGGTCCTCGGGCTTGGTGATCGCGTGCGAGCTGGAGGTCATCTGGCGGTAGCCGTTGTCCCAGATCTTCTCGAAGGCGAACATCGTCGACTTGGCGGCGATCTCCTTGCGCACGTGCGCGCCCAGCTCGCCGTCCATCGCGGACCAGACCTGGCCATAGTCCTTGAACGCGAAGCCCACGCCGGAGATCTGCGCCGAGGGCACCAGCGTGCCCAGGATCAGCGGCGACAGAGTGAAGAACTCGACCGCGCCGGAGCGGATCTGGCTGAGCGTGTCGGTGTCGTTGCCCAGCTGGCTGCTCGGGAAGACCTTCAGCTCGACGCGGCCCTTCGAGTCGGCGGCGATCTTGGCGGCCATCTCGTTGGCGCGCACGTTCATCGGGTGCGTCACCGGCAGGTTGTTGGCGTACTTCAGCGAGAACTCGGCGGCTCGCGCCGGGCCCAGGTGCAGCGCGGGGAAAACCAGGGCGCTGGAGCTGGCGATGACGCGGCGGCGGGTGATGTTCATGGGGAGGTCTCCTGGGGTCGGGCGAATGCTTCGCCGGGTGGGAATCTTGTGGATCGGATTCTGAGCGTCGGGGGCTGGCTCAGTCGGGGGTAATTTCCTGCACGTCGCCACGCTCGTAGAGCAGCGCGCGCACGTCCTTCTTGGTGATCTTGCCGTAGCCGGACTTGGGCAGCGCCTCCCAGAACACGAACTGCCGCGGCCAGCGGTAGCGCGCCAGGCGGCCGTCGAGGAAGGCCAGCAGCTCGTCGCCCGTTACCGGGGTGGCACCGTCGCGACGCACCACCACGGCCACGCCGACCTCGCCCCAGGTGCGGTCGGGCACGCCCAGCACCGCCACCTCGGCGATGCCGGGGTGCTCCAGCAGCAGGTCTTCGCACTCGCGCGGGTAGACGTTGCTGCCGCCGGAGATGTACATGTCCGACTCGCGCCCGGTGATGTACAGCAAGCCCCGCGCGTCCAGCCGGCCCAGGTCGCCGGTGTGGAACCAGCCGCCGCGCAGCGCACGGGCGGTGGCCTCGGGGTTGTCGTGGTAGCCGGCGAAGACGGCCGGGCCGCGGCAGCAGATCTCGCCCACCTCGCCCACCGGCAGCGGCCGGCCGTCGGCGTCGAGGATGGCGACCTCCATGCCGGTGCGCGGCCGCCCGCAGGCGCCGATGTTGGCGTTCGGGTCGGCATCGTCGGCCGAGTGCATGTGGCGCGGCAGCACGGTGATGTTGCCGGTCACCTCGCCCAGGCCGAAGTACTGCACCAGCACCGGCCCCAGCTTGCGCAGCGCCAGGCGCTGGTCGGCGCGGTACATCGGCGCGCCGGCGTAGATCACGAACTTCAGCGACGAGTGGTCATAACGGTCCACCGCCGGGTGCTCGACCAGCAGCTTGACGATGGTCGGCACGGTGAAGAGGTTGCTGACGCGGTGGCGCTCGATGAGCTGCCAGACCTGCTCCGGGTCCATCTTCTCGCTGGGCAGCAGCACCGTGGCAGCGCCGCGCGCGACATTCATCAGCGCGTGGATGCCCGCACCGTGCGACAGCGGCGCCACGGCGATGGCACAGTCGTCCTCCGTCGTGCCGGGGATCAGGTCGGCCAGGTGGTTGGTCACCACGAAGGCCATCTGCCCATGCGTCAGGATGCCGGCCTTGGGCTTGCCGGTGGTGCCCGAGGTGTAGAAGAACCAGAGCGGGTCGTCGTGCGCCACCGATTCCTCGGTTTCCTCGGTCGGCGCGGCGCCGGCCTGCTGGGCGAGCAAGTCCTCGTAGGCCAGCTCGCCTGGCGGGACGTCGTCCCCGATCCAGACCACGTGCTGCAGCGCGGGCGCGGCCTCGCGCACCGCGGCGGCGTGGCCGGCGAAGACGGTTTCCACCAGCATCGCCACCGCGCCACTGGAGGCACCCAGGTAGGCCACCTCGCCCGGCGTGAGGCGGAAGTTGGTCGGCACCCAGACGCAGCCCATGCGGAAGGCCGCCCAGGCGCTCTCGAACATCGCCAGGTTGTTGCGCGACTGCTGCAGGATGCGGTCGCCCTTCTTCAGCCCCAGCGCACGCAGCGCGGCAACCAGCGCATCGACGCGCGCGTCGATCTGCGCCCAGCTCCAGGACCGCTCGCCCTGGATCAGCCCGGGCCGGTCGGGGAAGAGCCGGGCCGTCTGCCGCAGCAGGCAGGAGAGATTGGCGGTCTGCGCAGCGTTCACGCCACCGACTCCAGGATGCTCAGGTAGTTCGCCACCGCCGCGCCACCCATGTTGAACACCGCGCCGCGGCCGGCGCCGGCCACCTGCATCTCGCCGGCGCTGCCGGACAGCTGCATCGCCGCCATCACGTGCTGGGACACGCCGGTCGCACCGATCGGGTGACCGCGGGACTTCAGCCCGCCGGAGGGGTTGACCGGCAGGCGGCCGTCGGCGCGGGTGACGCCCTCAGCGATCACGCGGGCGCCCTGGCCGTGCGGCGCCAGGCCCATGGCCTCGTACTCCAGCAGCTCGGCGACCGTGAAGCAGTCGTGCGTCTCGACGAAGTGCAGGTCGGCCAGCGTGCTGCCGGCCGCCGCCAGCCCGCGCTGCCAGGCCAGCGCCGCGCCCTCGAAGCGGGTCGGGTCACGCCGCGACAGCGGCAGCACGTCGTTGACCTGGGTGCGCGAGCGCCAGCGCACCGCCGGGGCGGCCGCGCCGGGCAGCGGCTCGGTGGCGATCACCAGCGCGGCGGCGCCATCGGACACCAGCGAGCAGTCCGAGCGCTTGAGCGGCCCGGCCACGAAGGGGTTCTTCTCGGAGGGCGTGCGGCAGAAGTCGAAACCGAAGTCGCGCCGCAGGTGCGCCCAGGGGTTGCGCACGCCGTTGGCGTGGTTCTTGGCGGCGATCTGCGCCAGCGCGTCGCTCTGGTCGCCGAAGCGCGCGAAGTACTCGCTGGCAATCTTGCCGAACACGCCGGCGAAGCCGCCGGGGGTGTCGCCCTCCTCCTTGACGTAGGAGCACTTGAGCAGGATCTCGCCGATCTGTGCACCGGGCACGCCGTTCATCTTCTCCAGTCCCACCACCAGCACGCGCTTCATGCGGCCGGCGCCGATGGCGTCCAGCGCCGCCCAGATCGCCGCCGAGCCGGTGGCGCAGGCGTTCTCCAGCCGGGCGGCCGGCACGTGGCGCAGCGCGGGGATCGCCACTGCGGCCAGCGCACCGCTGAAGTCCTGCCGCACGAAGCCGGCGTTGTAGTGGCCGACGAAGACGCCGTCGATGTCCTCCGGCGTCAGCCCCGCGCTTTCGATGGCCGGCAGCGCGACCTGGGCGAACAGCGCCTCGGTGTCCAGCGCGTCGAGCTTGCCGAAGGGCGAATGGGCCCAGCCGACGATGTAGGGGTTGGCGGTCATGGCGGGTATCCGGGTCTGCGTGGCGTCGATCGGCCCGGGTTCACAGGTCTACCATGTGAACCAGAATCGTTCGGCCGCTGGGTCTTATGGGGCGATTCATGCGATGCTAAGCGTCAGAATCCCGCAAGAATTGCCCTCCCCACCCGCTTCACACACATATCGGTTCGATATATGGACCTGTCCGCCGGGGTAAACCCGGAGCCATCGCTCTCCCCTCAGGAAGCTGCCGACGCCCCGCGCGGCGAGACCGCCGGCGCCCAGACGCTGCGCCGCGGCCTGGCGGTGCTGCGCCTGCTCACCCGCGTGGGCCCGGGCGGGCTGCGCATGAACGAGATCGGCCGGCGCCTGGGGCTGGCCAAGGCCACCGCGATCCGCCTGACGCTGACGCTGGTGGACGAGGGCTTCGTGATCCACGACCGCGCCACCGGCGCCTACCGGCTCGGGCCGGAGGCCTTCGCCGTCGGGCTGGCGGCCGAGCCCAGCTACGAGCTGCAGCGCCTGGCCGCGCCGCTGATGAACGCGCTGGCGCTGGAGTCCGGCGACACGCTCTTCTTCACCGTGCTGCACGGCGACGAGAGCATCTGCCTGTCGCGCGCCGAGGGCGACTTCCCGATCCGCAACCAGCTCGTCAAGGCCGGCGACCGCTGGCCGCTCGGCGTGGGCGCCGGCAGCTGCGCGATGCTGGCCGCGCTCGCCGATGCGGACATCGACGCCATCCTGGCGCGCAACGCCGCGCAGCGCCTGGCGCACTACCCGCGCTGCAGCGACGCGGCCATCCGCGCGCTGATCCTGGAGACCCGCGCGCAGGGCTACTGCCTGAATCCCGGCCTGGTGCTGGAAAGCAGCTGGGCGCTGGGCGTGCCGGTGTACGACCGCCACAACCGCCCGGTGGCCTCGATCAGCCTGGCCGCCATCGAACCCCGCCTGGGCGCCGCCCGCCGCGCTGCGCTGGGCAACCGGCTGATGCAGGCCAGCCGCGAGCTGACCCAGCAGCAGCTCGGCCGGCCGCAGCCGGACTGAGCCCATCCTGAATCGCTTCCCGCTTCCTCACCCACAACGGAGACAACCCCCATGTCCAACTCCTCCACCCCCTCCTCATCGGCTTCCCAACGCGTCGCCGTCGTCACCGGCGGCGCCCGCGGCATCGGCCTCGAAGTGGCGCGCTGGTTTCTGGCGCGCGACTACCGCGTCGCGCTCTGGGACATCGACGCCGAGACGCTGGGCCGCACCGCCAGCGAGCTGAACGACGCCGCGCACGTGCTGGCGATCCACTGCGACGTGTCTCAGCCCGACCAGGTGGACGCCGCCACCGCGAAGACCGAGGCCATCTTCGGCCGCATCGACGCACTGGTCAACAACGCCGGCGTCGCGGTGTTCAAGCCCATCGGCCAGACCAGCTTCGAGGACTGGCAGACCGTGCTGGGCACCAACCTGAATGGCCCCTTCCTCTGCACCCAGGCGGTGGCGCCGGTGATGAAGAGAGGCGGCGGCGGTGCGGTGGTCAACATCGCCAGCATCTCCGGCCTGCGCGCCAGCACGCTGCGCGTGGCCTACGGCACCAGCAAGGCCGCGCTGATCCACCTGACCAAGCAGCAGGCCACCGAACTCGGCACCGTGGGCATCCGCGTCAACGCGGTGGCCCCGGGCCCGGTGGAGACCGAGATGGCCAAGCTGGTGCACAGCGTGGCGATCCGCTCGGACTACCACGACGTGATCCCGCTGAACCGCTACGGCACGACGGAGGAGATCGCCAACGTGGTGGGCTTCCTGTGCAGCGACGCGGCCAGCTACGTCAACGGCCAGGTGGTGGCGGCCGACGGCGGCTTCGACGCCGCGGGCGTGGGGCTGCCGACGCTGCGGCGCAATGCGCAGCCCTGAACATGCGCCAATCCTGACCGGTGCTGGCCGTCAGGCGGCCAGTCGCTCAGGCCTGTCGATGGCACGGCTGGCGTTGCAAGCGCCGGCCCCTGGCCCGGCTCAGACTGGCACGGGCTCGGGCATCGACAGCGTGGGGCCGGTGCCCGCAGCGGGGACCGGCCCGGACGCCGCTGCCAACACCGCGGCCTGCACCACGACGGGCGCGACGATGGCCGGCACCAAGGGCTCGCCGCTGGCCAGCAGGCGGGCGTAGACCTCCTCCGGCACCGGCCGACCCAGGAAGTAGCCCTGGCCGGTGTCGCAGCGCAGGTCGGCCAGCTGGGAACGCTGCTCGGCAGTCTCGATGCCCTCGGCCGTCACCTTCATGCCCAGGTTGTGGCCCAGCTGCACGATGGCGTAGACCAGCGTGATGTGCTCGGGGCGCGGCCCGAGGTCGCGGATGAAGGAGCGGTCGATCTTGAGCGTGTCGACCGGGAAGCTACGCAGGTAGGCCAGCGAGGAGTAGCCGGTGCCGAAGTCGTCGATGGCCAGCGACACGCCCAGCGCGCGCAGCTGGTGCATCAGCGCCAGGCTCTGCTCGCTCTGGCTCATCAGCAGCCCCTCGGTCAGCTCCAGCTGCAGCTGCTGCGGCGGCAGGCCGGTCTCGGCCAGCACGGCACGCACGGTCTCGACGAAGGCCTCGCCCTGGGCGAACTGCAGCGGCGACACGTTGACCGCCACCTTCAGCGCCCGGCCGTGCTCATGGCTCCAGCGGGCGGTCACGCAGCAGGCGCGCTGCATCACCCAGCGGCCTACCTCGGCAATCAGGCCCATTTCCTCCAGCACGGTGATGAATTCGATCGGCGGCACCAGGCCGCGCTGCGGGTGCTGCCAGCGCAGTAGCGCCTCGCTGCCCAGCAGCTGGCCGCTGGCCAGGTCGATGAGCGGCTGGTAGTGCAGGAGAAACTGCCCCTCGGCCACGGCCACGCGCAGGTCACCCTCCAGCTCCAGGCGGGCGCGCTGCGCCTCCTGCATCGCCGGGGCGTAGCGCAGGTGCTTGCCGCGGCCGGCCCGCTTGGCGTTGAGCATCGCAGTGTCCGCGTGCGCCAGCAGGGCGTCGGCGGTGTCGGCATCGCTCGGGTAGACCGCGATGCCGACGCTGGCGCCGATGCGGTGGACCTGGCCCTCGAAGCTGAACGGCCGGCCGCACTGCGTCACCACGCCGGAGGCCACCTCGCGGGCGACGCCGGCAGCCACCTCGGCATCGTGCGTCACGTCGAGCAGGATGGCGAACTCGTCCCCGCTCAGGCGGGCCACCATGTCGCCCTGGCGGATCGTCGAACGCAGGCGCTGGGCGACTTCGCACAGGGTGGCATCACCCGCGTCGTGGCCGAGCGCGTCGTTGATCGCCTTGAAGTGATCCAGGTCGATGAACAGCACCGCCACCGCGGTGCGGGCCTGCGCGGCCTGCTCGATTGCGGCAACCACGCGGGTGCGGAAGTGCTCGCGGTTGGGCAGGCTGGTGAGCGTGTCGTGCTCGGCGCGGAAGCGCAGGTCCGACTCGGACTGGCGCAGCGCATGCAACAGGACGGACTTGATCAGCCAGATCAGCAGCAGTGCGATCGCCAGCGACGCGGCCGACACCAGCGCCGTGCCGAGGACGAGCGGGCGGATCGACCGCTCGACCACCAGGTTCCCCACCGGGCGTCCGGCGTCGTACAAGGTGAGCGCGACCTCGATGAGCGGCCGAGGAGGCGCCTGCGGCACGTTTTCCACCGCCACCTGGCCCTTGGCATCGAGCACCCGGCGCCGCTCGCCGGGCTGGGCACCCAGCATGCTGTCGTTCACGAAGCCGACCAACCGCGCCTCCTCGAACTGCCAGTACTGCGGGTTGCGCGCGATGTACTGGGCGAGGAGGTAAGAGCGCGTCTGCGCGGTGGTGGCCAGCGTGCCCTTCTCGTACTGGAACTGGGCGACCGCATAGGTCAAGGGCACCGCTGCCGCCACGGCCAGCATCAGCCACACCGCCACGTGGTCCAGCCAGTAGGCTGCGGAGCGCAGCGGTCGCTTGGCGGAGGTCACGAGCTGCGCCCCGGCAGGTGCCCCAGCCGTGCCATGCGGGCCTGGGCGGGCGCACCGCCCACCTGCTGCAGCAGGCGCGTGGCCCCGGCGGGGGCCTGTGCCTGCGTCACCAGGCGGATCACCTTCTGCGCACGCCACCGGCCTTCGGCCAACGCACGCACGCTGGGTGCCACGCCGTTGACGTCAAGCGCCCGCAACACCCCCTTGCTGGACAGAACCAGCCCCAATGTGGTGGTGCCGATGGCGCCGGGGATCTGGCTCAGGTCATCCACCGCCTCGGTGTCGGTCATCGCCACCCGCACGCCGGGGCGCTGCAGCGCCAGCAGCAGCGCCTGGCCGAGGCCGGGGTGGAAGGCCTGCACCGCCAACGTGTCCGAGTCGCTGGCGGGGCGCAGCACCGGGCGCACCGGCACCCCGTCGGGCCACTGCGCCATCTGGCCGGTGTAGACGTCGATCAGCTCCTGCAGCTTCAGCGCGCCAACCCCGCGGTTGCGCGCGGCCACCGCCCACACCAGTGGGCTGCGGAAGGCCTCCACCGCCTGCAGCCCCTGGGCCTGCTCCTCGGCCGTGATCGGGCGGGAGATCACCGCCACGTCGATCGCGCCGGCCACCAAGGCCTTGAGCCCTCCGCCGCTGCCCAGGCTGGGCACCACGGACAGCGCCAGCCCGGCGTTCCAGGATCCGTCGAACAGCTGCGCCAGCGCATCCACGCCGCCGCCGGTGCCGCCGATGCGCACGGACACGCCATCGGCCGCCCATGTGCTGCCGAGCCACCCGAAGGCAAGAGCGGGTGCTGCGGCGAGCAGGCGGCGCCGCATGGGCTGGTCTCTGCCTTGGGGGAGTGGAGCAGGGGTCTTCATGGTGATTCCAGGGGCGTGGATGATCGACAAGGCGTCTATCGGCAAGCCGGGCACCGAACTGAGCCGGCCCGGCTCGTTGCGAGCGGCTACGGGCGGGCCTGGCGCAGCTGCCCGGCCATGCGGTTGAACCAGGCGCGCTCGTCTTCCTGCACGCTGTCGGAGGCAATGCTTTCGCCCGGAGCCGGCTGCGCTCGCGGCCCTGCGGAGGGGCCTGGCACCGGGCGGTTCGTGGCCGCGCCGCTCACGGGCGGTGCCACCTCGCTGCGCACGATGCGCGGCGTGATGACCACCACCGTCTCGGTGGAGGCGCTCGACTCCTCGGTGCTGGAGAACAGCCCGCCCACGGCCGGCAGGTCCTTGAGCAGGGGCACGCCACTGCGGCGCTGGCTGCTGACACGCTTGATCAACCCGCCGATGAACACCGCCTGGCCGTCCTCGCACAGCAGCTGGGTGGTGACCTCGGTGCTCTTCTTGGAGGGGATGCCGCCGGTCATCGTCGCCGAGCTGATTTCCGGGTGGATCGACATCAGGATGCGCCCGCGCTGGTCCACCGAGGGCGTGACCTTCAGGATCACGCCGGTCTCCAGGAACTGCACACTCTCGGTGGTCACCTGGTTGGTGGTGGTGGTGACCTTGTAGCCGATGCGCTCGCCGATCACCGCCTGCGCCTCCTGGTTCTCCAGCGCCAGCAGCTTGGGCGTGGACAGGGTCTTCACCCGCCCGGCGCCGGAGAGCGCCGACAGGTAGACGTTCAGGTTGCGGTTGACCAGGTTGAAGAAGAAGCCGGCCGCGCCGGGCGCCGCCAGGCCGCTCGTGCCGGTCGAGCTGGCCGACCCGGGGCCGAAGATGCGCGACCAGTCGACGCCGTAGGTTTCGCCCTCGTCGAGCGTGATCTCCAGGATCTTGGCCTCGATGAGGATCTGGCGCGGCTCGGCATCGATGGTGGCCAGCAGCCGCTCGATGCGCTCATGGAAGTCCGGCGCATCCTCGACGATCAGCAGGTTGCGTTCGGGCAGCGTGGTGACCTTGCCGTAGCGCGAGACGTACTTGCCCACCAGCTCGGCCACCTGCCGGACGTTGGAATACTGCACCTTGTAGGTGCGCACGGTCGTCGTGGTGCTGGGCGTGTCGCGGCCCAGCTCCTGGCGGTCCAGGATCAGGTAGTCGCCCCGGCGCGTGTCCACGGCATACCCGGCGGCGTGGGCCACCGCCTGCACGGCCTGGGCGGCATCGACATCGAACAGGTTCACCGACACGCGCCCGGCCACCCCCTTGGACAGGAGGATGTTGATGCGCCAGTGCCGCGACAGGATGTCGATGACCTCGCGCAGCTCGACATCGTGGAAGCGCATCGTGATCGTGCGCGGCGCCTCGGCCGGCCCTGCGCGCCCGGCCACGGCGGCGGTGCCGGCCGGCGCCCCCGGTGGCTGGGCGGCGGTAGCGGCGTTGGCCGTGTTGGCGGGCAGCGTCAGCATGGCCGCCATCGCCAGCGCCAGCGCCATCGCCATCGACCTCAGGCCGTTGAACCGGAAACCCCAGCGCTTGTTCATCTGATGCTGCCTCATCTCTCGCTGCCCGCCCGCTCGCTGCCCGTCTTATCGCCCAGCACCAGGGTGATGCTCTGGCGCCCCTTCGTGAACACGGCGCCGTTCTCGCTCACGGACTGCAACCGGTAGCCCTCCACGCTGCCACCCAGCTCGACCAGTTCGGCACCGACCAGCGCCAGCGAGCGTGCCCCGGCCACCACCACGGCGCGCAGGCGCGGGCGCCACTCGGGCGGCGGCGCGGCGTCGCCCGCCAGGGGCGCCGCCCCGGCAGCCGCTGCCCGCGCCCCGGTTGACGCGGCTGTTGGCGCCCCCGGAGGCGCTGCCGCAGGCATGGCGGGCCGGCTGAAAGGGTCGTGCCGCAGCGTGACGCGCATCACCCCCGGCCGCACCCCATCGGCACGCGCCGGCTCGGTCTTCGAGGCCGGGGCCCCCTGCGCCTGCGCCGCCGGCGCGCACCCCAGGGCGGCCAGCGTGCACGCCAGGGCGGCCGCTGCTGGCCGCGGATGCCTCCAGGCCGGTCGCTGTGGCTGGCCCGGCCTGCAGGGCGGACGGATGTCGATGTCGCTCATCGCGTGGCTCCCTTCGCGTCCGGCACCGGCAGAAAGGCGCTGAACTTGACCCGCAGGGACAACGGCTCCCCACCGCCCGCGCCCATCAGCTGCAGCTCGGTGACGGCCAGCGGCGCGATCTGCGGCTCCACCTCGGCCAGCCAGGCCACCAGGGCCAGGTAGCTGCCACGCGCTTCACCATCGAAGGTGGCAACCTGGATCTGCTCCTGCGGCAGCACCCCGGCGCCCGAGCGGACCTGGCCGAGCTGCACCCCGTGGCGCTGCGCGCTGCGGTCGAGCAGTGCGATCAGCTGCAGCACCATCTCGTCGTCGGCATGCGGCAGCCCGGCATCGCGCAGGGTCTGCTCGGCCTGGGCGAGCGCGCCGCGGGCCAGCAGCACCTCGGCACGCAGCGCCGCGGCGCTCACCGCAGCGGTGGCACTGCGCTGCTGCACCAGGCTGCGCCACTCGGCCAGCGGTGCACGCAGCAGCAGCAACCAGCACTCCAGCGCCACGAACACGAGCAGCGCACCCAGCAGCAAGCGCACGGTGCGGCGGTCCAGCGCCGCCAGGGCGTTCAGCCCCGCCACCGAGCGCGTGGTGCCCAGCCAGGGCAGGCCGGGCAGCGTCAAGCGCTTCATCACGGGGCCCTCCCTGCCAGCGCGTCGACCTGCGCCGACACGGTGAAGTCGACCACCTCGCCCCCCGGGTGGCGGCGCACGCCGGTATCGGCCAGCCGGGTGCTGCGCAGCCCCGGCTGTTCGGCGAGCTGGCGCACAAAGGCCATCACGCCGGCATGGTCGAGCGCGTGGCCGCGTATTTCCAGCGTCTGCCGCAGGTGCCAGCCCGCAACGACCTGCGGACCTGCCGGGCTGGCTGACGAGGCAGCCGCCTCGGCCGACGGTGCCACCACGGCCTGGGCGTAGCGCAGCTGGTCGAACCACAGGCCCGGGCTGAAGGCGGCATCGACGCTGTGCAACGCCTGCTGCCAATGGGCCGCCTCACGTTGCTGCTGCAGGCGTTGCAGGGTCTGGACCCTGGCCTCGGCCGCCTGGCGGCGCTGCGTCAGTGCGGCCAGCTCGCTGCGCTGCGCCGCGGCCGCGGCCGCTTCCTGGCGTGCGCGCTCCATCTGCGGGCGCTCACGCGAGATGCCCAGCTCCAGCCCCAGGCGCACCAGGCCGGTCGCGGCCAGCAGCGCCGCTGCGGCCAGGCCGACCCCGCGCAGCTGGCGGCCAAGCTGGCGCTGATGCAGGTGCTCGGCGGGCAGCAGGTCGATCTCCCGGCCGCGTTGCCCGGCCTGCGCGCCGCGCAGTGCCAGGCCGGCGGCCAGCGCCATGCCGGCGATCGGCTGCAGCCGCTCCAGCAGGTCATTCGGCGCCGCGCTGCGCAGGCGCCGGAAAGGGTTGAGCACCGCCACGGGGAGCGCCAGCTGGCTTTGCAGCAGGCGGTCCGCACCGGGGATGCGGCCGAAGCTGCCCAACAGGTAGACACGGTCGACGCTGCGGCCCCGGCTGCGCGAGGCGGTGTAGATCAGGGTCTTGTTGACCTCGGCGACCAGCGTGGCGATGTCGGGGCGCAGGATCTCGGCCAACGTACGCGCCATCGCCGCGTCGCCCGTCGCCGGGCTCCCCTCATCGCCCCCCTCATCGCCCCCCTTGTCGCCCCCCTTGTCGCCACCCGCACCGGCGGACGGGGCCAGCAGGCCCTTTTCCTGCAGCAGCCGGTCGGCCGTGCTGCGGTCCACGCTGAGCGCGCTCATCACGCGCTCCAGCAGGGCCTCCAGCGAGAACTCGATCTGCCGGTCAAGCATCAGCCGGCGGCCCCAGATCACGCTGAGGTGGCAGCGCTGCCGGCCGAAGTTGATCACCAGCGTGTTCGGCTGCGCCTGGTTGGTGTCGGCACCGTTCATCTGCGCGATCAGCCTGGCCACCGCGGCCGGGCCCACATCCAGCGCCTGCAGCTCCAGGCCGAGGCCCTCCAGCAGGGCGGCCCGCTGCAGCACACGCTCGCCGGGCGCGACCACCACCAGGGCGTCGCGCTGGCCGCGGTCGGCATCGTCGCCGCGGATGGGCAGGTAGTCGACCACCGCACCGTCCAGTTCGGCCCCCAGGCGGGCGCGCAGGTCGGTCGCCAGGGCGCTGCCCTCGTCCTGCCCGGGCGCAACGCCAAAGGTCACCGGAAAGAAGCGCAGGTCGCCGGGATCGGGGCAGGACACGACGCACCGGCCCTTGAAGCCGTACTGCCGCAGCGCCTTGTGCACGAAGGCCGCCAGCACCCGCGGCTGGGCGAGCAAGGCCTCGCGCGGCTGCGGGTAGGGCAGCGACGCCACCGCCTGCAGCGCCGGACCGTCGGGCCGGAAAGTGAACTGCACCAGATTGAGCCGCTCGGACGCCAGGTCCAGCCCGATCGGGCCGTGGGGGGCCGGGCGCAGCCGCGCCAGCCAGGCATGCAGGCCCACACGCAGCATGACGGTCAGCCCGGGCGACCTCATCGCCCTGCCCCGCCGCGGGCGGATGGGGTGCACCGCGTGGCGTGGCGCAGCGGCCCACGGCCACCGCACAGGGCGAGTGGCACAGCGCAACGGGCGACGGGATGCGGACGGACGGTCATGGCGGTCTGGGTGGTGGCAGCCGCCCGCACCACAGGGCAGGTCGGCTGCATGACCGGTTTTATCGGCTCGGCGGGCATGCAGCTTGAACGCGGATCCGGCCAGCGCCCCGCGGGAGCGCACCCCGGCCTCACTGGTAGGTGACGACCAGCTCGGGCGGGTTGCTCGCCGCCTCCCGGCTGTTGAAGATCAGCTCCTCGCTGGAAGCGGTGGGCAACCGCAGCAGGAAGCCGTGATTGGTGGAGGCGCTGTCCACCCAGCTCTGCACCTGGGTGGTGACGGTGAATTCCACCCACTGGCCGGGGGTCAGGTTCTTGGCCAGCGTCTTGGTGGCGATGGCCGTGCTGTTGTAGTCGCCACCCAGCGTCAGCCACAGGGTGCCGGCAAGGCTGCGCAACCAGGTCACCTCCAGTTCGTTCCACGGCTTGGAGGCGGCATAGACATCGGCCGTCAGGTTCTTGCTGAGTTTGGTCCCGGCAGCCAGGGCGCCGAAGTACATGCGCAGGGTCGCGCTCTGCACGGTCTTGCCCGCCGGGATGCCCGCGAGGTCGAACTTCAGCAAGGGTCGGGCTTCATGGCTCTTGGACAGGTACAGGTCCGGCTGGCTGCCGAAGTTGCTTGTCTGCAGAAGGAGGTCACCGTCGATGTCGGTGTCGGCCACCGGGTTGAGCGTCACGGTGGTGCTCGGCGGTGTCCAGCCGCAGGGCGGCAGGAAGGTAACGGCCAGTTTGGGGCGCTGGCTGGCGTTGGATCCGTCGCTGCTCGTGAGGGTCAGGCTGGAGATCGGGGCCGCCGGACGCACCTGCACGCCCTGGTTGGGCAGGCTGCCCTTGATCCAGCGGTCGGCCAGGGCGGCCACGTCCCAGTTCAGCCAGTTGCCAGCGCCGCTGAAGGTGGCCGAGGCGACCGCGGTGCCGTGCACATCGCCGCCAGCCGCGCTCCAGGCGGTGCTGCCGTCGCTGCTGCTCCAGTTGGCGGCCTCGGTCCAGTCGCCCGCCATGCGGTGCAGCGCCACCGGGCCGCTGTTGCTGCCACCCTCGGCATAGGCCGACAGCGTGGCGGCGGTGACGTGGCTGCCCGCGGGAATGGCGGACAGATCGAAGCGCAGGATCGGCAACGAGGTGCCCGGGCTGCCGATCAGCGTGCCCTTGTTGCCATTCGACGATGAGCTGGCGCTGTCGAGGTAGGTGTCGGTGCCCTCTGATGCCGGCTGCAGCGTCATCGTGACCGTGGAGGCCTGGTGCATCGGGACGTCCGAGCGGGTCAGCGTGATCGAGGCATCGCCGTAGGTGCCAGTGGAGTAGACCGTCACCGGCGAGCCGCTCAGGGCGCCGGCAACGGCGGAGTAGCTGGCGCCGTCGAAGGCCGTGTCCTTCGACGGGGAGAGGATGGTTGGGTAGATACCGCTGCAGCCCTTGGCATGCATGGCCATCGTGACGCGCTGCAGGCCGGCCTCGGCGGCGTAACGGGCCTTGTCCTGGTCGCGGGTGCCCGCGGCGGTGGCGCTGGCCAGTGCGGTTTCCCGGTGACCCAGGAAGCCCACCGCGGCCACCAACGCCAGCAGCAGCGCCACCGGCAGCAGGATGAAGCCGCTGCCTCGGCGGCCCTGGCGGCTGTGTCTGTGCGCCGCCTTCACAGCGTGCCGCCCCCCAGGCGCAGGCGCTCGCGCAGCGTCACAGTGCTGCCGGCAGGGCTGCGCGTGGTCAGTACCACCTCGGCACTCATCGCCTGCAGCGGCCCTGTGCCCGCCGGCTGGCTCAGGCCGAAGGCAGTGACGCGCTCGGCGATCACCTGCGTGCCGGTGCAGCCGGTGTCGGCGGTGGTGGTTTCCACCAGCGCACCAGCACCGTTGACGCAGAAGTACGCCGGGCTGAACACGTTGCCGCTGGTGTTGGCCGCCGCGGGCAGCAGGGCATGCGGCGCGGTGGCCCGTGCGGCGGCCTGCAGCCGTTCGAGCGCGAAGCGCGCCTGCTGCAGGGCCTCGGCGCTGCCGCCGGTTTCTGAACGAGCCGCCACGCCCAGGCGTGCCACCGAGCCCATACCAGCCAGCAGCAGCGCGCCGATGGCGGTGGCGACCAGCAGCTCGACCAGGCTCAGGCCCTCCAGGTGGTCGCGCCCTTGCCGCCGCCGCTGCGGGCAGGCCGCGGGTCGCCCCACCGTGCTGCCGTGACGCGGTGTCACCACCATCTGGATTTCATGGTTTCGAGCGCCAGGCCGCCGGCCTCGTAGGCCACGCGCACGCGCACCAGGCCGGTGTCGGCGGCGGACAGCGCACTGCCGTCGCTGCGGTAGAGGATGACGACGCGCCGATCCGCACCCGCCGCGTCGGACAGCGCGCTGCTCACCGAAACGGTGGTGTTGCCGCCGGCCAGGAAGGTCTCGGCATTGAGCGTCTCGAACGGCAGGCTCAGCACCTCTTCCATCTTGGCGCGCAGCAGCGCGTCCCGCCCGGCGGCGCTGGTGAGCACCGGCCCACCGCGCACACTGGACTGCAGCGCCTCCAGCGCCGGCACCAGCGCGCTGGCCACCAGCACCAGCGCGACCAGCACCTCGACATAGGCCAGCCCACCGATGCGGCGGCGGCCACCCTGGCGCCTTGCGTGCCCTGTGCTCATGGCGGGATTCACAGAATCGAGACGCGGCCGGTGGCCGGGTCCACCGCCACCGTCAGCTGCCGGTCGCCATGGGTCAGCAGCACACCGCTGCCCGTGGCGGGCGTGCCCTTGCTGGTCTTGCTGCTCACCTGGCAGACGCTTGCCGGTCGGCCCTCGGCGTCAAAGGTCAAACCGCCATAGGCGCTGCCGCCCACCAGGAAGTTGGGGGTGACCGTGACACCGCCGGAGAACGGCCCGTCGGTGACCTTCACGACGTAGGCGGACTTGGTGCGGGGATCGGTGGCCGCAGTGAAGCTGCTGAAGCTGGCACAACCGCCGCTGGTGGCCATCACGCGAACCTGCCCGGGGCTGCTTTCGGCATCGAAGAGCACGTACTTGCCACGGCGCATGGCCTCGGCCCGGCTGAAGCGCAGGGCATCGCGCACCTCGGCAGCAGCCACGTCGAGCCGCTGCCCGTCGTTGCCGCTGACGCTCGGCACCAGGACGCTCGCGATGACGGCCAGCAGGCTCACCACAATCAGCATTTCCACCAGCGTGACGCCCCGCGGCGCGGGCGTGGCAGACCGGCAGCAGGGCGACTTGGGCATGGGGAGTGGCGGCCAGTGCGGGCCGCAGCGGTGCCGCGGCCCTCGGCGTGGGCAGTTCAGCGGCGCGCTCAGTGCGTGGAGTACGCCGCGCCCTTGCTGTCGGTGGCGTTGCTGTTCATCACCACTTGGCCGGACTTGGTGTCGTAGGCCCAGCCGCCCGTGGCGGCGGCGGGCGCCAGTGGCGTGCCGGGGGTGGTGACGACGATGTCGGCCGCCACCGAGCCCTTGCCGGTGATGGCGTCGTTGGGCAGGCCCTTGCGCAGGTAGGGGCCGTATTTGTAGGTGGTGGCGTCACCGACGGTGCAGGTGGTGCCGGTGGTGCTCGAATAGGCCAGCAGCTGGTCCATCAACGCCTGGGCCGAGTCGGCCGCGCCGTTGCCGGCCGTCCCGGTGGTGTTGCAGGTGCCGCCGGAGCCACTGGTCACGTCGCCGGGATAGACGCTGTGCTGCGCCTTGTACAGCTCGACGGCATTGCGCAGGCCGGCCAGGTTCGAATCCAGCGCCGCCTCCTTGGTGTCGCTGGTGGCACTGCTGAACTGCGGGATCACGATCGCAGCCAGGATGGCCATGATGATGACGACGATCAGCAACTCGACCAGCGTGAAGCCGCGTTGGTCGGCATGGCGCAGGGTGGATGGCATGGGGACTCCGGGAACAGGTCTGGGCAGGTGGAGGCGGACACCGAGGTGAATGGTCAGAAGTCTTTTCGACCTTCGGTGCCTGAAATGAAGCCGGGCAGCAAGCGGGGATGCATGACTGGGGCCCTGGGGTGTGAACCGCTGCACAGTCAGTGCACGGCGCGGCTGAGCTTGAAGATGGGCAGGATCAGCGAGGCGACGATCAGCCCGACCAGCGCCCCCATCACCAGCAACATCACCGGCTCGGCCAGGCGCGAGATCAGCGCGATGCGGCGGTTCAGCTCGCGGTCGTAGAACTCGGCGATGCGGGTCATCACCTTGGCGAGGTTGCCGCTGTCCTCGCCGGTGGTGATCATCTGGCGCACCATCGTGGGCACCAGCGGCGAGTGCTGGAAGCCCTGCGCCAGGCCGCGGCCCTCGGTGACCTGCTCGCGCAGATCGGCCATGAAGCGGCGGAACAGCCGGTTGGGCACCAGGTCCTGGCAGGCCCGCAGTGCGTCCACCAGCGGCACGCCGTGCGCCAGGGACAGGCCCAGCACACGCAGCGTCTGGCTGAGGTAGATCTGCTGGTAGATCGTGCGCAGGCCGGGCAGGCCGAGCTTGAGTGCGTCGAGCCGCTCCAGCACATCGGGCCGGCGCAGCAGCACGGCCGCCCCGCCGGTCAGCCCACCCAGCGCCGCCATCACCCAGGGCCAGTGCAGCCGCAGGCCGTCGGACAGCGCCATCAGCACGCGCGTGCTCCACGGCAGGTCGTTGCGGATCTGCTCGAACATGTCGGCAAACTTCGGGAACACGCCCACCAGCACGAAGACGATCACCGCCAGCGAGAACACGATCAGGAAGATCGGGTAGGACAGCGCCGAGGCGATGGTCGAGCGCAGCCGATCGGCCTGCTCATCCATCTCCAGCAGCTGCTGCAGCACCTGCGGCAGGAAGCCGCCCCGCTCGCCGGCGTTGACCAGCGCGATGTAGGTGGGCGGAAACAGCGCCCCATGGGGCGCCAGCGCCACCGACAGCGGTTGGCCTTCCAGCACGGCGCCCGACACCGCGTCGAGCACCGCGGCCACGCCGGGGTGGCGCTCCTGCGCGTGCAGCTCGCGCAGCGCCTGGTGCAGGCTCACGCCGGTTTCGAGCAGCAGCAGCAGCCGCTCGGTGAGCAGCATGCGTTCGCGCGCGCCCATGCGGGTGCCGGTGCCGCCGAGGTTCATCTGCCAGCGCGACACCGGTGGGACCGAGGCGGTGGCGGTGCCCACGCCAGATTGCGCACCAGACCGCACGCCAGATCGCGCGCCACGGCTCGGAGGGGAAAGATCGAGGGCCATGGGCCAGCTCCGGTTCGTTCGCAGGTCGGTCAGCTGGCGTGCACTGCGCGGCCGACTTCTTCCAGCGTGGTGCGGCCCTCCAGGGCCCGCTGCACGCCGTCGTCGTGGAGGGTGCGCAGGCCGGCGTGGCGCGCCTGGGCAAGCAGCTCTTCGCGGCTGGCACCACGCGCGATCAGGCCCTGCAGCCGCTCGTCGGCCACCAGCAGCTCATGGATGCCCAGGCGGCCCTTGTAGCCGGAGTCGTAGCAGCTCGCACAGCCACGGCCCTTGACCAGCCGCACGGGCGGCTCCTTGGGCCAGCCGTGGCGCGCCACCAGCTCGGGCGGCGCCAGGAAGCGGGTCTTGCAGGACGGGCAGACATGCCGCACCAGCCGCTGCGCCACCACACCGGCCAGCGCCGAGGCCAGCAGGTAGGGCTCCACACCCATGTCGGTCAGGCGCGAGAGCGCGCCCACCGCGTCGTTGGTGTGCAGGGTGGAGAGCACCAGGTGACCGGTGAGTGCGGCCTGCACCGCGATCTCGGCGGTCTGGCGGTCGCGGATCTCGCCGACCATCACCACGTCCGGGTCCTGCCGCAGCACGTGCTTGAGCATGCGCGCAAAACCCAGGCCGATGGCCTCGTTGACCTGGTTCTGGTTGATGATGTCCAGCTGGTACTCGACCGGATCCTCGATGGTGACGATGTTCGTCTCCATGCTCTTGAGGTAGTTGACCGCCGCGTACAGCGTGGTGGTCTTGCCGCTGCCGGTGGGGCCGGTCACCAGGATCAGGCCGTTGCTGCGCCCGAGCAGGCCCTTGAAGGTGGCCAGGTTGGCCTCGGCCATGCCGAGCTTGGCGACGTCGAGGATGGACTGGTTCTTGTCCAGCACGCGCAGCACCACCTTCTCGCCGTGGATGCCGGGCAGCGAGGAGAAGCGCAGGTCCACCGTGCGGCCCTGGGTGCTCACCTGGATGCGCCCGTCCTGCGGCAGGCGGCGCTCGGCGATGTCCAGGCTGGCCATCACCTTCAGGCGCGAGACGATCGCCGGGTGCAGCTCGGCGCGCGGCGTCATGACCTCGTAGAGCACGCCGTCGATGCGGAAGCGCACCCGCGAGCGGCCACGCTGGACCTCGATGTGGATGTCGCTGGCCTTGTCGCGGATGGCGCGCTGGATCAGGCTGTTGACCAGGTTGATGACCGGGCTGGCACCAGCCATCTCGTCGATGGTGGTGTAGTCGTCGGGGATGCCGCTGTCGACCAGCTCCAGGTCGGCGTCGCGGTCATCGAGCAGGTCGGCACCGTAGTCGCCGCCCGTGTAGGCCTCGGAGAGGTACTTGTCGATGTCGCCCGCACGGGTCAGCAGCACGCGCACCGTGCATTTCGTCAGCCGGCGCACTTCGTCAAAGGCGGGCACCGCCTGGGCGTCCGCGGTGGCCAGGGTGAGCGTGCCGCCCACCTTGAACAGCGGCATCACCTTCAGCCGGCGGGCCGTCTCCCGCGGCAGCAGCGCCAGCGCCGCGGCATCGAACAGGCCGGGGCGCAGCGGCAGGTAGGGCACGCCCAGCTGCTCGGCCAGCGCCTGCTGCAGCACCACCTCCGTGATGCGCCCACGCCCGACCAGGATCTGGCCGACGCGCTGGCCGGTCTCCAGCTGCGCTCGCTCGGCGTCTTCCAGCTCGTCGGCGCTCACGCCAGCCTGGCGCATCAGGATCTCGCCCAGGCGGCGGTGCCGGCGCGCGCCGCCGGCATGCACCGGCTCGCTGCCGCCGAAATCCAGCCGCGCCACCGCGAGCTGCTGGTCCAGCCCGGTGATCAACAGGATGTCGCGCACCAGCTCGGTGGGGTTGATGATCTGCAGCCGCCCGCCGTGCGTCGCCAGGCGCGCCGAAGCGTCCAGCAGCAGCTCCAGCGCCCGGCCGTTCACCACGGTGACGCGGCCCAGGTCCAGCACCAGCTGCAGCTGGCCCGCCGCGGTGCTCGCGGCGATGGCGCCTTGCAGGGCGGCCAGCGCGGCCTCCTCGACCAAGGCGCCGCCGGGCGACAGGTAGGTCAGCGCACCAACGCGGCTGCGCGTGACGACCTCATCCATGGTGGCCCTGGACGACCTGGCCCAGGCTGTCGGCGGCCCCTTCGCGGCGGATGCGGAAACGCAGCAGCCACTCCGGCTCGGCTGCGCAGAGCGTGCGGAACACGGCGACGACGGACGGGTCGAGCTGGCTGCCCGAGACGCGCTCGATCTCGCGCATCGCCTCCTCGTGGCTGCGCCCCGCGCGGTAGGCACGCGAGCTGGTGATCGAGTCGTAGGTGTCCGCCACCGCGATGATGCGCGCGTGCAGGGGGATGCGCTCGCCCTTCAGCCCGTGCGGGTAGCCGGTGCCGTCCCACTTCTCCTGGTGGTGGCGCGCCCCGGGCACGGCGTCCTTGAGGTACTCGATGTGGCGCAGGATCTCGTAGCTGCGCTCCGGGTGCACCATGATGAAGGCGTACTCGTCGCGCGTGAGCCGCCCGGGCTTGCACAGCACCGCGTCGGGGATGCCGATCTTGCCCACGTCGTGCAGCAACGAGCCCCAGAAGAGGTGCTCCAGCTCGGTTTCATCCAGCTCCAGCGCGCGGCCGATTTCCATCGACAGGTGGTGCACCCGCTCGCTGTGGCCACGCGTGTACGGGTCCTTGGCCTCGACCGCCTCGACCAGCGCAGCCGCCATCTGCTCGGTGAAGCTCGACAGCCGCGCCACCAGCGTGCTGGTGTGCAGCAGGTTGGACAGCTGGCTGGCCAGGATCTCGGCCAGGCGGCGGTCGCCGTTGCTGAAGTCGGGCTTGTGAGCGTGGTTGAGCAGCACCAGCATGCTGTCCACCCGCTGGCCGTTGTTGACCGGGCAGGCCAGCACGCGGTAGGGCATGTCGGTGAAGACGTAGGCGCGCCGCGGATCGTCCGGTGCATTGAGCACCAGCGACTCGCGCGTGGACTGCACGAAGCGGAACAGGTCGCCGCGCATCTCCACCAGCACGAGGTCGAGGTTGTGGATCGGCCGGCTCAGCTCGGTGGCCCAGAGGCACTCGCCGCTGTCGGGCTTGACGTAGGCCACCACGTCGATCTCCAACTGGCGAGCGCAGTCACGCAGCAGCAGCTCAAAGGCGCGCTTGTCGTGGCCGTGGTGGCGCACATGCTCATCCACCCCGTAGACCATGTGCAGCTCCTCGTAGCGCTCGGCCAGCTCCTCGGTCATGCCGTCGAGCTCACCGCGCAGGCGGGTCCGTTCATCGTGCAGGCGGGCCTGCTCGCCCACCGAGGCGGCCAAGTCCTCCATTGCCTCGGCCAGATCGTCCACCGCCATGCTGGCGGGGTCGCCGGAACCGATGCAGGTCGCCAGCCAGCCGATGCGCTGCGAGCCGCTCTCGACCGGCCGGTACAGCAGCGTGTGGTCACTGCCCAGCGCCTGCGCGGCCAGCCCGCCCCCTTCGAAGGGCCAGGCAAAGCCGGCTTCGACCTGCGCGGCCACCCGTTCGGCCAGCTGCACATCGGCCGCCGAGCCGCCCTGCTGCAGCACGCCCCCCTGCGCGTCGCACAGCAGCAGCGGGGTTCCGGTGCCACAGGCACGTTGCAGCCAGCGGTGGATGCGGCCGAAATCGACCTCGCTCAGATCAGCTGCCCACATGGCCGGCTCCTTCGTTGCCATCGTCCAGGCCCCGCGCCAGGCATGCGACCAGCTGGCGCGGGCTGACCGGCTTCTCCAGGAAGGCCACCCGCGGGATGCGGCGCACCCACTCGCGCTCCTCGCGCTCGGTCATCGAGGTCATCACGTAGATGTCAAAGCCCCGCTGGGGCGCTTCGGCATGCAGGGTGCGCACCAGCTCGCGCCCGTCCATGCGCGGCATCTGGATGTCGGTGATGAGCACGTCCGGCGCCTCGGCCCGCGCCATCTCCAGGCCGGCCAGGCCGTCCGCGGCGGTGCGCACCTGGTGGCCGGCGCGCTCCAGCATGAGCTTGAGCACACGCATCACGTTGGGCTCGTCGTCGACGATCAGGATCCGTTTCATGCCGCTTGTGCCTGTCATGCTGGAAGGGCCTCCTCGTAGACCGCGGCGAGCTTGCGCACGCGGATGCAGAACTCGCTGCCCTGCCCCGGTGTGCTCTGCACCGTGATGCTGCCCTGGTGCAGGTCGATGATCTGGCGCACCAGGTGCAGGCCCAGGCCGTGGCCCTTGCGAGCAGCGGCACCGGGGCGGCTGTCGCTGCGGTTGTCAGCCACGCGGTAGTACTTGTCGAAGATGCGCTCGACCTGGTCGGCGGGGATGCCGATGCCGCCATCACGGATGCGGATGACCAGCGTCTGGTCGCCCTCCTCCTCGGCGCTCAGCGCAATGAAGCCACCCGGCTGGTTGTACTTGATGGCGTTGCTCAGCAGGTTGTTCAGCGCGATGCGGAACAGGTCCTTGTCCAGCGCCGCAGCACCCAGGTTGGGCGGCACGTCGATGCGGAAGTCCAGGCCCTGGCCCAGCGCGCCTTGGCGCTGCGACTCGAAGGCGTCCACCAGCAGGTCGTGCAGGTGGACGCGCTGGCGCTTGAGGGCCGTCGTGCCGGCATCGATCTTGGCGATGTTCAGCAGGTTGTTGATCAGCCCCGCCATGCGCTGCGCCTCGTCATGGATGACGTTGACCGCCTCGATGTGCAAACCGGGGTCCGCCCCATCGTCGCCCATCAGCAACTCGGCGTAGGCCACGATGCTGGCCAGCGGCGTCTTCAGCTCGTGCGAGACCTGCATCACGAAGTCCGCCCCCGCGGTGCGCGAGAGCTGCTCCTGGGTGGTGTCACGGATCACCACCAGCGTGCCGAAGACGCTGCTGCTGTCCTGCGGCGTGGGCAGAGGCTGTGCGCTCAGACTCAGGAAGCGCGGCGGCGAGCCCGCCAGCACGATGTCGGCCTGGGTGGGGAGAAACGTGGCCACACCGGCACGCATGCGCTGACGTGTCAGGAAGGCCAGCAGCGCCGGCACCTTGCACCACAGCTTCGGCGGCTGCCCCACGATCTGCTCGGGCGGCACCCCCACCAGACCCTCCAGGCTGGCGTTGGCGAACACGGGCAGGCCCGCACCATCGAGCACCAGGATGCCTTCGGGCAGGGACTGCAGCGCCACCTCGACCTTGCCCTTGTCGTAGGCGATCAGCCGGCTCGACGCCACCGCATCCAGCCGCTGCGCCTCCAGCTCGCTCATGCGCGCCTCGGTGACGCTCAGGAAGCGGCCGAAGCGCTCGACAAACTCGCTGAGCGGGTCGGCGCCCGGCGCCGCAGCCACAGCCGGCCGGCCCGAGCGTGCACCGCCGTCGGTCTGTGCAAGCTGGTCGGCCAGCCGAGCGAGCGGGCGGATCTCGCGGCGCATCAGCAGGTAGAAGAACGGCGCCAGCAGGAAGATCGGCAGCGCCAGGATCCCCGCAAAGGACAGCTGCTCCACGCCGCCCCAGGGCGGATCGGCGAAGTAGCCCAGCCGCACGAAGCCAGCGAGGTTGCCCTGGTGCATCACCGGGCCGATGAATTCGATGATGCGCCGGCCCGAGTCCGGCATGCGCAGCGCACGCTCACCGTACCAGCCTGCCGGCTCGCGGGGAAGCGCCCCTGCCGGCACCGGCGTGCCCGGCAGCGCAAATTCGACCAACGGCGCACCGGCCGGGGACACCAGCAGGGCATAGACGAAGCCCTCGCTGCGCTGTGCGCCCACGGCGGTGTGCAGGACGCTGCGCTGCCCGTCGCCCGGCACCAGCTGCTCCAGGGGCAGCAGCGCCAGCGAGCGCGACAGGCTCACCCCCTGCGCGCGGATCTGCCGCTCGTGGCGGTCGGCCAGGTAGCCGTGCACGGCCGCGACGATGAGCCCGATCACCGCCAGCGTGGCGGCAATGATCAACAGGCCCAGTCGGTTGCTCTTCATGGCGAGGTTCGGTGGTGGCGGTGCGGCAGCGCAGTGGCTTCAGGCAAAGCTGCCCGGCCTTTCTTCGGCACAACCCTGCGGCCCCTTGAGCCGCTCAGGCGGTCAGAGCGTCCGTGCCCTGCACCATAGGTGAGCCCTGGCCGCACCCGAAGCCGAAATAGCGCCCTCGTTCCCGGTGTGATCGGCGCATGCAGCCGATCCCGCACGGCCCCCTCACCCATTTACCCATCTACCCATCTCGAGTCGACACCGCCGCAGCGGGCACCGGCGGGCACAATCCGCACTTTCGCGCCACCGCCGCCATGCACCCCGACCGACCCGCCGACGATGCCCACCCGGCCGACCTGCCGCTCGTGCTGGTGGTCGACGACGAGGTGCGCTCGCAGGACGCGATGCGCCGCACGCTGGACGAGGACTTCCGCGTGCTCAGTGCCGGCTCGGCCGACGAGGCGCGGGCGCTGATGGAGCGCGAGGAGGTGGCCGTCATCCTCTGCGACCAGCGCATGCCGGGGCTGTCGGGCGTGGCCTTCCTGCGCGAGGTGCGCGAGCGCTGGCCCGAGGCGGTGCGCATCATCATTTCCGGCTACACCGACAGCGAAGACATCATCGCCGGCGTCAACGAGGCCGGCATCTACCAGTACATCCTCAAGCCCTGGGTACCCGACCACCTGCTGCAGACGGTGCGCAACGCCGTGGAGGCCCGCGCGCTGCAGCAGGGGTTGTCGCGCCTGGAACTGGACCTGCGCGCCGGCACCTCGGTGCTGCGCCACCGCCGCGCCGACCGGCTGGCGCAGGCACGCGCGGCCTTCGACTTCGATCGCATCGAGCGTGCCAGCGGCAGCCCGCTGGACGCCGTCTGCGAGATGGCCGCGCGGGTGGCGCGCTACGACCTGTCAGTGCTGATCCTGGGCGAATCCGGCACCGGCAAGGAGCTGCTGGCCCGCGCGATCCACTACGCCTCGCCACGCTCGGGCGGCCCCTTCGTGCTGGAGAACTGTGCCGCCATCCCCGACACGCTGCTGGAGAGCGAGCTCTTCGGCCACAAGCGCGGCGCCTTCACCGGCGCCTACGAGGACCACATCGGCCTGTTCCAGCGCGCGCACGGCGGCACGGTCTTCCTCGACGAGATCGGCGAGACCTCGCCGGCCTTCCAGGTCAAGCTGCTGCGCGTGCTGCAGGAGGGCGAGCTGCGCCCGGTGGGCTCCACCCGCTCGCTGCCGGTGGACGTGCGCGTGGTCGCCGCCACCCACCGCCGGCTGGCCGAGGACGTGGCGGCGGGGCGCTTCCGCGAGGACCTCTACTACCGCCTGGCCGGCGTGACGCTGCAGATGCCGCCACTGCGCGAGCGCGCCGGCGACGTTGCCCCGATCGCCCGGCGCCTGCTCGACGAGGTGGGCCGCGAGCTCGGCCGCCCCGGCATGCGCTGGGCCGATGGCGCGCTGGCCGCGCTGATGGGCTACCCCTGGCCGGGCAACATCCGTGAGCTGCGCAACGAGATCGCCCGCGCGGTGGCGCTCAGCGACGGCGAGACGATCCACGCCGCGGCCTTCTCCACCGCGGTGCTGCAGGGCCAGACCGGGCGCCACCACGCCGCCGAAGCGGGCAACGCCGCCCTGCCGCAGACCGGCACGCTGCAGGAACGGCTGGATGCCATCGAGGCGATGGTGCTGCGCGAGACCATGCTGCGCCTGCGCTGGAACAAGACCCACGCGGCCAAGGAGCTGGGCCTGTCGCGCGTGGGGCTGCGCGCCAAACTCCAGCGTTTCGGCTTGGACAAGTAGACATGCTGAACGTGCTCTGGCTCCAATCGGGCGGCTGCGGCGGCTGCAGCATGTCGCTGCTGTGCGCCGACACGCCCGACTTCGCCGGCATGCTGCGGCGCGCGGGCGTGAACCTGCTCTGGCACCCGAGCCTGAGCCTGGAGAGCGGCGCCGAGCTGCTGCAGGTTCTGGACGACTGCCTGGCCGGCCGCACCGCGCTGGACGTGCTGTGCATCGAGGGTGCGCTGCTGCGCGGCCCGCACGGCAGCGGGCGCTTCCATGTGCTGGCCGGCACCGGGCTGCCGATGATCGACTGGGTGCGGCGCCTGGCCGGCGTGGCCCGGCACGTCGCCGCGGTGGGCAGCTGCGCCGCCTGGGGCGGCATCAGCGCTACCGGCCCCAACCCCACCGACGCCTGCGGCCTGCAGTACGACGACGACCGCCCCGGCGGCCTGCTCGGCACCGGCTGGCGGGACCGCAGCGGCACTGGCCACAACGGCGGCCTGCCGGTGATCAACATCGCCGGCTGCCCGACGCACCCCGGCTGGGTGATCGACACCCTGATGGCGCTCGACGCCGGCCTGCTCGGTGCGGACGACCTCGACCCCTTCGCCCGCCCGCGCTGCTACGCCGACCAGCTGGTGCACCACGGCTGCACGCGCAACGAGTACTACGAGTTCAAGGCCAGCGCCGAGAAGCCCAGCGACCTCGGCTGCATGATGGAGCACCTGGGCTGCAAGGGCACCCAGGCGCACGCCGACTGCAACACCCGGCTGTGGAACGGCGAAGGCAGCTGCACCCGCGGCGGCTACGCCTGCATCAGCTGCACCGAGCCCGGCTTCCAGGACCCCGGCCATCCGTACCACGCCACGCCCAAGCTGGCGGGCATCCCCATCGGCCTGCCCACCGACATGCCCAAGGCCTGGTTCGTCGCGCTGGCCTCGCTGTCCAAGAGCGCCACGCCCAAGCGCGTCAAGCTCAACGCGGTGGCTGACCACCGAGTGGTGGCGCCGCAGGTGAAGAAGACCCGATTGAAGTGAGCCCCGCCATGACAACGCTGCAGCAACGCCTGGGCATCGACCTCCCGATCATCCAGGCGCCGATGGCCGGCGTGCAGGGCAGCGCGCTGGCCGTGGCCGTCAGCGAGGCCGGCGGGCTCGGCTCGCTGCCGGCGGCGATGCTCACTCCACAGGCCCTGCGCGACGAGCTGGCCGCCCTCACTGCAGGGACGCAGCGGCCCTACAACGTCAACTTCTTCTGCCACACGCCACCCGCGGCCGATGCGGCACGCGAGGCCGCCTGGCGGCAGGCGCTGGCGCCCTACTTTGCCGAGTTCGGCATCGATGCCTCGGCCATCCCCGCCGGGCCGGGACGCCGCCCCTTTGATGCCGAGGCCGTCGAGCTGCTGGAGGCCTTCCGCCCGCCGGTGGTGAGCTTCCACTTCGGCCTGCCCGACGCCGCCCTGCTCGCCCGGGTGAAGGCCTGGGGGGCGACGGTGCTGTCCTCGGCCACCACGGTGGACGAGGCGCGCTGGCTGGAAGCGCACGGGGCGGACATCGTCATCGCCCAGGGCCTGGAAGCGGGTGGGCACCGAGGGATGTTCCTCAGTGAGGACCTGGCCACCCAGCTCGGCAGCTTCGCTCTGCTGCCCCAGGTGCTGCGCGCGGTGCGTGTGCCGGTGGTGGCCGCGGGCGGCATCGCCGACGCGGCGGGTGTCGCGGCCGCCCGGGCGCTGGGCGCGGTGGGCGTGCAGGTCGGCACCGCCTACCTGCTCTGCCCGGAGGCGACCACCAGCGCCCTGCACCGCGCCGCGCTGGCCGACCCCGGCGAGCGGCCGACGGCGCTGACCAACCTCTACACCGGGCGGCCCGCGCGCGGCCTGGTGACCCGCCTGATGCGCGAGCTGGGGCCGATCAGCCCGCTGGCCCCGGCATTCCCGCTCGCCACCCCGGCCATCGCCCCGCTGCGCGCGAAGGCCGAGGCCGCCGGCCGCAGCGACTTCACGCCGCTGTGGGCCGGCCAGAACCGCCGCGGCTGCTGCGAGCTGCCCGCGGCTGCGCTGACGCGCGCACTGGCCTCGGGCTGGTCCGGCGCCTGAGCACGGCGCCGGGCGCGATCAACACGGCAGCCAGGGAAACCGGGAACGCGGGAGGCCGGGGCCCGGGAGGTAGCCCCGCCTGCGAGAACTGGCACGGCGGGTCAGCGCGGCAGGTCACGCCCATGCGCAGCCGGTGGTGCCAGGCGGCATCCGCATGAAGAACTCACGGACAGCGCGGGCAGGCGCCTCCGCAGGCCCTGTGCGCGAGCGTGCGCCGGCCGATATCGCTGGCGACCGGAGCCGCTGGCCGATGTCCCGCGCGCACCCGACGCCCAGTCGAAGGAGCTGGCCTTATGGGCCGCTGTTCGGGGCTTCGTGGCGCGATCAGGTCCCGCAAAGTCGGGGCCATCCCCGTGCGGCCCTGGGTCCGCCCTGCCATGTCCTCCTCGAACGTCGTCACCGTTGCCTCCCCATCGACTGCGTCGGCGCATCGCCCCGCGCCGTCCGATTCCCCATGCCGCCCCGGGTGGCCGCAGGGCGTCGGGCGCAACGGCCGCCGCCAGGGCGGCTTCACGCTGATGGACATGGGCATCGCCCTGGCCGTGATCGCCATCCTGGCCACCGTGGCCATCCCGTCCTACCGGGCCCATATCCAGCGCAGCCGCCTGGGTGAAGGCGTGGCGGCCCTGGCCGACCGCCGCGCTCTGATGGAACAGTACTACCTCGGCAACCGCACCTACGTCAGTGGTCCCTGCGCGACCAGCGTCACGGTGGGTGCGTTCACGCTCGTCTGCGCGTCGACCCCCACCGCCAACGCCTACACCATCACTGCCACGGGCAGCGGCACGGCCGCGGGGGCCGTCTATACCGTCGACCACCACGGCGACGCCCGCACCACGGGGCTGCCCACCGGCTGGGGCACGCCGCCCACCGGCGGCTACCCCTGCTGGATCACCCGCAAGGGCGACACATGCTGAAGCCCGGGCCACACCACCCGGGCGCCGCATCGGCCGACCAGGCGACGCTGGCGGCACGGCCACGGGGCTTCACGCTCATCGAACTGCTGGCGACGCTCGCGGCCATGGCCACGCTGCTGGTGCTGGCCACCCCCGCGCTGAGCGCCTGGCTGGCCAACGCCAAGGCGCGCAGCAGCGCCGAGCAACTGCAGAACAGCCTGCGCCTGGCGCAGAGCGAGGCGCTGCGGCGCAACCGCCAGACCGTCCTGGCGCTGACCAACGCCACGCCCGCCCTCGCCGCCACGCCGGTGGCCAACGGGAGGAACTGGTTCGTGCGCGCGCTGCCCGGGCTGTCCGGCGAAACGGCGAACGACGGCTTCTACGTGCAGGGCGTGGCCCTGCCATCGGGCATGCGCGTGAGCATCACCGGCCCGGGCGTGCTCTGCTTCAACACCATTGGCCGGCCGGTCACCAATGGCAGCACCGGACTGGGGGTGAACTGCACGGCGCCGACCAATGCGACCACGCCCGCCACCTATGACCTGACGGTCGCGGGCGCCACGCGCCGGCTGCGCGTGCAGGTCTTCCTCGGCGGTCAGATCCGCCTGTGCGACCGGGACAAGACGCTGTCGTCGTCAGTGCCGGACGGCTGCTGACAGAGCCCCCCTGGAGCCGACCGATGAGGTTGCCAACCCCTCTGACACCGATGCGACGGCGCCGCGCGACCGCAGCGTCCGAGCGCGGCACGACGATGGTGGAGGTGCTGACCGCACTGCTCATCCTCTCCTTGGGCGTGCTGGGCATGGCTGCGCTGCACAGCCGCGCGATGCAGTACTCGCTCGATGCCGAGGACCGCAACCGGGCCGCCCTGCTGGCCAACGAGCTGGCCACGACGATGTGGCTGGTGCAGTCGACCAGCCTGGCCAGCACCACGCTGACCGCCTGGCAGACGAAGGTCTCCACCCAGTCCAGCGGCGGCCTGCCCAACGGCAGCGGCGCGGTGAGCACCGACGCGGCCGGGGTGGCGACGATCACGATCACCTGGCGCCCCCCGTCCCGACCCAGTTCGGCGGGCTCCCTCCAGTACGTCACGAAGGTGCTGCTGCCATGAAGACGGCACGACATGCCGGCGTACAGGGCGGTTTCACCGCCGTCGAACTGATGGTGGCGCTGGTCGTCGGCCTGGCCGTCGCCATCGCGGCCGCCAGCGTGCTGGGCGTGACCGAAAGCGCCAAGCGAACCACCCACGCCACGTCGGACACCAACCAGGTCGGTGCCTACACCGCCCAGCTGCTGGACCGCTGGATCCGCAGCGCCGGCACCGGCTTCACGCTGGCCGCGCCGTATGCCTATGGCTGCCGCCTGCTGGCCTCGAAGTCATCCACCCAGATCCTGCCGCGGCCCAGCAGCAGCGCGCTTCCCGCCCCGTTTGCCAGCGTCACCACGGGCACCGCAGGGGTCTTCCGCCTCGCGCCGGTGGTGATCGGCGACGGCCAGACGACGCCCTCCGTCAGCGGCTCGGCGTCGGACGTGCTGATCGTGATGGGCGGCACGGGCGGCCAGGCCGAAGCGCCGATGGCCTTCACCGCCCTGTCGCAGACCTCGGCGCTGACCGTGGCCAGCACGGTGGGCGTTGCCGCCAGCGACCTGCTGCTCGTCGCCGACCGCCAGCCCAGCAGCAGCGGCCCGTCGGACTGCCTGGTGGAGCAGGTCAGCAGCAGCTTCAGCACCAGCAGCCTGACGAGCATCGCCCTGGCAGGCACGTACTACGCCGCCACGATCGGCACGTCGGCGCTGACCTCCGTCTCCAGCGAGGGGGTGGCCATGGTGCTGGGCAACGTCAGTGCCGGCAACCCGCCCAACTTCCTGCTGATCGGCGTGGGCGCCAACAACACGCTGTTCAGCTGTCAAGACCCGGGACATCCTTCGGGCGCTTCTTGAAGAGCTGAGGGTTCTTGGACCGCCAGGTCTTGAGGGAGTCGAGTGGCGTGAGATGGCCCAGGGCGCGCTGAGGGATTCGGCAGTTGTAGACCTTGACATAGTTGAGCAGGGTCTGCTCCAACTCGGCGGCGCTGTGGAAACGAGTCTGGGCGATGACGTCGGTGATACGACCGTTGAAACGCTCGACGAGCCCGTTGGTCTGAGGGTGGCGTGGCGGGCACAGGCGATGTTCGATGCCCAGCGCGCGGCAACGCACATCGAAGTGGTGCTTGCCGCTGGGTGTGCGTGCCTTGCGCTGGAAACGGTCAGTGAAACACGCACCGTTGTCGGTGAGCAGCTTGACGATGCGCATCGGGGCGGCCTCGTGCAGGCGCTTGACGAAGTCCACCGCGCTGGTGGTTTCCATGTCGGGGTAGATGCGCACGAACACCCAGCGCGTGGCCCGGTCGATGCCCACGTACAGGTAGCGCCGCGCCGCCTCGTCGGGCATCTGCGGCAGGTACTTGATGTCCACGTGCACGAAGCCGGGTTCGTAGTCCTTGAAGCGCTTGGGCTGGGTCGCCTCGGCGGGTTCCCCGCTGAGGGCGGCCTGCAACTCGCGCAGGTTGTTCACGCCATGGCGGCGCAGGCAGCGGTCCAGCGCCGAGCGAGATGCTTCGGCGTTGACGAATTCCCGGGTGATGACCAGCAGATCGTCCAGGGGCAGCAGCAGCAGGCGGCGCAGCTCGACGACGATGACCTCCTGCGCAGGCGTGAGCGTGGTGCTGAGCTTGTGGGGTCGGTGACTGCGATCCTCCACGCTGTCACGGCCCTGCCACTTCGCCGCGGTCGGCTCGGAGATGTTGTACCTGCGCGCCAGTGCCGCAGGACCTTCCTTGGACGCCTGGATCTCTGCTCGTACCCGAGGCGTCGTACGGGCTTGGGGATGGATGTCGGTCATGACACAGGCTTCACTGCAACGTTGCTCAACACATCGCGCATGGCCTCTCTGGCTCGAAGCAGAGGCCAGCTGCGACGGGGCCAATGATCACATGGGACCCAACATTCAGCTACGACCTGCTGCAGACCACCGCCGACCCCCTGCAGCCGCTGGCCGACGGCGTGTTCGAGCTGCAGGCGCTGTACGGTGTTGACAGCGACGGCAACGGCAGCGCAGACACCTGGGTGACGCCCACCGGCACCTGGGCACTGAGCGCGCTGATGAACGGCAGCAGTGCCGCTGCCGCCCAGCTGCGCCGCATCAAGGCGATCCGGCTGGGCCTGATCCTGCGCACGACGGTGAAGGGCCCCTCGGGCGGCACCCCGGCATCGCTCACGCTGTTCAGCGACCTGGGCAGCGGCCTGACCTACACGCGCACGCTCACCGCCGCGGAGCGCGCCTACCGATACCGCACGGTGGAGACGACGATCCCCGTGCGCAACAACCTGCTGCTGACCGGATGATGGCCCTGCCCCGCATCGCTCCCTCGGCCCGCCGCCCCCGACCGGCGCCAGCGCGCCAGCGCGGCATCGTCCTGCCGTTCACGCTGGTGGCGCTGGTGGTGGTGCTGCTGGCCGGCGCCGGGTTGATCCGCGCCATGGATGCCGGGCTGCTCCAGGCCGGCAACCTGGCCTTTCGGCGCGACCTGGCCAACCAGGCCGAGCGCGGCTTCGCCAAGGCCCACACGCTGCTGAACACCGGCGCGCTGTCCACCGAGAGCGCGCGCGAGGCCAACAGCCTGGCCAACAACTACTCCGCCACCCGGCTGGCGAGCAACAGCCAGGGCATCCCGAACGTGCTGGTCAACGACAGCAGCTTCACGGGCGCGGCCTTCACGGGCGCCGACATCAGCGACAGCGCCACCGGCGTGACGCTGCGCTGGGTGATCGACCGCCAGTGCGCCGCCGCTGGCAGCTACGTGTCCACCAGCTGCGCCGTGGCCAGCCGCAGCACCGACAGCGCCGCCGATGACCGCTACAAGCTCGTCAATGCCGAATCGCAGCCGGTGTACCGCATCAGCGTGCGCGCCACCGGCCCCCGCAACACGCAGGCCTTCTTCCAGGCCACCGTGGTGCGCTGAATGCCACAGATGGCCGAGTGATCTGCCCGAGTTGCCGACTGCCATGCCGAGACCTGCCGCCATGATCCGCCGCACCCACCCCCAGGGTACCCCGGGTACCACGGGCATCCCGGGCTGGCGCCAGGCCGCCAGCATCCTGGCCCTCATGGCCCCGCTGGGGGCCAGCCACGCCATCGACCTGGCCGACTCGCCGCTGTTCGCCACCAACACCGCGCCCGGCAACCTGCTGCTGGCGCTGTCGGTGGAATACCCCACCGCCTCGACTGCGGCGTACCTGAACTCGACGGCCTACGCGACCGGCTCGGCCTTCCTGGGCTACTTCGACCCGGAGAAGTGCTACCGCTACGTCTACAACAGCACCACGCCGGCGGACAGCTATTTCGAGCCCACCGGTGCGGCCTCCAGCCGCAGCTGCAGCAGCACCGCCGGGCAGCCGCGCTGGAGTGGCAACTTCCTGAACTGGGCCTCGATGCAGACACTGGACGTGTTCCGCTGGGTGCTCACCGGCGGCACCCGCAAGGTGGACGCCGCGACCCAGACCATCCTGCAGAAGACCTACTACAGCTCGGGCCAGGCGGACGTGAGCTACAGCCCCGCCAAATCGGCAACGGGCAGCACGGTGATCAGCGGGGCGACGCCGTTCAGCTGGACCGACGTGCGCAGCAACATCTGGTCGCACGGCCACGAGCTGTGGATCTCCGGCACCGGCGACGTGGACACGGGAGCGGCCGTGGACTACAGCGGCCAGAGCTCGGCGGCCGGCACCGCCGTCGCAGCCACGGTCTACCGGTTGTACATCCAGGTGAAGGTCTGTGACAGCAGCGTCGGGCTGGAGAGCAACTGCACCGCCTACGGCAGCAACTACAAGCCCGAAGGGCTGATGCAGAAGTACGCCCAGCGGCTGCGCTACTCCGCCTTCGGCTACCTCAACGACGGTGCGGCCTGGCGCGACGGTGGCGTGATGCGGGCACGCATGAAATACATCGGCCCGACCTCGCCGGTACCGGGCTCCACGCCCCTGACCAACGGCGCCGCCGAATGGAGCGCCTCCACAGGCGTGATGGTCACCAACCCCGACAGCGCCGACGCCACGGCCACCGCCAGCGCTGCGCTCTCGCAAAGCGGCTACACGATCACCGTGCCCAACAGCGGGGTGATGAACTACCTCAACAAGTTCGGCCTGGCGGCCCACACGTACAAGGGCCTCGACCCGGTGGGCGAGCTCTACTACGCCGGCCTGCGCTACTTCCGCAACCTGGGCAACGTGCCGAGCTACTCCAGCCTCGGCGGGGCCGCCAGCGCCGCCGAGGTGTCGCAGTGGGTGGACGGCTTCCCGGTCGTCTCCAACTGGTCGGATCCGATCGCGTACTCCTGCCAGCGGAACTTCATCCTCGGCATCGGCGACGTCTACACCTGGAACGATGCCAACCTGCAGGGCTCGACCCTGCGCGTGGACGAGCCAGCGATGCCCACCGAAGTCTCCGGCGACACCGCGGTGGACGTGGCAACCGCCACCAACATGGTCGGCACGCTCGAAGGTGTGGCCGGCCTCGGCAGCTACAGCTCGGGGCGCAACAACAGCTACTACCTCGCCGGCCTGGCCTTCGACGCGCACACCCGCGACCAGCGCAGCGACCTGACCGGGACGCAGACCGTCGCCACCTACTGGGTCGACGTGCTCGAACGGCAGGTCTACGAATCCCGGAACCAGTACTGGCTGGCCGCCAAGTACGGCGGCTTCACGCTGCCAGCGGGCTTCTCGCCCTACTCGGCCAGCAACAGCGCGAGCACGCTGACCACGTCGATGTGGACCACCACCGGCGACACGGTGGGCACCGACCCGCGGCCAGACAACTACTACACCGGCAGCCAAGCCGACGACATCCGCGAGGGGCTGTCCAAGGCCTTCGCCAAGATCGCCTCCGAAGCCGCGGCCACGACCAGCACGGCGTTCTCGTCGGCCTCGCCCAATGAAGCCTCCAGCGGCAGCCTGAGCTACTCGGCCGGCTATGACCCGCAGACCTGGACCGGTTCACTGGTGGGGTCGAGCGTCAGCTACGCCAGCGACGGCACCCCGAGCCTCACCTCGGTCTGGGATGCCTCGGCCCTGCTCGACGGCACGGCCGCCGCCAGCCGCAAGATCGTCACCTGCTGTACCAGTGCCGGTGCCGCGCTGCCGTTCACCAGTGCCAGCCTGTCGGCCGCCACGCTGTCGTCGCGCACCTACTGGGCCTCCTTCGCGGCAGTGCCAGGCGTGGCCACCTCGCTGCAGTCCCAAGCGAGCTACCTGGACTACCTGCGCGGCGATCGCAGCCGGGAGCAGAGCGCCGGCGGCCCCTACCGCACCCGCGCGCACCTGCTGGGCGACATCGTCAACGCCAAGCTGGCGGTGGTGGCCGCGCCCAGCGCGACCTACTACGACGCCACCAACCCGGGCTACAACAGCTTCAAGCGCAGCTACGCGGCACGCAAGGCCGTGGTCTATGCCAGTGCCAACGACGGCATGCTGCACGCCTTCGACGCCAGCGCCAGCGGCACCGGCGCCGGCGCCGGGAGCGAGCTGTTCGCCTACATCCCCAGCTTCGTCTACGGCAGCAGCAGCACCGCGGCAGACAGCGGGCTGGCAGCGCTGGGCAACCCGGCCTACGACCACCGCTACTACGTCGACGCCACGCCGCAGGTCTTCGACGTGGACTTCAACCGCGCCGGCACGGCCACCGCCGCAGCCACGAGCGACTGGCGCTCGCTGCTCATCGGCGGCCTGGGCAAGGGCGGCAAGGGCTACTTCGGCATCGACGTCACGGACCCCTCGGCCTGGACCACCGAAACCGCCGTGGCGGGCAAGGTGCTCTGGGAGTTCACCGACAGCCGCATGGGCTACAGCTACGGCGACGCCCGGGTGGTCAAGACCGCCAAATGGGGCTGGGTGGCGCTGATCCCCTCGGGCTACAACAACAGCGACGGCAAGGGCTACCTCTTCGTCGTCAACCCGAAGACGGGCGCGCTGCTGGAAACCGTCGCCACCTCCCTCGGCAGCACATCGGCGCCGCTCAACCTGGCGCACGTCACCGCCTTCATCCCCGACCTGACCGACTTCACCGCGACCGCCGTCTACGCCGGCGACATGCAGGGCAACCTCTGGCGTTTCGACATCAGCGCCAGTTCGGGCAGCTACCCGTCACCGACCCGCATCGCCACGCTGGCCAACGCGAGCGGCACGGCGCAGCCGGTCACCTCCCCGGTCCGCGTCATGGTCGACCCGGCCACCGCCAAGCGCTACGTGCTGGTCGGCACCGGGCGGCTGCTGGCCGACAGCGACGCCGACACCACGCAGATCCAGAGCTTCTACGCCCTCATCGACGGCACCGCCTCAGCCTTCTACACCACGTCGACCCTGCCCACCGGCGTGACCTTCCCGGTCACGCGCGCCAAGCTGAATGCCAACACCTCGCTGACCACGGGCATCGGCGCGTCCCCCGCCCAGCCGATGGGCTGGTACTACGACCTGGGCACCCATGCCACCACCGGCGTGGCCGAGCGCATCACGATCGCACCCGCGGTGAACTACGGCGTCGTCGGCGTGGCCATCAACACGCCCGATGCGCAGCCCTGTTCGCCATCGCCGACCAGCAAGGTCATGGCAGTGAACTTCGCCACCGGCCAGACCGCACTGACCAACAGCAGCGGCAGCGCGATCACGATGACCACCGCAACCGCGGGCATCACGTCCGACCTGGCGTTCAAGAACATCGGCGGCAAGATCCGGCTCATCGCCGGGCGCAGCAACGGCCAGGTCAGCAACCTGCCGGGCAATTTCACCTCCGCCGCCGGCCTGCGGCGGCTCAACTGGCGTGAAGTGCCCACCATCAACTGACCTGCGCCCGGCCCCCCCCTGGCGGCAGGGCCGTCGCGGCGGAACGCTGCTGGCTGCAACGGCCGCCGCACTGGCACTGCATGCGGGCGTGCTGGCCACGCTGACGTCAGGCCGGCAGCCGCCTGAGGCCCATGCCACCGAGCCCCCCGGCCGATCGGCAACGGCCATCCAGCTGCTGACCCTGCCCGCCCGCGCGGCGGCGTCGGTCCAGCCGGTCCAGCCGGTCCAGCCGGTTCAGCTGGTTCAGCTGGTTCAACCGGACGAGCCGGGCCGCCTCCCCGCCGTGCGCAATCACAGCGCAACGCCCCCCGCGAGGCAGCCTGCAGGTCGGACGGACGCCACGAAGCCGGTCAGCCACACCGCCGAACCGTTCTATCGCCCCAACGCCACGCTGGCCCGCCCCGCTCTGCCCTACTCCGAGCCCGACTGGTCGCTGCTGGACGGCGTGCCGGCCAGCGGCTTGCCGCTGCGCCTGCGCCTGCTCGTCAACGCCCGGGGTCAGGTCGACGCCGTCGAGCTGCTGCAGGCCGGCCCGGACGACGCCGCGCTGCTGCAGGGCCTGAAGCGGGCCCTGCTGGCCACCCGCTACATCCCTGGCCGCGATGCCGGGGGCGATGTGCCGGCGGCGATCGAGCTGCTGATCGAACCCGGTGCGATCGACCCGCCCTTCGCCCTCGCCAAACCCTAGAAGCGGAAGCCGCCGGGCGTGACCGGTGCGACCGGTGAGAGGGCCGGCTCGGCGGGCGGCGCTGCCCGCGTCGCGGCGGCACGGGGCGCCGCGGTGGCCTCCACACGGCCAGACACCGTGCCGGCCAGCAGCCGGGCCGCGGGTGCACGGTAGCCCGCCGGCAGCACCACCGCCGGGGGGTAGCCGGCGGCATCCAGCATCGCCTGCCAGTCCGACGCGGCAAAGCCGACCAGGCGCTGCCGCCCCACCATCAACACCGGCAGCTCGCTGGCGCCGACCTCGCGTTGCAGCAGGTCGATGTCCTCGCTGCGGTTCACGCCGTACTCCAGCAGCGGCACGCCGCGCTGCTGCAGGAATTGCTGCGCCGCGCTGCAGGGAGCGCAGCCGCTCGCGGTGTACAGGCGCACCGGGTAGCGCTGCACCACCTGCCGCAGTGCATAGGGCAGGCCAGCGGCCAGGGCGGCTTCCTCACCGTTCGCCCCGTTCGCACCGGTTGCCCCGTTGGCGGCAGCCTGGCTGCCCGGCGCCGGCACAGCTGCATAGGACGGCGGTCGGTCGGTGTAGGTCACGCGCCCACCCGGCTCAGTCACCTTGTACTGGGCCAGGGCCGGTGCGGGCGCCGCCAGCGCCAGCATCTGCGCACACAGCAGCCCCCAGGCCGGGGAACCAGCACCGATGAGGAAGGAGAGGCGGGGAACGAGGGATCGCGTCATGGCAGGCTCCTGCACGCAAGAACGTCGGATGCGCGGCACAGCAGCGCTGCGTCGATGCTAGCAAGCCCGCCTGGGCTGGGCGCCCAGGTCAGTTCGCGCGCGCCAGCGTCAGCTGGCTGTCCTCGGTGAGCACCCGGTAGCGCCGCAGGAAGCTGTTGCCGATCAGCAGGTGGGGCAGCTCCGTCTCCAGCACCACCGCCTCGACGTCGCGCGCCTCCAGCCCCCCCACGCTCAGGCGCTCCAGGCGGATCGACCAGCCCCTGACCGTGCCGTTGGCAGTCTGGATCGTGGCGGGCCGGCCGCGCGACCAGTCCACGCCGAGCGACGACGCCAGCGCCGTCGACATCGACACCAGGCTCGCGCCGGTGTCGACCACCCCGGCCATCGGGCGCCCGTTGACCTTGCAGTCGACGTGGTAGAGCTGATCCGCCCCCGCCCGCAGCACCAGGCTGGCAGCCACACGGCCCCCTGGCGGTGCCCCGACAACCACCGGCGCATGGGCCGCGGTCAGCCGCTGGCGCACACCGGCGACCTCGTACTCCACCGCGCCCGCACTGACACGCAGCACGCGCACCCCGTCGATCACCGACCCGGCGCCGGCCACTTGGAGGCGCCCGTCGATCACCAGCAGGACGCGTTCGCCCATCGACCCGGCCCAGGCAACCGTCTGGGCGGCCGCCGGCACGGCCACACAGGCCGCCAGCCCGATCAGCAGGCCAGCCAGGAAAGGGGGGCGCGTGGACGTCTTCATGCCCGTTGATATCGGCCGCGCGGGCGGGGACTTGACGCACAGGCCCCCACCCGCGCCGTTCAGCAGCCCTCTCCGTGGGAGCGGGCCGGCTCCAGCAGGCCCGCCAATGGCGACTGGCAGCCACTCCCCGCCGACCACCCCAGGTCATGCGAGACCTGGCCCGGCCCGGCCTCGGCCGCGGTGGCGTCGTCGCCAGCGCAGCCTGCCCCCCCGGCGGCGGTACCTGCTTCGCATCGGGCCACCGGCTCGCAGCCGCCGGTGTCGCGCGAGCCTCCCTCCCGACCGCCACGGTCTTCACCACCGTCAGGCGCGCCCTGGCCACCGTCGCTCAAGGCCCGCTGCAGCGCCGACTCCAGGTCGAGACCGTCGAGCAACCCCGCCCCACCGCCCTCCCGGCCACCGCCCAGCAGATCGCGCAGGTCCAGCGACATGGGCAACGGCCAGTCGCCGGCCGCGCCACCCGAGAGCAGGTCGGCCGGCGCACAGCCGGACTCACCGCCCGGCCCCACGCCCACCGTCGGACCCGGGTCCACCAGCCGCCAGGCCAGCACGTCGGCGCCACGCGCAAAGTCATGCACCAGGCCATCGAGCAGCCCGCCGACCCGATCGGCCGGCGATGCCGACGCGTCGTCACAGGCCGCATGCGCTGCCTCGTGCGAGGGCCGCCCATCATCGCTGCCCCCTTCGCGGCCGCCATGGCCCCCATGACCACCGTCCTGGCGGCCCTGCAGCACGTGCGCGGGCCAGGCGTCATCCAACCCGGCTGGCACCGTGGCACACCAGCCGTCGTCGTCAGCGGACGCATCTCCATCGGCCTCACCGCCTCCGCGCCCCGATCCGCCATGGCCATACCCATGACCGCCGTGGTCATCGCCCCCCGGTGCCGGCGTGGGAGCGGGTGCCGGGGCAGGCTCTGGCGCCGGGTGGTCGCCACGGTGGTCACCGTCGTCCCCGTCATCGTCGCCATCGCCGCAGCTGCCACCGTCGCCGTCCGACCCGCCATCACCTTGGCCCGGCCCGCCATGGCCATGCCCATGACCGCCGTGGTCATCGCGCCCCGGTGCCGGCGTGGGAGCGGGTGCCGGGGCAGGCTCTGGCGCCGGGTGGTCGCCACCGTGGCCACCGTCGTCCCCGTCATCGTCGCCATCGCCGCAGCTGCCACCGTCGCCGTCCGCCCCGCCATCACCTTGGCCCGGCCCGCCATGGCCATGCCCATGACCGCCGTGGTCATCGCGCCCCGGTGCTGGCGTGGGAGCAGGTGCCGGGACAGGCTCTGGCGCCGGGTGGTCGCCACGGTGGTCACCGTCGTCCCCGTCATCGTCGCCATCGCCGCAGCTGCCACCGTCGCCGTCCGACCCGCCGTCACTGTGGCCCGACCCGCCATGGCCGTGCCCATGACCGCCGTGGTCATCGCGCCCCGGTGCTGGCGTGGGAGCAGGTGCCGGGGCAGGCTCTGGCGCCGGGTGGTCGCCACCGTGGCCACCGTCGTCTCCGTCATCGTCGCCATCGCCGCAACTGCCGCCGTTCTCACTGCCATGAGAACCGTGCCCGTGGCCATGCCCTCGCCCGTCGTCGTCATCACGGCCAGGGCCGGGCGGCGGAGGAGGGGGAGGGGGAGGGGGAGGAGGCGGCGCCTCCACCACCAGGCCGGCATCGACGCTGCCGTCGTGCTCACCGCTGTCCAGCGTCACGCTGGCCGTGCGGCCGGTGGCGTTGTCGGCATCGCTGTCGCTGGCGTCGCTGCCGCTGTTTGCCGCGGTGAAGCTGAAGCCGTCCGGGCGCACGAATTCGACCGAGTAGCTGCCAGGCACCAAATCGGTGAACAGGTAGTCGCCGTTGGCATCGGTGGTCTGCGTGGCCACAACTTGGCCCGCGGCGTTCAGCAGCCGCACGGTCACACAGCCCAGGCCGGCTTCGCCCGCGTCCTGCTGGGCGTCACCATCGCTGTCGACCCAGACCTTGTCGCCCAGCGAGGCGCTTCGGTACAGGCCCGCGTCCACGCTCAACTCGCTCTCGCCCGGACTCAGGCTGATCGCACCGCTGCGCCCGTTTGAGCCGATGTCGCTGTCGGCAGCATCGTCAGTGCCGGCGTCGGTGGGGCTGACGTTCCAGCCTGCTGGCGGCGTGACCTTGACGCTGTAGGTGCCGGCGTGGACTTCGAAGCGGTAGTTGCCCTCGCTGTCCGTCACCGTGCTGGCCACGGGACGGCCGCGCGCGTCCAGCAGCTGCACAGCCACGCCGGACAGGCCTTGTTCGCCTTCGTCCTGCACGCCGTTGGCGTTGCTGTCCTCAAACACGCGGTCACCGATCTCGCCGGGTGCACAGGGGGGTGGCGGTGGCGGTGGTGGGGGAGGTGGTGGTGGCGGGGGTGGCGGTGGAGGAGGCGGCGCCTCCACCACCAGGCCGGCATCGACGCTGCCATCGTGCTCACCGCTGTCCAGCGTCACGCTGGCCGTGCGGCCGGTGGCGTTGTCGGCATCGCTGTCGCTGGCGTCGCTGCCGCTGTTTGCCGCGGTGAAGCTGAAGCCGTCCGGGCGCACGAATTCGACCGAGTAGCTGCCAGGCACCAAATCGGTGAACAGGTAGTCGCCGTTGGCATCGGTGGTCTGCGTGGCCACAACTTGGCCCGCGGCGTTCAGCAGCCGCACGGTCACACAGCCCAGGCCGGCTTCGCCCGCGTCCTGCTGGGCGTCACCATCGGCATCGACCCAGACCTTGTCGCCCAGCGAGGCGCTTCGGTACAGGCCCGCATCCACGCTCAACTCGCTCTCGCCCGGACTCAGGCTGATCGCACCGCTGCGCCCGTTTGAGCCGATGTCGCTGTCGGCAGCATCGTCAGTGCCGGCGTCGGTGGGGCTGACGTTCCAGCCTGCTGGCGGCGTGACCTTGACGCTGTAGGTGCCGGCGCGGACTTCGAAGCGGTAGTTGCCCTCGCTGTCCGTCACCGTGCTGGCCACGGGACGGCCGCGCGCGTCCAGCAACTGCACAGCCACGCCGGACAGGCCTTGTTCGCCCTCATCCTGCACGCCGTTGGCGTTGCTGTCCTCAAACACGCGGTCACCGATCTCGCCGGGTGCACAGGGGGGTGGCGGTGGCGGTGGCGGTGGTGGGGGAGGTGGTGGTGGCGGGGGTGGCGGTGGAGGAGGCGGCGCCTCCACCACCAGGCCGGCATCGACGCTGCCATCGTGCTCACCGCTGTCCAGCGTCACGCTGGCCGTGCGGCCGGTGGCGTTGTCGGCATCGCTGTCGCTGGCGTCGCTGCCGCTGTTTGCCGCGGTGAAGCTGAAGCCGTCCGGGCGCACGAATTCGACCGAGTAGCTGCCAGGCACCAAATCGGTGAACAGGTAGTCGCCGTTGGCATCGGTGGTCTGCGTGGCCACAACTTGGCCCGCGGCGTTCAGCAGCCGCACGGTCACACAGCCCAGGCCGGCTTCGCCCGCGTCCTGCTGGGCGTCACCATCGCTGTCGACCCAGACCTTGTCGCCCAGCGAGGCGCTTCGGTACAGGCCCGCGTCCACGCTCAACTCGCTCTCGCCCGGACTCAGGCTGATCGCACCGCTGCGCCCGTTTGAGCCGATGTCGCTGTCGGCAGCATCGTCAGTGCCGGCGTCGGTGGGGCTGACGTTCCAGCCTGCTGGCGGCGTGACCTTGACGCTGTAGGTGCCGGCGTGGACTTCGAAGCGGTAGTTGCCCTCGCTGTCCGTCACCGTGCTGGCCACAGGACGGCCACGCGCGTCCAGAAGCTGCACAGCCACGCCGGACAGGCCTTGTTCGCCCTCATCCTGCACGCCGTTGGCGTTGCTGTCCTCAAACACGCGGTCACCGATCTCGCCGGGTGCACAGGGGGGTGGCGGTGGCGGTGGCGGTGGTGGGGGAGGTGGTGGTGGCGGGGGTGGCGGTGGAGGAGGCGGAGGCGGCGCCTCCGCCACCAGGCCGGCATCGACGCTGCCGTCGTGCTCACCGCTGTCCAGCGTCACGCTGGCCGTGCGGCCGGTGGCGGTGTTGGCATCGCTGTCGCTGGCGTCGCTGCCGCTGTTTGCCGCCGTGAAGCTGTAGCCATCCGGACGCACGAACTCCACCGAGTAGGTGCCGGGCTTCAGGTCGTTGAACAGGTAGTCGCCGTTGGCGTCGGTGGTATGCGTGGCCACGACTTGGCCGGCGGCGTTCAGCAGCCGCACGGTCACACAGCCCAGGCCGGCTTCACCGGCGTCCTGCTGGCCGTCACCGTCGCTGTCGATCCAGACCTTGTCCCCCAGCGAGGCGCTGCGGTACAGGCCCGCGTCCACGCTCAACTCGCTCTCGCCCGCGCTCAGGCTGATCGCGCCGCTGCGCCCGCTTGAACCGATGTCACTATCGGCAGCATCGTCATTGCCTGCATCGGCCGGGCTGATGTTCCAGCCTACCGGCGGCGTGACCTTGACGCTGTAGGTGCCGGCGTGGACTTCGAAGCGGTAGTTGCCCTCGCTGTCCGTCACCGTGCTGGCCACAGAACGGCCGCGCGCGTCCAGCAGCTGCACAGCCACGCCGGACAGGCCTTGTTCGCCCTCGTCCTGCACGCCGTTGGCGTTGCTGTCCTCAAACACGCGGTCACCGATCTCGCCGGGTGCACAGGGGGGTGGCGGTGGCGGTGGCGGGGGTGGCGGTGGAGGAGGCGGCGCCTCCACCACCAAACCGGCATCGACGCTGCCGTCGTGCTCACCGCTGTCCAGCGTCACGCTGGCCGTGCGGCCGGTGGCGTTGTCGGCATCGCTGTCGCTGGCGTCGCTGCCGCTGTTTGCCGCGGTGAAGCTGTAGCCATCCGGGCGCACGAATTCGACCGAGTAGGTGCCGGGCACCAAATCGGTGAACAGGTAGTCGCCGTTGGCATCGGTGGTCTGCGTGGCCACGACTCCGCCCGCGGCGTTGAGCAGCTTGACGGTCACGCCGCCCAGGCCGGCTTCACCCGCGTCCTGCTGGGCGTCACCATCGGCGTCGACCCAGACCTTGTCGCCCAGCGAGGCGCTGCGGTACAGGCCCGCGTCCACGCTCAACTCGCTCTCGCCCGGACTCAGGCTGATCGCACCGCTGCGCCCGTTTGAGCCGATGTCGCTGTCGGCAGCATCGTCAGTGCCGGCGTCGGTGGGGCTGACGTTCCAGCCTGCTGGCGGCGTGACCTTGACGCTGTAGGTGCCGGCGCGGACTTCGAAGCGGTAGTTGCCCTCGCTGTCCGTCACCGTGCTGGCCACGGGACGGCCGCGCGCGTCCAGCAACTGCACAGCCACGCCGGACAGGCCTTGTTCGCCCTCATCCTGCACGCCGTTGGCGTTGCTGTCCTCAAACACGCGGTCACCGATCTCGCCGGGTGCACAGGGGGGTGGCGGTGGCGGTGGCGGTGGTGGGGGAGGTGGTGGTGGCGGGGGTGGCGGTGGAGGAGGCGGCGCCTCCACCACCAGGCCGGCATCGACGCTGCCGTCGTGCTCACCGCTGTCCAGCGTCACGCTGGCCGTGCGGCCGGTGGCGTTGTCGGCATCGCTGTCGCTGGCGTCGCTGCCGCTGTTTGCCGCGGTGAAGCTGAAGCCGTCCGGGCGCACGAATTCGACCGAGTAGCTGCCGGGCACCAAATCGGTGAACAGGTAGTCGCCGTTGGCATCGGTGGTCTGCGTGGCCACAACTTGGCCCGCGGCGTTCAGCAGCCGCACGGTCACACAGCCCAGGCCGGCTTCGCCCGCGTCCTGCTGGGCGTCACCATCGCTGTCGACCCAGACCTTGTCGCCCAGCGAGGCGCTTCGGTACAGGCCCGCGTCCACGCTCAACTCGCTCTCGCCCGGACTCAGGCTGATCGCGCCGCTGCGCCCGTTTGCACCGATGTCGCTATCGGCAGCGTCGTCATTGCCTGCATCGGCCGGGCTGATGTTCCAGCCCGCTGGCGGCGTGACCTTGACGCTGTAGGTGCCGGCGCGGACTTCGAAGCGGTAGTTGCCCTCGCTGTCCGTCACCGTGCTGGCCACAGGACGGCCGCGCGCGTCCAGCAGCTGCACAGCCACGCCGGACAGGCCTTGTTCGCCCTCATCCTGCACGCCGTTGGCGTTGCTGTCCTCAAACACGCGGTCACCGATCTCGCCGGGTGCACAGGGGGGTGGCGGTGGCGGTGGCGGTGGTGGGGGAGGCGGCGCCTCCACCACCAAACCGGCATCGACGCTGCCGTCGTGCTCACCGCTGTCCAGCGTCACACTGGCCGTGCGGCCGGTGGCGTTGTCGGCATCGCTGTCGCTGGCGTCGCTGCCGCTGTTTGCCGCGGTAAAGCTGTAGCCATCCGGGCGCACGAATTCGACCGAGTAGGTGCCGGGCACCAAATCGGTGAACAGGTAGTCGCCGTTGGCATCGGTGGTCTGCGTGGCCACGACTCCGCCCGCGGCGTTGAGCAGCTTGACGGTCACGCCGCCCAGGCCGGCTTCACCCGCGTCCTGCTGGGCGTCACCATCGGCGTCGACCCAGACCTTGTCGCCCAGCGAGGCGCTGCGGTACAGGCCCGCGTCCACGCTCAACTCGCTCTCGCCCGGACTCAGGCTGATCGCGCCGCTGCGCCCGTTTGCACCGATGTCGCTATCGGCAGCGTCGTCATTGCCTGCATCGGCCGGGCTGATGTTCCAGCCCGCTGGCGGCGTGACCTTGACGCTGTAGGTGCCGGCGCGGACTTCGAAGCGGTAGTTGCCCTCGCTGTCCGTCACCGTGCTGGCCACAGGACGGCCGCGCGCGTCCAGCAGCTGCACAGCCACGCCGGACAGGCCTTGTTCGCCCTCATCCTGCACGCCGTTGGCGTTGCTGTCCTCAAACACGCGGTCACCGATCTCGCCGGGTGCACAGGGGGGTGGCGGTGGCGGTGGCGGTGGTGGGGGAGGCGGCGCCTCCACCACCAAACCGGCATCGACGCTGCCGTCGTGCTCACCGCTGTCCAGCGTCACGCTGGCCGTGCGGCCGGTGGCGTTGTCGGCATCGCTGTCGCTGGCGTCGCTGCCGCTGTTTGCCGCGGTGAAGCTGAAGCCGTCCGGGCGCACGAATTCGACCGAGTAGCTGCCAGGCACCAAATCGGTGAACAGGTAGTCGCCGTTGGCATCGGTGGTCTGCGTGGCCACAACTTGGCCCGCGGCGTTCAGCAGCCGCACGGTCACACAGCCCAGGCCGGCTTCGCCCGCGTCCTGCTGGGCGTCACCATCGCTGTCGACCCAGACCTTGTCGCCCAGCGAGGCGTTGCGGTACAGGCCCGCGTCCACGCTCTGGTCACTCTCACCCGCGCTCAGCTCGATGCTGCCGCTGCGGCCATCGGTGCCAATGTCGCTGTCGGTCGTGTCGTCGGTTCCGGCGTCGGTGGGGCCGACGTTCCAGCCTGCGGGCGGCGTGACCTTGACGCTGTAGCTGCCTGCCGGCACTTCAAATTGGTAGTTGCCATTGGCGTCCGTGGTGGTGCTCCCCACCGGGTTGCCACTGGCATCCAGCAGTTGGACGCCCACGCCGGCAATGCCGCGTTCACCTTCGTCCTGCACGCCGTTGGCGTTGCTGTCTTCGAAGACGCGGTCGCCCACCGTGGCCGGCGCGGGTGGCGGAGGGGGCGGAGGGGGCGGAGGCGGGGGTGGTGGTGGAGGCGGCGGCTCCGGGGCGGGCTCCGGAGACGGGCCGGGGGGCGTCACGTCCGGGGGAGGCGGTGCGACCGGCGGTGCGGGTTCGTTGCCGCGCTGGAGGTCGTCGTAGTCCTTCGACGAGATGACCTCGAACTCGCGCTCGACGCGCAGGCCGGGCTGCAGCGGGCTGTCGCCACCGCCACCGGCACCCGGTGGGTCGATGTTCAACTCGCCGTCGTCGCGGCAGACGATGGTGTAGGTCTTGCCTGAATGGCGGATCTCGACGATGCCGTCCTGCGAGGTCAGCACCACGTCACCCTTGCGCAGCTGATCGCCGATGTGCAGCTTGTGGACCTTGCCTTCCAGCGGCTTGACCACGGCCGAGCCCTGGATGTCCACGACATAGCCCTCGGGCAACCGCGAGGGCTTGTAGCCCTTGTTGAGGTGGTGGACGGGCTTGGGCTTGGGCGGGGGAGGCAGCTCCGGACCGACGAGTTCGTGCGCCGGCTTGGTGAGCGCGGGCAGTTTGGACTTGACGATCGGCTTGCGCACCGCCGGGCTGCGCTGGGGCGCAGGGGTCAGCGAGAGGGGAGAGTCGTTGCCGGCACCGATCGGCGGGTCGCAGTTCACAGCCATGGCTGGTCTTTCGCAGAGAGGGTCGCGTATCAGGGCCAGCCCGCAGGACTGGCGCTTCAGTGATCGGCCTCCTGCACGCGAACTTGAACCGCACCCCCTCGATCCGAGGCCATCGCCGCGGTGACAGCGCCCCCCTTCGCCCCCCGCTACGATCCGGGGCTTTCGTCGTCACCCCGGCCTCACGCCCCACTGTCATGAGCGCACCGACCCACTTCCAGACCCACGCCGACGGCCTGTACGTCATCGACACCGGCTTCGAGCGCGATCTCTTCGACGCGGCCTACCTGCTCGTCAGCCCCGAGGGGCGCGCCGCCTTCATCGACACCGGCCACAACGCCGCGGTGCCTCGCCTGCTCGCCACGCTGGCGGCGCTGGGCCTGCGCGTGGAGGCGGTGGACTGGGTCATCCCCACGCACGTGCACCTGGACCATGCCGGTGGCGCCGGCCTGCTGATGGAGCAGCTGCCGAACGCCCGGGCCCTGATCCACCCCCGTGGCGCGCGCCACCTGGTCAACCCGCTGGCACTGGTCGAAGGGGCGCGCGCGGTCTACGGCGCGGAGGTGGTCAAGGCGACCTACGGCGACATCCGCCCGATACCGGCCGAGCGCGTGGTGGAGAGCCACGATGACATGACGGTGCAGCTCGGCAGCCGCGCGCTTCGCCTGATCGACACGCCCGGCCACGCGCGCCACCACCACTGCATCTGGGACGAGGCGAGCCGCGGCTGGTTCACCGGCGACACCTTCGGCATCAGCTACCGCGAGTTCGACAGCGCGGCCGGCCCCTGGCTGTTCCCGACCACCACGCCGGTGCAGTTCGAGCCGGCGGCGATGCGGGTCTCCGTGCAGCGCATGCTGGCCGCGCAGCCGCAGGTGATCTTCCCGACCCACTTCGGCCCGATCACGGCGCTGGATCGGGTGACGGCGCAGTTCAATGCGCTGCTCGACACGTTCGAGAGCGGCGGCCTGGCGCTGCGCGAGACGCTGCAGCGCGAGGGCCGCTACGGCGACAAGGCGGCCGTCGAGGACGCCCTGATGGCCTTCATGCAGCGCGAGCTGGTCGCCTCCGCGCTGGCCAGCGGCGCCCCACTGGACGAGGCCCGGGCACGCGAGCTGCTTAGGCTCGACGCCACGCTGAATGCCCAGGGCATGGCGGTGTGGCTGGCCAAGGCGGGCTGAAAGCCAGGGCGGGGCCGGCGGCAGACGCCGCTCAAGCCGCCGGGATCCAGATCGTGACGCTCGTGCCCTGGCCCGGCTCGCTGGTGATGTCCAGCTCGCCCTGGTGCAGCTCGACGATCTCCTTGACGATGGCCATGCCCAGGCCGGTGCCCGGGATATTGCCCGAAGCGTCGGCACGGTAGAAGCGCTCGCAGACATGGCTGCGCTGCTCCTCGGTCATGCCGATGCCTTGGTCGCGCACCTCCACCCCGTGGCACTCGATGCCCGCGTGATCGCCCAGCCGGTAGCCGATCTCGACCGCACCGCCGCCGGGTGAATACTTGTAGGCGTTGGCCACGATGTTCAGCAGCGCCTGTTGGAGCTTCTGGCTGTCCCCCCGGATGCGCAGCGGCTGCGCGCAGGTGGCGATCACCGGGGAGTCCCGGCCGGCCGGGGGCTGGTAGCCGGCGGTGACCGATGCGACGACGTCCTGCAACGCCAGGGACTCGAACTTGAAGTCCTGCCCGCGGCGGGCCTCGATGCGGGCCAGGTCCAGCAACTGGTTGATGATGGTGATCATCAGCTCGGACTGCTGGGCGATGGTGGAGAGCAGGTCGTTGCGCCGCGGCGCGTCGAACTCGCGCATGCGCAGCAGCTTCACGAAGCCGTAGATGCTGGTCATCGGCGTGCGCAGCTCGTGCGCGGCCGTGGAGAGGAACTCGCTCTTCATGCGGTCCACCTCGGTCTCGCGCGTCACATCGCGGAAGTACAGCACCTGCGAGACGTTGTCGGCCTGCGCCATGCGGATGCCCACCTCCACCACGCGCGGGCGCGGCTGCAGCAGCTCGAAGCTGCGGCGCAGTTCGGCCGGCGCTGGCGGCAGAGGCGCCCCCGGGGTCTCGTCGGGCAAGTAGCTGCTGGACGCCGCCTCGGTGGCACGCTGCCGCTCCGCACGCAACTGCGCCACCTGCGGAAAGGGCGCACTCTCCCGGCAGGCCGCCTGGAGCCGCCTGGAGAAGGCGACTTCGTCCATGCCCACCACGTCCGCCATCTCCAGCCCCGACAGACGCAGGAAGGCGCGGTTGGCAAAGCGCACACGCTGCTCGCCGTCGAAGGAGACAAACCCGTCCGGACTGAGCGCGAAGATGGCATCGAGCTGCTCGCTGCGGTCGTTGAGTTCCGCGGTGCGCTGCTCCACCAGCCGCTCCAGGTCGCTGCGGTACCGCGCCAACTCGGCCTCCACCGCCTTGCGCTCCGAGATGTCGCGCAGCAGCAGGAAGACAAAATGCCGCTCGCCCCAGGTCGCCACGCTCACCGACACCTCGGCGGCGTAGCTGCTGCCGTCGCAGCGGCGGTGGGTCGTCTCGAAGAACAGGCCCTCCTTGGCCCCTTCGGACCCCTGCGAGAGCAGGCGGTCCAGGCGCTCCTGGCGGAAGCCCGTGTCCCAGTCGCCCAACCGGCTGCGCTGCAGTTCGTCGATGCTGCAGCCCAGCATCTGCGCCGCCTTGGGGTTGGCCTCGAACACGCTGCCATCGGCGTTCAGGATGACCACGCCGTCGCGTTCGTTCTCGAACAGCGCCCGGCGCCGCGACGCCTCATCCGCAATCGCCTGCTGCGCGGCACGCTGGCGGGCGTCCTGCTCCTCGATGGTGTTGAGCAGGACGTCGAAGTGCTGCGACAGCCGCCCCAGCTCGTCATCGCGCAATGGCACGCCCACGCGGGCCTGGCGGTCGCCCTGGCGCACCAGCGACATGGTCTGCGCGATGCGCTCCAGCCGCTGCGTCAGCTCCCGCCCGGCGCGCAGGAACAGCACCGAGATCAGCAGCAGGGTCAGCGCCAGCAGCCCGGCGATCATGCCCAGCAGCACCCAGGTCATGCGCTGATACGGCGTGTCCGGAAAGCCGGCCCCGATCATGCCGATGACCTGCCCCTCGCCATCGCGCAGGTCGGCGTAGCCGGCCATGTAGGAGGTGCCACCGACGTCGAGCAGGCCGGTCCAGTGCTGGCCGGCACGCATCACCCGCTCCACCGCCTCGGGCGCCGCCTGCGTGCCCACGGCCCGCTGCCCCTGCAGGCGCTGGCGGCTGGTGGCCACGCTGACGCCGCCGAGGTGGATGGAGGTCATGCCCTCGGCGTCATCGGGCAGGCTGCCCACCGGGTAGATGACCTCGCGCATGTGCTCGATGAGCGGGAAATTGCGATTGAGCAGCACGCCGCCCACCAGGATCACGTCGCTCACCCGCACCGACAGCGGAAAGTGCGCCGCGGCGTTGATCAGCAGTGCGCGTGTCTCGGCGCCCTGGTTGCCTTCGAGGGCAATGCGCGCCTGCTCCGGAAAAGCCGGCGCAAAGGCCAGCAGCTGCCGGGCCTCGAACCGTTCGTAGGCCGCATTGGCCACGCCGATGCGCGCCTGGCGGATCACCCAGGAGTCGGGGATGCGCTGCCCCTGCGCGACGTTGGTGCTGGAGCCGATCACGCTGCCATCGGCGGTGGCGGCGATCAGGAAGTCCAGCCCAGCGCCCTCGGCGGCCGTGCGCAGGTGGCGGTCCAGCTCCCGGCGGCTGCCCGGGTCATCGACCAGCTGCACCAGGCGCTCGGAACGGGCCAGCTGCGACACCCGGGTGGCGGCCTGGGTCTTGAGCTGATCGAGGTAGTTGCTGGCCGCCGAGAGGTTGCTCTGCAGGTTCGAGCTGAGCAGGCTGTTGGCACGCTCACCGCCCACCAGCACCAGCACCGCGATGACGAAGGGAAATGCGCCCACCAGCGGCATCAGCCCGAGCGCCATCAGCCGAAAGCGCAGCGAGCCATTCCAGGCCTGGCGCCAGCGGCCGAGGCGAGAAATCGCCAGCTTCGACGCTAGAACGGAAGCAGCAGCAACAGGACGCGTCGAATTCATCGGGTTTTCGGGCACTCCTGGGCTTATCGGCCGCTGAGCGTACTACTTAACATCGCTGCGCCGCGGCGGCGCAAGCGCTCTGACAAGCCCTCCCGATCCACGCCCGCGCGCCCACCTGTGCAAGCCAAAGGACACACCTCCATGCATCGACGCACCCTGCTCTGTGCCACCCTGTCGGGCGTGGCCAGCCTCGGCGCCCTCGCGCTCACCGGCTGCGGCCCGCAGAAGCCCTTCCAGCTCGGCTTCATCGGCGGGCTGTCCGACCGCAACTCGGACAACGGCCAGTCCGGCCTGAATGGCGTGATCCTGGCCGTCGAGGAGTTCAACCGCGCCGGCGGCGCCGGCGGGCGCATGGTGGAACTGATCCAGCGTGACGACGCGCAGAACGCCGGCACCGCCGCCAAGTCGGCCAGGGAGCTCGTGGAGGCCAAGGCGGAGGCGGTGATCGGCCCCTTCACCAGCGGCATGGCCAAGGTGATCGTGCCCATCACGGGCGCGGCCGGCATCTTCCAGGTCAGCCCCACCATCACCTCGATGGACTTCTACGGCAAGGACGACAACCTCTTCCGCATCAACCGCACCACGCGCGACAACGCCAGCGACTACGCCAAGGTGATGCTCGGCCGCGGCCAGAAGGCCATCGCGGTGGCCTACGACACGCGCAACCGCAACTTCACGGAGTCCTGGCTGAAAGAGTTCCGCACGGCCGTGACCGCCACCGGCCAGAAGCTGGCCGCCGAGGTGCCCTATGAATCGGCCGCCGATGCGGACTTCGCTGGCGTGGTGGGCAAGATGCTGGCCAGCCAGCCCGACAGCCTGTTCTTCGTCTCCGGTGCGCTCGATGTGGCCAGGCTGGCCCAGCAGGCCCGCAAGCAGGCGCCGAGCCTGCCCATCGGCGCGTCCGAATGGGCGGCCACCGAGCAGCTGATCGAGCTGGGTGGCCAGGTGGTCGAGGGCCTGCTGATCGTGCAGAACTTCGACCGCGACGACACGACGCCGCGCTTCAAGGAGTTCTCCGAGGCCTACTTCAAGCGCTTCCAGCGCAAGCCGGGCTACAGCTCGGTGTCGGCCTACGACGCCGCCACGGTGGTGCTCACCGCACTGAAGAACCGCAAGTCGGGCGAGTCGATGAAGGACGCCGCCCTGCGCAGCGGCCCCTACCCCGGGCTGCAGCAGACCATCACCTTCGACGCCAACGGGGACACGCCGCGCAAGGTCTTCTTCACCGAGATCCGCGACGGGCGCTACGTGCGCATCTGATCGGGCGTTCAGGCGGCCCTGGCCCGGCCCACCGCCAGCCGCAGCCAGCCCGAGCCGCTGACCAGCACGATGCCGCCCAGCACCAGCGCGCTGCCCGCCACAAAGCCAGCTTCCACCGGCTCGCCGAGCAGCCAGATCCCCAGCAGCACGCCGAACACCGGCGTCAGGAACGAGAACACGCCCAGGCGCGACGCCAGGTAGTGGCGCAGCAGCCAGAACCAGGCGAGGAAGCTGGCGAAGGACACCACCACGCTCTGAAACGCCAGGTGGCTCCAGGCGTCGGGCGTGGCCGCGAAATGCCCTTGGCCGAACAGCAGTGCCGCCGGCAGCAGCAGCACACAGGCACACACCAGCTGGTAGAGCAGCGACTCGGTGGCCGGCACCCGGGCCAGCACCGTGCAGCGGATCGTCACCGTGGTCGCGCCCCAGGACACCCCGGCCAGCAGCGCCAGCGTATCGCCCAGCAGGACCGCCCCATCCCGGTGAGCAGCGCCAACGGCTGCGCCGCGGCCCAGGAAGGCCACCGCGATGCCGAAGAAGGCGATGCCGATACCCAGCCACTGGCTCCAGTGCAGCCGCTCGGCCGGCAGCCGCGCGTGCAGGCCGAGCGCCGCGAAGATCGGCGCCGTGTAGAGGAACACCACCACATGCGAAGCGTGCGCGAGCAGCAGCGCCTGCGCCACCAGCAGGTACTCGAAGGCGAACAGCGCGCCCACCACCAGGCCGGCGCGCCAGCCGCCGGGGGTCAGCCGCAGCGGCTCGCCCCGCCAGCGCATCAGCGCGACCACCAGCAGCGCGGCGATGCCCGAGCGCAGCCCGACCATCAGCATCGGGCCCACATCGGGCGCCGCGGCCTTGAGCGAGATCTGCTGCAGGCTCCAGACGACGCACAGCAGCGTCATCAGGCCGGTGGCGCGGCCATCGAGGGCGAGGCGTTGGTCCATTGGGGGGCTCGTTCGGGCGGGGTGGTGGCGACGCCCGCATTGTCCCGATGGCTTGTTTCATCGAGATAGCGAATTCCGGACAATCGATCGCTGCAACCCGACAACCCCATGCCTCGCAACGCCCCCACGCTGCACCAGCCGCCCTATCGGGATGCGCTGCCCGCGCCGATCGTCTTCCGTGCCGAGCAGATGCCGGCCCAGGCCACCTACCCGACGCACCGCCACGCCTGGGGCGAGTTCGTCTACGCCTTCAGCGGCGTGATGGAGGTGGAGCTGGCCGAAGAGCACTACCTGGCGCCGCCGCAGTTCGGCATCTGGCTGCCGCCGGGGGTGGAGCACCGCGGCCTGAACCGGCGCGAGACGCTGTTCAGCTCGCTCTACGTGAGCGCCGAGCTCTGCGCGGCGCTGCCGGTCACGACCTGCGCGCTGGCGGTCAGCCCGCTGGCGCGCGCCGTGCTGGAGCACCTGCGCGCCGAGCCGCCCGCGCTGCCGCACAGCCCCGATGCGCAGCGCCTGCTGCAAGTGCTGGTCGACCAGCTCGCGCACGCCCGCTGCGTGGGCAGCTACCTGCCGCGCTCGGACGACCCGGTGCTGGGCGCGCTGCTGCAGGCGCTGCAGGCCCACCCCGGCGACAGCCGGGCGCTTGCCAAACTTGCCGCGCAGCACCACAGCACCGAGCGCACGCTCAGCCGCCGCTGCCAGCGTGACCTGGGCATGACCTTCGCCGAATGGCGCCAGCGCCTGCGCGTGGTGGCCGCTCTGCCCCGGCTGGAGGCGGGCGAGAAGGTCGAGACCATCGCCCTGGACCTGGGCTACGCCAGCGCCTCGGCCTTCATCGCGATGTTCCACCGCATGACCGGCGTCACGCCCGATGAGCAGCGCACCGGCCGCCTGACCGCATCCTCTGCCCGCGCAGCAGATCGCTGAACGACGGGCACGCGACGGCGCGCCGGGCTGTTGTTCAGGCCGCCGCCTGCTGCTGCAGCCAGGGCGACGGCGTCCAGAACGCCGCGGCATGCACGTCACCCACCGCCTGCGCCTGGGCGGCAAAGTCACCCATGCGCGCCACCACCTTCGCCCAGCCGACCTCCTGCGCGTAGGCCATCGGCCCGCCGCGCCAGGCCGGGAAGCCGTAGCCGGCGGTGTAAACCACGTCGATGTCGCTGGCGCGCTGGGCGATGCCCTCGTCCAGGATGCGCGCGCCCTCGGCCACCAGCGCGTAGATGCAGCGTTCGACGACCTCCTCGGCGCCCACCGCGCGCGCCGTCACGCCCTTGGCCTGGCGGTAGGCGGCGATCACGGCCTCCGTCTGCGGCTCGGGCTGCGGCGTGCGGTTGCCGGCCTCGTAGCGGTACCAGCCGCTGCCGGTCTTCTGGCCGAAGCGGCCGGTCTCGGCAATGCGGTCGGCCAGCAGCGTCACGTCGCGGCCCTGCTGGGCGCTGCGGCGACGGCGCGAGGCCCAGCCGATGTCGATGCCGGCCAGGTCGTTCATGCGCAGCGGCCCCATCGCCAGGCCAAAGCCCTCGATGGCGCGGTCCACCGCGGTCGGCTCGGCGCCTTCGAGCACCGCCTGGTTGGCCTGGGCAAAGTAGCCCGCCAGCATGCGGTTGCCGATGAAGCCGTCGCACACGCCGCTGACCACCGGCTTCTTGCCGATCTGCCTGGCGACCTCCAGCGCGGTGGCCAGCACCTCCGGCGCGGTGGGCACCGGCGTCTTCACGCGCACGATCTCCAGCAGCTTCATGATGTGGGCCGGGCTGAAGAAGTGCAGGCCCACCACGTCGGCCGGGCGCGCCGTCACCGCCGCGATCTCGCCCACGTCCAGCGTCGAGGTGTTGCTGGCCAGGATCGCGCCGGGCTTGCAGACCGCGTCGAGCTGGCGGAACACGCTGTGCTTGACCGCCATGTCCTCGAACACCGCCTCGATCACCAGGTCGCAGTCGGCAAAGGCGGCGTAGTCGGTCGACGCGGTGACCAGCGTGGCGCGCTGGGCCACCTGCTCGGCGGTGAAGCGGCCCTTCTTCAGGCCGTCCTCGTCGTGCTTCTTCAGCGTGGCCAGGCCACGCTGCAGCGCCTCGTCCTTGGCCTCGACCAGCACCACCGGCAGGCCGATGGCGATGAAGTTCAACGCGATGCCGGTGCCCATCGTGCCAGCGCCGACCACGCCGACGCGGCGCACGGCGCGCGTGGGAGTGTCGCCAGGCAGGTCGGCGACCTTGGCGGCCAGCCGCTCGGCCTGGAAGAGGTGGCGCAGCGCGCGCGACTGCGGCCCGGCCTGCAGCGCCAGGAAGAGCTCGCGCTCACGCTGCAGCCCGGCGTCGAAATCTCCGCTGAGTGCGCCTTCGAGCGCCTGCAGCGCCGCACGCGGCGCATCCAGCAGCTTCTGCTTGGCGACCCCGGCGCGCGCATCGGCCAGGTCGGCATCGCTGCCCAGCAGCGCGCGGTCGCGGGTGCGCGGCGAGCCCCCCGCAGGCAGCTGCTGCGCGAAGGCCACCGCCGCGGCCAGCAGGGCGGCGCGATCGGCCTGAGCGCCATCCACCACCTGGTCGAGCAGCGCCGTGCCGGCCAGCGAAAGCGCCGAGACGCTGCGGCCCGACAGCACCAGGTCCGCCGCCTGCGCCAGCGGCAGCAGGCGGGGCAGGCGCTGGGTGCCGCCGGAGCCGGGGATCAGGCCGAGCTTGACCTCGGGCAGTCCAAGCTGAGCCGTGGCCAGCGCGACGCGGTGCTGGCAGGCCAGCGCCAGCTCCAGGCCGCCGCCCAGGCAGACGCCCGAGATCGCCGCGACCACCGGCTTGGCGCTGTTCTCCACTGCTGCCAGCACGTCGCGCAGCAGCGGCTCGGTCAGCTGCGCGGGCGTGCCCAGCTCGCGGATGTCCGCCCCGCCGGAAAAGGCCTTGTCGCTGCCGATCAGCACGATGGCGCGCACCTGGTCGTCGGCCTGCGCGGCCGTGACGGCGGCGTGAATCTGCCGGCGCAGCGCCAGGCCCAGGCCGTTGACCGGCGGGTTGGACAGGGTGACGACGGCGACGTCGGCCGCACCGTCAGCAGCGGCGCCTTGCAGTTCGTAGTTGGGCTGGGTGCGGTGGCTCATCGGGTTCCCTTGTCTCCTGCAGCCGGTTTCCGGCGGTGGGCGGGATTGTTCAGCGTCTCAGCCTGTTTGACAATTCCAGCAAACATTGACAATCCGTCAAACACCATTTGACAGACTCCACCCCATGACGCCGCTGGACGCCTCCGCCCTGACCTTGCTGGTCGACATCCTGGACGCCGGCAACCTCAGCCAGGCCGCGCGCAAGCTCAAGATGACGCGCGCCAACGTGAGCTACCACCTCAACCAGCTGGAGCGCGCGGTGGGCATGCAGCTGGTGCGGCGCACCACGCGGCGGGTCGAGCCCACCGAGGCGGGGCTGCGGCTGCTGCAGCACGGCCGGGCGATCCAGGGTGAGCTGACGGCCGCGCAGGAGGCGCTGGCCAGTCTCGGCCAGGGTCTGCACGGCCGCGTGCGCCTGGGCGTACCGACCGGCTTCGGCCAGGTGGTGCTGGCGCCCTGGCTGATCGACTTCAAGCGTCGCCACCCGGGCATCGTGCTGGACGTGCTGTTCGACAACCGCGTCGACGACCTGCTGCGCGACGAGGTGGACCTGGCGGTGCGGGTGATGAGCGAGCCGCCACCCACGCTGGTGGCGCACACGCTCGGCCCGGTGCGGCACGTGGCCTGCGCCGCGCCCCATTGGATCGCGGCCAACCCCATGGCGCTGGAGCCCGAGGCGCTGAGCCAGGCACCGGTGCTCACCGCCGGGGTGTCGGGCCGCTCCCTGCGGCTGGCGGCCTACCGCGGCAGCGAGCGCCGCGAGGTGGCGCTGGAGCCGACGCTGACGTCAGAGAACTTCCAGTTCCTGCACCAGGCGGTGGACGCCGGGCTGGGCATCGAGCTGCTGCCCGACTACGTGGTGGCCGCCGACGTGGCCGCCGGCCGGCTCGGCCTGCTGCTGACCGATTGGCGGCTGTCGATCTTCGGCACCCACATGGTGGTGCTGCACATGCCCGACCGCTACCAGACCCGCGCGATCCGCACCTTCCTGGACGAGCTGCTGGCGCTGGGGCGCACCCGCCTGGCCGAGGCGGCGCAGGTCGGCGCGCCCGCGTAGGCCGGCTCTCGCCGTCCTGGCTTCAGCGGCGCGCGGTCTTGCCTGCCGTCTTGCGGGCGGTCTTCTTCGCCGGGGCCGCCGGCTGGGCGCCGGGGGGCGGTGCGGTGAACAGCTTGGCGGCGCGGCCCTTGAGTTCGAGCAGCTCGTCGGTGGTGATCGAGTACTTGCGGCCCATGCGGTCCACCTCGATGCGGAACTCGACTTCCTTGCTGCCGTTGCTCAGCGTGCCGCAGGTGAACTCGTAGTCCTCGCTGTCGGCGGGGAAACCGTCCTCGGCGAGGTCGTGGTCGATGTACTTCACGTCGCGGATGTCACCGCTGGCGAGATCGAGCATGCCAGTGGCCTCGATCACGTCATCGCTGAGTTCGTCGTGGATGCGGATGGGCAGTTGCAGGTCCATGGGGTGTGCGGCCGGTCGCGGCATCGCCTGGCGCGCCGGAGCCCCGGCCTGGTGCGAGGCTAGGAAGGGGGAGAAGGGCGCGGATCATGCCACAGCCCCCCGCACGGCAGGGCCACTGCCGCGGCTGGCATCATGCTGGCTGGGCCGCCGGCCCGCTGCCTCCGCTGCGCCTCCCTTCCTCTGGCCTCGCTGCCTTCCTGATTCCCGCTGCTGCTGCCATGACCCGCCTGATCGTCGGCCCTTTCAACCGTGTCGAAGGCGACCTGGAAGTACAGCTTGAGGTCGCCGATGGCCAGGTGCGCAGCGCGCAGGTCAACGCGCCGATGTACCGCGGCTTCGAGGCCATGCTGCGCGGGCGCGACCCGCACGATGCGCTGGTGATCGTGCCGCGGCTGTGCGGCATCTGCTCGGTGTCGCAGTCGGTGGCCGCCGCAAGGGCTCTGGCCGACCTGGCCGGCATCGAGCCGGCGCCCAACGGCCGGCTCGCCACCGAGCTGATGCTGGCCTGCGAGAACCTGGCCGACCACCTGACGCACTTCTACCTCTTCTTCATGCCGGACTTCACCCGGCCGGTCTACGCCGACCGGCCCTGGCATGGCGAGGCGCTGCGGCGCTTTGCGGCACTGTCGGCCAGCGGACAGGGCGAGCACGCCCGGCGTGCCACCGCGGCTCGGCAGCGCTGGTTCACGCTGATGGGCACGCTCGGCGGCAAGTGGCCGCACACCCTGAGCATCGAGCCGGGGGGCAGCGCACGTGCCATCGAACGCGCCGAGCGGCTGCGCCTGCTTGCGCAGCTGCGTGAGTTCCGCGCCTTCCTGGAAACGGGCGTGTTCGGCGTCCCGCTGGAGGTGGCGGCCGGCTGGCACAGCGAGGCTGCGCTGGACGCCGCCCTGCCCGCCCGCGCGCCGATCGGCCCGGCGATGAGCGACCTGCAGCTCTTCCTGGCCATCGCTGCCGACCTGGGGCTGGACCAGCTCGGCGCCGGCCCGGCGCTCTACCTCAGCCACGGCGCCCATGCGGATGGGGCCGGCACGCCCCGCCTGCCGGCGGGCGTGTGGGATGCCACGGCGGGCACGCTGCGGGCCTTCGACCCCGCCGAAGTGAGCGAGGACCTGCAGCACGCCTGGCTGGCTGACCCAGCCACCGCCAGCGGCAACGCCCCGCCGCGCCACCCGGCACAGGGCGTGACCGAACCGGCACCCGACAAGCCCGGCGCCTACACCTGGAACAAGGCGCCCCGCCTGGCCGGCCAGGTGGTGCAGACCGGCGCCCTGGCGCGCCAGCTGGTGGCCGGCCAGCCCCTGCTGCGCGCCGCAGTGGCCCGCAGCGGCGGCACGGTCTACACCCGCGTGCTTGCCCGGCTGTTCGAACTGGCGCAGGTGCTGCCCTGGATGGAGGACAGCCTGGCGCAGCTGCGCGACGGCGCCCCCTGGTGCCACCCCCTCAGCCTGCCGCGCGAGGGCCGGGGCTGCGGGCTGGTGGAGGCCGCGCGCGGCGCGCTGGGCCACTGGGTGGAGGTGCAGCAGGGTCGCATCGCCAACTACCAGATCGTCGCGCCCACGAGCTGGAACTTCTCCCCGCGCGACGCGCAGGGCCGCCCGGGCGCGCTGGAAGCGGCCCTGGTCGGCGCGCCGGTGCGCCCGGGCGAGACCACGCCGGTGGCGGTGCAGCACATCGTGCGCTCCTTCGACCCCTGCATGGTCTGCACGGTGCACTGATGGACCACGCCACGGAACTGCCATGACCGACGCCATCCCGTCCGACCTGGAGGTGCTGTCTGCGCTGGCCGACAGCTCGGACGACGCCATCCTGGCCAAGGACCGGGACGGGCGCTACCTCTTCGTCAACCGCCGCGCTGCCGCCCTGCTGGGCCGCACGGCCACGGAGCTGATCGGGCGCAGCGAGGCCGAAGTGCTGCCGGGCGCGCAAGCCGACGAGGTGGCTGCGCTGCGACAGCGCGTGCTCGCCAGCGGCCAGCCGCATGTGCGCGAAGAGCAGCTCGCCACCCCCGAGGGCCTGCGGACCTTCCACTTCGTGCTCGGCCCGCTGCGCGACCGGGCGGGCCAGCCGATCGGGGTCTACGGCGTGGGGCGCGACATCACCGAGCGCCGCCTCGCCGAGGACCGGCTGCGCGCCCGCTCCGACCAGCTGCTGGAGGCACAGCGCATCGGCGGCGTGGGCCACTACGTGCTGGACACGGCCAGCGGGCTGTGGACCTGCTCGCCGATGCTCGACGAGATCCTCGGCCTGGATGCGGACGAGCCGCACGACGTCGCCGCCTGGGTGGACCTGCTCCACCCGGACGATCGGTCCGTGATGCAGGCCTACCTCACCGGGCAGGTGCTGGGCCAGGCCCGGCCCTTCGACCGCTGCTACCGCATCCTGCGCCGCCGCGATGGCGAGGAGCGCTGGGTGCATGGCCTGGGCCGGCTGGAGTGCGATGCGCAGGGCCAGCCGCTGCGCATGATCGGCACGATCCAGGACGTGACCACCCAGCACCTGGCCGAGCAGGCCCGGCGCGACAGCGAGCAGCGCCTGGCGATGGCCATCGAAGGCGCGGCGCTCGGCCTGTGGGACTGGGACATCCCGAGCGGGCACGTGACCTTCAACGAGCGCTGGGCCGACATGCTGGGCTACCGCCTGGGCGAGATCGAACCACACATATCGACCTGGGAGCAGCTGATCCACCCCGACGATGCCAGCGCGGCCAACGACGCGCTGCTGCGCCACCTGCGCGGCGAGACGCCCTCCTACCACTGCGAACACCGCCTGCGCCACCGCGATGGCCACTGGGTCTGGGTGGCAGACGCCGGCCGGGTGCTGGTGCGCGACGAGCAGGGCCGTCCGCTGCGCGCGGTGGGCATCCACCAGGACATCAGCGAGCGCAGGCGCCTCGATGCGGAGCTGGGGCAGCATCGCGACCACCTGGAAGAGCTGGTGACGCAGCGCACCGCCCAGCTCGCCGAGGCACGCGAGCGCGCCGAGGCGGCCAGCCGCGCCAAGAGCGCGTTCCTGGCCAACGTCAGCCACGAGATCCGCACCCCGATGAACGCCATTGTCGGGCTGACGCGGCTGCTGCGCCGCTCGGCGGCCACGCCCGAGCAGACCGAGCGGCTCAAGAAGGTCGAGACGGCCTCGCATCACCTGCTCGCGCTGATCAACGATGTGCTGGACCTGTCCAAGATCGAGGCCGGCCGGCTCGAACTGGAGCAGGCCGACTTCGCGCTGGCCGGCGTGATCGAGCACGTGGGCACGATGATCACCGAGGCCGCGCAGGCCAAGCACCTGGCGCTGCGCAGCGAGCTGGTCAGCCAGCTGGGCCCGGGGCAGCCCATGCCGGTGTGGCTGCGCGGCGACCCCACCCGGCTGCGCCAGGCACTGCTGAACTTTGCCGGCAACGCGGTCAAGTTCACCGAAGCCGGCCACATCACCCTGCGCGTGCGGCTGCTGGAGCGCGCCGGCACGCGCGTCAGGCTGCGCTTCGAGGTCGAGGACAGCGGCATCGGCGTGGGAGCCGAGCAGCGCCAGCGCATCTTCGAGCCCTTCGAGCAGTCCGATGCCTCCATCAGCCGCCGGCATGGCGGCACCGGGCTGGGGCTGGCGATCGCGCGCCGGCTGGTCGAGGCCATGGGCGGCGAGGTGGGCCTGCGCAGCGAGACGGGCCAGGGCAGCTGCTTCTGGTTCACCGTGACGCTGGAGGAGCTGCACCCGGCGGGTGCGGCCGGTGTGGAGCCGCCGCCCCTGTCGGACTTTGGCGCCCTGGTCGACCTGGCCCAGCTGCCCCGCCGCAGCGCGGAGCCCGCGGAGCAAGGGCTGCGCCGCCACCACCGCGGCGCGCGCGTGCTGCTCGCCGAGGACAACTCGATCAACGCCGAGGTGGTCACCGAGTTGCTGACGCTGGCCGGGCTGCGGGTGGACGTGGCCGCGGACGGCCACCAGGCGGTCGAACGCGCCCGGCAGGGCACCTTCGACCTGGTGCTGATGGACGTGCAGATGCCCGGCATGGACGGCCTGGAGGCCACCCGGCGCATCCGCACCCTGCCTGGCCTGGCCCACCTGCCCATCATCGCCCTCACCGCCAACGCCTTCAGCGAGGACCGCCACGCCTGCCTGGCGGCGGGCATGAGCGACTTCCTCGTCAAGCCGGTGGACCCCGACGCGCTCTATGCGGCGGTGCTGCGCTGGCTGTCCGCCGCACAGGCAACGCCGACCGCACCAGCCACCCCACGCCCCTCGGCCGAGCCGGCCCCGGTCACGCTGGAGCAGATCCGGCTGGACCTGCCCGCCCCCATGCTGCAGCCGGCCGGGCCGCCCCCACCGGTTCCTCCCGCGACACCGCCCGCACCGCCCGGACCGGTGGCCCAAGCTGCACCGGCCACCGCGGCCGCGTTGCCCGAGGTGCTGCTGCACCTGCCCGGGCTGGACAGTGCCCGCGGCCTGGCGCTGGTGCGCGGGCGCACCGCCACCTACCTTGCCCTGCTCGGCAGCTTCGCCGCCCGCCACGAGCGCGATGGCGACGAGCTGCAGCGCCTGGTCGACGCCGGCGAGCTCGAGCACGCCGCCCAGCTGGCACACACGCTCAAGGGTGTGGCCGGCAACCTGGGCGCGCGGGCGCTGTTCAAACAGGCCGACACGCTTTGCGAACGGCTGCGCGGCCGCGACGGGGCGGGCGCCCCTGCGCTGGAGACCTTGCTGGCCGGCACCCGCCGCGAGCTGCAGCGGCTCACCAGCGCGATCCACCAGGCCCTGCCCCCCGGCACCACGCCGCGCACAGCCGCGGCCGCGGCCGGCAGCCCGGTGGACCTCGACCTGCTCGCCGAGCAACTGCACCGCGGCGATCCGGGTGCCCGCGCTGCGCTGGAGCAGCAGGCCGTCGCGCTGCAGGCGGCCCTGGGCACGGCGGCCACCGAGCAGCTGCGCCGGCAGGTGGCCGCCTTCGACTTCGACACCGCGCTGCAAACCCTGCGCCACGCGCGGGGCACCAGCCGCCACCGCCATGACCCCTGAACACCTCACCGGACTGAAGCGCCCCGCCCTGCCGGGCCTGCCCGCCGTGCCCGGCGAGGACCTGGCCGGCGTGGACGAGTCCACCTGGCTGGACGTGATCCACAAGATGGACGAGGTGTACTCCCAGCTCGTCGCCGACGAGGTCGCGCTGGAGGAGAAGAACGCCCAGCTGGAACAGTCGCAGCGCTTCATCTTCAGCCTCCTGGAGGCGATGAGCGACGTGCTGGCCGCCTGCAACAGCGCCGGCGAGATCGAGGAAACCAACGCCGCGCTGTGCGAGCTGGTCGGCCGCGACGAGCGCGCGCTGCGCGGCAGCCCGCTCACCCGGCTGATGGCCGACGAGGCCAGCGCCGCCCGCATCCGCCAGGTGCTGGACACCCCCGCGCTGCAGCGCGGCGGCACCGTCGTCGAGGTGGAGCTGCGCGACGCCCAGGGCCAGCGCGTGCCGGTGGACTTCAACGGCACGCCGCGCTTCGACGCCAGCGGGCGGCGCGTCGGCATGGTCTTCGTCGGCCGGCCGATGGGCGAGCTCAAGCGCGCCTACCACCAGCTGCGCGAGGCCCACGAGGCGCTCAAGCGCACCCAGCAGCAGCTGCTGCACTCGGAGAAGATGGCTTCGCTGGGCCGCCTGGTGGCCGGCGTGGCGCACGAGCTGAACAACCCGATCAGCTTCGTGCTCGGCAACGTGCACGCGCTGGGGCGCTATGGCGAGCGGCTGCGCACCTACCTGGGCGCCATCCACGCCGGCGCCGCCCCCGTGGCGCTGGCCGAGCTGCGCCGCAAGCTGCGCATCGACCACCTGCTGGCCGACCTGCCTTCGCTGATGGAGGGCACGCTCGAAGGCGCGCAGCGCACCGCCGACATCGTCAACGGCCTGAAGCGCTTTTCCGCCAAGGACCGCGGCGAGATCGCGCCGGTGGACCTCAATGGCGTGATCGAGCGTGCCATCCACTGGGTGCAGAAGGGCACCGCCCCCGCCTTCACGGTGCACTGGCAGCCCGGGCCGCCCTGCCACGCGATGGGCAACGCCGGCCAGCTGCTGCAGGTGCTGATGAACCTGGTCCAGAACGCCTACGACGCCGCCGCCGCCCGGGTCCAGGACGGCAGCGGCGCCACCACGCCGACGCTGTGGATCGACGGCCAGTGCGACGGCCCGCTGGCGCGCCTGACCTTCCGCGACAACGGCCCGGGCATCGCCGACGAGCACCTGAGCCGGCTGTTCGACCCCTTCTTCACCACCAAGCCGGTGGGCAAGGGCACCGGGCTGGGGCTGTCGATCAGCTACGGCATCGTCGAGCAGCACGGCGGGCGGCTGCTGGCCGGCAACCACGCCGAGGGCGGCGCGGAGTTCGTGCTGGAGTTGCCGCGCTGCGCCGATCCGACCCCCGCCACGGCGGCTTGAAAGTGGCCGGCCCTGCATGAGCGGCGAAGATCGCGGCCCATTCCGCTCTCCGCTCCCTTCGCTCCCCTCGCTCCCCATGCAAGCCCTGCCCACGCCCCAAGCGCAACCGGACCCGCTCCCGCTCCCGCAACCCCAACTGCCCCGCGACACCCTGCTGGGGATCGTCGAACACACGCCGCTGGTCTCGATCGACCTGATCTGCCACCGCCCGGGCGGCGAGGTGCTGCTGGGCTGGCGGCACAACCGCCCAGCGCAGGCGAGCTGGTTCGTGCCGGGCGGGCGCATCCGCAAGGGCGAACGGGTGGCGCAGGCGCTGCGGCGCATCGCCTCGGTCGAACTCGGCCTGGACGCCGACGCGCTGCCGCCGGTGACCTTCCTGCGCGTCTGGGAGCATCTGTACGACGACAACTTTGCCGGCGCGCCGGGCATCGGCACGCACTACGTGGTGCTGGCCTACCAGCTGACGTTGGACGAGGCGCAGGCCGCCACCCTGCAGCCCGATGCCCAGCACGGCGAGCTGCGCTGGTTCGCGCCCAACGCCCTGGTCGCCGACCCGCAGGTGCACCTGAACAGCCGCGCCTACTTCGACACCGGCATCGACGCCACGCGCATCCCCTGACCGGGGCGCCCCCCGGGGAGCCCATCGCGCCGTCGGTTGTGCTCGATCAGCCGGTCGAGCAGGTCGCTGAAGAGCTGCTGCTCGGCCTCGCTCAGGCAGCCGAAGATGCCGCGGCTGCGCTCGTTGACCAGCTTCACGGTGCGCGCATGCAGCTCGCGCCCGGCCGGCGTGAGGGTCAGCACGACGCCGCGGCCGTCCTCGGCGCTGCCGCGCTTGTGTGCCAGGCCCTGGTCCACCAGCGCCTGGGCGGCGCGACTGGCCTGGCCCTTGTTCAGGCTGCAGGCCTCGGCCAGCGCCACCACCGACAGCGGCTCGAAGCTGCCCAGCGTCGCCAGCGCCCGGCCGTCGCTGGGCGTCAGGCCCAGTGCTTCGAGGAAATCGACCGCGCTGCTGCGCTCGCTGAGCTTGTGCAGCATCAGCAGGCGAAAGCTCAGGGTGCGCTCCAACGGCAGGTCGCTAGGGGCGGTCTCGGGCAGGGGGTCGGACAAGGCGTGCTCGCAGGGCAAGGAAGGCGCAACCGGGTCGCAGAGCCGGCGGGCGCAGTGTAAGCGCCGTGTTCCAGCTCGGGGTTACCCCTGAATCGGCACGGCCTGGGTGACCATATAGTTGCGCACGCAACCAAATTCCTCGCTGCCATGCACCAGCCCACCACCACCCCGCGCCCGTCGATCTACTACCGCTATGAGGTCTTCGAGCCCTGGCTGCCCTCGGCGCACCCGGCCCAGGAGCGGCAGAAGGTGGTCATCGTCGGCTCGGGCCCGGCGGGCATGGTGGCCGCGCTGGAGCTGGCACGCCATGGCGTGCCCAGCGTGCTGCTCACCGCGGAGCTGCAGTTCTCGCAGGGCAGCCGGGCGATCTGCTTCACGCGCCGCTCGATGGAGATCCTGCAGCAGGTTGGCGTGGCCGACCGCATGACCGCCGGCGGCCTGCCCTGGCGCTTTGGCAACTCCTTCTACCGCGGCCAGCGCGTGTTCCGCATGGAGGCACCGCACAGCGAGGACGACCGCTTCTTCCCGATCCTCAACGTGCAGCAGCAATCCATGGAGGAGTACCTGCACGACGCCTGCCGCGCCCAGCCGCTGATCGATGTGCGCTGGGGCAACCAGGTGGTGGCGGTGACGCAGCAGGGCGACCACGCCGAAGTGCGCATCGACACCCCGGATGGCGAGTACACGCTCACTTCCGACTGGGTGGTCGATGCCTCCGGCGGGCGCTCGGTCATCCGCGCCGCGATGGACCTGCAGATGGAGGGCGCCTCCTACGAGGGCTTCTTCGTCATCTGCGACATCCGCATCGACCTGCCACTGCCCACCGAGCGGCTGGCTTTCTTCGACCCCGAGTGGAACCCGGGCAACACCGTGCTGATGCACCGCGAGCCGCATGGCATCTGGCGCGTCGACTACCAGCTGCCCAAGGGCGAGACGCCCGAGCAGGCGCTGCAGCCCGAGTCGCTGAAGGCGCGCATCGACGCGCAGCTGGCCTCCATCGGCCACGGCGGCCTGCCGTGGGAGATGGATTGGTGCTCGGTCTACTCAGCGCGCACGCTGACGCTGCCCGACTACGTGCACGGCCGCGTGATCTTCGCCGGCGATGCCGCCCACCTGCTGCCGATCTTCGGCGTGCGCGGTGCCAACACCGGCTTCCAGGACGCCCAGTCACTGGCCTGGCACCTGGCCTTTGTCGTCAAGGGGCTGGCCAGCCCGGCGCTGCTGGCCAACCACAGCGCCGAGCGCGTCGGCGCAGCGCGCGAGATCATCGATGAAGGCGGCAAGAGCACCCGCTTCATGACGCCGCCGACCCACGGCTTCCAACTGCTGCGCGACGCGGTGCTGTCGCTGTCGCTGTCGCAGGACTTCGTGCGCCCGCTCTACCACTGGCGCACCTCGCGGCCGCACGAGTACAGCCACTCGGCGCTCAACGACCCGGGCGACGACAACGCCCTGTTCACCGAGGGCCCGGCACACGGCGCACCACCGCGCAACGTGCGCCTGGGGGCGGACGACTTCCTGCTCGACCACCTCGGCGGCGCCCACGGGGCGGGCTTCGAGCTGCTGTACTTCACCGAGGCCGCCGAGCTGCCCGCGGCGCTGCGCGAGGTCATCGACGCCGCCCGCGCGCGGGGCGTGCCGCTGCGGGTCATCGCCATCGGCGCGGCCCGGCCGGTGGCCGGTGCCGACGCCACGCTGGCGGACGCCGAGGGCCGCTGCCGCCAGCGCTACGGTGTGAGCGCCAGCGGCGGCGCCTACCTGCTGCGCCCGGACCAGCACGTCTGCGCCCGTTGGCTGGCGCTCGACGCCACCCGCCTCCAGGCCGCCCTGAACCACGCCCTGCCGCAGTGAGCCGACCATGAACCCCACTCCCGCCCCCACCCTGGCCATCGACGCCCTCGAAACCGTCTACGACCAGCTCGCCCAGGCCATCGACCAGGCCGCAGCCAGCGGCCGCACCGAGCTCTTCCTGACCAAGCTGGCGCTCCTCAACGCCAACGCGCTGGGCAGTGCCGAGCGGTTCCAGCAGCAGCTGGAGGCGGCCCTGCGCGACCTCTGATTCACCGCGCAGTCGGTGGAAAGCCGCGCGGCAGCGGTTAAACTGCCGCTCGTCAGGAGAGAGCCGCGCCGTTTCGGGAACCCGCAACGCAGCGCAGCCGCCGAAGGCGCCGGTGAAAGGGATCTCGAGGGATCCTCAGGCCGATCGAACGCTCAGGCAAAAGGACTGGCAAGCGTTCCCGCAGGGAACGTCACCTCACTGGAGAGAGGCTGCGGCGGCAGTGATGCCGCAGCCCACCGAAGGGGCAAGTGCTGCGGCGATCCGATCGCCGCGGTGCCAATCTCTCAGGTAAAGCGGACAGCGAGGGCACCTCCCACACCGGCCACGCCGGGGTGGGTCCAGCGAATGGCCCGTCGGTCGGACGGGCTGCCGCGACCGATGCCCTGGAGCCCTGCCATGTCCGCCGCTGCCTCGTCCCCCACGCCGTCCACCGAGCTGCATCACACGCCGCTGCACGAACTGCACCTCGAACTGGGCGCGCGCATGGTGCCCTTTGCCGGCTACGCGATGCCGGTGCAGTACCCCGCCGGCATCCTGGCCGAGCACCGCCAGTGCCGCGAATCGGCCGCGCTGTTCGACGTCTCCCACATGGGCCAGGTCCGTCTGGTCGGCAGCGATGCCGCCGCCGCCCTGGAGTCGCTGGTGCCGGTGGACGTGCAGGGTCTGTCGCTGGGCCGTCAGCGCTATGCCTTCTTCACCAACGCCGCGGGCGGCCTGCTCGACGACCTGATGATCACGCGCCGGGCCGAGGACCTCTTCCTGGTCGTCAACGCCGGCTGCAAGGACGCCGACCTGCGTCACCTGACCGCACAGATCGGCCACCGTTGCCAGGTCATCGCCCAGCCGGAGCTGGCGCTGTTGGCGCTGCAGGGCCCGAAGGCGGTGGACGCGCTGGCGCGCATCAACGCCGGCGTGGCCAGCCTGACCTTCATGACCGGTGGCTGGTTCGCCCTGGCCGGGGCGGAGTGCTTCGTCACCCGCTCGGGCTATACCGGCGAGGACGGCTTCGAGATCTCCGTGCCCGCCACCCACGCCATCGCGCTGGCGCGCACCCTGCTCGCCCAGCCCGAGGTGCAGGCCGCCGGCCTGGGCGCACGCGACACGCTGCGCCTGGAAGCCGGCCTGTGCCTGTATGGCCACGACATCGACGCGACCACCACCCCGGTCGAGGCTGGCCTGACCTGGGCGATCCAGAAGGTGAGGCGCGAAGGGGGCGAGCGGCACGGTGGCTACCCCGGTGCCCAGGTCATCGACAGCCAGCTCGCCCAGGGCGCGGCCCGCCGGCGCGTCGGCCTGGTCGGGCTGGAGCGCGCCCCGGTGCGCGAGGGCACGGTGCTGGTCGACGCCCACGGCCACAAGGTGGGCAGCGTCACCAGCGGCACCCTGGGCCCGAGCGTGAACCAGCCCATCGCGATGGGCTACCTCGCGGCCAATCACGCGGTCCCGGGCGGCGAGGTCTACGCCGAGGTGCGTGGCAAGCGCCTGCCGATGCGCATCACGCCGATGCCCTTCGCGCCGCACCGCTACCGCCGTTAAGCTGCACACCGGCCTGCAGGTCATCGACCCGCAGCGCGAGGCGGCCCGCTCTTCCCCGGCTCTTTCCGTTTCATTCCGACTTTCTTCCCTCACCTTCCAACGAGGAACGCCCCATGACGACCATGTTCACCCCCGACCACGAGTGGATCAACATCGAGGACCACGAAGCCGCCGTCGTCGGCATCACGCTGCACGCGCAGGACGCGCTGGGCGACGTCGTGTTCGTTGACCTGCCCGAAGTGGGCCGGACCTACAAGAAGGGCGAGATCGCCGGCGTGGTCGAGTCCGTCAAGGCCGCCGCCGACATCTACATGCCGGTCGATGGCGAAGTCGTCGAGGTCAACGAGGACCTGCGCAACGACCCGTCGCTGGCCAACTCCGACCCGATGGGCAACGGCTGGTTCTTCAAGGTGCACGTCAGCAACCTCGCCCAGTTCGAGGAGCTGATGGACCCGCCGGGCTACGACGCCCTGCTCAAGACGCTGTGATGGCACACGCCTTCGCCTGACCCCGCCGCGCCATCGCCACGCCGACGCCACGCCCAAGCCACGCACCCGCCCATGTCCCAGCCTGCCCTGCCGACACTCGCCGAGCTCGAGAACGACGCCGAATTCCGCGCCCGCCACCTCGGGCCCGACGCCCATGACGAGCAGCGCATGCTGGCCGCGATCGGCGTGCACAGCCGTGCCGCGCTGATCGATGCGCTGGTGCCGGCGGACATCCGCCGTGCCGCGCCGATGGACCTGCCCGCCCCCGCCACCGAGGCCGCGGCGCTGGCCGAACTGAAGGCCATCGCGGGCCGCAACCGCCAGCTGCGCAGCTTCATCGGCCAGGGCTATCACGGCTGCCACACGCCCGGCGTCATCCTGCGCAACATCCTGGAGAACCCGGCCTGGTACACCGCCTACACGCCCTACCAGGCCGAGATCAGCCAGGGCCGCATGGAGGCGCTGGTCAACTTCCAGACAATGGTCACCGACCTGACCGGCCTGGCGATCGCCAACGCATCCATGCTCGATGAGGCCACCGCCGCCGCCGAGGCGATGACGCTGGCCAAGCGCTCGGTCAAGAGCCGGAGCAACGTGCTGGTCGTCTCCGGTGACATGCACCCGCAGATCCTGGAGGTACTGGCCACGCGCGCTGGGCCGCTGGGCCTGCAGCTGGTGGTGGCCGATTCGGCCGAGGCCTGGGACGGTGCGCTCGACGGTGAGCTCTTCGCCGCGATGGTGCAGTACCCCGCCAGCAGCGGCTGGCTGCACGACTGGAGCGCCGACGCCGCGCGCGTGCACCGCAAGGGCGGCGCCTTCATCGTGGGCGCGGACCCGCTGGCGCTGGCGCTGCTCAAGCCGCCGGGTGAATTCGGTGCCGACATTGCCTTCGGCTCGACCCAGCGCTTGGGCATGCCGATGGGCGCAGGCGGCCCGCACGCCGCCTACCTGGCCTGCCGCGACGAGTTCAAGCGCTCGATGCCCGGCCGCCTGGTCGGCGTGAGCGTGGACAGCCACGGCAACCCGGCCTACCGCCTCGCGCTGCAGACGCGCGAGCAGCACATCCGCCGCGAGAAGGCCACCTCCAACATCTGCACCGCGCAGGTGCTGCCGGCGGTGATCGCCAGCATGTATGCGGTCTACCACGGCCCCGAGGGCCTCAAGCGCATCGCCCTGCGCGTGGCCACCTACACCGCGATCCTGGCCAAGGGCCTGTCGATCCTGGGCTGGCCGTCCACCCGCACGCACCACCTCGAATATGGCGTGTTCGACACCGTCTGCCTGAAGACCGGTGCCGACACCGAGCGCCTGCTGGCGCGCGCCGTCGAGCGCGGCGCCAACCTGCGCCGCGCCTGGGGCGAATACCTGTGCCTCTCGCTGGACGAAACCACCACCCGCGCCGACCTGGCGCTGCTCTGGGAGGTCTTCGCGCCCGCCGGCACCCCGCTGCCGACGGTCGAGGCGCTGGCCGAGGGCATCGAGCCGATGATTCCCCACGCGCTGCAGCGCAGCAGTGCCTACCTGACGCACCCGGTGTTCAACACCCACCACAGCGAAACCGAAATGCTGCGCTACATCCGCAGCCTGTCGGACCAGGACCTGGCGCTGGACCGCAGCATGATCCCGCTGGGCTCGTGCACGATGAAGCTCAACGCCACGGCCGAGATGATCCCGATCACCTGGCCGGAGTTCGCCCACGTCCACCCCTTCGCCCCGGCCGACCAGCTGGCCGGCTACGCCCAGCTCAACGAGCAGCTCTGCGCCTGGCTGAGCCAGGCCACCGGCTACGCCGGCATCAGCCTGCAGCCCAACGCCGGCTCGCAGGGCGAGTACGCCGGCCTGCTGGTCATCCGCGCCTGGCACGCCAGCCGGGGTGAGTCGCACCGCGACATCTGCCTGATCCCCGAATCGGCCCACGGCACCAACCCCGCCTCGGCCCAGATGGTGGGCCTGCAGGTGGTGGTCACCAAGTGCGACAAGGACGGCAACATCGACCTGGCCGACCTGCGCGCCAAGTGCGAGCAGCACCGCGAGCGCCTGGCCGCGATCATGATCACCTACCCATCGACCTACGGCGTCTACGACACCCAGGTCAAGGCGATCTGCGCGCTGGTGCATGCGCACGGTGGGCGAGTCTACGTGGACGGCGCCAACATGAACGCGCTGGTGGGCGTGGCCGCGCCGGGCCAGTTCGGCGGTGACGTGTCGCACCTGAACCTGCACAAGACCTTCTGCATCCCGCACGGCGGCGGCGGCCCGGGCGTGGGCCCGGTCTGCGTGGTTGAGGACTTGGTGCCCTTCCTGCCCGCCCATCGCAGCGCGGGAGTCGGTGGTGAGCAGAGCGTCGGTGCCGTCAGCTCGGCCCCTCTCGGCAACGCGGCGGTGCTGCCGATCAGCTGGATGTACATCCGCCTGATGGGCGCCGACGGCCTGACCCAGGCCACCGAGACCGCGATCCTCAGCGCCAACTACGTGGCCGCCCGCCTGGCCGACGCCTACGACATCCACTACAGCAGCGGCATCCCCGGCGTGAAGGGCGGCGGCGTGGCGCACGAGTGCATCCTGGACCTGCGCCCGCTGAAGGAAACGTCGGGCGTCAGTGCCGAGGACGTGGCCAAGCGCCTGATCGACTACGGCTTCCATGCGCCCACGCTGAGCTTCCCGGTGCCCGGCACGCTGATGGTCGAGCCCACCGAGAGCGAGCCGCTGGTCGAACTGGACCGCTTCTGCGACGCCATGCTGGCCATCCGCGAGGAGATTCGCCAGGTCGAGGTCGGCGCCGACAACGGGGGCTGGAGCCGCGACGACAACCCGTTGAAGCACGCCCCGCACACCGCCGCCAGCCTGCTGGCCGGCGAGTGGACGCACGCCTACTCCCGTGAAGTCGCCGCCTACCCGCTGGCCAGCCTGAAGCGCCAGAAGTACTGGGCGCCAGTGGGCCGGGTGGACAACGTGTATGGGGACCGGAATTTGTTCTGCTCGTGTGTGCCGGTGAGCCAGTACGCGCAAAGGGAGTGAGCGGTGCCCGTCATCTCGATGTTCTACGGCATCATCATCCGGCTCTACCTGCTGGATACGGTGCATCACAATCTGCCGCACATCCATGCCCGCTACGCCGAGTTTGAAGCCTCGATTGGGATCGACGACGGTGAAGTGCTGGCCGGAGAACTTCCGCGCAAGCAGTTGAGGCTGGTGCAGGCATGGATCGAACTGCACCGAGATGAGCTCATGGCCGATTGGCAGCTCGCTGCCAACGGCGAAACGCCCTACAAGATCGATCCACTGTGAGGTAACCATGCATTGGGATGTCACCTCGGTCAAACCGCTGGATGGCCATCGCATTTACGTCGAACTCGCCGATGGCCGACGTGGAGTCTTTGACCTCACCCCGTACCTGAATCACGGCGTCTTCCGTGAATTGCAGGATCCCGTCTATTTCCGGCGAGTTGGCATTCAGTTTGGTGCTGTGACCTGGCCACACGATCAGGACATCGCGCCGGAGACACTGATCGCTGAAATGACACTGATGGAGCCTTTACAGGCCTGTTGACGCTCGACAGGCTACGGATGCCGGCCCTCCGACGAGCCTGAAGCGCCAGAAGTACTGGGCGGTCGGCCGGGTGGACAACGTCTACGGGGACCGGAATCTGTTCTGTTCGTGTGTGCTGGTGGGGCAGTACGCATCAGGGGAGTGAGTCAAACCCCGGAGTCGCCTATGCACCGGGATGTCACCTCGGTCAAACCGCTGGATGGCCATCGGATCCATGTCGAACTCGCTGACGGCAGGTGTGGCATCTTCGATCTCACGCCCTACCTGGACCACGGTGTCTTTCGCGAACTCAAGGACGCGGCGTACTTTGCCCGAGTGGAGATCCAGTTTGCTGCGGTGACCTGGCCACACGGTCAGGACATTGCGCCTGAAACGCTCATCGCGGAAATGACGCCGACGGAGCCGTCACAAGCCTGCTGAAATCCGACAGACCACGCCTGCTCCCGCGAAGTGGTGGCCGACTCGCGCGCGGCAGAGATCAAACCGGTTGAAGAGAAACCAGTCGGCCAAGAATGACTCGATGCAGGTGCGTAACAAATACCCATGCAGCAATCTTCAAGAACTGCAACGCATGCGCACGGATTGAAATAGACGCGATTATCTCGACGCCATTGGCCTGCGAATACCCCCCAGCCCCAACGGATCACCGCCAAAGATCGTCACTATTCTCAACAAAAGTCCCGAATTTCCCCCGGATTCGATTTTCATGTACGGAATACCACGGCCAGACCGCATAAATGAAAAACGCTCGACATCCTTCCCTCGCCCAATAGATAAACGTCCATTGCCGCTGTCATAAGCCCCTGTCCCGCCATCACCATCGATCGCAGAACAATTATCGGTCAGATGGAATCTGTATCCAACAAATTTCACGGACCGATCCGATGTGAAATCAGGCGCCAGTGCAATATAAGTACGCCCGCAAGCTTTCTCTTTGCTTGGAATCACCTGCTCCACTTCATTGGACTCTATGGCCGACTCATGCCCATCAATAGGTCTTCTCGCAAGTAAACTCCAAGCCACGCTGCTGTCCTCGGTCCATGCGAGGCGGTTTCCATTCTTAGTACGTTTTCGATCAACACGCGGCTTTCCGGTCGCTACCCCAGACGAAAAATAGGCATTTTCATAAGCAAAGAGATCTGCGGACTGCCTATCCCATCGTGTATCGAGCGCCAACAGGTTGATCATCTTATTGAGATATGACAACTTATTGCTTTTGAAAACCTCAGGCCCTCCAGCGCTTTCAAGAGCTGAGCTGATCACAGAATCCATCATTGAACAGTCAAATGCAGCACGACTCTCTGAGGCAGCCTCCGAAAGTTGACCGGACTGTCTGCCCTGAGAACTTCTCACAGCATCCCTTGAACTCCGATCAGAATCTACACAGTGAGAAATGCGAAGTGTACGATCGCCTGCAACGCGCGATCTTCCCCTGCTCTTTTGAACAGCAAGATCATAGGCGAGCCCAACACCAAGTGGATCTTTCTGCAAAAAGACAAGAACACGGTAGGCAATTCCCGATCGATTCACCAGATACGCTTGACCTTCGTCGTCCTGCTTAGCGCTAAAGCATAACCCGCCACCACTAAAGTCCTTCAAACACAGGTTCCCATCGACAACCTCATACCTTGATGATTTGCCAGTCGAAAACACTACATAATTTTCGTCAACAAAATACATTGTAAACATCGCAACCGATGGCATTTCATTGGATTCAGCGGGAGCAGCAGCATATACTGTAGTATCCCTGAAAGTTGACTTGGTCAAAGCAACTGGCTTCAGAGTATCAATTTCAGCCGAACTCTTCAGGCCTTCCGATGATCCGAACATGTTCATACCGGATCGAAGCAGTAGTTCCAATGCTGCAACATCAACTCGCCCACTCGGCCGGTCCCAAGTCGCTTTCGGAAGATCCGCCAGCGCCTTGGATGCCACCTTCAGATTTTCAAGTCTTGAGCCAGACTTGGACTCATGAATGGCACCCTTCACTTTGCCGATTGCTGAATCGATCAATTCATCAGGCCGAGGTACCCTCGGCGGACCTCCAGCGCAGCCAGCAATTACGCAAGCCCACATGAGCAGCCAAGCACTATTGGAAAATTTCTTAATTCTCACACCAACCTCGCAGAAATGATGCTTTATCAAACCAGTAGCCGGCCTTGAATAGGCTACCTTTATACTTAGGACTTACGCAAACGTTTAAATCAAACTAGATTATTTAATATATCGGCGCCGATTTCGTGGTATTTGTGATAATATATTCACCATGAAACCCACGAGCCGAGACTACTGCCAATTTCTGATATCCACACAAATCAACTACACGCAGACCTATTTTGCGGATCACCATCAGAGGTTTTCTCATGACGCCATAAATCGCTACTTGCAGGCTGCCAATATCAGCCCGGCCGATGTCTGGAATCTGGCCCGACGAAACATCGAATTTGACGACGATGCCTGCCTGGTTTTCGATGACAGCGTTCTGGACAAGAACCACTCGCACAAAATCGAGCTGGTGCGCAAACAGTACAGCGGCAACGCCCACGGCCTGATCAAGGGCATTGGGGTGGTCAACTGCCTGTACGTGAACATCAAGACCGGCCACTACTGGATCATCGACTGGCGCATCTATGCGCCTGACGAAGACGGCAAGTCCAAGCTGGATCATGTCCAGGAGATGTTCGACAATGCCATGGCGCACAAGAAGCTGCCCTTTCGCACCGTGCTGATGGACTCCTGGTACGCCACCATGGATCTGATGAAGCACATCCACCGGGCGGGCAAGCACTTCTACTGCCCGCTCAAGAGCAATCGCAAGGTTGACGACAGCCAAGGCCAGCAGCCCTACAAGGCGGTCAGTACGCTGCAGTGGAGTGCCCAAGAACATGTGCATGGCAAACACGTCAAACTGTTCAAGTTTCCCAGTGACATCAAGCTGAAACTGTTCCGGGTTGTGGTTGATACCAATCGCACGGACTGGGTTGTGACAAACGACCTATCTCAAGATTCGACGGACGATACGCATGAGATGTGTGCCGTGCGCTGGAAGATTGAGCAGTACCACAGGGAGATCAAGCAGGTTCTTGGCATCGAAAAATGTCAGTGCAGAATGGCCCGGTCACAGAAGAATCACATCGCCTGCGCGATATTGGCCTGGGTCCACCTCTGCGAGACGGCCAAAGCGCTGAAGACAAACATCTACAGCCTGAAGAAGGGAATCCTCTCGGAATTCCTCAAGAAGGAACTTCGGTCACCAACCATTCGCATGGCACCCATCTGACATATTGAGTCGAAATGGCGAATCATTGCGCTAGCTGAAGTGACCCTGCGTAAGTCCTAATACTAAATCAGCGAGCAGGTGCAAGCTGGACTTCCGAGGCTTTCCGGAGCGACCGCCCATTAAAAACATTCCTCCGCAGCCCCACTGACCTCATTCGATTCGAAGTCGAGGCTGCTGCTGTCATTCCACTGAGGTATGTGGTCGACCGAAATAGTCCAGTAGCGTCGGCATCAAAGAAAAACAAATCAATCGCCTGCCCCATTGTGGTTTCTACCACGTAGAAAAAAGCACTTTGCCGTCCAAAATTAATACCCCATCCACCGCCGTCTACGTAACCAGCGGGATTGGCAGGGAACGATCCGTAGTCTTTCAGTACGGCTCCGTTTACAGGATCCAGCAACTGCAGGCTGGCCCCAGGCTGTTTCGCACTGGTTACACCGCTGCCGACCAGTACGAGCATTCCAACTCCAGAATCTGGATCTGATATAGGACTTACGCAGGGTCACTTCAGCTAGCGCAATGATTCGCCATTTCGACTCAATATGTCAGATGGGTGCCATGCGAATGGTTGGTGACCGAAGTTCCTTCTTGAGGAATTCCGAGAGGATTCCCTTCTTCAGGCTGTAGATGTTTGTCTTCAGCGCTTTGGCCGTCTCGCAGAGGTGGACCCAGGCCAATATCGCGCAGGCGATGTGATTCTTCTGTGACCGGGCCATTCTGCACTGACATTTTTCGATGCCAAGAACCTGCTTGATCTCCCTGTGGTACTGCTCAATCTTCCAGCGCACGGCACACATCTCATGCGTATCGTCCGTCGAATCTTGAGATAGGTCGTTTGTCACAACCCAGTCCGTGCGATTGGTATCAACCACAACCCGGAACAGTTTCAGCTTGATGTCACTGGGAAACTTGAACAGTTTGACGTGTTTGCCATGCACATGTTCTTGGGCACTCCACTGCAGCGTACTGACCGCCTTGTAGGGCTGCTGGCCTTGGCTGTCGTCAACCTTGCGATTGCTCTTGAGCGGGCAGTAGAAGTGCTTGCCCGCCCGGTGGATGTGCTTCATCAGATCCATGGTGGCGTACCAGGAGTCCATCAGCACGGTGCGAAAGGGCAGCTTCTTGTGCGCCATGGCATTGTCGAACATCTCCTGGACATGATCCAGCTTGGACTTGCCGTCTTCGTCAGGCGCATAGATGCGCCAGTCGATGATCCAGTAGTGGCCGGTCTTGATGTTCACGTACAGGCAGTTGACCACCCCAATGCCCTTGATCAGGCCGTGGGCGTTGCCGCTGTACTGTTTGCGCACCAGCTCGATTTTGTGCGAGTGGTTCTTGTCCAGAACGCTGTCATCGAAAACCAGGCAGGCATCGTCGTCAAATTCGATGTTTCGTCGGGCCAGATTCCAGACATCGGCCGGGCTGATATTGGCAGCCTGCAAGTAGCGATTTATGGCGTCATGAGAAAACCTCTGATGGTGATCCGCAAAATAGGTCTGCGTGTAGTTGATTTGTGTGGATATCAGAAATTGGCAGTAGTCTCGGCTCGTGGGTTTCATGGTGAATATATTATCACAAATACCACGAAATCGGCGCCGATATATTAAATAATCTAGTTTGATTTAAACGTTTGCGTAAGTCCTATGATAGACTCATAGCCCCTGAGGACAGCGCCCCCCACAACTCGGCTCCCCCGGCAAGCGTCTGCCGTGCTGAATTATCCGAGCGTATCCATTCCACCGAACTGTACGCCGTTGAATAGGGACTGTCGGTCCAGACCGTTTCACCCACGACGACAACAGCCCCGTAACTGGTAACCCCGAACGGTCCCGGGACGCTCAGGTGAGTCCAACTGGCGGCTCCGCCCTTGGGCAGACTCCACAGCCCAGAGCGTGAGCCATGAGCAACTAAACGCGTCGGCGTCATCAGGAGTTGCTGCACTTGGCCAGGGGTAGGGGTCAAGGCCGTTGCTTGCAGCGCTGAGTTCAGTTTCAGCACGCGGGCATAGCTTCCGTTGTTGATGACAACAAAATTGGTCGTTGCATCACCTTCGGCCAGCACAGAATCTGTACTGACCTCACCGGCCGTCAAGGTTGCGATTTCCACCTTGGATCCGCGTGCTGCAGCGGTATCTAGACCCCAAAGTTTCTGACCGTCACGAAATACCCAGACCGAGCCTGCGAATTCATAGCTACTGAAAGTCGCTTCGTCGACAGTGAACAACACAACAGGGCTCTGCAGATCCGCGTTCAATCGCACGATTTGAGCACCGCTCTTTGCAATCGCCCCCGTCAATGAGTGAGTCACTGGGTCCCACAACCCGAATAGGATGCGGCCATCCAATTGAACCGGCGCATCGGAAGCGGTCATCCCCAACCTTACGGCCACCCAGCGGGTGTTGTCGTCCTCCGGCAAGCATTTTCCATCGCCCCCCGGTGTAGGAAAGTAAATCCAACTCCGAGAAACATCGGCCACATCGAACAATTGCTCGCCGTAGGAATACCGGCCGCAGACAGTTTGGCTCGTCAGCGTTGACACCTGAGAAACGACTCTCGGGTCCGAAGTATGCAGATCACTCCGATAAAGCCGTCCGTCCGGAGCAAAATAAGTGATGTAGCGGTCAGAACCATTACGTAGCACGGTTCCGCCATCCGAGACCTGCGCTTCGGGGAAGACGGTTGCCAATCGATGGCGTCCCGCCGCTGCCAACGTGAGTACGGAAGTCGGATTCTTCGGATCCACCACAACCAGAGCGCCGCTCTCCAGAACTTCAGCACCGTCGGCCCAGGTCACGCTGCCGCTCGACGCCAGACCTGCCCGACCCGGCAACCATCGGCTACCAGACGGTTGTTGTGTGGTGACGGTGAGGGTGACGCTCGCGCTGGTCAGGCTTTGACCTGAACTGTTTCTGATGACCACAGTGAAAACAGCGCCACTGTCTGCGGCCGATGTTTTTGCCGTCACATATGTCGGATTGGTTGCTCCAGCAATGTCGACCCCGTTGCGGCGCCACTGATAGCTGAGCTTGCCAGCACCGATCGCACCGACGCTGAAGCTCGCAGCTTCTCCGATGCCGACTGAAGTGGAAACCGGCTGCCGGGAAATCACGATCGGCTCAGCCAGCACAGACAACGTCGCCGGTTGAGAGACGACTGCTTTGCCGTTGCTGCTGCTGACCAGCACATCGAAGATGGCCCCGTCGTGGGCCAATTGGAGATTTGAAAGCGTCAGGACGGCGTTCCGTCCCTCCGGCGTGATGTTGACGCCATTGCGTCGCCACTGGTAACTCAGCGTACCGCCATAGGATTCGGCCGACACTGCAAACTGGACAGCCCCACCGACGACACCGGTGGCCGAAAGTGGATGTCCGTTGATGACTGGTGCCAGGGCCGGTCCTGTGCTGACAGTCAGCCGGGCCGCATTGCTGGTGGTTGCGCCGGCATTGTTACGAACCACAACCCGGAATGAAGCCTGATCGTCTGCCGTCGTTGCTGTGGGCAGCACCAACACCCTCGAAACTGCACCTGGAATATCTTTACCGTCGCGCTGCCATTGATACGACATCAACGGGGTACCATTCGCCCCCACGGAGAAGAGGGCCGGCCCATTTTCGAGTGCGTAGAAGGGCATCGGATCCTGATACACAACCGGTGCCGCGGCGTCGCGAGTCAAGGAAATGCACGCTGGCAACCGCAACTCATTCAGGATCGGACCGATCGACATGCTGTTGCCCACCTGGTTGCCGGCGATGGCGGCAAGTCGGGTCACACCATCACGCTTCACCCACAGCACAAATTCGCCTTTGGCGTCGGTCACGCCCTCGTCCAGCATCCAGTGATCAACCGCAACCGAAAACACCTGCGCACCCGCCACGCGGGTGCCGACGCCCGATTCAACACAGCCCAGCACGGAAACCACCTCAACGGGAAGCGCCGCAGCCCACCAGCTGAAGTGGCTGACCTCGCCGTGGTAATACTGGTTCGGCTCCGTTCCGCCAAGGAAAGCACTGCCCTCCTGCTTCCAAATGCCGCTGGCCGGATCAAAGGAAAACAGCCCCACTGACGATGGCAACGCCGTTGCACGGGGCGCAACTGGGATGCGGATTTCAGCTGTCTTGCCAGATGCCAGATTGACTGCCCGACCGGTCGAATCGGCAAGATCCACTCTCATGGCTCCGAACGCTTCGAACATGACGGAGGCACCATCGGACGCCTGTGCCCGGTACCGACCTGGAAGGCTGGCTGGATCAACCGCAGGGTTGACCACCCCAAAACCAATGGACACGGATCCGGACGCAGCGGAAGTCGTGCCTGAGACCACCAGCCCATTCGCCGGCAGCACAACGTGTGCCTTGGCGTTCGCTGCTGTCACGGTGCCGCCCACGGCAGCATCAATGGCCCGTTCCACCGCAATGGGTGTCAGCTTTGCATCGCGCGAGACCGACGAGTCGTCAATGACAGCAACCGTGGCCGTCTCCGCCAAATAGCCTGCTTTGGAGAACTGCACCGAGGCATTTCCCACGGGTACCTTGTCGAGCCGATAGCGCCCATCAGCGCCTGTGACCGTCGATCGATCCCCTGAACGGATCGAAACGCCAGTCAGTGCTGACCCGGTTGATGTATCAGTGACTACGCCATCGATTGATCCGACCGGCTCCGGAGGACTGCATGCTCCCAAAAGCCCAGCCAACACGACCAGGAAAACAGCGACCAGCCAGCACTTCAGCCGGCCGGCGATTTCGATCGACCAAGGCCACGGCGCGGCAACAGAGGCACAAACGGAACCAGGACTTTCAGTCGACCAGTGCGTTTCCGCGAGAACACAGTTCGATTGATCGCCAGCGGCACGAAATCGAAGCGAACTGCCGTGCAGAACACGGAAAGGAAATGTCAGTGGTGTTGGTTGGATGTGTGCGGGGGGGGGGGGGTAAACCCGCAGTCCCGCGTTACCCAAACATTGAACCCGATGTTGCCCATTTTGACCCCCATCAAAACGCAAGATCGCACACAGCCAATTGCGGCTCGTGCCTGAGATCACCTCCCCGCGTTTCGAAGTCAACACCTGACTGAGGCCGCGGGCACTTGGCCTGAATCGGCAAATCGAGCAGATTTGCCGTGAGCTATCTCTTTTTGCTTTTTTACGTGTTTTTCTGGAGTCTACGACCGCGTTCAGCAGGTTCCACACGGCGAATACGCGGCATGTTGCGTGAAGCCAACAGGTTGTTTCGGTAGCAGGCTCGGTCTGCGTGCGGAAGGATCTCGTCACCTTCCTGGCCCCCATCGCGATGCATACATCGGCAGAGAACTGAGTGCCGGCACCATCAGCTCCGCGCCACTAGGCAGCGATGCCGAGCAGCAGGATGTACAGCCAGATCGGTGGGTGACGTGGCGCACGAGTGCATCCTCGACCTGCGCCCGCTGAAGGAAACGTCGGGCATCAGCGCCGAGGACGTGGCCAAGCGCCTGATCGACTACGGCTTCCACGCGCCCACGCTGAGCTTCCCGGTGCCCGGCGCGCTGATGGCCGAGCCCACCGAGAGCGAGCCCCTGGTGGAGCTGGACCGCTTCTGCGACGCCATGCTGGCCAGCCTGAAGCGCCAGAAGTACTGGGCGCCGGTGGGCCGGGTGGACAACGTGTATGGGGATCGGAATTTGTTCTGTTCGTGTGTGCCGGTGACCGCTTTCGACCAGGGTTGAAAGTCACCCGTGTCGTTGCACTTGCATCAACCAAGTGATGTAATTGCAGCATGACCTATCCCACCACTGCCCCATCGGTCAGCCGCAGTCAGGCGCGCGCGTCGGTCTGGGCGTTCCTGGATGTCGGCGCCAACGCCAACGCCAACGCCGATACCGCGCCAGGCCTGACCGGCCCGGCCGGGCTGCGGCTCGACACCGTCTCGGCCGACCGCCTGATCCGGCGGGGCATCCCCAGCCGGGTCGTGTCGCCGTTGGGCGAGTTTCTCGGCCTGGCCAAGGGCACGCTGGCGGCCTACCTGGACCTGGATCGCAGCACCGCCTCCCGCCGCGCAGCGAAAGATCAGGTGCTGCCCACCCACGCCGCCGAGGGGGTGGTTCGCTTTCTCGAACTCGACCAGATGGCCTGCGACACCTTCGAGTCCGAGGCCGACGCCTCACGCTGGCTGCGTCAGCCCCACCCGATGCTCGATGGCGAAACGCCCCTCGAAACCGCCAAGACCGGCTATGGCGCGCAGCGCGTGAAGGACATCCTGCTGGCCATCAAGTACGGCGGGGTCGTTTGACGACCGTCTGGCGCATCGGCCACTGCCCGAACCCAGTCCCCGCCGAACCCGCACTGCTGGCTTCGCGGGGGTTTGGCTCCACCCTCGGCAACGGCCGCTGGCATACCCGCGGCCCGCTGCAGGTGGTCTACGCCGCGTCCAGCCGCGCCCTGTGCCAACTCGAAAAGCGGGTGCACTGCAATGGCGCCCATCCAAGAGATCAGGCCTTGATGCAACTCGACCTGCCGGACGATGCGCCCATCCTGGACGTTGTCGACCTCGGCCTGCCGGCCGATTGGCGCCGCAACGAAGCAGCGACGCAGGCCATCGGCATGACCTGGCTCGTTGGCATCGCCAGCCTGGGCCTGTGGGTACCGTCCTTCGTCGAACCAGCCGAGCACAACCTGATCCTCAACCCGGCCCACCCCCGCTACAGCGCCATCCGGCTGAGAATCGAGCGTCAGCCGTTCCAGTTCGATCCACGGCTGTTTTGAATGCCTGTTGTCGATGGACGAAATTGCACTGACGAACTGACTCAATCCATATCGTGCTAATCTGGTCAGCATGACCAGTCTTGAATTGTCCAACCCGTTGCGCGCCGAGGAACAGCCCGTCGCGTCATGGCGGCTGCAGGACGCGAAGGCGCGATTCAGCGAAGTCGTCCGGCTCGCGCATCAGGCCGGGCCGCAGCGCGTCACCGTCCATGGTCGGCAGGCGGTGGTAGTGGTGGACGCCGCCGAGTTCGACCGGTTGCAGGGTGACCAGACCGGCCGGGCGCTGATCGACGCGCTGCAGGCATCGCCCCACCGGGACATCGAGATTGAGCCCGCCCGGTCGACGCCGATGCCGGTGCGAGAGGTCGAGCTGTGAGCGGCTGGCTGCTCGACACCAACGTGCTGTCGGAGCTGCGGCGGCCGCGCCCGGACGCGCGCGTGGTCGACTTCGTCGCCGGCCAACTGCTGGAGAGTCTGTTCGTCAGCGAGGTGACCCTGGCCGAGATCCGCTTCGGCATCGAGTGCGTCGACGACGCCCTGCGCCGCCGCGAGCTGCACGAGTGGCTAGACGGGCGGGTGCGGCCGATGTTCCGTCAGCGCACGCTGCCCGTCTCGGAGGACGTGCTGCTGCGCTGGCGCCTGCTGGTCGAGCAGGGCCGCAAGTCAGGCCACACCTATTCGCAGCCGGATCTGTTCATTGCCGCGACCGCACTGCACCACGGCAAGACGCTGGTGACCCGCAACACGCCCGACTTTCTTCGCACCAGCGTCCCTCTCTTCGACCCATGGACATCCGTACCGCCATGAGCGCTTCCGCCCCGAATCCCCGCCAACACTTCGCCAGCGACAACTACGCCGGCATGTGCCCCAACGCCGAGCGCTGGTTCCACGAGGCCAACGGCAGCGGCCATGAGCCGGCCTACGGCGAGGATCGCTGGACGCAGCGGGTGTCGGACGCGCTGCGCGAGCTGTTCCAGACCGACTGCGACGTCTACTTCGTCTTCAACGGCACGGCGGCCAACTCGCTGGCGCTGGCCTCGCTGTGCCAGAGCTACCACTCGGTGATCTGCACCTCGGTGGCGCATGTGGAAACCGACGAGTGCGGCGGGCCGGAGTTCTTCTCCAATGGCTCCAAGCTGCTGGTGGCCGAGACCTCCAGCGAAGCCGCTCGGCTGGGCAAGCTCACGCCGGACGCGGTGGAGGCCCTGGTCACCAAGCGCAGCGACATCCACTACCCCAAGCCGAAGGTGGTCAGCCTGACGCAGGCCACGGAGCTGGGCACGGTGTATTCGGTGGACGAGGTGCGTGCCATCGCGGCGATCGCCAAGCGCCGGCACCTGAAGCTGCACATGGACGGTGCGCGCTTCGCCAACGCGGTGGCCACGCTGGGCTGCCACCCGAGCGACATCACCTGGCGCGCCGGGGTGGACGTGCTCTGCTTCGGCGGCACCAAGAACGGCCTGCCGGTGGGCGAGGCGGTGGTGTTCTTCGACCGCGCGCTGAGCGAGGACTTCGCCTACCGCGTCAAGCAGGCCGGGCAGCTCGCCTCGAAGATGCGCTTCATCTCCGCGCCCTGGCTGGGCCTGCTGGAGAACGACACCTGGCTGGCCAACGCCCGCCACGCCAACGCGATGGCGCAGCGTCTGTACCAAGCGCTGCTGCCCGTTCCGGGCGTCGAGCTGCTGCACCCGCCGCAGGCCAATGCGGTGTTTGCCAAGCTGCCGCCGGCCGCCATCACGCGGTTGCGTACCGAAGGCTGGCGCTTCTACGAGTTCATCGCCGGAGGCGGCTGCCGATTCATGTGCAGCTGGGACACTCGGCCTGAGTCGGTGGATGCCTTTGCGACGGACCTCCGCGCCGCCTGCTCTGCGGCGGCCGGCTGACGGCGGGTGTCAAAGGTCGAGGGTGTAAACCTGCGCCTCGGCCAGTTCCACCGGGCTGTGGCCTTCGAGGGCCGAGCCCCACTCACCGGCCCGCGCACCCTGCTGGGCATACAGGCCCCTGGTCATCACGGCGACCTCCTCGGAGGCGGCGTCAAAGTCGCTCAGGTGTCGATGTTCGGCATCGAACAGGCGCGCAGTCATCGCACCGGCCGATTCGAGGATGAGGAGGTACTTCGCGGCAGGGCGCATGGAAGTCTCCGGCTGGACAATGAAGCCAGCCTAGCAGATGTGCACCGGCCTGTCCGGACACGCGCGTATCCCTGCCTGGCCAACGAGGGCACAGCACCCCACGCGGCAGACTGTGGGCGCCAAGTTCGGCCGACCAGCCGTGCCCATCCTCGAACGCCGAGTTCAGTTCCGTGAAGCGATGGGAGCGCCGGGCGTCGCTACAGTGTCGCGATGAGCACGACGCCCCCCTCCCCGACCCCGATCGAACTGCTGCCCAGCGACGGCGATGCCAGGCAGCTCTTCATCCTGCTGCATGGCGTTGGCGCCAGCGCCGAAGGGCTGCTGCCGCTGGCGCACTTCCTGCAACGGCAGTTCCCGCAGGCGGCCTTCGTGCTGCCGCAGGGCTTTCACGCCTTTGATGGCGGCGGTGCCGGCCGCCAGTGGTTCTCCGTGCTGGGTGTGACCGAGGCCAACCGCCCGGCGCGCGTGGCCGAGGCACTGCCGGCGCTGCTGGCCTTCATCCGCTCCACGCAGCAGCGCCTGGGCGTGGGCGAGGCAGCCACCGCGCTGATCGGCTTCTCGCAGGGCTCGATCATGGCGCTCGAAGCCATCGCCCAGGCGGATGGCCTGGCCGGCCGGGTGCTGGCCTTCTCCGGCCGCTACGCCTCGCTGCCGGCCCAGCCGCCGCGGCTGACGACACTGCACTTCTTCCACGGCGGGGCCGACCCGGTGATCCCGGCCGCGCACGCCCGCGAGGCCATCGAGCACCTCGGCGCCCTGGACGGGGACGCGACACTGGACATCGCCCAGGGCGTCGGCCACGAGATCCACCCGGCACTGGTCGAGCAGGCGCTGATCCGGCTGACCCGCCATGTGCCCAAGCGGATGTGGCAAGAGGCGATGGGCGCTGCCGCTGGCCGCAGTAGCGACGACGACACCGCCGCGAGTTGAACCGCACCGCTCAGCCCGGCGGCGTCACAGCTCGTCGCGCGGCGCCGCCGGCTGGGCGGACAGCGTTGCCCCTCCTTGCGGGCCCCTGGCAGCCGCGGACCGCTCGCTGCGGCCGCGCAGCTCACGCACCAGGTAGCTGTAGATCACCGGCACCACCACCAGCGTCAGCAGCGTGGAGGTGATCACCCCGCCGATGATGGCGCGGCCCATCGGCGCCTGGATCTCGCCACCCTGGTTGAGCGCCAGCGCCATCGGCAGCATGCCGAAGACCATCGCCATCGTGGTCATCATGATCGGGCGCATGCGCGCCTGGCCGGCCTGGCGCAGCGCCTCGGCCACCGTGGCGCCGCCGCGGCGGGCCTGGTTGGCGAAGTCCACCAGCAGGATGGCGTTCTTGGTCACCAGGCCCATCAGCATGATCAGCCCGATCATCGAGAACAGGTTGATGGTCGACCCCGACAGCAGCAGCGCCCCCATCACGCCGATCAGGCTCAGCGGCAGCGAGGCCATCAGCGCGAGCGGCTGCACGAAGCTGCCGAACTGGCTGGCCAGCACGATGTAGATGAAGATCACCGCCAGCCCCAGCGCCGCAAAGATGGCGCCGAAGATCTCCGCCTGCTCCTTGGTCTGGCCGCCCACGTCGAAGCGGTAGCCCGGCGGCAGCGCGGTGGCCTTGACCAGCTTCTGCACGTCCGCGCCCACATCGCCCACCGCGCGGCCTGATTTCTGGTCCACCCCGGCGTACACGCCCTGGCGGCGCTGCAGGTTCTGGCGCTTGATGACATCCGGATTGGCCACGGGCACCAGCGTGGCCACGCTCTCCAGCGCGATGGGCGTGCCATCCTTCGCGTAGGCCACCGGCAGGCGGGCGAGCTGGGCCACGCTGCGGCGCTGCGCCTCAGGCAGGCGCAGCTGCACCTCCACCTGCTCGCCGTCGGGCGTGGTCCAGTGGGTGGCCACCTCGCCGTTGACGTAGGCGCGCAGGCTGGCGGCCAGCTGCGGCGCGGTCAGGCCCAGCTCGCGCATCGCGTCGGGCTTGAGGCGCACCGCGTAGGCCGGCAGGCCGGGCTTGACCGAGGTCTCCAGGTCGGTGATGCCGGGGATCTTCGCCACCTGGGCGGCAAAGTCGGTGGTCAGCCGCTCCAGCACCGCCGGATCCGGGCCGAGCAGGGCGACGTAGATCGGCCGGTTCCAGCCCAGCGCGATCTCGATGCCCGGCACCGGCTTGAGCGCCTCGCGCAGCGCCTCCTCGACCTGGGCCTGGCGGCGCCGTCGTTCCGCCAGCGGCTTGAGCCCCACGCCCAGGGTGGCTTGGCTGCGGCCGTTCTCGCCGCCGATGCTGGTGGTGAGCGTGCGCACCTCGGGGAAGGCCATCACGATGGCCTCGACCTGGCGGATCTTCTCGTCCGAGCGCGCCAGGCTGCTGCCCACAGGCAGCTTGACGGTGATCTGGGTGTAGCCCTGGTCGGTCTGCGGCATGGTCTCGGCCCCGATCAGCGGCACCAGCGCCAGCGCGCCGGCCAGGCTGGCCGCGGCCAGGCCCAGCACCACGCCGCGCGGCGTCAGCGTGGCCAGCCGCCAGCGGCGCGGCTGCGTGGCATCGCGCCGGCCCCGGGCGTCGAAGGGCCGGCCGTAGACCGGCAGGGGCAACCAGCGCAGCCGATAGCGCCGCCCGCTGAAGGCCCAGCCGATCAGCCCCTCGTAGGCGCGGTGCAGCCCGTCCATCAGGCCGTCGGTCAGCGCGATCGCATGGCGCACCACCGGCCAGCGCCGCACGCGGTCCGAGTGCGGGTCGGGCCAGACCGAGGACAGCATCGGGTCGAGCGTGAAGCTGACGAACAGGCTGACCAGCACCGCCACCGTCACCGTGATGCCGAAGGGGAAGAAGAACTTGCCAACGATGCCCTTCATGAAGGCCACCGGCACGAACACCGCGCAGATCGCGAAGGTGGTGGCCATCACCGCCAGGCCGATCTCGTTGGTGCCGTCTTCGGCGGCACGGTGGTGGTCCTTGCCCATGGCGACGTGGCGCACGATGTTCTCGCGCACCACGATGGCGTCGTCGATCAGCAGGCCGATGCACAGGCTCAGCGCCATCATCGTCATGAAGTTCAGCGTGAAGCCGAAGGCATAGACCGCCATGAAGGTGGCGATCACCGCGATCGGCAGTGTCAGCCCGGTGATCACCGTGCTGCGCCAGCTGTGCAGGAACAGGAAGACGATCACGATGGTCAGCAGCGCACCCTCGATCAGCGTACGCTGCACGCCGGCCAGCGAGTCCTTCACCCAGTCGCTGTTGGCGTAGATCGTCTCCAGCGTCACGCCCGGCGGCAGGCTCTGGCGCAGTTCCTCGGCGGCTTCGAGCACTGCGTCGCCGGTGCGCACCACGTTGGCGTCCTGCTGCTTGTAGACCTGGAAGTTCACCGCCGGGCGGCCGTTGACGCGCGAGATCGATTCCGGCTCGGCCTCGCGGTCCACCAGCGTGCCCACGTCGGCCAACGTCACCACCGCCCCGTTGGCGGCCCGTGCAATCACGACCTCGGCAAAGCGGCGCGGGTCGCGCACGCGGCCCTCCACGCGCAGCACGGCGTCCTCCACCGCGCTGCTGATCAATCCGACCGGCTGGTCGCTGTTGGCGCGTGCGAGCGCGGCCGACACATCGGCCGGCGTGAGCCCCAGCGCGCGCAGGCGCTGCGGGTCCAGGTCGATGCGCAGCTGGCGTTGCGCCAGGCCGGTGCTGACCACCCGGGCCACGCCTTCGGCGCGCTCCAGGCGGCGGCGCACCGTCTGGTCGGCGATCAGCGCCAGCTCGCGCGCGCTGCGGCCTTCAGTGTGCCCCCAGGTCAGGGCTGAGCCCTGCCCGCCCCCCACGGGGGTCAAGGAAACTTGGGGCGGCCCGGCGTTTCCTTGGGAGAGCAGCGCCAGCACCACGGTGGGCTGGGCGTTGTCGTTGTCGAAGCGGCCGACGAAGGGCTGCTTGGCTTCCTTCGGGAAGTTGACCTGCACCTGCGCCACCTTGTCGCGCACCTCCTGGGTGGCGCGCTGCACGTCGGCATCGAGCTGGAACTCGGCCACCGTCTCGCTGCGGCCCTCCCAGCTGTTGGAGCGGATCATCTTCACGCCGGCCACGCCGTTGAGCGCCTGCTCCAGCGGCTGGGTGATCTCGGTCTCGACCGCCTCCGGCGAGGCACCCGGGTAGGCCACCGAGACGAAGACCACCGGCGGGCTCACGTCGGGCAGCTGCTCGACGCCCAGGCGGGCGTAGGCGAACAGCCCGAGCACCGTCAGCGCCACCATCACCATGGCGGCGAACACCGGGTTGCGGATCGCGACGCGCGTCATCCACATGGCTGGAACTCCTGTCGGAAGCGGGGCGCGGCGGTCAACGCGACACCGCCATGGGGACGGGGACGGCCGCCTCGCCACGCACCCGGGCCGGCGCGCCCTCGCGCAGGTTGTCGAAGCGCGCCAGCAGCACCGGCACGCCCTCGGGCAGCCCCGCCAGCAGCTCGACACGGCCGGACGCTGCATCGCGCCGCCCGGTGGTCACGGCCCGGCGCATCAGCTTGCCCGCCTCCAGCGTCCAGACGTGCTCCTGGCCGGAGGCCGAGGTCAGCGCCGTGGCGGGCAGCGTCAGGCGCGGCGTGGCGTCGTCCAGCACGACGCGCGCCACAGCGTAGGGGCCGGCGCGGTAGCGTTCGTCCGGATTGGGCAGCGCCACGGTGACGCCGATCGAGCGCGTGCCCGGCTCGGCCGCCGGGGCGATGCGCTCGATGCGCGCCTGCGCCGGCTGATCGTGCCCCTCAACCTGCACCTGCACCGCCAGCCCAGGGCGCAGCCGCGCCACCTCGTGCGTGCCGACCAGCCCGGCCAGCTCCAGCCGCGCCAGGTCGACGATGGTCAGCACCGCCTGTTCGACGGCCAGCTGCTCGCCCGGCAGCACCTGCCGCTTGGCCACGATGCCGGCGATCGGCGCGGTCAGTGTGGCGTCGCGCTGCGCCAGACGCAGCGTGTCGAGCTGCGCCTGGGCGCTCTGCCACTGGGCGCGCGCAGCGTTCATCTGGCTCAGCGAGGTCTCGAGCGCGGTAGGCGCGATGAACTGCTGCGCCGCCAGCCCCTCGTTGGCACGGTGCTGGCGCTCGGCCAGCGTGAACTGGGCGCGTGCCGCCTCGGTGGCAGCCTCGCGCTCGCGCAGGCGGCTGGCCAGCTCGCTCTGGTCGATCTGGCCCAGCACCTGGCCGGCCCGCACGCGCTGGCCCTCGGCCACCGCCAGGCTCAGCAGCCGCCCGGGGGCCTTGGCGCGCACCACCGCGGTGCCCGGCGCCACCAGGGCGCCGGAAAACTCCACCACGCTCGGCAGTGCCAGCCGCTGGGCGGTCACCACCTCGCGCGCCGAAAACTCCAGCACCATCGGCGCAGAGGCTGCCGCGGCAGCGGACAGCGCCGTCGTGCCACTGGCAGCCCGCGCGGCCCACCAGCCCAGCGCCCCCAGCATGACCAGACTCACCCCACCCACCGCCACTGCACGCCTGCGCATCGCTCACCCCTGACCGGAACGGCACCGGGCCACCACGCCAGCCCGGCAAACGAACCGGCAGTGTAGGCAGACTGTGACAAATGCACAGCGCCCCGTGCGACGAACGGCCGGATGGAAGGGATGAAAGGTGCGAAAGAAACGAACGGCAGGGCGGCCCTGCTCGGCCGGGTCAGGCGTCGCCTGGCGTTGGCGAGGCCGGCAGCGCCTGCACAGCCACCTGCTCAGCCGCCTGCACGTGGACGCAGTTGCGGCCTTCGCTCTTGGCCGCGTAGCAGGCCAAGTCGGCCATTTGCAGCACGTTCGCCACGGTGGCCGTGCCCGGCGGGATGGGCACCACGCCCAGGCTGGCGCCCACGGCCAGCAGCTGGCCGTCGTGGACGAAGCCGATGCTGTGCACCGCGGCACGCACCTTCTCGGCCACGCGCGCGGCGGCAGCGAGGTCGCAATGCAGCAGCACGATGACGAACTCGTCGCCGCCCAACCGGGCCACCAGCTCGTCGCGCCGCACGCTGCCCACCAGGGCGGTGGCGACCTCGCGCAGCACCCGGTCACCGGCGGCGTGCCCGGCGGTGTCGTTGATGGCCTTGAAGTGGTCCAGGTCGATGAACAGCGCCGCCGCCGGGGCATCCGGGCGCACCTGCGGCAGCAGCCGCTGCAGCTCAACCTCGAAATGGCGCCGGTTCGCCAGCCCGGTCAGCGCATCGTGGCTGGCCGACCAGGCGAGTTCGCGGTGCTCAGCGCGCTCGGCGGTGACGTCGCGCAGCAGCCAGATGGTGCCGGCCGTCGGATCCTGGTGCTTCACGGGGCGCCCGCGCAGCTCGCCGACGAAGTGGCTGCCATCGCGGCGGACGAACTCGCAGTCGGTGACAAACTCGAACTGCTGCGCAAAGGCGTCGGCCACACGCCCACCCAGCGCCACGTAGTCGTCCCGGCTGGCATAGATGAGCGAGGCGGGCTCGCCCACCAGCTCGCCGGGGCCGTAGCCCAGCAGCGCGCAGAACTCGTCGCTGACCAACTCGAAGTTGCGGCTGCGCGTGAAGGCGATGCCGATCGGCGCGGTGTGCAGCATCGACTGCATCTTGCCCAGCAGGCTGGCGGTGTCGGCCTCGGCCTGGCTGCGCTGCTGCACCGCCTCGCGCAGCGCATGCACCAGCGCGCCGATCTCACCGCCCGCACTGGGCCAGCCCTCGCCGGGCGCCGGCCCGCCGGGTACCAGCGCACGCGCGCGCCGTTCGAGCTGCTCCAGCGGGCGCATCAGCCAGCCGGTCCACAGCAGGATCAGCCCCCCGGCCAGGACCGCCACCCCCAGCGCGATGGCGGCGACCTCGGTGCGCGCCGCGTCGAAGCCGGCCAGCATCTGCTGCGTCGGCGCCACGCGCAGCACCTGCCACTGCAGTTCAGGCACGCTGGCACTGGCCACGATCACGTCCTCCGGTTCCGGGCGCGCGAGCCCCTCGCCAGCGGCGGCCTGGCCCGCACCGGTCGACGCCGACACCGCCGGTACGAGCGCCGTGGCACGCCACGCCCTGGCCAAGCGCGCATCGTCGCGCACCGAGCGCATCACCATGCGTGCATCGGGATGCGCCAGCACCGTGCCAAAGCGGTCCACCACCACGGTGTCCACGAAACTGCCGGCATCCACGCTCGGCCCGGCCGGCCTCGTCGGCCCCCGCCCGCCATCGCCCCCGCCTGCGCCGCCACCGCCGGTGACCAGATCGATCAGCAGGTCACGCGAGCTCAGGCGCAGCCCCCCGTTGAGGGCTCCCACTACCTGCCGGTCGTCGGCCCGGATCGGGACGGCGAAGAACAGCATCGGCTCGGCGGCCACGCGCGCGATCACCGGGTCTGAGACGGTGCTCACTCCCCGGTCGAGTGCCGCGCGCACGGACGGCCGGTCCGCCAGGTTGATGCGGGGGTGGCGCACACCCGATTCGTCGCGCGCCACCAGGACCTCGCCGCGCCGGTCCACCAGCGTCAGGGTTGCGAACAGCGTGGCCGTGACCTGTCGCTGGTCCATGTAGGCGGCCAGTGCGGCGGTGTCGTCGAAGCGCCCGACCGGCACGACTTTGGCCGCCGAGTGCAGCGCCGCCTGCAGGCGCAGGACACGCTGGCCGAGGATGGCCGCCAGGCGCTGCGCGTTGGCCGCCTCGGACTCGCGCAGGATCTGCGCCGTCTGCGCACGCGCCTTGGCCAGGGCCAGCCAGGCGGCGGTGAACACGCTCGCAGCGATGATGAGCACGCAGGCCAGGGCGATGCGCGCCTTCAACGATGCACCCCAGCGCCGGCCCATCGCCGTCCAGCGGTACCACGGACGCGTCACGGCACCACCGCACGCGTCATCGCATGCCCCATTGCTGCCAACGGCTGTCTCCTGTGGTGATGTTCTGGCAGGAGTGTAATGATTTGCCATCTCGGGGCACCGCATGTCGGCCGGCCGTTTGGCTGCCCGGGCAAGGCGGTGCCCGACGGCTGGCAAGTCAGACCAGCTTGAACTGCGCCATCGCGGCTTCCAGCGTGTCGCCCTGGCCGCGCAGCGCGACCGAGGCGTCGGTGAGCTGGTTCATCAGCTGCACGTTGCCGTCGGTGGCGGTGCCGACTTCGCGGGCCAGGCCAAGCACCTCCTCGGCCTCGGACGTGCTGGCGCGCAGCACCTCGACGATGCGGTTCATGCGCTCGTTGATCGCGGTGATGCGCTCCTCGGTGAGCGTGACCATCTCGCTGGCGCGCCCGCTCAGGGCGTGGCCATCGACGATCTCGGCCGTGGACGCCTCGATGATCCCGGCCACCTGCGTGGCGGCTTCGGCGCTGCGCTGCGCCAGCGCGCGCACCTCCGAGGCCACCACGGCAAAGCCCCTGCCGGCCTCGCCGGCCCGGGCCGCCTCGACCGAGGCGTTCAGCGCCAGCATGCGGGTCTGATGCGCCAGGCCGTCGATCAGGCCGATGACATCGCCGATCTGGCTGCTCTTGCGCTGCAGCGCATCCATGCGCTCGCGCAGGCCGGCCATGCTCTTCTTGCTGCGTGCGGCATCGATGCGCATCGCGCGGGCGTGGTCCACCGCCTCGTCCACCTCGCGGCCGCAGTCGTCCATCTTCTCGGAGAAGGACAGCACCCGGCTGGTCATGCGGTGGATGCCCTGGTCGGCGGTCTGGGTGCGCTGGGCCAGGCCGGCATTGCCGTCGGCCACCTCGTGCACCGCATGCGCCAGCGAGGACACGCCGCGCGTGACGGTGGCGAACAGCTCGTTCATGCGCAGCAGCGACAGGCGCAGGCTGCCCAGCGCCTCGCCCACCTCGTCATGGCCGCGCGGCTGCGGGATCTGCGAGAAGTCGCCCTCGGCCATGCGCGCCGCATGGCTGCGCAACGTGACCAGGCCACCGCTGATGACGCGGTAGCCGCAGACCATGGCGTACAAGGCTGCAGCGGCGCACACCAGCAGTGAAACCAACTCAAGTTTCAGTCCCAGCCAGACCGCCTCGCGCCGAGCGACCAAACCGACCCGTACGGCCGTGAGCGCCGCGTTTCGCGATGCGTCGGCAACACGCGTCAGCTCGGGCAGCACTGGCGGCAATGCGTCGACCAGATGCGCGCTGCCCACTGGCAACTGCAGGGTTGCAAGCCGCGCCAGGAGCACTTCGATGCGATCCAGTTTCGGAAGCAGCTCGCTTCGAACCACCGACTGCCCCGCGGCGTCAGCCAGCTTCAATTCGGAGCGCATTTCATCGAGTTCCTGCCGTGCCATGCCCAAAGTCAGCGCACTGTCGTGCAGGCGCTGCGCGGTCAACTGGCCCTTGTCACGCTCATTGACTGCGACATCTGCGAGTCGATCGGCGGCCTCGACAAGTTCGGAAATGGGCTGCACCGCACCGGCCATCAACGACCGCAAACCCTGGCCGGGCAGCGGCTGCCCCTCTCCCGCATCAAAGATGACTTTCGCCAACTGGTCGGCGGCGTGTTGATAGGCTTCGGCGGCCCTGACGTGCTCCGGCGCTCCGAATACCAGCTTCTGGCCGCCTGATCCTGCCGAACCGGAGTAGAGCGCCAGGAATTGCGCGCGGGCTTTGGTCGCTTCGCCCATGGCAGCGCGCACCACGACAAGGTCTGCCAGTGAACTGCGCTGCAGCGACTGCCAGGCAGCGGCCTCCGCAACCATGCCGTCGGCGGGATTCCGACCAGCGGGTTCAATCGGTACGCCCAGACTGCTGCGCACGGCACGGGCACGCTCAGCACGCACGGCCGCCGACATGCGGCCCACGTCAATCAAGGCATCTACACGAGCCAGATGCAAATCGATCGCATCGACTCGCTCTGACACGCTGCGCAGATAGCTCACGCCGACCAATCCCAACGGAAGCGTCAGCAAGCCCAAGATAACGGTGGCTTTCCACGCCATCGAGAGATTGCGCAGCACCAGCATGCCGGGGCCCCACATCCCGTGGAAGCGCCAGACAGCCCGCAACTCGGCCAGATCGAAGCCATCGGTCCACCGGCGCACGGTGGGCGACGAGGCGTTGGGCGGTGGATGAGTCATATCCCTTGTTGAGATGAAACGGCAGCGGGCGAGCCGCGGTCTGGCGGCGCCCGCCGACGTTATCGGAGCACGCCTGCCTGGGCTTGAACGGCCCGGGGAACGCCAGGCAAGCCTAGCCATCCAGTTGGCGCATCAGCTGCCGATATGGTGCCGACGGCCATGGGTTTTCCAGCCATCACCCCCCGGGTAACGGACCTAAGGTGCATAGCCTGAGCCGACCTGTCCGGTCTGTACACCACCCCAAAATCAAATGGAATCAGGAGCCTCGCCCCCACCCACTGCCGGCGCACCGCCCGGCCCGGCCTGGCGCCAGGCACGCTGGCGGCCAGATGCACGCTCCCTGGGCGCCGGTGCGCTGTCCGCCCTCGCCTGCGCGGCGGCCACCCAGGCCGGCCCCTGGGCATGGGCCGTCGGCCTCGTGGCGGCGCTGGGCGTCACCGCACTGGCATGGCGCCGCGCGAGCGCATCCACCGCCGCACGCCGACCCAACACGGATGGCGATGGGCACGCCAGCGGGCTGACCCGCGAGGTCGTGCCGATCTGGCAACGCAACGTCGACGCCGCCCGCACCGAGGGCGAGCAGCAGGTCAACCTGATCATCGAGAGCTTTGCCACCATCCAGAGCCGCCTGGACGAAGCCCTCAACGCAGGCGGCCAGCTCAGCTCCCCGGCCGGCACGGGCGACGCGCTGATGCAGGCCTGCGAGGCCCAGGTGCAGGCGCTGCTGGAGCCCACACGCCAGGCCTTTGCCCGCCAGGCGACGATGCTGCAGGCCCTGCAGACCACCCGCACCACGCTGGACGAACTGTTGCGCAGCAGCACGCGCATCGGCCAGCTGGCCGGCAGCACCCACCTGGTCGGGCTGAACGCGGCCATCGAGGCCAGCCGGGCCGGCGAACAGGGGCGTGGGTTCGGCTTCGTCGCTCAGGAGGTGCGCCAGCTGGCACGCCAGAGCGGCGACACCGCCGCATCGATCGGCACGCAACTGCAGCAGCTGCTCGAAGGGCTCGACCGCCTGGCCGCTCAGGCCGCGCAGCACGCCTGCGACGACGAGGAAATCGCCTGGCAGGCCGAGGAGCGTGCCCGCGCGGTGGTGCGCCAGATCCTCGATGACCTGCAGCGCCAGCGCGGCAACTCGCAGGCCCTGCGTGCCGCCCGGCTGGACGTGGGCGAGGCGCTGGACCGCCTGTACATGAACATGCAGCACCAGGATCGGCAGAGCCAGATGCTGACCAACGTCACCGCCGACATGCAGCGCCTGGTCGAGTGGCTCGACGAGGGCGGCCGGGCCGACCACGCCACCGTGCAGGAGTGGCTGCACCGGCTGGAGCGCAGCTATTCGATGCGCGAGCAGCTTGACCACCACCACGGCACCGTCAGCGTGCAGGCCGGCCCCGCCGTGGAGTTCTTCTGATGACCGGCCGCCGCGCCAGGCCACCGCCGCCACACCCTTCTTCGCCCCTGAAAGCGCAGATCTGCAAGAGGTTTGCCGCTGATTTCCACGCCTCGTCGATGGCCCATCCCGGCCACAGTACCTGCCAGAGTCTCTAGGAGTCCAGATATGAGCAAGACCATCCTCGTGGTGGACGATTCAAGCAGCTTCCGCACCGTGGTGAAGCTGGCCCTGCAAAAGGCGGGCTACACCGTGATCGAAGCCGGTGACGGCAAGGACGCGAGCGCCAAGCTCAACGGACAGAAGATCAACCTGATCGTCTGCGACGTGAACATGCCCAACATGGATGGGCTGAGCTTCCTGCGCCACGTCAAGACGCAGGCGGCCTACAAGTTCACGCCGGTGATCATGCTGACCACCGAGAGCCAGGAGGCCAAGAAGGCCGAGGGGCGCGCTGCCGGTGCCCGCGCCTGGATCACCAAGCCCTTCCAGCCCTCCCAGCTGGTGGACGCCGTCAACCGCCTGTGCGTGTGACGTGATGGGCACGACGCACACGCTGCGCCTGGAAGGCGAGCTGACCATCCAGACCGCCGCCGACTGGCAACTGGCGCTGCTCACCGGCCTCAACGAGCTGGGCGATGCCCCCGGCGCCTGCCTGGCGCTGGACCTGTCCCCCGTGGCCACGCTGGACAGCGCCGGCGTGCAGTTGCTGCTCGCCACCCGGCGCAGCCTGGCCGCTCGCGGGCAATCGATGCAGCTGGCCGCCAGCAACCGCGGCGTGGACGACGTGCTGGACACCCTGGGCCTGGGCGATGCGCTGTGGGCCGCCCTGCCGGTCGAACCCGAAGGAGTGCTGGCATGACGACCCGCCACGACGACGACGAGATCCTGGCCGCGGCGCGTGCCGGCTTTCTGGAAGAGGCCGACGAGCTGCTGAGCCAGTTCGAGCAGTGCCTGCTCGGACTGGAAACGGACCCGCATGACGCCGAGGTCATCAACGCCGCCTTCCGCGCCGCCCACACGATCAAGGGCACCGCCGGCCTGTTCGGCTGCGACGCCGTGGTGGGCTTCACCCACGAGGTGGAGACCCTGCTCGAAGCGGTTCGCGCCGGCCACCTGGCGGTGGACGAGCCGCTGATCGCCGCGCTGCTGCAAAGCCGTGACCAGATGGAGCGCCTGCTCGACGAGGTGCGCGCCGGCCGCTCCGACACGCCCGACCCCGAACTCGATGCCATCAGCCGTGACCTGGGCGCCCAGTTGCGCACCCTGCTCGGCCTGGAGGCCCCTGCGCAGCAGGCCCACGCGCCGGGTGCCGGCACCGCGGCGGCGGCGGCACCGGTGGGCGGTTCCTGGCAGATCTCGCTGCGCTTTCGCCTGGATGCGCTGCGCAACGGTCTGGACCCGCTGTCCTTCATCCGCTACCTGGCCACGCTCGGCACGGTCGAGCACGTGGCCACGCTGGACGAGCGCGTGCCGGGGCTCGACGCGCTGGACGCCGAGGACTGCCACCTGGGCTTCGAGCTGCGCTTTGCCAGCGACGACGCCGACCGGGCGATGATCGAGCAGGTCTTCGAGTTCCTGATCGACGACTGCGACCTGACCATCCTGGAGCCCGATGCGCCGGCGGCGCGTTGGGATGCCCTGCTGCGGCAGCGCTGCGGCGACGACGACGCGGCCCGCGCCCGGCTGCTGGCCACCTGGGCGGCGCAGGGCGTGGCCCTGCCAATGCGGGGCGCGCCCGCGGCCGCGGCCGGCGCTGCGCTGGAACGGCCCGCCAACGTCGAGGCCGCCGCGACCGGCGAGCCCCCTGCGCCGCAGATCGAACGCCGCGCCGCGGACCCCGCCGAACGCCGCCGCAACGAGCCCGAGCGCCGTGCCGGCAGCAAGGACCGCCGCGGCGACGACACGCGCTTCCTGCGCGTCTCGGCCGACAAGCTCGACCGCCTGATCGACCTGATCGGCGAGCTGGTGATCGCCGGCTCGGGTGCCCAGCTGGTGGCCCAGCGCGAGGCCTCGCCCGCCTTCCTGGAAGCCGCCCAGCGCATCCACGACCTGGTGCAGGAGGCGCGCGACGGTGCGCTCAGCCTGCGCATGGTGCCCATCGGCGAGACCTTCGCGCGCTTCCAGCGCGTGGTGCGCGACGTCAGCAAGGGCCTGGGCAAGGACGTCGAGCTGGAGATCACCGGCGGCGACACCGAGCTGGACAAGTCGATGGTGGAAGCCATCGCCGACCCGCTGATGCACCTGGTGCGCAACAGCCTGGACCACGGCATCGAATCGGCGGAGGACCGCCAGCTCACCGGCAAGTCACCGCGCGGGCGGCTGGCGCTCAACGCCTACCACGAGAGCGGGCTGATCGTCATCGAGGTCAGCGACGACGGCCGCGGCCTGCCGCGCGAGCGCATCCTGGCCAAGGCCATCGAGCGTGGCCTGGTGAGCGCCGACCAGCCAATGACCGACGCCGAGGTGAACCAGCTGATCTTCGCGCCCGGCTTCTCGACCGCCGAGAAGGTCACCGACCTGTCCGGCCGAGGCGTGGGCATGGACGTGGTCAAGCGCAACATCGACTCGCTGCGCGGCCAGATCCACATCGCCAGCACGCCCGGCGCGGGCACCACGATGCAGATCCGCCTGCCGCTGACGCTGGCGATCATCGACGGCTTCCTCACCACCGTCGGCGAGGTGCACTACGTGGTGCCGCTCGAAGGCGTGGTGGAGTGCATCGAGACGCCACCGGCCTGCAAGGCCGACGACGGGCGGCTGTCGGGCTGCTTCGACCTGCGCGGCGAGGTGCTGCCCTACGTCGACCTGCGCCGTGCCTTCCGCCAGGACGGCGAGCGCCCCGCGCGCCAGAGCATGCTGCTGGTGCGCACCCCCACCGGCAAGGTCGGCCTGCTGGTCGACCGCCTGCTCGGCGAGCACCAGACCGTGCTCAAGCCGCTGGGCCGCGTCTTCCAGCACCTGCCCGGCATCGCGGGATCCACCGTGCTGGGCAGTGGCGAGGTGGCGCTCGTGCTGGACCTGCCCAGCCTGGTCGGCCACGCCGCCATCAGCCACGCCGCGCTGCGCCGCCAGGGCCATGCCGGCCTGCGCCCCGCCACCGCCTGAGACCCAGACCACACCCCACCGCCTGAACACTAGGGACCTCCACCGTGCGCACCAATCTCCCGGTCACCCAGAAGGAATATCCGCTGCCCGCGGGCAGCTGCATCGTCTCGCGCACCGACCCCAAGGGGCGCATCACCTGGGTGAACCAGGACTTCATCGAAGCGGCCGGGTTCACCGAGCGCGAGCTGATCGGCCAGCCACACAACCTCGTGCGGCATCCGGACATGCCGGAAGAGGCCTTTGCGGATCTGTGGAAGACCCTGCAGGCCGGCAAACCCTGGTCCGGCCTGGTGAAGAACCGCCGCAAGGATGGCGACCACTACTGGGTGCTCGCCAACGTGACGCCGCTGGAGGAGAACGACCGGCTGGTGGGTTACCTGTCGGTGCGCACCGTGCCCACCCGTGCCCAGATCGACGCGGCAGAGAACGCCTACAAGCGCCTGCGCAACGGCCAGGCGCCAGGCTGGACCGTGCACGAGGGTGCATTCGTGCAGGCCACCGCCGTCCGCCGCAGCGAGCGCCTGGCATCGGCACTGGGCACCACATCCATCGGGCGCCAGCTCACCATCGCCGTCGGGCTGGGTGGCGCGGCCGCCGCCGGCGGGATCGGCATGGCTGCCCTGCAGGCTTGGTGGCTGGCACCGCTACCGCTGGCCGCCGCGGTGGCTTCGGCCTGGGCGGTGCACCGCCTCGGCCAGCGCATGCGCCAGAGCCTGCAGGACATCCGCGAGCACCTCGACCGCTACGCCCAGGGCCGTTTCGAAGGCTTGGTGGGCCGCCTGGACGGGCAGGATGAGCCCGTCGCGGCCCTGCACGCGATCCGGCGCCTGCAGACCCGCCTGGGCTTCGAGCTGGCAGATTCCAAGCGCCGCGCCATGGAGTCCGAGCGCATCAGCCTGGCGCTGGACGTGGCCACGGCACGCATGCTGGTCACCGACGCCGAGGGCTTCGTCGTCTACGCCAATGCCTCGCTGCGCGAGTGGCTGGCCGAGCACCAGGACGCGCTGCGCGTTGATTGGCCCATGCTGGACATGACCCGACTCCAGGGTGCCCGCGTGCATGCCCTGCTGGTCGACCCACAGGGGCAGGCCCTGCTGCCGCCGCTGGACCACCGCCAGCGCGTGACCCGCATCGCCGGCGGCCGCACGGTGGAGCTGACCATCACCCCGGTGCGCACCGGCGACGGGCCGATCACCGGTGCCGTGATCGAGTGGCTCGACCAGACCGAGGCCCTGGCTGCGATCGCTCGCACCGAGGCCGCTGCCGCGGAAGACCGCCGCCAGCGTGACTCGGCGCTGCGCGTCAACCGCGCGCTGGACGCCACGCCGATGCCGATCCGCATCGCCGACGCCAACGGCACCATCGTGTATGCCAACGAGGCGCTGATGGAGACGGTGCGGCGCGACGCCTCGGCCTTCCGCAGCGAGATCCCCGGCTTCGACCCCGAGCGGGTGCTGGGCGGCTCGATCGGCATGTTCTACCGCGACCCGGGTGCGGCGGTCGAACGCCTGCGCGGCCTGCAGTCGCGTGTGACCAGCCGCATGGTGCTGGGCGGCAGGACCTACGACGTCACCACCACCCCCATCGTCAACGCCGACGGCAGCCGGCTGGGCTCGATCGGCCAGTGGCATGACCGGACCGAACAGCTGGCTGCGGAAGCCGATCTGTCCAAGCTGGCCGAGGCCGCCACGCGGGGCGACTTCACCACCCGCATGGATGTGCAACGCCACGAGGGCTTCATCCGCCAGGTCGGCGAGATGCTCAACGGCCTGATCTCGACCATGAACCGCACCCTGTCGGACGTGCGCGGCGCCGCCAGCCGGCTCAACCACGCGGCCAGCGAGACCACCAGCACGGCGCACTCGCTGGCACAGCAGGCTTCCGAGCAGGCCGCCACCGTCGAGCAGACCACGGCGGCGCTCCAGGAGATGTCGGAGTCGGTGCAGCGCAATGCGGCCAATGCCTCGGAGACTGGCCGCATGGCCACCCGTGCGGCCGAAGAGGCCCACGACGGTGGTACCGCCGTGGCCCAGACGGTGGAGGCCATGAAGTCGATCGCCACGCGCATCTCCATCATCGACGACATCGCCTACCAGACCAACCTGCTCGCGCTCAACGCCGCCATCGAGGCCGCACGCGCCGGCGACCACGGCAAGGGCTTCGCCGTCGTCGCCGCCGAGGTCCGCAAGCTCGCCGAGCGCTCCCAGGTCGCCGCCCAGGAAATCGGCCAGCTCGCCGGCTCCTCCGTCCGGATGGCCGAGCGCGCCGGTGACCTGCTGGGCTCCATGGTGCCGGCCATCCGCAAGACCTCCGAGCTGGTCAGCGAGATCGCGCAGGCCTCGGATGGCCAGAACGACAGCGTGGGCCAGATCACCGACGCGATGGACCAGGTCAACCAGGCCACCCAGCGCAATGCCGCCGCATCCGAGGAACTGTCGGCCACCGCCGAGCAGCTCAAGGGCGAAGCGATGCAGTTGCAGAACCTGGTGGCCAGCTTCCAGCTCGCCGAACGCCGCGCCGAGCCCACCGCCCGCAGCAGCGCCTGGCGCCCTGCGGCCGCCACCGCCCGTCACGCCGAGTCCCTGGCCCTGGCCAACTGATTCCGGCCCACCCGTTTCGCCACGCCCCGCCAGCGCCCCGCACCTCTACCGCACACACGCCCCATGAACGCACGCACCTCGTCGGCCGCAACGAGCCATCGCCCATTGCCTTGGTATTTCCGCGCAGTGGCCGCACCGCTCGGGCGCCTGAATCTGGCAGGCAAGTCGATCCTCGTGGGCACGGCGCTGATGATCCCGCTGGCCTGGCTCATCGCCAACACAGGTCTGCGCCAACAGGCCGAACTGACGTTCGCGCGCAGCGAATCGGCCGGCCACCATGCGGTGCACGAAGTGCTCGACCTGTCGATGGACCTCTCGGAAGTGCGGGGGCAGGCGCTGGTCGCACTGGCCACCCACCAGCCGCAGGAGCGGCCGGAGGCGCTGCGCAAGCAGATCGCCGCCGTGCAGTCGCTGGTGAGTGCCAACCCGCAGTGGGGCCTCGACCCCATCTGGTCGGGCATGCGTGACAACCTGCAGCAGCTCGCCAACCCCGTCGCGCCAGGCGCCGACCCGGACCGGCTGATGGCCCAGCACATGCAGTCCCAGCAGCAGATCCGCCTGCTCGCCACCCTGACGGCCGAACAGAGCGGTGTGATCTTCGATCCGGAACCGCTGACCTACCTGCAGATGGACCTGTTCACGGCCGTGCTGCCGCAGCAGATGGACCTGCTGGCCCTCCTGCGCGACAGCGTCACCAAGTCCGCCAACGGGGGCCAGGGCGCCGATGCCATGGCCCTGCGCACGCGCATCGAGACCCTGACCGAACGCATGGCGGAACAGGCCCACCTGGTGAAGATCCGCATGGAGGGGCTGTCGCGCTTCAGCGGTGCGGCACCCGCATCGTGGAACAGCGCTCAGGCCACGCTGGACAGCTACCTGCGCCGCCTGCAGGAATCCGTCGGCCGACCGGGCGCCACCGACCCCGCGGCCCTCTTTGCCGAGGGCAGCAAGGTCATGGCCGCCCTGGATGGCGTGCACGGCGAGATGGGCAAGGCGTTCGAGTCCGGCCTGGAGGCCCGCATCGCGCGCATCGAACAGGAGCGGCTGCTGATGGCCGGCTCGCTGCTGGGCGGACTGGCCCTGGCGATGTACCTGTTCATGGCCGTGCTCGCCTCGGTGGCGCGGGCCGCTGGCGCACTGCAGCACGGCGCACAACGCATGGCCGCCGGCGAGATCGACCGGGCGATCGAGGTGGCCGGGCGCGACGAGTTCGCCCTCATCGCCGGATCGTTCGAGGAAAGCCGCCAAAGCCTCGTGCGGCTGATCCAGGACATGCAGGCGATGTCGGCCGAACACGAACGGGGTGACATCGACGCCGTGATCGACGCGGAACGGTTCAGCGGCGAGTACCGCACGATGGCCGAAGGGGTCAACCAGATGGTCGGCGCCCACATTGCCGTCAAGCGCCAGGCGATCGCCGTGGTCCGGGCCTTCGGTTCGGGCGACTTCAGCCAGCCCCTGCCCGAGCTGCCGGGCAAGAAGCGCTTCGTCAACGATGCCATCGAGCAGGTGCGCGCCATCCTGCGCAGCAATGCCGCGGCAGCCGACGAGAACCTGCGCATCCGCATGGCACTGGACGACGTGCCCAGCGCCGTGCTGATAGCCGACCGCGCCGGCGTGATCCGCTACGCCAACAAGTCCGTCATCGCCCTGCTCACCCGCATCGCCGACGACCTGCGCACCGTGGTGCCGAACTTCGACGTGAAGACCATCATCGGCGCGAACTTCGACCTCTTCCACAAGAACCCCGCCCACCAGCGCCGCCTGGTCGAGGGCCTGACCGGCCCGCACCGCGCCAACTGGAAGTTCGGCGGCCGCGCCATCCAGCTCACCGCCAGCCCGATCTTCAATCACGCCGGCGAGCGCGCCGGTGCGGTGCTGGAGTGGGTGGACCGCACCGAGGAAGTGCGCGCCGAAGAGGAGGTCACCTCCATCGTCGAGAGCGCCGCGCGTGGCGACTTCAGCCGCCGCATCTCCCTGGCCAACGACGCCCCCGCCTTCATGCGCACCCTCGGCAACGGCGTCAACCAGCTCCTGGGCACCACCGAGCACAACCTCGGCGAGGTCAGCCAGACCATCTCCCGCGTCGCCGCCGGTGACCTCACCCAGACCATGACCGGCGACCACGCCGGCATCTTCGGCCAGCTCCAGGGCGACCTCAACCGCATGGTCTCCCAGCTCGTCGAAACCATCTCCCAGGTCACCTCCGCCGCCCAGGCCCTCACTGCCGCCGCCGGCCAGGTCTCCTCCACTTCCCAGAGCCTGTCCCAGGGCGCCTCCGAGCAGGCCGCCAGCGTCGAGCAGACCTCCGCCTCCCTCCAGGAGATGGCCTCCTCCGTGCGCCAGAACGCCGAGAACGCCACCGTCACCGATGGCATTGCCACCAAGGCCGCCCGCGAGGCCGCCGACGGCGGCGAGGCCGTCTCCCAGACCGTCGAGGCGATGAAATCCATCGCCACGCGCATCTCCATCATCGACGACATCGCCTACCAGACCAACCTGCTGGCGCTCAACGCCGCCATCGAGGCCGCCCGCGCCGGTGACCACGGCAAGGGCTTCGCCGTCGTCGCCGCCGAGGTCCGCAAGCTCGCCGAGCGCTCCCAGGTCGCTGCCCAGGAAATCGGCCAGCTCGCCGGCTCCTCCGTCAAGCTCGCCGAAAAGGCCGGCTCCCTGCTCGGCCAGATGGTCCCCTCCATCCACAAGACCTCCGAGCTGGTCCAGGAGATCGCCGCCGCCTCCGGCGAGCAGTCCGACTCCGTCACCCAGATCAACGCCGCCATGGAGCACGTCAACGGCTCCACCCAGCAGAACGCCTCCGCCTCCGAGCAGCTCTCCGCCACCGCCGAGGAGCTCTCCGCTCAGGCCGCCCAGCTGCAGGGGCTGATGAGGTTCTTCCAGCTGGAAGAGGCCAGCGGCCTGCAGCGACACGGCGCGCAAGCGGCCTCAATGGCCTCGGCAGCCACCCACTCGGCGCGGCGCCCAGGCGGCACGGTCGCCATGACCGCGGCGGCAGGCAACCGCCGCAGCCTGAGCGCCGGCGCCCAGATCGACGAGGCCTCCTTCGCCCGCTTCTGATCCAAGGGCGGCACAAGCCTGCCGTCCCGCCCGTTTGAAGAGACAAGCACCATGCGTACCGACCTGTTCCGCAATCTCACCCTGTGGCAGAAGTTCGCCACGGTCACCGCCCTGGCCCTGGCCATGGTCGCACTGCCCAGTGCCTGGGTCGTGCGCGATCGCGTCGACCTCACCCGCCTGGCGCGGCAGGAACAGGCCGGCACCGTACCGGCCGGCGCCCTGCTGAAGCTGATCCAGCTGACCCAGCAGCACCGGGGCATGTCGTCGGCGCAGCTGGCTGGCAACCAGGGCATCAGGGCCGACCGCGAGAAGAAGCAGATCGAGGTCGACCAGGCCCTGGGCGTGGCCGTCGAATCGGTAGGCACGATGGCACAGGCCCTCGACCGCCCGGGGCTGGTCAGCACCGCACAGCGCATCCGCCAGGAGTGGCAGACCCTGGCCGGCAGCGTGTCTGGCGCTGGCATTGACGTGCCGGGCAGCTTCGGCCGGCACACCGAGCTGATCAACGTGCAGTTCGACCTGCTCAGCGCGGTGGTGGACGCCGCCAACCTCGCCCGGGACCCGGACCGCGCCAGCGACAACCTGATCGTCGCCACGCTGGAACACCTGCCCCGCCTGACCGAGAGCCTCGGCCAGGCCCGCGCCCGCGGCACGCCGGTCCTGACCAAGCAGGAGATCAGCGCCGAGCAGCGCGCGTCGCTGGCTGCGCTGGTCGGCTCGTCGCAGCTCAGTCTGCGTCGCGCACAGGAAAGCATGACCCGCTCGATGGAGGCGGACCCCACCCTGCGTGAGCGTCTGGACAAGCCGCTGGCCGACGCCGTGGCGGCGGCCAAGGCAGGCATCAACCTGGTGGACCGGCAGCTGGTGCATGCCGATGCCCTGACCTTCCCGTCGATGCAGTACTGGGCCGAGACCACCCAGGCGATCGATGCCCAGTTCGCGCTCCTCGCGCCGGCCTTCAAGATCGTCAACGAGCGCCTCGACGCCCGCGTGGCCGCCCACCAGCGCACGCTGGTGATGCTGGCGGGCGCCGTGGCCGGCGGGCTGCTGCTGCTGGTGGTGGTCACCACGTTGATCGTCCGTTCCGCCCGCCGCAGCGCGACGCGTGCCATCCATGCTGCCGAGGCGGTGGCCCGCGGCGACCTGTCGGTGCCCGCCGCGATCGATGGCCGTGACGAGTTCGCTGCCGTGGCGCGATCCTTCGAACATGTGCGCCTCACGCTCAACGAGCTGATCGCGCAGATGAACCAGATGTCGGCCGAGCACGAGCGTGGCGACATCGACGTGATGATCGACGTCGGCCGCTTCAGCGGCGACTTCCGCAGCATGGCCGAGGGGGCCAACCAGATGGTCAGCGCCCACATCGCCGTCAAGAAGCAGGCCATGGGCGTGGTGGCGGAGTTCGGCCGCGGCAACTACGACGCCCCGCTGCCCCCGTTCCCGGGCAAGAAGGCCTTCATCAACCACACCATCGAGCAGGTGCGCGCAGTGCTGCGCAGCAACGCCGCGGTGGCCGACGAGAACCTGCGCATCCGCACGGCGCTGGACGACGTGCCCAGCGCCGTGCTGATCGCCGACAACGCCGGCGTGATCCGCTACGCCAACAAGGCCGTCATCGCGCTGCTCACCCGCATCGCCGACGACCTGCGCACGGTGATTCCGAAGTTCGACGTCCGGACCATCATCGGTTCGAACTTCGACATCTTCCACAAGAACCCGGCCCACCAGCGCCGCCTGGTCGAGAGCCTGACCGGCCCGCATCGCGCCAACTGGAAGTTCGGCGGCCGGGCGATCCTGCTCACCGCCAGCCCGATCGTGAACGCCGACGGCAGCCGCGCCGGTGCCGTGCTGGAGTGGGTGGACCGCACCGAGGAAGTGCGCGCCGAAGAGGAGGTCACCTCCATCGTCGAGAACGCCGCCCGTGGCGACTTCAGCCGCCGCATCTCCCTGGCCAACGACGCCCCCGCCTTCATGCGCACCCTCGGCAACGGCGTCAACCAGCTCCTGGGCACCACCGAACAGAACCTCGGCCAGGTCAGCCAGACCATCTCCCGCGTCGCCGCCGGTGACCTCACCCAGTCCATGACCGGCGACCACGCCGGCATCTTCGGCCAGCTCCAGGGCGACCTCAACCGCATGGTCTCCCAGCTCGTCGAAACCATCTCCCAGGTCACCTCCGCCGCTCAGGCCCTCACCGCCGCCGCCGGCCAGGTCTCCTCCACTTCCCAGAGCCTGTCCCAGGGCGCCTCCGAGCAGGCCGCCAGCGTCGAAGAAACTTCCGCCTCCCTCCAGGAGATGGCCTCCTCCGTGCGCCAGAACGCCGAGAACGCCACCGTCACCGATGGCATCGCCACCAAGGCCGCCCGCGAGGCCGCCGATGGCGGCGAGGCTGTCTCCCAGACCGTCGAGGCGATGAAGTCGATCGCCACGCGCATCTCCATCATCGACGACATCGCCTACCAGACCAACCTGCTCGCGCTCAACGCCGCCATCGAGGCCGCACGCGCCGGTGACCACGGCAAGGGCTTCGCCGTCGTCGCCGCCGAGGTCCGCAAGCTCGCCGAGCGCTCCCAGGTCGCTGCCCAGGAAATCGGCCAGCTCGCTGGCTCCTCCGTCAAGCTCGCCGAAAAGGCCGGCTCCCTGCTCGGCCAGATGGTCCCTTCCATCCACAAGACCTCCGAGCTGGTCCAGGAGATCGCCGCCGCCTCCGGCGAGCAGTCCGACTCCGTCACCCAGATCAACGCCGCCATGGAGCACGTCAACGGCTCCACCCAGCAGAACGCCTCCGCCTCCGAGCAGCTCTCCGCCACCGCCGAGGAGCTCTCCGCTCAGGCCGCCCAGCTGCAGGAGCTGATGGCCTTCTTCCAGCTGGAGTCCGGCGGCCGGTCTGACGCTGGCGCCATGGCCGCCATGACCACCACCTACTCACCGGCGGCGCCACGCACCGCAGCCGGTGGCGCCACCGGCGGCGCAGGCCACTCCAGCAGCCACACCAGCGGTCCGGCCAGCGCCTCGCGCCAGCTCAACGCCATGCTGCAGCGCCGCGTCAGCGCGCCCGCACGCAAGGGCAGCAGCAGCCCCGCCGCCCACGGCGAGATCGACGAAGCCTCCTTCGCACGCTTTTGATGCGCCACTGCGCCGCAGGATCCGAGTCATGAACATCCAACCCTCCGCCGCGCCACGCTCGTCGGCCCCCGCCGACGGCGGCACCGACCTCAGCGGCACCAGCCAGCTGCTGCGCCTGGCCGTCGGGCCGCGCATGTATGCGGTGCCCATCGACCGGGTGCGCGAAATCCTCAAGGTGAGCCAGCTCACCGTGCTGCCGCTGATGCCCACCTTCGTGCGCGGCGTGATGAACCTGCGCGGCGCGGTGGTGCCGGTGATCGACCTGGGCGCACGCCTGGGCGGTGCGCCGACCATCCTCGCACGGCGCACCTGCGTGGTCATCGTCGAGCAGCGCAGCGCCGACGGCGCGTCGCAGACGCTGGGCGTGCTGGTCGACGCCGTGCACGAGGTGGTCGAGGCGGCGGGCACCGACATCGAGCCCGTGCCACAGCTCGGCACCGAGATCGCCAGCGAGTTCCTCGCCGGCATGGCCCGGCTGCGGGGCGAAATCGTGCCGGTGCTGGCGATGGAGCGCGTGCTCGATGAAGACGCGCTGACCCAGGCCATCGCCGCACACGCGCAGCCCGCGGGCGGCGCACGGCTGCACTGAGGGGCCAGACCATGTCCATGTCCAACACCTCCTTCGAGGCCGTGGTGTCGATGTTCGAGAAGGTCTCGGGCATCCGGCTCGCGCCCGTCAAGAAACCGCTCGTCGAAGGCCGCCTGCAGAAGCTCGCCCAGGACGCCGGGCTGCCGAGCCTGGACCGCTACGTCGAGCGCCTGATGCGCGGCGACGACCCGGACGAGCTCACCAAGGTGATCGACAAGCTCACCACCAACGAGACCTACTTCTTCCGCGAACCGCAGCACTTCGAATACCTGTCGCGCCGGCTCAAGGAGCACCCGCCACGCGGGCCGTTCCGGGTCTGGAGCGCGGCCAGCTCGTCGGGCGAAGAGGCCTACAGCATCGCCATGCTGCTGGCCGACGTGCTCGGCCAGCGCCCCTGGGAGGTGGTGGGAACCGACCTCTCCACCGCGGTGGTCGAGGCCGCCCGCCGCGCGCTCTACCCGATGGAGCGCGCCCGCCACACGCCACCGGAGTACCTCAAGCGCTTCTGCCTGCGCGGCGAAGGCAGCTACGCCGGACAGTTGCTGATCCAGCGCACGCTGCGTGAACGCGTGAGCTTTCGCTGCGCCAACCTGATGCAGCCCCTCCCCTCGGATCTCGGGCAGTTCGACGTGATCTTCCTGCGCAATGTGCTGATCTACTTCGACGCCCCGGCCAAGGCCCGCATCGTCAGCCGCGTCATCGGACAACTCCACGACCATGGGCACCTCTTCACCGGCCACGCCGAATCGCTCGGCAACCTCGACGTCAAGCTGCGTGCCATCCAGCCGGCCATCTACACGCACGCCTGAGCCAGGCACCGGCGCGCACACCAAGCCCGCGCACCCGGCGGGCACCGCTGCCGCACGCGCCCACGGCGGCCCCAAGCCGGCCGTGGCGGCAACACACCTGCGTGCCGCGCAGGCGGCCCACCCGGCCGTGCATGCCAAACCGCCCGCCAAGGCAGCGGCAGCGGCCGGCCCGCTCGGCCTGGTGCGTCACGCCAAGGCCGACCAGGAGCTGCTGCTGATGCCAGGGCAGCTGTACTTTGGCCGCGAGCCGGCGTCGATCCGCACCCTGCTGGGCTCCTGCGTCGCGCTGACCCTGTGGCACCCGCAGCACCGCATCGGCGGCATGTGCCACTACCTGCTGCCGGAGCGCCAGCGCAGCGCGGGCCAGCCGGCCGACGGCCGCTATGGCGACGAGGCGATCACGATGCTGCTCGAACACCTGCAGCGCGCCGGGACCAGGGCCACCGAATACGAAGTGCACCTGTACGGCGGCGCCGACACCCTGCCCGACCACGTGATGCACCGCACCCAGGTGGGGGTGCGCAACATCGAGCTGGGCTGGACGCTGGTCGACCAGCACGGCTTCCAGCTCGTGGGCGTGGACGTGGGCGACAACGTACCGCGCACCGTGCGCCTGGACATGCGCAGCGGCGAGGTGGCCATGCGCCGCTCCGAACGCTGACGCCACGGATCCAAACCATCTACGGGAACCTGCGATGAAATCGATCAAGGTCATGATCGTCGACGACTCGGCGGTGGTGCGAAAGCACCTGGCCGAACTGCTCACCGCCGCCGGCATCGATGTGATCGCCGCGGCCTCCGACCCGCTGTTCGCCTGGCAGAAGATGCAGGGCCAGTGGCCCGACGTGGTGGTGCTGGATGTGGAGATGCCCCGCATGGACGGCATCACCTTCCTGCGCCAGATCATGGCCGAGCGCCCGACGCCCGTGGTGATGTGCTCCACCCTGACCGAAGCCGGCTGCGAAACCACCATGCAGGCGCTAGGCGCTGGCGCCGTGGCCTTCGTCACCAAGCCACGCATCGGGCTGCGCGATTTCCTGGAAGACCGCTCCAACGGCCTGGTAGCGGCCGTGCGGGCCGCGGCTGGCGCCAACATGCGCGCGGTCAGCGCCGGCCTGGCCGCGCGATCCGCCGGCTCGGCCGGCCTGCCGGGCCGCCCGGGCCCGAAGGCGGCAGCCACCACGCCGGGCGCTGGGGTGGCCGGCGCGGCAGCGGCCGTAGGCGCCGCCCGCCGGCCCGGCAGCGCCGCCGCCCCGATGGCCGCACGCGCCCAGGGCGCCATGGCGGAGACCACCGACCGCGTCATCGCGGTGGGCATCTCCACCGGCGGCGTGCAATCCATCGAGGTGGTGCTCAAGGCCCTGCCCCGCACCGTGCCGGGCATGGTGATCGTGCAGCACATGCCGGAGAAGTTCACCGCTTCCTTCGCCGCCCGGTTGAACAACCTCTGCGAGCTGGAGGTGATGGAAGCGCGCGATGGCGACCGCGTCATCAACGGCCGGGTGCTGATCGCCCCCGGTGGCAAGCACATGCGCCTGAAGCGCAACGGCGCGCAGTACGTGGCCGAGGTCTTCGACGCGCCGCTCGTCAACCACCACCGGCCCTCGGTGGACGTGCTGTTCAAGTCGGTGGCCCAGTGCGCCGGGCGCAACGCCATCGGCCTGATCATGACCGGCATGGGCGACGACGGTGCGCGCGGCCTGCGTGACATGCACAACGCCGGGGCGCTGACCGCGGCGCAGGACGAGGCCAGCTCGGTGGTCTTCGGCATGCCCAAGGAGGCCATCAAGCTGGGCGCCGCCGACCACGTGCTGGGCCTGGCCGACATCGCCGCCTGGCTGCAGCGCAGCAGCAGCCAGCGCACGCCGGCCTGAAACGCCACGGCGGGCACGGGGCCTGCTCACACATCGGCCGCGCTGCCCCGATACTTCGGGGCCAGCCGCCCACCGATACCATGACCACCCCCGCCCCTCCCGCAGCCGCGCCCACCACCACGGCGACGCCCGCCGTCACGATCCGAAGCACCGCGCCGCCTGCGCCGCTGCGCCAGCTGCTGCCGCCCGACGACGGGCTGCGCACGCTCCTGCACAACGAGGTCCACGCCCGGCCGTCGGCGCGCATCCGGCTGCCCGCGCTGGTGGTGTTCGTCGCCGTGCTCAACGAGGGCATCACGCGCGAAGAGGAATGCGCCCACCTGCGCCGGCTGCCCGGCCAGGAGGGCCTCACGCCGGCCGACCTGGCCGACCACTTCCTGCGCCTGCGCCTGGGCGGCTACTCGCTGCGCTGGGAGCGCCACAGCGAGTTCACCCGCTACGTGCTGGTGCAGCCACTGCCCGAACCGGCCGGGCTGGGCGCCGACCAGCCCGACCTGTGCTCCGCCCTGGCGGTGGACCCGGACTGGCTGCGCAACCTGCCCGGGCGCACCGTGGCCGCCGTGCAGCTGGCGATGGTCACGCACGACATCGCCGACCCGCAGGCCGCCCTGGCGCTGGGCCAGCGCTGGTTCGGTGGCCGCACCATCGTCGCCTCGCTGATGGGCAACGGCCACTCGATCGCGGTGACCAACTTCCGCGTGCGCGAGGACGGCTTCGAGCGCATGCTGGTGATCGCCCCGCCCGGCACCAGTGAGACGCGCGCCGGGCGCATCTCCCAGCGGCTGCTGGAGCTGGAAACCTACCGCCTGATGGCGCTGCGCGGCCTGCCGGTGGCCAAGACGCTGGGGCCGGTGCTGGCCGAGGCCGAGGCCGGGCTGGCCGAGGTCACCGCCCAGCTGGAGGCGCGCCACACCTCGGAGGCCGACCTGCTGGACCGGCTGATCCACGTCGCCGCGGGCATCGAGCGCGCCAACGCCGAGCACGGCTACCGCTTCTCCGCCACCGAGGCCTACCACGGCATCGTGCGCCAGCGCATCGGCGAGCTGCGCGAGCGCGCCATCCCCGGCACCCAGACCATCGGCGAGTTCATGCAGCGGCGCCTGTCACCGGCCATTGCCACCGTCAGCGCCACGGCCCAGCGGCTGGCGGCACTGTCGCAGCGCATCGAGCGCGCCAGCGCCCTGCTGCGCACGCGGGTGGACATCGCCACCGAGACGCAGAACCAGCAGCTGCTGGCCCAGCTCACGCGCGGCCAGGAGCTGCAGCTGAACCTGCAGACCACCGTGGAAGGGCTGTCGATCGCGGCGATCTCCTACTACGTCATCAGCCTGATCCTCTACGGCGGCAAGGCGCTGAAATCGGCCGGCCTGCCGATCAACCCCGAGATGGCGGCCGGGGCGCTGATCCCGCTCGTGCTCTGGGGCGTCTGGAAGGCCACCCAGCGCATCCACGCCCGGCTGCACGCCGGGGCTGGGCACTGAGCCCGCCTTCGGTCCTGCTGCCATTGCTGTCGCTGCCGCCATGATCTCGATCCCGCTCGGCCCCATCGCCCTGCCAGCCGCGCCCCTGGTGCTGCTGCTGGCGGTGTGGGCCGGCTCCTGGGTGGCCTCGCGCATGGTGCGCGGGGTGCGGCAGGTGCAGGGCTCGCCGGAACCGAACACCCTGACAGCGCAGGCCGCACGCGCGGGCAATGCACTGATCCAGGCCGCGGGCGTGGGCCTGCTCGCTGCCCGACTGACGCACCTCGGTGGCCATGCCGACCTCTACCTGGCCGAGCCCTCCGCGATCATCGACCTGCGCGATGGCGGCTGGCACGCCCCGGCCGGCTGGCTGATCGGTGCCACCTGGCTGGCCGGCCATGCTTGGCTGGACACGGCGCTGCGCCGGCCCCTGCTGGCCGGCGGCCTGACCCTCGCCCTGGGCTGGGCCGTGGGCACCTGGGCATTGGGCACCCAGGCCCGAGCGCCCCTGCCCGCCCTGGCGCTGACCTCACTCGACGATGGCACCTCCCAGGCATCGCTCGACCGCCTGCCGCGCGGCCGCCCGGTGGTGGTGAACCTCTGGGCCAGCTGGTGCGGCCCCTGCCGGCAGGAGATGCCGGTGCTTGCTGCGGCGCAGCAGCGCGAGCAGCAGGCCGGCAACGATCGGCGCGTGGGATTCCTCTTCATCAACCAGGGCGAGCCGGCGCAGACGGTGCACGCCTACCTCGCCGCCCAGGCGTTGCCGCTGCGCGAGGTCTGGCTCGACACCGGGTCACGGCTCGGCCCGGCGGTGGGTTCGCGCGGGCTGCCCACCACGCTGTTCTACGACGCCGACGGCCGCCTGCTGGCCAGCCACTTCGGCGTGCTCAACGCCGCTGCCCTGGAAGCGCGCCTGCGGCAGTTGCGCGGCACGGCCACTCGCTGACCAGGGTCAACGCCGGCACGGGCCGGCAGGCGTCAGATCGGTGCATGCCCGCGCTGCCCGCCTTGCCCATGTCAACGGCCCAATGGTCACTTCTTCGGACCGGGCGGCACCAGCGGCCAGCCCTTGGCGGCCCAGGTGCTCATGCCGCCCACCACGTAGCGCACCTGCGTGTAGCCGCGCTCACGCAGCGCCTCGGCCACCTTGCGGGAGCGGTTCTGCGTGTTGCAGATCAGCAGCACCGGCTGGTCGGCGGACTTCGGGATCTCGGCCAGCCGGGCGCCGATCTGGCTCATCGGCAGCAGCCGCATGCCCGCCGCCACACCAGTGGCGTGTTCCTGCGGCTCACGGATGTCGAAGACCACCGTGCGCCCGTCGGCCAGCGCGGCACGGGCGGCGTCCAGGCTGACGGCCAGGGGGTCGCCCGCCTGGGCAACGGCCCCACCGGCCAGGCCGGCCAGCAGCGCCGCTGCCATCAAGTTGAAACGACGCCGCGCGCTGGCGCACGGCACATGGGAGCTTGAGCATGAAGACATCCCTGATTTATACACCCAAGGGTATGAAACACCTCTTGTCGAGGGTCACTCGGCTGCGGCCTGACCTGGTGGTGAGGCTCCCCCTGCTCCTGCTGTTCGCGCTGCTCACGCTCGTCATGCCCAGCCTGGCGCAGACCGGCGCGGCATCGGCCCCCGCACCGACCGGCCCGGTCACGCTGGAGGTCTTCGTGCGCCAGGGCTGCCCGCACTGCGCGGACGCCAAGGTGTTCCTGGCCGAGCTGCAGCGCCAGCGGCCGACGCTGCAGGTGCTGCTGCGGCCGATCGACCGCGACGCCGAGGCCCGCGAAGCGTTGATGGAGCGCTCGCGCCAGGCCGGCGTCTGGCCCCCGGGCGTGCCCACCTTCGTGGTGCATGGGCGCGTGCTGGTGGGTTTCGACGATGCCGAGCATCTCGGCCGGCAGTTGGTGGCGCTGATCGATGCCGGCCCGCCCGCGCCAGCAGCCAGTTCAGCCGCACCGTCCGAGCCTACCGGCACGGCGGGCACGGTCGAATCGGCCTGGTTCGGCCGCCTGAGCGCCGCGCGCCTGGGCCTGCCGGCCTTCACGCTGGCACTGGGGCTGCTGGACGGCTTCAACCCCTGCGCGATGTGGGTGCTGCTCTTCCTGCTGGCGCTGCTGGTGCGGCTGAAGGACCGTCGCCGCATGGCACTGATCGCCGGCACCTTCGTGGCCGCCAGCGGCGCGGTGTACTACGCCTTCATGGCCGCCTGGCTGAACGTTTTCCTGGCGGTCGGCCTGTCGCAGCCGGTGCGCTGGACGTTGGGCGGGGTCGCGGTGTCCATCGGCCTGATCAACCTGAAGGAACTGGTCGCCTGGAAGCAGGGGCCCTCGCTGACCATCCCCGAGTCGGCCAAGCCGGGCCTGTACGCACGCATGCGCCAGGTGGTGCAGGCGCCGGGCCTGCCGGCCTCGCTGGTGGCGGTGGCCGCCCTGGCGGTGGTGGTCAACTTCGTCGAGCTGCTGTGCACCGCCGGCTTTCCGGCCGTCTACACCGCCGTGCTGGCGCAGCAGCAGCTCTCGCCACTGGCGCATTACGGCTACCTGGGCCTCTACATCCTGGGCTACATCGCCGACGACACGCTGATGGTCACGCTCGCCGTGCTGGCGCTGGGCAGCGGCAAGCTCACCGAGCGCACCGGCCGCTGGCTCAAGGGCCTGAGCGGGCTGGTGATGCTGGCCCTCGGGGTGGCGCTGCTGTGGCACCCCGAATGGCTGGGCTGATCACGCGAACGCGCCCACGCCCGAGCACGAACACAGGCTCGCCGGTCACGCGAGCTTGAAGCGCGACGACTGCTCGCTGACCTGCAGGCTCTGGCGGCGCAGCTCCTGGGCGGCGTCGGTCATCTGCTCGGCCAGCTTGGCGTTCGACTCGCTGAACTGGTGCAGCTGGTCGAGCGAGCCGGCCATCTGGCGGGCGTTGTGCTGGCCCTCGCTGGTCAGTTCGGTCAGGCGCTGCAGCACCTTGTTGACGCCCAGCACCTCCGCCTCGGTGCCGACCACGGCCTCGACGGTGCGCTGGGTGATCGCCCGGCCCTGCTCGATCTCGGCGATCGAGGCGGCCACGATGGCACTGATCTGCTGGGCCGCGTTGGCCACCCGCACCGAGAGCTGCCGCACCTCGTGCGCCACCACGGCAAAGCCCTTGCCGGCCTCGCCGGCGCGGGCCGCCTCCACCGAGGCGTTGAGCGACAGCAGGTGGGTCTGGAAGGCGATGCCGTCGATCATGCCGACGATCTTGCCGATCTCGCGGCTGCGCTGCTGCAGCCCGGCGATGCGCTCGGAGAGCGTGCCCATCACGCGCCGGCTGCGGCCGGACTCGGTGCGCATCGCCCGCGCGCGCTCCACGGCCTGCTGCACGCACTGTTCGTAGCCTTCCAGGTGGCCGACCATCGAGCCGATGCCCTCGCGCACCGAGGCCACCGAGGCCAGCGCCGCATCAGAGCCGCGCGACAGGTCGCCACTGGCGCTGGCAATTTCGGTCGAGGCGTGCGCGACGGAGGCCACGCCGCGCCGCACCACCGAGAACAGGCCGCCCAGGTTGCCCAGCGATTCGGTGATCAGGGCCAACGTCAGCGCCGCCTCGTCACGCCCCAGCGGGCTTGGGCGCCGGCTGAGGTCGCCCTCGGCCACGTACTGCACCTCGCGCTGGATCTGCCGCATGCCGCCGCGCAGGACGTGGAAGAAGGCGTAGAGGACATAGATCGCCAGCGCGAGCATGAGGGCCAGCAGCGCGCACGAGCCAATGAAGGCGTTGCGCTGGTGACGCCAGTGGCCTTCCAGGTCGTTGGCGAAGCGTTTCATCATGGCGGACTGCAGGTGCAGCAACTCGCTGCGCTGGACCGTGACGGCAGCCCGCTCGCTCTGCAGTTCGGCGACGTCCGGGCCTGCCACCACCAGCCGATGCAGTGCGTCAGCGCGCTGCTGGACACGATCAAGCACCTGGATCAACCGGGCAGACTCCGAAATCCCTTCGTGGGCCGGGTTGCCATTGCCTGAAGGTGAATCGTCCAGCCCCAGGGCTGAGGTACGGGCTCGTTCCACCAGCGATGGCAGCGAGTGAAAGACGGCGGCGTAGGGCTGGTACGCAGCCACGCTGTGGTCACTTTGAGCCGCCAGGCGCTGCGCCCGGGCCAGGATGGTGCCCAGGGACTGTTCTATTCGCGGCAACAGGTGCATTGCCAGCCGTGCCCTGTGCCGGGAATCGGGCAAGTGGTCGCGCCCGAGGGCGGTGTCCAACAGCAGAGCCTCATTGAAATCCAGCAGGTGACCAATGAAGTCGGTACGCTGCCTCACCGCCTCGCCCTGTGAGCCCTCGACGCGCGGGCCTGTCAGGAGTGGAAAGTCCTCAACCAGCGCGCGGAAGCGCACGTCGACCGCCCGCGCGTCCGCGCCTGCCACGTAGGCCTGCTCCAGGTGTTGCCAGCCTGCCTCGATGCGACGCGCTTGTGCGTCTGCCTCGGCTGGTGCCAGGTGGGCGCCGCGAAAAAGGGCACCGCGTTGGGCATTGACAGCGCGCAGCAGTTCGTCGGCAGACTGCGCCAGCACCAGCATCTCGCGCGCCTTGCTGAGGTCGGCCAGCTCGCGCCAGGCCGCACTGAACTGCAGCAGGGCGAGCACCGCGGTAGGCACGATGAAGGCCGCCGACACCAGCATGGCTTTGGCGCGGAAGTCCAGCCGCCGGTGCAGGCGCACACCCGGCGCCCAGACCCCATGGTGACGAAAGAACTCCCGCCAGGACGAGCGCAGTGCACGCAGACGCGCCAGGGGCTGGCTCGCGCCGCCGCCCAGGATGGCGGATGTGGCAGAAAACTCGCGCCAGCGGGTGGAGAAACTCATGTGGGCACCTTCCAGCCAGGGTCCGGCGGGCGCGCCGGATTGCGCGCGCGCCGCCAGCAATGGCAACGGTAGGCATTAGAGGCTTGGGGCGCGAACCTGCGTGCGCCGAAATGGGGTGGCGCGTGCGGGCATTTCACCAGATCGGGGCCCGGCACGCCCGGCGACGATCCCTGCCATCAGCCGCAGTGGGTTGGCATGCGCCTTGGCCGCACGCCCTTGCTGCCGGCACCCTGTACTCAGCCGCCCGTGCCGGTCGCCCGGTCCGAGTCCCCCGATGAGCCCCTCCGCCACCTCCCCTCACACCCCGCCAGCGCCGCTGCCGCCCGTTACCGCGGCAGCTGGTGGCGCACCGCCGCGCCCCGGCCGCCGCATGCACGCCTGGCGGGCTGCCAGGATGGGCCTGTGGGCGGGTGCCCTGGCAGCCGCCACCGGCCTGGCCACGCAGCTGGGCGGCGGCTGGCCGGCCAGCCTGGCCGGCGCGCTGGTCGCGGCCCTGCTCATCGGGCGGCTGGCGGCGGCGGGCCAGGCCGCGGCGGGCGAGGACGCGCCACCGGAGCAGCACGTCGCACTGGTCGAGCAGGTGGTGCCGGTCTGGCAGCGGCAGATCGAATCCGCCCGCGAGCATGCCGAGCGCAGCACCGGCGAGATCCTGGGCGCCTTCTCGATGATCGACGAGCGGCTGGAGCAGGCCGTGCGGCTGGCCGAGCAGTCTTCGATGGACCTCAGCGGCGCCAACGTCGACGCGCTGATCGACGACAACGACGCCGTGCTGGCCAACCTGCTGGAGCCCGTGCGTGCCGCAATCGGCCAGCGCGACGAGGCGCTCGCCGAGATCGAGCGCGTGGGCGCCGCCGTCGACGAGCTGCGCCAGGGCGCCGCGCGGGTGCGCCAGCTGGCCAGGCGCATCAACATGGTGGCCATCAACGCCTCGGTGGAGTCGGCCCGGGCCGGCTCGCGGGCCGGCAGCTTCGCGGTGCTGGCCGAGGAGGTACGCGCCCTGGCCCAGCAGTCCACCGCGGACGCCAGCCGCATGCTCAGCCAGTCCAACCAACTGGAAGAGCAGCTGCGCGGGCTGCGCCTGCAGGCGGCCACGCGCGACAGCTGCGACGAGGAGCTGCGGGCCCAGGCCGACGCCAGCGCACGCCGTGCCATCGGCGGGCTGCTGGACAGCGTCGGACAGGTCAGCCGCTCCAGCCGGGGTCTGCGCGAGGCGGGTGCCGCCGTGCGTGCCGAGGTCGAACGCGTGCTGATGGGCTTCCAGGCCCAGGACCGGTTCAACCAGATGCTGGGCAGCATCAGCGAGGACATGGAGCGCTTGCAGGACTGGCTGCAGCAGCGCGGCGACCTCAGCAGCAACCAGGCGGCCGTCTGGCTGGCGCGGCTGGAGTCGGGCTACACGATGGAAGAGCAGCGCACCCAGCACCACGGCCAGAAGATCATCGAGCGCGAGGCGCAGGTCGAGTTCTTCTGACCGCCCGGCCCCGTCCACCTGGTTCGCACGGATCGACCGCATGACCCCCTCCTCCACCGCCCGGTTCGCCCGCCTGCTGCAGCCCGGCCTGCTGCTGATGCGGCGCTTCACGATGGGCACACGCATCCTGGCCTGCTGCGCCCTGGCCCTGCTGCCGCTGGGCGGCATGACGGGTTGGGCCGTCTGGCAGCAGTTCCAGGACATTGCCGAAGTGCACCAGGAGCTGGCCGGCATCGAGCAGATCGCCGCGCTCGTACCGGTGGTGCAGCTGGCCCAACAGCACCGCCTGCACGCCCGCCTCGCCGCACTGGAGCACCCTGGTGCAGCCGACCGACTGGCAGAAGCCCGCCAACGGCTCGGCCAGGCCCTGGGCCAGGCGGACGAGCTGATCGCCGGTGGCACCGACGCCTTGCTGCAGGAGCGCTGGCGCGCCAGCCTGGGCGCCTGGAAGCGCTTCATCGCGATGGACGCCCAACACCTGCCGCCGGCCCTGTGGGATGACCAGTCGACCCAGATCGACCGCCTCAGCGAGCTGATCCAGCTGGCGGCGGAGCGCTCCAGGCTGGTGCTGAACCCCCAGGGCAGCGCCTACTTCCTGGTCGACCTGGCGGTGCAGCACGTCGTTCCCTGGGCCGAATCGCTGGCGCGGCTGGGCGAGATCGGCGCGGCCGGCATCGCCCAGGGCGGCTGGATCGACGCCGACCAGCACCTGCTGTATGCCCATGCGCTGCACACCCGGCTGCGGCTGCAGACCATCGAATCCCGCCTGGCCGCCCTGCAGCGCATGGGCGAGCCCGTGCCGGCGGGCTGGGAGGGCGCGCGCCACAGCGCCCTGCAGCTGGCCCGGCAGACGGAAGATGCCGCCGCCAGCGCCTACGACCCGGCACGCGCCACCGCCCACGCCGTGCTGGCGGAGCAGACGCTGCACGCGGCCGCCCACGTGAACGTCTCGGTGCTGCGGCGCCTGGAGCAGCTCAGCCGCGAGCACATCGACCAGGTCAGCCGCGTCATCGCGCTGCAGGTGTCGATCTGCGCGGGCGTGGGCCTGGTGATGGGCTACCTCGGCCTGTGCCTGTACATCAGCTTTGGCAGCGCGCTGGGGCGGCTGGACCAGGCGGTGCAGGCCGTGGCCGCCGGTGACCTCACCCACCGCTGCGAGGTCGATGGCGACACCGAGTTGCAGGCCATCGGCCATGAACTGGGGCACATGTCGCAGCGCCTGTCGGGCACGGTGGCGGAGATCCGCAGCACCGCCGCGCGGCTGGCGATGTCCGGCGAGCGCCTGTCCAACGACACCACGGCACTGGCGCAGCGCACAGAGTCTCAGGCCACGGCACTGGCGCAGACCGCCGGCGCCGTGCGCCAGATCAGCGACACGGTGGACCACACGGCCCGCAGCGCCCGCGCGGTCTCGCAGCGGGCCGAGCAGGCCTGCGCGATCGCCGACGAGGGCCGCCAGTCAATGCGCGAGGCGGTGGCAGCGATGCAGGAGATCGAGGCCTCGGCACGCCGCACCGGCGAGATCGTCGGCCTGATCGAGGACATCGCCTTCCAGACCAACATGTTGTCGCTCAACGCCTCGGTCGAGGCCGCCAAGGCGGGCGAGGCCGGGCGCGGCTTCGCCGTGGTGGCCGAGGAGGTGCGCAAGCTCGCCAAGCGCAGCAGCGACGCCGCCCAGGAGGTGGGCAACCTGCTGGAAACCTCGGCCCGCCAGGTGGGCGAAGGCGTGGTGCGCATCTCGGCGGTGGACCTGACGCTGGGTGACATCGCGCAGGGCATCCGCGACGTGGCAGGCACGCTGCAACACATCGCCGAGGCCTCCACCGGGCAGAGCGCCTCGCTGGGCGAACTCACCGCCACGGTGGTCAGCCTGGACGACATCACGCGCGAGAACGCCGCCATGGTGCGGGCCTCCCACCACGCCACCCAGGCGCTGATGGACCAGGCCGGCATCCTGACGCAGGCGGTGCAGTCCATGCGGCTGTGGCAGGGCAGCTCGGACGAGGCCCGCGCCCTGGTCGACCGGGCCGTCGAGCACATCCGCCAGCACGGCCTGGCAGCGTCACTCGATGCCCTGCATGACCGCAACGGCAGCTTCATCGACCGCGACCTCTACGTCTTCGGCTTCAGCCGCTCGGGCAGCTACCAGGTCAGCGGCAGCGACCCCAGCCTGGTCGGCCAGCCGGCTCCGCCGATCGCCACCGCCGATGGCGACCTGCTCACCGCCGCCGTGTGGCGCCTGGACCCGCGGGGCAGCTGGGTCGATTACCAGATCTCGCACCCGCAGACGCTGGAATTGGTCGACAAATCCAGCTACGTGCGCCAGGTGGACGACGACCTGGTGATCGGCTGTGGCGTCTACAAGCGCCAGGGCGTGGTCGCCGGGCAGTTGCACCGCGTCGGGGCAGCTGTGCCCACGCCTTCCCCGACACGCACCCCCACCCCCGCTGGCAGTCCCGCGCCGGCCAGGGCCTGAGCGCAGCCAAGCCGCGCAGGCCCCCGGGCCGTCAGGCGCTCAGCGGCGGCAGCGGCGGCCAGGGCAGCTCGACGTCGGCGCACTGCGCACGATCGAGCAGCACGTGGTCAACCAGCACCAGCGCCAGCATGGCCTCGGCGATCGGCGTGGCGCGGATGCCCACGCAGGGGTCGTGGCGGCCCAGTGTCTGCACGGTGGTGGCCTCGCCAGCGCGGGTCACCGAGGCGCGCGGCGTGCGGATGGAACTGGTGGGCTTGATGGCGATCGACACGCGCAGGTCCTGCCCGGTCGAAATGCCACCGAGCACGCCGCCGCTGTGGTTGCTGCGGAAGCCCCCGGGCGTCAGCTCGTCGCCATGCTCGCTGCCACGCTGCGTGACGCAGCCGAAGCCGGCGCCGATCTCGACGCCCTTCACCGCATTGATGCCCATCATGGCGTAGGCGATGTCGGCATCGAGCTTGTCGAACAGCGGCGCGCCCAGGCCGTCCGGGACCCCGCGCGCCTGCACCTCGATGCGCGCGCCGCAGGAGTCGCCCGCGTGGCGCAGCGCGTCCATGTAGGCCTCCAGCTCGGGGATGACGCTGGCCGACGGCGCAAAGAAGGGGTTCAGCGGGATCTGGCTCTCGTCCTCGTTGGGGATGGCGATCTCGCCGAGCTGGCTCATCCAGCCGATGAAGGTGGTGCCGTGGCGCTCGCGCAGCCACTTCTTGGCCACCGCGCCCGCGGCCACCATCGGCGCGGTCAGGCGTGCCGACGAGCGCCCACCGCCGCGCGGGTCGCGCAGGCCGTACTTGCGCCAATAGGTGTAGTCGGCATGGCCCGGACGGAAGGTGTCGAGGATGTTGCCGTAGTCCTTGCTGCGCTGGTCGGTGTTGCGAATCAGCAGGGCGATCGGCGTGCCGGTGGTCAGCCCTTCGTAGACGCCCGAGAGGATCTCGACCGCGTCCGGCTCATTGCGCTGCGTGACATGCCGGCTGGTGCCGGGGCGGCGGCGGTCCAGGTCGCCCTGGATGTCGGCCTCGCTCAACGCCAGCCCAGGCGGACAGCCGTCGATGACGCAGCCGATCGCCGGGCCGTGGCTTTCGCCGAAGTTGGTGACTCGAAACAGGGTGCCGAAGGTGCTGCCGGGCATCGCAGGAAATCCGAAAGTGCCGGGCGCCAGGGGCCTGCCCGGGCAGGAAGGCCAGGAGGGCCGGATTGTAGGTGGCCGGCCAGCGCGCCTGCACCGGCCCGAAATGACCTGCGAAGACCGCGCTGCTCGCGCCTTCGGCAGCAGCCCTGGCTGCCCACAATGCGTTCCAGATCCTGGGTGTGCGGCCGATTTCCACCGAACCACGCCACCCGCTAGATACGGCCTGACGATCCCCTGAGAGGTTCTCCATGAGCATGGTTCTCGAATCCGCTTCCTCCGCTTCGACCGCCACCCCTTCGATCGGCAAGAGCCGCGCCCTGGGGGCATCGGCGGGACAGGCCGCAGGCAACCACCACCTCGGCGGTGAATTCCTGACCTTCCGCCTGGGCGCGGAGGAGTACGGCATCGAGATCCTGAAGGTGCAGGAGATCCGCTCCTACGAGCCGCCCACGCGCATCGCCAATTCGGCGTCCTTCTTCAAGGGGGTGGTGAACCTGCGCGGCGTGATCGTGCCGATCGTCGACCTGCGGCTGAAGTTCGGCTGCGACAGCGCCGAGTACAACAGCTTCACCGTCGTGATCGTCTTGAACATCCGCGGCCGCGTGGTCGGCGCTGTGGTGGACTCGGTGTCCGACGTGCTGGAACTGCCCGGCGATGCGGTGCGCCCGGCCCCGGAGATCAACGCCGCGGTGGACACCAGCTACATCACCGGCATCGCCAACGTGAGCGATCGCATGCTGATCCTGATGGACATCGAGGCGCTGATGAGCAGCGCCGACATGGGCCTGATCGAAGCAGCGATGCAGTGAACTGCGGCGCTCAAGCCCCGGCCCCACGCCTCCGCAGATTCCATTTCACAGTAAGGACCGCGCCCACCGCATGCAACAACGCGCCCAGGACATCATCGTGCTGACCCGCTCGGCCTGGCAGACACCCAACGGCCATGATCGGGGCTGCTGGTCACCTCGCCGCAACGACAGTCAGGCGAGCCCCACGGCCCAACCGCACGCGCCATCGCGGCCGTCCGGCTCACCGGCCCACCCGCTGCACGCCTGATCCACCGCCGCGCAGGCCTGCAGGTCGCAATTGCGACCCGGCCGATGCAACGACGAGGGGCTCCCGAAGGAGCCCCTTTTTCACATCCGCAGGACAAAGTTCCTCAGGCCTGCGGCTGGGCACTGCCGGCCCCGGCTGCCTCCGCGGCCCCTTCTTCGACAGGCCAGTCGCGGATGTAGGCCTTCAGCATCCGGTTCTCGAAGTCCTGCGCCTCCACCACCGCCTTCGCCACGTCGTAGAAGGAGATCACGCCCATCAGGGTGCGCTGCTCCAGCACCGGCATGTAGCGCGCATGGCGCTCCAGCATCATGCGGCGCACCTCGTCGATCTCGGTGGCCGGCGTGCAGGTGAGCGGGAAGTCGTCCATCACCGAGCGCACCCGCGGGCCACTGACCGAGCCCGCGTTCTTCACCACCGCCTTGATGACCTCGCGGAAAGTCAGCATGCCGACCAGGTCTCCGTGCTCCATCACGACCAACGAGCCGATGTCGTTGTCGCTCATGGTCGTCACGGCCTCGATCAGGGGCTGGTCCGGATGGGTGGTGAACAGGGCGTTGCCCTTGACGCGCAGGATGTCGCTGACTTTCATGGAGGCCTCCTCGGTGCCGTGAGAGGTGTGAGCTTCGCGCTGCGCCGTGGCGCAGGGGTGATACGGGGGATGGTTCACGGCAATATAGCCCACAATCCCGCGCAGAAGCACCCTGAGGAGAACCCATGCCCGGCCCGGCCGACCCCGGTTTCGACACGCTGGCGCTGCACGCCGGCGCCGCCCCCGACCCCGCCACCGGCGCGCGCGCCGTGCCGCTGCACCTGAGCACCTCGTTCGCCTTCCAGTCCAGCGAGCACGCCGCGTCGCTGTTCAACCTGGAGCGAGCTGGCCACGTCTACAGCCGGCTGTCGAATCCCACCACCGCGGTGCTGGAGCAGCGCATCGCCGCGCTGGATGCCGGGCTCGGGGCGCTGGCCACCGCCAGCGGGCAGGCGGCGCTGCACCTGGCGATCGCGACGCTGGCCGGCGCGGGCCACCACATCGTCGCCAGCACGGCGCTCTATGGCGGCTCTCACAACCTGTTGCATTACACACTGCCGCGTTTCGGCATCCACACCACGTTCGTGCGCCCGGGCGACATCGACGGCTGGCGCGCCGCGATCCGGCCCGAGACGCGGCTGCTGTTCGGTGAGTCGCTGGGCAACCCCGGGCTGGACGTGCTGGACATCCCGACCATCGCCCAGCTCGGCCGCGACCACGGCCTGCCGCTGCTGGTGGACGCCACCCTGGCCACGCCCTGGCTGCAGCGCCCGGCCGACCTGGGCGCTGCGCTGGTGATGCACTCGGCCACCAAGTTCCTCTGCGGCCACGGCACGGTGATCGGCGGGCTGCTGGTGGATGCGGGCAACTTCGACTGGCAGGCCGCGCACGAGCAGCACGGCCGCTGCCCGGAGCTGTGCGAGCCCTATGCGGGCTTCCACGACATGGTCTTCGCCGAGGAGAACACCGTGGCGGCCTTTGCGCTGCGCGCACGCCGCGAGGGCCTGCGCGACTTTGGCGCCTGCCTGAGCCCGCACAGCGCCTGGCTGATCCTGCAGGGGCTGGAAACGCTGCCGCTGCGCATGGCCCGGCACGTCGAGAACACCCGCAAGGTGGTCGACTTCCTCAGCCGCCACGCGATGGTGGGCCGCATCGCCCACCCGGAGCTGGAGAGCCACCCGGACCACGCGCTCGCACAGCGCCTGCTGCCCAAGGGCTGCGGCGCGGTGTTCAGCTTCGACCTGAAGGGCAGCCGCGAGCAGGGCCGCGCCTTCATCGAGGCGCTGGAGATCTTCTCGCACCTGGCCAACGTCGGCGACGCCCGCTCGCTGGTGATCCACCCGGCCAGCACGACGCACTTCCGCATGGACGATGCGGCCCTGGCCGCGGCCGGCATCACGCCGGGCACGATCCGCCTGTCGATTGGCCTGGAGGATCCGGCCGACCTGATCGAGGACTTGAAGCGCGCCTTGAAGGTGGCCGAGAAGGCCGGCGGCAAGACCGGCGCCAGCACCGCGGGAGGCCGCGCATGAACATCCAACGCCCCGACCTGCCCACCGTCTACGCCTACACCGGCGGTCGCGCCCCCCAGCCTGACCTCCCCTGGCTGGTGTTCGTGCATGGCGCTCTCAACGACCACTGTGTCTGGACCTACCCGGCGCGCTGGTTCGCCCACCACGGCTGGAACGTGCTGGCGCTGGATCTGCCCGGCCACGGCCGCAGCCCGGGGCCGGTGCTGCCCGACGTCGAAGCCTGCGCCACCTGGCTGCGGCGGCTGCTGGCCGACCAGGGCATCGCCTCGGCGAGCATCGTCGGCCACAGCATGGGCTCGCTGATCGGGCTGGAAGCCGCCGCCCTGGCAGCGGCCTCCAGCACCGCACCGCGCATCGACCGCCTGGTGATGGTGGGCACCTCGGTGCCGATGCCGGTGTCCGACGCCCTGCTGGCCACCTCCGCGACCGATCCGCTCAAGGCCATCGATATGGTGGTGGCCTTTGCCCACGCCCGGCTGGCGGGCGAACCGGGCAACCCGGGGCCGGGCACCTGGCACCAGGGGGCGAGCCGCCAGCTCAGCCGCCGGATCCTGGAACGTGCCGCGGGCGTGGCCGGCTGCGAGCACAACCTCTTCCACCACGACTTCTCGCTGTGCAACCGCTATGCCCGCGGGCTGGAGGCGGCCGACGCCGTAGCCGCTGCGGGCCGCACGCGCAGCCACCTGCTGCTGGCCCGGCGGGACCGCATGACGCTGCCCAAGGCCGCCGCGGAGGTGGGCCGGCGGCTGGGCGCCCACACCCACCTGCTCGACCTGCCCGGGCACGACCTGATGCAGGAGGATCCGGAGGGGCTGCTGCGGGCACTGCGCGAGGCGTTGGGCTGACGCACGGACCGAACCTCAGCGCCCACCCAGTGCCTGGGCAATGGTCATTGACTCAATACCACCCGCGATCAGGAAGGCCGCATTGCCAGGCTGGCGGGCGATCAGCAGCCGCGTCACCAGCGGCTCGATGCGGGTGTCGGCCGCATCGACGAGCAGCACCTGGCGCGGCTCGCCGTCCTCTTCCAGGCGGCCCACCCAATCGAGCCGCTGCAGCGTCTCCAGCACCGGGTCAATCTGCAGCGGGTCGACCCGCAGCTGCTCGGCCAGCTCGGCCACCGACAGGCCCCGGCGCTCGTCGTGCCGCGCGCCCTCCAGCACGCGCAGCAGGGTCAGCGCGAGCGTGAAACGCCAGCCAGGCGTGTCGGCCTGGCGCACCACGCGCATCTGCAGGCTGGGGGCGTAGGCGGCGATCACCGCGCCGAGCAGCACGATGACCCAGCCCAGATAGATCCAGATCAGCAGGATGGGGACGGTGGCGAAGGCACCATAGATCGTCGTGTAGCTGGGCACCAGGCCGAGGTACCAGGCCAGCAGGCGCTTGGCGAGGTCGAACCCCAGGGCGACGAACAGCCCGCCCGTCAGCGCATGGGCCCAGCGCACCTGGGTATTGGGCACGAAGCGGAACAGCGCCGCCATGCCGAGCACCATCAAGGTGAACTCGACGCCGTCCAGCAGCAGCGACACACCGCCCGGCAGCGCATCGACGAAGCCCTTGGACGCCGACAGGGCGTAGGAGGTGATCGACAGGCTGACGCCCAGCACCAACGGCCCGAGGGTCGCGATGGCCCAGTACACCAGCACCCGCTGTGCGAAGGGGCGGGGGTCACGCACCCGCCAGATGGCGTTGAGCGCGCGGTCGATGGTCAGCAGCAGCGCGATCGCGGTGAAGCCCAGCAGCACCAGCCCCACCGCACCGACCCGGTTGGCCTTGAGCGCAAATTGGGTGAGTTGCAGCAGCACGGGCCTGGCGATGGCGTCGGGCACGAGGTTCTGCAGCAGGTAGACCTCCAGCGCCCGGCGGAAGCTCGCGAACATCGGAAAGGCCGTGAACACCGCGAAGGTCACGGTTGCCAGAGGCACCAGCGCGATCGTCGTCGTGAAGGTCAGGCTGCCGGCGGTGACGCCCAGGCGGTCCTCGCGGAAACGCAGGCGCAGCGTCTTCAGCGTGTCAAGCCAGGGCCACTGGCGCAGGGCACGCAGGGCGTGCCGGACGGAGGCCCGCCGCAGCAGCAGAGACCAGCGGGAGGAGCCGGAACGGGGTGGACGCATGCTGGCTATGATGCCAAAGTCGGTCGTCCGGGCCGGCACTTCCGCCGTTTTCGACCTGCCAGTCCCGTTGCCCTCCGCCGCTCCCCCCTCCCTCTCATCCGTCGCCGCCACCACCGCTCATCCGAGCCCGGCGGTGCAGGCCAGCCGTCTGGCCGCCCTCGCTGCCTGCGTGGCCCTGATCGCCCTGGGCCTGGCCTGGGAGCTCTGGCTGGCACCGACCGGCCGCGGCAGCCTCGCGCTGAAGGTGCTGCCCCTGCTGGCCGCCCTGCCTGGCCTGTGGCGCATGCGGCTCTACACCTACCGCTGGCTGTCACTGCTGCTGTGGCTCTATGTCACGGAAGGCGCGGTGCGCGCCTTTGGCGACGGCGCGCTCGGTGCCCGACTGGCACTGGGCGAGATCGGGCTGGCGCTGCTGCTGTTTGCCGCCTGCGGCGCCCACGTGCGCCTGCGCCTGGCCAGCGCCAAGCGCGGGCACACCGATGGCGCAGCGGTGTCCCCCACTTCATCCGATTCCGCCGCATGAGCCACTCGTCCCTGCTGGATGCCCTGCGCGGTGTCGTCGGCCCGAACCAGGTGCTCACCGACGGTGACCTGGACGCCTATCACCTCGATTGGCGCCAACGCTGGCGGGGCCGCTCGCTGGCAGTGGTGCGCCCAGGCTCGACGGCGGAGGTGGCGGCCGTGCTGCGGCTGTGCCACGAGGCGCGCGTGGCCGTGGTGCCCCAGGGCGGCAACACCGGGTTGGTCGGCGGTGGCGTGCCGGACGAATCCGGCCAGCAGATCCTGCTCAGCCTGACGCGGCTGCAGGCCGTGCGCGCCATAGACCGAGCCAACCTGACGATGACGGTCGAGGCCGGTTGCGTGCTGCAGGTCGCCCAGGAGGCCGCCGCCGCAGCCGACCTGCTGCTGCCGCTGAGCCTGGCCTCGGAGGGATCCTGCACCATCGGCGGCAACCTGGCGACCAATGCGGGTGGCACGCAGGTGCTGCGCTTTGGCAATGCACGTGAGCTCTGCCTGGGCCTGGAGGTGGTGACCCCGCGCGGGGAGATCTGGGACGGCCTGGGTGGACTGCGCAAGGACAACACCGGCTACGACCTGCGCCACCTCTACATCGGCAGCGAGGGCACGCTCGGGGTGATCACGGCGGCGGTCATGCGCCTGTACCCCCGGCCGGCAGCGCGGATGACGGCGCTGGCCGCCTGTGCCTCGCTGGAGGACTGCGTAGCGCTGCTGCAGTTGGCGCAGGCCCGTGCCGATGCCGCGCTGACCGGCTTCGAGGCGATGAACACCTTCTCGCTGGCCCTGGTGCGGCGCCACTTCCCGCAGCTGGCGCAGCCGCTCGCTCCCAGTCCATGGACGGTGCTGCTGGAACTCTCCGACGCCCAGGATGAAGCCCATGCCCGCACGGTCTTCGAGGGCCTGCTGGAAGCGGCCCTCGAAGGCGGGCTGATCAGCGATGCCGCAGTGGCGACATCGGTGGCGCAGTCGCGCACGATGTGGCAGCTGCGCGAGTCCATCCCGCTGGCGCAGGCGCTGGAAGGCCTGAATATCAAGCACGACATCTCCGTGCCGGTGTCTCGCATCCCGGCCTTCGTGCGACAAGCCGATGCGGCGCTCGCCAGGGCCTTTGCGGGCGCCAGGCTGGTGAACTTCGGCCACCTGGGCGACGGCAACCTGCACTACAACGTCCAGGCGCCGGAGGGCTGCACGGCGGTCGATTTCCTGCGCGAACACGAACACGCGGTCAATGCGATCGTGTTCGACGCGGTGGCCGCCCATGGCGGGTCCTTCTCAGCCGAACACGGCATCGGGGCGCTCAAGCGCGACGAACTGGCCCAGCGCAAGTCACCCGTGGCACTGGACCTGATGCGTGCGATCAAGGCCGCGCTGGATCCCGCCGGGCTGATGAATCCCGGCCGCCTGCTCTGACCGAGAGCGCCAGCAGGCCCATCAAGCAGCCCGCCCCGCCCTCACTGCAGCGGGCCGTCCATGCCCGGTGGCAGCGGCAGCGAGACCACGTCGATGCCCTCGTCGCGCAGGGCTTCGCGCTCCTGGGCATCGGCCTGCCCGCGGATCGCGCGCTGCGCGACCTCCCCGTAGTGGATGCGGCGTACCTCCTCGGCGAAGCGCGGACCGACATCCTCGGTGTTCGCCACCACGTGGCGCACCGCCTCCAGGTAGCGGGCCTGCAACTGGGCCAGGACGTCTGGAACGCCCGATGGCGGCACCTGCGGCGCAGTCGTCGCCACGGCCGTCGATGTGGATCTGGCCGCGTCCACCGGGGCAGCAGCACCGAGGTTGAGCCGCGGTGCCGACGGTAAGCGCTGCACAGCCACCGATCCGCAGACCGGGCAGCTCAGCAGGCCCCGTTCCGTCTGGCTGCGGTAGTCGTCCTCGGAGCCGAACCAGCCCTCGAAGCCATGCCCTTGGTCGCACTGGAGGTTGAAGACCTTCATGGCGGTGTTTGCGCGATGGCAGCAGCGTACGGCAAGGGCATCCGGCGCGCGACACGCCTCAGCGCAGCCCGTGCTCCGCCGCGCTGCGCCACTGCAGCGGCCAGGCGCCGGAGCGCCATTGCTGCAGCCAGAGCAACCCGACCATGGTCTTGGCATCGGTGACGTCGCCGTCGCGGATCCACTGCGACAGCTGCGCCTCGGTCCCGGCAAACACGTCGAGGAACTCGCCCACGTCGAGTTGGCGCTCACCCGCTTGCAGGCCGCGTGCAAACCAGATCTCGATGCGCTCGCTGGAATAGGCGATGGCATTGTTCAACTCGCCGGCATAGGCCCACTCGGCAGCGGTGTAGCCGGTTTCCTCGAAGAGCTCGCGCACGCCACAGACGATGCCCGGCTCGCCCGGCTCCAGCTTGCCGGCCGGGAACTCGATCATGGCCCGGTCCAACGGATAGCGGAACTGGCGCTCCAGCACCAGCCGCCCGTCATCGAGCAGCGGGATGACCATCACCGCACCCGGGTGGACCATGTACTCGCGCCCTGTCACCGCGCCGTCGGGCAGGGCGATCTCGTCACGGTAGACCTCCAGGAAATGGCCCCGATACACTTGGCGAGACTGCACCCGCGTCTCGCGCAGGTGCGCATCGCCCTCGGGCAGGCTGAGCAGATCACCCAGGCTCATGCTCATGCACTCGCTTGCATCGAAAGGAACTCCCGGTACACCCGCCACGCCACGCCGGCGCGGCGCTCCGGCGCATCATGCCGCGGTTCTCTGCCGCCGCAGGTAGCGCCACACGAACCCGGGGAAGGCCAGCGTGAGGAACACGCAGCCGAAGACGGCATAGAACTGCCATCCCTGTGGCGACACCTGACCACCACGCGCCTCCAGCCACCGACCGACGCCAACGACAATGGCGGCAAACACCAGCAACTCCAGCAGCCGCCAAGCAAAACGCTTGGGCATGCGCCGGGGCCCAAGGACAAAAAGCCGCTCGGTGACGAACGGCAGATTGGCCAGCACCGCTGAGAGCAGCAGCACCAGCCAGATCGAGGCGGAGGAACTCGTCCCCATCGTCTTCGCTTGGTTTGACCCGCGTCGACGCCGACTCAGGTCGCCAGCGCTTTGACGATCGCCTGCGCGCACATCGCCATCAGGCCACCCGGCAGGATGCCCAGCACGAGCACCGCCGCACCGTTGAGCGACAGCACCGCACGAGCCCCCCCCTCGGCCACGATGGGATGGGTGTCGACCGCCTTGTCGAAGTACATCACCTTCACGATGCGCAGGTAGTAGAACGCGCCGATCAGCGACAGCACCACGGCGAAGATCGCCAGGCCCAGGTGGAAGTTGTCATTGGTGGAAATCAGCGCCTGCAGCACCGCGAGCTTGGCGTAGAAGCCGACGGTCGGCGGGATGCCGGCAAGCGAGAACATGAAGATGCCCATGATCGCGGCCAGCAGCGGGCTGCGCTGGTTCAGGCCGGCGAAATCATTGATCTCCTCGGACTCGAAGCCCTGGCGTGACATCAGCATGATCAAGCCGAAGGTGCCCAGCGTGGTCACCACGTAGGTGATCATGTAGAACATCGCCGAGCTGTAGGCGTTGGCGGCCGACAGGGTGTTGCCATTCACGACGCCGGACACCAGGCCCAGCATCATGAAGCCCATCTGCGCGATGGTGGAGTAGGCCAGCATGCGCTTCAGGTTGGTCTGCGCGATGGCAGCCAGGTTGCCAACCACCAGCGAACACACCGACAGCACCACCAGCATCTGCTGCCAGTCCACCGCCAGGCCGAGCAGTCCCTCGACCAGCACGCGGATCGTCATGCCGAAGGCAGCGATCTTGGGCGCACTGGCGATCAGCAGCGTGGCCGCGGTCGGGGCGCCCTGGTAGACATCGGGCACCCACATGTGGAAGGGCACGGCACCGAACTTGAACGCCAAGCCGGACACGATGAACACCACGCCGAACACCAGCACCTGGCGGTTCACGTCACCCTTGCCAATGGCCTCGAACACCTTGCCGAGATCCAGCGACCCAGTGGCGCCGTACATCATCGACATGCCGTAGAGCAGGAAACCCGAGGCGATCGCGCCCAGCACGAAGTACTTCATCGCCGCTTCGGTCGCACCGGCATGGTCACGACGCAGCGCAACCAGCGCATACAGCGACAGGCTCATCACTTCCAGGCCGAGGTACAGCACCAGGAAGTTGTTGCCCGACAGCATGATGCACATGCCCAGCAGGGACAGCAGGCTCAGGGAGAACAGTTCGCCCTTGAGGATGTCGCGGCTCTCGGCATAGGGACGCGAGTAGACCAGCGTCACGAACACCGCCAGGCAAGCGAAGAAGGCCAGCAGGTGCCCCATCGGATCGGTCACCACCATGCGGTTCATCGCGTAGTGGGTGTAGCCGCCGTTGAAGTAGACCAGGTGCATCGCACCCACGGCCGCCAGGCTGGCCAGCGTCAGCAGGTAGGTCGGGGTACGGCGAGGGTCGGTGACGAACAGATCGACCAGCGCCACCACGCAGGCCATCACCAGCAGGAGGATCTCGGGGTACACCGCGAGCCAGTTCATTGCATTCATGATGTGTGCGGCTCCCGGATCAGAGTTTCGAGACGCCGACGTGGCGGATCAGTTCCACCACCGAGGTGTGCATGACGTCGGTGAAGGGCTTCGGATACAGCCCCATGGCCAGCGTGGCAATGGCCAGCAGCGCCAGCATCAGGAACTCACGCGAATTGATGTCGGTGAGTTCACGCACGTGGTCGTTGGCGATGTCGCCGAAGTACACGCGCTTGATCATCCACAGCGTGTAAGCCGCGCCGAAGATCAGGGCCGTCGCGGCCAGCAGGCCGATCCAGAAGTTGTACTTCACGGCACCCAGGATCACCATCCACTCGCCGATGAAGCCGGCGGTGCCCGGCAGACCGCAGTTGGCCATGCCGAAGAAGACCGCGAACGCCGCGAACTTCGGCATCGTGTTGACCACGCCACCGTAGCTGGCAATCTCACGCGAATGCACCCGGTCGTAGAGCACGCCGATGGACAGGAACATCGCACCCGAGACAAAGCCGTGGCTGATCATCTGCACCAAGCCACCGGAGATGCCCAGCTCGCTGAAGATGAAGAAGCCCAGGGTCACGAAGCCCATGTGCGCGATGGACGAATAGGCCACCAGCTTCTTCATGTCGTTCTGCACCAGCGCCACCAGGCCGATGTAGATCACCGCGATCAGCGAGATCGTGATGATGAACGGCGCATAGGTGTGTGCGGCGTCCGGCACGATCGGCAACGAGAAGCGCAGGAAGCCGTAGGCACCCAGCTTCAGCATGATCGCCGCCAGCACAACGGAGCCCCCAGTAGGCGCTTCGACGTGGGCATCCGGCAGCCAGGTATGCACCGGCCACATCGGCACCTTGACCGCAAAGGCGGCGAAGAAGGCGAAGAACAGCATCGCCTGCGGCATCGCCGCCAGCGGCAGCTTATGCCAGGTGAGGATGTCGAAGCTGCCACCCGACTTGTAGTACAGGTAGATCAGCGCGATCAGCATCAGCAGCGAGCCGGCCAGCGTGTACAGGAAGAACTTGAAGGCCGCATAGACGCGCCGCGGCCCGCCCCAGATGCCGATGATGATGTACATCGGGATCAGCGTGGCCTCGAAGAACACGTAGAACAGCAGGCCGTCGACCGCACTGAACACCCCGACCATCAGGCCGGAGAGGATCAGGAACGCGCCCATGTACTGGTGCACCCGTTCGGTGATCACCTCCCAGGCCGAGATCACCACGATGATGGTGATGAAGGCGGTGAGCAGCACGAACCACACCGAGATGCCATCCACACCCAGGTGGTAGCGCACGTTGAACCGTTCGATCCAGGGGAGGTTCTCCTGGAACTGCATCGCAGCCGAGGCGACATCGAAGCCGGTCACCAACGGCAAGGTGATGAGGAAGCTGACGATGGCGCCAACCAGCGCCAGCCAGCGCACCATGCCGGCGTTGTCGTCACGGCCCAGCGCCAGCAGGATGGCGCCGAAGACCACCGGAACCCAGATCGCGAGCGAGAGGTATGCCATGTTCAGGTCCTCCCGTTCAGCGAGCCAGCCACACGAACCAGGTCATGAGGGCAAAGACGCCCAGCAGCATGACGAGTGCGTAGTGGTAGATATAGCCCGTCTGGAACAGGCGCACCAGCGATGCCACCCAGCCCACGACCTTGGCCGAGCCGTTGATCGCGAACCCGTCGATCAAGGCCACGTCGCCACCCTTCCACAGGCTGCGCCCCAACAGGCGCGCACCGGCAGCAAGGATGTGCTCGTTGATCCAGTCCATGTAGTACTTGTTTTCCATCACGGTCACCAGCGGTGCCAGCGCGCGGCCGATGGCCGCAGGGATGCCGGGCGCCACCATGTAGAAGACGTAGGCCGTTGCCACGCCAGCCGCAGCCAGCCAGAACGGCAGCGTGCCGAACGCATGCGTGGCCATCGCCACGGCACCGTGGAACTCGTGGGCGAGTTCCTTCATCGCCGGGTGGGCCGCCACATTCACGAGGATCGAATCCTTGAAGAACTCGCCGTACAGCATCGGCTGGATCGTCATGAAACCGATCACCACCGAGGGAATCGCCAACAACAGCAGCGGTGCGGTCACCACCCAGGGCGACTCGTGCGGCGTGTGCGCATGGCCATGATCGTCGTCATGGTGGTCGTGCTCGCCCGGGAACGGCTTGTGATGGAAATGCTCCTTGCCGTGGAAGACCAGGAAGTACATCCGGAATGAGTAGAAGGCGGTCACGAACACGCCGATCACCGAGGCCCAGTAGGCCCAGTGGGCAGCGGGCAGATGGCTGGCGTGCAGTGCCTCGATGATCGAGTCCTTCGAGTAGAAGCCAGCGAAGAACGGTGTGCCGATCAACGCGAGCGAACCCAGCAGCGAGGTGATCCAGGTGATGGGCATGTACTTGCGCAAGCCGCCCATGTTGCGGATGTCCTGATCATGGTGCATGCCGATGATCACCGAGCCGGCCGCGAGGAACAGCAGCGCCTTGAAGAAGGCGTGGGTCATCAGGTGGAACACCGCGACCGAGTAGGCCGAGGCGCCCAGCGCCATCGTCATGTAGCCCAGCTGCGACAGCGTCGAGTAGGCGACCACCCGCTTGATGTCGTTCTGGATGATGCCCAGGAAGCCCATGAACAGCGCGGTGATCGCGCCGATGATGAGGATGAAGTTCAGCGCGGTGTCCGACAGCTCGAACAACGGCGACATGCGCGCGACCATGAAGATGCCGGCCGTCACCATGGTGGCGGCGTGGATCAGCGCGGAGATCGGGGTCGGGCCTTCCATCGAATCCGGCAGCCACACGTGCAGCGGGAACTGCGCGCTCTTGCCCATCGCACCGATGAAGAGGCAGATGCAAGTGACGGTGATCAGTTGCCAGTCACTGCCCGGCATGGTCAGCTTGCTGTACTCGCCCGCCTTCGCAAAGGTCTCTGCATAGTTGAGCGTGCCTGCATAAGCGACGATCAGGCCGATACCGAGGATGAAGCCGAAGTCACCCACCCGATTGACCAGGAAGGCCTTCATGTTGGCGAAGATCGCCGTGGGCCGCTTGAACCAGAAGCCGATCAGCAGATACGACACCAGGCCCACCGCCTCCCAGCCGAAGAACAGCTGCAGGAAGTTGTTGCTCATGACCAGCATGAGCATCGAGAAGGTGAACAGCGAGATGTAGCTGAAGAAGCGCTGGTAGCCCGGGTCCTCTTCCATGTAGCCGATGGTGTAGATGTGCACCATCAGCGACACGAAGGTCACCACCACCATCATCATCGCGGTCAGGCCGTCGACCAGGAAGCCGACCTCCATCTTGAGACCACCGAGCACCATCCACTCGTAGACGGTGGCGTTGAAGCGGGCACCATCCACCACGTCGCGCAGCGTCAGCGCGGACAGGATGAAGGCAACCAGCACCCCGAGGATCGTGACGACGTGCGCGCCGCGGCGGCCGATGGACTTGCCGAAGAAGCCGGCAATCACGGCCCCGGCCAGGGGTGCCAGCGGCACCGCCAGAAGGGTCGATTGTGAGAGCGCAGACATGGTTATCGTTTTCCTCCGGCCTCAGCCCTTCAGGGTGTCGAGTTCGTCGACATTGATGGTCGAGCGATTGCGGAACAGCACCACCAGGATGGCCAGACCGATCGCCGACTCGGCAGCCGCCACCGTCAGGATGAAGAAGACGAAGACCTGCCCCGCCATGTCACCCAGGTAGTGCGAGAACGCCACGAAGTTCAGGTTGACCGCCAGCAGCATCAGCTCGATGGCCATCAGCAGCACGATCAGGTTCTTCCGGTTCAGGAAGATGCCGATCACCGACAGCGCGAACAGGATCGCACCCAGCGTCAGGTAATGTCCGAGGGAGACCATCAGGCTTGTCCTTTCGACGCGTTGCCATCAGCGGAGGGCACCGACGGGGCCTCGATGACGGGCGCCATCTTCACGATGCGGACCCGGTCGGCAGCACGCGCACGCACCTGCTCGGACGGGTTCTGGCCCTTGACATCCTTGCGACGCCGCAGCGTCAGCGCGATCGCGGCGATGATGCCCACCAGCAGCAGCACCGCAGCGATCTGCAGCGGATACAGGTAGTTGGTGTAGATCTCGACGCCCAGCAGCTTGGCATTGGGCAGCTTGTCGCTACCCGCCATCGGCTTGGCGGCCGTGACGTTGAAGCCGCGCTGGAGCACCCAGGCCATTTCCAGGGCGATGATGGCGCCGACTGCACCAGCCACCGGGAAATGCTTCCAGAAACCCTGGCGCAGCAGGTCGATGTTGATGTCGAGCATCATCACGACGAAGAGGAACAGCACCATCACCGCGCCGACGTACACCAGCACGAGCGAGATGGCGAGGAACTCCGCCTCCAGCAGCATCCAAACGCACGAGGCGTTGAAGAAGGCCAGCACGAGGTAGAGGGCCGAATGCACCGGGCTGCGCGCCGTGATGACGCGAAAGCCTGCAAAGAGCAAGAGGGCCGAGAAGACGTAGAAGAGCGCGGTGGTGGTGTCCATGGGTGTCTCGGGCACACGCGGGCGCTGCTCATCCGCGCTCCAGCGTCAGCCGGGCGCGGCGTGCAGCCAGCCTCAGCGGTACTTGGCGTCCGCCTCCTTGTTGGCTGCAATTTCCTTCTCGTAGCGATCGCCGACCGCCAGCAACATGTCCTTCGTGAAGTACAGGTCGCCACGCTTCTCGCCGTGATACTCGAAGATGTGCGTCTCGACGATCGCGTCGACCGGGCAGCTCTCTTCGCAGAAACCGCAGAAGATGCACTTGGTCAGGTCGATGTCGTAGCGGCTGGTGCGGCGGCTGCCATCCTCGCGCTGCGCCACCTCGATGGTGATCGCCATCGCCGGGCAAACGGCTTCGCAGAGCTTGCAGGCGATGCAGCGCTCTTCGCCACTCTCGTAGCGGCGTTGCGCATGCAGGCCCCGAAAGCGTGGGCTCAGCGGCGTCTTCTCTTCCGGGAACTGCACGGTGACGGTGCGCTGGAAGAAGTGGCGACCGGTGAGCTTGAGGCCCTTGAGCAGCTCCAGCAGCATGAAGCTGGAGATGAAGTCCTTGAGGGGGGTCACGGCTGACATGGTGGTTTCCTGCGGTCCGTGTTCACTTCCAGATGTTGAGGGGCGTCTGCATCCACAGGCCCACCACCACCAGCCACACCAGCGTGATCGGGATGAAGATCTTCCAGCCCAGGCGCATGATCTGGTCGTAGCGGTAGCGCGGGAACGAGGCACGCACCCACAGGAACATCGTGACGACACAGAAGGTCTTGATGCCCAGCCAGATCCAGCCCGGGATAAAGCTCAGGAAGCCCACCGGCGCATCCCAGCCGCCCAGGAACATGATGACGGTCAGGATCGACACGAGGATCATGTTGGCGTATTCGGCCAGGAAGAACATTGCGAACGACATGCCCGAGTACTCGATCATGTGGCCGGCCACGATTTCCGCTTCGCCTTCCACCACATCGAAGGGGTGGCGGTTGGTTTCGGCCAGGCCCGAGATGAAGTAGACGAGAAAGATCGGGAACAGCGACAGCCAGTTCCAGGACAGGAAGTTCAGCCCCATCGCGGCGAAGGTGCCCTTGGTCTGGCTTACGACGATGTCCGTCATGTTCAGGCTGCCGGTCACCATCAGCACGACCACGAAGGCGAAGCCCATCGCGATCTCGTAGCTGACCATCTGCGCCGAGGCCCGCATGGCACCCAGGAAGGCGTACTTCGAGTTGGAGGCCCAGCCGGCGATGATCACGCCATAAACCTCCAGCGAGGTGATCGCCATCAGGAACAGCAGACCGGCGTTGACGTTGGCGAGCGCCACATCCGGGCCGAACGGGATCACCGCCCAGGCCGCCAGCGCCGGCATGATGGTCATGATCGGGCCGAGGTAGAACAGGCCCTTGTTGGCCGCCGTCGGGGTGATGATCTCCTTGAAGATCAGCTTGACGGCATCGGCGATCGGCGTCAGCAGACCGTAGGGGCCGACCCGGTTCGGGCCCGGGCGCACCTGCGTCCAGGAGATCGCCTTGCGCTCCCACAGCGTCAGGTAGGCCACGCAGCCCATCAGGGGCAGCAGCACCACCACGATCTTGATCAGGGCCCAGACCGCGGGCCAGGCGCCACCGAGGGCAGCCGCGCCAGCGGATTGGAAGGTTTCCAACATCTTCAGCTCCTCCGGTTCAGGCCCGCACGACGCTGACCGCGCCGAACAGCGCACCCAGCTTCGCGGTGGCAGCAACACCGGCCGGAATGCGGACGGTCCCTTCAGCCAAGCCGGCATCCAGCACGGCCGGCAGCTTCACGGTCTCACCACCCTGGGTGACGTTGACCGAGTCGCCCGCGTTCAAGCCCAGGCGGCCCCACAGCGAGGCGGGCAGCGACACGCTGACGCTGCGACCATCGGCGGTTTGCTGCAGCGACGATGCACGGCGCACGATGCTGTCACTGCCGTAGATGGCCACGTCAGCCACGCGCTGCAGTTCGACCTGGGCCACGCCAGCCTGCGGCGTCACGGTGGTCTGGTTCGACAGGCGAGCGGCGATCGAGTCGGCAGCGCCCACGGCCTGGGCACGCACTTCCTCGACGCTTTCCTGCGCAAAGCCCGGCAGGCCCAGCAGGTTGCCCAGCACACGCAGCACCTTCCAGCCCGGGCGGGTATCGCCCAGCGGACGCACCACGCCGTGGAAGGACTGCAGACGCCCTTCGGCGTTGACGAAGCTGCCGCCGGTTTCGGTGAACGGGGCGATCGGCAGCAGCACGTGCGCCTGCTCGACGTTCGCGGAGAACGGGCTGAAGGACACCACCAGGTCGGCGGCGGCCAGCGCCTTGGCCGCCTGCGCGGCATCGGCCGCGTCCAGCACCGGCTCGGTGTTGAACAGCAGGTAGGCACGGCACGGCTGGGCCAGCATGGCAGTGGCATCCAGGCCGCCTTGCTGCGGCTGGGCCTTGACCAACTGGGCGCCGACGCTGTTGCCGGCCTCGCCCAGGTAGCCCACGCTGGCGCCGCACTGCGCGGCGATCCAGTTTGCGATCGCCAGCAGTTCCGCCGCCTGCGGATGGGCGGCAGCGGCATTGCCGAGCAGCACGGCCGAACTTTGGCCGGAGAGCAGCGCATCGGCGATGGCCTGCGCCTGTGCGCCCGGCGTCACCGCCAGCGGGGCCGTGACGCCCTTGGCGGTCGCCACCGCGGCGGCCACCTCGATCAGCGCCGAGGCCCACAGGCTCGGGGCGGTGGCGATGTTCGCGGCAATCGGCATCAGCCAGTCATCTCCGGCCGAGCCGATGCGCAAGATCTGCGCGCCGTGGCGAGCCGCCTGGCGCAGACGCTGTGCGAACAGCGGGTGATCCTTGCGCAGGAACGAACCGACCACCAGGGCGCGGTCGACCTTGGACAGGCTGGCGATCGACGTGCCCAGCCAGCGCACCGTACCCGCTTCCTGGCGGAAGTCGGCATGGCGCAGGCGGTGGTCAATGTTGTCGCTGCCCAGGCCGCGCACCAGTTCACCCAGCAGGAAAAGCTCTTCGCTGGTGCTGGTGGCCGAGGCCAGCGCGCCAATCGCAGAACCGCCTTGTTGTGACGTGATGCCCTTGAGCGCCTTGGCGACGTAGTCCAGCGCGGTAGTCCAGTCCACCGGCTTCCACTGGCCACCCTGCTTGAGCATCGGCGTGGTCAGGCGGGCGTCGCTGTTGAGCGCCTCGTAGCTGAAGCGGTCGCGGTCGGCGATCCAGCATTCGTTGACGTCGTCGTTCTCAAGCGGAACGACGCGCATCACCTTGTGGTTCTTGACCTGGACGATCAGGTTCGAGCCGGTGCTGTCGTGCGGGCTGACGCTCTTGCGGCGCGACAGCTCCCAGGTGCGGGCGCTGTAGCGGAAGGGCTTGCTGGTGAGCGCGCCGACCGGGCAGATGTCGATCATGTTCCCGGACAGCTCGGAATCGACCGTGCCGTTCAAGAAGGTCGTGATCTCCGAGTGCTCCCCCCGGTTGACCATGCCCAGCTCCATGCGCCCGGCGATTTCCTGGCCGAAGCGCACGCAGCGGGTGCACTGGATGCAGCGACTCATCTCCTCCATGGAGATCAGCGGGCCGACCTCCTTGGCGAAGACGACGCGCTTTTCTTCCTCGTAGCGCGAGGCGGTTTTGCCGTAGCCGACCGCCAGATCCTGCAGCTGGCACTCGCCGCCCTGATCGCAGATCGGGCAGTCCAGCGGGTGATTGATGAGCAGGAACTCCATCACCGACTGCTGCGCCTTGATCGCCTTGTCGCTCTTGGTGCGCACGATCATGCCCTGCGTGACGGGCGTCGCGCAGGCGGGCATCGGTTTCGGGGCCTTTTCGACCTCGACCAGGCACATGCGGCAGTTCGCCGCGATCGAGAGCTTCTTGTGGTAGCAGAAGTGGGGAATGTAGGTGCCGGCCTGCTCGGCTGCATGCATCACCATGCTGCCGGCGGCGACTTCCACCTTCTTGCCGTCGAGTTCGATTTCAACCATGTTCGTGTGCCCGGTCAGATGTACGACGGGACCTGGCAGGTCTTGTGTTCGATGTGGTGGACAAACTCGTCGCGGAAGTGCTTGAGCATGCCTCGCACCGGCATCGCCGCCGCGTCGCCCAGGGCGCAGATCGTGCGGCCCATGATGTTCTCTGCCACGTTGTCGAGCAGCGCGAGATCGTCGGGACGACCGTGTCCGTGCTCGATGCGCTCGACCATCTTGTAGAGCCAGCCCGTGCCTTCGCGGCAGGGCGTGCACTGGCCGCAGGACTCGTGCGCGTAGAAGTACGACAGCCGCAGCAGGCTCTTGACCATGCAGCGCGTCTCGTCCATGACGATGACGGCACCCGAGCCCAGCATCGAGCCTGCCTTGCTGATGGAGTCATAGTCCATCGTGCAGGCCATCATGACGTCGGCCGGCAGCACCGGGGCCGACGAGCCGCCCGGGATCACCGCCTTGAGCTTCTTGCCGCCCTTGACGCCACCCGCCAGCTCCAGCAGCGTGGCGAACGGCGTGCCCATCGGGATCTCGTAGTTGCCGGGACGCTCCACGTCGCCGACCATCGAGAAGATCTTGGTACCGCCGTTGTTCGGCTTGCCGCACTCGAGGTAGGCCTGGCCGCCGTTGCGGATGATCCAGGGCACCGCACCGAAGGTCTCGGTGTTGTTGATCGTGGTCGGCTTGCCGTAGACGCCGAAACTGGCCGGGAACGGCGGCTTGAAGCGCGGCTGGCCCTTCTTGCCTTCGATCGACTCGATCAGCGCGGTTTCCTCGCCGCAGATGTAGGCGCCGAAGCCGTGGTGGGCATGCAGCTGGAAGCTGTGGTTGCTGCCCAGGATCTGGCTGCCCAGGTAGCCGGCCGCACGGGCTTCTTCCAGGGCCGCTTCGAAGCGCTCGTAGACCTCGAAGATCTCGCCGTGGATGTAGTTGTAGCCCACCGAGATGCCCATCGCGTAGGCCGCGATGATCATGCCCTCGATGACGATGTGCGGGTTGTAGCGCAGGATGTCCCGGTCCTTGCAGGTGCCCGGTTCGCCCTCGTCCGAGTTGCAGACCAGGTACTTCTGCACCGGCAGCGCCCGCGGCATGAAGCTCCACTTCAGGCCGGTCGGGAAGCCGGCGCCGCCACGGCCGCGCAGGCCGGAACCCTTGACCTCGGCGATGACCTGGTCAGGGGTCATGCCTTCGCCACCATCCTTGCCGAGGATCTTCTTCAGCGCCTGGTAGCCGCCGCGCGACTCGTAGTCCTTCAGGCGCCAGTTGCTGCCATCCAGGCCGGCATAGATCTGCGGGTTGATGTGGCGATCATGGAAACAGGTATCCAGACCCGTGGCCTGGAAGGCCGAGAGATCGACTGCGATGTTGCGTGCCATCAACGGGGCCCCTTCACTCGGCCTTGGCCTTGGCGCGCAGCAGGTCGACCAGGCCATCGAGGCGCTCATTCGACATATAGCTCACCATCTGGCGATCATTGACCAGCGCCACCGGCGCGTCGGCGCAGGCGCCCAGGCATTCGCACTTCTGCACGGTGAAGACGCCGTCGGGCGTCGTGCCACCGTCCTCGATGCCCAGCTTGCTGCAGAGGTACTCCAGCGCCTTCTGCCCGTTGCGCAGCTGGCAGGGCAGGTTGGTGCAGACGTTCAGCTTGAACTGGCCGACCGGCTGCTGGTTGTACATGTTGTAGAAGGTCGTGACCTCGCGCACCGCGATCGGCGCCATGCCGAGGTAGTCCGCGATGCCGCGCTCGGCCTCGGGCGTGACCCACCCCAGCTCCTGCTGGGCGATGGTCAGGCAGGCCATCACGGCCGACTGCTTCTGGTCGGCCGGGTACTTGGCGACCTCGCGCGCGAAGCGCTCCAGGGTGGCTTCAGAGAACATGGATGTGTTGCTCATGCGCTGGCTCAGCGGTCGATTTCGCCGAACACGATGTCCATCGTGCCGATGATCGCGACGGCGTCGGCGATCATGTGTCCTCGCGACATCTCGTCGAGGGCGGCGAGGTGGACGAAACCAGGCGGGCGGATCTTCAGGCGGTAGGGCTTGTTGGCGCCATCGCTGACCAGGTAGATGCCGAACTCGCCCTTCGGGTGCTCGACGGCGGCGTAGGCCTCGCCTTCGGGCACGTGGAAGCCTTCGGTGAAGAGCTTGAAGTGATGGATCAACTGCTCCATCGAGGTCTTCATCTCGACGCGCGAGGGCGGCGCCACCTTGTGGTTGTCGGTGATGACCGGACCCGGATTGGCGCGCAGCCAGTCCACGCACTGCTTGATGATGCGGTTGGACTGGCGCATCTCTTCGACTCGCACCAGGTAGCGGTCGTAGGTATCGCCGTTGACGCCCACCGGCACGTCGAAGTCCATCTTCGCGTAGACGTCGTAGGGCTGCGTCTTGCGCAGGTCCCAGGCGATGCCGGAGCCGCGCAGCATCGCACCGGTCAGGCCCATGTTCAGGGCGCGCTCGGGCGTGACCACGCCGATGCCGACGGTGCGCTGCTTCCAGATGCGGTTGTCGGTCAGCAGCGTCTCGTACTCGTCGACCAGCTTCGGGAAGCGCCGCACGAAGTCGTCGATGAAGTCCAGCAGGGAGCCCTGCCGGTTCTCGTTCATCTTCGAGATCGCCTTCGCGTTGTGGATCTTGCTGACCTTGTACTGCGGCATCGAATCCGGCAGATCTCGGTAGACGCCACCCGGACGGAAGTAGGCCGCGTGCATGCGCGCACCGGACACCGCCTCGTACATGTCGAACAGGTCCTCACGCTCACGGAAGCAGTAGATGAGGATGTTCATCGCGCCGCAGTCCATGCCGTGGCAACCCAGCCACAGCAGGTGATTCAGCAGACGGGTGATCTCGCTGAACATCACGCGGATGTACTGGGCGCGCTCAGGCACATCGACGCCGAGCAGCTTCTCGATCGCCAGGCAGTAGGCGTGCTCGTTGCACATCATGGACACGTAGTCGAGACGGTCCATGTAGGGCAGCGACTGGATGAAGGTCTTCGTCTCAGCCAGCTTCTCGGTGCCACGGTGTAGCAGGCCGATGTGCGGATCGGCGCGCTGGATCACCTCGCCATCCAGTTCCAACACCAGACGCAGCACGCCGTGCGCGGCCGGGTGCTGCGGACCGAAGTTCAGGGTGTAGTTCTTGATTTCAGCCATGCGACGCTCCGAACCTCAGTGCAGACTGCCGTAGTTGTCTTCGCGGATGATCCGCGGCGTGTTCTCACGCGGCTCGATGGTCACGGGCTGGTAGATCACCCGCTTCTGCTCGGCGTCGTAACGCATCTCGACGTGACCACTGACCGGGAAGTCCTTGCGCATCGGATGGCCGATGAAGCCGTAGTCGGTCAGGATGCGACGCAGGTCGTCATGCCCATCGAAGACGATGCCGTACATGTCGAAGGCCTCGCGCTCGAACCAGTTGGCCGAGTTCCAGATCGGCGTCATCGACGCCAGCACCGGAAACTCGTCGTCCACTGCGAAGGCACGCAGCCGCAGGCGCCAGTTGTGGTCGATCGACAGCAGGTGGGAGACCGCCGCGTACCGGGGGCCTTCGTACACCCCATCCTTGTAGCCGCTGTAGTCCATGCCACACAGGTCGATCAGCTGCTGGAACGCCAGGTGAGGGTGGTCACGCAAGGTCTTGGCGATCTCGGCATACTCGGCCGCCTTGACGGTGATCGTGATCTCACCAAGGCGGCGGACCAGGGAGACGATGCGATCGCCCAGCACACGCTCCAGCGCGGCCTGCAGGGTATCGAGTTTCTGAGTCATGGGTCGGACCTCGTGACCTGCGCGCCGGCTCAGCGGGCGATGGTGTTTTCGCGACGGATCTTGGCCTGCAACTGCAGGATGCCGTAAAGCAGGGCCTCAGCGGTGGGCGGACAACCCGGCACGTAGACATCTACCGGCACGACGCGATCGCAGCCACGCACGACGGAGTAGCTGTAGTGGTAGTAACCACCGCCATTCGCACAGGACCCCATCGAGAGCACCCAGCGCGGCTCGGCCATCTGGTCGTAGACCTTGCGCAGTGCCGGCCCCATCTTGTTGCACAGCGTCCCCGCCACAATCATCAGATCGGACTGCCGGGGGCTGGGCCGGAACAGCATGCCGAAGCGGTCGATGTCGTAGCGGGAAGCCCCCGCATGCATCATCTCCACTGCACAGCAGGCCAGCCCGAAGGTCATGGGCCACAACGAACCGGTCTTGGACCAATTGATCAGGGTGTCGACACTGGTCGTGACGAAACCTTCCTTGAGTACGCCTTCAATGCCCATGGTGAGTCATCCAGTTCGTCTTGCTTGCAACATCAGGCATGCAGCCACTCATTCCCAGTCCAGGGCACCCTTCTTCCACTCGTAGACGAAGCCGACCACCAGGATGCCCAGGAAGATCATCATCGCCCAGAAGCCAGTTGCGCCGATCTCGCGCAGCGACACCGCCCACGGGAAGAGGAAGGCGATCTCGAGGTCGAACAGGATGAAGAGGATGGCAACGAGGTAGTAGCGCACATCGAACTTCATGCGCGCATCCTCGAAGGCCTCGAAGCCGCACTCGTAGGGCGAATTCTTCGCCGCATCCGGGCGACGCGGCCCCAGCAGGAAACCCAGCACCTGGGGCACGACGCCAACACCGACACCGACCAGGATGAACAGGATGACAGGGAGGTATTGTTCCAGGCTCATGTCAGCAAGTGTGTCGAAACAACTTCCGGCAAAAGAAAAGCGCGCCGCCCTGGCCAGCAAATGGATTGCCGCCACATGATCAGCGCGCCCACCGCTCCTTGTCGAGCCAACGCGCCGCGCACATGCGCTTCACGCCCACTCTCGCCAGGACGCCGGGCCGGACACCGGATAAGGATCCGACCCTGGGATGTTTGTGGTGCCGACGGCGAGACTCGAACTCGCACAGCTTTCGCCACTACCCCCTCAAGATAGCGTGTCTACCAATTTCACCACGTCGGCACGTGCAGTTTGCTGACAAACCCTCTTTGACAGGGGACTTGACTTCTTCAGTCTCGCCCTCAGCTCAAGAGCCTGTCGTCCCGGCTTGCGTGAGGTGTTGCTCACCGGTGCAGCCTTGAATTCTAGCCCCAATCAGGGTTTGCCTCAAGATCCCGCCTGGCCCGCCCGCCAGGATTGAGGCTTGCAGGCATCATTTTCGATGGTCACTTCGATGCCGGCGCACTGGCTGCGGCCGGCACAGCGGGCGCCGCCGTGGGAATCTGCGCTGCCGCCGGGGCGGAGGCCGCAGGCGCGCTGGCCGCAGCCGCGGCACGCTCCAGGACACTGCCCTCGTTGTGGCTGGACGCCCGGATGTTGCCGAAATACGCCAACGCCAGCGTGCAGACGAAGAAGACCGACGCGGCGACCGCCGTAGAACGCGACAGGAAGTTCGCGCTGCCCGTGGCGCCGAACAGGCTGCCCGAGGCCCCTCCCCCGAACGATGCCCCCATGTCGGCACCCTTGCCGTGCTGCACCAGGACCAGGCCGATCATCGCCATGGCCGACACCAGCTGCACCAGCAGCACCAGATTCATCATCACTTGCATGGGGAACTCACTTCGGGGGAAAACTCGGGCCAGGCCACTCAGGCCGCCCGCGCGATGGCAAGAAAATCAGCCGCCTTGAGCGCGGCACCACCAATCAGCCCGCCGTCGATGTCGGGCTGGGCCAGCAGCGTGGGCGCGTTGTCCGGCTTCATGCTGCCGCCGTAGAGGATCTTCATGTTGTCGGCCTGCGGCGCCGCTGCGCGCAGTTGCGCACGCAGAAGTGCATGCACCGCCTGCGCCTGCTCAGGCGTGGCCACTTTGCCGGTGCCGATGGCCCACACCGGCTCATAGGCCACCACCATCTCGCCGACGCAGTGACCCAGGGCGTGGATCACCGCAGAGAGTTGGCGCTTGACGACCGCCTCGGTTTCACCCGCCTCGCGCTGCGCCAACGTCTCGCCGACACAGACGATCGGCGTGATGCCCTTGGACAATGCCGCCTTGGCCTTGTCGGCCACCACCTGGTCGGTCTCGCCGTGATAGGCGCGGCGCTCCGAGTGGCCGACGATGGCATAACGGCAGCCGAACTCACGCAGCATGCCAGCCGACACCTCGCCGGTGTACGCCCCCTGCTCGTGCGCAGAAACATCCTGCGCGCCCCAGGCCACATTGCTGTTGGCCAGGGTCACTGCGACCTCGGAGAGGTAGGGGAAGGGAACGCACACGGCCAGGTCGGCATTCACCGGACCACCCGCCAGGATGCCCTGCAGCAGTTCGGCGTTGGCAGCGTGGCTGCCGTGCATCTTCCAGTTCCCAACCACCAGCTTGCGACGAGTACTCATGATTCCTCCAACAGATTGATCCAGGGGTCACCACTGCAGCACGATCTTGCCGATGTGCTGGTTCGATTCCATCAAGGCATGGGCGCTTGCCGCCTCGGCCGCCGGCAGGACCGTGTGGATGACCGGTTTCACCCGGCCCACCTCCAGCAACGGCCAGACCTCACGGCGCAGCGATGCCGCAATGGCGGCCTTGAAGGCCACCGGGCGCGGACGCAGCGTCGAGCCCGTGACGACCAGGCGACGCCGCAGCACCAGGCCCGCATCGAAGGCAGCCTTGACGCCCCCCTGCACCGCGATGATCACCAGCCGGCCATCCTCGGCCAGGCAACCGACCTCGCGCGCCACGTAGTCGCCCGCAACCATGTCGAGAATCACGTCCACGCCGCGCCCACCCGTCAGGCGCAACGCCTCGGCCGCAAAGTCCTGGCTGCGGTAGTTGACCGCGTGATCAGCCCCCAGCGACAGGCAGGCCGCGCACTTCTCGTCGCTGCCAGCGGTCGCGATCACGGTGGCACCGCGCGCCTTGGCCAGCTGGATCGCCGTCACACCGATGCCACTCGTGCCGCCCTGGATCAGCAGGGTCTCGCCCGGCTGCAAGCGCGCACGGTCGAAGACGTTGGACCAGACGGTGAAGAAGGTCTCGGGCAGACTGGCTGCCTCGACGTCGCTGAACCCGGCCGGCACGGGCAGGCACTGGCCCGCGGGCGCGACGCAGAGGTCGGCATAGCCCCCGCCGGACACCAGCGCGCAGACCCGGTCACCGACCGCGACGCCTGCATCGGCCATGGCCTGCGCATCGCCGCCGAGCACGACCCCAGCGACCTCCAGCCCCGGCAGATCGGAAGCCCCCGGCGGTGGCGGGTAGGCACCCTTGCGCTGCAGCACGTCTGGACGGTTCACGCCGCTGGCCATCACGCGGATCAGCACGTCACCCGGCCCCGGCACGGGGTCGGCACGCTCGGCCAGACAGAGCACGTCGGGCGTGCCCGGACGGGAGATCTCGATCGCCTTCATCGTCGCGGCCCTCCGGCCACCTGAGCGTCCGCGGCGCCGCCCTTTCGGGTCGCCGGCATCACCACTCAGGCGCACCTCACTTCACTGTTGCTGCTGCTGTTGCTGCTGGTCGCCGGAATCAGCCGGAGCGGCCGACACGGCATCACCGGCAGGCGCGGGCGCCTGCTCGCCACGCGGCGGACGCTCGGCACGGTCACCACGCTCGCCGCGATCCGGGCGATCACCACGCTCACGGCGCGGCCCCCGGTCGCCACGATCCCCCCGGTCATTCCGATCGCCATACTCACGGCGCGGGCGCTCGAAGCGCGGCTCTTCTTCCATGCCTTCCGGACGCTCCAGCAGCGCCTTCATGGACAGCTTGATGCGGCCCTTCTCGTCGGTCTCCAGCACCTTGACCTTGACGATCTGGCCTTCGGTCAGGAAGTCAGTGACCTTCTCGACGCGCTGGTGGGCGATCTGGCTGATGTGCAGCAGGCCGTCCTTGCCCGGCAGGATGTTGATCAGCGCGCCGAAGTCCAGGATCTTGGTGACCGGGCCTTCGTAGACCTTGCCGATCTCGGCCTCGGCCGTGATGTCGGCGATGCGCTTCTTCGCCACCTCGGCCTTCTCGGCGTCGGTGGAGGCGATCGTGATCGTGCCGTCTTCGTCGATGTTGATCTGGCAGCCGGTCTCTTCGGTCAGCGCACGGATCACCGAGCCACCCTTGCCGATCACGTCACGGATCTTCTCCGGATTGATCTTCATGGTGTACAGGCGCGGCGCGAACTCCGACACCTCGGTGTTGGCACCAGCCACCACCTCGACCATCTTGCCCAGGATGTGCAGACGCGCTTCCTTGGCCTGCGCCAGCGCGACCTGCATGATCTCCTTGGTGATGCCCTGGATCTTGATGTCCATCTGCAGGGCGGTCACGCCGGCGGTCGTGCCGGCCACCTTGAAGTCCATGTCGCCGAGGTGATCTTCATCGCCCAGGATGTCGGTCAGCACCGCGAAGCGGTTGCCTTCCTTGATCAGGCCCATCGCGATGCCGGCCACGTGGGCCTTCATCGGCACGCCGGCGTCCATCATCGCCAGGCAGCCGCCGCAGACCGAAGCCATCGACGAGGAGCCATTGGACTCGGTGATCTCGGACACCACGCGGATGGTGTGGGCGAAGTCTTCCCGGTTGGGCAGCAGCGGCACCAGGGCGCGCTTGGCCAGGCGGCCATGGCCGGTCTCGCGGCGCTTGGTGGTGCCCATGCGACCCACTTCGCCGGTGGCGAACGGGGGCATGTTGTAGTGGAACAGGAAGGTGTCGCGGAAGTCGCCGGCCAGCGCGTCGATGCGCTGCGAGTCCTGGTCGGTGCCGAGCGTGGCCACGACCAGCGCCTGCGTTTCACCGCGGGTGAACAGCGCCGAGCCGTGGGTGCGCGGCAGCACGCCGGTGCGGATCTCGATCGGGCGCACGGTGCGGGTGTCGCGGCCGTCGATGCGGGGCTCACCGGCCAGGATCTGGCCACGCACGGTCTTGGCTTCCAGTTCGAACAGCAGGTTGTCGACTTCGACGCCGTCGAAGGCCACGCCGGCTTCGGCCAGCGAGATCTTCACTTCAGCATAGGCCGCACGGCAGGCATGCGTGCGCGCCTGCTTGTTGCGGATCTGGTAAGCGGCCTCGATCTTGGCCTGGCCGAACTCCGCGACCTTGGCGATCAGCGGCTCGTTGCGGGCCGGTGCCGTCCAGTCCCAGGCCGGCTTGCCGGCATCACGCACCAGGTCGTTGATCGCGGCGATTGCCACCTTGGCCTGCTCGTGGCCGTAGACCACGGCGCCCAGCATCACCTCTTCGGTCAGCTGCTGCGCTTCCGATTCGACCATCAGCACGGCCGCTTCGGTGCCGGCCACCACCAGATCCAGCTGCGAGCTCTTCAGCGCGGTCGGGCCCGGATTGAGCACGTACTCGCCGTTGACATAGCCCACGCGGGCCGCACCCACCGGGCCGTTGAACGGGATGCCCGAAATGGCCAGCGCAGCGGACGAGCCGATCAGCGCGGCGATGTCGGCCGAGGCTTCCGGGTTCAGCGACAGCGTGTGGATGACCACATGCACTTCGTTGTAGAAGCCCTCGGGGAAGAGCGGACGCAGCGGGCGGTCGATCAGGCGGCTGGTCAGCACTTCCAATTCGGACGGCTTGGCTTCGCGCTTGAAGAAGCTGCCCGGGATGCGGCCGGCAGCGTAGGCCTTCTCGATGTAGTCGACCGTCAGGGGAAAGAAGTCCTGGCCGGGCTTGGCGTTCTTGGCGCCGACCACCGTGCACAGCACGACGGTGTCATCGATGTTGACGATGACCGCACCGCTGGCCTGGCGCGAGATCTCGCCGGTCTCGAGGGTGACGGTGTGCTGACCCCATTGGAAGGTCTTGGTGACTTTGTTGAAGAGACTCATGCGGTTCTCCTGGTTGGATGCGCCCGGAGGGTGGGACGCGGCACCCGCAGACAGCTCAGTGTGGCGCAATGCCATTCCAGCGACCCCGCCCGGCGGATCCGTTGGAATGACACAGCAGCGCCCTCGACACCGGCCTGCATGCAAAAGACGGGAGTGAAGGAATCAGAACCCCGGCCACCCGACAGCCGGAACCGATGCGTGAAAGTGCAAAGAGCCTGCCCCGGCAATCCTGGACAGGCTCCTCGACCTCATCGCGGCAATTACTTGCGCAGGCCCAGCTTCTGGATCAGCGCGACGTAGCGGTCGGCGTCACGCGACTTCAGGTAGTCCAGCAGCTTGCGGCGGCGGCTCACCATGCGCAGCAGGCCACGACGACCGTGGTGGTCCTTCATGTTGGCCTTGAAGTGCGGGGTCAGGTGGTTGATGCGCGCGGTCAGCAGCGCGACCTGCACCTCGGGGGAGCCGGTGTCGGCGGTGCCCCGGGCATTGGAGGCGATGATCTCGGCCTTGTTGATATCGGCGACGGACATGGTCTGAGTTCCTGGTTGGACGAAACCGCACCGCCGCGCTGCCAGCCAAACAGGGCATTCACCCTGCCCGGCCGATGCGCCTGAGCCACGGTTTCGAGGTTCACTTGCGGACACGGGTGAAACCGACCCGTGCCGTGCGAGGCTCGCTGCCGGGGGAAAGCCCCAGCCGCGAAGCCCGTGATTATAGCCGCAGCGCCGCGGCCAGCCGATCCACCCCCTGCAGCAGGCGCTCGGGCTGCTTCGACGCGAAGCACCAGCGCAGCCAGCCCTCCCCCTCGGCACCAAAGGCCACGCCCGGCGCCAGCCCCAGGCCGTGCTCGTGCACCAGCCGTTTGGCCAGCGCGAGCGAGTCGGCCTCGCCGTCCACGCGCAGGAAGGCGTACATCGCGCCCGGCGGCATGGCCAGCTCGACGCGTGGCAGTTCGCGCAGCGCGCCTACCAGCGTGTCGCGGCAGTGGCGCAGCCGGGCCCGTAGCGCCGGAACGGCGTCGGGCGCCGCTGCCAGCGCCGCCAGACCCGCACGCTGCACGAACACCGGCGCACAGGAGGTGTTGAACTCGATCAGCTTGCCCAGGTGCTCCATCAGCCGCGGCGGCACGACCAGGCTGCCCAGGCGCCAGCCGGTCATCAGGAAGCTCTTAGAGAAGCTGTGCACCACCAGCAGGCGGTCGTCGGGCTCGGCCAGGTCGAGAAAGCTCGGCGCCGCAGCGGCGGCGTCCGCAAAGTACAGCCGCTCGTAGACCTCGTCGGAGACGATCCAGGTGCCGGTGCGCCGGCAGTGCGCCAGGATCTGGCCGATCTCGGCGTGCGTGAGCGTCCAGCCGGTCGGGTTGTTCGGCGAGTTGACAATCAGCACCCGCGTGGCGGGCGTGATGGCCGCCAGCAGCTCGTCCAGGTCGAGCTGCCAGGCCCCTTCGTGGGGATGCAGACTGACGCGCTTCACCCGCGCACCCAGGATGGCCGGCTGGGCGGTCAGGTTGGGCCAGACCGGCACCACCGCAACCACCTCGTCGCCTGCGTCCACCAGCAGTTGCTGCGCCAGCATCAACGCGCTGACGCCCGAGGACGTGATCGCCACCCGCTCGGCACTCACCGCCGGGTGCAGGCTCGAAATGTAGGCCGCCTGCGCCTCGCGCAACTCGGGCAGGCCAAGGTTGTGGGCGTAGAAGACCTCGCCCGCCTCGATCGAGCGGATCGCCGCCTGGCAGACCGGCGCCGGCGTCGGCTCGTCGCTCTCGCCGAACCAGAAGGCCAGCACGTCGCTGCGCCCCAGGCCGGCGTTGGCCACTTCGCGGATGCGCGAGGCATCCAGGTCGGCAATCACATGGCGCACATCCGCATCCCGCACAGCACGCACCCCGTCGGTGGTTGGTCAGCCGGTCAGTATGCCGGCATCTTGCAGCTGTGCGGCAGCTCGGTCTGCGCCGCACTCAGGTAGCGCAGGGTGCGGAAACCGTAGCCGCTGCCCTCGACGTCGAAGCGCACGCCCTCGCTGCCGGCCTTGCGCATCACACTGACGTACAGCGGCTGGATGAACTGGTGGTCGCCCGCGCGCATCACGCCCTGGCCCAGGCCGCCGAGTGTCCGGCCGTCGTAGCGCGCGCCCGACAGGGCCCGGGCCACCGCGCCGGCCTCGGCACTCTTCGCCCGTTCGATGGCCTGCGCCAGCATCTCGACCATCACCTGCATGCGCACGTGGAGGTAGTCGTCCTCGGGCTTGGGGAAGCGCTGGCGGAAGCGCTGCACCAGCTCATCGGAGGCCTTGCCACCCACGTTCGGATGCCACTCGGCCAGCGCCACCACGCGGTCGACGCCCGCCTCGCCCAGCGTGCCCGGCACGCCCAGCGCATTGCCGTAGAAGGTGTAGAACTTGCCCTCGAAGCCCACCTCGCGCGCCGCCTTGACCAGCAGCGTCAGGTCGTTGCCCCAGTTGCCGGTGACCACCGCCTGGGCGCCGCTGGCCTTGATCTTGGTGGCGTAGGGCAGGAAGTCCTTGACCCGGCCGATCGGGTGCATTTCCTGGCCGACCACGCTGACATCGGGGCGGCGCTGGCCGATCAGCTCCTGGGCGCGGCGCACCACGTACTGGCCGAAGCTGTAGTCCTGGCCGATCAGGTAGACGCGCTTGAGCGCACTGTCCTGCGCCATCACGTCCATCAGCGCGCCCAGGCGCATGTCGGCATGCGCGTCGAAGCGGAAATGCCAGGGGCTGCACTTCTCGTTGGTCAGCGAGGGCTCGACCGCCGAGTAGTTCAGGAAGAGTGCCTGCCGGGCCGGCTCGCGCTGGTTGTGCTTGTTGAGCGCGTCGATCAGCGCGGCGGCGACCGCCGAGCTGTTGCCCTGGGCGACGAAGGCCACGTCCTGGTCCAGCGCCGACTTCAGCACCGACAGCGCCTCTTCGGCGTTGCCCTTGCTGTCCAGCCGGACCAACTCCAGCGGATGCGCGCCGTCGGGCAGCTTCACGCCGCCGCGGGCGTTGACGCGCTCGACTGCCCATTGCAGGTTGCGCGCCACCGCCTCGCCAGCGTTGCCGAAGGGGCCGGACAGGCCCTCGATCAGGCCGAGGCGGATTGGCACCAACGTCGCGGCCCCCGCCGAGAAGGTCAGCGAAGACAGCACAGCAGCCGCCACACAGCAGCCGAGAAAAGATGGCTTCATGTCGAGAAAGAGGATGAGATCAAGATGCCGACGTCACCGCTGCGTCAGCTCCCAGCGCGGCTGCACGTCGAACGCGTAGGCCTCGCTGGGCTGCGCCAGCCCCGCCTGCAGGCGCATGGCCGCGGCCAACGCGATCATGGCGCCATTGTCGGTGCACAGGTGCAGCTCCGGGTAGTGCACGCGCACACCACGCCGCTGGCAGGCGGCATCGAGTTGCTGACGCAGCGACCGGTTGGCCCCCACGCCGCCGGCCACCACGAGGCGCCGCAGACCGCTGCCCTTCAGCGCGGCAAGCGACTTGGCCACCAGCACCTCAACGATGGCGGCCTGCGTGGACGCAGCCAGATCGGCCCGGGCGGCTTCGGTCAGCGCCTGCGCCGCCTCCAGCTTGAGCAGCTGGGTGCGCACCGCCGTCTTCAGCCCGGCAAAGGAGAAGTCCAGGTTGCCGGCGCGCAGCAGCGGGCGCGGCAGCGCAAAGGCATCCGCCCGCCCCTGCTCGGCCAGCCGCGCCAGCGCCGGCCCACCCGGGTAGCCCAGGCCGAGCATCTTGGCGGTCTTGTCGAAGGCCTCGCCCGCCGCGTCGTCGATGGTCTCGCCCAGCTGCTCGTAGCGCCCCACTCCTTCGACGCGCATCAGCTGCGTGTGCCCACCCGAGACCAGCAACGCAATGAAGGGGAACTCCGGCGGATCGGCCGACAGAAAGGGCGACAGCAGGTGCCCCTCCAGGTGATGCACGCCCAGCACCGGGCGCTGCAGCGCCAGCCCGAGCGCGCAGGCCACGCCCGTGCCGACCAGCAGCGCCCCCGCCAAGCCAGGGCCGCGGGTGTAGGCCACCACATCGATGGCATCGAGCCCAAGGCCCGACTGGCTCAGCACCTCGCGCGCCAGCGGCACCACGCGGCGGATGTGGTCACGCGACGCCAGTTCCGGCACCACGCCGCCATAGGCCTGGTGCATGTCGATCTGGCTGTGCAGCGCATGGGCGAGCAGGCGCGGCGGCGCCACGCCCGCACTGCCCTCGGGCAGTTCCACCAACGCCACGCCGGTTTCGTCGCAGGAGGATTCGATGCCCAGCACGCGCAGCGGCGCCGGGCCAGACACGACACCGCTCATCGCGCCACCGCGCTGCGGCCGGCCCACCACCAGATCAGCGCCCCGGCGACGATCATCGGCACGCACAGCCACTGGCCCATGCTGAGGTTCAGGGCCAGCAGGCCCAGGAAACTGTCCGGCTCGCGGAAGTACTCGGCGATGAAGCGGAAGCTGCCGTAACCGACCAGGAAGGCGCCAGACACCCGCCCCCAGACGACGCCACCCGCGGCCGACGTGTGCGCGCCGCGGCTGCGCCCATAGAACCAGAGCAGCACAAACAGCGCCAGCCCCTCCAGCGCGAACTGGTAGAGCTGCGACGGGTGCCGCGGCAGCTCGCTGCCGGACTGCGGGAACACCATCGCCCAGGGCAGCGACGCATCAGCCGCCCGCCCCCAGAGCTCGCCATTGATGAAATTGCCCAGCCGGCCGCAGGCCAGCCCGGTGGGCACGCAGGGAGCCACCAGATCGGTCACCTCGAAGAAGCGCCGACCGCGCAGCCGCGCAAACACCACCATCGCCACCAGCACGCCCAGCAGGCCGCCGTGGAAGGCCATGCCCCCCTTCCACACCGCGAAGATCTCCAGCGGGTTGGCCAGGTAGTAGCCAGGTTTGTAGAACAGCACGTAGCCGATGCGCCCCCCCAGGATCACGCCCAGCACACCGAAGAAGAGCAGGTCCTCCACCTCGCGGGCGGTCCAGCCACCGGCCGCGTAGGGCGCATGGCGGATGCGGCGCGTCGCCAGCAGGTAGAACAGGCCGAAAGCGGCCAGGTAGGTCAGGCCGTACCAGTGGATCTGGAAAAACCCCAGGTTGATCGCGACGGGATCGAATTGCGGATGGACGAGCATGGGGCGGGATCATATCGACCCGCCTGCCCCCACTCTGCGACCGACCAGCCCGGCGCGACGCTCAGCGCCCCTTGCGCGCCGACGCCTTGGGCAACCCACCCATCGCCGCCACCGCACGCTGGCGGCGGGCCCGCCTGCGCTGCTCGAAGCGCTCCTCCTGTAGCCGGCGCGTGCGCCCGCTTGCATCTGACCAGGCCCACCACACCAGAGCGGCGATGAAGGGCAGGAACATCGACCAGGCAGACCACTGGGCCATCGGCTCCATCCCCAGCCAGCGCAGCAGCAGCAGGGCCAATCCCAGCATCACGAAGTACATGGCCCCTCCAGTTCGGGTTTGGATGACAACCGTTGAGCATACTGCCGCGTTGAGTCTCGTGAGTCAGACTGGTGTCAAGTGACGACCGGGAGGGCTCATTACAATCCGTTCGCTTCGTCCCCCTACGGCCTTGCCGACACCCTGAAAGGAAACCATGAAGTCCGTGTTCGCCCTGATCGCTGCCGCCTTCGTCGCCGGCCCCGCCCTCGCTGCCGATGCCGGCCTGGAACTGGCGCAGAAGAAGAACTGCATGGCCTGCCACGCCATTGACAAGAAGCTGGTCGGCCCGGCCTACAAGGATGTGGCCGCCAAGTACAAGGCCGACAAGGCCGCTCCCGCCGCGCTGGCCGCCAAGGTGGTCAAGGGTGGCGTGGGTGCCTGGGGCAATGTGCCGATGCCCGCCAACAATGTGACCGAAGCCGAAGCCAAGCAGCTGGTCGCCTGGGTGCTGAGCCAGAAGTGATGGCCGCGGGCCAACCGCCCGCCGCCCTCCCACAACGCCCCGCCTCGCGGGGCGTTTTCACTTGAGCCCCCCTGCTGCCAGCGCGCCATGAGGATCCTGTTCGTCCACCAGAATTTCCCTGCTCAGTACGTGCATCTCGCTCCGGCGCTGGCTGCGCGCGGCCACGAGGTCCGGGCGCTGGCCATCTCCGAGCAGCGCCAGGCCCTGCCCGGTGTCCAGGTGTGGCGCTATGGCGTGAAGCGCGGCAACACCGCGGGCATCCACCCCTGGGTGGTGGACGTGGAAACCAAGGTGCTGCGTGGCGAGGCCTGCGCCCACGCCGCCGCGCAACTGGCGCAGCGCGGCTACGCGCCCGACCTGATCTGCGTGCACCCCGGCTGGGGCGAGGCACTGTTCCTGCGCGAGGTCTGGCCGAAGGCAAGGCAACTGCACTTCGTGGAGATGTACTACGGGGCCGAGGGGCAGGACGTCGGCTTCGACCCCGAGTTCCCTGGCGTGGACCTGGCCGCGCGCTGCCGGCTGGTGATGAAGAACAGCGCCCTCCTGCAGGGCCTGGTGACGATGGACGCCGGCATCAGCCCGACGCACTGGCAGGCCGGCACCGTGCCGGCGCTGTTCCAGCCCAAGCTGACCGTGCTGCATGACGGCATCGACACCCGTCGCGCCAGCCCGAATCCCCAGGCGCGTTTCCAAGCCACTACGCAGGCCACCACGCAGGCCGGCCTGACGCTCGACCTGACGGTGGCCGACGAGGTGCTGAGCTTCATCAACCGCAACCTGGAGCCCAGCCGCGGTTACCACCGCTTCATGCGCGCGCTGCCCGGAATCCTGCAGCGGCGCCCGCAGGCCCAGGTCGTGATCGTCGGCGGCAGCGACGTGAGCTACGGCGCCCGCCCGGCCCACGGAACTTACCAGCAGATCTACCTGGACGAGGTGCGCGAGGCCATCGGCGAGGCCAACCTCGCCCGGGTGCATTTCGTCGGCCGCATTCCCCATGCCTCGCTGATGGCGCTGTTCCAGGTCACGCGCGCGCATGTCTACCTGAGCTACCCCTTCGTGCTGAGCTGGTCGCTACTGGAAGCGATGGCCTGCGAGGCGCCCATCGTCGGCTCGGACACCGCCCCCGTGCGCGAGGTGATCACGACGGGCGACACCGGCGTCCTGGTCGACTTCTTCGACACGGCCGCACTGGTCGATGCCGCCTGCGACACCCTGGCGCAGCCGCGCGGCACGGCAGCGCTGGGCCGCCGGGCGCGGGAGCTCGTGCTGGCTCGCTACGACCTGGCCAGGGTCTGCCTGCCCCAGCAGGTGGCGCTGGCCGAGGGCATGGCCGCCGGCTGATCGGCCCATCCACGCACCACGCACCACGCAAGAGAGGGCCAGAAAAAAGGCGCCCCGCGGGGCGCCTCTCCTTGACCGATCCGGGGGAACGATCAGTAGGTCTGGCCGAGCTGGCCCAGGATCGCCGGGTTCTCCAGCGTGCTGGTGTCCTGGGTGATCGACTCGCCCTTGGCCAGCGAGCGCAGCAGGCGACGCATGATCTTGCCCGAGCGGGTCTTGGGCAGGTTGTCGCCGAAGCGGATGTCCTTGGGCTTGGCGATCGGGCCGATTTCCTTGCCGACGTGGTCGCGCAGGATCTTGGCGATGGCCTTGGCCTCTTCGCCGGTCGGCGCCGGGCGCTTGAGCACGACGAAGGCGCAGACGGCTTCACCGGTCGTTTCGTCAGGACGGCCCACGACGGCGGCTTCGGCCACCAGCTCGGTGCAGCTCACCAGCGCGGACTCGATTTCCATCGTGCCCATGCGGTGGCCGGAGACGTTCAGCACGTCGTCGATGCGGCCGGTGATGGTGAAGTAGCCGGTCTTGGCGTCACGGATCGCGCCGTCACCCGCCAAGTAGAGCTGGCCCTTGAAGTCTTCCGGGTAGTAGGACTTCTTGAAGCGCTCCGGGTCACCCCAGATGGTGCGGATCATCGACGGCCAGGGCTTCTTGCAGACCAGGATGCCGCCCTTGCCCCAGGGCAGCTCGGTACCGGTCTCGTCGACCACGGCGAACTGGATGCCCGGGAAGGGCAGCGTGCACGAACCCGGCACCAGCGGCGTCGCGCCCGGCAGCGGCGTGATCATGTGACCGCCGGTCTCGGTCTGCCAGAACGTGTCGACGATCGGGCAGCGGCCGCCGCCCACGTGCAGGTGGTACCACTCCCAGGCGGCGGGGTTGATCGGCTCGCCGACCGAACCCAGGATGCGCAGCGACGACAGGTCGTAGCTCTTCGGGTGCACGGCGTCGTTGGCCTCGGCGGCCTTGATCAGCGAGCGGATCGCCGTCGGCGCGGTGTAGAAGACGCTGACCTTGTGGTCCTGGATCATCTTCCAGAAGCGGCCGGCATCCGGGTAGGTCGGCACGCCTTCGAAGACGATCTCGGTGCCGCCCAGCGCGAGCGGGCCGTAGGTGATGTAGGTGTGGCCCGTGACCCAGCCGATGTCGGCCGTGCACCAGAACACGTCATCGGCCTTCAGGTCGAAGGTCCACTTGCAGGTCAGCGCCGCATGCAGCAGGTAGCCGCCGGTGCTGTGCTGCACGCCCTTGGGCTTGCCGGTGGAGCCGGAGGTGTAGAGCAGGAACAGCGGGTGCTCGGCATCGACCCACTCCGGCTCGCAGGTGGTGGGCTGGCTGGCGACGACGTCGGCCATCCAGACGTCACGGCCTTCCGCCATGGTCACGGCGGCGTCGGCACGGTTGACGACCAGCACCTTCTGCACGCTGTCGCAGCCACCCAGGGTCAGGGCTTCGTCGACGATGGCCTTCAGGGGCAGCTTCTTGCCGCCGCGCACCTGGCAGTCGGCGGTGATGACCGCCTTGGCGCCGGTGTCCTCGATGCGGTCACGCAGCGACTGGGCGGAGAAACCGCCGAACACCACCGAGTGGGTCGCGCCGATGCGGGCGCAGGCCTGCATGGCCGCCACGCCGTCGACCGACATGGCGATGTAGATGATGACGCGGTCACCCTTGCCGACCCCCAGGCTCCTCAGGCCGTTGGCGATCTGGCAGGTCTTGGCCAGCAGCTCGCTGTAGGTGACCTTGGTGACCTCGCCGCCATCGGCCTCGAAGATGATGGCGGTCTTGTCGCCCAGCCCGCGCTCGACGTTGCGGTCCAGGCAGTTGTAGGAGGCGTTGAGGGTGCCGTCCTCGAACCACTTGAAGAAGGGCGCGTTCTCCTCGTTCAGCACCTTGGTGAACGGGGTCTTCCAGGTCAGCAGCTCGCGCGCATGACCGGCCCAGAAGCCTTCGTAGTCGGCCTCGGCCTGTGCGCACAGCTTCTCGTAGGCGGCCATGCCGGATACGGCAGCGGCGGCAACGGTGGCTTCGGAAGGCAGGTAGACCTTGGCGTCCTGGACGCCTTCTGCTTGGCTCATGAGTGTCTCCTCAAGGGTCACGGTGGATGGCCTGCACGTTAGGGACAGGCTCTTACGAGCCCCTGACTGTGCAAAAGTCGTACCTGTACCGCAGCGGCACTGCATCTGTACCGGCTTCGCGCAGCGGCCAGGGCCGGCGCGATGGTGTCACGCGCGGGCTCCTAGAATCGAGCGGTTTTCCCCTGAGACGCGCACGCGCCAGGGTATGTCCCTGTCCGCAGCCCCACGCCGCCCCTCGCCGCCCTTTCCCGAACCATGCACGATCCCACCCAGGCCAAGCTCGCCCCGCTGCCCAAGCTCATCTTCGCCAGCCGCTGGCTGCAGCTGCCGCTGTACCTCGGGCTGATCCTGGCCCAGGCGGTGTACGTGTTCCACTTCTGGGTGGAGCTGGTGCACCTGATCGAAGCGGCCTTCGGCAACCAGCATGCGCTGGACATCCTGGTCAAGAGCATCGGCTACAAGCCCGAGGCGGGGGAAGCGGTCACCAAGCTCAACGAGACGGTGATCATGCTGGTGGTGCTGGGGCTGATCGACGTGGTGATGATCAGCAACCTGCTGATCATGGTCATCGTGGGCGGCTACGAGACCTTCGTCTCGCGCCTGAACCTGGAAGGCCACCCGGACCAGCCCGAGTGGCTGGACCACGTCAACGCCTCGGTCCTGAAGGTCAAGCTGGGCACCGCGATCATCGGCATCTCGTCGATCCACCTGCTCAAGACCTTCATCAACGCGGCCAACTACGACGAGAAGACGCTGCTGTGGCAGACGGTGATCCACGTCGCCTTCCTCGCCTCGGCGATGGCCATCGCCGCCTCGGACCGCATCCTGGGTGGTCACCACAAGCCCGGCGCGCCCCACTGACCGCACGCACACCCCGCGCCGGCTGGCTACACTGATCGTTTTCCCGAACACTGGCGCAGCGGCACGGCGCATCGCGCGCCAGATTGCAGCAAGTCGGCGCAGGCACGATCGCCCGATCCAGCCCGCGCCGCAGCCATCCCCGCTCTCCCCCTCACCCGCCCACGAGATCCGCCATGACCGCCATCCGCCAGGACGATTTCATCCAGAGCATCGCCGACGCCTTCCAGTACATCAGCTGCTACCACCCGCTGGACTACATCAAGGCCCTGGGCGAAGCGTATGAGCGCGAGGAATCCCCGGCCGCCAAGGACGCCATCGCCCAGATCCTGACCAATTCGCGCATGTGCGCCGAGGGCCGCCGCCCGATCTGCCAGGACACCGGCATCGCCGTGGTCTTCCTGAAGGTGGGCCAGAACCTGCGCTGGGACGCCACGATGTCCGTCGAGGACATGGTCAACGAGGGCGTGCGCCGCGCCTACAACCACCCGGACAACAAGCTGCGCGCTTCCGTGCTGCTCGACCCGGCCGGTGCCCGCCGGAACTCCAAGGACAACACCCCGGCGGTGATCCACTACGAGATCGTCCCGGGCGACCACCTCGAAGTGATTTGCGCGGCCAAGGGCGGCGGCTCGGAGAACAAGTCGAAGTTCTACGCGCTGAACCCGTCGGACTCGATCGTCGACTGGGTGCTCAAGACCGTGCCGACGATGGGCGCGGGCTGGTGCCCGCCGGGCATCCTGGGCATCGGCATCGGCGGCACGCCGGAAAAGGCGATGCTGCTGGCCAAGGAGTCGCTGATGGCGCCGGTGGACATCCACGAGCTCAAGGCCAAGGCCGCCAGCGGCGCGGCGCTGACCCGTGTCGAGTCGCTGCGTCTGGAGCTGATGGAGAAGGTCAACGCCCTGGGCATCGGTGCCCAGGGCCTGGGTGGCCTGACCACGGTGCTGGACGTCAAGATCCTGGACTACCCCACCCACGCCGCCTCGCTGCCGGTGGCCATGATCCCGAACTGCGCGGCCACCCGCCACGTGCACTTCCACCTCGACGGCTCGGGCCCCGCCAAGCTGGAGCCGCCGAAGCTGGAAGACTGGCCGGACGTGACCTGGAAGGCCGACACCAACGTCGCCACCCGCGTCGACCTGAACACGCTGACCAAGGACGAAGTCGCTTCCTGGAAGCCCGGCCAGGTGCTGCTGCTCAACGGCAAGATGCTCACCGGCCGCGACGCTGCGCACAAGCGCATCTCCGACATGCTGGCCAAGGGCGAACCGCTGCCGGTGGACTTCACCAACCGCGTCATCTACTACGTCGGCCCGGTGGACCCGGTGCGCGACGAGGCGGTCGGCCCGGCCGGCCCCACCACCGCCACCCGCATGGACGGCTTCACGCGCATGATGCTGGAGAAGACCGGCCTGATCTCGATGGTCGGCAAGGCCGAGCGCGGCCCGGTCGCCATCCAGGCGATCAAGGACAACCGCAGTGCTTACCTGATGGCCGTGGGCGGCGCAGCCTACCTGGTGTCCAAGGCGATCAAGACCGCCAAGGTGGTGGGCTTCGCCGACCTGGGCATGGAAGCCATCTACGAGTTCGACGTGGTCGACATGCCGGTGACGGTGGCGGTGGACGCCGGCGGCACCAGCGCCCACATCGAGGGACCGAAGACGTGGCAGGCCAAGATCGGCAAAATCCCGGTCGCGGTGGCCTGAGGCGGCGCGACGACGGGACAGCGGGCCATGACGACCCCCACCCCGTGGCCTGAACGCCCCGCCGCTCCGCTGGACGCGCCGCTCTGTCCCCTGTGCGGGCAGTCCAACGCCTGCGCGCCGGTCGCCTCGGGCCGCTTCGGCTCAGCCTGCTGGTGCACCGAGCTGACGCTGCCGGCCGAGCTGTTCGCCCGCCTACCCGCCGAGGCGCGCGGCACGGCCTGCATCTGCCGCGCCTGCGCCGTGGCGGCCGGTGCCCAGCCCAAGGGCTGATTGCACCCGGCTGCGCCGACTACGCCCGGGGCGGCTGCGGCTCCGGCGCCTGGTGCACCACCTGCTGCGGGAAGGGAATCTCCACCCCTTCGCGGCGCAGCAGGTCCAGCACCGCCAGGTTGACGGCTGAGCGGACGTTGGCCTGGCCGTTCTCCGGGTCGGCGATCCAGAAGAAGATCCCCAGGTCCAGCCCGTTGGCGCCAAAGGCCAGCAGGTGCGTGGCCGGTGCGGGCTCGGGCAGAACCCGGTCCACGCCGCGCACCACCGCATTGATGCGCTCGCGCAGCCCGTCGACATCGGTGTCGTAACCCACGCTGACCAGCGACTGCACCAGCAGCTGCCGGTCGGCCAGCGTCAGGTTCTCCACCACGCCGGTGATGAGCGCCTCGTTGGGGATGATCGCCTCGCGGCCGGTGGCAGCGCGGATCACGGTGTAGCGCGTCGTGATGTCGGTGATGCGGCCCTCATGCTCGCCCACCTTGACGATGTCGCCGATGCGCACCGAGCGCTCGGCCAGGATCACGAAGCCGCTGATGTAGTTGGCCGCCAGCTTCTGCAGGCCGAAGCCAATGCCCACGCCCAGCGCGCCGCCGAGCACCGACAGCGCGGTCAGGTCGATGCCCACCGCCGACAGGGCCACCAGCAGGCCGACGAAGAGCAGGCCTGCGCGCAGCACGTTGGCCGCCGCCTTGCGCAGCGAGAGCTGCTCCCCGGTCGCGCCGCGCAGCAGGCGGGCCTCAAGCGCCGCGGACACCCACAGCGCCAGCACCAGCACGAAGCCCGCCAGCAGCGTGCCCTCGAGCAGCGTACGCAGGCTCAGCGGGTGCGAGCCGATCTTCCACTGCACCTCTTCCAGCCACTCCAGCAGCACCGGCAGCAGGCCTGTGAGCCACAGCACCGTCGCCGCCCAGGCCAGCCAGGAGATGCTGCGCTCGACGAAGCGCATCATCTGTGACCCGGGAAACGCCGCCGACAGCACCCGCACGCTCAGGCGGATGATCGCCAGCGACAGCAGCACCGGTACCGCCACCGCGAACACCGCCACCGGCTGCCCAGCCAAGCCGAGCAGGCGTTTGCACAGGTAGGCCAGCGCCAACGCCAGCAAGGGGAACAACACGCCGTCCACCAGGTGCTCACCGAACCAGATCGACGGCTCGCGCTGCGCCGCTGGAACCGCTGGAACCGCGGTGCCCGAAGCACCCGAGGAACCCGCTGGGCCGCGCAGCAAGCGCACCAGCAGGGCGCTCAGCCCGAGCAGTGCGGCCAGCAGGCCCCACTCGGTCAAGGCGCCGGGACGCAGCACGGCGGCCAGGAGATCGGTAGGCAGGACAAAGGACGGGGACATCGACACGGGCGGGCAGAGGGAGCCGGGGGACAGGTCATTGTCGCCCGCGCCAGCCGGCCAACGGTGACAGCGACGGCGCCAGCGACAATCGCTTGCGTTGCTTGCAGCGCTTCACCCGCCTGCTCACCCCCGTCGCCCAGCCCGTGCCCATCCCCGCGTTCCCCGCCCCACCAGCACCGTCCCGCCTGCCACCGCCTGCGCGCACCGCGCAGGAAGACATCGGCATCCTCCACGCCGACGCGGCCTTGCTGGTCGTACTCAAACCGGCAGGGATGCTGTCGGTGCCCGGCCGCGGCGAGGAGCGGGCGGACTGCGTGGCCACCCGGGTGCAGGCGCGGTACCCCGACGCCCTCGTGGTGCACCGGCTCGACATGGCCACCTCGGGCCTGATGCTGTTCGGCCTCGGCCTGGCCGCGCAGCGCACGCTGAGTCGATCCTTCGAACGACGTGAAGTGAGCAAGCGCTATCTCGCCGTCGTCGACAAACTGGTTCTTCAGGATGAGGGCAGCGTCACAAGCCCATTGATCTGCGACTGGCCGAACCGGCCTCGCCAGAGGGTCGACGAACTGCGCGGCAAGCCAGCACTGACCCACTGGCGGGTGCTCGAACGCGACGTCGCGCAGAACTGCAGCCGGGTCGAACTGCAGCCCGTCACCGGGCGCTCCCACCAGTTGCGCGTGCACCTTCAGTCGATCGGCCACCCCATCCTGGGCGACGAGTTGTATGCCAGCCCCGAGGCCTTCGCCCGCTCCCCACGGCTGCTGCTGCACGCCTGCCAGATCGGCCTGCCACACCCGGTCAGCGGCGCCTGGATGGCCTTCGAGGATCCCGCGCCGTTCTGACACCGTTCAAGCGCCCAGATATGACGAAGCCCGGCATCGGCCGGGCTCCGGGGCACCGAGTGGAAGTCAGCAGGTGCTCAGGACTTGCCTGCGCGAGCGGCTGCTTCTGCATCCTCGCGCATGTGCTTCGTGATGAACCGGGCGTAGAAGACGCCCATTCCCAGGGTGATCGCAATCACCACGGCGCTCATCAGGCCGTAGTCGGTCGAAAAGAAATCCTTCAAGGCATGCATGACCAGCTCCTCATTGCAGACCTGCGTATCAGAACGTGTCACGAGGCCTTGGGGCTTGTCGTGCGTCAACCGCCTTGCGCGCTGTGCCCAAAAAAAGACGCCCTCCGGGGTGAGCCGGAGGGCGAATGCTCTGATGCGCCGAATGGGCCGCTGCCCGTTGATCGACGGGGTTGAGACTAGTCCGATCTGCGGCCGCGCGCACTAGGGAATGCATTGAGGAACTTTTTCTGTCCCCCGGGTTCTGGCATTCCCACACACTTCAGACGCGGCGGATCCCTTCAGCCGACGTTGGCAACGTACCAGCCGATCGCTTCCGCCAGGCCCTCGTGCACCCGGTAGGTCGGTGCATAGCCCAGCAGACGTGCCGCCTTGCTGACGTCAGCCAGCGAGTGGCGCACGTCACCGGCACGGAAATCGGCGTACTCCGGCGGCTCGATGGCCAGGTTGGTCCGCTCGCGCTGCAGGTTCTCGACCAGCGCGGCATGCAACTGGTTCAGCGTGGTGCGATCGCCCACGGCCACGTTGTAGACCTGGTTGACCGCCTCGGCGGATGTCGCCAGCCCGGCGCGCAGGTTGGCCTGCACGACGTTGGCGATGTAGCAGAAGTCACGCGAGGTCTCACCGTCGCCGTTGATGCGGCAACGTTCGCCACGCAGCATCGAGGCGATCCAGCGCGGAATCACCGCTGCATAGGCTCCATTGGGGTCCTGACGGGGACCGAAGACGTTGAAGTAGCGCAGGCCGACGGTCTGCAGTCCGTAGCAGCGGCCGAACACGTCGGCGTACAGCTCGTTCAGGTACTTCGTGACCGCATAGGGCGACAGCGGCTTGCCGATCACATCCTCGACCTTGGGCAGGGTCGGCGAATCGCCGTAGGTGGAGCTGGACGCGGCGTAGACAAAGCGCCCGGCCCCCGCATCGCGCGCCGCCACCAGCATGTTCAGGAAGCCAGTGGCGTTGGCACGGTGGGTGGTCTGCGGATCCTGCAGCGATCGCGGCACCGAGCCCAGCGCCGCCTGGTGCAGCACGATGTTCACGCCCTCGCAGGCCGTCGCGCAGGTGGCGGGATCGGCGATATCGCCCTCGATGAAGCGGTGGCGGGCCCAGGCCTCGTCGCCCACGGCAACCTGGACACGATCCAGGTTGTGGCGGTGGCCCGTGGCGAAATTGTCCAGGCTGGTCACGCGCTGGCCGAGGCGCAGCAGGTGCTCCAGCAGGTGCGAACCGATGAAGCCAGCGCTGCCGGTCACCAGCCAGTGGCGCGGCTCGGCCTGGACGGCCTGGACGAGGTCGGCGGGAAGGGTGTATGCCATGCGGGTCACCGGATCACAGGCGCCAGACATGCACGCCACGCGCTTCCAGCGCGGCGCGATCGGCCTGGCTCTTCACGTCCATGTAGACGCCGCCCGGTGCCAGCTTGGAGAGCAGCACGTCCAGCGGCTTCTCGGCCAGTTCCTGGTGGGCCACGGCAGCCACGATGGCGTTGGCCTTGGGCAGGTGCTCCCAGGACACCAAGTCCACGCCGTACTCGTGGCGGGCCTCGGCCGGCTCGGCCACCGGGTCATGCACGTGCACGGTCACACCAAAGGACTCCAGCTCGCGGATCACGTCGATGACCTTGGAGTTGCGCAGGTCCGGGCAGTTTTCCTTGAAGGTCAGGCCCAGCACGATGACGTGCGCGCCCTTGACCGGCGAGCCCGCCTTGATCAGCTGCTTGACGGTCTGCTGGGCGATGTAGGCGCCCATGCCGTCGTTGATGCGCCGACCCGCCAGGATGACCTGCGGGTGGTAGCCCAGGGTCTCAGCCTTGTGGGTGAGGTAGTACGGGTCCACGCCGATGCAGTGACCGCCGACCAGCCCCGGACGGAAGGGCAGGAAGTTCCACTTGGTGCCTGCAGCCTGCAGCACCTCCAGCGTGTCGATGCCGATGCGGTGGAAGATCAGCGACAACTCGTTGACCAGGGCGATGTTCAGGTCGCGCTGGGTGTTCTCGATCACCTTGGCAGCCTCGGCCACCTTGATCGACGAGGCACGGTACACACCGGCGGTGATGACACTGCCGTAGACGTCGGCCACCTTGTCCAGCGTGGCCGGGGTGTCTCCGGACACCACCTTGACGATGGTGGTCAGGGTGTGCACCTTGTCAGCCGGGTTGATGCGCTCGGGCGAGTAGCCGACGAAAAAGTCGCTCTTCCACTTGAGCCCGGAGTGTTTCTCCAGCAGCGGGATGCAGACCTCCTCGGTCGCCCCCGGGTAGACGGTGCTTTCGTAGACGACGATGGCACCCGGTTTGAGGTTCTTGCCCACCGCCGTGCTGGCACCCACCAGCGGCGAGAAGTCGGGGATGTGCGCCTCGTCCACGGGCGTGGGCACGGCCACGATGACGAAGTCCGCCTCCTTCAGCGCCGCGGCATCGGTGGTTGGATACAGTTGCACTGCGGCCTTCAGCTCCTCGGTGCTGACCTCGCCGGTGGGGTCGACGTGGCGACGGTAGGCTTCGATCTTCTCCTGCGACAGGTCCAGGCCGATGGTGCGGTATTTCTTGCCGAATTCAACGGCGAGGGGCAGGCCCACATAGCCAAGACCCACGACTGCAATGGTCGTCATGCTGACACTACTCCACAGAGCTTGAAAAAGAGGCGTTTTGGTTGCGCCTATTGCGCTTTCGCAGTGCGCGATTAGACCCGATTCAGATCCGCACGCGAACGCACCAACCGGCGGCATGCGTCTGGCTTCACGACTTGAGGCACCAGAAACACTCGACCGAAATGAAAAACGGACCCGAAGGTCCGTTTCGTGGTGTGCAGGCGACGCGGCGCGCCCGGCAGCCAACCAGATCACTGTGCCTTGCGACGGCGCCCCATGAAGCCCAGGGCGCCCAGGCCAGCCAGCATCATCGCGTAGGTCTCGGGTTCGGGAACCGGTGCGGCCGTAACGGTCACGTTGTCCAAGCCGATGTAGTCATTCGAGTTGTAGCCACCCGCAAAAAACAAGCTGGTGGTCGTCGACGTCGCGACGAACGAGAAACCACGGGAGGCCCACCCTTGGTTGGTGTTCGTGAACGACAACCAAGACGGATCGGAGTCGTCGATGATTGACGCTCCACCATGGGCTACCGCGAACAGCTGGGCAGCGTTGCCTGCACCTGTCCACGTGTCAGATCGCCCCAAATCAAACGACACGTTGTACTTCATTCCCGCGACCGTGTCGAAGGTTTGGTAGATCGCGCCGTAGTCATGAATGGCGTAGCCAGTCAGGTCAACGAAGTTGTTCCCCTCGCTGGGGGAAAGATCCGTCCAGCAACCGCTGGGACACTTCAGCCAAGCGACATCCCCGGTTCGGCCGTTCCCTGGCCCATTCCATTCGAGACCGTAGCTGTTCCAGCCCGTCATGGACGTATTCCCGGGGCCAAGCGTCACATCGCCACCCAGCGGGGGTTGCGGCGCACCGTTCTCAAAGCCACCGTTCTGAAATCCTGCCGCGTGGGCGGACAACGATGCTGCCAGGGCCACTGCGCCCAGGGTCAGATTGCGAAGCATGTTCATATCAACTCCTTGCCATCCTGATGTGATCACGATGCGCCGCGAGGCAACGGCTTCATCGACTGTGGAGTCATTGTTTGCCGCCCCCCCTTGCTTCACCATCCCCCATCCCTGGGATCAATGCAAAAGCGCGCAGTCGTTCCAGCGCAGGGCAACTCCCGTCAAGTTCAGCCATTTCCACGCATTCAGGCCACATCCGCGCACTTTCCTCATGTCCGCACGCATCGGTAAGGATGCCGTGCGAGCCGTACCCCCTTGAACAGGTGCCCACCATCGACCCCGGAGCCGCCCTTTCACGTTGGGTTCGGAGGCGACTTCCGCGCGGGAACACAGGATCGTGCTGTCTTTCGCGAGGACCACCTGGATGGGTGTTCATCAGTTCACGGTGCGTGAGGCGGGCCGCCCCGGCGACCAGTTAGCATTTCGCACTTCGCTTGCTGCAGTGCAGTAATACGCTGCCCGATCGACGGGCCCATCGATCCAAGGACCTTGCATGTTGATGTCGGGAGTGCTTGACCTCCTGCTGCCGTTGCCGCTGTACCTGCTCCTGCTGCTGGGTCTGCTTGCCTGGACCGCTTGGCGTGCGGACGTGGGCGCACGCGCCTACCGGCTGCGCTGGGTCTGGAGCGCGGGCGTCCTGTGGGCCTGGCTGCTGTCGGCACCGATCACGTCCAACGAACTCATCCGCCTCATCGAGGGCGACGGACCGCCGTCAGCGACGATGGCGTTACCACATGACGAGCGCAGCCTGATCGTGGTGCTGGCCAGCGGCGACCTGCGCCCCCGGCTCGATGCGCCCGGCTGGGAGCGCCTGGCGGGCGCCGCCCTGCTGTGGCACCAGACCGGTGGCGGCCTGCTCTTCGTCGGCGGGCCGGGCAAGGGCGACCATGATTCGCTGGGCGGCCTGATGGCACAGACCTCCCGCAGCCTGGGCATGCCGGCCGACGCCCTGCGCTTCGTCGGCGGCGGGCGCACCACTTACGAAGACCTGGTGCAGGCCACGCCGCTGGTACGCGCCCACAACGGCCCGGTCTGGCTGGTGACCAGTGCATTGCACATGCCACGTGCCCAGGCCACCGCGCGCCGCCTGGGCTGGAACGCACGGCCTCACCCGGTCGACTACCAGCAACTCGATCTGGCCCTGCTGCCCTCCTGCCTACCCAGCAATGGCGGCCCGGCACGCCTGGCGGAAGCCCTGCATGAAGTGATCGGCCGCGGCGTCTACCGCCTGCGCGGCTGGAGCCATTGAACCCGATGACCGACGACGCCCTGCTGCCCCCCTGCCAGGTTCGCCTGTGCGACCTCCCGCCCCTGGATCAGCTCGAGGTCGAGTGGCGCGAACTCCAGGCCCGCGGCCAGGGATCGTTCTTCACCACCTGGGACTGGATCGGCCCCTGGCTGGCCTGCCTGCCGCCGGACTGCCCGCCCCGGCTCGCACGGGCGCAACGCGACGACGGGCAACTGCTCGGCCTGGCCATCGTCGTCGAGCGCCGGCACCGGCGCTTCGGCTTCCTGCCCGTGCGCGCCTGGCACCTGCACGAAACCGGCCGTGCCGATTGCGATGCGTTGACGATCGAATACAACGGCTGCCTCACGGCCGCGCAAGACGCGGGCGCCATCGAGCAGGCCATGCTGATGGCCCTGATGGAGGGAAGCGGTGCACCCGACGAGCTGCGCGTGTCCGGCGCCAACGCCCTGCCGGCGGCGCTGCCCGCCACGCTGCAGATGCGCTCGATCCCACACCTGAGCTTCTATGTCGATCTGGAGGCCATCCGGGCTTCCGGCAAGGACTACCTGGGATTCCTGAAGCAGCGCCAGCGCTACCTGGTGCGCAAGAGCCTGAAGCGCCTGGGCGAGCCCCAGCCGCTGCGCCTGGTGCCTGCCAGCACGCCGGCGCAGGCGCGCCACTTCCTGGCGGAGATGATGCGCCTGCATACGTCCTACTGGGAGGCCAAGGGTGAGCCGGGCGCCTTCGGCAGCGATTTCCAGCGGCGCTTCCACACCCTGGCAGTGGAACGGGGCGTGCCCAGCGGTGCCGTGGCCCTGCTGGCCGCGATGCGTGGCGAGCAGGTGATCGGCTACTTCTACTACTTCTGCCACGGCGGCTGGGTGCACTACTACCAGTCCGGCATCGACTACGACCAGCTCGACGGCTCCGAGAGCCCCGGCCTGGCCGCCCATGCCCTGGCGATCGAGCACTTCCGTGCCGCCGGCTTCCAGGTCTACGATTTCATGACCGGCGATCTGCAGTACAAGCGCACACTCGCCACCCACGACATGCCATTGCACTGGCTGGTACTGCAGCAATGCAACGCCAAAATGCGCCTGGAAGACTGGCTGCTGCGCCAGGCCAAGGCAGGCCGCGCCCGGTGGCGGCAGTGGCAGGAACAACGGCAGCAAGCTCGGCGCCAACGCCAGGAGGCACCCGCCCAGGAGGCTGACGTGGCCCCGATGCCGCCTGCCCCCCCGGCCAGCAACGCCGCACCTCGAGGCTGAACAGACCCCCCCGCGACCATGTCGAGCCCCTCCTCCCCCAGCGCCACGACCCCAGCCTCGACCACCGCCACGGCATGGCCACCCGCCGCCCCGCCGGTGGCCCCCTTGGCCCCGTATCACGCCCGCGCCCTGCCACACGACGCCGTGAGCGCCGTCGATATCGCCCGCTGGGCGGCCCTGGAGGCACAGGCGCTGGAGCCGAACGCCTACGCATCGCCCCACTTCATCCTGCCGGCGCTGCGCCACCTGGACCCCGGCTCACCCGCGCAGATCGTGTTCATCGAGCAGGAGGGCGCAGCGGGAACTGCGGCGCCGCAGCCGGCCGCAGTCTTCGCGCTCAGGCGCCAGCGTGGCAACAAGGTCCTGCCGCTGCCGCACACCGAGGTGTATCAGTCGATGCACTCCTTCTGCGGCGCGCCGCTGCTGGCCCAGGGTCACGGTGTCCAGGCCTGGCAACGCCTGTTCGCCCACCTGCGCAGCAGCTCACCCTGGTCGTTCGCCCTGGTCATCCGCAACCTCGAACAGGGCGGCGAGGTCCATCGTGCCCTGCAGCGGGCCTGCGATGCGGCGGGCTACCGCCTGCACGACAGCGCCCCGCGCCAGCGCGCCATGCTCCTGCCCGAGGACACCGGACCGGAGGCCCTCAAGCGCAACCTGCGCAAGCAGCATGCCGAGGTGGAGCGCTGCAAGCGCCGCGTCGCCGAGGGCGGCGAACTGGGCTGGCACATCCACCGCGACGCGATCGAACCCCGCGTGGTGGAGGACTTCCTGCGCCTGGAGCACGCCGGCTGGAAGGGCGAGGAAGGCAGTTCGCTGCGCGCCCACCCAGCCGAGGAGGCCTTCTTCCAGGAGATGGTGCGGGGTTTCGCCAGCGAGGGACGGGCACTGTTCACCGAACTGCGCCTGGCCGGGCAGACCATCGCCTCGACCAGCAACCTGGTGTCCGGCTCGACGGGCTTTGCCTTCAAGGTCGGCTGGGATCCGGCCTACCGCAAGAACGGCATCGGCATCCTCAACGAGGCCGAACTGGTCCGCAACGCCCCACAGGTCATCGCCGACCTGCAGGCCTTCGACAGCGGTGCCGAGCCAGCCTCCTTCATCGAGAAACTCTGGCCAGGCCGGCGCTCGCTGATCACCTCGATCGTGCTGTTCAACCGGCCGGCGCACTGGGCGCTGCAGGCCGTGCAATGGGCGCGGGACCGCGCACAGCGGCGCCAAGCCGGCGCGCCCTCGGACGCCCCTGAGGCGCAGGCCAAGGCGGGCTGACGCCACCTCAGCCAATTCGACCCCGGTGGCCCCAACCCGCCGGCAACGCCCCCTGACAACGCCCGCCTGACCCGCGGGCGTTGTCGCTGCTGCGCCCGGAACCGACAGAACCGCTGGCCGGCCCCGTAAGCCCGTGCTACGTCGGTATGGAGTTGTCTGCCACCGTAACGCCACGCGGCCCGGCCACGCCCCCCGGAAGGTTCCGCTGACGCGCGTGCGTTCGTTGCTGCTCGTGTGCTGTTCACGAAGAGCGCGCAAGCAACCGTATCGCCTGCACCTGCGGGTGACAGGCAGCAGGCGGCATGGCAACAGACGTGCCGGGCCGTCACGTCCCCCTGCCGTTACACCCGCGGGCCTGCTTACGCCCACCTTCTGCCCGGGACTAAACTTGGAGGCCTCACGCAGCCCGTGCCGCCGTCCGACCGGCGAGGCACCGGTCGATCAGCCGATCTGGAAGGAACCTCCCATGACCCCGTCCCTCAACGCCACCAGCCGACTCACCCTGTTGTTCACACTGGTCGCCAGCCTGGCCGCCTGTGGCGGCGGCGACGGCAGCAGCGCCAACGACACCAGCCAGGACCTGGGCAACGACACCGAAGCCACCGTCGAAGGCGACACGATGAGCGTCGCCGCCCGGCGCAAGCGTGACCGCAAGCACAAGCCGACCCCCAGTCCGATCCCGGCTCCGACACCCAGCCCCACGCCAGTACCGACTCCCACCCCAACTCCCACACCGACGCCGGTACCGACTCCCACACCAACGCCGGCCCCCACACCTTCGCCGACACCGACACCCACGCCCACCCCCGCGCCCGGCACCATCAACCTCGGCACCGGCTGCAACAGCTTCTACAGCGCCACTGCGGCGCTGAAGGCGGGCCAGACCAACGACACCATCCCAACGCTGGCCAAGCCCGCCAAGGGCGCAGCCTTCTCAGAGCCGGCCTACCAGACCTGCGAGGTGCGGCTGACCGACCACACCGCCGAGGGCCTGGCCACCTTTGCCCGGCAGGACTACTCGCGCCGCCAGTCCTTCAATGCCGACAACACCCGGGTGCTGATCTACTCGATCACCGGCCACTGGCATGTCTACGACGCCAACACCTACCAGTTCGTCAAGACGCTGAGTGGGCCGGCCGCCGACGCCGAGATCCAGTGGCACGCCACCAACCCCGACCTGCTGTACTACGTGCCCACCAACGGCGTGGGCATGCAGGTGCTGGAACTCACGGTGAGCAGCGGCAGCACACGCGTGATCGGCAACCTCGGCGCACGCCTCAAGGCCCGCTGGCCGTCGGCCAACGCCGCCTGGACCAAGTCCGAGGGCTCGCCGTCCGCCGATGGCCGATACTGGTGCCTGATGGTCGACAACAGCAGCTGGGGCAGCGTGGGCGTCGTCACCTGGGACCGCGACACCGACACCATCCTCGGCTACCTCGACACCAACGGCGACCGGCCCGACCACGTCAGCATGAGCCCCAGCGGCAACTACTGCGTCGTCTCCGGCGACAGCGCCCGCGGCACGGTCGCGTACTCCCGCGACTTCAAGAGCCAGCGCAAGCTGCTGGCCAAGTCGGAACACTCGGACATCGCGCTGGACGCCGCCGGCGACGACATCTACGTCTCGGTCGACTACAGCACCAACGAGGGCGACGTGTTCATGGTCAACCTGCGCACGGGTGCCCGCACGGTGCTGTTCCCGTCGTACGTGAACGGCACCGCCACCGCCTTCCACTTCTCGGGCAAGGCCTACAAGAAGCCCGGCTGGGTGGTGATCTCGTCCTACGGCGACTACGGCAGTGCCGGCAAGCAGTGGCTGCACCGCAAGGTGATGGCCGTGCAACTGGCCGCCAACCCGAAGATCTACAACCTGGCGCACCACCGCTCCTACGTGGGCGACTACTGGGCCGAACCGCAGGCCAGCGTCAGCCGCGACTTCAGCCGGGTGATCTTCAACTCCGACTGGGGCAAGTCGGGCACGGACATCGACGCCTACATGATCGCGCTGCCACCGTCCCTCGTGAAGTAAACGCCAACCCCAGGGTCACGGGATCCCCTGGAGCAACAAACCGTGACTACGATGGTGCACGCGAGGCATGAACCGCCCACGCGCGTCGTTTGCGCCGATCCCGCAAGGATCCTGCCCTCACCCTGGGGAGCCCGCCCATGTCAACTCGCCACCTCCGCCGCCATGCTGCAGCCCTCACTACCTCGGCCGGTGTGATGTTCGCGGCCTGCGGTGGGGGTAGCGATGGCGATGCGGTCACGGTCGACCCCGAGCCGACGCTGGCCTGCGGGGCCAGCGAGACCTCCACGGCGACGCTGGCCGACCAGGACAACGCCCTCGTCCCCGCCCTGGCCAAGCCGGCGCGCGGCATCCCGTTCACCGAGCCGACCTATGGCACGTCCATGGTCCGGCTGACCGACCACGCCGCCGACGGGCTGTCGGGCTTCGCCCGGCAGGACTACTCGCGCCGCCAGGCCTTCAACGCCAACAACACACGGGTGCTGATCTACTCGATCAGCGGCCACTGGCACCTCTACGACGCCAACACCCAGCAGTTCGTCAAGACGCTGAGCGGGCCGGCCGCCGACGCCGAGATCCAGTGGCACCCCACCAACCCCGACCTGCTGTACTACATGCCCACCAACGGCCTGGGCATGCAGGTCCAGGAACTCACCGTCAGCACCGGCGCGACGCGGGTGATCGGTGACCTGTCGGCACGTCTCAGGGCGCGCTGGCCGACAGCCAACGCGGCCTGGACCAAGTCGGAGGGCTCACCTTCGGCCGACGGGCGCTACTGGTGCCTGATGGTGGACGACGGCAGCTGGGGCAGCGTGGGCATCGTCACCTGGGACCGAGACACCGACACCGTCCTTGGCTACCTCTCCACCAACGGCGACCGCCCTGACCACGTCAGCATGAGCCCCAGCGGCAGCTACTGCGTCGTCTCCGGCGACAGCGCGCGCGGCACCGTGGCCTACTCGCGCGATTTCAGCACCGTGCGCAAGCTGCTGTCCAAATCGGAGCACTCCGACATCGCGCTGGACGCCAACGGCGATGATGTCTTCGTCTCGATCGACTACCGGTCCAGCGGCGGCTCGCTGTTCATGACCCACATCCCCAGCTGCAAGCGCACCGAGCTGTTCTCGACCTACGTCGACCAGACCGCCACGGCGCTGCACATCTCCGGCAAGGCCTACGCCAAGCCGGGCTGGGTGCTGGTATCGACCTACGCCGATTACTACGCGCCGAATCCGGATCTGGATACAAGGCGCTGGCTGCACCGCAAGGTGATGGCGGTGCAGCTGGCGGCCAATCCGACCATCCGCCACCTGGCGCACCACCGCTCCTACGTCGGCGAAGACACATATTGGGCAGAGCCGCAGGCCTCGGTGAACCGGGACTTCACCCGGGTGGTGTTCAATTCCGACTGGGGCAACGACACCGCCCCGACGGACCCGCTGGACATCGACACCTACATGATCTCGCTGCCCGCCTGGTGAGGCCGGCGGGGCGGGCCTGCCTCACCGGGTCGCGTTCAGCGCGCTGCGTTCAGCAGGTTGGCCGGCAGCGCCACCATGTACATGTCGATGTCGCCCTCGCTCTTCACGTCCCAGTTCGAGTTGAAGACGATGCGCGTGAAGTCGCGGTTGACCGAGGCCTGCGGCTCGCTCCAGTACTTGGCGTGTTCACTGTGATGGTGTGCCAGGTGCAGGTAGCGCGGCTTCGCCTCCAGCGACATCGCGAAGATCTTGCGGTGCAGCCACTGCTGGCCCGCATTGCCGCGCGCCGCGTGGTCCGCATAGGTGGAGATCACCACCCAGCCGGGCTTGTTGTAGGCCTTGCCGGAGATGTGCAGCGCCGTCGCGGTGCCCGACAGGTAGGTACGGAACAGATCGGTGCGCTCGCCGGTGGCCAGGTTGGTCATGAACACAGAGCCGCCGCTGGACTGGTAATCGATCGCCACGTACACGTCCTCGCCGCGCGCGTTGAGCGCCAGGTCCGAGTGCTCCGAAGTGTGGTGCAGCTTGCGTGAACTGGCAAAATCGCGCGAATAGGCCACCGTGCCATGCGAGCCGGTGCTCGACACCACGCAGGACTGCCCGCTCGGGCTCATGCTGACGTGGTCGGGCCGGGCGCCATCGAGGTCACGCATGCCGAGGATGGTGTCGGTGTCACGGTCCCAGGTGAACAGCCCGACGCCCTTCCAGTTCCGATCGTCCACCATGAAGCACCAGTAGCGGCCATCGGCGGAGGGCGAGCCCTCCGACTTGGTCCAGGCCGTGTGGGCCTGCGGCCAGCGCGCTCGCAGCCGATCGGAAAAGGCGGCCACGGTACGCTCCTGGCCCGTGCGGGTATCCAGCTCGAACAGCTTCATGCCCACACCGTTGTTGGGCACGTAGTACAGCAGATCGGGCTTCGTGGCATGCCACTGCGGCTCGGCGTCTCCTGCCAGACCGGGCAGCTGGCGCAGGTAGCGCAGGGTCGTCGCGTCGTAGAGGTGCCAGTGGCCATCGCTGGCGATGGCGATGAGCCGGCTGCTGTCGGCATTGAAGGCCTGCCGGCGCGAGTAGTCGTTGCGCAGGAAGCGGCGTGCACTGGCCGGCCCCTCCACGGTGTGGTCGGTGACACGCAGCACACAGCTGCGGTGCACCGGGTCCTGGAACACGGCGCCCTTGGCCGGCTTCGGCGCAGGAGGAACCGGCGCCAGGTGCTGGCCATCCAGCGCTCGCCAACCCGCCGGGTAGACGGCGCGGCACAGGGCGTCCACGCTGTCGCCGCCCCCCGTCTCCGCACTGACCCGCGGTGATTGCGCCACGGCAGCGGCCGAAGCGATGAGCCCGACCACCGCCATCGCGGCCAGGAAACGGGGATATCGAGCGTTCATCATGATGAAGCCTCTCAGGTTCGTCACGCCCGCACGGGCATCGCATGCACGGCACCGACCGCAGGCTGCTCGGCCTGGGCGGGCTGCGCCTGCTTGCGCCGCAGGGCGAAATAGCGCGCGCCCAGTGCTGCCAGCACCCAGACGTTGCCGGTCACATCGCCATCGAAGAACCGGCTGCCGTACACGTTGCTCAGCAGCACGCCCAGCGCCGCGACCTGCAGCGCCAGTCCCATCGCCCGCGAGGAGTCGCTCTTGTCCACCCGCTCGATGCGCCAGCCCAGCATGAACAGCTTGGCGATGATCACCAGCATGGCCAGGGCCCCGAAGATGCTGGCTTCGGCTGCCATGCGGATGTAGTTGTTGTGGGCATCGAAGCCACGGTAGCGCGGAACGTAGATGCCGATGTTGCGCTTGAAGTGGTTCAGCCCGACCCCGAGCGGGTGCTCGGAAATCATCTCCATCGCCCCGGCCCAGATCAGGAAGCGGCTCTCCGTGCTCTCGTCATACTTCTGCCCCTCGCCATCGTCCAAGGCCGCGCCGGGCTTGGGTGTGGGGGTGGGCCGGCCCGGATCCTCCTGCTGCTGGGTCATCTCGATGCGCTGGATCATCGCGTCGGGCGCCCAGACCCGGTAGCTCATCAGCGCCAGGCACAGCAGCAATGCCAGCCCGAGGTTCTTGCGGAAGGTGAGATACAGCAGGATCGCCCCGAGGATCAGGTAGCCCTGGCGGGAGTAGGTGACGAACAGGCCGAAGATGCCGATGCCCACCGAGAACAGCAGCGCGGCCTTGATCTTCCAGCCGCGCTTGAGCTCCAGCATGAACGCCGCCGCCACGGGCACGAAGATGACGTAAAACGCCGCCGCGCTGTTGGCGCGCAGGAAGCTCTTGCCGAACGGGCCTGCCGCCCGCCGCGTCTCGTTGTAGGCGCCGATGCCATAGTCCAACCCCTGCCGAACGGCCTGCAATTGGGCCAGGAAGGCCGTGATCAGCACCGCGGCCAGCACGACCTTGAGGGTCTTGCTGTCCTGCACCGCCCGGTAGTAGAGATGGTAGAGCAGCAGGTAGAAGACACTGGTCTTGAGCTCGACCAGATCCTCCAGCCAGGTCGAGCCATCGTCCATCAGCCCGATCACATAACCCCAGCCGAGCATGATGAACAGGAAGGTGAAGGCCCCCTTGAGCGGCGCCGGCTCCTCGCTGCGGATGCCCTTGGCGATCACGATCGCCAGGACGCCGAAGAACATCAGGTTGAAGTAGTTCAGCCCCTTGACGGTGAACTCGACGCCGAAGTAGTTTTGATAGACGACGTAGAACGACAGGAATCCCAGCAGGACACGCAGAATCAGCATTTCGAACTCCGCGGCGTCAGCGCACCGCCTCCGGCACGGTCGGCACCGGCCGGCATCGGCCGGCTCAGGCTGCGCCGACCAATGGCGTGCAGGGACCGCTTGAAATCCGCCACACCCGCATCGGGCATGCCGATGCGGCCCAGGGCATGCAAGTCACAGGGCAGCACGTTCAAGGTTGGCACGGTGCTCAGCGCATAACGGAACCCACCGAGACGCGCCTGCTCGACCACGTCCGCGTTCATGCGCCCCCCTGGGTAGACGAAGCCGGGCACCGGACGGTCCAGCAGGGCCTCCAGCACGCGGCGCGACTGCGCCATCTCTGCGGCCACCCCATCGGCGGACAGCAGGTTCAGGTTGGGATGCCGCACCGTGTGAGCACCGATCTCCACACCCCGGTCTGCCAGCTCACGCACCTGCGCACTGCTCATGCGCGGGGCCTGCGGCCCATCCGCAGGCCGGGCGTTGGGGATCAGCTGCCGCTCCAGGGCGTCGACCACCTGCAGGGACACCTCGATCGGCGTGCGCCACAGCGCCTCCAGCAGGGTCGTCAACGTCATCCAACGGGTCATGCCCTGCAGGGGCAGATTCGTCAGACCAAGATCGTGCGGCAGCCGGTCGGCATCAAGGCGGGCCGCGCGCGTGAGCGCGATGCAGCGGATCGCGCGGTCCCACCAGAAGCTGCGGCCCGCATCCAAGTCGCCCGTGGTCACATACAGGCTCCAGGGCAAGCCCAGACGCTCCAGCACCGGCTGTGCGACATTCAAGTTGTCCAGGTAGCCGTCGTCAAACGTGATGGACAGCGTGGCTGGCGGCAGGGGCTCGCCCCGCCCGATGCGCTGCACCGCCTCATCGACCGACAGGACGTGAAAGTGCTGCTTGAAATAGTCCAGCTGTTGCTCGAAGTGCGGCAACCGCACGCACATGCCCAGGCCGAACGGGTCATCGGCTGCGTCCTCGATCACCCGGTGGTACATCAGGATGGTCCAGACCGAACCATCGGCACGGACACGCTCGATCGAGCGGTCAAACACGCCCAGCGCGTCCAGCATCGGCGAGCCGACGCCCTTGATGGCGTCCTTGATCCGTTGCGAGGATGGGCGGTTGTACATCATCGGGCTCCTGATCGGGGGGGTCAGGCCGTGCGCGCTGCCGGCTCGGCCTGATCGAGGAAGCGGCGAGCCCACATCTCGAAGGTCATCAACAGCCACAGCATCTCGCTGCGGTCATGGGTGCCGGCCAGGTGCTGCTGCATCAGCGTCATCGCGGCCTCGGGGCGGAACCAGCCACGCTCACGGAAACGCTGATCCCGCAGCAGGTCCATCATCATCTCTCGCAGATCCTCGCGGAACCACTTGGCCACGGGGATGGCAAAACCCTGCTTGGGCTTGTCCAGCACCTCGGCCGGCAGCAGGCGGCGGGCGATGCGCTTGAGCAGGTACTTGCCCACGCCGTCGCGCGACTTGAGGTCGTAGGGCAGGCGCGCGGCAAAGTCGATCAGCTGGTGGTCCAGCAGCGGCGCACGCGCCTCGATCGAGCAGGCCATGGTCATGCGGTCGACCTTGACCATGATGTCGTCGCTCAGGTAAGTCAGCATGTCGCCGGCCAGGATGCGCTCGGACTCCAGGGCGATATCGCTGCGGCCGTACTGCGCGCGCTGGCGGGCGTAGGGGTCCTTGTCGGCGATCGCGTCGGACAGCAGCATCGCCAGGTCATCGCGGGTGCACAGGCCCACGCCGGAGAGGTAGCGGTCCGGGTAGGGCGCCGCCAGGCGGTCGGCCGCACGCGCCATGCGCACGCCCTTGGCCCCACCGGCCAGAGCACCGGCCACGCGCATCGCCGGCCCGGCCAGGCCGAGCGTCTTGCGCGACATGGCCTGCAGCATGTCGTAGCGCTTGTAGCGCTCGTAGCCGGCGAAGACCTCGTCGCCGCCGTCGCCCGACAGCACCATCTTGACGTGCCGCGCCGCCAGCTGGGAGACCAGGTAGGTCGGGATTGACGACGAATCACCGAAGGGCTCGTCGAAGAACCAGACCAGCTTGTCCATCATCGAGACGGCGTCGGCCTCGACCACCAGCTCGTGGTGCTCGGCGCCGATGTGCTGCGCCACTGCGCGCGCATCGGGCATCTCGTTGAATGCCTGCTCCTTGAAGCCGATCGTGAAGGTCTTGACCGGTGCCTGGAGGTTGCGCGCCATCAGCGCGGCCACCACGCTGGAGTCGGTGCCGCCGCTGAGGAAGGCGCCGAACGGCACGTCGCTGACCAGGCGGCACTTGACGGCATCGTCGAGCTGCTCGAACAGGCGCTCCTCCAGCACCTCGGCGGAGTCGGTCCACTTGGGCTGGAACTGGACCTGCCAGTAGCACTTGATCTCTTCCTGCCCGTTGCGAACCACCATGTAGTGCGCCGGCGGCAGCTTGGCGACGTTCTGGTAGATCGAGTGCGGCGCGGCCACGTAGCCCATGCCGAAGTAGTCGCGCACCGATTCGGCCGACACCTTGTTCTCGAAGCCGGGCACCGGGAACAGGCACTTCAGCTCGGAGGCAAAGGCCAGCCAGCCCTCGCGCGTGCGGGTGTAGTACAGCGGCTTCTTGCCGATGCGGTCACGCCCCAGCACCAGCTGCTGGCGAGGGATGTCCAGGATCGCGATGCCGAACATGCCGCGCAGCCGGGCAAAGCAGCCCTCGCCCCACTGCTCGTAGGCGTGCACGATGCACTCGGTGTCCGAGTGGGTGTAGAAGCGGTGGCCGGCCGCCTCCAGCTCCCGGCGCAGCTCGCGGTAGTTGTAGATCTCGCCGTTGAAGACGATCCAGATCGACTCGTCCTCGTTGTGGATGGGCTGGTGCCCGCCGCCAAGGTCGATGATGCTCAACCGCCGCATGCCAATCTGGCCCAGCGGGTGGTGGAACACCCCCTGGTCATCCGGGCCGCGGTGGATCATCTGGCGACACATGCGGTCGACGATGGACGGATCGGACTCACGGGGTCCGGTGAGGCTGAACAGCCCTGCGATGCCGCACATGGATGGTTTCTCTCGTCGTCGGTTTTGTCGTGGACGGCTTCAGCGCGACGGCTCGCCCGCCGTGCCGGCCGCGCCGGACCGACGCTGCGCGGCCACGGTGTTGCCCGTCCCCGTTTCGTAGAACTCGCACAGCCGGTCCATCACCGCCGGTAGCGACGCCTGGGCGGCCACACGCTGCCGGGCATTGCGCCCCACCTGGCGCAGCGCTTCGGCGGACAACTGGGCCGCGTCGCGCAGCGCCTCGGTGAGCCCCTGCTCGTCACCGGGCTCGAACAGCCAGCCCGTCTGGCCCGGGCTGATGAAATCCTCGTTGCCACTCACCCGCGAGCCCAGCACTGGCAGGCCGCTGGCCATGTACTCCAGCAGGCTGTTGGACAGCCCCTCGGCACGCGAGGTCAGGATGCCCACGTGGGCCAGCGGCAGCACATGCTCCATGTGCTCGACCGGCCCCAGCACGCGCACGGAGTTCCCGACGCCCAGCGACTCGGCCAGCGCCGTCAGCTCGGGCCCGAGCTTGCCCCGCCCGGCCAGCAGCAGCATCACGTCGTCGCGCCCCCGCAGGCTGGCCGCCCAGCCGCGCACCAGCAGGTCCACGTCCTTCTCGGCAATCAGCCGCCCGGCAAAGAGCGCGACGAAGGAGCGCTTTTCCACACCGGCCAGCTTCTGCGCCAGCGCCTCTGGCACCGGCACGTCGGAGCGGCCACCGCCCTCGAAGCGGCGCAGGTCCACCGCGTTGGGCAGGTACATCACCTGCCTGGGATCGAACCCCACCGCCAGCAGCTGCAGCACGATGCGCTGGCTGATCGCCTGGATGCGGGTGGCGCGCTTCATGGCCCAGCGCCTCATCCGGGTACCGAAGCCGGCCTGCGGATCGAGGATGCCGCCGACCATTTCCGTCATGCCAGTCAGCTTGACCAGCACCGGGATGCCGAGCAGCCGCCCCATCACGCAGCACACCGCCGACATGTTGGTGGCGATGTGCGAGTGGATCGCATCGATCTCGCCGCGCATGCGCCAGATGTGCCAGGCCAGCTTGGACTGCAGCACCACCGCGCCCCACAGGCGCACGAAGGGGTAGCTCAGGCGATGCACCGCGATGCCGTCCACCTCGGTCTGGGCGGTCAACGGGTATTTGCGGAAGTACGGGGCGCACACGCGCACCCGCACCCCTCGGGCCGAGAGGTTGGTCGCCAGCGTACGCAGCTGCGACTCCGCCCCGCCGCCACCGATGGCGGGGAACATCCCCTCGATGACCATCATCACCGATGGTGCGCGGTCTTCTGGCTTGCCGTTCATCGTTCAGTCCACCAAGGCACGGTGCCAGAGTTCCAGCATCAGCAGCATGTACAACTCGGAAGCATGGTCCCAGGCGCCCCGCTCGTGGCGGCGCCACAGGTGCTGGATGTGCTCGCGGTTGAAGTAGCCCCGCGCCGCCGCGCGGTCGGACAGCAGCACGTCGGCCACCAGGTCATGCATCGGCCCCTTGCGGCGCAGCCACACGCTCACCGGCAGGCCGAAGCCCTGCTTCTTCTTCTTGATGATCTCCTCAGGCAGCAACCGCACCGCCGCCTTCTTGAACAGGTAGCGCTTGGCAGTGCCGTTGACCTTGTCGCTGCCAGGCAGGTGGCCGGTGAAGTCGACCAGGTCCTGGTCCAGATAGGGAAACACCGGCGCGACACCGGCGCGCTTGGCCGCGCGCACCACCTTGGTGACGTCGTTGTCGGCGATCGTCATCTTCAGGTCCAGGTACATCAAGCGGTGGATGGTGCAGTCGGCCTGCGCCTGGGCGTAGATGTCGCGTTGCACCTGCAGCGACTCGTTGATGCCCACCGCCTGGCGGAAGTCCGGGCTGAGCAGCTCCTCGTAGCAGTCGGAGGCGAAGGAGTCGTCGCTGTAGAAGCGGTCCGGGTTGGGCAGCGAGCCGCGGTAGACGAAGTTCTTCACCCGGTTGGCCAGGCGGGCATCGCTGCCCTTGAGCAGGCCGGCCAGGCCATGTCCCAGCCCACGCACGACGGCCGGGGCGGTGTGGAACATCTCGAAGATCCGGTCCTTGAGGTAGCGCTCGTTGCCACCATAGATCTCGTCGCCACCGTCGCCGGCCACCAGCAGGCCGCGGCCATCGGCGGCGGCCAGGTCGGCGCAGTAGTAGGTCGGGATCGCCGAGGAATTGCCGAAGGGCTCGTCGAAGGCCTGCACCAGCTCGCCGATGGCCGCGACCGCCTCGTCCTCGCCGACGCGGCGCTCGTGCGGATCCAGCCCGAAGTAGCGCGACGCGATCTGCGAGTAGCCCAGCTCGTCGTAGCCCTCCTCGGCAAAACCGATCGAGTAGCTGGCGACCTTCTCGCCCGCCACCTGGCGCCCGAGGATGCCGGAGATGCTGGAGCTGTCGGTGCCGCCACTGAGGAAGGTGCCCCAGGCGCCCGTGCCGCCCTGCGGGCGGTAGCGCTGCACGGTCTGCACGATGGTGTCGTGCAGCTGGTTGACGCGATCGTCCTCGGCTGCGCGGTTGTCGGCCGGATAGACCGCATCCCAGTAGCGGCGGATCGACTCGCGCGCCGGCCCGGCATCGAGCAGGCTGCCGGCGGGCAGCTTGTTCACCCCGTGGATCGCGCTGTGCGGCGCCGGGATGTAGGAGAAGTTCAGGTAGTGGTAGACCGACGAGAGGTTGACCCGCGGCTCCATCACGCCCGCGGCCAGCGCCAGACGCAGGTCGCTGGCGATCACCACCGTGCCGCCCACGCGCAGGTGGTAGACCGGGTGGGTGCGGAAGGCATCGGTGTAGGTCACCAGGCGCTGCGCCGGGCCGTCCCAGAGGAGGAAGACGTAGCGCCCGCGCAGGGCCTGCTCGCCGCTGTGGCGCCCGGCGACCCAGCCCGCCAGCACCTCTTCGGGACGCTGCGTGCAGCCCGGTGTCGACGGCGTGATCAGCAGGCCCAGACCGCCGACCCCCCCCTCGTCGCGCAGCGTGAAGGCGCCCCGCGTCCACAGCCGCAGGCCGGGTGCCAGGTCGCGGCGCTGCACCTGGGCGGGCGCGCCGCGCCATTGGGGCCAGCGCGCCACATCGTCCAGCCGGGGCGCCTCGGGCGTGCCGGTGGTGGACATCATCAACACAAAATCGCCGAGGGGAGCTGACATCGGTCGTCTTTCCAGGTTCTCAATGGGAGCCGGTACTGCGGCGATCACGCACCGCTGCACCGTAGAGTTCTTCGTAGGCCTGCACCATGGCCGGGATGCCGAAGCGGGCCACGGCCCGCTCGCGGGCCTGTTCGCCCAGCCGGTGGCGGGCGCTTTCGTCGGTCACCAGGCGATGCAGCGCATCGGCCAGGGCGTGGGCATCATCGGATTCGAACAGCCAGCCGCTGACGCCGTCGTCGATCAGCTCCGGCGTGCCGCCCACGCGCGAGGCCACCACGGCGCGGCCGCTCATCATGCCTTCGAGGACGACGTTGGACAGCCCCTCGCGCAGCGAAGGCAGCACCACCACATCGGCTGCAGCCATCAGGCCGGGCACGTCGTCGCGCTGGCCGAGCAGCTGCACATGGGCCTCCAGGTCGAGCTGCTGCACCACCTGCTCGATCGCTGCACGCTCAGGGCCGTCGCCGGCCAGCAGCACGCGCGCCTCGACGCCACGGTCCAGCAACTGCCGCAGCGCCCGCAGGAGCACGGGCACATTCTTCAGTGCCACCAGGCGACCGACGAAGAGCACGGCCACCTGCTCGGGCGCCAGGCCCAGGGCAGCGCGCATGGCCGGGCGGGCATGCGCCAGCATGGCCGTTTCAGGCACCTCGGCGCCGTTGTAGATCACGTCGATGGCGTGGTCGGGCAGGCCCATCTGCCGGCAGGCGTAGAGCGCCGCCTCTCGGGAGTTGGACACCACATGCGCGCTGCGGCCGGCCACCCAGCGCTTGAGGCGCCACTGCCAGGGCCGGTACCACTCGTACAGGCCACGCACCGAGCTGACCAGCACCGGCGCACGCGCCCCGCCCGGCTGCTGCAGGTGGGCCACCGCACTCCAGAGCTCGCCGGAAAAGGCGAACCCGTGGATGACGTCCGGCTTCAGGCGCCGGACCTCGGCCCCCAGGCGCAGCACGAAGCCGGGGTCGATCCGGCCACGCTTGGGCACTTGCACGCAGGCCACGCCCTCACGCTCCAGCTCGTCGACCAGGAAGGAGCGTTCACGGAAGAACAGCACCGTCACCTGGTGGCCACGCCGATGCAGGCCACGCGCCAGATGGACGATCTGCCGCTGCGTGCCGCCGACTTCCATCTCGTCGGTGACGATCAGCACGCGCAGCGGCGACCGGATGGCCGCCGCACCGGCCAGGACAGGTTCAGGCAAGTGCGTCATGGAGCTTGCCCGCCTCTATGTCGATGTCGAACTGCGCCTCGACCAGCGCGCGCGCGCGCTGCGCCAGCCGCTGCCGCAGCTCGGAGTCGGCCAGCAGCTGCTCGATGCGCTGCGCCAGCGTGGCCGCGTCGCGCTCGGGTGCCGTCAAGCCGGTGTCGCCGTCGATGACCAGCTCCGGGATGCCCGACACCTGGGTGGACACCACCGGCAGGCCAACGGACATGGCCTCCATCAGCGCCACCGGGATGCCGTCGCGGTCGCCCGTGGGCGTGACCACCGAGGGCAGCACGAACATCGTGGCGCGGTTGAGCAGCGCGCGCACCTCTTCCTGCTGGCGCGCACCGAGCAGGACCACCTGCTCCTTCAGGCCCAAGCGATCGATCGCCGCCTCCAGCTGGCCACGCAACGGGCCCTCGCCGATCACCTCGCAGCGAAAGTCCACGCCGCGCTGCTTCAGCAGGCCGCAGGCCTCGACCAGGTAGATGAAGCCCTTGATTTCGTCGAGCCGGCCGACCGCCATCACCAGGCGCGGTTCGCGGCCCTCGGGCTTGAAGACAAAGGACTGCGGCGCCACGCCACAGTGCACGATCTTCATCTGCAGCGCGGCCTGGTGGCCCCGCTCGCGCGCCAGGAAGCGGCGGTTGAAGTCCGAGATCGTCACCGCGAAGCGCGAGCGCGCCAGCTTGGGGCCGATCAGCTGGTCTTCCAGGAAGATGTCGTGCGCGTGCGAGGTGAAGGAGAACGGCAGGCCCAGGCGCTGCGACATCCACATCGCGGAGGTGGACGGGTACGTCGCCCAGTGCGCGTGCAGGTGCTGTGGCGCAAAGGCACGCACCTCGTCGGCCAGGCCCAGGGTGCGCCACCAGACGATCAGGGACTTGGCGAAGGACTCGGGCCGTCCGCCCAGGTGGCGCGCCAACTCGATCAGCGTGCCCAGCTCGCGCAGCGGATGCGCCAGGCAGGCCTTCAGCACGCGCCAGGCGTTCAGGCCGCCGGACACCGGGTAGATCACCCGGTCCAGCAGGCCCTTGGCGTCGGACTGCACCAGGGTCTCGCTGGGCGGCTTGAGCGAGACGATGCGCACCTCCACGCCACGGCGCATCAGCGCCAGGATCTCGCGGACGATGAAGGTCTCGGACCAGCAGGGAAACAGCGAAACGAAATAGACCACGCGCATCGTCGACCTCTGCCTCTCTCTCAGGACGTCGAACCCGGACCGGCCGAGATCGTATTGACCTTCCACAGGTGCGCCTGCCGGTTGACGAGAAACTCACGCAGCGCCAGCACCGCAAACCAGTTCAGCACCAGGAAGGCGTGGGCGATGCGCACCAGCTTGACCCGGTCGGCCAGCCCCGGCACCGCGCCGAGCAGGCCCAGCACGTACAGGCCGAAGTGCAGCACCCAGATCCCCTGGAAGAACAGGCTGCCCGAGGCTACCAGTGCCGCATTGGCCAGCAGGCAGGCCAGCATCGCCCAGGGCGCGGCCAGCCGCAACAGCTTGTGCGACATCAGCGCGCCAAACAGCGGGTTGCGCCAGGGCAGCATCAGCGCCGGGAAGAGCTGCAGCAGCTGGAAGTTGCCCGCCAGCGTGCGCACCTTGCGCGAGCGCTCCTGCGACACGTCCTGCGCCGGGCGGTCGAAGGCGATCGCACCGGGCTCGAAGCCCACGCGCCGGCCCTGCATCACCACCTGCATCGGGATGGCCACGTCATCCAGGATCGTGTGCGACGGGATCGGGCGGAAGCACTCGCGGCGCAGCGCGTAGAGCGCGCCCGTGACGCCCACCACCGAACCCACCAGCGCCTCGTGGCGGCGGATGAACTTCTCGTAGCGCCAGTAGGCGTCCACGCCCTCGCCGAAGGCACTGGCCTCGTCCTTGACGAACACCAGCTCGCCGGACACGGCGCCGTAGGCCGGATCGCTCAGCACCGCCACCAGGCGCGACACCGCATCGGCGGACAGGCGCTGGCGCGCGTCGGTGAAGACGATCACCTCGTCGTCGCAGGCGGCCACGCCGTCGTTCAGGCAGGCGGCCTTGCCGCGCCGCTGCGCACAGGGCAGCCAGCTGACGCGGCGGTCGGCATAGCCGGCCACCACGTCGGCGGTGCGGTCGGTCGAGCCGTCGGACACCACCAGCACACGCAGGCGGTCGGCCGGGTAGTCCTGCGCCAGGCAGGAGTCGATCTTGGCGGCGATGCGCGCCGCCTCGTTGTGCACCACCACCAGGATGGCCACGCGCGGCCGGTAGCCCTCGCGGCGCTGCGGCGGTCGCGGCGCCAGGCGGGCACGCAGGGCCAGCCAGAGCGGATAGCCGGCGTAGGTGTACACCAGCACCACCAGCGCGGACCAGAACAGGATGTGGGCCCAGCTCATGGCAACGTCCTCAACGCGCCGCGTCGCGCAACAGCGCGCCACGCAGGCGCACATAGGCGCCGTTGCCGAGCAGGCGCTTGGCCTGGCGCAGCGCGTTGTAGCGCCCGCGCTGCCAGACCATCTCCAACGGCGCCTGCGTGACCCAGCGGCGCAGCTGCGGCAGCCCGGTCTGCATCAGCACCGCCAGGCGCGGCACCTCCAACGGGCCACCGGCACCATCGCCCCACAGGCCGACACGCGAGGAGCAGATGCGCTCGTAGCCCAGCCGGCGGGCCACCGCCTCGAGATCCGGCGACTGCCTGCCTCCTGGAGGCGCGAACAGCGTCACGGCCCGGCCCAGCTCCTGCTCGATGATCTCCTTCGAGCGCGCCAGCTCCATCTCCACCTCGTCCGGGCGCAGATCGTTCAGGAAGCGGTGGTTCTGGCCGTGCGACTGGATCGACATGCCCCAGCCGGCCATCTCGCGCAGCTGCGCCCAGCTGCAGAAGTGGCCGGTACCGACGGTGGACGGGTTGACGAAGAAGTCGGCCGAGCCCCCCGCGTCGCGCAGCATCGCGGCGGCGGTGTGGTTGGATCGGTGGCCGTCGTCAAAGGTCACGCCGACCAGGCGGCTGCCTGTCGGGTTGTCGAGCATCGCCCGCACGCTGGCCGCTCGCGCACCGCACTCGGCGATCAGCTGCAAGTGGGCGGCAAACTGGCTGCGCAGCACGCTGTAGTGCGGATCGACGCCCGCCTCGGCACGCGCATCATCGGGGATGGCGTGGTACATCAGCACGGTGTGGGTCGCCAACTCACTTCCTCCTTACCTTGAGTTTCGCCCAACTTTGGCCCAGCAGCTGCCGTGCGCGCTGGTCCAGCAGCAGGGCCAGCGCGGCATACACCAGCACGGCCACAGAACCGCGCAGCAGCAGCGACACCACAGCCCAGTTGGCGTGCACCTGGTTGGCGACCAGATAGGCCGCCACGGCCATCAGGCCGAACTTCAGGAAACCCAGGGCGAAGGGCGGCGGACGCAGCGTACGCCGCGTCGCCAGCAGGGCAATGGCCACCACGGCCGCATAACTGCACAGGTTGGCCACGCCCGAACCCTGGATGCCCAGGCGGGGCACCAGCAGCAGGTTGAGCACGACGTTCAGCACGGCGCCACCGGCGACCATGCCCATCGTGACGATGGAACGCTTGCGCAGGTACAGGCCGACACCGGCGATGACGATGTAGGCCTCGAACATCATCCCCAGCATCACCCAGGGGATCACCACGGCCGCGGGCTGGTACTTGGCCGAGGCCAGCACGGCCATCAGGTCCCCGCCCACCGCGGCCATCGCGGCGACCACGCCCAGGCCGATCAGCAGGAAGGTGCGGGTGAAGGTCACCAGGAAGGCCTCCACCGCCGCCGTTCCCTCGCTCTCGGCCAGGCGCACACACATGGGCAGGGCCGCGGAGCTCATCGCCGTGAACAGCGCCAGCTTGATGTAGTCGGACAGGTTGTAGGCCGCCGAATACAGCCCCACCGCCTCGGCCCCCAGCATGGCCTGCAGCACGTAGCGGTCGCCCATCTGCATCACCAGCGACGACAGCTCGAACCCCGTCATCGGCACGGCGAAGACCACCATGGCCCGGAACAGGACAGGGGAGCGCTCGCGCCAGCGCGGCCAATCGGTGCGAAACACCCACCACAACATCGCGACGACTGCCACGATCTCCAGCACCACCGTGGCTCCGAAGAAACTCCAGACCGTCGGCGCGATCAGGATCACGGCGCCCAGGATCGCTGCCAGGCTCACGTAGCGCTTGAGCACCCCCATGATCGCCAGCAGGCCGCTTTGCTCCTGCGCGCGCAGCAGGTTGCCGACGGCGCTGTCGATCACCCGCAGCGGCACCAGCACCGCAGTCATCGTCATCAGCCAGGGCATGCGGGGATCGTCCCAGAGGCCGGCTGGCAGCAGCCAGGCAGCCAGCAGCCACAGAGCGCAGGCCACCAGGCCCAGCAGGCCCATGCCGTAGATGACCGTCGCGGCGAACTGGCGCAGGTCCACCCCCGGATGCTTGCCGGCGCGCACTTCGCTGTAAAACCGCAGCGCCGCATGCTGCATGCCCAGCTTGCCCAAGGCCACTGCGAACCCCAGCGACGACGACACCAGACTCATCACCCCATAATCAGCCAACGGCAGCAAGCGCGTGAGGATGGGAAACGAGACCAGCCCCGCGACCATCACCAGGGAACTCGCCAACGAGTAGTTCCGGGTGTGCCGGGCGAAGGAAGACAGCAGAGTCACGCAGCGTTCGGGGTGGTTCAAAAAGGGCAGGGCGGATCGGCTGCGGCATTGCAGCACAGCTTTCGATGCTAACCGGGTTGTGGCCCGGCACCGTTGACGGCGGCCCCCGCGAGGCCATTCCTGCACGAACTCCGGTCGCATACCCCACTCGATTGGGGGAGTCTCCGCATGACAGCCCGACCTGTCGTGGAAACTGCACAAACCGCCGGCCCGGCGTGTTGCATCTTGCGCAAGACCCCTCCCGAGCCTCCGTACACTGGGCGAGGTCGCTGCGGCGACGATGGCGCATGTCGCCCCGGCCCCTGGCCCTTCCTTTTGCTCGCGAGTGCCCCTTGCTGCCTCGCCTACGCCGATGCTCGGATTCCTCTCCCTCTCCCTCTCCCGCCAAGCCAACGTCGACCACATCGACCGCATCGACACGCCCTCGCATTGGCATGCGATTTCCGTGCGGCACGGCTACAACACGACCGCGCGAACCGAGTCGGCCAAGTTCGTGATCGACCAGCACCAGGGCGATCGCATCTATTTTTTCAATTCCAAGAAGTGGGAAACCCACTACGAGTTCGTCCTGAGGCACATCAACCCGCTGACGGTCCACGACCACTTCCTGATCCACGAATACGACCACGACGACAGGCGCTACCTGCTGGGGTCGATCCTGCACTACCTCGACGGCGACCACTGGACCCTGGAGCTGACCTGTGGCGACTCGATGAAGGGCCCCCAGATCGCCAGGCTGCACCAGCTCATCGCTGCGCGCGTTGCGCTGACCTCGGACCTGCGGTTCCGACCATCGTCGCCGAGCCAGATCGAGATCGCCGAAGCGTTCGACGGCAAAGTCCCGGTGCTGTCGCGCGACGCGATCAATGCGTCGATCGAGTACCAGCCCGTGGTCGTCGGCGAGGCCTACGGCTACCTGCGCATCGTGCGCGGCCGGCTGGACGTGTCCTCGGTGCGCCCCTACGACGTCGTCGTGATCGACCACGTCCCCGACGAGATCCCGCCGGTGGCGGCGCTGGTCACCAGTGAGCTGCAGGCCCCGCTGGCCCACGTCGCGGTGCTCAGCCGCAACCGCAACACACCTGACATGGCCCTGCGCGGCGCGGCAGACCGGGCCCTGTTCACCGGGCTGGAGGGAGAACTGGTGAAGCTGACGGTGGCAGGCCAGGACTACGCCGTCGAGCGCGCCACCCTGCCCGACGCCGAAGCGGCCTGGGCACGCATGCGCCCGGAGGCCACCTTCGTCCCGGAACGGGAACTCGATACCAGCGAGCTCTTCAACATCGACGCGCTGCCGAAGGACGCCGTGCGCTGCGTCGGCGCCAAGTCGGCCCAGCTCGGTGACCTGAGCCGCGTGGAGGGCATCGAGACCCCTGGCGGCTTCGCACTGCCCTTCTCGACCTACGTCCAGCACCTGCGATCGGCCGGAATCGATGGCGAGATCGACGCGATGCTGGCCGATCCGGAGTTCGCGACCAGCGCCACCGTGCGGGCCGGCCGGCTCAAGCAGCTGCGCGAGCGGATCTCGTCGCACCCGGTGGATCCATCCTTGCTCGCCGCCATCGACGGCAAGCTGCGCGCCCTCGGCAGCACAGGCCGCTTCATCCTGCGCAGCAGCACCAACGCCGAGGACCTGGCGGGCTTCAATGGCGCCGGCCTGTACGAGAGCATCGCCGTGCCGCCCTCGCCCACGCAGGCACAGATCGCCGATGCCCTGCGCTTCGTCTGGGCCAGCGTCTGGCTGCAGCGCGCCTACGAAGAGAGAGAGTGGTACCGCATCGACCACCGCGCGGTCGCGATGGGGGTGCTCGTGCAGCCCTTCGTCGAGCAGGCCGTGGCCACCGGCGTGGCCATCACCGGCAACCCGTTCAAGCCGGGCAGCGGCCGCTCGGCCTTCATCAACGTGCAGGTGGCAGGCACCACCGTCACCGGCGCCGTCGGCAACGAGTTGCCCGAGCAGTACCTCATCCTGGCACCCCTGGACCAGTACGTCATCGACCAACTCAGCCGCAGCTCGTTGACGCAGGGTCGCAGCATCCTGACGGAGCGTCAGGTCATGGCGCTGACCGAACAGCTGATGCGTATCCACGACGTTTTGCTGCCGGAACATGCCGGCAGCGCCAACGCGATGGATGTGGAGTTTGTGCTGGTCGAAGACGGCCGCTTCGTGATCGTGCAGGCCCGGCCCTACACCATCGTCTACAGCCTGGACCGCGCCCGCACCAAGCTGGAGGAGTCGGCCGGCGAGCGCCTGATGCGCCGCGTGCGCAAACTGACCTACCTGATCAGCCCCCGGCGCATCGCCGAGCGCCTGCGCGCCTGACACCCACGGCGAGGACCGCCGCGGGCACCGCCGTCAGGTGGGCGCCTCGGCCTTGCCGCCGGACATCGCTGCCCTGGCGCGCGCAGAGATCTTGCGCACCGCCATGGCGGCGATCCGGCGTGCACTGCGCAGCCCCAGCGGATAGGCCTCCACGCAGTGGCTGGCCATCTCGTGGGACGTCCACATGCGCGTCCACTCGGCCGCATGTCCCCACAACTCATACGACCGCAGCCCTGCGTCCACGCTGGCCTTGATGGTGTCTTGCATCAGCAACTGGCCGGGCGCCATCGAGCCCAGCGAAGCGTCGTAGCCGATCTTCAGCAGCCAGTAGCCACCGCCACAGGCAATCGCGATCTGCATCGCCACCGGCTGATCCCCGATGTACATGAACGCCATGCGCAGGGTGCCGGACTCTGCCGCCCTGGGCAGCAGGTTGCGCAGGAAACCCAGGGTCTTCTTGTTCAGCTTCAGCGCATGCGGCGTACCCAGTTTCCAGCTCGCCGCCTCGATCTCGACAGCCAGGTCCAGCAGACCTTGCACCTCATGCACCGGCGGGCATCCCAACTCGACACGGACGGGGCCGCGCTGTTCGGCACGGCGCCGCATGCGGCGCAGGTCTGACTTGCGCCCGCTGTTGAGCTCGGCCTCGGGAAACTGCTCCAGCGGGACGTAGGGGTAGTTGCGCCCCTCGATGACCCGCATCTTGCCCCGCCCCCGCAGTCGCTCGGCCAACACCTCGGGAACCAGCGACTCCCCCGGCAGACGGCACAGCACGAAGGGCCAGCCCTGACCCAGCATGCCATCGAGCAGAAAAGCGAGATCTTCACGCGTTTCGTACAGCAGGTCCGTGGGCTCCTGCATCTCCCGCGTCCCCAGGTCCTCGAAGTACACCGACCCCCACTCCCTGCGCATGCGCATGATCGCCAGCGCCGTCAGCCGCCCCTCCCGCCGCACCAGGTAGAGCCTCAGCGCCCCGCTTTCCGGGTGCCACAGCGTGTCCATGCAGGCCTGTGCCCACTCGATGCGGTGGGTCGGACTGCGATGGCGCTGCGCCAACTGGTTCCACTCAGCTCGCAGCGACTCGATCTCTGCAGGCCGAGTCGGGACGAGGATGCTCAATTGAGGGGTTGACATGGATGGTTATCCGCCTTCGATAGATGTTTCTTCACCTGCCCCGCAGCAGGTGGCACAGCCGAAATGGTGCCATCCGGGCCACTGAAAACATCCGCACCAAAGGTCAGTTTCGTTACGCAACGCTACTTAGTGCACATCCCGCAGCAAAAACCCCTTATTCAAGGGGGAGACATCCCGCATGGGAAACGATCCCGCGTCACAGAGGCTGGCGCCGCCGTGCGGCCCGCACTTGCAATTTCATCCGTGATATGCAAAATTCATTGACCTGCCGAAGCATCGGCCTGTCTCCAACCTCGCCATGCCCGGGCCGACGGTGATGAAGACAGGATTCACCACAAAACCGCTGCACGCAGGCAGAACCAGAACCGCGAGGATGAGGAACCATGATATTGCAGAAGGCCACCCGCCTGATATCCACGGTGCAGCGGTATATCGCATCGCCCAACCGGCAAATCCGCCATCTGCGCAGGATCATGCATCGCCACCAAACCCGATATACGGCCTCATCCAACTACAACGGCGAGGTCAAGGTGGTGGATCTGGGCCGGGAGCGGCGGCTGCTGCTCGACGGTCGCTGCCATTCCTTTGGCATGACGAGCGGCGGCGAAACCGAGCTGTATCGCGAATACTGGGGGCACCTGCACCGCGTCCCCTTTGAATTGGCGCCTCACCCCCGCGTCCTCATGTGCGGACTGGGCGGCGGAACCGGGCTGAAGGTACTGACCCGCGAACTCCAGCCCGCAACGATCACTGTGCTCGAACTCGACCCGGTGATCGTTGATGTCGCCCGACGGTACTTCGGGATCGACGACCTGCCCCACATCCACATCCTCACGGGCGATGAGGTGGCCATCACCACCCAGATGGGCGCTACCGACCAACGCTTTGACCTGATCGTCGAGGATGCGATGTGCCTGCCGACGATGAACGATGCCGGCCTGGCCCGCGCGCAACTGGCACGCCTGGTGGCCCTGCTGGCTCCAGGGGGCGGCCTCGTATTCAACGGCCCTGTGGTCGACAAACGGATGGACCCACAGAGAATCTCGGCATTCTGCGAGCACGCGCGTGCCCTGGGGCTGGAGATTTCCACGCGGGACGTCGGCCAAAGGTGGTGGTTCAACCGCATGGTGTATGCGCGCCTGACACGCCCCGTCGCCCACTGAACAACGGAGCCCTTCGAGGCCCTGCGGGATCCTGAGGCCCGTCCGACAACGGGCAACTTGACTCGCCGGCCAGCACGCTGACAGCCTCGCAGCCCCCTTCGCCGACCCGTGAAAGCGGCCACCTTTTGCGATTTGTCACAAGAGTCATCATTTGACTCATCCATCATCGCGGCCTCGCCTGTGAACAGGCACACACTGACTTGGCCCAATGCCGGGCCATGCGGGCGTGCCCACCAAAGCGTCGTCAGGGCGCCCGGTTCACACCGACTACAGTTGCGCAACATCCACCGTCAAGGAGCACCGAGCCATGGGGAACCCGGTCAAGTCGATGATCAAGTCGGCCTACTACTCGCCCAAGATCAACCCGATTGCGGTCAAGGCTTATTCAGCCATCAGCCCCCCTCCATACCACCGCCCCAACATGGAGTTTGACCATGACGTGTGGTTGGGTATCTCCTCGTTCTTCTCGACGGAGGGCAGGCAGATTGGCGAGGCCAACACGGCCCCCGAACGTTACAAGGTCGTGGTCGACACTGAATTCCGCACCTGCAAGTTCGAAGGGACACGCCACGGCCTGCTCACGAATATCACCGCGTCCCGCCATGTGCTGGCCGAACTGCAGAATGCCATTCAATTGGCCACGTTGCTGCGCAATAACTATATCCAGCGCCGCGGCCTGACGGACGAGCGTTTCAACCTGCTGCAGAGTTACGTCTTCTCGAAGATGGGCGCAGCACTCACGGCTTTCCACGCGCGCCGCAAGGAGCGCCGCATCGAGAGCGGGTCGCTGCCGCCACTGGAAACCGCGTTTTTCACACTCGGCGTCGGCCCCTTCATGGTCGTGCGAGCGCTCATGGAAATGGGCAGCCTGATCCCGCTGGATCCGGAGCCGAAGGGCGCCGAGGAGTTGTACGCACTGGCAGACAGCTCGCGCTCGCTGATTTCCGGCGATGGAACCCGTGGCTGCGCCGGCAGCAAGAAACTCATCATCCAGTTTGCGGACGTCGCCTGGAACGGCTCCTTCAAGGGCGAGCTGAAATCACCCGAGGCCCTGCGGGTCTACAACAGTGTTGACGACTGGGATGGCTTCTACGCCTATGTCTACGCGTCTTCCAGGCTGGAGTTGCTGATCAAGCTCCACCAGGCGCTGTGCTCCCAGGCCCTGATGCTTCTGCAGGACCATCCGCAGCTCTGCTCTCGACAAGAGCGCGAGTGGGTCGAGGATGCGCTCTCGCACTTCACCGTGCCACTGGCCCGCGGTGCCGAGGGACGCACCGTGATGAACAACATGATCCGCGTGCTCGTTGCCCTGATGGATGAGCACGATGAGCCGAGGGTGCGGCAGCAGTTGTTGGCACGCGGCCTGTTGAACCCCGACGGCAGCGGCCTGGAGGCCGGCCAGGTGCCTGAGCAGGAGGTGCGCCGCAGCGCCGCACGCATCCTCCGCGGCTCGGCAGAAACGCTCTTCCCGTTCTGCAAGACCGAATTGGCGGGTGTGCATGCCGCGCTGGACCGTTTCCAGGACTCGACCATCTCGGTCGAGGACCTGTATCGGCGGTGCAATGGCGATCATGTGCAGCAGCTGCTGGCTTCGCTGGAAGGTTGACGGCCCATACCGGACACCGCCCTCTCGGCCCGCCGGCCATGCCAAGGCACACCATGAGCCGGGGCATTTTCCAAGAATGCACGCGTACGCCTGCACGCCGACCCCGCACTCGGGCACGCGTGCTAAAGCCACGCTTAAGGTTAGGGCCAATAATGTGACAGGCCGTGTCGTCCGGTCCTTCCGCGGCTTTCGCCGCCCGGACACGCGCAGCTGCTCAGATGCCCACCACTCACGCAATCCCCGCCGCCTCTGCGGTGTGCCCCCTCCCGATGAACACCTGCGCCACCTCGTCCGCCACTGGTCCGTACGAGGTGTCGCTGCTTCAGGGAGCACAGCACTTCGAGACCCTGCGTGCCGAATGGTCGGACGCGGTCACCCGCATGGAGCGGCCCAGCATCTTCATCACGCCGGGGTTCGTCGAGACCTCCTGGAAGTTCCTGGCCGAGCCGACCGACCAGGCCTGGTTCGTGGTGATGCGACAGCGTGGCCTGTTGGTGGGGCTGCTGCCGCTGTTGGTGTCGCGCGTGCGCTACCTGGGACTGCCGGTGCGCATCGTCTCGCACCTGTCCACCCTGGCTGGCGACCGTCCCGGCGTGCTGCACACCATCGGCGCAGACAAGGTGTGGCAGGCTGCGTTCGAGCAGTTGCTGGCGCACCGGCGCGACTGGGAGATCATCGACATCCGAGAGATCGATGAGGGCTCGTTGGCGCTGAATCCGCAGACGTTGGAAGGGTTGCGCCGGGAGGGACTCACACCGACGGTCAACCCCATCACCTACTCAGGCATCCTGCCGATCGAGGGCAGCTGGGACAACTACTTCAAGGCCCGTTCCAGCCAGACACGCCAGAGCTTCCGCCGTGCCGAGCGCCAGCTGAAGGAGGCCTGCCCGGACCTGCAGCTCGACATCATCGACGACCCGCAACAGATCGAGGCGGCCTGCAACCGCTACCTCGCCATCGAGGCGCGCAGCTGGAAGGCCGAGGCCAAGGTGGAGCTCTGGGCCGATCCGCGCGAGCAGGACTTCTTGCGCGCGCTGTTGCCCCAGCTGGCCGCTACGCAGCAGGCGTCGGTGTGGCTGCTGCGCTCAGGGGGCAAGGACATCGCCGGGCTGGTGCGCATGCGCCAGGGCTCGGTCATGTTCGAGCGCCACTGGACCTACGACCCCGAGTTCAACAAGTACTCGCCCGGCACCTACCTGCGCATGCTGGCGGTGCAGCAGCTCTTCGGCGGGCCCTGCGACGAGTCCGACGCCCTGGGCATGGATGAGCCGCTGGCGAACCGGCGGGCCCTGGCCTCCTGGTACCCGATCGAGCGGCGTACCTACCGCCTGCACGCGCTCAAGCTGCCCTGGTACCACCAGGCGCTGTACAGGCTGAGCCGTGTCGCCAAGACCGCCCGCAGTCACTGGCAGGCCCGCAAGGCGGCTAGTGCTGCACCTGCAGCCACCGCGCCCGCCCCGGGAGCTGGCGACGCCTGATCGCAGCTCGCCTGCGGCCAGCGCCGCTCGCGTGCCGATCCTGCCAGTTCAGTGCGCCTCGAGCGCCGCACGCACCTGGCGCAGCTGGCGGCGCGAGACGGCCAGCCATTCGTCGGTGAAGGCGATCTGCACCGCCCAGCCCACCGCATCGGCAGAGGCATCGCCATCGAACCCGGTCGCCGGGGCATCGGCCACCGGGTGCCGCTCCAGTGCACGCACCGCCGAGACCGCCACCAACGCATTTCGGTGCACCCGCACGAAACCACCGTCCAGGCGCTGCTCCAGTTCCGACAGCGGCTCGTCGATCAGGTAACTGCGCTGCGCCGTGCGCAGGCAGACATACTTGGCCTCGGCCCGCAGGTAGAGCAGTTCCGCCAGCGGTACCCGCACCCGCTCGCCCCGGTCGTGCACGATGATCACGCCGCCGGACGCCGCCGATGCGCCCGGCAGCGCCGCGCCCATCCCGCCAAAGCCCGAGGGAGGCGCCAACGACTCCTGCTGCAGCCAGTGTGCGGCCCGCTCCAGCGCCTCCTGCAGGCGGGCACGCCGCACCGGCTTGGTCAGGTAGTCGATCGCCTGCACCTCGAAGGCCGCCAGCGCGTGTTCCGGGTGCGCGGTGACGAAGATCAGCGCCGGCCGGCGCGGCAGACCGCGCAGGCGCTGCGCCAGTTGCAGCCCGTCCAGCCCCGGCATGTGGATGTCGAGCAGCAGCACATCGGCGCGCTGCGTGGCCAGCCATTGCAGCGCCGCCGCGGCACTGCCCGCCTCGCCGGCCACCTGCACCGACGGGCTGACGCAATCGGCCAGCAGCGTGCGCAGCCGCAGCCGCGCCAGCTCTTCATCGTCAACGATCAACACCCGCAACGCCATCCCGCTCTCCTCCTGACCGCACCTGCGCCAGCACCCGCATCAGCCCGATCGCTGCGCCACCAGCGGCACGGCGATGCGCACCCGGTAGCGCCCGCCCTCGACCAACCCGGCCTCGAAGCGCATCGTCACATCGTGCAGCAGGGCCAGGCGCTCACGCACGTTGCGCAGCGCGATGCCGTGCCCGCCCTCGCGCGCCGGCCCACCCGACACGGTGTTGGTGATCGACACCAGTGCCTGGCCGCGGTGCACCTGGGTGCGGATGATCAGCTCGCCGCCGTCGGGTGACGGCTCCACGCCGTGGCGCACCGCGTTCTCGACCAGCGGCTGCAGCAGCAGCGAGGGCACGCTGGCGCTCTCCGCCGCCGGCTCCAGCACCCACTGCACCCGCAGCCGCGCGCCAAAGCGCACCTGCTCGATCGCCAGGTAGCGCCGCGCCAGCTCAATCTCCTGCCCCAGGCTGACCTGGTCGCCACCGCTGACCAGCGCGGCGCGGAACAACTCGGCCAGGTCCTCCAGCACGCCCTCGGCGCGCTCGGGGTCGACCTGCACCAATGCGATCGCGCTGTTGAGGGCGTTGAAGAGGAAGTGCGGCCGGATGCGCGACTGCAGCTCAGCCAGCCTGGCCTGGGTCGCCGCAGGCACGCGCTGGCGCTCGCGCTGCGCCAGCCAGTGGCCCACCGCCAGCGCCAGGGCCGCACCGCAGGCCGGCCAGGCCAGCGCCCCCGGAAAGGACGCTGCGGCCACCGTGTCGGCCGCCGCCCCCCAGCCCAGCCAGGCATCCAGTGCCCGGGCGATCAGCCCCCCACCGAGCGCGCAGAGCGCACCCCACGCCCCCAGCGCGAACCAGCGTCGCGGCTCACTCCAGCCCAGCATGCGCGGTTGCCCGGCGCACAGCCCGGCCAGCCACAGCAGCGTGGCCGGCAGCACCGGCAGCACCGCGAGCGACAGGCGCAGGCTCCAGTCGGCCAGGTCCGCGCTGCGCCACAGCAGCCCCAGTGCCACCACGCCATGCACGAACAACAGCGTGCGCAATACCACGCCGCCCTGGCAGACCTCGGCCAGCGGCCCGCCGCGCAGCAGGGCGGGCGGGGGCAAAGGGGGGGTGGAAGAAGGCGCGCGCGTCGGCTCGGGCATGGGCTCTCTCTACAATCCAAGTGATTATGAGCACCCACCAACTCGACAAGAAGGCGCAAGCCTGGTCCGCCCTGTTCTCCGAGCCGATGAGCGAACTGGTCAAGCGCTACACGGCCAGCGTGTTCTTCGACAAGCGCCTCTGGCAGGCCGACATCGAGGGCTCGCTCGCCCACGCCGCCATGCTGGCCGCCCAGGGCATCATCAGCACGCAGGACCTGGCCGACATCGAGCGCGGCATGACGCAAATCCGCAGCGAGATCGAGGCCGGCAGCTTCGAGTGGAAGCTGGACCTGGAAGACGTGCACCTGAACATCGAGGCGCGCCTGACCACGCTGGTGGGCGACGCCGGCAAGCGCCTGCACACCGGCCGATCGCGCAACGACCAGGTCGCCACCGACGTACGCCTGTGGCTGCGCGCAGAGATCGACCAGATCGCCCTGCTGCTGACCGACATGCAGCGCTCCCTGGTGGCCGTGGCCGAGCAGAACGTGGACGTCATCCTGCCCGGCTTCACGCACCTGCAGGTCGCGCAGCCGGTGAGCTTTGCCCACCACCTGCTGGCCTACGTCGAGATGTTCGCCCGCGACACCGAGCGCCTGGCCGACCTGCGCCGGCGCGTCAACCGCCTGCCGCTGGGCGCGGCCGCGCTGGCCGGCACCAGCTACCCGCTGGACCGCGAGCGCGTGGCCCGCACGCTGGGCTTTGAGGGCGTGTGCCAGAACAGCCTGGACGCGGTGAGCGACCGCGACTTCGCCATCGAGTTCACCAGCTTCGCGTCGCTGGTGATGATCCACGTCTCGCGCCTGGCCGAGGAGATCGTGGTCTGGATGAGCCAGAACTTCGGCTTCATCAACCTCAGCGACCGCTACTGCACCGGCTCGTCGATCATGCCGCAGAAGCGTAACCCCGACGTGGCCGAGCTCGCCCGCGGCAAGTCCGGCCGCGTGGTCGGCCACCTGATGGGCCTGATCACCCTGATGAAGGGCCAGCCGCTGGCCTACAACAAGGACAACCAGGAAGACAAGGAACCGCTGTTCGACACCGTCGACACGGTCAAGGACACGCTGCGCATCATGGCCGAGATGATCGGCGGCGAGGTGGCGGCCGACGGTTCACGCTCCGGCGGCCTGACCGTCAAGGCCGACGCGATGGAGCGCGCCGCGCTCAAGGGCTACGCCACCGCCACCGACCTGGCCGACTACCTGGTCAAGAAGGGCCTGCCCTTCCGCGACGCGCACGAGGTGGTGGCCCACGCGGTCAAGGACGCCATCGCGCTGGGCAAGGACTTGGCCGAGCTGCCGCTGGCCACGCTGCAGGGCTACGACGCGCGCATCACCGCCGACGTCAGCGAGGCGCTGACCCTGGCCGGCTCGTTGAACGCGCGCAACACGCTGGGTGGCACCGCGCCAGTGCAGGTGCGCGCGCAGATCGCCCGGCACCTGGCGCGGTTGCAGTGACCAGCTGACATGAACCCGCAACGCGTGCTCAGCGTCATCCCGCCGATGACGCAGCTGAACACGCCCTACCCGTCGACCGCCTACCTCACCGGCTTCCTGCGCGCGCGCGGCGTCGACGCGGTGCAGGAGGACCTGGCACTGGCGCTGATCCTGCGGCTGTTCACGCCCGCCGGCCTGGATGCGGTGCGCGCGCGCGCCGAGGCGCTGCCGCTGGCGCAGCGCTCGCCGCGGCTGGCGGGCTTTCTCGAGCACTTCGCCGCGTACCGCCGCACGATCGGACCGGTGATCGCCTTCCTGCAGGGGCGCGACTCGACGCTGATGCACCGCATCGTCGCGCGCGACCTGCTGCCCGAGGGCCCGCGCTTCGACGCGCTCCACGCCTACGCCGACGCCACGGGCGACGGGGCTGGCGACGACGGCGGCGGCGACCCGATGGCCTGGGCCTTCGGCGCGCTGGGTACCCACGACCGCGCCCGCCACTACGCCACGCTCTACCTCAACGATCTGGCCGACGTGCTGCGCGAGGCGGTGGACCCCCGCTTCGAGTTCGTGCGCTACGCCGAATCGCTGGCGATGAGCCAGCCGACCTTCGAGCCGCTGGCGATGGCCCTCGCCGCGCCGCCGACGCTGGTCGACGACCTGCTGCGCGCGCTCACGCTCGAGGCGCTGGCGCGCCACCGGCCGAGCGTCGTGCTGCTGTCGGTGCCCTTCCCCGGCTCGGTCTACGCGGCCTTTCGCATCGCCCAGGCCATCAAGGCCCAGGATCCGGTGATCGTCACCGTGCTGGGCGGCGGCTTCGTCAACACCGAGCTGCGCGAGCTGGCCGAGCCGCGGGTGTTCGACTTCTTCGACTACGTCACGCTGGACGCTGGCGAGCGCCCGCTGCTGGCGCTGCTGGAGCACCTGCGCGGCGAGCGCGGCCCGAGCCGGCTGGTGCGCACCTTCCGGCGCGAGGCCGACGGCCCATCGGCGGGCGCGGTTCGATACATCAACCTGGCCGAGCCAGACATTGCCTTCGCCGAGGTCGGCACGCCCACCTGGGACGGCCTGCCGCTCGCGCGCTACCTCTCGCTGCTCGACCTGCTCAACCCGATGCACCGGCTCTGGAGCGACGGGCGCTGGAACAAGCTCACCGTCGCGCAGGGCTGCTACTGGAAGAAGTGCAGCTTCTGCGACGTCAGCCTGGACTACATCGGCCGCTACGAGGGCGCCTCGGCCGAGCTGCTGGCCGACCGCATCGAGGCCATCGTCGACGAAACCGGCCAGACGGGCTTCCACTTCGTCGATGAAGCCGCGCCGCCCAAGGCGCTGAAGGCGCTGTCGGCCGAGCTGATCCGCCGCGGCGAGCTCGGTCGCCCGCCGATTTCCTGGTGGGGCAACATCCGCTTCGAGAAGACCTTCACCCCGGCGCTGTGCGAGCAGCTCGCCGCCAGCGGCTGCATCGCGGTGTCCGGCGGGCTGGAGGTGGCCTCCGACCGGCTGCTGGCGCTGATGGCCAAGGGCGTCACGGTGGAGCAGGTGGCGCGCGTGACCCGGGCCTTCTCCGAGGCCGGCATCCTGGTGCACGCCTACCTGATGTACGGCTTCCCGACCCAGACGGTGCAGGACACGGTGGACGCGCTGGAGTACGTGCGCCAGCTCTTCGCCGCGGGCTGCATCCAGTCCGGCTTCTTCCACCGCTTCGCCTGCACGGTGCACTCGCCCGTCGGGCTGGAGCCGGACAAGTACGGCATCACGCTGAAACCGCTGCCGCCGGTGACCTTTGCGAAGAACGACATCGGCTTCATCGACCCCACCGGCGTCGACCACGACGCGCTGGGCGTCGGGTTGAAGAAGGCGGTCTACAACTTCATGCACGGCATCGGGCTGGAGGAGGACGTGCGCACCTGGTTCGACGTCCCCGTGCCCAAGGCGAAGGTCGGGCGCCAACGCATCGCCAAGGCCCTGGCCAGCCGGGACTGAGCCAGGCCAGTGCAAGAATGGCCGCATGACCCGCCGATCGCTGATTGCCCTGCTCGTCGCTGCCGCCGCGCTGGCGGGTGGCGTGGCCTTCTGGCAACTGCGCGCCCCGGCCGCCACCGCCGTGCAGCTGCAACCGGCGCCCCTGCTGCGCACGCTGCAGTTCTCGGCCCGGGTGGCGGCGCTGTCGCGCGTCGAACTGGGCAGCACGCTCACCGGCCGCGTCGTCGAGGTCAAGGTCCGCGAGGGCGAGCGCGTTCGGCCTGGCGAGCGGCTGCTGCAACTGGAAAATGACGAGCTGCGTGCCGCGCTGGCGCAGGCGCAGGCCGGCGAGCAGCAGGCCGCCGCGCGGCTGGCCGGCCTGCGCAGCACCGGCCGCAGCGCCGCGCAGGCGGGGGTCGCCCAGGCCGAATCGGTGCTGCTGGCGGCGCAGGCCGAGCTGAAACGCAGCCAGGATCTGATCGCGCAGGGCTTCCTCAGCCCGGCGAAGCTGGACGATGCCCAGCGCGCCGTCTCGGTGGCACAGGCCCAGCGCGACAGCGCCCGCGCCCAGGCCACGGCCATCGGCGACCAGGGCAGCGACGTGGCGCAGGCGCAGGCGCAGCTGGCCCTGGCCCAGGCGGCCACCCAGTCCGCCCGCGCTCGGCTGGCGCAGACCACCGTCACCGCCCCTGCCGCCGCCCAGGTGCTGGACCGGCTGGTCGAGCCCGGCCAGATCGTGCAGCCCGGCCGTGCGCTGCTGGCGCTCGCCTTGGACGGGCCGACCGAGCTGCTCGCCCAGGTGGACGAGCGCTACCTGGAGCAACTGCAGGTCGGCCAGGGCGCCGCGGTGCTGGCCGACGCCTTCCCTGGCCAGCGCTTCACGGCCCGGGTGCGCAGCATCGCGCCGCTGGTCGATGCCCAGCGCGGCGCGGTCGAGGTGCGCTTTGCCGTGGACGCGCCGGTGCCGGCCTTCCTGCGCGAGGACATGACGCTGTCGGTCGAGGTCGACACCGCCCGGCGCGAGCGCGCCCTGGTGCTGCCGATCGCCGCCCTGCGCAGCGCCGCGGACGGCAGCGCCACCGTCTGGCGGGTGCGGGACGGCCGCGTCGAGGCCGTCACGGTGCGGCTGGGCCTGCGCACGCTGGACGCCGCCGAGGTGCTGTCCGGCCTGTCGGCCGGCGACGTGCTGCTCACCGGCGCAGCGCCGCCGCCCGGCTCGCGCGTGCGCGCCGACGTGGCCCCGCTCGCCACCGTGACCCGCCGCGCCAAGGCCGACGATGCCGGCGCCACGCTGACCAACGCGATGGGCCGCTGAGCCGCCCCGCCCCCATTCCCTCGATTGCCCCTGATGCTCGACTGGCTGGGTTTTGAACGCCGCGTTGCCCTGCGCTTCCTGCGCGAGGGGCGCATGCAGACGCTGCTGATCATCGTCGGCGTGGCGGCCGGCGTCGCGGTGGTGGCCTACATCTCAGCACTCATCAGCGGCCTGCAAGCCAACACCCTGGCCAAGACGCTGGGGGCGCAGGCCCACGTGACGCTGAAGGCGCCCGACGACGAAGTCAGCCCGGCGCGCACTCCGGCCTCGGGAGGAGCCACGCTGACGATGACCCAGCCGCGCGCCCAGCGCCTGCGCTCGATCGGCAACTGGCAGGCCCTGGTGCCGCTGCTGGAGGCGCGGCCGGAGGTGAGCGCCGTGTCGCCGATGGTGTCCGGCGCCGCGCTGGCGCTGCGCAGCGAGGCGGCGAAATCGATCGCGCTGATGGGCGTCGACCTGGACCGCTATGACCGCATCATCGGCCTGCGCAGCAAGGTGGTGGCCGGCGAGGCGCGGCTGGGGCCGGGCGAGGCCATCCTCGGGCGCGAGCTGGCCGATGACCTGGGCGTGCGCATCGGCGACCGGGTGGCATTGACCACGGGCAACGGTTCCGCGGGCAGCATCAGCGATTCGGTGCGCGTCACCGCGCTGGTCGACCTGGGCGTGCGGGACCTGAACCGGCGCACCGTCCTCGTGCCGCTGCGCGCGGCGCAGAGCCTGCTCGGCCTGCCCGGTGGCGCCACCGTGCTGGAGCTGGCGCTGGCCGACGTCTGGTCCGCGCAGGACCTGGCCGACCGGCTGCAGCGTGAACTGCCGCTGAAGGTGGAGAGCTGGCAGCAGGCCAACGCCCAGCTGGTGTCGGCGCTGAATGCGCAGTCGGTCAGCACCGGGCTGATCCGCGGCGTGGTGATGGTCGTGGTCGTGCTGGGCATCGCCAGCGTGCTGGTGGTGTCTGTCGTGCAGAAGCAGCGCGAGATCGGCATCCTGCGCGCGATGGGTGCCACGCAGGGGCAGATGCTGCGCGTCTTCCTGCTGCAGGGCGCCATCGTCGGTGCGATCGGCTCGCTGCTGGGCGTGCTGCTGGCGGCCGCGCTGGTGTGGGCCTTCGTGACCTTCGTGCGCGGCTCGGACGGGCAGCCGCTGTTCCAGATCGCGCTGGCACCCGGCATGGCGATGCGCATCGCCGCCCTGGCCACCGTCTGCGGCATCCTGGCGGCGGTCGCACCGGCGCGCCGTGCCGCCGCGCTCGACCCGGCGCAGGCGATCCGGCTGTGACCTCACCCATGTCCCTCACCTCACCGCTGATCGAACTGGCCGACGTGCGCAAGCGCTACAACCTCGGCCGGCCCAACGAGGCCGAGGTGCTGCACGGCGTGTCGCTGCGGCTGGCGGCGGGCGAGTTTGCGGCGCTGATCGGTCCCTCCGGCTCGGGCAAGAGCACGCTGCTCAACCTCATCGGCCTGCTGGAGCGCCTGACCAGCGGCAGCTACCGCATCCAGGGGCAAGAGATGGCGGGGCTGGACGACGCCGGGCTGACCCGCCAGCGCCGCCAGACGCTGGGCTTCGTGTTCCAGTTCCACCACCTGCTGCCGGCCTTCTCGGCGCTGGAGAACGTCACCCTGCCGGTGCTGATGCGCGAGGGCCGCATCGGCCGCAGCCAGCTCGAACGCGCCCGCGCGCTGCTCGATGCGGTGGGCCTGGGCGAGGCGATGCACAAGCGCCCGGGCGAGCTCTCCGGCGGCATGCAGCAGCGCGTCGCCATCGCCCGTGCGCTGGTGCTGTCGCCGCCGCTGGTGCTGGCCGACGAGCCCACCGGCAACCTGGACCGGCATGCGTCCGACGAGGTGTTCGCCCTGCTGCGGCGCATGCATGCGGAGCTGAACACCTCCTTTTTGATCGTCACCCACGACCCGCGGCTGGCGGCGCGCTGCGACCGCGTCATCGAGCTGGTGGACGGGCGCATCGAGCGCGACGGCGCCACCACCCCGCGCGACGCGGTGTAAGTCGACCGACATGAGCACTCCCACCGACAACCCCTGCCTGCGCTGCGGTGCCTGCTGCGCGAGCTTTCGCGTCGACTTCTCCTGCGAGGAGCTGGCCAGCCGCGGCGGCTGTGTGCCCGATGGCCTGGCGGTCGAACTCAGCGACACGCTGGCGCGCCTGCGCGGCACCGACCACACCCCGCCGCGCTGCGCGGCGCTCACCGGCACGGTGGGTCAGCGCGCCGGCTGCGGCATCTACGAGTGGCGGCCCGGGCCCTGCCGGGAGTTCGGCCTGCTCGCGCCGCTGGGCCGGGGCGACGATGCCTGCAGCCGCGCCCGCTTGCGCCACGGACTACCGCCGCTAGGCTGATCGGCACGGCCGCCGCCCAAGCGGCGCCCAAGGGAGCGCTCAAGTTGGTGCATCGCAGGTCGAAACCGCTGCATGGAGGTGCACCGCGCCGTGATCAGCCTCCGCCACCGACCGCCACCCGCCCACCCATGCCCCCTCCCAGGCCGCCCCTCTCGAACCGACTGGCCCAGCAGCTGCGAATGCTGCGGGCGGCTTTCGGCGAACTGCGCCTGCAGCGCGGCAGGACCCTCTGGCACACGCCCCAGGCCCTGCTGGCGGTGGTGCTGGCCTGCCTGGCGGTGCTGGCCGGGGCACCGGCGCGCAGCGAGGCGCCCGCGCAACAGTCCAGCGACGTCCTGAGGCTGGACACACACACGCGCGCTGCGGCGGCCTGGCCGGTCACCCGCATCCTGGAGGATGCCAGCAACAGCCAGGACGCACGGGCGGCCTGGCGCTCGCTCAGCCAATTCGAGGTTCCTCGCACGCCGTACCAGAACCTGGGCCAGCGTGCCTCGGCCGTCTGGCTGCACATCCCGGTGGCGATCGGCGCACACGCGCCGGGCAACTGGGTGGCGCGCCTGGAGTACCCGCTGCTCAACGAAGTGGACTTCGTCGTGTTCGACCGCCAGGGCCTGGTCGTGCACCAAAGCCGCACCGGCTCGCTCACGCCCTTTTCGCAGCGCCCCCTGCAGACCAGGGCACTGAGCGCCGACCTGCACCTGCAGCCCGGCCAGTCCTACGACGTGATGGTCCGCATCCGCACAATGACCGCTGTCATCGTGCCGCTGCACTTCATGCCCTGGTCCAGCGTCAACGAGTTGGAAAGCCGCGACCAGATCCTCTTCGGCATCCTGGGCGGGCTGATGCTGTTCATGCTGGCCTACAGCCTCTCGCGCTGGATCAGCCTGCGCCAGCCGGCCTTCCTGGCCTATGCCGGTGTGCTCTGTGCCAACGGCGCCTTCGCACTGGCGATCTACGGTGTCGGGGCACAGTACCTCTGGCCCGACAGCGCCTGGCTGGCAACGCAAGTCTCGGCCGGCTCGTCCCTCGCGGTGGTGGCCGCCAACCTGTACTTCTGCCTGTATGCCCTGGAGGTCCGGCAGTCCTGGCCACGCCTGGCCACGGCCGTGCAGATCGCCGCGGCCATCGTGTTGACCCTGCTGGCGGCCTTTCTGCTGGGCTTGATCAGCTATCGACAAGGCGCGCTGGCCGCCTCGATCGGCGTGGTCTGCCACGTGGCGCTGTTCCTGCCGGTGGTCGTGATGCGCTGGCGCCGCGACGATCGGGCCGCTCCCTTCATGGTGGCCGGTTGGCTGTCGTTTGCCGCCGGGATGCTGGTCATCACCACCTTGTTGCGCGGCCTGCTTCCCGTCAACGGCTGGACCCTCTACGGGGCGCAGTTCGGCGCCACGGGCGAAATGCTGTGCTGGCTGATGGTACTGGGCCTGCGCGTCGAGCATCTGCGCGAGGCGGCCGAACGCTCCCGCCGTGAGCACGACCTGCTTGACGCGCTGGCGCACACCGACCCGCTGACGGGGCTGGCCAATCGGCGCGGACTCGAACGTGTCCTCGCTGCGGGCATCGGCGACGGTCCGCGTGCCGATGGCCGCGCGCCGCTGAAGGCCCTGTTCTTGCTGGACCTGGACGGCTTCAAGCAGATCAATGACCAACTCGGCCACGAGGCCGGTGACGCGGTGCTCACCACGCTGGCACAGCGGCTCAAGGGGGCCACGCGCGCCGGCGATCTGGTGGCGCGCATCGGTGGCGACGAGTTCGTGGTGCTGGCCACCGGGCTGAACACCCCGGCCGATGCTGCCGCCGTCGGCTGCAAGTTGCTGGCGCAGTTCGAGCAGCCGCTCCTGCTGGCCGGCGGCCAACTGCGCCGCATCGGAGGAACGGTCGGATACAGCCTGGCCAGCGGCCCGGTGCGTGACGCGAACGCCTGGATGCGCGAGGCCGACGCCGCCATGTACGCCGGCAAGTCCGCCGGCAAACTGCGGCTCGTGGCCTACGCCGAGCTCGCGTCGCATCAACACGCCGATTCGCTGCACCGGGCCTGATCCGGGCGGCGGCGGCGCGCCGCAGCGCACGCCGATATACTGGGTCGGCCCGTCCACCTCACCTGCTGCAGCGCATGAAGTTCACCGGATCCGACCAATACGTCGCCACCCAGGACCTGATGCTCGCGGTCAACGCCGCCATCACCCTCCAACGCCCGCTGCTGGTCAAGGGCGAGCCCGGCACCGGCAAGACCATGCTGGCCGAGGAGGTCGCCACCGCGCTGGGCCTGCCGCTGCTGCAGTGGCACATCAAGAGCACCACCAAGGCGCAGCAGGGCCTGTACGAGTACGACGCGGTCAGCCGCCTGCGCGACAGCCAGCTCTCGGACGCCGACAGCGCCGAGAAGGTGCGCGACATCCGCAATTACATCGTCAAGGGCACGCTCTGGCAGGCCTTCACCACCGACCGGCCGGTGGCGCTGCTGATCGACGAGATCGACAAGGCCGACATCGAGTTCCCCAACGACCTGCTGCGTGAACTCGACCGCATGGAGTTCTACGTCTATGAGACGCGCGAGCTGGTCCGGGCCAAGCACCGGCCGCTGGTGTTCATCACCTCCAACAACGAGAAGGAGCTGCCCGACGCCTTCCTGCGCCGCTGCTTCTTCCACTACATCAAGTTCCCGGATGCGGACACGATGCAGCGCATCGTCGACGTGCACTTCCCGGACCTGAAGAAGGAACTGCTCGCCGCCGCGCTGAAGAACTTCTACGACGTGCGCAACCTGCCCGGCCTGAAGAAGAAGCCCAGCACCTCCGAGCTGCTCGACTGGCTCAAGCTGCTGGTGGCCGAGGACATCCCGGCCGAGGCGCTGCACAGCCGCGACGAGAAGGTCAGCGTGCCGCCGCTGGTGGGTGCGCTGCTGAAGAACGAGCAGGACCTGACGCTGTTCGAGAAGCTGGTCTTCATGCAGAGCCGCAACCGCTGACGGCGGGGACCCGGGACAGGAGCTGAGCATGGACGCCCAGATCAAGAATGCGCTGGCCGAGGGCCTGGTCGATGCACTGGGCTTCGTCGCCGGCGCGCTGGCGGGCGGGCTGATCGCGCGCTCCCTGGGGCTGGACTTCATGAGCGAATCGGGCTGGGGCACGGCCTCGGTGGCCGGCATCCTGCTGGTTGGCCTGGGCGCCGGCGTGGGCCGCGGCCTGGCGCGCAAGCTGTTGCGGCGCCGCGAGCCCTGATCGGACGGGCTGCCGGGATGATCGACGTCCGCCCCGTCACGCTCGAACGCGCCCCCGTGCGCCTGGTGCCGCTGGCGCTGGAACACGAGGCCGGCCTGTGTGCCGCCGCCGCCGATGGCGAGCTCTGGACGATCCGCGTCACCTCGGTGCCCGAGCCGGCGCAGACGCGTGCCTACATCGAGCAGGCGCTGAAGATGCAGGCCGAGGGATCGCGGCTGCCCTTCGCGGTGCTGGACAGCGCCAGCGGCGAGGTGATCGGCTGCACCAGCTTCCACGACATCGTGCCGGCGCTCGATCGCCTGGAGATCGGCTGGACCTGGTATGCCCGCAGCCGCCAGCGCAGCGCCGCCAACACCACCTGCAAGCTGCTGCTGATGCAGCATGCCTTCGACACCCTGGGCGCGAAGGTGGTCGGCTGGCGCACCGACCACTTCAACTTCGCCAGCCAGCGCGCCATCGAGCGCCTGGGCGCCAAGCGTGACGGCGTGATCCGCCACCACGCGCTGCGCCGCGACGGCACGGTGCGCGACACGGTGATGTACAGCGTCACCGCCGGTGAGTGGCCGGAGATCCGCGCCCATCTGGAGTGGCAGCTGGCGCGCCCACGCTGAAGGCCTGCTGCGCAGGCCGGTAGCGCGGCGGCCACCGAGAGCGCGTTCCTGCGCACTATCATCCTCACCAGCCCGGCGGCAGCGGTTGGGGCCGGCGCGGCAGGACAACACCCTGACAACGGGTCACGCACACCCAGAGGAGCCGATCCATGGCCACCCGCAAGCGTTCGCCGCGCGCGCCGACCGGCGCCACCGCCACCGCCACCGCCCCCCCTGCGGACACCGACGCCGCCCCGGCCGGTGGCCCCGCAGCCAGCCCACCCGCGAGGCAGCCGATCACGGTGAACGACCTCTGGCAGATGGAGCGCGTGGGCCCGCCCAGCCTGAGCCCGGACGGCGCGCAGGCGGTGGTCGCGGTGCAGCGCTTCTCGATGGACGAGAACCTGGGCCGCACCCGGCTGTGGCTGCTGTCCACCCTCGGCGGCGCCCCGCGGGCGCTGACCAGCGGCGACAAGGACACCGAGCCGGCCTGGAGCCCACGCGGGGACCGCATCGCCTTCCTGTCCCGGCGCGAGCAGGAAGGCAGCAAGGACGAGGAGGCGCAGCTCTACCTGATCGCCCCCGACGGCGGCGAGGCCCGGCGCGTCACGAGCCGGGCCGGCGGCATCGAGGCCTTCAAGTGGTTCCCGGACGGGCGGCGCATCGCCTTCATCGCCTGGGTCTGGCCGGACGAGCGCGGCAGCGAGGCCCAGGCCCGGCGCCACCAGGCCTGGAAGGATCGGAAGACGAGTGGCTACGTCACCAGCGAGCCGCTCTACCGCTTCTGGGACCACCATCTGCCGCAGGATCGCGTGCCACACCTGCACCTGCTGAACCTCGACGACGGCAGCGTCACCGACCTGTTCGAGGGCACGCCCTGCGAGCTCAGCCGCACCGAGCCGACCGCCAGCGGCTTCGACATCTCGCCCGACGGGCGGCGCATCGTCTTCGCCTTCAACCCGGCGCCGGAAAAGCGCATCGACGGCCGCCAGGCGCTCTACGAGATCGAGCTGGACGGCGCCCGTCTGGCCGGTGCGCCGCGGGCCATCGTGCAGGACGAGGCCTGGGACTGCCATTCACCGCGCTACAGCCCGGCAGCGGCCGACGGCAGCGAGCGCGTCGCCTTCATCGCCAGCCACCAGGGCATCAAGCACACCATGCCGCAGCAGCTCGCGGTGTGGGAGCGCGAGAGCGGGCGCTGGCAGGTCGAGAGCGCGGCCTGGGACCATGACGTCGAGGCCCCGCTGCACTGGGAGGACGACGGGCAGGCGCTGCTGTTTGGCGCCGAGGAGCGCGGAGCGCGCCACCTCTGGCGCTTCGACCTGCCTGACCAGCGCGCCGAGCGGGTCCATGCGGGCGGCTGGGTGGGCGGCTTCGACAAGGTGGCCGGCACGGTGGCGCTGGCGCTGGACACGCTCGACCACCCGCCGCAGATCTTGGCGCTGCTGCCGGGCGAGCCACCTCGGCGCATCGAGGCCTTCAACGACGCCCTGCTCGCCCGCCTGGCGCTGGGCCGCAACGAGGTGCTGCAGGTCACCGGTGCGCGGGGCGATGCGGTGCAGGTGCGACTGGTCTTCCCGCCGGATTTCGACCCGGCACGGCGCTGGCCGGTGGTGCACACCATCCACGGTGGACCCCATGCGGCCTTTGGCGACAACTGGCACTGGCGCTGGAACCACCACCTGCTGGCCGCTGCCGGCCAGGTGGTGGCCTGCGTGAACTACCACGGCTCCAGCGGCTTCGGCCACGCCTTTGCCGACAGCATCACGCACCGCTGGGGCGAGTTGGAGCTGCAGGACATCGAGGCCGCCAGCGACTGGCTGCTCGCCCAGCCCTGGGCCGACCCCCAGCGCCTGTACGCCACCGGCGGCAGCTACGGCGGCTACATGGTGGCCTGGATGAACGGCCACGTGCCGGCAGGGCGCTACGCCGCCTACGTCTGCCACGCCGGCTGCTTCGACTGGACGGCGATGTTCGCCGACGACGCCTACGACTGGTACGCCAAGGAGCTGGGCGCCTGGTACTGGGACGACCCGGCGCGCATCGCCGCGCAGAGCCCGCACAGCCGCGCCGGCCACATGAGCACGCCCACGCTGGTGATCCACGGCGCGCTCGACTACCGCGTGCCCGACGCCCAGGGGCTGGCCTACTACAACACCCTCAAGGCACGGCGGGTGGACGCCCGGCTGCTCTGGTTCCCGGATGAGAACCACTGGGTGCTCAAGCCGGCCAACAGCCGGCTGTGGTACGAGGAATTCCAGGCTTGGTTGAGCAGCCACGTGCTGGCGCCAGCACAGACGCCTGCGGTCATGGTCGGCACGAAGCGGCTGGCCGCCACGAAGACCACTGCCGCCAGGTCACGCCGCAAGCCGGTGTGAGGGCCCGCGGGCGCTGGCGCGCCTGGCGCGATCGCTCACCAGCACTGCGCCACGGTCCGGCTCCCGCCCGTGACGCCGCGCGTACCGGCCTGGGTGTAGGTGTAGCTGCCGCAGGCGTCCCCCGTCTGGGCGCCGGTCGGTGCCGCCCGGACCGTGAAGGTGGTGGCGTCCTGCGCCGTGATGCTCATCGTGTAGTAGCCCTGCGGCGAGGCACTGGGGTAGATGCCCGAAGCGCCGACGGTGGCACCGACGTAGGTGCCGCGCTCGGTGTACCAGCGTTCCATCACCTGTGCGAGCGAGAGGATTGCCGCACGCGCATCGGCACGCCTCGAATTGGCCACATGCTGGCGATAGGACGGCAGCGCCACCGCGGTCAGGATGCCGATCACGGCGATGACGATCATCATCTCGACCAACGTGAAGCCGCGCACTCGGCGCAGCGCGGCAGACGGCATGGTGCGGTGAAGCCGGTTCATCGCACGGTCGCCATCCGGATGGCGCGGATGCGCCGGTAGCCCCCCGGGCCCGGCTCCCACTGGACAGAAACCCACTGCCCAGACCGCAACGACGAGATGTCCACGTCCGCCCCGGCTTCCGTCATCCGCAGCCGGGCAGGATCCCAGGTGTAGCGCTGGCCACCGAGCACCAGTTCCGGTCGCGCGAGGTCGATGTGGTCGATCGGTCCCGACGCCAGGCTGACACCGCTCGATGCCGCCGCTGGTGCGGCCTCCGCAGCGAGCGCCTGCGTTGCCAGCATGCCGAGCAGCACCAGCAGGGCCGCGGCGTGAGCCGGCCAGCGCACCAAGGGGTTGTTCATTGCAGTTGCTCCCAGCTCACGCGGCCGGAGTTCACGGTGTTGCCCGCTTCGCGGACGCGCACGATGGTGCCGGCAGAGGTGTTGACCAGCTTGTCATCCAGGCGCCGGTCCTGCGCACGGATGAACCCGGGCGCCGCCGGGATGGCGCCAATGCGCACCCCGGACGCATAGGCCGACCCGCCAGCGTACGCCAGAGCGTCGCTATCCGTGACGTTGTTGTCGCCATTACTGTCCAGCGCGGGGGTGTTGGGCCGGTTACCGGTCAGCAGGTCCAGCTCCATCACCCAGCCATCACCGCCAGCGGCACAGGCATCGGGCGACGGGATCAGGGTCGACACCACCACCTTGCCATAGCGCACTGCAGACTGCGTGACGATGCGCTCGCCACTGGCAGGCAGGTCGATCTTCCAGCCCCGCTTGCCCGTGCCATAGGAGGCGCTGGTGATGACGTTGTCGCCGGTGTAGGTGGTGCCGCTGGGGGCGCCCACCGCGTAGGTGGTCATCCGGTAGGTGCGCGAGTCCCCGCCTGTTGCCGTGCCCAGCACCGATTGCGACACCAGCGAGCTGCTGGCAGCGATGGCGCTGCCGCTGTCCCACAGGCCGTAGAGCGACTGGCCGGTGGTCGTGCTGTCGTCCCCGATGTCCACATAGCGTCCGGTGCCGAACACGACCATGTAGCCGCCGCTGGGATGCACGGACACGTCCGGGCGGGCCGTGATCGGCTGCGAGCTGCCTGCCGCATACAGCGGCGCCGGGGTGCCGCTGTTGTTGTAGGCAACCGCCCAGCTGGATGTGGACGTCGATGAAAGATCGAAGCGCCACAGGTTGCCCGCCAGGTCGCCCGCGTAGACGATATCGGCCACGCCATTGTTGGCCGAGCTCACCGCCACCACCGACGACAGGCCGTTGGGCGTGGTCGTGCTGCCCGACTGGGTGCTGACCTTGGTCACCGCGCCGGTTTCCACATCGATCAGCAGCAGCTTGGCCACCCCGTTGGTGCTGTTGTAGCCGTTGCCCACGATGGCCATCCACTTGCCGTTCTTCATCTTGGCCAGTACCGGCTCGCCGAAGATGTGCCCGATGTCCGCATCGCTGGCGGTTTCCCAGCGCACGACCGAGTTGGCGTGTGCCTCGTCCATCGTGGAGGGGTCGCTCACATCCAGTGCGAACAGGCCCTTGACGCCTGCGCCGAAGCCGCCGACCAGGAGGGTGTGCCAGGCGCTTCCGTAGAACACATCACCCGCGGTCAGTGCACCATCGACCGTGAAGCGGTGGCTGTACGTCGGCGCCGTCAACAGGCTCAGCCGCGAGGTCACTGCACCCGGCACGTAGGCAAACACCTCGTCACCCGTGTTAGCGTTGAAAGCATGCAGCATGCCGTCATTGGCCCCTGCGAACACCAGCGGCGTCTTGGCCATGCGGGCGGACTTGTAGGCACTGTAGGACGCCGCCTCGGCGCTGTCGCGGACATAGCGCCCGCCACCGTTCACGAACAACGGCGCCGAGTTGACGATGTCGCCCAGCACAGTGGTGGGCCGGCTGCGGAACACCGGCGCGCTGCAGCCCGTGCAGATGCGTGTCTCGCGCGCCGTGTTGCCGCGCAACCATTGCAGGCGCTGGGAACCGTAGCCATCGGTGGTGCCCGAGGCATTCTTGTTCAGCGCCGTGACCATCGCCGCATCGATCTCCGTGGCCGTTGGCGAGGAGGCGTTGGCTGGCCAGCGCAAGGCGACGCCACGGCTGCCCAGCGCAGCGGAGGACTTGTAGGTCAGGATGTTGCGGCCCGTGCTCCAGTGCTGCGCATTGAGCCGGGTCGCCGCATCCCAGCTGGCGGTCGTGGCGGGCGTGCCATTGGATGCCAGCGAAAAGGCCAGCAATTGCCCGGACCAGTCCCCCGAATTGAAGCGGGCCTGGTAGATCTTGGTGCCCGTGTTCCAGGACCCAGTATTCAGCGTGACCGAGCTGCTGGTGCTGGCCTGGGCTGCAATGTCCGTGGTGATGGTCGAGAAGGCGTTGTTGATCGAGTCCTCGTCCGCCGCCAGGTAGGCGGCTCCCGTACCACCCAGCTCGGCCATGCGGTTCATCGAACGCACCGACAACGGGTTGTTGGCCACGTCACCCAGACCGATCACGTAGGTCTTGATGTCGTAGGTGCCGTTGACGGCCGACAGGTTGCTAATCGTCGTCGACCGCAGTGCCGTGACCTCGTCAAAGATGTCGGTATCGGCCGTCGAGTACTGGGGCGCGGCCACCGTGCCGCGGTAGGTTTCCGTGGCGGTGTAGGCGCGGGCGGCCGTACTACCGAACGGTGGTCGGATCGTGGGGTCGCCGTCAGTGGCCAGCACGACGAAACTCTTCTGGCAGGTCTTGTCGATGATCGGCGTGGTCAGTCCGGTGAGCTGGTTGCCGAAGTACTGCCTGGCGGTGCGCAGGGCCCCCGGCAGGGGAGTGCCGATCGAACCATTCTTGATCTCCGACGTCGTCGTGACGGTCGTTTCGGTGCCGAGCAAGGACATCAGCGCGTTGTAGTGGGTCGTGCTGTTGTCCTGTACCTGCTGGCGGATCTCGCCGACTCCGAGGATCGGACTGGAGCTGTAGTAGAAGACCGGATAGTCCGGATCCCAGCCGGCGTTTGGATAGGACAGCGGCGTGTTCATCGCAAACGCCTCAAGACCCCAGCGGAAGGCGCTCTGGAAGTCGGTGATGTTCTGGCGCAGCACGCGTCGGGCCGTGTTGCCGCGCGTGCCCGCTGCGGTGGGATCCGATCCGCCGGTGGTGCCCGGCAGTAGCGCCTCCATCGAGTAGGAGTTGTCGTAGATCACCAGCAGGTTCGGCTTGACCGAGCTGCCGAGGAACAGCGGCGCTTCCGCCAGCGTGAGCGCATGGGCCGAAACGACGGCGCCCGCCAGGATCAGGCAGGCACCACCTTGCCGCAGGAAGTGCGGCGACGTCGTGGAGGTGTTCATTGCTTGATGTAGGTGGATTGGAGGATCACCACGGTGGTCGAGCGCACGCCCACCCCGCGGGCCGTGATGCGAAACGCCTGCGGCGCCGTGGTGTTGCTGCCCAGGTTGGCCGACTGGCCCGAGGGCGGCGGCAGCACGGGCAGCAGCTCGACGATGTAGCGCGGCTGGGCGGCCACGTCGGGCAGGGCCGTGGCGCTCGTGGCGCTGCCGTAGGCCCGGCTCTTGCCCGCAGCGCTGCTCCAGTCGATGGTCTTCCAGCGCAGGGTGGACACGGCCCCGCTGGCGACCATGGACGCGGGCATGCACAGCCCGTTGGTGCAGGCGGACTCGAAGCCGGAGTCCATCGTCAGGCTGGCCTCGATGTGGGTCTCTGCATCACGCAGCGCAGCCTCGGCAGCCTGTAGCGCGAGTTCGCGGTCGCGGGCGTTACCGGCCATGCGTTCCTGGATCACGCTGGTGTTGAGCGCGCCCAGGGAGAGGAAGGCCAGCACCACCATCATCATCAGCACCGCCAGCAGCGAGAAACCCCGCTGCGGCGAGCGCAGCGCTGCGGTCACCGGGTGGCGGCAGGACAGGATGGACTTCATCTCCCCTCCCCTCAGCGCAACGAGTTGCGCACCGACGCGGTGACGCTGACCACGCTGCGCAGGCGCCGGTCGTTCGGTGTGGTGGTCGTGCCATCGAAGACATAGGGCTGGGCCACGCTGGTGACCCGGTCGTCGGTGCTGGCCAGCAGCAACTCAACCTGGGCGGTGACCACCCGGCTCCAGTCGGTGACCTGGTCCGCGGTGGTGTAGGCGTCCACCGTGCCGTCGCCCGCCGTGGCAGGCGAGCTGTCGATGCCCAGGCGCACCAGCATGCGCTCGACACCCGTCACCAGTTCCTGCGGCTGCGCCGAGCCATCGTAGGACGGCACCGTGTGCGACCACAGCGAGCGCAGGTGGGTCTTGCCGCTGCGCGTACTGGGCGCGAGGAAGTAGGTGACCGTGGCGAGGCGGTGCACCAGCGCATCCTGGAGGAAGATGCCCGTGTGGGTCGGGGCGCTGGTCTTGGCGAGGCTGGCACTGGTGTTGCCGGGCGTCAGTGAGCCCCCCGTGGCATGCTGGATCGTCCCGGAGGCGCCTGGCGTGTTGTTGGTGGCCTGGAACACCGCCGCCCCCGTGCAGTCGGACACCATCAGCCAGTCGCCCTTGTTGATGGGCGAGCCGGCCGTCACCGTCAGGTCCGCGGTGGCGCTGCCCATCTCGGCCGTCAAGGAAATGCCGGCACCAACGCTGCGACGGATGGTGAGCACATCGCCGTTGCTGTTCGGCACGACCGAACTCGGCAGCCCGCCGGCCCCGGAAGGCAGGGCAGGCGACCAGGCCGACCCGGTGTGGTGGGACGCCCAGACGCCCTGGCCGAAGTTGTAGAGCAGCGCGGTGGGCGTGGTCAGCAGGTTGTTGACCGGCGAGGCCGTGCCGTTGCCCCGGCAGCCGCGGAAACCCGCCATGCGCAGATCGGCGGAGATGGCATTCACGCTGAAGCGGGCGTTCTCCTGCAGGCGGGCGACGTGGCCCTGCGAACGCAGGCTGCCCTTGCTGCCCAGGAAGATCGCCCCCATCACCGTGACCAGAAACAGCCCGATCGCGACGCCGATCATCAACTCAACCAGCGTGACGCCGCGCAGCGCCAGTCGCGCCCTCCGGTTCCTGCGAAGGGCGGCATTCATGGCCGAACCACCGTGACGAACCGCGACTCGGTGCCCCGTTCGTTCCAGAACACCTTCACCGCCAGCTGCGTCCCGCTGCCGTCGCAGGCCGGCGCAGCGATGGTGCCGTCGTTGGGCGAGCTGTCCAGACAGACCACGCCGCTGCCGCCAGGCAGCACCCGCGCGAGCGTGCTGCGCCAGCTGGCGAAGTCGGTGGTCGCCATCTGCGCGGCGGTGCAGGGCACCGACAGGCTGCAGGCCAGTGCCGTGCCGGGCGAGGTCAGGCTGTTGTAGGCACCGGCCGTGACCCCGGCCGGGTTGCCGCGCATGCGGTCGGTGACGGTGGATGCGAGCACGGTGGCCTGGGTGCGCCAGGCCGCGCTGGCATTGGATGAAACGCCCCGCACCTGCAGTGCGGCATAGGCCAGCCCCGCCAGCCCGAGGACGAGCACGGTGACCAGCGCCTCCAGCAGGGTGGTCCCCCGCTGGCGCTGCCTGCGGCAGGAGGATAGGGAAGATGGAATGGGAGCCGCCATGGTCAACTGCAGGTGGTGATGGCCGTGCTGTCGGTCTGGCCGCTGGGCGTGATGGTGACGGTCACGCCGCGCGTGTTGCCATCGCGCCGGCAGATCGTCAGCGTCACAGCGCTGGCCGGGCTGAGGAAGCCGGTGGCGCCGAAGGTGATCGAGCTGCTGCCGTCGAGCTTCAGGTCACCGCTGAGGGCCTCACGCACGCGCAGCACGGTCTCCGAGGCATCGGCCGTGCCGTCGCCGTCGCTGTCGAGCACCAAGCTCCAGCCACCCGCGTAGGCGTTGCCCGTCACCCCGCCGGAAGCCGCCACCAGCAGCACCGGCACGCCGTTGCGCGCGGCCTCCGATCGGGCCAGGGCCACGGCGGAGAGCAGATCGCCCTCCAGCGCACTGATGCGGTTGCGAGCGTTGAAGTCCGCCATGCCGGGCAGCAGCACCAATGTCACCACGACCACCAGGGAGAGGGTGACCATCAGCTCGACCAGGGTGAAACCGCGTGCGCCGCTGCGCAGAGGCGGGCACCGGGGGGTCGTGCGGGGACAGGCAGGACGGAACATCACAACGATTCTGGAAAAACCTGGCGCCACGCAAGGCAGCGATGAGGCGGGAGAAACCGGGCCACTTGCCGGCTCGCAAGAGGCAGGACTCTTTGCGATTTCGGCGGCGGCGGCGGTGGACTTGAGTGCGCCCCCGACCCCGGCGCTCAGCCAACGCGGCCCCTCCGTGGCGAAGCACCGGATCGGCGGTGGATCCAGCACGAGGGGAGGAAGGAAACAAGCGAAGGAAGCAGGTGCGCAGCTGGGCGCATCCATCCCGGGTCACCCGAGCTGTCGCCCGCCGGCATGGAGGAGTCCGTCCACAGGTGCTCAGATCGCCGGCACGGGGGTCGCTGGGACCGGGCCAGAGGCCGCCGCAGCACAGACCACGCGGTCCCGCCCCTGCGCCTTGGCGAGATACAGCGCGGCATCGGCGCGGCGCAACAGGTGCTCGAGATCGATGTCGGTCGACTCCACCGCGGCCACCCCGATGCTGCCGGTCACGGTCACCGGCTCGGCCGCCCCCACGTCCACCGGCCGGGCCCGCAGCACGCCACGCAGGCGCTCGGCCACGTACGCAGCCGACGCTGGCGCACAGCCGGGCATGAGCACCAGGAACTCCTCCCCGCCCACGCGGCCCACGCTGTCCACCTCGCGCACCTCGCGGCGCAGCAGCGATGCGGTGCTGCGCAGCACCGCATCCCCGGCGGGGTGACCCCAGCGGTCGTTGATCTGCTTGAAATGGTCCAGGTCCAGCGCCATGACGGTGAAGGGCTGCCCCATGCGTCGCCAGCGCACCCACTCGCGTTCCAGCAGGGTCTCGATGGCACGGCGGTTGAGCAGGCCGGTCAGCCCGTCGTGCTCGACCATGTAGGTCAGCCGCCCCATCAGCCGCAGCACGATCAGGAACATGAACACCAGGTTGAACACCGCGGCCGACAGCATGCTGACGTATACCAGCGCCTGGTTGGAGGCCGACTGGGTCTGCAACTGCACCACCGAGGCATTGAGGGTGAAGATCTGCCAGGCGCGAATCCCCTGCACGATGCCGTAGACCACCTGGGGCGCCAGCGCCACCCAGGCCGTGCGCGGCCCGAACTGCTCGGCCAGCGCGCCACGGCTTCGCCAACTCGCCGCCAGCAGCACCCAGCCGATCAACGCGGCCGTGGCCGCACCGGGGTGGACCCAGCCCGGGCCCGTCGGAACAGGCCCGGTCCACACCGCAAAGGCAGCACAGCTCAGCATGAGCATGGTCGCCTCCACATCGCGCGTTGGCAGGCGCAGGAACAGGGCTCCGCCACGGTAGAGCAACAGGAAGGCCCCCGCCAGCACCAGATTCGCCAGCACGACCGTCAGCCAGGGATCCCCAGCCGGGCGCAGTGACACCAAACCGAGGCCAACCGCCAACAGCAGATTGAAGCCCAGCCAGTGCAGCACGGCGCGGCGCTCCTCGCCCACGATGACCCAGCCGGCAATCCACATGCCGGCATAGATCAGCATCTGGAAACAGGTCAGTTGCAGGAGGGCACTCATCGCTCGGTGGGTGAAGCGGCTGGAACGGGAATGGTGGCAACCAGGGCGCCGGAGACCACTCTATCGCGCCCGTCGTGCTTGGCCTGGTACAGCGCGGCATCGGAGCGCTGCACCATTTGATCCGGCTCAGCATCGCCGGCATCCGCCACCGCCACCCCCATGCTGCAAGTGACGCGCAGCAGGGCGCCGTGGGTGCGGATGTCGGTGCATGCCAACTGGCTGCGCAGGCGCTCTGCGGTGGCCATCGCCTGTGCCTCATCACTGTCGAGCAGCAGGATCAGGAACTCCTCCCCACCCACTCGGCCAACCTGGTCGACCTGGCGCACGCCCCGCTGAAGCAGTTCGGCGCAGGCGCGCAGCACCTCGTCGCCCGCCGGGTGGCCCCAGCGATCGTTGACCTGCTTGAAGTGGTCCAGGTCGATGCTGACGACGGCGAAGGTCCGGCCCGAGCGTCGCCAACCCACCCAGGCCCGCACCAGCGCACGCTCGATCGACCGGCGGTTGAGCAGGCCAGTCAGCGCGTCGTGATCCACCAGATGGGTCAGGCGACGCAGCAGCCGCAGCACCATCAGGAAGAGGTAGACCATGTTCAGCACCGCCGAGGAAACCAGCATCGCAAAGACGAGCGCGACGTTGGCAGCGTGCGTCTGATGCATCGGCACCGGGGTCGACGACGTGAGCCCCTGGACGGCACGGACCACCTGCAGCAAGGCAAGGGCGGACAGCGTGGCGGACACCACCCACGCGGTGCGCTCGCCGAACTGCATCTTCAGCGCAGCGTGACTGCGCCGGGCGTTGGCCAGCAGCAGCCAGCCGATCGCACCGGCGCAGACGAAGCCCGGATGCAGCCAGAACCCCTGGCGCGGCTGCGGCCCCAGCCAGACCACGAGGGTCCCGATGGCCAGCAGCAACAGGGCCATCTCGGCATCGCGGGGTGGCAGCCGCAGGAACAGGGCCCCGCCCCGCCAGAACAGCACGACCGCAACGACCAGGGCCCAGTTGGCCAGCACCACGGTCAACCAGGGGTTGCCATCGGGGCGCAGGGAAATCAGCCCCAGCCCGGCCGCCAGCAGCAGCGTGAAGCCCAGCCAGTGCTGCACCGCACGCCGCTCATCGCCCACGATCACCCAGGCGCAGGCCCACATCGCGCCGTAAAGCAGCATCTGGGCAGCGGCAAGGTGGTACAGGGTGGACATCGCGGGTGGGTGGGGGCGTCGGTGGACACCACGGGGAACACCCGGGGGTCGCCGCTGCATTTCGACGCGCCCCCAGCCAACTTGAGCCGGGCGCCAGCGCGCGGCAGGCCGGTTCGCGCATACTTGGTCCTCCATCGCGTCGAACGCCACTTTCCACCGGGACGCCGCCCATGCTCATCGACTTCTTCTTCACCCTGCGCGCGGCCAAGCTGCCGGTCTCGGTCAAGGAATTCCTGACCCTGCTCGAAGCCCTGCAGGCCGGCGTGATCGATGACGAAACCGGCCCGACGGTGGACAAGTTCTACTACCTGGCCCGCACCGCGCTGGTCAAGGACGAGGCCCAGTTCGACAAGTTCGACCGCGCCTTCGGCGCCTACTTCAAGGGCGTGGAGATGCTGACCGACTTCACCCGCGACATCCCGCTGGACTGGCTGCGCCAGATGCTGGAGAAGGAGCTGAGCGCCGAGGAGAAGGCCAAGATCGAGAAGATGGGCTGGGACGAGCTGATGGAGACGCTGAAGAAGCGCCTGGAAGAGCAGAAGGCGCGCCACGAGGGCGGCAGCAAGTGGATCGGCACCGGCGGCACCAGCCCCTTCGGCCACGGCGGCTACAACCCGCAGGGCATCCGCATCGGCGGGGCCGGCAAGAACCGCAGCGCGGTGAAGGTCTGGGACCAGCGCGCCTTCCAGGACTACGACGACACCAAGGAACTCGGCACGCGCAACATCAAGGTGGCGCTGCGCCGGCTGCGCCGTTTCGCCCGCGAGGGCAACGAGCTGGAGCTGGCGCTGGACGACACCATCCACGCCACCGCGGCGAACGCCGGCCTGCTCGACATCAAGATGATCCCCGAGCGGCACAACAAGGTAAAGGTGCTGCTGCTGATGGACGTGGGCGGCACGATGGACGAGCACATCCACCGCGTCGAGGAGCTCTTCAGCGCCGCCAAGAACGAGTTCAAGCACCTGGAGTTCTATTACTTCCACAACTGCGTCTACGACTTCATGTGGAAGAACAACCGGCGCCGCTACACCGAGAAGACGCCCACCTGGGACATCATCCGCAAGTACAACAAGGACTACAAACTCATCTTCATCGGCGACGCGACGATGAGCCCCTACGAGATCGTCCAGCCCGGCGGCAGCGTCGAATACAACAACGAGGAGCCCGGCGCCGAGTGGCTGCAGCGGCTCACGCACGCCTTCCCGAAGTACGCCTGGATCAACCCGGAGCCCCAGGGCGTCTGGCAGTACCGCCAGAGCATCGCGATGGTGCAGCAGATCATGAACCAGCGCATGTTCCCGCTCACCCTGGCCGGGCTGGAGCAGGCGATGCGGCTGCTGTCGAAGTGAGCCTGCTTCGCCCGCGGTGGCCCGGCGCGGGACCACAATAGCGGACCCGATCTTCTTCCTCCACGCCTGACCGGCGCGCCGATGCTCCCGACCGACCGCCGCCTGCTTCCTCTGCCCTTGGTCCTCCGGAAACGGCCCGCGCCGTCGGCTTGTGCCGTCATGCTGCTGTCTGGCGGCCTGCTCGGCCTGTCGGCCCAGCCTGCGCGGGCACAGACCCCTGCGGCGACACCCGCCGAGACACCTGCCTCCGCACCCACCAGGCCGCCCGCCGCGCCACCGGTGGTCACACCCGCAGCGCCAGCCGCCGCCGCCTCGGCACCGATGTCACCCGGCGACGCAGCCGCCGAGGATGCGGAACTGCAGGGCGTGACCTGGGCGCTCACCATCGAGGCGCCCGACGCGCTGCGCCCGGTGTTGGAGCGCTACCTGGACCTGGCCCGCTACCAGCGCGCCGACCGCAAGGAGGGCATCACGCGAGGCGAGCTGATGCGCCTGCTCAGCGCCGCCCCGGCCCAGGTGCGCCAGCTGCTGGAGACCGAGGGCTACTTCGGCGCCAAGGCCCGCACCGAACTGCCGCAGGACAGCGGCGCACCGAGCGCTGGCACGCAAGCCGCAACCGCCCCTCCAGCCACGGCAGCCACCCCACCGGCCACCACAACGGCCGCCCCCGTGATCCAGGTGCGGCTGTGGGTCGACCCTGGTCCGCGCACCACCGTGGGCGGCCTGCGCCTGGACGTGCACGGGGAGCTGGCCACCGCAGCGGCCGCGGGCGACGGGCCGGCCCGGGCGCTGATCGAACAGCTGCGCCGCCAATGGGCGCTGCCCAACGGCCAGCCCTTCACCCGCGAGGGCTGGGACGACGCCAAGACGGCCGTGCTCACCCTGCTGCGCACCGAGGGCTACCCGGCAGCAAGCTGGGCCCACAGCGCCGCGCAGGTGGACGCGCAGGCCCACCAGGCCAAGCTGCAACTGGACGTGGCCAGCGGGCCGCTGTTTCGCTTCGGCAGCTTCAGCTTCGAGGGCCTGAGCCAGGTGCGGCTGGATGCGGTGCTGGCGCTGCGCAACGTCGCCACGGGCGAGCCCCTGCGCGAGCAGGCCCTGCTGAACTACCAGGACCGCCTGGTCAAGACCGGGCTGTTCGACACGGTGGCCGTCACTTACGACCCCGACCCGGAACTGGCACAGGCCACGCCAATCCTCGTGCGCGTGCGCGAGCGATCGCTCCAGCAGGCCACGACCGGCGTGGGCATCTCCGACCTCAGCGGCCCGCGGGTCACGCTGGAACACCTGCACCAGCGCCCGTTCGACCTGGGCTGGCAGGCCAAGACCAAGCTGCAACTGGGCCGCGACGCGCGCTCGCTGTCGCTGGACCTCACCTCGCACCCCCAACCCGGCCCCTACCGCAATCTGGTGGCGGGCAGCCTCAGCGAGACCGAGGCCAGCGGCCTGCGGGTGATCAGCGAGCGGCTGCGCCTGGGCCGCACCCAGGACACCGAGCGCATCGAACGCACCTACTACGTCGAACTGCAGCGCGCCTTCACGCGCGACCTCGCCACCAACCTCGTCACCGACGACACCTCGGCCGCCAGCGTCAACTACCAGTGGGTCTGGCGCCGCTTCGACCACCCGGTGCTGCCCACCCAGGGCTGGGGCATCTCCGCCGACGGCGCCGTGGGCCACTCCTTTGCCACCGAGCAGCGCAGCGGCTGGTTCAGCCGCGGCAACGCACGCCTGACGGCCTACTGGACCCCGGGCGAGAACTGGTACGGGCAGACCCGCATGGAGCTGGGCGAGGTCTTCTCGCGCAACAGCGTGGCGGTGCCGTACACGCTGCTGTTCCGCGCTGGCGGCGACGATTCCGTGCGCGGCTACGGCTACCAGAGCCTGGGGCCGACCGACGCCACCGGCTCGGCCGTTGGCGGCCGGGTGCTGGCCACCGGCAGCCTGGAGCTGGCCCGCCCCTTCTCCCTGAAGCACCCCGCCTGGTGGGGCGCCGTGTTCGCCGACGCCGGCAACGCCGCGACCGGCTGGAACACCTGGTCGGCCGCCTGGGGCTATGGCGCGGGGGTGCGCTGGCGCAGCCCGGTCGGCGCGCTGCGCGTGGACCTGGCCTGGGGACAACAGCTGCGCCGCCTGCGGCTGCACTTCACCGTCGGCATCACCCTGTGACGGGGGCACGATGAGCCTGCCGCCGCCCTCTCCCTTGCCTCCGCCCTTGCCTCCGCCCCGGCCCGATCCCTCGCCCGGCCTCGCTGCGCCCCCGGCCCCGACCCCGGCCCCGACCCCGGCGCCAGTGCCGCATCGCCAGCGCCGCAGCCTGCTCTGGCGCGGCGCGATCGCCACGCTGCTGGCGCTGCTGCTCGCACTGCTGGTGGCGGCCTCGCTGGCCTGGGCGCTCGGAACGACCGCCGGTGCGCGTGCGCTGCTGGCCCTGCTGCCCGGGCTGCAGGCGCAGGGCGTGCAAGGCCGGCTGCTGGGTGACTTCGCCGTGCAGCAGCTGCGCTGGCGGCTGGGCAGCCGCCGCGAGCTGGTCATCGACGCGCTGGCCTGGCAGGGCCTGCAGCTGAGCCTGTCCGGCCCCGGCCCGGCCCGGTTGCAGGTGGCGCGGCTGCAGGCCCGGCGGGTGGACCTGCAGGGGCCATCGGACGACCCCAACCCGGTCGTCCTGCCCACCCACCTCATCCTGCCGCTGCAGGTGGATCTCGACGAGGTGCGCGTCGACGAAGTGCTCTTCGACGCCATCCGCGCCCGCCCGGTGCGCGGCCTGGCCGGCCGGCTGCAACTGGGTGCCGGCCCGGCCGCGCTGCACCGCCTGGAGGGCCTGCAGGCGCGCTGGGACCGCGTGCTGGCGGAGGGAGAGGCCACGCTCGGCGCTGCCGCGCCCCTGGCCCTCGACGCCGCGCTGCGGCTCCGGCCCGCGCCGCCAGTTTCACCGCCAGCGCCCGAAGGCAGCGCCAGCGCCCCAACCCAAGCGCCAGCCGACTGGTCCGCCCGGCTCACCGGGCACGGCCCGCTGGCCCGGCTGCAGATCCACGCCGAGCTGGCGGCGCGGGGCCAGTCCCTGCAGGCCGACGCCGAGGTGGAACCCGTGGCACGCCAGCCGCTGGCCCACCTGCAGGCCCGGCTGGCCGGGCTCGACCTGGCGCCCCTGGCCACCGGCCTGCCGCGCACCGCGCTGACGGGGCAGATCGACGCCCGCCTGAGCGCCGACAGCCCTGGCCGCGCGGCCAACCCGCTGGGCCTGCAAGTCGCGCTGGACAACCAGCGCCCCGGCCGCCTCGACGCTGGCGAGCTGCCGCTGCGTCGCATCGAGCTGGAGGCGCGCGGCCAGCTCAGCTCGATCGACCAGGGGCGCATCGAGAGGTTGCGGCTGCAGCTCGCCGCCGCGCCACCGGACGCTCGCCAAGGTGCCCGACGGGACACCGGGCAGATCGACGCCGAGGGCCACTGGGCGCTGGTCGGCAGTGGCGCCGCGCGGCGGCTTGACCTCGGGCTGACCGCCCGGCTGACCGCCCTGCAACCCGCCCAGCTGCACCAGGCCGCGCCGGCCCTGCACCTGGGTGGACCGCTGGCCCTGGAACTGGCCTGGCCGCTGGGGGCACCCTCCCCGGCCCCGACGACCGCGGCTGGAGAGGCCGCTGCGGCCAGCGGTACGCTGCACCAGCTCGCCCCGGACGGTGCCCGGCTGGACCTGCGCACCGACCTGACCGGCCACCTCATCGGTGCCGGCCTGCCCGCCGTGCGGCTGCGCGTGGAGCTGCTGGGCGATGCCCAGCACGTCGAGCTCAAGCAGCTGCGGGCCGAATCCGGCACCGCGCACCTGGAAGCCACCGGGCAACTGCGCCGCGATGCGGCCAGCTGGCGCCTGCAGCTGCACAGCGGCCTGCACGCCTTCGACCCGCTGGTCTGGTGGCCCGGGCCGGGCGACCACCCGCTGCGCCGTGGTCCGCACCGGCTCGACGGGCAGGCCCGCATCGACCTGCAGCTGCCCGACCGCCGCAGCGCCGCACCGGCCACCGGCCTGACCCGCCTGGCCGCCTTGCGCGGCGAGGCGCAATTGCACCTAGATCCCAGCATGCTGGCCGGCGTGCCCATGCAAGGCGAGCTGCAGCTGCGCAGCTCGCAGAGCGACGTCGCGCTCGGTCCGGTGCCCCACCTGCTGGCCGACCTGCAGCTCCATGCCGGGAACGCGCCACAGGCCACCGAGCTGCGACTGCACGCTGACCTCGACCCCAACCACGGCCAGGACCGCTGGCGGCTGAACTGGTCCAGCCCCGCCCTGCAGGCCCTGGCGCCCTGGTGGCGGCTGATCGACCCGACCCACCCCCTCGCACTCGCAGGCGACACGCAGGGGCAGCTGGAGCTGGACGGGCGCTGGCCGCGCCTGCGCAGCCGGGGCCAGCTGCAGGCGGGCAGCGAGCAGCCCCTGCGCGGCTGGCAGCAGACGACGGCCACGGCAGGCCCCGCCCCGCCGGCCACGCCACCGCAGTGGCAGGTCGCGGGGGTGCAGGCCCGCTGGCAGGCCGGCAGCGACGGCAACGATCCCATCGACGTGGACATCCAGGCCCGCCGGCTCGGCGGCGCCGAACCGCTGCTCCAGGCCCTGCAGCTGCGCATCGAAGGCCGCAACTCGGCCCACCGGATGCAGGCCTCGGCCGACTTCGAACGCGCCGGGGAGGCCGCGACCGAGACCACGCCTGCGGCTCCCCCGCGGCGCTTCACCGTCCAGGCGCAGGGGGCCGGTGACCTGCGGCTGGACCTGTCGGCGGCACGCTTTGCCTGGCAGGGTGAGCTGTCCCAGGCCAGCCTGCAGGAGCTGCTGGCGCCGGGCGGGAACGGCACGCCGTCGGTGCCGTCGGTGCAGACAGGCCAGGCACCACCGGCGGGCCAGTCGCCACAGGCACTCCCACAGGCAGCCCCACCCACCCTGGCCACGCTGATCAGCCTGGCCACCACCCCCCTGCGCCTCAGCCACGGCCCCGAGGGCAGCAGCGTGCAGGTGGGCCGCACGCAGGCCACCCTGGCCGACGCCCGCCTGCGGCTGGACGAATTGACCTGGCGCGATGAACCGGGCAGCGCCACCCCCGGGGCAGCCGCCGCAGCGGCAGCGCCCCAGCGCAGCCTGCAGCTGCGCGCCGAGCTGGAGCCGCTGGCCATCGCGCCGCTGCTGGCGCGAGCCCAACCCGGCTTCGGCTGGGGGGGCGACCTGCGGATGGGCGGGCGCATCGAGGTGCAGGCCACGCCCCAGCACTTCAACGCCCATGCCGAGATCGGGCGGCTGCAGGGCGACCTGCTGGTGCAGGATCCGGACAACCCGGCCGGCCCGCAGCGCCTGGGCCTGGACGACCTGCGGCTGGCCATCAGCGCGCGCGACGGCCAGTGGCGCCTGACCCAGCAGGTGGCCGGCGGCAACCTCGGGCGCCTCGACGGCGAGCAGTCCGTGCAGGCGCCGCCCGGTGCCTTCTGGCCGCCTGCGGGCGCCCCCCTGAGCGGCCGCATCGACCTGCGCATCGCGCAGCTCGGCCACTGGGGCCGCTGGCTGCCGGCCGGCTGGCGCCTGAGCGGCCAGCTCGACACCCATGCGGCGGTGGCCGGCCGCGTCGGCGCCCCCGAGTTCAGCGGCGAGCTGGTCGGCCAGCGCCTCGCCGTGCGCAACCTGCTGCAGGGCGTGGACTGGCGTGACGCGGCCGTGCGCATCGCACTGGCTGGCGACACCGCCCGCATCGAGCAGTTCAGCGTGCAGGCCGGCGCCGGGCGGCTGGCTGCCACGGGCCAGATTCAGTTCGGCGCCAACCCCCGGCTGGTGGCCCAGATCGAGGCCAGCCGCTTCGCCGCCCAGCAGCGGGTGGACCGGCGCATCGTCGCCAGCGGCCAGGCCGAGCTGACGGTCGACGCCCGCAGCACCGCACTGAAGGGCCGCCTGGTCATCGACGAGGGCCGCTTCGACTTCACCCAGCGCGACGCCCCTTCACTGGCCGATGACGTCAGCGTGGAGCGCCACGGCAGCGACGCCGCCACCACCGAGCGCCCAGCCACCGCCGCCCGCGGTCCACAGCGCAGCACCGTCCTGGACCTGCGCGTCGGCCTGGGCCAGCAGCTCCACCTGGCCGGGCGCGGCCTGGCCACCCGGCTGACCGGCGAGCTGCGCCTGACCACCCCGGCCAACAAGCTCGCCATCCACGGCGACGTCCAGGCCGAGGAAGGCAGCTACACCGCCTACGGCCAGAAGCTGAGCATCGACCGCGGCATCATCCTGTTCGGCGGCGCGGCGGACAACCCTCGTCTGGACATCGAGGCCACCAAGCCCGACCTGGAGGACCTGCGCGTGGGCGTGGCCATCACCGGCACGGCGCAGAGCCCGCGCATCCGCCTGTTCAGCGAGCCCGAGCTGACCGAGACCGACAAGCTCTCCTACCTCCTGCTCGGCCGCGCTTCGGACGGCCTGGGCCGCACCGACCTGTCGCTGCTGCAGCGCGCCGCCTTCGCCCTCATCACCGGGGAGGACGACAGCCCCTCGCTGATCGAGCGCATCGGCCTGGACCAGCTCTCGGTGCGCAAGGAGGACGGCGACACCCGCGAAACCGTGGTCTCGCTGGGCAAGCAGCTCAGCCGCCGCTGGTACCTCGGCTACGAACGTGGCCTGAACGCCGCCAGCGGCTCCTGGCAGCTGATCTACCGCGCTGCCCAGCGCTTCACCTTCCGCGCACAGACTGGCACCGAGAACGCCCTGGACCTGATCTGGACCTGGAAATGGGGCACCCCCGGCATGCTGCCCCTGCCCATCCCGGGCGCCGCCACCTCGGCCGGCCCGGCACCGGCCCAGGCCCCGGCTGCTTCGCCGTCCGCGACAAAGCCCCAACGCTGAACCGCCAGGGCCCCGTTGCCGGCCCGCTGCACCCCGCCAACCCCGCAGCCAGGGGGCCTACAATGTGCCCCCCGAGGCCCTGCAGTCGGTTCCGTTCGAACCGCCCTCCACTCCCGGGGCGGCACCTGCAGTGGCCTTTCTCTTCGGCCCGCTCCGTGCGCCGGACGACTCCTCGTAGTTCAATGGATAGAACGGCCGCCTCCTAAGCGGCAGATACAGGTTCGATTCCTGTCGAGGGGACCATCGATGCTTCCGCCGGGGTCCGCCGAAGTCCACGAAGCCCGCTTCTTCACTCTGAAGGCGGGCTTTTTGCTTCCGTGGACTTCCGCTGAAATCCGCTGACAGCCGCGCCCGGGTGCAGTAACTTCCGCAGTAACCAGAGCCGGGTTACTGCATCGGTCCGGCGAGTTACTGCAGGAGCCCGGCGGTGGCCTTCAATCTCATCAACAGCGACACGGCCTTGCGCGCCATGCTCAAGGCGATCACCACCGGCCAGAAACCGGCCGGGCGGATCAGCGACGGGGCCGGGCTCTACCTGCTGCCACTGGTCAAGGGCGGGTCACATGCCTGGCGGTTCGACTTCAGCATCCACGGCCGGCGCAAGACCCTGAGCCTGGGCACCTACCCTGCTACCGGCCTGGCGCTGGCCCGGCAGAAGGCCACCGACGCCCGCGCCCTGGTGGCGGCAGGCACCGACCCCAGCGAGGTCCGCAAGGACGCACGGACCGAGGCTGCCCGCGAGCGTGCCGACGAACGCGAGGCGCAACGCCGCGAGGCTGCCCAGCTGCCGCCGGCTGGCAGCCTGCAGGCCCTGGCCGGCGACTGGCTGGACCACCGCGCAGGGGCCTGGACCAAGGGCACCCGGGAGAAGATCGAAGCCTCCTTTGAACGCCACGTCTTCCCCCACATCGGCCGGGTACCCATTGGCGAGGTGACGCCCGGCCAGGTGCGCGAGTGCGTGCAGCGCATCGAAGCCGCAGGCGCTGCCGAGATGGCCAGCCGGGTTTTCCAGCGCCTGCGCTCCCTGTTCCGGTACGCGGTGGCTCACGAGCACCTGACCACCGATCCCACCTATCCCCTGAAGCCCGCCGAGATCCTGCGGCCCCGAGCCACCCAGCACCGGCCGGCGCTGTCTGCCCAGGATGCGCCCGCCTTCCTGCGCCAGCTGGCCGGCTACGGGCGCGACCCGCTGATGCGATGCGCCCTGCTCTTCCTGGTGCTGACCGCCGTCCGCCCCGGCGAGCTGCGCGGCGCCCGCTGGGTGGAGTTCGACGAAGCGGCCGGCCTGTGGCGCATCCCTGGCGAGCGAATGAAGATGAAGACCGAACACCTGGTGCCGCTGTCGCGCCAGGCGCTGGCCGTGCTGGCCGAACTGCGGCCCTTGACCGGCTCGGGTCCGCTGGTCTTCCCGAGCCCCTTCTATCCGTCCAAGCCGATCAGCGCCAACACCCTGAACAGCGCCCTGGCCCGCATGGGCTACAAGGGCGAGGCCACTGCCCACGGCATGCGGACGCTGTTCAGCACCAGCGCCAACGAGGCCGGACACCGCGCCGACGTGATCGAACGCCAACTGGCCCATGAAGAGCGCGACGGCGTGCGCGGCGCCTACAACCGGGCGGAGTACCTGCCCGAACGCCGGGCTCTGCTGGACTGGTGGGGCAATCGCGTCGACGCCATGCGCAGCGGCGGCGCCCAGGTGCTGCCCCTGCGCACTGCCTGAGCTGGCCACGCGCGACCCTGCCGCCCGCTTCCTGGTGCCCTGCTGCAACGTCAGCCAGGCGCCCCACAGCCACCCAGCACCCACACCCGCCCGGCCCTGTGCCGGGCGTTGTCCATCTGGCTTGTGTGCCCTGCATGCAGGCAGGGCTTCGGCACGCGACGCAGGCAGCAGCGGGCCGCCATGGGCGGATCTACGGCCCGGCCCAGGGAGGGGGCGCGGGGGTTCTGTCTTCGCGCGCCTGTGGCCGGCGGTGGGCTGTCAGGGGCACCAGAAGGGAAGACGGGCCGCACGGGTGGCGCTCACCTGGTGGTCTGCTGCAGCGCCGGAAGTGGCGCGCAGATTTGGCCGGCGTGCACGACCCGACGGGGGCACGGGGGCAAGTGGCCTCGAATCGGCCACGAACCCAGCAACGGCGCGGCTTTGCGGCCGATCAGGGGGACGGGGGCAGGGACGGGGGCAAAACGGGGGCAACGGGGGCAAGAGAAGGAGAAGATGAAGTGTTCAACCTCAGTCACATCTGACCCCCCTGCCGGCCCTTGCCAGTCTGTCGGCGCCGCCAGCAAGAGCCGGCCGACCACCGCCGCCCCTGCACTGCCCTGCCTGGTGGGCGATGCGGCAGCCGGGCTGCCAGCATCGGGCCGTGGCCCGTGGGTCCTCCCTGGGGTCTGGCAATACGGGGACATTCGCGCCTCGTGTCCCATGCCTTCCTCAGGGCGGGAACTTGAGGGACACGGGACACCCGGGGAGGGGGGTCTGAATCTCTGGGCTGCCCATGGGGAGGACCGGCCGGTTCCCCAGATTTCTGCGCGCGCAGGTTTTTGGGGGGGAGGGGGTCCAAGCCCTTGCCCCCTGCCGTGCCGGTGCCGCGTGACTCCGCCCGATGTGACGTGGCCTTGCTTCCCTGGTGCTGATGCATCAGCGGAAAACCCCGGAAACTGGCTGCGAAGATGTGCCCCGCCTGGCCGCCCTTCCGGCGGAGTGCAGGCGTCTGCAATGTGTGCGGGCGAGGAAAGGCAAGTCCAAGATGCGCCCGCAATCGCCCGGCCTGCCGGCGAGCTGCTGCCCCTGGTGCCCACCGCTGCAGCCCGCAGGCCGGCCAGCATCGCCACCCGTGCGCCCGCTTCGGCCTGGTCGAAGCTACCCGCACCGCCGGGCGCCGCTGCCAGGCCGACACCAGCCGGCCACCCGTCGCCGGATCGCCCCGACCGGCCGGGCCTGCTGCCCCAGCCGGCGAGCTGCTGCACCTGGTGCCCACCGTTGCAGCCCGCTGGCCTGCCAGCACCGCCACCCGCGTGACCGCTCCGACCTGGTCGACGCCACCCGCACCGCCGGGCACAACCGCCGGCCGACACCAGCCGGCCACCTGCCGCCGGATCACCCCGACCGGCCGGGCCTGCCGCCTGCCGGCGAGCTGCTGCCCCTGGTGCACGCCGTTGCAGCCCGCTGGCCTGCCAGCACCGCCACCCGCGTGACTGCTTCGGCCTGGTCCACGCCACCGCCCCGCCCCGCTGGCAGTCCGACACCGGCCGGCACCCGCCACCGGATCGCCCCGGCCGGCCGGGCTTGCCGCCCCTGCCGGCGAGCTGCTGCCACTGGTGCACGCCGCTGCAGCCTGCCGCCTGGCCAGCACTGCCACCCGCGTGACTGCTTCGGCCTGGGCGACGCCACCCGCACCGGCCGACCACCTGCCACCGGATCGCCCCGGCCGGCCGGGCCTGCAGCGCTTGCCGGCGAGCTTCTGCCCCTGGTGCACGCCGTTGCGGCCCGCTGGCCTGCCAGCACCGCTTACCCGCGCGCCCGTTTCGACCTGGTCGACGCCACCCGCACCGCCGGGCACCGCTGCCAGGCCGACACCAGCCGGCCACCTGCTGCCGGATCGCCCCGACCGGGCTTGCCGCCTGCCGGCGAGCTGGTGCCCCCAGTGCGTGTCGCAGTCGCTGTGCTCGGCATCGTCGTTGCGCTCGCTTCGGTATTCCTGACCAACCGTCGCCAGTAGGCGGCAGCACTGGTGCGGGTTCCTGCCCATCCATTGATCTAGGTACCTTCCCCCATATTCACGTCACCTGCAGGGACGAAGATTCAAGCTACATTGCAGCCGTTGATGGTGCGGCGCAGCACGCGCAAGAGGGCGAACATGGGAATGGCGGTATCGATGATGGACCTGGCAGGCATGGCGCGTGACCAAGCCACCGCTGTGGACCACCGTACCGTCAAGACATCATGGCTGCTTGTTGCGGCCAGGGTTTCTGTGGCGCCACTCACCTCTTGGCTGGCCAATGGGCTCTCCGAGCGCGCCACGCGCATGCAGCGTTCTGCCATCTGGTTCAAGGGTGCGGTGGCCGAGTTGCAGGACAACCCTCAGCCCATCCAGATTGACCCGCAAGACGCTTTGCGCACCGAGCTGGATCGGCTCGAAGCGATGCTGGCCAACTTGGCACGCGAAGCAACCAATGCGGCCGAGCAACTCACCAAAGCCGATGGACGCTCCCGCGGCGCGGTGCGCGACGCATTGCGCCAAGTCGCTCAGGCATCGCAGGCCCTGAAGTCTGAGGCTCGCGACTTCGCGAGCGCCATCCGCGCTCACGACGCCAACGTCTGCGCCATCGATGCGGCAAGAGCCGGCAGCGCCATGGCCGCATCCACCCCAGCCGAGCTGGACGCCCAACTGGTCAGGCTGCTGGCCTGAGCATGGCCGGCGAGCGAGTAGTACGCGGCATCGTCGCGACATCCGCCGCGTTCGTGCGCGCCCTCAAAGGCGTGAAAGACGCCCAGTTGCAGCGCGAGATCCAGGCATCCATCAGAAGCCTGCTCTTCCTGGATCTTGACCAATCCCCCAGCAAACTGCACCTGCACCAGCTGAAGAACCACAGCGTCCCGTCGTCAACGAGGCCAGGGGTCCATGTGAACCCGTGGACTATCCACGTGACGTCCAATGACTCCTACAAAGCCAGCTTCACGCTGGAAGACGGCATCGCTTACCTGCGCAACGTTGACGAACACGACAGAGTCGACAAGTTTCCCTGAACCGCCGGGCAGCGCTGGCGGGCGAGCTGCTGCACCTGGTGCACGCCGCTGCAGCCCACTGGCTGGCCAGCATCGCAACCGCGTGACCGCTTCGACCTGGTCGACGCCGCCGCACCGCCGGGCACTGCTGCCGGACCGACACCGGCCGGCCACCCGTCACCGGATCGCCCCGACCGGCCGGGCCTGCCGCCCCTGCCGGCGAGCTGCTGCCCCTGGTGCACGCCGCTGCAGCCTGCCGGCCGGCCAGCATCGCCACCCGCGCGCCCGCTTCGGCCTGGTCGACGCCGCCCGCACCGCCGGGCACTACCGCCAAGCCGACACCAGCCGACCGCCTGCCGCCGGATCGCCCCGACCGGCCGGGCCTGCTGCCCCAGCCGGCGAGCTGCTGCACCTGGTGCCCACCGTTGCAGCCCGCTGGCCTGCCAGCACCGCCACCCGCGTGACCGCTCCGACCTGGTCGACGCCACCCGCACCGCCGGGCACAACCGCCGGCCGACACCAGCCGGCCACCTGCCGCCGGATCACCCCGACCGGCCGGGCCTGCCGCCCCTGCCGGCGAACTGCTGCACCTGGTGCACGCCGCTGCAGCCCACTGGCTGGCCAGCATCGCAACCGCGTGACCGCTTCGACCTGGTCGACGCCGCCGCACCGCCGGGCACTGCTGCCGGACCGACACCGGCCGGCCACCCGTCACCGGATCGCCCCGACCGGCCGGGCCTGCCGCCCTTGCCGGCGAGCTGCTGCCCCTGGTGCACGCCGTTGCAGCCCGCAGGCCGGCCAGCATCGCCACCCGTGCGCCCGCTTCGGCCTGGTCGAAGCTACCCGCACCGCCGGGCACCGCTGCCAGGCCGACACTAGCCGGCCACCTGCCGCCTGCCGGCGAGCTGCTGCCCCTGGTGCACGCCGTTGCAGCCCGCTGGCCTGCCAGCACTGCCACCCGCGTGACCGCTTCGACCTGGTCGACGCCGCCGCACCGCCGGGCACTGCTGCCGGACCGACACCGGCCGGCCACCCGTCACCGGATCGCCCCGACCGGCCGGGCCTGCCGCCCTTGCCGGCGAGCTGCTGCCCCTGGTGCACGCCGTTGCAGCCCGCAGGCCGGCCAGCATCGCCACCCGTGCGCCCGCTTCGGCCTGGTCGAAGCTACCCGCACCGCCGGGCACCGCTGCCAGGCCGACACTAGCCGGCCACCTGCCGCCTGCCGGCGAGCTGCTGCCCCTGGTGCACGCCGTTGCAGCCCGCTGGCCTGCCAGCACTGCCACCCGCGTGACCGCTTCGGCCTGGTCGACACCGACCTCGTCGCCGGGCACTGCTGCCAGGCCGACACCGACCGGCCACCTGTCACCGGATCGCCCCGACCGGCCGGGCCTGCCGCCCCTGTCGGCGAGCTGCTGCACCTGGTGCACGCCGCTGCAGCCCACTGGCTGGCCAGCATCGCAACCGCGTGACCGCTTCGGCCTGGTCGAAGCTACCCGCACCGCCGGGCGCCGCTGCCAGGCCGACACCAGCCGGCCACCCGTCGCCGGATCGCCCCGACCGGCCGGGCCTGCTGCCCCAGCCGGCGAGCTGCTGCACCTGGTGCCCGCCGCTGCAGCCCGCAGGCCGGCCAGCATCGCCACCCGTGCGCCCGCTTCGGCCCGGTCGACGCCGCCCGCGCCGCCGGGCACCGCTGCCAGGCCGACACTAGCCGGCCACCTGCCGCCTGCCGGCGAGCTGCTGCCCCTGGTGCACGCCGTTGCAGCCCGCTGGCCTGCCAGCACTGCCACCCGCGTGACCGCTTCGGCCTGGTCGACACCGACCTCGTCGCCGGGCACTGCTGCCAGGCCGACACCGACCGGCCACCTGTCACCGGATCGCCCCGACCGGCCGGGCCTGCTGACCCAGCCGGCGAGCTGCTGCACCTGGTGCCCACCGCTGCAGCCCGCAGGCCGGCCAGCATCGCCACCCGTGCGCCCGCTTCGGCCTGGTCGAAGCTACCCGCACCGCCGGGCGCCGCTGCCAGGCCGACACCAGCCGGCCACCCGCACCGCCGGGCGCCGCTGCCAGGCCGACACTAGCCGGCCACCTGCCGCCTGCCGGCGAGCTGCTGCCCCTGGTGAACGCCATTGCAGCCCGCTGGCCTGCCAGCACTGCCACCCGCGTGACCGCTTCGGCCTGGTCGACACCGACCTCGTCGCCGGGCACTGCTGCCAGGCCGACACCGACCGGCCACCTGTCACCGGATCGCCCCGACCGGCCGGGCCTGCTGACCCAGCCGGCGAGCTGCTGCACCTGGTGCCCGCCGCTGCAGCCCACTGGCCGGCCAGCATCGCCACCCGCGCGCCCGCTTCGGTCTGGTCGACGCCGACCGCGCCGCCGGGCACCGCTGCCAAGCCGGCACCGGCCGGCCACCCGTCAACGGATCGCCCCGGGCGGGCGTGCCTGCCGCTTGCCGGCGAGCTGCTGCCCCTGGTGCACGCCGCTGCAGCCTGCCGGCCGGCCAGCATCGCCACCCGCGCGCCCGCTTCGGCCTGGTCGACGCCGCCCGCACCGCCGGGCACTACCGCCAAGCCGACACCAGCCGACCGCCTGCCGCCGGATCGCCCCGACCGGCCGGGCCTGCTGCCCCAGCCGGCGAGCTGCTGCACCTGGTGCCCGCCGCTGCAGCCCGCAGGCCGGCCAGCATCGCCACCCGGGTGACCGCTCCGACCTGGTCGACGTCACCCGCGCCGCCCGGCATCGCTGCCAGGCCGACACCAGCCGGCCACCTGCCACCGGATTACCCGGCCGGCCGGGCCTGCCGCCCCTGTCGGCGAGCTGCTGCATCTGGTGCCCACCGCTGCAGCCTGCCGGCCGGCCAGCATCGCCACCCGCGCGCCCGCTTCGACCTGGTCGACGCCATCGCACCGGCGCCACCAGCCGGCCACCCGCCATCGGATCGCCCCGACCGCCCGGGCTTGCCGCCCCTGCCGGCGAACTGCTGCGCCTGGTGCACGCCGCTGCAGCCTGCTGGCCGGCCAGCATCGCCACCCGCGCGCCCGCTTCGACCTGGTCGACGCCATCGCACCGGCGCCACCAGCCGGCCACCTGCCGCCGGATCGCCCAGGCCGCCCGGGCTTGCCGCCCCTGCCGGCGAGCTGCTGCCCCTGGTGCACACCGCAGCAGCCCGCTGGCCGGCCAGCATCGCCACCCGCGCGCCCGCTTCGACTTGGTCGACGCCACCGCACCGGCCGGCACTGCTGCCAGGCCGACACCGACCGGCCACCCGTCAACGGATCGCCCCGGCCGGCCGGGCCTGCCGCCCCTGCCGGCGAGCTGCTGCGCCTGGTGCCCACCGCTGCAGCCCGCTGGCCTGCCAGCACCGCCACCCGCGTGACCGCTCCGACCTGGTCAACGCCACCGCACCGGCCGGGCTCGCCCGACCTGCCGGCGAGCTGCTGCCCCTGGTGCACACCGCAGCAGCCCGCCGGCCGGCCAGCACCACCACCCGCGCGCCCGCTTCGGCCCGGTCGACGCCGCCCGCGCCGCCGGGCACCGCTGCCAGGCCGACACTAGCCGGCCACCTGCCGCCTGCCGGCGAGCTGCTGCCCCTGGTGCACGCCGTTGCAGCCCGCTGGCCTGCCAGCACTGCCACCCGCGTGACCGCTTCGGCCTGGTCGACACCGACCTCGCCGCCGGGCACTGCTGCCAGGCCGACACCGGCCGGCCACCCGTCACCGGATTGCCCCGACCGGCCGGGCCAGCCACCTGCCACCGGATCGTCCAGGCTGGCCGCCTACCTTTCGCACGTCGGCGAACCTGTGTGCACGTTGACGGAAAATGCCACCGCTGCGCCTAGCATTTGGCCGGGCGAACACCGGGAATCCTTGCCCGGCCGGCGCGGCATTCATTGCAGGGGGCACAGCCGAGGGGTGTGCATGAAGAAGCCATGGAAGAGTGAACGGGCTGCCGGTTGGCATGACCCGGACGCAGTCTCGATATCGCCTGCACTACGCGCGGAGTTGATCGGAATTCTTCGGCACAGGCCTCGCTCCAAATGGCCGCCGGAGCAAGTCGAACGGTTTGTGGCTGCCTGCAACAGCGCTGTAAACAACGTCCTCTTGTTCGATGATGACTCTTCGCCTGGCGTTGCTCGGGACGCACTTCAAGATGTGGTGAAAAAGGCGCAGGACCTCCTGAAGGCACTTGCTGCCCTGTCAGAGTCCGCAGCGGATGCGGTCGAATGCACGTATCAGGAGCTGGTCCACGCCACGGCGCCCGCTGTCTTGCTCAGTGACCGTTGTCGTGCGGCTCCCCGTGGTCGGCTGGTAGTCAGGCGCGGTGCACGGTCGCGTTTGGATGTCGCCTGGGACACCGTTGACGACCTTCACCAAGTCGCAGGCCTGTGTGCCGGGAGGTTTGACGGTTTCGTGAGCCAGGGAAACAAAGTGAGCGTGACCAGGGCAAAGCGGCTCATTTGGTTTGTAGCGCATGCACATTACGCCATCACGGGAGCCCTGCCGCCGAGAAGCAAGGAATCATGGTTCCCCGTGTTCATGGAAAAACTAGCCGAATGTGAGTCGTTAAGGCTGAAGACAGACGTTCGCCTGGCGTGCGGCGCCGCCTTGGTTTGCAAGGTGGTATCCGAAATGGATCCCACGCACTGCTGACCGCAAACAACCGTTTCTGATTCTCCGACCTCAAGAACAGGAACCCTTCAAAACTCGTTCCGACCTCGTGATGATCGCGTTGCTGTCCAAACACCGCCACGGATGCCACGATGGAAACGACACACCCGCCCACCGCTCAAATCCGCCCGATCACGCACGGGCTGGGCGCCGCTGAATCACTCGCCCCTGCCCGGGTTGACCTGCCGCCCGACCAACTGGCCCGGGTCAAGCGCTCTGAAACCTTGCTGCGCATCGATCAGGTGGAGGCGCGCGTCGGGTTCCGAAAATCGAAGATCTACGCCCTGGCGAAGGAAGAGCCCCTGTTGCGGCCGGTGCTCATCTCTGCGCGCTGCGTGGCCTGGCCGGAATCCCGGATCGACGCCTACATCGCCAAGGTGATTGCCCGATCCGATGCCGGCGCCGACTTGCTGGCCGGTCAAGGGACGCGGGCGTGAACCGCCGCACCGACGACCCGCCGGCACACCTGAGCGAGGACCAGCAAGCCGCGGCCCTGGCCGAATGGGGCCGGCCGGGTTCCTTCCGTTGCTGTGTCTGTGGCCGGGACAGCAACGAGGCCGCGCCGCTGGCGGTGCGTTCGGCTGTTGGCTTCGGTATGGCCGCCTGCAAGCCCTGCGGGCGCCGCATGGGCCTGTCTGCCAGCTTCCGCCGCCGGGCGCAGCGGTGGGCCACTGATGCCGCCTTGCGCAGCCTGCTGCAGCGGGTGGCCGACTTGGTGGGCGTGACTGGCGCCGCCCTATTGACCGCGCTCCCGCGGCGTGGTCGGTTGCCCGCTGCGGCTGATCTGGCGCGCGCTGCCGCCCGCTTGGGCGTGCCGGCCGGGTCGGTTGAGGCGGCATTCCTCCATGTGCTGGGCGCGGGGCGGCTGCAATGACGCGACCGAAGGGCTTGACAGCACCCGCGCGCACGGGGCTACACTGTGTGCAACCTCTGCACATGCAGTGGCTACCGGCGCAAGCCGGCGGGATTGGCGTCCCGGAAAGCAAAGGCGCGCGGCCGCCTCAAGAGCGGCTTTTTCTTTGCGCGCAGCGCTCAGGCTCCCGTTCAATGGCGGCCCGGGCGGGGGTGCCTTCGGGCACGCCGGTTCCTTTGCTCCGGTACGCCAACCCTGCTTCGGGCCGCCGCCCCCTATTGGCGTGGGGGGTGGCGGTTGTAGACCGTAGCAAAGGAGCCTCCGACATGGCTGGTTCGACCCTGGGCATTCGCACGCCCGCACTCCCCGCAGTGGGCACGGCTGAAGGCCGCCCGCATTCCCGCACGCGCCGCAACCATGGCGCCTTCAACCTCGGTGGCCAGCTGGCCTGCGTGTACAGCACGCGCCGTGCCGGCCTGGCCCGGGGCGTGTCCTTCGAGCTGGGCGCCGCGGATCTGCTGCTGCGCGGCTCGCTGACGCCGATGCAGGCGCGCCACCTGGCGCAGGCCCTGAGCGCGGCGGCTGACGCCGCCGAAGCCACGGCGGGAGGTTCAGCATGATCCGCGTCACCTTCGACATCGACCCCGCCGGCCTGTCCAGCGTCACCGATAGCCACCTGGCCGCGCTCTGGCACATCGGCCAGGCGAACCCGGCACCGCACGGCGACCGCGAAGCCGGCCAGCTGGCGGGGGCCGTGGGCTCCGAGATCGTCCGCCGCTGGCTGGCCGCTGCCGCGCCCGAGCTGCATGCCCACCAGCCCGGCGATCACCACTGGAAGACGCTGCTTCAGCACGGCCTGTGGGCTGGCCCTGGTGGCGCCTGGGTGCCGCACGCCGACTGCACGCCGCAGGCCGCAACACCTACCGAACCGCAGGAGGCCTGACCGTGGCCACCATCAAGAAGACCGGCACCGCGGGTGCTGGTGAAGCTGCTGCATGGTCGGCACCCGTGTTCCCGCTGCCTGGCGCTGCCGCAGCGCCAGTGGTTCAACCGTCACGCCGTGGTCGGTACCCCGCCAAGGTGACGCGGCTGCGTCAACCGAGCACCTACCTGCCGTTGACGAGCGCTGCCAAGTCGGCCGCGGCGGGTGCGTGCATCGTCTTGACCGGCCCGGAAAGCGAACGCCCGCCGTGTGTGGCTGAGGCGCTGGCCTGGCTGGAAGGTCAAGTCCACCGCGGCCCCGCAATGATCAGCACCCGGGATGCCCGCGACTACCTGCGCTTGCAGTTCGGGAGCCTGCCATTCGAGGTGTTCGGTGCCCTGTTTCTGGACGCCCAGCACCAGCTGATTGATTGCCGGGTCTTGTTCCGCGGCTCCCTGTCACAGACCTCGGTCTACCCGCGTGAAGTGGTGCGGGAAGCGCTTGAACTGCATGCCGCGGCCGTGGTGCTGTTCCACAACCACCCGTCCGGCACGCCCGAACCGTCCCGGTCGGATGAGTTCCTGACGCAAAGCCTGAAAACGGCCCTGGCCGTGGTGGATGTGCGGGTGTTCGATCACTTTGTGGTCGGCGCCGCCGGGTCCGTGTCCTTCGCTGAAAGGGGGCTGCTGTGAAGCCGGGCCGCCGCCAGCGCGCCAATGACGCAGCGCCCACCACCCGCGCCAGCACCTGCGACACCGCCACCGCCTCGCGCCCGGCCGACCTGGGGGCGGCCCTGCAGGTCAAAGCCACGCAGGTGAAGGGGCGGGTGAGCCTGACCACCACACACGACGGGATGACCTTCACGGCCCATCTCGACCCAGCGCAGGCCCGCAGCCTGGCCGCGCAGCTGCTGAGCGCCAGCGAGTGCGCCACCACCTACGAAAGGAACGAACCATGACCACCACCGAGAACAAGAGCACCGATGCCGATCGGGTGCAGTTCAGGGCATTCAGCTGGGTGGCGGATGAAGCCGCCGGTGAGCTGATGCCCGCCGCGATGCTGAATCGATCGGTCGAGACCTCGCGCAACTTGGTCGGCGGGCTGGGCGTCGTGCTGGCGATGTTGGAGCGCGAGGAGCTGGACCGCGAAGTGTTGGATGAGCACGGCGCCCCCTTTGCGCCGTTCTTCACTGCGCCTGATCGCGGCAACTTGCTGCGGATGTGCATCGGGATCTGTGACGCATTGAGAGACGCTGCCGACCTGACCATTGAACGGATGAGCGAATACCGCGAAGCCAACAACGGGGGCCGCAGGTGACACCATTGCAGCCCCCTGCCGACCTGGCCACCGATGTGCGAGAGCTGGCCATGGCACTGCCCGTTGCGGGCACGCGTGGCGCAGGTAAGCCATGAGCACGGCAGAAGCCCCCGCGCGGTCCCTGTTGCGCCTGGCACATGCGGAGCTGGGCAAGGCCTTCGAGGCGCGTCCTCCCTTCAACCCGGTGAAGTTCCGCCACCCGGCCCCCTATGGCACGCCGGGTGGTGGCATGGTGCAGGCCTATCAGGCCGAGTTCAGCTACCCCGGCACGGTGCTGATACACCACATCCACGGCTGCAGCCTGCATGACCTGGTGGTGGCATCTGAACCGGGCCAGCCTGACGTGCTTGCAGTCGACCTGCAGGCCGACCCAGACGACCCCTACACCCCATCGATACGGTCGGCACTGCTCCGCAAGGCTCACAAGGCCTTGTCGGTGGAGTGCACCCGGCACATCGCGTCGCGCCCTCTGCACCTGGGCCTGGCGCCCGCGGTGTCCACCGTGCTGGCCACCTTCGAGTGGCCCGGCGTGGTGCGCGTCATGACGGAAGACCGATCCGAACTGCTGGCGGTTTCCCTGCCGGGTCGGCCGTTGTGGCTGGACACCCACGCCCTTCGTGCTGCGGCGGGCCGTAGCAACCCCTGAAGCGACCCCATGTCAACTCGCCCCCGCCGGCCCCGCGCCGCAGCCCCGTCGCGCCCGATCACCCTCGACCTGGTGCGCGACGCCCTGAGCTTCATCCCGCCGGACGTGACCCACGATGACCGGGTGCGGCTGGCCTTTGCGGTGTGGGACGGCGTGGGCGATGCCGGCGCCGATGCCTGGCTGAGCTGGGCGGCGCAGCGCAGCAACGCGGACGCGGTGGAAGACCGCGACACGTGGAAGAGCGCACGCAAGCCCGGGCGGGTCAAGGTGGGAACGCTGTTCGGCATCGCCAAGGACCACGGCTTCCGCTTCCCGGATGTGGACGGCGACGCGCCCGCGCCCGACCCGGCGGCCCTGGCCGCTGCTGCGGCCGAACGCGAGCGCAAGCGCCTGGCCGAAGAAGCGGAGTACCGGCGTCGCGCCGACGATGCCGCCCGCTGGGCGCGGGAGCTGTGGGCCGACGCCAGCGAGGCGGGATCGAGCCCCTACCTGAACCGCAAGGGCGTGCAGCCGCACGGGGTGCGCTTTCTGCCCGATGGGACTTTGCTGGTGCCCATGCGCAACGCGGCCGGCGAGCTGCAGAACGTGCAGCGCATCGCCCCGGTGAAGCCCGTGGGAGACCAGCCGGGACAGCAGCCGGAACAGCCGCCAGAAAAGCGCTACCTGCCCGGCGGGCGCAAGTCCGGGCTGTGGCACCTGATCGGCGAGCTGGGCGGCCCGGCCGGTGCGCCAGCAGCCCCCGCGGACGCCAGCACCCAGGGTGCAGACGCCTGCACCGCACCCCCGTCCGTGCTGCTGCTGGCCGAGGGCTACGCCACCGGGGCCAGCCTGCACGAGGCCACCGGCTGGCCGGTGGCGGTGTGCTTCGACGCCGGCAACCTCAAGCCCTGCGCCCTGGCGCTGCAGGGCCTGCACCCGGGTGCCCTGCTGCTGGTGTGTGGCGACGATGACCGCGCCACCGAGGCCCGCACCGGCACCAACCCCGGCCGGGTGAAGGGCGCCGCCGCGGCTCGGGCGGTGCAGGCCGCGGGCGGGCGTGCCGGCCTGGTGCTGCCTGACGGCCTACCCGAGGGCGGGACGGACTTCAACGACCTGCACGCCCATGCCGGCGCCGACGCGGTGCGCGCCCAGGTGCAGGCCGCGGCACTGGCCCTGCTGGCCGGGGCACCGAGCGCAGCGGGTGCCGACCTGGTGGCCGGTGACGAGGCCGGCGAGCTGGCCGGCCATGACAACGGCACCGAGCGGACCGACCACGCCAACGACCACGCCAACGACACCGGGCCGGCCGACAGCAACGCCCCCACCGACGCGAGCGCCGGCCCGCTGGGCGACGATCCGCCCCGGCTGACCCTGACGCACCAGCCCCTGCGGGCAAGCGCTCCAAGGGCCGCAAATCGAACCGCGCCCGCTCGCCTGACGATGGCGACCCCGGCGACCCCGGCGAGCGCGACGGCGGGGCCGACCTGCCGGGCGGGTTCGACCGTTTCCGCGTCGACGATTCGGGCGTGTGGTTCACCCCGCCGGCCGGCGACGATGGCACCACGGGCAGCGCGCGCCGGGTGTGTGACCGCCTGGAGGTGCTGGCCCTGGCGCGCGACATGCACGACAAGGGCGGGGCGCTGCTGCTGGACTTCGATTCACAGTTCGGCCGGGGGCGCCGCTGGCTGATGCCGCTGTCCATGCTGGCCGGTGACGGCGCCGCCTACCGGGCCGAACTGCTGGACATGGGCTTCATCGCCCCAACCGACGGCAACCGGCGCCGCTGGCTCACCGAGTACCTGCAGAGCCGGCGCCCGGCCGACCGCGTGCGCCTGGTCGACCGCGTGGGCTGGCAGGGCCGCGCCTACGTGCTGCCGCGGGAGACGCTGACCGCCGACGGTGGCGACGGAAATGCCGACGGCAACGCCCCGGCCGAACGCCTGATGTTCCACAGCGAAGCGCCCATGGAAGACGCCTACACCCAACGGGGCAGCCTGGCGCAGTGGCAAGAGCGCATCGGCCGGCACTGCGTGGGCAACAGCCGGCTGTTGTTCGCGGCCTCGGTGGCGTTGGCCGGGCCGGTGCTGGGCTGGGTGCCGGGCATGGAATCGGGCGGCTTCCACCTGCGGGGGGATTCGAGCTGCGGCAAGACCACCGCGCTACGGGTGGCCGCGTCGGTGTGGGGCGGCAAGGACTATTTGCAGCGATGGAGGGCAACTGACAATGGTTTGGAAACCCAGGCCGTGCAGCACTCAGACGGTGTGCTGGTGCTGGACGAACTCGGTCAGTTGGATCCGAAGGTTGCCGGCCCATCGGCCTACATGTTGGCCAACGGCCAGGGCAAGGCCCGGGCGGGCCGCAACGGCGGGGCACGCCCGCGGTTGTCCTGGCGGCTGCTGTGGTTGTCGGCCGGGGAGATCCCCCTTTCCCAGCACATGGCCGAAGGTGGAACGCGCATCCGTGCCGGGCAAGAGCTGCGCATGGTGGACATGCCGGCCGATGCGGGTGTGGGGCTCGGGTTGTTCGACACCGTGCACGATCATGAAGGCGGCGCCGCGCTGGCGCAGCACCTGGCGCGGGTGTGCGAGTCCACCCACGGGGCGATCGGGCGGGCCTGGCTGGAATGGCTGGTTGCCCACTCCGACACCTGGCCGAAGGACCTTCGCGCCGATGTGGAGGCGCTGGCCCTGCGCTTCGTGCCGGACGTGGCGGACGGGCAGATCAAGCGCGTCGGCCGGCGCTTCGCCCTGGTCGCTGCAGCGGGCGAGCTGGCCACGCGGCAGGGGCTGACCGGCTGGCCCGAAGGCGCAGCGACCGAGGGCGTGAAGCGCTGCTTCCTCGCCTGGGTGGGCGCCCGCCCGGCAGGCTTTGGCAGCAGTGAGAGGGCCGAAGCCCTGCGCCAGGTGCGCGCCTATCTGGAGAAGAACGGCGACGCGCTGTTCACCTGGTGGCACCGGGCGATGGACGATCACAAGCCGAACACCGCGCTGCGCGCCGGCTACAAACGCATGATCGATGAGGCCGGCCAGCCGGTGAAGTACGACAGCGCCGATGAGTACTGCGACAGCCGCGCCCCGGCCGGCGAGCGCAGCGCCGATGCCCACCTGGTCGAATACCTGGTGTTCCCCGAAGCCTTCCGAAACGAGGTGTGCAAGGGGCTGGATGCGCAGTTCGTGGCGAAGGTGCTGAAGGATGCGGACTGCCTGAAGACGGACCGCGACCGCCTCACCCACAAGCTGCGGCTCCCCGGCATCGGGAACGCCCCGGTGTTCCACATCCTGCCGGCGGTGTTCGACGTGGTGGCGTCATGGGACTGAGGGGCCGGCCTCGAAGCCCGCTGCGGGTGCAGCTGCTCGAAGCCTTCGAGCGCCTGAACCATGTTCACGGGCCTGTGACCTACCTGGACGTGATGGCCGAGATCCCGGGCCTGCACCCGAAGTCACCCGCCGATCGGCACATGGTGAGCTGCACCGTGTCCGAAATGCGGAGGGCGGGCGAGCTGGTCTTTGATGGCACGCGGGCCGCCAATTCGAGCAAGACGGGCACCGGCCGGCCGATGAATCGTTGGCTGGTGGCGACCGATTGGCGCTGCCGCAAGGAGTCGGCCGGTGCCGACTTGGCGAAGGTGTTCGCGGGGTGGGGGCCTGCGGCAGACCGGGAGGGCTGAAGGCGAAGCCGCACGGCACCGGGCAGCACCGGCGGGCAGCCCGGCGCGGATCGCGTCATGAATCGCCAAGCCCGTTCGTTGAACCAACGAGAACGAACGATTACAGTCCGCCCATGTACACGGTCCGGCAAACCCCCGAGTTCATGCAGTGGCTGACCGGCCTGAAGGACGGCATGACCCGGCGCCGCCTGGCGCGCCGACTGGAAAAGGTGCAACGCGGCAACCTGGGCGACGTGAAGGCTGTCGGCGAGGGGGTGTGCGAGATGCGCGAGTCCTTTGGCCCCGGGTGGCGCATGTACTACGTTCAGCGCGGCGCCGTGTTGGTCTTGATGCTGGGCGGGGGCGACAAGAGCACCCAGCAAGCCGACATTGCAGCGGCGCAGGCCCTGGCGCGGCACATTGAGGATTGACCCATGAGCGACACCAAGACGATCAAGGCTTCTGACCTGCCAGAGTTCGACATGGCGGAGCACCTGGACAGCGATCAGGCGATCGCCGAATACCTCACCATCGTGCTTGAAGAGGACGACCCGGCGGCCCTGGCCGATGCGCTCGGAACGATTGCCCGCGCCCGTGGCATGACGGCTGTCGCGGCCGATGCGGGCCTGACCCGCGAAGCCCTTTACAAGGCGCTGCGGCCGACGGCACATCCGCGCTTCGACACGATTCAACGGGTGTGCAAGGCGCTGGGGGTCAAGCTGGTGGCGCAGGTGGCCGCCTAGGCTCCTTGGCCGCGCTGGTCCGGCCGGCGGTGGGGTCACCCTAGATTGACACTTTCGCACCCGCTGTGCGAGCCGGGCCGAACAGCCGTCTTGCCGCGTGTTCTGCCTTGTCCGGGTTCTCACATCACGCGCCTTCGATGTGCCAATTTCGTCGCAAGCTGACTAATTTCTTACGAAACACCCCGTTTCGACGCCTTCAGGCTGAATTTGCCCCCGTGACGAAAGCGGACGGGGGCAGCCAGCGGGGGCAGAGAAGTCCAAGCGTGACAAGGACTTACGCCGCTTGCCCCCGTGCCCCCGTTGCCCCCGTGTGCATTTACAGGGAGCCGAAAGCACAACGCACTGCAAACCGACGTTCGGCGAACCTTACAAGGCCCGGTGTGTCAAGTTAGGGTGTACCTCAAATGGACACCAAGCCTTGACACTTTTCACGCCTTCATTGTGTCTGTTTAGGGTCGCATATTGTTTTTCTTGACACACTCAAGCCAACGTCTAGACTTCAACTTGACACTTTGAGGGGCAGACGATGGCAACGACGGTCAAGGGCAGCAGCAAGGCGAACACCGGCCAGCGGGTCGGTTACGTGCGTGTGTCGACGGTGGACCAGAACACGGCGCGCCAGCTGGACGGCGTGGCAGTCGATCGTGTGTTCACCGACCACGCCAGCGGCAGCACGACGAAGCGCCCCGCGCTGGCCGAAGCGCTGGCCTTCGTGCGTCAGGGGGATTGCCTGGTGGTGCATTCGATGGACCGCCTGGCGCGCAACCTCGATGACCTGCGCCGCATCGTGCGTGAGCTGACCGAACGCGGCGTGTCCGTCGAGTTCGTGAAGGAAGGTCAGACCTTCACGGGCGACGCATCCAGCCCGATGGCCAACCTGATGCTGTCGATGCTTGGGGCCTTCGCTGAGTTCGAGCGTGCGCTGATCCGGGAACGCCAGCGGGAGGGCATCGCCATCGCCAAGCAAGAGCCGGGGAAGTACCGCGGCCGGGCGCCTGCGCTGACCGCTGAACAGGTCGCCGACCTGCGGGCGAAGGACGCGGCACAAGGCGGCAAGGGTCGGGCCGCACTGGCGCGTGAGTTCAGCGTGTCGCGCCAGACGCTCTATCAGTACCTTGAGCCGAAGGGCTGACCCGACTCAACCGCCTGTGCCAAGCCGGATGCAGTAACCGATGCAGTAACTGCAGTTATCAGAAGCCAGCAAGGCCAGCATTGGTGCGGTTTTGACGTTCCTGTCGAGGGACCATCGATGCCCCCCGTCGAGGTCCGCTGAAGTCCACGAAGCCCGCTTCTTCACGCTGAAGGCGGGCTTTTTGCTTCCACGCGCGAAACGCAGCTGAACAGCCGGCGCGACCGGGCCGGGCCGCGCCGTCACCACTGGATACAAGGCGCGCTGGACAGGAGCGACCTGCGTCCGCTCTACTCGCCGGGGGCGGCCGGGGTCGCCTGCAACAGGTTGGCCGGGGCCACCCGCCCCGCCGCCGCCCGGCCCGCCCATCGTGTTCACCCCCCGGAGGAGACCCAGCATGGCCACCCGCAAGACCACCCGTCCAACCACCCAGGCCGCCGCCACCAACGCCGCCGCCGCCGAGGCCGCACCCAAGGCCACGGCGACCCAGCCCAAGGGCTGGTCGCTGCACATCGGCCTGAACTCAGTCGACCCGGACCACTACGGCGGCTGGAGCGGCGATCTCACGGCCTGCGAGTTCGACGCGCTGGACATGGCCGAGCTGGCCAAGTCCCAGGGCATCAAGCCCACCCTGCTGCTGACCCGCAGTGGCACGCGAGCGAAGGTGCTGGCGGCGCTGCGCAAGGCGGCCAAGACGTTGAAGGCGGGCGACCTGTTCCTGCTCAGTTACTCCGGCCACGGCGGTCAGGTGACCGACATCAACGCCGACGAGCCGGACGGCCAGGATGAAACCTGGTGCCTGTTCGACAGCCAGCTGATCGACGACGAGCTGTACTACGAGCTCAGCCGCTTCGCCGCCGGGGTGCGCATCCTGGTGCTGTCCGACAGCTGCCACAGCGGCAGCGTGGTGCGCGAAGCGGTGCCGGGTGCCGCGCCAGCCGGGCCGCGCCCGCGCCTGATGCCGCCGGCGATCGCCCGGCGCACCTACCGCGAGCACAAGGCCTTCTACGACGGCCTGCAGCAGGAGGTGGCGCGCGCGGCCGGCGGCGTCAGCGCCGACCCCGATGCCGTGCTTGCTGGCCTGAGCGTGGGCAGCTCGCGCCTGACCGCGGTGGTGACAACGTTCAAGCCCGCGGTGATCCTGATCTCCGGCTGCCAGGACAACCAGACGTCGATGGACGGTGAACACAACGGCGCCTTCACCGAGCGCCTGCTCGCGGTGTGGCGCCAGGGCGCCTTCCAGGGCAGCCACCGGCTGTTCCACCAGACCATCCGCGCCGGCATGCCGCCGACCCAGTCTCCGAACCTGTTCACGCTCGGCCCGGTGACGGCCTTCGTCAAGCAGCGGCCGTTCAAGGTCTGATCGGTCCGTGCAAGAGCAGCGGCAGCGGCGACCGCCCTTGCTCCTGCCGTGTTGACCCTGGCGGTGCTGGCGGACGACAAGCGTGATGGAGTGCCGCGGCGGCGCGGCGATGTCCCCACGCCAATCGGTTGCACCTGCGGCGGCACTTGCAGATCGCTCAGTTCGGGTCGAAGCTTCTCCTGAGCCGGCGGCGGGGATACGTCGGCGCACCAGGAGGCACTCCACCGTGAAGCGCTGCTTCGTCATCCAGGGTTATGGTCAAAAGACCGACTACAGCAACGGCCGGGTGCTCGACCTGGATGCCTCGTACGCGGTGATCAAGGAAGCCGTCGAGGATGCGGGGCTGGAGTGCATCCGCTGCGACGAGATCGCGCATTCGGGCGTCATCGATGTGCCGATGTACCAGCAGCTGCTGGAGGCCGACCTGGTGATCGCGGACCTGTCGACCTACAACATCAACGCGGCCTTCGAGTTGGGGGTGCGCTATGCGCTGCGCCCGCACTGCACGCTGATCGTGGCCGAGAGCCAGTTCCGCAACCCCTTCGACACCAGCCACACGGTGATGCTCAGCTACGAGCACCTGGGCAAGGACGTCGGCGCGCAGGAGGCGCGGCGCTTTCGCCGCGCGCTCAAGGGGCAGATCGAGGCGCTGCGCGCGGCCCAGCGCATCGACAGCCCGGTCTACACCTACCTGCCTCAGTTGCAGCCACCCGCGGCGGTGCAGGCGTCCACACCGCGCAGCGCACCCGCGCTGGAAGCGGGGGGAGCGGGGGGAGCGGTAGCAATGCTGACCACTGGCGCCACGGCCGCCGTGCCCGAACCCGCCGGCCGCGATCTCAGCCTGAAGCAGTTGCTCGAAACGGCGCAGCAGCTGGTCGACCAGCGCCTGTACGCCCCGGCCGCCAGCCTGCTGGAGGAGCTGCGCCGCCAGCGTCCGCACGACAGCGACATCACGCAGCGCCTGGCGCTGGCCATCTACAAGAGCGAGCAGCCCGACGCCCAGACGGCCCTGCACGCTGCACGGGAGCTGCTGCGCGAGTTGAACCCCGCCAGCACGAACGACCCGCAAACCCTCGGGCTCTGGGGCGCGATCCACAAGCGCCTGTGGGAGCACCGTGCCCATGCGCCCTACCTGGACGCCAGCATCGAGGGCTACGAACGCGGCTTCTACCTGAAGCAGGACCACTACAACGGCATCAACCTCGCCTTCATGCTCGACGTGCGGGGCGAACTGGCCGCCAGCAGCGGCGACATGGCCAACGCGATCACCGACCACACGCTGGCTGCGCGCGTGCGCCGCGAGGTGCTGCGCTGGTGCGCCGACCAGGCCGAGCGCCTGCGCGAGGTCGACCCAATGGATCGCTACTGGGTGCTGGCCTCGCTCTGGGAGGCCAGCCTGGGCCTGGGCGACGAGCCCGGCCGGCTGAAGTGGGAAGCGCAGCTCACCACCATCACGGTGCCGGAGGCGATGCGCACGACCCGTGAGCGGCAGGCCACGCAGCTGCGCGACCTGCTGGCCAGCGCCCGCATGCGCGGCATGCCCATCGGCGCAGCGCCGAATCGAGCCGCAGACGACGCGGTGATCGCACCGGTTGCCCCGCCCGCCATCCCCCGCGAGCGGCAGGACAGCGCGCTGCCGGCATCGCCGGGCGGCTGACACCCGACCAGCGGCTCAGCGCGCGCCGCTCACGTCCAGGATCGCGCCCGAGGTGTAGCTCGCCGCCGAACCCAGCAGCCAGACGATGGCCTGCGCCACCTCATCGGCGGTGCCCACGCGCTGCATCGGCAGCGAGGCGGCCACCCGCGCGGCGCGGTCCGGTTGGCCCCCGCTGGCATGGATCTCGGTGTCGATGATGCCGGGGCGCACGGCGTTGACCCGCACCCCTTCGGCGGCCACCTCGCGCGCCAGTCCGACGCTCAGCGTATCAATGGCCGCCTTGCTGGCGGCGTAGTCGACATAGGTGCCCGGCGAACCCAGCCGCGCCGCAACCGACGACAGGTTGACGATCGAGCCGCCCGCACCGCCGTGCCGCGTGCTCATGCGGTGCACCGCCTCGCGGGCGCAGTACAGGCTGCCGAGCAGGTTGACCGTCACCATGCGGCGCAGGCGGGCACCGTCCATCTCGTCGAGCCGGCCGTTGACGTCAACGACGCCCGCGTTGTTCACCAGCCCACCCAGTCGGCCCAGGCCGCGGTCCACCGCTTCGAACATCGCCAGCACCTGTGATTCATCGCCCACATCGGCGGCCACCGTCATGGCGCGCCGGCCCAGGGCACGCACCTCATCGGCAAGCCGTTCGGCCTCGGCCTGGCGATGCAGGTAGTTGATCGCCACGTCCCAGCCCTGGCGTGCGGCCAGGCGGACCGTGGCCGCGCCGATGCCGCGGCTGCCGCCGGTGACAAGCAGCACGGGGGCCTCAGGCAGCGGGGGCGACAGGGGTGACAGGGGTGACAGAGGGAACGGCGGCAGCGGCAACGGCAGCGGCGGGGGGAGGGAATCGGTCATGGTGGCGTTCACGGTCCAGGTGGATGGCATCGGCCAGCATCGGGCGACCGAGAAGCTTCGGCAACGGGATGCGCAAGGAACATGGAATAATTTCCCATCTAAATCCTTGCCGACCTGGTGCGCAGTCCAAAGCGGTGCACGGGCGTGCTAGCATGAATTGCAAAATTCAACACAGAAAGCATCTTCTGACAACGGCGCCGGGGCGCCGTTCCGTGCATTGTGCCGAGTCACTGGCTTGGCCCGTTCTGGCGCGTTTGCGATGAAGACACTGCGCATCGTCATCCTCGAAGAGGATGACGCGATCGCCCACCCGGCCCGGGCTGCATCCGACCCGACCAACGCGGCGGCATCGACGCCGTTTGCCGGTCTGGATCCGCGCACCCTGGAGGGGCTGAACGGCCCGGCCGTCGCTGAACTGCTGCGCCAGCACGCGATGCCGATGTCCTTCCTCGACACCGACGCGGGCGGGCTCGACGAGGCCGAAGCCGCCAGCACCAGCCTGGAAGACCGCCTGCAGGAGGCCCTGCGCAGCGACATCCCCGGCAGCGCGCCCATCCCGCTGCTCCTGGTCCCGCCCCGCGAAGACACGCTCGCCGCTGGCGCCGGAGCGGCGCGCCCGCAGGCCCATGAGCGCTTTGGCGACAGCCTGATGCGAGTGCTGCGCCGCCACGAACTGGAGGCGGCGCTGACCGACGCCGACACCCGGCTGCGCCAGATCGGCCTGCGCGACGCCCGCCACGGGCTGCCACGACGCGAGCTCTTCCTGGACCGGCTGGAGCAGGCCACCATCTCGGTGCAGCGCGGTGGCGTTTCCTTCACGCTGCTGATGATCGGCGCGGAGCTGCCCGCCGAGCTGGGGGGAACGGCCGACATGGGCCTGGAGGCCGGCGAGCCCGCCCCGGCGGCACAGCCGGCCAGCACGTTGCTGATCGAGGCGGTGTCGGCGCGCCTGCAGCGCCAGGGGCGGCGATCCGACAGCTACGCACGCATCGGCGGTCATAGCTTTGCGGCCCTGATGCTGGGCAACAACTCGGTGGCTGCATCGATGGGGCTGGCGCACCGCCTGGCCGAGGACCTGGCCCGCCCGGTGATGGTGGCCGGCCGGCCGATCCAGCCCGTCATCACCATCGGCGTGGTGCTGTGCCCGCAGCACGGCGGCGATGCGCGCAACCTGATGTTGCACGCCCACGCCGCCCTCGAACAGGCCCAGGCCGGCCGGCATGTGGTCGCGGTCTACGACCCGCGCTACAGCCGCGCCCTGCACAACAGCCAGGGTGACGGCGGCGCACTGACGATGCCGTTGCAGGGCGAGGCGCTGGCCCCGCTGCTGGTCCAGGCGCTGGAGCGGCGCGAGCTGGGCATCGCCCTGCAGCCGGTGGTCGACCTGACCAGCGGGCGCATCACCGAGATCGAGGCGCTCGCGCGCTGGCAGCTGCCCGACCAGGGCCCGGTCGCCACGCGCGAGTTCATCGCTGTGGCCGAGCAGCACGGCCTGATCGCCCAGCTGACCGACCTGGTGCTCGACCAGGCCCTGGCCGCCGCCCGCCACTGGCGCACCGCCGGGCTGGAGGCGGGGCTGGCGCTGAACCTGTCGGTGCGGCTGCTGGCCGACCGCGACTGGCCGACCCGCCTGCGCAACGCCCTGGAGCGGCACGACTGCCCGGCGCAACGGCTGACGCTGGAGGTGTCGGCCCCGGCGCTGATGCAGCACGCCGATGCCGATGTGCAGGTGCTGGCCGAGCTGACGGCGCTGGGCGTGAAGCTGGCGGTGGATGACTTCGGCAACGGCCTGACCTCCTTCCTCGCGGTGACGGAGCTGGGCGAGATCGCGCAGATCAAGATCGACCTCGCCGCACTGCGCCAGGATGCCCGCGCCACCCGGCCAGAGCACCTGCGCGCCATCCTCGGCGCGGCAGTGGCCCTGGCACACGGGCTGGGCGCGCGCGTGGTGGTCAAGGGCGTGGAAGACGGCGCCGACCTCGCCGCCCTGCATGAGCTGGGCGTGGACGGCCTGCAGGGCCGGGTCTGCGCCGCCCCGATGGCGGCGCGCCAGGTGCGCAGCTGGTGGGCCGCGGCACGCCAGCGGCCGCTGGCCTGGCAGCACGCCGACACGCCCGGAGGCAGGGCGGCCCTGGACATCCTGCTGGACGCGGGCGCCCCCCACGCTTGACGCAGCGCGACCCCGCAGCCCCCTCGGACGGCGGGCGCGGCGACAATCGGCCGATGCTTTCCGTCACCAAAATCCTGCCGCGCGGCCAGGGCCTGGCCGCCGTGCTGCTCAAACGTGCGCCCAGCGTCGAACTCGACTGGGCCCGCCGCGGCGCCAGCCCGCTCGACGCCACCGACAGCAGCGGCCGGCCGCTGCACGTGGCACTGCCGCCAGGCAGCCGGCTGCGCGACGGCGATGTGCTGATCGCTGAGGATGGCAGCCTGGTGCGCGTCGTCGCTGCACCCGAACCGGTGCTGGCGGTGCAGGCCTGCCCGACGCACGGCTCGCCCGCCGACCTGCTGCGTGCCGCCCACGCCCTGGGCAGGTTGCAGGTGGCGGCGATGGTGCAACTGGACCGGCTGCTGATCGCCCCGGATGCCGCGCTGGCCGGTCGCCTGCGCCACCAGCACCTGGTCGTGCAGGAGGCGGTCGCCCCCTTTGAGCCCGACTTGACCCTGTTGACCGACGCCGCGCCCGCCACCGCGCCGCCGCCCGCTGCCGCACATGTGCACGGACCGCATTGCAGCCACGGGCACGATCACCACCAACACCGCCACCATGACCACCACAGCCATGCGGGCCACGGTGCGCCCGGCCACACGCACCCCACGGCGGCGGTGGCAGCAGCGGTAGCAGCACCCCCCCGCGGCCGCCCGGTGGGCGTGGCCGTGACCGGCGCGGCCGTGCCACATGTGCACGGACCGGGCTGCGGGCATGACCACACCGGCCGGTGACCACGGTGGCCAGGGCGACCAGGGTGGTGATACCGCCGGCAGCTTTGCCGCCCTGCTGACGCAGCGCAGCTACCTGCGCTTCTGGGCCTCGCGGCTGGTGGCCCAGCTGGCCGCGCAAATGGTGATGGTCGCACTGGGCTGGCAGATGTACGACCTCACCGGCCGCGCCTGGGACCTCGGCCTGGTCGGCCTAGCGCAGTTCCTGCCGGCGCTGGTGCTGACCCTGCCGGCCGGGCATGTCGCCGATCGCCACCACCGCGGCCGCATCGTGATGGGCAGCAACGGGGCCCAGTTGGCCGTGGCCGCCGTGCTGCTGGCTGCCACGCTGGGCGGCTGGGCCAGCCGCGAGCTGATCCTGCTGCTGTCGGTGCTGCTGGGGATGGCCCGGGCCTTCCAGTTGCCGGCCTCGCAGTCGCTCACGCCGCTGCTGGTCCGGCCGGCGCTGCTGCCGCGGGCCCTGGCCTTCAACGCCAGCGGCATGCAGGTGGCCATCATCGGCGGACCGGCGCTGGCCGGGCTGCTGTTCGCCGCCGGCATCCACTGGGTCTACGCCCTGGGCACCCTGGGCTTCGTCGCCGGGACGCTGCTGATGGGCAGCGTGCGCTACACCGCCCCGCCGCCCAGCAGCGCCGCGGCCAGCTGGGCCACCGTGCTGGCGGGGGTGCGCTTCCTGTGGCAGCGCCCGACCCTGCTCGGCGCGATCTCGCTGGACCTGTTTGCCGTGCTGTTGGGCGGCGCCACCGCGCTGCTGCCGATGTTCGTGAAGGACATCCTGCATGCCGAGCCCTGGGTGCTGGGCCTGCTGCGAGCCGCCCCGGCGGTGGGCGCGCTGACCATGTCGGTCTGGCTGGCGCGGCACCCGCTGGCGCGCCGCGTCGGCCACCGGCTGATCGCCTCGGTGGCGGTCTACGGGCTGTGCATGCTGGTGTTCGGCGCCTCGACCTCGGTGTGGCTGTCCTCCGCGGCCCTGTTCGTGTCCGGCAGCGCCGACATGGTCAGCGTCGTGATCCGCCAGACCCTCGTCCAGCTCGAAACGCCTGACGACATGCGTGGCCGGGTCAGCGCCGTCAATGGCATCTTCATCGGCGCAAGCAACCAGCTCGGCGAGTTCGAGTCCGGCGCCACCGCCGCCTGGCTCGGCCCGGTCGGCTCGGTGCTGCTCGGCGGCGTGGGCGTGCTGGGGGTGGCGATCGCCTGGATCCGGCTCTTCCCCGGCCTGTGGCAGCGCGACCGGCTGCTCGCCCCCTGACCCACGACGGGGGACCACGACCCGCTTTTTTGGTGCAGCGCAACAAAGATTAGGCACAATTGTGCCCTTCTACCTCTCCACTCAGCGCCCGCTGAAAGGTCCTTGCCATGCGCCGTGTCGTGTTCAACCAGAAGGGCGGGGTCGGCAAGTCGACCATCACCTGCAACCTCGCCGCCGTAAGCGCCCAGCAGGGCCTGCGCACCCTGGTGCTGGACCTGGACGTACAGGGCAACTCGACGCGCTACCTCCTCGGCGAGGGCACCGACAGCGTGGACGGCGGCACCGTCGCCGACTTCTTCCAGCAGACCCTGGGCTTCAGCTTCAGCCCCAAGCAGGCCGGCGAGTTCATCTACGAGACGCCCTTCGAGCGCCTGCACCTGATGCCCTCCAGCCCCGCGCTGGACGAGCTGCACGGCAAGCTGGAGTCGCGCTACAAGATCTACAAGCTGCGCGAGGCGCTGGAGAGCCTGGCCAAGGACTACGACGCGATCTGGATCGACACCCCGCCCGCGCTGAACTTCTACACCCGCAGCGCGCTGATCGCCGCCGAGCGCTGCCTGATCCCCTTTGACTGCGACGATTTCTCGCGCCGCGCGCTCTATACCCTGATGGAGAACCTGCAGGAGATCCGCGCCGACCACAACCCGGCGCTGCAGGTCGAGGGCATCGTCGTCAACCAGTTCCAGCCCCGCGCCAGCCTGCCGCAGAAGGTGGTGGCCGAGCTCATCGAGGAAGGCATGCCGGTGCTGCAGCCCTACCTGAGCGCCTCGGTGAAGATCAAGGAAAGCCACGAGCGCGCCCTGCCGATGGTCCACCTGGACCCGCGGCACAAGCTGGCGCAGGAATTCGTGGCGCTGCACGACGCCTTGGGCGGCTGAAGCACGCCCGACGAGGCCGGCAGGTCGCTGCCAGCCAAGCGCCGCAGCTCAGTCCGCTGGTGGTGCCAATGCTGCTGCGGCGGCACGCAGCACGTTCGCCAGCAACTCGCCGTCCACGCTGCGCGCCGCACCGAAGCCGGCCACGTGGCGCAGCACGCTCGGCCGCAGCCGTACGAAGCGGAAGTCCGGCAGCTGCGTCATCAGCGCCGCCTGGGGGTGGCGGGCGAGGTAGAGCGCCTCGCAATGCGCATGCGCAGGGCTGCCGGGCTCGACGAAGGCCGCGGTGGCCTGGATCGCAGCGCGTTGCAGCGCCTGGGGCATCTCGGCCGATCCATCCCGATCGACCACCAGCAGGCTGACCCGCGCATCGCGGGCCATCTGCCGCGTGTGCGCAGCCAGCCCACTGACGTGCAGGATCAGGGCGCCTGCGGCACCCTGCTGCGCCGCATCCACGGCGAAGGGCACCATCGACAGCGCGGGCGCGCCGTCGTCGTCCAGGCAGGCCAGCGCCGCCACCGGCCGCTCGCGCAGCAGGCGAACGAGCTGTTCATCCAGGCGCGAGAGGTGCATGGCGGCACGGATCCGGCCTGGCTCAGCTCACCGCGGCGATGGCCTTGGCGACGTAGTCGATGTTCTTGCTGTTGAGCGCGGCCACGCAGATGCGGCCGGAGTCGACGCCGTAGACGCCGAACTCGCTGCGCAGGCGCACCATCTGGTCCTTGTTCAGGCCGGAGAAGCTGAACATGCCGCGCTGGCGGGTGATGAAGCTCAGGTCGCGGGTCACGCCGGCTTCCTTCAGCTTGGTCTCCAGCGCCGAGCGCATGGCCTTGATGCGCACACGCATGCCGGCCAGCTCGTCTTCCCACTGTTGGCGCAGCTCGGGCGTGCCCAGCACCTTGGCCACCACCTGGGCGCCGTGCGTCGGCGGGTTGGAGTAGTTGGTGCGGATGACGATCTTCAGCTGCGACAGCACGCGCGCGGTTTCTTCCTTGTCCACACAGACCACCGACAGGGCGCCCACGCGCTCGCCGTAGAGCGAGAAGCTCTTCGAGAAAGAGGTGGAGACGAAGAAGTCCAGGCCTGCGTCGACGAACTGCTGGATCACGGCGCCATCTTCGGCGATGCCGTCACCGAAGCCCTGGTAGGCCATGTCGAGGAAGGCGACGAGGTTGCCGGCCTTGACGGCCTCGACCACCTGGGCCCACTGCGCCGGGGTGATGTCGTAGCCGGTGGGGTTGTGGCAGCAGGCGTGCAGCACCACGACGGTGCCGGGGGCGGCGGCCTTCAGGTCGGCCAGCATGCCGTCGAAGTTCACGCCCAGCTTCTGCGCGTCGTAGTAGGCGTAGGTGCCCACCTCGAAGCCGGCGTTGGTGAACAGTGCGCGGTGGTTCTCCCAGCTCGGGTCGGAGATCAGCACCTTGGCCGTCGGGTTGACCTTCTTCAGGAAGTCGGCGCCCACCTTCAGGCCGCCGGTGCCGCCCAGGGCCTGCACGGTGGCCACGCGGCCGGCGCGCAGGATCTCGCTGTCGGCGCCAAAGACCAGACCCTGCACGGCACGGTCGTAGGCGGCGATGCCGTCGATCGGCAGGTAACCGCGCGCCGCCGGCGTGGCGATCATCTGCTGCTCGGCGGCCAGCACGCACTTCAGCAGCGGCAGCTTGCCGTTGTCGTCGTAGTACACGCCCACGCCGAGGTTGACCTTGGCCGGGTTGGTGTCGGCAGCAAATTGCTCGTTCAGACCCAGGATCGGGTCGCGCGGAGCCATCTCGACGGCGGAAAAGAGGGACATGGAGGAACTCGACGTGTCGGTGGAGGAAGCGGCGGGGGCGCGCTGGAAACCGCAGGCCCCCTGAGGTAACCTGTGCGATTGCCCGAATTTTACGGGCCATCGGATGTGGGCATGGCGAAACAGAAGGTGAGCAGGGTCCGCCCGGGCGGCAGACCGGGGGAGGATGTGGTGACCGGAGCGGGCAGCAGCGCCGCCGAGGCCGGTGCCGCACCTGCGGCGGTCGGGGCGGCCGAGGCACCTGCTGGGACCTTTGTCAGCTACCCGGATTCGCCCTTCCAGCTCTTCCAGCCCTACCCGCCCGCGGGCGACCAGCCCGCCGCGATCGAGCAGCTCGTCGAGGGCGTGCACGACGGCCTGAGCTACCAGACCCTGCTGGGCGTGACCGGCTCGGGCAAGACCTTCACGATGGCCAACGTGATCGCCCGGCTGGGCCGCCCGGCGATCGTCTTCGCGCCCAACAAGACGCTGGCCGCGCAGCTGTACAGCGAGTTCCGCGAGTTCTTTCCGAAGAACGCGGTCGAGTACTTCGTCAGCTACTACGACTACTACCAGCCCGAGGCCTACGTGCCGCAGCGCGACCTGTTCATCGAGAAGGACTCGTCGATCAACGAGCACATCGAGCAGATGCGGCTGTCCGCCACCAAGAGCGTGCTGGAGCGGCGCGACACCGTCATCGTCGCCACGGTGAGCGCGATCTACGGCATCGGCAAGCCCGAGGACTACACGCAGATGCGCTTCATCGTGCGGGTGGGCGACCAGATCGGCCAGCGCGATGTGATCGCCCAGCTCATCCGCATGCAGTACACGCGCAACGAGACCGACTTCTCGCGCGGCACCTTCCGCGTGCGCGGCGACACGATCGACGTCTTCCCGGCCGAGCACTCGGAGCTGGCGATCCGCATCGAGCTGTTCGACGACGAGGTGGAGTCGCTGCAGCTGCTGGACCCGCTGACCGGGCGCATCCGCCAGAAGATCCCGCGCTTCACGATCTACCCGTCGAGCCACTACGTGACGCCGCGCGAGCGCGTGCTGGCCGCCATCGACGGCATCAAGGAGGAGCTGCGCACGCGCACCGCCGAGTTCGTCAGCCAGGGCAAGCTGGTGGAGGCGCAGCGCATCGAGCAGCGCACCCGCTTCGACCTGGAGATGCTGCAGGAAGTCGGCCACTGCAAGGGCATCGAAAACTACAGCCGCCACCTTTCGGGCGCCAAGCCGGGCGACCCGCCACCGACGCTGGTGGACTACCTGCCGCCCGACGCGCTGATGTTCCTGGACGAGAGCCACGTGATGATCGGCCAGCTCGGCGGCATGTACAACGGCGACCGCGCGCGCAAGACCACGCTGGTGGAGTTTGGCTTTCGCCTGCCCAGCGCGATGGACAACCGGCCGCTGCGCTTCGAGGAGTTCGAGACCAAGATGCGCCAGGCCATCTTCGTCTCGGCCACGCCGGCCGATTACGAGAAGAACCACGCCGGCCAGGTGGTCGAGCAGCTGGTGCGGCCCACCGGGCTGGTCGACCCCGAGGTCGAGGTGCGCCCGGCCACCCACCAGGTGGACGACGTGCTCGGCGAGATCCGCCTGCGCGTGGAGATCGGCGAGCGGGTGCTCATCACCACGCTGACCAAGCGGATGGCCGAGCAGCTGACCGACTACCTGGCCGACAACGGCGTCAAGGTGCGCTACCTGCACTCGGACATCGACACCGTGGAGCGCGTGGAGATCCTGCGCGACCTGCGCCTGGGGACGTTTGACGTGCTGGTGGGCATCAACCTGCTGCGCGAGGGGCTGGACATCCCCGAGGTGTCCTTGGTGGCCATCCTGGACGCCGACAAGGAAGGCTTCCTGCGCGCCGAGCGCAGCCTGATCCAGACCATCGGCCGGGCGGCACGCAACGTCAATGGCCGCGCCATCCTCTACGCCGACCGGATCACCGACTCGATGCGCCGCGCCATCGACGAAACTGGGCGCCGCCGCGAGAAACAGATTGCCCACAACGCCGCGCACGGCATCGTGCCGCGTGGCATCCGCAAGCAGATCAAGGACCTGATCGACGGTGTCTACAGCGAGAAGTCCGGCAAGGATGAATTGAAGCAACTCGAAGCCGCCGCCGAGGTCGAAGCACTGTCCGAGAAGGACCTCGGCAAGCGCATCAAGCAGCTCGAGAAGCAGATGCTCGAACACGCCAAGAACCTGGAATTCGAAAAGGCTGCTCGCGTGCGCGACCAACTCGCCCTGCTGCGCGAACAGGCCTTCGGCGCCAGCGGCGCGGACAACGTCTCCACCCTCGTGCCCAGGAGCGCTGCATGAGCACCAGCACCGGCAACGACGCCAACGCCAGCCAGCTGACCCGCACCCGGGTTCTGATGGTCTGCATGGGCAACATCTGCCGCTCACCCACCGCCGAGGCGGTGCTGCGCCACCGCGTCGCACGCGCGGGCCTGGCCGCGCAGGTCGAGATCGATTCCGCCGGCACCCATGCCTGGCACACGCGCAACCCGCCCGACGAGCGCAGCATCGCGCACGCGGCGCGGCGCGGCTACGACCTCACCGGGCTGCGAGCGCGCCGCATCGAGTCGGCGGACTTCGAGCGCTTCGACCTGCTGCTGGCGATGGACGCGGACAACCTGGCCCACCTGCGCGAGACGGCCCCGGCCGAGGCCCACCATCGCCTGCGCCTGTTGATGACCTTCGCGCCGCAACTGAGCCTGCGCGAGGTGCCCGACCCCTACTACGGCGGGTCGGCCGGCTTCGAGCGGGTGCTGGACCTGATCGAGTCGGCCTGCGACGGACTCGTCGAGCATTTGCGCAGCGTCAATGGCACCCCTGGAAACAGCCGCTAGGCAGGCAGCCTGCACGGTCCAGGGAGTTGCCCTATAATTGACCAAATCACTCGGGAAAGAGGCGAGGGTCCACCCGACACGGAGCCCGGAGCGCGGCCACCCTGAACGCGCTTCCCTCCCGATCACAGGAGTTCGATGCCATGAGACTGACCACCAAGGGGCGTTTCGCCGTCACCGCGATGATCGACCTGGCGCTGCGCGAGCACAGCGGCCCGGTGGCGCTGGCCGCGATCAGCGCGCGTCAGCAGATTTCGCTGTCCTACCTGGAACAGCTGTTCGGCAAGCTGCGCCGCCAGGAGCTGGTGGAGAGCACCCGCGGCCCCGGCGGCGGCTACTCGCTGGGCCGCAAGGCCGAGGACATCACCGTGGCGGACATCATCGTCGCCGTGGATGAGGCGATCGACGCCACCGGCTGCGGCGGCGGCGAGAACTGCATGGGCGAAGAGGCCGGGCGCTGCATGACGCACGACCTGTGGTCCAGTCTGAACGCGAAGATGCTGGAGTACCTGAACTCGATCTCGCTGAAGAGCCTGGTCGACGACCAGCTCTCACGCGGCGTCTCGGTGGAGGACACGCCCATCAAGCGGGCCATCTCCTCCCAGCCGGTGGTCAAGCCGATCAAGGTGACGGCACCGAACTCGGTGTTCGCCCTGGCCGGCACGCTGACCAAGTAAGCCGCCCACGAGTCCGAACAAGGCTCAACAAGGCTGATTGCCGAGACGGCTCCCGCCCACGTTTTCGAACCCCGAGCCGCTGTCGCCTGGCGCGATGGCTGCCGATCGACCCTGCCAAGCATGGACATGACCCCGCACTTCCCCATCTACATGGACTACGGCGCGACCACCCCGGTGGATCCGCGGGTCGTCGACGTGATGGTGCCCTGGCTGCGTGAACACTTCGGCAACCCGGCGTCGCGCAGCCACGCCTGGGGCTGGGAGGCCGAGGAGGCGGTCGAGAAGGCGCGCATCCAGGTCGCCGAGCTGATCGGCGCCGACCCGCGCGAGATCGTCTGGACTTCCGGCGCCACCGAGTCCAACAACCTGGCGATCAAGGGCGCGGCGCACTTCTACGCCTCACGCGGCAAGCACCTGATCACCGTCAAGACCGAGCACAAGGCGGTGCTGGACACGATGCGCGAGCTGGAGCGCCAGGGCTTCGAGGTGACCTACCTCGACGTCGAGGCCGACGGCCTGCTCGACCTGGAGAAGTTCCGGGCCGCGCTGCGCCCGGACACCATCCTCGCCTCGGTCATGTTCGTGAACAACGAGATCGGCGTGATCCAGGACGTCACGGCGCTGGGCACGCTCTGCCGTGAGCGCGGCGTGATCTTCCACGTCGATGCGGCCCAGGCCACCGGCAAGGTCGCCATCGACCTGCAGACGCTGCCGGTCGACCTGATGAGCCTGGCCTCGCACAAGACCTACGGCCCCAAGGGCATCGGCGCGCTGTACGTGCGCCGCAAGCCGCGCGTGCGCCTGGAGGCCCAGATGCACGGCGGCGGGCACGAGCGCGGCATGCGCTCGGGCACCCTGCCCACGCACCAGATCGTCGGCATGGGCGAGGCCTTCCGCATCGCCCGCGAGGAAATGGGCGCGGAGAACGAGCGCATCCGCTCGCTGCAGCGTCGGCTGGTGGACGGACTGACGAAGATCGAACAGGTCTTCATCAACGGCGACCTGGAGCGCCGCGTGCCGCACAACCTGAATATCAGCTTCAACTTCGTCGAGGGCGAGTCGCTGATCATGGGGGTCAAGGGCATTGCGGTGTCCTCAGGTTCGGCCTGCACCTCGGCCAGCCTGGAACCCAGCTACGTGCTGCGCGCGCTCGGCCGCAGCGACGAGCTGGCGCACAGCAGCCTGCGCATCACCATCGGCCGCTTCACGACCGAGGAGGAGATCGACTACGCGGTGACCACCTTGCAGGAGCGCGTGGCCAAGCTGCGCGAGCTCTCCCCCCTGTGGGACATGTTCAAGGAAGGCATCGACATCGGCAGCATCCAATGGGCTGCGCACTGATCAGGAGTACCTCATGGCATACAGCGACAAGGTCATCGACCACTACGAAAACCCCCGCAACGTCGGCGCCTTCGACAAGGGCGACGGCGACGTCGGCACCGGCATGGTCGGCGCACCGGCCTGCGGCGACGTGATGAAGCTGCAGATCAAGGTCAACCCGGCCACCGGGCTGATCGAGGACGCACGCTTCAAGACCTACGGCTGCGGCTCGGCCATCGCGTCGAGCTCGCTGGTCACCGAGTGGGTCAAGGGCAAGACGCTCGACGAGGCCCTGACGATCAAGAACACCCACATCGCCGAGGAACTGGCGCTGCCGCCGGTGAAGATCCACTGCTCCATCCTGGCCGAGGACGCCATCAAGGCCGCGGTGGACGACTACAAGGCCCGGCACGGCGCGGTCTCGGCCTGAGGCGGGCCAAGCCCCTCATCCGCCTCCACCGCCCGTCTTCCGCTCCCTGCTCCCGGCTTTACGAACCCAGAACACCATGGCCGTCACGCTCACCGAAGCCGCCGCCCGGCACGTCACCCGCTACCTCGCCCGCCGCGGCAAAGGGGTGGGCGTGCGCCTGGGCATCAAGACCACCGGCTGCTCCGGCCTGGCCTACAAGCTGGAGTACGCCGACGAGGTGGCGCCGGAGGACATCGTCTTCGAGGGCCATGGCGTCAAGGTGCTGATCGACCCGAAGAGCCTGCCCTACCTGGACGGCACCGAGCTGGACTTCGTGCGCGAGGGCCTGAACGAAGGCTTCCGTTTCCGCAACCCGCGCGAGAAGGACCGCTGCGGCTGCGGCGAATCCTTCCGGGTCTGAGCCAGGCTGCGATGCAAGCCCGCGTCGGCCAGCGGTCGGCGCGGGCGATTTTCTTTGCGGGGCACCCTTCCTGGGGCACCTTTCCTGCTTGCGCGAAGCCTCACCATGAACCTCACCGACACCGACTTCCAGCTCTTCGACGTGCCGGCACGCTATGAGCAGGATCTGCCGTCGCTCGACGCGCGCTGGAAGGCGCTGCAGCGCGAGGTCCACCCGGACCGCTTCGCCGCCCAGGGCGCCGCCGCCCAGCGCGTGGCGATGCAGTGGGCCGTGCGCGTCAACGAGGCCTACCGCCGCCTCAAGGACCCGCTCGCGCGCAGCGCCTACCTCTGCGAGCTGCACGGCCGCCCGGTCGATGCGCAGAGCAACACCGCGATGCCGGCCCCCTTCCTGATGCAGCAGATGGCCTGGCGCGAGCAGCTCGACGAGGCGCGTGCGCTGACCGAGGTCGAGGCGCTGGCCGACGAAGTGGCCGAGCGCGAACGCGCGCTGCACGGCGAACTGCGTGCCGCCATCGACGAGCGGCAGGACTGGGAGGCCGCAGCCCAGTTGGTGCGCGCCTTGATGTTCGTCACCCGCTTTGCGGCCGACGTGGACCGGCGCCTCGACGCGCTGGGACAATGACGCCTTCAACCAGTCCCCCATGGCACTCCTCCAGATCTCCGAACCCGGCCAGACGCCGGACCCGCACCAGCGCCGCGTCGCGGTGGGCATCGACCTGGGTACCACCCACTCGCTGGTCGCCGCGCTGCGCCACGGCGTGGCCGAGTGCCTGCCCGACGATGAAGGCCGCGTGATCCTGCCCTCGGCGGTGCGCTACCTGGGCGATGGCCGCCGCCAGATCGGCGCCGCCGCACTGGCGGCGCAGGCCACCGACCCGGCCAACACGCTGGTGTCGGTCAAGCGCTTCATGGGGCGCTCGCTGGCCGACATCGCCGATCGCGGCCGGCTGCCTTACGACTTCACCGACCGCCCCGGCATGGTCGGCATCGTCACCCGCGAGGGCGAGAAGTCGCCGGTGGAAGTTTCCGCCGAGATCCTGGCCACGCTGCGCTACAGGGCGCAGGACACCTTCGACACCGACGAGCTCTTCGGCGCGGTGATCACCGTGCCGGCCTACTTCGACGACGCCCAGCGCCAGGCCACCAAGGACGCGGCCCAGCTGGCCGGGCTGAACGTGCTGCGCCTGCTCAACGAGCCCACCGCCGCGGCCATCGCCTACGGGCTGGACAACGCCAGCGAGGGCCTCTACGCCGTCTACGACCTGGGCGGCGGCACCTTCGACATCTCGCTGCTGCGCCTGTCGCGCGGCGTGTTCGAGGTGGTGGCCGTCGGCGGCGACTCCGCCCTGGGCGGCGACGACTACGACCACGCTCTGGGCGCCCTGCTGCTGCAGCGCGCCGGCCTGCCCCCGCTGGAAAGATTGTCCGCCGGCGACAAGCGCAGCCTGCTGGTGCAGGCGCGTGCGGCCAAGGAGCGCCTGTCGGGCGCCACGCGCACCGCCGTGCGCTGTGCGCTGGCCGATGGCGACCTGGCGCTGGAGCTGGACGCCAGCGAGTTCGAAGCCGCCACTGCGCCGCTGACCGAGCGCACCATCACCCTGCTGCGCCGCGTGCTGCGTGACGCCAAGGTCAAGCCCGCCGACCTGGCCGGCGTTGTCATGGTGGGCGGCTCCACGCGCATGCCGGCAGTGCGCCGCGCCGTGGGCGCGGCCACCGGCCGCGAGCCACTGGTCAACTTGAACCCCGACGAAGTCGTGGCCCTGGGCGCCGCCATCCAGGCCAACGCGCTGGCCGGCAACTCGGCCGACGGCGAGCTGCTGCTGCTCGACGTGATCCCGCTGTCGCTGGGCCTGGAGACCATGGGCGGGCTGGTGGAGCGCGTGATCGAGCGCAACAGCACCATCCCCACCGCCAAGGCGCAGGACTTCACCACCTACAAGGACGGCCAGACCGCCATGGCCATCCACGTCGTGCAGGGCGAGCGCGAACTGGTGGCGGACTGCCGCTCGCTGGCGCGCTTCGAGCTGCGCGGCATCCCGCCGATGGCCGCGGGCGCGGCGCGCATCCGCGTCACCTTCCAGGTCGATGCCGACGGGCTGCTCTCCGTCGCCGCCCAGGAGCTGGGCTCGGGCGTACAGGCGGCCATCACCGTCAAGCCCAGCTACGGCCTGAGCGACGAGCAGATCGCCGGCATGCTGCAGTCCGGCTTCAGCGAGGCCGAGGCCGACATGAAGCGCCGCGCCCTGCAGGAGGCCCGCGTCGAGGGCGACCGCATGCTGCTGGCCACCGCCTCCGCGCTGGACGCCGACGCTGACCTGCTTGACGAGGCCGAGCGTGCCGCCGTGGACGGCCTGATGCGCCAGGTGCGCGAGCGCATCACCAGCGACGACACCGCCGCCATCGAGGCCGCCACCCAGTCACTGGCCGAAGGCACCGAGCTGCTCGCCGCCCGCCGCATGAACCGCGGCATCCAGCAGGCACTCACCGGCCGCCGCCTGGACGAGATCTGACCGCCCAAGGACTCCTCCCCCCATGCCCGCCATCAAGATCCTGCCGCACCACGAGCTCTGCCCCGAGGGCACGACCATCCAGGCCGCTCCCGGCACCTCGATCTGCGAGGCCCTGCTGGAAAACGGCATCGCCATCGAGCACGCCTGCGACATGAGCTGCGCCTGCACCACCTGCCACGTCGTCGTGCGGGAGGGCTTCCGCTCGCTCAACGAGATGGAGGAGACCGAAGAAGACCTGCTCGACCGCGCCTGGGGCCTGGAGCCCAACTCGCGCCTGGGCTGCCAGGCCATCGTCGCCCGGCAGGACCTGGTGGTCGAGATCCCGAAGTACACGATCAACCACGCCCGGGAAAACCATTGATCGGCCCTGCCGGCATGCCGCGATGAGACAAGTCTTCCTCGACACCGAAACCACCGGCCTCAGCCCGGATGCGGGCGACCGCATCGTCGAACTCGGCTGCGTGGAGATGGTCAACCGGCGCCTGACCGGGCGCAACCTGCACTTCTACCTCAACCCCGAGCGCCCCAACAACGAGGAGGCGGTGCGGGTGCACGGGCTGACCGACGAGTTCCTGGCCGACAAGCCACTCTTCGCGGCGGTGGCGAGCGAGTTCGTCGAGTACCTGCGCGGCGCCGAGGTGGTGATCCACAACGCGGCCTTCGACGTCGGCTTTCTCGATGCCGAGCTGAAGCGCGTCAGGCACAGCGGCGTGGCCACCCTGGCCAGCGGCATCGTCGACACCCTCGCGATGGCCCGCGAGGCCTACCCTGGCAAGGCCAACTCGCTGGACGCGCTGTGCCGTCGCCTCGAGGTCGACAACTCCAAGCGCACGCTGCACGGCGCGCTGCTGGACGCTGAACTGCTCGCCGAGGTCTACATCCGCCTCACCCGCGGCCAGCACTCGCTGGTGATCGACGGCCCGCAGGAGGGCAGCGACAGCGACGCCACCGAGCAGGCCGACCTCGCCATCGACCTCAGCAGCTTCGAGTTGCCGGTGCTGGCAGCCAATGCCGATGAGGAAGCCGCACACGAAGCGCTGTTGTCCGGCCTCGACAAGGCCTGTGGCGGCAAGACCATTTGGCGCCAAATGCTTGCACAACCCGCCTGAAGCAGGTTATAGTTGCAGTCTTGCTGCAGCGCACACAACATTGCAACGTCAGCAAAGCCCGGTTTCCGGGCGGTTAGCTCAGCGGTAGAGCACTGCCTTCACACGGCAGGGGTCGCAGGTTCGAACCCTGCACCGCCCACCAGATCAAGCCCCTCAAATCATTGATTTGAGGGGCTTTTTCTCGTCTTGGCAGCTCTTCCCGGTGACATCAGCACCTGTCAGCCCGCAGGACTGACCGGGCCACTTGCGCGTCATTCTCAGCCAAACGCAAGGGCATGTGACTTCCCGCAGATGGCCGCGGGACCGGGCTCAGTCGCGCCGCAGCCGCTCGCCCTGTCCCACCTCGCGCGCCTGGCCTTCCACCACATCGGCGGGCGCGGTGGCGCGCTGGGTGGTGGAGAAGCCGGGCCAGTTCGGTGCGTGGCGCTGCGGGCCCCGCCAGCTCTGCGCCGAGCGCAGGTCGAAGCCGCGCCAGGTCGGCCGGCGGCCGCGCAACAGGCTCCAGATCAGCCAGACGAGGCTCAGCAGCGCACCGGCAAACACCAGGCTGGCCAGGAAGATACCGGCCGCCAGTGTGAACACGGCGCGAGCGAGGAAACGCGGGAGGGTCGAAGCCATCATGGAGCGGTGCACCGCCTGTGAGTCAGACATGGGAGTCTACGACCCGGCGCGCGCCGGATCGTTCCCTGCCGCCCCCGGCGCCTGGGGGTGTCAACCACCTCAACGCCCAGGCGCAGGTGCGGACTCGCGCAGCTGCAGCGCCATCAGCACCTGGTTGCGCAGGCCCTTGACGAGATTGAGCTCCCGCTCGGTGAGGTGCAGCGGCTGGCCGCCCAGCGGGCTGTCCGCGTAGACCATGCCCACCACCTGGCCGGCACGCACCAGCGGCAGGAGGAGAAAGGCGTCGGCCCGGACCTGCTGCAGGAACCAGGCCGGCAGGCGCTCGGCGATCAGGGGGTCGCTGGTGTCGGTGATCAGCGTGTCACTGCCCTTCAGGCACAGCAGGCCGAACAGGTCGGCTGGAGGCTGCAGGGGGATGCGAAAGGCCGCCGCGAGGCGGGTGGCATCGGGGCTGCTGCCCATGCGGCCTTCGAGCCGATCGGGGTTGCGGGCGCGCAGGCAGATCAGGACCCGGCGCACATGCAGCGCCTCGCGCAGCACCTGCATGAAGGCCTGCATCAGGTGGGTGACGTTGGTGTCGGAGAGGGCTGCAAGGCTGAGCTTCTCGATGCCGGCCGTGAGGTGGGCGATGCGCATGGGGTCATCAGCCCGCGGCGGCAGCGACGGTGGCGCGGCCTTGCCGGCCGGGGCGGCTGCTGGAGCGGTCGCGCGGGCGGCCGCGGCAGGCGGTGCCGGCGGGCGACGCGCCGTAGGAGGAGGCACCGGCGCAGGCGGCAGGCTGCCGCGTGCGGCCGGCTTGCCACGCCCGGGGGGACTGGCCGCACCGGGCGTACCGGCCAGCGTGGCCGAAAGCAGCTCGGGGCGAGGCAGGCTCATCACGGGGGCCAGCTCGGCCCACTCGGCCAGGGTGCGCTCGATGACCCCGTCAAGCCGCTCGCTGTCGAGCTGCAGCGCAAAGCCCCACTCGGCCAGGAAGGCAGCCAGACGTTCGGGCCGCTGCTCGGCGGTGCAGCCGAACAGCTCGCGTGCCAGCCGGTTGGCGGCCGTGCAAACGCCCCGCACATGGTCGTGCGCGGCGAAGTGCTGCTCCTCGGCCGGCGTCGGCAGCGGGCGCAGGGCCTGCACGACCTCGGGGGGCCAGCCCCACTGCTGGGCGATCTCGATGCCCAGGTCCTGAAAGCCTACGCCCATCACCTCGCGGGAGACACGTTCGACCTCCTGCGGATCCAGGCGGTGCGTCGGGCTGGGGCCGAAGGCCGCCTCGGCTTGCGCCGGGTCGAGCGCGATCAGGCGCCCCTCCACCTCGCGGGTCTCTTCGGCCAGGTGCAGCCAGGAGAGCATCACACCGAGGTTCTGGAACAGCGCGGTGATGTAGGCGCTCTCCTGCAGCTTGCGCGACGGGCAGAGCTCATTGGCGATCAGCGCGGCCATCAGCGAGCAGGCGAACTCTTCGCGCACCCGGGCCCCGTCAGCCCCCTTGGGCAGGCGCTCGAACAGCGCGAGCGAGGCGGCCAGCATGCCCACCGAGTTGAAGCCCATCAGCGCCACCGCCCGGCTGATGGTGGTGATGGCGCCACCGCCGACCGAGCTGTAGTAGGCGGTGTTGATCAACCGCAGCAGCTTGTTGGTCAGCGCGACGTCCTGCAGCACCTCGTCGGTCAGGGCGCGCAGGTGGGCCAGATCGGAGCGGGAGACCTTCTGGATGCCGCGGATGGACTCCTTCAGCGAAGGAAAGTCCGCGTGCCGGGTCATGCGATCCAGGATCTGCGCCAGCTTGGCAGCGCGGCGCGCCTCGGCCTCCTCCTCGGGACTGGAGGGGCTGGGCTCAGCACTGGCGTCGCCCTCCTCTGACAGGGAGGCCAGGGCCAGGTCGTCGGTCTCGGGGGTGGATGCGGGCATCCATGGGCAATCGGGGAAAGCGGCGGGCGCTTGAGGAGCGCCCCCCGGCCGCGCGTGACTTCCGACCGCTCCTCAGACAAGGTCAGCCCTGTCCCCAGGGCCGCTCAGCTGTCAGCGCCGCAGCGCGTCGGCGCACTCCGGCACCAGGGCCGAGCCGCGGTAGATCAGGCCGGTGTAGACCTGCACCACGTCCGCTCCAGCGGCGCGCTTGGCCCGTGCATCCGCACCGCTGAGCACGCCGCCCACGCCGATGATCGGGTAGGTGCTACCCAACTCGGCACGCAGCGCCTGGATGACGCGGTTGCTGGCCTCGAAGACCGGCGCACCGGACAGGCCACCGGTCTCGTCCGCGTGCGCAAGGCCGGCCACCTTGGCGCGCTCGATGGTGGTGTTGGTGGCGACCACGCCGTCGATGCCGTTGTGGCGCAGCGTCGCGGCGATCACCTTGATCTGCGCCTCGTCCAGGTCGGGCGCGATCTTGACGAACATCGGCACGCTGCGGCCGTGCTCGGTCGCCAGTTGCAGGCGGCGCTGCTGCAGGGCGCCGAGCAGCGCATCGAGCGCCTCGTCACTCTGCAGCGCGCGCAGGTTCTTGGTGTTGGGGCTGGAGATGTTGACCGTCACGTAGTCGGCGTGCGGGTAGACGCCGGCCAGGCCGATCAGGTAGTCGTCCGCCGCGTTCTCGATCGGCGTGGCGGCGTTCTTGCCGATGTTCAGGCCGAGGATGCCGCCGGCACGGCGAAAGCTCGTCGCGCGCCGGACGTTGGCCAGGAAGCTGTCCAGCCCCTCGTTGTTGAAGCCCAGCCGGTTGATCAGCGCGTTGGCCTGCGGCAGGCGGAACATGCGCGGCTTGGGGTTGCCGGGCTGGCCCTTGGGGGTGACGGTGCCCACCTCGATGAAGCCGAAGCCCATCGCGCCCAGGCCGTCGATGCAGCGGCCATTCTTGTCCAGCCCCGCGGCCAGGCCGATGCGGTTGGGAAAGCGCAGGCCCGCCAGCGTCACCGGGTCGCTGACGCGGCGCTGGCTCCACAGGCACTGCAGCGGGGTGTTCTGGAAGCGCGCCATCGCGTCCAGGGTGTGCTCGTGAGCGGTCTCGGGGTCGAGGCTGAAGAGGAAGGGCCGGGTCAGGCCGTAGGGGACAAACGCCATAATTCACGGATTGTCCCCGATGGAAGGTGCCTTGCCGGTGCCCGTGAACATGACGCAAGACGAACTCAAGGCGCTGGTCGGCCAGGCCGCATTGGCCTACGTGGTGCCCGGCACGGTGGTAGGCGTGGGCACCGGCTCGACGGTGAACCACTTCATCGACGCGTTGGCGACGATGAAGGATCGCATCGCCGGGGCGGTCTCCAGCTCGGTGGCCAGCACCGAGCGGCTGCGCGCGCACGGCATCACGGTGCTGGACGCGGCGACGGTGACGTCCATCCCGGTCTACATCGACGGCGCCGACGAGATCGACCACAGCGGCCACATGATCAAGGGCGGCGGCGCGGCGCTCACGCGCGAGAAGATCGTCGCCGACCTGGCCGAGCGCTTCGTCTGCATCGCCGACGAGAGCAAGCTGGTCGAGGTGCTCGGCAGCTACCCGCTGCCGGTGGAGGTGATCCCGATGGCTGCTGCGCAGGTGGCGCGCCGCTTCGAGCGCCAATATGGCGGCCAGGCCACGCTGCGCGCCGGCGTGGTGACCGACAACGGCAACGCCATCCTCGATGTGCGCGGCCTGCGCATCACCGAGCCCCTGGCGATGGAAACCGAGGTCAACCAGTGGCCTGGTGTCGTCACCGTGGGCATCTTTGGACGCCACCGCGCCAGCGTCTGCCTGCTGGGCACCGCAGCCGGGGTGCGAACGCTGACGTTTTGAGGTCAGGCCGCCGGGTCGACCCCCGGTGGCTCAGGCGATACCGGGTCGCCGAACTCGACACAGCCATGCACGCTGGCGTACAGCGACGCATAGAAGGCGGCCGAGAACAGCAGGGCCACCGGCATGGCGAAGAACATCGCCCACGCCGCCAAACCCAGCAGGGCGAGCACGCCACCCAGCAGCAGCGAGAGCATCAGGTCGGCCACCACCCAGGCGACGCCATAGACCACGAAGGCGCCCAGGTTGCGCAGGCTGGCCACGGCACTGGCAAAAACGGCCCGGGCGATGCTGCCGCCCTCGCGTTGCAGGATCACTGGCGCATGCCAGAACACCAGCGCCACCGGCACGGTCATCACCATGCGCAGCAGCATGCCGTTCTGCAGCGCCTGGAAGGCCGCCAGCCGGGCATCGTCCCCGACGTCGGCGGACATCGCCTCGCGCCAGGCGGAATGCATCGCCGGGTCGATCAGGTCTGCCAGCCAGAGCATCAGGGCCGCCGCCGCGGCATGGGCCACACCCAGCCCGAGCATCGAGCGGCGCGAGGTTGCCCCCAGCGGTGCGAAGAGCACGGCGGGCGTGGGTCGCCGCCCCGCCTTCAACGACTCCACCACCGCCACCCAGCCCGCCGTCAACGCCGGCAGCAGTATGCCGACCAGCAGGGGCCCCACCAGAGGCAGCGCCAGCAGCAGCCCCAGGCCGAAGAGCATGAAGCCCATCATGCCCAGCAAGGTGAAGGTCTGGCTCTTGGCCCAGTGCACGCCGCTGAGCATCCAGCGCATGCCATCCATCGGAGGCGCTTGTCGCAGTTTCATCGGCGGAGGTCCCGTCGCAACATCAACGCATCCAGTGCCAGGGGTTGCCGACGCGCTCGCGCAGCACCCGCTCGAAGTGGGTCGGGTCGTGCGGCTTGAGCATGCTGGCCTCGCGCGGCAGGTGGAAATCCCACAGGCGCGAGATCCAGAAGCGCAGGGCGCCCGCACGCAGCAGCGCCGGCAGCAGGCGCAGCTCGTCATGGGTGAGTGTGCGCTCGCTGTCGTAGGCCGCCAGGAAGACCTGGGCACGCTGCTCATCGAGCCGGCCGGACTCCAGGCTGATGCACCAGTCGTTCAGGCACACCGCGATGTCGAACAGCCAGGTATCGACGCCAGCAAAGTAGAAATCGAAAAAGCCGGTGAGCTTCTCGTGCCCCGGCAGGCCATCGAACATCACGTTGTCGCGGAACAGGTCGGCGTGCACCGGGCCGCGCGGCAGGGCCTGGTAGGCGGAGGTGGTGGCCAGGTGCTGCTGGAAGGCCAGCTCCTCATCGATCAGCTGCTGCTGCGCGAGCGTCAGGAAGGGGTGCACCACCGGCACGGTCTCGGTCCACCACGCCAGACCGCGCAGGTTGGGCTGCGCGCGCGGGTAGTCCGCACCGGCCTGATGCAGGCGCGCCAGCATCGTGCCCACCTGGCGGCAGTGCCAGTCGGACGGCGCCAGCTGGTGCCCGCCAGAGAGTTTGCCCACCAGGGCCGCGGGCTTGCCGCAGACGGTGTGCAGGATCTCGCCCGTGGCGTCGGCCTGCGGGTCGGGCACCGGGATGTCGCGCATCGCAAGGTGCTTCATCAGGTGCAGATAGAAGGGCAACTGCTCGTGGCTGAGGCGCTCGAACAACGTGAGCACCCACTGACGGGTACGTTGGCCGTCGTCGGTGTCGACGAAGTAGTTGGTGTTCTCGATGCCGGAGGTGATGCCGCGCAGCGCGACCACCTGGCCCAGGCCCAGACGGGTGACCAGCGCCTGTGCGGCATGCAGGGTCACTTCAGTGAAGACAGCCATCGACGACGTAGACGAAAAAGAGAAGAGAGAGACGGATTGCCCGGGGGAGGGAGGGACTCAGAAGCTCAGCACGGGCCAGACGCGCTGCCCGGCGGCAGCACGGCCATTGCCGGCGCTGTTGCTCATGTCCCGTCCCCCGGTGGCGGGCACGATCTCGTAGGCGCGCCCGCCCTTGGGTTGCACCTTGATGCTGCGGACTTCGCCGCGCTCGTGCAACTCTTCGATGCGCGTGAAGCGGTCCTCGATCACCACCGCCTGCGTTGCCGACGCCGCCTGCGCCACCGCCCTCGAGGCCGCCGCTGCCGGCGAGGAAGCGGCCGCAGCCGCACGAGAAGGTGCCGACGCGGGCAACTGGCGCAGATCAGGAGGTGCGGTCAGGTCCGCGGCGCAAACCCCGGCCCCGGCGATCCCCAGCGCGCAGAGAGCCCCCCTCACCCACCTGGCAGGAGCGGGCATGCGCGGCAGGAAGTCGGGGCGGAAGGGCATGGCGGGATTGTAGGTGGCGCGCCACCAGGCCCGGCTGACAGGCGCCACAATCGCCGCCATGCAGAGCTCCCTCCCCTCAGTCTCCACTCCCGCGCTGCCCTCGGCCGTCGAGCGCCCGACCCTCCTGCTGGTCGACGGCTCCAGCTACCTGTACCGCGCCTACCACGCCATGCCGGACCTGCGCGGCCCCGCGGGCGAACCCACTGGCGCGATCCACGGCATCGTGGCGATGCTCCAGCAACTGCGCCAGCAGATCGGGGCGGAGCACGCAGCCTGTGTGTTCGATGCGTCGGGGCCGACCTTCCGGGACGAGTGGTACGCCGACTACAAGGCGCATCGACCGCCGATGCCCGAGGACCTGCGTGCCCAGATTGCGCCCATCCACGAGGTGGTTCGGCTGCTCGGCTGGCCGGTGCTGGAGGTGCCGGGCATCGAGGCCGACGATGCGATCGGGACGCTGGCACGCATCGCCGAGGCCGAGGGCCATCGCGTCGTGATCTCTACCGGCGACAAGGACCTGGCCCAACTGGTGACCGATCACGTCACCTTGATCAACACGATGAGCCGCGAGTCGCTCGATCGCGCAGGTGTGCAGGCCAAGTTCGGCGTGCCGCCCGACCGCATCGTCGACTACCTGACGCTGATGGGCGACGCGGTGGACAACGTGCCCGGCGTGGAAAAGGTCGGGCCCAAGACGGCCGCCAAGTGGATCGCCGAGCACGGTTCGCTGGACGCCGTGATGGCAGCAGCCGGGCGCATCAAGGGCGTGGCCGGCGAGAACCTGCGCCGGGCGCTGGACTGGCTGCCCACAGGGCGGCGGCTGGTCACCGTGAAGACCGACTGCGACCTGAGCGGCCAGGTTCCGGGCTGGCCTGGACTGGAGGCGTTGAAATGGGGCAGTGCCGATGCCGACGGACTGCTGGCCTTCTACACCATGCACGGCTTCAAGACCTGGCGGCGCGAGCTGGAGGGGCAGTCCAGTACATCTGGTGAACCCAAACCCGTTGCGCAGGCCCTTCCGCCCGGCGCGTCCGCCGCTGCCGACGCGGCGGCACCATCCGTCCCTTCCCCCCCTTCCGTCCCTGGGCGAGTCGGCCGCTACGAAACCGTGCTCACGGTCGAGCAACTCGACGGCTGGCTCACCCGCATCCGGGCAGCGGCGCTCACGGCCGTGGACACCGAGACGGACTCGCTGGAACCGATGCGCGCGCGCATCGTCGGCATCAGCCTCGCGGTGCAGCCCTACGAGGCAGCCTACATTCCGGTGGGCCACGACTATCCAGGCGCCCCGGAACAGCTGGCCCTGGACGTGGTCCTGGCGGCGCTGCGCCCCTGGCTCGAAGACGCCTCGGCAGCAAAGGTGGGCCAGAACATCAAGTACGACACCCACGTCTTCGCCAACCACGGCATCCCGGTGCGCGGCTACCGGCACGACACGATGCTGGAGAGCTACGTGCTGGAAGCACACCGGCCGCACGGGCTCGCCAGCCTGGCCGAGCGCCACCTCGGCCGCATCGGCCTGAACTACGAGGACCTCTGCGGCAAGGGCGCCAACCAGATCCCGTTCAGCCACGTCGACATCGAGCGAGCGACCACGTACTCCGGTGAAGACAGCGAAATGACGCTGCAGGTGCATGCCCACTTCGCCCCGGAATTCGCCCAGGAGCCGCGGCTGCAGGAGGTCTACGAGCGCATCGAGCTGCCCACCGCCGCCGTGCTGGCACGCATCGAACGGCATGGCGTGCTGATTGACGCCGGGGCGCTGGCACGCCAGAGCCAGCAGCTGGCGCAGCGCATGCTGCAACTGGAACAGGAAGCCTACGAGATCGCCGGCCAGCCCTTCAACCTGGGCAGCCCGAAACAGATCGGCGAGATTCTCTTCGGCAAGCTCGGATTGCCGGTCAAGAAAAGGACCGCCAGCGGCGCCCCCAGCACCGACGAAGAGGTGCTTCAGGAGCTCGCGGCCGACTATCCGTTGCCAGCGCGCATCCTCGAACACCGCAGCCTGGCCAAACTCAAGGGCACGTACACCGACAAGCTGCCGCAGATGGTCAACCCATCTACTGGACGGATCCACACCAACTACGCGCAGGCCGTGGCGGTCACCGGGCGGCTCTCCAGCAATGAGCCCAATCTCCAGAACATCCCCATTCGCACTGCAGAGGGTCGGCGCGTGCGCGAGGCCTTCGTCGCTCCCGCCGGGCATCGATTGGTGAGCGCTGACTATTCGCAGATCGAACTGCGCCTGATGGCGCACATTTCAGGCGATGCCAACCTGTTGAGCGCCTTTGCGAATGGCCTGGACGTCCACCGCGCCACGGCCGCAGAGGTATTCGGACTGCCTTTGGAGGAAGTCAGTGCCGAACAACGCCGCTATGCCAAGACGATCAATTTCGGCCTGATTTACGGCATGGGTGCCTTTGGCTTGGCCACCAGCCTCGGTATCGAGCAGAAGGCAGCGCGGGACTACATCGACCGATACTTTGCGCGCTATCCGGACGTGAAACGCTACATGGACGACACGCGAGCCAGCGCATCGGCCCAGGGATACGTCGAAACGCTCTTTGGCCGTCGAATTGTCTTGCCCGAAATCCGCGGTGGCAGTGGACCTCGACGCGCCGCAGCAGAACGCCAGGCCATCAATGCGCCGATGCAGGGAACCGCCGCCGACCTGATCAAGCTTGCGATGATTGCCGTGCAACGCACGATCGATGAGGAAGGACGCGCCAGTCGGATGATCATGCAGGTGCATGACGAACTGGTGTTGGAAGTCCCAGCTGCTGAACTGATTTGGGCAACTGAGGCGCTGCCCCGCCTGATGGCTGGAGTTGCTGCCTTGAAGGTGCCGCTTGTTGCTGAGGTAGGCGTTGGCGGCAACTGGGAGGAAGCGCACTGAGCGGACCAGGGACTGATCGTGAGCGTCCAGCGCAGCCACGTTGACGTGACCCGGAGGGTCAGCTTGTGGCCGGCACCCAGCGGTGCGGCAGCAACTCTTCGATGCGGCTGTTGAGCTGTGTAGGCAGTCGCTGCAGCACGTCACGCAGGTAGGCATGCGGGTCGTGGCCGTTGAGCTTGGCCGACTGCACCAGGCTCATCACGATGGCTGCGCGCTCGCCGGCCTGTTCGCTGCCGACGAACATCCATGCCTTGCGGCCCATCGCCCAGGGCTTGATCTGCCGCTCAAGGTGGTTGTTGTCGACGGCCACTGCACCGTCGTCGAGGTGGCGCGTGAGCGCCTGCCAGTGGTTGAGCGTGTAGTCGATGGCCGAGGCCGCAGCGCCGCCATCGACGACGCGTCGGCGTTCGTGCGCCAGCCAGGCCTTGAGTTCGTCCCAGCAGGGTTTGGCCAACGCCTGGCGCTGCCACTGGCGTTCGTCGTCCTCCAGGTGCGCCAGTGCGCCCTCGATCTCGTAGATGCGCGCCCAGCGCACGATGGCCTCGTCGGCCAGCACGCTGGTGCGGGCCTTGGCGAGTTCGTCGAACTTGCGCCTGGCATGGGCGACACAGGCCGCAGCGGTGCGCCCGGGGTGGTAGCGAGGGTCGAGCACGCTCTCGTAGCCCTGGTAGCGATCGGTCAGCAGCGTGCCGGCCCAGGCGGCGATGCCCTGGCGAGGGTCGCCGGCAAGGAACTTGGTCGGGTACTGAGCGCCGCGACCTCGGCAGAAGTCGTAGATCACCCCCGGCTGCGCGTCGTGCAAGCTCCTGGCGTAGGCCCAGATGTAGGCGCGTCGGGTCTTGCCCGCGCCAGGCTCTAGCAGGGCCACCGGCGTCTCGTCGGCGTGCAGTACCCGGCAGTCGAGCACGAAGCGCTTGTGCGCCTCGTACAGCGGTTGCAGTGCCGCGCCGGCGGCACCGGCCCAGGCCGCCAGCGTCGAGCGCGGCGTGTGCACGCCCGAGCGCGCGTTGATCGTCTCTTGCCGGTAGTACGGCAAGTGATCGGCGTAGCGGCTGATCAGGGTGTGCGCCAGCAACCCGCTGCTGGCCAGACCGCCGTCGATGACCTCGGGCACGCTGGGTGCCTGCTTCAAGCTCTGGCAGGCGCGGCAAGCCCACTTGCCGTAGACGTGGCGGTGCACGAAGAACTCGGCGGGCACGACGTCCAGGCGCTCGGTGACGTCCTCGCCGATGCGTACCATCGCACGCCCGCACCCCTCGTGCGCGCAGGTGGTGTTGGCGGGCTCGTGGCGATGCTCCACGCGCCGCAGGCTGTCGGGCAGCGCCTGGCGCCGCGGGCGACGTGGCGAGGCGATGGGGGCTTGCCCGCGCTCGCGCCAGCCTGCTCGCGCAGGCGTGCCAGCTGTGCCTGCAGGTCGGCCTCGTCTTCGCTGCGGGTCTCGTCGAACAAGCGCCGCTGCTGGGCGGTCATGGCCTCGGCCTTGACCCCCAGCTGCCAGCCGTGCGAGCTCGAACTCCAGCTTGGCGCACTGCGCCTCGCGCAGGGCGAGTTCGCGGTCCTTGCGCTCGATGAGGGCCTGGTGTTCGGCCAGTGCCACCGTGCGTTCGGCCAGCATGCGTGCGCTGGTGCCCAGCGCCGCGTCCTGTTGCGCCAGGCGCTGCTGCATCTGCTCGATGAGCGCGCGTGCCTGCGGGGTCAGGCCCTGCAGCATCTGCGGCGTGAGGTCGTGGCCGTCGAGCATCGGCGCTCATGGTGGCGCAGGCGTGCGGCCCGCGCCATTGGCACAACTGCCGTTGCCACCGCACGCGTCGCAGGGTCCTCACACGCGGGTGATGACCCTGACCTCGGGCAGGCGCTGCCAGGGCAGGCCCACGACCAGTGCGTCGAACTGCTCGCGGCTGAGTTGCAGCGCCATCGGGACGGCTGGGTCGGCAGGGTCGGCCGGGTTGGTCGCGATCCAGACGAAGCGTCCGGCGTGCAGCCGTCTGGCGTATCTATTCACCCCCGCCCCCCAAGCGCCAACGCAGGCTTGCACCCTTACCTCAGCCGTGACTTGAAGGTCTACTTGTAAGTGGATGATTTTGCGAAGACACTGGCCGCATGAACAGCGCTGAGAGCGAGGACAAGGCACCGTTCCAGCCGGTATCGATGACGATGCCGGCGACGCTGCCGGAGTGCCACGCGGTGATCGAGACGATGGCCCTGGAACTCGCCCAACTGCGCGAGCAGATGGCGTGGCTGCAAGAGCGGCTGAAGGTGGACTCGCGCAACTCATCGAAGCCGCCGTCGTCGGATGGACCGGGTAGCGGTAACCGCGCCCAGCGCCGCGCCAGCCAGCGCAAGCGCGGTGCCCAGAAGGGCCACCCCGGCGCGTACCGGGCGCTGCTGCCCGAGACGGAGGTGGACGGTGTCCAAGACTGTGTGCCCCCGGCGCAGTGCAACTGCGGCGGCGCGGTGAACGTGCAGGGCAAACCGGTGCGTCACCAGGTCTCCGAAGTTCGACACCAACCTCGCCAAGTCCTTGATTTGCTTAGTGGCGACCTTGCGGCGCGCCACTACAGCAGGGACATTTGGGCGTCGAGGCTGGGTTTCTTGATCTTGAGTGCATCCAGGGTGTCAGCCTGGTCCTGGTGGATGGTGGAGATGCCGGCGATGGGCTCGGCGCCGTCGATGCGCACTTGGTGACGCTGGACGCGGCGCAGCTGCTGCAGCGCGGCCTCGGGCGACAGGGGGCTGCCGGCCAGCCTCAAGCGCTGGCGCATCACCCGGTGCAGCACCAGCGCCATGAAGCAGATGCTGGCGTGCGCGCGGATGCGCTCGGGCAGCCGGTGGAACACCGGCGCAATCTCGATCTCGGACTTCAGCACATGGAAGCCACGCTCGATGTCAGCCAGGCTCTTGTAGCGCGCCACGATCTGCTGGGCGCTCAGGTCATGCACGTTGCTCACCAGCAGCAGCTTGCCGTCCATCGCCTCTGCGCGCGCCTGGGCGACGTGGTCGATGTCGTAGGTGAACAGCTCGGACTTCAGGTCCACCCGGATGATGTTGGCCAAGTGCGCCTCGCACACCTCGTGGAAGAAGCGCGCCTTGGCGCCGCTGTCAGACAGCTTGCGCCCGCGCTGGCTCTGGCCGGCGTCCTGTTCGTCGAGCTTGCCGGTCAGTGCCTGGGCGCGCACCTGCAACGCCGTGATGCGATCACGTCGGCGCTGGGTGAGATCGGCGGCCTGCTGCGCGTTGTGCGCCACCACCAGGCGATGGCCTTGCCAGCTCAGCTCGTCGATCACCTCGGCGGCTGAGCCTTCAGCCCTGGCCTGCAGTGGCGCCAGCAGTTCGACGAAGTCCCCATGCCGGCGCCCGGGCACGGCCAGGATGAACTCCAGTGCCCGATCGCCCGGCAGCTTCAGCTCGCTGAGCATCTGCAGGTTGTCCAGCGACAGCAGCCCCCGATCGGCCACCACCACCAGGCGCTTCACATGCGGGTAGCGCTGCAGCACGCGCTCCAGTGTGGGCTTGAGCGTGGGGCCCTCGCTGGCGTTGCCGTCGAACACCTCGTGGTAGATCGGCAGGCCATCGGCCGTCTGCACCACGCCCAGCAGGAACTGCCGGGCAACGACACCTTCCTTGGACATGCCGAACTTGCGCACGTCATCGCGTTGCTGGCTCAGCCCCTCGACCCGGATGGTCGTCAGGTCATAGAACACCACCGACAACTGCTCGTCGATGAGCGGGCGCAGCAACTGCGCCACGCAATCGTCCACGCTGGCCTGGTGATCCATCAGCGCGTCCATGCTGCGCAGCAGGTGCTGGTGGGTGATCGACCCGGGATCGACATCGGGCATCGCCACTGTCTGCAACCAGCGCAGCGCACCGAGCTTGGAATCGGCATCACAAAGCCGGTTGAACACCATCACGCGGATGGCCTGTTCCACCGGGGTGGTGTAGCGCGCACGGCGGAACACCGCGTGCAGCCGATCAAAGCCCAACTCGTGCCAGAGCTGGTGCAGCACCCAGACATCGCCCAAGGCCAGCGCGGACTCGAACTGCACCTGGGGCGGCGAGGCCAGCGCGGCAGGGCGACCCTTCACGCGCAGCAGGCCCTGCAGCAGCGAATCGACCTGGCCGCCGATCTCATCGGTGCGGCCCAGGGTGGCCAGGGTGCGCTGCCGCGGGCGGCCTTGCTCATCGCGGAAGGACTCGACCAGCTGGGCGTAGCTGCGTCCACCGGACCGCGTGAGCTTGATGAACATGGCCTGCGAGTATAGCCAAAAGGCAGGATAGTGCCAATACCTTCCTTCCACAAACGTGCCACTACAGACCTTCTCTCAAAACGTCGCCAAGTGCTTGTCGGGATTGAGATCGGCCTCGCCAAAAGGGCGCAAAGTGTCGAACTTCGGGGCGCAGCGCCCAGGCGCGGCCGGGCGCATCGGTGCGAGGCTGCTGGCACTGGGTTATGTGCTGTTTCGCTGGCGCGAGCAGGGCCGCAGCGCCGCGCAGTTCGAAGCCTTGCAGCGCCGCGTCCGGGCGGCATTGGACCGGGGCGCGGCACAGACCGGTTGCCGGCGCACGCAGGCCACCTGTCAGAACCTGCTCAAGCTCTGGCCGGCGTTGTGGGGCTTCGTGAACCACCCTCAGGTGCCGCCCACCAACAATGACGCCGAGCGCTCGATCCGCTCCATCGTGCTCAAGCGCAAGATCTCCGGGCCCACGCGATCACGGCGTGGCGACGAGTTCATCGCCCGGGGTTTCAGCGTAGTGGAGACTTGCCGACGGCAGGGCCGCGACTTGATCGACTACATGCATCAGGCCGTGCTCGCCTGGATCAACAAGGCGCCTCACCCCAGCCTGCTGCCTCTGCAAGCGGCTCCCTCGGGTTGACTCTCACGCGGCTGCGTCCTCGCTGGCTCCACTTTCCTCTGGACGTTCTGGGGAGGGGGTGAATACGTACCCGTCTGGCCGCGCACCAGATGCCGAAGCCATCGTGCACCAGCAGCTTGACCCGCGTGGCCCGTGCGTTGGCGAACAGGTAGCCGTGGTGCGCTCGGGCCTCGCCCAGCGTGGTGACCACCGCGGCCAGCAAGCGCTCGGCGCCCGCGCGCATGTCCACCGGCTGCGCGCACAGCCACAGTGCGTCGATGCGCAGCATCGCGGCTCACCGCGCCAGCGCGAGCCACTCGCGCAGCAAGGTCGCACAGGCGTCGGCTCGCGTGGCGGGCCAGCACACGTCCAACTGCAACTCGCCTCGACAGGCGTGGATGTGGATGGTGGCCTCCGAAGTTCGACACCAACCTCGCCAAGTCCTTGATTTGCTTAGTGGCGACCTTGCGGCGCGCCACTACAGCAGGGACATTTGGGCGTCGAGGCTGGGTTTCTTGATCTTGAGTGCATCCAGGGTGTCAGCCTGGTCCTGGTGGATGGTGGAGATGCCGGCGATGGGCTCGGCGCCGTCGATGCGCACTTGGTGACGCTGGACGCGGCGCAGCTGCTGCAGCGCGGCCTCGGGCGACAGGGGGCTGCCGGCCAGCCTCAAGCGCTGGCGCATCACCCGGTGCAGCACCAGCGCCATGAAGCAGATGCTGGCGTGCGCGCGGATGCGCTCGGGCAGCCGGTGGAACACCGGCGCAATCTCGATCTCGGACTTCAGCACATGGAAGCCACGCTCGATGTCAGCCAGGCTCTTGTAGCGCGCCACGATCTGCTGGGCGCTCAGGTCATGCACGTTGCTCACCAGCAGCAGCTTGCCGTCCATCGCCTCTGCGCGCGCCTGGGCGACGTGGTCGATGTCGTAGGTGAACAGCTCGGACTTCAGGTCCACCCGGATGATGTTGGCCAAGTGCGCCTCGCACACCTCGTGGAAGAAGCGCGCCTTGGCGCCGCTGTCAGACAGCTTGCGCCCGCGCTGGCTCTGGCCGGCGTCCTGTTCGTCGAGCTTGCCGGTCAGTGCCTGGGCGCGCACCTGCAACGCCGTGATGCGATCACGTCGGCGCTGGGTGAGATCGGCGGCCTGCTGCGCGTTGTGCGCCACCACCAGGCGATGGCCTTGCCAGCTCAGCTCGTCGATCACCTCGGCGGCTGAGCCTTCAGCCCTGGCCTGCAGTGGCGCCAGCAGTTCGACGAAGTCCCCATGCCGGCGCCCGGGCACGGCCAGGATGAACTCCAGTGCCCGATCGCCCGGCAGCTTCAGCTCGCTGAGCATCTGCAGGTTGTCCAGCGACAGCAGCCCCCGATCGGCCACCACCACCAGGCGCTTCACATGCGGGTAGCGCTGCAGCACGCGCTCCAGTGTGGGCTTGAGCGTGGGGCCCTCGCTGGCGTTGCCGTCGAACACCTCGTGGTAGATCGGCAGGCCATCGGCCGTCTGCACCACGCCCAGCAGGAACTGCCGGGCAACGACACCTTCCTTGGACATGCCGAACTTGCGCACGTCATCGCGTTGCTGGCTCAGCCCCTCGACCCGGATGGTCGTCAGGTCATAGAACACCACCGACAACTGCTCGTCGATGAGCGGGCGCAGCAACTGCGCCACGCAATCGTCCACGCTGGCCTGGTGATCCATCAGCGCGTCCATGCTGCGCAGCAGGTGCTGGTGGGTGATCGACCTGGGATCGACATCGGGCATCGCCACTGTCTGCAACCAGCGCAGCGCACCGAGCTTGGAATCGGCATCACAAAGCCGGTTGAACACCATCACGCGGATGGCCTGTTCCACCGGGGTGGTGTAGCGCGCACGGCGGAACACCGCGTGCAGCCGATCAAAGCCCAACTCGTGCCAGAGCTGGTGCAGCACCCAGACATCGCCCAAGGCCAGCGCGGACTCGAACTGCACCTGGGGCGGCGAGGCCAGCGCGGCAGGGCGACCCTTCACGCGCAGCAGGCCCTGCAGCAGCGAATCGACCTGGCCGCCGATCTCATCGGTGCGGCCCAGGGTGGCCAGGGTGCGCTGCCGCGGGCGGCCTTGCTCATCGCGGAAGGACTCGACCAGCTGGGCGTAGCTGCGTCCACCGGACCGCGTGAGCTTGATGAACATGGCCTGCGAGTATAGCCAAAAGGCAGGATAGTGCCAATACATGAATTCCGCAAACGTGCCACTACAAACCTTCTCTCAAAACGTCGCCAAGTGCTTGTCGGGATTGAGATCGGCCTCGCCAAAAGGGCGCAAAGTGTCGAACTTCGGTGGCCTCAACGCCCGAAGCCGGCGCCGACGCGCCAGCCACCGTCGCGCTCGCGGCGTCGGCCTGGGTGGCCAGCTCGACGGGCATGAACCGCAGCGGGGCACCCGCGAGCTTCAGTCCTCGGCCGATCAGCCACTTGCGCACGAGGTTGGCGTTCAGCCCGTGCGCCAGCGCCACGGCCGCCACCGACGCGCCAGGTGCGTGGCACGCCGCAATGACCTGGGCCTTCAACTGCGCGCCGTGTACGCGCCTGTGGGTACTGGGTTGCATGGGTGTCCACCTGTTCGATTGGTGGACGCCATCGTCGCCCGGCTCATCCCCTCAGGACAGATGGTGCGGCTGGACGCTCACAAAAGGCCAAGCCCCCTGCAGCGTTGTAGCTGAGGGGGCTAGGGGAGTAGAAGCCTGACGATGACCTACTTTCACACGCGAATGCGCACTATCATCGGCGCTGAGGTGTTTCACTGTCCTGTTCGGGATGGGAAGGAGTGGGACCACCTCGCTATGGTCGTCAGGCATAACTTGTTGTTGAAGTCGATGGGACTTCAACCAATTTGTAGAGTTTGAATCAGCTATTGATTGCGTTGCCAGTGTACGGTGACTTTGGGGTCAGTGAACACTGCTTTGTCCAGATCGATGATCGGATGACAAAGTTATAGGGTCAAGCCGCACGAGCAATTAGTACTGGTTAGCTTAACGCATTACTGCGCTTCCACACCCAGCCTATCAACGTCCTGGTCTTGGACGACTCTTCAGGGGGCTCAAGGCCCCGGCAGATCTTATCTTGGAACGAGTTTCCCGCTTAGATGCTTTCAGCGGTTATCTCTTCCGCACATAGCTACCCGGCGATGCCACTGGCGTGACAACCGGTACACCAGAGGTGCGTCCACTCCGGTCCTCTCGTACTAGGAGCAGGCTTCCTCAAATCTGCAGCGCCCACGGAAGATAGGGACCAAACTGTCTCACGACGTTTTAAACCCAGCTCACGTACCTCTTTAAATGGCGAACAGCCATACCCTTGGGACCGGCTACAGCCCCAGGATGAGATGAGCCGACATCGAGGTGCCAAACACCGCCGTCGATATGAACTCTTGGGCGGTATCAGCCTGTTATCCCCAGAGTACCTTTTATCCGTTGAGCGATGGCCCTTCCATACAGAACCACCGGATCACTTTGTCCTACTTTCGTACCTGCTCGACTTGTCAGTCTCGCAGTCAAGCACGCTTATGCCAATGCACTATCAACACGATTTCCGACCGTATTTAGCGTACCTTCGAACTCCTCCGTTACACTTTGGGAGGAGACCGCCCCAGTCAAACTGCCCACCATACACTGTCCCCAACCCGGATCACGGGCCAAGGTTAGAACCTCAAACACACCAGGGTGGTATTTCAACGTTGGCTCCATGAGAACTAGCATCCTCACTTCAAAGCCTCCCACCTATCCTACACAGATCTGTTCAAAGTCCAATGTAAAGCTACAGTAAAGGTTCATGGGGTCTTTCCGTCTTTCCGCGGGGAGATTGCATCATCACAAACATTTCAACTTCGCTGAGTCTCTGGAGGAGACAGTGTGGCCATCGTTACGCCATTCGTGCAGGTCGGAACTTACCCGACAAGGAATTTCGCTACCTTAGGACCGTTATAGTTACGGCCGCCGTTTACTGGGACTTCAGTCAAGAGCTTGCACCCCATCATTTAATCTTCCAGCACCGGGCAGGCGTCACACCCTATACGTCGACTTTCGTCTTTGCAGAGTGCTGTGTTTTTATTAAACAGTCGCAGCCACCGATTCTCTGCGGCCTCATTGGGCTCCGTTTGTACAACTTCACCTACTAAAGGCACACCTTCTTCCGAAGTTACGGTGTCAATTTGCCGAGTTCCTTCTCCAGAGTTCTCTCAAGCGCCTGAGAATACTCATCTCGCGCACCAGTGTCGGTTTGCGGTACGGTCGTGTGTAGCTGAAGCTTAGTGGCTTTTCCTGGAAGCAGGGTATCACTCACTTCGTCTGCAAGCAGACTCGTTATCACCCCTCATCTTAGATCCCCGGATTTGCCTAAGGACCACGACTACAGGCTTGAACCAACATATCCAACAGTTGGCTGAGCTAACCTTCTCCGTCCCCACATCGCACTACACATCGGTACAGGAATATTGACCTGTTTCCCATCAGCTACGCATCTCTGCCTCGCCTTAGGGGCCGACTCACCCTACGCCGATGAACGTTGCGTAGGAAACCTTGCGCTTACGGCGAGGGGGCTTTTCACCCCCTTTAACGCTACTCATGTCAGCATTCGCACTTCTGATACCTCCAGCATCCTTTACAAGACACCTTCGCAGGCTTACAGAACGCTCTCCTACCATCGCATTTCTGCGATCCGCAGCTTCGGTAACTGGCTTGAGCCCCGTTACATCTTCCGCGCAGGACGACTCGATCAGTGAGCTATTACGCTTTCTTTAAATGATGGCTGCTTCTAAGCCAACATCCTGACTGTTTTAGCCTTCCCACTTCGTTTCCCACTTAGCCAATTTTAGGGACCTTAGCTGGCGGTCTGGGTTGTTTCCCTCTTGTGTCCGGACGTTAGCACCCGGTGCACTGTCTCCCAAGCTGTACTCATCGGTATTCGGAGTTTGCAATGGTTTGGTAAGTCGCCATGACCCCCTAGCCATAACAGTGCTCTACCCCCGATGGTAATACTTGAGGCACTACCTAAATAGTTTTCGGAGAGAACCAGCTATCTCCAGGTTTGTTTAGCCTTTCACCCCTATCCACAGCTCATCCGCTAGTTTTGCAACACTAGTCGGTTCGGACCTCCAGTGCGTGTTACCGCACCTTCATCCTGGCCATGGATAGATCACCTGGTTTCGGGTCTACACCCAGCGACTGAACGCCCTATTCGGACTCGATTTCTCTTCGGCTTCCCTATTCGGTTAACCTCGCCACTGAATGTAAGTCGCTGACCCATTATACAAAAGGTACGCCGTCACCCCTTTCGAGGCTCCGACTTTTTGTATGCATGCGGTTTCAGGATCTATTTCACTCCCCTCCCGGGGTTCTTTTCGCCTTTCCCTCACGGTACTTGTTCACTATCGGTCGATTACGAGTATTTAGCCTTGGAGGATGGTCCCCCCATCTTCAGACAGGATTTCACGTGTCCCGCCCTACTTGTCGCTAGCTCAGTACCACACGGATCTTTTCACATACGGGGCTATCACCCACTGTGGCCGGCCTTTCCAGACCGTTCTGTTAAGTCCCGCGCTATCACTAGCAGGCTCTTCCAATTTCGCTCGCCACTACTCTCGGAATCTCGGTTGATGTCTTTTCCTCCAGCTACTGAGATGTTTCAGTTCGCCGGGTTCGCCTTGCATGCCTATGTATTCAGCATGCAATACCCTTGCGGGTGGGTTTCCCCATTCGGATATCTCCGGATCAAAGCTAATTTGCCAGCTCCCCGAAGCTTTTCGCAGGCTATCACGTCCTTCATCGCCTGTAATCGCCAAGGCATCCACCACATGCACTTAGTCACTTGACCCTATAACTTTGACATCGACTCCATCGATGTCGTCAAGGACTCACCAGCACCCAGCGACTAAGCCGGTGCCAGTGTTTGAGTATTCACGTTTGCCGTACTTTCAACTCGCCAGATCGCTCTCGCAATCCAGCCATTGAAGTCTGGTGACGCAATCAATTGTCATTGGCGGCACGGTGCCTTCCAGGCCTTTACCCCTGGTCGGCTTTCCGCCAACAACGCTGATTCGACTCTACAAATTGTTAAAGAACAACAGCCAACTCTCGATGGCTAACCAAAATCACCACACGCTCAAGCGCCTCGTGCCTTTGGTTAGCATCGACTTGTTCAGAAGTTTGGTGGAGGATGACGGGATCGAACCGACGACCCCCTGCTTGCAAAGCAGGTGCTCTCCCAGCTGAGCTAATCCCCCTCGATTCCCCTCAGGTCATCGACCTTCAGGTATCCGTGGTGGGTCTGGTTGGATTCGAACCAACGACCCCCGCCTTATCAAGACGGTGCTCTAACCGACTGAGCTACAGACCCCAATCTCTTCTGTCACTGTCGTTTTTACAGCCGATAAGTGTGGGCGCGTTGAAGGCCAAGGCCTTGGACTTTGCTCTCGAATCATTGTTGATTGCTCAACCACGATTCCGGCTCGGTCATTTTCCAGAAAGGAGGTGATCCAGCCGCACCTTCCGATACGGCTACCTTGTTACGACTTCACCCCAGTCACGAACCCTGCCGTGGTAATCGCCCCCCTTGCGGTTAGGCTAACTACTTCTGGCAGAACCCGCTCCCATGGTGTGACGGGCGGTGTGTACAAGACCCGGGAACGTATTCACCGCGGCAAGCTGATCCGCGATTACTAGCGATTCCGACTTCACGCAGTCGAGTTGCAGACTGCGATCCGGACTACGACCGGTTTTCTGGGATTGGCTCCCCCTCGCGGGTTGGCAGCCCTCTGTACCGGCCATTGTATGACGTGTGTAGCCCTACCCATAAGGGCCATGAGGACCTGACGTCATCCCCACCTTCCTCCGGTTTGTCACCGGCAGTCTCATCAGAGTGCCCTTACGTAGCAACTGATGACAAGGGTTGCGCTCGTTGCGGGACTTAACCCAACATCTCACGACACGAGCTGACGACGGCCATGCAGCACCTGTGTGCAAGTTCTCTTTCGAGCACTCCCAGATCTCTCCAGGATTCTTGCCATGTCAAGGGTAGGTAAGGTTTTTCGCGTTGCATCGAATTAAACCACATCATCCACCGCTTGTGCGGGTCCCCGTCAATTCCTTTGAGTTTCAACCTTGCGGCCGTACTCCCCAGGCGGTCAACTTCACGCGTTAGCTTCGTTACTGAGTAGAAACCCACCCAACAACCAGTTGACATCGTTTAGGGCGTGGACTACCAGGGTATCTAATCCTGTTTGCTCCCCACGCTTTCGTGCATGAGCGTCAGTACAGGTCCAGGGGACTGCCTTCGCCATCGGTGTTCCTCCGCATATCTACGCATTTCACTGCTACACGCGGAATTCCATCCCCCTCTACCGTACTCCAGCTGTGCAGTCACAAATGCAGTTCCCAGGTTGAGCCCGGGGATTTCACATCTGTCTTACACAACCGCCTGCGCACGCTTTACGCCCAGTAATTCCGATTAACGCTTGCACCCTACGTATTACCGCGGCTGCTGGCACGTAGTTAGCCGGTGCTTATTCTTCAGGTACCGTCATCCTCCCGAGGTATTAACCCAGAAGATTTCTTCCCTGACAAAAGCGGTTTACAACCCGAAGGCCTTCTTCCCGCACGCGGTATGGCTGGATCAGGCTTGCGCCCATTGTCCAAAATTCCCCACTGCTGCCTCCCGTAGGAGTCTGGGCCGTGTCTCAGTCCCAGTGTGGCTGGTCGTCCTCTCAGACCAGCTACAGATCGCAGGCTTGGTGGGCCTTTACCCCACCAACTACCTAATCTGCCATCGGCCGCTCCAATCGCGCGAGGCCTTTCGGTCCCCCGCTTTCACCCTCAGGTCGTATGCGGTATTAGCGTAGCTTTCGCTACGTTATCCCCCACGACTGGGCACGTTCCGATGTATTACTCACCCGTTCGCCACTCTCAGGGGATTGCTCCCCCTACCGTTCGACTTGCATGTGTAAGGCATACCGCCAGCGTTCAATCTGAGCCAGGATCAAACTCTTCAGTTCGATCTTGATTTACTCAACGGAATCGAAGACTCACAACGGACCAAAGTCCGTAGCTACACTTCATTTCCGTGAGCGTTTGAATACCGAGTTACCTCGGTTCGGCACAAGGCCTTCAAACGCCCACGCTTATCGGCTGTAGATTTTTAAAGAACACGCCCCGAAGAGCAATCCGGCATCAACCGGAACCACCAATCACCGAACAATTCAACAAGCGTCTTTCGACTTGCTTGCTGTTGTTTGCGTCAGCAATCAGCAGCGAAGACAGAAATTATGCTTTAAAAACAAAACCCTGTCAACTGGTTGGTTATTGCGGCCGCATCGCTTTCGCTTCGCATCAACAACCGCCTCAGCAAACAAGCCCACAAGGAACCCACTCACTTCGGCGTAATCAACACCGCCCACAAACTCCGCAAGCCGCATCAATCAACCAACGCTTTCGCTAACCACCAACAAGTCAGTGAGCAGCGAAGCCCTCTATTATAACAACACTCTCGATCGCTTGGCAAGCAGAGGCGAGAAAAAAGTTCACGCCGCCCTCGCAAGACTCGCTGCATCACGCGCCAACGACCACTGGAGCCACGCCTGCCGAGGTTCTTCTGCCTGAGCCAGTGCGTCAGGCAGGGCGCGCAGCCGGTTGGTGTCGGCTCGCAGGATGCGCTGCTTGATGGATGGCAACTGGGCGGGGTGCATGCTGAACGACCGCAAGCCCAACGCGAGCAGCCATTCGGTGAAGTCCGGATCGCCCGCCATCTCCCCGCAGACACTGACCCCGCGTCCTGCCTGGACCGCCAGGCGGATCGTCTGCGCTACCAGGCCGAGCACGGCAGGATGCCAGGGATCATAGAGATGAGCGACCGATTCATCCGCGCGATCGATCGCCAGCGTGTACTGAATCAGGTCGTTGGTCCCCAGGGACACGAAGTCGAAGTGGTGCAGGAAGGTCGGCAGCACCATGGCGGCAGCAGGCACTTCGATCATCGCCCCCACCTCGACGGCGCCGAAGGCGGTTTCCTCATCGGTCAGTTGCTGCCGCACCCTGGCCAGGGAGGCCAGCGTGGCACGAATCTCGCGCACGCTGGACAGCATCGGAAAGAGCAGCTTCACCGGCCCAAAGGCGGCTGCGCGCAGCACGGCACGCAGCTGCACCTCGAACATGACCGGATCGGCCAGGCTCCAACGAATGGCGCGAAGGCCGAGCGCCGGATTGAGCATGTGCTCATGGCGCAACTCATTGACGCTCATCCGGTCGAGCGGTTTGTCGGAGCCGATGTCCACGGTGCGGATGGTCACCGGCAGGCCATCCATGGCCAGCACCGCTGCTCGGTAGGCCTCGAACTGTTCATCCTCGTCCGGCAGGCCGTCCTCGCGGTTCATGAACAGGAACTCGCTGCGGAACAGGCCCACTCCTTCAGCCCCGGCTTGCAAGGCCGCCGAACAATCGCCCGGCAATTCGATGTTCGCCAGCAACTCGACCCGCTGGCCATCGAGCGTGACCGCGGGGCGGTGCCGCAGACGCGCCAGGCGCTCGCGCTCGAGGTTGGCCTGACGCTGCCGGAACCGATACTCCTCCAGCACGATCGGTGAGGGATCGACGATCAGCAGCCCCGAATCGCCATCGATGATGACCCAATCATCCTGCTGCACCAATCGGCTCGCTTCGCGGGCGCCGACCACCGCAGGGATGTCCAGGCTGCGTGCAACGATGGCGGTGTGCGAGTTGCGCCCGCCCACGTCCGTGACAAAGCCGGTGAAGACGCTGCCCTTGAACTGAAGCATGTCAGCCGGGGAGATGTCGTTGGCCACCAGCACGAGGGGATCCTCGCCCGCAAAGTCCCGCGCCTCCACGGGCAGCGCCGGAGCCCGGCGCCCCTGGTGGGCATCCAGGGCGCGCAGCAGGCGCTCGACGACCTGTTCGATGTCGGCCTTGCGCTCGCGCAGGTACTCGTCCTCCATCTCGTCGAACTGGCGGCCGAGGACTTCCAGCTGAGCCGACAACGCCCATTCGGCGTTGTAGTGCCGCTCCACGATCCACTGGCGCGTAGCGTCGGCCAGGGCATCGTCGCGCAGCAGCATCAGGTGCACGTCAAGCAGCGCGACGAGCTCGGTGGGCGCGTCCCCCGGAACATCGCGCTTCAGTGCCTCCAGATCGGCATCAACCAGGTCGCGAGCGCGCCGCAGCCGGCGCAGTTCGGCATGGATCTCCGAGGGGCTGATGAAATAGTGGGCGACATCGACCCGACTGGACGCCACCAGCACCGCGCGGCCGATCGCCACCCCCCTGGACACCGGCAAACCGAATACCTGCAGACTCATGGCTGGATGCTATCAGCCCGTCCTGCGGACCCGGCTCAGGAGTAGCCCGGGCCGCTGCGCTTCACTCGCCTTCGCCGAACTTGTCGTTGATCAAGGTCCGCAGCGCGTCCATCGCCTCCTGCTCCCGATCGCCGTTGGTTTCGATCTCGATCTCGCTGCCCAGCCCGGCGGCCAGCATCATCACACCCATGATGCTCTTGGCGTTCACCCGCCGGGCGTTGCGTGACAGGAAGACATCACAGGGGAAGGACGCCGCCAGCTTGGTGAACTTGGCCGACGCCCGGGCGTGCAGTCCCAGCTTATTGCTGATGGTGATGGTGGTGCGGATCATGGGCGTTGACTTGAAAGGCCTGGTTCTGGGGCCGGGTGGAGGCCACGGCCAACACCCCCTGGGCGGCACCCACCATCGAACGGGAGAGCACCTCGTCCAGCGGCAGGTTGCAGTAATTGATGGCGCGCCACAGCATCGGGACATTCACGCCCGCCAATGCCCGCACGTGCACGCCATCGCTCAGGCGCTGCGCCACATTGGCCGGCGTCGCTCCGAACACGTCGGTCAGGATGAGCACCTCGGCGTCGTCATCGGGCAACGGCTCGCGGGCCAGCAGCGCGCGGGCGGCCGCTTCAGTCGCCTCCGGCCCGATTTCAGGCATGACGTCCAGTGCCAGTACGCGGCTCGCGCACTCTGGAAAGGCATGCTGCGCCACGGCCAACAGCGCGGAGGCCAGGGGGGCGTGGGCGAGGATCAGGAGGCGGACCATGGCGGCGCATTATCGGCCTGGAGACACCGGCATAAGCCGGTGCCGGATGACGGAGGGCCTTGTGCGTGCGCTGTGCGCCACGGCCGCCCCGGCGGTCCAGGTCACTGAAACAGCGCGAGCATGCGCTCCAGCGCCGCCACCAACGGCGCCTGCAGCATCGGCAGGGTCAGCAGGGTGCCGATGAGGCCCACGGACACGGTGATCGAAAAGCCCACCGAGAAGATCTGGATCTGCTGCGCCACCCGGGAGATCACGCCCAGCACCAGGTTGACGAACAGCAGCATCGTCACGATCGGCAGCGCGATCCACAGCCCGAGGCGGAACACCTCCGCGCCCCAGACCTGCGGCTGCAGCGTGGCGATGAAGGCCAGCGGCTCGGCCGCAACCGGGAAGACCTCGAAGCTGCGCAGCACCGCCACGCTCAGCAGCAGGTGCCCGTTGACGACCACGAACAGCAGGCTGCCGATCGCGGTGAAGAAGCGCGAGGTGGCCGTGCCCTGGCTGCCGGTGGCGGGATCAAAGAAGCCGGCGAAGTTCAACCCCATCTGAAGGCCGACCAGTTCGCCAGCAAACTCCACCGCCGCAAACACCACCCGGGCGGAGAAGCCCAGCGTCAGGCCGATCAGCACCTGCTGCACGACCATCGCCAGGCCCGTGGCACTGTCCAGGGGGACCACCGGCATCTCGGGCAGCGAGGCCTGAGCCGCCACCGCGATCAGCAGCGCCAGGCCGATCTTGATGCGCATCGGCACGGCCCGCGAGGACAGCACCGGCGCCGAGGTGAACAGCGCCAGGGTGCGCAGAAAGGGCCACAGCAGCGGCGTGAGCCACTGCAGGATCTGCACCTCGTTGAAGGTCAGCACGACCGGCCGCTCGGACAGGGACCGCTCAGGCCACGACGGTGGGAATGGCCTGCAGCACCCGTTGCAGGTACTCGACCAGCGTCGTGAGCATCCAGGGCCCGGCCATGGCCATCACCGCGACGGCAGCGACCATCTTTGGCACGAAGGACAGCGTGGCCTCGTGCACCTGCGTGGCCGCCTGGAAGATGCTGACCACCAGCCCGACCACCAGCACGGTCAGCAGCATCGGTGCGGCCACCATGAGCAGCAGGGTCAGGCCTTCCTGGCCGAGGGTGAAAACCTGGGTGGCATCCATGGTGGCGTTCCAGACAGAGAAGAGAGGCAGGCCGGGGCCGGTCAGACGGCGAAGCTCGCCGCCAGCGACCCCAGCAGCAGGTTCCAGCCATCGGCCAGCACGAACAGCATCAGCTTGAAGGGCAGCGCCACCAGCACCGGTGACAGCATCATCATCCCCAGGCTCATCAGCACGCTGGCCACGACCATGTCGATCACCAGGAAGGGAATGAAGATCAGGAAGCCGATCTGGAAGGCCGATTTCAGCTCGCTGGTCACAAAGGCCGGCACCAGCACGCGCAGCGGCGCCTGCTCGGACTTGACAGCGGGATCGAGCTTGGCGAGCCTGGTGAACAGGGCGAGGTCGGACTGGCGCGTCTGCTTGAGCATGAACTGCCGCATGGGCACTTCACCGCGGGCCACCGCCTCCTCGAAGCCGATCTGGTTGGCCGCAAAGGGCTTGTAGGCGTCGTTGTAGACCTTGTCCAGGGTCGGCCCCATCACGAACAGCGTGAGGAACAGCGACAGGCCGACGATGACCTGGTTGGGCGGCGCCGCCTGGGTGCCCAGCGCCTGGCGCAGCAAGCCCAGCACGATGACGATGCGGGTGAAGCCCGTCATCATCAGCAGCACCGCGGGCAGGAAGGACAGGGCGGTGAAAAACAGCAGCGTCTGCACCGGCACCGAGTAGCTCGTACCGCCAGCGCCCTGCCCCACCAGGAGCGGCAGGGCGGCGGGCGCCGCCTGAGCCGCCTGAGCCGCTTGGGCTGCGGCCTGGGCTAAAGCCCATCCAGGCAGCGCCGACAACACCGACAGGACGCAGAGCGCACGCCCCCAGCGGTGGCCGGCTGCACGGTCGCTGGGCACGGCGAGCTTCAGTTCAGGTCGCATGGTCTGCTCCGGGAGGGTCGATGCGCGGCCGGCGTGCATCGGTCGGCACCGCGGCGGCAGCCCGTGGGGCAGCGGCGGCACGGACCGGTTTGCTGCGAGGCGGCTCCGCGTTGCGCGACGCGCTCAACGCCTTGGCCAGCATCTTCGAGAAGCCCTGCGGCGCCCTCGCCGAGGCGTCTCCGGGTGCAGGCCCCTGCGATGCGGGCAGCGCCGTTAGCACCGGCGGCACGGTCAGCGTGTGCAGCGTCGTGATCTGCTGCGCCGTCACGCCCAGCACCAGCCAGCGCCGCTCGTCGCCTTCACCGACCTCCACCGTCACCACCCGCTGCTGCGGGCCGAGCGCCAGGCTGCCCGTCAGGCGCGGCCCGGCCGCAGCACCGCGCAGCCCGGCGGGCGTCAGGCCCGAGCGCTTGAGCAGCCAGAGCGCGGCGGGAATCAGCGCCAGCACGACGCCGAACCACAGCAGCGGCATCCAGGACGCTGTGTTCATGCCAGTCATGGGCACAGGCCCTCAACCGCCACGCGACAGGCGCCGCATGCGTTCGCTGGGGGTAACGATGTCGGTGAGCCGGATGCCGAACTTGTCGTTCACCACCACGACCTCGCCCTGGGCAATCAGGTAGCCGTTGACCAGCACGTCCATGGGCTCGCCCGCCAGGGCATCGAGTTCCACCACCGAGCCCTGCGCCAGCTGCAGGATGTTCTTGATCGGGATGCGCGTGCGTCCCAGCTCCACGGTGAGCTGCACCGGGATGTCGAGGATCAGGTTGATGTCATTGCCGGCCGTGGGTGCCTGGACCCCGCCGCCGCCGCCGCTGAAGTTCGCGAACGCCGCGGGCGCCATTTGCACCTGGTCGAACGCCCCCGTGGGCATCACTTCCGAACCGCCGGGCCCGCCTGCCCCACCTACCTGGTGGGCCTGCTCTTCAAGCGCCGCAGCCCATTCGGCCGCCATCGCGTCCTGTTCGGCATCCAGCGCGTTGTTGTCAGCCGCCATGGTTCTGTTCTCCTATCCAGGTCATGTTCTGGTTGGTGAGCAAGCGCTCCACCTTCAGCGCGTAGCGGCCGTTGGACGTGCCGTAGTGGGCTTCCAGCACCGGTACGCCGTCCACCTTGGCCTCGATGAGCTTGTTCAGGTCCAGCTCGATGAAGTCGCCCGCCTTCAGCGCCAGCAACTGCTCGACCGTGGCCGGCGCCTTGGCCAGCTCGGCCACCAGCTGCACCTGCGCAGCCTGGATCTGGTGCGTCAGCAGCTTGACCCAGCGGCGGTCCGGCTCGGCCGAATCGCCATGGGTGCTGGAATACAGCACGTCGCGGATCGGCTCCAGCGTCGCATAGGGCACGCAGAAGTGGATCGTCCCGGAGGTGTCGCCGATCTCCAGCGTGAAGCTGCTGGTCACCACCACCTCTCCGGGGGCGGCGATGTTGGCAAACTGCGGCTGCATCTCCGAGCGCTGGTAGTCCAGCTCCAGCGGGTAGATGCCCTGCCACGCCTTCTTGTACTCCGAGGTGATCACCTCGACCACGCGCAGGATCACCCGCTGCTCGGTGGGCGAGAAGTCCCGCCCCTCGATGCGCGTGTGGAACTTGCCACTGCCGCCAAACAGGGCATCGATCACCGCGAACACCAGCGTCGGGTCACACACGATCAGCCCCGAGCCCCGCAGCGGGCGCACCGAGACGATGTTGAAGTTCGTCGGCACGACGATCTCGCGCAGGAAGGCGCTGTACTTCTGCACCTTGATGCCGCCCACGCTCACCTCGGGCGTCTTGCGGATGAAGTTGAACAGCCCGACGCGGATGTTGCGCGAGAAGCGCTCGTTGATGATCTCCAGCGTGGGCATGCGCCCGCGCACGATGCGTTCCTGGCTCGCCAGGTCGTAGTCGCGGATGCCGCTCTTGGGCGCATCAACCTCTTCGAGCTTCTGACTCTCACCGGTGATGCCCTGCAGCAGCGCATCCACTTCGTCCTGGGACAGGATCTGCTGATTCATTGCACGTCACCCACCACAGGCCGCAGGGACCAACACACCCGAATTCGTCAAGCGGACGCCGTGGAACCAGCTTTGCTGGTCCACTGGCGTCGCCCCCCTCGGGGGGGAGCGGCGTGAGCCGCAACGGGGGGGGGCCATCATTGAATGATGAAGCTGGAGAAGTGCACGTGCTGGACCGGGTTGTAGACCGGCACCTTCTTCCGCTTCTTCTTGCCGGGCGCAGGGTCTTCTTCCTCGCCATCGATCTCGATGCCCATCGGGCGCACGGCTTCGCGCATCACCTCTTCGGCGAGCTTTTCCTTGCCTTCGCGATCCAGCAGTTCGGCCGCCGTCTTGTGCGACAGGATCATCAGGATGCCGTTGCGGATCGCCGGCATGTAGCCCTTCATCTCGTCGGCAAACTTGGGCTCATCCACCTCCAGCGTGATGCCGATCTGGGCATAACGCTCCTGCTCGCGGTCGGCCAGGTTGACGACGAAGGGGTCCAGCGCCACGTAGGTCGGCGGGTGACCTGGCTTGCGCTCGGGCTTCTTGGCCGCCGGGGCATGGGCCGCAGCCGCCTTGCCGTGGCCGGCGTCGGCGTCGCCCTCCTCGCCACCGTCCTCGGCCGCCTTCTTCTTCATCAGGAAGAAGGCCGCCCCACCGCCGATCAGCACCAGCAGCAGCACGGCAACGAGGATGATGATCAGTTTCTTCGACCCCTTCTTGGCGGGTGCATCGCCAGCCGGGGCTGCGGCAGCTGCGGACATCGGGAACTCCTGCGGGTGAGCGGCCCGCGGCCCGTCACCGGGCTGCGGATGGCACCGCCCGGGCAGGGTCTGCCCAGGGGGTGCGTCTGAGGCCCATTATTCGGAAGCCCTCCGCAGCCGAAGGCGCGAAAAGGCCCGCAGACGCCCGGCAGACCGGGCCTTGGCACCTCGCCGGCGCGGGCGCAGATCGGAAAGATCAGGCGTACAGGTCGAGTGCGCGCAGCCCGACACGGGGCATGTCGGCTCGGGGGGCTGCGCGCCCGGGCAAGCCAACTTCGCCTGCCGAGGCCGCCATGGGGGTGGCCGACGGCGCGGAGCCCGGGCGCGCCGGTGCGCGGTCTTCGGCCTGGCGGCCGTCGGACTGCCGAGAGGCCGACGACGAGTCGCCGCCCGGTGCGAAACCGGTCCCATCGGCCACCGCCGCTGGGTCAGGGGGGGCTGACACGCTGCTGCCCGCCAGGGTCAGGCCGTCGCTGCTCAGCGACTGCGCCAGCGCCGGCAGGCTGGCCTCCAGCAACTCGCGCGTGGCGGCATGGGTGGCGGCAAAGTCGATGCGCGCCTGCCGGCCGTCCAGGGTGATCTGCACCCGGATCGGCCCCATCTCGGCCGGGTTCAGGTGCAGGCTGGCTTCGCCAATGCCGTCACGCGCCAGTTGCCCGACGTGCAGCAGCACCTCCTCGGCCATGCCGGGGTCGTCGAAGTGCGTCTGGACGGTGACCTCGACGGCGGTGGCGGGGGCCGCCGCCACATCGGCCCCGGGTGCCCACAGCCCCGCGGCGCCCAGCGCGCCGGACAGGTCGATGGCGCCAGCGGCAAACCCGGCGGTACCGGCGCCCTGGGCGCCCTGGTCGCCCTGATCGCGTGCCACCGCGCTCGCCTGGTCACCCTCGGCCAACAACCCTGCGGACAGCGCTGGATCGGCGCCATGCCACCCCGGCCGTTCGCCAGCCTGCGCAGCATCCAGCGTGAAGGGCTGGCGATCTGCCGTCCCGGCGGTGCGCTCCAGCACCGCGGCCTCCACCTGCAACGCCTGCGTCGAGGTGGATGGGATGCGGAACACCCCGCCCGAGCGGGCCGTCGAGCGCCCCAACGCACGGTCACGCGCGTCACCCTGGCTCTCCGCGAGCCCACCCGCGCCCTCGCCAAGGTCGGCCCCCGTTGCCGCAGCCCCATCCAGGGCCCCCTGGGCGGGAATCACCCCGATCTGCATCAGCCACTGCGCCAGGCTGCCCGGGGCATCTTCGGTGGCCCGGTCGGCCTGACGACGCTCGGCCGCAGCCGGCTCATCGGCCGACCCGCCGGCCTCAGCGGTCTGAGCCGCACCGGCTGGACGAGCCGCCTGCGGCCGGGGGGCCTTGGCGGCGTCGCGCGCCAAGGCTGGATCGGAAGCGCCCTCTGCCGACGCCCTGCCCTGGACCGGTTGCCCAGCCCCCAGCGCGGTGATCGGCGTGGGGGTCTGCGCGGCGCGGCTGCCCGCCCTCGCGGCCTCAGCCGCCTGGCCCGGCTGGACGACCGGCAGGCCCCTGGCCCCATTGGGACCGTTTGCCCCCGCGCCCGGCCCGGCCGATGCCGATGCGTCGGGCTGGGTACAGGACTGCAGCAGGCCGGCGAAATCCTCCGCCCCGCCCTCGGCACCGCCTGATGGTGCGCCGTTGCGCCGGTTGGCCGCCGCAGCCGCGATGGCGCCGCGCTCGGCACGGGCGGTTTCCTGAACCAGCGAGGTGGATGTGCTCACGGCCATCTGGGCGTCACTCCGTTGTCGTCAGCGCGATGCGCGCGCGGCGGGCCGTCACAGCACCCCTTGCAGGGTGGTCTCGCCGTCCACCGCGGGCTCGGGCCGGCGCTGCCAGCCGGCCCGCGCGGCCATTTCATCCATCTGTTTCTGCTCGCGCGCATGCGCACTGCGCAGCAGGGCCTGGGAGCGCCGCTCCAGCAGCTTCCTGACCGCAGCCAGGCGCAGTTCGGCCGCCAGGGTGAGGGCGCCGGCGCGCTCACGCTCCTGGCTCAGGCGCTCGATCTGCTGGGCCTGCTGGTCCACCGCACCATGCAGGCGCGCGACGAAGTCGTGGTAGCACTGCAGCAGCGTCATCGCCACGCCCTGGCGGAACTGCTCCGTCCAGCGCGACTCGCATTCCTGGCGATAGTCGGCCAGCTGCTGCTGCTGGCGGCGCGCCGCCAGCAGGGCCGCCTCGGCCCGGTTCTGGCCGGCCAGCGCCTGGTCGCGCTCGCGCTCGGCCTGATCGAGCAGCACCATCAGGGGCCGCAGGCTGGGATGGATGGCTGCGGTCATGGCGTTTTTCCGGGCATCGTGGCGGGCGTTGTGGCGGGTGTCGCGGCAGGCATCGGGGTCGGCATCACGGCTGGCGCACCACCTGGCGCAGCTGGCCCACGCTCTCGGACAGGCTCGCGCGCGTCCAGGTGTCCTGCTGCAGCAGGTTGCGCATGGCCGGCTGGGCACGCACTGCGGCGTCCAGCTCGGCGTCGTGGCCCGGCGCGTAGGCGCCGATCTGGATCAGGTCGCGTGCCTTGTTCACCCGCGCCAGCATCTGGCGCAGCTTGCGCGCGGCGTCCAGGTGCTCGCGCGGCGCGACGTTGGCCATCACCCGCGAGATCGACTTCTCGATGTCGATGGCCGGGTAGTGACCGCCCTCGGCCAGTTCGCGGCTGAGCACGATGTGGCCGTCCAGGATGCCGCGCGCCGCATCGGCGATCGGATCCTGCTGGTCGTCGCCCTCGCTGAGCACGGTGTAGAAGGCGGTGATGGAGCCCTGCCCGGCCATGCCGTTGCCGCTGCGCTCCACCAGCTGCGGCAGCTTGGCAAAGCAGCTGGGCGGGTAGCCCTTGGTGGCCGGCGGCTCGCCGATGGCCAGGGCGATCTCGCGCTGCGCCATCGCGTAGCGGGTCAGCGAGTCCATCAGCAGCAGCACGTCCAGGCCCTCGTCGCGGAAGTGCTCGGCGATCGCAGTGGCGTAGGTGGCGCCCTGCATGCGGGTGAGCGGCGGCGCATCGGCGGGCGCGGCCACCACCACCGAGCGGCGAAGGCCCTCCTCGCCGAGGATGTCCTCGATGAATTCCTTGACCTCGCGGCCGCGCTCGCCGATCAGGCCGACCACGATCACGTCTGCCGCGGTGTAGCGCGCCATCATGCCCAGCAGCACCGACTTGCCCACGCCAGTGCCGGCGAACAGGCCCAGGCGCTGGCCACGCCCGACGGTGAGCAGCGCGTTGATGGCCCGCACGCCCGTGTCCAGCGGCGCACGCACCGGCTCGCGCTCCATCGCGTTGATCGGGCGGCGCACCAGCGGCTCGGGATGCACCTCCTGCAACGGGCCGAGCCGATCGAGCGGCCGGCCCTCGGCATCGACCACCCGGCCGAGCAGCCCGGCGCCGACCGGCAGGTGGCGCGAGCGGTCCTCGCTGCGGCGCCAGGGGTGGGCCGAGCCGCCCAGGCGGGGCTGCTGCACCGGCGTGTCCACCGGCCGAACGCGCGCGCCGCTGACCAGGCCGTGCACCTCGCCCGTGGGCATCAGGAAGGCCCGGTCACCGGAGAAGCCGACCACCTCGGCCGCCACCGGCGGCTGGTGCGGCACCTCGACCTCGCAGAGTGAGCCCACCGGCACGCGGATGCCCGCCGCCTCCAGCACCAGCCCGGACACCCGCGTGAGCGTGCCATGCGAGGCCAGCGACAGCGGCGCGGCGGCAAAGTCGTGCAACGTCTCCAGGTAGCGCGACCAGCGCTGCACCGCCACGGCGGCATCGGTGGCAGGCGCCCGCCCGCCTGCCGGCACGAGGGTGTCGGGGCCGTCGGAAGTAGCAGAAGCGGTGAGAGCGTCGTTCATGCCGCGCTGCCCTGCGCCGCATCCTGCGGCAGGCCGGTCCATTCATCGTCGCGGCCGATCGCGGCGGCCGCACGGCGCCAGCGCGTGGCCAGGCGGGCATCGACCTCGCCGAGGCTCGACTCCAGCCAGCAGCCCCCCGCCTCGATCTGCGCATCGGCGACCAGGCGCACGCCGCGGGCGGCCAGCGCCTCGGCACAGTCGCTCGCAACGAGCTCGTGATCCGCCGGATGCACATGCAGCGTGGCGTGGCGCGCCGAGCTGAGCAGCTGGCCGAGCACCTCTTGCGTCAGCGCGACGATGGCGCCCGGGTGGGCGTGCAGCTCGCTGCGCACCACCTGCCGGGCGATCTCCAGTGCGATGCCGGCCACGCGCTGTGCCAGGTCCTGCTCGACGGCGTCGAGCTGCTCCTGCAGGCGCTGCACCACCGCGGTGACTTGCGCGCTGGTCTGCGTCGTGAAGGCCTGCTTGAAGGCCTCCAGCGCGCTCAGCCCGTCCCGATAGCCATCGTGGTAGCCGCCCTGGCGGGCCTGCTCCAGCGCGGCGACGCGATCCGCCTCGGCCTGCACGGCCGCCTCGGCGGCCAGGCGGGCCTGCTCACGCGCGGCCGCCTCGGCCTGCCGGCGCAGCTGCTCGGGGTCGGGTGGCGCCGGGGCGGCGCGCGGCTTGCGCGCCGGGTCATCGCCGAAGTTGCCAGGCTGCCAGGCGGCAAAGCCGGCCAGCTCCTCGCGCGGGATGAAGCGGGTGTAGACCCCGGCGGGGCGGCGCTCGCCGGGACGATCAGGGCGATCAGAGGAATTGGTCATCACCGCCACCACCCAGGACGATCGTGCCCTCGTCGGCCAGGCGGCGGACGATCTTCAGCATTTCCTTCTGCTCGCCTTCCACGTCGGACACGCGCACCGGGCCGCGCGATTCGAGGTCTTCCTTGAGCGTCTCGGCCGCGCGGCTGGACATGTTCTTGAACACCTTGTCGCGCATCTCCTGCGTGGCGCCCTTGAGCGCGATGATGAGCGACTCGCTCTGCACTTCCTTGAGCAGCGCCTGGATGCCCTTGTCGTCGATCTTGATGACGTCGTCGAAGGTGAACATGTTGTCCATGATCTTCTGGGCGAGGTCCATGTCCGCCTCGCGGATGTAGTCCAGCACCGAGGCCTCCACCGCCGAGCCCATCATGTTGATGATCTCCGCGGCCGGCTTGGCCCCGCCCAGCGAGGACTTGCGCATGCGGTCGCCGCCAGCGAGCACCTTGGACAGCACTTCGTTGAGGTCCTTGAGCGCCGAGGGCTGGATGCCGTCCAGCGTGGCGATGCGCACCATCACCTCGTTGCGGATGCGCTCGGGCATCTGCTTGAGCACGTCGGCCACCTGGTCGAACTCCAGGTGCACCAGGATGGCAGCGACGATCTGCGGGTGCTCGGCGCGCAGCAGCTCGGCGATCGAGCTGGCGTCCATCCACTTCAGGCTCTCGATGCCGGTGATGTCGCTGCCCTGCAGGATGCGGTCGATCAGCAGGTTGGCCTTGTCTTCGCCCAGCGCCTTGCGCAGCACGTTCTTGACGTACTCGTCGGTGTCATTGACGAGCATGCTGTGCGCCTCGGCCTGCTCGTGGAAGCGATCCAGCACGGTGTCGAAGCGCTCGCGCGGCACGCTCTTCATGCGCGCGATCGTCTCGCCCAGGCGCTGCACCTCCTTGGGCGTGAGGTGCTTGAACACCTCGGCGGCCTCTTCCTCGCCGAGCGACATCAGCAGGATCGCCGCGTCTTCCAGGCCTTCTTCATCCATGTCGATCGTCCTGTCTCGAAGCGTCGGTGGGCACTCAGGCGGCCTCGCGGTTCACCCAACCGCGCACGATGTTGGCCACGGCGGCGGGGTTTTCCTTGGCCAGGCGCTTGGCCTCGTCGATGCGCTTTTGCAGCGGGTCGACGGCGGGGCCGGCCAGGGCGGGGGCCCCGCCGTTGACACCGTCGGCCGTGCTGCCATCGGTCAGCGCGGGCAGTTCCTGCGCGTCGTCCACCATGGCGTCGACCAGCTTGGCCGGCTCCTTCGGTGCCGCCTGCTTGAGCACCGGGCGGATCGCGCCAAACACCACGATCAGCGCGACCAGCGCCAGGCCGAGCGGCCAGGCCAGCTGGCGCAGCGTTTCCTGCGTGTCGGACTGCCTCCAGAAGGGCATGCTGTCCTCCGCCGGCTTCTCGGGCTTGAAGGGCGCGTTGATGACGCGCACCGAATCGCCCCGGTCCTTGCTGAAGCCCACCGTTTCCTGCACCAGCGCGGTGAGCTTGTCGATCTCTTCCTGCGGCAGCGGCACGGTCTGCGGGTTGCCCTTCTTGTCCGTCGACGTGCGGTGGTTGACCACCACCGCCGCGCTCAGGCGCTTGATCGCGCCGGTGGCCCCGCGGGTGACGCGCACCGTCTTGTCCACCTCATAATTGGTCACCGCATCGCGGCGCAGGGTGCCGTTCGTGCCGCCCGCCTGGGCCGGCTGCATCGCCTGCGCGTTGCCATTGATCGGCGCGCTCGCGGGCGTGGGCGGCTGGTTGGTCATCGCGCCAGGCACGCCGCTGGGCAGGGCCTGCCCGGGCGCGCCGGACTCCGATGACTGCGAACTGCGCACCGCCGCCGGCTCGCCACCCTGGTTGGGCTTGAACTCCTCGGCGGTGGACTCGGTCTGCGAGAAGTCGACCTCGGCGCTGACCTGCGCGCGCAGGTTGTCACGCCCCAGCACCGGCTCCAGGATGTCCAGGATGCGCTTGGTGTAGAGCGACTCGATGTGGTTGACGTACTGCAGTTGCTGGGCGTCCATGCCGTTCGGGCCATTCAGCCCGGCCATGCCCTCGGGCGGGCCCGACAGCAGCGCACCCGACTGGTCCAGCACGCTGACGGCCTTGGGATTGAGCTCCGGCACGCTGGCCGACACCAGGTGGACGATGCCGGCAATCTGCGCGCGGTCCAGCGTGCGCCCGGCCCGCAGGGTCAGCAGCACCGAGGCGCTGGGCTTTTGCTGGTCGCGGAAGAAGCCGTTCTGGTTCGGCAGGGCCAGGTGCACCCGGGCAGCCTCGACGGCGGCCAGCGCGGTGATCGAGCGCACCAGCTCGCCCTCCAGCCCGCGCTGGAAGTTCAGCCGCTCCTGGAACTGGGTGGTGCCGAAGCGGGCGTTGTCCATCAGCTCGAAGCCCACCGTCGAGCCCTTGGGCAGGCCAGCCTGGGCCAGCTTGAGCCGCACGTCGTGCACCTTGTCGGCCGGCACCAGCACGGCGCCCCCGCCCTCGGTGTACTTGTAGGGCACATTCATCTGCGTGAGCTGGGCAACGATGGCGCCGCCATCCTTGTCCGACAGGTTGGCGAACAGCACCTTGTAGTCGGCCTTCGTATTCATCATCACGGCGGCGGCCAGCACCGCCACCAGCGCCAGCAAGCCGCCGCCCAGCAGCAGCTTGCGCGACATCGGCAAGGCCATTAGGCGCGCCGCGAAGCCAGGCGGCGGCGCATCGGCGGCGGCCGTGTTGGCAGTGAGCGGTTGCAGCGTGGCGTTGTCCATGACCTGTTACAGCGGAGCCGGGCAGGAGCCGGCAGTTGGCGTGATCCTTGTCCCGGATTATTCGGACCGCCCCCCAGCGCCATGGCGCGAACAGGTCACTGAAGCGCCTTCAGTTTTCCCCTTCGAGGTCGAGCCGCTTCACTAGGATGCGTTGCGTGGCGCCATGCCGCCGCGCCGCAGAGGCCATGATGGACGTCAAGCTCAAACCCTTCGACTTTGCCCAGGCTGCCGCCCGGGCCGGGATGCCGCAGGTGGCCCAGCGGGTGCGCGACAGCGCCCAGGCGGCCGGCCTGACCCCGGCACGCTCGCCGGCCACCCAGGGTGTGGGCAAGGGCGAGGACTTCTCGGTGGCCTTCTCCCAGGCACTGCGCAACGTCAGCCAGACGCAGAACACCGCCCAGGCCCTGCAGCGCGAGGTCGCGCTGGACAACCCGGCGGTCAGCATCGAACAGACCATGATCGCCATGCAGCGCTCGCAGATCGGCTTCCAGGCAGCCCTGCAGGTACGCAACCGGTTGGTTCAGGCCTACAGCGACATCATGAACATGCAGGTGTGAACCAACGACAAAGCGGCCCGCAGGCCGCTCGTGGGTCACACCCGAAGCATCTTCACGGCATTCACAGCGCCATCAGCGTACGCCGACGCCGTTGCGTCTGGTCGATGTAGCGCTGCAGTGCGCGCACACCATCGCCGCCCAGCCCGACCAGCTCGCAGCCCAGGCGGGTCCCGCGGCCCTGTGTACTGGGGGCAGACACATGCACCACGCGCAACGCCACCGACAGCCGCGTCTGCGGATCGAGGTCCAGTTGCACGCCACCCAGCACCGTGTGCAGCGGCAGGGCCGGCACGTCGTCGGGCAGGAACACCGCCGCGCCGCCCTGGCTGACATCCATCACCCGCAGCGTCAGCAACATGCCGGGCACGGCAGGGTGAGCCAGGCGCGCCGTCGGCTGCGCGTGGGTCAACGGTCGGACGCGGAAGGCACCGCGGCGTTGAAAGCGGTAGAGCTCGTCCGGATATTCGGCATTGAGCGCGCTGGCGTCGCGGCCGTGCACCAGCACCAGGCCACGCACGTCGAACTGCAGCTTGACCGCATCCAGGTAGCCTGCCGCAACCACCTCGTCGGACTCGACCAGGCGGTGCACCCGCAGGTCACCCGGATCGGCGGAGAACACCAGCACGCCACGCGCCTGGTCGTCGGCCCACAGCGTGGTGCTGTAGTGCGTGCCATCGGGCGCGGTCAGCGCCAGCGGCACATCGCCTTCGACGAACTGGCGCAGCAGGGCATGCACCTCGGCCGGCGAAGACACGCGGAAGTCCGCCCCCGCATCCAGCGCCGCACCGGGGGGCGCGGGCGCTTCCAGGTCTTGCAGCGCTGCAGCCTGCGTCGTGAACATGCTCGCCTCCCTCAGTGGCTCAGTGGAGGATGTTGCGTGGCTGGCCGGACAGCATCTGGTCCAGGTCTTCCAGCCAGGGCTCCGCCAGGTGGCGGATCTCGGCATCGTTCAGGAGGATGCGCTGCATGATGCGGGACTTCAGCTGGGCCTCTTCGGTGCCCAGGCTGTGGTCGCCGGCGGCGTGCTTGAGTTGGGAGATCAGCACGGCGCAGGCACCTTCGAGCTTGACGACGCGATCCCAGTCGCCGATGCGAGCTGCTTCCAACATCTCGTGGCTGGCCGTTTCAATGGCCTCGTAATACTGCAACAGGGCGTTGTTCATCGGCGTGGAGGAGAGTGGGAGAGCAGAGGTGGGCGTCATCGTCGTCGCGCAGGGCTCGAAGGTCAGGAGGGCAGGCGCTCGCCGATGGTGGCCCAGGCGTCGCGCAGCGGGGCGATCAGGCCATCCACTTCATCGAGCGCCTGGCGGTCGTTGCGCAGGTTGGCGTGCGTCAGGCGCATCACCACGTAGCCGTACAGGTTGTGCAGGTTGGCCGCCAGCTCACCGCCCGCCTTGAGGTTGAGGCCGGCACGCAGCCCCTCCTCGACGATGCGTGCAGCACGTCCAATGTGCCGGCCCTTGGCCTCGATCTGCCCCCGAGCCAAGGCCACGCGGGCGTGCCCGATCTCGTCGACCAGGCCATCGAACAGCATCTGCACCAGCCGATGCGGCGTCGCCGCCGACACACCGGTCTCGACGCCGACCTGCCGGTACAGGTTGGCAAATTGCTGCGACCGACCGGAAGACGCTTGGAACGAGGACGTGAACATGGGCGCGTACGGTTGAAAGGTTGAGAGCGATCGGGGTGATCGGAACGTCGATGTGTGACTGATGTGTTATCGACCCGTGGTCAGATGGACTTGAGGCTCACGCATGCAACATCAGCCAACGCCGCCCAACGGCCGCCTGCGATCAGCTGCTGCTGCTCGACATGGCCGCGATCTGCTGCGTCACGTAGCTCTGCAGGGCGTTCATCTTGGCCATCTGGGTGTCCAGTGAGGTGTACTGGGCCCGCATGCGCTTCTCGACCTGCGTCATGCGCTGCTCGAAGCTGTCCTGCTTGTCGCCATTGCTGTCCTTCTGCCGCCGCAGGCTGTCGGCGCGCGTGGTGAGTGCCCCTTCGGCCCCCAGCACGGAATCGCCCCACCGGCGCAGGCGATGGGCCAGGCCATTGTCGGCATCGGTCGCACCGGTCGAAGTCGCGAATAACTTCCGGACTTCGGCCAGTTTGCTGCCCAAGGTATCCCCCAACTTGGTGGCGTCGACCTTGAGCGTGCCGTCGGACTGCGGATCGAGCCCGACGTCGGCCAGGCGCGTCAGCACCGACGAGGCCGACGACGTGCCTCCCCCCAGGCTTCGCAAGGCGCCGCGCAGGGCGTTCACCGAGGCGTCGCCCTGCAGCGTGCCCGCCGTCTTGCTGGCCGCGTCGTACTTGGTCTGGGTGGTGAGGTACTTGGCCAGGTCGTTGTAGGCGGTGGCAAAGTCGGTCACCGCCTTCTTGATGGTCTCGGTGTTGGAGCTGATGCTCACTTCCACCGGGTCCGCACTGACCTTGGCCAGCTTGAGGGTGACACCCGGCACCACATCGGCCAGCGTATTGCTCGCCGAGGTGATGGCCAGTCCGTCGATGGTGGCCCGGGCGTCGACCGCCGTCTGCGTGCGGGACATGGACGCGATGGCCGCCGAGGGGTCATACCCCAGGCCCGACAGGCCGGTCGTGTCGGCGGAGTTGCCGTCGGTGTCGGCCACGATGACGCGGAAGGCGTTCGCCTCGCCCGTGGCACCCGAGCGCATCACCAGGCGCGCCCCGCTGCTGTCGGTGACGATGCTGGCGGTGACGCCCGCGCCCGCGTTGTTGATCTTGTCGCGCACCTGCGCCAGGGTGTCGGTGGCACTGATGCTCACGCTCACTGCGGAGGAGCCCACCTTGGGCGTGAAGCTGCTCTGGTCGGCACTCCAGCCACCCAGCTCGATGCTGAGGCTGCCCGCGCCGACGGTGGCCGAGCTGTCGACAAAGGCCGAGCTGGCCAGCGACTGGCCGGCAGCCAGCTGCTGCACCGACACGCTGTAGGAGCCCGCTGCGGCACTGCTGCTGCCCGTGGCCGACACCACTGCCGCATCCGACGAGGCGGCAGTGGTGTCGCCCCAGGTGGTGGACTTGGTGAGAGCGGAAGCTGCGTCGCGCAGGGCGGAGACGTAGCTCTGGATCTTTCCGTAGGCGGAGATCTTGGTGTCGATCTTGCTCGCCTCGGTCTTCATCTGCGTGAGCGGCTGGCGCTCGACGTTCATCAACGACGTGACGATGCCTTCGACATCAAGGCCGCTGCCCAACCCGGCAGAACTGATCGTGGTCATGGAACGGACCTTTCTGCGCGATGTGCGCCTGCGATATGCCTGGACGGCAAAACGCCCGGCCGCTTTTGGCGCCGGACGTTCAGGGTATCGACGCCAGCCACACCAACTTGAGGGCCAGCCTTGGGCCCGCTCAAGCCGGCCCGCGGATCAGCCCTTGAGCAGCGACAGGACCTGCTGCGGCAGCTGGTTGGCCTGCGCAATCATCGCGTTGCCGGCCTGTTGCAGCACCTGGGCGCGCGAGAGGCTGGCCGTCTCCGCGGCGTAGTCGGCATCCATGATCCGGCTGCGGGCGGCCGACTGGTTCTCGGAGGCCACCTGCAGGTTGGAGATCACGGCATCGAAGCGGCTCTGCGTGGCACCCAGGATAGCGCGCTGCGAGTTGACCGCTTCCAGGGCCCCATCGATCGCATCGATGGTCGCCGCGTTGTCGGTGATGGCCGTCGTGCTGTCGATGGTCGCATTGGTACCGCCGTCGACCACCAGCGCCATGGACGGGTCGGCCGACATATCCGGGAAGGCGATGTCGATCGTATCGACCCCGGTCTCGGTGTTCGCACCGACCTGGAAGGTCACCACGCCGGCCGTGCCGATGGCGCCCGCGAGGATCTTCTGGTCGTTGAAGCTGGTGGCCTGGATGGTGCGGGTCAGCTCCTTGGCCAGTTCACCGAACTCCTGGTCGAGCGAATCCTTGTCGGCGCCGTTGTTGCTGCCGTTGCTCGCCTGCACCGCCAGTTCACGCATGCGCTGCAGGGTGTCGCCCAACTTGCTCAGCGCGCCCTCGGCCACCTGGGACATCGAGATGCCGTCATTGGCATTGCGTATCGCGGTGTTCATGCCGCGCGTCTGCGCATTCATGCGCTCGGCGATCGCCAGGCCGGCCGCATCGTCCTTGGCGGAGTTCACGCGCAAGCCAGAGGACAGGCGCTGCATCGACGTCGCCAACGAGGACTGCGAAACCGACTGGTTGCGCTGGGCGTTGAGCGACATCAGGTTCGTGTTGATCGTCTGGGGCATTTCATGCACTCCTCAAACATGCCATCGAATCCCGGCGGATCAGCCGGCCTTGTGAGTGCACCCCGACGCATCGGAGCCCACCACATGGCCCGGCGAGGGTGGATGCGCCGCCTGCCTGGGCGTCGGCACGAACACACCGGTACATCTCCGGACCACAGAGCCCGTGTCGGGGCCTGTGACTGAATTGTCGGCAGCCCCCGCGAGCTCGATCCGCCGATGTGCGCCGGAGTTGGGCCGCTGTTTCGCCTCCGCGGCCAACGCCTGGCGTGAGATCCGGCACGCGCACGGCAACGCCGGAAAGGCCGAAACCACCCGAATGGGTGGTCCCGGCCACGATCAAGTCGCACACCGTCGGCGGGCATCGGCCAGCCGGCGGCAAGTCCGAACCAGGGTCAGCGCAGCAGCGACAGCACCTGCTGCGGCAACTGGTTGGCCTGCGCGATCATCGCGTTGCCGGCCTGCTGCAGCACCTGCGAGCGCGAAAGGTTGGCGGTTTCCGCCGCGAAGTCGGCATCCACGATGCGTCCACGCGCGGCCGACTGGTTCTCCGACGACACCTGCAGGTTGGAGATCACGGCGTCAAAGCGGCTCTGCGTCGCACCCAGCACGGCGCGCTCGGAGTTGACCTTGTCAAGGGCCTCGTCGAGGGCGTCGATGACGGCACCGACATCGGTGACGGTGCTGTCGATCTTGTTGGTGGCACCCGTCGTCACCGCGGTCAGGGAGGCATCGGTGGACATGTCGGTGAAGGTCACGTCGATGGTGTCGACATCCGTCTCCGTGTTCGCCCCCACCTGGAAGGTCACCGTACCGGCGGTGCCAACGCCACCGGCCAGGATCTTCTGGTCGTTGAAGCTGGTCGACGAGATCGTCCGGGTGATTTCCTTGCCCAGTTCCTCGAATTCCTTGTTCAGCGAATCCTTGTCGGCGCCGTTGTTGCTGCCGTTGGCAGCCTGCACGGCCAGTTCACGCATGCGCTGCAGGATGTCGCCGGTCTTGGACAGCGCGCCTTCGGCGGTCTGCGCCATCGAGATGCCGTCGTTGGCATTGCGGATCGCGACGTTCATGCCCTTGGCCTGGGCGTTCATGCGCTCGGAAATGGCCAGGCCAGCAGCGTCGTCCTTGGCGGAGTTGACGCGCAGACCCGAGGACAGGCGCTGCATCGACGTCGCCAGCGAGGACTGCGACACCGACTGGTTGCGCTGGGCGTTGAGAGAAATCAGATTGGTGTTGATGGTGGCGGCCATGGAAATCTCCTGGGTGACAAAGAAACCGGCAAATAGCGCCGTCGAACAGAGATGAGGGCTATCCCCCACCGGTTTGCCCGGCGCTAGTCAGCCTGGAGGCCTCGCGTGGCAGCTGCCACTTGAACCATCAGCCGGCTAACCGGACCACGGATCGAGAATTAAGACCCGTTGCTGCTGTTATCGGTTGCGTTCTCGCTTGACTTGAGGGCCAAAGACACTTCTTTTTTGACCCACCGCCCGGAATCACATCCGCCACAGCTCGCGAAAGGTGTATCGGCGGGGCCCCGGCCAAGTTGAGGCCGACAGGAGGAAATGCGGGGCCAAGGGCGCGTTACTCCACCCAAGTCCCGGGGCCCGCCATTCCTATAGTGGGCCTTGCTCTGCATGGCCCTGCGGCCAGGCAGATCGGCCGGTGCACGGTGCCGGCTTCCACGCAAAAGAACGGCTGCCGCGATGCCCCCGCCTCCCCCTCGCCTGCAAGCCCTGCGCATCCCGCGCAGCGCCCCACTTGGCTCCCACTCGCCCCTGCGCCCGGCATCGCGCCAGCCCAGCGCCACCGCCCGGCGCCTCTGGCAGCAAGGTGTCGACTTCACCAAGGTGCGCGAGCATGCCAAGGCGCAGGTGTGTTTCGAACAGGCGGTGAGCCTGGAGCCCGGCGACGCGCTGTACTGGCTCAACCTGGCCGTGGCCGAACACAAGCTGGGACGAGGGCTTGCCGCGGTCGAGGCCGCCCGCCAGGCCCGGGACCTCGATCCAGCCAGCCTGCTGTACTGCAACTTCCTGGCCGAGCGGCTGCGCGAGCAGCACCGCAACAGCGAGGCGCTGCACGTCCTCGACCAGCTCGATGCAGGCACCGCTCGCGACGCCCACTGGCATGCCCTGCGCGGCACGGCCCTGGCCGGGCTGGAGCGCCACCACGAGGCCACCTCCGACCTCACCCACGCGCTCACCCATGCCGGACCGGACCTGCCGCGCATGCGCTACGCCGCCCTGAACCTGGGGCACAGCCTGGCCGCCCTCAAGCTGCATCACGCCGCCGCCCAGTGCTACCGCATGGTGCTGGACCTGGATCCGCTCGCGCTGGGCAGCGCCCTGTATGCCGCCCACTACGCCGCCTGGGCCTGCGACTGGAGTGCGCTCCAGGAGGATCTGGCGAGGCTGCAGACCTGTCTGGACGCCGTGCGCAACTCGGCGGCCGGCATCCCGTCGGATGAGCTAGCCCCGTTCTGCCTGCTCGCGCTGCAGGACGACCCGGCCCTGCAACGATGGGCGGCCAGCCACGCGGGCAATCACCAGATGCGGGGCGTCGCCTCGACCGACGAGCCGCAGCCCTGCCCACGCCCCAACGGGCGGCTGCGGATCGGCTGGCTCTCCTCGGATTTCCACCACCACGCCACCGCGATCCTGCTCGCCGAAGTCCTGGAGCACCTGGCCGGCGACACGTTCGAGCTGGTCTTCTATTCCGCCGGACCGGACGACCGCTCGCCGCTGCGCCAGCGGGTACTGGCCACCGCCACCCGGGTGCACGAGGTTGCCAACTGGGCCAACGAGCAACTGGTGCAGCAGACCCGCGCCGACGAGATCGCCGTGCTCATCGACCTCAAGGGCCACACCCGCGGCGCCCGCCTGCAGGTGCTGGCTGCCCGCCCTGCCCCCATCCAGGTGAGCTGGCTGGGTTACCCCGGCACAAGCGGTTCGCCCCACGTCGACTACCTGATCGGCGACCGCGTCATCACGCCGCTGGAAGCGCAGGGCGACTTCACCGAGCAGATCGCCCAGCTGCCGCACTGCTACCAGCCCAACGACAGCCGCCGCTCCCGCCCCGCCGCCTGGAGCCGCGCCCGCTGCGGCCTGCCGGAAGAGGGCATCGTGTTCGCCAGCTTCAACCAGGCCTACAAGTTCAGCCCCGAGGTGTTTGGCGCCTGGTGCCGCATCCTCGCGGGCTGCCCAGGCTCGGTGCTCTGGCTGCTCGTGCCCGAGCCGACCACGCAGCAGCGCCTGCGCGAGGCGGCGGCCCTGCGCGGCATCGCCGCCGACCGGCTGGTGTTCGCCCCCTTCCTCGGCATCGAGTCGCACCGTTCGAGGCTGCCCAATGTCGACCTCTTCCTCGACACCTTCCCCTGCAACGGCCACACCACCGCCAGCGACGCCCTCTGGGCGGGCGTGCCGGTGCTGACGCTGCAGGGCCACACGCTGGCCTCCCGGGTCGCGGCCAGCCTGCTGCACACCCTGGGCCTGGCCGACGAACTGGTCCGGTGCGACATCGAGGGCTATGTCCAGCGGGCCCTGCAGCTGGGCGGCGATGCCCAGGCACGCACGCAACTGCGCCACCGCCTGGACGCGGCCCGACGGGACTCACCGCTGTTTGACGGGCGCCGCTTCGCCGCCGACCTGAGCCAGCTCCTTTTGCGCATGGTGGCTCGCCACGATGCCGGTCTGCGCCCTGCCCCGCTGGCCGCCGACGGAGCCTGACGCATCACCGCCGGACCCCGACCAAAAACCGACCGACGCCGAGGCCCCATGAACCTGCCCGCCCTCCACCTGTGCATCGTCCAGCCGGCCGGCTACGTGCACTCGCTCGGTTTCCTCGACCAGGCGCGCTACTTCCGCTACCAGTTCAGGCGCATGGGCGCCGTCGTGACGCTGGCCAAGAACCGGCTGCGCCATGACGCCGTCAACATCGTGTTCGGCGCCCACCTCGGCTTCGACGCGCAGGCGGCGGCGCGCCACACCTGCCTGTTCGTCAACCTCGAACAGTTGGGCGCCCGGGGTGCCCCGGTGAACGCGGCCTACCTGGAACTGCTGCGGCGCCATGCCGCCATCGACTACCACCCCGCCAACCTTGCCGCCTACCAGGGCCTTGCCGACGAGGTGCCCCTCATCGCCTTTGGCCATGCGCCCTATCTTGCCGACCGCCCACCCCTGGCGTGGGACCAGCGACCCATCGACCTGCTGTTCTTCGGCTCGATGAACGAGCGCCGCCGCGCACTGATCGAGCGCATCGAGCGCGCCGGCCGGCGCGTCAGCCTGCTGGAGCGGCCGCTGTATGGCCCGGAGCGGGACGACCTGATCCGTCACGCCAAGGCGGTGCTGAACCTGCACTTCTACGCGCCGTCGGCGGAACACCCCTGCCGCTTCGAGCAGGCACGCGCCTTCCAATGCCTGTCGCTGGGCACACCCGTGATCTCCGAGCGCACTCCGGGCACCGAGGTGCCTGGGCATTTCGAACAGAGCGTGCACTGGGTCGCCCCGAACGACCTGCCTGGTTGGCTGGCAAGCGACTTTGACCAGCCGTCGTTCCGGGCCCGGTCCGAAGCCCAGGCGGCCGCCTTCCAGCAGCACGACCTCATCGACGGCTACGCCGACCTGCTGGCCTTCTGTGCGGGCTACCGCCAGGTGCACCAGACACGACTGGACACCTCGCCCTGGCAGCCGCGACGCATCCACATCGGATCCGGCAAGGACTATCGCCCCGGGTGGCTGAACATCGACATCCTCCCGGCGGCCGAGCCCGACGTGCTGCTCGACCTCGCCCAGCCGGTCCAGTGGCCGCTGGAGTTCGATAGCCCCACTCACGGCCCGGTGCGCCTGAATGCCGGCAGCATCCAGACGATCCACGCCAGCAACGTCCTGGAACACGTCGGCGACCTGCCGCAGATGATGCGCAACTGCCTTGACCTGCTGACGCTGCAGGGCGAGATGCACATCGAGGTCCCCTACGAGCACGCCCCGACCGCCTGGCAGGATCCCACCCATGTCCGCGCGATCAACGAGAACTCCTGGATCTACTACACCGACTGGTTCTGGTACCTCGGCTGGTTCGAGCACCGCTTCGAGCTCGCCGACTCCAGCTACCTGGACGCCCAGCTGAAGCCCTGCGCCCGGGAAGGGGCGCACTTCATGCGCGTGCGGCTCCGCAAGATCGAGACCTCCCTTGAGGAGCGCACCCGTGCCCGCACCCTGCGGGCTGACTTCGGCGGCCTGCCCGATGACGACATCTGGGCAACCGAGCCCGAAACGGCTCCCGACGCGCTGACCAGCGCCTGAGCCCGCGCCGCAGGCGGGCGCTGACAAACGCCCGCTCTGGCCGGAGTGCGTCTCCGGGGCGCTTCGGCGCACCGCGTTCGTGCGGCGTTTTTTCCCTGCTGATCGACGGATGGGCGGCCGCCGCGCCGGCCTACATTGCCTCCAACGCCCGTCGCGCCAGGAGAGCCCCGATCATGATCACCCTCGTCATTGCACGCACCGATGAAGCCCTGGACTGGCTGCATGGGCTGCCGGCCCATTGCGAGGTGAAGGTCTGCAACGCAGGTCCGGGCCTGCGCAGCGCCGATCTCCTGCCGGGCACCGAGATACTGGGCGTGCGGGCCGATGCGGGCTGCGCGGGCAGCCACATCGAATACCTCCAGCAACTGCAGCACCGTCTGACCACGGCCGAACACCCCCGCCTGGACCCGACCGGCTGGACCGTCTTCACGCCTGGCGATGGCCTGGCGCACGCGCCCGCCCTGATGGAACTGCTGGCCCAGCCGCAGAACTGGGGCGACGTGCAGGCGCTTGGCCTGCGCGCCACCACCCGCGCGCCGGCTCGCGACGATCGCCGCGAGTGGGTGGGCGGACAGCCCGTGCGGGTCGAGCGTTTCTGCCTGCACACCCTCGCGCCGGTCGGGCACATCGACAGGGAAGCAGAGCTGCTGGCCGATCAGTACCGCCACCGGCACGCCCTGCCGGCAGGGCACAACCTGCTCGCGCACTTCCTCGACCTGGCAGGCCGGCATGACCTGGCCACCAGCGCCACCCTGGCCGACCTGGGCCTGTGCGCAGCCGGTGGCGTGTTCGCGGTCCGCAACGATCGGCTGCTCGCCCTGCTGCAAGATGCCAACGGCACCCTGGACAGGCTGGAGCTGCTGCTGCGCAGCGACCTGACCCACCGGCTGATGCTGGAGCGCTGCTGGCTGCACCTGTTCGGCCTGCCCTTCGTGGCCTTCGATCCCCTGCCGCGGCCAGCGCCCGTGCAAGCGCCCGCCAGCCCGGCACTGGCGCGGGTGGTGGCGTCCATCGACGCGCTGCTGGCCCGCTCCACCATCCCCGCGCGGCTGCACCGGCCAGAACCGAGCGGCGATGCCCCGCGACGCGGCGCACCGACGCGTCGGATGAGCAACGCAGGCCCCGGTCTGCGACTGAGCGCCATCGCCGCGCTCGACCTCCCCTCCCATGGCGATGCCGCTGCGGCACCGGCCTGGATCCCCGAACTGGATCGGATCGGCCAGATCGGTGCGCGGCTGCGCGAGCACGCGCTGAGCTGACCTCGCTCGCGGCTCGCCGCAGGCAACGCCTGCGGACGTCTGGCGCCGCCGGGCACCGCACACCGGCGCCGGGCCGCCACTGGCAGCCCCAGCCAACGAGCGAGGCCATGTCAGCCACCGGATGACAGGGTTGCACCGGCAGAGGGCCCCAACCGCACCTCAGGTTCCTCCGCACCAACCCGGGCACGCCCCGGCGTGACCTGCGTCACGCCCGGCGGTCGGCCGAAGCGCCCGCACCGCCCGTCCGGGGCCAATCACCTCTTCGAATGGATGACAGCGTGTAGGAATTTGCCTGACACGCTGGATGGCGTTTGTCGTACTCAAGCTGTGGAAGTGGGCTGATGTTGCAAGCCAGTTCGTATCTTCACAATTCATCTCACGTTGATACCGAACCGCTGCCAAGGCAACGAGGCAGACACCCCAAGCAAGGAGCCCGTCATGAACACCGAACAGATCCTCTCCGAAATCCGCGAAGCCAACCTGTCGTACATGATGCTGGCGCAGAGCCTGATCCGCTCCGACCGCGAGCAGGCCCTGTTCCGCCTGGGCATTTCGGAAGAGACCGCCACCCTGCTGGAAATGCTGTCGCCCGCCCAGATGATGAAGATTGCCTCCGGCAACACGCTGCTGTGCCGCATGCGCTGTGACGACGATCTGGTGTGGAACCTGCTGACCAACCACGGCAAGAGCGCCGCCAACGACAGCGTCTCTCGCCTGCACGCCAGCATCCTGATGGCCGGGCGCCATCGCGAAGCCGCCTGATCCAGGCCCGCACGCCGCACCGCCCAGCCGACCGAACGCCACGCACACCAGACACCCGGGGGAACACACCATGCGCACCAAGAGCATCCTGACCGAAGCCAAGCAGATCGACCGCGCCGTCACGCTCATCAAGCTGGGTGCCCGCCTGCAGGTGCTGGAATCGGAAACCGACCTCTCGTACGAGCGCCTGCTGCGCCTGTACAAGGAAGTCGCCGGCAAGTCGCCAAGCAAGGGCCAGCTGCCCTTCTCCACCGACTGGTTCATGACCTGGCAGCCCAACATCCATGCCAGCCTGTTCCTGAACACGCATGAGTACCTGAACAAGGTGGCCGAGATGGACGAGATCGACACCGTCATCAAGGCCTACCAGCTCTACCTGGAGCAGACGCAGGCCCAGGGCCTGGAGCCGCTGCTGTCGGTGACGCGCGCCTGGCGCCTGGTGAAGTTCGTGGACAACGGCATGCTGACCATGACCAAGTGCTCCAAGTGCGGCGGCCATTTCGTGACCCACCCCCATGAGATCGCCAAGCACTTCGTGTGCGGCCTGTGCAACCCCCCGGCACGGGCCGGCAAGGGCAAGGCCAGCGGCGCGCTCCAACTGCATTGACGTGACTGGCTCGAACGCTTCCTCCTGGCACCTCTGAGGTGCTTTTGAACGGGTCTGCCAAGCAGACCCGTTTTTTTCTGCCACTTCTGCCAACCCTGCCGCCGTTGCCTTTTCTCCCCCCTTTTCCGTCTCAAGGCAAACCGGCAGAGGGTCGATAGTTCTCCCAGACTTCTGGCGCGCACCCCGCGCATGCTGGCAATGACGACCATGGCGTACATCCCCTTGTCACCGGAGCACCTGCGTTTGCGGGATCCCCTGCCGTTCGGGGTCTATGACGCCAACGGCATGCTGCTGCTGCCCGCGCGCGGCGTGATCCAGGACCAGAGCAAGCTCGCGCTGCTGCAGGCCAAGCACCTGTTCGTCGACGAGGACGAGTCGTACCGCTGGCGATCAAGCTTCAAGAGCACGGTCGGCAGCCTGATCCGCACCAATGCCTCGCTGCAGCACATCGCGGTGGCCAACCTGCGGCGCGATCGCGAAGACCCGGCGCGCCAGCGCCAGGACAGCCTCACCGACACCTGGCACATGCTGATGCAGAGTCTGGCAGGCGCACTGCGCACGGCCGGTACCCAGAGCGGCTGGCTGGAAACGGTGCAGGCCAGCCTGGCCCAGGCGCGGGCGCTGGAGCAACGCTCGGCGCATGCACCGCTGTACCTGCTGGTGCAACACGCCCTGCATTCCTGCGAGCAATACAGCAGCCAGCACGCGATGCTGTGCGCGCTGATCTGCGAGCGCGTCGGCACGGTGCTCGGCTGGCCGGCCGAGGAGATCGACAGCCTGGTGGGCGCCGCCCTGACGATGAACGTGGCCATGACGGTGCTGCAGGACAACCTGGCCAAGCAGCGCCTGCCGCTGTCGCCCGACCAGCGCGAGCGCATCGTGGGGCACGGCCTGCGGGGCTCGACACTGCTGGCCGGCGCTGGCGTCACGGACGCGCGCTGGCTGAAGATCGTGCGACTGCACCACGACACCAGCCTGCTCGAACGCCCGCTCAAGACGCTGGACGCCGCCAGCCGGCTGGCCCGGCTGCTGTACACCGTCGACCGCTTCACTGCCAAGATCAGCCGCCGCAGTTCGCGCCTGCCCATGTCGCCGCTGGCCGCCGCCCGCAGCGCCTGCGTGGGCGCCGATGGCCAGCCCGATGAGCTGGGCGCCGCCATCCTCAAGGCCCTGGGCATGTACCCGCCGGGCAGCTACGTGCAGCTCGCCAACGGCGAGGTCGGTGTGGTGATGAAGCGTGGCCAACGCGCCAACGAGCCCCTCGTGGCAGTGCTGGTTGGCACCAGCGGGCTGGCGCTCAGTGCGCCGGTGCTGCGTGATACCTCCAGCGCGGCGCGCGCCGTTGTCGGCGTGGCTGCCGTCGACAGCATCAAGGTTCGCCTGCAGCACGAGCAGCTGCTGGCCCTGCTCTGAACGGTCCCGGCCAGTCTTGGCCCGGAACCGGCCCGTTGCCCCCTGACCCCGCGGCAAACGCCATGTCCCGCCAATCCATTCCCACGGTCTCTCCCCTGCGCCCGGGTGCCCGCCTGACCCGGACAGGAGACTCCACGGCAGCCGCCGCCAACGACAGCCCCCTGCGCAGTGCCTGCGCGCGGCTGCGTTGGCCACTGCCGGCGCTGCTCACCTGGGCCACAGCCTGGGGCCTCTTCACGACCCTGCAGCAACTGGGCGTGGCAACCGCCGCTGCGATGGCTGCGGCGCTGCTGCTGGGTGGGACGGCGGGGCTGGGCACGGGCCTGGCAGGTCATTCACGCTGGCGGGGCTGGATCGTCGCGGTCGGCTTCCCACTCTCTTGGGGGCTGCATGCCCTGCTGCACGGCCTGGCCGTGCCCGCGGCGGGGCTGGGGAGCACGGTCGCCGCAGGCGGCGTGCTCGGCGAGTTGCCCGCCTGGGCTTGGCTGGTGCCACTGGCGCTGTTCCTGCTGGCCTACCCGCTGCGAGCCTGGCACGACGCACCGTTCTTTCCCACCCCCTCTGACGCCCTGGAAGGGCTGGCCGACATCGCCCCGCTGCCCGCTCGGGCACGCATCCTCGATGCCGGTTGCGGCCTGGGCCACGGCCTGCAGGCCCTGCGCCGGGCCTACCCGAGCGCGCAGCTGCAAGGCGTCGAGTGGAGCTGGCCGCTGCGCTGGCTGGCCTCGCTGCGCTGCCGCTGGGCCCACATCCGGCGCGGCGACATGTGGGCACAGAGCTGGAGTGGCCACGACATGGTCTACCTGTTCCAGCGCCCCGAAAGCATGGCGCATGCCGCCGCCAAGGCCCGCCAGGAAATGCGCCCGGGCAGCTGGCTGGTGAGCCTGGAATTCAAGGCCCCCGGGCTGCGCCTGCATGCCGTGCTGCAGCGCGAGGACGCACGCCCGGTGTGGGTCTACGCGATCGGCCCGGCACCGCGCCGCGGCTGACCCGCCTCTGCAGCCCCGCAACGACGGCGAGAGATTTTTCACTTTCCGCCATCTCAAGTCACCAGGGCGGCCCTCCGATATGCAAAACAGACTTCATCTGCCGACCCGGCCCCTCGTGACGCCGGCGGCCCCCTGATCCGGAAAGCACCCCATGTTCGTCATCGTCGGCTGGCTCGTGGCCCTGGGCTGCATCTTCGGCGTGTACATCGTGCACGGCGGCAACATCAGCGTGATCCTGAAGGCACTGCCCTTCGAGATGATCACCATCTTCGGCGCCGCCGCCGGCGCCTTCCTGGCCAACAACCAGATGAAGGTGGTGAAGGCCTCGATGGCCGGCCTGGGCCGCTGCTTCAAGGGCAGCAAGTTCAACAAGGCCCGCTACATGGAGCTGCTGTCGCTCATGTACGACCTGCTGCAGAAGGTGCGCAAGGAGGGCCTGATGTCCATCGAAAAGGACGTCGAGGACCCGCACAGCTCGGCCATCTTCCAGAAGTACCCGGCGGTGGGCAATGACCACCACGTGACCGAGTTCATCACCGACTACCTGCGCATGATGGTGTCGGGCAACCTGAATGCCCATGAGATCGAGAGCCTGATGGACCAGGAGATCGACACCCATCACCAGGAGGAGCACGCCGCGGTGGCCGCCATCGCGCGGCTGGCCGGTGGCCTGCCCGCCTTCGGCATCGTGGCTGCGGTGCTGGGCGTGGTGAACACCATGGGTTCGGTGGGCCAGCCACCGGCGGTGCTGGGCGGCATGATCGGCTCGGCGCTGGTGGGCACGTTCCTGGGCATCTTGCTGGCCTATGGCTTCGTCGAGCCGCTGGGCGGCCTGCTGGAGCAGAAGGTCGAGGACGCCGGCAAGGAACTGCAGTGCATCAAGAGCACGCTGCTGGCCTCGATGCAGGGCTACGCACCGCAGATCGCGATCGAGTTCGGCCGCAAGGTGCTCTATTCCGGCGATCGCCCCAGCTTCACTGAGCTGGAATCGCACCTGAAGAAGAAGTGATGCCCGAGCTGACACCAACCCTGGTGCCTGCGCGCATCCCAGGAGCCTGCCATGGCCGGTGATGCCAAGAAGCTGCAACCGATCATCGTCAAGAGGGTCAAGAAGGCCGGCCACGCGGCGCACGGCGGCGCGTGGAAGATCGCCTACGCCGACTTTGTGACGGCGATGATGGCCTTCTTCCTGCTGATGTGGCTGCTGGGCTCGACCACCGAGGGCGACAAGAAGGGCATCGCGGACTACTTCCAGTCCCCCCTGAAGGTCGCGCTGATGGGTGGCGGCTCCGGTGCCGGCGACGCCTCCTCGCTGCTCAGGGGCGGCGGCACCGACCTCACCCGACAGGGCGGTCAGGTGAAAAAGGGCGACGTCGAGGCCAAGCACAAGACCTACAACCTCAAGGCCCTGAAAGCCGAGCAGCGTAAGGCCGAACAGGCGAGGCTGAGCGAGCTGAAGGAGAAGATGGCCGAGGTCATCGCCAACTCGCCCAAGCTGGCCGAGTTCAAGTCACAGGTGCGCCTGGACATGACCCGCGAGGGCCTGCGCATCCAGATCGTGGACGACCAGAAGCGGCCGATGTTCGACAGCGGCTCGGCCGAGGTGCAGCCCTACATGCGCGAGATCCTGCGCGCCATCGGCTCGGTGCTCACCGAAGTACCCAACCGCCTGACGCTGGAGGGGCACACCGACGCCAAGCCGATGGGTTCGGGCCTGGGCTACAGCAACTGGGAGCTGTCGTCCGACCGCGCCAACAGCTCGCGCCGTGAACTGCTGGCCGGCGGGCTGGACGATGCGCGCATCCTGCGCGTGCAGGGGCTGGCCGCCAGCGTGCCCTTTGACCGCCAGGACCCGCTGCACCCCATCAACCGGCGCATCAGCATCATCGTGATGACCCGTGACGCCGAGGAGCGGTTCTTCCAGTCCGGCGACGCCCCGCTGCCCGAGGAAGACGCCGCCAGTGCGCCCGCAGAAATTTCAAGTTCTGCGCCGCCAAACCGATAAACACGGGGTCAATCTTCGACCCGTCCCTGCGACCCGCCCGCATCCAGATCCCCAAGGAGCGCACATGACCGCCTCTACCGACCTCAAGTTCCTGGTCGTCGACGACTTCTCGACCATGCGCCGCATCGTGCGCGGCCTGCTCAAGGAAATGGGCTGCAACAACGTCGAGGAAGCCGAAGACGGCGCCGTGGCGCTGAACATGCTGCGCAGCGGCCGCTTCGACTTCGTTGTCAGCGACATCAACATGCCCAACATGACCGGCTTTGACCTGCTCAAGGCGATCAAGGCCGACGAGACGCTGCGCCATCTCCCCGTGTTGATGGTCACCGCCGAAGCGCGCAAGGAAGACATCGTGCTCGCCGCCCAGAGCGGTGCGGCCGGCTACATCGTCAAGCCCTTCACCAAGGCAACGCTGGAGGAGAAGGTCACCAAGATCATGCAGAAGCTCGGCGCCACCGCCTGAGGGAGAACACGATGACCGCCGAAGCACTTGCCACCGCGACCGTCACCGTCTGCGCCGAACAACCCGGCACACCGGAAACCGTGTTCCTGCAGATCGGTGCCATCACCCGCCTGCTGCACGACACCATGCAGCAACTGGGGGTGATGCCCCAGCTCAAGGTCGCCACCGAAGGCCTGCCTGACGCTCGCAGTCGCCTGAACTACATCGTGCGCAAGACCAGCGAGGCCGCCGACAAGGTGCTGAACTCGGTCGACCAGGCCAAGTTCGAACACCACAACATCGCAAAGCAGACCCGTGCGATGGGCGAGGCGCTGGTACGTGACCCCGTCAAGGCAGTGGCCAGCGGTGCGGTGCTGAATTTCGTGCACGACATCGAGGCGGCCACCGCGCGCATCGACCAGCACCTGACCGACATCATGCTGGCCCAGGACTTCCACGACCTGACCGGCCAGGTGGTGTCCAAGGTGGTGAACCTGGCCAACGAACTGGAGACCAATCTGGTCAAGCTGCTCGTGCAGGTGGTGCCGCCCGAGCAGCGCGACAAGGTCGACCCCACCGTGCTGCACGGCCCCGTGGTGGACGCCACCGGCCGCACCGACGTGGTGCAGGACCAGGGCGAGGTCGACGACCTGCTGGCCAGCCTGGGGTTCTAGCCCCCAGCAAGCGGCAAGACAGGGTCAGGGCAGCGCCAGCGCAGCGTCGCGCGTTGCCTTCGGCAGCTCGGCCAGCCGTTTCACCTCCGAGTGGAAGCGCGGCCAGTCCCGCCCGCTGCGCTCGAACAGCCGCTCGAACTCGCCGACCCGCTCGTTGTAGGCCCCCAGGATCGCGAGCTGCGGGTTGCCAGCCGCCTCGAACCAGCGGTCGTAGCCACCGTAGCCGGCCCAGCGCCCGGCCTTCAGTTCGGCATGGGCGGTGCGCATCCCGGCCAGGATCGCTGCCTTGCCGCGGCGCTTTTCGTCGTCGGTGGATGAACTGCCGTACAGCCGCACCAACTCGGCACGGGTACGCAGCGTGAGAGCGCGGAAATCATCGCGCCGCCCATCCTGCTTCTCGGCCTCCACCGCCAGGGCCTCCCGCGCGCTGCCGCGCAGCCACTGCGCGCTGCCCATGCGCTCCACCGCCGTGGCGTAGGACTCGTTGAACACCGTGTCGTCCTCGGCATAGGCCACCTGGTGGCTCAGCTCGTGGAAGATCAGCCGCGCCAGATCGACATCGGAGCCGCGGATGAAGGTATTGAGCAGCGGGTCGGCAAACCAGCGCCCCGGCAGCTTGCCCAGCGTCGAGTAGGCCGGCACCGCGTAGACGTAGGTTTCCCAGCCCTCGGCCTGCAGCTGCTTCGCCAGCGCATCGGCCTCGCCGCGATCGAAATAGCCGCGGTAGCCAACGCAGCCGACCACCGGGTGGCACCAGCCCTTCAGCTCCAGCGACAGCTCCCGCGTGGCCACCACGTTCCACACCGCGGCGGGGCGCTTCAGGTCGGCGTAGCGGCGGTAGCTGGCGTTGTCCGGCAGCGCCAGCTCGCGCGAGGCGTAGTCGCGCAGCGATTGGCTGAGCTGCAGGCGCTCGCGCAGCTCGGGCGGCGTGGCCGGGTCGGCCAGCCAGTGATCCACCGGCCGCGCGGCGTTGAGCAGCTCCAGGTGGCCGCTGGCGGATTGCCAGTAGTAGCTGACATGCGCACAGCCGCCCAGGCCGATGCAGGCCGCCGCCAGACCGAGCAGCAGGGCCAGGGCGGCGAGGCGCGTGCGCGGCTTCATGCCCCTGCGGCCTGCGGTGCCAACTCGGCATCGGCCCGCTCGACCTCCACCAGGCAGTCGTAGAAGCAGGGGGCCTCGCCCAGGTCGGTGAGGCGCTGGTGGGTCAGCTCGTTGACATTGCTGCCACGCAGGCCCAGCTTGCGCCACCAGACCCCCAGCCCGTTGACCACCCCGCGGCGGGCGCGCGCGCTCACCCGCGCGACGCAGTGGTAGCTGCCCCGGTCATTGAAGACCCGCACCACGCCGCCATCGACGAGCCCGCGCGCCGCGGCATCGGCCGCACAGATCTCCAACACCGGCTCCCGCTCGGTGGCCTGCAGGCTGGCCACATTGACGAAGGTGGAGTTCAGGAAATGCCGCGCCGGCGGCGAGATCATCGCCAGCGGATAGCGCGCTGCCAACACCGGGTTGGTCTCGGCGCACTCGTGGTTGGGCACATGGTCAGGCAGCGGCAGGTCCGGCCCGCAGGCACGCGCCCGGCCGCTCGCGGTCGGGAAGCCGCCCTCGGCAAACGGCGCCTCGGGCAGCGGCAGTTGGACCCAGCCGTCGCGCCAGAGGCGGTCGAAGTCCACCGCGTCGCCAAAGGCCTGGCGCGCCAGCGCCATGTCGTCGTCGGCAAAGCCGGGCTCGTCGAAGCCCAGCCGCGTGGCCAGCTCGCGGAACACCTGGGCGTTCGGCCGGGCCTGGCCACGCGGGGCCAGAGACGGCTGGTTGGCGAGCAGCCAGGTGTGGCCGTAGCTGGCGTGCACATCCACATGCTCGAGCTGCATGGTGGCAGGCAGCACGTAGTCGGCATGGTCGGCGGTGTCGGTCAGGAAGTGCTCCAGTACCACGGTGAACAGGTCCTCACGGGCGAAGCCGGCGGCCACCCGGGCCGACTCGGGCGCGATCGCCACCGGGTTGCTGTTGTAGACCACCAGCGCCTCGATGCGCGGCCCCCCGTCCAGCACCGCCTCGCCCGGCTGCGCCAGCAGGGCGTCGCCGATGGTGGCCATGTTGATGGTGCGCACTCGCCGCCCCGCCAGCAGGTGGGGCTGGTGGAAGGCCGGGTTGCGCACCGGCTTGTTCCAGCCCGAGGCCGAGAGCAGCAGCCCGCCGGCCCGGTGCCGCCAGGCCCCGACCAGGCAGGGCAGCAGCGCGATCAGTCGCACCGCGTTGCCCCCGCCGTGCACCCGCTGCATGCCGTAGTTCAGGCGGATGGCCGCCGGTGCCGTCGTGCCGTAGTCCTGCGCGAGGCCCCGCACCTCGTCGGGCGTGAGGCCGCAGACCTGTGCGGCGCGCTCGGGCGGCCACTGCAGCGCACGCTCGCGCAGCTCGGGCCAGCCTTCGACGTGGCGGGCCAGGTAGTCGTGGTCGAGCCAGTCGTTCACGATCAGCTCGTGCATCAGACCCAGCGCCAGGGCGCCATCGCTGCCCGGGCGCAATGCAATGTGCTGGTGGCACTTCTCGGCGGTCTCGGTGCGGCGTGGATCGATCGCGATCAGCTTCGCGCCCGCGCGCTTGGCCGCCTGCGCAAAGGTCCAGAAGTGCACGCTGGAGGTGATCGGGTTGCTGCCCCAGATCAGGATCAACCGGCTCTCGGCAAAGTGCTGCAGGTGCATGCCCACGGTGGAACCGTAGGTCATCGCCAGCCCGGTCGCGCCGGCCTCGGCGCAGATGCTGCGGTGCAGCTGCGACGCGCCCAGGCGGTTCCAGAACCGCGCGGCCATGCCCTCGCCCTGCACGAAGCCCATCGTGCCGGCATAGCTGTAGGGCTGGATGGCCTGCGGATCGCGCGCCGCGATGGCCCGCAGCCGTGCGGCGATGTCGTCCAGCGCCTCGTCCCAGCTGACCGGCACGAACTCGCCCCGCCCCTTTGGCCCGACCCGTTTGAGCGGCGTCAGCACACGCTCCGGGTGCTCGATGCGCTCCATGTAGCGCGACACCTTGGTGCACAGCGCGCCGTGCGTGGGCGGGTGGTCCGGGTCGCCCTGCAGCCGGATCACCCGCCCGCCCTGCACCGTGACGCGGATCGCACAGGTGTCGGGGCAGTCGTGCGGGCAGGCGGCGTGCACCACCGACACGGTGGCAGCGGCATCGCCGTCAGGGGCATGGGCGGGGGCAGGGTTGGCACTCATGCCGAGATGATGGCATGGGCTCCTGCAGCGCGGGTCCGGGCCCGGCGATAAGATGGATTCGCTGTCCTCCTTCAACGCGCCTGCCGCCCGCCCCATGTCCACGCTGCCCGCCTCTGCCAGCGCCCTCGCTGTCGACACCGACCTGCTGACCGCGATCCGCCGCGACATCCACGCCCACCCGGAGCTGTGCTTCGAAGAGGTGCGCACCTCGGACCTGGTGGCCAGTCAGCTCGCCGCCTGGGGCATCGAAGTCCACCGCGGTCTGGGCCGCACCGGGCTGGTCGGCGTGATCCGGCATGGCAGCTCGCCGCGCGCCATCGGCCTGCGCGCCGACATGGACGCGCTGCCGATGACCGAGCACAACCACTTCCCCCACGCCAGCCGGCACCCGGGCCGCATGCACGCCTGCGGCCACGACGGCCACACCGCCATGCTGCTGGCCGCGGCGCAGCACCTGGCGCGGCACCGGCACTTCGACGGCACGGTGTACCTGGTGTTCCAGCCCGCAGAGGAAGGCGGCGGCGGGGCGCGCGAGATGATCGCCGACGGGCTGTTCGAGCGCTTCCCCATGGAGGCGATCTTCGGGATGCACAACTGGCCGGGCATGGCGGCGGGCCAGTTCGCGGTGTGCAACGGGCCGGCGATGGCGTCGAGCAACGAGTTCAAGATCACCATCACCGGCCGTGGCTGCCACGCGGCGCTGCCGCACAACGGCATCGACCCGGTGCCGGTGGCCTGCCAGATGGTGCAGGCCTTCCAGACCATCGTCACGCGCAACAAGAAGCCCACCGACGCAGCAGTGATCTCGGTGACGATGATCCACACCGGCGAGGCCACCAACGTGGTGCCCGATTTCGCCGAGATCCAGGGCACGGTGCGCACCTTCACGCTGCCGGTGCTGGACCTGATCGAGCAGCGCATGCGCGAGATCGCCCAGCACACCGCGGCGGCCTTCGGCGCCGAGGTGGCCTTCGAGTTCCACCGCAACTACCCGCCCACCATCAACCACCGCGCCGAGGCCGAGTTCGTGCGCGAGGTGATGACCGAGCTGGTCGGCCCCGACAACGCGCTGGAGTTCGAGCCGACGATGGGCGCGGAGGACTTCAGCTTCTTCCTGCAGCAGCGGCCCGGCGCCTACTTCGTGATCGGCAATGGCGACGGTGCCCACCGCGAGCAAGGCCATGGCCTGGGCCCCTGCACCCTGCACAACCCGAACTACGACTTCAACGACCAGCTGATCCCGCTGGGCGCGGCGCTGTGGGTGCGGCTGGCCGAGCGCTGGCTGGGCCGGGCGGGCTGAACATCCACCCACGGTCAGGGCATTTCGCGCCGCCCACCGTCGCCCCGGAATGCGGCAATCAGCGCCGGCCGTGGCCGCTTTTTTTCCGCGCTGCCCCCTGGGACAAAAAGGCGACGATCGTGGCATCACCTCCACGACCACGATCACGCACCATGTCCTTTCCTCCCGCCCTGCGCATCGGCGCACGTCTGGGCTTGGCGTTCGGTTTGCTGGGCTGCCTGCTGCTGGTCAGCACGGCATCGGGCATCCTGCGCCTGAACACCCTCAACGAGACGGTCCGCCACCTGGTCAACCAATCGGTCCGGCCCGTCGTGCTGGTGGCGCAGATGGAACGCAGCGTCCTGGAAATCGGGATCCATCTGCGCAACGCCATCCTGTTCGACGGTCAGGAACTGGTGCTGGCGGAGATCGCCGAGATTGGCAAGGAGCGCACGGCGTTGGCCGAGGTCCAGCGCAACCTGGCCGCCAGCATCGACAGCGAAGCCAGCCAGGCCGCGCTGAAGCAGGCGGTCGCGGCCCACGCGCCCTACCTGGAAGCGGTCGACAAGATCATCCGCGCCGTCAAGGCGGGCGACCCGGACTCCGCGCGCATGCTGATCGCAGGCGGCGAGGTCCGCCGGCTGCGGGGCGACTACACCGCCGCGCTGAAGCAGCTGGCGGACGTCGAGCAGCAGCGCATGCGCGACGCCACGAGCCAGACCGAGGCGGTTCATGCCGCGGGCCGGTGGATGTTGCTGACGGTCGCCGGGCTGGGGCTGGCGCTCGCCGCATGGACCGGCTGGGCCATGACCCGCAGCATCGTCAGGCCCGCCCAGCGCGCCACGGCCGCGGCGCGACGCATCGCCGAGGGCGACCTCACGCAGGACGTGCTCAGCCGCCGCCGCGACGAGATGGGCGAGGTGCTCCAGGCCATCCAGGCCATGCAGGAAGGGCTGCGGCGCACCGTGGGCCACATCCGCAGCGGCGCCGCCCAGGTCAACAGCGCCAGCCGCGAGATCGCCAGCGGCAACCAGGACCTGTCCGGGCGCACCGAGCAGCAGGCCAGCGCACTGGAAGAAACCGCCGCGTCGATGCAGCAGATGACCGACACGGTCCAGCAGAACGCTGAAAGCGCCCGCCAGGCCAACCAGCTGGCCGCGGCGGCCGTCGGCGTGGCCAGCCGGGGCGGCGACATGGTGAACCGGGTCGTGGCCACGATGGACGAGATCAGCGCCAGCAGCCGCAAGATCGCCGACATCATCGGCGTGATCGATGGCATCGCCTTCCAGACCAACATCCTGGCGTTGAACGCGGCCGTCGAGGCGGCCCGGGCCGGCGAGCAGGGCCGCGGCTTTGCGGTGGTGGCCGGCGAGGTGCGCACGCTGGCCCAGCGCAGCGCCAACGCCGCGCGCGAGATCAAGGCGCTGATCACCCAGTCGGTCGAGCGTGTGGAGGGCGGCCACGACCTCGTTCGCGAGGCCGGCAGCACGATGGCAGAGATCGTCACCCGCGTGCAACGGATGAACGACCTGATCGCCGAGATCAACGCCTCCACGGTCGAACAAAGTGCCGGCATCACCCAGGTGAACAGCGCCATGGCGCACCTGGACCAGGGCACGCAGCAGAACGCCGCCCTCGTGGAGGAAAGCGCTGCCTCGGCCGAAAGCCTGCGCCAGCATGCGGCCGAGCTGGAGCGCGCCGTGGCGGTCTTCCGCACCGAAGCGGGCCAGGCTGCAGTCGTTCCCGCACCGGCTGCAAGCGCTACCCGAACGGCACGGCCGCCGACGGCCAGGGCCACAACCACCACCGAGGCCACCGTGGCCACGCAGGAGTGGGAAACCTTCTGACCGGCTCGCTCTGCAGGCCAACGGCCTGGGCAGACACCGGGCGCCGAGCCCGATGGGAGATCGTCAGTCGAGCCGCAGGCCGCGCGCCAGGAGGTCGCGCTCCAGCCGCTGTGCGTCGGTGAACAGCACCGCTGGCAGGCCAAAGCGGTTCGCCGCCTCGACGTTGCCGAGGTGATCGTCGATGAACAGGGCGCTGCGTGCCGGGATGTCAAAGCGCTGCAGCGCCAGCGCGAAGATCGCCGGATCGGGCTTGGCCAGCCGCACCTCGGACGAGAAGACCCCGTCGTCGAACCCGCGCAGGAAGTCGTGCGTGCGGCTCAGGTGCGCGGCGTAGGGCGCCGGCATGTTGGACAGGAAGAACAGCCGGTGGCCGGCTTCGCGCAGGCGGCGCAGCAGCGCCACCGTGGCGGGGATGGGCGACAGTGCATCGGGCACCGCCGCCAGCACCGCCTCCACCTCGGCGGGCGCCAACCCGGTGCGCGACGCGATGCGCCGCACCGTTTCCGCCTCGTCGATCAGCCCGGCGTCGAACTGGCCCCAGTCACCGGTGTAGCCCTGGAAGAAGCGGTCCTTCCAGAGCGTGGCGTTCTCCGGCGTGTTGGCCCGCTCGGGCAGCACCTGGGCCAGCAGGCGCACCGGGTTCCAGTGGAAGAGCACGCCGCCAAAGTCGAAGATCAGGTAGGTGGGCTTCATGGCGGCGTCTCCTCTGGGTCGGGTCCGGGTTGGTGTCAGTGACGCAGCCTTTGTAGCAGCGCAGCGGTGGAGCCGTCCAGCCCGGAGATGTCTCCATTGGCCAGGCGCGGCAGCAGTTGGCTGCACAGCGCCTTGCCCAACTCCACCCCCCACTGGTCGAAGCTGTTGATGCCCCACAGGGCGCCGCTGGCCCAGACGCGGTGCTCGTACAGCGCGATCAGCGCGCCCAGCGAAGCCGGGGTCAGCCGCTCCAGCACCAGCGTCGTGCTCGGCCGGTTGCCCGGGAAGGTGCGGTGGCGCGCGATGGTGAGCGCACCGAGCGACTTCGATGCGGTGGGCGCCTTCTCGCCCAGCGCCTCCTCGGTGGCCTTGCCCTGCATCAGCGCCTGGCTCTGCGCCAGGCAGTTGGCCAGCAGCTTGCGGTGCTGGTCGGCCAGGCCGGTGCGCACCGCATCAGGCAGGGGCGCCGGGCCGTACTCGGGCGTCTTGACCGCGATGAACTCCACCGGGATCACATCGGTGCCCTGGTGCAGCATCTGGAAGTAGGCGTGCTGGCCGTTGGTGCCGGCCTCGCCCCAGACCACCGGGCTGGTGCCGTAGGGCAGCGCTGCGCCATCCTGGTCCACGCACTTGCCGTTGCTCTCCATCTCCAACTGCTGCAGGTAGGCCGGCAGGCGCTTCAGGCCCTGGTGGTAGGGCGCCACCGAGCGGCTGGTGTAGCCGTGGAAATTGCGGTACCAGACGTCGAGCAGGCCGAGCTGGATCGGCAGGTTGGCCTCCAGCGGCGCACTGGCGAAGTGGCGGTCCATCGCATGGGCGCCCGCCAGCAGTGCGCGGAAGTTCTCGGCACCGATGGCCAGGGCAATCGGCAGGCCGATCGCGCTCCACAGCGAGTAGCGCCCGCCCACCCAGTCCCAGAACCCGAAGGTGGTGTGGATGCCAAAGCGCGCTGCGGCCTCGATGTTGGTGGTGGTCGCCACGAAGTGCCGGCCGATGGCCGCTTCGGCCCCCTCGCCGTAGGCCTGCAGGAACCAGGCGCGCGCCACCTCGGCGTTGGCCATGGTCTCCTGGGTGGTGAAGGTCTTGGACGCGACGATGAACAGCGTGCGGCGCGCATCGAGCCGGCGCAGCACCGGCACGATGTCGTGGCCATCGACGTTGGAGACGAAGTGGCACTGGATCTGCGGGTGCACCCAGGCGTCCAGCGCCGGCACCACCATCTGCGGGCCGAGGTCGGAGCCGCCGATGCCGATGTTGACGATGTGGCGGATGCCATCGGGCTCGCACGCGCTGGCGCGCACCGCCTCGACGAAGGCCAGCATGCGCTCCAGCACCTCGTGCACCTCCTCGCTGAAGGCCCCCTGCCCCTTCGGCGCGCGCAGCGCGGTGTGCAGCACCGCGCGGCCCTCGGTGTGGTTCACCGGCTCGCCGGCCAGCAGCGCAGCGCGGCGGGCCTCCAGCTGGCACTCGCGCGCGAGTTGCAGCAGCAGGCTGCGCGTGGTGGCGTCCCAGTGGTTCTTGCTCAGGTCGGCGTGGACCTCCGGCGCCGCCAGGCTCAGCGCCGCCGCACGACCGGGCTCCTGGGCAAAGGCCTGGCGCAGGTCGAAGGCGCGACCGGCGACATCGAAGTGGGTGGCCAGGGCAGACCAGGCGGGCGTCTGGTCACAGCGGGGGGCATGCATGGGGTTCTCCTGCAGACGGCAGCAACGAAGGGGCCAGCAAGAAGCGGACCCCTGCGGGGTCAGAGCACGCGGATCATCGCGTCGAGCTTGGCCGCATCGACGGCGAAGGCCCGGATGCCCTCGGCCAGCTTCTCGGTGGCCATGGCGTCCTCGTTGAGGGCATAGCGGAAGGCCGCCTCGTTGTAGCTCACGGCGTGGATCGGCGCGGCCTGGGCCGCCGCCGCGTCAAGCCGGCGCGGCACCGGCGCCTCGCTGGCCTGCAGCTGGGCCAGCAGCTCGGGGCTGATGGTCAGCAGGTCGCAGCCCGCCAGCGCAACGATCTGTCCGACGTTGCGGAAGCTCGCCCCCATCACCTCGGTGTCGATGCCGAACTTCTTGTAGTAGGTGTAGATCTGGCTGACCGACTTCACGCCCGGGTCGTTCTCACCGGCGTTGGCGGCCTCGTCCCAGCCGGCGCCGGCGCTTTTCCGATACCAGTCGTAGATGCGACCGACGAAGGGCGAGATCAGCCGCACACCCGCTTCACCGCAGGCCACCGCCTGGCAGAAGGCGAACAGCAGCGTCAGGTTGCAGTGGATGCCCTCGCGCTCCAGCGCCCGGGCGGCCTGGATGCCCTCCCAGGTCGCGGCGATCTTGATCAGCACGCGCTCACGCGCCACGCCCTGCGCCTCATACAGCGCGATCAACCGGTGAGCGCGGGCGATGGTCGCGGCGGTGTCGAAGCTCAGGCGGGCATCCACCTCGGTGGACACGCGACCCGGCACCACCTTGAGGATCTCGCGGCCAAAGCGCACCAGCACCTGGTCCACGATCGCCTCCAGCGGCTCGCCCCGGTGCGCCGCCACGGTCTCGGCCAGCAGCGGGGCGTAGTCGGGCTGCTGCACCGCCTTGAGGATCAGCGACGGGTTGGTCGTCGCATCCCGCGGCGCAAAGGCAGCGAGCTGCTTGAAGTTGCCGGTGTCGGCCACGACGATGGTGGACTGCTTGAGCTGATCGAGCTGGTTCATGTTGCAGGTCGGATGGCGCAGAAGGAATTTCCGGCCAACCGGAAGGAGGTCGGCCATGCCCCGATTAGAACCCGTTCAGGCGGTGCTTTTGCGTCAAGCGGGTTACAAGGGCTGCACCCCCGTGGCAGCTGCACGGCGCATGGATGCTCCTGCCAACGGTTGACGCGCGCAAGAAACTGAATCATCATAAAGTCAGTAACTAAGTTACATCGTCGCCGCGCCCCGAGGCCCGCGCGATGCCCACAGCGACCCCCACTGCAGGCCCCTCTATGTCCTTCGACCTCGTCTTCTTCGGCGGCACCGGCGACCTCACCTGGCGCAAGCTCATGCCGGCGCTGTTCCAGGCCTTCCGCCACGGCAAGCTGCCCGCGGGCGGACGCATCCTCGCGGTGGCTCGGGAAGAACGCAGCGACGCGGACTACCGCCAGTTCATCGCCGAGCGCTTTGCCGAGGTCGACCGCTCCAAGCAGCCGAGCGCGGAGGAGTTCGCCCGTTTCGCCGAGCTGCTGCACTACCGCCGCATGGACTTGGCGCAGCCGGACGACTACGCCGGCCTGGCCGACTGCCTGCGCGAGCGGGGCGCCGACACCGTGGTGCTCTACCTGGCCACCAGCCCGCACCTCTTCCCGGTGATCTGCGAGCAGCTCGGCCGCGCCGGGCTGAACGCGCCGCACGTGCGCGTGGTGCTGGAAAAGCCGCTCGGCCACGACCTGGCCAGCGCGCAGGAGATCAACCGCGTGGTGCGCTCGGTCTTCACCGAGAACCAGGCGCTGCGCATCGACCACTACCTGGGCAAGCCCTCGGTGCAGAACCTGTCGGCGCTGCGCTTTGCCAACGCCCTGTTCGAGCCGCTGTGGCGGCGCGAGAGCATCGCCAACATCCAGATCACCCTGGCCGAGAGCCTGGGCGTGGGCACGCGCGGTGACTTCTACGACCGCACCGGCGCGCTGCGCGACATGATCCAGAACCACGCGCTGCAGCTGCTGACGATGATCGCGATGGAGCCGCCCGCCACTGGCGACGCCGATGCGATCCGCGACGAGAAGCTCAAGGTGCTGAAGTCGCTCAGGCCCTTCACGCCCGAGTCGGTGGCGCGCGACGTGCTGCGCGGCCAGTACCGCGCCGGCAACATCGGCGGCCAACCGGTGCCAGGCTACCTGGACGAGCAGAAGGTGCCCCCCGGCAGCCACTGCGAGACCTTCGTGGCGCTGCGAACCGAGGTGCAGAACTGGCGCTGGGCGGGCGTGCCTTTCTACCTGCGCACCGGCAAGCGGCTGGCGGCGCGCGATGCGCAGATCGTCGTCAACTTCCGCCCGGTGCCGCACCCGATCTTCCCGGGCGCGCACCGCGCCAACCAGCTGGTGATCAAGCTGCAGCCGGAGGACGGCCTGGAGCTGCGCCTGCTGGCCGCCAAGGGCAGCGGGGTGGGCGAGTCGCTCGCGCCGGTGTCGCTGGACCTGGACTTCGACCGCGCCTTCCCGTCCGAGCGCGTGGGCGCCTACGAGCGCCTGCTGCTGGACGCGATCGCCGGGCGGCTCAACCTCTTTGTGCGCAGCGACGAGCAGGAGCAGGCCTGGCGGTGGGTGGAGCCGATCCTGGACGCCTGGTCGCGCGAGCGCGAGCAGCACGGCGAGGGCCCGCGTGGCTACGCCGCCGGCACCTGGGGCCCGGCCGCCGCGAGCGCCCTGGTGGCCCGCGACGGCAACGCCTGGAGCGAGGAGCAATGAGATGCCGCTGATGGGTTGGCCCACCGATCGGCTACGCTCAGGACCTGCCGCGCGGCGGTCCGTCGTGCAGCCGCAGCGGGGCGCGCCCGCCTCCGATGGAATGTCCATGCTCGATCGCATCCGCGCCTCCCTGCCCGCCCTGTCCCCGGCCGAACAGCGTGTCGGCCGGCTGGTGCTGGCCGACCCGCGCAGCTTCGCCAGCCTCCCGGTGGCCGAACTGTCGGAACGCGCCCACGTCAGCAAGCCCACCGTGGTGCGCTTCTGCCGCAGCGTGGGCTACGACGGCCTGGCCGACTTCAAGCTGAAGCTGGCCGGCACGGTCAACGAGGGCGTGCCCTTCGTGCACCGCGCGGTGGACGAGGACGACAAGCCGGCCGACGTGGTCGTCAAGGTGATCGACAACGCCGTCAGCGCCCTGCTCAAGTACCGCAACAACGCCGGTGGGCACATGGTCGAGCAGGCCATCGACGCGCTGGCTGGCGCGGTGCAACAGGGCCGGCGCGTCGAGTTCTACGGCGTGGGCAACTCGGGCATCGTCGCGCAGGATGCGCAGCACAAGTTCTTCCGCCTCGGCGCCCACGCGGTCGCCTACAGCGACGGCCACATGCAGCTGATGGCCGCCACCATGCTCGGCCCGGGCGACTGCGTGGTGATCGTCTCCAACGCCGGGCGCAGCCGCGACCTGATCGACGCGGCTGAAGTGGCCCACCGCAAGGGTGCCACCACCATTGCCATCACCTCCGGCGGCACGCCGCTGGCCCAGCAGTGCCAGATCGTGCTGGCCGTGGACCATCCGGAGGACTACGACCGCTACAGCCCGATGGTCAGCCGCATCCTGCACCTGGTGATGATCGACATCCTCACCACCGCGGTGGCCCTGCGCCTGGGCCCGGACCTGCGCCCGCGCCTGCAGGAGATCAAGAAGAACCTGAAGGCCAAGCGCTACGTCACCACGGCCTGACCACGCGTGCAGTCGTCGCACCGTGGCAGCGATGAAAAAGGCCCGCAGATGCGGGCCTTTGTGCTTCCTGGGTCGACCGAGGTCGGCCCGGTCAGGTGGCCGCAGGCGCGGCTTCCAGATCGAGCAACTCCAGCACCCCGTAGACCTTGGCCAGCTGCTGCAGCCGCGCCGGCACCGCGTTCAGGCGGCAGGCACGGCCGAGGCTGGCCGCGTGGCGCAACAGGCCGAGCAGCACCACCAAGGCGCTGGAGTCGTACTGCTGCATCGGCGTGGCGTCGATGACCAGCGGCCCCCCCGCAGGCTGGCTGCCCAGCGCAGCCTGGAGCTGCGCCAAGGTAGCCGCGGCCTCCCGGTGGGTCAGGCGTTCAGGCAGGGACAGCATGGCTTGCCTCTCAGCCCTTGGTCGGGGCAGCGCCCTTGTTCTTCTCGGCGAGCTTGGTGATCAGCCCGTCGATGCCGGAGGCGCCGATCTCCTGCGCAAAGCTGGCGCGGTAGTTCTCGACCAGCCAGACGCCGAGCACGTTGACGTCATAGATGCGCCAGGTCTCACCGGCCTTCTCCATGCGGTAGTCGAGCTGGATCGGCTCACCCTTGCCCTTGACCTCGCTGCGCACGATGACTTCCGTGTCCTCGGGCTTGGAGCGCATCGGCTTCATCTCGACGACCTGGTCCTTCACCTGCGTGAGCGCGCCGGAGTAGGTACGCACCAGCAGCAGCTTGAATTCATCCTGCAGGCGGGTCTTCTGCTCGGGCGTGGCCTGGCGCCAGTAGCGGCCGACGGCCGAAGCCGTCATGCGCTGGAAATTCACGTGCGGCAGGATCTTGGCATCCACCAGCGCCATGATGGGCTTCACGTCGCCCGACTGGATGGCCTTGTCGGCCTTGACCGCCTCGATGACCTCGCCGGACACCTTCTTGATCAGCGCCTCGGGCGCCACGGCCTCGGCCGCAGCCCACTGGGTGGCGGCCGCAGTCAGGGTGGCGGCGATCACGCGGATCCAGGAACGTCTCATCATCTCGAACAACCTTTCTTGTGTGCCTTGCGGCGACTCGCTGCGATCCGCCCGGGAAGGGCAGGCCGCGCTCCAACAACGCATCATCACGCCCAGCGGTGCACAGCGCGTTGCCACGCTGCGTAAGATCTGCCGCAGCGCCTTCGGTTCACTTCGACGCTGCCGAGGCCGCAGGTGCCGGCGCGGAAGCCGGACGGTCCGGGGCGGAAGCCGGCTCCGCTGGCGCCTCGGGCTCGTCCCAGCGTTCCTCGGGTTGAGCGTCGTCAGGCGGATTGCCGTCGTAGACCAGGCTGCGCCGGCGCTGCAGGTAGAAATCACGCACCGACACGTAGGGATCCAGCGCCACATCGCCCAGCAGCCGGGACGCCTGCAGCAGGTTGGCGCGCGTGTTGACGACCCTCACCCCGGTCAGCGAGTAGCGCAGCGCCTCGGGGGACACCCAGGTCTCCGGCGTGAGCTGCATCTCCAGTGGCAGCCCCACGGAGTCACGCAGCGACGACGGGCCGAGGATGGGCCAGACGATGTAGGCGCCCGGCCCGACGCCCCACTTGCCCAGGGTCTGGCCAAAATCCTCGCCGTGGCGCTCCAGGCCCAGGGGCGTCGCCACATCGAACAACCCCAGCACACCGAACACCGAGTTGGTACCGAAGCGCAGCAGGTCCGACAGGCCGTCGGCCGGCCGGCCCTGCAGCACCAGGTTCACCGCCGACCAGGCGTCCTGGATGTTGGCGAAGAAGTTGGTCGTCGCCGTGCGCACCGGCTCGGGCACCCGGTCGCGGTAGACCGTGGCCACGGGCCTGATCACGGCCACGTCGACCGCATCGTTGAAGGCATAGACCTTGCGGTTCCAGGGTTCCAGCGGATCGGGCCGCTGCGCCGTGGCACAGGCACCCAGCGTCAATGCCAGCACGACACAGGCCGCGAGGCGCGCCAATGGCCGCCCCGCCGCAGCTGGGGCCGGAGTCACGGCTTCTTGGCGGCGTCGGCACCGCCCGTACCGCCCGCATCGGCCGCCTTGTTGAACAGGAACTGGCTGATGAGGTTCTCCAGCACCACGGCCGACTGGGTCTGCGTGATGACGTCGCCGGCGACCAGGTTCTTCTCGTCGCCGCCCGGCTCCAGGCCGATGTACTGGTCACCCAGCAGGCCGGCGGTCAGGATCTTGGCCGAGGTGTCCTTGGGGAATTCGTAGCTGCGCTGCACTTCCAGGCTGACCACCCCCTGGAAAGTCTTTGCATCCAGGCTGATCGAGGTCACGCGGCCCACCACCACGCCGGCCGAGCGCACCGGCGCGCGGGCCTTCAGGCCGCCGATGTTGTCGAAGCGCGCCGTCAGCGCATAGGTCGCACCGTTGGAGAAGCTCGTCAGGTTGGCGGCCTTCAACGAGACGAAGACCAGTGCGGCCAGGCCGAGCACCACGAAGAGGCCGACCAGCATTTCGAGATTGCGTTTGGACATGGAAAGGGGTTCCCTCGTTCAATGGGCCGCCGCGGCTTCAGCGCGGCGCCGAGAACATCAATGCGGTGAGGATGAAGTCCGACCCCAGCACCGCCAGCGACGAAATCACCACTGTGCGTGTGGTGGCATAGGCGACCCCTTCGGGCGTCGCCTCGGTCTCATAGCCCTGGTACAGGGCGACGGCCGTGCAGATCACGCCGAAGACTGCGCTCTTGACCACGCCGTTGCCGACGTCGCGCCAGACGTCGACCGCGTTCTGCTGGATGGACCAGAAGTTGCCGGCGTCGATGCCGATCAGCCCCACCGCCACCAGCCAGGCACCGAGGATGCCGATGGCGGAGAACAGGATGGCCAGCAGCGGCATCGAGATGATGCCCGCCAGGAAGCGCGGCGCCAGCACGCGCTGGCGCGGGTCGATCGCCATCAGCTCCAGCGCAGCGATCTGCTCGCCGGCCTTCATCAGGCCGATCTCGGCGGTCAGCGAGGTCCCGGCACGCCCGGCAAAGAGCAGCGCCGTCACCACCGGGCCCAGCTCGCGCACCAGCGAGAGGTTGACCACCAGGCCAAGCGACTCCGCCGCGCCGAAGGTGATCAGCGTGTTGTAGAGCTGCAGCGCCAGCACGAAGCCCACGGCCATGCCCGAGGCCAGGATGATCAGCAGCGAGCGGTTGCCGATGGCGTGGATCTGCACCACCACCAGAGAGAAGCGCCGCAGCGACGCCGGCAGTGCGGCCAGCAGATCGACGAAGAAAATCGCCGCGCGGCCCCAGCCGCCCAGCATGGCCAGCGCGCGCGCACCGATGAGAGCCAGCCAGTTCATCGCGCCCCTCCTGCCGCCGCCTTGCCGCGGGCCAGGCCGGTCATGCTGGTCATGCCGAAATCCTCGGCGATGTCAGGCGCCGGGTAGTGGAACTTGACCGGGCCGTCCGGCTCGCCACGCACGAACTGGCGGACTTCAGGGTCGGTGGAGTTCATCAGTTCCTCGGGCGTGCCCTGGGCGACGAGGCGCCCGCCCCCGGCCATCAACACCACCCAGTCGGAAATGGCCATGCACTCGGGCACGTCGTGCGAGATCACCAGCGAGGTGGCGCCGGTGACATCGTTGAGCGTGCGGATCAGCTTGGCAGCCACGCCCATGCTGATCAGGTCCAGCCCGGCAAAGGGCTCGTCGTACATGATCAGCTCCGGGTCGAGCGCGATGGCCCGCGCCAGTGCGACGCGCCGCGCCATGCCGCCCGACACCTCGCTGATCTTCAGCGGCGCCGCCCCGCGCAGGCCGACCGCGTTGAGCTTCATCAGCACGATGTCGTGGATCATGCCCTCGGGCAGGTCGGTCATCTCCCGCAGCGGGAAGGCGACGTTGTCGTACACCGTCAGGTCGGTGAACAACGCCCCGAACTGGAACAGCATGCCCAGGCGCCGACGCAGCCGGTAGAGCTGGGCACGGTCGCGCACGTCGATGACCTCGCCGTCGAAGACGACGCGGCCCGCATTGGCCGCGTGCACCCCGCCGATCAGGCGCAGCAGCGTGGTCTTGCCGCAGCCCGAGTTGCCAAGCACGGCGGTCACCTTGCCGCGCATGAAGCGCAGGCTCAGGTCGTTGAGGATCAACCGGCTGCTGTCATAGCCAAAGCTGACATGGTCGATCTCGATCAGGGCGTCGGAACTCAAGGGCCACACGCCGGGACTGCGTCAGAGGAACGGGCCTTGGCCCGGACCCGACCTCGCCCGGCCGGAGTTGGAAATGAGGACAATTCTCGCACGTACCCTGTAACCATCAGGGTCAGTACTGATTCCGCCGGGTAAAGGGCACCGGAGCCGGTTTACCGGCAGCAGGGCTGTAAATGCCACAGGCCGCCCGCAGGCGGCCTGTACATCGACGCCGCAAACCGCTGTACCGGCGTACCGCGACCCGCAGCGTCAGCGCGGCAGCGTGGTCGAGCCCATCAGGAACTCGTCCACCGCGCGGGCGGCCTGGCGGCCTTCGCGGATCGCCCAGACCACCAGCGACTGGCCGCGGCGCATGTCACCGGCGGCAAAGACCTTGTCGGCGCTGGTGCGGTAGCCGCCGTCGGCCTCGGTGGTGGCCCGGGCATTGCCGCGCACATCCTTGTCGACGCCGAAGGCCTCCAGCACGGTCGCCACCGGGTTGACGAAGCCCATCGCCAGCAGCACCAGATCGGCCTTCCAGATCTTCTCGGTGCCCGGCACCTCGACCATCTTGCCGTCCTTGAACTCGATCTGCGCGGTCTTCAGGCCGGTGACACGGCCGTTCTCGCCGATGAACTCCTTGGTGGAGATGGCGAACTCGCGCTGGCAGCCTTCCTCGTGGCTGGAGGAGGTACGCAGCTTGATCGGCCAGTAGGGCCAGACCAGCGGCCGGTTCTCCTGCTCCGGCGGCATCGGCATCACCTCGAACTGGGTGACGCTGGCGGCGCCGTGGCGGTTGGAGGTGCCCACGCAATCGCTGCCGGTGTCGCCACCGCCGATCACGATGACGTGCTTGCCGTCGGCGCGGATGGCGTCCTTGATCTTGCCGCCGTGGTTCACGCGGTTCTGCTGCGGCAGCAGCTCCATCGCGAAGTGGATGCCCGCCAGGTCGCGACCCGGCACCGGCAGGTCACGACTCTGCTCGGAGCCGCCGGTCAGCAGCACCGCATCGAACTCGGCACGCAGCTCGGCGGCGCTGACCTTTTCCTTGGCCCAGTTGGTGACCTTGCTTCCCTTGGGCATCTCGCCGACCAGGGTGTTGGTGCGGAACACCACGCCCTCGGCCTCCAGCTGCTTCATACGGCGGTCGATGTGGGCCTTGTCCAGCTTGAAGTCGGGGATGCCGTAGCGCAGCAGGCCGCCGACGCGGTCGTTCTTCTCGAACACCGTCACGGCATGGCCGGCACGCGCGAGCTGCTGGGCCGCGGCCAAGCCGGCCGGGCCGCCACCGACGATGGCGACCTTCTTGCCCGTCTTCACGGCGGCCGGCTGGGGCTTGACCCAGCCTTCCTCCCAAGCGCGGTCGATGATCGCGTGCTCGATGGACTTGATGCCCACGGCGTCACCGTTGACATTGATCACGCAGGCCGCCTCGCAGGGAGCGGGGCAGATGCGGCCGGTGAACTCGGGGAAGTTGTTGGTGCTGTGCAGCACGCGGACCGCGTTGGCCCAGTCGCCCCGGTACACCAGATCATTGAAGTCAGGGATGATGTTGTTGACCGGGCAGCCGTTGCTGCAGAAGGGGGTGCCGCAATCCATGCAGCGCGCGCCCTGGATCTTCGCCTCGTCGGCGCTTAGGCCGATGACGAATTCCTTGTAGTTCTTCAGGCGTTTGTCGACCGGCTCGTAGCCCTCCTCGAGGCGCTCGTATTCCAGGAAACCTGTGACCTTGCCCATGATGCTCTGACTCTCTCTTCAGCGTATTCGGTGGAGGGCGATCGGCATCCAGGCGCCGGGCCGCCCCAAGCCTGGATGCCAACCCCTCGGGGGTCGCTGCGGTACGCCGCAGCGGGGGCTGACGTTTACTTGGCAGCGACCTTCTTGCCGCCCTTCTTGGCGTCGCCGGACTCGCCCTTGGCTCGGGCGATGGTTTCGTCGGCTTCCTTGACGGCGTTCATCTCGCCCAGCGCGCGACGGTACTCGTGCGGGAAGACCTTGACGAACTTGCCGCGCGCCTCGCTCCAGTTGTCGAGGATGTCGCGGGCCCGCAGCGAGCCGGTCCAGCGGTGGTGGTCCTCGATCAGCTTGCGTAGCAGGGCCTCGTCGGTCTGGCCCTTGTGCCAGATCGGCAGCTCGACGGTCTTCTCCTGCTCGGCGGCGCTGAGCACCTTCTCCAGGGCGACCTGGGCGGTGTTGCAGCGCCCGGCGAACTGGCCATCCTCGTCGTAGACGTAGGCGATGCCGCCGGACATGCCGGCCGCGAAGTTGCGCCCGGTCCGGCCGAGCACCACCGCGGTGCCGCCGGTCATGTACTCGCAGCCGTGGTCGCCGGTGCCCTCGACCACCGTGGTGGCGCCGGACAGGCGCACCGCGAAGCGCTCGCCCGCCACGCCGCGGAAGAAGGCCTCGCCGCTGGTGGCGCCGAACAGCACCGTGTTGCCGACGATGATGTTCTTGCCCGCGTCACCGCGGAACTCGATCGACGGCCGCACCGCGATGCGCCCGCCCGACAGGCCCTTGCCGGTGTAGTCGTTGGCCTCGCCGATCAGGTAGAAGGTGATGCCCGGGGCCAGGAAGGCACCAAAGCTCTGGCCGCCCGTGCCTTCCATCTGGATGAAGATGGTCTGGTCGGGCAGGCCTTCGGGGCGGTGCTTGATCAGCTCGCCCGAGAGCATCGCGCCCACCGAGCGGTTGACGTTGCGCACGTCCTCCATGAACTGGACCTTCTCGCCGCGCACGATGGCCGGCTGGCACTTCTCGATCAGCTTCTGGTCGAGCGCACGGTCGAGGCCGTGGTCCTGGTTGGCCACATGCAGGCGCGGCACCTCGGCGGGGACCACCGGCTGGTGGAACACCTTGCTGAAGTCCAGCCCGCGGGCCTTCCAGTGGCTGATGGCCTTCTTGGTGTCGAGCAGGTCCGAGCGGCCGATCAGCTCGTTGAAGGTGCGGATGCCCAGCTGCGCCATGATCTGGCGCGCTTCCTCGGCGACGAAGAAAAAGTAGTTCACCACGTGCTCAGGTCGGCCCGAGAACTTGGCGCGCAGCACCGGGTCCTGCGTGGCCACGCCCACCGGGCAGGTGTTCAGGTGGCACTTGCGCATCATGATGCAGCCCTCGACCACCAGCGGTGCGGTGGCGAAGCCGAACTCGTCGGCGCCCAGCAGGCCGCCGATGACCACGTCACGGCCGGTCTTCATCTGGCCGTCGGCCTGCACGCGGATGCGACCGCGCAGGCGGTTGATCACCAGGGTCTGCTGCGTCTCGGCCAGGCCCAACTCCCACGGCGTGCCGCAGTGCTTGATCGACGACCAGGGCGAGGCGCCCGTGCCGCCGTCGTGGCCGGCGATCACCACGTGGTCGGCCTTGCACTTGGCCACGCCCGCGGCCACGGTGCCCACGCCCACCTCGGACACCAGCTTGACGCTGATGTCCGCGCGCGGGTTGGCGTTCTTCAGGTCGTGGATCAGCTGCGCCAGGTCCTCGATCGAATAGATGTCGTGGTGCGGCGGCGGGGAGATCAGGCCCACGCCCGGCACCGAGTAGCGCAGGAAGCCGATGTACTCGCTCACCTTGCCGCCCGGCAACTGGCCACCCTCGCCCGGCTTGGCGCCCTGGGCCATCTTGATCTGGATCTGGTCGGCCGAGACCAGGTACTCGGTCGTGACGCCGAAGCGGCCCGAGGCGACCTGCTTGATCTTCGAACGCAGGCTGTCGCCGTCCTTCATGACGTAGTCGGCCGCGATCACCTTGGCGCCGATGACGTCGGACACCTTGGTGCCCTCGGTGATCCGGATGCCCTTGAGCTCGTTGCGGTAACGCGCCGGGTCCTCACCGCCTTCACCGGTGTTGGACTTGCCGCCGATGCGGTTCATCGCAATCGCCAGGGTCGAATGCGCCTCGGTGGAGATCGAGCCCAGCGACATCGCTCCGGTGGCGAAGCGCTTGACGATCTCGGCGGCCGGCTCGACCTCCTCGACCGGGATCGCCTTGGACGGATCGATCTTGAACTCGAACAGGCCACGCAGGGTCAGGTGGCGCTTGTTCTGGTCGTTGATGATCTGGGCGTATTCCTTGTAGGTGTCGAACTTGCCCGAACGCGTGCTGTGCTGCAGCTTCGCGATCGCGTCCGGCGTCCACATGTGCTCTTCGCCGCGGTTGCGCCAGGCGTACTCGCCGCCGGCGTCCAGCATGCCCTCGAGCACCGGGTCGCTGCCAAAGGCGGCGCGGTGGTTGCGGATCGCCTCCTCGGCCACCTCGAACACGCCGATGCCCTCGACCTGCGTGGGCGTGCCGCGGAAGTACTTCTTGACCAGTTCCTTGTTCAGGCCGATGGCCTCGAAGATCTGGGCGCCGCAGTACGACATGTACGTGCTGATGCCCATCTTGGACATGATCTTCGACAGGCCCTTGCCAATGGCCTTGACGTAGTTGTAGACCGCCTTCTCGGCCGACAGGTTGCCCGGCAGCTCCCGGTGCATCTCGACCAGGGTTTCCATGGCGAGATAGGGGTGCACGGCCTCCGCGCCGTAGCCGGCCAGCACGGCGAAGTGGTGCACCTCGCGGGCCGAGCCGGTCTCGACCACCAGGCCGGCGGTGGTGCGCAGTCCCTCGCGCACCAGGTGGTGGTGGATGGCCGACAGCGCCAGCAGCGCGGGAATCGCCACCAAATCGCGGTCCATCCAGCGGTCGGTGATGATGAGGATGTTGTGGCCGCTCTTGATCGCGTCCACGGCTTCGGCGCACAGCGACGCCAGCTTGGCCTCGACCCCTTCGTGGCCCCAGGCCAGCGGGTAGACGATGTTCAGCTCGTAGGGCTTGAACTTGCCGCTGGTGTGCTGCTCGATGGCGCGCAGGCGGGCCATGTCCTCGAAGTCGAGGATGGGCTGCTGCACCTCGAGGCGCATCGGCGGGTTGACCGCGTTGATGTCCAGCAGGTTCGGCTTCGGGCCGATGAAGCTCTCCAGCGACATCACGATGGCTTCGCGGATCGGGTCGATCGGCGGGTTCGTGACCTGGGCGAACAGCTGTTTGAAGTAGTTGTACAGCGGCTTGTTCTTGTCCGACAGCACCGCCAGCGGGCTGTCGTTGCCCATCGAGCCGATGCCCTCCTCGCCGTTGACGGCCATCGGCGCCATCAGGAACTTGATGTCTTCCTGTGTGTAGCCGAAGGCCTGCTGGCGATCCAGCAGCGACTCGCCCGAGGCGGGCGGCACGGCATTGCCGGCCGGAATCGCCTCCAGCTTGATGCGCACGTTCTCGATCCACTGCCGGTAGGGTTTGGCCTGCGCGTACTGGTTCTTCAGCTCTTCATCGTCAACGATGCGGCCCTGCTCCAGGTCGATCAGGAACATCTTGCCCGGCTGCAGGCGCCACTTCTTGACGATCTTGCTCTCGGGGATCGGCAGCGTGCCCGACTCGGAGGCCATCACCACCAGGTCGTCATCGGTGACGATGTAGCGCGCCGGGCGCAGGCCGTTGCGGTCCAGCGTGGCGCCGATCTGCTTGCCATCGGTGAACACCATCGCTGCCGGGCCGTCCCAGGGCTCCAGCATCGCGGCGTGGTACTCGTAGAAGGCGCGGCGGCGCTCGTCCATCAGCGTGTGCTGCTCCCAGGCCTCCGGGATCATCATCATCGCCGCGTGCGCCAGCGGGTAGCCCGCCATCGTCAGCAGTTCGAGCGTGTTGTCGAAGGTGGCGGTGTCGGACTGGCCGAAGAAGCTGATCGGGTAGAGCTTCTGCAGGTCCTCGCCCAGCACCGGCGACTTCATGACGCCCTGGCGGGCGCGCATCCAGTTGAAGTTGCCCTTGACGGTGTTGATCTCGCCGTTGTGGGCCACCATCCGGTACGGGTGCGCCAGCGGCCACTCGGGGAAGGTGTTGGTCGAGAAGCGCTGGTGCACCAGCGCCAAGGCGGAGACGCAGCTCTCGTCGCGCAGGTCCAGGTAGTACGTGCCGACCTGGTCGGCCAGCAGCAGGCCCTTGTAGATGATCGTGCGGCAGCTCATGCTGGGCACGTAGTACTCGCGGCTGTGCGTGAGCTTGAGCTTCATGATCGCCGCCGACGCCGTCTTGCGGATCACGTACAGCTTGCGCTCCAGCGCATCGGGCACGATCACGTCGGCGCCACGGCCGATGAAGACCTGGCGGATCACCGGCTCCTTGGCGCGCACCGTGGGCGACATCGGCATGTCGCGGTCCACCGGCACGTCGCGCCAGCCCAGCAGCACCTGGCCCTCGGCCTTGATCGCGCGCTCGACTTCCTGCTCGCAGGCCAGGCGGCTGGCGTGCTCCTTGGGCAGGAAGATCATGCCCACGCCGTACTCGCCCGGGGGCGGCAGCGTGACGCCCTGCAGGGCCATCTGGGCGCGGAAGTACTCGTCAGGAATCTGGATCAGGATGCCCGCGCCGTCGCCCATCAGCGCATCGGCCCCCACCGCACCGCGGTGGTCCAGGTTCTCCAGGATCTTCAGGCCCTGCTCGACGATCGAGTGCGCCTTCTGACCCTTGATGTGGGCAACGAAGCCCACACCACAGGCGTCGTGCTCGTTGACCGGGTCGTACAGACCCTGGGGACCCGGGGCGTGGACCTGGATCGTGGCTTCGTCGTTCAGGACCTGGAAGGATTCGTGGGACAGCGGTCCCGAGGCGGCCTGCGTCATGGCGCACTCCTGCAAATGGCGGAAAACCCTGGCAATTTACTGCACTGCGGCAAAGTGCTCAAGAAAAACAAAACGGGGTCAGACTCGGATTAAAACTCGCCTATCAACTTTGATTTATTTATTAGGGACAGTCTTATGGATCAATGATCAGCAGATGCACCAACTCGGGTCACCCCAAGAAGCCACCGCCCTGATCCAGTGCCTTGCGTGGCCGCCCCCTTGGGCGGGGCTGCAACGGCCGCTCGGTGCGGGCGCCAAGGGAAGCAATGAACGCGCCTGATCCGAAGACCCAGCCCTTGTGAACGGCGCCCAACAGCGGAACCAGCACCCCGGACGGCAGCGGCTCGTCGAGCAGGCGCAGCCAGGCCAGCTCGCGTTCGAAGGGCGTGTTGCCCAAGGACCAATACAGCGGTGGGTCACTCAGCCAGCCCACCCGGCCGCGGCCACTGTGGTGCGCCGCACTGGACCAGGGCCAGTCGACGGCCTCGGCCACCAGACCCGCGCGCTGCGGCGCCTGCTCGATGCAGCGCATCGCGTCGAGCAGGTAAGCCCTCGGATCCAGCACCGTGGCGCGAAAGCGCCCATCCCACAAGGTCCCGCTGCGCCCGTGGCGTCGGTTGAACGCCGCACCGTAGCGCCGCCCGAGCGACTGCAGCATCCGGCTCAGCGACTCGGCGCCCGGCGGCTCGACCAGCAAGTGCACCTGATCGTCGAGCAGACAGTAGGCCAGCACCGCCACCTTCTGGGTGGCAGCGGACTCGGCCAGCGCCGCCAGGTAGGCACGGCGATCCTCGTCGTCCAGGAAGACAGCCTGCAGGTTATGGCCCCGCTGCACCAAGTAGTGCGGGAGGCCTGGAACGGCAAGGCGAGGCAGACGAGCCATCGATCAGATCAAGCGTGCGGGCACCGGAAAGGCGGTGATTGTCCTCCCTGCGCGATGCGGTGCCCGCTGGGCCAGAATCCACCCATCCGTCGCATCCTCGCCCCTTCTCAGGAGACACAGATGAAAGCCGCCAACGTCCTCGCCACCATCGGCCAGACCCCCCACATCCGCATCAACCGGCTGTTCGGCAGCACGCACGAGGTCTGGGTCAAGTCCGAGCGCAGCAACCCGGGCGGCTCCATCAAGGACCGCATCGCGCTGGGCATGGTCGAGGCCGCCGAGGCCAGCGGCGCGCTGCAGCCCGGTGGCACCATCATCGAGCCCACCTCCGGCAACACCGGCATCGGCTTGGCAATGGTCGCCGCCGTGAAGGGCTACACCCTGGTGCTGGTGATGCCCGACAGCATGAGCGTCGAACGCCGCCGCCTGATGCTGGCCTATGGCGCCAAGTTCGTCCTCACCCCGCGCGAGAAGGGCATGAAGGGCGCGATCGAGAAGGCCCAGGAGCTGGTGGCCGCCACCCCGGGCGCCTGGATGCCACAGCAGTTCGAGAACGAGGCCAACGTGGCGATGCATGCGCGCACCACGGCGCAGGAGATCCTGGCCGACTTCCCCGAAGGCGTGGACGCGCTCATCACCGGCGTGGGCACCGGCGGCCACCTCAGCGGCTGCGCCCAGGTGCTCAAGGCAGCTTGGCCGAAGCTGAAGGTCTTCGCGGTGGAGCCGACCGCTTCGCCGGTGATCAGCGGCGGCAAGCCCTCTCCCCACCCCATCCAGGGCATCGGTGCCGGCTTCGTGCCGAAGAACCTGCACACCCAGCTGCTCGACGGCGTGATCCAGGTCGAGGCCGAGCCGGCGCGCGAGATGGCCCGCCGCTGCGCCCGCGAGGAAGGCCTGCTGGTGGGCATCTCCAGCGGCGCCACGCTGGCGGCCATCGCCCTGAAGCTGGCCGAGCTGCCGGCCGGGGCCCGGGTGCTGGGCTTTAACTACGACACCGGCGAGCGCTACCTGTCGATCGAGGGCTTCCTGCCGAGCGAAGGGTGAGGCGCCGCGCCTTCCTGCGCGGGCCCGTCGCGCTGCTCGGCACGACCGCCGTCGGCGCAGGTGGGCTGGGCGGCTGCGCCCCGTTCAGCCTCGGCCACCCCCTGTCGGCCGACCGGCTGATCGACCTGAGCAGCGGCCGCGACATCGGCGTCGACGAGCTGCTGCGGCAGGCGCAGGCCTGCCGCTACCTGCTGCTGGGCGAACAGCACGACAACCCGCACCACCATGCCCGCCGTGGCGAGTTGCTGCGCCGGCTCGACCGCAGCGGCGCAGCGGTGGTGGCCGAGCACCTGACGCTCGGGCGCCAGGCCGCTGCCGAGGGCGATCTGCTGGCAGCCCTGCAGTCCGCCGGCTTCGATCCTGCCGGCTGGCAGTGGCCGCTGCACCAGTCGCTGTTCGAGGCGGTGCGCGAGGCCGGCCTGCCGCTGCTGGGCGGCAACCTGCCGCCGCAGGCGGCCCGGCGCATCGCCCGCGAGGGTGAAGCGGCACTGACTGGCGAGCTGGCCGGCGAACTGGCCGAGATCACCCGCCTGCTCCGGGCCGCCCCGCTGCCGGCCGAGGTGCAGGCCCGCCTGGACGCCGACCTGCTGGCCGGCCACTGCGGCCACCTGAGCGCCGCCCGGCTGCCTGCCATCCGGCTGGCACAACGGGCCCGGGACGCCGCGATGGCGCTGGCCCTGCAACGCAGCGGGGGCCGCCCTGCCGTGCTGCTGGCCGGCAACGGCCACGTGCGCAGCGACCACGGCGTGCCGCAGTTGCTGGCGGTGCTGGACCCGGCGGCGCCGGTCGTCAGCGTGGTGTTCGGTGAGCCCGGCAGCACGCCGCACGAAACCCGGGCCACCCACCTCTGGATCACCCCGGCGGTGCCCCGCGAGGATCCCTGCCAGGCCTTCGACCGGATGCGACGCCCGGCGGTGCCTGAGCGTGCCCAGGCCCGCTGACGCGCACACCACCAGCCAAGGGCACCGGGGCGACCTGGCCGATCAGCCCGCCCCCAGCGCCAGCGCCAGCCGGTAGGTCACGAAGGCCAGCCCGTAGGCCAGCAGCGTCAGGTAGGCCGCCGCCACGCCAGCCATCTTCCAGCTGCCGGTCTCGCGGCGGATGGCCGCGAGCGTGCTCAGGCACATCGGTGCGGCCACGTACCAGGCCAGCAGCGACAGCGCGGTGGCCAGGCTCCAGCCCTGCGCCAGCAGCGGCGCCAGCACGCCGGCGGCATCTTCGCCGGTGGCCGAGAGCGAGTACACCGTGGCCAGCGCGCTCACTGCCACTTCGCGCGCCGCCAGGCCCGGCACCAGCGCGATGCTGATCTGCCAGTTGAAGCCGATCGGCTCGAACACCACCGCCAGCGCGCGGCCGAGCGTGCCGGCCAGGCTGTACTCCACCGCCGGGCCGGTGGCGCCCACGGGCGGCGCAGGGAAGCTCGCCAGCGCCCACAGCGCCACCGTGAGCAGCAGGATGATGCCGCCCACGCGGCGCAGGAAGATCTTCACCCGCTGCCACAGCCCGATGGCGATGTTGCGCGGCTGCGGCCAGTGGTAGCTGGGCAGCTCCATCATCAGCGTGCGCACCTGGCGGCGCGAGGTCAGCAGCTTGAGCACCCAGGCCACCGCCATCGCGCCCACGATGCCCGCCAGGTACAGGCCGAACAGCACCAGCCCCTGCAGCTCGATGCCGCCCCAGACCTCGCGCTGCGGCACGAAGGCGCCGATCAGCAGCGCGTACACCGGCAGGCGCGCCGAGCAGGTCATCAGCGGCGCGATCAGGATGGTCACCAGCCGGTCGCGCGGGTTGGCAATGGTGCGCGCGGCCATGATGCCGGGGATCGCGCAGGCAAAGCTCGACAGCAGCGGGATGAACGAGCGCCCCGACAGCCCCACGCTGCCCATGATCCGGTCGAGCAGGAAGGCCGCACGCGGCAGGTAGCCCGACTCCTCCAGCAGCAGGATGAAGAAGAACAGGATGACGATCTGCGGCAGGAACACCAGCACCCCGCCCAGCCCGGCGATCAGCCCGTCGACCAGAAGACTGCGCAGCCCCCCCGCGGGCAGGGCCGCGCTCACCGACGCGCCGGCCCAGGCAGTGCCCGCCTCGATCCAGCCCTTGGGCGTCTCGGCCCAGGCAAACACCGCCTGGAACACCAGGAAGAGGATCAGCGCCAGCAGCAACGGCCCGGCCAGCGGGTGCAGCACGGCACGGTCGATGCGGTCGCTGGCCAGGTGGGGCGCCACTTCCGCCAGGCCGAGCCGCTCCAGGATGCCCTGCACCGCGGCATGGTCGCCACGCGGGTCCACCTCGGGGGCCAGGTCACGCACGTCGTCCGGCAACGGCTGGCGGTGCCAGACTTCCGGCTGGTCGAGCAGGCCGCGCAGCGCATCCGCACCGTCCGCCTGCACCGCCACCGTGCGCACCACCGTCAGGCCCAGCTCGCGGCCCAGCGCCTCGGCATCGACCACGATGCCGCGCCTTTCCGCCAGGTCGGCCATGTTGAGCGCCACCACGCAGGGCAGCCCCATGCGCTTGACCGCCAGCACCAGCCGCAGATTGCGGCGCAGCTGGGTGGCATCGACCACGCAGATCACCAGGTCCGGACGCTTTTCGCCGCGCGCGTTGCCCCGCAGCACATCCACCGTCACCGACTCGTCGGGCGAGCGCGGCTGCAGGCTGTAGGCGCCCGGCAGGTCAAGCAGGCGCAGCAGCCGCCCGTCGGGGCTGCTGAACTGCCCCTCCTTGCGCTCCACCGTCACGCCCGCGTAGTTGCCGACCTTCTGCCGGCTGCCGGTCAGGCGGTTGAACAGCGCCGTCTTGCCGCAGTTCGGGTTGCCCACCAGCGCCAGCAACGGCCCGCCGCGGTGGACATGGACCACGGCCTCCTTCATCGGACCGAGCCCGACGCGGCCACGGCCGAGGCCACTCGGCGCACCTGCACACAGGCGGCTTCCGCCACCCGCAGCGCGAAGGTCGAATCCCCCACCCGCACCACCAGCGGATCGCCGCCCGGCACCGCACGGCCGAGCAGTTGCACCCGCTCGCCGGGGAGGAAACCGATCTCGGCCAACCAGCCGGACCACTCGGGCGCATGGCTCGGCGCACGGACGCCGACCACGGTGGCAGGCTCCTTCAGAGCGATTTCATGCAGATCGCACAGGGCGGCTGGCTGGGTGGAGGGAGGAGTGGCGGGGTGGTTCATGGCGCAATGATGAGAATCATTCGCATCATATCCAAAGCCACGGCCCTGTCCTTGCGTTGCATCATCCTGCTGAACGGCCGCCGCCATCCTCGGCCGCGGCCGCTTCTGCTGCGTGGATGCCGCCGGGGGCCCGGGCCGCGCGGGGGCTCAGCCCGGCTCGAAGACGCGTGTGCCGGTGAGCCGCGCGTGCTCACGGATCGCAAAGCGGTCGGTCATGCCGGAGACATAGTCGGCCACCGCACGCTCGCGCAGCGGTGAGCCAGCGTAGTCGGGGGGCATCTCCTGCGGCCGGGCCACGTAGATCGCGAACAGTTCGCGCAACACCTGCATCGCCCGCTCCGTGGTGACCATCACGGCGGGGTGGCGGTACAGGCGCTGGAACAGGAAGCGCTTGAGCTGGGCGCTCTGCTGGCGCATCTCGGGGCTGAAACCCACCAGCGGCGGCGCGGCCCGCACCTCGTCCGCCGTCCCGGGGGCGTGCTGCTGCAGCGCGGTGCGGGTGGCGTCGATCACGTCGTAGACCTGCTCGGAGAGCATGCGCCGCAGCGTCTCGAACAGCAGGCGACGCTGCGGCCCGACGGCCAGCGATGGGTATTCGGCCAGCGCCGCGTCGCGAAAGCGCGCGATCAGCGGCAGCTCGCCGAGCTGCTCCAGCGTGATCAGGCCGGAGCGCACGCCGTCGTCCACGTCGTGGGCGTTGTAGGCGATCTCGTCGGCCAGGTTGGCCAGCTGAGCCTCCAGGCTGGGCTGGCTGCGCGCCAGGAAGCGCGCGCCCACGCCGCCCGGCTCGTGCCGCTCGATCCAGCGTGCCACCCGAAGCGCACAGTGTTTGAGGATGCCCTCACGCGTCTCGAAAGTCAGGTTCAGCCCGTCGAAGGCCGGGTAGCGCTGTTCCAGCACGTCGACCACGCGCAGGCTCTGCAGGTTGTGCTCGAAGCCGCCGTGGCCCGCCATGCACGCGTGCAGCGCGTCCTGCCCGGCATGGCCGAAGGGGGTGTGGCCCAGGTCGTGCGCGAGCGCGATGGCCTCGACCAAGTCCTCGTGCAGCCCGAGCGAGCGGGCGATCGAGCGGCCCAGCTGGGCCACCTCCAGTGTGTGGGTCAGCCGGGTGCGGAAGAGGTCGCCCTCGTGGTTGAGGAAGACCTGCGTCTTGTAGACCAGCCGTCGGAACGCCGTGCTGTGGACGATGCGGTCGCGGTCGCGCTGGTAGGGGTTGCGCGTCGGCGCCGGCAGCTCGGGGTGGCGCCGGCCGCGGCTGCGCGCCGGGTCGCTGGCATAGGGCGCCAGCTCGGCGCCCAGCGGCGTCGCGGGCGGCACTGCCAGCGGAGGGCACGCGCGCGTCGCCACGTTCAGGCGCCGCCGTGCGCCGCGATGACCTCGCGCACGATCGACTCGGGCGCCGCCTGCATGCGTGCGCTGCCCAGGCGGTCGATGACGACGAAGCGGATCTCGCCGCCTTCGGCCTTCTTGTCCAGCCCCATCAGCGCCAGCCAGCGTTCGGCACCGAGCGCAGGCGCACGCACCGGCAGGCCGGCGCGCTCGCAGACCCGCTTCAGGCGCGCGACGAAGTCTGCCGGCATCAGGCCCAGGCGGGCCGACAGGTCGGCGGCCATCACCATGCCGCAGCCCACCGCCTCGCCGTGCAGCCACTCGCCGTAGCCCAGGCCGGCCTCGATGGCGTGGCCAAAGGTATGGCCGAAGTTCAGGATCGCGCGCAGCCCGCTCTCACGCTCGTCGCAGCCGACCACCTGCGCCTTGATCTCGCAGGAGCGCTGCACCGCGTGGGCCAGCGCCGCCTTGTCGCGGCGCATCAGGGCCGCCAGGTTGGCCTCGATCCAGTCGAGGAAGCCGGCGTCGGCGATCGGCCCGTACTTGATCACCTCGGCCAGGCCGGCGCTCAGTTCGCGCGGCGCCAGGGTATCGAGCGTGTCCAGGTCGCAGATCACCCGCGCGGGCTGGTAGAACGCGCCGATCATGTTCTTGCCCAGCGGGTGGTTGATCGCGGTCTTGCCGCCCACCGACGAGTCCACCTGGGCCAGCAGCGTGGTCGGCACCTGCACGAAGGGCACGCCGCGCATGTAGCAGGCCGCGGCAAAGCCGGTCATGTCGCCCACCACGCCGCCACCCAGCGCGTAGAGCACCGTCCGGCGGTCACAGGCGTCGCCGAGCAGGCGGTCGTAGATGCGCTCCAGCACGGCGGCATTCTTGTGCGCCTCGCCATCGGGCAACTCCAGTCGCAGGACACGGCGGTGCAGCGGCGCCAGCGCGGCGGCCAGGCGATCGGCATACAGCGGCGCGACGGTGACGTTGCTGACGATCAGCGCCGTCGCCGACCTGGGCAGCCCGGCCCAGCTGGTGGGATCGTCGAGCAGTCCGCAGCCAATGACGATGTCGTAGCTGCGCTCGCCCAGCGACACCGGGACGGTGCGGCGCAGGTTGCCAGCGGGCTGCGCTGCGGTGACTGACAGGGGTGAAACCGGGGGGGCAGAGGAGGCGGTCGACATGCCTGCGAGTGTAGCGGCGCCCTCCGCGGGGGCGATCACGCGGGGGCGATCAGCGCGGCAGTCGCACACCCACGGTCGCAGGCACCTGCGCCGGGTCGACCAGGCCGGCCAGTTCCAGCTGCATCAGGATCATGTTCACCATCGTCGCGACCGAGGGCCGGCCGGTTTCGATGATGAACTGCGCCACCTCGCGGTAGAGCGGGTCACGGTCACGGTAGAGATCGCGCAGCCGGCGCAGCGGGTCGGCCACCTGCAGCAACGGGCGCTGGGTGTCGTGCCGCAGCCGGCGGAACAGCTCCTCCGGCGTGGCGCGCAGGTAGATCACCGTGGTGTGTTCGCGCAGCGCCTGCCGGTTGGCCGGCCGCAGCACCGCGCCACCGCCAGTGGCCAGCACCTGGCCCGGCCGCTGCGCCAGGTCGGAAATGACCTGCTCCTCCACATCACGGAAGGCGACTTCGCCCTCGGTTTCGAAGAAGGACCGGATCGACCCGCCGATGCGGCGCTCGATCTCGTGGTCAGCATCGACGAAGGCCACCCCCAGCGCCTGCGCAAGGTGCTTGCCCGCCGTGGATTTGCCGGCGCCGGGCATGGCAACAAGAGAAATGGTTTTCAAGAAGTCAGGCCACGAACATCAACTGCACGACCCAAGTTGGCTAATCGATAAAGTTATGGTCGTCGCCAGACCAGAGGGGGACTTGAACTTCAGTACGACTATGCCACTATTGTGAGTATCGTCAAACTTGTACGAAAAAGCAGCGCCACTTGCTTCTGTGGTGCTAGGCACCGGTGATCCGCCTATCACAGAAACAGTAAGCCCTTCACTGGGTGTCGAAGCCTCGATTATCGTACCCGCCGCCATCGGGTTGAGACGGCCCAAAATTGATGATGGCGCCCCGAACGTGTTTGCATCGGCTGCAAGGAAGGAAACTGTCCCTTCCTTGGACATGCAAGCAAGCGACGCCCCAGCCAGAGGATAGTAAGAAGCGCTCGGGATGACCGAACTCCCCACCGGATATGGAACCGGAGCATTCTGGAGGGTGATCGGCGACGCAGTCGTGCTGCCTGCAGGCCTTGAATTCCAGACCGGTCGCGCCGCAGACGTTGAAAGCACAGTTTCGATAGCCTTGCGAACGTATGCCCGACCCCAGACCCCATTACATGTGGACGGACGCGACGGTGCCCAAGCCTCATTGGCGCCGCCCAAGAGAACTGAGTTGGCCGCAGCCCTGCACGCACTGGCCCCGGTAATCGACAACGAGACATACTGATCCTCGGCGCCGTCCCAATAGCCATTGAAGGCTCGATCTACAAAAATGTCGCCAAGATCCAGAAAGTCCTCTCCGGAATCGTAAATATTATTCCCATTGAGGTCTAGGAAAGACTCCTCTCCAAGGGCATAAGCCAAGACAGTCACTCGCCCATCACGGGGGCGGGGGTCAGCAGAGATGAAGTTGGCTGATGCGCGCGCCAAGCCGCTAGTGAGCACGATCTGCTTCGACGCTTCCACCTGACCACCTTCAGCCACGAAACTGATGGTCGTTCCTACGGGAACTGGATTACCCATGCGATCGGAGGCAATGATCGAATAGGTATTCGCAGTCCCATCAATATTCATCCCCTCGATATTTCGCGTACCCTGGGACAACGAGAAATTTAGTTGAGAGGGAAGACCGACGGCAACAGCAAGGTTGCTTGAAACCGTCGAAATCGACTTACCGGCCAACGTGGCACTGACTCGCACAGGCGTCGGAACGGTTCCGGAATTCACCATAACCGAAACCTCGCCGTTCGCATTGCTGGTCCGCGCCAGAACCTTCTTCGATGAACCACTGCCGGAGCAATCCATCCCAGTGTAGCCATCAAGTGTCAATCCGCCGACCAAGGTACTGAGACAGAGCTCAACTTGCTGATCCGGCAACGAATTACCAGAAAGATCAGTCACTTTGAAAGTCACGATTGACGTTTCCGCGAACCCCGAACCCTTGATATAGACCGTCTCCGGTGTGGCAGAGGCGAACTGAATGTTTGCGGCCTCTGGCGCACGAATCGGAAGAACCAATGATTGGGAAACCGAGGTTCCGGATAGCGTCACTTTCAGATTATCCGAGGTCGCAGTCGCACCACAGCCGACATCCTTAAAAGTGAACGTCGCTGTGCCGCTCGTCGTGGTCATGGTTGTCGGCAGGAACGTCGCCTTGCCCTTGTCAACACAGGAGGAGCCCACAGCCAAGGTGACCGGCGTGCCTGCAGCAACCCCAGACAGAGTCACTGTCACGCCGGTTTGCCCATAGGCACTCAGGCTAGTACCGCTCACCAATCCGCTGGTCATGGACGCAATACTGACGGCATCACCACCGATCTGGAACCCCTTCTGCTCCCTGAGTGCCGCACCCGAGACGGTTCCCGTGGCGGACACATAATCGGCCCCTGTCGTCAGACCTGCCTTCGGCGACAACAACACCTTCGCCACGCCGCTGGTGTCAGTCAACGCGGACGTTGCACTCAACGTACCCAGCCCTGACACCGTCGCAAAAGAAAGCACTTGGCCTTGGATAGGCTGTGAAGATCCGTCGCGAAGGGTGGCCGTGACTGTCACCGGCGCAATCGACGTCACCGTCGAAGAGGAGAGCGCCAACGTGAGCGAGGGGGCTCCCGTCACGGCACTGCTCTGAATCTGGAATGGCGTCTGCGCCCGATAGGTCTGGCCATTCAATGACGTCGTTGCGACGACGTAGTCTGCCGTCCCACTGGGAACACCCGTTGCTGGTGTCAAGGTAACCGTTGCGACACCCGAACCATTTGTCAGAGCCGTCACAGAACTGACCGCGCCAGACCCTTCGGTTGTCGAGAAACGCACCAACTGATTCGCCACACCACCGGACCTGCTGGTCACGGTTGCAGAAACCGTCGCTGGCGAAGTGAGGCTGACCGTCATACTTGATACGGCAATCGTCAAGCCTGTACCAACGGAACCGCTCGAAGCCACTTGGTAGGCACGGCTAGATTCGTAAGCGACCCCTGAAATCGATGTGGCTGCCGTCACATACCCCGCACCGGAACTGACCCCAGTGGCCGCAGAAAGACTGACTACGGCAACCCCGTTGATGTCTGTCAGCGCGGTAGACGCACTGAGGGCGCCAATCGACCCATTGGTCGTGAATGTGACCACCTGACCACTGAGAGCAACTCCCGCAACATCCATCACCGTGGCAGTAACGGTTGAGGCAGGTGCCGCCGCGACAGTGTCTGAAGACAGCGTCAAGGCGATTCCAGCCTGAGACGAAGCGGCAACATTGAACGCCTTCGTCGAACTCAGTTCAACCGATGAGACCGACGCCTTGGCCGTCAGGGCATCCGCTCCAGAAGTGACTCCGATGGCGGGATACACCCTTACGGAAGCCTGCCCAGACGCGTCGGTTGCAGCGCTTGACTGCGACACGGTGGCCGCCGTCCCAGTGGAAAAGCGCACCAACACGCCAGACACGGGAACCCCTTTGGCATCCAGCACCGTTGCGATGGCAACGATTGGAGAGGATGTACTGGCACTGGTGCTGGAAAGCGCAACGCTCAGCGTCGGTGCGGTAGAGCCGGTCTCGGACCCGGTTCCGTTGTCAAAGACTGAGGTCCCAGCGCCATTGCTGCCCCCACAAGCCATCAGGCTGACGAGAAATGAAAACGCCAGCAGCCACTTGATGAATCGCATCCCTTACTCCTGAATGGTTGTTTGCTGGTCGCCAGTGCTCAACGCGCCGCCGCGTTGCGATCCGTGATCACCTTGGGTGTCAGGAACACCAGCAGTTCAGTCTTGTTGGCCGTGCGCGTCTTGTTGCGGAACAGCGCGCCCAGGTAGGGAATGTCGCCCAGCAGGGGCACCTTGTTGACCGACTCGGTCTCGGTGGTTTCGAAGATGCCGCCGATCACCACCGTGCCGCCGTTCTCGACCAGCACCTGCGTCTTGACGTGCTTGGTGTTGATCGCATAGCCGGCGGAGGTCTGCTGGCCGACGCTGTCCTTGTTGACGTCCACGTCGAGGATGATGTTGCCCTCGGGCGTGATCTGCGGCGTCACTTCCAGCTTCAGGTTGGCTTTGCGGAAGGAAATGGCCGTTGCGCCGCTGGAGGTGGCGGTCTGGTAGGGCAGCTCGGTGCCCTGCTCGATCAGCGCCTTCACCTGGTCGGCGGTGATCACGCGCGGGCTGGACACCAGCTTGCCCTTGCCTTCGGCCTCCAGCGCGGAGAGTTCCAGGTTCAGGAAGCGGTTGGAGGCTGCGCCGAACAGCGACAGCGCGAACGTGGCCGCCGTGGCCCCGCCGAGCGAGCTGGTGTTGGCCGGCAGGCTGATGAACTGGGTGTCGCTGAAGGCCGAGGCACCCGAGGTCTGCAGCGTGCTGTCGCCGATGGAGGCGTAGTTGCCGCCCACCGCCACGCGGGTGTTGCCCACGGTGCGCCAGCCCGGCACGCCACCGTTGACGCCACGCAGGTCGTTGCCACCGAGCTTGACGCCCAGGGAACGGCCGAAGGTGTCCTCGGCCTCGACGATGCGCGCCTCGATCATCACCTGCCGCACCGGCACGTCGATCTTGCCGATCAGCTGGCCGATCTCCTCCAGCTTGGAGGGGATGTCGCTGACGAAGAGCTGGTTGGTGCGCATCTCCGAGATCACACTGCCTCGCGGCGACAGGATGCGCGTGCTGGTGCTGCCGCCGCCACTGCCGGTGCTGGCGGCCTGCTGGCCGGTGAGCCCCCTGGCGACTTCCTCGGCCTTGGTGTAGTTCAGCTGGAAGGACTGGGTGCGCAGCGGCTCCAGCGCGGCCACCTGGGCCTTGGCTTCGAGCTCCTGCTTCTCCTTGGATGCCAGTTCATCCTTCGGCGCGACCCACAGCACGTTGCCGGACTTCTTCACGCCCAGCCCCTTCGCCTGCATGATGATGTCCAGCGCCTGGTCCCAGGGAACGTCCTTCAGCCGCAGGGTGACGCTGCCGGTCACACTGTCGCTGGTGACGATGTTGAAGTTGGTGAAGTCGGCGATCACCTGCAGCAGCGAGCGCACGTCGATGCTCTGGAAGTTCAGCGACAGCTTGTCACCGGTGTAGCCCGGGCCGGCCGTCAGCTTCTGCGGGTCCACCTTCTGCGGCCGCACTTCGAGCACGAACTGCGTGTCGGTCTGGTAGGCGCTGTGCTCCCAGGCACCGCGCGGCTCGACCGTCATGCGCACCCGATCCCCCACCTGCACGGTGGAGACGGCCTGCACCGGGGTGCCGAAGTCGGTCACGTCCAGGCGCTTGCGCAGGTTGGCCGGCAGGTTGGAGCGCAGGAACTCGACCACCAGGTTCTGACCCTGCTGGCGGATGTCCACGCCCACCTTGGTGTTGGGCAGGTCGACGACGACACGGCCCGCGCCATCGCGACCGCGCCGGAAGTCGATGTCGCGGATGCGCTCGGCCTGCGTGTTCTGGGGCTCGGCGAAGTGGATCGGCTCGCTGGCGGCCCCGGCTGCCTTCACCGCGGCGGTCGAGGCGGCAGGCACCACCGCCACCGCCGTGGCGGCCGTTGGCGGCGCACTCATGGGCACCGGGTCGAGCGTCACGACCAGGAACTTGCCCTGCAGCTCGGCCCGGTACTGGGTGGCCTGCTTCAGGTTGAGCACCAGCCGGGTGCGATCCCCCGCCTGGGCCATTGCCACGGAGCGCAGGTTGCCCAGGTTGAGCTCCTGGGCGCCGCGGCCGGTGGCATTGGTGACCCCGGGCAGGTCCAGCGCGATGCGTGGCGGCGTCTGCAGCACGAAGCCCTTGGGCACGGCGGCCAGCGGCTCGCTGAGCTCGATACGGAGGGTCTCGTTGCCCGCCTGCTGCGCACCCTGGATGGCCTGGATGGCCGGGTCCGCCCAGGCCAGCATCGGCAGCAGGCCAACGGACACGAACAGCACTGCCTGCGAAATCCGACGTACCCGCCGCCGACCCAGCATGGATGCCTTCTCCTCGATGTGATTCATCGACCCTTCTCCTGAGGACGCTCCTGGAGCGTCAGCGTGCTCGTGCGCTCGACCCATTCACCGACGGTGTCCTGCACGATCTCGCGCAGCACGATCTCGGTTTCGGTGATCCGGGTGACCCGGCCATAGTTCTGGCCGATGTAGTCACCCACCTTGACCTGGTACAGCAGGCTGTCTGCCCTCAACAGCGCGCTGGGCGCCCCGCTGCGCTGGACACTGCCCACCATCATCAGCGCGTCCAGCGGATAGGCTTCCAGCGGCTCGCGCCGGCGCTTCATCTCCGCGGCCAGCAGCGAGTTGGGCTGCTGGGTTTCCTTCTTCAGCGCGACCTGCAGCTTCTGGGTGCTGAAGGGGTCCACCACCTGGGCACCCAGGTAGGGCTGCGGATCGAAGCGGCGCGGCGGCAGCAGCGGCGAGACACGCGGCTTGGCCTCGCGGCGCTGCTGGTCCATCCAGGCCTGCAGCTCCTCGTGCGGGTTGCCACAGGCGGTCAGGCCCGCTGCGGCGATCAGCACGAGCAGCGCCAGCCGGCCACGGCACCCCCCGATCCCGATGCGGGCGAAGTTTCTCGGATCGCTCATTGGCCGCCTCCGGACGTCTTCTTGACCGCCTTGGCCGCGGCATTGCGGCGCTCGTCGATCTCGGCCTGGTCGAGGTAGCGGTAGGTGCGGGCGGTCGCCTCCATCGCCAGGATCCCCGACGGGTTGGGATTGCCCGCCACCGCGGCCCCCGCGCCCGTGATGGTGACGTTGTGCAGCGTCACGATGCGCGAGAGGTTGGCCACGTCGGCCGCGAAGGACCCCATGTCGTGATAACGGCCCGTCACCCGCAGGGCAATGGGCAACTCGGCATAGTAGTCGCGCACGTTGACCTGGCCCGGGCGGAACAGCTCGAACTGCAGGCCCCGCCCCAGGCCGGCCTGGTTGATGTCGGACAGCAATGCGTCCATCTCCGCCTTGCCGGGCAGCTGGCGCTCCAGCTGCGTCACGTACTCCTGCACCTGCAGCTTCTGCTTGCGCAACTCGTCGAGGTTGATCGCCTGCGCCAGCTTGCCCTTGTACTGCTCCTTGAGCTGTTCCTCGCGCGACTCCTCGGCCGCCAGCTCGTCCACGGCGGGCGAGATGATGCCGAACCAGCCGATCACCACCATCACCACCGCGGCGCACAGCCAGGCGGCGAGCTTGGGCAGCAGCGGCCACTGCCCCGGCTCACTGGTGTTGAGGTCACGGAACTGCGCGCCCGCGCTGGCCAGCAGGGCCTCGAAGTCGATGTTCAGATTGCGTGCGGTGGCCATCGCCTCTCCTTCACGATGCCGACGCGGCACGCGATGCCGCCGCCGCAGGAGGCCGCCCCGCCTTGTTCCCGCCCGCGGCATCGGATGCACGCGCACCCGCGGCCTGGGCTTCCCGGTCCTGCGGCCGCTTGAGCGTCAGGCGCACGGAGAACTCGAACAGGCGCTTCGGGTCGCGTGCGCCTGGGCCGCCCGCCTGGGTGGCCTTGATCTCGACCAGCTCGGGCTTTTCCAGCCAGGTCGCGTTGTAGGCGGTGTTGCGCAGGAACTCCGACACGCGCTCGTTGGTCTGGGCCACACCGCTCACGGCCACGCCCTGCCCATCCTGCCGGATGGTGGCGAGGTAGACCCCCTCGGGCGTCTGCGCCACCAGTTCGTTGAGCAGGTGCACGGGCATGTTGCGGTCGATCTGGAAGTCCTCGACGACCTTCTGGCGTGCCTTGAGCGCCTCGATCTCGGACTTCAGCGAGGCGATGTCCTTGATCTGGCTTTCGAGCCGGCGGATCTCCGACTGCAGGAACTCGTTGCGCGCCTGCTGCACGTGGGTCATCTCCAGCAGCACCAGATACCAGGCGCCGACCACCAGCAGGCCGGCAACGGCCGCCAGCCCGAGCGCGATGAAGAACGCCTGCTTGCGACGCCTGCGCCGCTCTTCCCGGTGGGGGAGCAGGTTGATCAGGATCATTGCAGGAACCTCCGCATCGCCAGGCCGCAGGCCGTCAGGTAGGACGACGCCTCGCGCCGAAGTTTGCTCTCACGCACGGCCGATCCGATCTTCATGCCCTCGAAGGGGTTGACGACCATGGAAGCGAAGCCGGTCAGCTCGGTGACCCGGTCCTTGAGGCCGGGCAGCGTGGCCGTGCCGCCGGAGAGCATCACATAGTGCACCTTGTGGTGCGGCGTGCTGGTGAAGAAATACTGCAGCGCCCGCCCGATCTCCTGCGCCAGGCTGTCGACGAAGGGCGACAGCAGCCCGTTCTCGTAGTCCTCGGGCAGGTCGCCGGCCATCTTCTTGTGTTCGGCCTCCTCGAAGGACAGGCCGTACTGGCGGGAGATCAGCTGGGTGAGCTGCGCGCCGCCAAAGGCCTGGTCACGGTCGTAGAGGATCTCGTCGTCACGCAGCACCTTGAGGCTGGTGGTGTCGGCACCGATCTCGAACAGCGCCACCAGGGCATCGCGCCCCTCGTTGGGCAGCGTGGCGATGACCCGGCTGACCGCCAGGCGCGAGGCGTTGGACTCGATGTCCAGCACCACGGGCTTGAGCCCGGCCGCCTCGGCGAGGCCCTGCCGATCCTGCACGCGGTCCTTGCGCGAGGCTGCAATCAGCACCTCGATGTCTCCCATCACGTCGGAGCCGGGCCCGATGATGCAGAAGTCCAGGCTCACCTCGTCCAGCGAGAAGGGGATGTACTGGTTGGCCTCGGCTTCGACCTGCAGCTCCAGCTCCTCCTCGCGCAGCCCACCGGGCAGCACGATCTTCTTGGTGATCACCGCGGACTGCGGCATCGCCATGGCCACCTGCTTGGTGCGCGTACCGCTCTTGGCGACCACGCGGCGCACGGCCTCGGCCACCTCGTCGAATTTTTCGATCTGGCCATCGGTGATCCAACCCTTCTCGAAGGGCTCGCTGGCAAAGCGCTCGACCACGTACTCGCCGGTGGCCGTCTGGCCCAGTTCGACCAGCTTGGCGCTCGACGAGCTGATATCCAGTCCGATCAGCGACGCATGCTTGCGACCCAACAGGATGTCAAGAAAGCTCACGCGGTTCCCCAATGCCGAACAGCCGTCGAAGACGGACTGTTAATAAGTTACTTCAATGCTAGCAACAAAGTGGTTGACGCACAAAGACTTTTCCATTTTGAGGGCCCCTCCCTCGTTGCAAATGGCACACGCACCGCCCCTCCGGCGACGACAGCCTGGATGATGCATTTGTCACACCCTGGCAGCGGGTCACAAGCGTATCGGATCGTGTAAACGCGCTTCCTATAATCCGACACGCGATTTCCGGCCTTTTCCGGCCATTTCCGGCTTTGTCCCGACCCTCTCAGGCCTTCCCGGGCCGCTCCGATGACCGATGAGTGAATCCCCCGGCACAGCGGATCGAGCCACGCACACCCCGACCCACGGCGGTACCGCCGAGCGCCTGGGCCGCATCCTCACCGGCGTGCTGCTCGGTGCGTTCGCGCTCATCGGGTGCGCGTTGCTGCTGCTGGGCATCGCGCTGGCATCGGCCTACCCCAACCTGCCCGATGTGCGCAGCCTGGTCGAATACCGACCCAAGCTGCCAATGCGCATCTACTCGGCCGATGGCGTGCTGATGGGTGAATTCGGTGAGGAGCGCCGCAGCTACCTGCCCATCAGCCAGGTCCCGCAGGTGATGCAGGACGCCGTGCTGGCCATCGAGGACGTGCGCTTCTACCAGCACGGCGGTGTGGACTACCGCGGCGCACTGCGCGCGGCGCTGGAAAACCTGCGCGAGGTGCGCAGCCAGGGCGCCTCCACGATCACGATGCAGGTGGCCCGCAACTTCTACCTGACCACCGAAAAGACACTGACACGCAAGATCTACGAGATCCTGCTGTCGCTCAAGATCGAGAGCCTGCTGACCAAGCGGCAGATCCTCGAGGTCTACATGAACCAGATCTACCTCGGCCAGCGGGCCTACGGCTTCGCCGCCGCGGCCGAGGTGTACTTTGGCAAGCCGCTCGCCGACCTCAGCCTGGCCGAGGCCGCGATGCTGGCCGGGCTGCCCAAGGCCCCGTCGGCCTACAACCCCATCGTCAATCCGACGCGCGCGGTACAGCGCCAGCGCTACATCCTGGAACGCATGGCCGAGCAGGGCTTCATCAGCGCCGAGCAGCGCGACGAGGCGCTGGCCCAGACCCTGCGCTACCGGGCCGCGCACGAGGCCACCCAGCAGGCCGACTTCGTCACCGAGACGGTGCGCCAGCTGGTTTTCAGCCAGTACGGCGACGACGCCTACACGCGTGGCCTGAACGTCCACCTGTCGGTGCGCTCAGGCGACCAGGGCGTGGCCTACCGCGCGCTGCGGCGGGCCATCCTGGACTTCGAGCGCCGCAAACCCTACCGCGGTCCGGAGGGACGCGTCGACCTGCCCGGCGACGCCGCTGCGCTCGACACCCGCATTGCCGAGGCCCTGGAAGAACACCCCGACCATGACGATCTGCGCGCCGCGGTGGTCACCGAGGCCAGCACGCGCAAGTTGAGCGCGATGCTGCGCAGCGGCGAGACGGTCACCATCGGCAGTGAAGGCCTGCGGGGCGTCACTTCGGCACTGGTCGATGGCGCTGCCGCCGCGATCCGCATCGGCCGTGGCGCCATCGTGCGCCTCGTCAAGGGCAGCAAGGGCGACTGGTCCGTTACCCAGTTGCCCGAGGTCGAGGGCGCCTTCGTGTCGCTCGACCCGCACAGCGGCGACATCCGCGCCCTGGTCGGCGGCTTCGACTATGGGCAGAACAAGTTCAACCACGTCACCCAGGCCTGGCGGCAACCCGGGTCGAGCTTCAAGCCCTTCATCTACTCGGCCGCGCTGGAGAAGGGCCTATCGCCCGCCACGGTGGTCAACGACGCGCCGTTGTTCTTTGACGCCGGCAGCACCGGCAGCCAGCCCTGGGAGCCGAAGAACTACGACGGCCAGTTTGACGGACCGATGTCGCTGCGCCGCGCCCTGGCCAAGTCCAAGAACATGGTGTCGATCCGCGTGCTGCAAGCGGTCGGGCCGGAGCACGCCCAGCAGTGGATCTCCCGCTTCGGCTTCGAGCCCGCCCGCCATCCCGCCTACCTGACGATGGCCCTGGGCGCCGGCTCGGTCACGCCTTTACAGATGGCGCAGGCCTATGCCGTGTTTGCCAACGGCGGCTGGCTGGTCAAGCCCCGGCTGATCACACGCATCGTCGACAACCGCGGCAACGTGCTGGTGCAGGCCCCCGACACGGGCGCCAGCCAGGCGCCGCGCGCCATCGACGAGCGCAACGCCTTCGTGATGAACAGCCTGTTGCAGGAAGTGGCGCGCTCCGGCACCGCCGCCAAGGCCCAGGCCTCGCTGCGGCGCCCGGACCTGTTCGGCAAGACCGGCACGACCAATGACTCGGTGGACGCCTGGTTCGCCGGCTATCAGGGCCCCAATCCCGGCCTAGTCGCAGTGGTCTGGATCGGCTACGACCAGCCGCGCAAGCTCGGCGACCGCGAAACCGGCGGCGGCCTGGCATTGCCCGTCTGGATCGACTACATGGGCTATGCGCTGCGCGGCGTGCCCGTCAGCGAATACACACCCCCTGCCACGGGGCTGGTCCAGGCCGGCGGCGATTGGCGCTACGAGGAGTTTGCGCAAGGTGGCGGTGTGCACAGCCTCGGGCTGGAAGACCGCCCCCAGGGAGCCAGCGCACCGGGAGCACCCACGCAGGACGAGCGCAAGAGCATCCTCGACCTGTTCCGCAACTGAGCCCGCCGCCGGGCCAGCGCGGCGCACCCGCTCAAGCCGGGGGTATGAACCGCAACGGCTGAGCTGCCTGAGCCGACGCCTGGGCCGACAGGACCTCGAAGAACTCTTCGCCGGAGCGCGTGTCGCGCCAGGCGCCATCGACGTGGCGGAAGTGGAATCCACCGGCCCGAGCGGCCAGCCACAGCTCCTGCAGTGGCGGCTGGGTGTTGACGATCACCTTGCTGCCGCCCGGAAAGGCCAGTTCGAGCAGCCCCCCCGTGCGCTGGCTGTCGATGTCGATCACGTCGTCCTGCAACCAGGTGTCGACGCTGGCTTCGATCGAGCCCAGGACACGGTCGCACAACCGCCGGTAGTCGGCGTCACTGAGCGGGGAAGCGGCAGGCGCTGTCGAGGCAGGATTCGGTTCCATGGGGTTGACTAGAATGGATGGATGAAGAGGGATGCGTCGCCAAAAAGTGTAGCGCCTGAACGACGTTGCTGCAGCGCAGCGGCCGTTTTACCAACCCGGCAACCGGGCGCTGGCCGACGGCCGACGATCACCGCCAGCCTGATCACCTGCCTGTTGCTCGCCGCCTGCGGCCAGAAGGGCAGCCTCTACCTGCCGGTGGCGGCACCGCCAGCCGTGACCACGCCAGCGGCGTCGGCATCGATGTCTGCACCGATGTCCGCACCGGCGTCGGCACCAGCGTCCCAGCCGGCGCCCCCGCACTCGCCATCGCAGCCGCGCTGAGCGCCTCAGAGCAGGCGCAGGCGCGTCGCCCCCTCCAGCTCGATCCCACCATAGAAGGCTTCGGTTTCAGAGCTGGTGTTGTCGCTGTCGGTCATCACCGCCACCCCCACCAGCGCCCCCGGCTCCTCGCCGTAGGCGCGCCGGAAATCGGCCAGGACGTCACGCTCGTAGTGCAGCCAGCGGCCCAGGCGCTGCGGGCCTGACTCGACCACCACGCCCCGCACGCGGTCGGAGCGCGGCGCCCGGATCACCGAGCCCACCTCGGCCTTCGGATCCCACACGTACATCAGCGTGGCGTACGGCGGGGCCTCGCCCGTGAGCGATTCAGCCAAGTCGAACATCATGCGGTTGCGCATGGACAGGCGCTGCCGGTCCCCCTCGAAGGCCAGGACGATGCGCACCGGGGTGTCATCGGCATCGCGGTCGCTCAGGTCAGCAGCGTCGATCAGGCGCGGCACTTTCCAGCTGAAATGCACCCGGCTCAAGTGCTGCGGTTCGAGCCGCACATGCTGGCGCCACATGCTGGCGGAACGGTCCGCCCGGGCATGCAGTGCCGCCCGGCCGTCGACCACCTTGTGCTCATAGTGCGTGCGGGCCTTGCCCGGCAAGGCAAAGGCATGCCAGTGCGCTGCCAAGCCAGGCTGCACCAGCCGTGTCTCGGAGGCCGGTTCGTGCATGGCTGTGGAGCAGCCTGCGGCGAGCCCTGCACACAGCAGCGCGGCGCCAGCGCTTGCACCCGTACTCGCACGCTCACCCATCCAAGTCACCCACTGCCGCATCACTGCACTCCAAACATCATCTCATCCAACGGAAAAAGCCACCCTAGGGTGGCTCTTTGCTGAACTGCAGGGCCGAGGCAGCCAGGGCCGCCCCGATTCCACAGTGATCAGAAGGCGTGCTTGACGCCGAAGTCGTAGGCGTTCTTTTCGGTGGCCAGCTTGCTGTTGTTGCCGTAGTCGACATACAGCGTGGTGCGCTTGGACACAGCGTGGTGATAACCCAGCGCGAAGCCCTTCATGTCGGATGCCGAACCCACTGCGCCAACCGGATCAACCTTGCGATCGCCGTAAGCTGCACGGATCTGGCCAGCGCCAACATCAGCCGTCACGGTCAGCATGAAGGACTTGACCTTGTCGGCATCAGCCTGTGTACCGGTACCGTAGAAACCGCCGACCTTGACAGCGCCGAACTTGTACGACGCGCGAACCGTGGTCCACTTGTCGTCAGCATCGCCGGGGTTTTCGTATCCCACACCCACCGACAGGCCGCCGATGTCATAGGCAACGCCCAGGTTAAACGGCTTTTTGGCAGCCTTGTCGAAACCGGTCTTGGCCGCGTTGGCTCCACCGTTTTCGTTGGACTCAGCGATCTGAGCACCGAAGCTGAAGCCAGCAGCTGCGATCGAGTAGGTGATCGAGTTGTTCAGACGCATGCCAGCAACGCCACCACCGGTCCAGCCAGAGGTGAGGGTCGAAGCGACCGTATCCCAGCCCCAGGGATCGGCACCCAGTTGCTGCCAGAAGGCCTGGGTGTATTCACGACCCAGTTGAATCTTGCCAAAGGCGCCCTGCAGACCGACGTATGCGCGGGCATTCCACATTTGGTTGGTGGTGTTGCCGACGATCAGGCCATTGCCAGTGTCGAAACGATGCTCCATCTGGAAGATGGCACCCAGACCACCGCCCAGGTCTTCCACGCCACGAACACCCAGACGCGGCACGGCGCCATAGCCCATGCGCTTGTCGGCGGAGCCGAAATCCTTACCGACGTTGGCGTCAACCAAACCGTACAGGGTCACCGAGGATTGGGCCGAAGCGGCACCCGCAAAAGCGCCCAGCACTGCCAGAGCGAGCAAAGACTTCTTCATCAAACGATCTCCTAGGTTGAACAAGTTGTCCCGAGTGGAGCCTGCTCTCTAGATGACAGCTAGCAGCGCCGTTTCAGGCCGACCTCCTCATCGGAAGCTGCCGGTATTCCACCAGAGCCGCCGACCAATTGCCAAGCCGGGAAACCACAATGGTCAGCCGACCGTTGCCCCCTTGCAACAAACACTTGCAGTCCAGCAGCGCCCAAACGGACCCACCGCCCGCATAAAGCCCCACCAACCCGCCCATTTCGTCGGTCACGCCCACGGCCACGCACCGCGGCAGATCCGTCCACAGCACCCGAACTCGATGCGGCGCAGCACCTGCCCGCCAAGGACTAGAGCTCACGCTCAGGTTCGGGCGCCATCGTGGCGCAGATGCAACTCAACGAGGCCAGTGCACGACCTCAGCCACCGGGCGGCGCGGCGCTCAGCACGGCAGGTCCACGACCTCGAAGGTCAACTCGATCACGGCGGTCTTGGCCAGCATGGCGGTGGCCGAGCAGTATTTTTCGTAGGACATCTTCACTGCGCGGTCAACCGCCGCGCTCGGCAGCTTGCTGCCGCTGACGACGAAGTGCATGCCGATGCGGGTGAACACCTTGGGATCGGTCTCGGCCCGGTCCGCCTGCACCTTGACCTGACAGCCCTGGATGGCGTGCCGGCCACGCTTGAGGATCAGCACCACGTCATAGGCGGTGCAGGCGCCCGCGCCCGCGAGCAGCGTCTCCATCGGCCGGGGGGCCAGGTTGCGCCCGCCGCCCTCTGGCGCGCCATCCATCGTCAGCAGGTGTCCGCTGCCAGTCTCGGCCGAAAAGGCCATGCCGGAGGCCGGCATCCAGTTGATCGTGCATTCCATCGGGGGTCGTCCAGTCCAGTCGGTTCGCAGCGTTTGCAGAAGAAGGAAGAGAAAAGCGAAAGGGGAAAGGGCAGGGGAGCGAAAACCAACGCCACCCGCGTGGCGCAGCACCTCGTTGTGGGCGTCATTGTCCTCATTCCTCGCAGAAACCGACGCCGTGCGATGTCCCTGCGTTGCGTCGCAGCATGGAGATCGCTACAATGATTTCATCGAGTCAGTGGCCAGTTGCCGGTTTTGTCAATAGCGACGCACCCGAAGGCGATTGATCACTCACTCCACCGTTTGTCTCCTCCACCCTCCTCTATAGGTGGATTCAGCCCAGGGCTCAACCCCTGGGCTTTTTTTTGCCCGACCGGCTCAATCAGCGGCCCCCCCACCGCCCCTCGCCAGCCCGCAAGCAGGAGCCGGAGCACCCGGGTGCGTGACTTATCATGGCCCGCTCCGCCTGCCGACCCGAGCCTCGACCATGCCGCCAGCCGCGCGCCGCACTCCGCCCATCAAACCGACCGAATCCGTCCCCCCGCCTGCCGACGCCAGCCCACGCGCAAGGGCCAAGGCGTCGCCTGCACGCAACAGAAGCACCAAGCTGGCCATGGCCACGCGCTACCTGCAGCGCATCTTGAACGCCAAGGTCTACGACGTGGCACGGGAAACCGAGCTGGAGCACGCACGCAACCTCTCGGCCCGGCTGGGCAACCGGGTGTTCCTCAAGCGCGAGGACAACCAGCCCGTGTTCAGCTTCAAGCTGCGCGGTGCCTACAACAAGATGGCCCACCTCAGCGCCGAGCAACTGGCTCGCGGGGTGATCTGCGCCTCGGCCGGCAACCACGCCCAGGGCGTGGCACTGAGCGGGCGCCGCCTGGGCTGCCGCACGCTGATCGTGATGCCCGTGACCACGCCCCAGCTCAAGGTGGACGCGGTGCGCGCCCTCGGCGGCGAAGTGGTGCTCCAAGGCGACAGCTACAGCGACGCCTACGAGCACGCGCTCACGCTGGCCGAACAGCAGGGGCTGACCTTCGTGCACCCCTTCGACGACCCGGACGTGATCGCCGGCCAGGGCACCATCGCGATGGAGATCCTGCGCCAGCACCAGGGGCCGATCGACGCGGTGTTCGTCGCCATCGGCGGCGGCGGCCTCATTTCGGGCGTGGCGGCCTACCTGAAGGCGGTGCGCCCGGAGATCAAGGTGATCGGCGTGCAGACCACCGACTCGGACGCGATGATCCGCTCGGTGCAGGCGGGCAAGCGTGTCAAGCTGGCCGATGTGGGGCTGTTCTCCGATGGCACAGCCGTCAAGCAGGTCGGCGTCGAGACCTTCCGGCTCGCGCGCGCGCTGGTGGATGAGTACATCCGCGTCGATACCGACGCCGTCTGCGCCGCGATCAAGGATGTCTTCCAGGACACCCGCTCGATCCTGGAGCCCGCCGGCGCGCTGGGGGTGGCGGCGGTCAAGCAGTACGTCGAGCGCACGGGCTGCAGCGACCGCACGCTGATCGCGATCACCTGTGGCGCCAACATGAACTTCGACCGCCTGCGCTTCGTCGCCGAGCGGGCCGAGGTCGGCGAAGCGCGCGAGGCGCTGTTCGCAGTGACCATCCCCGAGGAGCGCGGCTCCTTCAAGCGCTTTTGCGAGCTGATCGGCCCGCGCAGCGTCACCGAGTTCAACTACCGCATCAGCGATGAGCACCAGGCCCACATCTTCGTCGGCCTGAGCACACGCACGCGCGGCGAGTCCGCCGAGATCGCCGAGCTGTTCCGCCAGCAGGATTTCGCTGCCGTGGACCTGACGCACAACGAACTCGCCAACGCGCACCTGCGCCACCTGGTGGGTGGGCGCTCGGAGCTGGCCCGCGACGAGCGGCTGTTCCGCTTCGTCTTCCCGGAGCGCCCGGGCGCGCTGATGCGCTTCCTCTCCAGCATGCACCCGGGCTGGAACATCAGCCTGTTCCACTACCGCAACCAGGGCGCCGACTACGGCCGCATCCTGGTGGGCATCCAGGTGCCTCGCGCCGAGCGCAGCGAGTTCCGCCGCTTCCTCGACACCCTGGCGTACCCCTGGGTCGAGGAGACCAACAACCCGGTCTACCGGCTGTTCCTGCGCTGAGCACGGCAGCGCGCCCTCCTCCATGCGATGAGGGTGCCAGCGTGATTTCGTGACATGGTGCAGCCCCCAGCGGCCTCGCACAATCGACGATCTCCTTCGCGGACGGGCCCGCAGGCTGGCGCAACGCCGTTGCGCGGCGCAGCGCGGTCGGGTCCGCCGGCGCCCCACGCACGATGCTCACCGACCAACCGCCCCTGATCGCCCCCACCGCCCGGCCCTCGCTCGAACAGGCGCTGCAACTCAAGCTGGCTCGCCGTGCCGGGATCGCCGGCAGCATGGGCGAGCTGGAACCGCTGGCGGTGCGCATCGGCCTGATCCAGAACCACCTGCGCCCGCGCCTGCGCCAGCCCCAGCTGCTGCTGTTCGCGGGTGATCATGGCCTGGCGGTGGACGTCTCCACGCCACAGGCTCGCGGCACGGCCGCGACGGTGGACGACATCCTCGAAAACCGCGTGCCGCTGCCGCTGTTCGCACACCGCCAGGGACTGACACTGCACTTGGTCGACAGCGGCCTGGCCACCCCGCTGCCTCCACGGCCGGGCGTGCTGGCGCGCAAGATCGCCCACGGCACGCGCAACTGCCGCGTTGCCCAGGCCATGACGCTCGACCAGGTCAGCGCGGCGATCCGCGCCGGCATGGAGATCGCCGACGCGCTGCCGGGCAACGCATTGGGCTGCGCCGGGCTGGGCGTGGGCTCGCTGCAGGCCGCCGCACTGGTGATCTCGCGCCTGACCGGCCTGCCCCTGCGCGAGCTGATCAACGCCGGCCCGGACATGGACGGACTGGAACTGGAGCACGCCATGGTGGTGCTGCAGGCCGCGCAGACCCGCCACGGCAACGTCGAGGATCCGGTCGAGGTACTGGCGGCCTTCGGCGGCTTCGAGACCGCGATGATGGTCGGCGCCCTGCTGAAGGCGGCCGAGAAGCGCCACCTGCTGCTGATCGACGGCATGGCGGCCTGCGCCGCGCTGATCATCGCCTCGCACATCGCCGGTCCGGTGGCCGACTATGCGGTGTTCTGCCGCAGCACCGAGCACCACGGGCTGGATGCGGTCCTGGCTGGCTTCCAGAGCACAGCCCTGCTCGCGTTGGGCATGCACAGCATCGACGGCACCGGCATCACACTGAGCTGGCCATTGGTGGACGCCGCCGCCGCGCTGCTGAGCGATGTGGTGGACAACGTCGAGCCGCTGCCGGTCTCGACGACTGGCACATCCGGCGGCATCGACACCCCCGTCCCGGCCGGCGTGCCGCAGCGCGAGTTCATCACCCTGCCAGATCGCTGAGTCCCCTGGGCACTGCAGGCCGCTGGTGGCTGCCTGCGATCGGCAACCGGCCGTCAACGCCGGTCAGGGCCGGTCAGGGCCGGTCAGCCGCTCAATCAATGGGGCGACGGGCGGACGCGGTCAGTTGCCGCACCGTCCGTCGGCACCGACTCGATCGGCTCGCCCTGCGCGTTGGCCTGCACACCAAGGCGCGCGGGTGGGGCGACGACCCCTCCTGGCACACCCGGCACCGCTGGCGCCATGGCCGGCGAAGCGAAGGCGCCCGCGCGCCGGGGCAGGCCGGGTGCCGGCGGCACTGCGGCCGGGGCAGCGCCGCCATCATTCGCCGCCATTGCCAGCGTGCCGGTGGCCGGTGGCGGCAACAAAGGCAGCTCCAGCCGAACGGACGCATCGGCGCCACGCGCGCCGATGGCCACCTGCGATTGTGTGACGCTTTGCAAGATCCACTCACCGTCGACCACGGCGCCGACGGCCACCGCACGCGGCGCACGGCCATCCACGGCGATCAGCGCCCAGCCCGGTGAACCCTCCCGCAGCCCGGCGACCACCCCCAGCACGCGAAAGCGGCTGGCGGCCTCGGGGGCCGCAGCCGCCGCAGACTGCGACGCAGCGTGGGTCGCGGCAAACAGGCGCAGCACATCGCCCTGCACCGCCTGCGCGGCAACGACCGTCTCGGCGTGCGGCGGCACCGGATCGGAGCGCCCCGACAGGCGCAACCCCCAGGCCACCAGGCTCGCCGCCAGGGCGGCCCACACGATCCATGCGCTCCAACGTGCTGCCATATGCGGCGCATTATGATCGACCGCACCGGGCCCGCCGAGCGTGTGGAGGGCCCCCGACCCCCCTCACGACACCTGCCGATGAAGAGCTTGCCCCCCGTCACACACGTCGCCTCCCGAGTCGCTGCCCGGGCTGTGCGCGGCTTCACCCTGATCGAGCTGATGGTGGTGCTGGTCATCATCGGCGTGCTGGCCGCGCTGGTGGTGCCCAACGTGCTCGACCGCGCCGACGATGCCCGGCTGACGGCTGCGCGCACGGACGTCAACAACCTGATGCAGGCGCTCAAGCTCTACAAGCTCGACAACCAGCGTTACCCCAGCGGCGACCAGGGCCTGCAGGCCCTCGTGGCCAAGCCGACCACCGGTGCAGTCCCGCCGAACTGGAAGCCCTATCTGGAGAAGCTCCCCAACGACCCCTGGGGCCGCCCTTACCAGTTCGCCAACCCGGGCGTGAAGGGTGAGATCGACGTGTTCAGCCTCGGCGCCGACGGTCAACCCGGCGGCGAGGGCAAGGATGCCGACATCGGCTCCTGGCAGTGACCGCAGTGACCGCAGTGATTGCCGTGACCGTCGTGACGCCAAAGTGATGCGACGTGCACCGCGATGAGGTCCACCGCGCCCGGTCCGCGGCCCGGCGTCGAGCGGGCTCGCGCCCAGGCGGCTTCACGCTGCTGGAGCTGCTGATCGTCGTGGCCATCATCGCGCTGGCCAGCGCGGTCGTGACGCTGTCGCTGCCCGACCCCGCCGCCTCCCGGCTGGAGCGAGAGGCCCTGCGGCTGGCGACGCTGCTCGAAGGCGGGCGGGCCCAGGCCCGGGCGATGGGCCTGGAGGTCGGCTGGGCCCTCGGGCCGGGCCCCGCCGACCCGGCCAGGCGCGAGGGCGGCAGCGATGCCACGCGCGCGGACGACTTCCATTTCATCGGCCTGCCGCCCGGCAACGACCTGCCCACGCGCTGGTTGGAACCGTCCCTGCCAGGCGATGCGGCCACGCAGCTGCAGGTGGAGCTGATGCCCCCCGGCCGGGCCGTGCAGCTCGGGCCGGAACCGCTGGTGGCGCCGCAGCGCATCGTGCTGCGGCTGGGCACGCAGCGCCGCATCATCGCCACCGACGGCCTGGCACCCTTCGCCCTGCAGGTCGAGGCCCATGCCACGCCCTGATCACCCAGCCCCTCGCCGCCGCTGCGCGCGCCAGGTGCGTCGAGCCCGGGCTGCAGCGCGACCGGCGCAGGGCCTGACGCTGATCGAGGTGCTGGTTGCGCTGGCCATCGTCGCAGTGACCCTGACCGCCGGGCTGAAGGCCAGCGCAGCGCTGGCCGGCAACACCCAGCGCCTGGGCGACACGCTGGCGGCGCAGTGGTGCGCCGACAACCTGCTGACCAACCTGCGGCTGCAGCGGCAGTTTCCGCCGGTGGGCGATTCGGACCAGAGCTGCGACCAGGCCGGCCAGACCTTCCCGATCAAGCTGGTGGTGCGCCCCACGCCCAACCCGGGCTTTCGCCGCGTCGATGTGCGCGTGACGGACCCGGCCGGCCAGCCCCTGCTGCAGCTGTCCACCCTGCTGCCCAGGAACTGAGCGCCCGTGAACGAGCCCGCCGCTGCCATGGCCCTGCCCAGCCCGACCGCCACCCGTTGCCGCCGCCGCCGCGCCCGGGGCTTCACCCTCATCGAGGTGATGGTGGCGCTGTTCGTGCTCGCGCTGATGGCCGGCATGGCCTGGCAGGGCGTGGACATGGTGCTGCGCAGCCGCGAGATCAGCCAGGCCCGGCTGGAGCGGCTGCTGCGCCTGCAGTCGGTGCTCGCCCAGTGGGAGGCCGACCTGCGCCAGCTGGTGGACACCCAGGTGGTGCCGCCGCTGAGCTTCGACGGGGCGCACCTGCGCCTGACGCGCCTGCAGGCCGATGGCGTGCAGCTGGTCACCTGGACGCTGCGCGGCCAGACCCTGGAGCGCTGGGCCGCCCCGGCCACCCGGCAGTCCGAGCCCCTGCAGGAGGCCTACATGCGCTCGCACCAGCTGCTGGGCAGCGAGAGCGGCACCCTGGCGGCGCTGGACGGCATCGCCAGCCTGCAGGTCTACTTTTTCGACCAGAGCAGCAATGCCTGGCGCAACGCCCAGTCCAGTGGCGACCAGGAGCAGTCCGAGCCCGCTCCACCGCCCGAGCCCCCGGCAACGGGCGGCGCGGCAACCCCGCCGCCCGGCAAGGGCGGCGCCCGCGAGGCCCTGCCGGACGGCGTGCGCCTGGTGCTCGGCCTGGCCGAGGCCGAAGGCCGCGCCGAGAGCGGCCAGATCACGCGCGACCTGCGGCTGATCCACCCATGAACCCGGCCCGCGCTCCTGTCGTTGCGGCAGCGCCGCAAACAATGCAACCCACTCGACCCCGCCAGCGCGGCGCCGCACTGCTGACCGCGATGATCATCGTCGCGCTGATCGCCACCGTCGCTGCCGGCATGGTCTGGCAGCAGTGGCGCGCGATCCAGGTGGAGGCGGCCGAGCGCGCCCAGGTGCAGGCGCAGTGGATCCTGCAGGGCGCACTGGACTGGGCGCGCCTGATCCTGCGCGAGGACGCCCGCACGGACAAGGTCGACCACCTCGGCGAGCCCTGGGCGGTGCCGCTGGCCGAGGCGCGCCTGTCCACCTTCCTGGCGGCCGACCGCGACAACAACAGCGCCGTCGAGGAGGGGCTGGACGCCTTCCTCTCCGGCAGCATCCGGGACGCCCAGGCGCGCTACAACCTGCGCAACCTCGTCGTCCAGGGCAAGGTCGTGCCGGCCGAGCTGGCCAGCCTGCAGCGGCTGTGCGAGCTGCTCGGCCTGCCGGCGCAGGTCGGCCAGCTCATCGCCGAGGGACTGCGGCAGTCCACCCTGAGCGCCAGCGGCGAGGTCCAGGGCGACGAGGCCGGCAGCGCCAGCAACACCAACGGCGGCAGCGTGCAAGGCCAGCCCCTGCCGCCCCCGGGCGTCGCCCAGCTCACCTGGCTCGGACTGGACGAGGCCACCGTGCAGCGCCTGGCCGCCCACGTCGTCCTGCTGCCCCAGCCCACGCCGATCAACCTGAACACCGCCAGCCGGGAGGTGATCGCCGCGGTGCTGCCCGGCATCGACCTGGGTGCGGCCGAGCGGCTGGTCCAGGCCCGCCAGCGCCGCGCCCTGGAAAAGCTCGAAGACGCCCAGGCCGCGCTCGGTGCGGGCACCCCGGCGCTGGAGGCGCAGCGGGCGGACGTCAAGACCGCCTACTTCGAGGTCACCGGCATGATGCGGCTGGAGCAGCTCGCGGTGGCGCAACGCTCCTTGCTGGAGCGCCGCGGCCGCGAGGTGAAGGTGCTGCGCAGCGAGCGTCTGCGGGTGCGCCCCGACGGCAGCCTGTCCGCCGCAGGCGCGCCCGCTGCAAATGCCACGGCACTGCAACAATGATGTGTAAGTCTTTGATTCACAATGTCCCCTGGGGGGGCGCACTTACAATCCCGGCGGTTCGCCCTCCCTGCCCATGAGCCTGCTGATCCTCCAGTTGCCTGCGCGCGATCGACTGATCGCCCAAGACGCCTCCGCGCCGCCGCCTGCCGCGTTGGGCAGCGGCGAATACGACTGGGTCCAGAGCAGCGATGGCCGCAGCCTGCACGCCGATGGGCGCTGCGCCGCGGCCCTGCTGCCGCGTGCGGCCACGGTGGTGGCCGTGCTCGCCGAGACGGACGTGGCCTTCCACCGCATCCCCTGCCCCAAGGCCCCCACCGCCCGGCTGCGCGCGGCGCTCGGCGGCGTGCTGGAGGAGCAGCTGCTCGACGACAGCGACGGACTGCACCTGGCCCTCGCCCCCGACGCCCGCCCGGGCGAGGCCGCCTGGGTGGCCGCCTGCGACCGCACCTGGCTGGCGGCCCAGCTGCAGGCGCTGGAGCAGCAGGGCGTGGTGGTCGACCGCGTCACGCCGATGGCCTGGCCCGACGACGCGGCCCCGTCGCACCTGCATGTATATGCCCCCCTGTCAGCCGCCCTGCAGGAGCACAGCAGCCCCGACTCATCGCTGTTCGACGACGAGGCCGGCCTGGTCAGTTTCAGCCATGCCGATGGCTGCGCGACCTGGCCGATGTTCGGCACCGCCTCACGCGCGCTGCTGCCCTCGCCGCTGCCAGCGCACATTCGCTGCACCGCCAGCGCAGCCCTGGCCGGCGCAGCCGAACGCTGGCTGGGCCGGCCGGTGCAGGTGCAGACCCTCAGCGAGCGCCTGCTTGCCGCCGCCCAGGGCGGCTGGAACCTGCGCCAGTTCGAGCTGGCCCCGCGCCACCGGGGCGTCGCCCTGCTGCGCGACGGCTGGCGGCAGCTGCTCTCGCCGGCCTGGCGGGCGGTGCGCTGGGGCCTGGCTGGCGTGGTGGCGGTGCAGCTGATCGGCCTGAACGCCTGGGCCTGGGTGCAGCGCCACGACCTGCAGGGCCAGCGCGAGGAGGTGCTGCAGCTGCTGCGCAGCACCCACCCGCAGGTGCGCGCGGTGCTCGACGCCCCGGTGCAGATGCGCCGCGAGAACGAGGCCCTGCGCAGCGCCGCGGGCCGCGCCGGCGACGCCGACCTGGAGCCGCTGCTCGCGGCCGCCGCCAGCGCCTGGCCGGAGAATCTGCCGGTGCAGAGCCTGCGCTACGAGGGCCAGCAACTCACCCTGGCCGCCCCGGGCCTCGGAGCGGCGCAGGCCGAGCAGCTGCGCCAGCGCCTCGCGCCAGCGGGCTGGCGGGTCGAAGCCACCGACGGGCGCATCACCCTGCAGCGCACCGCCGCCAGAACGACCGGAGCCCCGCGATGATGAACGCGTCCTCAAGGGCCACGGCCGGCGCGGGCCGCCAGGCCTTGCCCTTGGCAGCGCCCCTCGCCGCGCTGCGCACCCAGCTCGGCCCGCGCTGGCAGGCACTGGCACCACGCGAACGCCGTGGCCTGCTGCTCGCCGGCGGGGCGTTGCTGACCCTGCTGCTGTGGCTGGTCGCCATCCAGCCGGCCTGGAAGGTGCTGCGCAGCGCCCCGGCCCAGCGGGCCGAGCTGCAGGGCCAGCTGGCCCTGATGCGCAGCCTGGCCGCCGAGGCACGCGAACTGCGGGCCCAGCCGCCGGTGACGCCGGAGCAGGCGCAGGCCGCGCTCGAATCCGCCACCAGCGCCCGGCTCGGCAGTGCGGCCAAGCTCGCTGTCAACGGCGAGCGGGTCACCGCCACCTTCACCGGCGTCGATCCGGTCGCCTTCACCGAGTGGCTGCGCGAAGTGCGCAGCGCCGCCCGCGCCCGCGTGGTCGAGGCGCAGCTCAACCGCAGCGCGCAGGCCTACAGCGGCAGCGTGGTGCTGACGCTGCCCCGGCCGCTCTGACGCGGCAGGCCTGCCGCCCAGCCGACACCACCCGCACGCCCCGCTCGCTCCTTGCACCCACCTCGATGCCCCGGCTGACCTTTCCGACCTCGCTGCGCGCCCCCCGATTCCGGCCTGGCGCCCGGTCCGGTGCGCGTGGCACCAGCACGGCCACGCACGGCTGGGCGGCCACCCAGAGCCGCACCCGGCGCTGGGCGATGGCCGGCGCGCTCACCGGCGCGCTGGCGGCTCTGCTGCTGGCCGCACCGGCACGCTGGCTGGCCGCCGGCCTGCGCGCCGCCACCGACGGCCGCGTGCAGCTGGCCGACGCCCAGGGCACGGTCTGGTCCGGCGACGCGGTGCTGCTGCTCACCGCAGGGGTTGGTAGCCGCGAGGCACGCACCCTGCCGGGACGGCTGCAGTGGACGCTGGCCCCGGCCGGCTGGGGCCTGGGCCTGCGCCTGGGTCTGCGCCACGAGGGCAGCCTGAACGGCGAATGGGCCCTGCGCCTGCAGCCCGGCCTGGGCAGCCTGGGCGTGCGCGTCGAGCCTGGCAGCGGCCCGGCGCAGCGCGACTGGCTGGGCAGCTGGCCCGCGGCGCTGCTGGTCGGCCTGGGCACGCCCTGGAACACCCTGCAGCCCGGCGGCTCGCTGCGGCTGGTGACGCAGGACCTGTCGCTCGACTGGGTGCGCGGGCGCGTCGTGATCAATGGCCGGCTCGACCTGGAGCTGCTCGACCTATCCTCGCGCCTGTCCACCCTGCCGCGCCTGGGCAGCTACCGCCTGAGCATCGCCGGTGACCCGGCCCAGCCCGGCACCGCCCGGGTGGACCTGAGCACCCTGGACGGGGCGCTGCTGCTCAGCGGCAGCGGCAGCTGGAGCGCCTCGGGCCTGCGCCTGCGCGGCGAGGCCCGCGCAGCCGAGGCCGACCAGGCCGCGCTGAACAACCTGCTCAACATCATCGGACGGCGCGACGGCGCGCGGTCCCTGCTTTCGATCGGATGACCATGAAGCTGCGCCACCGCCTCGCGTCCCCGGGCCCGGTGCCCCGCGCCCTGGCCGCCGCGCTCGCCGCGACGCTGGCCGCCACGGCCTTGCACCCCCTGCCCGCGCTGGCCCAGAAGAGCAAGGACAAGGCGGACAGGGCAGAGAAGGTGGAACGGGCCGAGAAGGCCGGGAACCCGCAGCGGGCCCGCAACGACGCCGTGACGCTCAACTTCGTCAACGCCGAGGTCGAGGCGATCTCGCGGGCCATGTCGGCCATCGTCAACCGCCCGATCGTGGTCGACCCCCGCGTCAAGGGCACGATGACGCTCTACAGCGAGCAGCCGCTGACCACCCGCGAGGCCTTCCTGAACTACCTGGCCAGCCTGCGTGGCCTGGGCTTCGCGGTGGTGGACGTGGCCGGGCTGCTCAAGGTGGTGCCCGAGGCCGAGGCCAAGCTGCAGACCGGCAGCGTGTCGGTGGGCGAGGTGGTGCGCAAGGGCGACCAGATCGTGACCCAGGTCTTCCGCCTGCAGCACGAGAACGTCAACAACCTGGTGACGGTGCTGCGCCCGCTGATCTCTCCGAACAACACCATCAACGCCAACCCGGGCAACAACAGCCTGGTGATCACCGACTACGCCGACAACCTGCAGCGCATCGCCAAGATCATCGCCGCGCTGGACATCCCGGCCACGACCGACGTGGAGGTGGTGCCGCTCAAGCACGCGGTGGCCTCCGACATGGCGCAGATGGTGCAGCGCTTCGCCGACAGCTCGGCCGCCGCCGCGGTGCCCGGGGCGGCCGGCGGTGGTGCGGTGTCGGTGCTGGCCGACGCGCGCACCAACGCGCTGCTGGTGCGCGCGCCCAACGCGGCCCGCCTGGCCCAGGTCAAGGCGGTGATCGACAAGCTCGACCGCCCCGCCGCCGGCACCGCCCCAGGCGGCAACATCTACGTCGTCTACCTCAAGAACGCCGACGCCACCCGGCTCGCCCAGGTGCTGCGCGCGGCCTACAGCGCGGCCGGCAGTGGCAGCGGGGCAGCGGGCGCCGGGGCCGGCGGGGCCGGCCTCCCGGTGGCCAGCCCGGCCGGTGTGGCGGTGGCCAACGCGGCCACGGGCGCCGGCGGCTCCACCGGCCTGTCCGCTGCAGCCACCGCGCCGGTCAACGCCGCTGCAGCACCGTCCACAGGGGGCTTCATCCAGGCCGACCCGGCCACCAATTCGCTGGTCATCAGCGCCCCCGAGCCGGTGTACCGGCAGCTGCGCGCCGTCATCGACCAGCTCGACACCCGGCGCGCGCAGGTCTACGTCGAGTCGATGATCGTCAAGATGGACGCCCAGCAGGCCGCCGAGTTCGGCTTCCAGTGGCAGGGCCTGCTGGGCAAAAGCGGCGACAAGTACGGCGTGGTGGCCGGCACCAACTACGGCAGCACCGGCAACATCGTCAACCTGTCGACCACCACGGTCACCTCCCTGGCCAACACGACCGCCTCCAGCCTGCTGGGCAACGGCCTGAACGTGGGCCTGCTCAAGGCGATCAACGGCGTCTACACGCTGGGCGCGCTGGCACGCTTCCTGGAGACCAACACCGGCGCCAACGTGCTGTCCACGCCGAACCTGGTGGCGCTGGACAACGAAGAGGCCAAGATCGTCATCGGCCAGAACGTGCCCTTCATCACCGGCTCGTACACCAACACCGGCGGCAGCAGCGGCTCGACCAACCCCTTCCAGACCGTGGAGCGCAAGGATGTGGGCCTGACGCTGCGCCTCAAGCCCCAGGTGGGCGAGAACGGCACGGTGCGCATGTCGGTCTACCAGGAAAACTCCTCGGTGGTCGAGTCCACCGTCTCCAACAGCGCCGGCCCGCGCACCGACAAGAGCGCGATCGAGACCACCGTGGTGGTTGACGACGGCCAGATCATGGTGCTGGGCGGCCTGCTCAAGGACGAGTATGCCGACGGCGAGGACCGCGTGCCCGGTCTGGCCAGCATCCCGCTGATCGGCAACCTGTTCCGCGCCGAGAACCGCAAGCGGGTCAAGACCAACCTGCTGGTCTTCCTGCGCCCGGTGGTGATGCGCACCCAGGCCGATGCCAACGCACTGACGCTGGACCGCTACGAGGCCATCCGCGCCCAGCAGCAGGGCAGCCAGCCCCGCCCCTCGTCGGTGCTGGACATCAATGAATCTCCGGTGCTGCCACAGGTGCAGCGCCCGGCCGCACCGACTCCTGCCACACCTGCGGCCCCCGCCGCACCGGCGCCCGCCCCCGCGCCCCTTCCCGACCCAGCCAAGCTGCCGCCCCCGTCCGCCGGGCGCCCGACCGGTTCGACCGGCAAGCCCGCCTTGCCTGCGGCGGAAAGCCCGCTGGCGCCGATCAACTGGGGTGCGACCGCGCCAGCACCGGCCCCGGCCGCCAGCCGCTGACCCAGGGCTGTCCACACATGCGCCACCCCCTGCCCTACGCCTGGGCCAAGTCCCAGCAGCTGCTGCTGGAGGACGACGGCGAGCGCCTCGTGCTCTGGGCCGCCCCCGAAACCGCCTCGCTCGCCGCACTGGCCGAGGTGCAGCGCCTGTACGCGGTCGAGGCCATCGAGCGCGACACCCCCGAGCGGCTCACCCAGCGCATCGCGCAGGCCTACGCCGGGGGCGAGTCCAGCGCCGCGGCGGTGGTCGGTGAGGTGGAAAGCGCCGTCGACCTGAGCCGCATGATGCAGGACCTGCCCGCAGTGGAGGACCTGCTGGAGGCCGCCAACGACGCGCCGATCATCCGCATGCTCAACGCCCTGCTCACGCAGGCGGCCAAGGACGGCGCGAGCGACATCCACATCGAACCCTACGAGCGCAGCTCGGCGGTGCGCTTCCGCGTCGACGGCACGCTGCGCGAGGTGGTGCAGCCCAACAAGGCGCTGCACGCTGCGCTGATCTCGCGCCTGAAGATCATGGCCGAGCTGGACATCGCCGAGAAGCGCCTGCCGCAGGACGGCCGCATCAGCCTGCGCATTGGCGGGCGTGCGATCGACGTGCGCGTCTCCACCCTGCCCGGCGTGCACGGCGAGCGCGCGGTGCTGCGCCTGCTCGACAAGGGCGAGGCCAAGTTCACCCTCGAAGGCCTGGGCATGGCCGGCGAGACGCTCACGCGCTTCAACCGCCTGCTGCAGCAGCCGCACGGCATCGTGCTGGTCACCGGCCCGACCGGCTCGGGCAAGACCACCACGCTCTACGCCGGCCTGGGGCGCATCGACACCAGCACCACCAACGTGCTGACGGTGGAAGACCCGGTGGAATACGAGCTGCCCGGCATCGGCCAGACCCAGGTCAACGCCCGGATCGACCTGACCTTCGCCAAAGCCCTGCGCGCCATCCTGCGCCAGGACCCGGACGTGATCATGATCGGTGAGATCCGCGACCACGAGACCGCCCAGATCGCGGTGCAGGCCTCGCTGACCGGCCACCTGGTGCTGGCCACGCTGCACACCAACGACGCGCCCAGCGCGGTCACCCGCCTGACCGACATGGGCATCGAGCCCTTCCTGCTCAGCTCCAGCCTGCTGGGCGTGCTGGCCCAGCGGCTGGTGCGCTGCCTCTGCCCGAAGTGCAAGCGCCAGGACGAGACCGGGCGGTGGCGTCCGATCGGCTGCGACCACTGCGGCCACACCGGCTACAAGGGCCGGCGCGGCATCTACGAGCTGCTGGTGGCCGACGAGGCGTTGCGGGCGCTGGTGCACGAGCGCGCCCCCGAATCGAAGCTCACCGCCGCCGCCCAGCGCAGCGGCATGCGCTCGATGCGCGAGGACGGCGAGCGCCTGGTGGCCGACGGCACCACCTCCATCGAAGAACTGCTGCGCGTGACGCGAGAGTAAGGCGCCATGCCTGCCTATCGATTTGAAGCGCTCGATGCTGCCGGCAAGACGCAGACCGGCCTGCTCGAAGGTGACAACGCCAAGGCGGTGCGCGCCCAGTTGCGCGCGCGCGACCTGGTGCCGCTGGCGGTGCTGCCGGTGGCCGGCGATGCGCCCGCCGGCAACGGCCCGGCCGCGCTACGGCGCGGCAAGCGCGCCTACAGCTCAACCACCCTGGCGATCTGGACGCGCCAGCTCGCCGGCCTGGTCAGCGCCGGGCTGCCGCTGGAGCGCTCGCTGACCGCGCTGGCCGAGGAGGCCGAGGACCCGCGCCAGCGCGAGCTGCTGGCGCACCTGCGCGCCGAGGTGAACGCCGGCTCGCCCTTTGCCCGCGCGCTGGGCGCCGCACCACGCGAGTTCGACGACGTCTACCGCGCCGTGGTGGCCGCGGGCGAGCAGAGCGGCCAGCTCGGCCGCGTGCTGGAGAAGCTCGCCGACGACCTGGAGGAGCGCCAGGCGCTCAAGGCCAAGCTGATCGGCGCGGCGCTCTACCCGGCCATCGTCTCTTGCGTGGCGATCGTCATCGTGGTCTTCCTGGTCACCTACGTGGTGCCGCAGGTGGCGCAGGTCTTTGCCGGCGGCAAGCGCGCGCTGCCCTTCCTGACCGTGGCGATGCTGGCCATCAGCGACTTCATCCGCGGCTGGGGCTGGCTGCTGGCGCTGGCCATCGCCGGCGGCGTGGGCCTGCTGGTGGTGGCACGGCGCAATGCCGCCACGCGCGAGCAGCTCGACGCGCTCTTCCTCACCTTCCCGCTGGTGGGCAAGCTGGCACGCGGCTACAACGCCGCACGCTTTGCCGGCACGCTGGCGATGCTCGCCGGCTCCGGCGTGCCGATCCTGAAGGCGCTGCAGGCGGCGGCCGAAACGCTCTCCAACGCCGCGATGCGCGCCGACGCGATGGACGCGCTGGTGCAGGTGCGCGAGGGCGCACCGCTGGCCTCCGCGCTGGCAGCCAAAAAGCGCTTCCCGGGCCTGCTGTCGATGTTCGCCCGGCTGGGCGAACAGACCGGCGAGCTGCCCCTGATGCTGCAACGCGCCGCCACCCAGCTCAGCGCCGAGGTGCAGCGCCGCGCCATGCAGCTGGCCACCATCCTGGAGCCGCTGCTGATCGTGGTGATGGGCGCGATGGTGATGCTGATCGTGCTGGCCGTGCTGATGCCGATCATCCAGCTCAATACCTGGGTGAAGTGACCCATCCCCCGTAGCGCCTGACGGCGCTCCCCCCTCAAGGGGGGCGCCACCAGCGGACCGGCCCAGCCGGATCCGCGGTGGCTGCTGGGTGAAGTGGCGCTGCAGCCGAGGCGACTTGGCCGCGTCGCAGGCTGGGATGCCTGCAAGGGCGTCTCGGGCACGGACTCTGCTTCATGATGGGGGAGCAGCGCAGCCTGTGCAGACCCCGCGTCGAGGCCCCGGGATCGGCCCCATCCATCCGGGTGGGGGACATTCCCCGGTTACTTCGCCGGGTCGGCACTGGCAAGCTCTGCTGCAATGGTTCCAGCCATCCGCTCGACGTGCCCCGGAGGTTCCGTATGAGTCGTCCGATCACCGATCTGGTCTGCGCCCAGCCTGCGATCCCGATCGCCCAGATGCGGCGCGTCTACCGCACCGACGAGGTCGAGAAACGCCTGACCAAGCTGCCGGCAAAGGAACACGAGCACCTGCGTGCCACCTACGAGCGCATGCTGGAGAAGGGGCCGGAACGCTTCCAGGTCAAGCCCTGCGGGCTGCCGGTGATGGACCACCTCTATGACACGCTGCCCAACTTCCACCCGGTGCTCGATGACGTGAAGCGCCAGCTCGCGCTCTGCGAGGACAGCCGGGATGCCCTGGAAATCACCCCCATCCTGCTGCTCGGCCCACCCGGTGTGGGCAAGACGCACTTCGCCCGCGAGATGGCCCAGCTGCTCGGCACCGGCATGGGCTTTGTCTCGATGAGCTCGCTCACCGCGGGCTGGGTGCCGTCGGGCGCCAGCTCGCAGTGGAAGGGCGCACGACCGGGCAAGGTGTTCGAGACGCTGGTGGAGGGCCAGTACGCCAACCCGGTGATCGTCGTCGACGAGATCGACAAGGCCGGTGGCGAGCACGCCTACGACCCGCTGGGTGCGCTCTACAGCCTGCTGGAGCACGACACCGCACACAGCTTCACCGACGAGTTCGCCGAGGTGCCGATCGACGCCAGCCAGGTGATCTGGGTGGCCACCGCCAACGACGAGCGCGCGATTCCCGAGCCCATCCTGAACCGCATGAACGTCTACGAGGTGCGCCTGCCCGACCGCGACGCCGCCCGCCTCATCGCGCTGCGGCTGTACCAGGGCATCCGCGCAGCGCACGACTGGGGCCGGCGCTTCGAGGAGGCCCCGGGCGACGACGTGCTGGCCTGCCTGGCCGAGCTGGCCCCGCGGGAGATGCGGCGCGCCTGGATGACCGCCTTTGGCAACGCCAAGCTGGCGCGCCGTACGGCCATCGAGGTGGCCGACCTGCCCGAGGCGGGCGGGCGGCGCACGCCGATGGGGTTCGTGCACTGACGGCCCGGGCGCTGCGGTGCTGCGCCGGCCGCCTTGTCAGGCCGGACGGTAGCCGCGCAGCCCGCCCAGGTCCAGCACGCGCACCCCGCCGTACTCGATGCGGATCAGGCCCACGGCCTGCAAGTTGCGCAGCGCCTCGTTGACGCGCTGGCGCGACAGGCCGATCAGGTAGCCCAGTTCCTGCTGCGTGATGCGCAGCAATTCGCCCACGCCCGGGTAGAGCACCGGGTGGAACAGCGCCGCCAGCCCGCGGGCGACGCGGGTGTCGGGGTCGCTGAGCCGGTCGATCTCCCGCGCGCCAATGAACTGGCTGAGGCGCTCGTTGAGCTGCAGCATCAGGTAGCGGTTGAAGGGGATGCTGCGCGCGAGCAGCCAGTCGAAGCTCGCCAGCGGCAGGCCCGCCACGGTGCTGCGCCGCAGGGCCTCGATGTTGTAGCGGTAGACCTCGTGCTTGAGCAGCGTGCCCTCGCCAAACCAGGCCCCTGGCGGCACCCCGGTGAAGGTGATCGAGGCGCTGGTGGTGCCGTCGTTGCTCATCTTCAGCAGGCCGTCGATCACGCCGAACCAGAAGTTGGCGGAGCGGCCGATCTTGCAGACGAATTCGCCCACCTCGGCATCGGCCACCTGCAGGTGCTCGATGACGTGCTCACGCTCCTGCGCCGCCAGCACCTGGAGCCAGGGCACCATGTCCAGCTCGGCCCGGGTGGCTGCCCGGGCGCGGCGGCGCAGCGGCGAGTGATGGTCCCGCAGGGGCGATTCAGGCGGCTGGTTGGGCTGAGACATGACACGCATCAAGCTGCACGTTGAAATGGCCCCCGATGCCCGGCAACTTGACAAGCGCCTGACAAAGAGACCCCTTCAGCCCCTGGGAAAGTCCTGCCCGGGCTGTCCCTAGGATTGTCGTCAGGCCGACAACCTGGCGTCAAATAGCTGCGTAGCATCCGCTTCCATCGTGAGGGGTGTCCTGATGGAGCCGGACACGCCCACCCACTTGCCCGGAGGAGACCCGCGGTGCAGAACATGACTTTCCCGCGCCTGCTGCTGGACCACGCCCGGCGGCGTCCACAGGCTGCGGCGCTGCGTGAGAAGGAATACGGCATCTGGCAGAGCCTGAACTGGCACGACCTGCTGGAGATGGTGCGCGCCATTGCCGGCGGCTTGGCCGCGGCCGGGCTGCAGCCCGGCCAGCACATCGTGGTGGTGGGCGACAACCGCCCGCGCCTGAGCGCCACGATGCTGGCCGCGCAGTGCCTGGGTGCCATTCCCGTGCCGCTGTACCAGGACGCCGTCGCCGCCGAGTTCGTCTTCCCGCTCAACAATGCCGAGGTCGGGTTTGCGGTCGTCGAGGACCAGGAGCAGGTCGACAAGATGCTGGAGGTGCGCGAGCACTGCCCGCAGCTCGCCCGCGTCTGGTTCGACGACCCGCGTGGCCTGCGCAAGTACGACGAACCCGGTCTGTCCGGACTTGACCAGTTGATCGAGGAAGGCAAGGCCTATGCGCGCCAGCACCCCGAGTTCCTGGAGCAGGCCATCGAGCGCACTGCCCCCAGCGACGTGGCGGCCATGTTCTTCACCTCCGGCACCACGGGCAACCCGAAGGGCGTGGTGCACACGCACCGATCGCTCATCGACCGGGCTTCAGCGGGCGCCAAGTTCGACAACCTGACCGAGCGCGACGAGGTGCTGGCCTACCTGCCGCCCGCGTGGATCGGCCAGAACATCTTCAGCTACGCACAGTGGCTGGCCTGCGGCTACGTGGTGAACTGCCCGGAATCGGGCGCCACGGTGACGATCGACCTCAAGGAGATCGGGCCGACCTACTACTTCGCCCCGCCGCGCATCTTCGAAGGCCTGCTGACCTCGGTGATGATCCGCATGGAGGACGCTGGCGCCATCAAGAAGAAGATGTTCCACGCCTTCATGGACGTGGCCAAGCGGGTGGGCCCGGCGCGCATGGACGGCAAGTCGATCGGCCTGGTCGACTCCATCAAGTACGCACTGGGCAACCTGTTCGTCTACGGCCCGCTGCGCAATACGCTGGGCTTCAGCCGGGTGCGGGTGGCCTACACGGCGGGCGAGGCGATCGGTCCGGACCTGTTCACCTTCTACCGCTCGATCGGTATCAACCTCAAGCAGCTCTACGGCAGCACCGAGACCGCCGTGTTCGTCTGCCTGCAGCCCGACCACGAGGCCCGCGCCGACACGGTGGGCGTGCCCATCGCCGGCGTGGAGATCAAGCTGGCCGAGAACGGCGAGATCCTGGTCAAGTCGCCCGGCCTGCTCAAGGAGTACTACAAGAACCCCGCCGCCACCGCCGAGGTGCTGACCGCCGAGGGCTGGTACCACACCAGCGACGCCGGTTTCATCGACGCCAGCGGACACCTGAAGATCATCGACCGCGTCAAGGACGTGGGCCGCATCAAGGGCGGCGCCAACGACGGGGCGATGTTCGCGCCCAAGTACGTCGAGAACAAGCTGAAGTTCTTCCCGCACATCAAGGAGGCGGTGGCCTTCGGCGACGGCCGCGAGAAGGTCTGCGCCTTCATCAACATCGACTTCGAGGCGGTGGGCAACTGGGCCGAGCGGCGCAACCTGCCCTACGCCGGCTACACCGACATCGCCGGCAAGCCGCAGGTTCTTGAACTGATCCGCGAGTGCGTCGAGAAGGTCAACGCCGACCTGGCGCAGGACGCCCTGCTGGCGGGCAGCCAGATCAGCCGCTTCCTGGTGCTGCACAAGGAACTGGACGCCGACGACGGCGAGATGACCCGCACCCGCAAGGTCAAGCGCGGTTTCATCAACGACAAGTACAAGGTGCTGGTCGACGCGCTGTACGAGGGCAAGTCCGAACAGTTCATCGAGACGGCGGTGAAGTTCGAGGATGGTCGCAGCGGCAGCGTCTCGGCCACGCTGAAGATCATCGACGCCAAGACCTTCCCGGCCGTACGGAGCGCTGCATGAGCGAGCAGAAGAAGATCGGCGACGTCATCCTCGACGTCCAGAACATCAGCCTGCGCTTCGGCGGCGTGAAGGCGCTCACCGACATCAGCTTCAACGTGCGCGAGCACGAGGTGCGCGCCATCATCGGCCCCAACGGCGCCGGCAAGAGCTCGATGCTCAATTGCATCAACGGGGTCTACACCCCGCAGGAGGGCAAGATCACCTTCCGTGGTCAGACCTTCAGCCACATGAACAGCCGGCAGGTCGCGGAGATGGGGGTGGCCCGCACCTTCCAGAACCTGGCGCTGTTCAAGGGCATGAGCGTGATCGACAACATCATGACCGGGCGCAACATGAAGATGAAGAGCAACCTCTTCATGCAGGCGCTGCACTGGGGGCCGGCCGAGCGCGAGGAGTCCGCGCACCGCGCCCACGTCGAGCACATCATCGACTTCCTGGAGATCCAGGCCTTCCGCAAGACACCGGTGGGCCGCCTGCCCTACGGCCTGCAAAAGCGCGTCGACCTCGGCCGCGCGCTGGCGATGGAGCCGCAGGTGCTGCTGCTCGACGAGCCGATGGCGGGCATGAACGTCGAGGAGAAGCAGGACATGTGCCGCTTCATCCTGGACGTGAACGACGAGTTCGGCACCACGATCGTGCTGATCGAACACGACATGGGCGTGGTGATGGACATCTCCGACCGTGTCGTGGTGCTGGACTACGGCAAGAAGATCGGTGACGGCACGCCCGACGAAGTGCGCAACAACGAGGAGGTCATCAGCGCCTACCTCGGCACGTCGCACTGAACCCGGCGCAGGAGACATTCGATGGGATTCTTTCTCGAGACGCTGATCGGCGGCCTGATGACGGGCATGCTGTATTCGCTCGTCGCGCTGGGCTTCGTGCTGATCTTCAAGGCCAGCGGCGTGTTCAACTTCGCGCAGGGCGCCATGGTGCTGTTTGCCGCGCTCGCAATGGCGCGCTTTGCCGAGTGGGCGCCCAAGCTGTTGGGCACCGACAGCAAGCTGGTCGCCAACCTGGTCGGCTTCCTGGCGGCGATGGCCGTGATGATCGCGGTGGCCTGGCTGATCGAGCGCTTCGTGCTCGGCAAGCTGGTCAACCAGGAGGGCATCACGCTGCTGATGGCCACGCTGGGCATCACCTACTTCCTGGACGGCTTCGGCCAGACGCTGTTCGGCAGCGACATCTACAAGATCGACGTGGGCCTGCCCAAGGACCCGATCTTCCTGTTCGAGAGCCTGTTCCAGGGCGGCGTGCTGGTCAGCCAGGAGGACCTGGCGGCAGCGCTGATCGCCGCGACGCTGGTCGGCGCGCTCAGCCTGTTCTTCCAGAAGACCGCCACGGGCCGGGCCCTGCGTGCGGTGGCCGACGACCACCAGGCCGCGCAGTCCATCGGCATCCCGCTCAGCCGCATCTGGGTGATCGTGTGGTCGGTGGCCGGCTTCGTCGCGCTGGTGGCCGGGATCATCTGGGGCAGCAAGCTGGGCGTGCAGTTCTCGCTGTCGCTGGTGGCGCTCAAGGCGTTGCCGGTGGTGATCCTGGGCGGGCTGACCTCGGTGCCGGGCGCCATCATCGGCGGGCTGATCATCGGCGTGGGCGAGAAGCTCTCGGAGGTCTACATCGGCCCGATGCTGGGTGGCGGCATCGAGATCTGGTTCGCCTACGTCCTCGCCCTCGTGTTCCTCCTGGTCAGGCCGCAGGGCCTGTTCGGGGAGAAGATCATCGACCGCGTCTGAGCCGAAGAGAAGAACGAGGAGAACCACATGCTCTACCGTGAGAACGGCCAGTTCAAGACCAGCTACCGGGCCGACCAGCAGATCTTCCCGATCCTGCAGGACCGCCTTGCCATCGGGCTGCTGCTGGCCTTCGCCGCCTTCGTCGTGCCCTTCGTGGCGCCCGAGTACCTGTTCCGCGCGATCCTGATCCCCTTCCTGATCATGTCGCTGGCCGCCCTGGGCCTGAACATCCTGGTGGGCTACTGCGGCCAGATCTCGCTGGGCACCGGCGCCTTCATGGCGGTGGGCGCCTACGCGGCCTACAACTTCTCGGTGCGCATCGAGGGCATGCCGCTGATCGCCTCGCTGCTGCTGGGCGGCGTGTGCGCCACCGGCGTGGGCGTGCTGTTCGGCATCCCGTCGCTGCGCATCAAGGGGCTGTACCTGGCGGTGGCCACGCTGGCGGCGCAGTTCTTCGTCGACTGGGCGTTCCTGCGCATCAAGTGGTTCACCAACGACTCGTCCTCGGGTTCGGTCAGCGTGGCGGGCCTGAACGTGCTGGGCCTGCCGATCGAGACCCCGGTGCAGAAGTACCTGCTGTGCCTGGCCTTCCTGGTGGTGTTCGGCGTGCTGGCCAAGAACCTGGTGCGCAGCAACATCGGCCGCGAGTGGATGGCCATGCGCGACATGGACGTGGCCGCCGCGGTGATCGGCATCCGCCCGGTGTACGCCAAGCTGACCGCCTTTGCGGTGTCGAGCTTCATCGTCGGCGTGGCCGGCGCGCTCTGGGGCTTCGTGCACCTGGGTTCCTGGGAGCCGGCCGCCTTCAACCTGAACCGCTCCTTCGACCTGCTGTTCATGGTCATCATCGGCGGGCTCGGCTCGATCATGGGCAGCTTCTTCGGTGCCGCCTTCATCATCATCCTGCCCATCGTGCTGGACAACCTGACGGTGGCGCTGGGCTTCGACACCGCGCTGGCCTCGCACCTGACCTTCATGGTGTTCGGCGCGCTGATCGTGTTCTTCCTGATCGTCGAGCCGCACGGACTGGCCCGACTGTGGTCGATCGGCAAGGAAAAGCTGCGCCTGTGGCCCTTCCCACATTGAGCCCCGCGCGCTCCGCACGAACCGAGTCAACCCGGACAGCCGGTGCGCCGGCCTGTCGTTTCCTGATCACCCCGGCATCCGAACCGACCGGGCTCCCATTTCCCACCTGCACCGCCGCGTGCTGTTCACACCTCTGGAGGCAACCATGAAGTTGAAAACCCTCGCCACCGCCGCCGCCCTCAGCGCCGCCGGTCTGGCCAGCCTGGTCACCACCCCGAGTGCCTTCGCGCAGGCCAAGGAGCAGTTCTTCCCGGTGCTGGTGTACCGCACCGGCGCCTACGCCCCCAACGGGGTGCCCTGGGCCAACGGCTACGTGGACTACATCAAGTACGTCAACGCCAAGGGCGGCATGAACGGCGTGAAGATCACGTACGAAGAGTGCGAGACCGGCTACGCCACCGACAAGGGCGTGGAGTGCTACGAGCGCCTGAAGGGCAAGGGCGCCACGGTGTTCCAGCCGCTGTCCACCGGCATCACCTTCGCGCTGACCGAGAAGGCCCCGAACGACAAGATCCCGCTGATCACCGCCGGCTATGGCCGCAGCGAGAGCCAGGACGGCATGGCGTTCAAGTGGAACTTCCCGATCGCTGGCACCTACTGGGTGGCCGCCGACGCGCTGATCCAGCACATCGCCAAGAAGGAAGGCGGCCTGGACAAGCTCAAGGGCAAGAAGATCGCGCTGGTCTACCACGACAGCCCGTTCGGCAAGGAAGCCATCCCGCCCGTCCAGGAGCGCGCCAAGATCAACGGCTTCGACGTGCAGCTGCTGCCCGTGACCGCGCCGGGCGTGGAGCAGAAGGCCACCTGGCTGCAGATCCGCCAGAGCAAGCCTGACTACGTGCTGCTGTGGGGCTGGGGCGTGATGAACTCCACCGCCATCAAGGAGGCCGTGGCCACCGGCTACCCGCGCGAGAAGATGTTCGGCGTGTGGTGGGCCGGTGCCGAGCCGGACGTGAAGGACGTTGGCGACGGCGCCAAGGGCTACAACGCCGTGACGATGCAGCACGGTGCGGAACCCAATTCCAAGATCGTCCAGGACATCTTGAAGGAAGTGCATGGCAAGGGCCAGGGCACCGGGCCGAAGGAAGAAGTCGGCCAGGTGCTCTACATGCGCGGCATGATGAGCGCGATGTTCGCCGTCGAAGGCGTCAAGCGCGCCCAGGAAAAGTACGGCAAGGGCAAGGTCATGACCGGCGAACAGACCCGCTGGGGCCTGGAGAACCTGGCGCTCGACCAGAAGAAGCTCGACACCCTGGGCTTTGCCGGCGTGCTGCGGCCGATCTCCACCTCCTGCGCCGACCACATGGGCGCCAACTGGGCCCGCGTGCACACCTGGGACGGCAAGAAGTGGAACTTCACCTCCGACTGGCTGCAGGCTGACGAGACCATCCTCAAGCCGATGGTCAAGGCCGCCGCCGCGAAGTACGTGGCAGAAAAGAAGCTGACCCCGCGCACCCCCGAGGACTGCAAGGGCTGAGTCAGGACAGGAACGAGTCCCTGCAGACTCTTTCCTGCCTGACGATGCGCTCGGGCCTGCAAGCCCGAGCGTGGGAACCGATCCGGCCTGCAAGCCGGATCGTGGGCCCGGAGCAACCGGCAGACCGGGCCCACTCGCACCATCCACCTGAATAGCCCGCTCCTCCAAGCACGGCGCGCCGTGTTTCGAAGAGCGATGCACAACGAGGGCACACCATGAGTCAGAACATCCTCCTGAACGTCAACGGCATCGAGGTCATCTACAACCACGTGATCCTGGTGCTCAAGGGCGTGAGCCTGCAGGTGCCCGAGGGCAAGGTCGTCGCCCTGCTGGGCGGCAACGGCGCGGGCAAGACGACCACCCTGCGCGCCGTGAGCAACCTGCTGGCCGGCGAGCGCGGCGAGGTCACCAAGGGCAGCATCGAGCTGCGCGGAGAGCGCATCGAGAAGCTCAGCACCTCGGACATGGTCAACCGCGGCGTGGTGCAGGTGATGGAGGGGCGGCACTGCTTCGCCCACCTCAGCATCGAGGACAACCTGATGACCGGCGCCTACACGCGCACCGACGGCAAGGCCGCCGTGGCCCAGACGCTGGAGAAGGTCTACAACTACTTCCCGCGCCTGAAGACACGCCGCAGCAGCCAGGCGGCCTACACCTCGGGCGGCGAGCAGCAGATGTGCGCCATCGGCCGCGCGCTGATGGCCAACCCGAAGATGGTGCTGCTCGACGAGCCCAGCATGGGCCTGGCGCCGCAGATCGTCGAGGAGGTGTTCGAGATCGTGAAGGACCTCAACACCAAGGAGGGTGTGACCTTCCTGCTCGCCGAGCAGAACACCAACATCGCGCTGAAGTACTCCGACTACGGCTACATCCTGGAGAACGGCCGCATCGTGATGGACGGCGAGGCCAAGGCCCTGCGCGAGAACGAGGACGTCAAGGAGTTCTACCTCGGCGTGGGCGGCGGGGATCGCAAGAGCTTCAAGGATGTCAAGTCTTACAAGCGCCGCAAGCGCTGGCTGGCCTGACCCACCCCCGTACGCGCTGACGCGCGCCCCCTCAAGGGGGCATCACCGGCGGCCTGGCAAAGCCAGATCCGCGGTGATCGCTGGACGAACACAGCCTTCCGGAGAGACTCTCGATGTCAGAGGAATGGGGCTTCGCCCCGCCGCCGTTCAAGCCCGATGAAGCGCTGCAGCGGCTGCGGCGGGACCTGCGCGAGGCCGGCCTGACCGAGCGCGGCGGGCAGTTCGAACGGCGCGGTGTGGCCATCGCCAAGGCGGTGGTGGTGGGTGGCGAAATCAGCGCGAGCGTCGTGAAGCGGCCCTCGCGCAGCAGTCCGCAGTGGCAGAACCGAACCCTGAAGTCGAGCGCCGAGCTGCGCGACTTCGTGGCCCAACTCAAGAAACAACTCAGCGCCTGGAGCGATGACGATGAGTGAGACAACTCCCCTCGACGCGCTGGAAACGCGTGACCCCGCAGAGCGTGAGGCGGCCCTGCTGGCCGCACTGCCGGCGCAGATCGCCCATGCGCAGGCACGCACCGCGGCCTTCGGCGAGATCCTGGCCGGCATCGACGCCACCGCCATCACCAGCCGTGCCGCCCTGGCCGGCCTGCCGGTCACGCGCAAGGGCGAGTTGCTGGAGCGCCAGAAGGCACGGCGCGCCCAGGACGCGATGGGCGGCTTCGCGGCGATCGGCTGGCGCGGCCAGCTCGTGACGCGCGGTGCGCGGCGGGTGTTCCAGTCGCCCGGCCCGATCTACGAGCCCGAAGGCAGCGGCGCCGACTACTGGCGGCTGGCCCGCGCGATGCGCGCCGCGGGCTTTGCGGCCGACGAGCTGATCCACAACAGCTTCAGCTACCACCTCACCCCCGCCGGCTCGATGATGGAGACCGCCGCCCACGCGCTGGGCTGTGCGGTCTTCCCGGGTGGCGTGGGCAACACCGAGCTGCAGCTGCAGGCGATTGCCGAGTTGCGCCCGCAGGCCTATGCCGGCACGCCGAGCTTCCTGAAGATCCTGGTCGAGAAAGCGGCCGAGACCGGCGCCAGCATCGCCAGCATCACCAAGGCGCTGGTCAGCGGCGAGGCCTTCCCGCCCTCGCTGCGCGACTGGCTGCGCGAGCGTGGCATCGAGGGCTACCAGTGCTACGCCACCGCCGACGTGGGCCTGATCGCCTACGAGACCGCGGCTCGCCAGGGCCTGGTGATCGACGAGGGCGTGATCGTCGAGATCGTGCGCCCCGGCACCGGCGACCCGGTGCCCGAGGGTGAGGTCGGCGAGGTGGTGGTCACCACGCTGAACCGCGACTACCCGCTGATCCGCTTCGGCACCGGCGACCTGTCGGCCATCCTGCCGGGCCCCTGCCCGACCGGGCGCACCGCACCGCGCATCCGCGGCTGGTTGGGCCGGGCCGACCAGACCACCAAGGTGCGTGGCATGTTCGTGCACCCCTCCCAGGTGGCCGAGGTGCTGCGCCGCCACCCCGAGGCCCTGCGCGCTCGCTTGGTGGTGGAGGGCGAGATGGCCAGCGACCGCATGGGCCTGTGGGTCGAAGTCCCTGCCGACGCCCCCGCCAGCTTGGCCGAGGCACTGGCCGGCAGCGTGCGCGACGTGACCAAGCTGCGTGCCGAGGTGAAGCTCGTCGCCCCCGGCAGCCTGCCCAACGACGGCAAGGTGATCTCGGACGAGCGCAGCCTGGCTTGATCGGCCGCAAGCCGCCGCGCGCTTTACGTAGTTCCCGCGATGGAGCGGGGCCCGACTGTGCCTACCATGCGCGCACCCTGTTGTCGGCCAGTGACGCTGCTGTTGCCGGCCGAAATTCGATGTCGAGGAATCCGATGAAACGCTTGCTGACCGCCGCTGCCGCCACCGTGCTGGCCACCGCCGCCTTCGCCCAGGGCTACCCCGAGAAGCCGATCACCGTGGTGGTGCCCTTTGCCGCTGGCGGCCCGACCGACAAGGTCGCCCGTGACCTCGGTGTGGCACTGGGCGCTGCGCTCAAGCAGACCATCATCATCGACAACGTCGGCGGCGCTGGTGGCACGCTGGGCGCCACCAAGGTGGCCAAGGCCGCGCCGGACGGCTACACCCTGCTGCTGCACCACATCGGCATGGCCACCTCGCCGGGCCTGTACCGCAAGCTGCCCTACAACACGCTGAACGACTTCGAGTACCTCGGCCTGATCAACGAGGTGCCGATGACCCTGATCGGCCGCCCCACCCTGCCGGCCAGCAACTACGCCGAGCTGCGCAAGTGGATCGACGCCAACAAGGGCAAGATCAACCTGGCCAACGCCGGCCTGGGCGCCGCCTCGCACCTGTGCGGCATGCTGTTCCAGCAGCAGGTCGGCGTGGACATGACCACCGTGCCCTACAAGGGCACCGCCCCGGCGATGAACGACCTGCTGGGCGGCCAGGTGGACATCATGTGCGACCAGACCACCAACACCACCGGCCAGATCGAGGGCGGCAAGGTCAAGGCCTTCGCCGTGACCACGCTCAAGCCGCTGACCACGCCCTCGCTGGCCAAGCTGCCGACGCTGGACAGCCAGGGCCTGAAGGGCTTCAACGTGAGCATCTGGCACGGCCTGTACGCCCCGAAGGGCACCCCGGCCGCGGCGCTGGAGAAGATCAACGCCGCCTTGAAGGTCGCCCTGAAGGACGCCGAGTTCCACAAGCGCGAAGAGGCGCTGGGCGCGGTGGTCGTCAATGACGCCCGCGTGTCGCCGGCCGAGCACAAGAAGTTCGTGGCCGCGGAAATCGACAAGTGGGGCACTGCCATCAAGGCCGCCGGGGTCTACGCGGACTGACGCAGACCAAGGACAGCAACCAACAGGGGCCACCAGGCCCCTGTTTGCTTTCAGCGCAGGGTCATCGGGATCGTCACCGGCCCGTCGTTGACCAGGTGCACCTGCATGTCGGCACCGAAGATGCCCGCCTCCACCACCGGGTGCTGCCGGCGCGCGCTGGCCAGCACTGCCGCGTACAACGCACGCCCCTGATCGGGCGGCGCCGCAGCGCTGAAGCCCGGCCGGTTGCCGCTGCGCAGGTCGGCCGCCAGCGTGAACTGCGAGACGATCAGTAGGCCGCCCGCCACGTCCTGCACGCTGTGGTTCATCTTGCCTGCCGCGTCGCTGAAGATGCGCAGTTTGAGCAGCTTGGCGACGAACTTCTCGACCTGTGCCTCGCCATCCGCCGGCTCGCCGCAGACCAGCACGAGCAGGCCGGCACCGATCGCCCCGACCACCTCGCCCGCCACCTCGACGCGTGCCTGTGCCACACGCTGGATCAGGCCGATCATGGCCGGTCCTCCTCGCCGTGGAGATGCGCTTCCACATCGGTCGGCAGCAGTTGGATCGTCGCGCGCAGACCGGGCACGGCCCCCATCAGCGCCACCTCGACCGAGGCGCGCACAGCGGCCGCCCGTCCCAGCGTCCAGGCCGCCGGCATGTGCATGTGCAGGTCGACAAAGCGGCGCTGCCCGGCGCGGCGGGTGCTGACGTGGTCGAAGCGGACGGTGCCGGGGTCGAAGCCCGCCAGCACCGCGTCGATCTGGGCGCGGACCTCGGGCTCGACGGCCTGATCCATCAGCCCGGTCGCGGAGGCCCGCACCAGCGACACGCCCTCGCGCACGATGTTCAGCGCCACGGCGATGGCCAGCAGCGGGTCCAGCCAGATCCAGCCGGTGAAGTGCACCGCGATCAAGCCGGCCACCACGCCGGCCGAGGTCCAGACGTCGGTGAAGAGGTGGCGGGCGTCGCCCTCCAGCGCCATCGACCGGTGCTGGCGTGCCTTGCGCAGCATCGCCCAGGCCAGGGCGCCGTTGAGCAGCGAACTGACCACCGACAGGCCCAGGCCCAGCCCGAGCGCCTCCAGCGGCTGGGGCGCCAGCCAGCGCTGCACGGCCGCCCAGATGATGGCCAGCGCGGCCACCAGGATCAGCACGCCCTCGAAGCCGCTGGAGAAGTACTCGGCCTTGTGGTGGCCGTAGGGGTGCTCCTCGTCGGCGGGCTGGGCGGCGAGCGTCACCATGGCGAGTGCGAACATCGCACCGGCCAGGTTGACGAGTGACTCCAGGGCGTCCGACAGCAGGCTGACCGAGCCGGTGAGCCACCAGGCCCCCGTCTTCAGCCCGATGGTGACAAGCGCCACCGCGACCGAGAGCTTGAGGTAGGAACTGACTTGCATGTGCGAATGGGCCCGCCGGGCAGGAGCGCCGGAGGGTCGGCGAGCCGATCAGGCCAGGAGCACCCGCGCGAACTTGCGCTTGCCGACCTGGACCACGTAGCTGCCGGCGGCGACCTTCAGTCCCTTGTCACTGACCACCGCGCCATCGATACGCACCCCGCCGCCATCGATCAGGCGGTTGGCCTCGCTGGTCGAGGGCGCCAAGCCGGCCGACTTCAGCAGCGCACCGATGCCCAGCGGGGCGCCAGACAGGCTCACCTCGGGGATCTCGTCGGGCACGCCGCCCTTGGCGCGGTTGTTGAAGTCCTGCTCGGCCGCATCGGCCGCAGCCGCACTGTGGAAGCGCGCGGTGATCTCCTTGGCCAGCGCGACCTTGGCGTCCTTCGGGTTGCGCCCGGCAGCCACCTCGGCCTTGAGTGCGGCGATGTCGGCCACGCTGCGGAAGCTCAGCAGCGTGTAGTAGGTCCACATCAGCTCGTCGCTGATCGACAGGATCTTGGCGAACATGCCGTTCGCCGGCTCGCTGATGCCGATGTAGTTGCCCTTGGACTTGGACATCTTCTCGACACCGTCCAGGCCGACCAGCAACGGCATGGTCAGGATGCACTGCGGCTCCTGGCCGTACTCCTGCTGCAGGTGGCGGCCCATCAGCAGGTTGAACTTCTGGTCGGTACCGCCCAGCTCCAGGTCCGACTTCAGCGCCACCGAGTCGTAGCCCTGCATCAACGGGTAGAGGAACTCGTGCACCGCGATCGGCGTGCCGGCCTTGAAGCGGTCGTGGAAGTCGTTGCGCTCCATCATGCGCGCCACGGTGTAGCGGCTGGCGAGCTGGATCATGCCGCGCGCGCCCAGCGGGTCGCTCCACTCCGAGTTGTAGCGGATCTCGGTGCGCGCCGGGTCCAGCACCAGGCTGGCCTGGCGGTAGTAGGTCTCCGCGTTCACCTTGATCTGCTCGGCCGTCAGCGGCGGGCGGGTGCTGTTGCGCCCGGAGGGGTCGCCGATCATCGAGGTGAAGTCGCCGATCAGGAAGATCACCGTGTGGCCCAGGTCCTGCAGCTGGCGCATCTTGTTGAGCACCACGGTGTGGCCGACGTGGATGTCCGGCGCCGTGGGGTCCAGCCCCAGCTTGATGCGCAGCGGCGCCCCGGTGGCCTCGCTGCGCTGCAGCTTGCGGATCCAGTCGGCCTCGGGCAGCAACTCATCGCAGCCACGCCGCGAAACCTCCAGCGCATGCCGGACGCCCTCGCTGAGGGCCTGCTCGGTGACGTGGGAAGACGCAGCGCCGGGCGCGGGGCTCGAAGTGGTGGACATGCGCAACAGGGTGGAAGGACAGGGGGTTGAAAACGTGCTACAGGTCTTTACGCTTGTAACGCCGAGGCACGTCGTTATACTGCGCCGGCCGGAAAGCGGTCGAGATTCTAGAGCGTCCCCCCAAGGGCGCCTGACTTGGACCAGCCGGCACCCGGTTCGCTCTCCCCGCCCGTCGGGGTGCCGGGCTCTCCGATCACCAGCGGCTGGTGCCGCCTCTTTGCAGTATCCAAGAGTGTTGTTCAAAGCTTCTGGCGCCCAGGCGCGCCTCTGGGCCGCGCGAGTCGAGTTGGCCCTTCGGCATCATCCCCGCGCCATCAGCGGCGCGGTCCTCACGCTGCTGCTCGGTACGGGGGTCACTGCCTTCGGTGTCGCGCCGCTCACCACCCTCGACGCCGCCCCAACGCCCACCCGTTTGATCAGCCAGGAGGTGGCGCTGAACCACCTCGCCAGTCAGGTCACGGCACTGGACGAGCATGACATCGAACTGCACCGCAACGACCTGACCCGCGGATCCGACACCGCCGACAGCCTGCTGCAGCGCCTGGGGGTGAACGACCCCGAGGCCGCCCAGTTCCTGCGCCGTGACCCGGTGGCCCAGCGCATCCTGATGGGCCGCCCCGGCAAGCAGGTGCATGTGCGCAGCGAGGCCGCGCCCGGCGGCGGCCAGTTGGTCGAGCTGGTGGTGCGCGGGCCCGCCGCCGACAACGACGACTCCACCAGCCACTTCACGCGCACCACGGTGCGGCGTGGGCCGCAGGGGCTGGCGGTCTCCAGCGAGCAGGTGGCGCTGGCACGCGATGTCCGCCTCGGCGCCGGCACGATCGAGTCCAGCCTCTTTGCCGCGGCCGACGAGGCCCGCCTGCCCGATGCGGTGACGATGCAGATGGCCGAGATCTTCGGCTCGGACATCGACTTCCGCCGCGAACTGCGCAAGGGCGACACGTTCTCGGTGGCCTACGAAACCCTCACCGCCGATGGCGAACCGGTCACCTGGAGCTCCGGCAGCGGCCGGGTGCTCTCGGCACGCTTCATCAACGCCGGGCGCAACCACGACGCGATCTGGTTCCAGGACGGCGACCACAAGGGCAGCTACTACGGCCCGGACGGCCAGAGCAAGGCGCGCCTGTTCCTGTCGTCGCCACTGGCCTTCTCGCGCGTGACCTCCGGCTTTGCGATGCGCTTCCACCCGATCCAGAAGACCTGGAAGGCCCACCTGGGCGTGGACTACGGCGCCCCCACCGGCACGCCGGTGCGCGCCGTCGGTGAAGGCACGGTCGAATTCGCAGGCGTGCAGAACGGCTACGGCAACGTCGTGGTGCTGCGCCACAGCGGCGAGCGCAGCACGGTCTACGCCCACCTCAGCCAGATCGCCGTGCGCAAGGGCGAGCGCGTCGCACAAGGCGAGCGCATCGGTGCGGTCGGTGCCACGGGCTGGGCCACCGGGCCGCACCTGCACTTCGAGTTCAAGATGGGCGGCAGCCAGGTCGACCCGATGAAGATCGCACGCGCCTCGGAAGCCGTGCTGCTCAGCGCCGCCGCCAAGCCGCGCTTCGAAGCCGTGGCGGCCACCGCCATGACCCAGCTCGCCTCGGCCTCTCGCCCGGCCGTTGCCATCGCGCGCATGGAGTGACCCCCTGGGCGAGGAGCTCTACATCGGCCTGATGTCGGGCACCTCGCTGGACGGGGTGGATGGCGCGCTCTGCGCCTTCACTGCGGACGGCCGCTGGATCGGCGTGCGACGGCACGCCGCCCTGCCCTTCGAGCCCGCCCTGCGCGCGGCGCTCGCCGGGCTGCAGCAACCCGGCCCCGACGAGATCCACCGCGCCGCCCTGGCTGCCAATGCGCTGGCCGAGGTCTATGCGCAGGTCGTGCAGCGCCTGCTGGAGGGCCTGAGCCCGTCATCCGTGCGCGCCATCGGCACCCATGGCCAGACGATCCGCCACCGGCCCGGCCTCTTTGACGGCACCGGCTACACCACCCAGATCAATCAGCCCGCCCTGCTGGCCGAGCGCTGCCGCATCGACGTGATCGCCGACTTCCGCAGCCGCGATGTGGCAGCGGGTGGCCAGGGCGCGCCGCTGGTGCCGCCCTTCCACGCTGCGATCTTCGGCAACGGCGACCCGGCACTCCCACCCCGGGCCGTGGTGAACATCGGCGGGATCAGCAACCTCACGCTGCTGTCACCCGGCAAGCCGCCACGCGGTTTCGATTGCGGCCCTGGCAACGCCCTGCTGGACCATTGGGCGCAGCGGCACCTCGGCCAGCCCTACGATGCCCAGGGCGCATGGTCGGCTGGCGGTCAGGTCGCAACGGCGCTGCTGCAGGCGCTGTTGAGCGAGCCCTATTTCGCCTCGCCGCCACCGAAGAGCACCGGCCGCGACCTCTTCCATCCCGAGTGGCTGCACTGGCACCTTGGCGCCCAACGCTCCGCCTGCGCGGCGCAGGACGTGCAGGCCACGCTGTGCGAGCTGACGGCAGCGGCCATCGCCAACGATCTGGCGCGCCACGCCCCCTCGACCCGCGAACTGCTGGTGTGCGGCGGCGGCGCCCTGAACGACGACCTGATGCGCCGCCTGGGCCAGCGTCTGCCCGGCTGCTGCGTCCTGGGCACCGCAGAACGGGGTCTGCCACCGCTGCAGGTCGAGGCCGCCGCCTTCGCCTGGCTGGCGCGGCAGCACTGCCACCGCCAAGCGGCCAGCCTGCCAGAAGTCACCGGCGCCCTCGGCCCGCGGATACTGGGTGCCTGCTACCCGGCCTGATCCGCACAAACGCAAGAGCCGCCCGGAGGCGGCTCTTTGCAAGGCGGGCCAGCGTCGAGTCCGCGGCCCGGAACGATCACGGCACTTCAGGTCGAGAAACTCGAACCACAGCCACAGGTCGTCGTCGCGTTCGGGTTCTTGATGACGAACTGGGCTCCCTGCAGGTCTTCCTTATAGTCGATCTCGGCGCCGACCAGGTACTGCAGACTCATGGCATCGATCAGCAGCGTCACGCCGTGCTTGGACATCTGCGTGTCGTCATCGTTGGCCACCTCATCGAAGGTGAACCCGTACTGGAAGCCCGAGCAGCCTCCACCCTGCACGAAAACGCGCAGCTTGAGGTCAGGATTGCCCTCTTCCGCCACCAGATCGGCCACCTTGGCAGCGGCACTGTCGGTGAAGACGATGGGGGCGGGCATCTCGGTCTGGATGTCTTGTGCAACGGCACTCATGCGCAACTCCTGAAAAACGCTGGATCTGCTAAATAGAGATCGGGTGCCCGGAAAACAAGGGACCGTTTACCCGCTCGAAATCACTTCTTGTCGTTGGCCGCCAGCAGCTTCAGCGCCGGCTTGTCCTCGATGGCGGTGCCACCCGAAGCCGGGCTGATGCGCTGCAGGGCGCCTTCGATGGTCGCGCCCTGGTGCATCTCCAGCGATTCGTACCGGACATCACCCTGGATGCGCGCCTTCGGCTGCAACTCAAGCAGGTGATTGGACTCGACCGGTCCGATCACCGTACCGTTGATGATGACATGACCCGCCTTCACCGTACCGACGACCTTGGCTTTGTCGCTGATGACCAGGATGCTCGTGTCGTCCGGATTGGCCACCACATCACCCTGCACCTCGCCATCAATGCGCAGGCCGTCGCCGAAACGCAACGTCCCCTGCACCGTCGTGCCCTCGCCGATCAGGCTTCTGATGGAGGGCTGTTTCTTGGATCCAAACATGACTGGAGCTTCCTGGAGTTGAAGGGATTTGATCAGGGGGTGCGAGCCAGGGCGCCTTTGGGCATTTTCGTGCGAAACGGCACCAAGGCGAACCGCGCCGGCCGATAGGCCACCTTGACGTCCGGATTCACAGGCGTACGACCTCGCTGGTCTGCACCTTACCGACGCTGTCAAGCACCTTGATTTCCACCTGTTTTACCATGGCGCCAGCAGGGTGGTCGATCACGCCTTCCAGGCGTTGATACTGTTTCAGGTTTACGGTAAGGGAGGGCTGCGCGACATGGTGCGTCCAGGTCTTGCCGTCCTGGGTGCCGCTCAGATGGACCTCATAGCGGCCATTGAACCCGCCAGTGCGCCCTGCCGCCGCCATCAGCAACGCTTGGTAGCGCAGCCGCCCCGCTCCGTCCGGGAAGGCCTGCAGGCCGCGCAGCGCCATGGCCTTGTTGACTCCGCCCGAGGGCATGAATTTTTCGAAGAACCCCAGGTCGCGCGTGAGCGCGAGGTTCTCGGCCTCCAGTGCCTTCACCCGGGCAGCCAGGCTTTCCTGCGAGACGCGCTCGGTCTTGAGCAGGCTGTCGGCCGAGTTCGCGATCGAAATCGCGCGCTCATGCTCGCTGCGCAGCTTGGCCAGCTCGGCGCGCAACTCGACCAGCTCGGCCTGGGCATTGCGATCGATACCGGCGATGTCCTTGCCAAACTCGAAGGCCCACAGCGACAGCGCCCCCGAGAAACCCAGCACGAGGGCGAACGCCACCCAGCGCAGAGGCCACGGCAGCCGACTTTTGACCGTCACCCTGGGCGCACTCACCGACAGGCGACGACGCAACAACTTCCAACGCATGCAATCCCGTGTGTAGCGAAGCGGCGGCACACCGGAGGCCCGGCACCGCCCAACCGAGGCGCGCACCATACACGATGCGCACGCGGCTGCGACTGATCGAGCGCACAAAGTCGCAACCGCACCCCAGATGCGACAAAGCCGGCGCACCTGGCACCGGCTTTGCGTGTCGGGACGCCCCGCCGGATCCGGCAGGACGCACCCGTGGCGTCAGCGCTTGCTGAACTGCTTGCGACGGCGAGCGCCGTGCAGACCGACCTTTTTACGCTCGACTTCACGCGCATCACGCGTCACGAAACCAGCGTGGCTCAGCTCGGGCTTGAGCGCCGCGTCGTAGTCGATCAGCGCGCGGGTCACGCCGTGGCGCACCGCACCGGCTTGGCCGGATTCGCCGCCGCCATGGACGTTGACCTGGATGTCGAAGGCCTCGACATTGTTGGTCAGCACCAGGGGCTGCTTGACGATCATGATCGAGGTCTGGCGGCCGAAGTACTGCTCCAGCGGCTTGCCATTGACCTTGATCTGGCCCGTGCCCTTCTTGATGAACACACGCGCTACCGACGACTTGCGGCGGCCCGTGCCGTAGTTCCAATCACCGATCATGGCCGTTCCTTAGATGTCCAGCGTCTTGGGCTGCTGAGCGGTGTGCGGGTGCTCGGCACCGGCGTAGACCTTCAGCTTCTTGATCATCGCGTAGCCCAGCGGACCCTTGGGCAGCATGCCCTTGACGGCCTTCTCCAGGGCGCGGCCCGGATGCTTGGCTTGCATGTCCTTGAACTTGGTGGCACGGATGCCGCCCGGATAACCGGTGTGGCGGTAGTACACCTTGTCTTCGGCCTTGTTGCCGGTGACACGGATCTTGTCCGCGTTGACGATGACGATGAAGTCACCGGTATCCACGTGAGGCGTGTAAATGGCCTTGTGCTTGCCGCGCAGGCGGAGGGCGACTTCGCTGGCCACCCGTCCGAGAACCTTGTCCGTTGCGTCAATCACAAACCACTCATGCACGACTTCGGCCGGCTTGGCGCTGAAAGTCTTCATGGCAAATCTTCTTTGCTGGGGGTTTGCGGCTGCTGCCGTCACCGTCGGCGCCGCTTATGGGGGGCGGCCTCTCGGGCATCCGGCTGAGTGCCCCGGCGAACCGGGTAGCGCTCCTTCCCGTGCAGCCAATGCCGGGAAAGCCGACTATTGTAGCTGATCCTCGACTGGCAGGCGAACGGCCCGCAGCAGCACCGTCAACCCGGCGGCCGAACGCTCGCCGCGCAGCCACCAGACAGACCCTTTCTTGAGGGTCCAGGCCAGGGGCAGGCCCGACAAGACGAGAGCGGCGGCCTGCCCGAGTGCGGGCTGGTGTCCGACCAACAGCACCGCGCCACCACCGTCCGGCCACCCGGCACAGCCCAGCAGGTCATCGGCCGAAGCCGCCGGTCCCAATGCGTCCACCACCCGGCTGGGGCGCCCCAGCGCCTGCGCCGTCTCACGGGTACGCAGTGCCGGGCTCACCAGCACACGGGCATCGGCAGGCAGTTGGCGATCCAGCCAGGCCGCCATGCGCCGCGCCTGCCGGCGGCCCTTCGCAGACAGTGGCCGCTGCAGATCCGCTGGGCCGGCGACGGGCGTACCGGCATCGGCATGGCGCCAGAGAAACAGGTCCATAGGTCCGTCACCCGCCCGCCCGGAACCCAGCGGGCTCAGGAACCGCGACGCGCGCCGGCCTTGCCGGCCTTGGCCTTGGGCAAAGGCAGGTCCTGCGCGGCCGGACGGCCGGTCTTGAGCGCCGGCACGTCGTACAGCGCCGCCAGGAAAGCCGTGTCGCCCATGGCAGCGAGGGCCTTGATGCCCGCACGCAGCAGCTCACTCTTCTTCGCCGGGCGGGCCAGCGTCGTGGCGCGCTGCTTCAGGTCGGCCAGCAGGGCGTATTCGCCCTTGGGCATCGTGAAGCTGTCGCGCACCAGCTTGTCGCGCTTGCGGGAGGCCTCCGCCTTGACCGCCTGGGCCTGCGGAGCGCCCTTTGCGACGACCACCTCCTTCGCGGTGTCGCCAGACACAGCGGCCTTGGCGGACAGCTTGCGCACCGGCTTGAGAGCGTCCGACGCCACGGCCTTCACAGCCACGGGGATCTTCTTCGGAGCACGCTTGGCGGCAGGTGCCGACGCTGCCGCATGCACCGGCTCGGTGGCAGCGGCTTCAGCCGGCTTTGGCGCGGCAGCCCGCTTGCGCGCCGGCTTCACGGCCGGCGCGGGCTCGGCAGTCGCCGGTACGGCGGGTTCGACCACCGCTGCGGCAGAGGCAGCGGGGACGGAGGAAACGGCGGCGGCGGGCGAGGTGTTCATGGTCACTGACCTTTCCGTGAAAAACAGTATAAACAATATATACCGTTTTACATCCAAACGCCACGAGCAATGCCCGCACGAGCGGGCCGCGGCGCGCTCAGCCCGCCGGCAGCCGCTGCGTCACTTGCCGCTGGGGATCTTGCCGTCCACGCCCTTGACGTAGAAGTTGATGCCGCCGAGGAACTTGTCGTCGGCCACCGCGTCCTTGGCCAGCGCTTCCTTGCCGTCCTGGCCGACGATCGGGCCCTTCCAGATCACGAAGCTGCCATCCTTCAGGCCGGCCTTGACCTTCTCGACCTGCGCCTTCGCGTCGGCCGGCACGGTGTCGGAGACCGAGACGATGTCGATCGCCCCCTCCTTGACGCCCCACCACTGCGAGCCGGTGGCCCAGCTGCCGGTGAGGGCGTCGTCGATGGCCTTCTTGTAGTACGGCGTCCAGTTGATCACGGCCGAGGCCAGGTGCGCCTTGGGGCCGAACTTGCTCATGTCCGAATCCCAGCCGAAGGCAAACTTGCCCTTCTCCTCGGCCTTCTGCAGCACCGCGCTGGAATCGGTGTTCTGGAACAGCACGTCCGCGCCGCCGGAAATCAGGCTGGCCGCGCCCTCGCCTTCCTTGGGCGGATCGAACCACTTGTTCACCCACACCACCTTGGTCCGGACCTTGGGGTTCACGCTCTGCGCGCCCAGGGTGAAGCTGTTGATGTTGCGGATCACCTCGGGGATGGGGATGGAGCCGACCACGCCCAGCACGTTGGACTTGGTCATCCGGCCGGCGATCACGCCAGCCATGTAGGCGCCCTCGTAGGTCCGGCTGTCGTAGGTGCGCATGTTCTCGGCCGCCTTGTAGCCGGTGGCATGCTCGAACTTGACGTCCTTGCTGTCGGCCGCGACCTTGAGCATCGGCTCCATATAGCCGAAGGTGGTACCGAAGATCAGCTTGTTGCCCTGGCCGACCAGGTCGCGCATCACCCGCTCGGCGTCGGCCGACTCGGGCACGTTCTCGACAAAGGTGGTGACGATCCGGTCGCCGAACTCGGCCTGCACCGCCTTGCGGGCGTTGTCGTGCGCAAAGGTCCAACCCGCGTCGCCCACCGGGCCGACGTAGGCGAAGGCCACCTTCAGCGGCTCGGGCTTGGCCACCGCGGCGGATGCCGCAACCGAGGCCGGCGCCGCGGCGGGGGCGGCAGGCGCTTCTTCCTTCTTGCCGCAGCCGACCAGGGCAGCGGCGGCAGCCAGCGCAGCGCCACCAGAGAGTTTGAGCAGCGCACGTTTGGCGAGCAGGGTCATGGTTTCTCCTTGGTCAGGAATCAGGAATCAGGACAGGGGCACCGGTGCCCGGGCGGGCAATTCGTCACCCGTTTTGTGACAAACGGGCATTATCGACAGCGTCTCAGCCGCCCGGGAAGAACGGCTTGCCGATCGACGCCGGCATGTTGGCCCGGATCCACGCCGGGTTGCGCGAGATCAGCACCAGCACGACGATGGTGGCCAGGTAGGGCAGCATCGTCAGGAACTGGCTGGCCACCTGCACGCCCTCGCCCTGCAGGTGGAACTGCAGCATCGTCACGCCGCCAAAAAGGTAGGCACCCAGCAGCACCCGCGCCGGCCGCCAGGTGGCGAAGGTGGTCAGCGCCAGGGCGATCCAGCCCTTGCCCGCCGTCATGCCCTCCACCCACAGCGGGGTGTAGATCACCGACAGGTACGCGCCCGCCACGCCGCAAAGCGCCCCGCCCGCCACCACCGCCGCCAGGCGGATGCGCCGCACCGGGTAGCCCAGTGCGTGGGCCGACTCGGGCGACTCGCCCACCGCCCGCAGCACCAGCCCGGCGCGCGAGCGGTAGAGGAACCAGGCCAGCCCCAGCATCAGCGCCACCGCGAGATACACCATCGGGTGCTGGCGAAACAGCGCCGGCCCGACGAAGGGCAGGTCGGCCAGGCCGGGAACCTCGAAGTGCGGCCGCTCGGCCAGCTTCTCCTGCGTGTAGCGGATGCCCACGAAGGCCGAGAACCCCGTGCCAAACAGGCTCAGCGCCAGCCCGGTGGCGTACTGGTTGGTGTTCAGCCAGATCACCAGCAGGCCAAAGGCCGCAGCCATCACCGCCCCCGCCGCGGCGCCGGCGGCGAAGGCCAGCCAGTCGTTGTGCGTGTGCACCGCGGTGGCGAAGCCGGCAATGGCCGCCACCAGCATCATTCCCTCGGCACCGAGGTTGACGATGCCGGCGCGCTCATTGATCAGCAGCCCCAGCGCAGCGATCGCCAGCACGGTGCCGGCGCTCAGGGTCGCAGCCAGCAGCAGCGCAAACTCATTCATGACGGACGGCTCCAGCGGATGCGGTAGGCGATCAGCGTGTCGCAGGCCAGCAGCGAAAACAGCAGCAGCCCCTGGAACACGCCGGTGAGCGACTTGGGCAGGCCCAGGCGCGACTGCGCCAGCTCGCCGCCGATGTAGAACATGCTCATCAGCACCGCCGAAAACACGATGCCCACCGGGTGCAGCCGGCCGACAAAGGCCACGATGATGGCCGCGAAGCCGTAGCCCACCGGCACATAGGGCGTGAGCTGCCCGAGCGGCCCAGCCGCCTCCAGCGCCCCGGCCAGCCCGGCCATGCCGCCGGACACCAGCAGCGCCGTCCACAGCGCCCCGCGCGAGGAGAAGCCGGCGTAGCGCGCCGCCGCCGGCGCCAGCCCGCCCACCTGCAGCGCAAAACCCCGGTAGGTGCGGAACAGGAAGAGCGTGAACGCCACCACCGCCGCCAGCGCGACCAGCACGCCGATGTTCATGCGCCAGCCGTCCACCAGCCGCGGGATCTTGGTCGGCGCCAGGAAGGTGATGGTCTGCGGGAAGTTGTAGCCCTGCGGGTCCTTCCAGGGCCCGTAGACCAGCCAGCTCAGCAGCATCTCGGCCACGTAGACCAGCATCAGGCTGACCAGGATCTCGTTGGCGTTGAAGCGGTCGCGCAGCAGCGCCGTCAGCGCCGCCCAGGCCATGCCGCCCGCCACGCCCGCAGCCAGGATCAGCAGCACGATGCCGCGCGAGCTCTGCGCATCGGCCTGCATCGCCACCCAGCCGCCGGCCAGCGCGCCCAGCACGAACTGCCCCTCCGCGCCGATGTTCCACAGGTTGGAGCGAAAGCACACCGCCAGCCCGAGAGCGATCAGCACCAGCGGCACCGCCTTGACGCTCAGCTCGGCCAGCGCGTAGCCGCTGCGCAGCGGCTCGACGAAGAACACCTGTAGCGCCTTCAACGGGTCCTTGCCCAGCAGCGAAAACAGCGCGATGCCGATCAGCACCGTCAGCACCAGCGCGATCAGCGGCGACAGCCACGACATCAGCCGCGAAGGCTGCGGCCGCATCTCCAGTTTCAACATGCCGAGTCTCAACATGCCCCCACCCTTCCTGGACCGCCCTCCCGGACCGCGGTACCCACGGCCGCCGGCTCACCCCACAGCCCGGACATCCACAGGCCGATCTGCTCGATCGTCGCGTCGCGCGTGGCGATCGTCGGCGACAGCCGCCCCTGCGCGATCACCACCAGCCGGTCGCAGATCTCGAACAGCTCCTCCAGCTCCTCGCTCACCACCAGCACGGCGCAGCCCGCATCGCGCAGCGCCAGCAGCTCGGCGCGGATCTGCGCCGCCGCCCCCACGTCCACGCCCCAGGTCGGCTGGCTGACGATCAGCAGCTTCGGCTGCGCATCGATCTCCCGCCCGACGATGAACTTCTGCAGGTTGCCGCCCGACAGCGACCTGGCCGCCGCGCCCGGCCCGCCCGCCCTGACCTTGAAACGCTCGATCAGTGCCGCCGCCTGGCGCTCCACCGCCCCCAATCGCAGCCAGCCCGTCGCCGCCACCCCCTCGGTGCGCGTGAGCAGCAGGTTGTGCGCCAGCGACAGCGTCGGCACCGCGCCGCGGCCGAGCCGCTCCTCCGGCACGAAGTGCAGCCCCAGCTGGCGCCGCCGCCGCGGCGAGGCGCGCGCAATGTCGGCACCGAACAGGCGGATCGAGCCGGCCGGCGCCCGCATGTCCTCACCCGACAGCGCCGCCATCAGCTCCTGCTGGCCGTTGCCCGACACCCCCGCCACGCCCAGGACCTCACCCCCGCGCAGCTCGAAGCCGACCTGCCTCAGCGTGGTGCCGAACGGATCGCCCTTCGGCAGGTCCAGCCCCGCCACCTGCAGCGCCAGCGCCCCCAGCCTGGCCGGGCGGTGCTGCAGCGGCGGCGGCTCGGCGCCGATCATCAGCCGCGACAGGCTGGCGTTGCTCTCCCGCGTCGGGTCCACCTCGCCGGTCACCCGCCCGCCGCGCAGCACGGTGCAGTGGTGGCAGAGCGCGCGGATCTCGTCGAGCTTGTGGCTGATGTAGAGGATCGAGCGGCCATCCGCGGCCAGCTGGCGCAGTGTGACGAACAGGCGCTCCACCGCCTGCGGCGTCAGCACCGAGGTCGGCTCGTCCAGGATCAGCAGCTGCGGGTCGGTCAGCAGCGCGCGCACGATCTCCACCCGCTGGCGCTCCCCCACCGACAGCGTGTGCACCGGCCGCGCCGGGTCCACGTCCAGCCCGTACTCGCCGGCCACTTCGCGGATGCGTGCGCTCACCTGCGCCAAGCTCAGCGACCGGTCCAGCCCGAGCCACACGTTCTCCGCCGCCGTCAGCGTGTCGAACAGCGAGAAGTGCTGGTAGACCATGCTGATGCCCAGCTGCCGGGCCTGCGCCGGGCTGGCGATCTGCACGGGCCGGCCGTTCCAGCGGATCTCCCCGGCGTCGGGCTGCACCGCACCGTAGATGACCTTCATCAGCGTGGACTTGCCCGCGCCGTTCTCACCCAGCACCGCGTGGATCTGCCCGGGCGCGACCGTCAGGTCCACGCCATCATTGGCCCGGACGGCCGGGTACTGCTTGGTGATGCCGCGCAGCTGCAGCCGCGCGGCGGGCTCAACACCGATTTCCGCAGACATAGGACGCTTCCAGGTTCCTCTCGTCGGCCAGGGTGATCCAGGCGCTCAGGGGTGGACATGCGTGAATTGTCGCCGCGGCGGATGGTGCTGGCAGCCGCGAAAGTGCCGCGCTAGCATCCAACCCCGGGAACATCCCCATCACCGCGCAGCAACTCGCAGGGAGCGCAACGTGGGACTGGCCTTGCAGAAACAGGAAACCGTTGGCTTCGACCGCGACAGCTACCTGGCGTGGGAAGCCGAGCAGGACGCGAAGCACGAGTACCAGCGCGGCGAAATCGTCGCCATGGGCGGCGCACGCCAAAGCCACGTGCTGGTATCCCTGCGCCTGGCCAGCCTGTTCCTGCGGCCTCTCGATGGCAGCCCCTGCCGAACCTACATGTCCGACATGAAGCTGCTCATCGAAGCGGCCGACGCCTACTTCTACCCCGACGTCATGGTCAGTTGCAGCGCGGCCGACCGCCAGGCCGAACTCGCCCTCACCGCCCCCTGCCTGATCGCCGAAGTGCTGTCAGCCTCCACCGCCGGCCGCGACCGCGGCGCCAAGTTCGTGGCCTACCGCCTCATCCCCAGCCTGCGCGACTACCTGGTCATCGACCCGGAGCGCCGCCGCATCGAACTCTACAGCCGCGCCAACGAGGGCTGGCTGCTGCGCGAAACCGGCCCCGGCGAGCCCGGCCTGCCGCTCGACAGCATCGGCCTGACCCTCGCCGCCGAGGAGGTGTTTGCCGACCTGCCGGCGCTGAGCGCGCCACCAGGCATCGAGTCCGACCCGCCGCACGGCGACGACGCGCGCTGACCGACGCTGCGCCGGCAAACGGCCGCCCGAGGTCCCGATCCGAGAACAAGTTTGCAACCAACGGATACATGTGCGATCCCCTCTTCATGGGGTCCGTACACTTGCGGGTTGCTTTGCAGTTCAGGGTTGCCGCAGGCCCCCCCAACCAGATGCCCATGCGCTCGCTCCTCCTTCGTCCGCTCGTATTGCTGCTGCTCGCCTCGCCCCTGGCACACGCCCAGACGGCAGTCGCCGTCGGCTTCGCGGGCTCTGCCGGTGCAGCGACACCGGGCGCCGCGTCCATGGCAACGCAGGGCATGGCGTCGCCGGCCGGCAGCACAGCGCCTGCGGGCGCCATCACCATCACCAACAACCCCAGCGGCAACCCCACACCGGGCGATGGCAAGGCCCAGCGTCCAGCGGAGTCCCGCCCGGCCGACGTTCCCAGCGATACGCCGAGTGGCGCACAGCGCGAATTGGCGCAGGAAAACGAGTTCCAGCGCTTCGTCTACAACGCAACGGGACAGAAGCTGCCGCTGTTCGGCCAGCCCTACTTTGCCGGGGCCGACCGCAGCTTCGCCCCCGTCGAGAGCGTGCCCGTACCCACCGACTACGTGCTCGGCCCGGGCGACGAGCTGTATATCCGAGCCTGGGGCAGCATCGACGTCGACTACCGCGCCACCATCGACCGCAACGGGCAGATCAACATCCCCCGCATTGGCACCATGGGCGTGGCGGGAATCAAGGCCGGGGACGTCGAGGCCCACCTGCGCACGCAGGTCAGCCGGGTGTTCAGGAACTTCAGCCTCAACGTCACCCTGGGCCAGCTGCGCAGCATCCAGGTCTTCGTCGTCGGGCAGGCGCGCCGGCCCGGAAACTACACCATCAGCAGCCTGTCGACCCTGGTGAGCGCCGTCTTCGCCAGCGGCGGCCCGGCCCAGAACGGCAGCATGCGCAAGATCCAGCTGCGCCGGGACCGCAAGGTCATCGCCGAGTTGGACCTCTACGACTTCATCATCCACGGCAACAAGGACCGGGACGTCCGGCTGCTGCCTGGGGACGTCATCGTCTACACCGCGGCTGGCCCCCGCGTGGCGGTGCTGGGCGCCGTCGACACGCCGGCCATCTACGAGTTGCAGCCGCAGGGCGAGGCCCTGGAGCGCGTGCTCGGCTACGGCGGTGGTACCCGCGCCTCCACCAACCCGCGCTCGGCCCAGCTCGAAAGCATCGACGCCAGCCAGCCCAGGGCACCACGCACCGTCGCCACATTGGACCTGGCCCAGGCGGGGCGCACCTTGCTCAAGGACGGCGACATCGTCACCCTCTTCGGCGTCGCCCCCCAGTTCGCCAACGCCATCACCCTGCGCGGCAACGTCGCGGCCCCCCTGCGCTACCCGTACAGCCCCGGCATGCGCATCAGCCAGCTCATCCCTGACCGGGACGCCCTCATCACCCCGGACTACTACGTTCGCAAGAACAAGCTGGTGCAGTTCACCAACGGCAGCGACGTCAGCACCCAGCAACTCACCCGCGACGTCAAGAACATCGTCGACGAGCCCAACTGGGAATATGCCGCCATCGAGCGCATCGACCCCAAGACGCTTGCGATGCAGCTGATTCCCTTCAACCTCGGCAAGGCCGTGATCGACCGCGACCCGGCCCATGACCTGGCCCTGCAGCCCGGTGACGTTGTGACCGTCTTCGCCCGGCAGGACATCCGCAACCCGGTCTCCAAGCAGACCCGGCTGGTGCGTGTGGAAGGCGAAATCGCCGCGCCCGGCATCTACCAGATCCAGCCCGGTGAAACGCTGCCCCAGCTCGTCCAGCGAGCTGGCGGCATGACCCCCGAGGCCTACGTCTTCGGCACCGAGTTCGCCCGCGAGGAAACCCGCCGCCAGCAGCAGATCGCCCTGGACGACGCCATCAAGCGCCTCGAAGCCCAGTTGGCCAGTGAAGGTGCCACCGCTGCAGCCAACCTGTCCGCCACCGACGCCCAGGCCGCCAATCAGCTCCGCCAGGCACAGGCCGAAGCCCGCAAAGCGCAGATCACACGCCTCAAGGGCCTGAAGTCCACGGGCCGCATCGCACTGGAACTCCCCTCCAGCGCCACCCCGTCCGACCTGCCCGACCTGCCCCTGGAAGACGGCGACCGCGTGAGCGTGCCCGCCCGCCCCGCCTTCGTCTTCGCCGTTGGCGCCGTGGCCAACAACAACGCCATCCTCTGGCGCTCCGGGCGCAAGATGCGTGACTACCTCGACGTGGCCGGCGTCGACGCCGACGCGGACATGGGCAACAGCTTCATCGTGCGCGCCGACGGTACCGTGCTGCACGCCAGCCGACGCGGCTGGTTCAACGACCTGGAAGGCACCGAACTGATGCCGGGCGACACCCTCGTCGTGCCCGAGAAGGGCAACCGCGAGACGTTCTGGACCGCCTTCACGCGGGGGCTAAAGGACTGGTCGCAGATCCTGTATCAGTTTGGCTTGGCAGCAGCGGCGATCCAGACGCTGCGGAATTGAAGTTCGGACGACGCGCGTATATCCCTGTTTCTGAATCATGTCGAACGAAACACTCCCAGAGTCACCACACCGGTCCGAATCACCTGACGAAGAATCATCGATCTCGGCCATCGACATACTGCTGATCCTTCTAGCTCACAAGAAGTTGCTGACTATTTTTCCGCTGGCAGTAGGTGCCGTGGTGCTGGGCTTGAGCTTCCTTATCAAACCTGTATTCACTGCCAATACCCTGATGCTACCGCCGCAGCAGCAGCAAAGTAGCGCAGTCGCCGCGTTGCTTGGTGCAGCAGGCGGGATGGCAGGTGCATTGAGCGGCGTCGCCGGCTTGAAAAATCCGAGTGACCAATGGATTGCATTGTTGAAAAGCCGCCCGATCGCTGACGCCATCGTCTCGGAATTCAAGTTGCGTGAAGTCTATGAAAGCGAATACCAGTTTCAGGCGCGCAATGCCCTTGCAGGCAACACCCGCATCACATCAGGAAAAGACAATCTGATCACCATTGAGGTCGATGACGAAGTACCCGAGCGGGCCGCAAAGATCGCCAACAGGTACATCACTCAACTCCAGGAAATGACCAAGACGTTGGGCGTCACGGAAGCCGCACAGCGGCGGCTGTTTTTTGAGCGCCAACTGCTTGATGTCAAGGACAAGCTTGTCAAAGCCGAAGTCGCATTGAAGGACAGTGGCGTCGGAAAGGACGTGCTAAAAATCAACCCTGAAGCCGCTGTGGGTCGTGTCGCCCAAGTTCAAGCCACAATCGCTGCTCAAGAAATCCGGCTCTCGGTCATGCGAGGCACCATGACCGAGAGCAACCCTGAATACCGATCGGCGACGGCAGAACTTCAATCACTGCGGGCCCAGCTCAAGGCGCTGGAGCGAGACAACTCGCAGGAGCCTGATGGCAAGAGCAACGAGTACATTTCAAAGTACCGTGAATTCAAGTATTTCGAGACATTATTCGAAATATTTTCCCGGCAATACGAAATGGCAAGAGCCGATGAAGCCAGCAACGGTGCTGTCCTGCAGGTGGTCGCTATCGCCGAAATTCCAGAATACAAGTCCAAGCCAAAGCGCGGATTGCTCGCTATAACAGCTGCCCTCCTGACTTTCATCGTCTGTCTGCTGTGGTTGATGGCCCGTCGCGCGTTGGCCCGAATGGCCGAGACACCTGAAGGCGCCCAGAAGTTGGCCGCCCTGCGCGCATCGTTTGGTCTGCGCCGCGCGACCATTCGAGCCTGATGCCTGAAAACGACGACGCCTGCTGCCCCGGAAGAACCATGTCCCAATCTCGCTCGCCGATCTACGTCACCAAGCCCTTCCTGCCCGATTTGCAGGAGTTCATGCCCTACATGGAGAAAATTTGGGCCAACCAGGTACTCACCAATGGCGGGCCCTTTCACCAGCAACTTGAGCACGCATTGTGCGACCACCTCGGCGTGGAGCACATCGCGCTGTTTGCCAACGGGACGCTGGGACTGGTGACGGCGCTGCAGGCGCTGCGCGTCACCGGCGAAGTGATCACCACGCCGTATTCCTTCGTCGCCACCGCGCATTCGCTGCTTTGGAACGGCATCAAGCCGGTGTTCGTCGATATCAGCCGCGATACCCTGAACCTCGACCCGAGCAAGATTGAGGCTGCCATCACGCCGCAGACCACGGCGATCATGCCGGTGCACTGCTACGGCCACCCCTGCGATGTCGAGGCGATCCAGAAGATCGCCGACAACTACAACCTCAAGGTCATTTACGACGCCGCTCATGCCTTCGGCGTACGCATGGATGACGGCCACAGCGTGCTGCGTCATGGCGACCTGTCGGTGCTGAGCTTCCACGCAACCAAGGTATTCAATACCTTCGAAGGTGGCGCCATCGTCTGCCCCGACGCCAAGACCAAACAGCGCATCGACCATCTGAAGAATTTTGGCTTCGTCGACGAAACCACCGTGGTCGCGCCCGGCATCAACGGCAAGATGAGTGAAATCAACGCCGCCTTCGGTCTGGTGCAACTGCAGCACATCGACGCTGCCCTCGCCCGCCGTGCCGAGATCGACGCCCGCTACCGCACCGAGTTGGCCGACCTGCCCGGCGTCCGCTGCGTGCGCGACAGCGGAGAACGGGTGGCCAACCACTCCTACTTCCCCATCCTGGTTGGCCCCGAATACCTGCACAGCCGCGACGCGCTGTATGCCCGCCTGCGTGAGAACGACATCTACGCTCGCCGCTACTTTTACCCATTGATCTCGGATTTCCCGATGTACCGCAGCATGCCATCGGCCAACCCGAGCCACCTCCCTGTGGCCAGCGACATCGCCCGCAAGGTGCTATGCCTGCCTATTTATCCCGCCCTGAGCGACGCAGACCAAGGGCGGGTGATCGACGTGATCCGTGGCGCCTGTCGCACCTGACGGCATCAGGGGGGCCAAGCTGATGGGACTGCTAAGCCGCGCCGAATTGGAAGCTCAGGGCTTTGCCGCCTTGGGTGACGACGTCCGCATTTCCGACAAAGCCTCCATCTACGGCGCGAAGCGCATCCACCTTGGCGACCACGTCCGCATCGACGACTTCTGCGTACTGTCGGCTGGAACCGGCGGCATCGAAATCGGCAGCCACGTTCATGTTGCGATTTACTCCAGCCTGATCGGTGCTGGCCGCATTGTGTTGCATGACTTCTGCAACCTGTCCTCGCGCGTCTCGATCTACAGCAGTAGCGACGACTATTCAGGAGCATTCATGACGAACCCGATGGTGCCGACCGAGTACACCGGGGTGACCAGCGCCTCGGTCATCCTCGAGAAGCACGTGATCATCGGCTGCGGCAGCGTCGTACTTCCCGGCGTTCGATTGGCTGCAGGTGTAGCCGTCGGTGCGCTGAGCCTCGTGACGCGTGACTGCGAGGCATTCGGCATCTATGCAGGACAGCCAGCGCGAAGGATCAAGGAGCGGCGGCGGGATCTGCTCGACCTGGAAGCCCGGTTGATGTCGTGACCGAGTGGCCGGACGCTACAACCTGGGAGTCATCCGTGCAGCCTGACGGCCCGCCATTCTGCGGACCACTCAACCGTACATGACCGACTTCAAGCGCAACCTCGTCGCATCCTATCTCAGCCAGATCTACGTCGCTGCGGTTGGCATCCTCATCGTGCCGATCTACATCCGATACATGGGGACCGAGGCTTATGGTTTGGTGGGCTTCTATGCGATGCTGCAGGCGTGGTTCCAGCTGCTGGACATGGGCCTGTCGCCGACGTTGGCGCGTCAGACGGCACGGCTGTCCGGTGGCGCCATTACTGCGCTGGAACTACGGCGCCTGCTGCGGGTTTTAGAAGGCATTTTCGTTAGCATCGCGCTTTCGGGCGCCCTCGTGCTTGTGCTCGGTGCCGACTGGGTCGCCACCCGCTGGCTACAAGCACAGGCTCTGTCGACCGACCAAGTCCGTCTTTCGATCGAGCTGATGGCGGGCATCATCGGTCTTCGCTGGGTGGCCGGACTCTACCGCGGTGCCATCGGCGGGTTTGAGCAGCAGGTCTGGCTCGGCCGACTCAACGCCGCTACAGCGACCGCGCGATTCGTCGTCGTGTTGTTGGTCTTCGAATGGATCGGCACTTCCCCAGCCCATTTCTTTGGATGGCAACTGCTGGTGGGACTGGCCGAAACCACCTTGCTTGTTCGCCAAACCTACGGCCTCCTTCCTTCGCGCGAGCCGGGTGGCCCGAAAATCGGATGGCATTGGTCCGCAATGCGCGACGTAGTCGGCTTCTCGCTGAGCATCGCCTTCACCAGCGCAGTCTGGATAGGGGTAACCCAGACCGACAAGCTGGTGCTATCCAAGATCCTGCCGTTGTCGGACTACGGCCACTTCACACTCGCCGTGCTGGCAGCTGGCGGTGTGTCGATCATCAGCGGCCCGCTCAGCATGGCACTGATGCCCAGGCTGGCACGGCTGCAAGCCCAGGGCGACGAGAGCGGCCTGCTCCAACTCTACCGACAGGCCACACAGGGTATGGCCGTCATCGCGCTGCCCACGGCCCTGGTGCTGGGTTTCTGCGCCGAACCCTTGTTGCGGGCCTGGACCGGCGATGCCGCACTGGCCAGCCAAACCGCGCCGATCCTGCGTTTGTACGCGCTGGGCAACGGTATCCTCGCACTCGCCGCCTTCCCCTACTACCTTCAGTTTGCCAAGGGCGATGTCCGGTTGCACCTAGTTGGCAACGTGCTGTTCGTGCTGTTTCTGATCCCGTCGATCATCGTCGCGGCGATGCACCGCGGCGCGGTTGGCGCCGGATGGACTTGGTTCAGCGCCAACCTGATCTACTTCCTGCTATGGACTTGGCGTGTCCATCGCCGGTTCGCGCCGAACCTGCACCGGCCGTGGCTCCTTCAGGACATCCTGCCGACTGCCGCCATCGCCACGGCGACCACGGCCGCGCTCAGCACTCTGACCCCCTGGCATACCAACCGGCTCATCATCCTGGGTGAACTGGCCGCTGTCAGCTTCGCCGTCTTCCTGTTCAGCTGCGCCAGTTCGACCAACATCCGCCAATACGTGCGACTCCGGATTGCCGCACGCGCAGCCACCTCCAAAGCCTCCTGATTTGACATGAACGACACTCTGACGTTGCCGGAAACCGAGAACCGGCCCGTACCCAAGGTTTCGGTTTGTGTAGTGACCTACAACCAGAAGGACTTCATTGCTCAGTGCATTCAGAGTCTAGTTGACCAGAAAACCAACTTTCCATTTGAAATCATCATTTCAGATGATTGCTCAACAGACGGAACCTCTGGAGTAATCAGTGAATTCAAATCAAAGTATTCACACATGATCCGGTCCGTACGTCACGAGAAAAATATTGGCGCCTACAAGAACTTCGTATTTGCACACACGCTCGCATCTGGAGAGTACATCGCGCACGTCGATGGCGATGACTATGCACTCCCTGGAAAGCTGCAAGCACAAAGCGATTTCCTAGACAAAAACCCTGATTGCAACATCAGCTGGCATCGCATGCTAGTCAAAAATGAATCAACCGGTTTGATATGCGAAGACTTGTTTGACTGCAGTCTCATTCCAAGCAACGGCTTCTCTCGAGCGGACATTATCCGATTTATAACACTAGGATCCAACAGTTCAAAAATGTACCGAAAACAAGTTCGAGACTTTCAAATTCCAGACTTTCCCGTAGTGGACTACTTCGCCAACGTCGAGCAAATAGGAACAGGCAGCGCTTGGTTTATATCCGACAAACCATTTGGGGTATATAGAGCAGGCATCGGAATAGCGTCTGCCGGGCTGACCACAAGACGACTTCTAGCCTCCTGCTTCACATATTTTGGCAAGAAATATCCGCAACATAAGCGACAGGTGGGATCTGCATCGCTACTCCTCTTTGTTGCCGCACTAAAAAACAAGAACTGGCCAGTCGCAAAGATTTTTCTTGGGCCAACGCTGCAATTCTCACGCATTCAATCAGCACTTGATTTGATCAAATATCGAAATATCTTATCAACACTTCGGATTCCGCCATCAATTCGCCACTCAAAATAACAAAGATGACCATCTCATTCTTCTTTGATGACGTGACCGCGCTTGCTGGCGACAAATCTTACCTCAACAAGATCAAATGGATTCTCACGTGTCACACACTTCATATGACACTACTGATTCGCATCGGACAATCAATTCGCAAACTATGGGCAATAGGCTCACCCCTGGGGTTGCTGGTTGAATACATAATTAGGATTGTGTTTGCAAGCGATATATCCTGTAGAGCAAAAATTGGCCCCGGCTTGGTAATCGTACACGGTCACGACATAGTCATAGGTGCAGACGTCATCATCGGCCGAGATTGCACCATATTCAATGGCGTTACCCTGGGAAACAGGAACCTCATTCGCTCCAGCCTCGGCAACCAGCCTCACATCGGGGACAAAGTCACCCTCTCCACAGGCTCAAAAATACTTGGACGAATATGTATTGGCGATAACTCCGTGGTTGGCGCAAATGCTGTTGTAATTTCAGATGTACCAGAAAATTCAACGGTCGTTGGAGTGCCCGGCAGAGTGATAAACAAGGCAAGAAGCCAAACCAATAATCACAACCACCAATAAGATTAATCTAGCCGCATAGTACCCGGCACCCACTACATCAGCACATAAATAATGACGTCGCACAAAAAAAATAGCCAGGTCAATGGCATATCAAGAGGATCTCCTCGCGGACCGTGGCTTGCGGCGTATATTTTGTCAAACATAATTGGTTTAATTGTAATTGTTTTTTCCAATCAATTGATCGGCGACGCCGAAGGAAAACCACTAACCTCGACGACTACTGCAGTTGCAGCGACACTGATTATTTGCTGCGCCTACCTAATTATTCTCGGCCCACTTTTCAGAAATCTCAATCGGATTAATTTTTCAGATAAAAAAAATTTCACCAACGGCGAAGGAACGTCAAGGCGAATCGGCATCACGATGCTTGTCGTTCAGATACTATTCTTCGCATTCAATCTTTATTTCGGAGTAAATACCGCAGGATCAGCATCCACAAAAACCAGCACGCCACTTTCGATTATTTGGGTCGCAATCCCAGCAGACTACCTATTCATAGTTTACTACAGCCTCTACAGAGAGTCGAAGTTATTCCACGCCAATCTAGTGACCTGGGCACTCTCGAATGCCACGCGAGGTTGGTCAAGCTTTATCTTAATAATTATATTTTTCGAATATTGTCGGCTACATCGGTCAGGCAGAATTAACTACAAAATTGTGCTTACTGGTCTTGCCGCATTGATCACCCTCTACCCATTAATAACTGCCGCAAAATGGGCATTTCGCGCCGCTGCCGGTACTGATCTCGACTTAATTGGTGTTGCATCACAAATCGAACTGGGCGCCGCAGCAGACGGATATGAAACATTGATGAGCGATGGGATCGTTCACCTGATCGGTAGACTGCATCTCACGTCCATGCTGACGACAGTAATAGACCTATCAGAAAAACTTCAGAACGAATACGAGCAAGGAGCCTTCGCACCATTCTGGAAAGAGGGTCTACCAGGGATTGCCTACGACCTAGTTTTCAATGGCAGAAAAACAATCTACATAGGCACAGCCATCACTGGGTATGCTGACCTTGGAAACCCAGAAACGTTTGGAGACTGGAATTCAAGCATTTCCTATGTTGGCTGGTTCTTTATTGCACCACAACATGCTGCACTCTATTTGGCCTACACCTTGCTTCTTTGCATCATATCCGTGTATCTAACAAAGAGATGCAATGGGAACGCATTGACTCAAGACGGACTTTGGCTAGCCTGGCTTCTTTACCTCCTCCCCCCATGGTGGGGTGCATTCATTACTTATATTCAAGCGCTAATTTGGATGCGCATTTTTCAACACCTGCTCACAGTTCAGCAGAGAAGAACCTATGCTCAAATCAATAATCATTAATTTTGTTGCCAGGGCAATCAAGAAACTAGTCCGCAAATCCAATTTTGCTAATGCACAACGACTCGGCTTAAGTGTAGGAGAGGGGACCATCTTCGTTGGCCAGCAAGACTTCGGATCTGAACCATTTCTAATTTCAATCGGAAGCAGTTGTCTTATAACGAATTCGGTTTCATTCATTACTCACGACGGAGCAATACAAGTTCCGCTTATTGCAGATGGCGAGAAAATTAGAGATGTCTACGGAAAAAAATCAGTCTTTGGTCGTATCGTGATTGATGAAAACTGCTTTGTTGGTCAGGGCTCTGTAATCCTAAAGGACACCCACATCGGGAAAAACTGTATCGTCGCAGCATGCTCTGTGGTAAAAGGGCACCATCCGGAAAATTCCGTGATTGGCGGTAATCCCGCCAAGCGAATTTGCAGTATCGACGAGTATTACGGCAAAAATGGCCCTCATATCATCGACACGAGCAGCAGCGAGGGAATCGCTCGCAGAAAACTAATTGAAGACATGCTTAGTCGATCAAACGACGGCCACACAGGCCCAAAAACTTCGCACTCAAAGATGCCATGAAAGTCATGCACGTGATCATCAACCTTGGCATCGGCGGCGCCGAGTTGATGCTGCGCCGGTTGGTGATGGCGCAGCAGCCGGCGACGGTGGTCTCGATGATGGAGGTCGGCCCTGTGGGTCGGATGCTGCAGTCTTCGGGCATCGAGGTCATCGCCCTGGGCATGCGCGGAGCATGGGATCTGCCACGGGTCTTCCTCGCGCTGTACCGGTTGCTGAGGGCGCGTCGGCCGGACGTCGTGCAGACCTGGATGGTCCATGCCGACCTCATCGGCGGGTTGGCTGCGCGACGGGCAGGCATCCGCGCAGTGATCTGGGGGATCCGGACCACCGACTTCAGCGGCACTTCACGCGGCACACGGTTGATCCGCTGGTGCTGCGCCAGGTTGTCAAGTGCCGTGCCGGCGGCGATTGCTTGCGCGGCTGAGGCGTCGAGGCGTTCGCACGAGGCGATCGGCTACGACGCCTCGCGCATGGTGGTGATCCCCAACGGCTTCGACACCGACCGCTTCCGGCCGGACCCGGCTGTTCGCCAGCGGGTCCGAGAGCAACTCGGGATCGGTGCCACGGAATTGGTCATCGGCCATGTGGGCCGCTGGAACTACGCCAAGGATCACCCGAACTTCGTGCAGGCTGCCGCGCTGCTGGCACACGCTCTGCTGCAGAACCGCGAGGCCGCGGTTCCTCGCCTGGTGATGGTGGGCCGCGCGGTCGACACCGGCAATGCGGGGCTGGCGCGAGCGCTCGCGGAGACGGGGCATGGCGGGCAGTTCCTGCTGCTGGGCGAACGCGACGACGTGCCCGACCTCCTGCAGGCCTTCGACCTGTTTTGCCTGTCGTCCAGGACAGAGGGGTTTCCCAACGTGGTCGGCGAGGCAATGGCCTGCGGCGTGCCCTGCGTGGTGACTGATGTCGGCGATGCCGCCATGCTGGTCGGCGACACCGGGTGGGTGGTTCCAAAGGAAGACCCAGCTGCGCTGGGTGAGGCGCTGCGGCAGGCTGCCTTGGAACCGGCTGCTCGGCGGCGCCATCGGGCCGCCGCAGCACGCCAGCGGATCGTTGATGAATTCAGCATGGAGCGCGTCTGCCAGCGCTTCGGGGAACTTCAGGAATCGGTCTGGCGCCGCGCCGGGAAATGACCGGGCCCCGTAGGGAAATCATGGCTGGGAAGATCTGGCGCGTGGACGGCTGGCATGCGTGGAATCAATACAGGCCTGCGCTTTGCAGTGAACGGGCGGCGCATGTCGCCAACTCAGGGACGAATGCGGACCCAATGAAGGAAGAAAAATGTGCGGATTGACAGGGTGGCTCACCAGCGCAGTGGGCGGTGTGCCAATGCCCGAGCAGGAAGCTCGGCTGCGGCGCATGAACGATGCACTGTACCTGCGCGGGCCGGACAGCGAAGGGCTGTGGCTGGACCCGGAGCAGGGCATTGCGCTCGCGCATCGCCGGCTGGCGATCGTGGATTTGTCGGAAGCGGGTCACCAGCCGATGGTCTCGGCATCGGGACGCTACGTCATCGCTTTCAATGGCGAGATTTACAACCACGGGGAGCTGCGCGAGGAACTGGCCGTGCAGGGCCATGCACCGGTCTGGCGCGGGCACTCAGACACCGAGACGCTGCTGGCCGCATTCGAGGCCTGGGGCATCGAGGGTGGATTGAAGCGCGCGACCGGCATGTTCGCAATCGCGCTTTGGGACCGCTTGGAGCGCCGGTTGGCGCTTGCGCGTGATCGCCTGGGCGAAAAGCCGATGTACTGGGGCTGGCAGGGCGGGCAGGCCGGCCAGCCACGGGTTTTCCTGTTTGGATCGGAACTCAAGGCCCTGCAACGACACCCGGCCTTCTGTGCCGAGATCGACCGCGGCGCATTAGCGCTGCTGCTGCGGCACAACTACATCGGCGCGCCGCATTCGATCTTCCAGGGCATCCGCAAGCTGGAGCCGGGTACTTGGCTGGAAATCACTGCGAGGGCGGAGGAGCCAGTGATACGGGCCTATTGGTCGGGCCAGGAAGCTTGTTTGGCCGGCATGCGCCAGCCCTTCGATGGCAGCGCGGCTGAGGCGGTGGACGAGGTGGAGCGGCTCCTGTCGGCCTCGGTCGGCAGGCAAATGATGTCGGATGTGCCGCTCGGCGCCTTCCTGTCGGGCGGTATCGACTCGTCGGTGGTGGTGGCGCTGATGCAGGCGCAGTCGGCGCGGCCGGTGCGCACGTTCACGATTGGTTTCCATGAGCAGGGGTACAACGAAGCGACCTTTGCAAAGGCCGTCGCGCAGCACCTGGGCACCGATCACACCGAGTTGTACGTGCAGCCCCAGGACGCATTGGACGTGATCCCGAAGCTGCCAGGCCTGTACTGCGAACCGTTCTCGGACTCGTCACAGATCCCGACGTTCCTCGTGTCCCAGATGGCCCGCCAGCACGTCACGGTGGCGCTGTCGGGCGACGGCGGCGACGAGTTGTTCAGCGGCTACGAGCGCTACCGCATCACGTCTTCAATATGGCATTGGTTAAGAGCCGTGCCGGCGCCCTTGCGGCGCGGCGTGGCCGCCGTGCTGAGACGCCTGAGCGTGGAGCAGTGGAACCGCATCTTCACGTGGCTTTGGTTCTACAAGTCCGCTGACCACCGCGCCAACAACATGGGCGACAAGATCCACAAAGGTTCCACTCTGCTGGGCAGCCGGGACCCGTCGGAGCTCTACCGCGGCCTGGTCAGCCACTGGACCAATCCGGAAGAGGTGGTTCTGTCATCCCGCGAGCCGGTCACGCTGCTCAACGACGTACCACCCGAGATCTCTGCCCTGGGCGACGTCGAGCGCATGATGCTGCTGGACCTGCTGACCTACTTGCCCGGCGACGTGCTGACGAAGGTGGACCGTGCAGCAATGGGCGTCTCGCTGGAAACCCGGGTGCCGATGTTGGACCACCACCTGATCGAATTCGCCTGGCGGCTGCCGCTGGACCTGAAGATCCACGGCGGGACGACCAAGTGGCCGCTGCGACAGGTGCTTTTCCGCCACGTGCCGCGCGCGCTGATTGAGCGGCCGAAGAAGGGCTTCGCAGTGCCGCTCGCGGCGTGGCTCCGTGGTCCGTTGCGCGCCTGGGCTGAGGATCTGCTCTCAGAACACCGCCTGCGCGACGGCGGACATTTCGATGTCGCGATTGTACGCCGCTGCTGGCTGGAGCACCTCTCCGGCCGACGCAGTTGGTCCGGACACCTGTGGGATGTGCTGATGTTCCAGGCCTGGCTAGCTACGCAGGCGGTGGACTGAGCCATGCGCATCGCGGTCATCTCAAACACGTCCTGGTACCTCGTCAATTTCCGGCGTAACCTGATGCTGGCGCTGATGGCCGACGGGCACGAGGTCATTGCTGTTTCGCCTGAGGATGAATACACGACGCACTTGATATCGTCGGGTATTCGGCATGAGGCAGTTCCGTTGTCAGGGTCCGGCACACAATGGCTGACAGAGTTGAGATCCGTGCTTTGCTTGCGCAGGGTGTTCCAGAACAACCGGGTGGATGTCGTCCTGAGCAATACACCCAAGGGCAACCTCTACTCGGCAATAGCCTGCATGAGTCTGGGCATTCGATTCATACCGAACGTATCCGGCCTCGGTCGTGCCTTTATTCAAACCTCGTTCGTGACACGTATTGCGAGGCTGCTCTATCGTTTGACCTTCCGATATGCACATCGGGTATTTTTTCAGAACCTCGATGATCAGGATATTTTCCTGCGCAGCGGTTTGGTCCTGCCTGGCCGATATGAGCGACTACCGGGCTCCGGTGTGGATGTAGATCGGTTCTGTGCCGCCCCCTGGGTGGAGCGTGATACAGACGCACCTGTATTTCTGTTGGTAGCGCGGATGCTGTGGGACAAAGGTGTCGGGGAATTCATCGACGCAGCACGCCTTGTTCGCGGCAAATACCCCATGTCGACCTTTCACCTCCTGGGTGCCGCTGATTCGGACAATCCGGCATCGATCGGTCGCGACCAGATCGATGCATGGCAAGCTGAAGGAATCGTCCGTTATCTCGGCAAGACTGACGATGTCAGGCCGCACATCGCTCATGCTGATGCCGTTGTTCTTCCTTCCTATCGGGAGGGGGTTCCCCGCACCCTGCTGGAAGCGGCGGCAATGGCTCGCCCTGTCATCACCACCGATGCGCCAGGTTGCAAGGACACAGTGATTGATGGTCAGACCGGTTTGCGCTGCAAGGCAAGGGATGCCCCCGGTCTTGCGTCGGCCATGCTCCGTTTCGCTGCGATGGATAAAGCCTCACGCGTTGGCATGGGTGAGCGTGGGCGCGCACGAGTGGTCAGGGAGTTCGACGAGCAGATCGTGATCGACCGATACCGCGAAGCGTTGGCCTCGCTGCAACGCTGACCGGCAGCTGCAGGGCCTCCGCCTCGCCCCAATGCGCGCCTGATTCAACTGCTGGTTACTCGCCGATGCTGAAGGAGGCGGCGGTGAGCACGGGCTTGGTGGCCAGGCTGGCGAACTGCACGGCGGCGCTGCCGCCGAAGCCGTCGGCGTCGTAGTACAGGCTGCCCGTGGAGGTGTTGTAGTACACCCCGGCCGTCTGCCCCGCCACGCTGGCACCGGTCGCGCCCGCGCCGCTGTAGAACTGGCCCGCCGAGAGCGCTCCAGCCGCACCCAGCGCCGTGAAGATGTCGTTGTCCACTGCGATCAGGTCCCCTGCGGCGAAGTCGCTGATCACATCGACGTTGGTGGATGCGTTGAGGAGCGTGTCGAAGATGAAAGTGTCATTGCCGGCGCCGCCGATGAGGGTGTCGGTGCCCACGCCGCCAGCGAGCAGGTCGTTGCCGGCCCCGCTGTCGAGCTTGTCGTTGCCCGCCATGCCGCTCAGTGAATCGGCCAGCGCACCGCCGAACAGGTTGTTGGCCAGCTCATTGCCCACCAGCGCGCTGGCCGCGCCCATCACGAAGACGTTCTCCACCGCAGCACCCGCGGTGACGGTGTAGTTCACCGTCGTGAACACACGGTCGAACCCTTCACCTGCGGCTTCGCTCAGCACGTCGGCCGCGGAGTCGACGTAGTAGTAGTCGTCTCCCAGCCCACCGGCCATCCAGTCGTTGCCCGCTCCTCCCGCCAACGAGTCGTTGCCGGCGCCGCCCAGCAGCGTGTCGTTGCCGATCCCACCGTCCAGCAGGTCGTTGCCGGCCCCGCTGTCGAGCTTGTCGTTGCCCGCCATGCCGCTCAGTGAATCGGCCAGCGCACCGCCGAACAGGTTGTTGGCCAGCTCATTGCCCACCAGCGCGCTGGCCGCGCCCATCACGAAGACGTTCTCCACCGCAGCACCCGCGGTGACGGTGTAGTTCACCGTCGTGAACACACGGTCGAACCCTTCACCTGCGGCTTCGCTCAGCACGTCGGCCGCGGAGTCGACGTAGTAGTAGTCGTCTCCCAGCCCACCGGCCATCCAGTCGTTGCCCGCTCCTCCCGCCAACGAGTCGTTGCCGGCGCCGCCCAGCAGCGTGTCGTTGCCGATCCCGCCGTCCAGCAGGTCGTTGCCGGCGCCGCTGTCGAGCTTGTCGTTGCCGGCCATGCCGCTCAGTGAATCGGCCAGCGCGCCACCGAACAGGTTGTTGGCCAGCTCATTGCCCACCAGCACGTTGGCCGCGCCCATCACGAAGACGTTCTCCACCGCAGCACCCGCGGTGACGGTGTAGTTCACCGTCGTGAACACACGGTCGAACCCTTCACCTGCGGCTTCGCTCAGCACGTCGGCCGCGGAGTCGACGTAGTAGTAGTCGTCTCCCAGCCCACCGGCCATCCAGTCGTTGCCCGCTCCTCCCGTCAACGAGTCGTTGCCGGCGCCGCCCAGCAGCGTGTCGTTGCCGATCCCGCCGTCCAGCAGGTCGTTGCCGGCGCCGCTGTCGAGCTTGTCGTTGCCGGCCATGCCGCTCAGTGAATCGGCCAGCGCACCGCCGAACAGGTTGTTGGCCAGCTCATTGCCCACCAGCACGTTGGCCGCGCCCATCACGAAGACGTTCTCCACCGCAGCACCCGCGGTGACGGTGTAGTTCACTGTCGTGAACACACGGTCAAACCCTTCACCTGCGGCTTCGCTCAGCACGTCGGCCGCGGAGTCGACGTAGTAGTAGTCGTCTCCCAGCCCACCGGCCATCCAGTCGTTGCCCGCTCCTCCCGCCAACGAGTCGTTGCCGGCACCGCCCAGCAGCGTGTCGTTGCCCGCTGCACCGTCGATGGCGTTGTTGCCTTCGTTGCCCGTGATTGCGTTGTCCAGCGCGTTGCCTGATCCGCTGATCGCCCCTGCGCCCGCATACAGCGTCAGGTTCTCCAGGTTCGTCCCCAGCGTGTGGCTCAGCGAGCTGACCACCGTGTCCGTGCCTTCGCCGACCGCCTCCTCCACCACATCGCCTGCGTTGTCGATCGTGTAGCTGTCGTCTCCCGATCCTCCCACCAGGCGGTCACTACCGGCCCCACCGTCCAGCGTGTTGTCGCCCTCGTTGCCGGTGAGCACGTTGTCCAGCTCGTTGCCCGTACCGCTGATCGACCCCGCGCCCGCATGCAGCGTCAGGTTTTCCAGGTTCATCCCCAATGTGTGGCTCAACGAGCTGATCACCGTGTCCGTGCCTTCGCCGACGGCCTCTTCCACCACATCGCCTGCGTTGTCGATCGTGTAGCTGTCGTCTCCCGATCCTCCCACCAGGCGGTCACTACCGGCCCCACCGTCCAGCGTGTTGTCGCCCTCGTTGCCGGTGAGCACGTTGTCCAGCTCGTTGCCCGTACCGCTGATCGACCCCGCGCCCGCATACAGCGTCAGGTTCTCCAGGTCCGAGCCCAGCCTGTGGCTCAGCGAGCTGACCACTGTGTCCGTGCCTTCGCCGACGGCCTCTTCCACCACGTCGCCTGCGTTGTCGATCGTGTAGGTGTCGTCACCTGCTCCACCCACCAGGCGGTCACTGCCGGCACCACCGTCAAGGGTGTCATTGCCGTCAAGGCCCATCAACGTGTCAGCCAAGTCCGCACCAAACAAGGCATTGGCCAACTCGTTGCCCGTCAGCGCCGTGGCAGTGCCCTTCAGCGTCAAGCTCTCGATCGATATCCCCATACCCAGTACATAGTCAACCGAGGCCCAGACGCGGTCATGGCCCTCACCAATGGCCTCGGCAATGACGTCGGAAGCCGAGTCGACCCCATAGAGATCATCGCCAGCTCCTCCGGTCAGGCTGTCCTCGCCCACACCTCCGTTGAGCGTGTCGTCGCCTGCGCTTCCCACCAGGGTGTCGTTGCCCGCACCACCATCGAGCGCATCACTGCCGGCCCCGCCATCCAGCACGTCCTGCCCCGAGGCCCCGGTCAGCGTGTCCGCTCCATCGCCACCCAACAGCCTCTGATCCCTCAGTTGCAGCGTGAAGTTGGAGGCCACACTGGCACCGTCCGCATCGCGCGCCGTGGCCACCAGGCTCCAACTGCCCGTGGTGCCCACTGGCGCAATACCTGACAGCACATGCGTTGCCGCGTCGTAGCTGAGCCAGGTGGGCAGCCCCCTATCGGCAGTCAGCGTGATGGCGGACAGCGGCGTATCGTCCGGGTCGCGGAAGTGCTCGTCCAGAGCCAGGCTGAACAGCGTCACGCCATCATCGATGAAGGTGGGCCCGGGCTGAGACACCAGTACGGGTGCATCGTTGCCTGCCAGGATCTGCACCTGAGAGGTCGCCAGCATCGACAACTCCCCGCCGCTGCCCTGACTACCACCGCCGTTCCCGTCTGAAAAGGTCCAGGCGATCGTCACACCGGCGGGTGGTGCATCGCCAAGGTAGCGATACGTCAGGCTGCTCAATGCCTCGTCGACGCGGGCCTGGGTTGCCAGTGCACCGAACAGCAGCGTGAGACGCCCCCCCTGCTGGACGACGCTGCCGATCTGCACGCCATCAAGCAGGGCGCCCCCCGCCGCAAAGGTCAACCCACCCTCTGCACCAAACTCATCGAGGACATCAGCGCCCCCCTGTCGCTGGAGCTGCAAGCTGCTCCCCGCATAGTTGCCGACCCCACTGTTGAGCGCCAACAGATCGGGATCACGCACCGCCACGGTGGAATCAAGCCGCACGGCCACACCGTTCTCCTCGAACGTGACCGAGCCGCCCACCGTGGGGATCGATGCGGGATCAAAGCTGCTGTCCACGCTGCCATCGGCGTTCAGCCGCAGCAAGGCGACATCGGTGTCCGTTGCTCCTGTGGCCGTTCCTGCCAGCAGCAGACGCCCGTCGGATTGCAGCGCCACCGCGTAGGCACTGTCGTCGCCACCGCCCACCGCTACCAGGGCTTTGCCCCCGGTCAGAAAGCCGTTGTCCAGGGTGCCATTGGCATTGACCTGCACGACAGCAAAGTCCAGGCTGCCATCGGCCCGGCTGGACTGACCGGCCAGGACGATCTGACCATCGGGCTGGAGCACCATCGCGTAGGCGAAGTCGTCAGCGCTGCCCACGGGCACCACCAGTCGGCCGCTCCCATTGAAGCTGCCGTCCAGGCTACCGTCAGCGTTCAGGCGCAGCAGCAGCATGTCGTAGCCGGACGCGGTTTCGGTACTGCCGGCGATGAGGATGCGGCCATCCGGCTGCACCGCCACCGCGGTGGCTACCTCGTCGCCGCTGCCCACCACGAGTTGCCTGAGCCCGCCGCTGCCAAAGCCGTTGTCCAGGCTGCCGTCGCCATTCAGCCGCGCAACGGCCACGTCGAAGTTGCTGCCATTGAAAGTCGACCCGACCACCACGATGCGGCCATCGTTCTGCAATGCCACCGCGGCGGCGTTGTCGTCACCACGACCGTAGTCGATCGAAACCTGACCGCCAGCGCCGAAGTCGGTATCGACCCCGCCATCGGACACGAGCCGACGCAGGACGATGTCGTTGTCACTGCCGTTCCAGCGGGTCCCTGCCAGCACGATGGCACCGTCCGACTGGATGGCGACTCCACCGGCGAAGTCGGCTCCGCCACCATCGAGCTGCACGATACCCGCATTGCCGAAACTCGCATCGAGCGAACCATCGGCCGTCAGGCGAAGCACCGCGAGATCACTGTCGGCCACGCCATCGCTGCTGCAGAACAGCACGATGTCCCCGTCGGGCTGCAGGGCCATCGCGTACACGGCATCGAAGCCCGCACCCAACGCCGTCAGTACCCTCCCACCCGTGCCGAAGGCGGTGTCGAGGCTGCCATCCGCGTTCAGCCGCATCACCCCCAGGTCCGTGCCTTCGGGACCGGCGCCAAAGCCGGCCAGCAGGATCCGGCCGTCGGGCTGCACCACCATGGCATTGGCCCCGTCGTCACCACCACCGAGTGGCTGCAGCAGCCGACCGGGGCTCCCGGTGGCATCGGTGACCACGAAGGTCGGGGCATCGTTTACGCCGGGGTTGTCCACGAGGAGCAGCGCTGCATCGAGCCCGATCAAGCCGGCCGCCATCACGTCGTTGTCCGAAACCATGCGCGCCCCATCCAGCAAAAACGCACATTCTGATGAACAGAGTGACCGCCGTCAGCCTCCATCCGCGGGAGAAAGGCTGCCGCACCGGGCAGATCGCGGCAGGAACCGCCCGATGAACCACGGTCCTCCAACATAAAACCGGGCCAACGGCCCAGCTTTACAACCGGGAAGCATGGCTGCCTCCCGGCCGGATCAACCCACTTGCGTCAGTCGCGGATCACTCGCCGATGCTGAAGGAGGCGGCGGTGAGCACGGGCTTGGTGGCCAGGCTGGCGAACTGCACGGCGGCGCTGCCGCCGAAGCCGTCGGCGTCGTAGTACAGGCTGCCCGTGGAGGTGTTGTAGTACACCCCGGCCGTCTGCCCCGCCACGCTGGCACCGGTCGCGCCCGCGCCGCTGTAGAACTGGCCCGCCGAGAGCGCTCCAGCCGCACCCAGCGCCGTGAAGATGTCGTTGTCCACTGCGATCAGGTCCCCTGCGGCGAAGTCGCTGATCACATCGACGTTGGTGGATGCGTTGAGGAGCGTGTCGAAGATGAAAGTGTCATTGCCGGCGCCGCCGATGAGGGTGTCGGTGCCCACGCCGCCAGCGAGCAGGTCGTTGCCGGCCCCGCTGTCGAGCTTGTCGTTGCCCGCCATGCCGCTCAGTGAATCGGCCAGCGCACCGCCGAACAGGTTGTTGGCCAGCTCATTGCCCACCAGCGCGCTGGCCGCGCCCATCACGAAGACGTTCTCCACCGCAGCACCCGCGGTGACGGTGTAGTTCACCGTCGTGAACACACGGTCGAACCCTTCACCTGCGGCTTCGCTCAGCACGTCGGCCGCGGAGTCGACGTAGTAGTAGTCGTCTCCCAGCCCACCGGCCATCCAGTCGTTGCCCGCTCCTCCCGCCAACGAGTCGTTGCCGGCGCCGCCCAGCAGCGTGTCGTTGCCGATCCCACCGTCCAGCAGGTCGTTGCCGGCCCCGCTGTCGAGCTTGTCGTTGCCCGCCATGCCGCTCAGTGAATCGGCCAGCGCACCGCCGAACAGGTTGTTGGCCAGCTCATTGCCCACCAGCGCGCTGGCCGCGCCCATCACGAAGACGTTCTCCACCGCAGCACCCGCGGTGACGGTGTAGTTCACCGTCGTGAACACACGGTCGAACCCTTCACCTGCGGCTTCGCTCAGCACGTCGGCCGCGGAGTCGACGTAGTAGTAGTCGTCTCCCAGCCCACCGGCCATCCAGTCGTTGCCCGCTCCTCCCGCCAACGAGTCGTTGCCGGCGCCGCCCAGCAGCGTGTCGTTGCCGATCCCGCCGTCCAGCAGGTCGTTGCCGGCGCCGCTGTCGAGCTTGTCGTTGCCGGCCATGCCGCTCAGTGAATCGGCCAGCGCGCCACCGAACAGGTTGTTGGCCAGCTCATTGCCCACCAGCACGTTGGCCGCGCCCATCACGAAGACGTTCTCCACCGCAGCACCCGCGGTGACGGTGTAGTTCACCGTCGTGAACACACGGTCGAACCCTTCACCTGCGGCTTCGCTCAGCACGTCGGCCGCGGAGTCGACGTAGTAGTAGTCGTCTCCCAGCCCACCGGCCATCCAGTCGTTGCCCGCTCCTCCCGTCAACGAGTCGTTGCCGGCGCCGCCCAGCAGCGTGTCGTTGCCGATCCCGCCGTCCAGCAGGTCGTTGCCGGCGCCGCTGTCGAGCTTGTCGTTGCCGGCCATGCCGCTCAGTGAATCGGCCAGCGCACCGCCGAACAGGTTGTTGGCCAGCTCATTGCCCACCAGCACGTTGGCCGCGCCCATCACGAAGACGTTCTCCACCGCAGCACCCGCGGTGACGGTGTAGTTCACTGTCGTGAACACACGGTCAAACCCTTCACCTGCGGCTTCGCTCAGCACGTCGGCCGCGGAGTCGACGTAGTAGTAGTCGTCTCCCAGCCCACCGGCCATCCAGTCGTTGCCCGCTCCTCCCGCCAACGAGTCGTTGCCGGCACCGCCCAGCAGCGTGTCGTTGCCCGCTGCACCGTCGATGGCGTTGTTGCCTTCGTTGCCCGTGATTGCGTTGTCCAGCGCGTTGCCTGATCCGCTGATCGCCCCTGCGCCCGCATACAGCGTCAGGTTCTCCAGGTTCGTCCCCAGCGTGTGGCTCAGCGAGCTGACCACCGTGTCCGTGCCTTCGCCGACCGCCTCTTCCACCACATCGCCTGCGTTGTCAATCGTGTAGCTGTCGTCTCCCGATCCTCCCACCAGGCGGTCACTACCGGCACCTCCGCTCAAGAGATCATTGCCAGAACCGCCGGTCAGCGTGTCATTTCCAGCATCACCATTGAGGGTGTCGTTGCCATCCATCCCATCCAGGATGTCATCCAATGCCCCACCGTACAGCCCATTTCCGAACTCGTTCCCCGTCAGCGCCGTCGCGCTGCCCAGCAGGTAGGCGGACTCGATCTCTGCTCCAGCGGTGAGCGTGTAGTCAACGCTCGTGTTCACTCGGTCACCGCCGCCGCCTGCTGCTTCGGCGATGAAGTCTGCGGACGAATCGACGATGAACACGTCGTCTCCCGCACCGCCCACCAGGCTGTCGGTGCTCACGCCCCCGTCCAGCGTGTCGTTGCCTTCGCCGCCCAGCAAGGTGTCGTTACCGGCACCGCCAAGCAGCGAGTCGTTGCCGGCTGCGCCGTCGATGCTGTCGGCCAAGGTGCCACCCAGCAGCGTGTTGGCCAGTTCGTTGCCGGTCAGCTGGCTGGCGCTGCCGATGAGCTGCACGCTCTCCACTTCCACGCCGATGCCCAGCGTGTAGTTGGCCGACGCGCTCACCGTGTCGTTGCCCTGTCCGGCCGTTTCGACGATCACATCGCCGGCGTTATCGACTTCGTAGCTGTCGTCGCCTTGACCACCGACCAGCGAGTCAGCTCCGCTACCGCCTTGCAGGGTATCGTTGCCGGCTGCGCCGGTCAGGGTGTCGGCCAGTGTGCCACCGACCAGCGCATTGGCCAATTCGTTGCCCGTGAGTTGGTTAGCCGCGCCCGACACCACCAGCCGCTCGATGTCCGCACCGACCGCGAGCACGAGGTTGACCGAGGTCGTGATGGTGTCGGTGCCACCGCCCGCCATTTCCATCACCACATCCCCAGCATCGTCGACCAGGTAGGCATCGTCACCAGCCCCGCCGGTCATCGAATCAGCGCCCGCACCGCCATCCAGCGTGTCGTTGCCCTCGCTTCCCACCAGCGTGTCGTTGCCAACACCACCGCTCAGCGCATTGGCCGCTGCGTTGCCTGTCAGTACGTTCGTCTTGTCGTTGCCGGTGGCATTCGCCGCAGCTGTCCCCGTCAGGGTGACATTCTCAATCTCCGCCAACGCGGCGACTGAGTAGCTGACGCTCGACTGCACCGTATCGGTACCACTGGAAGCAGCTTCCGTGATTGTGTCCGTCGTCGTATCAACGATGTAGGTGTCATCGCCGACGCCCCCCACCAGCACATCCACACCCGCACCGCCGTCCAGCGTGTCATTGCCATCCATGCCGCTGAGCGTGTTGTTCCCGCTGTTGCCGGTCAGGACGTTGTTGCCGGTGTTGCCGGTGCCGTTGACGGCGCCGCTGCCGGTCAGGTTGAGGTTCTCGAACCCGGCCGCCAGCGTGTAGGTCAGCGCTGTCTGCACCGTGTCGGTGCCGGACGCATCCACCAGCGTGTCGGCGAGGCTGTCGACGAGGTACAGGTCGTTGCCGGCGCCGCCCACCAGCGAATCATTGCCGGCGCCGCCATCGAGCGTGTCGTTGCCGTCCGCGCCGGAAAGCGTGTCGTTGCCCGCTGCACCGGTCAGGCGGTTGTTCAGGGCGTTGCCGGTGCCTGTGGAGGCAGTGCCGCTGGTGAAGGTCAGGTTCTCAACGTTGGCGACGGCCGCGAGGCTGTAGCTGGTCTGAGCGGTGCGGATCTCGTCCGTGCCGGCATCGGCCGCTTCTGTCACCGTGTCGCCGGCAACATCGACCATGAAGACGTCATCGCCCAGACCGCCCACCAAGGTGTCATTGCCCACGCCGCCATCCAGCGTGTCGTTGCCTGCGCCGCCGCTGAGGCTGTCGGCGAGTGAACCGCCGTACAGGGCGTTGGCCAGTTCGTTGCCGGTCAGGACGGTGGCCGTGCCGCTCAGATAGGCGGCTTCCACCTCGGCGCCACTCGTCAGCGTGTAGTTGACACTGGCGTACAGCACATCCGTCCCTTCGCCCGCCACCTCGACGATCACATCGCCGGGGGCATCGACATTGAAGGTGTCATTGCCCAGGCCGCCGTACATCGTGTCGCTGCCGAGGCCGCCGGTCAGGGTGTCATTGCCGGCACCGCCGAACAGGGTGTCGTTGCCGGCGGCACCATCCAGCAGGTTTGCTCCGACGTTGCCTGTCAGCACGTTGTCGTTCAAGTCGCCCGTGGCGTTGATGTCGGCGCGCCCGGCCAGACTGAGGTTTTCGATGTTGCTGCCAGCGGTCAGGCTGTAGCTGATCCAGGCACGCACGGTGTCATTGCCTGAACCAGCGGCCTCGGTAACGACATCGCCCAGGCTGTCCACGCCATAGACATCGTTGCCCGCACCACCCACCAGCGTGTCGTTGCCGGCGCCGCCTTCCAGCGTGTCGTTGCCTTCCAGGCCGGTCAGTGCGTTGCCGCCGGCATTGCCGACGATGAGGTTGTCCTTGGTGTTGCCCGTGCCGGTGGCGGCCATGTCGGTCAGGCTGGCCAGCACGAGGTTTTCGAATTCCGCTGACAGCGTCTGCGAGCCGAGGTAGGTGATGATGGTGTCGACGCCACCATCCGCCGCTTCGACGGCGGTGTCACCGGTCTGTTCGAGGATGTAGGTGTCATCTCCCAGGCCCCCCACCATGGTGTCGATGCCGCCCTGCCCGTCCAGCAGATCAGCGCCACCACCGCCGGTCAGCGAATCGGCGTAGTCCGTTCCGGCCACCACGTCGCCCGACTTGGAGGCCAGGTACTGCGCGAGTGACAGGGTGGCGGGCGTCGGGTTGGCGTCGTAGTAGTCCCGGTTCAGGATGGTGACGGTGGTGTTCGACACCTCGTGGGTCGCACCGAACACACTCAGGGTCGTGTAGAACTGCACAAACTGCGTGGTCGCAGCGGACGTGGCGTTGTCCAGCAGCAGCACCCGCACGGTCTTCAACACCTCACCCGGCGCGAAGATGAGCGTGCCGGTGTGGCGCACGAAGTCGGCGCTGGTGGCGGTGACAGGGTAAGTCGCGCTCACGGGCACCGGGTTGGTGTCGTAGACCACGGCCACTTCGCCGGTGGCCGGCTTGTCCAGGGCCACGACGAAGTCTACGTAGCCGGCATCCTCGAAGGCGACGTTGCCAAACACATGGACCGAGGGCTTGACCACCGGGCCGCCGGTGACGTCCTGGTCAGCGATGGACACATGCACCACCGGATCGGTGACGGTCACGCCGGATGGATTGCCGAAGGACACCGCAAAGCTCTCGCGGCCCTCGACCTGCCCATCGGTGTACAGCGGGATGATGAGCGTGCCGCTGGTCTGGCCGGCGGCGATCGTCAAGGTGCCGGCTGCGGCGGCAAAGTCTTCCCCGGCAGAGGCAGTCAGCGAGTGGGTGGCGTAGTCCACCGTGACGGCGCTGGCCGACGGTGCATCCAGCGTGTACTGGATGGTGACCGTGCCCGCGCCCTCGTCGACGATGGCGTCGGATGCGGTGAAGTTGGGCGTGGCCACCGGCGAGGTGGCACCGTCCTGGATCACCGCAACGGCGCGGTTCTCGGTGAGCGCCACGTCGGTTGCAGCGGTACTGAGTTGGACCATGAAGCCCGGTGCCGAGGTCGAGGTCAGCGGCACCGTGAACTGCATCTGGGTGGTCCCGGCCAGCAGGGTGACGCTGGGCAAGGAGCTCGGGATAAGCTGGCCACCAGCACCTGGTGTGACCTTTGTCAGGTTGACAACCACATCCGTGGTGGGCGCGGCACCCACCACGGTGATCGTGAAGACGGCGTTGGTGTCGTTCTCGTTGTAGACGACGTTGTCGACGGAAAGGTAGGTGGTCATGGGCGATTCGGGTCGAAGAAGCTGCTCAAGTGCGGACGACAGGACGATCACGCACAACAACTGAGACTAGACCCGACGCCGTCACGCTCCACAACCCCGTGGGCTGGGGTCCGTAAGTGCCATCTCCGGGACCTGATGCACGACAGCGTTGGAAGTGTCACGAACCGGCCGCCCCGACGACGCAAAGTCACCACGCCGGTGACACACCCATGGGCTTCGCGCAGACCTAGGCCACGGCCGCAACCGACCCGCCGCTGAGCTTGGCCAACACCTGGTCACGCGGGCCGAAGGCCTCGATCTGGCCGTCGCGCAGCAGGGCGAGCTTGTCCACGCTGCGCATCATCGACGGGCGGTGTCCCACCATGACCACCGTGATGCCCTGCTGCTTGGCGCGCTGCAGCGCCTGCTGCAGCGCGGCTTCGCCCTCGGCATCCAGGTTGGAGTTGGGCTCATCCAGCACCAGCAGGCGCGGCAGCCCATAGAGGGCGCGCGCCAGGGCGACACGCTGGCGCTGCCCGCCAGACAGGGCTGCGCCGCCCTCGCCCACTGGCGTTTCATACCCCGCGCTCAAGCGCAGCACGAGTTCGTGCACGCCCGCCATCTGAGCAGCGGCGACGACCCGCTCGGCATCGACCTCACCCAGGCGAGCAATGTTCTCGGCCACGGTCCCGGCGAACAGCTCCACATCCTGGGGCAGGTAGCCGACGTGGCGGCCCAGCACCTGCGACCCGAGCCGGGCGACGTCAGCACCGTCGAGGCGCACCGTGCCCGATTGGGGCGACCAGATCCCCAGCACCAGGCGCAGCAGCGAGGTCTTGCCACCGCCACTGGGACCGATGATGCCCAGGCACTCGCCTGGCGCCACGCTCAGGCTCACCCCCTTGATCAGCGCTGTGCGCTGCCCCGGCAGGGCATAGACGACGCGCTCCACGTCGAGTTTGCCGCGCGGCGCCGGCAGCTCCAGGCTGGTCGGTGGGGCCTCAATGGCCTCGGCCTGCAGGCGCGCCCAGGCGGCTCGGGCCTCGATCAGGCTGCGCCAGCCACCCGACAACTGCTCGATGGGCGACAGCGCCTTGCCGAGCAGGATCGTGCCGGCCACCATCACGCCGGGGGACACGTGCTGGCGCACCACCAGCCAGGCGCCCATGGCAAGCATCGCCACCTGCAGAGCCTGGCGCAGCCAGCGCACCGCCGCTTGCACAGGCGACTGGTGCGCCGTCAACCGAGCCTGCTGCTCCAGCACGGCATCGTTGTGGCGCGACCAGTGCGCCACCGCATGGTCGGCCATGCCCATGCCTGCAATGACTTCGGCGTTGCGCAGCGCGGCGTCGATGAAGCGCGAGGCCTGGCGTGATTCGCGGGTAACTGCCTCGACGCTGCCGCGGCTCGTGCGCTCGTTCAGCCAGATCAGGCCGAACAGCAGCAACGCCCCGAGCGCGGCGGTCGCCCCCAGCCACGGGTGGAACAGGGTGATCACCGCCAGGTAGATCGGCAGCCAGGGGGCATCGAACAGCGCCAGCACCCCCCCACCGCCCAGGAAGCCCCGCAGCAGCGCAACGTCACGCAGCGTGTAGACGTTGGCAGCCCCACCAGGGCGGGCGCTGGCATGCAGCAAGCTGGCAAAGACCGTAGGCCCAAGCCGCGCATCGAGCACGGTGGAGGCCCAGCCGAGGGCGCGCACGCGCAGCACATCCATGACCGCCATCACGCACAGGCACAGCGTCACCAGCAGGATGAGCATCGTCAGCGTTTCCATGCTGCCGCTGGAGAACACCCGATCAAAGACCTGCATCATGAACAGCGAGGGTGCCAGCGCCATCAGGTTCATCAGCAGGCTGGCAAATGCCGCCAGGGCCACGAAACGCCGCAGCGCGGGAGCAAAGATCCACTTCATGGTCACTGGGTCACGGTTCGCGCAGGGCGCGCTGGCGGAAGACGTCGATCGGCTCCAGCAGGTATTGCCACAGGCTGCGCGGCACGGTGGCGACATAGACCTCGGCCGGCATGCCCGTCTGCAGGCGCAGGCGTGGCTGAGCGCGCAGGGCCTCGTCCGTCACACTCAACCGGGCGACGTACCAGGCGGCGCCGGTCTGCGGATCGGTCACCCGATCGGCCGAAACGAAGTCCACCCTGGCCGGGAGTGGCGAGCTGTTGCGGGCTTCGAAGGTGCCCAAACGGACCTCGGCCGCGCCCCCGACGTGCACGTGCTCGATGTCCTGCGGCCGGATGTTGGCCTCGACAATGAGCCGCTCCTCGGCCGGGATGAGTTCCATCAGCGGCTCGCGCGGGCCCACGGCTGCACCGACTGCGGCCACCCGCAGCCCCATCACCGTGCCGGGCACAGGCGCACGCACGGTCTGGCGCTCGGCCAGGTCCGCAGAGGGGCGCAGCTTCTCGTCCACCTCGCGCAGGCGCAGTGCGGTTTCCTTCAGCTCGTCCGCCGCCTGCTGCTGGTAGGCATTGCGGGCCTGGGCCGCACGCAAGCGCAAATCCTCGATGCTCTGGCGCGCCCGGGCGAGCTCGCCGCGCTGCTCACCGAGGCGCGATTCGTACTCGGCCACCACCCGCTGCAGGCCGATCAAGCGGGTCTGCTGCACGTAGCCCTGGGTGGCCAGCTGCTGGTTCAGCACCAGCTCCTCGTTGGCGAGCTTCATCGCGCTCGTGGTCGCGTCGATCTGGGTCTGCAGCGCCTGGGTCTGCTGCTCAGCCTGCCCGGACTGGGCCTGCAAGGCCGCCAGTTGCTCCTGCACCGTGGCGCGACGGGTCGCGAACACCTTGCGCTCGCGCGAGAGCAGGTCCCCCAGGACGCGTGATCCGCGCAGACCCGCCGGCACCTCGAAGTTGGCAGCATAGGCCACCTCGGCCTCCAGCCGCGCACGTCGCAGGCCGTCGGCGGCCTGCTGGTCGCGCAGCAGGTCGAGACTCGCATCGGCACGCACGTCGCCGATCACCACGAGCACCTCACCGGCCTTGACCTGCTGGCCATCGCGCACCAGGATGCGCTGCACCAGCCCACCCTCCTGGTGCTGGATGACCTTGCGGTTGTGCTCGGTGCGCACCACACCCGGCGAAACGACAGCGCCAGCCATCGGTGCCAGCGCGGACCACGATGCGGCCAACACCAGGAGCAACAGCAGCGTGACGAGGGCCTGCCTGCTCAGAGAACGCAGCGCAGCACCTGCCGGACCTGACAGCTGCGGCGCCTCCAGCAGTTGCCGGACCGATGGAGAAGTGGCCTGACTCACAGGCACACCCCCCCTGCGGGTCGCACCTCACTCATGGTGATCAAACGCCTGGAACCCGGCGAGCTTGACCAGGCTGTCCTTGCGGGCGGCCTCGTAGTCGCTCTCGATCATTTCCTTGACCAGTTGCTCGAACGGCGTGGTCGGTACCCAGCCCAGCTTGTTCTTGGCCTTGCTCGGGTCGCCCAGCAGGGTCTCGACTTCGGTAGGGCGGTAGTAGCGCGGATCGACCTTGACGATCACGTCACCCACCTTGACCTTGGCCTGCTTGCCTGACACGGCGGCCACGTAGCCGAACTCGTTCTCGCCCTCGCCCTCGAACTTGACCGTGATGCCCAGTTCTGCGGCCGCCCTCTCGACGAACTGGCGCACGCTGTACTGCACGCCCGTGGCGATGACGAAGTCTTCTGCCTGCTGTTGCTGCAGCATCAGCCACTGCATCTCGACGTAGTCGCGCGCATGGCCCCAGTCTCTGAGCGCGCTCATGTTGCCCAGGTACAGGCAGTCCTGCAGCCCCAGCGCAATCCGGGCGATGGCCCGGGTGATCTTGCGGGTGACGAAGGTCTCGCCGCGGATCGGGCTCTCGTGGTTGAACAGCACGCCGTTGCAGGCGTAGATGCCGTAGGCCTCGCGGTAGTTGACCGTGATCCAGTAGGCGTACATCTTCGCGACCGCGTAGGGGCTGCGCGGGTAGAAGGGGGTGGTTTCCTTCTGGGGGATTTCCTGCACCAGGCCGTAGAGCTCGCTGGTACTGGCCTGGTAGAAGCGGGTCTTCTTCTCCAGGCCGCAGATGCGGATGGCTTCGAGCAGTCGCAGGGCGCCGATGCCGTCGGCGTTGGCGGTGTACTCGGGTTCTTCGAAGCTCACCGCCACGTGGCTCTGGGCCGCGAGGTTGTAGATCTCGTCGGGCTGGACCTTGCCGACGATGCGCACCAGGCTGGTGGAGTCGGTCAGGTCACCGTAGTGCAGGGTGAAGGCCCGGTTGTCGACGTGCGGGTCCTGGTAGAGGTGGTCGATGCGGTCGGTGTTGAACAGGCTGCTGCGGCGCTTGATGCCGTGCACTTCGTAGCCCTTCTTGAGCAGCAGTTCGGCCAGGTAGGCGCCGTCCTGGCCGGTGACGCCGGTGACGAGGGCGACCTTTTTGCGGCCTGTGGTGTTGCTGCCGTTCGTGGTGTTGGTGTTTGCGTTCATGTCGGGTTCCCCGTGATTCATGGGTGTGTAACTTTGCGGGCTGGCACAGCGCGGGCTTCAGCCTCCTGGCGGCTCAGTCGGGAGGGGCGCCAGGTAGGGTGCCAGCAGCGGTGGTGATGGTTCGGTGAACGGATTGAGCACGGTCACGCCCCCCCAGGTGAAGCCAGGCTGCAGGTCTTCTGACAACAGGACACGGCAGTGGGCGCCGGCCGCGGCGGCCAGCACCACGGCGTCCCAGGTGGAGAGTTGGTGGTCGGCCACCAGGTCCTGAGCGGCCAGCATGGTGGCCAGGGTGGTGTCGGCACAGGCGTAGGCATCGCTCCAGCTCAGCACGGCGCTGCGGGCCTGCGCGGCACTGCGCCGGGCCTTGCCGGTGAGCACGCGGTGCAGTTCACCCAGCACCTGCACCGGGAGCACCACGTCCGCCGGGTCCAGCCGGGCGAGCAGCTCGCGGGCACGCTGGCAGCGGGGGGCATCGCCCCAGCCCTCGGCGTAGACGAGCACGTTGGTGTCCAGGGCGAGTTTCATGCTGGGTGAGCAGGGTGGCAGCGCGGGCTGAGTGGCTTCAGTCGTAGAGCTCGTCGCGGGCCCAGTCCCGCTGCCCCGCCACGGGCTGGGCGGCCAGGCGCTGCAGCAGGCTGGCCTTGGCAGCCTGGCGGCGCAGCTGCGCGCGCACATCAACAGGGCTCAGCAGGGCCACGGCGCGCCCGCGCGAGGTGATCTGCACGGTTTCACCCAGGCTCACCTCGCGCAGCAGTTGCGAGAAGCCGCGGTTGGCCTCGGTGCTGGTGACGGCCTTCATGTGGGCTCCAATGTAGTGTTCAACACTACTTCATTATCGGCGCGCCGCGCGTAGAACGGGGCGGCCTCGTAGGCCTGGCGGATGCCCGCGCGCAGCTGGGTGCTGGCGGCCCAGCCCAGGCTGCGCAGGCGGCTCACGTCGAGCAGCTTGCGCGGGGTGCCGTCGGGCTTGCTGGCGTCGAAGACGATGTCGCCCTGGAAGCCGACCACGTTCATGACGGTTTCGGCGAGTTCACGGATCGTCACGTCCTCGCCGGTGCCGATGTTGACGAGCGGGCCGTCGTAGCCGGCTTCCATCAGGTGCACGCAGGCATCGGCGAGGTCGTCGACGTAGAGGAACTCGCGCATGGGCCGGCCGCTGCCCCAGACGGTGTAGGTCGCGTCACCGCGCAGCCTGGCGTCGTGGGCCTTGCGCAGCAGCGCGGGCAGGACGTGGCTGTTGGCGAGGTCGTAGTTGTCGTTGGGGCCATACAGGTTGGTGGGCATGACGCTCACGTACTGGCGGCCGTACTGGCGGTTGTAGCTCTCGCAGAGCTTGATGCCGGCGATCTTGGCGATGGCGTAGGGCTCGTTGGTGGGCTCCAGCGGGCCGGTCAGCAGGTACTCTTCCTTGATCGGCTGAGGGCAGTCGCGCGGGTAGATGCAGGAGGAGCCGAGGAACATCAGCCTCTGTACGCCGGCCAGGTGGGCGCCGTGGATGAGGTTGGCCTCGATCAGCAGGTTCTGGTAGAGGAAGTCCGCGCGGTACTGGTTGTTGGCCTGGATGCCGCCGACCTTGGCCGCGGCGATGAAGACGTAGTCCGGGCGGTGTTCGGCCAGGTAGGCGAAGACGGCGCGCTGGTCGAGCAGGTCGAGTTCAGCGCGGGTGGGGGCGAGCACCTGCACACTGGCGCTCGCGCCCAGGCGGCGCACCAGGGCGCTGCCCACCATGCCGCGCGCGCCGGTGACGAGGATCTTTGAAGGGGTATCCATCTTTGAGGTCAGCTCCGCCCGTAGGTGTCCTCGAAGCGCACGATGTCGTCCTCACCCAGGTAGGAGCCGGACTGCACTTCAATGATCTCCAGCGGCACCTTGCCGGGATTGGCAAGGCGGTGCGTCTGGCCCAGCGGGATGTAGGTGGACTGGTTCTCACTCAGGACCAGCACCTTGTCGCCGTTGGTCACCTCGGCGGTACCAGAGACGACGATCCAGTGCTCGGCACGGTGGTGGTGCATCTGCAGGCTCAGCGAGGCGCCGGGCTTGACCATGATGCGCTTGACCTGATGGCGCGGGCCGTTGTCGATGCTGTCGTACCAGCCCCAGGGGCGGTGCACCTTGCGGTGCAGGCTGTGCTCGTTGCGCTGGCCCTTGTCGAGCGACTGGACGATCTTCTTGACGTCCTGGCTGCGGCTGCGATCGGCCACCATCACCGCATCAGGCGTTTCGACCACGACCACATCATCCAGGCCCACCACGCCCACCAGGCGGCTGGTCGCGTGCACCAGGGTATTGCTGCTGTCCTGCAGCAACACATCGCCCACCGAGGCGTTGCCCTTCGCGTCCTTGGGGGCGACTTGCCAGACGGCATCCCAGGCACCCAGGTCGTTCCAGCCGGCCGCCAGCGGGACCATGCGGATGTCGATGTCGCTGCCCGGGCAGCGCTCCATCACGGCGTAGTCCACCGATTCCGACGGCACCTGGGCGAACTCGGCACGGCCCGGACGAACAAAGCGGTCGTCGCTCTGGCGTGCCACCCAGGCGGCGCGGGTGGCCGCCGCAATGTCAGGGCGGAAGCGCTCCAGCGCGCTCATCCACACCGAGGCGCGCAGCACGAACATGCCGCTGTTCCAGGTGTAGCCGCCTTCGGCCAGGTAGCGCTGCGCGGTTTCCAGATCGGGCTTCTCGACGAACTGGGCCACGCGCGCCGCACCGGTCTCAGGCACCGAGCGGATGTAGCCGTAGCCGGTCTCGGGCCGGTCCGGGGTGATGCCGAGCACGACGATCGCCCCTCCGGCGGCCACGCGCACGGCATCCCGCAGGGCCGCCGCGAAGGCAGCCGGATCGGTGACCGTCTGGTCTGCAGGGGTGACGACCAGCACTGGATCCTGCCCACCCTCCAGGGCCTGCAGCGCCGCCAGCGTCAGGGCAGGAGCCGTGTTGCGCCCCATCGGCTCCAGCAGCACGGCCGCCGGCTCGCTGCGGATCTCGCGCAGCTGGTCGAGGACCAGGAAGCGATGTTCTTCATTGCCCACCACCAGCATGGGTTCGACCCTCAGGTCCACCGCCGCCAGGGACGACATGCGTTGCGCAGCCTCCTGGAACAGGCTGTGTGCACTGCCGGTCAGCACCAGAAACTGCTTGGGGTAGCCCGCGCGCGACAGCGGCCACAGCCGCGTGCCGCTGCCACCGGCCATGATGACCGGCTGGACGAGGACGGTGGACGACGAGGAGGAGTCAGACGCCATGAAAGATCCCTGTATCGTTGCTGAGAAGGAAGTCATGAAAGGTGTGGCAAGGACACCGACAACCCGGCGCCCTCACACCATGAATTCGAAACAAAATGAAACACCCCTGATGCGGAGCACGCGATCGCTGCCTCCTCCATTCGCGCCGTCCGTTCAGGCGAAGAGGTCGGCATCGGCCAGGGACGGCGCGGCGAGGTCCTTGGCGGACAGGGCGCGCGCCAGGGCTGGCTCGGGCCACTCAATGGCCAGCGTCGGATCGTCCCAGCGCACGGCCCGCTCGCAGGCGGGGGCGTGATGGTCGGTGGTCTTGTAAAGGAAGTCCGCACTCTCGCTGAGCACCAGGAAACCGTGGGCGAACCCGGGGGGAATCCAGAACTGACGGTGGTTGTCCTCGCTGAGCTCAACGCCCACCCAACGACCAAAAGTGGCGCTGCTGCGTCGCACGTCGACGGCCACATCAAACACACGGCCCTGCACCACGCGCACCAGCTTGCCCTGGGCGTGCGGCGGCAGCTGGAAGTGCAGGCCACGCAGCACTCCCCGGGCAGAGCGGCTGTGGTTGTCCTGCACAAACGCGATGGGGGCTCCAACAGCCTCGTCAAAGCGCCGTTGATGCCAGCTCTCGACAAAAAAGCCGCGGGTGTCACCGAAAACCTGGGGCTCCAGGATCAGCAGCTCCGGAATGGCGGTGCGGATGATGTTCATGGGCAGACGGGGCAATGGGTCAGTACACCCTCTCGCGCAGCACCTTCAAGAGGTACTGGCCATAGCCATTCTTCAGCAGCGGCTGGGCCAGTTGCTCCAGTCGGGCCGCGTCGATCCAGCCGTTGCGGTAGGCGATCTCCTCCACGCAGGCCACCTTCAGGCCCTGGCGTTTTTCCAGCGTGGCGATGAACTGCCCGGCGTCGAGCAGGCTGTCGTGCGTGCCAGTGTCCAGCCAGGCATAGCCCCGGCCCATGATCTCGACGTTCAACTGGCCCTGGGCCAGGTAGCGGGCATTCACGTCGGTGATCTCCAGCTCGCCACGGGCGCTGGGGCGGATCGACGCCGCGATGTCGCAGACCTGCTCGTCGTAGAAGTACAGGCCGGTGACGGCGTAGTTGCTCTTGGGCCGGCTCGGCTTCTCCTCGACGCTCAGCGCGCGCCGGTCCGCATCAAACTCGACCACGCCGTAGCGCTCGGGATCGTTGACGTGGTAAGCGAACACCGTCGCGCCCGCCTGGCGCCCGTCCGCGCTGAGCAGCTGGCGCTGCAGGTCGTGGCCGTAGTAGATGTTGTCGCCCAGCACCAGGGCGCTTGGCGCACCGCCGACGAATTCCCGCCCCAGGAGAAAGGCCTGCGCCAGCCCGTCCGGGCTGGGCTGGACGCAGTAGCGGATGTCCAGGCCCCAGCGCGAGCCATCGCCCAGCAGCGCCTCGAAGCGAGGGATGTCCTGTGGCGTGGAGATCAGCAGGATCTCGCGGATGCCCGCCAGCATCAGCGTGCTCAGCGGGTAGTAGACCATCGGCTTGTCGTAGACCGGCAGCAGCTGCTTGCTGATGGCCAGGGTGGCGGGGTGCAACCGGGTGCCGGAGCCGCCGGCCAGGATGATGCCCTTGCGGGTGGTCATGGTGATGTTCCTTGACGGATTCAAACGCCCAACACCTCGTGCAGCATGCGATCGACCCCCTGCTGCCAGGGCGGCAGAACCAGGTCGAAGGCGGCTTGCAGCCTGCGGGTGTCGAGGCGGGAATTGAGCGGGCGCCGAGCCGGCGTCGGAAAGGCGGTGGTCGCAACGGCGTCGATCTGCGTGGCCTGCAGCGCCTGCCCGTGCCGACGTGCAAAGTCGATGACGTGGCTGGCGTAGCCGTGCCAACTGGTCTCGCCACCGGCCACAGCGTGATAGGTGCCGGACAGCGCGGGCTCGAGGGCCAATTGGCACAGCGCATGCGCAGTGACATCGGCCAGCAGATCGGCCCCGGTGGGCGCGCCGATCTGGTCGTCAATGACGGTGAGACGTTCGCGCTCCCCAGCCAGGCGCAGCATGGTGCGTGCAAAGTTGCCCCCTCTCGCCGCGTAGACCCAGCTGGTGCGCAGGATGAGGTGCCGGCAGCCGCTGGCGCGGATGCAGTCTTCGCCTTCGAGCTTGGTCTGCCCGTAGACGCTCAGCGGTCCGGTGGGCGCCGCCTCGTCGCGCGGCGCATCGCCACTGCCGTCAAAGACATAGTCGGTGCTGTAGTGCACCAGCACGGCGCCCGTCCGGGCGGCATGCCGGGCCAGGCGGTCCACGCTGGTCGCGTTGATCAGCCGCGCCAACTCGGGCTCGCTCTCGGCGCGATCGACGGCGGTGTGGGCTGCGGCGTTGACGATGACGTCCGGCTGCAGCAAGGCCAGCAGGTCCGTGATCGCGTCAGGGCGAGAAAAGTCGGCGCCCAGGGGCCGGCTGTCGCGATCGAGAGCGATCACCTCACCCAACGGTGCCAGCGCGCGCTGCAACTCCCAGCCGACCTGGCCACCCTTGCCCAGCAGCAGGATCTTTTTCATGCTCATGGCGACGGCGCTGCCTCGCCGTACTGTCGAGCCACCCAATCACGGTAGGCGCCACTCTGGACATGCGCCACCCAATCGGCGTTGGCCAGGTACCACTGAACGGTCTTGCGGATGCCCGTCTCGAAGGTCTCGGCCGGGCGCCAACCGAGTTCACGCTCGATCTTGCGCGCATCGATCGCATAGCGGCGATCGTGCCCGGGCCGATCCTGGACGTAGGTGATCAGGCGCCGGTAGCTGCCCGCCGCATCCGGGTGGAGTTCGTCGAGCAGGTCGCAGACGGTATGGACGATCTCCAGGTTGGTCTTCTCGTTCCAGCCGCCGACGTTGTAGGTCTCTCCCAGTCGACCACCGGCCAATACAGCGCGGATCGCGCTGGCGTGGTCACGCACGTAGAGCCAGTCACGCACGTTCTGGCCGTCGCCATAGATCGGCAGCGGCTTGCCGGCCAGGGCGTTGACGATCATCAGGGGGATGAGCTTCTCGGGGAAGTGAAACGGGCCGTAGTTGTTGCTGCAATTCGTTGTCACCACCGGCAGGCCATAGGTGTGGTGCCAGGCTCGTACAAGGTGGTCGCTCGCTGCCTTGGAGGCCGAATAGGGGCTGTTGGGCTCGTAGGGATGGGTCTCGGTGAAGGCGGCATCAGCCGAACCAAGCGAACCGTAGACCTCGTCGGTGGAGACGTGGTGAAAGCGGAAGGCCTCACGCTCGCCACCCTGCAGCGAACCCCAGAAGGCACGAGCCGCTTCCAGCAGCGTGTAGGTGCCCTCGATGTTGGTGCGCATGAAGGCGCCAGGACCATGGATGCTGCGATCGACATGGCTCTCGGCCGCAAAGTGCACGATCGCCCTCGGGCGGTGCTGGGCGAGAAGCCGATCAATCAGGACGCGATCGCAGATGTCGCCGTGCACGAATGTGTGGCGGGCATCGCCCTGCAAGGATGCGAGGTTCTCCAGATTGCCCGCATAGGTCAGCGCATCCAGTGTCACCACGGGCTCATCCGACTGCGCCAGCCAGTCGAGCACGAAATTGCTGCCGATGAAGCCGGCTCCGCCGGTGACAAGAAGGGTCATGGTTGGAAGGCACGTCAGTGCCGGCTGGAATGGGATCCTGAATCGAACGCCGTCGGCCCTCTGTGCAGGGCACGCCATCTGATTTCGCATTGTCACCCACTGACAAGGTCATCGTCGCGGCCGCCCCCCAATGCAAACGAGTCACGCGACACCGTTCACAAACCGGGACCACGGCCATTCGGGCAACCGGCGACCCACCCCGGCAGGAAACATCTTGTCCACCACTGACACGCCACCGATCAGGCCGTGACATATTTGCTTGCACCCCTCCCCACCAAGGGCGAATGATGCGAAGCAGTTCTTGGCTTATCTTCGCTATGAGTCTATTTTTCCTGTCACTCGCGGTGTCACTCATCGTCACGCTGCTGATCGTGCGATCGTCTCCCCGGCACGCCCATTTCTCGGGCGACACCGACCAGACGGCCCCTCAGAAGTTCCATGCACGCGTGGTGCCACGGGTCGGCGGCATCGGCATTGCTGTCGCCTCGTGCATCGGGATGGCGTTGGCAGCCTCCAGCCTGAGTGGAGCCGATCGCGTGGCGCTGGCAGGATTGGGCATCAGCGCTTCCGTGGCATTCATGGCAGGTCTGATCGAAGACTTCACCAAGCGCGTGACACCCAGCCAGCGGCTGCTGGCGGTCATGCTCGCTGCGTCCCTGGCACTGTGGCTTGCAGGCAGCGAGATCTCCCGCACGGGCATCCCCGCCCTGGACGCGGCACTCACCGTGGGCGGGGTCTCGATGGCGTTGACGTTGATTGCCGTGGCAGGAGTCGCCAACTCGATCAACATCATCGACGGCTTCAACGGCCTGGCTTCGATGTGCGTCGCCATCATGCTTGCAGCGCTCGCCTACGTGGCCCATCGGGTGGGTGACCCACTGATCCTGTCGTGTGCGCTGGTCAGCTTGGGCGCCGTGCTCGGGTTCTTCGTGTGGAACTACCCGTTCGGGCTCGTCTTCCTTGGCGACGGCGGCGCCTACTTCCTCGGCTTCTGGGTCGCCGAGTTGGGCATTCTGCTGGTGCACCGCAACGAGGCGGTGTCGCCGCTGTTTCCCCTGCTGCTGTGCGCCTACCCGATGTTCGAAACGCTGTTCACGATGTACAGGCGCAAGGTCGTTCGCGGTCGCCCGGTGGGCCAGCCGGACGCGACGCACCTGCACAGTCTGATCTATCGCCGCCTGATGCGCTGGGCCGTCGGTCGACGCGATGCGGCCAATCTGCTGCGTCGCAATTCGATGACCTCCCCGTACCTCTGGCTGGTGTGCTCGATGAGCGCCGTGCCCGCCGTTCTGAGCTGGGACGACTCTGAGGTTCTGGGATGGTTCATCCTCGCTTTCTGCCTGTCTTACATCGCGCTGTATCGCGCCATCGTGCGCTTCCGCACCCCTCGCTTGCTGGTGCGCACCGGTGACCGCTGGGTAGCGCCAGAGGCTCCTTCCGAATCCGCGGGATAATCCCCGGGTGATCACAGAGACTCCCACCGCAGCCGAGCAGACGGCCGCCCCCTCCCGGTTCGATACCCTCGCACTGGCCCCCAAGCTGCTCCAGGCCATCCAGGACGCCGGCTACGAGACGATGACGCCGATCCAGGCCAAGGCGATACCGATCGTCCTGGACGGCAAGGACGTGATGGGCGCCGCCCAGACCGGCACAGGCAAGACGGCGGCGTTCTCGCTGCCCCTGCTGCAGAAGATGCTGGCACACGAAAACGCCAGTGCGTCACCGGCACGGCATCCGGTGCGCGCCCTGGTGTTGGCCCCCACACGTGAGCTGGCCGACCAGGTCGCCAACAACGTCAAGACCTACGCCCGGCACAGCCAGCTTCGTGTGACCTGCGTGTTCGGCGGCATCGACATGGCGCCACAAACGGCTGAACTCAAGCGTGGCGTCGAGGTCCTGATCGCCACACCGGGTCGGCTGCTGGACCACATCCAGGCGAAGAATTGCCAGCTCAACCAGGTCGAGTACGTGGTGCTCGACGAGGCGGACCGGATGCTCGACATCGGCTTCCTGCCCGATCTGCAGCGCATCCTGAGCTTCCTGCCGAAGAAGCGCCAGACCCTGCTCTTCTCGGCCACGTTCTCGACTGAGATCAAGCGCCTGGCGCAGAGCTACCTGCAGGACCCCGTACTGGTCGAGGTAGCCCGACCGAACGCCACCGCATCCACCGTCGAACAACGCTTCTACAGCGTGTCGGACGACGACAAGCGCAGTGCCGTGCGCCACATCCTGCGCGAACGCTCACTCGCCCAGGCCATCGTCTTCGTGAACTCCAAGCTGGGCGCTGCGCGCCTGGCCCGGTCATTCGAACGCGACGGTCTCAACACCGCAGCATTGCACGGCGACAAGTCTCAGGACGAGCGCCTGAAGGCCCTCGACGCCTTCAAACGTGGCGAGGTCGACCTGCTGGTCGCGACCGACGTGGCAGCACGTGGCCTGGACATCGCCGATCTGCCGGCGGTGTTCAACTTCGACATCCCGTTCAATGCCGAGGACTACGTGCACCGCATCGGCCGTACCGGCCGTGCCGGCGCCTCGGGACTGGCGGTGTCGCTGGTGACCCGGGAAGACGCCCGCCTGGTGGGCGACATCGAGAAGCTCATCCGCAAGAAGATCGACCTCGAAGCGCTGGAGCTGGACGACGAGCGGCCGCGCCGCCGCCGCCCTGAGGGCTGGGCGGGGGACGAGGCGCCACGCTCCGAGGGCAGCAGCTTCGGCAGCCCGGCGGCCCGGCGCCCGCCGCCCCCCCCGGCGCGACAGGCGAGCACAGACCCCTTCTTCGACCGCCCCTACGAGGCCGATCCGAACGCCACTCCCGTCTGGGAAAAATCCGACGCAGCGGCGGTGCCGTCTTCGCGGACGACCTTGTCGCGCTACATCAAGCCACGCCGCAAGGTCGCTACGCTGCTGGGCGGCAAGCCGTCAACCTGATCACACATCGTCCGAGCCCGTTCGCCTGCCACTGCCCCTCATCGAGCCAAGAAGAGAAAAACCGCCGGCACCTGGGAAGGCAGCTCCATCGGCAGGCTCGTCGCGGCCATGTCAGTGCGCCAGCGGGAAATGTCCGCCGTCCATATCTGCTCATCCTCCAGCGTGACCCCGCAGGCCACGCTGAGTCGAGTCCCCGGCTGGAGGCCCTGGCGCAATGCTGCCAGCAAGGCAGAGTTGCGGTAGGGGGTCTCGATCAGAATCTGGGTCTGCTGCCAGCGGCGGGAGTGCGCCTCCAGTTCGCGCAGGCGCTGTGCCCGTTGCGCCGCATCCGTGGGCAGGTAGCCGACAAAGGCAAACGACTGGCCATTGAGGCCTGAAGCGGCCAGCGCCAGCATCAGTGAAGACGGGCCCGACAGCGGCCGCACCCGCACCCCGGCCGCATGGGCCACGTCGACCAGCGCTGCACCCGGATCCGCCACGGCAGGCAGCCCGGCCTCGGACAGCAGGCCGACATCGCGCCCCGCCAACGCGGGCGCCAGCCAGTCGGCCGCCCGCAACACCTCGACCGGCCCCGGCCCGCCACCCTTGCGAGGACGAGGCAACTCGCGGATGTCCAACTCCTGCAGTGGCCGCGCCAGTGGCGCGATCGCGCCAACGCGCTTGAGCAACGCCCGTGCGCTGCGCGCGTTCTCCACCACCCAATGTGACAGCCGGGCCGCCACCTCCAGGGCCTGCTGCGGCAACACCAGCCGCACGTCGGGCTGCGGCACACCGTCACGCAGCGTACCCAGGTCAAGCGTGTTGGGCATCAACCAGAGGCTCCCGGTGCGTGCGGCAGGCGAGGGAGCCTGGTCCGGTACACCCGACACTGCTGCAGGCGATGACGCCCCCGATGCCTGTCGACGCGGCGGATTCATGCGCCCTCCTGCACGACCGAAGCAGTCTCAGCCAGGAGCCGCAGCGCATCCCAGCCGGCCTCGCGCAGCAGCCGGGTCGTCGCGATCAGGGGCAGGCCGATCAAAGCCGTCGGGTCATCGGATTCGATCGCATCGAGCAGCGTGATGCCCAGCGTTTCACAGCGGGCGCTGCCGGCGCAGTCGTAGGGCCGATCCAGCCGGAGATAGGTTTCGATGTCGCCGCGCTCCAGCACACGGAACCGCACGCTGACGGGCACCCGCAGGGTTCGAGCGAATCCCGCCTGGCGACGCACCACCGCCACCGCCGTGTGGAAGCGCACCGTCCGCCCACTCATGGCGGTCAGCTGCTCGACAGCCCGCCCGTGCGAGCCCGGCTTGCCGATGGCACACCCCTCGTACTCGGCCACCTGGTCGGACCCGACCACCCAGGCCTGCGGGCATCGATCGGCCACAACGCAGGCCTTGGCCAACGCCAGCCGCTCGGCCAGGTCAGCCGGCGCCTCGCCAGCCTGCGGTGTCTCATCGACGTCGGGCGCGACGACCTCAAAGGGCACGCGCAGTCGGGCCAGCAGCTCGCGGCGATAGGGGGAGGTGGAAGCCAGGATCAGTTGCGACATGGTCTTTCAGAGGAAACCACGGCGTTGCGGGCGCCGCATGCCACGATTGTTTCATCCCGAGGCCCACCGATCCGGCGAGAACTGCCGCCCGACCCCCTGGACAGCCCCGGCGCAGCCCTGCGCCTACACTTCCGACCATGAGACACCGAGAGTTCCTGGCACGTCGCCTTGACGTGGCCTCGCTTGCAGAAGACGGCTGCCCCCTGCAGGGCCAGGCGCAGCTTGGCGAATTGCCCCGCTGGACCGAGTTGCTGCACCCTGGCGCCGACCCGTCCAGCCACACCGTTTCCTGGTCGGCGCAGGGCGAGTTGCGCGGCCGGCGTGCCACGCGCGCCGAGATCTGGCTGCACCTGCAGATCCAGACCAGTATCGCGCTGACTTGCCAGCGCTGCCTGGGCCCGGTCGACACGCCCATGCAAGTCGATCGCTGGTTCCGCTTCGTCGAGGACGAAACCCAGGCTGCCACGCTCGACGAGGAAACCGAAGACGATGTGCTCGTGGCCAACAAGGCCTTCGACCTGATCGAACTGATCGAGGACGAACTGCTGCTCGCCGCCCCCATCGTGCCGCGCCACAACACCTGCCCGGCGCCGCTGAGGGTGAACGAAGAGGCAGCCGAGCCGCCCGTCCCGCAGTCACCCGAAGCCAGCCAGCCCGACACCGCCGGCGCCGGCACCAACAACGCACCCCGCCCTCATCCCTTTGCGGCCCTGGCGGGATTGAAAGAGCAACTGAAGAAGGGTCCCGACGGGGCTTCGAGCTGAAAGCCGTACACGGCCGCAGCGAGCATGTTATAGTCGAAGGCTTTTCAAGCCGGTTCCAGCCGGAAGACCCAGGAGTCCGTCATGGCCGTCCAGCAAAACAAGAAGTCGCCCTCGAAGCGGGGCATGCACCGTTCGCACAACGCGCTCACCAACCCGGGCACGGCCATCGAGCCGACCACCGGCGAGGTGCACCTGCGTCACCACATCAGCCCGACGGGCTTTTACCGTGGCCGCAAGGTCCTGAAGACCAAGGCAGACGCCTGAGCCTGCGGCTTCGTGCTGCGAAGCGCTGGTGCATTGCACCAGGCAGCCCGCGTGACGACATCCCGGCGCAGGCCGGGTGAGCATCCGGGCGTACCGGCCCGCTGGTCGTCCGATCGAGAGTTTCACCCTTGAACGCCTTCCCGCCCCTGACGCGGCCGGTGCGCCTGTCCGTGGATTGCATGGGCGGGGATCACGGCCCCAGTGTCACTCTGCCCGCCTGCAAGGCCTTTCTGGCCCAGCACCCCGGCGCGGAGTTGCTGCTGGTCGGCCTTGAGGCAGACCTGCGCGAAGCGCAGGTCTGGCAGCGTTGCCGGATCGTGCCCGCCTCCGAGGTGGTCACGATGGACGATCCGGTCGAGGTGGCGCTACGCAAGAAGCGCGACTCCTCCATGCGCGTGGCCATCCAGCAGGTCAAGGCGGGCGACGGCGAGCCGGCGGCCGATGCGTGCGTTTCTGCAGGCAACACCGGCGCCTTGATGGCGGTGGCCCGCTACCTGCTCAAGACGCTCGACGGCATCGATCGCCCCGCCATCGCCAGCCTGCTGCCCAACCACAGCGGCGGCTATACCAAGGTCCTGGACCTGGGGGCGAACGTGGACTGCAGTGCGGAGCACCTGCTGCAGTTTGCGGTGATGGGCAGCGCACTGGTCAGCGCGCTGGACGGCACCGAACGACCGACCGTTGGCCTGCTCAACATCGGCGAAGAAGCGATCAAGGGCAACGACGTCATCAAGCGCGCAGGTGATCTGTTGCGTGAGGCCGACGCCCGCCAGGTGCTCAACTTCCACGGCAACGTCGAAGGCAATGACATCTTCAAGGGCACGACCGACCTGGTCGTGTGCGACGGCTTTGTCGGGAACGTGGCACTGAAAACCGCCGAAGGCGTGGCTGGCCTGATGGCAGGCATCCTGGTGCAGGAGTTCACCGGCAGTCTGTATGGCAAGCTGGCCGCGCTCGTCGCCATGCCGGTGCTGCGCCGCTTCAAGCGCCGCCTCGATCACCGGCGCTACAACGGTGCCGCCCTGCTGGGGCTGCGCGGACTGGTTTTCAAGAGCCACGGCTCGGCCGACGCATTCGCCTTCGAGCAGGCGCTGAACCGCGCGTATGATGCCGCTCGCAATCGACTGCTCGATCGCGTCCATGACCGCATCATTGCGGCCATGCCGGCGATGAGCGGTGCGCAGCCCGAGTTTGCCTCTGCCGGCGGTTTGCCTCCGTCGCGCCAAGCCGCATGACCCTCACCTCGCCCCGTCACTCCCGCATCACAGGCACTGGCAGCGCGTTGCCACCGCGCCGGCTGACCAATGCAGAACTGGCCACCGAGCTGGGTGCCCGTGGCATCGAAACCTCCGACGAGTGGATCGTCGAACGCACGGGGATCAGGTCGCGTCATTTCGCTTCGCCGGAAATCAGTGCCAGCGACCTGGCGGTCGAGGCGGCACGCCATGCACTCGAAGCTGCCAGCCTGAAGGGCAGCGACATCGATCTGATCATTGTCGCGACCTCGACGCCGGACATGATCTTCCCGTCGACCGCCACCATCGTGCAACGCAAGCTCGGCATCGTGCACGGCTGCCCCGCGATGGACGTGCAGGCGGTGTGCTCCGGCTTCATCTATGCGCTGACCCTCGCCGACGCGATGATCCGCACCGGATCCGCGCGCCATGCCCTGGTGATCGGTGCCGAGGTGTTCTCGCGCATCCTGAACTTCGATGACCGCACCACCTGCGTGTTGTTCGGCGATGGGGCTGGCGCCGTGGTGCTGTCGGCGAGCGACGCCCCAGGCATCCTCGCGACCGACCTGCACGCGGACGGCCGCCACCTCGACATCCTCTGCACCCCGGGGGCCCTGTCTGGCGGGAGCGTGCTGGGCGACCCCTTCCTGCGCATGGACGGCCAGGCCGTCTTCAAGCTGGCGGTGGGCGTGCTGGAGAGCACCGCCCGGGCCGTGCTCGAAAAGGCCGGCCGCAGCGAGCAGGACATCGACTGGCTGATCCCGCACCAGGCCAACATCCGCATCATGCAGAGCACGGCCCGCAAGCTGAAGCTGCCCATGGACAAGGTGATCGTGACGGTCGACCGGCATGGCAACACCTCGGCAGCCTCGATTCCGCTTGCACTGGACGAGGCGGTACGCAGCCACCGCGTCAAGACCGGCGACACCGTCCTGCTCGAAGGCGTGGGCGGGGGTTTCACCTGGGGTGCCGTGCTGCTGGATTTCTGACCCTCGGCATACCACCCCCTGAACTCAGGCGCACCGCGCCCATCCACCGATCACCATGACCGCGTTTGCCTTCGTTTTTCCTGGCCAGGGTTCGCAGTCCGTCGGCATGCTCAATGCCTGGGCTGACCACCCTGCCGTGCGTCGCACGCTGGACGAAGCCAGTGCCGCCCTGGGCGAGGACATGGCCCGCCTGATTGCCGAGGGGCCGAAGGAAGCGCTGGACCTCACCACCAACACCCAGCCGGTGATGCTCACCGCAGCCATCGCCAATTACCGCGTCTGGCTGGCCGAAGGGGGCACGGAGCCCGCTGCGGTGGCCGGCCACTCGCTGGGCGAGTACACCGCCCTGGTCGCCGCTGGCGCGCTGACGCTGGCCGATGCGCTGCCACTCGTGCGCCTGCGTGCCCAGGCGATGCAGGAGGCCGTGCCGGTCGGTACCGGTGCGATGGCCGCGATCCTGGGCCTGGATGCCCAGGCCGTGCGCGAAGGCTGTGCCCAGGCGGCCGCAGCCACCGGCGAAGTGGTCGAGGCCGTCAATTTCAACGACCCGAAGCAGACCGTGATCGCCGGCAGCAAGGCGGGCGTCGAGAAGGGCTGCGAGCTGCTGAAGGCGCTGGGCGCCAAACGCGCCCTGCCGCTGCCGGTGTCCGCCCCCTTCCACTGCAGCCTGATGAAGCCGGCCGCCGAACGCCTGCGCGTGCGGCTGGCCGAGATCGCCATCGCCAGCCCGCGCATCCCGGTGATCAACAACATCGACGTGGCCGTGCAGACCGAGCCCGACGCCATCCGCGATGCGCTCTACCGTCAGGCCTTCGGCGCGGTGCGCTGGGTGGAGTTGGTCCAGGCGCTCAAGGCGCGCGGCCTGAGGCATGTCATCGAGTGCGGACCGGGCAAGGTGCTGGCTGGCATGGCCAAGCGCATCGATGCCGAACTGGTCAGTGCCACGATCTTCGATCCGGCCAGCCTGGCCGAAGTCAAAGGACTGCTCGCATGAGTCTCGCCACGCCCCCGCAGATTGCCCTCGTCACCGGTGCCAGTCGCGGTATCGGCCGTGCCATCGCGCTGGCGCTGGCCCAGCAGGGATTCAAGGTGATTGGCACGGCCACCACGGAGTCCGGTGCCGCCTCCATCACCGAAGCGCTGGCTCACGTGGGCGGGCGCGGCATCGCGCTGAACGTCACCGACGCCGCTGCGCTGGACGCCGCCATCGACTCGATCGTCAAACAGGACGGCGGCCTCCATGTGCTGGTGAACAACGCCGGCATCACCCGCGACATGCTGGCCATGCGGCTGAAGGACGACGACTGGGACGCGGTGATCGACACCAACCTCAAGTCCGTTTTCCGCGCCTGCCGCGCCGCGATCAAGCCGATGATGAAGCAGCGCTACGGCCGCATCATCAACATCACCTCGGTGGTGGGCGCCTCGGGCAACCCCGGCCAGGCCAACTACTGCGCCTCCAAGGCCGGCGTGGCCGGAATGACCCGCTCGCTGGCCAAGGAGTTGGGCAGCCGCAACATCACGGTCAACTGCGTCGCGCCCGGGTTCATCGCCACCGACATGACCGAGGCACTGCCCGAGGCCCAGAAGCAGGCCCTGTTGTCCCTGATCCCACTGGGGCGGTTGGGCGCACCCGAAGACATCGCTGAAGCCGTCTCGTTCCTCGCTTCCTCGAAAGCCGGCTACATCACCGGTACCGAGGTGCACGTGAACGGCGGTATGTACATGGGTTGAGTCGCACGCGACCGCCCATCCGGTCAGGTAGCCCGACTTCCGTCCTGCGCGGGTCGCCTGACCACCCGGAATCCGTCACACTCCGGACCCCTTAGAATCGCAGGCTGTTTTCACTGCACCCCTCCCGGAGGAGAGTCATGAGCGACATCGAAGCACGCGTCAAGAAGATCATTGCCGAACAACTGGGCGTGGCCGAAGCCGAGGTCACCAGCGAGAAGGCCTTCGTGGCCGATCTGGGCGCCGACTCGCTCGACACCGTCGAGCTGGTGATGGCCCTGGAAGACGAGTTCGGCATCGAGATCCCGGACGAAGAGGCCGAGAAGATCACCACCGTTCAGCTCGCGATCGACTACGCGAAGAACAACGTCAGGTCCTGAGCGACTGACGCTGCGCCGTATCCCGCCGTCCTGCCATTGACACACGCATGACCCGCCGCCGCATCGTCGTGACCGGCCTCGGCCTGGTGACCCCCCTGGGCAACACCGTTGCCGACTCCTGGGCCAACCTCCTGGCCGGTCAATCCGGCATCGCCAACATCACGCGCTTCGACGCGTCGAAGATGGGGGTGCGCTTTGCCGGCGAGGTCAAGGGCTTCAACATCGAGGAGTACATCCCCGCCAAGGAAGCCCGCCACATGGATGCCTTCATCCATTACGGCATCGCCGCGTCGATGCAGGCGGTCAAGGACTCGGGCCTGGCCACCGGCGAGGCGCTGGATGCCGAGCAGGCCGAGCGCATCGGCGTGATGGTGGGCTCCGGCATCGGCGGTCTGCCGATGATCGAGGCCTCGCACGGCGAGTACCTGGAACGTGGCCCGCGCCGCATCTCGCCGTTCTTCGTGCCGGCCTCGATCATCAACATGATCTCCGGGCATGTGTCGATCCTGTGCGGCTACAAGGGCCCGAACCTCGGGGTCGTCACCGCCTGCACCACCGGCTTGCACAGCATCGGCCTGGCCGCCAGGTTGATCGAGTACGGCGATGCCGACGTGATGATCGCCGGCGGTGCCGAATCCACCGTCTCGCCGCTGGGTGTGGGCGGCTTTGCCGCGGCGCGTGCGCTGTCAACCCGCAACGATGACCCGGCCACGGCATCGCGCCCCTGGGACCGTGACCGCGACGGCTTCGTGCTCGGCGAAGGCGCTGGCGTGATGGTGATCGAAGAGTACGAGCACGCGAAGAAGCGCGGTGCGCGCATCTATGCGGAGCTGTCCGGCTTCGGCATGACGGGCGACGCGTATCACATGACCGCCCCGAACGTCGACGGCCCGCGCCGCTCGATGGCCCTGGCACTGCGCAATGCCGGCATCAACGCCGACCAGGTGCAGTACGTCAACGCCCATGGCACCTCGACGCCGCTGGGCGACGCCAACGAGACCAACGCGATCAAGCTGGCCTTCGGTGACCACGCGAAGAAGCTGGTGGTGAACTCGACCAAGTCGATGACCGGCCACCTGCTGGGCGGCGCAGGCGGCATCGAATCGGCGTTCTCCGTGCTGGCCCTGCACCATCAGGTGTCCCCACCGACCATCAACATCTTCAATCAGGACCCTGAGTGCGATCTTGATTACTGCGCCAACACCGCGCGTGAGATGCCGATCGAGTACGCCGTGAAGAACAATTTCGGCTTCGGCGGCACCAACGGCACGCTGGTGTTCCGCCGCAGCTGACCGGCAGCGCGGGGTACGCGGCTGGCGGGTCGACGGGCATCGACGCACATCGCAGGGGCGGACGCAACATGCGCACCGCCCCTTCGTTCGTCTTGGACACCCTCACGAGCCGGGGCTGGCTGTACGGTACGCGCGCGCTGTGCGCGGCCACGGCCGGCACGCTGCTGCTGTGGCTGCTGCACGGACTTCAGCTTGACGCCCTCGCCCCGTTGCCGGCGCTGGTCACCCTGCCCATGCTCGGCCTGCTGATGGGGGTCTGGCGCGCCGGTGGGCGACAGGCACTCTCGCTCGGCTGGGATGGCGCGCAGTGGTCCTGGCGCCTGCCCGCCATGGAAGCACCGGTTCACGGTGACGTGCAGGTGCGCATCGACCTGGGGGGATGGCTGCTGTTGCGCCTGACAGCTGCTGCCGTACAGGCGCCGAGGCGGCCCCAGGCCAGCTGGGTGGCCCTCTCCGAAGCCGACCTGGGTGGCCGCTGGCACGGTCTGCGCTGTGCGCTATATTCCTCGCGCCGCATGACCTCCCCCGCGACGCCCCCCTCCCCTGCCGACCCGCCGTCTGCGCCAGACTCGGCCCATCCCGGATGACCACCGACGCAGACGCCCAACTCGTCGAGCGCGCCAAGCGCGGCGAGGTGCACGCCTTCGAGATGCTGGTGGTGAAGTACCAGCGCCGCATCGAACGCCTGATCGGGCGGTTCGTGCGCGACAGCGACCTGGTGGCTGACGTGGCCCAGGAGACCTTCATCCGCGCCTACCGCGCGCTGCCGCAGTTCCGGGGTGAAAGCGCCTTCTACACCTGGCTGTACCGCATCGCGGTCAACACGGCCAAGAAGACCCTGGCCGACCTCAAGCGCGACCCCGTCATCACCGAGAGTGCACTGGCCTGCGCTCGGCAGGATGACGAGGAAACTTACCGGCCCGAGCGCGAACTAAGCGATGGGGAAACACCCGAGGCGGTGTTGGCCAGCCGGGAGATCGCGGCGACGGTCAACAAGGCGATCGAGGCGTTGCCGGACGACCTGCGCCAGGCGATCCTCCTGCGGGAGGTGGAAGGCCTGTCCTACGACGAGATCTCCGAAGCGATGGACTGTCCGATCGGGACGGTGCGATCGCGCATCTTCCGGGCCCGCGAGGCGATTGCCGAGCGGCTGCGGCCTTTGCTGGATACGAAGAAGGGGCAGCGATGGTGAGCGCGGCCCCCCTCTGGAGTGCGAGATGAACCACAGCGAACTGCCCGCGGGCAGTGATCGGGCTGCGATGTCGGCCCTGATGGACGGCGAGCTCGACGGGTCCCAGGTGGCATCGCTGTGCACGGCATGGCGCACGGACCGGCAGTGCCGCGCCGACTGGCATGCCTATCACCTCATCGGCGATGTGCTGCGCAGCGAGGAACTCGCCGCACCGGCCACCCGCGATGGAGCGTTCATGAGCCGGCTGCGCGAGCGGCTGGAGTGCGAGCCGGTGGTCCTGGCGCCCACGCGTGCCGACGCAGGCCAGGCGCAGCCCGCGGCCGCGGTCGGTGCGGGGGCCAGGAATGCGAGGGGCCTGGGAACGGGCACCGTGGTCACGCACGCGCGGCGCCGGGCGTTGTTGCCGTCGTTGCGGTCACGCTGGGCCACGCCTGTGGGCGTGGCTGCCGGGGTGGTCATGGTGGCCGGCGCAGTGTGGTCCACACGCAGCGATCCAGACGGCAGCGCCTCATGGTGGTCTCCCCCCACCGTGGCCACCGCGGCATCGGCCGTCGGTGCGGACGAACGAGCCACCCTGGCCGAAGCCGAGATGGCCCGCTACCTGCGCGCGCACCGCGAGTACTCGGGCAGCACGACACTGAGCCCGGCTGCAGGCTACCTGCGCAACGCCGCCTACGACGCCGGCCCCCGCTGATGTCCGCCCGGCTGGAGCAGCGCCGCAGGACATGGCGCAGCGCATTGGTGACGGGGGTGCTGATCAGCAGCGGCCTGGGCTGGGCGGTCGCGGGCAGCCCAGGCCCTGGCAAGGCGGCCTCGGCGACCACGCTCGGCGATGCCCAGGCGGTGGTGCGCCGCATCCAGGATGCGGCCCAACGGCGCAGCTACAGCGGCACCTTCGTGGTGAACGCGGGTGGCGTGATCAGCAGCTCGCGCGTTACCCACTTCGCCGACGGGCGACAGCAGATCGAACGCATCGAGGCGCTGGACGGCCAGATGCGCCGCCTCTACCGCCACAACGACACCGTGCACGTCTTCTGGCCGAAGACGCGCGAGGCGTCGATCGAGCAGCGCGAGCTGCTGCCCGGGTTCCCGGTCGCCAACATCGGCGATGCCCCTGGCGCCCTCGACGCCTACGAGTTGCAATCCACCACCGCCGACCGGGCCGCCGGGCACGAGGCCCAGGTGGTGACCTTGCGCCCGCGGGACACCTACCGCTATGCGCAGCGCCTGTGGCTGGAGCGTCACAGCGGCCTGCTGCTGCGCGCCGACACGCTGGGCGCACGTGGCGAGGTGATCGAGTCCTCCTCCTTCTCCGAGCTGCAACTCGACGCCCCTGTGCAGCCACAGGCCCTGCTGCAGGAGATGCGCCGGCTGGACGGCTATCGCATCCAACGCTCATCCCTGCCCCGCTGCGAGCTCGAACGCGAAGGCTGGCTGCTGCGGGCGCTGCCACCCAGCTTCACGCTGGTGCGTTGCGTGCTGCGCCCGCTGCGCCCTGGCGAGCGAGCCGCCGCCCGCAGCGCCAGCGCCAGCGCCAGCGCCGCGGCCCCGGCACAGGCCGGGGCGAGCCCGGCGGGTGCCCTGGCCTCGGACGCCAGCACCGGCCTGCTGCAGGCCACCTTCAGCGACGGCCTCACGCTCGTGTCGATCTTCGTTGAACCCTTCGATGCCAGCGTGCACCACCGGGATGCCGCCGCTGCCTGGGGAGCGACGCAGGCCCTGAGCCGCCGCCTGAACGATTGGTGGATCACCGCGGTCGGCGACGTGCCCCTGGTGACGCTGCAACAATTTTCGAGCGGCATGGAACGCCGCCGGCCCTGACCGCTCCAAGAGCGTCCGGCGGGCGACCGGTACGGCGCCGCCCACCCGCGATCCACTGACTTCGCCCCCTTGAACCGAGGACCCCATGCCTGATCGACTGTCCGAGGCGCAGCCGCAGCGCGCGCTGCCCCGCACCGCCCGCACCTGGCTCGTTGCCTCTGCCGCGCTGCTGTGCGCCGGCGGCGTGGCGCTGTCGCTGGTGTCGCACCGCGACGCCACGGCCCAATCCGCCACCACCCGGCCCAGCACAACGGCGCCGGCCGCCCGCGGCCTGCCGGATTTCGCCGACCTGGTCGAGCAGGTCGGCCCGTCGGTGGTGAACATCCGCACCCAGTCCAAGGTCCGCACCGCGCGCGCCGAAGGCGGCGGCCCGGACGAGGAGATGCAGGAATTCCTGCGCCGCTTCTTCGGCATCCCGATCCCGCGCATCGATCCGCGTCGCGGCCAGCCGCAGCCACAGCCCCGGCAGGACAGCCCGGACGACGAGGAGTCGGTACCGCGCGGCGTCGGCTCCGGTTTCGTCATCAGCAGCGATGGCTACGTGATGACCAACGCCCATGTGGTCGATGGCGCCGACGAGGTAACGGTGCGCCTGACCGACAAGCGCGAATTCAAGGCCAAGGTGATCGGCGCGGACAAGCGCACCGACGTGGCCGTGCTGAAGATCGAGGCGAGCGGACTGCCGGCGGTGCGCTTCGGCGACGTGAACCGCGTACGGGTGGGTGAGTGGGTCATCGCGATCGGCTCGCCCTTCGACCTGGACAACACCGTGACCGCCGGCATCGTCAGCGCCAAGGCGCGCGACACCGGCGACCTGGTGCCCTTCATCCAGACCGACGTGGCAATCAATCCGGGCAACTCCGGCGGCCCGCTGATCAACCTGCGCGGCGAGGTGGTGGGGGTCAACTCCCAGATCTACAGCCGCTCGGGCGGCTACATGGGCATTTCCTTTGCCATCCCGATCGACGAAGCCAGCCGTGTGGCCGACCAGCTGCGCAGCCAAGGCCGGGTGGTGCGCGGGCGCATCGGCGTGCAGATCGGTGAGGTGACCAAGGACGTGGCCGAGTCGCTCGGCCTGGGCAAGGCCGGCGGCGCGCTGGTGCGCAGCGTCGAGCCCGGTGGCCCGGCCGACAAGGCCGGCCTGGAGGCGGGCGACATCATCACCCGCTTCGACGGCAAGGCGGTGGAGCGCTGGAACGATCTGCCCCGCCTCGTCGGCGCGACCCGGCCCGGCACGCGCAGCACGCTGCAGGTGTTCCGCCGCGGCAGCAACAAGGAGCTGAGCGTCACGGTGGCCGAGCTGGAGGCGGAAGCCAAGGCGACCGCACCGGCCAACGGCGGCGCCGAGAAGCCGGCCAAGCCGGCCCCGGCCGCGCTGGCGGCCCTGGGCCTGAGCGTGAGCGACCTCAGCGAGGCGCAGCGCCGCGAGCTCAAGCTCAAGGCGGGTGTGCGCATCGACGCCGTCGATGGCGCTGCGGCACGCGCCGGCCTGCGCGAGGGCGACGTGATCCTCTCGCTGGCCAACACGGAGGTCACCGACGTGAAGCAGCTGGAGGCGCTGGTGGCCCGGCAGGACAAGGGCCGGCCGCTGAACCTGCTGTTCCGCCGCGGCGAGTGGGCCCAGTACGCCGTGATCCGCCCGGGGCGTTGAGGCGAGCCTGAGCGCCATCCGGTGGCCTGCGGTGCGGGCCCTGGGTCCGATGCGGGGCCGCATGCGGGGGGCCGCAGGGCGTTTTGACTACAATGAAAGCCCAGCAAAGCAGTTGCCATACCTTTTTGTTGGAGGGCGCGTCAACGATTGGACGTGCCTTTTTTTTGTAGCGCCGCCCAGGCGGCTCACGCCGCCTCCGATTTCGCTGCGCGAAGCCAGCTTGTACCCTCAAGGCGACGCCGCCACCGTGCGGCCCGGGGCAAGCTGAGAACCAGCTCCGGCCCCCCATGGACCACATCAGAAATTTCTCCATCATTGCCCACATCGACCACGGCAAGAGCACGCTGGCGGACCGGATCATCCAGCGCTGTGGGGGCCTGTCGGACCGGGAGATGGAGGCGCAGGTGCTCGACTCGATGGACATCGAGCGCGAGCGCGGCATCACGATCAAGGCCCAGACCGCCGCGCTGACCTACATCGCGCGCAATGGCCAGAGCTACCAGCTCAACCTGATCGACACCCCCGGACACGTCGACTTCTCCTACGAGGTGAGCCGCTCGCTGTCGGCCTGCGAAGGCGCGCTGCTGGTGGTCGACGCGTCTCAGGGCGTCGAGGCGCAGACGGTGGCCAACTGCTACACCGCGCTCGACCTGGGCGTGGAGGTGGTGCCGGTGCTCAACAAGATGGACCTGCCCTCGGCGGATCCGGACAACGCCAAGGCGGAGATCGAGGACGTCATCGGCATCGACGCCGACGACGCCATTCCCTGCTCGGCCAAGACCGGCATGGGCATCGACGAGATCCTGGAGGCCGTCATCACGCGCATGCCGGCACCCAGGGGCAATCCGGACGGTGCGCCGAGGGCGATGATCATCGATGCCTGGTTCGACAACTACGTCGGCGTCGTGATGCTGGTGCGCATGGTCGATGGCCAGCTCGCCAAGGGCGAGCGCATCCGCATGATGGCCACCAACACGGTCTACCCGATCGAGCACCTGGGCGTCTTCACGCCCAAGAGCGAGAACCGCGATGTGCTCAAGGCGGGCGAGGTGGGCTTCATCATCGCCGGCATCAAGGAACTGGCCGCCGCCAAGGTGGGCGACACCGTCACGCTGGAAAAGAAGCTGCCGAACAACGCCGGCCCCGCCACCGAGGCGCTGCCGGGCTTCAAGGAAATCCAGCCGCAGGTCTTCGCCGGCCTGTACCCCACCGAGGCGAGCGAGTACGACCAGCTGCGCGACGCGCTGGAGAAGCTCAAGCTCAACGACAGCTCGCTGCGCTACGAGCCGGAAGTCTCGCAGGCGCTGGGCTTCGGCTTCCGCTGCGGTTTCCTGGGCCTGCTGCACATGGAGATCGTGCAGGAGCGCCTGGAGCGCGAGTTCGACCAGGACCTGGTGACCACCGCGCCCAGCGTGGTCTACGAGGTAGAGCTGGCCACCGGCACCGTGCTGCAGGTCGAAAACCCCAGCAAGATGCCCGACCAGGGCAAGATCCAGGAGATCCGCGAGCCCATCGTCACGGTGCACCTGTACATGCCGCAGGACTACGTGGGCACGGTGATGACGCTGTGCAACCAGAAGCGCGGCATCCAGCTGAACATGGCCTACCACGGCAAGCAGGTCATGCTGACCTACGAGCTGCCGCTGGCCGAGATCGTGCTCGACTTCTTCGACAAGCTGAAGTCCGCCACCCGTGGCTACGCGTCGATGGACTACGAGTTCAAGGAGTACCGCGCCGCCGACGTGGTCAAGGTCGACATCCTGATCAACGGCGACCGGGTCGACCCGCTGGCGATGATCGTGCACCGTTCCCAAAGCCAGTACCGTGGGCGCGCGGTGGTGGCCAAGATGCGCACGCTGATCCCGCGCCAGATGTACGACGTGGCCATCCAGGCCTCCATCGGCGCCAACATCATCGCCCGTGAGGATGTGAAGGCACTGCGCAAGAACGTGCTGGCAAAATGCTACGGTGGTGACATCACCCGCAAGCGCAAGCTGCTCGAAAAGCAGAAGGCCGGCAAGAAGCGCATGAAGCAGATCGGCTCCGTCGAGGTGCCGCAGGAGGCTTTCCTCGCCATCCTGCAGGTCGAAGACTGAACTATCGGACACTGAATGGGCACCCTCACCGGCATCCTCTACGCCTGCCTCGTCGCCTACGGCACGGGCTGGTATCTCGGCAAGTGGAACGGGAACTTCTCCCTGCTGCTGTTCCTCCTCACCCTCGTGACGCTGGCCTATTGGCTGGCCGAGCGCTTCGTCTTCCTGCCGCGCCGCCAGGCCGCAGCCAGCACGCTGGCCACACAGGACGCCACCCGCCGGGCCGAACTGCAGCGCCTGGGCATCCAGCAGGTGGACGGCAACGTCGAGGAAGCGCGCCAGAGGGTCCTCGCCCAGCCCTGGTGGCTGGATTGGACGGCCGGCCTCTTCCCGGTCATCCTGCTGGTCTTCCTGCTGCGCTCCTTCCTGTTCGAGCCCTTCAAGATCCCCTCGGGCTCGATGATCCCGACGCTGGAGATCGGCGACCTCATCCTGGTCAACAAGTTCCACTACGGCGTGCGCCTGCCGGTGATCAACAAGAAGGTCATCGACAACAACCCGGTCAAGCGCGGCGACGTGATGGTGTTCCGCTACCCGGTGGACCCCAGCATCGACTTCATCAAGCGCGTGGTCGGCGTGCCGGGCGACGAGATCGCCTACATCAACCAGAAGCTCAGCGTGAACGGCCAGCCCGTGCCGCTCAAGGCACTGGACGACTATTACGAGGAGCACCAGCGCAGCTACGCCAAGCAGTTCCAGGAGGATCTGCCGGGCAGCGGCAATGGTGCGGGTGCTGGCGCTGCTGGCGCGGTGGTGAACCACCGCATCCTGGTCGACCCCAGCCTGCCGTCGAGCTACGGCATGCGCGCGCGCAGCTTCCCGGGCTCGGAGAACTGCCGCTACACCGCCGAAGGCGTGACCTGCAAGGTGCCGGCCGGCCACTACTTCATGATGGGCGACAACCGCGACAATTCGGAAGATTCGCGCTTCTGGGGTTTCGTGCCGGACGAGAACATCGTCGGACGTGCCTTCTTCGTCTGGATGAACTTCGGCAGCCTCAAGCGCATCGGCGCCTTCCAGTGAGTCGGCGGTACAGGTGAGCCCCATCGATCGAGGAGAACCGGGATGACCACAGCGCAGCACACCTCCCCCATGCTCCAGCGCCGGGGCCAGCGCGGCCTGACGCTCATCAGCCTGGTGTTCTGGGCCATCCTGGTGTCAACGGTCCTGCTGCTGACCCTGCGGGTGGTGCCCACCGTCAACGAGTACTACACCGCCAAGCGCGCGATCGAGAAGGTGGCGCAGAGCGGCGGCAGCACGGTCTCCGAGATCCGCACCGCCTTCGATCGCTACAAGGACGTGGAGTACTCGATCACCTCGATCTCCGGCAAGGACCTCGTCATCACCAAGGAGAACGACCGCGTGGTGGTGGCCTTCGCCTACGACAAGGAGATCGAGCTGATCGGCCCGGTCTCGCTGCTGATCAAGTACCGCGCGCGCTCCAACTGACCCGCGCACCTCTGTCCTTCGCCCCTGTTCCCCCTTCCATCCGTCCCTCTCGCCATTCTTCAGCCCTGCCCCGGCCCGCCACCTTGAGTTCTCCCTTCGATGCCCTGCAGCAGCGCCTGGGTCACGTCTTCCGTGACAGGCGCCTGCTGGTGCGCGCCCTCACCCACCGCAGCCACGGTGCCGACCACAACGAGCGGCTGGAGTTCCTCGGCGACGCGGTGCTGAACCTCGCGGTCTCGGACCTGCTGTTCGACCAGTACGACAGCTCGCCCGAGGGCGACCTGACCCGCGTGCGCGCCCACCTGGTGCGCCAGGACATGCTGCACCGGCTTGCGCTGTCGCTGCAGCTGCCCGAGGTGCTGCGCCTGTCCGAAGGCGAGGCGCGTGGCGGCGGTGCCCAGCGCCCGTCGATCCTGGCCGACGCGATGGAGGGCATCATCGGCGCGGTCTACCGCGACGCCGGCTTCGACGCTGCCCAGGGGCTGGTGCGCCGCTTGTTCGAGCCGCTGGTGTCCGAGACCGCCACCCAGTCCTGGGCCAAGGACGCCAAGACCCAGCTGCAGGAATGGCTGCAGGCGCGCAAGCTGCCGGTCCCCGACTACCGCATCGAGACCACCCGCGGCCGCGCCCATGACCAGATCTTCGAGGTCGGCTGCAGCGTACCCGCCCTGGGCATTGAAGGCCGCGGCGAGGGGCGCTCGCGCCGCGCCGCCGAGCAGGAAGCCGCCCGAGAAGTCCTGACGCGCCTGAGCGCCCTCCCCGAATGAACGCCGACCCCCTGCCCGACCCCGCCGACGACGGCAACGCCTCCGACTCGGTTCCGGACGTCCCTGAGGTGCCCGATGCGTCGGACGACTCGGACACACCGCCTTCTGCCGGCATGACCATCCCCGGTGCCGACGGCCAGCGCTGCGGCCTGGTCGCGATCGTCGGGCGGCCCAACGTGGGCAAGTCCACGCTGCTGAACACGCTGATCGGCCAGAAGGTCAGCATCACCTCGCGCAAGGCGCAGACCACCCGGCACCGCATCACCGGCATCACCACCGAGGGCGACACGCAGTTCGTCTTCGTCGACACGCCCGGCTTCCAGACCCGCCACACGGTGCGCGGCACGGCGGCGCTGAACCGCAACCTCAACAAGACCGTGCAATCGGTGCTGGGCGATGTGGACGTGGTGCTCTTCCTCGTCGAGGCCGGGCGCTTCGGCTCGGACGACGAGCGGGTGCTGCGGCTGATTCCGCCGGGCAAGCCGGTCATCCTGGTGGCCAACAAGCTCGATCTGATCCACCGCCGCTCCGACCTGCTGCCCTGGCTGCAGCAGATGCAGGCGCGCCACCCCTTCACCGAGTTCGTGCCGCTGTCGGCCACGAAGAAGGACGACGCGAGCCGGCTGCTGACCATCATCCGCCCGCTGCTGCCCGAGCAGGGCTGGTACTACGACGAGGATGCGCTGACCGACCGCAGCGAGAAGTTCCTGGCCGCCGAGCTGATCCGCGAGAAGCTGTTCCGCCTCACCGGCGACGAGCTGCCCTACACCTCGACGGTGCAGATCGACCAGTACACCGAGGAAGGCAACCTGCGCCGCATCGCCGCGACCATCATCGTCGAGCGTGACGCCCACAAGGGCATGGTGATCGGCGAAGGCGGCGAGCGCCTCAAGCGCATCGGCAGCGAGGCCCGACAGGAGCTGGAACGGCTCAGCGAGGGCAAGGTCTTCCTGGAACTGTGGGTCAAGGTGCGCTCCGGCTGGGCCGACGACGAGCAGCGCCTGAAGAGCTACGGCTACGAGTAAGGCGCCCGGCTCGCCATGGCCACCCGCCGCGCCGCGCCACAGCCGCTGGCGGCCTATGTACTGCACCACCACGACTGGAGCGAATCCAGCCTGATCCTGGAGCTGTTCACGCGCGAGCAGGGCCGCGTCGCCGCGATCGCCAAGGGCGCCAAGCGGCCCTACTCGCAGCTGCGCGCAGTGCTGCTGCCCTTCCAGCGGATCATGGTCCTGCTGGGCAGCAAGCGTGAGGAACAGGGCACCGAGGTCTCCCTGCTGCGCAGCGCCGAGTGGGCCGGTGGCGGCCCGATGCTCGGCGGCGCCGCGCTGCTGGCGGGCTTCCACCTCAACGAGCTGCTGCTGCGCGGCTTGGCGCGCCACGACCCGCACCCGGCGCTGTTCGACGCCTACGCCGCCTCCCTGCCGGTGCTCGCCACCGGAGACGAGGCCGAGGTGGCCGCCGCGCTGCGCGCCTTCGAGCTCTGCCTGCTCAGCGAGACGGGCGTGCTGCCCGAGCTCTCGCGCATCACCGCCACCCAATCCACCGTGGCCGCCAGCGCGCGCCACCAGCTGGCGCCCGAGGTGGGCGTGTGCGCCCAGGCCGAAGGCCCCCCCGGCAGCATCAGCGGCATCACCGGCGCCACGCTGGTGGCACTGCAGGCGGCACTGTCGGCCGGCGACCTCGCGGGCCTGCGCCAGGCCTGCCTGGGCGCCCTGCCCGAACTGCGCAGCCAGCTGCGCCAGCTGCTTCACTATCATCTGGGCACCTCGACGCTGCGCACCCGCGCGCTGATGGTCGAGGTCCAGAAGCTCATCGATTGACCTGCGCATGAACCCCCTCGTCGCTCCCGAACCCGGCCACCACGGCGCCCACGGCGGCCGCACCGCCCTGTCGGTGAACCTCAACAAGGTCGCCCTGCTGCGCAACACCCGCCACCTCGGCATCCCGAGCGTCACCAAGGCCGCGCAGATCGTGCTGGAAGCCGGCGCGCAGGGCATCACGGTGCACCCGCGACCCGACGAGCGCCACATCCGCGCCCACGACGTGACCGACCTGGCCGAGCTGCTCAAGGCCTGGCCCGCGATCGAATACAACATCGAGGGCAACCCCTTCCATAACCTGATGGACGTGATCCGCCAGGTTCGCCCGCACCAGGCCACCTTCGTGCCCGACTCGGTGGGCCAGTTCACCTCCGACCACGGCTGGACCTTCCCGGACGATGCCGAGCGCCTGCGCCCGCTGATCGCCGAGTGCCAGGCCTTGGGCGTGCGCGTGAGCCTCTTCATGGACCCGATCCCCGAGATGATGCGCGCCGCCCGCGAGGTGGGCGCCGACCGCGTCGAGCTCTACACCGAGGCCTACGCCAGCGCCTGGGGCACGCCGCAGCAAGCCGAGGTGCTCACGCGCTATGTGCGCGCTGGCGAGGCCGCGCTGGCCGTGGGTCTGGAGCTCAATGCCGGCCACGACCTGAACCGCGACAACCTGAGCGACTTCCTGCGCGCCGTGCCCGGCGTGATGGAGGTGTCGATCGGCCATGCGCTGATCGCCGATGCGCTGGAACTCGGCTACACCGAGACCATCCGCGACTACCAGCGCTGCATCCAGCGCGCGTACGCGCCGTGATCTTCGGCGTCGGCACCGACATCTGCGACATCCGGCGCATCGCCGCCGCCCTCGCGCGCCACGGTGACCGATTTGCCGAGCGCGTGCTCGGCCCGGACGAGTTGCGCGTCTTCCACGCCCGGCGCGCCCGGGTGGACAAGCGCGGCGTCACCTACCTGGCGACGCGCTTCTCGGCCAAGGAGGCCTTCTCGAAGGCCATCGGCCTGGGCCTGCATGCGCCGATGCGCTGGCGCGACTGCGAGACCCTCAACCTGCCCAGCGGCCAGCCCACCCTGCGCCTGCACGGCGAGCTGGCGGCCTGGTTCGACGCCCGTCACCTGAGCGCCCACGTCAGCCTCACCGACGAGAGCGACTACGCCACCAGCTTCGTCGTCGTCGAGCGCCTGCCCGACGGACCCCCTACGGCCTGAACCGCCCCGCCCCGCCCCGCCATGCACGAACTCGCCCCCGTCGTCCTCGACATCGCCGGCCCCGAACTGAACGCCGATGACCGCCGCCGGCTGGAACACCCGCTCACCGGCGGGCTGATCCTCTTCGCGCGCCACTGGCGCGACCGCGCCCAGCTGACCGGGCTGATCGACGAGATCAAGGACATCCGCCCGGACGTGCTGGTCTGCGTCGACCACGAGGGCGGGCGGGTGCAGCGCTTTCGCAGCGACGGCTTCACCCACCTGCCAGCCATGCGTGCGCTGGGCGAGCGCTGGATGCGCGACGATGCCAAAGGTCACAAGGGCCGCCCCGGCAGCGGTGCCCTGGCCGCCTGCGAGATGGCCAGCGCCGCGGGCTACGTGCTGGCCGCCGAGCTGCGCGCCTGCGGCGTCGACCTGAGCTTCACCCCGGTGCTGGACCTGGACCATGGCCGCAGCGGCGTGATCGGCGACCGCGCCTTCCACCGCGACCCGCGCGTGGTGACGATGCTGGCGCGCAGCCTGATGCACGGCCTGCTGCAGGCGGGCATGGCCAACTGCGGCAAGCACTTCCCCGGCCACGGCTGGGCGGAAGCCGACAGCCACGTCGCCGTGCCGCGTGACGAGCGCAGCCTCAGCGCCATCCTGGCCGACGATGCGCTGCCCTACGGCGCCCTCGGCACGGTGCTCGGCGCGGTGATGCCGGCCCACGTGATCTACCCGAAGGTGGATCGCCGCCCGGCCGGCTTCTCCGAGCGCTGGCTGCAGGAGGTGCTGCGCGGCCGGCTCGGCTTCCAGGGAGCGGTGTTCAGCGACGACCTGAGCATGGAGGCCGCCCGGCGCGTGCCGGGGGTGAAGGGAGCGAACGGTGCCGCGACGCTGAGCTACACCGACGCCGCGCTGCTGGCGCTGCAGGCCGGCTGCGACCTCGTGCTGCTGTGCAACCAGTCGCTCGATGGCGGCAGCGCGGTGGACGAGCTGCTCGACGGCCTGGCCGACGCCCAGGCCCGCGGCGACTGGTCGCCCAACCCGGACAGCGAGGCGCGCCGCCTGGACCTGCTGCCTCGCACCCCGCCGCTGCCCTGGGACGAGCTGATGCACCAGCCGGCCTACCAGCGCGCGCTGGAATTGCTGGCCGGCTGAACGCGGGCCCGCCCGGGCAGAGTGCCGTCAGGCCGTTGCGGCGTTGGTGGCCGCGTCGCCCTGCGCGGCCAGTTTCGCGGCCTGGGCCACCCAGTTCTCCCGGTAGACCCGGGAGCCAAAGTTGGGCAGGTGGTGCGCCACCCAGGCCACCTCCGGCGCCAGCCAGGCGGCGATCTGCCAGAAGTACCACACACCCTGCTGGTGCAGCCAGCGCTCGTTGACAGGCCCGATGCCGTCGATGATCTTCAGATCGTCGGGCTCGCCCCGGTCGGCCGCGACACCCTGCGGCGGCTGCCCCGCCCCGGCGGCCAGCACCAGCCCTGCCATCTCCTCCTTGGACAGCAGCGCCAGCGCAGACACCGGCGCCCGCGCAGCAACGGTCTCGACTTCGGCAGCGACCGCGACCGATGCCAGGTCGGTCAGGGCCCGCAGGCGTTCGACCTCGGCGGTGAGCTCGCCGATGCGCTGCTGCGATTCGCCGTCCTGATGGGCGAACGAATCCCGCGCGCTGGCCAGGATCGACTCCAGGGCCTCTTTGCGCTCACGCTCGGCCCGGGCACGCGCGGCCAGCACCGCCAGCTGCTCATCGTTCGCGGCCAGGGTCGTGTGCAGCACGTCCAGCTCGCCAGCCTGCTTCTGCAGGCTCACCTGCGCGGCCTCCAGCTGCGCCTGCAAGGTCTGCTGCTGCTGCGCCAGTTCGGCCGTGCGGGCCTCGCTCTGCGCCCAGGCACTCGCGTGGGCCTCGCGCTGTTCGGTCAGCGCCAGGCCGTGGGCGCGCCGGGCGGCATCGGCCTCGTCGCGCATGCGCAGCGAGGCGGCCTGCAGCTGGTCACGCAGCTCATCGCGTTCCCGGGCCAGGGCCGCAGCGGCACGCGAGCCGGCTTCCTGCGCGGCCTCCAGCTCCGTCTGCAGTGCCTCCAGCGCCGCCGATCGCGCAGCCAGCTCCTGCCGGCTGCCCGCCAGGTCGGCCTCGATGGCCGCCCGTTGCGACAGGGCCTCATTCGCCTTGGCGTCCGAATGGGCCACCTGCGATTCCAGTGCGCTGACGGCCCGCCGGTGGGCCAGCGCCGCAGCACCCGCCGCCGCCATGGCAGAAGCGGCCGCAGCGACAGCCCCTTCACGCTCGCGGGCCGAGACCGCCTGGGCCTCTGCCAGCTCACTGCGCCACTGGGCCTGCTCCTGCTCCTGCCGCTGGGCTGCTGCAGCCGCTTCGCGCCGGGCCTCTTCACGCTCGCGCCGTGCCTCGTCACGCTCGCCCAGATGCAGGGCCAGCGCCGCCTCCAGCGCCTGCCTGGATTCACGCACTTCACTCAAATCGGCCTGCAGCGCATCGAGCTTCGCGTGATGTGCCTGGGCGGCCAGGCCCGCAGCGGCCGCCGCTGCCGCTGCGGCAGTGAGGGCGGCCTCCCGCTCGCCGTCCAATGCAAGGCTCAGGCGGCTCACCTCGGCCTGGAGGGCTTGCGCTTCAGCCTGGTGGTTCTGCGCGGCCGCTTGGTGCATTTGCACCGCGGCCTGAGCAGCCTCAAACGCCCCGCGCAACACGGCCTGCGCGGCTTCAAGCCCCTGCCTGGCCTGTTGCGATTCGCTCAACTCGGCCTGCAGCGCACCCGCCTGCGCCTGGATGCGGGCCAGGGCCGCCGAGAGCTCATCGCGCTCCGCCAGGGTAGCGGCCTCGCTCTGGCGGCTGCGCTCCAGGTCGGCCGCGACGGCGGCCCTCTCTTCGTCGACACGCGCCAGGTCCGCCTCGGCAAGGCCCGCGCGCTCGGTGGCTGCCGCCACGCGCTGGCCCTGCTCGGCCAGGCGCGCATGCAACTCGTCGAGCTTTGACTGCTGTGTCTGGGCAGCCAGACCGGCCGCGGCAGCCGCTGCCGCTGCGGCAGCCAGGGCGGCCCTGCGCTCACCGTCGAGGGCATCGCTCAGCCGGCCGGCCTCGGCCTGGACCGCCTCCAGTTGCCCGCTCAGATCGGCTTGGCGCTGCTGCGCCTGCTGCTGCTCGGCGTCGAGCTGCGCGCGCGTGGCATCCCACTGCGCCTGCCGAGCCTCTGCCTGGGCCTGCTGGTCGACCAACCGCTGCCGGGCGGCATCCAGCTCGCCGGCGGTCGCGGATTGCAACTCGGCCAGCGCCTCCTTCTCGCCCTGGGCGGCGTCCAGCCGGGCCTGCAGTGCGCTGAGCTGCGCGACGCTGGCGTCCTTGAACTCGGAGTGCTCCGCCCGCAGGCCCTCAAACGCCTGCCCGACCTTGCCGGCCTGCGCCTGGGTTTCGGCGAGCGTCTCAGCCAGGCGTTGGCTGCTGCTGCGGTGGCTCTCCACCTCCTGGCCCAGCAAGCCGATGCGCTCCATCGCCTCACGCTGGTCCTGCGCCAGCCGGTCGCTGCGCTCCTGCAGGTCTGCGGCCCGGGCCTGGCTGGCGTCGAGGTCGGCCTGGCCCGCGGCCAGCGCCTGCGCATGGCTGTCGCGCAGGGCCGCCATCTCGCCCACGTGGGCGCGCCGGGCCTGTTCGGCTTCGTCACGCTGGGCCTGCCTCTGGGCGTCCTGCGCTCGTCGCGAACACAGGAGGCGGAGCGCAAACCCGAATGCCGCGCCAGCCAGGCAGGCAAGCACGAGATGGAGCCACAACTGGCTGAGCAGGTACATGGTGATCTCCGCGCGATGGCGTCGAAGGGGGGTGGGAGCGTGGATCCGCCGCGCGCCTCAGCGCGTCGACGGTGCCAGATGGAACTCGATGCGGCGATTGCGTTCGTGGGCGGCCGGCGTGTCAGTGGCATCGAGCAGGCGGCTCTCGCCCAGGCCCTCGGCCTTCAATCGCGCAGCAGGCACACCGTCCTTGACCAGCGCCGCCACCACCGCATCGGCACGCCGGCGCGACAGGGCGAGGTTGGCGCCGGCATCGCCCTGGGCGTCGGTATGCCCTTGCACCACGATGCCTGCCTGCGGGCAGCGCAGGGCCTGTTCGCTCAGGCGTTTGAGCAGCGGGGCGCTGCCCGGCGCCAACTCGGCCGAGGCGAGCTTGAATCGCATCTGCTGGGCCTGCAGCAGCCGCGCCATCGCCCGCTGGCAGTCCGCCGCGGCAGCAGTGGCAGCGGAAGCAGCAGTGACAGCGGACGCAGCAGACGCTGCGTTGCCGGCCTTGGTGGCCTCGGCCCCAGCCTCCCCGGGCCGCGAGGGTACAGGGGGCGCGTCGCCCGCTGCGGGCAGCTCCGGCAGCCCGGGCAGGCTGGACGTCTGCCGATCCTCCAGCCGGGCAAAGACACCGGGCGAACCCATCATCGGCATCAGCAAGGTCCCGGCTGCCGTGAAGGCCGCGGCGCGCTGCGCCAGCGAGGGGGCATCGCCCACGATGCGCCCCACCTCGTCGTCGATCTCCAGGCGCGCCCAGGGGAAGCCTGCTGCCTGCAGGATCTGCCCGGCATCGGCCTGTGCATGCTTGCGCACGGTCTGCGCCGCCGCATCACCCCGCCCGAGTGCCGACCAGGCCAAGGCTGCCAGCGCCAGCGCGCCCAGAGCAGCCCACAGTGCACAAGGCACACGACGCCACATGACACATCTCCTCGCATGTGCTCGGCCCCAGGGTCGGATGCCGCGGGATCCACTGATCAGCACAGAGTTACCGTTTGTAATATAGGAGTTGAAGAGAAATAGTTCACGCATTCAGGGGCTTGACAAGCCCATTGACCGGCGGATTCGACAATCAAGCAACACGATCCGCGCGCAGAAACACCGAGCTCCCCCCGCTGAACGCTTGAGCGCATGGACGCAAAAAAGCCGCCGGACAGCAGCCGGGCGGCTTGGGGGCCCTGGAACAACCAGGGCCCGGGTTCAATGGCGAGGGCCTCTCGCCGGTCGATCAGCCCCGCTCGAACGGGAGGGTGAGGCCGGCCAGATCGCGGCGCGTCTCGACCAGCACCAGCGGGCCTTCGTCGATCAGCACCACCGGCTTGATCACCCGCGGCACGCGCACGGGCGCTGGCTCGGAGGCAATTGCCTCCTGCACCGCACGGACCTTGTCGGCATCGCTGTTGACCCATTCCAGGCCGGCGCCGCGCGCCAGTTCGGCCAGGGCATCCAGCGGCAGCACGTAGGGCTGCGCCACGGCGAGCGGCGCGGCCACCGGCGCAACCTCGACCACGATGGGCTCGACCGGAGCGGCGATGGCCTCGGGTTGGGCAGCCACCGCGGCAGGCGCAGCGCCTTCCATGGCCGGCTCGGCCTGTGCCTGTGCGGCAGCGGACTCGCCACCCTCGACGCCCTCGCCCTCCTCACGGCCGCGACCGCGGCCACGGCGGCGGCGGCGGCCGTCGCGCTGTGCATCAGCGCCCTCGGCAGCCGCCTCGTCCACCGCCGTCACCGGTACGGCCCCGGCCTCGCCAGCGGTGCCTTCGACCTGCGTCAGCGGCACGGCGGCCTCGGCGCCCAGTTCGGCGTTCAGCTCCTGGCTCTCGACGCGGCCCTGGCCTTCCTCGCGCTCGCGGCGCGAGCGGCCACCGCGGCGGCGGCGGCGGCCGTCCCGGTCTGCATCGCTCTCGGCGCCCTGCGGCTGGGTGTCCTCGAAGGCCGGTGCAGACACGTCTGCTGCTGCCCCCTCGGCGACGGTGGCCAGCGCACGCCGGTCGGTGCGCGGACCGCGGCCGGCCTCGTCGCCTACCTGGCGCTCGCGGCGCGGCTCGTTGCCGTTGCGGCCCTCAGCGCGTTCGGGACGCTCACCACGTTCAGCCCGGTCGGGGCGTTCACCACGATTCGGGCGCTCTCCTTGGCGTTCTCCTTGGCGCTCACCCTGACGCTCGGCGCGGGCCTCGCCCTTGGCGCCTTCGCCGTTGCGGCGGCGCTCGCCTCGGTCACCCCGGCCCTCGCCGCGGCCGTCCCTGCGTTCACCGCGGCCTTCGCGGCCACCGCGCTCGCCACGGCCTTCACGGCCCTCGCGTTCGGCCGGTTTCGCCGCAGCCGGGGCCTGTACCGCCGGCACCGCTTCGGCCGGAGCCACCTCGGGCGCCACCGTCGGCGCCATGCCGAAGAGCTTGCGCACCCAGCCAAAGAAGCCGTTGCCAGCCGCAGCCGCCGGCGCGGCGGTGGCAACCGGTGCCGACGCGGGAGCCGCAGCTGAATGGGCCACCGGCTGGGCCGGCGCAGCGACCGGCTCGGGCTTGGGCTTGGGCGCCGCAACGGGCGCCGGCTGGTCGGGCAGCACGCCCTTGATGACCGGCTCCTGCCGGGGCTTGGCGTTCTTCTCGCGCCGGGTGATACCAACTTCCTCGTCCGGCTCCTCGATCATCGTGTAGCTGGCGCTGAGGTTCTCCAGACGCGGGTCGTCGTGGCGCAGGCGCTCCAGCTTGTAGTTCGGCGTCTCCAGGTGCTTGTTGGGCACCAGCAGCACCGTGCAGCGCTGCTTGAGCTCGATCTTGGTGATCTCGGTGCGCTTCTCGTTGAGCAGGAAGCTGGTCACCTCCACCGGCACCTGCACGTGCACGGCGGCGGTGTTCTCCTTCAGCGTCTCCTCCTGGATGATGCGCAGGATCTGCAGCGCCGACGACTCGGTGTCGCGGATGTGGCCGGTGCCGTTGCAGCGCGGGCAGGTGATGTGCGAGCCCTCGCTCAGCGCCGGGCGCAGGCGCTGGCGGCTGAGTTCGAGCAGGCCGAACTTGGAAATCGAGCTGAACTGCACGCGGGCACGGTCGAAGCGCAGCGCGTCGCGCAGGCGCTGTTCGACCTCGCGGCGGTTCTTGCTCTCTTCCATGTCGATGAAGTCGACCACGATCAGGCCGCCCAGGTCGCGCAGGCGGCACTGGCGGGCGATCTCGTCGGCGGCTTCGAGGTTGGTGCGGGTGGCGGTTTCCTCGATGTCGCCGCCACGGGTGGCGCGCGCCGAGTTGACGTCCACCGCGACCAGCGCCTCGGTGTGGTCGATCACGATGGCGCCGCCCGAGGGCAGGTTCACCGTGCGGCTGAAGGCCGTCTCGATCTGGTGCTCGATCTGGAAGCGACTGAACAGCGCCGCGTCATCGCGGTAGCGCTTCACGCGATTGGCCGTCTCCGGCATCACGTGGTTCATGAACTGCTTGGCCTGCTCGTAGATGTCGTCCGTGTCGATCAGGATCTCGCCGATGTCGGCGGTGAAGTAGTCCCGGATCGCTCGGATGACCAGCGACGATTCCTGGTAGATCAGGAAGGCACCCCGGCCGGCCCTGGACGCCTCGTCGATGGCGGTCCACAGCTTGAGCATGTAGTTGAGGTCCCACTGCAGCTCGGGCGCCGTGCGGCCGATGCCGGCGGTGCGGGCGATCAGGCTCATGCCCTTGGGGTATTCGAGCTGGTCGAGGTTCTCCTTGAGCTCCTCGCGCTGCTCACCCTCGATGCGCCGGCTCACGCCGCCGCCGCGCGGGTTGTTGGGCATGAGCACCAGGTAGCGCCCGGCCAGACTGACGAAGGTGGTCAGCGCCGCGCCCTTGTTGCCACGCTCTTCCTTCTCGACCTGGACCAGCAGCTCCTGGCCGTTGGAGATGACGTCGGAGATCTTGGCGTCGCGGACGCTGACGCCTTCCTTGAAATACTGGCGCGAGATTTCCTTGAACGGCAGGAAGCCGTGGCGGTCCTCGCCGTAGTCGACGAAACACGCTTCCAGGGAGGGCTCGACGCGCGTGACGACGGCCTTGTAGATATTGCCCTTGCGTTGTTCGCGGCCCTCGATCTCGGTTTCGAAATCGAGCAGTTTCTGGCCGTCGACGATCGCCAGGCGCCTTTCCTCGGGCTGCGTGGCGTTGATGAGCATGCGCTTCATGCGGTCTCCTGTTGCACCGTGGCAGCCTGTGGCCGCACACGACGCTCATGCAAAACGTCACCACCGGGTCAAAACCCGGCGGCAACCTGACGTCGATGCACGAACTCAGCGCAACAGCACCGTGAAGGAATCGCCCTGGACTGCGGTCGGTGCAGGCGTGGCGGCTCGATGCCGCCCACCCTCAGACCGGCAGCGTTGGCGCGTGCGCCGGCTTGCGAGGCGCCGCTGCCGGCCCCAAGGCCATCCCGTGATGCCGGCCGACCGACCGGCAGGGCACTGTGCCGCGCATCCGGCGCGACAGTGGCGCGCGGTGGGCAGCCCGAGGCGCCAGCGGCTCGACACGCCCGCCGGCTCCGCCGGGCTTCACCCGGGGGAGGAGGCAGGCGAGCGCGGGGGCACTCGTGGGGAGGATGGACATGGGCATGCAACGACGCGTCCCTTGCCGGACGCAGGCCACAGCCTCGGCGCCGCCGCCGCCACCCGACCCCCTTGGATCGGCAGCAGCGATGGGCCCCGGCTGCAGCCGGAAACCTTGTGATGAAGTCCTGTCAGCGTGAATTCTTGCGCCTGGCTCACCCATCCGCCGGCTCACCTTGGGAGGCGGCACCATGGGCAGCACCCGACGCTGCATCACCGATGGAATCGCCCTGCGCACCTCAGGCGCGGCCGGCCGACTCCCCACTTCCCGCTGCGGTGCCCGGTAAACTCTGACAAATCAAACACTTACAGCGTGAACGTGGTGCGAAAGATTATAGGGGTATCGGCAGGCAGGACACCGGGCAGAAAAGCCGGTGATTCCCCCGCCCCGCGCAAGCCCCGCCCGGGGGGGAATCCCCGATCCACGGCGCCGATCATCACCCCAGGCCGGCCGGCAGCGCCCACGCCCCTGCGCGTCAAGCCGGCCACGGCGCCCGCTGCATCGCCGGTCGGCGCTGGCGCCGCCGCGGTGCGGCACCTGGTCGTCGACGAGGGCAGCGCCGGGCAGCGGCTGGACAACTTCCTGCTGCGCGAACTGAAGGGCGCGCCCAAGACGCTCGTCTACCGCATCATCCGCAGCGGCGAGGTGCGGGTGAACAAGGGCCGTGCTGGCGCCGACACCCGCGTGGAGGCCGGTGACGAGGTGCGCGTGCCGCCGCTGCGCCTGGCCGAGCGCGACCCCGCCGAGGGCGCTGCGGTGCCGGCGCGCGAGTTCCCGCTGCTCTTCGAGGACGAGCACCTTCTGGCCATCGACAAGCCCGCCGGCGTGGCGGTGCACGGCGGCTCGGGGGTCAGCTTTGGCGTCATCGAGCAGCTGCGCCGGGCCCGGCCCGAGGCGCGCTTCCTGGAACTGGTGCACCGGCTGGACCGCGAGACCTCCGGCATCCTGCTGATTGCCAAGAAGCGCAGCGCACTGACTGCGCTGCAGGACCAGTTCCGCCAGCGCGAGACGGGCAAGACCTATGCGGCGCTGGTGATTGGCGCCTGGCCGGCCGCGCTCAAGGTGATCGACGTGGCGCTGCACAAGTACCTCGACGCCGCGGGCGAGCGCCGCGTGAAGGCGGTCCCGGCCGACCACCCCGACGGCCGGCGTTCGATCAGCCTGGTGCGGGTGGTGCAGGCCCTGCCGGGCCACACCCTGCTGGACGTGACCATCAAGACCGGCCGCACCCACCAGATCCGCGTGCACCTGCAGCAGGCCGGCCACCCCATCGTCGGCGACGACAAGTACGGCGACTTCGCCGTCAACAAGGCACTCGCGCGCGGCACGGCGGTGCCGGGCTGCCGCTTCGAGCACATGTTCCTGCACGCACGCCGGCTGGCCTTCGACCATCCGGCCAGTGGGGAACGCATCGAGCTGGAAGCGCCGCTGCCACCGGAGTGCGCGACACTCCTGTCCCGCCTGTCCTCAGCCCCCCTCCTGCCGACCACCGCCCCGGCGGCAGCGGCCAGCACCCCATGAGTTCCGCCCCGTTCACCCCCCGGCAGCACCGCCGCTTCGACCTGATCGTCTTCGACTGGGACGGCACGCTGTTCGACTCCACCGCGCTGATCGTGCGCTGCATCCAGGCCGCCTGCCGCGACCTGGGCGTGCAGGTGCCGAGCAACGAGGCCGCCGCCTACGTGATCGGCCTGGGCCTGCATGACGCGCTGCAGCACGCCGTGCCCGGCCTCTCGCCCCAGCGCTACCCTGAACTGGGGCGGCGCTACCGCCACCACTACTTCCGCGAACAGCACGAGCTGACGCTGTTTGAAGGCATCCCGGCGCTGCTGCAGGTGCTGCGCGAGCGCCAGCACCTGCTGGCGGTGGCCACCGGCAAGAGCCGCCAGGGCCTGAACGAGGCGCTGCAGCACGCCGCCCTGCATGGCCTGTTCGACGCCACCCGCACCGCCGACGAGACGCTTTCCAAGCCGCACCCGCAGATGCTGATGGAGCTGATGGCCGAGCTGGGCGTGGACGCCGAACGCACGCTGATGATCGGCGACACCACCCACGACCTGCAGCTGGCCGCCAACGCCGGGACCGCCAGCGTCGCCGTCGCCTACGGAGCCCACGAGCCGGCCCGGTTGACCGGCCACGAGCCGTTGCACGTGGCCCACAGCGTCGGCGAGCTGCGCCAGTGGCTGCTGAACCACGCTTGAACCCCCGATGAGCGACTCCTCTGCCCTCGACGCAAACGCCCCCGCGGTGCCGCTGTGCGCCTCGGCCGACTTGGGTGAGGCCGGCGATGCCCACGTCTTCGACCTGACCGAGTACGGCCAGCCCGTGCGCGGCTTCGTGCTGCGCTACGAGGGCCGGGTGGTGGGCTACCTGAACCGCTGCGCCCACGTCCCCGCCGAGATGGACTGGCAGCCCGGCAAGTTCCTGGACGACAGCGGCCGCTGGATCCTGTGTTCGATCCACGGTGCTGCCTACGACCCGGCCAGTGGCCATTGCGTGGCGGGACCCTGCGCCGGGCGCTCGCTCAAACCGCTGCGGGTCGGCGAGCGCGACGGCCAGGTTCACTGGTACCCTGACAAGCACCTGCAGCCAGCCGCCGCCGACTGACTGAGCCCCCTCGCGTACGAACCCCACGGCTGCAACACCTGCTCTGTGCAGCCACCGCATGCCGATGCACCATGCAAGCTGACGACCCGACCCCCTCCGACCTCCCGCCGACCGGACCGGCCTCCACGCCGGGCGCCGCAGTGCCCGTTGCCCCCGCTGCACCTGACGCGCCGGCCCCCGCGACAGCGGCAGCAGCGCCAACCGCCCCGGCGACGGCCCCCAGCGGGCGGAGCGCAGTCGACGGCCTGCTGGAGCAGTTCGCCCGCGAGTACCTGCGTGACCGCCGCAACGACCGGCGCTGGAAGCGCTTCTTCCGCCTGGGATGGTTCCTGCTGGTGCTGGTGGTGGCCTGGGCCCTGCTGAACCAGAACCAGCACAGCAGCGCCCCCAGCGGACCCCACACCGCCCTGGTGGAGCTGCGTGGCGAGATTGCCGCGGACACCGAGGCCAGCGCCGAGTTCCTGCTCTCGGGCATCAAGGGCGCCTTCGAGGACCAGGGCGCCCTGGCCGTGGTGATCCGCATCAACTCGCCTGGTGGCAGCCCGGTGCAGGCCGGCATCCTCAACGACGAGATCCGCCGCCTGAAGGTCAAGCACGGCAAGAAGGTCTACGCGGTGGTCGAGGAGACCTGCGCCTCGGGCGCCTACTACGTGGCCGCCGCCGCCGATGCCATCTACGTCGACAAGGCCTCGATCGTCGGTTCGATCGGCGTGCTGATGGACAACTTCGGCTTCACAGGCGCGATGGAGAAGTTCGGCGTCGAGCGGCGCCTCATCACCGCCGGCGACAACAAGGGCATGCTCGACCCCTTCTCGCCGTTGAGCGACAAGCACCGCGCCCTGACCCAGGCGATGATCGACCAGATCCACCGCCAGTTCATCGAGGTGGTCCGGCAGGGCCGCGGCAAGCGCCTGAAGGAGACGCCCGAGACCTTCTCCGGCCTGTTCTGGAACGGCGAGGAAGCCATCAAGCTCGGCCTGGCCGACGGCCTGGGCAATCTGGACCACGTGGCCCGCGAGATCATCAAGGCCGAAGAGGTGATCGACTACACGCCCAAGGAGAACGTGGCCGAGCGCCTGGCCAAGCGCTTCGGCGCCTCAGTGGGCATGGGCGCCGCCCGCGTGCTGCGCGACAGCCTGCCGACGCTGCGCTGATCCACCCCGCCCAAAACGAAAAGCCCGCCAATCGGCGGGCTTCGTTCATGCCGGAGCTGCGGAAGGCCTCAGGCGGGAACGGCGGGCAGCCCCGACAGAGCCTGCGCCAGCTCGCCCTCGTCGTAGGTCAGGTCCTGCAGCTTGCCGGCAAAGTAGTCGGTGTAGGCCATCATGTCGAAGTGGCCGTGGCCGCTGAGGTTGAAGAGGATGGTCTCGGCCTTCCCTTCGCGCTTGCAGCGCAGCGCCTCCTCGATCGCGCCCTTGACGGCGTGGTTCGACTCCGGCGCCGGCACGATGCCCTCGGCACGGGCGAAGGTCACCCCGGCCTCGAAGCAGCCGATCTGGTGGTAGGCCACCGCCTCGATCAGCCCCAGCTCCTTGACGTGCGACACCATCGGCGCCATGCCGTGGTAGCGCAGGCCGCCGGCATGGAAGCCCGGCGGCGTGAAAGTGCTGCCCAGCGTGTGCATCTTGGTCAGCGGCGTCAGGTGCGCGGTGTCGCCGAAGTCGTAGGCGTACTGGCCGCGCGTCAGGCTCGGGCAGGCCGCCGGCTCCACCGCCACGATGCGGCGCTTCTTGGCGTTCGGGCCGCCGCGCAGCTGCATGCCGATGAAGGGGAAGGCGATGCCGGCGAAGTTGCTGCCCCCGCCGGTGCAGCCGATCACCACGTCCGGATCGTCGCCGGCCATCGCCATCTGCAGGATCGCCTCCTCGCCGATGATGGTCTGGTGCAGCAGCACGTGATTGAGCACCGAGCCCAGCGCGTACTTGGTGTCGTCGCGCTGCGCGGCCAGTTCGACCGCCTCGGAGATCGCGATGCCCAGGCTCCCCGGGTGGTCCGGCCGCTGGGCCAGGATGGCGCGGCCGGCCTGCGTCAGCGGCGAGGGCGAGGGCACGCAGGTGGCGCCGTAGGTCTCCATCAGGGCACGGCGATAGGGCTTCTGGTCGTAGGACACCCGCACCTGGAAGACCTGCACCTCGATGCCGAAGAGCGAGCCCGCGAAGGCCAGCGACGAGCCCCACTGGCCGGCGCCGGTCTCGGTGGTCAGCTTGCGGATGCCCGCCTCGACGTTGTAGAAGGCCTGCGGGATCGCGGTGTTGGGCTTGTGCGAACCGGCCGGGCTGACGCCCTCGTACTTGTAGTAGATCTTGGCGGGCGTACCGAGCGCCTTCTCCAGCGCGCGGGCGCGGAACAGCGGCGACGGGCGCCACTGACGGAACACCTGGCGCACCGGCTCGGGGATCTCGATGCGCCGCTCGGTGGAGACCTCCTGCATGATCAGCGACATCGGGAACAGCGGCGACAGATCATCCGGCCCCACCGGCTGCATCGTGCCGGGGTGCAGCACCGCCGGCGCGGGCACCGGCAGGTCGGCCGCCAGGTTGTACCAGTCCTTGGGCATCTGATCCTCGGACAGCAGGTACTTGATCGTGTCGCTCATGAAGTCTCCAGCAGGGGTGGTTTGAGTTCGACCGCGGAAGGTCTCAGGCAGTGTAGGTCGGCCACGCCGGCCATTCGACCGGCGAAACCCGGGAGGCCGCGTTCCCCTGACCGCGGTCAACCCACCGGCAGCACGGCACCTGGCTGCAGCCGACACACGGGCCCACCCACCCGTTGGGAAGAAGCAACATACAAGCCGAACCCTCGACAAATGCGCTTTCCACGCTATACTTCTGGGCTCTTGGCGCTTTAGCTCAGTCGGTTAGAGCGATGGAATCATAATCCACAGGTCCGCGGTTCGAGTCCGTGAAGCGCCACCAGATATCGCAGACGGCCTGAGGTTCACCCTCAGGCCGTTTTGCTTGGTCCTCCTTGAAACGCAGCCCCTGGATCCACACCATGCCCCGCTGTGTCTTGACCCCCCCCCGCCGGCGACAGTTCGTCGGCCTGCTGCTGGTTGGACTGTGCAGTGTCGGCACCCTGTGCCCGGCACAGGAGCAGGTGCAGCGCAGCTTCCCGGCCCAGGCCCTGCGCGGCACGCTGAAGGTGGTGGACGCGCCCGACGTGCTGCTCAACGGCAGCGCCGCCCGGCTGGCTCCGGGCGCACGCATCCGCGACAAGAACAACCTGCTGGTCATGAGCGCAGCCATCGCCGGCCAGGCGCTGGGGGTGCACTACACGCACGACTTCGACGGCCTGATCAAGGACGTCTGGATCATCCGGTCCGACGAAGCCGCGCGCTTCTGGCCGCGCAGCGCCGCCGAAGCCGCGACCTACACCTTCGATCCGGCCGGGCAGACCTGGACGCGCTGAGCGCGCCCACGCGAGCCCCGCCCCCCTCTTCTTCCCTTCTTGTTCTGGCCGACGCCTCAGGCCGGCCTTCCGCGCCCGCGCAGGATCTCCCCATGAGCACGCCCACTTCGCCCACCGACACCGCCAACCCCGTCATCGACACCAGCGGCGAGGCCGCGGCCACCGGCAAGAAGGTCTACATCCGCACCTTCGGCTGCCAGATGAACGAGTACGACTCGGGCAAGATGTCCGACGTCATGGCGGCTACGCGCGGCTACACCCCCACCGACAACCCCGAAGAGGCCGACCTGATCCTCTTCAACACCTGCTCGGTGCGCGAGAAGGCCCAGGAGAAGGTCTTCTCCGACCTCGGCCGCGTCAAGCACCTGAAGAAGAAGGGCGTGCTGATCGGCGTGGGCGGCTGCGTGGCCAGCCAGGAGGGCGCGGCGATCGTCGAACGCGCGCCCTACGTCGATGTGGTGTTCGGCCCGCAGACGCTGCACCGCCTGCCGCAGCTGCTCGAGCGCCGCCAGACGCTGGGCCGCCCGCAGGTGGACATCAGCTTCCCGGAGATCGAGAAGTTCGACCACCTGCCGCCGGCCCGCGTCGAAGGCGCCTCGGCCTTCGTCTCGGTGATGGAAGGCTGCAGCAAGTACTGTTCCTACTGCGTCGTGCCCTACACCCGCGGCGACGAGTTCAGCCGCCCCTTCGAGGAGGTGCTGACCGAGGTGGCCGGGCTGGCCGACCAGGGCGTCAAGGAGATCACGCTGCTGGGGCAGAACGTCAATGCCTACCGCGGCGCGATGGGCAACACGAGCGAGATCGCCGACTTCGCCACACTGATCGAGTACGTCGCCGAGATTCCCGGCGTCGAGCGCATCCGCTACACCACCAGCCACCCGAACGAATTCACCCAGCGGCTGATCGACGTCTACGCCAAGCTGCCGCAGCTGGTCAGCCACCTGCACCTGCCCGTGCAGCACGGCAGCGACCGCATCCTGATGGCGATGAAGCGCGGCTACACCGCCCTGGAATACAAGAGCACGATCCGCAAGCTGCGCGCGGTGCGCCCCGGCATCAGCCTGTCGAGCGACTTCATCGTCGGTTTCCCGGGCGAGACCCAGGCCGACTTCGACAAGATGATGAAGCTGATCGAGGACGTGGGCTTCGACGCCAGCTTCAGCTTCGTCTTCAGCCCACGCCCCGGCACGCCCGCCGCGGCGCTGCACGACGACACGCCACAGGAGCTCAAGCTCAAGCGCCTGCAGCAGCTGCAGGCGCTGCTCGAAGAAAACGTGCGCCGCATCAGCGCCTCACGCGTCGGCACGGTGCAGCGCATCCTGGTGGAGGGTCCCAGCCGCAAGGACCCGAACGAGCTGATGGGCCGCACCGAGTGCAACCGCATCGTCAACTTCGCCGCCGGGCCGAACCCGGCACGGCTGGTGGGGCAGATGATCGACGTGACGATCACCAGCACCCTGCCCCATTCGCTGCGCGGCGAGCTGGTGCTGCGCGGCTGAGCTCCCCCGTCGCGTCGGTTCAGAGCTTCCAGAGCAGCTCGATGCCGTAGCCGAGTGCCGACTGCTCGTGCCGCGGCAGCTCCAGCGTGGTGGTCCCGGAGGTCTGGGACTGTGCGCTTCGGCGCACCTCGCTCCAGCGCCCCCACAGGCCGACGTGCATGCCAGGATGCACCGCCAGGCTGTAGCGCCCCTCCAGCGACAGGTCGTAGCCACGGGTGCCGTCGAAGGTCACCCCCGGATGATTGGTGTTCTCCACCTTGCGGATCATCGGCACGCTGACCAACGCGCGCGCGCTGTAGTGGCTCGAACGGCCCTTCACCCCGCCCGACTCCACCCCCAGCCCGAGGCTGAACATCACCTCCGTGGAGGTTTCCTCCACGGTCGTGGACCGGGGCAGCGACACCGCGTTGTCCGCACCGACCTCGAACGAGTGCCGGCGGAACGACTGCGTGCGCACCGACGGCCCGCCAACCACGAACCCTTGGTCGTTGACCCGGTACAGCCCGTGCAGGCGGGTATCGGAATGGCTGAAGCTGGCCTGGTTGGTCTGCAGCACCCGGTCGGTGAGGGTGAGGCCATTGAAGGAGGCCCCGGTGGCTGTCCAGGTTTCCCGGGCGGTGTCCGGGAAATAGGTCACCTCGCTGCTGAGCGAAAACAGCAGGCCGGGATGAACCGCGTAAAGCGCCCCGGTCGCCAGCATCGGACTCGACGTGCGCACCTTGCTCTGCACCGGCAGCGAACGCGGGAACTCCCGGTAGGTGTGGTCCATGCGGGCCAGGCCGATCAGGTAGGAATAGCCGGGGTCGGCGGCCTCAGCGGCGGCGGATGGAGTCTGGGCCAGGGCCCGCGCCGGCACGCCGGCCACGCTACAGACCGCCAAAGCGGCCGCGAACGTCTGGCGCCGCATACGGGAAGGAGAAAGAAGCTGCATGGCGGTCTTTCGTCACTGCGGCCGTTGCACTGACAACAGGAACAACTGGTTGACGGAGGTGGTGGTGCTGGTGCTGGTGTTGGGCAGGTACACCGGGCTGATGCCCATGCCGCGCATCGTCAGGCTGTAGAACTCACGCACATTCCTGGTGCTGCCATCGGACTGGGTGACGCCAGTGGCCGCCAACCGGTGGGCATAGCCATTGCGGGCCTTGTTGATCTCCAGCGTCTGCGGGTAGGTCACCGCGGGGGCGACATTCCAGGCCGTGCGGGTCCAGCGGCCGGTGCCGATGTCCGTGCTGAGCACGGTGTTGCCCGTCAGATAGGCCGGCGTGACCGACTGATTCGCGGTGGTCAGCTCGTAGTTCCAGTGGCTCGTCACCGCACCCACCGTCGGCAGCGTGAGCGTGCGCATCCTGGTGGCCAGCATGAACTCGCCGCTGGCGTTCAGCGAGACCATCATCAGGTCGCCATTGCCCGCCCGGTAGAAGAAGCCGCGGTCACGCCAGGGATCGGTGGCGTCCAAGCCGATCAGGTCGAACCCGCCCGCGCTGTTGGCGCTGACGTTCGGCAGCCCCGTCGTCTGGCCGGTACAGGACCCATCGGCGGTGTCGATCGCCTGGTCGAAGCAGCGTGCACTGGTGATGGCACCGGCACTGGTCATCACGAAGGTCCCGGCCGTTGCGTCAAGCGCGGTGCCGGTGCTGACGGTCTCCCAGCCGATGGTGTTCCAGGTGCCGGCCAGGTCCTCCAACGCATGGATCTGCTCGGGGAAGGCCAGCGCCAGTCGGTACACGGTCGTGCCCGTGCCGGTGTCCGGCGTGCGGGCCACGGCAACGCCCGCCGGGGAAATGGCGATGTCCACGCCATCCGGGTTGGTGAAGCGGCAGGTGTCGCCAGCGACCGGTGTCCAGACCTCGGTGCTGCCGTCGTCGTTCCAAGTGGCGGTGAGCGTGGCCGCGTCGAAGGTCATCGTGTTGGTGGCAGTGACCGGATCGGTCGCCCCTGTGGTGACCGACGGCTTGAACTGCACGACCCGGTAGGTGGTGCTGCGCAGTGCGGCGCAGGTGGCTGCCTTCGGCTTGAGCAGCAGGTCAGCCGGCAGCGAGGGGGTGGCACTCGATGCGGTGGCGGTGCTGCTGCCCGCCGCGCTGGTGGACGCCGCGGTGGCTGCCACCGTATCGGTCAACCCCGTCAGGGTGGTGCCGGTGCTGGTCAGCGTGCTGCTCAGGTTGCCGAGCGCCACGGCATAGTGGTTGCCGGAGCCGCTGAAGCTTAGCGCGCCGGAGATGAGGTCGGACACCCCGCCCGTGGCGACGCCGGCGGTGAGCAGCGTCTCCAGCACGGACGTCTCGGCCGCCTGCACCTTGCTGGTGGTCACCAGGCCGGTGAGCTGGGCGGTGGTGACGGTCTCCATGAAGCTGGCCGGATCTGCGCCGGTCAGCTGCGCCACCAGCAGCTCGGTCAACGGCGAGATGTTCACCGTCACCGTCTTGTCGGTCCCAGAGCCAGGCGCCACAGAGTGCATCACCAGCGAGCTGCCATTGGCCTTGAGCACGCAGGGCAGCGCTGCATCCCGCAGCGCCACGGTGTAGGCCCCGGTGGTGGCATCGGTGGTGGCCGTGCCCGAACCGGCCGCGCACTTGATGGCCACGCTCGTCGACGGCATGACGGCGCCGTAGGAGGCCACGACCCCCGTCAGCGTGACGGTTCCCGTGGTGATGCTGCCATTGTCGGAGGACGTGGAACCGCCTCCGCCACAGGCAACCAGCAGCCCGGCACTGGCAAGCGACAGGGTCAAGAGACGCATCTTCATGGGTGTTTGCTCCGTGGAACGATCCGATGCCGAGCACGGCTGCCGGTACTGCCTGCAGCCCGCCGGGCGCACGGGACGTAGCGTCGCGCATCGAGCCGGCCTGGCGCTTCGGCCAAACGGATGAACCTGCCGCGTTCAGGCGTGCATGCATCACGCTGGCGTCCTGCGCGGCGGCCAATGCGGCCAATGCGGCCAATGCGGCCAAGACTCGCTTTCTCGCGGCGGCCAGCCATGACCTGCGCCAGCCGATGACCACCACCGGGTGGCTCACGGGCCTGCTGCTCGAGCAACCCCTGGCAGGTGCTGGGCAACCTGGTAGGCAACGCGGTGCGCTGCGCCACGCACGGCGGCGTGCTGGTCGGCGTGTGCCTCGGCCTGTCCATCGTGAAGCGCCGCCTGGCGCTGCTCGAAGCCGCGCAGCAACTGCGCTCCGAGCCCGGTCGTGGCACCTGCTTCAGCATCGCCCTGCCACTTGCCAAGCCCATGCCTGCCCGCCCTGATCCTGACCGGTGGCACCGCGCCGACCGACTTCCAGGCGCTCGCCCACAGCGGCATCCCGGGCCTGCACAAGCCCTTCAGCGCCAAAGAGCTGCACGACGCCCTGGCCCGCGTGTGCTGAGCCGGCACGCCACGGCGCCTGCTTGAGCGTCATCGCCCGTGCGGTGGCGCCACGCGGCGCGGTGCTCCCTCGCCGGGTTCAGCCCGCCCGCCACCCCAGTCGGGCGGCCGCCACCACCGCCTGGGTCCGCGAGTTCACGTCCAGCTTGCGGAAGATCGCCTGCAGGTGCGTCTTGACCGTCGACTCGGACAGCGCCAGCTCGCGGCAGATCAGCTTGTTGGACTTGCCATCGAGCAGCAGGCGGATCACATCGGCCTGGCGCCCCGAGAAGCCACCGGGCACCGGCTCGCTGCCGGACAGGTCCACATCCTCGGGCTCGTCCGCCGACGCGGCCGGCCCGCCAGGGAAACTCGGCACGCCGCGCAGGGCGCACTCCACCGCGAACTGGAGGGCCTGCACATCCTCGGTCTTGAAGACGTAGCCGGCCGCGCCCCGGTCGCGGGCCGCGGCCACCTGCTCGGCGCTCTCGTCACCGGACAGCACCAGCATCGGCACACCCGGGTGGGCCGCGCGCAAGCGCTCCAGCGTGATCTGGCCCCGGCTGTCCTTGAGCGTGAGGTCGAGCAGCAGCAGGTCGATGCGGGTACCGTTGGCCAGGATCTTCAGCGCGTTGTGCAGCGAGCCGGCTTCCAGGAAGGACCAGTGCGCATGGCGCTGGCGCAGCAACAGCGCCAGACTCTGGCGGAACACGACATGGTCATCGACCAGGAGGACGGTCCGGGCAGGAAGGGAGGCGGTCATATAGTCACGGCTTATCGGACACACCGATATCATTGATTCGCGCTGCTGTCCGGTACCACTCCGTCTGCACTGAGGCGGGAATCGTCCACGCAAGCGCACACCGCCTGCGGTGCCTGTCGACAGGTGACAACACTCCACCGGGATACGTCTTGAGACGGCCGCCGGGATCACCCCGCTCATGCACCGATCAAGGCCCTGCAACGGCGTTGTCGCACCCCCATTGGGTAGAGTCGCGCGCCATGTCTGCCCCCTTTGCGCCCCCCGGCCTGACCCTCCTCGAACGCGGCTGGCTGTCCTCCAACAACATCCTCCTGCACGACCCTGCCGACCCGGCTGCGCCGGCCGTGCTGGTCGACAGCGGCCACTGCACGCACGCAGCGCAGACCGTGGCGCTGGTCCACCATGCGCTGGCCGGCCGGCCGCTGGGGCGCATCCTCAACACGCACCTGCACTCGGATCACTGCGGCGGCAATGCCGCCTTGCAGCGGGCCCATCGGGCACCGGGTTCGCGCGGGCCGGTGCCCATCTCGGTGCCACCCGGCCAGGCCGATGCCGTGCGGCGCTGGGACGAGCAGGTACTGAGCTACGCCCCCACCGGCCAGCGTTGCGAGCGCTACGAGCTCGACGGGGTGCTGCCGCCGGGCGTGGAGCTGGAGGTGACCGGGCAGCGCTGGGACGTGCTGGCCGCACCCGGCCATGACCCCGACGCGGTGATGCTGTTCCGCTCCGCCGACGGGGTGCTGATCGCCGGTGACGCGCTGTGGGAAAACGGCTTCGGCGTGGTCTTCCCCGAGCTGGATGGCATCGACGCCTTCGACGAGGTGGCCCAGACGCTGGCGCTGATCGAGCGCCTGCCGGTGCGCTGGGTGATCCCGGGGCACGGCGCGCCCTTTGGCGACATCCCCGCGGCGCTGGCCCGCGCCCGCACGCGGTTGGCCGGCCACCAGGCCGACCCGCGCAAGCACGCCCGCCACGCCGCCAAGGTGCTGCTGAAGTACCACCTGATGGAAGAACGCGAGCAGCCCTGGGACGAAGTGCTGGCCTGGGCTGCATCGACCCCGCTGCTGGCGAGCTGCCAGGCCCGCGCCGGCGTGGCCGGCCCGCTGCTGGATTTCGCCACGCAGCTGCTGGAGGACCTGGTGGCCGCGGGTGCACTGGGCCGGAACGGCGCGGAGAACGCGATCCTGCGCGACGCCTGAGAAGCCGTGAACGAACCACGGAGAGGCAAGCCCGACGCAGGCAAGACGTGGCCGTCGTGAGATGGGCGGTGCGGCGCGGACGGCGGTGGGCAGCGCGCGCTGGGCGTGTGGGTGCGCGCGGCAGCCAGGGCTGGCGCGCCGCGCAGGCGCTGCTGGGCGGCCAGATCAGGCCATGAAGGCGAAATTCAGGCTTCGCATGCGCATCAGGTTGTGCGCCAGGGCGTGCCAGAGCAGCACCGCACGCGCCTTGACCAGGCCGCACACGTTCAGGCGCGTGAAGCCGCGCCGTCGCAGCTGCGCGTTGGCGCACTCCACGCTGGCACCGCGCCAGACGTACAGGTCCTTGCCCCAGTGGCTGGCCATGAGGCTGCGCCACTGGGCTTGCGCCGGGGAATCCGAGGGCTTGGGCGCCAGTGCATTGATATCGGGATTGCGGCTGCGCGCAGCGGGCAGCACGGGCTGCGTGCCGCGCTCGGTGAGCGCATCAATGGCGGCCAGCTTGGTGTAGCCGCCATCGGCCAGCCAATGGTCGGGCGTGAGGCCGTAGCGCTGCTGCACGGCCTGATGCAGGGGGTCCATCTGCCCCATGTCCGAGCCGCTGTTGACCAAGTCCACGGCGGCAATGAGCTGCGTTGCCGCATCGACAGCCAGTTGGGCGTTGAAGGCCGGGCGGAAGCCCCCGTCGGCCATCTTCATGACGCGCGCATCGGCGTCGGTGCTGCTCACGCGCGGCTCGGGCGGCACCTTGGGTTCGGGGGCGGGCGGCGCGGGAGGATCGCCGTCGTGGTCGCGCCCGCGTCGTTTGGAGGGCTTGGCCTTCTTGGGCTCGGCCGCCGGCTTGATCCGCTCCATCGTCGCCAGCGCGGCAGCCAGGCGCTGCTCGCGCTCACGTGCCGCGCGTTCCTGGGCGGCCTGCTTGCGCCGCGAACTGGCCCCGGCGTCCTCGGCCAGTTCGCGCTTGAGGGCCTGGACCTGCGCCTGGGCCTGGGCATGCAGTTGCGCGAGCTTGTCGCGCCGACGAAAGCTCGACGCCTTGGCCGAGGCACGCACGCGCAGTCCGTCCTGCGCCACCACGTTGAGCGTGACCAGCCGGCGATCGAGCAGTGCGGCAATCGAGCGCGTGAGCTGCGCATCCAGCCACGCCTCGTGCTGGGTCCGAAAGTCCGCCAGCGAGTGGTAGTTCACCCCCACGCCGCCGCAGATCCAGCGGTAGGCATCGTCGCGCTCGCACAGCCGGTCGACTTCGCGCGCCGAGCCCACCCCGTCGATGGTGGCCCATAGCCACAGTGCCACCAGGATCGCCGGATCGATGGCCGGCGCGCCCCCGCGCCCGTCCACCGACTTGATGCGCGCATACAGCGGCGCCAGGTCCAGCGACTGCACGAAGGCCCACACGGTGCGCGCCACATGGTCATCTGCCAGTACCGAATCCAGATCGTACGCTCGCAATTCGACCTGATCGCGCTGTGCCGACATCACCCGCGCGGCGCGCGGTGCCTCTTGCCTGGGCTGCTGCGCAGCCACCTCGAGCAGCTCCCCTTCGCCGAACAGCCCCGTTTGGGCCTGTTGTTCTTCTTCCGGTCTTGTCGTCGCTGCGCTCATGCCCCGCTTAACGATTCAGCCCCAACGTTCGTTCACACCTTCTGAGCCCTGCCGCTGCGCCGCGGCCAGCCGTTCACACGGTCAGCCACGCCGCCCGGGCCCGAAGCCGCGCCACCACAGCCCCGCGGTGCAGGCCAGCAGCATCAGCCCGTAGGTGGCCATGCGGCCGTCGCGCCCCTGGATCAGCAGGCCGAGCACGAGGGCGACCAGGTTCATCACCGCCGCGGCCTGGAACAGCGCCAGCCAGCGCACCCCCGCCAGCTCCCGCCGCCACAGCCCCTTGCTCAGCGCAGCGGCGATCGCGGCCAGCCCCAGGGCCGGCAGCAGGAAATTGAACAGGTGATTGAGTGCGTCGAAAAATCCCATGTGCCCCGCCAGGTGTTGTTGCGATCCGCCCGCGAATCGCCGCCATGGAAAATGATCCTGATCAAGACACCTCGTCGGCGTCGCGGATCGCCGGCCGGCCCCACGGCGTGGAATCTTACAATCGGGCGATGAGCGTTTTTGCCCTCAGCCTGAACCACCACACCGCGCCGGTCGACCTGCGCGGCCGGTTCGCGTTCACGCTGGATCAGCTCTCCCCGGCGTTGCGCGGCCTGCGCGAGGGCCTGCAGCGGGCGCAGCCCGAAGTGGCCCTGCTGTCCACCTGCAACCGCACCGAGCTGTACGTGGCGGCCGACCCGGGCCGTTCGCGCCACTTGGTGCGCCCGACCCTGGAGTGGCTGGCCACGCAGGGCGGCGTCAGCGCCGATGACCTGACGCGTCACACCCACGTGCTGGAGCAAGGGGCCGCCGCTCGCCACGCCTTCCGCGTCGCCTCCGGGCTGGACTCGATGGTGCTGGGCGAGCCGCAGATCCTCGGCCAGATGAAGCAGGCGGTGCGCGAGGCGGATTCCGCCGGCACGCTGGGCACCACGCTGCACCAGCTCTTCCAGCGCAGCTTCTCGGTGGCCAAGGAGGTGCGCACCTCCACCGAGATCGGCTCGCATTCCATCAGCATGGCCGCTGCGGCGGTGCGGCTGGCGGCGCAGCTCTTCGAGGATCTGCGCAAGATCCGCGTGCTCTTCGTCGGCGCGGGCGAGATGATCGAGTTGGCGACGACGCACTTCGCGGCCAAGGCGCCCAAGCACATCGCGATCGCCAACCGCACGCTGGAGCGCGGCGAGAAGCTGGCCTCGCACTTCGGTGCCGAGGCGATGCGCCTGGCCGACCTGCCCAGCCGGCTGCATGAGTTCGACGCGGTGATCTCCTGCACCGCCTCCACCCTGCCGCTGATCGGCCTGGGCGCAGTGGAGCGGGCGCTGAAGGCGCGTAAGCGCCGCCCGATGTTCATGGTCGACCTGGCGGTGCCCCGCGACATCGAGCCCGAAGTCGCCCAGCTCGACGACGTCTACCTCTACACCGTCGATGACCTGTCGGCCATCGTGCAGACCGCCGGCGAGAAGCGCCAGGCTGCCGTGGCGCAGGCCGAGGCGATCATCGAGAGCGGCGTGCAGAACTTCGTGCACTGGCTGGACCAGCGCTCCACCGTGCCGCTGATCCAGGCGCTCAACACCCAGGCCGATGCCTGGCGCACGGCCGAGATCGCCCGCGCCCGCAAGCAGCTGGCCAAGGGCGGCTCGGTGGAAGACGTGCTCGAAGCCCTGTCGCGCGGACTGACGCAGAAGATGCTGCACGGCGCTCTGGCCGAGCTGCACAACGCCGACCCCAACCAGCGCGCCCACACCGCGGAGGTGGTGTCGCGCCTGTTCCTGCGCGGCAACCTCCCCGGCGCCGACCGGGACGGCCGCGGCCAGGCCTAGCGGGCCTGCCTGCCACGGCGCCCACTGCAGGCGCCGCCTGCCCGAGGCCCACGCACCCGGTGGGCCAGCCCCGTCCGCGTTCCCGCCCTGCCCCGCCGCCATGACCCCCTTCCTGCGCACCCAGCTCGAACGCCAGACCGTGCGGCTGGCCGAGATCGACGCCGCGCTGGCCGACCCGCAGGTCGCCGCCGACCTGAAGCGCCTGCGCGAGCTCAACCGCGACCAGGCCCGCACCAGCGCCCTGGTCGAGCGCTGGCAGGCCCTGCAGCAGCGCGAGCGCGACCTGGCCGACGCCCAGGCGATGCTCGACGATCCCGAGCTGGCCGAGATGGCCCGTGAAGAGATCGCCAGCGCCGAAGCCGACCTCGCCCGCCTGGACGCCGAGCTGCAGACCGCCCTGCTGCCACGCGATGCGGACGATGACCGCAACGCCTTCCTGGAAATCCGCGCCGGCACCGGCGGCGACGAGTCGGCGCTGTTCGCTGGTGACCTCGCCCGCATGTACCTACGATTCGCCGAGCGCCAGGGCTGGAAGACCGAAATCCTCTCGTCCAACGAGTCCGACCTGGGCGGCTACAAGGAGGTCGTGATCCGGATCGAGGGAGACGCCGTCTACGAGGCGCTGAAGTTCGAGTCCGGCGGCCACCGCGTGCAACGCGTGCCGGCCACCGAGGCGCAGGGGCGCATCCACACCAGCGCCTGCACCGTGGCGGTGCTGCCCGAGCCCGACGAGGCCGAGGAGGTGCAGCTGAACCCGGCCGAGCTGCGCATCGACACCTTCCGCGCCAGTGGTGCCGGCGGCCAGCACATCAACAAGACCGACTCGGCCGTGCGCGTCACCCACCTGCCCACCGGCCTGGTGGCCGAGTGCCAGGACGACCGCAGCCAGCACCGCAACAAGGCCAAGGCGATGGCGGTGCTGGCCGCGCGCCTGCGCGACAAGGACCGGATCGAGCGCCAGGCCCGCGACGCCGCCACCCGCAAGGGCCTGATCGGCAGTGGCGACCGCAGCGACCGCATCCGCACCTACAACTTCCCGCAGGGCCGGCTGACCGACCACCGCATCAACCTGACGCTCTACAAGCTCGGCGCGGTCATGGAGGGCGACCTGGACGAGGTGATCGCCGCGCTGAAGGCGGCCCGCGCCGCCGAGCTGCTGGCCGAGCTGGAGGCAGCGGCGTGACCCCAGCACCGCTCACGGTGGCGCAGGCGCTGGCCCAGGCTCGTTCGCTGGGTCTGGACCGCTTCGACACCCAGCTGCTGCTCAGCGGCCTGCTCCGCCAGAACCGCAGCTGGCTGCTGACCCACGACGATGCGTCGCTGAACAGCGAGCAGACCGCGCGCTGGGCCGGCTGGCTGGCGCGCCGCGCCGATGGCGAGCCGGTGGCCTACCTGCTCGGCGAGCGGGGCTTCCACGGCCTGACGCTGGCGGTCAATTCGGCGGTGCTCGACCCCCGCCCCGACACCGAGACGCTGGTCGACTGGGCGCTCGACGTTCTGGCCGACCGGCCGGCCGGCGCCAGCGTGCTCGACCTCGGCACCGGCAGCGGCGCCATCGCACTGGCGATCCGGCAGGCCCGGCCGGACGCCCAGGTCAGCGCGGTGGACCTCAGCGACGCCGCCTTGGAGGTCGCCCGCGGCAACGGCGCTCGCCTGGGCCTGCCAGTGCGCTGGCTGCAGGGTACCTGGCTGGCACCGGTGGCGGGCGAGACCTTCGACCTGATCGTCAGCAACCCGCCCTACATCGCCGAGGGCGACCCGCACCTGCGCGCGCTGAAGCACGAACCGGCGCTGGCGCTGACCTCCGGGCCGGACGGGCTGGACGCGATCCGCCACCTGATCGCCCAGGCCCCGGCCCACCTCGGGCCCGGCGGCTGGCTGCTGCTGGAGCATGGCTACGACCAGGCGGACGCGGTGGCCGCCCTGCTGCACGCCGCCGGCGGCTGGGCCGATGCCGCGCACCGCCTCGACCTGGGCGGGCAGCGCCGCTGCACCGGCGCGTGCCGAGCCTCCCCAGCCTGAGAGCGCCTCCGGCACGGCCGGGCGTCGTTGGTGCTAGCACAGCAGGCTGTGGCGGGATGGCATCGGTACAGGGGATGCAGCCTGCCCGGCTCCGTGAAATCCGCACGATAAGGCAGGCACACGATCCACCTCGAGACAAGGCGCAACAGCCTGCCGGAAACCCGTTACATGCGTTGATGCACATGACGGCATTGCGGCGTAGCATGGTTTGCGAGCGGCAAGACAAGCCGCCCGTCACGGAGGTTCCATGAACGCGCTGCGCACTTTGCCGACCCCGCACGGGGCATCCCGAGCGAAGCATCCATGCCTGGAGGGTCGCTGGCTGCCGCACACGGGGGCCGTGCTGCTGATCGGTGCCGGGCTCTGGCTCGGACTCGCGTCGGGCGCGGCTGTGGCCAACGAGGTGGCCTCGGGCAGCGGTCTGCGCACGCAGGCCGGCATGGCGACGCCCTGGAGCGCCCGCTTCGGCTGGAGCGAGGCCAGCCTGGACCCGACCCTGGCCAGCCCGGTCACCGCACGGTTGAGCTGGCAGTGGCTGGGTGATTACCACTTCGCGCCTGCCTGGGGCCTGCGCGCGACCGGTGGCGTGCGCGGGCAGTTCGACCTGGCCGGGGCGCCGGTTGGGCGCGGCAGCAGCGCCGTGCGTGTCGGCTGGTCCCAGCCGGCGGTCGGTGTCGCCGGCAACGACGGCAACTGGACCTCCCCCTACCTCGGCCTCGGCTACGACACCTCCGCCTCGCTGCGCAACGGCTGGGGCGGCTGGGGCCTTTCGGCCGATCTGGGCCTGCTGACGCGCCGTTCGTCCGGCCTGCGCCTGGGCAGCAACGGCGAGGCCGAAGAAGGCTGGCGCTCGATGCGCCTGACCCCGGTCCTGCAGGTGGGTGTCTCGTATTCGTTCTGAAACAGCCGACATGGCGGCCGTCGAGATGGCCCGCGGTGCCCCCAGGCGGCGTCCGGCTGCCCGGATGCGTTTAAGCTCGCGGCTTTCCTGAACACCAGCGCCCCCGCGCAGCGACCATGACCTCCGACGTCCAGCAACGCATCGACGACCTCGTCAAGTCCAACCCCGTCGTGCTCTTCATGAAGGGCACCGCGCAGTTCCCGATGTGCGGTTTCTCCGGCCGCGCCATCCAGATCCTGAAGGCCTGCGGCGTGTCCAGCCTGACCACCTTCAACGTCCTGGAGGACGAGGAAGTCCGCCAGGGCATCAAGGACTACGCCAACTGGCCCACCATCCCGCAGCTCTACGTCAAGGGCGAGTTCGTCGGCGGCTCGGACATCATGATGGAGATGTACCAGGCCGGCGAGCTGCAGCAGCTGCTGGCCGCCGACTGAGGCATGGGACGGGCCGAGGGGTCGGAATGACCCGGCTCATCGTCGGCATCACCGGTGCCTCGGGCGCGGTGTATGGCGTGCGGCTGCTCGAACGGGCCCGCGCGCTGGGTGTGCATACCCATTTGGTCGCCACCCCGGCTGGCCTGCTCAACGTGCACCACGAACTCGGGTTGGATCGCCAGGCGCTGGAAGCCCTGGCCGACGAGGCCCATTCGCCCGGCGCGGTGGGCGCCTGCATCGCCAGTGGCAGCTACGCCACCGACGCGATGGTGGTGGCGCCCTGCACGATGAAGACGTTGGCCGCCGTCGCCCACGGGATGGGTGACAACCTGCTCACCCGCGCTGCCGATGTGACCCTGAAGGAGCGCCGCCGGCTGGTGCTGATGGTGCGTGAGACGCCCTTCAACCTCGCCCACCTGCGCAACATGACGGCGGTGACGGAGATGGGCGGCATCGTTTTTCCGCCGCTGCCGGCCTTCTACCACCGGCCGCAGAGCATCGCCGAACTGGTCGACGAGACGGTCGAGCGAGTGCTGCAGGTGGCCGGCATCGGCCAGGCGACCCCGCGGGAGTGGCGCGGGCTCTGAAGTCCAACCGGGCGTCGCCTCACGGCGCCCGGCTCAGCGACCTGAGGCTGGCGCCGACGGCGTGGCGGCAGCGGAGGGCACCGCGTCGGTCGGCCCGTCCTTGAACTCCCAGCGACGGCGCGCCCCCAACACCATGGTCGGATAGGGCGCCTGCCCCCGGCTGCCGTTGTAGCGTCCCAGCGCCAGGAAGAGGTCACCGCGCTCGCGGTCCAGGTAATGGCGCAGGATCACGCAGCCAAAGCGCAGGTTGGTCTGCAGGTGGAAGAGCCGGCTGGCGTCGCCATCACCGATGGTGCGCGCCCAGAAGGGCATCACCTGCATGTAGCCGCGTGCCCCGGCGCTGGAGATGGCGTACTTGCGAAAGCCGCTCTCCACCTCCACCAGCCCGAGCACCAGCGCCGGCTCCAGCCCGGCGCGGCGCGCCTCGTACCAGACCGTTTCCAGGAACTCGCGGCGGACGTTGAATTCCGGCTTGCGCTTGGCCAGCCGCGGGCTCATCGCCCCCAGCCAGCGCAGGTAGGCCAGGCGCTCGTCGATGTGGCGAAACTCCAGCTTCGGCGGCGCCCCGCTGTCGGCCACCGCCGCGGACAGCGCCGAACGCACCGAATCGGCCAGCGGCTCCTCGACCTGGGAGCCGGCCCGCAACGCGCCGTGCCAGCCCCCCAGGGCGACGCCACCCGCAGCCAGCAGCAGCGCCCGGCGCGTCGGGATCATGCCTTCAGGCGGCCCTTCACGAAGGCGGCGACCTCGCCGGCGGGCACCTTGGTGGCCGCCTCGTCGCGGCGGCCCTGGTACTCCAGCTGGCCTTCCTTGAGCCCGCGATCGGAGATCACCACGCGGTGCGGCACGCCGATCAGCTCCCAGTCGGCAAACATCGCACCCGGGCGCTCGCCGCGGTCGTCGAGGATCACGTCGATGCCAGCGGCGTCCAGCTCGTCGTACAGCGCCTGCGCGGCGGCCTTCACGGCCGCTGAGCGGTCCGCACCGATGGGGCAGACCGCCAGCGTGAAGGGCGCCATCGCGTCCGGCCAGATGATGCCGCGTGCGTCGTGGTTCTGCTCGATCGCCGCACCCAGGATGCGGGTGACGCCGATGCCGTAGCAGCCCATCTCGAACAGAGCCGGCTTGCCGGTCTCGTCCAGGAAGGTGGCGTTCATCGCCTTCGAGTACTTGGTGCCAAGGTAGAACACATGGCCCACCTCGATGCCGCGCTGGATGGCGAGCACGCCCTGACCATCGGGCGACGGATCACCGGCGACGATGTTGCGGATGTCGGCCACCACGTCCGGCTCGGGCAGGTCGCGGCCCCAGTTGACGCCGGTGAAGTGGAAGTCCTCATCGTTGGCGCCGCAGACGAAATCGCTCATGGCGGCCACGGTGCGGTCCGCCACGATCTTCAGCGGCTGCTTCAGGCCGATCGGGCCCAGGTAGCCCGGCTTGCAGCCGAAGTGCGCGTCGATTTCGGCCGCGGTGGCGAAGCGGAAGCCGCTCTTCAGGCCCTCGACCTTGCCGACCTTGATCTCGTTCATCTCGTGGTCGCCCCGCACCAGCAACAGCCAGACAGTGCTCTTGACCAGATCACCCTCATCGTTCCACTCGTCGGTGGCCAGCACCAGCGACTTGACCGTGCGCGACAGCGGCAGGCCGAGCAGCTCCGCCACCGCGGCGCAGGTGCTCTTGCCCGGCGTGGGCGCCTTGACCAGTGCCTCGGCCGCCGCCGCGCGCGGCGCGGCGGGCGCCACAGCCTCGGCCAGCTCGATGTTGGCGGCGTAGTCGCTGGTCGGGCAGTAGACGATCGCGTCCTCACCCGTGTCGGCGATCACCTGGAACTCGTGGCTCAGGTCCCCGCCGATCGCGCCGGTGTCGGCGGCCACCGCGCGGTATTCCAGCCCGAAGCGGTCGAAGATGCGCTTGTACGCGGCGAACATCGACTCGTAGCTCCGGGTGGCGCCCGCGGCGTCACGGTCGAAGGAGTAGGCGTCCTTCATCGTGAACTCACGCCCGCGCATCACGCCGAAGCGCGGGCGGCGCTCGTCGCGGAACTTGGTCTGGATGTGATAGAAATTCTTCGGCAGCTGCTTGTACGAGCGCAGCTCCTGGCGGGCGATGTCGGTCACCACCTCCTCGGAGGTCGGCTGGATGATGAAGTCGCGGTCATGCCGGTCCTTCACGCGCAGCAGCTCGGGGCCCATCTTCTCGAAGCGCCCGGTCTCCTGCCACAGCTCGGCCGGCTGCACCACCGGCATCAGCAACTCGACCGCACCGGCGCGGTTCATCTCCTCGCGGATGATGGCCTCCACTTTGCGGATGACCCGCAGGCCCATCGGCATGTAGTTGTAGATGCCTGCGCCCAGCCGCTTGATCATGCCGGCTCGCATCATCAGCTTGTGGCTGGCCACTTCGGCGTCGGCCGGGGCTTCCTTCAGGGTGGAAATGAAAAACTGGGAGGCTCTCATGGAGGGGGTTCGAACGGGCAGCGTGCCGAGGGGGCGACACGGGGTTGAAATCATGCGCCGGGACTCGGGAGATCCGCGGGGGTGCGCCACGGCGCCCCGGTGCAATAATGATTTCAACTTGAAATTTGGGGTTTGATTATGCTCGACCGAGAAGGCTTCCGGCCCAACGTCGGCATCGTCCTGCTCAACCATCGGAACCAGGTTTTCTGGGGCAAACGCATACGCACCCACTCCTGGCAGTTTCCGCAAGGCGGCATCAAGCACGGTGAGTCGCCCGAGCAGGCCATGTTCCGAGAGTTGCACGAGGAGGTGGGGCTGCTGCCCGAGCACGTGCGCATCATCGCCCGCACCCGCGACTGGCTGCGCTACACCGTGCCCGAGCACTTCATCCGCCGCGATGCACGCGGCCACTACCGGGGCCAGAAGCAGATCTGGTTCCTGCTGCAGCTGACGGGGCGTGACTGCGACATGAACCTGCGCGCCTCCGACCACCCGGAGTTCGACGCCTGGCGTTGGCACGACTACTGGGTGCCGCTGGACGTGGTGATCGAGTTCAAGCGCGAGGTCTACCAGCTGGCGCTCACCGAGCTGGCCCGCTACCTGCCGCGCAACAACCCGCACAACCGCTTCCTGCGTGGCAGCATGCGCGGACCGCGCCGGGATGAGGGTGCCATGAACGGCGCCGCAGACGGGCCAGCCGAGCCGGCGCCGGCCGGGCTGCAGGGCTGCGCCGCCAGCGAATGACCCCGTCCCAGCATACCGAGCGCTCCGAACGGCTCTCCCTGGCCGAGGTGGTCGACCTGCTGGAGGTCGGCCAACCGCTGCCGTTCCACGTACACGACACCCAGGACCGGCGCCTGCTGGCCGAAGGCCATGTGCTGGTGAGTCAAACCCAGCTGGAAATGCTGATCGCGCGCGGGGCCTGGGTACAGCGCTCGGTGGCCCTGGCGGTGCGCGCTGAACGGCAGACCCGCCAGGTGCGTGACAGCCTGGTGCCGTCGTCGCGGCGGTCGCTGTCGCTGTTCGACCAGTGGGAGCAGCTCATCTGGAAGCTCGACGCAACACTGCGCCTCGTGCTGGCGGGCCGCCCCGCCCGTGACGAGCTGGTGCTGTTGGCCGAGCGCTTCGAGGCACTGGTCGAGCGCGACACCGACGTCGCCCTGTTCATGATGGTGCGCCAACACGATGTGCGCTTTGCACTGTACGCACTGCAGCATGCGCTGCATGCCGCGACCGTGCTCGACCTGCTCGGTCGCCAGCTCGGCTGGGACACCACCCGGCGCCGCCTGCAGGTGCTCGCCGCGCTGACGATGAACATCTCCACGCTGGAACTGCAAGCACAGATGGCGCAGCAGGCAGAACCACCCACCACGCGCCAGCGCAAGGCGATCGCCGAGCACCCCGAGCAGTCCGTGCGGCTGCTGCGCGCCGCCGGGGTGACCGATGCAAAGTGGCTGCAGACGGTGCTGGAGCACCACGAGCGCCCCGACGGCAGCGGCTACCCGAGGCGCCTCACGCAGATTTGCGACAGCGCCCATGCGCTGCAGTTGGCGGACGTCTTCACGGCCAAGATCAGCGCCCGCGCGATCCGCGCCGCGATGCCGATCCAGCTCGCCGCCAAGCAGCTGTTCCAGGAAGAACGTGGCAGCGCACTGGCCGTCGGGCTGGTCAAGGCGCTCGGCCTGTACCCGCCGGGCGAGCTGGTGACGCTCAGGAGCGGCGAGATCGCCGTGGTCACCCACCGCAGCGCGGCGCCCACCAAGCCGCGCGTAGCCGCCATCACCAACAGCGCCGGGCAGCCGGTCACCACCACCACCGTGCGGGACACGGCGCAGGCCGAGTTCGCGGTGACCGGCGTCGTCGAGGACCGCCGGCAGCTGCCGCGCATCCCACCCGAGCGGGTCTACGGCGTCATTCCGGGGTAGCTACCCTCCAGGCCAAAGCCCGCTCAGCGCCGATTCAGCAGCGTCAGTCCCAATGCCACCCCGGCCAGGGCCGCCAGCAGCGCAGCGGTCAGCGGCTCGCCCAGCAGCAGCCCGGCGAACAGCGTACCGAACACCGGCGAGAGGAAGACGAAGGCCTGCACCTTGGTGGCGGCGTAGCGCGTCAGCAGCCAGAACCAGAGCAGGTAGCTGGCAAAGGTGACGATGACCGCCTGGTAGAACAGCGAGCCCAGTGCGAGCAGGCTCCACTGTGCCGGCATCGATTGCCCGGCCAGCCAAGCCCCCAGCGGCGCCAGCAGGGCCGCCATGCCGAGCTGGTAGGCCAGCGTCAGCTCGAAGGGTGCCGCGCGCAGGCTGCTCAGGCGGATCGTCACCGTCGTCAGCCCCCACAGCAGCGCCGCGCCCAGCACCAGCAGGTCGCCCAGCCAGGCACGGCCGTCGCCCGCCGTGCTCAGCCCGTCGCCAAAGGCCCAGGCGATCGCCGCAAAGGCCAGCAGCAGCCCCGCCATCTGCAGCGGCCGCAGCCGCTCGGCGGGCAGCACGGCCGCCAGCACCAGCGCCACCACGAAGGGCGACGTGTTGATGAAGACCACCGAGCGTGCCGCAGTGGTGTACTGCAGCCCGACGAAGACCAGCGCGAACTCCACCGCGAAGAGCAGGCCCGCCAGCAGGCCGGGCGCCAAGGTGTGGCGGTGCTCGCGCCAGCGGATGCCGCGCCAGCCCATCCAGCCCAGCACGAGCGCAAAGGCCAGCACGCTGCGCACGCTGAACTGCACCAGCGATGGCACCTCCGGCAGCACCGCCTTGATCGCCACCTGGTTCAGGCCCCAGAGCGCGCAGCACAGCAGCAGCGTGAGGATGGCGCGGCCGTCCAGGTGGGGATTCACCGCTGCGGCGACGGCATTCGCCGCGATCACCGGGGCCACCGGGCGCGGCGGTGCGGCATCGGGGTGACTCGAAGAGGAGGTGTTGGACATCGGTGCGTCGTGCTGAGCCGCTGGCCGCCGCAACGTGCCGACCATGACGGGGCCAAGCCCCTCCGGCAGGAGGGAGCGAAAAGTGTGAAGCAGACCGATAGGCCGGATTCTGTGCGCGAGGTTGCCCTCGCGTGACCGCCATTCATCTGGGCCGGGGGTCGCCCACCCGGCTCGGTGCCACCTACCCGCCAGCTCGTGCGAGCCGCACTCTCACGCCGCCGAAGCGGCGCATCACTGGCCTATTTGGTGTTGCTGCGCGTAGAGATTGCCCGTTTCACCCGAACTGAATCGGCTCGTCTCTGTTGCTCTGATCCTCACCTCACGGTGGACAGCCGTTAGCTGCTACGCCGCTCTGTGCAGTCCGGACCTTCCTCCAGTGCCACCTTTCGGATCCGGCACCAGCGGCGGTCTGGTCTGCTTCACAAGGATGATTGTCCCACGCTCGGGCCGTGCCCCCGGCCAATTCACCCCGCCGGGGCGGTGGCCAGTTCGCTGCGCGCCGCCTGCAACAGTGCCGCCATGCCCAGACCCTCGTTGGCACCATAGGTGCCGCCGATGCCGTTCAACCGGCGCAGGCCACGCTGGCCACCGGCATGGTGCAGGGCGACGACGCGCCAGCTGCGGTCATCGAACACCGGGCTGCCCGAGTTGCCCGGCTCGGTCGGGGTGCAGTAGTGCAGCTTGCAGACGCCCGGCTTGCCAGGCTGGCCGCCTGGTTCGCCCTCGTGGTCCAGCAACTCGTTGTCCTGGAAGGAAATCGACAGCTCCCGGCCCGCGGGGTGGCCGATGATGTAGACCCGTGCCGCCGGCGGTGGCGGGCTGGCCGCTGCCGCGGCCGGGTCCGCCGGGGTGGCGACCGTCGCTGGCGCGTTTGGCTCCGTGCGGCGCGCGCGTGTCATCCGCCACGCCTCCTCGCTCCAGACCGCCGGCCGGGGCGGCAGGGTCGTGGACAGCGGCAGCGGCGCGATGCCGGTCACCGGCTTGGCCAGGCGCAGCAGGCAGGCGTCATGGGTATCGACCGGCGAACACCACAGGACTTCGGCCACGGGGTACATGCGGCCCGGATCCGCCGCCTCGAACACCACCTCGGCCATCTCGGGCTCCAGCGCACCGCCCTCCCCCGCCGGGTTGACGACGTGGAAGTTGGTCAGCACCAGCAGTTCGTCCGCAGGCTGCAGGCCAAAGTCGACAGCCCGCACCAGGAAGCAGGTGCCCAGGCGCTGGCCCAGCCGCTGCCGTACCGCGCCCACCGAGCGGGCCGCGTCGACCCCGGCGCGCCACCAGGCGTAGGTCTTGGGGCCTTCGGGCCCCAGCACCGCTTCGAGCTGAGCCGCCGCGGGCACCGCCTCCACAGGTGCCGCCGCAGGTGCCGATGTCGAAGGCGACGTTGATGTCGATGTCTCCGCAGCGGCCACCGGCCCGGGCCGCACGGGCAACTCCAGCGCGCCACCGGGCAGTTGCAGCAGGCGTGCGCGCAGGATGTCGACCAGCGCCCGCGCGCGCGCCACGGCCTCCGGCCCGGCCAGGCCGGTGCCCTTCCCGTCGCCCGCCAGGTCCTCCAGGCCCCAGACCTCGCAGAACTGGCGCAGCGTGCTGGCGAGCTGAAAGGCCTGCACGCCGGGGGCGGTCACGTAGGCGCGCAACTGCGCCTCCACCTTGCGGAGGTCGCCGGTGCCCAGGCTCAGGCCCAGCGTCGCCTCGGCCAGGGTCGGCTGGTACCAGACGTCACGCCGGTCCTCGGGGATGGCCCTCAGCGCGCTCACCAGTTCCAGGGCGACATCGGCCGGGTCGAGCTCGGGGGCCAGGTCGTCGCGCCCCAGTCGCCGAGCCCGGCTCAGCAAGGCCAGCAGGTTGACGCCGTGCCAGGTGTGCCTGCTCGGGTCGGCCTCGTAGGGCGCCCGATAGGCCTCGATCGCGGCGGCCAGCGCCGCCTGTGCAGTCGGGCTGCTGCGGTCGGTCGCGTCGAAGTGGATTTGCTTGTGCGCCCGTCCCTGCAGGCCCGCGACCTCGGCGGCCTCCGGGTCCGCGGGGTCCAGGCGCTCGCGCAGCCGTTGCAGCACATCGAGCGCCACGCTGGCCTGGCCGGTGTCGATCAGGCACTGCGCGTAGAGGCGGCGGTTGCGCGCGTCAGCGGGATCGACCCGGCTCACCGCCTCGGCCAGCCGGCCCATCGCCGCGAAGTCACGCTCGTCGCGCAAGGTCTGCACCAGCGCCTTGGCGCGTGGCAGCGCCGCCTGCGCCTCGGACGCGCTGCCGGACAGTTGCCGGACCAACGTCGCCGCCTCGTCCAGGGGTGAGATCGACACCGACGGATCGTGCCCCTGCGAGGCAGCGCCCGTGGCTGGCTGTGTGAGGATGGCCATCCTCCCCCCTTTGCTGGGTACAGGCCGGCACCGGGCGGGCGCCCGGTGCGGCCGTCAGATGTCGTAGCTCTCGTCTTCACCCAGGTCAGGCACCCTGGCGATGTACCCCAGCTCGCCGAGATCCATCTCCCGCGCCGACTCGTAGCCCGGCAGCCCGGCTGCCTTGCGCAGCGCGTTCAGCCGGTTCAGCCAGCCCTTCAGGAAGACCCCCAGCGACGGCTTGTTCTCCACCAGCCGGCGGTAGTAGGCCTCGCGCGTGTCGCAGTACTTCACCAGCGCGTCACCGGGATCACAACTGGAAACACATCTTTCGGTTCCAGGCCCGAAATCGCCATCCGGTGTCGCGCCCACCGCGGTCTGCAGGAACCTCACCGCCCGGCCCACACCCATGTTCACCGCGGTGTCGAACTGCACCAGGTCGAGCGCATCGGCCAGCCGGTCACAGCGCGGGGGCAGCCAGTAGCCACTCTCGTAGATCGCATGCATCTCCTCGTCGGCGAGCAGCTTCACGCTCTGCGGCAGCTTGCCATTCCTCGCCCGCCAGGCGTCGTAGACCTTCTGCGTCACGCCCTTGTTGGTGGCGCCCCCCGGGTCACTGGGGTGGTTGACGTAGCCGCCCTCCCAACGGAGCACGAACGGTAGGGCTTCGAGAAATGCGGGTGACATGGATGGTTTCCTCCTGGGCAAGCAGCGAACATCGGCCAACGCTCCCGTGCACCCCCTGCACGGGCTCGATCCAATGTACGCAGAACCCCCGGCTCGATCAAATCTGCCAGATTGGCCGTTGGTCACACCGGTGCAATAGGCCGCCTCAATCGGGGTCGTGATCTGTCAAGGCTTCTTCTGCGATGCGGCGTCGTTGAGCTTCACCAGTTCGGCGTTGTGTCGCTCGATCTCCGCCTCGCAGGTGGCCACCGCCTGCTTCAGCGCCTCGTGCTGCAAGGCACAGCGTTGCAGGGCCTGGCGGTCCTGCAAGTAGGCGCCAAGCAACTCGCCGTAGGTGCTGCCTTCCTTGAGCAGCGTCGGTGCGGCGCAGCCCTGCCGCAGCGCGGCAGGTGTCTCGCACTTCAGGGGCGGGGTGACCACCGGCACATAGGTGGTCGAGCACCCCCACAAGGGCAGCAACAGCACCGGCAGCAACCACGGTGCCGGCCGGCAGCCCGCGCGCGTCGCGTGGCGGTTCATGGCGCGGTTCATGGCGCGGTTCACATGGCGGTGCATGGGCAGGTCGGTCCTCATGGCGTCCCTCCTGGCAGGGCCGGGGCCAGCACCCGGTTCAGTGTCGCCAGCTCCTCGGCCGGCACGGGGGTCGCCAGGCAGCTCAGGCCCGCCTGCTGCCGGGCCATCTGGCGGTCCTTGCGTTCCAGCTCGTCCTTGAGCTGCGTCAGTTCAGCGAGTTGAGCGCCGGTGGCGGTCGCCATCCCTGCCTGCAGCTGCGCCAGCCGGGCGCTGTTGCCCTGGCGCTGGCTGTCCACCACCTTGAGCCGCTCGCTCACCTTGCCGAGGCTGGCGCTCAACTCGGCCTTCTGTGCCTCGAAGCCCTCCGCCTGCGCCTTCAGCCGGGCGGCGTGCTCGTCGGCCTGCGCCTTCATCTGCGCATCCAGGCGCTGCTGGGAGGCCACCTGCGCCGCCTTGGCCTCGTCGGCCGTCCGGGCGATCGCCGCGAGCTGCGCACGCGCTTCCTCCAGACCCGATGCTCCCCAGCGGTAGCCCAGGAACCCCGCGAACAACAATGCCGCCAGGCTGACGGCCATGCGCAGATAGATCATCTCGCTGCTCCGGAAAGTTCCACCCGGGCAGGATGTCACGCTGAGGGCGCAGCGGCAAGTTTGCACGACAGGCCGGTTACACAAGCGGCGCCGAGGATCCGCCATCGCTGCGCCAGAATGGGTCGCCATGCGCCTCGCCCACCTCGCCCTGCAGGACTTCCGCGCCATCGGCGCGCGCCGCGAGTTCAACCTCGCGCCGCAGTTCAACGTCGTGATCGGCCCGCCCGGCGCCGGCAAGAGCAGCGTGCTCGCCGCGCTGGCCAGCGCCGCAGCGGCGGTGTGGCTGGGCCTGCCCCGCGGCGCGGACCTGCGCCCCCTGGGCGATGCGGACACCGCGGCGGCCGGCGGCACGCGCAGCCGGGCAGCCAGGCCGGTCATCGAGGTGCATGGCGAGCTGCTCGGCGGCCCGTTGCTGGCTTGGTCGCGCCAGGCCGGAGCACCCGCCACCGGCACACGGGGCGCACCGGACGGACTCGCCGAGCTGCGCAACCGGGTGCGGGGCGTGTTCGGCACCCGAGCCGCCGGGGCAGCCGGGGCAGCCGGGGCAGCCGAGGCGGAGCCGACACTGCCGCTCATCGTCGGCTACGGGTCGGAGCGCTTCAGCCCCGTCGCAGCCCGGTCCCGCGCGAAGCCCACCGTCGCGCCGAGCACCGCGGCAGAGCGCTTCCGACCGGCCCCCGATGCCCTCGATGCCCGGCTGGACGCCGCCGCCCTGGCACCGTGGGTGCTGGCGTTGCGCCCTGCCCGGGCCACCGCAGCGGCCAAGGCCGTCGCTGCGGGGGTCGATGCTGCAGTGCTGGCGGCGCTGCAGCTGACCCGACCCGACATCACCGGGCTGAAGCGCGACCACCGACGCAGCGAACTGCTGATCGAGCGCAGCAGCGGCACGCCGCTGGCATTCGCCGGGCTCGGCCACGGCAGCCTGGCGCTGGCCGCGCTGGTGGCCGACCTGGCGCAGCGTGCCCTGGCGCTCAACCCCTCCCTTGGCCCGAGCGCACTGGCGGGCACGCCCGGGCTGGTGCTGATCGACGAACTGGAGCTGCACCTGCACCCGCGTGCGCAGCGCGGCGTGGCCGACCTGCTGCGCGCGCACTTCCCGGCCCTGCAGTTCGTCGCGGCGAGCGACTCGCCCTTCATCGTGCAGTCGCTGCGCGGCGGGCATGAGCTGATGATGCTGGCGGGCCAGCCGACCGCGGAACTCGGCAACCTGTCGATCGAGGAGATCGCCAGCGGCCTGATGGGCGTGGACCAGCCCGCCACCGGCGCCCGCTACGGCGCCATGCGCGGTGCGGCGCGCGAGTACCTCGCCACGCTGGAGCGCGCCAAGGCCGCGCCGGCCGAACGGCTGGCCGCCTACGAGGAGGCGCTGCAGAGCCAGCTGGCACCGTTCGCCGACAACCCCGCCTTCCAGGCCTTCCTGGAGATGAAGCGGGTGGCGCGGCTCGGTCGCTGAAGCACGGGAGGCAAGACGACGATGCGACCCGTGCGCCGCGGCCCCTCACCGCAGACCGAGGATTACAGCCCCTACACCGCCGCACTGGCACCACTGGTGGCGCGCATGGGCCTGTACTGCAGCTACTGCGAGCGGCCGATCCCGACCAATCTCGCCGTCGAGCACATCCAGCCCAAGGCGCTGGCGCCCTACGCCGGGCTGATCGGGCGCTGGACCAACTACCTGCTGGGCTGCGTGAACTGCAACTCGACCAAGGGCGACCGGGACGCCGTGCTGGCCGAGCTGCTGCTGCCGGACCGGGACAACACCGCCGCGGCCTTCCTGTACACCGCCGATGGGCGGGTGCAGGTGGCGCCGAAACTCACCGCTGCGCGCACCCGCAAGGCCCAGGCGCTGCTGGCGCTGGTCGGGCTGGACAAGGCCGCCACCGCCAGCAGCAGCAGCAACGAGGCGCAGGTGGCACTGGACCGCGTGAGCCAGCGCATGCAGGCCTGGCTGGAGGCCAGCGAGGCCCGCGCCGAACTGCGGGCCCAGCCGCAGCTGGAGCCGCTGCGCCGCATGATCGTGAAGCTGGCGCAGGCGCGCGGCTTCTTCAGCGTGTGGATGACGGTGTTCGCCGACGATGCGGACATGCGCGCACGCCTCGTCAAGGCCTTTCCCGGTACGGCGGAAAGCGGCTGCTTCGACAGCCAGGGCGCACTGGTGCGGCCGGCCCCCAATCCCGACCAGCTCAAGTCCGGGCGCAAGATCTGATCTGGCCAGGGGACCAGGCAGGGCCCAGTGAATTGCGAACGCTTTCGACCTGCGGCCAACACGGCGGATTGATGCTCATCAATTCAGCCACCAAAGCACCCCGGTGGTCACGAGAAAGCAGTCCCCGCGCTGGCATGCTTGCGGTACTCGGGTAAACCCGCATATGGAAGACGAAGGGGTTCTTGTTGGCCGCTTCACCGTCCGGATGTGGGTCTAGGCTCGAAGTTGCCGTGTCGCAGCACTGCGGCGCGCGCCGGGGGACCTGGCCTCCGCTGTCATCTCCAGGTAGGACACTCGACCCATGAACGCCCCCGACCTGCACGGCCTTGCCGACGAGCACTTCATCACCAACCGGACCTTCGACGAGATGCCGGTCGGCGCACGCGCCTCCCTGACGCGCACGCTGACCCAGGACGACATCATGAGCTTCGCGCTGGTGTCGGGCGACGTCAACCCGGCGCACATCGATGCGGAGTACGCCAACGCCTCGCGCTTCCACGGCCCGATTGCCCACGGCATGTGGGCCGGCGCGCTGATCTCCTCGCTGCTGGGCACGCGCTTCCCCGGCCCGGGCACGATCTACGAAGGCCAGGTGCTGCACTTCCACCTGCCGGTGCGCGCTGGCGATACGCTGGAGGTCGAGGCCGTCGTCACCGCCCGCGACCCCGAGCGCAAGCAACTGACGCTGGACTGCCGCGTCGTCAACCAGAAGGGCGCCACCGTGGTGAGCGGCGAGGCCCTGGTGCGCGCCCCGACCCAGCGCGTGCGCCGCCCGCTCACGACGCTGCCCACGCTGCACCTGTTCGACCCCGACGCCCGCCTGGCCACCTGGGTGGACGGCTGGGCCGCCGACATCGCCGCCGCCTCGCCCGAAGGCGTGGCCCGCCCGGTGGCCTGCGCGGTGGTGCACCCCTGCGACGCCACTTCGCTGGCCGGCGCGATGGCCGCGGCCGACCGTGGCCTGATCGTGCCGATCCTGATCGGCCCGGAGACGCGCATCCGCGCCGTGGCCGCTGAACTGGGCATCGACCTGACCGGTGTGCACATCGAGTCGGTGGAGCACAGCCATGCCGCGGCGCAGCGCGCCGTCGCACTGGCCGCCGAGGGCACCGCCGAGATGCTCATCAAGGGCAGCCTGCACACCGACGAGCTGATGCACGCGGTGATCGCCGAACCGAAGATGCGCACCAAGCGCCGCATCTCGCACGTCTTCCGCTTCGACATCCCGGCCTACCCGAAGCCGGTGCTGATCACCGACGCGGCGATCAACATCGTGCCGACGCTGGAAGAGAAGGCCGACATCATCAGCAACGCCATCGACCTGGCGCGCGCGCTGGGCGTGGCCACGCCGAAGGTGGCCATCCTGTCGGCGGTGGAAACCGTGACGCCGAAGATCGCCTCCACGCTCGACGCCGCCGCGCTGTGCAAGATGGCCGACCGCGGCCAGATCGTTGGCGGCGTGCTGGACGGCCCGCTGGCCTTCGACAACGCCATCTCCGCCGAAGCGGCGCGCATCAAGGGCATCAAGTCCACCGTGGCGGGCGATGCCGACATCCTGATGGTGCCGGACCTGGAAGCCGGCAACATGCTGGCCAAGCAGCTCGAATACCTCGCCGGTGCAGCCTCCTGCGGCATCGTGCTGGGCGCCCGGGTGCCGATCGCGCTGACCAGCCGCGCCGATGGCGAGGCCTCGCGCCTGGCTTCGGCCGCACTGGCCGCCCGCCTCGCCCTGGCCTGGCGCCAGCGCCGGCCGTGATCCGGCCCGTGATCCCAGCCGTGACTCAGGGCATCAACCGGGCCCTGAGCCCGGCCTGATCGCGCCCAGCCCTTCGACCCGTCTTTCGCCCCGCTGCCCATGTCCCAGCCCTCCTCCCCGTCCAGCACGAACGACGCCGTGCTGGTGGTCAATGCCGGCTCGTCCACGCTGAAGTTCGCGCTCTACCCGCGCGAGACTCCGCAGGCGAGCGGCAGCGCCTACCCGGGCGCCTACGCCGGCGGCCAGATCGACGGCCTGCAACCCGGCGGGCAGCTGCGCCTGTGCCCGGCCGACGGGGCGGCCCGTGCGCTCGACGCCCCCGCTGCCGCCAGCGACCGCGAGCGCTTCGACCTCGCCCTGGCGGCCATGCGCGCGCACCTGGCCGCCACGGCGCCGCAGGCGCAGGTGGTCGCGGTGGCGCACCGCGTCGTGCACGGAGGCAGCTTCTGCACCAAGCCGGTGGCGCTGGACGATGCGCTGATTGCTCGCCTGGCCACGCTGGAGCCACTCGCGCCGCTGCACCAGCCGCACAACCTGGCCGGCGTGCGCGCGCTGCAGCGCGCCTACCCGGCGCTGATGCAGGTCGGCTGTTTCGACACCGCCTTCCACGCCGGCATGCCGGCACTGGAGCAGCGCTACGCCCTGCCGCGCGCGCTGCACGACGAGGGGCTGAGACGCTACGGCTTCCACGGCCTGTCCTACGAGTACCTGATGCAGGTGCTGCGCCGCCACAGCGAGCGCGCCACCGGCCGCGTGCTGATGGCCCACCTGGGCAGTGGCGCCAGCCTCTGCGCCGCGCGCAGCGGGCGCAGCATCGCCAGCTCGATGGGCTTTTCGGCCCTGGACGGCCTGATGATGGGCAGCCGCTGCGGCCAGCTCGACCCCGGCATCCTGCTGCACCTCTGGCGCGCCGGCTGGGAGTTGCCGCGCGTCGAGCGCCTGCTCTACAAGGAAAGCGGCCTGCTCGGCGTCTCCGGCCTGAGCGGCGACCTGCGCCACCTGCGCGCCGCAGCGCGCGACGGCCACGCCGAGGCGGTCGAGGCGATCGCCCTGTTCGGCCACCGGCTCAAGCGGGAGTCCGGCGCGCTGGTCGCCACGCTGGGCGGACTCGACCTGCTGGCCTTCACCGGCGGCATCGGCGAGCACGACGCGCAGGTGCGTGCCGACCTGGCCGAGGGCCTGGCCTACCTGGGCGTGCGCCTGGATGCCGAGGCCAACCTGGCTGCCGACGGCAGCCGCAGCCTGCCCATCCACGCAGCGGACAGCCGCGTGCAGGTCTGGGTGGTGCCCACCGACGAGGGCCGCGTGGCCGCACAGGCGGCCTGGCAACTCATCGAGCCCGCCGACGCCGCCTGAACCCGAGCGCCCCCCTCCTACCCGACCGACAACACGGAGCCACCATGGCAGCCGCACCCCGAGCCCATCTCCCCGCCGCCCGTCCGACCCGCGTGATGGACGCCGCCCACGAGTTCGACCGCGGTCTGCACGCCCTGTACGGCAAGGTGGGTGGCGGCCTGTCGCCCATCACCCTGGCGCTGGCCTGGCAGGACTGGGCCCTGCACCTGGTCACCCAGCCGGCCAAGGCGCTGGGACTGGCCGCGCAGGCCCAGACCGCGGCGGTCGAGTGGCTGGCCACCAGCGTCGGCGCAGGGGCGCACAACCCGGACGCCAGCACGCACATCGTCAACAACGAGCCGCTGCGCGACCCGCGCTTTGCCGCGCCGGAGTGGCAGCAGTGGCCCTGGGCCGGCTGGGTGCAGGCCCACCACCAGGCCGAACGCTGGTGGGACACGGCCACGCAGCTCGAAGGCATGAACCGCCACCACACCGACGTGGTGCACGCCTTCGCCCGGCAGTGGCTGGACATGCTCAGCCCGAGCAACAGCCCCGCCAACCCCGAGATCATGAAGGTCACCCGCGAAGAGGCCGGCGCCAACCTGCTGCGCGGTGCCGAGAACGCGCTGGACGACTGGCGCGAGGAGCACGGCCTGGCTCGCCTGAAGCCGCGCGAGCGCAGCTACCTGCCCGGCCGCGACGTGGCGGTGACGCCGGGCGCGGTGGTGTTCCGCAACCGGCTGGTCGAGCTGATCCAGTACGCGCCCACGACGAAGAAGGTGCAGGCCGAGCCGATCTTCATCGTCCCGTCGTGGATCATGAAGTACTACATCCTCGATCTCAGCCCGCACAACTCCTTCGTGCGCTGGCTGACCGACCAGGGCCACACTGTCTTCATCCTGAGCTGGCACAACCCGGACGAGGCCGACGCCGCCATCGAGTTCAACGACTACCTGGACTGGGGCATCTTCGAGCCGCTGAAGGCGATCCGCCGCATCGTTCCCGACGCGCCGGTGCACGCCTGCGGCTACTGCCTGGGCGGCACGCTGCTGGCCATCGCCTGCGCCGCGCTGGCGCGCCCGCAGCAGGTCCGGGGCGCCGACGAGATGCCCGCGCTGGCCAGCGTCACCCTGCTGGCGGCCGAGACCGATTTCAAGGAGCCCGGCGAGCTGGGCATCTTCATCGACGAGTCCCAGGTGCACCTGCTCGAAGCCATGATGCGCGAGCGCGGCTACCTGACCGGCAAGCAGATGGCCGGCTCGTTCCAGTTCCTGCACGCGCGTGATCTGGTCTGGTCGGCCCGCATGCGCGCCTACCTGTTCGGCGAGCGCACCGACCCGAACGACCTGATGGCCTGGAACGCCGACACCACCCGCATGCCCGCGCGCATGCACAGCCAGTACCTGCACCGCCTGTACCTGGAGAACCAGCTCGCCGAGCACCGCTACGAGGTCGAGGACCGGCCGGTGGCGCTGTCCGACCTGCGCGTGCCGATGTTCGTCGTCGGCACCGAGAAGGACCACGTCTCGCCCTGGCACTCGGTCTACAAGATCCACAGCCTGACCGAGACCGAGGTCACCTTCGCGCTGGCCAATGGCGGGCACAACGCCGGCATCGTCAGCGAACCCGGCCACGCCCGCCGCCACTACCGCATCCTGACCACCCCGGCCAGCTCGCCCTGGATGGCGCCCGATGCCTGGGAACAGGCCGCCGTGCGACACGAAGGCTCCTGGTGGGAGGCCTGGAACGACTGGCTCAAGGCCCGCAGCCGTGGTACGGTCCAGCCTCGCACCATTCCCAGCGAGGCGGTGCTGGACGCAGCACCGGGCCGTTATGTGCACGAGTGCTACAACGACTGACGAACGTCAGGCCCCCTCTCCCACCGTCGGCACCCACCGAGGCACGCGGGCCCTTGCCGGCCTGCTGCTCGGCGCGACGCTGCTGAGTCTCTCTGGCTGCTACGTCGGCGTCGGCTACACCTGGACCGACGACGACCCGCCCAGCGTCAGCCTGGCGGTCAGCCCCAGCAGCGCCCCCCCCGGCAGCACCTTGACGCTGGCCGCCGCGGCCAGTGACGACGACTACGTCGAGCGGGTCGACTTCTACCGCATGAGCGGCGGCGGCGCCGCCTACCTGGGCAGCGACCACGGCTCGCCCTACGCGCTCACCACCGTGCTGCCCGAGACCACCGCCAGCAGCGTGAGCTACTTCGCCCGCGCGGTGGACAGCTGGGGGCAGACCACCGACAGCGAGTGGGTCAGCGTCACCGTGCTGCGCTGACCGGCTGCCGCGCCTTGCCGCCCGGAGTGCCCTGGGCGCCCTGCAGGTACACCTCGCGGATCGAGGTCGAGCCACGCTGGCCCACATCGGCGAAGTGCTCGGCCAGCCAGCGCTCACCGGCGCCGCGGCCCAGGTGGAACAGCGCATCCAGCAGCCGCGGGTCGGTGTTGCGCATGCTGGAGGTGTCGTAGGGCGCCAGCCCCTCCTCATCGGCCACGCGGTGCAGGCGCAGGTTCTTGTAGGCTTTGTCGTCCAGCCGCCCCTCGCCGACCAGCCGCTGCACGAACTCGATGGCCCGCATCTGCGCCACCAGGCTGGCGTTGAAGGTGATCTCGCTGAGCCGGTCGCTGATCTCGCCGGCCGTCTTCGGCACCCCCGGGCGCACGCGCGGGTTGATCTGCACCAGCAGCAGGTCCAGCGCGTCGGTGTGGTCGACCAGCGGCCACAGCGCCGGGTTGCCGGCGTAGCCGCCGTCCCAATACGCTTCACCGTCGATCTCCACCGCCTGGAACATGTGCGGCAGGCAGGCCGACGCCAGCAGCGCGTCGATCGTCAACTCTGCGCCGCTGAACACCCGGGCCGCGCCGGTGCTGACGGCGGTGGCGGTGACGAAGACCTGCATCGCAGGGTTCGGCTGGCACAGCCAGCGCGGCTGCACATGGCGCTCCAGGATCTGGCGCAGCGGGTTCACGTTCAGGGGGTTGAGCTGGTAGGGGCTGAACTGCTGCATCCAGGCGTTCCACATGCCGTACATCGGCCAGCTGTCCAGGTTGAACATCCAGCTCGGCCACAGCGAGTCGCTGACCCCGGCATGGCCGGGGGAACCGGCGCTCCCCGCATGGGGGCCAAAGCAGCCCGACGCCCCGCCGATCTCGCTCCAGAAGTCGCGCAGCGCCTTGCGCGCCTCACCCCGCGCCGCGGTCGCGTCGCCGTGGCTGACCGCCAACCCGCGCTCATAGCCGCAGGCCAGCACGGCCGCATTCATCGCCCCGGCGCTGGTGCCGGAGACCCCGTCAAACGCCAGTCGCCCGTCCTCCAACAGTGCGTCCAGCACACCCCAGGTGAAGGCGCCGTGCGAGCCACCGCCCTGCAGGGCGAGGTCGATGGGGGTGGATGGGGTCGTTGTACTTGCTGCGCTGTTCTTGGCCATGCTGCCTCCCGGGCGGGTGGATGAGTCGCGATGGCTGCGATATTGCCACTTCGGGTTGACGCGGATGTTGCAATGCACAAACGGTCACAAAGCGGCGTGGCGGGCGCTGCGCCCCCGCACCCCCGAACTTCACCACCCGCCGTACCGCCTGACCCGCCTGGTGACCCGGGCAAGGTAAAGGGGTAAGGGATTCAAGGGGAAAGCTGCCTCACGGCAGCATCCGGGCAAGACGGAAGCCGATGTCGAGGTCGCGGTTGGACGGCACGCTGCGGAGGCGGAAGGCGGAGCGGGCGAACCTCGGGCCGTTGAACCAGCCGCCGCCGCGCAGCAGGCGATTGCCGTCGGCACACCCTGTCGTCCAGGCCTGTCCGTCGGCCGGTGCGCTCTGGTAATTGGGGTGAGAGCAGTCCTGCACCCACTCCCACACGTTGCCGTGCAGGTCGTACAACTCCCAGGCGTTCTTCGCCAGGCTGCCCACCGGCAGGGTCTTTGACCCACCAAAGTTGGCCTGCGCCTTAATGTGGAAGACACCCAAGCGCGGACGTGTGGCTGCCTGACCTGAGGCTGGTCGGGGCCGCAAGGTCAGCAGGCAAGCGAGTCTCAGGTGGCGGTGGGGGTGGCGATGAAGCCGTGCTTGCGCAGCATTTTGAGCCAGCGCGGGGCGTTGCGCTGGACGTTCAGGGCCTCGTAGTCGACCTCCTTGTCTTGGTAGTGGGTGCCGTTGGCCAACATGGCGTAGACGGTACGCAGCATCTTGTGGGCCAGCGCCACGATGGACTTCTTGTGTCCCTTGCGAATGGCCAGCGCGTCGAACTTGGCCTTGAGCGCGCAGCGGGTACGCGCTGCAGCCTGGGCGAACTCGCACAGCAGCCTTCTGACCCAGGCGTTGCCCTTGCGGATGCGCCCGGTCTTGCGCTTGCCCGCGCTCTCGTTGTTGCCCGGGCAGATGCCCACCCAGCTGGCCAGCCGCTCGGCACTGCCGAAGACGTCCATGTCCGCGCCGATCTCCACCAGCAGCATCGCCGCGCCCTGGATGTCGATACCCGGCAAGGTCTGCAGCAGCTTGAGCTGCGGCTGCCAGGCGCGCAGTCCGTCCAGCAGGTATTGGTCCATGCGGGCGATGCGGGTCTCGATGTGCTCGATGTGCTGCATGATCTCCTGGGCCACGAAGCGGTGCGCGGCGCTGAACTGCTCGGTGCTCAGGGCCTCGAACAACTCGTCCCGGCTGGCCCGAAGGCGCCCCTTTTGATCCAGCACCTCGTACATGGCTTGGCCCGCAATGAGCGCCTTGACCATGGCGCGTGCACTGGCACCGTGGATGTCGCTGACCACCACGTTGATGCGCATGCCCGCATCTACCAGCACCTTGTGCAGCCGGTTCTTCTCGGCGCTGCACATGCCCACGAGCTTCTGCCGCTGACGCGCCACCAGACGAAGCTGGCGCAAGTCCACCGGTGGAATGAACGAGGCGCGCAACAGGCCCGCACGCGCCAGCGTGGCCAGCCACTGCGCATCGGCCATGTCGGTCTTGCGCCCGGGCACAGCTTTGACATGGCGCGCGTTGACCACCCACGCGATGATGCCCACCGCCTCCAGCGCCGCAAACGGGCTCTTCCAGTACACCCCCGTGCTCTCCATCACCACCACCTCGGGCCGAATCTCCAGCGACCATTGCGCCAAGGCACGGCGGTCGCGTCTGAAGGCTCCGAAGTCGCGCTTGGTGACCTCCACTCGGCCATCGTCATGCTCGACCACCGCACAGGCGGTGATCTTGGCCTGGTGTACGTCCAGCGCGATCACGCGTTTGTGCATCGGGGTCAGATCCATTGCCGGGCTCCTGCAGCTTGAACAACAATCACAAGCGTGCGGGCCCGCGCAGGTGCCGCCGACCAACGGCCTGCCGGGACAAAGCCTGGCGGCTCTCTTTAATGTGGGCTGTCGGGCGCCCGGGCTCCGCAAGGAACTCAGCAGCGCCCGCAGGCAATCCTGGGTACGAGTGGTCGGCAGCGGGTCAAGTTAGCGATCGCGGTCGAGTGCCATCAAAATATTGACCGACCTCTACCCGCTCAGGCCCGCACACCCTCAGTGTCTTCCATCATCCAGGGTGACCCGCCCGGGCCATGACAGTTCGTGAGACTCTCACCAAATGCATAGGGCGTGATGGTGCCGGCCCGCGCCGCGTACTCCCACTCGGCCTCGCTGGGCAGGCGGTAGGTCTGGCCGGTCTTGCCGCTCAGCCACTTCACGTACTGCTGCGCGTCGCTCCAGCTCACATTGATCACCGGGCGCTGACCGCGACCCCACCCCTCATCGCCCGGCTTGTGCTTGCAGCCACCGGCCCCCACGCAGGCATCCCACTGGCGGAAGGTCACCTCGTACTGCCCGACCGCGAACGACGCCACCTTCACGCGGTGCTGCGGGCCTTCGTCATCGTCGCGCCCCGGCTCGCTCTCGGGCGACCCCATCATGAAGCTCCCGGCCGGCAGCACGACCATCCAGGGGCAGCTGTCGTCGTCGCAGTCGCGGAAGCGTTGGCCGACGGCGAGCGGCTGGGGCTGCGGCGGGGGCTCCTTGGGCTTCAGTTGGAGGCTGTTGTAGATCTCCTGACCGTCCGGCTTGGCCTGGCGCAGCGCCTCGGCCTGGGCGGCCGTGAGGGCGGGTGGTACCGCCGGGCTGGCCGCCGCGGCGGGCTCTGCCTTCGATGAGGGCGGCGCTTGAACCGGGGCAGAAACCGGGTTGGGCGCGACCGACGCTGCCACCTCGGCGGGCGCAGCGGCCAGTGCCGGCCTGGACGGCTGGTTGGCATACCAGACAGCGCCAAGCGCCAGGGCGCCCACACCCGCGGCCATTCCGGCGGTCTTCGCCGTCCAGCCGGGGCCAGCACCGACAGCGGCGCCCGCGGGCTTGGGGGTGGCCTCACCGGCTGGCGCGCCCGGCAGCATCCTGCGCAGGCTGCCGACCAGCCGGCCAATGTCGGCATCGAAGCGCTGGAAGTCCAGGTCGATCTTCTGCCGCCGCGCCAGCGGCTCCAGGTCGGCCGGCAGGTCCACCGTGCGCGGCATGGGGGCACCGTCCAGCAGCACCGGCACCACGCGGATGTTGCGCTGCAGCGCGGTGCGCAGCTCGATGCGCACAAAGTCGTTCACATCATCGAGCCGCCGCCGGCCGCTGCCGTCCTTCGCGTCAATCCACCCCGGGCCGATCAGCGCCAGCATCACCTGGCAATGCTGCAACTGCCGCTCCAGCGAATCGACGAAATCCACCCCGTAGTCCAGCCCCTCCTGGTCGATGAACACCTGATGGGCGCCGAACTCGCGCGACAGTCTTTCAAAAATCGCCCGCGCCTCCTTCAAGGAATCCTGGCGGCGGTAGCTGATGAAGATGCCGGCGGGCATGGTGCTTGGCGTTGTTCTGTGGCGCCGAAGCCCCTCCCCGGCGTGGGGGTCATTCTAGGCAGCGTGGGGGTTTTCGCAGATCGGTGCCGGCGACAGCGGGCGACAACGCGGTGGTTCAATCCCCCGCCGCCAGCACCCGCAGGATCTCCACCCCATAGGCTTCCAGCTTCTTCGCGCCGACGCCGGTGATCTCGCCCAGCTCGGCCGGGTTGCCCGGCTGGCGGCGGGCCATCTCGGCCAGGGTGGCGTCGTGGAAGATGACGTAGGCGGGCAGGCTGTGCTCGCGGGCGATCTCGGCGCGCCAGCGCTTGAGCGCCGCGTAGCGCGCCTGGGCGGAGGCGTCCAGCTGCCCCTCGGCCGCGCCCCGGCTGCCCGCCGACTTGCCGCGTGCGCCCTTGCCGCCTCGACGCGATGGGGCCTCCGGCGCCTGGCGCAGCAGCACCCGCACCTCGCCCTTGAGCACCGCGCGGGCGCTGTCGGCCAGTGTGAGGGTGTTGTATTCGCCCTCGGCCACCACGTGGCCCTGGGCGACGAGCTGGCGCAGCACGGCGCGCCACTGCTGCTCGCTCAGATCCGCGCCGATGCCGAAGGTGGTCAGCTCGGCGTGGCCGTACTGGCTGACCTTGTCGGTGGTCTTGCCGCGCAGCACGTCGATCAGGTGCCCGGCGCCGAAGCTGCGCGCGCCAAAGCGCTGCTGGCCATGCTGCTGGAATCGATAGATGCAGCTCAGCAGCTTGCGCGCCGCCTCGGTGGCATCCCAGATCGCTGGCGGATGCAGGCAGTTGTCGCAATTCCCGCAGGGTGAACTCTCTTCACCGAAATAGGCCAGCAGCGCCACGCGGCGGCAGGCGGGCGACTCGGCCAGGGTGAGCAGCGCGTCGAGCTTGCTGCGCTGGACGCGCTTGTACTCTTCGCCCGCCGGGCTCTCGTCGATCATGCGGCGCTGGTTGACCACGTCGGCCAGGCCGTAGGTCATCCAGGCGTCGGCGGGCTCCCCGTCGCGGCCGGCGCGGCCGGTCTCCTGGTAGTAGCCCTCGATGTTCTTGGGCAGGTCCAGGTGGGCGACGAAGCGCACGTCCGGCTTGTCGATGCCCATGCCGAAGGCGATGGTGGCCACCATGACGATGCCGCCGTCCTGCGACTCCTGGCGCAGGAAGCGGTCCTGGTGGCGGCGGCGCAGGTCGGCGTCCAGGCCGGCGTGGTAGGGCAGCGCCTGGATGCCCTCGTCGTTCAGCCAGGCGGCGGTCTCCTCGACCTTCTTGCGGCTGCCGCAGTAGACGATGCCGCTGTCGTGGCCGTCGCCGCCCTCATGCTCGTCGCGGATGAAGCGCAGCAGCTGGCGCTTCGGGTCGCTCTTCTCGACGATGGTGTAGCGGATGTTGGGCCGGTCGAAGCTGCTGATGAAGAGGCGCGCGGCCTGCAACTGCAGCCGCTCGACGATGTCGGCGCGGGTGTGGTCGTCGGCCGTGGCGGTCAGCGCCACCCGCGGCACGCCCGGGAACTGCTCATGCAGCACCGACAGCTGCAGGTACTCCTCGCGGAAGTCGTGGCCCCACTGGCTGACGCAGTGCGCCTCGTCGATGGCGAACAGCGCCAGCCTGCCGCGCTCGTGCAGCGACACCAGCATGCCCTGCAGGCGCGGCGTCATGAGCCGCTCGGGCGCCACGTAGAGCAGCACCAGCCGGCCCGAGAGCAGCTCGCGCTCGACCTGCTGGGCCTCGTCCAGGCCCTGGCTGGAGTTCAGGAAGGCGGCGTGCACGCCCACCTCTTCGAGCGCGCCGACCTGGTCGTGCATCAGGGCGATCAGCGGGCTGACAACCACCGTCACGCCCCGGCCAGCACGATGGCGCACGATGGCGGGCACCTGGTAGCACAGGCTCTTGCCGGCACCGGTGGGCATCAGCACCAGCGCGTCATGGCCGCTGACGACGTGATCCACCACCGCCTCCTGCTGGCCGCGGAAGGTGGCGTAGCCGAAGACGTCGGCCAGCACGCGGCGGGCGGCGCCGAGATCGGCGTCGGCGGGGAAGGCAGGGTCCAGGGCGGCAGCAGGGGTCATCGCGGCCGAGATGGTAGCGGTGCGGCCACATCCGGCCACACCCCGGCCGGGCAGCGGCGGTCGCACCCTGGGGTGAGTGCTGCAGCAGCGGCGCTGGTTCTTTGTCACACTGCGCAGGCAATCCCGCGCTCCGGCCCCGGCCGGCGGCTCCTCGCTTCCAACGACGGCAGGTGATTCCACGTGACGCCCATCCCTTCCTGGACCCCGACCCAGCCCTCCCGGGCCCGCCGTTGGCGGTTCACCGCAGCGCTGGTCGCCTGCGCGGGCATCGCCCTGCCGGCCATGGCGCAGAGCCCTGGCGCCGCCACAGCCGCGCCCGCGGCAGCCGCGTCGCCCGCCGCTGCCCTGCCGGTGGCCCCGGTGCGCGACGTGCCAGAGACCTTCTACGGCACCACGGTGCCCGACCCCTACCGCTGGCTGGAGGACAAGTCCGGTGCCGAGGCGCAGGCCTGGATGCGCGCCCACAGCGACCACGCCCGCGCGACGCTGGAGCGCCTCCCGGGGCGCGCGGCGATGCTGGAGCGGCTGCTGAAGGTGGACGCCTCGGTCACCGGGCGGGTCTCGGCGGTGGTGCGCGAAACCGGTGACCGCTGGTTCTTCGAGCGCCGCGGCGCGCAGGACAACCAGTTCAAGCTCTACCTGCGGCAGGGGCTGGCGGGCGCCGAGCGCCTGCTGGTCGACCCTGAGGCGATGGAGAAGGCCACCGGCAAGCCCCACGCCATCAACTACCACCGGCCCGCGCCGGGCGGGCGGCTGCTGGCCTACGGCGTCTCGCAGCAGGGCTCGGAAGAGGCCGTGCTGCACCTGCTGGACACGCGCAGCGGCAAGGCGGTGGGTGAGCCGATCGACCGGGTCAACTGGGGCATCCTGGGCTGGTCGCCACGCGGTGACGCCCTGCTGTTCAACCGGCTGCAGGCGCTGAAGCCCGGCATGGCGGAGACGGAGAAGTACCAGAACAGCCGGGTCTGGCTGCTCAGGCCGGGCGCAGCGGCCGACAAGGCCGTGCCCGTGTTCGGCCCCGGCCTGCCCGGCGTGACGATGAGCCCGGCCGAGCTGCCGGCCGTGTCGATCACGCACGACGGCCGCTGGGCGCTGGGCCTGGCCATCAACGGCACGCAGCGCGAGCTGGGCCTGTACCTCAGCCCGGCCGCCGACCTGCTGGCCGGCCGCCCGCGCTGGCGCCAGCTCTTCGACGCCCGCGCCGAGATCACCGGCGTGAGCTACCAGCGCAACACGCTCTACCTGCTCAGCCACCAGGGCGCCAGCCGCTCCCAGGTGCTGAGCCTGGACCTGGCGCGGCCGGACCTCGCGGCGGCGAAGGTGATCGTGCCCGCCAGCGAGCGGGTGGTCACCGGCATCGCCACGGCGGCCGACGCGCTGTACATCGAGCTGCGCGACGGCAACGTCAAACGCCTGTTCAAGCGCGCCCACCGCGCCACAGCGCCGGTGGTGGAGGTGCCGCTGCCGCTGGCCGGATCCTTCCAGCTCAATGACGACGAAGGCGGCCCCAGCAGCGCCGACCCGCGCCTGCCCGGTGTGGTGATCGACCTGCAGGGCTGGACCCGGGCGCGGCAGATCTACCAGGTCAGCGCCGACGGCCGGGTGCGCAACACCGGCCTGCAGCCCAGCGGGCCCTACGACGAACTCAAGGACGTCGAGACCCGCGAGGTGCTGGTCAAGAGCCACGACGGCGCGATGGTGCCGATGTCGGTGATCCTGCGCCGCGGCACCGCGCTCGATGGCAGCCGCCCGACGCTGATCTACGGCTACGCCAGCTACGGCGTGACCGAGGAGCCCTTCTACAGCATCAGCCGCACCGCCTGGCTGGACGCGGGCGGCGTTCTGGCGGTCATCAACCCGCGGGGCAGCAGCGTCTACGGCGAGGACTGGTACCGCGCCGGCTTCCAGACCACCAAGCCCAACACCTGGAAGGACACCATCGCCTGTGCCGAGTGGCTGATCGCGCAGGGCTACACCCGGCCGGCGAAGCTGGGCATCTGGGGCGGCAGCGCGGGCGGCATCCTGGTGGGCCGGGCGATCACCGAGCGGCCGGACCTGTTCGCCGCTGCGGTGCCGATGGTGGGCGCGCTGGACATGGTGCGCGCCGAGGTCACGCCCAACGGCGTGCCCAACATCCCCGAGTTCGGCACGCGCACCACCGAGGCGGGCTTCCGCGCCCTGCTGGCGATGAGCACCTACCACCAGATCCGCGACGGGGTGAAGTACCCCGCCGTGCTGCTGACGCACGGCGTCAACGACCCGCGGGTGGAGGTCTGGCACAGCAGCAAGGCGGCGGCGCGCCTGCTGGCCGCCAGCACATCCGGTCGGCCGGTGCTGCTGCGGCTGGACTGGGACGCCGGCCATGGCATCGGCAACACCAAGCGGCAGATGTGGGAGGAGCGCGCCGATGTGTTCAGCTTCCTGCTCTGGCAGATGGGTGAGCCGGGCTTCCAGCCACCACCCTGAATCACACGGGACACCCCCGCAGGGGTGAAAGCCACCGCCAACCCGTCGGGCAAAATCCACGGTTTCGCACACACACAGCAGCAACCCGCCCCCGCCCCGCCGTCATCGGCACCGGGTGGGGCGGCGCAAACAGGAACAGCAGCCATGGCATCGGTCAACAAAGTCATCCTCGTCGGCAACCTCGGCCGCGACCCCGAAGTGCGCTACTTCCCCAACGGCGGCGCGGTGTGCAACGTCACGCTGGCCACCACACGGAACTGGAAGAGCAAGGACACCGGCGAGCGCCAGGAGGAGACCGAGTGGCACCGCGTGGTCTTCCGCGACAAGCTGGCCGAGATCGCCGGCCAGTACCTGCGCAAGGGCCGCTCCGTCTACGTCGAAGGCCGCCTGAAGACCCGCAAGTGGCAGGACAAGGAAGGCCGCGACAGCTACACCACTGAGATCCTGGTCGACGAGATGCAGATGCTCGGCGGCCGCGAGGGCATGGGCGGGCCCGGTGGCGCGGCCGAGGGCGGCGACGACATGGGCGGTGGCTACGAGCCGGCCCCCGAGCGCCGCGCCGCCCCCGCCCCCAGGGCGGCGGCCCCCGCACCGCGCGCCCCGGCACCGGCACCGGCACCGAAGTCGGCCACCGGCTTCGATGACATGGACGACGACATCCCCTTCTGACCCCCAGGTGCCGGGCTGAGCCCGGCCCGGCGTCTCAGGGAGGGCCGCGAACATGCGGCACCGGGGGAAGTCCGCTGAACCGGCAATCCTGCCGCGTCGGGTCTGGCCACCCCCTTGATTCCGGAGCCTCGCGCCCGATAACTAGGGATAACCCCTAGAATCGGCCGCCATGGATACCGCCACCACCTCCACCGGGGCTGCCCAGCCTCCTCTGCGCCGCTGGCTGGGCCCGCTCGGCACGGCGCGCTGGTGGGATTGGGTGCCCATCTGCCAACTGGGCGAGCAGCACGGGCCGCTGATCGAGGCGCACTTGCTGGCGCTGGGTGACCGTGATCGCTACCTGCGTTTTGGCTACCCGGCCACCGACGAGCGCATCCGTCAGCACGCGGCACAGCTGGACTTTGGCCGGCACGAGCTGTTCGGCATCTTCAATCGCCGCCTGCAGCTGGTGGGCACCGCCCACCTGGCCTACGCCGACCTGTCACGCAGCATGTGCGAGTTCGCCGTCTCGGTGCTGCCGCACACACGCGGCCGTGGCTATGGCAAGCGCCTCTTCGCCCACGCGGTACGGCACTGCCAGAATCGCCGCGTCGACCAGCTCTTCATCCATGCCCTGAGCGAGAACACGGCCATGCTGCGCATCGCCCGCGGCGCGGGCGCCCGGCTGCAGCACGAGGGCGGGGAATCGGAAGCCTGGCTGCAACTGCCACCCGACAGCGTGGGCTCGCACATGACCGAGTTGGTGGACACGCGCGCTGCCGCGCTCAACCACCTGTTCAAGCGCCAGCAGGAGCTGCTGCGCTGGAGCCTCGGCTTGGTGGTCGATGTGAAGGCCCGCCTGGCGCACCTGCGCGGCATTGCCAGCCAGTGAGCGCCCCCATCCCCCGATAAAAGGCCACCCTCGCGGTGGCCTTTTTGCTGGTTTGCTGCCGCTTCAGCGCCTGGCAGAACCCCGGTCCACCCGACGTTGGCGGCCGATTTCGCATTCGGGCGGCCTGGATGGCCCTTCATCGCACTCAGCCCAGGGATTCACAAGTAGTTACAAACTTTCGTAGGATGCAACCCGAAGTGAAACGCCGAAATTGCCGATGACCTCTGGCAACCCCCGGTGTCACCAACCTTTGGAACCCCCATCACCATGTCCATTCCCGCCTGGATCTTCGCCGTCGCCGCGGCTGCCGTGGTCGCCGGCCTGGTCGTGCTGGCCATGCGGCGCGGCGCACCCGGCAAGGCCGGAGAAACCGAACTGCCCGAGGAGTGGCCGCTGATCCAGCGCTCCATCTTCTCGGCCGAGGAACGCGCGCTGTACCGCCAGCTGCGCGCCGCGCTGCCGCACCACACCATCCTGGCCAAGCTGCCACTGGTGCGCTTCTGCCAGCCGATGGACCGCAACGATCTGGGCTACTGGTTCAAGCTGCTGGGACCGATCCACGTGAGCTTCGTCGTGTGCGCCGAGAACGGCCGCGTGCTGGCTGCGCTGGACATCGAGAAGGCCTCGCGCCCCACCGCCAAGCGGGTCGCCACGATCAAGCAGTCGGTGCTGGAAGCCTGCCGCATCCGCTACGTGAAGTGCCGCAGCGACCAGCTGCCCACCGCCGCCGAGCTGCAGCTGCTGGTGCCGCAGCAGGGCGAGATGTCGCGCCCGCTGGTGCCCCCCCACGTGCAGGACCTGGCCGAGCGCCGCAGCACGCTGGCCCATGCGGTGCGTGATCCGCGCGGCGAACGCGAGACGCAGTGGTACGAATCCGGCTATGCGCAGGACTCCTTCTTCGCCCCGGACAGCCAGCGCGACACCTTCAGCGAGCAGGCCACCCCGAGCGCAGCGGCCACCGAGCGCCGCTCGCCGCTCGACTCCGGCCCGCGCCGCCCGTCCGTGGCGGCCCGCCATGCCCCGGCCGGCGGGCCAGCGGGCAAGCTGCCCGGCGAGGACGACCTCGGCGCCAACATCATCGGCCGGCGCTGACGCGGCCGCCCCAGCGGCGCGAGCACATCACGATCACGCCACTGGTCTAGGATGCGTCGGATGACTTCCGACGCGCACGCCCTTGCCCCGCCACCAGACGCCCTGTCAGGCCAGCCCTATGCCGGCCTGACGCCGCACGAGGTGCTCGACGCGCTGGACGCGGCGGGCCTGCGCGGCGACGGCCGCATCCTGCAGCTCAACTCCTACGAGAACCGCGTCTTCCAGGTGCACCTGGAGGACCCCCACCCCACGGGTGGCCCGGTGGTGGTGGCCAAGTTCTACCGCGCCGGGCGCTGGAGCGATGCGCAGATCCTCGAAGAGCATGGCTTCGCGCTCGAACTGGCCGCCGCCGAAGTGCCGGCGGTGCCGCCCCTGGCCCTGAGCGTGGCCGCTGACGATGTGCGCCTGGTCGGCGAGCCGCCCACGCTGGCCCAGCGCGGACCGTGGCGCTACGCCGCCAGCCCGCGCTGCGGCGGCCGTGCGCCGGAGCTGGAAGACCCGCAGGTGCTGGAGTGGATCGGCCGCTTCCTGGCCCGGCTGCACGCGGTCGGCCAGCGCCGACCCTTCGTCCACCGGCCGACGTTGGCCGGCACCGGGCCAGCACGCGCCTCACTTGCCTGGCTGCTCGACCAGGACCTGCTGCCGCCCACGGTGCGCAGCCGCTGGCACGAGGCGGCACAGGCCGCGCTGGCCGCCGTGGATGCCGCCTTTGCCCGCCACGGCCAGCTCCAGCTGCTGCGCCTGCACGGCGACTGCCACATCGGCAACCTGCTGTGGACGCCCGATGGTCCGCATTTCGTCGACCTGGACGACGCGGTCAACGGCCCGGCGGTGCAGGACCTGTGGATGCTGCTGGGCGGTGACCGCCCCGAGATGCAGGCCCAGTTGGGCGCGCTGCTGGACGGCTATGAGTCGATGCGCGAGTTCGACCGCCGCGAGCTGGCGCTGATCGAGCCGCTGCGCACGCTGCGCGTCCTGCAGCACAGCGTGTGGATCGCGCGGCGCTGGGACGACCCGGCCTTCCCGATCGCGTTTCCGTCATTCGAGAGCCCGGCCTACTGGGACCAGCAGGCCATGCTGCTGCGCGAGCAGATCGACGCCATCGACGCACCGCCACTGGTGGCCTGAGCCGCCGCGGCGTTGGCCGCACCGACGGCGTCAGCTGGCTCAGGGAATCACGAGGTCGAAACCGCAGGTCGCATTGCCCAGCCCGCCGATGCAGCTCACCTCGCGGGCCTGCACGTCCTTCTTCAGGATCGAGCCGACGGCGCCCGCGATCAGCCCGCCCTCGAAGTGGCAGAGCACCCGCCCCACCGGCGTCATGCCCGAGCAGGTGACGCACTCGCAGACGTCGACGTGGATGAGGTGATCGGTCAGGGTCGGGATCTTGATCAGCCCGATCTTCAGCTGGTCGCACAGGGCCAGGAAGTCATCGAGCTTGGTCAGCCCCAGCTCGCGGCCGAGCTTCTTGCCGGCGTAGTAGGTGACGGCCGAGGCGCCGGCCCCCAGGATGTCCTCCATCGCCACCAGGCGGACGAGGCGGAACAGCGCGAGCCCGACGGTATCGCCGAGGACGGGGCGGTGGATTTGCAGCGCGTTGTGCAGTTCGACGGGATTCATGGCGGGCGGCGCAGGCTGGCCGGAGTGCGACCGCCCGGACCCCTCGACGCACCCCCATGGCCGTGCCCGGATCCGATCGGCCGGGCCATGCTAGTGCCCGGCCTGCACAGCACCGCCGCACATGTCGGTGCTCAATGACGAGGGTCAAAGCCCTGCACGCAGGGCAGGGGTGCAGCGTGCAAAGTGGGCGCTTGCCTGTGCGGCCCGATCCACAGGAGCAGGCCGCACCAGGCGTTGGCAGGGAGCCTCAGCCCAGGATCAGCGCCTGGATGCGGCGCACGTGCGCGGCCGGATCTTCCAGCTGGCCGCCTTCGGCCAGCAGGGCGTTGTCGAACAGCACCTGCGCCAGGTCGTCGAAGGGCGCCGCGCCCTCCGGCAGCGCGGCCAGCTTCTTCACCAGCGCATGCTCGGCATTGACCTCCAGGATCGGCTGCGAAGCCGGTGCGCTCTGGCCGGCCTGCTTGAGCAGGCGCGCCAGGTGGCCGCTCATGTCACCCTCTTCGGTGACCAGGCAGGCCGGCGAGTCCACCAGTCGGGTGGTCACGCGCACGTCCTTGGCACGGTCGCCCAGCGCGGCCTTGATGCGCTCCAGCGTCGGCTTGAAGGACTCGGCGGCCGCTTCGGCCTGCTTCTTCTCTTCCTCGTCCTGCAGCTTGCCGAGGTCGACGGCGCCCTTGGCCACGCTCTGCAGCGACTTGCCCTCGAACTCGTAGAGGTGACTGAGCATCCACTCGTCGACGCGGTCGGTCAGCAGCAGCACCTCGATGCCCTTCTTGCGGAAGATCTCCAGCTGCGGGCTGTTCTTGGCGGCAGCCAGGGTGTCGGCGGTGATGTAGTAGATCGCCTCCTGGCCTTCCTTCATGCGCGACACGTAGTCAGCGAAGGACACGCCCTCGTCCGCCTGGGTGGAGGCAAAGCGCAGCAGCTTGGCCAGGCGCTCCTGGTTGGCGTGGTCCTCGCCGATGCCCTCCTTGAGCACGGCGCCAAACTGCTTCCAGAACTCGGCGTACTTGGCCTTGTCGTCAGCGCTCTCGCTGTCGGCCAGCGATTCGAGCATCGACAGCACCCGCTTGGTCGAGCCCTCGCGGATCGCCTTCACGTCGCGGCTTTCCTGCAGCAGCTCGCGGCTGACGTTCAGCGGCAGGTCGGCCGAGTCGATCACGCCCTTGACGAAGCGCAGGTAGACCGGCATCAGCGCCTCGGCGTCGTCCATGATGAACACGCGCTTGACGTACAGCTTCACGCCGCCGCGCTTGTCGCGGTTCCACAGGTCGAAGGGCGCCTTGGCCGGGATGTAGAGCAGCTGGGTGTACTCGCTGCGGCCTTCGACGCGGTTGTGCGTGTAGGCCAGCGGGGCGGTCTGGTCGTAGGTCAGCTGCTCGTAGAAGGCCTTGTACTCGGCGTCCGTCACGTCGCTCTTGCTGCGGGTCCACAGCGCGGCGGCCTTGTTGACGGTCTCCCACTCGTCGGAGATGACGTTCTCGCTCTTCTCGGCGTCCCAGGTCTCCTTGCGCATCAGGATGGGCAGGGAGATGTGGTCGGAGTACTTGGAGATGACCGACTTGATCTTCCAGGTGGAGAGGAACTCGTCCTCGCCCTCGCGCAGGTGCAGGATGACGTCGGTGCCGCGCTGCTCGCGGGTGATGGTCTCGACCTCGAAGTCCCCGGTGCCCTCGCTGCTCCAGCGCACGCCCTCGCCCTGCGGCAGGCCGGCGCGGCGCGATTCCACCGTGATGCGGTCGGCCACGATGTAGCCCGAGTAGAAGCCCACGCCGAACTGGCCGATCAGGTTGGCGTCCTTCTTCTTGTCGCCTTCCAGCGCCGCCATGAACTCCTTGGTGCCGCTCTTGGCGATGGTGCCCAGGTGGTCGATGGCCTCCTGCGCCGACAGGCCGATGCCGTTGTCGCTGATGACGATGCGGCGCGCCAACTTGTCGTAGCTCACCCGCACTTCAAGGTTGGGCTGGTCCTCGAACAGGCCGGCGTTGTTCAGCGCCTCGAAGCGCAGCTTGTCGCAGGCGTCCGAGGCGTTGGAGATCAGCTCGCGCAGGAAGATCTCCTTGTTGGAGTACAGCGAGTGGGTGACGAGGTGCAGCAGCTGCTTCACTTCGGCCTGGAACGACAGGGTCTGCTTCGTCATGGTCGGTGGCTTTCTGGGAATGAACAAAAGAAAAGGAAAGGAGGGCGGAAACGACGATGGCCGGGAAATGGCGCTGCCTGCGCGGATTTCAAGGGCGCGCCCAGGGCCGGATCGGCCCCGCGGCTGTGACAGGTCGCGGCAATTTGCAAGCAAATGCAGGCCCGAAGCGCCATGCCGGCGCCGCGTGGACGTGCTGGCCCCGGTACCGCAGCCTGGCAACGCCGGAATGATCCCCCGGGCGCGGGCTTGCGTGCCACAATTTACGGCGCCCCACGTGGGCCACCTTCCCAGCCTCTGCGCCCCCATCCCAGCTCGTTTCGTACCGCCCTGACTCCAACGTGGCCACCGAGATCGTCACCGAACCGCCCCAAAGCACCCTGTCGGGAGTCGCCCGTGTGCTGGTGCATGCCGGCAAGCTCAATGCCCGCACAGCCGAGGAGGTGGCCCGTTCGGCGCGCGACCAGCGCCGCAGCTTCGTCTCCGCCGTGATCAGCGCACAGGCGCTCACCTCTGCCGAGCTGGCGCATACGCTGTCGAGCGCATTGGCGGTGCCGCTGCTGGACCTGGACGCGGTGGACGTGCAGCGCCTGCCGCAGAACCTGGTCGACACCCGCACGCTGTCGCAGTTCCAGGTGCTGGTGCTGGGCAAGCGCGGCAACCGGTTGTTCATCGGCGGGGCCGACCCGACCGACCAGGAAGCGGTCGACCGCATCAAGTTCGCGACCCAGCTCACGCCCGAGTGGGTGATCGTCGAGTACGACAAGCTGATCAAGATCGTCGACGCGAAGTCGGCCACCGCGAGCGAGACGCTGGAGTCGATCGTCGCGGGCGATTTCGACTTCGACGTCGAGGAACAGGACCCCAACGCCAAGGCCGACGAGGACGTCAGCACCGAGGTCGAGGACGCGCCGGTGGTGCGCTTCCTGCAGAAGATGCTGATCGACGCGATCAACATGCGCGCCTCGGACCTGCACTTCGAGCCCTATGAGGCCACCTACCGGGTGCGTTTCCGCATCGACGGCGAGCTGCGCGAGATCACCCAGCCGCCGGTGGCGATCAAGGACAAGCTGGCCTCGCGCATCAAGGTGATCAGCCGCCTGGACATCGCCGAGAAGCGCGTGCCGCAGGACGGGCGCATGAAGCTGAAGTTCGGCAACCGCGCCATCGACTTCCGCATCAGCACGCTGCCCACGCTGTTCGGCGAGAAGATCGTGATCCGGATCCTGGACCCGTCGTCGGCCCGCCTGGGCGTGGACGCGCTGGGCTACGAGAAGGACGAGAAGGACCGCCTGATGCAGGCGATCCGCCGGCCCTACGGGATGATCCTGGTCACCGGCCCGACCGGCTCGGGCAAGACGGTGTCGCTCTACACCTGCCTGAACATCCTGAACCAGCCGGGCGTGAACATCTCGACCGTCGAGGATCCGGCCGAAATCAACCTGCCGGGCATCAACCAGGTCAACGTCAACGACAAGGCGGGGATGAACTTCGCCACGGCGCTGAAGGCCTTCCTACGCCAGGATCCGGACATCATCATGGTTGGCGAAATCCGCGACCTGGAAACCGCCGACATCGCGATCAAGGCCGCCCAGACCGGCCACCTGGTGCTGTCCACGCTGCACACCAACGACGCCCCGACGACGCTGACCCGGCTGTCCAACATGGGTGTGCCGGCCTTCAACATCGCCTCCAGCGTGATCCTGATCACCGCCCAGCGCCTGGCACGGCGGCTGTGCGAGAGCTGCAAGGCGCCGGCGGACTACCCGCGCGAAGCGCTGCTGCGCGCCGGCTACCGGCCCGAGGAGATCGACGGCAGCTGGAAACCCTACAAGGCGGTGGGCTGCTCGGCCTGCAACAACGGCTATCGCGGCCGCGTGGGCCTGTACCAGGTGATGCCGATCACGGAGAGCGTGCAGCGCTGCATCCTGTCCGAAGGCACCGCGCTGGACATCGCGCAGCAGGCCCTGCGTGAAGGGGTGCGCGATCTGCGCCAGTCCGGCCTCATCAAGGTCCGCGCCGGGGTGACGACACTGGAGGAGGTCATCTCGGTGACCAATCAGTAAGCACGGCAAGCGCAGCCGGCGGTCAACCGCCGGCAACGAGCGGCGCGCCGCCCCGAGGGCACGGCGACCTCGCCCGCATCAATTTTCGGAGGCTCAATGGCCACAGCAGCTGCACCGGCGGCGAAGAAGATCAAGGAATACGTCTTCGAATGGGAAGGCCGGGACCGCAACGGCAAGGCGGTGCGCGGCGAGCTGCGCGCGGGTGGCGAGGCCATGGTCAGCGCCAGCCTGCGCCGCCAGGGCATCCTGGTCAGCAAGGTCAAGAAGCGCCGCACCTCCGGCGGCAAGTCGATCAAGGGCAAGGACATCGCCGTGTTCACGCGCCAGCTGGCCACGATGCTCAAGGCCGGCGTGCCGCTGCTGCAGTCCTTCGACATCGTGGCGCGCGGCAGCCCGAACCCGCGGCTGACGCGCATGCTCACCGACATCCGCTCCGACGTGGAGACCGGCACCAGCCTGTCAGCGGCGTTTCGCAAGCACCCGATGCAGTTCGATGCGCTGTACTGCAACCTGGTCGAGGCGGGCGAGGCCGCCGGTATCCTGGAAACTCTGCTGGAGCGCCTGGCGGTCTACCAGGAAAAGACCATCGAGCTGCAGAACAAGATCCGCTCGGCACTGATCTACCCGGTGGCGGTGCTGGTGGTGGCCTTCGTGGTGGTGGCGGTGATCATGATCTTCGTGATCCCCTCATTCAAGGAGATCTTCCAGTCCTTCGGCGCCGACCTGCCACTGCCCACGCTGATCGTCATCGCGATCTCGGAGTTCTTCGTCCAATACTGGCTGCTGATCTTCGGCGGCATCGGCATGGGCGTGTACACGCTGCTGGAGAGTTGGAGGCGTTCGCCGAAGATGCAGATGAGCATGGACCGGCTGCTGCTGAAGGTGCCGATCTTCGGGCCGCTGGTGCACAAGGCGGCGGTGGCGCGCTGGTCGCGCACGCTGTCGACCATGTTCGCCGCCGGCGTGCCGCTGGTCGAGGCGCTGGACTCGGTGGGCGGCGCCGCCGGCAACGCGGTGTTCACTTCGGCCACCGAGCAGATCCAGCGCGACGTCTCCAGCGGCACGGCGCTCACCGCCTCGATGCAGGCCACCGGCATCTTCCCGAACATGGTGCTGCAGATGAGCTCGATCGGCGAGGAGTCCGGCTCGCTGGACCAGATGCTGGGCAAGGTGGCGGACTTCTACGAGCAGGAGGTGGACGAGGCGGTCAAGGGCCTGTCCACGCTGATGGAGCCGATCATCATCGTCGTGCTGGGCACCATCATCGGCGGCATCGTCGTCTCGATGTACCTGCCGATCTTCAAACTGGGTCAAGTCGTCTGATCACCCACCCCCGTAGCGACTCACGCCGCTCCCCCTCAAGGGGGCGCAACCAGTGGACCGGCAAAGCCGGATCCACGGTTGCCGCTTGAATGGGCAGCAACGCAACCCCCGGCAGTCGCCTTTGAGATGTTGATGGTCATTGATCTGCAGGGCGCGCTGGCCGCGCTGAGTCATCCGCTGGGCCTGGCGCTGCTGGGCCTGTGCATCGGCAGCTTCCTGAACGTGGTCGTGCACCGCCTGCCGCTGATGATGGAGCGGCAGTGGTGGAGCGAGGTGTCGCACCAGCTCGCCGACGAGGACGGGCACCGCCGCGTGCTCGGCGCCGAGCCGGCGGCCGGCATGGCAGCGATGGCAGCCACCCTGACCAAGGCCCTCTCCGGCCTCACACCGCTGGGCCTGGCGCGGCCGGCGTCGCGCTGCCCGCACTGCGGCCACGTGATCCGCTGGCACGAGAACCTGCCGCTGCTGGGCTGGCTGCGCCTGCGCGGGCGCTGCTCGGCCTGCCAGGCACCGATCGGGGTGCGCTACCCGCTGGTCGAGGCGGTCACCGCGCTGCTGTTCGTGGCGATCGGCAGCCGCTTCGGTGGCGCGCCGGTGGCGCTGCTGTGGTGCGGCTTTGCCGCCGTGCTGCTGGCGGCCAGCCTGATCGACTGGGACACCACGCTGCTGCCCGATGCCCTGACCCTGCCGCTGGCCTGGGCCGGGCTGATCGCTGCGGCCCTGGGCTGGACGCTACCGCTGGCCGAGGCGCTGTGGGGCGCGGTGGCCGGCTACCTGAGCCTGTGGTCGGTGTACTGGCTGTTCAAGCTCACCACCGGCAAGGACGGCATGGGCGGCGGCGACTTCAAGCTGCTCGCCGCGCTGGGGGCCTGGCTGGGCCCGACGATGCTGCTGCCGGTGATCCTGGGCGCCTCGGTGATCGGTGCGGTGGTGGGCATCGGCATGAAGCTCTCGGGTGCGCTGCGCGAGGGTCGCTACGTGCCCTTCGGCCCCTTCCTGGCCGGTGGTGGGCTGGTCGCGCTGCTGGCCGGGCCGGAGCGCGTGATGCGCTGGATGGGCTGGGCCTGATGAGCGCCGCCCCCACGATCCGCAAGATCGGCCTGACCGGCGGCATCGGCAGCGGCAAGAGCACCGTGGCGAACCTGCTGCGCGACCTCGGCGCCTGGGTGATCGACAGCGACGCGGTGGCGCACGAGCTCACCGCCCCGGGCGGCGCGGCGATCCCGGCCATTGCCGAGCGATTCGGCGCCGCGGCGATCGATGCCAGCGGCGCGCTGGACCGGGCCCATATGCGCGAGCGGGTGTTTGCCGACCCGGATGCCCGCAAGGCGCTGGAGGCGATCCTGCACCCGATGATCGGCGTGGCCACCCAGGCCGAGGCCGACCGGGCACCGGCCGATGCGCCGATCGTCTTCGACGTGCCGCTGCTGGTCGAGTCGCGCCACTGGGCCGGCCGGGTCGAGCGGGTGCTGGTGGTCGACTGCGCCGAGGCCACCCAGGTGCAGCGCGTGATGCAGCGCAATGGCTGGACGGCCGAAGCGGTCGAGCGCGTGATCGCCCAGCAGGCCAGCCGCAGCGCCCGGCGCGCGGTGGCCGATGCGGTGATCTACAACGACGGGCTCACGCTGGCACAGTTGCAGGCCCAGGTGCGCAGCCTCTGGCAGGCCTGGATCGGGCCGCTGCCGCCTTGAATGCCGCCGCTCGCTGCACTGCTGTGAAACAATCCCGCTGGTCGCCACAGGGCATTGCTGCGCACCCCCTGTGACCCCCTTCCCGATGTGCTGCCAGCGCGGGAGCCCGCTGCCTTGATCTTCTACGAATACCCGTTCAACGAGAGCATCCGCACCATGCTGCGGCTGGAACACCTGTTCCGCCGCCTGACGCTGCTGCTGCCGCGCGACGACGCGGTGGACCACCACTTCGCACTGGCCACGCTGTTCGAGGTCATGGACGTGGCCTCGCGGGCGGACCTCAAGAGCGACCTGCTGCTCGAACTCGACCGCCAGCGCCTGCAGCTGGCGGGCTACCGCGGCAACCCGTCGATCTCCGAGGCGGCGCTGGACCTGGCGATCCGCCGCCTCGACCAATCGCGCGAGCGCCTCGTGTCGCTGCCCGGCAAGGCCGGCGCGAGCCTCTCGAACAACGAGTGGCTGATGGGCATCCGCAGCCGCATCAACATCCCCGGCGGCACCTGCGAGTTCGACCTGCCCGGCTACTACGCCTGGCAACAGGAGAGCGCGCAACATCGGCGCGGCGACCTGCTGCGCTGGGTCGGCACGCTCGACCCGCTGGCCGAAGCGCTGGAGGTCTGCCTGGCGCTGCTGCGTGAAACCGGCTCGGCCCAGTCGGTGCGGGTGCGTGGCGGCGTGTACCAGCAGAGCCTGGGCAACGGACGCAGCTTCCAGCTGGTGCGCCTGCGCATCGACCCGGCGCTGCGCATCGTGCCGGAGATCAGCGGCAACCGGCTGCTGCTGGCGGTGCGGCTGATGCGCGCCGATGCCGATGGCCGCCTGCGGCCCGCGCCGGAGGACGTGTCCATCGACCTGACGCTGTGCGCCTGAGAGGCTGAGAACCCACCGTGACGACCGACCTCACGCCGGGCAGCCGGCGCCCGCCACCCACCGTCGCCTGCCCCACCTGTCGCCGGCCCAGCCTGTTCGCCCCCTCCAACCCCTGGCGGCCCTTCTGCTGCGAACGCTGTCGGCAGATCGACTTCGGCGCCTGGGCGGCCGGGGACTACAGCGTCCCCGCCGACGCGCCGCCAGACGACGATCCACGCCAACCCCCGCCGCGCGGGGACTGACACCCGCACCCTGGCCCCCGGCCGCAGCCGGTGCTTCAATCGCCGCGGTGCGTGGCACCGGCGAATTCGCGCTCGGCCGCCAGCCACTGCAGCACCGGCACCGTGCCCGGCAGCACCGGCACGACCTCGGTCGGCAGCGTCTGCCAGGCCATCGCCTGCTGCTCGCGCATCTCGAACTCGCCCGACCAGCCGAACACCTTGCAGAAGTGCAGGCGCACGCGCGCGTGCGGGTAGTCCATCACCAGCTCCTGCCAGCGCTCCACCTGGGCCGTGTCGATGGTGACGCCCAGTTCCTCGTGCAGCTCGCGCGCCAGCGCCGCCTCCACCGATTCGCCCGCCTCCAGCTTGCCGCCCGGGAATTCCCAGTAGCCGGCGTAGACCTTGCCCTCGGGCCGCGAGGTCAGCAGGAAGCGGCCTTCCCGGCCGGCGGCATCGCGCTCGATCAGCACGCCCACCGCCACGTCCACCGGCGTGCGCTCGCCCGCTGGCCCCGGCACCGCTTCAGACATGGTCCAGCCCGGCCGGGATGTCGTCACTTCCTGCGGCCATCGCGCCGGCGGCCGCACCGCCAACATCGCCCTGCGGCAGGCCGCGGCCGACGTAGTCGCGCGCAAACTGCTGCGCCACCCGGCCCGAGCGCGACCCGCGCTCCAGCGCCCAGACCAGCGCCTCCTGACGCGCCGCGGCGATGGCCGTCTCGTCCGCACCGAAGTGGCGCAGCCACTGGGCCGCGATCGCCAGGTACTCGCGCTGGCTGAAGGGGTAGAAGCTGATCCACATGCCAAAGCGCTCGGACAGCGAGATCTTCTCCTCCACCGCCTCGCCCGGGTGCAGCTCACCCTCGTCGGTGTAGGTGGCGCCGAGGTTGTCCAACATCCGCTCGGGCAGCAGGTGGCGGCGGTTGCTGGTGGCGTAGATCAGCACGTTCTCGCCGCCCTGCGACACCGTGCCGTCGAGCATCGACTTCAGCGCCTTGTAGCCGGCCTCGCCCTCCTCGAAGCTGAGGTCGTCGCAGTAGATGACGAAGCGCTCCGGCCGCCCGGACACCAGCTCGGCCAGGTCGGGCAGGTCGGTCAGGTCGGCCTTGTCCACCTCGATCAGCCGCAGGCCCTGCGGCGCGAACTCGTTCAGGCAGGCCTTGATCAGCGAGCTCTTGCCGGTGCCGCGCGCGCCGGTCAGCAGCACGTTGTTGGCCGGACGGCCGGCCACGAACTGCGCGGTGTTGCGCAGCAGGCGCTCCTTCTGCGCGTCGACCTCCTGCAGGTCGCCCAGGCGGATGGTCGCCACGTGGCGCACTGGCTCCAGCCAGCCGCTGGCGCCGCGCTTGCGGTAGCGGAAGGCCACGCCGGCATCCCAGTCGGGCGCCGTGAGGGGGTGAGGGAGAACGGCCTCCAGGCGCGCCAGCAGCGCCTCGGCCCGGGTGAGAAAAGTATCCAGATCAGCCATGGCGGGAAGTGTACGGGCCGCCCAAGGTCGGCCGCAGCCCCGGCCGCTGCGGTCAGCCGCCCGGCAGCGCCACCACCGCGTCGTCAGCGATGACGTACAACCGCTCGTCCGCCTGCGGCCGCACCGGGTGCATGCCGGTGAAGGCGCCGAAGGCCGGCAGCACGCCCGCCTCGGCCCCCAGCTGGAAGCAGGGCAGCCGCAGCCGGTCCCGCGCCCGCCCGCCCAGGTTCACGCAGGGGTGGACGTGCCCGGCCAGGGCGTAGGCGCCCGCCACCGTCTGCGGGTGGTGGCACAGCGCAAAGGGGCCGACGCGCCATGGTTCGTCGACCAGGGCGATGCCCAGATCGGCGGGCGGATCGCCGGCGCGGTCATCGTGGTTGCCGCGCACCAGTGTCACGGCCAGGCCGGCGTGGCGCTGCCGCCAGGCGCGCAGCAGCGCCGCTGGCGCCTCGTCGTGGGCGTGGCGCGAGTGCAGCAGGTCGCCCAGGAAGACCAGCTCTTCTACGCCCAGGGTGTCGATCAGCCCGCTCAGCCGCGCCAGGGTTTCACTGCCACTGCCACCCGGCACCGGCACGCCCAGGCGGCGAAAGCTCTGCGCCTTGCCCAGATGCACATCGGCCACCAGCAGCATCGCGCGTGCCGGCCACCACAGCGCGCGCTCGGGCAGCAACCAGAGGGCTTCGCCTGCCAGTGTCAGCGCCAGGGCGCCAGCGGACGGGGATCGGTCGTGGTTCAGAGCACCAAGTGCCGCAGCGCGGCGTCGAGGTGCTCGGTCGGGCTGCGCTTGAAACCCGAGCGCGCGTAGCGCTGCAGCCGGCCAGCGCAGAAGCTGGTCAGCACCGAGGCCAGCGCGCTGGACTCCACCGTCGGCGTGGCCGAGCCCCGCGCCTCGGCGGCCAGGCGCAGGCTCTGGCGCAGCTGCGACTCGATGCGGTCGAAGAACTGGTTCATGCGTGCCTGCAGCCGCTCGTGCTCGAATACCAGCGCGTCGCCCACCATCACCCGTGTCATGCCCGGGTTCTTCTCGGCGAACTGCAGCAGCACCGCCACCGTGCGCGCCGCCTGGGCCTGGCCGGTCGCCTCGCGCTCGCTGATCTGGTTGACGAGGGTGAAGATGCTGGTCTCGATGAACTCGATCAGCCCCTCGAACATCTGCGCCTTGCTGGCGAAGTGGCGGTACAGCGCCGCCTCGCTCACCTCCAGCCGCGCGGCCAGCGCCGCGGTGGTGACGCGCTCGGCGCCGGGCTGCTCCAGCATCTGCGCCAGCGTCTGCAGGATCTGCACCCGGCGCTCGCCGGGCTTGGGCCGCTTGCGGGCCGGCGCGGCGGCCGGGGCCGCTGCGACCAGGGCGGCGTCATCACGGGCCGAAGGCTCCGGCAATGGCGACAGCGATGGTGGCCCCGCGGCATCCGTCCCCTCGGCCAGCGGCTGCACGAGGTCATCGGCGGGCAAGCCAGGAGCAGAGACGGACGACTCGGTCATGGGTGACAGCAGGGGGAGCGGGCAGAGCGGGGGGAACGGCGAAAGGGGCAGCGATGGCCGCTGCGCCGCGGCTCGAATCCATCAAGGCACTCAGGCGCGACCAGCGATCAGCCGCACCGCCGCAGGACCACCGACCGGGTCAGCGCCTGCAGGCTGCGGATTCTGTCACACACGTACACAGGTCGGCGGTGCAGGCGGACCCCCACCTCGGGGCCGTGCGCGTTGCGCCGCAGCCAGCGCTGCATCCACACGGTGCCCATGCCCACGCGCCGCGCCGCCTTCTGGTGGCCCAGCGTGTCCTCGACCAGCACGCAGCGCCCGGGCGGCACGCGCAGCTGCACCGCCACGCGGCGCAGCATGCGCACGTCCGGCTTGGGGCGCAGCTGGCCGAACATGCGCATCTGGTCGATCGCGATCACGCCATTGAACAGCCGCGCCATGCCCAGTGCGCCCAGCACCCGCTCGGCATAGGCCAGCGGCGCGTTGGTCAGGATGAACTTCGCCCCCGGCAGCCGCGCCAGCGCGGCGAGGTCATGCGCGTGGGCACGCAGCCGGCTCTCCAGCCCCGGCAGCACATGGGTGTGATGCAGGAAGTGCGGCGCCTTCACGCCGTGGTGGCGCATCAGGCCGAGCAGCGTGGCGCCATAGCGGTGCCAGTAATGCCCGCGCAGCCGGTTGGCCTCCTCGGCCGACACCGCCAGCTCGCGCTCGATGTAGTCGTTCATCGACCGGTCGATCATCCCGAACGCCGCGTGCGAGGCGTCGTGCAGGGTGTTATCGAGGTCGAACAGCCAAACCGGCCGGCCTGACCTGGATGAGCGGGCAGCGCGGTCGCCGCTCACGCCTGCAGGTCGCCGAAGGTGTCCGCCGCGGTCAGGTCCAGGCCGATGCTGGTGAGCGGCAGCAGCGCGGCATCGCCCTCGCCCACCGGTTCGTGCAGCACCCAGCCCACCGTCTCGCGGCGGAACAGCTCCAGCCGGCGCGCATCGATGTCGACCAGCAGGTACTCCTGCAGCGAGGGCAAGCGGCGATAGGCCGCGAACTTGGCGCCCCGGTCGTAAGCCGCCGTCGAGTCCGACAGCACCTCCACGATCAGGCAGGGCGCCTGGATCGCCAGCGCGCGTGAGCGGTCCGCCTCGTCGCAGCTGACCATCACGTCGGGGTAGAACACCGCGTCGGCCGCCTCGACCTCCAGCTTCATGTCCGTCGGGTAGGCACGGCAACGCGTGCCGCGCAGGTGTTCGCGAAAACGGGCCGCCAGCGCGAGCGCCACCAGCGCATGCTCCTGGCGGGCGCCCACCATGGCGAAGACCTCGCCGGCCACGTACTCATTCTTGGTCGGCTGCTGGGTCTCCCAGGCAAAGTAGTCCTGGCGGTCGAAGGGCACTTTCGGCTGGGGCAGTCCCATGGCGGCAGTCCTCGGAGGGCAGGTGGAGGTCGGGCGGTCAATGCGACCGGATCATCGTCCCGTAGGCCTGATCCGTCAGGATCTCCAGCAGCATCGCGTGCGGCACGCGGCCGTCGACGATGTGCACCGTGTTCACGCCGCTCTTGGCCGCGTCCAGCGCGCCGGCGATCTTGGGCAGCATGCCGCCGGAGATGGTGCCGTCGGCCACCAGCTCGTCGATGCGCCGCGCGGTCAGGTCGGTCAGCAGGTTGCCCTCCTTGTCCAGCACGCCCTTGATGTTGGTCAGCAGCATCAGCTTCTCGGCCTTGAGCACCTCGGCCAGCTTGGAGGCCACCAGGTCGGCGTTGATGTTGTAGCTCTCGTTGGCCGCGCCGAAGCCGATCGGGCTGATCACCGGGATGAACTGGTCGTCCTGCAGCGCCTTGACCACGCTCGGGTCGATGGACTCGATCTCGCCGACCTGGCCGACGTCGTGCTCCTTGCTCGGGTCGTCCTTGTCCAGCAGCTTGAGCTTGCGCGCGCGGATCAACCCGCCGTCGCGGCCGGTCAGGCCCACGGCCTTGCCGCCCGCGGCGTTGATCAGGCCGACGATCTCCTGCTGCACCTCGCCGGCGAGCACCCACTCGACCACGTCCATGGTCTCCTCGTCGGTGACGCGCATGCCCTGGATGAAGGTGCCCTTCTTGCCGATCTTGGCCAGCGCCGAGTCGATCTGCGGGCCGCCGCCGTGCACCACGATGGGGTTCATGCCCACCAGCTTGAGCAGCACGATGTCCTCGGCGAAGTCCTGCTGCAGCGCCGGGTCGGTCATCGCATTGCCGCCGTACTTGATCACCAGCGTCTTGCCGTGGAACTTGCGGATGTAGGGCAGCGCCTGCGACAGGATCTCGGCCTTGTCGCGCGGAACGATGTGGGAGAGGTCGATGGGCGCGTGCGTCATGGCGGGCTCCGTTGAAATCGGTTGGCAGGCAGTTCGAGGAAGAACCTTTTCAGCCGATTCTAGGGAAGCCCCAGGGCAGGGGCGCCCCTGCCTCTGCCGTGAATGCAGTCCGCCTCAGCCCAGGTAGCGCCGCTCCAGGTGCGCCCGGTAGTGCGCCGGGTTGAGCGGCTCGCCACTGGCGCGCAGGGCCAGCTCGGGCGTGGGCCAGCGCGAGGCGGGCAGCCAGATGTGCTCGCGCAGCCAGCCGAACACCGGCGCTAGATCGCCCGCGGCGATGCGCGCGTCCAGGTCGGGCGTGGCGCGGCGCATCGCGGCGAACCACTGCGCCGCGTACATCGCCCCCAGCGTGTAACAGGGGAAGTAGCCGAAGGCGCCGCTGGGCCAGTGCACGTCCTGCATCGCGCCGTCGCGGAAGTTGCCCCGCGTGTCCACGCCCAGGTAGGCCGCCATCTTCTGATCCCAGAGCGTGGGGATGTCCTCCACCTCGATCTCGCCGCCGATCAGGGCCTGCTCGATCTCGAAGCGCAGCATCACATGCGCCGGGTAGGTCAGCTCATCGGCATCGACGCGGATGAAACCGGGGTGCACCCGCGTCAGCAGGCGCGCCAGGTTGGCCGGCGCGAAAGCCGCCTGGTGCCCGAAGTGCTGCTCGATCAACGGCACCAGCAGGCCGATGAAACCGGGGTGCATGCCCAGCTGCATCTCGAAGGACAGGCTCTGGCTCTCGTGGATGCCGAAGGAGCGCGCCCGGGCCACCGGCTGGCCGAGGAGGCTGCGCGGCAGGCTCTGCTCATAGCGGGCGTGGCCGGTCTCGTGGATCACGCCGTACAGCGCCTGCTGCAGGTCGTCGTCGAGGTAGCGGGTGGTCAGGCGCACGTCCTCGGGCACGCCGCCGGAGAAGGGGTGGGTGCTCTCGTCGAGCCGCCCGGCATCGAAGTCGAAGTCCAGCAGCCGCATCGCCGCCTCGCCCAGCGCCTTCTGCGCCGCCCGGTCGAAGGGCCCCGTCGGGCGCAGCACCGTCTCGCCGGCCTGGCGCTCACGCACCCGCGCGATCAGGTCCGGCAGCCAGCCGCGCAGGTCGCCAAACAGCCGCGCCAGTTCAGTCGCACGCATGCCGGGCTCGAAGCGGTCGATCAGCGCGTCGTACGGCGCCAGCCCGGTGGCCTGCGACAGGCAGATCGCCTCCTCGCGGGCGATGCGCACCACCGGGCGCAGGTTCTCGACGAAGCCGGCCCAGTCGTTGGCCGGGCGCTGCGTGCGCCAGGCGTGCTCGCAGCGCGCGGTCGCCAGGGTGCGCTGCTCGACCAAGCCGCCCGGCAGCGCGTTGTTGGCCACCCAGTCGCGCCGCATCTCGCGCAGGTTGGCACGCTGCAGAGGGTCCAGCGGCTCCTGCTCGGCGCGGTCGAGCAGCTCGGGCAGGAGCGGATCGGTGGCCAGGCCGTGCAGCAGCGAGCCTAGCTCGGCCAGCGCGGCGGCGCGCGCCTCGTTGCCCTTGGGCGGCATGTTGGCGGCCTGGTCCCAGCCGGCGATGGAGCCGAGGTGCTCCAGGCGCCAGGCACGCTCGTTGCGGCGGGTCAGCTCGTCGTAGGCCGGGGTGGTGGGTGCGGTCGTGCCGTTGGTCATGCCGGTGCTTGTGCTGGTGGGCGTCATCGTCGGGGCTCCTGGTGCGCAGTATGAACGGCGCCCGCCGATCGGCTCTCCCGCCAAAGGGGGAAGGCCGCAGACCCGCGAGGGGCAAGGCGCACACCCGGGCCGCCTGGATCCGTTCGGACCGGACGGCATCAGGGCGTGAACGTGCCCGGGAAGAACCACAGCAGCGCCGCGGTCATCACCACGTAGCGGCCGAACTTGCCGATCGCCATGTAGAGCACGCAGGGCCAGAAGGGCAGGCGCAGCCAGCCGGCCACGGCGCACAGCGGGTCACCGACCACCGGCAGCCAGCTCAGCAGGCAGGCCTTGGCGCCAAAGCGCTGCAGGATGACCAGCGCGCGCACCTCGGGGCTGTGGTGGGTGACGCTCTCGTAGGCCTTCTCCGCCCCCCAACCCATCCACCAGGAGATCGCCCCGCCCAGCGTGTTGCCCGCGGTGGCCACCAGCACGGCCGGCCAGAACAGCTCCGGGTTGAGCTTGACCAGGCCGAACACCGCCGGCTCGGAACCCAGCGGCAGCAGCGTGGCGGAGATGGTGGCGACGATGAAGACGGTCGACAGCCCGTACTGCGGCAGCGCGAGCGCCGTGAGCAGGGAGGCGACCAGGGATTCGAGCCAGGCTTCCATCGGATCATTGTCCTCGTTGCGGGTCGACACAGGATCGCGCCGGGGATCGTGCAAAGGTTCACGCCGCTATACTCCTGCCTCCTTTTGCAGCACCTCACGCCCCGCCCCATGCACATCGGGCCCCACGAACTGCCGAACCGCCTGTTCGTCGCGCCGATGGCCGGCGTGACCGATCGCGCCTTCCGCCAGCTCTGCAGGCGCCTGGGCGCGGGCCATGCGGTCAGCGAGATGGTGAGTTCGCAGCCCCAGCTGCGCGACAGCCGCAAGACCCGCCACCGCCTGAACCACCAGGGCGAACCGGGCCCGATCGCGGTGCAGATCGCCGGCACCGAACCGCAGGTGATGGCCGAGGCCGCGCTTTTCAACATCGACGCGGGCGCGCAGATCATCGACATCAACATGGGCTGCCCGGCCAAGAAGGTGTGCAACGTCTGGGCCGGCTCGGCGCTGATGCGCGACGAGCCGCTCGCGCTGGCCATCGTCGAGGCCGTGGTGGCCGCCTGCGCACCGCGCGGCGTGCCGGTGACGCTGAAGATGCGCACCGGCTGGTGCGAGGCCGAGCGCAACGCGCTGCGCCTGGCCCGCGCCGCCGAGTCCGCCGGCATCGCGCTGCTGACCGTGCATGGGCGCACCCGCGAGCAGGGCTACAAGGGCGCGGCCGAGTACGAGACCATCGCTGCGGTGAAGGCCGCGCTGCGCATCCCGGTGGTCGCCAACGGCGACATCGACGGGCCCGAGAAGGCCGCCGCCGTGCTGGCCGCCACCGGCGCTGACGCGCTGATGATCGGCCGTGCCGCCCAGGGCCGGCCCTGGATCTTTGGCGAGATCGACCATTTCCTGCGCCACGGCGAGCACCGTGCCCCGCCCGCCACCCAGGCGGTGCGTGGCTGGCTGCTGGCCCACCTGGACGACCACTACAGCCTCTACGGCGAACACCTGGGCGTGCGCAGCGCCCGCAAGCACATCGGCTGGGCCGTGCATGCCCTGCCGGGTGGGGGAACCTTCCGCGCGGCGATGAACCGCATCGACAGTGCCCGCGCCCAGCACGAGGCGCTCGACCACTTCCTGGGTGAACTGGCCGAGCAGCACCCGAGCTGGCCGCTGCCCACCGCTGCCGATCCCCTCGCCGCGAATCAAGCCCTCTTCGAACTGGACCACGCCGCATGAGCAGCGACGACACCCTGCAGCCGACCGATGCCTCCCACCCCGCCGCCACGCCGGACGCTGCTGCCCCTGCCGACGCCGCACCCCTGCCCATCGACGCTGCCGTGCGCGCCAACCTGGGCATCTACTTCCGCGACCTCGAAGGCATGGAGCCCAACGGCCTGTACGACATGGTGATCAAGGCCGTGGAGCGCCCGCTGCTGGAAGTCGTGCTGGCCCAGGCCGAAGGCAACCAGAGCCGCGCCGCCGAGTGGCTGGGCATCAACCGCAACACGCTGCGCAGGAAACTCCTGGAGCACAAATTGGCCGAATGAGCCGGGCTCCCTCGACGCGTCCCAAACAACTCACTTCCTACCTGAACACACCATGACCACCGCCCTGCTCTCGGTCTCGGACAAGACCGGCATCGTCGAATTCGCCCAGGCCCTGCACGGCCACGGCATCCAGCTGCTGTCCACCGGCGGCACCGCCAAGCTGCTGGCCGGCGCCGGCCTGCCAGTGACCGAGGTGAGCGAGATCACCGGCTTCCCGGAGATGCTCGACGGCCGCGTCAAGACCCTGCACCCGCGCGTGCACGGTGGCCTGCTGGCGCGCCGCGATGTGCCCGAGCACATGGCTGCGCTCAAGGAGCACGGCATCGGCACCATCGACCTGCTGATCATCAACCTGTACCCGTTTGCCCAGGCCACCGCCAAGGCGGACTGCACCTTCGAGGACGCGATCGAGAACATCGACATCGGTGGCCCGGCCATGCTGCGCGCCGCGGCCAAGAACTGGCAGGACGTGGGCGTCGTGATCGACCCGGCCGACTACCCGCAGGTGCTGGCCGAGCTCGCTGCCTCCAACGGCAGCAGCCTGACGCGCGCCACCAAGTTCAGGCTGGCCAAGAAGGTGTTCTCGCACACCGCCGCCTACGACGGCATGATCAGCAACTACCTGACCGCCATCGAGCCGGGCGCCGAGGAAAACACCGCCGCCGTGCCGAAGCGCGAGGAGTACCCCGCCGTCTTCAACCTGCAGCTGCACAAGGTGCAGGGCATGCGCTACGGCGAGAACCCGCACCAGTCGGCCGCCTTCTACAAGGAGGCCGCCCCGGCCGCCGGCCTGCTCGCGGGCTGGACCCAGATCCAGGGCAAGGAACTGAGCTTCAACAACATCGCCGACGCCGATGCGGCCTGGGAATGCGTCAAGGCCTTCGACGTGCCGGCCTGCGTGATCGTCAAGCACGCCAACCCCTGTGGCGTGGCCATCGGCGCGACCCTGCTGGAAGCCTATGAGAAGGCGCTCAAGACCGACCCGACCTCGGCCTTCGGCGGCATCATCGCCTTCAACCGCCCGCTGGACGCCGACGTGGTCGAGAAGATCAACGCCAACAAGCACTTCGTCGAAGTGGCGATCGCCCCGGCCATCACCCCGGCCGCCCGCGCCGCCTACGCCAGCAAGGTCAATGTGCGCCTGCTGGAGGTGCCCATCACCACGGCCGTCAACGCGCTGGACTTCAAGCGCGTGGGCGGCGGCATGCTGCTGCAGTCGGCCGACAACGTGGACATCGTCGGCGAGGTCAAGGTGGTCACGAAGCTGGCGCCGACCGAGCAGCAGATGCAGGATCTGCTGTTCGCCTGGAAGGTGGGCCGCTTCGTCAAGAGCAACGCCATCGTCTTCTGCAAGGACGGCATGACCTTCGGCGTCGGCGCCGGCCAGATGAGCCGCCTCGACTCGGCCCGCATCGCCAGCATCAAGGCCCAGGCCGCCGGCCTGAGCCTGCAGGGCACCGCGGTGGCCAGCGACGCCTTCTTCCCATTCCGCGACGGCCTGGACGTGGTGGTCGATGCGGGCGCCACTAGCGTCATCCACCCGGGTGGCTCGATGCGCGACCAGGAGGTGATCGACGCCGCGAACGAGCGCGGCATCGCGATGGTCTTCACCGGCACGCGCCACTTCCGCCACTGACCCAGCGCGCATGGCCGTCCTGCGCATCCTTGGCATCGACCCCGGGCTGGCCACCACCGGCTTCGGGCTGATCGACGCGGACGGCCAGCGGCTGGCCTACGTGGCCAGCGGCACGGTGCGCACCAAGGAGGCCGCACTGGGCGACCTGCCCGGGCGGCTGAAGATCCTCTTCGACGGCATCCGCGAGGTGGTGGACACCTACCAGCCGGACTGCGCGTCGGTGGAAATCGTCTTCGTCAACGTCAACCCGCAGAGCACGCTGCTGCTCGGCCAGGCCCGCGGCGCGGCGCTGACGGCGCTGGTGTCCAAGGACCTCGCGGTGACCGAGTACACCGCGCTGCAAATGAAGAAGGCCGTGGTCGGCCACGGCCAGGCGCGCAAGGCGCAGGTGCAGGAGATGGTCAAGCGCCTGCTGAACCTGGCCGCCGCGCCACCGCAGGACGCCGCCGACGCGCTCGGCCTGGCGATCGCCCATGCCCACGCTGGCGCCTCCATGGCCGCGCTCGGCAAGGTGACCGAACTGACCCGGCGGCAGCACGCCCACTTCCGCGGCGGACGGGTGTATTGACACACTCTCACCCAGGATCAGGACGAAGACCATGAGTGACTCTCCCATCCGCACGCAGTGGATCCGCCTCGGCGAGGCCGGCGTACTGCCCTTCGACGCCTACCTGGCCCTGCCGCCCGCCGGTCACGGCCCCGGGCTGTTGCTGCTGCAGGAGATCTTCGGCGTCAACGCGCACGTCCGCGCCGTGGCCGAGCAGTACGCGCTGGCTGGGTACGTGGTACTGGCGCCGGACCTGTTCTGGCGCCAGGCGACGCGCATCGAGCTGGGCTATGAAGGGGCGGAGCGTGATCGGGCGATCGCGATGATGAAGGCCGCGGCGCCGGCGGAACTGGGCGCGGACGTCGCCACCGCCATGCAGGCGCTGCGCGCGCGGCCCGAGGTGGCGGGGCGCCGCGCCGGTGCCATCGGCTACTGCATGGGCGGCCGGCTGGTCTGGGCAGCGGCAGCCGCCGGGCAGGTCGATGCCGCGGTGGCCTACTACGGCGGTGGCATCCAGGACCAGCTGCAGCTCGCGCCCGCCGTCGGCTGCCCCATCCAGCTGCACTACGGCGACCGCGATGCCGCGATCCCGCTGGAGGCGGTGGAGCGGGTGCGCGACGCACTGCAGCCGCAGATCGAAGCGAACTCAGCCGAGGTGCACGTCTACGAGCAGGCCGGCCACGGCTTCAACTGCTGGGCCCGCCCGGCCTACCAGCCGGCAGCCAGTGCGTTGGCGCTGGGCCGCTCGCTGACCTTCCTGGCGCAGCGGTTGTTCTGATCCGACCGGAGCGGGTTCACACCGCGATCGCGATGCGCTCCAGCAGCAGCACGGCAAAGAAGGCCAGCCCGGCGATCACGGTCCACTTCAGGATCAGCAGGCCGCGGCTCATCCAGCGGCGGTCCTGCGTGCCGATGTAGAGCGCAAAGCTCAGTGCCGAGCCCACCAGCAGCCCGATGATGACGAAGCGGAAGATCAGCATGGTGGCTCAGTGGCGTATCGGTGGGCAGCTCACCAGGCCGGGGCCAGTTCGGCGAAGCCGGCCGGGGCACGGGCCTCGTCCTCGAAGGTGACGATCTCCCAGGCGCTCTGGTCATCCAGCAGCGCGCGCACCAGCCGGTTGTTGAGCGCGTGGCCGCCGCGGAACGAGCTGTAGGCGGCCAGCAGCGGCTTGCCGGCCAGGGCCATGTCGCCGATGGCGTCGAGGATCTTGTGCTTGACGAACTCGTCGTCGTAGCGCAGCCCCTCGGCATTGAGCACGCGGTAGTCGTCCACCACGATGGCGTTGTCCATGCTGCCGCCCAGTGTCAGGCCGCGCGAGCGCATCATCTCCACGTCCTTGGTGAAGCCGAAGGTGCGCGCCCGGGCGATGTCGCGCCGGTACTGGCCGCTGCCCATGTCAAAGACGTAGCGCTGCCCGGTGGCGTCCAGCGCGGGGTGGTGGAACTCGATCTCGAAGCCGAGCTTGTAGCCATGGTAGGGCTCCAGCTTCGCCCAGATCGCGCTGGACCCCTCACCCTGGCGCACCTCCACGGGCTTCTTCACCTTGATGAAGCGCTTGGGCGCGTTCTGCAGCTCGATGCCGGCGCTTTGCAGCAGGAAGACAAAGGAGGCGGCCGAGCCGTCGAGGATGGGCACCTCGTCGGCGGTGATGTCGATGTACAGGTTGTCCAGCCCCAGGCCGACACAGGCCGACAGCAGGTGCTCGGTGGTCTGCACCTTGGGTGCACCCGGGTCGCCGCCGACCGAGATCGTCGAGGCCATGCGGGTATCGCAGACCATCGTCGCCAGCGCGGGGATGTCCATCGGCTCGGGCAGGTCGGTGCGGCGGAAGACGATGCCGGTGTCCGGGGCCGCCGGTCGCAGCGTGAGTTCGACCTTCTGTCCGCTGTGCAGGCCCACGCCCACGGCGCGGGTCAGGGACTTGAGCGTGCGCTGTTTGAGCATTCCGTGATTTTAGGCGGCGCCCCTTTTCCTGTGGGTGTCCAGCGGGTGTCCGGAAGCATCCGGTTTCCTGTTGCCGCCATGACGAACACCCCGGCACCTGGGGCGGGCGCCGGGGTGAGAGCGGAGGAGCAAGGATCACTGCGTGATGAGCAAGCGGCCAACCGGCAGCTCACCCACCCCCGCCTCAGTCGGCCTGCTTGCGCAGGAAAGCCGGGATCTCGATCTCTTCCATGCCGTTGGACGCCAGCGCGTCCACCCGGGCCGCGGCCTGGGTGCGGTTGGTGCGCCAGACGCTGGGCACGGCGTAGTCCGGCGCGGCGCCGACGCCCGGGTGCGAGGGCTGCACCGGCGAGTTCAGCGGCTGGGTCAGCACCGGGATGTTGTCGGTGCCGGTGCGCTGCTGTGGCTGCATGTGCGCCTGGGCAACCTGCGCATGGACATGGGCATGGGCGTGCACCTGGGTGTTCTGCACCACGCTGATCGGCGCGGCCACGCGCTTGGCCGGGGCCAGGCCGGTGGCGATCACGGTCACGCGCAGGGCGTCGCCCAGGGTCTCGTCGTAGGCGGTGCCGAAGATGACGTGCGCATCGTCCGCGGCGTAGCGGCGGATGGTGGTCATCGCGTTGCGGCTCTCGGCGAGCTTGAAGGTCTGCTTGCTGGCCGCGATCAGCACCAGCACGCCGCGCGCGCCGGACAGGTCGATGCCCTCCAGCAGCGGGCAGGCCACGGCGGCCTCGGCGGCCTTGGTGGCGCGGTCCGGGCCGCTGGCGGTGGCCGTGCCCATCATCGCCTTGCCGGGCTCGCTCATCACGGTCTTGACGTCTTCAAAGTCGACGTTCACCAAGCCCGGGATGTGGATGATGTCACTGATGCCACCCACGGCGTTCTTCAGCACGTCGTTGGCTTCGGCGAAGGCCTGCTCCTGGGTGACGTCGTCGCCCATGACTTCGAGCAGCTTCTCGTTGAGCACCACGATCAGGCTGTCGACGTTGGCCTCCAGCTCAGCCAGGCCGGCGTCGGCCTGCTTCATGCGGCGGTTGCCCTCGAACTCGAAGGGCTTGGTCACCACGCCGACCGTCAGGATGCCCATGTCCTTGGCCAGGCGGGCGATCACCGGCGCGGCGCCCGTGCCGGTACCGCCACCCATGCCCGCGGTGATGAACACCATGTGGGCGCCTTCGAGCGACTGCCGGATGCGGTCGGTCGCCTCTTCGGCGGCCGCACGGCCGGCGTCCGGGCGCGAGCCCGCGCCCAGGCCGGTGTGGCCCAGCTGCAGCAGACTGTGCGCCTGGGAGCGGTTCAACGCCTGTGCGTCGGTGTTGGCGCAGATGAACTCCACGCCCTGCACCCCCAGGTTGATCATGTGGTCCACGGCATTCCCACCGCCGCCACCCACGCCGATCACCTTGATCTGCGTACCCATGTTGAACTCTTCGATCATCTCGATACCCATGCCGTTCTCCTTGCTTGCTCCGTACCGGCCGCCTTTGCCGGCCCGCTCATCTCTTGAAACACCCCGCCGGCCATGACCCCGCCCGTGGATCGGGCCTCTGCGCGGACCTCGCACACCGGCTGTTCGGCGAGGTCCCGGACCCTTGTCGCTGTCGTGAAAACCTGTTCTGCCATCGTGATCGACCTCCCCGTCAGAAACTCTTGAGAAACCAGTCGCGTGCGCGACCGAACAACCCTTGCCCGCCACCGGTCTGCTGCGCGGCCTTCATGCCGCGCGCGCGCGCCAGCCGGGCCTCTTCGAGCAGGCCCATCGCGGTGGCCGAGCGCGGGCTGGCCACCATGTCGTAGAGCGCGCCGCCGTAGGTCGGCAGCCCCTTGCGCACCGGCTTGAGGAAGATGTCCTCGGCCAGCTCGACCATGCCCGGCATCACGGCCGAGCCACCGGTCAGCACGATGCCCGACGAGAGCAGCTCCTCGTACCCGCTTTCGCGAATGACCTGGTGCACGAGCGAAAAGATCTCTTCCACGCGCGGCTCGATCACCCCCGCCAGCGCCTGGCGGCTGAGCATGCGCGGCGCGCGGTCGCCCAGGCCCGGCACTTCGAGCTGCTCGACCGGGTCGGCCAGCAGCTGCTTGGCCACGCCATGCTCGACCTTGATCTCCTCGGCGTCCTTGGTCGGGGTGCGCAGCGCCATCGCGATGTCGCTGGTGATCAGGTCACCGGCGATCGGGATCACCGCGGTGTGGCGGATCGCCCCGTCGGTGAAGATCGCCACGTCGGTGGTGCCCGCACCGATGTCCACCACCGCCACGCCCAGGTCCTTCTCGTCGGCGGTCAGCACCGACAGGGCGGACGCCGCCGGGTTGAGCACCAGCTGCTCGACCTCCAGGCCACAGCGGCGCACGCACTTGACGATGTTCTCCGCCGCGCTCTGCGCCCCGGTGGCGATGTGCACCTTCACTTCGAGGCGGCCACCGCTCATGCCCACCGGCTCCTTGACCTCGTGGCCGTCGATCACGAACTCCTGAGGCTCCACCAGCAGCAGGCGCTGGTCGTTCGGGATGTTGACCGCCTTGGCCGTCTCGACCACGCGGGCCACGTCCACCGGGGTGACCTCCTTGTCACGCACGATCACCATGCCGGTGGAGTTCATGCCGCGCACGTGGCTGCCGGTGATGCCGGTGTAGACACGGCCGATCTTGCAGTCGGCCATCATCTCCGCCTCTTTCAGCGCCTGCTGGATGGACTGCACCGTCGCGTCGATGTTGACCACCACGCCGCGCTTGAGCCCGTGCGATGGGGCCACGCCCAGCCCGGCCAGGCGCAGCTCGCCACCGGGCTGCACCTCGGCCACGACCGCCATCACCTTGGCGGTGCCGATGTCCAGTCCGACGACGAGATCCTTGTATTCCTTGGCCATTCCTGTTCCTCGCGGGCGCATGGGTCTGCCTGCCGTTGCTTCCTGTCTCGCCGTGTTCAATGCTTGCGGCCCGCCGCTGGCGTGCCTTCTTCCGTGGTCCCCAGACCGGCCAGCCGCAGCGAGTAGCCCTCGTTGTGGCGCAGGTCGGCGTATTCGATGGCGCGGTTCTCGTGCCGGGCCCGCACCTGGCCCACCGAGGCCAGGAATCGCCGCGTGCGCTGCAGCACCTCGTCGGGCTCGCCGCGGCCGAGCTCCAGCTCGCCGCCCGTGTCCAGCCGGGCTCGCCAGGAGCCGCCGCTGGTCAGCGCCAGGTGGCTCAGGGTGGCCTGCAGCGGCGCAAACTCCGGCGCCAGGCGCTGCCACATCGCCAGCACCCGCGCGGCGCTGCCTTCCGGGCCGCGCAGCGTGGGCAGGGGCTCGTCCTCGACATCGCCGACGTTGGCCTCGAAGACCTCGCCGTGGTGGTTGACGAGCAGGTCGTCGCTGTCGTCGCGCTCCCAGAAGGCCACGGGGCGGTGCTCCTCCAGCCGCACCACCAGCTGGTTCGGCCAGACGCGCTGCACCTGCGCGCGGCGCACCCAGGGCACCGCCTCGAAGGCACTGCGCGCAGTCTGCAGGTTCATCGTCAGGTAGTTGCCCTGCAGCTGCGGCAACGCATGGGCGCGGATGCTCGCGGCACTGTTGTGCTGCACCTCGCCCTCGATGCGGATGTGGCGCAGCGCCAGCCAGGGCGACTTCGCCAGCCACACCCCCGCCGCGACGAGCAGCGCCAGCCCCGCCAGCGCGAACAGCAGGTTCGCGCCCAGGCGCATCAGGCGCACATCGGCGGGCAGGAAGGTGGGGGCGGCGAGCGTGGCCATGGTGTGGGTTCGGGCGTGATCCCCGGCGTCAGCCGAGGTGGCTCTCCGCCCCGGTGGGCACCGCGACCGCCGGGCGGGCGTCGTCCAGGCGCGCCTGGGCCAGCAGGTGCAGGCACAGGTCCTCGTAGCTGATGCCGGCCGCGCGGGCGGAGATGGGCACCAGCGAATGCCCGGTCATGCCCGGCGAGGTGTTCATCTCCAGCAGGAAGGGTTTGCGGTCGGACGCGCGGATCATCAGGTCCGCGCGGCCCCAGCCGCGGCAGCCCAGCGCGCGGTAGGCCGCCACGACGATGCGCTGGATCTCGCGCTCCTCGGCCTCGGGCAGGCCGCTCGGGCAGAGGTAGCGCACCTCATCGGTGAAGTACTTGTTCTGGTAGTCGTAGCCGGCCTCGGGCGGCTGGATGCGCACCACCGGCAGCGCCCGCGCCTCGGCGCCCTCGCCCAGCACCGGGCAGGTCACTTCCTCGCCGTCGATGAATTCCTCGCAGAGCACGTCGGGGTCGTAGCGCGCGGCCAGCTGCACGGCGTCCTGCATCTCGGAGTAGCCATGCACCTTGGTCACACCGATCGAGCTGCCCTCGCGGGGGGGCTTGACGATGAGCGGCAGGCCCAACTCGTCAGGCACCGTGCGCACGCGCTCGCGCTGCTGCTCGTCCACGCCCAGGCGCACCCAGCGCGGCGTGGGCAGGGCCTCGGCCAGCCAGACGCGCTTGGTCATGACCTTGTCCATCGCGATGGCCGAGGCCATCACGCCCGAGCCGGTGTATGGGATGCCCAGCAGCTCCAGCGCGCCCTGCACCGTGCCGTCCTCGCCGTGGCGGCCGTGCAGCGCGATGAAGCAGCGCGCAAAGCCCTCGGCCTTCAGCTCGGTCAGCGCGCGCCCGGCGGGATCGAAGGCCTGCGCGTCCACGCCCTTGGCGCGCAGCGCCGCCAGCACGCCGCCGCCCGAAAGCAGCGAGATCTCGCGCTCGGCGGAGGTGCCGCCCATCAGCACGGCGACCTTGCCCAGGGCCTGGATGTCGGCGGGCGTCATGCGCGCTCCTTCAGCAGCTCGACCACCTTGGCCGGCACGCCGCCGATCGAGCCGGCGCCCATCGCGATCACCACGTCGCCGGGCAGCGCATGCTCCACGATGGCCTGCGGCAGCTCGGCGATGTCATCGACGAAGAGCGGATCGACCTTGCCCGCCACGCGCAGCGCCCGCGCCAGGGCGCGCCCGTCGGCCGCGACGATCGGCGCCTCGCCGGCCGCGTAGACCTCGGTCAGCCAGACCGCGTCGGCGGTGCCGAGCACCTTGACGAAGTCCTCGAAGCAGTCGCGCGTGCGGGTGTAGCGGTGCGGCTGGAAGGCCAGCACCAGCCGCCGGCCCGGGAAGGCGCCGCGCGCCGCAGCGATCACTGCCGCCGTTTCCACCGGGTGGTGACCGTAGTCGTCGATCAGCGTGAACGTGCCGCCGCCGTTGGCCGCCGGCAGATCGCCCCAGCGCTGGAAGCGCCGGCCCACGCCGCTGAACTTCGCCAGCGCAGCGACGATCGGCTCATCGGCAATCTCCAGCTCGGTGGCCACCGCGATGGTCGCCAGCGCGTTGCGCACGTTGTGCTCGCCGGGAAGGTTCAGCGTGATGTCCAGATCAGGCAGCGTCACTCCGTTGCGGCGTTGCACCGTGAAGCGCATCTGCCCGCCGGGCAGTGCCTGCACGTTCACCGCGCGCACCTGCACGTCCTCGCCCAAGCCGTAGGTGATCACCGGACGCGAGATCATCGGCATGATCGAGCGCACGCCGGGGTCGTCGGCGCAGAGCACCGCCGCACCGTAGAAGGGCATCTTGTGCAGAAAGTCGACGAAGGCCTGCTTGAGCCGGGCGAAGTCGTGCCCGTAGGTGTCCATGTGGTCGGCGTCGATGTTAGTCACGACGCTGAGCACCGGCAGCAGGTTCAGGAAGGAGGCGTCGCTCTCGTCGGCCTCCACCACGATGTAGTCGCCCTTGCCAAGTGCCGAGTTGGCGCCGGCCGAGTTGAGCTTGCCGCCGATCACGAAGGTCGGGTCCACGCCGGCCTCGGCCAGCACGCTGGTGACCAGCGAGGTGGTCGTGGTCTTGCCGTGCGTGCCGGCGATGGCGATGCCGCGCTTCAGGCGCATCAGCTCGGCCAGCATCACTGCGCGCGGCACCACCGGGATGCGCTTGGCACGCGCGGCGATCACCTCGGGGTTGTCGCCCTTGACCGCGGTGGAGGTCACCACCGCCTCGGCGCCCTCGATGTGCGCAGCGTCATGCCCGATGGCGATGCGGATGCCCAGGTCGGCGAGGCGGCGTGTCACCGCGCCATCGGCCTGGTCGGAGCCCGACACCACGTAGCCCAGGTTGTGCAGGATCTCGGCGATGCCCGACATGCCGGCACCACCAACGCCCACGAAATGGATGTGCTTGACCGCGTGTTTCATGCCGCAGCCTCCTTGGAAACCAGTGATTCGATCTCGTCGGCCACGCGCGCGGCCGAGCGGGGTTGGGCCAGCGAGCGGGCCTGTTCGGCCAGCTGCAGCAGCCGGGCGCGGTCGAGGTGGCGCAGCATATCGGCCAGGCGCTCGGGCGTCAGCTCGGCCTGGGGCAGGTGGATGCCGGCCTGGTGGCTCGCCAGCCACTGCGCGTTGTCGCGCTGGTGGCTGGTGGTGCTGACGATCAGCGGCACCAGCACCGCGGCCACGCCAGCAGCGCAGAGCTCGCTCACCGTCACCGCGCCGGCGCGGCAGATCACCAGGTCGCACTCGGCCAGGCGGCGTGCCATGTCGTCGATGAAGGGCAGCAGCTCCGGCACCGGGCCGCTGTGGTCGTGGTGATTGCCGTGGTGATTGGCATGGTGATCATCGAGCAGGTCGGCGCGGCGGTAGGACTCGCGCACCGTCTCGATGTGGGCCAGCCCGGTCTGGTGGGTCAACTGCGGGCGCTCGGCCGGTGCGAGGCGGGCCAGCGCGGCCGGCAGGGTGTCGTTGAGCACCTTGGCGCCCAGGCTGCCGCCCAGCACCAGCACCCGCAGCGGGCCGCTGCGGCCGGCAAAGCGCTGCGCGGGCGGCGCGATGGCCTCGATCTCGGCGCGCACCGGGTTGCCGGTCACGACCGCCTGCGGCACCGAGCGGGCCGCCTCGCCGTCAAAGCCGAAGGCGACCCGGTCCGCCCAGCGCAGCAGCGAGCGGTTGGACAGCAGCAGCGCCGCATCCGCGTTGACCAGCACCAGCGGTTTGCGCAGCAGCCCGCGCGCCACCAGCCCGGCCGGGAAGCAGACGTAGCCGCCCATGCCCAGCACGGCCGTGGCCGCACGGCGGCGCAGGATGCCAAAGCTCTCGGCCAGCGCACGCAGCAGCTGCCAGGCACCGCGCAGCATCCCGAAGGCGCCCTTGCCGCGCAGGCCGGCAAAGCCAATACGGTCCAGTTCGATGCCGCTGGGCGGCACGAGGCGGTTCTCCATGCCCGCGGGCGTGCCCAGCCAGCTCACCGTCCAGCCGCGCGACTGCATCTCGCGCGCCACGGCCAGGCCCGGGATCACGTGCCCGCCGGTGCCGGCGGCGGCGATGACGAGGTGACGGGGGGAGGTCACGACGGTCATGCGCGCCCCCCTCGCATCAACTGCCGGTTCTCCATGTCCACCCGCAGCACCACCGCCAGGGCGATCACACACAGCAGGATCGCCGAGCCGCCGTAGCTCATCAGCGGCAGCGTCAGGCCCTTGGTGGGCAGCACGCCCAGGTTCACGCCCATGTTGATGAAGGCCTGGCCGCCCATCCACAGGCCGATGCCCTGCGCGGTGAGGCCGGCGAAGACGCGATCCAGCGCGATGGCCTGGCGGCCGATCACGAAGATGCGCCGCACCATCCAGAAGAAGGCCAGGATCACCGAGGCCACGCCGATCAGGCCGAGTTCCTCGCCGATCACGGCGAGCAGGAAGTCGGTGTGCGCTTCGGGCAGGTAGTGCAGCTTCTCGATCGAGCTGCCCAGCCCCTGGCCGAAGACCTCGCCACGGCCGAAGGCGATCAGCGAGTGCGTCAGCTGGTAGCCCTTGCCCTGAGCGTACTTGGGATCCCAGGGGGTGATATAGGCAAAGATGCGCTCGCGCCGCACCTCCGAGAAGGTGATGATCAGCACGAAGGTGCCCAGCAGCACCAGCGTGACGATCAGGAACATGCGTCCGTTCACACCGCCGAGGAAGAGGATGCCCATCGCGATCATTGCGATGACGATGAAGGCGCCCATGTCCGGCTCGGCCAGCAGCAGCAGGCCCACCACGCCGAGCGCGACCGCCATCGGCAGCACCGCGCGCATGAAGCTTTCCTTCAGGTCCATCTTGCGGACCATGTAGTTGGCCGCGTAGAGCACCATCGCGAGCTTGGCGAACTCGCTGGGCTGGAAGTTCATCACCCCCAGCGGGATCCAGCGCCGCGACTTGTTGACCACCTTGCCGATGCCCGGGATCAGCACCAGGATCAGCAGGATCAGCGCGGCCACGAAGATCCAGGGCGCCGCCCGCTCCCAGGTGCGCAGCGGGATCGCCAGGCACACCGCCCCGGCGATCACCGCCAGCACGATCGAGAGGATGTGGCGCGTCAGGAAGAAGGTGGGCGAGTAGTTCTCGAACTTCGGGTTGTCCGGCAACTGGATCGAGGCGGAATAGACCATCACCAGGCCGAGCGCCAGCAGCCCGCCGATCACCCAGGCCAGCGCAGCGTCGAAGCCGACCCACTGTGCCCGCTCGCCGCCCGACAGGCCCATGCCGTCGCGCACCGGCACGCCGGCCAGGCTGCGCGGGCGCAGCACCGCGGCCACCTGGTCGCCAAAGGCCAGCAGGCGGTCGCTCATGCGGCGCAGCCGGCCAGGCTGCGGACGGCTGACGTTGGCGCGGTTCTCGAACGTGGCGTCGCGGCTCATGCCATGAACTCCCCACGCTCGGCAGCCAGTTCAGCCACCGTGTCGGCAAAGACCTGCGCCCGGTGGGCGTAGTTGCGGAACATGTCCAGGCTGGCGCAGGCCGGGCTGAGCAGCACCGCGTCGCCGCTGCGCGCCTGCTCGAAGCACCAGCGCGTGGCCTCCTCCAGGCTGGCAAAGGCCTGCTGCGGCACCTCGGTGCCGGCCAGCACGTCTGCGATGACCGCCGCATCGCGGCCGATCAGCGCCACCGCGCGGGCATGCTCGGCAATGGCCGGCGCCAGCGGGCTGAAATCCTGCCCCTTGCCGTCGCCACCCAGGATCACCACCAGCTTGCCGGGGGCCTTCTCGGGCCCCAGGCCGTTGAGCGCCGCCACGGTGGCGCCGACGTTGGTGCCCTTGCTGTCGTCGTAGGCCTCGATGCCGCCCAGCGACTTCAGGTACTCGACTCGGTGCGGCTCGCCGCGGTACTCGCGCAGCCCGTGCAGCATCGGCGCCAGCGGCAGGCCGGCGGCCGAGGCCAGCGCCAGCGCGGCCAGCGCGTTGGCGGCGTTGTGACGGCCGCGGATGCGCAGCGCATCGGCGGGCATCAGGCGCTGCAGCAGGAGGTCGACCTCGGCGTCGCGCGCGGACGCGCGGCGGCCGCGGGTGGCGCCGGCCTGCGTCTCGTCGCTCTCATGCGCGCGCACCAGCCAGACCATGCCGTTTTCGGTCACCAGGCCCCAGTCGCCTGGATGGCGCGGCGCGTCCAGGCCGAAGCGCTGCACGCGGCGCGGCGTCCACCTGGGCTGCGCCTTCAGCGGCTTGCCGGCGCGGCTCAGCTCGGGCGCGGGCGGCTGCGGCAGCATCGCCTCGACCAGCGCATCCTCGCGGTTGATCACCATCAGCGCGGACTTGCCGAAGATGCGCGCCTTGGCATCGGCGTAGGCGGCCATCGAGCCATGCCAGTCCAGGTGGTCCTGGGTGACGTTGAGCACCGCCGCGGCGGTGGGCTCGAAGTTGTGCACGCCGTCGAGCTGGAAGCTCGACAGCTCCAGCACCCAGACCTGCGGCAGCTGCGCGAATTCGGGCGGCGGCGGGGGCGGCGGCACCAAGTGCGGGGGCGGCCCGCCACCTTCGATGATCTCGTCCAGCGAAGGCTCGGAGGCCATCTCAGTCTCGGGCTCGGGCTCGGCTTCGGGCTCGATCTGGACCTCATCGACGGGCTCCGCGACACCTTCGGCCTGCGCCGGCTCGGCAGCGCCCGCGTCCACCGACTCGGCAGAAGTCGATGCGCCCAGCGGCGTCAGCTCGCCCTGCGCGTCCAGCGCCGCGCCCAGCGTGTCGAGCAGGGTCGGCCCGATGTTGCCGGCCAGGCCGACGGTCCGGCCGGCGCGCTCGACCAGCAGCGCCGTCAGCGAGGTGGTGGTGGTCTTGCCGTTGGTGCCGGTGATCGCCAGCACCTTGGGCGCATAGCCGCAGGCCGCCTTCAGGTCGGCCAGCGCATGGGCGAACAGCGCCAGCTCGCCCAGCACCTGCAGACCGCGCGCTTCGGCGGCGTCCAGCAGCAGCTTCACGGCGGGGTCGAGCGGCGACAGGCCCGGACTCTTCAGCACCCACTGCATGCCGTTGAGCAGCTCGGGCGCGAAGGCACCGCAGCGCAGCTCGGCGCCCGGCACGCCTTCGGCCAGCTTGCCGGCCTGCGGCGGCGCGCTGCGTGTGTCGGCCACGCGGATCGCCGCCGCACCGCAGCGGCGCAGCCAGCGCGCCATCGCCAGGCCGGAATCGCCCAGGCCCAGGATCAGAACGGATTGGTCGCGGAGGAAGTTCACGGCTTCTTCCTCACCGGAGTTTCAGGCTGGCCAGGCCGATCAGGCACAGCAGCATCGTGATGATCCAGAAGCGCACCACTACCTGGGTCTCTTCCCAGCCCTTCTTCTCGTAGTGGTGGTGCAGCGGCGCCATCAGCAGGATGCGCTGGCCGGTGCCGGTCTTCTTCTTGGTGTACTTGAACCAGCCGACCTGGATCATCACCGACAGGGCCTCGACCACGAAGATGCCGCCCATGATGCCGAGCACGATCTCCTGGCGCACGATCACCGCGATGGTGCCCAGCGCGCCGCCCAGGGCCAGCGCGCCCACGTCGCCCATGAACACCTGCGCCGGGTAGGCGTTGAACCAGAGGAAGGCCAGCCCCGCCCCGGCCATCGCGGCACAGAAGATCAGCAGTTCGCCGGCGCCGGGGATGTGCGGCAGCAGCAGGTACTTCGAGAACACCGACGAGCCCGTGGCATAGGCGAACAGGCCCAGTGCGGCGCCCACCAGCACCACTGGCATGATGGCCAGGCCGTCCAGGCCGTCGGTCAGGTTGACCGCGTTGCTGGCACCAACGATGACGAAGTAGCTCATGAAGATGAAGCCGAACACGCCCAGCGGGTAGCTCACCGTCTTGAAGAAGGGCACGATCAGGTCGGCCTTGGGCGGCAGGTCGTTCGAGAAGCCCGAGGCCACCCAGCGGCCGAACAGCTCCAGCACCCGCACGGCCGAAACCTCGGACACGCTGAAAGCCAGGTAGATCGCCGCGATCAGCCCGATCAGCGACTGCCAGAAGTACTTCTCGCCCGAGCGCATGCCCTCGGGGTTCTTGTCGACCACCTTGCGCCAGTCGTCCACCCAGCCGATCGCGCCGAAGCCGAAGGTCACCACCATCACGATCCAGACGAAGCGGTTGTTCCAGTTGAACCACAGCAGCGTCGACACCGCGATCGCCAGCAGGATCAGCACCCCGCCCATCGTGGGCGTACCGGTCTTGACCAGATGGCTCTGCATGCCGTACTCGCGCACCGGCTGGCCGATCTTCAGCGCCGTCAGGCGGCGGATCACGCCCGGGCCCAGCGCCAGGCCGATCAGCAGCGCCGTCATGGCCGCCATCACGGCGCGGAAGGTGATGTACTGGAACACGCGCAGGAAGCCCAGCTGTTCCGGATAGAGGCTCTGCAGCCAGGCGGCGAGGCTAACCAGCATGCGCTGCTCCTCCGGTTGCCCCCGCCTGGCGCAGAGCCGCAACCACTTGTTCCATCTTCATGAAGCGCGAACCCTTGACCAGCACCGAGCGGGCCGGGGGTGCCTTCGCCATCTCTGCCACCGCCTGCAGCAGCGCCGCCGTGTCGGCGAAGGCGCGCACCGCGGTCGCGCCGCCAGCGGCTGCACCGGCAGCAACACAGGCCGCCGCAGCGTGCCGGGCCAACGTGCCGGCGCACCAGAACGCCTCGATGCCGCGCTCGGCCGCGAGCGCACCGACCTCGGCATGGAAGGCCGGGCCCTGGTCGCCCACCTCGCCCATGTCGCCCAGCAGCAGCCAGCGCGGCGCCGGCAGGTCGGCCAGCACCTCGATGGCGGCGCGCACCGAGTCGGGGTTGGCGTTGTAGCTGTCGTCCACCAGCGTCACGTCGCCGGCCGGCGTGTGCAGCAGCTCGACCTGCGAGCGGCCTTTCACCGGGGCGAAGGCCTGCAGGCCGCGCACGATGTCGTCCAGCGGGCAGCCTGCGGCCAGCGCACAGGCCGCCGCGGCGAGCGCATTCTTGACGTTGTGCCGCCCAGCCACCGCCAGGCGCAGGTCGGCGTCGCCCGCCGGGGTGTGCATGCGCACGGCCCAGTGGTCGCCGGCCCAGGTGGCCTGGGCACTCAGATCCGCCGGTTGATCGGCCTGCTCGCCCTCCAGCGTGGGGGCCAGCGCGAAGGTCAGCACGCGGCGTGCGCCGGCCAACTCGCGCCACAGCGGCGTGTAGGGATCGTCGGCCGGGAACACCGCCACGCCGTCGGCCGGCAGCGCCGTGAGGACCGCGCCGTTCTCGCGCGCCACCGCCTCCACCGTTTTCATGAATTCCTGATGCTCGCGCTGGGCGTTGTTGACCAGGGCGACGGTGGGCTGGGCGATGGTGGCCAGCTCGGCGATCTCGCCCGGGTGGTTCATGCCCAGCTCGATCACCGCGGCACGGTGGTGGGCGCGCAGGCCCAGCACCGTCAGCGGCACGCCGATGTGGTTGTTCAGGTTGCCAGCGGTGGCGTGCGCGGTCGCGCCGCGCCAGGCGCGCAGGATCGAGGCGATCATCTGCGTCACCGTGGTCTTGCCGTTGCTGCCGGTCACGCCGACCAGCGGCAGCGCCAGGCTGGCACGCCAGGCGGCGGCCAGCTGCTGCAGGCCAGCCAGCGCATCGGGCACTTCGAGCCCGCTCAGCCCGGCCGAGGCCAGGCCGCGCTCGGCCAGTGCGGCGACCGCCCCGGCGCCACGCGCCTGGGGCAGGAAGTCGGCCGCGTCGAAGCGCTCACCCCGCAGCGCGATGAACAGATCCCCCGCGCGCAGGCTGCGCGTGTCGCTGTGCACGCGGCGGCAGACCGTCGTTGCATCGCCGACGAGCTTCGCCTGCGGCAGGCGCGTGGCCAACATCGCATGCAGCTCGCCCAGCGGCGGCAGCGCGGCCTGCGCGGCGCGGCGCTGCAGCGCCTCGGTGGCGACGGCGGCGTCGAGGAAGGGGCGCTTCACGCCGCCCGCGTCCTGGTAGTCCTCGTGGCCCTTGCCCGCCAGCAGCAGCACGTCGGCCGGTGCCGCCTCGGCCAACGCCAGCGCGATCGCCTCCCCGCGGTCGACCACCGTGCGCACGCGCGCCGGGCCGCTGCAGCCCGCCGCCACCTGGGCGACGATCGCCGCCGGGTCTTCGAGGCGCGGGTTGTCGCTGGTGACGATCACCTCGTCGGCGCGCTCGCTGGCGATGCGGCCCATCACCGGGCGCTTGATCGCATCGCGGTTGCCGCCGCAGCCGAACACGCACCACAGCCGCCCGCCGCGGGCCCGCGCAAAGGGGCGCAGCGCCTGCAGCGCCTTGTCCAGCGCGTCGGGCGTGTGGGCGTAGTCGACCACCACCTGCGGCAGATCGGCACCGCAGTCGTCCAGCGCCGGCACGCGGTCCATCCGCCCAGGCACGGGCGTGAACTCGGCCGCCAGCGCCGCCACCTGCGCCAGCGGCAGGCCCAGCGCACGCAGCCCGCCCAGCACGGCCAGCAGGTTGCTGACGTTGTAGTCGCCGATCAGCGTGCTGCGCAGCTCGGCCCGGTCGACCGCACCGCCAGCGGCGGTCTCGACCAGCGCAAACGCCAGACCGCCTGCCTCGTAGCGCACCGCCTCGGCACGCAGCCGCGCCGGCACGCCAGGCTGCTGGCTGTAGGTCCACATGTCCAGCCGGCCCTCGCGGCCCAGTTCGCTGGCCAATTCGGCGCCCTTGGCGTCGTCCAGGTTCACCACCGCGGCGCGCAGGCCGGGCCAGTCGAACAGCCCGCGCTTGGCTGCCCAGTAGGCGTCCATGCTGCCGTGGTAATCGAGGTGGTCGGGCGTGAAGTTGGTGTACAGCGCCACCTGGATGCGCGCGGCCGCCAGGCGCTGCTCGACCACGCCGATCGACGAGGCCTCCAGCGCACAGGCCGCAAAGCCGGCCTGCCCGAAGGCGCGCAGGCTGCGGTGCAACGTGAGCGGATCGGGCGTGGTCAGGCCGGTGGCCACGACAGCGGCCTGCGGGGTGAGCCGCGTTGGCGGCTCACCCACGCCCAGCGTGCCGACCACGCCGCAGCGCTGGCCGGCCAGGCTGAGCGCCTGCGCGGTCCACCAGGCGGTGGAGGTCTTGCCGTTGGTGCCGGTGGTGGCGACCAGGCTCAGGCGGGCCGAGGGCTCGCCGTACCAGGCGTCGGCGATCGCGCCGGTGGCTGCCTTCAGGCCGGGCAGCGCAGCGATGCGCTCGTCGTCGAAGCCCCAGGCCTCCAGCCCATCGGCCTCGACCAGGCAGGCCGCGGCGCCCGCCGCCAGCGCAGCGGCGACGAAGGCCCGGCCGTCGTGCGCGTAGCCCGGCCAGGCGATGAAGGCCTCGCCGGGCGCGACCTGGCGGCTGTCGGTGCGCAGCTCGGCCGTCGCGGCCACGCGAGCGCGCAGCCAGGCCACCGCCTCGGCCGCGCTGGTGAGGAAGCGCTGCGCCGCCATCAGAAGGACTCCTGTTCGGCCGGCGCAGCCTGGGCGCGCGCGACGATCTGCGGCTGCACCGGCATGTCCGGCGGCACGCCAAGGATCTGCAGGCTGCGCTGCACCACCGAGCTGAACACGGGCGCAGCGACATCGCCACCGAAGTAGCGGCCGTTGCTCGGCTCGTCGACCATCACCGCCACCACCACGCGCGGCGCGCTGATCGGCGCGATGCCGACGAACCAGGCGCGGTACTTGTTGCCCGCATAGCCGCCGCCTTCCTGCTTGTGCGCGGTGCCGGTCTTGCCGCCCACCGAGTAGCCGATGGCCTGTGCCTTCGGGGCGGTGCCGCCCTCGCCGGCCGCCATCTGCAGCATCTTGCGCACCGAGCGCGCCACCTCGGGTGAGAACACCGGGGCGCCGCCCGCGGCGTGCTCGGCGCGCAGCAGCGTCATCGGTGCCACGTCGCCATCCCGGGCGAACACCGTGTAGGCGCGCGCCAGCTGGAACAGCGAGGTGGACAGGCCGTAGCCGTAGCTCATGGTGGCCTGCTCGATCGGCCGCCAGCTCTTGTAGGGGCGCAGCCGGCCCGAGGCCATGCCCGGGAAGGGCAGCGCCGGCTTCTGGCCGAAGCCCACCGCGCTGAAGGTCTCCCACATCTCGCGCGGCTGCATCTGCATCGCCATCTTGACGGTGCCGACGTTGCTGGACTTCTGGATCACCTGTTCCACCGACAGCGCACCGTGCGGGTGGGCATCGTGGATGGTCGAGCCGGTGATGCTGATGCGCCCGGGCGCGGTCTGGATCACCGTGTCGGGACGCACGCGGCCGGTCTGCAGCGCCAGCGCGGCGATGAAGGGCTTCATCGTCGAGCCGGGCTCGAAGGTGTCGGTGACCGCGCGGTTGCGCAACTGCGGCCCGCTCATGCTGGCGCGCTCGCCCGGCACGTAGCTGGGGTAGTTGGCCAGCGCCAGCACCTCGCCGGTCTGGGTGTCGAGCACGACCACGCTGCCGGACTTGGCTTTGTGCTCCACCACCGCGTCGCGCACACGCTGGTAGGCGTAGAACTGCACCTTGGAGTCGATGGCCAGCGCGATGTCGCGGCCGTCCTCGGCGTCGACCATCTCGCCCACGTCCTCGACCACGCGCCCCAGCCGGTCGCGCACCACGCTGCGGCTGCCGGAGCGGCCCTGCAGGTCCTTCTGGAAGGCCAGCTCGACGCCCTCCAGGCCACGCTCCTCGATGTTGGTGAAGCCCACGACGTGCGCCGCCGACTCGCCCTCGGGGTACTGGCGGCGGAATTCGCGCTGCACGTACACGCCCTTGGCGCCCAGCGCCTTGACCTGCGCGGCCACCACCTCGTCCACCTGCCGGCGCAGCCAGACGAAGCCGCTCTTGCCGGACAGGCGGCGCGCCAGGTCGTTGGCGGGCAGCCCCAGCAGCTTGGCCAGTTCACGCTGCTGCTCCGGGCTGACCTTGGCCTCGCGCGGCACGGCGAACACCGATGGCGCCGGCACGCTGGCCGCCAGGATCTGGCCATTGCGGTCGACGATGCGCCCGCGGCTGGCCTGCAGCGCGAAGGTGTGGCCGTAGCGGATCTCGCCTTCTTTCTGGAAGAAGGCCGGGTTGATGACCTGCACATACAGGGCCCGCCCCGCCAGCACGCAGAACCCCAGGCCCAGCCCGAGCACGAGCAGGCGCGAACGCAGCGGCGGCGTTTTGGCCGCCAACAGCGGGCTGGTGGCGTAGCGCACCGCCTGGGCCTCGTTGGCGGTCGGCCGCTCGCGCCGACGCGCGCCGGCACGGTTGCGCGCCACGGGGGCGAGGCGGCTGCGGGCGCCGGCGGCGACGCGCTGGAGGAATGAGCCCTTCATGGCCGGCCTCCCTGCGCCGCGGCCGCGGTGCGGGCCGGGTCGGTCACGTACTCGGTCACTGCCGGCGTGGCCGCGCGCATGCGCAGCTCCTCGCGGGCCACGCGTTCGACGCGCAGGCTGGTGGCGTAGGCACGGCGCGCCACGTCCAGGCCCTCGGCCTCGACGTCGAGCTGGTGCGCCGCGTTGCGCTCGCGCTCCAGCGCGGCGTAGAGGCGGCGCGACTCATAGGAGGTCTGCACGAGGTAGATCGCGCTGCACACCAGCACCACCAGGAGCAGCAGGTTCAGCCGGGTCATGCGCGCCTCCGCGACGCCGGGGCCACCGGCACCTCAGGCAGCGGCGCGTCGGTGCGTTCGGCCACGCGCAGGATGGCCGAGCGCGAGCGCGGGTTGGCCTCGACCTCGGCCTCACTCGGCTTGATGCGTGCCACCGCATGCAGCAGCGGCGCCGCCCCCACGGCCAGCGGCATGCGTCGGTCGTAGGCCTCGCGCGAATGACGCGCGATGAAGGTCTTGACGATGCGATCCTCCAGCGAATGGAAGCTGATCACCACCAGCCGGCCGCCGGGCGCCAGGCGGGCCAGCGCCGCATTCAGACCCTGTTCGAGCTCCTCGAGCTCAGCGTTGACGAGAATCCGTAGAGCCTGAAACGTGCGCGTTGCAGGGTCCTGGCCGCGCTCGCGGGTCTTGACCGCGCGAGCCACGACCTCGGCAAGCTCGGCGGTACGCCGAACTGGAGCCCCAGCTTCGCGGCGAGCGACAAGCGCCTTTGCAATCGCAGCAGCAAACCGTTCTTCTCCGAGATCACGTATCACCTCCGCGATGCGCCGCTCGTCGGCGCGTTCAAGAAACTGGGCCGCGCTCTCGCCGCGGGTGGGATCCATGCGCATGTCCAGCGGCCCGTCGAAACGGAAGCTGAAGCCACGCTCGGGGTTGTCGATCTGGGGCGAGGACACGCCCACGTCCAGCAAGATGCCGTCGAGCTGCGCCACGCCGGCGGCGTCCAGCACGGCAGGGAAGTCGGCGTAGCGGGCGTGCGCGATCGAGAAGCGCGCATCGTCGATGCGCTGCGCCCCGGTGGAGGCATCGGCCAGGGCCTCGGGGTCGCGGTCGGTCGCCAGCAGGCGGCCGGTGGGCGACAGCTGCTGCAGGATCAGGCGGCTGTGGCCGCCGCGCCCGTAGGTGCCGTCCAGGAAAATACCGTCCGGGCGCTGGACCAATGCGTCCACCGCCTCGTGCAGCAGGACGGTGCGGTGCTGCCAAGGAGTCATCGGGTTGTCCATGGCGGCTAGAAGCTGAAGTCCTGCAGCACATCCGGCATGGGCTGCTCCAGCACCTTGGCCTCGGCGGCGGCGTAGCGCGCCGCGTCCCAGAGTTCCAGGTGGTTGCCCATGCCGATCAGCAGCACATCGTGGTCCAGGCCCGCTGCGCTGCGCAGCTCGGGCGAGACCAGCACGCGCGAGCCGCTGTCGATCTCGACGTCCATCGCGCTGCCCAGGAAGATGCGCTTCCAGCCCGAGGCGGACAGCGGCATGGCCTCCACCTTGGCACGGAAGCCTTCCCAGACCGGACGCGGGAACACCATCAGACAGCCCTCGGGGTGCTTGGTGATCGTGAGCTGGCCGCCAGCCAGGGACGTGAGCAACTCGCGATGGCGCGCAGGGACGGTCAACCGCCCCTTGGCGTCCAGCGCAAGCGCCGAAGTACCCTGGAAATGAAAGTCAGCCACAAAAACCCACGAAAAGACACCTTCTCCCACTGTAGCGGAGAAAAAGTTCGAGGGTCAAGGCGAGTCGTGAGAAATTGCCAATGAAATCAAGCACTTACGATAGCGTTCGGCGAAAACGGTGCATATCAAAAAAGTGTTATGAATGAAGGACTTGCGATCCTCATTGGAAGTGGCGCTTGAGATGTGGGGGCCGATTTCCAGCCGCCCGCCGAGCCCGGCTGCCCCGCAATGAAAAAAGGGCTGCCGCTGGCAGCCCTGAACAGGGGGTGTGACTTTTGTCGCGCGAAACGCCCTCCCATACTCACGGGGGTCGCCGGGTCGCTGTGGACCGTGGGCTACACGCGACTGGCGACCTGGTTACATCATGTCGCCCGTCGGACGGTCGCACTGCATCAGTGGATCAGTTGGATTCCTTGATCAAGCGGCCCGCGTTGGGCTGGATCGGCCGCGCATTCATCGGGTAGAGGCGGGCAAAGACGCCGACCTGCTCGGGCGAGACCGGCACCGGCTGCTTCATCACCATCCACAGCACCCCCTCGCTGCAGGGCGGCGTGGTGAGCGAGCCCATGTAGGTGAAGTAGCGCCGGTCTTCGGGCAGCAGCAGGTTCAGGTCCAGCGGCACCGGGGCCGGGTTCTCCAGGTTCTTCTCCAGCGGCAGGCTGTTCCAGACCATCTGGATCGCCGGCTGGGCGCGGCCCTGCTCCAGCATCACCGCGACCACGGCCAGGCGGCCCTCCGGGTCCTTGTGGACCAGGTGGATCACCATGTCGTACTGGCGGCCGTTGATGCGCTCCTCGGAGGGGCGGTGGAAGTGGAACTGCAGCAGGTCGTAGCGCCGCCCACCGATTTCGATGCTGTTGCTGCCCGCGATGTTGGCCTGCACGGTGTGGCCGTTGTCGAGCACGCTGAAGGCCGAGGGGCGGTAGTCGAAGCGGATCGGCTCCAGGTCGACGCGGATGCCGCCGCGGATGTCGATCGGGCTCTGCCGCGCGCCCAGCCCGCAGGTGGCGAACTCGGGCTTGAGCGCGGCCCATTGCGCCGGGCCGCCCTCGCCGCCATAGGACCAGTGGATGTGTGCAGCGCCGGCGGCGTGGTTTGCGGCAGCGGCGGGCTCGGCGACCGTCGGCTTGGCCGCCACCATGCGACGGGGCGCGGGTTTGGCCGCGCCGTGCCCATCCGCTGCGCCATGCCCCCCGCTGTTGGCTACACGCAGGACCGGCGCACGCTCGGTGCGGCTGCGGGTGTCGGTCAGCTTGGCATTGAGGCGCTCCCGCAGGGTGGCGAGGTCCGCCTCACCGCCGCCGTGGGGATCCGCCTTCCCCTCGGCTTTCCCCTCGGCTTTCACCTCGGCCTTGCCGGGGCCGCGCGCGGCGGGCTTCGGCGCCTCGTGGCCGGACTCCTTGGGAGCCGCCTTGGCGGGACCCTTGGCCTGCGCAGGCTCGCCGTGGGCGTCGGAGGCCAGGGCCACGCCGGGCACCCAGGCCAGGACAGCGGCCAGCGCCAGCCCCCCCAGGGGCAGGACAGGAAAACGGGACTTCCGCAGGGACCTCATGCCACACACTCCACACGCTCGACAACCATGACCGGGGCCCGTCCCCGACGGGAGTGCGGGCCACAACGGGCATTTCGGCGGGGTACGGGGTGACTTGAGCCACCGGCGCAGCGCCAGCGTCCGCCGGCCGCCGTCAATGGGGCGGCAGCGGTACCTGCGCACGCACCCGGTGCCAGGCGACCAGGCCGATGCCCATCAGCAGCGCGGAGGCCAGGGCCAGTTGGCGCGTGTCGTGCACCACCAGCGGCACCAGCACGCCGGCGACCACGGCGTTGGCCACGCTGCCCACGCTGGCCTGCAGCGAGGAGGCCAGCCCGCGGCGCTCGGGGCACAGGTCCAGCACCATCAGCGTGACCACCGGCACCAGCAGGGCCCAGCCGAAGGCATAGGCGGTCAGCGGCACGAAGGCCCAGGGCAGCGCGGCGGGCCAGACCCAGTTGCCGACGACGCTGGACAGCGAGGCCAGCGTGGTCACGGCAAAGCCCAGCCGCACCTGGCGCGCCGCGGGCATGCGCCCGGCCAGGCGGCCGCTGGCCCAGGCACCGGCCATGATGCCGGCGATGTTGGTGACGAAGAACCAGCCGAACTGGGTCGGACCCAGCCCCAGGTGTTCGGTCAGGAAGACCGGCGTGCTCAGCACATACAGGAACAGGCCGTTGAAGGGCACGCCGGAGGCCAGCGCCAGCAGCCAGAAGCGCCGATCCGACCCCAGCAGCACGTAGCCGCGCACCAGGTTGGGCAGGTCGAACGACTGCCGGTGCGCGGGCGCGAGCGTCTCCGGCAGCGCGCGCCAGGCCGTCAGCCACAGCAGCGTTCCCACCCCGGCGAGGAACCAGAACACCGCCTGCCAGCCGGCGTGCACGAACAGCCAGCCGCCGATGATCGGCGCCACCGCCGGGGCGACGCCGAAGAAGATCGTCACCTGCGACATCACCCGCTGGGCCTCGGCCGGCGGGAATAGGTCGCGGATCACCGCGCGCGACACCACCATGCCAGTGCCCGCCGCCATGCCCTGCAGCGCCCGGCAGGCGATCAACAGGCCGATGTGCCCGGCCAGCGCCGAGCCGATGCTCGCCAGCGTGAACGCCGCGATGCCCACCAGCACCACCGGGCGGCGCCCGAAGCTGTCCGCCAGCGTGCCGTGGAAGAGGTTCATCACCGCGAAGCCGAGCAGGTAGGCCGACAGCGTCTGCTGCATCTGCACCGGCGTGGCGCCCAGCGCCTGGGCGATGCCCTCGAAGGCCGGCAGGTAGGTGTCGATCGAGAACGGCCCGAGCGTGCCCAGCGCCGCCAGCAGCACGGCCAGGGCCCAGCGGGGAGCGCGCCAGAGGCGGGTGGCAGAGTGGGGCATGACAGTGACGGGCTCTGCTCAATCAGTCCGGGTGGGCGTCGGCCACCAGCGGCTCGGGCCGGGCGTGCAGCGCACTCAGCACCCCCACCACCAGCAGCGCGACGCCCGCCAGCGTGGCCGGCTCCGGCAGGACGCCTCGCAGCACGAAGGCGTAGGTCAGCGCCGCCAGCGTCTCGAAGACGATCAGCTGGCCCACCAGCGTGGTCGGCAGGCGTTGGCTGGCCTCGTTCCAGCACAGCGTGCCCAGCCAGGACGCCAGCAGGCCGATGGCCGTCATCAGCGTGATGAAGAAGGCCGGGCGTGGCCCGAAGGGCAGCGGGAAGGCCGCGGCACCGGCCCCAGGCCCATCACCGGGCGCCGGCCCCGCCCCGGTGAGCGCCAGCACCGCCCAGGTCAGCAGGAAGCCCAGCAGCGCCACCGGCAGCGTGGCCAGGCCCTGCGCGGTGGCCCAGGTGCGCGGGCTGCGGTCGGGGTGGGCGCGCAGCCAGTCGGCGTTGCGCAGCGGGTACCAGGTCCAGCAGACCACCGCGCCGACGGCCAGCAGCGCCCCCAGCGCGTAGCGCCCCAGGTCGGCCGCCGGGTCCTGGCGCAGCTGCGCCAGCTCGACCTGGTTGACCAGCGCGATGCCCGCGGCGATCAGGGCCAGCGGGGGCAGCAGCCGCGCCCAGGGCAGGCGGCCGTCGCGCGCCGCATCGCGGCGGTTGGACACCAGCGCGATCACCACCGGCAGCGTGCCGATGATCATCGTGGGCAGCGGCCCGCCGGCCCGCTGGATCGCCGAGGCCAGGAAGAGGTAGTAGATGATGTTGCCCACCAGCGCCAGCTTGAGCGCCTCCAGCCAGTCGGCGCGGCCAAGTTGGGCCAGCCGGGCGCGGTCCAGCCAGGCCAGCGGCAGGGCGATCAGGCCAAATGCCAGGTAGCGCCCGAAGGACTGCAGCGCCGCCGGATACTCGGGCAGCAACAGGGGCCCGACGAACACCAGGCCCCACATCAGGCCGGCGGCGAGCGCAAACAGGGTTCCGATCCACATGGGCACACACCTTACACGATCGGCCCGGGCCGGCCGGTCGCTTCAGCGACCTCAGTCGGTCCCGCAAGCGGGCAGGGCCTGCGCGGTCGTCCGGATCGCTGGTTCGGCCGTTGAATCTCCACCGTCACTGCACGAGGCCACGATGCAGATCCTCACTCTTGTTCCCGACCCCCGGTCCGACCCCGGTGCTGACCCCGGCGCCGCCCCCGGTACCGACCGCTGGGCGCGGTTGCGCCGCTGGGCTGCGCTGGCCCTGCTCGCGCTGTTGGCCCTGTACGGCGCCCTGGGCTGGACGGCCCCGGCCCACGCAGCCGATGACCCGCCCGGGCGCGTCGGCCTGGTCGCCTGGATCGACGGTGAGGCCCGGCTGCAGCGCAGCGAGGGCGGCGAGGCGCTGGAGCACGAGCGCGAGTCGCTGCGCAACTGGCCGATCAGCAGCGGCGACCTGTTCTCCACCGGTGCCCGCTCGCGCGCCGAGCTGGGCATCGGCTCCACCGTGCTGCGCCTGGACGCCGACACGCAGCTGCTGCTGCGCCGCGTCGATGACGAGGCGATCGAGCTGCAGCTGCTGCGTGGCAGCCTGGCCCTGCTGCTGCGCAGCCCCGAGGTGGCGCGCGAGCTGCGCATCGACAGCCCGGCCGGCAGCCACCTGCCACAGGGGCCCGGGCTGTTCCGCTTCGACGCGGGCGCGCCCGGTCGCGATGGCCACGCCGCCACCGCCTGGCGCAGCGACCTGCGCATCGAGCAGCGCGACGCCAGCCTGGTGCTGCGCGCGGGCCAGCGCGCCGAGCTCTACCAGGACGGCGGCTGGCGGCTCGGCCGCCCCGAGGCGGACGACTTCTCACGCTGGGCGATGGTCGACGAGGGCGAAGCCGCCCTGGCCCGCGCCGCCAGCGGCCCGCTGCCGCCGGAGATGAGCGGCGCCGACCGCCTGCACGCCCACGGCGACTGGGAGCGCCACCCCGAGTGGGGCTGGATCTGGACGCCACGCGGCGTGGCGATCGGCTGGGCACCCTACCGCGAGGGCCGCTGGGCCTGGGTTGCGCCCTGGGGCTGGACCTGGATCGACGTCGCGCCCTGGGGTTTTGCGCCCTTCCACTACGGCCGCTGGGTGCAGCACCGCCAGCGCTGGACCTGGGTGCCTGGCGAGTACCGCGCCCGGCCGGTCTATGCGCCGGCGCTGGTGGTCTGGGCCGGGGCGCCGGGCGTGTCCGTGTCGGTGCGCATCGGTGCCGGCGTGGCCTGGTTCCCGCTCGCGCCGCGCGAGGTCTACGTGCCGGGCTACCGCTGCACGCCCGAGCACCTGCGGCGGCTGAACCACCCGTTCGTCGGCGAGATCCGCCACCCCGAACGCCTGCTTGAGCGCCCCGACCTGCACTGGCGCGACACCCGCTACCGCCACGAGCGCGGCCCGGCGGTCAGCACCATCGAGGACCGCAGCGGGCGCGGGTGGCGCGTCACCCCCTGGCGCGAGGCCCTGCCGCTGCCGCCCCGGCTGCGCGCGCCGGAGCCGCCCTCGCTGCGCCTGCCGCTGCCCTGGGTGGATGAGCGCCGCCGCGATGAGCGTCGTGAGGAACGGCGCGATGACCGTCGGGACGACCGCCGCGATGACCGCGCCGACGGGCGGCGGGACGATCCGCGCGGCGACCGCGGCGATCGCGCCCAACCCGCCCCCGGCCGACCGGATCGCCACGAGCGTCCGGTCGGCGAGGGCAGCAAGCGCCTGCCCGAGCGCCCCCGCGAGCCGCTGATGACCCAGCCCGGTGACCCCGGGCCGGCCGGGCGCACCCCGACCATCCCGGCCCGCCCGCTCCAGCCGACGCCGCCGATCCAGGTGGCCCCTCCGGCACAGGCCGCCCCTCCGGCGCCGGCCACACAGCCGGTGCAGCCGGCGCAGCCACCTCAGCCCGCCCGGCCCGACCCGCGCAGCCGGCCCCAACCGCCAGCGGCGGCGACACCGGCCCCCCGCAGCGAGCCGCGCGTCGACCCGCCCCGGCAGCCCCCCGCCCGCGAAGCCCGCCCCGAGCCGGCCCCGGCGCCGCGCGAGGAGGCCCGGCCGGACAAGCCCCGCAAGGAGATCCCACGCCAGCCACGGCCCGGCCAGGACGACCCGAAGGGCGACAAGGCCGGCGAGCACGGCGCCGAAGGCCGCGGCGGCAACCGGCACGAGGCGCAGCGCTGAGGACGGGGATCAGGCGGCGCAGCTCAGGCGAAGCCGTCCGGCCGCCAGCAGACCACCCGGTTGCGGCCGGTGCGCTTGGCCTCGTAGAGGGCCTGGTCGGCCCGGTCGATGATGGCGGCGATGTCCTGGCCTGCACTGCAGGCACACAGGCCGAAGGAGGCGGTCAGGCGCACCCGCTCGCCACCAGGCAATCCGATCTCGGACGCCTCGATGACCCGCCGGATGCGTTCGAGCGTGCCCAGCGCCGCGTCGAGCGTGCTGTCGGCCAGGTAGGCCAGGAACTCCTCGCCGCCGTAGCGGAACACCAGGTCATGGATGCGCAGCTGGCGCTTGGCCCCGGCGCCGATCCAGCGCAGCACCTCGTCGCCGCTCGCATGCCCGAAGCGGTCGTTGACGCGCTTGAAGTGGTCCAGGTCCATCATCGCCACCACCGCCGGGCGGCCGTCGCGCTGCGACTGCTGCCACTCCAGCGCCAGGCGCTCTTCCATGTTGCGCCGCCCCGGCAGGCCGGTGAGCGGGTCCATCGACAGCAGGCGGGTCAGCAGGCCCTGCTGCAGCGCGCGCACCTCGCCGACCAGCTGGTCAGAGGCCGCCGCGAAGCGGTCGTAGGCCGCCAGCCGGGCGTCGCTGGGCGGGCAGCTCAGCAACTCGCGGGCATGGTCGTGCATCTGGGCGTGGAGGCTGCCGATGCCCGCAAACGCCGGCTGCCCGGCCAGCCCCAGCTGCGCATCGGCCACCTCGGCGTCGTACCAGCAGCCAAAGGTGCAACGGTGGTGTGCATCGGGGCTCAGGTCGTCATCGGTCGGCGCCATGCCCGCGATCAGGCGGCGGTGAAGCCGGGCCGCCCAGGCCTGGTGCGCGGACAGCGCCTGTTCAAGAGCGGCGATGGCGTGTTCGGTCCCCATGCCAGCCATTGTGTAACGTGCCACGGTACCCGGTCGCCCCGCCGGCGCGGATGTGAGAAATTTGGCCAGACGCTGCCCACAAAGGCCCCGTCGGCCCCCCCGACCCTGTCCCCAGCCGGGGACCTGAACCTGCCCACACTGTCGCGTGAAAGCCACCCTCCTCCCTCCCCCCTTGATGGCGGCCATCGCCGCCACCGGCATGGTCGCCACGGCCGACTGGCCTGCCGTGGGTCGCCTCGCCCTGCCCGGGCTGCAACCTGCGGCCGTCATCGCCTGGCTGGCCGGCGCGGCGCTGATGCTCACCGCCGCCTGGACGATGCGGCAGGCCCGCACCACGCTGAACCCGATCCAGCCCGGGCGCGCCCGCCAGCTGGTGACCCACGGCCTGTTTGCCCGCAGCCGCAACCCCATCTACCTGGCCGACGTGCTGCTGCTGATCGGCCTGCTGCTGTGGCTCGGGCAGGTGAGCGGGCTGCTGTGGATCACCGCCTTTGCACTGTGGATCGACCGGCTGCAGATCCCCGCTGAAGAACAGGCCCTCACCGGGCTGTTCGGCGACGACTACCGCGCCTACCGGGCACGGGTGAGGCGCTGGCTGTGAGCAGGCCCACACAGAGGGATGGCACGCAACGGGACGGCACGCACGCGCTGGCCTCGCGCGCCGAGGACGCCGGCCTGAACGCGGCCGCCACGGCCGACTCGATCTGGCTGGACGGCTGGCTGCTGCGCTTCTGCGACGCCAAGGCCAAGCGCTCACGCTGCATCAATGCGCTCGCCCCCGGGCGCCTGCCCCTGCCCGAGCGGCTGGCGCTGGCCCAGGCGCGTTACGCCGCGCACGGCCTGCCGCTGTTCGTGCGCATCACGCCCTTCGTGCCGCCCGGGCTCGACGAAGGCCTGGCCGCGCTGGGCCTGGGCCGCATCGATGACACGCGGGTGATGCTGCAGCCGCGGCTGGCCAGCCTCGGACCGCCAGCGGCACTGCCGGCCGAGCTGGAGCTGCAGCCGCTGGACGGCGCCGCCTATGCAGAGCTGATCGGCCAGTGGCGCGGCACGCCCGCCGCGCAGCGCCAGGCCCACGCCACGCGCCTGACGCAGTCGCCGGTGCGCTACGAGGCCCGGGTGCTGCGCCGCCGCGACGACGCCCAGGTGCTGGCCGCCGGCCAGTGGGCCTGCGAGGCCGAGTTCGTCGGCCTCTACGACGTCGCCGTGACCCCGGCCTCCCGTGGCCAAGGCCTGGGCCGGCGGCTGTGCGAGCACCTGCTGGCGCAGGCCCGGGAGGCGGGCGCGCGCATCGGCTACCTGCAGGTCGAGGCGGACAACAGCCCCGCCCGGCAGCTCTACGCGCGGCTGGGCTTCAGCGACGCCTACGCGTACCACTACCGGACAGCCGCAGGCGCCGGCTGAACCCGCGGCACGGCGGGCGGGTGTCGCCGCGTCGCGCGCAGCAGGAAGAGCGCGATCGACAGGTTCAGCGCATTCCACAGCACGCCGTTGACGAAGGCGGCGTCGTACGAGCCGGTCAGGTCGAACACCTTGCCCGACATCCAGCCGCCCAGCGCCATGCCGAACAGCGTGCAGGTCAGCACCAGGCCGACGCGCGCCCCCGCCTCGGCCGGCGGAAAGTGCTCACGCACGATGATCGCGTAGCTCGGCACGATGCCGCCCTGGAACAGCCCGAACAGCGCCGAGATCACGTACAGCGAGACCAGCGAGTCGAACGGGATGAACAGCAGCAGCGCCACGCCCTGCAGCACCGACCCGAGCAGCAGCGTGCGCAGCCCGCCGATGCGGTCACAGATCCAGCCCGACAGCAGCCGGCTGACGATGCCGCAGGCCAGCATGAGCGACAGCATCTGCGCCCCCGCCGCGGCACCGTAGCCCAGGTCGCCGCAGTAGGCGACGATGTGCACCTGCGGCATCGACATCGCCACGCAGCAGGCCACGCCGGCCACGCACAGCAGCGCCTGCGCCGCGCCCATGCTCAGGCCGAAGGGGCGCGCTGCCGGCGGCGCGCCGGCACCCACGGCGGGCACCGCTCCCGTGCGCAGCACCGGCGCCGCAGCCGGCGGCCGCTCCCGCATCGCCAGCGCCAGCAGCGGCAGCAGCACCAGGCACAGCGCCCCCAGGCCGAAGTAGGCCTGGCGCCAGCCGATGGTCTCGATGCCGTACTGCACCACCGGCGGCCAGATCGAGCCGGCCACGTAGTTGCCGCTGGCGCAGATCGCCACCGCGATGCCGCGCCGTCGCACGAACCACAGCGAGGTGTCGGCCACCAGCGGCGAGAACGTGGCCGAACTGCCCGCCAGCCCCAGCAGCAGGCCGTGCGCCGCGGCAAAGGCCCACAGGCTGCCGGACAGCCCGGCCGCGATGAAGCCCGACCCCAGGCCCAGCGCGCCGATCAGCACCACCACCATCACGCCGAAGCGGTCGGCCAGCCGCCCCATCAGCACCCCGCCGATGCCGAAGCCGATCATCATCGCGGTGTAGGGCAGCGCAGCGTCCGCCCGCGCCACGCCAAACTCGGTCTGCACCGTGGGCAGCACCACCGAGACGACGTACATCGCGCTCGACCCGAGCGTCATCGCCGCCAGCGTGGCGGCAAGGCGGATCCAGGCGTAGCGGGAATCGGGAAGATGGAGGGCAGGCGGTGAGGTGGATGAAGCCATCACGCCAGTATCGCGGCAGGCGAGCGCCAGCGCCCCAGTGGCTTCCCTGCAGAGAGCCGCCGACAGATCAGCGGCCGATCAGCCGCCGAACAGCCGCCGCGCGTACAGCCCGAGGCCGGTGGCCACCGAGGCGAGGCGCTCGCCGTACACCGGCCGGGCAGTGGGGAAGGCCGCGGCCAGCGCGTCGGTCAGGCCCTTCAGGCCGGTGGAGCCGCCGGTGAAGTAGAGCGCATCCACCTGCGCCGGCTGCAGGCCGGCCATCGCAGCGGTCTCCAGGGCAGCAGTGACGATGCGGCCCAGGTCGTCACGCAGCAGGGCCGCGGCCTGAGGCTCGGTGAGCGTGGCCTGCAGGCCGCGCTCGACCAGGCCGAGGTCGATGGCCACCTCGCCGCCGGCCGCCACGGCGATCTTGGCCTGCTCGGCGCGACCGGCCAGGTCGTGGCCGAGGTGGTCGGTGAGCACCTTCATCAGGCGGCGGTGCTGGTCGGCATCGGCGTAGTCGCCCTTCATGCCGCGCAGCTCCAGCACGCGCTGCGGGCGGTAGACGGTGTTGATGAGGTGCCAGGTCGCCAGGTCGAAGTAGACCTTGCTCGGCACCTCGCGCGCGGGCTGGCCGGGGCGCTCGGGCCCGTAGGCGCCGAAGCCCAGCAGCGGCAGGATGGCGCCCAACTCGACGCGGCGGTCGAAGTCGGTACCGGCGATGTGCACGCCGTGGCTGGCCAGCACGTCGTCGCGGCGGTCCAGCCGCTCGCGCCGCGCCGGGCCGACCCGCACCAGCGAGAAGTCCGAGGTGCCGCCGCCGATGTCGGCCACCAGCACGTGCTGCTCGCTGTCGATGCCGGCCTCGTAGTGGAAGGCCGCGGCGATCGGCTCGTACTGGAAGCCGATGTCGGTGAAGCCCACCGCCCGTGCCGCGGCCTGCAGCGCCGCCTGGGCCTGCGCATCGCGCACCGGGTCGCCGTCGACGAAGTACACGGGCCGGCCCAGCACCACGCGCTTGAGCTCGCGCCCGGCATGCGCTTCGGCACTGCGCAGCAGATGGCGCAGGTAGCTGGCGATCACGTCGGCAAAGCTCACCGAGCGGCCGGCGCCGATGTCGGTGTGCTGGTCCATCAGGCTGGAGCCGAGCACGCTCTTCATCGAGCGCATCAGCCGGCCTTCATTGCCCTCGACGTAGGAGGCCACCGCGGCACGCCCGTACAGCCGCGGCAGGTTGGGCAGGTCCGGTCCCTCGGCCAGGTAGAACACGGCGGTCGGCATCGTGAGCGCCTCGCCCTCCAGCTGCACCAGCTCCATCGCACCGGGCGCCCCGCCCGCCCCACCTGCGGCGGGCACGGCGATGGCGGAGTTGGAGGTGCCGAAGTCGATGGCACAGAAGTCGTCAGGGACGGAAGAGGCGGGGGCTGGCGTGGGCATGGGGCGCGGATCATACGGGTGCAGCCCGCGTGACAGATACTGGTTGCGCCCGATCGCTGCCAGGAGCTTCACATGCAGTTCACCTACGCCATCGTCTACGTCGCCGACGTGGCCGCCTCACTGGACTTCTTCGAGCGTGCGTTCGGCCTCAGGCGCCGCTTCCTGCACGATAGCGGTGGCTACGGCGAGCTGGACACCGGCGCTACCGCGCTGGCCTTCGCCCAGCACGACACCGCCCGCGCCAACCTGGGCCAGGACTACATCGCGGCCGACGCTTCCCCCGTGCCGCTGGGCGTGGAGATCGGCCTGGCCTGTGCCGACGTGCCGGCCGCTTACGCACGGGCCACCTCTGCGGGCGCCATGGGGCTGCACGCGCCTGTCACCAAGCCCTGGGGCCAGACCGTGGCCTATGTGCGCTGCCCCGACGGCACGCTGGTCGAGCTGTGCACGCCGATGGGCTGAGTCGGCGTCAGGCCAGCGCCGGTGCGCGGCGGTGCCAGTCGGTGGCCTGTTGTAGCGCATGGCCGGCGTGCAGCAGCGCCGACTCCTGCCAGTAGTTGCCGATCAGCTGCAGGCCCACGGGCATGCCGTGTTCGCCAAAGCCGGCCGGCACGCTGATGCCGGGCAGGCCGGCCAGCGAGGCGGGCAGCGTGAAGATGTCGGCCAGGTACTCGGCCACCGGGTCGGTCTGGCTGCCGATCGGGCGCGCCACCGTCGGCGCCACCGGGCCGGCGATCAGGTCGCAGTCCTTGAACGCGGCCTGGAAGTCGTCGGCGATCATGCGGCGCAGCTTCTGCGCCTGCAGGTAGTAGGCGTCGTAGTAGCCGTGGCTCAGCACGTAGGTGCCGATCATGATGCGGCGCTTGACCTCGGGCCCGAAGCCCTCGCTGCGGCTGGCGCGGTACATCTCGCCCAGGTCCTTGTAGGACTTGGCGCGGTGGCCGTAGCGCACGCCGTCGTAGCGGCTGAGGTTGGAACTGGCCTCGGCCGGCGCGATGATGTAGTAGACCGGGATGGACAGCTCGGTGCGCGGCAGGCTCACCTCCACCAGCGTGGCGCCGAGCTTCTCCAGCTCGGCCAGCGCGGCGCGCACCGTGCCCAGCACGCCAGGGGCGACGCCCTCGCCGAAGAACTCCTTCGGCAGGCCGATGCGCAGACCGGCCAGCGGGCGCTCGGCACTCGCGCCGGGGCGCAGGGTGGTGGTCTCGGCCACGAAGTCGGGCACCGGCTGCTCCGCGCTGGTGGCGTCGCGCGGGTCGAAGCCGCTCATCGCCTGCAGCAGGTGGGCGCAGTCGAGCGCCGAACGCGCCATCGGGCCGGCCTGGTCCAGGCTGGACGCGAAGGCGATCATCCCGTAGCGCGAGCAGCGGCCGTAGGTCGGCTTGATGCCCGTGACGCCGGTCAGCGACGCGGGCTGGCGCACCGAGCCGCCGGTGTCGGTGCCGGTGGTGGCAGGCACCAGGCGGGCCGCCACCGCCACCGCGCTGCCGCCGGAGGAGCCGCCGGGGATGCGGGTGACGTCCCAGGGATTGCGCGCCGGCCGGTAGGCGGAGTTCTCGTTCGAGCCGCCCATCGCGAACTCGTCGCAGTTGAGCTTGCCCAGCGTCACCGCCCCGGCCGCGGCCAGGCGGCTGACCACCGTGGCGTCGAAGGGGCTGTGATAGTCAGCCAGCATCTTCGAGCCAGCGGTGCTGGGGAAGTCGCGCGTGACGAAGATGTCCTTGTGCGCGATCGGCACGCCCAGCAGGCGGTGGCCTGCGCCTTGGATGCCGCGTGCGCGCCAGAGGTCGGCCGCGCCGGCCTGCGCCAGCGCCACCTCCTCGTCGACCGCCAGGAAGGCGCCGAGCGATTCATGCGCAGCGACGCGCGCCAGCAGGTGCTTCGTCAGCTCGACGCTGGAGACCTGTTTGCTGTCCAGCAGCGCGGCCAGCTCGGCCACGCCGAGCGTGTGCAGTTCGTGACTCATCTTGCCGCCCCCCCCTTTACTCGATCACACGCGGCACCAGGAACAGCCCGCCCTCGACGGCCGGGGCGCTCTTCTGGTTGGCTTCGCGGTTGTCTGGCTCGCTCACCGAGTCCTCGCGCAGGCGCAGGTGCACGTCCTGCACCGCCGACAGCGGCGTGTACAGCGGCTCCACGCCGCTGGTGTCGACCGCGCGCATGCGCTCGACGATGCCGAAGAAGTCGTTGAGTTGCGCCAGCAGGTCGTGCTGCTCGGCGTCGCAGAGATCGAGCCGCGCCAGGCTGGCGATGCGGCTGACGTCCTCGGGAGTCAGTGCCATGTTCGATGGGGTGAGAGCCGGCCCGCGAGGGGTCTCGGGGCCTTCGGTTATTATCACCCGTCTATCAGGATGGTCCGCCCGGCCATGCCGCCTGCGCCTCTGCCCTGCTGTCCTACTTCCGGCAGGTGGTGGCCTCAAGCGCTGACGGGTCGGGCCGTTTTGTCGTTGCGCCCTGCGTTTGGACTGCGGTGCGAGCGCTGCCCAGCGCCTGCACCGTTGTCGGCAGGGCCCCGGATTCCCGTCGAGGCGCGGCCCTGCCGTCTGGGCGCGCCTCGACCGCTGAAGAGTTGACCATGTTGTTCGGATCGCTGCGCCGCTACTTCTCCACCGATCTCGCGATCGACCTCGGGACCGCCAACACGCTGATTTACGTGCGCGGCACGGGCATCGTGCTGAACGAACCTTCCGTCGTCTCCATCCGCCACGAGGGCGGCCCCAACGGCAAGAAGACCATCCAGGCCGTCGGTGCCGAAGCCAAGGCCATGCTGGGCAAGGTGCCCGGCAACATCGAGGCCATCCGCCCGATGAAGGACGGCGTGATCGCCGACTTCACCGTCACCGAGCAGATGCTCAAGCAGTTCATCAAGATGGTGCATCCGCGCTCGCTGCTGCGGCCGAGCCCGCGCATCATCATCTGCGTGCCCTGCGGCTCCACCCAGGTCGAACGCCGCGCGATCCGCGAATCGGCACTTGGCGCGGGCGCCAGCGAGGTCTACCTGATCGAGGAACCCATGGCCGCGGCCATCGGTGCAGGCCTGCCGGTGAGCGAGGCGTCGGGCTCGATGGTGGTCGACATCGGCGGGGGCACCACCGAGGTCGGCGTGATCTCGCTGGGCGGCATGGTCTACAAGGGCAGCGTGCGCGTGGGCGGCGACAAGTTCGACGAAGCCATCATCAACTACATCCGCCGCAACTACGGCATGCTGATCGGCGAACCCACGGCCGAGGCCATCAAGAAGGAAATCGGCTCGGCCTTCCCGGGCTCCGAGGTCAAGGAGATGGAGGCCAAGGGCCGCAACCTCTCCGAGGGCGTGCCGCGCAGCTTCACCGTTTCGTCCAACGAGATCCTGGAGTCGCTGACCGATCCGCTCAACCAGATCGTGTCCAGCGTCAAGAAGGCCCTGGAGCAGACCCCGCCCGAGCTGGGTGCGGACATCGCCGAGCGCGGCATGATGCTCACCGGTGGTGGCGCGCTGCTGCGCGATCTGGACCGTCTGCTGGCCGAGGAAACCGGCCTGCCGGTGCTGGTGGCCGAAGACCCGTTGAGCTGCGTGGTGCGCGGCTGCGGCATGGCCCTGGAGCGCATGGAGCGCCTGGGCTCGATCTTCACATCGGAGTGATCCGGCCTGACGGCCGCGGCGCCCGGCGCGCCTGGGCCGTTGCGCCGTCCAGCATGAGTGCAGCATGCCCTTAGGCACCCTGGACCGCTCCCCGCCCCCCTTCTTCCGCCAGGGCCCCTCGGCCCTGACGCGGGTGGTGTTCTTCGCCTCGCTGGCCATCTGCCTGATGGCGCTGGACACACGCGCCGGGCTGACCGCACCGCTGCGCACGGCGCTGGCTGCGGCCCTGCACCCGGTTCAGCAGTTGATGCTGGCGCCGGTGTTGGCCATGGCCGGCGGTCGCGACTACCTGGGCGGCATCACTCAGGCCCGCGAGAGCGCCGAGTCGGCCCGCGCCCAACTGGCCCGCCAGGGCGAGCGCGCCCTGCAGGTCGAGCAGCTGTTGCGCGAGAACGAGCGCCTGCGCGGTCTGCTGGAGCTGCGCAGCCGCGTCAACGTGGTCTCGCACGCCGCCCAGGTGATCTACGACGCCGCCGACCCCTACACCCGCAAGATCGTGATCGACCGCGGCAGCAGCCATGGCCTGCGCCAGGGTGCGCCGGTGATCAACGAGGTCGGCGTGCTGGGCCAGGTGACGCGCCTGTACCCCTTGACCGCGGAGGTCACGCTGCTGACCGACCGCGATTCCGCCCTGCCGGTGCTGCTGCCGCGCAAGGCGATCCGCAGCATCGCGATGGGCGAGCCGCGCCGTGGTGCGCTGGAGCTGCGCTTCGTCGCTGCCAATGCCGACGTGCAGGTCGGCGACGTGGTGGAGACCTCGGGGCTGGACGGCGTCTACCCCGGCGGCTACCCGGTGGGCACGGTGCGCCAGGTGGACCGGCGCACCCAGTCCGACTTCGCGCAGATCGAGCTCACTCCCGCAGCCCCGCCCGACGGCGTGCGCCATGTGCTGGTGCTCGATCCACTCGCCCCGTTGCTGCCGGCCGCACCCGCCGCCAGTGCACCGGCCTCTGGTGCCTCCGGCGGCGCACGGCGCCCGGTCCCCAGGGGCAAGACGCCATGATGCCGCGCGCCAATGACCAGCTGCTGCTGCCGGTGAACCGCTGGTTCATGTGGGGCAGCCTCTTCGTCGCCCTGGCGGTGAACCTGCTTCCACTGGGGCGCCTGGCTTGGCGGCCCGACCTGCTGGCCGTGGTGCTGGCGTTCTGGACCGTGCACCAGCCGCGCCGCATCGGTGTGGGCATCGCCTTCTGCTTCGGCCTGGCGATGGACGTGCACCAGGGCGCGCTGCTGGGCCAGCATGCCCTGGCCTACACGCTGCTGAGCTTCTTCGCCATCACCGTGCACCGGCGCCTGACCTGGTTCACGGCGCCGGCGCAGGCGCTGCACGTGCTGCCGATCTTCGTGGCCATGCACCTCGTCGCGATGCTGGTGCGCCTGGCCACGGGAGACGGCTTCCCCGGTTGGCTGCTGCTGGCCGCCCCGCTGGGCGAGGCGCTGCTGTGGCCGCTGGTCAGCGTGCTGCTGCTGGCACCACAACGGCGCGCCCCGGACCGGGACGCGAACCGGCCGCTGTGAGGCCGCCGCGCGCAACCGCCAGACCGCGATGAGCCGCCCCGACCACAGGCCTTGGGCATGGGCATGACCGAGCTGCGCAACGTCGAGCAGGAGCTGGAGCGCTTTCGCGTGCGGCTGATCGTCGCGGGCGCCTTCGTGCTGTTCTGCTTCGGCCTGCTGATGGCGCGGCTGATCTACCTGCAGGTGGTCGTGCACGAGGACCTCGCCACCCAGGCCGAGAACAACCGCATCGCGGTGGTGCCCGTGGTGCCCAACCGCGGCCTGATCGTGGACCGCAACGGCGTCGTGCTGGCCGACAACTACTCGGCCTACACGCTGGAGATCACCCGCTCGCAGCTGCAGGCGCCGCTGGATGAGGTGATCGACCAGCTCGGCGAGGTGATCGGGGTCGAGCCACGCGACCGGCGCCGCTTCAGGCGGTTGATGGAAGACTCCAAGACCTTCGAATCCATCCCCCTGCGCACCAAGCTCAGCGACGCCGAGGTGGCGCGCTTCACCGCGCAGCGCTACCGCTTTCCGGGCGTGGAGATCAAGGCCCGGCTCTTCCGCAACTACCCCTACGGCGAACTGGCCAGCCATGTGCTGGGCTACATCGGCCGCATCAACCAGGCCGAGAAGGACGCGATGGAGGACTGGCCCGAGGAGGACTGGGCCAACTACCGCGGCACCGACGTGATCGGCAAGCTCGGCATCGAGCAGCGCTACGAGCGCGAGCTGCATGGCACCACCGGGGTGGAGGAGGTCGAGACCAGCGCCGGAGGTCACCCGGTGCGCCGCCTCAGCTCGGAGCCGGCCACGCCCGGCAACACCGTGCGGCTGTCGATCGACATCAAGCTGCAGGCGCTGGTGGAGGAGCTGTTCGGCGATCGCCGCGGTGCGCTGGTGGCCATCGACCCGCGCAACGGCGAGGTACTGGCCTTCGTCAGCAAACCCACCTTCGACCCCAATCTCTTCATCGGCGGCATCGACAACGACAGCTGGAAGGAACTCAACGAGTCCATCGACAAGCCGCTGCTGAACCGGGCGCTGCGCGGGACCTACCCGCCGGGCTCCACCTACAAGCCCTTCATGGCCATGGCCGCGCTCAACACCGGCAAGCGCACGGCCGGCTCGGTCACGATGGACTACGGCTACTTCATGTTCGGCAACCACCGCTTCCGCAGCCACGGCGACGAAGGCCTGGGTGCGGTGGACATGGCCCGCTCGATCATCAAGTCCTCCAACGTCTACTACTACGCGCTGGCCGCCGACTTGGGCGTGGACCTGATCCATGACCAGCTCGATCCCTTCGGCTTCGGCCGCCGCACCGGCATCGACCTGGATGGCGAAGTCACCGGCGACCTGCCCTCCACCGCCTGGAAGAAGCGCAAGTACAAGCGCGCCGACCTGCAGCGCTGGTACTCGGGCGAAACCATCTCGCTGGGCATCGGCCAGGGCTACAACAACTTCACGATGACCCAGCTCGCCAGCGCGATGGCCACCCTCGTCTCGGGCGGGCAGCGCTTCGAGCCCCGCCTGGTCAGCCGCATCGAGAACGTCGTCACCCGCGAGCAGCGCAGCATCTCGGCCCAGGCCCTGCCGCCGCTGGCGCTCAAGCCCGAGCACGTCGCCGTGATCCGCCGCGCCATGCATGGCGTGACGCAGGAGGGCACCTCCACGCGGGTGTTCGTCGGTGCGCCCTACCTCAGCGGCGGCAAGACCGGCACCGCCCAGGCCAAGAGCATCGGTCAGAACGAGAAGTACAACGCCTCCAAGCTCAACGAGTACCTGCGCGACCACTCGCTGTACACCGCCTTCGCGCCGCTGGACGAGCCCCGTGTGGCGCTGGCGGTGATCGTCGAGAACGCCGGCTTCGGCGCCGAGGCCGCCGCGCCGATCGCGCGCCGTGTGCTCGACTACCTGATTGCCGGCATCTACCCCGGCGAAGAGGACATCGCCCTGGTGCGCAAGGGCCTGGCCAGCGCCCCGGTGGGCGCAGGTCGCCCGGTGGCCTCGGTGCCGCTGCCGCCGTCGCGCGCGGTGGCCGGCGAGACGCAGGGTGGTGCGGTGTCGGCGGTCCCCACCGCCCAGGCGGCTTCGCAGGCAGCTTCACAGGCGATCTCGCAAGCGGTTGCGGCCACGGCGAACGCGGCCTCGGCAACCGCACCGGCAACGGCAACGGCCTCGGGCGTGGGAGCCCCCCCGGCTTCTGCAGCGTCCACCGCGGCCATGACCTCCAGCCCCGCAACCGCCGCCCGATCGGGCGTGCCCCGTGCGGCGTCTGCACCGCCCCCGTCGGCCAGCGCTGCGGCTTCGCGGCCCACCGCTGCCCGCCCTGCGTCGGCAGCGCCCCTCCCTCGCCGGGCCGCGGCAACGCCGTCGGTGTCACCGTCAGTGCCGCCATCGACACCGACGCCGCCCCCCACCCCGACCGAACGCCGCGAGGAGGCCCGCCCATGACTTCCGCCCTGGACGAGCGCACCTGGCGCCAGCGCCTGCAGCCGCTGTTCTCCGGCTTCGACCTGCCGCTGATGCTGGCGGTGCTGGTCCTGGCGGCCTGCGGACTGACGGCGATGTACTCCGCCGGTTTCGACCACGGCACGCGCTTCGTCGACCACACCCGCAACATGATCCTGGCCGCGCTGATCCTCTTCGGCGTCGCCCAGGTGCCCCCACAGCGGCTGATGGCCTTCGCCGTGCCGCTCTACACCATCGGCATGGTGCTGCTGGTGGCCACCGCGCTGTTCGGCGTGACCCGCAAGGGCGCCACCCGCTGGCTCAACATCGGCGTGGTGATCCAGCCCAGCGAGATCCTCAAGATCGCCACGCCGCTGATGCTGGCCTGGTGGTTCCAGCGCCGCGAGGGGGCCCGGCGCGTGCGCGACTTCGTCGGCGCCGCCCTGCTGCTGCTCGCCCCGGCGGCCCTGATCGCCAAGCAGCCCGACCTGGGCACCGCGATCCTGGTGTTCTCGGCGGGCTTCTACGTGATCTTCTTTGCCGGGCTGTCCTGGCGCCTGATCCTGCCGGTGGTGGCCATTGGCGCCACCGGGCTGATCGCCCTGGTGCTCAGCGAGGACAGCATCTGCCAGCCCGGTGTGGACTGGAAGGTCCTGCACGAGTACCAGAAGAACCGCGTGTGCACCCTGCTCGACCCCAGCAAGGACCCGCTGGGCAAGGGCTTCCACATCATCCAGGGCATGATCGCGATCGGCTCGGGCGGCCTCTGGGGCAAGGGCTTCATGAAGGGCACCCAGACCCACCTGGAGTTCATCCCCGAGCGCACCACCGACTTCATCTTCGCGGCCTACTCCGAGGAGTTCGGCCTGGCCGGCTTCCTGGTGCTGCTGTTCGGCTTCACCTTCCTGATCCTGCGCGGGCTGGCGATCTCCTTCGAGGCGCCCACCGTGTTCGCCCGCCTGCTGGCCGGCGCGATCACGCTGAGCTTCTTCACCTACGCGATGGTCAACATGGGCATGGTCAGCGGCATCCTGCCGGTGGTGGGCGTGCCGCTGCCCTTCGTCAGCTACGGCGGCACCGCGATGGTGATGCTCGGCCTGTCGCTGGGCATGCTGATGTCGATCGCCCGCTCACGCCGGCTGATGCCAAGCTGATGCCAAGCTGATGCCAAGCTGATGCCAAGCTGATGCCGATCTGATCCGCGCTACCGCCCACGCCTCGGCGCCGCGCCTGACTTGTCAGGCCAACGACATCGGCCCGGTCGGCTCCAGCGGCTCCAGCGGCTCCGGCGGTACCGGGGGAGCAGGGGGAGCCGACGGCGGCCCCTCGGCCGGCGCATGCGGCAGCCGCAGCGTGAAGCGCGCCCCGGGCCCCTCCCCGGGCGGGATCGAGCCAGGCACGCGGGCATCCTCCAGCAGCACCGCAGCGCCGTGCTGCTGGGCCACCTCGGCCACGATGGCCAGCCCCAGGCCGGAGCCATCCACCTTGGTGCCCAGCGCCCGGTAGAAGGGCTGGAACACCAGGTCGCGCTCCGCGGCAGGGATGCCCGGGCCGGAGTCCTCGACCTGCAGCACCACCACCTGCCCGAAGGGATCGGGCACCACCCGCACCGTCACCGTACCGCGTGGGGGCGTGTAGTGCAGCGCGTTGTCGACCAGGTTCACCAGCAACTCGCGCAGCATCACCTCGTGTCCCAGCACACGGGCATCGACGCTCCCTGCCCGCTCGGCGGGGGCCTCGAAATCCGGCCCCTCGTAGCCCAGGTCGATGCCGTCGTCGAGCGCACGGGGCACGAAGTCGCGCACCACGTCGGTGGCGAGCCGGTGCAGGTCGACCACGTCGCGCAGCGCCGTGCCTGAACGGGCCTCGGTGCGCGCCATCGACAGCAGCTGGTTGACCATGTGCGCCGCGCGCTGCGAGGCATTGGCCATCTGGTCCAGCGAGGCGCGCAGCGAGCGCGGGTCGCTCTGCCCCGACTCCAGCTCGCGCGCCGCCAGCTCGGCCTGCATGCGCAGCCCCGCCAGCGGCGTCTTCAGCTGGTGCGCCGCATCGGCCAGGAAGCGCTTCTGTGTCGTCATCGTGCTGCGCTGGCGCTCCAGCAGCTCGTTGATCGCCCGCACCAGCGGCGACACCTCCTCGGGCACCTCGCGCTCATCGATCGGCGACAGGTCGTCGCTCTGGCGCTTGCGGATGCGCTGCTGCAGGGCGTTCAAGGGGGCGAGGCCACGCACCAGCGCCAGCCACACCAGCAGCACCGCGATCGGCAGGATCACGAACTGCGGCAGGATCACGCCCTTGATGATCTCGGTGGCCAGGCGCGAGCGCTTGGTCAGCGTCTCGGCCACCTGCACCAGCGCCGGCCGCTCCTCGAAGCCCACCTGCACCCACTGGTAGGCCACGCGCACGCTCTCGCTGCCGATCTCGTCGTCACGCAGGCGCAACTCGCCGGGTGTCACCGCGTCGCCTTCGGGCGGCACCGGCAGCTCCCGATCCCCGCCGAGGAAGAGGCCCCGCGTGTCGAGCACCTGGTAGTAGACGCTGTCGGCCTCGTCGGCACGCAGCATGCGCACCATCTCGGGCGGCAGGTCGAGCTTGATCGCCTCCCCGCGCAGCTCGATGCGCTGCGCCAGCGAGCGCACCGACTCGACCAGCGCCCGGTCGTAGGGCCGGCTGGCGATGCCCTGCGCCGCCAGCCAGGTCAGCGCCAGGCTCATCGGCCACATCAGCAGCAGCGGGGCCAGCATCCAGTCGAGGATCTCGCCAAACAGCGAGCGCTGCTCGCGCCGCCGCGCGAGCACGCTGGGCCGCATGCTGCGCCGAGCGCCCTTGGCCGGCTGCGCCGCCGCCGTCGTTTTCACGGGCTCAGTTCACCGGCTCAGGCCGCGATGCGTTCCAGGCAGTAGCCCAGCCCGCGCACCGTGGCGATGCGGATCGGCCCCTGCTCGATCTTCTTGCGCAGGCGGTGGATGTAGACCTCGATGGCGTTGTTGCTGACCTCCTCGCCCCACTCGCACAGGCGCTCGACGAGCTGGTCCTTGCTCACCAGCCGGCCGGCGCGCTGCAGCAGCACCTCCAGCAGGCTCAGCTCGCGCGCCGACAGGTCGAGCATCTGCTCGTTGATGTAGGCCACGCGCCCGGTGGCGTCGAAGGTCAGTGGGCCGTGCTTGATCAGCGCCGAGGCCGAACCCAGGCCACGCCGCGTCAGCGCCCGCACCCGCGCCTCCAGTTCCTGCAGCGAGAAGGGCTTGGCCATGTAGTCGTCGGCCCCCAGGTCCAGCCCCTTGACACGCTGCTCGACACTGTCGGCCGCGGTCAGGATCAGCACCGGCACCGACGAACCGCGCGAGCGCAGCTTCTTCAGTACCTCCAGCCCATGTAGCTTGGGCAGCCCCAGGTCCAGGATGAGCAGGTCGAACTCGTGCGCGGCCAGTGCAGCATCCGCCTCGGAGCCGCTGGCGACATGGTCCACGGCGTAACCGGCCGCACGCAGGCTGCGCAACAGGCCATTGGCCAGCACTTGGTCATCTTCCGCGATCAGAATTCGCATGGCTCAGGTCTCCTCGACGGCCCCGTCACTGCGACACTCGCAGGCGCGGCCGTTCATGTCACCTATTCTAGGAACCCGACCCGGCGCCGGATATCGGGACTGTTGCCATACGGCATGACCTGCACCTGCCGGCGGCATGCCCACGCGCATGCGCCCCAGAAATACTGTACAAACATCCAGTTTTTGAGATAATGACACGCAAACCCAGGAGCACCCCGATGGAAGCCAACGCCAGTTCCAAGTCCGCCCTCAGCAGCGAAAAAGCCAAGGCCTTGCAGGTCGCGCTGGCCCAGATCGAGAAGCAGTTCGGCAAGGGCTCCATCATGCGCCTGGGCGAAGGCGAGGTGATCGAGGACATCCAGGTCGTCTCCACCGGCTCGCTGGGCCTGGACATCGCCCTGGGCGTGGGCGGCCTGCCGCGCGGGCGCGTCGTCGAGATCTATGGCCCGGAATCCTCCGGCAAGACCACCCTGACCCTGCAGGTCATCGCCGAGATGCAGAAGCTGGGTGGCGTGTGCGCCTTCATCGACGCCGAGCATGCCCTGGACGCCCAGTACGCGCAGAAGCTGGGCGTCAACCTGCAGGACCTGCTGATCTCCCAGCCCGACACCGGCGAACAGGCTCTCGAGATCGTCGACGCGCTGGTGCGCTCCGGCTCGGTGGACCTGATCGTGATCGACTCGGTGGCAGCGCTCACCCCCAAGGCCGAACTCGAAGGCGAGATGGGCGACGCCCTGCCCGGCCTGCAGGCCCGGCTGATGAGCCAGGCGCTGCGCAAGCTGACCGCGACCATCAAGAAGACCAACTGCACCGTCTTCTTCATCAACCAGATCCGCATGAAGATCGGCGTGATGTTCGGCAGCCCCGAGACCACCACCGGCGGCAATGCGCTGAAGTTCTACGCCTCGGTGCGCCTGGACATCCGCCGCATCGGCAGCATCAAGAAGGGCGAAGAGGTCATCGGCAGCGAAACCCGGGTCAAGGTGGTCAAGAACAAGGTCGCCCCCCCCTTCAAGACGGCCGAGTTCGACATCCTCTACGGCGAGGGCATCAGCCGCGAAGGCGAGATCATCGACCTGGGCGTGACCGCCAAGGTGCTCGACAAGGCCGGTGCCTGGTACGCCTACCAGGGCGAGAAGATCGGCCAGGGCAAGGACAACTGCCGCGAGTTCCTCCGCGAGAACCCACAGCTGGCCCGTGAGATCGAGAACAAGATCCGCGAGTCGATGAACATCGCCCTGCTGCCGCCCCCCGCCGCTGCGGCGGGCCAGGGCGGATGACGGGGTCGAGTCAGGCCAGGTGAATGCGTAAGGTGCTGAAATGACCTGGAGCAGGCCGCGGCGCACGGAGGGCGAAGCACCTCGGCGCACCCTGGACCAGCCTGGGCTGGCAGGGTTGAGCCTGAAGGGCCGGGCGCTGAAGTACCTGGCTGCGCGGGAGCACTCCCGCGTCGAACTGACCCGCAAGCTCGCCGCCCACGCCGAGTCGCCCGAGCAGATCGACACCTTGCTCGACGAACTGGAGCGGCTAGGCTACCTGAGTGCCGAGCGGGTGGTGGCCAGCGTCATCCATCGCAAGGCGGCTCGATTCGGCAGTGCCCGCATCCGCCAGGAGCTGGTGGCCAAGGGGCTGGACATCGCCGAGCACGGCGACGCCCTGGTCGCGTTGCGCGACACCGAGTACCAGCGCGCTCACGAGGCCTGGCAGCGCCGCTTCGGCGAGGCCCCCGCCACGGATGCGCAGGAGCGCGCCCGGCAAGCCCGCTTCCTGCTGGCGCGGGGCTTCCCGGCCGGCATCGTGGCCCGCATCGTCCGCGGCATCGGCGACCCTGCGCGCGACGACTGAGGCCGCTGAGGCGGTCCCGCCCCCAGCGGGGCCACTCCTCCGCACGGGCCTTTGGTCCCGCGCGCTGGCACCCGCCGCCACCACCCCTGACCTGCGGAAAGCCCGCACTTTTGCCGCACTGCAGCATGCTACAGTTCGCGCGCAATTTCGGGACACACCACATGGCGCAACGCCATTTCAGCGTGTACCACCCCAAAAAGGACCCGCCGGGCGCCGGCCCTTCCGCCCTCACACCAGCCAAGCACGACCCATGAAGATCCACGAGTACCAAGGCAAGGAAATCCTGCGCCAGTTCGACGTCCCGGTGCCCCGGGGCCATGCGGCATTCACCGTTGACGAGGCGGTGGAAGCGGCCCAGAAGCTGGGCGGCCCGGTGTGGGTGGTCAAGGCCCAGATCCACGCCGGTGGGCGCGGCAAGGGCGGCGGCGTCAAGGTCACCAAGACGCTCGAGGGCGTGCGCGAACTGGCCGGCCAGATCCTGGGCATGCAGCTCAAGACCCACCAGACCGGCCCCGAAGGCCAGAAGGTGCGCCGCCTGTACATCGAAGACGGCGCCGACATCGGCCGCGAGTTCTACGTCTCCCTGGTCACCGACCGCGCCTCGCAGAAGGTCGCCTTCATCGCCTCCAGCGAAGGCGGCATGGACATCGAAGAGGTCGCCCACTCGACCCCCGAGAAGATCGTCACCGAACTGATCGACCCGCTGACCGGCCTGGGCGACGAGCAGGCCGCCAAGATCGCGCGTGCCATCGGCATGGAAGGCCATACGGTCGACCAGGCGGTCACGCTGTTCAAGAACCTGTACCGCTGCTACATGGAGACGGATGCCTCGCTGGTCGAGATCAACCCGCTCAACCGCGACTCCAAGGGCAACCTGATCGCGCTGGACGCCAAGTTCAACTTCGACGCCAACGCCCTGTACCGTCACCCCGAAATCGTGGCCTACCGTGACCTGGACGAAGAAGATCCGGCCGAAGTCGAAGCCAGCAAGTTCGACCTGGCCTACATCAGCCTGGACGGCAACATCGGCTGCCTGGTCAACGGCGCCGGTCTGGCCATGGCCACGATGGACACCATCAAGCTGTTCGGCGGCGAGCCGGCCAACTTCCTGGACGTGGGCGGCGGTGCCACCACCGAGAAGGTCACCGAGGCCTTCAAGCTCATGCTGAAGAACCCGGACGTCAAGGGCATCCTGGTCAACATCTTCGGCGGCATCATGAAGTGCGACACCATCGCCGAGGGCGTGATCGCCGCCTCGCGCGCGGTGAACCTGAGCGTGCCGCTGGTGGTGCGCATGAAGGGCACCAACGAGGACCTGGGCAAGAAGATGCTGGCCGAGAGCGGTCTGCCGATCATCGCGGCCAACACCATGGCCGAAGCCGCGACGAAGATCGTCGAAGCGGTCAAGTAAGCGCCCAGCCAAGGAACACGAACATGTCGATTTTCATCAACAAGGACAGCCGGGTCATCACCCAGGGCATCACGGGCAAGACGGGCCAGTTCCACACGCTGGGCTGCCAGGCCTATGCGAACGGGAAGAACTGCTTCGTCGCGGGCGTGAACCCGAAGAAGGCGGGCGAGAAGTTCAGCGACATCCCCATCTACGCCAGCGTCAAGGAAGCCGCGCAGCAGCAGGGCGCCAACGTGAGCGTGATCTACGTGCCGCCCGCGGGCGCGGCCGCGGCGATCTGGGAAGCCGTCGAGGCGGACCTGGACCTGGCGATCTGCATCACCGAAGGCATCCCGGTGCGGGACATGCTGGAAGTGCGCAACAAGATGAAGGCCAAGGAAGCGGCTGGCGGCAAGAAGACGCTGCTGCTGGGCCCGAACTGCCCGGGTCTGATCACGCCCGAGGAAATCAAGATCGGCATCATGCCGGGGCACATCCACCGCAAGGGCCGCATCGGCGTGGTCTCGCGCTCGGGCACGCTGACCTATGAAGCGGTGGCGCAGCTGACCGAGATCGGCCTGGGCCAGAGCTCGGCCGTCGGCATCGGTGGCGACCCGATCAACGGGCTGAAGCACATCGACGTGATGCGCGCCTTCAATGACGATCCGGACACCGATGCGGTGATCATGATCGGCGAGATCGGCGGCCCGGACGAGGCGGAAGCCGCGATGTGGTGCAAGGCGAACATGAAGAAGCCGGTGGTGGGCTTCATCGCCGGTGTGACCGCTCCGGCGGGCAAGCGCATGGGTCACGCCGGTGCGCTGATCAGCGGCGGTGCGGACACGGCCGACGCCAAGCTGGCGATCATGGAGGAGTGCGGCTTCACGATCACGCGCAACCCTTCCGAAATGGCGCGCCTGCTCAAGGGGCTGATCTGAGTTGAGCGAGTCCGGGCAGCACCGGCCGGCACATGCCGCCGGCCCGCCGCCCGACATCGCCACGGAGCCGCCTGCGGGCGGCTTTTTTGCGCCCCTGCGCCATCGACCACGCGGCTGTGTATGCTGCGGAGCATGGTCAAACTGCTCATTCGCTGGTCCCTGCTGGCTGCCGCCCTGCTGTTGATCAGCCATCTCTACAGCGGCATGGTGGTGCAGAGCTTCACCGCGGCGCTGATCGTCGCCCTGGTGCTGGGCTTGCTCAATGCCATCGTCCGGCCGGTGCTGATCCTGCTGACGCTGCCGGCCACCATCGTCACCCTCGGGCTCTTCCTGTTCGTCATCAACGCCGCGATGCTCTACACCGCCGCCTGGATGCTGGACGGGTTCCAGGTCACCGGCTTTGGCGCCGCGCTGCTGGCCTCGCTGCTCTACAGCGCCTGCGGCATGGTCATCGACGCGGCCTTGCAGCATCTGTTCCGGGACCGCTGACGCGGCCCGGCATCGCGGCAGCGGCCCGGCTCAGCGCGGGCCGTTGCCGCCTTCTTCACGCTGATCAGCTTGGTCACGCCGACGGCGCTCTTCGATCGCCTTCAGTCGCGCGTCGATCACGGCAGCCTCCACCGAGTCGGCCCCACCCGTGCTGCGCGCCAGGCGCTGGCCCGCGCGCAGGCGGTCGGCCGCCCCGCTCAGGTCGCCCCAGGCCAGGTGCGCCTCGCCCTGGGCACGCAGGGAGGCCAGGCGTGCGCCGAGCCGCTCCTCGACCTGCGCCAGCGCCATCCAGGCCGAGCCGTCCTGCGGGTGCAGCGCCACCCAGGTGCGCAGCTCCTCGGCCGTGCGGGTGAGCGACTGCGCCGGACCCGGCTGCGCCACCACCACCCTGGCACCCAGCAGCATCGCCGCGCGCGAGCCATCCAGCGGCGCCTGGGCCAGCAGCGCCGCGGCCTCGCGCGGGCGGTCGCGCTCCAGCAGGGACTCCACCTGCGCCTGCAGCACGGCACGCTGCGCCGCGACCGACGGGGTGGCCAGCGCACGGGCACGCGCCAGGGCGGCGTCCGCCTGCGGCCAGTTCTTCAGCCGGGTCGCGGCCACCGCCGCTGCATACGCCGCGGTCAGGGCCTGCGGATCGCTCCCCGCAGTCGTTGGCGCGCTGCCTGTGCCATGTCCTGCCGCCGTCACGCTGCCGGCCAGGCGCTGCAGCGCCTCGCTGCGGTTTTCCATCAGGCCGCGGGCACGCCCCTGCATCGCGGCGTGCCACCACAGCGCCTGGGCACCGCCCGACCCCATGAGGTCCAGCAGGGTCGATGCGCCCTCCACGCCCAAGCGGGAGCGCGCCTCGGCCACCCGCTCGGTGGTCAGCGGGTGGGAGCGCAGGTAGGGGAACTGGTTGTAGTCGGTCAGCCGCTGCGCCTGCTGCATGCGCTCGAACATGCCCGCCATGCCGCTGCCGGCAAATCCGGCCTGCTCCAGCACGCCAAAGCCCACGCGGTCCGCCTCCCGCTCCATGTCGCGCGAAAAGTTCAGCTGCCCCTGCGCCACGGCCGCCTGCCCGCCGACGATCATCGCGTTGGCCGCATCGACGTTGCTGCGTGCCGCCGCCATCACCCCCAGGATCATCGCCACCACGCCGAGCAGCGACTGGCGCCGGTTCGACGCGAGCATGCGCGCGATGTGCCGCTGGGTGACGTGCGACAGCTCGTGCGCCAGCACCGACGCCAGTTCGTCGCGCGTGGCCGTCATCGACAGCAGCCCCAGGTGCACGCCGATGTAGCCGCCCGGCAGCGCAAAGGCGTTGACGCTGCGGTCGCGCACGATGAAGGTTTCCCACGCGAAGTGCTGGGCCAGCTCCTCCGGCAGATCGCCACGGGCCTTGGCCGCCTGCAGCAGCGGCGTGAAGACCGACCGCACGTAGTCGACCAGCAGCGCATCGTCGAGCAGGTCCGGGTCGCGCCGGGCCTCCTGCATGATGCGGTCACCGATGCGGCGCTCGGCCCCGATGCCCAGGTCCTCACCCGCCGCATCGCCCAGCGCCGGCAGCGCCGAGCGACCTGGACCGCCCTGTGCGAGCACACCGGCAGGCACCGGCAGCAGCAGCGCGGCGGCCAGCAGACCGGCCAGGCCGCGCTGCGCCGCCGATCGCTGTGCCACCACCCGCCGCCCACGGCCCACTGCGGGGCACGCGGGGCACGCGGGGCACGCGGGGCGCACGGGGGCTCCGGCACAGGAAGACAGGAGCCGGTGCGCGGCGCCACGGCAAGAGGCTGGGGACGACATGCCGCCTATCATGCCGCCACAATGTCACACCCGTGTAAACCCAGCCAGTCCCCCTCATGAGCCAGCCGACCCTGCCCGCCGACACGACCCACCCGGGCGAGATCGCCTCACCCCTGACGCATTTCGACGCCCACGGCCAGGCACACATGGTCGATGTGGGCGACAAGGCCGTCACGCACCGGGTCGCCACCGCCGAGGGCCGCATCTGCATGCAGCCCGCCACCCTGGCGCTGATCACGCAGGGCAGCGCCAAGAAGGGCGACGTGATCGGCATCGCCCGCATCGCCGCCATCCAGGGCGCCAAGCGCACCGCCGACCTGATCCCGCTGTGCCACCCGCTCGCACTCACCCGCGTGGCGGTGGAGTTCGAGATCGACGCGGCAGCCAGCACCGTGCGCTGCCGCGCCACCGTCGAGACCACCGGGCGCACCGGCGTCGAGATGGAAGCGCTCACCGCCGTGCAGATCGGCCTGCTGACGATCTACGACATGTGCAAGGCCGCCGAGAAGGGCATGGTCATCACCGACGTGCGCCTGCTGGAAAAGCGCGGCGGCAAGTCGGGGGAGTGGCGCACAGCGGCGCCCTGACGCCAAGACGCTACCTCGGCACGCTGCCAGCGCCCTGGCTGAGCCGGGGCGGCAGCACCAGCTGGGCGGCATCCAGGCGGGGATCCGGCCCGCACTGGAACGGCCGGCTGGCTGCACTGGCTGCACTGGCTGCACTGGCCGCACTGGCCGCACTGGCCGCTGGCACCGGTCTGGCCACGGCGGAGGCGACTGCCGATGCCGCCCCCAGGCCAGCTGCGCTGGCCGGATCGCAGGGCGCGAAGAAGGCCTCCGCGGCCGGGTTGTGGAACTCCTGCAGCCGGGCCGCCACATGGCGGGCACGCTCCAGCTCGCCCCGCCCCGCCAGCGCCCGGGCGTAGGCCGTCATCAGCCGGGTGTCCATCAGGTGATAGAGCGGGCGCTCGAACTGCGCGAACACCGCCTCCGGCCGCTCGGCCATCGTGACCTTGGCGTAGTCGGCGTGGTGCCCCCAGAACAGGCTGCGCTGGCCGCGCTCGATGCGCGCCTCCAGCGGCAGGTCTTCGCCCAGGGAGAGCTCCGGCTCGAAGATCACCGCCACCTGCCAGTACTGCAGCGTCGCCCAGACCGTGCCCAGCACCGCCAGCGCCCCGGCCAGCGCCACGGCAGCCACGCCCACCCGGCCGGTGGACTGCGCCGGCGCCAGCCCGCCGCCGGTGGGAGCGCTGCCCGTCAGCCAACCGGCCATCACCGCCGTGGGCAGCAGGAAGTAGGTGTACCAGAGCGGATACTCCAGCAGGCTGTGCACGCCCACCAGCACCAGCATGAACAGCGCCGTGCGTGCGCCCATGGCCGCCTCGTCATCCGCAGCGCGCAGTGCCCCGCGCGCGCTCCACAGCCCCCACAGCAGCGCGGCACACACCGCCACGGCGATCGGCAGGCCGAACTCCGCCGCCCACTGCAGCGCGATGTTGTGGGTGTGGTCGAAGAAGGCCACCGGCCGGCCCGGGAAGGGCGTCATCGACCAGACGAAATTGAACGCCCCCACGCCGGTGCCGAACCAGGGATGCGCCTGGATCATCGCCCAGGCGTTGGACCAGATCCGCCCGCGCGAGCTGCTCGCATCGCCGTGCAACGTCTTCTTGAGCTGATCCTCGCCGTAGTAGGCCACCCCGTGGGCCGATAGCCACTGCTCCAGCCCCCACCAGCTCAGCACATACAGCGGCAGGCAGGCGATGAGCAACAGGCGCACCCAGCCCGGCAGGCGGCGGTCCAGCAGTCCCCAGATCAGCAGCAGGCCGATGCCCACGCTGCCGGTGCGCGAAGCCGTCATCGCCACGCCAAACACCAGCAGCGCCACCACCGCCAGCAGCACCCGGCGCGGCCAGCCGGACGACACGCCCAGCCACACCGCGGCGGCGATCGCCCACATCAGCAGGGTCGACAGCTGGTTGGGCTGGCGCATGTTGCCAATCGCCCGCCCGGCAATCGTCGGCAGGGACACCAGGCGGCCATCCGCCCAATCGGGCGCGAACACCTGCACCAGCCCGACCCCCACACTGGCCAGCCCTGCGATCACCAGGCCCCAGGCCAGCGGCCGGGCAAAACTCGCCAGATCACCCGCCTGGGCCGCACGTGCCGCGGCGTACACCATCGCCGCGGCCAGCAGCACACAGGCCAGGGGGAGCAACCGCTGCCCGATGGGCGCCCCCGGTACGAGCATCGCCCCCGCCAGAAGCCCCAACGCCAGCAGCACCGCCCGAGTCCCCGCCGGCAAGGCCCCCACCGCCCGCACCGGCGCCCGTGCCAACCACGCCAGCAACCACAGCCCCGAAGCCGCCACGGCCCAGGCCTGGTTGAAGTAGGTGGACGAGGGCGAGACGCTGAAGGCGATCAGGAAGGGGAGAGCGACAACAAGCCAACCGATCGAAGTGACCGCACCGCCGTCGGTCCGGCCGCTGAATGGGGGTATAGCTTGACTCATCAGAGCCGGCATTGTGCTCGATTCATCGGATGCATTCTCTGAGGCCCGAAAACGGAAAGAGGGGGCCGAAGCCCCCTCTTTGAGTCGAACCTAAAGCAGGTGTCGTTACTTGCAGGAACCCGGGAGATATTTGGGGGTGAGCGTGCCCGCCGCGCACTTCCACGCGGCGACTTGCTTGCCCTGATCCTTGGCGGCGGCCGACACGTCGATGGCATTAGCCATTGCAATGTCCGAATAAGGCGTCAGCGTGATGGTCTTACCATCGATGGCTGCGTCATTGAAACCCTGGGTGGTCACCGTGACAACACCGTTGATACCAGTGGCCACCGACGCAACGTACTTCGAGGGACTAGTGGATTCACAGCCCCATCCATTCGCCGTACCGATCGACGTCGTCGGCATCGACTGGATAGCCTCGCTGATCGACGTGCGGCACTGCGACGCGGCCAGGATGACTTCAGACATCTTCGCGCGCTTGGTGTAATCCTGATAAGCCGGCAGCGCCACGGCAGCCAAGATGCCGATGATCGCCACGACGATCATCAGTTCGATCAGCGTGAAGCCCTGTTGAACACGTTTCATCTGTAACCTCCAGTTGGGACAAGAACAAGGACTCATCATGCAGTTCCCGTGCCAGCCTGATCTCGCAGAGAACCTGCACTTTTGAGGAGCTTTTGCGCGCATGGAGACCCATCAGAGCCGGTTGACGACGCTGGGGCGACCAAAAATGTCACTTCGCGGTCGTGCCCACGAACACCAGCCGTCGCCTCGGCCCGGGCTTGACGTGTCTGGTCGCTCAAATGCAAAAAGGCCGCATCGCTGCGGCCTTTTTGCTGGCTTGAACGCGGCGAGCCGCGCTCAGGCAACCGGACTCACATGCCCATGTCCATGCCGCCCATGCCACCCATGCCGCCGCCCGGCATGGCCGGTGCGTCGTCCTTGGGGGACTCGGCGACCATGCACTCGGTGGTCAGCATCAGGCCGGCCACGGAGGCTGCGTTCTGCAGCGCGGTGCGGGTCACCTTGGTCGGGTCCAGGATGCCCATCTCGATCATGTCGCCGTAGGTGTCGTTGGCGGCATTGAAGCCGTACGTACCCGCGCCTTCCAGGACCTTGTTGATCACCACGCTGGGCTCGCCACCGGCGTTGGCCACGATCTCGCGCAGCGGCTGCTCGATCGCGCGCAGCACGATCTTGATGCCGGCGTCCTGGTCGTGGTTGTCACCCTTGATGCTGCCAGCCGATTGACGGGCACGCAGCAGGGCCACACCACCACCGGCCACGATGCCTTCTTCAACGGCGGCACGGGTGGCGTGCAGCGCGTCTTCGACACGGGCCTTCTTCTCCTTCATCTCGACTTCGGTGGCCGCGCCAACCTTGATCACCGCCACGCCGCCGGCCAGCTTGGCCACGCGCTCTTGCAGCTTTTCACGGTCGTAGTCGCTGGTGGCTTCCTCGATCTGGATGCGGATCTGCTTGACGCGCGCTTCGATGTCGCCAGCAGCGCCAGCGCCGTCGATGATGGTGGTGTTTTCCTTGCCCACTTCGACGCGCTTGGCCTGGCCCAGATCGGCCAGGGTGACCTTCTCGAGCGTCAGGCCGACTTCCTCGGCGATGACCTTGCCGCCCGTCAGGATGGCGATGTCTTCGAGCATGGCCTTGCGGCGGTCGCCGAAGCCCGGGGCCTTGACGGCCACGACCTTCAGGATGCCGCGGATGGTGTTGACCACCAGGGTCGCCAGCGCTTCGCCTTCGACTTCTTCAGCGATGATCAGCAGCGGACGGCCGGCCTTGGCCACTTGCTCCAGCGTGGGCAGCAGGTCGCGGATGTTGCTGATCTTCTTGTCGAACAGCAGGACAAACGGGTTGTCCAGCAGGGCAGCCTGCTTTTCCGGGTTGTTGATGAAGTAGGGCGACAGGTAGCCGCGGTCGAACTGCATGCCTTCGACGACGTCGAGCTCGCTGTTCAGGCTCTTGCCGTCTTCGACGGTGATGACGCCTTCCTTGCCGACCTTGTCCATCGCCTGGGCGATGATGGTGCCGACTTCTTCATCGCTGTTGGCGGAGATGGTGCCGACCTGCGCGATTTCCTTGCTGGTCGTGGTGGCCTTGGACTGCTTCTTCAGCTCGGCGACCAGGGCGATGACCGCCTTGTCGATGCCGCGCTTCAGGTCCATCGGATTCATGCCGGCGGCGACGAACTTCATGCCTTCGCGCACGATCGACTGGGCCAGCACCGTGGCGGTGGTGGTGCCGTCACCGGCCAGGTCGCTGGTCTTGGAAGCGACTTCCTTGACCATCTGCGCGCCCATGTTCTGGAGCTTGTCCTTGAGCTCGATTTCCTTGGCCACGGACACACCGTCCTTGGTCACGGTGGGGGCGCCGAAGGAGCGCTCCAGGACCACGTTGCGACCCTTGGGGCCCAGGGTGACCTTGACCGCGTTGGCCAGGACGTTCACGCCCTCGACCATGCGATGACGGGCGTCGGAACCGAAGACGACGTCTTTAGCTGCCATGTGTTTACTCCGAATTCTTCAAATAGGGGATGGTTTGCGTGGAGGGGAAGAAGCAGCCCGAGGCTTACTTCTGCACCACGGCAAACAGGTCTTCTTCGCGCATGACCAGCAGCTCTTCGCCGTCGACCTTGACGGACTGGCCGCTGTACTTGCCGAACAGGACGCGGTCACCCACGGCGACGTTCAGGGCCACGAAGTCGCCCTTGTCGTTGCGCTTGCCCGGGCCCACGGCCAGGACTTCACCCTGATCGGGCTTCTCTGCGGCGTTGTCGGGGATCACGATGCCCGAAGCGGTCTTGGTTTCTTGTTCGAGGCGCTTGACGATCACGCGATCGTGCAGAGGACGAAGTTTCATCGTATCTCCTAGGGAGGAAAGACTGGACTGTTTGGGAATCGGTGGGGCCGTCGCCGGCAGGGCGCAAACGCCGCCCACCTCCCCCGGCAGGTTCACCAAAGAGAACACCACCCGGGATCACTAGCACTCATCACCTGCGAGTGCTAACAGCGAGATTATAGGAACGATGTGCGGGCTTTCAAGGGGCCAGGGATCTGCCCTTGTTCTACGGGTTTTCCCGCCCTCAGGGCCGCAGCGCCAGCGGCGGCGGCGGCGCAGCGCCCCGCTTGGGCAGCGGGCGCAGCGCCTCCACCGTCTGCAGCATCAGCCGCCTGAGCGCCTCCCAGGGGTCGAGCGGCCAGGCGGGATCGCGCAGACCCTTGACGATGCCGTCCACGGTGTGGGCGTCGGCCACCAGGGCGTCGAGGGGGGCATCGGGCAGCTGCGGCAGCACGCGCTCCAGCAGGCGCTCCTTCTGGCCCCAGACACGCGCCTCGCGCAGCGCCAGCGGGGGCGGTTTGCCCTCGCGCAGCGCGATCTGCACGCGGCGCAGCGCGCGCAGATCCTCCGACAGGGTCCAGTGCACCAGCACGGCGGCCTCGCCCTCGGCGCACAGGCCGTCGAGCATGCGCAGTGCGCGGGGCACGTTGCCGGCCAGCACCGCCTCGCCGAGCTTGAAGACGTCGTAGCGCGCCACGTTGAGCACGGCCGATTCGATCTGCTCGAAGCCCAGCGTCGCGCTGGGATGCAGCAGCGCCAGCTTGCTGATCTCCTGGTGCGCGGCCAGCAGGTTGCCTTCGATGCGGTCGGCAAAGAAGGCCAGCGCGCGCTGGCCGGGCTCGCCGTCCTCGACACGCAGGCCCTGCGCGGCCAGGCGCTGGGCGATCCACTGCGGCAGCGCGGGGCGCTCGATGGGGTCGACGCGCACGCTGGCGCCGGCACCGTCCAGCGCGGTGAACCAGGCGCTGGCGAGCTGGGTGCGGTCCAGCCGCGGCAGCAGCACGAGGATGAGGTTGTCGTCCGACAGCGTCTCAACCAGCCGCTGCAGCGCCTCGGAGCCCTCCTTGCCAGGCTTGCCGCCGGGGATGCGGATCTCGATCAGGCGGCGGTCGGAGAAGAGGCTGAGCGCGCTGGTCTCGCCCAGCAGGCCGGACCAGTCGAAGTGCGCGCCTTGCACGGTGTGCACCACCCGCTCGCTGTAGCCCGCCTGGCGGGCGGCGGCGCGCACCGTGTCGGCGGCCTCCTGCGCCAGCAGGGCCTCGTCGCCGTAGACAACGTACACCGGGCGCAGGCCGCGGGCCAGGGCCTGGGGGAGCTGTTCGGCGCGCAGCTGCATGGCGTGGACCGGTGCGCTGCGATCAGCGGGCCGAGGCCGCCGCCGCAGCAGCCGATGCGGCCGAAGCCGCGGACGCAGCCTCGGCCACGGCAGCCGGGCCGATCGTGGCCAACCGCCGCAGCACCTGGGTGGCGATGTCGGCGTGCATCGCGCGGTAGAGGATCTGCGCCTCCTGCTCCTTGGCCAGCGAGATCGACTCCTCGAAGGTCATGTCGCGTGCCAGCGCCAGCTCGGTGGGCTCGATCAATTCGCGCCCGCCGGGCGTGCGCACGCGGTAGCGCAGCCGCGTGCGCAGGCTGAGTTCACGCACCTGGCCAGCGGCGGTGGTAGAGGTGGCGACCTGATTCTGGCTGTCGAGCAGCGCCTCCAGCACCAGGTCGGCCTCGGCGGGCGCCTCCACCAGCGTGACACCCGGGCTGGCACGCAGCTGGCGGCGCAGCTCGTCGGCCTGGCCGGAGTAGCGCGAGAAGCCGGCCAGGTGGATGCGCTTGAGCTGCAGCTCGGGCGGGCGGCGCAGCTGGAAGCCGCAACCGGCCAATGCCAGGGACACCACGGTGGCCGAGCCGACCAGCCAGGAGCGCCGCGAGATCGTCATCACGAGCCGGGTCAGACGACCACGTTCACCAGCCGACCGGGCACGACGATGATCTTCTTCACCGGCCGGCCTTCGGCGAACTTGGCCACGTCGGGGCTGGCCGCGGCCGCCGCCTCGATCGCGGCCCGGTCGGCGCTGGCGGGCACCTTGATCGCGCCACGCAGCTTGCCGTTGACCTGCAGCACCAGCTCGATCTCGTCCTGCACCAGCGCGGCCTCGTCCACCGCGGGCCAGGGTGCGTCGAGCAGGTCGCCCAGGCGAGCCGCAAAACCCAGTTCCTGCCAAAGCGACCAGGTCAGGTGCGGGCAGGCGGGATAGAGGCCGCGCAGCAGCACCGAAACGGCTTCGCAGAGCACCGCGTCGTCGCCAGCCGAGCCGTCCGGCTTGAAGGCTTCCATCGCGTTGAGCAGCTTCATGCAGCCCGACACCACGGTGTTGTACTGCATGCGCTCGAAGTCGTAGCTGATCTGCTTGAGCACCAGGTGCAGCTCGCGGCGCAGCGCCTTGGCCTCGGCACGCAGCGGCGCCTCGCTCAGGTTGCCGGCGGTGGCGGTCTTCAGCCGGGCCTCGTTCTTCGCCGCAAAACCCCAGACGCGCTTGAGGAAGCGGTGCGCCCCCTCGACGCCGGCGTCGTTCCACTCCAACGTCTGCTCTGGCGGGCTGGCGAACATCACGAACAGGCGGGCGGTGTCTGCGCCGTACTGGTCGATCAGCGCCTGCGGGTCCACGCCGTTGTTCTTGGACTTGGACATGGTGCCCACGCCCTGGTAGTCCACCGCCGAGCCGTCGCTCTTCAACTTGGCGCCGACGATCTTGCCGCCCGCGTCGAAGACGTTCTCCACCTCGTGCGGCCAGAAGTACTCGATGCCGCCCTTCTCGCCGCGGCGCGAGTAGATGTGGTTGAGCACCATGCCCTGCGTGAGCAGGCGGGTGAAGGGCTCGCTGACGCTGACCAGCTTCAGGTCGCGCATCACCTTGGTCCAGAAGCGCGCGTACAGCAGGTGCAGGATGGCGTGCTCGATGCCGCCGATGTACTGGTCCATGCCCGGCGTGCCGGCCGAATTCCCCGCGCCCATCCAGTACTGCGTGCCCTCGGCGACCATCTTGTCGGCGTTGGTCGGGTCGCAGTAGCGCATGTAGTACCAGGAGCTGTCCACGAAGGTGTCCATCGTGTCCGTCTCGCGGCGCGCCGGCTTGCCGCAGCAGGGGCAGGTGACGGCCAGGAAGTCCTCGCGCTTGGCCAGCGGGTTGCCCGAGCCGTCCGGCACGCAGTCGATCGGCAGCACCACCGGCAGGTCCTGCTCGGGGACCGGCACGGCGCCGCAGCTGTCGCAGTGGATGATGGGGATCGGGGTGCCCCAGTAGCGCTGGCGGCTGATGCCCCAGTCGCGCAGGCGCCAGGTGGTCTTTTTCTCGCCCAGCCCCTGGGCGGCGAGCAACTCGGCGACCTTGCTGACGGCGTCCTTGTAGGCCAGGCCGTCCAAAAATGCAAATTCAGCGCCGGAGTTGACGCAGACCGCGCGCTGCTTGTCGCCGTACCAGTCGGCCCAGGCGTCGAGCGAGAACGGCTCGTCACCCACCTTCACGACTTGCTTGATCGCGATGCCGTACTTGTTGGCGAAGGCGAAGTCGCGCTCGTCGTGCGCCGGCACGCCCATCACCGCGCCGTCGCCGTAGCTCATCAGCACGTAGTTGCCGACCCAGACCTCGACCTGCGCTCCGGTCAGCGGGTGGGTGACGAACAGGCCGGTGGCCATGCCCTTCTTTTCCTGCGTGGCCAGCTCGGCCTCGGTGGTGCCGCCCTGGGCGCATTCGGCGATGAAAACCGCCAGCGCCGGGTTGCCCGCCGCGGCGTGCGCGGCCAGCGGGTGCTCCGGCGCCACGGCGCAGAAGGTCACGCCCATGATCGTGTCGGCGCGCGTCGTGAAGACGTAGAGCCGCCCGCCCTGGATCAGCTCGCCGTCGTTAGCGCGGATCTGATGCGGAAAGGCGAAGCGCACGCCCTCGCTCTTGCCGATCCAGTTCTCCTGCATCAAGCGCACGCGCTCGGGCCAGCCGGAGAGGTAGTTCGGGTCCTCGGGGTTCGCCACCGCGCTGAGCAACTCGTCGGCGTACTTCGTGATGTTCAGGTAGTAGCCCGGGATCTCGCGCTTTTCCACCGGCGCGCCCGAGCGCCAGCCCCGGCCGTCGATGACCTGCTCGTTGGCCAGCACGGTCATGTCCACCGGGTCCCAGTTCACCACCTGGGTGCGGCGCTCGGCAATGCCGGCCTCCAGCATCTTCAGGAAAAGCCACTGGTTCCACTTGTAGTACTCGGGGTCGCAGGTGGCGACCTCGCGGCTCCAGTCGATCGCCAGGCCCATCGCCAGCATCTGGCCCTTCATGTGGGCGATGTTCTCGCGCGTCCACTTCTCCGGCGGCACGCGGTTCTTCAACGCGGCGTTCTCGGCGGGCAGGCCGAAGGCGTCCCAGCCCATGGGCATCAGCACGTTCATGCCCTTCATGCGCAGCTGGCGCGTGAGCATGTCGTTGATGGTGTAGTTGCGCACATGGCCCATGTGCAGCTTGCCCGAGGGGTAGGGCAGCATCGAGCAGGCGTAGAACTTGGCCTTGCTGGCGTCCTCGGTGACGCGGTAGGCGTCGGCAGCACGCCAGGCGGTCTGGGCGGCGGATTCGACGGCAGCGGGATCGTATTTCTCGTTCATGGCGCGGCAGCAGCAAGCAGGGGAGCGGTCCGTCGTCCTGCGACGGCAGGCGGACCTCGCCGATCGGGCGGCGGAAGCGGGGGATTATCGCGTGGGGCCGGGGCGAGCCCGGCGTCGGGTGCGCTCAGGGCGCGATCAGCGCGCCGCCGAGGCCGCAGCGGCGGTCGACCCCGGCTCGGTGACAAAGGCGATGCGGTTCAGCCCCGCTGCCTGCAGCTGGCCGATCAGCTCGGCCACGCGGCCGTAGGGCACGGCGCGGTCGGCGCGCAGCTGCACCTCGGGCAGTTCGCCACCGCGCTTGGCCACGGCCGCCAGGCGCTCTCCAAAGGCAGGCGGGGGCAGCTTCTCTTCACCCAGGTACAGGCTGCCGTCGGCCTGCAGCGCCACCTGCAGCGCCTGCGGCGCCTCGGTCACCGGCGTGGCGCCGTCGGCCTTGGGCAGGTCGAGTTTCAAGCTGGCGGTCATCAGCGGCGCGGCGATCATGAAGATCACCAGCAGCACCAGCATGACGTCAATCAGCGGCGTCATGTTGATGTCGCTCATCGGCTGCGGGCCGGGGCTGCGTTCGAGGCGACCGAAGGCCATCGCGATGGCTCCTCCGTCAGCCCGCTTCGCCGCTGCGCCGCTCGCCCGGGGAGCGATCCAGCAGCATCTCGCGCAGGTCGTGGGCAAAGCCCTCCAGCTCCGCCTCGCAGGCGCCCACCCACTTGCCGAAGACGTTGTAGGCCAGCACCGCAGGGATCGCCACGGCCAGGCCGGCGGCGGTCATGATGAGCGCCTCACCCACCGGGCCGGCCACCTTGTCGATGCTGATGCTGCCGGCCGCCGAGATGCCCAGCAGCGCGTGGTAGATGCCCCAGACGGTGCCGAACAGGCCGATGAAGGGCGCCGTGCTGCCCACCGAGGCCAGCAGCACCTGGCCGTACTGCAGCTGGGCGACGATGCGGTGCAGCGCGTCACGCAGGCGGCGCGTCAGTTGCGATTCGGCCTGGCCGGCCGACTCCAGCGTGCCCGCCGGCGGGGTCAGCAGCGCGGCATCGAGCAGGGGGGTGAGCACCTGCTCACGGTCGATCGCCTGCAGCTGCAGGCGCGCCGATGCCAGGTCGGCACCGGACCAGAACGCCGGCACGGCGCGGGCCACGTCACGCCGCACCCGCGTGAGCACCCAGCCCTTCCACAGGATCACCACCCAGGCGGACACCGACATCGCCAGCAGCAACAGCGCCACCGTGCGGGTGATCGCGTCCCCCTCGGCCCAGAGCCTGGCGTAGCCTCCCATGCGAATGTCCTGTGCGGTCCTGTGCCGGGAATCGCTCAGCCGAGGCCAAGCACGTCGTCCATGCCGAACAGCCCGTTCGACCGTCCCGCCAGGAAGCGCGCGGCGCGCAGGCTGCCCTGGGCGTAGGTGGCGCGGCTACTGGACTTGTGGGTGATCTCGATGCGCTCGCCAGTGCCCATGAACATCACGGTGTGATCGCCGACCACGTCGCCCCCGCGCACGGTGGCAAAGCCGATGGTGCTCGGGTCGCGCTCGCCGGTCACGCCTTCGCGGCCGTAGACGGCGCATGCCTTCAGGTCGCGGCCGATCGCGGCGGCCACCACCTCGCCCATCTTCAGCGCGGTGCCGCTGGGCGCATCGACCTTGTGGCGATGGTGCGCCTCGACGATCTCGATGTCATAGCCCTGGTTGAGCGCCTTGGCCGCCGTCTCCAGCAGCTTGAGCACGACGTTGACACCCACGCTCATGTTGGGCGCCATCATGATGGCGATGTCCTTCGACGCCGCGGCGATCTCGGCCTTCTGCGCCTCGCTGAAGCCGGTGGTGCCGATGACCAATTTGACGCCCAACTCGCGGCAGGCGGCCAAGTGGGCCATCGTGCCCTCGGGGCGAGTGAAGTCGATCAGGCAGTGCGCGCCCTGCAGGCCGGAGCGCAGGTCGGCGCTCACCGCCACGCCGCTGACGCGGCCCAGGAAGGCGGTGGCGTCCTGGCCGATGGCCGGGCTGTCGGCGCGGTCAAGGGCACCGGCCAGCGTGCAGTCATCGGTAGCCAGCACGGCCTCGATCAGCATGTGGCCCATGCGACCGGTGCAGCCGGCGATGGCAATGCGGTGGGGTGTGTCGCTCATGTCGCTCATGTCGGCCTAGGCGGCGCGTGGTTCAGGTTCTCGGGAGGTCAGGGCCGCGCATCCGGCTCCAGCGGCGGATAGACGCGCTGCGGGGCACTGGCCGGCCCCGCCGCCGCAACGGCCGCGGCGGGGCGCCCCACCGGCAGCGGCAGGGCGCGCAGCTGGGTCTCGTTCAGCTCCAGCGGGGCAGTGCGCGCCTTCACCTTGGCGGCGTCGATCGAGGCCACGAACTCCCGTTCGGAGGGCAGCTCGCCGGCCTCGTGGCGCTGCACGCGGTCACTGGCGAAGTAGACGGTGACGCGGCGCTGCTGGGGCGCCGCCCCCTGGCGACGGATCGTGAAGACGTAGTCCCAGCGGTCGGCGTGGAAGATGTCGGTCAGCAGCGGGGAACCGAACAGGCCACGCACCTGGTCGCGCGTCAGGCCGGGGCGCAACTGCTCCAGCATCTCGCGCGTGACCACGTTGCCCTGCACGACTTCCATGCGATAGGGCTGCAGCGCCGCAGCGGCGCCGCCCCCGGTGGACGAAGCGCAGCCCGCCACGAGCAGGGCCACGGTCAAAGTGGCGCCGACGCGCCAAGACGGAAAAGACATGCCGTGCATTGTGCCTGGGCGCCACGCGAGGCAACGCCTGCCGATATGATCCGGAAATTGTATCGAGCCCCGTCGAGCGCCGTCGCCCATGACCCACGCGGAAGAAATCAAGAGTTCCGGCCTCAAGGCCACGCTGCCGCGCATCAAGATCCTGGAAATCTTCCAGCGCTCCAGCCAGCGCCACCTGACGGCCGAAGACGTCTACAAGGTCCTGCTCACCGACGGCTCGGACATCGGCCTGGCCACCGTGTACCGCGTGCTGATGCAGTTCGAACAGGCCGGTATCCTGTCGCGCAACCACTTCGAGAGTGGCAAGGCGGTGTTCGAACTCAATGAAGGCCACCACCATGACCACCTGGTCTGCGTGGACTGCGGCCACGTGGAAGAGTTCTTCGACGCCCAGATCGAGACCCGCCAGCGCACGGTCGCGCAGGAGCGCGGCTTTCTGCTGGAGGAGCATTCGCTCGCACTGTACGCACGCTGCACCAACGAGGGTTGCGCCCGGCGACCGAAGAAGGCTCGCCACCAGTCCTGAGCGCTGGGCATTGAGCCGCAGGCCCGCGCACACGCTCGTGCGCATCGTCCGGTAGCGTCAGGCAGCGCCCGAGTCGCCGCGCTCCATCATCTCGCGGTGGCGCTGGATGAATTCCTTGTAGGTGTCGATGCCACGCAGTTGCAGCACGGTGTTGCGCACCGCAGCCTCCACCAGAACGGCCAGGTTGCGGCCGGCATCCACGGCGATCACCACCTTGCGCACCGGCATGCCTAGCACGTCCTCGTACAGGGGCTCGTAGGGCAGGCGCTCGAAGTCGCGGTCCAGCGTCTCCTTGCGCACGAGGTGGACGATGAGTTTGAGGCGCATCTTGCGGCGCACCGCCGTCTCGCCAAAGATGGCCTTGATGTCCAGCAGGCCGATGCCACGCACCTCCAGCAGGTTGCGCAGCAGTTCCGGGCAGCGCCCCTCGATGGCGGACTGGGAGACCCGGTAGAGGTCCACCACGTCATCGGCCACCAGGCCATGGCCGCGAGAGATCAGCTCCAGGCCGAGTTCACTCTTGCCCAGGCCCGACTCACCCGTCAGCAGAACACCCAGGCCGAGGATGTCCATGAACACCCCGTGGCGCGACGTGCGCTCGGCAAAGTGCTGGCCCAGGTAGCCGCGCAGCACGTCGATCACATGGCCGGCCGAGTCCTGCGTGCAGAACAGAGGCAGCTCGGCGCGCTCGCACATCGCCACCAGCCGGTCCGGCGGCGTGCAGCCGTCGGCCACCACCAGCACCGGTGGCTCCAGCGTCACGATGCGCGAGATGCGCCGCTCCTGGACCTCGGCATCGCCTGACGCCAGGTAGCCAACTTCACGCCGGCCGACGATCTGCACCCGGTAGGGGTGGATGTAGTTCAGGTAGCCGACCAGATCGGCGGCCGACTGGGCATCGCGGACCGCCACCTCGTCGAAACGCCGCTCGGGATGGGCGTGACCAGCGATCCACTCCCACTTCAGCGCCTGCCGGTGGGCATCGAACAGCGCTTCGGCGCTGATGACGGTGGGTTTCAACGCGCGCTCGGCAAGTGGGAGGGGACTGGCAGGATGGGCCGCTGTGGCCGGCTCAGGCCACCGACTTCAACGGTTCCCAGCGGGAGATCAATTCGTGCACCCGGGCCGGATCGGCCTCGACCTTGATCTGCTCGCGCAGCTCGCGGTCGGACAGCAACTCGGCGATCTCGGAGAGGATCTCCAGGTGGCGCTGCGTGGCCGCCTCGGGCACGAGCAGGAAGATCAGCAGCGTGACGGGTTCGTCGTCGGGCGCCTCGAAGGGGATCGGCTGCTGCACGCGGATGACCGCGGCGAGCGGATTCTTCAGACCCTTGATGCGGCCATGGGGGATCGCCACGCCGTGCCCCAGCCCGGTGGAGCCCAGTCGTTCGCGGGCGAACAGGTTGTCCGTCACCGTCGCCCGTGCGATCGAGTGACCGTTCTCGAACAGCAGGCCCGCCTGCTCGAACGCACGCTTCTTGCTGGAGGCCTCCACATTGACCAGCACGTTGCTGGCCGGAAGGATGGCGGCGAGGCGGTTCATCGTAAGAGGACGTCTGGGTGAATCATCGACGGGCCACAGGGCCGGCGTTCGACGGGATGCGAATTATAGGAATCGCCCCGATCGGTGCGCGGACCTCAAGGCCCCTGCAGGTCCAGGGTTCCGCGCAGGGTTGCCTGAGGACAACAGATCCAACACAAAACTTGCAGTTTGACACCCGAAATGAGAAAACGGCCTCGCAAGGAGGCCGTCGTACCGTCTGATTCAGCCCGGGCGCGTGATGCGTATCACGATGCCTCGCCGACCATCGCGCTGCGCTTGGGCGATTCGTGGTGGTGGTCCTGCAAGCGGTCCTTGTGGCGCACCACCTGACGGTCCAGCTTGTCCATCAGTTGATCGATCGCGGCGTACAGATCCTCGTGCGCACTTTCAACGAAGATGTCCTTGCCCTTGGCATGCAAGGTCACTTCAGCCCGCTGGCGACGTTCCTTCTCCTTCTGCTTTTCCACGGTGAGCAGCACGGTGACATCCACCACCTGATCAAAGTGACGCGTCACTCGATCCAGCTTCGTGAGCACGTACTCGCGCAGCGCAGGGGTGACTTCCAGGTGATGACCGCTGATCGTCAGGTTCATGAGACCTCCTTTCGGATAGAGGTGGGTGGGAGGAAACCTAGTATGTCCGACCCGGCCGGCTGTCTGTACCGACCGTCGATTCCAGTGTGACGGCTGCCGCGATCTCTGGCAAGCGCACGGGTCGTGACCCTGAAGCAACCGTGTGGTAATGGGTCGCGATCTCGCTTTTTGGGGGTACCCTACGGGTTTGTAGGGATGTCGTCCAGCCTCGCGGGCAGGCGCCGCGGCGACCGGGCGCTGATCCGGACAGGCTGCGACGCAGTGCGATAATTACAGCTTCTTTCCAGCTCATGGAGTTCCTGTTGGACAGCTGTCACCCTTGGTGACCGTCCCTCCCGGCCCCTGCCCTGCGGTGGTTGCGTGGAGTGAGACGGTTTGCCCGCCACCGCCCCCTCCCACCGGATTGCCGTGATGTTCCGCCTGCTGCTGCCAGGTGCACGGCGCAGGACTGCCGATGCTCAATGTATTCACCCTGGCCAATGGTCGCCTGATCCAGGAAGAGATCGACGACCCCGACGCGCTGGCACATGTGTCGCCGGTCTGGGTGGACATGGAGGCGCCGACACCGGCTGAAAAGGGCTGGGTGCAGGCCCGCTTCGGGCTGATCATCCCCGACAACATCGTCGACGACGACCTGGAAGAGTCCGCCCGCTTCTACGAGGAAGACAACGGCGAACTGCACATCCGCTCCGACTTCCTGATCGACGACGGCGAGACACCGCGCAACGTGCGCGTGGCCTTCATCCTGCACCACAAGGTGCTGTTCTCGGTACATGCCGAGGACCTGCCGGTGTTCCGGCTGCTGCGCCTGCGCGCGCGCCGCATACCGGCGCTGATCGAGGACGCCAAGGACGTGCTGCTCAAGCTCTACGATGCCGACGCGGAGTACTCCGCCGACGCACTGGAGAGCATCTACGACGAGCTGGAGAAGGTCAGCGCCCGCGTGCTCAAGCAGGACTTCGACGACCACGCAGCGGGCATCGCGCTGGCGTCGATCGCGCGGGAGGAAGACCTGAACGGGCGCATCCGCCGCAATGTGATGGACACGCGCCGCGCGGTGAGCTTCATGATGCGCGCGCGCATGCTCAACGCGGAACAGTTCGAGGAAGCGCGCCAGATCCTGCGCGACATCGACTCGCTGGACTCGCACACCGCCTTCGTGTTCGACAAGATCAACTTCCTGATGGACGCCACGGTCGGCTTCATCAACATCAACCAGAACAAGATCATCAAGATCTTCTCGGTGGCCAGCGTCGCGCTGCTGCCACCGACGCTGATCGCCAGCATCTACGGCATGAACTTCCGCCACATGCCCGAGCTGGACCAGGTCTGGGGCTACCCGCTGGCACTGGGCCTGATGCTGGCCTCGGTCGCTGCCCCGCTGATTTATTTCCGCCGCAAGGGCTGGATGCGTTGAAGCGCGCCGCTGGGCAAACAGCGGTGGCTTCCCCGGGCAATTTGCACGACAAACGCCAGAAGGGGCTGCCTACACTCGATCAGGCTTGGTGGCCATTGGCCGACACACCAGGTACCCGCGCCTCCGCGCCTCGTCGAGCCCACCCCATGCCCCTGCGCCGCACCGCCCTGCCGAACTTCGCCGCTGCCCTGTGTCTGGGGGCGTTCGCCTCGGTGGCGCAGGCGCAGTTCACCGCCCCACCCCAGCCCCTGCCGGCCCCGCAGCTGGAGGCTTCGGAGGCCGAGTCGCCCAAGGCCTACCGGCAGGACGCGGCCCGACACCTCTACCTGACCTACCCGATGCAGGTGATGCGCGGCAAGCTGCCGCCGCTGCTCTATGCGGTCACGGTGGTGGAAACCACCCTCGACGCCCAGGGCAAGGTGCTGCAGGTGGAGTTCACCCGCGAGCCGGCCGTGGCCAAGGAGGTCATGCCCTGGATCAGGCAGATGATCCAGCGAGCGGGCCCCTACCCCGCCCCGGCCAAGCTGGGCACCGAGATGATCTACACGGACATCTGGCTGGTCGACAAGAGCGGGCGCTTCCAGCTCGACACCCTGACCGAAGGCCAGCGCGGCAGCAGCGACTGACCAGCAGAGGGTGGCACCGGCCACCGGCTCACACGCCGACTCACGCTTGGGTCGCGCTGCCCCGGCGGCGCAGCCAGCGCATCACCGCCCCGAGCAGCGGCAGGCGGGCGTAGAGCTCCTCGCCGGTGTCCCAGTAGTCGCGGTGCAGCACGACGAGGCCGCTGTGCGGATCGAACGCCAGCTGCGTGGCACCACGCACCACCACGTCCTGCGGCTGAAGCCGCGGGCTGCGGAAGTGGAAGGTCCAGGTCAGGAAGGCCATGTCGCCCTCGGCCACCGCCTGCGTCACGACGAAGCGCGGGCCGTCCAGTTCGGCGTACATGTGCACAAAGATGCGGCGGATGGCCTCCAGCCCGCGCACCTCGTTGAACGGGTCCTTGAACGCCGCGTCGGCGCTGTAGATCTCGCCGAGCCGGTCCAGGTCGGCCGGCACGAGGTCCTCGAAGAAGCGGGCCACCCTCGCCACCCGCACGTCGGGGTGGGCGCGCGGCAGGCGCGGCGCTGACGAGGCGCTGCTCACAGCCCGGTCACCTTGCGCACCAGCGGGAAGTACAACCGGTGCGGCAGGCAGCGCAGCAGCCGCAGCAGCCGCGTGAAGCGCTTGGGGTAGTGGATGTCGAACTCGCCGCGCGCCCAGCCCGCCAGCATCGCCGCGGCCGCTTCGTCGGGCTGGATCAGCGCCGGCATCGGGAAGGGGTTGCCTGCGGTCAGCGGCGTCTCGACGAAGCCGGGGTTGATCACCGACACGCCCAGACCGCGCGCAGACAGGTCCAGGTGCAGGCACTCGGCCAGGTTGTTCAGCGCCGCCTTGGTCGGCCCGTAGGCCAGTGCATTGGGCAGGCCACGCCAGCCCGCCACGCTGGCCACGAAGCTCAGGTGCCCGCTGCCCTGCGCCAGCAGCACCGGCAGCACGGCGTCCAGCACATGCAGGGCTCCGACGTAGTTGACCTGCTCGTGGCGCAGCAGCTCGTCCAGGTCCAGCGCGGTGGCGCGTTGCGCCTGGTAGTGGCCGGCGCAATACAGCAGCAGGTCGATGCGGCCGAAGCGGCCCATCTGGTCGTCGTGCGCCGCCAGGACCGAGTCGCGCTGCGTCACGTCCAGCGGCAGGGCGAGCGCGCCCGGGTAGGTGTCGACGAAGCCGGCCAGCGCATCGCGGCTGCGCGCCGAGACGACCACCTGCGCGCCCGCTCGCGCCAGGCGCGCGGCGGTGGCCCGGCCGATGCCGCTGGAGGCGCCGACGATCCAGGCGACGCGGCCACGCCAGTCGGTCAGGGGAGGATTGGGCGGCATGAACAGCGGCATGGGCAATGGCCTTTCAGGGGCGGTGGAAGGAGAGCGTGACCTCCCCCAGCCGGATGCCGAACTTGCTCATCACGGCACGGTTGAGCAGCACCTTCTCGTCCATCAGGTACATCCAGTCGTCGAACTGCACCTCCCACTCCCGCCCATCCACCGGCAGGCGCAGGGTGTACTGCCAGCGCAGCGCGTTGCCGGCGGACTCGCCGCGGGCGGTGCCCACCACGTCGTCGGCCCGGCCGCTCCAGTGCCCGTTGCCCTCGCGGGCCAGGCGCCAGACGCGGCGCTCGGTGCGCCCGTCACTGTAGGTGAAATCCTCTTCCAGCACGCCCTGATCCCCCGACCAGGTGCCCTTGAGCTGCACCGTGAAGCGCCGCTGCACCACGCCGTTGCGGTCGGTGAACAGGCCGTGGGCCACCAACGGGCCGTCGAAGTAGCGCCGCAGGTCCAGCGTGGGTTGCTGCCCGGCATGGTCCTCGATGCGCGGCCCGCTGGCACAGCCAGTCAGGACCACCGGTGCGGCCAGTGCCGCGAGTAGGCCGGCACGGGTGCAGCGCAGGGCGAAACGATGGAAACGGGTCATGGGCGGGTGTCCTTGGACAGTCGGTCGTACACAGGTTCTCAGGGAGGATCGGCGGCCGCCGCGGCGGCAGGCACCGACGCCGAGGGTCGCGTCGGCACTGTCGACTGCGTCGGCCCACCCCAGCGCAGCAGCAGGGCCAGGGCCGCCAGCTTCAGGACGCAGGGCAGTCCGGCATAGACCCAGGCCAGCGCGTCGAGCCCGGCCGGGCTGGCGGCACCCGGCACGTAGCCCAGCCAGCCCAGCAGCGGCAGCACGAGGCCGGCCGCCAGCGCGAGGTTCAGCTTGGACGCGGCATTCCACCAGCCGAAGAACAGGCCCGCATCGGCGCCCGCCCCTCCATCCCTGCCCGACCCGGTGCTCCCGCGACGGCTGGCCACCACCTCGGCCAGCAGGGTGGCGGGCAGCGCCAGGTCGGCCCCCAGCGCCAGCCCGCTGGCCAGGCAGACCGCGGCGAACAGCGCCACATCGCCAGCGCCCAGGCCGATCGCCCCGGCAAAACCCGCCACGGCGATCACCATGCCCAGCGCCCAGGCGCGCACCGCCCCCCAGCGGCGCACGGCGTGCACCCAGGCGGGCAGCGAGACCACACCGGCCACGAAGTACAGCGCCAGGAACGCACCCTCCCAGGCCGGCGCCTGCAAGCGATCGCGGATGAAGAACAGCACCAGCGTGGCCGGCACCGCCGCCGCCACGCCGTTGACGAGGTAGACCGCCAGCATGCGACGAAAGGCCGGCAGCCGCCAGGGCAGCAGCAGCCCCTGCCATGCGACTGCCCCCGCCGGACGTACCGGCGCCACCTCGGGATCGGCCGGCAGCACAGGCGGTGGAGCCGGCGCCGCACGCAGCGCCAGCCAGCCGATGGCCAGCGCGGCGCAGAGCACGACAGCCGTCACCGTCAGCCCGGCCAAGCTGGGCAGCAGGCTGGCGGCCACCACGCCGACCAGCCCGGCGCCCTCGCGCGCCGACACCCAGCGTGACTGCGCCAGCTCGCCTCCGCCCAGCCGCACGCCCCAGGCCTGGTGCAGCACCGACGCCAGCGACCAGCCCGCGCAGGTCAGCGCCAGCCAGCCGCCACACCAGGCGAGCAGTTCGGCTGGGCCGAGCGGCGGCGCAAAGAACAGCTGCACGAAGCCCAGCGCCACCAGCACCGCCGCTGCCCCCAGCAGCGCCCAGGCCGCACGGCCACCGCGCGCCAGCAGCCGGTCCGCCCATCGCCCCAGCAGCGGATCCACCAGCGCATCCAGGCAGCGCACCGCCAGCAGCAGGGCGCCGAGGGTGGCCAGCGCCACGCCGTGCACCTGCGCGTAGTGCTGCGGCAGTTGCACATACAGCGGCAGGGCGACGAAGGCCAGCGGGGCCCCCAGGCCGCCATAGGCCAGCGCGGCGCGTGGGTTCCAGGCGGCGGGCGCTGCCGCGCGCCGGGGCGCGGACGTCATCGCGGCACCAGCCCGAGCAGCGCGTCGCGCTGGGCCGCATCCCGGCTGCGCGGCGACAGCCAGATGCCGAAGAAGCGCTCGCCAAACCCCGCAGACCCCGCAAACCCGGCGTCTGCGACCGCGTGCGTGGGTCGCCCATTCAGGTAGAACGCCGATTCGCGCCCCGGCCGGTGCCAGCCGAGCAGCCGGTCACCTGGCTGCACATCGGGGAAGGCCGCGCGCATCTGCGCCAGCCAGGCCTGCGCCTGGGCCTCGGGCAGCGCCTGTTGGCGCTGCATCTCCTGCAGCGAGCGCTCGGCGATCGCCGCGCCCTCCAGCGCGCGCACGTAGCGCAGGCCGAGCACGAACTCCTGCTGCGCATAGCCGGTGGCCGTCACGGGCTGGCGCGTCCAGAGCCGGGCGTCGTAGATCGGCAGGCCGAACCAGCGCAGCCGCATGCGCCCCTGCTCCTGGGCGCCGGGCAGCAGCCGCAGCGCCTCCTGGGCCTCCGGTGCCTCGTCGGACGCAGCCGCCGCACGAGCCAGCAGCGGCCCGAGCAGCCCGGCCGCCAGGAACGAGCGGCGCGTGGGGGCGCCAACGTTCCCGCTCACGCCGCCCGCCTCAGCGTGTACTGCACGACGTCGGTGTTGCCGGTGTCGAAGGCCGCCTCACAGTAGGCCAGGTAGAACTCCCAGGTGCGCTGGAAGGTGGCGTCGAAGCCCAGGCGCTGCACGGCGGTGCGCTGGGCGTCGAAGGCGACACGCCAGCGCCGCAGCGTCTCGGCATAGTCGCGGCCGAAGCCGAAGGCCCGCTCCACCACCAGCCCGGCCCGCTCGGCTTCGCGGCGGAAGGCGGCGTCGCAGGGCAGCATGCCGCCCGGGAAGATGTACTGCTGGATGAAGTCGCTGGAGCGGCGGTAGCGATCGAACAGGTCGTCGCGGATCGTGATGGTCTGGATGCAGGCCCGAGCGCCCGGCTTGAGCAGGCGCTGCACCTGGCGGAAATAGGTGGGCCACTGGGCCTCGCCGACCGCCTCGAACATCTCGATCGAGACGATCGCGTCAAAGGCCGGGTCGGTGATGTCGCGGTAGTCCTGCAGGCGCAGGTCGGCGCGCTCGGCCAGACCGGCACGCGCCAGCCGCTGCTGGCCCCAGTTCAGCTGCTCGCTGGAGAGCGTCACGCCGGTCAGCTGTGCGTCCAGATCACGGGCCGCCACCTCGGCCACCGCGCCCCAGCCGCAGCCGATCTCCAGCACGCGGCTGCCAGGCCCCACGCCAGCCTCGGTCAGCGCACGGCGCATCTTGGCCTGCTGGGCCTGCGCCAGCGGGCGGTCGAGGTCGCCCTCGAACCAGGCCGACGAGTAGTTCATCGTCTCGTCCAGCCAGCTGCGATAGAAGTGGTTGCCCAGGTCGTAGTGCAGGTGGATGTTGCGGCGGCTGCCGCTGCGGCTGTTGCGGTTGAGCGCATGGCGCAGCCGGTGCGCCAGGCCGCCCCACCAGCTGCCGTAGACCAGGCGCTCCAGCGCCTCGCGATTGGCCAGCAGCAGGCGCAACAGCGCGCTCAGGTCGGGCGTGTCCCAGCCGCCCTCGATGTAGCTGCGCGCAAAGCCGATGTCGCCCTCGGCCAGCGCGGCCGCCAGCGGCGATCCGTCGTGCAGGCGCAGGCTGGCCTGGGGCGCCTGCGCGGAGGTGTCGCGGCCAAAGTGGCGCACGCTGCCGTCGGGCAGCTGCAGGTGCAGATGGCCGTGCGGCAGGCGCTCCAGCAGCCCCAGCACGGAGCGCGCCGCCACCGGCAGGCGCTGGGTGGAGGACGGCGGACGGGCCAGCGTCGGCGACGTCAGGACGGTGGTGTCGTTCATGGCGAGGTGCGCTCAGGTGGAGGGAAGGAAATGGGCGGCAGGAATCAGCGGCTGACCACGGCGGCAGGCGGCTGCGGCTTGCGCCAGAAGGGCACGCGCTTGAGCCACAGCTGCAGCGCCTGCCAGTGGATGCGGGCCAGCACCATGGCGGTCAGCGCCGGCATGCGCCGGCCGGCTCGCCAGAGTGCGGCACGGGTGAGCGGCTCGAGTTGGCCGCTGACACTGGTCGACAGCAGCGGGCCGCCGGCATCGTCGAGATCAACGCGCACCACGGTGCGCCCGGCGTCCACCACGTCGCCCGGGACCCCCGGCACGCGCAGGAAGCGGAAGCGGTAGCGCCCATCGACGCTGCAGAAGGGCGAGACGTGGAAAACCTTGCGCACGCCGACCTCGCGCCCCCAGCCGAGCCCCGGGCCGTCGAGCAGGTAGGCGTGTCGCTCGCCGAAGGTGTTGTTCACCTCGGCCAGCACGGCCGCCAGCGAGCCGTCGGCGCGGTGGGCGTACCAGAAACTCACCGGCTTGAAGACGATGCCGAACACGCGCGGGTAGGTGTGCAGCCAGACCTCGCCATCGGCGTCGTCGATGCCAGCCTCGGCCAGCAGGCGCTCGAACCAGGCCAGCGCATCCGGGCCGCCCTCGCCGTGGTCGGCGTCGTGAAAGCTCACCCAGCCTGCGCGGTTGCGCGCCAGCACCGCATCGGGCGACTGGCGCAGCGAGCGCAGCGGCAGCAGCAGGAACCAGGTCGGGTAGCGGAACTCGTGCGGCACCGGACGCAGCCGGGCGTGGCGCACCAGCCCGGTACCGAGCAGGGCCCGGGCGCGGGCGGGCACCGGCGCGGGATGGGTGGCGGTGGCGAGCGAGCTCACGGTCGACGCCCTCAGGCGGCCAGCCGCACGTCGCCGCACTGCCAGGACGCCTGCAGGCCAGCCACCACCTGCTGGGCGGACTTGAGCCCGTCCTCGTGGAAGCCGTAGCCGGTCCAGGCGCCGCAGAACCACAGGCCGCGCCGACCCTGCAGCTCGTGCAGGCGGCCCTGGGCGGCAATGGCCGCGCGATCGAACACCGGGTGGGCGTAGTCGAACTCGGCCAGCACCGCCTCCGGGCGCGGCTCGCGCACCGGGTTCAGCGAGACGATCACCTCCTGGCGGAACGGCAGCGGCTGCAGCCGGTTGATCAGGTAGTGCAGGCAGACGGCACGCGATTCGCCGCCAGCCGACACCGCCTGCTCGTAGTTCCAGGCGGCCCAGGCGCGGGAGCGCTTGGGCAGCAGGCCGGTATCGGTGTGCAGCACGGCACGATTGGGGTGGAAGCCGATCGCCCCGAGCAGCGAGCGCTCGTCGACCGAGGCCTGGTCGCCCAGCAGCGCCAGCGCCTGGTCGGCATGGCAGGCCAGCACCACCTCGTCGAAGTGCTCCGCGCCTGTGTCGCTGACCACCAACACGCCCCCCAGGCCGTCCGCGTTCGGGCGCAGCGCGCGCACCGGCTGGCACAGGCGCACGTCCGGAATGCGCGGCAGCATGCGCCGCACGTACTCACGCGAGCCGCCGCGCACCGTGTGCCACTGCGGCCGGTCGGTCACCTGCAGCAGTCCATGGTTGTGGCAGAAGCGGATCAGCGTGGCCACCGGGAACTGAAGCATCTGCTCGGTCGGGCAGGACCAGATGCAGGCCACCATCGGCAGGAAGTACCAGCAGCGGAAGTGCTCGGAGAAGCCCAGCTCGTCCAGGAAGGCGCCGATCGGCTGGTCCAACGCTGCTTCATTGCCCTGGCGCGCCAGCTCGGTGGTGATGCGGTTGAATCGCAGCAGCTCTCGCAGCATGCCGATGAAGCGCGGACGGAGCAGGTTGCGACGCTGCGCGAACACCGTGTCGAGGCTGCTGCCGCACCACTCCAGCGCGTCGGCGACGGACTGCACCGAGAACGACATGTCCGACGGCGCCGTGGGCACACCCAGCTGCTCGAACAGCTTCAGCAGGTTCGGGTAGGTGCGGTGGTTGAAGACCAGGAAACCCGTGTCCACGCCATGGCGCACCAACTGCCCTGACGCATCGGGCAGCTCGACGTCCACCGTGTGCGCATGGCCGCCGACATAGTCATTGGCCTCGAACAGCGTGACGCGGGTGCAACGGCCCGGCTCACTGAGCAACCAGGCGGCAGACAGGCCGGCGACGCCCGACCCGATGACGGCAACGCGCTTCATCGTGCCACCCCCGCGCCACAGGCGGTCGTGGCCGCGACGGCGGGGCGGCGATCCACGCCACCCCGCGTCCACGATGAAGAGAAGACCGTGCAGCGCCCCGAAGCGAACGAGGGAGGGAGGGAGGAGGAGGAGATGCGCTTCGGAGGGACAACCCGGACATCCGGGTGACTGCACGGTTGAAACCGGTTCGACAGTACTGGGACACCATGTGAGCGCCCTGACCTGCCGCCGCGATGCGCGTCCTCCACGCACCGCACGGGCTCTGTGACCGACCGCTGCGAAAAAAGTTCCCGGGCAGGCACCGAAACGCGCAAGCCCGCCGGCGCGCCCGCCTCCGATGACCAGCCCCGGCGTGGGACCGAGGCCATGACCAGGCTGGGCACATTGAAGAGGCACACCATGTTTGTCCTAGACGAATTGAATCTGTGCGCCATCTTAGTTCGACAAATGATTTTGTTCAACACTTTGTCCATGACAAAATAGAGTCCACCGCCCGTCGCCGAACATGAACACCACCGCCCCAACCACACCGCCCGACTGGACCATCGCCGCCGTCGAGCGCGATACCCGCATCGGCAAGGACACCCTGCGGGTCTGGGAGCGCCGCTATGGCTTTCCGCAGCCGGTGCGCGACGCCAACGGCGAGCGGCTGTATCCGCTCGACCAAGTCGAGCGGCTGCGCCACATCAAGCGGCTGCTCGATGCCGGCCTGCGCCCGGGCAGGGTGGTGGCCATGCCGCTGGACGAGCTGCTGCGCCACGCCGGGGGCTTGCCGCCGGCCACGTCGGCCTCACCGCCCCTGTCGCCCGCGTCGGCCACATTGGCCAACAAGGCCCTGGACCGCGCCCTGCCCGCGGCCGCCGCGGCCACCATCGACGGTGAGGCGCGCCGCCTGCCATCCAACGACGTGGCCGCGCTGATGCAGCTGCTGCGCGCGCACGAGTTGCACGGCCTGCGGCGCAGCCTGAGCCAGGCGCTGCTGCGGCGCGGGCTGGCACGCTTCATCACCGAGATGGCCATCCCGCTCCTCGCAGAGGTGGGCACAGCCTGGTCCCGGGGCCAGCTGCAGATCTACGAGGAGCACCTGTGCAGCGAGGTGCTGGAAACCGTGCTGCGCGCGGCGCTGGCGGCCGCCCCCGCGCCGGATCCGCTGGGACGCCCGCGGGTGGTGCTGGCCACCTTCCCGGGCGAGCACCACGGCCTGGGGCTGCTGATGGCGGACGCGCTGTTCGGCGTCGAAGGCTGCTGCTGCCTCAACCTCGGCCGGCAGACGCCGATGCGCGAGCTGCTGCTGGCCGCGCAGGCGCACCGCGCCCAGGTCGTCGCCCTGAGCTTTTCCAGCGCCAACAACCCCAACCAGGTGCTCGACAGCCTGCAGGAGCTGCGCCGCCAGACCGATCCCGCCATCGAGATCTGGGCCGGCGTGCCGTTCGCGCCCCTGCTGCGGCGTGGCTGCGATGGCGTGCAGCTGCTCAGCCGGCTCGACGACATCCCTGCCGCGGTGCAGCGCTGGCACAGCGAACGGGGTGACCCGCTTGCCACATCCGCCAGCAACACGGGCCGGCCGTGAACCCGCAGCCGCTGGCGCCCACCCGCAGGAGTCCGCACGCATGAACACCCCCCGGCGCTGGGCCTGCCTGGAGCAAGCGATGGACCACGACCCCGCCACCCGCGTGGCCTGGTGGGTCAGCGCGCCCGGGCAGGCGCGGGCGTGGGCCGGCAGCATCGCCCGGCATCACCGGGAAGCCGTGTGCGATCTCGACCCGGCCGGCTGGCGGCGTGGAGAGAACGGCGACCTGCACCTGACCTGGCCGGCCGAGGAGCGCGATGCGCGTCTTGCCGCGCTGAACCACGCGCTTCGCCAGGCCGGTCTGATCCTCGGCTGGCGCAACGAAACCTACCCGGTCTGGCCGCTGCAGGCACCGGCCGAGGCCTGCGTGCATGGCGGCAGCGCCCGGCCGCTGGCGCGCATCGAACGGGCCGCGGCGCGCTTCTGGGGCAGCCTGACCCTGGGCGCGCACTGCAACGGCTGGGTGGCCGATGCGCTCGGGCGGCCGACGCAGCTCTGGATCGGCCGACGCTCACCCGACAAGGCGACCGACCCCGGCCGGCTCGACAACCTCGTCGGCGGCGGCGTGCCCGACGGACAAACCCCCTTCGAGACCCTGCAGCGCGAAGGCTGGGAGGAGGCCGGCCTCTCGCCCGGGCAGATGGCCCCGGCCCAACCGGGCGGCGTGATGGCGCTGTGCCACGACCTGCCCGAGGGCCTGCAACGCGAGGTCCTGTACGCCTACGACCTGCAACTGCCCGCAGCGGTCATGCCGGCCAACCAGGATGGCGAGGTGGCCGCCTTCACCTGCCTGGACGTCCACGCTGCCCTCGACGCCGCGGCCCATGGCGAGATGACGGTGGACGCCGCGCTGGTGACGCTCGACTTCGGCCTGCGCCACGGCCTGCTCGGCAGCGAGGCGGCGCCCCTGGAGGCGCGCCGGCGCGCCCTGGGCGTCCTTGCCGGTTAAAGGCCTGGCGGGTGGATGCGGCGGGACGAAGTTCCCCACGGCTGTTCGAAGTTTTCAAACGTCGGCATCACCCAGCGTGAACCTGTGGGAAAACCTGGCCGGCTAAGCTCCCTCCCAGTTTCAACGCATCGAATCGCCTCGACATGCCCCCACCTTCCTCGGCCCCCGGCGCCCGCTACGGCCTGACCGCCATCGCGCTGCACTGGCTGCTCGCACTGGCCATCGTGGCTGCCTTCGCGGTGGGCCTGTACATGCACGAGCTGCCGCTCTCGCCGCAGCGCCTCAAGCTCTATAGCTGGCACAAGTGGGCGGGGGTGTGCATCCTGCTGCTGTCCGTGCTGCGGCTGGTCTGGCGCCTCACCCACCGGCCGCCGCCGCTGAGCGACCAGATGACCACTGCCATGCCGGCCTGGCAGCGCGCCGCCCACCACGGCGTGCACCACCTGATGTACCTGCTGTTCTTCACCGTGCCGCTGGTGGGCTGGGCCTACAGCTCGGCCGCGGGTTTCCCCATCGTGCTGTTCGGCGTGCTGCCGTTGCCGGACTTCGTGCCGGCCGACAAGGCGCTGGCCGAGGTCATCAAGCCCTTCCACGCGATTGCCGCCTTTGCCCTGATCGGCCTGGTGCTGCTGCACGTGGGGGCTGCGCTCAAGCACCAGTGGATCGACCGCGACGGTCTGCTCGACCGCATGAACCCCTTCAAGCGCGCCTGAAGTCCCAGGCCCTCACCCTTCCACGACGCACCGCCATGTCACTGCCCCAGTCTCTGTCCCGCATGCTCGTCACCGGCGCGCTCGGCACCACCGCCCTCCTGGGCAGCCAGGCCGCGCTGGCCCAGCAGAAGGTCGACCCCGCCAAGAGCGAAATCACCTTCGTCAGCAGGCAGATGGGCGTGCCCGTCGAAGGGCGCTTCCGCAAGTTCGACGCCCAGGTGAGCTTCGACCCGAAGAAGCCCGAGGCCGGCAAGATCGCCTTCAGCATCGACCTTGGCAGCACCACGGTCAGCCCGGACGCCGACGCCGAGTTGCCCAAGGCCATCTGGTTCAACGTGCCGAAGTTCCCCCAGGCCACCTTCCAGTCCGGCGCCATCAAGGCGGCCGGCCCGGGCAAGTTCGAGGTGGCGGGCAAGCTCGCCATCAAGGGCAGCAGCCGCGATGTGGTCGTGCCCGTGTCGCTGACGCAGGCCGGCGGCATCACCACCGCCAACGGCAGCTTCGCGATCAAGCGCCTGGACTTCAAGATCGGTGAAGGCGACTGGGCCGACACCTCGATGGTCGCCAACGACGTCCAGGTGAAGTTCAAGCTCACGCTCAGCGGCGTCGGCCCGCTCTGAGCGGCCCGCCAATCCGTCACCTCCCAGTTCTCTTCGTACCCCCACCGCCGCCGCTACCACGGCGGCGCCTTTCCCCTCCGCTCTCCTCCCTGCTCAACCTGGAAACCCCACCATGCACCTGACCAAAGTCCTCTCCGCCGTCGCCCTGGCCGCCATTGCTTCTTCCGCAACGGCCGCCCCCGAGACCTACAACGTCGATCCGACCCACAGCTTCCCGCGGTTCTCGTACAACCATCTGGGCTTCTCGACGCAGCTGAGCAAGTTCAACAAGGTCACCGGCACCGTCACGCTCGACAAGGCCGCCAAGGCCGGCGCGGTGGACGTGACGATCGACATGAAGTCGGTCGAAACCGGCTCGACCGTCTTCAACGGCCACATCCAGGGCGAGGACTTCCTGGACACCGCCAAGTTCCCGACCGCCACCTTCAAGTCCACCAAGGTGAACTTCGCCGGTGACAAGCCCGACACCATCGAGGGCAACCTGACCATCAAGGGCGTGACCAAGCCGGTCACCCTGAAGGTCACGCACTTCGTCAACAAGGAACACCCGATGATGAAGCGCGACACCATCGGCGCTGACGCCACCACGACCATCAAGCGCACCGAGTTCAACGCCGGCAAGTACGCGCCCAACGTCGGTGACGAAGTGACCATCACCGTCTCGCTCGAAGCGCTCAAGTGACCAGCGCATGAGCCGCGGGGGGAGACCCCTGCGGCAAAAAGCAAAACGGCGTGCCCTGGCACGCCGTTTTGCTTTCTTGTCGCGGAAGGTGCGGTGCGGCGCCGCAGGCCCCGCGTCGATACCGACCGATCCGACCGGGTCCGGTTTCAGCCTGCCCGGCGCCATGCCGGCTCGGCGGCCAGCGCAGGCTGCACCCGCGCCATCGGCCTGGCCCAACCCGTGAACCGCAGCGGCGCCCGGTGGCGCCGGCCGACGCCCAGCGCGACGAAGGGGAAGGCCGCCAGCAGCAGGGCCATCGACATCAGCGCGCCCGCTGCAATGGCGGGGGCCGCCAACAGCACGAGTCCGAGCCGGGCCAGCAGCGACACCGCGCGGGCGGGGCGGAGAACGAGGGCAGCACGCATGATCACGGGTCCTTTCTCGGGAGCGGTTCGTTTCACCAGCAATCGCCACCGATCCGGCGGCTGACATGGACTGCTTGGTGCATGGACTGAACCTTACCGAGCCCCCCCTCAGGGCCAAGTGAGAAATTGCAGCAGCCTGTATGGCCATTTCCGGGCTTTCAGCCCGACGCCCCTGCCACCATCAGCGTGGCAGAGCGGGCCACCCGTGCCCCCAGTTCACACGTAAATGGGCAAAAAACCCATGTCCACAAACCCTTTCGCCCTCATGGAGGCTCATCGGTTGAGCCTATGCATTGCGGGCCGACCCGGCACACCCTCGCCGGGGGAGCTGTGACATCCGCTACAGATGGACGCAGATGGCACCGCACGGGCATGTGTCGGGCCTCCCTGCCCGACGCGGCAGACACATTGGCTTACGCGTGCAGCGCCTTGCCCACCCCGGCAATGTGTGATGTATGCCACACATTGAACTCCGCTTCGGAAGCCTCGGCGTTGCGCCGGACCTGCTTCATGCCGCCGGCGCGTCGGCCTGAGTCGTCGAAACCAGCTTGAACAGGCTGGTCGCCGCCGTCTCGAACACGTCCTGCCCGGCCTGATTGACCAGGCGCCAGCGCCAGTGCACCAGCCCGAGGTGGGGCTTGCTCTGGCTGCGGCGGGCGTCCAGCACGTCGATGTGCAGGGTGAGCGCGTCGCCCACCTTCACCGGTGCCGGCCACTTGACGTACTCCAGGCCAGGGGAGGCGAAGGACTCCGAGCCGGCCAGGAAGTGCGTGGCCACCAACCGCATCGCGATCGAGCCGGTGTGCCAGCCGCTGGCGATCACGCCGCCCCAGTGGCTGGCATTCGCCGCCGCCACATCGGCATGGAACCACTGCGGATCCCACTGGCTGGCGAAGCCGACGATCTCCGCCTCGTTGACGACATGCGGCCCGGCGGTGAGCTGCTGTCCGGTGTGGAACTCGGCGAACTTCATCGTGCTGAGGAGGTCCCGCGACCTCAGTAGGTTTCGAGGTGCAGCCGGCCTTCACGCTTGAGCGCGGCGCCGACCGTCTCCCAGCTCAGCCCGGCCTTCTCGGCGATGTCGCGCAGCGCCAGCACCACGCCCTCTTCCATCGCCTTCAGGCCGCAGACGTAGAAGCAGGTGTTCGCGTCCTTCAGCAGCTCGGCCAGGTCGGCGGCGCGCTCGCGCAGCGCGTCCTGCACGTAGCGCTTGGGCGCGCCGGGCGTGCGAGAGAAGGCGAACTCGATGTCGATGAAGTCCTTCGGCAGGCTCTGCAGCGGGCCGAAGTAGGGCAGCTCTTCCTTGGTGCGCGCGCCGAAGAACAGCATCAGCTTGCCGCCCTCGAACTTGCCGGACTTGCGCAACCGCCGGCGCCACTCGGTCATCGCGCGCATCGGCGCCGAGCCGGTGCCGGTGCAGATCATCACGATGTTCGAGCGCGGGTGGTTCGGCATCAGAAAGCTCGCGCCGAAGGGCCCGATCACCTGCACCGTGTCGCCCACCTGCAGGTCGCAGACGTAGTTGGACGCCACGCCCCGCACCGGCCGGCCCTGGTGGTCGGCCAGCACCCGCTTCACGGTCAGCGAGACGTTGTTGTAGCCGGGCCGCTCGCCGTTGCGCGGGCTGGCGATGGAGTACTGGCGCGCATGGTGCGGCTTGCCAGACTCGTCCACGCCGGGTGGGACGATGCCGATCGACTGGCCCTCCAGCACCGGAAAGGGCATGCCGCCGAAGTCCAGCATCACATGGTGGGTGTCGCTCTCGTAGCCGGCGTCGGTGACGCGCACATTGCCCACCACCTTCGCGGTGGTCGGCGCCTTCGGCCCGTAGAGGTTGACGTAGGGATGCGCGGCGGACCAGGGGCCGATCGTCGAGCCCCAGTCGGCTGAGCGGAACTCGCTCTCCCCGCTGACCGCCGCGGGCAGCACGGGTGCCGGCGGCGTCACCGCTGCCTCAGCCTCCGCCCCGACACCGGCCGCCGCCAGCTGATCGCGCGACAGCTCGGCCGGCAGCTCGTCCCAGCCGAACTGGTCGGCCAGGCTGTACGCCACCGCCTTGGGCATCGTGCGGTAGTTGTCGATCGCGCCCGTCGGGCAGGGCGGGATGCAGGCGTTGCACCAGTTGCAGATCGCCACGTCCACCACGTAGTTGCGCGAGTCGTGCGTGATCGCATTGATCGGGCAACTCGCCTCGCAGGTGTTGCAGCGGATGCAGATCTCGGGATCGATGACGTGCTGCTTGATCACAGCGCCTTCAAGGGGGGCGTTCATGGTTGTCTCTGCTGTCGCTATCGATGGTGCCAGGACTTTAGCCAGCAGACGCCGCGGATCCGGCTCAGCCGGTCCGCCAGCGTCGCCCCCCTTGAGGGGGGAGCGCCGTCAGGCGCAACGGGGGGTGGTCAGTTAAAGCGGACGTACTCGAAGTCGATCGGCTGGCGGTTGATGCCGATGACCGGCGGCGCGATCCAGTTGGCGAACTTGCCCGGCTCGACCACACGGCCCATCAGCGAAGCGACGTAGGCGCGGTCCTCGTCGGTGGGCAGCCAGTTCTCGACCTTCTGGTTCCACTCATGATCGGACACCACGCGGCCGTCCGGCGACACCTTCACGCCCGAGAGCGTGCCGATGCTGCGGTGGAAGGCCTTGTGCGGCACGGTCAGTTTGAAGGGAATGCCCGCCTTCTCGATCACGCGGTTCCAGCGCTCCACGCCGCCCTTCGAGTCGGTGATGTAGTCGTCGCGCAGCACCTCGTTCAGGGCGTTGAGCATCGGCACTTCCTTCTCGCGCAGCTGGCCCTCGGCCACCTCCAGGATCTTGTAGTGCTGGCTCTTGAGCACGTGGTCGTCGACTCGCTTGCCTTCCTCGTAACGGCCCTTGAGGCCCGACGAGTAGAAGGTGGCGGCGTTGGACGACTGGTCGGCGCCGAACAGGTCGATGGTCACCGAGAAGTGGAAGTTGATGTAGCGCTGGATGGTCGGCAGGTCGATCACGCCGGCCGCGCGCAGCTTGCCCACGTCGTCGGTCTTGAGCTGGTTCATCGCGTCCACGGTACGCTGGATCACGCGGCTGATGCCCGACTCGCCCACGAACATGTGGTGCGCTTCCTCGGTCAGCATGAACTTGGTGGTGCGCGCCAGCGGGTCGAAGCTGGATTCAGCCAGGGCACAGAGCTGGAACTTGCCGTCCCGGTCCGTGAAGTAGGTGAACATGAAGAACGCGAGCCAGTCCGGCGTCTTCTCATTGAAGGCCTGCAGGATGCGCGGGTTGTCCGCATTGCCGCTGCGGCGCTCCAGCAGCGCCTCGGCCTCCTCGCGGCCGTCGCGGCCGAAGTAGCGGTGCAGCAGGTAGACCATCGCCCAGAGGTGGCGGCCCTCTTCCACGTTCACCTGGAAGAGGTTGCGCAGGTCGTACTGGCTCGGGCAGGTCAGGCCCAGGTGGCGCTGCTGCTCGACCGACGCCGGCTCGGTGTCGCCCTGCGTGACGATGATGCGGCGCAGGTTGGCGCGGTGTTCGCCGGGCACGTCCTGCCAGGCGTCCTCGCCCTTGTGGTCACCGAAGTGGATCTTGCGGTCCTGCTCGGCCGGGTTCAGGAAGATGCCCCAGCGGTAGTCGGGCATCTTGACGTGGCCGAACTGCGCCCAGCCCTGCGGATCGACGCTGACCGCCGTGCGCAGGTAGACGTCAAAGTCCTGGCTGCCGTCCGGGCCCATGTCCTGCCACCACTGCAGGTAGTTGGGCTGCCAGTGCTCCAGCGCGCGCTGCAGCGTGCGGTCTTCCGACAGGTTGACGTTGTTGGGGATCTTTTCGCTGTAGTTGATGCTGCTCATTCGGGTCTCCTGGTCGTGCCACGAAGGCGTTGAATTCGGTACGGGCGGCGTCAGCCGCAACGGGGGTGGTCCATCAAACTCGGTTCCAGTCGAACGAAGCCTTTTCGCCCTTGCCGTACACCTTGAGCGCACCCTTTTCACCGACGGCGTTCGGGCGGATGAAGATCCAGTTCTGCCAGGCCGACAGGCGCCCGAAGACGCGGGTGGCCATGTTTTCCTTGCCGGCGAAGCGCAGGTTGGCTTCCAGGCCGGTGAGCGAGTCGGGCGACATGCTGGCGCGCTCTTCCAGCACCAGGCGCACCTCGTCGGCCCAGTCGATGTCGTCCAGCGCCGCAGTCACCAGGCCCAGCTTGGCGGCGTCGTCGCCGTTGAGCGCCTGGCCGATCGCGGCCTGGGCTGCGCCCATCGGGCCGGCTTCTTCGTAGAAGCGGCGCGCCAGGCGGGACTGGTCGTTGACCATCGGGAACGTGCCGAAGTTCAGCGCCGACAGCGTCAGCTTGGGCTCCTGCGCCGGCTCGTTGGGGAGGATGGCCATGTAGCTGCGGTCGGCGCAGAAGGCCAGCTCGGCCAGCGTGCCGGCAAAGCAGGAGCCCGGCTCGATCAGCGCGATCAGCGTGCGCGAGGACACGTCCAGCCGTGCCAGCGTGCGGCGCAGCGCGCCCGTCACTTCCCGCACGAACCAGTGGCCGGCGTGCTGCTGCAGCGCGGCGTCGCAGGCCAGCACGGCCGCGGCGTCGCCTTCGGTCTTCAGGATCCAGGTGCCGATGTCCAACTCGTTGGTGCGCAGGTGCAGGATCGCGTCGTCCAGCTCGCGCTGCATCGCAAACGGCCACCAGGCGGTGCCTGCGGCCTCGATGCCGGCGATGTCCGTCGGCTGCGCGGTCTTGGGTGCACGCACCGTGATCGTGGCGTTGCGCCGGGTGCGGTCGATCTGCACGCCCACGTTCGGGTACATCACGCCGTCGGCGGTGAATTCGCGGGCGATCGGTGTCAGCGCCACGCCCTTGCCGTTGGCCGGGCGGTCGCTCTGCTCGGCCAGCTTGGCGGCGCGCTCCTGCACCACCTGCGGGAACTGCTGCGGCTTGGCGATCGCGTCCACCAGGCGCCAGTCGACGGCGCGCTGGCCGCGCACGCCTTCGGTCGTGGTGCAGAAGATGTCGGCCAGGTCGTGGCGCACACGGCGCTTGTCGGTCACACGGGTCAGGCCGCCGGTGCCCGGCAGCACACCCAGCAGCGGCACCTCGGGCAGCGACACCGCCGAGCTGCGGTCGTCCACCAGCACCAGGTCGTCACAGGCCAGCGCCACCTCGTAGCCACCGCCGGCGCAGGAGCCGTTGATCGCGGCCAGGAACTTCAGGCCGGAATGCTTGCTGGAATCCTCGATGCCGTTGCGGGTCTCGTTGGTGAACTTGCAGAAGTTCACCTTCCAGGCGTGCGTCGACAGGCCCAGCATGAAGATGTTGGCGCCCGAGCAGAACACGCGGTCGCGCTGGCTGGTCAGGATGACGGTGCGCACCTCCGGGTGCTCGAAGCGGATGCGGTTGAGCGCGTCGTGCAGCTCGATGTCCACGCCCAGGTCGTAGCTGTTGAGCTTGAGCTTGTAGCCGGGGCGGATGCCCGCGTTCTCGTCCACGCCCATCGCCAGCGTGGCGACGTTGCCTTCGAAGCTCAGCTTCCAGTGGCGGTAGCGCGAAGGGTCGGTTCGGTAATCAACGACGGCGGCGGTGCTCATGGCGGGTGACCTCGGCGGTAGGCGACAGGCACAACGAACAATAGTGCATGTCTTGTGGATCGATGGCATGCATCATATTGCATGTCTTGATCCAGGGTCAATCATTGCACCGCCCCATCGAGGCCGACCTGGGGTAAGCACCGAGTCGAATCACCGGCCGACGATGCACTCCAGTGCATGTCCGTCGGTCGGCAAGAGGCACTCAGCGTCGTCGCAGCAGCATCGACACCCCCACCACGATCAGGATCAGCGGCCACCACCGCGCCAGCAGCGGCCCCAGGTTGGGCAGCCAGCCGAGGTTCTGCAGAAGGAAGAGCGACCCCAGGCCAATCAGGATCAGGGGCGCCAGCAGGCTGCGTCCGCGCATGTCGGTTTCTCCTTTCGCAGGAACAGGGTCAGGCCGGGGCGGCCAGGCCGTCCAGCATTCCGGCCACGAAGCGCGCCACCGCTGCCGGCTGCTGCAGGTGCACGTTGTGGTTGGCCTCCAGCACCCGCAGGCGCCGGTCGGCACGGCGAGCCACCACGGCCTCCAGCGCGGCCTGCCGCGAGGCGTACAGCCCCCGCGTGGCGAGGACGAACCCGGCCGGCACCGTCAGGCGCTCGTAGAGATCCACCGCCGGGTGGATGGGCGCCGCCGGATCGGGCCGGCTCACCCGCGCGATTTCCTCCATCGTCGGGCGGCGCAGCAGGCGGCCATCGCCCTGCCCATCACCCTGCGCCAGGAAGGCCCGGCGCGTGAAGGCTGCCACCTGTTCGACCGGCACGCCCGCGTTCAGCCAGTCGCCCGGCGCCTGCTCGCAGACCTGCGCCACGTAGGCCTCTACCTCGGCTGGCGTGGCCCGCCAGCCGTAGCGGAAAAGATCCCAGAGCTGCTCGCGCGGCAGGTGCCAGGCCTGGCGCTCCTCGGGCGTCTGGCGAGGGTCGAGCACGAAGCCGTCCAGCGCCACGATGCCGGCACAGTCGCCGCCATCGGCCGCAAAGGCGGTCACTGCGTAGCCGCCGGTCGAGTGGCCCACCAGCCAGGGGCGCCGCAGGCCCAGCGCCGCCGAGACCGCGCCGATGTCGCGCCAGTACTGCTCGGGGTCGCTGGAATCCTGCGGTGTCTGGCCGTGCCCGCGCAGGTCGAAGGCCGCGACGCGGAAGCGCCCACGCAGGCACGCCACCAGCGGCGCCCACACCGCCAGGTTGTGGCCGGTGCCATGCACCAGCAGCAGGTCAGGGCCGCTGCCGCCGAAATCCTCGACCGCAAACGGGCCTTGCGCAGTCTCCAGCCACATCGCAGATCCTGGGAACGGACGCGCCGGAACGCCCGGCGCCGCGCAGCGTCAGCCGGCGTGCAGGGCGATGGTCACCAGCGCCGAGGAGGCCTCGACCGCCGTCACGTCATGCACCACCCCGCCCGGCAGGTAGACCAGCTCGCCTGGCAGCAGCTCCGTGCGCTGCCCCTGTACGCCGATCTCCAGCCGGCCCTCCAGGCAGTGCAGCGTCAGGTCGCCGGGCAGCTTGTGCGCCGGCATCGACTTGCCCGGCGCCAGCACGACGCGCATGACCTCCAGGTCACGCGACTTGAACAAGGCCACCGACTGGCTGCTGGCCAGCCGCTCGCCAAGCGGCGAGACATCCACAGGGTGACCGGGTACGGCATGCAGGATGGCCATGGTGCGCCTTCACGATCCAGTGGTTCGTGGCCCGTCTGCCGGTGCGGCGCCCTGCCTGGGCGCGCCCAACGCCTCACATCCCGGGCCTGTGCGTGCAGGTTACCCGGCCGCTCCCGGGTTGTCACCGCCGCTGCAGGTTGTATGCGACAGGTCAAGCTTGGCGCGCCAGACGGCCAACACCGACCGACAGCAGCCGACTCCGGCCGACCCTTACAGTCACGCCATGCCGCTCGACCTGCTGCTGGCCCGCCATGGCCAGACCGACCTCAACATCGACGAACGCTGGCAGGGCCGGCTGGACTGGCCGCTCAACGCCACCGGCCAGGCCCAGGCCGCGGCGCTGGCGCAGGCGCTGCCGCCGGGCATCGAGGTGCTCATCGCCTCGCCCCAGCGCCGTGCCCGCGAGACGGCCGAGGCCGTGGCCGCGGCACGGGGCCTGGATGTGCAATTCGACGACGCCTTCCGCGAGCGCGACTTCGGCATCTTCGAGGGCCTCACCTCCGAAGAAGCCCGGGTGCAGCATCCCGCCTGGTGGGCCGCCAACGCCGCCTACCGCTGGGACCTCTGCCCGCCCGGCGCCGAGCCCACCCGCGCCGTCGTCAACCGCGTCGCCGCCGGCCTGGCCGCCCTGCGCCAGCGCCACGCCGGCCGCACCGTGCTGCTGGTGTCCCACGGCTTCGTGGTGCGCTGCCTGCGCTACCTGATCGACGGCCTGCCGGACGCGGCCTTCTTCGAGGCGGCGCGCATCCCGAACGGGGGGTTCATCCGCAGGCGGGTGGATTGAGGCAAAAGGCAAGACCTGGTACCTGCGGTGGTACCTACGGGGTACGGGCCTGCTGAAATGGCTCGCGGGCCGCTAAGATGTGTACGTTTCCTTCAACCCTACACATTGCCATGCGCACCAACATAGTGATCGACGAGAAGCTGATGGCCGAGGCGATCAAGGTCACTGGCGCCCGCACCAAGCGCGAGGCGGTGGAGCTGGGCCTGAAGACCCTGCTGCAACTGAACCGCCAGAGCGCCGTGCGTCAGCTGCGCGGCCAAGTGCAGTGGGAGGGCGATCTGGAGGCGATGCGCACGGATGCGCCGAAATGATCCTCGTCGATTCCAGCGTCTGGATCGACTACCTGCGCGGGCACGACACAGCCCAGGCCAACAAGCTCGACGCCCTGCTCGGCAGCACCCCGCTGGCCATCGGCGACCTGATCCTGACTGAAGTGCTGCAGGGCTGCCCGACCCAGCGCCAGTTCGATCAGGTGCGCGAACTGCTCGGCACCCTCACCTTCGTGACCCTGGGCGGCCCGGCGGTGGCCGTAGCGGCGGCAGAAAACTTCTGTGCCCTGCGCGCCAAGGGCATCACGGTGCGCAAGACCATCGACACCGTCATCGCCACGCGCTGCATCATCGATGGCCTGGAGTTGCTGCACGACGACCGGGACTTCGAGCCCTTCGAAACCCATCTGGGGTTGCGTTGTGTGGCGTGTGGGGCCCCGGCCCTCACTTCTTCGCCGGCAAGCTGAATTCCGCCTTGAACTGGTTGATGGCGTCCCACTCGCTCAGCGCCCGGCCCGTCGACTCGGTCCGGCCGCTGATGCCCTCGAAGCGGCCGGTGCCGCCCACCAGGCGCCCGCTGCCCATCTGCACACTGCGCGGCGGCGTGGTCACCTCGTTGCGCCCGCTGCCCTCCTGCCGCAGGGTGGAGCCGTCCTCGAAGGTGTAGACCATCTTCACGTCGTAGGTCAGCACCTTGGGGTCAAAGGAGGTGATCTGCCCGGCGAGCGTGAACGTGGCCACCTCGCCGCTGGCGAACATCGCCACGCCGCGGCGCTGGAACTGCCCGGTCGCGCGGTCCTGCGAAACGATGTAGCTCGTGCTGGTCCACGCCATCGTGTCCGCCAGCACCGGCCCCGCCGCCAGCAGCGCCGCCGCGGCCGTGAGCGTGACCGCGCCGATGCGCAGCAGATTCGTCTTCGGCTTGAACGTGGGGATCGGCTTCTTCGTCACGACGGCTCCTTGAAGTCCAACCTTCAGAGTGAGCCTGGCGCACGCATTTGCAAGCCCTGTCGAAAGGAGCGCTGACCTGGGTCAAGTGGCGCCGTGACGTGCCGTGGAGCGCGGTGAAGCCACCGGCCGCCGGCCACTCACTCAGGCGGAAACCGCAGCCGGGAAAAGTCGCGTCCGGCCAGGATGGCCCGGCGTTCAATCGCCGCCGCAGAGTCGAGCCAACCCTTCTGCTCCAGGAAGAGCAGGAAGGATCGCGTGCTGACTTTGCGGCAGTTGTCGGGCAGGTGAAAGCTGGTCCGTGCGATCTTGTGGTCCTCAAACAGGAAGACGCCAATCCTGGGCGCCTCCATGAGGGCAAAGCCGTTCATGGTTTCTTGAATGGCCAGTTCGCCCAGATGGGACTTTCGCGGTGCACCTGGCCGCACCGACTGGGCCTGGGCCTGCTGGTCATGCTGGAAGGTCCGGGTCGGCAGCACCGCCAGCTTTCGGTCGCTCACCCACTGCGCCAGCTTCTCGCTCGTGGGGGTCGAGTTGCGCGTCACCTCGTGCAGCACCCTATCCACCACCTCCACCGGCCAGCCCGGCAGGAGCAGCAGATCCAGGGCATCGGCGTAGGCCAAGGTGATGAGCGGCCCTGCATCGGGCAGCAGCACGGTGTCCGGGCGGCTTGGCACCTGACGCCCCCGCTCAGGCCGACAGCGCGTTCAGGCTCTCGACCATGCCCTGCGTCACCGCCTCCGGCAGGCGCGGCATCGGCAGGTGCGCCTGCGCCATGAGCAGAAAGAGGTCTTCGGCGCTGTCGATGCCCAGCGCGTTCAGGGCCGTGTGGTCGTCGATCCGGCCCAACGAGAAATCGAGCAGCGTCTTGTAGTTCTGATTGCCTGCCGCCTCGGCGGCCTCGAAGGTCTCGACCAGGTAGCGAAGCTCGGCGTTGAACAGCGCATTGATCGACGTATCCGACTTGGCAGCGATCACCTTGGCACGCTTGAGCAGGTCACGATCCACAGAACCCGTGAAGTTCACATTGGCAGCCATGGGGGTGACTCCGAGGTTGGTCAACACATAAATCAGTGTAGCACTTGATTGTGTAGATCCAGCGAGGCCAATGCGCACGGGCGGCCCGCGCCGGCTTCTGCGGAGCGACGCAGCTTCGCCTGAGCGGCGTCCTCAGGCGCCAGCACGGCACGAACCAGATGGTCGGCACAGCCGGGAACGCCCAGCCAAGTCCACAGGTGCTTGAGGTTGCGCTGACCTGGTTCGGAATTTGACAAGCAAAATGCAAGACCCCAATGACCGCAACGCCATGCCCCTGCAACGGTCACTCAGCCGTCCAGCCAATCCTCCACCACCAGCCCGTCCACCCGCCGGAAAGCCTGATCGTTGGTCACCAGGATGCAGTTCTGCGCCAGGGCATGCGCCGCGATCATCGTGTCCATGCCGCCGAGCGGCCGGCCGGCCGCCTCCTGCCTGGCACGCAAGGTCGCGTAGTGCTGGGCGGCGGCGCTGTCCCAGGACAGCGTCTCGACGTGCTGCAGGAAGGCATGCACGGCAGCCTTCAGCGCCGTGGCCTGCGGTTTGCGCGCCAGGCCGTAGAGCAACTCGCCTTCCGTCACCGCGGAGATCCGCAGGTCACTGAGCGGGATCGCGCGCAACCTCTGCTTCAGGCCGGGGCTGGCGCCGCGGATGATGAAGCTGGCCGTGTTCGTGTCCAACATCCACCGGTCGGCCTCAGGGGTGCGGGCCATCAGAACAGATCCCGGCTCTGCGCCGGCTCATCGCGGCGGTCGGTCAGGTAGTCCTGCGGGATACCGCCCTGCTCCACCAGCTGGAAGAAGCCCTCCCAGTCTGCCGGACGCCTGGAGAGGATCACGTCACCCGTGATGGGGTCGCGCCGCACGAACACCTCCTTGGTGTCGAAGCGGAACTCGGCCGGCAGCCGAACGGCCTGGCTGCGGCCGTTTTGGAAGACTTTGGCGGTCTGGGTCATGCTGCGGCTCCTGCTGGGTAGCTATCGAAGTATCTACCATCAGACCCACACCGTCAAAGAAGAAGGCAAACGGCAAGACCCCTGCCTCGGCAATGCCGACGGCAGGTGTTTCGAGCCGTTCGAGACGCCTCTGGGTTTGCGCCGGGCTCGAGCCGCCTCTCGATGCGCCACCTGCGGCGGCCAGGCCCCAGCCGCGCGGCTTCGTGGCACCGTCTCCACCAGAGTGCCGTCTGCCGCAAAGCGGACATGCGTGTACCAGTCCTGCGACACCTCGTGCGCGACCGGCGTGTCGCGCCGTGTCCTCGTCTTCCTGACCATGGTCTTCATGGCACCCGTTCCCAGTGACGTGAGGTTGCCCTGGCCCGGTTTGGGGCTTGATTGGCAAAAGGCAAGACCCGACCCCAATGCCCGCGCAGGTGCGTGAGGTTGCGCTGATTCGATTCGGGACTTGATAGACAAAAGGCAAGACCTGACCCCATTGCCGGTAGCGGCCATCGGGGTGACTCCGAGTTTGGTCAACACATAAATCAGTGTAGCACTTGATTACGTGGATCCGGCGAGCACGATGCCTCACAGGCCGCCCCTACCAGTTCCTGCGGACCGACGCGGCTGCTCCTGCGCGGCGTCCCCGAGCACCAGCACGGCACACACTGGCTTTTCGGCACGGCCGGGAACGACGAGCCAAGTCCGCAGGTGCGTGAGGTTGCGCTGATTCGATTCGGGACTTGATAGGCAAAATGCAAGACCTGACCCCAATGCCTGTGGGACAAGGCGGCGGGAGTCAGTGATGGACAAAAGGCAAGACTTGACCCCTTAAACTCGGTACCAGACCTTTATCGGAAGATGGTTATTCACCAAAAATACATTCTGAAATGCTACAAATTTCTGATGGCCGATTCAAATTCATCACACTCATTAACTAGAGTGCGCACAACAGATTCGAAGTACGCGCTATTTATAAGTTGCATTTCAGCATTATGCATACACTCAAAAACGAACTCGTCCTCAATAACCTCCAGGCACCAAAAACCAATCTTACGCTCAGTATTTCGCTTCAAAAGAAGTGTTGATAATCTATGTGGAATATCATTATCCTCATAAGCAAGTTCGCTGGGAACCGAAAATTCTAAAGTTGTATCATACTTCAATATATACAAAGTCTGAATGCGTCCCGAATCCATCCTGAATTTAAGAACAGCACGTTTATCACTCAAATCCACGAGATTCCAACCTTGATCTGCGCAGTATTGTTGAATTGTTCGTTTGAAATTTGAACCTGCAAACAAGTCTGAGAAGCTGCCCATAAAACCTCACCTTTACTTAGCCCTTCAGACAAAAAGTTAAGCACTAGAAGGGGAAATAATGCCTAACGCCCGCGGTAAGCCGCGCCGGGGTACGGAGCAAAGGGGCGCCCACAAGCGGCGCTTGTGGGCTTCGGACTGACCAAATTGTTAGGCCAAGGAGCGGAAGCGAAAACTTTGCTTCACCGGACGTCCTTTTCTATGCGGGCGGCCTCCCGCTCTTCTCGCTCTTTTTCCAAGCGGCGCTCTTTTGATTCGTTGGATTTTTCAACGATATTCCGAGCGCGCTCCATTTGTTCATCCGTCATCAAATGGGAGCGTTTGTCAATATTTTCCTGCGCGACCTTCCCCGCAGCATCGGGAATTCTCTTCACAACTTCAACGCCAGCTTCTACGGCAAGCATGCCGATGTTTGCAACTGACTTGCTTAGGACTTACGCAAACGTTTAAATCAAACTAGATTATTTAATATATCGGCGCCGATTTCGTGGTATTTGTGATAATATATTCACCATGAAACCCACGAGCCGAGACTACTGCCAATTTCTGATATCCACACAAATCAACTACACGCAGACCTATTTTGCGGATCACCATCAGAGGTTTTCTCATGACGCCATAAATCGCTACTTGCAGGCTGCCAATATCAGCCCGGCCGATGTCTGGAATCTGGCCCGACGAAACATCGAATTTGACGACGATGCCTGCCTGGTTTTCGATGACAGCGTTCTGGACAAGAACCACTCGCACAAAATCGAGCTGGTGCGCAAACAGTACAGCGGCAACGCCCACGGCCTGATCAAGGGCATTGGGGTGGTCAACTGCCTGTACGTGAACATCAAGACCGGCCACTACTGGATCATCGACTGGCGCATCTATGCGCCTGACGAAGACGGCAAGTCCAAGCTGGATCATGTCCAGGAGATGTTCGACAATGCCATGGCGCACAAGAAGCTGCCCTTTCGCACCGTGCTGATGGACTCCTGGTACGCCACCATGGATCTGATGAAGCACATCCACCGGGCGGGCAAGCACTTCTACTGCCCGCTCAAGAGCAATCGCAAGGTTGACGACAGCCAAGGCCAGCAGCCCTACAAGGCGGTCAGTACGCTGCAGTGGAGTGCCCAAGAACATGTGCATGGCAAACACGTCAAACTGTTCAAGTTTCCCAGTGACATCAAGCTGAAACTGTTCCGGGTTGTGGTTGATACCAATCGCACGGACTGGGTTGTGACAAACGACCTATCTCAAGATTCGACGGACGATACGCATGAGATGTGTGCCGTGCGCTGGAAGATTGAGCAGTACCACAGGGAGATCAAGCAGGTTCTTGGCATCGAAAAATGTCAGTGCAGAATGGCCCGGTCACAGAAGAATCACATCGCCTGCGCGATATTGGCCTGGGTCCACCTCTGCGAGACGGCCAAAGCGCTGAAGACAAACATCTACAGCCTGAAGAAGGGAATCCTCTCGGAATTCCTCAAGAAGGAACTTCGGTCACCAACCATTCGCATGGCACCCATCTGACATATTGAGTCGAAATGGCGAATCATTGCGCTAGCTGAAGTGACCCTGCGTAAGTCCTATTGCTTAACAACTTAGCTGTAGAAGCAAGTTTTTCGGTATTGGTTCCAAATGCAAAACTGTCCTTGGCTTCACTGAACGCCTCGCCTATTTTGAAATATGGTAGTTTCATGTTCGTGATTCTTCAGGAATACTTTGCACCGCAGCCGCGGCAGGTGCCGTTAAAGACTTTGTTTCCTCCACAGTTCGCACACCGCTTGCCTTGGCCGCCCTTGCCTTCGTTTGCTGGCAAGGTCATCGTGTGACCACATCGAGAGCACGTTCGTCCTGTCGGTGTTTGAAAGAATGTTTGTTCGCCACAACTTGGGCACATTTTTCCAGCCATATCGCACTTCCTTTCGCATGTATATGTGTGTGAGCTTAGGCTAGATGTCGGACAGTGCTTTGTCAAGTATCAAACTTCAGCTCGGGGTGCGCTTGCTAAGCTGCGCAAAAAATGCCCAACTTGTTGCGTGCCGCCGAGTGCTCAATAACATCGGCACATGTCCAATAACATGTCGACTAACTGCGTAAGGTGGCTGCCTGCTGAATGACATGGCAATGCGCTCGATGACATCGGCATCGCCGGCACCCGTCGAGTTGCTTAACGAGGTTGACAAAGGTCAAATGAACGCCTCTCCCGCTTGATCTACAAGAACCAGCATAAATGCACAACGGGCCGCCGTCCATCCACCTTGCTGGGGGGGGCAAGGCGAAGGAGCGGCGGCCCGTGATGGGTTACCGGGGCCGGCTGTAGCCGGCCGGTTACGGCGTCAATTGAACCGGATGTAGTCGAAGTTCACCGGCTGGCGGTTGATGCCGACGGCCGGCGGGGCGATCCAGTTGGCGAATTGGCCGGCTTCGGTCACGCGGCCCATCAGCGACTGCACGTAGGCGCGGTCGATTTCGTTGGGCAGCCACTCCTGGTGGTGGTGGGTCCAGGTGGCTTCGGAGAGCATGCGGCCGTCCGGGCTGACGTGCACGTCGTTGAAGACGCCGATCTTGCGATGGAAGCCCTTGTGCGGCAGCTGGAAGCGGAAGGGGATGCCCAGCTTGGCGGGCACGCGGTTCCAGCGCTCGACGCCCGCGGCCACGTCGGTGATCCAGTCGTCGCGCAGGCGCTCGTTCAGGGCGTTCAGCGCGGGCACGTCACGTTCGCCCAGCAGGTCACCGGCGACTTCGGGCACGCGGTAGGTGCTCGAACCCAGCTGGTGGTCGTCGGCGATCTTGGTTTCCTCGAAGCGGCCCTTCAGGCCCGAGTTGTAGTAGGTCGCGGCGTTGGATGACACCTCGGAGCCGTACAGGTCGCTGGTCACCGAGAAGTGGAAGTTCAGGTACTTCTGGATCGTCGGCAGGTCGATCACGCCGGCCTGGCGGAGCTTGGTGACGTCGTCGGTCCGCAGCTCGTTCATCACCTCGCAGGTGCGCTGGATGGCGCGCGCCACGCCGCTCTCGCCGACGAAGAGGTGGTGCGCCTCCTCGGTCAGCATGAACTTGCAGGTGCGCGCCAGCGGGTCGAAGCCGCTCTCGGCCAGCGCGGCGAGCTGGTACTTGCCGTCGCGGTCGGTGATGAAGGTGAACATGAAGAAGCTCAGCCAGTCGGGCGTCTTCTCATTGAAGGCGGTGAGGATGCGCGGGTTGTCCGCATCGCCCGAGCGGCGCTCCAGCAGGGCCTCGCCCTCCTCGCGGCCGTCGCGGCCGAAGTAGCGGTGCAGCAGGTAGACCATCGCCCAGAGGTGGCGGCCTTCTTCCACGTTGACCTGGAAGAGGTTGCGCAGGTCGTACTGGCTGGGCGCGGTCAGGCCCAGGTGGCGCTGCTGCTCAACCGAGGCGGGCTCGGTGTCGCCCTGGGTGACGATGATGCGGCGCAGCGTGCTGCGGTATTCGCCGGGAACCTCCTGCCAGGCCGGGCGGCCCTTGTGCTCGCCGAAGTTGATCTGGCGTTCACCCTCGACCGGGGTCAGGAAGATGCCCCAGCGGTAGTCGGGCATCTTGACGTGGCCGAACTGGGCCCAACCGTCGGGGTCGACGCTGACGGCGGTGCGCAGGTAGACATCGAAATTGGTGGAGCCGTCCGGGCCCATGTCCTGCCACCACTGCAGGTAGTTGGGCTGCCAGTGCTCCAGCGCGCGCTGCAGCGTGCGGTCGGAGCTGAGGTTGACGTTGTTGGGGATTTTCTCGCTGTAGTTGATGCCGCTCATCGGTCTGCTCTCCTGGTCGTCCATCCAAGGGTGGCGTCGCGCGAGCCGGTGGCGAAGGTAGATGCCCGGCCGCCCGCTGACAATGCACTATCTTTCATTTCAAAAGATAACGTCAATGCACCATAGTGCATTCAACGGGAGACCTTGAGGTGGATCAGAGGCCCCTTGCCGGGGCCGCCGCGCTCGGGAAGTTCCGGATGGACGCGGCCAACGACCGCACCCGTCGAGTCGCCCCAGGGTGGCCTCGCGCTCAAGGTCAACCCGCGTGAGGGCAACGGACGACAGCGCCAGGCGACTGTGGCGCTCTTAAGCCACGGCCAATCTGGCCCCCCTAAAGTGACGTTTTCCCATTTGATGCAGGTTCACCGGGATGTCACAAATGCCTCCGAGACTGACTCCTGCATGCAGTTGCGGCAAGACACCATGACCACCCTCCCCCTCGTATCGATCATCCTGCCCACGTACAACCGTGCCGATGTGCTCGGCCGAGCCGTGGACAGCGTGCGCCGCCAGACGATGCTCGATTGGGAACTGATCCTGGTCGACGACGGCTCCACCGACGAGACCGCGGCCTGGCTCGCCACGCTGGACGACCGGCGCATCCGGGTGCACCGCCAGGCCAACGCCGGGGTCTACCACGCACGCAACGCCGGGCTGCGCCTGGCGACCGGGCGCTACGTCACCTTCCTGGATTCGGACGACGAGTGGTACCCGCACTACCTGGCGCTGACCACCGCCTTCCTGGAGGCGAACCCGCAGCAGATGTTCGTCACCACCGAGTTCCACAGCCATAAGAACGGGCTGCTCGACCAGGTGTTCGACCGCGTGCTGGTGCCGGCCTACGCCCAGCGGGCCAGCTCGATCGGCCTGGGCCACTGCGACATCGCCCAGCCGAAGGACGACGACTACCTGCGCGTGTACAGCCAGCGCGAGCCCGTGGGCGCCTGGGGCCAGGCGATCGTGCACCGGCTCGGCCAGCCCGCCGCCCAGGTGTACCGCGGCCAGCTCTTCCAGCACATGCGCTGGGGCTACCTGAACTGGCTGCCCATCACGATGCTGCGCCGCGAGGCGCTGGAGGTGATCGGCGAGTTCAGCACCGAGACGCGCAGCGCGGCGGATTTCCGCTTCATGGCGTTGCTGTGCAAGCACTTCCAGGCCGCGATGATCGCAGTGCCCTGTGCGGTCAAGCATGAGAATGCCCCCGCCGGCCAGAAGCTCAAGTGCGACCACCTGGCCTCGGGCGCCGGCGCGCACCGCTTCGAGCTGAACAAGCTGAAGTTCTTCGATGAGCTGTTCTACACGCCCAACCCGAAGGACCCCGAGCTGCGCGTGATCCGCCGCCACTACGAGCTGTGGGTTGGCCGCACCGCGCTCGCCGCCGGGCTGCTGCCGGCGGCGCGGGCGCACCTGGTGCGCGCGCTGTCCTGGCACCCCGCTTTCTGGCCCGCCGGCCTGCTCTGGCTGGTGGCGCGCCTGGCGCCCACGCCGGGCATCGGTGCCGCGCTGCTGCGCACCTGGGAAGTCGGCAGCCGCGTTGGCCACCGCCTGATCAGCGACCGCAGCGCCCTGCCCGCCTACGCCCGCCGCCTGCTGGGCCGGACGAAGCGCCAGCCGACCGGTGCAACGGTGCCGGGCGACCTGCCGCTGGAAAAGGCGCGCTGACGAACGGTTGCGGAGGCGGTCGAGGGAACGGCCGCGGGCCGCTCAGGGCAGGCTGAGCGCGGCCTTGACCTGGGCGCACAGCGCCTCGCGGCTGGGCTGCAGCGCCTGCGCGCTGGTGTCGAACACCAGGTCGGCCTTGGAGTAGAACGCCGAGCGGCCATCGAGGATGCGCCGCAGGTCGTCCATCGCCTCCTTGCTCGCCGCCATCGGCCGCATGTCCCCCTGGGCGGCGACGCGGCCCATGTGGTCCTCCGGCCGGGCCTGCAGCCAGATGGCGTAGCAGTGCGCCAGCAGCAGGTTGAAGGTGGCCGGGTCGGAGACGATGCCGCCCGGCGTGGCGATGACCACCTCCGGGTAGATCTGGATCGCCTCCTCCAGCGCGCGGCGCTCGTAGCGGCGGTAGGCGTTGGTGCCGTACAGATCCTGGATCTCGCGCACGCTGCAGCCGGCGAACTTCTCGATCTCCCTGCTCAGCTCGATGAAGGGGTAGCCCAGGTCCTCGGCCAGCATCTGGCCGAGCGTGGACTTGCCCGCACCGCGCAGGCCGATCAGCGCGATGCGGTTGCTGCGCGCGCGCTCGTCGGTGCGGTTGCCGAACAGCTCGGCCAGCTCCACGCGGGCGCGCCGCAGCTCCGCCTCGTTGCGGTGCTCCAGCAGCTCGCGGATCAGCAGCCACTCGGGCGATGACGTGGTCACGTCGCCGATCAGCTCGGCCAGCGAGCACTGCAACGCGCCGGCCACCTGCTGCAGCACCAGGATCGACGCATTGCCGATGCCGTACTCCAGGTTGGCGAGGTGGCGCTCGGACACATCGGCCGACAGCGCCACCGCCTTGCGCGTGAGGCCGCGGCGCGCGCGCAGGTTGCGCACCCGCTCGCCCAGCGCGACCAGGAAGGGGTTCTTGCCCTCGTCCTCCGTGGCGGGCACGGGCAGGGAGGCATCGTTCGAGAGCGGCGCTGCGATGGAGAGGCCATCGGTCGGGGCCGGGAGGTGGGCGCGCATCGGTCCTGTCAGGGGGCCTAGGGGAAACACCATGCATGCACTATATTGCTTGACACCCTAGGACCCGCTGGATATCGTTTGAATGCACGCACAATAATGCATAAACGTCCCGGTCGCAAGGCAAGTCACCCGCATCGAGCGAGGCCGACATCGCCCGGTCAGGACGGCACTGCAGGCATGCCCACCGTCCCTCCGAGTCGTCACGAGCCATGATGTCACAAGACCTGATGCATTCCCGAGTCGCCCGGCTCACCGCCGAACTGGCCGGCCGGCCGCTGGATGGCGCGCTCGACGCCTGGCTGAACGCGCAGCATGGCGCGCTCAGCAGCACCTACGCGGAGCTGGCCGAGTCGATCCGCAGCGGCGTGGCCGAGGGCTGGCTCTGCAACCGCGAAGGGGGCGGCATCCGCTACGGCCGCATCTTCAAGCCCAGCGAGGCGCTGGCCGGTTTCTCGGTGGACGTGGTGAACATGGCCGACCTCGCCGGCCCGCACCACGCGCACCCGAATGGCGAGATCGACCTGATCGTGCCGGTGGACGCCGACGCGCAGTTCGACGGCCGCGGCGCCGGCTGGCTGGTCTACCCGCCCGGCAGCGCCCACCGCCCGACCGTGCGCGGCGGGCGCGCCTACGTGCTGTACCTGCTGCCCGCCGGGGCGATCGAATTCACCAAGGCCTGACCCGGCCAGCGCCTCGGTGCTGACCCGGTTGACGCCCGCCGCCTGACGCACCCGAATCGGTGCCGGCCACGCCCCGCTTCGCGGGACTGCCGACCCGCAGACCAGGAGACTAGACATGAGCCCCATCACCGAATTCGCCCCCGGTCCCGCGCTCGACACCGGCATCCCGGCCCCGGGTCCGACCTTCAACTACGCCCAGCACCTGCTGGCGGCCAATGCCGGCCGGCCGGGCAAGACCGCCTTCATCGACGAGGCCGGCAGCCTGACCTACGGCAGCCTGGATGAGCGGGTGCGCCGCATGGCCGCCGGCCTGCGTGGCTTGGGCATCCGGCGCGAGGAGCGCGTGCTGCTGCTGATGCACGACAGCATCGACTGGCCGGTGAGCTTCCTGGGCGCGATGTACGCCGGCCTGGTGCCGGTGGCGGTGAACACCCTGCTGACCGCCGACGACTACGCCTACATGCTGGAGCACTCACGCGCCCAGGCGGTGCTGGTCTCCGGCGCGCTGCTGCCCACCGTGACGATGGCGATGATCAAGTCCGACCACGAGGTGGGCAAGGTGATCGTCTCGCGCCCGGCGGCACCGCTGCACCCGTCGGAGGTGGAGTTCGAGGCCTTCCTGGCCGCGCAGACGCCCGCCGCCAAGCCGGCCGCCACCAGCGGCGACGACCCCGGCTTCTGGCTCTACTCGTCGGGCTCCACCGGCCGGCCCAAGGGCACGGTGCACTCGCACGCCAACCCCTACTGGACCAGCGAGCTCTACGGCAAGGGCGTGCTGGGCCTGCGCGAGGACGACGTCTGCTTCTCCGCGGCCAAGCTCTTCTTCGCCTACGGCCTGGGCAATGCGCTGACCTTCCCGATGAGCGTGGGCGCGACCACGGTGCTGATGGGCGAGCGCCCGACGCCGGAGGCCACCTTCAAGCGCTGGACCGCCGCGCTGCCCAGCCAGAAGGGACTGAAGCCCACCGTCTTCTACGGTGCGCCGACCGGTTTTGCCGGCATGCTGGCGCACCCGGGGCTGCCGGGGCGCAACGACGTGGCGATGCGCCTGGTCTCCTCGGCCGGCGAGGCGCTGCCGGGCGAGCTGGGCGAGCGCTTCAAGCGCCACTTCGGCGTGGACATCGTCGACGGCATCGGCTCGACCGAGATGCTGCACATCTTCCTGAGCAACCGGCCCGAGAAGGTGCGCTACGGCACCACCGGCTGGCCGGTGCCGGGCTACGAGATCGAGCTGCGCGGCGAGGACGGCCAGCCGGTGCCCCAGAACCCGGATGGCTCCACCGAGCCGGGCGACCTCTACATCCACGGCCCCAGCGCCGCGATGATGTACTGGGGCAATCGGCAGAAGACGCGCGACACCTTCCAGGGCGGCTGGACCAAGAGCGGCGACAAGTACGTGCGCAACGCCGATGGCAGCTACACCTACGGCGGCCGCAGCGACGACATGCTCAAGGTCAGCGGCATCTACGTCAGCCCCTTCGAGGTCGAGGCCACGCTGGTGCAGCACCCGGCGGTGCTGGAGGCGGCGGTGATCGGCGTGAACGACGCCGACGGCCTGACCAAGACCAAGGCCTTCGTGGTGCTGAAGTCCGGCAGCGAAGTGTCAGACGAGGCGCTGAAGGGCTTCGTCAAGGACAAGCTGGCGCCCTTCAAGTACCCGCGCCAGATCGAGTTCGTCGACGAGCTGCCCAAGACGGCCACCGGCAAGATCCAGCGCTTCAAGCTGCGCGAGCGCGAAGCGATTGGCAACAGCAGCAGCGGCGGCGGCCAAGGCTGAGCGGAGCCCGGCGCGATGACGGATCAGGCGGTGACGGCGCGCGAGGGCTTCGTCGAGCTCGACTGGGACGGCCGGCGCCAGCGCGTCGAGTTCGCCCGTGTCGGCGTGGACGACCCCGCCGCGCCGCTGCTGGTCTTCCTGCACGAGGGCCTGGGGTCGGTCTCGATGTGGCGGGATTTCCCGCAGCAGATGGCGCAGGCGCTGGGCTGGCGTGGCCTGGTCTATTCGCGCCCGGCCTATGGCCGCTCGACGCCCAAGCGGGCCGAGGACCGCTGGCGCCCGGACTTCATGCACCGCCAGGCGCAGGAGGTACTGCCGCAGGTGCTGGCCGCGCTGGGTCATGCGCCTTCTTCATCTGGGGAGCGGCTCTGGCTGTTCGGCCACAGCGACGGCGGCTCGATCGCGCTGCTGCATGCCGCGGCCTTCCCCGACCAGGTGGCGGGGCTGGTGGTCTGTGCGCCGCACCTCTTCGTCGAGGCGCTGACGGTGGCCAGCATCGAGGAGGCCCGCGAGGCCTACGCGAGCACCGACCTGCGCGCGAAGCTGGCGAAGTACCACGACGACCCGGACTCGGCCTTCCGCGGCTGGAACGACATCTGGCTCGACCCGGACTTCCTGGCCTGGAACATCGAGGCCGAGGTGGCCAGCGTGCGCTGCCCGGTGCTGGCGGTGCAGGGCCAGGACGACCAGTACGGCACGATGGCCCAGATCGATCGCATCGCGCAGGGCCTGCCCGCTGGCCAGGTCGAGCTGCTGAAGCTCGACGCCTGCGGCCATTCGCCGCACCGTGACCAGCCGAAAGCCCTGATCGACCGGGTGGTCGATTTCGTGCATCGTCGCGCCGGCCCTGATTCACGATCCAAGTAGGAGACAACCATGCAACAAGCCCCCCTGATGTCGTTCACCCGTCACGCGCTGGCTGCCGCGGCGCTGGCCGCCACCGTGGCCGCCCCGGCGGCGCTGGCCCAGGGCCAGCCGCCGCTGAAGGTCGGCCTGATGCTGCCGGCCACCGGCACCTTCGCGGCGCTGGGCACCGCGATCGAGAACGGCTTCAAGCAGCACGTGGCCGAGCAGGGCGGCAAGCTCGGCGGGCGCGAGATCCAGTACTTCAAGGTCGATGACGAGAGCGACCCGGCCAAGGCGACCGACAACGTCAACAAGCTGATCAAGCGCGACAACGTCGACGTGATCGTCGGCACCGTGCACTCCGGCGTCGCGCTGGCGATGGCCCGCGCGGTCAAGGAAAGCAAGACGATGCTGATCGTGCCGAACGCCGGTGCGGACGCGATCACCGGCCCGCTGTGTGCGCCCAACATCATCCGCTCCAGCTTCAGCAACTGGCAGCCGGGCTATGCCACCGGCGTGATGGCCGCCCAGAAGGGCTACAAGAAGGCAATGACCATCACCTGGAACTACGCCGCCGGCCTGGAGACGGTGAAGGGCTTCACCGAGGCCTTCGAGAAGGGCGGCGGCAAGGTGACCAAGGACCTGAACCTGCCGTTCCCGGGCGTGGAGTTCCAGGCCCTGCTGACCGAGATCGCGGCGCAGAAGCCCGACGTGGTGTTCGCCTTCTTCGCCGGAGGCGGCGCGGTCAAGTTCGTCAAGGACTACGACGCCGCGGGCCTGAAGAAGAGCATCCCGCTGATGGGCTCGGGCTTCCTCACCGATGGCACGCTGGACGCCCAGGGTGCCTCCGCGCAGGGCCTGCTGACCTCGCTGCACTATGCCGACGGGCTGAACACGCCGCGCGACAACGCCTTCCGCAACAAGTACGCGGTGACCTACAAGATGCAGCCGGACGTGTACGCGGTGCAGGGCTATGACGCCGCGCAGATCCTGGCCGGCGGCCTGAGCGCGGTGAAGGGCGACTTCGGCAAGCGCGAGGCGATGGTGGCGGCGATGCGCAAGATGACGGTGGACAGCCCGCGCGGCAAGTACACCCTGAGCGCGGCGCACAACCCGGTGCAGGACTTCTACGTGCGCGAGGCCAAGGGGCGCGAGAACGTGATGACGGGCGTGGCCGTGAAGGTCCTCCCCGACCCCGCCCGCGGCTGCAAGATGTAACGCATCTCCCTGCTGCGCAACCCGATCTGGCGCCTGCGCTCCTCGCCGTACGGGAGTACGGCTGCGGTGCTCGACGCCACCTCGGGCTGCTCGCGACGGGATCTGCATCACATCTTGGCGTTGCTTCGCTCGCCTGATACCTCCCTCCTTTCTGGGTTGCCGTGGACCTTGCCACCTTCCTCATCCAGTGCCTGAACTCGCTGCAGTACGGGCTGCTGCTGTTCCTGGTCGCCTCCGGGCTGACGCTGATCTTCGGGATCATGGGCGTCATCAACCTGGCGCACGGCAGCTTCTACATGATCGGCGCGTACATGGCCTATGCGCTGGCGCCGGTGGTGGCGAGCACCTTCGGCGGCGGCTTCTTCGCCACGCTGTTCGTCGGGCTGGTGCTGGCCGTGGTGCTGGGCTACGTGCTGGAGTGGGCCTTCTTCAGCTTCCTTTACGAGCGCGAGCACCTGCAGCAGGTGCTGATGACCTACGGGCTGATCCTGGTGTTCGAGGAGCTGCGCAGCCTGATCGTCGGTGACGACGTCTACGGCGTGCAGCCGCCGGACTGGCTGGCCGGCACCATCCCGCTGGGCGAGGTGATGACCTACCCGGTCTACCGGCTGTTCATCTCGGGCGTGTGCCTGGCGCTGGCCGCGGGCATGTGGGCGGTGTTCACGCGCACCCGGCTGGGCATGATGATCCGCGCCGGCTCGACCAACCGGGAGATGGTGCAGTCGCTGGGCATCGACATCAAGTTCCTCTACCGCGTGGTGTTCGCCGCCGGGGTGGCGATCGCGGTGCTGGCCGGCATGGTGGCCGCGCCGGTGTCCTCCGTGTACCCAGGCATGGGCAACCAGGTGCTGATCATCTGCTTCGTGGTGGTGGTGATCGGCGGCATCGGCTCGATCCGCGGCGCGCTGCTGGCGGCGCTGCTGATCGGCGTGGTGGACACCTTCGGCAAGGTGGTGTTCCCGCAGGCGGCCGGCGTGCTGGTCTATGTGCTGATGGCCCTGATCCTGCTCTGGAAGCCGGACGGCCTGTTCAAGGCGGGCTGACCCCATGCGTTCCCCCAAGTCCCTCTTCACCGCCGCGGTGTTCGTGCTGCTGGCGCTCTACCCCTTCGCGGCCGGGCAGTTCGGCGTGGACCTGGTCACCAAGATCATGATCTACGCGATCTTCGCGCTCAGCCTGGAGCTGCTGGTGGGCAGCACCGGCCTGGTCTGCTTCGGCCAGGCGGCGCTGTTCGGCATCGGCGCCTACGCCGCGGTGCTGCTGTCGCCCGAGAGCGATGCGGCCAACCTGACCTGGCTGCTGCCGGCCAGCGTGCTGGCGGCTGCGGCCTATGCGCTGTTCATGGGCGCGCTGTCGCTGCGCACCAAGGGCGTGTACTTCATCATGGTGACGCTGGCCTTCGCGCAGATGGCCTACTACGTGGTGCACGACACCCCGCTGGGCGGCGGCACCGACGGCATCTACCTCAACGTCAAGCCGACGCTGGCGGTGGGCGGGGCCACGCTGGTCAACCTCGACCACGCGCCGAGCTTCTACGCCTTCACGCTGGTGATGCTGGCCGGCGTGTTCGGCTTCCTGGCGCTGCTGCTGCGCTCGCGCTTCGGCCGGGCGCTGGCCGGCATCAAGGCCAACGAGCAGCGCATGCGCGCCACCGGCTTCTCGACCTACCCGTACAAGCTGGCCGCCTTCGTGATCTCGGGCGCGCTGGCCGGGCTGGCGGGCTTCCTCTTCGCAGTGAAGGACGGCGTGGTGAACCCCGAGCTGATGAGCTGGCACCTCTCCGGCGCGGTGCTGATCATGATCATCCTGGGCGGCCTGGGCCACCTGCGCGGGGCGCTGATCGGCGCCTTCGCCTTCGCGCTGCTGCAGGAGTTCTTCAAGTCCGAGGCGATCTTCGGCGCCTTCGCCAAGCACTGGCACCTCGGGCTGGGACTGAGCATCATCGCCTGCGTGGCCCTGCTGCCCAACGGCCTGGTGGGCCTGCCGGCCCAGTGGCGCGCGCGGCTGACCGGCCGCGCGCCGCGCGGCAGCACCGGGCCTGCCCAGGGAGCGCAACATGGCTGACATCCTGCTTCGGGGCCAGGACATCACCCGCCGCTGGGGCGGGCTGGTGGCGGTGGACCGCGTCTCGATCGACCTGCGGCGCGGCGAGGTGCACGCCGTCATCGGCACCAACGGCGCGGGCAAGTCCACGCTGATCAACATCCTCTCCGGCGAGATCCCGCCCTCGGGCGGGCGCGTCGAGCTGCTCGGGCAGGACGCCACCGGCTGGTCCCAGCCGCGCCGCGCCCAGGCCGGGCTGGGGCGCAGCTACCAGCGCAACACCATCTACCCCGGCTTCACGGTGTTCGAGAACTGCCGGCTGGCCGCCCAGGCCCGCACGCCCCGGCCCTGGCGCTGGTGGCAAAGCGCCCAGGCCTGCCCGGACAGCAACGCCGCCGCCCGCGCGGTGATCGAGCGCGTGGGCCTGCAGGAGGTGCAGCAGCGCAGCGCCGGGCTGCTCTCGCACGGCCAGAAGCGCCAGCTGGAGATCGCCATGTGCCTGGCCACCGGCCCCGAGGTGCTGCTGCTCGACGAACCGCTGGCCGGCATGGGCGCCGAGGAGACCGAGCGCATGCTGGCGCTGCTGGCGCAGCTCAAGGCCAGCCACGCGATCCTGCTGGTTGAGCACGACATGGACGCGGTGTTCCGCATCGCCGACCGCATCACCGTGATGGTCAACGGTGCGGTGATCGCCTCCGACACGCCCGACGCCGTGCGGGCCAGCCCGGCCGTGCAGGCAGCCTACCTCGGCGGACACTGACGATGGCCTCAGCCCCCTCCCCCTCTTCCCCTTCCTCCGAACTGCTGCTGGATGCCAGCGGCATCCACGCCTGGTACGGCAGCAGCCACGTGCTGCACGGCGTGGACCTGCAGATCCGCCGCGGCGAGACCGTGGGCCTGCTCGGCCGCAACGGCATGGGCAAGAGCACGCTGATCCGCACCCTGCTCGGCCACGTGGCGCAGCGCGACGGCCGCATCACCCTGTTCGGCCAGGACTGCTCGCGCGCCCGGCCGCACGAGGTGGCCCGCCTGGGCGTGGCCTACGTGCCCGAGGGGCGCGGCGTGTTCCCCAACCTCAGCGTGCGCGAGAACCTGGTGATGGCCGCGCGCACCGGCCGCGACGGCCGCAGCGACTGGACCTACGAGCGCGTGCTGGCCACCTTCCCGCGCCTGAAGGAGCGGCTGGGCAACCTCGGCGCGCAGCTCTCGGGCGGCGAGCAGCAGATGCTGTCGATCGGCCGCGCGCTGATGACGCACCCCGAGCTGATCATCCTCGACGAGGCCACCGAGGGCCTGGCGCCGCTCATCGTCACCGAGATCTGGCGCGTGATCGGCCAGATCCGCGCCAGCGGCATCGCCACGCTGATCGTCGACCGCGACTACCGCAAGGTCTGCAACGAGTCGGACCGCCTCGTCGTGCTGCAAAAAGGCAGCCTCGTCCTCGCCGGCGCCTCGGCCGCACTGCGCGGCAGCACCGAGCTGGCCGGCTACCTGGGCGTCTGACGCCCGGCCCCATAGATCAAGGAGAGAACCCATGGACTTGCTGCCCTTCGACGACGCCGCGGCGCTCGCACCCGCGCGCGTGACCCGGGAAGACCTGCCCGGCGGCGGTTTCGTGCTGCGCTCGCCGGAGGCCCTGCAACCCTTCGCCCGCAGCATCGGCTCCTGGCTGGAGCACTGGGCGCGCATGACACCGCAGGCCCCGTTCCTGGCCGAGCGCCATCCCGACGGCAGCTGGCGCCGCCTGACCTACGGCGAGACCCGCCACCTGGTCGGCCGCATCGCCCAGTCGCTGCTGAACCTGGACCTGCCCGAGCACAAGCCGGTGGTGATCCTGTCGGACAACTCCATCGACCACGCCCTGCTGATGCTGGCGACGATGCACATCGGCCGCGTCAGCTGCACCGTCTCCAGCGCCTACAGCCGGCTCACCAAGGACCACAGCAAGATCTGCGCGATCCTGGATGCGCTCGACCCCGCGCTGGTCTACGCCTCCGACGCCAAGGTCTATGGCGGCGCAGTGAAGAGCTGGGGCGCGCGCTGCCCGGCCGTGTTCAGCACCCACGCGCACGACAGCGCCCTCGGCCAACACGGGGCGCTGTCCTTCGAGTCGCTGCTGCAGGCCGAGGAGACCGAGACGGTCATCGACCTGTACCACGCCATCCGCCCCGAGTGGCCGGCCAAGTACCTGCTCACCTCCGGCTCCACCGGCGTGCCCAAGGTGGTCATCAACACCCACCGCATGCTCTGCGCCAACCAGCAGCAGATGGCGCAGGCCTGGCCGATGCTGGTGCGCTACCCGCTGCGGCTGGTGGACTGGCTGCCCTGGAGCCACACCTTCGGCGGCAACCACAACTTCAACATGGTGCTCTCGCACGGTGGCAGCCTGACCATCGACGAAGGCCGGCCGGTGCCCGGGCTGATCGAGAAGACCGTGGCCAACCTGCGCGAGGTCCGTCCCAACTTCCTCTTCAACGTGCCACGCGGCTACGACATGCTGCTGCCCTACCTGGAGAGCGACCTCGAATTTGCGCGCACCTTCTTCGAGAACCTCGAAGGCATCTTCTACGCCGCCGCCGCCCTGCCGCAGAGCCTGTGGGAGCGCCTGGAAGCGGTGGCCCGCAAGGTGCGTGACCGCCCGCTGTGGTTCACCTCCTCCTGGGGCAGCACCGAGACGGCGCCGGCCGCCACCTCGGTGCACTGGCGCATCGACCGCGCCGGCTGCATCGGCCTGCCGCTGCCGGGCATCGAACTCAAGTTCATCCCCAACGGCGGCAAGCTGGAGATGCGCGTGCGCGGCCCGTCGATCTTCCCGGGCTACCGCAACAACCAGGAAGCCAACGCCGCGGCCTTCGACGCCGAGGGCTACTACCGCATCGGCGACGCCGGCAAGCTGGTGGACGACACCCGCCCCGAGCGCGGCGTGGCCTTCGACGGCCGCGTGGCCGAGGACTTCAAGCTCATGAGCGGCACCTGGGTCAGCGTGGGCAGCGTGCGCATCCGCAGCGTCAGCGCCTGCGCGCCGCACGTGTCCGACGCGGTGGTCACCGGCCACGACCGCGAGGAGGTCGGCCTGCTGGTCTTCCTCACGCCGCAGGCCAAGGCGCTGCCGGTCGAGACCGTGCGCGAAACCATCGCCGCCGGCCTGCGCGCCATCAAGGCCGAAGGCGGTGGCACCTCGCAGTGCCCCACCCGCGCGCTGATCCTCGACGAGCCGCCCACCGTGGACGACGGCGAGATCACCGACAAGGGCTACATCAACCAGCGCGCGGTGCTGACCCGCCGGGCGGACAAGGTGGCAGCGCTGTACGGGGATGGGCCGGAGGTGATCCGGCCCTGAGGCGGCGCCCCCGCTGAAGACGACAACGCCCGCAGCCGCGGGCGTTTGTCATGGGATGGTGACCCCGGAGCGATCCGGGCTGCTGGCGCCTTGTTGGCACCTTGCTGGTACCTCGCTCGCTCCTCACTCGCACAGCGCGCGCCAGTCCTCCGGCACCGGCACGGCCTCGATGGCGTGCGGGTCGCTGCCATCGCCCTTGCGGCGGGCGAAGACGCGCACCTCGGTGATCTCGCAGAGCGTCTCGTCGCCGCGGCGCACGGTGTGGCGCATCACGAAGCTGGTGCGACGCCACTCCGGCACGAAGCTGTCGATGGTCAGCTGGTCCCCATAGGACGCCGGGCGCTTGAAGCGCGCGTGGGTGTCCACCAGCGGCGTGCCGATGATGCCGCGCTCGGCTTCGGTGGTCTTCCAGCTCGGCAGGCCACACTGGATGAAGAAGTGGCGGCTGGCCGCATCGGCCCAGCGGAAGTAGTTCGGAAACCAGACGATTTGCGCCGGATCGCAGTCGCCGAACTCGACGCGCAGGAGGTAGGTGTGGATGCGGTTCATGCGGTCAGTGTGTCACGGGCGGCAGCGCCCTGCGGCGCCGCCCGGGTCACACACGTTCCAGGATCATCGCGATGCCCTGGCCCACGCCGATGCACATGGTGCACAGCGCATAGCGCCCGCCGCTGCGGTGCAGCTGGTTGACTGCGGTGGTGGCCAGGCGCGCGCCCGAGGCCCCCAGCGGGTGGCCCAGCGCGATGGCGCCGCCGTTGGGGTTAACACGGACGTCGTCGTCGGCCAGACCCAGGTCACGCAGCACCGCCAGGCCCTGGGCGGCAAAGGCCTCGTTGAGCTCGATCACGTCGAGCTGCGCCAGCGTCAGGCCGGTGAGCTCCAGCACCTTGCGGGTGGCCGGGGCCGGGCCGATGCCCATCACGCGCGGGGGCACCCCGGCGGTGGCCATGCCGACGACGCGGGCGCGCGGGGTCAGGCCGTGCTTCGCCGCGCTCGCCTCATCGGCCAGCAGCAGGGCGCAGGCACCGTCGTTGACGCCGCTGGCGTTGCCGGCGGTCACCGTGCCGTCCGGGCGCACCACGCCCTTGAGCTTGGCGAGTGACTCCAGGCTGGTCTCGCGCGGGTGCTCGTCACGGCTGACGATGACCGCGTCGCCCTTCTTCTGCGGGATCGTGACCGGGCAGATCTCGGCGTCGAAGAAGCCGGCCTTCTGCGCAGCCACCGCCTTCATCTGGCTGGCCAGGGCCATGCGGTCCTGGGCCTCGCGCTCGATCTTCCAGTCGGTGGCGACGTTCTCGGCGGTCTCGGGCATCGAGTCCACGCCGTAGAGCTCCTTCATGCGCTTGTTGATGAAGCGCCAGCCGATGGTGGTGTCGTAGACCGCGTTGGCGCGCGAGAAGGCGCTCTCGGCCTTGGGCATCACGAAGGGCGCACGGCTCATGCTCTCCACGCCGCCGGCGATCATCAGGCCCGCCTCGCCGGCCTTGATGGCGCGCGCGGCGGTGCCCACGGCGTCCAGCCCGGAGCCGCAGAGGCGGTTGATGGTCGAGCCCGGCAGCGCCAGCGGCAGCCCGGCCAGCAGCGTGGCCATGTGGGCGACGTTGCGGTTGTCCTCGCCGGCCTGGTTGGCGCAGCCGTAGATCACATCGGTCACCGCCTCCCAGTCCACGCCGGTGTTGCGTGCCATCAACGCCTTGAGCGGGATGGCGGCGAGATCGTCGGTGCGCACCGACGACAGCGCGCCGCCGTAGCGGCCGATGGGCGTGCGGATGGCATCGCAGATGAAGGCGTGGCGGGGGGTCATGCAGTCTCCAAAGGGGCCGGCGGACTCGGCGGCCGGCGTTGACTCGGGCTCCGGCCGGCGGGCCCGACCGCTGGGCAAGCGGGCCGGGTTCGGCTAGAGTAGGCGCATCAAGTTCGTATATCGAACAGAAATTCTTGGAAAGAACAAGTGATGCTAGAGAGCCCTCCGGGGTCTGTCAATGCAGGCCAGTCCGCCGCCGACGACGGCGAGGCCGCCCCGCGCCCGGGCGACAGCTACGTGCAGTCCTTCGCCCGCGGACTGGCGGTGCTGCGCAGCTTTGGCGCGCAGGCGCCCGCGCAGACGCTGACCGAGGCGGCCGAGCGCGCCGGGCTCACGCGGGCGGGGGCGCGACGCATCCTGCTGACGCTGCAGCAGCTCGGCTACGTGGAAACCGTGGATGGCGATGGGCGGCGGTTCCGCCTCACGCCAAAGGTGCTGGAGCTGGGTTTTGCCTACCTCAGCTCGCTGCCGCTGTGGCACCTGGCGCAGCCGGGCATGGAGGAACTGGTGCGCGAGATCGGCGAGTCCTGCTCCGCCGCGGTGCTGGAGGGCGACGACATCGTCTACGTGCTGCGGGTGCCGGCCGGCAAGATCATGGCGATCAACCTCGGCGTGGGCAGCCGGTTGCCGGCGCACTGCACCTCGATGGGCCGGGTGCTGCTGGCCGGGCTGGACGATGCCGCGCTGACGCAGCGCCTGGAGCGCCTGACCCTGACCGCCCACACCGCACGCACGCTGACCGACCGCAGCGCCCTGCTCGCCGAACTGCGGCGGGTGCGCGCGCAGGGCTACGCGCTGGTGGACGGCGAGCTGGAAGAAGGCCTGGTGTCGATGGCAGCGCCCATCGTCAACCGCGCAGGCCGGGTGGTGGCGGCGATCAACATCAGCGGGCAGGTGGCGCGCACGCCGGTGACGCAGATGACGCAGCAGTTCCTGCCCCGCCTGCTCGCCACGGCGCAGCGCATCAACGCGCTGCTGCGGGCGCAGGACTGAACACCCCCCCCGAAGCGCCTTCGGCGCTCCCCCTCAAGGGGGCGCCGCCGGCGGCCCGGCGAAGCCGGCTCCGCGGCCGCTGCTTGGTTGTGCCGAGTTCCGCGCCGAGCGCAGTGGAGCGTCGAACCGCCTCAGTCGGCCTTGAAGCCCGAGGCCTTGACGATGCCGGCCCAGCGGGCGGCTTCGGCCTTGAGCATGCGCTCGGTGTCGGCGCGCGAGCTGGCGATCACATTGAAGCCGGCCTCCTGCAGCTTCTGGCGCACGTCCGGGCTTTGCAGGGCGGCCACCACCTGGCGGTTGAGCAGGTCCACCACCGGACCGGGCGTGCCGGTGGGCACCAGCACGGCGAACCAGGAGGCAAAGTCAGCCTTCGGGTGGCCGGCCTCGGTGAAGGTGGGCACCTCCGGCAGCACCGCCAGGCGTTGCGCCGCCGTGGTGGCGCGCCACCAAGTCGGGCCCGCTGCCGGGCGGGAAGCCCACCACCAGCTTGACCTGGTGGTCCGGGAAGGTCTGGGCCACGCCGGGCAGCGGCGCGCACAGGACGGCAGCGACGGCGAAGGCGGCCAGGGCAGAGCGGCGGGTGGGTTGGCGGGTTGGGTGGCGGTGGATCATCGGGCAGTCTCCTCACATGGTTGCGGGCAGTGTGCCGGGCGCGGGGCCGGCGCCCTGTCATCCCAGAGGAGGACAGCCCCGCTCAGAGCCCACCGCAGCCCCTCACCGTCCCGCCCCGGCCCGTCACTGCCGCGGCAGGAAGGCCGCGAACAGCCCGCTCTTGAAGTGCATGCCCAGGCGCTCGAAGGCGCGCGCCCGGTAGGTTTTGACCGTGGCCTGCGACAACCCCAGGTCGTCTGCGAGGTTGGCGACCTCGTCACCCTCTGCCCCGCCAAGCATGGCGAGCGCCGCTACGTGCCGCTGGCCGGCGGCACGGTGCGCGGCCCCGAGCTGAACGGCACGCTGGTCGAAGGCGGCGTGGACTGGCAGATCCTGCGCGCCGACGGCGTGCTGGAGATCGCCGCGCACTACGTGATCCGGGCCGACGACGGCGGCCTGATCGAGGTGCAGAGCGACGGCCTGCGCCACGGCCCCGCGGAGGTGATGGCCCGGCTGGCACGCGGCGAGGCGGTGGCGCGCGACGAGTACTTTTTCCGCACCGTCGTGCGCTTCACCACCGGCGCCCCGGCCTGGCTGCACCTGAACCGGGTGCTCGCGCTCGCCGTGGGCCAGCGCGAGGCGCGCTGCGTGAAGCTGGACTTCTACCGCATCACCTGATGCTCAGCCGGCCGGCAGCCGGAAGCGGCTGACCTCGCCTGCGAGCTGCAGCGCCTGGTCCTTCATCGAGGCCGAGGCCGCCGCGGTCTGGTGCACCAGCGCGGCGTTCTGCTGCGTCACGCGGTCCAGCTCCTGCACCGCCTGGCCGATCTGCGCGATGCCGGCACTCTGCTCACGCGCGCCGGTGGCGATCTCGTCGAGCAGCTGGTCCACACGCTGGGAGGAATCGACGATCTCGCCGATCGCCGAGCCGGCCTTGCGCACCACCGCGGTACCGGTCTCGACCTGGTCGACGCTGGTGCCGATCAGGGCCTTGATCTCGCGCGCGGCCTGGGCGCTGCGGCCCGCCAGGTTGCGCACCTCGCCGGCCACCACCGCAAAGCCGCGGCCCTGCTCGCCGGCTCGGGCCGCCTCGACGGCCGCGTTCAGCGCCAGCAGGTTGGTCTGGAAGGCCAGGCCGTCGATGGTGGCGATGATCTCGCCGATGCGCGCCGAGGAGCCGCGGATGCCCTCCATCGTCTGCACCACGTCGTTCATCACCCGGCTGCCATCGTCGGCACAGCGAGCGTTGTGGCGCGCCACGCCGGCGGCCTCCTGGGTGTGCTCGGCGGTGTTGCGCACCGTGGCGGCGATCTGCTCCATCGACGCCGCGGATTCCTCCAGGTTGGCCGCAGCCTGCTCGGTGCGGGCCGAAAGGTCGTTCATGCCGGTGGCGATCTCGCTGCTGGAGTGCAGGATCTCATCGCTGGAGTGGCGCACGTGCAGCACCATCTGGCGCAGCGCCTCCTGCATGCGGCGCAGCTCCTGCATCAGCTGGGCGGGCTCGTCGCGACCCCAGGGGGAGGGGGACGTGGTGAGGTCGCCATCGGTCATCGCGCGCAGGTGGCGGCGGGTTTCCTTGAGGCCGCCGTCCATCACGCGGTAGAAGCTCAGAAACAGGTAGCCGGCCATCAAAAGCGACAGCGCCAGGATGGCCAGCGCCACCACCAGACGCTGCGCTGCCTCGGCGCGCAGGTCATCGGCATAGACACCGGAGCCGACCACCCAGCCCCAGGGTGCAAAGCCCTTCACGTACGACACCTTGTCCACCGGCTCGCTGCGCCCGGGCTTGGGCCACTGGTAGCGCACGGTGCCCTCGCCGCGCTCGCGCACGGTGGCGACGAAGAGGTCGAACAGCGCCACGCCGTTCGGGTCGCGCACGCCGCCCACCGCCTGGCCGTTCATCTCCGGCTTGGTCGGGTGCATGACCATGCGCGGCTGCATGTCGTTGATCCAGAAGTACTCGCTCCCGGCGTAGCGCAGCTGCCCCACCGCCTGCCGGGCGATCAGCTGGGCCTGCTCGCGCGACCACAGCCCCGCCGCCTCCTGCGCCTGCGCCCAGGCCAGCACGCCGTGCGCGATCTCGACATGCGCCCGGGTGGCGGCCATGCGGCTCTCCAGGGCCTCGTCGCTCTCGCGCTTGAGCTGGAGGGCCACCAGCAACAGCAGCGGAAGCACCACCGCCGTGGAGATGATCAGCGCCTTGGCCGTGAAGTTCAGCCGCCGGAACAGCCGCACCCCAGGGGCCCAGATGCCGTGGTAAGCGAAGAAACCCTCGTCGCGGCGGGCCGGCTCGCCGGCATCGGCAGACGGCATGTCGCCCCGGGACGACCAGGCAGGGCCGGGCGTGGCGGTATTGGACATGGGGCGGGATCCTTTCTGCTCGTTCGAGGCGCGCCGACACAGTGGCACGCAGGGTCGCAGATCCTCGCCCGGACGGGCAGCCCCCACTCGGTCGAAAACCGGGCATCCGGCCTGCCGATTCTTGAGATTTCTCAATCTCTGGATCCAACCGCCACCGAATGGAGGCCCCAGAAAAAAAGGACCTGCCACGCCACACGCGACAGGTCCTGCAGGGAGTTTGGTAGGCCGCCCGTGAGTCGAACACGGCACCAACAGATTATGAGTCTGCTGCTCTAACCATCATGAGCTAGCGGCCCGGAACCCGGAATTGTAGGTGGCGAACGACGCGCCCTGCCCCTCACTTCTGGCTCAGCGCGTTGCCCACCAGGCGTGCGGTGATGTCCACGATCTGGATCATGCGGTCGTAGGGCATGCGGGTGGGGCCGATCACGCCGAGGGTACCGACCAGGCGGCCGTTGACCTCGTAGGGGGAGGACACGACCGACAGCTCCTCGATGGGCACCACGCCGCTCTCGCCGCCGATGTAGATGCGCACGCCGTCGGCGCGGCTCGAGCCGTCGAGCAGGCGCAGGACCTGGGCCTTCTGCTCGAAGAGGTCGAACATCTTGCGCAGCGAACCCAGGTCGGCGCCAAAGTCCTGCACCTGCAGCAGGTTTCGTTCGCCCGAGATGACGACCTGATCGGCCTCCTCGCTGACCGCCTCGCTGCCGGCCTGCACCGCCGCCTGCATCAGCACGGCGATCTCGGCGCGCAGCGCGTCGACCTCGCCCTTCAGCCGCTCGCGGATCTCCTCGATGCCCAGGCCGGCGCAGTTCGCGTTGAGGTAGTTGGTGGCCTCCAGCAGCTGCGTCTGGCTGTAGTCCTGGGCGGTGAAGAGCACGCGGTTCTGCACGTCGCCATCGGCCGAGACGAGGATGAGCAGCACGCGGCGCTCGCCCAGGCGCAGGAACTCCATGTGGCGGAACACGCCCGGCTTGCGCGGCACGGTGACCACGCCGACGAACTGCGACAGGCTGGACAGCAGGTGCGCGGCGTTGGCGATGACGCGGCGCGGCTGGTCGGGCAGCAGGGGCTCGACGTGGGGCGCGCCGCCGGCCTCGTCGGCCCCGGCGCCCGCGAGCGAGCGCACCGTGAGCATGCTGTCGACGAAGAGGCGGTAGCCACGCGCGGTGGGCACGCGCCCGGCAGAAGTGTGCGGGCTGGCGATGAGGCCCAGCTCCTCCAGGTCGGCCATCACGTTGCGGATGGTCGCGGGGGAGAGATCGAGCCCGGGCGCCTTCGACAGGGTGCGCGAGCCCACGGGCTGGCCGTCGGCGATGTAGCGCTCGACCAGGGTCTTGAGCAGGAGCTTGGCGCGGTCGTCCAGCATGGCAGCCGATTCTAGGCGGCACCGGCTGGCGGGCGGCCGCCCATCCAGGCGGGGAGGGCCAGCCACGACGCAACGCCACGGCAGCGCTGCCCGGCACGGGCGGCATCGGGTCGTCATGGCCCTGTGGTGTAATTTCCCGCATGACCAACCGCTTCCGTCATGCCGCGCTCGTGGGCAAGTTCCAGGCCCGCGGCATGCGCCCGCTGCTGGAGGACATCGCCCATCTGCTCACCCGCCTGGGCCTGGATGTGTCGGTGGAGACGACGACGGCGCAGAACACCGGCCTCACCGGCTACCCGGCGCTGTCCACCGAGGAGCTGGGGCGCCATTGCGACGTGGCGGTGGTGGTGGGCGGCGACGGCACGATGCTGGGCATCGCCCGCGACCTGGCGCGCTACGGCCTGCCGATGGTGGGCGTGAACCAGGGCCGGCTGGGCTTCATCACCGACATCCCGGTGGCACGCGTGGCGCAGGCGCTGAAGGCGATGTTCGCCGGCGACTACGAGGAAGAGCACCGCGCCATGCTCGAAGGCCGGGTGCTGCGCGACGGCGAGGCGATCTACGAAGCCGTGGCGATGAACGATGTGGTGCTGCGCAGCGCCGCCACCGCGATGGTGGAGCTGCGCGTGGAGGTGGACGGCCAGTTCGTGGCCAACTTCCGCGCCGACGGCCTGATCCTGGCCTCGCCCACGGGCTCGACCGCCTACGCGCTGTCGGCCGGCGGGCCGATCCTGCACCCCGGCGTGGCGGGCTGGCTGCTGGTGCCGATCGCGCCGCACATGCTGTCGAACCGGCCGATCGTGCTGCCGGACTCGGGCGAGGTGGCCATCGAGATCGTGGCCGGCCGGGAGGTCAGCGCGAACTTCGACATGCAATCGCTCGCCAGCCTCGTGCACGGCGACCGCATCTGCGTGCGCCGCTCGGCCCACCGGGTGCGCTTCCTGCATCCGCGCGGCTGGAACTACTACGCGACGCTGCGCCGCAAGCTGCACTGGAACGAGGGCGCACTGCCCGGCGACGGAGGACTGTGATGCTCAAGCGCCTGGCGCTGCGCGACTTCGTGATCGTCACCTCGCTGGAGGTGGAGTTTGCCGGCGCGAGCCGGGGCGGATTTGCCGTGCTGACTGGCGAGACCGGGGCCGGCAAGTCGATCCTGGTCGACGCGCTGCAGCTCGCCCTGGGCGGGCGCGGCGACGCCGGCGTGGTGCGTGAAGGCACCGCCCGCGCCGAGATCAGCGCCGAGTTCGAGCCGGTGGCCCCAGCGCTGCTCCAGTGGCTGGACGAGGCGGGCTTCGGCATCGAGGAGCCGCTGCTGCTGCGCCGCACCGTGGATGCGCAGGGCAAGAGCCGCGCCTGGATCAACGGCAGCAGCGCCACGGTGGCACAGCTCAAGGAGCTGGGCGAGGCGCTGGTGGACATCCACGGCCAGCACGCCTGGCAGAGCCTGACCCGCCCGGCCTCGGTGCGCGCCCTGCTCGATGGCTATGCCGGCATCGACACCGCAGCGCTCGGCAGCGCCTGGGCGGCGTGGCGCCACGCCCTGGCCGCCCTGGAAACCGCCCGCAGCCGCAGCGAGGAACGCGAGCGCGAGCGCGAGCGCCTGACCTGGCAGATCGGCGAGCTGGACAAGCTCGCCCCCGCTGCCGACGAGTGGGCCGAGCTCAATGGCGAGCACCAGCGGCTCGCGCATGCCCAGGCGATCCTGGACGCGGTTCAGCTGGCGCTCGACGCCACCAGCGAGGCCGAGGACAGCGCCAGCGCACTGACGGCGCGCGCGGTCGAGGCGCTGAGCGGCGTGGCCGACTACGACGCCACGCTTGGCAGCGCGCTGGAGGTGCTGCGCGATGCGCAGGCACAGCTCGATGACGCCGCCCACAGCCTGCACGCCGCGCTGCGCCACACCGAGCTGGAGCCCGAGCGGCTGGCCGAGCTGGATGCGCGGCTGTCCGCCTGGCTCGGGCTGGCGCGGCGCTTCCGGCTCCAACCCGAGGAGCTGCCCGCCACGCTCGCCGCCTGGCGTGAGGAGTTGCAGGCCGTGGAAGCCGCCTCGGACCTGGAGGGTCTGCAGCGCCAGGCCGAGGCGGCCCGGCAGCGCTTCCTCGCCGAGGCTGGCACGGTCAGCGCCGCACGGCGGCAGGCAGCGCCGGTATGGAGCGAGGCGGTGACCGCCGCGATGCAGCAGCTCGGCATGGCGGGCGGGCGCTTCGCCATCGCGCTGGAGCCGCTGGCCGAGCCGCAGGCGCACGGGCTGGAGTCGGTCGAGTTCCTGGTGGCCGGCCACGCCGGCAGCACGCCGCGCCCACTGGGCAAGGTGGCCTCGGGCGGCGAGCTGTCACGCCTCGCCCTGGCGATTGCCGTGACCGGCTGCGAGCGCCGCAGCGCGCAGGGCAGCAGCGCCGCGACGCTGATCTTCGACGAGGTGGACTCCGGCATCGGCGGCGCGGTGGCCGACACCGTCGGCCGCCTGATGCGCCGCCTGGGCCGCGAGCGCCAGGTGCTGGCGGTGACCCACCTGGCGCAGGTGGCGGCCTGTGCGGACCAGCACTTCGTCGTCGCCAAGGAACCGGGTGCGGACGGCCGCACCGCCAGCCGCATCACGGCGGTGGCCGGCGAGGAGCGCGTCGCGGAGGTGGCGCGCATGCTCGGCGGTACCGCCCGCTCGGGCAGTGGCCTGCTGCACGCCCGGGAGATGCTGGCTTCGGTGGACAATGAAGGCCCGTCGGCCACCGCCAACACGGCCAACACCGACTTGCAGCCGACGCCGGCCCGCGAGGCACCCCTCGCACCGGCCACGCGCCACCGCCGCTGACCCCCATGAGTGACGCCCCGCCGACCGCATCCAGCCACGCCAGCACCGGCGACCCGACCCCAGGCAGCTCCCAGCCCCCGGTGGTGCTGATCTCGGGCATCTCGGGATCGGGCAAGTCGGTGGCGCTCAATGCCCTGGAAGACGCCGGCTACTTCTGCGTCGACAACCTGCCCACCGAGTTGCTGCGCGACTTCATCCGCCTGCAGCGCGAGCAGGGCACGCGGCTGATCGCAGTGGCGGCCGACGTGCGCAGCGCCAGCTCGCTGCCCAAGCTGCTGCCGCTGCTCGACGAGCTGCGCCGCGAGGGCACACCGGTGCTGTCGCTCTTCCTTGACTCGCGCACCGAGACGCTGGTGCGGCGTTTTTCCGAGACGCGGCGGCGCCATCCCCTGTCCCTGACGCAGGACGACAGCGGCACGCACTCGCGCGCCGCGCTGATCGAGTCGATCGAGCGCGAGCGTGAGCTGCTCGTCGCCCTGCGCGAGGTCAGCACGGTGATCGACACCAGCGACCTGCGCCCGGCCCAGCTGCGTGCCTGGGTACGCCAGCTCGGCGGGGCAGCGCACAGCCAGCTGGCGCTGGTGTTCGAGTCCTTTGCCTTCAAGCATGGCGTGCCGCGCGACGCCGACCTCGTCTTCGACCTGCGCGTGCTGCCCAACCCGCACTATGTGCGCGAACTGCGGGCGCTGACCGGGCGTGACCCGGGCGTGATCGACTTCCTGAAGGCCCAGCCCGAGGTGGGCGAGATGCTGGCGCAGATCGAGACCTTCCTCGACCGCTGGCTGCCCGCCTACGAGCAGGACCAGCGCAGCTACCTCACGGTGGCGCTGGGCTGCACCGGCGGCCAGCACCGCTCCGTCTACAGCGTCGAACAACTCGCGGCACGTTACCGCGCCCGCATGCCCACGCTGATCCGCCACCGCGAGCTGGAAGCCCGCGACGAACGCTGAGAACCCCCCGCCATGCCCACCCCGCCCGTGCCGTCCGGCTCTGACATCCTGGTGGGCACGCTTGCGGGCGAGTGGACCGAGCGGCCGCTCTTCCCGCTCGGCACGGTGCTGTTCCCTGACGGGCTGCTGCCGCTGAAGGTCTTCGAGACCCGCTACCTGGACCTGATCGCAGACTGCCTGCGCGAGGGCACGCCCTTCGGCGTGGTCACGCTCACGCGCGGCGGCGAGGTGCGCCTGGACGGCGAGGCGGTGGCCTTTGCCGACGTGGGCTGCCTGGCCGAGCTGCTCAGCTGCGACAGCGAGCAGGCCGGCATCCTGCAGGTGCGCTGCCGCGGCTTGCAACGTTTCGAGCTGAGATCACCCCGCCAGCGAACCGACGGCCTGTGGGTGGCCGACACCCGCCCGCTTCCGGCCGACGAGCCGGCGGCGCCCGGCGAGGAGCACCTGGGCTGCGTGGCGGCGCTGGGCCGGGCGATCGGCGCCCTGGGCGCCCAGGGCCAGGCCCCCTTCCTCGAACCCCATCGGCTCGACGACGCCGGCTGGGTCGCCAACCGGTGGTGCGAGCTGCTGCCCATCCCGCTGCCCACCCGCCACAAGCTGATGGCCCTGCCCGATGCGAAGGCCCGGCTGGCGCTGGTGGATGGTTTCCTGCGTCGGCACGGCATCGTCAAGCCAAGTTGACGGCGGAACTCGGCGGCAGATCGACCGCCGGTCAGTCGCTCAGCCGGGCGGCAGCCGCTTGCGCAGGGGCGCCGGCAGGCCCAGGTCGGCCAGCGTCGCGGCGGGCCACCAGCGCCCTGGCCCGAGCAGCGCCTCAAGCCGCTCGGCGGGCAGCGGCTGCGGCAGCACCAGACGGCGCGGGTGCAGCGTCCAGTCAACGTGGGTGAGCACGTGCAGGAAGCCGTCGAGCACCTCGATGTCGGCCGCCGCTCCACTGGTGCCGGCTGCGGTCGACGCAGCCAGGACGGCCTCGGCCGCAGCCAGGCAGGCGGCCTCGTCATCGAACATCGGCCAGGCCCACAGCCCTGACCAGATGCCCGGCGCCGGGCGCTGCTGCAGCCACACCGCCCCGGACACATCGGCCAGCCAGAGGCACCAGCTGGCGCGCACGTGGCGGCGCAGCTTGCGCGTGCGCACCGGGTAGGCCTGCGGGCTGCCTTCGGCGTGGCCGATGCAGGCCTGCTGCCAGGGGCAGGCGTCACAGCGCGGCTCGCGCACGGCGCAGACGGTGGCCCCGAGGTCCATCAGCCCCTGCGTGTAGGCCGGCATGTCGGCCGCCTGGCTGGGCAGCAGCCCCTGGGCCAGCGCCCAGAGCGCACGCTCGTGCCGGAGCACCGCCAGGTCCTCGCCGTAGCCGAGCAGGCGGGTCAGTACGCGCTTGACGTTGCCGTCCAGGATCGAGGTGCGCTCGCCGAAGCAGAACGAGGCGATTGCCGCGGCCGTAGACGGCCCGATGCCCGGCAACTCGGCCAGCTGGGCTGCGCTGCGCGGGAACTGGCCGCCGTGCTCGGCCACCACCTGTTGCGCGCAGCGGTGCAGGTGGCGCGCCCGGCTGTAGTAGCCCAGCCCGGCCCACAGGCCGAGCACCTCGTCGCCGTGCGCTGCCGCCAGCGCGGCCACATCGGGAAAGCGCGCCAGGAAGCGGGCGTAGTAGCCCAGCACGGTCGTGACCTGGGTCTGCTGCAGCATGATCTCCGACAACCAGACCCGGTAGGGATCACGCTCCCCTTGCCAGGGCAGGTCGTGGCGGCCATGCACGCGCTGCCAGGCCACCAGGGCGCTGGCGGCGTCGAACTGCGCCGCCATCAGCCGTGCCCGCGGGGCCGGTTCAGGCCCACGCGCTTCCGCAGACGCACCGGCATCAGGCCCGCACAGCCAGCGGATCCAGCCCGGCGGCGCCCAGCGGCGTGGTGGCCTCGAAGGAACCCGTGGGCCCGGCCGGCTGCAGCACCGGCAGGGGTTCCAGCACGGGCAGCGGCTCCAGCAACGGCAGCGGGTGCAGCATCGGCGCCCGTGGCACCGGTGCCGGCTCGGCCGCGCGCGGGGCGGGGATCGTCGTCAGCGGCATGAAGGCCGAGGCGGCCGAGCCGTCCGTCACAGTGTCGAACTCGCGCTGCGTCGCGGCGCGGCGCGCGTCCTCGAACAGCTGGTTCAAGTGCACCTCGATGGTGGCCAGCCGGGCGTCCTGCGCCTCCAGCTCGCTCAGGCGCAGCTCCAGCTCGGAGGCGGCGCTCTGGATGCGCTCCAGCGAATCGCGCCGGCGCTTGAAGGCCTTGCGGCGCTCGCGCAGCTGGGCGTCGACCTGGGCGGAGGCGGTGCGGTTCCACAGCTCGATCTCGCTGGCCGCGCCCTCGAAGACCACGCGCAGGCGGGAGATCAGCATGCGGCGGAACTGGTCCAGGAAGCGCGGCTGCGCCAGCCGCATCGCCTGGCTCAGGCCGAGGTACTGCACGTAGCTGCGCTCGATCAGCGCCAGGTCGTCGCGGAAGCGCGAGAGCTCGGGCATCGACGAGGCCACCAGGCTGAAGCCGAACTCGGTATTGAGGCGGCTGAAGTAGGCGCCCAGCATGTCGCGCACGTCCTGGCTGCGCTTCTGGGCATCGTCCAGCATCTGCCGCAGCGACGCGAACAGCTGCGTGTAGGAGCGCTTGGCACCGAGCTTGAGCAGCGAGTCGCGGATCGAGCCGATCATGCCGTCGACCTCGGTGCGCAGCCGCTCGCCGGCCAGCTGGGCCAGCAGCTCCTTGAGCATGCGCCCGTGCACCGCGCGCAGGGCCGAGAGCTGGGTGGTGCAGGCCTCGAATTCATTGGTTTCGGCGGTGACGCGCTGCAGCATCAGCCGGACCTTGCCGACGTTCTTGCCGCGCAGGTCGCGCAACTCCAGCAGCTGCTCGGCCAGGTGACGGCGCAGGTCGGTGAGGTTGCGCACCGTCTGCTGCTGCACGACGGCGAGCGCCTCCAGCGTGAGCTGCTCGAACACCGCACGCCGCTGCGGCAGCAGCTGCTGCGCCAGCGCCTGCTCCAGCGCCAGCAGGCGGCTGTCCACCAGCAGGCGCGGGTTGCCTTCGACGCGGGCCTCCAGCGCCTGGCGTGCCGAGATCGGGAACACGCGCGCCTGCGGGATCTGCAGCGTCTTGGCCACCTGGGCGCACTGGCTGGCGATCTGCGCCTCGCTGTGCTCGACGGTGGACAGCGGGTCGTAGAGCGCGTCGATCTTGTTGAGCACCACGTAGCGCGTCAGCACCTGCGAGGCGAGGTGGTCGCGCCAGATTTCCAGGTCCGAGCGGGTCACGCCGGTATCCGCGCCGAGCACGAAGACCACCACGTGCGCGCTGGGCAGCAGGCCCACCGTCAGCTCGGGCTCGGCGCCGATGGCGTTGAGGCCCGGGGTGTCCAGCACCACCAGCCCGCGCTTGAGCAGCGGGTGCGGCGCATTGATCAGCGCATGGCGCCAGCGCGGCACCTCGACCTGGCCGTCGGCGCTCATCGGCGGGTTGTCGGCCGGCTGGTCGTCGTTCCAGAAGCCCAGTGCGCGAGCCTCGTCCACGCTGGTCAGGCGGGTGTCCATCACCGCCGTCAGCGCCTGCGCAAAGGCCTCGGGGTCGTTCACATCCACCGGCTTGCGCACCCAGGCCGTGCGCTTGTGGCGCAGCTCGGCCAGCGAAGCGCCGTCCAGCCGCGTCTCGATGGGCAGCAGCGCCAGCCCGGGCGGGTCCTCGGCGTCCCAGCCCAGCTCGACCGGGCACATCGTGGTGCGCCCCGGCGAGGCCGGCATGATGCGCCGCTTGTTGTCGGCGAAGAAGATCGCGTTGATCAGCTCGGACTTGCCGCGCGAGAACTCGGCCACGAAGGCCACCACCAGCTTCTCGCCGGCCAGGCGCTGGCGCAGCGAGTCGAGCAGGTCGCTGGCCGCCTCGTCGAGCAGGCTCTGCTCACGCAGGTAGCGCACCAGGTCGCGCACACGTTCTTCCAGCGCGCCGCGCCAGATGCCCAGGGCATCCAGGCTGCGCACGAAGGGCTCGTGCACGGCCGCCGGATCCGTCGAGCCGGCCGCGCTGGCGGCCGCGGTGATGGCGAGGGGGCTGGGAGCAGGCTGGTAGGACTCGTTCATCGTAGGGCTGCATCCGGCGTGGGGCCGGACCATGGTTCATGGTAGCTCAGCCCCCCGCATCCGCGGTGGGCCCCTGCCCCCGCAGTCCGGCAGGTGCGCACGCTTGCCGGTACTGCCAATGCCCCGATTCGCACCGGATTTGCGCGCTGTCGCAGATCCGCGCCGCCGCGGGCGGGCTCAACGATGCTGGCAGCCGGGGCAAAAGTAGCTGGCGCGCTGCCCCTGGACGATGCGCTGCACCGTGCCGCCGCAGCGTCGGCAGGGCTGCCCTGCCCGGCCATAGACCTGCGCCTGGGTCTGGAAGGCGCCGCCGTGCCCGTGCGCGTCGTGGAAGTCGCGCAGCGTCGAGCCCCCCAGGGTCACCGCGCGCTGCAGCACCTCGCGGATCGCCTGCGCCAGCCGGCGGCAGCGCAGCAGGCTGACCCGCCCGGCGGCGGTGCGCGGGTCGATGCCTGCTGCGAACAGCGCCTCTGAACAGTAGATGTTGCCCACGCCCACCACCACGTCGCCAGCCAGCAGCGCGTGCTTGACCGCCACGCGGCGCCCCTGCAGCCCCGCGTGCAGCCGCTCGGCGGTGAAGCCCGGCTCCAGGGGCTCGACGCCCAGGCCCGCCAGCAGCCGCGCCGCCGGATCAAGGTCCCGCCCCGGCGACCACACCACCGCACCGAAGCGGCGCGGGTCGTGCAGGCGCAGGGTGCCCCGGTCGGTGAGCCAGTCGACATGGTCGTGCGGCCCGGCGGGCGGCAGCTCAGCGTCCAAGCGCAGCGCCCCGGACATGCCGAGGTGGATCAGCAGCCCCGGTGTCTCGGCCGGCTCGCCCCCCTCGACAGCCTCCTCGCGGCTCGCGTCGCCCGCTGTCCCGAGCGGCATCCAGAGGTACTTGCCGCGCCGCTGCAGCCGGCCGATGCGGGCACCAGCCAGCGCCAGGGGCGCCACGCCCAACGGCCAGCGCAATGGCTTGCCCAGACGCAGGCCCAGCAGTCGGGCGCCCTCCAGGCGGTCGACCAGGCTCAGGCGGGTGACTTCAACTTCCGGCAACTCGGGCATGGAACGATTATGGGATGGGGCGCCCCGCCGCAGCGCCGCCCTAGAATCATTCGGCCCTTCCCCGTCCAGCGACTGCCCCCGAGCCATCATGCCCTTGCGATCCAGCGCCCCGCGCCGCCCTCGAACCGGTCGCGGCCTTGCTGCCGGCCCCGCGCACACGGGGTGGCGCGCCAGCTTCGTGGCCCTGTGCCTGGGCACCTTCGGTGCGGCGCAGGCGCAGTCACCCACCGTGCCGCGCCCATCGGCACTGGACGCCGAACTGTTCTACCAGCTGCTGGTGAGCGAGGTGGAACAGCGTCGCGGCGAGCCCGGCACGGCGATCCAGGTGATGACGGAGGCCGCCCGCAAGCAGCGTGACGACCGCCTGTTCCGCCGCGCGGTCGACATGGCGATCGAAGCGCGCGCGGCCGACCAGGCGCTGGGTGCGCTCAAGGAATGGCGCCGCAGCCTGCCGCGCTCCGTGGCGGCGGCGGAGATGCAGGCCCAGGTGCTGATGGCGCTGGGGCGCCCCGCCGAAGCCCAGGAGCCGGTGCGGGCGCTGATCGAGCTGACGCCGGCAGCACAGCGCAACGCCACCATCGCCTCGCTGCCCCGCCTGGTGGTGCGCGGCAGCCAGGCCAAGGCGGCCGCCCAGGTGCTGGCCGACGTGCTCAAGCCCTGGCGGGAGGCGAAGGCCACCCAGGCCAGCGCCCAGTTGGCGAGCGCGCGGATTTGGTGGATCGCCGGTGACGCAGCACGCAGCCTGGACGCGGCCCACGAGGCCCAGCAGAACGACCCTGCTGCCGAAGGCGTGGCCATGCTCGGCCTGGAGATGATGGAGCAGGAGCCCCGCGGCGAGGCGCTGGTGCAGTCCTACCTGAAGACCTCCCAGCCGGACGCCCGGGTGCGGCTGGCCTACGCCAGGCGGCTCACGGCCGCACAACGCTATCGCGAGGCCCTGGCCGGTGCACGCGATGCCACCGGCGCCGACCCGCAGCTGGCGGCCGGCTGGTTGATGCAGGGCGCCCTGCTGCTGGAGCTGGGCCAGCCCCTCGATGCCCAGGCGGCGCTGGAGCGCTACCTGGCGATCCGCCAGGCGCCGCCGCCCCCCGCCGCCCAGGCACCTGCCCGCCCCGCGCCCCCGCAGGGCGAGACCGCGCCCGACGACGAGCCGGAGGCCGATGACGACGACCAGCACGGGCCGCAGGCGGAAGCCGTCCAGGAACTCTCCCAGGCCTACCTGATGCTGGCCCAGGCGGCCGAGCAGCAGAAGGACTTCCGCGCCGCCCAGGGCTGGCTGGAGAAGCTCGGGGACACACACGCCAGCGCCGGCGTGCTGCAGCGCCGCGCCTCCCTGCTGGCCCGCCAGGGCAAGCTCGCCGAGGCCCGGGCACTGCTGCAGTCTCTGCCGGAGGGCACGCCGGAGGCCGTGCGCAGCAAGGTGATGGCCGAGACCCGGCTGCTGCGTGACATGCAGCAGTGGCAGGCGGCCTACGATCTGCTGGTCCAGGCCAACGCCCGCCTGGCGAACGACCCCGATCTGCTCTATGAGCAGGCACTGCTGGCCGAACGGCTGCGGCGCTTCGACGAGATGGAGGGCCTGCTGCGGCGCGTCATCGCGATCAAGCCGGATCAACAGCACGCCTACAACGCCCTGGGCTACAGCCTGGCGGATCGCGGCCTGCGACTGGCCGAGGCGCGCGAGTTGGTGGCCAAGGCCCTGACCCTGGCGCCGGGCGACCCCTTCATCACCGACAGCATGGGCTGGGTCGAGTTCCGCAGCGGCAACCGCGCCGCCGCACTGAAGCTGCTGCACGAGGCCTACGACCGCCGCCCGGACGTGGAGATCGCCGCCCACCTGGGCGAGGTGCTTTGGGCCGACGGCCAGCAGGACGCGGCCCGGCAGGTCTGGCGCGCCGGGCGGGATCGTGATGCCGGCAACGAGGTGCTCACCGAGACGCTCGCACGCCTGAAGGTTCGCCTCTGATGCGGCTGACTCGGCGCGCCTGGCTGGGCTGGACGACAGCCGCAGGCCTGACGGGCTGCCAAAGCCTGCCCTCCGGGCCGGGCGAGCTGCCGCTGCGGCACAGCGGCCGGCTCGCGGTGCAGGTGGCCGGCGACAGCGAGCGCTCCTTCAGCGCCGGCTTCGAACTCGCGGGCGACCCCGCCAGCGGCCGCCTGGCCCTGCTCAGCCCGCTGGGCACGCAGCATGGGCTCGCGGCCTGGTCGCCCGGGTCGGTGCGCCTGGTCACCGGCGACGGCATCCGTCGCTATGCCACCCTCGACGCGTTGTCGGCAGACCTGCTCGGCGAGCCGGTGCCGATCGCGGCGCTGTTCGACTGGCTCGGCGGCCGCCCCTGGCCGGCTGCGGCCGCCCACCCCCTGCCAGACGGCGCCGCCGGTTTCGCGCAAATGGGCTGGCAGGTGGCACTGCAACGCATTGCTGACGGGCTGGTCGTGCTCTCCCGGACCGATCCAGCCCCGATCGTGACCGTGCGCATCAAGCTCGATGCCCGCTGAACGTCCGGCAGGACGCGCGCCGATCCAACCGATCGCCTCGGAATCTATGCCATGTCACTGACTGCGCTCTACGACCTCCCGGCCCCGGCCAAGCTCAACCTCTTCCTGCACGTCGTCGGGCGTCGCCCCGATGGCTATCACCTGCTGCAGTCGGTCTTCGTGCTGATCGACTGGATGGACACGCTGCACGTCGAGCTGCGGCCTGCGGGGCAGATCAGCCGCAGCGACTTGGGGGCCGCACTGCCGGCCGACGACCTCTGCCTGCGCGCTGCACGGGCCCTGCAGGCCGCCAGCGGCTGCCGGCTCGGCGCCCACATCGCCATCGACAAGCAGGTGCCCTGGGGTGCCGGGCTGGGCGGCGGCAGCTCGGATGCCGCCACCACGCTGCTCGCCCTGAACCGGCTCTGGGGCCTGAACTGGCCTCGGTCGCGGCTGCTCGCGCTGGGCCTGCAGCTGGGTGCCGACGTGCCCTTCTTCATCGGCGGCCGCGATGCCTGGGTCGAGGGCATCGGCGAGCAGATCACGCCCATCGATCTCCCGGCAGCCAGCTACCTGGTGCTCAAACCCCCTGTCGCGATTCCAACACAGGCGATTTTTTCCAGCCCCCTCTTGTCACGCGACACTGCGCTCACTACAATAGCGGTCTTTCTTGCAGACAAGCAGCGCTTTGACAAAAACGATCTGCAGGCAGCAGCGGCAGCCTACAGCCCTGAAGTCAGTCAAGCGTTGAAGTTGCTGGAGCAGCATGTGGGCTCAGGCCGCATGAGTGGATCCGGTAGCGCAGTGTTTGCAGAAGCTGGGAATCATCCTGGCGCAGAAGATGGATTCGCGGATCCAAGGCAAGTGTTGGCGACCTTGCCGGTGGGTTGGATCGGTCGGCTGTGCCGCAGTCTGGAAGCTCACCCCCTCGTGGATTGGGCATCGGATTGAGTGCTGGAGTTGTGGGCTGTTTCGCAAGAGCGGCCTGTGTAGGGGAGTCGCCAAGTTGGTCAAGGCATCGGATTTTGATTCCGACATGCGAGGGTTCGAGTCCTTCCTCCCCTGCCAAATCATGACAGGCGCCCGTCGGTTACCGACGCGGCGCCTGTTTTCTTCCTGATCGCCGATCCTGTCTACGTGCCACGTCCCCGTGGCGCCGAACCTCCCGGACCTCCGTGATGCTTGCAGACACCGTCCTTTTCACTGGCAACGCCAATCCGGCCCTGGCCCAGGAGATTGCCAACGACCTGCGCGTCGAGCTCGGTCGGGCATCGGTGGGCCGTTTCTCCGATGGGGAAGTCACCATCGAGATCCAGCAGAACGTGCGCGCCCGCGACGTCTTCGTGGTCCAGCCCACCTGCGCGCCGACCAATGAGCACCTGATGGAGTTGCTGCTGATGGTCGATGCGCTCAAGCGCGCGTCAGCGCGGCGCATCACCGCGGTGATCCCCTACTTCGGCTATGCCCGACAGGACCGCCGGCCGCGCTCCACCCGCGTGCCGATCAGCGCCAAGGTGGTTGCCAACATGCTGGAAGCGGCTGGCGTCAACCGCGTGCTGACGATGGACCTGCACGCCGACCAGATCCAGGGCTTCTTCGACATCCCGGTCGACAACATCTACGCCTCGCCGGTGCTGCTGTCGGACCTGCAGGGCAAGCGCTACAACGACCTTGTGGTGGTTTCGCCCGACGTCGGCGGCGTGGTGCGCGCCCGTGCCCTGGCCAAGCAACTCGGCTGCGACCTGGCGATCATCGACAAGCGCCGCCCGAAGGCCAACGTCTCCGAGGTGATGCACATCATCGGCGAAATCGACAAGCGCACCTGCGTGGTCATGGACGACATGATCGACACCGCGGGCACGCTGGTGAAGGCAGCCGAGGTGCTCAAGGAACGCGGCGCCAAGAGCGTGTTTGCCTACTGCACGCACCCGATCCTGTCTGGCCCGGCGGTCGAGCGCATCCGCAATTCGCACCTCGACGAGGTGGTGATCACGAACACCATCCCTCTGCGTGGTGAAGCGGTGGACTGCCCGAAGATCCGCCAGCTGTCGGTGGCCTTCCTGTTCGCCGAGACGATCCGCCGCATCTCTGACGGCGAGTCCGTCACCTCACTCTTTGCGGAACAGAACAACAACTTCTGATCCGCACGTCCTCAGCCTTGCCACGTTGGCAGGCTGTGTTTACAGCGCCTGGTCGCGGGCGCTTTCCTTTCCATCATCTGGAGTCATCCATGAAATTCGTCGCATTCCCGCGTGAGCTGCAGGGGACCGGAGCGAGCCGCCGCCTGCGCCTCAGCGGCAAGGTGCCCGGCATCGTCTACGGTGCTGGTCAGCCGGCCATGATCGAGCTGGACCACAACGCGCTGTTCCACGCCCTGAAGAAGGAAGCCTTCCACTCGTCCGTCCTGGAGATGGACCTGGGCGGCGAGGTGACCAAGGTCGTGCTGCGCGACGTGCAGAAGCACGCCTACAAGCCGCAGGTGCTGCACATCGACTTCCAGCGCGTCGACGCCACCACCCGCATCCACAAGAAGGTGCCGCTGCACTTCGTCAACGAAGCCGAGTCGCAGGCCGTCAAGTTCGACAAGTGCCTGATCAACCACGTCGTCAGCGAACTCGAGATCGAGTGCCTGGCCGAGAAGCTGCCTGAGTTCCTGACCGCCGACCTGGGCGGCTTGGCCAAGGGCCAGTCGCTGCACGTGGATGACCTGAAGCTGGACGCCAGCATCAAGGTCGTGACCCATGGCCGCAAGAACCCGGTGGTCGCCGTGGTGGTGCCGATCGTGGAAGAGGAAGTGGTGGTCGCCGCCGCTCCCGCCGCAGCGCCCGCCAAGGGCAAGGGCAAGGGCAAGAAGTAAGGCCCGGATCGCGCCTCAGGGCCGCGATCGCACCGGGAGCCAGGCATACCAGGTTCCCGCCCATCCAACCCCGCCCTGTGCGGGGTTGCTGCTTTCAGGCGCTGCCAGTGCGCCGGCCCGATGAAGGCATGGCCTGGCAGCGCACCGTGACGGAGCGTTGGCGATGATCAGATTGCTGGTCGGCCTGGGCAACCCGGGTCCGGAGTACGAGGCCACCCGGCACAACGCCGGTTTCTGGTGGATCGATGCGCTCGCGCGCCAATGGGGGGTCAGCCTGCATCCAGAGCGCAGCTACCACGGACTGGCCGCCCGCCCTACGCGCCACGGCCATACCGTCTGGCTGCTGGAGCCGCAAACCTACATGAACTTGTCGGGCAAGTCGGTGGCGGCGTTGGCGCGCTTCTTCAAGATCGAGCCCGCCGAGATCCTCGTGGTGCACGATGAACTCGACCTGCTGCCCGGCCAGTCCAAGCTGAAACTCGGTGGCAGCGCCGCCGGCCACAACGGTCTGAAGGACATCCAGGCCCAGCTCGGCAGCGCCGACTTCTGGCGCCTGCGCCTGGGCATCGGGCACCCGGGGGATCGTGTCGAGGTGGCCAGCTACGTGCTGCGCAAGCCGCCCGAAGCGGAACGCGTGGCCGTGGAAGACAGCATCACGCGCACACTCGCCGCCGCCGAGGCCTTCCTCAGCGGCGACATGACCCGTGCCACCTCACTGGTGCACGCCAAGCCAGAACGCCCCAAGCCGCCGCGCAAACCCGCGCCCACCGCAGCCTCGGCGGCGGAACCTGGCGCGACCTTGCCCAAGCCGGCGGCCCCACCCTCCTCGACACCAACGAACGGCACCTGACCGCCACCAGTGCCGCCCGACACAGGGAGGCTCGGTCGGTCAACTGGTCGTGGGGAGCAGGGCCTTCTTGGCAGCCTGCAGCTGCTCGTACTTCAGCTGCAGCTGGCCGGGTGATTCCAGGTGGAAGGGATCGAGCGGGATGCACTCGACCGGGCAGACCTGCACGCACTGCGGCTCGCCGAAATGGCCAACACACTCGGTGCAGCGCTGCGGGTCGATCACGTAGAACTGCTCGCCCATGGAGATGGCCTGGTTCGGGCATTCGGGCTCGCAGACGTCGCAGTTGATGCACTCCGCGGTGATCATCAGCGCCATGGTTCAGTCCCCTGCGCAGGCCAGGTGGCGGCCCTCATCACCGGCCGGCAACGCATTCATCGCTGATTGACGCGCCGCTGCAGGCGTTCCAGCACCGAAGGCGCGACGAACTTCGACACGTCTCCGCCCAGCATCGCGATCTCGCGCACGAAGGTGCCGCTGACGAACTGGTACTGGTCGCTCGGCGTGAGGAAAAGCGTCTCCACGTCCGGCATGAGCTGGCGATTCATGCCCGCCATCTGGAACTCGTACTCGAAGTCACTCACCGCCCGCAGACCACGCACCACCACCTTGCCACCGTGCTCGATCACGAAGTTGCGCAGCAGGCCGCGGAAGGCGATCACCTCGATGTTCGGGTACGGCGCCGCCAGCTCCTGGGCGATGTCCAGGCGCTCCTCCAAACTGAACATCGTGTTCTTGTGGTGGCCGGCCGCCACCGCGACGATCAGGCGGCTGAACAGGCGGCTGGCACGGCGCATGAGGTCCTGGTGCCCCAGGGTCATGGGATCGAAGGTGCCGGGGTAGATGGCCGTGAGTTCCTGGGTGACCGGGGTCAAGTCGTGCTCCTGGGCTGGGACGCAAAAGTTTAGCCGTTTGACACAGGCAGGCGCCTGAGCAGATGGAAATGCACCGCACCGGCGCGGCCACTGCGCTGCAGCAGCCAGCCTGCGGCAGCACAGTCGTCCGCACCCCAGGCGTGATCGTCTTCCAGGTAGACCGCACCGGACGGTGCCAATCGGGGTGCGCAGGCCTGCAGCGCAGGTGCCTGCAGGCGGGTGGCGTAGGGCGGATCGAGCAGCACGAGGTCGAAGAGCAACTCACTGGGCGCACGCTGTGCCATCCAGGCCAGCGCGTCGGCGCGCCGCACCTGGACCGTCTCGGCCCGCAGGCGCAGCCGCGCCGCTTCCAGCGTGGCGACAGCGCGGGCATCGGCCTCCAGCAGCAGCACCTGGGCCGCGCCGCGTGAAGCCGCCTCGAACCCCAGCGCCCCTGTACCGGCAAAGGCATCGAGCACGCGCCAGCCGGAAAGGTCCTGTCCGAGCCAGTTGAACAGCGTCTCCCGCACCCGGTCGGGCGTGGGCCGCAGACCCGGCAGGTCCAGCACGGGCAGCTTGCTGCGCTTCCACTGCCCGCCAATCAGGCGGACCTCGGCCGGGGAACGGCGGGCGGCCTGATGGCCCGAATCGCCGGGCCCGGTGCCGGCGCTCTTCCGGCCACGTTGTGCAGGCCTGGCGCCTGGTCGATGCAATGCTTGTGCCACGGCGCGCATTCTAGGGACGACGGGGGTCGGCCGCCGCCTGTGGCTGCCTACAATCACTCATTCCCAACCGCCGCCTGCCGCGGACCCTTCATGTTCAGCTTCTTTCGGCGCAAGGCTGCGCCACCGACGCCCGAGGCGCCGGTCTCCACGCCGGCCAGTCCGCCGGTCATCGCGCCCCTCACCTCACCGCCGGTTTCTTCCACACCGATCGCCGCGGCCCCGCCGCCACCCGGATCGGCCCCTGCGACCGTGCCAACGGCCACGCCGCCCGCAGCGCCTGACGATGGCGGGGGGCGGACCTCCTGGCTCGGCCGGCTGCGCAAGGGCCTGCAACGCACCGGCGCGAGCATTGCCCAGGTCTTCACCGGCACGCAGATCGACGACGCTCTTTACGAGGAGCTGGAAGCCGCGCTGCTGATGGCAGACGCCGGTGTTGGCGCCACACAGCATCTGCTGAATGAACTCAAGCGCCGCGTCAAGGACACCCGCTGCAGCGACCCACAGGGCGTCAAGACCTTGTTGGGCGACGTGCTGGCCGAATTGCTCACGCCGTTACAGGGCAGCCTGACGCTGGGACGCCACCAGCCCACCGTGATCATGATCGCGGGCGTCAACGGTGCCGGCAAAACGACCAGCATTGGCAAGCTCACCCGCCATCTGGCCAACCTCGACTGCAAGGTGCTGCTGGCCGCGGCCGACACCTTCCGGGCTGCCGCGCGTGAACAGCTGTCGGTCTGGGCCGACCGCAATCGGGTCGAGATCGTCAGCCAGGAGGGCGGCGACCCCGCCGCGGTCTGCTTCGATGCCGTCTCGGCCGGCAAGGCCCGTGGCTGCGATGTGGTGATCGCCGACACCGCCGGGCGCCTCGCCACCCAGTTGCACCTGATGGAAGAGCTGCGCAAGATCCAGCGCTCCCTCGGCCGCGCGATGGAAGGTGCGCCGCACGAGGTGATCCTGGTGGTGGACGGCAACACCGGCCAGAACGCGCTGGCCCAGGTGAAGGCCTTTGACAGCACACTGGGACTGACCGGGCTGGTGGTGACCAAGCTCGACGGGACCGCCAAGGGCGGCGTGCTGGCCGCCATCGCGCTGTGGGTGCGCGAGCGCATGGCCGCAGGAAAGCCGGCGGTGCCGGTCTACTTCATCGGCGTGGGCGAGAAGCTGGAAGACCTGCAGACCTTCGACCCGCGCGAGTTCGCGCAAGCGCTGCTGAACTGATCGGCAACGCAAGCGCGTCGCTGGCCGCACAACAGGTCTGGCCGCAGCTTCCGATGCCGGGCAGACGGGGTGCCGCCTCAGCCAGCGACGTCGGAGGTGATGGTCTGGGCGGTGGTGGTGCGCGCGCTCAGCCAGGTCCGCAACTGCCCGGCCACCGCCAAAGCGGCGCCGGTCGGCTGGACGAGGCTGTGGCCACGGTGACTGTCCAGGCCCGCCAGCATCGCGGCAAACTCCTGTACGCAGCGGTTCAACTCGCCAGGCTCGGCCAGCATGGCGGGTGCGAGGCTCGCGCCAGCGCAGTACAGCGAACCACCTCGCACCATGATGCTGGGCAGCTCCAGCAGCGGCGCGGCTGCCGCGAGCAGTTGCCCCTCCTCGACGATGGCGCAACTCGCACCACGCAGGATGCTGAGCTGGTCGCACAGAGAGGTCACGGTGCGGCACAGCAAGCGTGAGCGGTCCATGCGATCACGCTGCGCGGGCGTGCGGGGTCCATCCCCCTGCAGCAGGCAGACCTGTTCAGCCCAACGCGGCTCGGCATCCAGCAGTTCGGCCAGCGCTTCTTCGCTGCGCGCATCGAGCAGCCAGACACACTTGGGCAGCGCGTCGAGGCCCGCCAGCTGCTCGACCACCCAGCGGGTGCGGTCGGCATCGGCAGGGTCGAGCGTGAGCGAGGTCACCGCATACGGCGTGCCGTCACCCGCATGCTCCGACCAGGTCGGCCCCAGATAGATCGGCATCGCGTGGCGCATGAAGGCGCCGTAGGGGGTGGTGACCTCACTCCACACCGCAGCCAGGGCATCGGCGTCGAGCCGGCCCGCAACGCTGCGGCAGCGCTCGGCATCGATGCCTCCCTCCTGCAGTCGGGTCAGGCTGGCGGTGCCCACGGCGGAGTCGGTCGCAACGAGCAGATCCGCCATGCGTGCAATCAAGGCCCAATTGTTGGCGGGGCGGCGATCCGGTGCTGCGAGGCTGGAAGCGGCTTCAAGTTGCACCAAGGGCACGCCGCGCTTGCTGGCGGTCAGCGCACAGCTCAATACCGCGTCGCTCGCGCCCAGCGACAGCACCGCCAGCGGATGGAATTCATCCAGCACGCGCGAGAAAGCGTCGATCAGGCGAGGAGCGATCTGAGCGAAGGCCCCGGCCCCCACTCGCAGATGCAGGGCTTCGTCCAGGGCCGGCAGCAGGCGGTCCATCTGCTCCCAGGGCCAGACCTGCGTCTCGAAGCCCGGATTGACGAGCACCATCCGGCAACCGTCAGGCCCCTGCGCCAGCTCGCGGCCCAGTGCAGCGAGCTTCAAGGCATCGGCGGGTGCGTCCGCCACGCACAGCAGGGTGTGCCGGCCAAGCACCACCGCACTGCGCTTGTTGCGGACAGGCTCCTGCTTCGGAAGCTCGAAGCCAGCTGCAGCGCTGCGCAACCGCTCGTCCACCTCCGACACGACCGGCTGTTCGGCAGGCGGCTCCACCTGCTCGGCAAGCGGCTCAGCCTCGACCGACCGGGCCTCGCTTGGTGCGACGGCCGGCGCTTCAGGCTCCTCAGCGCGAGGTGTGGTCGAAGCGACGGCGGCTTCTGCTGCCATGGCGAGTGTCGGTTCCGCTGGTGTGACCACCGGTCCGTCGACGGCCTCGTCGGCAGGTGACCGGCTTTCGGGGGCCACGGCGGGAACCTCGGCCGCAGCGGCCGATGCAGCGGGTGCGGCCGCCGTCGCCGATTCAGCAACAACGGGCGGCGTCGCCTGCGGCTCCCGCACCGGCAGGGGAAGTGGCTGATAGCTGCTCTCACCGATCTCGGTGCGCAGCTCCAATGCGGTCTGCTCGACCAGCTCCGGCGTGATGAGGTCGGTGTTCTCCAGGTACGACGCCAACAGCAGGCGGTTGGCCAGGCGGTTGATGCGCCGCGGCACGCCGCCGGCCCAGGCATAGATGTGATCGAACGCGCCCGGCGCAAAGACCGGCCGGTTCGTCCACCCCACGTGGCGCAGGCGGTGCTCGATGTAGGCCTGGGTTTCCTCCGGGCCAAGCGGGCCAAGGTGCTGGGAGGCGATCACCCGCTGGCGCAACTGCTCCAGTTGCGGTGACTCCAGCAGGCGACGCAGCTCGGGCTGCCCGACCAGGAAGCTCTGCAGCAGCGCGTGGTTGCCGAGTTGGAAGTTCGACAGCATGCGCAGCTCTTCGACCGCCTTCTCGTTGAGGTTCTGCGCCTCGTCGACGATCAACAGCGCATGCCTGCCCTGGGCAGCCAGCGCCGTCAGGAAGGCCTCCAGCGTGGCGATCAGGTGCGCCTTCGAACTGCCCTGGGCGGGGATGCCGAAGGCCGTGATGATGGCCTGCAGCAGTTCGCCGGACTCCAGCTGGGTGCTGACGATCTGAGCGGCCAGCACCTTCTGGCGGTCCAGCCCTTCGAGCAGCGTGCGCAGCAGCGTGGTCTTGCCTGCCCCGATCTCGCCAGTGATGACGATGAAGCCTTCACCTTGCATCACCCCGTACTGCAGATACCCCATGGCACGGCTGTGCCCCTTGCTGTTGAAGTAGAAGGCGGGGTCGGGGTTGAGCTGGAACGGGGAACCGCTGAAACCGAAATGGGATTCGTACATCGCCGCGTCAGAAACGGTGCAAAACGCCGACGGACAGCGAATTCGCGTTCGCGTTCGACGAGGAAGCGGCAAAGGTGCTGCCGTCGAGGGCCGTGCCGCCCGGCGCATTCGTCCGCACCACCTGGCGACGCAGGCTGGCTGTCGCGGTGGTGCGCGGGGACAGCACCTCGGTGGCGCCAATGCGCCAAGTCGTGTTCACGCTGTCGCGCCCCAGGTTCGGCCCCTCGCCATGCACGCGGGAATGTGCCACCCCGGCATCGGCGGTGAGGTTCATCGTCAGGCGATGCGACAACCCAAGGCTCAGGCCTCGCTGGCGGGAGTCGGCAGAGACCAGGATCACGTCATTCGGCCCACGCAGATCGCGCAGACGTTGGGCGTAGAACTGGGCGGTGATGACCTCACGTGGCGTCATCCAGCCCAGGCTGATCGTGCCACCCTGGCTCACCTGCGCCCCCCCGGAGAAGAGATCCACGGCCGTTGCGAGGGTGGCGGGCAAGCCACGGCGAGCCATGATGTCCTGCACCAGCTGGGCGCGCTGAGCCGCATCGGACACGCGGGTGGTGAGCATCGCATCCAGCAAGGTGGCCACGTCGCTGCCCGCGGTCAGCAATCCAAGCCGACTCGCATAGGTGGAGACGGTACGCTGCAGATTGCCGCTGATCGCCACGAAAGGCGAGCGGTGGCTCAGGGTCACGTTCCAGCCGTTGCCGAAGAACCGCTTTTCGGCCGTCATGTCGAGCAACGTACGGGGACTGGGTGCCCACCTCAGACTGACCCCGGTGAGCGTATCGGACACTGAATTGGTGGTGTAGTCCCCCTCGTCGCGACCGACGATCAGACCCCAGATGGCCTCCTGGTCCGCTGTGTAGAGCAGCGCGGCCCGCCCGGTGCGGAACTCGACGTCATTGCCGCCTTGCTGCCGGTAACTGGTGTACTGACGATCCCCGGTCAACCGCAGGCCCATCGGCGCCGGACGCACCTCAAATATCCCGGCCTGGCCTTCGACGTAGGCATCGTTACTGATCGACGTCGCCTGACTGCCGAAGCCGCGCGACCAGGCATGGTCCGACCGAAGGCTGAATCGGGTCGAAGGCGACAGCTCGCGCTCGATGCGCGGACTGACACTGGCGCGCATCACCTGACTGCGGTTCAGGGTCGTGGCGCCATCACCGATCGGCCCAAATGCATCCGACGCGGTGGTCCGGGCGGACAGGTCACCATCAAGGTACAAGAGGCGATCGACAATCTGACTGCGTGCAGCCAGACCCACCTGCGGAAAGATACGGTCCGCCAGACTGCGACCCAGATAGACCAAGCCATCGGCAGCCAGGGTGCCCGTGACCTCATAGCCGGGGCCGCGACCGATGACCCGCAGGCTGGGCGTGGTCACGGTGACCGTATCGGAGCGCGCATTGGTGGGAGACAGGCCCACGTTGTCGGTGGTCACTGCCGTTGCACGGACCGCCGGCTCGAACCGCCAAGCCTGCGCCGTCGCCGCCAGCGCTGGTTGGGTTGGCGCCTGTGGAGCCTGCACCAACTGCGCTCGCGCCCCCGCCGACAACACGACCAGCACGGCGGCGCACGCCAAGCTCAGCGCGTGCAAACCGATTCGCCCGGATTCAGCTCGCGTAGTAGTAGCCATAGGCCTCCCTCGCCCCCTTGCCGGTGCACTTGTTGAGCACCGACAGGACCACCGGGCATTGCTCGACGGCGGCATAGGCCTGGGCAACCTGGGCATGCGTCGTGTGGTCGGCCTCGACCACCATCACCACTTGGCCGACCCGCGATGCCAGCACACGGGACTCGGTGGTTGGGATCAACGGCGGCGAGTCGAACACGACGATGCGATCGGCATACTTGGCCGCCAACTCATCGAGCAGTTCGGCCATCGCCGCGCTGGCCAGCATTTCGGTGGATTTGGCATTGGCGGTACCGGCCGGCAGCAAGCTGAGCTTGGGCACGTTCGTGCGCAGCATCACATCGGACAGGGATAGCTTTGCCTTGGAGTCAAGCACGTCCATCAGACCCGGCGCCGGTTCGACGCCCAGGCGAGCCAGCACCGATGGTCGAAGCACATCAGCATCCACCAGCAGCACGGAGTGATCGACCTCCATCGCAATGCTCATCGCCAGATTGACCGCAAAGAAGGTCTTGCCCTCTCCTGGCATCGCGCTGACCACCTGGATCAGGTTGGCCCGCGGGATCGCGCGTGCCTCGGCGTCCCGGGTGTTTGCCAGAAGCGGTCGCTTGATGATGCGCAACTGCTCGGCCAGCGAAGACCGGCCTTGGGACGGTATCAGGTAACCCTCCCGCTCCAGCCGGGTCAGGTCCAGCTCAACTTCGCGCGACCGGCGCGCGGGTGCCGCGGGCTCTGCCGGCACGGTCGCGGCAGCGACCTCACGCGGGGTGAGCAGAGCCACCGGCGCAGATGCCGCCATGGCATTCGTGGCGGGGGGGACTACCGGCACCTCGATGCCGGCCCGCTTGAGCTCTTCCAAGCGTCGCTTGGCAGCCTGTTCGATGAGGTTCATCGACTCATTTCCTCAGATCACGTGCCGGTGCGCACGGAAAGCCAGACCACCCAGCCTGCGTGCACCAGCACGAACAGGCCCATCGCCCCCATCACCCGCATTCGATCCTGGCGCTCAAGCAAATCGGCGCGGGGATCCACCAGTTTGGTGAGCCCCCCCAGGACGGGACGCTTGGTGAACTCGCGCAGCTCGCGCTCCGACGAGAACGTTGGCCGCATCAGCGTGGCGGCGTAGCCTGCTCCCAGACCAAGGAGCACCGCCAGCAGCATCACGCCCACAGCCAGGTGCGCACGACTGGGGAAAACCGGTGACGGCATGACACGCGGGGGCTCAATGATGCGGAAATCCGCCAGCGACGCCTGCTGATCAATCTTGACACCCAGCGAGGCGGCTTCACGACGCGAGACCAATTGCTCGTAGTTCTTGCGAATGATGTCGTAGTCCCGGTTCAGCTGAGCCAGTTCGGCTTCAGCCTGGGGCACTCGCCCAGCCTGCGCCTTGATCTCCTCCAGGCGAGACTGCTGCGTGCTGAGCTGACCACGCAGCGAGGCGATGTTTGCCTCGGCCTCTGCCAGGGAGATCCTGAGCCGCTGGAAAACCGGGTTGGCAGCTGCGGCCGCGGCCCGCGCACGGCTGGGCGACTGCAGAGAGCGGGCGGCCTCCCCCTCCATGTGCCGCTGGTCTTCCAGCTGCTTGATGGTGCGACGGGTCGACTGCACGTCAGGGTGCTCATCGGTGTACCGGCGCAACATGTCATCGAGCTGGCGACGCTGGGTGTCGATGCGAGCGTCCAGATCCGGGGTCAACGACACCACCCCCGGCGTGTTCACCTCGCCCAGTTGCGGCTCCGTGGCAGTCAGCTCTCGCTTGAGCGCGTCGCGCGACTGTTCTGCTGCCGACAGCGCCAGGCGGATCTTGGCCACCTCGTCCGTGAGTGCCGACATGCGACCGAAGTAGTCCTGGTTGCTGGTACCGGCCATGTTCATGTTGCGGAGCTTGAACTCCTTCAGGCGGTTCTCCGACTCGATGAGCTTGGCCTCGTAGGACTTGATCTGTTCATCGATGAAGCGACTGGCCTCCTCGGAGTCGCGACGCTTGGTGTCGGTGCTGGCGCTCATGAACAGGCCGACCAGCGCCGAGACGAGCCGATTGGCACGCTGTGCGTCGCTGTCGCGGTAGGTGATCGCATACAGGTTGCTTCCACCTGACAGCTCGACCTTGATCGCCTTCAGCAACTCCTCCACACGGCGCGTGGCCTGAGCGGCATCGCCCTTGGGCCATCCGATGGCCACATCATTGGCCAGCCGCTCGACATTGGGCCGCGAGATCAGGGTGCGAGCCAGCATGCGGACCTGCTGGTCGATGTCAGGCTGGAATGCCAACCCGGACATCAGCGGCTTGAGCACCGTCTGCGTATCCACATGGATCCGGGCCTGTGCCTCATAGCGCTCAGGGGTGGTGGCCACCAGCCCCCCCCCAAGCACGGCAACCACCCAGGCCACGATCACGGCCAGCCACCGTTGACGCCAGACGGCACGCGACACCGTCAGGGCTTGTTCGGTCAAATTGATCATGCGCGCAAATACCTATCGCACGGCCTGGAACAGGGGTGCGGACGCAGCCCCATACCAGACCTCAAAAACACACGACACGGGATGCCGACAGAGGGCCGCCCGACGTCGCAGCCCGGCCATCCCGGTCAGAACCAGCTTTGCGGCACGATGACGATGTCGCCCGGCTTGACATCCACATTCGCGGAGATGTCGCCACGCTTGAGGAGGTCCTTCAGGCGCACGCTGTACTGCTTGCCCCCTTCGGCGCCACGCACCAGCACAGCAGCATTGCCATCTGCAAAATCAGTCAATCCCCCAGCCTGGATCATCACGTCCAGCAACGTCATGTCCTGCCGGAAGGCTACGCTTTGTGGCCGGGTGGCTTCACCGACGATGCGAATCAGCTCATTGAGGTTGCCCTGGAACGTAGAAACCACCACCGTCACCACCGGGTCCCGTATGACACGCGAGAGCTCGTTCTGGATCTCCAGCGCCAGGTCGGAAGGGTTCTTGCCCGCGGCGAGCACGTCACTGACCAGCGGTGTCGAGATGCGTCCGTCAGGACGGACAGTGACCACCCCCGAAAGCTCGGGATTGCGCCACACGACGACGTTGAGCGTGTCCAGCGGCCCGATCTTGTACCGGTGATCAGGCGTTTGTGCCTTGCGCGGTGCCGGCGGATAGGACCCGGTCCCGGCACAGCCCACCAACTGGAAGACGACCAGGGCCGAAGCCAGCATCCAGGCGCAGCCGCGCAGGAAATGTCCCATGTTGATCCTCATGCCTCATCACTCCAACAAATGGCTACCGCCAACTACAAACAGATGCAATCCTACCGCGCGCCGCCAAATGAGCCACCCCACGTGCCAGAGCGCTCGCAGCAGTGTGCAGTGTGAACGTGGCGTAAACACGGCACGCTCTACTCCACACCCGGATCTGCTCCGAAACGACAAACGCACGGCCCATGCCGTGCGTTTGCCGAAGACAGACCAGAAACCGTCAGTGCGCCCCCTCGCGGAACAGCACCACACTCACCGTCTCGATGAGCACCTGCAGGTCAAGCAGCACCGAGTTGTTCTTCACGTAGTATAAGTCAAATTGGTGCTTCTTGCGCGCATCTTCCAGCGAGGCCCCGTACGCATAGCGCACCTGCGCCCACCCCGTCAGCCCCGGCTTGACCGTGTGGCGCAAGTCGTAGTACGGGATCTGCTCACGGAGTTGAGCCACAAACGAAGGCCGCTCCGGACGGGGGCCCACCATGCTCATCTCCCCGGCCAGCACGCTGAACAGCTGGGGCAACTCGTCGATGCGCGTCTTGCGGATGAACGCACCAACACGGGTGATGCGGCTGTCGTTCTTCGTCGCCCAACGAGCGACACCATCCTTTTCGGCATCCGTGCGCATGCTGCGGAACTTGATGCACTGGAAGGAACGCCCACCCAACCCCACACGCTCTTGTCGGTACAGCACCGGTCCCGGGCTATCGAGTCGAATGACAACGGCCGTCAACAGCATCACCGGTGCGGCCAAGATCAGCAGCAGAGAGGAGCTCGCCACATCGAAGACGCGCTTGGAGGCCTGCCGAAGCCCCCCCTGAACGAAGCCATCGCCGTATACCAGCCAACTGGCCTTCAGGCTATCGACCGGCACCTCAGCCTTAGCACGCTCATAGAAGGCCGCCAAGTCCATGATCGGAACGCCGCCAATCCGGCAATCCAGCAACTGCTCCATGGGCACGCCGCCACCGCGTTGCTCACGCACCGCCACGATGATTTCGTTGATCCGATGCTCGCGCACCAGATCCACCAAGCGGCGACGCCCATCAAAAACAGTCGCCCCATCGCGCGACACAACCGCGGGCACCTGCTCTGCCGTCGGAACGAAGCCGACCACCTCGTAGCTGGACCACTGCTCACCAGCACGCAGGTCACTCCACACCTGCTGGGCATCCGGCCCGGTTCCAACAATCAGAACGCGCCGAGTGCCAACAAGCTGCCGCACCGCCCAAGCCAGACCCCGATAGACCGCCAAGCCGGCCACCAGATACACCAACGCCAGCCCGACCAAGCGACTGGCATAGCCATCGTACTCAATGTACTTGATGGTCAGGTAAGTGATGTACCCGCCCACCACGAAGGTGAAGGCGATGCGCACGAACATCGGCATCAGACCGATATTGCGATGCCGGTAGAGGCCAACGAACGAATACAGCAGCGCCATCACCAGCGCAAAGGTCAGCGCCGACAGCAGGATGCCGGGAGTGGCGAGCTGCACGAGCATCGAATACGTCGACCCCGCCTGCGCGAGCGTGGCGGCTGACAGCAGCGCCGCGACGAAACACAGCAGCCCATCTGCGATCAGCTCGACAAAATGTGTCCCTGATGAACGATGTTGAAATACCCTGAACATCCGTGAGCCCTCACTACAGCCATTCGGGGCGCACCTTGGCCGAAAGGATGCCCCGCGAATCTTCTAACTCTGACGACTGATTTTCGCCAGGGAACCAGCAACTTCAACCCTTCAAGCGGGGGCCACGAGACCAACTGTGCCGAACGAGCAGGATTCTGTGACGGAGTCACGCAGAAGTGAACCATCCAGCCAACGTTTTTCCAGTGTTCGACGCCAACACGCGACGCCAGTCTCTTCATGCGAAACCTGAAGTGAAAAATTCACGACCGAAGTGCACAAGCCTCGGTCCGACCCCCTTCGGCACGACCATGGCAGGCCAACTCAGCACTTCAGCCCAACGTGCAGGGCCACGACGCCCGCCGACAGATTGTGCACATCGACGTGCCCAAAGCCGCTCTCCTTCATGAGCGCCTTCAATTCCTGCTGCCCAGGGTGCATGCGGATGGATTCAGCCAGATACCGATAGCTTTCCGCGTCACCAGTTATCATTTTCCCCATTTTCGGCAGAACCGAAAACGAATACCAGTCATAGATTTTCTCCAGCGGCTTGGCCACCCGCGAAAACTCCAGCACCAGCAATTTACCGCCGGGCCGCAGGACACGGCACATTTCGCGCAGCGCCTGATCCTTATGGGTCATATTGCGCAAACCGAAGGCCACGCTGACGATATCGAAATGGGCCTCGGGAAAAGGCAGTTTCTCGGCATCGCAAATGACCGTCGGCAGCGCCAGCCCCTCGTCGATCAGGCGATCGCGGCCCGTGCGCAGCATGGCCTCGTTGATGTCGGTGTGCACCACGCAGCCCTGCGGCCCCACCTTGCGGGCGAAGGCCCTCGTGAGGTCGCCCGTCCCGGCCGCGATGTCCAGCACCCTCTGGCCTTCGCGCACTCCCGACACGGCGATCGTGTAGGCCTTCCACACGCGGTGCAGGCCCACCGACATGACATCGTTCATCACGTCGTACCGCGATGCAACCGAGTCGAAGACCCCCCGCACCATGCTGGCCTTCTGGTCTTCCTCGACCGTCCTGAATCCGAAATGGGTGTTGCTCATGGCTGGTCGGCGCACAGGCGCCGCTGGAAGTGATCAGTGACGGGTCGCGCAGGCGCCGCCCGCCGAGGGCGGCGACATCGGGGCATCCCGATCGACACCCGCAGCCGCAAGACGCGCCTCGTAGTCGGCCCAGAAGGCAGACTGGTCGCGCCCCAGTTCGTACAGATAATCCCAGCTGTAGATGCCGCTGTCATGACCGTCGCTGAAGCGCGGCTGCACTGCATAGTGGCCGACCGGCTCCAGCGCAACGATCTCCACCAGGCGCTTACCGGTCTGCAGGGTTTCCTGCCCGGGACCGTGCCCCCGCACCTCGGCGGAGGGCGAGAACACGCGCAAAAACTCGAAGGGCAGGCGAAAACGGCTGCCATCGGTGAAAGCGACTTCGAGGATGCGCGACTGCTGATGCAGTGTCAGCTCAGTCGGCAGGGGGCTGGGGGCAGAACCGGCCATCTCGGGACTCCAGGAGGAACAAAGCAAGCAACCCGGCTCAAGCCGGGCAGCCGTTGATTGTCCTTCACAACGGCCCGGCCGTGCGGCTCACACCAGCACGCGCTCGATACCCCCGGCGTTGGCCCGGTGAACGTAGTCAGGCATCCAGTTCTCCCCCAGGATCTGGCGCGCCATCTCGACGACGATGTAGTCCGCCTCCAGCAGGCCGCTCCCCAGGTCGTCGCCATAGCGGCTCAGCCCCTGCAGGCAGGCCGGGCAAGAGGTCAGGATCTTCACGTCGCCCTGGTGGCCGGAGGCACGCAGCGCGGCCTCGCCCTGGCGGATCTCCTCTTCCTTGCGGAAGCGCACCTGGGTGGAGATGTCAGGCCGATTCAGCGCCAGCGTGCCAGATTCGCCGCAGCAGCGGTCCGACTTGAGCACCCCCGGGCCGACCAGCGCCCGCACGGTCTTCATCGGGTCCTGCAGCTTCATCGGCGTGTGGCAGGGGTCGTGGTAGAGGAAGTTCCCCGCCCCGTCGAGCTTGATGCCCTTCTCCAGCAGGAACTCGTGGATGTCGACGATGCGCGAGCCGGGGAAGATCTCCTCGAACTTGTACCCCTGCAGCTGGTCGTAGCAGGTTCCGCAGCTGACCACCACCGTCTTGATGTCCAGGTAGTTGAGCGTGTTGGCCACGCGGTGGAACAGCACCCGGTTGTCGGTGATGATCTTTTCCGCCTTGTCGAACTGGCCCGATCCGCGCTGTGGATAGCCGCAGCACAGGTAGCCCGGCGGCAGAACGGTCTGCACGCCCGCGTGCCAGAGCATGGCCTGGGTGGCCAGGCCGACCTGGCTGAACAGGCGCTCGCTGCCGCAGCCGGGGAAATAGAACACCGCCTCGGTCTCGGCACTGGTGGCCTGCGGGTCGCGGATGATGGGCACGTAGTCCCGGTCCTCGATGTCCAGCAGCGCCCTTGCGGTGCGCTTGGGCAGGCCGCCCGGCAGCTTCTTGTTGACGAAGTGGATCACCTGCTCCTTGATCGCAGCGGTGCCCACCGTCGCGGGCGGTGCATCGGTCTGCTTGCGCGCAGCCAGCTTGAGCACGTCGTGTGCGATGCGCTGGGCCTTGATGGCGACGTTGACCATGGCACCGCGCGCCAGCTTGATGGTCTGCGGATTGGTGGCGTTGAGCATGAACATCGCCGCCGCACCGGCCGGCCGGAAGCTCTTCTGCCCCATCTTGCGCAGCAGGTTGCGCATGTTCATCGACACGTCGCCGAAGTCGATCTTGACCGGGCAGGGCGAGTGGCACTTGTGGCAGACCGTGCAGTGGTCGGCCACGTCCTCGAACTCCTCCCAGTGGCGCAGCGACACGCCGCGGCGCGTCTGCTCCTCGTACAGGAAGGCCTCGATCAGCAACGAGGTGCCCAGGATCTTGTTGCGCGGGCTATACAGCAGGTTGGCGCGCGGCACATGGGTGGAGCACACCGGCTTGCACTTGCCGCAGCGCAGGCAGTCCTTGACCGACGCGGCGATGGCGCCGATGTCGCTCTGCTGCATGATCAGCGACTCGTGCCCCATCAGCCCGAAGCTGGGCGTGTAGGCGTCGGCCAGGTCGGCCGAGCGGGCATCCTCGCCCAGCGTGGCGGTGCGATCCTTTGCGCGCAGCAGCTTGCCCTTGTTGAAGCGGCCCTCGGGGTCGATGCGCGCCTTGTAGGCAGCAAAGTCGACCAGCTCCGCGTCGGTCAGAAACTCCAGCTTGGTGATGCCGATGCCGTGCTCGCCCGAGATCACGCCGTTGAGCGAGCGCGCCAGGACCATGATGCGCGCCACCGCCTCGTGCGCGGTCTGCAGCATCTCATAGTTGTCGGAGTTGACGGGGATGTTGGTGTGTACGTTGCCGTCGCCGGCATGCATGTGCAGCGCCACCCACACCCGACCGCGCAGCACCTCCTGGTGGATGCGCTTGAGCTCGTCCAGGATCGGCGCGAAGGCCGCCCCCGCCAGCAGCGTCTGTAGCGGGCGCAGGATCTGCGTCTTCCAGGAAGCGCGCAGGCTGCCGTCCTGCAGCTGGTCAAAGTAACTGCAGGTCTCGTTGGGCTGCACCACGTCGAGGTGCCCGATCCATTGCCGCCACTGCACGCGCACGTCCCGGATCAGCGTCAGCGCCTGCAGCACCCGGTCTTCCAGCAGGTCGGCGCCCGGCAGGTCACCCACGTCATCGGCACGCCCCAGCGGCAAGTTGCCTCCTGCGAAAAACGCTTCCAGCCGGTCGGCCAGGGCGATCTTGTTGCGCAGGCTGAGCTCGATGTTGATGCGCTCGATGCCCAGGGTGTACTCGCCCATGCGCTCCAGCGGGATCACCACGTCCTCGTTGACCTTGAAGGCGTTGGTGTGCTTCGAGATCGCCGCGGTGCGCTTGCGGTCGGCCCAGAACTTCTTGCGCGCCTCGGCCGAAACAGCCACGAAGCCCTCGCCCGAGCGGCCGTTGGCCAGGCGCACCACCTCGCTGGTGGCACGCGCCACGGCCGCCTCGTCGTCACCGACGATGTCGCCGATCAGCACCATCTTCGGGAAGCCGCCGCGCTTGCTCTTGGTGGCGTAGCCCACCGCCTTCAGGTAGCGGTCGTCGAGGTGCTCCAGGCCGGCGAGGATGGCCCCACCCGGCTTCTTCATCTCGGCGAACATGAAGTCCTTGATCTCGACGATCGAAGGCACGCAGTCCTTCGGGTTGCCGAAGAACTCCAGGCACACGGTGCGGGTGTGGGCCGGCATGCGGTGCACCACCCAGCGCGCGCCGGTGATCAGGCCGTCGCAGCCCTCTTTCTGCACGCCCGGCAGGCCGGCGAGGAACTTGTCGGTGACGTCCTTGCCCAGCCCCTCCTTGCGGAAGACCCGGCCCGGGATGTCCAGCCGCTCCGTGCGCTCCAGCTTCTTGCCCGTTGCGTCGTAGTACTTCAGCTCGAAACTCGCCGTCTCGACGTCGTGGATCTTGCCGAGGTTGTGGTTCAGGCGGATGACCTCCAGCCACTTGGCCTCGGGCGTCACCATCTTCCAGCTGGCCAGGTTGTCCAGCGCCGTGCCCCAGAGCACCGCCTTCTTGCCGCCGGCATTCATTGCGATGTTGCCGCCCACGCAGGAGGCCTCGGCCGAGGTGGGATCCACCGCAAAGACATGACCCCCGCGCTCGGCCGCATCGGCCACGCGCTGGGTCACCACCCCCGCGCCGGTCCAGATGGTGGCCACCTTGCGATCGACCCCGGGCAGATCGACGAACTCGACCTCGGTCATCTGTTCGAGCTTCTCGGTGTTGATGACCGCGCTCTTCCAGGTCAGCGGCACGGCGCCGCCGGTGTAGCCGGTGCCGCCGCCCCGCGGGATGATGGTCAGACCCAGCTCCACGCAGCCGGCCACCAGCGCAGCCATCTCCGCCTCGCTGTCGGGCGTGAGCACGACGAAGGGGTACTCGACGCGCCAGTCGGTGGCGTCGGTGACGTGGGCCACGCGGCTCAGGCCATCGAACTTGATGTTGTCGCGCCGCGTGTGGCGGCCCAGCACCTTGCGGGCCCGCTGGCGCAGGTCGTACACGGTGCGGAAGTGCGCCGCGAAGCGCTCCACCGCCTGCTGCGCCGACACCAGCAACTCACCGACCGCCGCATCACGCCCGCCGTCTTCGCCGGGCGTGCGGCGCTTTTCCACCTCGCCCAGGCGATGATGCAGTGCGTCGACGAGCATCTGCCGGCGCTTGGGGTCGTCGATCAGGTCGTCTTCAAGGTAAGGATTGCGCTGCACCACCCAGATGTCGCCCAGCACCTCGTAGAGCATGCGCGCGGACCGGCCGGTGCGGCGCTCGCTGCGCAATTGATCGAGCAGGGCCCAGGCGCGTGCACCCAGCAGGCGCAACACGATCTCCCGGTCGGACAGCGAGGTGTAGTTGTAGGGAATCTCGCGCAGGCGCGGCGCAGGTTCGGCCAGTTCAAGGGCCGGCTCGGCGCGTTCGTTCAGGCGGTGCAGGGGAAGCGGAGCGTTCATGGGGCCGCGGTTGCCGCGAGGCAGGCGAGGGGCACAGACTTGAGGAAGCACGCGGGCGACGCCGACGTCGTCAGGCACGACCAAGCGGGCCGCATGCGGCTCATGATGGTACTTCAGGGGCCCATGGGCTCGTCGGCGCAGGCCTTTCAGCCAGCATCCGGCGCCGGCTGTCCACTGCCTCAAACCCGCATGGACGGGGGGCGCATCTCGTGACAGAAACACGGGGTGGGTTGTGTCACGGCACCGTCATCCGCGCTGCCTAGGCTGCAGGGCTTGCCTGGACGCAGGCCCCGGACACCCCTGTTGCCGACGGAGTCACCATGAAGAAGACCTACACGTTCGCTACGCTTGCTGTGGTTGCGGCGGCGATCAGCCTGCCCGCCCACGCCCAGACGGAGATCCAATGGTGGCACGCGATGAGCGGCCCGCTGGGTGAATGGGTCAACGACCTGGCCAAGCAGTACAACGCCAGCCAGACCGACTACAAGGTCGTGCCGACCTACAAGGGCACCTACGACGAATCGATGACCGCGGCCATCGCGGCGTTTCGGGCCGGCAACGCGCCGCACATCCTGCAGGTCTTCGAGGTCGGCACCGCCACGATGATGGCCAGCAAGGGCGCCATCAAGCCGGTGGCCGACGTGATGAAGGAAGGCGGCGCCAAGTTCGATCCCAAGGCCTACGTGCCAGCAGTGGCGGGCTACTACACCGCGCCAGATGGACGCATGCTGAGCTTCCCGTTCAACAGCTCGACCACCATCTTCTATTACAACAAGGACGCCTTCAAGGCGGCCGGCCTGGACCCGAACAAGGCACCCTCCACCTGGCCGGAGGTGGCGCTGGCGGCGGCCAAGCTCAAGGCCAGCGGCCACCGTTGCCCCTTCACCACCAGCTGGATCAGCTGGACGCAGCTGGAGAGCTTCTCGGCCTGGCACAACACCCTGTTCGCGACGCTGAACAACGGCTTCGGCGGCACGGGCGCGCGCCTGGCCTTCAACTCACCGCTGCACCTGCGCCACTTCGAGAACCTGGCCAACATGTCCAAGCAGGGCCTGTTCACCTACAAGGGGCGCGGCAACGCGGCCGACGTGTCCTTCCCCTCGGGCGAGTGCGCGATGATGACCGGCTCGTCGGGCCTGTACGCGCGCGTGGCCAAGGAGGCCAAGTTCGCTTACGGCATCGCCGCCCTGCCCTATTACCCCGACGTGCCCGGCGCGCCGCAGAACACCGTCATCGGCGGTGCCAGCCTGTGGGTGATGGCCGGCAAGAAGGCCCCCGAGTACAAGGGCGTGGCCAGTTTCTTCAGCTTCCTGTCCAACGCCGAAGTGCAGTCGGCCAGCCACAAGCGCACCGGCTACCTGCCGATCACCACCGCCGCCTACGAGCTGACCGAGAAGTCCGGCTTCTACAAGGAGAAGCCCGGCACCGACGTGGCCGTGACGCAGATGATCCGCAAGACCACCGACAAGTCGCGCGGCATCCGCCTGGGCAACCATGTGCAGATCCGCACCATCATCGACGAGGAAACCGAGCAGATCTGGACCGGCAAGAAGACCGCCAAGGAGGCGCTGGACACGGCGGTGCAGCGCGGCAACGAGCAGCTCGAACGCTTCCAGGCCGCCAACAAGTGACCTCAGTCGCTCCGTCTGCTGCGCCGGCGGCCTGAGGCGACGGCATGGAAAAACGCGTCCGCTTCCGCTCCACCTGGCTGCCCTGGCTGCTGCTGACGCCACAGCTGGCGGTCATCGGCGTGTTCTTCTTCTGGCCGGCCAGCCAGGCGGTGCTGCAGTCGGTGCAGCAGCAAGACGCCTTCGGCCTGAGCACCGAGTGGGTCGGGCTGGCCAACTTCAAGCGGCTGTTTGCCGATCCGCTGTACGTCGAGTCCTTCACCACCACCGCGCTGTTCTCGGCCCTGGTGGCGGTGGCGGGCATCAGCATCTCGCTGCTGCTGGCGCAGTTTGCCGACCGCGTGGTGCGTGGCGCGATGGTCTACAAGACCCTGCTGATCTGGCCCTATGCGGTGGCGCCAGCGGTGGCCGGCGTGCTCTGGACCTTCATGTTCTCGCCGGGCGTGGGCGTGGTGGCCTGGGGCCTGCGCGAACTGGGCTGGGACTGGAACCACCTGCTCAACGGCCGCCAGGCCATGGCGCTGATCGTCATGGCCGCGGTGTGGAAGCAGATCTCCTACAACTTCCTGTTCTTCCTGGCCGGGCTGCAGAGCATTCCGAAGTCGCTGATCGAGGCCGCGGCCATCGACGGCGCGGGGCCGTGGCGGCGCTTCTGGACCATCCAGTTCCCGCTGCTGTCGCCCACCACCTTCTTCCTGCTGGTCATCAACGTCGTCTACGCCTTCTTCGACACCTTCGCCATCGTCGACGCGGCCACCCAGGGCGGCCCGGGCAAGGACACCGCCATCCTGGTCTACAAGGTCTACTACGACGGCTTCAAGGCGCTGGACTCGGGTGGCTCGGCCGCGCAGTCGGTGGTGCTGATGGTCATCGTCATCGCGCTGACGGTGGTGCAGTTCCGCTACGTCGAGCGGCGCGTCAACTACTGAAGCCACCGAAGCCACCCCGATGATCGAACGCCGCCCCGCGCTCACCGTCCTGTCGCACCTGGTGCTGGTGCTGGGCGTGCTGATCGTCGCCTTCCCGATCTACCTGACCTTTATCGCCAGCACCCACACGGCGCAGGACATCGTGCAGGCGCCCATGCCGCTGTGGCCGGGGAGCCACGGGCTGGAGAACTACTGGGCCGCGCTGACCGGCACCGGCGAGGGCGGCGGCTCCAATGCGCCGGTGGGCCGCATGATGCTGGTCAGCCTGGTGTGCGCGCTGGTCATCACGGTGGGCAAGATCTCGATCTCGCTGCTATCGGCCTTCGCGGTGGTGTACTTCCGCTTCCCGCTGCGCGGCCTGTGCTTCTGGGCCATCTTCGTGACGCTGATGCTGCCGGTGGAGGTGCGCATCGGGCCGACCTACCAGGTGGTGGCCGACCTGGGCCTGCTCAACAGCTATGCCGGGCTGACGGTGCCGCTGATCGCCTCGGCCACCGCCACCTTCCTGTTCCGCCAGTTCTTCCTGACCGTGCCCGACGAGCTCGTCGAGGCCTCGCGCATCGACGGCGCCGGGCCGATGCGCTTCTTCATCGACACGCTGGTGCCGCTGTCGGCCACCTCGATCGCGGCGCTTTTCGTCATCCAGTTCATCTACGGCTGGAATCAGTACCTCTGGCCGCTGCTGGCCACCACCAGCGAGGACATGTACCCGGTGGTCATCGGCATCAAGCGCATGATCGCCGGCGGCGACGCCGCGGTGGGCTGGAACCTGGTGATGGCCACCGCCATCCTGGCCATGCTGCCGCCCGCGCTGGTGGTGATCCTGATGCAGAAGTGGTTCGTCAAGGGCCTGGTCGACACCGAGAAATAGGCCGGCGCCGCAGCGCCCGGACAACACAAGCATGGCATCCATCTCCCTGCGCGGCATCGTCAAGCGCTACGGCAGCGGCCCCAAGGCCACCGCCGTCATCCACGGCCTGGACGCCGAGATCGGCGAGGGCGAGTTCGTCGTCATCGTCGGCCCCTCGGGCTGCGGCAAGTCCACGCTGCTGCGCATGGTCGCGGGGCTGGAGGAGGTGACGGACGGCCAGATCGTGTTTCGCACCGCCGCGGGCGAGCGGGTGGTCAACGACGTGGAGCCGGCCGCGCGCGACATCGCCATGGTGTTCCAGAACTACGCGCTCTACCCGCACATGAGCGTGTACGACAACATGGCCTACGGCCTGAAGATCGCCAAGGTCCCGAAGGACGAGATCCGCCAGCGTGTCGAGAAGGCCGCGCGCATCCTGGAGCTCGGCGGCCTGCTCGAGCGCCGGCCGCGCCAACTCTCGGGCGGCCAGCGCCAACGCGTGGCCATGGGCCGGGCCATCGTGCGCCAGCCACAGGTCTTCCTGTTCGACGAGCCGCTGTCCAACCTGGACGCCAAGCTGCGCGCGCAGACGCGGCTGGAGATCCAGAAGCTGCACGCCGAGCTGGGCGTGACCAGCCTGTTCGTCACCCACGACCAGGTCGAGGCGATGACGCTGGCGCAGCGCATGATCGTGATGAACGGCGGGCGCATGGAGCAGTTCGGCACGCCCGAGGCGGTCTACGCCCGTCCGGCCACCACCTTCGTGGCCAGCTTCATCGGCTCGCCGCCCATGAACCTGCTGACGGGCCGGCTGGGGCCGCGCGCGACCTTCGTCACCGACGCGGGCGTGCGCTTGGCGCTGCCCGGGGCGGCACCCGTGGCCGGCGAGGGCGAGCGCATCCTCGGCGTGCGGCCCGAGCACCTGGGCGTGGCCCACGGCGAGCCGGCGGCTGGCGAGGCACGCTGGACGCTCAAGGTCGAGGTGGTCGAGATGCTGGGCGCCGAGCGCCTGGTGCATGGCCGCCTGGGCGATGTCGATGGCGCGGCGGCCCCGGCCAGCGTGGTGCAGGCCACCGCGCCGGGCAGCCTGTTCACCGTGCGGCTGGACGCCAGCGAACACTCGCCGCGGGCCGGCGAGGTGCTGCCGCTGCGCGTGCTGGCCGAGCGCCTGCACTGGTTCGACCCGTCCAGCCAGCGCCGGCTGGACGATTGATCGCTGTCCGCCTTGACCCACCCGAGCACCCCCGCCTGGACCGGCCCGCGCTGGATTGCCCACCGTGGCGCTGGCAAGCTCGCGCCCGAGAACACGCTGGCCGCTTTCCGGCTGGGCGCCAGCCTGGGCTGGCGCGCCTATGAATGCGACGTCAAGCTCAGCGCCGACGGCGTGCCCTTTTTGCTGCACGACGCCACGCTGGCGCGCACGCTGGCCAGCGGCCTCGGACTGGAGCCCACGCTGTCGCCCGACACCGTGGCGGGCAGCCTGCCCTGGTCGCGCCTGGCGCGGCTGGATGCCGGCGCCTGGCACGGCCGCCTCTATGCCGGCGAGGCGCCGCCGACGCTGGAGGCCATCGCGCGCTGGTGCCTGGCCAACCGGCTGGCGCTGAACGTCGAGATCAAGCCCACGCCGGGTGAGGAGGTGCGCACCGGCGCGGTCGTCGCCGCGGCGGTGCAGCGGCTGTGGACTGACGCGGTGGCGGCGGGCGACGCTGCCTGGCCGCTGCTGAGTTCCTTCCGACCGGAGTCCCTGGCGGCAGCGCTGCAAGACGCCCCCGGACTGCCCCGGGCCCTGCTGCTCGACAGCCTTTGGGACGACTGCCTCGGCGTGGCCGAGCGCCTGGGCTGCGGCGCCGTGGTGCTCAACCACCAACTGGTCGATGGCCCCCAGGCCATCGATGACCTGCACGCCCGCGGGATGCAGGCGCTGGTCTACACCGTCAACGATGCCGACCGCGCTGCAACCCTGCTGGCCTGGGGCATCGACGCGGTGATCACCGACGCGGTGGACCGGTTCGTGCCGGACTGACCTGGCCCTGGCCCAGGCCGACACCGCACAGGCAAGCCCGCCTCAAACCCCTGGCAACGGGTAGGTCCCCGGGACCAGGATGGACCGGCCCACGTCGGTCAGCCGCGTGTTTCCGGTAAAGGCCATCGTCAGGTCCAGCTCCTTGTGGATGATCTCCAGGGCCTTGGTGACGCCCGCCTCGCCCAGCGCACCCAGTCCGTAGAGGAAGGACCGGCCGATGTACGTGCCGCGCGCGCCCAACGCCCAGGCCTTGAGCACGTCCTGGCCGGAGCGGATGCCGCCATCCATGTGCACCTCGATGCGATCCCCGACCGCGGCAGCGATGGCCGGCAGGGCCTCGATGCTGGCCAGGGCACCGTCGAGCTGGCGACCACCGTGGTTGCTGACGATGAGCGCGTCCGCACCCGTTTCCACCGCGAGGCGGGCGTCCTCGACATCCTGGATGCCCTTGAGGATCAGTTTGCCGCCCCAGCGCTTCTTGATCCACTCCACGTCGCCCCAGTTCAGGCGGGGGTCGAACTGCTGGTTGGTCCACGCCCCCAGGCTGGACATGTCGTCCACCCCCTTGACGTGGCCGATGACGTTGCCGAACTGGCGCCGCTTCGTGCCCAGCATGCCCAGGCACCAGCGGGGCTTGGTCAGCATGTTCAGCAGGTTCGCCAGCTTGGGCTGCGGCGGCACCGACAGGCCGTTCTTCAGGTCGCGGTGGCGCTGCCCGATGATCTGCAGGTCCAGCGTCAGCACCAGCGCGCCGCAGCCGGCGGCCTTGGCGCGCTCGATCAGGCGCTCGATGAAGTCGCGGTCGCGCATCACGTAGAGCTGGAACCAGAACGGCGCCTTCGTGTGCGCCGCCACGTCCTCGATCGAACAGATGCTCATCGTCGACAGGGTGAAGGGCACGCCGAAGGCCTCGGCAGCGCGTGCGGCCAGGATCTCGCCGTCGGCGTGCTGCATGCCCGTGAGCCCCGTGGGCGCCAGCGCCACCGGCATGCGCACGTCCACACCGGCCATCGTGGCTGCCGTGGACCGGTGCTCCAGGTTCACCGCCACGCGCTGACGCAGCTTGATCTTCTGGAACTCGCTCTCGTTGGCTCGGTAGGTCGACTCGGTCCAGGAGCCGGTGTCAACGTACTCGTAGAACATGCGCGGCACACGGCGGCGCGCCAACTGGCGCAGATCTTCGATCTCGGTGATGACGGGCAAGGCGATCTCCTCGTGTGATTCTTGGGTGCGATTCCGTGCGACCAGGGATCGCCAAGATCCTACCGTGAGGTCACGCCTTGCCGGCCCCCACCCCTTGCCCCTATAATCTTCGGCTTTTCCGTTCATGCTGCGCTCATTGCGGGCTGCCAGCTGCAGACGGGAAGAGGAACAAGGTCCACCGTGGACCTGCGTAACTTCAAACGGGAACAAGTTACCTATGCCGACCATCAACCAGCTCGTGCGCCAAGGCCGTCAGGCCGAGGTCACGAAGTCCAAGTCGCCTGCGATGCAGAACTGCCCGCAGCGCCGCGGTGTTTGCACCCGCGTCTACACCACCACCCCGAAGAAGCCGAACTCGGCGCTTCGCAAGGTCGCCAAGGTGCGTCTGACCAACGGTTTCGAGGTGATCTCGTACATCGGCGGTGAAGGCCACAACCTGCAGGAGCACAGCGTCGTGCTGGTGCGCGGCGGCCGGGTCAAGGATCTGCCGGGTGTGCGCTATCACATCGTGCGCGGCTCGCTCGACCTGCAAGGTGTCAAGGACCGCAAGCAATCGCGCTCCAAGTACGGCGCCAAGCGCCCCAAGAAGGCCTGATCGGCGTTCTGACAAACGGTGGTCACATCCGGCTGTCAGGCTGGCGTGTGAAAGATTGCGGCAGGTCGACGCCCCAGAGTGGCGGGCCGTGCCGAGTAAGTGGATGACCCGTGAGTCGTGGTCGTCCAGGGTGCCGGGCAACCAGCACCAACTGAAGATGAAGGAAGAGAAATGCCTCGTCGTCGCGAAGTACCCAAGCGCGAGATCCTGCCGGACCCGAAGTTCGGTTCGGTCGATCTGTCCAAGTTCATGAACGTGATCATGGAGTCCGGCAAGAAGGCCGTGGCTGAGCGGATCATCTACGGCGCCCTCGATCAGGTCGAGAAGAAGGCCGGCAAGGATCCGCTGGAAGTGTTCCTGACCGCGCTGAACAACGTGAAGCCCATGGTCGAAGTCAAGAGCCGCCGCGTCGGTGGCGCGAACTACCAAGTTCCCGTGGAAGTTCGCCCCATCCGCCGCATGGCCCTGGCCATGCGTTGGCTGAAGGAATCGGCCCGCAAGCGCAGCGAGAAGTCGATGGCCCAGCGCCTCGCCAACGAACTGCTGGAGGCCTGCGAAGGCCGCGGCGGCGCGATGAAGAAGCGCGACGAAGTGCACCGCATGGCAGAAGCCAACAAGGCCTTCTCGCACTTCCGCTTCTGATCTAACGTTCTGTAGCCGCTCAGGGTTTCTGCTGACCCCGGGCGGCTTTCGCCATTTCTGGCTTTTGGAGTGACACATGGCACGTCAAACCCCCATCGAGCGCTACCGCAACATCGGTATCTCGGCGCACATCGATGCCGGCAAGACCACCACGACCGAGCGCATCCTCTTCTACACCGGTGTGAACCACAAGATCGGTGAAGTGCACGATGGTGCGGCCACGATGGACTGGATGGAGCAGGAGCAGGAGCGCGGCATCACGATCACGTCGGCCGCGACGACCTGTTTCTGGAAGGGCATGGACATGTCCTATCCGGAACACCGCTTCAACATCATCGACACCCCGGGGCACGTCGACTTCACCATCGAGGTGGAGCGTTCGATGCGCGTGCTCGACGGCGCTTGCATGGTGTACTGCGCAGTCGGCGGCGTGCAGCCCCAGTCGGAGACCGTCTGGCGCCAGGCCAACAAGTACAAGGTGCCCCGCCTCGCGTTCGTCAACAAGATGGACCGCACCGGCGCGAACTTCTTCAAGGTCTATGACCAGATGAAGACCCGCCTGAAGGCCAACCCGGTCGCGGTGGTGATCCCCATCGGCGCCGAGGACACCTTCAAGGGCGTGGTCGACCTGCTGAAGATGAAGGCCATCTTCTGGGACGAGGCGTCGCAGGGCATGAAGTTCACCTTCGAGGACATCCCCGCCGATCTGCAGGCTCAGGCCCAGGAGTGGCGCGAAAAGATGGTCGAAGCCGCCGCCGAGGCGACCGAGGACCTGATGAACAAGTACCTCGAAACGGGTGATCTGACCGAGGACGAGATCAAGCTGGCGATCCGCACGCGCACCATCGCCTGCGAGATCCAGCCCATGCTGTGCGGCACCGCGTTCAAGAACAAGGGCGTGCAGCGCATGCTCGACGCCGTGATCGACTACCTGCCCTCCCCGGTGGACATCCCCCCGGTGACCGGCACGGACGATGACGACAAGGAAGTCTCTCGCAAGGCGGACGACAAGGAAAAGTTTGCTGCGCTGGCCTTCAAACTGATGACCGACCCGTTCGTCGGTCAGCTGACCTTCGTGCGCGTGTATTCCGGCGTGCTGAACTCCGGCTCGACGGTGTACAACCCGATCCGCGGCAAGAAGGAGCGCATCGGCCGGATCCTGCAGATGCACGCCAACCAGCGTGAGGAAATCAAGGAGATCCTGGCCGGCGACATCGCCGCCTGCGTGGGCCTGAAGGAAGTCACCACGGGCGAAACCCTGTGCGACATCGACGCGCCGATCACGCTGGTGAAGATGATCTTCCCGGAGCCGGTGATCTCGCAGGCCGTCGAGCCCAAGACCAAGGCCGACCAGGAAAAGATGGGCATCGCGCTGGGTCGCCTGGCCGCCGAGGATCCGTCGTTCCGCGTGCGCACCGACGAGGAGTCCGGCCAGACCATCATCTCCGGCATGGGCGAGCTGCACCTGGAGATCATTGTCGACCGCATGAAGCGCGAGTTCGGCGTGGAAGCCAACGTGGGCAAGCCGCAGGTGGCCTACCGCGAAACCATCCGCTCCAAGGTCGAAGGCGTGGACGGCAAGTTCGTGCGCCAATCGGGCGGCAAGGGCCAGTACGGCCACGTCGTGCTGACCGTCGAGCCGCAGGAGCCGGGCAAGGGCTTCGAGTTCGTCGATGCGATCAAGGGCGGCGTGGTGCCGCGCGAGTTCATCCCCGCGGTGGAAAAGGGCCTGATCGACACGCTGCCCAACGGCGTGCTGGCCGGCTTCCCGGTGGTGGACGTCAAGGTCACGCTGACCTTCGGTTCGTACCACGAAGTGGACTCGAACGAAAACGCCTTCAAGATGGCGGCTTCGATGGGCTTCAAGGACGCTTGCCGCAAGGCCAGCCCCGTGATCCTGGAGCCGATGATGGCCGTGGAAGTCGAGACCCCGGAAGACTACGCCGGTACCGTGATGGGCGATCTGTCCTCGCGTCGCGGCATGGTGCAGGGCATGGACGACATGGTCGGTGGCGGCAAGATCATCAAGGCGGAGGTCCCCCTGTCCGAGATGTTCGGCTACTCGACCTCGCTGCGCTCGGCCACCCAGGGTCGCGCGACCTACACGATGGAGTTCAAGCACTACAGCGAAGCTCCTCGCAACGTCGCCGAAGCCATCATCACGGCCCGTTCGAAGTAATTTTCACTGGTCTTCGTCCTGGGGACGCGTGCTGCCGGCGGCATGCGACTTGAACCCAGGGCGGAAACCTTAAACCGACCACCGGCAACGCTCTTTCCCGGAGAAAGCAATGGCAAAAGAAAAGTTTGAACGTACCAAGCCGCACGTGAACGTGGGGACCATTGGACACGTGGACCACGGCAAGACGACGCTGACGGCGGCGATCACGACCGTGCTGTCGGCCAAGTTCGGTGGCACCGCCAAGGCCTACGACCAGATCGACGCGGCGCCGGAAGAGAAGGCGCGCGGCATCACCATCAACACCGCGCACGTCGAGTACGAGACGGCCAACCGTCACTACGCGCACGTGGACTGCCCGGGACACGCCGACTATGTGAAGAACATGATCACCGGCGCGGCCCAGATGGACGGTGCGATCCTGGTGTGCTCGGCCGCTGACGGTCCGATGCCCCAGACCCGCGAGCACATCCTGCTGTCGCGTCAGGTGGGCGTGCCCTACATCATCGTCTTCCTGAACAAGGCCGACATGGTGGACGACGAAGAGCTGCTCGAACTGGTCGAGATGGAAGTTCGCGAGCTCCTGTCCAAGTACGACTTCCCCGGCGACGACACCCCGATCATCAAGGGCTCGGCCAAGCTGGCGCTCGAAGGCGACAAGGGTCCCCTGGGCGAAGAAGCCATCATGAAGCTGGCTGACGCGCTGGATACCTACATCCCGACGCCCGAGCGCGCCATTGATGGCACCTTCCTGATGCCCGTGGAAGACGTGTTCTCGATTTCGGGTCGTGGCACCGTGGTGACCGGCCGTATCGAGCGCGGCATCATCAAGGTCGGCGAGTCCATCGAAATCGTGGGCATCAAGGCCACCCAGACCACCACCTGCACCGGCGTGGAAATGTTCCGCAAGCTGCTGGACCAAGGTCAGGCGGGCGACAACGTGGGCATCCTGCTGCGCGGCACCAAGCGTGAAGACGTCGAGCGCGGCCAAGTGCTGTGCAAGCCGGGCTCCATCAAGCCGCACACCCACTTCACGGGCGAGGTGTACGTGCTGTCGAAGGAAGAGGGTGGGCGCCACACCCCGTTCTTCAACAACTACCGCCCGCAGTTCTACTTCCGCACCACCGACGTGACCGGCGCCATCGAGCTGCCGGCCGACAAGGAAATGGTGATGCCGGGTGACAACGTGTCGATCACGGTCAAGCTGATTGCCCCGATCGCCATGGAAGAAGGCCTGCGCTTCGCCATCCGTGAAGGCGGCCGCACCGTCGGTGCTGGCGTCGTCGCCAAGATCATCGAGTAATTGCATGACCGGCCGACCAGGCAGAGACACCCGGTCGGCCTCATCGCTCTTTTGAAGGAACCGTCATGCAAAAGCAAAAGATCCGCATCCGCCTGAAGGCGTTCGACTACAAGCTGATCGATCAATCGGCCCTGGAAATCGTCGACACCGCCAAGCGCACCGGCGCGATCGTCAAGGGTCCCGTGCCCCTGCCGACGCGCATGCAGCGTTTCGACATCCTGCGCTCGCCGCACGTCAACAAGACCAGCCGCGACCAGTTCGAGATCCGCACCCACCAGCGCCTGATGGACATCGTCGACCCGACGGACAAGACCGTCGACGCGCTGATGAAGCTGGACCTGCCGGCTGGCGTGGACGTCGAGATCAAGCTGCAGTGATGCATTGATTTCCCGCTCTGGCAGTTGCTGCCGGATCAGGCCCCTGTAGAAGCGCCCCCGGCGCCGAAGCAGGGGTTTTTCCTTTCCGGGCCCGGGGCGGTTGCGGATCGTATCCGCCGGGCCGGGTGGCACACTTGTGGGCGACATGTCCCTCCGAGTCAACGCTGGCCATCCGGTCCTGCCACGCGCCGTCGCAGCGCGCGCGAAACGCCTGCGACCTTGCTCAGGAGCGCCGCTTCGAGCACGGTCGAGGTGGTCCACTGTCTGTGCCTGCGGGTCTCTGGGTCTCTTGAATGGTCCGCTTCGGCAGCGCTGCAGCAACCCATCCCCCTTGTATGCCCTACAACGTCGAAATCTTCCCGTGGAGTGACAACTTCGCCACCGGCATCGAGAAGATCGATGAACAGCACCGGCGGCTGATCGATTTGCTCAATGTGCTGGTCGGGCACCTGGCCTTCCAGTCTGACGCGCCCGCCCTGGGCAAGATTTTCGATGAGCTGAAGGACTACACCGCCGTCCATTTCTCGACCGAGGAAGCGATCTGGAGTGCCTACTTCGGCGATGACGCCTGGGCCGAATGGCATCGGAACGCCCACGGCGACTTCATCGGCAAGCTGAAGGACATCAAGTCCCGGGAAACCGAGGAAACGGCCGACGAGGTCATCGAGGAAATCGTCCAGTTCCTCACCCATTGGCTTGCCCTGCACATCATCGAGTCGGACAAGCGCATGGCCAAGGTGGTGCTGGCGCTGCCCTCAGGCATGTCGCTGGCGCAGGCCAAGGATCTGGCGGACATAGAGATGTCCGGTGCCACCCGGGTACTGATCGACACGGTGATGGGCATGTACGACAAGCTCGCCAACCGGACGATCCAGCTGACCCGGGAGATCAACCGTCGGATCAAGGCGGAAGCGGAGTTGCGTGCCACCCAGTCGGAATTGGAGCGCCTGCGCGACGAGGCGGTGGCAGCCAGCCTAGCCAAAAGCGCCTTCCTGGCCCACATGAGCCACGAGATCCGCACCCCGATGAGCTCCATCCTGGGTCTGACGCACCTGCTGCAAGGCAGCATCGACAACCCCGAACACCTGGAGAACCTGCGCAGCATCGTCGGGTCGACCCGGCATCTGTTGGGCATCATCAACAACGTGCTCGACTATTCCCGGCTCGAGGCCGAGCGCATGGAGATCGAGGAGGTTCCGATCCATTTCGACACGCTGTTCGACAATGTGCGCAGCATGCTGATCGACCGGGTACAGGCGAAGCGGCTGGAACTGGCGGTCGCGCTGGATCCGGCGTTGGCGCAAATGCAGCTGATGGGTGATTCAATGCGCATCAGTCAGATCCTGATCAACTACATCGGCAACGCCGTCAAGTTCACCCAACAGGGCAGCATCACCCTGCGCTCACGGCTGCTGGACGATCAGGGCGAGCGCGTGAAAGTGCGTTTCGAAGTCACCGACACCGGCGTCGGCATCTCGGCCGAGAACCAGGCGCGCATCTTCGGCGCCTTCGAGCAGGCGGAGGTATCCACCTCGCGCAAGTTCGGCGGCAGCGGCCTTGGCCTGGCCATTTCGAAGCAGCTGGCCCAGTTGATGGACGGCGAAGTGGGCGTGGACAGCACCCCAGGGCAAGGCAGCACGTTCTGGTTCACCGCAAGCCTCAAGCGCGACGCACCACGGGCATCGGAGCCGCTGGCAACCGCAGCCGTGCCGCTGCGGGCCGGCAGCCAGGTCCTGGTGGCGGACGACAACGAGATCAACCAGCTGGTGGCGATCCACTTCCTGGAAAGCGCGGGACTGGTCGTCGACGTCGCCAACGACGGCCGGGAGGCCATCGAGAAGGCGCGGTCGGGCCGCTACGACCTGATCTTGATGGACATGCAGATGCCAGTCATGGACGGACTCCAGGCCACGCGCGAGATCCGCGCCCTGGGTTTGGGCATGCCCATCATCGCGATGACGGCCAACGCCTCCGAAGAGGACCGCAGACGTTGCATGGCATCCGGCATGAACGACTTCACCAGCAAGCCCATTGAGCCAGACCTGCTCTACGCCACGCTCGCCAGGTGGATTCCCGCATAGCCGGCCAACGGCAGCATTGGCGCGGATGCTGCGCCAGGACGTCGACCGCCGTGGGTGGCCGGCTGATGCCAGCATGAAAAAACCCGTCGCACCTTGCGATGCGACGGGTCCTGAATTTGGTTGCGGAGGCAGGATTTGAACCTGCGACCTTTGGGTTATGAGCCCAACGAGCTACCAGACTGCTCCACTCCGCGACTGAGAAATATATTATAAGAGGGTTTTGCTTCGCGATGCAAGCACTATTTTCTGATTCCTGAAAATAGTGCCCGCACGCACAAGCAAGCGATCAGTCCTCGTTCGCCAAGTCGCCGGAAGCCGCGGCCGCAGCGGTCTCGGCATCCACCGCCGCGAAGGCGTCTTGCGCTTCCTGCATGGCGATGAGGCGACGCTCGTTGTCGTCCATCTCTTCCTTGGCCTTGCGGGCCTGATGGTAGGCCAGGCCGGTACCAGCGGGGATCAGGCGACCGACGATGACGTTTTCCTTCAGACCACGCAGCTCGTCGCGCTTGCCCATGATCGCCGCTTCGGTCAGCACGCGGGTGGTTTCCTGGAAGGAAGCCGCGGAGATGAACGAATCGGTCGACAGCGAGGCCTTGGTGATGCCCAGCAGCACGTCGGAGTACGTGGCAGGGATCTTGTCCTCGCCACGCAGCCGGTCGTTGGTGTCGAACAGTTCCGAGCGCTCGACCTGCTCACCTGCGATGTAGGTGCTGTCGCCCGGGTTGACGATCTGAACGCGGCGCAGCATCTGGCGAACGATCACCTCGATGTGCTTGTCGTTGATCTTCACGCCCTGCAGACGGTAGACGTCCTGCACCTCGTCGACGATGTAGCGTGCCAGTTCCTCGACGCCCAGCAGGCGCAGGATGTCCTGCGGATCGGCCGGACCGTCGACGATGTTTTCGCCCTTGTTGACCACCTGGCCTTCGTGCACCAGGATGTTCTTTTCCTTGGGCACCAGTTCTTCGTAGACCTTGCCGTCCGGGTCGGTGATCTGCAGACGCACCTTGCCCTTGGTCTCCTTGCCGAAGGAGACCGTACCGGTCATCTCGGCCAGGATGCCCTTGTCCTTGGGCGAGCGGGCTTCGAACAGCTCAGCCACCCGCGGCAGACCGCCGGTGATGTCGCGGGTCTTCTGGCCTTCGACCGGGATGCGCGCCAGCACTTCGCCGGGCATCACGTCCTGGCCGTCGCGCACCTGGATCAGCGCGCCTACCGGGAAGCCGATCGTCACCGAGTGGTCGGTGCCGGGGATCTTCACCTCGTGGCCGCTGGCGTCCAGCAGCTTGACCTGAGGGCGCACCACCTTGGCGGCGCCACGGCGCTTCGGATCGATCACGACCAGGGTCGACAGGCCCGTCACCTCGTCGACCTGCTTCGCCACGGTCACGCCTTCCTCGACGTTCTCGAAGCGCATCTTGCCGGCGAACTCGGTGATGATCGGGCGAGTCAGCGGGTCCCAGTTGCCGAGCACCGTGCCCGCCTTGATGTGCTGGTCAGCCTTGATGTTCAGCGTGGCGCCGTAGGGCACCTTGTGGCGCTCGCGCTCGCGGCCGTGCTGGTCGGAGATGATGATTTCGCCGGAACGCGAGATCACCACCAGCTCGCCCTTGGCGTTGGTCACGTAGCGCATCGTGCTGTTGAAGCCGATGTAGCCCTCGGACTTGGCGTCCACGCTGGACGCCACCGCCGCACGCGAGGCCGCACCACCGATGTGGAAGGTACGCATCGTCAGCTGCGTGCCCGGCTCACCGATCGACTGCGCCGCGATCACGCCCACCGCCTCGCCGGTGTTGACCAGGCCGCCGCGGCCCAGGTCGCGGCCATAGCACTTGGCACAGATGCCGAAGCGGGTGTCGCAGGTCAGCGGCGTGCGGACCTTGACCTCGTCGACGCCAGCGGCTTCGAGGATGTCCATCGCCTCTTCGTCGAGCATCATCCCGCCGCGGATCAGGGTTTCCTGGTTTTCGGGGTGGATCACATCCACCGCGGTCACCCGGCCGAGGATGCGGTCGCGCAGGGACTCGATCACCTCACCGCCTTCGACCAGCGCACGCATCGCGATGCCGTTGTCGGTGCCGCAATCGTCCTGGTTGACCACCAGATCCTGCGTCACGTCGACCAGCCGGCGGGTCAGGTAACCCGAGTTCGCGGTCTTCAGCGCCGTGTCCGCCAGGCCCTTTCGAGCACCGTGGGTGGAGATGAAGTACTGCAGAACGTTCAGGCCTTCGCGGAAGTTTGCCGTGATCGGCGTCTCGATGATCGAGCCGTCCGGCTTGGCCATCAGACCGCGCATACCCGCCAGCTGGCGGATCTGGGCGGCGGAACCCCGCGCCCCGGAGTCAGCCATCATGTAGATGGAGTTGAACGACTCCTGGTCCACTTCCTTGCCGTGGCGGTCCATCACCTTCTGCTTGGACAGCTGCTGCATCATGACCTTGCCGACTTCGTCGCCGGTCTTGCCCCAGATGTCCACGACCTTGTTGTAGCGCTCGCCGGCGGTCACCAGGCCCGAGACGTACTGCTGCTCGATCTCCTTGACCTCGTTCTCGGCGCGCTCGATCAGGCCGGGCTTCTCCTTGGGCACCAGCATGTCATCGATGGCAATCGAGATGCCTGCGCGCGTGGCCAGCCGGAAGCCGCTTTGCAGCAGCTTGTCGGCGAACACCACGGTCTCCTTCAGGCCGCACTTGCGGAAGGAGGTGTTGATCAGGCGCGAGATCTCCTTCTTCTTCAGCGCCTTGTTCATGTTGGTGAACGGCAGGCCCTTCGGAAGGATCTCGGACAGCAGGGCACGGCCGACCGTGGTCTCGGTCAGCTTGGTCGTGGGCAGCCAGGCACCGCTCTCGCTGCGGCTGTACTCGGTCAGGCGGACATTGATCTTCGCGGTCAGCTCGATCACGCCGTTGTCCAGTGCGCGCTGCACTTCGCCAACGTCGGAGAAGATCATGCCTTCACCCTTGCCGTTGATGCGCTCGCGGGTGGCGTAGTACAGGCCCAGCACCACGTCCTGCGACGGCACGATCGACGGCTCGCCCGAGGCCGGGAAGAGCACGTTGTTCGACGCCAGCATCAGGGCGCGCGCTTCCATCTGCGCTTCGATGGACAGCGGCACGTGAACGGCCATCTGGTCACCGTCGAAGTCGGCGTTGAAGGCCGAGCAGACGAGCGGATGCAGCTGAATGGCCTTGCCTTCGATCAGCACCGGCTCGAAGGCCTGGATGCCCAGTCGGTGCAGCGTCGGTGCGCGGTTCAGCAGGACGGGGTGCTCCTTGATCACCTCTTCCAGGATGTCCCACACCACCGGCGTGCCGGCTTCCACTTCCTTCTTCGCCTGCTTGATCGTGGAGGCGATGCCCATCGCTTCCAGGCGCGAGAAGATGAAGGGCTTGAACAGCTCCAGCGCCATCAGCTTGGGCAGGCCGCACTGGTGCAGCTTGAGGTACGGGCCCACGGTGATGACGGAACGACCCGAGTAGTCGACGCGCTTGCCCAGCAGGTTCTGGCGGAAGCGGCCTGACTTGCCCTTGATCATGTCGGCCAGCGACTTCAGCGCGCGCTTGTTCGCACCGGTCATGGCCTTGCCGCGGCGGCCGTTGTCGAGCAGCGAGTCGACGGCTTCCTGCAGCATGCGCTTTTCGTTGCGCACGATGATTTCCGGCGCCTTCAGCTCCAGCAGGCGAGCCAGGCGGTTGTTCCGGTTGATGACGCGGCGGTACAGGTCGTTCAGGTCGGAGGTCGCGAAGCGGCCACCGTCCAGCGGCACCAGCGGACGCAGGTCCGGCGGCAGCACGGGCAGGACTTCCAGCACCATCCAGTTGGGCTTGATGCCCGACTTCTTGAAGGCCTCCATGACCTTCAGGCGCTTGGAGTTCTTCTTGATCTTCAGCTCGGAGCCGGTCATGTCGTTGCGGAGCTTGTCGATCTCCGCATCGCTGTCCATGTCCTCCAGCAGGTGCTTGATGCCCTCGGCGCCCATCAGCGCGACGAACTCGTCGCCGTACTCCTGGCGCTTCGCGTCGTAGTCGTCCTCGGACATGATGCTGAACTTCTTCAGCGGGGTCATGCCGGGGTCCACCACCACGTAGGCTTCGAAGTACAGCACGCGCTCGATGTCGCGCAGCGTCATGTCGAGCACCAGGCCCAGGCGCGACGGCAGCGACTTCAGGAACCAGATGTGCGCGCAGGGTGCTGCCAGCTCGATGTGGCCCATGCGGTCACGGCGGACCTTGGTCTGGGTCACTTCGACGCCGCACTTCTCGCAGATCACACCGCGGTGCTTCAGGCGCTTGTACTTGCCGCACAGGCACTCGTAGTCCTTGATCGGGCCGAAGATCTTGGCGCAGAACAGGCCGTCACGCTCGGGCTTGAACGTCCGGTAGTTGATCGTCTCGGGCTTCTTCACCTCGCCGAAGGACCACGAGCGGATCTTCTCCGGGCTGGCCAGCCCGATGCGGATCGCGTCGAAGTGTTCGTCGGGGGTGAACTGCTTGAAAAGGTCGAGTAGTCCCTTCATGCCTTTTCTCCTTGCTTAGTTGCGCTCGAGCTCGATGTCGATACCGAGCGAACGGATTTCCTTGACCAGCACGTTGAACGACTCGGGCATGCCCGCGTCGATCGAGTGCTCACCCTTGACGATGTTCTCGTAGACCTTGGTGCGGCCGTTCACGTCATCGGACTTCACGGTCAGCATTTCCTGCAGCACGTAAGCCGCGCCGTAGGCTTCCAGCGCCCAGACTTCCATTTCACCGAAGCGCTGGCCACCGAACTGGGCCTTGCCGCCCAGCGGCTGCTGCGTCACCAGCGAGTACGGGCCGGTCGAGCGGGCATGCATCTTGTCGTCCACCAGGTGATGCAGCTTCAGCACGTGCATGTAGCCGACCGTAGTGGGACGCTCGAAGGCCTCGCCGGTGCGGCCGTCGTACAGATAGGCCTGGGTACGCGTCTCGGTCAGCCCCTTCTTCTTGGCGATGTCGTCCGGATACGCCAGCTTCAGCATGGCGCGGATTTCCTCTTCCTTGGCGCCATCGAACACCGGGGTGGCGAAGGGCACGCCCTTGGACAGGTTGTGCGCCATCTCGACCACTTCCGTGTCGGTCAGGGCATCCAGGTCCTCGGTGCGGCCGCCCGACTGGTTGTAGAGCTGATCGAAGAACTGGCGCAACTCGGCCACGCGGGCCTCCTGCTGCAGCATGTCGCCGATGCGCTGACCGATGCCCTTGCCGGCCCAGCCCAGGTGCACTTCCAGGACCTGGCCCACGTTCATCCGCGAAGGCACGCCCAGTGGGTTCAGCACGATGTCGGCAGGGGTGCCGTCGGCCATGTAAGGCATGTCCTCGATCGGGGTGATCTTGGACACCACACCCTTGTTGCCGTGGCGGCCGGCCATCTTGTCGCCAGGCTGCAGGCGGCGCTTGACGGCCAGGTAGACCTTGACCATCTTCAGCACGCCGGCGGGCAGTTCGTCGCCCTGCGTCAGCTTCTTGCGCTTTTCTTCGAAAGCCAGGTCGAAGCTGTGGCGCGTCTGCTCCAGCGAGTTCTTGATCGACTCCAGCTGGTTGGCCACCTCGTCCTCGGCCGGGCGGATGTCGAACCAGTGGTACTTCTCGACCTCGGTCAGATAGGCCTTGTCGATCACGGTGCCCTTGGCGATCTTGCGCGGACCACCGTTGACCACCTTGCCGATCAGCAGCTTCTCGATCCGGTCGAAGGCGTCCGACTCCACGATGCGCAGCTGGTCGTTCAGGTCCAGGCGGAAGCGCTTCAGCTCGTCGTCGATGATCTGCTGGGCACGCTTGTCGCGCTGGATGCCCTCACGGGTGAAGACCTGCACGTCGATGACCGTGCCGTTGGTGCCCTGGTCGACCCGCAGCGAGGTGTCCTTCACATCGGAGGCCTTCTCGCCGAAGATCGCGCGCAGCAGCTTCTCTTCCGGCGTCAGCGTGGTTTCGCCCTTGGGCGTGACCTTGCCGACCAGCACGTCGCCCGGGCTGACCTCGGCGCCGATGTAGACGATGCCCGCCTCGTCCAGGCGACCCAGTTGCTGCTCGCTCAGGTTCGGGATGTCGCGGGTGATGTCCTCGGGCCCGAGCTTGGTGTCACGCGCCATGACGACCAGCTCCTCGATGTGGATCGAGGTGTAGCGGTCTTCGGCAACGACGCGCTCCGAGATCAGGATCGAGTCCTCGAAGTTGTAGCCGTTCCAGGGCATGAACGCGACCAGCATGTTCTGGCCCAGCGCCAGTTCACCCAGGTCGGTCGAGGCGCCATCGGCGATCACGTCGCCCGCACCGACCATGTGGCCACGGCTGACGATGGGACGCTGATGGATGTTGGTGTTCTGGTTGGAACGGTGGTACTTGATGAGGTTGTAGATGTCCACGCCCACTTCACCGGCCACCGTTTCCGCGTCGTTCACGCGGATCACGATGCGGTTGGTGTCGACGTAGTCCACCACGCCACCGCGGCGAGCGGTCACGACGGTGCCCGAGTCGACCGCGGCGACGCGCTCGACACCGGTGCCCACGAAGGCCTTCTCCGGACGCAGCGTCGGCACGGCCTGGCGCTGCATGTTGGCGCCCATCAGTGCGCGGTTCGCGTCATCGTGCTCCAGGAAGGGCACCAGCGAAGCCGCCACGGAGACGATCTGCGTCGGCGCCACGTCCATGTACTGGATGCGCTCCGGCGAAGTCAGCACCGAGTCGCCTTTTTCACGGGCGGAGACCAGCTCGTCGATCAGGCGGTTGTCGCCGTCCAGCTTGGCGTTGGCCTGGGCGATGACGTACTTGCCTTCCTCGATGGCCGACAGGTAGTCGATCTGGGTCGACGCGATACCGTCCTTCACCCGGCGGTACGGTGTTTCCAGGAAGCCGTATTCGTTCAGACGGGCGTACAGGGCCAGCGAGTTGATCAGGCCGATGTTCGGGCCTTCAGGCGTCTCGATCGGGCACACGCGGCCGTAGTGGGTCGGGTGCACGTCGCGGACTTCGAAGCCGGCGCGCTCGCGGGTCAGACCGCCCGGGCCCAGGGCCGAGACGCGACGCTTGTGCGTGATCTCGGACAGCGGGTTGGTCTGGTCCATGAACTGCGACAACTGGCTCGCCCCGAAGAACTCCTTCAGCGCAGCGCTGATGGGCTTCGAGTTGATCAGGTCGTGCGGCATCAGGGCCTCGGTCTCGGCCTGGCCCAGACGCTCCTTCACGGCCTTCTCGATGCGCGCCAAGCCCGAGCGGTACTGGTTCTCGGCCAGTTCGCCCACGCAGCGCACGCGCCGGTTGCCCAGGTGGTCGATGTCGTCGACTTCGCCGTTGCCGTTGCGCAGGCTGACCAGGATCTTGACGACGGCGAGGATATCGTCGTTGCCCAGCGTCATCGGCCCTTCGGAGCCCTCACGCCCGACGCGGGCGTTGAACTTCATGCGGCCCACGCGCGAGAGGTCGTAGGTGTCGGCGCTGTAGAACAGGCGATGGAACAGGGCCTCGACCGCATCCTCGGTCGGCGGCTCGCCGGGGCGCATCATGCGGTAGATCGCCACGCGTGCGGCCAACTGGTCGGCCGTCTCGTCGCTGGCCAGGGTCTGGCTGATGTAGGCGCCCTGGTTCAGCTCGTTGGTGAACAGGCAGGGCAGCTCCTTGATGCCCGCGGCGCGCAGCTTCTTCAGCAGCGCCTCGGTCAGCTCCTCGTTGGCCTTGGCCACGATCTCGCCGGTGTCCGCGTCGACCATGTTGCGCGCCACCACGCGGCCCACCAGGAAGTCTTCCGGCACGCTGATGAACTGCGTACCCGAGGCCTCCAGCTGGCGGATGTGCTTGGCGGTGATGCGCTTGTCCTTCTCGGCCAGGACATTGCCCGCCTTGTCGGTGATGTCGAAGCGTGCGATCTCGCCCTTCAGGCGCTCGGGCACCAGCTCCATCTGTGCGCCCGTGTCCATCAGGCGGAAATGGTCGTTGACGAAGAAGTGCGCCAGGATCTGCTCGGGGTTCAGGCCGATGGCCTTGAGCAGGATCGTGACCGGCATCTTGCGGCGGCGGTCGACACGGAAGTACAGAATGTCCTTCGGGTCGAACTCGAAGTCCAGCCAGGAGCCGCGGTAGGGGATGATGCGTGCCGAGAACAGCAGCTTGCCCGACGAGTGCGTCTTGCCCTTGTCGTGCTCGAAGAACACGCCGGGCGAGCGGTGCAGCTGACTGACGATGACGCGCTCGGTGCCATTGACGATGAAGGAGCCGTAGTCGGTCATCAGGGGCACCTCGCCCATGTAGACCTCCTGCTCCTTGATCTCCTTGACCACCTTGGACTGCGAGGTCGAGGCCTCACGGTCATAGATGATCATCTGCAGGCGCGCACGCACCGCTGCCGCGAAGGTGAGGCCGCGCTGCTGGCACTCACGCACGTCGAAGGGGGGCTTCGCGATGTTGAACTCGAGGAACTTCATCTCGACCATGCCGTTGTGCGACACGATCGGGAAGGCGGAGAGGAAGGCTGCCTGCAAGCCCTCGGGCTTGCGCTTCTGGGGTGGAACGTCCTTCTGAAGGAAAGCCACATAGCTGTCCTTCTGCATCGTCAACAGATAGGGAACGTTCAGCACACTCGCGCGTTTGCCAAAGCTCTTGCGGATTCGCTTGCGCTCGGTGTAGCTGTAGGGGGTTGCTTGCGCCATCAATCACTCCGTGCCGCGTGCCACCCGTCGGGCCAGGACAGGGGCATTTCGGGCCGATAAGTCGGGACGACTGGCACCAGGTATTGCACCTGAAGCTTGGTGGCAGGCCACTACCTGCCGCTGGCGGACAACCCCGGCGTTGCACCGGAGTCCGACCAAACCCGTTCTCCGCAGTCGGTTCAGAGAACACTTGGAAAGACCGTCGAGCGTAGCCCAAAGGTCTTTTCAGCTGCTCTCCAGGGACAAACCCTGAAGCACTGACCTGAAGCGCAAAAGGCTGGCGGCCCGTTTCCGGCCGCCAGCCCTTCGAGGAAGCGTGAATTACTTCACTTCGGCCTTGGCGCCGGCTTCCAGCAGCTTCTTCAGAGCGGCTTCGGCATCGGCCTTGGCAATGCCTTCCTTGACGTTCTTCGGAGCGCCGTCGACCAGGTCCTTGGCTTCCTTCAGACCCAGGCCGGTCAGCTCGCGCACGGCCTTGATGACGGACACCTTGTTGGCGCCAGCTTCGAGCAGTACGACGTTGAATTCGGTCTTCTCTTCAACGACGGCAGCAGCAGCACCGGCACCACCGGCAGCCGGAGCGGCCATCGCAGCGGCGGACACGCCGAACTTCTCTTCGATCGCCTTGACCAGGTCGTTCAGTTCCATCACGGACATGCTGTCCAGGGCGGTCAGGAAGGCGTCTTTGTCGAATGCCATTTGGATTACCTCGAAATCAGTGATTCAGTGAAACAGGGGCTCAGGCTGCAGCAGCTTCGGCGGGGGCTTCGGCACCACCACCGCGCTTCTCAGCCAGGGCAGCCAGCACGCCAGCCATGCGCTGGACCGGCGACATGAGCAGACCGGCGATCTGTGCCAGCAGGACTTCCTTGCTGGGCACGGAGGCCAGGGCCTTCACACCGTTGGCGTCCAGGGCCTTGCCGGCATAGGCGCCGCCCTTGATCAGCAGCTTGTCGTTGGTCTTGGCAAAGTCGGCAATGACTTTGGCCGCAGCCACGGCGTCTTCGGAAAAACCATAGATCAGCGGGCCGACCATGCTCTCCGACGCCACCTCGAACGGGCTGCCTGCAACGGCACGACGCGCCAGGGTGTTCTTCACGACGTGAAGGTACACACCCTTGGCACGCGCATCGACGCGCAGCTTGTTCAGGTGTTCGACGGTGAGGCCACGGTACTCGGCCATCGCCAACGTCTGGGACTTGGCCACTTGCGCGGCCACTTCCGAGACGACAGCGGCCTTCTCGTTGCGGTTGAGACTCAAGGTCTACTCCTCACTTCAACATGCCCTTGGCGCGGACGCCTCGGGCACACCCGGATTGCAGCGACCTGGCCGTTTCCGATCGATGCCCCATCACTGGAACCTCTTTCTTCACGGCGGGGACGCCATCTGCGCTGGCGGTGGGCACCCCTTGCGGTGCACCCGACCCATTAAGCCCGGACCTTGCGGCCCGTTCACCAGCGGTCTTGGATGGCCTGGGGTGGTGTTGCACCACCCCAGCCCACCAATTCATGGGGCGAGATGCCAGACTCGCATCGCGCCCCTTTGTCCTGTGGTCCGACGGACCCGGATCAGCCCTGCGCGGCCATGCCGGCGGTGATGCTCGGCACTTCGACGCGCACGCCCACACCCATCGTGGACGACACGGCGACCTTACGCAGGTACACACCCTTGCTCGACGCTGGCTTGGCCTTGGTCAGGGCTTCCAGCAGCGCCTGCAGGTTGCCCTTGAGCTTGTCGTCGTCGAACGAGCGACGGCCGATGGTGCCGTGGATGATGCCGTTCTTGTCGACACGGAACTGCACCTGACCCGCCTTGGCGTTCTTCACCGCGGTGGCCACGTCGGGCGTCACGGTGCCGACCTTCGGGTTCGGCATCAGGCCGCGCGGGCCGAGGATCTGACCGAGTTGACCGACCACGCGCATCGCGTCCGGCGAGGCAATGACCACGTCGAAGTTGATGTTGCCGGCCTTGACCTCGGCAGCCAGGTCGTCCATGCCGACCACGTCGGCGCCGGCAGCCTTGGCCTCTTCGGCCTTGGCGCCCTGCGTGAACACGGCCACGCGCTTGGTCTTGCCGGTGCCATTGGGCATCACGACCGCGCCACGCACGACCTGATCCGACTTCTTGGCATCCACGCCGAGCTGGACGGCCACGTCGATGGACTCATCGAACTTGCCGCCGGCACATTCCTTGACCAAGGCAAGTGCCTGATCGATGGCGTACAGCTTGAGGCTGTCGACCTTGCCCTGCAGGGCCTTCTGACGCTTGGTGAGCTTGGCCATGGTGTCAGACCCCTTCCACGTTGATGCCCATCGAACGGGCCGAGCCGGCGATGGTCTTGACGGCGGCGTCGAGGTTGGCGGCAGTCAGGTCTTTGACCTTGATCTTCGCGATCTCTTCCAACTGCGCCCGGGTCAGCTTGGCGACCTTCTCAACGTGCGGGCGCGGCGAGCCCTTATCGATCTTGGCAGCCTTCTTCAGCAGCACGGTCGCCGGCGGCGACTTGATGATGAAGGTGAAGGACTTGTCCGCGTAGGCAGTGATCACCACGGGCAGCTTCATGCCGGGCTCGAAGCCCTGCTGCGTCTGCGCGTTGAACGCCTTGCAGAACTCCATGATGTTCAGGCCACGCTGACCCAGCGCGGGACCGATCGGGGGCGAGGGGTTCGCCTTGCCCGCCGGCACTTGCAGCTTGATGAAGCCGACGATCTTCTTTGCCATGAAAGGCTCCTTGTCGAGTTCGAACGCCTTGGGGAATTGCCCCGCAGCTCCTCGTCGTTTGACCCGTTGAGAACCGCAGGCGCCGGGTCAGCTCGCCTGCGACAAGAAATCAGACCTTTTCGACTTGGTGGAAGTCCAGCTCGACTGGCGTCGCACGACCAAAGATGGTGACCGACACGCGCAGCTTGTTCTTGTCGTAGTTGACTTCTTCGATCGCGCCGTTGAAGTCGGTGAACGGACCTTCCTTGACGCGCACGACCTCGCCGACTTCCCACTCGACCTTGGGCCGCGGCTTCTCGATGCCTTCCTGCATCTGGTTGACGATCTTCATGACCTCGTCTTCCGAGATGGGCACCGGCCGGTTCTTGGCACCGCCGACGAAGCCGGTCACCTTGCTGGTGTTCTTGACCAAGTGCCAGGACTCGTCATCCATCAGCATCTCGACCAGTACATAGCCCGGGAAGAAGCGCCGTTCAGTAACGGCCTTCTTGCCGTTCTTCATTTCGACCACTTCTTCGGTCGGCACCAGGATGCGACCGAACTTGGTCTGCATGCCAGCACGATCGATGCGCTCGCGCAGGTTGCGCTCCACCGCCTTCTCCATGCCGGAATAGGCGTGCACCACGTACCAGCGCAACGGCACGGCGGGCGGGTTGGTCACAGCATCGGTCATCGTTATTCTTCCCGCTCAGAGTTTTCAGCGCTTCCAGCCCAGAACGAGGTCGTACAGGACCCACTCGAGCGTCTTGTCGGTCAACCACAGGAACAGCGCCATCACCACGACGAAGGCGAACACGTAGCCCGTCATCTGAAGCGATTCCTTGCGCGTCGGCCAGACCACCTTCTTGAGCTCGCGCACCGACTCACGGCCATACGCGATCAGCGACTTGCCCTGCTCGGCCGCGAAGAACGCCGCCACCGATGCCGCCAGCAACACAAGGAGGACCGCCCACTGGACGTAGGGGCCCTGCTTAGCCAGGAGATAAAAGGCCACCAGGCCGCCCAGCAGCAGCACACCTGCCGCCGCCAGCTTGGCCTTGTCAGCGCCGGTGGAGACGGTTTCGACTTGTTGAGGAGCGCTCATCGCTATCACTTGATGCACGAACAGGACCGTGCGCTGTAACCGCTTCAGCAACCCCGGATTCCGGACGCATCAGCAGCAAAGCCCGCGAGGGCCACATGGCGTCCCGCGGGCTGCTTGGCAACCTCCGAGGAGGCTACAAGCCTGAATGAAGATATTCAGACTTGGCAGGGGCAGAGGGAATCGAACCCCCAACCTTCGGTTTTGGAGACCGACGCTCTGCCAATTGAGCTATACCCCTGCTGCCTTTCAAAAAGACTTACTCGATGATCTTGGCGACGACGCCGGCGCCGACGGTGCGACCGCCTTCACGGATGGCGAAGCGCAGGCCTTCTTCCATGGCGATCGGCGCAATCAGCTTGACCGTGATCGACACGTTGTCGCCCGGCATCACCATTTCCTTGTCGGCCGGCAGCTCGATGGCGCCGGTCACGTCGGTGGTGCGGAAGTAGAACTGCGGGCGGTAGTTGTTGAAGAACGGGGTGTGACGACCACCCTCTTCCTTCGACAGCACGTATACCTCACCGGTGAAGTGGGTGTGCGGCTTGATGGAGCCCGGCTTGCACAGCACCTGGCCGCGCTCGACGTCTTCACGCTTGGTGCCGCGCAGCAGGATGCCCACGTTGTCGCCCGCCTGACCTTGGTCCAGCAGCTTGCGGAACATTTCCACGCCGGTGCAGGTGGTGGTCTGGGTGGCCTTGATGCCAACGATTTCGATGGCCTCGCCCACCTTGATGATGCCGCGCTCGATACGGCCGGTCACCACGGTGCCACGACCCGAGATCGAGAACACGTCTTCCACGGGCATCAGGAAGGTGCCGTCCACGGCGCGCTCGGGCGTCGGGATGTAGGTGTCCAGTGCGTCAGCCAGCTTCATGATGGCTTCTTCACCCAGGGGACCCTTGTCGCCTTCCAGCGCCAGCTTGGCCGAACCCTTGATGATCGGGGTGTCGTCGCCAGGGAAGTCGTACTTGGACAGGAGCTCGCGAACTTCCATCTCGACCAGTTCAAGCAGCTCTTCGTCGTCCACCATGTCGGCCTTGTTCAGGAAGACGATGATGTAGGGCACGCCGACCTGACGGCTCAGCAGGATGTGTTCGCGGGTCTGGGGCATCGGGCCGTCGGCGGCCGAGCAGACCAGGATCGCACCGTCCATCTGGGCCGCGCCGGTGATCATGTTCTTCACATAGTCGGCGTGTCCCGGGCAGTCCACGTGCGCGTAGTGACGGTTGGCCGTCTCGTACTCGACGTGGGCGGTGTTGATCGTGATGCCGCGCGCCTTCTCTTCCGGCGCTGCGTCGATCTGGTCGTACGCCTTCGCGGTGCCGCCAAACTTGGCCGACAGCACGGTCGTGATCGCCGCCGTCAGCGTGGTCTTGCCGTGGTCCACGTGTCCAATGGTCCCCACGTTCACGTGCGGCTTGGTACGTTCAAACTTTTCTTTTGCCATGTTTCGCGCTCCTGAGTGCGATCAAGGTAAGACTTCGCCGACCAACGCTTGGAATAGGTTGGTGCCCATGGCGCGGATCGAACGCGCGACCTCTCCCTTACCAAGGGAGTGCTCTACCACTGAGCCACATGGGCATCGACACAGGACTGAACACCAGCACCCCAAAGGACGCTCATCGCACAATCCTGTGCCGACCATTACCAACTCGCCACAAAACTGGAGCGGGAGGCGGGAATCGAACCCGCGCCATCAGCTTGGAAGGCTGAGGTTCTACCATTGAACTACTCCCGCCTCGCAGGCTACGCCGCACAAGGCGCAACCAACAAGACAGCAAGACCACTCAGGACCACAACACAACCAAGCCTGAATACTCACCGTCTTGCGACGACGTTTCGCTGGTGGAGGAGGCTGGATTCGAACCAGCGTAGGCGTAAGCCAACAGATTTACAGTCTGCCCCCTTTAGCCACTCGGGCACCCCTCCTGGGCGAGCCCATAACTTTAACACCATGCGGGTTTGAATTGCAAGCGTGTCGCTGGCAATTTGCTGTGACGGCGCTTCAGCGCCGAGTCAGCGACCAGTCCACCGGCTCGGCACCGCGCTCGCGCAGCAGTGCGTTGGCCTGGCTGAAGGGGCGGCTACCGAGGAAGGGCACCGGCGGGCGCCGCGCCGACAACGGCGAGGGATGGTTGGACATCAACACGCCATGCATCGGCCCGGCGGCGTGGATGCGCGGCGCCTTCTGCTGCGCGTGTGCCCCCCAGAGCAGGAACACCTTGGATGAACGATCCCGCGCCACCCCGTCGATCAGCGCATCCGTGAAATCAACCCAACCGGCTCGCGCGTGGCTGGCCGGACGATCGCGCTCGACGGTGAGACTGGTGTTGAGCAGCAGCACGCCGGCATCGACCCAGGGGCCGAGATCACCCGCCGCCGGCAAGGCGATGCCGAGGTCGTCGACCAGCTCGCGCCGGATGTTGCGCAGGCTGGGCGGGATCTTCACCCCTTCAGGCACCGAGAACGCCAGTCCCTGGGCCTCGCCGGGGCCGTGGTAGGGATCCTGACCCAGGATGACCACCTTGACCCGCTCGGGCGTCAGGCTGCGCAGCGCGCGCAGCGGGTCGGCCGGATAGACCTCGACTCCCTCGGCCCGACGCTTGTCCACCAGCGCGCACAGCCGCTGGCCGGCCGCGCTGACCAGGAAGCCCTGCGCCAGCTCCGCCCAGGCCGCGGGCAGGCCACCAAAGGCCTCGGCCAGGGGATGCCGCAAGCGGTTGTCCGGCAGGCCGCCCGGGGCCGCCTCGTCGTCGAACAGCCTCACGCGCCCGGATCCGCCGGCATCTCGAAGAGATCGGCCAGCGCCGCGCCCGGGTCGCTCTGGCGCATGAAGGCCTCGCCGACCAGGAAGGCGTGCACGTCGGCGGCGCGCATGCGCTGAACGTCGGCCCGGCCGAGGATGCCCGATTCGGTGACCAGCAGGCGGTTGGCCGGCACGTCGGCCAGCATGCCCAGGGTCGTGTCCAGCGTGACCTCGAAGCTGCGCAGGTTGCGGTTGTTGATGCCCACCAGCGGCGTACGCAGCCGTAGGGCGCGCTGCAGCTCCTCGGCATCGTGCACCTCGACCAGCACCGCCAGGCCGAGCGCCCGCGCGCAGTCCTCCAGCTCGGCCATCTGCGCATCGGCCAGGCAGGCAGCGATCAGCAGGATGCAGTCCGCGCCCATCGCCGCGGCCTCGACGACCTGGTAGGGGTCGACCATGAAGTCCTTGCGCAGCACCGGCAAAGCGCAGGCGGCGCGGGCCTCGCACAGGTAGGCGGCCGAACCCTGGAAATATTGCTCGTCGGTCAGCACGCTCAGGCAGGCGGCGCCGTGGCGCTCGTAGCTGCGGGCGATCTCGGCGGGGTGGAAGTCCGGCCGGATCACGCCCTTGCTCGGGCTGGCCTTCTTGATCTCGGCGATCACCGCGGCCTGCCCGGCGGCGATCCTGGCGCGCAGCGCGGCCTCGAAGTCGCGCCGGCCGAGCCGGGCCGCATCGGCCTGGATCTGCAGTTCGGCTTGGCCGATGCGCTGGCGCGCCGCGGCGATTTCCTCGTGCTTGGTCGCAACGATGGTCTTCAGGATGTCGGTGGCCATGGGGTCAGGCTCCTGCCAGTCGCTTCGTCGCGGCGACGAACTCGTCGCGCTTGCGGGCCGCGGCACCGCTCTCCAGTGCCGCACGGGCCCGCTCGATGCCTTCGGCCATGGTGGCTGCCACATTGGCCGCGTACAGACCCACGCCGGCGTTGAGGATCACGATATCGCGCGCCGGGCCCGGTTCGTTGGCCAGCACGGCGGCCAGCATGGCCTGGGACTGCTCGGGCGTCTCCACCTTCAGCGCGCGCCCACCGGCCATCGGCAGGCCGAAGTCCTCGGGGTGGATCTCGTACTCGCGGATCGCGCCGTCGCGCAGCTCGCCCACCAGCGTGGCCGCGCCCAGCGACACCTCGTCCATGCCGTCGCGGCCGTGCACCACCACCGCGTGCTCGGCGCCCAGGCGCTGCAGTGCGCGCACCTGGATGCCCACCAGGTCAGGGTGGAACACGCCCATCAGGATGTTGGGCGCGTCCGCCGGGTTGGTCAGCGGGCCGAGGATGTTGAACATCGTGCGCACGCCCAGCTCCTTGCGCACCGGGGCGACGTTCTTCATCGCCGGGTGGTGGTTGGGGGCGAACATGAAGCCGATGCCGGTTTCGGCGATGCACTGGGCGATTGCCTGCGGCGGCAGCGAGAGGCTCACGCCCATGGCCTCCAGCACGTCGGCGCTGCCGGAGCTGCTGGAGACGCTGCGCCCACCGTGCTTGCTCACCCGCGCGCCCGCCGCGGCGGCCACGAACATGCTGCAGGTGGAGATGTTGAAGGTGTGCGAACCGTCACCGCCGGTGCCGACGATGTCGACCAGGTGCGTGCGGTCGGCCACCGGCACCTTGACCGAGAACTCGCGCATCACCTGCGCGGCGGCGGTCAGCTCGCCGATGGTTTCCTTCTTCACCCGCAGGCCGATCATCAGCGCGGCCATCACGGTGGGCGACATCTCGCCGGTCATGATGCGCCGCATCAGCGTGAGCATCTCGTCGTGGAAGATCTCGCGGTGCTCGATGACGCGCGTCAGGGCTTCGGTGTTGGAAATCGTCATGTCAGGCTCCAGGCGTTTTTCAGCACAGGTTCGGCTCAGGGTCAGCGCATCTGCAGGAAGTTCTTCAGCAGCGCGTGGCCGTGCTCGCTGAGGATGGACTCGGGGTGGAACTGCACCCCCTCCAGCGGCAGCGAGCGGTGGCGCACACCCATGATCTCGCCGTCGGCCGCCGTGGCGGTGACGACCAGGTCAGCCGGCAGCGTGTCGCGCGCGATCGCCAGCGAGTGGTAGCGGATCACGCTGAACTGCTTGGGCAGCCCGGCGAACACGCCCTGCTGGTCGGTGGTGATGGTGTCGGCCTTGCCGTGCATCTGCACCTTCGCACGCACGATGTCGCCGCCCAGCGCCGCGCCGATGCTCTGGTGGCCCAGGCACACGCCCAGGATTGGCAGCTTGCCGATGAAGTGGCGGATCGCCGCGATGCAGATGCCCGCCTCGGCCGGCGAGCAGGGCCCGGGCGACAGCACCAGGCGGTCGGGCTTCAGCGCCTCGATCTCGGCAATCGAGATCTCGTCGTTGCGGTGCACGCGCACGTCTTCGCCGAGCTCGCCGAAGTACTGCACCAGGTTGTAGGTGAAGCTGTCGTAGTTGTCGATCATCAGGAGTCTCATGATTTTAAGTCCTTGATTTTATTGAATATTTTCATTACACACGGACCCCATTACACACTTCATTACACACATCGGCGATCGATTGCGATGGAGGAAGCGCACGCAAGTGCTGGCACAGGGTAGCAACGGGTTTTGAGTGAAGCCGCAGAGTGCGCCAACGCGGTGTGCCGAGGAAGCGTTTGCGCCGGCATGGCTGGGACAAGTGCGCAGACAAGACGGGCAAGCTTGTACCCCACGGCGGCGCAGCGCGCGGGGCATCAGTTCGACGACGGGGTTGGGATGCTAAGGGCATCGGGCAATCTCCTCAAATCTTGGAGCCGCCGTGCCGGGAAGCCTTCTTGAAACCTTGCCTGCCGGTACGGCGGCAAGGTGCGGTCAAGACCGCAACGACATGCCGCTTCCTATTGGAAGCGCCACCACAGAGCGATGTTGGTCGAAGCAGTACGGGTCATGGTCAGACCAAAGTATTGAATTAAAAAGCTAGAACCCAGTCCGAGCGCACAGGAACGGAATTCCAATAAAACCTTCGGTATTTTACCACGAGCATGGCAGGCAAAGTCCACTTCTTAACAGAACGGCGAGATCACCTTGGACGTCGCCAAGTCAGCGCACTAAAAAAGGGACGAGCGGAAGAGGACCTGGGTATTCGACCTGCGCTGGACAAAGCCGACATAGCCCCCGTCGCTGGCTGTGGGCGTCGTAAGCGCCCCGCCTGCTTGATGGAACTGAAATGCATCCCGAGAAGCGATGCGAGGACGGCTGTCCCACAGTGGAAGCCAGCCGCGTGGCTTAGCCCGTAGATGCTATGTCGATATATCAGGATGCCGAAACAAGCATGACATGCGCGGATTTCTCCAAGTCCCTCTAGACGTGGAGCAGCGGATGCAATCCCGTGCGCCTTGTGAAACCGTGGGGATATCAGACCATATCGAATCGGTCTTGATGGGCTTGACGCACCCCATGACGCTGGCACCGTGAGCGCCATTGTCGAGCGTGCTTCTTCCTTGTTACTCGACGGGCCGGCAACTGGTCAATTCTTGCACATCGAGCAAGAGAGAACCACCTGTGACGGGTGCCATGATCTCTTCTGTCCATGTTCCAGGGCATCGCCCCAGGCATCAACCACAGGCATAACGACACAACAGCCCCTTGGCGGGGCAAGAAAGGAGCCGGTGACGTAGCGCTTCCGAAAGGAGACGAAAACATGCACAAGGAGCCACCACTATCAAAGGTGTTCTATCGTCCCATCGAAGCTGCCATACGGTGGGCTGGGTTGTTGCGGTACGAGGCGGTGATCGTCGCATCGATCGCATCACCGCGTTGTCTGCCGCAGATGTTGGACTGCCCGCGATGGAACGAGTGTCGGCTGTACTCGGAACGCATCTACGACGGTATCCTCAACGCCGAACTGCCCTTCGGCAAGAACGGGATCACGCTTAATGACCCAGATCTGGTGAGTTCACCCGATCTGACCGTCCGCCATGTCGATCTGAAGCGGTGGATGCGCACCCACTATCCCGAGCATCGGCCGGGATTTCTGTTCAGTCGGGGCGAGCGCATGGTGCATCCCTTCATCACCATCGAAACAGGACAGGCAATCCTGCTGGAACGGCTGGCTCTGCAGGCCGCGCTGGACCATAGCCGACGCGAGATGCGCGAACTGCAACAGCAACACGAAGTCTTGCTAAAGCAGTCCGCCGTACTGCTGGCTCCCAAGCAGTGCGTGATCAGTGATCGGGCGGAAACTACATACCTGAACATCATCGGCGGCATGCTGACGCTGATGCTGAGCCAATCCCCATCCGGCGTGCCGTACTCCAGCTTCAAGACGCAGGAGGCCATCGTCACCGCATTGCTCGCCCACTATGGCGGCACCATGGGCATCACGGAGCGAACCTTGAACGGCAAGTTCGCCAATGCCAGGAAGAATGTCCGTAGCGCAGCCGCGTGAATTCTTCCATCTTGTATGTGCAGTCGCGGAGATTGCATTTGCAATGTTTTTCCGCAGCCATGTCTATTGAATAGAGGTCACGCCAACAAACGCCACTGAGCGTTCAGGAGTGACCGCCATGTCGCAAATACCTGTACTGCCACCGCACGAGCGCCGCATCCTGCGGCTCGATGAAGTTGAAGCGAAGTCCGGCTTCAAACGCGCCCACATCTACAACCTGATGAAGAAGCGCCAGTTTCCGCAGGCGTTGCGCCTGGGCGTGCGCGCCGTGGGCTGGGATTCGGTCGAGATCGACCAGTGGATCGCCGAACGCCTCAACAACCGGACCTGACCCGCTCCCCCTCGATTTTCCCATCGCCAAACGGAGAGCGCCATGCAGGTCGTATCCATCATTTCAACGAAAGGCGGCGTAGGCAAGACGACTACGGCCGCCAACCTCGGCGGCCTCGCCGCGGACGCGGGGCTGCGTGTGCTGCTGCTCGATCTCGACGTGCAGCCGACCTTGTCGTCCTATTACGAGCTGGCACACCGCGCTGCCGGCGGTATCTATGAGTTGCTGGCGTTCAACGAACGCGCCCTCGATCAGTTGGTGTCCCGCACCATCATCGCGGGCCTGGACCTGGTGCTCTCGAACGATCACCGGGGTGAACTGAACACGTTGCTACTGCACGCGCCAGACGGACGCCTGAGACTGCGGCACCTGCTGCCGGCGCTGGCGCCGCTTTATGACCTGGTGCTGATCGACACCCAGGGTGCACGCTCGGTGCTGTTGGAGATGGCGGTGCTCGCCTCTGACCTGGCGCTGTCGCCCGTGACCCCGGAAATTCTCGCTGCCCGCGAACTGCGACGCGGCACCATGCAGTTGCTGGAGGACATCGCGCCATACCGGCACCTCGGCATCGAACCGCCATCCCTGCACCTGCTCATCAATCGCGTCCACCCCGTGTCCGCGAATGCACGGATGATCCAGCAGGCGCTGCGCGACCTGTTCCAGGACCATGCCGGCATATGCGTGCTGGGCACCGACGTGCCGGCCATCGAGGCCTATCCGCGCGCCGCAACCCGCGGCCTGCCGGTGCATCGCGTCGAGCATCGCCAGCCGCCGGGCAGAGTTGCGCCCGCCGCGCTCGACACCATGCGCGCGCTCGCTGGCGAATTGTTCCCTCAATGGCAAGACAGATTTGCCCACGTTTCCGGCCGTCCTCCACGTTCTATTGAAACCGGGAGGTCGCATGGCGAACGCACATGAATTGGCCCGTGGCCACAAGCGGCTGCGCGCCCTGATCGAGTTTGCTGTGAGCGAAGGTTGGCACGTCAAGCGCACACGTGGCGGACACCTCAAGTTCACCAAGGCCGGCTGCGCCACCATCTACACCAGCTCAACAGCGAGCGACTACCGGGCGGATCTCAACGCCCGTGCACAGATCCGCCGCGCCGAGCGCGAGGCCCGCATGGCCCGGGCCGTCAACGCCGAGGGATGTGGTCATGGCTGAGATGACCTCCCAGGACATGGCCGGCAAGCTGCTTGCCGCCGGGTTCGAGCGCAGTGGGCCATCGGCCACGGCCTTGAGCGACCCGATCGCCGACACGCCGATGGTCGTGACGCTGGACCAGTTGCGGCCCTACGACCACGACCCCCGCAAAAAGCGCAACTCGGCCTACGATGAAATCAAGGCCTCCATCCGAGAGCGCGGCCTGGACGCGGCGCCAGCGATCACACGCCGTCCTGGCGAGGCGCACTACATCATCCGCAACGGCGGCAACACCAGGCTGGCGATCCTGCGTGAACTCTGGGCGGAGACCAAGGACGAACGCTTCTTCCGCATATCGTGCCTGTTCCGGCCGTGGCCTGCGCGCGGAGAGATCGTCGCCCTGACCGGGCACCTCGCCGAGAACGAACTACGCGGCGGCCTCACGTTCATCGAGCGCGCCCTGGGCGTCGAGAAAGCCCGCGAGTTCTATGAAGCTGAAAGCGGCACCACCCTGAGCCAGTCCGAGCTGGCCCGCCGCCTGGCCGCCGACGGCTTCCCAGTCCAGCAGTCGCACATCAGCCGCATGGCTGACGCGGTGCGCTACCTGCTGCCCGCGATCCCGACCGTCCTATACGGGGGCCTCGGCCGCCACCAGGTCGAGCGGCTGTCGGTCATGCGCAAAGCCAGCGAACGCACGTGGGAGCACTATGCCAAAGGCCGCTCCCTGCCGCTGGACTTCGACAGCTTCTTTCTGGAGGCGCTGTCGCAATTTGATGTCCAGCCCGACGAGTTCTCGCCGCCGCGTGTGCAGGACGAGTTGATCGGTCAGATGTCCGAGCTGCTGGGCATCGACTACGACGTGCTCGCCTTGGACCTGACCGAATCCGAGAGCCGCCACCGCGCCCTGGTCAGCGACCCAACCCCGCCATCGGCGCCGCCGGCATTGCCCGAGCCTGGGGCCATCGCACGGCCGCCGATCGAACCGGCACCGCCCCCCACTACAACTGCACCTTCTGCGGGCCACTCTGCCGACGCGCCGACAAGGCCCCGGGACGATGGGGCCCCGAGCGAGGCATCCGCAGCCAGCCCTGCGGCAGCGAATGGCGGTCTGCTTGACGAGCACATCATCTCTCCGGCACCCACGACGGAGCGGCTCCAGTCCATCCAGCGCATGGTCGCCGACCAGTTGGGCGATGCGCTGCCGCCCGACTTCTCGGCCAACGTCTTGCAGTCGATTCCCGTGCAGGCCGGTGGCCTCTATCCCATCTCGGACATCTGGTATATCGACCCTGGCCTCGACACACCCGACCGCCTGCGCATCCACATCGCGCAGTTCGCGCGCGAGATCGCGGGCGAGGCCGACCTGGACGCGTGTGTCGAGGATCGTTCTGATGGCATCGGGTTCACGTGTCGTGCCCCAGCCCAGGCTTCGTCGCCGCTCGCACGCGCCGTGCTCGCACTACTGGTTTCCCTGGCCGGTCAGCAGCCAGCCGGCGTCGGCTTGGACAGCGGGCAACTCATCACAGACCTGCCAGCGCTGTTGCACGGCCAGGGTCAACGTCGTGACGGCGGGGCCCGGCGATTGAGCGACACCGCGCTGGTCAAGCTGTTTCGTCTGCTGCGGCTGGCCCGGCGCCTGCTGGATCTGGAAGCCGGCGCTGTCGGTCCTGGGATCTGAGCGAGGGAGGCCTGCATGTCCGCACCGAACCCACTCAACCAGGCCGTCATCGCGCAGGCACTCTACGACCTACGCAACGGGCAACTGCGTCGCTGCAAGGCGATGGGGTTCGGCGAGGAAGAGCTGGATGCGCTCAAGCATCCGGCGCTGATCAGCGTGCTGGCCAATGCCAACGTCTCCTGGTGCTCTGTCTCGGTGAACCGGGAAGTGCTCCGGCGATTGCTCAAACAGGCGCAGGACGTGGAGAAGGAGATCGCCACCGTCGATCGCATGCTGCGCCTGGGTGCCAGTACCGAAATGGTGAGCCGCTTCTACGGGCTGACACATCAGGAAGTCGCACTTCGGCGCGAAGTTCTCGGCCTGCCCAAACGCAAGGGGCGCCATCCGGTTCTGGACGAGGAGCAGGACACCGAGCTGTGGCGGCGCTGGAAGGCCGTGACCAGCAGCAGGAACGTCGAGCTGGAGGATGAGACCTCGGTTCTTGATGCGGCAATGGACCTCGCCGAAGGCATGGAGCTGCCGCTGTCGGTGGTCTGGGCTGCGATCAAGAACTGGATCGATCAGGGACTGGGTTGAATCATGGCCGTGGACGACGCTGCACCACGAGCACCACGCCAAGGCCCCGTCGCCCTCGCTGATCTGTTCGACAGCGCACTGAACGACCTTGCGCCGAAACCTCGCCCGCCCGCGCCCGAGCCGGCTCCCGCATCCGCAACGTCTCCTGTGCCCGCAACTGGCGACGGTTTTCTGTTCAGTGGCAATCGGCACGAGAGCGTGCCGCGACGGCTGTTCCTCGACCGACGCCTGACGCCACTTGAACGCAATGCCTGGCAAGTCTTCCGGATGATGCTCAACGAGGATGGCGTCACTGCGTTTCCGACGTATGAGCAACTTCGCCCGTGGCTCGCGTCAACGCCCTGCGCCGGACAAGCCTCCCACGAGACCGTGGCACGGGCGCTGACGCTGTTGCGCCTGACGCGCTGGTTGAGTCTCGTGCGCCGCAGGCGCGACCCCAAGAGCGGACGCATCCTCGGCAACCTCTACGTCCTGCACGACGAGCCCCTGACCCCGTTCGAGGCGATGCAGCTCGACCCGGACTACTTGCAGCTCGTCAGCCACACCCTGGGCCATTCGGCGAGGGCCGTTCAGGTCGTGGGCTTGCACACGCTCAAGGAGATCGCCGAAGACCCGTTGCTGTCTGGCCGCATGCTGCCCTCGCGGCTGCAGGTCCTTGCCGAACGCCTCGCAAGCCAGGGCATCGGGTCGCAGGAGAGTTATCCACAGGAGGACACGGTTCACGATTCCGAAGAAGGGGCGCCGAGCCTTCTTCGGAATTCTGATCAGCCCTCTTCGGATTCCGAAGCAGGGCCGAAACCCGCGTCAGACGGCGCTCTTCGGAATCCGAAGCAGGACCGTACTGTACGTAGTAGTCGTATTAATGAAGTACGTACTACCGCGCGTGAGCGTGGGCAGGTGCGCGCAATGCCGGGAGTTCGTCTGCCTGATCGCTTCCTCAACTTGAAGGAAGAGCAGCAGGCCGGCGCCATGGTGGCATTGCAGCAGGTCGATGCCCCGCTACGCCAGGCAGTGCTGGACGAATGGGCGGATCGCTGTCGTGGCAGCACCATCCGCAACCCGGCAGGCTACCTGTTCGGCATCATCCAACGTGCCATCCGTGGCGAGTTCAACGCATGGGCCAGGCAAGCTGGGTCAGCACCGCCACCTGCCCCTGCACGAGATGCACCGCCTGAGCCACCGCGCAATGTAGTTCCGCCCGAGGTAGCCCGGCAGCACATCGACCGGCTGCGCGACCTTCTGCGCAGTAGCTGAGCGCGACGAGCGACAAGGGCGTGAAGCAGACGCCCGTGGCCGTCAGTAGAGCTATCCCCTGGGGATAGATGTGATGCAAGGCGTAACACCGAAAGACACAGGCTGGGTGCTTCTGTCCACGGTGCTGCAGTAGCGTCCGGTTCCTGAGCGCACCCACCATCTGCGCGAGCAGCGCTCTGTGGCGTTTGATGGAGCTATCCCCTGGGGATAGCTCGCATTGCGGGCCGCCACCACCACGACAACCGGGGACCAGTTCATTTCGGTTTGTTGACTGACTGCCTTCCGCTGCATGCCGATCCTGACCGCTCCTTTTCCCAAGCGAGCGGACACCATGGCAACCAACGAACCTTTGCAACTCAATCTCGGCTCTTTGCGCAGCGCGATGTCGCTGACGCTTCACACCCACCACGCCTCGCGCATCTGGCATGGCCGCGCCGCCACCGAAGGGCGACCCGGCATCGTCGGCCTGAACGGCTACATCGCCGTGATGAACAAGATGAAGCGCGGCTCGGAGCAGGACGACCCCTACAGCGACTGGTGGATGTTGCGCATCGAGGAAAAGCTCGACCAGGCCAAGACCACGTTGCAATCGCTGCGCGAGCAGGTGGACCAGGCATTGGCCGGCGTGCCTGCGGCGTTGAGCCTGGGCGAGAACCTCAACGTGCAACCGGTGAAGCTCCCCTTGTTCGTGAACGCGCAACTTGGCTTTGCCGCGGTCTATCTCCTGGCCGACTATGACGACATCGCCCGCAAGCTGATCCTCGCCCATCACACCGCGCTGATCGATCGCTCGACATTGGAGCGCTGGCTCAACGAAGGTGCCCACACGCTGCGCAGCCTGTTCAGCCTGGCCCAGCAGTACCGCTACTCGGGATGCACCCGCGACGACTTCGCGGCCAAGAACGCCGCAGCGCGGGCGGCGCTGGAGAAGTTCGGCGACCTGCCGCAGGACGTGCTCGAAGGCACTCGCCGCTCGAAGTTTGCGCCGCCCGTCGTGCGCCGCGGCCTACAACAGCGCAGTGATAGCGCTTCCGCAGCCGCACCTCCCAGCGACGAAGGCACTGCCGCCGATCCGGCCGAGGCCAGCACCGGCGAGGACGAACAGGCATGAGCGACCCGAACCGCGAACCTCGCTACTTCCGTGGTCTGGAACAGCCAGCCTTCATGCGGCTGGAACACGCGGCCTCTCTAAAAGGCCTTTTAAAGCCTTTTAAAGGTAAGGGGGACTTCGAGACCTGGGCCAGCCAGTGCTTCGCCATGCGCGACGAGTTGATTGCCCTGGCGCAGCGACAGGTGCTGCCACAGGCGTGCGGGCATCCCTTCCACCTGCTTCCCGTCGAGCTGGCCCAGCAGACCACTGGCGCAGGCACGGCCTTTCTTCGCTGGCGCAAGCATGATCGATCGGCCATGGGCGTGGCCCTGTGGCGGCAACTGATCGCCAGCCCCAGCACGCCGGTCAACCTGCTGCACGACCTGCACACAATCGAATTGCAGCGCATCACGCTGAACATGCAGATCAGCCTGCTGCACACCCTGGGCAGGCAAGCACAGGAATGCGCCAGCAAGGCCGCGCAGGCGGACAACACCTACCTGCGCCGGCTCGCGTCCGTTCCTGTCGCAGTGCGTGATCGGTGATTGCGCCAGCCAGCCGAGCACGCGCCCGAGTCCAACCAGGCACGGGTATTTCAACCACCACGGAGATATCAACATGAGCACACAATTCATCGGCGAGGGCAACATCGGCTCGCCTCCCGAGTACCGCGAATTCCCCAACGGCAACGACGATCCTCGCCGGTTGCTCCGGCTGAACGTGTACTTCGACAACCCCGTTCCCACCAAAGGCGGCGAGTTCGAGGACCGCGGCGGCTTCTGGGCGCCGGTGGAACTCTGGCACCACGACGCCGACCGCTGGCAGCAGCTCTACCAGAAGGGCATGCGGGTGCTGGTCGTCGGCCGCATGGAGCGCGACCCCTGGACGGACAACGAAGATCAGCCGCGTGAGACTTGGCAGGTCAACGCGCGCAGTGTCGGCATCCTGCCGTACCGCATCGAGTCCGTGACCCTCAGCCCGAAGCCACAGGAGGCAGAGCCGAAGCCCCAGGCCACCCAGGAACCAGCGGCACCGAAGGAAACGAAGCGCAGGAAGTGACCCTACATGGAGGGCGGCTGCTGCAGTGCTTCGCCGCCCTCCATGCGCTGCGAATTATCCCCAGGGGATAGCTCCACCAACGTCCACCGAGTTCCACGCGCTCCCGGAAATCGCGGCTCCCGACCCGCACACTTCCGGCCACGCGTCGTCCCCGCACACGCCATTTCATCCCGTGAAAGCGGTCGCCACCGCATGCGGCTTGTTTGCTGCTGCCCTCAGTGGTGCTCGGCATCCTCGATTCCAGCAACTCATGAACCACGGGAATCGGATGGACGGATATGCGGCTGTTCTTGTGCGAGAAGCCCTCCCAGGGCAAAGACATTGGCCGGATTCTTGGCGCCACGCAACGCGGTGAAGGCTGCCTCAACGGTTCCGGCGTCACGGTCACCTGGTGCATCGGCCATCTCGTAGAGGCTGCAGCACCGGAAGCCTACGACGAACAGTTGAAGCGCTGGTCCATCGAGCAGTTGCCCATCATTCCCCAGCATTGGCGGGTCGAGGTCAAACCGAAGACCGCCACGCAATTCAAGGTCGTCAAAGCGCTCCTGGCGAAGGCGACCCAACTAGTCATCGCCACCGATGCCGACCGCGAGGGCGAGTTGATCGCTCGCGAAATCATCGACCTGTGCGGCTACCGCGGGCCAATCGAGCGGCTGTGGTTGTCGGCGCTGAACGATGCGTCGATCCGCGCCGCCCTCGGCAAGCTGCGGTCCTCGGCCGAGACGCTGCCGATGTACCACTCGGCGCTGGCGCGATCTCGTGCGGATTGGCTGGTGGGCATGAACCTCAGTAGGTTGTTCACGGTGCTGGGGCGGCAGGCCGGCTACGACGGCGTGCTGTCAGTCGGCCGCGTCCAGACCCCGACGCTCAAGCTCGTCGTGGACCGCGACCGCGAGATCGCAGCCTTCGTGTCCGTGCCGTACTGGGCCATCGTCGTGTCCCTGTCCGCAGGTGTCCAGGCTTTCAACGCGCAATGGGTGCCACCCGATGCCTGCACCGACGACGCAGGCCACTGCCTGCAGCAGCCGGTCGCACAGCAGGCCATGCAGCAGATCCGCGCCGCCGGCAGCGCCCAGGTCGTATCGGTCGAGACCGAGCGCGTGCGCGAAGGCCCGCCGCTGCCGTTCGACCTGGGCACCTTGCAGGAAGTGTGTTCCAAGCAACTTGGGCTGGACGTGCAGGAAACCTTGGAGATCGCCCAAGCCCTGTACGAGACGCATAAGGCCACGACGTACCCGCGCTCGGATTCCGGCTATCTGCCCGAGAGCATGTTTGCCGAAGTGCCCACCGTTCTCGACAGCCTGCTCAAAACCGATCCCTCGCTGCACCCGATCATGGGCCAGCTCGACCGTTCGCAGCGCTCGCGCGCCTGGAACGATGGCAAGGTCACGGCCCACCACGGCATCATTCCGACGCTTGAACCGGCGAACCTCTCCGCCATGAGTGACAAGGAACTGGCCGTGTACAGGCTCATCCGGTCGCATTACCTGGCGCAGTTCCTCCCTCACCACGAGTTCGACCGCACCGTGGCCAAGCTGTCATGCGGCGGGCAGAATCTGGCGGCTACCGGCAAGCAGGTTGTCATCCCGGGCTGGCGCCAGGTACTGACCGAGCCGCAGACCGACGACGCTGATGGCGAGAGCGACACTGCGGCCCGCGCCCAGGTGCTACCGGCGCTGCGCGAGGGCCTGGCATGCCAGGTGGCCGACCTCGATCTGAAGGCACTCAAGACGCTGCCGCCCAAACCGTACACGCAAGGCGAGTTGGTCAAGTCCATGAAAGGCGTCGCCAAGCTGGTGTCCGATCCCCGCCTGAAGCAGAAGCTCAAGGATACGGTTGGCATCGGCACCGAAGCGACGCGGGCCAACATCATCGGCGGCCTGATCGCCCGCGGCTACCTTGTGAAGAAGGGGCGCGCCATCCGCGCCTCGGACGCGGCTTTCACCTTGATCGATGCCGTGCCTGCGGCGATTGCCGACCCTGGCACCACCGCCATCTGGGAACAGGCGCTCGACATGATCGAAGCCGGCCAGCTCACCTTGGACGTGTTCATCGGCAAGCAGGCCGCATGGATTTCGCAATTGATCGCGCAGTACGGCAGCGCGTCCCTGTCCATCAAGGTTCCCCAAGGGCCGGCATGCCCGCAGTGCGGCGCACCCACGCGCCAGCGCAGCGGCAAGAGCGGCCCGTTCTGGTCATGCAGCCGCTACCCGGACTGCAAAGGCACGCTGCCGGTCGAATCCGGCAGCTCCAAGCGCGGCGCCTCGCGCCCGCGCCGTAGCGGCCGCAAAGGCTCCTGACCGACCCCGTTCCCCGTGAGCCGTGCCCGCCTTCGGCGGCGTGGCCCGTGTCCCGCATGCCCTGCGGGACGCCCAGCGCGCAACGCCTTCTTGATCCGTGTGCGCGTCCCGCCTGGCCGTCCCCGGCCGCGGGACCTGAAGGTAGCTTCTCCGCGAGCCGCACCACGCGCGTTCTGTTGATCTGCGTTTCTTCCGCCCTCTGCGAAGGGTCTCCCGGTGGCTTGCCAGCCTACACGAGCCACCGGGAGACCCTTCGTGGTCAGCGGTAATCGGTGCCGGTGCCCGCCGGTGCAAAAACGGGCTCCCTTTGTGCGCGGATGTGCGCCAGACGATGCCGGCCCCAGCCACGACATGGGTCGGGTGTGATTGCTGAGAGCAGACGGTTCTAGCGACGACCGGGCCTGCCAATCAGCCCACGGGTGGTTCCTCTTTCCTCCCGAGCCGAAGGCCGCAGGGCCTTCGGCGCCTTTCTCCTGCCCATCAACGTCCCGGTCCGGCCATTGGCCTGGGCCACACGAACAGGAGAGACGACATGCACCCTCAACCTTGCGCGCCGCTGCTGTACGGCAGTGTGTGCAGCGGCATCGAGGCAGTGAGCCTGGCATGGCAGCCGCTCGGCCTCGAAGCCGCGTGGTTCGCCGAGATCGAACCGTTCCCGAGCGCCGTGCTCGCCCACCACTATCCGCGCGTGCCCAACCTGGGCGACATGACCTCGATCGCCCACCAGGTTCGCGCCGGCACTGTGCCGGCCCCCGACATCCTGGTCGGCGGCACGCCGTGCCAGTCGTTCAGCGTTGCCGGTGCACGCAGGGGACTGGATGACCCGCGCGGAGCCTTGACCCTTGCTTATGTGGAGTTAGCTAATGCCATCGACCAAACCCGCTACCAAGACGGCCGCACGTCGGCCACGCTCGTCTGGGAAAACGTCCCCGGCGTCCTCAACGACCGCAGCAACGCCTTCGGGCATTTCCTGGGAGCACTGGCCGGAGAAAGCCGTGCGCTCGAACCGCCAGGGCAAAAATGGGCGCACGCAGGTTGTGTGTCTGGACCCCGGCGCCGCATCGCCTGGCGCGTGCTCGACGCTCAATATTTCGGCGTCGCCCAACGCCGCAAGCGTGTGTTTCTTGTGGCAAGTGGTGGAGATGGCCTCGATCCCGTCGAAGTACTTTTTGAGCGCGCAGGCCTGCACGGGGATTCTTCTGCGGGCAGCGCGCCGTGGCAAGAAGCTGCCCGTGTTGCTGGATCTGGTACTGAAGCAGCAGGCGGATACGCAGGATTTGCTGGACTGAAGCAGCCCTACGGCAAGGTCACGACGACGTTCGGATTCAGCGGAGGCATCGGCCCTGTCGATGTGGCTGCATGCCTGATGGCGGCTGGCCCCAAGCATGACATCCGCACGGAGACGTTCATGGTGCAGTCGTTCGCCGGCAGCATCAGCCACACCCTCGACACCGCCAACGGCGGCAAGGGCAGCAGCGAGGACGGTACGGGCAAAGGTGTGCCGATCATCGCCTTCACCGCCCAGGGCAGCGGCGCGGATGCCACGATGGATCTGACGCCGACGCTACGTGCTGGTGGGCATCGCAACAGCCATGCGAACGCCGGTGTCGTGCCGGCTATCGCCTTCGCGCAGAACAATCGCGGCGAAGTGCGCTTCGAGTCGGGCCATGGGCAGGTGGCTTGCACCGTCCTGTCCAACGGCAAGCCGGGCTATGGGGTGCCGACGGTGGCCTGCATTGCCCTGCGGGGTCGGCAGGGTCTTGCCGCCGAGCTTGGCGGCGGCGTCGCGGCGGCGTTGCGCACTTGCGACGGCGGCGCGAACAAGCCCTATGTGCTGGCTCCCGACTGCGAGGCGCATTTCCGCTACGACTGGAATGAACCCGGCCCGGGGGATTGGTCGCAGTGGCGGGTGCGGCGGTTGATGCCCGTGGAATGCGAACGTCTGCAAGGCATGTCCGACAACTACACCCTGGTCCCTTATCGCGGCAAGCCCGCCGCAGACGCCCCGCGCTACAAGGCGATCGGCAATTCCATGGCCGTGCCCTGCGTCGCGTGGCTGGGTCAGCGGCTGGTGCAGTGCCTGCAAAAGACGGGATCGAGCGCATCGGATTGATGCACGACGCAGCCAACCGGCCACGCCATTCTTCCTTCTGCATTGCCGACGTGTCGGCAGCAGCCAGCAGCCAGGGTGTCCAGGCTGCCGTGGGTTCCACCCGCGCCACCCGCCAGTTCGCCCCGGCATCCACCGGCGAACGCTGCCCACCGGGGCATCGATGCCTCCTTTCTCCAACCCACGGGACGAATGCCGCGTCCCGTCAGGGGCGTGTCGTCACCCGGTCGATACTCAGGACTTCCCATGGAAACCATTACCCAACAAGACCGCATCACGCTGAATAATCTCAAGGTGGCCGATTTCGCCAGCGAGGAAACGCTGTGCTTCACCGCCATTGTCGAATTCGACGGCATTCCCATTGCCGAGGCCCGCAACGACGGACATGGCGGATCGACATTCGTGCGTGCGCTACAAGGCCAGATCGCGCTTCTGGCCCAGGCGGAGGAATTCACCAGGAGCCTTCCGCCGGCCTCGCTCGACCTCGAACGAGAGGACGAAGAGCCGCTGATCATCGACATTACGTTGGACTTCCTCGTCGATCAACTGGCCGGTGCCATGTACGCCGAGCGCAAGCTGCGCACCGCATTCAACCGCGACGTCGGCAACAAGGTGCTGTTCATCAAAGACGGCAAGCTGCTGTTCCTCAAGGGCATCAAGCTCAAGGCCATCGCAGACAGGCCGGCGTATTTCGCATCGCTGCGCGCCCGTCAGGGCCAGCCCATCGTCATCCTTGCAGAGCTAGCACCGGATGAAGCATTCGCCCTATGGAAGCAGCATGTGCTGGGCGACAAGCCTCGCTGATCCAGCATCGCCTGCCCGTCCTGATAGCCCCGCACTTGCTGCGGGGCTTTCTTTTTTCCACGTTCGCCAATAGGGGCTGTAGCAGGTGCCGATTTCCGGCTGACGTGGCTCGACTCGCTCACGAAGCTGCGTGCATGTGTCGCTGATCCGTCAGCACCATGCCAGCAGCCAGGGTTTCCAGGCTGCCGCGGATTCTCTCCGCGCCACCCGCCAGTCCGCTATCGCATCGAGTCTGCGGACGCGCGTCCTCGTGACGCCGATGCTTTTTCTCAACCGCATGCGGGAGCTGCCATCCCGTGAGGGACAAGGCCCCCGCTTCTCCAAGGAGCCCATCCATGTCCCAGCAAGCCTCTTTCGGCCAGTTGGCCTTGATCCATTGCGGCAAGTTCCTGCCGCTCGAAGTCCTGCATAGCGCCGCCGGCCACTACATCGGCACGCACGATACCGAAGGTCCCGTTTCGCGGGAATCCAGCGAGTACTTCCGCAGCTATGTCGCGGCTCAACGTGCCCTCGAAAGAGGCGGCTGGTCCCAGCTCGCCACGCCCTGATCCAACTGGAGGAATCACGTCATGAACCAGCTTTTGCCACAGGAAGTCGTCGATCAGATCATGTGGGAAGAGCAGCATTTCGCCGCCGCGCCCCAAGCCTTCTTCGAGGCCTGGAAGCGCGGTGTCGAGATCGCTGGCCCGCAATGGTTTGGCGACGGCACACGCGAAGGCCTGAACCAGGCCAAGAGCAAGTGGGATCTGCGTCCCGACATGCTGCGTGCCAACGACGCTCTCGGCGTCCTGAGCAGCGGAGAACGCATGTTCCTGTCCGCCATGTTCAGCTTCTACAACGCGCGCGAGGGCGGTGCCATGCTCAAGCGCTGCCACTTCCAAGGACTGTCGGACTTCGACGGTCTCGATCTGCAACGCCGCAAGGTCATCGCCGACCTGCTGGTGAACTACAGCGGTTGGTGAGCCGGCTTCCGGAATATCACCACCTTGTCGTTCGCCACCCCATGAGGGACATGCGCCCACCAGGCCATGTCCCTCAATTTTCCCTCCGTCAGCCAGCGCCGATTGGTCCAAAGCCATCGATCAGTGCCGCCTGACGCTTTTTCGACTTTCAACCCACCGGGGTCCAGTTCCCGGTGGCGGGGATTGGCTCCATTATTCAATCTGGAGAAATCCTATGACCCAGAATCCCAACCCCTTTGTACGCGGCTACTGGAATCTGAAAATCGTCCGAACGCTGTGCATCAGCTACGAAGACGGAAGCCCGCATGTGTGGCGAAACATCCACGCGAGCCAACAGCACCTCTCCGAGGAGGAGCTGGTTTCTTCCCCCTGCATCGTCACCAGCGACTTCGCGGTGGTCAGGAATGGCACTGTGCCTGTCAGTGCCGAACTGATGGCCGAATGCGATGCCATTGAAGGCGTCAGCGGCGAAGGCGTGGTGGGTGCGGTGGTTTATGCCATCCATGGCGACGACCTGGACGGTCGCCCGGTCCACGTCGGTGATACCTATTCGGCCGAGGCCGCGCGAGACGTGGTGCAGCGGTTGAGTTTCGAGACCGGCTATTACAGCCGATGCTGGGAAATCAGCAGCGCGCACATCAGCCAGGAAACCGGCCAGTACCTGGCCAGCCTAGCGGACCTTGCGACGCCGGAGGCCTTTCTGTTCATCGCCTTCCGGGTTCCATACAGCCCGGCGATCGGCGTCAAGCTGATTTCCACGCCCTGGACAGACAAGAACCTGGAGTATGCCGAGGGCATCAGTGCGGAGCAGCTTCGGCAGGAGCACCGGGACAAGGGCATGCCTGACGACCTGGCGAACATCCTTGAATTGGCCGGCCAGGCCGATGTACGCATCCTCATCCTAGATGCTGACGCACCCGCGCTACTGGGCCTGCCACTGGCCGAGATCTAGCAGACGCGCGACGCGCAAGCCTTCCCCTTTATCCCCCACATGCCAGCCCGCCTCCCACCAGGAGCTGGGCCGGTTCAATTCCATAGGAGCAATCTCATGTTCCCCGATCTCATCTCGCCTACGCCTGACTTCGAGAATCAGCTTGGAGCCTGCGTTAACGCCATGAGCCAGAACGACGCCATCGGCCAGATTCTGGTGTTCGAGCGCATGAGCGGCACGCTGCACATGCGCCATATCGACAGCGCCGATCTGGCGGACACCGACATTGACGACTACGAAATGGTCGTGTTCGACGGTGGCAACACAAGCGGCGACACGTGGAAGCACGTGTTTTTCCCGCGTCAGCGCGAACACTACTTCGTGTACGAAGCCTGACATCTCCAGCCCCTTTCGAGGGGCTTTTTCTTGCCCGGAGCGCTGTAAAGCGGGTACGGCGGGGTGCCGTTTCCTGCGGGCGGGCCGCTTACTCCCGGGCCATTCTTCCCCCATGTTCGTCGGCGTTGCCGACACATGCCCAGGCAGCCGAGACCTTCAAGGCTGCAAGCACGGGAAACCGTGCTGGTCGATGTTTTCCACGGACGTACCGCGTCCATCCACGCCACCCACAAGGGACCTCTCCCTTGCGGGCGGGGAATCCCTTGTTTCTTTCTCAAGGAGATTCTCCATGGACCGTTCCCTCATCAAATCCATGATGCCTTCGCTTGTCGCAGGCCACGTGCCCCGCAACGTGCGGTCGTTCAAGTACCGCGTGTTCGACGATCAGCCGCAGTCTTCGACATGGGGCTTCGCCATCGACCCCCAGTCCTTCGACGGGAAGGTAGTCGCAATCACTGACGACGCCATCGTCGTCAAGCTCAAGCCCAGCGAATTCGCTGTGCTCGATTCCAAGCTGGTGACCACCGTCCCCGACGAAGGTGCCAAGGTGCATGTCCAACCCTACGCACGGCGCCGTTTCGATGGGCTGCGCGCGGACACCCCGGAAGAGCGCACCGAGATGACGTCCGACGGGGTTCCCTACACCGTCAAGACGCACATCCTCGGCTCTGCGCCGGCCAAGCTGCCCATCCCCGAGCCGCAGTGCATGGAACTGGGCCAGCTCATCCAGCAGTTGGAGGAAATGCCGGCGCCCGATGGCTTCCGGCGCATCACCCACATGCTGGTCGATGCGGGAGCCCGGGACTTCACCTGGGTCGATCCCAAGCCTTCCAAGATCGTCGAGACACCTCCTGCGATCAGCTTTACGGTCTCGACCGCGAAGTTCGAGGGCCGGGTGACGGTGCTGTACGAGCGAGGCGGCGACACCTATGTGGTGGAGCTACACCGCGACGGCGATTTGCTCGATCGGCATGACGAGGTGTATTTCGACATGCTCGGCGAAGTGCTGGAGCGACTCGTCGACGACGGACGTTGGCGCCTGATCGATGTGAGCGTGATCGATGTGAGCGTGATCGACGCCAAGGCTACCCGGCAGCGCCAGGCGGTACCGGCATGACCCTGGGAACCGAATCCTGGGGGTTCTTCGGCTGACACGAGGCTCCCTCACGTCGTTTCAGCCCATTGGCCATGTGCCCCACAGGCTCTCTATCCATCCGGGTGGAGGGCCTTTTCTCTATTCCACACAGGAGATTTCAACCATGTCACTGCGATTCAAAGGCTCCGACCTGCGGCCTGTGCTGACCGAGGCGATCGCTGGTCAATGCCGCGTCATCCTGGTCAAGGACCAGGGCGTGTACTTCCTCGCCGAGCAGGGAGAGCGACGCCCGGATGGGCGTGTGAAGCTGCTGGCCTATGCCGTCGGCTGCAACCCGGATACCGACCCGTTCGACGACTGGTGGGAACTGGCGCGCGCCGAACTGGGCGGCGACGACTTCGCGGAGTACTTCGACCCGAAGGACGGCGTATTCACGCGCATTCTGCACACCGCAGACGACCTGATGCTGTCGGCCACCGCCACACATTTGTCACTGGAGGTGGTTCCTCCCGCATAGAGCGGCAACTGACGCTCGCCCCTCGCAGCCCCCGCACCGGGGGCTTTCTTTTGCGCTGAACCGGGCTGCGTGGACAAAGGGAAACACCCGGATGCCAATTGATTGCTGCCGCGCGCGCAAGGGCCGCCCATGCTGACCCCATGCCTGCTGACGTTGTCAGCGACATGCCAGGCAACCATCGGTCTTCGAGGTTGCGGCGCAGTTTCCACTGCGTGACCGAGCCAGCTCGCACCGCATCCATACGCGAGCGGCCACCAGTCTCTGGTGGTGGATGCTTTCGCCTTATCAACCCACCGCGGGGTTACGCACCTTTCCCCGCATGCGTGGGCTCGGTGTGTCTCCGCTTTTCCCAATGGAGATTCACCATGAACACCACGTCCAACGAGAAATCGTATTTCGACCTCCACACATCGGGCATCGGCTACATCCAGCGTGTCCGTGAAGTGCCCGTCAGGGGCGGCCGCCGTGCGCAGCCCTTCCTGGCATGCACCATCGCCGCATTGGTCGGCCCCGCCAGGGACCCCAGCTACCGCTACTTCGATGTCAAGGTCTCGGGTGCCGAGGCCAAGAAGCTCGTTCAGCGCTACATCGGCGTTGACGATCCCAAGCAGCGCCCGCTGGTGCGCTTCCGCCTTGGCGACCTCTGGGGCGATGCGTACATCCGCGACAAGGGCGAAAACCAGGGCAAGGCCGCCGCGTCCCTCAAGGCGCGACTGCTCAAGGCCGAGCCGATCGAGCGGGCCGAACTGGCTTCAATCGAGCAGCATGAGCTGATTACCCGTGGCATCGGCTACCTCAACCGTCCGAAGGACGTCACCCCCAAGGATGGCGATCCGTTCCTGTCGTGCTCCATCGCCGCATTGGCCGGACCTGTCGATGAACCGGAATATCGGTACTTCGACACGATCGTCGCCACCCCCGGGGCCGAGCATCTGGTTCGCCGATGCGTGCAGGCCATCGAAGGGGATCGCAAGGTGCTGATCGCCTTCCGTCTCAACGATATGAAGATCGATCCGTACATCCGTACCAAGGGCGAGCACGCTGGGGCACCGGCCGCAAGCCTGGAGTCGACGCTGATCCACATCGGTCTGATCAAGATCGATGGCACCCAGGTCTATCCGATGAGCCAAGCGCAAGCCGAGGCGCCAACGGTGGAGGACGCACCCGCGCCCGAAGCCGACAACGCCATCGACACTGCCGCCGACGCCGTTTCCGACCTACCCGTCGAGTCCGCCGAGCGCGAGCCCGAGGGTGAAGTCGAGGAGCAGGAGCCGGCCTTGGTCGCTTCGTTTTGATCCGGCATGGCCCCTCATGGGGCCTTGTCGCTTCTCCTCCCCAGCATCCGCCGCGTCCCCAAGACGCCAAAGGTGCTTGCGTCTTTTCATCCCCCGAGTCCCGCGTGGTCACACGACCGCGCGGTTACCGCATTTCTCAAAGGAGATCAGCCATGTCTCTGGCATCCCGTTTTGCTCCGCAATCCCCGATCCTGCGCTCCGATCGCCCACTCTCGGACGACCGTATTCGTGCCGTTGTTCCCTCGATCTTTGCCGACGCTCCACATGGGAGCCGGTCCGATCGGTATGCCTACATACCGACCTCGGTCGTGCTGACCAGGTTGCGCCAGGAGGGTTTCGAGCCCTTCATGGTGTGCCAGACGCGCGTGCGCAACGAGGATCGGCGCGAGTACACCAAGCATCTCATCCGACTTCGCCATGCAAGCCAGATCAACGGCGATGAGGCGAACGAGATCATCCTGCTCAACAGCCACGACGGCACGAGCAGCTACCAGATGCTTGCCGGCATGTTCCGGTTCGTCTGCCACAACGGCCTGGTCTGCGGTGACACCACCGCCGACATCCGCGTTCCTCACAAGGGCGACGTGGCAAGCCAGGTGATCGAAGGCGCCTACGAGGTTCTCGAAGGCTTCGAGCGCGTGCAGGACGCGCGCGATGCGATGCGCACCATCACCCTCGATGAGGGCGAAGCGGAAATCTTTGCGAATTCCGCGCTCGCACTCAAGTACGACGACCCGGCCAAGTCCACCCCTGTCACGGAGAGCCAACTTCTGGCGCCCAGGCGCTGGGACGATCGCAAGAACGACCTGTGGGCCGTCTTCAACCGCGTCCAGGAGAACCTCGTCAAAGGGGGACTGAATGGACGCTCGGCCAATGGCCGCAATCAACGCACCCGTCCGGTGCAAGGAATCGACCAGAACCTGCGCCTGAACCGGGCGTTGTGGCTGCTGGCCGAAGGCATGCGCCAGCTCAAGGCGTGATGCCAAGCGGACCTCGCCCAGCTCGGGTGAGGTCCATTTCCTCTCATCCACCGGGCGCCGTCGGCGGCCCGCTATTCGTCATCAGGAGAACCAACATGGCAACCACATCGGCGCCCGAGCAATCGGTATCGCCCATCATTGTTCCGGGCCAGCTCACGCTGCGCACCATACGCGGCAAGAACGGCCCGTTCACCGTTGGCCGCCTTGTCACCCCCATCGGCAAGTTCGCGGTCAAGGATGCGGAGCTGGAGCAGTACCCCGAAGGAAAATACGACGGGGAATTCATCATCCGCTACATCTTTCCGAAGTCCTATCCGGTCGGCGACGGCATGCGGTTCGAGATCCGCGCCAACCTGGACGGAATGACGCTCAACGGCATCGACAAACTGAGCCGCGACGAAGCCCGCAGCTTCGCCACCCAGGACGTCGATCCACTCGATGAAGAGCTGGGGGCGCAGCCTGCGGCAACGCCGGCCAAGCCCGCCAGAACGTCCAGGCCCGCCAAACCTGCACCCGTACAGGCGTCCGCTGACCCGCTGGTCGATACCACGCCCTTCGGCGTGGATGCGCCACCGCCCGCCGCGACCGCTGCCCCTGGCAGCATCGAAGACGGCGACGCCGCGCTGTTCGGCCTGCTGTGGCCGCTGGGCGAGTCCGTGAAATTGGATTCAACCATCGACCGCCGCGCCCTGCGCACACAGATCGCCCGCCTGGGCGAACTGGGCTACGCGCTGGACTTCAAGACGCAGGAATGGAGCCGCCAGGCCGAACTGCAACCTGCGTGATCGCAGACGCCGCATCCGCGGTGTTCTTCATCCACCCGCCGGGGTTCCTTCCCCATGCGGGGGAGGCCCCGGCTTTCTTCTGGAGGTCTTCATCATGTCCACCATCGCTTGCGATACCCCCCGTTCAACGCTGGATGAAACCGTGTGGCGGGCTCTTTGCAGGACGGCTGCTGAACACGCCCAGCGTGGCTGCGGCCTGTCCTACGACCACTACGTGACGCTCTTCAGTTCGGAGATCGACACGCACGCCAGCCGATTGCCGGATGACCAGCGCGTTCAAGCGCTAGAAATCGCAGCTCAGGAATGGGATTACGCAACGCCTGCCGAACGGCAGGAAACCCAGGACTGGAATGCCGCAAACGGCTATTGCTCGCATGGCATCGAACTGGGCTGCTGCCCGGCCGGATGCGGTTCATAGGCCGCACTGGGTTTGATCGCCGCACACGCGGCATTCCACCACTCGCTGGGGGTTCTTCCCCGCGGGGGAGGCCTCCGGCTCTACTTTTTCAGGAGGCCTCTCATGGGCTGGTATTTCTCTCACCAATCGCGGTCCGAGCTGATCGCGGAACTGACCGCACCGCAAGAGACCGAGCGCGCAAGCGCGAAGGTCATCGCCCACACACTGCGCGGCAACGTGCTGTGGTCCGTGGTCGAAATGACCGCCAAAGTCGAAGGCGTGCATCGTGATCTTGCGCCCGGCCAGTCCCTGCGCTACATCCGCTGCGATCTGCTTGAACGCAACGGCGCCCAGTGGGGTTACAAGCCGCTGGACGAGTCCATGCACCCGTACTACTACTCGTGCCCGCTGTCCTATCTGGACCTTGCACCGGAGCAGTCTGCCGAATGGCGTGCAGGCGTTCGCGCCTACCACGCTCGGCGACGCACACCCACGGCTGTCACGGCACCCGCCGCAACGCTGATGGTCTGAGCCAGGAGGAACCGACATGGACCTGATCCTGGCTGCGCTCTCCCCCTCGCTGCTGGCACTCGTTGAAGGGAGTTTGTCCAACGACGAAGTGTCCTCCGACGAGGAGATGCTGGAGTACTTCATCAGCAACGGCCTCACCGAGGAACAGGCGCGGCAGGCACTGACCTACCGCGACCAGTACCTCAACAACATCTACCTGGACGGCTTCACGCCGATCACCGCGGTGGACGAGGCGCTTCACTTCAACCCGCACACCCGGCAGTTCGAGCCGGACTGAGCGGTTTTCTTCCACCCCCAGGGGCAGCACTTGCCCCAGCGGGCGGTGCTGTTCCCGTTCATCCGAGGACACCACCATGCCCGCACACACTTCTTCCACCACGCTGTACCGCATCGACGAATGCCCGGATGTGATGGCCGACGCCTGCGTCGGCGACGACCAGGGCAACCTGATCTTCCTGTCGATCTGGGCGCGGGACACCGCCGTCCAGCAGTTCCTCGCTCGCCTGACCCTCGGGCGCGACGAGCAGGGACTGGACCAGTTTCACGTCATCACCGACCAAGGCGGCAGCGTCCCGGTGTTCATCGGCAACGTCGATCGCCTGGAAAAGCGCATCACGCGCGCCTACCGGCGAACGCTGTTCGGTTCGCTGTCCAACGTGTGGCTGTTCGACCGGCGCTGCGTCAAGCCCGACAAGGCCAACGCCAGCGCGCTGGCATTGCTGCCACGCGACAGCGCCCACCGGCTCGACCGCCTGTGGACGCTGGTACGGGACACGTGCCCGTTGCCGCTGCTCGACCACTGGCGCGAGACCGTGCTGGAACTGCTGCAAAGCCGCGAGATGCTGGGCCGCCTTCCGTTCGCCCTCGGGCCGCTGGAAGGCCATCGGCTCGCCATCGACGTGCCGACGCTGACCCTGGCGCTGGGCTCTCTGATCCGCAGTGACGTGCTCACCGCCTATCCATACCCGGCCAAGATCTGGACGCCGGAAGTGGTAGCGGCCTGACCCACCCTCGGAGGCACGCCTTGGCGTGCTTCCGTCTTTCATCCCCGCCAACCAGGAGACTTCCATGGCCCTCATGTTCCCGCGGCTTGCCCGCAATTTCGTGAAGAACGGGTATTTCCCGACTGATGAACCCACGCTCGAAAGAGCCCTCAACGCACTGATGCCCAGCGACGGGCCGATGTGCATCCTCGATCCCTGCGCCGGCGAAGGCGTGGCGATCGCCGAAGCCGCCCACGCCCTCGGGCGCGAGCAGGCCAAGGCGTTCGCCGTCGAGTTCGACGCGGAGCGGGCACGCCATGCCCGCGGCCTGGTCGATCACTGCCTGCACGCGGACCTGATGGACACGATGGTCTCCAAGCAGTCGTTCGGACTGCTCTGGCTCAACCCGCCGTATGGCGACCTGTCCAAGGACGTCAACGGCAACATCGGCTATCAGGGCCAGGGTCGTGCCCGCCTCGAAAAACTGTTCTACCAGCGCAGTTTGTCGTTGCTGCAATACGGCGGCGTGCTGGTCTTCATCGTCCCCGGCTACGTGCTCGACGCGGAGCTGGTCGGCTGGCTGACGCGCCACTACACCGACCTGCGCATCTACCGAGCGGTGGAGACGCAGTTCAAGCAAGTGGTGATCTTCGGCCGGCGGGTGCGCCAGCGCGAGCAGGCCTCGGATGGCGTCAAGGCCGTGCGCAATCTGCTGCTGCAGGTTGGGCAAGGCGAGATCGAAGCCGACGAACTGCCGAGCGAATGGCCGTTCCTGCCGTACATCGTCCCCGCCAGTCCGGCCGAGCCGGAGCATTTCTTCCGCGTGACGATGGAGCCCAAGCAGTTCGCCGACGAGGTTGGCAGGCTGCAAGGCCTCTGGCCGTCGCGGGACACGCACCTGGGGGCCGCGCAGCAGTCGCTGCGTCCACCGGCGCGGGCCTTGTCCCACTGGCATCTCGCCCTGGCTCTGGCCGCAGGCGCGATCTCGGGGGTTGTGCGCTCCAAGACGGGGCGCGTGCTCGTCGTCAAAGGTGACACCCACAAGGACAAGACGCTCCAGCGGGAATTCACCGAACGCGAAGACGGCTCCATCGCCGAGACCCGCATCCTCACCGACAAGTTCGTACCTGTCATCCGCGCGTGGGACATGACGCCTGGCTCCCCGACACGGGGCGACGTCTTGACCATTCGTTAATCCACCGGACGCGCTGCTGTCCTGCTGTACCACATCGAAGGAGAAACACCATGTTCCCAAATCTGTTCAAGCGGCCCGCGCCGCAGAAGCAACCGTTGTTCGCACCGGGCTCGCTGAAGTTGAGCGAGAAGGTGCATTGGTTGGCCCGCAAAGGCCTGATCGACCCCTTGACCTATGTCCAGCGCCATGTACGCGGTGACTGGGGCGAGATCGACAAAGCCACCCGCCAGGCCAACGACGTCGCACTCCAACAGGACAACCTGATGATCTCCTATTACCGGATCACGCCCGAGCTGGTTCTGATCGTCAAGACCAGCGAAGACCACCAGACCACGGTGGTCCAGCTTCCCGAAGAGCGCGACATGATCTGAAGTCACCCATCGTCATCCCAGTCACCTGACGGAGCCACTTCACTCCGCTAGGGGCGTCGTGGCTCAATGAATCCATCAAGGAGGACTCCATGGCATCCCGACATATCGAAACCTACTGCCAGGACCTGCTGTTTCCGGTAGGTGCACTCATCCTCAGCGAAGGTATCGACCGCCTGGTCCGCGCCGGTCGTCTTGACCCGATTCCGTACTTCCGTCGCCATGTCCGTGGCGACTGGGGTGACGTCAGCGACAGGCAGTGGCAAGCCAACGGCATCGCACTTCAATCGGGTGCTTTGCTGGAATCGCACTACGTGATTCATCGTGCGCTGTGCATTCGCATCGTCACCGATGCGGAACGCCATCTCACATCCATCGTGCTGCCGTCCGAAGACTGAGCACGTTTCACCAGTAGGCCGCCAGCGCCTGCGTTTTCCATCCACCGTCGGCCGTGTGCCGATTGATCTTCCCACCCTGGGGCATGCCATTGCCCTGTTGGGGGTGGTGCATGCCCCATTTTTCTTTGGAGCATCACCATGTCCCTCGATCTCGACACCACTGCCGCTGACGCGACGCCCGTGCAGGGCGAACTGCTCGATGCGGAATCATCCCCTCTGACCCTGAGCCTTCAGGATTTCGTTGGTGAGTTCGGCGACGAACTGCTCGACTCGCTCAACCGCGCCAACCCACCGGTCTATGCCGGCCAACCGCAGGCGCATCGCCAACTCGTCGTCGCCAGCCTCAAGCGCAAGCTGTTCCAAGCTCAGGCCGAAGTCGTCCATGCCGCCGCAGAGCTGCTGATCGACCGTGGCGAACGCGCCGCGATCGTCAATGGCGAAATGGGCTGCGGCAAGACGACCGTCGGTATTGCCACGGCCGCAGTCCTCAACGCCGAAGGCTACCGCCGAACCTTAGTTCTCTCGCCACCCCATTTGGTTTACAAGTGGCGGCGCGAGATCCAGGAGACGGTGGCGGGCGCAAAGGTCTGGGTGCTCAACGGCCCGGACACGCTGGTCAAGCTCATCAAGCTGCGCGAGCAGTTGGGTGTGCAGCCCACAGGCCAGGAGTTCTTTGTCCTGGGGCGCGTCAGGATGCGGATGGGATTCCACTGGAAGCCCGTCTTCACCACGCGACGCACCCGCCATGGCGACGTGGCAGCGTGCCCTGACTGCGGCACGGTCATCACCGACCTCGACGGCGAGCCGGTCAACCCAGTCGCGCTCGAAGCCGAGGAGTATCGCAGGAAGTGCAGCCATTGCGCCGCGCCCCTGTGGACGCTGATCCGCCCGAGAAGTCTGTCCGGCAGCGATCAGTCCTCGGCCGTTCTCAAAGCCTTGAAGCGCATCCCGACGATCGGCGAAGTCACCGCGCAGAAGCTCATGAAACGCTTCGGTGATGGTTTCCTCGCCTCCATGTTGGGAGACAACGTGCATGAGTTCATCAACCTCATGGACGGCAGCGGCGAGCTGGTATTTTCCGACCGTCAAGCCACGCGCATGGAACGTGCGATGGCCAACATGGAGTTCGGCTTTGGCGAGGGCGGCTATCAGCCGTCCGAATTCATCAAGCGCTACCTGCCGCAAGGCATGTTCGACCTGCTCATCGCCGACGAGGCGCACGAGTACAAGAACGGCGGCAGCGCCCAGGGCCAGGCCATGGGCGTGCTGGCAGCGAAGGCTCGCAAGACCTTGTTGCTGACAGGCACGTTGATGGGCGGCTACGGCGACGATCTGTTCTACCTGCTGTTCCGAGCCCTTCCCGGGCGGATGATCGAAGACGGCTACCGCCCGACCACGAGCGGCAGCATGACCTCGGCCGCGATGGCGTTCATGCGCGATCACGGGGTCTTGAAGGACATTTATTCCGAGAGCACCGGCACGGCGCACAAGACCGCGAAAGGCACGAAAGTCAGTGTCAGAACGGTCAAGGCCCCAGGCTTCGGCCCCAAGGGCGTGTTGCGCTGCATCCTGCCGTTCACGATCTTCCTGAAGCTCAGAGACATCGGCGGCAACGTGCTTCCGCCGTATGACGAAGAGTTCCGTGAAGTCGCAATGGACACGGCGCAAGCCGCGGCCTACCGCGACCTGGCGGGTCGGCTGACCGCGGAGTTGAAACAGGCTCTGGCGCGACGCGATACGACCCTGCTGGGCGTGGTCCTCAACGTGCTGCTGGCCTGGCCGGATTGCTGCTTCCGGTCGGAGACCGTGGTGCATCCACGCACGCGCAACACGTTGGCGTTCGTTCCGGCTCAGTTCAACGAGTTCGAGGTGACGCCGAAAGAGCGCGAGCTGATCGACATCTGCAAAGAGGAGAAGGCGCAGGGCCGCAAGGTCCTGGCCTACACGGTCTATACCGGCACGCGCGACACCACGTCGCGCCTGAAGGTGCTGCTGGAGCAGGAAGGCTTCAAGGTGGCGGTGCTGCGCGCGAGCGTGGACGCCAGCCGCCGCGAGGACTGGATCGCCGAGCAGCTGGACCGTGGCATCGACGTGCTCATCACCAACCCCGAGCTTGTCAAGACGGGATTGGACCTGTTGGAGTTTCCGACGATCGTGTTCATGCAGTCGGGCTACAACGTGTACTCGCTCCAACAGGCAGCACGCCGCTCCTGGCGTATCGGGCAGAAGCTGTCCGTGCGCGTGATCTACCTCGGCTACGCCGGCTCCTCGCAGATGACCTGCCTTGAGCTGATGGCCAAGAAGATCATGGTCTCGCAGTCCACCTCGGGCGATGTGCCCGAATCCGGGCTGGATGTGCTCAATCAGGACGGTGATTCCGTCGAAGTCGCCCTGGCCCGACAACTGGTCGCCGCCTGATCCCTACGCCATCGCCGGCCTAGCGCCGCCGGCTTTCTGTTGTTCCCACCTAGCAGCCACGCCCACGGTTTCCGTGGACGTGGCTGTTTTTTTATGTCGGCAAATCGGACGCAGCGTGGTTCGCATTGTTTGCTGCTGCCCCCGGCCTTAGCGGCGATGGTGAGGGCTCGATGTTTCAGGACGCCGAGCTTATGTGCCCCTCTCCACCTTGGTTTCACCATCCCGAACGCCGCCTGCTGGCGGGAGTCCTCGGCCTGCTCTGGTCGGTGCTGGCTGGCGGCTGCGCGACGACGACTGCGCCGCCCGCGCCTGATGCCATCGAGGAAGTCTCGGCCGCGCCCGAACCCGAGACGCCCGAGTACATCCCCGTTGTGCGCTACGGTCGCTACACGCTGGTCGAGCTAGCGCCCACGGCGGCGCAGCGGGACCTGCTGTTGCAGACCATCGACGTATCCATGCCCGAAGATGCCCGCGCCACCGTCGGCGATGGGCTGCGGCATGTACTCAAGCGCAGCGGTTACGGCCTGTGCCAGACGGCGCACGCGGTAATCGAGCTGTATGCGCTGCCGCTGCCGGCGGCGCACCTGCACCTCGGCCCCATGACCTTGCGCGATGCGCTGCTCACACTGGCTGGCCCGGCCTGGGAACTGCACGCGGATGATCGCGCACGGCAGATTTGCTTCGAGCGCCCCGGCGACAGCGCGGCTATCGAACCCGCATCCGAGCCACCCGCCGCCGAGGCGGTGCAGACGTTCCCGCTGGAGCCTTCGGTTTCGGGAGGCCAGCCATGAACGCCCCGCAGGCTTCCCGGCGCCCGGCCGCCGCCGTGGTGGTGCAGAGCCTTCTATGGCTCTGGCTGATCGGCCTCAGCGTCTTCGTAGCCTTGGGCTACCAGACCATGAACGACCAGGCCGACCAGGAACGGCTCGATTCCCGCCTGCAACGCCTGGAAGCCCGGTCGGCGGGCCTGGTCGAGTCGATCGAGGCCATCCAGCAGCGTCCGGCCGTCGCAACGGCGGCAGACCTCAAAGACACCCGCCAAGTCTTGGAAGCACGCGCAGCCCAGGTTGAGAAAACGCTGAGCGGCTATGCCGCTGCCGACGACCTTCAGGCGCTGCGCGCGGAGGTCGAGCAGATCAAGGCGCGCCAGACCGCTGCGCCCGTTCCGCGCGCCGCCGCACCCGCCCAGCCGCGCGCATCGGGCAAGGCCGCCGCCAAGCCCGAACCGCCGCCGCTTCCGTTCCGCGTCGTCGGCGCCGAATTGCGCGCTGGCCAGCGCAGCGTGTCCGTCGCGCCGAGCAGCGCGGACTTCACGCCCGACCAGCTTCAGGTGCTGCTGCCAGGTGATGCGCTCGGCCCGTGGCGCTTACAGGCGATTGAGGGCAACACCGCCGTGTTCCAGGCCGGCGACCAGACCCGTCGCGTGGCGATTCCCTGACCGGAGCACACCACATGAAGCCGTCGATCATCCTTTCCGCGCTCCTGCTGGCATCCGCCCAGTTGCCCGCCTGGGCGCAGCAGCCGGCCACCGCCCCGGCCCGCAATGCGCAGAGCCAGGAGCGTCCGCTGGTCACCCGAACCCCGGGCGACCAGGTAGCAAGCGGGTGGGGCCTGCAACCGCAGGAATGGACGCGCTATCGCGAGTTGATGGACGGGCCGCTAGGCATCTACTCGCCCAACTTGGACCCGCTGTCCGCCCTGGGTATCGAGGCCCGCACCGACGAGGAACGGCGGCGCTACGCAGAACTGCAGGTGCAAATCGAAGCGCGCCGCGTCGAGAAGCTGCTTGCCTATCAACGTGCCTATGACGAAGCCTGGCAGCGCCTGAACCCCGACATGCAACGGGTGAACCTGCCTGACGACAAGCCCAGCGCCGGCGCAGTGCGCGGCAGCGGCCGCATGGCAGTGTTCGTCAAGGACGGCTGCGTGGCCTGCGGACAGCTCGTGCAGCGCCTGCAATCCTCGGGTACCGAGTTCGACCTGTACATGGTCGGCAGCCGCCAGGACGACGCGCGCATCCGCGACTGGGCCAAGCGCGCACAGATCGACGCGGCACGGGTGCGTAGCGGCAGCATCACGCTCAACCACGACGGCGGCCGCTGGCTGTCGCTGGGCCTGCCCGGCGATTTGCCTGCGGTCGTGCGCGAAGTGAACGGCCAATGGCAGCGCCAACCCTGACGGCGCCGTTGCGCGCTCTGGTGCTCGCTGCTGGCCTCTGCGCCTGCGCCGCCCAGGCGCAGGAGGTTCCGCCACCGGCCTACCAGCTTGCCGCCCAGCGCGCGGGCATTCCCTCGACGGTGCTCTACGCCGTGGCCTTGCAGGAGAGCGGCATCCGGCGCAACGAGCGCATCGTCCCGTGGCCGTGGTCCCTCAACGTCGCCGGCCAATCGCGCCGCTATGCGACCCGCGCCGACGCCTGCGCCGGTTTGCAGCAGGCCATGCGCTCCACGCCGAACACGCGCATCGACGCGGGTCTGGGCCAGATCAACCTCGGCTACCACCAGCAGCGCTACGCCAGCGCATGCGATCTGCTCGACCCGTACCGCAATCTCGCCATCGCCGCCGAGATCCTGAAAGAACAGCACACCCCCGGCGAGGACTGGCTGGTGGCGATCGGCCGTTACCACCGCCCCGCGGGTGGCGAGCCCGCCGCCCGCTATCGGCGCAGCGTGTCCCGCCACCTCGCGCGCGTGCAGGGCGCGCGCGCAACCGCCGCGGTCCTCGCCGCGCGCCAGGAGACCTCCCCATGACGAAATCCCATCTGGCCCATCTCGCGGCAAAGGGCCTGCTCGTGCTGCTGGCGGGTCTGCCGCTGGTCTCGCGTGCCGGCGAGCCGCTGATCGTGGTCGAAGACCGTGGCGGCACGTCGGCGCTACCGTACTACGAATCCCTGAACCTCCAGCCGCGCGCCAACGCTCCGGCCCGGTCGCCGATCCCGACGCCTCAGATCCCGGCCACGCCGGCGGACGAGGCCGCGATGCTGCCGGTGCGCAGCACCAAGCTCACGCCCGGCACCGTCACGCGGCGGGTGATCGAAGCCCCGGGCCTGCGTCCCTTCGTGGTCGTGGGCGACGACGAGGCTTCCCAGGCCTGGTTGCACCGCCATGCAGCCTCATTGCGCGAGCGCGGCGCGGTCGGTCTGGTGGTCAACGTCGAGACCGTTCAGGGCCTGGCGCGGCTGCGCACACGGGTGCCCGGCGTCCCCCTCGCACCCGTGTCCGGCGACGACTTGGCCGAGCGCTTGGGCCTGCGGCACTACCCGGCGCTAGTCACGGCCACCGGCATCGAGCAATGAAGCCATGTCGGGGAAACAGCCGGTCGAGGTTCTGCTTCGCCCAGCGGTGGAGCTATATACCGTCGCGGCGTGTGCAGGCGCCGCGTTTCTGTCCCTGGTGGCCCCGTGGTCGCTCGCGCTGAGCCCCGCCATGGGTGTCGGCAGCGCGCTGGCGTTCGGAGCCTATGGCGCGATCCGCTACCGCGATGCCCGCGTCATCCTGCGCTACCGGCGCAACATCCGTCGCCTGCCGCGCTACGTGATGACCAGCAAGGACGTGCCGGTCAGCCAGCAACGTCTGTTTGTGGGACGCGGCTTTCTGTGGGAGCAGAAACACACCCATAGGCTCATGCAGACGTACCGGCCAGAGTTTCGGCGCTACGTCGAGCCGACGCCGGCCTATCGGCTGGCCCGGCGCCTGGAGGAACGGCTGGAGTTCGCGCCGTTCCCGCTGTCCCGGCTATCGAAACTCACCGGCTGGGACGTGCCTTTCAATCCGGTGCGGCCGCTGCCGCCAGTGGGCGGCCTGCCGCGCCTGCACGGCATCGAACCCGACGAGGTGGACGTCAGCCTGCCGCTGGGTGAGCGCGTGGGCCACTCCTTGGTTTTGGGAACGACAAGGGTGGGCAAAACACGTTTGGCCGAACTCTTCGTCACTCAAGACATCCGCCGGAGGAACGCCGCGGGCGAACACGAGGTCGTGATCGTCATCGACCCCAAAGGAGATGCTGATCTCCTGAAGCGGATGTATGTCGAGGCCAAGCGCGCGGGCCGCGAAGGCGAGTTCTATGTCTTCCATTTGGGGTGGCCGGACATTTCGGCACGCTACAACGCCGTAGGCCGATTCGGTCGCATCTCGGAAGTCGCCACCCGCATCGCGGGGCAGCTCTCCGGCGAAGGCAACAGCGCAGCCTTCAGGGAATTCGCGTGGCGCTTCGTCAACATCATTGCCCGCGCCTTGGTGGAACTGGGGCAGCGCCCGGACTACATGCTGATCCAGCGGCACGTCATCAACATCGACGCGCTGTTCATCGAGTACGCCCAGCACTACTTCGCCAAGACCGAGCCCAAAGCCTGGGAGGTGATCGTCCAGATCGAGGCCAAGCTCAACGAGAAGAACATCCCGCGCAACATGATTGGGCGCGAGAAGCGCGTGGTGGCGCTGGAGCAGTACCTGTCACAAGCCCGCAACTACGACCCTGTGCTGGACGGTTTGCGCTCTGCCGTGCGGTACGACAAGACGTATTTCGACAAGATCGTCGCCAGCCTCTTGCCTCTGCTGGAAAAGCTCACGAGCGGCAAGATCGCGCAGCTCCTGGCCCCGAACTATTCCGACCTGGCCGACCCGCGCCCGATCTTCGATTGGATGCAGGTCATCCGAAAGCGCGCAGTCGTCTATGTGGGCCTGGACGCGCTATCCGATGCCGAGGTCGCCGCAGCGGTCGGCAACTCGATGTTCAGCGATCTCGTTTCGGTGGCAGGCCATATCTACAAGCACGGGATCGATGACGGCCTGCCGGGCGCATCGGCTGGCACGCGCGTGCCGATCAACGTCCACGCGGATGAATTCAATGAACTGATGGGTGACGAGTTCGTGCCGCTGATCAACAAAGGCGGCGGCGCCGGTCTGCAGGTCACCGCGTACACGCAGACGCTTTCGGACATCGAGGCCCGTATCGGGAACCGCGCCAAAGCGGGTCAAGTGATTGGCAATTTCAACAATCTGTTCATGCTGAGGGTCAGGGAGACGGCCACCGCCGAACTGCTGACCCGGCAATTGCCGAAGGTCGAGGTCTATACGACCACCATCGTCTCCGGCGCGACCGACAGCTCGGACATCCGCGGCGCGACGGACTTCACCAGCAACACGCAGGACCGCATCAGCATGTCCAGCGTGCCGATGATCGAGCCGTCGCACGTCGTCGCCTTACCCAAGGGCCAATGTTTCGCATTGTTGCAGGGCGGCCAGCTTTGGAAGGTTCGCATGCCGCTGCCGGCACCGGACCCCGATGAGGTCATGCCGCAGGATCTGCAACAACTGGCGGGCTACATGCGCCAGAGCTACAGCGAGGCCACGCAGTGGTGGGAGTTCACCAGTTCCCCGGCGTTGCAGGACGGGGCCTTGCCCGACGACCTGCTGGATGATGCCGCTGCGGCCGAACCTGGCCCGGTGGCCACCGACGACAGCGCCGGCAATGAGGCCTCGCCATGAAGGATGCCGCCTCGACCGCGCAGCGGGAGCAGAACCAGCGCCAAGGCCTGATCGTCGGCACCATCACCTTGCCGTTCCGGCTGCTGGGGGTGCTGATCGGCTCGCTGCTGTTCTCCATTGTCGTGGAGTGCGTCGGAATGCACCTGTTCTGGAAGGACGAGGGCTGGCGACACTCCCAGCAGATGTTGCAGTACGAGTTGGGGCACCTGTCCAACCACTTCACGCGCAGCGTGGTCGTGCAGGAACCGGGGCGCACGGCGCACGAGCTGGTGGATACCGGATACGAATGGGTGTTCGTGCGCTCGGGCTTGCTGGAGCGCATGAGCCAGACCGCCGAGCGCGCCCGTGCACCCAGCCACGGGCAGACACGCAACTTTCGCTACTACATCAGCCAGGCCTATGTCTGGACCGAGAGCTACCTGATCGCCGCAGCCTTCACGACGCTGACCTTCCTTGTGCGCCTGCTGGTCCTGGTGCTCACGTTGCCGCTGATCTTCACTGCGGCGTTCGTCGGCCTGATCGACGGCCTAGTGCGGAGGGACGTGCGGCGCTTCGGTGCGGGCCGGGAATCGGGCTTCATCTACCACCGCGCGAAAGCCAGCCTGATGCCGCTGGCTGTGCTGCCCTGGGTCACGTACCTGGCGCTGCCGATCTCGGTGCATCCGCTGGTGATCCTGCTGCCGAGCGCCGCCTTGCTGGGACTGGCCGTGAGCCTGACCGCAGGCAGTTTCAAGAAGTACCTGTAACCCCTTCGGGTCTGCCAACGGCGTCAGCATGAATTACATCAACGCACTGCGCTGGCGCCCACTCAGTTTACGAACCCCGTAGTGCAAGCGTAGCTGCTCTGCCTGGCGCCTTTGTCCTTGCCAAGAAAAGTCGCTGTTGGGCAGTGGAGAAAGAAGGACCTCCGTAGGCATCTCGATGCCTTGCACCATCGCATCGTCAAAGACCCATGCGATCGGATGTCGCCAGTAGTAGCACCGCTCGGACAGGAGCCAGAAATACGTTGGCGCGAATAGCGCCAAGACTGCGAGTGCTGTGAGCGTCAGAAGGAACATAGGGCTTGCGAGTATTGAGTGAGTCACTTCCCGATCGGGGAGTCTATATCTCCCATAAATCCGGTCATCCGCGGGTTCCTATTTAGGACTTACGCAGGGTCACTTCAGCTAGCGCAATGATTCGCCATTTCGACTCAATATGTCAGATGGGTGCCATGCGAATGGTTGGTGACCGAAGTTCCTTCTTGAGGAATTCCGAGAGGATTCCCTTCTTCAGGCTGTAGATGTTTGTCTTCAGCGCTTTGGCCGTCTCGCAGAGGTGGACCCAGGCCAATATCGCGCAGGCGATGTGATTCTTCTGTGACCGGGCCATTCTGCACTGACATTTTTCGATGCCAAGAACCTGCTTGATCTCCCTGTGGTACTGCTCAATCTTCCAGCGCACGGCACACATCTCATGCGTATCGTCCGTCGAATCTTGAGATAGGTCGTTTGTCACAACCCAGTCCGTGCGATTGGTATCAACCACAACCCGGAACAGTTTCAGCTTTAGGACTTACGCAGGGTCACTTCAGCTAGCGCAATGATTCGCCATTTCGACTCAATATGTCAGATGGGTGCCATGCGAATGGTTGGTGACCGAAGTTCCTTCTTGAGGAATTCCGAGAGGATTCCCTTCTTCAGGCTGTAGATGTTTGTCTTCAGCGCTTTGGCCGTCTCGCAGAGGTGGACCCAGGCCAATATCGCGCAGGCGATGTGATTCTTCTGTGACCGGGCCATTCTGCACTGACATTTTTCGATGCCAAGAACCTGCTTGATCTCCCTGTGGTACTGCTCAATCTTCCAGCGCACGGCACACATCTCATGCGTATCGTCCGTCGAATCTTGAGATAGGTCGTTTGTCACAACCCAGTCCGTGCGATTGGTATCAACCACAACCCGGAACAGTTTCAGCTTGATGTCACTGGGAAACTTGAACAGTTTGACGTGTTTGCCATGCACATGTTCTTGGGCACTCCACTGCAGCGTACTGACCGCCTTGTAGGGCTGCTGGCCTTGGCTGTCGTCAACCTTGCGATTGCTCTTGAGCGGGCAGTAGAAGTGCTTGCCCGCCCGGTGGATGTGCTTCATCAGATCCATGGTGGCGTACCAGGAGTCCATCAGCACGGTGCGAAAGGGCAGCTTCTTGTGCGCCATGGCATTGTCGAACATCTCCTGGACATGATCCAGCTTGGACTTGCCGTCTTCGTCAGGCGCATAGATGCGCCAGTCGATGATCCAGTAGTGGCCGGTCTTGATGTTCACGTACAGGCAGTTGACCACCCCAATGCCCTTGATCAGGCCGTGGGCGTTGCCGCTGTACTGTTTGCGCACCAGCTCGATTTTGTGCGAGTGGTTCTTGTCCAGAACGCTGTCATCGAAAACCAGGCAGGCATCGTCGTCAAATTCGATGTTTCGTCGGGCCAGATTCCAGACATCGGCCGGGCTGATATTGGCAGCCTGCAAGTAGCGATTTATGGCGTCATGAGAAAACCTCTGATGGTGATCCGCAAAATAGGTCTGCGTGTAGTTGATTTGTGTGGATATCAGAAATTGGCAGTAGTCTCGGCTCGTGGGTTTCATGGTGAATATATTATCACAAATACCACGAAATCGGCGCCGATATATTAAATAATCTAGTTTGATTTAAACGTTTGCGTAAGTCCTAAGCTTGATGTCACTGGGAAACTTGAACAGTTTGACGTGTTTGCCATGCACATGTTCTTGGGCACTCCACTGCAGCGTACTGACCGCCTTGTAGGGCTGCTGGCCTTGGCTGTCGTCAACCTTGCGATTGCTCTTGAGCGGGCAGTAGAAGTGCTTGCCCGCCCGGTGGATGTGCTTCATCAGATCCATGGTGGCGTACCAGGAGTCCATCAGCACGGTGCGAAAGGGCAGCTTCTTGTGCGCCATGGCATTGTCGAACATCTCCTGGACATGATCCAGCTTGGACTTGCCGTCTTCGTCAGGCGCATAGATGCGCCAGTCGATGATCCAGTAGTGGCCGGTCTTGATGTTCACGTACAGGCAGTTGACCACCCCAATGCCCTTGATCAGGCCGTGGGCGTTGCCGCTGTACTGTTTGCGCACCAGCTCGATTTTGTGCGAGTGGTTCTTGTCCAGAACGCTGTCATCGAAAACCAGGCAGGCATCGTCGTCAAATTCGATGTTTCGTCGGGCCAGATTCCAGACATCGGCCGGGCTGATATTGGCAGCCTGCAAGTAGCGATTTATGGCGTCATGAGAAAACCTCTGATGGTGATCCGCAAAATAGGTCTGCGTGTAGTTGATTTGTGTGGATATCAGAAATTGGCAGTAGTCTCGGCTCGTGGGTTTCATGGTGAATATATTATCACAAATACCACGAAATCGGCGCCGATATATTAAATAATCTAGTTTGATTTAAACGTTTGCGTAAGTCCTACTATTGTTTGCGGCCTAAAGCAGCCCTGATCTCCACGATCGAGCCATTGCTGATCACACAGGAATGGCGCGATGGTGGCTTCAACCTGGCTGCGTGCCGCGCATCGCGGCGTGCCCACTTTTCTCGTGACGGCCCTCCTGCTGGGCCAGTCCCCGATGGCGTTGGCCGAGCCCCCCGCGCAGCGCCAGGAATTGGTCGCGGCGCTGCGCCAACTCGACGCGCTGGAGCGCACCGTCGCCGACAGCGCCGCGCATGCTCCCGTCCAGCCGGGCGAGCGCTACCACTTCGATTACCCGCGGCTGCTGGCTGACCTAGCGCGCGTGCGCGCCGGCATCCAGGCGCACCTCTTTCCTTCGCGTGCTCAGCCGCGCGACCCCGCCGAACTGGCCGGCGACTACCGCACCGAGCGGGCCGTCGAGCCATCGCCGACGACCGCGGAGGCCAAGCCATGAACGGCGCCCAGGTCTCGGCATTTCAAGCCAACAGCGGCATCGCGCCTTCCGCGATGGCGACCGTCTTGGTCGGCGTCGTGTTCGCGGTCCTGCTCGTCTGGGGCGTCTGGGCCATCCGAACGGCCTACGTGGGGTGGTCCGAGAGCCGCCTCAACCAGCGCCAGTTCCTCGGCGTCTGCATCCGCTTCGTCGCGATGTACCTCGTCCTGAGTTTCTTCCTCCTCTCCTGACCTGAAAGGCCTGACCATGCAAAACCGCATCCTCACTTCCCGTTTTGTCCAGCGCGCCACCGTGGCTCTGGGCGCCGCCGCGCTGCCCGCGCTGTCGTTCGCGCAGGGGTTGCCGCAACTGGAGAACCCGACCCGCGGCACGGGCAACGGCATCATGGAAACGATCAGGAACTACGGCTACGACATCATCATGCTCGTGGCCCTGCTGGTTGTGGCGTCGATGTTCATTGGCGTGTGCTACCACGCCTACGGCACCTACGCGGAAATCCACACTGGTCGCAAAACCTGGGGCCAATTCGGCCTCACGGTCGCCATCGGCGCGGTGCTGCTCGTGATCGGCATCTGGCTGCTCACCGAAGCCACCGGCATCCTGTAAGGCGAGGCCGGTATGTCCGAGCAGCAGCACGTCCGTGCTGACGGGACGGTCACGTTCCTTCCGCACCGGCTCAACCGCCATCCCGTTGTCGTGCGCGGCCTCACCGCCGACGAGCTGTGGATCTGCTGCGGCCTGTCCGGCGCCGCCGGCCTGCTGGTCGGTGCGCCGCTGTCTTGGGTGTTCCGCACGATCGCGCTCGCGCCCACGTTCGTCGTGCTGGGCGTGGCCTTCGGCGTGTTCATCGGGGGCGGCATCCTGCGTCGCCTCAAGCGTGGGCGTCCCGACACCTGGCTGTATCGGCAACTCCAGTGGCGCATCGCCACGCGCTATCCGCTGGTGGCGGGCTGGGTGGGCGGCCATGTGCTGATCTCACGCTCCGGCTTCTGGACCACCCGAAGGTCTGCTGCAAGGGGGGCACGATGAGCCGCTTCAAGAACGAGATCACCCATCTGCAGGCGCACATCAAGACGCTTCGCCTGGGTGCTGGCGCGCTGGTCATCGTCGCCCTGGTCATGGGCGGCGGCTGGTGGAGCGCTCCGCGCGACCTGACCATCCACGTCCCGCCTGATCTGCGCTCCGGCAGTACCCGCAAGTGGTGGGAAGTGCCGCCCGAATCGGTCTATGCGTTCACGTTCTACGTGTTTCAGACCCTCAACCGCTGGCCGACGAATGGCGAAGAGGACTATGCGCGTAATCTCCACACGCTCTCGCCGTACCTCACCCCATCCTGCCAGGCCTTCCTGCGGGCGGACTACGACTATCGCCGCTCCACGGGCGAGCTGCGTCAGCGCGTGCGCGGCATCTACGAAATCCCCGGTCGCGGCTACGGTGACGACCCCACGGCGCGCGTGCGCGTGGTGTCCGACCGCGACTGGGTGGTGACGCTGGACATCACCGCAGACGAGTACTACGGGGCGGAACAAGTCAAGCGGGCTTTGGTGCGCTACCCCGTGAAAGTCACGCGAGTGGACATCGATCCCGCTCGCAATCCGTTTGGCCTGGCGCTCGACTGCTACGAGGGTGCGCCCCAGCGCATCAGCACACCGGAGCCGTCGCGCCCGGCACCTGGCGGCCTGTCTCCGCAAGCGCCTCAAGGAGAAACCCCATGAAACACCTTGTACTCGCACTGCTGGGGCTGCTGGCCGTCGCCTCGGCTCCTTTTGCCCAGGCCGTGGAGATCCTTCGCTGGGAACGCATGCCCCTGGCCGTGCCCCTGCGTGTCGGGCAGGAGCGCGTCGTGTTTATCAACCGGAACGTCCGCGTGGGCGTGCCCGCGGGCGTCGGCGAGCGCTTGCGGGTGCAGAGTGCGGGCGGCGCGGTGTACCTGCGCGCGAGCGAGCCGATCGAGCCCACACGGCTGCAATTGCAGGATGCCGACACGGGCGCGCTGATTCTGCTCGATATCGCGGCCGAGCCGGCCAAGGTCGGCGAAGCCGAGTTGGAGCCGGTGCGCATCGTCGAGGGCGACAGCGCCCCGACGCGCTATGGCGATCAAGCCGACGGAGCAGACGACGCCCCGGCGCGCGCCCAGGACCAGGCAGGCGCGCGGGCAGCGCGGCGTGAAACCCCGGTTCCGGTCGTGCTGACGCGCTTCGCCGCGCAGAACCTCTACGCACCGCTGCGCACCGTGGAGCCGCTGCCGGGCGTCATGCGGGTGAACCTGCGCCGCGATCTCGACCTCGGCACGCTGGCGCCGACGCTGCCGGTGCGCGCAGTTGCGCTCGCCTCGTGGCGTCTGGAAGACCAGTGGGTCACAGCCGTGCGCCTCACCAATAGCAGCGGCGGCTGGATCACCCTCGACCCGCGCGTGTTGCAGGGCGATTTCCTCACCGCCACCTTCCAGCACGAAGCACTCGGCCCGCGCGGGACGCCAGAGGACACGACCGTCCTGTACTTGGTGACGCGGGGGCACGGCCTCGCGCAATCGCTGCTGCCGGCGATCAACCGCTTCGACCCAGCCGTGCATCTGCCGCAGCCCGAAGCCGAGGCCACCGACGACAAGGAGGCCCGCCATGCGCAGTAACGGACTCCTGAAGTGGTTAATGATCCCCGTGGCCCTGCTGGTGCTGTTCGTCGCCATCCGGCTGTTTTCGGGTGGAGGCTCGTCGGCGCCGCCCGCTGCGGATGCCGGCGCCAAGCTCACGCCGGAGGAGATGAAGGCGCTGGGCATCGAGGGCGATACCCCCCGCGATACCGTGGCGACGCTCGTGGCGCAAGTGAAGCAGTTGCGCACCGAACTGCAGACGGCGCTGTCCGACAACAAGTCCCAGCGCGAAGAGAACCAGCGCCTGCGCCAACGCGAGAACTCGATCGACCAGCGCATCAATTCGGCGCTGGAGACCGAGCGCTCCAACCTGCGCCGCGACCAGCAGCAGGCAGCCAGCGAACGCCAGCAGACCGAGGGACTGCTCGCCGACCTGCAGCGGCGCCTGGAAGGCATCGGCGGGCGCGGCGGCGGCCACGCCGATCTACCCGTGGGCCTGGGGCTGCGTAACGGCGACGAGGCAGGCATGGAAGGCGGCGTGCGCTGGGTCGAGCCGGACGACGCGAAGCCCGCTGATGGGCGTAACGGCAGTCGCGGCACGGGTGGCGGCATGAGCTTTCCGACGAGCTTCGGCCCCGCGCAGAGCACGCTGGAAACCACGGCACAAACCGTGGCGAACGCGGGCGCCCGCGCCGCAGGCGTCAAGAGCGCCAAGCCGGTCTATACGGTGCCGACCAACTCGACGCTGATGGGATCGGTGGCAATGACGGCGCTGATCGGCCGCGTGCCGATCGACGGTACGGTCAACGATCCGTATCCGTTCAAAGTCCTGGTCGGTCCCGACAATCTCACGGCAAACGGTATCGACATTCCCGACGTGGCGGGCGCCGTGTTTTCCGGCACGGCCTCGGGCGACTGGACGCTCTCTTGCGTGCGCGGCCAGGTGCGCAGCATCACCTTTGTGTTCCATGACGGGACCATTCGGACGATTCCCGAAGACCGCGACGGCAACCAGCAGAACAACCAGCAGCAGAACTCTCAAAGTGGGGGCCTGGGCTGGATCAGCGACCCGTATGGCATTCCTTGCGTCAGCGGAGAGCGGCGCAGCAACGCCCAGCAGTACCTCGGCTCACAGGCGCTGATCACCGCGGCGGGTGCCGGCGTCGCCTCGCTCATCGACAGCGACAGCGGTCAGATGTCCTACGTGGGCGCCGATGGCTCCATCGGAAGCGTCGGCATCTCGGGCAACGAAGCCGTGGGCCGCATCCTGGCCGGCGGCGTTCGGGACATGGCCGATTGGGTGAACAAGTTGTACGGCCAGGCCTTCGCCGCCGTCTATGTCCAACCCGGCGCAAAGGTCGCCGTCCACCTCGAAAAGCCGCTCGCCATCGATTTCGATCCCGAAGGTCGCAAGGTCGATCACCGTGCAGGAGAAAGCCATGCTCTCGAACTTGAATAAGGGCCTGGCGCTGGCCCTTGCCGTCGCGGTGCTCGGCGGCTGCGCCACCAGCAAGGAAAAGCTGCTGCCCCACGGCGACAGCACGATGATGGACATCTGGCAGCAGAACGCCGGTGACGGCGGCGGTGGCGCCGGCCAGGTGGCACGCAGGCAATTGCTCGACGCGCGCCAGAGCCTGCGCCGGCCGCTGACCGAGATGGATGTACAGGCCGCGCCCGCCGAGCAGATGCGCTACACGCGCACAGCGCGCAACGAGGTCTATCGCCAGTTCCAGCGCCTGCCGAATCCCGACCTGGTGATGTACGTGTACCCGCACCTGGCAGGCACGGACCCGGTGCCCGTGCCGGGCTATACGACGGTTTTTCCCTTGTACCAGCGCGTGCAGTACGCCATGCCGGGCGAGCGCGTGGAGGACTACTGATGCGCTGGAAACTCCCCTGGCACAAGTCGGCCGCGCCGAAGCTGGCCGCATCCGGCGCAGGCGATGACGAGCGGCCGGAGGGCTGGCAACGCCACGTCGAGGCCTTGCGCCAGGCCGGCATCCCAGAACCCGGCACGGCGGTCCATGGCCGCAGGCCGGCGACCGTGGCCGACGAGCAGGCGCTGTACGACGTCGCGCCGTCGTTCGCGGAATTCCTGCCCTGGGTGGAGTTCCTGCCCGATTCGAAGTCCATGCTGCTGGAAGACGGGCAATCGGTCGCGGCATTCTACGAGCTGGTGCCGCTGGGCACCGAGGGCCGGGAACCCGGCTGGCTCGCGCATGCCCGCGACGCCTTGGAGAACGCGCTCCAGGACTCGTTCGATGAACTGGACGAGAACCCCTGGGTACTCCAGCTCTACGCCCAGGACGAACCCAGCTTCGACCAGTACATGCAGACCCTGCGCGACTACGTGCAGCCGCGCGCCCGCAATACGGCTTTCACCGAGTTCTACCTTCGCTTCTTCGGACACCACCTGCGCGCGGTAGCGAAGCCGGGCGGGCTGTTCGAGGACACGGTGGTCACGCGGCTGCGTTGGCGCGGCCAGACGCGGCGCGTGCGCATGGTCGTCTATCGCCGGGCCACCGGGCAGGCGAGCCGCCGCGGCCAGACGCCCGAGCAGATGCTGAACATCGTCTGTGATCGCCTGTGTGGCGGGCTGGCGAACGCCGGCATCCAGGCCCGGCGCATGGTCGCGGCCGACGTCCATGACTGGCTACTGCGGTGGTTTAACCCGCGTCCCACGCTGCTCGGCCCTGGGGTCGAGGATCGCGAACGCTTCTATGCGCTGGCACGCTACCCCGACGAGACAGAAGACGGTGAGATCGAGCTGGCGAGCGGACGGGATTTCAGCCAGCGGCTTTTCTTCAGCCAGCCACGTTCGGACGCGGAGCACGGCACCTGGCACTTCGACGGCATGCCGCACCGTGTGCTGATCACCGACCGGCTGCGCATGCCGCCCGGCACGGGACATCTAACCGGCGAGACCCGCAAGGGCGATGCGATCAACACGCTGTTCGACCAGATGCCGGAAGACACCTTGCTTTGTCTCACGATGGTTGCCACGCCCCAGGATGTCCTGGAATCGGATCTGAACCACCTGGCGAAGAAGGCCGTGGGCGAGACGCTGGCGTCGGAGCAGACGCTCAAGGACGTGCATGAAGCCCGCTCGCTGATCGGCAGCGCGCACAAGCTCTACCGGGGCACGCTGGCGTTCTACCTGCGCGGGCGCGACGAGGCGGAACTGGATCGGCGCGGCCTGGACCTGGCGAACGTGATGCTCAACGCTGGTTTGCAGCCGGTGCGAGAGGATGATGAGGTGGCGCCGCTCAACAGCTACCTGCGCTGGCTGCCGTGCTGCTACAACCCCGGCAAGGATCGGCGCCGGTGGTACACGCAACTGATGTTCGCCCAGCACGCGGCAAACCTGTCGCCGGTGTGGGGCCGTGCCCAGGGTACGGGGCATCCAGGCATCACGATGTTCAACCGCGGCGGCGGGCCGATCACCTTCGATCCGCTCAATCGCCTGGACCGGCAGATGAACGCCCACCTGTTCCTGTTCGGCCCGACGGGTTCCGGCAAATCGGCCACGCTCAACAATCTGCTGAACCAGGTCACGGCCATTTATCGGCCGCGCCTCTTCATCGTGGAAGCCGGCAATAGCTTCGGCTTGTTCAGCGACTTCGCCAGGCGCCTGGGCCTGACCGTGAATCGGGTCAAGCTGGCCCCCGGATCGGGCATCAGCCTAGCGCCGTTCGCCGACGCGCGCCGGCTGATCGAAACGCCCAGCGATGTGCAAACGCTCGATGCCGATGCGCTGGACGAAGACCTGCCACCCGATGCCTCAGCCATGGAGGCGGACGAACAGCGCGACGTGCTGGGCGAACTGGAGATCACGGCGCGGCTGATGATCACTGGCGGCGAGGACAAGGAGGAAGCCAGGATGACGCGCGCCGACCGCTCGCTGATCCGCCAGTGCATCCTCGACGCCGCCGAGCACTGCGTGGCCGAGAAGCGCACGGTGCTCACGCGCGACGTGCGCAATGCGCTGCGCACCCGCGGCCAGGACCCGACGTTGCCCGAGATGCGGCGCGTGCGGCTGCTGGAGATGGCGGACGCGATGGACATGTTCTGCCAAGGCACGGACGGCGAGATGTTCGACCGCGACGGCACGCCGTGGCCCGAGGCCGACATCACGCTGGTGGATCTCGCGACCTATGCCCGTGAGGGCTACAACGCGCAGCTCTCGATCGCGTACATCAGCCTCATCAGCACGGTGAACAACATCGCGGAGCGTGACCAGTATCTCGGCCGCCCGATCATCAACGTGACCGACGAAGGCCACATCATCACGAAGAACCCGCTGCTCGCGCCGTATGTCGTGAAAATTACAAAAATGTGGCGCAAGTTGGGCGCCTGGTTCTGGCTGGCGACGCAAAACATCGACGATCTGCCGCGCGCCGCAGAGCCCATGCTCAACATGATCGAGTGGTGGATCTGCCTGTCGATGCCGCCGGACGAGGTGGAGAAGATCGCACGATTCCGCGAACTCTCGCCGGCGCAGAAGGCGCTGATGCTTTCGGCACGCAAGGAAGCGGGCAAGTTCACCGAGGGCGTCATCCTCTCCAAGAGCATGGAGGTGCTCTTCCGCGCCGTGCCGCCGAGCCTGTATCTCGCGCTCGCGCAGACCGAACCCGAAGAGAAGGCCGAGCGCTACCAGCTCATGCAGCAGCACGGCGTCAGCGAGTTGGATGCCGCCTTCAAGGTGGCCGAGAAGATCGACCGGGCACGCGGCATCGAGTCGCCGGCCCTGGCACGGCCCTGAATCTGCCGTGCACCGGAGAACGCCATGGAACAGAAACGCTCATCCATTCCGATGCAGGTCCAGGCGTTCCGCCGTCGGCGCTGGCGGGCCCGCTGGCCATGGGCGTTAGGCGCAGTGCTGGTTGCGCTGCTGCTGATCTGGCTCGTGTCCCGTTCGCCAGGCGAGTCCACGCCCCAAACCTCGGCGCCTGTCAGCGAGACGCAGGTGGCCGGGCCTCCTTGGCAGATGGGCAACCCGGCAGGTCGTTTCACGCTGACGCTCTACGCGGACCTCGAATGCCCGTTCTGCCGGTCCTATTTCCCTGTCCTCAAGCGTTGGGTAGCCGGCAATGCGGACGTGGCCTTGCAATGGCACCACCTGCCGTTGGCCGCGCATGAGCCGGCCGCGTCCGCCGAAGCGCGCTTGGTGGAATGCGCGGGCGAAGCCGGCGGCCATCCCGCCTTCTGGCAGGCTGTCGAGTGGGTCTATGTCCACACACACAGCGACGGCCAGGGCTTGCCCGAAGACCTGCGCCACCCCGCCCTGACGCCAGCCATCGAACAGTGCATTGCGAGCGAGCGGCCCGACGCGGCGATTCGTACCCAAACTGCGGAAGCCACGAACAGCGGCGTGACCGCCACGCCGTCGCTGCGGCTGCACGATCGCGAAACCGGCAAGGCGATCCTGCTGCAGGGCCCGATCGAGGGCGATGCCTTGCTGTCGGCCATGGACATGCTCGCGGCCGGCGATCCCGCCGCCACACCCACATCGGAAATGCCTGCCGACGTCGTCGGCGACATGCCCAGGTAGCCCCGGTCTTCAAGGCTACGGCGCAGTCCGCTGCGCTGACCACAACCCCGTTCGCCTCGCATCCTGGCCGCGAACGATCACCGCTGCCGCGGTGATGGATGCACCTTGTTCGTTCCCCAGGAGGGCTTGCCCTCCCAGGGCGAGTGCCCTCCGATCTCACCGTCTGGAGGTTCGCCATGTCTTTCGCCGTCAATGACTCCTGCCTGGAGTCGCTTTCCGCCATCGCTGCCCAACACGAGGACTGGATCATCCAGCAAGCCATCGTGCTGCTGGAGAGACGGGTCTTCAAAGCTGGACCGTGCCTCAGCCAACCGGCCGCTGTACGGGACTACCTGCGTCTGAAACTGGTCGCTGAGCCCAATGAGATATTCGCCGCTGTGTTCCTGGACAGCCTGCACCAGGTGCTGGCCTACGAGCCGCTGTTCAGGGGCACGATCAACGCGACTTCGGTCTATCCGCGTGTCGTCGTGCAGCGTGTGCTGGAGTTGAATGCCGCCGCGGTGGTCTTCGCCCACCAGCATCCTTCGGGCGTCTCCGAGCCGTCCAGCGCGGATCGCATGCTGACCCAGCAACTGCAAGCCGCGCTGGCGCTCATCGATGTGCGGGTACTGGACCACATCATCGTCGGCCAGGGTGCCCCGTTCTCCTTTGCGGAATCCGGCCTGCTGTAGCAATGGCACCGGCTCCTTGATCCACGCGGAGGCTTCGGCCTCCGCTTTTCATTGGCGCAAGACAAGCAGGTATGCGGGCAGTCCGCGATGCGCATTGTTTGTTGGGGCCGCATGGCGTTCGGCGTTTGACTATGGCCCTTGACAACTCTTGGGGGCGCTCGACATGCCAGCATCTTCATCCAGGTTCGCATCGGGCTGGCGAACCCTTGGCCTGGCCGTTGCGCTGCCGGCTTCCCTGGCCGTGTTCAGCCCGGCCAGCTTCGCCGCCGATGTGGTGGTCATCACCGACAGCCGTCACCCGGTCAGGACCATGGGTGGCGAGCAGCTGATCGAGCTGGATGAAGCGCCCCGGATCGAAGCGGAGCTTTCTGCGGCGCTGCCCGCCGATCCCGGACAGGCAACAGCCATCGTGAAGCGCCGGCTGAGCCAGGGGGGCGCTGACCTCCAGCGTCGCATCGCCACCGCATACCAGGGCGTTGCCGACGCATGGAGCCTGGGCATCACCACCATTCCGGCTGTCGTGGTGGATCAGCGCTACGTGGTCTATGGCGAGCCTGACGTGGCCCGCGCCATCGCGCGCATCGAACAGCACCGGAGGGCCGAACCGTGATCCGCTCATTCGACCTTCTGCGCCGCATGCGGGCTGCCGTCACCTCCGTGCTGCTGCTCAGCGCCACGGGCAGCTACGCCCTGAACACGGCGACCATCGTGGGTTCAGTGGCTTCGCCCGATTGCCTGGAGTACCGGGTGGTGGGTATCTGCTACTGGCTCTACTGCACCTGGACCGGCTGCACGGTGCGCACGTCCGTCAAGGTCAGGCACTACATCCCCGATGCGGTGGTTTCGTCCTACTCGAACACCGGCGAGAACCCCTGGGTCGAAGTGCGCGCCATGAGCACGCCCAACCCTTCGGCCCAGGCCGGCGGGGACGGCACCACCAATGAAGATCACGAAAACAATCTCGCGAAGTTCAAGAACGCGGACGTCATCGGCCACCCCGGCGTCGAGGTGTTCAACCAGTTCGTCTCGTCCTCGGGCTATTTCTGCGAGGGCGCAGGCACGGCCTTCATGCCGTACCTGCTCAGTACGCTGGACACGCCGGCCTGGCGCTACAACGTACCGGAGATGGTGTACCCGGAGGCATTGATCCCGGGCATGCGCGAGGTCGGCGCGCGCTCGACCCTGAACCTCTGGGGCAACGTCTATCCGCGCGGCGGCTTCCTGCACCAGACGGACGACCACAAGGCCGGTGCCGTGGTGGCCCAACGGGCCGGCGATGTGGTCACGCGCCGCGGGCAGATCCACGTCTATCAGCCGCTGCTCGCCAACTCCCGCGATGGCTACTGGCCGGCCGGCGCGCTGATGGAGGGCGATGCCTCGACCGGCAAGTGGCAGGAACTCACGCCCGTCCTGTCCTCGTCCTGCACGGTCTTCCCGCGCAACGGCTTCCTGACACAGGCCCAACAAGGCGACTACGCCTGGGCGTTGTGGCGGCCCTATGCGTGCTGCGAACGCCGGGGCCAGGTGTTCCTCGGCAGCGTCGATTTCTATTGAGGGTACGGCGATGAAGCGTCCTGAACTGATGAACCCATCCGCCAAGGTTCGCCGCCCGCTGCGCCCCACGGCGCTAGCCGGCGCGCTCGCCCTGGTCTGTGGCCTCGCGTGGGCGCAGGCCGGCTTCCAGACCAGCGGCCCCGTCATCGGCGATGAGGTCATGTACTCGATCGGCGGTGGCAGTGCGGTGTCCATGGGCCGCGCCGCTGGCATGCGTTCGATCGGGGTCGGCCTGGGTTGGAACAGCAACCTCATCTGCGGCGACATGAGCATCCAGACCACGCTGCGCAATCAGCTCAATGGGATCACGAATGGGTTCCAGCAGATCATGAGCAACGTGATCCAGAGCGCGACCAGTGCCGTGGCATCGCTGCCGGCGCTGATCATCCAGCGTGCCGATCCGGGGCTGTACAACCTGCTGACCAATGGTGTGCTGCAGGCGAGGCTGGATTTCGACCGCTCCAAGCTGACGTGTCGCGCGATGGCCGAGAAGATGGCCGAGACGGCGGGCGGCCAGCTCGGATGGAGCCAGATGGCGGAAGGCATGGCGCTGCGCGATGCGGTGTCGAGCACGGATGCCGTATCGGCGATCGAGCAGGCCGAGACGCGCCGCGGCAACGACGGCGTGCCCTGGGTGGGCGGCAGCAATGCCGGCGGCGCGGGCCAGTCGGCCATCCGGGTGGTCGGTGACGTGACGCGGGCGGGCTACAACCTGGTCAACGGGCGCAGCGTGACTGACACGTCCTCCATCGCGCCCGCCAGTTGCGCGAGCCTGTCCTGCCAGACCTGGACGTCGCCGCAGCAGGCGACCGAATGGGCGACGCGGGTTCTCGGGGAACAGGTACAGCGCACGTGTGATTCCTGCACCAAGACCGAGACCGTGCCTGGCGTCGGGCTGACGCCGCTGATCCAGGAGGAGTACGAGACCAAGCTGGAGGCCTTGCAGGAACTGGTCTCTGGGACGCGCAACACGACGTTCGAGAACCTGCATGCAGCCGGCAGCACCTCGCTGCCCATTACACGCGGCGTCATCGAGGCGCTGCGCGACGAGCCAGACCAAGACCTGCTGGCGCGACGTCTCGCGTCCGAGGTCGCGTTGTCGTCCGTGCTGGAGAAGGCATTGCTGCTCCAGAGGACCCTGCTGACCGGCAAGAAGGAACCCAACGTGGCGGCCAACCAGTTGGCGGTCGAGGCCGTGAACCACGAGAGCGACACGCTCGATCAGGAGATCCGCAACCTCAAGACCGAACTTGAACTGCGGCGCGAACTGGCGAACAACTCGCCCATGGCCATCATCCAGCGCCACGGGACGCGCGCGGCCGGCTCGCGCGGCATCTACGAAGGCGACCCGGTGCCCGACCGCCTCGATCGGTTGCAGCGGGGCAACCCGGGAGGCACGCCATGAACGCGGCCTGGCTGCGCCCGCGCTGGCTTTTCAGCCGGCGCGCGGCAAAGGCGCTGCTCCTGGCGGTGGTCATCATCGCCGCGGCCGTGGGCGCCAATCTCGTCGGCATCTACCTCGTCGGCAGCGTTGCCGGCTGGGAGCGGTGGCTGGCTGCCAGCGCGGGCTACTTCCTGGTGTGGCGGCTGTGCCTGTACGGCGCGACGGTCTATGGCTGGGTCTGGATGCGCCGCCGGCTGCTGGCCCGCGAGGAAGACGCGCAAGCGCGGCGACGCCTGGTGCGCAGCGAGATCGCCGGCGTCGTCGCCATCGTGGCGCTGGAAGCCAGCCTGCTGATGCAGAGCTGAAGAGGGAGCCGCGCCATGACGCTTTTTACGACCGACTACCTGGAGTACTACCTGACGCTGGTGTCCTGGATCGTCAACAACGGCATCTGGGCGGTGCTGGTGTCGAGCGGAGTATTCGCGCTGCCGTTCGTCGCCATCATCGTGCAGGAGTGGTTGAAGGCCCGTGCGGAAGGTGCCGACGAAGGCAACAAGGGCGTGCTCTCGGCTGCGCGCATCGAGAACCGGGTCTTCGTCGCCATCGTGGTGGTGATGTTCGCTGGCATCCCGTTCATCGACGTGGACCTCAACACCATCCAGTACGACAGCTCGCGCTCGGCCCAGTGCCAGGTCAGCGTGCCGCAGCCCACGGATACCGGCTGGTCGCAGTCCTTCAGCACCATCAACAACCAGTCGGCGAAGGTGCCGGTCTGGTGGGCTTTCATGCACGCGCTCTCGCGCGCCGTCACGAGCGCCTCGGTGGCGGCGATCCCATGCGGCACGGACCTGCGGCAGATGCGCATGGAGATCGACGCGACCCGCATTGACGACCCGGTACTGGCTCAGGAAGTAGCGGATTTCTCGCGGGATTGCTATGGGCCTGCGCGGGCCAAATTGTTCATGCAGCGCCCTCAGCTTGATGAGCAGCAGATGCACGACGTGACCTGGATAGGGTCGAGGTTTTTCACGGGCACGGGCGGCTACTACGACACCTACCGCTCAAGCACGCCGCGCGACGACTGGCCCTACGACAGCACCCGCGATGCGGGGCTTGCACAGGTGGGCAGCGGTGGCGGCTACCCGACCTGCAGGCAGTGGTGGGCCGATGGCGGAAATGGCCTGCGGGCACGCCTGCTGGGACAGGTGGACCCGAACCTGTTGAATCGCCTGGCAGGCTGGGCCGGGTTCCTGAGCAGGGCCGAGGTGGACGACTCGGTGATCCGCGCCATCGCGTCACCGCGGCAACAGAAATTGAACCAGGGTAGCGTCTATACGGACTATGGCGGCCAGATCGACAAGACCTTGCCGAACATCGTGACGCGGGCCACGGGAGACGTTGGGATGGCCGTCGGCGCGATTGCCGCGTTTCCCGCCATGGACGTCGTGAGACAGTCTCTGCCCATGGTCCTCGCCTTGCTCAAGATGGCGCTGGTCATCTGCATCCCGCTTGTGCTGGTCGTAGGCACCTACGATCTGAAGACGGTCGTTACCGTCAGCGTCGTGCAGTTCGCGCTCTTCTTCACGGACTTCTGGTTTCAGCTTGCGCGCTGGATCGATTCGACGATCCTGGATGCGCTCTATGGCTGGGGGTTCGGCTGGAATCGGCCGCACACCAACTTCGACCCGCTGGTGGGGCTGAACAACGCCTTCGGAGACATGCTCCTGATGTTTGTCACGGGCACGATGTTCATCGTACTGCCTACGTTCTGGATCATGGCCTTGGCTTGGGCGGGCGTTCGTGCCGGCAACGTGTTGCAAGGCCTCGCAGGAGCCACCGGAGATGCCAAGGCTGCTGGCGGAAGGGGAGGAAGCATTGCGATCAATGCAGTGTCGAAGAAGTGATCGCTGCTAGTCGTCCTCGACATGAGGATCAATGCGGAAACCGTCGTAGGTGTATAGGCCGAATCCTGCTGGTCCGTTTCGCCACTCTGGCTCGGGCAACTCCTCGCCCAAGTCGGTGTTGCGGGCCATCCAGGCAACCACCATGACGCACACCATCACCAGGGCCAGCCAGAAGGTGGTGTACAGCAGCACCCCGAGCGCAGCCAGCTTAACCATCCACACGAGCGCGGTGGCTCCAGCCGTCGGCATGCCCTTGGAAACCAACCAGTTCGACGCCCGCCGTTCACAGCGCGCGTAGGCACGCCATCCGCGGCCAAAGGCGCGGCCGAGGCGTTCTGCGGTGCTGGTGCGAGTCGTGGTGTTCATGGTCGTCTCCTACTGCTGAGGGATGCCTATTTCAGTTTGGTCCATTTCATTCTGTTTAGGGCTTCAATGTGTTCTCTTGCTGCTTCAGGACGCTTCGTCATCCGGTTCCAACGGGCCAGGGTCGGGCTCCACGCCGATGCGGTATGTAGCAACGAAACGCGGCCAGTCCACATGGTCAACGAGATCGATGTCCTCGATGACACTGACCTTCGCGCTGGCACGCTCGAACAGCGCGATGCTCTTGGCGGGATAGTTGTTGCGCGACGGATAGAGCACCCCGTCGAACAGCACCTGGCCGTCATCTCCAAGCATCGCATGCACCTGGGCCGACACCTGCTGCGTGTGCGTGTAGTCGCGGCTGGCCAACTGCTCCAGGTTCAGGCCGAAGTAGCCCGCCATGACGCCCGGCGCCGTGAGGTCGGCCAGAAGCACGTCGTCCATCACGCCCACTGCGCGCACCATCCGGCTCTGGACTTCTTTCAGCGCGATCGAGCGCTTCGTGTCCGCAAGCCACTGGTGCTTATGAAACACCGACTCCATCAGCGCCGTGGGCAGGTCGCGCCCCAGGTAGAGCACCCCGTAGGCCTGGGCCGGGTCATCGTAGCGATTGGTGCTGCTGCGGCCATAGTACAGCGGGCTGCCCCGATAGACGACGCGGCTCACATGCTGGAGCAGCTCACCGGCATCGATCAGGAACGAAGGCAGCTCGTGGCTCATGGCGATCTCGCTTCAATGCACCTGAACGCCCAGCACGTTGAACACGGCCTCGGCCACGTCGTCGATCGTGCCATGCGTCACCGCATCCACTGGCGAGCGGCCGCCCAAACCTTCGAGCGGTTCGGACAGTGCGCGGTAGATCGTCCAAGGGTCGATGCCCTCGACCTCCTGAAGCACGGTTTGGGTCAACTGCTGCTTCACCGGGTCGAGCTGCCAGTCGGGCAGTTTCTGGCCTCGCGGCCCCACGTTCAGCGCCAGCAGCCGACGGGCGAGGATGTCCTTGTAGATCTGCTGGCGCGACTTGTCCGCCAGCTTGGCGTACTCCGCGGGCGGCAGGTTGTGCGGCTGGTTGAAGGTTTCCAGCAGCACGGCGCGGCCTCGCTGGACGTCGGTTTCAGTCGGCGCCCAGCGCGTCTCAGCGCGCAGCGCAGCCGTCTTACGCTTCAACGCGTGCTCCACCGTTTCACCTTCGAGGTTGGCTGGCAGCTTTACCGCCTCCACGCGCTCGTGAATGAACGCCTGCAACTCGGCCGCGAAAGCCGGCGCATCCCGGATTTCGACGGTATCCGCGAAGCGGCGCACATCCTCCACGGTGACACGCGGCAGACGGTCGGCAATGAATTCAATGGCGGTGGGCATGGTCATCTCCCAGGTAGGTTTGAGACAGGACTTACTCTAGTCGCCTTTGTCGCATTTGTCAACTTTGACGCCTAGAGAGCAACCTACCTGGCGAAAACAGCGTCTCCGCAGCATAGGCCGAGGCCAGCGGCTGGTCGCCGCGCAATCCATTCGTGCGGGTTCCACATTGACGCTGGAACCGCAACCCAGGCCCCGCTATACCGAAACGGTTAAAGGCCAAAGGGCCGAAACGGCAAGGGAATGGGGTGCAAGGGGAAAGGCCCTACCTCGAAAAGGCAAAAAGGCCTCCCGGTCGGCCCGCCACAGGACACCCGCATGCTCTCCCTGTTCCAGCGAAAACGGCCCCCGGTCGCCGGCGCGCCACCGCCAGCACCCGCCACCGTCCTCCCGAAAGGGTTGATGCGGCCCGAGTCGGCCGCATCGCTGCTGGCCACCCCGCGCCGGCAGAAGCTGCTGGAGCACATTTGGCAGCGCACCTCGCTGTCGCGCAGGCAATTCGCCACGCTGTACCGAGCGCCCCTGGAACGCTACGCCGAGCTGGTCCAGGCCTTCCCGGCCTCCGAGGCGCATCACCATGCCTATCTGGGCGGCATGCTCGACCACGGCCTCGAAATCGTCGCCTACAGTCTGAAACTGCGGCAGTCCCATCTGCTGCCCATCGGCGCCAGCCCCGAAGACCAAGCGGCACAGTCCGAAGCCTGGACCGCCGCCGTCGCCTACGCCGCGCTGCTGCACGACATCGGCAAGATCGCCGTCGATCTGCACGTCGAGCTGGCCGACGGCAGCATCTGGCACCCTTGGCACGGCCCGCTGCGCCAGCCATACCGATTCCGCTACCGCGACGATCGCGAGTACCGCCTGCACAGCGCCGCGACAGGTTTGCTCTACCACCAACTGCTCGACCGTGAGGCCCTGGACTGGCTCAGCGGCTATCCGTCCCTGTGGGCACCACTGCTCTACGTCCTGGCCGGGCAGTACGAGCACGCCGGCGTACTGGGCGAACTTGTCGTGCAGGCAGACCGGGCCTCGGTGGCCCAGGAGCTGGGCGGCGATCCGGCCCGCGCCATGGCTGCGCCCAAGCACGCGCTGCAGCGCAAGCTGCTCGACGGGTTGCGCTACCTGCTCAAGGAACAGTTGAAACTGAACCAGCCGGAAGCCTCCGATGGCTGGCTCACCGACGATGCCCTGTGGCTGGTGAGCAAAACGGTCTCGGACAAACTGCGTGCGCACCTGCTGTCCCAAGGCGTCGATGGCATCCCTGCGAACAACACCGCGGTGTTCAACGTCCTCCAGGATCACGGCATGTTGCAGCCGGCGCCCGACGGCAAGGCTATTTGGCGCGCGACCATAACCAGTTCCACCGGCTGGTCCCACTCGTTCACCCTGTTGCGCCTCGCTCCTGCGCTGATCTGGGAATCTGGCGAGCGACCGACGCCTTTTGCAGGCACGGTAGCGATCGACGCGGCAGTCGCCGAAAACGACGCCGAGGCGCCGAAAATGCCGCCTGCGGCCATGGCGAAGGCAGCCCCGAACGGTCAGAAACTTCCATCTTGGGAAGGCAGTAGTACCGTCACCGCCTCACCGCCTAAGGCCCAGCCCGTGTCCGATGTCATGGAGGACATGCTGGCAATGGTGAGCACGAGCGGCTCGCCTGGTGCCGAGCAGGATGTGGAGCCGGTCGCACAGAGAAGCTACCCCGCAGACCCCAGCACTCCTATGCCAGCGACTGCCGCAGTGCTTCCTTCGCCACCACCATCTACTGCTAAACCACCCCTAACAGCAGCGCCCCCGTCAGGCGAACATTTCATGATGTGGCTGAAACAGGGAATTGCTTCGCGCCGGCTCATCATCAACGACGCAAAAGCGCTCGTGCATTCCGTGAATGACACGGCCTACTTGGTCAGCCCAGGTGTGTTCCAGCGCTACGTCCAGGAGCACCCTCATGTCGGCACGCTGGCACGGCAGGACAAGATGCCGGATTGGCAGTGGGTGCAGAAGCGCTTTGAGAAACTGGGGTTGCATCGAAAGCACGACAGCGGCTTGAACATCTGGATCTGTGAAGTCACCGGGCCGCGCAAGTCCCGGAAGCTGCATGGGTATTTGCTGATCGATGCGAATTGGTTGTTCGATGCAGTACCACCCAACAATCCTTATCTCAGAGTTACGCAAGAGATTTGAGCATGGAGTCCTACGTGGCGGTGAGATACGGTAGAGTTCGCCTTGGTAGGTTAGCGGCTAGCCAAGGTGTCCAGCACAAAGTCAGCGCGTTGCGCCACTCTGATCTTGGGCAACCGCGATACCGCATAGCCCAGCGCTGGATAGGTGCGCTGAAGCCGCTCGAATTCAGCCCGCGCTTCATCCATGCTGTGACGGCGTTCTTCGTCCTGCACATAGATTTCAGGCCACGGCGGGGCCAGAAAGATGCGCGAGTGGTAGCGATGCGACTGGGCAATCGTGTCCAGAATAGTAGTGCCGTCCAGTGCCTGGGGTGCTGCCGCCGCGTCGATCAGGCCACGGTCGAAGAACACCCATTGCGTATTGCTGCGTGGCGCATTGGCATGGTTGTCTAGCGCAAGGTCGATGGCCCCGCGCAGGAAGGCCGTCATGTCGAGCCACGGCAGGGCCTGGCCGCCCGTGCGTGTTTGTTCCTGAACGATACGCCGTCCAGGCTCCTCAATTACGGCATCCCTGGATTTCCATTCAACCCCCACAAACGAGAACGACGATCAACTATCTCCTGAAAGGCCATCAGCATCCATCAAGGCCAGCATGCCAACAATGAGTGCGTGCATGCCCTGTTGAGTTCGGCCTCCATCTCGGCTTCCTCCGTCGCACGGTCTGCATCCACGACGGGTTCCCGTTCGGCGACCGAGTACACCGTGTCGGCCACGGCAAGGCAGTGGAACGCCACGGTGGTCAACAGCCAGCGCGCATGCTCCATCGATATGCCGTAGGCCTGAGCGATGTGGCGTTGGTGGCCGACGATTTTGTCGAGCATGGGCTGGGTCGCCGCCAGACGGCGGATCACGTTGGGTACGCCTTGCCGTCGCCAAGATGCTTGGGCTTGAGCATCGGCGTCTCGTGGGCGTGCAGCACCACGTGGCGACGCAGTTCGTCATCCAGCGCCTTTACCATCGGCTGCAGTTGCGCGCCGCACGCACCGACCCACTGTGCCAGCGTCGAGCGGGCAACAGTAAGTCTGATGCTCTTTGCGCATTCAGATGAATGCATTACGCCCATACGAAATCCGAAATCAGCTCGGCCGCGCACAGCAGATGGCAGTTGTCTATGGCTGTAAATGCGCTTCCCGCAGAGCCATGTCCTCTCTCAGAATACGCTGGATCTCCAGTATCGCGGCCGCGCTCTGTTGCACGCTGTGCCCCGAAATAATGACTTTCTCGGACTGTGCGCCGGGAAGATGTGCGCTGCGATAAGGCACAAGACCGTCATCGGAATCATCGAGGGCCACTTCGGAATTGGCTTGGGCCACGATCGAGTGATAGCGCACCTGGGATGAGATGGGAAAGCCCGCCGCCGTACGCACGAACGGATCGTTTTCGTCGAGATTGTTCACGCTATTGGGAATGGTTGCCAGGCTTTCACGGCTGCTGGCGGCCGCATTGGGTGCCAGTGTATGGGCGAGTTCTTCGAGCACCGTAATGGGAAAGCGGATAAATCCCGCCATCCAGCGCCCCAGGCGTCCACCCGCGACCGATGTGCCCCGATGAGGCGCCGCGATGAAGATGGCACTGCTGACATTCGGGAAGGGCTCGAAGCGCAACATGGGATCAATGCGCCTGATCTGCTGCGGCGTCAACCGACTGTGATCCGCAGCCAATTGCACCAGCGATTGATCGGTTGACGACACCATCAACCGCGCGATGACCCCGCCCATGCTATGCCCCACCAGCACGAGGTCGGACGACGCCGGCGCTTGGCCGGATGGGTCGAAATGCGTCAGCGTATCCCCGAGCGCCCTGCGAATCATGGCGTGGTTCAACGCGACTGGCATGTTGGTCGGGTAGTAGACCTGCCAGATCTGGTAATGCTGGCGCAGGGCCTCATCGCCCAGGATTTCGTTGGCGAGTTCCACCCAGGCTTCAGGGCTGCTGGCCAGTCCGTGCAGCATGACGATGATCCGCCTGTTCGGATCGTAGGGCTGCATCAAGTAGACGTGCGGGCGGTCGATGCCACCCTCGCGCCCGAGCAGGCTGCGCAGCGACTGGCGGTTGAAATTGGCACGGGCCAGCCATACGCCATAGCCGGCCGTGAAATTGGCCGCCAGCGGCACACGTTGGCCGCGCAGCATAATGGCCGATTCCACATAGGGGTCATGCACCGTCAGACGGGCTGTACGAGCATGCAGCACGCTGTCCAAGTTGTCTCCGTCGGGATGCAGCAGAACCGTCATGGACGGCGCGGGCATCTCGCTCCAGGGCAGCGGTTGCTGATCATGTTTTGCCGCTGGGCGACCACCCCGAGTTGGGGCGGCGCTCAGGGACTCGTCCGGAATGACCGCCACAAGCTCGGCGCCAAAGCCGTCGCGCCGGTAGAGGCTACGCAATCCACGGAAAGACAGGGACGAGGCTGGCAGGAGTTCGGCTGGCACCGCCGTACTGCCCGGTAAGCGCGCGCCGCGCATATCCAGCTTCAGTTCCCAGCCTGCAATGTTCCAACTGGTCTGGTCGGGCAACTGCGTCGGCATTTGTTGCCGAACTTCGAACATGCCGGTGGCCGCATGCTCGACGGCATAGTTATACCAATCCCGCACTTGGGTCTGGCGATCCTCGAAGGCCCGCTCTCCCGGAGTATGGTCACCAAGGAACAGATAAGCATAGGCATAGCGAATCGTCTCAAGCCAGGCGGCTTGCTGCGCTGAGCCGGGCTTCATGGCCTGAGCCTGCGCCAGCCATAGTTCGGACAGTGCAGCCAGGCGTCTATCCGTGGCGACCCCCGTCACGGTAGCCAAGGCCTCCGCGCACTCCGAGGAGATCGGCTTTGCGCATGCCTGCTCATCCAATGCCGCCACCCTGATGGTCTGGACAGTCGCATCGCTGAGCTTGCCACGTGTCAGGATGTCGCCGCGCTTGAGTTCGATGGCCTCCCTGGCAGGTAGCGTATGAACTTCAACCACTGGGCCGAACTCGCGCAGGATCGAGCAGCCCCCCAGCAGCAGCGGAGCAAGAGCGGCGCATGCAATGAGAAGGCAGGCCTGCGGGAACCTCATGGATTCACCTCGTTGGCAGGGATGCCTGGCACGCCTTGTCGAATCGACATCGAGAAGTCATCCTCTGACACATCGGAAGCAAGGGCACGTTCGTTGATATGCCCCAGTGCCTGCAATTCATCGTAACGATAGCCAGGCGTCAATCCATGCAGGTCGTAGACGTACCGCGCAAAATATCCAGACAGCAGCAGGCGATAGTCCATTGGCAATGCGGGCGCAATGACCCGGGCCAGCTCGAATACGATGGTCGTGCAGTTACTGGTTAACGTGTTGTAAAAGCGCGGTTTCTGCCGCAGTTCATTGGCCGCGTTCAGATACTCCAGAAACAACGCGCGGGCACTCGCCTGATTCATCTGCAAGCGATAGAGATAAACATCTTCGCCTCGCGCGTTGCTGCGCGTACGCACAATGTCTCGCTCATCGGCGGCTACCAGGATCTGCTCGAACTGACGGAAGAATCCTCCTACCGCCGAGAAGGACTCATGGCGTTCCTTGCGAATTTCCAGCGAGAACACCACGCGTTCACCGCCATCGAAGCCGAACGACACCAGGGTGTGGGCGATGTGCGGCCCCATCCAGTAGGAAAGCACCAAGTCGGCGCTGCGCAGACGATCCAGGTCGTATGTGCGGCTCTCCCACTGCGGGGTGTAGTCGGTTTCGCTGCGCCACTGGAAGTTGCGCACATTATTCAGGTGAACATGGTTGCCGTCGATCCTGGCCTCCAGCAACTGAGCGACATCGTCAGCCCATACACGCTGGTGTGACGGCTGCAGCGTCCCCCACCACATGAGCAGGGAGGCGGCTGCGATCACAAATGCGAATCCGGCGATGTTGCGATTGCGCCGCCCAAGCAAGCCCGCCCGCGACAAGACAACGGTCACACCCAATGTGGACCACATGGCAATGACGAACCATCGCACCACCGAAGGTCCCGGCATCTGATGCCACAGAGCCAGCGCACCCCACACAGTCAGCAGCAGTACCACAAAGCCGATCGCCAAGCCTGCAAGGGCGCGCAGGACTCTGTGCATCACTCCGCTCATTGAGGCTGCAAAAGCTCAAGCAACAGTTGCCGGTGCGCATCCCGTAACTGCACCAGCGAGATGGAAGGATTCCCCTTGGACAGCATCGAGGAACTCAGCCACAGCACTGCGGGCGCGAGCGCCAACGGGAAGAAGTGTTCGGTCAAGACGCCTGGGCGAATGACGCCTCGGCGTATGTTGCGGTGGATGATCGTCTGCGCCCGCTCTTTCAGCCCGAGCGCAACTTCGTTGTGCCAACGCTGCACCAGCTCTGGAGTTCGGGCGCTTTCGGCCAGAAGCAGCCGGTAGATCGACATCGTGGCAGGGGAGCTGAAGGTCGCGTACAGGCGATCCAGGTAGACATCTACCAGCTCTGGCAACGTCAGATCCTCATCCGGGAGCCAGCCCTGGAAATCACAAATCTGCTTCGTCGTACGTTCGAGCAAGGCGTGAAAAATTTCTTCCTTGCTTTTGAAGTGGGCATAGATGCCAGCCTTGGACAAGCCCGCGCATTCCGCCAGGCGCTCCATCGACACTGCGTTGTATGTCCGATCCGCGAATTCGACCAGGGCCGCGTCGAGTATTTCCTCTTTCCTGGCGGCAGAGGACAGGTAGCGGCGCTTGTTGTCTGGCGCGTCATCTTTCTTGGGTGGCATTCAAAGGCTCTGTTCAAAGATCTGAGGGGTGTTCCCATGGGCCTGTCACCGGCTCTACCAAGAATCAGGGCCTTCCTTGAACCCAAGCCGGCAGCTCGAATTGACCTGCGTCAATGACCGACGAGCCCGCTGATTGCGGTTCTTGGATTGTAACGTATAATTTAGGACTTACGCAGGGTCACTTCAGCTAGCGCAATGATTCGCCATTTCGACTCAATATGTCAGATGGGTGCCATGCGAATGGTTGGTGACCGAAGTTCCTTCTTGAGGAATTCCGAGAGGATTCCCTTCTTCAGGCTGTAGATGTTTGTCTTCAGCGCTTTGGCCGTCTCGCAGAGGTGGACCCAGGCCAATATCGCGCAGGCGATGTGATTCTTCTGTGACCGGGCCATTCTGCACTGACATTTTTCGATGCCAAGAACCTGCTTGATCTCCCTGTGGTACTGCTCAATCTTCCAGCGCACGGCACACATCTCATGCGTATCGTCCGTCGAATCTTGAGATAGGTCGTTTGTCACAACCCAGTCCGTGCGATTGGTATCAACCACAACCCGGAACAGTTTCAGCTTGATGTCACTGGGAAACTTGAACAGTTTGACGTGTTTGCCATGCACATGTTCTTGGGCACTCCACTGCAGCGTACTGACCGCCTTGTAGGGCTGCTGGCCTTGGCTGTCGTCAACCTTGCGATTGCTCTTGAGCGGGCAGTAGAAGTGCTTGCCCGCCCGGTGGATGTGCTTCATCAGATCCATGGTGGCGTACCAGGAGTCCATCAGCACGGTGCGAAAGGGCAGCTTCTTGTGCGCCATGGCATTGTCGAACATCTCCTGGACATGATCCAGCTTGGACTTGCCGTCTTCGTCAGGCGCATAGATGCGCCAGTCGATGATCCAGTAGTGGCCGGTCTTGATGTTCACGTACAGGCAGTTGACCACCCCAATGCCCTTGATCAGGCCGTGGGCGTTGCCGCTGTACTGTTTGCGCACCAGCTCGATTTTGTGCGAGTGGTTCTTGTCCAGAACGCTGTCATCGAAAACCAGGCAGGCATCGTCGTCAAATTCGATGTTTCGTCGGGCCAGATTCCAGACATCGGCCGGGCTGATATTGGCAGCCTGCAAGTAGCGATTTATGGCGTCATGAGAAAACCTCTGATGGTGATCCGCAAAATAGGTCTGCGTGTAGTTGATTTGTGTGGATATCAGAAATTGGCAGTAGTCTCGGCTCGTGGGTTTCATGGTGAATATATTATCACAAATACCACGAAATCGGCGCCGATATATTAAATAATCTAGTTTGATTTAAACGTTTGCGTAAGTCCTATAATTGAAAACAACCGTCCAGTGGTTTGTTTTCAGATTTCACAATGCAGATCAACACAGGGCGCGAGTGAACCTGGCACATCGGGTTACGACACAGGAAGAGCGCCCTATCAACCAGCCGGGGAACACGGGGATGCACATATCAACAAGGAGATGAAGTGGGCTTGACAGCACTTGCAAGCAAGAAAGTAGGGCCTGCGGACACCAGCCACGAACCCCGCATTGCGCGGGTGGCAGCCATTCCCTCCTCTGCGACCAGACCCTCTTCAGCCCGATACCTGTACGGAACGTGACCATGCTCCCAACTTCCCCGTTGTTTCCTGCGTTCAGATTGCGCGCTGCCTCGTTGGCCCTGAGCGCCGTCGTCTTGACCGGCTGCATGTCGCTCGCTCCGGCGCCAGACACCCCGCCATTGCCCGTGCCCGAAGCCTGGCCCGCGCATCTTGGATCAGGCACCGACGGCGCCCACGCGGGAGAGCTTGCCTGGCAGGCGTACTTCACCGACCCCCTGCTGCAACGCCTCATCGAGACTGCGCTGGAAAACAACCGCGACCTGCGCGTGGCCGCGCTGCGCGTCGAGGAAGCCAGCGCCACATTCCGCATTCAGCGCTCGGATCGTTTTCCTGCCATGGGCGTGGGCGCCCAAGGTGGACGCGCGCGGGTCCCTGGCGACCTGAACATGTCGGGCCGATCGCTGGTGGGCGGCGAGTACCGGGCCGAGGTGGGTTTGACCACCTGGGAACTGGATCTGTGGGGTCGGATCCGCAACCTGGAAGACGCCGCCCTGCAAGCTTGGCTGGCTTCCGACGCGGCTCGCCAGGCCGTCCATTTGGCGCTGATCGCCCAGGTGGCAGACGGCTATCTTGGCCTGCGCGAGATCGACGAACGCGTGGCGATCGCACGGCAAACCGTGACCACCCGCGAGGAGTCCTATCGCATTTTCCGGCGCCGCGTCGAAGTCGGCTCGACCTCGAAGCTGGATCTCACACAGGTCCAGACCCTGCTGAACCAAGCTCAGGCGCTGCTGACGCAGCTTGAGCAAGCTCGCACCACGCAACTGCACGCCCTGGCACTGCTGGTAGGCGCTGATCCCGGCCCGCTGCCCGCCAAGGCACCCTTCGATGAAACGACGGTTCTGGCTGAGCTGCGGGCCGGTCTGCCTTCGGAGCTGCTGGTCAGTCGCCCGGACATCATTTCCGCCGAACACCAATTGCGTGCCAGCAATGCCCACATCGGCGCGGCCCGCGCGGCGTTCTTGCCGCGCATTGCGCTGACCGGCAGCTTCGGCACGGCCAGCTCCGACTTGAATGGCTTGTTCGATTCCGGCAGTCGCGCCTGGACCTTCATGCCCACCCTGTCGCTGCCCATCTTCGATGGCGGGCGCCGCCGCGCCAATCTGGAGCTGAGCGAAGTGCGCCGCGACATCGCCGTCGCCGGATACGAAAAAACCATTCAATCGGCCTTCCGCGAGGTGGCCGATGCGCTGAGCGCAAAGCACTGGCTGGCTGAGCAGTTGACGATCCAGAGAGCCAACCTGGAAGCGCAAAGCGAACGCGCACGCCTGGCCAAGTTGCGCTACGACAACGGCTCGGCCGCCTTCTTGGAAGTGCTGGATGCCCAACGCGATCTGCTGGGAGCCCAGCAACAACTGGTACAGGCGCGCCGCGCGCTGCTGTCCAGCCAAGTGGCGCTGTATGCCGCGCTCGGCGGCGGCACCCTCGCCGCAGCCGGCGAGGCACAGGGTGCGGCCTCGACTCCCGCTTCCACCCCATCAACCCGTTAAGGCACGCCGAACCCATGACTGTCTCCCCCTCTCTCAAGAAAAAACTCCTGGTCGCTTTCGCTGCAGCGGTTGTTGCCGCGCTGGCCTGGTGGAGCTGGACGAGGTTTACCGACAGCGGCCCGGGCGAAGGATTCGTCAACGGCAATGGCCGCATCGAAGCCACCGAGATCGACGTGGCCACCAAGCTTCCCGGCCGCATCGAAGACATCCTGGTGCGTGAAGGCGATTTCGTCACAGCCGGCCAGCCACTGGCCAAGATGCGGCTGGAAACGCTGGAAGCGCAGCGCGACGAGGCCCTGGCCATGCGTCAGCAGGCTGAGCATTCGGTGACCGCGGCGCAGGCACAGGTGGCGCTGCGTGAAGCCGACGTGACTGCCGCCTTGGCTCTGGTTGGTCAGCGCGAGTCGGAACTGGACGCCGCGCAACGGCGCCTGACACGCTCCAGCACGCTGTCGAGTGAGGGAGCCGCCTCGATCCAGGAACTGGACGATGACCGGGCGCGCGTACGGGGCGCCCAGGCGACCCTCGCGGCCAGCAAGGCACAGGCCGCCGCTGCCCGCGCCGCGGTCGAAGCCGCCAGGGCGCAGCTTGTCGGCGCGCAGTCCAGCGTGTCCGCCGCTACGGCCAGTATCAGCCGCATCGAAGCCGACATCCGCGACAGCGAACTGCGGTCTCCGCGCGACGGACGGGTTCAGGTGCGTGTCGCGCAACCCGGCGAGGTGCTTGGAGCGGGCGGACGTGTCTTGAACCTCCTTGATCTGTCGGACGTGTACATCACCTTCTTCCTGCCCGAAACCGTGGCCGGCCGCGTTGCGCTGGGTTCGGAGGTTCGCATCATTCTGGATGCCGCGCCCGAGTATGTGATTCCAGCCACCGTTTCCTTCGTCGCCAGCGCAGCGCAGTTCACCCCCAAGACGGTGGAAACCGCCAGTGAGCGACAAAAGCTGATGTTTCGCGTGCGCGCACAGATCTCGCAGGAGCTGCTGCGTGAGCACCTGAACCAGGTCAAGACCGGTCTGCCCGGCGTAGCCTGGGTCAAGCTCGACGCCAAGGCCGAGTGGCCTCAGAACCTCTCCGTTCGTGTGCCGGAGTAAGGTATGAGCCACAGCGCGCAGCTCGCGACCGTTGCAAGTGTCCGCCAGGTAAGACTGCGCTACCGCGACGTCATTGCCTTGGATGGCATTGACCTGGACATCCCCGCTGGACGGATGGTCGGTCTGATCGGCCCCGACGGCGTGGGTAAGTCCAGCCTGCTCTCGTTGCTGGCCGGTGTGCGCATCATCCAGGAAGGCACGGTCGAGGTGCTCGGTGGCGACATGGCCAGCAAGGCCCACCGCAAGCTGGTGTGCCCGCGCATCGCCTACATGCCGCAGGGGTTGGGCAAGAACCTGTATCCGACGCTCTCGGTCGAGGAGAATCTGCAATTCTTCGCGCGGCTGTTCGGCCATGACGCGCCCGAGCGCCGCCAGCGCATCGATGAGCTGACCCAGGCCACTGGCCTGTTCAAATTCCTGGAGCGCCCGGCAGGCAAGCTGTCCGGGGGCATGAAGCAAAAACTCGGCCTGTGCTGCGCGCTGATTCATGACCCGGATTTTCTGATTCTCGATGAGCCGACGACTGGCGTGGACCCGCTGGCGCGCGCGCAGTTCTGGGATCTGATTGAGCGTATCCGCGCCGATCGCCCCGGCATGAGCGTGATTGTGGCCACGGCCTACATGGATGAGGCCCAGCGCTTCGACTGGCTGGCCGCCATCGACGACGGCAAGGTTCTCGCCACCGGCACGCCGAAGGAATTGCTGGCAAGAACAGGCAGCCCGAACCTGGAAGAGGCATTCATCCGCCTGCTCCCGGAAGAGAAAAAGCGCGGACACCAAGCGGTAGTCATTCCCCCCTTGTCGGATGGCGGCGCGGACGATATCGCCATCGAGGCCGAGGGGCTGACCATGCGCTTTGGCGACTTCGTTGCCGTCGATAGCGTGTCCTTCCGCATCCGGCGCGGTGAAATCTTCGGCTTCCTCGGCTCCAACGGGTGCGGCAAGTCCACGACGATGAAGATGCTTACCGGCCTGTTGCCGGCGAGCGAGGGTCGGGCCTGGCTGTTCGGCCATGAAGTGAACCCGCATGATCTGGGCACCCGCCGCCGCGTCGGCTACATGTCCCAAGCGTTCTCGCTCTACAGCGAAATCACGGTACGCCAGAACCTGGAGTTGCACGCCAAGCTCTTCAGTGTGTCCCCGAACGATATTCCGGGCCGCGTGGACGAGATGGTGGAGCGCTTCGGGCTGGTGGACGTCATCGACAGCCTGCCGGCCAGTCTGCCGCTGGGCATACGCCAGCGCCTGTCGCTGGCCGTTGCCATGGTGCACAAGCCCGAGCTGCTGATTCTGGACGAGCCGACCTCCGGCGTCGACCCGGTGGCGCGTGATGCGTTCTGGCGGCTGCTTATTGAATTGTCGCGGCGCGACCGGGTGACGGTCTTCATTTCCACTCACTTTATGAACGAGGCCGAACGCTGCGACCGCATGTCGATGATGCATGCCGGCAAGGTGCTCGACAGCGACGTGCCCGCCAGGCTGGTCGAGAAACGCGGCGCCAAAACCCTTGAAGAGGCCTTCATCGGCTACCTCCTCGAAGCCGAGGGAGGCACAGCCGCCCCGCCCAGCCAGCCTGAGGCCGACAATCACGAGGAGCAGCCATCCGCGGTACCCGCTGAACACGGCGGGCACGGCTCTGGCGGTTTCAGTCTGCAGCGAATGTTCAGCTATCTGTGGCGCGAGACGCTGGAATTGCAGCGGGACCCGGTACGCGCCACGCTGGCGCTGGGCGGTTCGCTGCTGCTGATGTTCGTGATCGGCTTCGGCATCACCATGGACGTCGAGGACCTGAGCTATGCGGTGCTCGATCGCGACCAGACCACGCTTAGCCAGAACTACACGCTGAACTTGGCCGGATCGCGCTACTTCACCGAGCACGCGCCGATCATCGACTACGAGGACCTCGACCGGCGTATGCGCAACGGCGAACTGTCGCTGGCCATTGAGATCCCCCCTGGCTTCTCTCGCGATGTGTTGCGAGGCCAGAACGTGCAGATAGGTGCCTGGATCGACGGCGCCATGCCGCAACGCGCGGAAACCGTCCAGGGCTACGTTCAGGGCATGCACCAGCACTGGCTGCTCGTACAGGCCAGCGAACGCAGCGGTGCCAGCGCCGCAGGAAATGCGAGCGTCGAGACACGCTTTCGCTACAACCCCGATGTCAAGAGCCTGCCGGCCATGGTGCCGGCGGTGATCCCTCTGCTGCTGCTCATGCTGCCGGCCATGCTGACCGCGCTGGCGGTGGTGCGCGAGAAGGAGACGGGCTCGATCACCAATCTCTACGTGACGCCGGTCACGCGCATCGAGTTCCTGCTTGGCAAGCAACTGCCCTATGTCGGTCTGGCCATGGTGAACTTCCTGCTGATGAGCCTGCTCGCGGTCACCGTCTTCGGTGTGCCGGTCACGGGCAGCTTCTTCACCCTGTCGCTGGCCGCGCTGATCTTCTCCTTCGCTGCGACCGGCATGGGGCTGCTGGCCTCGGCCGTCACGCGTAGCCAGATCGCGGCCATGTTCTTTGCCATGATCGGTACCCTGATCCCGGCCACCCAGTTCGCCGGCCTGATCGATCCAGTGTCCTCGCTCGAAGGCTCCAGCAAGTTCATCGGCGAGATCTACCCCGCCACGCACATGATCTCCATCAGCCGTGGCGTGTTCAACAAATCACTCGGCCTGGCCGACCTGACGGGGCCGCTGTGGTCGATGCTCATTTCGGTTCCGGTCATTCTCGGCGTGGCTGTTTTGCTACTCAAGAAGCAGGAGCGTTGAGATGCGCAGAAGAAACCTGGCCAACATCTACGACCTTGGTGTCAAGGAGCTGTGGAGTCTTTGGCGCGATCCGATGATGCTTGTGCTCATCGTCTATGTGTTCACCGCGTCGGTCTACACCAAGGCCACGTCCATGCCGGAGACGCTGCACAACGCGCCCATCGCCATCGTCGACGAGGATAATTCGGCGCTGTCCCAGCGGGTTGCCTCGGCCTTCTACCCCCCGCAGTTCACGCCACCGGCCATGATCGACTATGGGGACGTGGACCCGGGCATGGACGCGGGGCTGTACACCTTCGCTCTGGTCATTCCGCCCAACTTCCAGCGCGACGTGCTGGCGGGGCGATCGCCTGCCGTGCAGCTCAATGTCGACGCCACCCGCATGAGCCAGGCCTTCACCGGCAGTGGCTATATCCAGCAGATCTTCACCGGCGAAGTCAATGAGTTCGTCAAGCGTTACCGCGGCACCGACGCGCCACCCGTGGATCTGGCATTGCGCGCACGCTTCAACCCGGCACTGGACAAGGCCTGGTTCGGCTCGGTGGTGCAGATCATCAACCACATCACGCTGTTGTCCATCATCCTGACCGGCGCAGCGCTGATCCGGGAGCGCGAGCACGGCACCATCGAGCACCTGCTGGTGATGCCGGTTACACCCGCGCAGATCATGCTCTCCAAGGTCTGGTCGATGGCCCTGGTCGTGCTGATCGCCTCCTTCCTGTCCCTCAACCTCATGGTGCGCGGCATCCTGGGCGTGCCCATCGAGGGCTCCATTGTGTTGTTCTTCGCCGGCGCGGCCCTCAGCCTGTTCGCCACCACCTCCATGGGCATATTCATCGCCACGCTGGCGCGCAACATGCCGCAGTTCGGCATGCTGATGATGCTTACCATCATGCCGCTGCAGATGCTGTCGGGTGGCACCACGCCGCGCGAAAGCATGCCCGAGATCGTGCAGAACATCATGCTGATCGCGCCCACCACGCATTTCGTGGAACTGAGTCAGGCCATCCTTTACCGGGGCGCGGGCCTGGAGACGGTATGGCAGCCCTTCCTGGCGCTGGCCCTGATCGGAACGGTGCTGTTTTTCCTGTCGTTAGCACGCTTTCGCAAAACCATCGGCCAGATGGCCTGATCGTTTTACCGCCCGAGTGGGCATTTCAACCCAAGCAAGGAGTTTGACCATGAGCAATGAAACCATCCCTCTCAATCTCTTCAAGGCGAACCTGGAACTGCAGCTGCGCATCCAACGCCTGATGCAGGAAAACGGCCAGCAATGGCTGGAGAACGCCACGCGCGCGGGCAGCGAAAACATTGCCGAGTCCGGCACTGAGATCGAAAGCCTGCTCAAGGCCCAGAACTGGCAGGAGTTGGCCACGCTGCCCGCGCAGGCCTTCTGGCGTCAGTTTCAGCACCAGATGGGTGGCGCGCAGGCACTAACGCAAGTCGCAATCAAGAATCAGACCACCTTCACCCAAGGCCTGCAGCAAGCCATTCAGGACTGGCAGAAATCGGTCACGCAGGCCGTAGGCCAGGCAGATGCGATATTGCCGTTCCAGGATATTTTCAAGCAATGGGGAGCGGTGTGGGCCAAGGCACAGGACAAGGACGCACCAGCCAAGACAGGTGGTCGCAATGCCGGCTGAGCAACGCACTGCACTGGTCACCGGCGGCAGCGGCGGCCTGGGCGAAGCCATCGCCCGGGCCTTGCACGATGCGGGCCATACCGTGCTCATCGTCCATTCGCCGGGCAATGCCAGCATTGGCGCGTGGCTGAAAACCCAAGCCGGCGAAGGTTACGACTTCGCCGCCTACGGCGCGGATGTGGCCGACCATGCCTCCTGCCAGGAGCTGGCCGGCCTCATTCAAGCAGACGGTCACCACATCGACATTCTGGTCAACAACGCGGGCATCACGCGTGATGCTACGTTCCGCAAGCTGAGCTACGCCGATTGGGATGCGGTCCTGCGGGTCAATCTCGACTCCGTTTTCAACGTCACCCGGCCATTCATCGACGGCATGCTCGACAGGGGCTGGGGCCGGATCATCAACATCTCCTCCATCAACGGCTCCAAGGGGCAGTTCGGCCAGACCAACTACTCCGCCGCAAAAGCCGGCATGCATGGCTTCACAAAAGCCCTCGCACAGGAAGTGGCGCGCAAAGGCGTGACGGTCAACACCGTCTCGCCGGGGTATCTGGATACGAAGATGGTGACGAGCATGTCGGAGGAAGTGGTCAAGCAAGTGACTGCCGGTATTCCCGTGGGTCGTCTGGGACGGCCTGAGGAAATCGCCGCACTGGTTGCATTCATCGCCAGTGAGTCTGCGGGGTTCATGACCGGCAGCAACGTGTCGATGAATGGTGGCCAGCACATGTACTGAGTGAGGAAGGGCCGGCAAGACGATGTGCCTGCGGCCCCTTTTCATTCAATTTTTCAGTTTCATCATAGACGGAGTGCCCATCGCCATGAATCAAGACACCACGACATCACCAACGGCCGCTTGGGGGCAGTTGCTGTGGGACCCGTTGCGACTATCGGCGATGGCAAACGAGTATGCAGTGGATGCCTGGCAGCGGTCCATTCTGTATGCCGACGTTCGCCGCCAACGCGGCAACCAGTACCAGGAGCATTTGCAGGAGCAGACGCCGAACGTACTCGACTTCGCCTCTGAGGTCATCATGTCCGGGCTGGACCTTCCGCAGCCGGTCAACTATGGCCTCGTACGTATCCTGCCGCCAGCCGACACGCCGAGCGATCCCCACAAGCGACCGTTCGTGGTGGTCGATCCACGCGCGGGCCACGGCCCAGGCATCGGCGGCTTCAAACCCGATAGCGAGGTCGGCGCGGCCCTCAAGGCTGGCCATCCCTGCTACTTCGTAGGCTTTCTGCCCGATCCCGTTCCCGGCCAGACCGTCGAAGACGTCATGCGCGCCGAAGCGGCCTTCGTGCGCAAGGTCGGCGAGCTGCACCCCGACAGCCGCGGCAAGCCTGCGGTCATCGGCAATTGCCAGGCGGGCTGGCAGATCCTGATGGCAGCTGCCGTCTGGCCCGAACTGTTCGGACCGATCATCGTCGCCGGCGCGCCGCTGTCGTACTGGGCGGGCGACATGCCGATGCGCTATGCAGGCGGCCTGACCGGCGGTAGTTGGTTGACGGCATTGACCGGCGATCTGGGCGCCGGTCGGTTCGACGGCGCCTGGCTGGTACAGAACTTCGAGAACCTGGACCCGGCCAATACGCTGTGGAGCAAACAGTACAACCTGTACGCCAAGGTCGACACGGAAGGCCCGCGCCACTTGCAATTCGAGAAGTACTGGGGCGGCCACGTGTTCCTGAACGATGTGGAAATACAGTACATCGTCGATAACCTGTTCATCGGCAACAAACTGAGTACGGCGCAGCTGGTGACGTCTGATGGCGTGCGCATCGACCTGCGCAATATTCGCTCGCCGATCCTGGTGTTCTGCTCCTATGGGGACAACATCACGCCACCGCCCCAGGCCCTGGGCTGGATCACCGACCTGTACCGCAACGACCTGGACGTGCTGGGACATGACCAGACCATCGTCTACGCTACCCATGACAGCATCGGACATCTGGGAATCTTCGTCTCCGGCAGCGTCGGGCGTAAAGAGCACCAGGAGTTCGCTGCGAACATCGACATCATCGACGTGCTGCCGGCAGGCATTCACCACATGCAAATCGATGAGCATCCCGACCCAGTGCAGGAAGGAGACCCAACCAGTGACGTCTTCCTGACGCGGATTCGCCGCAGCAGCATCGATGAAGTCCGTGAGATCGTCCGTCCCGACCCTGAGAACGATCGCCGGTTCGCCGCCGTTGCGCGGATCTCCGAGGTCAACCTGGCTTGCTACCGCAGCTTCGTGCAGCCATGGATGCGTGCCCTGGTCACGGACCAGGGTGCGAAGTGGCTGGAGCAGCTGCATCCGCTGCGCATGGGCTATGAATTGTGGTCTGACAGGCATCCGCTCGCCGCCGCAGTACATGAGGCTGCGCAACACGTGCGCGACCATCGTCAGCCCGTCTCCGAGGCCAACCCTTTCCTGCAACTGCAGGCGCAGTTTTCCACCGCCGTCGAACAGATGCTGGATCAATTCCGTGATTGCCGCGACCAGATCTACGCACAGGCGTTTGACACGCTGTACAGCCTGCCGCTGGTGCAGGCCATGACTGGACAGAGCCTGCACGACGATGCACCGCCGCGACCCCGTCCCAGCGAGACGCCCGAGCATCGCCAGTATCTGGCGCAAGAGTTGACACGGCTCGAAGCGGATATTCACAGCGGCGGGCTCGCCGAAGCCTCCATACGGGCGCTGTTCTTTGTGCTGGCCGCGCGTGGCGAGGCCGACGGGCGGCACTTCCGGCACGCAAAAGAACTCGCGCGCCCCCATTTGGCAAACGACTTCGACATGCAGGTCTTTCGCCACCTCGTTCGTCGGCAGGCTTTGCTCATGAGGCTCGACGAGGACGCCACGGTGTCCGCCATCCCCGGATTGCTCAACGGCATAGCGCCTGATGACATCCGCCAGGTGGCGGGAATGATCGTGCAAGTGATTGGCAGCGGCGGTGTGCTGTCCGCACAAGAACAAACCAGGCTGGAACAGGTTTCTACCTTGTTCGAGCAGGCCGAGCGCCAAGCGCAGGCGGCTTCGGCGCCCGCCGTGATAAGTCCCGCCACTGATACCTCCGCTACGGTCGTGGACGCGAAGTCGACAACCGCCATGCCACGCTCTGCCAGTGGCACATCCGCTGCGGTCGAGGATGCGAATGCGGCGCCAGCCATGCCGAGCTCCGCCAGTGACACCTCCGCTCCGGCCATAAACACGACCTCCAAGACATCCTCTCCAAAGCCTAAGGCGCCTCAGAAGAAAACTGCTACGCAGAAAACTGTGTCCAAGACGCCAGCCGCCCCGCGGACAAGTCAAACACGGCGAGGGAAAGGCAAATGACGACGTCCTCCGCACCGGTCGATGGCGCCGCCGACGCATTGCAGGTTCTGCGCAACCGCACCTTCGACGAGATCGCCATCGGCGACAGCGCCAGCCTCGAACGCGCGTTTTCGCCGCAAGACATCCACATGTTCGCGCTGCAATCGGGCGATGTGGATCCGGAATCTTCGGTGTCTTCGCCCTCGCGGGGCACCACGGAGGCCATTTGTGCAAACGCCCTGATCTCGGCTGTGCTGGGAACACGCCTGCCGGGGCCTGGAACCCAATATGTCAGCCAGAACCTGCGCTTGCTCGGAGCCGTTCGGCCCGGCGACAGGCTGACCGTGCAGATGCAGGTGAGCAGCAAAGACACGGCCACCCATCACGTCACGCTGGACTGCACCTGCACCAGCCAGGAGGGGGTGGCGATTTTCCAAGGCCAGGTAGAGGTCGTAGCGCCCACTGAGCGCATTGAAAGAACGCGCACGGCGTTGCCGGAAATCCATCCGGATGCGCAGGGCCGCACAGGCCTGCAGCACCTGCTGGCGCATGTCGCGCACTTGCAACCGATTCGGGTAGCCGTCGCCCATCCGTGCGATGTCCCCAGCCTGTCCGCTGCGCTCGAAGCGCGCCACGCGGGGTTGATCGAGCCGGTGCTGGTCGGGCCACGAGGGCGGCTCGAAGCAGTCGCCACCGAGGCCGGGCTGGATCTGGCCGACGTCGCCATTGTGGACGTCCCGCACAGCCACGCCGCTGCGCAGCAAGCCGTCGCCTTGGCAGCCGCAGGTGAAGTCGAAGCCCTGATGAAAGGGAGCCTGCACACCGACGAACTGATGTCCGCGCTGGTTTCGGCAGCAGCGGGGTTGCGCACCAAGCGCCGGGTCAGCCATTGCTTCCTGTTGCAGACACCGGCCTATCCGCGCCCGTTCATCGTCACCGATGCGGCGATCAATATCGCCCCGAATCTGGAACAGAAGGCAGACATCATCCGCAACGCCATCGAGCTGGCACAGGTGATCGGCGTGCGCGAACCCAAGGTCGCGATCCTGGCCGCGGTCGAGACGGTCAGCCCGACGATGGCGGCCACGCTGGACGCTGCGGCGCTGTGCAAGATGGCCGATCGCGGCCAGATCACTGGCGGCCTGCTCGACGGGCCGCTGGCCTTCGACAACGCCGTCTCCATCGCCGCTGCGCGTATCAAGGGGATCGTTTCCGAGGTCGCCGGGCAAGCTGACATCCTCGTCGTGCCTGACCTGGAGAGCGGCAACATGCTTGCCAAGCAGTTGATCTTCATGGGCGGCGCAGCCAGCGCCGGGATCGTTCTTGGAGCCAAGGTGCCAGTCATTCTGACCAGCCGCGCCGACTCGCGTGATACACGCATCGCCTCATGCGCGATCGCACTGATGCTGGCCCACCACTATCGGCTGTCACCCCCTTGAGCCGACTTATCGGCAACTTATTAACCCCCTCTTTTTAATCCACCCCTTTGGAGGAAACACCATGCAGTACTCATTCTCTGGCCGCGTAGCCCTGGTCACCGGTGCAGGGTCTGGCATTGGCGAGGCCATTGCCCGGCTGCTTGCAAGCAACGGCCTGAATGTCGTCGTCTCCGATGTCAGCGCCGACAATGCGCAGCGCGTCACCAGCCTCATCAACGCCGAGGGCGGCCACGCCGTGGCCAACGTGGCCGACGTGGCATGCATCGATGAGGTCCAGGCTGCCGTGGCCTGCGCGGTCGATACGTTCGGCGACCTTCATTTTGCCGTCAACAACGCCGGTATCGGTGGCGACCAGAGCCCGGCGGGAGAACTGGACCCTGCCGCCTGGCGCCGGGTGATCGATGTCAACCTGAACGGCGTGTTCTATGGCCTGCGCCATCAGATTCCCGCCATCCTGCGCTCGGGAGGCGGCGCCATCGTCAACGTCTCCTCCATCCTGGGGGTGGTGGGCGACGCAGCGAACCCTGCGTACGTCGCAGCCAAACATGGCGTGACCGGGCTGACCCGCTCGGCAGGACTGGCCTATGCGTCCAAGGGAATCCGGATCAATTCGATTCATCCCGGTTACGTGCGTACGCCCATCCTGGATTTCCTGGATGAATCGGCCCTCCAGAAGGCCGTTGACCTGCATCCGATCGGCCGTCTGGGGACCCCGGACGAAATCGCCCATGCCGTGGCGTTTTTGCTATCGGAAGGAAGCAGCTTCTTTGCGGGCACCCAGCTCATCGCGGACGGCGGCTACACGGCACGCTGAATCTGACGACGATGAGAGTGCAGGCATACCCGCACACCGTGGCGACGTCACCGGGGCCGGGCAAAAAGAGGACGACATGATGGATGCGACCACGGCCCGCTCCGGACGCCCCGGGCACGGACTGATCCTTGTACTGAACTGCGGTTCATCCAGCATCAAGTTTGCGGTGTTCGATCCCTCGGCCACGCCACTGCCTCGCCAGGCATTGTGGAATGGCAAGGTGCAGGGGATCGGCGGTGCCGATCCGGATTTCGGAGAGACCGGAGTTGCGCCGTTCTCGATCGAACTGGACACGGCACATCCGTATCGCGCCGCACTGCGCCTCATCCGCGATCGTGTCAGCCGGCGGCTCGACGGCCGCCACGTAGGTACGGTCGCCCACCGTATCGTCCACGGCGGCAGCAAATACTCCATGCCCGTGCGCCTGGACGCAAATGTCCTGGCCGACCTCAAGGGCTACATTCCTCTGGCCCCGCTGCACCAGCCATTCGCGCTCGAAGCCGTGGAGATCCTGCTGCGGGAGCAGCCAGATCTGCCACAGATGGCTTGCTTCGACACGGCCTTCCACCACACTTTGCCCCAGGTCGAGAAGATCCTGCCGTTGCCCTATGCCGCATGGGAGCGCGGTCTGCGTCGGTACGGGTTTCACGGCCTGTCGTATGAGTACATGGCAGTGGCCTTGCCCGAACGCCATGGCGACGCCGCGTGCGGGCGCACCGTCGTTGCCCACTTGGGCAGTGGCGCCAGTCTGTGCGCCATGCAAGGACTCAAAAGCGTGGCCACCACCATGGGCTTCTCCGCGCTTGACGGCCTGATGATGGGCACCCGCACCGGCGCGCTCGATCCGGGTGCGGTGCTCTACCTGATGGAAGTCGAGAAGCTCTCACTGGAGCAAGTGGGGCGCGTCCTCTATCACGAGTCCGGCCTGCTCGGCGTTTCGGGAATCTCGGCCGAGCCGCGCGTCATTGTCGGGCACGAGAACGATGCAGGCGAAACGGGGGAGCGAGCGCGCTTGGCACTGGCCCTTTACGTGCGACGCATCGTGCGCGAGATCGGGGCCCTGGTCGCCGTGCTGGGCGGTCTGGACATGTTGGTGTTCACGGCGGGTGTCGGTGAACACAATGCGTTCATTCGCGAGCGCATCTGTGCGGCGCTGGGCTTTCTGGGCATTGCCCTGGATACCGACGCCAACGCCCGCCACGCGGCGAAGATTTCCAGCGACCACAGCCAGGTCATCGTGGCGGTCGAGCCCACCAACGAAGAGTGGATAGCCGCCAGCCACGCACTGTCCTGCCTGGACAGGGAGAAGGCGCGATGACGATCGATGCCTTCCATGGATTCACGCTCGCCATCGTGCTGTTGTTCGTGGGCAAGGGCCTGGTTGCGCGTTGGGGCATCTTGCGTCGATACAGCATCCCGGAATCCCTGGTGGGCGGCCTGGCCTGCGCCCTGGTTGTCTTCGCCCTGTACTACGGTGCGGGGATCGTCGTCAGTTTCGATCTCGAAGCGCGTGACGCGCTGCTGCTGTACTTCTTTGCGGCCATTGGCCTGGGTACCGACGCCCGCACGCTGCGCCATGGTGGGCGGCCCTTGCTGATCCTGTCGGGGTTGGCCATCGGGTTCATGGTGCTGCAGAACCTGGCCGGGATGGAGATGGCACGCGCCTTCGGCCTGGATCCGCGCGCCGGGCTGATGGTGGGATCGATTTCCCTGACCGGAGGCGTGGGCACCACCTTGGCCTGGTCCGATCACTTCGTTCAAAACCTCGGCATTGCGCAAGCGCAGGAACTGGGATTGGCAGCGAACATGATCGGCCTGATCGCGGCCTGCACCATCGGCGGCCCGATCGCAAGCCTGCTCATGCGCAGGCATCGGCTTCAAGCCGGAGACAGCGCCCTGGAAATTGGCACGCTGCACAGCAATGAGCAGCATGCCCGCCTGGACTACTACGGCGTGCTGCTGGCATTGCTCTGGCTCAACTTGGCCTTGATGCTGGGATACGGAATCAATGCCTTGGTAGCGCGTACCCCCGTCACGCTGCCCGCCTTTGTGGGCTGCCTGCTGGCCGGGATTCTCCTGCGCATGGTGGCCGACTGGATGAGGCCGAGTGGGGGCGGACGTCTATGGAACTGGCCGAGCATGCAGCCAGGCATTGCCCTGGTCTCCGATATCTCACTGGGCCTGTTTCTGACCATGGCGCTGATGGGACTCAGGCTCTGGGAGCTGCAGCCCGTGCTTGCCTTCATCACGGCGGCGATGCTGGTGCAGATTGCCCTGGTCATCGCATTCGTTTTGCTGATTGTTTTTCGGGCAATGGGCAAGGATTACCAAGCCGCCGTGGTGTGCGCGGGTTTCGGCGGTATTGCGCTGGGATCTACCGCCACTGCCATCGCCAACATGACGGCGGTGACTCGGGAGCATGGTGCGGCACGCGAGGCGTTCATTGTGGTGCCCCTGGTATGTGGGTTCGTCATCGATATTGCGAACGCACTGGTAATCAGCCTGATGGCCGGTTAGGCGAAGCGAAACAGCGGAGCGAGCTGGCAGATGGATACATCGCTGACGCGCTGGCGAGGCGTCGTCGCCCAGGAAATCGCAATCGACTCCCGTTTTCAAGCAAGGGGCTCTTTCTACTTGTGCAGAAATAGAGGTAATACGCTTTGACGAATAAAAAGAACGGCAATATCGACTCAGCCATCAATCCGAAGTTGGATGGGGATGCCCATGTCGCTTGGGCACAGGCTTGGTCGTCTATTTCGCCGGAGACATCGTTGCTCGCGTGGGTGGACTGGGCGAGCCATTTAGCAAACAGTCCTGGCAAGCAAGCCGAGCTTTTGGCGTTTGCAGCCTCCCTGTCCGAGCAATGGATGGCCGTATTGAAGAAGAATCGGGCCAACCCGAACCGGGGAGCCACCGCTCCTGACCGGTCACCTGTCAATGACCGCCGCTTCAACGATCCTGCATGGGATCAATGGCCCTACGACCTTTTCCGCAGTTCATTCGTCAATCAGACCAAATGGTGGGAGCAGGCCACGCAGGGGGTGTGGGGAGTGGATCCGAAACACCAACGCCTGCTGGCGTTTGGCGCCAAACAGTGGCTGGAAATGCTTTCGCCCGCCAACGCTGCGGTTTTCAACCCCGTTGTCCTGAAAAGAACCATCGCAGAGCAAGGCGCCAATCTAGCGCGGGGGACGTCCAACTTTCTCGACGACTTGCGTCGGCAACTATCCGGCCAGCCTCCCGCGGGAACGGAGAACTTCGTCGTTGGGCGCGACGTAGCGGTCACGGAAGGAAAAGTCGTTCTGAGAAATCGACTGATCGAACTGATTCAGTACACGCCCACTACCGAGAAAGTCCATCCCGAACCGATCATGATCATTCCTGCCTGGATCATGAAGTACTACGTACTGGATCTGTCACCGCATAACTCGCTGATACGGTATCTGGTTGCGCAAGGGCATACGGTTTTTTGCATCTCCTGGAGAAATCCGGATGCTGAGGATCGAGATTTGGGCATGGATGAGTACCTGGAGTTCGGCCTGCATGCAGCGCTGGACGCTGTGACTTCCGTTGTCCCCGGGCATGGAGTCCACGCGGCTGGTTATTGCCTGGGCGGAACGCTACTGGCCATTGGTGCTTCAGCCATGGCGCGTGATGGCGATACGCGGCTGGTGTCGGTAAGCCTGCTTGCCGCACAGACGGACTTCAGCGAACCGGGCGAGCTGAGTCTTTTCATCAACGAGAGTCAAGTGGCGCTGTTGGAAGCCAGCATGGCTCAAACCGGTTATTTGACCTCCGACCAGATGAGCGGAGCTTTTCAGCTACTGCGCTCCTACGATCTCATATGGTCTCGCATGATTGACGAATACCTATTGGGCGATCGCCGGCCAATGACCGACCTGATGGCTTGGAATGCCGATGGGACTCGCCTGCCCGCGAAGATGCATTCGCAGTATCTCCGACGCCTTTACCTGAATAACGATCTCAGCGCGGGGCGTTATCCCGTCACGGGTCGCCCCGTTTCAGTGGGAGACATCGCTGTGCCGGTGTTTTGCGTCGGCACTGCCTCGGATCATATTGCGCCTTGGCGCTCGGTTTACAAGCTGCATCTCCTGTCTTCGGCCGAGCTGACTTTCGTGCTGACCACTGGAGGACACAACGGCGGCATCGTGAGCGAGCCCGGCCGAGGTAAGCGCCAATATCAAATCCATACCCGCGCGGCCGGTGATGGATACATGGCGCCGGATGAGTGGCAAGCGACGATGCAGACGCATCCGGATTCCTGGTGGCCCGCATGGTCGGCGTGGCTGCGAGAGCGTTCCGGTGATGTTGTTGCGCCTCCGCTCATAGGTGCTGAATCCAGTGGATACCCCACTGTTTGCGACGCCCCAGGGGAATATGTACGCAACTGAATAAGCGCATACCGCGTCCGCTATTGCGACACGGTATACGCAATATCTGTTCGTCACCCCGTTTTACTCTGATAACTGGAGACATTCATGTACTCAAGAATCCTGGTTCCGCTCGACGGAAGTCCTACTGCCGATTTAGCGCTCCACCACGCTGCGGTGCTGGCACGCCTGAATGGCGCAACCATCGTCTTGCTGCACGTCATCGAGGAGATGAAGCACAGCAACGGCTTCGAGAGGCCGAGGATCTATATTGAAGAAGTGAGGCCGGGCTTCCTGGCGGCCGGGCAGAAGCTGCTGGACGAGGCGGCGCTGCGGCTGAGGCAGGGAGGCCTGGTGGTTGAGACCGTCCTTCTGGAAAGTAACGGCGAGCGCGTCTCGGTGCTCATCGCTCAGCAGGCACTGACTACTCAATGCGAGTTGGTGGTGTTGGGTACCCACGGACGCCGGGGCGTGGACAGGCTGCTGATGGGAAGCGATGCAGAGCAGCTCGCTCGCATCGCACCAGTTCCGGTGATGCTGGTGCGCCAGCCCCAATCGGTCATTGCGACTGCAACCCCTGGGCAGGGTGGCACGCCAGCGTGACGAAGGTTCAGTCCACCGACCAAACTGAATGGAGGCTGAAAGTCGCAGCCCCCTTGCTGCTGCTATTGCTGAGCGCCTCCGCACAGGCCCAGTCCTGCCACCAGGACAACCCGCTGCGCTCAACGGGAACGCTCAATCTGCGGATCGACAACGACATGTTCGGCGGCATTGGACAAGACCAAGGGTACTCCAACGGGTTTCTCGTCAGCTGGGTCTCCCCCAACCTTGTGGACTATCGCGATGACCCTTGCCTACCCCGTCTCGTCCGTGGGCTGAATCGTTTTCTCACGGTGCTGCAACCCGAGGGTTTTGACGAACAGAACATGACCATCGGCTTCGGGCAGATGATGTACACCCCGAACGACAAAACGCGCAGCGATCTCATCAAGGATGATCGTCCTTTCGCGGGCGCCTTGATGTTGAGCCTTGGCTATAACGCGAGGCGGGGCGATACGCTGCGCACTTCGCAACTCCGCGTGGGGGTGGTGGGGCCCTCCTCCCAGGCCAGGCAAGTCCAGAACTGGTGGCATGACACCGTCGGAGTGGACAGATTCAATGGCTGGAGACATCAACTGCGCGACGAACCCGTGCTGCAGTTGCTCCACGAACGCCGAACACGAGTCATCAGGCAAGAAAACGTCAGCGGTTGGGGTTGGGATCTGACCCGCCACTGGGGCGGCAGCTTGGGCAATTTCGCCACCTACGCGAATGTCGGCGGAGAACTGCGCTATGGCCTACGCCTGCCGGACGACTTAGGCACCGCACCGCTGCGCCCGGCTGGAGAAAACACCTCGCCCGTGCGTAAGACCGCTGGCAGCAACTGGAACGGGCACCTGTTCGTGGCACTCGACGGTCGCTGGGTTTTGCACGACATCACGTTGGACGGCAATACGTTCAAGTCCAGTCATAGTGTTGATAAACGGCCATTCGTGGCTGATGTGGGCTATGGCATCGCGATGACTCAGGGCAACTGGCGCATCGCGATAGCCCGCTACCACCGCACCCGCGAATTTCGTGGACAAAAGGAAATCCCGGTCTACGGAACGATCACCGTAGGACGGCGATTCTGATGCAGATCGATTCCTTGAACGCCATGCAAGCCACTCTGTTGCTGTTCATGACAAGAGCCTGGTTGCTTGTGGAGCTACCACGTCGACGCAGTACTGCCAATGCCGTCGTCATTAGCCAGTTGGCAAGGTGAACACAGCGAGCTGAACGATAAGGCACCCGCGCTCGATAAGAGACCAAGGACAACAAATAAGGAGATAAATGGATGCAACGACTCACCTTGGCCCTACCCGGCAATGAAGATCTGGCCCGCGGCATCGCGCAGGCATGCGGCAGCGAAGCCGGCCGCATCGAAACGCGCCGATTCCCCGATGGCGAGAGCTATGTCCGGTTGCATGGCGAACCTGCCGATCGGATCGTGGATGTGATTTGCACGCTGGCCCATCCTGATCCGCAGTTCCTGCTTCTGGCTTTTGCCGCTGACGCGGCGCGCGAACTTGGCGCGCAAGAGGTGAACCTGATCGCACCGTATCTGGCCTACATGCGCCAGGACAAGCGATTCCATGACGGAGAAAGCGTGACGTCGCGGTCCTTCGCACGTCTGGTCTCATCGACCTTCGACAAGCTGCTCACGGTGGATCCGCATCTGCACCGCTATCCGACACTATCAGCGGTCTACACGATCCCCACCATCACCTTGCATGCCGCACCACTGCTGGCCGACTGGATCGCGAATCATGTCGAAGAACCTTTGATCGTGGGCCCCGACGAGGAAAGCGAGCAGTGGGCCGGCGCCATCGCGTCCCGCATCGGCGTACCGCACGCTGTGCTTCGCAAGACACGCCATGGCGATCGCAGCGTGGACATCGATGTTCCCGACCTGTCGATCTGGCGCGGCAGAACGCCGGTGCTTGTGGACGACATCGCATCATCAGGCCGCACGCTCGCCGTCGCGGCGCGCAAGCTCGCCGAGCAAGGAATGCGCAAGCCGGAGTGCGTAGTGGTGCATGCCCTGTTCGCCGAGGATGCCTGGGCCCAATTGACACCGTTGTTTGCCCGAATTACGTCCACCGACGCAGTACCGCATCCGAGCAACCGGATTGGTCTCGCTTCGCTGATTGCCGACGCTCTCTCTAGCGGGAAAACCGATCCGCGAGGCTGATCTTTTTATCGATCCAACTATTTTCAAGGAGACCTGAAATGTCCTCTCAAGCTAACCTCGCAACCGATTGGCGTGCTGGTTACGGGCCCATCGCGCACAGGTCTGAAACCATCGAACGTATGCAGGCCCTAGTGCAACGTCTGGTCGCGCAAAGGCGTATAGCAGACGAAGCCTCGGCCCATGCGCTGCTGGCTGCAGCCGACCGGGTGGCCTGCACGGCCATGAGCGTAGTGGCGCATATGACCTATGCCCGGCGCATCGACCGAAGCGGCTGCCCACTGGGCTCCGATGATTTCAAACAAACGCCCGAAGGCCACACCGGCGGCTCGCTCAACATGGTGCCAGCCTTCGTGGGTTATCTGTTGGCCAACGCGCTGACCGGGACGACACGCGGCTGGCTCATGGGGCAGGGGCACTGCGTGGCCGCGATCGAGGCGGTGAACGCACTGACCGGCGATGTATCCGCCGCCCAGCGTGGACGCTACGACCGCAGCGAGGCGGGCCTGTCGCGTTTGATCGGGGACTTCTACTCCTATGCCATCGATAAGCAGGGTCGGCCCGCGGTACCGCTGGGTAGCCATGCCGGGCCGAACACGGCCGGCGCGATCTCCGAAGGCGGCTATCTGGGGTTCGCCGGGCTGCAGTATGTGCACACGCCGTTGCCGGGAGAAAGCCTGGTGGCATTCCTCAGTGATGGCGCTTTCGAGGAACAACGTGGCTCGGACTGGGCGCCGCGCTGGTGGCGCGCCGAGGACTGCGGCTTCGCCATCCCGGTCATGATTCTCAACGGACGGCGCATCGAGCAGCGCACCCAGATCGTGCAGGAAGGTGGCGCTACCTGGCTGGCCGAGGACCTGCGCCACAACGGCTTCGATCCGGTCATCGTTGATGGACGTGATCCGATGGCGATCGCATGGGCCATTGTTGAAGCCGAAGACACGCTGAGCGCCTTCGCCGCACGCTCGGATCGGCGCTATCCGGTCAAGCTGCCCTACGTGATCGCCGAGACGGAGAAAGGTTTTGGCTTCCCGGGCGCGGCGACCAATGCCGCCCACAACCTGCCGCTGAACGGCAATCCGCGCGAGGATGCGCAGGCACGCGAGGCCTTCAACGCAGGGGCTGCGGCGCTGTTCGTGCCCGAGAGCGAACTGGAAAACGCGCTCACCGTCCTTGCGAATCACGGCCAGAGCCAGCGCTCGCGCGAAAGCGAGCACCCCATGGCCCTACGCCATCCAGCGAGCCCTCATCTGCCGATGCCGGCCTGGGCGCCAACTGAGGTATCGGGCAGCGCCATGTCTTCACTGGATCGTTGGTTCGTGAAACTGGCGCAGGCAAATCCACAGTTGCGCGTCCGGATCGGCAATCCCGATGAACTGGCCAGCAACAAGATGGGAGCCACACTGGCACTGCTCAAGCACCGCGTCAACGTGCCCGAACCCGGCGTCCCGGAATCGACGCATGGCTCGGTGATCACCGCACTCAATGAAGAAGCCGTTGCGGCCGCCGCCCTCGCCAACAAAGGGGGGCTGAACCTGATCGTCAGCTACGAGGCCTTCGCGGTCAAGATGCTTGGATTGATTCGCCAGGAGATCATCTTCGCGCGCCGACAGAAGGAACTGGGCCAGCCGCCAGGCTGGATCTCCATCCCGCTGGTCGTCACATCCCACACCTGGGAGAACAGCAAGAACGAGCAGTCACACCAGGACCCGACCATTGGCGAAGCATTGCTAGGGGAAATGTCGGACACCGCACGCGTGTTGTTCCCGGTGGATGAAAACACGGCGTGCGCCGCGTTGCGAGCGGTCTACGCCAGCCGCGGCCAAGTGGCTTGTGTGGTGGTCTCCAAGCGCGACACGCCGAATCACTTCAGTGCCGCCGCGGCTCAATCGCTGATCGAGCATGGAGCAGCCCATGTAGCCGGCGATCCGTCCACCGCACAACTGCAATTCGTAGCGATTGGCGCCTACCAGTTGGAGGAAGCGCTCAAAGCCCATGCCCGCCTGGAGCACCATGGGCTTGCGTCGTGCATCACCGTGGTGGTCGAGCCCGGCCGTCTACGCATTCCGCGAGACGAACTTGAGGCCGCCTTCGTGCTCGGTGACGAATCCCTGCAAGCGCTCTTCCCGCCTCACCTGCCGCGCGTGTTGATAAGCCATACCCGCCCTGAGCCGATGCTGGGCGTGCTTCGCCGCATTGACAGCGGCCCTTCGAAGACGCGGGCTTTGGGCTACATCAACCACGGCGGCACCCTCGATGTGGCTGGAATGCTGATCGCCAATCGATGCACCTGGGTGGATGCCATCTATGCCGCTGCGCAAGTGACCGGCTGGAACAGTTCGCAGGCTGCTGCTGCCGCGACCGACGCGTGAATTTCAAGTGGTTCTGACACGGTCCGCAGTGACCGCGCCAGCTCCTGATTTCACAACCCACCAACAAGCGAGGAGACAACTTCATGCTCTCACTGACCAGCCTGGGCGGTGCCGGTACCGTCACCGGCTCCAAACACCTGATCACATATGGCAGTACCCGCATCCTGATCGACTGCGGACTTTTCCAAGGACTGAAGAACCTGCGCGAGCTGAACTGGCAGCATCTTGTCGTTGAGTCCAAGGACATCGATGCGGTTGTACTGACGCACGCGCACCTGGATCATTGTGGATATCTCCCCCGATTGGTGCTGAACGGGTTCCGCGGGAAGATTTTCTCGACGCCAGCCACACGGGACGTCGCCGAACTCATCCTGCTCGACAGTGCTTGGTTGCAGGAGAAGGATGCCGAGTTCGCCAACCGGAAGGGATTTTCCAAGCACAAGCCAGCCCTTGCCCTGTATCGGGTCCGAGATGCCGAACGCACGCTCTTGCAGTTCAAGCCCGTGCCACTGCATCAGGAGACGGTATTGCCGGGCGGTGCACGCCTGGTTCTACGCAGGGCCGGCCACATTCTTGGAGCGGCGACGGCGCAGATCGACATCGGCGGCAAGCGTTTGGTGTTCTCCGGCGACCTGGGCCGCTATGACGATGCGGTCATGCCTGATCCTGAACCCGTCACGGAAGCGGACTACATCATCATCGAGTCCACCTATGGCAATCGTCATCATGACCGTTCCGATGCCGTCGAAGCGCTAGGCGACATCATCGAGCGTACGACTCGCCGCGGAGGCACCGTAGTGATTCCCGCTTTTGCCGTAGGACGCGCGCAGTCGTTGATCTATGACCTATGGCTGTTGCGACAGCGCGGTCGGCTCCGCAACGTGCCCGTCTATCTGGACAGTCCCATGGCCACCAGCGCAACTGCGCTGCTGCACCGCCATGCCGACGACCACAAGCTCGCTCAACACGATTTCGAGACGGCATTCTCAGAAGTCACATACGTGCGCGACGTTGAAGAGTCCAAGGCGCTATCGGCGAATCGATACCCCAAGGTGATTATTTCCGCCAGCGGCATGGCCACCGGCGGCCGCGTGCTGCATCACATAGAAGCGTTTGGCGGTAGCCATCAGAACACGCTGCTGTTCTCTGGATTCCAAGCAGCAGGTACGCGCGGGCGCAAGCTGCTTGAGGGCGCTCGCGAAGTCAAGATCCATGGACGCTGGATGCCGATCAAGGCAGAGGTCGCCGAGCTTGCGATGTTGTCGGCTCATGCCGACAGCGATGAGCTGATGCGATGGCTGCGCGGCTTTACCAAGGCGCCGGAAAGAGTGTTCATTGTTCACGGTGAATCTGATGCCTCTGAGGCGCTGCGCGAACGTATCCAGCGCGAACTCAATTGGCACGCATCGGTGCCCATGCAAAACCAGGAGTTCGCCCTGTGAGTGCCCGCATCACGCCCCAGACACCCGCCTTGCAAGCATTGCGCATGCGACTGCATGCCCAGCATCAACCCGTCGTCTTGATGCGGACCGACTGCCATGTCTGCCGTGCCGAAGGGCTGGCACCGCGGTCACAGGTACTGATCATCGCCGGCGACCGAACTGTGCAAGCGCTGCTGTACCAAATCGACAGCGATCTGCTCAAAGCCGGACAGATCGCTCTGTCCGAGGCCGCCTGGGATGCCCTGGACATCCATGAGGGCGATTTTGTGCAGGTTCGGCATCCGCCAATGCTCGAATCGTTGTCGGCCGTGCGTGCGCGAATTCACGGCCACCGACTGCAAACGACGGAGTTGCAGGCGATCGTCCGTGATGTGGTCGATGGTCGCTATACCGATGTCGCACTTTCGGCCTTCCTGACCGCAACGGCGGTACTGCCTCTGGATATGCAAGAGACCATCCATCTCACCCGTGCGATGGTCGATGTCGGAGATCGCCTGCAATGGCAGGCTCAGATTGTTGTGGACAAGCATTGTGTGGGCGGATTACCGGGAAATCGCACCACGCCGTTGGTGGTTGCCATCGCCGCAGCCAATGGATTGGTGATGCCCAAGACCTCATCACGCGCCATCACCTCTCCCGCTGGCACGGCGGACACCATGGAAACGCTGGCTCCTGTAGACCTGGACCTGGATACGCTCAGAAAGGTCGTGGAGAAAGAGGGTGGATGCGTGGCGTGGGGCGGCGCGATGCACCTGAGCCCTGCGGACGACATCTTCGTGCGTATTGAGCGTGAACTGGATATTGACACCCAAGGACAACTGATTGCCTCGGTGTTATCCAAGAAGATTGCGGCAGGGGCGACCCACATCGTGATCGATATTCCGGTTGGGCCAACCGCAAAAGTCCGCAGCCGGGAAACTGCCGAGCACCTTGCGCATCACCTTTCAGAAGTCGCCGCGTCATTTGGCCTTGTATTGCGTTGCCTGTTTACAGACGGGAATCAACCTGTCGGAAGAGGTATCGGCCCGGCGTTGGAGGCGCGCGACGTGTTGGCCGTGTTGCGCAACGAGGCGGATGCGCCGCAAGACCTATGTGACCGCGTGGCGTTGGTGGCGGGTGCGGTGCTTGAGCTTGGCGGCGTCGCCAAAGAAGGGGAGGGATTTCGGTTGGCTCATGAGACGATCAGCAGTGGCCGCGCGTGGGAAAAATTTCAGAGAATCTGCGCGGCACAGGGGGGATTTCGTGAGCCGCCCCAAGCTCTCTATGTCGAACCGCTTCTGGCAACCACTTCAGGCCGAGCAGTACACATCGACAACCGTAAGCTTTCTCGTTTAGCCAAATTGGCCGGTGCGCCTGAGAGTCCAGCCGCAGGGATTCAATTGCAGGTGCACTTAGGTGACGAGATAACACGAGGACAGCCATTGATGTTTTTGCATACGCAAACCTCTGGAGAGATGGCCTATGCACTTGCATACGTACAAGACATTGGGGACATTGTAAAGATTGACCCTTAGCGCCGTAGATAAACAGGGCTCTTGAATGCTCGGTCAAACACAGCCCGATCTCTCGTTTGGAAAAGTTGAACGCCTACATCTCATGCTCAAGAACACATGAATAGGACTTACGCAGGGTCACTTCAGCTAGCGCAATGATTCGCCATTTCGACTCAATATGTCAGATGGGTGCCATGCGAATGGTTGGTGACCGAAGTTCCTTCTTGAGGAATTCCGAGAGGATTCCCTTCTTCAGGCTGTAGATGTTTGTCTTCAGCGCTTTGGCCGTCTCGCAGAGGTGGACCCAGGCCAATATCGCGCAGGCGATGTGATTCTTCTGTGACCGGGCCATTCTGCACTGACATTTTTCGATGCCAAGAACCTGCTTGATCTCCCTGTGGTACTGCTCAATCTTCCAGCGCACGGCACACATCTCATGCGTATCGTCCGTCGAATCTTGAGATAGGTCGTTTGTCACAACCCAGTCCGTGCGATTGGTATCAACCACAACCCGGAACAGTTTCAGCTTGATGTCACTGGGAAACTTGAACAGTTTGACGTGTTTGCCATGCACATGTTCTTGGGCACTCCACTGCAGCGTACTGACCGCCTTGTAGGGCTGCTGGCCTTGGCTGTCGTCAACCTTGCGATTGCTCTTGAGCGGGCAGTAGAAGTGCTTGCCCGCCCGGTGGATGTGCTTCATCAGATCCATGGTGGCGTACCAGGAGTCCATCAGCACGGTGCGAAAGGGCAGCTTCTTGTGCGCCATGGCATTGTCGAACATCTCCTGGACATGATCCAGCTTGGACTTGCCGTCTTCGTCAGGCGCATAGATGCGCCAGTCGATGATCCAGTAGTGGCCGGTCTTGATGTTCACGTACAGGCAGTTGACCACCCCAATGCCCTTGATCAGGCCGTGGGCGTTGCCGCTGTACTGTTTGCGCACCAGCTCGATTTTGTGCGAGTGGTTCTTGTCCAGAACGCTGTCATCGAAAACCAGGCAGGCATCGTCGTCAAATTCGATGTTTCGTCGGGCCAGATTCCAGACATCGGCCGGGCTGATATTGGCAGCCTGCAAGTAGCGATTTATGGCGTCATGAGAAAACCTCTGATGGTGATCCGCAAAATAGGTCTGCGTGTAGTTGATTTGTGTGGATATCAGAAATTGGCAGTAGTCTCGGCTCGTGGGTTTCATGGTGAATATATTATCACAAATACCACGAAATCGGCGCCGATATATTAAATAATCTAGTTTGATTTAAACGTTTGCGTAAGTCCTAATGAAAAAACATCGCTTAAAAGAGGTTTTCAACGCGCATAGCGTGGAGCAAACAGAAGGAGGTCGTCAGCGCCTGTATAGGAACATTGCTCATGGAACTGCGGCATCTGCGTTGCTTTATCGTTTTGGCCGAAGAGCTTCATTTCACACGGGCGGCTGAGCGTCTTCACATTGAGCAACCTCCTCTGTCCCGCGCCATCAAGGAGCTTGAGGACGAGTTAGGCGCTGTGCTCTTCGACCGGGACCGCCGGGGCACCCGACTGACCGCTGCGGGTGCCGTGTTCCTGCAGGACACTCGCCGGCTATTCACCGTCCTGGAGCAGGCCCGCGAGAACGTCAAGGCTGTCGCGGCGGGCTTGCGAGGCAGCCTGCGCATCGCCGTATCCGACGGCGCGCTCGATCCCCGGCTGTCGGCGTTTCTAGCCCGTTGCCGTGCCGAAGAACCCGAGATCGAGATACGGATGTCCGAAGTGCCTTTGGCCGAGCAGTTGCGCGGCCTGCGCTCGGGCGACTTCTGCATCGGATTCGCTCATACCGCCGACGTCGGTGATGGCATCGTCGCCGAACCTATCTGGCAGGACCCGCTGGTGGTCGCCTTGCCAGCCCGGCACGCACTGCTCGTCCACAAGGAGGTTCCACTCCATGAACTCCGGGGGCATCCTCTTGTCCTGTGCGATCCCCAGGTGTGCGAAGGCTACTGCCGCGAGTTGGCGCGCCTCCTGCAGACCCAGGAACACAAACTGAATGTCGTTGAGGAGGTTTCCTCGCTGGACATGATGCTCACCTTGGTCGGTGCCGGCTACGGCGTGGGCTTCATGACGGCGACCAAGATTCCGGTCAGCCAGCGACCGGACGTGGTGATCCGTCCATTGGCGCTGGATACAGCCGTGATCACCACCTACCTGCTTCGACTCGAAAGCAGCAACTCATCGGCTTCGCTGGTGCGATTTATCGACCGCCTCCGGGACCCTTCGAGCGACTGACGCAACGGACCGCACCACTTAAGATTGGGCATCGGCACGAAGATTGCGTTCCGTTGCACTCATCAGCTCTGCCGCACTTATGCTGAGGGCAGCGGAGATTTTCAGTATCAATGCGAGCGTGGGCATGTGCTCCCCACGCTCGATCTTGCCCATATGCGAGCGAGCTATACCAGCCATGGACGCGAATTCATCCTGAGCGACTCCCTGCGCCAAGCGGGCAGCACGCACCGCTTGGCCGAAGGCCAGTGCCGGCTCGGCTTCATAGGTGGTTGTGCCAGGGGGGCGGCCCGGTTGAACGCTGCGCTTCTGCATCACCAGAAGCGTCGATCAATCGACCGAATTTAACCACGTTAAAGATATCTCTTTTGGCTATCATGGTGGCTCGCCTTTTTGATCCGATCGCTTTGTGGGGGCTCTCATGCACGACGCCACCAGCCAGTTTTCCTTTTCCAATTTCAGGCTTGCCATAGCGCCTGGCGTACCGTCATCGCATCTTTCGGCATTGCTTGCGTTGCAGCGTGCGGAAGAGCCGGAAGTCACCATTTCGTTTCATGAGGTCACAGCCGATGATTTGATTGCGGGACTTCGGGAAGGCCGCTACGACGCGGGCATGACGCTTGAAGGATCGAGCGATCCGTCGCTGAAAAGCCAACCTCTATGGACCGAGAACATGGCCGTCGCCATGCCGTTGCGCTTTCCCTTACTTGACCAGGCGAAGCTCACGATCGCCGAACTGTTGGACTACTCCGTCTTTCGCTGGCCTGCAGAGAATTGCCCTTTGCTGGATCAGCGGCTGCCTTCTCTTCCCGCGGTGAGTCAACAGAACATTCAGCGTGTCTCTTCCTTCGAGATGATCGCGCTATGGGTCGCTGCCGGCTACGGCGTCGGGGTATCCGCGCAATCGCGCATTGAGCATGCGCAGGGATGGGGCATTCACACACGGCCGCTGTCTGACGGACCCTACGAGATCGTGACCCACCTGCAGCGGCCCTGCGGACAAGCCGACGTTGTTTCAGAGCGGTTCGAGCGCAGAGCACTGCAGGTCGCCAAGAATGCTCCAACCTAGTCGAGTGCCAATGTCCTCGTTCTGCGTCTTCAGTTCAAGGTGCTACACGTGCATTAGGCATTCCACTCGCCAAGCAGCAGACATCACTCGCGCTCTGTGACACGGAGCAGCGCCGTTCTACGCTTCGACATGGGGCCAAACGCCTTCGTGACCCCTTCAACGGGTTTCCCTGCCTGCAATGAGTCAAGGATGTCAGCCCAGTCCTGCATGATTACCTTGCGGGACTCCACAAACTTCGTGTGATCGTAGGGCGCGCGCGATGAGTCCTTGCTCTTTTTGGAATGAGCGAGTTGAAGATCGACCCGCTTCTCCGGATATCCCAACAGTCCAAGGATCGTCGTTGCGGTCGAGCGGAAGCCATGGGACGAAAACCGTCCGCCATAACCCATGCGCTTGAGTGCTTGATTGAGCGTCGTTGCCGACATCACTTGTCCCGGCTTTCTGTAGCTCGGGAACAATACTTTGCCGCCGCCAGTTAGAGCATGTAGTTCCCTAAGAGCGGCCACCGCCTGCCGTGACAGGGGAACCAGATGGGGGCGTCGCATCTTCATGCGCTCGGACGGAATCGACCACATGGCGTTGTCCAGGTCGAACTCTTCCCAGGAGGCCTTGCGCAGTTCTACGGTGCGCACGTAGGTCAAAGCCATCAGCTTGAGGGCGAGGACTGTCGTCTGGTAACCCCCTTCGTTGTCCACACGATTGAGAAAGTCCGGGATCTCTGCCCATGTCAACGGAGGGTTGTGGCGGACCTGAGGGCGCTTGACCAGTCCCTTGAGCAAGGAGGCAGGATCGTATTCGCAGAGACCTTGGGCAGCCGCATAACTGAAGATTTGCCCACACCACTGGCGGATGAGGATCGCCACAGTCTTCGCGCCACGAGCCGCCACATCCTTGATGATGGGGCGCAGATGTGGAGCCCTGATGCTGCTGATCGGCAACTTGCCAATCCGGGGGAAAACATCCTTCTCAAGGTAGCTGGTGACCTGGTTGGTGTAGTACTCGCTCCAGTGAGCATTGCTGACGATCCACTCCCGAGCAACGGTCTCGAACGTGCGTTCGTATGTGTCGGCCTGGAGGGCGATCGCCGCCTTTTTCTCCACGATGGGGTCGAGGCCCTTCTTGACCAACGCCTTTGCCCGGTCCCGTTCCGCACGGGCTGCCTCCAGCGTGACCTTTGGGTACACCCCGATTGAGTACACCTGTTCAGCGCCGCCCAGCCGGTAGCGGTACCACCAGAGCTTGGAGCCGTTGGGCTGAACGCGCAAAAAGAGGCTGCCTCCGTCCCGGAGTTGGTACACCTTGGGCCTGGGCTGCGCCGTTTCCACTTTGCGCGCCGAGAGAAGATTGAGTGCTGTGAGTGCCATGTGTATAACGCCTCCAGTTTGGCCCGTTACACACTCCATTACACACATGAGCACTGGATTTGTCCAGCTTTCAGAATCGCTCGATGGACGATCAACCCTTTAAAAACATAGACTTAGAGTTGTTCCATGGAGGTTGATAGACGCCAGTAGACCTCAATCGTAGTTATCGATCATCAGCAGCATGGTGGTTCTCCCGGTGCGGTTCAGAAGCCTTCTTCGACCAGTTCGGCGGCGCGGATGACCGCGCGCATCTTCACCTCGGTCTCCTTCCACTCCATCTCCGGCACCGAGTCGGCCACGATGCCGGCGCCCGCCTGCACGTACAGCGTCTGGTCCTTGATGACGCCGGTGCGGATCGCAATGGCCACGTCCATGTCGCCGGCAAAGCTCAGGTAGCCCACCGCGCCGCCGTAGACGCCGCGCTCGCTGATCTCCAGCTCGTCGATGATCTCCATTGCGTGGATCTTCGGCGCGCCGCTGAGCGTGCCGGCCGGGAAGCTGGCGCGCAGCACATCCAGGCTGCTCATGCCGTCCTTCAGCACGCCCTCGACGTTGCTGACGATGTGCATCACGTGCGAGTAGCGCTCGATGCCGAAGGCCTCCGTCACCTTCACCGAACCGGTCTTGGCGATGCGGCCGATGTCGTTGCGCGCCAGGTCGATCAGCATCAGGTGCTCGGCGCGCTCCTTGGCGTCGGACAGCAGGTCCTGCTCATTGCGCGCGTCCAGCTCCGGCGTGGCGCCGCGCGGCTTGGTGCCGGCGATCGGGCGGATCGTGACCACCTTCTCCTGCTGCCCCTCGACCGTGCGCAGCTCCTGGCGCACCAGGATCTCCGGCGAGGCGCCGACGATCTGGAAGCCGCCCATGTCGTAGTAGTACATGTACGGCGAGGGGTTGAGCGAGCGCAGCGCGCGGTACAGGCTCAGCGGGTTCTCGGTGTAGCGCTTCTTGACGCGCTGGCCGATGACGATCTGCATGCAGTCACCCGCGGCGATGTAGGCCTTGGCCTTCTCCACCGCCGCCTCGAAGTCGGCCTGGCGGGTCTCATGTTCGACCGGGTGCGAGGGGCCGCGCCGAACCACCGGCGCCGTCACGCTGTAGCGCAGCTGGTCGCCCAGCTCCGACAGGCGCTTCTTGGCCGAGAAGTAGGCCTCCGGCGTGCGCGGATCGGCGTAGACGATCAGGTACAGCCGGCCCGACAGGTTGTCGATCACCGCCAGCTCCTCGGTCTGCAGCAGCTGGATGTCGGGCGTGCCGATGCCGTTGGGCAGGCGTTTGCCGGCCAGCTTCTTTTCGATGCAGCGCACCGTCTCGTAGCCGAAGTAGCCCGCCAGCCCGCCGCAGAAGCGCGGCAGCCCCGGGCGCAGCGCCACCTTGAAGCGCTGCTGGTAGGCCTCGATGAAGTCCAGCGGGTTGCCCTCGTGGCGCTCCACCACCTGGCCGTCGGTGACCACCTCGGTCACCCCGCCGGTGGCGCGCAGCAGCGTGCGCGCCGGCAGGCCGATGAAGGAGTAGCGCCCGAAGCGCTCGCCGCCGACGACGGACTCCAGCAGGAAGCTGTGCGGCTTGCCCCCGGCCAGCTTCAGGTACAGCGACAGGGGCGTTTCCAGGTCCGCAAAGGCCTCGCTGACCAGCGGGATGCGGTTGTAGCCCTGTTCGGCCAGGCTCTTGAATTCGAGTTCGGTGATCACGGTGTGCTCCGAAAAGAGGAACTGGGCCCACCGGCATGTTCGCGTCCGAAGAACACTCGGCGCACGCGGTCTGCCGCGGGCCTGGTTTGATCGTGTGGGGGACGGGGCGGATCGTCACCGCGCCAGACCCCTCGGGGTCGCGGGCCGTTGGCGCTCAGCGCCGCGGCGGCAAACAACAGCAGATCAGTGCTTCAGCGGGCCGGACTCGTCCTGGTTTCAGACCGAGACGGCCACGCCCGCTGCCAGGCGTGTGGTCAGCGACGCCAGGGCCAGGCTCCCCGGTCGTGCGACCCGGTCACCTGCGTGATGCTGCGTTTGCGCGGAAGGAACATGATGGGCGCGAAGTGTAGCAGCGGCTTTCCATGCGGCATCAAGCCGCGCCCCGGTGTGCCACGCGACCGGCATCGGCCGTGCGCCGGTGCGTCAGGCGCTGCACCCACTGCACCACGTCGTCCACGTAGGTAAACACCACCGGCACCACCAGCAGGCTCAGGAAGGTGCTGGTGATGAGGCCGCCGATCACGACGATGGCCATCGGCGCGCGGAAGCTCGGGTCCACGCCCAGGCCGAGTGCGATCGGCAGCATGCCCGCGCCCATCGCGAGGGTGGTCATGATGATCGGGCGAGCGCGCTTGCGGCAGGCGTCCAGCAGCGCCTCGGGGCGCGACAGGCCATGCTCGCGCCGCGCCAGCAGCACGTAGTCCACCAGCAGGATGGAGTTCTTGGTGGCGATGCCCATCAGCATGATCAGGCCGATCATCGAGGGCATCGAGATCGCCGTGTGCGTGACGAACAGCGCCAGGAAGGCACCTGGCACCGACATCACCAGCGCGGCCAGGATGGTCACCGGCTGCACGAAGTCGTGGAAGAGCAGCACCAGCACGATGTAGATGCACAGGATGCCCGCGCCCATCGCCAGCGCGAAGCCGGTGAACAGCTCGCCCATCGCCTCGGCATCGCCCACCGAGGTGCGCGTCACACCCGGCGGCAGCTTGCTCAGGCTGGGCAGCGCGAAGGCGGCGGCCTCCACCTCGCCCAGCGGCACCTGGTTCAGCTCGATCTCGAAGTTGATGTTGCGCGAGCGGTCGTAGCGATCGATCTGCGCCGGCCCGCTCTCCAGCGCCAGCGTGGCCACGTTGCCCAGCGGCACCGGGCCGCGTGCGCCCGGCACCGGCAGGCGCGCGAGCAGATCGAGGTCCTGCCGCGCGTCGGCGGGCAGCTTGACCACCACCGGCACCTGGCGCTCCGACAGGTTGAGCTTGGCCAGGCCCTGGTCGTAGTCGCCCGCGGTGGCGATGCGCAGCGTGTCGGCGATCGCCGCCGAAGTCACACCCAGGTCGGCGGCGCGGGCCGGGTCGGGCCGCACGATCAGCTCGGGCCGCTGCAGGCTGCTGGTCGAGTTCACGCCGCCGATGCCGGGGATGCTGCGCAACTCGCGCTCGACCTGCCTGGCGTGCTCGCCCAGCACGCGCCCGTCCTCGCCGGCCAGCACCAGCACGAACTTCTCGCTGCTGGCGCCCAGGCCGACCTTGAAGCGCGCGCCGGGGATCTCGGCCACCAGCTCGCGCAGCTGTGTCTCGATGGCCTGCTTGCTCAGCCCCGGGCGATCGCGACGGTGCGTCATGTTGATCGTCAACGTCGCCTTGCGGACCTCGGCGGCCTGCGGCGCGAAGGGGTCGCCCCCGGCCGAGCCGCCGCCGATCGCGGTGTAGACCAGCTTGACGTGCGGGTTCTTCTGCACCGCGATGCGGGCCTGCTCGGCCGCGGCGCGGGTCTGCTCGAAGGTGCTGCCCGGCGGCAGCGTGACCGTCACCTGGGTCTGCGAGAGGTCGTCCGGCGGCACGAAGCCGGTGGGCAGCAGCGGCACCAGCATGAACGAGCCGACGAAGAACACCGCCATGCCCAGCAGCGTGAGGATGCGGTGGTGCAGGCACCAGGCGGCCCAGCGCAGGTACCAGCGCAGCCAGCCGGGCTCGTGGTCGGCGCTCGGCTGCGGCTTGAGGAGGTAGGCCGACATCATCGGCGTGAGCATGCGCGCCACCACCAGCGAGAAGAACACCGCGATCGCCGCCGTCCAGCCGAACTGGACGAAGAACTTGCCAACGATGCCGGTCATGAACGCCGTGGGCAGGAACACCGCGATCAGCGTGAAGGTGGTCGCGATCACCGCCAGGCCGATCTCGTCGGCCGCCTCCATCGCCGCCTGGAAGGGCGTCTTGCCCTGCCGCAGGTGGCGCATGATGTTCTCGATCTCCACGATGGCGTCGTCCACCAGGATGCCCACCACCAGCGACAGGCTCAGCAGCGTCACCACGTTGACGGTGAAACCCATCAGGTACATCACCGCAAAGGTGGGGATCGCCGACAGCGGCAGCGCGGTGGCGGCCACGAAGGTGGCGCGCCAGTCGCGCAGGAACAGGAACACCACCAGCACCGCCAGCGCCGCGCCCTCGTAGAGCAGCGTCATCGAGCCCTCGTAGTTCTCCTGCACCGGGTCGACGAAGTTGAAGGCCTCGGTGATGGTGATGTCCGGGTGCTCGGCCTTGAGTTTGTCCAGCGCCAACTTGACGCCCTCGGCCACCTCCAGCTCGCCCGCGCCGCGCGAGCGGGTGATCTCGAAGCCCACCACCGGTTTGCCATTGAGCAGCGCCGCCGAGCGCTGCTCGGCCACCGTGTCGCTGACCGTGGCGACCTGGTCGAGGCGGATGTGCCGGCCATCGGCCAGCGTCACCTGCAGCGCCGCCAGCTCCTCGGCCGACGCCACCGTGGCGATGGTACGCACCGACTGCTCGCTGCCGCCGACGTTGCTGCGCCCGCCCGAAGCCTCCTGCTGCACCTGGCGCAGCTGGCGGGACACGTCCGCCGCGGTGGCATTGAGCGCCAGCAGCCGGGTCGGATCCAGCTCGACGCGCACCTCGCGGCTCACGCCCCCTACCCGGCTCACCGCGCCCACACCCTTGACCGCCAGCATGGCCTTGGCCACCTGCTTGTCGACGAACCAGGACAGCGCCTCGTCGTCCATGCGCGTCGAAGCCACCGTGTAGGTCAGGATCGGCTGGCCGGACAGGTCGACCTTGGCGATCACCGGGTCGCGCAGGTCGCCAGGCAGGTCGGAGCGGATGCGCGCCACCGCGTCACGCACATCGTCCACCGCCTCCTGGGTGCCCTTCTCCAGGCGGAACTCGGTGGTCACCACCACCGCGCCGTCCATCACGTTGGTGTAGATGTGCTTGACACCCTGCAGCGTGGCGATCGAGTTCTCGATCTTGCGCGCCACCTCGGTCTCCAGCTGGCCCGGCGCCGCCCCGGGCAGGCTGGCGGTGACCGTGACCATCGGCAGGTCAAGGTCCATGAAGTTCTGCACCTTCATGGCCCGGAAGGCCACCAGGCCCACCAGTGTGAGCAGGATGAACAGCAGGATCGAGGGGATCGGCTTGCGGATCGACCAGGCGGAAACGTTCATGCCGGTCGCTCCTCAGCGGGCCGCCACCGAAGCGGCTGGCGCGGGCACGGGGGCAGACGCGGGCCCATCCACCACCTTCACCAGGTCGCCATCCACCAGGAAGCCGGTGCCCGAGGCCACCACCCGCGCCGCGGCATCCAGGCCCTGGGTCACCTCGACCCGGTCCGCCGTGCGCCGGCCGGTGGCCACCTTGCTCATCACCAGCCGCCGGTCCGCGCCGACGCGGAAGACGTAGGCAAACCCATCGCGCAGCACCACTGCCGAGGCCGGCAGCGTCAGCGCGGGGCTGGCCTCCAGCGCCAGGTGGCCGCGGGCGAACATGCCGGCGCGGGCGCTGCCGGGGTTGGGCAGATCGACATAGATCAGGCCGTTACGCGTGGCCGCATCCACCGTGGGTGCCACCATGCGCACCGTACCGGTGAGCGGCTGGCCGCCCGGCGGCGTCAGGGAGGCGGCCATGCCGCGCCGCACCCGAGGCAGGTCCGCCGCCGACACTTCGGCGCGCCACTCCAGCCGGCCCTGGCGGATCAGGCGGAACAGCTCCTGCCCCGGGTTCGCCACCGCGCCCAGCGTGGCGGCGCGGGCGGTGATCACCCCGTCATCGGGCGCCAGCACGCGCGTCTGCGCCAGCCGCAGCTCCTGCGCCTTGGCCGACGCGCGAGCCGCCTCCAGCCGCGCCTGCGCAGTGCGCTCGGCGGTGAGGTTCTGCTCGATCTGCTGCTTGCTCCAGGCGCCGGACTCCTGCAGCTCGCGGGCGCGCCGCGCATTGGCCTGCGCCTCCTCCAGCTGGGCCTCGGCCTGCACCACCTGGGCGCGCAGCTGGGCCAGGTCGGCCTGCACCGTCTCGGTCGCAAACTCGGCCAGCAGCTGGCCGCGCCGCACCGTGTCGCCCACGTTCACCAGCACCTTGGCCAGCCGCAGGCCCGCCACCTCAGCGCCCACGCTGGCCTCCTGCCAGGCGGCGATGCTGCCGGTGGCCGGCACCTGCTGCGGCAGCTGGGCGCGCTGCGGGCTCACCAGCGTCACGGTCAGCGCCGGGCGGGGCGCCGCCGAGGCGGCCACCGCGGGCTTGGGCGCATCGGCCGCCCTGGCCACGCCAGGCCAGCCACCGGCCACGGCGAGCAGCCCGCCCAGCAGGGGCAGGCAACGCGAAGTCAGAAAAAAAGGCCGATCAGCGGCCAGGGGGCGAGCGGTTGGGGCGGCGTGCATGGGCGTCGGTGGGGACTCGGCTGCAGGAAGTCGCCCCCACGTCGAAGGCGACCAGCTGCAACGGTAACACCGGCTAACTGTCATGGCCCGGGCGGGTCACCCTGGATGATGGAAGACACTGAGGGTGTGCGGGCCTGAGCGGGTAGAGGTCGGTCAATATTTTGATGGCACTCGACCGCGATCGCTAACTTGACCCGCTGCCGACCACTCGTACCCAGGATTGCCTGCGGGCGCTGCTGAGTTCCTTGCGGAGCCCGGGCGCCCGACAGCCCACATTAAAGAGAGCCGCCAGGCTTTGTCCCGGCAGGCCGTTGGTCGGCGGCACCTGCGCGGGCCCGCACGCTTGTGATTGTTGTTCAAGCTGCAGGAGCCCGGCAATGGATCTGACCCCGATGCACAAACGCGTGATCGCGCTGGACGTACACCAGGCCAAGATCACCGCCTGTGCGGTGGTCGAGCATGACGATGGCCGAGTGGAGGTCACCAAGCGCGACTTCGGAGCCTTCAGACGCGACCGCCGTGCCTTGGCGCAATGGTCGCTGGAGATTCGGCCCGAGGTGGTGGTGATGGAGAGCACGGGGGTGTACTGGAAGAGCCCGTTTGCGGCGCTGGAGGCGGTGGGCATCATCGCGTGGGTGGTCAACGCGCGCCATGTCAAAGCTGTGCCCGGGCGCAAGACCGACATGGCCGATGCGCAGTGGCTGGCCACGCTGGCGCGTGCGGGCCTGTTGCGCGCCTCGTTCATTCCACCGGTGGACTTGCGCCAGCTTCGTCTGGTGGCGCGTCAGCGGCAGAAGCTCGTGGGCATGTGCAGCGCCGAGAAGAACCGGCTGCACAAGGTGCTGGTAGATGCGGGCATGCGCATCAACGTGGTGGTCAGCGACATCCACGGTGCCAGTGCACGCGCCATGGTCAAGGCGCTCATTGCGGGCCAAGCCATGTACGAGGTGCTGGATCAAAAGGGGCGCCTTCGGGCCAGCCGGGACGAGTTGTTCGAGGCCCTGAGCACCGAGCAGTTCAGCGCCGCGCACCGCTTCGTGGCCCAGGAGATCATGCAGCACATCGAGCACATCGAGACCCGCATCGCCCGCATGGACCAATACCTGCTGGACGGACTGCGCGCCTGGCAGCCGCAGCTCAAGCTGCTGCAGACCTTGCCGGGTATCGACATCCAGGGCGCGGCGATGCTGCTGGTGGAGATCGGCGCGGACATGGACGTCTTCGGCAGTGCCGAGCGGCTGGCCAGCTGGGTGGGCATCTGCCCGGGCAACAACGAGAGCGCGGGCAAGCGCAAGACCGGGCGCATCCGCAAGGGCAACGCCTGGGTCAGAAGGCTGCTGTGCGAGTTCGCCCAGGCTGCAGCGCGTACCCGCTGCGCGCTCAAGGCCAAGTTCGACGCGCTGGCCATTCGCAAGGGACACAAGAAGTCCATCGTGGCGCTGGCCCACAAGATGCTGCGTACCGTCTACGCCATGTTGGCCAACGGCACCCACTACCAAGACAAGGAGGTCGACTACGAGGCCCTGAACGTCCAGCGCAACGCCCCGCGCTGGCTCAAAATGCTGCGCAAGCACGGCTTCATCGCCACCCCCACCGCCACCTGAGACTCGCTTGCCTGCTGACCTTGCGGCCCCGACCAGCCTCAGGTCAGGCAGCCACACGTCCGCGCTTGGGTGTCTTCCACATTAACGACGCCAGCTCGGCAACGTGAATTGCATCACACAGGCGCCTCCAGCCCCGCGCTGCGCCCCCGCAGCCCCTCACCCGGCAGCCGCCGCCAGGCTCAGTTCGCCTTGACCGAGTAGGCCGCGCCGGACACGCAGTCACGCCCCTTCTGCGGCGACTCGAAGTGATCGATGGTGTAGGTGCCAAACCCCTTGCCGGTCACGCCGATCCAGAGGAAGGCCACCTCGCCGGCCTGCGTCTGGATGCTGATCCAGGGGCTGGACGTGCCGGCGATGCCGTCGTTGCGCATGCCCACCCCGTGCGTCCCGGGCTCGACCAGGGCGTGCACGAACATGTTCGGCTTGACCGCGCCGATGTCACGGCCGTCGACCATCACCTGCGTCGTGACGCCAGCCGCCACCAGCATCGCCGGCTCGCGGCAGACGTACAGGCTGGTCTTGCCGGCCACCGGCTTGAACTGCTTCAGCTCGGCTTCCACCGTCTTGTCACCGAGCTGCACGCTGCCGCAGCCCGTCAGGGTGACTACCGCCAACGCGGCGGCCCACAGCTTGATGGACATGGAACGCTCCTTCCTCGCGGGTTGAAAGGGCTCCACCCTAGCTCGACCGCAGCAACTCGTCCAGCCGGTCCACGCAAGCCTGGGCCGGAACGTCCCGGATCGGCTCGCCGTGGTTGTAGCCATAGCTCACCAGCACGACCGGGCAGCCGGCCGCGTGGGCCGCTTCGGCGTCGTTGCGCGAGTCGCCCACCATCAGCGTGGCCGCCGGCGCCGTGCCCAGCGCCCGGCAGGTTTCCAGCAGCGGCAGCGGGTCCGGCTTCTTGCGCGCAAAGGCATCGCCGCCAAACACCACCTCGAAATAGCCATCCAGCCCCTTGGCCGCCAGCAGCGGGCGGGCAAAGGCGGTCGGCTTGTTGGTCAGGCAGGCCAGCCGCAGTCCGGCGGCGCGCAGCTGCTGCAGGCCCTCGACCACGCCCGGGTACACAGCCGAGTGCTGCCCATTGATCACCAGGTAGTGGCGCTGGTAGGCCGCCCAGGCAGCGTCATACAGCGCCGCGTCGCCACCGACATGGGCCAGCGTGCAGCGCAACAGGTGCTCGCTGCCCTTGCCGACGGTGCGCTCGACAAAGGCCCGCTCCACCGCCGGCAGGCCCAGCTCGCCCAGCGTGAGGCCGAGCGCAACGACAAAGTCGCCAATCGTGTCCACCATCGTGCCGTCGAGGTCGACGATGGCGGCTTGCAGGTTCAGTGGGGCCAGGGAAGCGGAAGAAGCGGTGAGAGCGGTGGGAGCGGTCACGTTCAGGCAGTCGGGCGTTGGCGGGGCGGCGGATTGTCCGCTGCCCCGCGCTCATGCGGGGCTCCACCGCGGATCGCTGATTCAGACGCTCAGCTTGCGCCCCAGGTGCTGCTCCACCTTGGCCGTCTTCGCCTTCAACCGCCCGCCCGGGCCGGCGCGGTAGTCCACCTTCAGGTGCAGGCCCACGCGCGGAAACTCCGCCGCCATCAGCTCGAAGCACTGCGTCACCACGCCCATCACCTCGGCCCACTCCCCTTCGAGGATCGTGCCCATCGGCGTGAGCTGATAGGGCAGCCCGCTGCGGTCGATGAGGTCGATCACCCGCGCCACGTGGGCACTGAGGCTTTCGCCCTGCCCCGTCGGGGCGATCGAAAATTCAAGCAGCACCATGGTGCGGGTTCCGGTTGCATCGACCGGGGGATCCGGTCGAAGGGCGACATCATGACGCGGCGGGGCCGCGCAGCAGGTTCACCGCCAGGCCGTGACCCGCCTGGGCCAGCCGGTCGTCGTTCGTCCAGAGTTCGTCACAGCCGTGGAGCTGCGCGCAGGCCATGTGCAGTGCATCCGGCGTTTTCAGGCCATGCCGGGCGCGCAACTGGGTGGCCTGCGCGAACACCTCGTCGTCCACCGGCAGCCAGACGAAGCGATCAAAGAACGCCTCGTAGTGGCGCTGCAACGCGAGATTGCCGGTGCGCATCGGCTTGACCAGGCATTCCATGCGGGTCAGCGGCGACAGGGCAAAGCACTCCTCGGCGCGGTTTGCCAGCGCTGCCCGAACGACGGCACTGTAGGCCGGGTGGTCTTCGCAGGCGTAGATCAGGATGCAGGCGTCCAGGTAGATCACCGGCTCACTCCCAGGCGTCCCGCTCTTCCTGGATGGCCGCGTCGATTTCCTGCGCGCTGCGCCGCAGGTAGGCTGGCAGCGGATGCGCCTCCAGCCACTGCGCCACGCCGCCGGGCTGCCGCGGCGCCCACTCGCGGGCCGTGGCCAGCCGTGGCACAGGCCGCCCCGTCGGCGCCCCGATCGGCACCAACCGCGCCACCGGTTCCCCCCGGTTGGCGATCACCACCTCTTCACCGGCCTGCGCAGACTTGATCAGCTGCGAAAGCTGGCTCTTGGCTTCGAGGATGTTGACTTGCATGGCGCCACCTGCAGACTGCCTGAATGAGACTGGTGGCAAACGATAGCGAACTCTGACCAACTTGGTCAAGTTGGCCACGTTGGCCATATTCTTCTTGCATTACACCGCCACGCGTGGCGCGGCGCGCTTACTGCAATCGTCCGCCGAAGAAGTCAAATCAAACTCTGGTCAAATCCACCGGAAACGTCCGACGGACCCTGCTTGAGGCCCTACTCACGAACCAAATGGCGCCTTGAAAATACCCTGTGCCCGCACTGCTCATACCTTTATCTACTCGTCAGAAAATTCCCCTCCTTTGGCAGGCATCGAGAAAAGGCTTCTTAAGGAAATTGCAGTCGGTGAATGGGCGTTTTCCGGTGTTGAACGCCAACGTCTGGAGAAAATCTTGAGGATCTTTCCCGAGCTCTTTCCATTCATCCAGCACTTGCGTGAGCCACGCCTTTCCATCACTTTCTGTACAAAGCTTCAACTTGTAGCGCTCTTCGATGCCGTACACGTCCTTCCACGTGTCAATCTCCTGTGCGACGGCCGCAGGGCCAAATTGCAGGGCGATGTCTGCCGGGTGCAGCCTGGCAACCGAAGTTCGACACCAACCTCGCCAAGTCCTTGATTTGCTTAGTGGCGACCTTGCGGCGCGCCACTACAGCAGGGACATTTGGGCGTCGAGGCTGGGTTTCTTGATCTTGAGTGCATCCAGGGTGTCAGCCTGGTCCTGGTGGATGGTGGAGATGCCGGCGATGGGCTCGGCGCCGTCGATGCGCACTTGGTGACGCTGGACGCGGCGCAGCTGCTGCAGCGCGGCCTCGGGCGACAGGGGGCTGCCGGCCAGCCTCAAGCGCTGGCGCATCACCCGGTGCAGCACCAGCGCCATGAAGCAGATGCTGGCGTGCGCGCGGATGCGCTCGGGCAGCCGGTGGAACACCGGCGCAATCTCGATCTCGGACTTCAGCACATGGAAGCCACGCTCGATGTCAGCCAGGCTCTTGTAGCGCGCCACGATCTGCTGGGCGCTCAGGTCATGCACGTTGCTCACCAGCAGCAGCTTGCCGTCCATCGCCTCTGCGCGCGCCTGGGCGACGTGGTCGATGTCGTAGGTGAACAGCTCGGACTTCAGGTCCACCCGGATGATGTTGGCCAAGTGCGCCTCGCACACCTCGTGGAAGAAGCGCGCCTTGGCGCCGCTGTCAGACAGCTTGCGCCCGCGCTGGCTCTGGCCGGCGTCCTGTTCGTCGAGCTTGCCGGTCAGTGCCTGGGCGCGCACCTGCAACGCCGTGATGCGATCACGTCGGCGCTGGGTGAGATCGGCGGCCTGCTGCGCGTTGTGCGCCACCACCAGGCGATGGCCTTGCCAGCTCAGCTCGTCGATCACCTCGGCGGCTGAGCCTTCAGCCCTGGCCTGCAGTGGCGCCAGCAGTTCGACGAAGTCCCCATGCCGGCGCCCGGGCACGGCCAGGATGAACTCCAGTGCCCGATCGCCCGGCAGCTTCAGCTCGCTGAGCATCTGCAGGTTGTCCAGCGACAGCAGCCCCCGATCGGCCACCACCACCAGGCGCTTCACATGCGGGTAGCGCTGCAGCACGCGCTCCAGTGTGGGCTTGAGCGTGGGGCCCTCGCTGGCGTTGCCGTCGAACACCTCGTGGTAGATCGGCAGGCCATCGGCCGTCTGCACCACGCCCAGCAGGAACTGCCGGGCAACGACACCTTCCTTGGACATGCCGAACTTGCGCACGTCATCGCGTTGCTGGCTCAGCCCCTCGACCCGGATGGTCGTCAGGTCATAGAACACCACCGACAACTGCTCGTCGATGAGCGGGCGCAGCAACTGCGCCACGCAATCGTCCACGCTGGCCTGGTGATCCATCAGCGCGTCCATGCTGCGCAGCAGGTGCTGGTGGGTGATCGACCCGGGATCGACATCGGGCATCGCCACTGTCTGCAACCAGCGCAGCGCACCGAGCTTGGAATCGGCATCACAAAGCCGGTTGAACACCATCACGCGGATGGCCTGTTCCACCGGGGTGGTGTAGCGCGCACGGCGGAACACCGCGTGCAGCCGATCAAAGCCCAACTCGTGCCAGAGCTGGTGCAGCACCCAGACATCGCCCAAGGCCAGCGCGGACTCGAACTGCACCTGGGGCGGCGAGGCCAGCGCGGCAGGGCGACCCTTCACGCGCAGCAGGCCCTGCAGCAGCGAATCGACCTGGCCGCCGATCTCATCGGTGCGGCCCAGGGTGGCCAGGGTGCGCTGCCGCGGGCGGCCTTGCTCATCGCGGAAGGACTCGACCAGCTGGGCGTAGCTGCGTCCACCGGACCGCGTGAGCTTGATGAACATGGCCTGCGAGTATAGCCAAAAGGCAGGATAGTGCCAATACATGAATTCCGCAAACGTGCCACTACAAACCTTCTCTCAAAACGTCGCCAAGTGCTTGTCGGGATTGAGATCGGCCTCGCCAAAAGGGCGCAAAGTGTCGAACTTCGGTGGCAATGTCTGCATGCTGCAGGTCGATTTGCAGCTCAATGGAATGCGGCGTTGTCTTGTAGGGGTAGAAGATCGGACGGCGATGAACCGCCCCTGCTGGATCCTTGATCGGATAGGCGGGATCCTTGCTGGTTTTGTAGCTGCTATTGCAGTGATGACAGGCCGGGACAAGATTGCGAAAGTTGATGGAGTTAAACGGGTAAAGTGCTTTGGGGAAGTAGTGATCGTAGGCTTCACGAGGAGTGTGGTTCGGCCCTAGCAAATCGCTCATGCCGCAAAACGGGCACTTCCCAGTATTGTTGATTTTTACAAAGGTCTTGTAATGATTGTCGATGTCACCGATCTTGGCGCGCAGTGCGGCGAGTCCTAGAAGCGACTGCGAGTACAAGTCTCTGAAGAATGCGCCAAGTTGGGCTGCAAGGTCTTTGTGATTGATGGCAATGTCAGCGTAACGAGCGACGTGTGTTGCCGGATCATTAGCGCATACTTTTTCCAGATCGTTATTGCCTTGGTACCAACACTTGAATTGATCGATCTCCGTCGCTGAGAGTGGCGCAAATAGTTCGTAGATCGCTTTCACGTCTTTGTAAAACGTCTTCCCCCGCTCTGCCGCCTTTGCAGAGAATCCAAACTCCGCCATGATCTCCTTTAGGTCTGAATTTCCAACGAACAGATCAGGATGAAAAACCAGGCCGACTGGAGCCTTGCACCAGACCTCATAAAAGATGAAGTCGATGAAGGTCTGCATCTTCTCCATCTGGTGCGGGACATAGGTGTACGGAAACAACATCAGCCCTGAGCCTCCCTATTTCCAGGCTGATCACCGTCGAGAATGGCCTTGATCAACAGCACCTTTTCTACCGAGTCACCAAGCTGCTGGTGAATCTCAGTGATCAGGATTTCCTTGTCTTCGATGCCCTGTTCAAAGCGGGCCCGCAACGCCTCCAGCAAGGCCTGCGCATGGCCGCCGATGGTTTCGCGCTTGCCGAAGGTGCTCATGGTGATCTTGTTGATCGACGCGCCCAGCGTGTTGTAGTCCGGGTGGCGGATGCTGACCTTGCCACTGGCTTTGTCCTTGGCAAACACCAGCACCTTGTCCGGTTTGCTGTCGGAAATCAGGAATGGCGTGTGGGTGGTGATCAGCATCTCTTGCGCGAACTCACCGTTGCCGGGCAGGCACTGGCGCAAGCGGCTGATGAAGTTGGCGCGCCAGTCCGGGTTGAAATGCGTTTCGGGCTCGTCGAGCAGGAACAGGCTGTTGGTCCCTCGAAACAGCAAACACAGCCCAAGGCTGTGAAGCAATTGATGCTCGCCGTCCGACAATTCTTTGAGAAGCATCGGCTTCTCAACGCCCTGTTTTGTGAAATAAAAGTTCTTAATTCGCATGGCGCGCTCATCGGACGCCAAGGTCGGAACCGTCTCACTGACGTAGTGACTGGTCGAGGTATAGAGATCTGCCTTCAGGGATTCGCTAACCGGGTAAAGGTTCAGCGCCAGGAGAACTTGCAGTGCCTGGAACAAGGCCAAAGGCGAATCATCAAAGTTGGCGCGGAAGGCCTGCTTGGTATGCTCATTGACCCAGTAATCAAGGGTCAGTGTGTCCGAGGCATCATCGTGGAAATGCAGCGTGGCGCAGCGCTTGAGCTTCTCGATGATGGAGGTATTTTGTGTGCGCTCATTCGCCTCTAAGCCTCGCAACAGCTTGAGACGATAGTCTCCGGTGGCGGGGTCAAGATAGACCGCATCGGCATCCGCGAAACGACCGTCCTCCGTCTCAGTGGGCAACATGAATTCACCCGATGTGAAGGCTGCCAGCTGCTGACGCGTGACTGGAACACTCCGGCGCAGGATGATACGAAATTCCCTGATTTCATCAATGCCAATGTCCTCGCGGAAAGGCTGCAAAGTGGCCTCATCCTGAAACAGCAGATTGCACAACAGGATGACCTGACTGAATCCGCTGTCCAGGTATGCCAACCTCGCATCTGGGCGACCGGGATACGGCAGCTTTTTGGCCAGTGCAGTCCAGTATTCGTCGAACTGCACAAAGCGCATTTTGAAAAACGGCAGACTGAGGATTTCGTTCTCGCCTGAGGAGTAGCCCAGCACGTACTGCGGCAGCAGGATGTCGGCGTGTCCGCCCTTGAACGCCTCGTACACATCGGTGCTGAAGTCGCCTTGGTTCTCCCAAAGAAAGCGCACCGATTCGCCGGCGTTCTTCCACACACCCACCTTCGCCCACGGCGGGCTGTCGGGGCTGCGGTACTCGGCGGGCACGCGGATCAGGTAATCCAGTTCAAAGGCTACGGGAGAAACATCCGGCGCCTCGTCCTGCAAGGCTTCGGGCAAAAAGCTGCGGCGCACGCGCAGCACTTCCAGCTGAAAGAAGATGGCTGCCAGCGCTTCGAGCAGGTTGGACTTGCCGCTGCCATTGGGCCCAGCGCAAACGAAGGGCGCAAAGTCGTTCGCTTGCGCCAGCTCGTCCTGCAAGTTCCACTCGGTGCGGAAATGGTGCTCAAAACCGCAAGGCAGGCTGCGGAAACCGTCCGGGTCCGTGATCTTCAGGCGCAGCAGCTTCATGACTGATTGGCCTTCAGCTCAATCATGTTTCCCGAGACTGCTTCGCCTGTGTTTTCGTCGTAGTGGCTGACGTTTATCGCCTGCACAAGACTGCCGGTGCTCAGCGCCTCGAACACCCAAGTCTTGATCTGTTCGTAGTCGCTCGCGCCCAGTGCGAAATCATTGTCCGGGTGCAGTTCCGCCAGCCGGGCTTGCGCGGCGGCGATGAAGCGTTCGAGGGAGAAAGCCGCACTGCCCAACTGCGTGCGATAGGCCTCCAGCCAGAAACGCAGCAGCGGCGCCAGCTGTGTGCGATCTTGCAGTGCGGGCAGCAGCAAATCGGTGTCGGGCAGCTCGATCACCGGCGTGGTGATGGGTGCAGGCACGGCAGCGGCCACGGTTTTTTCTCCTTCAATGGAGGTGGCAGGCAGGGTCACCCGCGACAAATCCAGCTCGCCCTTGAAGGCCTGCTGGCTCAGGGCACCGTAGAGGGCTTCGAGGTCGGTCAGGCTTTGCTGGTAGCGGGACTTGAGGGCTTCGACTTTTTCGACGACTACAGCGAATTGATTCTGGAGCTCAAAGGGCGGCTTGATCATCGTGATCTTCTCGAAGTCACCCTTCGTCAGAATCTTCTTCATTCCCTTCGCAGCATGGCTCTGTATGTAAGCCCGAGACAACTTTAACAAGCCATATAAATACAGGGGGGACACATCTCGGCCAGGCTGAATGGCATTGATCTGCTGATTGAAGGACACCATCCTATTCGTAAGCGCTGCACGCCCAATTGATTCGACGCTGCCTGCGATACAGGCCACGAGCAAGGCGCCTGCTGTAACTGTTCTCGCCTTTCGCGCACCAACTTCAGAAAGATGCTCGGTGGAGGGCGTGACGAAAACAGCATCACCAGTGATGTTGTCAGTCTTGATCCATTCGATGAAATCATCATCGTAGTTTGCGGGTTCATTTCTGGGTGGGGTATTGCCCGTGGAAATCTTGCCGAAGGCCTTTAGCTCTGGCTTATCCCACCCCTTCTCATTCCGCACCGGGTCTCCAAACATACCCAAGAAGATGCTCTTGATCAGGTCATCAAGTTGTTGCAGGTGTTGTTTGCGCTGTGCAATTAGACCTTCCACTTTGCCGAGCAGATGGGCAATGCGGATTTGGTCGTCGAGAGGCGGGAACGGAATTTTCAGGTTGAGGAAGTCCGTTTTTGTTAGGCTGCGCCGCCGTGCAACAGCACCTTGCATGCGCGAGGCATATGAAGCCTTGCCTGTGCCGATCGCAAATATCGTTCAAGGTAGGGGATGTGGGAATCGACTTTGCTTCGTAGCGTCCAGATGTCATACGCTGGACTAACGATTCCTGCTGGATACTTCGTCTGAAATCCGAGGACACCTTCATCAATCGGGAAGCCGACAACCAATTCGTTCTTGTATGCGACACGATAGTTCGAGGTGTCTGAACTGGCGACGCGCTTCTTGAACTTGTCTGCTTGATCGACCAAGCCATGCTTCATGGTGATCGAAAGGACTGGCAAATCCTGATCGCCAGCACGGTGGCGGCCCGACTGTTCCAAGAGTTCACGTAGAGGCTTAGGGGTCCAGCTCATCCCACCATCCCCTTCAACTCCAGCAGCTCGCGCACGATGCCGCTTCGCACATTGGCGAGATCCGCTTCGTCTACATCCCCCACCTCGGCCTGGATCAGGCGATCCAGAATCACTCCCGGCGCGTCGTAGCGCGGCTCCTCGAAGACATCCTGCTTGTAGCGTGAGAGCGAGAGGTCGTAGTTGTTCTTCTCGTCCGCAATCTCGGTGCGCGGCACCATGAAGCATTTGGCGGTGCGGTCGGTGTCAGTGGCGGCATCGCGGGCGTGATATCTGGCGACGATGTCTTGCAGATCGCCGTAGCCTTCCTGCTTGCTGCGCTTGTCGTCCAGCGAATAGCCGTCGGCGGCCATTTCGTAGAACCAGACGTGCTCGGTGGCGGGTTTGCTCACCCTGTCTCTCGGCCCCCAGACCTTGGTGAATAACAGGATGGCGGTGCTGACCCCAGCATAGGGTTTGAACACGCCACTGGGCAGGATGATCACTGCTTTGAGGTCGCACCGCTCCACGAGCATCTGGCGCAGGGTTTTAAAAGCACTACCGGAGCCGAACAGCACGCCCTGCGGCACGATCACGCAAGCGGTGCCGCCCTTCTTGAGCAGGCGGTAGATGTTCTCGACAAACAGCAACTCGGTCTTGGTGGTGGCCAGTTGCAGGTGCTCGTTGATGTCGCCCTTGTCGATGCTGCCAGTGAAGGGCGGGTTGGCCATGACGATGTCGTATTCGGCTTCCTCGGTGTAGCTCTTGCTGAGGGTGTCCTTGTAGTCGATGTGCGGCTCGTCGATGCCGTGCATCATCAGGTTCATCAGCCCCAGGCGCACCATGGTCTGGTCGATGTCGTAGCCCCAGAGCGAGCTGGCCAGAATGGCCTGCGCCCTTTCGGTGAGCGCTGCCGCTACCGAGGTGCGGGTGAAACCGTCTTCATCGGGCTTGAGGTCTTGGGCACCCGCTTTTTTCGCCAGTTCGGTAACGATGTACTGATACGCGCCGAGCAGAAAGCCGCCTGAACCGCAGGCTGGGTCGGCAATCTTGTGGCCCAGTTGCGGCTGCACCAGGTCGGCCATCAGCTTGATGATGTGGCGCGGGGTGCGGAACTGGCCGTTCTTGCCGGCGGTGGCAATTTCTGAGAGAAGCATTTCATAGACATCGCCCTGGATATCCTGGAATGCCTGGCCGTTCTCGCGCGAATCGCGCTCCATGACCTCGAAGAGGTCATCAATGGTTTTCACCGCCTCCACCAGCAGGGCTGGTTTGGGGATGATGAACACGGCATTTCGCATATGGTGGGTGAATTTGCTCTCCGCTCCGTTCAGGTCCTTGAGGAAGGGAAACACCTTGCCCTGCACGTGTTGCAGCATCTCTTCAGCCTGCATGTTCTTGAATTCGCTCCAGCGCAGCAGAGCCCGGTCAACCGCATACCGGCCTGGTTCCGGTTGCTGCCTGTACTCTGGCGGTATCCAGAATCCGCTGAACTTTGAACGATATTCAGTGCCCACCCATTCCGCATCGGCTTGGCGCTTTGCGTCAAGCTCGTCGAGGCGTTTCATGAACAACAAGTAGGTAATCTGTTCGATGGCCGTGAGCGGATTGCTGATGCCGCCGCTCCAGAACTTGTTCCAGAGCTGGTCGATCTTGCTTTTGAGTTCAGGGTTGTTTTGCAGCATGGTGTGCCTTGTTATTTAGGCAGCCAACCGTTCGGTCAACTGCAGGATCTCGTTGATTTCAATTGGGCCGAACACGCCACGGATGCCTTGCGGATGGATGACCGTGAAGGGGGCGTTGATCAGGTCCTTCTTCTCCACCTTTTCGCGCTCGATGATGAAGCCCTTCAGCAGATTGAGGAATTCCATCTGCCGGCTGCTGAGCGTCGTGTGGGCGCGGATGAATTGATCGAAGGCTGCGCTGACCTCGTCCGGGAAGCTCCTGAGCACCTCGATACCCAGGATGTGGCGGATGAACTGGATGAAGCGCGCCTTGCGGTTCCTGTAGACCTGGCGCAGCAGGTCTTCGGTGATGTGCGGGTGTTCTTCGTGCAGCAGTTCGGCCAGTTCATTGGCCTCTTCGCTGCTCACTGCCTCGCCGTTCTTGATCTTCTGCAGCACCGGGTTGTGCACGGTGAGTTCGGCAATCAGGTTCTCTACCATTTCGCGGTAGCGGGTGATGCTGACCGCCTCGTGCTGTGGACCGAACTCCACCCATTCCTTTTTATGCAGTTCATCGGCCAGATCGAGGTGGGTCTGCTCTTGGCCGGTAGATCCCTCCCGGAACTTCATCAAGGGGCCGAGTTTGGCGACCAGTTCGTCGAAGGCGTCTTCATCCGCCTTGGCCCAGTAGTGGCTGGTTTGCGCGGCGCGGATCAGGGCCTCTTCCTGCTTGACGAAGCTGACGGAGAGCGGCAGTTCGCTGATCTGCTCGACGATGCCTTCCTTGAGGGTGTCGGCCTGTTCTTTTTCTTCGCTCAAAAGGGCCAGCGAGTACTCCAGCAGGTCGCGCTCGAAGCGCATGGCCTTGAAGTCGGCCTCGGACACGGTGCGGAACAGCGGCTTGATGTCTGCGCGCAGGAACTCCAGGCGGTGGTGGCTGAGACTGATCCAGAAGTTGTCGTCGTCCAGCCGCGCCAGCGCAGCGGCGGCTTCCTTGATCACCACCGACTCGTTGGGCAGTGCGCTGATCTGTAGGCGGAGCTTGGCGATTTCCCGCGCAGCAATGTCGGCATGGCCGCTGTCATTGGCCTTTTCAATCTTGTCGAGGCGCAGGCCCACCAGTCGCACCGGCAGCGGCAACTGGGCTTTCAGGTCCTTGCCCTTGGGGTTGAGCTTGAAGTATTCGAAGTTGTCCCAGCAGTCGAGGATCAGGAACAGATCCTTCTCAAGGCACCAGGGCTTGGGCTTGCTGGTTTCCAGCAGGCGTGTGCCGCGCCCGACCATCTGCCAGAACTTGGTGTACGAGTAGACCGGCTTGGCGAACACTAGGTTGACGATTTCGCGCACGTCGATGCCGGTGTCGAGCATGTCCACGCTGATGGCGATGCGAGGCATGTCGTTGTTGGTGAACTGGTCGAGCAGGCCGCCTTTGCCGTAAACGCGCGGGTCGTCTGACACCAGCACCTTGGCCAGCTCACCGTGGTGTTGCGGGTAGAGCTTGTCGAAGATTTCTTCCATGCGCCGGGCATGGGCCTTGGTGGCGCAAAAGAAGATGGTCTTGCCGGGCAGCACGCCATTGGCGTCCTTGATGGCTTCCTCCATGAACTCGCGGACGATCAGGGTGTTGGTGCCCTTGTTGATCACCTGCTTTTCAAGCTGAGTGCCCTCGAAGTTGATGTCTTCAACCTCCTTGCCCTGGAGGATCAGCTTCTTTTGGTCTTCCAGGGAAATCGTGCGCTTGCTGATGCCTTCCATCTGGAACTTAGTCTGAATCTTCATGACCTGGAAGTTGCAGAGGTAGGGCGGCAGGTTGTTCACGGCTTCTTCATAGGTGTAGGCAAACGTGGGAATGCCGTCTTCGCAATGGAAAAGCTGGAAGGTGTTGTGGTCGATGATGTCGGTTGGCGTGGCCGTCAGGCCCAGCGTGATGGCCTTGAAGTAGTCGAGGACTTCGCCGAAGGTGTTGTAGATGGATCGATGGCTCTCGTCGACGACGATGAAATCGAAGAAGTGCGGCGAGAGGGACTGCGCCTTGTCCCGAATGATGTTCAGCATCGTCGGGTAGGTGGCGACGTACACACGGCGATCCGTCGTAATCAGCTTTTCGCCCACATTCGGCCAGCGCGGCTCGTTGGGCATGTGCTCCTTGAAGGCAGCCAACGCCTGCTCTCGCAATGCGATGCGGTCCACAAGAAACAGCACCTTTTCTGCATGCCCGGCGCGCATCAAGGCATCGACCATGGCAATGCAAGTTCGCGTTTTGCCGGTGCCGGTGGCCATCACCAGGAGGAAGTTGCGTCGTTTCTGCTCGATGCCGTCGAGCACTGAGCGAATCGCACGGATCTGATAGTCGCGGCCGGCAATCGAGGTGTTGATGAACTCCTGCGTCAACGGCTTGCGATTGCGGCGGATGTAGGCAAAGCGCTCCAGATCGTTGCGGGTGGGAAAGCCGACCACCTTGCGCGGCGGCGCGTTCTCTAGATCCCAGAAATAGAGCTCGTGACCGTTGGTGTAGAAGCAGAACGGCAACTCGCAACCTAGCTGCTTCTGAATGTTGTAGCAGTACTGCTTCGCTTGCTCGCGGCCGATGGCGGCATCGCGGCTGGTCTTTTTGGCCTCGATCACTGCCAGCGGCTTGCGGTGTTTGCCGAGCAGTACGTAATCGCTGAATTGGTGGCCCTCATAGGGCGTGCGCGGTTCCGCTACCCCATCGGGCAAGGCAGTAAGAATGTCAAATTCCTCAACCACCTGGGTCGGATCTTTCAGGTCCCAGCCTGCCGAGGCAAGTTGCTGGTCGATCAGTTCCGATCGGGTTTGCGCCTCAGTTTTTGTCATTTTTCGCTCCCTCCCTCTGCTTGGTTTCGACGATCCATGGATCGCTGTTCAGACCCAGGCTTTGAGAGCTTGGTGCCAACTTGATCCACTTGGCGGCACGCCCCTTGCCATTGGGGGCGATCAATCCCTCGGCCTTCATCGCACGCAAGATCACCCGCACCATGTCGCGGCTGATGCCAGGGCAGGCTTCCTCGATCTCCGAGATGGAGAAGGGAAGTTGGCGCTTGAGAACCTCTGAGCGGACACGGTCGCCTTTGGCGCCCCGCCCGCGCTCAATGGTGCCCACGCGCTCTTCGAACTCCTTGTAGGCACGCAGTAGAGCCCCCCAGAAGTAGTCGAGCCACGGGGCAATGTTATGACCCGCCTCGTGCCAGCCCTGGGAGCTGGCCTCCAACGTTTCGTAGTAGCTCTCTTTCGACTCCTCGAAGATGCGCTCCAGGCTGATGAAGCGGCCCACTGCATAGCCGAAGTGATAGAGCAACTGCAGGGTCAGCAGTCGTGCCATGCGGCCGTTGCCATCCGGGAATGGATGGATGCACAGGAAGTCGAGGATGGCGAGCGGCACCAGCACCAAGGGGTCTGCCAGGTGCTGATCCAGCGCCGAGCGGTACCGCGCGATCAGGTCCGCCATCGCGATGGGCGTGAGATGCGCAGCGACTGGACGAAAGCGGATGCGCGTGCTGCCATCGGGGTGACGCTCGACGATGTCGTTGTTCGTGGCCTTCCAGTGCCCGCCCGGTTGCGGCATGTAGCGGTACAACATGCCGTGGAGCTGCAGGACAGTGCCCTCCGAGAACGGCATCTGCTCGCCGCTTTCGTGGATCAGCCCCAGGGCATCGCGATAGCCCGCCACTTCCTGCTCGGAACGGCTTTGCGGGTTGGCGTTCTTGAGCACCAATGACTTGAGCCGATGCGCAGCAACGACCACCCCCTCCAAGCGGTTCGACGACTCGGTGGACTCGACAACGGCCACCTGCCGCAGATCGCTCAAGACCTCGGGCGACTGCGCCACGAAGAGCAGCTGCTTACCCCTGTATTCACCCAGAGCGCGCAGCGTCGCCAACTGCTGTGTGTCGAAGCGCAGCTTGGCGAGGTAGTCTGGCGAGAGTGATTGCATACAGCAGCATCCGTACGGGAACAATTGGGGGCATACTACTGTCGATTGGGGTATCCATGCGCTAAATTACCCCAATAATTCAATGACTACCCCATTTCCACGTCACCGATCAGCTTGCTGACCCCGGTTCCTCGGGATCCTTCGGAACGACATCAAGCCCCGACCGCCGACCCCAGCCGCTCCCGCAACTCCCCCGCCTCCTCCTCCAGCGCCGCCACAAAGGCCGCCCGCAGCGGATGCTCCACGCGCAGCGTCGGCTCGACCAGCGCAACGCTGAAGGGCACGCGCATCGTCAGGGGGCGCAGCTGCAGGCCGGCGCCGGACCATTCGAGGGCCGTCAGCGGGTTGACGATGGCCACGCCCAGGCCCTGGCGGACGAGGGCGCAGCAGGCGGCAGCGCTGTCGGCTTCGAGAGCGAGTTGGCGGGTCACGCCGGCTTCGGCAAACAGGGCGTCGACGATCTGGCGGTAGGGGTCGGCCGGGGCGAAGCTGATGAAGGGCTGGGCGGCGAAGTCCTGCGGGGTCAGGCGGGGGCGCACCAGCAGCGGGTGGCCGGCGGGCAGCACCCCCACCTCGTCGGCCTCCAGCAGCAGGCGGCTGCGGGTGGCGGGTGGGGCCTGGCGGCGTTCGGTCAGGCCCAGGTCGTGGCGCTGCTCGCTCAGTTCGCGCTCCAGCAGGGGCGACTCCTGCGCGCGGATGCACACCCCGGCGCGCGGGTGCGCGGCGACGAAGCGGCGCACCGCATCTGGCAACAGGGCATGCGACAGCGCCGGCAGGCAGGCCAGCGCCAGGCGGCCTTCGGCGAAGTCGCGCAGCGAGGCGGCGGTGGCGGCGATGCGCTCCAGCCCGACGAAGGAGCGCTCCACCTCCTCCTGCAGCGCCAGCGCCCGGGCGGTGGGGCGCAGACGGCCGGCGACGCGGTCGAACAGCGCCATGCCCAGCACCTGCTCCAGCCGCGCCAGCTCGCGGCTGACGGTGGGCTGCGAGGTATGCAGCCGCTCGGCCGCGCGGGTGGCGTGGCCGGTCAGCATCAGGGTGCGGAAAACTTCGATCTGGCGGTGGGTGAGCCTCACGCGGCCAGCATATCAAGAATGAATCGATGGCATAAGAACTGGAACTGGATCAAATGACCCGGCTGCGGCAGCATCGGGCCATTCGACGATTCACGAAGTCCAAGCCATGCCGCACACCCCGAAGCCCCTGCCCATCGCCACCGACCGCCTGCGCGCCCTCGCCCGGCAGCACGGCACGCCGCTGTGGGTCTATGACGCCGCGACGATCCGCAGCCGCATCGCCGCGCTGAAGGCTTTCGACACGGTGCGCTTCGCGCAGAAGGCCAACTCCAACATCCACCTGCTGCGGCTGATGCGCGAGCAGGGCGTGGTGGTGGATGCCGTCTCGCTGGGCGAGATCGAGCGGGCGCTGGCGGCCGGATTCCGTGGCGGCAGCCCAGCCGGTGTGGCCTCGGAGATCGTCTTCACCGCCGACCTGTTGGACGCCGCCACGCTGGCCAAGGTGGTGGAGCAGGCGATTCCGGTCAACGCCGGCTCGATCGACATGTTGCGCCAACTCGGCCAGGTGAACCCGGGCCACCGGGTGTGGCTGCGCATCAACCCGGGTTTCGGCCACGGTCACAGCAACAAGACCAACACCGGCGGCGAGCACAGCAAGCACGGCATCTGGCATGCCGACCTGCCCGCCGCGCTGGACGTGATCCGCAGCACCGGCCTGACGCTGGTGGGCCTGCACATGCACATCGGCTCGGGCGTGGACTACGGCCACCTGCAGCAGGTCTGCCAGGCGATGGTGGCGCTGGCCGCGCGGGTGGACCTGCCGATCGAGGCCATCTCCGCCGGCGGCGGGCTGTCGATCCCCTACCGGGTGGGCGACGCGCGCATCGACACCGCGCACTACCACGGGCTGTGGGACGCGGCGCGCCGGGAGATCGCCGCCGCACGCGGCCACGCCATCCACCTGGAGCTGGAGCCGGGGCGCTACCTGGTGGCCGAATCCGGCCTGCTGGTGGCCGAGGTGCGCGCCACCAAGGACGTGGGCGCCAACCACTTCGCGCTGGTGGACGCGGGCTTCAACGACCTGATGCGCCCGAGCATGTACGGCGCGCACCACGGCATCAGCCTGCTGCCGCACGACGACAGCGCCCGCCCGATGCGGCCCACCGTGGTGGCCGGCCCGCTGTGCGAGTCGGGCGACGTGTTCACCCAGGGTGAAGGCGGCGTGGTGCTGTCGCGTCAATTGCCGCAGGCCGAGGTGGGCGACCTGCTGGTGTTCCACGACGCCGGGGCCTACGGCGCGAGCATGTCCAGCAACTACAACAGCCGCCCGCTGATCCCCGAGGTGCTGGTGGACGGCGACCACGACCGCCTGATCCGCCGCCGCCAGACCATCGGCGAGCTGCTGGCGCTGGAGCTCGACCTGGCGGGTTGACCCGCGCTGCTCAGCTCTGCCCAGTCCAGCGCTCACGCAGCTCGCGCTTGAGCAGCTTGCCGATGGCACTGCGGGGCAACTCGTCAACGAAGCGCAGCTCGCTCAGCCGCTGGGTTTTGCCGACGCGCGCGTTGAGCCAGTCGCGCAGCTCCGCCCCGGTGGTCGGATCGCCCGCACGGCGTTCGACGAAGGCCACCGGCGTCTCGCCCCACTCGGCGCTGGGCACGCCCACCACCGCGGCCTCGACCACCGCGGGGTGGCGGCGCAGCTCGGCCTCCAGGTCGCTGGGGTAGAGGTTGAAGCCGCCGGAGATGATCATGTCCTTGCGGCGGTCGAAGAGGGTGAGGAACCCGTCAGCGTCGAAGCGGCCGATGTCGCCGGTGCGGATGAAGCGCAGGCCCTCGGGCGAGAACCACTCGGCCTCGCGGGTGAGCTCGGGGCGGCCGTGGTAGCCGGCCATCATCGCGCCGGAGCGGCCCACCACCTCACCACCTTCCGTCAGACAGCGCTCGGGCGGCAGCTCCACGCCGGCCTCGTCGATCAGGCGGATGTCGTGGCCCTCGGCCGGGCGGCCGACGGTGTGCAGCTTGTCCGGATGCAGGTGGGCGTCCAGGATGCAGGTGCCGCCGCCCTCGGTCATGCCGTAGAACTCGACCAGGCCGCCGGGCCAGCGGCGCAGCACCTCGGCCTTGACCTCGGCGGCGAAGGGCGCGCTGGTGCAGAACTTGACCTGGAAGGCCGAGAGGTCGCGGCGGTCGAAATCCGGGTGGCCCAGCAGCCGGCGGACCTGCACCGGCACCGGCACCAGCATGGCGTGGGTGACGCGTTCGCGCTCGGCGATCGCCAGCCAGGCGCCGGCGTCGAACTTGGGCTGCAGGTTCACCGTGCCGCCGAAGGCCAGCGTCGGGAAGGCCACCACCAGCGTGGTGTTGGAGTACAGCGGCGTGGACAGCAGCGTCACCGTGTCCGGCCCGTAGCCGTACCTGGCGCCGCGCTGGATGTGCAGCCAGCGCATGCCGTGCGGCTGCACGATGCCCTTGGGCGTGCCGGTGGTGCCGGAGCTGTAGATGATGTTGAAGGGGTCCTCGGGACGGATCGCCACCGGCGTCGGCCGGGCGCCCTCGGGCAGCAGCCAGCGCTCGAAGGGCGTGCCGGGCGCCTCGCCGTCCAGCGCGATGCAGGCAGCCTGGTCCTCCGCAGCCAGCAACGGCTCGGCCTGGGCGTCGACGAAGAGGCGCTTCGGGTCGGCGTCCCGCCGCATCGCTGCGAACACCGCCGGCGTCACCGAGCAGGCCAGCGGCGCCACCACCACGCCGGCGCGCAGCGCGCCGAGGAAGACGGCCATCAGCCGCGGCGACATGCCGCCGGCCAGCACGAGGGCGTCACCGGGGCGCAGGCCGTCGCGCTGCAACGAGGCGGCGACACGGTCCATCAGCGCATCCAGCGCCGCCCAGCTCAGGCGCTCATCGCCCATCACCAGCGCCGGCTGATCCGGCCGGGCGCGGGCGTGGGCGCGCGCGTGGTCAGCGATCAGCGCGCCGATCGGGCGGAAGTCCGGATCGCCGGCAGTGGCACCGACGCTCACTTGGCGGCCAGCCCCAGGCGCTCGATCAGCGCACGGTCCTTGGCAAAGGTGGCCTGCGCCCAGGCACGGTAGTCTTCCGGGCTCTTGTACCAGGGCGCCTGGTTGAGTTGGCCGAGCAGCTCCAGGTGCTTGGGGTCGTCCATCGCCTTCTTGAAGGCATCGTGCAGGCTGCGGACCACCGCCGGGTCCATGCCCTTGGGGCCCACCAGCCCGTAGGGCGAGGTGGAGACCACGTTGTAGCCCAGGTCCTTGGCGGTCGGCACGTTGGGCCAGCGCTGGGTGCGCTGTTCACCGAAGGTCAGCAGCACGCGCATCTGGCCGGCGTCGACCAGCTTGTCCCAGCCGGTGGCGTCGCTGCCGGCCATCACGTGGCCGCCGAGCACCGCCTGCATCAGGTCGGCGTTGCCCTTGTAGGGCACGTGGTTGAGCTCGACCTTGGCGGCGTCGGCGAGCTCCTCCATCAGCAGGTGCGGGCTGGTGCCCTGGCCGGTGGAGCCGTAGTCGATCTTGCCGGGCTGCTGGCGCGCCGCGGCGATGTAGTCGTTGAAGCTCTTGTAGGGCGAATCGGCCTTCACCACGAAGCCGAAGGTGTAGCCGGTGACGCCGATGATGAAGCTGAAGTCGTTGAGCGGATGCCAGGCCGTCTTCTGCATGTGCGGGATGCGCAGCATGCCCAGCGGGTACTGGGCAATGGTGTAGCCGTCGGGCCGGGCGTTCAGTGCCATCGTGCCCGGGCCCAGCGTGCCGCCGCCGCCGGGTTTGTTCTCCACCACGATGGGCTGGCCCAGGTGGCGGCTGGCGATCTCGGCCAGGCCGCGCAGGTGGCGGTCGGTGGAGCCGCCGGCCGGCCAGGGCACGATCAGCGTGATCGGCTTGCTCGGGAAGGCCTGCGCCTGGGCGGAGGCCAGCGGCGCGAGGCTGGCGGTGGTAGCGGCGGTGACGGCCAGGGCGGTCAGTGCCCCACGGCGGGTGAACATGTTCATCGTCTGTCTCCTCGGTTCAGGCTCAGGGGGCACTCAGGGTGCGATCAGGGATAACGCCGCGACACCGACTCGGCCACGCAGACCGGCTTGGCCGAGCCCTCGCGGCGGATCGTCACCTCGGCGGTGAGCTGCAGCCCGCCGTGGTCCACCGGCTCGCAGGCGGTGAGGCGGAACTCGCCCTGCAGCCGGCTGCCCACCGGCACCGGGGCCGGGAAGCGCACCTTGTTCAGGCCGTAGTTGACGCCCATGCGCTGGTCGCTGATCGCAAAGGCGGCCTCTCCCATCCAGGGCAGCAGCGACAGCGTCAGGAAGCCGTGCGCGATGGTCGTGCCAAACGGCCCGGCCGCGGCGCGCGCCGGGTCGACATGGATCCACTGCAGGTCGCCGGTGGCATGGGCAAAGGCGTCGATGCGGGCCTGGTCGATCTGAATCCAGGGGCTGGCGCCGAGCACCTGGCCGACCAGGGCGGGCAGTTCGGCGAGGGTGTAGCTGCGGGTGTCGCTGGCGGTGTCGCTGGCGTTATCGCTGGCGTTGTTGCTGGAAGTGTGGGTCATGAGGTCCTCGGTAGGAATTCAGGCGCCGGCCGCTTCGCCGTCGCGTCGGGCCTGCTGCTCCTGCAGCTCGCGCCACATCACCTTGCCGCTGCCGGACTTGGGCAGCGCGGTCACGAAGTCGACGATGCGCGGCACCTTGTAGGCGGCCATGTGGTCGTGGCACCAGTGCATCAGCGCCTCGGCGTCGGGCGGCTCGGCGCCAGCTTTCAGCACCACGATCGCCTTGACCGTCTCGCCGCGGCGCGCATCGCGCGCGCCGATCACGCAGGCCTCCTGGACGGCCGGGTGGTGGTACAGCAGCGCCTCCACCTCCGCCGGCCAGACCTTGAAGCCGCTGGCGTTGATCATGCGCTTGAGGCGGTCGGTCATGAAGAAGTAGCCGTCCTCATCGACCCGCGCCAGGTCGCCGGTGCGCAGGAAGCGCCGGCCGTCGATCTCCAGGAAGGCCTCGGCCGTGGCCTGCGGCTGGCGCCAGTAGCCGGTCATCACCTGCGGGGCGTGCACGACGATCTCGCCGGGCTCGCCGGGCGCCACCTCGGTGAGCGTGACCGGGTCGATGATGCGGGCGTCCACGTCGTAGACCGGCACGCCCAGGCACTGCGGCTTGGGCCGCTGCGGCGGGTTGATGTGGGTGGCGGCCATCGTTTCGCTCATGCCGTAGCCCTCGACGAAGTCCAGGCCGGTCAGCGCCTTGAGCTTGGCGCAGATGGCCGCCGGCATCGCCGCGCCACCGCCGCGGATGCCCACCAGGCTGGACAGGTCGTAGTCGCCGATGCGCGGGTGGTTGACGAAGTCGATCACCATCGTCGAGATGGCCTGCCAGGTCATGACCCGGTAGCGCTGGATGCATTGCGCCGCGGCGTCGCGGTCCCAGCGCGGCAGCAGGACCACGGTGCCGCCGGCGTAGATCGGCCCGTTCATGCCGCCGGACATGCCGGTGACGTGGAAGAAGGGCAGCACCGACAGCGCCACCCAGTCCTGCGTGCGGCCGAACCAGTGCACGCCGCCGACCGCGGTACTCATCACCGAGCGGTGCGTGTGCATGCACCCCTTGGGCTGGCCGGTGGTGCCGGAGGTGTAGGGCATCACCGCCAGGTCGTCCGGCCCGGCGTGGTACGGTTCCGGCACGTGGCCCGCGGCCATCGCGTCGGCCCAGGCGGTGACGTCCGGCCGCTGGGGCAGGTTGCGCGGCGCGGCGACGAAGGGCGGCACGGCCAGGTCGGTGGCGGCGGTGAGGTGGTCGCTGTAGGTGATGGCGACGACGCGCTGCAGGCCCTCGCTGCCGTCACCGGTGGCCGCGGCCTCGTCCAGCAGCGGCAGCACCTCGGCCAGCAGGTCCTGCGCGACGAGGGCGATGCGCGCACCGGCGTCGGCCACGACGTGGCGCAGCTCGTCGCAGCGGTTCATCGGGTTGACGGGCACCACCACCGCGTCGGCGCGCAGGATGGCGTAGTAGGCCAGCACCCACTGCGGCGAGTTCTGCGCGTCCAGCAGCACCCGGTCGCCGGGGCGCACGCCGCCTTCGCGCTGCAGCCAGCCGGCCAGCCGCTCGGTCTGCGCCAGCAGGTCGGCGTAGGTCAGGACGCTGTCGTAGAAGATCAGGCAGGGCTTGTCCGGGAACCGCGCCGCGGACACCTCCACGTTGTGGAAGAGGTGGGTGCGCGGTAGCGTCAGGTGCCGGGGCTGGCCGGGCGGCCAGTGACGGAAATGCGAGGGCGCGGGCTCGGTCACGTCGGCAGGGGGATCGAAGGCGGGCGGCGGGGCATGCAAACGATCATCCCGTAGACCCCGGCGTCCGGCGTCCGGGACTACCCGGGGAGACTGACGCTTGCGCGACGCGGTTCGCCCGCCCCGAAAACCCCGCCAAGGACAACGGGGCCGTCGAGCTGAGGGCGCGCGATCAGCTGCCGCGCGCCACCGGCATCGCCGGCACGCCGCCCTTGGGCAGGGCGCCGTGCTTGCCCAGCTCCAGCTTGGCGATCGAGGCGCGGTGCACCTCGTCCGGGCCATCGGCAAAGCGCAGCGTGCGCTGGTGCGCGTACATGAAGGCGAGCGGGAAGTCGTCGCTGATGCCGCCGCCGCCGTGCGCCTGGATGGCCCAGTCGATCACCTTGCAGGCGACGTTCGGCGCGACGACCTTGATCATCGCGATCTCGGCCTTGGCGTGCTTGTTGCCCACCGTGTCCATCATGTAGGCGGCCTTGAGCGTGAGCAGGCGGGCCTGGTCGATCATCATGCGCGACTCGGCGATGCGCTCGTGCCAGACCGACTGCTGTGCGATCGGCTTGCCGAAGGCCACGCGCGACATCAGCCGCTGGCACATCAGTTCCAGCGCACGCTCGGCCGCGCCGATCGAGCGCATGCAGTGGTGGATGCGGCCCGGGCCGAGGCGGCCCTGGGCAATCTCGAAGCCGCGGCCCTCACCCAGCAGGATGTTCTCCACCGGTACGCGCACGTTCTCGAACAGCACCTCGGCGTGGCCGTGCGGCGCGTCGTCGTAGCCGAACACGGACAGGTGGCGCACGATGGTGATGCCCGGCAGGTTGGCCGGCACCACGATCATCGACTGCTGCGAGTGGCGCGGCGCCTCCGGGTCGGTCTTGCCCATGAAGATGAACACCGCGCAGCGCTCGTCGTTGGCGCCCGAGGTCCACCACTTGCGGCCGTTGAGCACGTAGTGGTCGCCGTCGCGCTCGATGCGGGCCTGGATGTTGGTGGCGTCCGACGAGGCCACCGCCGGCTCGGTCATCGCGAACGCGGAGCGGATCTCGCCGCGCAGCAGCGGGTCCATCCAGGTGCGCTTGATCTCCTCGGTGGCGTAGCGCTCCAGCGTTTCCATGTTGCCGGTGTCCGGCGCGGAGCAGTTGAACACCTCGGCCGACCAGGGCGTGCGGCCCATGATCTCGCACAGCGGCGCGTAGTCCAGGTTGGACAGCCCCCCGTCCGGCGCGCGCTCCGAGCGCGGCAGGAACAGGTTCCACAGCCCCTGCTCGCGCGCCTTGGGCTTGAGCGACTCGATCAGGTCGGTGGGCTTCCACATGCGCCCGGCCTGGCGGTTGGCCTCCACCTCGGCGTGGTAGCGCGCCTCGTTCGGGTAGATGTGCTCGTCCATGAAGGCGAGCAGGCGCTCACGCAGGCTCTGGCAGCGGGGAGAAAATTCGAAATCCATGCGGCGATCCTCGGCGGTCGGTCGTTGGGTGGGGAACGGGACAGTGTGCGGGGGCGTCCCGCTGCGTGCAGCCGTGGTTATCCCAGACGCACCCCGGGCCGGCGAGCACGTTGGCGACATGGCGCCTAGGGGACAGCCCTCGGTGGCCCGCGCCGCTCGCCGTCGGAGTTCCGCTCAGGCGGTGCTTGCTGGCACGCCTTCAGCCTGCGGCGCATCGACGCCGCACACGCGATTGCGCCCGGCCTCCTTGGCGCGGTACAGCGCCGCATCGGCACGCGCCAGCACCGCCGCCACATCGGCATCGTCACCACCGACCTGCGCCACGCCCACGCTGGTGGTCATCCGCAGCGATTGCCCGCGCACCCGCAACGGCTCGTCGCCCACGCAGGCCCGCACCCGCTCGGCGGCCGCGAGCGCTGCCGCCGCGTCCGTGTCGGGCAGCAGCAGCAGAAACTCCTCGCCGCCCGTGCGGGCCACCGTGTCGACCTCGCGCACGCCCGCCTGCAGGCGCTGGCCGATCTGCACCAGCATCTCGTCGCCGGCCAGGTGCCCGTGGGTGTCGTTGATCTGCTTGAAATGGTCCAGGTCCACCGCCAGCACCGTGAAAGGCGCCGCGTGGCGGACCCAGCGGCGCCACTCGTGCTTCAGCCGAGCTTCGATCACCCGGCGGTTTGGCAACCCGGTGAGCGAATCCTGCAGCGACATGGCCTGCAGCCGCCGCGTCATGCGCACCATCACCATCGTCATGTAGCTGAAGTTGAACGCCGCCGCCCCGACCAGGTAGCTCAGGATCATCTCGACATTGTTCAGCCGCGTGAGGTGCAGCTCCAGCTGCCGGCCCGGGTCCTGCAGCTGCTGCCCCACGCGCAGCAGGCCCACCGCCATCACCAGCAGGCCCGGGGACACGATCACCAACGACGGCCACAGGCCGTACTCCACCTGCACCTGGCGCATGAGCGTCTGCACGGCGCGCAGCACGATGAGCACGGTCACCCCGTACGCCAGGAGCACGCGCCAGAACGCCTGCTCCGCCCCCGGCCCCAGCAGCAGGAAACCCGCCGCGGCCAGGCCGAAGAGGGCCAGGTGCTCCGCATCCCGCGGGCGCTGGTGCAGGAAGCGCTCGAAGCCGCGCCGCACCAGCACGTACCCCAGCACCAGCAGCAGGTTCGCCCCGGTGTAGGCCAGCCAGGTGCGCGGCTCGCCCCGCAGGCCGATGAGCAGGAAGGCCGCGCTCATCGTCAACATCGAGCCGCCCCAGTGCGCCACGGCACGCCGGTCCTGCCGCAGCAGCCAGGCGCACAGCAGCCACGCCACCGCGTACAGCAGCATCTGCACGCTCGTCACCAGGACGAGGGGCTGCAGGGCGTTGTCGATCATCGCGGCAGCGGCGTTCAGGGGCACCCGGCCATTGCCCAGGCGCCCGCCTGCTTGTTCAGCGGTAGAAGGCCTCGACCCGGCCCTTGAGCTTGATCGTCAGCGGCCGGCCAAACCGGTCCCGCGCCTTGCCGGCCGGCACCTTCACCCAGCCCTCGCTGACGCAGTACTCCTCGACGTCGCTGCGCTCCTTGTCGTTGAAGCGGATGCCGATGTCGTGCTCGAAGGCCGCAGCCACATGGAACGGGCTGCGCGGGTCGGCGCTGAGGTGGTCGGGGAGCTCGGGGCGGGCGGGGGTGACGGGGGTAGGGTCGGTCATGGTTGGATGGGCGATGTGCTGGAAACGGGGCATTTTAGGTGCCTTGGTGACTCGATTAAGCAAAAGACAAGACCTGACCCCTGCTATGCATGACCCCAGCCATGCACATCGTTTGAATTCACCGGTATTGCGCGGCTCTATGCGCAAGGCCCGGTGGAATCATGGGTTGGGCATCAATGGGGAACACCGGCACGGCGACAGTCTTCGCTTTCCGTCTTCTTCCACTGCTGATAGCTCGGCTCATCTTTAGCTTGAAGATACGCAGCTGACACAAGGCCAGCCTGAACGCAAACCTGAATAGCATTGCCTTGGCGTTTGGCAATTTGGTATTGATTTACGGCATCAGCAGCGACCTGGTTTTCAATCTTTTGCATCTCTTGAGCAGCTCGCTTGTCCAGTCCGCCACCTGCAAAGAACCAGAGTAGTGCGCCTGCAATAAAAAGGTAGCCAATTACTTGCCCGCCGGACAAGTGCTTTGCCTTTTCATTGGGGTGTCCGCACTTCGGGCAAGTGGCTGCCTTCGGTGAAATTTGATTGCCGCAGCTACTGCACTTAATCATGGCCATTGCTCAAAGCTCCTATGGTGAAGATGCGTGGTATTGGTGCCTAACGAATGGTTAGGCCTCTTCGAGGATGACGTATGGGCACGCAACGTAGTTTCGCGCATCTTCAACATGCCAGAGAACGCGTGCGAGGCAGCGCACAGGAATCGAAATGTTCCCCTTAAGAGCAGTCGAGGCGCCGAGTGCTTGTGCGAAGCCGGCGGCAAAGTACTGGTTTAGGACTTACGCAGGGTCACTTCAGCTAGCGCAATGATTCGCCATTTCGACTCAATATGTCAGATGGGTGCCATGCGAATGGTTGGTGACCGAAGTTCCTTCTTGAGGAATTCCGAGAGGATTCCCTTCTTCAGGCTGTAGATGTTTGTCTTCAGCGCTTTGGCCGTCTCGCAGAGGTGGACCCAGGCCAATATCGCGCAGGCGATGTGATTCTTCTGTGACCGGGCCATTCTGCACTGACATTTTTCGATGCCAAGAACCTGCTTGATCTCCCTGTGGTACTGCTCAATCTTCCAGCGCACGGCACACATCTCATGCGTATCGTCCGTCGAATCTTGAGATAGGTCGTTTGTCACAACCCAGTCCGTGCGATTGGTATCAACCACAACCCGGAACAGTTTCAGCTTGATGTCACTGGGAAACTTGAACAGTTTGACGTGTTTGCCATGCACATGTTCTTGGGCACTCCACTGCAGCGTACTGACCGCCTTGTAGGGCTGCTGGCCTTGGCTGTCGTCAACCTTGCGATTGCTCTTGAGCGGGCAGTAGAAGTGCTTGCCCGCCCGGTGGATGTGCTTCATCAGATCCATGGTGGCGTACCAGGAGTCCATCAGCACGGTGCGAAAGGGCAGCTTCTTGTGCGCCATGGCATTGTCGAACATCTCCTGGACATGATCCAGCTTGGACTTGCCGTCTTCGTCAGGCGCATAGATGCGCCAGTCGATGATCCAGTAGTGGCCGGTCTTGATGTTCACGTACAGGCAGTTGACCACCCCAATGCCCTTGATCAGGCCGTGGGCGTTGCCGCTGTACTGTTTGCGCACCAGCTCGATTTTGTGCGAGTGGTTCTTGTCCAGAACGCTGTCATCGAAAACCAGGCAGGCATCGTCGTCAAATTCGATGTTTCGTCGGGCCAGATTCCAGACATCGGCCGGGCTGATATTGGCAGCCTGCAAGTAGCGATTTATGGCGTCATGAGAAAACCTCTGATGGTGATCCGCAAAATAGGTCTGCGTGTAGTTGATTTGTGTGGATATCAGAAATTGGCAGTAGTCTCGGCTCGTGGGTTTCATGGTGAATATATTATCACAAATACCACGAAATCGGCGCCGATATATTAAATAATCTAGTTTGATTTAAACGTTTGCGTAAGTCCTATGGTTGTTGGGTAGAAAAGCCATGCGCTCTGTACCGTGGTGAAGTTCATAGAACTCGTACCCTGGCTTCTCGCTCTTGCGGTCCTTCCACTCAGCAAGCGTGAGCTTGCCGCTTAGCCACAGAAGCTTCGTTCCTTTGTAGTTCTCGAACGCCCCAAAGTCTGGGTACGTGGTCTGCAGTTCCTGCCAGACCGCGCTCAGCATCTGGCGCGACGTGATGCTGTACGACACTGACTCTGTAACGGAGACCCCGGCATTGGCGAAGTAGGCCTTGATCCCTGCGTTCGCACCCTCGGTGCGGGTTGTCTTGGCCGCGGGGTCCTCGCCCTTTAGTTCTTCGTACTTCCGCGCGATGAAGTCAAGATCGAGGTACACGAGCTTATCGTGGTTCAGGTGCATGCGGTCCCCGGGTAGTGGAGTAAGAGGCCTAACTTGTTGTGCACTGCCAAGCACTCAATAACATCGGCTTGCGCTAAATAACATGGCAATCCGCCTATTAATCCGGCAATTAAAAAAGAAAATTTACGTATCAAGGAAGTCCTTTGCAATCAAGGACTTGCGGGACCTTTTTGTCGCCTTTTTTATTGCCGGTTTAATAATCACATCGGACCTATGGCAAATAGCAGCGCCAAGTCCACTACAACGCGCGCCGCACGCGCGGGCAAGACGCCCGACCGAGCCAGCGCGTCGCGCCGGCGTCTTCTGGATGGATGCTGTCGAAGTCTGCACGCGCCCTCCCGTCTTGTTTGTCGCGCCTCCAGCGCGTCAGGTTTTTCTTGATTTCTTGGTTCAGCTTACCCACGCCCCCGGCGTCTGTCCACACGGCAGATCAAAGGCAAAGTGCGGATAAATTCACGAACGCACGGCCAACGCTCGTCACCACGGGCCGGCCCCCAGGGATCGTTAGAGGGATCGTTAGGGTCAGGTCTTGTCTTTTGCCATCCGACGCATAGCTACATGCGCCCACTGGTGAAGTGAACCGCCCGGCACGCCCATGCGCGCGCCTCAAAGCCCCGCCGCAGCCAGCGCCGACTTCGTGCGGCAGCCGACGATGGCCGGCGCTTCGTGGAGCAGCGCGTCGTTCGCCAGCGCCTCCACCATTAAGCGCGCGAAGTCGATCCGCCGGGTGCGGTTGCTCGCCAGGACGGGGTCGCCCACGTGCCGGCGCCACACCGGCAGGCCCTCGCTGGGGCCCTCTTCGAGGTCGCTGCCGCGCACGACGGTCCAGCGGCGGTCGCTGGCGAACACGCGGCGGCAGGCTTCCTCCTGGTCGGCGAGGTCGGCGAAGGGGATCAGGCGGGTCACCCAGCGGAAGATGCTGGCCTGCAGCAGGAGCGAGCGGGGGTAGACGTCCTGCCCGTCACGGCTGATGTGCCAGCCGCAGGAGAAGACGAGACGGGCGCCCGGCGCGGCAAGGTCAAGCACCGCCTGTGCGGTGCCGGTGGCGTATTGCTGGTGGCCCCAGGGGACCAGCACGGTCAGGACGCCGTCACAGCCCTGCACCGCCCGGCGGATCACCTCGCGGTCATTGGTCGCACCTGGGAAGATCTGGATCCGGCCCTTGAAGGCATCGAGCTTGGCAACGCTCTTGGCGCGGCACACACCGACCACCTCGTGGCCCCGCTCCAGCGCATGCCGGACCATGTACCGGCCGAGCTTGCCGGAGGCGCCGACGATGCAGACTTTCACGGCTAGAACCACAGGTCCTTGATGCACCTGCCGTCGCGCGGCAGGTCCGCCCACGTGTCCAGCCCGTCGAAATGGTCGATGGGCAGGTCGGCAATCGGGCCAGGCTCCGTCAGGCGCAGGTTGACGGCGATGCGCCGCCGCCCCTGCTCGTCAGCGGCCAGTGATCGCCAGTGCGAGACGCCGCCACAGGTCGGGCAGAAATGGAAGCTGAGCGACTCTCCCCGGACGTAGGCGGTGGTCTCGCCGCTCACCAGGATGTTCTCGCCTTCGTAGCCGTAGGCCCAGAGCACGCCGTAGCGCCGGCAGGCGGTGCAATTGCAGGCGGTCGCGGATTCGGGCCGCTCGTCGAGTTGCCAGGTGGCCGAGCCGCAGTGGCAACTGCCTTCAAGCATGGTGAGCCTCCTCGGTGCGATGCGCCGGTGCCGTCAGGCTGGCGATCCCTGTGCGCCGCCATCCGCACCCACAGCCTGCGGAAGCACGCCGTCGTACACCTGCTGCACCGGCAGGTCCAGCCCTAGGCTGTCCAGCCGGAGGAGTTCGCCTTCACCTGCCGGGTACAGCTCCCAGCGCCCCTGGCCGTTGCGGCGGAACAGGTCGATCTGCAGGCGCTCCTGATCGACGAAGAGCACCTCCTGCAGTTCCGGCAGCCGCCGGTAGAGCTCGAACTTGCGTCCGCGGTCGTAGGCGGCGGTGCTGTCGCTGAGTACCTCGACGATCAGCAGCGGGTGCTGCTTGACCAGATCGGCGTCGGGTGAGCGGTCGCGGGGGTCACAGGTGACGAACACGTCGGGGTAGAACACCGCGTCGGCGGAGTCCACGCGCAGCTTCATGTCGGACATGAAGACGCGGCAGGGGCTGCCGCGCAGGTGGCCCAACAGACCTGAGGCGATGTTGAGCGCGATGCGGTTGTGCGCATCGCGCGCGCCGGTCATGGCGAAGACTTCGCCATCGACCCATTCGTGGCGCTCGACCTGCTCGGCCTCCCACGCGAGGTAGGAGGCGTAGTCGAAGCGGCTGACTGGCTGTGCTTGGCCCATCTCGGCGTCCCTGGCGGCAGGTAGGTGGATGGGTTCGAAGTGTGCCCGATCCCAGGACTGGGGGCCGGCCTGGGCCGACATTCAAACCCGGGCCCGCGGCGAAGCGGGCCCGGCCGGCAGGGTCAGCAGAGGATCACCAGCCGATGTCCTTGAGCAGCTCGTAGGTCAGGTCCAGCGGCGCGCGCACTGCGTGGGGCATGCCCGGGTTGTCGAAGGGCTCCATCAGCAGGTTGCGCAGCGCCGAGGTGTCCCAGTGCGAAATCGACGAGCCCGGCGCGTAGGGGTTGGGGGTGTACAGCAGCACCCGGTTGCCCTTGGCCGCGCCACGCAGCCGCTCCATGTCCAGCCCGAGCGAGGCCACCGCGTTGCTGCCGGCCAGCTTCTTGAGCAGCACACCGTCCTCCAGCATCACCCGCACGGCCGGGATGACGATGGTCGGGTCCGTGCCGCCGAGGTCTGGCGGCGGCCCCCCGGCCACGTTGTTGACCACCACCATCGCCACCGCACCGGCCGCCTGCACGTTGGCCGCCTTGACGGTGAAGGTGCAACCGCCGCGGTCGACGATGGCCACCTTGCCGGCCACCCGGGCGATGTTGGCGGGCGACAGCGGCGTGCAGGCCCAGCCGGTGCCATCCGGCTGATCCACCACCTGCCCCATCGCCTGGACCACCGGCCGGCGGCCGAGCGGCGGACCGAAGCTGGCGGTGCCGACCATCAGCGAGCGCTCGCCACGGAAGTGCCGACCATGGCCATGCAGCACCAGCTCGGGCGTGCCGCGCTCCAGCACCTGCTCGGCCCGGCTGCGCACGGTCTCCCCCGCCCACACCAGGTTGCGCGGGGCGATGGAGGACGCCACCCGCTCGGCCTCGGTCATCTGCAGCCAGGTCCGGCGGGCCGCCACGTCGTACATGAAGTGGTCCCAGATGCCCGGCTGGCCGGCGAGCTGGACGCCGCCGAACGAGAAGTTCTGGAATCCCAGGCCATGCCCGAGCTCATGCAGCAGCGTGGTGATCAGGTCCAGCTGGCCGGCAGGTACACGGCTGTCCAGGCCGAGGTAGTAGCCCACGCCGGTCAGGCAGCCGGGCTTGCCGAGTTCGGAATTGAAGAAGGCGACGATGTCGTTCTCCGATCCGTCTACGTAGGGGCCGGGGTCGATGTCCTGCCGGGCCAGTTTGTTCGCCAGCGCCGACGGGTACCAGGTGCCGGGTTTCTCGGCGCCCGGGAAGTCCGACCACACCGAGATCGCCCCCGCCGCCCCCAGCACCGCACTGGTGTCGCTGCAGTTGAGCGGCTCGAACGTGGCCAGCACGGAGATCGGCACCTGCGACTTCAGCGTGCGGGCCCAGATGTTGGCTGCGTGCTGGAAGGCCACCAGGCGCTGCTGGCCGAGGGTCGTGCCGGGGTTGCCGCCCACGGGGGCCACCGGCGTGGGGTCGTTGAAGCCGATGCCCGGCTCGTTGGCATTGATGATCTGCACCACGGCCGACTGGGCCAGCGTGGTCAGGCCGCCCAGCGCCAGCGCACAGAGGCCGCGGCGCAGGGGAGTCGCCAGGCGCGACGCGAGGTCATTCCACATCGGCGGCCCCCTTCCTGGCAGGTTGGGCGCGGTGGGCCGCCGCATGGCTCGCGTGTGCCTCGGCGCTCTCGCCCACGGTGCAGGTCATGCTCAGGCTGCCATCGGGCAGGCGGGTCGCCCGCGTGTAGTTGAGGTGCTCCGGGCTCAGGCGCATGCCACGCACCCCGGTGGCGGAGACAACTGCACCACCCTTGAGGCGCGACATCAGGCCGGTGGCCGGTGCTGCAGCAGCGCCCGCCTTGCCTGCCGAGACGGCGGTGCCGTCATCGGCCTCGAAGGGCCGGACCTGCCCGGTCGCCGGGTCGATCGCCACCCGCTTGCCATCCAGTGGCGCGGGCGCGCCCGCTCCCGGTGCCGTCTGTGCCAAGGCCATCGGCGCGATCAGCGCCAGCCCGATTCCCCAGCCGACCCGTCGGGCCAGCCTGTTCCTGAGTGTCATGTGTTCCCCTCGATGATCGGTTGCAGATCACCCCGGCGGGCAGCGCCCGGTCAGACCACAGGCCCGCTCGACCGAAGCTCGGTTCATCGTAGAGCGGTGAACTGGATATGAAAATTACTGTTACCGAATGCTTACTGAATGGTTTCCAGATCCCGTATTCAGGGGGCCTCAGCTCGCCCAAGACCCTTCGGATCAGGGGGTCGACCCCAGGGGCAGACACCGGGTGCTCGGCATCCACGGCCGCCGTAGGATGGGCCCGCGCCCAGTCCCTCGCACAAGGAGATCACCATGAAGCCGCTGACCCACGCACGGGCCGCCGTCCTGGCGGGCATCCTGGCTTTCACCGCATCCCTCGCATTGACCGCGTCACCGGCGGCGGCGCAGGCCACGCCCCCGGCCAGCTACGACGCGGCGCTGGCCGCCCGGCTGGGCGCCGACGACCACGGCATGCGCAGCTATGTGATGGTGCTGTTGAAGACCGGGCCGAAGCCGATGCCCGCCGGCCCGGAGCGGGACGCGATGTTCCGCGGCCACTTCGCCAACATGACGCGGCTCGCCAGCGAGGGCAAGCTGGTGCTGGCGGGCCCGTTTGACGGCGTGGATGGCTGGCGCGGCCTGTTCATCTTCGCGGTCAAGACCATCGACGAGGCCAGGCAGCTGGCCGCCACCGACCCCGTGCTGATGCAGGGCGAGATGGTGGCCGAGTACCACCGCTACTACGGCTCGGCCGCGCTGATGCAGGTGAGCGAGACGCACGAGCGGCTCGCGAAGAAGCGCTTTTGAGCGCTCCGACTTTCGAGCCACGCCCGACGCCGCCCCGTCCGCGGCGGGGCGCGTGTCTTGCTCAGCCCTTCTTGGCGAACATCTGGTCCTGCGCGGCCTTGCGGTCGGCCGCCACCTTCTGTGCGTGCGGGCGCTGGCCGACCAGGGCGGCGTAGGGCTTCCACTCGACACCGGCGGAGGCCAGCAGGTCCTCGCCGAGCACGATCTTGGTGGCCATGGCCACCAGCGGCAGGCTCACCCAGGCAGCGCAGTCGGCCTGGGTGAAGGTGTCGCCGGCCACGTAGGGGCCGAACTTCGCCAGGCGCTGGAAGGCGGGGATGTTCTTCGCCAGGCGCTTGCGCACGCTGGCCTGGGTGTCCTCGCTCACCGTGCCGCCAAAGAAGGCCTGCGCATAGAGGTCGCGCGCCACCAGCTCCAGGTGCAGGTCGATGAACTGCGACAGCTCGCGCACCTTGGCCGCCGCAAAGGGGTCGGCGGGCAGCAGCGCGGGCGTGCCGGGAAAGGCCGCCTCCAGGTAGCCCATGATGACCTCGCTCTCGCACAGCGCACCCTGCGGCGTGCGGAGGAAAGGCACCTTGGCCAGCGGCGAGTCGCACAGCACCGCCTCGTCCTTGGAACCGGTCATCACGAACACCTCCTCGAACGGGATGCCCTTTTCGAGCAGGGCCAGCTTGACCTTGTTGTAGTAGTTGGACACGGCAAAGCCGCAGAGCTGGATCGTCATGGTCTTGTCTCCTGTTGGGGGGTGGGCAGAGGGTCCCATGCGCAGATGGGCCGGGGACCGATCGGCTGGCAGTGTAGGCAGCGCCGGCAACCCGCGTTGACCTGTGGGTGACACGTGGCGACGCGGCGCCCCGGCGCATGGCCCTCGCACGATCAGCGCAGCACTACCAGCGCAGGACCCGCGGCCCGAGCCAGGCTCCCAGGGCACCGGCCAGCGCGATGCCCAGCGAGTACCAGACCGCGACGAAGGTGGGCGACAGCTCCGGGCAATGCAGCGCATAGGCCAGCGCGCCCACGGCCCCGGCCAGCAGCCCGGCCGCCAGCCCGGCGGCGCGCGGCCGGGTGGGCGCCAGACCACGCAGGGCCCAGAGCACGGTGGCCAGGGTGGGCAGCGAGGCGCCGAGCACGATCCACGGGCAGACCGCCCAGGTGCGGCCGAGCAGCGCATCCACGCGGGCTCCGGCCGGCAGGCTGAACCAGTGCAGCAGCGCCAGCCCCGCCATGCCGGCCAGCACGGCCACGAGTGCCCGCCGCGGTGCGGCCAGGCGGGCCACCGGCCGCGCCAGGCGTGCCGTCAGGCTGCCGGCGGCCAGGGCCAGGGCGGCGGCGTAGGCCAGCTTGAGCAGCATGCCGCCCTGGCCCAGCAGCGCTCCCGGGTAGGGCCCGAAGGTGCCGAGCACGAGGGCGACGGCCAGCCCGGCGCCCACCAGCAGGGCCGGCCCCAGGCGGCGCGCCACCACCGCGCGGGGCGCCGGGCCGGCCTGGGTGGCCAGCAGGCGGATGAAGTCGTCGGTGTTCATGGGGCGTCCTTGCGGATCAGGTCGGCCAGCTTCTTCAGGCCGCGGTGCACCTGCACCTTGATGGCCGAGACCGAGGCGCCGGTGCGCTCGGCCGCTTCCGCCACGGACAGCCCCTCCACCTTGGTCAGCACGATGGCGTCGCGCTGCGCGACGGGCAGCGCCTGCAGCAGCACCGCCAGGTCGCGCTGCGCCGGGGCGGCGCTGTCGTGGCTGCCCGGCAGGGCGTCGTCGTCCAGCTCGTCGAAGGAGGTGTGCAGCTCGGCGTGCCGGCCGCGGCGGCGCCACAGGTCGATCAGCTTGTGCCGCGCGATGGCAAACACCCAGCTGCTCACCGGCAGCGCCGGGTCGTAGGTGCCGCGCTGCAGGTGCAGCGCCAGCAGGGTTTCCTGCACGAGGTCCTCCATCTCATCCGGCCAGGACTGCATGCGCCGACGCAGGTAGGCGCGCAACCGGGTCGCGATCACACCGAGCGCCGCCCGGTAGGCGGCCTCGTCACCCGCCAGGGCACGCAGCCAGAGCGGCCTCAGGCGGGATTCAAATTCGTCGCGGAACACGGCAACCTTCCATTCGCCGCCAGAGCGGTGGCGGTTACAGCCCGGCGCAGAAAAATGTGGGCGGCAAGCCAACAGCAACAGCAACAGCAACAGCAACAGCAACAGCGCAACGATTGTGCTGTCCAGACCTGCGCCCCACCCGGACGGCGGCAAGGTTGCGCACGGCGCGGCACAGTTGGTCTTGTGCCGCGACTTAAACAGGACTACATTGAGTCCCAAACAAGACATGCGGAGTCCATATGCCTGCCCCCTTCTCCACCTCCTTACCGTCGTCTGGCCCCGCCCTCGTCGCACGGGAGGCCATGCCCCGGCATTGGGCCGGCGCTGGGCAGGAGGTGGATGCACGGGCGGCCACGCTGTGCATAGCCACGCCGATGGAGCTGGTCGAGGCCGAGCGCCAGGGCGTGCAGGGCCTCTACCTGAAGGACCTGTCGCGCCGGCTGGCGGTGCCGACCTCGCGGCTGTACGCCATCCTCGGCGTGCCCAAGGCCACGGCCGAGAAGAAGGCCACCACTGGGGAGGCCATCACCGGCGCGCCGGGGCATGCCGCGATCGGGCTGACGCGCCTGCTCGGCATGGCGCAGGCCATCGTGGCCGAGAGCACGGCCGCCGAGGCCGAGGGCTTCGACACCGCGCACTGGCTGGGGCAGTGGATCGAGCGGCCCCAGCCCGCGCTGGGCGGGCGCCGGCCGGCGGACCTGATCGGCACGCCCACGGGGGTGGACATCGTCGCCCGGCTGCTGGGTGGGCTGCACAGCGACGCCTACCAGTGACGGTGCCCGCGCGAGGGGCGGCAACGGAGGCGGCGCCCGACCCGGCGGCCGACGGCTCGGTCCTGCTCTGGCGCATTGCCGCCGAGACGCGCCGCCATGGCGCCGACGACCTGAGCGGCGCGGGGGCTGCGCTGTACCCGGGGCGCTGGAACGACATCGACCAGCCGGTGGTCTATGCCGCCACCTCGATGGCGCTGGCGGTGCTGGAGACGGTGGCGCATCTGGACGACGGCGGCCTGCCGCTGAACCGCTTCCTGGTCGAGATCCGCGTGCCGGCCGCCGCCTGGGCGGCGCGCGAGGCGCTGGCCGCGACGGACCTGCCCGCCACCTGGGCGGCCATCCCGGCCGGGCGCGCCAGCGTGCGGCTGGGGTCGGCCTGGCTGGCGAGCCGGCGCAGCCCGCTACTGGTGCTGCCTTCGGCGGTGCTGCCGGAGGAGCGCGTGGCGCTGGTCAACCCGGCGCACCCGCTGGCTGCGGGCATCACGGCCCGGGTGCTGCGGCGGTTCGAGTACCGGCGGGTGCTGCGGGGCTGAGCCTGCCCAGAGCCCTGGCTCACCCCGCCAGTTCTGCCCGCATCGCGTCGATCACCACCTTGTAGTCGGGCTGGCCAAAGATCGCGCTGCCGGCCACGAAGGTGTCGGCACCGGCGTCGGCGATGCGGCGGATGTTGTCGGCCTTGACGCCGCCGTCGATCTCCAGGCGGATGTCGCGCCCGGACTGGTCGATCAGCTTGCGGACCTGCTCCGCCTTGCGCAGCGTGCTGTCGATGAAGCTCTGCCCGCCGAAGCCGGGGTTGACGCTCATCAGCAGGATCACGTCCACCTTGTCGATCGTCCACTCGAGCACGTCGATGGGCATGGCCGGGTTGAACACCAGCCCGGCCTGGCAGCCCGCGCCGCGGATGAGCTGCAGCGTGCGATCCACGTGCGTGCTCGCGTCGGGGTGGAAGGTGATGATGTCCGCGCCCGCCTTGGCGAAGTCCAGCGCCAGCGCATCCACGGGCTGCACCATCAGGTGCACGTCGATCGGGGCCGGGCTGCCGTCGGGCTTGACGGCGTGCTTCTTCAACGCCTGGCAGACCATCGGGCCGAAGGTCAGGTTGGGCACGTAATGGTTGTCCATCACGTCGAAGTGGATCCAGTCGGCGCCGGCGGCCAGCACGTTGCGCACCTCCTCGCCCAGGCGGGCAAAGTCGGCCGAGAGGATGCTGGGGGCGATGCGGTAGGTCGGTCGGGGCATGGTCGGCGGGTGGGCAGCGGGTCGGGGCGCGGGGATTGTAGGCAGACCGCTCAGGCCCGGTGGGCGCAGCCTATCCCGCTCCGGCTGCGGGTCTTCACAGCTGTCACATCGGCTGACGGATGGGGCGAACTATGATGTTTTTCATGACTTCGCATCGTTTTCGCGTCAGCGTGCAGCCGCAGTACCTGCCCGAGCAGTCCGACGCCGCCCAGGGTGTGTACGCCTACGCGTACACCGTGACGGTGGTCAACGAGGGGAACCAGCCCGCCCAGCTGATCGCCCGCCGCTGGCTGATCACCGACGGCGCCGGCCACCGAGAGGAGGTGCGCGGCCTGGGCGTGGTCGGCAAGCAGCCGCTGCTCAAGCCGGGTGAGGGCTTCGAGTATTCGAGCTGGACGCGCCTGGCCACGCCGCATGGGCGCATGGAGGGCACCTTCTTCTGCATGTCCGAGGACGCGCACTGGTTCGAGGCCCCGATCGCTGCCTTCGAACTCGGCCAGGCGCACGCGCTGCATTGACGGCGCTGCCCCCCGCGCCGAACGGCGGCGCCCCCGACGACAGCCTGAGCGCGCGCTGGCGCGCGCTCATCACCCGCCTGAGCCAGCCGCTGGCTGCCCTGCGCCACCGCCTGGGCCTGCGCTGGCTGCGCCGTGGCAGCTGGGAACTCACCGCGCTGCTCAATGCCGCCGACCCGCACGCGCCCGGCCCCCTGCGGCGGCTGTGGCTGATCCGCCTGGCCGAGTGGTTGCGCAGCCCGCCGCGGCTGGCGGAGCCGGCATCGAACAGCTTTGGCGACGGCCGCAGCTCAACCAGCGAGCCCCCCTCGCCGGGCACGCCCTGGCCGGTGCGCCGGCTGCGTCACCTGCTCAACGTGCTGGAGCGCCACCCCGAGCACGCCGCTGCGGTGCGCGGGGTGCTGCACTCGGTGCTGCGCGAGTCGGACCTGACGGCGCTGCTGGCGGACTTCGGCTTTGCGCCGCGCGCGGCCTTCACCAGCGAACTGGGCGAGCGATTGCGCCTGGCCCTGCTGCCCGGCACGCCGGACACCGACGACCTGGGCCAGCTCTTCCAGCTCATCTTCAAGGGCCGCGGCGACGCGCTCTGGCTCGCCGCGATCGACGCCGGCACGCTGCGCCGCCTCGCCGTGCTGCTGCACGACGACGGCCTGAGCGCGGACTGGCGCCGCGCCCTGACCGATGCGATCCAGATGCTCGCCAGCCAGGTGCGCGCCGTGGGCCTGTCAGCCACGCTGCGCCAGCGCATGGATCCGGCGCTGCTGGCCGGCCGCCCCTTCCACCGCCTCGCCCAGGCCGCCACGCACCTGGCCGACTCGGCCGATGCAGCCAATGCAGATGCGGCCGATGCCGCCAGCCTGCCCGTGCAGGTGCAGGCCCTGCGCGTGCTGCTGCAGGACTGCCGCCGCACGGCGGACACGGTGCACCAGCACCTGGAGGCCTACGGCATCTCGGTGGACCTGGTGTTCCAGGTGGAGCAGCTGCGCGAACGCACCGAACGCGTCGACGCGCTGCTGGACCACCTGGGCTCGCTCGATGCCGCGCAGGAGCTGCAGTGGCTGCTGGTGCGCCTGGCCGACGGCGTGCAGAACCGCCGCGGCCTGGGCCCGCTGTTCGCACACCACTACTCGATGCTGGCGCGCAAGGTGGCCGAGCGCAGCGCCGAGACCGGCGAGCACTACATCACCCGCAGCCGCGCCGAGTGGTTCGACATGCTGCGCCGGGCCTGCGGCGGCGGGCTGGTGATCGCGGGCACCACCTTCGGCAAGTTCGCGCTGGGGGCGATCGCCTTCTCGGCCTTCTGGGCCGGCTTCTGGGCCGGGGTGAACTACGCCGCCAGCTTCGTGCTGATCCAGCTGATGCACTGGACGGTGGCCACCAAGCAGCCCGCCATGACCGCGCCGGCCATGGCCGCCCGGCTGCACGGCAGCCAGCTCGATGCGCTGGACGATGGGGCGGTGGAGGGCTTCGTCGACGAGGTGGCACACCTGATCCGCTCGCAGTTCGCCGGCATCGTGGGCAACCTGGCGGTGGTGGCGCCGGTGGTGCTGGCGGTGCAGGCGGCGGCCTGGTGGCTGGCCGGTGCGCCGCTGCTGAGTGCGGCCGAGGCCCGCCACACGCTGGAGAAGCTGACGCTGCTGGGGCCGACCGCGGCCTACGCCGCCTTCACCGGCGTGCTGCTGTTTGCCTCCAGCCTGATCGCCGGCTGGGTGGAGAACTGGTTCGTCTACCACCGGCTGGACAGCGCCATCGCCTGGAACCCCGGCATCGTGCGCCTGCTGGGGGCGCCGCGGGCACAGCGCTGGTCCACCTGGTGGCGCGGCAACATCTCCGGGCTGGCGGCCAACGTCTCGCTGGGCCTGCTGCTGGGGCTGGTGCCGACGCTGGCGGCCTTCTTCGGCCTGCCCGTCGAGGTGCGCCACGTGACGCTCTCGGCCGGGCAGATCGCCGCGGCGCTGGGCACGCTGGGCGCCCAGGTGCTGCACGAGCCGGCCTTCTGGTGGAGCCTGGCGGCGATCCCCTTCATCGGCGCGCTGAACCTGGCGGTGAGCTTCTGGCTGGCCTTCCGGGTCGCGCTGCGCTCGCGGGGCATCCAGCTGCGCGAGCGCGACCGCATCGGCGCGGCGATCCGCGCCCGCCTGCGCTGCGCACCCGGCAGCTTCCTGCGCCCCCCGCCAGCGTAGGGCACGTGCTTGCGGCGATGATCGGGGGCTGGCGCGGCGACCGCCACCCGGTCATTGCTGCGCCGCCCGCCCCTGCCCGATCCACCGCTGACGATGCCTGTTCCCTTCCTTCACCGAGCCGCCCGGCACGGCCCCGGTCCCTTCCTGGCCGCCCTGCTGGTGCTGGCGCTCCTGGCCGGCTGCGCCAGCAAGGCGCCCCGCCCCACCCCTGTGCCCGAGCCGACCGAGACCCCGCCCGTGGCCACCCCGGCGCCACCGCTGCCGAGCGCCGACCAGTTGCGCCTGACCGGGCGCGGGCGCTGGATCCGCAGCGACTGGGCCGAGCTGCCCGGCTGGTCGCAGGACACGCTGGCGCCCGCCTGGGCCGCCCTGCTGCGCAGCTGCGAGCGCCAGCTGCGCTGGGTCCTGAGCCCGGCGGCGCCCAACGGCCAGGGCATCGGCCAGGGCGGCAGCCAGGGCACGCCGCCCACCTTCCCGCCGGCCCAGGTGGCCGCGAGCTGGGCGCCGACCTGCCGCGCCGCGATCGCCCTGGGGGGCGGAGCCGATGAACGGCAGATCCGCGACTTCCTGCAAAGCCGCCTGCAGCCCTGGCGGGTCGAGAACGCCCAGGGCCAGGGCGAGGGCCTGCTGACCGGCTACTTCGAGCCGCTGCTGGAGGCCAGCCGCCAGCGCAGCGAGCGCTTCGGCGTGGCGCTGCATGCCCCGCCGGCCGACCTGGCGCAGCGCCGCCCCTGGTACACGCGCGCCCAGATCGACAGCCTGGGCGCCGCCCAGGCGGCGCTGGCCGGGCGCGAGATCGCCTGGGTCGCCGACCCGATGGAGGCGCTCATGCTGCACATCCAGGGCTCCGGCCGGCTGGTGTTCACGGAGCCGAACGGCACGCGACGCATGGTCCGCATCGCCTACGCCGGGCACAACGACCAGCCCTACCAGTCGGTGGGGCGCTGGCTGGTGGACCAGGGCGCCTTCACGCTGGAACAGGCCAGCTGGCCGGCGATCCGCGCCTGGGCCCGCGCCAACCCGCAGCGCGTGCGCGAGATGCTGGCGGTGAACCCGCGCTACGTCTTCTTCCGCGAGGAGCCACTGCCTGACCCGACCATCGGCGCCCTGGGCGCCCAGGGCGTGCCACTGACGCCGGGGCGCTCGATCGCCGTGGACCGCGAGAGCATCCCCTACGGCAGCCCCGTCTGGCTGGCCAGCACCGAGCCGCAGCCCTGGCAGCCCAACCCGCCGCCGGCGCGCCCGATGCAGCGCCTGGTGGTGGCGCAGGACACCGGCAGCGCCATCGTCGGCGCGGTGCGGGCAGACCTGTTCTGGGGCTGGGGCGAGGGCATCGAGGACCGCGCCGGGCGCACCAAGCAGCCGCTGCGGCTGTGGGTGCTGTGGCCGCGTTGAACGTGGGCAGGGCGGCAGGCTGGCGCCGGCTCGGCCAGGCGGCGTGGCTGCTGGCCTCGCTCTGGCTGGCCGCCTGCTCCTCCACGCCGCCGGCGGGCAGCGCGGCCCCGGCCCGACCCGGCCCGCCGGACGTGGCCGAGCTGGCGATGCGCGACCTGCTGATCCCGGTGGAGGGCATCCGCCCCGAGCAGCTGCGCGACAGCTTCCGCGCCGCCCGCTCGGCTGGCGCGCACGAGGCGATCGACATCATGGCGCCGCGCGGCACGCCGGTGCGTGCGGTGGAGGACGGCCGCATCCTGAAGATGGGCAGCAACCGCGCCGGGGGCATCACGCTCTACCAGAGCGACCCGGGCGGGCGCTACGTCTACTACTACGCCCACCTGGACCGCTACGCGCCCGACCTGGCAGTGGGGCAGCTGCTGCGCCGAGGCGAGCTGATCGGCGCCGTCGGCAGCAGCGGCAACGCACCGGCCCATGCGCCGCACCTGCACTTCGCGATCTACCGCCCCGGCACGCCCGGCCTGCGCTGGCCGGGTGCGGCGATCAACCCCTACGCGGTCTGGCGCGGCGGCGCGCCGTCGGCCGGCAGCACGCCCGAGGCACCCTGAGGCGGCCCCGCCTCAGCCCAGTTCGGTGCGCCCGCGCCCGTCCGTCTTGGCGCGGTACATGGCCTGGTCGGCCTGCTCGATCGCCTGCTCGATGTCCTCCTCGGCCAGGCAGGCCGCCACGCCGGCCGAGAAATTGATCGCCAGCGGCGGCTCGGTCACGGCCAGCGGCACGGCCTGCAGGCGCCGGCGCAGCCGGTCCACACAGGCACGTGCCTGCTCGGGGGTGCTGTCGGGCAGCATCAGCAGGAACTCTTCGCCGCCCCAGCGCGCCACCACATCGGTGCTGCCGCGCAGTTCCTCACGCGCGAGCTGGCTGAAATGCTGCAGCGCCAGGTCGCCGATGGGGTGGCCGTGGCCGTCGTTGATGCGCTTGAAGTGGTCGATGTCCACCAGCACCAGCGAGACGTTCACCGGCACGCCGACACCGGCCTGGCGGCGCTGGCGCTCCAGCTCACGGCGGATCGCCTCGCCCATCGAGCGGCGGTTGAGCAGGCCGGTCAACTCGTCGTGGGCCGCCATCTCGCGGATGCGTTCCAGCGCCACGGCGAGATCCTGTTTCTGCTCCTGCAGGCGGCGACGCAACTGACCGAAGCGGATCGACAGCGCCGACACCGCCGCCGCCACGATGGCGGCGAACATGAAGTGCGCGCACTCCACCTGCGGCGGGTAGCGTTCGGGGTCGGTGCGGCTCTTCCAGGCCATCACCGTGGCGATCAGCAGGAAGCCGAACCACGCGAGTGCGCGGGCCTGCCCCGGCCGCAGCGCAAACATGCCGAACTGCAGGATCAGCACCATGATGGCCAGCACCGCACCACGCGCCGGCCCCGTGATCGCGTAGGACCAGGCGATCGACACCAGCGCGAAGGCGATCTGCGCAAAGGTCAGCGCCGGGTCGCGCTCATGGCGCAGGTTCAGCCCGCTGCGCACCACCGCGTAGAACAGCAGCGAGCCGCCCAGGTTGCAGGCAGTGAGCCAGTGGGACTGGGCCGCGTCGATCAGGCCGAGCATGACCTCCAGCTCCTGCAGGCCCGCGAAGACCACGAACACCAGCAGCGCCAGCAGGCACTGCGAGGCGCGCACGCGCTGGCGACCGGGCGGGCCAAGCAGGAGCATGGCGGCGCGGGACAGGGGGGCAGCGGGAGGGGACATGGGCGGATTTCGTCCGCCCACCCCTTGTCTGCAGGGCCCGTGGCGGCCCCGGCGTGAAGGGCATCACGCTCGCAACCACCGGCGCGCGTCGTCCAGGTCCTTCAGGCCGTCTCCGTGCGGCTGCGCCCGCCATTCTTGGCACGGTAGAGCGCCCGGTCGGCCCGCTCGATCGCGGCATCCACGTCGGTCGCCCCCTGGCAGGCCGTCACGCCCGCAGAGAAACGCACGGCGAGACCGTCGGCCACCTCGTCGAAGGGGCTGGTGTGCAGTTGCTCGCGCAGCCGTTCCACACAGGCCAGCGCCTGCTCCAACGTGGTATCGGGCAGCAGCAGCAGGAACTCCTCGCCCCCCCAGCGCCCCAGCACGTCGATCGCCCGCAGCGTGGACATCGCGCGCTCCGCAAAGCCGCGCAGCACCACGTCCCCGGCGCGGTGGCCATGGCCGTCGTTGATGGCCTTGAAGTGATCCAGGTCGATCATCACCAGTGCCACCGGCTCGCTCAGGCGTGCCTGGCGGGTGATGGCGGACTGCAGCGCATCGGCCATCGCCCGGCGGTTGGGCAGTCCAGTGAGCTCGTCGCGCGTGGCGAGCAGGCGGATGCGCTCCAGCGCCTCGGCCAGTTCGCTGCGCTGCAGCATCAGGCGCTGACGCAGCCGTGCCAGACGCGCCACCAGCACCCCCATCGCGGCGGCGGTGACCAGCGACAGCATGAAGAGCACGCCCTCCTCGCGCGGGTCGTGGCGGCCCGGATCGGACCAGGCCAGCCAGGCCATCACCCCGGCCAGTGAGAGCACGCCGAACAGCGCGGTGCCCCAGCCCTCGCGCGGCGTGAGCTTGGAGGCGCCGAACAGCACCACCAGCATGCTGATGGCAATCACCGCGCCCCGCAGCGGCCCGGCCAGGGCATAGGCCCCGCTGGCCGCCACGAGGCCGAAGAGCGTCTGCGGCAGCGTCAACGACGGGTCGCGTGCCAGCCGGTGGCTGGCGCCACTGCGCACCAGGGCCACGAAGAGCAGTGCCCCGCCGAGATAGAAGCCCATCCAGGTCAGCGAGGCTCTTGGCATGATCCCCAGCGCCACGGCCAGGCCCTGGCAGACGGCGAAGAGGCCATAGACCCCCAACGCGAGCAGGCTGTGGGCAACGCGAAGGCGTTGCTGGCGATCCGGCCCCAACAGCCAGCCGGCCCAGATGTGTGTGATGGATTGCACGATCCGTCACAGTGTAAGGACCTGCAACGCGCCGACACAATGGGATACGAACCACCCCCCGCGAATGAGCCAGCACGGCGGTCCATTCACGCAAAGTGGGGGTGGTTTTGCGCGACGCCCGCCCACCGCGGGTCGGCTACCGGCCGCGCACGTGGCTCAACGGCCAGGCCGCACCGGCCTTGACCTCGCCCAGCGAGAAGCTGGTGTGTACGTCCTTGACGTTGGGCAGTCGGAAGAGCACCTCCATCGCCCAGCGGGAGTAGGCGTCCAGGTCGGTGGCCACCACCTGCAGCTCGAAGGTGCCTGCGCCGCTGATGTAGTGGCAGGCCACCACCTCGGGCATCGCGCGGATGGCCGCCTCCAGCGCCTGGGTGGCCTCGGCGTTGTTGCGATCGGCATCCACCCGCACGAAGGCCAGCACGCCCAGGCCGATCTTGCGACGGTTGATCTCGGCCCGGTAGCCGGTGATGTAGCCCTGCTCCTCCAGCCACTTGACACGCCGCCAGGTGGGCGCCGCCGACAGCCCGATGCGCGACGCCAGCTCGGCATTGGACAGCCGCGCATCACGCTGCAGGGCGCCCAGGATGGCGATGTCGTAGCGATCCAGCGCGGCGCCATGGGCCTCGGCGGGGTCGTCATCCATCCCCCTGGTTTTCCCTGATACGGGTATTTTTGGCAATCTTGTTTCGCTTGGCATCGCTTTTCCTTTCCCGAATTGCTGCAAGTATCCTGTCTACGGCAAACATGGAAAACACCTGTTGGCGTGTGGTGCCTACACTGCAGCCATCACCCACCCCTGGTCCACCGCTCACGAGGCCCGGGCCGGACTGCAGGAACACCGCCATGAACGCCCCCCTCCCCGAAGCCGTGCGCCGCGCGCTCGAAGCCGTCACGCTGGACGACAAGTACGCCCTCGGCCAGGGCCGCGCCTTCATGAGCGGCGTGCAGGCCCTCGTGCGCCTGCCAATGCTTCAGCGCCAGCGCGATGCGCAGGTCGGGCTGAACACCGCCGGCTTCGTCAGCGGGTACCGCGGCAGCCCGCTGGGCGGCTACGACCAGGCGCTATGGGCGGCCAAGAAGCATCTGGCAGCCAACCACGTCGTCTTCCAGCCGGGCGTCAACGAGGAGCTGGCGGCCACCGCGGTCTGGGGCACGCAGCAGATCGAGTTCGACCCCGCGAACAAGAAGTACGACGGCGTCTTCGGCATCTGGTACGGCAAGGGCCCGGGGGTGGACCGCTGCTCGGACGTGTTCAAGCACGCCAACATGGCCGGCACCGCGCCGCACGGCGGGGTGATCGCGGTGGCCGGCGACGACCACGTGGCCAAGAGCAGCACCGCGGCGCACCAGAGCGACCACATCTTCAAGGCCTGCGGACTGCCGGTGTTCTTCCCCAGCAGCGTGCAGGAGATCCTCGACCTGGGCCTGCACGCCTTCGCGATGAGCCGCTTCGCCGGCGTGTGGACCGGCATGAAGACCATCCAGGAGGTGGTCGAGTCGGCCGCCAGCGTGGAGGTGGACCCGGACCGGGTCAAGATCCTGCTGCCCGAGGACTTCGAGATGCCACCGGGCGGCGTGCACATCCGCTGGCCAGACGCGGCGCTGCCGCAGGAGGCCCGGCTGATGGACTTCAAGTGGTACGCCGCGCTGGCCTATGTGCGCGCCAACCGGCTCAACCGCAATGTCATCAGCGGACCGAACGACCGCTTCGGCATCATCGCCAGCGGCAAGGCCTACAACGACACCCGCCAGGCGCTGGTCGACCTGGGGCTGGACGACGACACCTGCCGGGCGCTCGGCATCCGCGTGCACAAGGTCGGCGTGGTCTGGCCGCTGGAGGCCGCCACCACGCGCGAGTTTGCCGAGGGGCTCAGCGAGATCCTGGTGGTGGAGGAGAAGCGCCAGGTCATCGAGTACCAGCTCAAGGAGGAGCTGTACAACTGGCGCCCGGATGTGCGGCCCAACGTGCTGGGCAAGTTCGACGAGCCGGACGGCGATTTCACCGGCGGCGAGTGGAGCCAGCCCAACCCCAGCGCCAACACCCTGCTGCGCGCCACCGCCGACCTGACGCCCGCGCTGATCGCCCAGGCGCTGGCCAAGCGGCTGAAGAAGCTGGGCGTGCCGCCCGACGTGGCCGCGCGCATGGACCAGGGCCTGGCGGTGCTGGCCGGGCGCGACCTGAAGGGCGGCGGCAGCTGGAGTACCACCAGCGGCGAACTGGAGCGCAAGCCATGGTTCTGCAGCGGCTGCCCGCACAACACCAGCACCCGGGTGCCGGAGGGGTCGCTGGCGATGGCCGGCATCGGCTGCCACTTCATGAGCGTGTGGATGGGCCGCAGCACGGTGGGCTTCACCCAGATGGGCGGCGAGGGCGTGCCCTGGGTCGGCCAGGCCCCGTTCACGAAGCGCCCACACATGTTCGCCAACCTGGGCGACGGCACCTACTACCACTCCGGCGCGCTGGCGGTGCGCCAGAGCATCGCCTCCGGGGTGAACATCACCTACAAGATCCTCTACAACGACGCGGTGGCAATGACCGGCGGCCAGCCGGTGGACGGCATCCTCACCGTGCCGCAGATGACCCGCGAGCTGGAGGCCGAGGGCGCCAGGAAGATCGTCGTCGTCACCGACGAGCCGGCCAAGTACGACGGCGCCGTCGGGCTGGCCCCGGGTGTCACGGTGCGCCACCGCGATGAGCTGGACACGGTGCAGCGCGAGCTGCGCGAGCAGCCCGGCTGCACCATCCTGATCTACGACCAGACCTGCGCCACCGAGAAGCGCCGCCGCCGCAAGCGCGGCAAGATGGTCGACCCAGCCGTGCGCACCGTCATCAACGAGGCGGTCTGCGAGGGCTGCGGCGACTGCAGTGTGCAGAGCAACTGCCTGAGCGTCGAGCCGGTGGAAACCGAGTTCGGCCGCAAGCGCCGCATCAACCAGAGCAGCTGCAACAAGGACTTCTCCTGCGTGAAGGGCTTCTGCCCGAGCTTTATCACCGTCGAGGGCGGGCAGCTCAGGAAGCCGAAGAAGGAGCAGAAGGCCGACCCCTCTGCGCTGCCCGCGCTGCCGGAACCGGTGCTGCCGGTGGCCGAGCAGCCCTGGGGCATCGTGGTGGCCGGCGTCGGCGGCACCGGCGTGATCACCATCGGCCAGCTGCTGGGCATGGCCGCGCACCTGGAGGGCAAGGGCGTGGTCACGCAGGACAGCGCCGGCCTGGCCCAGAAGGGCGGCGCCACCTGGAGCCATGTGCAGATCGCCAACCGGCCCGACGCCATCCACAGCACCAAGGTGGACACCGCCAAGGCCGACCTGGTGATCGCCTGCGACGCCATCGTCGCCGCCGGCGCCAGCACGCTGCAGGTCACCCACCTCGGCCGCACCTTCGTGGCGATGAACTCGCACCGCACCCCCACCGCGGCCTTCGTCGGCAACCCGGACTGGCAGTTCCCCGGCGAGCGCTGCGAGGCCGCGCTGCTCCAGGCGGTGGGGGCCGACAAGCTCGGCAGCTTCGACGCCGAGCAGGTAGCGCTGCAGCTGCTGGGCGACGCCATCTTCACCAACCCGCTGATGTTGGGCTACGCCTGGCAGCGCGGCCAGGTCCCGCTGAGCCGGGCCGCGCTGCTGCGCGCCATGGAGCTCAACGGCGTACAGGTCGATGGCAACCGCACCGCCTTCGAATGGGGCCGCCGCTGCGCCCATGACCTGGCGGGCGTGCAGTCGCTGTTCAGCGCGCAGCAGGTGATCCAGATCGTCAGGCGCCCCTCGCTGGACGAGTTGCTGCGCCGCCGCGTCGAATTCCTGACCGGCTACCAGAACGCCGCCTACGCCGCCGAGTACGCCGCCTTCGTCCAGAAGGTGCGCGAGGCCGAGCAGCGCGTGCTGGCAGCGGGCTCAGGTGCGGCGCCCGCGCAGCTCAGGCTCAGCGAGGCAGTGGCGCGCTACCTCTTCAAGCTGATGGCCTACAAGGACGAGTACGAGGTGGCCCGGCTGCACAGCGACCCGGCCTTCCTGCAGCGCATCGCCGAGATGTTCGAGGGCGAGTTCAAGATCGTGCACCACCTCGCACCGCCGAAGTTCGCCGCCCGGGACGGCGACGGCCACCTCGTCAAGCGCCGCTGGGGCCCCTGGCTGAACCGCGCCCTGCCCTGGCTGGCAAAGCTGAAGGGGCTGCGCGGCAGCGCCTTCGACCCCTTCGGCGGCACCACGGAGCGCCGCACCGAGCGGGCGCTGATCGCCGAGTACCGCGCCACGATCGAGGAACTGCTCACCGGCCTGAGCGCCGAGCGCCTGGCCCAGGCGGCGGAAATCGCCCGCCTGCCGGAGGAGATCCGCGGATACGGGCACGTCAAGGAACGCCACCTCGCCGCGGTGCGGCCGCGCTGGGACAGCCTGATGGCGGCCTGGCGAGGCACTGCGGCCAGCCGCCGGCCGGCACGCACCTGAGCCCGCTTCACGGCACGATGCGGAACCGGTAGCGGTAGTCGCGCGGCACCCCGGCCGCGCGCACGCCCTGGATCAGCACCTCGTGCTCGATGTCGGGCTCGATGCCGGCGGCCTTGAACTGCAGGCTGTTGGGCAGCCCGTAGCCGTGGTGGTCGAAGCTCAGCTGGCTCACCACCAGCGGGCGGCCGTCGGCCCGGCGCACGCTGACGCTGGCGCCGCGGTAGTCCACCGCGGCATTCGCCGCCCGCTCGGTCAGGTCGACGATGGCGGAAAAGGACAGGAAGGCCTCCGGGTGGAAGTACCTGGCCGGATACACCCCCTGCGGCCAGGCCCAGTGGTCCGCCCGGGCCGAGCCGCCCAGGCCACCCGCATCGTTCAAGCCGCCGGCCACGTCCACCACGCTCAACGCCGCACCGTCGTGCAGCATCGCCCCGGCTCGGGCTCCCACCCGGCCGAAGGCCACGCGCTTCAGGAAGGGGTCGAGCATCCAGCGCCGGTGGCCGATGTTGCCGCTCACGCGATTGCCGATGTCGGTGAGGAAGCCGATCACCACGTCTTCGCTCCTGCGCGGCAGGCTGCCCGCGCTGCCCACCCAGAGGTGGATGTTGCTGCTGGCCGCACCCTGCGCCCCGGCCGCCGAGAGGCAGCGCCAGTGCGCCGACGGCGTGTGCGAGAGCTGGCCGTTGGCCGCGAACAGCAGCGCGGCGCGCATCACGGGCTCCTCCTGCGTGGCATCCCAGTCCACCGGGCCCAAGCCGTGCAGGCGGCGGATGTCGTTCAGCAGCGCCAGCGCGCGGGCCTGCTCGGTCGGCGCCAGACGGCCGGGGCGGCAACTCGCCAGATCGGGTGCCACCGCGTAGACACCCGCCCAGGGGCTGGCCGCATCGCCGCGCTCCGTCAGCGGTGCAGGGGTTGAGGTCGGCGGCAACGGCATCGGCTCCCACCCACCGCGGGCTGCGCTCGCCTCGACACCGAGCAGCAGGCCCGTCGCCAGGATGACCACCGGCACCGCCACCCGTTGCATCGGCCGGTACACGCCCCGGCGGCGCGTCCAGCGCCCCGCCACCCGCGACCATCGCCCCCACCCGCTGCGCATTCGTCCTCCCTGTTGGTATGTGCACCCGTCCGGGCAAGTGCCCGTGGGAACGACCGGGATTGTGGGAAGCGGGCAGGCAATCGCGCCCCGCGTGTTCAGGGGATGGCGGCGCAGCCCAGGGCCAGCGGGCGGGCTTCCGTCACGCGCAGGTGGCGCACCCGGCCTGGCCCCGGTGGCCCGGGGGTCGAAACCCGGGGCGCGGAACCCGGGACGGGAAACTCAGCGGCTGAAGAACACCGCAGCCATCACCAGGCCGGTGCCGATCACAATGGCCCGCACCGCCGCTGCGGGCAGGCGCCGGGCAATGCGTGCGCCGACAAAGCCGCCGCCGGTGGCTGCGGCGGCCATCACCAGCGCCTGCGGCCAGTGCACCGCCCCCGCCCAGGCGAAGGCCGCGACGCTCAGCAGCGACAACACCAGCGAGTTGAGGTTCTTCAGCGCGTTGGCCGTGTGGATGTGCGCCTCGCCAGCCAGCGCGTACAGCGCCATCAGCAGAATGCCGAGCCCGCCGTTGAAGTAGCCGCCATAGACCGCCACCAGGAGGAGCCCGCCGTTGCGCAGCAACGGGTGCGCGCCGCCACTGGCAGCATCACCGGCGCCGGTCGCGCGGCCGGCACGCAGGCGCAGCACGGCCAGCAGCCGCGGCCCGAGCGCGAACACCGCGGTGGCGAACAGCAGCAGCCACGGGACGATGGCCGAGAAAACCTTGGCCGGCGTGACCAGCAGCAGCAGCGCACCGGCCACCCCACCCACCGCGCAGATCAGCCCCTCGACCACCAGCAGTCGGCGCGGCAGCGCCGCCAGTTCCGCCCGAAAGCCCAGCGTGCTGCCCAGGTAGCCCGGGCTGACCGCCACCGCGCTGGTGGCGTTGGCGGCAATCGGCGGCACGCCGGTGAACACCAGCGCCGGGAAGGTCAGAAAGCTGCCTCCTCCCGCGATGGCATTGAGCACGCCGGCGCCGAAGGCGGCAGCAAGGAGGAGAGGCCAGGCGGAAGGGTCGATGAGCATGGAACGAAGCGGCAGCGGGGCCGCCATCCTCGCACAGGCCGCCGGCCGGCCAGGCCAAGCCAGGGACGGGCGGGCTCCACCAAGAGCGACCACGCATCTCAACGAGCGGCCCGCACTGGCCACCTTGCGCCGCCCGCACCCTCATCCGCTCCAGGCGCTGGATCGAATGGAAGTGCCCAAGCGCAAACGAATGGCGTCACGCAACCGGTTGCACAACGGTGTCAGCAGGACCACCGCCGCAAGGACCGACATCGCAGCAACCGCCGCGTGACGTGCGCTGCCTGGGTGCCACGGACTGACTGCGCAAACAAAGCACAGCACGGGATAGTGGATGAGATACAGGGGGAATGTGAGCGATCCGACCCAGCGAATCACCCCAGCAAAGGGGATGGAAGTCTTCTTTCGTGAGAACAGCGCCTGGGCAAGGAACAGGTGCAGCGAAAAGAAGATCCCGACGAAATAGTCGGCCAGCAGATTCCTGTTGAAGGGTCCCCGCCCCCAGGGGAACCGGAAGCCGAAATTATCCTCGGGAAAGGCGTCGACGATCTTGGGGCTGAGCACGAGAACCACTGCGGTCAGGAGAAACAACAGCGCCGACAGCGGGACAGGGATCTTGAACCGCGGGCGCATCCTGTAGACGGCAAAACCCAGGAGCCAGACGGGGAACAACGCAACGATCGTGCGACCGCCGAGCAACAGCAGCGCCGCAGCCAGCGGCAATCCGATGGCAGGCCGCAGGAAGAGCACCAGGCCCGCGACCGCGTAGTAGACCGCCTCGAAACTCAGCGACCAATAGGGACCGTTTGAACCCGGGGCAATGCCGCCGAACTGGAAAACCTGGAATTCGTTGACGAAGAAAACCGATGCGAGATACGCTTCGACGCTGGGCGGCTTCCACAACACGGTCTTGATCGCATAGAAGGGTGCATTGATGCTCGCACCCCAGGCGTCCAGCATCCATGTCAGCGGCAGCGCCACGGCCACCACGGAGTACAGCCGGCTGACCCGGGCCGAGATGTATTGGCGGGGCAGTTTCTCTCGCTCGCAGCTGACATACGCGATCACGTATCCAGACAGCACGAAGAAGATCGTGACCGCCGCATCACCAAAGGCGTTGGCGCCGTACCAACGGCGGTCGTGGGTGAATGGACTGCTCGACAGATGATCCAGAAATACCGCAGCCGCGGCAATGAACCGCACCAGGTCCAGATAGAGCGACAGGCTGAGGGGCATCGTTGAGTCATCCCCGGATATGTTCCATGCAGGGACCGGATTCATCATGGATGATCAGGGATCAATCCCGCGAGGTTCCTGGCCGCGGGGCCACCATGAGGCATGGGACGCCACAGGGACACCGGCATCCTACCCGCGCCCATGATCGCGCTGCAGGCCCGGCCCGCGGCCACGACGGGCAGGCCATGCGCTGGCCCTCACGTGGCAGTGCGCAGCCCACGACGCCCAGGCTGGCGCGGCAGGTCAGGACCGCACAGGCGCGTCGGCGAGGCCGGCAGGAGGCCTCCAGAGCCCATCGCGGGCGGCGCGACGGGCTGCTGCAGGCGGCTCAGACCGCCACGACGCGCCGCCCGGCGGCCCCCGGCCGCACCCGCAGGGCCTGGTCCGTCAGGGCGGTGTAGCTGCGGCGGGTCACGCTGTCCACGTAGACCCAGTCGGCGCGGCACTCGGTGGCCGTTGCGGTGAGCAGCAGGTAGCCGCGGCACGCAGTGGAAGTACCGCTTCGAGGCCGCCGGCAACGTCGCCGCCGACTTCCAGCTGCTGGATGCCTCGACCGGCCTGGTGATCGAGCGAGACGACGCCACCGAAGGCGCCGGCCCCGGCTGCCCCGAGGCGCCGCGTACGGACTGTTTCACCCGTCCGGCGAAGTTCAAGCGCATCTACAAAATCGACCTTAGCCAGCTCGACGCCGACGGCTTCGTGAAGAAGGTGGCCTACATCGACCTCACGAAGATCGCCAACCCGAAGCGCCTGGCCAAGGTGGGGCCGAACGAGGAGACCTTCGTGCTGCCGCACCTCGGCCCCGAGGGCCTGGCGGTGGTGGATGCCCGCCACATCGTGGTGGTCAACGACAACAACTTCCCCTACTCCTCGGGCCGCCAGATCGGCAAGCCCGACGACAGCGTGCTGACGCTGCTGGACATCTCCGCGCTGGTGGACGCCAAGTAATGGGCGAGGGGCGAGGGGCGAGGGGCGAGCGATGAGCGATGAGCGGCCCGGCCAGCCGCCAGGGGCGACGGCGCAGCACAGTGGTTACATGCGCTGACCAGCGCGGCGGAACCACGGCGCCGCGTTGCGGTCCAGCCACTGTGTGATTCTTGTCACAGTGCTTCATCGCCGACTTCCCTAGAGTCCACGCTCCCGTGTCGCCGCCCCACCCACCGTGTGGGGCGGCGACGCTCCGACCCCGTCCAGAACCTGCATTGACCATGGCCAAACAGATCCTCCGCCTTTCTCTGATCGCGCTCGCTGCCCTCGCTGCTTCTGCCGCCCAGGCCCAGTCCTCCGGCTGGACGCTGATGCCCGCCCTCAAGGACCCGAACTTCAAGCCGGAAGTCAGCATCGCCTTCACCGGCAACCGCGTGATGCCCGACCAGGGCGCCAACACGAATGCCTGGGGCCTCGACCTCAACATGAATTGCGGCCTGATCCAGTCGCCCGACAAGCGCATCCGCACCCACGTGAACTTCTCGCGCTCCAACAAGGGCGGCGTGCAGGGCACCAACTGGGAACTGTCGCCGCGCTACACCGCACCGGTGCAGGGTGCGCCCGGCCTGTCGATGGGCGTGGGCCCGAGCCTGGGGGTGTTCCAGTTCGACAGCGCCGCGGGCGACCGCACCTACACCGGCCTGGGTGCCGCCGCGGGGGCGAACTTCCGCGCCGGCCCGCTCTACACCGGCCTCGACGTTCGCTACCACTTCACCAACCGGCGCGGTGGCGAGCGGCTCGACCCGCTGACCTGGGGTGCCAAGGTCGGCGTGAACTTCTGATCCGCCGGGTCGCCCGAGGAAGGCCGCAAAGCGGCCTCAATTTGGAAAAATCAATCGCCAAAGGTCTCTGGATACTGCTCGGCAGTCCAACCGGAGACCCTCATGAGTGACCCGCACGCCACCATCCTGGTGGTCGATGACAGCAAGATCTCACGCAACATCGCCTGCGGCCTGATCCGCAACCGTTGCCCCGCCGCCCGGCTGGTCGAGGCGGGCGACGGCCCCGAGGCCATCGCCCAGGCGCGCGTGCATGCGCCGACGCTGGTCATCATGGACGTCAACATGCCCGGCATCAGCGGCATCGAGGCCGCGGCGTCCATCCTCTCCGAGCAGCCCGACACCCGCATCGTCCTGCTCACCGCCAACGTGCAGGCAGCCACCCTGGCCAGGGCCGAGGCCCTCGGCGTGGCGCTGTTTCGCAAGCCGATCAAGGGCGAGGTGATCGACGCCATCCTGGCCCTGCTCGATGCGCCCCGCACGGCGGTCGAGGTGTGCCCGTGATCGAGCTCGACGACGACAGCCGCGATGCCCTGGCCGAGGCGTTCAACCTCGCGCTGGGCGAGGCAGCGGCCTCCTTTGCCGACATCGTGCACGAGGAGATCCAGATGACGGTACCGGTGGTCGAGCTGCTGCCGCGTGCCGAGCTGGTGCGCCAACTGCAGGGCCTGCCGCGCCAGGGCGCCACGACCAAGCTGTGCAGCATCGCGCAGCGCTTCGACCGCCAGCAGGGCGGCCTGTCCACCGAAGCCGTGCTGCTGTTTCCCGAGCACGGCAGCCTGGAGATCGTGCGCCGCATGCTGGGCGACTGCTCGCCCGCGGCCGAGCAGATCAGCGAGCTGGAGCAGGACGCCCTGGCCGAGGTGGGCAACATCATCATCAACAGCTGCATGAACAGCCTGGCGCACATCTTCGACGCGGAGATGATCGGCACCCTGCCGGGCGTACGCTCGGCCGAGCCGCAGGAGCTGTTCGCCAGCCACCCCGGCAACGAGATGGTGCTGATGGCGCGCATCGGCATGAACATGCTGGCCCAGCAGATCAGCGGCTACGTGCTGTTCCTGATGGAGCTGTCGGCGCTGGAAACCGGCATCGAACGCATCCGGCACTTCTTCGAACTCGACCCCACACCGGCATGAGCCCCGTCCGCCCGGCGTCCTCACACGTGACCGCCTCTGTGACTGCCTCTGCAACCGCTCCCGTGGCTGCGACCGTGATCGCGGCCGTTCCCCCGCCCACGAAGGCGCCCGCGGCGCCGCCCTGGCCCATGCATCACCTGCTCGACACCATCGACTTCGGCCTGCTGGTGCTCGACCGGGACGCCCGCATCGTCATGGCCAACCGCTGGGTGCGCGAGCGCATGCGCAGCGTGCCGGAGCCGGTCGGGCGCCGCCTGGCCGACGTCTGGGGCGGCAGCATCGACCCGCGCCTGCTGTTCGCGGTGCGCGAGTGCCTGGAGTTCGGCCACTCGCTGCGGCTGTCGCACGCCTTCCACCCGGTGCCGCTGCCGCTGTTCCGCCCGGGCGATGCCGGCGACGAGCGCATGCGCCACGCGGTGGACGTGATCGCGACGCTGCCGCCGCAGGGCTCGCCCGAGGGTGCCCGCCAGGGCAATGGCGCACTGCAGTGCGTGCTGCAGATCCGCGACATGAGCGAGATCGCCCGGCGCGAACGCCTCCTCAAGGACCAGGCCCGCCAGCTGCGCATCGAACTACAGCGCGCCACCGAGGTGCAGCAGGAGCTCGCCCGGCAATCGCTGCGCTTTCGCGAGCTGGCCCGCCAGGCGTCGGTGGGGCTGTTCGAGACCGACGCACAGGGCCAGCTCAGCTACTGCAACGAGCGCTGCGCGCAGATGCTCCACGTCGATGCGCTCGCCCAGCTGGGCCGCCACTGGCTGAACATGCTGCCGGGCGACGACGTCGCCCGCCTGGGCCCGCGCTGGAACGCGGCCAGCAGCGCCCAGGTGCGCTTTGCCGACGAGCTCTGCCTGGGCGCGAGCGGTGCCGAGACCTGGCTGCGCATCGAGGCCGGTCCGATCCTGGATGCGCACCGGCTGCCGGCGGGCTTCATCGGCACGGTGACCGATGTCACCGAGTTCCGCGAGCACGCCCGTCGCAACGAATACCGCGCCAACCACGACGCGCTGACCGGCCTGGTCAACCGCGAGCGCTTCGCCGAGCGGGTGCATGCGGCCATCGCCGAGGCGCAGCGGCTCGGGCAGCGCGTGGCCATCCTGTTCCTCGACCTGAACCACTTCAAGCAGATCAACGACGAGCACGGCCACGCGGTGGGCGACACCGCGCTGAAGGCGGCGGCCCAGCGCATGCGGCGCTGCCTTCGCAGCGACGACATGGTCGCCCGGCTCGGTGGCGACGAGTTCGCCGCGCTGATCCCCAACGCCCCGGAGGACGCCAGCCTGGAGCGCATCCTGGGCAAGCTCTCCAAGGCGATCGCGCTGCCACTCAACGTCGGCAGCTGCTGCCTGCGCATCGGCTGCTCGGTGGGCATGGCGATCTACCCGGACCACGCCGCCGACCCCGCCAGCCTGCTGGCCCACGCCGACGAGCAGATGTACCAGCGCAAGCGCCAGGCCCACGCGGCTGCGGCGGCCGGGGCAGCACCACGGCTGCGGCTGGTGGAGGAGGCACCGCTGCGCTGAACAAGCGCGGCCGCGCAGGCGGCTCTTTCTGGCTCTCTTTGGCTCTCGTTGGCTCTCTTTGGCTCTGTTGCTGCGCACTCCCGGCCCTCAGCGCGGCCGCGGCGCTTCCCGGCACAGGCTGCGTTTCTCGAACCAGTACACGACGTTGCCGACGATCACCACCGAGCCGGAGATCACCGCTGACACCGACGCCACCGCGCCGAGCGCCACCAGCGCGCCAGCGCAGCCCTCGTTGACGCAGTGGCCGAGGGTGCCGATCTGCTGCACGTCCAGCACCATCTGGCGGCTGGTGATCTGGCAGTCCTCGTCGTAGACCTGCACGGTGCGGGGCACGAACACGCAGCCAGCCAGCGCCAATGCGCAGGCCACGGCCAACAGACACCGCCGGGGAGGCGCCCGCACGGCCTGCCGCCCCTCAGGCCAGGGCGGCTTCGAGGGCATCGATGAACAGCGCCGCCACGTCGCAACCCGTCTGGTCGGTGATTTCCTGGAAGCAGGTCGGACTGGTGACGTTGATCTCGGTCAGGCAGTTGCCGATCACATCCAGCCCCACCAGCAGAAGCCCACGCGCGGCCAGGATCGGGCCGAGCGCCTCGGCAATCGCCCGGTCGCTGTCCGACAGCGGTTGCGCCACACCCTTGCCACCGGCGGCCAGGTTGCCGCGGATCTCGCTACCCTGCGGGATGCGCGCCAGGCAGTAGGGCACCGGCACGCCGCCGATCAGCAGGATGCGCTTGTCGCCCTGGACGATCTCGCCCAGGTAGCGCTGCACCATCACCGTGGTGGCGCCGCCCTGGTTGAGCGTCTCGATGATCGAACCGAGGTTCAGCCCGTCCGGCCCGACGCGGAAGATGCCCATGCCACCCATGCCGTCCAGCGGCTTGAGGATGATGTCGCCCTGCTCGGCATGGAAGGCGCGGATCGCTGCCGCCTCGCGCGCGACCAGGGTCGGGGCGATGAACTGCGGAAACTCCAGGATCGCCAGCTTCTCCGGGTGGTCACGCAGCGCCTGCGGGCGGTTGAAGACCCGCGCACCCTCGCGCTCGGCCTGCTGCAGCAGGTGGGTGGCGTAGACGTACTCGCTGTCGAAGGGAGGGTCCTTGCGCATCAGCACCGCGTCGACATCGGCCAGCGCCAGCTCCTGCGTGGCGACCACCTCGTACCAGTCGGCCTGCTCTCTGCCAGTCAGGATCAGCGTGCGCGCGTTGCGAGCCACCACCCGGCTGCCGCGCACCCAGACCAGGTCGGTCGGCTCGCACACGTGCAGGCGATGACCGCGCCGCGCGGCCTCACGCATCATCGCGAAGGTGCTGTCCTTGTAGGTCTTGAAGGTCTCGATCGGGTCGGCAACGAAGAGCAGGTCCATGAGGGGTTCCGTGAATCGCAGGGGCTCCGGCACGCCCGGGTCAGCGGGCGCGCCAGTGTTGCACAGCCACCGCCAGCGCGCCGGCCACCACGCCCCAGAAGGCCGCGCCGATACCCAGCAGGCTGACGCCGCTGAGCGTGACCAGGAAGGTGATCAGCGCCGGCTCGCGCCACTTCGGCGTCTCCAGCGCCGTGGCCAGTGCGCCGCCGATGCTGCCCAGCAGCGCCAGCCCGGCCACCGCCAGCACCAGCGCCTTCGGGAAGGCGGCGATCAGCCCCACCACCGCGCCGCCGGCCAGCCCCATCGCCAGGTAGAACAGCCCGGCCATCACGCTGGCGGTGTAGCGCCGTGCCGGGTCCTCATGCGCCTCGCGGCCCATGCAGATCGCCGCGGTGATGGCCGCCAGGTTGTAGGCATAGCCGCCGAAGGGCGCAAGCAGGAGGTTGACCACGCCGGTGGCGGTGATCACCGGCGAGACGGGGATCGCGTAGCCGGCCGCGCGCTGCGCCGCCACGCCTGGCAGGTTCTGGGAGGCCATCGTCACCACGAACAGCGGCAGCGCCACGCCGACCAGGGCGCGCGCGCTGAACTCGGGCGTCGTCCACACCGGCTGGGCCCAGCGCAGCTGCACGGCCTCCAGGTGCAGCTGGCCCAGCAACGCCGCGAGCAGCAGCCCGGCGACCAGCACCGCCGGCACCGCGTAACGCGGCCAGAAGCGCCGGCCGAGCAGGTAGACCAGCAGCATGCTGCCGACCAGAGCAAAGTCGCTGCGCAGCGCCGCAAAGGCATCCAGCGCGAAGCGCGCCAGCACGCCGGCCAGCAGCGCGGCCGCCAGCGGCTGGGGGATGCGGTCCATCACGCGCTCGAAGGCCCGGGTGGCACCGGCCAGGGTGATCAGCCCGGCGCAGACGATGAAGGCGCCGATGCCTTCGGCCAGGCTGACCCCGGCACCGGCCGTGACCAGCAGCGCCGCACCGGGCGTGGACCAGGCGGTCAGCACCGGCTCGCGATACCACAGGCTCAGGCCGGCACTGCTCAGGCCCATGCCGATGCCCAGCGCCCACATCCAGGAGGTGAGCTGCTCGGCGGAGGCGCCCAGGCCCTGGGCGGCCTGGAAGATGATCACCACCGAGCTGGTATAGCCCACCAGCACGGCGACGAAGCCGGCCACCACCGACGACAGCGCGAGGTCGCGCCCGAAACGGCGCAGTGCGCTGGGCATGGCGGGGCCGCGGCCGGTCAGAAGGTGTAGCCGTCGCGGGCGCGGACGTCTTCCAGCCGCTCCAGCAGGCGTGCCAGCGGCGTGAGCACGGAGTAGCGCATCGCCACGTGGTGGGCGTAGCGCCAGACCAGCGGCAGGTCCTTCAGGTAGCCGTCCTTGCCGTCGCGGTGGGACAGGCGCGCGAAGATGCCCAGAACCTTCAGGTGGCGCTGCAGGCCCATCCACTCGTAGTCACGCCAGAAGCTGCCAAAGTCATCCGCCACCGGCACGCCGGCTTTGCGGGCGCGCTCCCAGTAGCGCGCGGCCCAGTCGATCTGGATGGCCTCGTCCCACTCGATGTAGGCGTCGCGCAGCAGCGAGACCAGGTCGTAGCTGGCCGGGCCGGCCACCGCGTCCTGGAAGTCGAGGATGCCCGGGCCGCTGCCCTCGGCCAGTTCACCCGGGCCACCCAGCGGCAGCATCAGGTTGCGGCTGTGGTAGTCGCGGTGCACCAGCACGGCCGGCTGGGCCAGGCAGGTCTTCAGGATGAGGTCGAAGCAGCGCGCCAGCTGCTCACGCTCCCGGTCCGTCAGCGTGGCGCCGCGGTGGCGAGCCACGTACCACTCGGGGAAGAGGTCCAGCTCGCGCTGCATCAGCGCGCGGTCGTAGGCCGGCACGGCCGCCGTGGCGTCGATGCGCTGCAGCCTCACCAGCGTGTCGATGGCGTCCCGGTAGAGCCCGTCGGCGCGCCGCAGGCCCGCCCCGCCGGACAGGTCGAGCGACTGCAGCTCGGCCAGGTAGGTGCGATCGCCCAGGTCGGACAGCAGCATGAAGCCCTGCGCCTCGTCCCAGGCCAGCACTTGCGGCGCCGCCAGGCCGGCGCCACCGAGCAGGCCGGCCACCTGCACGAAGGGGCGGCAGTCCTCGTGGCTGGGCGGCGCGTCCATCACGATGCGGCTGGGCTGGCCCGCCTCACGCGCATCCAGGCGCAGGTAGCGGCGAAAGCTCGCATCCGCACTGGCCGGCCGCAGCGTGGCGGGGTCGAGCCCCTGCTGGGCGGCGACACCGGCCAGCCAGGCGTCGAAGGCGGCGTGGCGGGCGGGGTCGGTCCAGGTCACCTCGCTCGACGGAGCAGGGGAGGTCGGGGCGGCGGGAGAAACGGAGTCGGCAGCGGGATTCAAGGTGATCGGCGGCAGGCCCGCGTGAAATAATCGATCGATTCTAGCGAGCGGGGTACCGCGAGCCGTCCGCCATTGCCGACCCGACCTTGCCTGCCGCCCGCCGTCCCCTCGCCCGCCCGACCTGCCCACCCGTCCACCTGGCCGTGCGCCCGCTGGTCAGCGCACTGCTGGTCGCGCTGGCAGGCCCCGCGTTCGCGGCCACGAACCTGGCCACAGACCCTGCCACCGATGCGGCCACGGTGGCCGCCGCCAGCAAGGCGGCAGCCAGGCGCCAGCCGCCCCTGAGCTGCCGCCCGGCCAACTGGCGTGCCCCCGCCGAGGGGCTGCGGCTGGCCCCGCGCAGCGCGGCCGACGCCACGCTGCTGAGCTTCGAAGCCGACCGCCTGGAGGGCTCCATCGGCAGCCAGCTGCGCGCCACCGGACGGGTGCAGCTGCAACGCGGCGAGATGGCCCTGCAGGCCGACGAGCTGGAGTACGGCCTCGCCAACGACCGCCTGCGCGCCCGGGGCGACGTGCAGCTGCTGCGCGGCGAGGACCGCTTTGCCGGTGCCGAGCTGGACATCGACACCGAGCGAGTCACCGGCCACGTGCTGAAGCCTCGCTACCACTTCGCCCTCACCGACGCCGGGGGCCGTGCCGAGCGCATCGACTTCCTCGGCCCCAATCGCCTGGAGGTGAGCGGCTCCAGCTACAGCAGCTGCAAGGTCGGCGACGACGAGACGCCGCCCTGGGTGCTGACGGCCCGGCGCATCCGGCTGGACTTCAACACCAACGAAGGCCTTGCCGAAGGGGCGGTGCTGCGCTTCCAGGACGTGCCCATCCTCGCCCTGCCGGTGCTGAGTTTCCCGGTCACCGAAGACCGCAAGTCCGGCTGGCTGCCGCCGAGCATCGACCTTTCGACCACCAACGGCCTGGTGGTGGCGGTGCCGTACTACTGGAACATCGCCCCGAACTACGACGCCACGCTCACGCCGACGATCTCGCTCAAGCGCGGCGCGGGCCTGGACAGCGAGTTCCGCTACCTGCAGCCGCGCCTGAGCGGCGAGACCGCGCTGGCCTGGCTGCCGCAGGACCAGCTGGCGGGGCGGGACCGCTGGGCCGCGCGCTGGGATCACCGCGGTCAGCTGGGCAGCGACGTGGACATCGATGGCCACCTGCTGCGCGTCTCCGACGATGCCTACTGGAACGACGGCCTGCGTGGCGCCTCCAACCTGACGCCGCGCCTGCTCGGCTCGCAGGCCCGGGCACAGCAGCGCCGCAGCCTGCGCCTGGGCGTGATCGGCCCGGTCGACCAGTGGCTGTACGCCTCGGCCCAGACCTGGCAGGTGCTGCAAAGCAGCGACAGCAGCGGCACGATCACCGCCCCGTACCGGCGCATGCCACAGGTTGGCGCCCGCTGGGCCGGGCTGGGCAGCGAGCTGGAGTGGTCGCTGCAGGCCGAGGCGAACCGCTTCGAGCACGAGGACCCGACCCTGACCAAGGGCAGCCGCGCCCACCTGCTCGGCACGCTGGCCTGGCACCTGGGTGACGGCGGCTGGCAGCTCACGCCGCGGCTGCGCTTCAACGCGGCCGCCTACGACATGGACCAGGCGCTCAGCGACGGCCGCCGACGGGCCTCCCGCTTCATCCCGACCGTCAGCCTGGACAGCAGCTGGACCTTCGACCGCCCGCTGACGCTGTTCGGGCGCGCCCTCACCCAGACCCTGGAGCCGCGCCTGCTGTACGTGCAGACACCCTGGCGTGAGCAGTCGGCGCTGCCCAACTTCGACAGCGCCGCACTGGATTTCAACGCCACCACGGTGTTCCACGACGCGGCGTTCTCGGGTGTCGACCGGGTGGCCGACACGCAGGGCGTCACCGCCGGGCTCACGACACGCTTCATCGATGCCGGCTCCGGCGTCGAGCTGGGTCGCCTGGGTCTGGCGCAGCGCTACCTGCTGCGCGACCAGCGCATCACCGGCGACGGCGTGCCGCTGACGCAGCGCTTCTCGGACGTGCTGCTGCTGGGCTCGACCAGCGCCATCGCGCGCTGGTCGCTCGGCTCCACGGTCCAGTACAACCCCGAGATCAGCCGCGTCACCCGCTCCACCGGCACGGTGACCTACTCGCCAGGCCCCTTTCGCACGGTGCATGCGAGCTACTCCTTCCAGCGCGATGCGAGCGAGCAGTACGCGCTGGGCTGGCAGTGGCCGGTGCTGGGGCGCGGGGCACCGCTGTCCCTGCCCGCCGGCGCGGCGGCCCAGGCCAACACGGCGCTACGCGCGGCGGGCGGCAGCAGCGGCAGCAGCGGCAGTGGCGGCAGTGGCGGCAGCTGCGAAGGCACGCTCTACACCGTCGGCCGCATCGACTACAGCAAGCGCGAGCGGCGCGTCAGCGGGGCGCTGGCCGGCTTCGAGTACGACGCCGGCTGCTGGATCGGCCGCGTGGTGGCCGAACGGCGCTCCACCGGCGCCAGTGCCGCCACCAGCCGGCTGATGCTGCAGCTGGAGCTGGTCGGCCTGTCCCGGCTGGCCCTGGGCAGCAACCCGCTCTCGGCGTTGAAGGACAATATCCCGGGTTACAGGTTGCTGCGTGAGCGTGGCAGTGCCTCTGGTTCCTCTTCGACCTCCGTGGGCGATGGCGGCAGCGCCGAACCGTGACCGACTGCCGAGCCGAACGCCGCTCCCTTCGCCCAGCCCCTAGCAGAGCCCCTTCCTGCGCATGCCCACCATGACCGACCTGCCGCCCTCCGCCCCGAGCCGCCGCCCCCGCGCGCCCAGGCTCGCCGTTGCCGCGGCACTTGCGCTGCTCGGCGCCGGCCTGCAGCTCGCGGCCACCCCTGCCACGGCCCAGACCGCAGCCGCCATCCGCGCAGCGGAAGCCGCCTCACCCCGGCGCGCGGGTGACCACATCGTGGCCGTGGTCAACCGCGAGCTGGTCACCAACAGCGAGGTGCTGCAGCGCGTGGCCCAGGTGGAGCGCGAGGCTGCCCGCAGCGGCACACGCGCACCGACGCGCGACGAACTGCTGCGCAGCATGCTCGACCAGCTGATCGACGACCGCGCCCAGCTCAGCCATGCGCGCGAGACGGTGTCGCGCATCGAGGACGTCGAACTCGACCGCGCGGTGGGCGCCGTGGCCGCACAGAACCAGCTCAACCTGGCCCAGCTGCGTGAGCGCCTGCGCGGCGAGGGCATCGACTACCAGCGCTTTCGCGACAACCTGCGCGACCAGATGCTGCTCGATCGGGTGCGCGAGCGCGACGTGCAGGCCCGCATCCGCATCACCGACACCGACATCGAGAACTGGCTGAACGAGCAGCGCCTCAAGGCCGGGCTGTCCACCGAGCTCAACGTGGCGCAGATCCTCATCACGCTGCCCGAGAACGCCAGCATCGCCGAGACCGCCGAGCGCCGCTTGCGCGCGGTTCAGCTGTTGCAACGCCTGAAGGCGGGCGAGGACTTTGCCGCACTGGTGCGCGAGGCCTCCGAAGGCAGCAAGGACAAGGGCGGCGAGCTCGGCCTGCGCCGCTCCGACCGGCTGCCGGACCTGTTCGTCGATGCCGTGTCCCCGCTGCGCCCGGGCGAGGTCGCGCCGCAGGTGCTGCGCTCCGGCGCTGGCTTCCATGTGCTCAAGCTGATCGAGCGCAAGGAGGCCAACCTGTCGGTGGTGCAGCAGCACGCCCGGCACATCCTGCTGCGCCCCGGCCCGCAGCTGACACAGCAGGCGGCCATCACCAGGCTGCAGGACTTCAAGCGCCAGGTCGAGGCGCGGCGCGCCCGCTTCGAGGACCTGGCCAAGCAGCATTCCGAGGATGGCAGTGCCGCCTCCGGCGGTGACCTCGGCTGGGCCGGACCGGGCCAGTTCGTGCCGGAGTTCGAGCAGGTGCTGACCGCGCTGCCCGCCGGCGCGGTGTCCGAGCCGGTGGTGTCGCGCTTCGGCGTGCACCTGATCCAGTTGCTGGAGCGCCGCAGCGTGGACCTTGACGTGCGCCAGCAGCGCGAGGCCGCCCGCAGCGCCCTGCGCGAGTCCAAGTACGAGGAGGCCTACAACGAGTGGGCCCGCGAGATCCGCGCCCGCGCCTACGTCGAGCTGCGCGACCCGCCTGGCCCCTGAATACCCGCTGCCCCCCCTTTTGTCGACCCCACGAACCCGAGGCGCCCTGCCGACGTGAAAGCCCATCAACCGCGCAAACGCTTCGGCCAGCACTTCCTGACCGACTCCGGTGTCATCGACGACATCGTCCGCTGCATCGACCCGCAGCCGGGCGAGCCGCTGGTCGAGATCGGCCCGGGCCTGGGAGCGCTCACCAACCCGGTGGTGGCCCGCTGCCGCCAGCTCACCGTGATCGAACTCGATCGCGACCTGGCCACCCGCCTGCGCAAGCGCAGCGAGCTGCAGGTGGTGGAGGCCGACGTGCTCACGGTGGACTTCACCGCGCTCGCGGCCGAGCGCGGGCGCAAGCTGCGCGTGATCGGCAACCTGCCCTACAACATCTCCAGCCCGATTCTCTTCCACCTGCTGCAGCACGTGGGGGCGGTCGAGGACCAGCACTTCATGCTGCAGAAGGAGGTCGTGCGCCGCATGGCCGCCCAGCCCTGCAGCAAGGACTACGGCCGGCTGTCGGTGATGCTGCAGTGGCGCTACGACATCGAGGACCTGCTCGACGTGCCACCCGAGGCCTTCGATCCGCCACCGCAGGTCGACTCGGCCATCGTGCGCATGCTGCCACTGCTCACCCCGCCCAAGCTGGACACGAAGTTGCTCGAAGAGGCGGTGGCCGTGGCCTTCTCGCAGCGCCGCAAGCTGCTGCGCCACAGCCTGGGCCGCTGGCTGGAGGCCCGCGTGGACGCCCCGGCCTTCGACCTGCAGCGCCGCGCCGAGGAGGTGCCGGTGGCCGACTACATCGCCCTGGTGCAGGGCCTGGGTCAGCCCTGAAAAGCACGAAGCCCGCACGCGGCGGGCTTCGTGAGGTGGCGGCTCGGCAGGAGCCGCCCCGTGGATCTCTTCGATCTGGATCCGTCGATCAGGCTGCGGCAGCCAGTGCCGCGGTGTCGAACGCGCTGCTCATCACCGGCATGTGCGGCGCGAAGGTCGGCGCTGCGTTCTTGCTCGGCTTCGGCGGCGGCTTGACCGGCTGCTGCTCGACTTGGGCCCCATCCGCCCGCTCCCCTGGGCCTTGTTCCTGGGAGCGGGCTACTGAAAAGAATAGAAGCATCTGAAGGGTATCTTGCGTTCCCCCCAGAAGTCCGCGGCGTCTCGAAAGACATCCAACAACTGCTCGCGCACCTCGCGGTCAAAGCGAGGGTTGTCCGGCAACTGCTCCAGCACGACGATGAAGCCCTGCTGGGCCCCCGACTTGTTGACCATGTCGGTCAGGCAGTCGTACAGCGCATCCATGTTCTTGCCGAAGTGGCTCGGGAACAGGAAGGCCTGGGCGATCCCCTCCAGCACCTCCGGCTTGGTCTGCGCCTTCGAAAGATTGGCGTATAAAAAGTGATAGCCCATGTCCTGGGCTGCCGACATCAGCTCATCCACGCGGAAAGCGCGGATCGCTTGTACGATGTTCGGACGCACGGTCTGCAAAATCATGATGGTCCCTAGCGGGTCTCTCTCGATCCTCTTCGATCTCACTGCACGATACGGCGGAAGCTCGCGTAGTGGTCCTGTGTGTAGTAACAGACTTCCGGTGCGGTCCGCGAGTTCCCGCCACACACGATGCGCCGCGCGCCCCGGTCACGAGAACCTGGTGTCGGGACGGTATATTCCAAGTAGTAGCCGCGGGGGTGCCGAGGCAACTGCCGCTCCCGGTTCCCGAACACCGAGCCGTCCTTTCTCGGGTAAGGGAATGGCCCACCCGACAGGATGAGCCGGTAGGTCTGTTGAGCCTGCTCTGGCAGCGTCGCCAGGGCCACGATGTCACTGGAAGACTGCGCCGCCTGACGCGCCTGGGCCGTTGCCAGCCAGCCGCCCGAGCCCGCGAGCACCGCCCACACGAACAGCGCACCCACCAACGCGCCCCAGATCCGGGCCAAAAATTGCTTGTAACTGCCCGACCGCTGCACAGACGCCACGGGTTTTCCTGTATGCCGAAGGCGAAATGGTACCGAAACAGCCTCCGGATCTCAAGGCTCTGCTGCAAATTCAGGCGACAAGACAGGTCTTCAGCAGCAAGTCAGCATGTACTCACTGCCGTGAATTTCGCGTTGCACCCTGTTTTGGGCCCGAAACAGGCCCCTGGGCATCCGCATCCAGGAGCAGAAAGTGCAAACACGGGAATGTTTGCACCCACTCACTTCATCGAACGGCGTTCGCATCCGCCACGGTCAGTGCGGTCATGTTGACCACCCGGCGCACGGTGGCCGAGGGGGTCAGCACATGCACCGGCTTGGCCGCACCCAGCAGGATCGGGCCGATCGCGATGCCACCGCCGGCCGCGGTCTTCAGCAGGTTGTAGCTGATGTTGGCTGCGTCGATGTTGGGCAGCACCAGCAGGTTGGCCTCGCCCTGCAGCCCGCAGCGCGGCATCAACTCGGCACGGTAGGCCGGGTCCAGCGCGGCATCGCCGTGCATTTCGCCGTCCACTTCCAGCCAGGGCGCCTGCAGCTGCAGCAGCGCCAGGGCATCGCGCATCTTCACCGCCGACGGCTGGCTGCTGGAGCCGAAGTTCGAGTGCGACAGCAGCGCCACCTTGGGCTGGATGCCAAAGCGCAGCATTTCCTCGGCGGCGAGCAGCGTGATCTCGCAGAGCTGCTCGGCGCTCGGGTCGTAGTTGACATGCGTATCGACCAGGAACACCTGCCGCCCCGGCAGCACCAGGCCATTCATGCAGGCGTAGGTGCTGACGCCCGTGCGGCGGCCGATCACCTGGTCGATGTACTGCAGGTGATAGGCGGTGGAGCTCCAGGTGCCGCAGATCATGCCGTCGACGTGGCCATGCTCCAGCAGCATCGACGCCACCAGCGTCATGCGGCGGCGCATCTCGATCTTGGCGAGCTGCTCGGTGACGCCCTTGCGCTCCATCTTGCGGTGGTACAGCGGCCAGAACTCGCGGTAGCGCGGATCGTCCTCGATGCTGATGACGTCGATGTCGCGGCCGATCTCCAGGCGCAGGCCGAGTTTCTCGATGCGCTGCTCGATGATGCTGCGCCGACCCAGCAGCACCGGCAGGGCCAGGCCCTCGTCGACCACGACCTGCACGGCGCGCAGCACGCGCCGGTCCTCGCCCTCGGCATAGGCGATGCGGCGCGCCTTGGCGCGCTTGGCCACCGCGTAGACGTTCTTCATCATCGAGCCGGAGGCGTAGACGAAGGCGCGCAGCTTCTCCCGGTAGGCCTCCATGTCGGTGACCGGCCGCACCGCCACCCCGGAGGCCACGGCCGCCTCGGCCACCGCCGGGGCGATCTGGATCATCAGGCGCGGATCGAAGGGCTTGGGGATCAGGTACTCCGGGCCGAAGCTCAGGTTCTGGCCGCGGTAGGCGGCCGCCACCACGTCGCTCTGCTCCACCTGGGCCAGCTCGGCGATGGCGTGCACTGCGGCGATCTCCATCTCGTCGGTGATGGTGGTCGCCCCGCAGTCCAGTGCGCCGCGGAAGATGTACGGGAAGCACAGGACGTTGTTGACCTGGTTCGGGTAGTCGGTGCGGCCGGTGGCCATGATGGCGTCGTCACGCACCGCCTTGACCTCCTCGGGCATGATTTCCGGCGTCGGGTTGGCCAGTGCGAAGATGATCGGGCTGGGCGCCATCGAAGCCACCATGTCCGCCTTCAGCACCCCGCCGGCCGACAGGCCCAGGAAGACATCGGCGCCGGCGATCGCCTCGCGCAGCGTGCGCATCTCGGTGGGCTGGGCAAACTCGGCCTTGTCCGGATCCATCAGCTCGACACGGCCCGTGTAGACCACGCCGGCCAGGTCGGTCACGAAGATGTTCTGGCGCGGCACGCCCAGCTTCACCAGCAGCTGCAGGCAGGCCAGCGCCGCAGCCCCGGCGCCGGAGGTGACCAGCTTGACCTGGTCGATGCGCTTGTCAACCACCTTCAGCGCGTTCAGCAGGGCCGCACCGACCACGATCGCGGTGCCGTGCTGGTCGTCGTGGAAGACAGGGATCTTCATGCGCTCGCGCAGCTGGCGCTCGACGTAGAAGCAGTCCGGCGCCTTGATGTCCTCCAGGTTCACGCCGCCGAAGGTGGGCTCCAGCGCGGCGATGATGTCCACCAGCTTGTCGAGGTTGCGCTCGTTGATCTCCAGGTCGAAGACGTCGATGCCAGCGAACTTCTTGAACAGAACCCCCTTGCCTTCCATCACCGGCTTGGCCGCCAGCGGGCCGATGTCGCCCAGGCCGAGCACCGCGGTGCCGTTGGTCACCACGGCGACCAGGTTGCCGCGCGAGGTGTAGCGGAAGGCATTGGCCGGGTCGTCGACGATCTCCTCGCAGGCCGCCGCCACGCCGGGCGAGTAGGCCAGCGCCAGGTCGCGCTGGTTGACCAGCTGCTTGGTGGCGACCACCTCGATCTTGCCGGGCGTGGGCAGCTCGTGGTATTCGAGCGCGGCGCGGCGCAGTTCGGCACGCTTGTCCTGTTCAGTGGTCATGGCAGCAGCGGAAGGAAGCTTGGAGGGGCCCGGGGAAGGCGGGGGCAGGCGGCGGAGTTCCGCCTGGATTCACGACCGGGCCAGCCTGTGTTGCCGCGCCTGCAAGCGCGCGCAGGCCAACCTGTCGCATGGGGGACGCGGATTCTAGGAAGCCAGCTGCCCGCGCGCCACTGTGGATCCACCCGATGCCGCATGGCCTCATGCGGAGAGGACATGACGTTGCGCCATGCCTCATTGCGGGGCACGGTGCGGCGATGCGTACGAACGCGTACGACCCGCCACCTCGGGGCGCGCGGATACTGTGCCCATGAGCGCACCGGCATCACTGCCACCCACCGGACCCGACGCCAGCGCCGCACTGCCCTCCCCGTCCGCGCGGCGCCGACGCCGGCTGCTGCTGTGGTCGGCCCTCGTAGCCCTGCTCGTAGCCGCGCAGGGCGCCCTGCTCTGGCTGACCTGGCAGCTCGAACACGTGCGGGTGCAGGAGTCCACCGACGCCGCCGCCGCGGTGGCCGCTGCCGACGTGCGTCAACGCCTGACCGACCAGATGCAGGCGCTGCAACAGCTCCTCTGGCTGGAGCCGGGCAGCCCGGCCTGGACGGCCGCTGCCACGCCCGTGATGCGGCAGTACCGCGAGCTGATGCGCATCGAGCTGCGCGACGAGGCCTTCGGGCTGCACAGCACGGTCGTCTCACCCTCCCACCCCGGGCAGTTCGGCACCATCCCGCGCCAGGACATGAGCGTGGACGCACAGACCGCCTGTGCCACCGCCCAGCGCTACTCGACGCCGGCCTTCTCGCGCACCTATTTCGTCCCCACCACCGGCGGCCTGGGCATGGAGGTGGTGGACCTGTGCCTGCCCAGCCTGGCCGATGGCCGGGCCCGGGGCGCGATGATCGGCACCATCGTGCTGCGCGAGTTGCTCGAACAGGCCGTACCGGCCGCCACCCTGCGCGAGCACGAGGTGCTGCTGGTCGAGGCCGACGGCACCCGGCTGGCGCGCGCCGGCATCCGGCGCGGCGCCGGGGTCTATACCGCCGAGCGGCTGATCGACCTGTCCGGCCTGCTGCTGCCGCTGCGGCTGGACAGCGTGGCGCAGGCGCCGCGCTGGATCCCCAACCTCTCGGCCGCGCTGGTCATTGCGCTGGGCGTCGCGCTGGCCGGCGTGGTGACGCTGCTGGGCTACGACGTGCGCCGCCGCGCCACCGCCGAGCAGAGCCTGGCCGACGCGCTGGCGGTGCGCAAGGCGATGGAGGACTCGCTGGTCACCGGCCTGCGCGCGCGCGACCTGAACGGGCGCATCACCCACGTGAACGCCGCGTTCTGCCAGATGGTGGGCTACAGCGCCGAGGAGTTGCTGGCCGCCACCACGCCACCGTACTGGCCGCCGGAGATGGCTCCCGAGTACGCCCGCCGGCAGGCCGAACGGCTCGCGGGCGCCAGCCCGCCGCGCGAGGGCCACGAGACGGTCTTCATGCGCCGCGGTGGCGAGCGCTTCCCGGTGCTGATCTTCGAGGCGCCGCTGGTGGACGGGCGCGGCCAGCACGCCGGCTGGATGAGCTCGGTGCTCGACCTGGGGCCGCAGCGCCGCATCGAGGAGCTGTCACGCCAGCAGCAGGAGAAGCTGCAGGCCGCCTCCCGCCTGGCGACGATGGGCGAGATGACCACCCTGCTCAGCCACGAGCTGAACCAGCCGCTGGCGGCCATCGCGAGCTACGCCACCGGCTCGCTCAACCTGCTGCCCGAGAACGATGCCGACCCCGCGGCCGACCTGCCCACCCAGCTCATGGTGCGCCAGGCCACCCAGCGCATCGCCGAACAGGCCGAGCGCGCCGGCCGGGTGATCCGCAGCGTGCACCAGTTCGTGCGCCGCCGCGAACGGCTGCGCGAGACGGTGCGCGCCGACGAGCTGATCGAGGCGGTGCTGCCGCTGATCCGCCTGGCCGCGCGGCGCAGCCACAGCCGCGTCGAGATCGCCCTGGACACCCCGGTGCCGCGGGTGACCTGCGACCGCACGATGGTCGAACAGGTGCTGCTGAACCTGGCACGCAACGGCATCCAGGCGATGGAGGACGAACGGATCGCCCCGGCCGACCGGCTGCTGGAGATCCACGTCCACCCCGTCAGCGAGCGCTGGGTGGAGTGGCGCGTGGCCGACCACGGCCTGGGCATCCCGGCCGCGGTGGGCGAGCAGCTCTTCACCCCCTTCTTCACCACCAAGCCCGAGGGGATGGGCATGGGCCTGGCCATGTGCCGCACGGTGATCGAGCAGCATGGCGGCGCGCTGGAGTTCAGCAGCCAGGCCTGGGTGGCCCATCCGCCGGCCGATGAGCCCGGGCACGCCTTGCCGCGCCTCCCGCATGGCAGCGTCTTCCGTTTCACGCTGCCCGCGGCGGGTGCGCCGCCTGGGCGTGGTGCCACCCCGGCGCCACCGGTCTGACCGGCGGCTGGCCCCCAAACGCCCTCAGCGATTCACGCCAACTCGCGCTCGTGGACGGTGACGCGATTGCGCCCGGATTCCTTGGAGCGATACAGCGCCTGGTCGGCGTGGTCGATCAGCTCCTTCAGCGTCTTGGCACCCGTGAGCAAGCTGGCCACGCCGAAGCTGGAGGTGATCCGGCGCACCTGCGTGCCGCGGATCGCACTCTGCGCATGCGACTCGATCTCGGCACGCAGACGCTCGGCCACCTCGGCGGCCACGGCCGGGGTGCTGCCCGGCAGCACGATGCAGAACTCCTCGCCGCCGTAGCGGCACAGGATGTCGGTCGGCCGGATGCCCCCCGTCAGCGCACGCGCCACCACCTGGATCACCTGGTCACCCACGGCATGGCCGTAGGTGTCGTTGAATGACTTGAAGTGGTCGATGTCGCTCATGATGCAGCACAACCCGCTGTGGGCCGCCCGGGCCGCCTCGAAGGCCACCTCGGCCGCCTCGAAGAAAGCGCGCCGGTTGTAGCAGCCGGTCATCGGGTCGCGCGACGCCAGGCGCTGCAGCTCCTGGTTCTTGGCATCCACCTCGGCCTTGGCGTGCTCCACCTCGGCCAACGCCTGGCGCAGATCGGCATGGCTGCGGTGCAGCGCCGTCTCGTCGTTGAAGCTGACCATGCAGCCGCGCACCTTGCCCCGGTCGTCCACGACCGGCGCGCTGGTCACCAGCAGGTGCAGGTCCGGCTCGCCCGGGCGCGGCAGCCTCAGCACCTCGTCGGTCACGTTCTCGGCGCTGTGGAGCGTTCGCTCCCAGGGCGGCACCTCTGGCTGCCCCTCGTCGCGCCCGTTCAGCAGCCAGCGCAGGGACTGGATCGGCTGGCCGTTCAGATCCACCTGGGCCGCCGGATGCATGCGCCGGAAGGCCGCATTGGCCAGCACGATGCGGGCCTGCTGGTCGAGGATCAGCAGGCCCTCGGTGAGGTTGTCATAGGCGCGGCGCACGCGGTCCGGGATCGTCGCGGACGGATTCAGGTACTGCATCGCCCGGCTCAGGTAGGCGTGGCTGAGCAGGAAGCCCCCCAGACCGAGCACGACCAGCAGTTGCACTCCCGGCTGTGCCAGCCACTGGCGCAGGCCGCCTGAGGCCAGCGGCACGAAGGTCATCTCCACCTCGCCCCACAACTGGCGGCCCGCCAGGATGGGCACGCGCAGGTGGTTCAGGTCGGAGGCCTGTTGCTGCGAGCGCTCGGCCAGTGACGGCAGCTCGCCTCGCTGCATCACCAGGGCGCCATCGTGGCGGTGCACGCTGATCGAACGCACCTCCGCATTGCGCGCCAGCACCTGCTGGATGGTCTTGCCCAGCGCGGCATGGTCCCCCGACTGCAGCAGGCTGGTCAGCTGTACCGCGAGGTTCTCGGCCACGCGCTTGCGCAGCATGCGCTCATACTGGCCATGGCCGGGCACCACGCCCAGCACCAGGTCCGCCACCAGCAGCAGCGAGATCAGCAGCGCCGTCAGCCCGAGGCTGATGCGCGTGACCGGTCGCATGCCCCAGCGGGGCCACAGTCGCCCGGCGGGCCGGGCAGGCAGGGAGCTCATCGCGGATCGTTCTCCATCGCGTCGTCAGAGGCGCCCGACAGCAACCGGTCGAAGGCCATCTCGTCGCGCTCTGCCTCGTCATCGGCATCCCGGTTCCAACCTTCAGCCCCATCGTCGTCCGGCAGCACCGCCAGCAGGTCCACATGGCGCCAGGTCGGCAGCGAACCAAGCAGGCTCGTCACCAGCCCACCCGCGCGCAGCGCCCACCAGACGCTCCCGGCCGTCAGCACGGCACCCGCCGCCTGCGCAGCGTCGGTGGCCAGCGTCAACTCCTGCGACGGCGCATCGCCCTCATCGGCCAGCCCGCTGGATTCACTGCTGCGGCCGGCGCGGCGCGGTTCCACCAGCGCAAGCGTCTCCACCACCTGGTCCGGGTTGTCCTGGCCAAGATCCAGCTCCCAACCGGCCTCGAACAACAACTCCAGCCGCGCCAGGCGCTGCGCGGCCTGCTGCTCCCGCTCAGACGACGGCAGGTCCACCACCAGGGGCGTGCGATGCACCGCTGCGGTCGTTGCCGCCACCTGTCGGCTCGCGTGCTGCGCCGCATCCTCCGCAGTGCTGGCACCCTCGACCACCGCCTGCAACACGGCCGCCTGCATCGCCTCCCCACCGCCGCGCTCGCCATCGCGTGCAGAGCCGATCGACTTGACGGTAGCGGTCCCCATCGGCGCCGGGGGCCCCGGCGGCAACGCAGGTCCCGCAGGCTGCGAAGGATCGTCCGGCGCATCCGGCGTCGCCCCAGCAGAGCCAGACTCGTCACCGGGCATCGCCAGCAACGCCGTGGTCTCGTGCGACACCCGCACGCTCACCGGCTGCTGCGTGCCGGCACCGTCGCCCACCGCCAGCACGAAACTGGGCAGGTTGCTGGAACTCAGGGCCACGAAGCGCACCCGATGGCCGGACACATCGGCCTGCGTGAACTGATCGATCGCCACACCCGGCTGGTCCACCGCCTCGAAGTGCCCATGGGACATCGAAGTCACCCGGTACACCACCTCCGTGGAAGGCGAGTCCACATCGGTGGCCAGCAGCTGCGCATCGGAGAGCAGCAGCGACGCCCCATCCGTCAACGTCAGCTCGACGCGCTCCAGACGCGGCGCGTCGTTCACGGCCTGGACATCCAGCACCACCTGCTGGCTGTCCGCTGCCCAGACACCCGCGACATCGGCCACGCGCACCTGCAACACGGCCAGCGCAGCCCCAAAGGCATCCGCAGGCGGCTTGTAGATCAGGTGCTCCAGGCGATCGGAGCCGATCTCCTGCCCCGCCACCACGGCCACACCGTCCAGGGTCAGGCTCCCAACGCCGGGCAGCCCCTCGATGCGCACGGCCCCCAGGGCATCGGCCGAGTCCACATCCGCAAAGCCGAAGTCGGCGGCAGAAAAGGTGTGACCCTGGTCTTCGACCAACTCGACCACCCCATCGACCGCCGTGGGTGCGTCGTTGACGTTGGTCACCGCCGCAGTGCCCGCACTCGCCACGCTCTCGCTGGCGCCCAGCGCATCGGTGTAGCTGGCCACCACGCTGAGCACGGCGCCCACGTCAGCCTGGCTGGTGGTGTAGCTGCTGCCTGTCGCCCCGCCAATGGCCACGCCGTTGCGCTGCCACTGGTAGTTGATCGTGCCCAGTCCGTCGGCGTCGGCCAGGGTGTTCGTCGCGGTCAGGGTCTGGCCCTGCGTCGGTGTGCTGTCGTCGATCGTGACACTGCCGGTGGGCGCGTCGTTGACGTTCGCGACTGCGCTCGTGTCGGCACTGGCCACGCTCTCGGCAGATCCCAGCGCGTCGGTGTAGCTGGCCACCACGCTGAGCACGGCGCCCACGTCGGCCTGGCTGGTGGTGTAGCTGCTGCCCGTCGCGCCGCCGATGGCCACGCCGTTGCGCTGCCATTGGTAGCTGATCGGACCGAGTCCGTCGGCGTCGGCCAGGGTGTTCGACACCGTGAGCGTCTGGCCCTGCGTCGGCGTGAGGTCGTCGATCGTGACGCTGCCGGTGGGCGCGTCGTTGACGTTCGCGACTGCGCTCGTATCGGCACTGGCCACGCTCTCGCTGGCACCCAGCGCGTCGGTGTAGCTGGCCACCACGCTGAGCACGGCGCCCACGTCGGCCTGGCTGGTGGTGTAGCTGCTGCCCGTCGCGCCGCCGATGGCCACGCCGTTGCGCTGCCACTGGTAGCTGATCGGACCGAGTCCGTCGGCGTCGGCCAGGGTGTTCGACACCGTGAGCGTCTGGCCCTGGATCGGTGTGCTGTCGTCGATCGTGACACTGCCGGTGGGCGCATCGTTGACGTTCGCGACTGCGCTCGTATCGGCACTCGCCACGCTCTCGGCAGATCCCAGCGCGTCGGTGTAGCTGGCCACCACGCTGAGCACGGCGCCCACGTCGGCCTGGCTGGTGGTGTAGCTGCTGCCCGTCGCGCCGCCGATGGCCACGCCGTTGCGCTGCCATTGGTAGCTGATCGGACCGAGTCCGTCGGCGTCGGCCAGGGTGTTCGACACTGTGAGCGTCTGGCCCTGGATCGGTGTGCTGTCGTCGATCGTGACGCCGCCGGTGGGCGCGTCGTTGACGTTGGTCACCGCCGCAGTGCCCGCACTCGCCACGCTCTCGCTGGCACCCAGCGCGTCGGTGTAGCTGGCCACCACGCTGAGCACGGCGCCCACGTCAGCCTGCGACGTGGTGTAGCTGCTGCCCGTCGCGCCGCCGATGGCCACGCCGTTGCGCTGCCATTGGTAGTTGATCGGACCGAGTCCGTCGGCGTCGGCCAGGGTGTTCGTCGCGGTCAGGGTCTGGCCCTGCGTCGGCGTGAGGTCGTCGATCGTGACGCCGCCGGTGGGCGCGTCGTTGACGTTCGCGACTGCGCTCGTGTCAGCACTCGCCACGCTCTCAGCAGATCCCAGCGCGTCGGTGTAGCTGGCCACCACGCTGAGCACGGCGCCTACGTCGGCTTGCGACGTGGAGTAGCTGCTGCCCGTCGCGCCGCCGATGGCCACGCCGTTGCGCTGCCATTGGTAGCTGATCGGACCGAGTCCGTCGGCATCGGCCAGGGTGTTCGTCGCGGTCAGTGTCTGGCCCTGCGTCGGCGTGAGGTCGTCGATCGTGACGCTGCCGGTGGGCGCGTCGTTGACGTTCGCGACTGCGCTCGTATCGGCACTGGCCACGCTCTCGCTGGCACCCAGCGCGTCGGTGTAGCTGGCCACCACGCTGAGCACGGCGCCCACGTCGGCCTGGCTGGTGGTGTAGCTGCTGCCCGTCGCGCCGCCGATGGCCACGCCGTTGCGCTGCCACTGGTAGCTGATCGGACCGATTCCGTCGGCGTCGGCCAAGGTGTTCGTCGCGGTCAGTGTCTGGCCCTGCGTCGGCGTGACGTCGTCGATCGTGACGCCACCGGTGGGCGCGTCGTTGACCGGCAGGACGTTCAGGCTGCGACTGACCAGGGCGCTGCCGAGACCGGAGTACACGTCCGTGACACTGAAGGCCAGCGTGCGGGCGTCGGCGGTGGGCGCCTCGCTGGTGTTGGCGTAGGTGACCGAGCGCAACGCCTGCTGGTACTGCGCCACGGTGGCTTGGCCGCTCAGGGTCAGGATCCCGGCGTTGGCGTCCCAGCTGCCGGTGATGCCGAACTGGCTGGTGAAGGCGAGCACGTCTTCGCCGGCCTGGTGGTTAGCGCTGATCCGCACCGTTGCGCCAGCGAGATGGGTGCTGTCGGCATCGCTGACAGTCAGCGCCGGGTCGACCGCCACCGGGGCCGAGTTCTCCGTGTAGCTGGTCGCCGTGCCGGAGACAGCCACGACGGGCGCCTGCGGCAGGACGTAGCTCACCGACAGGTAGGGCCGCTGGCTGACGGTGCCGTTCTCCGACGAGGCAAAGGTCCACAGGTCGGCGTTGTCCGAGATGAAGGCCCAGCCATGGTTGGCCTCCCCGTTGGCCCAGGCCTGGACCGTGGCGGTGAGCTGGGCGCTGCTGAGGTGGTTCCAGCCGGTCGAGCCGGCGCTGAAAGTCAGCAACGCGGAGCCGGCCTCGGCGCCGCCGGTGCTCACCCCGCTGATGAGCGAGTCGAAAGTGGACGCCTCCGTCCAGGGCTGCAACATGCGGTGCAGGGCCACGAAGTCGAGCGCATCGGCATTGGTCACGTAGACCGACAGGCTCACCGACTGAATGATGGCGCCGGCGGGAATCTGGCCAGCCCCCGTGCCGAACAGGTTGTCAAAGCGCAGCAGCGCCGCATCGCGGAGGCTGTTGTCGTCGGCCACGACGGTGGTCTGCGCGCCGTGGTCCGTGCCCGGTGAACTGGTGCTCACCCAGGTGTCCTGGGTACCGCCGTAGCCGTCCGCCCCTTCCTGGAAACGTGCGCCACCGACGGCGATGTTGAGGCTGTCACTGTCAGCAAGCGCCCCGCCGCTACCGGTGTTGCCGAGGTCGTTGGTGGCCAGGCTCAGCACGGCGCTGCCCTGGTAGCCGGCGGCCGGGGTGAACACCAGCCCGTCCAAGGCCGCGTTGATGGCCGCGGCCGTGCCCGTGAAGGTCATGCTGGCGTCGGCCGTCCCGTCGCCGGTCGTGAAGCCCAGCCCCGCCATGCCGGCCAGTGTCAGCGTGCCGTGGGTCGCCGACAGGGTCACCGACAGCGCCGCGTTGGCGGCATCCGCGTCGCCGATGCTGATCGCGTTGCCGTTCGCCACCGACAAGGTCAGCGGCACATTGACCGGGGTGACCTGGGTGCCCGGTAGGGCGTTGACCGGTGCGTCATTGACCGCCATGACGCTCAGCGATGAACTGGAGGCGCCGAAGCTGAACGCCGTGCTGCCGCCGTACACGCTGGCATCGCCCAGGCCCCCCGCGACGCCGCTGGTCTGGTCCCAGGCCTGGTAGGCGAACGGGCCGGTCACGCCGTTCCAGTCGGCCGCGGGCACGAAGCGGATGCGCGCCACGGTGTCGGAGGGCAGCAGGCGGGCGTTGGTCTGGGAGACCGCGCCGATGTCCTGCCAGGTCGTGCCGTCCAGCGTGTACTGCCAGGTGCCGTGGCTGTCATCCACGCTGGTCACGGCCAGGCCCTTCAAGGCACCGGCATCGGCGTCGTTCGCACCGTCGGCCAGAAAGGAGACGAGGAAGCCGCTGTTGGTGACGTCGTCCTCGCTGACGGACGGCAGTGCGGAGCTGCTGCTCAGGGTGGGCGCGTCGTTGACCGGCGTGATCGACAACGTGCCCGACACGATGTTGCTGCTGCCGCCGGCCCCGTCGGTCAGGTAGCCGGCCATCGTGCGCACCGCCGTGGACGGGCTCTCGGACACGTTCTCGTAAGTGACGTTGCGCGCCAGCGCCTGGACGGCCACGGTGGTGGCGCTGGAGTTGAACGTGACCACCAGCGGCGTCAGTCCGTCCGTGCCCCCGGTCCAGTTGCCGATCACCACGCCTTCGTAGCTCACGTCGGTGCCGGACACGCCGATCTGGCCCGCCCCACTGCCCTGGTTGCGGATGGCGATGCGGTCCTCCGCCTGGCCGTTCTCGGCGAAGTAGACATGCAACTGCCCACCGGTGAGGGCGGTCCCATCGACATCGGCCACGGTGGCGGCGGGTGCGACGATCAGCGCCCCGGCGTTCTCGGCAAGGACCGTGCTACCGCTGACGAAGCTGATCAACGGTGCGTCGTTGACCGCCACCACGGACGTGGAGAGGGACTCCAGGCTGGCACTGATCGCAGAACTGCCGCCGGGGCTGGTGGCATCGGCCGTGACGCGCGTCGCGCCGCTGGTGTAGGCGCCCGCGTAGCTGTCGTCCAGTGCCCGCACCGACAGGCTGTCTGGAAAGCCGTTGAAATCCGCCGCCGGCAGGAAGCGCACGCGCGTCGCGGCATCGAGCGCCAGCGACTGCGGATAGGCGATGGCGTCGATGTCGTGCCAGTTGCCGCCCGCATCGGTCGAGTACTGCCAGGCGCCCTGGGACGCGTTCAGCGGGTTGTGCGTGACGAGGATGCCGCCCAGGGAGGCGCCCGCATCCACGTCGGCAAAGGAGCCGGAGAACAGGTTGGCGATGGTGTCGCCCGGCGGGTTGGCCGCGTCCTCGGTGGTCGCGGCCAGCATGGCGCCGCCGACCGTGGGGCTGTCGTTGACCGCAGCCACCGACACGTTGCGCGTGGCAGTGTTGCTGTCAACCATACCGTCGTTGACCGAGAAACTCACCGTGCGCGTCGCAGTGCTCGGGTTGTCCGAGCCGTTGGCGTAGGTGATGCTGCGCAGCGCCGCCTGGTAGTTCGCTACCGTAGCGCTGCCGCTGAGCGTGAGCACACCGGTACCGGCGTTCCAGCTGCCGGTAATGCCGTTCTGGTTGGTGAACGCCAGCACGTCCTGGCCGGAGGCGTAGTTGCCCGTGATCTGGACGGTCGCGCCGGAGAGGTTGGTGCTGTCGATGTCCGTCAGCGTCAGCGTGGCAGTGACGGCGGTGGCAGCGGCGTTCTCGCTATAGGCCAGCGCGCTGCCTTCGACAGCGGAGATCACCGGGGCGTCGTTCACCGACGTGACGGTCAAGGTGACGCTGCCCTGTTGCGTCGTCGACGCGAGCTGCGCCACTTCCTGGCTGCTCAGGTCACGGTTGTAGATCTTGACGCTGTCGAGTGCGTTGCCGTAAAGCCTGCTCGGGTCGCCGTCCTGCCGGCCACCCAAGTACAGGCTGCCGGTCGGGTCGAAGGCGTCGCCGCCGCGTGAATCGCTTGCGCACAGGGTCCCGTCCAGGTAGATCTTCGACGTGCCTCCGGCCGCCACCACCAGCGTGAACTCGTGCCACTGCCCGTCTCCCACGAGCGAGTTGACATCCACGGTGAGCACGCCCGAACCCGCACCGTCGTTCGAGTCGCGCATCACGGCGCGCATGACCCCGGCGTTGCCCACCCCGGCACCGCTTTCGCCGACGAGGATGTTCAGGCTGTTGACGGCCGTGTAGTCGCCATGAGAGTAGAGGTACTGGTAGGTGCTGCCCGAGATGTCGTCGAGCCGGAAGCTGAACGAGACCGTGAAGGCGTTGGTGTAGGTGAAGTCGGGCACGACGACGACGTCATCGATCTCGTCGAACTGCATCGCGGAACCGGCGTCACCGGTCACAGCGGTGGTTCCGGTGACGGTGCCATGGGCACCACCGACAACGTCGTTGCCATTGCCTTCCAACGCCCAATAGTGGACGAGCCCGGAGCCGTCGCTGACCAGGTACTGAAAGCTGTCGCTGCCGTTCCAGTTGGCATTGGGCGTGTAGCTGTAGCTGCCGTCGGCGTTCAGTGTCAGGCTGCCGTTGCTGGAGCCGGACACGAGGGTGGCCGTCAGCGCCCCCCCGTCGGCATCGGTGTCGTTGGCCAGCACGTTGCCGTTGATGGCCACGTCCTCGTTGCCGGATCCTGCATCGGCGGCGGCCACGGGCAGGTCGTTGGTCGCCGTCACCGTGATGTTGCGCGTGGCGGTGTTGCTGCTGGTGCCGTCGCTGACCGTGAAGCTCACCGTGCGTGTGGCCGTGCTCGGGTTGTCCGACGTGTTGGCGTAGGTGATGCTGCGCAGCGCCGCCTGGTACTGCGCCACCGTCGCGCTGCCGCTCAGCGTCAGCACGCCCGTGCCCGCATTCCAGCTGCCGGTGATGCCGTTCTGCGTGCTGAAGGCCAGCGTGTCCTGCCCGCTGGCGTAGTTCGCACTGATGCTCACCGTCGCGCCGACGAGCGTGTCACCGTCCGCATCACCCACCGTGAGAGCGCTGTCCACGGCCGTGGTCGCGCCGTTCTCGGTGTAGGCCAGGACGCTGCCGGTCGTGGCGACGACCGGGGCATTGTTGACGAACGGCTTGAGGGACAGCGCCACGGCTGCCCACTCGCCGGCCCCGCCTCCGTTGGTCGTCCAGGACATCGTGACCGAAGCGGCGCCGGCCTCGGTGCTGGAGCCGGCCCAGGAGTCGTTTGCACCAGTGCCGGCCTTGCCAGTCCACAGCAGGGTCTGCCCAGCGCCCACCACCTGGCTGTCGACATCGCGATCGGCCACCGCGTCGACGACCAGTTCGCCCACCGCCGAGGCCAGCGTCAACGACGGATCGCCGGAGCCGGAACCGGTGGTCACGCTGCCGAAGGGAGTGGTCTGGCTGACGTTGTAGAAAGTGGTGGCGCCGGCCGTGGCGTTGGCGCTGCCGCTCAGGGTCACGACCACGTTGGCGGTGCCGGTTGGCGGCGCCAGCAGGTACCACATCTCCGCACGCACCTTGCCGCTCGGGTCGACCCGGCTGCCCACCTGGGTTAGCGCGGTGCCGCCATAGGTGACCGAGGTCACCGGCACATCCTGCCGGACCGACACGGTGACGATCAGGATGTCGTGGCTGCTGGCCGAGGTGGTATGGAACCAAGTCAGGGAGGTGGCCCCGGTGGTGGTCGCCGACGAACTGGCGCCCGCGCCGATCTGCTCGTCCACGTTCGTGACGGTGACCGCCAGCGCTTGCGTATCGGTGGCGCTGCCGTCGCTGACCTGCACGGTCACGTCATAGACGTTGTCAGCACCGCCGTCGGTCGGGTTTTCGTAGTCGGGTGCACTCACGAAACTCAGCACGCCGCTGCCGGCATCGATGCTGAACTTGGCGGCATCGGCACCGCCCAGGATGCTGTAGGTGAGGGCCGCGCCCTCCGCATCGGTGGCCGAGACGACGGCGACCGTCGTGCTGTTCTCCGCCACGCCGACGGCCGCGGTCGCGCCGCCGCCGTTGCTGGTGATCACCGGCGCGTCGTTCACCGCCGTCACCGCCATCGTCACGACGGCCGGCGTGCTGGTCATGCCGGTGCCGTCGGAGACGGTCAGGTTGATCGTGCGGGTGGCTGTGCCGGGGTTGTCGCTGGTGTTGCGGTAGGTGATGTTGCGCACCAGCGCCTGCACCGCCGCCACGCTGGCGCTGCCGTTGAACGTCACGGTCAACGCTGTGCTGCCGTTGCCGAAGCTGCCCGCACCGGCTGAGCCGGTGTAACTGCCGATGACGGTGCCGCCATAGGTCACGTTGCTGCCCGACAGCCCGATCAGGCCAGCGCTGCTGCCCTGGTTGCGGATGCCCAGCTCGTCGCTGCTGCTGCCGTTGGCCGTGATCTGGTAGAGCAGCTGGCCACCGCTGAAGACGGTGGTGTCGGCATCGGTGACCGTGGCGCTGGCGTCAAAGATGACGCCAGCGTTCTCGACGTAGGTGCCGCTGTAGCCGCCGAGGGTGAGCACCGGCGCCACGGCATAGAGGTAGCGCTGCGCGAACACGCCGTCGCTGTCGCCAACGCCATTGCCGTGCCAGGCGACCACAAGGTGGCCGTTGGCATCGGCCGCCACACTGGGTACGTCCTGGTAGTCCGTGGTGGTGGTGTTGACGCGCGTCTCGGCGCTGAGCGCCGTGCCGCTGCCGTCGTACTGGCGGGCGTAGACGCCGTCGAAGCTGCCGTCCTGCGCCATGCTCTGCCAAGTGACGACGAAGCCGCCGCCGGTGGTCATCGCCACCACCGGATTCTGCTGGTTGTTGGTCGTGGTGGTGTTGATCTGGAATTCGCTGCCCTGCGCCACACCGCTGGGGTTGTAGCGCTGACCAAAGACACCCGAGACACTGCCATCCTGGGCGTAGCTTTCCCACACCACGACGAAGCCGTTGCCGTCCATCGCCACCACCGGCAGGCCCTGGTAGCCGGTGGTGTAGGTGTTGACCTTGAACGCGCCGCCCTGCGCCACGCCGCCGCTGTCATAGCGCTGGGCGTAGATGCCTTCGTCGCTACCGTCCTGAGCCCAACTCGCCCAGACGATCACGAAATTGCCCGCCGCGTCCATCGCGATGCTCGGCTCGCTCTGATCGTCGGTGGTGTAGGTGTTGACGCGGAACTCGCCGCCCTGCGCCACGCCGCTGCTGTTGTAGCGCTGGGCGTAGATGCCCGCCGAGTTGACGGCATCCTGGCTCCACGACTGCCAGGTGACGACGAAGTTGCCGGTGGCGTCCATCGCCACCGCCGCTTCCGTCTGGTCCAGCGCAGTCGTGGAATTCACCCTGAACTCGCCACCCTGCGCCACCCCGCTGGCGCTGTAGCGCTGGGCGAAGACGCCGTAGCTGCTGCCGTCCTGGCCGTTGCTCTCCCACACCACGACGAAGCTGCCGTTGCCGGCCATCGCCACCTGCGGGTTGCGCTGGTTGTCCGCGGTGTAGGTGTTGACCTGGAACTGGCTGCCCTGCGCCACGCCGGCGGCGCTGTAGCGCTGGGCATAGATGCCGATGCCGCTGCCGTCCACGCCCGAGCCGTCCATCCACACCACGACGTAGTTGCCGCTGGCATCCATCGCCACGGTCTTGGCCGACCAGTTCTCGGTCTGGCCGCCGCTGGTGGTGGTGTTGACCAGGGTTTCGCCGCCCTGGGCGGTCAGGCCCAGGCTGCCGCCCCAGGTGCCGGCCTGCAGCACGGTCGCCTGGAGGCGGCCGCGGCGGGTTTCGAGCTGCCAGTCGCCGCCCTGCGCGGCGGCGCCGGTGCGGTCGTCGCTGGCCGCCACGTCGGCCCCGGTGGCATCCGCCAGCGCCTGCGTGAACTGCACGCCGGCCTCGCCCGCGCCCACCTCGCAGCCGTAGAGCAGCAGGTCCGCGTCCGCGCTCAGTGCGCCGGCCCAGCCGCCCAGCTCGCCCGCCCGCGTGGCCAGCGTGGCCGTGTCGACCACGCCGCTGCCGAACAGCAGCTGCCCGCTCGCGCCGTGCGAGATCAGGTGCAGCGCATCGATGCCGCTGCGCCCGGCCAGCGCGGCGCTGACCTGCGCCAGGCCGTCACGGCTGGCATCGATGCGGATGACCTCGAAGACGACGTCGTCACTGCGGTCGGCCACCAGCTCGTCGAGCAGCGGGGCGATGTCGGCCACGCGCGCGTCGATGAAGACGATCTCGCTGCGCAGCGGCTGCACGGCGGGATCGGCAAGGCGGAGCAGCTCGCCACCCGGCCCGGCCTGCCAGCCGATCAGTTCGGCGCCGTCGGCCAGGGCGGCCAGAGCGGCCACCTCCCCCAGGCTGCGCTGCGTAGGCGCCGCGTCCTGCGCGGGCCCGACAAGATGCACCGCCGCCAGGCCCTGCTCGTGCCCGAGCAGTTCGGTGAGCTGCGCCTGCCGGTCGCCGTCGGCATCGAGCACGACCAGGTCGTAGCTGGCCGCACCGCCGCGCTGCCTGGCCAGGGCGTCCAGCACGGCGTAGGGATCGGCCACACGGGCATCCACCACCACCAGCTCGCGCCGCTGCGCCGCCTCATCCAGCATGGCCGGCGTAGCCAGGGTCTGCACCGCAGCAGCCGGGGCGGGCGCAGGCGGCGGGGCGATCACGCGCACTTCGGCCAGGCCACCCAGCGTGGGGTCGAGCAGCAGCGCCGCATCGGCCGAGTAGAGCACCCGAGGCTCCAACTCCTCGACGTGCAGGCGGGGACGGACGGGCGGGCGGCGGCGGCGGGTCATGGCAAGCGGGCAGGGCAGACGGCGGGCAGTCGTCCGAGTCTGAGCAGGCGCTGCCCGGCCGATCGGCGGATCAGCCGGGTGCGAACCAAGGAGATCGGCGCATCGCCATCCCCCGGCTCAGGAGCCGGGTCAGCGGTGGCGCGTGGCGCCTGGCGCCGGTTCGGCGGCAGCCACCGCCGCCGCGTCGATCTCGGCCTTGCAGCGCAGGCCGGCGGGCAGCGCCAGATCGGGGTTGGGCAGTTCCAGCTGGACGCGGAAGGTGTTGCTGGCCGGGTCGATGACCTTGTCCACCATCGTCACGCGGGCGATCAGCCGGGCGGCGCCGGGCAGCTCCGGCGAGACGCCGACCTTGCCGCCCACGCGCACCTGGCCGTACAGGCTGGTGGGCACGACGAGCTGCACGCGCAGCGGGTCGATGCGGGCGATGCGCAGCAGCGGCTTGTCGTCGGCGCGCTCGCCTGCAGCGGCATGGCGCTCGGCCACCACGCCGTCCATCGGGCTGCGGATGACGCGCTGCGAGAGCTGGGCCTCGGCCACGTCGCGCTCCTGGCGCGAGATGGCACGCTGCTCGCGGGCCTGCTTGAGCTTCTGGTCAGCCAGGCGGGCCTCGGTGCGGGCCTGGTCCAGCGCCTGCTGGGAGATGAAGCTCTGGCGGAACAGGTCTTCGGCCCGCACCAGGCGGTCGCGGTTGAAGGCAGCGTTGGCAGCGGCGGCCTCCAGGTCGGCGTTGGAATCGGCGCGCGACTTGGCCACGTCGAGCGAGGCGCGCTCCACCTCGGCGCGCAGCACCGCCAGCACCTGGCCCTTGCGCACGCGCTGGCCGCGCTCGACCTCGATGCGCTCGATCACCCCGGCCACCGGGCTGCCGACGTCGGCGCTGCGCTCGGGCTCGATCAGGCAGCCGGTGAGCGGTGCGGCCAACACGCCAGCCGGCCCGGCGAGGCAGGCGGCCAGGACGCACAGGCCGCGCCAGACAGAGGGGTGGAACAACGGGGTCGGTGTCTTCATGGTCAGGCTCATTCACTCACTGCGGCCCGCGAAGGCGAGCCGGCGTTCCATCTGTTCGTCGTGGCGGATCAGGCGCTCGCGCTGCATGCGCTGGCGCTGTTCTTCCATGTGCTGCGGCCAGCGCAGCAGCGCGCGCAGCAGCGGCTGCGGCAGGCGCCGGCAGCGCGCGGCCAGCCAGGGGCGCCAGGAGGCGGGCAGGCTGCGTGCGAGCAGCGCGCTGTCCAGCGACAGCCAGGTTTCCACCGAGCCGGGGTCGCCCTGGCGGGCGGCACGGCCGGCGAGCTGGCGGTCGATGCGGCGCGACGCGTTGAGCTGGCAGCTCAGGACGTGCAGGCCGCCAAGCGCCTCGACGCCCTCGCCCAGCGCGATGTCGGTACCGCGCCCGGCCATGTTGGTGGTCACGGTGATGGCGCCGCGCTGGCCGGCGCGCGCCACCACCTCGGCCTCCTGGGCGTCGCAGCGGGCGTGCAGCACCACGTGCGGCAGGCCCGCGCGATGCAGGTGATCGGCCAGGGCCTGGGCCTCGGCCACGGAGTCGGTGGCCACCAGCACCGGGCGGCCGCGCCGGTGCAGCATCAGCACCCGGCGCGCCACCGCCACCCAGAGGCTGGGGTGATCAGGGAAGAGCCGCGTCGGCGCCACGCGCCGCCGGCTGGGCCGGCGCAGCGGCACCGGTCGCACCGACAGGCCGTAGCTCGCCAGCAGCTCGGCCCGCGCATCGCTCAAGGTGCCGGACAGCCCGCCGAGCCGGAAGTAGCGCGGGAAGAAGCGCTGGTACGTGATCTGCGCCACGGTGGCGAAGGCCGGGCTGGGCGCGCAGCCCTCCTTGATCTCGACCAGCTGCTGCAGGCCGTTGGCCCAGGCACGCCCTTCGGCGATGCGGCCGGTGGTCTCGTCGATGAGCTGCACCGTGTCGTCGCGCACGATGTAGTGGCGCTCGCGCTGGTACAGGTGCAGCGCGGCCAGCGCGGTGCACACCGCGTGCTCGCGGTGCAGGCGGTTGCGCCAGGCCGGGCTGAGGTCGGCGTATTCGCTGCGCTCGCCGCTGTCCGCGGACGCGGTGGCGCGTGCCAGCCGGTCGCGTCCGCGCTCGGTGAGCCGGGCGCTCAGCGTGGCCGCATCGAGCTCGCAGTGGGTCCCCACCTCCAGCGCGCGGGCAAAGCGCAGCGCCTGCCGGGCGTGGCGCTCGGCGTCGGCCATGTCCACCGGCTGGGAGAGGATCAGCGGCACGCGCGCCTCGTCGAGCAGGATGGCATCGGCCTCATCGACGATGGCCATGCACAGGCCGCGCAGCACGCGCTCGCCCGGCAGCTCCTCGCCAGCGGCCTGCACGGCAACCTGCCCAGCGGTTTGCCCGCCGGATTGCCCATCCCGCAGGTAGTCGAACACCAGCTCCTTGGCGGTGACGTAGGTGACCTGGCACCGGTAGGCCGCGGCGCGCGCGGGACGCTCGTCGGCCTGCACCACGGTGCCGACCGTCAGGCCCAGGGCGGCGTAGAGCGGGCGCAGGCGCTCGGCGTCGCGCGCCACCAGGTAGTCGTTGGCCGTCACCACATGCACCGGCAGGCCGGCCAGCGCCGCGACGGCGGCGGCCAGCGCCACGGTGAGGGTCTTGCCCTCACCGGTGGCCATCTCGGCCAGGCGCCCGGCCAGCACCGCCCGGGCAGCGATCAGCTGGGTGTCGTAGGGGCGGTGTCCCAGGGTCTGCCGTGCGGCCGCCGACGCGGTGGCCAGCCCCAGCGCCAGGCTGGCGGTGGAGAAGCCTGCGTGGGCCGCCTCGCGGGCGCGCGCGGAGGCGGGTTCGTGGGTGCGTTCCCGCGACAGGCAGGCGCGCAGGGCCTGCAGCGCCGCCTCGTCCAGCGTGGCGGTGGGGGCCGCGGCATGCACCCGGGCGAGGAAGGCCGCGTCGTCGTGCCGGCGCCAGGCGCCCAGGCGGTCCAGCGCTGCGGTCCAGCCGGCCTGGACGCGCTCGCCCAGCTCGCGCGGGCCCGTGCGGCGTTCCGGGTGAGGGCCCCAGACGAGGCCGGGGGCAGGCAGGGTGGCGGTGCGGGCCATGGTGATCAGCCAGCCCGTTCAGGTGGCCGGCGAGACGTGCTGCAGGAACAGCTGCGACGCCCGCCGGTAGAGCTGCCAGGCCAGCGGCGCGCTGCCGTGCTCGAAGCGCACCCAGGCACGCGTGCCCACGCGCTCCACCGCCAGGCCCGGCACGGCGAGGTCGAAGAGGAACACCGGCTGCAGCGCCTGCGTGGCCTGCACACCTTTCGTCGGGTCCTGGCCCGGCTTGGCCGCCGGCTCCACGGCGATGGGGCCGCCGCCGGGTTCGCCCAGCGCTGCGCTGGGCAACTGGCGGGTGGCCGCCGGCACCGCGGAACTCAGCCGCGCGTCCAGCACCTCGCCACCGCCATCGGCCAGGCGGACCTGCACGGCCTGCGCAGCCTGCGTCATCTGGAACTGCTGGCGCACCAGGTGGGCATCCTGTTCGGGCACGGCCGCACGCACGCGCAGGGCGTCGGGCGCCAGCACGTAGCCCAGCGTCGTGCCCTGGCGCAGCCAGCGGCCGCTCTGGTCCGCCTGGCGCGGCAGCACCAGCCGCCCGGCCACCTGGGCACGCAGGGTCAGGCGCGCCAGGCGCTCGTCGGCCCGGGCCAGCTCGGCACGGCTGCGCTCCAGGTCGAGCTGCAGGTTCTGCGCCGCGCCGGGGTCGCGCAGCAGTTGCTGGTAGTGCTCGGCCTGCAGGCCGTCGAGCCGCGCGGCCAGTTGGTCGCGCGCGGCCTGCAGCTCGGGGTTGGACAGGCGCAGCAGCACGTCGCCCGGGCGTACGCTGGCGCCGTCGGCCACCGGCAGCTCGGCGATGAAGCCCTCCACCTCGCTGCGCAGCTGCGCCTGCTCGGGCAGCCAGACCACGCCGGGCGCCAGTGTGTGCTGCGGCAGCGGCACGACGCACAGCGCCAGCAGGCTGCCCACCCCGATCAGGCCCAGGCGCAGGCGCACGCGGGCCAGCTCGGCCCCCGGCGCGGCGGCCTGCAGCGCCTGGCGGGACCAGCCCCGCAGCGGCTGCCACAGCAGCGCCATGGCCGCATAGGCCAGGCCCAGCAGGGCGAAGCCGACCCAGGTCGCCCCCAGCCAGCCGATCAAGGCCAGCGTCAGACCGACCCGCCAGGCCAGCGCCAGCGGTGCGTAGGCGATCAGCCACTTGCGCTCACTGGCCGCATGCGGCGGCAGCGGCCCGGCCACGCCGAGCAGCCGCGCGCCGAGCCGGCGGCTCCACCAGGCGTTGCTGCGCGCACCCAGGTTCGCCAGGTCGAACAGGTCGCCCATCAGGTGGTAGCCGTCGAAGCGCAGCAGCGGGTTGCCGTTGAACAGCAGCGTGGAGGTGACGCCGATCAGCATCACCGCCAGCGCGGCGTCGTGCACCCGGCCCGGCTGGGTCAGGGTCCACGCGCCCAGCGCCAGCGCCGCCAGCGCCAGCTCGACCAGGATGCCCGCGGCACTCACCAGGGCGCGCTGGTGGCGCTGCGTGAACGCCGCCGCGGCCGAGGCGTCCACGTAGGGCGCTGGGGTGAGCAGGATCAGCCCGAGGCCGATCTCATGCACCTCGCCGCCCCAGCGCCGCACCGCCAGGGCATGGCCGAGCTCATGCACCGTCTTGAGCAGCGGGTAGAGGATCCAGAGCAGGAACAGGAAGCCCGGGCTGCCCAGGCGTTGGCGGGCATGGGCCTGCAGCGCCGGCCACTCCGTGAGCATGACCAGCAGCGCCAGCAGCAGCCCCAGGCCGAGCAGCCAGCCGGCCGCGGGGCTGAACAGGCGCTGCGCCAGCGGGTCCAGCCGCGGCAGCCAGGCCGACGGGTCGGCCAGCGGCAGCCGGAACGACAGCGGGTTGAGCAGGCTGCGGCGGCGCTTGGCGCGGCGCTCGTCACGCCGCTGGCGCAGCGCCGCGGCATTGCCGGCACGTTCGGACTGCAGCAGCTCCAGCTCGTCGAGCTCGCCCAGCAGCGCGAGCACCTCGTCCTGGGTCGGCGCATCGTCGGGCCGGCCTTCGAGCAGGGTGTTCCAGACGTCCTGCACCGTGCGCTGGCCATCGCAGCGGCCGATGAACTGGTAGGCCGCGTCGCTGAGCCGGTGCTGCCGGCCGGTGGCGTAGTCGGACAGCAGGTACCAGCGCTCGCCCCGCCAGTGCTGGCGTTGCACACGCACCTGCGCACGCAGGCGTGGGCGCAACCGGGCGATGCGGTACCACTGGGCGCTGTAGAGGGTGGCGGTCATGGCGAGAGTCAGCGGGCTGGGTGCGCCCCGCTCAGGGCAGCCAGGACCAACTGGCCAGGCGGGCCCAGTCGATGAGGCGGTGGGTGGCGATCCAGGCCAGCGAGTGCGAGCCGGCGTCGATCTTGGCCACGCCCTGCAAGCCGGGGCGCAGCGTCGCCGCCCCCTCGCCCAGGCGCGCCTCGACCTCGAAGGCATTGCGCCCTTCGCGCACCGTCGCCACCGGCGTGACGCGCTCCACCACCAGCGCCAGCGTGTCGGTGGGCAGGGAAGACAGTGCCAGCCGGCCGGTCTGACCCGGCCGCACCGCGGCGATGTCGCGCTCATCCACCTCGATGACCAGGCGGTGCTGCCCGACCGGGGACAGCGTCAGCAGCGCGTCGCCACGCTGCACCGGCGCGCCCAGCGACTGGCTGAGATCACCCTGGATGACCACGCCGTCGATCGGGGCGACCAGCCTGGTGCGCTCCAGGTGCTGGCGCGCCAGCTCCAGCTGGGCACGCGCCTCGTCGGCCTTGCCGCGGCTGATGACGAACTGCGCCCGGTCGTCGCGCGCCAGCGCAGCGGCCACGCCGTTCTCGTGCTGCGCCAGGGCACTCTCCCACTTGCGGGCTTCGAGCTTCAGGTCCTGGTCGGCCAGCTCGGCCACCACGTCGCCGGCCTTCACCGTGTCGCCCGGGCGCACCGTGCTGCGGTGCAGAAAGCCGTCAAAGGGTGCCGCCACCACGCGCTGCACTGCGCCCTCCAGGTGCGCCGGTGCCCCCACACGGTAGTGCACGGGGATGAAGGTGACGCCCGCGACCGCGGCCGCACAGGCGGCGGCGATCAGCTTGGGCAGGGGATCGTTGCGCTGGCGCAGGCGGCTGGGCAGGCGGTCCAGCGCCAGCATCAGGCGGTCACGCCAGGGGCGGTCGGCTCGGCGGCGCAGCCACACCAGCGGTGCGATGGCCGCGGCCAGCCGCTCGCAGGCCCGCACCTGCGGCCCCACCGGCACGGCCCCGCCCGCCCATTCGACCAGCAGCGCCCCCACGATGCGCCCACCATGCGCCAGCGGCACACTGACCAGGCCATGGCCGGCCTGCTGGTGCAGGCGCGCATGCGCCAGGATGATGCGCGGCACCTCGGTGCTCAGCGCTGGATACGCGACCCGCTCGCCCTGGTCGGCACACTCCTGCATCACCTGGATGATCTGTTGCACCAGCGCCAGCTCGGGGCGGAACTCCGCACTGTGCGACACCGCCACCAACTCCATGCCGGATCGGCGCTGAGCCGCCAGGCTGACGCGCTCGGCCCCCAGGCGGGCGGCCAGCTCGGTGGTGAAGGCCAGCGCCCCCTCGGCCAGGTCGGTGCCACCCAGCAGCAGGGCCTGGTAGTGCAGCAGCCGCTCCGTGGCGGCATTGGCCGAGTCGGGCACGGCCAAGTCCAGCGGCGCGCCCAGGCGCAGCTCGGTGCAGGCCTGGCCCAGCTCACGCAGCAGCCGCTCCACCGCCGTCGGGTCTTCGACACGCACCGCCAGGGCCACGGCCCCCAGCGGCGGTCGGTCGGCACCAGCGCCATTTTCCGCGCCCTTTTCCGTGCCCACTCCCGAGCCCCCCGGGGCGGTCGCCTTGATCGGCAGCGCCAGCACGCGGTTGTGGCTCGCGCCCACCAGCCGCACCGTCGGCACCACCACCACCGGTCGGCCACGCTGCACGGCCGCGCGTGCCGCGTTCAGCAGCGGCGGCGTCAGCGCCCCACCCGCGGGCCACTCGGCAGCCGGCTGGAGCGACTGCGCCTCGCCACCGGCCAGCACGACGACCCCGGCGCACACCTCGCTGCCGCTCTGGCAGTGCTGCTGGAGCCAGCGCTGCAGGCCCGGCTGCAACAGGCGTGCTGGTGCTGGCTGGGCATCGGTGGCCGACGAGGAGGGCTGGATGGACATGGCTTGGGGAGAAGGAACAGGGCGCGGACGACCCGATCCCGTCGGGCAGAGGACTGTCGACGGGACCCTTGGCGCACGGGCAAACAGACACCAGCGTAGCCACGCCCCGACACCGACAGGGCCGGAAGACGCGGCGAATCACGGTGCATATCGCCACGCAGCGCCACACAGCCATATCGGCCGCCGACCGGCGGACTGCACCGCCGGTGCCGGCGGCGCGACTGCGGGCGTGACGGCTGCAACACGGGCCCAACCCACACGGCGCCCACCCCTGCCTGGCCGGTCAAGCTGGCCAGCGCCCAGCCGACAACCCGAAATACCGGCGCCAAGGCCCCTTCATCGGGGCGCTGCTGCCGGGTGATGCGAACTACCTTCGTGACGCGTCTGGCCGCCCACGGCCGGCGACGCCGCACGAGCGCAGCGTGCCCCACCTTGACCTCCTTGCCATGAACGATCCGCGCCCGACGCCCCGCTGCCCCGCTGCCCCGCTGCGCCACCCCGTTGCGCGCTGCCTGCTGGCCTGCCTGGCCACGCTGGGCAGCCAGATGGCAACCCAGGCGGCCCACGCGGTCACACGGCCCGGTGAGGGCGACCTCACCGCGATGAGCCTGGAACAGCTGGTCAACATCCAGGTCGTCGGCGCCTCCAAGTACGAGCAGAAGCAGAACGAGGTGCCTGCGGCGGTGAGCGTGATCACCCAGGCCGAGATCCAGGCCCACGGCTGGCGCACGCTGGATGAGGCGTTGGCCAGCCTGCCGGGCATCTATGCCACCTACGACCGCCAGTACCTCTACCTGGGCACGCGCGGCTTCGGCATCCCCGGGGACTACAACACCCGCGTGCTGCTGACCCTCAACGGCAACCGCGTCAACGACCCGACCTACGACTCGGGCCCGTTCGGGCGTCACTTCCCGATCGACCTGGCGCTGATCGAGCGCATCGAGTTCATGCCCGGCCCGGGCGGGGCGGTGTACGGGCAGAACGCCATGTTCGGCGTGGTCAACGTGATCACCCGCGACGGCGCCGACCTGGGCGGTGCCGAAGCGTCGCTGGCCCGGCAGGGCCGGCAGCGCAGCAGTGAGGCGCGGCTGAGCTGGGGCCGGCAGCTCGACAGCGGCTGGGACGTGCTGCTGTCGGCTTCGGGCCTACGCGGGCGCGGCGAGAACCACACGCTCAGCTACGGCGAGTCCGGCGCGCAGGGCGAGGCCACGGGGCAGGACGGCGAGCGCGACCGCGAGTGGTTCGCGCGCATCGGCCGCGGCAGCTGGTCGCTTGAGCACGCCGAGGGCCGCCGCCGCAAGGACGACCCCACCGGCGCCTACCGGTCCGACCCGCTGGTGCGCGGCCAGTACCAGGGCGACCGCTACTCGCTCACCCAACTGCAGTACGACGGCCGCTGGGACGACGACCGCTGGCAGTGCTCCGCCCGGTTGTTCCACGGCCGCGAAGGCTACGACAGCCGGCTGAGCTACGACGGCGGCTGGTTCACCTTTCCCGCCAGCAGCCGCTGGCACGGCGCCGAGCTGCGCCTGGTCTCGCAGGCCTGGGCCGGCCACAAGCTGATGCTGGGCTGGGAGGGCCAGGCCAACCGGCGGCAGGAGCAGCACATCCAGGACCTCACCGATCCGGCCAACGACATCGTGATCCGCCGCGAGGGTTTCCGTGTCGGGCTGTACGCCCAGGACGAATGGCGCCTGGGCGACACGCTCACCGCCACCCTGGGCCTGCGGCTGGACCGCAACAACAGCACCGGCAGCCACCGCAACCCACGCGCGGCGCTGATCTGGCAGGCCGACCCCGCGACCACGCTGAAGGCGCTGTACGGCCGCGCGCACCGCGCCCCCAATGCCTACGAGCGCGACTACGACGACGGCTTCGCACAGGTCGGCAACCCCGGCCTGAAGGGCGAGAGCATTGTGACCACGGAGCTGGTGGCCGACCACCGCGCCGGCAGTGACTTGGGCCTGCGCGCCTCGCTTTACCACTGGGAGATGAGCAACCTCGTGACGCTGGGCACCATCGACCCCACCAGCGGTGTGACGCAGTACCAGTCGGGGCCGCGCGTGCGTGCGCAGGGGCTGGAACTGTCGGCCGACCGCACCTGGACAGGCGGCGCCCGCCTGCGCGGCAGCCTGGCGTACCAGGGCGCGTACCAGACCGGCGGCAGCCGCCTGGTGAACTCGCCGCGACTGCTGGGCAAGCTCAACGCCAGCGTGCCGCTGCCCGCCTGGGGCCTGCACGCCGGCCTGGGCTGGCGCCACGACGGTGCCCGCCAGAGCCTGGACGGCACCCGCCTGGGCGGCCACAGCGTCATCGACCTGAACCTGCTGGCGCGCTCGCTGCTGCCCGCCACCGACGTGACCTTCACCCTGCGCAACGCGCTGGACAGGCGCTACCAGCACCCCGGTGCCGACACCAGCTGGCAGAACGCCCTCGCGCAGGACGGTCGCAGCCTGCGCATCGAACTGAGCACCCGCTTCTGAGACCGCCGATGCCCCCCACCACCGATCAGGCGCAACGCCGACACCCGTGCTGCCTTGGCGCCCTGGCGCTGGGCCTGGGCCTGCTGCTGCCCATCGGCGCCTACCCCCACCCTCACCCCTGCACCCTCAACGAGCTGCTGAGCTGGCCGCTGGAACGGCTGCTGCAGGCGCAGGTCTCGCCCGGGTCGCAGCCAGGCACACGCTCGGCGGCCCCCATGCCGGCACGCCAGGAGGTGCCGCGATGACCCTCCACGCCAGGCAGAAACCGGGCGGCGGATCGCCCCGCGTCCTTCGGATCCTCGCGGCCGTCACCGTCCTGCTGGCGGGGGCCAACGCGTTGGCCCAGGAGGTGCCGGAGTACCGCCTCAAGGCCGCCTTCCTCTACAACTTCGCGCTGTACACCGAGTGGCCCACCGAGGTCGGCAACACCCTGCAGCTGTGCCTGGCCGGCGCAGACCCCTTTGGCCGCGAGATCGACGGCCTGCAGGGCCGGCCGGTCGGGCAGCGCAGCCTGGCCGTCTCCCGTCGCGCCCAGGGCGAAGCCTGGACCGGCTGCCAGATCGTCTTCGTCACGGCCCCCGGCACGACCCAGGCCATCCGCGCCCTCGACGCGGCCCGCGGCCAGCCGATGCTCACCGTGGCCGACACACCGGGAGCGCTGCGCCACGGCGTGATGCTGAACATGAACCTGGCCGGCGGCAAGGTGAGCTTCGAGGCCCACCAGGGCGCCGCGCGCGCGGCGCGGCTCACGCTGAGCGCGCGCCTGCTGCGCCTGGCCACGGAAGTGCTGCCATGACGGCCACACCGCCGCTGGGCACCCCCGCACTGCCGCTGGGCGACCGGCTCAACCGCGTCAACCGCAAGGCCCTGGGCACAGCGGTGGGCATCGTCGCGACACTGATCGTGGTCAGCAACTTCGTGCTCGGGGTTCTTGGCCTGATCGACAGCAGCCGCGCCCAGGCCGCGGTGCTGGCCGACAACGTCGCCGCGTCGCTGATGTTCGAGGACCCCACGTCGGCCAGTGACGTGCTGGGCTCGCTGCAGCATGCCTCCGACCTGCACATGGCGGCGCTATACACCCCCGCGGGCCGTCTGTTCGCGTCCTACCGGCACAGCGAGCATGAATCGCCACCGCAGGAGGACTCGCTGCGCCAGCCCACCAGCGTGGAGGCGCGCCACGTCTGGCTGCGCCAGAGCGTGCCGCTGAAGCAGGGGCGCGCGCCCGGCCACCTGCTCATCGGCATCGACCTGGGCGGGCTGTACCGCATCACGGCGCTGCAACTCGCTTCCACGCTGGCCGCAGTGCTGCTGGCGCTGGGCACCAGCGAGCGGCTGCTCAAGCGCATCCACCCAGCGGTGCTGCAACCGCTGGCGGAGCTCACCGGCCTGATGGAGCGGGTGTCCAGCGACGGCAACTACGCCCTGAGCGCCCGCGAGACCGGCCCGATCACCGAGCTGAATACGCTGGCCGCCATGCTGGCGCAGATCCGCGAGCGCGACACCGCGTTGGCGGCTCAGCGCGACCAGCTGGAGATGGAGGTGGTACGCCGCACTGCCCAGCTCCAGGTCGCCAAGGAAGCCGCCGAAGCGGCCAGCCAGGCCAAGAGCGAGTTCCTGGCCACCATGAGCCACGAGATCCGCACCCCGATGAACGGTGTGCTGGGCATGAACGAGCTGCTCATCGACAGCGACCTGCAGCCGCAGCAGCGCGAATGGGCCGAGGCGGTGCAGACCTCGGGCCGGCACCTGCTGAGCGTGCTCAACGACATCCTGGACTTCTCCAAGATCGAGTCCGGCCGGATGGTGCTGGAGGAGGAGGACTTCGACCTCGCCGACGTGATCGAGGAGGCACTGGCCATGTTTGCCCGCCCGGCCGAGGACAAGGGCCTGGAGCTGGCTGCCCGGCTGCTGCCTGCCCTGGGAGCCGGCCCGGGCGCCGCAGCCCAGCCCATGGCGCTGCGCGGCGACCCCTTCCGCCTGCGCCAGGTACTGGCCAATCTGATCGGCAACGCCATCAAGTTCACCGACCACGGCGAGGTGGTGGTAGGCATCGACCGCCTGGGCTGCGACGAGCGACGCTGCCGACTGCGCCTGTCGGTGCGCGACACCGGCATCGGCATCGCGGCGCAGATGCACGAGCGCATCTTCGAGCACTTCGCCCAGGTGGATGGCAGCACCACGCGGCGATTCGGTGGCACCGGCCTGGGGCTGGCGATCTGCCGTCGCCTGATCGGCCTGATGGGCGGGCACATTCGCGTCGAGAGCCAGCCCGGCCGGGGTGCCCACTTCATCATCGAGCTTGACCTGCCGCGCGCCACGCAGGCGCTGCCACGGGCCCTGCCGGATGCAGCACTGGCCGGCCTGCGCGTGCTGGTGGTGGACGACAACCACACCAACCGCGAGATCCTGCTCAGCCAGCTGCAGGCCTGGCGGATGGCGGTGACCTGTGCCGCGGACGGCACCGAGGCCCTGCGCCTGCTGGACAGCGCCCAGCGCAACGGCGCCCCCTTCCAGGCGGCGATCCTGGACATGCACATGCCGCACATGGACGGCCTGCAACTCGCCCGGCGCATCCACGCCCAGGCGGCCCTGCGGGAGCTGCCGATGCTGATGCTCAGCTCCACCTTCGCCAGCACGGACCCGCGCTCGCGCGAGCGCAGCGGCATCCGGCGCTTCCTGAACAAACCGGTGCGGCGCGCCGACCTGCTGCGCGCCGTCACCTCCGTCCTGGCGGGCACGGCCGCTCAGCCACCTTCGGCCCTGCCCGATGCCTCGCTGCCCGCCGGCGGCACGTCCAAGGCGAGGACACCACCGCTGCGCGGCCGGGTACTGCTGGTGGAGGACAACGCCGTGAACCGCACCCTGGCCCAGGCCATGCTGCGCAAGCTCGGCCTGGAGACGCTCTCGGCCGAGCACGGTGCCAGGGCGCTGGAGATGCTGCAGCAGCAAGAGGCCGGCCAGGGCATTGACCTGGTCCTGATGGACTGCCAGATGCCGGTGATGGACGGCTACGAAGCCACCGCCGCGATCCGCAGCTTGCCCGACGCGGTGCTCGCCGCGCTGCCCGTGGTGGCCCTGACGGCCAACGCCATGCCGAGCGACGAGCAGAAGTGCCTTGACGCGGGGATGGACGCCTTCCTCGCCAAGCCCTACACGCTGCGCGAGCTGCGCACCGTGATGGCGCCCTGGCTGCAGCGCGCGGCACCTTCGCCAACCGAACCCCCGTCGGCTGCGGCGCCCCAGGCTGAGACAGCTCCAGCCGCGCCGCCAGCCCCTCCGCAACCACGGGACGACATCCCGGACCCGGCGGACGAGGGCGACCCGGCGATCCACCCAGCCGCGCTCGCCACGCTGCGCGAGCTCGACGACAGCGGAACCGATGCCCTGGTGCGGGAGCTGTTGGGCACCTGGCTGCACGACGCAGGCCTGGGCCTGGCACAGGTCGACGGCGCCCTGGCCAGCGGTGACGCCGCGGCGCTAGCCCGCGCCGCGCACGCGCTCAAGTCGAGCTCGGCCAACGTCGGTGCGCAGGCCCTGTCGGCCTGCTGGCGCGAACTGGAGCGCTGCGGCCGCGAGAACCGCATGGGCGACGCCCGCGCATCGATCGAGCAGACCCGCCGGGAACACATCCGCGCCGCCGACGCCCTGCAGCAGATCCTGGAACAGATCCCATGAGCGATGACACCCCGACCCGCGTGCTGGTGGTCGACGACGAGTCCACCGCCCGCCTGCTGATGCGTGCGGCCCTGCGCAAGGCCGGCTTCGAAGTGCACCTGGCCGCCGATGGCGAGGAAGCGCTGCGTCGTTTTGCCGAGGCGCCCTGCGACATGGTCATGCTCGACGTGGACATGCCAGGCCTGAGCGGTTTCGACATCTGCGCCGTCCTGCGCGCCCAAGCCGGCGAGCACCTGCCCATCGTGATGGTCACCGGCATGGACGATGTCGAGTCGGTCGAGCAGGCCTATCACTCGGGCGCCACCGACTTCATCGCCAAACCGATCAACTGGGCCCTGCTGGGCCACCGCGTGCGCTACCTCTGGCGCGCCCATGAAACGTCGCGGGCGCTGCACCGGGCCGAAGCCCGCCATGCCGCGATCCTGGCGGCCATCCCCGACCTGCTGTTCGAGGTCGACCTGGACGGCCGCATTCACGACCACCATTCTCCGCGCCGCGACCTCCTTGCTGCGCCGGCACAGGCGTTCATCGGCAAGCTGGTGACCGAGATCCTGCCCCCCAAGGCGGCCGAGGTCTGCCTGCAGGCGCTGCAGTCGGCCGACCAGGATGGCAGCTCCACGGGACGGCAGTACGAGCTGGATCTGCCCACCGGGCCGCACTGGTTTGAGCTGTCGGTGGCACGCAGGGCCGTCGAGCCTGGTCAGCCGACGCGCTTCGTCGCGCTGGCGCGCGACATCACCGAGCGCAAGCAGGCCGAGGCCCATGTGACCAGCCTCGCCTACTTTGACAGCCTGACGGGCCTGCCCAACCGCCGCGCCTTCCTGGAAGGTCTGGGCCGCGAGGTCGCGCGCTCGGCACGCAGCGGCAGCAAGCTCGCGGTACTGTTCATGGATCTGGATGGCTTCAAGGGCATCAACGACACGCTCGGGCACGACGCTGGCGACGAGATCCTGCGGGCTGCCGCAGAGCGCATGCGCGCGAGCGTGCGGCCGTCCGACTGGGTGACGCGACGCGCCGAGCCCGGCGCCAGCGACACAGCGATCGAGCTCGCCCGGCTGGGCGGTGATGAGTTCACCGCGATGATCCTGGACCTATCGCGCACCGAGGACGCCCTCGCCGTGGCGCAGCGCATCCAGGCAGAGATGCGCCTGCCCTTCACCGTGGCGGGCCGCGAACTGAGCCTGAGCACCAGCATCGGCATTGCGGTGTGCCCGGACGATGCCGGCGACCCGGCCGCCCTGCTCAAGCACGCCGACGCGGCGATGTACCACGCCAAGAAATCCGGCCGCGACAACGTCCAGTTCTACCGCTCCGAACTCACCGACGACCTGCTGCATCGGCTCGACATCGAAGCCTCGCTACGCCATTCGCTCGAACGCCGCGAGTTCGAGCTGCGCTACCAGCCGCGCATCCAGGCGGCCGACGCGGTCATGGACGCGGTCCGGGTGCAGCTGTGCTGGAACCACCCGGTGCATGGCCAGGCCGAGCCGGCGAGCTCCCTGGCCATTGCCGAGGACAAGGGCCTGATGGGTCCGATCGGTGCCTGGGTGCTGCGCCAGGCCTGTGACGATCTGCAGGCCTGGCGGCAAGCGGGCACCCCGGCCGCTGGCCTGGCAATCCCGCTGACGCCGTCACAACTGAAGACCGCGGCGCTGGCCAGCGCCACCCGGGAGACGCTGGCGAACACCGGCCTGCCGCCCCCGGCGCTCGAATTCGAGATCAGCGAAGGCCACCTTGCCGCCGCGGGCGACTCGGCGCTGGCCACGCTACAGGCGCTGCACGAGCTGGGCTGCCCGGTCACGCTGACCGGCTTCGGCTCCGGTGGCCTGTCCATCGCCCGGCTGCGCGAGCTGCCGATCAGCGCACTGGCGCTGGACCCGGCACTGGCACGCACCGCCGTGGCGGATGGCACGGCCCGCGCCATCGTCCAGGCCGTCGTCGCGATGGCCCGCACCCTTGGACTGCCCCTGCGCGCCGACGGCCTGCAAACCATCGAACAGGCCCGCACCCTGCGCGCCCTCGGCTGCGTCACGCTGCAGGGCCGCTACATCGGGCAGCGCCTGCTTGCCAGCGAGGTGACCGCCACCATGCGGCGACGCCTTCCCCATTGGAACGCAGTGGCCGTGCACGACCAGATCGCTGTCGTCTGACGCCGCCTTCGCCCCGTGACCGTCGCCCCCAACATGACCCCGCCCTCCGTCCCCTGCGCCGGCCAAGCCGCATCGACCGGCCACCGTCCTGGCAGCCGCATCGTCGTAGCCGACGACGAGCCGCTGGCAGCCGCCGAGCTGGTGGAGCTGCTGCATTCGCTCGGTTACGGCCAGGTCACGGCACTGGATGTGAACGAAGGCCGTAGCGCAGAAATCGTGCTGACCGCGCTGCGCAACGAGCGCCCGGACCTGGTGCTGCTGGAGCTGACCCCCCATTCGCCCGCCGCCCTGGCGCTGCTGGCCGCCATGCAGGCGGACCGCCTGCTGCGCCAGGTGCCGGTGATCGCCACCCAGGCCGAGGACCTGCCGGCCGACCGCCTGCGCGCGCTGCAGCTGCAGGCGGCCGACGTGCTGCCCAAGCCGCTGGAGCCCGCCGAGTTCGCGCTGCGCCTGCGCAACGTGCTGCGGCTCAAGGACCGGCACGACCAGCTGGCCTTCACCGACGGCTCGACCGGGCTGCCCAACCGGGAGTGGTCGCTGCGCCGCCTCGACGAGGCCATCCGGGCCAGCCGCCGCCACGGCCACACCGGCGCGGTGCTGCAGGTGGGCCTGGACCGCTTCAAGCCCGTCATCGACGCACTGGGCATCACGCTGGGTGACGAGCTGCTGCGCGAGGTCGGCCTGCGGCTGAGCACCTGCGTGCGCGACACCGACCTGGTCAGCCACGAGGCCCTCGGCGACAGCGCCGACGCGCAGCGGGCCGAGTCCGACCCATCCGCCCAGGTGGCGCGTGGCGATAGCGACGAGTTCACCGTCCTGCTGCCCCAGATCGTCCGCCCCGACCACGCCAGCGTGGTGGCCCAGCGCATCGCCGAGGCCATGCGCGCACCGCTGCAGGTGGCGGGCCACGAGGTATTCCTTTCATGCCGGGTGGGCATCGCCGTCTTTCCCGGCGACGGGCTGGACAAGGACACGGTGCTGGAGCGCGCCATCCTGGCGATGCGCCACGGCCAGGCCGACGCCTCGCCGGCGGCCAACCCGGTGCGCTTCTACTCGCAGGCGCTGCACGGGCGCTTCACCAGCCGGCTGGCGGTGGAGCGCGAGCTGCACCACGCCCTGGAGCGCGGCGAACTCCAGCTGCTCTACCAGCCCAAGGTGGACATCGCCCACGGCCGCCTCTGCGGCGCCGAGGCCCTGGTGCGCTGGCAGCACCCGCTGCGCGGGCGGCTCGGCCCGGCCGCCTTCATCGAGGTGGCCGAGGAGACCGGCCTGATCGTGCCCCTGGGGGCCTGGGTGCTGCGCGAGGCGATCCGCCAGATGGCCGCCTGGCGCCGCCTGGGCCTGCCGCCACTGCCGGTGGCGGTGAACGTCTCCAGCTATCAGCTGCGCCGCCCCGGGCTGGCCGACACCGTGCGCGACAACCTGCGCGAGACCGGCGTGGACGGATCGCAGCTCTGCCTGGAGCTGACCGAGTCGGCCATCATGGACACCGGCTCCAGCGCGGCCGACACGCTGGCGGCGGTCAAGCAGCTGGGCGTGCACCTGGCGCTGGACGACTTCGGCACCGGCTATTCCTCGTTGAGCTACCTGCGCCGCTTCCCGCTCGACGAGCTGAAGATCGACCGCAGCTTCGTCGCCGAGTGCGCGTCGGGCACCGGCAGCGCCGCGGTGATCACCCGCGCCATCATCGCGATGGCGCATGGCCTGGGCCTGCGTGTGGTGGCCGAAGGCATCGAGACCGAGCAGCAGCTCGACTTCCTGCGCCGCCAGCACTGCGACCAATACCAGGGTTTCCTGTACTCCCCCCCGGTGGCTGCCGCCGAGATCGAGGAGATGCTGCACCGCAGCAACAGCATCGCCGCGGCCGCCTGAGCCGACCCGCCTGGCAGAGCCACGTCAGCAGGCTCGGCGCACAATGGAGGGCAGGGCGGCACCGGTCTGGCCGGGCCGCATCGCCATCTTCCCCTTCCAATGACAGGAGTCTCGAACATGACGATCAACAGCGTGGGCATCATCGGCGCAGGCACCATGGGCAACGGCATCGCACAGGCGTGCGCCGTCGTCGGCCTGAAGGTCACGATGGTGGACATCAACGAGGCTGCGGTGAACAAGGGCATCGCCACCGTGTCCGGCAGCCTCGACCGCCTGATCAAGAAAGAGAAGCTGACCGCCGAGCAGAAGGCCGCGGCAATGGCGCTGATCCAGGGCTCGACCGACTACGCCGACCTCCAGGGCGCCGACATCGTCATCGAAGCGGCCACCGAGAACCACGCGCTCAAGATCAAGATCCTGCAGCTGCTCGACGAGGCGCTGCCGCCCGAAACGCTGGTGGCCACCAACACCAGCTCGATCTCGATCACCCAGCTGGCCGCCGTCACCAAACGCGCCGAACGGTTCATCGGCATGCACTTCTTCAACCCGGTGCCGATGATGGCGCTGGTGGAGATCATCCGCGGCCTGCAGACCAGCGACGCCACCCACGACGCGGTCAAGGAACTGGCGCTGCGCCTGGGCAAGTCCCCGATCACGGTCAGGAACGCCCCCGGTTTCGTCGTCAACCGCATCCTGGTGCCGATGATCAACGAGGCCTTCTTCGTGCTCGCCGAGGGCCTGGCCAGCGCCGAGGACATCGACGCCGGCATGAAGCTGGGCTGCAACCAGCCGATCGGCCCGCTGGCCCTGGCCGACATGGTGGGCCTGGACGTCTGCCTGGCGGTGATGGAGGTCTACCTGAAGGAGTTCGGCGACTCCAAGTACCGCCCCTGCCCGCTGTTGAAGGAAATGGTCGCCGCCGGCCGCCTGGGCCGCAAGACCGGCCGCGGCGTCTACAGCTACTGAGGCCTGCGGCCCGGCCCTGGCGATGCTGCCCGGCGCGATCGAGCCCGCTGGCGTCGTCCTGCTCAATGCGCAGGCCGACGGCGGGCGTGCCCGCACGCTGCGCCGGCCCATCGAGGCCTGGCTGGCGCACAACGCGCCGGGCGTGTCCCTGCTGGTGCCGCCCAACACCGAGGCGGCCCAGGCCACGCTGATGGTGCTGGCGCCCTGCACGCGCGTGGCGCTGGTCGGTGGCGATGGCACGCTGCACGCCATGCTGCCGGCGCTGATGCGCAACGGCCACCGCGTCGGTCTGGTGCCGGCCGGCTCGGGCAACGACGTGGCGCGGGCCATCGGCGTGGCCGGGCTGCGCTGGCCCGAGGCCCTGGCCTACGCCCTGCACGCGCCCACGGCGCCGATCGACCTCGGCCAGATCGAGGTCGGTGCCGACCTGCGCTACTTCGTCTCCAGCTGCTCGGTGGGCTTCGACGCCGCCGTGACCGCCCGCTCGCTGTCCGCCCCGGCCTGGCTGGCCGGGCGCAACCGCTACCTCTGGGCCACGCTGCGCGAACTGGTGCATGCCGCCCCGCGCGAGCTGCGCATCTGGGCCGATGGCCGCCCCGTGCACGACGGCCCGGCGCTGCTGGCCGCGATGCTGAACACCCCCACCTACGGCTGCGGCATCCCCGCGGTGCCTACCGCAAGGCTGAACGACCACTGGCTGGACCTGCTGCTGGCTGGTGACGTCGGCCGCATCCGTGCCCTCACCCTGCTGCCGCGCCTGCTGCGCGGGCGCCACATGCGCGCCGAGGGCGTGAGCCTGCACAGCTTCCGCAAGCTGCTCATCGAGGCCGACCAGCCCCTGCCCCTGGCGGCCGACGGCGAGGCGCTGCCCAGCGCCGCCCGCCTGACCGTGCAGTTGCTGCCCAAGGCGCTGCACCTGGCCGGCGCGCACATGCTCGACACACACAGCCTGCGCCCCGGGCCGACCAGGCTCTGATATCTTGCACGGCCATGACCGTGCCCAACCCGCCCCACGCACTGCGGCCACGCCTGAGCGCCTGGCTCGCCACCCTCGAAGCCGGCCTGCTCGAACGCAGCAGCGCCGTGCGCCTGGCCCTGCTGGCCGCACTGGCCGGGGAGCACGTGCTGCTGATCGGCCCGCCCGGCACCGCCAAGAGCGAGCTGGCGCGGCGGCTGCACCGAGCGTTTGACGGGGCGGGCTATTTCGAGCGCCTGCTGACGCGCTTTTCCACGCCCGAGGAGCTGTTCGGCCCGCTGTCGCTGAAGGCACTGGAGGACGACCGCTACGAGCGGCTGACCACCGGCTTCCTGCCCACCGCAGGCATCGCCTTCCTGGACGAGGTGTTCAAGGCCAACTCCGCGATCCTGAACGCGCTGCTGACGCTGCTCAACGAGCGCGAGTTCGACAACGGCAGCGGGCGGCTGCGCACGCCGCTGGTCAGCGTGATCGGCGCGAGCAACGAGGTGCCGGCCGACGAGGCGCTGCAGGCCTTCTTCGACCGCTTCCTGCTGCGCGTGCCGGTGGCGCCGGTGAGCGATGCGGCCTTCAGCGCGCTGCTGGGGCTGGGCGAGGCCACGGCGAGTGGCGATGGGGCGGCAGCCGCTCCCGCGCCGATCGGCCCCGCCGAGCGCACCGCGCTGCAGGCCGCGGCGGATCGCGTGCGCCTCGGTGACGCGGCGCTGCAGGGCTGCTCCGCGCTGCGCGGCTGGCTGGCGGCGCGGCAGTGGCCGGTGTCCGACCGGCGCTGGCGCCAGTGGGTCGGCCTGATGCGCGTGGCCGCCGGCAGCGAGGGCCGCGAGGAGCTGGACGCGCTGGACCTCTGGCTGGCGCCCTACGTGGTCAGCGGCCGGCCGGAACAGGTGGGCGAGGTGCAGCAGTGGTTCGAGGCCGAGTGGCTGGACTGCACGGCCCGCGAGGCACCCTGGCTGGAGCGGGCGGTGCAGACCTTCGAGCAGCAGCTGCAGCTGGAAGCCAGCGCCCAGGCCGATGAGAGCGATGACGCGGCCGGCAAGCTGGCGCTGGCGCGCGCGCTGCGTCGCGGGGATGGCAGTGAAGGTGGCAGCCAGGACGACGGCATGCTGCGCATCGTCTCGGCGCGGCTGGAGGAGCAGATGCGCCGCCACTGGAGCTGCGTGCACATCGCCGCCCGGCTGGCGCAGGTGGACGAGATCCTGGCGCACATCGCCCGCGAGCGCGCGCCGATCGCCGAGCAGGCGGCCGGGCTGGCGGCCCGCCTGGCGCAGCGGCTGTGGCTGCCGCCGGAACTGGGGCAGCGCCTGCAGGCCGGCCCGGCGGCGACGCTGGCGCTGCTCGACAGCCTGGCAGCACGGCTGCAGGCCACCCGTGCCGGCTTTGCCGCGCTGCCGGTGGACGAGGCCCTGCCCGCCGCGGTGCCCGAGCCGGTCACCGTCCCGGCTTGAAGGGTCGTGGGGGTCTGAAGGGATTACAGGCTGCCGGCATGACGGATACGGACTCCCTCGACCACCCCTGGGACCGCCTGGCGCCGCTGCCGCGCGAGCTCTGGCTGCCCGGCCTGGTGACCAGCGTGGGCGAAGCGGGGCGGCGGCTGGCGGACATCGGGCGCTGGCAGGCCCACCTGCTGGCGGGTGAGCTGCCGCCGGCCGACGCCGACTTTGGCGACCGCCCCGCCAGCGCGCCGCTGCGCGAAGTGGTGGGCGAGCTGGCCCTCAGCGGGCTGTGCCGCGGCACGCCCGCGCTGATGCAGCAGGTGCTGCGCACCCTGCTGTGGCACCTGGACCAGCTGGCCGACCTGCAGCCGCGGCTGAGCCGGGTGGAGGCGATCGCCCACGTCACCGCCGAGTTCCGCGCCGCCTGGACGCTGGAAGCGGCCTCGTTGGAGGAACAGCTGGTGCTGCTGCAAGGCCTGGGCGACCTGGCGCAGCTGCGCTGGGACGAGCTGCGCGGCCACCTCAATTCGCGCCCCTGGCGCGAGGCCCGGCGCGCCCAGGCCTGGCTGGAGCAGCTGCCGGCGCTGGTGGAGCTGATCCGCCGGCTCGGCCGCAGCGAGCGCAGCGTCACGCCCTGGACACCACCGCCGGCCGAGCACCCCGACGACCGGCCGGGCGAGCGGCCGCTGCAGGCCGTCGAAACCCGCCTGCCCGACCTGCCCGGCGAGCTGACCGGCATCCACCTGAGCGGGCGGCCCGAGCGCATGCTGGCCGGCGAGGCGGTGATGCTGCGCCACCCGGTGTTGAAGAAGCTCTGGCGCGCCCGCCACGCCGAGGCGCGGCTGCTGAGCTGGGAGTCCGAGGCGGTGCTGGTGGACTGGCGGCCGGACCCGCTCGCCCCGCCGCGGCGCCAGGGCGCGGCGCCCGAGCCGGAGGCCCGCGAACGCGGGCCGATCATCGTCTGCCTGGACACCTCGGGCTCGATGCGTGGCGCGCCGGAGAACATCGCCCGCGCGGTGGTGCTGGCCGCCCTGCGCGTGGCGCACGAGTCGAAGCGGGCCTGCCGGCTGATCGCCTTCGGTGGGCCTGGCGAGCTGCTGGAGCGCGACCTGACGATCGCCCAGGCCGGCCTGGGCCCGCTGCTGGAGCTGATGGACCTGGCCTTCGACGGCGGCACCGACATCCAGACGCCGATCGAGCGCGCCATCGAATGCGTGCACGAAGCCGCCTGGCGCAGCGCCGACCTGCTGATCGTCAGCGATGGCGAGTTCGGCTGCGTGCCGCACACCCTGCAGCGCCTGGACGACGCGCGCGAGCGGCACGGCCTGCGCGTGCAGGGCATCCTGGTGGGCGACCGCGAGACGCTGGGGCTGTTGGAAGTGTGCGACGCGATCCACTGGGTGCGCGACTGGCGCCGCTACACCGAGGCCTCCCAGGGCAACGACGGCCGCGCCGACCTGCGTCACTTCTCGCCGGTGCACAGCCAGAGCCTGACGGCGATGTACTTCCCGAACGCGCTGTCCAGCCGCGCCGCCAAGCATCGCAGCGGCGGCGCCTGAGCCCGGCTGCGGCCAGGGACCGCCCTGCCCAATGACCCGCGGGCTGCGCCTGTCACGCAGCGTCGGCAAGATCTCACACTCTCCTCCTGCCCGGCCCGCCGGGCGACCGCAGCGGCGTGCCCGCCGTCACCAGTTGTTTCACTTCAGGGACAATGGAAGCATGCCCGCCACGCTGATCACCACCCAGAGCTTCACCGACGCCGGCGCAGCCCTGGCCCATGCACGGACGATCTACGACAGCGGCACCAGCCACCTGCGCGCGAGCCTGCAGGCCTTCGTCTCGGGTGCCGACCTGGGTCCGCGCGTGCGGGCCTGCTACCCCTTCGTGCGGGTGCGGGTGGACACGGTGGCGCGCGCCGATTCGCGCCTGGCCTACGGCTTCGTCGCCGGGCCGGGGGTGTACGAAACCACGCTGACGCGCCCGGACCTGTTCGAGCGCTACTACCTCGAGCAGTTCGAGCTGCTGCTGAGGAACCATGGCGTGGCGCTGGAAGTGGGGCTGTCCTCCCAGCCGATCCCGGTGCACTTCAGCCTGGCCGAGCACGACCACCTCGAAGGCTCGCTGACCCCCGAGCGGCGGCTGCAGCTGCGCGACTGCTTCGACCTGCCCGACCTGGCGGCGATGGACGACGGCATTGCCAACGGCACACACGAGCCGCAACCGGGCGCCGACGGCGTGCTGCGCCACCCGCTGGCACTGTTCACCGCGCCGCGCATGGACTACTCGCTGCACCGGCTGCGCCACTACACCGGCACGCGGCCGGAGCACTTCCAGAACTACGTGCTGTTCACGAACTACCAGTTCTACATCGACGAGTTCGTGCGCCTGGGCCACGAGTTGATGGCCGATGCGGGCAGCGAGTACAGCGCCTTCATCGAGCCCGGCAACGTCGTGACGCGCCGCGCCGGCCTGGCGGCCGAGCCCGACGATGCGCTGGGGGCGCCGCCGCCGCGCCTGCCGCAGATGCCGGCCTACCACCTGCAGCGCCCGGGGCACGCCGGCATCACGATGGTCAACATCGGCGTCGGCCCGGCCAACGCCAAGAACATCACCGACCACATCGCCGTGCTGCGCCCGCACGCCTGGCTGATGCTGGGCCACTGCGCCGGGCTGCGCAACACCCAGCAGCTGGGCGACTACGTGCTGGCGCACGGCTACGTGCGCGAGGACCACGTGCTCGACGAGGAGCTGCCGCTGTGGGTGCCGATCCCGCCGCTGGCGGAGGTGCAGATCGCGCTGGAGCGGGCGGTGGCGGAGGTGACGCAGCTGTCGGGCTACGCGCTCAAGGCCATCATGCGCACCGGCACCGTGGCCAGCACCGACAACCGCAACTGGGAGTTGCTGCCGCAGACCCACAACGGTGGGCCGGAGCGCCGCTTTAGCCAAAGCCGCGCGGTGGCGCTGGACATGGAGAGCGCCACCATCGCCGCCAACGGCTTTCGCTTCCGCGTGCCCTACGGCACCCTGCTGTGCGTGAGCGACAAGCCGCTGCACGGCGAGATCAAGCTGCCCGGCATGGCCAACGCGTTCTACCGGGAGCGGGTCGACCAGCACCTGCGCATCGGCATCCGGGCCATCGAGATCCTGCGCGGACAGGGGCTGGACCACCTGCACAGCCGCAAGCTGCGCAGCTTCGCCGAGGTGGCCTTCCAGTGAGGCCCCGGGCCGTCTGACCCGCTCACCCGCCGCCGCCACGACGCCCGCAGCCCCATGCCGCTCGACAGCCTGACCCTGATGATCGTCTACACGGTCAACGTGACCGCGGTGGCGTTGGGCCTGTCGGTGGCCCTGCTCGGCCAGGGCAGCCGCGCGGCGCTGTGCGCCCAGGCCAGTGCGCTGACCCAGGCGATCGGCTGGAGCTGCCTGGTGGCGTCGGGCTTCTTCCGCGACACCTGGGGCGACCTGCTGCTCTCCGCCCCGGCGATGCTGCTGATGTCGCTCAGTCTGGTTCTGCTGCTGCAGGCGGTGCGCAAATGGCGTGGCCGCCCCTGCCTGCCGCGCAGGCTCTACCTGGCCGCGCTGGTGATGCCGCTGCTGTACGCGCTGACCTTTCACCACTACCCCTGGCGGGTCGGCCTGGCCAACGGGGTGATCGGCGCTCAGATGCTGTGGCTGGCGGCCGAGGCCATCCGCCCCGGCGCGCCCGGCAGCTGGCGCTGGCGCTCGCTGATCGGGGGGTCGATGGCCACCCTCGCCCTGGTGACGCTCTGGTGTGGCGTGCTGGGCGCTTTCTTCACCGAGCTGTACCCGACCTTTGCCACCCCGCACCCGGTCAACCTGATCGGCTCTTTGCTGAACAACGCCGCGACGGTGCTGACCGGCATCGGCGTGCTGGCGGCCTATCGCGAAGAGGCCGAGGCGCAGCTGAAGACGCTGGCCATCACCGACGGCCTGACCCAGGTGCTCAACCGCCGCGCCTGGTCCGAGCGCACCGAACTGCAGCTGGCCGACGCCAAGCGCTACGGCCACCCGATGATCATGCTGATGATCGACCTGGACCGCTTCAAGCAGATCAACGACCGCCGCGGCCATGCCACCGGCGACCAGGCCCTGCAGCTCACCGCCAGCGTGCTGCGCGAGGAGCTGCGCAGCGGCGATCTGGTGGGCCGCTACGGCGGCGAGGAGTTCTGCGTGCTGCTGTCGCACACCAACGAGGCGGCCGCGCTGGCCTTCGACCAGCGCCTGCGCCAGCGCCTGCGCCGCCGCTCCGAGCAGGAGCTGGGCTTCACGCTGGAATACAGCGCCGGCCTGACCGCCCACCGCAGCAAGGACACCTCGCTCGACGACCTGCTGCGCCGCGCCGACGCCGCGCTCTACGAGGCCAAGCGCGCCGGGCGCAACCAGGTGGTGATGTCGCCCTGAAATGACCCACCCCCGTTGCGGCTGACGCCGCTCCCCCTCAAGGGGGCGCCACCAGCGGACCGGCAAAGCCGGATCCGCGGTGGCCGCTGGATAGGGGAACAAAGCGCTTTCCCTGATGGCACCATCCTGACCAGGATCAAGCTGGGCCCTCCCGACGCCACGGCCAGCGGACCATCGCACAGTTCTTTACGTGACATCCACACGGGCGAGCCCGCTTCACTTTACAAAGTGAACCGTGCGGCCTCGGGCCGCCGTCTGGAGCCCCCCAGCCCGTGTCACCTGCAACTGTCTTCCTCCCCCGCTGGCCACTTTGGCCGCTCCTGGTGTCCACCGCCCTGTTGGCCGCCTGTGCCAGCACGGCGCCCGTTGGCACAGCCCGCGAAGCGGCACTGACCCCGCCCGCTGCGTGGTCCGCTGCGGCCGCCGCTTCCGCTGGTTCCGCAGCCAGCCAACGTCCCGCCACGCTGGACCGCCCTGCCCTGGCGCGCTGGTGGCAGCAGTTCGACGACCCGCTGCTCACCGCCCTGATCGACGAGGCCCTGCAGGGCAACACCGACCTGGCCATCGCCCGCGCCCGGCTCGACCAGGCCCGCGCACTGCGGGACAGCCAGGCCGCTGGCGCCTCGCCCCAGCTCGGCAGCAGCGCCGGCCTCAGCCGCAATCGCAGCCGCGCCACGGGTGGCGTCAACACCTGGCAGGCCGGGCTGGATGCCAGCTGGGAGCCGGATTTCTTCGGTGCCCAGTCGGCCGCGCAGCGCGGGCGCGATCTGGACATGGCCGCCTCCGCCGCCGACCTGGCCACCACCCGCATGACGGTGACCGCCGAGGTGGGCATCGCCTACGCCACGTTGCGCGGCAGCCGCACGCAGTGGCGCATCGCCCGCGACAACCTCGCCGCCCAGGAGCAGACCCTGGCGCTGACACGCTGGCGCGCCCAGGCCGGGCTGGCCAGCACGCTGGACGCCGAGCAGGCGCGCCTGTCCACCGAGCAGCTGCACGCCAACCTGCCGGCGCTGGAGGCGTCGATCGCCCAGTCCGAGCACCGCCTCGCCGTGCTGCTCGGCCAGCCGCCGGCTGCCTTGCGCGAACGGCTGGGCAGCGCCGACCGCCTGCCCGCCAGTACCCGCGACCTGCCCGCCGGTGTGCCCGCCGAGCTGCTGCGCCAGCGCCCGGACGTGCGCGCCGCCGAACTGGCCATCCAGGCCGAGGCCGAACGGCTCGGCCAACGCCAGGCCCAGCGCTGGCCCCGCTTCAGCCTGAGCGGCAGCCTGGCGCTGAAGGCCGCCACGCTCTCCGGCCTGGGCACGGCCGGGGCCCTGGTCAGCGGCGTGGCCGCGGCGGTGGACTGGCCGATCTGGGACGGCGGCACACGCCGCGCCGCCATCGACCAGCAGCAGGCCGTGCTGGCGCAGGCCCGCGCCAGCTACCGCGCGGCGGTGCTGGCGGCGCTGGAGGACGTCGAGAACGCGCTGACCGCACTCGGCGCCACGCGCGCCCAGCTGCGCTCACTCGGCGAGGCGCAGAACGCGGCCCAGACCGCCCTGCTGCTGGCGCGCCAGCGCTACCAGGCCGGGCTGATCGACTTCGGCACCCTGCTCGATGCCCAGCGCAGCGCCCTCTCGGCCGACAACAGCCTGGCCAGCGCCCGCACCGACGAGCGCCTGAACCTGATCCGCCTCTACAAGGCCCTGGGCGGCGGCTGGGAAGACACCGGCCCTGCAACGGCCGCCCCTGCCGGCGTTGCCCCGAACCCCTGAATCCATCGTCACGTCGCCCATGACCTCCGCTTCCTCCTCCCTCCAGAACCTGCTCGGCGACGAGGCCGTCCGCCCCGGGTGGCGCCGCCCGCTGCCCTGGGTGCTGGCCGCGCTGCTGCTCATCGCCGCCGGCACCGCCTGGTGGTGGCTGGGCCGCAGCGCCCAGCAGGCCGCACCGCGCTTCGTCACCGAGCCGCTGGCGCGCGGCACGCTGCAGCTCAACGTCACCGCCAACGGCAAGCTGCAGGCCACCCGCACCGTGAGCATCGGCAGCGAGCTGTCCGGCACGGTCGCGCAGGTGCGGGTGGACGTCAACGACGTGGTGAAGAAGGGCCAGGTGCTGGTCGAGCTCGACACCGCCAAGCTGCTCGACCAGATCGCCAGCGCCCGCGCCGCGGTGGCCTCGGCCGACGCCGGCGTCGGCCAGGCGGTGGCCGCGGTCAAGGAGGCGCGCGCCAACCTGCAGCGCCTGGAGGAGGTGCACCGGCTGTCGAACGGCCAGGTACCTTCGGCGGCCGAGCTGGACAGCGCCCGCGCCACGCTCGACAAGACAGTGGCGGCCGAGAACGCCGCGCGCGCAGCCGTCACCAGCGCTCGCGCCACGCTGAGCACCAACGAGACCAACCTGTCCAAGGCCTCCATCCGCTCGCCGATCGACGGCGTGGTGCTGACCCGCGCGGTCGAGCCCGGCTACGCGGTGGCCGCCTCGCTGCAGGCGGTGACGCTGTTCACCATCGCCGAGGACCTGAGCCGGCTGCAACTCTCGGTCAACGTCGACGAGGCCGACGTCGGCCAGGTGCAGGCCGGCCAGGCGGCCAAGTTCAGCGTCAGCGCCTGGCCGGGGCGCCACTACCCGGCGCAGATCGTGCGCGTGGCCTACGGCTCCACCATCACCGACAACGTGGTCACCTACACCACGCTGATGGACGTGCCCAACGCCGACCTCAGCCTGCGCCCCGGCATGACCGCCACCGCGGTGATCACCGCCACCGAGCGCCGCGACGTGTGGCTGGTGCCCAACCGGGCGCTGCGCTTCACCCCGGCCGAGGCCGGCAGCAGCCCGGGCAGCGCGCCGGCAGCCGCGGCCAGCGGCGCAGGCGGCGGCATCGTCTCCAAGCTGATGCCGCGCCCACCCGGCGGTGCCACGCCGCGGCGCAGCAGCGGTGCGGCCGACAAGTCCGGCGGCGCCGGCAGCGGCCCGAAGCGCCTGTGGGTGCTGCAGGACGGCCGGCCCGTGGCCGTCGAGGTGACGGCCGGCCTCAGCAACGGCCGCCTCACCGAGGTCAGCGGCCCGGCCCTGCGCGAAGGCATGGCGGTCATCACCGAGCAAGCCAGCGGTTCCACTGGAGCCGCCAAGTGAACCCACCGTCGCTCCCCGCCGGGGCGGAGCTGATCCGCCTGCGCGGCATCACCAAGACCTTCGGCAGCGGCCAGGCGGCTTTCCAGGCGCTCAAGGGTGTGGACCTGACGATCGCCGCGGGCGAGTTCGTCGCCGTGATGGGCCCGAGCGGCTCGGGCAAGTCCACCGTGATGAACCTGCTCGGCTGCCTGGACGTACCCAGCAGCGGCAGCTACGCCTTCCAGGGCGTCGAGGTGCAGCGTCTCACGCGCGACCAGCGTGCGCGACTGCGCCGCCGCCACCTGGGCTTCGTCTTCCAGGGCTTCAACCTGCTGGCGCGCACCTCGGCGCAGGAGAACGTCGAGCTGCCGCTGCTCTACCGCGGCGAGAGCGCCGCCCAGCGCCATGCCGCCGCCCGCGCCGCGCTGGCCCAGGTCGGCCTGGCCGGCTGGGAGCACCACACGCCAGCCGAACTCTCCGGCGGCCAGCAGCAGCGCGTGGCCATCGCGCGGGCCATCGTCACCCAGCCCACCGTGCTGCTGGCCGACGAGCCCACCGGCAACCTCGACTCGGCGCGCAGCCACGAGATCATGGGGCTGCTCTGGGCCCTCAACGCCGAGCACGGCATCACCGTGCTGATGGTCACCCACGAGCCCGACATGGCCGCCTACGCCCGCCGGCTGGTGCACTTCCGCGACGGCCGCATCGAGCGCGACGAGCTCAACCCGCATCCCGCCGCGCTGGGCCGCGCTGCCCCCGCCCAGGCCATGGGCAGCGATGCCGAGCAGGCCGCCGCTGCCACCGGGGAAGCACCGACATGATCTGGAACACCCTCCTGCTCGCCCTGCGCGAGATCCGCCGCAACCTGCTGCGCTCCTTCCTGACCATCCTGGGCATCGTCATCGGCGTGGCCGCAGTGGTCACCATGGTCACCGTCGGCAACGGCGCCACCCGCGCGGTGCAGAGCCAGATCTCCAGCCTCGGCAGCAACCTGCTGCAGATCCGCCCCGGCCAGCGCCTGGGCCCCGGCATGGGCGCCAGCGGCGCGCCGGCCTTCTCGATCGCCGACCTGGAGGCCATCGCCAGCCAGATCGGCGGCGTGGCCGCGGCGGCACCCGAGGTGCGCGGCGCCGTCACCGTCATCGCCGAGGGCCGCAACTGGTCCACCACCGTCACCGGCACCAGCAACGAGTACTTCCAGACCAACAACTGGAAGCTCGCCGCCGGCCGCGCCTTTGCCGACGACGAGCTGGCCTCCGGCCGCGCGGTGTGCATCATCGGCGCCACCGTCAAGCGCGAGCTGTTCGGGGCCGCCACCGGCACCGAGGCGGTGCTCGGCAGCCAGGTGCGCATCAAGACCTTCAGCTGCGAGGTCATCGGCGTGCTGATCTCCAAGGGCCAGGCCGCCATGGGCATGGACCAGGACGACACCATCCTGCTGCCGCTCAAGACCGCGCAGCGCCGTGTCACCGGCCGCACCACCATCAACACCCTGCTGGTTTCGCTGCGCGACGACGCCGACAGCGCCAGCGTCAAGCGCGACCTCCACCGCCTGCTGCGCGAGCGCCGCAAGCTCTCCGACAACGACGACGACAACTTCAACGTGCTGGACACCCAGCAGATCGCCGAGACGCTGTCGGGCACCACCCAGCTGATGACCTCCCTGCTCGGCGCCGTGGCCGCGGTGAGCCTGCTGGTGGGCGGCATCGGCATCATGAACATCATGCTGGTCAGCGTGACCGAGCGCACCCGCGAGATCGGCATCCGCCTGGCCATCGGCGCGCTGGAGCGCGAGGTGCTGCTGCAGTTCCTGATCGAGGCGGTGGCGCTGTCCGCGCTGGGTGGGCTGGTCGGCATCTTGCTGGCCACCGGCGCCTCGATCGGCATCTCCGAGCTGATGGGCGTGGGCTATCAATTCCAGCCTGGCATCAACGGCCTCGCCTTCGCCTTCTCCGCCGCCATCGGCGTGGTGTTCGGCTTCTTCCCGGCTCGGCGCGCGGCGCAGCTCGATCCGATCGAGGCGTTGCGGCATGAGTGAGGCGGGGCGTTAGACTGACCGGCGACCATCTGGCAACCAAGGATGCAGCATGGGTTATGCCGAACTGATCGAAACGCTCAAGACGCTTCCCCAGGAAAAGCAGGCCGAAGTGTTCGACTTCGTCGATTTCCTGGCCCTGCGGGCAGGCCTGCCCCGGCCTGCCGCCGACCAGGCGAAACCGGCCCCGCCTCGCCCACTGGCCTCCTACCTGGCAGCCCCGTTCCAAGTACCCGATTTCACGGCATTGACCCGCGAAGAAGCCAATGCCCGTCACCCGTGACGCGTTCGTCGACTCGAACGTCTGGCTCTGCGCGCTGATCGAGTCGTCACCGCCCGATCCGCGGCGAGCCAGGGCCAGGGAACTGCTGTCCAGCCTGGAATGGCCGGTCGTCAGCACCCAGGTGATCCGCGAGGTCAGTGTCAACCTGCTTCGCAAAGCGGGTGTGACCGAAGCGGCCTTGCGCGAGTTGGTACGCAGCTGGTATGGCCAGTGCCGCGTCGTCGAAGCCGACGAGGCCCAACTCCATTCCGCGTCCTTGCTGCGAGAGCGCATGTCCGTCAGCATCTGGGACAGCCAGATCATTGCTGCGGCCTTGGCCGTCGGTTGCACGACGCTGTACTCCGAAGACCTGCAGCACGGGCAACTGATCGAGGGGCGACTGCGCATCGTCAACCCCTTCGTTGAGCCTTGAGGATGGCTACTCGGCCACGCCGAGTCACCCCCCCAGCGCCTTCCACAGCGCCACGCGGTTGAGCTGCTCGGCCAGCTGCACCTGGATCACCGCCTGCTCGGCCGCGAAGAGGCTGCGCTCGGCGTCCAGGCGCTCCAGCTCGCTGGCGGCACCGTTGCGGTAGCGCAGGTCGGTGAGGCGGGCGATCTCGCGCACGGCGGCGAGCTGCTGCTGCTGGGCGTCGAGCTGGCTGCGCCAGGTGGCCAGGCCGGCCAGGGCGTCGGCGCTGTCGCGGAAGGCGCTCTGTACGGCCTTCTCGTACTGGGCGACGGCGATGTCGCGGTTGAGCGTCGAGACCTCGACATTGGCGCGGTTGCGGCCGTGGTCGAAGATGGCCGCCACCGCCTGCGAGGCGATCGACCAGGCGAAGGTGCCGCCACCCAGCAGGTTGCCCAGGTCGCCGCTGACCAGCCCGGCACTGCCGGTGAGGCTGATGCGCGGAAAGTAGGCGGCGCGCGCCGCACCGATGTTGGCGTTGGCGGCGATGAGCGCCTGCTCGGCCTGCAGCACGTCGGGCCGACGCAGCAGCACAGCCGAATCCAGCCCGGTGGGCACCGGGGCGAGCGGCTCGGCCACGGCCACGGCGCCGGAGGCGGAGGCGCTGCCAGGCACCGCCTCGGCCGGCACCGTGCCGCCCAGCAGCAGGGCCAGCGCATTGCGGTCCAGCGCAACCTGGCGGCGGGCCTGGGCCAGCGCCGCATCGGCCTGGGCGGCCAGGCTGGCGGCGGTCTGGCGTTCCAGCTGAGAGGCGGCACCGCCATCGAAGCGCAACTGCGTCAGGCGCAGGCTGTCGGCGCGGCTGGCACGGGTGCGCTCGGCCAGCGCCAGCACGGCCAGGTCGGCCGCCAGGCTGCGGTCGGCGCTGATCACAGCGGCCACCAGCGCCAGCTCGCTGCTGCGCCGGCCGGCCTCGCTGGACAGCCACTGCGCCTGGGCGGCATCGCTGAGGCTGCGCAGGCGGCCAAAGAAGTCCAGCTCCCAGGCGCTGACCTGCAGGCCGAGCTGGAAGCCGGTGGTCTGCACGCCCTGGGTGTTGGGTGCCCGGCTGGTGTTGAAGGCGGCGTTGACGGTGGGCCAGCGGTCGGCATCGGCCAAGCCGAGCTGGGCCTGGGCACGCTGCACGCCCAGCGCCGCGACGCGCAGGTCGCGGTTGGCGGCCAGGGCCTGGCGCACCAGGCCGCGCAGGCGCTCGTCACGCACGAAGTCGGCCCAGGCCAGCGGCACCTGGGCCTGCTCGGGCAGGGTCAGCGCGGCCGATGCCGCCGCCTGGGCGGGCACTGGCAGCAGGGCCGGCACCGGGGCGGCGGGGCGCTGGTAGGTCGGCGCCAGGCTGGTGCAGCCCGTCAGGCCAGCCACGGCCAGTGCCGCGGCCAGCAGGGTGGCCCGAGCCGGGCCGCGGGTGATCGGGATGATCGGGGTGAGCCGGCGCATCAGTGGCCTCCCTTGCGCAGGACGGCCGCGGCGGCGGCATCGGTGGCGGCCGAGCCGATCGTGGTGGCATGCGGCGCCTCGTGGCCGCTGGCCGGGAAGAGACGGCGGATGACGACGAAGAACACCGGCACGAGGAACACGGCCAGCACGGTGGCGGTGATCATGCCGCCCATCACGCCGGTGCCGATGGCGCGCTGGCTGGCCGAGCCGGCCCCGCTGGCGGTGGCCAGTGGCAGCACGCCGAGGATGAAGGCGAAGGAAGTCATCAGGATGGGGCGGAAGCGCAGGTGGCAGGCTTCGAGCGTGGCCTCGATCAGGCCCTTGCCCTCGGCCTGCAGGTCCTTGGCGAACTCGATGATCAGGATGGCGTTCTTGGCCGACAGGCCGATGATGGTGATCAGGCCGACCTTGAAATACACGTCGTTGGGCATGCCGCGCATCCACACGCCGGCCAGCGCGCCGACGATGCCCAGCGGCACCACCAGCAGCACGGCCACCGGGATGCTCCAGCTCTCGTACAGCGCCGACAGGCAGAGGAACACTGCCAGCATCGAGAAGGCGAGCAGGATGGTGGCCTGCGCGCCGGAGAGCTTCTCCTCGCGCGACTGGCCGGTCCATTCAAAGCCGAAGCCCGGCGGCAGCTGGGCGGCCAGCTTCTCCATCTCGGCCATCGCGTCCCCGGTGGAATGGCCGGGCGCGGCGTCCCCGGCGATCTTCATCGCCGGGTAGCCGTTGTAGCGCACGGTCTGCACCGGGCCGGTCACCCAGCGGGTGCTGGCAAAGGCCGACAGCGGCACCTGCTGGCCACGGCTGTTGGGCACGTGCAGCCGCAGCACGTCCTCGGGCTGCATGCGGGCGGCGGCCTCGGCCTGCACCACCACGCGCTGCAGGCGCCCGGCGTTGGGGAAGTCGTTGACGTAGGTCGAGCCCATCGCGGTGGCGAGCACGCTGCCGATGCTGTCGAAGCCCACGCCCAGCGCGGCGGCACGCTCGCGATCGATGTCCAGCTGCAGCTGCGGCGCATCTTCCAGTCCGTCGGGGCGCACGCCCTGCAGCACCGGGCTCTTGGCTGCCATGCCGAGCAGCTGGCCACGCGCGGCGAGCAGCGCCTCGCGGCCCTGGCCCGCACGGTCCTGCAGGCGGAAGGTGAAGCCGGTGGCATTGCCCAGCTCGGGGATCGGCGGCGGGCTGAGTGCGAAGATGAAGCCGTCGCGCACCGCCATCATGGCGCCGAAGGTGCGCCCGGCCAGCGCCTGCGCGCTGTGCTCCTTGCCCGAGCGTTCTTCCCAGGGCTTGAGCGGCACGAAGGCCAGCGCGGCGTTCTGCCCCGAGCCGGAAAAGCTGAAGCCCAGCACGCTGATGATCTTGTCCACCTCGGGCTGCTTCATGATGAAGCCCTCGACTTGGCGCACCACCGCCTCGGTGCGCTGGACGCTGGCGCCCGGGGGCAGCTGCATGTTGACGACGATGTAGCCCTGGTCCTCGTTGGGCAGGAAGGAGGTCGGCAGGCTGCGGTACATGAGGGCCACCGCCGCCAGGATGGCGCCGTAGATCACCAGGTAGCGCCCGGCCTGGGGCAGGATGCGCCCCACCAGCCCCTCGTAGCCCTTGGCGGTGCGCTTGAAGCCACGGTTGAAGGCGCCGAAGAAGCCGCGCTTCTCATGGTGGCCGGGCGCCACCGGCTTGAGCAGCGTGGCGCACAGCGCGGGCGTGAGCGACAGCGCCATGAAGGCCGAGAACATCATCGAGGCGACCATCGCCACCGAGAACTGGCGGTAGATGTTGCCCACCGAGCCGCTGAAGAAGGCCATCGGCACGAACACGCTCACCAGCACCACGGTGATGCCGATGATGGCGCCGGTGATCTGGCCCATCGCCTTGATGGTGGCCTCGCGCGGGCCCAGGCCCTCCTCGGCCATGATGCGCTCGACGTTCTCGACCACCACGATGGCGTCGTCCACCAGGATGCCGATGGCCAGCACCATGCCGAACAGCGTCAGCACGTTGATCGAGTAGCCCAGCGCCAGCATCACCGCGAAGGTGCCGGTCAGCGCCACCGGCACGACGATGGTGGGGATCAGCGTGTAGCGGATGTTCTGCAGGAACAGCAGCATCACCACGAACACCAGCGCGATCGCCTCGGCCAGGGTCTTCACAACCTCCTGGATCGAGATCTTGACGAACTTGGAGGTGTCGAAGGGGATGACGTAGTCCACGCCCTCGGGCATGAAGGCCTTGAGCGCGGCCATGCGCTCGCGGATGGCGTTGGCGGTGGCCAGCGCATTGCCGGTGGGCGAGAGCTGGATGCCCAGCGCGGCCGACATCTGGCCGTTCAGGCGCGAGGCGTTGGCGTAGGCCTGGGCACCCACCTCGATGCGCGCCACGTCCTTCAGGCGCACGCTGGAGCCGTCGGTGTTGGCGCGCAGCAGGATGGCGCCGAACTGCTCGGCGCTGCCAAGCTGGCCGTTGACGGTGATCGAGGCGTACTGCGTCTGCTGCCCCACGGCGGGCAGGCCACCGACGCTGCCGGCGGAGATCTGCAGGTTCTGCGCGCGGATGGCGTTGTTGACATCGGCGGTGGACAGGCCGTAGCCGACCAGCTTGGCCGGATCCAGCCAGACACGCATGGCGCGCTCGGAGGCGAAGAGCTGCGCCTGGCCCACGCCGGGGACGCGCAGCAGCTCGGGCTGGATGTTGCGCACCGCGTAGTCAGCCAGCGCCACCGGGTCGTAGGCCGGGTTGCTGGAGGTCAGCACAACCACCATCAGGAAGTTGGAGCGCGCCTTGTCCACCCGCACGCCCTGCTGCGTGACGCTGGCCGGCAGGCGCGGCGTGGCGCGCGACAGGCGGTTCTGCACCTCGATCTGGGCGATCGACACATCGCTGCCCGGCTCGAAGGTGGCCGTGATGCTGCCCGAGCCGGTGGCGTCGGCGCTGCCCTCCATGTAGATCAGGCCAGGCGCGCCGCTGAGCTCCTGCTCGATGACGGACAGCACGCTGTCCTCCATCACCTTGGCGGAGGCGCCCGGGTAGGCCGTGCTGATGACGATGGACGGCGGCGCCACCGTGGGGTACTGCGCCACCGGCAGGCGCGTGATGGCCGCCGCACCCAGCACCAGGATGAACAGCGCAATGACCCAGGCAAAGATGGGCCGGTCGATGAAGAAGCGGGAATTCATGCGGGAGCTCCTGCTTCGCTCAGCGGCTGCCGGCGGATGCAGGGGCCGACGCTGCAGCGGCAGCGGTGGCCGCACCCGCCGCTGAAGCCCCCAGCGGCGACCAGGGCACCGGCGTCACCGGCACCTTGGGGCGGATCTTCTGGAAGCCGTCCACCACCACCTGCTCGCCGGCCTTCAGGCCACCCAGCACCACCCACTGGGTGCCCTGCGACCCGCCCAGTTTCACCGGGCGCGGGCTGACGGTACGGTCAGCGCCGACCACCAGCACGGTGTCCCCTCCCGCGCCCCGCGTGACCGCCTGCTGCGGCAGCAGCATGGCGTCGTTGCTCTGTGCCTGCCCGATGCGCACCTTCACGTACAGCCCCGGCAGCAACAGCCCCTGCGGATTCGGCAGCTCGGCACGCAGCGTCACCTGGCCCGAGCTGGGGTCCACCGTCAGGTCGGAGAACAGCAGTTTGCCCGGCTGCGGGTAGACGCTGCCGTCGTCCAGCAGCACCTGCACGCGCGTGGCGTCGGCACCGACCGCCCCCAGCGTGCCGCGCGCCACCGCCTGGCGCAGCCGCAGCACCTCGTTGGCCGACTGGGTGAAGTTGACGTACAGCGGGTGGATCTGCTGAATGGTGGCCAGCAGCGTGGCCTCGCCCTGCCCCACCAGCGCGCCCTCGGTCACCTGCGCACGGCCGATGCGTCCACCGATCGGCGCCAGCACCGCGGCGTAGTCGACGTTGAGCCTGGCCGTCTGCACCGCCGCCTTGGCGCTGGCCAGGTCCGCCTGGGCTTGCTTGAGCGCGGTCTCGGAGGCGATCCACTCCTGCTGGCTGATCGCCTTGGCGGCCACCAGTGGCTGGTTGCGCTGCAGGGTCGCCTGCGCCTGCGCCAGGTTGGCTTCGGCCTTGCCCTGCGTGGCCAGGGCGCTGTCGAGCGTGGCGCGGTAGGCCGCGGCATCCAGCTGGAACAGCGACTGGCCGGCCTTCACGTCAGCGCCTTCGGTGAACAGGCGCTTGAGCACCACCCCCGGCACGCGGGCGCGCACCTGGGCCGTGCGCCAGGCTTCGAGCCGGCCCGGCAGCTCGGTGGTCAGCGCCACCGTGCCCGGCTGCACCGTCACCACACCGACCGGCAGCGGTGGCATGCCGCCCGGCCCACCCGATCCGCTGCCGCCACCGCAGGCGGTCAGCGCCGCCGCGGCGAGCAGCACACACACAGGGAGCCTGGCCACAGCAAGCGGCGTACGGGCAAAGCGGCGCATCGATCGATCCTTTTGTTCTTGACGGGTCGGGCGTCCGGCACGAGGCCGAGCCGAGAGCGCGATCAGTCTACCGACACCGGGTTACCCCTTGGTGAAGCAACCCAAGCCACACGCATCCTTGATGCGGCGCAGCACCTGGTGCGAGGTGGCTTGCGCCGCGGACCGCACGGCTTGTGGAGCCGGCCCGATCGGCGTAGGCTGACCGTCATCAACCACCCAACCAGCGCCTCACCCGCGCGCCCTGAGTTGTTCAGCAGTGGTGCGTGGCCTGCGGCGCAAAGGAGCCCCACCATGTCCAGCCCAGCAGCGCGCAGCACCGCCAACGGTGTTGCGCCCCAACCGACGTCCGCCCACGACGTCCACCGCATCCGCACCCTGGCTCTGGTCGGGCCCGCCGCGGCCGGCAAGACCACCCTCGCAGAAGCCCTGCTGCAGCAGGCCGGCGTCATCGGCGCGGTCGGCAGCGTCGAAAAGGGCAGCACCGTCAGCGACTACGATCCGATCGAACGTCGCATGCAGCACTCGCTGCACAGCAGCGTGATGCACCTGACCCACGGTGACACGCGCATCCACCTGCTCGACACCCCCGGCAACGCCGACTTCCTCGGCCAGAGCCTGCCGGCGCTGGAAGCGGTGGAGACTGCCGCGATCGTCATCAACGCCACCGCCGGCATCGAGCCGATGGCCGTGCGCATGATGGCCTACGCTGCCGAGCGCCAGCTCGACCGCATGATCATCGTCAACCGGATCGACGCCCCCGGGGTCAAGCCGGCTGACCTCCTGGCGCAGATCCAGGAGACCTTCGGGCGCGTGTGCCTGCCGCTGAACCTGCCCGCCAACGGCGGCACCGAGGTGGTGGACTGCTGGTTCGCCCCCGAGGCCACGCCCGGCCATGAAGCCGATTTCTCCTCGGTCGCCGCTGCGCACCGCGCGCTGGTGGAACAGGTGGTGGAAGTCGACGGCGCCTTCGTCGACCGCTACCTGAACGAGGGCGACGTGCCCGCCACCGAGCTGCACGCCCCGCTGGAACAGGCGCTGCGCGAGGGTCACCTGATCCCGGTGTTCTTCGTCTCGGCCAAGACCGGTGTCGGCGTGGCCCAGCTGCTCGACGTCGTCACCCAGCTGCTGCCCGATCCGACCGAAGGCAACCTGCCCGACTTCTACAAGGGCGAGGGCGCCGAGGCGCGGCTGATGCACGCCCAGGTCGATCCGGCCCAGCACGTCCTGGCCCATGTCTTCAAGGTCGCGATCGACCCCTACGTCGGCAAGATGGGCGTGTTCCGCATCCACCAGGGCACCGTCAGCAAGGACAGCCTGCTCTACGTCGGCGACGGCCGCAAGCCCTTCAAGGTCGGCCACCTGTTCATGCTGCAAGGCAAGGACCACGTCGAGGTGCCCAGCGCCATCCCGGGTGACATCGTGGCGGTGGCCAAGGTCGACGAGGTCGCCTACGACGCCGTGCTGCACGACGCCGCCGAGGACGACCACATCCACCTCAAGCCGCTGCCCTTCCCGGTGCCGGTGCACGGCATCGCCCTCAAGCCCCGGCGCCACGGCGATGACCAGCGCCTGGCCGAGGTGCTGGCCAAGCTGGCCATCGAGGACCCCTGCCTGAAGGTCGAGCAGGTCGCCAGCACGCACGAGACCGTCGTCTACGGCCTGGGCGAGCTGCACCTGCGCGTGGTGCTGGAGCGCCTGCGCGAGACCTACCGCGTCGAGGTGGACACCGCCCCGCCGGCCATCGCCTACCGCGAGACCATCACCGGCAAGGCCAGCGCGCAGTACCGCCACAAGAAGCAGACTGGCGGCGCCGGCCAGTTCGGCGAGGTGCACCTGACGGTCGAGGCACTGCCGCGCGGCGCGGGCTTCGAGTTTGTCGACGTGGTCAAGGGCGGCACCATCCCCGGCCAGTTCATCCCGGCCGTCGAGAAGGGCGTGCGCCTGGCGATGGACGCCGGCGTGATCGCCGGCCACCCGGTGGTGGACGTGCGCGTCACCGTCACCGACGGCAAGCACCACAGCGTGGACAGCAAGGAAATCGCCTTCGTCACCGCGGGCAAGAAGGCCTTCATCCTGGCAATGAAGGAGGCCGGCCCGATCGTGCTGGAGCCGGTGGTGGACGTGGAGATCACCGCGGGAGACCAGTCCATCGGCGACATCACCGGTGACCTGGCTTCGCGCCGCGGCGAGATCCGCGGCACCGACGCACTGGCCGGCGGCCTGGCCTCGGTGCGCGCGCGCGCGCCGCTGTCCGAGCTGTCGGGCTACCAGCTGCGCCTGAACTCGCTGACCCGTGGCGAAGGCCGCTACACCCTGGCGCTGTCGCACTACGACGCCGTGCCGCCGAACGTACAGGCAGAAATGGCCAAGGGCTACCAGCTGCACGAAGAGGACTGAGCGCCCCCTCGGCACCTCACCAAGGCCCCTCGACGGGGCCTTTTTCATGCGCGTCGCGCGCGGCCGGACTCAGCGGCAGAAAGGGTGGCAATCCCCCCTGTGCGGGCGCCCGGTGGCCGCGCACAATCGCGGGCTGTCACCCTCGCCCGGAGCCCCGCACCATGAGTTCACGCGTCACCGCGACCACCGGCACCGTCCACATCGTGGACGACGAGGAGGTCGTGCGCGACGCGCTGGCCTGGCTGCTGCGCTCGCGCCGCCTGCTGCCCGAGGCACATGCCTCGGCCGACGCCTTCTGGGCTGCGCTCGAGACCGGCCGCGTGCGCCTGGATGGCCCGACCTGCCTGCTGCTCGACATGCGCATGCCCGGCATGAGCGGCATGGCCCTGTTCGAGCGCCTGCTGGAGCGCGGCTGCGTCGGGGCGCTGCAGGTGATCTTCCTGACCGGGCACGCCGACGTCGCCACCGCGGTGACGGCGGTCAAGCGCGGCGCCTTCGACTTCGTCGAGAAACCGTTCTCCGACAACGCGCTGGTGGACCGCGTCATCGAGGCGCTGGCGCTGAGCAGCACGGCGCTGGACACCGCCGCCGGGCGCGCCCAGGTGCGCCGCCTGCTCGACGAACTCACCGAGCGCGAGCAAGAGGTGATGCGCCTGGTGATCCAGGGCCGCGCGAACAAGCAAATTGCCGACGAGCTGGACATCAGCGTGCGCACCGTCGAGGTCCACCGCGCCCGCGTGTTCGACAAGATGGGCGTGCGCTCGGCGGTCGAGCTGGCCAACGCGCTGCGCACGGCCGGGCTGGAGTGAGCGGCCTCGGGGGCACCGCACGCCCTCGATAATCCGCCCTCCCTCCGACTGCAGGCCCGCCCCGATGCCCCTCGGCGAATTCGAACTGATCGACCGCTTTTTCCGCCGCCCGGCGCGGCGCAGCCCGCTGGGCATCGGCGACGACTGCGCGCTGCTGGCGCCCGCGCCCGGCATGCAGCTGGCGGTGTCCTGCGACATGCTGGTCGAAGGGCGGCACTTCCTGTCCACCGTGCGGCCCGAACGCCTGGGCCACAAGGCGCTGGCGGTGAACCTCTCCGACCTCGCCGCCTGCGGCGCGAAACCGCTGGCCTACACGCTGGCGCTGTCGATGCCGCGGGTGGACGAGGCCTTCCTCGCCGGTTTCGCTGCCGGCCTGCATGCGCTGGCCGATGCGCACGAGATCGAGCTGGTCGGCGGCGACACCACCGCCGGGCCGCTGAACCTGTGCATCACCGTGTTCGGCGAGGTGCCCGCAGGCGCGGCGCTGCTGCGCGACGGCGCCCGCCCGGGCGATGACCTCTGGGTCAGCCACCCCGCTGGTGAAGGTGTAGGCGGCGGCATCGGCGATGCCCGGTTGGCGCTGGAGGTCTTCCGCGGCACGGTCAGCCTGCCGGGGGAGGACTTCGAGGCCGTGCGCCGGGCGATGGAGCAGCCGCAGCCGCGCGTCGCGCTCGGCATGGCGCTGCGCGGCGTGGCCAGCGCGGCGATCGATGTGTCCGACGGCCTGCTGGGCGACCTGCGCCACCTGCTGCGGCGCTCCGGCGCGGCCGTCGCCCGCCGCGAGAGCGGCACCGCCGGCCCGGGCGACTGCACCCTGGGCGTGACGCTGGACACCGCCGCGCTGCCGCGCAGTGTGGTGCTGGCCGCGCGACCCGAGGCGCTGCAGCTGACCTGCCTGCTCACCGGCGGCGACGACTACGAGCTGCTCTTCACCGCGCCCCCCGCCGCGCGGGGACTGGTCGAGCGCGCTGCGGCCAGCGCCACCGTGGGCGTGCGCCGCATCGGCCGCATCGAGGCCGCGCCCGGCGTGCACCTGCTCGACGCGCACGGCCGGCCGCTGGCCTTCGAGGGCCAGGCCTTCGATCACTTCCGCACCTGAGTCGCAGATGAGCCGCACTTGAGCCACCAATGACCGAGCCCACCGACCCCGACGTGGTGGACGTCGAGCCCCGCCTCCCGCCCACCAGCACGACGACCCACCCGACGGCCGAGCCGCCTGCGGCGCCCGCTGCGCCGCGCCGCATCGACGCCGCCTTCATGGGCTTCCACCCGGCGCACTGGATCGCGCTGGGCTTCGGCAGCGGCCTGAGCCCCTGGGCACCGGGCACCGCCGGCACGCTCTGGGGCTGGGCCAGCTTCATCTGGCTCGACCGCTGGGTACAGCAGGCCGGCGGCGCCGCCGGGTGGGGCCTGGTGCTGCTGATCGGCCTGGCGGTCGGCTGGTGGGCCTGCACCACCACGGCGCGCAACGCCCGCATCGATGACCCCGGCGCCATCGTCTGGGACGAGATCCTGGCCATCTGGGCCATCCTCTGGATCCTCGGCCCGGTCGGCTTCTGGGGCCAGCTCGGCGCCTTTGCGCTGTTCCGCTACTTCGACGCCGCCAAGCCCGGCCCGGTGCGCTGGGCCGACCAGCGCTTCAAGGGTGGCGGCTGGCGCGGCGGCTTCGGCATCCTGTTCGATGACCTGGTCGCCGCGCTGTGCACCCTGGTCGTGATCGCCACCGGCGTCGCCCTCGCGCGCGCCCTGCCCTGAGCCGCCCTGTGGAGGCGCCCGCCATGCCGCACCCGCACACCGCCGACCTCGTCATCCAGCTGGCCGACCGCCTGCGCACCGCCGGCTGGACGCTCGCCACCGCCGAGAGCTGCACCGGCGGGCTGATCGCCGCGGCCTGCACCGAGCTGGCGGGGTCGAGCGACTGGTTCGAACGCGGCTTCGTGACCTACAGCAACGCCGCCAAGACCGAACTGCTGGGCGTCGATGCCAGCCTGATCGACAGGAACGGCGCCGTCAGCGAGCCCGTCGCGCGGGCGATGGCCGTAGGTGCGGCCGAGCGGGCCCGCTGCGCGCTCGCGCTGTCGGTCACCGGCGTGGCCGGGCCGAGCGGCGGCAGTGCGGCCAAGCCGGTCGGCACCGTGTGGTTTGGCTGGCGACTGCCCGATGGCAGCCTCCACAGCGAGGTCTGCCACTTCGACGGCGACCGCGCCGCGGTGCGCGCTGCGGCGGCCCGGCACGCATTGGCCGGGCTGCTGCAGCGGTTGGCAGCCGGTTGATTTATCCAGCCAAACGCCAGTTCAGCGTCTCGCCTGCGCCCAGCGGCTTGAGCTGCGCATCGCCGAAGGCCAGTGACTCGGGCAGCGTCCAGGCCTCGCGCCGCAGCGTGATCGTGCCGCTGTTGCGCGGCAGGCCGTAGAAGTCGGCGCCGTAGAAGGACGCAAAGCCCTCCAGCCGGTTCAGCGCGCCGGCCTGCTCGAAGGCCTGGGCGTAGAGCTCCATCGCGTGCAGCGCGGTGTAACAGCCGGCGCAGGCGGCGGCGTGCTCCTTCAGGTGCGCCGGGTGCGGCGCACTGTCGGTACCGAGGAAGAACTTCGGCGAGCCGGAGGTGGCGGCCTTCACCAGCGCCTCGCGGTGCACCTCGCGCTTGAGCACCGGCAGGCAGTAGTAGTGCGGGCGCAGGCCGCCGGTGAAGATGGCGTTGCGGTTGTAGAGCAGGTGGTGGGCGGTGATCGTGGCGCCGGTGCACGCATCGGCCGCGGTGACGTACTCGGCGGCCTCCTTCGTCGTGATGTGCTCGAAGACGATCTTCAGGCCCGGGAAGTCGCGGCGCAGCGGGATCAGCACCTGGTCGATGAACACCGCCTCGCGGTCGAACACGTCCACCGCCGGATCGGTCACCTCGCCGTGCAACAGCAGCAGCAGACCCTCGCGCTGCATGGCTTCCAGCGTCGCGTGGCACTTGCGGATGTCGGTGACGCCCGCGTCGCTGTTGGTGGTGGCGCCAGCCGGGTAGAGCTTGAAGGCCACCACGCCGGCCGCCCTGGCCCGCGCCACTTCTTCGGGCGGGGTGTTGTCGGTCAGGTAGAGCACCATCAGCGGCTGGAAGTCCACGCCCGCCGGCACGGTGGCCTGGATGCGCGCGCGGTACTCGATCGCCTGCGCCGCGGTGGTCACCGGCGGGCGCAGGTTGGGCATGATGATCGCGCGGCCAAACTGGCGCGCGGTGTGCGGCACGACGGCCGCCATCGCGGCGCCATCGCGCACATGCAGGTGCCAGTCGTCGGGGCGGGTGAGGGTCAGGGCATCGGACATGCCCGGATTGTCCCATCGTCCGCCGCAACGGCGGTGGGGGATCAGTGCTGCAGGATCTTCGACAGGAAGTCCTTGGCCCGCGGCGAGCGGGCATCCGGGTTGCCGAAGAACTCGTCCTTGCGGCAGTCCTCGACGATCTTGCCGGCGTCCATGAAGATCACGCGGTGGCTGACCTTCCTGGCAAAGCCCATTTCGTGGGTGACGCACATCATCGTCATGCCCTCGTTGGCGAGCTGCACCATCACATCGAGCACTTCGCCGACCATCTCGGGGTCCAGCGCCGAGGTGGGCTCGTCGAAGAGCATCACGATCGGGTCCATGCTCAGCGCGCGGGCAATCGCCACGCGCTGCTGCTGACCGCCGGAGAGCTGGCCGGGGAACTTGTCACGGTGGGCCATCAGGCCGACGCGGTCGAGCATCTTCAGGCCGCGCTTGAGGGCATCGTCCTTGTTGCGGCCCAGCACCTTGATCTGCGCGAGCGTGAGGTTCTCGGTCACGCTCAGGTGCGGGAACAGCTCGAAGTGCTGGAACACCATGCCCACGTGGCTGCGCAGCTTGGGCAGGTCGGTCTTGGGGTCGGCGATGCTGGTGCCGTTGACGACGATGTCGCCCTTCTGGAAGGGCTCCAGCGCGTTGACGGTCTTGATCAGCGTGGACTTGCCCGAGCCCGACGGGCCGCAGACCACCACCACCTCGCCCTTCTGGATCGAAGTGGTGCAGTCGGTCAGGACCTGGAAGCTGCCGTACCACTTGCTGACGTTCTTGATGTCGATCACGGCTCGCTCCTTATCGAATGATGGCGATCTTCTTTTGCAGCCGACGCACCAGCATCGACAGCGAGAAGCAGATGACGAAGTACACGACCGCGGCGACCAGGTAGGTCTCGATCGGGCGGTTGAAGTTCTTGCCCGCGACCTCGAAGCCCTTGAGCAGGTCATAGGCGCCGATCGCATAGACCAGCGAGGTGTCCTGGAACAGGATGATGGTCTGCGTCAGCAGCACCGGCAGCATGTTGCGGAAGGCCTGCGGCAGCACGATCAGCTGCATGGTCTGCGCGTAGGTCATGCCCACCGCGTAGCCGGAATGCACCTGGCCCTTGGGCACGCTCTGGATGCCCGCGCGCATGATCTCGGAGTAGTAGGCCGCCTCGAACACCGTGAAGGTGATGATGGCCGACAGCTCCGCGCCCATCGGGCGGCCGGTGAGCAGCGGGATCAGCAGGAAGAACCACAGGATCACCATCACCAGCGGCACCGAGCGCAGCAGGTTGACGTAGGCCGCGGCGGGCACTTCCAGCCACTTCTTGCCGGACAGGCGCATCAACGCGAGCACGGTGCCCAGCGCGATGCCGCCGAACATCGCCACCAGCGTGAGCTGGAACGAAAAGATCAGCCCCTTGGAGACGAAGTTGACCAGGGTCTCCCAGGTCAGGAAGGCGAAGTCGAGGTTCATTTCCCGCCCCCCAGCATGCCCGGCACCTGAACACGTTGTTCGATGAAGTGGGCGATGCGGTTGATCGTGAAGGCCGAGACGAAATACAGCCCCGTCACCGCCAGGTAGATCTCGATGCCGCGCGAGGTTTCCTCCTGCGCCTGCATGGCGAACTGCGTCAGCTCGGCAATGCTCACCGCAAAGGCCACCGACGAGTTCTTGATGATGTTCATGCTCTCGCTGGTCAGCGGCGGGATCACGATGCGAAAGGCCCGAGGCAGCAGCACGTAGCGATAGGTCTGCGCCAGCGTCAGGCCCATCGCCAGGCCGGCGTAGCGCTGGCCGCGCGGCAGGCTCTCGATGCCCGCCCTCACCTGCTCGGCGATGCGCGCCGAGGTGAAGAAGCCCAGCCCCAGCACCACCAGCACGAAGGAGGGCACGCCCTTGAGCGGCGGCACGAGCGCCGGCAGCACGTGGTACCAGAGGAAGATCTGCACCAACAGCGGGATGTTGCGGAACAGCTCCGTCCAGACGTTGCCGATGCCCACCAGCAGCCGGCTCGGCGTGGTGCGCAGGATGCCCATCAGCGAGCCGACCAGCAGCGCCACCACCAGCGCCAGCAGCGCGACCGACAGCGTCCAGCCCCAGGCCGACAGCATCCAGTCCAGGTAGGTGATGTCGCCACCGCTGCCAAAGCAGCGCGGCACGACATCACCGTCGATGGTGTTCTTGCAGAACACCTGCCAATCCCAGGTCGCCACGGGGGCCTCCTCCTCGGGTTACATCGTCCGGGCGGGTCCCGGGATCAGACCGTCTTCGCGCTCGGCGCCGCCAGATCCGACCCGCGCCGCGCCAGGTGCTCGACTCCAGCAAACGCCGCGGAACCGGCTTTGCCGGGCCGCTGGCGTTGCCCCCTTGAGGGGGCGCGCGAAGCGCGTAGGGGGTGGGTCACTTCTTCGCGTAGTCTTCCATCGGCCGGTCGTTGGGATTGGCCCAGGCGGCCTTGGTGGCATCGCTCAGCGGCAGGCCGATCTTGGCGTTGGCCGGCGGGATGGGCTGCATGAACCACTTGTCGTAGAGCTTGGCCAGCTCACCCGACTTGACCATGCCCTGGATGCTGGTGTCGACCGCCTTCTTGAAGGCTGCGTCATCCTTGCGCAGCATGCAGGCGATCGGCTCGACCGACAGCACCTCGCCGACGATCTTGAAGTCGGCCGGCGCCTTGGACTTGGCGATGTTGGCCGCCAGGATCGAGCCGTCCATCACGAAGGCATCGGCACGGCCAGATTCCAGCAGCAGGAAGCTGTCGGCGTGGTCCTTGCCGAAAACCTCCTTGAAGTCCACGCCGGTGGCCTTCTCATGCTTGCGCAGGGTCTGCACCGAGGTCGTGCCGGTGGTGGTGGCCACGCTCTTGCCGTTGAGCTGCGCGATGCCGGTGATGCCGGAGTTGGCCTTCACCGCGATGCGCACTTCCTCGACGTAGGTGGTCATCGCAAAGGACACGTCCTTCTGGCGGGTGGCGTTGTTGGTGGTGGAGCCGCACTCCAGGTCGACGGTGCCGTTCTGCACCAGCGGGATGCGGTTCTGCGAGGTGACGGGCTGGTACTTGACCTCCAGCTTGGCCAGGCCCAGCTGCTTCTGCAGGTCGGCGATCACGCGCTCGGCCATCTCGGTGTGGAAGCCGACGTACTTGCCGTTACCCAGCGTGTAGGACAGGCCGGAGGACTCGCGCACGCCCAGCGAGATCGAGCCGCTGTCCTTGATCTTCTTGAGCGTGTCGGCCTGGGCAACACCGGCCAGGGCGGTCAGCGCCACGGTGGCCAGCACGGCACGGGCGGCGGGAGAGAACTTGGGCAGGGACATCACGACTCCTTCAGGGTGAGAGTGGCAGAGGGAAAGAAGGGCCGAAGACCGATCGCCCATTCAGGGCAGGGGCCGGTCATCGGGTTGGCGGAACAGGGAAAGCAGGGCCGCGGAGGGCGGGAATTCGAGGTTCAGCCCGCGCGGCGGGATGGGCCGCTGGAACCAGCGGGTGTAGATGCGGCCGGCCTCGCCCGAGGTCAGCGCCCGCGCCAGCGCGCGGTCCACCACCGCCTTGAAGGCCGCATCGCCGTGGCGCATCATGCAGCCGTAGACCTCGGTGGACATCGGCGTGCCGGTGACGACCCAGCGCTGCGGCTCGCGCGCCTTGGCACGTTCGCCGTGCAGCAGTGCATCGTCGAGCATGAAGGCATCGACCTGGCCCTCTTCGAGCACGCGAAAGGCCTCGCCGTGGTCGCGCGCGGTGACCACCTGGATGCGCTTGGTGCGCGACTCGCTGTAGGTGCGCAGCAGGCGCTCGGAGGTGGTGCCGGCGGTCACCACGACGCGCTTGCCGCCCAGGTCCGCGAAGTCGCGCACCGCACTGCCGCGCGGCACCAGCAGCCGCGTGCTGATGACGAAGAAGGAGGTCGAGAAGGCCACCTCGCGCGCCCGCTCGGCGGTGTGCGAGGTGGAGCCGCACTCCAGGTCGACGCTGCCGTTCTGCACCAGCGGGATGCGGTTCTGCGAGGTCACGGGCACCAGCCGCAGCGTCAGCGCCGGCAGCTTCAGCTCGGCCTTGACCGCCTCGACCACCTTGAGCATCAGCTCGTGCGAGTAGCCCACCACCTGGCGGTTGGCGTCGTAGTAGGAGAACGGCACCGAGGATTCGCGGTGGCCGAGGTTGATCGTGCCGGTCGCGGCGATGCGGCCCAGCGTGCCCTCGACGACCGGCACCACGGGCACAACCGCCGCCGCTCCCATCGGGCCGGCCGCGCGCGCGCCCCCGGCGCCGGCCAGCAGCAGCGCAGTCAGGGCGGCCAGGGGAACCTGGGCGCAACGACGGGAGAACAACAGGGACACGGTGGAGGACGGCAAGGTGACTTTGCTGTTGCAGGGTCCGTGCCAGATGTCACAGGGTCAACCCGAGGCCACCGCGCAAGTGCCTGTCGCCGCAGCGTTTCTGCCCCGTGCGGAACGCCACAGGCCGGGGCGGGCGCTGCCGCAGGCTGCATCGGCAAACGGAAATCCGTACAACGCCACGGCCATCAGCGGCCGGCCGCACGGAAATCCGTTCAGGCCGGCGCACCGTCCTCGCTGGCGTTGCCCCCTTCGCTGCCGCGACCGGCCTGCAGGCCGTGCTTGCGCAGCTTGTCGGCCAGGGTGGTCTTGGGCACGCGCAGCGCCGCTGCACTGCGGCCCAGGTGGCCGCCCTCGCGCTTGAGCGCCTCGCGGATCAGGCTGCGCTCGAACTCGTCCACCCGCTCGGCCAGCGACAGCCCGGTGGTCGCCACCTCGGCACCACCGGTCGGGCCGAGCACCTCGCTGGGCACGCCCAGCACCAGGCAGTCGGCCACGTTGCGCAGCTCGCGCACGTTGCCGGGCCAGTCGTGCGCCATCAGGCGGCGCCGCTGAGCCTCACCCACGCCCGGCGCGGGCAGGCCGAAGCGGCTCGCCGCCAGCAGGCAGAAGTGCTCCAGCAGCAGCGGGATGTCCTCGCGCCGCTCGCGCAGCGGTGGCAGGTCGATGGTGACGACGTTGAGGCGGTAGTACAGGTCGCTGCGGAAGCTGCCCTGTCTTGCCCGCTGCGCCAGGTCGTCCTTGGTGGCAGCCACCACGCGGCAGTCCACCGGCACCCGCTGGTTGCTGCCCAGGCGCTCGATCACACGGTCCTGCAGCACGCGCAGCAGCTTGACCTGCACGCCCAGCGGCATGCTCTCGACCTCGTCGAGGAAGAGCGTGCCGCGGTGCGCATGCTCGATCTTGCCGACCCGCCGCTTGGCCGCGCCGGTGAAGGCGCCGGCCTCGTGGCCGAACAGCTCACTGTCGAGCAGGCTGTCAGGCAGGCCGCCGCAGTTGAGCGCCACCAGCGGCGCGCTGCGCCGCCCCGACAGCCCGTGCAGCGCCTGTGCCACCAGCTCCTTGCCGGTGCCGGTCTCGCCGCGGATCAGCACGTCCACCGCCGAGTTAGCCACCCGCTGCACCAGGGCGCGCAGCGCCACCATCTGCGGCGAGCGGCCGACCAGCCGGGAGGCCTCGCCGTCCTGGCGCGCCAGGGCCTCGCGCAGCGCGATCACCTCCAGCGTGAGCGCGCGCTTGTCCATCGCCCGCCGGACCACCTCGACCAGCGCGTCCGACGAGAACGGCTTGGGGATGAAGTCGTAGGCGCCGCTGCGCATGGCCTCCACCGCCAGGCTGACATCGCCATGGCCGGTGATCATGATCACCGGCAGCTCGGGCTCCATCGCCTGGCAGTGGCGCACCAGGCTCAGTCCGTCGGCACCGGGCAGGCGCATGTCGGTCACCACGATGCCCGGAAAGCCCGCCGCCAGCAGTGGCAGCGCCGCCTCGGCCCGATCGACCGCACGCACCGCCAACCCCGCCAGCTGCAGGGCCTGCTGGCAGCCGAGCTGCATCGGCAGGTCGTCCTCGATCAGCAGGACAGTGAGGGCGCGGTTCATGGCGAGGGGGAAGAGGCGAGCGGGTTCGGAGGCGATGGCAGCGGCACGGGCAGGCGCAGGATGAAGCGTGCGCCACCGCCGGGCGCATTGTCCGCCTCCAGCTCGCCGCCGGCCTCGCGGGCGATGTCGCGCGAGATGGCCAGCCCCAGGCCGAGCCCGCCCCCGTCGGCCTTGGTGCTGAAGAAGGGCTCGAACAGCCGCTGGCGCACGTCCTCCGGCAGGCCGCTGCCGCAGTCGCTGACATGGATCTCCACCATGCCGTCGACCATGCCACCCACCTCGCCGGCCCAGAGCCGCAGCTCGCGCCGCGGGGCGTCGTGCATCGCGTCGGCGGCGTTGCCGACCAGGTTGATGAGCACCTGTTCCAGCCGGTTCGGGTCGCACCAGGCGCACAGCCCGGGCGGCACCTCGTCGATCACGGCCACGCCCTCGCGCCGCAGGCGGTGGTCGTGCAGGAAGAGCGCGTTGCGCATCGCCCGGTCCACCGGCGTGACCGCCGGGCGGGCGGAGGACTTGCGGGCAAAGCCCTTGAGCGGCTCGATGATGGCGCCCATCTGGTCGGCCAGGCGCGCCATCATCGCCAGGTTGCCGGCCGCCACCTCGTGCTGGCCGCGGTCCATGAACTGCACCGCGTTGGCCGAGAGGGTGCGGATCGCCCCGAGCGGCTGGGTCAGCTCGTGGGTGATGCCGGTGGCCAGCTGGCCCAGCGCGGCCATCTTGCCGGCGTGCACCAGCTCGTCCTGCGCGCCGCGCAGGGTGGCCTCGGCCGCCTCGCGCTCGGCCACTTCCTTGCGCAGCTGCTCGTTGGCCTCGCTGAGTGCCTGGGTGCGCCGCGCCACCTGGGCCTCCAGCTCGCGGTGGGCCGAAAGCTTCTGGCGCAGGATGCGGCGGCGCTGGTTGACCAGCAGCGCCAGCATCAGCGCGCTGGCGGTGGCCAGCGCGGCCAGCAGCGCATGGCTGAGGGCCTGCTCGCGCACGACGCCCAGGTCGGCAAACATCAGCAGGCGCCAGTCCATGCCGTCGATGGTGCGCCCCAGCACCAGCATGCCGCGCGGCGCGCCGGGCGGGCTCGGCAGCGCCAGCAGCCCGCCGGGCGACGGCGGGGCCAGGCCGGCGGGGAGCAGCGCCTCGATCACCTGGCTGTCCTCGTCGATGCGCAGGTCCACCTGCAGCGGGAAGGGCGCGATGTGGCGATCGGCGTACAACCGGGTGGTCTGCAGCGCCACGCGCCGCTCCACGCTCAGCCCGCCCGCGCCGCTCAGCGCGGTGTAGCGCCACTCGGGCCGCGAGGACAGGATCACCACCTGGTTGGAGTCGGCCAGCAGCGCCGGGGCGCCGAGCTTGTCCCAGGCCCGGTCGATCGGGTCGAGGGCGACCTTCATCACCGCCACGCCGGCCACCCGGGCGCCATCGTGAATGGGGTGCGAGACGTAGTAGCCTGGCTGGCCGTCGAGCAGCCCGATGGCGAAGTGCCGCCCCACCCGGCCGGACAGCGCCTCCAGGAAGTAGGGCCGGAACGACAGGTCCTGGCCGTGCAGCGCGGCATCGCTGGCCGCCAGCACCTGGCCACGCTCGTCGAGCACGAAGATCGACGCGCTGCCCAGGTGGGCGTTCAGGCGGCGCAGGTAGGCCGCCGCGGTGGCGACCCGGGCCGCGTCGGGGCGCTGCAGCAGCGCCTGCACCTCGGCGGCCAGCTGCACCGTGCCGGGCAGGGGCTCCAGGCGCCGCACCAGGCCCTGCACCACCTGGGCAAACAGGTCGAGCTGGTGGCTGGCCTCGGCGCGCAGGCTGTCGGTGCCCTGGCGCACGCTGGCGTTGAAGCCTGCCCAGGCGGCCAGCGCCACCAGCGCCAAGCCGACCAGCAGGCCGGACCAGAGCGTCCAGCGCCTGCGCAGCGGCACCGCCAGGCGGCCCGAGGTCGCCGGCATCACCGACAGCGGCTCAGGCGCCACCGCCCCCTCGCCCGGCCAGGAAGGTCCACAGCGCCTGGGCGGCCGGCTTGGGCTGGCGCACATGCTCGGGGCGTTCGCGGTACAGGCGCACCTCGATGGTCACCTCGAAGGCCGGCGCACCGTTCTGGCGTGGCCCCGCGGGCACCAGCCGACGTGCACGCACCTCTTTCTTCACCGAGCTGGCCGGCAGGAAGGCCACCCCATGCCCCTCCAGCGCCATCGCCTTCAGGCCCTCGGCCATGTCGGTTTCGTAGATCGGGTCGACGTAAAGCGCCTCGCCGGCCTGCTTGAGCATCAGGTCGACCAGCCGGCCGAGGTAGGCCGCCGAGGCGTAGGCCAGGTAGGGCACCGGCTCGTGCTGGCGCCCGGGCAGGCGAAACAGCGGCTGGCCATCGGCATCGGCCTTGGCGTAGGGGGCCAGCGTCTCGTGGCCGAGGCTGAGCATCTCGTAGCGCTCGGGGTTGAGCTGCAGCGGCTGCGACGGGTGGTGGTAGGCCAGCAGCAGGTCGCAGCTGCCCTCGGTGAGCTGCATCACGGCATCGTGCACGTTCAGGCCGACCAGCCGGCTCTTGAAGGCGCCGAAGCTCTGGCGCAGCTCCATCACCCAGTGCGGGAAGAAGGTGAAGGCCAGCGAGTGCGGCACCGCGAACTCGATCATGTCCTGCCCCGTGCTCTGGTGCCCGCGCATCAGGTTGCGCGCCGCCTGCAGGCCGCCGAGTACCTCCAGCGCCTGCGGCAGCAGGGTCTGGCCGGCGGGGGTCAGGCGCGTCGGGTAGGACGAGCGATCGACCAGATCGACCCCCGCCCAGGCTTCCAGCGCCTGGATGCGGCGCGAGAACGCCGGCTGGGTCACGTGACGCAGCTGGGCCGAGCGCGAAAAGCTGCGCGTCTCAGCGAGGCTGACGAAGTCCTCAAGCCATTTGGTTTCCACGCGGCCAGTGTAGCCAGCCCCCTGGGTGGCCCGCCTACGGGCTCACCCTCTTGCCGCCACAGGATCGGGCTGACTCTGCTGCAGCTGCCACATGCGTGCATACACGCCACCCAGCGCCAGCAACTCGGCGTGGGTGCCACGCTCGGCCACGCGGCCATGCTGGAGCACGACGATCTGGTGCGCATCGACGATGGTGGACAGCCGGTGCGCGATCACCAGCGCGGTCTTGCCCTGCGCCGCGCTCTTGAGCTCGGCCTGGATGGCGCGCTCGTTGGCCGAGTCCAGCGCCGAGGTGGCCTCGTCGAAGATCAGGATCGGCGGGTTCTTCAGCAGCGTGCGGGCAATCGCCACGCGCTGCTTCTCGCCGCCGGAGAGCTTCAGGCCGCGCTCGCCCACCACGGTGTCGTAGCCCAGCGGCTGGGCGACGATGAAGTCGTGGATGTGCGCGGCGCGCGCCGCCCCTTCGATCTCCGCCCGGCTGGCACCGGGGCGGCCGTAGGCGATGTTGTAGCCGATGCTGTCGTTGAACAGCACGGTGTCCTGCGGCACGATGCCGATGGCGCGGCGCAGGCTGTCCTGCGTGACGCTGCGCAATTCCTGGCCGTCGATGCGGATGCTGCCTGCCCCCACGTCGTAGAAGCGGTACAGCAGCCGCGCCAGCGTGCTCTTGCCCGAGCCGGAGGGGCCGACCACGGCCACGGTCTTGCCGCCGGGGATCTCGAAGCTCACGTCGAAGAGGATCTGCCGCGCCTTCTTGCCGGACGGGTCGTAGGCGAAGTCGACGTGCTCGAAGCGCACCGCCGCCTCGCGCACGTCCAGCGGCCGGGCGCCAGGCGCATCGGCCACCTCGCGCTCGCGTGAGAGCAGGCCGAACATCTTGTCCAGGTCGGTCAGGCTCTGCTTGACCTCGCGGTAGAGCACGCCGAGGAAGTTCAGCGGGATGTAGAGCTGGATCATCAGCGCGTTGACCATCACGAAGTCGCCCAGCGTCATGCGCTGCTCGACCACGCCGTCGGTGGCGCGCCAGAGCATGGCCACCAGGCTGGCGGCGATGATGGCCTGCTGGCCGGCGTTGAGCAGCGACAGCGTGCCCTGCGACTTGATCTGCGCGAGCCGGTAGGCATCCAGCCCCTCGTCGTAGCGGCTCGCCTCGAAGGCCTCGTTGTTGAAGTACTTGACCGTCTCGTAGTTGAGCAGCGCATCCACTGCGCGGCTGTGGGCCTTGGAGTCCAGCTCGTTCATCTCGCGGCGGAACTGGGTGCGCCACTCGGTGACGGCGATGGTGAAGGTGCCGTAGGCGACCAGCGCCGCCAGCGTGATCCAGACGAACCAGAGGTCGAAGCGCGAGCCCAGCAGCGTGAGCACCAGCGCCAGTTCGATCAGCGTCGGGAAGATCGTGAACAGCGAGTAGCTCACCAGCGACTGCAGCGCGCGGGTGCCGCGCTCGATGTCGCGCGTCATGCCGCCGGTCTGGCGCTCCAGGTGGAAGCGCAGGCTCAGGGCGTGCAGGTGGCGGAAGGTCTCCAGCGCGATCTGCTTGGCCGCGCCGTGGGTGGCCCGGGCGAACACCAGCTCGCGCAGCTCGGTGAAGAGGGTGGTCGAGAAGCGCAGGCCCGCATAGGCCAGCAGCAGGCCCAGCGGCACCACCAGCAGCGCGCGCGGGTCCCCGGCGGGGATGGCCAGCGCGTCCACCAGCGTCTTGAGCAGCACGGGCACGCCGACGTTGGCCACCTTGGCGGCCACCAGGAAGACCAGCGCCGCCACCATGCGCCAGCGGTAGCGCCAGAGGTAGGGGGCCAGGCGCTGCAGGGTCTGCCAGTCGCTGCGGGGGGCCGCCCCGGCGGTGGGGGTGGGCGGGAGGTCAAAGCTGGCAGCGCGGCGCATCGTGGAAGAATGGGTGCAAGGAAAGATCAGGGTTCAGGGTTCAGCAGGAAAGACTCAGATGACATCATCCCGTGACGACCAACGCGCCGGCCCGGCCAGTGAACTGCCCGCCCTGATGGGCAGTGGCAGCGATCCCTGGCAGCGCGAGCTGGTGCTGCGGGTCATGCCGATGCCGGCGGACTCGAACGCCAATGGCGACGTCTTCGGCGGCTGGATCATGGCGCAGGTGGACATCGCCGGTGCCGTGCCGGTGGCCCGCGTGGCGCGCGGGCGCATCGCCACGGTGGCGGTCAACCAGTTCATCTTCAAGCAGCCGGTGTCGGTGGGCGACCTGCTGAGCTTCTATGCCACCGTCACCCGGGTGGGCAATACCTCGGTGACCGTGCATGTGGAAGTCTATGCGGAGCGCAACCCGGCCAACCCACACATCGTCAAGGTCACCGAGGCCAACCTGACCTACGTGGCCATCGACCCCCAGGGTCAGCCCCGCGCGATCCCGCGCGGCTGACCCGTGATCAGGTCAGCTCGCCCATGCCGCTGTAGCCGGTCAGCGGATCGAGCTGGCTGAAGCCGCTGGCCAGAAAGCTGCTCGGCAGCACGGCGCGGGTCAGGTGCGACTGCGACAGGTCCAGGTCGATGTGGTCGGCCAGCTCCGAGGCCCAGCGCCGGTACAGCGCCGCGTTGGGGTGGAAGCCATCGGCGGCCAGCCACTCGCGCGGATCCTCCCGGGACGGGTCGAAGGGCAGCGCGAAGCGCGTGCGCCGGTGCGCCTGGCGCACATGGCGCCGCAGGGCCTGGTCGAGCCGCTCGGCCTGGCTGCCCAGCACCCAGCGCATCGGCTGCGGGAACAGCGGCATCAGGTCCATGCGCGGCGGCGCGCAGTGCACCGTGTGCCGCACCTTGGCACGGTTGCGGGCATGACCCCGGATCGCGTCCAGTTCATGCAGCCAGGCATGCGGCTCGGTCCCGTCGAGCACGTCATTGACGCCCAGCACCGTCACCAGCACATCGGCCGGATAGAGCCGCGTGGCCGCCATCGCCGCCAGCGCCTGGTGGGCCGTCAGCCCGTTGGCGGCCACGAGCTGCCAGGCCACCGCCGAGGGCCCGCGCCCATGGCGCTGGGTGCTGGCGCTCAGGTGCGCGGCGAGGAAGCCCGCCAGCTGCGGCGCCAGCGCCTCGTCCTGTACCCGCACCCCCACCCCGGCGGCCGAGGAATCGCCCACCACCAGCAGGCGCAGCCGCACCGCCCCGTTGCCGGCCACCCCGTGCCGCGGCCCGGTGGCCTCGGGCAGGCGGGGCGCGCGACGGCGCAGTGCCGCGCCCTGCATCAGCAGCAGCGGCGACAGGCAGGCCTTGACCAGCGCCAGTGTGGCGGGCCGGGGATGAGGCGCTTCGCGGGTCGAAGGGATCGGCGGCAGGGGCATGGTGCAGAAGACCGGGCGAGCCGATCAGCCGAAGCGGGAGAAGTCCGGCAGACGCTTCTCGAAGAAGGCCTGCATCGCCTCGCGGGCCTCCTCGCTGCGCAGCCGGTCACGGAAGAGCGCACCCTCGGTCTCGATGACCTCGGGCAGGCGGGCACGGTCGCGCGCGCGCATCAGGCGCTTGCTCTCGCGCACGGCGGCCGGGGCCAGGGCATTGAAGCGCTCAGCCACACGGCGAGCGTGGTTGAGCACCTCGCTGGCCGGCAGCACCGCATTGGCGATGCCGCACTCGGCCGCCTCGGCGCCGGTGAAGGGGTCGCCCAGCAGCAGCTTCTCCGCGGCACGGGCATGGCCGATGCGCTCGGCCACCAGCACGCTGGAGCCGAACTCAGGCACCAGGCCCAGCGCCACGAAGGGCATCGCCAGGCGGGCCTCGTCGCTGACGTAGACGAAGTCGCAGTGCAGCAGCATCGTCGTGCCGATGCCGATGGCCGCACCGGTGACGGCGGCGATCACCGGCTTGTCGCAGCCCATCAGCGCCTGCATGAACTGGAACACCGGCGAGTCGGCTCCGGCGGGCGGGCGCTGCAGGAAGTCCTCCAGGTCATTGCCGGAGGTGAAGATGCCCGGCTGGCCGGTGATCAGCACCGCGCGCACGCTGGCGTCGCCGTTGGCGGCGCGCAGCGCGTCGGCCATCGCCTGGTACATCGCCGCGGTCAGCGCGTTCTTCTTCTCGGGCCGGGCGATTTCGATGGTGGCTACGCCGCGCAGCGTCGCCGTCTTGATGGTGGAGTCGGACATGGCGGTATCGGTTCGTGACGGATGCTAGGACGGTCCCACCCACGCGGGCAATCCGCGCGTCGGGGGCTGGTGAAGCGGCAATACCCGCAAAGACAGGAAAGCCGCCGTCACCCAGGGGGTGCGGCGGCCGTTTGTATCAGATCGGCCCGGCTCCGGGCTGCGACGGGGTCAGACGCGCTCGAAGATGCCGGCGGCGCCCTGGCCGGTGCCGACGCACATGGTGACCATGCCGTACTTCTGCTGGCGGCGGTGCAGGCCGTGGATCGTGGTGGCCGCGCGGATCGCGCCGGTGGCGCCCAGCGGGTGGCCAAGCGCGATGGCGCCGCCCAGTGGGTTGACCACCGCCGGGTTCAGGCCCAGGTCACGGATCACCGCGAGCGCCTGGGCTGCAAAGGCCTCGTTCAGCTCGATCCAGCCCAGGTCCTCGGCCCTCAGGCCGGCGTAGCCCAGGGCGGCCGGGATCGCGGCGATCGGGCCGATCCCCATGATCTCCGGCGGCACGCCGCGGCTGGCGAAGCTGACAAAGCGCGCCAGCGGCTTGAGGTCGTAGCGCCGGATCGCCGCCTCGCTGGCCAGGATCAGCGCCCCCGCGCCATCGCTGGTCTGCGAGCTGTTGCCCGCCGTCACGCTGCCCAGGCCCGTGGGCTTGCCGGTCGGGTCCTTCGGCGACGCGAACACCGTCTTGAGCTTGGCCAGGCCCTCCAGCGAGGTGTCCGGGCGCGGGCCCTCGTCGAGACTGACAGTGCGGGTCTTCAGCGTGATCTCGCCAGTGGCCAGGTCGGGGATGCGCTCGATCACCTCCACCGGGCAGATCTCGGCGGCGAACTCGCCGGCCAGCTGCGCGGCGATGGCCTTCTGGTGCGAGGCCAACGCGAAGGCATCCTGGTCCTCGCGGCTGACCTTCCACTGCTGCGCCACCTTCTCGGCGGTCATGCCCATGCCGTAGGCGATGCCGATGTTCTCGTCCCGGGCGAAGATGGCCGGGTTGAAGGAGGGCTTGTTGCCGCCCATCGGCACCAGGCTCATCGACTCGGCACCACCGGCGATCATCACATCGGCCTCGCCGACGCGGATGCGGTCGGCCGCCATCTGGATGGCCGTCAGGCCCGAGGCGCAGAAGCGGTTCACCGTCACACCGCCCACGCCGTTGGGCAGGCCGGCCAGGGCCACCGCGATGCGGGCCATGTTCATGCCCTGCTCGCCCTCGGGGAAGGAGCAGCCGATGATGGCGTCCTCGATCGCAGCTGGGTCCAGCGTCGGCACCTGCGCCAGCGCCGAGCGCAGTGCGGTGATCAGCAGGTCGTCCGCGCGGGTGTTGCGGAAGTAGCCGCGGCCGGACTTGCCGATCGGGGTGCGGCTGGCGGCGACGATGTAGGCGTCTTGAACTTGTTTCATGGTCTCGTCGCTCCGTTCAGTTGCGCACAGGCTTGCCGTTTTGGAGGAGGCCCATGGCCCGCTCCTGGCTCTTCGGATGCTCCAGCAGCGCGCAGAAGTGCTTGCGCTCCAGGGCCATCAGGTACTCCTCGGTCACCACCGTGCCGGCATCCAGCTCGCCGCCGCAGACCACGTCGGCGATCAGGCTGGCGATGTGGAAGTCGTGCTTCGTGATGAAGCCGCCGTCGCGCATGCCGACCAGCGAGGCCTTGATGGTGGCGATCGCGTTGCGGCCGGCCACCGGAATCTGCGACTTCGGCGGCGGGCGGTACCCGGCATCGACCATCGCCTTGACCTGGCCGATGGCCACGTGCAGCAGCTCGTCACGGTGGGCGACGACGATGTCGCCGTCCTGCAGGTAGCCCAGCTTGCGCGACTCCAGCGCACTGGTGCCGACCTTGGCCATGGCGGCCGCCTCGAAGCCCTCCTTCAGGAAGGGCAGCAGGTCGGACGCGCCGGCGGGGGCGCGCTCCGCGGCGCGGCGGGCGATGTAGGTCAGGCCGCCACCGGCGGGCAGCAGGCCCACGCCGACCTCGACCAGGCCGACGTAGCTTTCCATGTGCGCGACGCGGCGGTCACAGGCCAGTGCGATCTCGCAGCCGCCGCCCAGCGCCAGGCCACGCACCGCGGCCACCACCGGCACGTTGGCGTAGCGCAGGCGCAGCATGGTGTCCTGCAGCTCCTTGACGATCGGCGCGATCCCCTTGGCGCCGGACTTCATGAACACCGGCAGCAGCGACTCCAGGTTGGCGCCGGCGGAGAACACGTCGTCCGGCGACCAGATCACCACGCCTTGGTAGCCCTTGCCGTCCGCGCCCTCGGCCAGCTCGACGGCCTTGGCCAGGCCCTCGATCACGCCGGTGCCGATCAGGTGCATCTTGCTGGTGATGCTGGCGATGAGCACCTCGCCGTCGGGCGTCCACAGGCGGATCTCGTCGTTCTTGAACAGCTCGGTGCCCGACTTCAGCGGATCGACCGCGCCGCCCCCGGCGACGTTCTCCGGGAAGCGCTGACGCGCATAGACCGGCAGGCTGGAGCGCGGCAGGTAGCGCTGCGTCGCCGCGGACCAGGAGCCCTCCGGCGTGTGCACCCCCGTGCGTCCGTCAAAGACCCAGTCGGGCAGCGGCGCGCTGCACAGGGCCTTGCCGGCCTCGATGTCCTCCTTCACCCAGCCGGCCACCTGCTGCCAGCCGGCCTCCTGCCAGAGCTCGAAGGGGCCCTGCTTCATGCCGAAGCCCCAGCGCATCGCGAAGTCCACCTCGCGCGCCGAGTCGGCTATTGTCCCCAGGTGCACCGCGACGTAGTGGAAGCTGTCGCGCAGGATGGCCCAGAGGAACTGCGCCTGCGGGTTGGTCGACTCGCGCAGCAGCTTCAGGCGCTCGGCGGCTGGCTTCTTCAGGATGCGGTCGACGATGGCATCGGCCTTCTTGCCGCCCGGCACGTAGTCGCCGGAGGCGGCGTCGAAGCGCAGGATGTCCTTGCCCACCTTCTTGTAGAAGCCCGCCTTGGCCTTCTGGCCCAGCGCGCCCGCGCCGATCAGCGTGGTCAGCACGGCCGGGGTGGCGTAGGACGGAAAGAACGGGTCGTTGGCCTGGTCGGGCCCCAGGTTGTCCTGCAGCGTCCGGATGACGTGCGCCATCGTGTCCAGGCCGACCACGTCCGCGGTGCGGAAGGTGCCGGAGCTGGCGCGGCCCAGCTTCTTGCCGGTCAGGTCGTCGACCACGTCGACGCTGAGGCCGAACTTCTGTGCCTCGTGGATCGTCGCCAGCATGCCGGCGATGCCCACGCGGTTGGCGATGAAGTTGGGCGTGTCCTTGGCGCGCACCACGCCCTTGCCCAGGGTGGTGGTGACGAAGGTTTCCAGCTGGTCCAGCACGCCGGCCTCGGTGGTCGGCGTCGGGATCAGCTCCACCAGCTGCATGTAGCGCGGCGGGTTGAAGAAGTGGATGCCGCAGAAACGCGGCTGGATCGACGCCGGCAGCGCTTCGGCCAGCTTGCTGATGCTCAGGCCCGAGGTGTTGGACGCAACGATCGCATGCGCCGCGACGTGCGGAGCGATCTTGGTGTACAGGTCCAGCTTCCAGTCCATGCGCTCGGCGATCGCCTCGATCACCAGGTCGCACTGGCCCAGCAGCGCCAGGTCGTCCTCGTAGTTGGCCGCGCGGATGCGCGTGGCGTCATCGGCCACGCCCAGCGGGGCGGGCTTGAGTTTCTTCAGGTTGTCGATGGCCTTCAGCGCGATCGCGCTCTTCGGGCCGTCCTTCGGGTTGGGCAGGTCGAACAGCACGACCGGCACCTTGACGTTGACCAGGTGGGCGGCGATCTGCGCGCCCATCACGCCGGCGCCGAGCACGGCGACCTGGCGGACATTGAATCGGTTCATGGAATCTCCTTGGGTCACTCGATGCGGATCCAGGTCTGCGTGCGGCCGAGCAGCGGTGCGCCGATGTAGCCGCGCACCTCCAGCTTCTTGCCGCCGTCGATTGGCTTCATCCGCACCTTGTAGGTCTTGCCGTTGTTGGGGTCGAGGATCTCGCCGCCGTCCCACAGGCCCTTGTCGTCCGCGTTGGCCTTGACGCCCTTCACGATCGTCATGCCCTGGATCGGCTGGTCCTTGCGGTCGTCGCTGCACTTGTCGCACTTGGCGTCCGCCTTGGCCGGGTCGAGGATCTTCTCGACCTTGGCGGTGACGACGCCACCCGCCTCGACGACGCGCACGTAGGACTTTTCAGCCTTCGTTTCGTCGTCGATGGTCTTCCACAGGCCCACCGGGGTGGCCTGGGCGAATGCAGCGCCACCCGCTACGAGCAGGGCGGCGGAGATCAGGGGCTTCTTGTGCATGTCGGTCTCCTCGACAGGTCCGGGTCAGAACAGCGCCTCGTCCATCGCCATCAGCGGCTGCAGGCCGGCGCGGGCGGTGCGGATCAGGCTGGCAGTTTCCGGCAGCAGCTTGGCGAAGTAGAAACGAATGGTGTTCAGCTTGGCGGTGTAGAAGGGGTCGCCACTGCCCTGCTTGTCCAGCGCGATCTTCGCCTGCTGCGCGAACAGGAAGGCAAAGGCCAGATGGCCGACCACGCGAAGGTAGTCCACCGCGGCGGCGCCCACCTCGTCGGGGTTGCCCATCGCCTTCATGCCGATTTCCATCGTCAGCTTGGTGACCTTCTCGCCCAGATCGGCCAGCGGGTTGATGAACTCCTGCATGTCCTCGCGCACGCCCTCCTCCTCGACGAAGGCGGCGATCTTCTTGCCGAAGGCCTTGAGCTTCTTGCCGTTGTCGCCCAGCACCTTGCGGCCCAGCAGGTCCAGCGACTGCACGGTGTTCGTGCCCTCGTAGATCATGTTGATGCGCGCATCGCGCACGAACTGCTCGACGCCGGTGCCCTGGATGAAGCCGTGGCCGCCGAAGACCTGCATGCAGTGCGAGGTGGCGATCCAGCCGTTGTCGGTCAGGAAGGCCTTGATGATGGGCGTGAGCAGCGCCAGCTCGTCGGAGGCCTCGGCGCGCACGTCCTCGTCGGGGTGGTTCAGCTCCTTGTCGAGCTGCAGCACGGTGTAGACCGCCAGCGCCCGGCCACCCTCGGCGAAGGCACGGGCGGTCAGCAGCATCTTGCGCACATCGGGGTGCACGATGATCGGGTCGGCCGGCTTGTCGGGTGCCTTGGGGCCGGACAGCGCGCGCATCTGCAGGCGCTCCTTGGCGTAGGCCACCGCGCTCTGGTAGGCCACCTCGGTCAGGCCCAGCGACTGGTTGCCCACGCCCAGGCGGGCGGCGTTCATCATCACGAACATCGCCTGCAGGCCCTTGTTGGGCTCGCCGACCAGGGTGCCGACGGCGCCTTCCAGGATCATCTGGCAGGTGGCGTTGGCGTGGATGCCCATCTTTTCTTCCAGGCCGCCGCAGTGGATGCCATTGCGCGCGCCCAGCGAGCCGTCGGCGTTCACCAGGAACTTCGGCACCACGAACAGCGAAATGCCCTTGGAGCCCGCCGGTGCCTCCGGCAGGCGCGCCAGCACCAAGTGGATGATGTTGGCGGCCAGGTCGTGCTCACCCGCGGAGATGAAGATCTTCTCGCCGGTGATCTTGTAGGTGCCGTCCGCTTGCGGTTCGGCCTTGCTGCGCAGCAGGCCCAGGTCGGTGCCGCAGTGCGGCTCGGTCAGGCACATGGTGCCGGTCCACTCGCCGCTGACCAGCTTGGGCAGGAAGGTCGCCTTCTGCTCGGGCGTGCCGTGGGCGTGCAGGGCCTCGTAGGCGCCGTGCGACAGGCCGGGGTACATCGTCCAGGCCTGGTTGGCGCTGTTGAGCATCTCGTAGAAGCACTGGTTCACCGTGTGCGGCAGGCCCTGGCCGCCGAACTCGGGGTCGCAGCTCAGCGCCGGCCAACCGCCTTCGACGTACTGGGCATAGGCGGCCTTGAAGCCCTCCGGCGCGGTGACCTCGTGGGTGGTCCGATCCAGCGTGCAGCCCTGGCGGTCGCCACTGGAGTTGAGCGGGAAGGCCACCTCGGCGGCGAACTTGCCGCCCTCTTCCAGCACCGCGTTGACGGTGTCGGCGTCGACCTCGGCGAAGGCCGGCATCTCCTTGAACGCCTCGGTGACCTGCATCACCTCGTGCAGGACGAACTGCATGTCGCGCAGCGGGGGGTTGTACTGGGGCATGTCGGCTCCTTGTGGGGTCTGGGGGTTGAATCAGCGATCAAGGTCGGCGCCCCGCCCGACCTGGGCCGGGGCGCCGGGAACATCGAAATCAGCGCCAGGGAGGCGCTTCGGGGGTGACGTAACGTTCGAGCACGTGCTCGAAGCCGATGCGGGCACGCTCGACGGCGCCGGAGGCCCGCAGGAAACGCGCATCGTGGTGCAGCGCCAGGATCAGGCCGTGGACCTCGAAGCCCACCTGGGCCGGGTCGGCGTCGCTGCGCAGGTGCCCTTCGGCACGGGCCAGATCGATGGCCTTGCGCAGCGCGTCGTGCCAGGCCTGCACCATGGCGGCCAGCGCATCACGCACCGGGCCGGGCCGGTCGTCGAACTCGGTGGCGCCGCTGATGTAGATGCAGCCGGAGTCCAGCTCCTCGCTCACGCGCTGCACCCAGCGGTCGTACATCGCCACCAGGCGCGGCAGCCCGCGCGGCGAACGGATGGCCGGGAAGAACACCTCGGACTCGAAGCCGTGGTGGTACTCCCGGATCACGGAGATCTGTAGCTCCTCACGCGAGCCGAAGTGGGCGAACACGCCCGACTTGCTCATGCCGGTGACATCGGCCAGCGCGCCGATGGACAGGCCTTCCAGCCCCTTCTGCGAGGCCAGCGCCAGCGCGGCTTCCAGGATGGAGGTGCGCGTCTGTTGACCCTTGTGGGCCGTACGGGCTGCGCCACGGGCGGGGCGTGCAGGGGCAGCAGTCGTGCTCACGGTGGGGTTCAAGGAGGTGTCGCCTGTCGCAATAAATCGAACGGTCGTTCTATTTTGCGGAAAGCCGCGGCGATGGCAACCGCCGCGAGCGGCAATTTGTCTAGAGTCGAGACTCTAGACAAACCTGCGCGCCAGGCCGCGCCACGTCCTTGACGTCGCCCAGGCGCCGCCCGGCACGGTCATCCGGGCGCGATTGAACGTTGCCGTGCGCATGAACTATGCTTGCCGCAGGAGCGAGTCATGGATGTACTGCAACTCGATGTCTCCGGCCGGCCCCAGGCGTGGATCACGCCCCGCGAGGCGGCCACGCTGTACGCCAGCAACGAGATCGCCTGGACGCTGGGCGAGCCCGTGATCGTGCTGCGCGGCGGCATCCAGCGCGTGAGCGGCCTGCAGTCGCGCATCGACCTGCACGCCATCGTCGCGGTGCGCGGCAGCGTGCCCAGCCGGGCCTGGCGGCAGGTGCCGGCCCTGACCAACACCAAGCTCTTCGCACGCGACCGCCAGGTCTGCGCCTACTGCGGCCACGACTTCCACGCCGAGGACCTCACGCGCGAGCACATCGTGCCCACCTCGCGCGGCGGCAACGACAGCTGGATGAACTGCATCACCGCCTGCCGTGCCTGCAACGGCCGCAAGGGCAGCCGGCTGCTGCACGAGGCGCACATGGAGCTGCTCTTCCTGCCCTACGTCCCCAACCTGCACGAGGACATGATCCTGCGCGGGCGGCGCATCCTCACCGACCAGATGGATTTCCTGATGGCCAGCGTGCCGCGCCACAGCCGCCTGCACGGTTGAGCCCACCCCCACGCGATCCTGCACTGCAGCTCTTTAGGCTAGTGTAGTGTTTGATTGTTGAAGCAACTTAATTGAACAACACGACTCCAATGGTCTACTACGGACAGAGTTGGAGCCAGGAAGTGCGAGTTGCCCCTGCGATCGAGTTGAGTCAAGAGGAGGAGGCTGAGTTGATCCGGCTGGCGCATTCGAAGGCGACCAGCGTTCGACTGGCCGAGCGTGCGCGCATTGTTTTGCTGGCCGCGCAAGGCCTGCAGAACCTGCAGATCGCCCAGGAGCTGGGCATCGACCGGATCACGGCGGGTCGCTGGCGCCAGCGCTACATCAAGTCCGGACTGGCGGGCATCGAGCGGGACCTGCCGCGCGGGGCACCGCCGGTCAAGGTGGACGTGGCCAAGCTGGTGGAGCTGACCACGCAAAGCCAGCCCGAGGCCGCCACGCACTGGAGCACGCGCAAGATGGCTGCGGTGCTGCAGGTCAGCCCCAGCACGGTGATGCGTCACTGGCAGGCCAATGGGCTCAAGCCGCACCTGGTGCGTGGCTTCAAGGTCTCGCGCGACCCGAAGTTCGTCGAGAAGCTCGAAGACATCGTGGGGCTGTACATGTCCCCGCCCGAGCACGCCCTGGTGCTGTGCTGCGACGAGAAGAGCCAGGTGCAGGCACTGGACCGCACGCAGCCGGGCCTGCCGATGAAGAAGGGTCGTGCGCAGACGATGACGCACGACTACAAGCGCCACGGCACGACCACGCTGTTCGCTGCGCTCAACGTGCTTGACGGCACGGTCATTGGCCAGTGCCAGCAGCGGCACACGCACGCCGAGTGGTTGAAGTTCCTGCGCCAGATCGACCGCGAGACGCCCAAGGGCAAGACCCTGCACCTGATTGCCGACAACTATGCCACCCACAAGCACGCGGCGGTGCAGGCGTGGCTGGCCAAGCACCCCAGGTTCCACATGCACTTCACGCCGACCTCGGCGTCTTGGCTGAACATGGTGGAGCGCTTCTTCCGCGACATCACCACCGAACGCCTGCGGCGCGGCGTGTTTACCAGCGTGGGCGAGCTGGAGGCGGCGATCAAGGCGTACGTCGCGCATCACAACACCAGTCCCAAGCCGTTCATCTGGACCAAGAGCGCTCGCGACATCTTGCAGAAGGTCATTCGCGCCAACTCCCGGTTAAGTGGGAAACAGAATGGAACACTGCACTAGCCACATGACACGAATCCCCGCCCGCCCGCGCCCCACCGCCCTGCTGCTGGCCGCCACCCTGGCGCTGGCCGCCTGCAGCACCACCAGCCCGGACGTGGTCCAGCCACGCGACGCCCAGCACCTGTCCACCGTGCTGGACGCGGTTGTGCTCAACGTGCGGGCCGTCGTCGTGGAAGGCCAGCAGAGCGGCATCGGCGGCGCAGCGGGCGGCGCGGTGGGCGGCATCGCCGGCGGCTCGGTGGGCGGGCGGCGTGAAGGAGCCGCGGTGGCGGTGATCGGCGCCGTGGCCGGCGCGGTGATCGGCAATGCGATCGAGCGCCAGGGCACCCGCGAGGAGGCGGTGGAGATCCTGCTGCAGCTGCCCAGCGGCGAGCGCCGCGCCATCGTGCAGGCCCGCGGCAAAGAGGACTTTGCCGAGGGCGACGCCGTGCTGCTGATCACCACCGGCGGCAAGACCCGGGTGGCCAAGGCGCCGCCGCGCAACGCCGCCCCGGCAGCGAGCCGCTGAGGCCATCCGGCGGCAGGCTACTTCAGGTACCCCCAGGACTTCAGGCGTGACGCCGAGAACTGCGCCGCCTGGCCCTGCTGGGTCACGCGCAGGTAGCCGGCGTAGTGCTGCGCTGCCGCTTCGCGCCGGCCCTGGCCTTCCAGCGCCACACCCTTCAGGAAGAGCACGCCTGCGTCACCCGGCAGCACCCGGTCGTAGGCCTGCAGGTCCGCGTAGGCGCCCGCAGGGTCGCGCAGGCCCAGCTTGAGCGTGGCGCCCAGCTTCATCGCCTGGGCCTCCTGGGGGTAGACGTCCCGCGCGGTCTGCACGAAGCGGCTGGCGTCCTCCGCCTTGCCCTGCGCCTGCAGGGTCTGCGCCATGCGCAGGTTGGCGGCGTAGTCGCGCGGGGTGTGCTGCAGGGCCTGGCCGAACAGCGTCTGCGCCTGGGCCATCTCCTTCTTCGCCATCGCGGTCTCGCCGTTCTTGCAGGCGTCGATCGTCGGCTTGATCCGGCGCAGGCTGCTGGTGCTGTCCATGAAGCGCTCGCGCTGCGGCGCGGCCTTCGCGCTGGACGCGTAGACCGTCTCGGCACGCTGGCGGGCGGTGTCACGCCGCTCGGTGCTCATCGGGTGGGAGGCGAACATGGTCTCCAGCACGCTGGGCTGGCGCTCATGCCCGTCGATCAGCAGCTGATGCAGCCCGGTCATGCCCTGGGCCGGGTAGCCGGCCTTCACGAGGTAGTCCTGCCCCAGCGCGTCGGCCTCGCGCTCGTGGTCACGCGAGTAGTTGGCCAGCATCGCGCTGGCGCCGATCTGCCCGCCAATGCCCACCAGCGGCGCCCAGCCCGAGTCGCCCGCGGCCACCGACAGCCCCACCACCGCCACCTGCGCCACCATCGCCTGGCCCTGGCGCTGTGCCGCGTGGCGGGCGTTGACATGCCCCAGCTCGTGGCCGAGCAGCGCGGCCAGCTCGGACTCGTCCTTCAGCTCGGTCATGATCCCGCGCGTCACGCCCATCGCCCCGGCCGGGAAGGTGTAGGCGTTGACGTAGTTGGCGTTCAGCACCCGGTAGCTGTAGGGCATGTCGCTGCGCTGCACGCCGGCCTGCAGCCGCTGGCCCACGCCGGCCACATAGCGGTTGACGGCGTCGTCCTGGATCGCACCGAGGTCCTGCGAGAACTGCTGCGGCGACTGCTGGGCATCCACCTGCCGCTCCTGCGCCGGCGACAGGCCGACCAGGATGCGCTCGCCCGTCACCGGCGACACTGCGCAGCCCTGCAGCGCGGTGGCGGACGTGGCGGAGACGGCGGCACCGAACAGCCACAGCGTGTCGCGGCGGGTGAGGCGGTTGCGGCGCAGGCGCTGCGCCAGGCCATCAGTGCCATCGGGGCTGTGAGAAGAGGATGGGGCACGGTGCATGGCGGCTCGCTTCATTGGTGACATCCGGTGACGGATTCTAGAAAAGCGCCTGTGGCACGCGCAAAATCGAACCACCGGCCACGCCAGTCGCGGCTCGCCCGGACAAGCGTTCCCCCGCCCTGACGATGAGGAGAGAGGCGATGGCGATCGACCCGCCCGAGCACCTGTGCCGGCACACCTACGCCGTGGTGCTGGCGGGCGGCCGGGGCTCCCGCCTCGGCCCCTTGACCGAGCGCCGCGCCAGACCGGCCGTGCCCTTCGCCGGGCAGCTCAAGATCGTCGACTTCACGCTGAGCAACTGCGTCAACGCCGGCCTCCGCCGCATCGGCGTATTGACGCAGTACAAGGCGCAGAGCCTGATTCGCCACGTCGAGCATGGCTGGAACTTCCTGGCCGGCAACCTGGGCGAGTACATCGACATCGCCCCCGCGCAGCAGCAGATCGGCGAAGCCTGGTATGCCGGCACCGCCGACGCCGTCTGGCAGAACCGGGACCTGCTGCGCGAGGGCCGCCCGCACCACGTGCTGCTGCTGGCGGGCGACCACGTCTACAAGATGGACTACGCCCGGCTGCTGAGCGACCACGTCGACAGCGGCGCGCCAGTCACGGTGGCCTGTCACGAGGTGCCGCTCGAAGAGGCAGGGGCCTTCGGCGTGTTGGCCATCGACGAGCGCCAGCGCGTCGTCGCCTTCGAGGAAAAGCCCGCCCGGCCGCGACCACTGCCCGAACGGCCCGAGTGCGCCCTGATCAGCATGGGCATCTACGTCTTCGACGCCGAGTTTCTCTTCGAGGAGCTGGCGCGTGACGCCGCCGACCATCGATCCGGGCACGACTTCGGCCGCGACCTGATTCCCTCGCTGCTGGGCCGCGTGCCGCTGCACGCCCACCGCTTCGCCGACAGCGCCGTGGGCCCCCCCGGCGCACCGCCCTACTGGCGCGACGTCGGCACCGTGGATGCCTACTACGGTGCCAACCTCGACCTGCTGCTGCCGCAGCCTGCTCTGGACCTGCACGACGACCGGTGGCCCATCCTGAGCCAACAGCGCCAGCTGCCGCCCGCCCAGTTCATCGACCACGGCCCGCGCGAGCCCGGGGAGGCCCGCCAGTCGCTGGTGTCGAACGGCTGCATCGTGCACGGTGCGCGGGTATGGCACTCGATCCTCTTCGCCAAGGTCCGCATCGGCCCCGGCTCGGAGATCGACGAGTCGCTGCTGCTGCCCAACGTCAGCACCGGCCGGGGCGTGCGCCTGCGCCGCGCCATCATCGACAAGCACTGCTGCCTGCCGGACGGCTTCCACGCCGGGCTGGATGCCGCTGCCGACCGCACCCGCGGCTTCCACGTGACCCACGGCGGCATCACGCTGGTGACCGCCGAGATGCTGGGGCAGGACGGGCGGCTGGAGTGAAGACGCAGGGCTGCGGACGGCAGGCTCCGGGACGGCGAGTCATGGCGGCACCGACGCCTGCGCCGCAATTGCGCTGCCATTGCGTCGCCTCAATGTGCCGCGACCGGGCGGGACCATCATTTCCGCCAGGCCGTCACAGAGCGGCGTATCGCCACAACCCGCACTGGAGGTGGTTGGATGGATCCGGAGACAAACGCTGGCCCGCTGCCCGCATGCATCGAGAAGTCACCCGCGATGCTGCGCGTGGCCCCCAACCTGCTGGACCACGCGGCCACCTGCGCCGCCTTCCGCTGGGATGACGCGCGCCAGCAACTGGCCGGCCTGCCCGCGGGTGGCCTGAACATCGCCCATGAGGCGGTGGACCGCCACCTGGGCACGCCGCGCGAGGCGCGCACCGCCATCCGCTGGATCAGCAAGACCGGCGCGCACCGCGACCTCAGCTACGGTGAACTGGCCCGCGCCAGCAACCGATTCGCCAACGCATTGCGCTCGCTCGACGTGCAGGCCGGCGAGCGCGTCTTCGTGCTGATGGGGCGGCTGCCCGAGCTGTACATCGCGGTGCTGGGTGCGCTGAAGGCACGCTGCGTGGTGACGCCGCTGTTCTCGGCCTTCGGGCCCGAGCCCATCGCCACCCGGGCCGAGATGGCCGATGCACGCGTGCTGGTCACCACGCCGGAGCTGTACCAGCGCAAGGTGCGGGGCCTGCGCGAGCGGCTGCCCGGGCTGAAGCACGTCATCGTGGTGGGCGAGCCGCCGGCCGGCGAGCCCGAAGCCTCCGGCGTGCAGGGCTGGCAGGCGCTGGTCGAGCCGGCCAGCGAGGCCTTCGCGATCGAGGCCACCGACCCCGAATCGCTCGCGCTGCTGCACTTCACCAGCGGCACCACCGGCCGGCCGAAGGGCGCCATGCATGTGCACGGCGCCGTGCTGGCCCACGCCGTGACCGGCCGCTACGCACTGGACCTGCACGACGACGACATCTACTGGTGCACCGCCGACCCGGGCTGGGTGACGGGCACCTCCTACGGGATCATCGCGCCACTGGTCTGCGGCGTGACCAGCGTGGTGGTGGAGGCCGAGTTCGACGCGCAGACTTGGTACGCGGTGCTGGAGCGCGAGCGGGTGAGCGTCTGGTACACCGCGCCCACGGCGATCCGCATGATGATGAAGCTGGGCGCCGCCGCCGTGCGCGGCTACGACCTCCGTTCGCTGCGCTTCCTGGCCAGCGTGGGCGAGCCGCTCAACCCCGAGGCGGTGGTCTGGGGCCTCGAAGCCTTCGGCCTGCCCTTCCACGACAACTGGTGGCAGACCGAGACCGGCGGGATCATGATCGCCAACCTGGCGGCAATGCCGATCCGCCCCGGCTCGATGGGCCGGCCGCTGCCGGGCATCACGGCCGCCATCGTGCGCCGGCGCAGCCCGGCCGAGGGCGGCGGCATCGAGGTGATCAACGCGCCCGACGCCACCGGCGAACTGGCGCTGCGCACGCCCTGGCCCTCGATGATGCGCGGCTACCTGCACGAGGAGGAGCGCTATCGCCAGTGCTTCGTCAACGGCTGGTACCTCAGCGGCGACCTGGCCCGGCGCGATGCGGACGGCTACTTCTGGTTCGTCGGCCGCTGCGACGACGTGATCAAGTCGGCCGGCCACCTGATCGGCCCCTTCGAGGTCGAGAGCGCGCTGATCGAGCACCCGGCCGTGGCCGAGGCCGGCGTGATCGGCATCCCCGACCCGACGGTGGGCGAGGTGGTCAAGGCCTACGTGGCGCTCAAGCCCGGCTTCGAGCCCGGCGAGGCGCTGCAGCGCGAGCTGCTCGGTCACGCCCGCAAGCGCCTGGGCGCGGCGGTGGCGCCCAAGGAGATCGCGTTTCGCGCCAACCTGCCCAAGACGCGCAGCGGCAAGATCATGCGCCGGCTGCTGAAGGCGCGCGAGCTGGGCCTGCCCGAGGGCGACCTGTCCACGCTGGAGAGCGACGAGCGATGAGCGACACCACATGGCCGGACGAGCGCCGGGCCGCTCCCAAGCCGTCCGGCGCCCCCTCGGGGGGCTGGACGCCGTACCCGGCGGACGGGGGCCCCAAACCCCATCTCGATCGCGCGCACCTGCACCGCCTCTACCGGGAGATGCTGCGCATCCGCCGCTTCGAGGCGCGCTGCGTCGAGCTCTACCAGGCGCAGAAGATCCGCGGCTTCCTGCACCTCTACGACGGCGAGGAGGCGGTCGCAGTCGGCGTGATGGCGGCGCTGGAGCCCCGCGACGCGGTGGTCGCCACCTACCGCGAGCACGGCCAGGCGCTGGCGCGCGGCGTCCCGATGGCGCCGCTGATGGCCGAGATGCTCGGCAAGGTCGAGGGCTGCTGCCGCGGGCGCGGCGGCTCGATGCACCTGTTCGACCGCAGCCGGCGCTTCTACGGCGGCAACGCCATCGTCGGCGGCGGGCTGCCGCTGGCCGCCGGCATCGCGCTGGCCGACCAGCGGCTGCGCCCGGGCGCGGTCACGGCCTGCTTCTTCGGCGAAGGCGCGGTGGGCGAAGGCGCCTTCCACGAGACCATGAACCTCGCCGAGCTGTGGCGCCTGCCCCTGCTCTTCGTCTGCGAGAACAACCTCTACGCGATGGGTGTGCCGCTGGCGAACTCGGATGCCGAAACCGACCTCTGGCGCAAGGCCGCCGCCTACCGCATGCCCGCCGAGCGGGTGGACGGCATGGACCCGGTGCAGGTCGAGGCCGCCGCGCGCCGCGCCGTCGCCCGCATCCGCGCAGGCGTGGGCCCCTTCTTCCTGGAAGTGCGCACCTACCGCTTCCGCGCCCACTCGATGTTCGACACCCAGGCCTACCGCAGCCGTGACGAGATCGACAACTGGCGGCACCGCGACCCCCTGGAACGCCTGCGCAGCTGGATGCTCGCCAACCACCAGCTCAGCGATGCCGAAGTCACTGCCATCGACCAGGAGGTGGCCCGCGAGATCGACGCCGCGGTGGCCTTCGCGGAAGCCGGCACGCTGGAGCCGGTGGAGGATCTGGAGCGCTTCGTGCTGATGGATGCCGTGGTGCAGGACGACGTCAGGGAGGTGCCGTGATGACTGCCGCCGCCACCACAGCCCTGCGCCTGACCTACCGCGAGGCCTGCCGGCAGGCCATCCGCGACGCGCTGATGCGCGACCCCCGCTGCTTCGTGATGGGCGAGGACGTGGGCCGCTACGGCGGCTGCTACGCCGTCACCAAGGGCCTGCTGGAGGAGTTCGGCCCCGAGCGCATCATCGACACACCCTTGGCAGAGAACGGCTTCACCGGCCTGGGCATCGGTGCCGCGGTGGCGGGGCTGCGGCCGATCGTCGAGATCATGACCTGCAACTTCAGCCTGCTCGCGCTGGACCAGATCATGAACAACGCCGCCACGCTGGCGCACATGACCGGCGGGCAGTTCGCCGTGCCGCTGGTGATCCGCATGGCCACCGGTGGCGGGCGGCAACTGGCCGCGCAGCATTCGCACAGCCTGGAGGGCTGGTACGCCCACATCCCCGGCCTCAAGGTGCTGGTGCCCGCCACGGTGGAGGACGCGCGCCACATGCTCGCCGCCGCGCTGGCCGACCCCAACCCGGTGCTGATCTTCGAGCACGTGGTGCTCTACAACGCCGAGGGCGAGCTCGATGCCGCCGTCACGGCGGTGGACATCGCGCGCGCCAAGGTCCGCCGCCCCGGGCGCGACGTCAGCCTGGTCACCTACGGCAACAGCCTGCCGAAGTGCCTGGCCGCGGCCGAGCGGCTCGCCGTCGACGGCATCGACGCCGAGGTGATCGACCTGCGCGTGCTGCGCCCGCTGGACATGACCACCGTCATCGAGTCGGTCACCCGCACCCGGCGGGTGGTGATCGTCGACGAGGGTTGGAAGAGCGGCTCGATCTCCGCCGAGATCGCCGCCCGGCTGGCCGAGGACGCACTCTACGAATTGGACGCACCGATCCGCCGCGTCTGTAGCCGCGAGGTGCCGGTGCCCTACGCCGCCCACCTGGAAGAGGCCGCGCTGCCGAGCACCGACGGCATCGTCGCAGCAGCCCGCGCCCTGGTCCGCCCGGCCGCCCCCGGGGCGGGAGCCTGACCGTGGCCGACTTTCTGATGCCCGCGCTGGGGGCCGACATGGAGACCGGCACCGTGGTCGAGTGGCAGGTGCGGCCCGGCGACCGGGTCAAGTCCGGTGACATCGTCGCGGTGGTGGAGACGCACAAGGGCGCGATCGACGTGGAGTGCTTCCTCGACGGCGTGATCGACCACCTCGCCCCGATCGGCCAGGCCCTGCCGGTGGGCGCCGTGCTGGCGCAGGTGCGGCGCGAGGGTGAGCCCCAACTCGACAACGCCGCTGCAGCGCCCCCCGCGCCCGGCTCGGCGACGCAACCGGCTGCTGCGAGCGCGCCCGTGCCTGCGGCGGCCCCCGTCACCACGGCGCGCGACGCCCCGGTGCCCCCCACCACCCGCGCCAAGGTCAGCCCGGCAGCCCGGCGCCGCGCGGCCGAGCTGGGCCTCGCCGCCGAGGGCCTGGCCGGCAGCGGCGCCGATGGGGCCGTGACGCTGGCCGATGTCGAAGCGGCTGCGGCGGCCCGGTCGGCCTTGCCGCCACCAGCGCCTGCACCCCGTCCGGCCCGCGGCGACTTCGACCCCGCACAGATGCGCCGCGCCATCGCCGCGGCGATGGGCCGCTCCAAGCGCGAGATCCCGCACTACTACCTGGGCAGCACGGTGGACTTCGCGGCCGCCAGCGCCTGGCTCACGGCCTACAACGCCGAGCGGCTGCCGGCCGAGCGCCTGCTACCGGCGGTGCTGCTGCTCAAGGCCTGCGCGCTGGCCCTGGCCGAGCTGCCGCAGCTCAACGGCTTCTACGACCAGGACGCCTTCCGCCCCGGCGCGGGCGTGCACCTCGGCTGGGCCATCTCGCTGCGCGGCGGCGGGCTGGTCGCGCCGGCCATCCACCATGCCGACCGCCTGAGCCTGCCCGAGCTGATGGACGCCCTGCGTGACCTGGTGCAGCGCGCCCGCAGCGGCGGTCTGCGCAGTTCCGAACTGACCGACCCCACCTGCACCGTCACCAGCCTGGGCGAGCGCGGCGCGGAGAGCGTCTGGGGTGTGATTTACCCGCCGCAGGTGGCCATCGTCGGCTTCGGCCGCGTGGTCGAGCGGCCCTGGGTGGTGGCCGGCCAGGTCCTGCCGCGCCCGCTGGTGCAGCTCACCCTGGCCGCCGACCACCGCGCCAGCGACGGCCACCTCGGCGGCCAGCTGCTCGCTGCCATTGACCGCGCCCTGCAGGCCCCGGACCGCCTCTGATCCCCATCGACTTTCACGATCCCCACCGAACCCCGCGGAGTGCCGCCATGACCCCCTCCGAAGTCCGCTCGCTGGTCGCCGATGTGCTGGCCGGCATCGCCCCCGAGGCCGATCTCGCCAGCGTCGCAGAGCATGAAGACCTGCGCGAGGCGCTCGACCTCGACTCGATGGACTTCATGAACCTCGTCATCGGCCTGAGCCAGCGCAGCGGCCGCAACATCCCGGATGCGGACGTGCCGAAGCTGTTCACGCTGAAGGGGCTGGTGGGCTACCTCGCCGGCTGAGCGACGGCCAGCGCCACGCAGCCCGCCGACCGGGAACGAAAAAGGGCCCGCCAAAGCGGGCCCCAAAAAGCAAGGGACGGGACTCTCGACAGCCGCTCAGACCGCCGGCTCCATCAGCATCAGTCCGGAGGCGGTGTTGGAGATGGGGATGTGGTAGTTGCGGAACACGTCCTTGACCTTGGCGCCCAGCGTGGCGCGGGTGGCCAGCCACATCAGCAGCTCGATGCCCTGGGTGCCGGTCTTTTCGACCAGCTCGTGGCCGCTGAACTGGGTGGCCCACTGCGGGTCGTCGCCGACCAGGCTGTCCATGAACTTCAGGTCGAAGTCCTTGTTGATGAAGCCGGCGCGCTCGCCGTCGAGCTGGTGGCTCAGGCCGCCGGTGCCGAGGATCAGCACCTTTTCATCACCGGCCCAGCTGGCCACGGCGCGGCCGATGGCTTCGCCCAGCTTCCAGCAGCGCTTGGCGCTGGGCACGGGGGCCTGCACGGTGTTGATGCACACGGGCACCACGGTGACAGGCCACTTCTGGTCCGGCCAGAGCAGCGCCATCGGCAGGGTGAAGGCGTGGTCGACCAGCATCTCCTGGCAGGTGGTGAGGTCGAACTCCTCCTCCACCAGCGACTCGATGAGGTGCCAGGACAGCGGCTGGTTGCCGGTGAAGGGCGGCAGGCTCGGGATGCCCCAGCCTTCGTCGGCGTTGACGTAGGTGGGCGCGGCACCGACGGAGAAGGTCGGCATCTTGTCGAGGAAGAAGTTCAGGCCGTGGTCGTTGTAAATGACGACGACGACGTCGGGCTTGTGGTCCCCGAGCCATTGGCGGATGGGGTTGAAGCCGTCGAAGAAGGGCTTCCAGTACGGATCCTGCTGCTTGCCCTTGGCGATGGCACCGCCGATGGCGGGCACGTGCGAAGTGGTGACGGCACCGATGATCTTTGCCATGTGAATCTCTCCGGGTTCTGAGTTTGGGGGGAGGGGCTCAGCCCCGGGCGGCCACGAGCTTGGCCTTGAACTCATCCTTGGTCATGCCGGTCTGCTGGGCACCGATGTCCTGCATGTCCAGCCCGAAAATGCCGGCGAACTTGGCCAGGTAGTAGGCGTTGCCCCCCGCGGCAATGAGCTGCAGCACGTTCTTGGCGCGGATGGCGGCGGCCTGCTGCTCGTTCAGGCCGTACTGGGCCATGTAGCCTTCCTCGTCGGCGAGGAAGGCATCGCGGTTGGCCTTTTCGTTGAAGGAAAAGCACATCTTGTTCAGCGCATAGCCTTTCATGGCCTGCTCGCCGTCGAAGATCACGGTGCCGGGAATCTGGGGCTTGGTGCTCACGCGGGTCTCCTCTAACTCTTGTCGCAGATCAAGCGCGAAAACGCTTGGGCAAGGCCTCCAGTATTGGGCGCATCATCATTGAGAAAAACCCCTTTCAATCGATGTGATCCATGAGCCGTTTCGATCGATCAGCCGATGCCGGCACCGCCCCGCGGCCCGCCCACCTGGACCTGGACGGCCACCTGCTGCAGCTGCTGCTGGCGGTGCACGAGGAGGGCTCGATCACCCGCGCCGCGCAGCGCCTGGGCGTGACGCAGTCGGCGGTCAGCCACCTGCTGGACAAGCTGCGCGGCATCGTCGGCGACCCGCTGTTCGTCAAGTCCGGCCGCGGCATCGTCCCCACCGCGCAGGCCGAGCGGCTGGCGCAGCGCGCCCGGGGCCTGCTCGACGAGCTGCGCGATTTCAGCCTGGCGGCGGGCTTCGAGCCGGCGCGGCTGAGCGAGGTGGTCACCATCGCCGCCAACGACCTGCAGCGCGACCTGCTGCTGCCCGCGCTGCTGCGCCGCCTGCGCCAGGTGGCGCCCGGCGTGACGCTGCGGGTGATCCCGTCCGGCGCGCCGGAACCGGCCATGCTGCGCGACCGCACCTGCCAGCTCGTCATCACGCCGCGCCCGCCGGAGGGCAGCGACATCCTGCAGAAGCGCCTGTTCGAGGACCGCTACCGCGTGTTCTACGACGCCAGCGTGCGCAGTGCGCCCGACGATGCGGCGGAGTACCTCGCGGCCGAGCACGTCACCGTGCTCTACGAGCCGCGGCGCAGCCTAGACATCGACCTCTGGCTGGCTGCGCAGGGCGTGCAGCGCCGCATCGTCGCCACCGTGCCGGGCATGGCCGGGCTGGGCGCCATGCTGCGCGGCGGGCCCTGGCTGGCCACCGCGCCCTCCCTGCTGGCACGCGGCGCACTGCAGGGCCTGGCCTGGGCCGAGGTGCCCCTGCCCACGCCGACCATGCCGATGTACCTGGTCTGGCACCAACGCCACCAGGCCGACCCGGCCCAGCGCTGGCTGCGCGAGCAGCTGGAAGCCGTGGTGGCTGAGGCGGGGCTGGCTGGCGCGGCATCCCGGTCGCAGCCGCCGCTGCCCTGAGCCGAGCGGACAAGGGCGTCAGCCCACGCCCTGCGCGGCCCGATAGGCGCGCGGGCTCAGGCCGGTCAGGCGCTTGAAGAAGCGACAGAAGTAGGCCGGGTCCTCGAACCCCAGCTCGAAGCCCAGCCGCGACACGGGCACCGCCACGTGCACCAGGCGGCGGCAGGCCTCGCGCGCCAGCCGGGCGTGCAGCAGCGCCTGGGCGTTCTGCCCGGTTTCGGCGCGCACCATGCGGTTGAGCCGCTCGGTGGACAGGCCCAGCCGCTCGGCATAGCGCGACACCGGCCAGTGCTCCAGGTAGTGCGACTCCATCAGCACCACCCAGCGGGTGTAGAGCGATTGCCGGTCGGCCGAGGCGGCGCGCCGGCCGCCCTGGGCCCCCTTGGCGCTGTCGCGATCCTCCCGAAGCGCCAGCTGGGCGAGGCGCCAGACCACCGCACGCGCCAGCCACAGCGGCACGGGGCTGCCGGCGTCGGACGCCAGGTGTTCGGCCAGCAGGGCCTCGAACAGCGCCTGCAGCCGCCCCACCTCCGCCCCGTCGGGCGCCGGGCCGAGGCTGCGCGGCCGGGCGAACAGGGTCTGCAGCGCCTCGCCGACGCCGCCCTGCCCGGGGGCCTCGCCCTCGGCCAGCCGGGTGGCATTGACGGTGAAGACATGGCCCTCGCTGCCCGGCGAGAAGCTGAAGGCATGCGCCACCCCCGGCGGGATCACCAGGGCACAGGGCCCCTGCGCCGAGATGCGGGTTTCGTCCAACATCGCCGCCACGCGGCCGGTGCGCAGCCAGAGCACTTGGTGCAAACCCTGATGCACATGGGCGTCGATCTCCCAGTCGTACAGGCGGCTGCGCGAGTCGATGGATTCGATGTGCAGCACCAGGGCACCGGGCCCGCTGGGTACCTCGCCGTAGAGGGTGAAGGCGGGCAGGCGGTCGGGGGTGCGGCGGGGGCGTGCGCCGGGGTCTGGGAGCGTCGGCATGTCAGTAACTCTACGTCAAAAGTGCAAGTCACAGGGGCCTTCCGTCCACTGCACCGCAGCTTGACTTTCCGCAAGAATTGACCCCATCCCACCGCGTGATCGACCCCACGCGATCCGACCCACCCGAGCGCAGGAGACAGGCCATGAGCCTCGGCAGCTTCCATTTCGACCCCTACTCGCCGGCCATCGACGCCGACCCCTTCCCGTACTACAAGCGCCTGCGTGACGAAATGCCCTGCTTCTGGAGCGAGGAAGCCCAGATGTGGATCCTCTCGCGCTATGCCGACATCGTCAGCGCAGGCCAGGACTGGCCCACCTACTCGTCGGCCTCCGGCAACCTGATGACCGAGCTGCCCGGGCGCGCCGGTGCGACGCTGGGCAGCTCGGACCCCCCGAAGCATGACCGCCTGCGCGGCCTGATCCAGCACGCCTTCATGAAGCGCAACCTGATGGCGCTGGAAGAGCCGATCCGCGATGTCGCCAAGGCAGTGTTCTCCCAACTGCAGGGCGTCAAGGAGTTCGACTTCAAGGACGTGTCCTCGCAATTCACCGTCAAGGTGCTGATGGCCGCGCTCGGCCTGCCGATGGGTGACGAGGCCTTCGTCGACGAGCAGATCGTGCGTGACAACGCCGTGCTGATGGTGCAGAGCGACTCGCGCACCCGCACCAAGGGCCCCGAGCACATCGCCGCCTACAACTGGATGCAGGAGTACGCCGGCAAGGTGATCGCGATGCGCCGTGCCGAGCCGCGCAACGACCTGATCAGCAACTTCGCGCTGGCCGAGATCGACGGCGACCGCCTGGACGACCGCGAGGTGCTGCTGACCACCACCACGCTGATCATGGCGGGCGTGGAGTCGCTGGGCGGCTTCATGATGATGTTCGCCTACAACCTGGCCACCTTCGCCGACGCCCGCCGCGCCTGCGTGGCCAACCCGGAGCTGCTGGCCGACGCGATCGAGGAAAGCCTGCGCTTCAACACCTCGGCGCAGCGCTTCCGCCGCCGCCTGATGAAGGACGTCACCCTGCATGGCCAGACCATGAAGGAAGGCGACTTCGTCTGCCTGGCCTACGGCAGCGGCAACCGCGACGAGCGCCAGTACCCGAACCCGGACGCCTACGACATCACCCGCCGTCCGCGCGGCCACCTCGGCTTCGGCGGCGGCGTGCACGCCTGCCTGGGCACCGCGATCGCCCGCCTGGCGGTGAAGATCGCCTTCGACGAGTTCCACAAGGTGGTGCCGGACTACGCCCGCGTGGCCGACCAGCTGGCCTGGATGCCCTCGTCCACCTTCCGCAGCCCGCTGGTGCTGGACCTGGCGGTGCAGTAACCTTTCCGGCCCGGCCGCAGCGGCCCCGACACCCTTCGCGGTGGGCGGGGCCGCAGCCTCGTGCGGGGCCCCGCATTCACTTCCCAGATCTCATCGGTCCACCATGCCCAACATCACCTTCATCGAAGCCAACGGCCAATCCACCACCCTCGACGTGCCGGAGGGGTGGAGCCTGATGCAGGCCGCCACCGCCAATGGCGTCGAAGGCATCCTCGGCGAATGCGGCGGCTCCTGCGCCTGCGCCACCTGCCACTGCTACGTCGACGACCTGATGGCCAAGGTGCTGGCCGCGCCGGCACAAGGCGAGCTGGACATGCTGGAGAACGTGGCCGACGAGCGCCGCCCGAACAGCCGCCTGGCGTGCCAGATCAAGGCCAGCGCCGCGATGGACGGCGCCACCGTCCGCCTGCCCGCTACGCAGGAATGAGCGCTGCCGTGGAAGGCCACATCGTCATCATCGGGGCCGGGCAGGCCGGCACCCAGACCGCCGAAGCGCTGCGCAGCGGCGGCTACACCGGCGCCATCACGATGCTCGGCGACGAGCCCCACGGCCCCTACCACCGCCCGCCGCTGTCCAAGGCCTGGCTGGCCGGCGAGATGGGTGAAGCCCAGCTGGTGATGCGCGCGCCCGAGATGCTCGCCAAGAAGGGCATCACCCTGCGCACCGGCGTGACAGTGGAAGCCATCGACCGGGCCGCCCAGAAGGTGAAGCTGGCCGGCGGAGAAGCGCTGGCCTACACCGGCCTGGTGCTGGCCACCGGCTCCACCCCGCGCAGCCTGCCGCTGCCGGGCATCGGCGCGCCCAACGTGCTGCCGCTGCGCAGCAAGGACGACGCGTCCGCCATCGCCGCGCGCCTGACCACCTGCGCCGAGCGCAGTCTGCCGGTGCTGGTGATCGGCGGCGGCTTCATCGGCCTGGAAGTGGCCGCCACCGCCCGCAAGAAGGGCCTGGCCGTGACGGTGCTGGAAGCCGCCCCGCGCCTGCTCGGCCGCGTGCTGGCACCGCTGCTGTCCGACTGGTACGCCGCGCTGCACCGCGAACACGGCGTGAACCTGGTGCTGGATGCACGCATCGCATCGATCGAAACGGATGCGGCCGGCGAGGCCATCGCCGTCCTGATGACCGACGGCAGCCGCCACCCCTGCGGCCTGGTTGTGCTGGGTGTGGGCGTGGCCGCCAACGACCAACTCGCCGCCGCCGCCGGCCTGGCTTGCGACCGCGGCATCGTGGTGGACGACTGCACCCGCACCGCCGACCCGCTGATCGTCGCTGCCGGCGACTGCACCGCCCGCCAACTCGCCGACGGCAGCCTGCTGCGGCTGGAGTCGGTGCAGAACGCCACCGAACAGGGCAAGTCCGCCGCGGCCGCGTTGCTCGGCCAGCCCCGCCCCTTCACCGCCACGCCCTGGTTCTGGAGCGACCAGTACGACCGGAAGCTGCAGATGGCCGGCCTGTCGGGCGGCGCCGACGCCTGGGCCGTCAGGGGTGACATGGGCGGCGACATGGCAGCGGGCGCGGCCTTCTCGATTTACCACTTCCGCGCCGGGAAGCTGATCGCGGTGGACTCGGTGAACAGCGCCAAGGACCACCTGCAGGCGCGCAAGCTGCTGGACGCGGGTGTGAGCCCGACGCCGGAGCAGGCCGCGGATGGGGGATTCGACCTGGGGACGCTGATTCCGAAGGGGTGATCAGCCGCCCAGCGCAAGCAGGCCACCGTGCCGCAGCACCCACAGCACGATGCCGATGCTGACGAAAGAGGCCAGCGTGGTGCCCACCATGCGCGCCGAGCACAGGCCCTGCAGGCCATGGCGCTGGGCAAAGATGGGGTAGATGCTCAGCATCGGCGCCGCCGCCATCAGGACGGCACAGGCCGCCAGTGTCGGCGCGATCGGACCTACAGGCCCGACCAGCCAGAGCGCGCCGGCCACCGCCAGCGGGTGCAGCAGCAGCTTGCCCAGCGCGACGGGCAGCACCTCGCCGGCCATCGAGCGCATCGACAGGCCCACCAGCGTGCCGCCGATGAAGAACAGCGCCCCCGCCGCCGAGGCGCCCGCCAGCAGGTCGACGGCCTTGGCGAGCGCAGCGGGCAGTGGCAGCCGCAGCATCGAGCAGACGAAGCCCGCGGCGATCGCCACGATCAGCGGGTTCTTCGGCAGCCCCTTGAGTGCCCGCCCGAAGGCCGCGCTGAAGGGCTCGTGCGTGGCGCTGCCGCTGTCGGCCAGCGCCAGGCACAGAGGGATGATCAGCAGGTTCTCCACCACCATGCACAGGGCCAGGCCAATGCCCGCGTCGGCCCCGATGACCTGGTGCGCCAGCGGAAAGCCGATGAAGGCGGAGTTGGAACAGGCCATGCCCATGGCGACGAAGGCGCCGCGCTCCAGATCTTCGCCACGGCCCCAGCGCGCCCACGCCAGCCCGAGCAGCACGATCACCAGCGAGCCCGCCGTGTAGGCCAGCAGGTAGCGGGCGTTGAGCACCTCGGCGAAGTCGCGCTGCGAAAGCGCCTTGAACACCAGCGCCGGCAGCGCAAAGCGGATCACAAAGGTCGCCAGGGCAGGCAGCCCCGTGGCCGGGAACTGGCCGCTGCGCACCGCCGCAAAGCCCAGGCCAATGAGCAGGAAGATCGGCGCGGCGAAGGTCAGGACATCGAGCATCAGGGACGCGCTCTCAGGTTTCTCATGCGGGCTCGATGCGCGCAGCGCGCACCACCTCGCCCCAGTGGCGGATCTCGCTGGCCAGCAGCGCGGCCAGCTCGGCGGGCGTGCCGGCCTGGGCCTTGACTCCAAGGTCACGCAGCGTGGCGCGCAGGCCCGGCTGGGCCAGGGCCTCCTGGGTGGTGTGGCGCAGGCGCTCGACCACGGCGCTCGGTGTGCCGGCCGGCGCAGCCAGGGCGTTCCAGCTGTCCACGGTGTAGTCGCGCACGCCCTGCTCCAGGGCGGTGGGCACGCCCGGCAGCAGCTCGAAGCGCTTCGGCCCGGTGACGGCCAGCGCCCGGATCACACCGGCCTGCAGCTGCGCCAGCAGCGGGCCGAGGACCTCGACGCCCAGGTCGATCTCACCGGCCCGCAGCGCGGTGATGACCGCGGGTGTGCCCTTGTAGGGCACCACCACCGCGTCCAGGCCGGTGCGGGCCTTGAACAGCTCGGCGGCCAGGTGCTGGGTGCTGCCCAGGCTGATGGTGCCCAGTGTCAGCTTGCCCGGGTGGGAACGCCCGTGGGCCACCAGCTCGCCCAGGCTGCGCCAGCGCGAGTCGCTGCCCACCACCAGCGCCAGCTCGAAGAAGCCCAGCGTGCTGATGGGCGCCAGGTCACGCGTCACGTCATAGGGCAGGCGCTTGACCAGGTGCACGCTCACCGCGGTGGCGTTGGAGATCAGCAGCAGCGTGTGGCCGTCGGCCGGCGCCTTGAGCACCGCCTGGGTGGCGACGATGCCGCCCGCGCCGGGCCGGTTGTCCACCACCACCGGCTGTCCGAGCGCCAGCGCCAGCGCACGGCCCACCGTGCGCGCCGTCAGGTCGGCCACGCCGCCGGGGGCGAAGGGCACGACCAGCGTCACCGGCCGGCTTGGGAAGGTCACCTCGGCTGCACGCACGGCGCCCGGCAGGCACAGCATGGCCAGGCCCGCCAGCGCGTCTCGCCTGGACAGGCCGCCAGGCGGCGGCAGCGTCATGCCGGGAATTCCTCGGTGTCGATCTCGGTCTGGGTGGCGGCGTTGTAGCGCGGGCCGGCCACGTTGTGGCGGCCGATCAGCGCCCCGGCGCGCGCCACCTGCTCAGGCGTGAGTTGCACCGCCGCGGCGGCATGGTTCTCTTCCAGGTGAGCCACGGAGGTGGTGCCGGGGATCACGCTGACGTGCTCACCCTGCGCCAGCACCCAGGCCAGCGCCAGCTGCGCCGGGCTGCAGCCGACCTCGGCGGCCAGCGCGGTGAAGCCCTCCAGCAGCGCCAGGTTGGCGGCGTAGTTGGACGGGGTGAAGCGCGGCATCGCGCGGCGGATGTCCTTGGCGTCGAAGCCGCTCACGTCGCGCAGCGTGCCCGTCAGGTAGCTGCGCGCCAGCGGGCTGAAGGCGACGAAGGCCACGCCCAGCTCGCGGCAGGCGTCGAGCACCGCGATCTCCGGGTTGCGCGTCCACAGCGAGTACTCGGTCTGGATCGCGGTGATCGGGTGCACCGCGTGCGCGCGGCGCAGCGTGTCGGCGCTGACCTCGGAGAGGCCGATCGCGCGGATCTTGCCCGCGCGCACCAGGTCGGCCAGCGCGCCCACCGAGTCCTCGATGGGCACCGAGAAGTCGCGGCGGTGCAGGTAGTACAGGTCGATCACGTCCGTGCGCAGGCGCTTCAGAGCCTCCTCGCAGGTGGCGCGGATCGTCGCCGGGCGGCCGTCGATGACGCGGCGCTTGACGCCGTCCTCACCGGCCACTCCGGTCATGCCGCACTTGCTGGCCAGCAGGAAGCGGCTGCGGTGCGGCGCCAGCACGCGGCCGACCAGTTCCTCGTTGGCGCCGAAGCCGTAGAGCGCCGCGGTGTCGAAGAAGTTCACGCCCAGGTCGAGCGCACGCAGCAGCAGCGCCTCGGCATCGGCGGCCGAGGGCGGCACGCCGTAGGCGTGACTGAGGTTCATGCAGCCCAGCCCGACGGGGTGGACTTGGAAGGGGCCAATGTGTCGTTCAAGCAAGGGGGATCTCCTCGAAATCATGGTGTCCAGGGCGGTTCATTCACTGCCGCCCTCCAACTCCTGCACCGCCCGGTGGAGGAACGCTGCCATCTGCTCCTTCCCAGGCAACTGCACCTGGTAGCGAGAGACGAAGAGCTGGTTGCTCATGCCGGCCAGCGCGTACTCCACCAGTTCCTGGTTCTTGCGGGTGCACAGCAGGATGCCGACGGGCGGCTGATCGCCTTCGGTCATCTGGTGCTGTTTGTAGTAGCTGACGTAGGCGTTGAGCTGCCCCAGGTGTTCATGGCTGAACGCGTCGTTCTTCAGCTCGATCAGCACATGGCACTTGAGCACGCGGTGGTAGAAAACCAGGTCGACAAAGAAGTGCTCGCCACCGATGCGCAGTCGCTGCTGCCGTGCCTCGAAGCAGAAGCCGTGGCCCAGCTCCAGCAGAAACGCCTGCAGCTTGTCGAGCAGGGCGTCTTCGAGCTGGCCCTCGGTGACCACCTCGTGGGATTTCAGGCCCAGGAACTCAAAGACGTAGGGGTCGCGGATGACCTGTTGAGGGGAGGCCCGTTCGGCATCAGCGTGAGCCAAGGTGGCGACGGCGGCCTTGTCGGTGGACAAGGCACTGCGCTGAAAGTACTGGGTGGCGATCTGGCGTTTGAGTTCCCGCACCGACCAGTGGCCCCGCAGGGCCTCCACCTCGTAGAAGGTGCGCTGCGGCGCGTTGTCCAACTGCAGCAACTCGACAAAGTGAGAGAACGAGAGGCGCTCCAGCAGGAGCTGCGGCGACACAGCCGGCAGGTCCGATTCGGGAGGCGGTGTCTCCCGAATCTGCAGGCCAGGCAATTTGGCAGACAGCGTCTGCCGAATTTGCGGGTAGGCCAGGTAGAACTGCCTGTAGCGGCGCAGCTCGCGGGCTTCAATGCGCTGGAGCCCCATCTGCTGCAGGCGCTGAGCCAGGGTCTCCAGCAGCCGCTCGCCGTAGATGCTGCGGTCAGCGCCCGACTGTTCGTACTCGCGGATGTAATAGCCGAACAGCCAGTTGCGTAGCGTGAGGCTGACGTTGACGGCCTTCACGGCTTGTGCCCGCAGCGCGCCGTGGGCCTGGGCAAGCGCCTCAATCAAATGGTCAAAGTCCAGAGCCGTGGATTTCATGGCCCAGTCCTTCCTGGTGCCGCTGAGCCGATGGCCTCCTGGGCAACCACCTGGATCGGCACCACGTCACCACGCCGGTGCGGTGCCAGCACGCGGGCGCGCAGCTGGCCGCAGCCGCCGTCCACGTCCTGGCCGGCGGACTGGCGCAGCTTGGTCAGGATGCCGCGGCGGTGCAGGGTGCGGGCGATCTCGGCGGCACGCTCCCAGCTGGGGCGGCGGTAGGGCAGGCCGTCCACCTGGTTGTAGGGAATCAGGTTCAGGACGCCGTAGGTGCCCGACAGCAGTGCGACGAGGCCTTCGATCTCGTCGGGCCCGTCGTTCACGCCGTCCATCAGCGTCCACTGGTACTGCACCGGGTAGCCGGTGGCGCGGGCGTAGGCCTCGGCACGGGCCACCAGCTCGGCCGGGGTGAGGCGCGGTGCGCGCGGCAGCAGCTGCTCGCGCAGCTCGGGCTGGGTGGTGTGCAGGCTCAGGGCCAGCGCGGGTTTGGCTTTCCCCTCGCCCAGCGTCATCAGCGTGTCGAAGGCGCGCTCGTCTCCGACGGTGGAGAACACCAGCTGCTTGTGGCCGATGCCGCCCTCGTGGCCGAGCAGCTGGATGGCCTCCAGCACGGCGTCCAGGTTGTGGGCGGGCTCGCCCATGCCCATGAACACCACCTTCTTGACCGGCCGGCGCGCGCGCGCCTGCACCACCTGGGCGACCATTTCGCCGCTGCTGAGCTGGCGCTGCAGGCCGTCGCGCCCGGTCATGCAGAAGCGGCAGCCCACCGCGCAGCCGATCTGGCTGCTGATGCACAAGCCGTCGCGCGGCAGCAGCACGCTCTCGGCCAGCAGGCCATCGGCGAGGCTGAGCAGCAGGCGCTCGGAGCCGTCCTCGCCGGGGTGCACGCTGTGCAGGCGCGCCAGGCCGGCGAGCTCGGCCTCGATGCCGGGCAGGGCCTCGCGCAGAGCCTGGGGCAGGTAGTGCTGGTTGCGCCGCCGGCCGCTGTCCTGCGGCTTGGCGAGCGCCCAGTGGCGCAGGACGCGGGCCTCGTGCGCCGGATTGGCGCCCAGGGCCCGAAGGCGCTGCCGGAGCTGGGAGATCTGCATGGGCGCGATTGTCCTCGCGGATCCCCGCGCCGGCGGCCGTGCCCCGGGACTCAGCCCGCGTTGAGCTGCTGCTCCAGGTCGTGCAGCACCTGGTAGCAGGGCAGCACCTGGGCCACGCTGCTGTTGGGCTCGCGGCCTTCGCGGATCGCGGCGAAGAACTCGCGGTCCTGCAGCTCGATGCCGTTCATCGACACTGCCACCTTCGACACGTCGATCTTCTCTTCCTTGCCCGCACTGGTCGATTGCACCAGATCGTCGTAGCGGGCGATGTAGGTGCCCGTGTCGCCGATGTAGCGGAAGAAGGTGCCCAGCGGGCCGTCGTTGTTGAAGGACAGGCTGAGCGTGCAGATCGCGCCGTTGGCGGCCTTGAGCTGGATGCTCATGTCCATCGCGATGCCCAGCGTCGGGTGGATCGGGCCCTGGAGGGCGTTGGCCTTCACGATCGGGCTGCCGCACTGGTAGGCGAACAGGTCCACCGTGTGCGCGGCGTGGTGCCACAGCAGGTGATCGGTCCAGCTGCGCGCCTGGCCCAGCGCATTCATGTTGCTGCGGCGGAAGAAGTAGGTCTGCACATCCATCTGCTGGATGTTGAACTCACCCGCGGTGATGCGGTTGCGGACCCACTGGTGGCTGGGGTTGAAGCGGCGGGTGTGGCCGCACATGGCCACCTTGCCGGTCTGCGCGGCCAGCTCGGCCACTTCCTGGCCTTCGCGGTAGACATCGCACAGCGGGATTTCCACCTGCACGTGCTTGCCCGCCTTCAGGCAGGCCAGCGTCTGGCTGGCGTGCATCTGCGTGGGCGTGCACAGGATGACGGCGTCCAGCCCCGGCAGCGCCAGGCTGTCCGCCAGCTCGGTGGTGACGTGCGCGATACCGTACTTGTCGGCCACTTCCCGGGTCTTGTCCAGGTCGCGGCTGATGAGGGAGATGACCTCGACGTCGGCGATGTTCTTGATGCCGTCCAGGTGCTTGATACCGAAGGCGCCGGCGCCGGCCAGCGCGACCTTGATCTTGCTGCTCATGGGGATTCCTTAGCTGTTGTTCTCGAGGATCAGGTGACCCACCGCGGTGTTGGAGGCGGGCACATGGTAGAAGCGGTGCTTGACGGTGGGCACCGGGCCGCCGGCCACGTCGGCCATCGCACCACGGGCGATCAGCCACATCACCAGCTCGATGCCCTCGCTGCCCGCTTCGCGCACGTAGTCGATGTGCGGCGTCTCGCTGCAGGCCTTGGGGTCGGCGATCAGCTGGTCCAGCCAGGCGTTGTCCCACTCGCGGTTGATGAGGCCGGCGCGCGGCCCCTGCAGCTGGTGGCTCATGCCGCCGGTGCCCCAGATCTGCACCTTCAGCGGTTCGTCGTAGGACTCGACGGCTTTGCGGATCGCCTGGCCGAGCTGGAAGCAGCGCCGGCCGGAGGGCACCGGGTACTGCACCACGTTGACGTGGAAGGGGATCACCGGGCAGGGCCAGGCCTGGGTTTGCGGGTCCAGCTCGCCGCACATCAGGCTCAGCGGCACCGTCAGGCCGTGGTCCACCGGCATCTTGTTGACGATGGTGAGGTCGAAGTCCTGCTGGATCACGCTCTGCGCGATGTGCGAGGCCAGCTCCGGGTGGCCGATCACCTTCGGCACCGGGCGCGGGCCCCAGCCCTCGTCGGCCGGCTCGAACTCGGCGGCGCAGCCAATCGCGAAGGTGGGGATCACCTCCAGGCTGAAGGCGGTGGCGTGGTCGTTGTAGACCAGGAAGATGACGTCGGGACGGTTGTCACGCATCCACTGCTTGCTCGGCTCATAGCCGGCGAACAGGGGTTGCCAGTAGGGCTCCTGGGTCTTGCCCAGGTCGAGCGCGACGCCGATGGCCGGCACGTGCGAGGTGTAGACGCTGGCGGTGATCTTGGCCATCTCAGGCTCCTTCCTGCTTGTTCTTCTGCCCGGCCGCGCCCTGCGGCTGCCGGTGGGGCTGGGCGTCGCCGTCCTCGCCGAGGTAGCGGTTGCCTTCGGCCGAGCGGCCGCCCTTGATCATCATGTCGCGGTACTCGGCCTCGGTCATGCCGGTCATCGAGCCGGCCATCTGCTGGAAGGACAGGCCGTCCGTCGCACCGATGCGCGCCAGGAAGTAGATGTTGCCGCCGGTGCGCATGCACCAATTCAGGTCGCGCGCCATCACCGCCAGCTTCTGCTCCTCGGTCATCGGCCACTCGTCGAGGTAGGCCCGCTCGTTCGCCTTGAAGCGCGCGCGGTTCTCCGCCTTCATCAGCGAGGTGCAGAACTGGTTGAGCCAGTAGCCTTTGCGCGACTGGTCGGCGTCGAAGATGATCGTGCCGGGCACGTCCTTGTAGGGTTTGTCGAGTGCCATCTCAGACCTCCTCAGGCCAGTAGAGCTTCATCGGGTTGTCGACCAGCAGCTTGCGCTGCAGCTCGGCGGTGGGGGCGATCTGGGGAATGAAATCGACCAGCAGGCCGTCGTCGGGCATGTGGTCCTTCAGGTTCGGGTGCGGCCAGTCGGTGCCCCAGAGCACGCGGTCGGGGAACTCTTCCACCACGCGGCGCGCGAAGGGCACCACGTCCTGGTAGTACCCGTCCGGCTCGCCGCTCAGTTGCCCAGGCAGCGCTTTCGGGCCGGTGACGGACAGGCGCTCCGGGCAGCTCACCTTGCTCCAGACGTTGCCGTGCTCGTGCATGAATTTCAGGAACAGCTCGAACTCCGGGCCGTCGATGGGCTTGCTCACGTCCGGGCGGCCCATGTGGTCCACGACGACCGTGGTGGGCAGCGCGGTGAAGAAGTCCCACAGCTCGGGCAGGTCCACCGCCTCGAAGTAGATGACCACGTGCCAGCCCAGCTTGCTGATGCGCCCGGCGATTTCCATCAGCTCGTCCTTGGGCGTGAAGTCCACCAGGCGCTTGACGAAGTTGAAGCGCACGCCGCGCACGCCGGCGTCGTGCATGGTCTGCAGTTCCTCGTCAGTGACCGAGCGACGCACGGTGGCGACACCGCGGGCCTTGCCGCCGGAGGACACGCAGGCATCGATCATGGCGCGGTTGTCGGCGCCGTGGCAGGTGGCCTGCACCACCACGTTGCGGGCGAAGCCGAGGTGGTCACGCAGCGCGTACAGCTCGGCCTTGCTGGCGTCGCAGGGCGTGTACTTGCGCTCCGGCGCGTAGGGGAACTCGGCGCCTGGGCCGAAGACGTGGCAATGCGCGTCCACCGCGCCCGCGGGCAGCTGGAAGGTCGGCTTGCTCGGGCCGGTGTACCAGTCCAGCCAGCCGGCGGTCTTGGTGAAGTCTCCGGATGTGTTTTTGCTCATGGGTCAGTCCTTGGTGGGATTCAGTGAGGCCTGGATGCGGTCGGCCTGTGCATTCGTCAGGATGCGGTCGGCTTCCGTGCGCCAATCCGCACTGCGGGCAAAGCCCGGGCTGCCGCGCTCGCCGAACCGGCCGGCGTCGGCCAGGTCGGCGACCCAGGCCTGGCGCTCGGCGGTGCCGGCGGCGCTCCAGGGGCTGAGGCCGGCCTCGCGCACCGTCTCGGCCACCTCGCGCATCTCCTCGCTGCGGCGCCGGCCATGCTCGATGGCACGCTGGAAGAAGTACGCGGCCTGCCGCTCCCAGTCGATGCCGGGAAAGGTCTCCTGCAGCGAGGCGATCACCGCGTCCTCGACGCCGTGATGCCGCGCCGCGGTGAAGCTCTCGATCACCATCGCCTCCAGGCCCTTGATCATCACGCTGCGGCACATCTTGGTCGCACTGGCCACGCCGAGGCGATCGCTGGCGACCTTCGACCGGCAGCCCAGCGCATTGATCAGCGGACTGAGTTCGGCGGCCCACGGCCCCCCGAGCAGCAGCGGCACGTGGATGCGGTAGGGCGGCACGCTGGTCATCACCGCGCCTTCGACGTAGCGGCCGCCAGCCGCGTCGATGGCGACCGCGGCGCGCTGCTTGGCACCGGGCGAGGCGGAGTTGAAATCGAGGAAGAAGGTGCCCGGCTTCAGCCCGACGGCGCAGGCCTCGGCCACCGACACCGCCTGGCTGGCGGTCACCGCGCTGACGATGAAGTCCGCATCGCGCGCCAGGTCGGCGTGGTCATCGGCCAGCGCCACGCCGTGCTCCAGCGCATGGCTGCGCAGGGCCGGCGCGGTGTCGGCCGCGTCGAGCTGGCGGTCGTAGGCGCTGACGGTGATGCCCTGCGCACGCAGGTCCTCGGCGAGGATGCGCCCGACCTCGCCGTAGCCGACCAAGCCGATGTGCCAGTGCGCAGGATTGGAGTTCATTGCAGCCCGTCGCATCGTGCAGATTCCGTCGCGAGCGGTTCGAGGTGGTGCCGAGCAGCGCAGCCGTACTCTCGTACGGCGAGCAGCGCAGGTGCCAGATCGAGCCGCGCAGCAGGAAGATGCATGGTGCGACTCAGTCGATGTACTTCAGGCCGGCGGCCGCCAGCGGCTCGCGCATCTTGTACATGTCCAGGCCCAGCACGCCGGCGGCCAGCTTCTCGCGCTTGGCGCCTTCGTTGGCCTCGCGGGCCGCGGCCGCCTCCAGCGTCTTCTGCGCCACCGCACGGGGCACGCAGACCACGCCGTCGTCGTCCGCGACGATCACGTCACCCGGGTTCACCAGCATGCCGGCGCAGACCACCGGGATGTTCACCGAGCCGAGCGTGGCCTTGATGGTGCCCTTCGAGCTGATGGCTTTGCTCCAGACCGGGAAGTCCATGCGCGTCAGCTCCTTCACGTCGCGCACGCCGGCGTCGATCACCAGGGCGCGTGCACCGCGGGCCTGGAAGCTGGTGGCCAGCAGGTCACCGAAGTAGCCGTCGGTGCACTCCGCGGTGACCGCCGCCACCACGATGTCGCCGGGCTGGATCTGCTCGGCTGCGACGTGCATCATCCAGTTGTCACCCGGGTGCAGCAGCACCGTCACTGCCGTGCCCGACACCTGCGCACCGCCGAAGATCGGCCGCATGTAGGGCTTGAGCAGGCCGACGCGGCCCATGGCCTCGTGCACAGTGGCCGAGCCGAAGGCGGCCAGCGCATCGGCAGCAGCGCGGTCGGCACGGGTGATGTTGCGGTAGACGACACCGAGTTCGTACATGGCGGGATGTCCTGCGAATGGGCTGCGGATGGGGCCGGGAGGGCCAGGGAACGGGCGGGAAACGGTGCATTCTGACCACCCCCGGCCATGCCGACAACGCAAATCGAAGACTAGCAGCTATCCCGGATCGGCATGGGCGATGGATGCGCTCAGTCGCCCCAGTCCTTCGCCAGGATGCGCAGCAGCTCGGCCATGTCGTCGGCGCCAATGCGCTCGGCCAGTTGCCGCTCGATCTCGCGCAGGCCCTGTGTGCCGCTGGCGAACATCGCCTCGCCCTGGGGCGTGAACTTCAGCAGGCGCACCCGGCGGTTGGTCGGGCTCGCGACCAGCTCCACCAGCCCGTGGCGCAGCGCCTCGTTGGCCAGCTGGTGCACCGCCTGGCGCGAGACGATGAGCCGCCGCGCCAGCTCCGACAGGCTCACCGGCTCGCGGCCCATCTGGCCGAACATGCGCGACATCGCCGGGGTGACGTAGCCGTAGCCCGCCTGCTCGGCACCGACGTGCAGGCGGTTCTCCAGCCAGGCATAGCGTTGGGCAAGCAGCGTGCGCAGGGGCTTCATCGGTGGCAGCAAGGGGTTGGAGGGGCGCCAAGGGACCGCTCGGCCCCACATTGTCCGCGCCCCAGCGCCTCCCGACGCCGCCGCCACGCCCACCACCATCCCCTCGCCGGCTTTCACACAGGCGACATGCCACACGCGCATCGGGTGTCGATAATGTCAATCTCATTGACTTTATCCGTCGCGCGCCATGACCGTCTTCCGGAATGCCCCGCCGCCCGAGGCCCCGCACCACGCCCACTGGCCCGCTGGCGTGCCGCGCGCGCTGGACGTGCCCGACGAGTCGCTCTGGCTCGGGCTGGCGCGCCGCGCCGAGACGCAGCCCGACGAGGTGGGGCTCGATTTCCTCGGCCGCCGCACCACCTGGGCCGAGCTGGCCGAGCAGGCCGAGGCACTGGCCGGCGCCCTCCAGGCCATGGGCGTGGGCACCGGCGACCGCGTGCTGCTGTTCATGCAGAACTGCCCGCCCTTCGTCATCGCCTTCCACGCCATCCTGCGGGCCAACGCCGTGGTGGTGCCGGTCAACCCGATGAACCGGGCCGACGAGCTGGGCCACTACATCACCGACTCCGGCGCGCGTTGGGCGATTGCCTCCGGCGACATCGTCGGCGAGCTGGTCCGGGCGAACGACGAGGTGGCGCCCGAGCAGGCCCTGCAGCACCTCATCACCTTCGACTTCACCGACGTGCTCAGCGCCGATGCTGCCCAGCGCGCCACCACCTGGCCGGCCTACTGGCGCGGCTGGCTACTCGAGCGCCGCACCCGGCCGCAGCCGAAGCAGGGTACGAGGCTGGAACTGCATGAGTGGACCGAGGTGCTGGCGCGCGGCCAGCGCCCCGGCGAGCTGCTCACCCACGGCCGCGACCTGGCCATCCTGCCCTACACCAGCGGCACCACCGGCGCGGCCAAGGGCTGCATGCACAGCCACGCCTCGTTGCTGCACAACGCCCTGTCCAGCCGCTGGTGGCACGACCTGCGCGAGGGCGACGTGATGCTGATCGTCGTGCCGATGTTCCACATCACCGGCATGGTGATGGCGATGCTGGCGTCGATCCGCCACGGCGCCTCGATCGTGCTGCTGCCGCGCTGGGACCGCGACGTGGCCGCTGCAGCGATCTCGCAGCAGCGCGTGACCCACTGGCCGAACATCCCCACGATGGTGATCGACCTGCTCGGCGCCCCGGACCTGGCCCGCTACGACCTCTCCAGCCTGCGCTACATCGGCGGCGGGGGTGCCGCGATGCCCGAGGCCGTGGCCACCCGGCTGAAGCAGGAGTTCGGCCTGGAGTACCTCGAAGGCTACGGCCTGACCGAGACCGCCGCGCCGACCCACAACAACCCGCGCGGCGGTGCGCGCCGCCAATGCCTGGGCATCCCCTACATCAGCACCCGTGCCGAGGTGGTCGACCCCGACACCCTGCAGCCCCTGCCGGCAGGCGAGGTCGGCGAGATCGTCGTCAGCGGCCCGCAGCTCTTTGCCGGCTACTGGCAGCAGCCCCAGGCCACCGCATCGGCGTTCTTCGAGCGCGACGGCCTGCGCTGGTTCCGCACCGGCGACCTGGGCCGGGTGGATGCCGACGGCTACTTCACCATGGCCGACCGCCTCAAGCGCATGATCAACGCCAGCGGCTTCAAGGTCTGGCCGGCCGAGGTGGAGGCGCTGCTGCACAAACATCCGGCGGTGCAGGAGGTCTGCATCATCGCCACCCGCGACCCCTACCGCGGCGAGAGCGTCAAGGCCTGCATCATCCTGCGCACGGATGCCAACGGGGCGCCCGTGGCCGTGACGCCCGAGGAGGTCATCGCCTGGTGCCGCGAGCACATGGCCGTCTACAAGGTGCCGCGCCAGGTGGAGTTCGTCACCACCCTGCCCCGCAGCGCCACCGGCAAGCTGATGTGGCGCACGCTGCAGGCGGAGCAGGACGCGCGGGATTCGCAGGGCACGGTGGCCAAGGCCTGACGGCGGATGACCCCGGCGGCCGGGGCTCCGCGCCCGTGACTTCCGCGGAGAGCGGAGCGCCCGCAGGCGCCCACGCGCTGTGCGTCGTCAGCGCGCGGCCCGCTCGTCGAGCCCCAGCCCGCGGCCGATGATCTCCTTCATGATCTCGTTGGTGCCGGCGAAGATGCGCGACACCCGGGCGTCGGTGTACATGCGGCTGATGCGGTACTCGTCCATGTAGCCCGCGCCGCCGTGCAGCTGCAGGCAGGCGTCGATGACGCGGCCTTCCAGGTCGGTGGCGAGCAGCTTGGCCTTGGCGCCGGTGTCGGCGTCCAGCTTCCGGTCGTTCGCCAGCAGCACGCACTGGTCGACGAAGCACTGCACCGCATCCAGCTCGCTGCGCAGCTGTGCCAGCACGAAGCGGCTGTTCTGGAACGCGCCGATCGGCCGGCCGAAGGCCTGGCGCTCCTTCACGAAGTCCAGCGTCAGGTCGAAGGCCGTCTGCGCGTGCGCCATCGAGGTCATCGCCAGGCTCAGCCGTTCCTTGGCCAGCAGCCGCGCCATGTGCTGGAAGCCCCGCGTCGGGTCGCCCAGCACGTTGGCCGCCGGCACGCGCACGTTCTCGAAGAAGAGCTCCGCCGTGTCCTGCGCCGGCAGGCCCATCTTCTTGAGCTTCTTGCCGCGGCTGAAGCCGGCCATGCCCGCCTCGACGATGAACAGGCCGATCGTGTGACGTGACTCGGGCTTCGACTCGCTGGAGGTGCGCGCCGCCACCACCACCACGTCGGCCTGCATGCCGTTGGAGATGTAGATCTTGGAGCCGTTGAGGATCCAGTCGTCGCCCTCCCCGTCATGGGCACGCACCGCCTTGGTCCGCATCCCGGCCAGGTCGCTGCCGGCGGCCGGCTCGGTCATCGCAATCGCCAGGATGTGCTCGCCGCTGATCGCCTTGGGCAGGAAGCGCTCGCGCTGCGCTTCGTCGCCGATCTCGGCGATGTAGGGCGCCACCACGGTGGAGTGCAGGTTGAAGTAGATGCCGATGTCGGCCTGGCGCACGCACTCCTCGACGAGGATCTGTTCGTAGCGCAGGTCGCTCATCCCGGCCCCGCCGTACTTCTCGTCCGCCCAGGTCAGCAGGTAGCCCAGCGAGCCCGCCTTCTCGAAGGCCCAGCGGTCCACGAAGCCCTGCTCGCGCCAGCGCTCCACGTGCGGCGCCAGTTCGTTCAGGAAGAAGCGCCGCGCGGCGTCGCGGAACTGCTCGTGGTCGGCGTCAAAGATGAGTCGCATGGCGGGGTCTCGCTGCGGATAGGGGTGAGTGAGCGGATGGGTTCATTAAGCACCTGGGAGTCGCTGATGCCGGGCCAACCGATGGGCTGCGACTTGATCAATGGCGGATCACAGGGCCACTGGTAGAGTCAAGATGTCCGTCACGTTCCCGATGGATGTACCGTCTTCGAGCCGAAACAATGAACATCGTCGATTTGCCCGCCATCACTCGGGAAGTGGCCCTGTTGGCGCTGATCATTGCGCTGATGGTGCTGCCCCGCATGCTGCAGCGATGGCGCCTGCCGGCGCCGCTGAGCAGCTTTGCCCTGGGGATAGCGGCAGCGCTCGCGCTGGAGAACCACACCCAGGACGCGACCCTCGCGCTTCTGGCGACCTTGGGCATCTCCTCGCTCTTTCTGTTTGCAGGCCTGGAGATCGATCTCTCTGACTTTGCGAAAGGAAAGTGGCCACTGGCGCGGCATGCGCTCTTGCGCCTGGTGACACTGGGCACGGCAGCCTATGGCCTGACCCACTACCTGGACCTGTCCTGGCAGACCTCGGTGCTGCTTGGGCTGGCCGTGCTGACACCCTCTGCGGGTTTCATCCTCGACACCCTCGCGGCGCTCGACTTGGACGACGAGGAACGCTATTGGATCCGAATGAAGGCCATCAGCGGAGAGATTCTGGCGCTGCTGGTTCTGTTCATCGTCTTGCAGTCGTCTTCGGTCAGCAACCTGGCCTGGTCGTCCGTGGCGCTGGCTGCGATGGTCGTTGCACTGCCCCTGATCCTGTTGGGCCTGGGACGCTTCGTTGTCCCCTATGCCCGAGGGTCGGAGTTTTCGCTACTGGTGATGGTGGGCGTCATCGCAGCCTTCCTGACCTACAAGCTGGGGGTCTATTACCTCGTCGGAGCCTTCCTGGCCGGATTCATTGCGCGCCTGCTGCGCGTGCGCATGCCCACCCTGGCATCGGACGGCAACCTGCATGCCATCCGGATGTTTGCCTCCTTCTTCATCCCCTTCTACTTCTTCCACAAGGGCATGGGTGTGCCCAGGGATGCGATGACCGGTGATGCTGTCTTGCTGGGCGCCGCCCTCGCGCTGATCATCGTGCCCTGTCGCGTGGGGCTGGTCTGGGCGCAGAGGCGCCTGATCCGGGGTGAATCCGCGACGGTCAGCTTGCGGGTGTCGGCTGCGTTGACGCCAACGCTCATCTTCACGCTGGTGCTGGCCAGCATCTTGAGTGAGAGGTTCGGGATCTCGGACACCCTCTATGGCGCGCTGCTCGTCTATGCCGGGCTGGCGACCATGGTGCCGTCGCTGGTAATGTCGCGCCCCGTCGATTTCGACATGCTTCCCGACACCGGCCCGGCACCGGAATGGGCCGCACAGGACCATCCTTCCCTATCAGAGACAAGCAAGGACTCCCCGTGAACTCGTGGAGCGGCGCACGTTCGTCATCGAACTCGCCCCCGTGATTCGAAGAGCGAGACCATTGATGGCTCAACGCCCCCTGGCCTTCAGCTGCGCGTCCAGGCGGCTGAACACGCGGCGGGCGTTGCCTTCGTAGACCATCAACTTCTCCTCGGCGGTGAGGAGGGTGGAGGCCTCGATGTAGCGCTTGGTGTCGTCGTAGTAGTGGCCGGTCTGCGGGTCGATGCCGCGCACGGCGCCGATCATCTCGCTGGCGAACAGCACGTTCTTGACCGGGATCACCTTGGTCAGCAGGTCGATGCCGGGCTGGTGGTAGACGCAGGTGTCGAAGTAGATGTTGTTGAGCAGGTGATCGTCGATCAAGGGCTTCTTCAGCTCCTGCGCCAGGCCGCGGAAACGCCCCCAGTGGTAGGGCACTGCGCCACCGCCGTGCGGGATCAGGAACTTCAGGGTCGGGAAGTCCTTGAACAGGTCGCCCTGCAGGCACTGCATGAAGGCGGTGGTGTCGGCGTTCAGGTAGTGCGCGCCGGTGGTGTGGAAGCAGGCGTTGCAGCTGGTGCTGACGTGGATCATCGCCGGGATGTCGTACTCGACCATCTTCTCGTAGATGGGGTACCAGCTGCGGTCGGTCAGCGGCGGGCTGGTCCAGTGGCCGCCGGAGGGGTCCGGGTTGAGGTTCAGGCCGACGTTGCCGTACTGCTCGACGCACTTGACCAGCTCGGGGATGCAGGTGGCGGGGTCCACGCCCGGGCTCTGCGGCAGCATGGCGGCCGGGACGAAGTGGTCAGGGAAGAGCTGGCTGACGCGGTAGCAGAGCTCGTTGCAGATCGCGGCCCAGGTGCTCGACACGTTGAAGTCGCCGATGTGGTGAGCCATGAAGCTGGCGCGCGGGCTGAAGATGGTCAGGTCGCTGCCGCGCTCACGCATCTTGGCCAGCTGGTTGAGCTCGATGGTCTCGCGCAACTCGTCATCGCTGATCTTCAGGTCGGCGACCTTCGGCATCACGGCCGGGTCCTGGATGCCGGCGATCTGCTGGTTGCGCCAGTTTTCCAGCGCCTTGGGCGCGGTGGTGTAGTGGCCGTGGACGTCGATGATCATGTCGGGGTCTCCTGGGGAAATTCGGTTCGGTGGAAAGGCCTGCGCTGCGACTCAGGCCGGGTCCATGCCCTGGCGCTGCTTGGCGGGGGCGGCGGCCGGCGAGGCCATGTAGGCCAGCATCGCGCGCACCGCGTCGGGCTGGGCGCTGCTGCTGCATACGCCGGCTGAAAAGGTGGTGGTGATCTGGATGGCGTCCGGCAACGCGCCCAGCAGGTCGATGCCGGGGACGTGGATCAGCTCGGAGAGCTGCTGGAAGCCCAGTTCGATGTCGCCACGCGCCACCAGCGCGCCCACCGGCACGCCGGGGGTGGCGACCACGGTGCGGTCCTTGAGCTCCTCGGCCAGGCCCCAGCGCTCGAACAGCTTGGCCAGCGCCACGCCGCTCGGGCCGGTGGAGTAGCCCACGGTGCGGGCGGCGCGCACCGCGGCCTTGACGGCCTCTTCGCTGGACAGGTCGGGGTGCGGCGCACCGGCGCGCACCGCCACCGCGACGCCGGAGCGCACCAGGTCCACCCGGCTGCCCGGCAGCACCCGGCCGGCGGCGATGAGCTTGTCGATGGCCTCGGCCGAGAGGATCACGACGTCGAAGGCCTCGCCCTCCTGCACGCGGCGCGCGGCGTCGACGCCGCCCACCGACTCGATCGCCACCGGCACGCCGGCCTGGGCGGTGTAGGCGGGGGCCAACTCGTCGAGCAGCGTGCGCGTGGCCATCGAGGAAATGCCGGTGATCGGTGTCGGCTGCATGGTGCCCAAGCCGGGTCAGGCCCGGCGCTGTGTCTGGATCGCGCGATTCTGCGCGGCGGCAGTCATGCCGTCCACGATGGGCTTCTTCTAGCTGCTATCGCGCTTTGGCATATCCAGCCACCCCGGCGGGCAGCGGTTCCTGCGGCAGGGCGGTGATCAACTCGGTGAGGATCTGCATCGCCTGGCGCAGCAGCGCGGTGGGCCGCTTGTTGGCCGAACGGGCCAGGCAGATCACGCTGGTCAGGCTGGGTTCGACCAGCGGGCGGGCCAGCAGCTCCGGGGTGCGGCCCGAGGCACCCACCGCACTGGAGGTCAGCACGGCGTGGCCGTAGCCGGCACAGACCAGGTCGATGATGGCCGGCACGCTGGACACCTCCCAGGCGATGTCCAGGCGCAGCCCGGCCAGCGTGGCCTGGGTTTCGAGCAGGGCACCGATGACGTGCTGGCGTTCGGGCACGACCAGCGAGTAGCCCGCCAGTTCACGAAAGGGCAGGGGCTCGGCGGCGGCCGGTGGCGCGCCTGCCGGCTGGGCCGGCCGGGGCGAAACGAGGCAGAGGTGCTCCTGCAGCACCGGCGTGATGGCCAGAGCCGGGTGCGGATCGGGGTTGTGCAGCAGGGCCAGGTCAACCCGACCGGAGGTGATCCACTCGGCCAGGTGCGCGGTCAGTCCCTCGACCACCGCCAGGCGGGCACGGGGCAGGCTGGAGCGGAAGCGGTCGATCAGCGGCAGGGTGAGCTGGCGCCCGAGGCTGGGTGGCAGGCCGATGGTGATGCGCCCCACCGGCTCGTCGCGGCTGGCGCCCATGTCCTCGCGCGCCTGCGCGACGTGCTGGAGGATGGCCACGCCGTGCTCGAACAGCCGCCGGCCGGGTTCGGTGAGCGCCACGCCGCGGCCATTGCGCAGCAACAGCGTCTCGTGCAGCTCGATCTCCAGGGCCCGCACCTGGCGGCTCAGCGCGGGCTGGGCGATGTCCAGCACCTGGGCCGCCCGGCTGAAGCTGCCCAGCTCGGCGACCTGGACGAAGTATTCAAGCTGCTTGAGGTTCATGGCCGACCCGGATGGGCCGGGTCAGGGCCTGCAAACGAACCGGGCATGTGCAGGAGGCGTGTCCAGTCCGTTCACAGGTTGATCAGGGCTTGGCGGCAGCGAGGATCTCGTCAAGCTCCTTGCAGGAGGGCGCGCAGACCATCTGGGTCTTGCCCAGGACCTGCTTGCCCTTGAGCATGGAGCGGGGGCGGTGCTTGCCGCACAGCAGGCAGGACATGGTGCCGCTGACAAAGGCGCCTTTCCCGCCGAAGGGCGAACCTGGGGCCTTGCTCTTGTAGCGCAGGCCGTCGTTATCGATGCGTGTCTTTTCGTCGTCTTGAGCCATGGAACCTCAACGCTCGGCCCGCAAAACGGGTCGACGTTGCCACCTGTGCAAAAGCGTTAGTGTCGCCGATCGCGGGCATCGCTGCCGTGACGGTTCCACATCGGTGCTGCGGCATCGCCGACAAATCACCTCGCAGCGCGCCATAACGGACCGCCCGGGCGCAGTACTGCGCCGGAACAAACCCGGCCCGCCGCCACGGGGTAGCATGCGCCACTGGAGGTCCACGATGAAGATCCTGCTGGCAGTCGATGGTTCGGAACTGGCGCTGCACGCCGTGCGCCATGCGCTGCAACTGGTGCGCGAGGGGCTGAAGGCGAGCTTCGTGATCGGCAACGTCCAGGAGCCGGCCACGCTCTACGAGATGGTCACCGCGCCCGATCCGCAGGTGCTGCACGATGTCCGCGCCTCGGCGGGCGCCGACTTGGTGACCTCGGCCGAAGCGCTGCTGGACGCCGCTGGCGTCGACTACGAGACGGAAGTGGCCAGTGGCGACCCCGCCCACGCGCTGGTGGAGATGGCCGAACGCAACGGCTGCGATGCCATCGTGATGGGCGCACATGGCAGCGGCGACCTGTCGGCCGCGCTGCTGGGGTCGGTCTCGCACGCGGTGCTGAAGTCCAGCCCGGTGCCGGTGACCTTCGTGCGCGAGGTGCCGGAGGACGAGCCCCCCGCGGGCGCAGCCGACGACGGCCCGGGCGACGCGGCCGCTTGAGGCCTGCAGGCGCATGGCGCGCCTGCAGAGGTAGCGCCGCCGACTGACCGGCTCAGGCCGCGTCGAACTGGTCGGCGTTGCGCCCGCGCAGTGGCGCGTAGAAGGCCTTGATCTCGGCCATGTCTCGCTCGATGTCGCCGGTGGGGTGGAACACCGGGCCCAGGCCCGCGCGCTTGTCGGCGTAGTCCATGTAGGCCAGCACGATGGGCAGCCCCGCGGAGTGGGCGATCCAGTAGAAGCCGGTCTTCCAGTGGCGGGTGCGCCCACGCGTGCCCTCGGGCGGCACGATGAGCTGGACCGGCGCATCGGCCGCGCGCAGCGCATCGGCCGATGCGGCCACCAGGTTGTTGGACTGCTCGCGCCGCACCGCGATGCCACCCAGCCAGCGCATCAGCGCCCCGAACGGCGGGCGGAAGATCTGTGCCTTGCCCATCCAGTAGGGATGCAGGCGCAGCACGAAGGCCGTCATCAGCGTGTAGGGCAGGTCCCAGTTGCTGGTGTGCGGCGCGGCGATCAGCACGCACTTGCTGGCCTGCGGCGGCAGACTGCCCTCGATGCGCCAGCCCGCCAGCTTCAGGTAGGCGATCGAGGCGGACCTCAGCAGCGTGTTGACCACCGGGGTGTCGAAGATGGTGCGGTGCATGCGAGGAGCATAGCCGGACAATCGCCGCATGCCCGACGACCGCCCTGCCGCCGCGACCCACCGCCTGCGCATCGAACCGGCCGGCTGGGAGCTGTCCGCCCCGGCCGGGCTGACCCTGCTGCAGGCCGCCCGGGCGGCTGGCATCCACCTGCCGCGGTCCTGCCAGAACGGCAGCTGCCGGGCCTGCCGCTGCCGGCTGCTCGCAGGCCGCGTCGCCTACCGCGTGGAGTGGCCGGGCCTGAGCCCGGAAGAGCGTGCCAGCGGCGAGGTCCTGCCCTGCGTGGCCGAGCCACGCAGCGATGTCACGCTCGACGTTCCCGGTGCCCATCGGGTGGGTGGGCCCGGTCAGGAGGCCTGGCCCGATTAAGGTCGACCTAAGGCGCAGCCCCGACGATGACAGACTGCCGCTGCGGCCATGGTGCCCCTCATGCGCCGTGCACACTCCCTACCCCCACACCCCCATGCGCATCCTGCTCGCCGAAGACGATCCTCAACTGGGTGACGGCCTGCGCGCCGGCCTGCGCCAACGCGGCTTCCTGGTCGACTGGGTGCGCGACGGCGAAGCGGCCGAGCGCGAGTTGCGCAGCGCGGCCTACGAGGCCGCCGTGCTGGACCTGGGCCTGCCCCGCATGGATGGCCTGGAGGTGCTGGCGTCGGTGCGGCGCGCCCGCGTGACGGTGCCCGTGCTGGTGCTGACCGCGCGCGACGGCGTGCCCGACCGCATCCGGGGCCTGGACAGCGGCGCGGACGACTACGTCGTCAAGCCGGTCGACCTGGACGAGCTGGCCGCACGCCTGCGCGCCCTGGTGCGGCGCGCCCACGGCCAGCCCCAGGAGGGCCTGAGCGTGCAGGACGTCACCCTTGACCCGGCCGCCCGCTCGGTGCAGCTGGACGGCGAGGCCGTGACGCTGTCGGCACGGGAGTTCGATGTGCTGCATGCACTGATGCTCAACGTCGGGCGCGTGCTTTCACGAGAACAGATCGAACAGCATGTCTACAGCTGGGGCCAGGAAGTGGAGAGCAACGCCATTGAGGTGCACATCCACCACCTGCGCCGCAAGCTCGGCAGCAGCTTCATCCAGACGGTGCGCGGCGTGGGTTACCTGGTGCCGCGCGAGCGCCCGTCACGCTGAGGCCATTGGCACTCGACAACCCCGGCACCAGGCACCCGGCATGCGGCCCCTCTCTCAAACCTTCGCCCAGAGTTTCTCCCTGACGCTCCTGCAGCCCCGCTCACTGCAGGCTCGCCTGCTCATCCTGGTGGTGAGCGTGATGGCCGGCGTCTGGCTGGCCACCTCGCTGCTCACCTGGTTCGACGCAAGGCACGAGATCGACGAGCTGCTCGACGGCCACCTCGCACAGGCCGCCTCCCTGCTGGTGGTGCAGCAGGGGCACGAATCAGCCCCGCCCTCGACGGCCAGTGCCCTCCACCCCGACGGCCGCTACCCCGACGCGCCGCTGCTGCACCGCTACTCGCCGCGGGTGGCCTACCAGGTGTTTCGCGGCGGGAAGCTGATCACCCGCTCGGCCAACGCGCCGCACAGCCCGATGATCGACCTGGGCGAGCACTTTGACAGCGGCTTTCGCACCGTGACGCTGGACAGCCCCTCCGGTCGCGCGCCGGGCGCGCCGTTGGTGGCCACACGCTGGCGGGTTTTCGCCACCCGGGATGCCGACACGGGCGTGCAGGTCTACATCGGCGAGCGCAGCGATTCACGCAGCGAGATCCTGCGTGCGGTGCTGCGCAGCACGCTGTGGCCGATGCTGCTGTCACTGCCGCTGCTGGCCCTGGCCGCCTGGTGGGCGATCTACCGGGGCGTCGCCCCGCTGCGCCGGCTCGGCCGGCAGCTGGCACGGCGCCAGCCCCAGGCACTTCACCCGGTGGTGATCAGCAATGCGCCGGCCGAGATGCGGCCGATGTTGGACGCACTGAACCAGCTGTTCGGGCGCATCGCGCAACTGATGGAGGCCGAGCGCCGCTTCACCGCCGACGCCGCCCACGAGCTGCGCACGCCGATCGCGGCGATCCGCACCCAGGCCCAGGTGGCGCTGGGCGAGCCCGATGCCGCCGAGCGCCGGCATGCCCTGCTGGCCACGCTGGAGGGCTGCGACCGCGCCACGCGGCTGGTGGAGCAGCTGCTCACCCTGTCCCGGCTGGAGGCCGGCGCCGACACCGGGCTGGAGACGATCGATCTGCACGCCCTCGCCCGCCGCGTGGTGGCCGACCTGGCCCCGCAGGCGCTGGACAAGGGCCAGGAGCTGGAACTTGAACGCGATCAGGAGCCCGGGGTGGCACCGGGTGCCGAGGGCCCGGCCACGGTGCGCGGCAACGCCACGCTGCTGGCGGTGCTGCTGCGCAATCTGGTGGACAACGCCATCCGCTACAGCCCCGTTGGGGCTGCCGTCCAGATCCGCCTGACGGTTCGGGACGGCGAAGTCACGTTGCGGGTCGAGGACAGTGGCCCCGGCCTGGCCGCAGCAGACCTGGATCGCCTGGGCGAGCGATTTTTCCGCGTCCTCGGCAGCGGCCAGCCCGGCAGCGGCCTGGGTTGGTCGATCGCCAGGCGCGTGGCGGCCGTGCACCAGTTCTCGCTCGAGACGGGCCGGTCACCGCGCTTGGGGGGGCTGATGGTGTCACTGCGGTGTCCATCGGTAACGGCACCGGAATGACGCCCAGGTGTTGCCTACAATGAAAAAAACGATCCGGATGCAGGCGGTACGCGCGTTGGGTCGAATCAGACAGCCCCTTTGTCTTTGCTGACTTTTACCTGTCGTTCAGGTTGGAACAGGGGTTGACGCGCTACTATTTGACATGGGCTTTTTTCCCATTCATGACGTCATGCATCCGCACCGCGAGTACGCCGGCGTGTCCAGTCTGATCCGTCCGCCGGGCGCCAAGGCAGGCCACGGGTCGATCAATGGGCCAGCGCCAACGCCTGCGCCGCGCCCTCCGGCGGCGGCCCCTGCGCAGGCACTGCACGTGCTGCGTCGTGACGGGCTGTGGCCAACCCTGTGGAAGGCCACCCGGCTGCTGAGTCGCCGCGTTCTGCGGCGCGAAGATCTGGTGTTCTTCGCCAACGACGTGGCGGATGTTCCGCACGAGCTGCCCGCGGCGCTGCGGGGCTTTCGTTTCGTCCTGGCCGATGCATCGAATATCGGCGCCTTCCGCAACGACCTCGTCACGGACTTCCGGCTGGACCCAGCCACCATCGACCAGCGCATCGCCGCCGGCAAGGAGGCCATGCTGGCCCTGCATCAGGGCCGGGTGGTGGCCATCGTGTGGCTGGCCTTCGAGACCCAGACGGTCGACGAGATCGGCATGAAGCTGCGACTCCTGCCAGGCGAATACCTCACCTTCGACGCCGTCACCCTGCATGCCTGGCGAGGCCGCGGCCTGAGCCGCGCCCTCAACCTGCTGGCGGACAACCACGTCGCCTCCAGAGGCATCGTGCAGCACCTCGCGTGGCGCTCGGCCTCCAACACGGCCGCGCTGCGCGTGGCCGACAAGCTCGGCCAGCGCCGCATTGCCAGTGCAACGGCCACCTGGGTGCTCGGCCGCATGGTGCACCGGCGCGTCGTGTCACTGAACCGGCGCGGTAGCGACACCGTCTCCTGCCTGATGGGGCTGTAACGCCCGCATGGCAGGCAGGCCACCGCCCGGGGCCAGACGGGCCTGCCATCGGAACCAAGGCGCCACAGCGACGGGGCCGGGCGCCTACGCTTCAGGCGAAGCTGTCGCCCATCAGCGCCTTGAACCAGATGCCCATGTCCTGGAAACCATCCGAGTTCCAGCCCACCGAGGCGCCGCTGCCGGCCGGGACGCCCTTCATCGCCCCGGTGACCGGGTCGTACTGGAAGAAGCTGTGCAGCCAGGAGGCCTGCGACATCGTGATGGTCGAGAAGCACGCTGAGTTGGTCACCGGCGCGGGATCCGGCGAGCCTCCGGCGAAGATCCGCGTCAGTGCGTCGGCACAGACCTTGGCCTCCTGATTGGCGATGTGGCCGGCCTTCGGCTGCGTCGTGGCACTGGCGTCGCCCAGCACGTGGACCTTCGTGGGGGCCAGGGTGCTCGAATAGTCCAGCACGTTGACCGCGGCAAAGCGCCCCTCGGTGGCGTTGGCCAAACCGGCCGCGGACACCAGCGCCCCGGCCCGTTGGCGGGGGATCAGGTTCACCACGTTGGCGCGCAGGCTGCCACCACCGGTGAAGTAGAGGGTGCGGGTCGCCGCGTCGACGTGGTCGATCTCCACATTGTTGCGGTACTCGATCACCGAGCCGTGCAGGCCCAGGAAGGCGCTGGTGAAGTTGTCCTTCTCCACCAGGATGTCTGCATTGGCGTCGAGCACGATCAGCTTGCTGCCCTTCTTCTTGACCTTCAACCAGTCGGCCAGCAGGCAGGCACGCTCGTAGGGTCCCGGCGGGCAACGGTAGGGCGCCTTGGGAATCGTCAGGACCACCGTGCCGCCCGCCGGCATCGCGGCGAGCTGCTTGGCTAGGGCTGTCGTCTGCGCGCCGGCCTTCCAGGCATGCGGCATCACCAGCGGGTCGGTCAGGCCGGTCACGCTGTCGAAGTCCACGCCGGGCGCCAGCACGATGCGATCCGCCGTGAGGACGGCGCCAGAAGCCATCGTCACCTTGGCCAGCACCGGGTCGATCGACTTGACCTCGCCGAACACGGTCTTGATGCCGTACTTGCTGACCAACGTCGAGTAGCCGTAGTTCAGGCTGGCCAGGGTGCGCTGGCCGGTCAGCACCATGCTGCTCATGATGTTGGAGGTGTAGGTCGACGAGCGGTCGACCAGCGTCACCTCCACCATGTCGCCCCACAGGCGCATGTACTTGGCGAAGGTCGCGCCGGCCATGCCCCCGCCGATCACGATCACGCGGGCCTTGGGTTTGGTCGGCGACGCCGCCAGCGCCCGCATGCTGCCGCTGCCGGCAAACTGCGCCTCGCTCTCACCCGCCGCGTCGGTGTCACCGCCGCCGCAACCCGCCAGCACCGAAGCAGCCCAGGCGCTGCCCATGCCCAGAAACAGACGTCGTTCCATCTTGTGCCCCCCGTTCATTTCTGGGTCGCCAGCCAGGCGGCCAGCGACTTCATCTGCGCGTCGGTGTAGCCCATCGCGTGCCTGGCCATCAGACCCTGGCCCTCCTTGCCCGAGGCGAAGGAGACGAGCTTTTCATAGATCTCCGCGGATGAGCGCCCGGCCAGCGTCTCGAAGCCCGGTCCCTTGCCATTGGTGCCGTGGCACTGGAAGCAGTTGGATGCGAGCAGCCGCCCCGCGGGCGTGGTTTGAGCCGCCACCCCGCCGCTGACAAGCAGCAGGCCGGCAGCCCAGAGCACCGGCTGGAGGCGCCGGGCGATGTGTTTGGACATGTTGATGTTCCCCTCGGACATGGCGAGCGCCAAAGCGGCGCCCGGCCTGCGTTGTCCTCGGTGCCGCTGAAGCCCTTCTGAAGGTACGGTCATCCGCCTCACGGCGGTTGCAACTGAATCAGTCCGCTTGCACTCTTAAGCCGCTTAAGCTGGCGAAACCACTTGGGGCACGATGGTCCTTTCCCACGCCCTTCCCGCCCTTCCAGCCGCCGCCCTCAGCGGCAGCTGAAGTTCTCAGCCACCTCAACGGAGCCGCTGCCGTTGTAGCGGGCCACCTGCGGGTAGGGGCACAGCGGCCGGGTGCGGGTGGCGGACCAGCCGGCGGGCAGGTCGGGGTTGGCCCCGCCCGGGTTGCCCGCGCCCCGCGCACTGGCGATGAGGCGATCCGGCGCCCTGCCCTGCTCCACCCAGGCCACCAGCGCGCCCAGCGCGTCGAACTGGTCGGTGGCCGGGCCGCCGCGCACGTGGCCCATGCCAGGCACGCGGAAGAAGCGGGCGAAGTCCGCCGTGCCGCGGCCGTGCTCGGCGCGCAGGCCGTCGTACCAGGCAGCGGTGTCGTCCACCGAGAACACGGCATCGGCATTGCCATGCAGCACCAGGAGCTTGCCGCCGCGCTCGCGCAGCGCGTGCAGGCGGGTGGGCTGCGGTGGCGTCATGAAGGCCATCGCGCTCTCGGTGTAGGTGGCATTGCGGGCGAAGATCTTCGGCGCATCGCGGTCCATGCTGAAGCCCAGCGCGTAGCCCAAAAGGTCCTTCAGGATGGCCGGCTCGGCCGGCGGCACGGTGAAGACGAAGCCCAGCGCCACCGGGTCGCGGTTGGTGACGGAGTACTTGAACTCCCAGTCGGCCCAATCCGGCTGGGTCAGGCCGGGGTCGTAGGGGAAGCCGGCGTACAGGCGCTGCCCGCGGCTGTCATGGGCGCCAGCAAAGACATTGGCGATCGCGGTCTTCTGCGGCGGCGTGAGGCAACTGCCGTCACGGCTGCCCACGCAGCTGGGCACGTCGCGCATCAGGTCGAAGGCCTCGCGGCAGGCCGCCACGTCCTGCACCAGGCCGTCAGCTGCGCCATCGAGCGCGTCACAACGGGCCAGGATGTGCTGCGCCACCAGGGCGCGCTCGGCGGCATGGAAGGCGCTGCCCAGGTCCTTCGGGTCGGTGGCCACCTTGGCGTACTGCTGCGCGCCAAAGAGCTGCGCCACCGCGGCCTGAGGCAGGTTGAGCCCGGGGGCGCTGGCCAGGTAGCCGTCGTACTCGCCCGGCAGCCGGGCGGCAGCCACCAGCACGTGGCGCCCCCCGTTGGAGCCGCCGCCGATGTAGGAGCGATCCGGGGCGCGCCCGTAGGCCGCCGCGATCAGCGCCTTGGCCATCGGCGTGAGCTTGGCCACCGCCTGGTAGCCGTAGTCCAGCCGCGCCTGCGGGTCCAGCCCGAACAGCGGCAGCTGCTTGACGCTGTGCCCGGCGTCCGAGCTGATCACCGCGAAGCCCTGAGCCAGCGCATGCGTGAGCGGTCCGCCGCCGCTGACTGCGCCCACCGCCGGCGGGATCAGCCCATCGAGCCCGCCGTTGCCCTGGTAGAAGAAGCGGCCGTTCCAGTCGCGCGGCAGCCGCATCTCGAAGCCGATCGCATAGGCCTGCCCGTCCACCGGGCTGAGGCGCTCATGCATGCGCCCGGTGACAAGGCAGTGCTCGCCCACCGGCTGGCCGCCAACCTGCAGCTTGCCGGGGGGCACCAGGGCCGCCGAAGCCAGCGTGGTCTGCGGATGGCGGAAATTGCCGGCCAACTCAGTGCAGCCGGCCAGCGCCGCGCCACGGGCCGGGGCCAGTTGCACCGGGGCGAGTGCAGGTGCGAACAGGCTGGCGCAGCCGCTCAGCGACAGCGCGGCGGCAGCGAGCAGCACGGCTCGGCAGGAAAAGCGGGGGTTCATGGAGAGCCTCCTCAGGCACGCACGTGGCGCACCAGCATCTCGACGATCTGCTCGCGGCGCGCGCTCAGCATCTCGGGGCAGTCGAAGTCGCGGTCGAAGATCAGCGAGAAGGTGTGCCGGTTGGCCACGTTGAACACCGACAGCGCACTGATCGACATGTGCAGGTCGATTGGATCCAGCCCGGCGCGGAACACCCCGGCGGCCACGCCGCGCTCATAGACGCGGCGCAGCCCCTCGATGGCCGGCACGTTCAGGTGGTGGATCAGCTTGCTCTGGCGCAGGTACTCGCCGCGGTGGATGTTCTCCGTCATCACTAGGCGGATGAAGTCCGGATTGGCCCACTGGTAGTCCACCGTGAAGCCCACCAGCCGGCGCAGCGCCGCCTCGGGCGCCAAGTCATCCAGGTGCAGGTCGGCCTCGATGGCGCGCATGCGCCGGTAGGCTTCCTCCAGCACGCGGATGTACAGACCTTCCTTGCTACCGAAGTAGTAGTAGATCATCCGCTTGCTGGTGCGCGTGGCCTCGGCGATCGCGTCGATGCGCGCCCCGGCCAGCCCCTTCTCGGCGAACTCGCGCGTGGCCATCTCGATGATGTCGGCCATCGTCCGCTCGGGGTCGTTGGTGCGCGGCTCGTCGCCGCCACCGGCACGGCGGCTGGTGCGCTTGCGGGCAGGGCGCTCGTCGGCAGAATGAACTGACTGGTTCATGGCGGCGAGTGTAGGACAGGCAGCCGGTTTGCCCGGCCCTTGTTTGCCCGTCCCTCCCTGCGGGTGGGCCGCATCGGGCCGCTGGCCCGGTGCGCCTCAGCCGCGGCGCTTGACGCCGGTGATCATCGCCGCCACCAGGTTGGTGCGCTCGATGCGGCCCATCACGATGGCCGCAGCGGCATGCAGCGTTGCCAGGAGGATCAGCGCGGAGGCGATCACCTCGTGCAGCTCCTGCAGCCACTCCTCGCCCCAGAAGGCGTCCAGCGTCTGCATGAAGCCGGTCACCGCGAGGGCCAGCACCAGCGCCATCAGCGCCAGCATCATCAGCGCGCCCAGCGGGTTGTGCCCCGGGTGCGTGTCCGCACGGCCGGCGCGAATCGCCTGTACATGCCGGCGCAGCCGCGCCGGGGTTGGAAAGAAATCGGCAAACCGGGCGTACCGGGAACCGATGAATCCCCAGACGATGCGCATCACCACCAGGGCACTGGCCGCATAGCCGATCCACTGATGCAACGTTTCCCCATCATCGACGAGGAAGTAGTTCACCAGCACACAGCTCACGAGGCTCCAGTGGAATACCCGGACGAAGCGGTCCCACACCCGGATGGAGTTTGAATCGTCTTGCATGGCCTGCGCTCACTGAAACCCGGTCGGGCGCAGCCGCGAATTACTTCGATTCCAGCACGGCCGCGGTGGCGGGGTCGAAATAGATTTCGACCTTCTTGCCCGCCTTGTCAAAACCGTAGATTTCGTAGCACTTGCCCTTGCTGACCTTGAAGGTCTTGATCTGGTAACCCTGGCTTTCCATCTTGGCCTTGAAATCGGATTCCTTCATCCACTTGTCTTCAGGCACGTTGCAGGCGGGGCCGGCCAGGGCGGCGTTGGCCAGCAAGGGGGCGGCGATCAGGGCGAGGAGTTTCTTCATGGTCGATTCCTTCAAAGGGCTGAAAACAAATGGCATCGAAACCAATGCCATCCACAGCCTTCATTTCAATCGAACCAGATTAATACCAGCTGAAGAATCCAGCCCCCGCCGTTTCCTTGCAAACAAATACCTTTGGCCGCCGGCCCTGCACCTCGTCTTCACGTTCGCTTCAGGTTTTCACCGGCGGATATCAACCCGTCGTTTCGCCGAGGCGGCCTTCGCGGTAATCGTTCACGGCCGCGTAGATCTCCTCCTTCGTGTTCATCACGAAGGGGCCGTACTGGACGATCGGCTCGCCGAGCGGCCGGCCGGCGATCAGCAACACTTTGGCGTCACCCGCGGCCTCGATCACCAGGCCATCGGCCTGGGCGTCGTTGGCCAGGATGGCCATGCGCTGCACCGGCACCGCCTGAGCGCCGACGGCCACCTCGCCGCGGTAGACGTAGATGAAGGCGTTGTGCCCCGCTGGCAGCGGCTGCTCGAAGCGGCTGCCCGCGCTCAGGTGCAGGTCCAGGTACAGCGGCGCGGTGGCCTCGCGGGTCACCGCACCCGCCACGCCATGGCTCTCGCCGGCGATCACCGTCACCGCCACGCCCTGCGGCGAGACGAACTGCGGCAGGTCGGCATTCTTGAAGTCGCGGTACCAGGGAGCGGCCATCTTGTCGCGCCCAGGCAGGTTCAGCCAGAGCTGGAAACCCTCCATCACGCCTTCTTCCTGCTGCGGGATCTCGGAGTGGATGACGCCGCGCCCGGCGGTCATCCACTGCACGCCGCCGTTCTCCAGCAGGCCCTCGTGGCCAGCGCTGTCGCGGTGGCGCATGCGCCCGGCAATCATGTAGGTGATCGTTTCGAAGCCGCGGTGCGGGTGGTCCGGGAAGCCGGCGATGTAGTCGTCCGGCTGATCGGAGCCGAAGGCATCGAGCATCAGGAACGGGTCGAGCCGGCGCTGCAGCGTGTTCGTGAGCACGCGGGTGAGCTTGACGCCCGCGCCATCGGAGGTCGGCTGGCCGGCGACGAGCTGCTCGACGCGACGGGGGTGGAGAACGGAAGCGGCGGTGGCGGTGGTGGTCATGGTCGGCCCTTCGGTGGGGCAGGGCACCGGCCGGTGCCCTGCGGGTGGATCACAGATTCTCTTCAGGCCAGTGCGGCTTCCAGGTCGGCCTCGGCCTGGGCAAAGCCCTGGGCAGTGGCGTCGGGGCCCATGTTCAGGCCTTCGGCGTAGACGAAGCGCACGTCGGTCAGGCCCATGAAGCCCAGCACCGACTTCAGGTACGGCGTCTGGCTGTCGTTCGGCGTGCCGCGGTACAGGCCGCCGCGCGCGCAGGCGGCGTAGACGGTCTTGCCGGTGACCAGGCCGACCGGGCCGGTCTCGGTGTACTTGAAGGTCACGCCGGCACGGGCGATGGCGTCGATCCAGCCCTTGAGCTGCACAGTGACCCCGAAGTTGTACATCGCCACACCCAGCACGATCACGTCGTGGGATTTCAACTCGTCGATCGCCGCATCGAAGCGCGCGGCCAGCGCCGCCTGCTCGGCACTGCGCTGGTCGGCCGGGGTGAAGAGCGCGCCCAGCGCCACCTCGTCGAGCACCGGCAGCGGCTCGGCCGCCAGGTCACGCAGGGTGACGGTGGCACCCGGGTTGGCTGCCAGCAGGCGCTCGACCACGCGGTTGGCCACGCGGGTGGAATTGGCGCCTTCACGGCGGGCACTGGCGTTGATCTGCAGGATCTTCATGGCGGGTTCCTTGGCGGAATGGATGCGATGGCTGAACTGTAGGCGTCACCAATCCAGCAGGGAATCCCGTCCATTGGATATCATTGAACCACCGATGGAACAATCCAGCAGCAGCATCGACCCCAACGACCTGCTCATCTTTGCCCGCGTGGCCGAGCTGGGCAGCTTCAGCCGCACGGCCGAGCAGCTCGGCCTGCCGAAATCGACCGTGTCGCGCCGCCTGGCCGAGCTGGAGCAGCGCCTGGGCGAGCGGGTGCTGCTGCGCACCACGCGGCGGCAGACGCTCACCGAGTTCGGCCTGCAATTGCTGGAGCACGCCCGCCAGGTGGCCGCCGAGGTGGAGGCCGTCACCGCACTGAGCGAGCACCGCCAGGCCGCCCCCAGCGGGCGGCTGCGCGTGTCGATGCCCAGCGACTTCGCCAACCTGCTGCTGGCCGACATGCTGGCCGCCTTCGCCGCGCTGCACCCGGCGATCTCGCTGGAACTCGACCTCTCGCCGCGGCGGGTGGACCTCCTCGGCGAGGGCTTCGACGTTGCCGTGCGCATGGGCGACCTGCCCGACGATGCGCTGCTGGCCGCGCGCCGGCTCACCGTCTTCCCGGTCGGCCTGTACGCCACGCCGGACTACCTGGCCGATCAGGGCGAGCCGCAGACCCCCGACGACCTGGCCCGCCACCGCGCGGTGCGCCTGCTGCGCGGCAACGGCGAACCCGCCCCCTGGACGCTGCTGCGCGGCGAACAGCGCTGGGAGGGCCTGCCCCCCGGCGCCCTGAGCGCGAACTCGCCCGAACTGCTGCTGCGCCTGGCCCGTGCCGGCGCGGGCATCGCGGCGGTGCCGGACTACTTCGCCACGCCCGACCTGAAGCGCGGCCTGCTCAGGCGTGTGCTGCCGCACTGGTGCCTGCCCAGCCACGCGGCCTGGGCGGTCTTCCCGGGGCGCAAGCTCATGCCGGCCAAGACGCGCGTCTTCATCGACATGCTGCAGGCGGCCATGGCCGGCTGCGGTGCGAAGGCGCAGTCTCAGGGCCTGGCTTCGCTGGCGGGCGCAGGAGGCACGGACGCGCCCTGAGCGGCGCTGGCCGCGGCCGCGGCGTAGGGATCGCGTGCCAGGCAGGCCCGGTAGCGCGCCTCGCAGCGGTCAGCGAACCAGGCCGTGGTGAGCTTGCGCTGGATCTTCGGGCTCGCCAGGTCGATGTCGGGCAGCTGCTCGCGCGCCGGGCGCAGGCCACGGCGCTCGGCCAGTTGGTACAGCCGCCGGTAGGTGGCGGACTGCTCGAAGTCGAAGCGCTTCTCCAGCTTCAGGTCGCGCTCGATCTGCGCCGCCCCCACGCCCAGTTCCGGCTGCAGCGCCAGCAGCGCGCGCCAGGCCTGGCTGGGCGCCGTGCGTGGCGACAGGGGCTCGCCGCCCTGGTAGCGCAGCAGGTCGCCGTCCGGCGTGAGCTTCTGGCCGGTGAGCTGCGCCAGCAGCGCCTGCACCGCCGCGTTGCGGCTCGAATAGGGCCCGGCGTTGTAGTCGGCAAAGCGGTAGAGCATGCGGTTGTAGGACACCGGGTGCTCCAGCAGCATCGCCGCGCCGAAGTACAGGCCGCCGCGGCGCTTGAACACCTCCTCGCGCGGCGTCCCAGCCGGCCGCCAGGGGTAGGGGCGCTCGCGCATCAGCTGGGCCGCGAAGGCGATGCTGACCTGCGTGGCACCACCGGTGCGCACCGGGTTCTGGCCCTCGAACATCTTCGTGCCGAAGGGGATCTCGCGGATCATGTCCTCGAACAGGTCCGACAGCTCGCGCTCGGTGCGCAGCGTGTCCAGCCGGCGCTGGTAGCTGCGCCCGTCCGGCGAGGTCTTGGCCATCGCCAGGTCGAACATCACCTTCGGGATGCCGTAGCGCTCGCGCTTCTTGTCGAGTTCGGCCTTGGCGATCTTCGACAACCCGGCCACCGGCGGGTCGGCCTGCCAGGTGGACTCCTGCTCGATGATGGCCGCCAGCGCGCAGACCTTGTGTGGCTGGGCGGGAATCGACAGCGCCGCGAAGCTGGTGGCGATGTCCTCAGCCCAGCCGCGGCGCTGGGCCAGGTTGGGCGGCAGCACGCGCAGCGCCACCTCGAGCACGTCGAACGGGCTGACCTGGGCCGGCGGTGCGGGAGGGGGCGGCGCGGGCGGGAGCGGAGGCAGGGGCGGTGGTGCCGGCACGGGCACCGGAGCGGGCGCTGGCAGCGGGCCCGGGACCGGCGGCGGAGGCAGCGGTGCGGGGGCTGGCGCCGGCACGGGCTGCGGCCCCGGCGGGGGCGGCAGCATCGGCGGCGTGCTGCAACCCGCCAGCACGGCCAGGGCGGCTACAGCGGCCGCAACCGCCCGCAACCTCACGCCAGGCCTTCGGCCTTCAGCGCCGCCTGCACGGCAGGACGCGCACCCACGCGGGCCTGGAAGGCCTGGATCTGCGGGTACGGCGCGAGGTCGAACCCGATCGGCGCCATCCAGCGCAGCACGGTGAAGAGGTAGCCATCGGCCACGCTGAAGCCCTCGCCAAGCAGGTAGGCGTTGCCGGCGCCGAGGTGGTCGTCGACGTGGCGCAGCCGGCGCTCCAGGTTGGCGCGGGCGGCGGCCTTCCAGTCGTCCCGGCTCATCGGGTTGAAGAAGGCGCTGCAGGACTTGTGCAGCTCGGTGCCGATGTAGTTCAGCCAGCCCTGCAGGCGGTAGCGCTCGATCGTGCCGTTGGCCGGTGCCAGCTGGCTGGCCGGCGCCTGGTCGGCGATGTACTGGACGATGGCCGGGCCTTCGGTCAGCAGCTCGCCGGAGTCGAGCCGCAGCGCCGGCACGTAGCCCTTGGGGTTGATGTCGAAGTAGTTGCCGCCGGTGGCGGTGACCTTCTTGGCCAGGTCGACCGACTCGGTCTCGTAGGGCAGGCCGGCTTCCTCCAGCGCGATGTGGGGGCTCAGCGAGCAGGCGCCGGGTTTGAGGAACAGCTTCAGCGTCATCGGGACCATCCTTGTCTCTGGAAATGGGGCCGAATGATTTCACAGGCGCGAAGACCCGGCGCCGGGGTGGACGATGAACGATGGGCAATGGGCCGTGCGCCCCGCGCGTCAGCCGGCCAGCATCGGCTGGCCGTCCTTCAGGCGCAGCCAGCCGCGCGCGACGCGGTAGATGGCCCACAGGCCCAGCAGGAACAGGCCGAGCACCCAGGTGGCGATGCCGACCACGATGATCGCCAGCGGGATCGACACCAGCGTCACCGCCAGGGCCCAGGCCAGCGCCAGCCAAAAGGTGCGGATCGCCCAGGCGTAGTGCGACTCCAGCCAGGTGCCGCGGGCATCGCCGCGCTTCAGGTAGCTGAGGATCACCGCGATGATCGACGGCCAGCCGAACAGGAAGGAGCCCACCACGCTGGCCGCGCCAAAGGCGCCGATGACCAAGCCCAGCGCGTGCAGTGCGTAGATGATGTGCATCGTGCGCAGCGTGCCCTCGGGCGCATCGGTGGTGACGAGCGGGTTCATGGCGGTGTGCCTCCTGGCGCTGTGGAACGGACGTCGGTCTGACGGTACCGGCCAGATGGGGCCGGCGTGCAGATTTCACAAGGTTACGTCATCGCCGGGCGCGTTGAAGCACGCATCCACGCCCGCCTCAACGCCCTCACACGGGCACCTGTGGCTCAGGTACCGCAGAAGGTCTGGTACCGCGCCGTCACGGCCGGTGGGGCCGGCTCGGCGTAGCGCGCGTACGCCGGCCGCTCGTCGAAGGGCTGGCGCAGTGCGGCCAGCAGCCGCTCGAAGGGGCCGAGGTCGCCGTGGTCGGTCGCCGCCTCCAGCGCCTCCTCGACGCGCTGGTTGCGCGCGATCACCCAGGGGTTCACGGCGCGCAGCCGGGCCGCCCGGGCGGTGGCCGCCGCCGCGGGATCCGTCAGGCCCGCTGCCAGGTCGTCCTGCGCGCAGCGTGTGCGCCAGCGCGCCAGCCAGGGCTGCAGCGCGGCCGGCTCGGCCAGCAGCGCGGCCAGAGGTGCATCGCGGCCCTCGGCGGCATCGGCCAGGTGCCGCCAGGCGAGCGTGAAGTCCGCCCCCTGCGCCTGCAGCAGCGCCAGCCAGTCGCGCGCCAGGGCATCGTCCGCCTCGTCGCCCACCACGTCATCAGCGGCGGTGGCCACCTGCAGCCCCAGCTTGGCGCGCTGGCCCTGCCGCAGCGCCTGGGCGTGCCAGCCTGGAAAGGCGTCGATCACCGCCATCGCCTGCGCCGCGGCGCGCTGCAGGGCCGCCTCGTCATCAAGGTCCCTGGGGGCATCCACCAGCAGCGGCAGCAGCGCCTCGGCCAGGCGCGCCAGGTTCCAGCGCGCGATGTGCGGCTGGTTGCCGTAGGCGTAGCGCCCACCATGGTCGATGCTGCTGAACACCGCCGCCGGGTCGAAGGCCTCCATGAAGGCGCAGGGGCCGAAGTCGATCGACTCACCCGAGATCGCCATGTTGTCGGTGTTCATCACACCGTGGATGAACCCCACGTTCAGCCACTGCGCCACCAGCGCCGCCTGGCGCTGCGCCACCGCGCGCAGCAGCCCCAGGTAGCGGGCCGGGCCCTCGTCCATCCCGCCCAGATCGGCCAGTGCCGGGTCGTGGCGGGCGATGGCGTAGTCCGCCAGCCGGCGCAGCGGCTCCACCGCACCGCGCGCGGCGAAGAACTGGAAGGTGCCCACGCGCAGGTGGCTGGCCGCCACGCGGGTCAGCACCGCGCCGGGCAGCGGCCGATCCCGCCAGACCTCCTCGCCGGTCGCGGCCACCGCCAGCGCCCGCGTGGTCGGGATGCCCAGGGCGTGCAGCGCCTCGCCGATCAGCACCTCGCGCAGCATCGGGCCGATCGCCGCCTTGCCGTCGCCGCCCCGCGAGAAGGGCGTGCGCCCGGAGCCCTTGAAGGCCACGTCGCGCCGCTGGCCGCGGCGGTCGATCAGCTCGCCCAACAGCAGCGCCCGCCCGTCGCCCAGCTGCGGCGAGAAGCCGCCGAACTGGTGCCCGGCATAGGCCTGCGCGATCGGCTGGGCGTCCTCGGGCAGCGCATTGCCGGCAAACAGCGCATCCCCCACCGCGCCGCGCCAGGCGGCAGGGTCCAGACCCAGCTCCTGTGCCAGCGGCTCGTTGACGTAGAGCAGCCGCGGTGTCGGCACCGTGGCGGGCTGGCAGGACACAGAGGCGCCCGGCAGGTCGCGGGCGTAGGAATGGTCGAAGCCGAAGCGGGGCATGGGGCAGCCAGAAGGAGAAGGAAGCGGGTGCTGGCAGTGTGCCGACGATCCCCGCGCCGCGCAGGGACACGGTTACTGCGGATCCCACCACCAGGGCTCCCCCCCCGCCGGGCGGCCCGCAACTTGCAGCACGCTGGCACCCACGGCATCGGCCCGACCGGGTGGGACCGTGGGCATCCCAACGAATCCGCACACAAGCGGATCCCCCTGGAGACGACACCATGGTTCTCACCGACGACCTGCCGACCGACTCCGTGCTGCACCGCCACGCCCTCACGGAGCGCAACCGCCGACTCGGCCTGCCGCCCACCGATGCGGTGCTGCGGCGCCACTACGATCAGCTGCAGGCGGCCCTGCTGCAGGGCGGCCGAGCGGTGGACACAGCCACCCGGAACAGCCAGGCGCCGGCCTCGGCGCCAGCGCGGGCGGCGGCCGTGGCCGCAGCGCCGGCTGCCCAGCGGACCGCGCCACCCCGCTCGGCGGCGACCCATGTCACCCCGACCACCACAGCGCCCGCTGCCCCGGCGCCACGCGGCGGTCTGTTCGGCTGGCTGCGCCGGCTGCTGGGCGCCTGAGAGGCCCGACACCGCGCCCTGGGCATCCGTAACACTCTGTGTCGCCTTTGGCGCACAAAGTCATGCCCCCCGGTCGTGGCCGTCAACCCGGACGAGGCGGCAGACATGCCCGCCGTGCCCGATCCGCCCCAGACCAACGTCAAGCCCCTGGCGCGGCCGCGTGCCTGTTCGCTTCCGCACCACGTCGGTGCACGCACACGGGCGCCGTGCTGCCCTTCAGGCAGCGCCCGAACCGGTTGGCGCAGCGCTCAGATCCACCATCCACTCGTTGGCCAGCGCCTCGAGGGCCTGGCGCAGCGTGTGGTCATCGAGCCCGGGCGGCAGCTGCAGCAGCGCACGGGCCTTGAACATCGCCTCGCCCGAGAACGAGCCGCTCGTGCGCTCGGTCTCGAAGTCGGTGATGCTGACCTGCTGCTCGGCCAGCACGCGCGAGATGTCGCGCACGATGCCGGGGCGATCCTGGCCCAGCAGTTCCAGCCGCAGCGTGGTGCCGGCGGTCGCAGCGGCGGCATCCGCAGCGCTCTTCTCGACCACTAGGCGCAGTCCCTGCAACGCCTGCAGGGACTCGACGAGCGCATCGGCCCGCTCCTCGCTCACGCTCACCAGCAGGATGCCGGCGAACTGGCCGGCCAGGCTGGCCATGCGCGCGTCGAGCCAGTTGCCGCCGCCAGCGGTGATGGTGTCCGACAGCAGGCTGACCAGACCGGGGCGATCCGCGGCGATGACGGTGAGCACGAGGTGGATGGACATCGGAATGACTCCTGGAAAGTGCGAGGTGCGCAGTGTGCCGCCGCCTCAGATTGCTCAGATCGGATGGGCCAGGATAAAGGACGCCACCGCCTGCGGGTCATTCAGCGGCAGGACCGGCAGCGGGCAGTCGATGGGGCCGTCGGTGGCCACCGCGACCACATGCGGATTCTCCGGCCACAGCGCAGGGCGACCGAAGGACGGGCGGTGGATCTCGATCTTGGGCACCGCGGCGGCCTTGTAGCCCTCGATCAGCACGAGGTCGCAGGGCGCCAGCAGGCGCAGCTGCTCTTCCAGCGTCGGCTCGGGCGCGCCGCGCAGCTCGTGCATCAGGATCCAGCGGTCGTTGGACAGCATCAGCACCTGCGTGGCGCCGGCCTCGCGGTGCCGCCAGGAGTCCTTGCCGGGCCGGTCGAGGTCGAAGCCGTGGTGGGCATGCTTGATCACCGACACGCTCAGAAGGTGTGAACGAACGTTGGGTCTGAATCGTTAAGCGGGGCATGAGCGCAGCGACGACAAGACCGGAAGAAGAACAACAGGCCCAAACGGGGCTGTTCGGCGAAGGGGAGCTGCTCGAGGTGGCTGCGCAGCAGCCCAGGCAAGAGGCACCGCGCGCCGCGCGGGTGATGTCGGCACAGCGCGATCAGGTCGAATTGCGAGCGTGCGATCTGGATTCGGTACTGGCAGATGACCATGCGGCGCGCACCGTGTGGGCCTTCGTGCAGTCGCTGGACCTGGCGCCGCTGTATGCGCGCATCAAGTCGGTGGACGGGCGCGGGGGCGCGCCGGCCATCGATCCGGCGATCCTGGTGGCACTGTGGCTATGGGCCACCATCGACGGGGTGGGCTCGGCGCGCGAAGTCGACCGGCTGTGCGAGCGCGACGATGCCTACCGCTGGATCTGCGGCGGCGTGGGGGTGAACTACCACTCGCTGGCGGACTTTCGGACCCAGCACGAGGCGTGGCTGGATGCGCAGCTCACGCGCTCGATTGCCGCACTGCTCGATCGCCGGCTGGTCACGCTCAACGTGGTGGCGCAGGACGGACTGCGCGTGCGTGCCTCGGCCAAGGCGTCGAGCTTTCGTCGGCGCGACAAGCTCGCGCAACTGCATGCCCAGGCCCAGGCGCAGGTCCAGGCCCTCAAGCGCGAACTGGCCGAGGACGCCGGGGCCAGTTCGCGGCGCAAGCAGGCCGCCCAGGAACGCGCGGCACGTGAGCGCGAGCAGCGCCTGGCTGCCGCGCTGGCGACGATGGAGCGGATCAAGCCGGCGGCCGAGCCCAAGAAGGCCAAGCCCTCCAAACGACGCGGGCGCGACCACGACGGCGATCCTCCCGCGCCGCCCGCCCCCGAACCCAAGGTGCCGCCCGAGCCGCGCGTGAGCAGCACCGACGCCGATGCGCGCGTCATGAAGATGGCCGACGGGGGCTTCCGCCCGGCCTTCAACGCCCAACTGGCTGTCGATGCGGCAACGCAGCTCATTGCCGCCGTGGACTTGGTCAACAGCGGCTCGGACATGGGGCAGATGGACCCCCTGCATCAGGCCGTGCAGCAGCGCTACGGCCTCACGCCCGACCATTGGCTGGCCGATGGCGGCTACACCAAGCTGGCCGCCATTGATGCGCTCACCGAGCGCGGCACGCAGCCCGTGCTGCCCGCTGCGCGCAGCCGCAACCCCGATATCAATGCACTGGCGCCCAAGCCCTCGGATTCCCCGGCGCAAGCCCAGTGGCGCAGCCTCATGGCCAGCCACTGGGGCAAGGACCTGTACGTCTGGCGCGGTGCCAGCGTGGAGTGCGCCAACGCGCAGCTGCGACGGCGCGGCTTCACGCGCCTGAACGTGTGCGGCCTGGTCAAGGCGCGTGCGGTGCTGCTCTGGCACGCCCTGGCGCACAACCTGATGCGCATGCGAAGCCTGAATTTCGCCTTCATGGCCTGATCTGGCCGCCCAGCAGCACCTGCGCGGCGCGCCAGCCCTGGCTGCCGCGCGCACCCACACGCCCAGCGCGCGCTGCCCACCGCCGTCCGCGCCGCACCGCCCATCTCGCGAAGGCCACGTCTTGCCTGCGTCGGGCTTGCCTCTCTGTGGTTCGTTCACGGCTTCTCAGGCCCCGACCGGTGAACACCGGGATGAGCCGCTCGACCAGCGTGGTCTTGCCCGAGCCGGACCAGCCGGCCATGCCGAATACTTTCATTGCGTCCGTCTCGCGCTGCGCCTGAAGAATGGGCGCCATCATGCCGCGGCACAGGCCGATCGGGCAGCGCCGTTCACAGGGTTAACAAACTCGACCAGACCGGCACAAGACCGCTCATGCCGTTGCAGCTCGCTTCCTAGGATGCCCTGGAGCCGATTCGATCCCTCGATGGCACTTTCCAAGGAGTACCCACCATGAGCATGACGAGAAGAAACCTCCTGAAGACCTCCGTGGCCACTGCGGTGGCTGCCAACGGCGTGGCCTGGTTCGGCGCCAACGAGGCCTTCGGCGCCGACACCACCCTGATCCCCAGCGCCAGCCACTGGGGGCCGTTCAAGGCGGTGGTGAAGAAGGGCGTGCTGGTGGGCGTGCAGCCGCTGCAGGACATCGACGCGATGCCCACCACGATGCTGACACAGGGCCTGATGAGCCGCGTCTACAGCAAGACGCGGGTGAAGTACCCGATGGTGCGCCGCTCCTACCTGGCCAACCCGAAGGGCGACACGCGGCGCGATCTGCGCGGCAAGGAACCCTTCGTGAGAGTGAGCTGGGATGAGGCCCTGGCCCTGACCGCCGACGCCATCCTGCGCACCGCGGAGAAGTACGGCAACGAGGCCCTGTTCAGCAGCAGCTACGGCGGCTGGTCGCACGCCGGCCTGCTGCGTCCGCAGGTGCTGCAGGGCCGCCTGTTCGGGCTGATCGGTGGTCACTCGGTGACCACCGGTGACTACTCGGGTGGCGCCTCGCAGGTGAGCCTGCCGCACATCATCGGCGACATGGAGGTGTATTCGCCTCAGACCTCCTGGGAGGTCATGGCCGAACACACCCAGGTGATGGTCTGGGTGGGCTGCGACCCCTTCAAGAACAACCGCATCGAGTACACGGTGGCCGACCACCAGATGGTCCCGCGCTGGAAGCAGATCAAGGAACGCGGCGTCCAGTTCATCTCGATCAACCCGCAGTACACGCCGACCGACGAGGCGCTGGGTTCGGAGTGGGTGAAGATCGTGCCCAACACCGACACGGCGCTGTTCCTGGCCATGGCGTACCACGTCTACAGCACCGGCAAGCACGACCGGGCCTACCTGGACAAGTACACGGTGGGCTTCGACAAGTTCCTGCCCTACCTGCTGGGCCAGGACGCCGACGGCTCCCCGCCGAAGACCCCGGAATGGGCCGCGAAGATCACCGGCATCCCGGCCGGCAAGATCGTCGAGATGGCCAACCTGTTTGCCAGCAAGCGCACCCAGTTCGCCGGCGCCTGGTCACTGCAGCGCGCCCATCACGGCGAGATGACGCACTGGGCCATCATCAACTTCGCCGCGATGCTGGGCAAGATCGGCAAGCCGGGCGAAGGGGTGGGTTTCTCCTGGCACTATGGCAACGGCGGCATGCCGCAGTCCAACGCCATCGTGCCGGTGGGCCTGTCGCAGGGGCGCAATCCGGTGAAGGCGCGCTGCCCGGCCTCGCGCATCAGCGAAATGCTGCTCAACCCCGGCAAGACCTACGTGCGTGACGGCGCGACGCACACCTACCCGAATGCCAAGCTGATCTACAACGCCGGCAACAACTTCATGTCGCACCAGCAGGACACCAACGAGCTGCTGCGCGCCATGAACCAGCAGGTCGACACCGTGATCTGCCAGGACCCGTGGTGGTGTGCCTCCTCGCGCTTTGCCGACATCGTGCTGCCGGCCACATCCGCGCTGGAGCGCAACGACATCAGCTACGGCGGCACCTACAGCAACGACAAGATCTACGCGATGCGCCAGGTGATCGCGCCCTACGGCGAGAGCCTGGACGACTTCGAGATCTTCCGGCGCCTGGCCGCCCTGATGGGGGTCGAGTACGGCTTCACCGAAGGGCAGACGGTGATGCAGATCCTGGAGAACTCGTACAAGGCCACCGGCCACAAGGTGCCCTTCGCGGAGTTCTGGTCCAAGGGCCTGGTGACCATGCCCATCCCCACCGAGATGCGCCGCTGGGTGCGCCACGGGGACTTCTACACCGACCCGGTGAAGCACAAGCTGCACACCCAGTCCGGCAAGATCGAGCTGTACTGCAGCCAGATCGCCAGCTTCAACATCCCCGACTGCCCGCCGATCCCGAAGTACCTGGAGCCCGCCGAGTTCCTGGGCAACGCCCAGCCCGGCCAGGTTCATGTGGTCAGCCCGCACCCCTACAACCGTGTGCACTCGCAGATGGCACAGGCCGACGTGCGCTTCGAGCAGAACGTCAAGGGCCGCCAGCACATCCGCATCAGCGTGGAGGATGCGCAGGCCAAGGGCATCGTCAGCGGTGACCTGGTCGAGCTCTACAACGAACGCGGGCGACTGATCGCCGGTGCGGTGGTGACCGGCCAGATCATGAAGGGCGTGGTCAGCCTGGAGGAAGGCAACTGGATCTCGCTGGACTCGAAGGGCCGGTGCAACAGCGGTGCGATCAACATCATCACCAGCAGCCGGGCCTCCAGCGGGCTGAGCCAGGCCACCACGGCCAACACCTGCATCGCCAGCCTGAAGAAATGCCTGGACGCCGAAGGCGAGAACCGCGCCTACGAACCACCCGCGGTGGTCAACCGTGCCGGCAAGCTGGGACTGGACATCGGCGCGATGAAGCTGACCGAACGCGCCCAGAAGATCAAGGGCGCCACGCTGGCCACCATGGGCCCGGGCGAAAAGCTGTTCTACGAGCGCTGCACGCTGTGCCACGTGCCACGCGAGCCGGGCGACTTCTCGAAGAACCAGTGGCAGGGCATCACCCCGACGATGTTCCAGCGTGCCGGCCTGGACGAGGCCCAGCGCAAGACGGTGCTCGACTTCCTGCTGAAGAACGCGAAGGACGCCGCCGCGGCTCAGTGACCCGTCGCTCCAGCGACCGCCCGGGCGGGCCCACTCTCAACGCGCCGGCTCGACGCGGAACAGCGGTGCGAAGTTGCTCGGGGGCAGCGAGTCGTCGATGTCCGCGTCGGTCAGCCGGTCCCGGTCGACGATGCGGATCACCGGCCCGACGTGCCGCGCCACGGGCCGCCGCTCCAGCAGGTCCACCGCCTGGTCGATCGACAGGCGGCCCTGCAGCACCGGGGCGTCGGTGGGCGCGGCCAGCACCCGCCCGCGCAGGATGCCGCGGTAGACATCGGGCGTGAAGTAGGTCGAGACGATGCCCACCTGCTCCTGCAGGCCGCGCTCGCGCAGCACACTCACCGCGGCCTCGGCCATCGGCGCGTTGCCGACGAGGTAGCGCAGCTGCGGATGTTCATCGAGGCTGCGCTGCACCAGGTTGCGCTGCACCGCCTTGCCGGTGTCCCCCCAGGCGGTGTGGCGGATCTGGATGCGGCTGCCGGCAATCGCCTCACGAAAGCCCCGGTCCACAAAGGGAACCCAGCCCGCACCGCGCGGCCCCGGGAACCAGGCAATCGGCACCAGCGACATGCCCGGCCCCACCTCTTCGACCAGCCGCCGGCCGGCCGCACGGCCCATCTCCACCCAATCCACCCCCACCTTGGCGGTGATGCCAGGCGGGGCAATGTCGTTCACCGTCGCCAGCACGGGGATGCGCCGGGCGATCTGCGCCAGCAGCGGTGACAGGCCGTCGAAGGACACCGTGCCGATGATCAAGGCATCGACGCGAGGGTCGGCGCCGCAGGCGCGCGCCTGTTCGCGCTGGATGGCCAGGTTGGGGTAGCCACCGGCCTCGAAGAACTGCAGCGCCAAACCCAGCTTGCGCGCCTGCTCGGCCATGCCGTAGTTGACGCCCAGCCAGTAGGCGTCCTTGATGTGGGGGAAGAGCACACACAGCCGCCAGGGGCGCGTCGCAGGCCGCGTCGGCGGCAACCTCACCGGCCGCGCCGTGGTGGCGGCCAGGGGCGGCTCCCAGCGCATCACCTCCCGGGCCGGGAGCGACTCGGCCCCTGCGGATGGGGCCGCCGCGCCCTCCTGCGCTGCAGCGACCCGACCTGCCGGGGCAAGCCCCAGGCCGAACCCCAGCGCCAGCAGCACCGCGGGCGTCGACCGGGAAAGGAACCGTCTTGAGATCACGCCCGGATTGTCGCCGGACCGTCGGCTCCGCCCCTCCCCATCCGAGCTGAACCGACCTGATCCGGCCTGACCCAGGCGCCTGCGGCGGGCACAATGACCTGGCCCGCCTCCTCCTCCGATGGACACCCCGACCGGCCTTTCCCCGCCACGCCCAGACAACGGCGTCGAGCCGGCTTCGCACGCAGCGTCGACCGTTCGGCCAGCCCCTTCGCTGACCGGCTGGCGCCGGGGCCTTGGCAGCGTCCTGGAGCGCCTGGACCAGCGCCTGGGCCTGGGCGGCAAGCTCGCGCTGGTCATGACCGGCGGGGCGTTGTTGACGCTGGCGGTGGCCCTGACGGCCTGGCTGAGTTTCCGCGGGGTGGTTGCGGCGCAGCACGACATCTTCGATGAAGCCCTGCCGGCGATGGAGGCGGTGCAGGCCATGGCGCGGCTGAACACAGGGGTGGTGGCCCTGGTCGAACAGCTCGGCCGTGCCGAATCGGCCGAGGAGGTGACGCAACTGCGCCTCTCGGGCCGCAGCCAACTGGCCGCGCTGAACGGGGTGATGCAACGGCTGCAGGGCCAGCGCTTCGAGCCCCCCCTCACGGCCGAAGCCGGCCGGACGCTGCAGGCCATCGGCGCCAATCTGGAGCAGCAGGCCACCGCCATCGACACCCTGCTCAGCCTGCGCCGGCAGCAACAGTTGCAGCTGGCCGAACAGCGCCGGGCCCTGGACGCACTGGGCAATCTGGCCGAATCGCTGGCCGCCAATGCCTCCACCGCCACCTCGACCACCCTCGCGGCCCTCTACCCCCTGGTGCAGCGCGGCGGGGCGCACGAGCCGGTGCTCGAGTCGCTCGACCGGCTCGCCGAGGTGGATCTCGACCGCATGGAGCGCATGTCCGAGCTGCAACTGCTGTGCTTCACCCTCAAGACCCAGCTGGAACGACTGGAAAGAGAGGAGGTCGCAGCCTCCATCGAAGCGATGCGGCAGTCGTATGGCGAGCAGCTCGGTGTGCTGCAGCGGCGCCTGCAGGACGTGCGCGACCCCCAGCGACGTGCCGATGCGCTGGCCAGGCGGCAGGTACTGCAGCAAGGTGTGGCGCCGTCTGGCGTGTTCGCGGTGCGCAGCGACACCCTGGCACTGGATCGGCGGCTGGCGGCCCTGCGCGGGGAAGGGGCCGTGCTGGCACAGCGACTGGGGGAACTGGGGGCCCTGCTGCTGGGTGCGGGCAGCCGTTCAATCGAGGACGCCACCGGCGCCTCCCGCCTGGCGGTGGACCGCGGCATGGCCGGCTTCCTGGCGGTGGCGGGGCTGTTGTTCGCCGCCCTGCTGCTGTCGCTGTGGCTGATCCTGCGTTCCCACCTGGTCGGTCGGCTGCAGGAGATGGAGTCGCTGGTGCGGGCGCTGGGCCGCGGTGACCTGGACGCGGTGATCCGTCCGCACGGACCGCGTGACCCTCTGGCACCGCTGGCCGATGCGCTGGAGCAGTTCCGCCGCAACGCCCGTGAGCGCGCGCGCCTGGAGCAGGCCCTGCTCGACCACCAGCAGGCCCTGGAGCAGCAGGTGCAATCACGCACCGCCGAACTCAGCCGCAGCAACCTGCTGCTGGAGCGTGAGGTGGCCGAACACGCAGTCGCGCGCCACCAGGCCGAGGAGGCCAACCGGGCGAAGAACGAGTTCCTCGGCACCCTCAGCCACGAGCTGCGCACCCCGCTGGCCGGCGTGGACGGCAGTGTGCAGCTGCTGCGCGACACCCCACTGGACAGCCGCCAGCAGGAGTACCTGCGCATGATCGGCTACGCCAACTCGACGCTGCTGGAGATCCTCGACGACATGCTGAGCTTCTCCCGGCTGGAAGGCGGGCGCGTGAGCGTCGACCCCCTGCCCTTCGACCTGCGCGAGGCGGTGGACGACATGCTCTCGCTGCAGTGGGTCACCGCCCGCGCCAAGGACCTGGCCCTGGTGCGTGACATCGCCGAGGACCTGCCGCAGCGCATCGTCGGCGACCGGCGCAAGCTCAACCAGATCCTGCTCAACATCATCGGCAATGCGGTGAAGTTCACCGACGAAGGTGAGGTCACGGTGGCGGTGTGCAGGCTCCCGGACAGCGAGCCGCCGCAGCTGCGCCTGCGTTTCGAGGTCAGCGACACCGGCATCGGCATTCCCGCAGCCCAGCAGGAGTCGGTGTTCCAGCCCTTTGTGCAGGTCGAGGACACGGCTCACCGGCGCCATGGTGGCACCGGCCTGGGCCTGGCGGTGTGCCGGAGGTTGGTGGCGCTGCTGGGGGGCCGGATCGGGCTGGACAGTGTGGTCGGCCGGGGCACGACCGTGCACTTCGAGCTGCCTTTTGAACCGGCGGAACCGGCACCCGAGGCGGGGGATCCGGTCCCAGCGACTGCGGTGAGTGCAGCGATCACCACACCCGGCTCGGCCGGGCCCGAACTCCGGCGGCCCACACCACTCGACGTGCTGGTCGTCGAGGACGACGAGGTCAACCGCATGGTCTGCCTGCGCCACCTCGAATTCCTCGGCCATCGCCCCCATGCAGCGGCCGACGGCGAGGCGGCCCTGGCGTATCTCCAGCAAGGTGAGCGGCCGATCGACCTGGTGCTGATGGACATCAGCCTGCCCGGCGCCTCTGGCATCGATGTGGCGCGCACGATCCACACGCTCGACGGCGGGCGGTGGCGGTCATTGCCGATCGTGGCGATGTCGGCGCACCTGCCCGAGGGGGCACGCGAGGAGATGGCAGCCGCGGGCCTGGTGGGCTTCCTGCCCAAGCCCTTCCACCGTGCGCTGCTGGCACGGGCCCTGGCCGAAGCCATGGTCGCCGGGCGCACGCCATCGGCCGCGCCGTTGGCACCAGCGGATGCACGGGTGGCCCCAGCACCCGCCGACACCCTGCTGGACGAAGCCTTCCTCGCCGAGGAGCTGGCCAGCCTGGGGGAAGCCACGCTCGCCAAGCTGTCAACGCTGTACCGCGGTACCGCTGAAGAGGCCTTTGCGGCCTTCGACGATTCGCTGGCCGTCGGCGATCGCGCAGAGATCGCCCGCCGCGCCCACAAGCTGGCCAGTGCCGCGGCCAACCTCGGCTTCCAGCACACCGTGGCACTGGCTCGCCAGCTGGAGCGGGACGCGCCGGTGGTGGACGTCACCCCGCCGGCCGCACTGGCCGCCGCGGTCCACACCCTGCGCAACAGCAGCGAGCGCTCGGTGCAGGCACTGGAGCACCGTCTCCTGCCGCCGAAGGGTCAGACGCCTGGGGATTCGGACGCGAGCAGGTAGCCCTCGCCTCGCACGGTCAGGATGCGCTCGGGCTGGCGGGCATCGTCCTCGACCTTCTCGCGCAGTCGCGAGACCAGCACGTCGATGCTGCGGTCGTTCGGGTCCCAGCTGCGATGGCTCACCGCCGGCGCCAGGCGTTCCCGGCTGAGCACGGTGCCGCGGTGGCGCAGCAGCATCTGCAGCAACTCGAACTCGCCGCGCGTCAGGGTCTGCCGCCGGTCTCCCGGGCCCACCAGACGGCGGTGCGCCACATCGAGTGCCCAGGGGCCGATCTGCAAGCCGTCGGGCTGGGGCGACGGCGGACGATGGCGCAGGCCACGCAGCACGATCTTGACCCGCGCCAGCAGTTCTCGCGAGTTGAAGGGCTTGGTGACGTAGTCGTCCGCTCCCGACTCAAGGCCGACGATCTTGTCCACGTCGTCGCTGCGCCCGGTCACCAGAATGATGCCCAGGTGCTCGTCATGCGCACGCAACTCGCGCGCCAGCTCCAGCCCGTCCTTGCCCGGCAGGCCGACGTCCAGCAACACCACGTCCACGCGCTGGCCACGCAGGAGGGGCCACATTTCGCTGCCACTGGCCGCGGCGAAGACGGTGTAGCCCTGCTGCCCGAAGTAGCTCTCCAGGCGAGCGCAGGTGACGGGGTCGTCATCGACGACCAGCAGGCAGGGAGGACGTTCCGCGTTCACGGCAATCTGGCGACACCCGCTCGAAGGAGCTGACTGAAAGTCAGTCGGATTCTAGGGGGCGCCCCGTGGAGCGGGGCGAGCGCGGGAGCGCGCAGGGCGCAAATCACCCCACGCTCCCGTCACTTCACGCTCACTCCACCGTCACGCTCTTGGCCAGGTTGCGCGGCTTGTCCACGTCCGTACCCCGCGCGCAGGCGGTGTGGTACGCCAGCAGCTGCAGCGGCACCACGTGCAGGATGGGGCTGAGCGCACCGTAGTGCTCGGGCATGCGGATGACGTGCACGCCCTCGCTGCTCTCGATCTTGGTGTCGGCGTCGGCAAAGACGTAGAGCTGGCCGCCGCGGGCGCGCACTTCCTGCATGTTGCTCTTGAGCTTTTCCAGCAGGTCGTCGGCCGGGGCGATGGTGACCACCGGCATCTCGGCATCGACCAGCGCCAGCGGGCCGTGCTTGAGCTCGCCAGCCGGGTAGGCCTCGGCGTGGATGTAGCTGATTTCCTTGAGCTTGAGCGCGCCCTCCAGCGCGATCGGGTAGTGGCGCCCGCGGCCCAGGAAGAGCGCGTGCTGCTTGCTGGTAAAGCCGTCGGCCCAGGCCATGATCTGCGGCTCCAGCGCCAGCACGGACTGCACCGCGGCGGGCAGGTGGCGCAGGTTGCGCAGGGCGGCGACTTCGCCCTTTTCCGGCAGGGTGCCGCGCTGCTTGGCCAGCACCAGGGTCAGCAGGAACAGCGCCACCAGCTGGGTGGTGAAGGCCTTGGTGGAGGCCACGCCGATCTCGACGCCCGCATGGGTGATGAAGGCCAGCTCGCATTCGCGCACCATCGCGCTGGTAGACACGTTGCAGATGGTCAGCGTGTGGGTCATGCCCTGGGCGCGGGCGTGCTTGAGCGCGGCCAGGGTGTCGGCGGTTTCGCCGCTCTGGCTGATGGTGATGACCAGCGTGCGCGGGTCGGGCACGCTCTCGCGGTAGCGGTACTCGCTGGCGATCTCGACCGCGCAGGGGATCTTGGCGATGCTCTCCAGCCAGTACTTGCCGGTCAGGCCGGAGTAGCTGCTGGTGCCGCAGGCGAGGATGAGCACGCGGTCGATCTGCGGGAAGATCGCCGCGGCCTTGTCGCCGAACAGCTCGGGCGTGATGGCCTCGATGCCTTCGAGCGTGTCGGCGATGGCGCGCGGCTGCTCGAAGATCTCCTTCTGCATGTAGTGGCGGTAGGGGCCCAGCTCGGCCGCGCCGCTGTGCGCGTGCACGGTCTTGACCGGGCGCTCGACGCGCACGAACTGGTCGCCCGCCTGGCGCGTGGTGATCCAGTACTTGCCCTGCTGGAGGTCGACCACGTCGCCCTCTTCCAGGTAGACGATCTGGTCGGTGACGCCGGCCAGCGCCATCGCGTCGGAGGCGAGGAAGTTCTCGCCCTGGCCCACGCCCAGCACCAGCGGCGAGCCCTCGCGCGCGCCGACCACGCGCTGCGGCTCCTCGCGGCAGAACACCGCGATGGCGTAGGCGCCCTTGAGCTGGACGATGGCGCGCTGCACCGCGTCGAACAGGTCACCCTGGTAGATCGAGTCGATCAGGTGGGCGATGACCTCGGTGTCGGTCTGGCTGGTGAACTCGTAGCCGCGGGCCTTGAGGTCGGCGCGCAGCTCGTCGTGGTTCTCGATGATGCCGTTGTGCACCAGCGCGATGCGGCCGGCCTTGGCGGACTTGGCGTCGTTGCCGGTGCCGTGGCTGAAGTGCGGGTGGGCGTTGTGCACCGCCGGGGCGCCGTGGGTGGCCCAGCGGGTATGGGCGATGCCGACGAGACCTTCAACGCCGTCCTGCTGCACCAGCGCGTCCAGCTCGGCCACGCGGGAGGTGCTGCGCGAGCGGCGCAGTTCGCCCCCCTGGTGCACGGCCACGCCGCAGGAGTCATAGCCGCGGTACTCCAGCCGCTGCAGGCCCTGGATGAGGATGGGGACGATGTTGCGCTGACTGACGGCGCCGACGATGCCACACATAGGAGGGGAGTCCCTTGAACTGCGGTTGGAGGGGGATGCGCAGGCAGCGCATCAGGCTGGGCGCGATGGTAGAGAGCCTCGCATGAAATGAATCATCCAAATGTCACGATTGGCGCAATAATCAGCCACCAAGACGTCGATATGGCGTTATTGTTCTTTGAGTGACGAATTTCGGAATTTTCTTTCATGACACTCTCCATCACGGTGGACGCCATTGACCTGCGCCTATTGGCTGAGCTGCAACAGGACGCTGCCCGCTCCAACCAGGCGCTGTCGGAGGCGGCCCATGTGTCGCCCGCCACCGGGCTGCGGCGCATCCGCCGGCTGGCCGAGGCCGGGGTGATCGAGCGCACGATCGCGGTGCTGTCGCCCGAGGCGCTCGGCCACGGGTTGACGGCGATCGTGGAGGTGACGCTGGACACGCAGTCCGCCGAGCGGCTGGCCGCGTTTGAGGCGCGCGCGGTGGCCGATGCGGGCGTGCAGCAGTGCTACCGCACCAACGGCGGGCCGGACTTCGTGCTGATCGCCCAGGTGGCCGACATGCCGGCCTACCAGGCGCTGGCGCGGCGGCTGTTCACCGACGACGCCAACGTACGCAACGTGCGCTGCTTCTTCAGCGTGCACCGCGCCAAGGCGGGGTTGGCGATCACGCTGCCCGCGCCCGGTCCGGCGGGCGATTAGGCCGGCGCAACTGGACCAGCGCCCTCGCCGCGGTCAGCGCTCCAGCCAGAGCCAGGCCAGGCCCACCGCCAGCAGCGCCACCGGGATGAGCAGCGGCAGCCAGCGCAGCGCCAGGCGCAGCTGGCGGCGCAGCCGGTCCGCCGGCCGGCTGGGCGCCACCCGGGCGAGCCAGCGGCGCTCGCGCACCAGCCAGGCGTCGTAGACGGCCCGGCGCAGCGGGTCACCCAGCACCGCTGCGGCCAGCCGGCGCGGATCGGGCGGCGCTGCCACCGCGGCGGAGGCCGCGGGCGGCAGGGTCAGGTGGTCAACCACCTGCGCGATGGTGACCGCATCGGCGTGTTCGTCCAGTCCCAGCACCGCGTAGTGGGTGGGGTCGAGCGGCACCGGCAGCGTGAGCGGCGCATCTTCGGCCACCGGGCCGTCGGGCAGCGCGCCGCGGTGGCGCTCCACCTCGGCGACGACGTCCTCGGCCTGCGGGCGCAGCGCGGGGTCGATCAACGCCACGACCGCCCCTTGCCGGCACGGCCCGGGCGCGCGCTGCGGCCGCAGCCGCCGTGCCACCCAGGCGCAATCCGCTCGGTCGCCGTCATCACTCGGCCGGCTTCTTCGGCGCCTTGGCCGGGCGGGTCCAGCCGTTCAGGCAGGCCTGGCGGCCACGGGCGACAGCCAGCTGGCCGGCGGGCACGTCCTTGGTGATGGTCGAGCCACCACCGATGGTGGCGCCCGCGCCCAGCGTCACCGGGGCCACCAGCACGCAGTTGGAGCCCACGTGCACATCCGCCTCGATGGTGGTGCGGTGCTTGTTGGCACCGTCGTAGTTGGCGGTGATGCTGCCGGCGCCGTAGTTGACGCGCTCGCCCACCACCGCGTCGCCCAGGTAGGCCAGGTGGTTGGCCTTGGCACCCTTGGCCATCGTCGAGTTCTTGACCTCGACGAAGTTGCCGATGTGCACCTCGGCGCCCAGCTTCGCGCCGGGACGCAGGCGAGCAAACGGGCCGATCAGCGCACCCTCGCCGACCTCGATGCCGGCGGCTTCGCCGTCCATGTGCGTGAAGGGGTGGATCACCGCGCCCGCGGCGATCTTCGCGTTGCGGAGCACGCAGTTGGCGCCGATGCGCACCTCGTCGCCCAGCTCCACGCGACCCTCGAAGACGCAGTTGACGTCGATCTCCACGTCCCGGCCGCAGACCAGCTCGCCACGCAGGTCGAAGCGGGCCGGGTCGCGCAGGCGCACGCCGGCCTCCATCAGCTCGTCGGCGCGCTGGCGCTGGTAGCGGCGCTCCAGGTCGGCCAGTTGCACGGGGCTGTTGACGCCCAGCACCTCGGTCTCGCCCGAGGCGATGGTGGCCACCACCGGCACGCCCTCGGCCTCGGCCATCGCGACGATGTCGGTCAGGTAGTACTCCTTCTGGGCGTTGTCGTTCTTCAGGTTGGCCAACCAGCGCCGCAGGTGCGCGGTGGGCGCGGCCATCATGCCGGTGTAGCCCTCGTTGATGGCGCGCTGTTCCGGCGTGGCGTCCTTGTGCTCGACGATGGCCAGCACGCGGTCACCCTGCACGCCGCCACGCACGATGCGCCCGTAGCCGGTCGGGTCGTCCAGCACGACGGTGAGCAGCACCAGCTTCTCGCCGCCGCAGGCCTCGATCAGCGCACGCGCCGTCTGCGGGCGCACCAGCGGCACGTCGCCGTTGAGGATCAGCGTGGTGCCCGCGTCGGCCAGTTCGGGCACGGCCTGCTGGACGGCATGGCCGGTGCCCAGCTGCGGCTCCTGGCGCACGAAGGCCAGCGGCGCGGCGGGCAAGGCGGCGCGCATTTCGGTCTCGACCAGTTCGGCACCGTGGCCCGTGATCGTGATCAGACGCTCGGCACCCAGGCCGGCACTCATCTCCAGAACATGCTGCAATAAGGGGCGGCCCGCCAAGGTGTGCAGCACCTTCGGCCGGGCCGACTTCATCCGGGTCCCTTTGCCGGCGGCCATGATCACGACGTCGAGGCTCATGCGTTCTTCCTTGGAGTGCGAGCAGATGGTGAAAGTCGCAATTATCGAACCGCGGCGTGTCACCCCCCTGACGCTGCTGCAACGCAGCGTGATCGGGGTCGCATTGCTGCTGGCCGTGCTGCTGCTCACGGGCTGCAGCAATCTGCGCCTGGCCTATGGCCAGGGCCCCACCCTGGCCTACTGGTGGTTGGACCGGTATGCCGATTTCGATGAGACCCAGAAGCCACGCGCCCGGGCCGCGGTCGACCAGTGGTTTGCCTGGCACCGTCGCCAGCAGCTGGCCGAAGACGCCGCGCTGCTCGACCAGATCGCCCAGGAGGCGCTGAAGGACGCCAGCGGCGCCCAGGTCTGCCAGTGGGTGACGGTCTACGAGCGCAAGCGCGACCTGTACCTGACCCAGTTCGCCCCCGCGGTGGCTGACATCGCCGCCAGCCTCGGGCCGGAGAACCTGAAGCAGATCGAGGCGCGCTTTGCCAAGGTCAACGAGAAGTGGCGCGACGAGCACGTCCAGGGCGACCTCAGCGAGCGCGAGGCCGAGGCGGTCAAGCGGGTGCTCGACCGCGCCGAACTGGTCTACGGCCGGCTCGACCGGGCCCAGCGGCAGTTCATCACCCAGGCGGTGCGCCAGTCCCCGCTGGACCCCGAGCGAACCTTTGCCGAGCGCCTGGCCGACCAGCGCGAAGCGCTGGCCGTGCTGCAGCAGCTGGGCCAGCGCACCCTGAGCGGGCCGCAGCGCCAGGAACTGGCCCGCAGCGGCCTGCTGCACCTCGCCCAGGCCAGCGACGAGGCCCAGCGCCAGCTGCGCGACCGGCTCTACCGCTACCAGTGCCAGTTCACCGCCGAGCTGCACAACCGCACGACGCCGGAGCAGCGCCGCCACGCCAACGAGCGCCTGCACGGCTGGGCGCAGGACCTGCGCAGCTTCCTCGGCACGCCCTGAGCCGGGCCGGCCCCAGGCGAACCGTGTCAGTCCGTCACTTCGACGCCGCCGGACTGGCGGCGGGAGCGGCCTCGGGAGTGGGAGTGGGAGCCGGTGTGAGTGCCACGGTAACACGGCGCTCGCCGGCCGGCAGGTTCGGGAAGCCCTGCAGGGCCGCCTCGTACAGCGCCGGCAGCACGTTGTCGCTCACCATGCGGGCCTCGTAGCGCACATGCACCTCGACCAGCGGCTGCCGGGTGGCCCGGTCGAGCAGCTGCAGCGCCACCTCGCGGTAGTCGCGCGTGGCGTCCACCGGCCAGGCGCCGCCGATCGACCAGCCGAAGCTGCCACCGCGGTGCGGCCAGGCCGGCCCGAAGCCGCGCCAGCCGCCGACGCGCCAGCCCCAGTTGAAGTCCGTCCAGGGGTCCACGATGCGCCCCTCGCGGGCACCGACCTGCACCAGCACGTCGGCCACCACCGCACTCGCCGCCGGCTGGAAGCCCGCGCGGCCCAGTGCCGCACGCGCCGCGGCCTCCAGCCGCAGCTGCTCGACGCTGCCCTGGGCCTGCGACAGCAGGCGTTCGAAGGCAAAGCTGCCCGGCGCCCGGCCGGCGGGCCAGGTGCCGAAGCTGGCAACGTCCACGGTGATCTGGTTCATCGCCGCACAGCCGCCCAGCGCCATCAGCACAGCAGCGAGCGCCCCCGCGCCCAGGGTGCGCCGGCGCAGCAGGCCGGGGGCCGTGGACTCCGGCCGATCGGTGGGGGAAGGCAGCGCAGCGGTGTCAGTCATGGCAACTCCTGGAAACCCGGAAACGGAGAGAAACCGGCGGCAGCCGAAAGAGCGCGCCGCCGCCGTCAGCGGCGCGGCATGAAGGCGATCGGCGCCTCGGCAGGCAGCTCGGCGGCCTCGCCGCCAGGCAAGGGGGCGCAGTTCTCGTCCTCCTCCTCCTCGTCGAAGGCGTGGTCGCCGGCCGGATCAGCCACCCCGGTGGGTCGGATCGTCGTGAAGGGGTAGAGGTTCCGGTCCATGAGGTGCGAAGGCACCAGGTGGGAGAAGGCGCGGTGCATGTTGTCGATGCGCCCCGGGTGCTTCTGGTCCCAGTCGCGCAGCATCTGCTTCATCTGCACGCGCTGCAGGTTCTCCTGGCTGCCGCACAGGCTGCAGGGAATGATCGGGAACTGCCGGTGCGCCGCCCAGCGCTCCAGGTCGGTCTCGGCCACGTAGGCCAGCGGGCGGATCACCGTGTGGCGGCCGTCGTCGCTCACCAGCTTGGGCGGCATGCCCTTGAGACGCCCGCCGAAGAACATGTTCAGGAAGACGGTGCCCAGGAAGTCGTCGCGGTGGTGGCCCAGCGCGATCTTGGTGGCCCGGAGCTCGTCGGCCACCCGGTACAGGATGCCCCGGCGCAGGCGCGAGCACAGGCTGCACATCGTGTTGCCCTCGGGGATCAGGCGCTTGACGATGCTGTAGGTGTCCTGGTTCTCGATGTGGAACTCGACACCGCGGCCCTGCAGGTACTCGGGCAGGATGTGCGCCGGAAAGCCCGGCTGCTTCTGGTCGAGATTGACCGCGACGATGGAGAACTGGATCGGCGCGCGCTGCTGCAGGCCCAGCAGGATGTCGAGCAGGCCGTAGCTGTCCTTGCCGCCGGAGAGGCAGACCATCACACGGTCGCCCTCCTCGATCATGTTGAAGTCGGTGATGGCTTCGCCGACCTGGCGGTGCAGGCGCTTGCTGAGCTTGTTGATCTCGTGGGCGGCTTTGCGGGCAGCGACCTTGTCGGCGACCGGCTCGGCAGCGGGATCGGCCACAGGGGCGAGGGACTCGTTGATCGCGTTCATCTCGGGCACTTCGGGGCGGTGTGAGAGCAGAGTGAGGGCAGTCCGGCTCAGGCGGCCGGCTTGATCTGGAAGACTTCCACGCCGACGCTCTCGCAGTCCGGGTAGACGTCGGGCTTCTCGGTGGACACGCGCACCGCACGCACCTTGGGGTGGGTCAGCATCAGCGCGGCGACATCGTCGCACAGCGTCTCCTGCAGGTGGATGTGGCCGTGCGACACGCGCTCGGCGATGCTGCGACGCATGAAGTCGTAGTCGACCACCTCGTCGAGCTGGTCCTTGGCCGGGGTGGTCTCGGCCAGCGCGACGTAGAGGTCCACGTTGATCAGCACGCGCTGCTCGCCACGCTTCTCGAAGTCGTGCACGCCGATGTTGATCCACACCTCGTAGTTGCGCAGAAAGAGGCGGCGGCAGTCCCTCAGCGAGGGATGGGCGAGCAGGCTGAGCATGGCGGAACTTCTTTCAGGTGGCGTGGGGGCAGAGGGGCCGGGGCCGGAATCAGGGTCGGGGTCGGGGTCAGGCCACCGGCACGGCGCCGCCGCCCGCCTGCACCAGGTAAAGCACATCGCGCGGTTGGCCGAGCAGGTGCTGGCCTCCGTCGACCACCAGTATCGTGCCGGTCAGCGCCGGCGATTCGAGCGCGAAGCGCACCGCGCGGGCGATGTCGCGGGGCGTGGAGGAGCGGCCCAGCGGCGTCAGGCGGCGGGCGGCGGCGAACTCGGCCTCGGTCATCGGGCCGGAGGCCAGCGTCACGCCCGGCGACACACCCACCACGCGCAGGCGCGGCGCCAGCGCCAGCGCCAGCATCTGGGTGGCGGACTGCAGGGCGGCCTTGGACAGCGTGTAGGAGAAGTAGTCCGGGTTGAGGTTGGCGAGCTTCTGGTCCAGCAGGTTGACCACGCAGCCCTCGCTGCCCCACTCGGCCAGGTGCTGGTGCAGCGCCTGCGCCAGCAGCACCGCCGGCGCGGTGTTGGCGCGCCAGTGGCGCTCCATCGCGGCATGGCCGAAGCTGGCCGCATCGTCGTACTCGAAGGTGGCAGCGTTGTTCACCACCGCATCCAGCCGCCCGGACCAGGCCAGCACCCGCGGCACCAGGTCGCGGCAGGCCGCCTCGTCGGCCAGGTCGGCCTGGAACAGCTCGACGTCGCCACCGAAGGCACGCAGCTCGGCCGCGGTGGCCTCGGCCTCGGCCTGGGCGCCGCGGTGATGCAGGGCGATGTCGTGGCCGGCGCGGGCCAGTTCGAGCGCGATCTCGCGGCCCACGCGCCTGGCCGCGCCGGTCACCAGGGTGCACGGGCGCAGGGCGGGCGAAGCGGGTTGCGCAGAAGGATCGGCGGGACAGTCGGCAGGACGGTCGGCGGTGGGGGTCAAGACAGGGGGCTCCCTACAATCGGCGGGTGAACCAACAGGCAATCCATCAAGCGTCTCAAGAGCAATCCGCCAGTGTAGCCAGCGCCCCAGCGCCGGCGGATGTGCTGTCCCCGCTCATCCGCAGGGAGATCGCGGCCGGCGGCGGCTGGCTCGGCTTCGAGCGCTTCATGGAGCTGGCGCTCTACGCCCCCGGGCTGGGCTACTACAGCCGCGGCGACCAGCAGTTCGGCCTGATGCCGCGCGCCGACGGCAGTGGCGGCGACTTCGTCACCGCGCCGGAGATGTCGCCGCTGTTCGGTCGCGCGCTGGCACGCCAGGTGGCGCAGGCGCTGCGCGACACCGGCACCAGCGAGGTCTGGGAGTTCGGCGCCGGCACCGGCGCACTGGCGGCTCAGCTACTGACGACGCTCGACGAGCTGGGCTGCGCGCCCGAGCGCTACACCATCGTCGACCTCTCCGGCAGCCTGCGCGAGCGCCAGGCCCGCACGGTGGCCGAGCGCGCGCCCGCACTGGCCGGCCGGCTGCGCTGGGTCAGTGAACTGCCCGCGGCGGTCGAGGGCGTGGTGGTCGGCAACGAAGTGCTCGATGCGATGCCGGTGGCGCTGCTGCACTGGGACGGCGAGCACTGGTTCGAGCGCGGCGTGACGGTGGGTGCGGACGGATCGTTCGCCTGGGCCGACCGCCCCACCGAGCTGCGCCTGCCGGTCGAAGGCCCCTTCGTGCCCGGCACCGTGACCGAGCTGCCGCGCATCGCCGCGGGATTCATCCGCACGCTGGCGCAGCGGCTGCGGCGCGGCGCGGCCTTCTTCATCGACTACGGCTTCCCGGAGCACGAGTTCTACCACCCGCAGCGCACCGGCGGCACGCTGATGTGCCACCGTGGCCACCAGGCCGACGCCGATCCGCTCGTGGCCGTGGGCCTCAAGGACCTGACCGCCCACGTGGACTTCACCGCGATGGCGCTGGCCGCCCAGGACGCCGGCCTGCCGGTGCTGGGCTACACCAGCCAGGCGCGCTTCCTCTTCAACTGCGGCCTGATGGACGACCTGCAGGTGGCCGACCTGCGCGAACGCGCGATGGCGATGAAGCTGGTCACCGAGCACGAGATGGGCGAGCTGTTCAAGGTGCTGGCCCTGGGCGCGCCGGGCAGCGACTTCGAGCCGATCGGCTTCGCGCAGGGCGATCGGTGCCACACGCTCTGAGCCGAGCTCCATGCGCTGGCTGCTGATCACCCTGGCCGCCTTCGTGGTGTTCAACGGCCTGCGCGGCTGGCTGGAGAAGATCGGCCTGGGCCGGCTGCCCGGCGACTTCAGCTTCCGCGTCGGCGGGCGGGAGTGGTACTTCCCGTTCGGCTCGGCGGTGCTGATCAGCCTGATCGCGACGCTGATCGGTCGCTGGCTCTGAACTCGGCTGCGGCCGCAGCCACCGCCTCGCTGCGCGCGGCGTGCAGAGCCTGGCCAATGGCCGGGCCCCGCTGGCCACGGGCCATCACCGCCGCTGCAATCGCCGCGGTGTCGACGCTGCGGGCCGCGGCAAAGGCCGCGCGCAGAAATTCGGCCTGCGGATAGGGCTGATCGGCAAAGCCCAGGCGGCCGCGGGCGTCGCACTCGCAGGCCTGCAGCATCTGCTCGAAGCGCTCCGGCCGGCGCCAGGCGTCGCAGCGGTCCAGCAGGCGCACCTGCGCCGCCGCGCCAATGCCCTCGCAGCGGTGCACGTGGCTGTGCTCGCGCGCCACCAGCTCGGCCAAGCCCTGGCAGTCCACCGGCACACGCAGGCGCTGCGACAGCGGGCCGAGCAGGTCCAGGCTGCGCTGCTCGTGGCCGATGTGGCGCGGCAGCACGTGCGCGGGCGTGGTGGCCTTGCCCAGGTCGTGCACCAACGCAGCCCAGCGCACCGGCAACGCCGTCTGAAGCTGCGCCGCCATGTCGATCACCATCAGCGTGTGCACGCCGGTGTCGATCTCGGGGTGGTAGTCGGCCCGCTGCGGCACGCCGAACAGCGCCTCCACCTCGGGCAGCAGGCGCGCCAGCGCGCCGCACTCGCGCAGCACCTCGATCATGCGCGAGGGCCGGGGCTCCAGCAGCCCGCGCGAGAGCTCCTGCCAGACACGCTCGGGCACCAGCGCGTCGGCCTCGCCCATCGCCACCATGTGGCGGCACAGCGCCATCGTCTCGTGGGCGACGTGGAACTCCGGCCAGCGCGCCGCGAAGCGCGCCAGCCGCAGGATGCGCACCGGGTCCTCGGCAAAGGCCTCGCCGACGTGGCGCAGGCGCTGGTCGGCCAGGTCGCGCGCGCCGCCCCAGGGGTCGACGAGCCGGCCCGCCTCGTCGCGCGCCATCGCGTTGATGGTCAGGTCACGCCGCGCCAGATCGTCCTCCAGCGTCACGCCCTCGCCGGTCTGGAAGACGAAGCCGTGGTAGCCCTTCGCGGTCTTGCGCTCGGTGCGCGCGAGCGCGTACTCCTCGTGCGTGCGAGGGTGCAGGAAGACCGGGAAGTCGCGCCCCACCGGCTGGTAGCCGGCCGCCACCATCTGCTCGGGCGTGGCGCCCACCACCACCCAGTCCCGGTCCCCGGCCGGGCGGCCCAGCAGCTCGTCACGCACCGCGCCGCCCACGAGGTAGGTCTGCATCGCCATCACGTCCACATTCGATCCCGGGGTCAGGGCAGGTCCTTGTTCTCGGCCGGCGCATCGGGGGCCCGCGGGCCGATCGGCACGGCCACGCGCGGGCGCAGCTGCACGGCGGTCCGGCCACCCATCAGCGCGGCGTAGTAGCTGGCGTTGGAGAGCACCTTCTTGACGTAGTCACGCGTCTCGTTGAAGGGGATGTTCTCGGCCCAGGCCGCCACCTCCAGCACCGGCCCCTCGCGCCAGCGCCGCGAGCGGTTCGGCCCGGCGTTGTAGGCCGCGGCGGCCAGCGCCTGCGAGCCGCCGAAGTCGTCCAGCACGAACTTCAGGTAGGCGGTGCCGATGCGCAGGTTGGTCATCTTGTCGGTGATCATCTCCTGCGTGAAGGGCACACCCAGGCGCTTGGCGGTCCATTTCGCGGTGGCCGGCATCACCTGCATCAGCCCGGAGGCGCCGACCGACGAACGCGCATCGGTGACGAAGCGCGACTCCTGCCGGATCAGCCCGTAGACATAGGCCGGCTCGACGCCACGGTCCTGAGCCGCCGCCAGCACGTCGGCACGGAAGGGCGTCGGGAAGCGCTGCGCCATGTCGATCTCGCCGCGGGTGCGCTCGCTGGTGTTGATGCAGCGATCCCAGATCTCCCGGTCGCAGGCCCGCTGCGCAGCGGCGAGCAGCTCGCGGTCGCTCAGCTCGCGCAGGCTGAAGTTCCACTCGCGCACGCCCTCGTTGCGCAGGCCCAGGGCGATCAGCATCAGCGCGCGGCTCAGGCCCGGGTCCTGCTCGGCGCGCTGGCGCTCGGCGGCGCTCAGCGGTGCCGGCCGGGCCGGCAGCACCTGGGTGCGACCGAGCTCCTCGGCCGCCAGCTTGCCGTAGAAGTGGTACTGGCCGGCGATGCGCTCCAGCAGCACCTGCGCGCCCACGCGCCGGGCATCGCCCTCGGGGCCGGCCTCGGCGGTGGCCTGCAGCGCGCGGGCCTTCCAGTAGATCCAGGTGGGGTCGGCCTGCTGCGCCGCGCTCATCGCCTGCACGGCGTCGAGCAGGCGGCGCCAGCGCTGCGCGTCGGTGCTGCTGCGCAGGGCCGCGCGGGCGCGCCAGGCCAGCGTGTCGTCGCTCCATTCCATCGCCCGGCCGCTCTGGCCCGGGGCTGAGAGCGCCGCGGCCTGCTGGAACCACCCGTCCGCCTCGGGCAGCAGCTTCCACGCCGCCTGCTTGGCCACGGCCGACCAGGCCCAGGCGGCGGCCTCGGGCGGCAGCGCGGCCTGCCAGCGTTCCTGCAGCGCCTGGGCGGCGGCGGCCGGGTCGCTGCTGGCCAGGCGCACCAGCGCGATCAGGGTCAGCTCGGCCGCGGGGCGGGTCGCCGCCGAGGCCTTCTTGGCCAGGAAGCGCTGCGGCTGTTCGTAGGCCTCGGTGACGATCTTGTCCGCCGGCGCCTCCGCCTGCAGCAGCGCCACCGCCTGCTTCAACACGCGCGGGCGGCCCGCCTCGGCGGCCTGGCGGGCACGCTGCCAGACGTCGGCCGGCGTGAAGCGCTTGGCCTCCAGCAGCGTGGCGGCCAGGTAGGCACAGCCATCGTCGGCATCGCGCTGGGCGTACCAGGTGCTGCGCGCGCTGCTGCGCACATCCTCGCCGGCCTGGTGGCGCTGCAGCAGCTGGTAGCAGGTGACCTCGCGGTCGTCGTTGAGCTTGAAGCGCGGGAACTCGGCGGCAAAGTGGGCCCAGTCGCGCCGCCGGCCGAGTTCGAGCAGCCAGTCGTTGCGCAGGCGATCTTCCACATAGGTGCCGGGCCAGCGCGCCCAGAAGGCCTCCAGCTCCTCCTGGCGGGCCTCGTTCAGGCGGTGGTTCAGCTCCCAGTAGTCCGCCCAGGCGGCCAGCGGGTGGCGCGCCGCGGCCAGCACGTCGCGCTGCTCGACCAGGCGGGCACGGTCTCGTCTACGCCAGGCGTCCTGGGCATCGACCACGCGGGCGTCCAGGCCAGCCAGCACAGGTGAGGGCGCGGTCGTGGGTGCCGCCACAGGTGCGGCCATGGGCACAGGCACAGGTGCGGAGGCGGCCGGTGTGCCGGCGCGCGACGTGTCCTGCCCCGCGTCGGGGCCGGTGGCCTGGGCCCAGGCGGGGCCGAGGGAGGTCAGCAGGAGCATCGCCGCGCTCCCTGCGCGCAGCCGGATCAGGTTCATCACAGTCATCGTTGTGGTCGTTCTTCAACTCGGCAAGCCCGGTGGCGGCAGGCACCCGGATCGAGGCGCCCACCGCTCACACGGCGGGTGGATCCCCAGGTTGTAGCGCAGTTGCCGGGCCGTGCGGCGCCGAAGGGGTTGCAGCGTGTCACCCGACGCGTGCATTCATCCGCCCAGGACGCCGTTCATCGGCGCAGAACCGCGTTCGTCGCAATCGGCTGGGCCCGCCCGACCCGGCTGCCTACAGTGCCTCCATCGCCACAAGAAACCCCCGGAGCCCCACATGAACGCCCACCTGAACGCCAACCGCCGCAACGACCGCGCCTTCGCCGCCACGCTCGCCGCCATGGCCACGGCGCTGTGCCTGCTGCCGCTGGCCGGCGAGTTCGGGCGCAGCGCCTCGGGCGCAAACCCGGCTCCCGGCGCCGCCACGCAAGCCGTTGCGCAGGCTGGCGTGACAGTGCTGGAGCCGGTGGTCATCACCAGCCAGCGTGCCGCACGCCAGGCCCGGCTGGCGCAGGACGACCGCCCGGCCACGCCGAAGATCTGAGTTCCCTGTGAGCAACACCCGCCCGCCGGGTTCGCTGCCCCCCCGTTGATCGATAGGCTGGCATCTGTGCCGCCTTTCTTGCACGGGCGGTGCCCCAGGGCATCGCCCGTTTTTTCTTGTGCATTCCTTCACGCAGCACAACACCCGGCGGTTTTCGGCCCCGGCAGGTTTGCCCCGGCGAGGCCCGGCCCGCACAATCGGCAGCCATTCGCCCTGCCCTCGCCTGACTGCCATGAGCCTGACCGGTTTCAAACTGCCCGAGCCGCCCCGTGACAAGCTCACCCTGCGCCGCCAGCTGCAGGCCGAGCGACAGGCGATGAGCGACCGCCACCAGCGCAGCGTCTACCTGCAGGAGGTGCTGCGCGTGTGGCTGCTCTCGCGGCCGGAGAAGACCATCGGCGCCTACTGGGCCATCAAGGGCGAGTTCGACGCCCTGCCCGCGCTGTACCGCTGGAGCGAGGCCGACCCCGAGCGGCGCATCGGCCTGCCGGTGATGGACCGCAAGACCAAGCAGCTGCGCTTCCACGTCTGGTACCCCGGCTGCCCGATGGAGGAGGACGCCTTCGGCATCCTCAAGCCCAAGGACACGGAGGAGTTCCACCCGCAGCTGCTGCTGGCACCCTGCGTTGGCTTCGGCGCGCGCGGCATCCGCCTGGGCTATGGTGGCGGCTTCTACGACCGCACCCTGGCCACGCTCAATCCCATGCCCTACACCGCCGGCATCGGCTTCGGCCACGGCTACATCCCCTGGCTCGAAGCCGAGCCGCACGACGTGCCGCTGGACGCGATGCTGACCGAGGACGGCGTGTTCTGGCAGAACGACGCCTGAGCGTCCATCAGCCCCCTGCGTCAATGGCGCGGGGGGGTTGTCGCCGCCACAAAAGAAAACCGGCCGCAACAACCCCCGTTGTTGCGGCCGGCCCTGGTGCAGCACCGCTCACACGAGCGGCGGCCCCCTCCTCGGAAACCTCGGAAAACCTGGGATCAGGCGATCAGAACTTGTAGCCAACGCCCACGCCGAACAGCCACGGATCGACCTTGACGGTGCCCAGGGTGGCGCCACCAGCGCTCACGTCAGTACGGATCTGCACTTTCTTCACGTCGACGTTCAGCGACAGCTTCTTGTCCAATGCGAAGTCCAAGCCAGCCTGAACCGCCAGACCGAAGCTGTTCTTGTCGACTTCGAGGCCACCAAGTTCAACATTCGAGAAGCGGGTGTAGTTCAGACCAGCACCGACGTAGGGCTTGAAGGCACCCATGCCCGCAAAGTGATACTGAGCCGTCAGGGTCGGCGGCAGGTGCTTCAGCGTACCGGCCTTGGCACCATTGATCTTGACATCGTGCTTTTGTGGATAGGTCAGGATCAGTTCCAGGGCGACATTCTGAGCGACGAAATACGTGAAATCGACTTCCGGAATCGTCTTCGTGCTCACGGAAACTTCCGCTCCCGGAATGGTGTCCTTGTCGGCCGGATCGATGTAGACAGCGCGAGCACGCACCACCAGATCGCCAGCGGCCTGGGCGTTCACGGCGGGAGCAACGGCAGCGGCGGCCAGGGCGAGCAGAGCAAGACTGAGCTTCTTCATGGACAACTCCAATGGGGTAGGTGGGAGCCCGGTCGATGTGTCCGGGTCTGGCATGCATTGCACCGCTGCGGGCCTTTTGTCATCTTGCGGAAACGCAAGTCGCGCCAGAGCGACGGTTCACGCGGCCGGCGACTTGACCCAGGTCAGCCCGCACCCGCCGAAGTGATGCGCGCACGCGACATTTCGCGCAAATCCCAGTCCCACCGTGGCGGCCCATCGACAAACCGAGCACAGCACTAGGGAATAACCCATGTCCCGCGGCCGACGGTGCCGACCCCGGGGCGCTCGTATAGTCTCCCCGTCGCTACACTGCAGCAGCACGAGCGAGGACCTTCAACGATGAGCACTGCCTACGAGAACATCCTGGTCGAGACCCGCGGCGAAGGGCCGCTGCGCTACGGCTGGATCACCCTGAACCGCCCCAAGGCGCTGAACGCGCTCAACGACGCGCTGATGGACGAGCTGGGCGCCGCCCTGCTGGCCCTTGACGCCGACGAGGGCGTCGCCTGCATCGTCGTCACCGGCAGCGAGAAGGCCTTCGCGGCCGGCGCCGACATCGCGATGATGAACCCGTTCAACTTCCCCGACGCCTACCGCCGGGGCCTGATCTCGCGCAACTGGGACACCATCCGTCAGGTGCGCAAGCCGGTGATCGCCGCAGTCAGCGGCTTCGCGCTGGGCGGCGGCTGCGAAGTGGCGATGGCCTGCGACATGATCCTGGCGGCCGACAATGCGAAGTTCGGCCAGCCCGAGATCAAGCTGGGCATCATCCCCGGCGCGGGTGGCACGCAGCGCCTGCCGCGCGCGGTGGGCAAGAGCAAGGCCATGGACCTGGCCCTGACCGGCCGCATGATGGACGCCGCCGAGGCCGAGCGTGCCGGCCTGGTCTCGCGCGTGGTGCCGGCTGCCGAACTGCACGCCGAAGCGGCCAAGGCCGCCCAGGCGATGTGCGGCTACTCGCTGCTGGCGCTGATGGCCACCAAGGAGAGCATCAACCGCGCCTACGAGTCCCCGCTGGCCGAAGGCCTGCTGTTCGAGCGACGGCTCTTCCACGCGCTGTTCTCCAGCGCCGACCAGAAGGAAGGCATGGGCGCCTTCCTGGAAAAGCGGGCGCCGAACTTCACGCACCGCTGAACCCCGGGGCGCCTCGTCGCCCTGCTGGAAACACTGGAAACGAAGAAGCCCGGCCGAGCCGGGCTTCTTCACGTCGGGGCCGACGGCTGCGTCAGGACTTGGCCGGCGCGGCCAGGCGCTTCTCGATCTCGGCCGGCGACAGTGCGCCCGGCGCGCGGCTGCCGTCCTCGAACACGATGGCCGGCGTGCCGTTGACGCGGTGCTTGCGCGAGAGGTTGAGGTTGCGCTCCAGCGCGGCGCTGTCGCACTGGCCCATCACCCGCGGCGGGCTGGTGCCTTCGATCATCCAGTTGCGCCAGGCGGCGGTGCTGTCCTTGGCGCACCAGATGGCCTTGGACTTCTCGGGCGAGTCGCCACCCAGGATGGGGATCAGGAAGGTGTAGACGGTCAGGTCCTTGACCGCCTGCAGGTCGCGCTCGAACTTCTTGCAGTAGCCACAGTTCGGGTCGGCGAACACGGCGATGCGGCGCTTGCCGCTGCCGGTCTTCCAGACGATGGCGTCCTTCAGCGGCAGGCTGCCGAAATCGATCGCGCTGAGTTTTTCGATGCGCTCCTCGGTGAGGTTGCGCTTGGCCGCGGTGTCGATGATCGCGCCCTGGATCAGGTAGTTGCCCTTGGCGTCGCTGTACATCAGCTCGGTGCCGAAGCGCAGCTCCCACAGGCCGCTGACCGGCGCCGGGCGGATCTCGTCGACCTTGGGCAGGTTCGGGTAGCGCTCGGCCAGGGTTTTGCGGATGTCGGCCTCGTCGGCGCGCACGGCGCCGATCGCCAGGGCCGCCAACGCCCCCGCAGCGAGCAGGGATCGGGACAGGAGGGAGGGCTTCATCGGGGGTTCCTGGGATCGGGCGGGAGAAGGGACTGGGCGGGGGCCGGGGTCGGATCGGGTCGGGCGTGGGGCGCCGGCTCAGCCGTGCAGCGCCTGCCGGGTCAGCCAGCGCTTGAGCGGCGGCAGCTGATCCACCAGACTCATGCCGCGGTTGCGGAGTTCCTTCAGCGGGGCCTCCTCGCGCGAGAAAAGCTGCCACAGGCCGTCGACCAGGCCGGACATCGCCAGCGTCGGCGCGGCGCGCTCACGCACGTACTCGCGCAGCGTGCGGGCATCGCCCAGGCTGCGCCAGGGGCGGCGCGCCCGCGCGTCGGCCAGCAGCGGCGCCAGGCAGGCCACGTCGGCCAGGCCGAGGTTCAGGCCCTGGCCGGCGAGCGGGTGCATCGCATGGGCCGCGTCGCCCAGCAGCACCCAGCCCTCGCCACTCCAGCGCTCGGCCCGGCCGGTGACCAGCGGCCAGCCCGCGCGCGCCGAGGCCAGCGTCAGCCGCCCGGCCGCGCCGCCGGTGGCTTCATTCAGTGCGGCCTCGAATTCGGCCGGCTCGGCGGCCAGCCAGCGGTGGGCCTCTTCCTGCGGCAGCGACCAGACCAGCCCGTAGCCGTGGCCGGCCTGCGGGCGGTCGAAGGGCAGCAGCCCGAGGATGCCCGGCTGCTGGAACCACTGCCGCGCCACGCCGTGGTGCGGCTGGTCGCTGACGAGCCGCGCCGCCACCGCGGTGTGGTGGTAGGGCTGCTGGTCAAAGGCCACGCCCAGCGCGGCGCGGGTGGCGGAGGCACGGCCTTCGCAGATGGCCTGCAGCGGCGCGGCCACCGGCGCGGCGACCCGGTGCACATGCGGCGCGTAGCGCAGCGCCTCGGCCAGCACCCGGTCGAGCGCGCCCGCATCGACGATCCAGGCCAGCTCGGTCACCGCCTGCTGCCAGGCGGAAAAGCCGATCGCGCCGCCGGCATCGCCCGCCACCGCCATCTCCAGCACGGGCGTGCGGGCATCGGCGGGCAGCGCGTCCCAGACGCGCAGCGCCTTGAGCAGCTGCACCGAGCCGTTGTTGAGCGCATAGGCGCGCACGTCCTCGCGGGCGGATTCCCCGGCGGCAGGGCGGGACAGGCTGGCATCCACCAGCGCCACCGGGATGCCGCGGCGCGACAGGGCCAGCGCCAGACTGGCACCCACGGCGCCGGCGCCATGGATGCACACCTCGTGCACGGCAGCACCGGAAGCGGGATCGAAGGCAGGACTCATGGCGGCGGATTGTAGGCAGCGCACCGCCACCGCCCCGGCAGCCCGGCAGGCCGGCCACCTACAATCCAGGGCTTCCTGCCCGGCACAGCGGCCTGCCCTGCGGCGCCGACCCGCCCCGCCCCCCGTACCCGCCCCGTTTTTCCGAGTACCCCACCATGAGCCTCAAGTGCGGCATCGTGGGCCTGCCCAATGTCGGCAAGTCCACCCTCTTCAACGCCCTGACCAAGGCCGGCATCGCCGCCGAGAACTACCCCTTCTGCACCATCGAGCCCAACGTCGGCGTGGTGGAGGTGCCCGATCCGCGCCTGGACAAGCTGGCCGAGATCGTCCAGCCCGAGCGCATCCTGCCGGCCATCGTCGAGTTCGTGGACATCGCCGGCCTGGTGGCGGGCGCGAGCAAGGGTGAAGGCCTGGGCAACCAGTTCCTCAGCCACATCCGCGAGACCGACGCGATCGTCAACGTGGTGCGCTGCTTCGAGGACGAGAACGTCATCCACGTCGCCGGCCGCGTGGACCCGATCGCCGACATCGAGGTGATCCAGACCGAACTCTGCCTGGCCGACCTGGGCACGGTGGAGAAGACGCTGCAGCGCTCGCTCAAGGCCGCGCGCTCGGGCAACGACAAGGAAGCCGCCGCGCTGGTCAAGGTGCTGGAGAAGTGCCAGGCCGCGCTGGACCAGGCCCAGCCGGTGCGCTCGGTCGACTTCAGCAAGGAAGAGCAGGTGCTGCTCAAGCCGCTGTGCCTGATCACCGCCAAGCCGGCGATGTTCGTCGGCAACGTGGACGAGACCGGGTTCGAGAACAACCCCTTCCTCGACCGCCTGAAGGAGTTCGCCGCGAAGCAGAACGCCCCGGTGGTGGCGATCTGCGCCAAGACCGAGGCCGAGCTGGCCGAGATGAGCGACGAGGACCGCACGATGTTCCTGGCCGAGATGGGCCAGGACGAGCCGGGCCTGAACCGCCTGATCCGCGCCGCCTTCAAGCTGCTGGGCCTGCAGACCTACTTCACCGCCGGGGTGAAGGAAGTGCGCGCCTGGACCATCCACATCGGCGACACCGCGCCACAGGCCGCGGGCGTGATCCACACCGACTTCGAGCGCGGCTTCATCCGCGCCCAGACCATCGCCTACGAGGACTTCATCAAGTTCGGTGGCGAGCAGGGGGCCAAAGACGCCGGCAAGATGCGCGCCGAAGGCAAGGAATACGTCGTCAAGGACGGCGACGTGCTGAACTTCCTGTTCAACGTCTGACCAAGGTCTGACCTTGGTCAGCCCGGCGGCAGGGCCGGGCGGGCAGCAGGCGGTCCTGTGACCGGCCAGGGATGATAGGCTGTGATTTCCGTCACGGCCTGGAGCTTTCACCATGCGGCGCACCCGTCTTGCTTCCCTCGCCCTGTGCACAGCGCTGGGCCTTGCCGTCGGTGCCCCGGCGGCGGCCCAGGGCAACGACAGCGACATCGGCATCGACCTCACCGTCGGCCGCGCGGTGCAGCGCGATGGCGACCGGCTGCTGGCGCTGGGCGTCAACGTCGCCTACCTGCCGGCCGGCTGGTGGATCCAGCCCGAGGTGGGCTACGAGGCCAAGCTCTTCCCGCTCTTCGGCGGCGAGGACAACGAGGTCACCGCCGGCCTGCGCAGCGAGTGGCCGGTGGGCAGCGGGCGGATGTGGGTGGGCGGCGGCTACGCCAAGCTGCGCCGGCACTGGGGCTCGGAGGTCGACCACAGCGAGGGCTGGTATGCCCGCGCCGGCGTGATGTGGCCGGTGGGCCGGGGCGGCTTCCACATGGGCTTCGAGGGCAAGCTGCTGCGTGCGCCGAACTTCGGCACCTACTGGGACAGCGAGTCGGCACGAGCGGGCTCGCAGCGCGTGGGCCTGCTGCTGGGCTGGCGGATCTGATCCGCCGCCGAGCGCGGCGAGCCACGACCGTCAAATCGACGCGGCCGGATCGTCGCTCTGGCACTCCCAGAACAGCTTGATCTGGCAGGTGGCGCAGACCGCCGGGTCGAGCCGGCGGTGAATCGCGGCCAGGGCGCGGCGCTTGTCCGGAAAGACGTGGTCGGCGCCCAGGCGGTCGAGAAAGCCGCTGCGCTGCCAGATCTCGACCACCTGCGAGCGCGGGCGGTGGAAGTACAGGTCGCCGCCACGGGCGCGGCGCTCGCGCAGTTCGTCCTCCCAGACGGCGAGCCCGGCCAGGTCGATCGAGTTCATGCTCTTGGCCATCACCAGCAGGTGGCGCGGCGTGTCGGCCGCAGCGCGCAGCGCGTGCAGCTGGTCGTTCACATGCGAGGCAGCACCGAAGTAGATCGAGCCCTCCATGCGCAGCAGCTGCAACTGCGGGCAGGGAGGCAGCGCGGCGGGGCTGTCGGCCAGCACGACGAGGCGGCGTTCCGGATCGCCCCGGTCGAAGCCCATCAGCCGCATTGCCGGCCGGGCGCTGCGGTACAGGTGCAGCAGCAGCGCCAGGCTGGTGCCCAGCAGGATGGCGCTTTCGAGCCGCAGCGTGAGCGTGGCGAACAGGGTGGTCAGCGCCACGGCATATTCGCTGCGATCGCTGCGCACCACGTGCAGCCACTGGGCGGTGTCGATCAGGCCCCAGGCCACCAGCAGCAACAGGCCAGCGATGGCAGCCCGCGGGATGTGCGCCAACGGCACGGCCAGCACCGCCACCCCCAGCAGCAGCCAGAGCGAGGAAGAGACGGCGGCCAGCGGTGTGCGTGCGCCCGCCTGCAGGTTGGGCAGCGAGCGATTCAACGAGCCGCAGGACAGGTAACAGGAGAACAGCCCGCCGACGACGTTCGACAGCCCCTGGCCCCGAAACTCGCGGTTGACGTCCAGCCGCTGGCCGGAGCGTGCCGCCAGTACCTTGGCGATCGACAGCGACTGACCCAGCGCGATGACCGACAGCGCCAGCGCCTTGTTCAGCAACTCGGGCAGGTGGCTCCAGTCCACCTGGGGCAGGTGCCAGGCCGGCAGCACCGCAGGAAGTTCGCCGGTGACGGTCAGTGGCGCGCCGCTGCGACGCAGCCCGTAGCCGAGCAGGCTGGCCGCCACCAGTCCGATCAGCATGTGCGGCGGGCGCGGCCACAGCCAGCGCACCAGCACCGCGCCAAAGCAGGCGGTCAGTGCCACCGCCACGGCAGCCGGCTGGGCCTGGGTGATGTGCTGAGCCAGCTGCACGGCGGTGCCGATGGCGCCGAGCCCGGAGGGCACCCCGGCCTCCAGGCCGTCGCGCAGCGCGTAGATCGCGATCAGCAGCGCTGCACCGCTGGTGAAACCGAGCAATGCGGCGGGGGAGATGAAGTTGGCCACCGCACCCAGGCGCAGTGATCCGACCGCCAGTTGCATCAGGCCGACCAGCACCGTGATGGCCAACGCCAGCTCGATGTAGGCCGGGCTCCCGGTGGCCGCCAGGGGTGCCAGCATCGACGCCAGCGCCAGCGAGTTGGCGTTGGTGGGGCCGGACATCACATGCCGGCTGGAGCCCGCCAGCGCCGCGACGATGCCAGGCAGCACCGCGGAATACAGCCCGTACTGCGGCGGCAGCCCGGCCAGAGCGGCAAAGGCGATGCCCTGTGGCAGCACCAGCAGCGCGCCCAACAGGCCGGCACTGAGGTCGGCGCGCAGGCTGTGGCGGTCGACTTCGTCGACCCAATCGCCCAGCAGCCACCTCAGGCGGCGGCGCCAGGCGGGTTCGGCAACGACAGGCCCGGTGGCGGATGGGACGGCAGGCGGAGGAGACGACATCGGCGGGGCCGATCGTGCCACAGCCCCCCTTCAGCCGGCCGTGCAAGCGGTCATGTCGTGGGCATGCCGAGGTCACCCCCGGCAGCTCGCACGCGTCTGGCGGCCCGGAGCAGCAGCTCAGTCTTCGAAGGGCAGGCCGACGTAGTTCTCCGCCAGGGCCGTCATGCCGGCGGTGGAATGCACCAGCCAGTCCAGCTCGGCGGTCTGCATGCGGTGGCCCACCGCGCCGGAGTCGCCCGCGCCGGACGGGAACTTGTGCAGCAGGCTGGTCATGTACCAGCTGAAGCGCTCGGCCTTCCAGACGCGGCGCAGTGCCTTGCGGGAGTAGTCGTCGATGCCCGCACGGCTCCGGTCCGCGTAGAACTCGATGAAGGCGCGGCTGAGGTAGCGCACGTCGGCCGCCGCCAGGTTCAGGCCCTTGGCGCCGGTGGGCGGCACGATGTGGGCGGCGTCGCCGGCCAGGAAGAGCGAGCCGAAGCGCATCGGCTCGGCCACGAAGCTGCGCAGCGGCGCGATGCTCTTCTCGATCGAGGGGCCGGTCTGCAGGGCCGCGGCGGCGGCGGGGTCGAGCCGGCTGCGCAGCTCGTCCCAGAAGCGCGCGTCGCTCCAGTCCTCGACCTTGTCGTCCAGCGAGCACTGCACGTAGTGGCGCACGCGCGTCTTGCTGCGCATGCTGCACAGCGCGAAGCCGCGCTCGTGGTTGGAATAGATCAGCTCGTCGGCCACCGGCGGCACGTCGGCCAGGATGCCCAGCCAGCCGAAGGGGTAGACGCGCTCGTGCTGCTGGATGCGCTCGGCCGGCACGCTGGCGCGGCACACGCCGTGGAAGCCGTCGCAGCCGGCGATGAAGTCACAGGCGATCTCGTGGCGCACACCGTCCTTCGTGTAGCTCACACGCGGGCGGTCGCTGTCGAAGTCGTGGATGGCCACGTCGGCGGCCTCGTAGACGGTCGGCTGGGCAGCCGCGCTGCGGGCGTCCATCAGGTCGCGGGTCACCTCGGTCTGGCCGTAGACCATCACCGTCTTGCCGCCAGTGAGTGCACTCATGTCGATGCGGTGGCGCGCGCCGCCAAAGGCCAGCTCGATGCCGTGGTGCACCAGCCCCTCGCGGTGCATGCGCTCGCCGACACCGGCCTCGTCGAGCAGGTCGATGCAGACCTGCTCCAGCACGCCGGCACGGATGCGGCCCAGCACGTACTCGCCGCTGCGCTGTTCGAGGAGGACGTTGTCGATGCCGGCGCGGGCCAGCAACTGGCCGAGCAGCAGTCCGGCGGGGCCGGCGCCGACGATGACGACCTGGGTGCGGGTCGGAATGGGAGTGGTCATGGCAATGGGCGTGAGGGTCGAGAGAAGCAACTGCCGGAGCCGCTACAGCAGGGGCCGCAGGCGCTGCTGGGCGTCGAGCAGGATGGGCAGGAAGCGCTCGCGCAGCGTCTCCAGCGACACGCGCGCCGCGATGGCGCTGACGTTGAGCGCGGCCACCACCTCGCCACGGTGGTTGCGCAGCGGCACCGCCAGGGTGCGCAGGCCGAGTTCCATCTCCTGGTCCACCAGGGCATAGCCCAGGTTGCGCACGCGCGCCAGCTCCTGGCGCAGGGCGTCGGGCTGGGTCAACGTGCGGGGCGTGAGGGGGCGCAGGCCGTGCCGGGCCTGCTGCCGTTCCAGCCAGGCGTCCAGCGCTTCGGCGGGCCCCATCGCCAGCAGCACGCGGCCGTTGGCGGTGCAGTAGGCCGGCACGCGGTGGCCCGGCTGCAGGGTGGTGGACACCACCCGCCCGCCGGTGGCCGCCGCCAGGCTCACCACCTCGGCATCGTCGAGCACACCGGCCGAGGTGGCCTCCTGCATCGCCGCGGCCAGCCGCTGCAACTCGGGCTGAAGCACCCGCGGCAGGCGGGCTGAATGCATGTAGGACTGTCCCAGGCGCAGCACCCGCGGGCTGAGCGCAAAGCCCTTGCCGTCGTGATCCACGTAGCCGAGGTGGGCCAATGTGAGCAGGTAGCGCCGCGCCGCCGCCCGGCTCAGCCCGGCGCGCTGGGCCACCTCGCTGATCGACAGGCGGGCGCGTTCCTGGTCGAAGGCCTCGATGACCAGCAGGCCCTTCTCCAGCCCGCCCACCAGGTCACGGCGGGACTGCGCGCGCCCCTCGTCGGCCAGCTCGGCGGGGTGGCCGGGCGGCAGGTCGGCGACAGCCAGTGCCGGTTCATCCCGCTGCACAGGGCCGGGGGGAAGGAGGTCAGCCTCTTTGTCCATGACGGGCGACGGTTGGGCCGACTTGGCGGCTGCGGAATTTGGGATCGATCAAGCTTAGCGAGCGAATGTTCGTCATACAAACGTTTGGGCGCTATGCGCACAGATGCCACGCGAGGCGAGCCGGCAGCCCGGACCCAGCGCCGAGGCTGCGGCAGCATCCGCGCATGACACCTGACACGCCTTCATCCCCTGCGCCCCAGGCCCCATACGATCACGACCTGGAGCGCGGCATGCGCAACCGACGGCAGATCCTGGGCGATGCCTGGGTGGACCGCTCGATCGGCAACGCCAGCGCCTTCAGTGCCGACTTCCAGGCCTTCATCACCCGCTACGCCTGGCACGAGGTCTGGGGCCGCCCCGGGCTGGAGCTCAAGACCCGCCGCCTGCTGGTGCTGGTGATCACCACCGCGCTGGGGCGCTGGGAGGAGTTCGAGCTGCACTGCCGCGCCTCGCTGGCCGGTGGCGATGCCGCCACCCGGCTGACGCCCGAGGAGATCAAGGAGGCGCTGATCCAGACCGCCATCTACGCCGGCGTGCCGGCGGCCAACACCGCGCACGCGATCACCGCCAAGCTGCTGCGCGAGCTGGGCGCCTCGGACCACCCCGATGCGGCGCTGTTCGCCGCCCAGGTGGCGCCGCGTGCGGCGACCGAGGCGGTCCACACCGGCACGGGCCGGGAGGGCCGCACCACCAGCACCGCAGGCCATCCCGCCATCGCCTACAGCGTGCTGGAGCCACGCCAGCACCGCGACGATGGAGCCGCGCCGCTGACGATCGTGCTCAGCCATGCGCTGGGCTGCGACCGGATGATGTGGGACGGTCTGGCGGCCGACCTGTCCACCGAGCACCGCGTCATCTCCTACGACCACCGCGGCCACGGCGCCAGCGCAGCGCCGCCCGGGGCCTACACGCTGGACGAGCTGGCCGACGACGCGGCCCGCGTCATCGATGCCACCGCGCCGGCGGGCGAGCCCGTGGTCTTCATCGGCCTGTCGATGGGCGGCATGGTCGGCCAGCTGCTGGCGCTGCGACGCCCGGAGCGCGTGCGCGCGCTGGTGCTGGCCAACACCAGCTCGGGCTACCCGGCCGAAGCGCGCGAGGTCTGGCGCCAGCGCATCGCCACCATCGAGGCGCAGGGGCTGGAGGCGATCGCCGACGGCACGATGCAGCGCTGGTTCACCGAGTCCTTCCGCGCCGCGCAGGCCGCCACGGTGGCGCGCGTGCGCCGCCGCGTGGTCAGCCAGGACCCGCTTGGCTACATCGGCTGCTGCCATGCCATCAGCGCGCTGGACCTGACCGACCGACTGCCGGCCATCACCTGCCCGGCGCTGGTGATCGCCGGTGCCGAGGACCCCGGCACCCCGCCCGCGATGGCCGAGACGATCGCCCGCCAGATCCCCGGCGCGCAGTACCTGCTGCTCGCGCAGGCCGCGCACCAGAGCGTGATCGAGCAGCCGGTGGCCTTCACGCTGGCGGTGCGGACCTTCCTGGCCGGCCTGCCCACAGCCTGAAGGACGCAGCCTGCGCGTCACGCGAACAACGCTCACCCGTGGGAGGCCACGCCGAGCCAGGGCTCGAGCGGCGCCGGGTCGTCCAGCAGCGCCTGGCTGGCCGCGCGCAGCACGACGCCGCCGCGGTCGAGCACGATGGCCTCGTCGGTGATGGCCAGCACCATCGCCGGGTGCTGCTCGACCACGATGGCGCTCAGGCCCTCGTCGCGCACCACGCGGCGGATGGCGTGCAGCAGCTCCTCCACGATGATGGGCGCCAGGCCTTCGAGCGGTTCGTCGAGCAGCAGCAGGCGCGGGTTGAGCACCAGCGCACGGGCCACGGCCAGCATCTGCTGCTCGCCGCCGGAGAGCTGGTTGCCCAGGTTGCGGCGCCGCTCGGCCAGGCGCGGGAAGAGCTCGAAGGCACGCTGCGGCGTCCACGCCGCGGGTCCACGGCCCGGGCGGGCGACGGCGGTGAGGTTCTCCTCCACCGTCAGCGACTTGAAGATGTTGCGCTCCTGAGGTACCCAGCCGATGCCGGCCGCAGCGCGCTCCCAGGACGGCAGGCCGTGGATCTCCCGCCCGGCCAGCGTGATGCGCCCGGCGTGCCGGCGCGCCGCGCCGACCAGCGTGTTGATCAGCGTGGTCTTGCCGGTGCCGTTGCGCCCCAGCAGCGCCAGCGAGCGGCCAGCGGCGAGCGAGAAGCTGACCTCGCTGAGCACCACGGCCTCGCCGTAGCCGCAGCGCAGGCCGTCCACCTCCAGCAGGGTCTGTGCCTCAGCCATGGGCCGCTCCTGTCGCCGCCACGGGGGCCGGGGCTTCGTGGCGGGTCCCGGTGAGCGACTCACCCAGGTAGACCGCGCGCACCTGCGGATCGGCGGCGATCTGCTCGGGCGTGCCCTCGGTCAGTACCGCGCCGTTGACCAGCACCGTCATGCGGCGCGCGAAGCTGAAGACCAGGTCCATGTCGTGTTCGATCAGCAGCACCGCCACGTCGGCCGGCAGCGCGGCGATGGTGTCCAGGATGTCCTGGCGCTCGCCCGCGGGCACGCCGGCGGCCGGCTCGTCGAGCAGCAGCACCTGCGGGCGCAGCGCCACGGCCAGGGCGATCTCCAGCAGCCGGCGCTTGCCGTAGGGCAGCTCGGCGGTGGCCCGCTCGGCGTGGTCCTCCAGGCGGAACTGGCGCAGCAGCGCCTCGCACTCGCGCGCCACCGCGGCATCCGCGCCCAGCGCCTGCCACCAGCGCCGCGAGGCCCCCAGGCGGCTCGACACCGCAAGCGCCAGGCTCTGCAGCGGCGTCATGGTGGGCCAGAGCTGGTTGATCTGGAAGGTGCGCACCAGCCCCAGCGCGACGCGGCGGTGCGCCGGCAGCGCGGTGATGTCCTGCCCGGCCAGCTCGATGCGCCCTTCGCTGGGCGCCAGCACGCCGGTGAGCTGGTTGATCAGCGTGGTCTTGCCCGCGCCGTTGGGGCCGATCAGCGCATGGCGGGCGCCGCGCTCGACGCTCAGGCTGACGTCGTGCGTGGCCACCAGCCCGCCGAAGCGGCGCACCAGGTGGTGGGTCTGGAGGACAACATCGCTCATGTCGTGCCTCCCCGCTTGAACCACTGCCGCGGCGAGAACAGCCGCTCGCGCCCGACCAGCATCAGCAGCACCAGGATCAGGCCGATCCAGAAGGTCCAGTACTGCGGCGTGATGGCGGAGATCAGGTCGTGCATCAGCTTGAAGGCGATCGCGCCGATCAGCCCGCCCCAGAGCCAGCCGGCGCCGCCGATCACCAGCGCCAGCATCACGTCGGCGCTGCGGTGGAACTCCAGCACGTCCAGCGAGGCGAAGCCGGTCGTCTGCGCCAGCAGCGCGCCAGCGGCCCCCGCCAGCCCAGCGGCCAGCGTGTAGACCACCGCGAGGCGGCCCTGCACCGACAGGCCGATGGCGGCCACGCGCAGGCGGTTGTCGCGCAGCGCCTTGAGCGACATGCCAAACGGCGTGTGCACCAGCCGGCGCAGCAGGACGAAGGCGACGAAGAGCACCGCCAGCGAGTAGACCGAGGCGGTGCGCGCCGCGAGGTCGAACTCGAAGACACCGAGCAACGGCCCCATGACCACGCCCTGCAGTCCGTCGGCGCCGCCAGTGAGGCCGTCGAACTTGTTGGCCAGCTCCAGCAGGACGAGTGCCACGCCCATCGTGACCATCAGCCGCGTCAGGTCGCTGCCACGCACGATCATCGGGCTGGTCAACGCGCCCAGCACCGCCCCCACGGCGGCACCGAAGGCCAGGCCGAGCAGCGGATCCGGGTGCAGGTGCTTGGCCAGCAGCGCCGCCGCGTAGGCACCGACGCCGAAGAAGGCCGCGTGGCCCAGCGAGACGATGCCGGCGTAGCCGAGGATCAGGTCCAGCGAGATGGCGAAGAGCGCGAGGATGGCGATCTCGTTGATCAGCGCGGCGTGCTGCGGTGCGGCAAACGGCGCCGCCCAGATCAGCGCCCAGACCGCGAGCTCCCAGGGCTTCCAGCGCATCACCCGGGCGCTGTGGGTGGCCAGGGTGGCGGCCAGGTTAGCGGCATCCATCGGTGCGGCAGGGAGGACAGGCGGGCGCGCGCTCATCGCGCCTCCCGGGTGAACAGCCCCTGCGGGCGCCAGAGCAGGATCACGATCATCAGCGTGTAGACGATGAAGCCGCCCAGCTTGGGCAGGTAGTACTTGCCGAACACGTCGGCGATGCCCAGCAGCAGGGCGGCCAGCAGCGGCCCGGTGATGGACTGCGTGCCTCCGACCGCGCAGACGATCAGGAAATAGACCATGAACTTGAGCGGGAAGCTCGGGTCCAGCCCCAGGATGTCCGCCCCCAGCGCGCCGCCCAGCCCGGCCAGCCCCGAGCCCACCGCGAAGGTGAGCAGGAACACCCGGTTGACGGGGATGCCCAGGCCGGCGGCCACCGTGGGGTCGTCCACCGCCGCGCGCAACCGGCTGCCGAAGCGCGTGCGCGTCAGCAGCGCCTGCAGCCCCAGCGCCAGCGCCACGCAGACCACGACGATGAAGAGCCGGTAGGCGCCCACGCCCAGCATGGCCGCGCCGCTGCCAAACTCCCAGCGCTGGCGCAGCCAGTCGGGCAGCTGCAGGTTCTGCTGCGACGAGCCCATCGCGAAGTCCACCGCCGCCACCGCCATGAAGGTCAGGCCGATGCTGAACAGCACCTGGTCCAGGTGCGGCTTGCGGTACATCGGCCGGTAGACCGTGCGCTCCAGCGCCGCCCCGAGCAGCGCCGGCACCAGGAAGCAGACCGGCAGCGCCGCCAGGAAGGGCCAGCCGCCGCGCTGCATCAGCAGCACCAGCACGTAGCCGCCGGCCATCGCGAAGGCGCCGTGGGCCAGGTTGATGAAGTTCATCAGGCCCATCGTCACCGCCAGCCCCAGGGCCAGCACGAAGAGCAGCATGCCGTAGGCGATGCCGTCGAACAGCAGGGTCAGCATCGGTCGGCCCCCGTCAGCACGCGGCGCTCAACGATTCTTTCCGGGATCCTTGACGCCCTTCATCGCGTCGAACTCGACGTTGTAGAGCGCACCATTCACCTTCTCGACCCGGCGGATGTAGATGTCCTGCACGATGTCGCGGGTCTGCGCGTCGATCAGCACCTGGCCGCGCGGGCTCTCGAAGATCTGGCCCTTCATCGCCGCGAGCAGCGCCTCGCCGCTGGCGCCCTTGGTGGCCTCCAGTGCCTTGTAGATCACGCGCATGCCGTCGTAGCCGCCCACGGACATGAAGTTGGGGCGCATCTTCGGGTTGGCGGCCTGGAAGGCCGCGACGTACTTCTGGTTGGCCGGCGACTTGTGCGCCGCCGAGTAGTGGTGCGAGGTGACCACGCCCAGCGCCACGTCGCCCATGTCGGCCAGGATGTCGTCGTCCACCACGTCGCCGGTGCCGATCAGCTTGATGCCGGCCTTGTCGAGCCCGCGCTCGGCGAACTGCTTCATGAAGGCTGCGCCCTGGCCCGAGGGCAGGAAGACGAACACCGCGTCCGGCTGCGCGTCGCGCACCTTCTGCAGCACGGGGGCGAAGTCCGGGCTGCGCAGCGGGGTGCGCAGCTTCTCCGGCACGGTGCCGCCGTTGAGCAGGAAGCGGTCGACGAAGAACTTCTCGGCGTCGATGCCCGGGCCGTAGTCGGTCACCATCGTGACGGCCTTCTTGATCTTGTTCTTGGCCGCCCACTCGGCGATGCCGATCGCGGCCTGCGGCAGCGTGAAGCTGGTGCGGATGATGTACGGGCTGGCCTCGGTGATGCTGGACGTGGCCGCGGCCATCACCACCAGCGGGGTCTTGCCCTGCGTGGCCACGGGCGCGGCGGCCAGCGCCAGCGGCGTCAGGCCGAAGCCGGCCAGCGCCACCACCTTGTCGTTGACCACCAGCTCCTGGGCCAGGCGGCGGGTGGTGTCGGCCACGCCGGCGTCGTCCTTGACGATCAGCTCGACCGTCTTGCCCGCGACCTTGGCGCCGTTCTGCGCCATCCAGAGCCTGGCGGCGGCCTCGATCTGCCGGCCGGTGGAGGCAAAGGGGCCGGTCATCGGCAGGATCAGGCCAATCTTCAGCGCATCGGCCTGGGCAGCGGCGAAGCCGGGAGTCAGCAGGCCGGCGGCGGCACAGGCGATCGTACCGAGGGCCCCGAGGGCGCTGTGGGTGACAAGGCGGCGGGTGGTGGTCATGGCGGTCTCCTCTTTGTGTGGGGAACGGTCGTCCGGGATCGTCAGGCTTCGAACGTCAGGCGTCTTTGGTCAGACATCGGGTCGGCGCAGCAGGGCCGCGCCGGGCACCAGGCTCCAACCGGCGTGGTCGCCCAGGGCGCGCTCCAGGTTGCGGCGGGCCAGGCGGGCGTGTTCGCGCATCAGCGCCTCGGCCCGAGCGCCCTCGCGCAGCTCGATGGCCTCCAGCACGGCGTGGTGCTGCTGCTGGGCCAGGATGAGCATCTCGCGAGCACCGGGCTGGGACAGCTGCACGCCCAGGAAGGCACTCGGCGACGCAAACGGCAGGCTGCGTGCCCGCTCGACCTCGCGCTTGATCACCTCGCTGCCCGGCAGCTCGGACAGCAGCGCGTGGAAGCGCTCGTTGTGGGCGGCGTAGTCGGCAAACTCGGCCGCGCCGAAGCTGGGTGCCGCCAGCGCCTGGTCGATGGCCTGCAGGTGCTCGCGCGCCGCCGCCAGCAGCGGGGCCGGCGCGCCGCGTTCGGCCGCCAGGCGGACAGCCAGGCCCTCCGCGGTGCCACGCAACTCGATGGCGTCGCGCACGTCGTGGTCGCTGAAGTGACGCACACGGTAACCGCCGTTGGGCAGTCCCTCCAGCAGACCCTCCTGTTCGAGCCGCACGAGCGCCGTGCGCACCGGCGTGCGCGACACGCCCAGCCGCTCGGCCAACGGCACCTCCAGGATGCGCGTACCCGCTGGCAGCTCGCCGGAGAGGATCAACTCGCGCAGGCGCTGCTGCGCCAGCACGCTCTGGCTGGCACCGGCCTCGCTGGGGCGATCCGCACCGGCAAGCGAGGGGGGGGTGTCGTGGGGGGCTGCCATCATGTATACATTGTGTCGCCATATTGCATGGATTTCACCCATGCCAGGGGTAATCACCGAGCTTTATGTATCCAGCACAGGCATCAGGGGGGCATCACTCACCACCGCCCAATGCCCCCCACCAGGCGAGTCACCCCCCCATTTTGGGGGTGCCGACCGGGAGACACCCCCCAACAAATCCTCCCTTGGGGTGATACAGCCCAGCAGGCTGGCGGGCCAAGATCCGCTCCATGGCAGCAGACCACTGCCACCGCCCCGCAGCCTCCCCGCCAACCTGCCAGCCACCTCGGAGCACGCCATGACCCCCTTCACCGGCACCGACCTGATCGCCGAGACCGTGCGCATGGATGCCGCCCTGGCGCGCCTGCTGCGGGGCATGCCGACCCGTGCCGCCGAGCCGCGCAGCGAACCGGCCTGGGGCTGGCTGGACGGCGGCCCGAGCGGCGTGGGCCTGGAGATCACCGAACACACCCTGCCGGACGGGGTGGACTTCTTCTCCTTCCAGACCCTGGTGGGCGAGCTGCACTGAACCGTGCCGGCTGCGCTACGCTGCGCAGATGCCCGAGCGTCCCGTCGCCCCCCTTGCACCTCCCCCGGCAGATCCGCCTGGCCCGGCCATCGGCACCACCCACCGGCGGCGGTTGCGCGATGTCTGGCGATCGGCCGGATGGCCCTGCCAGGACGTGATCGAGGCGGAGCTGATCGCCGCCGGGCTGCTGGAGCGCCGCGAGGATGCGGCCGGGCGGCTGAGCGTGCGTGTCAGCGATGCGGGCATGCAGGTGCTGGCACAGACGGCCGAGCGAAACCGTGCGGCGCGCAGCGCACACGAAGCCCTGGTCGGCCAGGTGGCCACGGCATTGGCGCGCGACGGCCGCATCGCCTGGCGCGGCCTGGCGATGCGCGCGCGCGTCACCGACGACACGGGACAGCCGCGCTGGCAGATGGCGATGCCCGACGTCTATTCCGTGCGCCACACCAGCGTGGCGGCCTACCTGCAGCCGGTGGTGCACGAGATCAAGGTGCGCCGCGCCGACCTGCTGGCCGACCTGCGCCGCCCGGCCAAGCGGGCCGCCTACCTGCAGATGGCCGGGGCGCTGTACTACGTGCTGGCCGAGGGCATCGCCGAGGCCGCTGAAATCCCCCCCGAGTGCGGCGTGCTGGTGGCGCGCCGGCCGGCCCTGCCGCTGTCGAGGAGCCCAGGCCCGGACGCCGACGAGGCAGACAACGCGCCGATGCGGCTGGAACTGCTGCGCCCGGCACCGACGCGGGCCCTGCCGCACGAGGCCGGCCTGCCCTTTGCAGTCTGGATGGCGCTGGCACGCGCCACTCCCGTGGCCCAGGCCAGCGACCCCCAGCTCTGGCTTGGCGCCGATGCCGGGCGCGAATCGGACGCGGCCTGACGGGGGTGGCAGGACGGCCACTCTGCGGGTTTGCGCGGGACCTCACCCCCGCAAACCATCGGGGATGCCCCGGGATCGAGGGTAGCGACACCAGCACCGCCACGCTGCACAATTTGCAACGTCATGGCACGCACGTCGAACCGCCCGCCCTCTCCCCGCCCGACCCCGGCCGGCTGGCGCCTGGGTGCGCTGGCGCTGCTGGCCAGCGCGGCCCTGGCGCTGACCAGCGTCGACGCCACCAGCGCCTACACGCCCGCCATCGCCTGGCAGCAGGCACAGCACAGCAGCGATGTGGAGGCCGTCTTCGCCCAGGCCCGGCGCGAGGGCAAGCCGGTGTTCCTGTTCTGGGGCGCACAGTGGTGCCCACCCTGCCAGCAGGTCAAGGCCACGGTGTTCCGGCGCGTGGACTTCATCGAACTTTCGCGCGGCTTCATTCCCCTGTACATCGACGGCGACGCCCCCGGCGCCCAGCGGCTGGGCGAGCGCTTCCGGGTGCGGGGCTACCCGAGCATGCTGCTGCTGTCCCCCCAGGGCGAGGAGCTCACCCGCCTGCCCGGCGAGCTCGACGCCAGCCTGTACGTGAATGCGCTGCGCTCCGCACTGGGCGGCTCGGCCGCCCGCGCCGCCACCCGACCGACAACCGACGTGCTGGCCGCCGCCCTGGCCGGCCAGGCCCTCCCGGTGCACGAATGGCGGCAGCTCGCCTGGTATGCCTGGGATGCAGACGACCGCGACACCCTGCGCCCCGGCGACCGGGCGCGCGCCCTCGCCCACCTGGCCCAGGCCTGCCCGCCGGGCCTGCGGGCCACCCACACCCGGCTGCTGCTCAAGGCGGCCGCGGCGGCGGGTACCGCCGGCACCGCCGCTGCGCTGGACGCCGACCTGCGCAGCGCGGCCGGGGCGGCCTTGCTGCGCCTGCTGGGCGACGGCAGCAGTGCCCGCGAGCAGCTCGACCTGGTCAGCAATGACGCGACGGCGGTGCTGGCCGCCCTCAGCGTGGCCGGCAGCCGCGAACGCCAACAACTGCAGCAGACCTGGGACCAGGCGGCGCGCCGCCTCGCCGCCGATGAAAGCCTGCCCCGTGCCGACCGCCTGACGGCGCTGCAGGTGCGGGTGGAGCTGGCCACCCTCGGCCGGCCGCAGGGCGACGCCGATGTCCCGGCCGAACTGCGCAACGAGATCCGCCAGCTGGTGGAACGCTTCGAGCGGGACACGCCCGACCCTGGCGAGCGCCAGGCCGTGGTGCCCACGGCCGCGCGCCTGCTCGCCGATGCGGGCATGCCCGCCGAAGCCCGTGCCCTGCTCACCGCCAACCTTCCCCGCGCCGCTGCGCCGCACTACCTGATGGGCCAGCTGGCCAGCCTGGCCAGGGCCCAGGGGCAGATGAGCGAGGCGCTGCGCTGGTCCCAGCGCGCCTGGGAAGCCGCCCGCGGCCCGGCCACCCGGCTGCAGTGGGGCGCCAGCCACGTGGCCTGGCTGGTGCAGCTGGCCCCCGAGGACGGCGCACGCATCGAGGAGGCCACGGCCAGCGTGCTGGCCGAACTCTCCCAGCAGCACGACGCCTACCACGTGCGCAATGTGCGCGCGTTGCAGCGCATTGCCGCGGCCCTGCAAGGCTGGCAACAAACCACCGCCGACGGCCCCGCCCGGCTGCACCGTCTGGCCGAACAGCTGCGCCCGGTGTGCCGGCAGCAGCGCGCCGGCAGCAGCGCCCGGACCCAGTGCGAGGCGCTGCTCGACCCCCGCCCAAGCACCTGACGCGTGCCATGTCCGTGCGGCGGGCGTGACCGAAGTCCGCCGGGCCGGGCCCCACGGGCATCGGCCATGGCCGGATTGGTGCCGGAGTCTGCTGCAATCGCGCCAGGCCGGCGCCCTCCGCCGGCCCGTGCCCGACGAGGACCCCGATGCCCCTACCCGCCGCCCTGCGCCGACTCGACGCCGACCTGCCCGCCTGCCCGCGCACGCTGGTCCAGATGCTCGCCCTGCTGGAGCGCGAGGACGCCCCGCTGGGCGAGATGGCCGGGCTGATCGAATCGGACCTCGCCCTCGCCGCCGCGGTGGTGCGCACCGTCAACAGTGCCATGTTCGGCCTGCTTCGTCGCGTCGAGACGGTGGGCGAGGCAGTGCGTTACCTCGGCACGCGCGAGGTGGCGGCCATCACTTACGAAACGGCCCTGCGCGCCGCCTTCACGCCGTCGCCCGCGATGGACGCGCTTTGGCAGCAAGCCAGCCGCAGCGGCCTGCTGATGGGCCGCAGTGCACGCGCCCTCGGGCTCGATGGCCTGCACGCCCACACCGCCGGCCTGTTTGCCCACAGCGGCCAGGCGGTGCTGCTGGCCCATGCCCCGCAGCGCTATGGCGCCCTGCTGGCCGGCCTGGGGCACGACCGCGCCGCCCTGATCGCCGCGGAAACCGAGGCCTTTGGCGTCAGCCACGCCAGCTACGGCAGCGCGCTGTGCGCCGCCTGGGGGCTCGCCAACGACGTGGTGCACTTCGTGCGCGAGCGCGTCCGCCCCACCGACGCCTGGGCCGGACTCGACCCCCGCCTGCGCCGCCTGCTCGGCCTGGGTGCCGTGGTCGACGCCCTGCTGCAGGAGGAGGATCTGGAAGCCGCCGCCGAGCAGCTGGCTCCGGCGGGTGGCTGCCAGCGCGACGAACTGATCGACGCCGTCCAGCCGTCCTGGACCCGCCTGCAGGCCGCCCTGGCCTGATACCGCCCTGCCGGTCTGCTCCTGGCTCCCCCGGCCATGGGGTAGTCGCGCCCGATTCAGCAAAATCGTCAATTCCTGCACAGCCCCAAAGCCCCCCGACCGCGATACTTTGGCCCACAGGCCACATACAAATTGCGCGCGAGCCACCCAAGCGGTGCACCGCGTCCGAACGAAGATCCACAACGCATCGGGGGATGCCTGCATGACCAGCCTGCTCAGCCTGGATGAGCTCGACACCGCGTGCCAGGCGCAATGGCGCGAGGGTGCCCTCGATGCCTGCCGGCTCCTGGCCACCCAGCTGCGGCAGCGCGCCCGCGAGGTCGATGACACCGCACTGGAGGCCCGCGCGCTGCTGCACCTCGCACGCTGCGACCTGCGGGCCTGCAACTACCTGCAGGCGCTGGAATTCACCGACCACGCCACCCTGCTGCTGCGCCAGGACGGCGGCACCGACGGGGAGGTCGAGGCGCTCGCGCTGGGCTGCACGGCGCTCACGGCACTGCAGCGCCTGGACGAGGCGATTGCCACCGGGACCCTGGCGCTGACCTTGGCGCGCCAGGCACCGCAGCCGCTGGCCACCGTGATCGCCGCCGACCCGCTCGGGCTGGCGCTGGCCTGGAGTGGCCAGGTCGAGGCGGCCGAGCAGACCTTTGCAGAAGGCATGGACCGGGCCCGCGAGCGGGGCCGCGGCGACTGGCTGGCCCACCTGGCCATCCACCGCGCCTGCGGCAGGGCGCTGGCCACCGTGCTGACGCTCGATGACGAGCCCCGGGCGCAGCGCGCCAGCCTGCTCGATCGCCTGGGCCAGGGCATCGAAGACGCCCTGAGCAGCTGCGAGCGCAGCCCGGGCGTGCCGAACTCGGTCACCCAGCGCCCGGGGCGCTTCCTGCTCGGCTGGGTACAGGTGCTGCAGGCCTGCTGGGCCGGCGAGCCCGCCCTGGCGCAGCGGCTGCTCACGCAGATTCGCCCGCTGGTACACCGGGAGCGCGGCTGGCTCGACCTGCTGGCACTGTGCGCCAGCGCCGAAGTGGCGCGGGCCGCCGGCAGGCTGGAAGAGGCCGAAGCCACCGCGCGCGGCGTGATCACCGAGGCGCGCCAGCTCTCCCACCTCGCTCTGGCCGACCTCGCTGCCGGCCTGCTCAGCCGCGTGCTCGCGGCCCAGGGACGCCACGCCGCAGCGCTGGAGGTCGAGCGCGAGCGTGCCCGGTCCCGGCGGCAGGCCCGCGCGGCGGGGCTGGCGGCCCAGCGCCGAGGCGCCGAGGTCGACGCCGACCTGCGCACGCGGGCCCTCACCGCCGCCGCCACCGCGCTGCGCCCCAGCGAAGACAGCCTGACCGGCCTGGCCGACCGGCGCCAGTTCGTCCAACGCACGGAGTCCCTGCTGCTGCGCACCGACGTGGAGCGTGCGCGCTGCTCGGTCCTGCTGGTCGCGGTGGCCGACGCACAGGCCATGGCTGCACAGTTCGGCCCGCTGGTGCGCGACCGCGTGCTCTGCGCCGTCGCGGCCATGCTGCGTCAGCAGCTGCGCAGCGGCGACCTGCCGGCGCGCTGGACGCACGACGAGTTCGCCATCCTGCTGCACCGTTCCGGCCGCGAGGAGAGCAGCCGCATCTGCGAACGCCTCACCAGCGCCGTGAATGGGCACGACTGGTCGGCCATCGCCCCGGGCCTGCAGGTGCGGGTGCACAACGGCCACAGCCTGACCCGCTCAGGCGACACCGTGACGGCGTTGATGCACCGCTGTGACGACGCCCTGCACGCCAGCATGCGCAGCCGGCTGCAGGTCGTGGCCTGACGCGGTCCCGGACCGGCTTGGCAGCGCGCCTGCAACCACGCAGGCGGCTCGCTAGAATGATCCGAACCCCTGTCACGCCCCCCGGCCCACCCTGGTTCCTGCATGAGATTGATTGGCTCCCTCACCAGCCCTTACGTACGCAAGGTGCGTGTCGTGCTGGCGGAAAAGAAACTCGAATACAAGCTCGACCTGGATGATCCCTGGTCGGCTCAGCCGAAGGTGGTCGCCAGCAACCCGCTCGGCAAGGTGCCCTGCCTGGTGCTGGAAGGCGGCGAGGCGCTGTTCGACTCGCGGGTGATCGCCGAGTACGTCGATACGCTGTCCCCCGTGGGCAAGCTGATCCCCGAGCGGGGTCGCGAGCGCGCCGAGGTACGCACCTGGGAGGCGCTGGCCGATGGCGTGATGGACGCGGCGATCGCGGCCCGCATGGAGCTGAACTGGCCCGGCCGCCCGGCCGAGCAGCGCTGCCAGGCCTGGGTCGACCGGCAGCTGGACAAGGTCGACACCAGCCTGGCGTCGATGTCGCGCGCGCTGGGCGAGCGCAACTGGTGCGTGGGCCTGTACCTGAGCCTGGCGGACATCGCCTGCGGCTGCGCGCTGGGCTACCTCGACTTCCGCTTCCCGGAAATCGACTGGCGCAGCCGCCACGCCAACCTCGCCCGCCTGGCCGACAAGCTCGCACAGCGGCCCAGCTTCGTGCAGACCGCGCCCCCGACAGCCTGATGGGCTGACGCGGGAACGCCCTCCCTGCCCCCGGCTTGGCCTCGACGCAGGCCCATGTCGTCTTTGCCCCAGGGCCGGTCCCTCGGCCCTTCCGCCTTTCAGCGGCGGCTCGGCAGCGGCAACACCAGGTCGACGGTCCAGCCGCGCGCCTGTGCACCCGCTACCAGCTGCGCCCCCAGTTCCGTGGCTTGACGCTGCAGCCGCGCCCAGCCGAGCCCGCTGCGCAGCGGCGGCTGGGTGGGCGCAAACTCGGTCGGCGCCGGGCCGGGCGGATGGCCGTCGTCGCTGATGGCCAGCCGCAGGTGGCGGCCGGTTTCGCCGTCGAGCAGCTCCAGCAGCAAGCGGGCCTCGCTGGCGTCGCGGGCGTGGCGGGCGATGTTTGACAGCGCTTCCTGGGCGATGCGCTGCAGCTGCAGTGTGGTGTGCGCGCCCAACGTCACCTCCTCCACCGGCCCATGCAGCTCCCAGACCAGGCGGATGCCTGCGTCCGCCAGCATGGGCGCGGCGTGGTCGCGCAGGTCGGCCAGGGCCTGCACAAGCGGGGACCCCGACCCATCTTCGAGGTGGTCCAGCGACAGGCGCAGCTCCAGCAGGCTGGCCTCCACCTGGTGGCGCAGCTCGGCCAGCAGGCCGGGTGCCGCCTCGGGCAGCAGGGCACCGGGCTGGATGGGGATCTGCTGGGCCAGCGCCAGGGCGGCCACCAGCCGTCCACCGACGCTGTCGTGCAACTCGCGCAGCATCCGGGCGCGCTCGGCCCGCCGCGACACCGCCTGGTCATGCTGGAGCAGCCTTGCCCGGGTGGCCTGCAGTGCCGCCTCGGCCACCCGCAACCGCTCGGCCTGGCGACGCCGCCCGTTCGCACGCTGACGCGCCGACGCCTGCCAGCGCCAGGCCAGGTAGCCCAGTGCCACCAGACCGGCCAGCCAGACCAGCGCGAAGCTGGAGGTCGACGCCCGGCTCCATGCCGGCCAGGCGGCCACGCCGGCCAGGAAGACCAGCCCGCCGCCGAGCAGCCAACGCCCCAGCCAGGCCGCACCGCCGGCCGGACCCGCGGCCTGCACCGCAGCCCCGCCGGCCCAGGCCGTCGCGGGGACAGTGTCCTCGTCGTCGGTCGGCAGCGGGGCGACGATGGTCGGCTGCCAGCCAGGAATGGCGCTCATGGTCCGGATCCTTCACCCGTCTTGTCCTCTCCGCCTGTGCGGCTGCCGGTGCTCCGGCGACATCACACCAGCCGCTGACGCGCAGCGCCACGGGGACAAGAGCGTGAAAAGTTTGCACCCTCCGGCCGACCGGGGCCATCCCGGGTTCGTGGGGCGCCACCGCTGCCGAACACCCGGGCGTGCATCTGCCACCCGCCGGCCCCCGTGGCCGGGGGGCTGACCTATACTGCGGACCAGCGCCGATTTGATCCGGCTTGCGGGCGCTCTAGAAATGCCGCTAAAGAGGGGCCAACCGACCCGGTGTCCGCCCTTTGCGATGCCGGGTTGTTTTCTTGGCAGCTGTCCCATGGCATCCCTTGGCCACGTCACCCCCCAGTCCCTGCACTTTGCCGAACCGCTCGCGCTGCAAAGCGGCGCGGCGCTGAGCGACTACACCCTGGTCTACGAGACCTACGGGACGCTCAACGCCGATCGCAGCAACGCCGTGCTGGTCTGCCACGCGCTCAACGCCAGCCACCATGTCGCCGGCACGCACGCCGGCCTGGAGCGCAGCGAGGGCTGGTGGGACAACATGATCGGCCCCGGCAAGCCGCTGGACACCAACCGCTTCTTCGTCATCGGCGTCAACAACCCGGGCTCCTGCTTCGGCTCCACCGGCCCGATGCACCTGAACGCGACCACCGGCCGGCCCTACGGCGCCGATTTCCCGGTGGTGACGGTGGAGGACTGGGTCAACGCCCAGGCCCGCCTGCTCGACCGCCTGGGCATCGAGCGCCTCGCCGCGGTGATGGGCGGCAGCCTGGGTGGCATGCAGGCACTGAGCTGGACGCTGCAGTACCCGCAGCGGATGGGCCACGCGCTAGTCATTGCCAGCGCGCCCAACCTTTCCGCCCAGAACATCGCCTTCAACGAGGTGGCGCGCCGCGCCATCATCACCGACCCCGACTTCCACGGTGGCGACTTCTACGCCCACGGCGTCGTGCCCAAGCGCGGCCTGAGGGTGGCGCGCATGATCGGCCACATCACCTACCTGAGCGACGACTCGATGGAGGAGAAGTTCGGCCGCGCGCTGCGCAGCGCCGAGCTGGCCTACAGCACGCAGGAGATCGAGTTCCAGATCGAGAGCTACCTGCGCTACCAGGGCGACAAGTTCAGCGAGTACTTCGACGCCAACACCTACCTGCTGATCACCCGCGCGCTGGACTACTTCGACCCGGCACGCGCGCACGGCGGTGACCTGGCTGCCGCGCTGGCCCGGGCGCAGGCGAAGTTCCTGGTGGTGAGCTTCACGACCGACTGGCGCTTCTCGCCGCAGCGCTCACGCGAGCTGGTCAAGGCGTTGGTGGACAACCGGCGTACGGTCAGCTACGCCGAGATCGACGCACCGCATGGCCACGACGCCTTCCTGCTGGAAGACCCCCGCTACCACGCCGCGGTGCGCGCCTACCTCGAACACGTCGCCCAGGAGGTGCACGCATGAAGCCCGCCTCGTCGATCGACGCCATCGCGCGTCTGGTGCCGCAGGGCGCCAAGGTGCTGGACCTGGGCTGCGGCGGCGGCGTGCTGCTGGCACGCCTGGTGCAGCAGCAGGGCTGCAGCGGCTACGGCATCGAGCTCGATGACGCCAAGGTGCTGGAGTGCATCCAGCGCGGCGTCAGCGTGCTGCAGCTCAACCTCGAGGAGGGCCTGGCCATCTTCGAGGACGACAGCTTCGACGTCGTGCTGCAGCTCGACACGCTGCAGAACCTGCGCAACACCGAGGCCATGCTGCGCGAGACCGCGCGCGTGGGCCGCATCGGCATCGTCAGCTTTCCCAACTTCGCCCACTGGCCCAACCGGCTGAGCGTGCTGCGCGGGCGCATGCCGGTGACCAAGGCCCTGCCCTACCAGTGGTACGACACGCCCAACATCCGCGTGGGCACCTTCGCCGACTTCGAGGTGCTGGCCGGCCAGTGCGGCCTGCGCATCCTCGAAGCCTTTGGCCTGCACGAGGGCCGCGTGGTGGAGCGGCTGCCGAACCTGCTCGCCAGCACGGCGGTGTTCAAGTTCGAGCGCAGCTGAGGGGCTGCGGGCGCAACGGTGACCTGAGTCCCTCGGGGCCGGCACCGTTACGTGACGAGATGTAGCCGCCCCCGCAGCGTGTTCGTCGGTGCGCCGCCCACGTCAGCGGGGTCATGCACCCCCTGGCCGGGGGCGGTTTCGCACCGCTCGCCTGACCCGTAACTTACACGCCGATACGCGGGCGTCGTGAAGCCGTCACAGGATCCGCCCATCCTGCTGTGGCCACCCGTGACCGATCGCATCGTTCGCATCCCTACCGCAGCCACCCACCGAGGAGTCCGCCGATGCAGCCTGCCGCCCTCCCGCCAATTTCCGCCCTGCGCGCGCCGTCGACGCTCAGTGCGCCAGCGTTCACCCCGCCGCGCGTCGTCTGGCGGGCCGCAGTGAACCCCGCCTCGCCAGCCAGCCCTGCACGCGACGCCACCCCCTGGCTGTGCTGGCAGACCAGCAGCCTGTCGCTGGTGAGCCTGGCGGCCATGGACGGTGATCCGGTGGGCGATGAGCACCCGGCCCGCCGTCTCCCGGTCGACCTGGCCCGGGCCCTGGCCCACCTGCGGGACGCGGCCGCCGCGCTGGACTGGCCCGTCTTCGCCACCCTGCAACCGCGCGACGCCGGCCACCTCTGGCTGGTGATGGGCGCCAGCGCCGACACCACCACGGTGCTGCAACGCGACGACCACGCTGCCATCGAGCTGCCACTGACCCTGCAGCTCAAGCGCCGCCGCGACGGCGGCTGTGAAGCCCGCTGGCATGCCGCAGGCACCCTGACCGGCCGCGGCCTGCCGGACGGCCTGATCGCCCAGGTGGCACGCCTGCCGCGCCTGCTGGACCACGCCTGGCACTGACGAGGCCTTCGGCATGTCGACATGTCGGCATGCCCGGGCCTGGCGGCCTAAACTGGATGCCCCGTGCGGGTCACGCCGCATCGGTTGCCCAGGAGTCTGCCCGCCATGAACGCCCCCGAACGCCTGAAGCTGCCCGCCCTCGACACCGCCGCGCTGGCCGCGCACAGCGCTCGCGCCTGGGACGAGCAGATCGTCGCGCAGCTGGTCGACTACATCGCCATCCCGGCCAAGAGCCCAATGTTCGACCCCGACTGGCGGCAGCACGGCCACATCGAGCAGGTGGTGCGGCGCGCCGCCGACTGGGTGCAGGCCCAACAGGTGCGCGGCCTGACGCTGGAGATCGTGCGTCTGAACGACGAGCGCGGCCAGCCGCGCACGCCCCTGCTGTTCTTCGAGATCGCCGCCACCCGCCCCGAGCCGGATGCCGCCAGCGCGCCCACCGTGCTGGTCTACGGCCACCTCGACAAGCAGCCCGAGTTCAGCGGCTGGCGCAGCGACCTCGGCCCCTGGACGCCCAAGATCGAGGACGGCAAGCTCTACGGCCGCGGTGGCGCCGACGACGGCTACGCGGTCTACGCGGCCATCGCCGCGGTGCGGGCGCTGCAGGCCCAGGGCGCCACGCACCCGCGCATCGTCGGCCTGATCGAGACCTGCGAGGAAAGCGGCTCGGGCGACCTGCCACCCTACCTGGATGCGCTGCGCGAGCGCCTCGGCCAGGTCAGCCTGGTGGTCTGCCTCGACTCCGGCGCGGGCAACTACGACCAGCTGTGGCTCACCACCTCGCTGCGCGGCAACGTCACAGGCGCGCTCAAGGTGGAGATCCTCGCCGAGGGCGTGCACTCCGGCGACGCCAGCGGTGTGGTGCCGTCGAGCTTCCGCATCCTGCGCCACCTGCTCGACCGCCTGGAGGACAGCGCCACCGGCCACCTGCTGCCCGCCAGCCTGCACTGCGAGATCCCCGCCGACCGGCTCGGCCAGGCCCGTGCGACCGCCGCCATCCTCGGCGAGGCCGCCTGGCGCAGCCAGCCCTGGGCCTGCGGCGCCGACGGCGGCCCGACCCTGCCCACCACCACCGACCCGGTCGAGGCGCTGCTCAACCGCACCTGGCGGCCCACGCTGTCGGTCACCGGCGCGGACGGCCTGCCGGCGATCGGCCAGGCCGGCAACGTGCTGCGGCCCTGGACCGCCTTCAAGCTCAGCCTACGCCTGCCCCCGCTGGTGGACGGCCCGCGCGCCGCGCTCGAACTGAAGGCACTGCTGGAGGCCGATGCGCCCTACAACGCCCGCGTGACCTTCCAGCCCGACGGGCGTGCTGGTGCGGAGGGCGCCACCGGCTGGAATGCGCCGACCCTCAGCCCCTGGCTGGAAACGGCGATGCAGGCCGCCTCGCTGGCGCACTGGGACGCCCCGCTGGGCTACGTTGGCCAGGGCGGCACGATCCCGCTGATGAACCTGCTGCAGCAGGGCTTCCCGGCCGCTCAGATGATGGTCTGCGGCGTGCTGGGCCCGAAGAGCAACGCGCACGGGCCCAACGAGTTCCTGCACCTGGACTACGCCCGCCGGCTCACCGCCGCGGTGGCGCAGGTGCTCGCGGCGCACCCCTGAGCGCGCCGCGGCCCACCGCCGTGACATGGCGCGCACGCCATGGCCAGAGCAATGCCTTGCACGGCAGGATGTGCACGATTCGTGCACTGGTTTACGATCCGGTCACACTTGGGCGCCACGCGCTGTACACCGCGTGGCGTGTTCGTTTTCACCCTGAGACTCGAAGCCTGCCCATGATCCATCGCATCGCCTTCGCCGCGGCCCTGGCCGCCTGCACCGCCGCCGGCAGCGCCAGCGCCGCCACCTTCAAGTGGGCCAGCGCCAGCGACATCCCGACCTGGGACGTGCACTCGCAGAACAACGCGCTGGGCAACGGGGTGCACGCGGCGGTGTACGAGTCGCTGTTCTATTACAACAGCCGCACCTTCGCGCTGGAGCCGATGCTGGCCACCGGCTCCAAGCAGGTCAGCCCCACGCAGGTGCGCATCAGCCTGCGGCCGAACGTGAAGTTCCACGATGGTGCGGCCTTCAACGCCGACGACGTGGTCTTCTCGCTCAACCGCGCGATGGCCAAGACCTCCAACTACGGCGTCTACACCCAGGGCATCGACCGCGTGGTCAAGGTCGACGACCTGACGGTGGACATCTTCACCAAGGCGCCCAACCCGGTGCTGCTGCGCCAGCTCACCGAGCTGCGCATGATGGACCGGGACTGGTCCGAGAAGAACAAGTCGGTCGAACCCAAGGACGCCAAGACCAAGGACGAGAACTTCGCCCACCGCAACGCCAACGGCACCGGGCCGTATGTGCTCAAGAGCTGGGAGCAGGACGTCAAGCTGGTGCTGGCGAAGAACCCCAACTGGTGGGGCAAGATGGAAGGCAACGTCACCGAGGTCGTCTACACGCCCATCAAGTCGGAGGCCACCCGCGTGGCCGCCCTGCTGTCGGGCGAGGTCGACATGGTGCTGGACCCCTCGCCGGCCGACCTGCCGCGCCTGCGCAACGCCAGCAACCTGAAGGTGCTCGACGGCGCCGAGAACCGCACCATCTTCTTCGGCATGGACCAGTTCCGCGACGAACTGCCGGGCAGCAACATCAAGGGCAAGAACCCCCTGAAGGACCTCAAGGTCCGCCGTGCGCTCTACCAGGCCATCGACGTGCAGGCGATCGCCAAGACCACGATGCGCGGCCTGGCGCAGCCCACGGGCACGCTGATCGCGCCCCAGGTAAATGGCTGGACCAAGAGGGCCGACGTGCGCTGGCCCTATGACGTCGAGGCAGCGAAGAAGCTGCTGGCCGACGCCGGCTACGCGCAGGGCTTCGAGGTGGACTTCGCCTGCCCGAACAACCGCTACATCAACGACGAGGAGATCTGCCAGGCGGTGGCCGCGATGTGGGCCAAGATCGGCGTGAAGGCCAAGCTGCGCACCCTGCCGCTGACCACCTACTTCCCGATGATCCAGCGCTACGAGGCCAGCATCTACATGCTGGGCTGGGGCGTGCCGACCTTCGACGCGCTGTACTCCCTGCAGTCGCTGGTGCGCTCGCTGGGCGCGCAGGGCGATGGCAACTACAACGTCGGGCGCTACAGCAACCCGCAGATGGACGCGCTGGTCGAGCGCATCAAGAAGGAAGTCGACCAGAAGAACCGCAACGACCTGATCGAGCAGGCCCTGCTGCTCAGCCACCAGGACGTCTCGCACATCCCGCTGCACAACCAGGTGATCCCCTGGGCCGTGAAGAAGAACATCGACATGGTGCACCGGGCCGACAACCGCATCGAGATGCGTCTGGTGAAGGTGAACTGACCGGCCTCGCATGCTCGCTTTCATCCTGCGCCGGCTGGCGCAAGCGCTGGCCGTGATGCTGGCGGTGGCCTTCATCGCCTTCATGCTGTTCCAGTATGTGGGGGACCCGGTCACCAACCTGCTCGGGCAGGACGCCACCGCCGAGGACCGTGCCGCGCTGCGCTCCAGCCTGGGGCTGGATCAGCCGTTCCCGGTGCAGTTCGCCGCCTTCGTCGGCAACGCGGTGCAGGGCGAGTTCGGCATGAGCCTGCGCCAGGGGCGCAAGGTCTCGGCACTGATCGCCGAGCGCTTCCCGGCCACGCTGGAGCTGGCGCTCACCGCCGCGGTGATCGCGCTGGTGGTGGGCATCCCGCTGGGCGTGTACGCCGCGTTGCGGCGCGGGCGCTGGCTGGCCCAGGTGGTGATGATGGCGTCGCTGCTGGGCGTGTCGCTGCCCACCTTCCTGATCGGCATCCTGCTGATCCTGGTGTTCGCGGTGACGCTGGGCGTGCTGCCCAGCTTCGGCCGCGGCGAGGTGGTGCGCCTCGGTGGCTGGAGCACCGGTTTCCTGACGCTCGACGGCTGGAAGCACCTGGTGCTGCCGGCGGTCACGCTGTCGATCTTCCAGCTCGCGCTCATCCTGCGGCTGGTGCGCGCGGAGATGCTGGAGGTGCTGCGCAGCGACTACATCAAGTTCGCCCGCGCCCGCGGCCTGAGCGACCGCGCGGTGTACTTCGGCCACGCGCTGAAGAACACCATGGTGCCGGTGATCACCATCACCGGGCTGCAGCTGGGCTCGCTGATCGCCTTCGCGATCATCACCGAGACGGTGTTCCAGTGGCCCGGCATGGGGCTGCTGTTCATCCAGGCGGTGCAGTTCGCCGACATCCCCGTGATGGCGGCCTACCTCTGCCTGATCGCGCTGATCTTCGTGGTCATCAACCTGGTGGTGGACCTGCTGTACTTCGCGGTCGACCCGCGCCTGCGCATCGAGGGCGGCACCGGAGGCCACGGCTGATGCGCTGCCGACGTCCTGACGCCCCACTGGCTTCGTCCCGCCCATGAAAGCTGCCCTGCAACGCTTCTTTGCCGGCGACGTCTGGTACAGCTTCCGCCACTCGCCGGTGGCGATCGGCGCCGCGCTGGTGGCCGCCGTCTGCGTCTTCTGCGCCGTCTTCGCCGGCTGGGTGGCGCCGCACAACCCCTTCGACCTGGCCACGCTGGAGCTGTCGGACGCCCGCCTGCCCCCGGCCTGGGAGGAGGGCGGCCAGGCCCGCTACCTGCTGGGCACCGACGACCAGGGCCGCGACATCCTCTCGGCGCTGATGTACGGCGCGCGCATTTCGCTGTTCGTGGGCGGTGTGTCGGTGCTGCTGTCGGTGGTGGTGGGCGTCGGCCTGGGCCTGCTGGCCGGCTTCGTCGGCGGGCGAGTGGACGCCTTCATCATGCGGGTGTGCGACGTGATGCTGTCGTTCCCGCCGATCCTGATCGCGCTGCTCATTGACGGCGCCGGCCGCGCGATGTTCCCCGAGGCGGCGGAGCACCTGGCTTTCGCGGTGCTGATCATCGCCATCTCGCTGAGCTACTGGGTGCAGTACGCGCGCACGGTGCGCGGCTCCACGCTGGTGGAGCGCAACAAGGAGTACGTGCAGGCGGCGCGCGTGATCGGCGTGCACCCGCTGCGCATCATGTTCCGCCACGTGCTGCCCAACGTGACCGGCCCGGTGCTGGTGCTGGCCACCATCCAGGTGGCGCTCGCCATCATCACCGAGGCCACGCTGTCCTTCCTCGGCGTGGGCGTGCCGCCCACCCAGCCCTCGCTGGGCACGCTGATCCGCGTGGGCAACGACTTCCTCTTCTCCGGCGAGTGGTGGATCACCGTCTTCCCCGGCGTGATGCTGGTGCTGATCGCCCTGTCGGTGAACCTGCTGGGCGACTGGCTGCGCGATGCACTGAATCCCCGTCTGAGATGAGCGCCGTCACCCCGCCCCCCTTGCTCGACGTGCGCCACCTGCGCGTGGAGTTCCCGACTCGGCACGGCACGCTGCGCGCGCTGGATGACGTGTCCTTCGACATCCGTGCCGGCGAGGTGCTGGGTGTGGTGGGCGAGTCCGGCGCCGGCAAGTCGCTCACTGGCGCCGCGATCATCGGCCTGCTGGAGCCGCCCGGGCGCATCGCCGCGGGCGAGATCCGCCTGGAGGGCGAACGCATCGACCAGCTGCCGCCCGAGACGATGCGGCGCATCCGCGGCCGGCGCATCGGCGCCATCTTCCAGGACCCGCTGACCTCGCTGAACCCGCTGTACACGGTCGGCCAGCAGCTGGTGGAGACCATCCGCACCCACCTGCCGCTGTCCCAGGCGCAGGCCCGCGAGCGCGCCATCCGCCTGCTGCAGGACACCGGCATCCCGGCCGCCGAGGCCCGCATCGACCACTATCCGCACCAGTTCTCCGGCGGCATGCGGCAGCGGGTGGTCATCGCGCTGGCGCTGGCGGCCGAGCCGCGCCTGATCGTGGCCGACGAGCCGACCACCGCCCTGGACGTGTCGATCCAGGCACAGATCATTGCCCTGCTCAAGCGGCTGTGCCAGGACCACGGCGCGGCGGTGATGCTGGTGACGCACGACATGGGCGTGATCGCCGAGACCAGCGACCGCGTGGCGGTGATGTACGCCGGGCGCGTCGTCGAGATCGGCCCGGTGGCGGACATCATCCACCGCTCCGCCCACCCCTACACCGTCGGCCTGATGGGCTCGATCCCCGCGATGCACGAGGACCGCGAGCGCCTGCTGCAGATCGACGGCGCCATGCCGCGGCTGAACGCCATCCCGAGCGGCTGCGCCTTCCACCCGCGCTGCGAGCGGGCCGTGGCGCGCTGCCAGCGCGAGCGCCCCGAACTGGCCGACGCCGGCGCCACCCGGGCCGCCTGCTGGCTGCCCGTGAGCGTGGGCGTGAGCGGGGAGCGGGCATGAACGCAGGATCGACGACGACGATGACTTCGATCTCTGCAACGGCCCTGGCAGCCGCTTCGGCGCCCCCGCTGGTCGAGGTGCGCGACCTGGTGCGCCGCTTCGACGTCTCCGCCCCCTGGTTGAACCGCGTACTGGAGCGCCGGCCGCGCCAGTTCGTGCATGCCGTCGATGGCGTGAGCTTCACCATCGAGCGGGGGCGCACGCTGGCCCTGGTGGGCGAGTCAGGCTGCGGCAAGAGCACCGTGGCCCGCCTGCTGGTGGGCCTGTACCGGCCCTCGGCCGGCTCGGTGCACTTCGACGGCCAGGACACCACCCACGGCTTTGCCGGTGCCGAGGCGCGCACCCTGCGCCGGCGCATGCAGATGATCTTCCAGGACCCCTACGCCAGCCTCAATCCGCGCTGGAAGGTGCTGGACATCGTCGGCGAGCCGCTGCTGGAGCACCGGCTGGCGACCGAGCGCGGCGAGCTGACGCAGCGGGTGGGCGAGCTGCTGAAGTCGGTGGGCCTGGCGGCGGCCGACGTCGACAAGTTCCCGCACCAGTTCTCCGGCGGACAGCGCCAGCGCATTTCGATCGCCCGGGCGCTGGCGACGCGGCCGGAGTTCCTGGTCTGCGACGAGCCCACTTCGGCGCTGGACGTGTCGGTGCAGGCCCAGGTCCTCAACATCATGAAGGACCTGCAGCGCGAGCGGGGGCTCACTTACCTCTTCATCTCGCACAACCTGGCGGTGGTGCGCCACGTGGCCGACCAGGTGGGCGTGATGTACCTGGGCCGGCTGGTGGAGCTGGCCGACAAGCGCGCGCTCTTCGAGGAGCCGCGCCACCCGTACACCCGCATGCTGCTGGACGCGATTCCGGACCTGCGGCGCACGGGCCAGACCCGCACCCCCGTGCAGGGCGAGGTGCCCAATCCGCTCAATCCGCCCAGCGGCTGCTCCTTCCACCCGCGCTGTCCGCTGGCCAGCGCGCGCTGCCGGCAAGAGCGCCCGGCGCTGCAGACGCTCGGCGGCGTGCGCATCGCCTGCCACGCGGTGGAGGAAGGCCGCAGCTGAGCGGCGTTCGCGCGCCCCGGGCGATGGGCTTCAGCGCCCGGGCAGTGACTGCAGCCAGCGCCCAACGATCGCGGCGCTGGCGTGCGAGGCCACCACCTCGATGAAGCGCATGAAATCGACGTGCGCGCTGTCATCGGCGCGGTCGGAGATGGTGCGCAGCACCGCGAAGGGCAGGCCGAGGTCATGGCAGACCTGCGCCAGGGCGGCGCCCTCCATCTCCACCGCCAGGGCGGCAGGCAGGGCCGCCTGCAGCGCCACGCTCTCGCCCGCCGAGGAGACGAAGCGGTCCCCGCTGACGATCAGGCCCTGGTGCAGAGCGGGCTCATGCACGCCCAGGGCATGCACCTCGTCGGAGAGGCCGGCCGCACCGTAGTGCCCCGGCTCGGCCAGGACCTGGGCGGCGGCGGCGGCAAGGGCCTCGCTGAGCGGGGCATCGGCAGCGAATTCGCTGCGCCCGGTGAGCGGCACCTCCCAGCGCGGGAACAGCGGGGAGGCGTCCATGTCGTGCTGCAGCAGGCTGCCAGCCACGACCACGTCGCCCACCCGCACGCCGGGGGCCAAGCCCCCCGCCACGCCGGTGAACACCAGCCTCTGCACACCGTATCGCTCGGCGAGCAGCACCGCCGTGGTGGCCGCCGCCACCTTGCCGATGCCGCAGAGCACCAGCACCACCGGCTCGCCATGCAGCCTGCCGACGTGGAAGCGTCGCCCGGCGTGGGCCTGCACGGTGAAGTCCCCATCAAGGTGGGCCAGCAGCGCGGCCAGCTCCTGCGCCATCGCCGCGACGATGGCCGTGCGCGGCCGTACCGCGGTGGACGGACGCTCTGTCACAGGGACAGCAGGAGCGGAAGCAGGGACAGGGTCAGGAGAGCCGGGATCGGGGGGCGTGGGCGCATGGGTAGGCATGCGCGCAGCTTAGCCGCTGCCAAGACGCAGGGCGCGCTCCACCATGCGGGCGGTGGAATCGCCGCGCACGCGCCGCACCTCGATGAGGAAGGCCCCTGCCACCGCCTCCAGCTCGATCACGTTGCGTGCCCGCTCGATGCGCAGGGTGTAGCGGTAGCCCTTGAGCAGGCCCAGGGTTTCGCGCACCAGTGCGTTCAGGCTGTCATAGAGCTCGCTGTAGTCGAGGCCGGTGCGGCCGACCGGGCGGCCACCCGCGTCCAGGGGCACGAAGCCGGCAGAGTCCTCGCCCGGCCAAGTCGAGGGCGGCACCGACATCACGCCGGCCTCGCTGGCCGCCGCCTTGGCCACCGCCGGCGCACGCGCCACGGCGGACGACGGGCTCGCCACCGCAGCAGGCGCCGCCCGCCGAGGCACAGCACCTGTCGTGGTCGGTGTGGTGCGCAGGCCGGGGCGGCCGAGCGGCGCACCCGACGTATCACCCCAGGTGGAATCCCCCCCCAGCGAAGCCAGCATCGTCGGCAGCGACGCCCCCAGCGAGGCCATGTGACGGGGCTCTGCGCCAGGGGACGGGAGGTCACCCAGCTCGCTGAGCCGCCCCGGTCGGGTCCAGGCGGCGGGCAGCGCCGACGGCACGCCGGACAGGGTCGCAGGCGCCGTCGTCACGCTCAGGCCAGCCAGCTCGCTGTCCCCAGGAGCCCGGCCCAGGCCCGGCTCGATCAGACCCAGCTCGGCCAGCGCAACGGCATCGGCCAGCGAGGCCCCCTGGATCATTCCAACCCAGTCGCGCACGCTGCGCGTCCCGTCGATGATCAGCAGCAGGTTGCGTGCCACACGCGGCAATCCCAACCGGCGTTCGCGCAACTCGCGCCGGCCTGCATCGGTCTTGCGGAAGAACTCAGCCATGGGACGGGATCATGCCTGCAACCGCCTGATCCATGAGCAACATTGCGCAACTGCAAGGCCTCTGAGAGCGCCCCACCCGCCCGCGGGCACGCATGGCCGGGTCAGCCCTGACCCGGCCCCCGCAGCTGCCGGCGCAGCACCTTGCCGACGGCCGTCTTGGGCAGCTCGCTGCGGAACTCGATCAGCCGCGGGCGCTTGTAGCCGGTGAGGTTCTGCTCGCAGTAGGCACGGATGTCCTCCTCGGTGACGCTCTCGTCGCGCCGAACGACCACCGCCTTGACAGTTTCGCCATTGCGCTCGTCGGGCACCCCCACCACGGCGCACTCCATGATGCCGGGCATCTGCGTCAGCACGTCCTCGACCTCGTTCGGGTAGACGTTGAAGCCACCCACCATGATCATGTCCTTCTTGCGGTCGACGATGCGCACATAGCCACGCTCGTCGATCACCCCGATGTCGCCGGTGCGGAAAAAGCCGTCGGCGGTCATCACCTTGGCGGTCTCGTCCGGGCGCTGCCAGTAACCGGCCATGACCTGAGGCCCGCACACGGCGATCTCGCCAGGCTGGCCAGCGGGAACCTCATTGCCCGCGTCGTCGAGCAGCTTCAGCTCGGTGTCGGGCATCGGCAGACCGATCGAACCGGTGAAGGTCGTGCTGTCGGTGGGGTTGCAGGTCACGGTCGGCGAGGTTTCCGACAGGCCGTAACCCTCGCAGATGGGGCAGCCGGTCTTCTGCAGCCAGAGCCTGGCGGTGGCCTGGTGCACCGACATGCCACCGCCCACCGAGATCTTCAGGTTGCTCCAGTCCACCGTGCCGAAATCGGCGTGATGCACCATCGCGTGAAACAGCGTATTGACCGCAGGGAAGCTGTGGAACTTCAGCCCGGCCAGCGCCTTGAACATGGCCGGCAGGTCCCGTGCGTTCGGGATCAGGATGTTGCAGGCGCCGATGCGCATGCCCAGCATCATGTTCGTGTTGAAGCCAAAGATGTGATACAGCGGCAGCGCGCAGACCTGCACGAGCTGTTCGCCGGGCTGCATCTTCTTCAGCGCCGGCTGGAACCAGGCTTCGGACTGCAGCACGTTGGCCACCAGGTTGCGGTGCAGCAGCACCGCTCCCTTGCTCACGCCGGTGGTGCCACCGGTGTACTGCAGCACCGCGATGTCCTCCGGCCCCGGGTTGGCTGGCCGCAGGCTCAGGCGCGCACCCGCGGCCAGGGCCTCCTTGAAGCGCACGGCACCGGGCAGGCTGAAGGCTGGCACCAGCTTCTTGACGTGGCGGACCACGGCGTCGACGAGCAGGCCCTTCGGGAATCCCAGCATCTCGCCCAGCGAGGCCAGCAGCACGGTCTGCACCGGCACCTGGGCGCGGATCTGCTCGAAGGTGTGCGCCACGTTCTCCAGCACGATCAGCGCCTTCGCGCCGGAGTCCTTCAGCTGGTGCTCCAGCTCACGCGGCGTGTAGAGCGGGTTGACGTTGACGACCACGAAACCGGCACGCAGCACCGCGGCCACCGCCACCGGGTACTGCGGCATGTTGGGCAGCATGATCGCCACCCGGTCGCCTCGCACCAGCCCCTGTGCCTGCAGCCACGCCCCCAGCGCGCGCGACGCCTCGTCCAGGCGACGGTAGCTGAAATCCTGCCCCATGTAGCGACAGGCCACGCGGTCAGCGTACTTCGTGAAGGCCTCGTCCACCAGGGCCACGAGGGACGGGGCCACACGGGTGTCGATGTGCATCGGCACTTCGACGGGGTACTGTTTCAGCCAGACGGGTTCCATGGTGGGTTCACTGCTGCGTTGTCAATGATTCTCCCGCAGGGCAGGGCCTTGGATACCCGGGTTTGATCAGGGGAAGACCCTGGGTCGATGTCACCCCATCGACAGATACGAAAGGAAAAGCCGGGCAAGGCCCGGCTTGGGTGGGTGGCGCAGGGACGCGACTCAGGCCCGCAGCGCCGCCAGCACCTCGTCGAGCATCTTCTTGGCGTCGCCGAAGAGCATGCGGTTGTTGTCCTTGTAGAACAGCGGGTTGTCCACGCCCGCGTAGCCCGAGGCCATCGAGCGCTTCATCACGATGGAGGTGCGCGCCTTCCACACCTCCAGCACCGGCATGCCGGCGATCGGGCTGGTGGGGTCGTCCTGGGCAGCCGGGTTCACGATGTCGTTGGCGCCGATGACCATGGTGACGTCCGTGTCCGGGAAGTCCTCGTTGATCTCGTCCATCTCCAGCACGATGTCGTAGGGCACCTTGGCCTCGGCCAGCAGCACGTTCATGTGGCCCGGCATGCGCCCGGCCACCGGGTGGATGCCGAAGCGCACCTTGACGCCCTTCTCGCGCAGCAGCTTGGTGATCTCGAAGACCGTGTGCTGGGCCTGCGCCACCGCCATGCCGTAGCCGGGCACGATGATGACGTTCTTGGCCTCGCGCAGCATCTCGGCGGTCTCCACCGCGCTGACCGGCGACACCTCGCCGGCCGGCTGGGCCGCACCACCGCCTGCGGCCGCCGGGGCCGGGGCACCGCCACCGAAGCCACCGGCGATCACGCTGATGAAGTTGCGGTTCATCGCCCGGCACATGATGTAGCTGAGGATGGCGCCCGAACTGCCCACCAGCGCGCCCACCACGATCAGCAGGTCGTTGCTGAGCATGAAGCCCGTCGCGGCCGCGGCCCAGCCCGAGTAGCTGTTGAGCATCGACACCACCACCGGCATGTCGGCGCCGCCGATGGCCATCACCATGTGGATGCCGAAGAGCAGGGCGATCACGGTCATCACCAGCAGCGGCGTCATGCCGGCCTGGATGTCATGCGCGTGCAGGAACTCGCGGCCGAACCAGATCACCACCAGCAGGCCGGCGAGGTTGAGCCAGTGCCGCGCCGGCAGCAGCAGCGGCTTGCCGCCGATCTTGCCGGAGAGCTTGCCGAAGGCAATGATGGAGCCGGAGAAGGTCACGGCACCGATGAGGATGCCCACGTAGATCTCCACCTCGTGGATCGCCTTCTCGGCCTCGGTCGGGAAGACCGTGGAGGTGTCCACGTAGCTGGCGAAGCCCACCAGGCAGGCCGCCAGGCCGACCAGGCTGTGCATCAGGGCGACCAGCTCGGGCATCTGGGTCATCTGCACCTTCTTCGCCGCGAAGAGGCCGATGGCGCCACCGACGGCCAGCGCAGCGATGATCCAGGTGATGCCTGCCGGCGTGACGCGCGGCCCCAGCACCGTGGCCAGCACGGCGATGGTCATGCCGATGATGCCGAACAGGTTGCCGCGGCGCGCGGTCTCGGGGTTGGCCAGCCCGCCCAGGCTGAGGATGAAGAGGATGGTGGCGCCGATGTAGGAAACGGTGGCCAGGCTGGACGTCATGGTCGTCTCCTTACTTGCGGAACATCGCCAGCATGCGACGCGTCACCGCGAAGCCGCCGAACATGTTGACGGCCGTGAGCGCGAGCGCAAACACGGCCAAGCCCAGGATCAGCGCATTGGGCCGATCCGTCACCCCACCGGTGAGCGGCGGCGCGACCTGGACCAGCGCGCCAATGGCGATGATCGACGAGATGGCGTTGGTCACGCTCATCAGCGGTGTGTGCAGCGAGGGCGTCACGTTCCAGACCACCATGTAGCCGATGAAGCAGGCCAGCACGAACACGGTGAAGTGCGACAGGAAGCTGGCCGGCGCGTACAACCCGACGAGCAGAAAGGCCAGCGCGCCAATGCCGAACACCGTCGCCAGCGACTTGCCGGACATCGGCTCGCCGGCACCGTGGCCATGCCCCTTCGGTGCGGCCGCCGGTGCGGCCGCGGCCTTGGGTGGCGGCGCGGGCAGCTTCAGCGGCGGCGCCGGCCAGGTGACGCTGCCTTCCTTGATGACCGTGAGGCCGCGGATGGCGTCGTCCTCCATGTTGACGTTGATCACGCCATCCTTGCGGCCTTCCTTGTTCTTGCACAGCTCCTCGGTCACGCGCAGCAGGTTGGTCGCGTACAGCGTCGAGGACTGCTTGGCCAGACGGCTCACGAGATCGGTGTAGCCGATGATCGTCACGCCGTGGCGCACCACCGCCTCGCCCGGCACGGTGAGCTCGCAGTTGCCGCCCTGCTCGCCCGCCATGTCGACGATGACGCTGCCCGGCTTCATGCTCTGCACCATTTCGGCGGTGATCAGCTTGGGCGCCGGCTTGCCCGGGATCAGCGCGGTGGTGATGATGATGTCGGCGTCCTTGGCCTGCTGCGCATACATCGCGCGCTGGGCGGCCTGGAAGCCCTCGCTCATCACCTTGGCGTAGCCGCCGCCGCCCGAACCCTCTTCCTCGTAGTCGACCTTGACGAACTCACCGCCCAGAGAGACGACCTGGTCGGCCACCTCGGCGCGGGTATCGTTGGCGCGCACGATGGCGCCCAGGTTCGCTGCGGTGCCGATGGCGGCCAAGCCCGCGACGCCAGCGCCGGCGATGAACACCTTGGCCGGCGGGATCTTGCCGGCGGCGGTGATCTGGCCGTTGAAGAAGCGCCCGAAGGCGTTGGCCGCCTCGATGACGGCGCGGTACCCGCTGATGCCGGCCATGGAGGTCAGCGCGTCCATCTTCTGCGCGCGCGACAACTGGCGTGGCAGCGCGTCGATGGCCAGCACGGTGACCTTGCGAGCGGCCAGCTGCTGCATCAGCTCGGGGTTCTGCGCTGGCCAGATGAAGCTGATCAGCGTGCCGCCCTCGCGCAGCAGTGCAACCTCGTCCGTGCTGGGGGCGCGCACCTTGAAGACGATGTCGCTGCGCGTCCAGATGTCGGCCGCCGTTGGCACCACGGTGGCGCCGGCCGCGCTGTAGGTCTCGTCCGCAAAATTCGCGGCATCGCCCGCGCCGCTTTCCACAGCCACCGCAAAGCCCAGCTTGACGAGCTTTTCCACCACGTCCGGCACAGTGGCCACGCGCTTTTCGCCTGGCGCTGTTTCCTTCGGAACTCCGATCAGCATGTCGTCTCCTCCTCGTGGGCAAAACTCCACGGACCGGGCAGCTTACACGGGTTCCTGGTACAGAACCAACGCGACCGGACCTGGGATCACCCCGGGGTTGCGGCGTGTCAACCCTTACGATCCGGCCATGACCGAGCCCCGCTGGAAGCCCCATGTCACCGTCGCAGCCATCGTCCAGGACGCCGGACGCTTCCTGCTGGTTGAAGAAGAGACACCCGACGGCCTGAGACTGAACAACCCGGCCGGGCACCTCGACCCCGGCGAGTCGCCCTTGGAGGCGGTGATCCGCGAAACGCTGGAGGAAACCGCCCGCGCCTTCACGCCCACCCACCTCGTCGGCCTCTACCTGTCACGTATCGTTCGGCCCGAGCGTTGCGAGGATCTGACATTTTTTCGCGTTGCCTTCACCGGCAGCGTGGGTGATCAGATTGCGGGGCGCCCGTTCGACACGGGCATCGTGCGCACCCTATGGCTGACGCCCGAAGAGATCCGGGCCCGCCACGCCGTGCTGCGCAGCCCGCTGGTGCTGCGCTGCCTGGAGGACCACCTCGCCGGGCAGCGCCTGCCGCTCGGCGCGATCCATACCCACGCCTCGGTGTACGACGGCAAGGAGTCGCGCCTGCGGGGACAATCGGGCCGATGAAACCCTCCCGCGTGGTCGTCGGCCTGTCCGGCGGCGTCGATTCGGCCGTCAGCGCCCACCTGCTCAAGCAGCAGGGACACGAGGTCGTCGGCATCTTCATGAAGAACTGGGAAGACGACGATGACAGCGAGTTCTGTTCGTCGCGCCAGGACTTCCTCGACGCCGCGGCCGTCGCCGACGTGATCGGCATCGAGATCGAGCACGTCAACTTCGCCGCCGAGTACCGTGACCGCGTCTTCGCCGAGTTCCTGCGTGAGTACCAGGCCGGGCGCACGCCGAACCCGGACGTGCTTTGCAACGCCGAGATCAAGTTCAAGGCCTTCCTCGACCACGCCATGCGCCTGGGTGCCGAGAAGATCGCCACGGGCCACTACGCCCGCGCGCGCTTCAACGCCGAGCGGGGACGGCACGAGCTGCTCAAGGGGCTGGATCCGTCCAAGGACCAGAGCTACTTCCTGCACCGCCTGAACCAGGCCCAGATCGCCACCACGCTGTTCCCGGTCGGCGAACTGCACAAGACCGAAGTGCGCCGCATCGCCCAGGAGATCGGCCTGCCGAACGCGAAGAAGAAGGACTCGACCGGCATCTGCTTCATCGGCGAGCGGCCGTTCCGTGAGTTCCTCAACCGCTACCTCGCGCAGGCGCCGGGGCCGATCCGCGACGACCGCAACCGCCTGCTCGGCGAGCACGTCGGCCTGAGCTTCTACACGCTGGGCCAACGCAAGGGGATCGGCATCGGCGGCATCAAGGAAAAAGGCGCCCGGCGCGGCGGTGGCGAGCACGAGCCCTGGTTCGTCGCCCGCAAGGACCTGGCGACCAACACGCTCTACATCGTGCAGGGGCATGACCACCCCTGGCTGCTCAGCCACTCGCTGCAGGCCGATGGCGCGCACTGGTGCGCGGGCGAACCGCCCTCCCGCCTCGCCGTCAGTGCCAAGACCCGCTACCGGCAGGCCGATGAGGCCTGCACGCTCACGCTGGGCAGCGACCCCGATCGGCTGCAACTCCACTTCGACGCCCCGCAGTGGGCCGTCACCCCCGGCCAGTCGGCCGTGCTGTACGACGGCGAGGTCTGCCTGGGCGGCGGCTTCATCGCGACGGTGGATTGAGCCGCGCGCAGGTCCCGCTCCCCATACGCAAAGAGGCGCCCCGCGGGCGCCTCTTTGCTTCAGCAGGCGGGAGGCTGGCAATCAGCCCTTGGCCTGCTGCAGCATCGTCGCTGCATCGCTGACTTCGAACTTGCCGGGGCCTTCGACGTTCAGCGTCTGCACCACGCCATCCTTGACCAGCGCCGAGTAGCGCTGCGAGCGCAGGCCCAGGCCCTTCGCGGTCAGGTCCAGCGTCAGGCCGGCGGCTTTGGCAAAGTCGGCGCTGCCGTCACCCAGCATGCGCACCTTGCCGGCGGTGCCGAGTTCCCGGCCCCAGGCGCCCATCACGAAGGCGTCGTTCACCGACAGGCACCAGATCTCGTCCACGCCTGCGGCCTTCAGTGCCTCGGCGTCTTGCACGTAGCCGGGCACATGCTGGGCCGAGCAGGTCGGCGTGTAGGCCCCCGGCAGCGCGAACAGGGCGATGGTCTTGCCTGCGGCGGCCTTGGCCACGTCCACCGGATTGGGCCCGAGCGAGCAGCCTTCGGTGGGTACGTCGATGAACTCGTACAGCGTGACTTGGGGCAGCTTGTCGCCGACTTTCAGCATGGTGGGGCTCTCCTCGTTGTGACGGTGTGTGGGCCAGATCGCATGAAATGACCGCAGAAAAAGCAAAACCGGCCGCCAGTATCCCAGCGAGCCGGTTTTCACAGCGGCCGTGGTCAGGATGACCCCGGCGCGCAGCGTGCTTTCAGTGCAGCGTCAGACCACGCGGGCCTTCTCGACCATCCGGGTCACGACCCAGTTCTTGGTCTTGGACAGCGGACGGCTTTCGGTGATCTCGACCAAGTCGCCCATCTTGTACTCGCCCTTTTCGTCGTGGGCGTGGTACTTGCGCGAGCGGGCCACGATCTTGCCGTAGAGCTCGTGCTTGACACGGCGCTCGACCAGCACGGTGACGGTCTTGGCGCGCTTGTCGCTCACGACCTTGCCGACCAGGGTACGGACGACCTTGGCGCGGGCCGGTGCAGTGGCTTGCGTTTCTTGAACCTGGGCTTCGCTCATCACGCAGCTCCCTTCTTCTTCTCGGCGAGGATGGTGCGCGCACGGGCGATGTCACGGCGCGTGTTCTTCAGCACCGCGTTGTTGCCCAGTTGCTGGGTCGCCTTCTGCATACGCAGGCCGAAATGGGCCTTCAGCAGATCGCTGATTTCCTTTTCGAGCGCGGCGACGTCCTTGGCGCGGAGTTCGGAGGCTTTCATTGCATTACTCCTTGGGCTCAGGCGCCGAAGCCACGCGTCACGAAGGTGCAACGCAGCGGCAGCTTGGCAGCGGCCAGGGTGAAGGCTTCGCGGGCGAGCGCTTCAGGCACACCGTTGATCTCGTACAGGACCTTGCCCGGCTGGATCTCGGCCACGTAGTACTCGGGGTTGCCCTTGCCGTTACCCATCCGGACTTCGGCCGGCTTCTGGGAGATCGGCTTGTCCGGGAAGATGCGGATGAAGATGCGGCCACCGCGCTTGATGTGGCGCGAGATGGCACGACGGGCCGCTTCGATCTGGCGGGCCGTGATGCGACCACGCTCGGTCGCCTTCAGGCCGAATTCGCCGAAAGACACGTCGGCGCCACGGGTGGCGACGCCGGTGTTGCGGCCCTTCTGTTCCTTGCGGAACTTGCGACGGGACGGTTGCAACATTCCTTATTCTCCTTTCGCTGCCACGCCAGGGGCGGGCGCGCGCACCACGCGCTTCACGCCGGTGCGGTCACCCGCCGGGGCAGCGCCTTCGGCCGGAGCACCTTCACCGCGGGGACCACGGCCGGCACCAGGACCGCCCGGGCCACGCGGGCCACGGCGGTCACCAGGACGGTCGTTGCGCGGACCACGGCGGCGGCGGTCGTCTTCCGGACGGTCCTCACCACGCATCACCGGCGCTTCGCCATTGGCCAGACGGTCACCACGGTAGACCCACACCTTGACGCCGATGACGCCATAGGTGGTCTTGGCTTCCGAGAAACCGTAGTCGATGTCGGCGCGCAGGGTGTGCAGGGGCACGCGGCCTTCGCGATACCACTCGGTGCGGGCGATTTCGATGCCGTTCAGACGGCCGGAGGACATGATCTTGATGCCCTGGGCGCCCAGGCGCATGGCGTTCTGCATCGCGCGCTTCATCGCGCGGCGGAACATGATGCGCTTTTCGAGCTGCTGGGTGATCGACTCCGAGATCAGCTGGGCATCGACTTCGGGCTTGCGCACTTCCTCGATGTTCACAGCGACCGGAACGCCCAGCATCTTGGCGAGCTGCAGCTTCAGGTTCTCGATGTCCTCACCCTTCTTGCCGATCACCACACCCGGACGAGCCGAGAAGATGGTGATGCGGGCGTTCTTGGCGGGGCGCTCGATCTGGATGCGCGACACTGCGGCGTTCTTGAGCTTCTTCTTCAGGAACTCACGAACTTCGATGTCCTCGGCCAGCATGGCAGCGAACTGGCGGTTGCCGGCGTACCAGCGCGACGACCAATTGCGCGTGACCGGCAGGCGGAACCCGGTCGGATGGATTTTCTGTCCCATGACTTTCTACCTGCCTTCTCAGTTGCCGACCGTCACGTAGATGTGCGCGGTGGGCTTGCTGATGCGGTTGCCACGGCCCTTGGCGCGGGCGGCAAAACGCTTCAGCGTGGCACCTTGCTCCACGTAGATCGAGGTGACGCGAAGTTCGTCGATGTCCGCGCCGTCGTTGTGCTCGGCGTTGGCGATCGCGCTCTCCAGCGCCTTCTTGATGATGCCGGCGGCCTTCTTGGGCGTGAACGTCAGGATGCTCAGGGCCTGATCGACCGGCTTGCCGCGGATCATGTCGGCCACCAGGCGACCCTTGTCGCAGGACAGACGCACACCACGGACGATTGCTTTGGTTTCCATTGCGTCGGGCTCCTCAGCGCTTGGCCTTCTTGTCCGCGGGGTGACCCTTGAACGTGCGGGTCAGCGCGAACTCGCCGAGCTTGTGGCCGACCATCTGGTCGGTCACGTACACCGGCACATGCTGCTTGCCGTTGTGCACCGCGATCGTGATACCGATGAACTCGGGCATGATGGTCGAGCGACGCGACCAGGTCTTGACCGGCTTCTTGTCCTTGGTGGCCACGGCCTTCTCGACTTTGGCGAGCAGGTGGTGATCGACGAAGGGGCCCTTCTTGAGTGAACGAGACATTGCTGCGCTCCCCTCTTACTTCTTGCGACGCGAAACGATGAACGTCTGCGTGCGCTTGTTGTTGCGGGTACGGTAGCCCTTCGTCAGGGTGTTCCACGGAGACACCGGGACCTGGCCCTCGCCGGTACGGCCTTCGCCACCACCGTGCGGGTGGTCCACCGGGTTCATGGCGGTACCGCGAACGGTCGGACGGATGCCCTTCCAACGGATCGCACCGGCCTTGCCGTACTGGCGCAGGTTGTGCTCTTCGTTGGACACCTCGCCGATGGTGGCGCGGCAGTCGATGTGGATCTTGCGCACTTCACCCGAACGCAGGCGGACCTGGGCGTAGGTGCCTTCACGCGCCATCAGCGTCACCGAGGTGCCGGCCGAGCGGGCGATCTGCGCGCCCTTGCCAGGCATCATCTCGACGCAGTGGATGGTCGAACCCACCGGGATGTTGCGGATCGGCAGGGTGTTGCCGGCCTTGATCGGCGACTCGGCGCCGCTCAGGATCGTCTGACCCACTTCCAGGCCACGCGGCGCGATGATGTAGCGACGCTCGCCGTCGGCATAGCACACCAGCGCGATGTGGGCCGTGCGGTTCGGGTCGTACTCGACGCGCTCGACCTTCGCCGGGATGCCATCCTTGTTGCGCACGAAGTCCACCACGCGGTAGTGGTGCTTGTGACCACCACCCTTGTGGCGAACCGTGATGTGACCGTTGTTGTTGCGGCCAGAATTCTGCTTCTGGGGTTCCAGCAGCGAAGCCTCGGGCGCGCCCTTGTGCAGGTGCTTGTGCACCACCTTCACCACGGCACGGCGGCCAGGCGAAGTCGGTTTGACCTTGACGACAGCCATTACGCAGTCTCCCCGGAGAAGTTCAGTTCCTGGCCCGGCTTCAGCGAGACATAGGCCTTGCGCACATGGTCACGACGACCGATGCGACCGCCGAAGCGCTTGGTCTTGCCCTTGGTGTTGAGCACCTGGACCGACGCGACCTCGACCTTGAACATCAGCTCGACAGCAGCCTTGATCTCGGGCTTGGAGGCATCCTGCAGCACCTTGAACAGCACCTGGTTGTGCTTTTCACCGACGCTGGTGGCCTTTTCCGAGATGATCGGCGCGACGAGCACCTGGGCCAGGCGGCCCTCATCAAACTTGGCGGCGCTCATGCGAACATCTCCTGCAGCTTGTCGATCGCGCCCTTGGTGACGATGACCTTCTTGTAGAAGACCAGCGACGCCGGATCGGCGTAACGCGGCTCGACCACCAGCACATTGACGAGATTGCGCGAGGCGAGGAACAGGTTCTCGTCCACCTCGTCAGCGATCACCATCACGTGATCCAGGTTCATCGCCTTGAGCTTGGCGGCCAGCAGCTTGGTCTTGGGCGCCTCGACCTTGAGCGAGTCGACCACGGCCAGGCGGCCTTCACGGGCGAGCTGGGAGAGGATCGTCACCATGCCGGCGCGATACATCTTCTTGTTCAGCTTGTGGCTGAAGTTCTCGTCCGGCGAATTCGGGAAGGTGCGACCGCCCCCACGCCACAGCGGCGACGAGGTCATACCGGCGCGAGCGCGGCCGGTACCCTTCTGGCGGAACGGCTTCTTCGTCGAGTGATGGACCTCGGCGCGGGTCAGCTGAGCACGGGTGCCTTGGCGGGCGTTGGCCTGATAGGCCACCACGACCTGGTGCACCAGCGCTTCGTTGTAGTCACGCGCGAAGACGGTGTCAGGGGCATCGACCTTTGCGGCCGCCTGGCCCTGCTCATTCAGGAGCTCGAGCTGCATCAGTTGGCTCCTTGCTTGGCTTTGACGGCGGGACGCACGGTGACGAAGCCACCCTTGGCGCCCGGCACGGCACCCTTGACCAGCAGCAGCTGGCGGGCCTCGTCGACGCGCACGATGTCCAGGTTCTGGGTCGTGACGGTCTCGTCGCCCATGTGGCCGGTCATCTTCTTGCCCGGGAACACGCGGCCCGGATCCTGCGCCATCGAGATCGAGCCCGGCACGTTGTGCGAACGGCTGTTGCCGTGCGACGCGCGCTGCGAGCTGAAGTTGTGGCGCTTGATGGTGCCGGCATAGCCCTTGCCGATCGAGGTGCCTTGCACGTCGACTTGCTGGCCCGCTGCGAACAGGGTCACGGGGACCTGCGCGCCAGCCTTGTACTCGGCCGCCACGTCGGCGCTGACACGGAACTCCTTCAGGAGTTCGCCCGCTTCCACACCAGCCTTGGCCAGGTGGCCCGCCTGGGGCTTGGTCACGCGGGAGGCCTTGCGGGCGCCGAAGGCCACCTGCAGGGCGCTGTAGCCGTCGACGTCGGCGGTCTTGACCTGGGCGACGCGGTTGTTGGACACGTCGAGCACGGTCACGGCATCGCCGTCGTCCGTGAAGATGCGCATCATGCCCACCTTGCGGCCCAGCAAACCGAGGCGCTCGCCCGGATTGGCTGTCGTCATGGTTCTTCTCCAATGCCCGACAACGATTGGTCGGGCTGACTGATTTGCTCCGGCGAGCCACCCCCGAACAGCCCTCTTGACGAGGACTTTCGAGCGCGGCACACCGAAACGACGAAACGGGCGCGGATGGTCCACGCCCGAAAAGCTTGCGAATATAGCACGTTTTACTGGTTGGCACCAAGGCGCAAGCTGCGTGCGGCCTCGTACGAGAACGACGCGTCCTCAGGCCCCATGTCGACCCTCCTCGACCCTCCTGTGAAAGGCGCCGGACACCCCGCGTCCTGACGTTTCGGCGCAGGCCTCGTCCTGGCCTTCAAGTCCCCCGGCACCCACCGGGGCAGACAGACAGCCCAGGTCCCCAATCGAGGAGCACGCCCGTCATGTTCACCCCTGCACGCCATTCACCGGCCCGGCCAGCCGCCACTCGGCCGGCGGTTGCCCAACGCGCGCTGGCCTGCGCCAGTGCGGCCGCCATCGCAGCCGCGGCACTGTTTGGCGGCTGCGCCAGCATGCCAGGCGGCAACAACAGCAGCAGCACCGGCAGCACAGCGGCCGCCCAGGCCGGATGCGAGAAGCTCCCCACCACCTCCAACGCCACCAAGGTGGCAGTGGGCGCAGCGGCCGGCGCCGTGCTCGGCGTCGCGGCCGGCAACGCCGCCGGAACGAAGCACCGCGGGCGCCACCGGGTGCAGGGTGCCCTTGGCGGCGCACTGGTAGGCGCCCTGGCTGGCGCGGCCTTTGCCAATGAGATCGATGTCGAGGAGCAGGAGGACGGCTCGGTGCGGCTGAAGATCCCAGGCTCGGTCATGTTCGCCTCCGGCCAGTCCGCCCTGAGCCCGGGTTTCCAGGACACGCTGACCCGGGTGACCACCACCGTCCGGAAGTACTGCGGCATCACCGTCAAGGCGGTCGGCCACACCGACAACGTCGGCAGCCCGGCGAGCAACCAGGCGCTGTCGGAGGCCCGCGCCCGGTCGGTCGTGCGCTTCATGCAGGCGCAGGGCTTCGACGGCGCGCGCCTCAGCGCGGCCGGCCTGGGCCAGGGCAGCCCGATCGCCAACAACCAGAGCGAGGAGGGCCGCCAGCAGAACCGCCGTGTCGAGGTGTTCGTCCGCCCGCCCGCGAGCTGACCCGCGCACACCCCCTCGCCCTTCGATACGGCCCGCCCCACCCACCCGCTTCCCCGGAGACCCCCATGCCCGCTGCTGCCTCGGCCACCACGGCTCACACGTCCGTCGTCCCCCTCCAGCCCGTACCCGCCACGACATCCGCCACGGCAGCGATGGGGCACCCGCCGCCGCCGGCCGCCAGCCGCGCCCCGCGTCTCCCACAAGGATGGCTCGTCGCAGCCGGCGCCGGCCTGCTCGTGGTCGGCGCCGCCAGCGCCTGGTGGATGCTGGGCCGCAGCTCGCTGGACATCACCGCGGTGCGTGGCGCCCAGCCGGTGCTGGTGGGCAACGGGCAGGCCCAGCCGCTGCGGCTGTCCTACTCCGCCCGCAACAGCCAGATCCGCCGCGTTGACGTGCGCTTCCTGCGCGGCGAAGGCCACTGGTCGCCCACCGCCTGGTCGGTGCCGGTGGACACGGGCGGCAGCAGCGCCCACAACGGGGAGGTTTCCGCCGGCACGATCCAGCAGGTCGTCAGCGCCCCCACCCAGGCCACCTTCGAATACACCCTGGTTGATGCGGATGGCCGGCGCAGCGCGCCCTTCGAGCAGACCTTCAGCCTGCTGCCACCGGTCACGCTGGGTGCGCTGCGCTGGTCACAGCCGCCGAGGCTGGGCCAGCCGCTGTCCGTGCAATTGAGCTGGCGCAAGGGGGCCGGCGACATCGTGCAGGTACGGCAGCGGGTGGTGGAATCAACCCAGCCCTGGCCGGAGGGCGAACAAACTGTCGCAGTGCAGCTGAATGCCGCCAACGGCCACCTCAACCTACCGCTGCAGGCGCCCAGCCAGCCGCTGCGCGCCACCCTCGAGTACGAGCTGGTCGACTCGCTCGGTGTGCACAGCGCGCCCCAGCAGCTGGCACTGAACTTGAACGGCGGGCCGATCACCAGCGGCCCGGCCACGGTGGTGGGCCTCCAGCAGCTGGCCAGCGCCGCCCGGGACGTTCCGGTGGGCAGCGTGGCGGGCGCCCTCATCGGCGCGGGCATCGGCAACCAGTTCGGCCGAGGCCGCGGGCGCGCCGCTGCCACGGTGGCCGGCGGCGTCGCGGGCGCATTCGCCGGCAACGCGATCCAGCAGCGCATCACCGGCCCGGGCCCCTGGCAGACCACGGTGCGCTTCGACGACGGCAATACCCGCCGCCTGACGCATGGCGACGCGCCACGCTGGGCGGTGGGCCAGCGCGTGGTCGTCAGCGCCGCTGGCGCCATCCAGTTGCACTGAACGCAGCGCGTCGCCCCTCTCCTCACGCTGTCAACGGCCCGCAGAGGCCTGCTCGGGGATGGAAGAAGCACCTTCAGGGAGGAACCCGTTCATGACGACCCCGCCCATCGCACTGGCCCCATCGGTCCCATCGAGCCACTACCGGCGCGCATCCATCAACACAAAGGCAGCCCAGTCGTGCGGACGGGCAGCGGAGCCGCCGCCGGCCAGCAGACGCTGCTGGGTGCGCTGCAGCGCCGCCGCCCAATCGGTGCCCTGTGCGGGTGAGCCCGCGCGCCGGCTCTCCTCGTAGAACACCTGCATGAAGCGGGCGGTCGCCTGGTCGTCCACCCGCCACAGGCTGGCCAGCACCTGGCGCGCCCCCGCGCCCAGCACCGCCGCGGCCAGGCCATCGATCTGCCGGCCGTCGGTGGCGTCCCCCGCCGGAGCACCGGTTTCGCAGGCCGACAGCGTGACCAGCTGCTGGCCGCGCAGGTCCAGCCGCGCCACCTCCGCCAGCCCCAGGCGCTGGCCGTCGCCCAGGAGCAGCCAGGAACGTTCGACGTGCCCGGGCCGCAGCACGAAATGGGTGCCGATGTGCAGCAGGCGCGACGGAGCCGCGGCGGGCGCTGCCAGGGCCTGATGCAACCTTGCGGCGGTGAATTGCGCGTTGGCCACCGCCTCACCGGCCACCGGGCCCTGGCCGCGGGTGCCCCCGTCGGCACAGCCGCTCACCGCGGTGGCCGCGGCATCCGTGGACAGCCCCTGCACCGGCCCGCGCACGATGCCGCAGAGCTCACGCGCCACGCCAGGCAGCGCCGGCAGGCCGGCGGCCGCCTCGGTCATGCCGAAGGCCTGGAGCGACAGCGCGCCCACTTGCGCGGTGCGGGCCGCCGGGCGCCCGTCGCTGGCAGCGCCATCGAGCACCGGCGCGGCGTGCAGCAGCGTGTACTTCTGCGCCAGGTACTGCCGGCCATCGTGCAGCGCCGCCAGCGGCAGGTGGCGCAGCGGGCCGTCCAGCCAGAGCACCACCCGGCTCGCCCGGGCTTGGCGGGCGGGTTCGTCGATCAGGCGGCCGATGTGCTCGTACAACCGCGCGCCCAGCTCGTCCCGGCCATTCGCCCCGGCACCCTGCCGGCGCAGCACCTCCAGCCAGCGCGCGATGTCGCGGCTGACCTCCTGCGGCGCCACGCGCCGGGCGCGCACCCAGCTGCGCTCGCGCCCGACCACGACCGAGCGCAGGCCCTGGGGCGACAGCATCAGCCACGCATGCACCACGCCGGCCTCGCGCGGGCGCACCCGCGCCAGCGCGGCCCGCTCGGCGGCGTCGCTCACGGCCGCGGGCGCAGCGCCTTGCCGCGCGCCAGGAGCCGGCGCCGTCGCGGCGGCCACCGTCTGCAGCAGCGCATCGAGCTGGGCCTGCAGCCGCTCGCGTTCCTGGCGGCCCTGCTGCGCCAGCGTGGCCAGGCGGGCCTGCTCGTCGGCGGTGATGGCGCGGGCGGCATCGAGCCGGCGCAGCCGGGCGTACTCATCGGCCAGCGCCTGGTGGCTGGCCAGGGTCTGGGCCAGTTGTTGCTGCAGGCGGCGCTCGGCGGGCGACCAGGGCAGCAACTCGGCCACCTGCTCGTCATCCAGCGCCCCGGCGCCACGCTGGCCCCAGTCGGCCTGCTCGGCGCGCTTGGCCAGGCGCAGCACCGCCAGGGCCTCGGCGATGCGCCCCTGCCCGGCGAGGCGGTCGGCCAGGCTGCGGTAGACCTCGCTGCGGCGCTCCAGGAAGTGCGCCTCGGCAGCAGCCCCCAGCGCCACCACCCGGGCTCGCTGGCGCTGCACCTCGGCCAGCGCCAGCTTGCCGAAGAAGATCGCCTCGTCGAAGCGCCCGGCGTCGGCGCGCACGTCGGCCTGCAGGCCATAGGCCAGGCCGAGCAGCGCCGGCGAGCCAGAACGCACTGCAGCTACGAGGGCTGAGTGCGCAAGTCGGGTTGCCGATGCAGGTTGGCTGCTCTCACGAGCCCGGGCCCCCAGCGCCAGCCTGCCCCGCGCCTCCAGATCGTGCGGCAGCGCTGGATGGTCTGTGTCGCGCCCAGCATCTTCCAACGATTGGACCAATGCCGCGCAGGCTGCAGTATCTGCAGGGCAGGCAAGAACCTTCAATTCCACCTGCTCTGGAGAAACATCCGGGTAGGTAGGTGCAAGCACGTGTGCCGCCTGAGACAAATCCGCCAGCAAGCCAGGCATATCGCCGCCGGCCTGCTTGAGCAGAGCCGACAGACGGAGCAACTCGGCCTGCTCCTTGCGCTGGGCAGGCGCCTTTGCCAACTCCGCCTGCGCACGGCCCAAGACACTACGCGCCTCCTCGTAATCACCCAACTCAAGCAACACCCGCACAAAGCCGGTCAAGCTCCCGATGCGATGTAGCGCCTCCCCGCCACGCCCTCCTGAGTCGATCCAAGTCTCGATGACGCGATATTGCTCAACCGCCGCGCCGAGATCGCCCAAGGCGGCATAAGCCCGCGCCAACAGCCTGCGCGAGTTCATTTCCCGCGCGCTGCCCTTGACTTGCGAGGTCTTGATCAACGCCAGCGCCTCGCGAATCGCTTGCGCGGCTTCCAACGGTCGCCCGCGTTGTAGCAGCAACTCCGCAAGAGATTCGCGCAGGTCGGTCGAGTTATTCTGGTAGTCTGAGGCCGCATCAAATGTCGTTGCGATGGCCGCCCGCATCACGGTCTCAGCCTCGTCATATATACCAAGCCTTGCCAGCGTCAAGGAAAGATTCTGACGCGCCATCAACAACTCAGGCCCTCTTACCTCTCCCAAGGCTTCAAGCCAAGCCACCTCTACGCGCGAATAACTCAACGCTTTGACATATTGTTCACGACGGACCTCCAGGTTGACCAGCCCATTCAGAACCCATGCCTTCAAAAGCGGATTCGGTTTGGGAGACGCGGATTCGATTTCTGCCAGAAGGCCAGTCAGCACTTTCTCAGATCGATCATATTGACGAGCCGCCATCAGGATCGCGCCGAAGTTCTGCGCGATGGTCCAACGCAGTTCGCGGGCATTCGGGTCAGGATCAGAGGCCTGCTCCTGCATGGCCCGCTCCAACTCCGCCACGGCGCGAGGTATGTCCCTACGGAATGTATAAAACCCACCTATCATTCCGGACAATGAGGCAACTTCCAATCGCCCGACTTCGGCCATTGGCATGAGCTGTTCACGTGTAGCCAACAAGATCGGGAAAGCATCGCCCGACCGACCCACCCAGAGCAAACTGGCGGCAATCGTTGCCTGGAATCTGATCGCAGCGATGCTGTCAGCCCGAAACCGCCGGACGGCCGCCCACCATCCCTGGCAAGCCAGTTCCAAATGCCCTGACAGTCTGTTTTGCTGCAAGCGATCCACTTCGCTTTGTGTCCACTGCAAATCCAGGTCTGCCGGCACGCCCGCCTCGTAGGGCGCACACACCGCCTGCACGCGAGCGCGCACCTGCTCGGGCGACTCGGCCACTGGCTCCGCCTGGGCCCAGGCGCTGCCAGCGCCCAGCCACAGCGCGGCAATACCCGCCCCAGCGGTCAAGCCGTTCACGCACCGGCTAACGCGGCCGTCTCTCCTCTTGCTCATCCCGTCCTCCCCCCACCCGGTCAAACTCGATCTGCAACTCATCCGCCTGCGCCGGCAGCGGCGGCCACCAGCCGGCACGCAGCAGCACCTCCGCCACGGCGCGGCGCCGTGCGGCCGGCCACTCCACGTCCAACCCCGGCCGGCCCAGGCGCTCGTAGGGCGCCACCTGGGCACCGGCCGCGCTCAGTTGGCGGCCGAGCAGGTCGCGGCTCACCGGCGGGTCGGCCACGGCCACCCGGCGCAGGGTCGCCGGCGCAGCGGCGCGCAGAGATGCGGCCTCGTCGGCCGGCGGCAGGCCGGCGGCCATCCAGCCACTCACCCCGCCTCCAAACAGGCCGAACCCCACCAGCCCGGCCAGCACCAGCCCACCGAGCGCGCCCGAGCCCAGCCACGATGCCAGCCGCGAACCCAGCCCGTCGCAGACCCGGCAGGCCGAGGCCCCACCGCGCGGACGCATCAGCCCGGCGGCACGGGCGCGCTCGACCAGCCGCTCGCTGCGGCGCCCGGCGTCTTCGGCCCAGCGGGCTCCCGCCGGCGGTAGCGCCACCGCACTGGTGACGATGCGGCGCAGCCCCTGCGCCTCGCGGCGGGTGGCGGCATCGGCCCCGGGTGCCGGACGGCCAGCCAGCAGGTCCAGCCAGGCCTCGTCGTCGTCGGCCCAGGCAGGGGTGGTCATCGCGGGTCTGCGTTGTTGGAGCCACCGGCTGGGGCATCAGGCGGATGGCTGTGGCTGACCAGCGCATGCCACTCGGCCAGGAAGGGCCGGGCCTTCTTGCGGCACTGCGAGAGGAACTCGCGCGTCGCACCCGGTGAGCGGCCGAGCAGCGCGGCCACCTCGGCCGGGCCCAGACCGTCCTCGGCCACCCAGCGCAGCACCTGGGCGTGCTCGGGGTGGGCGGCGGCGAAGCGGGCGTAGCAGCGCTGGTACATGGCATCCAGGACGCGCGTCTCGTGCTCGGCGTCAGGCTGCACCACCCTGTCGGCGGAAAGGTGATGTACCGCCACCTGCACCGCGGGGCGGAGTTCGCCACTCTCATCCTCCAACGGCTCTTCGGGGGTGCGGGCGCGCAGGGTGTCCAGCAGCGCATGGCGCAGGATCTGCCGGACCCAGGCAAAGGGATGGCCCTCGGCGCGGAAGCTGGCGCAACGCTGCCAGACCTTGATGAGCGTGTCCTGCACTAAGTCCTCGGCCGCCCCCAGGTGCTGCAGCACACCAGCGGCCTCGCGGTAGAGCGCGGGGCCGTAGCGGGCGTCGAACTCGCGCAGCCAGCGCTCAATGCGCCGCCCGCCATCACGGCAGGCCAGCCTGAAGCTCTCCCCATCCATCGCCGGGCTCGCCCCCTCCACTGCATCCCCCCACGCACGTCAGCGACTGCGCCACTTATGTCACGAATCCAGTGTAACGGGCACCCAAATCACGCCAATCTGCCCCAGATCAATCGGTTTCCCAACTCCACACCAACTCGACCACCCGGCCCTGCGCAACCCGGAAGGTCAGCGTGTCGTCGTTGGGCCGCTCGGGGTGCAGGGCGTAGACGAGGTCGGCGCCCTGGGTGGACCAGGGCGGGCCGAGGCGGGCCTGCACCGCCTGGGGACGCGTGCCAACGGCGAGATCCGCCGCCAGATCGGGGTGGGGCGCGGTCATCGTCAGCACCATGGGCCGCTCGCGCCCGCCGGCGGCCCGGAAGGTGACCACCTCGAAACCCGGGCAGGCCGTGGTCCAGACGACATCGAGCACCTGCGGGCTGCGCGGGCTGGGCACACGCTCACGCTTGACCGACAGCGGCCGCTTGCAGCGGGCCTGCACGATCTGACGGCCGAGTCGGTCCAGCTCGGGCTGTGCCAGCGAGTGGGTGGCACCCGGCTCCGGCCCCGCCACAGCAGCGGACCACGGCAGCAGGCAGGCGGCGGCAGCGGCAGCGGCAGCAACAAAGGCGCAGGGCAACACGGCAAGCGGCAGTGCAAACACTCGGGCGGGCATGGCACGACCTCCTCGGGACCGTGACATTTTTCACCAAGCACCGCAGCGACGCCAGCCCTGGGCGGCCGATCGAGACCGATCGACACAGGGCTTACCGATCGTCAGGCGGCGGCTCTGCCTCGCGGCCCCAGAGCGCCAGCTTTTCATACAGGGTGGCGCGGGCGATGCCGAGTTGGCGCGCCGCCGCCACCTTGTTGCCGCGCGTGGCCGCGAGCGCCGCGCGAACGGCGCGCCGCTCCAGCTCCGCCACGGCCTGCGGCAACGGCACGGCGAGCAGTTCACCTGCGCCGGGTGCCGTGGACCAGGACGCCCCCTGGAGCGCGTCGCTGGCGAGTGGCCCAGGCACCCCGGCACGGACCCCTGCCGGCAGCACGGCGCGGAAGTGCGCCGCCGTGAGCAGCAGCTCGTCGTTGAGCAGGGCCACCTGCTCCAGCACGTTGCGCAGCTCACGGATGTTGCCGGGCCAGTCATGTGCGGCGAGCAGCGCCAGCGCGTCCTCGCTCACGGCACGGTGCGCCAGGCCGCTGCGGCGGGCGATGTCCTCCAGCAGCGCCTCGACCAGCGCCTCCAGGTCACCCAGGCGCTCGCACAGGGCCGGCAGGCGGATGGGCAGCACGTTCAGGCGGTAGAACAGGTCGGCACGGAACTGGCCCTCGGCCACCATCGCAGTCAGGTCCCGGCTGGTGGCGGCAATCACCCGCACGTCCACCTTGTGCACCTGGTTGCTGCCCAGCGGCTCCACCTCCTGCTCCTGCAGCGCGCGCAGCAGCTTGGGCTGCAGGGCCAGCGGCATGTCGCCGATCTCGTCGAGGAAGAGCGTGCCGCCGTCGGCGAGCTTGAACTTGCCGTCGCGGCCCTTGCGCTCGGCGCCGGTGTAGGCCCCCGGGGCGACGCCGAAGAACTCCGCCTCCAACAGGCTGTCAGGCACCGCGGCGATGTTGACGCCGACGAAGGCCGCCCCCGCGCGGGGCGAGGCCGCGTGGATGGCATGCGCCAGCAGCTCCTTGCCGGTACCGGTTTCGCCGAGCAGCAGCACGGTGGCCGCAGTGGCGGCCACGCGGCGGGCCTGGCGCTTGGCCTCCATCGCCACCGCGCTGGAGCCGATGTAGCCGGCGATGGTGTGCTTGGGCCGGCGCTGGGCGGCCAGCTGCCGGCGCGCGTCCTCCAGCTCGCGCTGCAGGCGGGCGAACTTGAGCATCAGCGGCTGCATCGTCGTTTCCGGGTGGTCCAGCAGCACCAGCCCGACGGCGCCGAGCACCACGCCCTGCGCATCGCGCAACGGCAGGCGGCTGACCAGGAAGCTGCCGGCCTGGTTGGTCAGCAGGTCCAGCAACATGGGCCGGCCGGTCTCGATGACCTGGGCCATCAACGTGTTGGGCACCACCTCCTCGACACGCCGGCCGACGAAGGCCTGCTCGCTGTCGAACCCGAGCGCGGGCAGGAAGCGCTTGTAGCCCTCGCTGATCCAGACGATGCGGTGCGAGCGGTCCACCACCATCATCCCCTGGGCCGCCTGGGCGAAGACGTCGAACATCGACTGGGCCGCCAGCTGCAGCACGGCAGCGGCGTCCTGTGGCAGGCCGGTCGATGGCGCAGGGGACGCGGCGGGCCCAGGCAGGGCGCGCAACGTCAGGGGGTCGTCGTGTTGGGGGGCGGGCATCGGCGGGCGGGGAGTGCGCCGCGGCACTGTAGCGCGGCGGCCTGCCGATGCCCCGGCTGCGAAAGGAGCCGAGGGAGAGCGGCACCCGGCGCTGGAGGGGCCTCCCACCGCCAATCGACTGTCTCTGGCGCACACTGCACCTGAGTCGATTGGCGGTGGGCACGGCCGGCTCCAGCGCGGGTACGTGACCTGGAGGCGGTGCGGCGACTCGCTTGGGCGGGGGTCGCCGCGCTGGGGTGGGCCGGTCAACCGGTGCCGCCGCAGCGCCTGGAACGCATTGGCGCACAGCCACCCCGCCCCCAGGTAACCAGATCTGGCAACCGTGACAGCACGGCATCGCCCCGCTGCCAGGCCGATCCAGGCCTGCGGACCGGGCCTTGCGGCTCGTCAAGCCGCGCCAACGCTCACATTGTGGGAAATTTACCCATTCAACGCAAGGTCATTGAAGCACCGATGGGCTGCCTGCGGTCTTCTGCATCCCGTAACAACCCGGCAGCGGCTTGTTGCAGGAACAGGGCAGGCCCGCCCTCCCCGGCTTGCGGCCCGGCGCTGGTCCCCGCCACGGCGCGTGCCGCTTGGCACACAACCGCCGTCCACGATCGAACTGGCGGCGAAAAGTGAGGTTTTTTCAATTCAAGAAACGACCGCCCCCGGCTCAAGATGGGTCACCCCGGCCCGGCACCCGCACCCAGGTGCATTCCCTGCCGCGCCGCACCCGTTGCGCCACCGAGGAGCCCCATGATCACCACCGCGCTTCGCCGCCTCACCGCCCACCTCGCCTGGAGCGACGTGCTGCGCCCGCGCGTGGCCTGGGTCGCCATGGCCGCCAGCGCCCTGGTGGCGGGCGCGGCCATCCAGCACAGCATCGAGCGGCTGGAAGCCGCCTCGGAGGCACGCGCGCGCCTGGAGCGCCAGAACGCCGGCCTGCACGAGCGCTACCTGGCCACACCCGGGGCCACCACCCCGGCCCTGCAGCAGATCCGCGCGAGCCACGACGAGGCGGTCGCCTCGGCCGCGGCGTGGAGCCACTGGACCGTTTGGGGCTCGCTGGTCTGGATGTTCGGCGTCGGCGCCGCCTCGGCCTGGAGCCTGCAGCGCCGCGCACGCATGGCGGGCACCGCGGTCACGCCCGCTGACACCAGCTGCAGCATCACCAGCAAGGCCGACGAGGCCCACCCCACCGCTGCGACGACACGCCCACCGACCGCCGCGCCCGACTGGCAGGCCGTGCTGCGCGAGATCCAGGCCGTCAGCGAGCTGATCGGCCCCGCCGAAGACCCGCCGTCGGCCGGTGCGGCCCCGGTGGTAGGCCGCATCGAACCCGTCGGGACCGAGCGGGCGACCGAGCGTCCCCTCATGCACCGGCTGCCCAGCGCCGAGATCCACCGCGTCGACCTGCGGCTGGCGGCCTGACCGGCCGGCCGCAGTGCGGCGATCAGACCGCGTCGAGCGCCTGCGCCAGGTCGGCGAGCAGGTCGTCGATGTGTTCGATGCCGATCGACAACCGCACCGTGTCCACCGTGACCCCCGCCTTGGCCAGCTCCGCCTCGCCGAGCTGGCGGTGCGTGGTGGAGGCCGGGTGGCAGGCCAGCGACTTGGCGTCGCCGATGTTGACCAGCCGGGTGACCAGCTTCAACGCATCTTGGAAGCGTGCGCCGCCTTCGATGCCCCCCTGCACCCCGAAGGTCAGGATGCCTGAGGCGCGCCCACCCATGTACTTCTGGACCAGGCCGTGGTCGGTGTGGTCGCCCAGGCCGGCGTAGTTGACCCACTTCACCTTGGCGTGGCCCTTCAGGAACTGCGCCACTGCCAGCGTGTTGTCGCAGATGCGGTCCATGCGCAGCGCCACCGTCTCGATGCCCTGCAGGATCAGGAAGGCGTTGAAGGGCGACAGCGCCGCGCCCATGTTGCGCAGGGGCACCACGCGCGCCCGGGCGATGTAGGCGGCCGCGCCCAGCGCCTCGGTGTAGCAGACGCCGTGGTAGCTCACATCCGGCTCGTTCAGGCGACGGAAACGCGCTTTGTGCTGGGCCCAGGGGAACTTGCCCGAGTCGACAATCACCCCGCCGATCGAGTTGCCGTGCCCGCCCAGGTACTTGGTCAGCGAGTGCACCACGATGTCCGCGCCGTGCTCGAATGGGCGGCACAGGTAGGGCGTGGGTACGGTGTTGTCGACGATCAGCGGCACGCCCGCGGCGTGCGCCACATCGGCCAGCGCCTGGAAGTCGGTGACGTTGCCGAGCGGGTTGCCGATGGACTCGCAGAACACCGCCTTGGTGCGCTCGTCGATCAGCGCGGCGAAGGCGGCCGGGTCGCGCGGGTCGGCAAAGCGCGCCTCGATGCCCAGTTGCGGGAAGGTGTGGGCAAACAGGTTGTAGGTGCCGCCGTACAGGGTGGATGAAGAGACGATGTTGTCCCCCGTCTCGGCGATCGTCTGGATCGCGTAGGCGATCGCCGCCATGCCCGAGGCCACGGCCAGTGCGCCTGCACTTCCAGAATTCGCCCCTTCCAGCTCCGCCAGGCGCTGCTCGAGCACCGCGGTGGTCGGGTTCATGATGCGGGTGTAGATGTTGCCCGCCACCTTCAGGTCGAACAGGTCCGCGCCATGCTGGGTGTTGTCGAAGGCGTAGCTGGTGGTCTGGTAGATCGGCACCGCCACCGCCTTGGTGGTCGGGTCCGGGCCGTAACCGGCGTGCACGGCAAGCGTCTCGAATTTCATGGGGTCTCCTCGGTCGGGTTCTGGCAGGGTGGGCCGTTTCAAAACGGCTCGGCGGATGCTAGCCCAGCACGGGAGGCGCCCCTTGAACCTTGACGAGACAGGCCTTGAAAGCGCGCCCGGGCGACCCTAAGTGACCGGCATGGCGATGCCCGGCATCGCGATTCACCCGCCCACGGAGCCTGACCATGCTGTACCGCAGTCTTTTCCCCCGCGACCTCTTCGCCGACCTGGAGCGCCTGCAACGCGAGTTCCAGGGCGGGCTGGAACCGTCACCGTCGATCCGCGGCCTGGGCCGCGGCGGCTACCCGGCGCTCAACGTCGGCAGCACGCCGACCTCAGTGGAGGTCTATGCCTTCGCGCCCGGCATGGACCCGGCAGCCATCGACGTGAACCTGGAGCGCGGTGTGCTCACCATCGCCGGTGAACGGGGGCGCAGCCAGCCCGCGGCCGACGAGAAGGCCACGCTGCATGTGAACGAACGCTTCGACGGGCGCTTCCGCCGCGTCGTCAGCCTGCCCGACGACATCGACCCCAATGCCGTGGCCGCCAGCTACCGCGACGGCGTGCTGCATGTGAGCATCCAGCGCCGCGCCGCCGCCCAGCCGCGCCGCATCGAAGTGCAGTGACCCCCTGGACCGACCGAAGGACCACGACCATGAACACCGTGACCCATACCCCCGAATCCACCAGCCCGTCCACAGGCCAGTCTGCCCGCCCGGAGCCGGCTTTGCTGCCGCCCGTGGACGTGATCGAGGACGCCACCGGCATCACGCTCTACGCCGACCTGCCCGGCGTGCCGAAGGAGCGCCTGCACCTGCGCATCGAGGGTGACCAGCTCGGCATCGAAGCCGAGGTGGCGCTGCCCGCGCCAGCGGGCATTGAGGCGCAGCACGCCGAGGTGACGCTGTCGCGCTACCGCCGCACCTTCACGCTGAGCAAGGAGCTCGACCCCGAGAAGGTCAGCGCCGAGTTGGTGCAGGGCGTGCTGCGCGTGCGCATCCCCAAGGCAGACCACGCCCAGCCGCGCCGGGTGCAGATCCAGGTGCAGTGACCCCACTGGGCAGGCCGGGCCCTGCTGCGGCCTGAGCCGGGGGAGCGGGTCAGAAAAAGACCACGTTGGAGTTGTCCGCCGGCACGCCAGGCGGTGCCGCGGCGGGTGCGGCAGCGGCGACAGGCGTGGCGGCCACCACCCGCTTCGGCCGCGGCGCCCCGCCATGCGACGGCAGCAGCGGCTGCGCCCGTTGTGGTGCTGCGGCGGCCGTGGCCGACGGGGTGCGCGCCGCCATCGCAACGGGCGGCGCATCCGCAGGCGCCTGCGTGTCGGTGCCGAGCTGGAAGGCGCCCAGCACCTCCTCCAGCATGCGGCTCTGGGTCTGCAGATCGTCGGCAATGCGGCGGGAGGTTTCCGCCACCGCGACGTTCTGGCGGGTCATCTCGTCCAGGTCGCGCACTGCGGCGGTGACTGCATCGATGCTGCCGGCGTGTTCGGTGGTGTCGGCCGACAGGTGCTCGAAGGCGCCGCCGACCTTGCGAGCCGAGGCCACGATCTCGGCCATCGTCCGCCCGGCCCGCTCCACCAGGGCGTTGCCACTGGCCACCGTGGCCGTCGAACGCTCGATCAGCGTCTTGATCTCCCCGGCGGCGGTGGCCGATCGCAGCGCCAGTTGCCGCACCTCTGCAGCCACGACGGCAAAGCCACGCCCCCGGTCACCGGCCCGGGCCGCCTCCACCGCGGCGTTCAGGGCCAGGATGTTGGTCTGGAACGCGATGCCCTCGATCACACCGATCACCTCGGTGATGCTGCGCGAGGCGGCATCGATGTCGCGCATGCGGGCGCGCACCTGGTCGAACAGCTCACCGCCCTGCTCGGCCTGTGCGGCGGCCTGCACCGCCATCGCCCGGGCATCCAGGGCTGCCTCGGCGCTGGTCTGCACGATCAGGTTGATCTGCTCCAGCGTCATCGCCGCTTCGCGCAGGCCGGCGGCGCTGCGCTCGGTGCGCTGGCCCAGCTCCTCGCCACTGTGCTGCAGCTCGCTCGAAGCCGCCTGCACCCCGTGGGTGGCCCGGCTGACCTGGCGCAAGGTGCCAGCCATGCGCTGCTGCACGTCCTTGAGCCGCTCACCCAGCGCCGACTCGGCCCGTACAGCATCCAGGCTGAGGCGGATCGGCCCCTTGATCCCCATGGCGCGGACCAGGAAATGCATGTCGAAGCGCTCCCTGGCACGGTAGGCATTGGCCCGCGCCGTGAGCGCGAGCAGCAGGGTGTGCACCGCCATCGCCACGCCGTACGCGAACAGGGACCCGTCGGCTTGCAGCCACGCGGACTGCAGCGGGCCTCGCGCCAGCCCCTCGTGCAACAGCCAGGGCGCCGCCGCTGCCGCCACGCCGCCCGCCACCACCAGGCCGGGCCGCCGCAGGTTGGGCAGCAGGCTCAGCACCAGCAGGCTGTTGAGGAGCAACAACGGCACCGCCGCTCCCGCCACCGCCATCTGGGCCACCAGCAGGGTCACCAGCACGGTGGCTGATCCCCACGACGCCAGGGCCCCCTGCGGTGGCTGGCGCATGCACCACAGCCCGACCAGGCACAGCAGGCCTGCGGCGAGCGTCGCCCCGGGGGCCTCACCCGCCCCGCGGGCCTGGGACCAGGCAAGCCCCGCCAGCAGGGCTGCATTCGCCAGCACCGCCACGGGCAGTGCGGCGTCCAGACGGCGCTCGGCGGGCATGCTGCGCTGTGACGGGCGCATCGACGGGAAGGGCAACTTCATGAACCGGGATCTCCAGCCCGCACCTTAGGGGGCCTACGGAACGGGCAAAGAAGGAGATGAGCAGCCACACCGGGCCTATTGCGGCGAACAGTCCGCCCCAGACTACCCAAGATGCGCAACACCCCAGACCACCTGCACCGGGCAAGGCGCAGGCCGCCCCATCCCGCCGTCACCATGAAACGCATCCTCATCGTCGATGACCAGCCCGACATCCGGGAACTGGTCCGCATGACCCTCGAAATCGACGGCCACGAAGTGCATGAGGCCGAGGACGGCGCCAGCGCGCTGCAGGCGGTGCGCCGGCTGGCGCCCGAACTCGTGCTGCTGGATGTGATGATGCCCGGCGGCATGGACGGCCTGGCGGTGTGCCGCGCCCTGCGCAGCGACCCCGCGCGCCGCCGCACGCGCATCGTGATGCTCTCGGCACGCGGCCAGAAGACCGACATCGAGGCCGGGCGCGCCGCCGGTGCGGACGCCTACCTCGCCAAGCCGTTCAGCCCGCGGCAGGTGCTCGACGTCGTCTCCCGCATGCTCTGACGCGGCGGGCAACCGGCTGTGGAGATCATCGAGCACCACCGGCTGCCGCGGCCCGGTGCATCACCTGCGCCACGTCTGGCCGATCGGCTGGAGGCCTGGCTGCACCGGCCCGGCATCGCCCTGGCCATCCTGATCGGCTCGCTGCTGCTGACCGGCGCGGCCTGGTGGGCCGCGCGGCTGTTCGCGCTGGACGACGCCAGGCAGCGCTTCGAGCGCCGCACCGACGAGGTGCATGCGCGCATCGAACGCCGCATGGTCTCGTACGAGGCGGTGCTGCGCGGTGGCGTGGCGATGCTGGCGGCCTACCCCGATTTCGACCGCAGCGCCTGGCGCCGCTATGTGGACACCGTGCAACCCGGGCGCCACTATCCCGGCATCCAGGGCTTCGGCATCGCCAGGCTGCTGGCGCCGGCCCAACTCGCCGAGCACGAACGCAGCGTGCGCGCCGAAGGCTTTGCGGGCTACGGCGTGCGCCCGGCAGGCCCACGCGAGCTGTATGCCCCGATCGTCCAGCTGGAGCCCCTGAGCGGGCGCAACCTGCGCGCCTTCGGCTACGACATGCTTTCCGAGCCCACCCGGCGCGAGGCCATGCTGCGCGCACGCGACAGCGGCCTGCCGGCGATGTCGGGCATCGTCACGCTGGTCCAGGAGGACGGACGCAACGTGCAGCGGGGCTTTCTGGTCTACTTGCCCGTCTACCGCGACGCCCTGGGCCACCTGGCCGGGCCGGGCCCCCAGGTCGAGCCCGCCCGCCTGTGGGGCTGGGTCTACGCCCCTTTCCGCGTGCAGGACCTGATGAAGGGCATCCTGGGTGCCGACACGGGCAGCATTGCCTTTCGCCTCCATGACGGCGTGGTCGACGCCCGGGCCTCGCGCAGCGCGGCCACGTTCTACAACAGCGACATGGCCCAGAGCGAGCCCAGCGCAGCGCGGCCCGATGCGATGCACCAGGCCCGCTCGCTGGTCTTCGGCGGGCGCACCTGGACCATCGCCTACACGGGCAGCGACGCCGAGTCAGCCGCCGACACCTGGCAGTCCAACCTGGTGGCGGTGTGTGGTGTCTCGATCGACCTGCTGCTGTTCTGGAGCATCGCTGCACTGGCGCGCCGCAAGGCCCAGTTCGAGCGCGAGATGCGCGCGCAGAGCGACCAGTCGCAGGGCCGGCTGGTCACGCTCACGGCGGTCAGCGGCCTGTCGCCGGACGCCGTGCTGGTGTTCGAGCGCGGTGACGCCGGCCTGCACCGACTGGTCTTCACCAACCCGGCCTTCAGCCGCTGGTTCGGCCTGCGCCCCGAGGACCTGCTGGGCCTGAGCGAGACCGCCGTCGACGAGTGGCTCGACGGCCTCACCCACGCCGACGAGGTCATGCCGGCCCTGCAACAGGGCGACGCCCACATCGTGCTGGCCGGCCCGCCGCGCCGCGTGCTGGAGCGCCGTTGCCGCGAGGACAACCGCCAGCGGGTCTACTACTTCCGCGACATCACCTATCAGACCGAGGTGGAGCGGCTCAAGAACGAGTTCCTCACCACCGCCGCGCACGAACTGCGCACCCCGCTGGCCAGCGTCTACGGCTTTGCCGAGTTGCTGCTCGACGCCCGCATCGAGGAAACCAAGCGCCAGCGCGCGGTGCAGATCATCCACCGGCAGGCCACCGTGTTGAAGCACCTGGTCAACGAACTGCTCGACCTGGCCCGCATCGACTCCCTGCGCGGGCGCGACTTCGTCGCCGAGGAGGTCGATCTGCGCCGCATCGCCGAGCTCTGCACCGAGGCACTGGCCCAGCCCGACGCCCCGCACCGGCTGCGCCTGGAGTCAGCGGACATGTCGGACCTGCCAGCACTGGTGCAGGTCGACCCGGCCAAGCTGCAGCAGGCGCTGACCAACGTGATCGGCAACGCCCTGAAGTACTCGCCTCCCCACACGGCGGTGGTGATCGGCCTGCACCGGCGCCAGGAACAGGGGCGGGACTGGATCGGCCTGCGCGTCAGCGACCAGGGCATCGGCATGTCCGAGGACGAGATCGAACACGCCTTCGACCGCTTCTACCGCGCCGACCCCTCCGGCCACGTGCTCGGCGCCGGCCTCGGCCTGTCGATCGTGCGCGAGATCATGGAGATCCACCAGGGCCGGGTCGAGCTGCAGAGTGCCTCAGGCGTGGGCACCACCGTGACCCTGTGGGTGCCGGCCATGCCTCCAGCGTCGGCCAACGCCACGCCCGCGCCAACCACCACCCGGGATGCCGAGCCCGCCGAGGCGACCCTGGCCTGATCCCGGTGATCCCGGTAGAGCGCTCCACCTAAAAGCAACGCCCACGGCGCCGTCCGGCCCCGTCCCTAGGGTTTGCCTGCGGCGACCGCGGGCACGCCGATGCCTATACTGGCCCGATGCCTGCGAGCAACCGCTCGCGACTCCAAGCACCGAGGAGACCCCGGATGAAGCACTTCAGGATCCGCCTGGCGGTCTGCGCCGCCGCCGCATTGATGGCCGCCTGTGGCGGCGGTGGCAGCGACACGACAACCGACACCCAGATCACCTCCGTCAAGGTCTTCGGCGACAGCCTGGCCGACAGCGGCACGTTCGGCGTCAAGTTCACCGTCCAGGGTGCCAGCTCGAAGATCTACCCGGAGCACATCGCCGCCGCCTACGGCGCGCCGGCCCCCTGCCCGGTGTTCCTCTTCAACGGCACGACCTTCGTCGCCAACCCCACGGCGGGCTGCAGCAACTACGCCATCGGCGGTGGACGCATCAACAATGTCACCGCCCCCACCTCCCCGGTATCGATCACGACACAGCTCAGCCTGGCCGCCGCGGCAGGCAGCTACAAGGCGACCGACCTGCTGGTGATCGACGGCGGCGGCAACGACGCGGCCGACCTGATCGGCGCCTACCTGAAGGCCGGCAGCGACAGTGCCGCCAGCTACCTTGCGCTGGCTGGCAGCATGCTCGACGCCGCGACCGTCACCGCCACGTTGACGCAGCCCAACGGCACGGCCCTGCTCGGTGGCGTCTACATGCAGGCGCTCGCCAACCGCTTCTACGCGTCGATCAAAACCAACGCGCTGGACAGGGGGGCGGTTCACGTCGTGCTGGTCAACATCCCCGGCATCACCAACACGCCGCGCTTCCAGATGGTGCTCGACGGCATTGCCGCGGCCTATGGCGGTGGCACGGCCGGGGCGACGGCACGGGCGCAGTCCGAGGGGCTGTTCAAGTCCTGGATCGAGGCCTTCAACACGGCCCTGGCCGCCAACGCCAAGGGCGACAGCCGCGTCGTGCTGGTCGACATCTACACCGTCTTCAACAACGAGGTGGCCAACCCGAAGCAGTATGCGCTGCAGAACGCCAAGGACACGGCCTGCCCCGCCACCGGCCTCGGCACCGACAGCCTGCCCGTCTACGACTTCCCGACCTGCACCGACACGGCGCTGTCGGCGACGACGCCCCCGAGCGGTGCCACGGGTGGCACCAACTGGTGGAAGAGCTACCTGTTCTCCGACGGCTTCCATCCCACGCCCTACGGCCACCAGCTCGCCTACCAGCAGATCTCGATCGACCTGGCCAAGAGCGGCCGCCTGTGAGCACGCGTCGACCGAAACCGGAGATCCAGTCCATGACCACGCATCCCGCGTCGAACTTCGCATCGGCCCTCGCGTCGATGCCCCGGCTCCTCCTGCTGGCCGGCCTCGCGCTGGCCGGCACCGCCCAGGCCCAGAGCGCCGGCAGCCTGACCCTGCGCGCCGGCGCCACGCAGATCCGCCCGCAGGTGGACAGCGGCGACCTCTCCGCCCCCAGCCTGCCGTCCACCCAGGTGGACGTGCGCTCGGCCACCTCGCTCAGCGGCGGCATCACTTATGCGGTCACCGACCAGCTCAGCCTGGACCTGCCGGTGGCGCTGCCCTTCAAGCACGACATCGTCGGCGCCGGTGCCATCGCCGGCGTGGGCAAGATCGGCGAGGTGAAGGCGCTGCCGATCACCCTGCTGGCGCAGTGGCGCTTCTTTGACGCGCAGTCGGCGCTGCGCCCCTACCTGGGCGCCGGCCTGACCTACGCGAAGTTCTTCAAGGAGCGCGGCAACGCCACGCTCACAGCCATCACCGGCGGCTCGCCCTCCACGCCGACCACGCTGAAGGTCGACTCGCGCTTCGGCGCCAGCTTCCAGCTCGGTGCGGGCTACGCCTTCGACAGCCGCTGGTCACTCGATGCCCACGTCGTGAAGACGCTGCTGAAGACCACCACGCAGCTGTCCACCGGCCAGAGCATCGACCTCAAGCTCGACCCGCTGAGCCTCGGCCTGGGCGTCGGCTACCGCTTCTAGCGTCACGCCGCGCCCGGCCGTCAGGCCAGCCAGGCCCGCAACACCGCGGCCACCTCCGGGTGGTCGAGCAGGTCCCAGTGGTTGGCGCCGGCCACCACGTGCTGGTTGGCCGCGGGCACGGGCAGGACCTTGGCCGGGTCGCTGTGCCGGCCCAGGGCACTGGCAAGCGGCACCAGCCCGTCGCCCAGCAGGTTGGCGCGCAGGCCGCTGTCGCTCTCCGTGGTGATGGCGGCCGCCACGTAGACCGCCACCCCGGCGGGCAGCGGGGTGGGCACGCGGTCGTCGCGCTTCTGCGCATGGCGGTCACGGCCCTGCCAGTCGGCGTCCTGCAGGTTGCCGTAGCGCAGGTCGGTGATGCCCGCGCTGCGGGCCCGCCCCAGCCGGGCAAAGGGCCGCACATAGGGGCTCAGGCCCAGCGCCACGTCCACCAGCCGCCCGCCACGCTCCAGCGGCGCGCCGTGGTGGGGGGTCCCCAGGAACACCACCCTCCTGAGCTGGCCCAGCCAGGCCGCCGAGCCGTCCTGCGCAGCTTCCTGTGCCACCTCCTGCGCCACGTGGCAGGCACTGCGCGCCACCAGCCCGCCCATGCTGTGCGCGACGATGACGATCTCCTCGGCCAGCACCGGCCACTGCGCGACCAGCCGATCCAGCAGGGCAGCCAGCTCGCGCCCGTTCTGCGACACATGCCGGCCGCTGTTGTAGTGCAGGTAGAGCGGGGTGGCATCGAGCGCCGCCGCCAGCATCTGCCCGTGGTCATGGCCGCGGCGCGACCACTGCAGGTCGTTCATGCACAGCCCGTGGATCAGCACCAGCAGGCGGCCGGAAGCCGGCGCCTGCAGTTGCGCTGCGAGCGGTGCCGACAGGTCAAGCGCCCGCCCGTCCCTGCGCAGGCTCATCGGGATGGCCAGCGGGTTGCCACTCTCGGCCAGGTGGTCGCCCCACACGCCGTTGAGCACCGCGCGCAGCGCCTCGCGCTCGGGCGTGGGAAGCACCTCGGCGGCCTCGGCGGCCTGCGCAGGCAGCAGCCGCTCGACGAGGCTGCCCAGCAGCCCGTCCAGCCCGTGCCCGACCAGCCGGGTGGTGCCGCGCACCGTGCGGTAGACCAAGCCGGTGATGCCGGAGGTGCGGCCGGCAGGGCCCGGGCCTGCCACGCCGATGGTCGATTCGATGGTGTGGTGCATCGCCTCCACCAGGTCGGTGATCCCGACGGTGGCGTCCACGCCCAGGCGGGCATAACCCCGCAGGTCCGCGACGTGGAAGGCGCGGGCGAGGGGCCCCACCGCACGGGCAACACGGGCAGCGCGGGCAGCAGGGGCCGGGGGCGGCTCGGCACGCTCGGTGGCCGCAGGCTGCGGCGTTTCGACAAGTGCCTTCACGCGGGCTCCTGGAGTGAGAGTCCAGGCTAGCACGCCCCCCGCCGGGCGATTGGGCGGATCGCTCTAGTTCCGCCGGCGTCCACCGCTCCGCGGCACGCCGAGCCCCACCCGGATCAGAGCGTCACCGCCAGCCGCCAGGCCTCGTCAATGGCGCGCTTGGCGTCCAGCTCGCCCGCCTCGCGCGCGCCGCCGATCAGGTGCACGCGCGCACCCTGCGCCTCCAGCGCATCGGCCAGCTCGCGCTGCGGCACCTGGCCGGCGCAGAGCACCACGTGGTCGCAGGCGATCCAGGTCGGGTTCTCGCGCTGCGGGCCGTGGGTGATGAGCAGGCCCTCATCGCCGATGCGCTCGTAGTTCACCCCACCGAGCATGCGCACCTGCTTCATCTTCAGCGCCGTGCGGTGGATCCAGCCGGTGGTCTTGCCCAGGCCCGCGCCGGGCTTGCCGCTCTTGCGCTGCAGCAGCGTCACCTGCCGCGCTGGCGGCGTGACCTGCGGGCCGTCGGCAGCCAGGCCGCCTCGCGCCAGCGCCGGGTCGGCCACGCCCCACTCGGCGCGCCAGGCCGCGGCGTCCAGCGTGGTCGAGTGCCCGCCCGCGACCAGGAACTCCGCCACGTCAAAGCCGATGCCGCCCGCGCCCACCACCACCACGCGCTCGCCCGGCAGGCGGCGCCCGCTCAGCACGTCCAGGTAGCTCAGCACCTTGGGGTGGTCCTGGCCCGGGATCCGCGGGTCGCGCGGCAGCACGCCGGTGGCCAGCACCACCTCGTCGTAGCCGGCCAGATCCGCGGCCTGCACACGGCGGTCCAGCTGCAGCGCCACGCCGGTGGACACCACCCGGCGCGTCAGGTAGCGCAGCAGCTCGTCGAACTCCTCCTTGCCGGGCACCCGCCGCGCCAGGTTGAGCTGCCCGCCCAGTTCGGGCGCGGCGTCGAACAGGTCCACCGCATGGCCCCGCTCGGCCGCCAGCGTGGCCGCCGTCAGCCCGGCCGGCCCGGCGCCCACCACCGCGATGCGGCGCCGCTGCGCGGCCGGGCGCACGGCCAGCTCGCTGAGCGTCTCGTGGCAGGCGCGCGGGTTGACCAGGCAGCTGGTCATCCGGTTCTGGAAGATGTGGTCCAGGCAGGCCTGGTTGCAGGCGATGCAGGTGGCAATGTCCGCCGAGCGGCCCTGCGCCGCCTTGCGCACGAAGTGGGCGTCGGCCAGCAGCGGGCGCGCCATCGACACCATGTCCGCACAGCCATCGGCCAGCACCTGCTCGGCCACCTCCGGCGTGTTGACGCGGTTGGACAGCACCAGCGGCGTGCCGATGCCCGCGGCGGTGAAGGCCGCCTTCATCTTCTGCGTCACCCAGGCGAAGGCCGCGCGCGGCACGCTGGTGGCGATGGTCGGCACCCGCGCCTCGTGCCAGCCGATGCCGCTGTTGATCAGCGTGGCGCCGCTGCGCGCCACCGCCGTGCCCAGCTGCACCGTCTCCTCCCAGGAGTTGCCGCCGGGCACCAGGTCGATCATCGAGAGCCGGAAGATCAGGATGAAGTCCGGCCCCACCGCCTCGCGCGTGCGCTGCACGATCTCCACCGGCAGGCGCATGCGCTGGCTGTAGTCGCCGCCCCAGGCGTCGTGGCGCTGGTTGGTGGCGGCGGACAGGAACTCGTTGATGAAGTAGCCCTCCGAGCCCATGATCTCCACGCCGTCGTAGCCCGCCTCGCGGGCCTTGCAGGCGCAGTTGACGAAGGCGCGGATCTGGCGCTCCACCCCCGCGCTGCTCAGCGGCAGCGGCTTGAAGGGCGAGATCGGCGACTTCAGCCGCGACGGCGCCACCGCCAGCGGGTGGTAGGCATAGCGCCCCGCATGCAGGATCTGCAGCGCCACCTTGCCACCGGCTTCGTGCACCGCACGGGTGACCACCTGGTGGCGGCGCGCCGCGGCCGAAGTGGCCAGCGTGCCGGCGAAGGGCTTGGTCTGCCCCACCAGGTTGGGCGAGAATCCACCCGTCACGATCAGCCCCACGTCGCCCTCGGCCCGCTCGCGCAGGAAGGCCGCCAGCCGCGTCAGGTCCCGCCCGTCCTCCAGCCCGGTGTGCATCGAGCCCATCAGCACGCGGTTCTTCAGTTGCGTGAAGCCCAGGTCGAGCGGGCGCAGCAGGTGGGGGTAGGTGGCGAGGGTCATGGCAGCAGGCGTCGACAACAGGGTCACCAGCGTACCGCGCCGCGCGCCGCCCGCCCAGCCGGAGCGGAGCTCAGCTGTCGCGCATCAGACAGGGGTCGCCCGCCTGCGGCCGTCCACCGGCCGCCACCGCCGATCCACCCGGCGCCTCACTTCAGCGGCGAGAACGCCAGCGGCGCGCACAGCGTCGAGACCATCCTGGTCAGGTTGGCCGGCCCGCCCACCGGCGGCCAGACGCCCTGCTTGACCGCCTCGGCGCGGATCTGCGCGCGCGCGTCCACGCTGTGGTAGGCCCAGATGTTCAGGAAGCGCGGCTGCTCGCCATCCAGCGCGGTGAAGGCGCCGACCATGGGCGACAGCGCGGTCCGCTTGGGCACGGCATCCTTCCAGGCCTCGATGGTCTGCGCCAGCACGCCCTGGCGGAGGCTGTAGGTGCGGAACTCGTACCACTTGCCGAAGGCGCCCGGCTGCGGGTCGGCCAGGAAGGGGAAGAGCGCGAAGCTCTGCGACTGCAGCTTGACCAGCCACTCGCCGCAGCCCAGCGGGTCGGTGGCCATCAGCATCGCCAGGCGGGCGTCGGCCAGCGCATCGGCGCTGTCGAAGCGGCGCAGCAGCAGCACCTGGCTGAGTTCGCCGATGTCCGAGGCAAAGGCGCCGACCAGGGTGCCACCGGCAGCGGGAAGGCTGCGCTGCAGGGCCTCGTAGACCTTGGCGTTGCTGAAGACCTTGATGTCGAGGGTGGTGAGTTCGTAGACGGTGGGCATGGGAATCTCCGGGACGGGAAGACAGGAAGAAGGGAACGCCGGCGGCTCGCTCAGGCGGCCGGACGGTACAGGGCCAGGTAAAAATCGACCAGCCGCTCGCGCACCGCCTCGAACATGCCGGCGCCGGTCATCGTGGCGCAGCCAAGCTCGCGGGCTGCGGCGATCAGCGGCGGCACCACCGGCTGGGTCACGACGCAGCCGACGAAGGTGCCCGGCACCAGCCGCTCCACCTGCACCGGCAGCAGGTCGCCCTCGCGCATGCCCATCGGCGTGGCATTGATGACCAGGTCAAAGCCGCTCGGGTCGGCGCTGCCGACCTCGGGCACCACCGGGCCGTAGGCGCGCAGCTTGGCGGCCAGGGCCTCGCGCCGCTCGACATCGGCCTCGTGCAGCGCCAGCGAGGACACGCCCGCGTCCACCAGCGCGTGGGCGATGGCCGAGCCGGCCCCGCCCGCGCCGACCAGCAGGGCACGCCGGCCGCGCGGCTCGCAACCGGCCTTGCGCAGGCCGGCGACGTAGCCCTCGCCATCGCACATGTCGCCGAACCAGCCACCGCCGGCGCTGCGGCGCACCGCGTTGGCCGCGCCGATGGAGTGCGAGGCAGGCGTGGCGTCGTCGCACAGCGCCAGCGCCGCGAACTTGTGCGGCACGGTGACGATGATCCCGTCGACGTTGGGCATGCGCCGGCACATCGCGAAGAAGTCCGGCAGGTCGGCCGGCGCCACATGGGCCGGCACGACGATGGCGTCCGCCCCGGCCTCGCGCAGCGGGCGGGTAACGCCCGCGGGCGATTTGACCTGGGCAATGGGGTCGCCGACGATGAAGAGCACGCGCGTGGCGCCGCTGTAGGTATCCAGCATGGAGCAGCTCGATGGGAGGGCGGTGGCGGGGCGCGATCCAGACCGCCCGGCGTGCCGACAGGGTCAGCACGGGGTTGTGGGATCGCTCAATATCGGAATACTATTCCAATATGGAAGCAACGTCCACGATCAAAACCCTGCGCCGCGCGGCTTGTGCCCGGTTGCCTGGGGGCAGGCGCGCGTCGGGATCAGAGCACCGCACGCAGGGCCTGCGCCGCCTCGCGCAACGGCGGCAGCAGGCGGGTGAGCATCGCCTCCTCGCTGTACTGGCTGGCGATCACCGTCATGCCGATGGCGCCGTGGCAGCGGCCCTTGCGGTCGATCAGCGGCAGCGACAGGCCCTGGTACACCGCATCGAGCTGGCCGGTGGTGAACCAATAGCCCTGCCGGCGTGCGCGCTGCACCTCCTCGACAAAACCAGCGGGGTCGGTCACGGTGCGGGCGGTGAAGGTGGCGAAGCCATGCGCAGCCACCCACTCCGCCAGCGCCGCCTTGCTCCAGGTGGACAGGATCACCGGCCCGGGCGTGACCACGTGCGCCGGCACGCGCACCCCCACCTGGTAGCCCACCGACACCCAGCGTGGCGGACTGCTGCGCGCCACGTAGACCACCTCGTGACCATCCAGCACGCTGACGTTGACGGTCTCGCCGGTCTGCGCCGACACCTGCTGGATGAAGGGCTGGGCGATGCGCGGCAGCCGCGCCGCCCCCAGGTAGCTCTGCCCCAGCCGCAGCACCCGCGGCGCCAGCCAGAACTGCTTGCCGTCGGTGGCGGCGTAGCCGAAGTGGACCAAGCTGAGCAGGTAGCGCCGGGCGGCGGTGCGCGTCAGCCCGGTCAGCTCGGCGGCCTGGCTGGGCGTCAGGCGCGGCTGGTCCTCGCTGAAGGCCTCGATCACACGCAGGCCCTTGCCCAGGCCCTCGATCAGGTCACGGGCCTGGATGGACGGGCTGGCTTCGTCGTCACTCACTGGGATGAACCCTCGTTTCGTTCGATGATCGCGCTCAATGCGCGATCATCGCGCAAATCAGCCGATTTCCAATTGCTCGACAACCCGCGGCTGCCTATCGTGCCGCCCATGGACATCACCGGCCGCACCCGCGTCTTCATGATCCTCGGCGATCCGATCGCCCAGGTGCAGGCGCCCGCGCTCTTCAACCCGATCTTCCGCGCCCAGGGCATCGACGCGGTGCTGGTGCCCGCCAACATCAGCCCGGCCGACCTGGGCGGCTTCGTGCAGCAGGTGCTGCGCGCCCGCAACATCGACGGCCTGTGGCTGACCATCCCGCACAAGGCCGCGGTGCTGCCGCTGCTGGACCGCTGCGACCGCCTGGGCCGGATTGCGCAGGCCGTGAACGCGGTGCGCCGCAACGCCGACGGTACGCTGGAAGGCGCACTGTTCGACGGCGAGGGCTTCGCCAAGGCGCTGGACCGCTTCGAGGTGCCAGTGCCCGGCCGGCGCGCACTGATCGTTGGCACCGGCGGTGCGGGCATGGCGATCGCCGTGTCGCTGGCCGAGCGCGGCGCGGCGGCGATCGCCCTGTTCGACCCGGACGCCTCGCGCAGCACTGCCGCTGCCGAGCGGATCAACGCCGCCTTTGGCAGCCAGCCTGCGCGGGTGGCCACGACCGCGGATGCCGCCGGCTTCGACCTGGTGGTGCAGGCCTCGCCGCTGGGCATGGACAGCCGTGACGCGCTGCCGCTCGACCCGGCCTCGGTGCAGCCCGGCGCGGTGGTGGTGGACATCCTGATGAAGAACCAGCCCACCCCGTTGCTGCGCGCCTGTGCGCAGCGAGGCGCGCGGGTCTACCCCGGCTTCGAGATGCTGAACCAGCAGATCCCCGACTACCTGCGCTTCTTCGGCCTGCCGGTGCCGGCTGACCTCACCGACCGGTCGAGTGCCGCGGGGGTGGGGATCTCCATGCCCGTGCCACCACCGATCGGGCGCTAGAGTCCTGCGCCTGCCGGCCATCCCCGTTTCATTGCCGACCCAACCCCTGCCCCAAGAGGAGACAACATGCCCATCATCCGTCGCACCCTGATCGGCGCCGCCTGCGCCGTCGCCCTGACCCTGCCGATGCTGGCCCAGGCCCAGGCCATCAAGATCGCCGGCCTGTACGAGCTCTCCGGCGCCGGAGCCAGCGCCGGCACGATGTTCAAGAACGGCGTCGACCTGGCGGTCAAGGAGATCAACGCCGCCGGCGGCATCCTGGGCAAGAAGATCGAGCACTCGATCGCTGACACCCAGACCAACCCGGGCGTGGCCAAGGGCCAGGCCGCCAAGGCGATCGACGATGGCGCCTTCGCGGTGTTCGGCCCGGTGTTCTCCGGCTCGATCATGGTGAGCATGGCCGAGACGCAGCGCGCCGAGGTGCCCAACTTCACCGGCGGCGAGGCGGCGGCGATCACGCAGAAGGGCAACCCCTACATCTTCCGCACCAGCTTCACGCAGACCACGGCGATGCCGAAAGTGGCCAAGTACATCGCCACCGGCCTGAAGGCCAAGACGGTGGCGGTCATGTTCGTCAACAACGACTTCGGCAAGGGGGGCCGTGACGCGATCACCAAGGCGCTGGAAGCCAACGGCGTGAAGGTGGTGGCCGACATCTCCACCGACAGCGGCCAGGTGGACTTTTCTGCCCCGGTGCTCAAGGCCAAGAACGCCGGTGCGGACGCACTGTTTGTTTACACCAATGAAGAAGAGTCCGCCCGCGCGCTGCGCGAGCTGCGCAAGCAGGGCTTCACCAAGCCCGTCGTCGGCGAGACCACGCTGACCGGCCAGAAGGTGATCGACCTGGCCGGCGAGGCCGCCAACGGCGCCACCGCGCACGTCGGCCTGACGGTGGACGCCCCGAACCCGCTGATGCTCAAGTTCAAGGCCAAGTTCTACCAGGAGACCAAGACCATTGCCGACCACAACGGCATCAAGGGCTACACCGGCGTGTACGTGCTCAAGGCCGCCATCGAGAAGGCCGGCAAGCTCGACCGCAAGGCCGTCGCCCAGGCGATGAAGGGCCTGAGCGTCAGCGCCGCCAAGCAGCCCGGCGTGCTGCTGGACGTGAGCTTCGACGACAAGGGCGACCTGGACCGCGAGAGCTTCCTGGTCGAGGTGAAGGACGGCAAGCAGGTGGTCAAGGAAGTGCTGCCCCCGCTGTCCAGGAAGTGACCTGACGCTGCCGGCGACAGCGGGCTGCCTCGCCCCTGTCGCGACCCGACGGCCCTCCGGCCGCCCGGCCGACCCCTTGCCCGCAGCCTCCCGAGGCCCGGGCCGGGGGAAGGCCAACCCGCTCGCCCCCCGACGGGAGTTCCGATGACCGATTTCCTCCAACTCGTCTTCTCCGGCTTCGCCACCGGCAGCATCTATGCGCTGGCGGCGCTGGGTTTCACGCTGCTCTGGCAGGCCTCCGGCACGATCAACTTCGCCCAGGGCGAGTTCGTGATGCTGCCGGCCTTCATGATGCTGGCCTTCGGCGCCGCCGGGCTGCCCCTGCCGCTGGCCTTCATCGCCACCTGCGTGGTCGCGGTGGGCGTGCTCGGCTGGGCCTTCAAGCGCGGCATTGCCGACCCGCTGCTCAAGCACGGCCTGATGCCCATCGTGGTGGCCACCATCGGCCTGGCGATCGCCGCGCGCAACGGCATCCGCGCCGGCTACTCGGCCGAGGCGCACCCCTTCCCCGGGCTGTTCGCCGACAAGCTGTTCAACGTCTTCGGCGTCACCGTGACGCTGGCCGACGTCGGCACCCTGGTGCTGGCGCTGCTGCTGGTGCTGGGCACGCAGGCCTTCCTGAACAAGACGGTCACCGGCCGCGCGATGCAGGCCGTGGCGCAGAACACCGAGAGCGCCACCGTGCTGGGCATCAACGTGCCGCGCATGATCTTCTACACCTTCGCGATCAACGCGCTGCTGGCCTGCGCCGCCGCGCTGCTGATCACGCCCACCTACCTCGCCAAGTTCGACATGGGCGAGGGCCTGGGCAACAAGGCCTTCTTCGCCGCAATCATCGGCGGCTTCAACAACAGCCGCGGCGCGCTGCTGGGCGGGATCCTCGTGGGCGTGTGCGAGAACCTCGCCGCCGCCTACATCTCCCCAGCCTACAAGGACGCGGTCGCGCTGGTGATCTTCATGGCCGTGATCCTGTTCAAGCCGCAAGGGCTGCTCGGGAAAAAGGTCGAGCGCAAAGTCTGACGAGGCACCGATCATGAAGAAACTCCCCCTGATCTCCGGCCTCGTGATCGCAGCGATCCTGCTGGCCGCCCCGCCCTTCCTGAAGAACTACGGCATCTACCTGTTCAGCTACTGGATGGTGTTCGTGATCGCCACGATGGGCCTGAACCTCACCGTCGGCTACGCCGGGCAGAAGAGCCTGGGCCATGCGGCCTTCTTCGGCATCGGCGCCTACAGCGTGGCCATCCTGATGCAGGCCGGCCACAGCTTCTGGCTGGGGCTGGCGCTGGCGGTGATTGCCTGCTTCGTCATCGGCCTGGCGCTGGGCTTCCCGGCGCTGCGGGTGCAGACGATCTACCTGGCCTTCGCCACGCTGGGCTTCAACACCGCCATCTGGCTGGTGATGCGCAACGAGGAATGGCTGACCGGCGGCACCTTCGGCATCAACAACATCGGCCGCCCGAGCCTGTTCGGCCTGAACCTGGATGGCCCGCTGGCCTACTACTACTTCGTGCTGGGCGTGACGGTGGTGATGGGCCTGGTGCAGTGGAAGCTGCTGTCCTCGCCCTGGGGCAAGGCCTTCACCGCGCTGCGCGACAACCCGATCCGCGCCGAGAGCCTGGGCATCCACATCCAGGGCTACACGCTGCTGAGCTTCGCGATCGGCGCGGCCTACGCCGGGGTGGCCGGTGCGCTGTTCGCCTCGCTGGTGCAGTTCATCGAGCCGGCACCCTTCACGGTCGGCGCCTCGATCATGATGTACCTGATGGTGGTGGTCGGCGGCCCGGGTTACTTCTTCGGCCCGCTGCTGGGTTCCGCCGTGGGCGTGCTGCTGCCCGAGTGGCTGCGCTTCGCCCAGGCCTGGTACCTGTTCATCTTCGGTGCCGCGGTGATCCTGCTGATGCTCTGGCTGCCCGACGGCCTGCTGAGCATCCCCGCCCGCCTGACCGCCAAGCGCCAGGCCCGTGAAGCCTCGGCCGCCCGCGCTGCGGCGGCCGCCAAAGTCGGAGGTGCCCAATCATGATCGGCCCCGTCCTCAAGGTCACTGACCTCAAGAAGGCCTACGGCGCCATCCAGGCCGTCGGCGGTGTCTCGTTCGAGGTGATGCCCGGCGAGATCTTCGGCGTGATCGGCCCGAACGGCTCGGGCAAGACCACGATGTTCAACAGCGTGCTGGGCCAGATCACGCCGGACGCCGGCCGGATCGAGCTCAACGGCCAGGACATCACCCACAAGTCGCCGCAGCAGCTCAACCAGCTCGGCGTGGGCCGCACCTTCCAGACCCTGCAGGTCTTCGGCAAGATGACCGTGCGCGACAACCTGCTGGTGGCCGCGCAGGAACACCAGGGTTCGATGTGGAGCCGCCTGTTCGCCCCCGGCGACTCCGGCCTGGGCGACCGTGCGGACGCGCTGATCGACCAGTTCCGCATCCGCCACGTCGCGCACAAGAAGGCCGGCGAGCTGAGCTACGGCCAGCAGAAGCTGGTGGACATCGCGATGGCCTTCATGAGCGAGCCGGACCTGGTGCTGCTCGACGAGCCCTGCGCCGGCGTCAACCCCAGCCTGGTGGGCGGCATCAGCTCGCTGCTCAAGCAGCTGAACCAGACCCGCGCATCTGGGAAAAAGGCCAGCTCGTTCGTCGTCATCGAGCACAACATGGACTTCGTGATGGACCTGTGCCACCGCATCCTGGTGATGGTCGAGGGCAAGGTGCTGGCCGTCGGCACGCCCGACGAGATCCGCGCCAACAAGGCCGTGCTCGACGCCTATTTGGGGAACTGACCATGTCCAACGACATTGCCATTGAGTTTGACGACGTGGTCGCCGGCTACGGCGAGTTCATGATCCTCAACAACCTGAGCCTGCAGGCCAGGCGCGGCAAGATCACACTGCTGCTGGGCCCCAACGGCGCGGGCAAGAGCACGGTGCTCAAGACGCTGTTCGGCCTGCTGAAGGTGCGCAACGGCCGCATCCGTCTGGACGGCCAGGACATCACCGGCGCCAACGCCAAGCAGCTACTCACCGAGCACGGCGTGGCCTTCGTGCCGCAGGGGCGTAACCTCTTTGGCCAGCTCTCGGTCTACGAGAACCTGGAGCTCGGCGGCATCACGCTGGGCATGAAGACCACGCACGAGCGCATCCCCGAGGTGCTCAAGCTCTTCCCCCGCGTGTCCGAGCGCCTGCACAGCGCGGCGTCGTCGCTCTCCGGCGGCGAGCAGAAGCAGCTGGAGGTCGGCCGCGCGCTGCTGCTGCGCCCGAAGGTGCTGCTGATCGACGAGCCCTCCATCGGCCTGTCGCCGCTGGTGGTGCAGGACGTCTTCCGCCTGCTGCGCAAGCTGGCCGACGAGCAGGGCGTGACCGTGCTGATGGTGGAGCAGAACGTCAAGAGCGCGCTGAAGATGGCCGACGAGGCCATCGCGCTCGAATCCGGCCGCCAGGTGCTGCACCGCCCCGCCGACGAGCTTCTGGCCGACCCGCACATCGAACGCCTCTTCCTCGGTGGCGCGCACACGATGGCAAGCCCGGACGCCGCCACGGTCTGAGCGGCGACCAAACGCCCAGCAGGTACGGCAGCAAAACGGGCGCTCGATCTTCGGGTCGATCGCCCTTTTCTCTGCCAAACAAGTGGAACACAATTCAACTTGATAACGTCGTTCCTTTGATTTCAATCGGAGCCCCGCCTTGTCTTCCGCCGCACCGGCCCCGGCCTCTTTCGACTGCGACCTGCTGGTGCTCGGCTCCGGCGCCGGGGCGCTGAGCGCCGCGGTCACCGCCGCGCACCTGGGGCTGAAGGTGATCGTGGCCGAGAAGGAGCCTGTCTTCGGCGGCACCACCGCCTGGTCCGGCGGCTGGATGTGGATCCCGCGCAACCCGCTGGCGGTGGCCGCCGGCATCGCCGAGCCCATCGAGGAGCCCCGCCGCTACCTGCAGGGCATCGTCGGCCGGCACCTGGATGCGCAGCGCGCCGAGGCCTTCCTGACCTACGCGCCGCAGATGGTCCAGTTCCACCTCGACCACACTGCGCTGCGTTTCATCGACGGCAACGCCATCCCCGATTTCCACGGCCGTGCCGAGGCCGCGCGCACGGGCGGGCGCTCGGTCTGCGCCGCGCCCTTCGACGGCGCTCGGCTGGGCACCGACCTGAAGCGCCTGCGCCCGCCCGCACCGCTGCTGAGCTTCCTGGGCATGAGCATCGGCAGCGACCTGCGCCACTTCCTGCGCGCCGGCCGCGCCTGGGATTCCTTCTTCTACGCCGCCAGGCGCACCAGTCGACACCTGTTGGAACTCGCGCTGCACGGCCAGGGGCGGATGCGTTTGGGCGGCAACGCGCTGGCCGCCGCGCTGCTCAAGTCGGCGCTGGACGCGGGCGTGTCCCTGCGCGAGCGGCACGCGGCCATCGGCCTGATCGAGGAAGGCGAAGGGAGCAGCGGCCGCATCGTCGGTGCCCGGCTGCGCACGCCGCAGGGCGAGGTCACCCTGCGCGCCCGCTGCGGCGTGGTGTGTGCCTGCGGCGGCTTTCCGCACGACGACGCGCGCAAGGCCGCCCTCTTCCCGCACGCGCCCCATGGCTACGAGCACCGCTCCGCCGCCGTCCCCAGCAACACCGGCGACGGCCTGCGCCTGGCCGAGGCGGCCGGCGCGCGCGTCGCCACCGACCTGGCCGACGCGGGCGCCTGGTGCCCGGTGTCCGTGGTCCCCAATGCCCCAGGCGGGCTGGGCAATTTCCCCCACCTGGCCGAGCGCGGCAAGCCCGGCCTGATCGCGGTGGACCGCGCGGGCCGGCGCTTCGTCGACGAGGCGGGCAACTACCACTCCTTCATGCGCGCCCTGTTCGCCCGCTGCGCCCAGGACTTCCCGGGTCAACCGGTGGAAGCCTGGCTGGTGGTGGACCACCGCTTCCTGCGCCGCTGGGGGCTGGGCGCGGTGCGGCCCTTCCCGCTGCCCTACGGCGCGCACCTGAAGAGCGGCTACCTGAAGCGCGGCGCCACGCTGGCCGAGCTCGCCGCCGCCTGTGGCATCGACGCCGCCGGCCTGCAGCGCACCGTCGCCGAACACAACGCCGACGCCCGCGAGGGCCGCGACCGCGCCTTCGACCGCGGCGGCATCCCCTACGACCGCATGCAGGGCGACGCGGAGCACCCCGGCCCCAACCCCTGCGTCGCACCGATCGAGCAGGGCCCCTTCTACGCGGTGAAGGTCGTACCCGGCAGCCTGGGCACCTTCGCCGGCCTGGCGGTCAACGCCCACGGCCAGGTGCTGCGCGCCGACGGCTCGCCCAACCCTGCCCCGATCCCGGGCCTCTATGCCGCCGGCAACGACATGGCCAGCGTGATGGGCGGCCACTACCCCAGCGGCGGCATCACCCTCGGCCCCGGCATGACCTTCGGCTGGATCCTCGCCCACCACGCCTCCGGCCGGCCGCTGCCCCTGCCCGAGCCGCCCACGCTGCCTGTTCCACCGGTTTCCACGGTTGCCCCGGTTTCCACCCCCTCGCCCCAGGACCTCCGCGCATGACGCCCACCCCCGCCACCCCCCGCCGCATGTACTCGCTGGCGCAGCTGATCGCGCTGCCCTACACCCCGCCGCAGATGGTGCAGCTCGCCGCCAACACCGGCTGCCACGCCTGCGGCATCCGCATCCGCCCCAGCTCGCCCGGCGGCCCCTTCCACGCGCTGGAGACCGACGCCGCGCTGCGCCGCGAGACGCTCGCGCGCATCGCACACACCGGCGTGAAGGTGCTGGACGTGGAGATCATCCGCATCACACCGGACTTCGACCTGGCCAACTGCCGCGCCTTTCTGGAGGTCTGCGCCGAGCTGGGCGCCCGCCACGTGCTGACCGCCGGCATCGACGAGAACGAGGCCCGGCTGACGGCTCACTACGCCGCACTCTGCGACCTGGCCGCGCCCTACGGCCTGTCGCTGGACCTGGAATTCATGCCCTGGACGGCGGTGAAATCCGTCGGCGACGCCGCCCGCATCGTCACCGCGGTCAGCAAGCCCAACGCCGCCGTGCTGGTCGACGCCCTGCACTGGGCCCGCTCCGCCAGCACGCTCGACGGCGTGGCCGCCCTGCCCCGCAGCGCGCTGAACTACGCCCAGATCTGCGACGGCCGCGTGCCCGGGCCGACCACCGTCGAAGGCCTGATCCACGACGCCCGCTGCGAGCGCATGCAGCCGGGCGAAGGTGGCATCCCGCTGCGCGAGCTCTTTGCCCGTCTGCCCGCCGACCTGCCGGTGAGCATTGAGGTGCCGGACGACAAGCGCGCACCAGCGATGGGTTACGAAGCGTGGGCCAAGCAGTGCTTTGCTGCGGCGAAGCGGGTGCTCGAACCGCAGGGGGCCGAACCGTGAGCACGAACCCCAGCATGACCCGCACCCCGCTGACCGAACCCGTTTACCAGGACGCCGCCACCAAGGCCGCCCGCGAGGCCCTCGTCCCGCTCGGCCGCATCGGCACCCCCGCCGACGTCGCCCAGGCCGTCTGCTACCTCGCCGACGCCTCCTACGTCACCGGCCAGAGCCTGGTGGTCGACGGCGGGGTAGCGGACCACATGCTGACGATGATTCCGGGGCGGCCGGGGAAGTGAGGCGGCGCGCAAGACCCCGAATGGGCCGGCCACGACGAACCGAACACGATTCGCCGCAACCGCGATATCCTGACCGCCTCTGACGAGGCAGCAGCGATGAACGCAGTGGTGTTGGAACATGTCCCGGTGGCCGAGCTTCCCCAGGCTTGGCGCGACAGGCTCGGCCCGTTGCTGGCTCAAACCGCCGGGGCCCAGGTGACGGTGCGCATCGAGCAAGAGCCTCTGCCCGTGCCCGCCGAAGACTTTCTGACGGACGACCCGGCCTTTGGCATCTGGCGCGACCGGGACGACGTGGCGGACGTCGATGCCTACGTGCGCCGCCTCCGCGCCTCGCGCTTCAGCCGCGACGGCTCACGCAACGAAGCCTGACGCAGCGGAGCTCGCGATGCTGGTCGACACCGACGTGCTGATCTGGCACCTGCGCGGCTATCCCCAGGCCACGCGGCGGTTGGACCAACTCCCCAACCTGACGATCTCGGCTGTCACCTACCTCGAACTGCTGCAGGGCATGCGCAACAAGGCCGAACTGGTTGCCGTGCAGAAAATGCTGCAGCGGCGACAGACCGTCACCCTGCCGATCACCGAAGCCATCACCCGCCACGCCACCGAGTTGATGGAGGCCATGACCCTGAGCCACGGCCTGCAGATGGGGGATGCGCTCATCGCGGCCACGGCGTTGGAGCATGGACTGCCGGTGCTCACAGGCAACGTCAAACACTTCGCGGCCGTGCCGGCGCTGCAGATCGAGGGATTTGTACCTTGAGTCCCACTGCAAGGGACGTGATCTGAGCCGAACGCAGTAGTCTGTCATCGACACTCCCCACCGCTTTGCAAGGCATCAGGCAGTCCTGCTGAAGCTGGCTCGGGCACGTCTTGCAACATCAATCAGTGCTTCTCGCCCTCTGTCCTAGAGGTGCGAATCGATCCGGAGTCGGTCCCGCACTTGAGCTCGGCGCTGGACAACTTCCTCGACGAAGTGGGCGTGCGTGCCGAGTTCGAGGTGCGGGCGGTGAAGGAGGTGATCGCCTGGCAGATCCAGCAGGCGATGACGGAGCGCTCGATCTCCAAGGCCCGCATGGCCGCCCAGATGGGCACGAGCCGCGCACAGCTCGACCGGCTGCTGGACCCGGGCCGCGATGTCACGCTCTCGACGCTGGCGCGGGCGGCCCGCGTCGTGGGGCGGACGCTACGGGTCGAGTTGCAGTGACGGGCGACCGCTGAGCCCGTCGCTCCGTCAGGCGACGTCGCGCACCAACGCCTGCACCAGGCGATCGACGTCGCCCGCCGTGTTGTAGCCCTGCACCGACAGACGCACGAACACCTGGTCGTGGTGGGAGGTGACGGGCACCTCGATGCCATCGCGCTCGAACAGGCGTTGACGCAGCGCCTGCGGGTCCTGCGGCGGTACGGGGATCGCGACCATCTGCGCCCAGTCGGCGTCACTGGCGATGGGCGGCAGGCCGAAGCGCTCGGTCAGCGCCGTCAGCGCCTCGCGGGCCAGGGCGTGGCAACGCGCGCGAACGGCCGGCCAGTCGTGGCGGGCCTGGAAGTCGATCGCCGCGGGCACCGCCAGCCAGGCGGCCAGGTCGCGGGTGCCTTGCCACTGCAGGCGGCGCTCGAACAGGCTGCGGCCCAGGTAGGCGTCGAAGCCGGAATGCCCGCCGGTGCCCTCGGCATAGCCCCAGCTGGTGACCGGCGCGTCCAGCATCGGCTGGCGCTCTGGGCGGGCGTGCAGGAAGCCGGCGCCCTTGGGCGCGCAGAGCCACTTGTGGCAGTTGCCGACGTAGAAATCCGCGCCGATGGCGTCCAGGTCCAGGTCGATCTGCCCCGGCGCATGGGCGCCGTCGACCAGCGTGGGGATCCCGCGCACGCGGGCGGCGGCACAGACCTCAGCCACCGGCAGGATCAGCGCGGTGGTGCTGGTGAGGTGGCTGAGGTAGATCAGCCGGGTGCGCGGCGTGACCGCGGCCATCAGGCGCTCGACCACCTGCTCGCGCTCGTAGGGCAGCGGGATCTCGACCTGGCGGTACATCGCGCCGGCCTGGTCGCACAGGCGCTGCCAGGTGGCGTCGCAGGCGCCGTACTCCAGGTCGGTGGTCAGCACCTCGTCGCCTGGCTGCAGTGCAAAGGAGCGCGCGACGATGTTGACGCCGGTGGTGGCGTTGGGGACGAAGACCAGGTCTTCGCCCTTTGCGCCCAGGTATTGGCCCAGCGCCGCACGCGCCTGCGCCAGCAGCTCGGCCGAGCGTCGACCGAGGAAGGCCACCGGGTTGCGCTCCATCTCCAGCTGCCAGCGCTGCTGCGCCTCCCACACCTCGCGCGGGCAGGCGCCGAAGGAGCCGTGGTTGAGGAAGACGAGGTCGGGGTCGAGCAGGAAGAGATCGCGCATGGGACAGCCCGCAAAAGGGGCAGTCTAGCGACCGGTGCGTGGAGCTCGACCAGGCCGTCGTCGGCAGCGCTGCCGCGGCGCGTCAACCCCTCGCCCGCGCCACCGCGTCGCGCGCCGCAATGAAGGCGAACACCAGCCCTGGCCCGATGGTGATGCCCGGCGCCGGGTAGACGCCGCCCATCGCGGACTGCATGTCGTTGCCTACCGCGTAGAGGCCGGGGATGACTCGGCCGGCGGCGTCCAGGCTGCGGGCGGCGGCGTCGGTCTTCAGGCCGCGCGCGGCGCCGATGTCGCCGGGGTAGAGCCGCACCGCATAGAACGGCGCCTTGGCCACCGGGCCGAGGCTGGGGTTGGGCCCCGTCCAGGTGGCGTCGCCGTTGGCGCGCTGGTAGGCGGTGCTGCCGCGGCCGAAGTCGGGGTCGATGCCGTCGGGCCAGTGGCGGTTGAAGCGCTCGATCGTCGCGGTCAGGTTCTGCACCGGCAGGCCGAGCTTGCCGGCCAGCTCGGCGATCGAGCCGGCCGCGGTGACGTAGCCATCGGCCAGCGCCGCCGCCAGCCCCATGCCCTTGGGCCGCACCATGCCCAGGCCGTACTTGCGCAGGCCCTCGGCGTCGGTGATCAGGAAGGACGGTATACCGGGCTTGCCGTCGCGGAATTGATGCGCCTGCATCGCCAGCCCGTAGAGGTGGTACGAGGTGGACTCGTTCAGGTAACGGCGGCCCTCGCCGTCCACCGTGATCGTGCCGGGCTTGGCGCGGTCGAACACGAAGTGCGGGAAAGACGCGGTGCTGCCGTCCGGCCGCTGGCGCAGCGACACCGGCGCCCAGAAGGCCGGGCTCATGCCGCCGTCGCCATAGACCGCGCCCACCGCCTCGGCCAAGTCGTGCGCGGCGCCGGTGTGCCCGGGCGCGCCCGGGCACCAGGTGGCCGGCAGCGCGGGGCCGAACTGCTCGGTGCGGCGCTTCGGGTGGCGGTTGAAGCCGCCGGTGCCCAGGATCACGCCGCCCTTCACGGCGATGCGCTTCGTCTGGCCGCCTTGCGTCAGCGTCAGCCCCGTGACCGCGCCGCTGGCCGGATCGCGCTCCAGCGCGCTGGCCTGGGTCTGCATCAGCAGCGTCACGCCGCGCTCCTTGATCGACAGCAGCAGCCGGCCGATCAGTGCGTTGCCCATCAGCAGCCGCGTGCCGCGCGGGTGGCGCAGGCGGTCGCTGAGGTGCCGCAGCATCAGCCGGGTGACGTAGGCCGCCGACTTGAACGACTTGCTCCAGCCCAGCAGGTGCGGGATGTCGTCGCGGTCCACCATCATCCCGCCGAGCACCAGGAACTCCGGGATCGGCGGTCGCACCAGCGCGAAGTGCTCGCCCAGCCGCCGGCCGTCGAAGGGCAGCGGCTCCAGCGCCCGGCCACAGAGCGTCGAGCCCTCCAGCTCGGAGAGGTAGTCAGGGTGGAAGGGCCGGATGCGGTACTGCAGGTGCGAGTGCTTCTCGATCGTCGCCACCGCCTCCGGGCCGTGCATCAGCAGGGCCTCGCGCACGGCGGGGTCGGAGCGATCGCCCACCGCGGCGTCCAGGAAGCGGCGCGCCTCGCCCAGGTTGTCCTGCGGGTTGACCTGCGGCGCCAGGTGCGTGCCCGGCACCCAGGTGGTGCCGGCCGAATAGGCCGTGGTGCCGCCCACGTACTCGGTGGACTCGACCAGCAGCACGCGGGCCCCGGCGATGGCGGCGAAGACCGCGGCGGACATCCCGGCGCCCCCGGCGCCGAGCACCACAACGTCGAACGCGGCCCCATCGGGCAGGGCCTCCAGGCGGGCGGGGAAGTCGGCGGAGGGGGAGGATGCGGCGGCAGCTGCGGACATGGTCGATCTCTCAGGGTGAGATCGACATCATATGGAATTGTATTCCAGTTTGGTAGAGCATCCCAACCGATGCACTCAGCTGAAAGCCGGGCCGACGTCCTCCGGTGAGAGCCGGTCCTTCGCCGCGGCGCGGAATTCACCCGGCGTGCGGCCGGTATGCTTCTTGAAGAAGCGGCCGAAGTAGGCCTCGTCGGCAAAGCCGAGCAGCCCGGCGATCTGCTTGACGCCGAGGATCGAGTAGACGAGTTCGCGCTGCGCCTCGTGCAGCACCCGGGCGTTCACCACGTCCAGGGCGGACTGGCCGAGCTGGTCCCGGCACAGCCGGCTCAGCTGGCCGGCGGAGATGCCCAGCTCCTCGGCGTAGCGCTCCACCGGCCAGCGTTCGCGGAAGTGCTGGTCGAGCAGAACCCGAAACCGCTCCACCTGTACCGCCTTGCGCGGGCGCTCCCCCCGGGCGGTGGCCGGGTCGGCCGGATCGGCCATCAGCAGGTGGGCGAGCCGGGCGATCTGCACGAACAGCGCCATCAGCAGCGCCGAACCGGCGGCCACCTCGCCGGGGGTGTGCAGGTGGGTCTCGCGGGCGATGGCCTCGAACAGCGGTGTCAACGCCTGGCCGTGCCGTTGCTGCGGCGGTACATGCAGCACCAGCGGGCGGCGCAGGAAGGGCAGCAGGCTGGGCGCCCCCACGGCACACAGCGACTCCAGCGGCTGCTGAGCCGCGGTGACCACCGGGCCGTCGACGCTGCGGCGGAAGTGGAAGCCGTGCACATGCCGCGAGGGAATGACGATCAGCGCCGGCGGCTGGATCTCCCAGTGCTGGCCGTCGATGAAGACCTCCCCGCCGCCCTCGGTGACATGCAGCACCTGGATCAGCCCGTCGTGGATGTGCGGCGCGATGTCGTACTGGTAGAGCGACGAACGGTCCGGGATGCGCTCGACCTGGACCATGTCCATCCAGCCCGGCGGCTGGTCGTCGCCATAGAGCACGTAGGCGGGGATCGAACCGCCATGGGCGCTGGTGGGGTGGGTTTTTCCGGGTTGGGTCATGCACGGAATGTCCGGTTGATGGCCGCGTTTGTGAATTGTGGAAGTCTGTTCCGGTTTCGAGAATGCCGTTCTACCAATAGGCAACCGCCTCACCCAACCCCGGACAAACCCGATGCCCTCCGCCACGCAGGCCGCCACCCCCAGGCCTGAAATGTCTGACCCGACGCTGTCGGCCGCCCAGTACCGCAGCTGGCTGGGACTGGCCGGCCGCACCGTGGTGGTCACCGGCGCGGCCAGCGGCATCGGCCTGGCGATTGCCACGGAGCTGGCCGCCGCGGGCGCCCGGGTTGCGCTGCTCGACCGCCAAGCCGACGCGCTGGCCGAAGTGGCCGAGCGCCTCGCCGCCACCGGCGCGCCCGTGCTGGCGCAGGCCTGCGACATCGCCGACGAGGCGGCGGTGCTGGCCGCGGCGGCGGCGGTGCGCCGCACGCTCGGCCCGGTCTGGGGCCTGGTCAACAACGCTGGCCTGCTGCGCCCGGGCGCGCTGGAGGATGTCTCGCTGGCCGACTGGAACCAGGTGCTGGCGATCAACCTGACCGGCGGGCTGCTCTGCGCGCGGGCCTTCGGCGCGGACATGCTGGCCGCCGGGCGCGGCGCGATCGTGCACATCGCCTCCGTCTCCGGCCTGCACCCGCAGACGCGCAGCGGCGCCTACAGCCCGAGCAAGGCCGGCGTGCTGCTGCTCAACCGCCAGCTCGCGGCCGAGTGGGGCCCGCGCGGCGTGCGCAGCAACGCGGTCTGCCCCGGAATGATCCGCACCGCGCTGTCGGCAAAGTTCTACGAGCAGCCCGGCTTCGAGGCCGCGCGCGCCGCCGTCACCGCCAGCCGGCGCGTGGGCGAGCCGATCGACATCGCCGAGCCGACGCTCTTTTTGCTCAGCGACCGCGCCGCCTACGTCAACGGCACCGAGCTGGTGGTCGACGGCGGGCTGGACTGCATGTTGATGGACATGGTGCCGCGCCCCGGGTTCAACCAGACCGCCACAGCCGCCTCCCAGGCCTGATCAGGAGCATTGAAGATGGAACGCATCGAAACCGACCTGCTGGTCATCGGCTCGGGCTGCGGCGGCCTGTCCACCGCGGTCACCGCCCGCAAGGCGGGGCTGGACGTGATCGTCGCCGAAAAGGAGCCGGTCTTCGGCGGCACCACCGCCTTCTCCGGCGGCGTGCTTTGGATCCCCGGCAACCGCCACGGCCGCGCCCACAACCCGGGCGACAGCCGCGAGGCGGCCAAACAGTACCTGCGCAACGAGTGCGGCGCGGGCTTCGACGAGGCGGCGGTGGACAGCTTCCTGGACGCGGCACCGGCCGCGGTGGAGTGGTTCGAGCGCGAGACCGAGGTGAAGTTCGTCCCCACCCTCTACCCCGACTACCACCCGACGGTGCCGGGCGGCGTGGACATCGGCCGCTCGATCCTGGCCGCGCCCTATGACATCCGCGGCCTGGGCGCCGACATGGCGCGGCTGCGCCCGCCGCTGCAGACCATCACCTTCATCGGGATGATGTTCAACTCGTCCAACGCGGACCTGAAGCACTTCTTCAACGCCACGAAGTCGCTGACCTCCTTCGTCTACGTCGCCAAGCGGCTGGCCACGCACATCAAGGAGCTGCTCCGCTACGGCAAGGGCATCCAGGTCACCAGCGGCAACGCGCTGGCCGCCCGGCTGGCCAAGTCGGCGCTGGCCGCTGGCGTGCCGATCTGGACCGAGGCGCCGGCCGTGAAGCTGGTGCAGCAGGCCGGGCGGGTCGTGGGTGCGGTCATCCGCCGCGACGGCAAGGAGGTCGAGGTGCGCGCCCGCCACGGCGTGGTGCTGGCCTGCGGCGGCTTTCCGCACGACGCGAAGCGCATCGCCCGGGCCTACCCGCACCTGAGGAGCGGCGGCGAGCACCTCTCGCCGGTGCCCAGCGGCAACACCGGCGATGGCATTGCGCTGGCGGAGAGCGTGGGCGGTCAGTTCGACCTGCGCTTCCCCTCGGCCTCGGCCTGGATGCCGGTGTCGAAGGTCTTGAACGCGGACGGCAGCACGGGCGTCTTCCCGCACCTGCTGGACCGCTACAAGCCCGGCATCATCGGCGTGACCCGCCAGGGGCGGCGCTTCTGCAACGAGTCCGAGTCGTATCACGACGTGGGCGCCGCGATGATCGAGGCCTGCCGGGGCGAGGCCGAGACCGCCGCCTGGCTGGTCTGCGACGCCGCGGCGCTGGCCAAGTACGGCCTGGGCTACGTCAAGCCGGCGCCGGTGCCGCACGGGCGCTTCCTGCGCAACGGCTACCTGAAGAAGGGCGCCACGCTGGCCGAGCTGGCGCAGGCCTGCGGCATCGATGCGGCGGGGCTGGAGCGCACGGTGCGCGAGTACAACGTCGGCGCTGAGCAGGGCCAGGACCCGGCCTTCGGCCGCGGCAGCACCAGCTTCAACCGCTACTTGGCCGACCCGGCGCAGCGGCCCAACCCCTGCGTGGCGCCGCTGGCCCAGGGGCCGTACTACGCGGTCAAGCTGATCATGGGCGACCTGGGCACCTTCGACGGCCTGCGCACCACGCCCTTGGGCGAGGTGCTGTCCACCCAGGGCGCGGCGATCCCCGGCCTGTACGCCGTGGGCAACGACCGCGCCAGCCTGATGGGCGGCAACTACCCCGGCGCTGGCATCACGCTGGGGCCGAACCTGGTGTTCGGCTGGCTGCTGGGGCGCCACCTTGCCGGGTTGGCCGGGAAGGCCGGAACGGATGTCCAGGACGCCGCCACACAGGAGCAGCGCCGTGCAGCCTGACGCCCTGCCCGCCGGCCGGCTCGGCGCCACCAAGGCGCTGGTGGACCACCGCATCTACACGATCGCGCTGCGCAAGATGCCGGAGTTCCTGGAGGTCTTCGACCGCCTGGCCATGCCCATCCTGCTGAGCACGCTGGGCGCGCCGCTGGGGTTCTGGGTCAGCCAGGTCGGGCCGCAGAACCAGTTCGTGCACCTCTGGGGCTACGACAGCCTGGCCGACTACGAGGCGCGCTGCCTGGCGCGCGACAGCCACCCCGACTTCCCGGCCTACCTGGGCGCCTCGGGCCACCTCATCACGGCGCAGGAAACGCGGCTGATCCGCCGCGTCGCACTGCCGAGCATCCAGGGCTGGACATGAGCATGACCGCAGTCTCCGCCGCGATCACCGCCCCCCGCACCGTCCTCGTCACCGGCGGCGCCGACGGCATTGGCTGGGCCACCGCGCAGCGCTTTGCGGCCGGCGGCGACCGGGTCGTGATCATCGACCTGAAGGACGATCTGGCCGCCCAGCGCGCCGCCGAGCTGGGGTCAGGAGCTGGCGCAGCCCACCTCGGCCTGGGCGGGGACGTGACGCAGGAGGCCTCGGTGCAGGCCGTGGTGGCGCACGTGCTGGCGCAGACCGGCCGCATCGACGTGCTGGTCAACAACGCCGGCATCGGCGACCAGCCCGGCGCAACGGTGGACCAGGCGGTCGATGCCTTCGACCGCGTGCTGAGCGTGCACCTGCGCGGTACCTTCCTGATGAGCCGCGAGTGCGGCCGGGTGATGCTGAGTCAGGAACAGGGCGGCGCCATCGTCAACCTGGCCTCGATCGTCGCCAGCGCCGGCATCCCCGGGCGCAACGCCTACGGCGCGGCCAAGGCCGGCATCGTCGGCATGACCAAGGCGATGGCCGTCGAGTGGGGCGCTCGCGGCATCCGCGTCAACGCGGTGGCGCCCGGCTACGTGCGCACCGCCCTGGTCGAGAAGCTGCAGGCGCAGGGCTCGCTCAACACCGACGCCATCCACGCCCGCACGCCGATGGGCCGCATGGGCACCCCCGCCGAGATCGCCGAGGCGATCGCCTTCCTGGCCTCTGCGCAGGCCAGCTTCATCACCGGCGCGGTGCTGGCGGTGGACGGCGGCTGGATCGCCCACGGCGGCGCCATCCCGTCCGTGCCGCCCGTCGTGGCGTCGTGAATTTCCGCCTGAGCAAGGACCTTCCATGCTGATCCACCTCTTCAACGCCTGGTCTACGGCGCGCTGCTGATCGTCATGTGCTCCGGCCTGGCGCTGATCTACGGGCTGCGCCGGGTCGTCAACTTCGCCCACGGCTCGCTGTACATGCTGGGCGCCTACATCGGCTACTCGGTGGCCGCGCAGAGCAATTTCTGGCTCGCGCTGATCGTCGCCCCGGCGGTGATGGCCGTGCTCGGCGTGGTGATTGACCGCTGGGGCTTTCGCCTGCTGCAGGACCGCGACCCGCTCACCGTGGTGCTGGTCACCTTCGGTGGCCTGCTGGTGATCGAGGACTTCGTGCAGACCGTCTGGGGCAAGAACAACCTGTCGGTGGCCACGCCGCAAGCGCTGGCCTTCTCGGTGGACCTGCTCGGCACCCCCGTGCCGGCCTACCGCATCGGCGTGATCGTCGTCGGCGCCGCGGTGGCACTGGGGCTGACGCTGTGGCTGCGCCACTCGCGCATGGGCCTGTTCGTGCGCGCCGCCTCGACCGACCCGGTCACCACCGCGATGCAGGGCGTGCACACCGATGCGCTGTCGGCCCTGGTGGTCGGCCTGGGCACCGCGCTGGCCGGGCTGGCCGGGGTGGTGGCTGCGCCCTTCCTGTCGCTGTCGCCCTCGATGAGCTCGGACGTGATCATCGACAGCTTCGTGGTCGTCGTGGTCGGCGGCCTGGGCAGCCTGGCTGGCGCCTTCATCGCCGCGCTGGTGCTGGTGCTGGGCATGGTGCAGGCGCTCGGCGCCGTGTGGCTGCCCGACACCTCCGCGCTGCTGCCCTTCGTGCTGATGGTGGCCATCCTGATCTGGAAGCCGGCGGGCTTTGCCGGGAGCCGTACTTGAGCCGCCCCCCGAAACCTCCGCGCCGCGAACGGAACGCCCCATGAGCAACCTCCGCCTCCTCCTCACCACCGCCGCCGCCCTGGCGCTGGGCGTGGCCGCCGCGCTGCTGATCGGCTCCAGCACCGTGCTGTCGCTGCTCAACCAGGCGGTGATCTACGCTCTCTTCGCCCTCGGCGTGGGCCTGCTGCTCAAGCAGAACGGCATGGTCAGCTTCGGCCACGCGCTGTACTTCGGCTCGGCCGGCTACGTGGTGGCCATCCTGCTGCAGGCCAAGGCGGTGCCCGCCGAGGCCGCGGTGCTGATCGCCGTGCTGGGCCTCACCGCGCTGGCCTTTCTGATCGGGCTGGTGATGGTGCGCGTGCCCGGCGTGGCCTTTGGCATGCTGACACTCGCCGTCGGGCAGATGGCCTACCTGACCGCCTCGCGCTCGCGCGGCGTCACCGGCGGCGCCGACGGCATGACCATCGAGTGGCCGAACACGCTGTTCGGGCTGTCGATCTCGGCGCTGACCAAGCCCTCGGGCATGCTGATCCTGGCCTGGTCGGTGCTGGTGCTGGGCAGCGCGGCGCTGACGCTGCTGCTCAGGAGCCGCTTTGGCGCCATCACCGAGGCGGTGCGCGACAACGAGGAGCGCGCCCGCTTCATCGGCATCCGCACCGTCCTGCCGCGCGCCGCGGTGTACGCGCTGTCGGCGGCGATCACCGCCTCGTCGGGCGTGCTGGCCGCGCTGAACACCGGCTTCGTCTCGCCCGAAACGCTGCACTGGAGCCTCTCCGGCGTGGCGCTGATGATGGTGGTGGTCGGCGGCACCAAGGTGCTCTGGGGCCCGGCCCTGGGCGCGGCGGTGTACTTCCTGGCCAAGGACGTGCTGGGCGACCACGCGCAGCACTGGATGGCGATCTTCGGTATCGCGCTGATCGTGGTGATCGTCTACGCGCCCGAGGGCCTGTCCGGCCTGATCCAGCGCCTGCTGCAGCCGCGCAAGCCCAAGCCCTCGGCCCTGGTGTCGGGCATCTATGGCGGTCGCGTGCGCCGCTCGCATTGACGTGATGAGCCCTCGGCTCCTCACCCTCCCAACGCATTGAGGCTCTCCATGCCCGACTACGTGTTGCAGACCACCGACGTGGCGATCCACTACGGCGGCGTCAAGGCGCTCGACGGCGTCGACATGACGCTGGAGCGCGGCAAGATCCGCGGCCTGATCGGCCCGAACGGCGCCGGCAAGTCCACCGTCATCGACGCCATCACCGGCCGGCGCCGCCTGACGCGCGGCAGCGTCAAGATCAAGGGCGAGGACGTCAGCGCGCTCGGCGTGGTCGAGCGCCGCGCCCGCGGCCTGTCGCGCTCCTTCCAGCGCACCTCCATCTTCGGCCAGATGCCGGTGCGCAAGCAGGTGGAGCTGGCGGCCTTCAAGATGGGCGCCCCGGACCCCGGCGCCGACGCCGACGACGTGCTGCGCGAGCTGGACCTCGACGAGCTGGCCGAAGTCACCGCCGCCGACCTGGGCTACGGCCAGCAGCGCCGGCTCGACCTGGCGCTGGCCCTGGTGGGCCAGCCCACCGTGCTGCTGCTCGACGAGCCGATGGCCGGCCTGTCGGTGCAGGAATCGCTGGACCTGGCCGACCACCTCAAGGCGCTGACGCAGCGCCGGCACGTCTCGGTGCTGCTGGTCGAGCACGACATGGACGTGGTGTTCGGCATCTCCGACGTCGTCACCGTCTTCGAACTGGGCCGGGTGATTGCTGCCGGCTCGCCCGCCGAGGTGCGCGCCAACCCGCGCGTGCGCGAGGCCTACCTGGGGAGCGCCGCATGAGCAGCGGAAAGTCTTTGCTTCGTCTGGACGGCGTGCACGCCTACTACGGCGCCGCGCACATCCTGCACGGCATGAACCTGGAGGTGAAGGAAGGCGAGCGCGTCGCGCTGATCGGCCGCAACGGCGTGGGCAAGACCACGGTGGTCAACACCATCCTCGGCCTGGCCACGCTCAAGGCCGGCAGCATCCGCCTGGGCGACTACGCGCTGACGCAGCCGCGCACCTACCTGGCCGCGCAGCACGGCATCGCCGTCGTGCCGCAGGGCCGGCGCATCGTCGCCAACCTGACGGTGGAGGAGAACCTGCAGCTCGGTGCCGCGACCATGGGTTCAGGCCGCAAGGGCCACTGGACGGTGCCGGAGATCTACAAGCTCTTCCCGATCCTGCAGGAGCGCGCACACACCCCCGGCACCGCGCTGTCGGGCGGCCAGCAGCAGATGCTGGCGGTGGGCCGCGCGCTGATGGCCAACCCGGCGCTGATCCTGCTCGACGAGCCCACCGAGGGCCTGGCGCCGGTGATCGTCGACCAGCTCGGCGTGATCTTCAACCAGGTCGCGGCGCAGGGCACCGCGCTGCTGCTGATCGAACAGAACATGACGCTGGTGATGCGCGTGGCCGAGCGCTACTGCGCCATGGCCAAGGGCGCCATCGTCGCCAAGGGCCGGGTGCACGAGGAAAGCCTCGACGAGCTGCACAAGCACGTGATGGTCTGAGCCCCCGCATCGCACCACCCCACCAAGTTTCACAAGAACCGGCGCCGGCCGGATGGCAACGAGCACACCCGAAGGAGACATGCTCATGACGACGAAGACCCCCCTGAACCGCCGCACCGTCGCCCTGGCTGCCGCGGCACTGACCGCCACCCTCGGCCTGAGCGGCAGCGCCTGGGCCCAGGCCAAGGACCCGGTCAAGGTCGGCCTGCTCAGCTCCAAGTCGGGCGTGTTCGCCCAGCAGGGCGAGGAGGTCATCCGCGCGGTCAAGTTCGCGATCGAGGAGGCCAACGCCAAGGGCGGCGTCGACGGCCGCAAGGTCGAGGTCGCAGAGGCCGACGACGAGGGCACGCCCGACGCCGGTCGCCGCGTAGCCGAGAAGCTGGCGCGCGACGGCTACAACCTGCTGATCGGCGCGATCCCCTCCTCCATCTCGCTGGCGCTGGGCCCGAACCTGGAGCGCTGGGACGCCGCCTACTTCGTCGTGGCCAGCAAGAGCGACAAGATCACCGGCGACTCCTGCAAGCCGCGCATGTTCCGCACCAACCACTCGGACGCGATGGACATCGCGATGATTTCCGAGTGGGCCAAGGGCTTCAAGGAGAAGACCTACGCCTCGATGGCCGCGGACTACGTCTGGGGCCGCGACTCGGCCGAGTCCTTCGCCAAGGCCGTCAAGGCGCAGGGCAAGGAGATCAAGCTGCAGCTGTACGCGCCGCTGGGCACCAAGGACTTCTCGCCCTTCATCGCCCAGCTCAAGGAGGCCAAGGTCGACGCGATCTGGGTGGCCGAGACCGGGCGCGACGCGATTGCCTTCGTCAAGCAGGCGGCCGAGTTCGGCCTGATCCCGCAGACCAAGCTCATCGGCCACTCGTTGATCCTGAACTTCATGATCAACGGCACCGACAAGCTGCTCGAAGGCACCCCCGGCACCACCGGCTACACCCCGGACATCGACAACCCGCGCAACAAGGCCTTCGTCGCCGCCTGGAAGGCCAAGTTCAACCGCCTGCCCACCGACAACGAGGGCCAGGCCTACAACGGCGCCCAGGTCATGTTCGACGGCGTGCGCCTGGCCAAGAGCGCCAAGCCCGGCGATGTGGCCAAGGCCCTGTCCGGCGCCAAGCTGGACACCATCTACGGCGCCGGCCTGACGATGCGCGCGGCCGACAACCAGCTGGTGCTGCCGAACTACGTCGGCCGCGCCAAGGTGGCCGACGGCGTGCTGCGCCCGGTGATCGAGCAGAGCTTCCCGCCCTCGCTGGCGCCGGCCGCGTCGCCGCTGTGCAAGATGTGAGTTGAACGCCCGGCCTCGACCGGCGCGTTGTCGTCGGGGCCCGGCTACGCCCGATCCAGCCACACGTACAGGACGTAGCCAGTGCCCAGCACATACAGGGGCGTGAAGATGCGCTTGTTGTGTTTGGCCAGCCAGCGCGGCAGGTAGATGTCGAAGTTCTCGTCACGCCGGTCGGTGTAGCGGGCGGCCACCCCGGTCAACGGGCAGGACCAGCGGTTGACCAGCAGCACCAGACCTTCCAGCGCCACGCACCCGACCAGCAGCGCCGCCCACCCCAGCTGCCCCTGCCAGGCCGCCAGCGGTGCCCCGACGATGCAGGCGACGAAAAACCCCCAGATCAGCGTGTGCAGCGCCTTCACGGTCTCGAGTGCGGTGTGCGGTTTCATGGGGGCCTCGACGAAGAGGGGACCTGCCGAGCAGCGAGCCCGGCCACATCCTGCCCGTCAGCGTACAGAGACGCCGCCGCGCTGTCCTGGCCGCAGGTCAAGCTCACGCGGCGGGCCGGTGGGTTGAGCAGCAGCACGCGCCACGACCCGTTCTCGGCGAAGGCGATGGTGGATCCTGGGATCACCTGATCGGGCGATGCTCTGACCGGCCTCCCGCCCTCCGCCAGGTCCTCGCTGCTGCAGCTGAAAAACGCTGAGCAAGTCCGCCCAATTCCAGCGGCTGGACAAGTTGGCGCTCACTCAGTATTGCCACTTTTGGCAAGGGAATACTGTTCGATGAGCCACAACCCAACCCACGTCATCACCGGGCCCGACGAAACAGCGCCCAGCGTTGATGGCCTGTTGACCTCCGACGAGGAGATGAGTGACACCGCCGAGCGAGCCAGCATCGTCACCCCCGTCCTCCATGTCGAAACCCAAGACGGCGACTTCAATGTCAGCACAGTCCTGATCCCGCCCGCCGAGTGGCCGGCGTATAGCGACGTCCAGGCGGCCTACGTGCCCCCAGCCATCCACATCGACTGGGGCGCCAGCGCTGAGCCCATCTCCCTGGCAGCTCCGGCGGGTGAGCCAACCGCGGCGATCGATTCCGCCTCCAAAGAGCCGTTGGAACCCGTCACCATCGCCCCGCTCGTGGAATCGGTTTCCCTTTCAACCCCAGCGAGCTGCGAGTTCCTTCCTGCCGAAGAAGCGCCTGACGTGCCGGTCGCGGTCCGGGTCGATGGCGAGGACGTGGGCGCCGACAGCCTGGTCGATGTCAGCGAGGACATCGTCCTCCCGATCGACCCGCCTTGCGGCATCCTTCCCGGCGACAACCTGCCGATCGCGATCGAGATCGGAGACCTGGACAACGGCGAAGAAGACAAGCCCCAGCCAGACCCCACGGCCGACGAGAAGCTCCTGGATGGACCTGTCGACGACTTCCTCGCTATCGACTGGACGGTCGAGACCGGCGGCTGCGACGCCGTCATCGCCATCTGCAAGCTGATGCCCATCGATGGCTGGGAGATCGTACCGACCGGCGTGCCAATCGATGCCGACCTGCAGCCCATCGACCTCGCCGATACACCCGTCGACCCCATCACGCCAGTCGAGTGCCCGGTCGACCAGGAGGTCGGTCAGCTGTACTACACGGTTGCGCAGAACAGCGACAGCCTGGCGGTCGACACTTTGGTGGCGTTGGATGGGGTCGTGCAGTAGTTCGCCAGATGGGCTCGGGCCTGCCGCACAGCCCCTCACTGCCCCCCACCTCCCCCACCCCCGCTTCCCCAACCCGGAAATGCCCCGCCGCCATCACCGCCAGATCGGCGGCGATGCGGGGGTGAATGCCATCAGGTTCAGCACGTGTCGCGCTGCAGGTCGATGCGCTGGACCAGCTTGTGCACCTGGCCCTGTTGCTGAGCGGCGGATGCCGCCAGGGCAACGCCTTCCGCAGTCCGGTGGATTGGGCAGCGCCACGAGCGCCAGGGTGGAAGATGGTCACTCCCGTCGCACTTGCAGCCGCCAGAGGTCACACGGTACGATCCCCTGACGATCGGTAAGACACCGCCATGAACACCCTGACCATCAAGATCCCGCCCAGCCTGGACAGCGCCCTGGCGCAGGCCAGTGCCCGGGCCCAGGTAACGAAGTCGGAACTGGTGCGTCGGGCGGTCGCGGCCTACCTGGCGGCCGGTGCGGAGCGCAGCGCGGGCCCGCCCAGCGCGTTGGAACTGGCGGGCGATCTGGTCGGCTGCTTCGGTGGCGGGCCTGACGACCTGGCCTCCAACCCCCGCCACCTCGACGACTTCGGTCGGCCGTGAGCGGCGCGCCCGCCGTCCTGCTCGACACTGGGCCCTGGGTGGCCCTGCATTGCCGGGATGACCGCCACCACGCCTGGGCGCGCGAGCAGTTCGGCCTCATCACCGGGCCGCTGCTCACCTGCGAAGCGGTGGTCGCCGAAACCTGCTTCCTCCTCGCCCGCGGCGGCCACGACCCGGCCAAGGCACTGGCCCTGCTCAGCCGTGGCGTGGTGCGCATCGGCATGTCGCTGGGCGACGAGGCCGAGGCCGTGAAGGCGCTGTTCGAGCGCTACGACAACGTGCCGGCCTCGCTGGCCGACGCCTGCCTGGTGCGCATGAGCGAGCTGTACGCCACCAGCCGGGTGTTCACCCTCGACAGCGACTTCCACATCTACCGCCGCCACGGGCGCAAGGTGATCCCGTTACTGCGACCGGACTGAGCGGCGCTGCCGCAACGGATCATCTCCAGCGTCGGTGTAGACCAGCATGTAGTAGCCGATGAAACTACGCACCACGCTCGTTGGCCTCGTCGCGGTCGAAACGCCAGCCGCCCAGCCGGCCCGGCGTGTTCAGCGCGGACTGCTCGAACTGCTCCAACTCGGCCGCCAACTGCTGCCGGCCGGCTAGCTGCTCCAGATAGTCGCGCACCGCCTGGTTCAGGCTCTTGCCCATCGACTGGACCGAGCGACGCGCCAACTCGACGACGCGGTCGTCGACCGACAAGGTGATGTTCATCGCCACTCCACGGGTTGAGTGCGCACAGTCTACGTGTGAACCGCTGGGCGCTGCTGAATGGGATCGGGGCGACACACTCCACAAGCTTGTGCACCTAGCCCTGCTGCAGCACGCGCATCTGGCCGTCACCTCATCAGTTTTGATGAGGCGCAAGCTTGCCAGTTTGCGCAAGATCAACGCGACAGAAATACATCTTTTCATTCTGCGGGCGTGGTGCTTCTGTACCCGCCAAAGACCAGTGAACAGGGAACTGTGTGGAGGGTCACCATGAAATTACTCCGAACATGCGTGGTGCTGGCAGCTGTGAGCACGGCAACTGCATCCGCAGCCGACCAGACTGAATCCAATGCAGAGACGCGTGCACCTGCATCAACGGCGTCATCACAGATGTCAACCCTGGCGACGGGCGATCTCATCATCCTGAAATCCGCGGCAGACGGTTTTACACCTCTGTTGAATGACGAGAAGGGCAGTAATGGGAATGATAAGTTCATCGCGCCACCTCGTACAAAACTAAAGGTAACCACCGATGAATCTGGAATCTTGACGGTGGTCGTCAAAGATCTGCCCTGCGACGTGAAGGAAGTCCGTCCCAAGGCCTCCGATGCGGCAGGCCCTTCGGCGCCTGAAGGATCGGCGGTGTACATGTCAACTACTATCTTTCAGGTAGCCTCCACAATCACCGTCAGTGAAACTGACTGCAAAGCCTTGAAGCCCATGGTCAAGGAAGGCCGCAGCTACAGGGTGAGCAGTACCAAGCTGCGCGAGTTCGGCTACAACCAACTCGGATTCATTTACGGCGGACTCATCATTCCCTACAAATACTTTCGGCACGACAAGAGCTTGGAACCCGGAACGACCATCGGGCCGTTTATCGGTTATCGTATGGGCCAAACGGGCTGGGGCATCAGCCTCATTGGAACCTATGCCGTCACCGAGATCAGGGTCAAGGTGAAAGACGGCGACACGCTCAAAGATCGGAATTTTTGGGGATTGTCGAGCGGTATCGGCCTGATGTTTGACGTCACGAAATCCGAAACCCCGTTCCGCGCCGGGATCATGTGGGGGAGGGATCGTGTTGGCTCAAACAATGTTGAAGTCTACCCGCACGATGGAAAGGGTTGGATTGCGGCCCAGTTAGGCTGGGAGTTCAGTCGCTAGCCTACCGTGAAATCGTGATGTTGCCATCCACGAGTTCGGGGACGCGATGGGTTTGCAGGTTTATTTCGAAGGCTTCAGAAATGACCAACAATCAGTCCACTGTATTGCGAGTCATGGGCACACTGTACAAGAATCCGCCCGAAACCACGAGGAAAAATAATTCTTGCATTATATCATTGAATCCATCACTTCACTGTTGAGTCCACCCCGAATCCGGATGTTCTTGATGTTTCTGGAAAATGAATACCCTTTTCAAAAACATAGGACTTACGCAAACGTTTAAATCAAACTAGATTATTTAATATATCGGCGCCGATTTCGTGGTATTTGTGATAATATATTCACCATGAAACCCACGAGCCGAGACTACTGCCAATTTCTGATATCCACACAAATCAACTACACGCAGACCTATTTTGCGGATCACCATCAGAGGTTTTCTCATGACGCCATAAATCGCTACTTGCAGGCTGCCAATATCAGCCCGGCCGATGTCTGGAATCTGGCCCGACGAAACATCGAATTTGACGACGATGCCTGCCTGGTTTTCGATGACAGCGTTCTGGACAAGAACCACTCGCACAAAATCGAGCTGGTGCGCAAACAGTACAGCGGCAACGCCCACGGCCTGATCAAGGGCATTGGGGTGGTCAACTGCCTGTACGTGAACATCAAGACCGGCCACTACTGGATCATCGACTGGCGCATCTATGCGCCTGACGAAGACGGCAAGTCCAAGCTGGATCATGTCCAGGAGATGTTCGACAATGCCATGGCGCACAAGAAGCTGCCCTTTCGCACCGTGCTGATGGACTCCTGGTACGCCACCATGGATCTGATGAAGCACATCCACCGGGCGGGCAAGCACTTCTACTGCCCGCTCAAGAGCAATCGCAAGGTTGACGACAGCCAAGGCCAGCAGCCCTACAAGGCGGTCAGTACGCTGCAGTGGAGTGCCCAAGAACATGTGCATGGCAAACACGTCAAACTGTTCAAGTTTCCCAGTGACATCAAGCTGAAACTGTTCCGGGTTGTGGTTGATACCAATCGCACGGACTGGGTTGTGACAAACGACCTATCTCAAGATTCGACGGACGATACGCATGAGATGTGTGCCGTGCGCTGGAAGATTGAGCAGTACCACAGGGAGATCAAGCAGGTTCTTGGCATCGAAAAATGTCAGTGCAGAATGGCCCGGTCACAGAAGAATCACATCGCCTGCGCGATATTGGCCTGGGTCCACCTCTGCGAGACGGCCAAAGCGCTGAAGACAAACATCTACAGCCTGAAGAAGGGAATCCTCTCGGAATTCCTCAAGAAGGAACTTCGGTCACCAACCATTCGCATGGCACCCATCTGACATATTGAGTCGAAATGGCGAATCATTGCGCTAGCTGAAGTGACCCTGCGTAAGTCCTAAAACAGTCCCCTCTATTTGCTGATCGTTGTCATCGCTGTCGCGGTCAGCGGTTGCGATAGTTTCAATCGGCATTACATGGAGTCTAAACCCCACATTAATCCCGGACTCAGATGGCTGGATGAAGCGGAAACTGAAGGCGACTGTAAGATTCGCAGGGTCGATTGCATCGACAACGCATACGGGTCAGAAGCTGCGATAGCATTGTGCCGAGAGCGAACCAACGAATGCATTGCGCGGACCAAGAATGGCGGAGGCCCTCGAGTTGCGGCGAGATCTCCGCAATCGACGACTTCTGAAGGCGCATCCGATTCCCGTGAGTTGCAGGAAGCATTGGGGCAACTTGGTTCTGCCATTGGTAGTTATCAACACTCACGAAATCGACAACCAGACGGTGATAGGCCGAAACCTCAGGCATCAACCCCAAGCCAAGAAAATCAGTCACAGCCACATAGAGGCCAACCCGGGGAACCCGTTCACGGCTGCTTGACGCCAATCCAAGAAGGTGTGGGCGGATTCACAAACACCTGTTCGTTCAAGGTCAATTTTGGATTTTGTAACATCAAACCACGACCCGATGCATGGGCAACAGTTCACGATTGTGCACGCGCCTCTAATTTGATAAATTACAGAGGCATTAACGCCAACAGTAGACAGGTGTTACAAAATCGTGCGGCAGAATCTACCGCATGGTTTGCATGCAAAGATCCCGCAATTCCGAAAGAGATGCGATTTGAGGGCGGTCGCATCATTGCCTTTTGCCGAGTTCCGTGAACGAACAGAGATCGAACGGTATTACGCACTGATCTTGCTCAATTAAGCTAGCCAACCCACCCTCTGCGCCTCAAACACCGCCTCCGTCCTGTTCTCCGCGCCCAGCTTCCCGTACAGCCCCCGTACGTGCGTGCGCACCGTGTTCACGGAAACACCCAAGCGGTCAGCGATCTCAACATAGCTATAGCCCTTGGCGGTCAACTCAAGAATCGCCCGTTCGCGTGGCGTGGGTCTTTGCAGCGTGTCCGGCGGAGCAGGCAGACCCGCTTGCTCGGTTTTTGACGACCACATGACCGGCGACGATCCGGATCCCTGCGGCGCTTTGTCCACGATTTCCGCGGCGCAGCCTACGATCAGTTCGCATGCGACATGGCCCAAGACATCGGTGCTTACCGAGCCTTGATCACTGGATAGTATTTCCGCCGCATGACGCAGGAGTGTTGCGGTGGGGTGGGCGCAGGACAAGGTGGTAGCGGTCACACGGTGGAGGTCCGGCACCCGATCCCGGACCAGTTGCGCGGGCAGGATCAGCACGTGCTGTTCGAATCCTGCATCGAAGGCGAGTTCGTAGGGGTGGTCACTGGTGTACAGCGCCATGTCGCCCGGTTGAAGGACGGCCTCCCGCCCATCCTGGCGAACCACTGACCTGCCGCGGCGCTGGATGTTGACCAGTACATGCTCCTGGCTGGCTTGGGCGATGAATTTGGGCGTCAGGCGGACGCGTTGGGCCTGTGAACGCACCCGAGAGATGCTCAGCGCGCCGATCTGTCGTTGGTCGATGTGACCGAAGAACCTTGACCGCTGGGCCACTTCAAGGCAGTTGACCCGGACCAAATGAGCACAGACCATGTCCACCCAAAAAGCGTGACGCTCCGAGGCGTCGACGCCCTGGGTCGAAATAGAGATGCAGTTTCTGTGCTGCAGCATGGCGCCCTCTCCTCTACCCTCGAACCCTCTTCATCCGGTGGCTGTCGCCAACAACGGGTCTCATGACATTGCTGAATGTCAAGCTGCAGCGTACCGTGAAAAAGTTGACACAGCAACGACTCGGGTGGCACGAGCGCAGGCAGGGAGATGTACGCCGTGCGGGACACCAGTGGCTACGCGGGAAGGTTGGCGGGTACGTGCGATTGAAGCAGGCTGGGGCCTGTTCCCCACCAATGTCTGCCCAAGCCGCTTGAGCGGGTCGCGGCAGGACGGCGCGGTATTTCCCTGCCCGCCTCGTAGCGCCGGCCGCCGCTGCGACGGTTCACTGACGCGGGCTGCAGCCTCACCGCTCCGCCAACGCCCCCACCCCCTCATCCTCCACCCGGAAGTGCCCCGCCGGCATCACCGCCAGATCGGCGGCGATGCGCGGCGTGAAGTCCATCTGGTCCAGCACGTCGCGCTGCAGGTCGATGCCGGGGGCGATTTCGAAGAGTTCCAGGCCTTCGGGCGTGAGTCGGAAGCTGGCGCGCTCGGTCAGGTACAGCGCGGTTTGGCCGCGTTGCAGGGACTGCGGGCCGCTGAAGGTGATCTGGTCGACGCGCTTCACGAGCTTGTGCACCTGGCCCTGCTGCAGCACGCGCATCTCGCCGTCGCCGGTGGCGAGCTTCACCCCCTTGGCCGCGAAGGTACCGCAGAAGATCACCTTGCGGGCGTTCTGGGCGATGTCGATGAAGCCGCCCGGGCCGACGGCCAGGCCGCCGAGGCGGGAGACGTTGACGTTGCCCAGCTCGTCCATCTCGCCGAAGCCGAGGAAGGCCAGGTCGAGGCCGCCGCCGCCGTAGAAGTCGAACTGCGTGGGGGCGTCCAGCATCGCGCTGGCGTTGCGAGCGTAGCCGAAGAGCACGCCGTCCAGGAGGCTGCCGCCGTAGGTGCCGTGCTCGATGGTCTGGTAGATGCGGTCCAGCTCGCCGCGCGCGACCACCAGCTTGGCGACCGCGTCGGGGATGCCGACGCCGTAGTTGACCACCGCGCCCTCGAAGAGCTCGCAGGCGGCGCGGCGGGCGACGGCCTGGCGCTCGTCGAACTCGCGGGCCTCGGCGGGCAGCGGGGCGAAGCGGGCCTCGCCGGTGAGCTCGCCGCTGAGCGTGGCGTCGAAGGGGATGTCGTAGCTGCTGCGCTGGCCGGCATCGACCACCACCGCGTCCACCCAGGCGGCGGGGATGCGCACCTCGCGGGCCTTGAGGCTGCCGCGCGGCAATCGCTCCTTCACCTGCACGATCACCTTGCCGCCGCTGCTGCGCGCGGCCAGGGCGATGTGGGCGGCGTCGAGGTTGGCGGCCTCGTGCTCGAAGCTGATGTTGCCGTCCTCGTCCGCCGCTGAGGCGCGCACCAGCGCGACGTCGACGCGGTAGGGCTTGTAGCGCAGGTACTCGCGGCCGTCGATGGTGACGACTTCGGCCAGGTCGTCCTGCGCCGCCTCGTTCATGCGCCCGCCGCCGTGGCGGGGGTCGCAGACGGTGCCGAGGCCGACGTGGGTGATCAGGCCCGGGCGGCCGCCACCGATCTCGCGGAAGAGCTGGGACGACACACCGCCGGGCAGGATGTAGGCCTCGATCTGGTTGGTCTGCGCCAGCTGCTGCATGCGCGGCGACCAGACCCAGTGCCCGCCGATGACGCGCTTGACCAGCCCGGCGTAGGCGAAGCAGTTCATGCCGAGGGTGGCCTTGTCGCCAATGCCCAGGGCGTGCACCACCGTCAGGCCGTGGGGCCCTTCGCCGGCCAGGAAGCGGCGCTCCACCGCCTGGAACAGGTGCGTGGCCTCCATCAGCCCGCCGCCCCCGCCCATCAGCGCGACGGTGTCGCCGTCGCGGATCAGCCGCACCGCCGCGTCGGCGGTCATGAACTTGTTCTTCATGGCAATGTCCGGTTCGAGGGTTCAGCGGCTCAGCGGTGCAGGTCGTGGAGGGCGGCGCCCTTCTTCATCACCTGCTTGGCGATCACGCCACGGTGGATTTCCGAGGTGCCGTCGAAGATGCGGTAGATGCGGGCGTCGCGGTAGTAGCGCTCGATCGGCAGCTCCTTGCAGAAGCCCATGCCGCCGAAGAGCTGCACCGCGCGGTCGACCACGCGGCCCAGCGTCTCGGCCGCATGCACCTTGACCATCGCGATGTCCTCGCGCGCGTCCAGGCCCTGGTCGAGCTTCCAGGCGGCCTGCAGCACCATCCAGCGCGCGGCGTTCACCTCGATGACGCTGTCGGCCAGCATCGTCTGGATCATCTGGAAGTCGCCGATCTTCTGGCCGAACTGCTTGCGCTCAGTGGCGTAGGCGGTCATCTGCTCCAGCACATGGCTGGCCTTGCCCACCGCGCGCGCGCCGACCTGCGCCAGTCGCACCACGTTGAGCGCGCCCATCGCCAGCTTGAAGCCCTGGCCGCGCTCGGCCAGCAGCGCCAGCGGCTCCAGCACCACCTGGTCGAAGAAGAGTTCGACGTGCGGCGTGCCGCGCAGGCCCATCATCTTCTGGTCCTTGCCGACGGTGAAGCCGGGCAGGCCCTTGTCGACCATGAACATGCTGATCTCTTTGTCGCCGGTGCGGGCCGAGACCAGGAAGAAATCGCTCCACTCGCCGTCGCTGATGAAGTGCTTGGCACCGTTGAGCACCCAGCAGCCGTCCTCGCGCAGCTTGGCGTGGGTCTGGATGCCCGCGGCGTCCGAGCCAGCGCCGGGCTCGGTGATCGCGATGGCGCAGGTGCGCTCGCCGCGCACCGCCGGTTCCAGCCAGCGCGCGCGCTGTTCGCCGCGGCACTCCAGCAGCGGCTCGTAGACGTTGCCGAAGGCGCGGCGAATCAGGATGTCGCTGGTGTGGCCGAACTGCTCCTCGCAAAGGATGCGGTCCACCGCGCTCAGGCCGCCGCCGCCCACCGATTCGGGCATGTTCATCGCCCACAGGCCCAGGGCCTTGGCCTTTTCGTGGACGGCCAGCGCCGCCTCGCGCGGCAGTGCGCCGCTGTCCTCGATGCCCTGTTCGAGCGGCTGGAGTTCCTGCTGGATGAAACGCCGCACGGTGTCGAGCAGCATCTTCTGTTCGTCTCTGAGGCCGAAGTCCATGGCTCGGAGGTCTCTCGGTTTGACTTGGAAAAGTCTAGGTTGGATCGAAATTCATTAGTGGAAACACGTTCCACTATCGCTCGGCGATTCTCACACAATCGACCCATCCGCCGCCACTGCGGACTAACCAGTCCCCGCCGGAGATCCAGCACGATGACCCTCGACGCCACAGCCACCGCCACCGCAACCTTCCCAACGCCACCCGCCCGCATGCCGATCGCCCTGATCGGCGCCGGCGCCATCGGCCGCATGCACGCCGAGCGCTGCCTGACCCACCCGGCGGTGCAGCTGGTCGCCCTCGCCGACCCCACCGAAGCGGGGCAGGCCTATGCCCGCTCGATCGGCGTGGCGGCCTTTGCCGACCACCGCGCGCTGCTGGATGCGGCCGGCGCGCTGGGCCTGGCCGCGGTGATCGTGGCCACGCCCAACGCCACGCACCGGCCGGTGGGGCTGGACTGCATCGCCCGCGGCCTGCCGGTGCTGATGGAAAAACCGGTGGCCGGCAGCCTGGACGACGGCGCGGCGCTCTGCGACGCGGCCGACGCCGCGGGCGTGCCGCTGCTGGTGGCCCACCACCGCCGCCATAACCCGATCAGCCAACGCGCCCGCGCGCTGATCGCCGAGGGCGCCATCGGCCGGCCGGTGGTCGCCAACGTGCTGGCCACCTGGATGAAACCGGCGCCCTACTTCGACCTGGCCTGGCGGCGCGAGCCGGGGGGCGGGCCGGTGCTGATCAACCTGATCCACGACATCGACCAGCTGCGCTGGCTGCTCGGCCCGCGCGCGGGCGAGGTGGTGTCGGTGCAGGCAGCAACGTCCTCGGCGCAGCGCGGCTTCGAGGTGGAGGACAGCGCCGCGGTGATCCTGCGCTTCGAGCAGGGCGCGCTGGCCACGCTGCTGACCAGCGACGCGGCAGTGTCGCCCTGGAACTGGGACCTGGCTGCCGGCGAGGCGGCGCACTACCCGCAGCAGGCCATCGACAGCGCCCACCTGGCCGGCAGCGAGGGCGCGCTGACGCTGCCGCGGCTGAACCTCTGGCGCTACGACGGCGCCGCCGGCTGGCACGAGCCGCTGACGCTGCGCCACACCGCGCTGCACCGGCGCGACCCCTACGTCGAGCAGCTGACGCACCTGCGCGCGGTGGCCGAGGGCCGCGAGGCGCCGGTCTGCCCGGGGCGCGACGCGCTGCGCAGCCTCGAAGTCGCGCTGGCGGTGCACACCGCGGCAGCACGCGGCGAACCGGTAAGCTTGGCGGGGTGAAATCGGCGATTCCCTACGAGCCCACCTTGAACACCACCCCCGCGGGAGACGACGCATGTCCGGCGTGATGGAAAGAACCCTGGCGATCCTGGAGCGCCTGGCCCGGGACGTGCGCGGCGTGCCGCTGGCCACGCTGGCCGACGAACTGGACATCCCGCGCAGCGCCACGCACCGTCTGCTCACCGAACTGGCCGAGCACGGCTACGTGCGCCAGTCGCGCGAGCGTGGCGACTACATGCTCACCACCAAGCTGATCTCGCTGGGGCTGAACTACCTGAAGCACTCCGGCGTGGTGGACCTCTGCCAGCCGATCATGGACCGGCTGGCCGAGACGGCCGGCGAGCTGGTGCGCCTGGGCGTGGTGGACGTGGACCACATCACCTGGGTGGCGCTGTCGCAGGGCGCGCGCTCCGGCCTGCGCTACGACCCGGACCAGGGCATCGACGCCAAGCTGAGCTGCACCTCGTCGGGCCACGTCTGGCTGTCGACGATGAGCGAGGACGACGCGCTGACCCTGGTCAGCCGCCAGGGCTTCGGCAAGACCAGCGACTACGGCCCGGCCGCCCCCACCACCCCGACCGCGTTGCTCAAGGCGATCCGCACCGCGCGCAAGCAGGGCTACGCCATCACGGTGGACACCTACGCGGCGGGCCTGGCAGCGATCTCCACCGCCATCTCCGTGCCCGGCCGCGGCGCGGTCGGCGTGCTGGCCATCTCAGGCCCCTCGGTGCGCCTGACCGAGGAGCGCATGCGGGCGCTGGCGCCGGACCTGCTGGCCGCGGCCAGCGACATCGCGAATGTCAGCGGGGCCTCGCCGCTGTTTGATCGGGCCTACGCGCCGGCCTGAGGGACGGGCGGGATCGGGTCAGGGTGGCAAGAGGCAAGAGGCAAGAATCGAACACCCCCCGCCCGCGCCTTCACCCCTCCCGCAGCAACTCCCTTGCAATGACGACCTGCTGGATCTGCGAGGTGCCCTCGTACAGGCGCAGCAGGCGGGCGTCGCGGTAGAAGCGCTCGACCGGGTACTCGTTGATGTAGCCGGCGCCGCCGTGGATCTGCACGCCGCGGTCGGCGACGCGGCCGACCATCTCGGTGGCGAAGAGCTTGGCGCAGGACACGCGCATCGACACGTCCGGGTCGGAGGCGCCGGGCGGCTTGCGGTCGAAGCGTTGTGCCACCTCCTGCACCAGCGCCCAGGCGGCCAGCAGCTCGGCCTGGCTGTCGGCGAGCAGGGCCTGGATGAGCTGGAACTCGCCGATCGGCTTGCCGAACTGACGGCGGTCGCGGGCGTAGCGGCGCGATTCGTCCAGGATGCGCGAGGCCAGCCCGCAGGAGACGGCGGAGATGTTCAGCCGGCCGCGGTCGAGCACCTTCATCGCGGTCTTGAAGCCCTGGCCGGGCACGCCGCCGATGATGTGGGACGCCGGCACCCGGGCGTTGTCGAGGATGACGTCGCAGGTCTTGGTGCCACGCTGGCCCATCTTCCGGTCGGGCTTGCCCAGCGACAGGCCCGGCGTGTCGGCCGGCACGATGAAGGCCGACACCCCGGCTGCGCCCGGCCCGCCGGTGCGTGCCATCAGCGTGAAGGCGCCCGCGCGCGGTGCATTGGTGATGAAGCGTTTGCTGCCGTTGAGGACGTAGTGATCGCCCTCCAATCGCGCGCTGGTCTTGAGCGATCCGGCGTCCGAACCGGCATCCGGCTCGGTCAGCGCGAAGGAGATGATCAGCTCGCCACTGGCGATGCGGGGCAGGACCTCGGCCTTCTGCTCGGGTGTGCCGTCCATCAGGATGCCCTGCGAGCCGATGCCGATGTTGGTGCCGAAGACGGAGCGGAAGGCCGGCGCGGTGCGGCCCAATTCGTAGTTCACCAGGATCTCCTGGCTCACCGACAGGCCGATGCCGCCGTACTCTTCCGGCACGGTCAGGCCGAACAGGCCCATGGCCTTCATGTCCTCGATCAGCTCGTCGGGGACGCGGTCCTGCTCCTCCACCCCATCTTCGGCGGGGATCAGGCGCTCGCGCACGAAGCGCTGGACGGTGGCGAGCAGCAGCTCGAAGGATTCGGCATCGATGGCCATCGCAAAACTCCGGTGACCGCTTCAACGGTGCTTGAACTCAGGCGGCCGCTTGGCGAGAAAGGCCTGCATGCCCTCGTGCGCGTCCTCGCTGGCGAAGCGGGTGTAGAGCTGGCGGCGCTCGAAGAGCACGCCCTCGGCCAGCGTGGATTCGTAGCTGCGGTTGACGGCCTCCTTGATGGCCATCAGCGCGGGCAGCGAGTAGCCGGCGATGCGCTCGGCCAGCGCCAGCGTGGCGCCGTGCAGCTCGTCATCGGGCACCACGCGGGAGACCAGCCCGTAGAGGTCGGCCTCGTCGGCATCCAGCACGCGGGCGGACAGGCACAGGTCCATCGCCTTGGCCTTGCCGATGGCGCGGGGCAGGCGCTGCGTGCCGCCGGCACCGGGCAGCATCGCCAGCTTGATCTCGGGCAGGGCGAAGCGAGCGCTGTGCGCAGCGACGATGACGTCGCAGGCCAGTGCCAGCTCGCAGCCGCCGCCGAAGGCAAAGCCTGCCACCGCGGCGAGCACCGGCTTGCGCACCGAGCGGATCGTCTCCCAGTTGCGGGTGATGAACTGGCCCTGGTAGACGTCCATATAGCCCCAGTCGGCCATCACCGCGATGTCCGCCCCGGCGGCAAAGGCCTTGGGCCCGCCCATCAGCACGATGGCACCGACGCGGTCATCCGCGTCGAAACGCAGCAGCGCCTCGCCCAGCGCGTCCATCAGCTCGTCGTTCAGCGCATTCAGCGCCTCCGGCCGGTTCAGTGTGATGACGGCCACCCGGCCGCGGGTCTCGGTCAGGACAACAGGCATGAGGCCTCCAAAGGTTCATTCACGCGCCGTGATCACTCCACGATGATCTTGCGGTCTTTGATGAGGGTCGAGAGCTGTTTGCCCTCGTCGGCCAGCAGCTTCTTGAAGGCCGGCGTGTCCAGTGCCACCGGCTCGGCGCCCAGGTCGCCGAAGCGCGGCTTGAGTGCCGGGGCGGCCAGCGCCTTGTTCAGCTCGCGCGTCAGGCGGCCGATGGACATCACCGGCGCCAGGTCGCGCGAGGGCAGGAGGTTGGACTTGAACAGCGAGGGGTTGGCCGTCTCGACCGAGGTGGGTGCGATCAGCAGCGTGTAGCCATCCGGCGCCGCCTTGATCACCTCGCCGGCCGCCAGGTTGCCGCTGGCGCCGGGTTTGTTGTCGACGATCACGGTCTGGCCCAGCGCCTCGGTGAGCGCCTGGGCCAGGGTGCGGGCCATCACGTCGGTGGTGCCGCCGGGGGCGAAGCCCACGACGATGCGCACCGCCTTGGCCGGCCAGGCGGGGGCCTGGGCGATGGCCGGCAGCGCGGCGGCGGCCAGCGTGGCGGCGGCCAGCTTCAGGGCGCTGCGGCGCAGCGGCTGGGGGCGGTTCGGGAGGGTCATGGCGGGTTCCTGATGTGAGATGCAGACAGGTGTGGGGACGAGCCGGCCCGCTCCGGGCGCGGCAGCGCGCACCGGAGGAGGCGGGTTCAGGGAAAGACGAGGGGCGGTGAGCGGGTGAGCAGGCGACCGGCCGGACCGCCGCCGGATCAGATCTGGCCGCTGGCGACCATCTCCCGGACGATCTCGCGCAGCTTGAACTTCTGGATCTTTCCGGAGGGCGTGGACGGCATGGCCTCGCGCAGGATCAGGCGCTCGGGGATGTACTGCAGCGCCACCTTCTGCGCCTTCAGGAAATCCACCAGTTCGGCCAGCGTCAGCGTCTGGTCGGCCTTCGGCACCACCACCGCGCAGGCGCGCTCGCCCAGGCGCTCGTCGGGCACCGCCACCACCGCCACCTGGGCGACCCCCGGGTGCTTGTAGAGCAGCGCCTCGACCTCGAAGACGGGGATGTTCTCGCCGCCGCGGATGATCACGTCCTTGCTGCGCCCGCTGATGCGGATGTAGCCGGCCTCGTTCATCGTGGCCAGGTCGCCGGTGTCGAACCAGCCGTCGGCGTCGGTGTTGTTCCACTGCGGCCGGTGCAGGTAGCCGCCGAAATTGGACACCGAGCGCACCAGCAGCTTGCCGGACTGGCCGCGCGGCAGCTCGGCTCCATCGTCGCCCACCACTTTCAGATCGACGCCCGGCAGCGGGCAGCCATCGGTGGTGGCGGCGAGCCGGTCGTCGTCGTCGAGCTCGATCAGCGTGACGGCGCCGTTCTCGGTCATGCCCCAGGCGGACACGATCTTCGTAGCGTAGGCCCCCTGAGCCCCCTGCGGGTGCTCGCCCCCCGAGGGGGAACGCGGATCTTGGGAGCGGCCCGGCGATCCGCTGAGCACGCTGCGCGCCTGCTCGACCAGCGGGCCGGGGATGGGCGCACCGGCGCAGAGGAAGGTCCGCAGCGTCGGCACCGCCTGGCCCGTCTCGGCCACGGTGCGCGCCAGATCGTTCAGGAAGGGCGTCGAGGCCATCGTGAAGCTGGCGCCCTCGGCGCGGATGACCTCCACCGCCTTCTTCGGCTCCCAGATGTCCTGCAGCACCGCGCTGGCGCGCAGCATGATGGGCATCATCAGGCCGTACATGAAGCCGGTCTGGTGCGCCATCGGCGAGGCCATCAGCACCACGTCGTCGGCGCCCAGGCGCAGCCGCTCGGCGTAGGGGACGATGTTGGCCATCACCGTGTTGGCCGAGTGCATCACGCCCTTGGGCTCTCCGGTGGTGCCGGAGGTGTAGATCAGCTGGGTGATGTCGTCCGGGCCCGGGCGGCTGCGCGTCAGGATGTCGCGGGCGTCCGGCTCGTTCTCCCAGGCCGGGCCGCTGAGCAGGGCCTCGTAGCTGTTGGCGCCGCTGCCGCCGACCACCACCAGCTGCTGCAGGTCGGGCAGAGTGGGCTTCAGGCCTTCGAGCATCTGCTCGTAGTCGAAGCCGCGGAAGGTCTTCGGCACGATCATCAGCTTGGCGCCGCCGTGCTTGAGCATGAAGCCCAACTCGCGCTCGCGGAAGATGTGCATCAGCGGGTTGAGCACCGCCCCCAGGCGCGAGCAGGCCAGGTAGGTGACGGTGAACTGCCACCAGTTGGGCAGCTGCATCGCCACCACGTCGTTGCGGCTCACGCCCAGGCGCGCCAGGCCGACGGCGACGCGGTCGGCCATCGCCGCCAGCTCGCGGTAGGTGAAGCAGGTGGTGGTGGGCGCGGCGGCACCGCCCTCGACCTGGATCGCGGTGAGGGCCCGCTTGTCCGGGTACGCGGCGACGCAGGCGTCCAGGTCGTCGTTGATCGTGCGGTCGAACCAGAAGCCCTGGGCCACGCTGGCGGCGCGGCGCGGCGGCAGCAGAACGGCGTCGAAGTCCATGTCTTGTCTCCTGTCCTCGGATGGGATCGGTCTTGTCGGGATCGGTGGCGCGGGGTTCCGGGGCCTGCGGTTCAGGCCGGCACGTTCTTCCGCCCGGCGCGGGTGCGGGCGATGATGGTCTTCATGATCTGCGCGGTGCCATCGCCGATCTGGAAGCCCAGCACGTCGCGCAGGCGCTGCTCCATCGGGCCGCGGTCATAGCCACCGTGGCCGAAGCAAAGCAGGCACTGGTGGATGACGTCGTAGGCCAGCTTCGGCCCCCACCACTTGGCCATGCCGGCTTCCGCCGTGTGCGGCAGGCCGCGGTCCTTCAGCCACAGCCCTTGCAGGCAGAGCAGCCGGGCGCCCTCGACCTCGGTGTCGAACTGCGCCAGCGGGTGCGTCACGCCCTGGAAGGCCGACAGCGGCTGGCCGAAGGCCTGGCGCTGGGTGATGTACTCCCAGGTCTCGTCCAGCGCGACGCGGGCGACGGCCAGGCACTGCAGGCCGATCAGCGAGCGTGAGAAGTCGAAGCCCTGCATCACCTGCACGAAGCCCTTGTTCTCGTCGCCGAGGCGGTGGCTGACCGGCACGCGCACGTTCTCGAAGAAGATCGAGCCGCGGCCGATGGCGCGCTGGCCGTGGCAGTCGAAGCGGCTGGTGGTCAGCCCGGGCGTGTCCATCGGCACCAGCAGCGCGGTGACGCCGTGCGCACCCGACTCCACCGTGCCGGTGCGCCCGAACACCACCGTGATGTCGGCCTGGTCGGCCGCGGAGATCGAGGTCTTCTCGCCGTTGATGACGTACTCGTCGCCCACCCGCTCGATCTTCAGGCGCAGGTTGGCCGCGTCCGAGCCGCCACGCGGCTCGGTGAGCGCGATGGCGCAGATGGCCTCGCCGGCGGTGAGTCTCTTCAGCCAGGGCCTCACCACCACCGGGTCACCGTAGCGCGACAGGATCTGCCCGTTCAGCGACGCCAGCAGGTTCAGGTAGGACACGCTCAGGTCGGCGCGGGCGATTTCCTCGTGGATCACGCCCGCGGCCAGGCAACCCAGGCCCTGTCCGCCGAATTCCTCCGGCAGCTCGGGGCAGAGGAAGCCCATCTCGCCCATCTCCTTGAGCAGCGCGCGGTCCAGATCCCGCGTTTTATCCCGCGCCAGGAAGCCCGGCGCCACCCGGCCGGTGGCAAAACGCCGGGCGTGTTCCGCAAGAGTCTGGAGATCGTCGTCGGTGTAGGGGTTCGGATTCATCCGCGCGCTCCTCGGGGCCTTATTTCGCGTACTTCTTGAAGTCGGGCTTGCGCTTTTCCTTCAGCGCATTCACGCCTTCGCGCGACTCCTCGGTGTCGTAGTACAGCTTGAGCGCGTACATGCCCATGCCGGCGATGCCGCTCTGGTGCGCGGTGTCCATGTTGAAGCTGCGCTTGGCAATCGCGATGGCGGTGGGGCTGCGCTCGCAGATCGTCTCGGCCCACTCCTGCACCGTGGTGTCGAGCTGCTCATGCGGCACGCAGACGTTGGCCAGGCCCATCGCCTCGGCCTCCTTGCCGCTGTAGCGCTTGTTCAGGTACCAGATCTCGCGGGCCTTCTTCTCTCCGACCACGCGGGCCAGGAAGGCGGTGCCGTAGCCGGGGTCCACCGAGCCCATCTTGGGGCCGACCTGGCCGAAGATGGCCTTCTCGGAGCAGATCGTCAGGTCGCAGATCGTGCACAGCACGTTGCCGCCGCCGATGGCAAAGCCCTGCACGCGGGCGATCACCGGCTTGGGCACGTCGCGGATCGCGGTGTGCAGCTCCTCCATCGGCAGGCCGATGGTGCCGCGGCCGTCGTAGTGGCCGTCGTGCGCCGACTGGTCGCCGCCGGTGCAGAAGGCCCGGTCGCCCGCGCCGGCCAGCACGATGCAACCGACCTCGCGGTCGTAGCCGGCCTTGTTCAGCGCACGGATCAGCTCGTCGCAGGTGGTGCCGCGGAAGGCGTTCATCTTGTCCGGGCGGTTGATGGTGATCCAGGCCACGCCGTTGCGGACTTCGTACAGGATGTCTTCGAAATTCATGAGGCTGCTCCTTGAGGGTCTGTGGGGTGGTTGGATCACCCGTGCATCGTCAGGCCGCCCGACACGCTCACCACCTGGCCGGTGATGAAGGCGGCGTCGTCGCTGCCGAAAAAGGCGATCGCGCCGGCCAAGTCATCCGGCTGGCCCAGGCGGCCCAGCGGGATGGCGCTGCGGAAAGCCTCCAGCAGCTTGGCCGGGTCGCGCGCGCCCTCGGCCACGCCGGCCAGCAGCGCGGTGTCGGTCGGCCCCGGGCAGACGGTGTTGACCGTGATGCCCTGGCGGGCGTGCTCGCGCGCCAGCGTCTTGGACAGCGCCACCAGGCCGCCCTTGCAGGCGGCGTAGACAGCCTCCCCGGAGGAGCCGCCACGCGCGGCGTCCGACGCCACGTTGACGATGCGGCCGTACTTGCGCTCCACCATGCCCGGCAGGATGGCGTGGTGCATGTGCAGCGCGCCGACCAGGTTGATCGCGATCAGCTGGTCCCACTCCGCCGGCACGGTCTTGGTGAAGGGCTTGAACACGTCCCAGCCGGCGTTGTTCACCAGCACGCCGATGGGGCCCAGCTGGGCCTCAGTGGCGGCCACCGCGGCGTCCACACTGGCGCGCCGGGAGATGTCGGCCGCGAAGGCCTGCGCCCGGCCGCCCTCGGCGCGGATGCCCGCGGCCACCGCCTCGGCGGCCTCCAGGTTGCGGTCGAACACCGCCACCGCAGCGCCTTCGGCCGCAAAGCGCCGGCAGGTCGCCCCGCCGATGCCGCCACCGCCACCCGTCACCACCACCGTCTTGCCGTCGAATCTGCGCATGTCCACTCAGTCCTTGCAGGGTTAGGATCGTCGCCACGGGTTGCCTCGCTGCGACCTCAATTGCGTCAATGTATTGACATATCTTAGGCGGGCGCAGCCCGTCAGCGCAAGTCCCTGGCGGACCCGGAAATCTCATGACAAACCCTGATGAATCAGTCGCCAGCGCCAAGTACGAGATGGCCAATCGGCTCTTCTTTCGTCTCTACCAATGCGCAAACATGTTGCACAAAACCGGGACACGAGCCGTGGAGGCCGAAGGGCTGACGACGCAGCAATGGGCGGTGCTGGGCGCGCTGTCACGGCCGGTGGCGCAGGGCGGCATGGGCGTGGGCGACCTGGCCCGCTACCTGATGGTGAGCCGGCAGAACCTGTCGGGCGTGCTGAGCCGCATGGAGCGCGACGGCCACCTGGCCATCGTCCCGGACGGGCGTGACCGGCGCGCCCGCCTGATCACCATGACCGAGTCCGGCCGCCACGTCTGGCAGGACCTGGCCCTGCCCAAGATCCACGCCTACTACGAGGAGATCCTGAAGGACTTCTCCTTCAACGACACCACCCACACACTGCACTATCTGCTCAAGATCCTGGAGAACATGCAGCGGCTGGATGGGGAGTGGGTGGACGGCGGGGAGACCGGCTCGACCGACGGAGCCTGACATCATGACCCCGCCCCCTTCGAACGATGCACCCGATGCGACCGGCCTGACCGATCGCGCCCAGGCCCTCGCCTCGCAACTGATCCGGAACTTCGATGGCGCGCCCATGGAGCACCTGGTCCGCGAACCCCTGTACGACGGCCAATTCGCCCGGCTGGCCGCGGGCACGGTCGCACGCAAGCTCGGGGCGTCCATCGATGTGCTCGCACCCGGCAAGTGCGGCTGCCCGTACCACTGCCACCATGCCCAGGAGGAAATGTTCGTGCTGCTGGAAGGCAGCGGCACGCTGCGGGTAGCCGGCGAGAGCCTGCCCATCCGGGCGGGCGACGTGATCTTCATTCCCGCCGGGCCGGACTACCCGCACCAGATCATCAACACCTCGTCGGCAGCGCTGAAGTACCTGTCCATCAGCACCCGGGAGTCACCGGAGATCGTGGAGTACCCGGATTCAGGCAAGTACCTCGCGACGGCTCAGGGCCGTGACGGTACGGCCTTCGACGTCGTCCAGCGTGCCGCGCCAAGTCTGGATTACTGGGACGGTGAGCCCTGAGCCGCTTGCCCCCACGTCAATGCCCGGGGTCGGCCTCCGGGTGCAACTGCTCATAGGCCTGCGCGAGCCCGGGATCGCGCCGCCGCATCTCCGCGTGGCTGACGCGGCCGGTGCGGGTCATGTAGCTGTAGGCGAACTCGACCGGGCTCAGGCCCGGCACCCACTCGTCCATGCGCTCGTACCAGCGCAGGCTGACGTTGGCGGCGTTCCAGATCTTGTGCATCGGCGGCAGGCGCTGCGCCTGGAAAGCCTCCAGCGCGGCGCGCACCTGCTCGCGCGCGGGCCGCTCGCCGAGGTTCTGGTCTCGGCAGGCTTTCGCGAGCGCGATCGCATCCTCCATCGCCAGCCGGGTGCCGGAGCCGATCGAGAAGTGCGCGGTGCGCAGCGCGTCGCCCAGCAGCACGACGTTCTCGAAGCTCCAGCGCTCGTTCCACACCGCCGGGAACTGGCGCCAGTAGGAGTGGTTCGACAGGATCGGGTGGCCGCCCAGGTCCTTGGCGAAGGCCTGTTCGCAGCGGGCGATGGTGGCCGCCGGGTCCAGCGTGTCGAAGCCGGCGCGCCGCCAGGTTGCGTCGGTCACCTCCACCAGGAAGGTGCTCATCGTTGGGCTGTAGCGGTAGTGGTGGGCGCAGAAGACGCCCCACTCGGTGTCGCGGAAGGTGAGCGTGAGGCTGTCGAAGACCTGGCTCGTGCCGTACCAGATGAAGCGGTTGGGCCGCCAGTCGATCGTGGTGCCGAAGCGCGCCTCGTTCTCCGCGCGCACCCACGAGAAGGCGCCGTTGCTGGCGACGATGAGGTCGGCCTCGTTCTCCGTTCCCGCCTCCGGGTCGATGGCCGCCAGCGAGGTGGCTTCCGTGTCGAAGCGGATCTGCACGCCCAGCGCCTCGGCGTGGGCGACCATCAGCTGCAGCAGCTCCAGGCGGCCAATCGCCGAGAAGCCGTTGCCGGTGATGGGGATGCGGGTGTCGTTGTGGACGATGCTGAGGTGGTCCCAGGTTTCCATGTGCGGGGTGACGAGGGCGTAGAGCGCCTCGTCGTCCGCACGCAGGAAGTCCAGCGCCCGGTCGGAGAACACCACGCCGAAGCCCCAGGTGGCGTCGCGCGAGCCGCGCTCGATGACGGTGACCTCGTGCCGCGGGTCCTGGCGCTTCATCAGCGCCGCAAAGCACAGGCCGGCCGGGCCGGCGCCGAGGATCTTGATCTTCATGGACGGCTCTCCTGTTCCACCTGCGCGGCGATGCGTTCGCGCAGCTCGCGCTTCATGATCTTGCCCACCGGGCTGGTGGGGAAGGCGTCGACCAGCTCCAGCCGCTCGGGCAGCTTGAAGCTGGCGATGCCCTGGGCGCGCAGGTGCGCGATGAGCTCGGGCAGCGTCAGCGTGCGGCCGGCCTTCGGGATGACGAAGGCGCAGGCCTTCTCGCCAAAGACCGGGTCGGGCATCGCCACCAGCGTCACGGCCAGGACGGCGGGGTGGCCGAAGATGAGGTTCTCCACCTCCTCGCAGCTGATCTTCTCGCCGCCGCGGTTGATCAGGTCCTTGCGCCGGCCCTCTGTAAAGACGTAACGACCGCGCTTGCGCACGATGTCGCCCATGCGGTACCAGCCATCCGGAGTAAAGGCCTCGCGGTTCTTGCTCTCGGCGTTGTAGTAACCGCGGATCGTGTACGGCCCGCGGGTGAGCAGCTCGCCGGGCTCGCCGTCGGCCACGTCGCGGTCCTGGTCGTCCACCACGCGGATCTCGTCGGCGGCGCAGACCGGCGTGCCGGAGCTCTCCAGCACCAAGTCATCGGCGTCATCCAGCCGGACCATGTTGATCAGGCCCTCGGCGGTGCCGTAGACCTCCTGCGGCGTGCAGCCGGGGAAGCGCTCGCGCAGGCGCTGGCGCAGCTCGGGCGCCAGGCGGGCACCGCCGTTCTGGATCACCCGCAGGCTGCGGGTGTCGAAGCGCTGCAGCTCGGGCGAGGTCAGCCAGCCGGCGATCAACGGCACCACCGCAGCGACCACCGTGACGCGCTCACGCGCGATGGCGCCGAAGATCGCCGCCGTGTCGGTGGACGGTGCGATCACCAGCGTGCCGCCGTAATAGAAGGTGGCCAGCATGCCCGGCGAAGCCAGGTTGTAGTTGTGCCCCAGCGGCAGGATGGCCATGAAGACGGTGCCGCTGTCAAAGCCCGCCGCCACGCCGCACAGCCGCGCGTTGAGCACGTAGTCCTCGTGCGTGCGCGGGATCAGCTTGGACATCGAGGTGGTGCCGCCCGAGAGCAGCATCGTCGTCACCTCGGCCGGGTCCACCGCCACTGTGGCCAGGGCAGCGGCTGCCCCAGCCTCATTACCCGCGCGCGCCAGCAGGTCGTCGTGCGCCACCTGGCCCTCGGCCGGCGTGCCGACGATGACGATGTGGCGCAGGTGCGGTAGCTCGCGCTGCACCTCGGCGACCATCGGGCGATAGTCGAAGTCACGGATCGCGTCCGGGCCGACGTAGGCCACCGCGCCGGAGGCCCGCACGAAGTGCCGCACCTCCGCCAGCCGGTGCGCCCGCAGCGCCATCACGGGAATCGCGCCGATGCGCACCAGCGCCAGGTAGTGGTGGACGAACTCGGGGGTGTTCGGCAGCTGCATCACCACGCGGTCCAGCGGCCGCAGGCCCAGCGCCAGCCAGCCGGCGGCCACACGGGCCACCGCGCGGTCCAGCTCGGCGTAGGTCTGGCGGAACTCGCCAACCTCTCCCGCCACCACCGCCGCTTTGTCCGGCGCACGGGACACGGTGCGGGCCACCATGTCCCACAGGGTCAGGCCTTCCCACCAGCCTTCGCGCCTCCAGCGCGCGGCCAGCTCGTCCGGCCAAGGGGTGCATCCTTGCAGCACGGCGTGTCTCCAGTCTGTCGTTGTGGCCCGCACCTTAGTGGCCGGCCCGGATTCCCACCAGCAATCTCGCCAAATAGCATCATTCCCATGAAGAATGATCCAGGCCGCGCCACCGCGGACGCCGCCCCGGACTGGGACCTGAACCTGCTGCGCATCTTCGACGCCGTGCTGGCCGAGCGCAGCATCACCCGCGCGGCCGAGCGCCTGGGCCTGGCGCAGCCGACGGTGAGCAACGCACTGGCCCGGCTGCGTCGGCTGACGGGCGACGCGCTCTTCGTGCGCACCCGCGAGGGCATGGCGCCCACCCCGCACGCGCAGGCCATGGCCACGCCGCTGCGCCAGGCGATGGCAACGCTACAGACCACACTGCGGCGGCCGGCGGCCTTCGACCCCGCGACCAGCGAGCGGCGCTTCACGCTCTACATCTCCGACCTGGGCGAGGCCTTTTTCCTGCCGCGCCTGCTGGCGCAACTGCGCGAGCAGGCCCCGGGCGTCAAGCTCGCCACGCTGCCGATGCCGGAGCACGACCCGCAGGCCGCGCTGCAAAGCGGCGAGGTGGACCTGGCGATCGGCAACCTGCCGGAGTTCAGCGGCGCGGGGTGGTACCAGCAGCGCCTGCTGCGCGAGCACTACATCGTCATCGCCCGGCGCGACCACCCGCTGCTGGATGGGGCCGGGCGGCTGTCACGCGCCGCGTTCGGCCAGGCCGCCCACGCGGTGGTGCTGCCCGCGGGTACCGGCCACGGCGTCGTCGAGGCCACGCTGCGCGCCGAGGGCCTGGGCGAGCGCATCGCGCTGCGGGTGCAGAACTTCCTCAGCCTGCCGGCCATCGTCGCCTGCACCGACCTGCTGGCCATCGTGCCGCGCAGCGTGGCGGCGCAGTGGTCGTCGCAGTGGGCGGCCAACCTCCCGCTGCAACAGGCCGAGCCCCCGATCGCCCTGCCCGACTTCGACGTGCGCCAGTGCTGGCACGAGCGCTGGCATGGCGATGCGGGGCACCGCTGGCTGCGCGAGCGGCTGGCAGGAGCGGGTGCCTGAACCGCCGCGATGCACGGGCCCGCGAACAAGGTCTGCGCCGGCCGGCAGATCGGGCCTCTGCCGGTCTGCACCGGCGTTACGCTGCCAGCCTCGTGCTGCCGCCTGCCGTTCCAACGGCGGCGGCGGGTGATCCATTGGCCTGCCCGGCGGGCCCTGTCCAGGAGTTGCACGCATGTCCACCGTGGTTGCGGTCCGCAGTGCCGACAGCATCGTCATCGGCGCCGAGACCCTGCTGATGCAGGGGGAGGCCCGGCTGGGCCACGCCTATGGCGACAACCCGAAGCTCTTTCTCGTCGGCCACAGCTGCATCGGGCTGACCGGCAGCGTGGCGCACTACACCGCGCTGATCCAGGCGCTGCGCAGCCTGGGTGACGACTGCCGCTTGGGCAGCAACGAGGAGGTGTTCAACACCTTCACCCGCGTGCACAAGCGGCTGAAGGACGACTTCTTCCTGAACCCCAAGAAGCAGCCGGACGACCCCTACGAGGCCAATCACATCTCGGCCCTGGTGGCCAACGGCAGTGGCATCTATGGCGTGTACGCCCACCGGGAGGTGCTGAACTTCGGCCGCTTCTGGGCCAACGGCACCGGCCGGCCCTACGCGCTGGGGGCGATGCATGCGGGCTGGCAGATGGGCGGTGAGCGCCCCGACGCCCTCGCGGTGGCCCGCCAGGGGCTGGCCGCGGCGATGGAGTTCGACCGGGGCAGCGGGGGCGAGATGCGGCTGTACCGCTTCGAGGTGGGCAGCGACGCCGCGCCGCAGGCGGTGGACTGACGACGGCCTTCTGGACCTGGGTCGGGGGGCGACGCCCGACCAGCCGCCTCAGTGCCCCTCGAAGTCCACCAGCGTGAACAGCGGCAGGCCGCTATCGCGCAGGCGCTGCGAGCCGCCCAGCTCGGGCAGGTCGACGATGGCGGCGCCTTCGATCACCTGGGCGCCCAGGCGCTCCAGCAGGCGGCGCCCCGCCATCATGGTGCCGCCGGTGGCGATCAGGTCGTCGATCAGCACCACGCGGTCACCGGGCTTGACGGCGTCGGTGTGGATCTCCACCGTGGCGCTGCCGTACTCCAGCTCGTAGGTTTCCTCGACCGTCGTGAAGGGCAGCTTGCCCTTCTTGCGGATGGGCACGAAGCTCACGCCCAGTTCGTAGGCGAGCACGCTGCCGATGATGAAGCCACGCGCGTCCAGCCCCGCCACCACGTCCGGCCGGGGGCTGAAGTAGCGGTGCACGAACTGGTCGATCAGCACCCGGAACACCTTCGGGTTGGCCAGCAGCGGGGTGATGTCGCGGAACATCACGCCCGCCTCGGGCCAGTCGGGCACGGTGCGGATGTGGGCGCGGATGAAGGCGCCCGGGTCGCTGATCAGGGGGTCGCGCGGGGCGGAGGACATCGCTGCCGTCCGCTCAGCCGCAGGCGCCGACGTAGCCGCAGCTGGTGCAGAAGTCGCACCCGTCCTTGTGGATCATGGTGGCGTTGCCGCACTCGGGACAGGGCTTGCCGGCCATCGGCCGGGTGGCGGCCTTGCCCGCCGGGGCGGTGGCAGATGCTGCCGAGCCGGCCGATCCGACCGCTTCCGTGGCTTCGGCGGGCGCGGCCAGCACGCCCATCGCGTTGACGGGCTCGCCGGTTTCGTCGAGCACGCCGAGCATCGCGTAGCGGTGCAGCACCAGCCGGGCGACGTAGGCCACCGTACTGGGCCAGACCTGCTGGCGGCGCTGGCCGGGCACCGGGGCCATGAAGTGGCCCAGCGGCTCGCCGACGTTGAGCAGCTTGCGCAGCTTCATGCCGATCCAGGCGGGGTCGATCACGCGCATGTCCAGCGACAGCAGGCGCGCCAGGCCGTCCAGCGCACGCGGGTAGTTGCCGGCAAAGCCGATCGCGCAGGGGCGGGTGACGTGGCCACCGTCCGGCGTGGGCAGGCTGACTTCCTTGAGCGTGAGGGTGAACTGCTCGCCGGTGGCGGGGTTGTCGATGTCCACCGCCCAGGCCAGCGTGCCGTCGGTGCCAGTGCGCGGCTCGCTGCGGCTGAACATGGCGTCCAGCACGGGCGTCGAGCCCCCCTCCTGCAGCGCGCCGAGCTGCTCGCAGCGCCAGCGGATCACCGCGGCGGTGGCCGCGACCACGCCCGGGAAGAGGCGCCGCTCGCCGTTCGGTGGGAAGGGCATCTCGAAGGCGCGCTCCTCGGCCACGGTGGCCAGCGCGTCGAGCTTGAGTTTGAGCCAGCTCGGGTCGTTGGCCCGCATGTCCAGCGACAGCGTCTTGGCCAGCGCACCCAGGCCGCGCGGCTGCTCGGCGCCGTTGACCCAGACCTCGAAGGGCACGTTGCGCTCGAACAGGCCGGCGTCCGGGCCGGCCTCGGCCGGCAGCTCACCCACGAACAGCGCGAAGTCGCCGTGCGGGTGCTGGATCATGTAGCTCCAGGCCGGGTTGCCGGCGTTCATGTCCGGGCGCTTCGGCCAGCGCAGGGAGGCCAGCACCGGCTGCGGCAGGCGGTCCAGGCGCAGGCGCTGGTTGGCGTTGCTGTCGTCCAGTGGGGCGGGCTGCACGGTCAGCGGCGGCGGCTCGGCGGCCTTGGGCTCCTCGGCCTTGGGCGCTTCCGTCTTGGCCGGCTCGACGCTCAGCACCGACCCGAGGATGCTGTTGGGCCGGTAGGTGGCCAGCCCCTTCAGGCCGGACTTCCAGGCCACCGTGTAGAGGTGCTGGAAGTCCTCGTACGGGTAGTCGGCGGGAACGTTGACCGTCTTCGAGATGGCGGTATCGATGCAGGGCGCCACGGCGGCGACCATGGCCTCGTGCGCCTCGGCGCTCATCTCCAGCGCGGTGACGAAGGCGTCGGTCAGCGGGGCGTCCGGGCCCTTGAGGTGGCGGTACAGGCGCCAGGCGTGGTCCTCGACGTTGTAGATCTTGAAGCTGCCGTCGGCCTCGCGCTTCTTGCGGGTGTAGGTCCAGCTGAAGGGCGGCTCGATGCCGTTGCTCGCGTTGTCGGCGAAGGCCAGGCTGATGGTGCCGGTCGGCGCGATCGACAGCAGGTGCGAGTTGCGCAGGCCGTGCTCGCGGATGCGCTCCTTCACGGCCGCAGGCAGGCGCGAGGCGAAGCTGCCCCGGCTCAGGTACAGGTCGGCGTTGAAGAGCGGGAAGGCGCCGCGCTCCTTGGCCAGTTCGACGCTGGCGTTGTAGGCGGCGTCGCGCATCACCTCGCTGATGCGGCGGGCGGCGTCACGCGCGGCGGGCGTGTCGTAGCGCAGGCCGAGCATGATCAGCGTGTCGCCCAGCCCCGTGAAGCCCAGGCCGACGCGGCGCTTGTTGGCCGCCTCCTGCTGCTGCGCGGGCAGCGGCCAGACGGTGGCGTCCAGCACGTTGTCGAGCATGCGGGTGGCCACCGCGCAGACTTCGGCGAAGCCGGCATCGTCGAAACCGGCATCGGCCTCGAAGGGGCGGGTGACGAAGTGGGTCAGGTCCACCGAGCCCAGGCAGCAGCAGCCATAGGGCGGCAGCGGCTGCTCGGCGCAGGGGTTGGTCGCGGCGATGGTCTCGCAGTAACCCAGGTTGTTGTCGTTGTTGATGCGGTCCAGGAAGAGCACGCCGGGCTCGGCATGGTCGTAGGTGGAACGCATGATCTGGTCCCACAGGTCGCGCGCGCGGACCTTGCGGTAGGCCCACAGCCCATCGGCACGCTGGTAGGAGCCCGCGGCCCGCTGCTTGGCGCCGGGCTCGGCGCGGTGCACCAGCTCGATCTCGCTGTCCGTCTCGACGGCTTCCATGAAGGCGTCGGTCACGCCCACCGAGATGTTGAAGTTGCGCAGGTCGCCCTGGTCCTTGGCGTGGATGAAGGTCTCGATGTCCGGGTGGTCACAGCGCAGCACGCCCATCTGGGCACCGCGGCGCGCACCGGCGGATTCCACCGTCTCGCAGCTGCGGTCGAACACGCGCATGTAGCTCACCGGACCGCTGGCGTGGCTCTGCGTCGAACCCACCCAGGCGCCCTGCGGGCGGATGCGACTGAAGTCGTAGCCCACGCCACCGCCACGGCGCATCGTCTCGGCCGCCTCGGTCAGCGCGGTGTAGATGCCCGGGAAGCCGTCCTCGGCCTCGGCGATGGAGTCACCCACCGGCTGGACGAAGCAGTTGATCAGCGTGGCACTCAGCGTGGTGCCGGCGGCCGAGGCGATCCGCCCGGCCGGCACGAAGCCGCGCTCCTGCGCCCATAGGAAACGCCGCGCCCACTCGGCGCGCTGCTCGGGCGCCTCGACAGCCGCCAACGCCTGCGCCACCCGCTGGCGCACGGCCGAGACGCTGGTCTCGTCACCCTTGGCGTACTTCTCTATCAACACTTCCGCGCTGATAGGCTGCGGCGGCAGCGTGCTGGCGCTGCGGGGGGCGGCGGGCGCCACGCCCTGGCTGTCGGCAGAGAAAAGGGGCATGTCCTGCCCGAGTAGTTCGTTCATCGCAAGGGTCCTGTTGTCCTGTGTGGCACGTGGGCCGCGACGGGGCGCAACACGCCTGCGCACGCTCGTCGATGCCGGTCTCCCGGTGTGGTTGCCGTGGTGGGTCCGGCCGGCCGGGAACGGCACTGGCGGGATCGGCACAACGGCAGCAAGGATAGCACGCAGACACTAGCCGTAGCGTATCAAAGCAATCCGCCCACTAGGGCTAGTGTCCAAGCTGCCACAACCCGACTGCCACGCCTGGACAACCGCAAAGGCCTGACCTGCCGCAATCTGTTGCACTTGCGTGGCCGTGGCGTCGCCAGCAGGGGCAAGGCCTTGATGCGACGCAAACGCTCACCAACCCAGGCTGTGGATAGTGTGACCCCAGCCAGTCAGGCTGTTGTCAGCGTACCGCGACGGCCGTCCGCGGCCCGAACAGGCCCGGAAAGACCCGTACCGAGTGGAGGTTTCGTCCATGTTGCACACCGCCCCCCCCGCCCACCCGCCAGTCGCTCCGGAAATGCTGCTGTCCGGCCCGGTCGATGCCCTGCTGCGCACCCTGGACGCGCTGCGCCACGTCTGCGACCCCGCCGTGGGGGAGAACATCGTCGACCTGGGCATGATCGAATCGCTGCGGCTGTCGGACGGCGAGGTGGAATTGCGCCTCGTGAGCGCGGGCGCCAGTTGCCCACTCAGTGACTTGACCGCCGACGACGCCTTTCGCGCCATCCAGCGCGCCCTGCCCGACACCGACATCTACCTGACCCACGACCTCGACGTCGAATGGAGCCCGGCGCGCGCCAGCGCCGCCACCCGCGCCCGCCAGGGCTGGAAGACGGCCATCCGCTGACCCCCACCGCAGCACCTGCCGCACCCCCTGTTGCCGGACGCGCAAAGCCGCCAGACCGTTGCGCTCCCCCCGGGAACCGGGGTGTTCAGGGCATGATCACGCCATGTCGTCGCCCCGCCCGGCCATCTGGCTCCAGCCCGTATCGCCCTCCCCCACTGCTGCGCCCGCCGCCGCCCCGCCCCGACTGAGCGGCCCCGCCGACCCCATCGAGCGTGTGATGACCCGGCTCACCCAAGTGCGCGATCCGGTGTCCGGTGCGGACGTGGTCAGCGCCGGCCGGGTGGTGGCGCTGGAGATCGGCCCGGAGGAGGCCACGCTGACCCTGCGCATCGGCTCGGGCCACTGCGACAGCGCCCACCACGTGGCCGAGGAGGCCTTTGCGGTGCTGCGTGCCGAGCTGCCCGACACCGATCTCTACCTGCGCCACGTCCAGGCCACTCCCTGCGTCCCGGAGCCCGACGCGCCGCTCTGATTCGGCAGGCAGTCCTCAGTCGCCGGACTCGGGGCTCGTCGATACCGCCGGGCGCAGCACCGCCGCCCCGCCGAAGCGCCCGGCACGCAAGTCGTCCAGCGCCTGGTTTGCCTCCGCCAGGTCGTAGACATGGGTGTGGATGCGCAGCGGCAGGTGCGCCACCAGGGCCATGAAGGCCTCGCCATCGGCCCGCGTCAGGTTGGCCACCGAGACGATGCGCCGCTCGCCCCAGAGCCAGGCGTACGGGAAGGCCGGGATGTCACTCATGTGGATGCCGGCGCAGACCACCGTGCCGCCCGGGCGCACGGCCTGCAACGCGGCCGGCACCAGCGCGCCCACCGGCGCGAACAGCAGGGCCGCGTCCAGCGCCGAGGGCGGCAGCGCCTCCGACGGCCCGGCCCAGGCCGCCCCCAGCGAGCGAGCCAGGTCCTGCGCCGCCTCGTCCCCTGCGCGGGTGAAGGCGAACAGCTCGCAGCCCTCGGCCACCGCCACCTGAGCGATCAGGTGCGCGGCGGCGCCGAAACCGTAGATCCCGAGCCGGCGCGGCAGGACGCCGTCGTTGAAGCGCCGCGCCATCGCATAGGCGCGGTAGCCGATCAGCCCGGCGCACAGCAGCGGCGCCGCCTCCTCGTCGCTGAAGCGCGCCGGCAAGGCAAAGACGTAGCGCGCATCGGCCAGCACGTGCTCGGCATAGCCACCTTCGATCTGCCAGCCGGTGAACCGGGCGCGCTCGCAGAGGTTCTCCCGCCCGGCGCGGCAGGGCTCGCACTCGCCGCAGGTCCAGCCCAGCCAGGGCACGCCGACGCGCTGGCCCAGGGCAACGCCGGTGACGCCCTCGCCCAGCGCGCTGATGCGCCCGACCACCTCGTGCCCCGGAACCACCGGCTGGCCCGGGTGGGCCAGCTCGCCGTCGACGATGTGCAGGTCGGTGCGGCACACCCCGCAGGCCGCCACGCGCAGGCGCACCTGGCCGGGCCCGGGCCGGGGCAGGTGCTCGCGCCAGACCTGCTGCAGCGGCCGGCCCGGCGCCTCCAGCGCCATCGCCAGCCAGGGGCGTGATGCCGCTGGGGTATCCTGCGCCGACGTGGCCATGGCGTCAGCCCCGGCCGACGAAGGGCATCGCGGTGGCCATGACCGTCATGAACAGCACGTTGGCCGTCAGCGGCAGCCCGGCCATGTGCACCACCGCGTCGGCGGCGTGCTGCACGTCCATCACCGGCTCCACCTTCACCGAGCCGTCGGCCTGGCGGATGCCGGCCTGCATCGCGGCGGTCATGTCCGACGCCGCGTTGCCGATGTCGATCTGCCCGACGGCGATGTTCCAGGCCCGGCCGTCCAGCGCCGCGGTCCGGGTCAGGCCGGTGAGCGCGTGCTTGGTGGCGGTGTAGGCCACCGAGCCAGGGCGCGGCGCGTGCGCCGAGATCGAGCCGTTGTTGACGATGCGCCCGCCCTGCGGCACCTGCGCCTTCATCTGCCGGAAGGCCGCGCGGGTGCAGAGGAAGGCGGCGGTGAGGTTGACATCCACCAGCTGCTGCCAGTTGGCCAGCGTCATGTCCTCGATCGATACGCCCTTGGTGAAGGCGCCAGCGTTGTTGAACAGCAGGTCCAGCCGGCCGAAGCGCGCCACCGCGGCGGCGAACAGCGCATCCACGCCGGCCTCCTGGGTCACGTCGGTGGGCACCGCGAGGGTGCGGGCCGGGATGCCGGCATCGGGCATCGCCGCAGCCGCCTCGGCAACCACGGCCTGCAGCGGCTCGGCACGGCGCCCGGCCAGCACCACGCTCCAGCCGGCACGCAGCAGGGCCAGCGTGGTGGCCCGGCCGATGCCGCTGCCGGCACCGGTGACGAGGGCGATGCGGGGAGGTGGGAAGCTGGGTTCGGGCACGTCGGGCTCCTGTGATTCGATCAGGGCCCTACTCTAGATAGAAATGCACGGGCCGGTTCAGCCGGGGCGTCCATCCAGCCTCGCCCGTGTCAGGATCGGCCAGTAGCGCCAGGCGTACACGCCCATCCCGGTGGCCCACAGCAGGGCGCTGGCCAGGATGGCCACGAGCGTGGTGGCCGGTAGCACCAGCGGCAGCGCCACCCGCGCCAGTGCCGCCAGCGCGATCAGCCCGTAGGCTGCGACTTCCCAGCGGTCCGCCTCCAGCGCCCGGCCGGTGTGGCCACGCGCGGTGCGGGTCATCATGCCGATGGTCAGCCCGCCGATCGCCCCCACCGTCAGCGCGTGCGTCGCCAGGCTGGGCGTGATCCAGCCGGCCTGGGCGGCGGCACGCAGCAGCAGGTGCAGGGGAATCCACGCATAGGCCAGGTGCAGCACCCACACCAGCGGCACACCGGTGGTGGCGCGCGGCTGCCAGAGCCACCAGCGCCGCGCATGCGCCCCAGCAGCCAGCAGCGCGATCGCGGCCACCAGCCAGGCGCCAGCAGCGGCGGCCAGTGGCGAGTCGCCCGGCAGCGCCGGCCACAGGATCGGCAACAGCACGCCGGTCAGCGCATCGACCGCCCACAGCGCCAGCACGCTGCCCAGCGCCAGGCGCTCGACCCCCGGCAGGCGCTCGGCACCGGCGCCACGCACGCCGTTGTTGGTGAACATCGGGATCACCCGCCCGCCCATCACCGCCATCACGAAGAGCACCGCGTCCAGCGCCAGCTGCAGCCCGCCCCGGCCCAGCCCGGGCAGCACCCCCAGCTCCGACAGGTGGAAGGCCAGCTGCGCCAGCGCGATGCCGCCCAGCACGAGCGGGAAGAAGTCGTTGCGCCGGTTGTCCCCGGCACGCAGCGACCGCCACAGCGCCCAGCCGGTAGCGATCGGAAAGGCCACGTTGACGGCCAGCACGACCCAGCCCAGCGTGACCCAGCCCAGCGTGACCCAGCCCAGCGCTGCACCCGGCCAGGCCCCCAGCGCGAACACCGCCAGCCGTCCCGTCAGCCACAGCGCCACCAGCGCCTGCAGCTGCCGCCCGGTGGGCGTGGGCTGGCCGGACCAGTTGCGCCCGGCGGTGAATAGAAAGCCCACGACGACCGCCAGGGTGTAGCCGAACACCATCTCATGCGCATGCCAGAGCAGCCCCGGCAGCGCCAGGGGCACCGACCCGCCGGCGAACTGCAGCGCCCAGAGCGCCACCGACAGCGCCGCGAAGGCGCTGGCCACGAGGTAAAAAGGCCGGAAACCGAGTGCCCACAGCGCCCAGCTGCCGGGGGGAACGGCGGGACGGCGGACTTCTTCGAGCTGGATGAACTGCATCGCGATGAAACCTGACTTCAATCAAGTCTGTGCAGTCTGCCCGCAAAGCTGCCCAGCCGACCAAACCCGCGCCGCCGGGGTGGTGGCCGGCTTGAAGCGGGTCAAGAAAATCGCCGCCAGCCAGCATGCCGACGCCAGAATCCGGCCATGCCGACCCGCCGATGCCCCGCCCCCAGCACGCCGTTGCCGCCCATCGAGGCGCGGCTGGGCACGGCCGTGCCGCTGCGGGAACGGCGGCCGCGCCTGGCTGGAGCCGGTTCGGCGTGAGGCTCGGGTTCCGGCTCCTCGGTGTGGGCCTGGCCAGCGTCACGCTCGCCGGGTCGGCCTGGGCCCTGCCCGGCCTGGCGGAGGTGAGGGCCGCGCACCAGCCGTCGGAGCTGACCTTCGTCGACCGCCACGGCGAGCCGCTGCAGAGCCTGCGCGTGGATGCACGCTCGCGCCGCCTGCCCTGGGTGGCGCTGGACGACATCTCCCCCGCGCTGCGCGTGTCGGTGGTGCTCAGCGAGGACCGGCGCTTCCTCGAACACGGCGGCGTGGACTGGAGCGGCCTGGCCCGCAGCGCCTGGGCCAACCTGCGCACGCTGGGCCACGCGGGCAAGGTGCAGGGCGCCTCGACGCTGACGATGCAGCTCGCCGGCCTGATCGATGGCGAGCATGCCCGCCCGGCCGGCGGACGCAGCCTGCTCGGCAAGGTGGGGCAGATCGCGGCGGCCCGGCAGATCGACGCCCGCTGGCGCAAGCGCGACATCCTGGAGGCCTACCTGAACCTGGTGCCGCTGCGCGGCGAGTTGGTCGGCGTGCCGGCGGCGGCGCGCATCCTGCTGGGCAAGCACCCCAGCGGGCTGGACGCGCAGGAGGCCGCGCTGCTGGCCGCCCTGCTGCGCGCGCCCAATGCCGGACGCGAGGCGGTGACCCGGCGCGCCTGCGAGCTGCTGACCCTGCAGCAGCTGCCCTGCGCCGGGTTGGAGGGCCTGGCCGGGCGCGCCCTGGCCACCGGTGCCGGCGCCCGTGCCGGGCAGCCCGCCGACCTGGCTTGGGCGCCGCACTACGCCCGCGCGGCCTGGCAGGCGGCCGATGTGGCCCGCCGTGCGACGCCCGGCCCGCTGCGCACCCCGCTGGACGCTGGCCTGCAACGCCTGGCGGTGCAGCTGCTGCGCCAGCAGCTGGCCGAGCTGAACGCGCGCCACGTCGAGGACGGCGCCGTGCTGGTGCTGGACAACGCCAGCGGCGAGGTGCGCGCCTGGGTCGGCTCCTCCGGCGCGGCGCTGTCGGATGCGGCCCAGGTGGACGCGGTGCAGGCCCGCCGCCAGCCGGGCTCGACGCTCAAGCCCTTCGTCTACGCGCTGGCCTTCGAGCGCCGCCTCATCACCCCTGCCAGCCTGCTGGACGACACGCCCACGCGACTGATGGCCGGCAGCGGCCTGTACACGCCGCAGAACTACGACCGGCGCTTCCACGGCTGGGTCAGCGCACGCACCGCGCTGGCGTCGAGCCTGAACGTGCCGGCGGTGCAGCTGGCCACCTGGCTGACGCCGGACGCGCTGTTCGAGCGCCTCAACGCCCACGGCCTGGCGCTGACGCACAGCGGCGGCCACCACGGCCCGGCGCTCGCGCTGGGCAGCGCCGAGGTCACGCTGCTGGCGCTGACCAACGCCTACCGCAGCCTGGCCAACGGCGGGCGCTTCAGCCCGGTGCGACTCTGGCCCGCCGAGCCCGCTGGGCCCGCCGTTACCGCATGGAAACCTGCAGCCAGCCCGGCGGCGGCCTTTCTGGTCGGCGACATCCTGGCCGACAACGCGGCGCGCTCGCTCACCTTCGGGCTGGACAGCCCGCTGGTCACGCGCGGCTGGGCGGCGGTCAAGACCGGCACCAGCAAGGACCTGCGCGACAACTGGTGCATCGGCTGGACCGATCGCTACACCGTCGGCGTCTGGGTCGGCAACGCCAGCGGCGCGCCGATGCAGCAGGTCAGCGGCAGCAGCGGCGCGGCACCGGTCTGGCGTGCGCTGGTGCAGGCGCTGCACGAGGGCCAGCCGGCCCGGCCGCCCACCCCGCCGGCCGGCGTCGTGCGGCAGATCACCGTTGCGGGCGACGCACCGGCCAGCGGCGGCGTTGCCGAGTACTTCCTCGCCGGCACCGAACTGGCCCGACTGCGGCGCGGCGCTCACGCCCGCGTGGCCGGCAGCACCGCGCTGCAGGGCATCGCCAGCCCGCGCGATGGCGCCATCTACGCGCTCGACCCCGACATCCCGCCGGCGGTGCAGCGCATCGTCTTCGAGGGCGAGGCCGGCAGCTGGTGGCTGGACGGCCGGCGCCTCGGCCAGGGCGCTCGGGTCGCGTGGCCACCCTGGCCGGGCCGGCACCGGCTCGAACTGCGCCTGGCCGGTGGGCGCCGCCAGCAGGTCGGCTTCGAGGTGCGGGGGGCACAGGCAAGGGCCCCGGCGCCGGGTAGCCCACCGACCGCGCCGGCTGCCCCGAACGCGTCGCCCCCACCCCCGGCCCGCCGCTGAGCTCCCCCCCCCCGCAAACAGGGGACTCAAGCGCAGTCACCCGCACCCGATACCCCTGCGGAAGAGCGGGATCCCGAAGGGGGGCCCGATGTCAACCGACAAGGACGCAAGATGATGTCGATCGAATGGGGTGTGTACCTGGCCGGCGGTGCCGGCATGGCGCTGCTGGCCGCCGCGGTGGACGCCGCGCTGCCGGCCTCCCGGCGCAGCTGGTGGCATGCCCGACCCCGCCAGGCCTTTGCGCCGCGCCACGAGCACGCCGCTGCGCTGACCACCTCAGCGGCAGATGTGGCCGAGGTTGGCAGCATGGCCCCCGTGCCGGCGCTGCAGCTGGTGGAAACCGCCGAACGCCGCGACACCCGGCAGCTGCCCTTCGTCGGCCGCGACCGCCGCCGCGCCGCGCGCGCCGCGGCCCGGCAGCGCCGCGCGGCCAACGACCGCTGAACCCAACAGACCGGGCCGGGGCGCCGCGGATCGCCCGCGGCTCAGCCCATGCTCAACCCCGGTTCAGCACCTTCGCCACCGGGTTCGGCCGCAGCCGGAAGGCATCCGGCATGCCCGAGCCCAGCAGCGGACGCAGGTAGAGGCGGAAGGCGTCCGTCACGTCGGTGCCGCAGGCGCTGATGAAGTGGTCCTCCATCGTGCGCGTCTTGCCGGCCACCGCCGACAGCGGCAGCAGGTCGTAGTCCACGCTGTAGGTGCCCGTGCGCTGGATGGCCACCGAGCCATCCCGGCCGCCCCACATTGCGTACTGCACCGCCTTTTCGCCCACCTCGCGGGCCTCGCGCTGGTCCACATCCGACACGCAGCCGATGAAGCTGCGCTGCAGGTAGCCGAAGGTGTCGCCGCGCACCCGCTTGATCTTCAGCTTGGCCTTGATCTCCTCGCAGAGCAGATCAGCCAGCGCGCCGCTGCCCGAGAGCTGCACGTTGCCGTGCGCGTCATGCTCCAGGTCCTTGGCCAGCGAGGCGATGATCGGGGCGCCCGACGCGTCGTGGATGCCCTCGCTCACCGCGATCACGCAGCGGCCCAGCCGCTCGTAGGTGGCCTTCACGTCGGCCAGGAACTTGTCGATCTCGAACACCCGCTCGGGCACGTAGATCAGGTGCGGGCCGTCGTCGGCAAACTTCTTGCCCAGTGCCGAGGCCGCGGTCAAGAAGCCGGCATGCCGGCCCATCACCACGCCCACGTAGACGCCCGGCAGCGCGGCGTTGTCCAGGTTGGCACCGGCAAAGGCCTGGGCGACGAAGCGCGCCGCACTCGGGAAGCCCGGCGTGTGGTCGTTGCCGACCAGGTCGTTGTCGATCGTCTTGGGAATGTGGATGCAGCGCAGCTCGTAGTTGGCCGCCTGCGCCTGCTCGCTGACGATGCGCACCGTGTCGGACGAATCGTTGCCGCCGATGTAATAGAACTGCCCGATCTCGTGCGCCTGCAGCACCTTGAAGATCTCCTGGCAGTAGGCCAGGTCCGGCTTGTCGCGCGTCGAACCCAGCGCCGCGGCCGGCGTGGCGCCCACCAGCTCCAGGTTGTGGCTGGTTTCCTGGGTCAGGTCGACCAGGTCCTCGTTGATGATGCCGCGCACGCCGTGGCGCGCGCCGTAGACCAGTTCCACGCCACGGTGGCGACGCGCTTCCAGCACCACGCCGACCAGCGACTGGTTGATCACGGCGGTGGGGCCGCCACCTTGGGCGACGAGGATCTTGCGGGGGTTCATGGGCTCAACTCCTGTGCGGCCAACCGGGCCGTCAATGCTGCGCTGCATCGTACACGCGGGGTGGCGGTGCCGGCCTGTGCCAGCGCCGGTTGAAACACGGCTGAAACCGCCCGACCCGGGGCCCAGCGACGGCATCATCCAGTCCATGAGCCAAGCCGCCATCCAACCGATCGCCCCGATCCGCCCCGTCCCCCTCGACCGCGCCTACCGCCTGCTCAACCACGGGCCGACGGTGCTCGTCAGCGCCGAGCATGACGGCCACGCCAACGTCATGGCCGCCGCCTGGGCGATGCCGCTGGACTTCGCACCGCCCAAGGTGGCGGTGGTGGTCGACAAGGCCACCTTCACCCGCGGGCTGATCGAGGCCAGCAGTCGCTTTGTCCTCAACCTGCCCTGCGCCGCCCAGGCCGCGCTGACGCTGGGCGTTGGCAGCGACAGCGCACGGACCCGGCCGGACAAGCTGGCCGCCCACGGCGTGCAGCTCTTCAGCCCGGCGGATGAGACGCTCCCGCTGGTGGCCGGCTGTGTCGGCTGGCTGGCCTGCCGCGTGCTGCCCGAGCCGCACAACCAGCAGGCCTACGACCTCTTCCTCGGCGAAGTCACTGCCGCCTGGGCCGACGCGCGGGTGTTCTGCGACGGCCGCTGGCACTTCGACGACGCGCCGGCCGAGCTGCGCACGCTGCACTACGTGGCCGGCGGGCAGTTCTATGCGACGGGGGCGTCGGTGGTGGTACCTGGCGCGGCCTGATCCGAACGGGTAGAGCCGTTCCAGCTGCTTCCAAGGGACGAATCAGACCCGCAGGTTCGCCTGACCGGACTGCAACGCCAGGTACTGCGCCCCCAGCCGGTCGGCATGGCGGGCGAACTCGGCGCTGCGCGCCCGGGCATCGCCCAGCGAACGGGCGAGCTGGTCGATCTCGGCCTCTCGGCGGGCCACCTCGGTGCGGCACTCGTCGACCTCGTCGCGCAGGACCTCGCAGTGGTGCCGGCTGACCAGCGCGCCGATCAGGTAGCCCAGGACGGTGGCCAGGGCGAGCCAGGGCAGGGCGTCGAGGAGGAAGGCGAGCATGGCAGGGAACTCCGGTGGGCGGTGCGGTGGCCAAGAAGCCACACCGCCATGCTGGACCGGGCTCGCGCCCCCGGCTTCCGCCGTCGGATGGGGCCAGGCCCATACCATGGTCTGGGATCGTGATAAATATCACGAACAACAATGACGCCAGCCGGTCGCCAAGGCGGCCAGGTTCCATCCCCAACCGGAGAAAGCCCCATGCGTTCCACCCCCTCCTTCGTCCTCATCGGCACCCTCGGCGCCCTGCTCGCCGGCAGCGCCCTGGCGCAAAGCCAGCCTGATGGCGTGCTGCGCGGCTCGCTGGGCCTGGGCGCCAGCCTGGCCAGCGGCAACACCAAGGCCAGCAGCCTATCGCTGAACGCCGACGCGGTACGCGAGACCGCCGGCGACAAGATCACCGCCTACGGCCGCGCGCTGCGCACCAGCGCCAAGAACCAGGCCACGGGCCAGAGCGAGACCACCGGCGACCAGCTGCGCGCTGGCGGCCGCTACGACCTGAACTTCACGCCCACGGTGTTCGGCTTCGGTGGCCTGGACCTGGAACGCAACAAGTTCGCCAACCTGAAGCTGCGCGGCCTGGCCAGCGTGGGCGCGGGCTACCACCTGATCAAGACGCCCTCGCAGAGCCTGGACGTGTTCGGCGGCCTGGCCTACACGGCGGACCGCTACGTCGCCGGCACCGTGGTCGGCGACAGCGCCACCCCACGCACCAGCTACAGCTACGCCTCGCTGCTGCTGGGCGAGGAGTACGCCCAGGCGCTGACGCCCACCACCGCGCTGAAGCAGCGCCTGGTGGTGTTGCCCAACCTGAAGGACCGCGGCGAGTACCGCGCCAACCTGGACCTGGGCCTGGCGGTGGCGATGACGCAGGCACTCAGCCTGAACGTCGGCCTGGGCGTGGCCTACAACTCCGACCCGGGCGCCGGCATCAAGAGCACCGACAGCCTGTTCACCACCGGCGTGACGATGAAGTTCTGACCGTGAAGGTCAGGGCGGCGCCGGCTGCGATCCCGGCTGCGGTTCCATCAGGGGCTGCAGCTGGGCCGCCAGCTCGCGCAGCCGGTCGATGCCGGGCTCCTTGCGCGGCCAGCCCAGCTCGACGCCGTCGCCGGCCCAGCGCGGCAGCACATGCAGGTGCAGGTGCGGCACGGTCTGCCAGCCGGCCGGCCGGTTGGCCTGCAGCACGGTGATGCCCTCGGGCTGGAACACCGCCTGAACGGCACGGGCGATGCGTTGGGCAGCGCGCATCAGCGCCGCGGCCTCGGCCTCGCTGGCGTCCAGCAGGGTTTCGCAGGGGCGGCGGGTGGCGACGATGACGTGGCCATCGTTGACCTGGCCAGCGTCCATGAAGGCGAAGACGAGTTCGTCCTCGTAGACCTTGGCACAGGGCCACTCGCCCGACAGCAGGCGCTCGAACACGGTGGGCATGGGCTTCCTCCACGAGGCGCCGCCGGGTGGCCGCGCCGAGGAGGCGATTCTTGCGCGCCGAGGGCCTGACGTCAGCGCAGCCGCAGCGGGTTGCTGAACAGGCGGCCCGGCACACGCGCAGGGCTGCGGAGCTTGGCGGCGCCTGAGGTGCCCGCCTCACGCAGCGGCACCTGGGCGCGGTAGTCGGTCGATGCATCGAAACCGGCCGGCTGGGTGTCGGGCCAGTCGTCATCGTTGCCGTGGCCCGATCCGGGTGGGGCGCTCTCCAGGCGGAAATCCCCCTGCGCGGCGGCGTCACGCATCAGGCGCACCAGCGCGGCAGCGTCCTCGCTGCTGAGCCACAGGCCGCTCCAGCCATGCTGGCGGTCGGCGATGGAGCGGCCCTCCAGCAGCGTGGCCCACCAACGCAGGCGATCGAAAACCGATTGGCGGATCATGGCAATCGTTCCTCGGGCAAGTACAGGCAGGGTCGGGAAGCAGGGGCGGGGCCGGAACCGTCGCCGAGGCTCAGCGGATGTGGCGGCGCAGCAGGGCGCCAGGCAGGGAGGGCAGGCTCTGCAGCGCACGACAGGCCGGCTCGCGCAGCGCGAACGGCGCCTGGCGGGCGTCGAGCGGGCAGGCCGCCGGGCGCAGCACCGAGGCAGGCAGCGGCTGACGCGCCTGGTCATCCAGCGCCTGGGCCCACAGCGGGCTCGATGCACAGGCCAGCAGGACGGCCAGGATGGCAGCGGGATGGGCAGATGCAGGCACGGCGGAACTCCTCGGGCTGAAAACGGCGCCAGCGACCTTCGTCGACGCAGGGTTTCAGCTTAGGCAACCGTGGTCCGCTGCGCCCGACCCGCCAGTCGGGGTGTGACCCCTACCCAGGTAGGGGGCGCGAGCCCCTGGCCCCGTGCGCGGGGCGCTCGCCGGATGCCCGCCGCCGTCAGCGCGCCGGCACGAGCCGGTGCTTGAGCGCCAGGATCACCGCCTCGGTGCGGTTTTCCACCTGCAGCTTGGCGAGGATGTTGGTGATGTGGAACTTCACCGTCGGCAGTGCGATGGCCAGGCGCTGGCCGATCTCCTGGTTGTTCAGGCCCTCGGCCATCAGCGCCAGCAGCTCGCGCTCGCGCTGGGTCAGGTCACCGCCGGGGGAGCGCTGCTGCTGCGCACCGACCAGGGCGTCGGTGACCTCGGCATCGAGCACGCGCCGCCCGGCATGGACCGCCTGGATGACATGGACCAGCTCATGCGCCGAGGCGTTCTTCATCAGGTAGCCACTGGCCCCGGCGTCGATGGCACGGCGCACTTCAGCGGGGTCGAGCAGGCTGGTCAGGATCACGAAGCGGGTGGCCGGCAGCAGCGGGCGCAGCCGCGCGATCGCGGAGATGCCATCCAGCCGGGGCATCATCAGGTCCATCAGCGCCACGTCGGGCGCGATGGCGGGCATCCGCTGCACCGCCTCCTCGCCATGGGTGGCCTCGCCGACGAAGCTGAAGGCCGCCTCGGCGTCGATCATGGCGCGCAGGCCGGCTCGGATCATCGGGTGGTCGTCGGCGACGAACACGCGGATCGGTGAAGGGTTGCTCATCGCTGGGTCCTGGATGATGCGGTGCGGTGTGGCGCGGGGGAACGGGGCCTGGGTCGGGATGCGGTCGATTGTTACAGATCGGGCCGGCTCCCCGTGCCAACGGGGCGCCGTAGAGTCTCATCCCTAATCAATGCTGCACTGCAGCAAAAGTGCTTGCATTTCGGGTTCGCATCGCCAATACTCCGTTCCATGCTGCAGTGCAGCAAAAGTCTCCCGCAAGGGATCACCACACGGCCGCAAGGCCACACTGGAGTTCTGCCATGACCATCACCCCCGAGCAAATCGCCGCCGCCAACAAGGCCAACCTCGACGCGCTGGTCGGTTTCGCCCAGCAAGCCTTCAAGGGCATCGAGCAGCTGGTCGAGCTGAACATGGCCGCCGCCCGCAGCACGCTGGACGACGCCGCCGAGAAGACCAAGGCCGCCCTGTCCGCCAAGGACCCGCAGGAATTCATGAGCCTGCAAGCCAACCTGCTGCAACCCGCGCAGGAAAAGGCCGTTGCCTACGGCAAGCAGGTCGCCGACATCGCCGCCGCCACCCAAGCTGAAGTGACCAAGTTCGCCGAAGCCCAGGTCGCCCAGGCCCAGGCCCAGTTCCAGTCGATGGTCGAAGCCGCCGCCAAGAACGCCCCGGCCGGCAGCGAAAGCGCCGTCGCCGCCGTCAAGAACGCCATGGCCAACGCCACCAGCGCCTTCGACGCCGTGCAAAAGGCCGCCAAGCAGGCCGCCAGCGTCGCCGAAGCCAACTTCAAGACCCTGAGCGCTTCCGCCGAGTCGACCGCCCAAGCGGCCGCCGACGTGGTCAAGAAGACCACCAAGCGCGCCTGATCGCATTCGGTCGCGGGCCTCGCCCTGCGACCAGCGTCTCTCGTCTCCTAGGTTCCCCTGCCCGGTGGCACGCCGGACGAGGATTCCTTTCAAGCCCGGCCCTCATCAGGTCCGGGCTTTTTTTCGTGCGCGGCGGGCTCTCAGCGCCCGGCCGCGGCCTTCCAGCGCTCGACCGCCTTGAGCGTGTTCTCGACGTGGCCGTTGGCGCTCAGGTTGGCGTAGACGTAGAGCACCTTGCCGTCGGGGCCGATGACGTAGGAGATGCGGTCGGCCGTGTTGGGCATCAGCGTCAGCGTGGCGTCGTAGGCCTTCATCACCTTGGCGCCGGCATCGGCCGCCACCGCGAACTTGTTGCGGCAGGCCTCGACGGAGAACTTCTGCAGGGTGCCAATGTCGTCGTTGGACATGCCCACCACCGTCGCGCCCAGCGCCTTGAAGCGGTCGGCGGCCTCGGCGAACTGGTGCGCCTCCACGGTGCAGCCGCTCGTGAAGGCCTTGGGGTAGAAGTACAGCACCACCGGCCCCTGCGCCAGCGTCTTCGACAGCGAGAAGCTGAAGGTCCGGCCGCCCACCGCCGCCTCGGCGGTGAAGTCCGGGGCCGTCGCCCCCACGGGCAATGCGGCCTGCGCCGCGCCCGCCAAGGCCAGGCCCGCGGGCAGGAGGATGCGGCGTCGAAGGGGGCTCAGGTCGAACATGGTCAGCTCCAGGTCGGTGGGGAAATGATTATCGGCAGCGCCTGATGGCCCTGCCGGGGCAGGGCAGCCCGTGGCCGCACCGGGGCCTGCAGCCGCCGTGCTAAGGTCGATCGAACCCCTTGCGCGCCCCCCGGGCCGCCTGCTGGAGCCGACCATGAACGCCGCCCCCGCCCTCGCCAATCCTGCCGATTCCCCCGAAGCCCGCCTGCGCCGCATGCAGCGCGGCGCCACGGCGCTGCTTGGCGCTGCCGCGGCCCTGCTGGCGGCGTCCCATGTCTGGCGCGACGCCCACCCCGCCTGGGCCTGGCTGGGCGCCTTCGCCGAGGCCGCCCTGGTGGGCGGGCTGGCCGACTGGTTCGCCGTCGTGGCGCTGTTCCGCCGCCCGCTGGGGCTGCCGATCTGGCACACCGCGATCATCCCGGCGCGCAAGGACGACATCGCCCGCAACCTGGGCGAGTTCGTCGAGACCCACCTGCTCACGCCCGAGGCGCTGCGCAAGGAGGTGGCCGAGGGCGACCTGGCCGAGCGCCTGGCCGAGGCACTGCAGCAGCCTGAAACCGCCGACGCCCTGGCCGGCTGGCTGCTGCAGGCCACGCCGCAGCTGCTCGCCTCGCTCGACGACGAGCGCCTCGCCGTCTGGCTGGCCGAGGCGGTGCATGCCGAGCTGATGCGGCTGGACCTGCCCGAGCTGTCCGGTCGGGCGGCCACGCGACTGGCCAACGCCGGCCAGCACCAGCGCGTGCTCGATGCGGTGGCCGGCGCCCTGCAGCGCTACGTCGCGGACCCGGAGCACCTGGGCGCGATCGCGGAGTTCCTGGCGCGCGCGCTGAACCTCGACAACGCGATCTACAAGACGATGATCAAGGCCGCCGCGCCGCGCGCCACGCAGGCGCTGGCGCACATGCTCGGCGAGCTGCGCGCCGCCGAGGAGCACCCCTGGCGCACGCAGCTGGACACCTGGGTACAGGAGTGGGTGCAGGCGCTGCCGCAGTCCGAAGGCTGGCGCGCCCACCTGGGCGAGTGGCAGACCGAGGCGCTAGCAAGCCCCAGCGCCCAGGCCTGGCTGCACGGCCTGTGGCCACGCCTGAAGGCGCGGCTGCTGGCGGCGCAGGGGAATCCGCAGCCCGGCGCGACCTCACCCGCCCCCCTGTCAGCCAGCCTGAGCGGCCTGGTCCGGCAACTGGGCCACCGCCTGCACCAGGACCCCGCCCTGCGCGCCAGCATCAACCAGGCCCTGGCCGACACCCTGGCCGGCCTGGTGCAGCGTCACCGCGGTGCGTCGGCGCGCTTCCTGGAAGCCCAGCTGGCGCGCTGGTCACCCGCGGAGATGAGCGACAAGGTGGAACTGGCCATCGGCCGCGACCTGCAGTTCATCCGCATCAACGGCACGCTGGTGGGCGGGCTGGTGGGGCTGGTGTTGCACGCGCTGCGCCAGCTCTGAGCCAGCAGGGGGCAAAGCCAGGCGGGTCAAAGCGCGGCACCGTCCGGTCGTTCCCCACGGGCGACCGACTGCACCAGCGCCAACTGCGCGGGCAGGCAGACGCTGCGCAGGTCATAGCGCCGGATGGCGTCCTCGCGGGCCGTCGCTCGCAGGGGCAGCTGGCCGGCCGGGTCGGCCAGGCAGGTCAGCATCCGCTCGGCCAGGGCCTCGGCGTCGAAGAAGTCCACCAGCCAACCGTTGCGGCCATGCTCGATGGCCTCGCGCACTGGCGGCGTGTCGGAGGCGATGATCGGCGCCCCCAGGCTCATGGCCTCGATCAGCGACCAGGACAGCACGAACGGGTAGGTCAGGTAGACGTGCGCGCTGCTCACCCGCAGCGCGGCCAGGTAGGTGGCGTAGGGCACCTTACCCAGGAAGTGCACGCGCTGCGCATCGATGCGGCCGGCCACCTCGTCGAGGTAGATCTGCTTCCAACTGCCGGCCGGAGGTGCCGCGCCGTAGGACACGCCGTCACCACCGATCAGCAGCACCCGCACCTGCGGGTCACGCGCCAGCAGGGTCGGCAGCGACCGCATGAAGGCGTGGTAGCCCCGGCTGGGCTCCAGGTTGCGGTTGACGAACGTGACGACCCGGTCGGCGCGCGTCAGGCGCAGCGGCCGCCCCTGGTCGTCCGTCACTTCCAGCACCGCCGCCTCGTCGGGGCAGAGTGCCGCGGTGTCGATGCCGTCGTGGATCACGCTGATGCGACCCTGCTGCGCCGCGGGCAAGGTGGCGCGCTGCCACTGCGTGGGGCTGATGCCCCAGTCCATCAGGCCCAGGTTGAGCAGGTTGTTGGTGTTCTTGATGGACAGCCGGCAGCCGGCCTCGAAGGCGTCGGTGAGCGGAAACTCGGGGTCAAACCCGACATCGCGCCCCTGCGTCCCGTAGAAGAACTCGACGTAGTGCAGCTGCCGCGCCTCCGGCCAGACCTCGCGCAGCAGCAGCGCCTCGCCCCACCCGGGATGAACGCAGATCAGGTCGGGCACGAAGCCGCTCTCCCGCAGCCGCCGTGCCGCCTGGGCACAGGCCTCGCCGCGGATCACCTTGGCCTCGAAGTCCACCACCCAGGGGTGCAGGCCCTTGGTGCTGGCGCGCCGCGTACCGTAGCGCTGGTACTGCACACCAGGCAGGTCCACCCGCTCGGTCATGCCCAGGGCACGGACCTCATGCCCTTGTGCAGCCAGGGCGGGCGCCAGGTGCTTGTACTGGCCGGGGAAGTTCTGGTGGACGAAGAGGAGTTTCATCGGAAAGGGGATCGGATGGGGTCGGGCCGGCTCAGACGCGCCGCACCCAGCCCGTCTTGAGCAGCCACACCAGACCCCGCCGCAGCAGGCGGTCCTGCTCCGGTGTCAGGCCCGCCAGCAGGTCAGCCACCGTGCGCACCGGCGCCTCGCCCCAGCGGCGCCACAGCGGGGCGGCCTGGTCATGGCTGGGCAGCACGCGCCGTGCGAAGCGGTGGCAGGCCAGTTCACGCACCCGGTCGTAGTCGGCGCGCGCGGGCAGGGCCGGCAGGTGCAGCCGGTCGGCATCGCCCAGCACGTGGGTGGCGTAGCCGCCGAACATGCGGAATGGGTCCATGCGATCGGGCGCCTGCGCCATCGGCAATGCACCATGCAGGTCGAGCGCATGCTGGCGCTGCTCGGCCAGCCGGGCCCAGAGGTCACGGTACTGGCGCATCACCACGGTCCAGTCGTACACGCTGCGGGCGCGCTCGCGACCGGCCGCGCCCATGCGCTGGCGCAGGGCGGGGTCGTCCAGCAATTGGGCGAAGGCCCGCTCGGCGGCGTCGACGTCCACCGCCACCAGTTCGCAGACCTGACCGCAGTAAATGTCGTAGTTGTCCTGGCCGCTGTCGTAGCGGGCGGCGAGGTCCACCCCCGCGCCCGCCGGGGGCAGCGTGGTGGGCACGCGAAATCCGTCGATGCCGTCGCGCACGGTGTCCTTGTAGCCATCCCAGTCGCTGACCACGCAGGGCAGGCCGGTGGCCAGGGCCTCGATCGGCGTGAGGCCGAAGGTCTCCTGGATGTTGTCGGACAAGGACGTGAAGACGTCGGCCGCCGCCCAGGCAGTGCGCCAGGCCGTGGCGTCGCCGCCATCGGCATGGTGGTGCTGCACGGCGGGCGCGAGCAGATCCTGCGCGTCCTCGAAGGCGCGGCGGATGGCGTCGTTGGCGTACTGGCCGCACATCACCAAGTGGATGCGCCGCTGCGGCCGGGCCTGCGCGCAGCGCTGCAGCGCCACCAGCAGCGGGTGCGGGTGCGCCTTGGCGTGGAAGGACAGGCGCCCGGCAAACAGCACCACGGGCTCGTCGGCGGCGATCCCCAGCCGCGTCCGCGCCTGGGCCCGCTCGTCGGGCGTGAACCTGAAATCGGCCGTGTGCACGCCCAGCGGAATGACGGGCAGCTGGGGCAGCTCGAAGCGCGTGGCCCCCAGGCGCCAGCGCAGATAGTCGGCCTGCGCCTGCAGCACCTCATTGACGGCGGTACGCCCGGCATGCGAGGTGCAGATCAGCGCATCCCAGGGCCGCACCGGTGCGGTCAGCAGCTCGGTGAGCGAGGTCATCACCGCATGCGTGGCGATGGTGTGCGTGACCCCGCAGACGCTGAAGCGGCGTTCGCCCACGGCGGCCCGGCGCCAGGCCATCTCGGCGAGCCCGGGCATGGGCAGGTACAGGCAGCCGGACTCGGCCACGCGGCCCAGGCCATCCATGCCCAGCAGGTCGACCGGACCGTCGTGGCCCGCCTCGGCCAGCGCAGCACGCGCCGCAGGCGCCTGCGTTGGGCTGGTCAGCAGGGTCTGCACGGGGCCGGCGCCGGCGGACTGGACAAAGGCCCGCAGGAAGCCCGCACCGGCAGACTGCCGGCCCATGAGCTTGGCACCGCGGGTGCTGTAGCCGTCGCTGCTGAACAGGAAGGCAGCCGCCCCCGCAGAGCCCTGCGCCATCAGTGCAAGCCCTGCCCGGCGATCGCCTGCAGGTCCACCTTGAGAGGCTGCACGGGCAACTTGAACCCGTTGCCCAGTCCCACCGCCTCGGGCGTGAGCCCGCCGACGGCGGCCATCAGGCGGTAGGCGCCGATGCGGGTGTCATACATCGCGTTGATCTTGTTGGCAAGCACACCGAAATACTCTACCTCAGCGTCCAGCGCGCTCAGCGCGGTTTCCTTGCCGGCGTCACGCAGACGCTTGCGGTTGAGCATCACGTCACGCGCAATGCCCGCGGCACTGTCGAGCAGCTCCAGGCGCTCGCGGCCGTTGACCAGCTGGTTCCACGACACGCGGATGGCTTCGCGCACCTTGTTGCGCTGCGCGACGTCGCGCTCCATCAGCTCGTCCTTGTCCTTCAGCGCGGCGCTGACACGGTGGTCGTTCTCGTTGCCGGCCGAGAAGCTCCAGTTCAGGCGCAGCAGCATCGAGTAGTCGTCGCGCTTGGCGGTGGCGTTGGCGCCGCGGTCGTAGTTGCGCGCACCCACCAGGTCCACCACCGGACCGCCGCCGGCCCGCGCGGCCAGGATCTGGTCGCCGGCCTTGCTGATCTGCATGGCAGACAACTTCAGCCGCGGACTCTGGTTCAACCCCAGGTTCAGGGCCTCGGGCAGCGAGGCCGGCAGGCCAGCCTGGAAGATGCCCAGGTCCTGCAACTGGGCGATGTCGGGCGCCCGGCCGAAGGTCTGTTCGTAGTTGGCCATCGCGTCACGCAGGGCCTGTTCGTAGAACACGCGGCGCTCCTTCACGATCTGGAGTCGGGTGCGGGCCTGCATCACGTCCACGGCAATGCCGCCGCCGCCCTCGACCCGCTTGCTCTCCAGCTCCAGCTGGTTGCGGGTGGTGTCCTCGTTGAGCCGGCTCAGGCCGATCAGCGTCTGGTAGCGCCCCACCTGCAGGTAGGCCGTGAGGGCCTCCAGCAACAGGTCCTGTGTGAGCGACTGCAGGTTCAGGCCCTGCATGCTCACATCGGCCGTCGCCAGGTCCACGGCGGCACGGTTGCGGCCACCGTCATAGACCACCTGCTCCACCGACACCCCCACCTTGCGGCGGATCAGATCGCTGGAGGTGCCCGGCGTGACAACGCCATCGCTGCCCAGTTCCATGGTCTGGCTGGGCCGGTAGCTGGTGGAGCGGATCGACTCGAGGCCGCCGTCGCCGGTCAGCGACAGGCGGGGAAGGTTGGCCGCCTCCGCGGCACCGACGCGCTCCCTGGCCGCATCGGTGGCGTGCCGGTTGGCGCGGATTAGCGGGTGATCCGTCAGGACGTTCAACAACTCGTCCTGCAGGGGCTTGCCCTGGGTCTGGACACACACCAGGACGGGCAGCAGAGCCGCCCACAGCTTGTTGATCTTCATGATGGCCATGGCTTGTTCTCCGGATGCGGTTCAGTCGCGGTGAGGGGAATCAGACCTCTCGCAAGGCTTCTTGCTTGAGCTTGAGGATGGGGCGCAGCAGCGCCCAGAAGACGGAATTGGTGGCCACGCGCACGTCAACATCGGCCGTCATGCCCGGCGAAATGGGCATCGCCGCGGCGCTGTCGCCAACATAGGCACGGTCGGTCTTGACGACGACGCGGTAGAACTGTTCGTCGTTGCGACCCACATCGGTGTCCGCCGCGATCGACTGCACCTGCCCGGTCAGGCCACCGAAGCGGTAGTAGTCGTAGGCCGAGACCTTCACCAGGGCCGACTGGCCCACCTCGATGAAGCCGCGGTCGGCCGGGTTCAGGCGCAGCTCGATGACGAGCTCGTCCTTCACGGGCACCACCTCCATGATGGGCTCGCCGGCCTTCACCACATTGCCGGCCGCCTGGTACTTGACGTTCTTGACGATGCCGTCGATGGGCGCGCGGATCACGGCGCGCTGCTCCTGGTCCTGCGCCCGGTTGAGCTCCTTGCCCAGGCTGGCGATCTTGCGTTCGAGCTCACCCAGCTCATCGGAGGCCCGGCGGCGGAAGCGCGACTCCTCCTCGCGGCGGCGCGCGAAAGCCTCGTCGGCCTGGGCCTGCGCACCCGGGATCGCCTGGCGCGTGGCTTCCAGATCGCCTTTGATGCGCTCCACCGCACTGCGGCGCTGGAAGTGCTCCAGCTCCGACACCAGTTTGTCCTTGACCAGGTTCTCCGAGATCGCCAGCTCCTGCTGCGCGATGCGCAGGCCGGCTTCCAGCGAGCTCATGCGGGCCCGCAGCTCGGCCACGCGCTGGCGCCCCTGCGCGATCTGGCCGTCCAGCGCGGCCAGCGTATTGGTCAGCTCTTCGCGGCGGGCGCGGAAGGTGGCGACCTCCGCCTCGGCAGAGGCCCTGAGCTGCGGGTCACGCTCGGGCGAGGTGACCAGCAGGGTGCCACGCGCCTCGGCTTCCAGGCGGGCCTTGACGAAGCGGAACGAGCCCATGCGGGCGGACATCTCGTCACCGTTGACCCCGGCGGTGGCCAGGTCCAGCTCAATCAGCGGCTCGCCCGCCTTGACGATCTGGCTCTCGCGCACCAGCAGCTTCTTGACGATGCCCCCCTCCAGGTGCTGGATGACCTTCACCTTGTCGTAGGGCACCACCTTGCCCTGGGTCGTCACCACGCGGTCCACGTGCGCCAGCACCGACCACGCCAGCAGTGCGAACAGCGCCAGCAGAATGCGGAGGTCCCAGAGGCGCCAGCGGGTCTCGCCGACCCGCTCCAGCACCGCGTCCAGGCTCCGGGGAGCAGTCATTTCGGTCATGCGGCCTCCGCTTCACGGGTCTTGTCTTCGTGGTTCACCACCACGGCGGGGCGGGGCGGGGCGTAGCCCAGCCGGGGCAGCACCTCCCGCGCCGGACCGGCGGCGGCCAGGCGGCCACGATCGAGCACCAGGATGCCGTTGCATTGGGTCAGCACCGCCGGGCTGTGGGTCACCGCGATCACGGTGTGGTCCACCGCCAGCGCCTTGAGCGTGGCCACGAAGGCCTGCTCGGCCGCTGCGTCGAGGTCCGAGGTCGGCTCGTCCAGCAGCAGCACGGGCGGGTCGTTCAACAGGGTCTGCGCGATGGCGATGCGCTTGCGCTGCCCGCCGGAGAAGCGCTGCCCGCCCTCGCCCACATCGGTGTCGAAGCCGTCGGGCAGGTTGACGATGAAGTCGTAGGCCCCGGCCAGCCGGGCCGCGTTCAGGATCTGCGCATCGCTGACGCCCTGCGCGCCCAGCACGATGTTGTCGCGGATGCTGCCCGCCACCAGGCGCGGCTGCTGCGGCAGCAGGCCGATCCAGGCGCTCAGGTCGCGCTGGCCGAACTGCTGCAGGTCGGCGCCATCGAGCAGCACCCGGCCGGCCGCTGGCGTGTACAGGCCACGCAGCAGCTTGAGCAGGGTCGACTTGCCGCTGCCGTTGTTGCCCACCACCGCATGCAGGCCGAAGGGACCGAGCTGGCCCGACAGCGCGTGGATCTGGTCCTGCGCCATGCGCGGGTAGCGAAAGTGCAGCGCCTCCATCGTCAGCACACCCCGTGGCCGCGGGAGCGCCACGGGCGACTGCTCACGGTCCAACGGCAGCGCGAACAGGTCGTCGAGCCGCTTGCGCGCCGCCACGAACTGGCCGAACGAGCGCCACTGCGCCACCAGCTGCACCAGCGGCGACACCAGCTTGCCCGACAGGATGTTCACCGCGATCAGCGCGCCCATGCTCATCAGCTGGTTCAGGATGGCCAGTGCGCCCAGGCTGGTCATCGCCACGGTGGACGCCGTGCTCATGCCCTGGGCCACGTCGCGGTAGTGGTCCATCTCCCGGCTGCGCGCCAGCGACTCTTCCATCCAGCGGCCGTAGTGCGACTCCCAGCGCGTGCGCATGCTGTCGGACGGGCCCAGCGTCTTGAGGTGCAGGCGCGAGGCCGACAGGTCCGAGAGCATGGTGTCGCGCGACATCAGGCGCTCCTTCTCCTGCTCGCTGCCCGTCTTGAGCACCCGCTCGGAGCGCCAGGCCAGCAGCACGAAGGCGGCCATCACCCCCAGCGCGACCGGCAACATCGGCCAGGCGATGAAGCCGACCAGCACCAGCGTCAGCACCAGGAACGGCAGGTCGATGACCAGCAGCGCCGCCGCGCCCGCGGTGGTGCCACGCACCAGCTCGATGTCGCGGAACACCGTCTGCCAGAAGGCCGGGGGGCGGCTTTCCAGCTCCAGCGCGGGCAGGCGCGTCAGGCGCTCGTACACGGCACGGGCCACGGCCACCTCGATGCGTGCACCGATGCGCTGCATCAGCGTGGCGCGTCCCCGGCGCAGGCCGTGGTCGAACGCGATGGCCAACCCCATGCCCAGCACCAACGCCACCAGGGTGGTCATGCCGCCCTTGGCGATCACCCGGTCATACACCTGCAGCGAGAACACCGCCGCCAGCAGGCCGAGCAGGTTCACGCCGAAGGCCAGCACGATGACCTGCAGGTAGGCCGGGCGCAGCGGCCTCAGCACCTCGGACAGCCACCCCGCCCCGCTCGGAACCGGTGCGGGCAGCGCCTGCGCCGGCGGCTGATCCGCCGCCTGCAGGAACCGCCAGCCCGACCTGGCCGCCCGCAGGCGCTCCTGCAAGCCCGGTGTACCGGCCCCGTCAGGGTCGGGAACACGTGCCAAGTGCGGCGGGATTTCGTCTTCGTTCACGGCAATCAGCCTCCAATGCTGGGCGTGACCGAGTCGTCCAAGGCCACGTAGATGTTGCTGGTGCCGAAGCGGTACATCGAGAAGGAGCCCGTCCCATCGACCGTCGTGTTGTCGCCGGTGTCGGTCCAGCCCGAGGTGAGCTGCACCGAGTCGGTCCCCGCCGTGCTGTCGATCACCAGCACGTGGCCGGTCTGATAGCCCGCAACGTCAACGGCCAGGTTGGATTCACCGGTCATGTTCAGCACGTCCGCATCGGACAGTGTGATCACCTGATTCCCTGCCCCCAGCTTCAGCACCTCGATGCTACGAACGACGTCATCGCTCAAAGTGCGGAAGTCCACGGTCATTGCCGCCGTCATTTCCAGACTGTCGACACCGGTGCCACCGTCGAGGCGGAAGAAGGTGGTCGTCGAGACACGCAGTTGGTCATTGCCCGCACCACCGTCCATGGTGTCGACGCCACCGCCTGCGATGAGGGTGTCGTTGCCCGAGCCACCGCTGATCGAGTCGTTGCCCCCGGCGCCATCGATCGAGTCGTTGCCCGTGCCGCCCAGCAGGGTGTCGCTGCCTCCGGTGGCAACGATGGTGTCGTTGCCGCTGTAGCCATCGACATAGCCCGACCAGTTGTTGCCCAGCGTCACCGAGTCGTTGCCCTGGCCGCCGATCAGCCCTTCGACGTAGTAGTAGTACTCCGTCTCGCCAAACAGGTTGAAGGTGTTGCCGTTGCCGTTGGTCGCGTAGAAGGTGCCGAAGTTGAGGTCACGCTGCTCGTTGCTGTAGCTCAGGATGTCGACGCCGTTCTCACCGTAGTACTGGTCCTGGCTGCCGTCGACGGAGCCGATCATCAGGTCGTTGCCGTCACCCCCATAGACCGTGTCCTGGCCCGTACCGGCGTCGAGTGTGTCGTTGCCGGCGTTGCCGTAGAGCTGGTCCAGGCCGGCCGCGGCCACCACGCTGTCGTGGCCATTGCCACCCTGCAGGGTGTCGTTGGCAGCGGCACCTATCAGGGTGTCGTCCGACTCGCCACCGATCAACTGCTCGAAGCCGGTGAAGCTGTCGGTCTTGCCGGTGCCCGTGGCGATGCCCGTGGCCAGGTTGATCGTCAGCGCGCTGGCGTAGCCGGCATAGGTCAGCGTGTCGGTCCCGACGCCGCCGTCGAGCGTGTCGTTGCCGGCACTGCCCGTGAGGGTGTCGTTGCCGAGGTTGCCACGCAGCACGTTGGCGTCGACCGAGCCGGTGAGGCTGTCGCTGCCGGAGCCGCCGCTGACGTTCTCGAAACCGCTGATGGTGTCGGTGCCCTCACCCGTCGAAACGCTGGTCTGCAGGTTCACCGTGAGGCTGGCGCTACTGGCGTCAAAGCTCAGGGTGTCGATGCCATCACCCGCAGCCAGGGTGTCGTTGCCGGCACCACCACCGATGATGTCGTCACCGCTGCTGCCGGTGATCTGGTCGGCGCCGGAGCCACCGATCACGCCTTCGAAGTTCGAGACCGTGTCGCTGCCCAGGCCGCTGTAGCTCACCACGCCCTGCCAGCTGCTGCCCAGGTTCAGGTTCAGCACAGCGCTCGTGGCGCTCAGGTCCAGCACGTCGATGCCATCGCCGCCGTCGAGCGTGTCATCACCGGCACCGCCGCTGAGCATGTCGTTGCCGTCGCCACCCAGCAGGGTGTCGCTGCCTGACGCGCCGCGCAGGCTGTCATGGCCCGCTGCGCCTTCCAGCACGGCCGCTGCGCTGCCCGCGGCCAGCGAGAGCTGGTCGTTGCCCAGACCGCCACCCAGGCCTTCGAGGTTGGTGTAGTAGTCGTAGTAGGTGCCCGTACCGACCTGGTACTGCAGGTTGTTCTGGCCTGCCGAGCCGGCGGTGAAGTTGGTGATCGACAGGTCGCTGGTGACGGCGCTGTAGCGCAGCAGGTCGGTGCCGGCCTCGCCTTCGAACAGGTCGCTGTTGTGGGCATCCAGTCCGGCGATGAAGACGTCGTTGCCAGCGCCACCACGCAGCGTGTCGGCACGGCTGCTGCCTTCCAGGGTGTCGTTGCCCGAGCCGGTCTGCACCGACTCGAAGCCGCTCACCAGGTCGAGGCGGCCGGCGGCGTCGGTGACCTGGCCCGTGGCCAGGTTGACGCTCAGCGCGCCGGTTTCAGCCGCGTAGTTCAGCAGGTCGGTACCGGCGCCGCCGTCCAGCGTGTCGTTGCCGGCACTGCCGACGAGGGTGTCGTTGCCATCGTTGCCACGCAGCTCGTTGGCCACCGAGGAACCGGTGATCGAGTCATTGCCGTTGCCGCTGTAGACGTACTCGAAGCCGCTGATGACATCGGTGTAGCCGAAGCCGTCGTTGCTGACCGTCTGCGTCGCCAGGTTGACGGTGACATGGCCGGCCCAGGCAAAGCTCAGGATGTCCACGCCCGCGCCGCCGATCAGGGTGTCGGTGCCGGCACCGCCCCCCATGATGTCGCTGCCCGAGGTGCCGGTGATCGAGTCGGCGTAGTTGCCATTGCTGCCGACCACGCCCTCGAAGTTGCGCACGGTGTCGGTGCCGATGTTGCTGAAGGTCAGCGTGCCCTGCCAGCTGGTGTTCAGGTCGATGGAGACCGCCTGGGTCGCATCCCACAGCACCAGCGCGTCGATGCCGGCGCCGCCGTCCAGGTAGTCGTCACCGTAGCTGCCGGCGATGACGTCGTTGCCGGCGCCGCCCAGCTGGATGTCGGAGCCATAGCTGCCGTACAGGCTGTCGTTGCCATCGCCACCCAGCAGCGAATCGTTGCCGTTGCCGCCGTCGACCGAGTCCTCGCCCACGCCGCCCAGCAGGGTGTCGTTGGCGTTCTGGCCGTACAGGGTGTCGTTGCCGAGGTAGCCGTCCATGTAGGCTGCGACGCCGTGGTTGTTCCTCAGGTAGTCGTTGCCCTGACCGCCGATCAGGCCCTCCACGTTGTTGAAGTACTGGGTCTGGCCGGCGACGGTGAACCACAGGTCACCGCCATAGCCCGCGTAGAAGCCATTGCCGGTCTGGAAGTTGATGTCGACGGTGATGGCCTGGTAGTTCAGGACGTCGAAGCCGGCTTCACCGTAGTACCGGTCCTGGTAGCTGTCGGCTTCGCCGTAGAACACGTCGTCGCCATCGCCGCCCCAGAAGGTGTCCTGGCCCGCGCCGCCGCTGAAGCTGTCTGCGCCGGCACCGCCCTGCAGGTTGTCGTTGCCAGTGCCGCCCTGCAGGCTGTCGACGCCGTCACCGCCCAGCAGCGTGTCGTTGCCAGTGCCGCCGTCCAGGCTGTCGTTGCCCAGGCCGCCGTCGAGCGAGTCGTTGCCATCGAGGCCCAGCAGGATGTCGGAGCCGTCGTTGCCCAGCAGCACGTTGGCGTCGAGTGAGCCCTGCAGCCAGTCGCTGGCCGAGCCGCCGTTGACGTTCTCGAAGCCGACGACGCTGTCGGTCCCGCTCTGGCCGTCGCCAACGCTCACCGCGCTGGTGCGGTTCAGACTCAGGTCCACACTCAGGGAGCGGGTGGCGTTGCTGAAGTCCAGCGTATCCAGCCCCGCACCGCCGGTCAGGCTGTCGTTGCCGACGCCGCCACCAATGATGTCGGCACCGCTGCTGCCGGTGATCGTGTCATTGGCCGAGCCACCGATGATCCCCTCGAAGCCACTGATCGTGTCGGTGCCCAGGGTGGCATCGGTGATCGTGCCGGGCCAGCCGGCCGACATGTCGAAGTTCATCGCCGTGCTGCTGGCCGACATGTCGAGCACGTCGTAGCCGCCATTGCCCACCAGCGAATCGTTGCCGAGCCCGCCGGCGATGGTGTCGTTCTGGCTGCCCCCGTTGATGGTGTCATTGCCCGCGCCACCCTGCAGCAGGTTGCTGCCGCTGGTGCCGTAGATCAGGTCGTTGCCATCGCCACCCTGCACGGTGTCGTTGCCGGCACCGGCGTCCAGGGTGTCGTCACCGGCATCGCCCTGCACCAGGTCGTTGCCATTGCTTCCCTGCAGGCTGTCGTTGTCGCCACCCCCCATCAGGGTGTCGTTGCCGTTGCCGCCATCGAGGGTGTCGTTGCCCAGGCCGCCCAGCAGCAGGTCGCTGCCTTCCTCGCCATAGAGCTGGTCGATGCCGGCATCACCCTGGAGGGTGTCGTTGTCATTGCCACCCCACAGCGAGTCATTGCCGTCGCCGCCCAGCAGGGCATCGGTGCCGTTCTCGCCGTAGAGGCGATCGTCGCCGGCGCCGCCCTGCAGCGTGTCGGCATCGTCGCCACCGTACAGGATGTCGTTGCCGTCACCGCCGTCGACCAGATCGCGGCCCGACTCGCCCATCAGCGAATCGGCACCCGCGCTGCCACCCAGCGTGTCGGAGCCCGCGCCACCCCACAGGGTGTCGTCGGCGGAGCCGCCCATCAGCGAATCGGTGCCCGTACCACCCTGGACCATCTCGAAGCCCGTGAAGGTGTCGGTGCCCAGGCCCGTGTCCTGCGCGGTGCTCAGCGACAGGTCGAGGTGGATCGGCGAGCTGGTGCCCGCAAAGGTCAGCAGGTCGATGCCGAGACCACCGTCCATGACATCGTTGCCCAGGCCACCGGAGACGGTGTCGTTGCCGAGACCCGCCATGATGGTGTCGGCTCCGGCGCCGCCATCCAGGCTGTCTGCCGCAGCGGTGCCGACCATCGAGTCGCTACCCGCGCCGTCGACCACCACCACCACCGTGTTGCAGGCGACATAGATGTTCTCGTCACGGAAGCGGTAGATGGCATAGCTGCTGCCGCCACCCAGCACCGTGGTGCTGTCACCGGTCGCCAACCAGCCCTCGCCGAACAGGCGCAGGCGGTCACTGGTGCTGCTCGCATCCACCACCAGCAGCGCCTTGCCGCTGGCCGCGCCGTAGCTGGCGTTGTCGACCGCCGCATTGCCGGTGGCCGCGAAGGTGCGCACGTTGGTGTTGTCCAGGGCCACCGTCTGGTTGGTGGTGGCCATGCGCAGCATTTCCACATTGGCCAGGCGGACCTGGGTCGTGGCCCGGAAGTCGTAGCTGCCGCCAGCGTTCAGGCTGACTGTGTCGACCCCGTCGCCGCCGTCGATGTCCAGCTCGAAGCTGCCGTTGTCGGTCAGGGCGATCACGTTGAAGAGGTCATCCCCCGCCTCGCCCAGCAGGCGGTCGGATTCCGTGGACTGGTTGAAGACGTCGTTGCCTGCACCGCCGCGGATCAGGTCGGAACCCGAGCCACCGTCCAGCGTATCGGCACCGGCGCCACCCATCAGGGTGTCGTTGCCGTTCTCGCCGTACAGCAGGTCGTTGTCGTCGCCGCCGTCGATCGAGTCCAGGCCCTCACCGCCGTACAGCGAGTCCACGCCGGCACCGCCGAGGACGGTGTCCTGGTCGTTGCCGCCGTAGGCCAGGTCATTGCCCGCGCCGCCATTGATCGAGTCGTTGGCGTTCCCGCCGTCCAGGGTGTCCTGGCCGTCGCCACCGGCAAGCACGTCGCGCCCGGCATTGCCGATCAGGCTGTCGTTGCCGGTGCTGCCGGTCAGGGTGTCGGAGCCACTGCCGCCCCACACCACTTCAATGCCGGTGACCGTGTCGCTGCCTTCGCCAGTGGAGGTGCCCGCGGTCAGGTCCACCACCATGGCGGCAGTGGCCGGCGTCAGGTCCAGCACGTCGGCCGTACCGGCGCCGCCGTCCAGCGCGTCGTTGCCCAGGCCCCCCACCAGGGTGTCGTTGCCGGCACCGCCGAGCAGGGAGTCGTTGCCCACGCCGCCCAGCAGGGAGTCAGCACCGTCGCCACCCGACAGGGTGTCGTGGCCAGCACCGCCGCTCATGGTCTCGTTGACCGCTGTGGCACTGGCACCGACGATGCTGTCATTGCCGCTACCGCCGACATAGGCCTCGAAGTTGCTGATGGTGTCGACATTGCCGGCGCCGCTGTTGGCGCTGCCCGCAGCGACGTCGATGCTGACCGCGGTCGACTGGCGGCTGTAGTCCAGCGTGTCGTTGCCGGAGTGGCCGTCCAGGGTGTCGTTGCCCAGGCCGCCATACAGGCTGTCAGCGCCGGTACTGCCCTTGATGCTGTCTGCAAGTCCGCTGCCGATGAGGCCTTCCACACCGCTCAGGTGGTCGATGCCCGCATCGCCGTCGGCAGTGACCTGGTTGCTGGCCAGCGACAGGTCGGCCGTGATGGCGGCCGCGGCGCCGCTGTAGTCGGCCCAGTCGCTGCCGCCATTGCCGATGAGGGTGTCGTTGCCGGCGCCGCCAATCAGGGTGTCGTCGCCGGTGTTGCCGTCGAGCGAGTCATTGCCGCTGCCGCCGATCAGGGTGTCGCGGCCGTCATGGCCGAGCAGGGTGTCATTGCCGGCCCCACCATCGAGGTAGCCGTCGCGCTCGCCCGGGTTGTAGACGTCCTGGCCACCCGCGTCGATGTAGATGTAGTCGTTGCCGCTGCCGGCGATCATGCCCTCGATGCCGCTGTACCAGTCGTCGTGGCCGTCGTAGAGGCTGGACGTACTGCCGTTCCAGTCGTCGTCACGCCCCTGGCCCGGGTCGTTGCTACCCGGGATGTCGAGCAGGAAGCGCACCCACTCATCGCGGTTGTACAGGCGGAATGCGTCACCGCGCCCCTGCGAATAGCGGATGTCGTAGGTGACGGCCGAGAAGTCGAGGAGGTCGAAGCCGTTGCCGCCGTAGATCGAGTCCATCGCCGCGTCGTCGTTCATCACGAAGACGTCGTTGCCATCACCACCGTACAGGGCGTCATTGCCGTTGCCACCCTCCAGCGTGTCGTTGCCCTCGCTGCCATACAGCACGTTGTTGCTGCTGTTGCCGGTGATGCGGTCATTGTCGAAGCCGGCGACCACGTTCTCCATGTTGCTCAGCGTGTCGGTGCCCTCGCCGGTGGCGACGCCGGTGGCGAGGTTGACGTTGAGGGCGTTGGTCACCGTCGCGTACATGGCGGTGTCGTTGTCGGCGCCGCCGTCGATGGTGTCGTTGCCGGCACCGCCGCTGATCGTCTCGGCGTAGAGGCTGCCGACGATGCTGTCGTTGCCCGAACCGCCCAGCACGGCCTCCATCGACCCCGTCGTGACGGCGTCCGCGCCCGCTTCGCCGTCGGAGCTGATGACCCCGGTGGACAGGTTGACGTTCAGGTTGCCGGAAACACCACGGTAGTCCAGCACGTCGTTGCCGCCACCGGCATTGAAGCTGTCATTGCCCGCGCCGCCGTAGAACCAGTCATTGCCGTTGTTGCCGACCAGGGTGTCGTTGCCGGCACCGCCGATCAGGGTGTCGTCGCCGCTGCCGCCACTCAGCGAGTCGTGACCGCCACGACCATCGAGCGAACCGCTGCCGCTGTAGATGTTGACTGCATCGTTGCCCGAACCGACGATGATGCCGTCCACGTCGTAGAACTGATCCGCCGCGCCAACATCGCTGGTGATCGTGATCGAGCCACCGTACTGGAAGTACACGTTGGCGTTGATCGCCGTGGTCGCGTCGCTGTAGTCGGCGATGTCGGTACCCGTGCCACCGAAGAAGGTGTCGTTGCCAGCACCACCGCGCAGCGTGTCGTTGCCCGCACCGCCCTCGAAGTACTCGGCACCGCTGCCGCCGATGGCCTGGTCGTTGCCGCCACCGCCGGTGACGGTCTCGATGTTGCTGAAGCTGTCGGTGCCTGTGCTGCTGCCCGTGACCGTGCCACCGCCTGCCGCGCCGTAGGTGATGCTCAGGCCGGCACTCACACCGGTGTAGTCGAGCTTGTCGCCGCCAGCCCCGCCGTCGACGGTGTCGTTACCGGCACCGCCGGAGAAGTATTGGGTCCCGGCCGCACCGGTCAGCGAGTCCGCGCCACTGCCACCGATGACCGACTCCACGGAGGTGAAGCTGGCCACGACGCTACCACCCACGGTGCCCGTGCCATCGGCGGTGAAGAGCACCGTGACGCCGCTGCCGTTGGCGCTGTAATCCAGCGTGTCGGTACCCGCACCGCCCTGGACCACCACGGCGCCGTCGGCGTTGACGAAGACGTCGTTGTAGCCGCCGCCGATGACGGTCTCGATGCCGCTGAAGCTGTCGGTGCCCTGGTTGGCCGTGCGCGCCGTGCCCGAGGTAGCCCCCGTGAAGGTGACGACCACCGCCGAGTCGACGCCGCTGTAGTCCAGCGCGTCGTTGCCGCTGCCGCCGACGAAGCTGTCGTTGCCGCCGGCTCCGGCATGCCAGGTCAGCACATCGTCGCCGGCGCTGCCGATGATGGTGTCGGCGCGGTTGGAGCCGTAGACGGTCTCGACCGCCGTGAAGCCGTCGGTGCCGGTCTGCGTGCCGCTGACCGTGCCGGCTCCCGCCGCGCTGTAGGTGATCGCCAGGCCTTCGTTGGCGCTGCGGTAGTCCAGCATGTCGTTGCCGGCGCCGCCGTCCACGCTGTCGTTGCCACGGCCGGCGATGAAGGTGTCGTCGCCGTTGCCGCCACCCAGGGTGTCGTTGCCCAGTCCGCCGACCAGCGAATCGTTGCCGTCATCGCCGGTCACCGCGTCAGCACCTTCGCCGGCGTAGACCGTGTCGTTGCCGGCGTTGGCCGTGACCGTGTCGGCACCCGAGCCGCCGTAGAGCACCTCGCCTGCGGCGGTACCCGCCAGGGCGCCTCCCGCAGTGCCGGTGGTCGGGACCAGGTTGGTGACGACGAAGAGGTTGCCGCCGTTGGCCTGGTAGACCGTGAAGAGGGCAGCGCTGCCCGCCACCGCGGTGGTGACGCCGGTGCTGCTCCAGTCGGCCCCGTTGAGCACCAGGGCGTCGCTGCCTGCGCTGCTGTTGACCACGAGCACGTTGCCGCGCTGGAAGCGGGCATCTGCGACCGTGGTGTTGGTCTGCCCGGTCATGCGCAGCACGTCCGTGGCGCTCAGGGTCAAGGTCTGGTTGCCGCTGCCCAGCTGCACCACCTCGATGTTGGCGACCCGGGTATTGCCCACGGCCGTGAGGTCCAGCGTCATCGAGCCCAGGAGCTCCAGCGTGTCGACGCCGGAACCGCCATCGAGCTGGAAGAAGTGATTGTCGACGACCTGCAGCAGGTCGTTGCCGGCACCACCGTTGAGCACGTCGGCACCGCCGTCGCTGACCAGCGTGTCGTTGCCGGCATTGCCGATCAGGCGGTCCTGGCCGATCAGGGCCACGGTGCTGTTGCCGCGGTGGCCGGTCAGGGTGGCCCCGCTGGTGCCCTGGACCACCTGCACGGTGGTCTGGCCATTGCCCAGGCCGGACCAGGTGGCGTCCTTGTAGGACGACAGCGCGGTTGAACCGTAGAAGATCTGTGCACCCGTGTTGCTCACGAGGGACATGTCGTCGAAGCCGTCGCCGTCCACGTCGCCCAACGCCGTCCACTCGCCGTTGCCGGTTCCCAGCATCTGGATGCCGTAGTCCTGCACCTCCAGCGTGTCGACGTTGCGCCAGGCTGCACTGCCCTGCCCCAGGAAGAGGTAGGACGAACCGGAACCCGAGGTGGCGTTGTTCGCGGCGGCCCCTTCGAGCTCGCCGCTGGACTGGATGATGAAGTCGTCGTAGCCGTCGCCGTTGACGTCGCCAACGCCGGTCCAGCTGGCATTGGTCAACAGGTCACCGTCGATCGCGCCGGTGATGCGGAAGCCCTGGCCGCGGGCAGCCAGGTTGCCCAGGCTGACATTGGCGTCCCAGATGTCGTTGCCGGCCCCGGCCACATTGGCCCCGCCGAACACCACATAGGCGGCGCCGTTGGACTTGGCGTTGTAGTTGTCGGCCGGGTTACCGGCCACCAGCAGGTCGTCATAGCCGTCGCCGTTGATGTCGCCCAGGCGGGTGTAGACCCCTTGCTGGCCGGTGTAGCCGGACTCGGCGTCGATGCGCGCGATGGCCGGGGTCCCCCCATTGGCCGCGAAGGTGCCGTTCAGTGCGCTGTTGGTGTTGAAGGTCGGCACACCCGTCCAGGCGCCGGCCTGGCCGAACACGACGTAGCTGAAGTTGCTGTACCCCAGCACCAGGTCGTCATAGCCGTCGCCGTTGAGGTCGCCAGCGGCGCTGGCGCGGCTGAAGCCACCCAGGTCGATGGTGGACCAGTTGATCGTCTGGTCGATGCCGCTGTCGAGCGGCTGGCCGAAGTGGACGACGCCGCTGCCGGCGCTGTCCATGAAGTCGTCGTAGCCATCGCCGTTGACGTCACCCAGCGCGATCGGGCTCCACGCGGTCTGGCCGGTGGTGGTCAGCGAGGCCGTGGTCGAGTTGGCGGTGAAGGTGTACGTGGTCTGCTGGCCGGCGGTGGCGCCGTTGTCCGGCAGGTCGGACACCAGGTCCACGCCGCCATCCCAGCTGCTGGGCAGTTGGGTGCTGGTGCCCTGCAGGCCGCTGGCGTTGTTGCTGACGGAGGTATCGGTGATCGCACCCGAGACCTGGTCGACCAGCATCTGGTTGCCGCCCAGGAAGAAGTACTGGCGCCCAGCGCGGTTGTAGGCCCAGCTGTCCGCCGTGTACGAGTAGGCCCAGGGCGAGGTGGAAGCGCTGCCCGGGGCCATGTCGGCTTCGGCACCGACCCACCAGCCGTTGTAGGCCGCGTTGACGCCGTTGGCACCGGTCGGGTCGGCCCAGCTCAGCTCACCGCCCTCGGTGAAGGTGTAGCTGCGCGCCGTGTTCCACGCGCTGATGACGAAGTCGGCCTGGCCGTCACCGTCCACGTCGCCCAGGCTGCCCATGCTGTCGGCAAACTCGTCGCCCGGATCGGCGCCGCTGACCAGGCGGATCACATCGGTCTCCTGGCCCGTACCGATCAGGTTGAAATCGGTACTGCCCAAGCCGCCGGCCTGGCCGTAGACGACGTACACCGCGCCGGTGTTGCCGACGTAGGTCCACTCATTGCTTGCGCGGTAGTGGCCGGCGCTCGAGGTGTAGAGCGTCTGGCCGCCGATGAATGGCACTGACGCGTTCGGGTCATCGAAGTAGTAGTACTCCCACTGGCCCGCCTCGCGGTAGACGTAGGGCAGGTTGGTCCCTGCGACGTCGTTGTCCGCCACCGCGAAGTCGGCATAGCCATCGTGGTTGATGTCGCCCAGCGCCTCGACATAGCTGGTCGTGGGCTGCTGGTTGCTGCCGATGCTGAAGTCGACCGCATCGACACGCAGGCCGTCAGGCAGCGCCGAGGCGTTGAAATCGATCGTCGCGCCGCGGTAGGGGATGGTCCAGGTCGGTGTGGCCTGGGTGATGTCCGCATCGACCGCGACGAAGATGCCGTCGAGGGCGTAGTAGTTGTAGGTGTTGTCCGAGTTGATCAGGGACCACGGGCCTTCCAGCGTCACGCGGTCACCGACGTTGCCGTCGATCGTCAGCTGGGTCTGGGTGCCGTAGGCGGTGGAGAGCTCGCGCTCAAGCAGGTAGATCGCCTCGCGGTAGTTCAGCGTGATGGCGTTGTCACCGTCGCCGGTCAGGTCGATGCGCTCGAAGCTGCGCAGGCTGGCCCCCGCATAACCGGTGAGGTCGAGGTCGAAGCCGTGGCCGATGAACTTCAGCGTGTCGGTGCCGGTGCCGCCATCGAGCAGGATGAAGTCGAGATCGGTCAGGCCGATCGTGTCGTTGCCCTGGCCCCCGCGCAGGATGTCGGCGCCGCCCAGGCCGTAGATCTGGTCGTTGCCCTGCTGGCCGGCGAGCCGGTCGGCACCGAAGTCGCCCAGCAACGTGTCGGCCTGATCGGTGCCCACGCTCATCAGCGAGCTGCTGAAGTCGCCCCCGTTGATGACGAAGCCCTCGCCCGAGGCAAAACCGTCGCGGTCGTTGCGGGGCATGCCGAAGAACAGGTCGACGGTGCCGTCGCCGTTGAAGTCGCCGGAAGCGGCCGAGAAGCCGAGCTGCTCCTGCGGCAGGCCGCCGGTGATTTCCAGGCCCTGCTGGCCCAGCTGGGTCACGTTGAGGCTGGAGACCCAGGCCGAGCGGGCCTGGCCATACACCACGAAGGCCGAACCGGCGTCGGTGTCACCATCGTTGCTGGCCAGGTTGTCGCTGTTGGAGAGGTCGGTGTCCGGGGCGTTGCCTCCGGCGGTGATCAGCAGGTCGTCGTAGCCGTCCTTGTTCAGGTCACCGAACTCCACGACCCCCTTGAGCCAGTTGGTATTCGGGCCGTAGAACTGGACCACGCGACCAGCGGCGGCCAGGTTGGCGATGTTGAGCGTCGTGCTGGTGTTGCCGGCCTGGCCGAAGACCAGGTAGTACTTGCCGTAGACGTAGTTGTCGCCGTTGTCGCTGGGGTTGAGCGTCGGATCCCAGACCTTCATCGGGCTGCCGATGATGAAGTCCTGGATACCGTCGCCATCCACGTCACCCGCGGCCGAGACTTCCATCCCGGTCCACTCGCCCGGCTGAAGGTTGTAGTTGGTGGTGCCGTTCGGGAATTGCGCGCTGTAGCCGCTGCCATTCCAGATGTTGCCCACGTAGCTGCCCGCGTTGAGCACCCCGTCAGCGGTGATGGAGGGGGTCTGGACCCAACCCGGGTCGATCTGCGTGCCCGCCTCGGTGGCGAAGTACAGTGGCGAGCCGGAGCCGGACATGCCGGCGCCGGTGTAGTAGCGGGTGCTGGCCGCATTGCCGTCGGCGTTGCCAGCGTCCTCGCTGACGTTCTCATGCGCCGCGCGGATCGCCTGGCTGCTCACCGTCAGGTAGTAGCCCGTGGCATAGGCCAGGGTCTGGCCCGGGTTCAGCGTGACATCCGTGCCCTGGAAGCTCAGGCTGCCGCCGTGGTTGCCAAGGCCGGTCGCCACGTCGAAGCTCTCGATGAGGGTGCCCGAGCGGTTGTAGAGCTGGATGCTCTGGGTGCCGGCACTGTTCGTGCCCGCCTCGACCGACTCCGCGAAGCGGATGACGATGTTGTCGTCCAGGCCGACCGTGGTCGGGTGCTGCACGGCGTTGCCGCTGAGCGTCTGCACCGTGGTGGTCTGGGCGACGGTGGTGAAGTAGTGGCCGGTGTTGGTGTTGAGCACCAGCGCATTGCCCGAGGGGTCGCTCAGGCCGGCGGCAGCGATCGAGTACGCGGTACCGTAGGCCAGGTTCTGGCCCGGGTCGATGCGCACCGTCTGGCCACTGAGGGTCATCGTGCCCCCCAGGCTGCCGGTGAAGGTGTAGGAGCCATCGGCACCGGCCGTGGGCGCACTGCTCCACGAGAAGGTCTCGACGGCAGCGCCGGCGTAGCTGTTGTACAGCTTGATCGACACGCTGCCGCTGGCACCCGGCACGAGCGACTCGGACGCCTTGAAGACGATGTCCGACTCCACCGACACGTTGGTCGCACCATTGCTGGTGCTGTTGGTGAAGGCCGTGGAGGCGCTGCCGAGGTTGTAGGCCACCAGCTGCGGCGCCAGGGTGTCGGCCGCGGAGGTGGTGGTGAAGGTGAAGCTGGCATCGGCCGCGTCGAGGCTGTTGCCCGAGCCGTCCTTGATGCCCACCAGTTCCACCGTGTAGGTGGTGTTGCGGGCGAAGGTGAAGCCGGGGTCGATCTCGAAGCCGGTGCTGTCGGTGGTGGTCGGCGCCGCCGAGGTGGTGTTGATGTCCGGGCGCGACTCGTCGACATTGGTCGGCTTGATGCCGCCGCCCAGGCTGCCACGGCCGGTCTGCAGGTCGAAGCTCTCGACCACCGTGCCATCGGGCCGCCGGATGAGGATCTGGCCGTAGGGGCGCACCGCCTCGTCGAAGGCGAAGTACAGCTTGAAGTCCGCTTCGCTGCGGTAGTCCACCGAGGTGGCGGTGGACGAGATGTCGACGTTGTTGCTGGCGCGCACGTCGCTGGCGTCGAAGGCGTACGGCGCAGAGATGTCGCCGCTGGTCAGCGTGCCATACAGCATGCTGATGTCGCCCTGGTTGGCAGGAGTGCCGTAGTAGGTGGCGTAGGTCGTCGGCTGCGCGTCGTAGGTGGTGTTGCTGTTGGCGAACACCTCCAGATAGGCCGCGCGCAGGTTGGGCGAGCTGCTGTCGCCGTTGCTGCCGGTGGTGAAGCTCCACGCGGTGCTGTCGCTGATGCCGGCGAAGGGGTTGCCGCTCAGGTCGGTGACCGCGCCGGCATCCACCTTGACGTAGTAGTCGGTGCTGGAGGACAGCGGGTTGACCGGGTTGACCACCACGGAGGAGCCGCTGACCCAGGCCCGGCCGCCGAGGTTGCCCATGCCGGTGGCCACGTCGAAGCGCTCGACCAGCACGTCACTGCCCGCACGGTACAGGCCGACGAAGCCGCTGCTGCCGAACTGCACGCCCTCGTTGAAGTTCAGCTGCAGGTTGCTGTTGACCGCCACGCCGCTGGCGTCGTCGCTCGGCGACAGGCTGCTCAGCAGCGGGTTGACATGGTCACGCTGGACCACGGTGGTGTTGGACCAGCCCTGCTCCTTGCCGTAGATGAGGTAGCCACTGCCGCTGTAGTCGGTCTGGCTGGAGCTGCCGGTGGTGACCGAGTTGACATAGCCGGGGCCACCGACGACGAAGTCGGCGAAGCCGTCACCGTTGATGTCGCCCAGGCCGGAGATGTCGACGCCGACGTTGGTGCGGTTGGCACCGTCGGAGCCGATCTTGATCCAGCGGTTGGTCTGTGCTGCGGTCGTGTTGATGTTGTCGGCATGGGTGCCGCCAAACACCAGATAGACCTCGCCCTGGCCGCTGTTGGCAAAGGAGTTGCCCACCGCGAAGTCGGCGTAGCCGTCGCCGTTGACGTCGCCCACCGCCGAGATCGAGGTGTAGCGCTCGTCCGGGAAGCCGGTGAAGGTCATCGTGAAGCCGCTGGACGCGCCCGGCGTGAAGCTCGCCAGGTTGACGTTGTCCCACTCGGTGCGGCCATAGACGACGGTCAGCGAGTTCGGATTGCCGTTGGTGGTGGCCAGGTCGCCGATGCCGTCGCCGTTGATGTCGCCGATGGTGGAGACACCGAAGTTGTACGAGTTCCAGTTGGCGTTCTGGTAGTTCGTGTTGGTGATGTCGTCGAGCGTGACGCCATTGCCTGTGATCTGGAAGCCGCGGGTGCCCAGGTTCGACAGGTCGATCTGGCCAGCCATCGAGTCGGTGCCGAACACCACGTAGGCGCCGTCCACCTTGTTGATGACCAGGTCGTCGAGGCCGTCCTTGTTGATGTCGCCGGCATTGCCGACCTTCCAGCCGGTGTACTGCTCGATGCCGGAGGCCACCAGGTATGCGCCGTCGTCATAGGCGACGGAGAACGCGCTCATCTGCAGGGTCGGGTCGATCTTGGTGACCGTCACCTCCGGCGCGTAGTACAGGCGTGCGCCGTTGTCAGCCACCAGCTCCTTGTAGACGACGCCGTTGTAGGTCACGCTCGGCGCGGTGGCCACGTCGCTCCAGGCGCCGTAGAGGTTGATGCTGTCCTTGTTGCTGCCCGAGACGACCAGCAGGCCGTCCGAGTCGGTCATCTCCAGCACCTTTTCCGGGGTCAGGATCAGGGTATTGGCGTAGGCGTCGTCGTTGGTGGTGGTCGAGTCCTGGCGCAGGTCGATCTCTTCGACGCCCGTCAGCGCCGTCTTGGCCAGCAGCGCGGTGTTGATCGTCGCGTTGGCGTTCAGCTCGAAGTAGGTCTTGTCGTAGCCACGGCCACCGTCCACGCCGACGAAGTTCATGCTCGTCAGGCGGATGACGTCGTCGCCATCCCCCGAGGAGGCACCGTCAGCGAAGTTCGTGACGGTGGTGTCGTCCGCCCCTGAGGTCCCCATGATCACCGCGCCACCCAGCTCGTTGGTGATCGCGACCGTGACCTCCTGGGCCACTGCGACGATGGCGTCGTTCTTCTGGAAGACGGTGTAGATCTTGCCTTCGAGGTCGGACTCGATGCCCAGCGTCGCCCAGTTGCCGTACAGCTTGACGACGTCGTTGAGGTCACCCGTGACGGTGATACGCCCGGAGTCGGACATCGCCATCACCGAGGCCTCGTCCAGACGCACGGTCTGGTTGCCGTGGCCACGCAGGTCGATGGCCTCAAAGCCGTCCACGCGGCCCAGCCCACCGGTGGTCAGCGCCACGCCGGTCAGGTCCACGTCGCCCGAGGCGGTGTTGGTGCGGCTGGCGGTGCTGGCCGCACCACCGTCGACGGTGTCGGCATCGGTGATGACCAGGGTGTCGGTGCCGGTGCCGCCGAAGACACGCAGGTCATTGCGGTCATAGACCACCCGGTCGTCGCCGCTGCCGGCGTAGACGATGTCGGCGCCCGCGCCGGCATCGACGGTGTCGTTGCCGGCGCCGGCCTTGACAGCGTCCTGGCCCGAGGTCCCGCTCAGGCTGTCGGACGCGCTGGTGGCATCACCGTCGTCGGTGATGACCTGCTTGACGGTCGCGCCGGTGACGGTGAAGGTCTGCGCCGCCGGATCACCGTCGACAAAGACGGTGTCATCGCTGCCACCGGTGATCGCCAGGCTGGCGCCGCCCAGTGCCGCCGCGCTGGCGGCATCGAGGATCAGGACGTTGGCACCGCTGCCGTCGATGTCCAGGTTCTCGAAGCTCGACAGCGTGGGCTGCAGCGCGCCGTCGGCCGGACGGCCGGCTTCCTGCAGGTCGATGATCTCGCCCGCGGTCTCCAGGGTCAGCGTGTCGCTGTCCAGGGCACCGGCCGCGTCGTCGGCATTGCCGCCGTGCAGCGCGACATCGGTCGCGTCGAAGACCACGGTGTCGTTGCCGTCGCCGCCATAGACCAGGTCGGCACCACCGGCACCGGACAAGGTGTCGTCACCGCCACGGCCTTCGACCAGGTCCGCGCCGGCACCGCCGGTCAGCGAATCCGCCAGCACCGGATCGCCGACGAGCTGGTCGCCCTTGACCACGCGCAGGCCGGCCAGCACCGTGACGATGGAGCCGTCGCTCGCGTAAGAAATGAACTTGTTGTAGGTGATGCCGGCCACCAGCTCGGAGCCGCGCGCTTCCCAGCCCTCGCCGGCCAGGCGCACCGAGTCCCCGCCGTCGCCCTGGATGATGATGGTGTCGGTATCGGTGGAAAGCGCCTGGACATCGTCCGGGTTCAGCACCACGGTGTTGTTGCCGCTGCCGGTCAGGTCGATGGTCTCGATGCCGGTGATCACGCCATTGGCCACCGTCGTCAGGTCGACGGTGACGCCGCTGCCGCGGATCTGCAGGGTGTCGGAGCCGGCACCGCCCGAGACCACGCCGTCGGCGGCGTCGTACACCAGCACGTCGTCGCCAGCGCCACCCAGCAGGGTGTCGTTGCCGGCGCCGCCGTCCAGGCTGTCGTTGCCGCGCAGGGCATCGAGGGTCTGGTCGCCAGCGCCCGACACCATGATGTCGCGCTCGCTGCTGTCGTGGCCGGTGTAGGTGATGCTCACCGGCACCGCGTTGGCCACGTGGACCGTGGCGGTCTGGCCGTCGGCCGTCACCAGCGTGTAGGTGGTGGCGCTGCCATCATTGGCACCCTTGACCCAGTTGCCCTGCAGGGCCACGGTGTCGCCAGCGCCGCCCAGCACAGTGACCGGATCGCCACCGTTGAGCGCCAGGATGTCACTGGCCCCCGCGTTGAAGGCCACGTTGTTGCCGCTGCTCACCAGATCGATGGTGGCCAGGCTCTGCAGCACGGCGTCATCGACCGTGGTGAGGTTCAGGGTGGACTCGTTGTCCACCAGCAGGGTGTCGTTGCCATCGCCGCCATCGACCACCAGGTCGGCGGCGTCGTAGACCAGCACGTCATCGCCGGCATCGCCGCGCAGCACGTCGGCGCCAGCCAGGCCATCGACGGTGTCGTTACCGGCCAGGCCACGCACCAGGTCGGCGTTGGCCGTGCCACTGACCAGGGTGTCGTCGCCCGGGGTGCCGATCAGGGCAGCCTCCACGGTCACGGCATCGGCCACCAGCAACGTGACGGTGTCGCCCGTGCCGGAGTCCGTGTAGATCCAGGTGGTGTAGCCGCTGGTGCTGTCCGGGTTGACCTCGGTCAGGTTGGTCAGGTAGACCTTGTCGCCCGCGTTGCCGGTGACGGTCAGCGTGCCGGTGCTGCCGACCAGGTCGATCAGCGCCACCTCGTTGAGCACCAGGGTGTTGTTGCCCGTACCGCCGCTGGTACGGCCGGTGATGTCGATGACCTCGACGTTGGCAATGTCCGGGCGGACGCCGCCAGCAGCAGGGCGCGCCACGGCACCCAGGTCGATCACCACGGCATCGGCCGTGCTGCCCAGTGCCAGGGTATCGGTGCCGGCACCGCCGTCGACCGACACGTCGGTGGCGTCGTAGATCAGCAGGTCGTTGCCATCGCCGCCCAGCAGGGTGTCTTCACCGAGGCCGCCCCCCAGGGTGTCGTTGCCGGCGCCACCGCTGACGGTGTCATTGCCGTCGCCGCCGCCCAGCGTGTCGTTGCCGGTCCCGCCGGTGTATTCGATGGCCAGCTCGATGGCCGGGTCGATCAGCACGGTGGCGGTCTGGCCGCTGACCGGATCGACCAGGGTGTACTTCAGGTAGGGCTCGCTGGCGCCACCGGCATAGCTCACCGGTTGGGTGCCCGCGCTCACCCAGTTGCCACTGAGGGTGACCACGTCGCCCACGTCCCCGTGCACCTTCAGGGTGTCGGTGGTGCTGGAGAAGGCGACCACCGAGGCGGCATCCAGGCGGAGGCTCTGCACGCCGTCGCCGCTGAGGTCGATCTCCTCGAAGCCGGCGATCTGGCTGCCGGCCAGCGTGGTCAGGTCCACGGTGGTGGTGCTGGTGATGTCCAGCACGTCCTGGCCTTCGCCAGCATCGACGGTGTCCGCCGCGTCGAAGCGCACGGTGTCGTTGCCCAGGCCGGTGCCGATCTGGTCGCCACCGGCGCCGCCGTCCACGTAGTTGGCCGACCCGCTGCCGGTGATGGTGTCGTTGCCGGCACCGCCGAGCACGTTCTCGAACTCGCTGAAACTGTCGTCGCCGCTGCCGGTCCCGCTGGCCAGGCCGGTGTCGAGATTGACGCTGACACCCGCCGTCTCGGCACGGTAGTCGAGCGTGTCCACGCCGCTGCCACCGGTCAGGGTGTCGTTGCCCGTGCCGCCGATCACGGTGTCGTCGCCGGAGCCGGCCTGCACCACGTCGGCGCCTTCGCCCGCGTCGATGCTGTCATTGCCCGCGCCACCCAGCAGCGTGTCGTCACCACTGCCGCCCGTGATGGTGTCAGCGCCGTCGCCGGCGTCCACGCTGTCACGGCCCGCGCCGGCCGACAGGCTGTCGTTGCCGGTGCCGCCAATCACGGTGTCATCGCCATCGCCAGCGATCACCAGGTCGTCGCCTGCGCCGGCTTCGAGGCTGTCGGCACCGCTGCCGGTCTCGTCATTGGCCTCGCCGCCATACAGGCTGTCGTTGCCGGCTCCGCCGACCAGGCTGTCGCTGCCCGAGCCGCCTTCCAGGCTGTCTTCGCCGGTGCCGCCATCGCCGATGTCGTCGCCCGCGCCGGCCACGAAGGTGTCGTTGCCACCGTTGCCCTGGTATTCGTCGCTGCCCGCCGTGCCGACCGTCAGCTCCGGCAGTTCGCCCGAGCGGAAGATGAAACCAACCGAGACGCCCTGCTGAACCCTCACCGTGGTCACGCCGCCGGCCACGCTGTAGGCATAGACGTTGTAGGTGATGCCGTCCACCGTTTCGGTGCCGGTCGGGGTGGTCGGCCAGTTGGCGCCCACCAGGCGGATGCTGTCGTCCACACCGCCCTTGACGGTCAGGGTGCCGCCGGTCGGGCCGGTGCCGTCGCCGGTCAGGGCGCGGATGTCGGCGTCCGAGAGCTTGATGACCTGGGCACCGCTGGCCGAGATGTCCACGACCTCGAACTGGGTGAAGACCTCGTCGCGGGTCACGGTCAGGTCGAGCAGGCTCAGGCCGCTGGCGATGGACAGGGTGTCGGTGCCCGCACCGCCGGAGACGGCGGCGTCGTTCTCGTCGAACACCACGACATCGTCACCCGCACCGCCATCGATGCTGTCAGCGCCCCCGCCGCCCACGATCAGGTTGCTGCCGCTGCTGCCGGTGATGGTGTCGGCGCCGCCGGAGCCGACCACGTTCTCGATGCCAACCAGGGTGTCGCTGCCCGCCGTGGAGCCAGTGGCACCGACCACGTTGCCGGCGGCCAGGTCGATCGTCAGCGGACCGCTCACGTCGTCGTACACCGCGGTGTCGTTGCCCGCGCCGCCGACCAGACTGTCGTTGCCCGCGCCACCGCGCAGGCTGTCGTCACCGGCACCGCCATCGAGCGTGTCAGCGCCGCCGTTGCCCCACAGCTGGTTGGCCGCGGCGTCACCGGTCAGGCTGTCGGCACCGCTGCCGCCGGCCACGTCCTCGATTTCGACCAGGGCGTCGCTGCCGCTGTCGGCCCCGCTGGCGGTGCCCGCCGACAGGTCGACCGTGGTGGCGCTGGTGCTGGCGCTGAAGTCGGCCAGGTCGCGGCCACTGCCACCGACCAGCGAGTCGGCGCCCGTGCCGCCCACCAGGGTGTCGGCATCCGCACCGCCGCGCAGGGTGTCGTCGCCAGCGTCGCCGACCAGGTGGTCGGCACCAGCGGCGCCATCCAGCAAGTTGGCGTCGCTGCTGCCATAGAGCGCGTCGCCCGCGTTGCCGCCGACCACGGTCTCAAAGCCGCTCAGGGTGTCCACCTCGCTGCCCGAGCGGGCGCTGGAGGCGGCCACCGACAGCGCGTTGTGCGTCAGCGCGGCATTGGTCAGGTTGACCACCACGGCGCTGCTGCTGCCGGCGAAGCTCAGGGTGTCGCTGCCCGCACCGCCCTGCAGGGTGTCGTTGCCCGCACCGCCGCTGATCACGTCGTCACCGGCGTTGCCCTGGATCAGGTTGGCGCCGGCATTGCCGCTGAGCGCGTCATTGCCACTGCCACCGGCGATGTTCTCGAGGTCGGTCAGGGTGTCGGTCGTGCCGCTGCCATCGGTGGCCGTGCCGCCAGCCAAGTCCACGGTGACGGCATTGGACTCGCTGCCATAGTCCGCGGTGTCGTTGCCGCTGCCGCCGTCCAGCGTGTCGTTGCCGGCGCCGCCGCGCAGCTTGTCGTTGCCGCCCTCGCCGCGCAGCAGGTCCGCACCGCTGCCACCGACCAGGGTGTCGGCGTCACCGCCGGCCAGGATCGTGTCGTTGCCGGCACCGCCGTCGAGCAGGTTGAAGCTGTCGTCGCCGGTGATCAGGTCATTGCCGCCACCGCCGACCAGGTTCTCGATGTTGCTGAGGCTGTCGCTGCCGGTGTCGGTGCCCGTGCTGCTGCCCGGGGCACCCAGGCTGACCGTCAGGTCACCTGTCTCGTCGCTGTAGTCGGCCGTGTCGATGCCCACGCCGCCATCGAGCACGTCATTGCCGGCACCACCCATGAGGGTGTCGGAGCCGTCATTGCCATTGAGGGTGTCGTTGCCGCCGTGGCCTTCGATGATGTCCGCCGCCAGACCGCCATTGAGCAGGTTGGCGTTGTCATTGCCGATCTGGGTGATGGCCAGGGTGACCTGGTTCTGGATGTACAGCCGCACCGCGGTCGAACCCGCGTCATTGGCGGTGCTGGCGTACGTCACGTAGCCGGAGACCTGGTTGGCCGGGGTGGTGTCGATCGCCCAGGTGCCCACCAGGTTGACGGTGTCCAGGTCATCGCCGTTGACGTACAGGACGTGCGGCGACGCGGTCATCGCCAGCACGGCATCCTCGGTGAGGTCGATCTGGCTGCCGCTGCTGCCATTCAGCGTGACGATCTCGACGTTGCCCACGTTCAGCGGGCCCGCCGCGGCCAGGGCGCCGAAGTCCACGTTGGCATCGTTGACGATCAGGGTGTCGATGCCTGCACCGCCGTCGATCAGGACATCGGCCGCGTCGTAGACCAGCGTGTCGTTGCCCGCGCCACCCGCCACGCTGTCACTGCCTGTGCCGGCGTCGAGCGAGTCGTTGCCGCCGCTGCCGGTCAGGGTGTCATCACCGGCACCGCCGGTCAGCTGGTTGCTGTCGCTGCCACCGGACTCGCCGGCCACCAGCAGGTCGTTGCCCAGGCCGCCGGTCAACGTGTCGTTGCCGGCACCGCCGCGCAATTCATCGTGGCCCGCACCGCCATCGAGGGTGTCGTCCCCGGCGGAACCCGCCAGCGTGTCGTCACCGTCCTCGCCCGCCAGGCTGTCGTTGCCGTTGCCGCCATCGACCGAGTCGTTGCCGCTGCCCGCGCGCACCGTGTCATTGCCGGCACCGCCGAACACGGTGTCATCGCCAGCGCCGGCGTTGATGCTGTCGTCGTCCGGTGTCAGCGCACCGCCGCTCACCGTGTCGGCCGCATCGCCGCCATGGATCAGGTCGTTGTCGTCGCCGCCGTCCAGGCTGTCGTTGCCGGTACTGCCTTCCAGGCTGTCCGCCCCCGCGCCACCGCCCAGCGTGTCATTGCCCGCGCCACCCAGCAGGGTGTCGTCGCCGGCCTCGCCCTGCAGCGAGTCATTGCCGGCATCGCCGCGGACCGAGTCGTTCCCGTCACCGCCCAGGAGGGTGTCGTGACCATCGTCCCCGGACACCGAATCGTTGCCGGCGCCCGCCAGGACCGAGTCATTGCCCAGACCACCCCCAATGGTGTCGTGTCCCGCGTCGCCCACCAGGGTGTCGTTGCCCGCCGCACCGACGATGGAGTCGTCGCCCGTGGCGCCGACCAGCGAGTCGTGGCCGCTGCCGCCCTCGATGAAGATGGAGGCATTCACCTCGGCCTGCACTTCCACCGTGTAGCCGCCGCTGGTGTAGACGTGGAAGGTCACACCGTCGCGCACCACATCGGCCGCCGTCGACCAGCCGTCCCGGAAGACCAGCGCATCACCCGCCCCGCCGATCACCGTCAGCGTGGTGTTGACGCCATCCAACATGGCGATCACGTCCGCCAGCTTGAGTTGCACCGTCTGCGCCGTCACGGCGGTCAGGTCCAGCACCTCGATGTTGCGCAGCAGCGCATCGCTGACGGCCTGGAGGTCCAGGCTCGCCGCATCGATGCGCAGGGTGTCGACACCCGCGCCCCCATCGATCAGCGCATCGCTGCCATCGAACACCAGGGTGTCATTGCCCGCACCACCGCGCAGCGAATCGGTGCCAGCGCCGCCTTCGAGCAAGTCGTCGCCGTCGTCGCCGCCAAGCGTGTCGTTGCCCGCGCCGCCGTCGAGGTTGTCGTTGCCGGTGCCACCGCCCAGGCTGTCGCTGCCGGCGCCGCCGCCAACGCTGTCGTCACCCGCGCCGCCGTCGAGCGTGTCGCTGCCGGTGTCGTTGGCGTCACCGCCGATCAGGGTGTCGTTGCCCTGGCCGCCGCTGACGGAGTCGTTGCCTTCGCCACCGTCCAGGCTGTCGTCGCCCGTGTCGTTGGCGTCACCGCCCGTCAGGGTGTCGTCCCCCGCACCGCCGGTGGCCGTGTCATTGCCTTCGCCGCCGTCGACGCTGTCGTTGCCCGCGCCGCCGTCGAGGTTGTCGTTGCCCGTGCCACCGCCCAGGCTGTCGTTGCCCGCGCCGCCGCCAACGCTGTCGTCACCTGCGCCACCGTCGAGCGTGTCGCTGCCGGTGTCGTTGGCGTCACCGCCGACCAGGGTGTCGTTGCCCTGGCCACCGCTGACGGAGTCGTTGCCTTCGCCACCGTCCAGGCTGTCGTCGCCCGTGTCGTTGGCGTCACCGCCCGTCAGGGTGTCGTCACCGGCACCGCCGGTGGCCGTGTCGCTGCCTTCGCCGCCGTCGACGCTGTCGTTGCCGGCACCGCCGCCAACGTTGTCGTCACCTGCGCCGCCGTCGAGCGTGTCGCTGCCGGTGTCGTTGGCGTCACCGCCGACCAGGGTGTCGTTGCCCTGGCCGCCGCTGACGGAGTCGTTGCCTTCGCCACCGTCCAGGCTGTCGTCGCCCGTGTCGTTGGCGTCACCGCCCGTCAGGGTGTCGTCCCCCGCACCGCCGGTGGCCTTGTCATTGCCTTCGCCGCCGTCGACGCTGTCGTTGCCCGCGCCGCCGTCGAGGTTGTCGTTGCCCGTGCCACCGCCCAGGCTGTCGTTGCCCGCGCCGCCGCCAACGCTGTCGTCACCTGCGCCACCGTCGAGCGTGTCGCTGCCGGTGTCGTTGGCGTCACCGCCGACCAGGGTGTCGTTGCCCTGGCCACCGCTGACGGAGTCGTTGCCTTCGCCGCCGTCCAGGCTGTCATCGCCCGTGTCGTTGGCGTCACCGCCCGTCAGGGTGTCGTCGCCCGCACCGCCCAGCGCGGTGTCGCTGCCTTCGCCGCCGTCGACGCTGTCGTTGCCCGCGCCGCCGTCGAGGTTGTCGTTGCCCGTGCCACCGCCCAGGCTGTCGTTGCCGGCACCGCCGCCAACGTTGTCGTCACCTGCGCCGCCGTCGAGCGTGTCGCTGCCGGTGTCGTTGGCGTCACCGCCGACCAGGGTGTCGTTGCCCTGGCCGCCGCTGACGGAGTCGTTGCCTTCGCCACCGTCCAGGCTGTCGTCGCCCGTGTCGTTGGCGTCACCGCCCGTCAGGGTGTCGTCCCCCGCACCGCCGGTGGCCGTGTCATTGCCTTCGCCGCCGTCGACGCTGTCGTTGCCCGCGCCGCCGTCGAGGTTGTCGTTGCCCGTGCCACCGCCCAGGCTGTCGTTGCCCGCGCCGCCGCCAACGCTGTCGTCACCTGCGCCACCGTCGAGCGTGTCGCTGCCGGTGTCGTTGGCGTCACCGCCGACCAGGGTGTCGTTGCCCTGGCCACCGCTGACGGAGTCGTTGCCTTCGCCGCCGTCCAGGCTGTCATCGCCCGTGTCGTTGGCGTCACCGCCCGTCAGGGTGTCGTCGCCCGCACCGCCCAGCGCGGTGTCGCTGCCTTCGCCGCCGTCGACGCTGTCGTTGCCCGCGCCGCCGTCGAGGTTGTCGTTGCCCGTGCCACCGCCCAGGCTGTCGTTGCCCGCGCCGCCGCCAACGCTGTCGTCACCTGCGCCACCGTCGAGCGTGTCGCTGCCGGTGTCGTTGGCGTCACCGCCGACCAGGGTGTCGTTGCCCTGGCCACCGCTGACGGAGTCGTTGCCTTCGCCACCGTCCAGGCTGTCGTCGCCCGTGTCGTTGGCGTCACCGCCCGTCAGGGTGTCGTCACCGGCACCGCCGGTGGCCGTGTCGCTGCCTTCGCCGCCGTCGACGCTGTCGTTGCCCGCGCCGCCGTCGAGGTTGTCGTTGCCCGTGCCACCGCCCAGGCTGTCGTTGCCCGCGCCGCCGCCAACGCTGTCGTCACCTGCGCCACCGTCGAGCGTGTCGCTGCCGGTGTCGTTGGCGTCACCGCCGACCAGGGTGTCGTTGCCCTGGCCACCGCTGACGGAGTCGTTGCCTTCGCCGCCGTCCAGGCTGTCATCGCCCGTGTCGTTGGCGTCACCGCCCGTCAGGGTGTCGTCGCCCGCACCGCCCAGCGCGGTGTCGCTGCCTTCGCCGCCGTCGACGCTGTCGTTGCCCGCGCCGCCGTCGAGGTTGTCGTTGCCCGTGCCGCCATCCAGGTTGTCATTGCCGGTGCCACCGTCGAGCGTGTCGTTGCCCGTGCCACCGCCCAGGCTGTCGTTGCCGGCACCGCCGCCAACGCTGTCGTCACCCGCGCCGCCGTCGAGCGTGTCGCTGCCGGTGTCGTTGGCGTCACCGCCGATCAGGGTGTCGTTGCCCTGGCCGCCGCTGACGGAGTCGTTGCCTTCGCCACCGTCCAGGCTGTCGTCGCCCGTGTCGTTGGCGTCACCGCCCGTCAGGGTGTCGTCCCCCGCACCGCCGGTGGCCGTGTCATTGCCTTCGCCGCCGTCGACGCTGTCGTTGCCCGCGCCGCCGTCGAGGTTGTCGTTGCCCGTGCCACCGCCCAGGCTGTCGTTGCCGGCACCGCCGCCAACGCTGTCGTCACCCGCGCCGCCGTCGAGCGTGTCGCTGCCGGTGTCGTTGGCGTCACCGCCGATCAGGGTGTCGTTGCCCTGGCCGCCGCTGACGGAGTCGTTGCCTTCGCCACCGTCCAGGCTGTCGTCGCCCGTGTCGTTGGCGTCACCGCCCGTCAGGGTGTCGTCCCCCGCACCGCCGGTGGCCGTGTCATTGCCTTCGCCGCCGTCGACGCTGTCGTTGCCCGCGCCGCCGTCGAGGTTGTCGTTGCCCGTGCCACCGCCCAGGCTGTCGTTGCCCGCGCCGCCGCCAACGCTGTCGTCACCTGCGCCACCGTCGAGCGTGTCGCTGCCGGTGTCGTTGGCGTCACCGCCGACCAGGGTGTCGTTGCCCTGGCCACCGCTGACGGAGTCGTTGCCTTCGCCACCGTCCAGGCTGTCGTCGCCCGTGTCGTTGGCGTCACCGCCCGTCAGGGTGTCGTCACCGGCACCGCCGGTGGCCGTGTCGCTGCCTTCGCCGCCGTCGACGCTGTCGTTGCCCGCGCCGCCGTCGAGGTTGTCGTTGCCCGTGCCACCGCCCAGGCTGTCGTTGCCCGCGCCGCCGCCAACGCTGTCGTCACCTGCGCCACCGTCGAGCGTGTCGCTGCCGGTGTCGTTGGCGTCACCGCCGACCAGGGTGTCGTTGCCCTGGCCACCGCTGACGGAGTCGTTGCCTTCGCCGCCGTCCAGGCTGTCATCGCCCGTGTCGTTGGCGTCACCGCCCGTCAGGGTGTCGTCGCCCGCACCGCCCAGCGCGGTGTCGCTGCCTTCGCCGCCGTCGACGCTGTCGTTGCCCGCGCCGCCGTCGAGGTTGTCGTTGCCCGTGCCACCGCCCAGGCTGTCGTTGCCGGCACCGCCGCCAACGTTGTCGTCACCTGCGCCGCCGTCGAGCGTGTCGCTGCCGGTGTCGTTGGCGTCACCGCCGACCAGGGTGTCGTTGCCCTGGCCGCCGCTGACGGAGTCGTTGCCTTCGCCACCGTCCAGGCTGTCGTCGCCCGTGTCGTTGGCGTCACCGCCCGTCAGGGTGTCGTCCCCCGCACCGCCGGTGGCCGTGTCATTGCCTTCGCCGCCGTCGACGCTGTCGTTGCCCGCGCCGCCGTCGAGGTTGTCGTTGCCCGTGCCACCGCCCAGGCTGTCGTTGCCCGCGCCGCCGTCCAGGCTGTCGTTGCCGGTACCGCCGTCGAGCGTGTCCGTGCCCGCGCCACCCAGCAGGGTGTCGTTGCCGCCACCACCGCCCAGGCTGTCGTTGCCCTGGCCACCGCTGACGGAGTCGTTGCCTTCGCCACCGTCCAGGCTGTCGTCGCCCGTGTCGTTGGCATCCCCGCCCGTCAGGGTGTCGTCACCCGCACCGCCCAGCGCGGTGTCGCTGCCTTCGCCGCCATCGACGCTGTCGTCGCCCGCGCCGCCGTCCAGGCTGTCGTTGCCGGTACCGCCGTCGAGCGTGTCGTCGCCCGATTCGCCCGACACTGTGTCGTTGCCCTCTCCGCCGTCGACGATGTCGTCTCCCAGGCCGCCGTCCACGCTGTCGTTGCCCGCTGCGCCTTCCACGCTGTCGTCGCCAACGCCCGCGTCGACGGTGTCTTCCCCGTCTCCACCACGCGTCGTGTCGTTGCCTTCTCCGCCGCTGATCACGTCGTTGCCGGTGCCGCCATCGACCGTGTCGTCGCCCGATTCGCCCGACACCGTGTCGTCTCCCGAGCCACCACCCGCGTAGTCGTTGCCTTCTCCGCCCGCAACCGTGTCGTTGCCCTCTCCGCCGTCGACGATGTCGTCTCCCAGGCCGCCGTCCACGCTGTCGTTGCCCGCTGCGCCTTCCACGCTGTCGTCGCCAACGCCCGCGTCGACGGTGTCTTCCCCGTCTCCACCACGCGTCGTGTCGTTGCCTTCTCCGCCGCTGATCACGTCGTTGCCGGTGCCGCCATCGACCGTGTCGTCGCCCGATTCGCCCGACACCGTGTCGTCTCCCGAGCCACCACCCGCGTAGTCGTTGCCTTCTCCGCCCGCAACCGTGTCGTTGCCCTCTCCGCCGTCGACGATGTCGTCTCCCAGGCCGCCGTCCACGCTGTCGTTGCCCGCTGCGCCTTCCACGCTGTCGTCGCCAACGCCCGCGTCGACGGTGTCTTCCCCGTCTCCACCACGCGTCGTGTCGTTGCCTTCTCCGCCGCTGATCACGTCGTTGCCGGTGCCGCCATCGACCGTGTCGTCGCCCGATTCGCCCGACACCGTGTCGTCTCCCGAGCCACCACCCGCGTAGTCGTTGCCTTCTCCGCCCGCAACCGTGTCGTTGCCCTCTCCGCCGTCGACGATGTCGTCTCCCAGGCCGCCGTCCACGCTGTCGTTGCCCGCTGCGCCTTCCACGCTGTCGTCGCCAACGCCCGCGTCGACGGTGTCTTCCCCGTCTCCACCACGCGTCGTGTCGTTGCCTTCTCCGCCGCTGATCACGTCGTTGCCGGTGCCGCCATCGACCGTGTCGTCGCCCGATTCGCCCGACACCGTGTCGTCTCCCGAGCCACCACCCGCGTAGTCGTTGCCTTCTCCGCCCGCAACCGTGTCGTTGCCCTCTCCGCCGTCGACCGAGTCGTTGCCTTCACCGCCCCCCAGGGAGTCGTTGTCGGATCCGCTTACCAGCGTGTCGTCGCCTGCGCCGCCTTCGGCGACCGTGCTCAGTTGCATGTGCGCCGCGACGCGAATGGTGAGTCCGTCACGCTCGAAGACCCTGAAACTGACACCGTCAACAACCTGAGCGGTCATTTCGACCCAGGTGTCGGCAAAGGTCAGCGCATCTTCGGCATCGCCAAGCACGGTCAGCGTGCCGCTCGCTCCAGCCAGTGCCAGCACGTCGCTGACACCAAGCGTCACCATATTGCTTCCGCTCACACCGCTCGACGCACGCAGGTCCAGTTGCTCAATGCCGACCACCGTCGCGTCGTCGATAGTGGCGAAGTCCACCACGGCGTCTCGAATGATCAGACGGTCGTTGCCCGCACCGCCGTCGATCAGTGCGTCTGCAGCGTCGTAGTGATCGATGACATCGTCGCCTTCACCGCCGCTGATCTCGTCTGCACCGTCTCCGCCCTGAAGCGTGTCATCCCCCGCACCGCCATCGAGCGTGTCGTTGCCAGAACCACCTTGCACGGTGTCGTCGCCGCTGCCGCCGGAGACGCTGTCGTCACCAGCACCGCCGTCGACGTTGTCGTCGCCTGAGCCACCCTGGGCCGTGTCGTTGCCCGCGCCACCCGAGACGCTGTCGTTGCCTTCGCCGCCGTCCAGATCATCCGACCCGGTGTCGGTCTGGTCGTCGCCACCAGTGACGGTGTCGTTGCCAGAACCACCTTGCACGGTGTCGTTGCCGGTGCCTCCACCAACGCTGTCGTCACCGGCACCGCCGTCGACGTTGTCGTCGCCTGACCCACCTTGGGCCGTGTCGTTGCCCGCGCCGCCGCTGACCGAGTCGTTGCCTTCGCCGCCGTCCAGGTCGTCCGAGCCGGTGTCGCTGTCGTCATCGCCACCGGTGACGGTGTCGTTGCCCGAACCACCTTGCACGGTGTCGTTGCCGCTGCCGCCGGAGACGCTGTCGTCACCGGCGCCGCCGTCGACGTTGTCGTTGCCCGACCCACCCTGGGCCGTGTCGTTGCCAGCACCGCCGGAAACGCTGTCGTCACCGGCACCGCCGTCAACGTTGTCGTCGCCTGACCCACCTTGGGCCGTGTCGTTGCCGGCGCCACCCGAGACGCTGTCGTTGCCTTCGCCACCGTCCAGATTGTCCGCGCCGGTGTCGGTCTGGTCGTCGCCGCCGGTCACGGTGTCGTTGCCCGTGCCACCTTGCACGGTGTCGTCACCGGTGCCACCACCGACGCTGTCGTCACCTTCGCCGCCGTCAACGTTGTCGTTGCCCGACCCACCTTGGGCCGTGTCGTTGCCCGCGCCGCCGCTGACTGAGTCGTTGCCTTCGCCGCCGTCCAGGTCGTCCGAGCCGGTGTCGCTGTCGTCATCGCCACCGGTGACGGTGTCGTTGCCCGAACCACCTTGCACGGTGTCGTTGCCGCTGCCGCCGGAGACGCTGTCATCACCGGCGCCGCCGTCGACGTTGTCGTTGCCCGACCCACCTTGGGCCGTGTCGTTGCCCGCGCCGCCGCTGACCGAGTCGTTGCCTTCGCCGCCGTCCAGGTCGTCCGACCCGGTGTCGCTGTCGTCGTCGCCACCGGTGACGGTGTCGTTGCCCGTGCCACCTTGCACCGTGTCGTTGCCCGTGCCGCCGGAGACGCTGTCGTCACCGGCACCGCCGTCGACGTTGTCGTCGCCTGACCCACCTTGGGCCGTGTCGTTGCCGGCTCCGCCGCTGACCGAGTCGTTGCCTTCGCCGCCGTCCAGGTCGTCCGAGCCGGTGTCGGTCTGGTCGTCGCCACCGGTCACGGTGTCGTTGCCGCTACCACCTGAGACGCTGTCGTCACCGGCACCGCCGTCGACGCTGTCGTTGCCCGACCCACCCTGGGCCGTGTCGTTGCCCGCGCCACCAGTGACGGTGTCGTTGCCAGAACCACCTTGCACGGTGTCGTTGCCGCTACCACCTGAGACGCTGTCGTCACCGGCACCGCCGTCGACGTTGTCGTCGCCTGAGCCACCCTGGGCCGTGTCGTTGCCCGCGCCACCCGAGACGCTGTCGTTGCCTTCGCCGCCGTCCAGATCATCCGACCCGGTGTCGCTGTCGTCGTCGCCACCTTGCACGGTGTCGTTGCCGCTACCACCTGAGACGCTGTCGTCACCGGCACCGCCGTCGACGTTGTCGTCGCCCGACCCACCCTGGGCCGTGTCGTTGCCCGCGCCGCCGCTGACCGAGTCGTTACCGGCGCCACCCGAGACGCTGTCGTTGCCTTCGCCGCCGTCCAGGTTGTCCGCGCCGGTGTCGCTGTCGTCGTCGCCACCGGTGACGGTGTCGTTGCCCGTGCCACCTTGCACGGTGTCATCGCCGCTACCACCTGAAACGCTGTCGTCACCGGCACCGCCGTCGACGTTGTCGTCGCCTGAGCCACCCTGGGCCGTGTCGTTGCCCGCGCCACCCGAGACGCTGTCGTTGCCTTCGCCGCCGTCCAGGTCGTCCGACCCGGTGTCGCTGTCGTCGTCGCCACCGGTGACGGTGTCGTTGCCCGTGCCACCTTGCACGGTGTCATCGCCGCTACCACCTGAGACGCTGTCGTCACCGGCACCGCCGTCGACGTTGTCGTCGCCCGACCCACCCTGGGCCGTGTCGTTGCCCGCGCCACCCGAGACGCTGTCGTTGCCAGAACCACCTTGCACGGTGTCGTTGCCCGTGCCACCGGAGACGCTGTCATCACCGGCACCGCCGTCGACGTTGTCGTTGCCTGAGCCACCTTGAGCCGTGTCGTTGCCCGCGCCACCCGAGACGCTGTCGTTGCCTTCGCCGCCGTCCAGGTCGTCCGCGCCGGTGTCGCTGTCGTCGTCGCCACCGGTGACGGTGTCGTTGCCAGAACCACCCTGCACGGTGTCATCGCCGCTGCCACCGGAGACGCTGTCGTCACCGGCACCGCCGTCGACGTTGTCGTCGCCCGACCCACCCTGGGCCGTGTCGTTGCCCGCGCCACCCGAGACGCTGTCGTTGCCTTCGCCACCGTCCAGGTTGTCCGCGCCGGTGTCGCTGTCGTCGTCGCCACCGGTGACGGTGTCGTTGCCAGAACCACCCTGCACGGTGTCATCGCCGCTGCCACCGGAGACGCTGTCGTCACCGGCACCGCCGTCGACGTTGTCGTCACCCGTGCCGCCCTGGGCCGTGTCGTTGCCGGCGCCACCCGAGACGCTGTCGTTGCCTTCGCCGCCGTCCAGGTTGTCCGCGCCGGTGTCGCTGTCGTCGTCGCCACCGGTGACGGTGTCGTTGCCCGTGCCACCTTGCACCGTGTCGTTGCCGCTACCACCTGAGACGCTGTCGTCACCGGCACCGCCGTCGACGTTGTCGTCGCCCGACCCACCCTGGGCCGTGTCGTTGCCCGCGCCACCCGAGACGCTGTCGTTGCCTTCGCCACCGTCCAGGTTGTCCGCGCCGGTGTCGCTGTCGTCGTCGCCACCGGTGACGGTGTCGTTGCCAGAACCACCCTGCACGGTGTCATCGCCGCTGCCACCGGAGACGCTGTCGTCACCGGCACCGCCGTCGACGTTGTCGTCGCCTGACCCACCTTGGGCCGTGTCGTTGCCCGCGCCACCCGAGACGCTGTCGTTGCCTTCGCCGCCGTCCAGGTCGTCCGCGCCGGTGTCGCTGTCGTCGTCGCCACCGGTGACGGTGTCGTTGCCCGTGCCACCTTGCACCGTGTCGTTGCCGCTACCACCTGAGACGCTGTCGTCACCGGCACCGCCGTCGACGCTGTCGTTGCCTGAGCCACCTTGAGCCGTGTCGTTGCCCGCGCCACCCGAGACGCTGTCGTTGCCTTCGCCACCGTCCAGATCATCCGACCCGGTGTCGGTCTGGTCGTCGCCACCCGTCACGGTGTCGTTGCCAAAACCACCTTGCACGGTGTCATCGCCGCTGCCGCCGGAGACGCTGTCGTCACCGGCACCGCCGTCGACGTTGTCGTTGCCTGAGCCACCTTGAGCCGTGTCGTTGCCCGCGCCACCCGAGACGCTGTCGTTGCCTTCGCCGCCGTCCAGGTTGTCCGCGCCGGTGTCGCTGTCGTCGTCGCCACCGGTCACGGTGTCGTTGCCCGTGCCACCCAGCACGGTGTCGTTGCCGGTGCCACCACCGACGCTGTCGTCACCCTCACCGCCGTCAACGTTGTCGTCGCCCGACCCACCTTGGGCCGTGTCGTTGCCGGCGCCACCGCTGACCGAGTCGCTGCCTTCGCCACCGTCCAGGTCGTCGGAGCCGGCGTCGTCACCGCCGGTGACGGTGTCATTGCCCGCGCCACCCTGCACGGTGTCGTTGCCGGCGCCACCACCGACGCTGTCGTCACCCTCGCCGCCGTCGACGTTGTCGTCGCCCGTGCCGCCCTGGGCCGTGTCGTTCCCTGCGCCGCCGCTGACCGAGTCGTTGCCTTCGCCACCGTCCAGGTCGTCGGAGCCGGCGTCGTCGCCGCCGGTCACCGTGTCGTTACCCGTGCCGCCTTGCACGGTGTCGTTGCCGGTGCCGCCACCGACGCTGTCGTCACCCTCGCCGCCGTCAACGTTGTCGTCGCCCGACCCACCTTGGGCCGTGTCGTTGCCAGCTCCGCCGGAAACGCTGTCGTTGCCTTCGCCGCCATCCAGGTCATCGGACCCGCTGTCGTCGCCGCCGGTGACGGTGTCGTTGCCGGTGCCACCACCGACGCTGTCATCCCCTTCGCCGCCGTCGACGTTGTCGTCGCCCGTGCCGCCCTGGGCCGTGTCGTTCCCTGCGCCGCCGCTGACCGAGTCGTTGCCTTCGCCACCGTCCAGGTCGTCGGAGCCGGCGTCGTCGCCGCCGGTCACCGTGTCGTTACCCGTGCCGCCTTGCACGGTGTCGTTGCCGGTGCCGCCACCGACACTGTCGTCACCCTCGCCGCCGTCAACGTTGTCGTCGCCCGTGCCGCCTGCAGCCGTGTCGTTGCCGGCACCACCGCTGACTGAGTCGTTGCCTTCGCCACCGTCCAGGTCGTCGGAGCCGGCGTCGTCACCGCCCGTCACGGTGTCGTTGCCCGATCCGCCTTGAACGGTGTCGTCGCCGGTGCCACCACCGACGCTGTCATCCCCCTCGCCGCCGTCGACGTTGTCGTCGCCCGTGCCGCCCTGGGCCGTGTCGTTCCCTGCGCCGCCGCTGACCGAGTCGTTGCCTTCGCCGCCGTCCAGGTCGTCCGCGCCGGTGTCGCTGTCGTCGTCGCCACCGGTGACGGTGTCGTTGCCCGCGCCACCTTGCACGGTGTCATCGCCGCTGCCGCCGGAGACGCTGTCGTCACCGGCACCGCCGTCGACGTTGTCGTTGCCCGACCCACCCTGGGCCGTGTCGTTGCCCGCGCCACCCGAGACGCTGTCGTTGCCTGTGCCACCTTGCACGGTGTCGTTGCCGGCGCCACCACCGACGCTGTCGTCACCCTCGCCGCCGTCAACGTTGTCGTCGCCCGTGCCGCCTGCAGCCGTGTCGTTGCCAGCTCCGCCGGAAACGCTGTCGTTGCCTTCGCCGCCGTCCACATCGTCGGAGCCGCTGTCGTCACCGCCGGTCACCGTGTCGTTACCCGTGCCGCCATGCACGGTGTCGTTGCCAGTGCCACCACCGACACTGTCGTCACCCTCGCCGCCGTCAACGCTGTCGTCTCCGGTGCCGCCTGCAGCCGTGTCGTTGCCAGCTCCGCCGGCAACGCTGTCGCTGCCTTCGCCGCCGTCCACATCGTCGGAGCCGCTGTCGTCGCCACCCGTCACGGAGTCGTTGCCCGTGCCGCCTTGCACGGTGTCGTTGCCGGTGCCACCACCGACGCTGTCGTCACCCTCGCCGCCGTCAACGTTGTCGTCGCCTGAGCCACCTTGAGCCGTGTCGTTGCCAGCTCCGCCGGAAACGCTGTCGTTGCCTTCGCCGCCATCCAGGTCGTCAGAGCCGGCATCGTCGCCACCCGTCACGGTGTCGTTACCCGTGCCGCCCTGCACGGTGTCGTTGCCAGTGCCGCCACCAACGCTGTCGTCACCCTCGCCGCCGTCAACGTTGTCGTCTCCGGTGCCGCCTGCAGCCGTGTCGTTGCCAGCTCCGCCGGAAACGCTGTCGCTGCCTTCGCCGCCATCCAGGTCATCAGACCCGCTGTCGTCGCCACCGGTCACGGTGTCGTTGCCCGTGCCACCTTGCACGGTGTCATCGCCGCTGCCGCCGGAGACGCTGTCGTCACCGGCACCGCCGTCGACGTTGTCGTCGCCCGACCCACCCTGGGCCGTGTCGTTGCCCGCGCCACCCGAGACGCTGTCGTCGCCTTCGCCGCCGTCCAGATCATCCGACCCGGTGTCGTCGCCGCCGGTCACGGTGTCATTGCCCGTGCCACCCTGCACGGTGTCGTGGCCAGCGCCACCACCGACACTGTCGTCACCCTCGCCGCCGTCGACGTTGTCGTCGCCCGACCCACCTTGGGCCGTGTCGTTGCCGGCTCCACCCGAGACGCTGTCGTTGCCTTCGCCACCGTCGACACTGTCATCACCCAATCCACCGTCGACCGAGTCACCACCGGTACCACCGACAACAGAGTCACTGGAGCTGCCCCCTGCGATGGGCAGGTTGTCCACCAGGTCTACGGTGACGCTGCCCACCCCAACAGTGCCGTTGAGGACATCCACGATCGTGACCTGGACCGGGGCCGAGACATCACGCACCGTGTCGGGCCGCAGCGGCACGTCGAAGCTCACTTCCGTCGTGCCGGGTTGGACCACCACTTGGTAGGTTCCGTCAGCCACACGCCCGGCAGCGGCGCCAGAGTCGACCCTCAATGTGACGGTCACTGGCTGGGTCGTGGCCGCGGAAAGGCGCAGGACGTAGTGAATCGGGCCGACCTGTTCGTCCACGGACGCTGTCAGGGCGACGAGCGTTACCGCCGGAATCACTGCTGGCGTGTTCTCGGCAGCTGACGTGCCCCGCCCGCCGGCAGACGTGCCGCCCGCACTGCCGGTTCCGCCATCGCCGGATATGCCTGCATTCGAGCCAGCAGAGGGGTTCCCTGAGGATGGGGAAGTTCCGCCGCTCGACCCACTGGAGGCCTGCGACGATCCGGAGAAGGCGCCCTGACTCAGGCTCGGCGTCGCACCGCCATCCGTGCCGGACAGCGCAGCACCCACCGCCGGTGTGCCGCTGAACCCGCTGTTGGAGGAGGGGCTCGCAGGACTGGGCGTGTTCGAGGAGCTGGGTGAACCGGCGGCTTCTGCGCCGGAAGCCGCCCCGGCCGGGCCGGAGCCGAGCAGACTGGCGATGGGCTGCGTCTGCTCGCTGCGCGCGACGACCGCACCGGCATCTCCGGTGCTGCTGCCGGACGCGTTGTTCAGTACGACACCGTCGCGCGGAACGGCGAGGTTGGTGGTCGTACCAGCCGCGTCCTGAAAGGAGACGGTCCCGGCAGCGGCCGGAGCGGCGGCATTGCCGGCTGTGCCCAGCACGACGACGGTGGTTTCGCCGGACTGCGGCGCCACATTGATGCCCACCCCAGCGCCTTGGGAGGCCAACTTGCCTGCAGGCGTGTCGATGATCACGCGGGACATGGCATCAGACGCACCATCCACGGTCAGTGCGCCCCCCGAAACCTTGACGAACATGGTTTCGCCGGAACCGCCCGTGCCGGAGTCGGATGTGAGCGTGACGGAGGCCTTCTCGCCGAGAGCCAGTGCCACGCTCTTGCCATCACGGGTCTGGAGTTGCAGCTTCACCCCCGCGGTTTCGGTCTGAACTTCATCACCAGCCAGAAGGGTGTCGCCGGCGCGCAATTGCAGGCGCTGACCGGCCCGCACCACCGTCACGCCTCCCGCGGCTTCCTGGATCCGCCCCACAGCGGTTTCGGCACGGGCATCCGTCGCAGCCGGGTCTGCTGGCTGGGCAGGATCTGCTTGAGCCAACACCGCCGGCGCCCCTTGTGCCTGCAGCAGGAGTTCCAGCTGGGCCCGCACCTCAGGGCTGAGCTGAGCCTGCAACTGCTCCAGCAGCGTGGCCTCGTTCAAGGCACCGTCCAGACGCAGCGTGCTCCCATCTGCCAGAGTCAGCAGCAGATCCGGGCCACTGGCAGACACACTCGCCGCCTGCCCCCACTCGGATTCGAGTCCCGGCCTGCCTGACTCGTTGATGGGGAGCACGTCTTGCTGACTCGTTTCGCCTTGAGCCTTGCTGCTGCGTTTCGCCATGATTGCCTCTGCCATTCCGGTCGCTGTGGGGGACGTGACGCACCCGCGGGCGCATAGACACGTTCTGTTGCTTCGGATGCTAGGAATCCGTGGCTGGCAAAGGCTGGCAAATGCTGACATTTGCACCATCGTGGTGCGCGCCGGATCTCTTTTCCGGAACGGCCGTGACGGCAGTCACTGCCGCGGAGACCATGCGGGCGCTGCTGTCGCTAGAACGCAGCACCAGCTTCGCGACAAATGTCACGAAGTTGTCTTCTGATGTAATGAATGGGTCGCCAGAGGCGACTCAAGGGGTCCAGATGCGAATCGTCGCCACGAAGGCATAACCCACACTTCGCACGCTGCGCAGCGGTGGCGCTTCACCCGCACGGTGCTCCAGCTTCTTGCGCAGTCGGCTCATCGCCGTTTCCAGGCGACGGTGGTCGAAGTCGTGGTCCCGGTACCCGAGTGCCTCGACCAGTTGCGCCCGCTTCACCCCTTCAGGAGCGCTTTCGGCCAGCACCCGCATCAACTTGAACTCGGTGGACGTGAGAAGCACCTTTTCTCCGCCGGGTGCCAACAATTCCAGGGTCTGCCCATCCAGCTGCCAGTAATCCTGGCGTGCGGGACGAACCAGGCGGTGGGCGCGGCGGTACAGGCTTTCCACCACGACCGACAACTCGCGCAGATCAGCCGGCTTGACAAGGTAGATGTCCGCCCCGCTGTCGAAGCCGGCCACGCGGTCGTCGACTTCGCCACGGGCCGTGAGCATCACGATGCCCAGCGCCGGATGGTCGGCCCGCAGTCGCGCGGCGATCGCCAGCCCGCTTTCGCCAGGCAGGCCCACGTCCAGCACCAGCACGTCAGGCAAGTTGTCGCGCAACCAGGCGTCCAGCTGGGAGCTGTCCGCAAAGCCGGCCACCTCATGCCCCAGCCGACGCAAGTGGAAGGTCAGTTCATCACGCAGGTCGGCGTTGTCTTCAACCAGGGCGATGCGGATCGGGGTGGTCATGGTCGATCAGCGCGTTCAGCGCGGCGAGGATGCACCGAGCGGCAGCCAGCACTCGATGCAGGCCCCCCGCTGGTCATGGACAGGCAGGACGCGCACGGTGCCGCGGTGGCGTGACACGATCTGGCGCACGAGGTACAGGCCCAGGCCCATGCCGGCGATCTGGGCCGTCTCACCTGCACGGAAGTACTTGTCGAACACCCGCTCTGCGTCGACTTCACGGATGCCGATGCCCTGGTCACGCACACACCACCGCAGGCCAGGCGTGCCTGCGGCATCCGACGCGACGGCCATGTCCACGACCACCGGGCAGTCCGGCGGCGAGTACTTGAGCGCGTTGTCGACGAGGTTCAACAAGGCATAGCGCAGCATCCGAGCGTCCGCTCGCAGCTTCGGGAGGTCCTCGGGCGCATGGACCTGCACCCGTGACTGGGCAACAGGCCCCAGAGAATCCAACGCCTCGTGGGTCATCGCCACAAGGTCGGTCGGCAACTGGGACTCGCTCCACTGCGCCACGTCGAGCCGGTCCCGAGCCATCGCCAGATCCACCAGTTGCGTCAGGCGGTTCAGCGCCCGGCCGATGCGGTCGTGTCGCAGGGCCCGTTCGGGCGTGGGCTGCTCGTCGAGCATCTGCAGGGACTGCAGCGCGGCGTCGATCACCGCCACCGGGGTGCGGATCTCATGCGCCAGCATCGCGATCAGGTTGGCGTTGTCCTCCCGCGCCTCGGCCTCCAGCCGCTGCCGCAGTTCAGCCGCCAGCGCCCGCTTTTCCGACTCGGTGGCGGCATGGCGGGCCGCCCGCGTCTGGCGGAACAGGAACCAGATCAGGACGGTCAGGTGCATCACATGGGCGAACGGGCCCGCCGCCAGCGCCAGGCCGGACGGTTTGACCACCCCGAAGGTGAGGAGGGTGTTCACAGTGGTCAGCAGCGCCAGGCACAGCACCGGCAGCGCCAGCATGCGCTCCCCTGCCGCCATGCGTGGCCATTGCCGGAACACGATGATGACGACCAGGACCTGCAACGCCGTGAGCAGGACCAGGACCCAGGGCGTCCAGTGGCTGTTCCAGCCCAGCCACGGGAGTATGGCTGCAGCGGCAAGCAAGAGTGCGCCCGCCTGCGACAACCGGAAGGCGCGCCGCGAAAGATCCGCGAGAGCCAGCAACCGGACATACAGGTAAGGGCCGACGGACGCCGACAGGGCGATCGCGCTGGCGGTCATGCGGTCCGACCAGGGCGGCTGCAGGTCGAACCAGAGCAGGTGCGCAAAGCCGGAAATGCCGACCCAGGTCAGCGAGTTGGCCAGCACGAAGACGGCGTAGAGCACATACAGCCGGTCGCGCAACCAGACCGCGGCACCACAAGCCACCGCGAACATGATGAACGATGCCCCCAGCAGCATGCTGATCAGCAGCAGCTCCTGCGGCAGGCTGCGCTCTGCCGCGGGCTGGCCCATCAGGGACACGGGGATCAATGCCGACGATGCCGTGTGCACACGCAGGTAGACCTCGTGCACGCCCGGTGCGGTGAGGTCCAGCGCAAAGGTGGGAGCCGGCAGTTCCTGGGCGCCCTGGAGCTCGACCAGGTCACCCGCGCGCCGAAGCCCACCGATCAACCGCCCGTCCGGCCCGAAATGCCACAGCTGAACGTCATCCAGGTAGGCACTGTGCAGGCGCAGCCACCAGATGAGCGTGGTGGAGTCCGATGCATCCAGCTGCAGCCGGAACCAGAACGCCCGGTCACGCCGGTAGCCCCCCGAGAAGACCTCCTCCAGCAGCTGGAAGGCCTGCGGCTGTGCCCGGGCGTCATCAATGCGCCATCGGGCGCCATGGTCCACGTGGCTGCCCAGAAAGGGCAGCAGGGCCCTGGGCGAGTACGCCTCGACAGTCGACAACGCCAGGATGGGCGGGCCGACCGGGGCCGCCTGGGCCGACCGGGTCAGGACACCCGCTAGCGCGAGCACCAACGCCAGCGCCAGCACCGATGTCGACGCCCAGCCGGAGCACCAACGGGCCAGCCTGGGGCGTCGAGACGGAGGCAACGGAACAAGGACGGCAAGACGCATCTGAGGGAGTCTGGTCCCGCCACGGCTGGGCCGCCCGACGTGGGCGCGCTCCCTGACACACGGCGAAAAACGGCCTGTGAAGACAGGCCAGGAATTCATGTTGCCGTGAAGTAAAGCAGAAATCAGCGTCTGGATACACCAAAGTCCGCTCGGTCGTGACATGTCCGTCAGAGCCGGCGACCAGCGACAGCCAGCCGCCCGGCCCGGATGAAGCCACCGCATCACCCCCTTTTCAGCGCAGGCGCGCGCCAGGCTCAGCCGCCGACGCCGTCGGCCTTGAACATCGCCTTGATGCCACGCACGGCCTGGCGGATGCGGCCCTCGTTCTCGATCAGGGCAAAGCGCACATGGTCATCCCCGTGGTCGCCGAAACCGATGCCCGGGCTGACACAGACCTTGGCCTTCTCCAGCAGCTGGCGGGCGAACTCCAGCGAACCCAGCGCGGCATAGTGCGGCGGGATCTTGGCCCAGATGTACATCGACGCCTTGGGGCAGTCCACCGGCCAGCCCGCCTCGGTCAGGCCCTTGTAGAGCACGTCGCGGCGCTTCTGGTAGGTCGCGGCGATGTCCTTGACGCACTGCTGGTCGCCCTCGAGTGCGGCGATGGCCGCCACCTGCAGCGGCGTGAAGGTGCCGTAGTCGTGGTAGCTCTTGATGCGAGCCAGCGCGGCCACCAGGTCCGGGTTGCCGACCATGAAGCCGATGCGCCAGCCGGCCATGTTGTAGCTCTTGCTGAGGGTGAAGAACTCAACCGCGATGTCCTTTGCCCCCGGCACCTGCATGATGCTGGGCGCGCGCCAGCCGTCGAAACAGATGTCGGCGTAGGCCAGGTCGTGCACCACCAGGATGTCGTGCTTCTTCGCCAGCGCGATCACGCGCTCGAAGAAGCCCAGCTCCACGCACTGCGCCGTCGGGTTGCTCGGGAAGCCCAGGATCATCATCTTGGGCTTGGGGTAGCTGCCGCGGATGGTCCGCTCCAGCTCGGCGAAGAAGTCCACCCCGGGCACCATCGGGATGGAGCGGATGTCCGCACCCGCGATCACCGCACCGTAGATGTGGATGGGGTAGCTCGGGTCGGGCACCAGCACCGTGTCGCCCCGGTCCAGCGTGGCGAGCATCAGGTGCGCCAGGCCCTCCTTGGAGCCGATGGTGACGATGGCCTCGCTGTCCGGGTTGATCTCGACGCCGAAGCGGTCCTGGTACCAGTGGCTGATCGCACGGCGCAGCCGCGGGATGCCCTTGCTGGCCGAGTAGCCGTGCGTGTCGGGGCGCTGCGCCACCTCGCAGAGCTTGGCAACGATGTGCGGCGGCGTGGCCCCGTCGGGGTTGCCCATCGACAGGTCGATGATGTCCTCGCCACGCCGGCGGGCGGCAAGCTTGAGCTCGGCCGTGATGTTGAAGACGTAGGGGGGAAGGCGATCGATGCGCGCAAAGCGGCGCTTGCCGGAGACGGCAGACGACATGGTGCTGACTTTCACGTGAGCGCCCGGAACCGTCCGAGCGACGTGACCGCAGGGAGCGGCCGGGCACCATCTTAGGCGATCACACAGGCCGGCCGGCCCATTGGCGCCTCATCGACCGGCCGCCGCCCCGCCCTGCTCGCGCAGCACCCGGTGCTTCAGGCCCTGCAGCTGCATTCGAAGGCGCAGCGCCTCGTTCTCCTGCGCTCGCCAGGCCTCCCAGCTCACCAGGCCCTGCGCATGCAGCTCCCGGTAGCGCAGGCGCATCGCCTCGGCGACCTCCCACTCGTGCGCCAGCATGGCGATCTGCCGGTGCCATCCACCGGCAGCGAGATTCGGGTGGGCTGGCGTGCGCGGCGGGCGCAGTTCGGAGCGGACCGATGCGCCGGCGCTGGGCACATCCGCGGGCGCAGAAGCCGCCACCAGCGGCTCGACCCTGACACCAACCTCGACCGCAGCCGCGGCCTGGCCCTCTGGCGCAGTCCCGGCCCGGCCCGAGCCGGCTGGTGCGGCCTCCGCGGGGCGCGACGCCACGGCGGTGACGTCACCGGCACCCGGTGGTGGCCAGTCACCATCGAGGGCCAGACCGCCCAGCAGCGCGAGCGCCAGCGCTCCGCCAACCACTGGCCCGACGCGGCGGCGGGCGGCCCCTCGCGCCGCTGCCACCGGGGGGCGTACCGGTGGCCGCAGCAGCACCGCCGGGCGGTCCAGCGGACCGGGTACCAGCACAGGGATCACGATGGTGTCCGCGAACGCGGGGTCAACGGCCGAAGGGCCGCGACTGCGCCCCAGGGCGCCGAAGCTGGGCATGGTGGGTGGAGAAAACGGCACGGAACAGGCATTGACCCGAGCAGCGGGATCCAATGGTTACATTCTCTGACATCTTGATCACAGCGGCCGCGATCGACCCCGCGTGTACCCAGGTCGTACCCCAGGGATGGGCGGGCTGCGACATCATCACGCTCCCCACCTGGAACCGCCACGCCATGAAGCCCACCTACGCCGCCGCCGCGAACCGCTACGAGTCGATGCCCTACCGCCGCTGTGGCGCCAGCGGGCTGAAGCTGCCCGCCCTCTCGCTGGGGCTGTGGCACAACTTCGGCGACCACACGCCGCTGGCGGTGCAGCGGGAGATGGTGACCACCGCCTTTGACCTCGGCATCACCCACTTCGACCTGGCCAACAACTACGGCCCGCCGTACGGATCGGCGGAGATCAACTTCGGCCGCCTGCTGCGCGAGGAGCTGCGGCCCTACCGCGACGAGCTGATCATCTCCACCAAGGCCGGCTGGGACATGTGGCCCGGCCCCTACGGCCAGGGCGGCGGCTCGCGCAAGTACGTGCTGGCCAGCCTGGACCAGAGCCTGCAGCGCCTGGGGCTGGACTACGTGGACATCTTCTACTCGCACCGCTTTGACGCCGAGACCCCGCTGGCCGAAACCGCTGGCGCACTGGCGCATGCGGTGCGGCAGGGCAAGGCGCTGTACGTGGGGATCTCGTCCTACTCGCCGGGCAAGACGGCGGAAATGGCCCGGCTGCTGGCCGCCGAGGGCGTGCCGCTGCTGATCCACCAGCCCAGCTACAACCTGCTCAACCGCGTCATCGAGCGCGGCCTGCTGGACACGCTGGCACAGGTCGGTGCGGGCTGCATCCCCTTCACCGCGCTGGCGCAGGGGCTGCTGTCGGACAAGTACCTGGACGGCATCCCGGCCGATGCGCGGGTGAACCGCCCCGGCGGCGGCTCGCTGCAGCGCGAGCACCTGTCCGACGCCAACCTGGCGCGGGTGCGCGCGCTGGACGGCATCGCCCGCCAGCGCGGCCAGAGCCTGGCGCAGATGGCGCTGGCCTGGGTGCTGCGCGATGCGCGCGTGACCACCACGCTGATCGGCGCCAGCAGCGCCGCGCAGATCCGCGAGAACGTCGGCGCGCTGGGCAACCTGGCCTTCAGCGCCGAGGAGCTGGCCGAGATCGACCGGCACGCGCAGGAAGGCGGCGTCGACCTGTGGCGCGCCCCCAGCTCGGACTGGCAGGTCTGACCGCGAGGCTCAGGTCGGCGGCAGGACGCCTTCGGCCGGCGCCTCGCCAGGCAGGTCGTCCAGTCCGTCGAAGAGTTCTGCGGCACTGACCTGGCAGCCGATGCTCTCGCAGGTCACCTCGGCCTGGCCGCTCAGGTCGTGCAGGGTGAACAGGCCGTCTGCACCGCGGCGAAAGAGCTGCACCTCGCGGCTGTCCGGGTCGATCAGCAGGTACTCGCGCAGGCTGGCCAGGCGGCGGTAGGCGGTGAACTTCAGCCCGCGGTCATAGGCCTCGGTCGAGGGCGACAGCACCTCGGCGATCAGCGTGGGTGCGGTGAAAACCTGCTCGGTGCGCAGGTCACGGGCGTCACAGGTGACGAAGACGTCGGGGTAGAACAGGTCGTCGGCCACCTGCAGCTTCATCGACTCGGCAAAGACTCGGCAGGGGGTCCCCTTCAGCTGGGACTTGAGTGCCGATGCCAGGTTGAGACTGACGATGCCGTGGATGCGCCGAGCCCCCACCATGGCGAAGATCTCGCCGTCGACGAACTCGTGGCGTTCGGCCTGTGTGTCCTCCCAGGCGAGGAAGTCGGCGGGGGTCAGGCGGGTGCGGGTCAGGGCGTGTCCCATGGCGGCGGGCTCCGGCGGATCGGTCGATGCGTGGGCGCGATGATGCCAGCGCGGATGGCTGCCGTGTCGCTGTGGCGCGTTGCCCGCCCTGGGGCATCCGGGCCAGCCACGGCAGCGCCCGCAGGCCGGCGGGCCTCACAGTGCAGGAGGGGGAGGACGGGGCAGGCATGGCCGGTCAGGCCAGCACGGCCCCTCGGTGCGCAGCGCTTTCGTGAATCGGTCACATCGCAGGCCTCAAGCACACCGCAAGCGCAAAAAACGCTGTCGTTCCGCCCTTCATCAACGCACCGCGCCGGCCGATAGAACCGGTGACTGCTGCTTCGCCCCGGCCAACGGCCGGCGGTACTCCCTGCTCCCCGTCACGGCTGACTGCGCATTCACCTTTTCGAGACCTTCCACATGACATCCACCCGGGTGAAAAGGCTGCTGCCCCTGGCCGCAGCGGCGATCTGGCTGGCCGCCTGTGGCGGCGGCGACAGCACGGCCGACACGGATGCTGCAGCCAACGCCGGCCGCGTGGCACTGGACCTGGCGCCCTACAGCGCCGAGGAGCAGCAGCAAGTCAACGCCCTGCAGGCGCAGGCGGGCAACAGCGAGCCGCGCTACATCGTCACGCTCAACCCCGCGGCGGTGGCCGAGGCCATGCCGCGCAGCCGCGCCATCCTGAGCGCAGGCCACCTGGCGGCAGCGCGCCAGCAGGTGGCCGTTCAGCAGGTCGCCCAGCGGCTGCTGGCCGGGCGGGGCGCTCGCGTGCTGGGCCACTTTTCCCAGGCGCTGCAGGGCTTTGCCGCCGCGGTGCCCAAGGCCCAGGCAGAGCGCTTTGTCGCCGAGCTGGCCGACCACCCCGCGGTGCTGGCCATCGAGCGGGACCGGCCGGTCCAGGCCACCGCCCTGCGCCAGGCCGCCGCTGCCGACGGGCGCTGGGGGCTGGACCGCATCGACCAGGCCCGGCTGCCGCTGGATGGCTGGTTCACCAACACCCGTGACGGCAGCGGCGTGACCGTCTACGTGGTGGATTCAGGCATCTCGGCACACGGCGAATTCGGCGCCCGGCTGCTGGCCGGCTTCGACACCATCGGTGACGGAACCGGCACCGCCGACTGCACCGGGCACGGCAGCCACGTGGCCGGCATCGCCGCCGGTGCCACGGTGGGCGTGGCGCCCGGGGCCCAGCTGGTGCCGGTGCGGGTGATCGGCTGTGGCGGTTCGGGCTGGGGCAGCTCGCTGATCCAGGGCCTGGACTGGATCGCCACCCATGGCGTGCGCCCCGGTGTGGTGAACCTGAGCCTGGGCAGCAGCGCCTCGGCAGCGACCGACCAGGCGGTCGCGCGGCTGACTTCCGCTGGCTTCACCGTGGTGGTCTCAGCGGGCAACGACAACGCCGACGCCTGCAAGTACTCGCCCGCCCGGGCTGCGTCGGCGCTGACCGTGGGGGCCACCGACCTGCGCGACACCCGCGCCGTGTTCTCCAACTTCGGCAGCTGCCTGGACCTGTTCGCGCCCGGCACGAACATCACCTCGGCCACACACACCGACGCCGCAGCGCTGGTGACCAAGCAGGGCACGTCCATGGCCACGCCCTTCGTCACGGGCGCCGCAGCGCTGGTGCTGCAGGAGCGGCCCAAGCTCACTGCGGCGCAGGTGGGCACGCAGCTGACCACGCAGGCCACCGCATCGGCGGTGAAGAGCTCGGGCGCCGGCAGCAAGAACAAGCTGCTCTTCGTCGGCCCGGCCCGGCAGGTGGCCTTTCCCACGCCGTGGGATGTGCATGTCGAGTCGCTCGGCGTGGCCACCCGCAAGAGCGGGCGCAGCGCCTGGGTGGCGACGGTGACGATCGCGGTGCACCAGGAAGAGGGCCAACCGCTCAAGGGCGTGAAGGTGTCGGCGCGCTTCTCCAACAGCAACGCGCTGCGCAGCTGCGTCACCGCCGCCAACGGCACGTGCGCGCTGAGTTCGTCCACACTGAGGCTGGACCTGGCCGCGGTGACGCTGGCCGTGAGCGACCTGTCCGGTACCGCGCTCACCTACCGCCCGGCAGACAACGTCCTGAGTGCCGTGACGGCCACGGTGCCCTGACCAGCCGGCCGGGCTGCGCGCCACACCGGGCGGGGGGGCCGGTTCGCCACCCGCCGGCGATGGGCATGCACGACCGCGATACTCGGTCCATGCACCGACCCACGCCTGCGCCCCTGCGCCTGCAGCTGCTCTCCGACCTGCACCTCGAGAACGACCCGCACCGCGTCTTTGACGCCGCGCCCGGCATCGACCTGCTGGTGCTGGCCGGCGACGTGGGCTCCTACCAGGCCGGTTCGGCGCTCGCCGGGGGGGACGGCGATTTCGGGCTCGGCCAGTTCTCCCCCCGCCGCCCGGGCTCGCCCTGGCCGCGCGTGCTCTACGTGCCCGGCAACCACGAGTACGACGGCCTGCCCTACGCCGCCACCCGCGCCCGGCTGCGCGCCACCTGCGAACGCCTGGGCATCGACTGGCTGGACCGGGAGGTGCGCGTGATCGATGGGTGGCGCTTCATCGGCTGCACGCTGTGGAGCGACTTCGACGCGCTCGCTTCGCCCGAAGCGCTGGCGCTCAAGGCCGAGGGCCTTGCCGGCGGCACGCTGACGGGCACCCCCACGCGCCGCACGCTGCGCCGCCAACTGCACGAGGCGAAGACCGCCGCCGCCGATCCGGTCAGCGAGCTGACCCGCCGGCTGCGCGAGCGCGAAAAGGCCTTCCGCGCCGCCAACTATTACCTGGGCAAGAACAGCACGCTCGACGACGCCGACGGCACACCCCTGCTGGCCGAGCGGCTGCGCGAGCTGGGCCTGGCGGACCAGGCCTGGCTGCAGGCCGCATTGGCACAGCCGCACGACGGGCGCACGGTGGTCGTCACCCACTTTGCCCCCAGCCTGCGCAGCGCCGATCCACGCTACGGCCTCACGCCAGGGACTGCCGGCTTCTGCAACGCCCTGGACGGCTGGCTGGCGCAGGCCGACCTCTGGTTGCATGGCCACCTGCACTGCGCCCAGGACTACCGGGTGGGCCGCTGCCGCGTCGTCGCCAACCCGCTGGGCTACGCCACCAAGGGCGAGCAGGAGGGCTTCCTGGCACGGATGACACTCTCGCTGTGAAGTTTGCGGCGGCGCCTGGCCACACCCGTCCGTCGCGTCCTAAGATGTGCCGATTCGGGCAGCGCGGCACCCCGTGTGCGCCGATGCCGTCCCGCAGGAGTCTTCCTTGATCCCAGCCACGAGCCTGCCTTCGGGTGAGACACACGCCGCCACTGCCACCCCGGGTGTGCAGGCGCTGCTCAACGCGGTGCCGCACACGTTGGGTCCGCAGACGGCACTCGCGCAGGCCCTGCTCCTGATGCAGGAGCAGCCGGCTGACTGCCTGCTGGTCATCGAGGCATGCCGCCCGGTCGGCATCCTGACCCCACGCGACGTGTTGCGCCTGTATGTGCAGCGGCTCGACCCGCAGGGCAAGTGCCTCGCCGACGTGATGAGCTCACCGGTGCACAGCGTAGCGACCACCACCTCCGTGCCTGCCGCGCTGCAGCGCATGGCCGACTTGGGCATCGGCCAGCTCGCGGTGGTCGACGAGGTCGGCTGCCTGGCCGGGCTGCTCACCCGCTCGGTGCTGGAACGTGCGCTGCTGCTGGAGCGGCAGGTGTTGGCCCTCCAGGCGGACCGGGCACGCCAGCGGGCCGTGCTCGACGCCATCCCGGACCTGGTCTGGATGAAGGATCCTGACGGCGTCTACGTCAGCTGCAACCCACGTTTCGAGCGTTTCTTCGGGGCCGCGGAGGCGGACATCCGTGGCAAGACCGACTACGACTTCGTGCCCCGCGAGCTGGCCGACTTCTTCCGTGCCAACGATCGCCGCGCGATGGAGCGTAACGCGCCGACCATCAACGAAGAGGAGCTGACCTTCCCGGACGACGGCCACCACGAACTCACCCACACCATCAAGACGCCCGTGCGCGACGCCGACGGGCGATTGCTGGGGGTGCTGGGCATCGGTCGCGACATCACCGCACTGCGCCGGGTCGAGGAGGAATACCGCCACCTGTTCGCCCGCAACCCGGCGCCGATGTTGATCTATGCACGCGACGACCTGCGCTTGCTGACCGTCAACGAGGCCTTCGAGGCCCTGTATGGCTACAGCGCCAGCGAGGCCTGCGCGCTGCACCTGACCGACCTCTACCCGCCCGAGGACCGACCGGCGCTCACCCAGCTGGCCAACCAGCTGGTCGGCCTGGCCTATGCGGGCGAGTGGCGCAACGTACGCCGGGACGGCAGCGTCATGCACATCGTCGCCCAGTCGCACGACGTCCAACACGACGGCAGGGACTGCCGCATCGCGGTGATCACCGACGTGACGCCGCTGCATCGCAACCGGGAGCGCGACCTGCGCCGCCTCTCGCTGCTGGAGAACCTGGCCCGCGGTGACGGCCTGGACAGCCTGCTGCGCCAGCTGGTGCTCGACTACGAGACGGCCTTCCCAGGCAGCCTGTGCACCGTGCTGCTGTTGTGCGACAACGGCCTGCGCGTGCGCCTGGGTGCCGCCCCCAGCCTGCCTGACTTCTACAACCAGGCCATCGACGGCGCGCCCATCGGTCCGGTCGCCGGCTCCTGCGGAGCGGCGATGTTCCACCGGCGCCGGGTGATCGTCGAGGACATCGAGACGCATCCCAACTGGGTGCCCTATCTGGAGCTCGCCCGCGCGGCGCGGCTGGGCTCCTGCTGGTCCGAGCCCATCCTGGGTGCGGGTGACCAGATGCTGGGCAGCTTCGCGGTCTACCACCGCGAGCCGCGCAGCCCCAGCGAACAGGAGCTGGCGTATCTGGATTTCTCGGTGCAGCTGGCGGCGCTGGCCATCGCCCATGCGAACACGGCCCAGCAGATGCGTGACAGCGAGCGCCGAACCCGCGAGATCCTGCACGCCGTCCCCGACCTGATCTGGGTGACGGATCCGCAGGGCCTGTTCCGCGCGTGCAACCAGCGGTTCGCGCAATTCGTGGGCCACACGCCGGAAGAGATCGTCGGCCGGACGGACCGGGACCTGCTCCCCCCCGACGCATTCGACGCGCTGGCCCGGGCCGATGTGAGCGTTGCCGCCACCCGCGCCAGCGTCGGCAGCGAACGCTGGTTGAGCATGCCGAATACCGACGAGCGCGGCCTGTTCGAGATCATCAAGACCCCGCTGTTCGACGAGGCCGGGGAGTTGCAGGGGGTGCTCGGCGTAGCCCGCGACATCACGCTGATCAAGCAGGGCGCGCGGGCCATTGCCGATCAGGAGCGTCTGGTCGACACGATGTTCAGCCAGACCACCGATTCGATCGCGCTGGTCGACCCCGCCACCCAGCACATCGTGACCTTCAACGACGCCGCCTGCGCCGGGCTGGGCTACACACGCGAGCAGTTCAAGCAACTCAAGCCGCAGGACTTCCAGGCCGAGCACTCCGCCGCGCAGATCGAGGAGAACCGCCAGCGGGCCCTCGCAGGCGAGTCACTGTCCTTCGAGACCCGCCACCGCCGCGCCGACGGCAGCCTGCAGGACGCGGCCATGACGCTGCGACTGCTGAGCTATGCCGGCCGGCCGCTGCTGTCGGCCGTGTGGCGCGACGTCACCCAGACCAAGGCCCGCGAGGCGCGCATCCGCCGGCTCAACCAGGCCTACGCGGTGCTCAGCGGCGTCAACGAGGCGATCGTGCGCGTGCATGACCGCCAGACCCTGTTCGCCGAGGCCTGCCGCATCACGGTCGAGGAAGGTGGCCTGCGGCTGGCCTGGATCGGCCAGGTTGACCCGGCCAGCCAGGCGATCGTTCCGGCGGCACAGGCCGGGCCCTCCGATGGCTATGTCGAAAACCTGAGCCTGAGCCTGACCGCGCCACTCGGACCGACGGCCCTGGCGCTGCTCCAGGGCCAGGCGATGCGGGTGGACGACATTGCCCGCGACCCCCGCACGGCACCTTGGCGCGAGCGGGCCCTCGCACGAGGCCTGCACTCCAGCGCGGCTTTCCCGATCCATCTGAACGATCGCATCGAGGGCTGCCTGAACGTCTACGCCGACCAGCCCGGTTTCTTCGACGCCGACCTGATGCGCCTGTTCGAGCGGCTGAGCAGCAACCTGGGCTTCGCACTGGCCTTCCTGGCCGCCGAGCAGGAGCTGCAGCGCCACCGCCAGCATCTGGAGGAACTGGTGGCCACCCGCACCACGCAGCTGGAGGCCCTCAATCAGCGCCTTCACCGCGAGGACGAGCGGCTGCGCGCCATGCTGCTGCTGAGCCGGCTGGCTGCTTCGCTGGACGAGGAGGCCCTCTGGCAGCGTGGCCTGAGCGAGGCCATGCGTCTGACCGGCAGCCGCAGCGCTCGCCTGGCAACGCCTGCGGCGGCGGGGCAGGACGAGCGCACCCTGGCCCAGGTGGGCGAGCCACCCGCGGACCCTGCGGTGGCGACCGTCGTGGTGCCGATCGAAGACGAGGGCCGCGTCGCCTGCCTGCTCCAGGCCGCCGGCAAGGACCAGCCCTATGACGCCGACGACGAGCGCGAACTGGGCCTGATCGGCACCGAGCTCTGGGGCATCGTTCAGCGCCGCCGCATCGAGCTCGCGCTGGAGCAGGCCAAGCACGCCGCCGATGCAGCCAGCCAGGCGAAGACCGCCTTCCTGGCCAACATGAGCCACGAGATCCGCACACCGATGAACGCCATCGTCGGCTTCGCGCACCTGCTGCGCCGCGATCCGCTGACGCCGCGCCAGCGCGACCACCTCGACAAGATCGCCGACGCCAGCGAGCACCTGCTGCAGGTCATCAACGACATCCTCGATTTCTCCAAGATCGAGGCCCACAAGGTGGACCTGCACCTCGGTGCCTTCGACCTCGCCGCCAGCCTGGCGCGCATTGCCGACATGGTGCACGGCCGCCTGCGCAGCAAGGCGGTGCAGTTCCACGTCGAGCTCGCGCCCAGTTGCCCGGTGCACGTGGTCGGCGACCGGCTGCGCCTGGAGCAGGTGCTGCTCAACCTGGCGAACAACGCGGTCAAGTTCACCGAACAGGGCTCGGTCGCGATCCGGGTGACCCCGCTGCAGCGCAGCGATGAGCGCACCTGGCTGCGCTTCGCGGTGGTCGACACCGGCATCGGCGTCAGCCCGGCGCAGTCCGCCCGGCTGTTCGAGGCCTTCGAGCAGGCCGACGCCTCCACCACACGCCGCTATGGCGGCACCGGACTGGGCCTGGCCATCAGCAAGCGCCTGGTCGAGCTGATGGATGGCAGCATCGGCATGGACAGCCAGCCCGGCCAGGGCAGCACCTTCTGGTTCGAACTGCCGCTGGGCCTGGCCGACGCGCCCGCCGACACCCCGGCGACCACACCGGCGGACGCCGCGCCGGATGCGCCGGATGCGCTGGATGTGCCGGACGGCGGCGCACGCCTGCGCGGCGCCCGCCTGTTGCTCGCCGAGGACAACCCCATCAACCAGGAGGTGGCGCGCGACCTGCTCGCTGCCCTCGGGGCGCAGGTGGACATCGCCTGCGATGGTGCGCAGGCGCTGCGCATGGCCGCCGAGCAGGACTACGAGCTGATCCTGATGGACGTGCAGATGCCGGTGATGGACGGCCTGGAGGCCACCGCGGCGATCCGGCGCCTGCCCGGGCGCGCCGCGGTCCCCATCGTCGCCCTGACGGCCAGCGCCTTCGCCGAGGACCGCCGCCTGGGGCTGGACGCGGGCATGAACGACTTCCTGATCAAGCCGGTCGAGCCGGAGGCCCTGCGGCACAGCCTGCTGCACTGGCTGCGCGAAGGCGATCGCCTGCGCGGACTCGGCGCGGCGCCCGCCTCGCCAATGGCCGCTTCGCCGCGGTCTGTGGCCCCTCCCTCGTCAGGCAGCACCGCTGCCAGCGGCGCAGCGACACTGCATCTGGAGCCACTGGCACAGCACCCCGGACTCGATCCGAAGGGCGCCCTGCGCCGCCTGCGCGGCGACGAGAAACTCTACCGGCGCATGCTGGAACTCTTTCTGGCGCACCACGCCGACGACGGCCCGCGCCTGCAGGCCGCCTTGCAGGCCGCGGCGACCGCGGCAGACCGCAGGGCAGCCTGCGACGCCTTGCGCGCGCTGGCCCATGGGCTGGTCGGCACGGCCGCCACCATCGGTGCCCTGGCGCTGAGCACGGCCAGCCGGGCGCTGGAGATCGCTGCCGTCGAGCAACGCAGCCAGGCGGCCCTGGCAACGGCGGTCGCGCAGGTGGAGCGTGAGCTGAACGGCTGCCTGCCGCCGCTGCAGGCCGCGCTCGCCCACCCAGGCGCGCCAGGTGAGCCACCTGCGCCGCCGGCCCGCCCCCAGCCGATGGCCGACGCCGGCACCGTTGCAGCCGCCCGAGCCGCACTGGAGCGCCTGCGCGAACTGCTCACGCTGCACGACACCGAGGCCCTGGACGCCTTCGACCAGGCCCATGCGCCCCTGGTGGCCACCCTGGGCGCGCAGGCCCGCGAGCTGGGGCAGCGCATCCACGGCTTCGACTTCGAAGCGGCGCTGGTGCTGGTCGAACGGCTGCTCGACCCGCACCCGTGACCGCTGGCACACCCCCGCCAGGAACCCGATCACCCGGTTGAATTGAGAGCCCTTGGCGGCCGATATCGCTCGACCGGCCATGGCGGTTCGCACCGATGATGGCCACGCTGCCAGGCCTGTCACCGGGTCAAGCCCGGCAGTCCGCAGGCCCACCGCCCATCGCCCCCGGTAGCCCGGTCCCGTGTCGGACCAGGAGTGTTGCCCCCATGAAATCCTTCTCCATTTCCCGACGCCTGTGGCTGCCCAACCTGGCCGTGGTCGCGGTCATCCTGGTTGCCGCCGTGTTCATCGGTCTGCGCACCCAGTCTCAGGTCAACGCCGTTCGAGCGGCCCAGCTGCAGCAGCTGCAGATGATCGAGGACGCCACCCAGTGGGCCGGGCTGACCGAGGCCAACGCGGCACGGGGATTGGCGGCGATCCAGAGTACCGACGCGACGCTGGGCGACAAGCTCAAGGCCGAGATGGACGCCACGTCGGCACGCATCTCCCAGATCCAGAAAGCCATCGAAGCACGCGCCGAGCGGCCGGAGGAGAAGGCCGCCCTGGAGCGCGTCGCGCAGACCCGCAAGGCCTACGTCGAACTGCGCCGCGAGGTACTGGGCAAGCGGGGCGACGCAGCCGAGGTGCCCGCCGAGCAGGTGCAGGCCGTGCGCAGCCGGCTCGCCAGCTACCTGGAGGCGCAGCGCACCTTCGTTGCCCTGGAGCACCAGCAGGCCGAGGAGCAGGCCGGGGCGGCAGCGGCCCAGCGCATGCTGACCGTCTATGGCGTGGTCGCGGTGATGCTCGTCCTGGCATGCGTCCTCCTGATCATGGCCGCCTTGAGTGCCCGCGCCATCGTGCTGCCGCTGATGGCCGCGCGCGACGCCATCGACCGCATCGCCGGTGGCGACCTGACCGGCCAGGTCGACACCTCGCGTGGCGACGAGATCGGCGACCTGATGCGTGGCCTCGACCGCATGACCGGTGCGCTGCGCCAGCTCGTCGGCGAGGTGCGCTCCGGCGCAGCGAGCATGCAGATCGCCAGCGCCGAGATCGCCACCGGCAACGCCGACCTGTCCAACCGCACCGAGCAGACTGCCAGCAGCCTGCAGGCCACCGCCGGCTCGATGTCGCAGCTCACCGTCACGGTGCAGCAAAGCGCCGACGCCGCCGCCCAGGCCAACCAGCTCGCCTCCTCCGCGGCCGACACCGCCACCCGCGGTGGCGAGGTGGTCAGCCAGGTGGTCACCAACATGGACGAGATCGCCGCCTCCAGCCGCAAGATCGGCGACATCATCGGCGTGATCGACGGCATCGCCTTCCAGACCAACATCCTGGCGCTCAACGCCGCCGTGGAAGCCGCACGGGCCGGCGAGCAGGGCCGCGGCTTTGCCGTGGTGGCCGGCGAGGTGCGCGCCCTGGCGCAGCGCTCGGCCGGCGCGGCACGCGAGATCAAGTCGCTCATCGGTGCCTCGATGGACACCGTCGAGCAGGGTTCCAAGCTGGTGCAGGACGCCGGCGTGACGATGACCGACCTGGTGGCCTCCGTGCGCCGCGTCACCGACATCATCGGCGAGATCAGCGCCTCCGCACGCGAGCAGAACGACGGCATCCGCCAGGTCAACCAGTCCGTCACCCGCCTGGACGAGATGACCCAGCAGAACGCGGCGCTGGTCGAGGAAAGCGCGGCGGCCGCCGACTCGATGCGCGAGCAGGCCCAGCGCCTGAACGACCTGGTGCTGAAGTTCGAAATCGGCCAGGATGCCAGCAGCAGCCCCGTGGCCCCGCGGGTGCCCGCTGCTGCGGCCACGTTGGCAGCGGCACGGCCCGCCAAGGCGCCGGCCGCAGCGGTGACGCCTCCCCGCACCGCCACTCCAGCCCCGACCGCGGCGGCCGCGGTGCCTGCCACGGCGCCCGGCGACGACTGGGAAACCTTCTGACGCTGGGGCCTTGGGCGACACTTGCGCCATGGCCGATGACTCCAGCTCCCAGATCCTGATCCCCGACGCCTTCCGCGCCCTCTACACCGACCGGCGCGGCCGGCTCACCATCGCCCGCGAGGAACTGGCCGAGCGCGCCGAGCTCTGCGAGGACCTCGCCCAGCAGCTGATGGCCACGGCGCAGCAGATCCACTTCGATCTCGGCATTGCCGAAGACGAGGTGCTGGATCGCATCCACGCCACCCTGGCGAACCCGGCCGCCGGCCTGCGCGAAGCCGAACTGCCCTGGCTGATCGGCCGGCTCGCCGAGCTGCTGGGCTGGGACAGCGACAAGTGGTCGGCCCCGGCCACCCTGCCCGGCTGAGCAGACCGCTCCGCTCAGCCTGCGCTCACGACGCGGGCTGCGGTTCACGCAGAAAGACCTCCACCCGCCGGTTGTGCGCCCGGCCCTCCGGCGTGGCGTTGTCCGCCACCGGCTGGCGCTCACCGCGGCCCTCGATGGCGATGCGCCCCACCGCGACCCCCTTGGCGACGAGCTGATCGCGCACGCTCTCGGCCCGCTCGCGGCTGAGCGCATTGTTCAGCGCATCGCTGCCGCTGTTGTCGGTGTGGCCAACCACCTGCACCTGCATGCCGGCGTCCAGCCCGTGGGCGAACTTGTCCAGCAGCGTCGCAAACGCCGGCTTCACTTCGGCGCGGCCCACGTCAAAGCCCAGGTCCGCCGGGATGTTCAGCTTGAGTTGGTTGTCCGCGGTGCGCACGACGTCGACACCCGTGCCGCGCGTGGCCTGCTCCATCGCGCGCTGCTTGTCCTCCATCCGCTTGGACCAGAGGTTGCCGGCCACCGCGCCGACGACCCCACCGACCACCGCGCCGGTGCCGGCCTTGCCGCCGGTCGCCTTGCCGATCACCGCGCCACCGGCCGCGCCGATCGCCGCCCCGGCCGCCGTGCCCTTCTGGCGCTCGCTCATGTCGGCGCAGCCCGCCAGGCCCCAGGCCAGCGCGCTGGTGGCCAGGATGAGTGCCAACGCGCGCGGCTCCCGCGGGCGCCTGGCGGTGCCGGTGACAGCGCCCTGGGCCGCGCCCGTGCCATTGCTGCTGGCGCCACTGGCCACCGCATCGGTGGTCACGCCAGCCGCCGTGGCCAACAGATCAGTTCGTGGATGGATTCGCATGGCAGTACTCCTGTTCAAAGCGGCCCCAGGCCGGGAGCCCGCCTCATCGGCGCGCCCCGGACCCACCGCGGGGCGCCGATTCTGAAGTCCTGCTGCAGCGCACAAGAAACGACCCGACACAGTTGAGGCCATCCTGCCCCGGGCCGTTACACCGGGCTTGCGGTTCTTGCCCCAGGTTCACGCACTGCCCCACGAACCTGCCGCGCCGGGACGGCCACCCGGGCCCCGCGGGGGTCTTGTTCCACAGGCCACGCTTTGGCGTACACGCCAACTGAAACAATATGCAATGCCCTCCCGCAGGAGGGCACCGGTTTCGGTCCCCCGTTCCTATGATGATTTCCAGGACGAAACGGAATCCCGGGGGGTTCGCCCCCTCCCCGCCCCGCCCGATCACTCTCACGCCATCAACCAGGGAGGAAACAGGAATGAACCTCAAGAATATCGGCGCCATGACGCTGGTGGCCCTGCTGGTCGCCTGCGCCAGCGCAGGCCGGCCATTCGATCCCACACGCGCCCAGGACATCCAGGTGGGTATTCATGATCAGACACAGATTCGGGCATGGTTCGGGGAGCCTTACCAGATGGAGTTGATCTCCGGCAGCCCGATCGGTGCCGTGTCACGATGGACATACGTCCATGCGCAGGCTTCCTTTGGCGGTCTCAAGTCGGAGACCCATTCCCTCGTCATTGATTTCGACGCGAAGGGGAAAGTCGTGGACCGGGCCTATTTCGCCCGAAAATAGCCGACTCAGACCTCTACCCGATGCGCGGGTTCGGTCTGCAGCAATCGGTCGAACAATTCCTCCCGCGAGGCAATCTGGAGCTTGTTGTAGATGCGCAGCAGATAGTCTTTCTGCGTCGTCGGTTTGATCCCCAATACCGCCTCGATCTGGGCGGGTTTAAGTCCCCGTACCAATTGCAAGCACAGTTCCCGCTGCTTGTGCGACAAGGGCAACCCCATCATCCGTCGCACCGCGGCCACTTCGGGCGGCACGCATCGGCTGACCTGCAGGCCGAACAGGGTGGCACCCGAATCGCCCCACGCCTGCGGGTGACCACTTAGAATGAAACCGCGTATCGAGAAGGCGCCCCATTGATTGCGCAGATGCAATCCGGGTGCCGGGGTCGGCTGGTTCCTCAACAGCGCGCACAACCGACGGCAAACTTCTTCGATCGCCTCGTTCGCAGGCACGCCATCGCCCACCGGCGAGCCGTGGCCCCGAAACGCCGGGTGAGCCAGATACCACAACATCCGCTGCGCCTCCGGAGAAGCGTGAATGATCCTCCCGGTCCCATCCACCACGGCAAGGCCATGTTCCCCGCTGGGCAGGAACCGATCCCCCGCACCCTCGTCCGACGCGTCCTTCTCGACAGCCAGCAGGTGCGCCAGGTGCGGGAAGACGCAGCGCAGTTGATACTCTTCCTCTGCATCCACTCGTGCCATGTGCGCGTCGCGCCAAAGGGCCAACACCGCGCAGACCCGCCCGTCCATCCGGACGAAACCGTCCCAGCCGTGCTCGACCCCGGCGGGACGGCACATCACCTCGAAGAACTCGCTTGACTTGAACTCGGGACTCGCACTGATTTCGGCCACTTGCCCGTTGCGACTCTGGCCCTGCAGGTGATCGTTGCGATAGCCGGCCTGTGCCAGCAGGTAGGCGGGGTCCTTCAGGAATTCAGGAACCGGGGTATCCAGGGGCGGTTCGCAGTACATCGCCGCCAGTCCACCCGCCATATCCATCCAGGTGAAGACATAACCCGTCGCCGGCACGACATCGTGCAAGGTGCGCAACAGATCCGGAACCACGAGCGTGGACTTCACTCCGGTACTGCATAACAGACGCACATAGGCCAGCGCGGAATCTGCCGCCCGATCCTTCTGCTTCACGCGAACCCTCCTGGGTTCAGGATGACATCAAGGGCAAGCTCTCGGCAAGCGAGGTTCGTCAACACTCCAGCGGCACCGCGCCAGCGTTGATCAGGGTCAAGACCCTGTAGCCCACCAGAAACCGCATGCCCTGGATTGCAACAAGACGTAATGCCCTCCAACGGGAGGGCATCCTCGCCGCGGACCTCTTTCTACGATGAATCCAATGACGGCCATTGCTGATCATCAGGATCGGAAACCGGTTCCGGACCGGGATGGGATCGAGATGGCCCGACACGGTTTTCCCAACCCATCGTCATCGGAGGTTTCATGAACAGGTTCCAAAGACCCCATCTCACCCGCGCAGGTTTCCTGTTGATCAGCGGACTGATTGCATCCGCGGGTGCCATGGCACAGAACAACTCGCTCAACCTCGCGATCGCCGCCACGCCGCCGATTGGCGACCTGAAGAAAGGAACCGTGACGATGCTGGAATATGAGCACATGGTTTCCCCCGGATGGTCGATCTTTGCGCGTGGCTCGTCGCTCAGCTACAAGTGGGATGAGGGCAACTATGTCGAGGAAGGCGACGGCAAGGCCTTCGGTGCCGGTTTCCGCTACTACTTCAATCGGAAGCTGGAGGGCATGTACGTGGGTGGTGCACTCAGCCGATTCGATGTCGACTGGACCTACAACGAATATCCGTATGCCGGCAAAGGCAACTCCAAGAACATCCAATGGGGCGCCGAAGCGGGTTACCGGTTCCGCTTGGGTAACAATTTCTCGATCACGCCCGGACTGAACATCGGCCAGTGGGCCGGTGGATCCAGCAGTTGCACCTATACGGAACCCAGCGGCTTCCGCGGCCGGGCCTGCGATCAGGAAAGCTCGCTGGGGTTCTATTCCGCTGTGTCGGTTGGGCTCAATTTCATGTTCTGACACAGCTGGCCCGTCGGCAAGGGCGACTTGAGTCAGCCCTCCCAGGTGCCACGGTACCTCGCCCCCAATTTCAGGTGCATCATGAACGCCGACTTCAAGCAAATACTCTGCTGGATCTTCGTTTCCGTCTCCCTGGTAGCCTGTGGCGGTGGCGATTCTGATTCCAGCGTCTATGCATGTACATACCAAAAACGGACGAGCCAAACCTGCAACCGCTATGACTACGGCGCATGGACGTCCGGGTGCCGGTCGTTCAACGTAGATGACTACACGATATCCGCGCAACAGGTTTGCTCGAACCTGACGAAGGGTGGGCTGTACTGTGCCAGCTCCTGCTGCATTGACTCGGAGTACCGCAGCGTGTCGCTGACCAGCGGCACCTGTCCGTAACGGCGGCCAGGTTCGTTACACCGTTGCGCCGCGCAACCGCGCCGCGATGGCAGCGAGTTCCGCCTCGTCCAGCGTCTCATGGTCGAGCAGGCGGCCGGCCATCTCGTCGAGCAGCTCGCGCCGGCTGGCCAGCAGCTCGCTGGCGTGGGCGTAGGCGGCGTCGACCAGGCTGCGCACGGCGTGGTCGATGGCGTCGGCCGTCGCATCCGAGAAGGGCCGCTCGGCGGGCAGCAAGCCGTTGCTGCCATCGCCGTTACCGGGCAGGAAGCGCGCTTGCTGGCCGGCGAACACCACCTGGCCCAGCGCCTCGGCCATGCCGTAGCGCGTCACCATGTCACGGGCGATGTCGGTGACGCGGGCCAGGTCATCGGCCGCGCCGGTGGAGATCTCGCCGATCACCAGCTGCTCGGCCGCGCGCCCGCCCAGCAGCACCGCCATGCGCTGCTGCAGCTCGCTGCGGGTGGCAAGGTAGCGGTCCTCGGTGGGGCGCTGCATCGTGTAGCCCAGCGCACCGATGCCGCGCGGGATGATGGAGATCTTGTGCACCGGGTCGCTGCCGGGCTGCAGCATGGCCACCAGGGCGTGGCCGCTCTCGTGCACGGCCACGGTGCGGCGCTCGGTGGCGCTCATCACGCGCTGGCGCTTTTCGAGCCCGGCGACGATGCGCTCCACCGCGGCGGTGAAGTCCCGCGATTCCACCGCCGCCGCGCCGCGCCGGGTGGCCAGCAGCGCGGCCTCGTTGACGAGGTTGGCCAGGTCGGCGCCGGCAAAACCCGGCGTCAGCGCGGCCACTGCGTCGGCGTCCACCACCGGCGACAGCGTGACCTTCTGGAAGTGCACGCGCAGGATCTCGGCGCGCCCGCGGCGGTCGGGCCGGTCCACCAGCACCTGGCGGTCGAAGCGGCCGGCGCGCAGCAGTGCGGCATCCAGCACCTCGGGCCGGTTGGTGGCGGCCAGGATCACCACCCCCTGGCTGGCGTCGAAACCGTCCATCTCGGCCAGCAACTGGTTGAGGGTCTGCTCCTTCTCGTCGTGCCCGCCGCTCAGCGGCCCGATGCCACGCGCGCGGCCCAGCGCGTCCAGCTCGTCGATGAAGATGATGCAGGGCGCCGCAGCGCGGGCCTGCTCGAACAGGTCACGCACCCGCGCCGCACCGACGCCGACGAACATCTCGACGAACTCGCTGCCGGTGATGGAGAAGAAGGGCACCCCCGCCTCACCGGCCATCGCGCGCGCCAGCAGCGTCTTGCCGGTGCCCGGCGGGCCGACCAGCAGCACGCCCTTGGGCATGCGCGCACCCAGGCGGCCGTAGGCGGCGGGGTTTTTCAGGAACTCGACCGACTCGCGCAACTCGGCCTTGGCCTCGTCGACGCCGGCCACGTCGTCGAAGCGCACGGTGATGTCGGTTTCGCTGTGCACCCGCGCCCGGCTCTTGCCCACCGAGAGCATCCCGCCCAGGCCACCCAAGCCGCCACCCTGGGCCGCCATGCGCTTGGCCACCAGCGACCACAGGCCGAAGATCACCAGCGCTGGTACGACCCAGGAGAGCAGGTCGCGCAGCAGCGTGTTCTCCAGCACGCCCTCGTAGCGCACCGCGTGCGCCTCGACGAAGGGCTCCAGTTCGCGCACCAGCGCCGGGTCGACCCGGGTGGTGACGATGCGTTTGCGCCCGTCGGCGGTGGGGTTCTTCAGCTCGCCCTCGATGGTGCGGCTGCCGATGCGGATGGCCTCCAGCTTGCCGTCCTTGAGCTGCTGGTGGAACTCGCTGTAGGGAATGGGCTGCACCTCGGTGGCGGTGACCCACAGGTCGCGCAGCGTGAACACCAGGATCAGCGCGAACACCAAGCCCCAGGGGTTGATCGGCCAGGGCGGGCGCCCGCCCGGGCGATCTGGCCCGGCGGGATCGGGGCGAGGGCGGTCGAACGGTGCAGCCATGCCTGGATCATGCGCCGGAATGTGTGACTTGCGCACGCCCCGGGTGTGTCGGATCAATAGCCGCGGCGGCGATCCACCCGGTGCGCGATCTCCCGTCCCTCCACCAGCGCGCCCAGGTTGGCCGCCACCACCGTGGCGGCGCTGCGGGGGTCGGTCAGCGCCGCGACGTGCGGCAGCAGCGTCACGCGTGGATGCGACCAGAAGGGGTGGCTGGCCGGCAGCGGCTCGGTGGCGAACACGTCCAGCACGGCGTGGCCGAGCCGGCCGCTGTCGAGTGCCGCCAGCAGGTCGGCCTCCTCCACATGGGCGCCACGCGCCAGGTTGACCAGCGCCGCGCCGGGCGGCAGCGCGGCCAGGAAGCGGGCGTCGATCAGCCCGCGCGTGGCCGGTGTCAGCGGCAGCAGGTTGACGACGATGTCACTGTCGGCCAGCAGCGGCGCGAGCGCCTCGGCACCGGCGTGGACCTCGATGCCAGCGAGGCCTGCCGCGGCCCCGGCCGTCGCCCGCCAGGCCCGCACCCGGTAGCCCATCGCGGCCAGCCGGCGCGCGGCCGCAGCGCCCATCTGCCCGCAGCCCAGCACGGTGACGGTCAGCTCGTCGGCGCGCCGCTGGGGGAGCTGGCGCCAGAGGCCGGCACGCTGCTGCGCGGCGTAGTGGTGGAAGCCGCGCTGCAGCGTCAGCACCGCCCAGAGCGCGGTCTCCGCCATCGCCGCATTCATCGCCGGGTCGACCATGCGCGCGATCGGCACGCTTGCCGGCAGCGACTCGTCGGCCAGCAGGCGGTCGACGCCGGCCCAGAGCGACTGGATCAGCCGCAGCCGCGGCAGGCCCTGCAACCGCCCGGGCAGCGGGTTGGCGACCACCGCGATCTCGATGCGGTCCGGCCAGGCCGGCTGCGCCTCGCCGCGGTCGAGCCACCAGCGGGCACCGGGCAGCACCGGCCGCACGGCCTCGCACAGGGCCGCCAGCCAGGTGTCGCGCTCGTCATCGTCGGCCCAGCGGCCGGTCAGCAGGATGTCCATCCTGCGATGCTAGCCACCGGCCGACCGCCGGAGGACGGTCGCAGCAGCGACAATCCGGCCCGTGAACCCTGCCCCGCTCTTCCTCCCCTGCGCCGCTGGCGTCGAGCCCCTGCTGGCCGACGAGATCCGCGCCATCCTGACCCAATCCGGGGCACCGCGTGCCGCCGAGTCCGTGCAGCCCGGCCGTGGCGGCGTGGCGCTGGTGGGCAGCCTTGCCAGCGCGATGCGCCTGAACCTGGAGAGCCGCCTGGCCCAGCGCGTGCTCTGGCAGGTCGCCGAAGGCGACTATCAGGACGAGCGCGACCTCTACGACCTGGCCCGCAAGGTGCGCTGGACCGACTGGATCACCCCGCGCCAGACCCTGCGGGTGGACTGCACCGCGCAGCGCTCGCCGCTGCAGAGCCTGCACTTCGCTGCCCTGCGCATCAAGGACGCCGTCTGCGACGCAATGCGCGACGCCACCGGTGACCGCCCGGACGTGGACCCGCGCCACCCCGACCTGTCGCTGGTTCTGCACCTGAACGAGTCGCACGCCACGGTGTCGGTGGACCTCTCCGGCGAGGCGCTGTTCAAGCGCGGCTGGCGCGACGAGAGCCGCGGCGGCGTCAAGGGCGAGGCCCCGCTGAAGGAGACGCTGGCCGCCGCGATGCTGGCCGCCGCCGGCTGGCACGGCCGCCCCGAGGACGGCGCGCTGCTGGACCCCTGCTGCGGCGCCGGCACCATCGCCATCGAGGCCGCGCAGATCGCCTGCGGCATGGCCCCGGGCCTGCAGCGCAGCTTCGCCTTCGAGAAGCTGGCCCCCTTCCGTGCCGAGGCCAAGGCCTGGCAGCAGATGAAGGCCGAGGCGCGCAACCGCTTCCACGCCCCGGCGGTGCCGGTGTTTGCCGGTGACGTGTCCTTCCGCATGACCGATTTCGCCAGCCGCAACGCCCAGCAGGCCGGCGTGGGCCAGGCCATCGAGTTCAAGACCGCCGACGCGCTGCAGCGCCCCTGCCCGGCCGAGCACGGCGTGCTGATGCTCAACCCGCCGTACGGCGAGCGCATCGAGGCCAAGGGCACCGGCTCACGCGGTGATGCCGGGGAGCGCTATGGCACCCGTGCCGATGCGGGCGATCGATATGGCACCCATGCCGATGCAGGCGATCGATACGGCACGCGCGCCGATGCCGGCGCGCGGGAAGGCTTCGAGGGCGGCGGCACTTCCCAGGCCTTCTTCAGCGCCCTGGCCAGCCACTGGAAGAAGCAGTACCCCGGCTGGACCGCCTGGGTGCTCAGCCCGGACGCCAAGCTGCCGCAGGCCATGCGCCTGAAGGAAAGCCGGCGCGTGCCGATGTGGAACGGCCCGATCGAATGCCGGCTGTTCCGCTTCGACCTGGTGGCGGGCTCGATGCGACGCGAGGCCCCGGCCCAGGTCGAGGGTGACTGACCGCCTGCCGGGCCCGAACCGTTTCCGTTCCCCTGTCTCATCGCTCTGGAGCCTCCCATGACCTGCACCACCCCGCGGCACCTGCCGCGCTCCACCGCCACCCGCCGCCGCCTGCTCGCCAGCGCGGCCCTGGCCGCCGCCGCCATCGCCACGCCGTTCTCCGGCGCCCTGGCGGCCGATGCCAAGGCACCGTACAAGCTGCTGGTCGGTTTCCCGGCCGGTGGCGGCACCGACGCCATCGCCCGCCTGCTGGCCGAGAAGCTCAAGGACGAGCTCGGCGCCCCGGTGATCGTCGAGAACAAACCCGGTGCCGGTGGCCAGCTCGCCGCCCAGGCCCTCAAGGCCGCACCCGCCGACGGCCACACGCTGTTCCTGTCGCACGACCACACCATCACCATCCTGCCGATGGTGGTGAAGACGCCGGGCTACGACTCGGCCAAGGACTTCGTGCCGGTGGCGGGCTTCGCCACCTTCGTCAACGCGCTGGCCGTCTCCGGCGGCACCCCGGCCAAGGGCTTCAACGACTACGTCGGCTGGCTGCGCACGAACGTGGACGGAAAGGGCGGCGGCAAGGGCTCCGTGGGCATCCCGGCGCCGGCCTCCACGCCCGAGTTCCTAGTCAAGGTCATCGGCGAGAAGTACAAGCTCGACCTCGTGCCCGTGCCCTACCGCGGCAGCGCGCCGATGATGGCCGACATGCTGGGCAACCAGATCGCCGCCGGCGTCGGCTCGGTGCCCGACTTCATCGAGAACCACAAGGCCGGCAAGGTCCGCGTGGTGGCCGTGCTGGGCGGCGCCCGCCAGGCCGTGCTACCCGACGTACCGACCTTCGCCGAGCTGGGCCTCGCCGGCCTGGAGGACATGCCCTACTACGGCGTCTTCGCCCCGGTGGGCACGCCCCGGGCCAAGATCGACGAGTTTGGCGCGGCGCTCGCCAAGGTGATCGCCCAGCGCGACGTGCACGAGCGCCTCACCACCATGGGCCTGACCGTGGGGTTCATGACCTCCCAGCAACTCGCCACGCGCGAACAGGCCTACGCTCAGGTCTGGGCACGCATCATCAAGGCCAGCGGCTTCCAGCCGCAGTAACCAGCCCGGGTCCGCCGCGGGCAGCGGCCCGGAGCGGCTTGGTACGGCGGGGCCTGCGCGATACCATGCGCCGACCCCACCCGCCGCCGCGCCGCCACATCGCCATGTCCGCCGTCCCGCAGCCCCGTCCCGCCTTCGACATACCGGCCTACCTCGACTGGGAGGCCGCCCAGGCCGACCGCCACGAGTACATCGCCGGCGAAGTCTTCGCGATGACCGGGGCACGCGGCACCCACAACCTCATCGCCGGCAACGTCTACATGGCTTTGCGCCAGGCCCTGCGCGGCACCCCCTGCCGCACCCACATCGAAGGCATGAAGCTGCACGTGCAGGCGGCCGATGCGGTGCTCTACCCGGACGTCTTCGTCACCTGCGACCCGCAGGACCTGACCGAACAGGCCGAGCTGGCCAAGACCTCGCCCAAGCTCGTCGTCGAGGTGCTGTCCGAGTCCACGGCGGCCTACGACCGCGGCCTGAAGTTCGAGCTCTACCAGCGCCTGCCCAGCCTGCAGGAGTACCTGCTGATCGAGCAGGACCGCGTGCACGCCGACCTCTTCCGCCGCAACGCCGAGGGCCTGTGGGTGCTGCACCCGAGCGGGCCGGGCGAGACGGTGCAACTCGACAGCGTCGGGCTCACGCTGCCGATGGAACTGATCTACGAGGACACCGCTGCCGGCAGCGCCGCCGCGGGCGCCTGACGCCAGCGTGCCGTATCGGCACCTGCGGACGGCGCTCCCGCCACGCTGCGCACCATCGCGCAGGCGATGGCGCCCACCCGTCGCAGCCCCTCGCGCTGCGCCTTGTCCCAGCGCCCACCCACGCCCAGGCGGATGCAATGGTCGAAGCGCCCGGTGGCGCTGAACATCGTGCCCGGCGCGATGCAGATGCGCTCGGCCAGGCAGGCACGGAACAGCGCCACCGAGTCCAGCCCCGCCGGCAGCTCCACCCAGAGGATGTAGCCACCGGCCGGATCGGTCACGCGCGTGCCCTTGGGAAAGCTCTCGGCGATCACGCCGCGCGCCTCATCCACCCGGGCCGCGATCGTGGCGCGCAGCTGCCGCCAGGCGGACTCGTGGCCGGACTGCGTCAGCAGGTCCGCCATCGCCAGGTCGACCAGCTCGGTCTGCCCCCCCGAGTGCACCGCCTTGAGGCGCCGCACCTCGGCCGACCATCGCCCCCCCTCCACCCAGCCCACCCGCAGGCCCGGCGCCACCGTCTTGGAAAACGAGCCGCAGATCATCACGTGCCCGCTCGTGTCCCAGGCCTTCACGGCGCGGCGCAGCTCGTCGCGCTCGGCCAGGTCGTTGTAGAGCACGTCCTCGATCAGCGGGATGCCCCGCTCGGCCACCATCTGCGCCAGCCGGCGCCGCTCTGCTGCCGGCATGCACGCGCCCAGCGGGTTGCTCAGCGTCGGCACCGCCAGCACCGCCTTCACCGGCTGGGTGTCAAAGGCCAGTTGCAGCGCATCCAGTGACAGCCCCGTGCGCGGATGCGTCGGGATCTCCAGCGCCCGCAGGTGCAGGCTCTCCAGGATCTGCAGGAAGCCGAAGTAGGTCGGCGACTCCAGCGCCACCACGTCGCCAGGACGCGTCACCGCACGCAGGCACAGGCTGATCGCATCCAGGCAGCCATTGGTCACCACGATGTCGCGCGCCTCCAGCTGGCAACCCAGCCCCAGCGCGTGGCGGGCCACGGCGCGGCGCAGCTGCTCGTTGCCCGGCCCCAGCGGGTAGCGGCACAGCGTGGCGCGGTGGCGCTGGGCGGCCCGGCTCACCGCGCGGCGCACCCGCTCCTGGGCAAACAGCTCGCCGCTCGGGCAGGCCGCACCGAAGGAAATCACGCTCGGATCGGCCGCCAGCTGCATCACCTGCTCGCCCAGCAGGCTCACATCCACCGCCAGCGACGCCACCGGCGGCGCTGACAGCTCCGGCTCCGGCAGCCGCTGCGGCCGCGCCGCCACGAAGTAGCCCGAGCGCGGGCGCGCCTCGACCAGCCGAGCATCCTCCAGCGCGCGATAGGCCTGCACCACCGTGGCCGGCGACACCCCCTGGCGGCGCGCCAGCTCGCGCACCGACGTGCAGGCGCTCGCCGCGCGCCAACGTGCCGCTGCGGATGGACTGCGCCATGCGCTCGGCGATCTGGAGATAGAGGCTGTCATGCAGCCCGGTGGCATCGGAGGGGCTCATGCCCCCATTCTGTATGCCCCACCCGCCAGTGGACCCATACAGATGGCCGGCTGTGCGACCGGCACAGCCGCCCCGGCGCACCACCTGTACCGGTCACACCGGGACTGCGCTGGGGCTGTCGCGGCACACAGACGCCCCCGAGCATCGCCGCCATGGACAGCCACCCCCACCCCACCACCGCCCACAACCCCAGGTCCGCCATGAGCCTCACGCACCCCTTGCAAGCGCCCCTCCCCGTGCCCGCCCGCCGCGGCACTCCGGCCGCAGCGCCCCGCCCTGACGCCGAGTCCGCTGGCGAGCCCCTCACCCTGGCACGCGGCGCCACCTGCACCCGCCGGGCCCGCACCGGCAGCCAACTCCGGGTGGAATCCGGCCGCGCCTGGATCACGGTCAGCGGTGATGCCCGCGACCACTTTCTCACCGCCGGCGAGCACCTGCCCCTGCCGCGTGGCGCCGTGGTGGTGATCGAGGGCGACAGCAGCATGCCGACGCGGGTCTGCTGGCGCTGAGCGTACGGCGCCCCCCCGGGCGCCCCATCCGATCCCCCTGACCCTGGAGGACCGACCGTCCCCGTCCGAACATATCGTGTTTTCGGGAATCTTTGCGCACGTTGTCTTAATCCCTTCGATATCAGGGCAAGCATCCGGACGGAGGATCGCAAGGCAGCCAATGAAGCCGAAAGTCTTAATCCCTTCGATATCAGGGCAAGCATCCGGACGACCCTGATGGATTGCATCGGCATCGTGGCCAGCGTCTTAATCCCTTCGATATCAGGGCAAGCATCCGGACCTTTTACCAGCAAGAAGCAATATCCGACCCCAGTCTTAATCCCTTCGATATCAGGGCAAGCATCCGGACCCCTCGCAGGCCTCAATAACAGGGCCGCCGCAGCGTCTTAATCCCTTCGATATCAGGGCAAGCATCCGGACCGCCCTGGTGCGGCAGCTGCGTGAGGCGACCATGTCTTAATCCCTTCGATATTAATCCGGTAACTCTACAGGGCGCATCAAGCCGCGTAGCGGATCTTCGGATGTCTGAAGTATGAACGAATGTGAACTGGTTTGGCCGCAAGGTCGGTCATGATGCTCTTTACATTGCTTTCCAGCGTTTCTTTGTTTCTTGCCTGAGGTTTCTCTGCAATCCGGTTCTTCAGGTCGCCGTTCAAATACTCGTCCGGATTGAGTTCGGGTGAATACGATGGCAGGAAGAACAACTCGATCTTGTCCTTGTTGTCCTCGACCCATTCCTTGACATCCTTGGCGTGATGCACCTTCAAGTTGTCCAAAATGAGGAAGATTTTCTTGGTACTGCAGCGCGTCAAGCGCCCAAGGAATTCGGTGCATTTGGCTGCATCGAAGGTTTCGCGGTAGAGCATGAAATGCAACTCGCCACGGTTGGAGAATGCGCTGATCATGTTGATGCCAAAGCGCTTGGCGGTCAGCGCCACCGCTGGGGTCTTGCCCACCGGCGCGTAGCTGCGCCCTTGCTGGCTGCGCGAGTTCACGCCAGTCTCGTCGCCCCAGAAGATCTCCGCCTCTTCCTTCGTGGCGCGCTGCTGTATTTCCGGGTAGCTCACCTCCAGCCACTTCTGCACCTCCGCGGGGCGTTGTTCGTAGGCGCGTTTGAGCGGGCGCTGCGGCGTGTAGCCCCAGCGGCTGAGGTACAGGCCAACGGTGCGAATGGGCATGGTCACGCCGGTGACGTCCTGAATCAGGTCGCGCACTGCCTTGCGCGTCCACAGGGCGTAGGGCATCTTCAACTGATCGGGCATTCGATCGGTGATGTACGAGCGAATCTGCGATTCCTGCTCTTGAGTCAATTGCCGGTGCTCGCCCACCGCATAACCCCGTGGCTTGCCGTCGATGGCCGCATCCGTCCCGTCCATCTCGGCTCGCGCCAACCATTTCTGCACCGTTCGAGAGTGAACTCCAACGGCATGCCCTATCTCGACGAAAGTGTATCCCTGCGTCCGCATGTTGAGTGCAACGGTGCGCTTTTCACGCTGGGCGTCGGGTGAAATACTGCGTGCGTCTTGGGGTTTCATGATAAATATAATAACACGCTCTATAGAGTTGCCGAACTAATATCAGGGTAAGCATCCGGACTCACGTTCACGGGTGACCGCTGGGCGGACATGCCGTCTTAATCCCTTCGATATCAGGGCAAGCATCCGGACATCTGCCGGCGAGCCGTTCAAGCTGCACCACTTGTCTTATTAATCCGGCAATTAAACAGGAAAAATTTGCGTATCAAGGAAGTCCTTTGCAATCAAGGACTTGCGGGACCTTTGTGTCGCCTGTTTTATTGCCGGTTTAATAATCCCTTCGATATCAGGGCAAGCATCCGGACCCGAGTGGGCGTATTCGTCCGAGTGAGCCCGGCGTCTTAATCCCTTCGATATCAGGGCAAGCATCCGGACGCCAGGCCTGCCATCCGCCGGGTTACCCGAGTCGTCTTAATCCCTTCGATATCAGGGCAAGCATCCGGACTGATGTTCCTGGCGCCCACGTCGAGTCCCGCCGTCTTAATCCCTTCGATATCAGGGCAAGCATCCGGACGCATCTTGGCCGACCTGTCAGCCTTGGTGGGCCGTCTTAATCCCTTCGATATCAGGGCAAGCATCCGGACTGCGGATCAACCATAAGGTGGAGGCAGTATGAGGTCTTAATCCCTTCGATATCAGGGCAAGCATCCGGACCAACGCAGCCGACAAGGCCAGCAAGGCTGGCACGTCTTAATCCCTTCGATATCAGGGCAAGCATCCGGACACGGTGGGCGTTATCACGGGTTATGCCCGCGGGGTCTTAATCCCTTCGATATCAGGGCAAGCATCCGGACCTTGTGGCCGGTGCTGCCAAGGTGGGCATCCTGTCTTACTAAGAAATAAAGAAATTTAGTTCTAATTGAGTTTGTGTTCATATATAATATGCACCATGAAGCACAAACTGCCTCCCCGTCCTGTTTTTACCTCGCGCCGAATGGAGCAGCAGTGGAATCGAATGCAGGGTGTCAAGATGATGCGGGAAGGGTTTGCTGCGGCGGATGTGGCGCGTTTGTTCGGCGTGACGAGTCGTGCCGTCTACAAATGGGTCGCCGCCTTCAGTGAGGGCGGGCAAAATGCGCTGGCAGCCAAAAGCGGAGCCGGGCGCCCGCTCAAACTCAATGAAGAGCAACTTCGGTGGATTGCCGATACGGTTCGTGACAACACGCCCGACCAACTGAAGTTCGAGTTCGGGCTGTGGACACTTTCCATGATTGGCGCACTCATCGAGCGCCAGTTCGGCATGAAATTGAGCCTGCCTACGCTGAGCAAGGCGATGCGCCTGCTGGGCTTCACTACGCAGCGTCCGGTGCATCGCGCCTATGAACAAGACCCCGTGCTGGTGTCGCAATGGTGGGCGTCTGACTGGCCGCAGCTCCAGGCCACCGCCAAGGTGCTGGGTGCACAGATCCTGTTCGCTGACGAGGCTGGCATGCGCTCGGACTACCACGCCGGTACCACGTGGGCACCCCAGGGACAAACACCTGTGGTGCGCTCGACGGGCAAGCGTGTGTCGGTGCAGATGATTTCTGCGGTCAGTGCCAATGGACAACTGCATTTCATGCTCCACGAGGGACGCACAACGGCCGAGGTCTTCGTGAAGTTCCTGCGCCAATTGATGACCGACCGGACTCAGAAGGTCATTCTCGTCGTCGATGGTCACAGTATTCACAAAGCCGGAATTGTTCAAGAATATGTCAATTCAACCGATGGACTGCTTCGACTCCACTACCTGCCGCCATACTCTCCACAACTCAACCCTGACGAGCAGGTCTGGAAGAACGTCAAGGAGCGAGTATCAAAGCAAAAGCCGACAGACAAAGCCAGCCTGCGCAGTTTGATCGAGCGGGCGCTACTGCGACTACAAGATCTGCCTGCTCTGGTTTCAGGATTTTTTCGCCATCCAGATTGCCCCTACATTTTGTGAATTAAATTATTTTCTGTCTTAGTAATCCCTTCGATATCAGGGCAAGCATCCGGACACAACGGCCGATATTAATCCGGTAACTCTACAGGGCGCATCAAGCCGCGTAGCGGATCTTCGGATGTCTGAAGTATGAACGAATGTGAACTGGTTTGGCCGCAAGGTCGGTCATGATGCTCTTTACATTGCTTTCCAGCGTTTCTTTGTTTCTTGCCTGAGGTTTCTCTGCAATCCGGTTCTTCAGGTCGCCGTTCAAATACTCGTCCGGATTGAGTTCGGGTGAATACGATGGCAGGAAGAACAACTCGATCTTGTCCTTGTTGTCCTCGACCCATTCCTTGACATCCTTGGCGTGATGCACCTTCAAGTTGTCCAAAATGAGGAAGATTTTCTTGGTACTGCAGCGCGTCAAGCGCCCAAGGAATTCGGTGCATTTGGCTGCATCGAAGGTTTCGCGGTAGAGCATGAAATGCAACTCGCCACGGTTGGAGAATGCGCTGATCATGTTGATGCCAAAGCGCTTGGCGGTCAGCGCCACCGCTGGGGTCTTGCCCACCGGCGCGTAGCTGCGCCCTTGCTGGCTGCGCGAGTTCACGCCAGTCTCGTCGCCCCAGAAGATCTCCGCCTCTTCCTTCGTGGCGCGCTGCTGTATTTCCGGGTAGCTCACCTCCAGCCACTTCTGCACCTCCGCGGGGCGTTGTTCGTAGGCGCGTTTGAGCGGGCGCTGCGGCGTGTAGCCCCAGCGGCTGAGGTACAGGCCAACGGTGCGAATGGGCATGGTCACGCCGGTGACGTCCTGAATCAGGTCGCGCACTGCCTTGCGCGTCCACAGTGCGTAGGGCATCTTCAACTGATCGGGCATTCGATCGGTGATGTACGAGCGAATCTGCGATTCCTGCTCTTGAGTCAATTGCCGGTGCTCGCCCACCGCATAACCCCGTGGTTTGCCGTCGATGGCCGCATCCGTCCCGTCCATCTCGGCTCGCGCCAACCATTTCTGCACCGTTCGCGAGTGAACTCCAACGGCATGCCCGATCTCGACGAATGTGTATCCCTGGGTCCGCATGTTGAGTGCAACGGTGCGCTTTTCACGCTGGGCGTCGGGTGAAATACTGCGTGCGTCTTGGGGTTTCATGATAAATATAATAACACGCTCTATAGAGTTGCCGAACTAATACGCCCTGCGTTGGCTGGGCGTCTTAATCCCTTCGATATCAGGGCAAGCATCCGGACTTTCCAGGTTTGACAGACCAGTGACCGCGGGGCGTCTTAATCCCTTCGATATCAGGGCAAGCATCCGGACTTTTGGCCTGCTCTGCGTGGCGTGGCTCTGCGTGTCTTAATCCCTTCGATATCAGGGCAAGCATCCGGACAGCACGATTCAAGATGGCGGGTCGGCGTTCCCGGTCTTAATCCCTTCGATATCAGGGCAAGCATCCGGACCCCCATCGCAGCACACAACAGCCCCGCCGGGGCGTCTTAATCCCTTCGATATCAGGGCAAGCATCCGGACCCGAGTGGGCGTATTCGTCCGAGTGAGCCCGGCGTCTTAATCCCTTCGATATCAGGGCAAGCATCCGGACTGCCAACGCAGCCGACAAGGCCAGCAAGGCTGGTCTTAATCCCTTCGATATCAGGGCAAGCATCCGGACGCTGCAGGTCTATCAGACCAAGCTCTTGGCCTGTCTTAATCCCTTCGATATCAGGGCAAGCATCCGGACCCAGTTCCGGTCGACAGGCACCACCCGTGGCTGCAGTCTTAATCCCTTCGATATCAGGGCAAGCATCCGGACGAAGCCGGGCCGGCTGTACTGCTGCCACGTCAAGTCTTAATCCCTTCGATATCAGGGCAAGCATCCGGACGTCGGCAGCTGCGCCATGCGGTGCGAGACGAGTGTCTTAATCCCTTCGATATCAGGGCAAGCATCCGGACCGGTGCGAGACGAGTTGCTGTGGGTCATTGACCGTCTTAATCCCTTCGATATCAGGGCAAGCATCCGGACCCTGGTCGCGCTCGACGGCCAGTTCGTGGTCATGTCTTAATCCCTTCGATATCAGGGCAAGCATCCGGACGTGTGCGGATGCGACATGCCGGACTGCATCGCCGTCTTAATCCCTTCGATATCAGGGCAAGCATCCGGACCCAGTTTGCGCTGTATGTCAGGCATTCGCCTGCCGTCTTAATCCCTTCGATATCAGGGCAAGCATCCGGACCACGCCCGAGATGTCCGCCGAGTGGAAGCTCTGGGTCTTAATCCCTTCGATATCAGGGCAAGCATCCGGACGGACAGTGTTGCGCCTGGTCTGGGTCGGGCGGTGGTCTTAATCCCTTCGATATCAGGGCAAGCATCCGGACGGCAGCCGAGCTGACCACCGACCTGGCGCCGCTGTCTTAATCCCTTCGATATCAGGGCAAGCATCCGGACGTCGGCGCCCGCCAGGTCGGCTTGCTCACGCGTCTTAATCCCTTCGATATCAGGGCAAGCATCCGGACTCCACACGTCGCTTTCGTCAATGCTGACAAGCAGTTGCGAGGGCACTTGACAGGTTTGGCGGGGCGGCGGGAGCGGCTTCCGGGGGTGCATGGAACGACTCGTTTTCAGCCAGGTCCGGATGGGCGCAGTTTACGCCGGCACGGGGCCAATCGCGCGGGCGCGGCGGCGCAGCGGGGCTGCGGCCGGGGTGTCGAGCAGCACCTCGTCGGGCAGGAGGCTGTGGCCGAGGTGGTGGACCTCGGTGCGCTCGGGCCAGCGGTAGGCGCGCACGTCGTCGCTGTGCACGGCGATCAGTTCCTCCAGCTCGGCCATGAGCTTCTGGATGCGCGCCGCGCTGGCCTGGACGACGAAAACGCTGTACTGCAGCGGCACCCCCTGGGACTTGAGGTGGCGGTGCACCGCCACGCCGCGGCGGCGGTCGGTGATGTCGTAGCACACCACCCAGCGGGCAGGGTCGTGCAGGCTCATGGGTCAGCCCTCCTTTGCAGGGGCCGTGGCCAGGGGGCCGCGGCCGTGATCGGGGTCATCGTGGTCCTGGGCATGTGCCGGCGCCATTGGCAAGTGCGCCTTCATCACAGCGCCAACTCGCGCAGGGCATGCGCGCGCAGGTTGGCCAGGTGCTGGTGCAGGGCGCCCACGCAGGTGCCGCTCCAGCGCTCGAAGATGGCGGCGGCCTCGCGTGGCTGCGCCACGGCCTCGGCGAGCGCACCTGCGCAGAAGTTCATCTCGGCCCAGATCAGGCGCGTGAGGTCGGCCGCCAGCGCCATGGGCTCGCCCGCGCAGCACCAGTAGTGGGCCTGCAGGCCGCATTCGCTCAGGCGGTGGGTGACGAGCCCGGCGGCCATGCCCAGCAGCAGCGGTGGCAAGTGCTCGGGCAGCTGGTCCTGGTAGACCCAGCTGCGCTTGGCCTGCTGCCATTCGGCCTCGCCCACCGGAGTACCCGCGCCGGCACGTTCGCCCTGCCAGCGCTGCAGCACGGCCAGGCGCTGGTGGCGCAACCAGTGGTGGTAGGAGTCGCTCCAGCCAGGCTCATCCCCGGCGAGTGCGTTGAGTGCATCGGCCAGGTCCACCTGCCGGTGCCGGGCAGGCCAGAGGTGGCCACGATCGGCGCCCTGGGCATCGAGCCAGCTGACGGTGATGCCGCGCTGCATGCACAGCGCCAGCGCGGCACCGCTCCAGTCGACCTGGGCGGTGCAGATGACGCGCAGCACGCGGGCCACCGGCACGCGCTGCACGCCCAGATGGGCCTGGGTCGGCCGGCTGACGACCAGGGCCTCGCCGGTGGAGGTGACGCGCAGGGGCTCGGCCGCCGCCAGGTAGAGCGTGCGCGCGTCGGCCGCCCGCTGGGCCGGCTCACGCCGCGGCGGCACGCCATGTGGGCCACCGGCCCCGGAGGGGGCGCTGTGCGAGGGGGTCGCCGGGTCAGGCAGCTGTCGCTTCATGGGGCGTGACTCCAGGGTGGGGCCGTTGTGGGGCGTGCTCAGGCAAGGGCTTCTTCATCGTCCGGATCGGCGTCGACCCAGGCCAGTCCCTCGCCGCGCAGGTGGCGCGCCAGGGTGACGGCGCGCTGCCGCAGCCAGCGCCGCCAGGGGCGCGATTCGCCCGCCCAGGCGGCGTAGAAGCTGGCGCGCCCGGCCTTGCCGAGCAGGCAGGCGCCGCGGTCGTTGCTGAAGTGCTCCTCGCGCAGGCGGCGCTCGCGCAGCAGTTGCCAGGCCCAGACGTCGGCGGCGGCGCGCAGCGGCTCGATCAGGTCGCTGGCCAGGGACTCGCGGCCGAAGGCGGGGCGGTGGTAGAAACCCAGCAGGGGGTCGAGCCCGGCGATGTGGCAGGCCTGCACCGCCTCGACGTGCAGCAGGGTGTAGGCCAGCGAGAGGCAGACGTTGGCGGGGTCGCGCGGCGGGCGGCGGTTGCGCCCGGCAAAGCCGAGCGCCGGGGGCAGCACCGCCGCCAGGCCGGCGAAGTGGGCACGGGCGGCGGCGCCTTCCAGGCCGCGCAGGGCGGGGATGTCGAGCGGGGCGGGGATGTCGAGCGGGGCGGCGCCCGCATCGGCCGGGGCAGGCGCTTCATCGGCGTCCCCGGCGGCATCGGCGAGCCGGCCCAGGGCGGCGTCCACCGAGGCGAGCGCGTCGGTCAGCGGCTTGCGCGCATCCGGGCGGGCGGCCAGCCAGGTGCGCAGGGCGCGGCGCTGGCGCAGCAGCTTGGCGCGCACGATCTGCCGGCTCCACTGCAGGCACCAGCCGGCATCGCCGACGCGGTGGGCCTGGGCCAGGCGCACCGCGGCGTCGTTGTGGGCCGGGCCGAGCACGGTGGCCACGCGCCGCCCGGCGCGCGGGCTGAACAGCACGGTGGTGACGCCGGCCTCGGCCAGCTTGAGCAGCACGCCGGAGTCGAGCCGGGTCTGCGCGCCCTGGATGATGCAGCGCTCCAGCAGCGCCAGGGGCACGCTGCCGCGGCGCTCGCCGGCTTCGTAGAGGGCCAGGGCGTTGCCATCGCTGCGCACTTCGAGGCCGGCACGGTCAAGCAGGAGGGTGGACATGGTGGGCGGTGCTCCGAGGGTGCCGATGTCAGCCGACGTAGAAGTAGTCCGGGTCGGCGGCCACCTGGCCACGGCCGATCACCCGGGTCTGGCTGCGCGGGTCCAGCCGCAGCAGCAGGAAGCGGTCCCCGTCGTCGAGGATGTAGGCCATGTCGGCCAGCACGCTGCGCTTGTCACCCTCGGTGAGCCAGACCTCGTGCACCGACTTCTGTCCACCGGTGGCGTAGGCACGCAGCAGCTTCAAGGCACCGATGCGCCGTCGGTCGTCGCTGATGTCGTAGGCGGCGAGGTAGAGCTGGCGGGAGAGGCTGGCCATGGCGTCACGGTGGGGTGTGACGCCATTGTTCGGCGCGCTGGGGCCGCGCGGGGGAAACGGCAAGCTTGCGGGGGGTGGTGGGCTTACGATGGCCCCGATGCAATGGACCCTGGAGGCCGACCGCAATGACTCGACACCTCGACGATGCAGCCCAGCAGAAGCCCGCGCCATCGCATGGCGACGGTCATTCAGCCGCGCACGAGGCGGCCCTTGGTGCGCCATGCCGTCGTCCCGGCGCGCTGAAGGGACTTGGGCAACTGGACGAGGGGTTCTTTGATCCTCTGACGGAAGAGGAGCAGGCGGCTTGGGAGGGCGGGCTGGAGCCTGGGGCCGCGGCGGCTGTGGTGAGTCGCGGTTTGTCCCCTTCCGGCAACGCCCCGACGGATGCAAGAGTCAGCGGGGAGACCAACTCATGATGCGGCGAAAGGCTGATTTCAGCTTGTCGCGTGAGTTCAGGGCATCTTCAGCCTTCTCGGTGGCGGCTTGGTCGCCATGGGCCATGGCATTGCGTAGGTCGGACAGCTCGGCGTACTCGGATTGACTGCGCAGCGACTCGTGGGCGCTGTCTCGCGAAGTCCGCCAATCGACATCTTTGCCGTGCGCAGAGAGTTGAGCAGACTTGAGCGACTCCTGAAGAAAGACAGCGGCCCGCAAGAAGTCCTGGCGCTGCAGGTAGGCCGACGCAAGATCCTTCTCCTGCGCCGCACGACCCTTGCTTCGGATCCAGCCGATTCTGCGCAGCAGTTCGGCTCGGAACAGTCGCCCCAACGGACCCGGGTGGGCTTCAACCGACGTGGCCACTGAGCTCAGTTCATCGAAGGCGCGCTTGGCATTGCTGGTGCGCTCAAAGAAGGCCGCCTGCGCCAGTTGATCGGCCCGCGCCCGGTCCATGCCGTCCGCGTGCAGCAGCGGCGCAAACACCCCGTAGTCCCCGTCCTTGTCATAGGTGGCCAATGCGTCGACCCAATCGAGCATCGTGAGCATGCCTTTGAGCCGCAGCACAGGCGTCTCGCCGGTGGCGGCATCGGTCATATCCAGAGCGCCGTAGTAAATGTCGTTCACCTGCACGCCCCGCATCCTGCGGAGGTATCGGGCAGCCACGAGCGCCAGCATCGGCAGATGCCGGAACGAGTGCGTGACGTCCAGCACCACATGCTCACCGTCACTCACCACGCCAGCCAAGCGCAGCAGCAGATCGGCTTGTTCATCGTCGGACTTGGCATAGCCGATCAGGAGACATTGCACCTGGATGCCTAGACGAGCAGACAGCCGCTCGGCGTGTCCCTCAAGCATCGCGGCGGTCACGGCGCCTTCGGCTGCGGCCCGATCCAGCCGATCGAGATCCTCGATATCGTCGCCATCCCCGCGGTCAAGAAAGAAAGCATTCCACATGCTGCCCGCCGTCCCGACGAGGACAAGGCGCTGTGCATTCAGGTGCTCCTTCAGCGCCATCCCGAAGTAGGGCTCTTCCCGCACCACACCGGTATCGAAACAGTAGCGGGCCTTGCGATAGCCGCCGGTTTGGCTCTTGCCGAGGAAACTGATCAGTGTGGTCATGAAGTCACTCCCTGTAGTGAACTGGACGCACGGGGGTTGCAGTCCAGTCAGGCCACCGGCCGGATGAACTCGATGGTCACGCCGACCTCTGCCTTCAGCCAGGCCCGATCGGCGGTCAGCACGGGCAGGCCCAAGCCCCGCGCCAGCGCCAGGCAAGCGCGATCTCCCAATGACAGGCCCATAGGCCGCGTCGCTGCACGCAGGCGTGCGGACTCCACGGCTTCGGATGCATCCGCGGGCAGCACGATCAGTTCCAGTTCCTGCACCAGCGCCAACCCGTCCCCCACTGGCAGACCGGCGTCGCTGAACTTGGCCAGCAACTCGGCCAGGTTCACGGCACTGATGCGACAGCCTCCTGCGGTGAGCGCGCGCTGAACGGCAGCGTCCCCCGGCTCCTTCCACAGCCAAGCCAGCAGCGCAGAGGTGTCGAGCACGCAGCCGGGTGAGGCAACGGTGGCCACGCTCAGACCTCGGACGAAGCGCGGCGCTCGTTGATCAGCTCCTCCGCCAGCGAACGGCCAGGCTGGATCGGCAGGCGCTGCAGGAAGGCCTCCCGGGCACGCAGCAGGCGCTGTGCCTTGCTCATCAGCCGCACCTCGCCGCTGCCGACCAGCTCGAAGCAGACCATTTCGCCGTCGGTCAGTCGGAGTTCACGGCGAATTTCAGCCGGAATGACAACCCTGCCACCCTCTGACACCTTCATCTCGATCATTCAAAATCTCCACATCAACAGATGTCCGCCAGATTACGCCGATTCGGGCCGATTTGCCATCAAGTGAGATCCAACCCTGCACCAGATTCAGATTCCACCCAAAACTCCTCCAGCCGCGCCCCCGCCCGCTCCAGCTCATCGGCCGTCAGTTCCCTCCCGCGCAACTCCACGGGCAGGTCCAGGCTCAGATGCAGGTAACGCCCGCCGCGCGCGCAGACCTGCGCAGCCAGGTGGATGGGCAGGGTGCCGATGACGGTGTCGCCCGGCTGCACTTGCGCCACCTCCAGGTGCGCCAGCCATTGGTCCACGGCCAAGCCTTGGCGGCGCGCCCATTCGACGGCACCGGGGTGGCGGGAGAGGAAGAAGGTGGCCATCAAGCCCCCGCCTCCAGCGTGTAGCCACCCATCCCCATCGTCGCGTTCTTGCCCAGGTGCAACCACTGGCCCAGCCAGAGCCAGGGCCACAGCTGGGCAAGGACGGCGCAGTCGCCGGTGAGCGTCCAGCGGCCGAGCACGCCGCCCAGGGTCATCTCCTGGCGCTGGCGGGCCGAGTAGCGCGTCCAGTCTTTCCAGTGCAGGGCACTGCGGTCGTCGCACAGGCCCGCTTCGGCCGCCGCCAGCAGGGCGGGTGCATCGAAGGGTGCCGGGCGGATGCCGCAGTGCAGGTCCAGCACCAGGTTCAGCCGGCGCAGCAGCTGGGCGAGCAGGGTGCGCAGGCTCAGCTCACGCGGCCCCAGAGCGTGGCCGTCGTGCTGAAGACGCAGAGGGGTGTGGATCTGCAGGGTCAGGCGGTTCAGCTCCGCCGGCGCCCCATTCGGCAACCGCAGCGCCGTCTGTTCCAACTGCTGCGGGTGAACACGGGCGCCGTCGGCGTCCCAGACGGGAAGCAGCTCGTCACCGCCCGCCGCTGTGGGCAGGACGGCCGCCACCTCAACCAGCTCGCTGGCTATGCGCTCGCGCCCCAGCCCGTGGCGCAGTGCGCGCTGCCAGGCGTGCACGATCAGCGGCAGTTGGCGCAGCCTGGAATCACCGAAGAGCACCAGGTGGAACACCAGCGGCTGCCCGGCCGCCACGCGGCGCAGGCCGATCGGCGGCGGCTCGATCACGTAGGGGTTGGGCACGGCGCTGAACTGCTGGCCGAACTGGGTGGGCGCCGGCGGCGTCTCGAACACCGCCGGGTAGGGGCAACTGCGCCACAGCGCACAGTCGCGGCACTGCGGCAGGCCGGTCATGCAGGCGCTGCGGCGCAGGGCGGCACCGAAGGCGCCGCGCAGCAGCGAGCCGGCGTAGTCGGGCAACGGCAGGTCGGCCTGGGCGATGGCGGTCAGGCGCAGGCGGGTGAGGGGCAGGTTGAGCAGCTCGGATGGAGAGTTGTTCCCACATGCCGGAATGATCGTCTGGGTCACAAAAGCGTACCTTGGATGCTCAGGCGCAAAGCTGGGCCAGCTGCAACTTTTTGCGCTCGTCTTTCCAGTTGTCAATCTGCACGGCCTTGGGCAGTTCCTGGGTCAACATGTCGGCCAGGACCGATCGCTCTGTCAGTGGCCAGCCCTCGGCAAGGGCTCGCTTGACCAGGGCGCGCGTGCGGGCATGCAGTTCCGTGTTGGCCTTGACCTTGCCGCCGCGCAGCGCCACGACGCTGGCCCGCAGGGCCTCGGCCAGCGCTTCGACATCCTGCCGGTTCGGTGTGAGCTGGAGACGTGCCGCCTCCTTCTCGGCCGCGATCCGGGCCGCTTCGGCCTTCTCCGCCTCGCGAGCGGCCTGCTCCTGTGCTGCCCGTGCAGCCTCGGCTTCGGCTTGCGCGCGTGCCCCGTCCAGCTTTGCCTGGATGGCCCCGAGGTCGGGTTTGGGCTGCCGATCACACCATTCGCGCAGGGCGGGGATTTCCGGGGCATCGGCGTGTTCGACCAGCAGCCAGCCGAAGGGCAGCAAGTCGCCACGGGTGATGTTCTCTCGCTCGGCGGCAAGCCAGATGGTGGTCGCCTCGTCCATGTCCTTGTATTGATTCCGTCCCCGCTCGTCCTTCCCTTGCATGACACTGATCCGGCGCACGCCGTCCAGAGTCACCGCCTCCGCGCCGCTGTGGCGCCCGACACGCAGCAGAAAGGCGTCGCCGCGCTCGAACGCAGGACGCAACGCCGCCAGCAACCGACGCACACCCGTGCACCATTCAGGACTGGCAAAGCCGCGCTGCTCCAGCAGGGCGAGCAGCTTTGCCAGCCGCTGAACGTAGTAGCGGTTGCAGGCCGCGGCCAGCGCCTTCGGCTCGATGCGCTGACCTGGAACCTTGTCACTTCGGCCCTGTCCGGGCAGCAGATCCAGGCGCAGATCGCCGGTCAGGGCAGCGTACTGGCCGCCGACGATGGTCTCGCGCCGCGTCGCCAGCCCCTGTCCCTGTCGTTCGACGCCGTCCTTGTCGAGCACTCTTTTCTTCTTGTGATTGGTGCTGAAGTAGACCTTGCTGAGCACCTGCTCGCCGCCGGCATCGGCCACATCGACCAGCCGGAACGGGTCGGTGTGGAAGCTGCCATCGAGGAGGCGTTGCTCCATCTGCTGGGCCTTCTCGTAAGCGTCACGCCGCGCTCTGCCGTCATTGATCTGATCCAGCCACGCCGTGCGCATCGCCCCCTTCAGGCTGGAGCCGGGCAGGTACGGTGCACCGCTGTGCGGGTGGTGCATCGTGCGTTCGACCTCCAGCAGGTTGATGACATTGCGGCCATTGGCCTCGCGCTGGGCGATCTGCCGGATGCGCCGGCCATGCTGCTCGGCCACGCCGGCAGCCACGGCCACCACCTGCCGGGCATGCGCCGCGTAGGTATCGCGACGGTCGTGGAAGAAGCCCTGGATGCAACTCAGCGCCGCACGCTTGTCGTTCGCCGCGTCGATCAGCGCCTTGCGGTCCTGCGGCTTCAGCGGCACCTGCGCCGGATCGAAGTGATACAGCACCCCCTCGTCGATGACGTAGTTGGTCGGCTCGAAGTCGATACCGCAGCCGATGTGGATCGGCGTGAGCGGCGTCAGCCGCAGGGCCTGGGTGGTGAAGAAGCGAGTCAGGGTCGGATTCGAGCTCATGCGGCCTCCTTCAGCTCGGGCAGCGCCAGCGGCAGCACGGGCGCGTAACCCTGGTGCACCGTCGCGGGCTCGGCCGCCGAAATCGGCTGCGCCACCCCGCCGAGGCCCTGGCCGTGAAAGGCCGGGCATTCGTTCGACGGGTGGCGCCAGGCCAGCACCGCCGCGCTGCGCAGCAGCAGCAACGGGCGCTTGAACGGCCGGCCCGTCAGCACATGCAGGCTGCCGTGGCGGCCGAAGCGGGTAACGGGCTGGTAGTGGCAGTCGTCGGCGTCCAGATCGGCCGGCACCGGTGCGCAGGGCGCCAGCGTGAGTGCGTGGCGCGCCCCCGGCGGAGTCGGCCATGAGTGCGCAGCAGCCTCGCCGACCAGGGTGAATTTGCCCAGCCCGGTGGAGGCGTCCCGGCCGAAGCCATTGACGCCGATGTCGGCCAGCGCCTGCACGAAGGACGGCAGCGGCAGCCGATCGGTGTCCAGCACCGCATAGACCTCCAGCGCGGCTCCGGGCGCGTGCACCAGGGTATCGACCTGGCGCGGCGCAAAGACACCGGTGCCGGTGGTACCCGTCAGGCGGTGGATGGTGTTCTGGGTGCGGACCTCGGTTTGCACCGACCGGGCCTTGTCCAGCCCGACCCGCACCCAGTCCACCATCGGCCGCGCAGCCTGCTCGGCCGGCAGCCAGGCCAGTTGTTTGTCGGCCTTGCGCTGTTTCGGATCGACCTTGGGATCGCCAGCACGCTGCAGACGGCTCGCCGGCAGGTTCGGCCGTGGCAGCAGCCCGGCTGGAAGCGCATCGGACAGCACGGCGAACGGCTGACCGCGGGTGTAGCCCTCGAGCAGCTTGATCAGGCCGGCCTCCCCCTGCCGCCAGCGCAGCGCCCAGCACAGGTGGCCGAACAGCGTGTCGCCGGCCAGCGGCGTGCCGAAGGCCGACTCGGGCCGCAGCGTCAGCTTGAAGGTGCGCATCGGCATCGCAGGCTCCCCTCAGGCACGCCGCGCGGCGGCCACGTCGGCGAACGGGTCGATGCGGTCGAACTCGGCCTGGATGTCGGCATCGCCCCAGCGCATGCCGGTGAACTTCACCTTGCCGTAGCCGCGCGAACCCGAACCGCCGAGGCTGTCGAGCTCCAGCAGCCGCAGCCCGGCCAGCAGCGTGCGGCGCAGCTCGGCGCCGTCACCGTCGATGTCGAGCTGCTTGACCGACAGCCGGAAGTCGAACCGGGCGCCGGAGGGCACCCGCTCGGTCTGGCGCGGGTGCTCGGCCACACCCTTGATGCGGTCGATGCGGTTCTCGGTCTTGACCTCGGTCAGCAGCTTGTCCTCACCCTGGATGCGACCGACCCAGTCCGGCTGCAGCGCGGCATCCCAGAAAGCCAGCCGGGTCGGGCCAATCTTGCCGATCAGCTCTTCATCCGCATGGTCCGGTCGGTCACCACCGCTCACGCCAAAGAGCGTCAGGATCATCCGCACCTGTACAGCGATCGCATCGTTGCGGGCACGCTGAAGATCCTGGAGTCCAAGTGGATTTGACTGCACCGCCCCACTGCGCCACTCCAGCAGGCTGCGCACCTTGCCCTTGAGCGACGACCCGGGGATGTACGGCTGCCCGGTGTGCGCGTGGCGGATGACCTGGTTGTCCACACCGCCGATGCGAATCTCGCCTTCGCTGGCACCGATGCGAAGGCCCGACTTCAGTTCGAGCGTGGCGGTGAGCTGGTGGATGTTGATGAGTTGCATGGTGAACCTCCCTGATCACTGGGCACGGTGGATCTTGTAATAGGCCATGAAGGCCTCGAAGAAGAGCTTGGCCTGCCGCAGCGTCGCGGCACTGGTGCTCTGGTCGATGAGGCGGTCGAACAGGGCCCGGAAGTTGGCGTCGACGTGCTTGCGGCCTTTGGCGTAGGCTGCCTTGGCCTTGAGCATGCGGATGTAGGGTTCGCAGTCGCTGAACTTGCTGTCGTCGTTGCCGACCTTCTCCTGCCACATGACCAGCTCGTCGTAGAAGCGACGCAGCTGGCTCGACTTGTTCATCTCCTTCGAGGCGCGCGACACCTCCTCGGCAGCGCGCTCCGCCTGGGTCGAGAACAGGTCGGCAGCCGGCTTGTCGCCGAAGACGATGCCCTGCAGGCTGATCGTCGGTGTGTCGTCCCTGTCATCTCCGCGCGGGGAATAGCCGCCCTGCCGCTGGCCGCCCTGGTAGCCGCCCGGTCCACGCGGGTTGGGTTGCTGATACGTTGCCATTGCTGTGCCTCCTTAACGGTCACGGAACTGGTAGAGGTGGTTGAACAGGACGATGCGGTAGTTCGCCCCAAGCTTGTCGATGCCGTTGACGCCGATGTCGGTGGCCAGTTCGTTGAAGCGGCGCTGTCGTGTCGCCTCGTCGAGCCCGCGGATGCGATCCACCACGAAGCGCCGCGTGCGGTACTTGAAGCGGGCTCGCCACATCGCCGCCTCGGGATCGCCCTCACGCTCGCGTCGACACAGGTCGACGAACCGCAGCAGGCCGTAGACGTAGCCGGTACTGAGCCCTGCATCGCGGCGCAGCACACCGAGACGATCCAGGGCGCCCTCCAGATGCAGCCATTGCGACCAGGGCACCGTCTGGCCGAAGCAGGTCACGGCGTTCTTGGCCGGCTGTACCGGGCTGCTGGCCGGCTCCCTGCACTGCTTGGCCAGCGCCAGCGCCTCTTCGGCCAGCTCGGCCAGCACATGCACCGGCGCCCCCGGCTTCTGCGTAGCGACGCCAGCCGAGAAGTGCAGGTCACCGTTCTCCGCGACATAGCGGTGGAACTCGCAGCGCATGCGCCAAGCCAGTTTCTGCACCTGGCGCCAGGGGCCGACGAGGAAGAAGTCGTCGCCGCCGGCAAACACGGTGTAGACCTTCGGAAACTCCCGCGCCAGCAGCCAGGACAGGTAGATGGCGAAGAAGGCGTTCACCTGCCGCGACAGGGCGGCATGCTTGGCGAAGGTGGGTTGCTGCAGGCCGATGCGGAACAGCTCGCCGAGGTTGTCGATGTCTCCCTTGAGCACACCGAGTGCCGCCACGCCCAGCCAGCCGCTGCCCGACTCGTCGGGCTGGCGGTCCTCGCTGGCCAGCAGGTCAAACGGCGCCAGATCGCCGGCCTCAGGGAAATCATCCTGCGCCACCCCGACGTAGCGGCCGGAGAGTCGGTTTTCGCTGCCGCTGGCGCGCGGCACGTAGCCGCTGATGAAGCGCCGCGCATAGCCGTTCCACAGTGGCATGGTGCCGTCGGCATCGTCGGCACCGGGCAGCGAGAAGTCGAAGCAGCGCCGCAGCAGCCCCGTGGCCGCCAGTACACCGAAGCGGCCACTGGCCTCCTCATGCGCCGTAAATGCCAGGCGGTAGCCGAACAGCGGCAGCTCCAGCGGCTGCAGGCGCTCGCCGCTGTGCAGCAGCTCCGTCCCGGTCTCGCGCACGATCAGCAGCCGCTCGAAACGGTCGACCAGTGCCCGGCCGATGGCGATCTGATCGCGAGAGAGAGCGCAGCTGGCCGCTGCACCATGCTCTGCAGCTTGGTCGGCCGGCAGCCGCCCATTGAAAGCGCAGGGGCCGAAGCGGTAGTCGGCGTCGCTGAACACTCGGGCGCCGCTGCGGCACAGGTCGAAACGGGCATGCTTGGCGCGGTCGAGCTGCTCGACCAGCCGCGTGCGCAGGGCGGCAAAGCCGCGCTCGGCAGCCTTGTCGCCGGTGCTGTCCTTGCGCAGCAGGAAGTCCTCGCACGAGGCGTCCTGCCAAGCCAGCCCCATGCCCGCCAGCCCGAAGGTGTGCCGCAGGAACCAGGCGTCGAATTCGGAGCGCAGGTCGGCCAGCGTGGCAAGCACCTCGGGAGTGTGCGGCGCCACGATCAGGAACTTGCCGGCCGCATTGATGACCTGGCTGGTGGCCGGCAACCCGAGCGCATCGAGGATGCGCAGCGCCGCCAGCTCGGTGAACAGCGACACCTGGAACGAGCGCCCGCGCAGCAGCTTGGCGGCCTGCTTGCGGGTGTCGCCACCGCTGGCGAAGATGAAGTCCTGGATGCCGAAGAAGTCACCCTGGATCAGCAGGAACTTGGGCTCACGGTAGTCGCTGCGCTCGCGCAGCCGACCCGCGGCGGATGCGTCGGTCTGGCCGGCGGCCTCATGCCAGCGCCACAGCGCCGCCGCCAGGGCGGCAGTGGTGCGCGAATGGTCGTAGAGCGAGACCTCCGGCTTGACGTTGAAGGCGGTGGCTGCCGGGATGGCCTGCGTCGCCGCGAGCCACAGGCTGTCGAAGTGGTCGAACCACAGCGGCAACTGCTGGCGGTGCGCCTGCGGAATGAGCTTGATCGCCTCCAGGAACCACTGCCACAGGCGGGCGTATTCCTGGCGCGCAGCGTCGCGATCGCGCCCTTCGCACTGAGCGGCCTTGGCCGGGAACAGGCTGGCAGGCGAGAGGGTGCGCAGCGGGTAGCGCCAGCGCAGCGCCTTCTCGTCGGGCACGGAGCCACCGGAACCCAGGCGCATCTGCTCGAACAGCGTGAGCTGACGCGCGGTGTAGTGGTCGAGCCCGGCGCGGGTCTCGTCCTTGGCGTGGTTGTACTTCTCGAACTCTTCGCGCTCGAAACCCGAGGCCACCCGATCGGCCGTGGCGATGACCCACTGCAAGAAGGAGTCCGGCCGGTGGTGTGCGGCCGCTGCGTTGATCAGTGAATCGGTCGCATCCGCCGCGGCGGCGTCACCCGCTCGACGGCGCGGCGCGTAGGGCGCGCTCTCGCGACCCAACAGCGGCGGGAGCCACGGCTCGATGGTGTCGAAGGCCAGCGCCGTGTGCGCCGCATGGCGGTGGCTGTGCCAACCCCGGCCCTTGGCCTCCTCGTGGAAGGGGCAATACAGCGTCAGATGGGCGTCCAAGCGCGGATCCTGGGCATGAGCCCCCGCCCTCTCGGCAAACTTGCCCAGGTCATGCAGGTAGGCAGCGAGCGCGACGCGGGTGGTGGCCTCCTGAAGCGGGTGGGCATCGTGTCTCGTCATCGGGTTCCTCACTGGATGCTGTGTGCGAGAGCACCTGTCATTGGATTCGTTTCTGGACGGTGCATGGGCGATCTCAATCCGGAGTTTGCGAGCGGCCGGCCGTCGTTGCCCCACTTCGCAAGCTTGCGACCCCCTCCCCGCCCCGCCGGATCTCGATCGCCTCGGCCGGCAGCGGGATGCGGTAGCGCTTGCCCCGGTGCCGTCCGCCGTCGTCGAAGTAACGCGGCACGCGCCCGGGGCCCAGGGCCTCGGTGAGGCTGCGCACCAGGCGCGAGCGGTGCTGGGAGAAACGGTCGCCGCTGCAGCTCGTGGCCAGTTGCTGCTCGACCGAATCCGGCACACCAGCCTGGCCGACCACCGCGCGAAGGTCAGCCAGGAAGGCCCGGGCCCAGCTGGCGTCGTGCTCGTCCTTGGTCGGCGCGGTCAGGGCCGCGGCGCCACGCTGGGCGCGCTGCGCCAGCACGGCCATCAGCGCGAAGGACCAGGGCGCCAGGTGGATGCGCAGCCCGTCGGCTTCGATGCAACGCGCTGGCACGTCCAGCGTCAGGCGCGGCGCAGCGAGGTGGCGCTCGGCGGCCTGCACCGCGGCGGCAAAACTGGCCGAATCGTCGAGCATCGCAGCAGGCAGCACGGGCCGCAGCCGCACGAACGGGATCTGCGCCAGGCGGACCTCGGCCGTGGAAGCATCCACCAGCTCGCGCCCGCCCTGGGTGGCAATGACCTGCGGGTAGGGCGTGGGATAGAAGAACTCCCAGGACGACTCGAAGGGCGCGCTGACCAGCACATGCGACAGCCGGTCCTGCTCGCGGCCAAACAGCGACAGCGCGTAGCCGGCGTAAAAGCCCATGGTCTTGCGCCCGCCGGCAATGCTGACGTGCAGGGCGCAGCTCTCGTCGGCCGTGAAGCCGCGCACCAACTCGGTGACGGCGTCGGCCATGCGGGCGTTGTCGTCTTCGCTGCGGATGTCCGTCAGTGGCTGGCCGTCGGCTCCGCTGACAAGGTGGATCTGCGCCTCACCGAAGGTGATGGGCGGCAGGTTGTAGTCACGCAGCAGGCGTGCGTAGCCACCAGGATGATCAGACAACAGGGCCAGACGCACGCGCTGCGCCCCCTCGCTCGTCGTCAGCACGTGAACTTCGGTCGGCACAAAGCGCTCATCGATGGGAGCAGCCACTGCGAGCGCATAGATCGACTCGGTGATGACCTGAGGGCTCAGGCCGCAGACGGTGAACAGAACACGCCGGACAGGCGAACCCGCAGTGGGCACGTAGACGGACGGCATGTGTGGCGTGCGCCGGCTCATCATCGGGCCGGTCCGATCAATTGATGGCGCAGCGGATGCTGGCCGCATTGGATCGCAGGCATCGGTTTCCTCCCAGGTGCGGCACTGCATAGGCAGCCGCATCAATTCCACGGATTTCAATGGATTTCAGTGGCCGCCAGCGTACCGCCCCACGCAGGTGAAGTCTGGCTTGGGAAGCTTGCCGACACCCTGGCCGACCGTGAAGTTACGCACACTTCAAAGGGATGAGCCCGGCCACCATGACGGGCGACAAGCACCTTGCGCTGCAAGAAGCTGTTCGAAACTCAACATCTCTTCATTCAGTCGCAAGGATGTGTCACACGCAGCGTGAAATTCATCACGAATCGACGCTTGCGCGCTAGACTGAAACGACTTGGCTCCCCTGTCCGGTGGGTCCCGGCACCATTGCATTCCATCGCCCGCCATGCCGTTGCGAACCGCCCACGCCCTTGCTGTGCTGCTCTGCCTGTCTGCTGGCTTCACCACCACGGTCCGGGGCCAGGCAGCAACCCCACATGGCAAACCGCAGGTCACCAATCCCGCCAGCACCCTGCCACAGGCGCTGCGCACGGTGCCGCTGGTCTACCCGGACACCGTGGACCTGGATTGGTCGACCGGGCGGGTCAGGCTGGCCTATGTGGTGGACGAGCAGGGGCGCATCGGCCAGGTGGAGGTGCTGCAGGGCGCCCACCCGGCCTTCACCGATGCGGCGCTGGACGCACTGCTGGCCACGCCCTATCGGCCGGCGGTGAAGGACGGCGTGCCCGTGGCGATGCGGGTGCAGCGGGACTACCAGTTCAAGCTGCAGCACACCGGCGTGGGCACGGTGCTCAATCTCAGGGGGCCGGCGCGCAACGGCTCGGCCCGGGCCGAGTTGGCGCCCGCGCTGCAGCAGGCGGTGTGGCCGGTCTACCCGGCGGGGCTGCTGCGCAGCGGGGTGACGGGGTCGGCGCGGGTACGCGCGCGCATCGGCACGCAGGGCGAGGTCAGCGAGGTGGAACTGTTGGCGGCCAGCCACCCGGATTTCGGCCGGGCCGCCGTGGCGATGATGCAGGCCTGGCGCTTCGACCCATCCGGGACGGTGGCGAGCCCGCAGCGCACACTGGAGTACGAGCAGCGCTTCTCCGCGGCGCGGCCGGCGGACAGTGGCGTGCCCGCATCGGCCACCCAGCTGCTGGAGCGCCTGGCGCTGGGCGGTGCCGCAGCCACCGCAGTCGCTGGCGTTGTCGGCGCGGGCGATCTGGACGCGCCGCTTCGCCCACTGCTGCAGGTGCAGCCGGGCGTTCCACCGTCGCTGCGCCAGGCGCGCGTGGCGGGCAGCGCGACGGTGGACTTCTACGTCGATGCCCAGGGGCGCGTGCTGCTGCCCGAGCTGGCCTCGGCCAGCCACGAGGACTTTGGCTGGGCAGCGCTGACAGCGGTGAACCAGTGGCGCTTCGAGCCACCCCGCCGCGGTGGCCAGCCGGTGGTGGCGCGGGGGCGGGTGCAGCTGAAGGCGGAGGCGCCACTCTGACGCAGCCCTCAGGTGACGCGGCAGGATCGGCGCCCATCGAACCGGGACACCTCGGGTGGGTGTTCAGGGGGCGCGCCGGAAGATCCGCGCCCCCCAGCCAGGCAGGGCCCCGGGATCGGCGGGCGGCGCCTCGTCCAGCGAGCCGAGCTGGAAGCACCACTCGGCGCCCAACGGCACCGCCTGCGCCTGGGCGCTGAAGTTCAGCAGCGTGAGCGTGTGCGCCGTCTCCACACGGATCACGCCGCTGGCGCCGGCGGCGTCGGGCAGCGCGTCGATGCGCAGCGCCGACCTGTCGCGCGGGCCGAGTTCGCCGTGGCGCTTGAGGTCGATCAGCGCCCGGTACCAGGCGAGGATGGAGCGCCCCTCGGGCGATTCGGCGCGCGCCCAGTGGAGCTTGGAGGCCTCGAAGGTGCGGCGGGCATGCGGATCGGGCGGCTCGTGCCCCTCGTCGAAATGGAAGTCGGCGGCGCGGCCGGCCTTGACCGCCGCCACCAGGCTGGCGTCGCCAAAGTCCTCGAAGAAGAGGAAGGGCGCCGTCTCGCCGTACTCCTCGCCCATGAAGAGCATGGGCACAAAGGGGCTGGCCAGCACCGCGGTGATGCCCAGCAGGGCACGCGCGCGCCCGTAAGTGGCGATCAGGCGGTCGCCATGTGGGCGGTTGCCGACCTGGTCGTGGTTCTGGAGGTGCACCACATGCTCGGTGGCAGTGGTCAGGCGGCCGTCGCTGCCGAGCAGGTAGCGCGCGTAGCGGTCCAGGCGCTTGCCGTCGAGCACGAAGCCATCGCGCAGGGCCTTCGCCACGTCGTCAAGGGGGCCGAAGTTGGCATAGTGGCGCCACTCCCGCTCGCCGGTCAGGTGCGCGTGGATGGCGTGGGCAAGGTCGTCGTTCCACTGCGCGTGGTAGCCGAACCCGCCACCGGCCTGCGAGGTGACGTGGCGGTTGTTGCGCAGGTGCTCGGCAATCACCAGCAGCTCGCGCCCGGCCGCAGCGCCGATGCGCCGCGCCAGGTCGGTGATCTCGCGCAGGATGTGCTCGGGGCTGAGGTCGAAGATCAGCGAGACAGCGTCCATGCGGAAACCGTCGAAGCCCACCACCTCCAGCCACCAGCGCGTATTGGCGAGGAAGAACTCGCGCACCCCGTGGTTCCAGGGGCCGTCGAAGTTGACCGCAGCGCCCCAGGGTGTGGCCGCCGCCTGGGTGGTGGGGGCAAAGGCCCCACCGTAGTTGCCCTCCGGGCCGAAGTGGTTGTAGACCACGTCGAGGATCACCGCCATGCCGCGCGCCTGCGCCGCCTCGATGAAGGCACGCAGGTCGGTGTAGTCGCCGTAGGGCGCATGCAGGGCGAACAGGGCCACGCCGTCGTAGCCCCAGTTGCGCTCACCCGGAAAGGCCGCCAGCGGCAGCAACTCGATCACCGTGATGCCCAGCTGCTGCAGGTGGTCGAGCCGGCCGATTGCCGCGCGCAGCGTGCCCTCGGGCGTGAAGGTGCCGACGTGCAGTTCGTAGATCACCGCATCCTCGATCCTCACGCCGCGCCAGCCGGGTGTGGCCACCGGCGCGACCTCGACCACCTCCGAGGGCCCGTGCACGCCTTCAGGCTGGCGACGCGAGGCCGGGTCGGGCAGGCGCCGGCCGTCCAGCTCCAGCCAGTAGCGGGTGCCGGCGCTCAGGCGCGCCGTGTCGCCCTGCCACCAGCCGAGTTCGTCGGGCGCCAGCGGGAGCACCGCGGCGTCGTGCCCGGCAGCGTCGAGCACAACGACGTTCAGCTGGCGCTTCTCGGGTGCGAAGACACGGAAGGCCGAGCGGCCGTCGGCATTGATGTGGTGTCCCACGGGGATCATGCGGGGAGGTCCTGGTTGGCGGAAGGGATCAGGTGCGACGCAGGACGAGCTCCACCGGCAGGAGCTCCGGCAGCGTCCCATCAAGCAGCGCCTCGGCGGCGCGCTCGCCCTTCAGGCGGGCGTCCTGGCGCACGGTGGTCAGGCCGGCCAGCGCGGCCGCCTCGATGTCGTCGAAGCCCACCTGCGCCACCACCTGCACCTCGGGCCAGGACTCGACCACCGGCCGGGCGGACAGGGCCATGCGGTCGCTCATCGCCACCACGGCGAGGCGGCATCCCGCGGGCAACTGGCCGCGGATCTCGGCGACGCGCTCGGCGGCGGCCTCGGGGTGGCTGTCATCCAGCTCGATCCAGATCAGCCGGTCCAGCGCAAAACCGGCTCGGTGCGCCGCGGCCACGTAGCCGGCCATGCGCTCGCTGGGCACGTAGGGCAGGCGGGGCAGAGCGGCGGCCGAGGCGGGGTCGGCCTGCACCCGCGCCCAGGCCTGCGGGTCGACCGGGAAGGACAGCAGCAGCACCCGGTCCGGCCGCGCCGCCAGCGCGTGCGCCATCGCCGCCGCGGCGCCCTCGCGGTCACGGTTGCCCACCGAGGTGACGCCGCTGACATAGGCATCGACCAGCACGATGGGCTTGCGCATCGCCTGGACTTCCGGGGCGATGCCGGGGTCCACCTCGGCGTGCACGATCAGCGCATCGGCGGTGGTCTGGAAGGCCGCCGCCAGGTCCACCCGCCGGCCCATGTAGGGCACCAATTGCAGGCTGACGCCGCGCGCATCCAGCACCTTGGCCACGCCACGCAGGAACTCGATGCTGGGCGGGTCGTTGAGCGCGAAGACGAGGTCGTGGTGGAAGATCACTGCCACCTCGTGCACGCCGCCGCGGCGCATCGCGCGGGCGGCCGGGTCCGGGCCGAAGTAGCCCAGCGCACGCGACTCGCTGATGATGCGTTCACGCAGCGCCGCCGAGATGCGGTCCGGCCGGTTGAAGGCGTTGGACACCGTGGTGCGGCTCACGCCCAGCGCCTGCGCAACGTCGAGCAGCGTCAGTCGCCGTGCGCCGCCGCCGGGCGACGCTGCCTCCGCCACGGGCGTTTCAGGCGGTGCCCGCATGGCAGTCGCCCATGGTCCAGGCCCGCAGCGCCACATCGGCTTGGCCATCCACCCAGGCCGATGCCGCCACGCTCGCCGCGCTGGCCGGATAGATGCGGGTGGACAGGCAGACCTGGTCGTTCGCGTAGACCTCCAGCACGCTGTGGTCCAGCAGCACGCGCAGGTGCAGCGGCGTGCCGTCAGGCACCTCCAGGTGCGCCCAGAGATCCTGGCGGCGCATGGTAGGGTCGGTGGAGCTGCCGGCACGCTCGATCACCAGCCGGCGCGCATCGGGCCAGAAGAAGACGCGGGTGGCCTCCCGCTCGGCTGCGCTGCCACCCGGAGTGGCCAACAGCGTCAGGCCGACCTTGAGGCGGTCGCGCAGCGTGAAGGTGGCCTCGACGTCCAGGCAGCGGCCGGCGAAGCGCAGGCGTTCACCGCGCATGGCGCCCGTCTCGGTGACCGGCACCGGCGCACCGCGCAGCGCTGCCAGTTCGGCCACGGGGCGCTGCCCGAGGCGGCCCTGCACGTCGATCAGCAGTTCGCGCGGCACCGTCAACGCGCCCGCCCAGCCGTGCGGGTCGATGCGCTCCTGGGCGCGCTGCTCGCACAGCCAGGCCCACTGCAGCATGCGGCCGTCCGGCGCCGGCGCGGCCAGGTGGGCAAAGGCGCCGCCATCCACGTCCAGCAGGCCCTCGGCCTCGGGCACAAAGCGCTCGTCTTCGAAGCGGCCGACAAACCAGCGCGCCGCCAGGTTGGGCCACACCGACACCGTCAGCACCCACTTGCCGTGCAGCGGGAAGAAGTTGGGGCACTCCCAGAGCACGCCCTGGGTGAGGTCGGCCGCGGTGTGCAGGGGGTGCAGGTAACGCCAGGCGATGCCATCGTCGCTGCTGTACAGCAGCACCAGTCCGCGCTCGCTGCGGATCGACCCGCCCACCACCATGTACCAGGTGCCGTCGTGGCGGAACACGTAGGGGTCGCGGAAGTCGGTGGCACCCACGCCGCGCGGCGGTGTGGTGAGGGTGCGCTCGGGGTGCTTGTGCCAGTGCTGCCAGTCGGTGCTGGTGGCGGCGCATTGCACCTGCCGCTCGGGCGTGTAGCCGGTGTAGTAGAGCGTGGGCACGCCCTCCACCACGGCGGTGCAGCCGGAGAAGCAGCCGTCCTGGTCCGGGCTGTCGGGTGTGGGGGCAAGCGCCACCGGCTCGTCCTGCCAATGGACGAGGTCGCGGCTGGTGGCATGGCCCCAGTGGATGTCGCCCCAGCGCGGCGCGGCCGGGTTGTGCTGGTAGTAGAGGTGCCAGCGCGCACCGTCGTGGATCACGCCGTTGGGGTCGTTCAGCCAGCCACGGGGCGCGGTGAAGTGGTAGCGCGGGCGGTGCCGGTCCTCCGGATCCACCACACGGGCAGGCGGCAGCGCATTCAGCTCCACGTCGTCACCTCCGTGCCGCAGCGGCTCTCCAGGTACCAGCCCCAAGGCGCCAGGGTGGCCACAGGCGCGCCGGCCGGGAGGGCCTGCGGCTGCGCCGTCAGGTTGGCCCACACCGCCAGCGCATGCTCGCCGCGCACCCGGCGCCAGGCGAGCACCGCGTCGCTGCCCGTGTCCAGCCACGCCAGCGGGCCGCCGGCCGTGCCGTGGTCCAGCGCCCGGTTGGCGTGCTTGATCTGCAGCAGGCGACGGTAGAAATCAGCGCGGCCGAAGGTCTTCCAGTCGATCGGATCCTTCTCGAAGAAGGCCAGGCGCCGGTCCAGCACCGCCTCCTGCCCGCCGTAGATCAGCGGCATGCCCGGCAGCGTGGCCGCCAGCACGGCGCAGACGCCAAACGCCGCGCCGTAGACCTCCTCGTCATGGCCCTCCCACGCGTTCTTGTCGTGGTTGGAGGTGAAGGTCATGTGATACGCATCGGGCGGGAAGGCCTGCGCACGCCGCTCGAAGTGCGCACGCACGGCCGCCGCGCCGGCCTCGCCCCGGGCGACGGCCCGCAGCACATCGTGCAGCCCCCAGTCGTAGCCCATGTCGAAGGCGGCACGGTGCAGCGCGGGGTCCGACCACTCGGCCAGCATGAAGACGGGGCGGATGCCGTCCAGCTCGGCACGGGCCCGCTCCCAGAACGCGGTGGGCAACAGGCCGGCGACGTCGCAGCGGTAACCGTCGATGCCGGTCTCGCGCACCCAGAACTTGAGCGCATCGATCATCGCGTTCCAGAGCGCGCCCTGGCGCCAGTCGAGGCCGACCACGTCGGTCCAGTGCTCGATCTCGCGGCCGTTGTCGTAGGCGTAGGAATCGATCTCGCCGGCCGCGTTCTTCAGGGTCCACTCGGGGTGCTCGCTCACCCAGGGGTGGTCCCAGGCGGTGTGGTTGGCGACCCAATCGATGATGACCTTCATGCCCGCGGCGTGGATGGCGCGCACCAGCGCCCGGAAGTCCTCCAGCGTGCCGAACTCGGGGTTGACCGCGGTGTAGTCGCGCACCGCATACGGGCTGCCCAGACGGCCCTTGCGGTTCTTCAGGCCGATCGGCTGGATGGGCATCAGCCAGAGGATGTTCACGCCCAGTTCGCGCAGGCGCGGAAGGTGAGCCTGCAGCGCGGCGAAGCTGCCTTCGGGTGTGAACTGGCGGACGTTGACTTCGTAGATCGACGCGCGGCGCGACCACGGCGGGTGAACCACGCAGTCCACGAGTGAGTCTGACGAGGGGGCGGCAGCGTCAGCGGCGGACATCGGGCGCTTCGGTCGGTTCAGGCGGCGGCCGGGGCACCGTCTTCGGCAGCCGGCAGGCGCTCGTAGAGCTGGGCCATGCGGCGCAGGCGGGCAGCGGCCTCGCCCGGCACCTGGTCCCAGGTGAAGCGCCAGCTCCAGTTGCCGGTGGGCGTGCCGGGGAAGTTCATGCGGTGCTCGGTGCCCAGGCCCAGCACGTCCTGCATGGGGTGGACTGCCAGGTCGGCCACGCTGGCGCAGGCGGCGCGCATCAGGTCCCAGTGCGGCGTGCGGCCGTCGGTGGCCAGGTACTCGCGCAGGTGGTGGCGCGTGGCCTCGGGCGCGCCGGCCCACCAGCCCAGCGTGGTGTCGTTGTCGTGGCTGCCGGTGTAGACCACGCAGTCGGGCACATGGTGGTGCGGCAGGAAGCGGGCTTCCGCACCGCCACTCTCGCCCCAGGCGAACTGCAGGATGCGCATGCCCGGGTAGCCGAACTCCACGCGCAGCGCCTCCACGTCCGGCGTGATCACGCCCAGGTCCTCGGCGATGACAGGCAGCTCACCCAGCGCGTCGGTGATGGCGCGGAACAGCGCCGACGCCGGCCCGGGCACCCAGCGGCCGTGCATCGCGGTGGGCTCGCTGGCCGGGATCTCCCAGTAGCCGGCGAAGCCGCGGAAGTGGTCGATGCGCACGATGTCCACCAGCTCGAAGGTGCGCCGCACGCGCTCGATCCACCAGCGGTAGCCTTCGCCCGCATGGGCGCTCCAGCGGTACAGCGGGTTGCCCCAGCGCTGGCCGGTCTCGGCGAAGAGGTCGGGCGGCACACCGGCCACCACGGTGGGGCGGCCGGCGGCATCCAGCTCGAACAGGTCGGGCCGCGCCCAGACCTCGGCACTCTGGTGGGCGATGAAGATCGGCATGTCGCCGACGATGCGCACCCCGCGCTCGTTGGCGTAGGCGCGCAGCGCCGCCCACTGGCGGAAGAAGCACCACTGGCCGAAGCGCCAGAAGGCGATGCGCACGGCATGCACGCGGCGGGCGGCGTCGAGCGCCGCGGCCTCGCGGAAGGCCAGCGGCGCCGGCCAGTCGCACCAGTCACGCCCCGGGTGGGCCTCGGCCAGTGCCATGTACAGCGCGTAGTCGTCCAGCCAGTCGGCATGGGCGGCGCAGAAGGCGTCGTACTCGGCGCGGTCGGCCGCCGACCCCGCCCCGGCGAAGCGCTGCGCGGCACGCGCCAGGTGCGCCATCCGCCAGGGGATGACGGTGGCGAAATCGACCCGGTGCGCATCGCCGCCCTCCAGCGCCGTCACCTCGCCCGGCAGCAGCCAGCCGCGGCGCTGCAGCTCGTCCAGGTCCACCAGCAGCACGTTGCCGGCAAAGGCCGAGCTGCTCATGTAGGGCGAGTTGCCCGCGCCAATGCCGCCCAGCGGCAGCATCTGCCACAGCGCCTGCCCACCGGCAGCCAGCCAGTCGACGAAGTGGTACGCCGAGGCGCCCAGGTCCCCCGAGCCGTGCGGGCCGGGCAGTGAGGTGGGGTGGAGCAGCACGCCGCTGCTGCGCGGGAAACGCATGGGATCTCCGTGGGGAACGCGCCTGGGCCTGGTGCCGCAGGTCACCAGCCTCAGGTAGGCAGCTCGACGGTGCGGTGGCAGGCCACGCCGGCCGCATCGAACAGATGCAGGTGCGCGGGCCGCAGGCGCAGCGTGATGGCCGTGCCCGGCTCGGGGCGCACGCTGCCTTCGACCCGCACCGTCAGCCCGACCGGCGCACCCACCGACGCCTGCACGTACAGCAGCGAGACATCGCCCAGGCGCTCGACGTGCAGCACCGTGACCGGGAAGGGTGCCCCCTCCCCTTCGCCGATGTGGATGTGCTCCGGGCGGATGCCCAGGTGCACCCCGGTGGCACCCGCTGCGATGGCCGACGCATCCACCGCCGCGGTGATGCGTTGGCCGGCCACCTCGACCTCGGCGTGGTTGGCGTCGCCCTGCAGCAGCTTGCCGGGCAGGATGTTCATCTTCGGCGAGCCGATGAACTCGGCCACGAACAGGCTGGCTGGGCGGTGGTACAGCGCCATCGGCGTGCCGATCTGGGCGATGCTGCCGCGCTCCTCGATGAGCTTGCCGGTGTGCAGCAGCACGATCTTGCTGGCCAGCGTCATCGCCTCGACCTGGTCGTGCGTCACGTAGATCATGCTGGCCGAGCCGACGTCGTGGTGCAGCTTGGCGATCTCCAGGCGGGTCTGCGCGCGCAGCGCGGCGTCCAGGTTGGACAGCGGCTCGTCGAACAGGAAGACCTTGGGCTCCTTGACGATCGCCCGGCCGATCGCCACGCGCTGGCGCTGGCCGCCCGAGAGCGCCTTGGGCAGGCGGTCCAGCAGGGGGGTGAGCTGCAGGATGTCGGCGGCCTGCCTGACCTTGCGCTCGATCTCGTCGGCCGCCACGTTGGCCACCTTCAGGCCGAAGGCCATGTTCTTGGCCACCGTCATGTGTGGATACAGCGCGTAGCTCTGGAACACCATCGCCACGCCGCGCTGCGCGGGCGGCACGTCGTTCATGCGCTCACCGTCGAACAGCAGCTCGCCCGACGTGATGTCCTCCAGGCCAGCCACCATGCGCAGCAGGGTGGACTTGCCGCAGCCCGAGGGTCCGACGAAGACGCAGAACTCGCCCTTCTCGACCGTCAGATCGGCATTCTTGATGGTCAGCGGCAGACCGGGGGCGTAGCGCTTGCAGACCTGCTTGAAGTCGATGAGTGACATGGCGGGCTCTTGAAAGGCGGGGTTGGGATCATGGGATCAGGGTGCGGCTTCGAGCAGCACGGCGGGAGCAGCGGCGTCGACGGTGACATGGCCGGCGCTCACCGTCAGGCTGCGGCCGCTATAGGCGTCGCGCAGGGTGTCGCCATCGGCGAAGGCCTGGCCCACCGGCACGCGCGCACCGGCAGCCACGCCCAACGCCACGACGACGCGGTCGCCGCTGGCGCGGTCGAGGCGGGCAAAGGCATAGGGGGCGTCCGCCAGCTTCTGGTGCTCGCCACGCGCCAGCGCCACGTGGCGGGCGCGGAAGCCGCCCAGCCGGCGCCAGTGCGCCAGCACGGTGGCGTCGGCGCTGGCCCAGTTCATGTCCGAGCGGGTGGATTGCTGCGGGTCGCTGCCGGGCACCGGGCCGTCGGGGCGGGCGGTCTCGTCGCCGTAGTAGATCTGCACGCCGCCGGGCGCGAGCAGCAGAGCGCTGCCGGCCTCGATCAGGCGGTCACGCGCAAAAAGCTTCGTGTCATGCGAGGAGATGTAGTTGAGCATCTGCGCCGGCTGGCCGGCCTGCAGCGTCGCGTACTGCTGGAACAGCGCGTCCGGGCTGGCGCCGTCCTTGACCAGTTGGCTGGCACGCTCCTGGAAGTCGAAGTTGATCATGTTGTCGAAGCCCGCCGCATGCAGCCGGCCGCGCTCGGGGCCGTGGCCCCAGTACTCGCCAGTCATCCAGAAGGGGGCATCGTCGATCTTCTTGGCGGGGTTCTTCGTCTTCCACTCGGCCAGCGCCGCCGTGGCCTCGCGCTTGAGCTCGGTCCAGGCCTCGGGCTCGACGTGCTTGACGGTGTCGACGCGAAATCCGTCCACGCCGTACTCGCGCACCCAGTCGGTCAGCCACTTGACCAAGTAGCCGCGCACCGTCGTGTTCGGCAGGTCCACTGCGCGCGTGCCGGGCTTGTTCTTCAGGAAGGGCGGCAGCGTGACGGGCTCGGGGCTGTCGGTGCGGAAGTCGGGCAGGTAGGCCAGCTGCGAGGTGAGATCGTCGCGCCCACCTTCCAGGTAACCGGGCAGGCCGGCGCGCACCCAGGGGCGACCCCACCACTGCTTGAACTCGAAGTTGTTGTAGTCGATCTGGCGGTGGTAGTTCTGCAGCGTCGCGCGCTCCAGCGCGCGTGGCCAGAGCACCGGGATGTTGAGGTCCACCGCCGTCTGGATGTCCAGGTAGCCCGGGTGGTTCATCACCACGTCGAAGAGGATGCGGATGCCATTGGCGTGCGCCGTGTCCACCAGCTCGCGCAGCTCCTCGGGCGTGCCCATGGCCTGGTCGAGCACGGTGAAGTCCAGCGCGTAGTAGCCGTGGTAGGCGTAGTGCCTGAACTCCTTGTTGCCGCCCACCACCCAGCCGTGGATCTGCTCGTAGGGCGCGGTGATCCAGATCGCGTTGACGCCCAGGGGCTTGAACCAGCCTTCCCGGATCTTGCCGGTCAGGCCCTTGAGGTCACCGCCGTGGAAGGTGCCCACGTCGGCGGCCGGATCCTTCTCGCGCTGGCGGCCGTAGGCGCCGTCGTTGGCCGGGTTGCCGTTGGCGAAGCGGTCGGTGACGACGAAGTAGACGATGGGGTTGTCGGCAAAGCTGCCGGGCACGCTGGCCGGGGGGCGGGGCGCCGGCGCCGGGGCGCTGACCGCAGCCGGCGCGGCCACTGCAGCCGGCGAGCCCGATCGCTGCGCCTGGGGTGCCGCAGCACACCCCAGCAAGGCCGCCGCCGCCAGGGCGAGTGCCCAGCGGGCACGACGCAGGGGCAGCACGGCGGCCGCCTGGGAGGAGAGGGGAATCGGGGCGTTCAACACGGCAAGCTCGCAGTCCGGAAGGAGTCTCAGAACCTGTGAATGAACCGGCCGTGTCCGAGGGACGCGTCCACGGGGGTCCGATCGAGGCGCGGAGCACAGCCATGGCTCGGGCTATGGCGAGCATTTGCAACGAAGAGCGGGCGCCTGGGGGCGTGGACAGCGGGCATGGCGGGTTCGTTCACAGGTTCTCAATTGGCGACGTACACGACCGCGGTGCGCGCGGGCACGGTGAAGCGGCCAGTGCCGTTGTCGTAGCGCGCGTCGTTGGCGGCGCGGCGGTCGGCTGCGGTGGCGGAGGCCAGCACCGGATGCAGGACGTAGGACTTGCCCGCCAGCGCCGCAATCGTGACGTCACGGGCGGTCTTGTCCACGTTGATCAGGTAGACCAGTTCCTTGAAGTTGGCGCCGGGGTAGGCGTTGCCATCCACCTGCCCGACCAGCACCGTCTCCACCTGCGCCGAGCCGGTGTTGTGGAAGCGCAGCCGGCTCCTGATGTCCGCCGCGCTGCGCAGGCGCAGCAGCGTGCTGCTGGCGCGGATCTTCAGCAGGTCGCGGAACATGTCGCGTGCCAGGGCGATCTCGGCCCCCCCCGGCTTGATCGCGGCGTTGGCCAGGATCGGGCGGATCACCGACCAGTTGTCGCCGTTGTCGCCCTGCATCGGCAGGCCGGTGGCAAAGAAGTTGTCGGTGTAGCTCCAGTCCAGGCGGTTGAACCAGTCGCCCGAGTTGTAGCTGTTGCGGTCCATGGACTTGGAGCGCAGCGTGTCGATGCCGGCGTGGTAGTAGCCGATGCCCTGGCTGAAGGCATTGATCGCCGCAGCCAGCATCTGCACGCGGGCGCGGTCCTCCCGGGACGTGGCCGCCGGCAGCTTGTAGGCGTTGATGTCGAACAGCGTCTGGTTGTCGTGGTTCTCGACGTAGTTGACCACCTCCTGGGGGGCCGTGACGTAGCCGGTCGGCTGGCCGTTGTAGTCCAGCGCCTCCAGCGTCTTCACCTCGTCCCAGTGGGTGGTGAACGAGAAATCGCGGATCGAGCCGGCCAGCCCGGCCTTGATGATGTCACCCGACCACATCAGCTGGGTGCGGGTCTTGCCGGCACCGCTGCCGTTGTCGTCGTAGAACAGGCCGCTGATGTAGCCCTGGTTCTTCACCAGATCGGCGCCGCCGTCGAAGGGCCCGCCGCCGCGCACGTGGTCGCGGGCGCGGTCGCTGAAGGTGCCGATGCCGCTGCCGTTGAGGGAGAGCTGCGAGGCCTGCTCGAAGCGTGCCCCGTTGGCCACCTCGCCGAAGTTCCAGCCCTCGCCGAGCAGCGGCACCTCGCGCCCGGTCTGGCTGGCCAGGCGGGCCTTGAGCGCCACCATCACCGCACGCGGCTGGTGGCCCATCAGGTCGAAGCGGAAGGAGTCGATGCGGTACTGCGTGGCCCACTGCAGCACCGAGTCGCTCATGAGCTTGCCCATCATCAGGTGCTCGGTGGCGGTGTTGTCGCAGCAGGTGGACATCTCGACGCCACCGGTGGCGTTGAGCCGGTGGTAGTAGCCGGGCACCACGCGGTCGAGCACCGACTTCTCCTTCTGGCCGGAGGCGGTGGTGTGGTTGTAGACCACGTCCATGCCCACGCGCAGGCCAGCCTGGTGCAGGGCCATCACCATCTGGCGCAGTTCGAGCACGCGCCGGGCGCCGTCGGCCGCATCGCTGGCGTAGCTGCCCTCGGGGGCGTTGTAGTGGTAGGGGTCGTAGCCCCAGTTGAAGCAGTCGCTGTCCCGCACCGCGTTGACCGCCGCCTGCTGGGTTTCCGAGTTGGCGCTGCCGCTGACACTGGGGCTGACGCAGCCGGTTTCCGGCACGGTGGCGATGTCGAAGACCGGCAGCAGGTGCACGTCGGTCAGGCCGGCCTCGGCCAGCGCCTTCAGGTGCTTCATGCCGTTGGAGCCGGTCTGCGTGAAGGCAAGGTACTTGCCACGCTGCGCGGCCGGCACCGTGGGGTCGGTGGCAGAGAAGTCGCGCACGTGCAGCTCGTAGATGGTCATGTCCACCGGGTCGGCGACCGTGGCCGGCGCGGTGTGGGCATCCCAGCCGGCCGGCTTGAGGGCCGCGCTGTCGAGGCTGGCAACATAGCTGCGCCTCGAGTCGCTCGTCAGGCTCACCGAGTAGGGGTCGGTGACGAGGTTGCGCACCACGCCGACACCCCGCACGAACACCTCGACCGCGTACTTGTAGTACTTGCCGCCGAGGTCCGTGCCCTGGCGCAGGGTCCACACGCCGGTGGCCGGGTCGGCCGCCATGGCTTCGCTGGCCACGGCGTTGCCACTGCCGCTGTCGTACACGCAGACGGACACGTTGCGGGCGGTCGGCGCCCAGAGCTTGAAGGTAGTCGCGCTGGCGCCGGCGCGCACGCCCAGGTCGGTCACGTCGGCGGCGGCGGCGTACAGGTCGTCGAGTGCACCGGCCACCTGCGCGGTGGAGGCGTTCTGGACCTGACCGCTGGCGGACTCCTGCACCACCACCAGCTGGCTGGCGTGCAGGGCCTTGAGCCGGGCGAGGTCGTCGTCGCGCACGGCGAGCACCACGCCCGGGGCCACGAACTTGAAGCGTGCGGCAGCCGACGCCGGCACGGCCACGGCGTTGGCATCGAGTGTCAGCGCGCCATCGGCACCGCTGACCGTGCCGTCCCTGGCCGCCCGGATCTGCCCGGTGGCCGAGTGATAGAGCTTGAACACGCCGCCGGCGTCGACCTGCGGCCACTGGATCAGCCGCCCGGTCAGCCAGTGCGCCCGCGCATCGCCGGTGGAGGCGCTGCGCAGGTCCGGAGCCGCGGTGTAGACCGTCGGGTCGCCCTGGACCAGCCAGATCTCGCCAACGCCCCCGGCGATGCTCAGCGCGGCGTAGTCGACCCGGATGTTGCTGGTCCAACCGTCCTTGTTGTCGGTGCCGCCGGCCGGGTTGGCCGCGGTACCGTGGAGGATGAACTCCAGCGCCGTGCGGGCCGCATCGGCCTTCGGATTGAGCACCGGCAGGTCGAACACGACCTCGCTGGCGCCCACGCCGTAGCCGTTCATGTCCGACAACGCGACCGGCGCAGCCCACTGTTCGATGGTCACGCCCGGCTTCAGCCCGCTCAGGTCCAGGCCACTGCCGGCCCACAGGTGCAGGCCCCAGACGTCGTAGTTGGCGTCGTAGCGCTTGTAGTGCACACGCACCGTGGTGAGGTCCGGGGTACCGGCCGTCAGCGGGTTTCGGGTGTAGGTGGCCGCATCTCCCTGGATGCGCCAGATCTCGTTGGCGCCACTCCTGAGCGTGTAGGACTGGTCGGCGCCGCCGTGGTCCTTGGTGTCACCCTGGTGAAAGACGTAGCCGACCGCGCCGCTGCCGGCAGTGAGCGGCACCTGGTAGATGGCACCGAAGGCGTCGTTGCCGGCGGCGTTGTGCCCGGCGTTCCAGCCCGGGTCGGCCGCCGCACCCCAGCTGTGCAGTTGCCAGCCGCTGTAGTCGCCCGCCGGGCGGCGGTAGTGCACGGTCAGCGTCGTCGTGGGAGTGGGGCCCGGGCCGGCCGCGGCGGGCACGGCATGCAGCACCGTCTGGAAGGCCGTGGCATCACAGGCCGCCAGCGAGCCGCTGGGCGGATCGACCGGATCGGCCGCACCGCCGCTGCCGCCACAGGCCAGCAGTGCGGCGCAGCTCAGGCCGAGCCACAGCCTGCGCCCCAGGCGGGCGAGTCGCCCGAGCGAGGCGGCTGCGGCACCAGGGAGCCCGCTGCCGGAGGAAAGGTCGACGGGGTGCACTCGGACGCTGGACGGCATGCGGGTCTCCTTGAGTTGGGGGAAGGGCTGGGGCAGGAAGGCGGGACTGCAGGGCGGCGCGTGCCGACCGTCAGGGCGCCTGCACCGCGAAGGCGGTGAAGCTGCGCGCCGCCATCGGCACCTGGGCCGCCCCGGCCGCATCGGCCGCGGCGTTGGCCCCGCCCACCGGCCAGAGGCGGCGCAACACCGCGTTGGCCGGCAGGCCGGCGAGGCTCGCGGTGGCCAGGCTGTTGGCGTAGTTGAAGGCGACCACCGTGGTCTCGCTGCCCTCGACGCGCTGGAAGCTCATCACCGCGCCCTGGGCCGCGGGGTTCCGGTAGGCCCCGGTCATCAGTGAGGCACGTGACTTGCGCAGCGCGATCACGTCCTTGTAGAAGCTGTGCAGCGAGTCGGCCACACCCGCCTGGGCGAGCACGTTGTTCGAGCCGACGTTGGCGGAGTTGGCGCGGAAGGGGCTCGCGGTGCTGAAGCCGTCGCTGCCGCGGTTGCTGCTGGTCCAGCTCATCGGGGTGCGCAGCTTCCAGTCACCGGTCAGGCCTGCACCGCCGGCCATGCCGATCTCCTCGCCGTAGTAGAGGAAGGGGGTGCGGCCCTGCAGCAAGTTGGTGGCCGCGGCCAGCCGGTACTCGGCGGCGTTGCCGCTGACCTGGTCCCACAGCCGCTCGCCGGCGAAGGCGTCGTGGTTGCTCAGGAAGCTGGCCATGCCGGTGGGCGCGCTGCTGAAGTAGGCCGCGGTGCTGGCGACGGCTGCGGCGTCACCCGCCGTGGCGTCGATCACCGCGGTCTGCTGGCCGAAGGCGAAGGCGCCGCCGCAGACCGTGTCCGCCCCGTAGCGCTGCGGCTGGCCAGGCGCCTCGCAGACCATGTAGCGGTTCGGGTAGGCCTGCACCACCTGGCGCACCGTGGCCATCAGAGCGTCGTTCTCGCTCTGGTTCTCCCAGGCGGCGGCGCCGTTCTCGATCAGGTTGCCCACCGCGTCGAAGCGGAAGCCGTCCACCCCCAGGTTGAGCCAGTAGCGCAGGTTGCTGTGGTGGTAGGCGACGGCCTCGGCGTTGCGCAGGTTGAAGTCCGGCATCTGGCTCCAGAAGCCGGCGAAGTACCAGCCGCTGCCCGTCGAGTACCAGGGGTAGCTGCCGTAGATGTTCCAGGCGCTGCTGGGCGCGCCACCGCTCCAGACGTACCAGCCGCGGTAGGGGTTGTCGGCGGCGTGACGCGAATTGAGGAACAGCGGGTTCGTCGCGCCGCTGTGGTTCATCACGTAGTCGACGATCACGCCGATGCCGCGCGCATGCGCCTGGCTCAGCAGCTCCTTGAAATCGTCCAGGCTGCCGTAGTCGGCCTCGACGCGGCGGTAGTCGCTCACCGCATAGCCGTGGTCGCGGTCCTGGCTCTGGGTCACCGGCATCAGCCACAGGCCGGTGATGCCCAGATCCTGGAGGTAATCGAGCCGGCTGATCAGGCCGCGCAGGTCGCCGATGCCGTCACCGTCACTGTCCTGGTAGCCGCGGACGTAGATCTCCATGAAGGCGCCGTGCTGCCAGCCGGCCGGCAGCGCGCTGGGCGAGTCCGCCTGCGCCACGGTGGACACATCCACCGCGGGAGGCGGTTCGGTGGACGCGGAGCCACCGCCGCCGCAGGCAGCGAGCAGCAGGGACAGGAGCAGGGCGGCGGGCTTCATGGCGGGGCGGTCTCGTTGGCGACGTCAGTGGGTCCGTGTCACTGCGGGTGTCACGGCTTGCAGGGCGCTTCCTCGCGGCCCTTCTTGGCGTCTTCCAGCGACGCATAGATCTTGCGGTCGCCGCTGTTGACCCAGATCTCTTTGATGGTCTTGCCGTCGAACTTCATGTCGCGGCCGCCCTGTTCCTTGGTGTCGCCCTTGTGGACGATGTAGTTCACGTTGCCCGAGCTGCCGAAGGCGGACAGGTCGGCCTGCCAGAACACGCCGAAGTCGTTCTTGCCGGTGGGCATCATGGGCTTTTGCCACTCGATGCCTTCCAGCGGGATGCCGGGGTTCTTCCACAGGTGCACACCCCAGCCGTCGTAGGTGTTGTCGCAGCGGTTGTAGTTGATCTGGACCTTGCCCTCGGGCGGGGCGGCCAGCGTGGTCAGCGGCGCAACGATGGTGGCCAGAGCGAGGGCAGCGAGGCGCTTGGAGAGGCGGATGGTGCTCATGGACAACTCCTGTCGTGAGGGAGGGGGAAAGCGTGGGCGGCAGGGCCGCTGAAGTCAGAACGTGCGCGTTCGTGTGTCCGCAGGACGGGTCAACCCTTGGTGCCACCGGCGGTCAGGCCGGAAATCAGCCACTTCTGCGCCAGCACGAACACCGCGGTGATCGGCAGGCCGGAGAGGATGGCGGTGGCGGCGAAGTCGCCCCAGCGGAAGTTGTGCTCGTGCACGAAGAGCTTGGTGCCCACCGCCAGGGTCAGGTGGTCCTGGGTGTTGAGCAGGATCGAGGCGACCGGGTACTCGATCACCGCACCGATGAAGGACAGCAGGAACACCACCGCCAGGATGGGCAGCGCCATGGGCAGCAGCACCCAGCGGAAGGCCTGCCAGGGCGAGGCGCCGTCGACCTTGGCGGCCTCCTCCATCTCGTAGGGGATGGTCTCGTAGTAGCCCTTGATGGTCCACACGTGCATCGCGATGCCGCCCGAATAGGCCAGGATCAGCGCCCAGTGCGAGTCGATGCCGAAGGCCGGGAAGGCCGCGCCGATGCGGTCGAAGATCGCGAAGATGGCCACCAGCGCCAGCACCGCCGGGAACATCTGCATCAGCATCAGGCCGGTGAGCACCTGGTTGCGGCCGCGGAACTTCATGCGCGCCAGGGCGTAGGCCGCGGTGGTGGACAGCAGCAGCGTGATCAGCCCCGAGACGGTGGCCACCTTGATCGAGTTCCACAGCCAGCGCAGCACCGGCAGCTCGGGCTCGACCAGCTGGCCGTTGGCCGCCTGGTAGGGCAGGCCAAAGGCGTAGCGCCAGTGCTCGAAGCTGATCTCGCTGGGGATCAGGCTGCCGGTGGCGAAGTTGCCGGGCCGGAACGACACCGACAGCACCACCAGGAAGGGGAACACCACCACCGCGCAGAGCACGATGAGGAAGAGGTGCGCGGCCAGCACGCGCCAGCGCTGCGACTTGTCGACGACGAGGGCCATGGTGCGGGGTCTCCTATCGAACGGCCGGGCCGATCAGCGCTTGCCGTTGTCGTCCTGGGCCAGGCGCGTGAAGCGCATCTGCACCAGGGTGATGGCGGCCACCAGCAGGAAGATCACGGTGGAGATGGCCGAGGCCAGGCCGAACTGCTGGCCGGAGTCCTGGAAGGCCATGCGGAAGGTGTAGGACACCAGGATGTCGGTGGTGCCCGCCGGCACGCTGATGTCCAGGAAATCGGGCCGCCCGCCGGTGAGCAGCGCGATCAGCACGAAGTTGTTGAAGTTGAACGCGAAGGACGAGATCAGCAGCGGCGTGAGCGGCTTGATGATCAGCGGCGCGGTGATGCTGACGAAGTTGGTGATCGGACCGGCACCGGCCACCGCAGAGGCCTCGTACAGGTCGCTGGGGATGGACTTGATCAGCCCCATGCACACCACCATCATGTACGGGAAGCCCAGCCAGGTGTTGACGATGAGGATCATCGTCTTGGCCAGGAAGGGGTCGGCGAACCAGGCCGGCTTGATGCCGAACAGCGCGTTCAGGATCAGGTTGATCTCGCCCAGGTTGGCGTTGAACAGCCCCTTGAAGATCAGGATGGAGATGAAGCCCGGCACCGCGTAGGGCAGGAACAGCACCAGCCGGTAGACGGCACGGCCCTTGAGCCCTTCCCAGTTCAGCAGCACCGCCAGCAGCATGCCCAGGCTGGCGGCGAACAGCACGGTGAGCGCCGAGAAGACCACCGTCCAGATGAAGATGCGCGCAAACGGCTCCTGGAAGCGCTTGTCGGTGAAGATGCGACGGTAGTGGTCGAAGCCGACGCCGACCCGGAAACCTGGCTCCTTGTGCTCGCCGGCGGCGTTCTCGAAGAAGCCGCTCTTGAAGTTGGGCTTGAGCACCTCGCCGGTGTCGACGTTGGTCAGGCTGCCGTCGGCGCCCGGCTTGTACAGCGGCTGGGCCGGCGCGAATTCGCGCAGGGAGGTCATGCGCACCTGCTTGCCATCGGCAAAGCGCAGCGTGAGCGCCTTGATGTCCTTCTGCTGCGCGATCACCTCCTTGAGCGGCAGGGCATCGCCGATCACCACCTTGGCCTCGGCCTCGGGCAGCACATCGACGGTCAGCGAGGCCGGCTGGCGCAGCGCCAGCGCACTGGAGATGAAGACACGCTTGTCGTCCTCCTGGTCCTCCAGGCGGATGCGGAACTGATGCGCATCCGGGTGCAGCGAGAACTTGTAGGCCGGCCCGGGGGCACGGAAGGTTTCCTCCTGCAGGATCTGCTGGACCCGTTCGTATTCGAGCAGGTTGCGCGAGCTGTAGTTCGTGAAGCCGATCGCGATGGTGTAGACCATCGGAAAGATGACGAACACGATCGCCGCGGCCACGCCCGGAAAGAGGTAGCGCAGTGCCACGGTCTTCTTCGACGTGTAGGCCCACAGGGCCAGCGCGGCGATCACCAGCAAGGTGCCGGCCAGCAGCGTCTGGCCCACCGCGTAGACCAGCGTCACCAGGTAGAGCACCGCGAGCGCGCCGACGGCGGCCAGCGCCGGCACAAGCCAGCGGCGTGAGGAGGATGTGACTTGCATGGTCGGAGAGGTCCGCGGTGTGGCCTGCTCTGCAGCGGGACCGGCACTCGGTGCGGCATGCGGCCCGCAGCCCGTGCAACCGGGGTGGTCGCGCGGGCCGCCGGGACGCGCCGGCATCAACAGCCGAAGGGGCTTACTTGGTCAGGATGCGCTTGGCGGCCGCGTCCATCGCCTCCTTGGGCGTCTGGCGCGCTTCCATCACGTTGCCCAGCGCCGAGACCATCGCGGACCAGAAGCGGCCCATCTCGGAGTTGTTGGGCATCGGCACACCATCCTGGGCCGAGGCCATCGTCGCGGCGATGTTGGGGTCGGACTTCAACTCGGCGTAGTAGGACTTGCTCGCCGGCACGCCGATCGGCTCGGCCTCGTTGATCATCTTCAGGCCCTTGGTGGTGAGCATGTAGTTCTCGATGAACTCCACCGCCAGGTCCTTGTTCGGCGAGGCCTTGTTGATCATCACGCCCTTGACGCCCACGAAGGGCACCGCCTTCTTGCCGTCCACCATCGGGATCTTGGCCACGCCGAAGTCGATCTTCGCCTTGCGCAGGTTGTCCCAGGACCAGGGGCCGTTGATCATCATGCCGACCTTGCCCTGCGCCATGCCGCCTTCCATCTCGGCGTAGCCGCTGCCCTCGGGCATGTACTTCTCGCGCAGCAGCTTGTTGAGCAGCTCCACGCCCTTGAGCGCGCCGGCGTTGTTCACGCCGGTGTCGGTGGCGTCATAGCTGCCATCGGCACGCTGCTTGAAGGCATAGCCGCCATTGGCCGCCATCAGCGGGAAGGTGAAGTAGGTGTTCGTGTAGTCCCACAGGATGGCCTTGGCGCCCTTGGCGGCCAGCTGCTTGTCCAGCGCCATCACCTCGTCAAAGGTTTTGGGCGGCGTCTTCACCAGCGCCTTGTTGTAGACCAGCGAGACCGCCTCGATCGAGAACGGGTAGCCCCAGGTCTTGCCGCTGACGGTGAAGGCCTTCATGGCCAGCGGGTCGATGTCAGCAGCTATCTTCTTGCTCGGCGTGACCGGCTGCAGCAGGCCGCCGGAGATCCACTCGCCGATGCGGTCGTGCGCCCAGATCCAGATGTCCGGGCCCTTGCCAGCGGCTGCCGCCTGCTGGAACTTGCCCGGGCCGTCCTCGGGCGCCTCGACGGTGACCGGCACGCCGGTCTTCTTGGTGAACTCCTCGGCCAGCTTCTGGACGCCCTTGGAGCCGTCCACGCTGAACCACACCAGCAGCTTGCCGGGTTCGGCCGCAAAGGCGGCGGGGCTGAGCAGACCGGCGGCCAGCAGCGCCGGCACCGTGACGCTGGCGAGGGTGAAGGTGCGACGTTGCGTGCGCATCATGGGTTTTCCTTGCGATGAGGCGCCGCCGCGCGGCGCGATGCCGGCCGGACGTGGCGGCCGGCCATTGGGATGCATTGACGGTCGGTCGGCCCGCGAGGGGCCGCCCGGGAACGGCTCAGGCAGCCGGCCACCGGGCAGATCACCACCAAGCCTCGGCCTGCACGCCAAAGGTCGTGCCGCTGTTCTTGGTACCGAACACGCCGTTGGCAATGCCGTAGTTGCGTGCCACGTCGTTCCAGCGTGCGTGCGTGATGAAGGCACGCAGCACCGGGCGGGACCAGACGCCTTCACTCAGCGCCAGTTGCGGCGCGATGGTCAGCTTGTCGAGCTTCGACGCCTTGCCAGCGTCAGCACCCCAGGTGGCCTTGGCTTCGTCATGCCCCAGCTCCGTCGCCAGGCTGAAGTTCTTGGTGAAGTTGTACACCGGGCGCACACCGATGCTCGCCCAGCTCCAGGTCTGGCCGCCGCCGTTCTTGTACTTGCCGTAGTGAGCCGTCGCGGTGCCGCTCCAGCCCGAACCCGGGAAGGCAAAGGACAGCTGCTCATGCACCCGCCAAGCCTTGGCGCCATTCTGGTCGCCCGTGCCCGCGTAGGTCGGCAACCACTCCCAGCCAGCCCCCTGCTCGCGCCCGAGCACCACGGCCACCTTGTTGAAGCCACCCAGCAGCCCGCCCTGCGTGTGCTGCAGGAAGAGCATGTCGCCACTGCCCTTGGTCACGCCATCGGCCGCCGTGCTGTCCATCAGGTGCACGTATTCACCCTCGAACTTGCCGCCGGGGTTGACGTCGATGTCATAGAAGCGCACCGAATAGCGCTTGTTGACCACGTCGTTTGCGGCGTTGGCATTGCCCTGGTTCTGCAGGTAGGCAAAGGCCAGCTTGACCGGCCCGGCCTGGACTTCCTCGATACCGGCACCGGTGCCGCTGTTGCCCCAGTAGTAGAAGTCGTTCATGTGGACGTCATGGCGGTTGTAGAACCGCTGACCCACCCACAGGCTGGCGTTCTCCATGAATCCACGGCCGAAGAAGCCGCCCGCGGAGATGTAGTTCTCCCGGTGCTGCCAATTCATGGCTCCGCCGTTGGTGGATTCCGCATCCTGCTTGCCCTGGTTCTGGATGGCCAGGGTGAGCTTGTACTTGTACCAGACGCCGTTGGCGTCACCGAAGGGCAGCGCGACGCTGTGCTCGCTGAAGTTGTCGCACTCGTTGCCCAGGCGATATTTCGCGCGGCCCCCGTTCTCCTGGAAGCACTGCAGGTTGCCACCCTCGCTGGTGCCACCCGCCTGGGCGCGCACATAGCCGTGGTATTCCAGACCGTCGGCCAACACGGCCGGTGCCGCCAGGGCCGCACCCAGGGCCAGAACGATCGGGAGGGGCTTGAACGTCTTGCGCATTGTCATCTCCTCATTGCTCGAAACGGGACAGGAAGCGCCGCGGCTCGGACCGTCATCGGTCGAGCTCCGGGAGCAGGCGGGACAGGCTGCGGCGGGATTGTGAATCGATCAACATCGACTACGGACAGGATTGTGAATCGATCAACTTTGGCGTCAATATCTGACGGATCCGTGCAAACCCTGAGCCAGTGGAAACCCGGCTTTCCTTTGTTCTGGCGCAAAACGATCGGCGCCCCCTGGGGCGCTCCTGGCAGGTGAACGGCAGGAGGGAACCCCCGTGAAAACCGGGGGTACCGAGCGGCCCGAACGGTTACGGCCGGGGATTCAGTCGACGGGGCTTTGCGTTGCCGAAGCGCAACGATTTACACAAATCGGCAGAGACCGCACTCTCGATGCGGATTTGCGGACGGTCCAGCCTTACCGTCTCGCCTGCATTCACAGGCTGTCGAGGATGGCGCGCCGCTTGCGCTGGAACTCTTCCTCGCTCAGCAAGCCGGCATCCCGCAGGCGCTGCAGGCCACGCAGGCGCTCTTCCTGCTCGGCGTAGAAGGCCGCGTCGCGGGGCTTGGTCGGAAGCGCGTTGGCAGCAGGCGCCGCCGCCGGTGGGGTCCCCGCCGCTGCAGCGGCTGCGGGGGCCGGTGCCCCCGGTTGCACGCGCGCAGGCGGGGCTGGTTCACCGTCCAGTGGCCAGGCCACCCAGTCGCCACGACGCAGTTGCGCCGCGCCGTCCACATGCAGCCGGGCCGGCGATGCCGCCCTGCGGCTGCCGAACTCGAACGCCGGCACCCGTTGGACCGCTCGGAATTCGCTGTAGGCGTCCCGGCGGGTGTCGTGCACGATCAGGTTCAGCTGCCTGTCCTGAACGAACAGGCGGGCCGTGACGGACAGGGGCGCCGACAGCAGGTTGCCGCGCCGGGCCGAGCTGAGCAGCAGCAGGTCATCGCCCGGGCCGGCCACCGCCATCGCACGCGCCAGCACCGGTGTGAGGTCGGCCAGTTCATCAGCGCTGAACAGCGCTGTGCGGCGATCGCCGTCGCCGCGAAGTTCCACCTGCGCCAGCAGGGCACGCCAGCGCTCCGCCCCCAGCACCACCGGATGGCGGGCGCCGGCACTGCCCGGCTCGGCATCCACCAGCCGCAGCGCACTGAACTCGCCGACCTTCCAGACCCGCGGTTGCGCCCCGGCGTTGTCGGCCCGCGGCGGCGCGCCGCGGGTGTAGAGGAAGTCCATCGGACCCGGCGCCGCAGCGGCCAGGCAGGTGGCGGTGGCCAGCAGGCCGGCGGCAACGAGCCGCCCCCACCGCGCAGCGCGACGCGAGCCAACAGCAGGCCCACTCGGGGCGACAGGAGCGATGGGCAGGGGTTGGGATTTCACAGGGGCTGACGTTAGATCAAAAGAGTGAATCGATCAACGTGGCATCCCCGATGGGCCCGTCAACCCCGGCGCCGGGGTGTTCAGGTGCTGCGCACCACCAGGTTGACCGGCACGGTGACCGACGGCAGTCGGTCGAGCAGCAGTCGCACCGCCAACTCCCCCTTGCGATGGCTGTCCTGGCGCACCGTGGTGAGGCCAGCGGCGGCAGCGGCGGGCGAGTCGTCAAAGCCCACCAGCGCCACCGGCGGCGGGCGCGACCAACGCTGCGTCTCGGCCAGCGCCGACAGGGCCAGGCGGTCGCTCATCGCGACGATCGCTACGCGGGCATCGGCAGGGAGCGTCGGCGCCAGCGCCGCGAGCCGCGCACCGGCGGATTCGGGGAAGTGGTCGTCGATGTCCAGCCAGAGCAGGCGCTGGGCCGGAAAACCCGCCTCCTCCGCGGCCTGGGCGTAGCCGATCATGCGCTCGTCACCGACGTAGCCGCTGCGCGGCGGGTCGGTGAGGGCCAGCACGCGTAGCCGCTCGACCTCGCCGATGGCGAAGCACAGCACCACCACCACGTCGGGCCGGGCGGCCAGCGCATGCTGCATCGCCCGCAGCGCCCCCTGCCGATCGTCGGTGAGCACCGACGGGACGCCGGGCACGGTGGTGTCCACCAGCACGGTGGGCTTGGGCGAGGCGGTGACCTCGTGCACGAACTCGGGGCCGATCTCCGCGTGCACGATGATCGCGTCCGCCATCGATTGGAAGGCAGCGGCCAGCATCAGGCGCCGCCCCATCTTGGGAATCAGGTGCAGCGCGAGGTGGCGGCGGTCCAGCTCGGCCGCCACGCCGCTGAGGAAGACCATCGCGGTCGGGTCGCTCAGCGCGTAGGACAGGTCGTGGTGGAAGACCACGCCCACCGCCGCCAGATCACGGCGGCGCAGCGCCCGTGCGGTCGGATCGGGGCTGAAGTAGCCCAGTTCGCGCGCGCGATCGAGGATCTCCTCGCGCAGCGAGGCCGAGAGCTTGTCCGGCCGGTTGTAGGCGTTGGAGACGGTGGTGCGGCTGACGCCAAGCGCCTTCGCCACGTCCAGCAGCGTCAACCCGCCGCGGCCGCGGTACCGCCCCCGCGCCGCGCCGCCGTGGGCATCGGCCCCGCCGTCGGCGTCATGGACCGACAGCCGGCCCGCGGGACCTTCCGCCTCCAGCGTGACCGGGCGAGCAGCGTTTCCAGGGGACGACATGGGAGGGGCAGGGCGGGGGAGGCAGGGCGGGCCGCGAAGTCTAATGCAAGCCCCGTGCCCACCAACCCCGACACCGCCCCCAAACCGCCACTCCACCTCGCTTCAGGGCCCGACTTCGACCGGCGCCAGCGGCAGCTCGGCATGCTGCTGCGGCGCATACATCGCCTCCACCCGGCTCGGCGGCAGTGCAAAGCGGCCGACCGTGTTGAGCCGCAGGGTGTAGCTGAGCGTGTGGCGCCCGCGCGGCAGCCAGCGGTAGTAGGCCCGCCAGGCGTCCGGGCGGCGCTCCTCGTAGGCCAGCCAGGCGCTGCCGCTGTCCCCGCCCTCCCCTGCGGCACGGCTGCGGGCGGTGGCGATCTGGCTGTCGCGGCCCAGGCCGCTGCCGAGCAGGGTGGCGCCGGCGGGCACCGGATCGCTCACGACCACCCAGCCGAGGTCGGCCTGGGCATCGACCACCAGCTGCACGCGCAGCACGTCGCCGCGGCTCCACCGGCCCGGGGTTTTCTGCTCGACCGCGCTGACGCTGCGCTCGAGGCGGTAGCCCGCCGCCACCGGCGCCGTCAGCGGCGCGGCCGAGAGGCTCTGCAGCGCCAGCCAGGGCCGCCCGCCGCCCTGCTGCTGCACCTGCAGGGTGCCAGCCTGCGCTGGCCAGGGCAGGGTGAGGCGCTCGCCCTCGGCTCGGCGGGACCAGTCCAGCTCGCGCACGGCGGTGCCCAGGCTCACGCGGGTGCGGCCGGTGACCTGCTGGGACTCGCGCTGCAGCGAGAACTGCTCGAAGGCGAGGCTGGCCCAGGCGTTGGCGGTGGTGCTGCCAAAGGCGCCGTTGGCGAGGGCGTCCCGTTGGGGACCATCACCGCCGTGCAGGCGCAGCGCCAGGCCGGCCGCCAGCCGCGGCGCGTCGCCGTGCCAGGCCGGGTCGCTGCTGTGCACCGCCAGCAGCAGCAGGCGCGCGGCGTTGGCGTCGGGCCCCTCCATGAGCCAGCTCCAGGCGTCGCCCGCCTCGTCGGCAAAGCGCAGCGTGCTGCCGGAGGCCAGCAGGCGTGCGCGCAGCAGGCGCTGCGCCTCGGCCAGCCGGGCGTCGCGCTGGGGGACGCCATCGACGCGCTGCAGCAGCGCCAGCCAGTCCAGCAGGGCCGAGGTGGGCCACTGCGTCGGCGTGATCTCCAGGCTGGCGAGCTGGCGCGCCTGGGCCCGGCCGTGGCGAGACAGCGCCTCCAGCGCGGCGAGCTTGCGCACATCGCGGTCGGCCCGCGGAGCGGGGAAATGGCGCTCGATGCGGCCCTCGACAAAGGCGGTGAGCCCGTCGAGCAGGCGGTCACGCAGCTCAGGGGGCAGCGGCCAGCCGGCGGTGTCGGCCAGTGCGAGCAGATAGGCGCTCAGGCGGTCGCTGCCGCCGCCCGGGCCGTCTTCCGCACGCGGCGGGAAGTAGTGCGCGAGGCCGTCCCCATCGAGGTAGCCGGGCAGCTCGCCCAGCAGCGCTTTCCAGCCGGCCAGGTCGCGCAGGCCGATGGCGCGAGAGGCCCGCTGTTCCAGGCAGGTGTAGGGGTAGGCCTCGAACCAGCGGCGGATGCCCGGCAGGGCGCCGGCCAGGCGCGGGCGCAGCTCGGCCACCACGCCGCCTGCTGCACCGCCGGCACCACCACCGGGCGGCGCAACAGGGATCTGCAGGCTGCCATCGATCTGCTGCAGACTGGCCTGCAGCACGCGCAGCGGCTGGGCGGGCTCGACCCGCTGGGTGAAGCGCAGGGCGTCACGCTGCGGCGTGAGCTGGGCACCGCCGTCGCGGTTGACCTCCACCACCGCGGCCTCCCAGGCCAGCGCGCTGGCCGCTGCCGGCACCGTGACCGGCCAGCGCAGCTCGGCAGCGGCGTTGGCGCCCAGCTGCAGGCGCTGCGCCGGCAGGGCCAGCGGCACGGTCGAGCCGGCCAGGGTCGCCGTGGTGCCCGGGGCTGGCAGCTCCGCGGCGAGCCCCTGGGTCACCGTGGCCTTGAGCGTGGCGTCAAGCGTCACCGCGCGGTCGGTGGTGTTGCGCACGGTGAAGAGCGCCTCGAAGCGGTCGCCCTGGCGCACCACCGTCGGCAGGCCGGCGATGAGCTGCAGGTCCTGGGTGACGCGGATGCTGGCGTGGCCACTGCCGAAGCGGTCTGCCCCCGCATCGGCCAGGGCGATGAGGCGGAAGGCCGTCAGCGAGTCGTTCAGCGGCACGTCGATGCGGGCGCGCCCCTGGGCGTCGAGCTTCACCACCGCCCGCCAGAGCAGCAGGGTGTCGAAAAGCTCGCGCGTCGGGTTCAGCCCGCCGCCGCCGCCGGGCGGCAGGGCCTTGCGGCCGTAATGGCGCCGGCCGACGATCTCGTTCTGCGCGGTCGAGGTCTCGACGCCCCAGGGGCGCGGCTGGTACATCTGCTCCAACAGCTGCCAGCTCTCGTTGGGCGCCAGCGCCAGCAGGCCCTCGTCCACCGCGGCAAAGGCGATCTCCCCCCCGGCCACCGGCTGGCCGCCGCGCGTGACCTGCACCTGGGCGTGCACGGTCTGGCGTGGGCCGTACTGCGGGCGGTCGGTCTCGACCTTGACGTCCAGGCGGTGCGCCGCCAGACCGATCCGCAGCTGGGCGACGCCGAGCTTGAAGGCCGGCCTGGCGAGGTCGACCATCGCGGTGGGCGGCTGGTACTCCGAGCCCTCATGGCGCCAGGCACGCAGCCAGTCGAGCGGCGCCCGCCAGCCCCAATCGAAGAAGGAGTACCAGGGCACGTGCCGCACCCGGCCGCGCAGCACCAGCGCGCTGACGTAGACGTTGGGCGCCCAGCCGGACGCCTCACCCACTGCACCTGTGGCACCTGCTGCACCGGCCCCAGGCACAGGGATCGGCAGCTCGATGACCGGGTCGCTGCCGCGCAGGGTCAGCACGCGGCTGTCGAGCACGCCCTCGCGCTCCACGGTGACCAGCACGGTGGCCTCTCGGAAGGGCATGCGCACCTGCAGGCGGGCGGTCTCGCCGGGCGCCAGCTCGCGCTTCTCGGGCAGCAGGTCGATGCGGTCGTCGTTGTCCTGCGCGAACCACTGCTCGCCACTGCCGGAGATCCACACCGACGTGGCGGCCTCGGTGGCGCGCCCGGCGTCGTCGGCCACGCGGGCGATCAGCTCCACCTCGCCGGCCTGGGTCAATTCGCTGTCGCAGACCAGCAGGCCGCGGGCGTCGGTCCGGCCGCCACACACGGGGCCGAGCTCCTGCACCTCCTGGCGGTCGTCGTAGGCGTAGAAGCCGCCGACCACGCGCTGGCGGGTGCTGGTCAGGCGCACGACGCGGGCGCGCACCTCCACCGTCCGGCCCGCTTGCGGTTTCCCTGCCGTGTCCAGTACCACCGCCTGCAGCGGCACACGGCCGCGCTGCGCCAGCCAGGAGCGTGCACGCAGCCCCACCTGCAGGGCGGCCGGCCAGACCGGCAGGGTCTGGGCGACGGTCTGACGCTCGCCGTTGGGGTCGTCAAAGCTCAGCTCGGCGACCAGCTCGGCGGGCCGCTTCAGCCCGGCCAGGGCCGGCAGCTTGGCGAGTGCCACCGTGGCGGCGCCCTGGGCATCGGTGCGCAGCGCCAGCCGGTCGGCCACCAAGCGGCCCTGCGCCGGGGCATAGGCACCATCGCCAGCGCCTTCGCCAGCGCCGTCAGCATCGGGCAGGCTGCCGGCGGCACGCTCGCGCGGGGCCGAGAAGCTGTAGTCCTCGTAGCCGGCAAAGGCCGGCTCGCGCTCGCGCAGCAGCGCCGAGAAGCTCGCCGGGGCGGCCACGCCGCCACCCGAAAGGTGGTTGAGCTGCACCGCGAAGTTCAGCGCCTGGGGAGCGACCAGCGGCCCCTTGGCCGCACCGGCCAGGCTCAGGCGGGCATCCACCAGCGGCACGCGGAAGGCCTCGACGCGGAAGGCGCCGGCCGACCACTGGCGCGCGCCGCGGTGCAGCGTCAGCTCGTAGCGGCCCAGCTTGGCGGTGGCGGGAATCGCCCACTGCATGGGCAGCGCGCGCAGCGGCGTCGCCTGGGCGTTGGCCGGCTGCGCCGGCAGGGCGATGCGGGTGACCTCGCCGCTGCCCTGGTGGGTGATCTGCAGCTCGGTGGGCCAGTCGGCGGCGTTGACCAGCGCCAGGCCACGCTCGGTCTCGGCACGCACGAGGTGCTTCATCGAAACGGTGTCGCCCGCGCGCAGCAGGCTGCGATCGAGCAGGGTGTGCACGCGCAGGTCGCTCTCGGTGCCGCTGGCGGTGGGGTGGTTGAAGCGCCAGGTCTCGATGCCGCGGTTCCAGTGGCTGAAGACGAAGGCCAGGTCGGTGACCACTGCGCTGCCATCGGCACTGCCGCCGCCGCTGCTTGGCTGGGCCTTGCGGGCGGTCACGAAGTAGGCGGCCTCGCCGATGCAGCGCGGGCCGGCCTCGCTGTCGACCTCGTCGGCAAAGCCGCGCGGGATGCGCGCCAGCCCGGCGGCATCGGTGCGGCCGGCCCAGAGCCGCTGGCCGCGGCAGTCGTTGACCGCCACCTCCGCGCCCTCGACCGGCCGGGCGCGGTCGAGCGTGCTGACCCAGACCAGGCTGGAGCTGCGCCCACGCTTGAAGTGCACGCCCAGGTTGGTCACAAGCACACCGGTGCGCACGTACATCGGGGCCGCCGGGCTGGCCAGGGGCACTGGGGCCGAGGCGGCCGACGCAGCCGCCGGGCTGGCGAGCAGGGCCTGGCCGAGTAGGCGAGATTCGATCTCGACCAGGTGGTAGCCCGGCTGCGCCAGCGGCAGGCCGATCACCTCGGTGGCGCGGGCGTCGGCAGCGCTGGCTGCGGCCGAAGCACCCTTCGCCAGCGTCGGTGGGCCGGGCAGCGGGCTGCGCTGCACGCCGCCCTCCTTCGCCAGCAGCGACAGCTCGCGGCTGCCGACCAGGCGCTCCTGGCGCTCGCGCGCGGCGCGGCCGGTGCCGCGCCCGGCGTCCTCGCGCGGCGCGCCTTCGACCCACCAGCTCGCCTGCGGCAGGCCGGCCTCGCGCGCGGTCAGGCGGCTCTCGTGGTAACGCGCCAGGCGGGCGTGCCAGCGCAGCAGCTCGATGTCGGGCGTGCTGGCATCCAGCCGCTTGACGGCCACCACGGCCCGGCCCGTGCGCCCGTCGCCCTGCTGGACGTGGCGCAGCGTGATCGGCAGTGCCGCCGGCTCGGTGGGCGTGCCCGCCTCGATCACGCCGAAGGGCGCCGCGGCGAACTTGGCCAGCGGCGGCATTGGCCCGGTGCCGGTGGCCAGTGGAAAGGCCGAGGCATTCGACAGGGCCCGGCCGGACTCGTCGCGCAGCCCCGCCGGCAGCGTCAGCAGGTAGCGCGCCTGCTCGGGCAGCGGGCTGGGGAAGGCGATCTCGCTGACGCTGGCAGCACGGTCGTCGGCGTCGAAGCGCGGGGCCAGGCCAGCCTGGGCCGGCGCCGGCGCGGACGTCTGCGGAACCAGGCGGATCTGCTCGGCCAGCGCGCGCGGCACCGGTGCCGAGAAGCGCAGGCGCAGCGGGCGCAGCGGCAGGCAGGGCGCCTCGGCGCGCTCGCGCTCGCAGGCGAATTCGGCGGAAAACGGCGCACGCACGGTCCACTGCCAGGAGCGTGTCTCACGGGTCAACACCTGCGGGTTGCGCGCCGAAGCGATGCCCGCGCCCCAGACCAGGCGCACCGTCGCCCCGGCCGGCAGCGGGCGCTGGCAACGCAGCAGCAGGCTGCGCTCGGCCTGGGCCGCACCGACCCGGCGGGCCTTCAGCACCGCCGCGCGCGCTGGCCCGTCGACCAGCACGAGCGGAATGCGCTCGCCGATGCCCTGGACTTCGCACCAGGCATGGTCCGCCAAGGATGCCCCCTGCACGGGACCGTTGAGCTGCAGCAGCCAGTGCGCCTCCTCCTCGACCTCGGCACCCTCCCAGGGCCAGACCTGCTGGACGGTGGGGCCGGCCGTCGAAAAGTGGAATTCGCGCGGGCCGTCGAGCGTGGCGGAGGGGCTGGGCGTTGCTGCGCCTGAAGCCGCCTGCACGGCGACGCTGGGCTGCCAGTTCGGCCGCAGCGCCAGTGTGCAGCGCACACCGGGGGGCAGGGCCTCGCGCAGTTCGTAGGCCCATTCAGCCGGGCCGAGCCAGCGGCCCTGGCCGGGCGGGGTGGACGGGGTGGACGGGGCGGTAGCCAGGCCATCGCAGCGCAGCAGCGCCGGATCGGCCAGCCGCGGTGCACCGAAGGGCACCACCGGCGCGCCGAAGCGCAGCAGCACCTGCTGGACCTCGCCCACTTCGCCACTGGGGCTGACGCTGCGCACTTGCACGGCCTGGGCCGCAAAGGTCGCGCACAGGGCGGCCGCACCCAGCACCAAGCCGGTCGCCATGGCGTTCACGCGCCGCGACCACGTGCGCGCCGTGGGGACACAGAACCGGGGGGGGCGCACGAAGCGGCGCATGCAGACTCCTCACCCGCCACCCTCTGGCAGCGGCCTCTCGACGGGCCGGGCGCAGCGAGCGATGGCTGCCAGCGGGCAATCCACCACAGGACTCGCCGCCCGATGCGGCAAGTCTACGGCTGCGCGCGTGACTTATTCACTCGCTCAGGGTGAGGGAGAGGGGACGGGCGAAAAGGGCGGAAGGAAGCCACCACCGGGTGGCTGCCGCCATCAGTGCATCGCCAGCAGCGACACCTTGGTCATCGACATGACGTTCTTGGTGTGCGAGCCGAACAGCAACTCGCCGAAGAAGCCGCGGCCGTGCGTGACCATCAGGATCAGGTCGGCACCGGCCCGGTCGGCCGCATCGACGATCGCGCGGTCCACCTGCTGGGTATTGGTGTGGTCGGCCACGAACTCGACGCCGGCTTCCTTGGCGAGGCTCTCGAACTTGCTCAGCACGGCCTGGGCATGAGCCTCGGACTTGGCTTCGTGGTTCTTCACCTGCTCGGTGAAGACCGTCGGGTTGGTGCTGATGGTGGACATCGGCAGGTCCGGCTCGGCCACGAAACCGGTGATGCGCGCACCGAGCGTCTTGGCCAGCACGATGCTGGACGTCATGGCGCGCACGGACAGGTCAGAGCCGTCGACGGGAACGAGGAGATGCTTGAACATGGCAGATTCACCAGAGTTGGACGAGCCGACTCTAGAGCACTGCCGGGTTCCGAACTTGATCGGCGTCAGGATGGCCCTGCGCGGCAGTGCGCTTAGCGCACAGGCCGGCGGGTCAGATCAAACCTCGACCGATCAATTCGAGGCGGCAGACGCGGCCGGGGCGGCCGCGCTCGCTGGCGCCACGGCCGATGCCGGCGCCACCGCCGGCTCGGAGGCCGCCGGAGGATGGGACTCGGTGCCGTGCTTTTCACCGCTCATGTCGATGTCCCCGCCGCTCTTCATCAGGATGAACAGCGCCAGGGCGGCAAAGACGATGAAACCGAGAACGAGCTTCCACATGATGGGAGTTCCTTGAAGGGCGCGTGAAGCGCTGTGATGTAGCGATGATGCCCCCGTCGGACTGACGAGGCGCTTGCAGGGCGGCGTCGAAAACACAGAAGCGCCCCGGGCGGGGCGCTTGGAAGGAGCAGGCAGGGCATTTGCCTGCGGCAGTCCCTGCCAGGCGAGGTACAGCCGCCCGGTCTGCCGGCGGGCCGGGCGCCGGGACGCCCGACATGTCCGCCGTCAGTCCCTGGCGTAGATGTCGACGTCCTTGGTTTCCTTCACAAAGATCATGCCGATCACGAAGGTCATCGCGGCGATGGTGATCGGGTACCACAGGCCGTAGTACATGTCGCCGTTCTGCGCCACCATCGCGAAGGAGATGGTTGGCAGCAGACCACCGAACCAGCCGTTGCCGATGTGGTACGGCAGGGACATGGAGGTGTAGCGGATGCGGGTCGGGAACATCTCCACCAGCATCGCGGCGATCGGGCCGTAAACCATGGTCACGTAGATCACCAGCACGGTCAGGATCAGCACGATCTTGACCTTGTCCACCTTGGCCGGATCGGCCTTGGCGGGGTAGCCGGCTTCCTTCAGTGCGGCGCCCAGGTCCTTCTTGAAGGCGGCAATGGCCTTGCCCGAGGCTTCGTCGAACTTGTGGCCACCAGCGGTCAGCACGCCGGTGGGGGGCGTGAGCTCCTTGTCACCGATCTTGATGACGGCGGGCGAGCCGGCCGACAGCGCCTCGTTGGAGTAGCTGGCCGAGTTCTGGGCCAGGGCACGCTTGGCGATGTCGCAGCCGCTGGTGAAGTCGACTTCGCGGGCGATCGGGCTGCCCTGGAAGGAGCAGGTGGCCGGGTCGGCCTTCACCGAGATCGTGGCAGTGGCCTGTGCCTTGGCCAAGTCTGGGTTGGCGGCTTCGGTCAGCGCCTTGAACAGCGGGAAATAGGTCACCACCGCCAGTGCGAGGCCGGCCATGATGATGGGCTTGCGGCCGATCTTGTCGGACAGCGTGCCGAACACCACGAAGAACGGCGTGCCGATGATCAGGGAGATGGCCACCAGGATGTTGGCGGTAGCGCTGTCGACCTTCAGGACGCTGGTCAGGAAGAACAGCGCGTAGAACTGGCCCGAGTACCACACCACGGCCTGGCCGGCCACCAGGCCCAGCAGCGCCAGGATGACGATCTTCAGGTTCTTCCACTGGCCGAAGGACTCGGACAGCGGCGCCTTGGAGGTCTTGCCCTCTTCCTTCATCTTCTTGAAGGCGGGCGATTCATTCATCGACAGGCGGATCCACACGCTGATGGCCAGCAGCAGGATCGACACGATGAACGGCACGCGCCAGCCCCAGTCGGCAAAGGCAGCTTCGCCGATGGCCGAGCGGGTGCCCAGAATGACCATCAGCGACAGGAACAGGCCCAGCGTCGCCGTGGTCTGGATCCAGGCGGTGTAGGCACCGCGCCGGCCCTGCGGGGCGTGCTCGGCCACGTAGGTGGCGGCACCGCCGTACTCACCACCCAGCGCCAGGCCCTGCAGCATGCGCAGCGCGATCAGGATGACCGGGGCGGCCACGCCGATGGACGCGTAGCTGGGCAGCACGCCGACGATGAAGGTCGACAGGCCCATGATCAGGATGGTGACCAGGAAGGTGTACTTGCGCCCGATCATGTCGCCCAGGCGGCCGAACACCAGCGCACCGAAGGGGCGCACGATGAAGCCGGCGGCGAAGGCCAGCAGCGCGAAGATGAACGCGGCCGACGGATCGAGGCCTGAGAAGAACTGCTTGGCGATGATCGCCGCGAGCGAGCCGTACAGGTAGAAGTCGTACCACTCGAAGACGGTACCGAGCGACGAGGCGAAGATGACCTTCTTCTCCTCTGCCGTCATCGGTGCCGCCGCGACCTTGGCGTTGGCGGGAATGCTGGACATGTGTCTTGTCTCCTGTTGAACCGTCCGCCACGGCCGTGGCGCGTGGCTTCACTGTCGAAGTCCTGTCTGACCAACTCCTGACAGATATCCAACAAAAACTTACGCACCCAGGGTCAACCCCGGGTCGATTTTTCGCCTGACGGGAAATGAAACCCGAAGTGAAATCCCCTAGGAGTGTGGGCGGCAGTAATTTGCCGGAGCCGCGCGGATGGCGGATTGGGAGCACGGCTCTGGCTTTTCGCCCGTTCGCCGACCTCGCGAGGTGTCGTAGCTGCCCACAGCGCTGTGCGGGCGCCTTTGCGGCTGGCTGTTCGGGTCGGTTTCTCGCATCTGTGCGCCCTCAATCTGCAAGCATGTTGCCCATACGCCGCAGATTCAGCGCCAGGCACACGAGCTTGAACTCGGCCTGCACCCGGTGCAGACCTCGCAGGCTGAACTGCCGGAAGCCGAGCACGTTCTTGATCCAGCCATTGGGTGGCTCGGCGATCCACTTGCGTCGGCGGTAGGCCGCCTTGCCCTCGTCGGTCTGCAGCTTGGCTGCCATCTCTGCGGTGTGCGGATTTCTCTGGGCATCCACCTCGGCGCAGCGTTTGCCCTCTCGCCCCAGTGCAACGACCAACTCCGTGGGTGAGCCTGCCAGGCCTGCGAAATTGGCTTCGCTGCGGTAGCCCGCATCGGCCAACGCCTGCTCGGCTGCCTGACCGGTATTGTCCTCGACCGCCTGCAGCATCGGCAGCAACTGCCCGACATCAGCCGCGTTGTTGCCCACCTCGGCGGCGACGATGATGTGCGCCGTGTCGTCCACTGCCGTCTGCGCGTTGTAGCAGGGGTCGAAGCCACCTCCGGCGCGCTTCATGATGCGGCTGGCTGGGTCGGTGAAGTTGTCCTGCGCCTTCGGTTCTGGCACGCCGAACTCGCGCTTGTAGCGCCCGCCCTTGGGGTTGCCGTCCTCGTCGCGCGGCTTGCACTCATCGTCGGCGCTGCGACCGCGCTCGATGTCGGCCTCGCGCTGGCGCTGCTCCAGGCGCTCGCGGGCTTCGGCGATGACCTTGAGCCGCGTCTCGCGCCTCTCGATCTCGGCCGGAATGTCCGAGTCTGGCTCGTCGGCCTCGGCCGCGTCGGTGGTCTTCGCCCGCTCCAGCAGCGCCTCGATCTGCGCCTTCAACTCCGCCTCAGCCTGCTGCATGCGTTCGTAGCTCATCGCCTTGTGGCGACTGGCGTTGGCCTTGATCTTGGTGCCGTCGATAGCCACCGTCCCCAGCTTGACCAGCCCCATCTCGCGCGCCAGCTTGACCACCTGCACGAACAGGTCGGCCAGTTCCTTCAGGTGCAACGCGCGGAAGTCGCGGATCGTGCGGTGCTTGGGGAAGTTGCCCGCACCCAGCATGCGAAAGGCCAGATCCTCGTGCAGCCGGCGCTCGATCTTGCGCGAGCTGAACACGCCCGTGGCATACCCGTAGACCAGCACCTTGACCATCATCGCCGGGTGAAACGGCTGGTTGCGCGCGCCGCCTCCTGCATACCGGGCGTAGAACGCCCCCAAGTCCAACGCGTCAATCGTGTCGCTGATGAAGTACGCCAGGTGCCCCTTGGGCAGCCAGTCCTGCAGCGATGCGGGCAGCAGCATCTCCTGCTGCGGTTCGTATGGGCGGTAGCTGATGGCCATGGCTGTTCAACGCTCAGGCTGCGCGTTGGCTGTCAGGGACTTCCCTTCTGCCGCCCACACTCCTAGGGATAGTCCTAGGCGATTTTGCTGCGCTGCACACCTGCAGCCGGGGTAGCGCCGTGCCAGCCATCCCCGGCCAGCCAGGGGTCGCCATGCAGGGCGGCGGCCAGCATCTCCAGGCCGTCCTGGCCCCAGAAGAGGCGCCCGGCCTGCGGCCCCGCCTCGGCGGGCGTACCCAGCACCTCCAGGGTCGGCACGCCGAAGACGCCGCGGGCAATCGCCGCATCGGTGGCGTCGCGCAGGGCCTGCTTGACGGGCTCGCCCTCCGGGTCCTGCTGCGGCGCCAACTGCGCCGTCAGGTCCGCCAGCAGGGCCGCGTCGTCCGGCGCCCGGCCGGTGGTCCACAGGGCCTGCATCACCAGCGCGCAGCGCTGCCGCGAGGGCGTGCGCCCGGCGGGCGCGCTGGCCAGCAGCAGGCGCAGGAAGGGCAGCGGGTTGAAGGGATGTTGCCCCGGCGGCACGAAGGGCACGCCGTCGCGCTGCGCCAGCCAGGCGATCTGCCGCCAGGTCCAGTCCCGCTTGGGGGCGATCTCCGCCGGACCGAGCTGGCCCCAGTACCGGAGCAGGCCCGCGAACAACACCGGCTGGTACTCGACCACCACGCTGCAGCCGGCCAGCAGCTGCGGCAGGCGGTGAAAGGCCAGCCAGGCGTAGGGGGAGATGGGGTCGAACCAGAAACGCAGCGGGGTCATCGGGGGTCTCCAGGCCGGGCATCGGGCGCGGGGAGCACGCGCCCCGGCAGTTGCAGCCAGATGCGGCGGCGCGCCGCATCGTCCAGCGTCGACCAGGCCGCGATCTCGTCGATGCTGCGGCGGCAGCCCAGGCACCAGCCGCTGGCAGGGTCGATCCGGCAGACGTTGCTGCAGGGGCTGCCGACCGGCCGGCCCGGTTCGGGCGGCGTGAGCCGGTCCACCTCAGCGCCCCGCGTCAGCAACCTGCACCACGTCGCACACCGGCGCACCGCCGGTGAGGCGCTGCAGTTCAGCCGGCGCCAGACGGAACACGCCCTTGGGGTGGCCGGCCGCGGCCCAGATCACGTCGAAGCGGAACAGGTCGGCGTCGATCAGCAGCACGGGCGGCGTGGCGTGCCCCACCGGCGACACCCCTCCGATCGAGAAGCCGGTGCGCTGCTTCACGAAGTCGGCATCGGCCCGGCCGATCGGCCCGACCTGCGCGGCCACCTTGCGCTCGTCGACCCGGCGGTCGCCCGAGGTCACCACCAGCACCGCCCGATCGTCGGCACGGCGGCGAAACACCACGCTCTTGGCGATCTGCCCCAGCGCCACCTGCAGGGCGTCGGCGGCTTCCTGGGCGGTGCGCGCCGTGGCCTCCAGCCACACCGGCGCGTGCGGGTGCGCCAGTTCGGCGAGCATGCGGCTGACATGGAGGAAGCCCTCGGACACATCGGCAAAGGACGGGTCGGCCGGGGTCGACACGGCAATGGCGGTGGCGTTGGCAAGAGCGGGAGCGGGCAACGGCGAGGACATGGTGGAAACACTTTGCACGGGCCATGCATCTTCGCACGCCCACCGGCCGCCCTTGCCGGGCCCGGCGGCGTCCGGCGGCAGGCGCTCCGGATAATTTGCCGAATCGGCGCCAGCGGGTGCCAGTGCGGGTTCCCGATGAATGCTCTCCTCTCTCCCGAACGCCTCCCGGCTCCCTCTGGATCGTCCGGGTCGGCCGTGCTGCCCGACACGCGCGGCAAGCCACCCCGGGTGGTGCTGGACACCTCGGTGGTGGTCACGGCACTGATGTTCGGCGGCGGCCCGGCCGCCCGGCTGCGCAGTGCCTGGCAGACCGGCCTGTGCCGGCCGATGGCCTGCAAGGCCACCGCGCTGGACCTGGGTGCCCAGCTCGCCCACCCGCACCTGGGGCTGACCGCCAACGAGCAGCAGACCCTGCTGGGCGACTACCTGCCCTATGTGCTGAAGGTGCGCGTGCCCCAGGCCGATCAACCCGATGCCCGCGACGAGCCCGCCGCGCTGAACTACGTGCGCCTGGCGATGGCCGGCCGCGCCCATGCGCTGGTCAGCGGGGATGCGCCGATGCTTGGCCTGGAGCCGCGCTTTCCCTTCGCGGTGCTGGCGCTGGATGCCTTCATCAAGGCGCTCGACGCCGTCGACATCACGCCGATCCCCAAGCCCTCACGCTACGGCCTGGCGTACTGACGGGCCCGACGGCCGGACAGGTCCTCAGGGGCTGCCGAACCAGCCCAGCACCCACAGCCAGAACGGCACCGCCGCCGCAAAGCACAGCGTGGACAGCACGATGATCGCGGTGGCCTCCACCTCCAGCACGTGGTAGCGCTGCGCGAACAGCAGGGCGTTGCTGCCGGTGGGCATGGCGGCGGCAATCACCACCACCGCCAGCGGCAGACCGTCCAGCCCGGCGCCCCAGTGCGCCGCCACCAGCACCAGCGCCGGCAGCGCGAAGAGCTTGAGCAGCGCCAGCCCCAGCGCGGCCTGCCAGCGCGGCCCCAGCCCGTGCTGCGCCAGCGAGGCGCCGATCAGCACCAGGCACAGCGGCACCACCGCCTGGCCGAGCATCTGCAGCGTCTCGTCGGCCTGCGGCGGCAGCTTCAGGCCGGCGAGGTTCCAGGCCAGCCCGAGCAGCACCGGCAGCACCACCGGGTGGATCACCGTCTGGCGCACCGTGGTGGCCAGCGTGGCGAGCAGCGAGTGGCCCCGGCCGCTGTGCTGGGCACTGGCCCGGGCGATGTCGATCTCGGCCAGCACGGTGAGCACGCTCAGCAGGATCAGCGCGTGCACGCTGACGATGGCCACCTGCAGCCGCAGCCCGGCCTCGCCGAACAGCGCCGCCGAGAAGGGCAGGCCCATCTGCACGCCGTTGCCGAAGGTGACTGAAATCGCCCGCGTGGTCGGCTGCGGCGCCAGCGCCGGCGTGAGCGGCATCGTGCCGCCGTGGGTCAGCCGGCGGCGCTCCCACAGCCACACCAGCAGCAGCCAGCCGACCACCGGCAGGAAGAAGGCCGCCAGCAGCCGCCAGGGCAGCGCCGCCAGGTCGACCCGCGCCATGGTGCGGAACAACAACGCCGGCACGAACAGCAGGAAGGCCGCGTTGCCAAGCGCACGCAGCCCGTCCGGCCCGGCCAGCAGGCGGCGGCGCGCCCCGACCCAGCCCAGCGCGATCACGCCGAACAGGGCCACGAGGCGAAAGAACAGGTCCCAGGTCATGGGGCGCGACCTTAGCCGCTCGGGTCAAACGGTGCGCTGTGTGGACTACGCATGAGCCGGGGCCACCTGGTGTGGCAGCCCGGCTGACACCATCTCCGGATCAGCTCGGCTTGGCCGCCGCCTTCTTGGCGGGCGCTTTGGCCGCCGGCCGGGCCGCGCGGGGTTCAAACTCGAAGATCACCTTGCCGTCCTTCCGGTCGTAGACCAGGAAGGCCTTGAACTTGCGCTTGGTCTTGTTGGAGACGAAGCCGTCCAGCAGGTCGGTCTTGCCCGTGGCCAGCAGCTGGGTCATCTGCTCGTGGCTGACGGGCTGCTGCAGGATCACCGCGCCGGTCTTGAAGTCGCAGGTGGCGTGCGCGCCCACCGCGTGCTCGCAGACGTAGTTGCTGCCGTGCTCGTAGACGTGGCCCTTGCACTTGGGGCAGGCGCCGAAGCTGGCCTGGCCGCTGAAGTCCACCGGCTCGCCATCGCCCTCGTCTTTCTTGGCGTCGTCGCCGAAGTCGAACTCGAGCTTCCAGTTGCGGATCTCCTCGTCGCGCACCAGCTTCAGCTCGGCGGTGAAGGGCCAGCCCGCCTTGGAACGGAAGCCCTCCAGCGGGCCGATCTGGTGGTCGCGCAGCAGCGCCTCGGCCTCGGGCAGCTCGAAGCTGCGCCCGGCCGGGATCTTGGTGATCGAGAAGCCGCAGCCCTCGGCGTTGCCTTCCTTGCCGGCGCAGGCGAAGCGGCGGTAGTTCTCCTTCACCACGCCACCGCAGTTGGGGCAGGGCGCAGCCAGCGTGGCGTAGTCGCCCGGGATGGTGTCGCGGTCGTACTCCTTGGCCTTCTTGACGATGCGCTGCGCCATCTCGGCGATGCCGGCCATGAACTCGTCGCGGCTGAGCTTGCCCTTTTCCATCTGCGCGAGCTGGTGCTCCCACTGGCCGGTCAGCTCGGGCTTGGTCAGGTCTTCCACCGCCAGGCCGCGCAGCAGCGTCATGAGCTGGAAGGCCTTGGCCGTGGGGATCAGCTCGCGCCCCTCGCGGTACATGTACTTCTCGAGGATCAGGCCTTCGATCACCTGCGCGCGCGTGGCCGGCGTACCCAGGCCCTTCTCCTGCATCGCGGCCTTGAGCTCCTCGTCATCGATGAGCTTGCCGGCGCCCTCCATCGCGGAGAGCAGCGTGGCCTCGCTGTAGCGCGCCGGCGGCTTGGTCTTCAGTGCGGCCTGGCGGACCTCCTCGACCGACACCTTCTCGTTCGGCTGCACCGGCACGAGGTTGGCGTCCTCGTCCTGGGCTTCCTTGCCGTAGACGGCCAGCCAGCCCGGGTTGACCAGCACCTTGCCATTGGTCTGGAACTGCAGCTCCTGAGGGCGGCCGTCGAGCTGGGTCGGCACCTTGGTGATGCGGGTGGTGACCATGAACTCGGCGCTCGGGTAGAACACCGCGATGAAGCGCTTGACCACCAGGTCGTAGAGCTTGGCCTCGATCTCGGTCAGGCTCTTGGGCGCCTGCAGCGTCGGGATGATGGCGAAGTGGTCGCTGATCTTGCTGTTGTCGAAGATGCGCTTGCTGGGCTTGACGTAGCCGTCGTTGAGCGCCTTGCGGGCGTGGCCGGACAGCGCGCGCAGCGGCCCCGGCAGGTCCTCGTCCGCGATCATGGCCAGCGTCTCCTTGGCCACGCCGACGTAGTCCTCCGGCAGCGCGCGCGCGTCCGTCCGCGGGTAGGTCAGCACCTTATGCTTCTCGTACAGTGCCTGCGCGATCGACAGCGTGGTCTTGGCGGAAAAGCCGAAGCGCGAGTTGGCCTCGCGCTGCAACGTGGTCAGGTCATACAGCAGCGGGCTGGCCTGGTTGCTGGGCTTGGCCTCCTCGGTGACCGTGCCGGTGCGGCCACGCACCGCGTCGGCGATGGCGGTAGCCTCGGCTTCGTTCCAGATCCGGTCGGCACGGCGCTCGGCATCCTCGTTCTTCTTGAAGGCCGGGTCGAACCACTTGCCCTCGTAGAGGCCGGCGGCGGCGCCGAAGTCGGCACGGATCTCCCAGTAGGGCCGCGAGACGTGCTTGCGGATCTTCTCCTCGCGCTCGACCACGATGGACAGCGTGGGCGTCTGCACCCGGCCGACGGTGGTCAGGAAGAAGCCGCCGTCGCGCGAGTTGAACGCGGTCATCGCCCGCGTGCCGTTGATGCCCACCAGCCAGTCGGCCTCGCTGCGGCTGCGCGCGGCCTGGGCCAGGCCCATCATCTCGGCATCGCTGCGCAGCTTGTCGAAGCCGTCGCGGATGGCCTGCGGCGTCATGCTCTGCAGCCACAGGCGCTGGATCGGCTTGGCGCCGCTCTTGGCGCCCAGCGCGTACTGCTCAATCAGGCGGAAGATCAGCTCACCCTCGCGCCCGGCGTCACAGGCGTTGATCAGCTGCGTCACGTCCTTGCGCTTGATCTGCTTGACCACCGCCGACAGCCGGGCCTTGCCCTTGTCGATGGGTTCGAGCTCGAAGTGCGGTGGCACCACGGGCAGGTGGGCGAAGCTCCACTTGCCGCGCTTGACGTCGTAGGCCTCGGGCGCGCGGATCTCCACCAGGTGGCCCACGGCGGAGGTGACGATGTACTGCTCGTTTTCGAAGTGGTCGGCGTGCTTCTCGAATTTGCCCGCGACCGGGGTCAGGGCGCGCACGATGTCCTGTGCGACCGACGGTTTTTCTGCAATGACCAGCGACTTGCTCATGGGAGACGATTCTGTGTTCGGGAAGTTGGCGGGCCGCAACGGCCCGGCACCGACCCCCGCCGGTGCCCTCTCTACAATCGGCGTCACGCGTGCGCCTGCACACGCGCTCGCCCACACGTCCACGCAGGTGCGTACCTGCGCACGCACCCACACCCCCAATCTAACCAGAAAATCCGCCCACCCATGCCGTCCACCCGTGCGCCGCGCCCGCCCCGACCGACCGGTACCTCCGGTCGATCCGCTGCCGACGCCCCGCCGGCCGGCCCGGCCAAGGCCGCCGAGGCGGCTTCGCCCACCCGCGGCGGGCGGCGCATCCAGGTGCGTCGCTCCGGCGTGCACGGCAAGGGCGTGTTCGCACTGCAGCCCCTGGCCGCGGGCGAGACCCTCATCGAGTACAAGGGCGAGGTCATCAGCTGGGACGAGGCGCTGCGCCGCCACCCGCACGACCCGGCGCAGCCGAACCACACCTTCTACTTCCACCTGGACGACGCCCGCGTGATCGACGGCGGGGTGAACGGCAACGCCGCGCGCTGGATCAACCACGCCTGCGCCCCCAACTGCGAGACCGAGGACGCCGACGGCCGGATCTTCATCAAAGCCCTGCGCGACATCGCCGCGGGCGAGGAGCTGTTCTTCGACTACCGCCTGGTGATCGACGAGCGCTACACCCCCAGGCTGAAGAAGGAGTACGCCTGCTGGTGCGGGGCGCCCACCTGCCGCGGCACGATGCTCGGGCCCAAGCCCAAGCCCAACCGCAAGCGCTGACGCGGTGACCACCCTCGTGACCCTGGACCCCACCGTGCTCGCCTTCGACTGGGACGCCGCCGCGTTGCAGCAGCGCCTGCAGGCCATCGTGCCCGGCACCACCGTGGAGGTGCGGGCCGAGGCCGGCTCGACCAACACCGAGCTGCTCGAACGCCAGCGCCGGGCCACGCCCACGGGCGAGGCACCGGCCCCCGTGTGGCTGGTGGCCGAGCGGCAGACCGCCGGGCGCGGCCGGCTCGGTCGCAGCTGGTGGTCCGAGCCGGGCAGCACGCTGACCTGCTCGCTCGGGCTCGCGCTGGAGCCTGCCGACTGGTCCGGCCTGTCGCTCGCGGTCGGGCTGGCGGTGGCCGAGGCCCTCGACCCGACCCGATCGGACGACCGTGAATCCGGCAGCAGCGCGCGCATCGGCCTGAAGTGGCCCAACGACCTCTGGCTGCGCGGCGACGACCGCAAGCTCGCCGGCATCCTCATCGAGGCGCAGGCCCTGCGCAGCAGCGCCGCCGGTGCGCGCGGCAGCCTGGCGCGCTGGGCGGTGGTGGGCATCGGCATCAACCTGCGCCCGCCGCGCGGCGAAGGCGGCGAGTTCCGCACCGGCTACGCCTGCCTGGACGAGCTGGAGCCGGGCATCACCGCCCCGGCGGTGCTGCAGCGCATCGCCCCGGCGGTACTGGCGGCCCTGCAGCGCTTCGAGCGCGAGGGCCTGGCGCCGCTGCTGGCGGCCTACGCCCTGCGCGACGTCCTGGCCGGGCGCCGCGCCAGTGCCGGCGACCTCGTCGGCCGCGTCACCGGCATCGCGCCCGGCGGCGAGCTCTGCCTGCGCGACGACGCCGGCCAGACCCACCGCATCGCCAGCGGCGAAGTGAGCGTGCGCCCATGCTGAGGTGGCTGCTCGTCGTGCTGGTGGCGGCCAACCTGGCCTTCTTCGCGTGGACCCAGGGCTGGCTGACCGGGTTGATCGGCCTGTCGCCCCAGGGCGACCGCGAGCCCGAGCGGCTGGCGCGCCAGGTGCAACCGCAGGACATCCAGATCCTGCCCCCCGCCACGCTGGCCCGGCGCACGCCGGCACCGGTGTGCGTCGAGGCCGGCCCGTTCAGCCCCGCCGAGCTCGGCCGCGCCGAAACGGCGCTGCGCACGGCCCTGCCCGAGGGCAGCTGGCAGCTCATCACCCGCGAGAAGCCCGGCCAGTGGATGGTCTACGTCGGCCCCTATGCCAAGCCCGAGTTGATGCAGCGCCGCATGGATGACCTGCGCAAGCGCCAGATCGCCTTCGAGGAGGCGCGCAACCTGCCGGGCTACGAGCCCGGCCTGCTGTTTGGCCGCTACGGGACCGAGGCCGACGCGCGCGCCCTGCAGGCCCGGTTGACGGCCCAGAAAGTGAAGTACGTGCGGGTGGTGCGGCTGGTCGCCCCCACCACCGCCCACACCCTGCGGCTGCCGCGCGCCGACGCACAGACCCAGGCCAACCTGCCCCGCCTGCGCGAGGCCATGGGCGCCCGCGCCTGGGTGGCCTGCTCGGCGCCCTGACCCGGCGCTCAGGCGCGCGCTGGCAGGCCGGCGCGCCGGAACCGGCACATTCGCACGGGGACATCGCATCAGCTGCTAGCATGTGCCGCAGCCAAGCGGGAGACCACCATGGACACGAGTCGCCGCCCCCACATCCTCCTGGTCGACGACGACATCTCCACGATCCAGGTGCTGTGGTGTCTGTTGTCCGACGAGGCCCAGATCCGCTTTGCCCGCTCGGCGGCCCAGGCGCTCGAACTGGCCCGCGAGCGCACGCCCGACCTGATCCTGCTCGACCTCGAACTGCCCGACGGCAACGGCCTGGAGCTGTGCCGCGCCCTGCGCCAGGAGCCCTCGGCGCTGGCACAGGTGCCGGTGCTCATCGTGACCGCCCATGCGGGCGACGAGCAGCAGGTGGCCGCGCTCGAACTCGGCGCGGCCGACTTCATCCCCAAGCCCCTGCAGGGACCGCAGCTGCTGGCGCGGGTGCATGCCCAGCTGCGTGCCCGCCAGGCCGCCCCGACCATGCAGCCACAGTCTCAGCCCCAGCCGCCGGCCCCGCCGCCGCCGCGCCCGTTGCGGGTGCTGATCGTCGATGACGATGTGGTGGCCATCAAGATGCTGCGCAATGCGCTGGAAGCCCTGTCGGTGCAGTTCCACTTCGCCACCCGCGGCGAGGAGGCGTTGCGCCTGGCCGCGCAGGTCAGGCCGGACATCATCTTGCTCGACGCCCAGCTGCCGGGGCTGGACGGCTTCGAAGTCTGCCGGCGCCTGAAGGCCGATACCGCACTCGCTGCCACACCGGTGATCTTCGTCACCCGATCGGACGACCCGATCACCGAGGCGATGGCGCTGGACGCGGGCGCGGTGGACTTCATCGGCAAGCCCTACCGCCCGGCGGTGCTCAAGGCCCGGGTACAGCACGCGCTGCGCCCGAGCGCGGCGGCACCGGCGGGCACGCTGGCCGACGCCGCCGCCGCAGCGAGCACCCCCGCCGCGCGGCGGCTCGCGGCGCTCGCCGAGGCTCAGCCCGATGCGCTGCTGCTGCTCGACACCGCCGGCCACGTCGACTGGCTCAACGGCGCCGCACGCCGCCTGCTGGGCCTGGGCGCCGAGGCGGGGCCCGGGCAACCGGCCGAAGCGCTGTGGCGTGCGGTGCAGCGCCTCGACCGCCCGCCCGGCACCCAGCCCACCTGGCCACCCACGCCGGACGGCATCGCGCAGCCCTGGCGCCTCACCCGCCTGGACGGCGATTGGCAGGACCTGCTGGCCACCTGCCGCATGCACGACGGCCCTGGCGAACCACTGCGCAGCCTGCTGCTGCAGACCGCCCCGCCCACCGTGGCCACGGACCTGGACGACGAGGCGCCCAGCAAGCTGCTGACCCTGCAGCGCCTCGTGGCCCTGGCGCGCGACGGCGCCGAGGCACTGGCGCAGCCCGGCCGGCCCGCCAGCACCGAGACCCTGCGCGAGGCGGCACAGCACCAGGCCCTGCTGCTGCACGACATCGACGACCTGCTGGGCCTCGCGCCGGAGCTGCCCGCCGTGCAGTGCGCCGCGGTGGATCTGGGCCGCTGCCTGCACGCCGCCTGGGTCGCCGCGGACCGGCCTGCGCCCACCCGCGGCGACTTGCCGGCCGATCTCCTCACCAACCTGCCCGCCGACCTGCCGCAGGTGGCCAGCGACCCGACGCGGCTGCAACGCTGCCTGCAGCGCCTGCTCTCCAGCGCCAGCACGGCCGCCGACGCAGGGGCGCCACGGCTGCGCGTGACCACCGAAGGCGACCGGGTGTGCCTGGCCCTCAGCGCCGCCGGCTGGGACTGGAGCCCCGCACAGCTGCGGCGTCTGCGCTGGCCCCTGCCCGGCACCGAGGTGCCCCCCGCCCCGATGGACCGGACCGCGCTCGGGCTGGCCGTGACCCACCACCTGCTCACCGCCCTGGGCGCGGAGGTGCAGCTCGATGCCGGCCCCCCTGGCGGCTCGCCCACCTTCCAGGTGCGCCTGCCGCGCTGGGGCGCGCAGGCGGCCGAGCCCGCCCTGCAACTGCCGGACTGAGCCACCCGCACGGCCATGACCCAGGCGTCGCTGCTGATCGTCGACGACGACCCCGCCAGCATCCAGCTGCTCGGTCGCATGCTGGCCGAGCAGGGCCGGCTGCGCTTTGCCCTCTCCGGCGCCGAGGGGCTGCGGCTGGCGCAGGAGTCCCCCCCCGACCTGGTGCTGCTCGATGCCGACATGCCGGGCATGGATGGCTTCGAGGTCTGCACCCGCCTCAAGGCCGACCCGCTCCTGGCCGACGTGCCCGTGATCTTCGTGACCGGCCACAGCGACACCCAGACCGAGCTGGCCGGCCTCGCCGCCGGGGCGGTGGACTGCATCAGCAAGCCGCCCCAGGCACCGCTGGTGGTGGCACGCGTGCAGACCCAGCTGCGCCTGAAGGCGCTGACCGATGAGCTGCGCCGCGCCGCGCTGACCGACGCGCTGACCGGCGTGGCCAACCGGCGCTGCTTCGACGAGTGGCTGCACCGCGAAGGGCAGCGCGCCTGGCGCCAGGCCGAGCCGCTGTCGCTGGCAATGATCGACATCGATCACTTCAAGGCCTACAACGACCACTTCGGCCACCCCGCAGGCGACGTCTGCTTGCGCCGCGTCGCCGAGGCGCTCCAGACGGTGGTGCGCCGCCCTGCCGACCTGGTGGCACGCTATGGCGGCGAGGAGTTTGCGCTGCTGCTGCCACGCACCGATGCCGCCGGCGCCCGCCACGTCGGCGAGGCCGTGGTCGCAGCCGTGCAGGCGCTGCACCTGCCCCACCCGGCCTCGCCGCTGGGCGCGCAGGTGAGCGTGTCCGTGGGCATCGCCACCGTACTGGGGCGCCACAGCCCCGGTGAGGGCCGGCCGATGCCATCGACAGCGCTCGTGGCCGCGGCCGATCAGGCCCTGTACCAGGCCAAGCGCGAGGGGCGCGCGCGCTGCGTCGTCGCCCCGACCACGGGCGATGCCTGAATCACGGCAGCTGCGCCGCAGCCTGCGCCAGGCGGCCGGGCTGCTCGGCGTGGGCGTGCTGTGCGCCGGACTCGCGGCCCTCCAGCAGGAGCGCCTCAATGCCGAGCAGGTGGCCGAGGAGCTGGACACCCTGGCGCAGCGCAGCGCCGACCAGCTGGTCGAACGGGTGCGCCGGTTCGAGTACGGCCTGCGCGGCGTGCGCGGCGCCATCCTCACCGTGGGCGTCGATGGCATCACGCACGAGCGCTTCCGCGCCTACCACGCCTCGCGCGACATCGACCGCGAGTTTCCCGGCGCCCGCGGCTTCGGCTTCATCCGCCGGGTCCCGCGCGAGCAGGAGGCCGCGTTCACCGCCGCGGCGCGGCGCGACGGCCGGCCCGGTTTCGAGGTACACAGCCTGGCACCGCATGAGGGGCCGCGCTATGTCATCCAGTACATCGAACCGGTGGAGCGCAACGACCAGGCAGTGGGCCTGGACATCGCCTCGGAGGCGCAGCGCCGCGCCGCGGCCGACCGTGCGGCGCACAGCGGCCAGGCCGCGATCACCGGGCCGATCACGCTGGTGCAGGCCACCGGCCGGCCACTGCACGCCTTCCTGATCCTGCTGCCGATCTACCGTGGCGACCCGGCAACCCTGAACGAGGTCTCGAACGACGCCACGCGCGAGGCCGCCACCTTTGGCTGGGCCTACACGCCGCTGGTGATGGACGAAGTGATCGCGGGGTTCGAACCGCGCAGCGGCGAGTTCACGCTGCGGCTGTTCGACACCAGCGCCCCGGAGGCGCCGGTGCGTTTCTATGGCCCGGCCGATGCGCCGACCCTGCCCATGCCAGCAGTGACCAGTGCACGCTCGGCGGGCACCGCCCCGGCGCACGATGCCGCACGCCTGCGCCACGTGCACCGCGCGGTGTTCGGGCGCGACTGGCTGGTCGAACTGCACGCCACGCCGGCCTTCGTGGCCCGGCTCAACCAGACCCGGCCGGAGACCGTCTTTGCCGTCGGCGCCTTCACCTCGCTGCTGCTGGCCGCGCTGCTGTACGCCCACCTGGTCAACCGCAGCCGCGTCCAGCTCATCCGCTCGCACCGCGCACGCATGACCACGCTGCTGGAAAACTCCAGCGACGCCATCATCGCCGAGGCGCTGGACGGTCGGCTCACCGCCTGGAACCGCGCAGCCGAGCGCATCTTCGGCCGCACTGCCGCCGAGGTCCTGGGCCGCCCGTGCCCGCCACTGCTGCTGCCACCCGACCGCCACCGCAGCGACCAGCAGCGCCGCGAACTCGTGCTGCAGGGCGACCCGGTGGCGCCGGTGGACGAGGTATTGCTGCGCAGCGACGGCTCCGAAATCGAGGTGTCGATGACGGTGGCGCCGATCACCGCGTCCGATGGGCACATCGTCGGCATCGGTCGCACCATCCGCGACATCAGCGAGCGCAAGTCCGCCGAGCGCCAGATGCAGCAGTTCACCGCCGCCCTGGAGCGCCAGGTGGCCGCCCGCACCAGCGAACTGGCCGCCGCGCTGCGCGAGCACCAGGCCCTGCTGGGCACCATCCAGAGCCACGCGCTCTATTCGGTGACCGATCCACGCGGGCAAATCACCGACGTCAACGACAACTTTTGCCGCATCAGCGGCTACCGGCGCGAGGAGCTGGTCGGCCGGACCCACCGGGTGGTCAACTCCGGCACCCACGACGCGGGGCACTGGGCCGGGCTGTGGCGCACCATCGCCGCTGGGCAGGTCTGGCGTGGCGAGATCTGCAACCGCACGAAGGACGGCGCGCTGTACTGGGTGGACAGCATCATCGCCCCCTTCTTCGACGAGCAGGGGCGCATCGAGCGCTACGTGTCGATCCGCACCGACATCACCGCCCGCCGCGAGGCCGAGGCAGCCCGCGCCGCCCAGCGCGCCGCCGAGGCCGCCAGCGCAGCCAAGAGCGCCTTCCTGGCCACCATGAGCCATGAGATGCGCACACCGCTGAACGCGCTGATCGGCCTGTCGCACCTGCTCGAAGGCAGCCGGCTGGACGCCGAGCAGCGCGACTGCCTGACCAAGATCCAGATCGCCGGGCGCAGCCTGCTGGGCGTCATCAACGCGGTGCTCGACCTGGCCAAGATCGAGGCCGGCGAGATGACGCTGGAGCACCTGCCCTTCGACCTGCGCGCCCTGCTCGACGAGGTGGTCGCCCTGCTCACCCCCCAGGCCGTGGCCAAGCGGCTCACGCTGGAGTTGCACACCGCCACGCCGCTGCCGGCCTGGGTGCGGGGCGACGCCGCGCGCCTGCGCCAGATCCTCATCAACCTCACCGGCAACGCCATCAAGTTCACCGAGCAGGGCCGGGTGGAGATCCACGTGGCGCCCGCCACGGTCGACGACCATGGCCACGATCAGGGTCACGGCGGCACCGGCCCCGATGCCGGCCGCCCGCTGCTGCGCTTCACGGTGCGCGACACTGGCATCGGCATCGCGGCGCAGGACCAGGCGCGCCTGTTCGAGCCCTTCGTCCAGGCCGACGCCTCCACCAGCCGGCGTTTCGGTGGCAGCGGCCTGGGCCTGTCCATCGTGCGCCACCTGGCACAGATGATGGGCGGCGAGGTCGGCATGCACAGCCGCCTGGGCGAGGGCAGTGCGTTCTGGGTGCAACTGCCGCTGGAGCCGGCCGCGCCCGGCAGCACCGCGGCCAGCGAGCCGGGTGGGCCAAGTGGGCCGATTTCCGCACGCGGTTTCACCCTGCTGATCGGCCATGCGGACGCCGCACAGCGCCAAGCCCTCGTGGAGCTGGCACGCACGCTGGGCTGGCAGGCCGAGGCGCTCGCCGACGGCGCCGCCGCCGTGGCCCGCCAGCACGTGCGCGCCACCCAAGGTGTGGCGGCCGACGCCCTGCTGATCGAGTGGCCCGCTGCGCTGGGGCACACCGGGCCGCCGGAGCTGGCCACGCTGGCAGCCCTGGACGCCAGCGCGGATCCGGCGTGGCGCCCGCCCGTGGTGGTCTGCGGCAGTGAGCCCGGGCTGGCCGACGAGGCGCTCGCCGCCCGGGTGGTGGATGCGGTGCTGCGCCTGCCGGCCGAGGTGCCCGACCTGTTCAACGCCGTCAGCCAGGCGGTTGCCCGCCGCGAAGGCTGCGCCGCCCGGGTCCTGCAGGCCAGCCGGCTGGAGACCGGCGCCGGACGCTGGCTGGCCGGACTGCGTGTGCTGGTGGTGGACGACAGCGCCATCAACCTGGAGGTGGCCGAGCGCATCCTCGCGCGCGAAGGCGCCCAGGTCGCCACCTGCACCAGCGGCGAGGCCGCCATCGAGCGGCTGCGGGCCGCGCCCGCCGGCTGGGATGCCGTGCTGATGGATGTGCAGATGCCCCAGATGGACGGCCACGAGGCCACGCGCCGCATCCGCCATGACCTCGGCCTGACGGAGCTGCCGGTGATCGCCCTGACCGCCGGGGTGCTGACCGCCGAGCGCCAGCACGCGCTGGACAAGGGCATGGACGACTTCATCGGCAAGCCGCTGGACCCGCGCACCCTGGTGCTGACGCTGCGCCGCCACGTCGAGCGGGTGCGCGGGTCCCCGCTGCCGCTGACCGCGCGCGCTGGCCGTTCGCCGCGGCGACTGCTGACGGAGCCCCGCGCGAGCCGCGACGCCGCGCAGATACCGCCGATCGAGGGCATCGACCAGGCCGACCTGCTGACCCGGCTCGGCTCCGACGCCCGGCTCTTCGCCACCCTGCTGCGCCAGGTGCTGCGCGACTTCGCGGTCCTGGCAGACCTGCCATCCAGCCCGCCCGGCCAGCCGCGAGCCTGCCTGCCCAGCGAGCCAGAGCGCCTACCGGCCCTGCTGCACAAGCTGCGCGGCAGCGCGGGGATGCTGGGTGCCGTTGATGTGGCGCGGCTGGCCGGTGCCGCCGAACAGGCGATGCGCAGCGGCGATGACCCCGGCCTCGACGCAGCCCTGCAGGCGCTGGCCACCGGTCTGCGCTGCCTGCGCGACGCCAGCGCGGAGTTCCTCGCCCGCCATGCCGAGCCGGACGATGAGGCGCCAGCCGACGGCCCGGCCAACGCCCCGCCGCTGCACACCGAGGACCTGCGCGAACTGGCCGAGCTGCTGCGCCGCCAGGACCTGGCCGCCCTCGACCGCTTCCAGATCCTCAGCCCGGCCCTGCGCGGGGCCTGGGGCGCCGAGCGCTACCGGCGCGCCCGCGCTGCGGTGGACGAGCTGCAGTTCCGCCAGGCACTGGAGGTGCTGGAGGAGGGGGCGAGCGGGGGCAACGACGTCAGCAGCTGAGCGCCACCAGCGGGCTGACAGGCCACGCTGTGCCGCAGCGAGCGGCACAGCCTGACTGCCAAGCGGGCGGCATCAGCGCTGGGAACACAGCGCTGGCGAGTCAGCGCTGGGGATCGCGTCGCTTGCCGGGCTGGCCAGGCTGGGCTGGCTCGCCGCGGGCCGGCTGGGCGTCATCACGTCGGGGAGCATCGGTGGCGGCCGGGCGGGGGCGATCGTCGCCCTGGCGCCCGGGACGGGGCCCGCGCCGCTCGTCTCGACCTGCTGCAGCGCCCGGCCCGGCAGGCCGCGGCCCGCGCCGATCCGGGAAGCTTGCACCAGCCCCGCCCGTCCGAGGCCCTGCCGGGCGCGGCCCACCCTCACGCGGTTCGCGGCCCTCGCGGGGACCACGGGCTTCGCGGGTGTCACGGGCATCCCGGTTGTCACCGCCGCCGCTGGCCTCGCGTGCGGCACGCTGGGCCGCCCACTCGACCGCCTCGCGGCGGGCCTGTTCGAGCTGGGCGTCGAGCTGGGCCTCGGGCACCCCGCGCAGCACGCAGAAGTTGGCCCGCGTCAGGCGGGTGGATTCGTAGTCGCGCAGCAGGCGGGCGCGCTCGCGGCGGGCCTCGTCCTCCTCGCGGCGGGCGCCCTCGGCCTCGTGGCGGGCCTGATCCGCCTCGCGGCGCGAGGCCTCCTCGGCACGCCGCGCCTCGCTGGCCTGTCGGCGCGCCTCGCGCTCGGCGGCACGGGCCGCCTCCCGGGCGGCTTCACGCTCCTTGGCGATGCGCTCGTCGCGCAGCGCCCGGCGGCGCTTGACCTCCTCGGCCGCCGCGGCACGGTGCTCCTCGCTGAGCTCGCCAGCCGGCTGGCCGTCGAGGTCAAAGCGCTCGGTCGCACGGCTGAGCGCGTTCAGGTAGGCCGTGCCCGTGGTGTAGCGGTGCAGGAAGGCCGACAGCAGCGCCTTGGTGAACACCCCCGGCGCACGCGCCTGGATGTCGGCCTGGATGCGCAGCTTCAGCGGCTTGGGCGGCACACCGAACAGCGCGGGGAAGAGCTCGCCCAGCCGGGTGCCGCAGGCAGCCGGGCTGGCGACCGGCGCCACGGGGGGCTCCTGCGCCTGATCCTGCGCCTGTTCCACCGCATCCACGGCCGCGTCCGCCGGCGGCTCGACGCTCAGCGGCTCGGCAGGCGAGGCGCTGGCAGGCGGCTCTTCGGTGGGCGGGGCTTCGGGGGGCAACGCGGTTGCAGGCGACGGATCTGCCTCGGAGCTGACCACCTCCTCGGTGGGCGCCTCGACGGCGCAGGCCGTCATGGTGGCGGCCGGAGAAAGGGCCTCGTCGGGATGGGGAACGGTTTCGTTTTCTGGCAGGGACATGTCGCGCAACGGCAAGGAAGACAGCCGGATGGCGTGGATTGTGCCCGCTGCCGGGGCGGCGCGCTGCATGGGCACGCAGAACTGGCCGTTGCGCCCAGTGCTCATCAGCCGACCGGCCCAGCCGCGGCAGGCGGATAAACGACGTTGAGCCGCTGCCCCTGCACAGGCATGGCCACCCCTGCTGGAACACCACGATGCCCCCGCCCTGCTGTTGCCTTCGCCCGCGCGTCGCCGCGCCACACCCGCCCGGGAATGCCCAGCCATGAGACTGCGCTCGCTCTCGCGCGGCTTCTCCGCGGTGGTGATGGTCGCCCTGGCGGTCAACTTCGCTTTCCTGCTGGCGATCGGCGGCGCCTTCCAGGCCAGCCGCCAGGCCGACGATCGGCGCGACACCGCCCTGCGGCTGGTCGACGGCCTGCGCCACGAGATCGAGCTGCTCGGCCGGCTCGTGCGGGCCTACACCGCCACCGCCGATGCGCACTACCTGATGGTGTACTACGACATCCTGGCCGTGCGCGCCGGCGAGAAGCCCGCCCCCGCCGGGGTGGACAACGCCCTGGCATGGGAGCACGTCGTCGCCCGGCGCACCAGTTACCAGCCCGCCCAGGGCGCCCAGCCCGAGTCCCTGCAGCGGCGCGTGCAGCGCCTGGACTTCGGTGCCGACGAGCAGCGCGCCGTGCAGGCCGTGCTGGAGGCCACCGAGGCCCTGCGGCAGACGGAGCAGATCGCCTTCGCGGCCACCCAGGGGCTGTACGACACCGTCAACCGCAGCTTCGCCTCCGAGCGGGCCCCGGCCCCCGACTATGCCCGCGCCCTGGTGCACAGCCGCGAGTACGAGACCGCCAAGGCCCGGCTGGCCGACACGGTAGCCACGCTCGAACGCCTCACCGACACGCGCACCGCCCAGGAGGTGACGCGCACCAGCGACCGCATGCGCAATTTCGTCGACGCCGCCAAGGCGGTGGACCTGCTGATGGTCGCGCTGGTGCTGGCCGCCCTGCTGCTGATCCAGCGCCGCCTGCTGCGGCCAATCGACCAGCTCGCGGACACCGCGCGGCGCTACGCGGCGGGCGACTACACGGCGCGCAGCCACCGCGGCCAGGCCGGCCACGAGCGCATGGCCGAGATCGGTGCCCTGGGCAGCACGCTGGACCGCATGGCCGAGGCCATCGAGCACGACATCGCCGCGCGCGACCGCAACCAGCGCGAGGTGGAGGAGGCACGCGCCCAGGCCGAGGCCGCCACGCAGGCCAAGTCGATGTTCCTGGCCAACATGAGCCACGAGATCCGCACGCCGATGAACGCCATCATCGGCATGACGCACCTGGCGCTGGGCACCGAGCTGAACGCCCAGCAGCGCGACTACCTGCAGAAGGTGCACCGCGCGGCCACCATGCTGCTGGGCATCCTCAACGACATCCTGGACTTCTCCAAGATCGAGGCCGGCAAGCTCGGCATCGAGTCGCTGCACTGCCGGGTCGAGGAGCTGATCGACAACCCGCTGATGCTGCTGCGCGAACGCGCGCAGGACAAGGACATCGAGCTGCTGTGCGAGTACGCGCAGCCCGAGCTGCTCGGCCGGGCCGGGAGCTTCTGGGGCGACCCGCTGCGCCTGGGACAGATCCTGACCAACCTGCTGTCCAACGCCGTGAAGTTCACCGAGCGCGGCCACGTCAAGCTGCGCGTCGAACTGCTGGAGACCGTGCACGCGGACGACGGGCACGCCACGCTGCGCTTCACCGTCGAGGACACCGGTGTGGGCCTGACGCCCGAGCAGCGCGCCCGCCTGTTCCAGGAGTTCACCCAGGCCGACGGCTCCACCACCCGCCGCTACGGCGGCACCGGGCTGGGCCTGACGATCGCGCGCCGGCTCACCGAGCTGATGGGAGGGCGCATCGAGGTGGACAGCACGCCGGGCGAGGGCTCGCGCTTCGCGATCACCCTGCCCGTGCGGCTGATCGAGCCCAGCGCGCTCACCCCGTCGGACACCGCCGCCCAGCTGGCCGGCATGCGCGTGCTGGTGGTGGACGACCACCCCGCCACGCGTGCCAGCCTGCTCAGCCAACTGCGTGCGCTGGGGGTGGGCGATGCGCCCGGCGGGCTGCTGGAGGCCGTGTCGACCGGCCAGGCCGCATTGGCCCGCACCAGCCAGGCCGCGGCCGTGGGCCAGCCCTTTGACCTGCTGCTGCTGGACTGGGTGCTGCCCGACATCGACGGTGGCGAGGTGCTGCGCCGCCTGCACGTCGAGCTGGGCGACACCACGCGGGTGATGGTCATCTCGGCCTACGGCTGGGACAGCCTGCGCACCAGCGCCCTGAAGGCGGGTGCCAGCGGCTTCCTGCCCAAGCCCATCGTGCCCGAGACGCTGCGCCGCGCGCTGCTGCCCGCCGCGACAGACGCCCCCGGCCACCCGGCCGAGGCACCCGCCAGCGCCAGCCACCCGCTGCAGGGCCTGCGCGCCCTGCTGGTGGAGGACAACCCGGTCAACCGCCAGCTCGCCAGCGAGCTGCTGGCGCAGGCCGGCGCCCAGGTCGACCTGGCCGCACACGGCCGCGAGGCGCTGGAGCGCCTGAAGCAGCACGGCGCCGGCGCCTACGACGTGGTGCTGATGGACCTGCAGATGCCGGTGCTCGACGGCTACGAAACCACCCGTGCGATGCGCGACCACCCCGAGTGGCGCACGCTCCCCGTGCTGGCCATGACGGCACACGCCATGGTCGAGGAGCGCGAGCGCTGCCTGGCCCTGGGCATGCGCGGCCACATCGCCAAGCCGATCGACCCGGCCGGGCTGGTGGAGACGCTGCGCGCCTACCTGCCGGCAGCGCCCGCCGCCACAGCCGGCACCCCGGCCCCCGGCACGCTGCAGGCTCCCGCGCCGCAGGCCATGCCGGTCGCCATGCCGGTCGAGCGCCCGGCCCTCGCCGCCACCATCATCCCAGCATCGCCCTGGCCAGGCATCGACCTGGCCGACGCCGCCCGCTGGTGCGGCAGCCTGGCGATGGCCCAGCGCAGCCTGGCGCATTTCCTCACCCACTACGCCGACACGGTCGGCCGCGGCAGCCGGCTGCGCGCCCAGCTGGCCGCCGGACGGCTGGGCGACCTGGGCCGCGAGGCCCACACGCTCAAGGGCCTGGGCCGCCAGCTCGGCATGGCCGACGTGGCCGCCGCCGCCGAGGCGATGGACGCGCTGTTCAAGACCGATGGCGGCGCGCCCGACCCGGCCGCGGTGGCCGCGATGCTGGAGCCGCTGATCTCGGCACTGCAGCCCGTGCTGGCCGCCCTGGCCGCCCATGCGCCGATGGAACTGCCGGTCGATGCCCGGGCCCCGCTCACCGCCCCCGCTCCACTGGAGCGCTCGCTGCCCCCCATGGCCCGTGCGGAGTCCGCCCCGGGCACCGTCCCGGGCACGGCCTCCGGGTCTACCACCGACGATCTCGCCGCACGCTGGACCCGCCTGCGCCAGCTGCTGGAGAGCAGCGACAGCCTGGCCCTGGTGCTCTGGCACGAGTGTGGTGACGACTTCTGCGCCGCCCTGCCGCCGCCAACCGCCCGCGCCCTGGGCGATGCGATCCAGCGCTGCGACTTCCAGCAGGCACTCGAATGCCTCCCGCCCACGCTGCCAGCTTCCGCTCGATGATGAACCCGATCACCGCCGACGCGACGGCCCCCGGCTCGCTGATGAGCCCGCCGCTGCCCACCCTGCTGGTGGTGGACGACACGCCGGCCAACCTCAGCCTGATGGCCGGCCTGCTGCACCAGGAGTACCGCGTCAAGCTGGCCAACTCCGGCGCCCGCGCCCTCGACCTCGCCCAGCGCGAGCCCCCCGACCTGGTGCTGCTCGACGTGATGATGCCGGAGATGGACGGCTACGCCGTGTGCCGCCACCTCAAGAGCGACCCGCGCACCCGCGACGTGCCGGTGATCTTCGTCACCGCGATGAGCCAGCCCGACGACGAGACACGCGGCTTCGAGTGCGGCGCGGTCGACTTCATCCACAAGCCCATCAGCCCGCCGATCGTGCGCGCCCGAGTGCGCACCCACCTGCAGCTCAAGACCTGGCAGGACTCACTGCGCCGGCGCAGCACCGGCCTGGAGCTGCAGCTGCGCCAGCGGCTGGAGGAGGTGGAGCGCCTGCGCGACACCACACTGTTCGTGATGGTGTCGCTGGCCGAGTTCCGCGACGAGGACACCGGCAACCACGTCAAGCGCACCCAGGAGTACGTGCGCGCGCTGGCCGAGTACCTGGCCGAGAACCCCGAGTGCATGCCCGGGCGCACTGAGCCACTGGACCCCAGCACCATCGAGCTGATCGCCAAGTCCGCGCCGCTGCACGACATCGGCAAGGTCGCCATCCCCGACCACATCCTGCTCAAGCCGGGCCCCTTGAGCGAGGGCGAGTTCACCGAGATGCGCAAGCACCCGCTACACGGCTGGGAGATGCTGCGCCGCGCCGCGCAGCGCATGGGGGGCGAACAGGGCTTCCTGAGCTACGCCATGCAGATCGCGCGCCACCACCACGAGCGCTGGGACGGCACCGGCTACCCCGACCGGCTGGCCGGCAACGCCATCCCGTTGTCGGCCCGGCTGATGGCGGTGGCCGACGTCTATGACGCGCTCATCAGCCGCCGCCCCTACAAGGAGCCCTATCCGCACGCCGAGGCCATCCAGCGCATCCGCGACCAGGCCGGGCGCCACTTCGACCCCGACGTGGTGCGCGCTGCGCTCGCGCAGCAGGAGCGCTTCCTGTCCATCGCCGCCACCTGGCGCGACTGACGCCCAGCGATGCCCCGCCCCACCTTCGACGATCCCACCGATCTCCGCACGATGAGAACGCCCACCACGCTCACCCTCCTCGCCGCCGCGCTGGCCTGGCTCGGCCTGGCCGCCACGGCACAGGCGCAGAACCCTTCATCGACAAGCCCATCGACACCCTCATCGACACCTGCGGCGGCCACCGCCTCCGCCGGGAGCGAGGCGCCCGTCGACGAGGCCGCCTCGCCCGACGGCCCCACACTCGCCTGGTCCGGCTTCGGCACCCTGGGCTGGGCGCAGTCGAACCGGCGCTGGGGCTACCAGCGCTTCATCGACCGGCAGGGCGGCTTCGAGCGCGACAGCCTGCTGGGCGCCCAGCTGGACGCCCAGCTGAGCCCCGAGTGGTCCGCCACGGCGCAGCTCAAGCTCGCTCCCTCGGAGCGGCAGGACAACGCCTGGGACCTGCGCAGCACCTGGGCCTTCGTCGCCTGGCGGCCGGACAACGACTGGCTGCTGCGCGCTGGCAAGCTGCGCGTGCCCTTCTACCTGCGCTCCGAGCACATGGACGTTGGCGCCACCTACAACGAAGCGCGGCTGCCGGCCGAGTTGCACAACATCGTGCCGACCACCGACTTCACCGGTGCCCATCTGACCCACAGCTGGAGCATCGACGACAGCGATTTCAGTGTCGACGTCTACAAGGGCCGCGCCTCCCAGGCCAAACGCGTCTGGCTGCGCGACGGTGCCGGTCCGTTGCCCTCGGGCGCGATGGTCTGGGACGTGACCACCGTGGCCCAGGGGCTCGTGGTCACCTGGAGCGAGGCCGCCTCCAAGGTCCGCCTCGGCCTGCATCGCGTCGAGGTGTCCCCGCGCGGCAATGCCCAGCTGCCCGTGCGGCCGACCTGGGCCCCGCTGGGGCCCGGCTTCGGCTACTGGCAGACCAGCAACGAACTGCCCGGCCCCGGCGTGGAGATGGCGCGCTCGATCGACAACGACTTCCTGTCCCTGGGCTTTGAGGCCAGTCCGGCCGCGGGCTGGCACCTGACCGGCGAGTACGGGCGAATCCGCCAGCGCAAGACCGAACGCAGCATCGACGCACAGACCGGTTACCTGACGCTCACCCGCGAGCTGGGCCACTGGTCCCCGTACCTGACCTTCGCGCGGCTGTTTTCCAGCCCCCGCTCGCGCGAATGGGCCCGCCAGCTCGACGAAACCACCGTGCCCGCCTACGTGCCAGGCGGTGACCTGCTGAACGCCTCGATGCGCGCATCGGCCGATTCGGTCCCGGTCTACGACCAGCGCTCCTGGGCACTCGGCATGGCCCATGCCCTGACGCCGACGCAGAGAGTCAAGGCGGAATGGCTGCACACCCGCGCCAAGGTGTCGTCAATGTTCGATCTGCTCCCTGGCGAAAAGCTGTTCCAGACCCGCAGCGTGGACGTGCTGTCGGTGAACTACAGCTTCACCTTCTGAGGAGGCCGCCATGCAACGACGAGCCTTCCTCGCCCTGGCCGGCAGCCTCTGCGCCGCCGCCTCCCTGGTCACTTTGCCCGCACGCGCCGACGAGGGCGTGGTGGTGATCGCCCATGCCCCGCTGCGCGGCGTGGACGCCGAAGCCATCAAGCGCATCTACGGCGGGCGCATGGTCGAACTCGACGGCCAGCCGCTGCGCCCGGTGCAACTGGCCGCCGGGCAGCCGCTGCGCCGCCGCTTCGCCAGCGCGGTGCTGCTGCAGAGCGACGAGGACTTCATCGCCTACTGGACCGTGCGCCGCTACATCGGCAAGGGCGCCCCGCCGCGCGAGCTGTCCAGCAGCGCCGAGGTCATCGCCCACGTGCAGCACACGCCCGGCGCCATCGGCTACATCGACGCGGCGGACCTCAAGCCGGGCCTGCACGTGCTGCTGCGGCGCTGATCACCGCGGGCTGGCGCGCACAGCCAGCAGCCGCTCGGCCACCTCGGCAAACCCGCGGCCCCGCTCGGCCGCGGTGACCCAGGCGGGCAGCACCGCGAGCTGCGGTACGAAGCGCGCGATGTTGGCCACGCCGACACTGGCGCCCACGCGCTCGAACATCAGCTGGTCATTGGTCGAATCGCCCACGTAGAGCCACTCGGTGGCATCGAAGCCCCGGCCCAGGGCGCGCTGCACCGCCCAGTGCGCGCCACTCCACTTGCTGTGCTCGCCGATCCAGCCGTTGACGTGGATGGAGCTCACCGTCGCGGTCAGCCCGTGGCGGCGCATGCAGGCCAGCGTGGCGGCAATGCCAGCCGCGTCGAGGCCGGCGTGTTCGCTGTGGTCGACCGCGATGTCGGTCAGGCGCCCGGGGCTGTCGGTGGCCAGGGTGGCACCCGGGACCGTGGCCAGGATCTCGGCGGCGCAGGCCTGCAGGCGCTGCCAGCGCGCCGCACGCTCGGGTGGCTCGACAGTGAACTCGCGCAGCACGCCGCCGCCCTGCGTGCGCTGCAGCAGCACGCCGCCGTTCTCGGCCACCACGGCGCGCACCGGCCAGTCGGTCACACAGGGCTCGCTCCAGCCGGCCGGGCGGCCGGTGGTGGCGATCACCGGCACGCCCGCCTCGCTCAGGCGGTGCAGCGCCGCCAGCGCCGCCGGTTCGATCGCCCCTTCGCAGGTCAGCGTGTCGTCGATGTCGGTGAGCACGCCGCGCAGGCCACGCAGTGCCTCGTCGCGGGCATGGGCCCAGGGCTGGAAGCGAGGCATCGCGGCAGGCACGGACAGCGGAGCAGGCATTGATGAAAGTGTCGCACGCATGGACGACACCAGCCGCGACGCCGCCGCGTCCCGGTTGCGGCTTGACTTCAGTCAAGGGCAGCGCCCGGGAGCAGGTCCACCATGGACGGTTTCATCCTGCCGTCACAACCGCGCACCATGGCCAAGGACAACCCCACCGCAACGCCCTCGCCCGCACCGGCCAAGCCCAAGGCCTCGTCCCGCCGGTCGGCCCCCCGCCGCGCCAGGACCGTCGCCGCTGGCGACACGCCACCCTCGCTCGCCCCGGCGGCGCTGGAGGAGAACCGCGTCGAACGCGCCCTGGAGCGTGCCCACGCAGTGCAGGAGATGGCCCTGTCCGACGCGCTCGGGGCCGCCCATGCCAACGACCCGGCCCAGCTGGTCGGCGCCGTGACCCCGCTGCTCGAAGGAGCCTCGCCCGACGACCTGAAGGCCCTGCGCCGGCTGCTGGCCCAGCAGGTCGCGCGCCATGCCGACCGCAGCCCCGACGCGGACATCGCGCTCGCCCCTGGCTGGCGCGAGGGCGGCTACCCGTACAAGAACCTGCTGTCGCGGCGCAGCTACGAGCACCAGAAGTACCGCCTGCAGGTCGAGCTGCTCAAGCTGCAGGCCTGGGTGAAGGAGACCGGCGCGCGCGTCGTCATCCTGTTCGAGGGCCGCGACGCCGCCGGGAAGGGCGGCACCATCAAGCGCTTCATGGAGCACCTCAACCCGCGTGGCGCGCGTGTGGTGGCGCTGGAGAAGCCCAGCGAGGTCGAGCGCGGCCAGTGGTACTTCCAGCGCTACATCGAGCACCTGCCCACGCGCGGCGAGATCGTCATGTTCGACCGCAGCTGGTACAACCGCGCCGGCGTCGAGCGGGTGATGGGCTTCTGCAGCGAGCACGAGTACGACGAGTTCCTGCGCCAGTGCCCGGAGTTCGAGCGCCAGCTGGTTCGCTCGGGCATCCACCTGTTCAAGTTCTGGTTCTCGGTCAGCCGCGACCAGCAGCGCCGCCGCTTCAAGGAGCGCAAGCTGCACCCGCTCAAGCAGTGGAAGCTCAGCCCGGTGGACTTGGCCAGCCTGGACAAGTGGGACGACTACACCCGCGCCAAGGAGGCCATGTTCCTGCACACCGACACCTCGGATGCGCCCTGGACGGTGATCAAGTCGGACTGCAAGAAGCGCGCGCGCCTGAACGCCATGCGCTACCTGCTGCATCGCCTGCCGTATGGCAAGAAGGACCTGCCGGCCATCGGCTCGGTGGATCCGCTCATCGTCGGCCGCCCGGCCCTGGTGTCCAGCGCCTACGACGACCAGCTGGCACAGACCCCGTCGAGCTGAACCGTCCCGCGTGAAGGCCGGCGGGCGGGCGAATTGCACGCTGCCGCCAGGGCTTGGCTACCGCACGCCCCCGAACCCGGGGGCGGCGTGGCTAGAATCGCGCCCTGTTTTCCATGTTCCGAGGAGCGTTGCAAGGCCGGAGGTGATGCTTCACCCTCGGACCCCAGGCTCGGAACCCTTCCCCAAGGCAACGGCGCTCACCCGCTCGCACTCCCGGCGAGTCCCCAGGGTGAGTGGCATCCAGCCAGCCGGCGCTTGCGTCCGGCGGGCACAGCCTCTCCCCCTGATTCGACTCGGCCGGCGCGGCGGACTCAACCGGAGTTACGCAATGAACGCTGTGGTCAAGCCCCTGAACGATCAGGATTACATCGTCGCCGATCTGTCGCTGGCCGACTGGGGTCGCAAGGAACTGAACATCGCCGAGAGCGAGATGCCCGCGCTGATGGCCATCCGCCGCGAATTTGCCGCGACACAGCCGCTCAAGGGCGCGCGCATCACCGGCTCCCTGCACATGACCATCCAGACCGGCGTGCTGGTCGAGACGCTGCAGGCCCTGGGCGCCGAGGTGCGCTGGGCCTCCTGCAACATCTTCTCGACGCAGGACCACGCCGCCGCGGCGCTGGTGGCCGCCGGCACCCCGGTGTTCGCCTACAAGGGCGAGACCCTGGTGGACTACTGGGACTACACCCACCGCATCTTCGACTTCGGCCCGGCCGGCAGCGACGGTGAAGGCCCGAACATGATCCTGGACGACGGCGGCGACGCGACGCTGCTGATGCACCTGGGCAAGAAGGCCGAGAAGGACCTGTCGGTGCTGGACAAGCCGGGCAGCGAGGAAGAGCGCATCCTGTTTGCCGCCATCAAGGCCAAGCTGGCCGTGGACGGCAGCTGGTACAGCCGCAAGAGCGCCCAGATCCTGGGCGTGACGGAAGAGACCACCACCGGCGTGCATCGCCTGAACGAGATGAGCGCCAAGGGCCAGCTCATGTTCCGCGCCATCAACGTCAACGACTCCGTCACCAAGAGCAAGTTCGACAACCTCTACGGCTGCCGCGAGTCGCTGGTGGACGGCATCAAGCGCGCCACCGACGTGATGATCGCCGGCAAGATCGCCGTCGTGGCCGGCTATGGCGACGTGGGCAAGGGCAGCGCCCAGGCCCTGCGCGCGCTGAGCGCCCAGGTGTGGGTGACCGAGATCGACCCCATCAACGCCCTGCAGGCCGCGATGGAAGGCTACCGCGTGGTGACGATGGACTGGGCCGCCGACAAGGCCGACATCTTCGTGACCACCACCGGCAACCGCGACGTGATCACCTACGAGCACATGGCGGCGATGAAGAACAACGCCATCGTCTGCAACATCGGCCACTTCGACAACGAGATCCAGGTCGCGAAGCTGGAAGAGCACTGCCAGTGGGAGGAGATCAAGCCGCAGGTCGACCACGTGATCTTCAAGGACGGCAAGCGCATCATCCTGCTGGCCAAGGGCCGCCTGGTGAACCTGGGTTGCGGCACCGGCCACCCCAGCTACGTGATGAGCTCCAGCTTTGCCAACCAGACGCTGGCACAGATCGAGCTGTACGCGCACTGCGACGGCTACGACGTGGGCAAGGTCTACGTGCTGCCCAAGCACCTGGACGAGAAGGTGGCCCGCCTGCAGCTGACCACGCTGAACGCCCAGCTGACCACGCTGACCGACGAGCAGGCCGCCTACATCGGCGTGCCGGTGCAGGGCCCGTACAAGCCCGACACCTACCGCTACTGAGCAACGAGAGACAGGACACGCCATGCGCATCGATCAGCTGATCCTCCAACGGGGCCTGGTGCCGACACGCTCCGCGGCCCAACGGCTGATCGAACGCCGTGCCGTGCGCTGGCTCGGCCCCAAGGGCTGGACCGTGCCGACCAAGGCCGGCGAGGACGTGCCCGAGGGTGCCCAGGTCGAGATCACCGACGACGCGGAGCTGCGCTTCGTGTCGCGCGGCGGCCTCAAGCTCGAAGGCGCGCTGGCCCACTGCGGCCTGGCCGTGCAGGGGCGCACCTGCCTCGACGTGGGCCAGAGTACCGGCGGCTTCACCGACCTGCTGCTGCAGCAGGGTGCGGTCAAGGTGGTGGGCCTGGACGTGGGCCGCGACCAGCTCGCCGCCAAACTGCGCGCCGATGAGCGCGTGGTGGCCTACGAGGGCATCAACGCCCGCGACGTGAGCGGCTCGGCCTTCGCGCAGGACTGGCCTGCGGCCAGCTTCGGCTTCATCACCGCCGACGTGTCCTTCATTTCGCTGACCCACGTGCTGCCCACGCTGTTCACCTACCTGGCGCGCGACGGCGACCTGCTGGTGCTGGTCAAGCCGCAGTTCGAGCTGCAGCCCGAGCAGATCGGCAAGGGCGGCATCGTGCGCAACAAGGCGCTGTTCACCGACGTGGAAACGCGCGTGCGCCAGTGCTGCCGCGACCACGGCATCAAGGTGCATGCCTACTTCCAGAGCCCCATCACCGGCGGCAACGGCAACACCGAGTTCTTCCTCTGGGCCCGCCACCTCGCGCCCACCGACAAGCCGATCGCCAAGTCCACGCCCAAGAAGGCGACGACCTGAGCCGATCGACCGGCCGCGTCGGACCGGCCTCCCCAGGATCTGCCATGACCTCTTCCCCCTCCTTTCCGCTGAGCCTGGAGTTCTTCCCGCCCAAGACGCCCGAGGGCACGGCCAAGCTGGCCATCGCCCGCCAGGAGCTGTATGCGCTGAACCCGCAGTTCTGCTCGGTCACCTACGGCGCTGGCGGCAGCACGCAGGACGGCACGCTGACCGCCGTGCAGGCCATCCTCGACGAAGGCCGCCAGGGCGCCTCGCACTTCACCTGCGTGGGCGCCACGCGCGAGTCGGTGCGCGAACGCCTGGCGCAGTTCCGCGCCATGGGCATGCGCCGCATCGTCGCGCTGCGCGGTGACCTGCCCAGCGGCTACGGCCAGGTGGGCGCCGGCGACAGTTTCCGCTACGCCAGCGACCTGGTGGCCTTCATCCGCGCCGAGACCGGCGACCACTTCCACATCGAGGTGGCCGCCTACCCGGAGATGCACCCGCAGGCCAAGTCGCCACAGGCCGACCTGCAGGCCTACGCCGCCAAGGCCCAGGCCGGCGCCGACTCGGCGATCACGCAGTTCTTCTTCAACGCCGACGCCTACTTCCGCTTCGTGGACGACAGCCGGGCGCTGGGCGTGGACATCCCGGTGGTGCCCGGCATCATGCCGATCACCAACTCCAGCGGCATCCTTCGCTTTGCCGACGGCTGCGGCGCCGAGGTCCCCCGCTGGGTGCGCCTGCGCCTGCAGAGCTTTGGCGACGACAGCGCCAGCATCCGCGCCTTCGGGCTGGACGTGGTCACCGCCCTGTGCGAGCGCCTGCGCAGCCAGGGCGTGCCGGGCCTGCACTTCTACACGATGAACACCAGCGCCACGGTGCTGGAGATCTGCCGGCGCCTGGGCCTGCCCGGCTGAACCTCAGCCGCCGTGCGTGCTACAACCCCGGGCATGCACGGCCTGCACCTCAGCGCAGAACTCCACGGCTGCCCCAGCGGCACCGCCGAACTGCCGCTGCTGACCGACCCGACGGCGCTGCAGGCGCTGTGCGAGCAGGCCACCACCACTGCCGGCCTGACCGTGGTCGGCCAGCTCTTCCACCGCTTCTCGCCCGCGCCAGGGCAGAGCCAGACCGGCGTCACCGGCATGCTGCTGCTGGCCGAGTCGCACCTCGCGGTGCACACCTGGCCGGAGCTGAGCGTCGTCACGCTCGACGTCTACGTCTGCAACCGCGGCCAGGACTGCAGCGCCGCCGCGAAGGCGGTGATGGACGCGCTGATCGCCACCTTTCAGCCTGAGCGGGTCGAGCGGCGGAGCTGGGCACGCAGCGCGGTGGCGGCATCGACTCCGGCCGTGTAGGCCTCCTCGAACACCGAATATCCCGCCAGGTCGGCGTGCGCCAGCTGGATGCGCCCCGCCAGCGTGCGCAGCGCGGCCCGCGCGGCCGATCCCCGCACGCCGGGCGCCGGGATGGCCATGGCGTGGCCGTAGCGCATCAGGTCGACCTGGGTCAGCTTGGTGGGCAGATCGGGGTGCACCGGCGCCAGGTCGGCGAGCACCTGCTGCGCCCAGTGCGCGGGCGGGCGGTCGAGCAGGGCGGCGCGCTCGGTGACGGGCAGGGCGCGGTAGGCGGTGAGCAGGGTGCGGGCGCGGTCCGGGCGCAGGCCCTGGTGGCCGGCATCGACGTAGCCCAGGCCCGCGCTGCCGTAGACGACGTTGTCCCAGGCCGGCTCGGCGCCGACGCGCTCCAGCAGCGGCTCGCGCAGCAGCAGGTTGGCCACCAGCCAGGGCGCCTGCGGGGTGTCGCGCGCGGACTGCGTCAGCGCTGCGGGCGCGCCGGCCCAGATCCGCGCCGTGACGTGCAGCGGCAGCGCCAGCACGGCCTGCGGGGCAACCCATCTGCGGGCGGCCTGGGCGGCTTCGTCCCAGACCAGCGCCTGCACCTCGTGCCGGCCGGCTTCGACACGCAGCACGGTCTGGCCGCTGTGCAGGCGCCCGGCGCCGAGCGGCGCGGCGAGCCGGCGGGTCAGCCAGGCGTTGCCCTCGGGCCAGGTGAAGACGCCGTCGCGCTCGCCGGCCTCGTCGGCGGGCGCGTGGAAGCCGTGGCGGCTGCCGAAGTAGTGCAGCCCGGCCCAGGCGGAGACGGCGCGGCTGTCGGCGCCGTAGTCGTCGCGGCAGCTGTAGTCGAGATACCAGCGCAGCGCAGGGTCGGTGAGGCCCTGGGCATCGAGCCAGCTGGCAAAGGTGATTGCGTCCAGCGCCGCGTGGCCGGGCCGCCAGGGGGTGCGGTGGCTGGGCAGGCTGAAGCCGAGTTCGCGCTGGGCGGTGGTGACGAGTTGTCCAAAGCGGCGGTACTGCGCCAGCCGGGTGCTGCCTGGTGCGGCGGGCGGCAGCAGGCCGTCGTGCCAGGCGCCGTCGTGGAACAGCCGCTCCTGCGGGCTGTGGCAGAGGTGGCGCTCGTCGGCCACCCAGCGGCCGAGTTCGAAGCGCATCAGGCCGAGTTCTTCGAGCAGCGCACGCACCTCGCGGGCGGACTCGCCGGGCACCGGCAGGTAGTGCGCGCCGAGCGGGCAGGCCCGGCCGCCGAGCGAGTGGCCGCGGGCGTTGCCGCCGGGCTGGTCTTCGAGTTCGAGCAGGTGCACATCGTCGATGCCCGCCCGCAGCAGCGAGCGCGCCGCTGCCAGCCCGGCCACGCCGCCGCCCAGCACCAGCACGCCGGCCCGGCGGGCGGGCAGCGTCGGCGCTGGCAGCGCATCGCTGCGGCGCAGGCGGTGGCCGCGCCCGGCGGCGGCACCTACCCAGCGGCTGATCGACGCCCCATCCGGCTCCCAATCCGGCACCGGCGCCGGTGGTGCGCCGCGATCGCAGCCGGCCAGGCCGCCGAGCGCGGCAGCGCCCACCGCCCCGAGCCAGGCCCGGCGGGTCGGGCCGCTCCCCGCACCCGCACTCATTCGTGCACCCGGCCCCATTCCTGCTCGAACACCCGCACCAGGCGCTGGTCCGACAAGCGGCTCGGTTCGGCCGCGACGCGGGCCATGTCGGGCGGGAACTGGAACAGCGCCGACATTCCCTCGACGGTCAGAAAGCGCAACCCGGCGGGCAGCGCGGCCGGTGTCGCTGTCGGAATACGCCACGGCCGGCGGCTGGCCAGCACGAAGCCCCATTCGCCGAAGCTGGGCACGTGTGCGTGGTACGGCGCCGTGCGCAGGCCCACCGCCTCCAGCGTGGCCACCACGGTCCAGAAGCTCTGGCGGGCGAGCAGCGGCGAGGTGGTCTGCACCACCGCGTAGCCGCCTGCGGCCAGGTGCTGGTCGACCACCTGGTAGAAGCTGGTGGTGTAGAGCTTGCCGATCGCGAAGTTGCTGGGGTCGGGGAAGTCGATGACGATGACGTCCCACACCGCCGCGGCATCACGCTGCTGCTCCAGCCAGGTCCAGGCATCGGCGTTGACGATGCGCAGCTTCGGCGAGCGCAGCGCCCCGGCGTTGAGCGCCGCCAGCCGGGGCTCCTCGGCGAACAGGCGCGTCATGTGCGGGTCCAGCTCGACCAGCGTGACCTGCTCGACGCTCGGGTGCTTCAGCACCTCGCGCACCGCCAGCCCGTCTCCACCGCCCAGCACCAGCACATGCTTCGGGGCGCCGTGCGCGGCCATCGCCGGGTGCACCAGGGCCTCGTGGTAGCGGTACTCGTCGCGCTCGTGGAACTGCAGGTTGCCGTTCAGGAAGAGCCGCGTGCCGGCGCTGCCGCGGGTGACGACGATGCGCTGGTAGTCGCTGCTGGCCTGGTAGACGATGCCTTCGCCGTAGAAGCGGTCCTCGGACCAGCGCGTGAGCCGGTCCGCCCCGGCCAGCGCCGCCAGCAGCACGCCCACCACCCCGGCGCAGGCCAGCGCATGGGCGCCCCAGCGGCGCAGCTCGCCCCGGAACAGCGCCAGCGCCCACACCGCCACCGCCGCGTTGAGCAGGCCGAAGGCCAGCCCCGTGCGCACCAGCCCGAGCTGCGGCACCAGCAGCAGCGGAAAGGCCAGCGCCACCGCCAGCGCGCCCAGGTAGTCGAAGGTGAGCACCTGCGAGACCAGGTCGCGCAGCGCGTAGCGGTCACTGAACTGGCGCTTGAGGATGCGCATCACCAGCGGGATCTCCAGCCCCACCAGCACGCCCACGACCAGCACCAGCGCATAGAGCAGCACCCGGAAGGCGAGCGCATGGCCGGCCGGCAGCAGGTTGTGCGCGATGAACAGCGCGGCCGGCAGCAGCCCGCCGATCAGGCCCACCAGCAGCTCGATGCGCAGGAAGTGCGCGATCAGCTGCCGCTCGATGAAGCGGCTCAGCCAGGAGCCGATGCCCATCGCGAACAGGTAGGTCCCGATCACGGTGGAAAACTGCAGCACCGAGTCGCCGAGCAGGTAGCTGGCCAGTGCGCCAGCCGCCAGCTCGTAGACCAACCCGCAGGCGGCGATCAGGAAGACGGAGGCCAGCAGCGCCAGTTCGGCGGGAGCGACGCGGGGAGGGGAGGGCGATTCGGCCGGTTGGGCGCAGAGGACAGGCGGGGCGCTCAAGGATGCTCAGGCGTCATAGCGCGCCTTCATGCGCAGGCAATAGGCTTCGAGGTTCGGCCGCGCCCGCGCCGCCTCACGGATCGGCGAATCCACCGGCGCCCACAGCAGGTTGGCCAGGAAGGCGTAGGCCACCGCATCCAGCGAGCAGGGCTCGTCGCCCATCAGGCAGGGCTTGTCGGCCAGGAAGTCGGCCACCGCGCCCACGTCCCGGCGGCCGATGGCGTGGATCTCCGCGGCGCTGTGCCGGCCCATGCCCTGGCCGTTCATCTCGGCCAGCATGCCCCGGCGAGCCAGCGGCGGCAGGATCCAGCGCATCGGGGCGGGCAACGCGGCGAAGAAGGCCTCGCGCGTCTTCGCCCAGCCGGCCGCCTCGGCCCAGCGGGTGTGCACCACCGCCCAATAGAGGTTCTCCTCGAACAGGCGCTGGAAGGCCAGCGCCACCGCGCGCTGCGCCGGGCTCAGCCAGGCGTCCAGCGGGTCCCCGTAGGTGGCCTTGAGGTAGTCGATGATGAAGGTCGTGTCGGCCACCACCCGCACGCCGTCCTCGATGTAGGGCAGCTTGCGCTTGGGCGCCTTCAGCACATCGCCGATGTTGACCGCCTCGTAGGGCAGCCCGGCCATGCGCAGGTACATCTCCAGCTTCATGCAGAACGGGCTGGCGTTCAGCAGGCCGAAGGCAGGGGCGAACTGGTGCAGACGGATCATGGCCTCGACTCCTCAAGCCCGGGGGCAGGAGCCCATTTTGTGCATTCCGTCACGCCAGCACCAGAGGTGCAGAGGTGCGAACCACGTCACCCGCACGGTCAACCGTGGATCGCCGCCGCCACGATCTGGCCGATGGCGATGAACATCGCACCCACCACCACCGCCAGCGCCAGGTTCTTCTTCTCGACGATCTCCTCCCACAGCTTGTAGGGCGTGAGCTTGTCGATCACCACGAAGCTGACCCACAGCACCATCACGCCGATCACGGCGTAGAGCACGGAGGCGAGGATCACGGCGGGTTTGAGCATCTCCATGGCGGGCTCCGGTAGGCAGGTCTGACCAGCGCCCGGATTATGGGCGCGGGCGCGGCCGCCGCACCGCCCGCGGCACGTCCGCCGGTTCAGCCGGGTTCAGCCTGGTTCAGGCGGCCGGGCAGGCCGGCGGCGGCACATCCACCCGGCGGGCTGCATCACGCAGGCCGTCGGCCACGCGGCGCAGGCCCTGCGCCATCGCGGTGCGAAGCACAGGCAGGGCCACCGGTGTGGCAGCCGGCAGCGCCTGCCAGGACAGCCGCACCGCCTCGCCACGCCGCCAGGGCTCCACGTAGAGAGGCTCGCCGGCCGCCACGGCCAGCCGCTCGCCGGCGGCCAGCACATGGTCCTCGGCGTCGCCCGCGCGGGTCAGCCAGACCTGCCCCTCGCGCACGGTCAACAGCATGGCGCGCGCCGGGCGCAGCACCTGGACATCGGTCACATGCTCGATCATCATCAATCTCCTGGGTTCGGGTGCCACGACAGGGGCTTTCCCGTGCCTGCATCCTCCTGGGAAACACCCACGCGGTCCAATGAGATCGCTGCACCGGATTGATGACGCCACGACATGAACCAAAGACTCTCCCAGCGCCCCCTGTCGCTCGACTTCCTGCGCAGCTTCGAAGCCGTCGCGCGCCTGCTGAGCTTTTCCGCCGCGGCCGAGGAGTTGCACCTGACGCAGCCCGCCGTGAGCCGGCAGATCAAGTCGCTGGAGGAGGAGCTGGGCGCCCAGCTCTTCCAGCGCGGCACCCGCAAGGTCGAGCTGACCCAGGCCGGCCGCACGCTGCTGCGCGCGGTGGAGCCCTCGCTGGTGCGGCTGGACAGCGCCGTGCGGCAGATCCGCCTGTCGCGCAGCCGGGCGATGGTCAGCGTCACCACCTTCGCCTCCTTCGCCACGCTCTGGCTGATGCCGCGGCTGGCCGATTTCGAGCGCGCGCACCCGGGCGTAGACATCCGCCTCTCGGCCAGCGACCGCCTGATCGAGAGTGATGACGAGGAGCTGGACCTCGCCCTGCGCGGCTGCCGCCCCGAGCGCGCCCCGGCCGATGCGATCCGCCTGTTCGGCGACGTGCTGACACCGGTGATCGGCGCCGCGCTGGCCGAGTCCATCGCCCGCGGCGATGCACCGCCGCTGCGCGAACCGGCCGACCTGACCGGCCACACGCTGCTGGAGATGGACGACGGCAGCCAGATCGCCACCGACCAGGCCTGGGCGGCCTGGCTCACTCCGCGCGGGCTGGAGCGCCTGCAGCCGCGCCGGCGCATGAGCATGAACTACACCCACCAGCAGATCCAGGCCGCGCTGGCCGGCCAGGGCGTGGCACTCGCGCGGCTGGCGCTGGTGGCCGATGCGCTGGCGCGCGGCGACCTGGTCGAACCCTTCGGCCCCGGCCAGCGCCAATGGGCCCAGATGTGCTACTGGCTGGTGCCCCTGGGCGGCTCGGCCGGCGAAGCCCGCCCCGAGGTGGTCGCCTTCACCCGCTGGGTCATCGCCCAGGCCGAAGCCACCCGCCTGGCGATTGGCGACGGGCCGGACGCGGAGACGCTGGTGGATGCGGATTGAGCGGGCCTCCGTTGCCTGCGCCAGACCGCGCGTAAGCTGATGACTGCATCTGTTCCGTGGATCCGCCATGAACACCCCCGTGTCGGTCGATGACCGTCTTGCCGGGTCGCCCCCCCGCCCGCCACAGTCGATGGGCAAGCGCCCTCCTGAAACCGTTCGCGACGATCAGGCGCCATTCAACGAGCGCCAGCAACCGGCCGCAGAGCTGCAAGAGCTCGAGCAATCCGCCCTGAACTCCCCGGGCCGCCTGGCCGGTTGGCGCTTCGACAGAGACGAGGCCAATCAACGGGGCGCGTAGCGTCATCGACACCAACGTGCTGGTCTATGCCGATGCCGGCGACGAACCGGCCCGCCAGCGCCAGGCGCTGGACCTGATCCTGGCGCACCGGGAGGCCGGCACCGGCGTCGTGTCCACCCAGGTGCTGCAGGAGTTCGTCAACGTCGCGCTGCGCAAGCTGCGCCTGCCCGCGCCGCTGATCCGCGAGCGGCTGGCGGTCTACAGCCGCTTCGACGTGGTGCCGGCCAGCCCGGCCCTGATCGAGGCCGCGCTCGACCTGCACGTACTGCGCGGCGTCTCCTTCTACGACGCCCTGATCGCCCAGGCTGCGGTGGTCAGCGGCTGCGAAGTGCTGCTGAGCGAGGATTTCCAGACAGGCACCAGTCTCGGTGGGGTGCGGGTGGTGAATCCGTTCGCTTGAAGGCCGGGGACGCGTCAGGGTGCACACGTCGGCACCTCGCTGACCCATGCACCACGCGCATCAAGCCCATGCCGCAACGTCACCCATCGGCCGGCCGCCCCGGCCTAGGATCGGCGCCTGACTGAATCTGCCACTTCCGCCCCGGAGACCGCGCCATGAAGCTCTACATCGGCAACAAGAACTACTCGTCCTGGTCCATGCGCCCGTGGGTGCTGCTGCGCCAGTTCGGCCTGCCCTTCGAGGAGGTGAAGCTGCGCTTCGACTCCTTCAGCGCCGACTCGCAGTTCAAGACCCGGTTGACGGGCATCGCCCGGGCCGGCAAGGTGCCGGTGCTGGTGGACGATGACGGCTTCGTCGTCTGGGACACGCTGGCGATCGCCGAGTACCTGGCGGAGAAGTTCCCCGCCCTGCCGCTGTGGCCCACCGACCCGAAGCAGCGCGCCCGCGCCCGCAGCTACTGCGCGGAGATGCACTCGGGCTTTGGCGCGCTGCGCAGCCACTGCGGCATGAACATCGAGGCCAGCCTGCCGGAGGTCGGCGCGAAGGTGCTGGCCGAGCAGCCCGGCGTGCGGGCCGACCTGGACCGGCTGGTGGAGCTGTGGAGCGAGGCGCTCGCGGCCCGGGCGCCGGGCGCCGGCCCCTTCCTGTTCGGCACCTTCGGCATCGTGGACGCCTACTTCGCGCCGGTGGTGGCGCGGCTGCGCAGCTACGCGCTGCCGGTACCGCCGGCGGTGCAGGCCTGGGCCGATGCGGTCTGGGCTGCGCCGGGCGTGACGGCCTGGGTAGCGGATGCGCTGGCCGAGCAGGACTTCATCGCCTTCGAGGAGCCTTACCGCACGCAGCGTTGAGCGCAGTGAACCGCGCGCCGGGCGGCGGCAACATCACTTGTGGCCGCCCCCGCCGCTGCTGTAGCCGCCCCAACTGCCGCCACCGGTGCGCATGCCACTGCTGCCGCGGTTGCGCAGGCACTGCTGGTACTCGGCACTCTGGGCGCCAAAGGTCTGCGCCACTTGGTCGCAGTCGTTGCTGCTGCACATCGACAGCACGGCGATCACGACCAGCGCCAGCACGATGAAAATCATCACCCGCTGCACCAGCGGCGCCTTGCCGACGGCACTGGCCCCGAGTGCAGTGGGCGCCGCGTCGCGCTGCAGGGCGGCGCGCTGGGACGGCGCGATGCCGAAGGCGTCCGCCACGGCGCTGGCCTCCAGCGTCTCGCCGCCCGACCAGGTGACCTCGCCGCCGCCGGCCGCGATGGTCTGCTCGCGGCCCAGGCGCTTGCGGCTGGCGGCGCCCAGGCCGTCGTAGTCGGTGACGTGAGCGCGCTCGTCGCGCCGCACCTGCCAGTAGAACTCGCCCAGCACGTAGGTGGTGCGGGCGTCGTAGCTCCAGCGCTGGCGGTAGCGCTCATCGGCCCAGGTGGCCGTCTGGCCGCTGACCTGCGGCGCGCCGGTGAGCGGGCGCACCCAGCTCCAGCCGTCCTCGGCGTCGACCAGGAAGGCGAAGCCCTCCGTGCGGTGGTACAGCAGGTACTCGCGCCAGAAGGTCTGCTCGTCGTCGTCGCCGTCATTGCCACCGGTTGCCGGCAGGTCGCAGCGTTCCAGGTAGCCCACCACCTGCCAGGGCAGCGCCTCGGCGCTGCCCAGCGCGATCCGGCCCGTGCGACCCAATGGCAGCAGCGGCTCCATGCCGGCTTGTGCGCCGGTCTCTTGGGCGTAGTGAGCCAGGTCCTGGGCCAGCTCAGCCCCGGCACCGCCCAAGGCCCCACCCGCCAGATCGACCACCGCCCGGCACTGCCCGCAGACGATCGAGCGCGTGCTCTCCAGCTTGGGCTCCAGCGCGGCACCGCAGCTCGGGCAGGGCAGGCTGCGCCCGGCCACGGACTTGACGGCCTCGCCCTCGCGCAGGCCCTGCATCTTCAGCTCGGCCAGGCGCACCGCGCGGCCGACCGACCAGGCGGGTGTGGCCGGATCGCTGTAGTCCAGCGTGGCCACCTCGTCGCGGGCGTTGCGCAGGTCGGCCACCACGAAGGCCTTGCCCGGACGCGGCGGCTTGGGCAGCTCGCCCTCGGCGGCCTGCACGGTGGCGGTCTGCACCGACGCGACACTCCAGGCCTGCTCGCCCACGCGCACCGTGCCGCCGACGCGCAGGGATTCGACCGCGGGCGCCGCGCCCGGCAGCGGCGCGTCGAAGGCCAGCACGTAGGCGCCGTTGTCCTCCGAGAGCCAGCCGCTGCGGCCGTTGTCGAACAGCGCGTGCCACTCGTTCCAGCGGCCCTGCGCGTAGCCCAGGCCCAGCCGGCCGATCAGCGTGAAGGCCTCGCCCGCGTACCGGCCGCTGGCGCCCAGCTGCAGCGGCGAGTGGTCGTCGAACAGCTCGGCCGACTCGCCGATGCGCCGCAGCGCCTCGCCCTCGCGCAGCAGCGTGCTGCGGCAGTACGAGCACACCGCGCTGGCCGAGGCGGCCGAGCGGAAGTCCACCGGCGCACCGCAGTTGGGGCAGGCGGCACGCCAGGCGCGCTGGGCCGGCGGGGGCGGGGCTTCAGCCAAGATCGAACTCGACCCGATCCGTTCAGACCAGCTTCTTCAGCAACTCCGCCTTCTTGGCGCTGAACTCGTCCTCGGTCAGGATGCCCTTGGCCTTCAGTTCGGCGAGCTTCTCCAGCGTCGCCATGATTTCCTCGGGACGGATGCCGACCGCCGCGGCCACCGGGGCGGCAGCTGCAGAAGCGGCGCCGGCGGCACCCTGCAGGCCCTGCTGGAGGTTCTGCGCCAGCACCTGGCCCAGCGCCACGCCGGCGCCCAGGCCCATCGCGTCCCCCGCGATGCCGGAACCGGCGCCACCCGCCGCCGCGCCCTCCGCGAACTTCGGGATCGCCTGCGCGGTCTGGTACTGCATGAACTTGCCCATGTCGCCGCCGACCATGCCCATGCCGATCTTCTGGTCGAGCACCTTCTGCAGCTCGTCGGGCAGCGAGACGTTCTGCAGCGTCACGCTGTCGAGCGCCAGGCCGATGGCGTCGAACTCCGGCGCCACGGCTTGCTTGATCTGCACCGCGAACTCGATCTGGTTGGCCGCCAGGTCGAGGAAGGGGATGCCGGACTGCGCCACCGCGTCCGAGATGTGCTGCAGCAGGAAGCCGCGCAGCTGGCCGTCCAGTTCGGCGGCGGTGTAGGTGTCGCGCGTGCCGGAGATCGCGGCGATGAACTTGCGCGGGTCGACCAGGTGCCAGCTGTAGTTGCCGAAGGCGCGCACCCGCACGGCGCCGAAGTCCCGGTCGCGGATGGTCACCGGCTGCTGGGTGCCCCAGCGCTGGTCGATCTGCGCGCGGGTGCTGAAGAAGTAGAGGTCGCTCTTGAAGGGCGAGGCGAAGAGCTTGTCCCAGTTCTTCAGGTTGGTCAGCAGCGGCAGGGTCTGCGTGGTGAGCGTGTAGCGCCCGGGGCGGAACACGTCGGCCACCTGGCCCTCGTTGACGAAGACGGCCAGCTGCGACTCGCGCACCGTGAGCGACGCCCCGTTCTGGATCTCGTTGTCGGCCATCGGGTAGCGCCAGGCCACCACGCCGTCACCGGACTCGGTCCACTCGAGGACATCGATGAACTGTTTCTTGATGAAATCCATCAGGGCCATGGCGACTCCTTGCTGATCGGGCGGTACCGACGAAAGCCGGCTTCACGGCCCGTGCCGCTCATCATAAGCACGGACCGGCGACGGCCCACCCGGCCACGGCCGTCACCCGCGCCCGTCAACCGCGGCGCTGGCGGCGCACCCGGGTCGAGCCGCCGCGGTGCAGCCCCGGCTGGGCATGGGCCTGGCGCACGGCCGCCAGCTCCGGCGCCAGGCTGGCCCAGGCCGGCTCGCTCATCCCGGGCGGGGGTTCGGTGGTCGGTGGCCGGTGCAGCAACTCGCCCCGGGCAGCGAAGACGGCGCTGTTGGCGCCGCCGCCCTCCTCGTCCAGCTCACCGGCCTCGGCGTCCTTGACCTCCAGCACCGCGTCATCGAAGCTGCGCCGCAGCCGGTCGAGGTGGATGGCGTGCTGCGGGTGGCCGCGAAAGAGGTTGGCCACCAGCAGGCCCTGCGGCGCCAGCGCGGCGCAGCAGTCGTCGTAGAAGCGCTGCGTCGCGAGTGCCGAGGGCAGGCCGCTGTGGTCGTAGCCGTCCACCACCAGCACGTCGAAAGCTTCGGGCCGCTCGCGCACCCAGCGGGCGCCGTCGCCCTCGACGATGGCCAGGCGGGCGTCATCGGGCGGGATCTCGAACTCGTCGCGCAGCGCCAGCACGTGCGGGTTGATCTCCACCACCTCGATGCGGCTGGCCGGCAAGTGGCGGTGGCAGAACTTGACCAGCGAGCCGCCACCCAGGCCGACCATGCCGATGCGCGCCGGCTGCGGTGCCCAGAGCAGGAAGCCCATCATCAGCCGGGTGTAGGCCAGCGCCAGCGCGTCGGGCGCGTCGCTGCGCATGAAGCTCTGCACCTCGTGGATCGAGAAGTGCAGCGCCAGCGTGTTGCGCGTGCGATGCACGTAGGGGCGCACGGGCGCATCCGGATCGGAGGCGGGATCGTCGTCGGGCACGAAGCCCTGCCGTTCGGCGCGGGCGGCGTTGCAGCAGGCGTTGCGGGAGGGGGAGCGGGACATGGCCGGCGAGGAGGGACAGTTCAGAAGGAAGGGCCGGCGAAGTATCCAGGATGGGCCGCCGCGGGCGGGGTGCGGCCGCATGCCCTAGGCTGCGCGCCCATGAGCACCACCGCGTCACCGTTCTCGTCCACGTCCTTGCTGCCCGGCGTGACGCCACCGCCCACGGTCAGCGCCGAGTACCTCGCGGCCGACGGCACCCCCGCCCAGCCGGTGCGGGTGCTGGCGCTGAACGGCCAGCTGCTGATCCAGGGCGCAGGGGCCGACCGCAGCGTGGCGCTGCGCGGCCTGCGCTGGCCGGACCAGGCTGCGCGGCGGGGCCACCTGCGCGAACTCGTCCTGCCCGACGGCGCCCGGCTGCGCGCCACGGGGGCTGCCGACAGCGCCGCCTGGGACGCCTGGCAGCGCCAGGTCGGCCCCGGCAGTGGCTGGCGCGCACTGCGCTGGGCCGGCCTGGGCGCGCTGCTGGCCGGCCTCGCCGCGGCGCTGCTGCTCTGGCTGGCCTACGCGCAGGGGCTGCCGTTGGCCGCGCGCGGCGTGCTGGCGCTGGTGCCGACCGAGCTGGAGGCGCGCATCGGCCGCGCCACGCTGGAGGGCATGGACGGCGAGCAGCTCGCCCCCAGCACCCTGCCGCCGGAGCGCCGCCGCCAGCTCGAAGCCCGCGTGGCCGCCGCCCTGCAGCGCAGCGGCACCCCGTTGGCCTACGACCTGCAGTGGCGCCGCAGCCGCGATGGCCGGCACCCCGGGCCGAACGCCTTCGCGCTGCCCGGCGGCACGGTGGTGGTCACCGACGAGCTGGTGCAGCTGCTCGAGGGCGCCGACGACGCGCTGCTCGGCGTCATCGGCCACGAGCTGGGCCACGTGCGCGAGCGCCACGGCATGCGGCTGGTCACGCAGACGGGGCTGGTGACGCTGGCCATCGGCGCGCTGATCGGCGACTACGGCTCCGTGCTGGCCGGCGCCCCCGTGCTGCTCGCCCAGGGGGCCTACTCACGCGACTTCGAGCGCGAGGCGGACGACGCCGCGATCGCCCTGCTGCGCGCCAACGGCCTCTCCCCGCTGGCGCTGTTGACGCTGTTCGAGCGCCTGGCCGCGCGAGCGGGCCAGACCGAGCGCGCGGGGGAGCCGGACGCCTGGGGCATTGCGTTTGCCAGCCACCCGCCGGACGCCGAGCGCGTGGCGCGCATCCGCGCGGCGGCGGCAAGTGCAGCGCACCCGCCCCCCTGACGCCTAAAATTCAGGGTTTGCCTGAACGAGCCCGCCGCCATGCCCTACTCCGCCCTGACCGCCCTCTCGCCGCTGGACGGCCGCTACGCCGCCAAGGTCGCTGCGCTGCGCCCGCTGATGTCCGAGTACGGGCTGATGCACCGCCGCGTGCAGGTGGAGGTGGAGTGGTTCATCGCCCTGTCGGATGCCGGCTTCGACGAATTCAAGCCCCTGTCCGAGGCCTCGCGCGGGCTGCTGCGCGGCCTGGTGCAGCGCTTCTCTGAAGCCGACGCGCAGGCCATCAAGGACATCGAGAAGACCACCAACCATGACGTCAAGGCGGTCGAGTACTGGCTGAAGAGCCGCTTCGCCGACCAGCCGGAATTGGCCGCGGCCGGCGAGTTCGTGCACTTCGCCTGCACCAGCGAGGACATCAACAACACCAGCCACGCGCTGATGCTCAAGGGCGCGCGCGAGCAGGTGCTGCTGCCCACGCTGGACCAGATCATCGCCAAGCTGCGCGAGCTGGCCCAGGCCTTCGCCGCGGTGCCGATGCTCAGCCGCACCCACGGCCAGACCGCCAGCCCCACCACGGTGGGCAAGGAGATCGCCAACGTGGTGGCCCGCCTGCAGGCCGGGCGCGCGCGCATCGCCGAGGTCAAGCTGCTGGCCAAGATGAACGGCGCGGTGGGCAACTACAACGCCCACCTGTCGGCCTGGCCGGAGCATGACTGGGAGGCCTTCAGCCGCGCGGTGATCGAGAACCAGCTGGGGCTGACCTTCAACCCCTACACCATCCAGATCGAGCCGCACGACTACATGGCCGAGCTGTTCGACGCGGTTACGCGGGTCGACACCATCCTGATCGACTTCAGCCGCGACGTCTGGGGCTACATCAGCCTGGGCTACTTCAAGCAGAAGACCAAGGCCGGCGAGGTGGGCTCCTCGACGATGCCGCACAAGGTCAACCCGATCGACTTCGAGAACGCCGAGGGCAACTTCGGCCTGGCCAGCGCGCTGCTGACCCACCTGAGCCAGAAGCTGCCGATCAGCCGCTGGCAGCGCGACCTGACCGACAGCACCGTGCTGCGCAACATGGGCGTGGCACTGGGCTACGCCCAGCTCGGCTTTGACAGCCTGCTGCGCGGCCTGGGCAAGCTCGAACTCAACGAAGCCGCCCTGGCCAACGACCTCGACGACGCCTGGGAAGTGCTGGCCGAGCCCATCCAGACCGTGATGCGCCGCTTCGGCCTGCCCGAACCCTACGAACAGCTCAAGGCCTTCACCCGCGGCCAGCCCATGACCCGCGCGCTGATGCAGGGCTTCATCGCCGACCTGGCACTGCCCCAGGCCGAGAAGGACCGCCTGCTCGCCATGACACCGGGCAGCTACACCGGCAAGGCAGCCGAGCTGGCACGGCGGATCTGAGCCTGAACCCTTGAACCTCGGAGCCCGACGATGAACTTCACCGACCAGCTGCTGCGCGCCCAGGCGCGCCACGACTCCTTCCTCTGCGTCGGGCTCGACCCCGAGCCGGCGAAGTTCCCGAGCCACTGGGCCGGTGACGCGTCGAAGATCTTCGACTTCTGCGCCCGCATCGTCGACGCCACCAAGGACCTGGTCTGCGCCTTCAAGCCGCAGATCGCCTACTTCGCGGCACACCGGGCGGAGGCGCAGCTCGAAGAGCTGATGGCCTACATGCGCCGCACCGCGCCGCAGGTGCCGGTGATCCTGGACGCCAAGCGCGGCGACATCGGCGCCACCGCGGAGCAGTACGCCAAGGAGGCCTTCGAGCGCTACCAGGCCGACGCGGTGACGCTGTCGCCCTTCATGGGTTTTGACAGCATCGAGCCCTACCTGCGCTGGCCCGGCAAGGGCGCCATCCTGCTGTGCCGCACCTCCAACCCGGGCGGTGACGACTGGCAGATGCAGCGCCTGGCCGACGTGCCGGGGCAGCCGCGGCTGTTCGAGCACCTGGCGGCGCTGGCGCAGACGACCTGGAATACCAACGGCCAGCTCGCACTGGTGGTGGGCGCGACCTACCCGGGGGAGATCGCCAAGGTGCGCGAGCTGGCGCCGACGCTGCCGCTGCTGATCCCCGGCGTGGGCGCCCAGGGCGGCGATGCCGAGGCGACGGTGCGCGCCGGCCTGCGCCGCGCCGCCGACGGCACGGTGACCGGCACGATCGTGGTCAACAGCTCGCGGGCGGTGCTCTATGCCAGCCAGGGCACGGACTTTGCCGAGGCGGCACGGCGCGTCGCCCTGGCCACGCGCGACCAGCTGAACGCCGCGGCGCGCTGATTCGACGGGCCCCGGCGACCCTGCTCGGGCTGGCCCGCTGACGCCGGGCCGGGGCGGGCCGGCATACTCGCGCCATGCTCAAGTTCAGCCTTGTGCGCCGTGGCCTGGCCGGCTGCGGCGGCGCCATCGTCCTCGCCTGCACCAGCCTGGGTGCCTGGGCTGCCAACGCGCCCGCACCCGCGTCCGCTGCGGCATCTTCACCCGCACCCGCACCCGCTTCAGCCACCGCACCGCCGGCCAAGCTGCTGCGCTACTCCTTTCCGGTGGCCGAAACCGGCTTCGATCCGGCGCAGGTGTCAGACACCTACTCGCGCATCGTCACGGCCGGCATCTTCGAGGCGCCGCTGACCTACGACTACCTGGCGCGCCCCTTCCAGCTCAAGCCGCTGACGGCGCAGGCGCTGCCGGAGATCTCGGCCGACTTCACCGAGTTCACCTTCCGCATTCGCCCCGGCATCTACTTTGCCGACGACCCGGCCTTCCAGGGACAGCGGCGCGAGCTGACCGCGCAGGACTACGTCTATGCCCTGAAGCGCCACTACGACCCGGTCACCAAGAGCCCCAACCTCTACCTGCTGGAAAACGCCAAGGTGCTCGGCCTGTCCGAACTGCGCAAGCAGGCCCTGGCCGAGAAGAAGCCCTTTCCCTACGACGTGGAGGTGGAGGGCCTGCGGGCGCTGGACCGCTACACCTTCCGCGTCAAGCTGGCCGAGCCCTCGCCGCGGCTGCACCACGTGGTGTTCAACGACGGCTCGGCCTTCGGCGCCATCGCCCGCGAGGTGGTGGAGTTCTATGGCGACCGGATCATGGCCCACCCGGTGGGCACCGGGCCGTTCCGGCTGGCCGAGTGGCGGCGCAGCTCGCTGATCGCGCTGGAGCGCAACCCCGGCTTCCGCGAGCTGCGCTACGACGAGCAGGCCCCCGCCAACGATCCAGAAGGCCAGGCCGTGGCCCGGCGCCTGGCCGGCCAGCGCCTGCCGATGGTGGACCGCGTCGAAATTTCGATCATCGAGGAGGACCAGCCGCGCTGGCTGGCCTTCCTGAACGGCGAGTCCGACGTGATGGACCGCCTGCCCAACACCTACGCCGGCCTGGCGATCCCGAACAACCGGCTCGCGCCCTACCTGCAGCAGCGCGGGGTGCAGATGTTCCGCGCCTTCCTGGGCGACGTGACGCTGGCCACGCTCTACAACATGGAGCACCCGGTGGTCGGCGGCTACACGCCCGAGAAGGTGGCGCTGCGCCGGGCGATGAACCTGGCCTACAACGGCCCGCAGGAGCTGGTGCTGGTGCGGCGCAACCAGGCGGTGCGCGCCGAAGGCCCCATCCCGCCGATCAACTACGGCCACGACCCGGCGCTGCGCAGCGAGATGAGCGAGTACAGCCCCGCCAAGGCGCGCGCGCTGCTCGACCTCTACGGCTACCGGGACCGCGACGGCGACGGCTGGCGCGAGACCCCGGACGGCCAGCCGCTGGAGCTGGAGCTGGCCACGCAGTCCGACCAGGCCTCGCGCCAGCTGGCCGAGATCTGGCAGAAGAGCAGCAAGGCCATCGGCATCCGCATGCGCTTCAAGATCGCGCAGTGGCCGGAGAACCTGAAGAGCTCACGCACCGGCAAGTTGATGATGTGGGGTGTGGCCTGGCTGGCCGGCAGCCCGGACGGCGACACCTTCCTGGCGCTGGGCTACGGCCCCAACAAGGGCGCCGCCAACCACGCGCGCTTCAACCTGCCGGCCTTCAACGAGTTGTACATCCGCCAGAACAAGCTGCCCGACGGCCCCGAGCGCTTCGCCCTGATGCAGCAGGCGGTCAAGCTGATGGTGGCCTACGCGCCGTACAAGATGAGCAGCTGGCGCATCGCCACCGACCTGATGCACCCCTGGGTGATCGGCTACCGGCGCAACCCCTTCCAGCGCGAGTTCTACAAGTACGTGGACATCGACCATGCACGACGCCCTGTCTCGCCGTGATTGGCTGAACCGCCAGCTGGCCGGGGGCACCGGCCTGCTGGGCGCGCTGGCCTGGCCCGGGACTGGCACTGCCGCGGCACTGCACCCGAGTGGCCAGCGCGAGCACGTGCTGCGCTACGCCTTCCCGACCGCCGAGACGGGGTTCGATCCGGCGCAGATCTCAGACATCTACTCGCGCACCGTCACCGCCAACCTGTTCGAGGCGCTCTACGAGTACGACCACCTGGCGCGGCCCTTCCTGCTGCGCCCCTGCCTGGCCGAGGCGATGCCGGAGATGGCCGACGGCCACACCCGCTACACCATCCGGCTGCGGCGCGGGGTGCACTTCCAGGACGATGCGGCCTTCGCCGCCACGGGCGGCAAGGGCCGGGAGGTGACCGCCGAGGACTGGATCTACACCTTCAAGCGCCTGTACGACCCGGCGCTGAAGAGCCCCAGCCAGCCCAACTTCGAGGAGCTGGGCATCATCGGCCTGCGCGAACTGCGCGATGCCGCGATCCGGGACAAGCGCGCCCTCGACCCTGACGCGCCGGTGCCCGGCCTGGTGGCGCTGGACCGCTACACGCTGCAATTCCGCCTGCGCGAGCCGCGCCCGCGCTTCATCTACTCGATGGCCGCGCCCGACATCTGGGGCGTGATGGCGCGCGAGGTGGTGGAGCGCTATGGCGACAAGATCATGGAGCACCCGGTGGGCACCGGGCCGTTCCGGCTGGCGAGCTGGCGGCGCAGCTCGCAGATCGTGCTGGAGCGCAACCCGACCTACCGCGAGGTGGTCTACGACGCCCGCCCCGCGCCCGACGATGCCGAGGGCCAGGCCCTGCTGGCCAGGCTCAAGGGCCGGCGCCTGCCGCTGCTGGAGCGCATCGACATCGCGATCATCGAGGAGTCGCAGCCACGCTGGCTGGCCTTCCTGGCCGGCGAGCAGGACCTGCTGCAGATCGTGCCGCCGGAGTTCATCGCCCAGGCGATCCCCGGCGGCCAGCTGGCGCCGCACCTGGCCAAGCGTGGCATTGAGGCCCGCCGCGTGCCGGCGGCGGACGTGTACTACCAGGTCTTCAACATGGAGCACCCGGTGGTCGGCGGCCTGGCGCCCGAGCGCGTGGCGCTGCGCCGCGCGATCGCGCTGGGCTACGACATCGACCGCGAGATCGCCCTGGTGCGCCGCGGCGAGGCCATCGCCGCCCAGGGCATGACGGTGCCGGGCACCTTCGGCTACGACGCCACGCTACGCACCCCCGCGACCGGGCACGACCTGAGCCGAGCGCGCGCCCTGCTCGACCTCTACGGCTGGCGCGACCGCGATGGCGATGGTTGGCGCGAGCAGCCCGACGGCCAACCCTTCACGCTGGAGATGCTCAGCCAGTCCGACCAGACCACCCGCGCGATGGACGAGCTGCTCAAGAAGACCCTGGACGCCCTGGGCATCCGGCTGGAGCTGAAGATCGGCCAGTGGGCCGAGAACCTCAAGGCCGCGCGCACGGGGCGCTTCATGATGTGGCGGGTGGGCTCCAGCGCCAGCACGCCCGATGGCCAGAGCGCGCTGGAGCGCGCTTACGGCGGCTCGATCGGCAAGGCCAACCTCTCGCGCATGAAGCTGCCGGCCTTCGACGCGCTCTACGAACGCCTGCAGGGTCTGCCCGACGGCCCCGAGCGGCAGGCCCTGTTCCGCGAGGCCAACAAGCTGGCAGTCGCCTACATGCCCTACCGCATGACGGTGCACCGCATCCTCTGCGACCTGGCGCAGCCCGGCGTGGTCGGCTACCGCCGCCCGGTGTGCTGGCTGGACTGGTGGAAGCATGTCGACGTGAGCCGCAGCGCCTGAGTTCACGGTCTCTGTGGCCCGCCCGGGGTGCCGGCCGTCTCGGCGGCGTCACAGGCCCCCGTCCGGATCTGGTCAATTTGGTAACAACACGGCAACATGTCGACCGGTGCTGCTGTGCGCGGGCAGTGTCCTGTGTTGCCCATTTATCCCTTGGAAGCGTCCATGCCCCTGTCCGAAACCCGGATCACCCCCCGGATCACGCTCTACCAGCGCTGGCTGGCCGAACAGCGCGGCCTGAGCTTCGCCACCTACGACGAGCTCTGGCAGTGGTCGGTCACGGACCTGGACGGTTTCTGGGGCTCGCTCTGGGACTACTTCGACCTGCGTTCGCCCACCCCGCACGAGGCCGTGCTGGCCGACGAGCGCATGCCCGGCGCGGGCTGGTTCCCCGGCGCCCAGGTCAACTACGTGCAGCAGGTGTTCCGCCACGTCGATGCGTCCTATGGCGCCGGCCACCCAGCCATCGTCTTCCGCAACGAGTGGATGCACGAGGACCACTGCAGCCTCGACCTGAGCTGGCGCGAGCTGAAACGCGAGGTGGCCTCGCTGGCGGTGTCGCTGCGGCGCAAGGGCGTGCAGCGCGGTGACCGCGTCGCCGCCTACCTGCCCAACACGCCGCAGACGGTGGTGGCCTTCCTGGCCTGCGCCAGCATCGGCGCGGTCTGGTCGCTGTGCTCGCCGGAGATGGGCCCGGTGGCGGTGCTGGACCGCTTCCGCCAGATCGAGCCCAAGGTGCTGATCGCCTGCGACGGCAGCAGCTACGGCGGGCGCGACCATGACCGCCGCCCCGTGCTGGCCGAACTGCTGGACGGTCTGCCCAGCGTCACCGACTTCATCCTCTGGCCCTACCTGCTGCGCGAGGCCGATGCGGACGATTTCGCCACCCCGACGCGGCGCGCCCACGACCTGCGCGCCCTGCTGGCGGGCGACCCGCGCGACTTCGAGCCCGAGTGGCTGCCCTTCGACCACCCGCTGTGGATCGTCTACTCCAGCGGCACCACCGGACTGCCCAAGCCCATCGTGCACAGCCACGGCGGCATCATGCTGGAGGCGCTCAAGCTGCTGGTGCTGCACAACAACCTGGGGCCGACGGTGGAAACCGGCGACCGCTTCCACTGGTCCACCTCCACCGCCTGGGTGATGTGGAACTGCCAGGTCAACGCCCTGCTGGGCGGCACCACGATCTGCCTCTATGACGGCAGCCCCACCGGCCGCAGCGAGGTGCCGGACTGGGGCACGCTGTGGCGCTTCGCCGCCGAGACCGGCACGACGATGTTCGGCGCTGGCGCGGCCTTCTACGCCAACTGCCTGAAGGCCGGCGTGGAGCCGCAGCGCGTGGCCGACCTGTCCGCGCTGCGGGCGGTGGGCTCCACCGGCTCGCCGCTGTCCGAGGAGTGCTACGACTGGCTCTGGCGCAGCCTGCCCAAGGTGGAGGGGCGCGACATCTGGGTCAACCCGATCTCCGGTGGCACCGACTTCGCCGGTGCCTTCATCGCCGGCCTGCCGACCCTGCCAATGGTGCGCGGCGAGATGCAGTGCCGCTGCCTGGGTGCCGCGGTGGAATCCTGGAGCGAGCCGGACGCGCAGGGCCGTGGCCACGCACTCATCAACGAGGTGGGCGAGCTGGTCTGCACCCGGCCGATGCCCTCGATGCCGCTGCAGTTCTGGAACGACCCGGGCGAGCGCCGCTACCGCGAGAGCTACTTCGAGACCTACCCGGGCGGGCGCGACGACGGCAGCCTGGCCGGCCCGGTCTGGCGCCACGGCGACTGGATCCGCATCGTGCCGCACCCCGAGTCCGGCGCCAGCGGCGCGGTGATCTACGGCCGCAGCGATGCCACCATCAACCGCTTCGGCGTGCGCATGGGCACCGCCGAGATCTACCGGGCCATCGAGGCCCTGCCCCAGGTGGTCGACAGCCTGGTGGTCGACCTGGAGTACCTCGGGCGGCCGAGCTGGATGGGCGCCTTCGTGGTGCTGCGCGAGGGCCTGCAGCTCGACGGCGAACTGAGCGAGGCGATCCGCACCGCCATCCGCAGCGCCCTGTCGCCGCGCTACGTGCCCGACGAGGTGATCCAGGTGCCGGCGATCCCGCGCACCCTGTCGGGCAAGAAGATGGAGCTGCCGGTCAAGAAGCTGCTGCAGGGCGCGCACCCCGACGAGGTGCTCAAGCGCGACGCCATGGCCAACGCCGCCAGCGTCGACTGGTTCGTCGACTTCGCGGCCCGGCGCCAGGCCGCCAACCCCTGACTTCAGGCGCGCTGGAGTGCCTGAGCGACCCACTGGCCGATCTGCGCTGCGCCCATCGCGCCGCTCTGGCGCGCCACCTCCCGCCCGCCCTGGAACAGCACCATCGTCGGGATCGAGCGGATGCCGAAGCGCCCCGCGCTGCGTTGGTGGTCGTCGCTGTTGACCTTGGCGAAGAGCACCTCGCCGCGCAGCGACTGCGCCGCCTGGGCGAACTGCGGTGCCATCTGCCGGCAGGGGCCGCACCAGGGCGCCCAGAAATCCACCAGCACTGGCAGGTCGGACTTGCCGATGACGGCCTCGAAGCTGGCGTCGCTCAGCTCGACCGGGTGACCATCGAGCAGGGCGGCGCCGCAGCGGCCGCAGGTCGGCTCGTCATGGCGGCGCTCCTCAGGGAGGCGGTTGACGGCTTGGCATTGGGGGCAGGCGATGTGCATGGGGCGGCTCCGTTGATACCCCATCAAGTATGAGCGCCTGCCGGGCTTTCAAGCCCTGACAACACGGCCGACCACGCTGGCTCAGGGCGCCAGCGGCAGCTCCGTGTAGAAGCGCCCGCCGTGGAAGATCAGCGGCGAGGCGTCGGCGCGCCAGCGGCACTGCTCCACCTCGCCGACAAAGATGACGTGGTCGCCTTCCTCGTAGCGGCTGCGGTTGTGGCACTCCAGCACCGCGGCGGCACCGTCGATCAGCGGGATGCCGCCGGCCCCCTCGCTCCAGTCCAGCCCGGCAAAGCGGTCCACCGAGCGGGCAGCGAAGCGCTCGGCCAGCTCCCGCTGCTCGGCCGCCAGGATGTGGATGGCGTAGTGCGAGCCCGCCTCGAAGGCGGGCAGCGAGCCGGCCGCCAGCGACAGGCTCCACAGCACCAGCGGCGGCGCCAGCGAGACGGAGTTGAAGGAGTTCACCGTCAGCCCGACGGGGCTGCCATCCGCCGCCCGGGCGGTGACGATGGTCACGCCGGTGGCGAAGAGGCCCAGCGCCTGGCGGAACTCCTGGCGGGTGAAGGGCGACTCGGCGGCGCGGATCGGGCTCGGTTGCATGGGCGGGATTGTCCGCGATGCCCCGATCCGGTGCCGGCGCAGGCCCACCCGCGCTGGCCCACCGGTGCCCACGGCCCCCTCCGGGCCGGGCGGGAGGCCGCTCCTAGAATCGGTCGATGTCCGCCTCGCCCCCGCCACCCCGGCCCGTTGCCACCAGCCCTGCCGCCCTGTCCCAGGGGCACCTGCTGCTGCGCAGCTGGCGCTTCGCGGTGGTGCTGGTGCTGGGCTTTGCCTCCGGGCTGCCGCTGGCGCTCACCGGCCAGGCGATGCAGGCCTGGCTGAGCCTGGAGGGGATCGACGTGGCAACGATCGGCTTCCTCAGCCTGGTCGGCCTGCCCTACACCTTCAAGTTCCTCTGGGCGCCGCTGATGGACCGCTTCGACCTGCCCTGGCTGGGCCGGCGGCGCGGCTGGCTGGTGCTGAGCCAGCTCGCCCTGGCCGGCGCGCTGCTGGCGATGGCCGCCACACCGCCGAAGCACGCGGTGCAGGCCTTCGCGCTGCTGGCGGTGCTGGTGGCCTTCCTCTCCGCCACGCAGGACGTGGTGATCGACGCCTACGGCACCGACCTGCTGCCCGGTGCCGAGCGCGGCATGGGCTCGTCGCTGAAGGTGCTGGGCTACCGGCTGGCGATGATCCTCTCCGGCGGCGTCGCGCTGATCTGGACCGACCCGGCCAACGCGCTGGTGGGTGCCGCTGCCGGCGCAGGCGCTGCCTGGAGCTGGCCGCAGGTCTACCGCCTGATGGCCCTCATCATGCTCGGCGCCGCCGCGCTGAGTGCGGTCGCGCTGCCACGCCTGCCTGAGCCGCCGCCCAGCGATGGCGTGGCCCGCCAGGACGTGATCGGCTTCGCGGCCGTGGTGGCCGCGGTGGCGGTGGGCTACCTCGTCACCGACCGCGCCTTCGGCCCCGCGGCCAGCGCCCTGTTGGGCCCGCTGCTGGAAGGCACGGCGCTGACGCCGCTGCTGCGCCAGCGCTGGACGGACCTGCTGGCGTTGCTGGCCGGCATCGCCTTCACTCTGCCGCTGGCAGCCTGGGCGGCACGCCGGGCGCGCTTTGCGACCCTGCTCAGCGGGCTGGCGAACTACTTTGCCCAGCCGGGTGCCTGGGCCTTTCTGGCCTTCGTGGTGCTCTACAAGCTGGGCGACGCCTTTGCCGGCTCGCTGATGACGCCCTTCCTGCTCAAGAGCATGGCCTACGGCTCGGCCGAGGTGGGCGTGGTCAACAAGGTCATCGGCCTGTGGCTGACCATCGGCGGCGCGCTGCTGGGCGGGGCGCTGATGCTGCGCCTGGGGCTGTGGCGCGCGTTGTTCCTGTTCGGCCTGCTGCAGGCGGCCAGCAACCTGGGCTTCTGGTGGCTGGCGGTCAACGGACGTGGCGTGCTGCCGGGGCTGACCGTGCCGGCCTTCGACTGGGGCGTCCTGCACCTGGCGCAGCCCACGGCGGTGGATGGCGGCCTGCTGATGGTGATCGCCTTCGAGAACCTCAGTGGCGGCATGGGCACCGCCGCCTTCGTCGCCTTCCTGATGAGCCTGACCAGCCAGCGCTTCAGCGCCACGCAGTACGCGCTGCTGAGCGCCTTCGCGTCGGTCGGGCGGGTCTGGGTGGGGCCGCTGGCGGGCGTGCTGGCCGAGTCGATCGGCTGGCCGACCTTCTTCCTCGTCTCCACCGCCGCCGCGCTGCCGGCGCTGGCGATGATCTGGCGGCTGCGCGCGACGGTGCAGGCGCTGGAGCCGGATGCGGCACGTGCCTGAAGCGCCCGCGCCGGATCACGTCAACCGACCGGTGGGGTCGCCCGCTATGCTGTCGCTCCGGTCGGGAATCTTCCCGACCCCTCGGGGTCTGAGCCTTCACGACTTCCTGCCCACCGCCGCCATGAACGAGATGCCCGCACCGAGCTTCGTCACCGACGCCGAGATCACCACCCGCGTGGACGCCCACCCGGGCGGCTGCGCGCTGCACCAGCGCCGCCTCTTCACCCGCCTGCTGGTGGCCGGCGCCGCCGGCACCGCCGCCGGCCCGCTGCTGGCGCGCGAGGGCGTGGAGGTGGGCGGCATCTCCAAGTTCGCCAAGTTCTACCCGGCCGACCAGGTCGAGGCCGATGCCGGCAAGCAGTACGCCCAGCTGCGCCAGGAGGCCAACGGCAAGGGTGCACTGGCACCCGCCAACCACCCGCAGATGCTGCGGCTGAACACCATCGCCCAGCGCCTGATCCCCTACACCTACGAGTGGAACCCGCGGGCGAAGCAGTGGAAGTGGGAGGTCAGCCTGATCGGCGCCAAGACCATCAACGCCTTCTGCATGCCCGGCGGCAAGATCGCCTTCTATCACGGCATCCTCGCGCAGCTGCAGCTCAACGACGACGAGGTGGCCATGATCATGGGCCACGAGATGGCGCACGCGGTGCGCGAGCATGCCCGTGAGCGCATCGGCAAGACCATGGCCACGCGCGGGGGCATCTCGATCGTGTCGAGCCTGCTGGGATTTGGCGACGTGGGCCGCACCCTGGCCGATGCCGGCGGGCAGCTGCTGACGCTGAAGTTCGGCCGCGAGGACGAATCCGAGGCTGATCTGGTCGGCATGGAGCTGGCCGCGCGCGGCGGCTACGACCCGCGTGCGGGCGTCACGCTGTGGCAGAAGATGGCGGCCGCCTCCAAGGGCGCGCCGCCGCAGTTCCTCTCCACCCACCCGACGGGCGCCACACGGATCACCGACATCGAGGCCAACCTGCCCAAGGTGACCGGCCTGTACGCCCGCGCCGAGAAACCGCCGGTGCGCTACCGCCCGCCCGAGGCGGGCAACGGCTGACGGTTGGCATCGGCGGCGGGCCGCCGGGCCACCAATGCGGCCACCAGCGCGGCCAGCGCCGCCATCACCAGCACCACCACCGCACCGGACGGCGCATCCAGTAGCGCCGACAGCGCCAGCCCCAGCGCGTAGGCCGCTGCACCCAGGCCCAGCGCGACCCCCATGCGGCGGCGCCCGCGCTGCCGGCGCGTGGCCAGCGCCGGCAGGATCAGGCTGGCGAACACCAGATAGACCCCCACGAGCTGCACCGAGGCGGTCACCGCCAGCGCGAACAGCAGGTAGAAGCCCAGCCGGCCGAGCCGCTCACCCGCGACCGCCCAGAGCACCCCGATCGGCAGCGTCAGCCCGGCCATGACGCCCAGCTGAGCCGGCGTGACCCAGAGGATCTGCCCGACCAGCAGGTCCTTCAGGTGCTCGCCCCCGTGCGGGTTGCTGGCCAGCAGCAGCAGGCCCAGGCAGGAGGCGAGCACGAAGGACACGCCGATCAGCGCCTCCTGGATCTCCGGCCAGCGCCGCTCCGTCCAGGTCAGCAGCAGCGCCCCTCCCAGGGCCGCCGCCGCTGCCGCCGCCTGCCCGGCCCAGCCGGAAGTCGCCCAGCCGAGCGCATCCGCCGCGATCACGCCGATGCCGGCGATCTGCGCGATCGCCAGGTCGATGAACACGATCCCGCGCTGCAGCACCTGCATGCCCAGCGGCACATGGGTGAGCAGCACCAGCAGCCCGGCCACGAAGGCCGGCCCGAGGATGGACGGGTCCAGCGCGGCCCAGGTCATGTCAGCCCCTCGTCCGACGGGTACGTCGGCCGATCCCCCGAGGGGATGGCGGGCCGGCTTGGGAGCGGCCCGGCGCTCGGCCCGCTCGATGAGGTTGGCACGGGCTGCCTCATGGCTGCACCGCCTTGAGCAGCCGCGCCAGCGTGTCGTCGAAGAGGCCGAACAGGTCCCTGGCCGCCTCGCTGCCGCCCACCGTGTAGGGCAGCGCCACCACCGGCAGGCGGGTGCGCTCGGCCAGCCACATCGAGCCGCGCCCATCGTTGTAGGCCGCACGCAGGATCAGCCGCGCCGGCTCGCGCTGCAGCGTGGCCAGCACCGCCTGCAGGTGCGCGCTGCTGGGCTCCAGCCCGGGCTTGGGCTCCAGCGCCGCCACCTGCCGCAGCCCCAGCCACTGCTCCAGGTACGGAAAGCCCTGGTGCTGCACCACGATCGGCAACCCCTTGAGCGGCGCGGCCGAGCGCTCCCAGCGCGTGATCGCCGCCTGCCAGCGCTGGGCGAAGTCGGCGTGGCGGCGTTCGTAATCGGCCGCGTGGGGCGGGTCGAGTTCCGCCAGCCGGCGTGCCAGCGCCGCCGCCACGCGGGCGATGCGGCGCGGGTCGGTCTGGATGTGCGGGTTGCCGGCGGCGTGCACATCGCCATCGGCCCGGTCCAGCCGCGCGGGCACGCCGAGCAGCTCGACCTGCGCCGCCGCCTCGAACAGGCCCGGCCGGCCCGGCTGGATTGCCGGGTTACCGGCCTGGCGCTGCAGCAGCGGCAGCCAGCCCGCCTCCAGCTCGGCGCCGGTGCACACCAGCAGGTCGGCGCGGCGCACCGCGGCGATCAGGCTGGGCCGGGCCTGCACCTGGTGCGGGTCCTGCTGCGCCGTGGTGGCGCTGTAGACCTGGGCCAGCGCTCCCGCCAGCTCGGTGGTCAGCGCGGCCCACTCGGGCTCGCAGGCGACCACCCGCAGCTCGGCGCGGGCGGCTGCCCAAGGCGCCAGCCCCAGCGTCAGGGCGGCCAGCAGGCCGGCAGCGCTGCGCCATGTCCATCGTTGCATCGTCATGTCGATCTCCTGATCTGCTGATCTACCGATGGCCGGCTCAATAGCTGTGCGCGCCGTGCGCACCCAGGCTCATCTGGTACTGCAGCATCACCTGGCGGTCGTTGACGCCGGCGCGCACGCGGTCCTGCGCCACCTGCAGGCGCACCCGGCTGAACTCGCTGGGCACCCAGTCGAGCAGCAGGCTGGTGCGCGACGGGTCATGGCGGGCGGATTCCAGCAGCGCCGCGTTGGCACCGGCGTCCACCGTGCCGACGCGCAGCCAGTCGCCACGCAGGCCGGCGCGCCAGCCGGGCATGAACTGCCAGACCCCCTGCAGGTAGGCCCCGGACTGCGTCGCGCGGTAGGGCGCCACCGAGGCCAGCCCGGTGCGGTCCGCCACCAGCGTGCCACGCTCGCTGCGGCGCATCCACTCGCCCTGCAGGCTCACCCAGCGGCTGTGCGCGTTGCCGTCGGGCGCCCACTTCCACACCCCGTCGAGCACCCAGGTGCGGCTGTGGCCGGTAAAGGCGTGGGTGACCTCGTTGCCGGCAGCATCCAGCACACTCGATTCGCGCCCCTGCGGCCGGGCCGACAGCAGGCTCAGGCCGGCACGCCAGCTCTGGCTCGCGCCAATGTCGCCGCCCAGGTGGCCGAACAGCGTCCAGGCGCCGGCACCGTTCTTCTTACGCGCGGCCCCCGGGTGAGTCTCGCCGCGGCCCAGTTCGGCACCCAGCTCGGCAAACAGCTCGGTCGGCGCCAGCCAGCGCAGTTGCGGACCGTCCTCGCGGCGCTGCCCGCCCAGGAAGGCCTGGTGGGCCAGCGGCGCATCGACGAAGGCCCAGGCGTGCGCATGCAGCTCGTTCTGGTAGCCCAGCGCCGAGAGGAAGCGGCCGAACTTCAGCGTCAGCCCGGCCGGCAACGCGGTGGTCTGCGCATAGGCCTCCTCGACCGCTGCACCTTCGTCGTCGCTCAGCGCCACCGTCATCGAGCCGAAGAAGCGCGGGTCGATGCTGGCCGACAGGCCCAGCTCCGACTCACCCAGGCCGAAGCCGCGCGAACCCGGGCCGATCTCGCCGCCCGTCTGGAAGCCCGCCAGCCGCCAGCTGGCCGGATCGCGCTGCAGCTGGGTGTAGCCGCCGGAAAGGATCAGCGAGATCGCAGGGTTGAAGGCATTGGCTGCCGCGCGTTGGGCGCTGGCGGGAGCCGTGCTGGCCGGGGCGGGTGCCGCCGCGTCGGCCGAGCGCGCCACGGGCGCGGCAGCCAGGCCCGCCAGCAGCACGGCCGCGGCGGACAGGGATCGGGGTAGAGGCAGTGAGCACGAAAAGCAGGAATGGGGTGTCATGAGGGAAGAACCTCCGTGGGGGTGCCGAGCAGGGCGGCACCGGCCCCGCCGCATCGATCGGGCAGGGACGCTTGGCTGCAGACAGGGACGGGATGCACCAACGGCCAGCCGCCCGGCCGTTCGGGCCGGGGGGGGGGGTGGGAGGTGCCGGGATCAGGCCACGCGAAGCACGCTGGAGCGGCTTCAGGCCCTTTGCAGCCGGGCCGGTGGCCCCCGGGCCAGGCGGAAGCGGCGCGCCGCCGACACGGCCGGCTCTGCCCGGGTGGGCAGCCAGCTGGTTGCGGCCAGTGCGCGCGGCAACGCCATGTCCGCCGCGGGCGGCGCCGCCGCCAACCCGGCCGCGGCGAGGCAGATCAGGCAGGCGGCATCCGCACGGTCGATGCCACCGCCGGGCTCAAGCCCCGCCGGCGTGCTGGGCAGCGAGGTGGCGACGCGAACCTGCGCAGGCCCGCCGGGCTGGCCCGCCAGATTCTGCAGCGCCGGCAGGTGCGACAGCGGGTGCAGCAGCAGCACCTGCTGTGCCAGCAACAGCGCCAGGAGCCAGGCCAGCGCCCAGCCGCGCGGCAGGTGCGCACGGCGAGCGGTGGGGGCGGGGTGGGCGAAAGTCACGCTTGGATGTTACCGGGCGCCCCCGGGAGCCCGGTCGGCGCCGCGGGCCGCTGTGCTCACTGCACCTCGACGATCCGGTAGAGCAGCGCCTCGGGCTCCTGGCCCTGCGCGTACATCACGCGCTGGCCCGCCAGGTCCAGGCGGATGTGCACGTCGCGCGAACGGTCGTACAGGCGCACCTCGTCGGCGCTGCGGCCGGCCTCGCTGAACTCGAAAATGACTTTCCGGCTCGTTGAAGCCGTCTCCTGCCAGACCCCTTCGGCACGGGGTGACGGCTTGAACGCCCCCAGGACCTGGCCCTGCGCATCGCCATACACCACCCGGGTGATGGCGGAAACCGCCGGATAGGTCGCCAATGACGCCGCGGCGGCTGGCTGACCCGATGAATCGGGCGCGACAACCGCCTCACCCCCCGACTGCGCCGCGATGACGGCCGCCACCAGGACGGCCGCCGCCACACCGCCCGCGATCTTCCAGGTCCGCCCCTGGCCACCGGCGCCCGGGGGAGCTGGCGCGGGCGGCGCTGCCACGGCGGGCGCCGGGGTCGGCAGCTGCGCCAACCCCAGGGGTGCCGCCCCCCCCTTCGACAGCGGCTGAACGTGCTTTGCGAGCGCGGCCACCAGCAGCTGCACGTCACTCTCCCAGCGCGCGTGGGTGAGCTCCACGCCGTTGCGGAAGGCCAGGTCCTTCAGGTCGTCCGGCAGCTGCACCTCCGAGGGCATCTTCGCGCCCTGCACCAGCACCGGGACCACCGGGATGTCGCGCCGCAGCGCCGCCGCCGTCTCCAGCCGCACGAAATCACCGGCATCGTCCAGCCGGCGCCGGCCGTCGGGCCCCTTGAGGTCAAGCCACTGCCGGCCCATCAGGGCCAGCAGCACCGAGCAGCTCGTCACCTTGGCGTCGATGGTCTTGCGGAAGTCGACCCCCGGCTCGATGCCCACCACGTCCATGAAGACCGAGTCGGCGCCAAACACCTCGCGCAGGTCCTCGAACAGGCGGCCCGCATGGCCCTCGGCATCCTCGCGACGGTAGCTGATGAAGATCGCACCCATGGACGTCTCCTTGGCCGTACAGGCCGGCCACGCCAACAACGCCGCGCAGGTGGATCAGTCCGCCGCGAAGCAGTAGAAGAGACCCGCTCCGCCCGTGCGCCGCAGCGCCTCCGTGCTGCAGCCCACCGTCGGGTGAGAGAAGTTCCAGGACGTCGCCCAGTTCTCCGGCAGCGGGCCGATGCGGTCGTGATGGCCGACGATCGCCGCGCCCTCGCCGCTCTTGGTCCAGTTGCCGCAGGTGGTGTCGGTCTGGGGGGCAAAGGCCGTGCCGTCCACGCGCGAGCCGGTCAGGATGTCGTGGTTGTTCACCGCATCGCCGCGCCCGGTGACGGAGCGGCCCATCTCATCCAGCGCCGTGGTCTTGCTGAGGTGGTTGCCGTTGTGCAGGTGGGCCAGGTCCCGCGCGATCAACTCGCCCTTGGCGTTGAACCACGGGCCCTGGCCGATGCGGTCACGCGCGTTGACCGAGGGCACCGCTGGCGCGGTCTGCGTCGCGAAGGTCGGGCTGGTGCTCAGGTAGGCCCGCCATGTCCGGCTGCCAGCCCCCGCCGCCGAAGCCAGCGCCTGGCAATGCCGGTCCGCCCCGGTCAGCCCCCCCAGATCCCCCCCCTTGCCGGGCCCGGCACTGGTGACGAAGAAGCTCATCGGGCCGGTGGCTGGTGTGCTGGCACAGGCCACCACCAGCGCGGCGGCCACGACGGGCACGAGGGCAAGGGCAGTACGGCGCATGGGGAACTCCTGATCCGTGACAAGAGCCTCAGGTTATGCGCCTGATCCGGCATTTTCCGATCGGGGGCTTTCCCGCGGGCGGCGGCTCACAGCGCCCCCAGCGCCTCGATCACCCCGAACAGACTCGCCACCACGGACACGCCGCTGGCCCGCACATCGTCGGCCGGCGCCAGCAGATCCGGCACCATGATCACCCGCGCGCCCGATGCCAGGCCGCCGCGCACGCCGGTGTTGGAATCCTCCAGCACCAGGCAGTCGGTGATCGGCACGTCCAGCAGCTGCGCCGCGGCCAGGTAGATGTCCGGCGCCGGCTTGCCACGCGCCACCTCATCCCCGCCGACCAGCCCCTGCAGCCGGGGCCACACGCCCACGCCGTCCAACTTCGCGATCGCCCGGCTGCGCCGCGTGGACGTGGCCACCGCGCGCTTCAGGCCGCGCGCATCGAGCAGGTCGAACAACTCGTGCACACCCGGCTTGAGGTCGAAGCGCCCCGCGTCGATCGCCGCCTCATAGCGCCGCCCGAACTCCGCCATGTGCGCAGCCACCGGAAAGTCGGCCCCGAAGGCCTCGCAGACCACCCGGTAGCCGTCCTTCGAGTTCAGCCCCACCATCGCCATCGCCACCTCGTGGCTCCAGGGCAGGCCGAGGTGCTCACTGGTTTCGCGGCCAATGGCGTAGGCGACCCGCTCGCTGTCGAGCAGCAGGCCGTCCATGTCGAAGAGGATGGCGCGGATGGGGGTGAGATCAGGCATACGTTCGAGGTGGGGCATTCGGTCTGTCGGGTCGGTTTCGGTGATCAGACAGCAGGTTCAAACACGTTCACTGCCATGGCGCCGGCGGCGGACCTGAGCCGGTTGTCGTTGGTCCAGAACTCGGTGCAGCCGTTCTGCAGTGCCGTGGCCAGATGCAGTGCGTCCGGCGTCTTCAGGCCCTGCTCGGCACGCAGGATCAAGGCGCGCCCAAAGACGGCATCGTCCATCGGCAGCCACAGCTGCCCGGCCAGGGCCTGCTCATAGGCCTGGACGAGAGGCGCATCACCGCTGCGCAGCGGCTTGACCAGAGCCTCCAGCCTCACCAGGGGCGAGACGCACAGTTGCACATTGCTCTGCCGAGCCACCCATTGCCGAGCAGCCAGTGCCGGCGGATGTCCGCCCTCTACCAGATAGATCAGCAGGCAGGCGTCGAGATAGGCACGGCGCATCAGTCGTCGTTCCAGTCGTTGCGCAACGCCTGGATGCGCGCCTCCAGCTCCTGAGGGTCGGCCTTGGGCAGCGCCTGGAAGGGGGGGGACGCGAGCAACGCCATCAGGTTGGCGATGCTGCCCCGGGCCGAGACTGCCTCTGGGCTTGCGCCCAGCGCGACGTGACCGGGTTCCGGCGTCTGCGCCGCGTCGTTCACCGGTTCCAGGATGGTCACCAGCACCGGCACCGGTCGTGCCTTGGCCAGACCTGGTGGCAATTGAACTTGCCCGTTGGGCAGCAGGGTGGCGTGGACGGTGAGCATGGGGTATTTCCCGGACCAGCGATCAGGCATTCGATGATGCCCTGCAGTGTGCATTCTGTGCGCGCCTTGGCACCACGATTCGCTTGCTAGGCATCGAAGAGCGCTTCATCACTGTCGGCCCGCTGGACGGACGCATGGTGCTGCTGGTCTGGACGCCCCGCGGCGACGCACGCGGCATCATCAGCATGAGGAAAGCCGATGAACGGGAACAAGCCCGCTACACCCACCGACTGGGTTGACCCCGATGACGCCCCTGAGCTGTCGGACGACCTCTTCGCACGCGCCGACGAGTTTCAGGGCAGCAAGCTGATACGACGCGGCCGTCCGCCGACCGGCATGCCGAGCAAGCAGGTCACCACGATCCGCCTGTCCCCCGAAGTGATAGACGCCTTCAAGGCCACCGGTGCGGGCCGGCAGACGCGCATCGATGCGGCGTTGAAGGATTGGTTGAAGACGCATTCGCCGGGGTGATGGCAAAAGGCAAGATTTGACCATGGCGCAGCACGTCGCACGGCCAGCAACAGCGGCCCACTAATTTCCTCGGTCACCGTTCTTTTCGTGGATAGAGTAGTCACCAGGTGAGTGAAACTCTCTTTGGTGCTGAGTAAAGGCAGAGACTATTGACGAAAGTCTCGTTGTCGATGGCTCTGTCAGCCTTGAGCTGATGTTATAGAACGGATAATTCCCCAATACCTCTGGATGCAAAATTGCAGCAATCTCTATATCACCCCTTGAAACATACCTGCCACCCCAGGAAGCAATCAGCTGCTTCAACGAGAGCGGCTTATTTCTTGGATGCTTTGTCTTCTTTTGAGCATCCAGCCACTCATACGCAATTCGAATACAGTCATCGTGCTCATAATGCCCTCGGCCAGCACTGTCGAATGACTTCTTTGCCTCTTGAATTTGTTCTTCCGTGATTCTCATTTCAAAGCACCAGTTTCAACGAAGATCTAGTCTGGCCTTATGGTCCAGCCCGCACCCTTATCTTCCAAATGATATGCATACAGGTTGTTACTAAGAAATAAAGAAATTTAGTTCTAATTGAGTTTGTGTTCATATATAATATGCACCATGAAGCACAAACTGCCTCCCCGTCCTGTTTTTACCTCGCGCCGAATGGAGCAGCAGTGGAATCGAATGCAGGGTGTCAAGATGATGCGGGAAGGGTTTGCTGCGGCGGATGTGGCGCGTTTGTTCGGCGTGACGAGTCGTGCCGTCTACAAATGGGTCGCCGCCTTCAGTGAGGGCGGGCAAAATGCGCTGGCAGCCAAAAGCGGAGCCGGGCGCCCGCTCAAACTCAATGAAGAGCAACTTCGGTGGATTGCCGATACGGTTCGTGACAACACGCCCGACCAACTGAAGTTCGAGTTCGGGCTGTGGACACTTTCCATGATTGGCGCACTCATCGAGCGCCAGTTCGGCATGAAATTGAGCCTGCCTACGCTGAGCAAGGCGATGCGCCTGCTGGGCTTCACTACGCAGCGTCCGGTGCATCGCGCCTATGAACAAGACCCCGTGCTGGTGTCGCAATGGTGGGCGTCTGACTGGCCGCAGCTCCAGGCCACCGCCAAGGTGCTGGGTGCACAGATCCTGTTCGCTGACGAGGCTGGCATGCGCTCGGACTACCACGCCGGTACCACGTGGGCACCCCAGGGACAAACACCTGTGGTGCGCTCGACGGGCAAGCGTGTGTCGGTGCAGATGATTTCTGCGGTCAGTGCCAATGGACAACTGCATTTCATGCTCCACGAGGGACGCACAACGGCCGAGGTCTTCGTGAAGTTCCTGCGCCAATTGATGACCGACCGGACTCAGAAGGTCATTCTCGTCGTCGATGGTCACAGTATTCACAAAGCCGGAATTGTTCAAGAATATGTCAATTCAACCGATGGACTGCTTCGACTCCACTACCTGCCGCCATACTCTCCACAACTCAACCCTGACGAGCAGGTCTGGAAGAACGTCAAGGAGCGAGTATCAAAGCAAAAGCCGACAGACAAAGCCAGCCTGCGCAGTTTGATCGAGCGGGCGCTACTGCGACTACAAGATCTGCCTGCTCTGGTTTCAGGATTTTTTCGCCATCCAGATTGCCCCTACATTTTGTGAATTAAATTATTTTCTGTCTTAGTATTACAGGTAAGCCTGTAGCTATTCCCAAGTCCAGGGGAAAGAAATGAAATTGATTCGCACTTGTAGCCCTTCGTCCTTGCAATAGTTACAACTGCATCGGCAACGACTTTATTTATCCTTGGATCAATATCTGCATTTTCGTCAATTAAAATATCTGACGGCAACTCTGACTTGAGTTGATTCAAGTCGGATTTGCTCATCGAATAGCGACTTATTTCTCTAGTAGGCGGACTTTCAGGCGGCGGATTCATTGTTCGCTTGGTGTACAGGAAAAGCAAGAACAACCCCGCCAAGAGCAGAAGCCAGAATGATCCCCGCTTCTTCTTAACGACGGGCAAATTCTCCTTGGCCGCCAGATCCAATTTAATTGGAGCACCACAGGAAGGGCATGTAGAGGCTTTGTCTGACACGTCCTTATTGCATTCCCAGCATTTAATGATTGCCATTCGCTAACCTCGACGCAACTAGCCTTGCTCTCATTTATGGAGGGGCAGAGGGAAAGAGTCAAGTTTTCCCTTTGCTGCGACCCTTCTCTTCCAATAGCCCATCCCACCAACCCCATTACCGCAGTGTCGCATGTGCGTATCTGTCATCCAGGCCCCTCGGCGCGGAATGTGTTCAGGATGTCGCGATCGAGGTGGATGGTGGTGGATTCCTTCTCGCCGTCGCCCGGGCGGCCTCTGCGACGCGGGGCGGCCGCTTCGATACCAGCCTGCATCTCCTCGCGACCGAGGGGACGATCGTCCTCATCGATGCCATCCCACACGTAAGGTGGTGAAGCCTGAACCTGTGCCACCGCTGTGCGACTCTGACCGGCGGCCCTCGCGGACGCCAGTTCAGCGCGAGTAAGCGACGTGATCTTCGTCTCATTCATGGTGATCGTCCTGCGCTGTAGGTTCGACGATAGGTCGCAACACCGTCACTCTTGACTCTCTTGCTGGAGTCGGATTCGAGCCCGAACTGCCACGGCCTGAGCTTGAACCAAGACAGCAGGGTCTCCGGCACCCTCGGTCATCGCGACCTGCAGGTAGGCTGCAATGTCTTCCTCGTCTCGCAGGTAGTCGGCACTGTCATAGGGCAACAGCCCCAACTCCACGGCAGCCTTCGGATTCATGGCACCCACTTCAGTTGGCCAAGCATCGCAGGCCATGCGACGCCCGGCAACCCTCTTCCGGGGGTTCTATCCCCTCACCCCACCGCCGCCTGCGCCGCCGCCAGCCGGGCGATTGGCACCCGGAACGGCGAGCAGCTGACATAGTCCAGACCGGCTTTGTGGAAGAAGCCGATCGAGGCCGGGTCGCCGCCGTGTTCGCCGCAGACGCCGAGTTCGATGTCCGGGCGGACGGAGCGGCCCTTTTGGGCGGCCAGTTCCACCAGCTGGCCGACGCCCTTCTGGTCGATGGAGCGGAAGGGGTCCTGCTCGTAGATGCCCTTCTTGACGTATTCCGGCAGGAAGCTGCCGGCGTCGTCTCGGGAGAAACCCATCGTCATCTGCGTCAGGTCGTTGGTGCCGAAGGAGAAGAACTCGGCCTGACTGCCGATGCTGTCGGCCACCAGCGCGGCGCGGGGGGTTTCGATCATCGTGCCGACCAGGTAATGCACCTTGGCGCCGCGTTCGGCAAACACGGCCTCGGCGGTCTTGCGGACGATGGCGGCCTGCGGGTTGAACTCGCGCACACTGCCCACCAGTGGAATCATCACCTCGGGGAAGGGTTTCAGGCCTTCGGCCTGCACGTTCAGCGCGGCCTCGAAGACGGCGCGGGCCTGCATCTCGGTGATCTCGGGGTAGGTGATGCCCAGGCGGCAGCCGCGGTGGCCGAGCATGGGGTTGAACTCGTGCAGTTCCTCGACGCGGCGCTTGATCTTGGCCACCGGCACGCGCATCTGCTGCGCCATGGCCTGCTGGCCGGCGTCGTCGTGCGGGACGAATTCGTGCAGCGGCGGGTCGAGCAGGCGGATGGTGACGGGCAGGCCGTCCATGGCGCGGAACAGGCCCTCGAAGTCGCCGCGCTGCATCGGCAGCAGCTTGGCCAGCGCGCGGCGGCGGCCGGCCTCGTCGTCGGCCAGGATCATCTCGCGCACCGCCTGGATGCGCTCGCCCTGGAAGAACATGTGCTCGGTGCGGCACAGGCCGATGCCGGTGGCGCCCAGGCGCCGGGCCACGGTGGCGTCGGTGGGGGTATCGGCGTTGGCGCGCACGTCCAGGCGCTTGTAGCGGTCGGCCAGCGCCATCAGCTTGCCGAAGTCGCCGCTCAGCTCGGCGTCCTTGGTGGCGATGCGGCCGTCGAAGACCTCGCCGGTCGAGCCGTTCAGGGAGATCCAGTCGCCCTCATGCCAAGTCACGCTGCCGACGGTCATGGTGCGCGCCTTCGGGTCCACGTGCACCGCGCCGGCGCCGCTGACGCAGCACTTGCCCATGCCACGCGCCACCACCGCGGCGTGGCTGGTCATGCCGCCACGCGCGGTGAGGATGCCCTGGGCGACGCTCATGCCGCGCAGGTCTTCGGGGGAGGTCTCCTGGCGCACCAGGATCACGGCCTTGCCGCTGCCTTTTTCGCCCTTGGACCAGGCCTCGGCCTCGTCGGCGTGGAAGACGATCTGCCCGGTGGCCGCGCCCGGAGAGGCGGGCAGGCCGCGGGCAATCGGCACGGCGTCCTTCAGCGCCTGGGTGTCGAAGACCGGGTGCAGAAGGTCGTTGAGCCGGTCGGGCGTCACGCGCAGCAGCGCGGTGCGCTCGTCGATCATGCCCTGGGCCAGCATTTCCATGGCGATGCGCACCATCGCCGCGCCGGTGCGCTTGCCGTTGCGGGTCTGCAGCATCCAGAGCTTGCCCTCCTGGATGGTGAACTCCAGGTCCTGCATGTCGTGGAAGTGGTTCTCCAGCGTGGTCTCAGCGGCCAGCAGCTCCTGGTAGAGGCCGGGCATCAGCTCTTCGAGCGAGGGGTAGGTGGCGCGGCGCTCGTCCTCGCCCACCAGCGCCAGCTCGGCCCAGCGGCGCGAACCCTCCAGCGTGATCTGCTGCGGCGTGCGGATGCCGGCCACCACGTCCTCGCCCTGGGCGTTGACGAGGAACTCGCCATTGAACAGGTCCTCGCCGGTGCCGGCGTCGCGGGTGAAGGCCACGCCGGTGGCGCTGCTGTCCCCCAGGTTGCCGAACACCATCGCCTGCACGTTCACCGCCGTGCCCCAGGACTCGGGGATGTCGTTGAGTTCGCGGTAGACGCGGGCGCGCTCGTTGTTCCAGCTCTCGAACACCGCCAGCACCGCGCCCCAGAGCTGTTCCCAGGGGTCGGTGGGGAAGTCGCGTCCGAGGCGCGAATGGATCAGCGACTTGAAGCGCTGCACCAGCTGCTGCAGGTCGGCCGCGTCCAGTTCGGTGTCGAGCTTGACGCCGCGCTGCGTCTTCAGCGCATCGATCACCACCTCGAAAGGATCGTGCTCTTCCTTGGAGGTGGGCTTGAGCCCCATCACCACGTCGCCGTACATCTGGATGAAGCGGCGATAGCTGTCCCAGGCAAAGCGCTCGTTGCCGCTGCGCGCGGCCAGGCCGGCCACGGCCTCGTCGTTCAGGCCCAGGTTGAGAATGGTGTCCATCATCCCCGGCATTGAGGCGCGCGCACCTGAGCGCACCGACAGCAGCAGCGGGTCGGCCGCATTGCCGAAGCGCTTGCCCATCTCGGCCTCGACGGCGGCCACGCCCTCGCGCACCTCGGCGTCGATCATCGCCAGCAGCGCGTCGCGCCCCTGCTGCGTGTAGGCCGTGCAGGCCTCCGTGCTGATCGTGAAGCCGGGCGGCACGGGGATGGCCAGGCGGCACATCTCGGCCAGGTTGGCGCCCTTGCCGCCAAGCAGGTTCTTCATCGCGGCAGCGCCGTCGGTGCGCTGCGAGCCGAAGCGGTAGACGTAGGGGGCGGGCATTTTTCTGTCTCCTGATCAAGGGGTCACGACAATTGATAAGCTTCTGCCTCGCCCTTGTGCGGCGCCTTGCTTGGCATCAAGCGGGGCCGAATCTGCCACCGGGCGGCTACAGTGGAGCGCACCGACACGATCCCAGCGCCCACCCAGCATGTCCACGCCGACCTTCGACCACATCATCATCGGCGGCGGCACCGCCGGCTGCCTGCTGGCCAACCGGCTCTCGGCCGACCCGACCAAGCGGGTGCTGCTCATCGAGGCCGGCGGGCGGGACGACTACCACTGGATCCACATCCCGGTGGGCTACCTCTACTGCATCGGCAACCCGCGCACCGACTGGCTCTACCAGACCGAGCCGGACGCCGGGCTGAACGGCCGCCGGCTGCGCTACCCGCGCGGCAAGACGCTGGGCGGCTGCTCCAGCATCAACGGCATGATCTACATGCGCGGCCAGTCGCGCGACTACGACCAGTGGGCTGCCCTCACCGGTGAGGACAGCTGGCGCTGGGACCGGGTGCTGCCGGTGTTCAAGCAGCACGAGGACCACTACCTGGGCGCCAATGACCTCCACGGCGCCGGCGGGGAATGGCGCATCGAGCGGCAACGGCTGCGCTGGGACATCCTGGATGCCTTCGCAACGGCGGCCGAGCAGGCCGGCATCCCTGCCACCAGCGACTTCAACCGCGGCAGCAACGAGGGCGTGGGCTACTTCGAGGTCAACCAGAAAAGCGGCTGGCGCTGGAACGCGGCCAAGGCCTTCCTGCGGCCCACCTGCTACGGCCGGCCCAACTTCGAGATGTGGACGGTCGGCCAGGCCAGCAAGCTGCTGTTCGAGCCGGACCCCCCCAGCGGCGACGGTCGGCCGCGCTGCGTGGGTGTGCAGGTCTGGACCGGCCACGGCATGGAGACCGCGCGCATCGCACCGGGCAGCGGCGAGGTCATCCTCAGCGCCGGCAGCATCGGCTCGGTGCAGCTGCTGCAGCTCTCCGGCATCGGGCCGGCGGCGCACCTGCAGTCGCTGGGCATCGAGCCGGTGGTGGACCTGCCCGGCGTGGGCGCCAACCTGCAGGACCACCTGCAGATCCGCGCCGTCTACCAGGTGCGGGGCACGCGCACGCTCAACACCCTGTCCAACAGCCTGTGGGGCAAGGCCCGCATCGCGCTGGAGTACGCCCTCAAGCGCAGCGGGCCGATGAGCATGGCGCCCTCGCAGCTCGGCGCCTTTACGCGCAGCTCGCCCGACAAGGCCTGGCCGGACCTGGAGTACCACGTGCAGCCGCTCAGCCTGGACGCCTTCGGCGAGCCGCTGCACGGCTTCGACGCCTTCACCGCCAGCGTCTGCAACCTCAACCCGACCAGCCGCGGCTCGGTGATGATCCGCTCGCCGCGCTTCGAGGACTCCCCGGCGATCGCGCCCCACTACCTCAGCACCGAGGAGGACCGGCGCATCGCCGCGCAGTCCCTGCGGCTGACGCGGCGCATCGTCGGCCAGCCGGCGCTGGCGCCCTTCGCACCGCAGGAGTTCAAGCCCGGCACGCAGTACCAGAGTGACGAGGACCTGGCCCGCCTGGCCGGCGACATCGCCACCACCATCTTCCACCCGGTGGGCACGACGAAGATGGGCATCACCGAAGGCCCGAACGCCGACCCGATGGCGGTGGTCGACCCGCAGCTGCGCGTGCGCGGCGTGACCGGCCTGCGCGTGGTGGACGCCGGGGTGATGCCCACCATCACCAGCGGCAACACCAACAGCCCGACGCTGATGATCGCCGAGAAGGCGGCGGCCTGGATCCTGGCTGCCGCCAAGGCGTGAGTGCCTTGGCCGCGCAGGATTGTTCGCCACGGTGAACAGTGATTCGCGCCGAAGCCCCCTGGCGCAGCGCCCGACGGCTTCCTAGACTGCAGGGCAACCCCCGCCGCGCCCGGCGGGACCGCGCCCCTGACCGGAGACCGCCATGCCCGCACCCCAGCCCTTCACCGCCACCGCCGACGTCGTCCACTACATCCAGGGCGAACGCAGCGCCGGGGTGAGCCAGCGCAGCCAGCCGGTGTTCAACCCCACCACCGGCGAGGCGCCGCGGCGCGTGCTGCTGGCCGAGGCGGCGGACGTGAACGCCGCGGTGGCCAGCGCGCAGGCCGCCTTCCCGGGCTGGGCCGCCACGCCGCCGATCCGCCGCGCACGGGTGCTCAACGCCTTCCTGGCGCTGCTCAACGAGCACCGCGACGAGCTGGCCGCGATGATCACCGCCGAGCACGGCAAGGTCTTCACCGACGCGCAGGGCGAGGTGATGCGCGGCATCGACATCGTCGAGTTCGCCTGCGGCATCCCGCAGCTGCTCAAGGGGGACTACACCGAGCAGGTCTCCACCGGCATCGACAACTGGACGATGCGCCAGGCGCTGGGTGTGGTGGCGGGCATCACGCCCTTCAACTTCCCTTGCATGGTCCCGATGTGGATGTTCCCGGTGGCCATTGCCTGCGGCAACAGCTTCATCCTCAAGCCCAGCGAGCGCGACCCCTCGCCCAGCCTCTTCATGGCCGAGCTGCTCAAGCAGGCCGGCCTGCCCGACGGCGTGTTCAACGTGGTGCAGGGCGACAAGCTGGCGGTGGACACGCTGCTGGCGCACCCGGACGTGAAGGCGGTGAGCTTCGTCGGCAGCACCCCCATCGCCAACTACATCTACGAGACCGGCGCGCACCACGGCAAGCGCGTGCAGGCCCTGGGCGGCGCGAAGAACCACATGGTCGTGCTGCCCGACGCCGACGTCGAGCAGACCGTGGACGCGCTGATCGGCGCCGCCTACGGCTCGGCCGGCGAGCGCTGCATGGCGATCTCGGTGGCGCTGTTCGTGGGCGACGAGATCGCCGACGTGATCGTCCCCAAGGTGGCCGAGCGCGCCCGCCAGCTCAAGATCAAGAACGGCATGGAGCTGGACGCCGAGATGGGCCCGATCGTCACCGCCGCTGCGCGCGACCGCATCGAGGGCTACATCGCCACCGGCGTGGCCGAGGGCGCGGAGCTGGTGGTCGACGGCCGCGGCTACAGCGTGCCTGGCTTCGAAGGCGGCTTCTTCACCGGCGGCACGCTGTTCGACCGCGTCACGCCCGCCATGCGCATCTACAAAGAGGAGATCTTCGGCCCGGTGCTCAGCTGCGTGCGCGTCAAGACCTTTGCCGAGGCGGTGGAGCTGGTCAACGCCCACGAGTTCGGCAACGGCGTGGCCTGCTACACCCGCGACGGCAACGTGGCGCGCGAGTTCGCCCGCCAGATCCAGGTCGGCATGGTCGGCATCAACGTGCCCATCCCGGTGCCGATGGCCTGGCACGGCTTCGGCGGCTGGAAGAAGAGCCTCTTCGGCGACATGCACGCCTACGGCGAGGAGGGCGTGCGCTTCTATACGAAGCAGAAGAGCGTGATGCAGCGCTGGCCGGAAAGCACCGCCAAGGGTGCCGAGTTCGTGATGCCGACGGCGAAATAGCCCCCCGTAGCGGCTGACGTCAGAGTGGAGCGATGGCCAACTGCCGCGCGTGGTGCTCCAGCTGCGCCTCGATGTAGCTCTGGATGAACCAGTACGAGTGGTCGTAGCCCTCGCAGCGGTGCAGTTCCAGCACCTGGCCGGAGGCCGCTGCCGCCGCTTCGAGCGCCTGCGGCTGCAACTGCGCGGCCAGGAACTGATCCGCCATGCCCTGGTGCACCAGGATCGGGCGCGGGAAGGCGCGACGCCGCATCAGGACGCTGGCGTCCCACTCGGCCCAGGCGGCGGGGTCGGGGCCGAGGTAGTTCGTGAAGGCCTTGCGGCCCCAGGGCACCTCGCTGGGGTGGCTGATCGGCGCGAAGGCCGACACCGAGGTCCAGCGCTCGGGCGCGCGCTGCGCCAGCACCAGCGCGCCGTGGCCGCCCATCGAGTGGCCGAGGATGCCGCGCACGTCGCTGCGCGCCGGCAGGTGCCGCTCGACCAGCGCCGGCAGCTCGCGGTCCACGTAGCTGCCCATGCGGTAGTGGCCGGCCCAGGGCGCCTGGGTGGCGTCCAGGTAGAAGCCGGCGCCGGCGCCGAAGTCCCAGTCGCTGTCCTCGCCGGGCAGCCCCAGGCCGCGCGGGCTGGTGTCGCAGGCCACCAGGATCAGGCCCAGCCGGGCGGCCACGCGCAGCGCGCCGGCCTTGATCAGGAAGGTCTCCTGCGTGCAGGTCAGCCCCGCGAGGCAGTAGACCACCGGCAACGGCCGGGTCGCCGCCGCCTCCGGCACGAAGCTGCCGAAGCGCATGCGCGTGCCGGTCTCGCTGGAGTCGTGGGCGTGGAAGGCCAGCTCGCCGCCGAAGCAGCGGTGGCGTTCGAGGGTTTCGATCATCGTGCTGCTCCTCGGTCTGCCGGCGTGCCGCTCAGTACACCACCACGCTGCGGATGCTCTCGCCGTGGTGCATCAGGTCGAAGCCGTGGTTGATCTGGTCGAGCGTGAGCGTGTGCGTGATCATCGGGTCGATCTCGATCTTGCCCTCCATGTACCAGTCGACGATCTTGGGCACGTCGGTGCGCCCGCGCGCGCCGCCAAAGGCCGAGCCCTTCCAGACCCGCCCGGTGACGAGCTGGAACGGCCGGGTGGAGATCTCCTTGCCCGCCTCGGCCACGCCGATGACGATGGACTCGCCCCAGCCGCGGTGGGCGCACTCCAGCGCCTGGCGCATCACGGTGGTGTTGCCGGTGCAGTCGAAGGTGTAATCCGCGCCGCCGATCTGGTCGGCCCCGCGCTTGGTCAGGTTGACCAGGTAGGGCACCAGGTCGCCGCCCACGTCCTTCGGGTTGACGAAGTGCGTCATGCCGAAGCGCTCGCCCCAGGCCTTCTTGGCGTCGTTGAGGTCCACGCCGATGATCATGTCGGCGCCGGCCAGCCGCAGCCCCTGGATGACGTTCAGGCCGATGCCGCCGAGCCCGAAGACGATGGCCGTGGAGCGGATCTCGACCTTGGCCGTGTTCAGCACCGCGCCGATGCCGGTGGTGACGCCGCAGCCGATGTAGCAGACCTTGTCGAAGGGTGCATCCTCGCGGATCTTGGCCAGCGCGATCTCGGGCAGCACGGTGTAGTTCGCGAAGGTCGAGCAGCCCATGTAGTGGTGCAGCTTGCGGCCTTCGAGCGAGAAGCGCGAGCTGCCGTCGGGCATCAGGCCCTGGCCCTGGGTGCCGCGGATCGCCGTGCAGAGGTTGGTCTTGCGCGACAGGCAGGAGGGGCAGCCGCGGCACTCCGGCGTGTACAGCGGAATGACGTGGTCGCCCTTCTTCAGCGTGGTCACGCCCAGTCCCACGTCGACCACCACGCCGGCGCCCTCATGCCCGAGGATGGCGGGGAAGAGGCCCTCCGGGTCGGCGCCGGAGAGCGTGTAGGCGTCGGTGTGGCAGATGCCGGTGGCCTTGATCTCGACCAGCACCTCGCCCAGGCGGGGGCCTTCGAGCTGCACGGTGGTGACTTCAAGCGGCTTGCCAGCGGCAAGCGCAACGGCGGCGCGGACGTCCATCATGGTCCTTTCGAGGGGGGCGTGGAAAGGCAGTGGGGAGGGCTGTGCCGGTACCGCGCACAGCGGCAAGAGCGTCGAATGTAAGGTCAGGCCGGCACCAGGTCGACCACGGCCTCACCTTCGTCAGGCATGAAAAAGGGGCGCCGCAGCGCCCCGTGAACCTCATCGATGACGGATCAGCCCGTGGGCGGGTCAGCCGACCCGCCGCTGGACGATCAGAACCACCATTCGACCTGGGCACCGTAGCTGGTGCCGCTGGTCTTGTCGGTGATGCCGACGCTGCTCTTGGCGGCGTCGTTCCACTTGGCGCTGGTGACGTAGAAGCGCAGTTCCGGACGGGTCCAGAAGTCCGGGCCGGTGGACAGCGTCGGGGCGATGGTGACCTTGGTCAGGTTGGCCGCGGCGGCGCCGTCGGTCTTGGTGCGGGTGAAGCCCGCTTCGCCGACCAGCTTGAAGTTCTTCGTCACGCCATAGGACAGGCGGCCACCGACGCTGGCGGTGTCGGTCTTGACGCCCGCGTTGTCCTTGGCGCTGCCGAACAGCACGACGGCTTGGCCACCCAGGGCGCCGGACTGGCCGTTGATCGTCTCCACCAGGCGCCAGCGCTTGGCGGCCGAGCCGTCGGCAATGTTGCCGAAGTTGGAGTTCAGACCAGCCGAGCCGGTGGCGTACTGGGCCCACACGGTGTTGGACAGGCCGGCGAACTTGGAGTCGAACTTGACGCTGAAGGCCGAGCCGTTCTCACCGCCGGTGGTGTCCTTGCCGCTGACGAAGGTGCCGATCAGGCCCAGCTTGTTGTCACCGCCCAGGGCGATGTCCTGGACTTCGACGTTGAAGCGGCTGCCGGCCTGGTTGGCGCTGGTGTCGGCGCGGTAGAAGCCCACGCCCAGCTTGGCGCCACCCAGCGACAGGCCCTTGAAGCCGGCACCGACACCGGACATGTCGGTGAAGAAGGTGTCGATGATGTGCACGTCGCCGCGGCGCTCACGCACCTTGCCGGCGAAGAAGGTCGCGCTGGGGGCGATGTCGAAGCCGGTGAACTCGCCGCTCAGGATCGCGATGCCGGTCTTGTTGGTGGAGTTGGGCGTGGCGCCGTCGCTCCAGCTGTCGATCATCAGGTTGGCACGGGAATCAATCCCGTCGGTCTTGAAGCCCTGGCTGAACATGAATTCGCCGCCGATGTCGCACTCGTTGCCGAGGCGGTACTTCACGCCGCCCAGGCCGTAGCACTCACGCGCCTTCTCGTTCTTGGACTGCGTCTGCGGGCCGCCACGGAAGTAGCCGCCGAAATCGACAGCCTGGGCCGCCGAGCCGGCGGCGAGCAGGGTGGCGACTGCGGTCAGTTGCAGCGCCGTCTTGATCTTCTGGGTCATGCTTGTCTCCTAGGGGGGATCGTTTTGGCAGTGAGCCGCCTGCCGGACGGTGGCGATGGGACATCGCGTGGAATCGTCATGAGGTGAGCCGCGTGAACCTGGAGCGACAGCGCCCAACCTCTGTTGCCCGATGTCCACGCGTTGTCATTGAATACTCATTTAATCTTCATGAAAAGTAATCAAGGGTTAATACCAAGTTAAGGTTACAGGCGATTTCCAATACGGAAACGACATGGAACGCGTTTTCTCCTGGGAAGAGGCGGTTCGCTGTCAGCTTCGTCCCACACTGGAGCGTTGCGGTTACGCGACGGTGTCAACGCACCGAGGGAGCCGGTGGCGACGGTGCCCCTCGGGGAAATAGCGCCCTACACTGCGGCGCCACCGACTCGCCGACTCACCGCCCACCGTGGACCTGCGCCGCATCGAATCCCTCTGGGCCCATGTGCACTGGCTGACGGTGCTGGGCGACCTGGGCAGCTACACCGCCGCCGCGCGCCGGCTGGGGGTGAGCAAGGCGGCCATGAGCCAGCGCATCAGCGAGCTGGAACACGCCGCTGGCGTGCCGCTGGTGAGGCGCACCACCCGCAGCGTGCGCCTCACCGATGCGGGCGTGCAGCTGGCGGAAGCCAGCCGCGGCGCCTTCGCGCAGATCGAGCGCGGCTTCGAGTCGGTGCGCAACCTGGCCGATGCGCCGCGCGGGCTGATCCGCGTCACCGCGCCGGTCGCCCTGGGGCGCCAGCACGTGGTGCCGCTGCTGCCGGCCTTCCTGCGGGCGCACCCGCAGGTGCGGGTGGAACTGCAGCTGTCGGACCACCTGGCGTCAATGGCGCAGGAGGGCTTCGACCTCGCCATCCGCCACTGCGAGCGCCCGCCTGAAACCCACGTCGCCTGGCCGCTCACGCGCACCGAGTCCTGGCTGCTCGCCTCCCCCGACTACCTCGCGCAGGCCGGCACGCCCACGCGGCCCTCCGAGCTGGCGGCCCACCCCTGCCTGCACTACCCGCGCCCGGGCGAGCCGGCGGTGTGGCGCTTCCGCCCCCCCACGGGCGACCCGGCAGGCGCCCCGCTGGTGGACACGGCCGACGGCCACGATGCCGCCGAGGTGGCGGTGGCGGTGAGCGGACCGCTGTCGGCCAACAACAGCGAGGCGCTGCGCGATGCCGCGCTGGCCGGGCTGGGCATCGCCCTGCTGCCGGACTTCACCGCCCAGGCGGCCCTGCGCGCCGGCCAGCTCGTGCGCGTGCTGGCCGAGTGGCAGGCGCTGGGCGCTTTCGGCGAACACCTCTGGGCCATCCGACCCTACAGCGCGCTGGTGCCCAGCTCGGTGCAGGCCCTGGTGACGCACCTGCGCGCCGGGCTGGCGGGCGGGTTCGGGGCGTGACCCTGCCACCCGACATTCGACCACTCACCCCCACATCGCCACTCGGGACTGAGGCTCGGCCATGTGGGGGCCGCTCGCAGCCGATGGTGCCGGGTCGGCCGGCATCGTCGGCGAACGCGGCGGTGCCCTGGCCGTCCCGGCGCGCCCAGGCCTGATGCCCCAACCCCGGATCTAACCCCAGGTCGCAGAAATCGTCTCGCGGAGCAGAATGGTCAGCGGCCACACCGCGCACTGCCGGGAGGGTTACGAAAACGCGGAGGCCATGCTGGCACACCTGCAGAACGTCGGCGAACTGCTCGGCGAGGCGCTGAAAATCTCGCGGATCCTCCGGCTGGAGGTCCATGCGCCCGCGGCAGAGGTGGAGAAGCTGCGCGGTCCGATGGCAGCCGTCGGACCGCAGTTCTTCGTGCTGGAGGAAGGCATCCGTCGGCAGTGAACGCCGCCGCCCGGCCGCCCTACACCTCTTCGGCCACCATCTCGATCGCGCCGCAGGGGCACTCGGCGGCGCAGATGCCGCAGCCCTTGCAGTAGTCGTAGTTGATCTCGAAGCGCTTCCCGGGGCCGAGCTTGATGACGGCGTTGTCGGGGCACACGCCGTAGCAGTTGTCGCACTCGAAGCAGTTGCCGCAGCTCAGGCAGCGGCGCGCCTCGAACAGGGCGTTGGCCTCGGTCAGGCCGCCCTGCACCTCGTCGAAGCTGCTGGTGCGGCGCGCCAGGTCGAGCTGCGGGCGCAGGGTCTTGGGCGCGTCGCTGTAGTACCAGGGGTTGAGGCGCTCGAAGGTGGCGCCCGGGTGCTTGGGCGCAGCCCCGGCGGCTCGGCCGTTCAGCCATGCGTCGATATGCCGGGCGGCCTTCTTGCCGTGGCCGACGGCCACTGTGACGTTGCGCGAGGCCGGCACCATGTCGCCACCGGCGAAGAGGCCGGGATGGCCGGTCATCATCGTCACCGGGTCGACCTGCACGACGCCGTCCTTGCGCTCCAGGCCGGGCACGCCGTCGAGCAGCGAGAGGTCGACGTCCTGGCCCAGCGCCAGCACGAGCGAATCGGCCTCCAGCGTCTCGTACTCGCCGGTCGGCTGCGGGTTGCCGTGGGCGTCCAGCGCCATCTTCTCGATCGTCAGCGCGGTTTCGCCGAGCTGGTTGCCGGCCTGCTTGATGGTGGAGAGCCACTTGACCATCACGCCTTCTTCCAGCGCCTCCTCGACCTCGAAGTCGTGCGCGGGCATCTTCTCGCGGGTGCGGCGGTAGACGATGATGGCCTCGGTGGCGCCCAGGCGCTTGGCGGTGCGGGCGACGTCGATGGCCGTGTTGCCACCGCCGTAGACCACCACGCGGCGGCCGAGCATGGGCCGGGTTTCGGGCGTATCGGCACCCTCCATGCTGCGCAGCAGCGAAACGGCGTCGAGGATGCGCGAGCCGTCCTTGGCGGGGATGAAGGTGCGCTTGGCGATGTGCGCGCCCACCGCCAGGAAGGCCGCGTCATAGCCGCCGTCCTTCATGGTCTGCGCCAGGTCGAAGACCTTGGTGTCGAGCTTCAGCGTCACGCCCATCGCGACGATGCGCGCCATCTCGGCGTCCAGCACGTCACGCGGCAGGCGGTACTTGGGGATGCCGAAGCGCATCATGCCGCCCGCGGCCGGGCCGGCTTCCAGCACCGTGACCGCATGGCCGAGACGCCGCAGGTGGTAGGCGGCGGACATGCCCGAGGGGCCAGCGCCGACCACCAGGACGTGCTTGCCGCGCGCCAGCAGCTCGGCCGCCGGCGGCTCGAAGCGCCAGCCGCGCTTGAGCGCCTCGTCGCCCAGGAAGCGCTCCACCGAGTTGATGCCCACCGCGGCGTCGAGCTTGCCGCGGTTGCAGGCGCCTTCGCAGGAGTGGTAGCAGACGCGGCCCATGATGGCCGGGAAGGGGTTGTCGCGCGTCAGGTGGCGCCAGGCGGCCTCGTAGTCGCCGCTCTCGGCCGGGTAGAGCCAGCCCTGGATGTCCTCGCCCGCCGGGCACTGGGCGTTGCAGGGCGGCAGGTGGTCGCGGTAGACCGGACGCATCGTGCGCCAGGTGCCGGTCTTGTTGGCCAGCGAGGAGCCGGGGTCCAGCGTGATGGCAAAGGGCTTTTCCATTCAGGCCTCCTGTTGCGCTTCGTCGAGCAGCTTGAAGCGGCGGATGTTCCGGTCCGCGTCGGCCTGGATGCGGGCAATCGTCTCGGGATGCCCGTTGCCGCTGAACAGGTGCGCAAAGCGCTTCTGCGGCCGCAGGTACTCCTCCACCGGCACGTGGCGGCGGATCTTGGTCACCGCCGTCACCTCGCCGTGCTCGGCCTCGAAGACCGGGAAGATGCCGGTTTCGCGGGCCAGGCGCGCCAGGCGGATGGTGTCGTGGCTGGCCGCACCCCAACCGAGCGGGCAGGGCACCAGGATGTGCAGGTAGCGCGCGCCGTGGATCGACATGGCCTTCTCCACCTTGGCCTCCAGGTCGCGCAGGTCGGCCACGGTGGCGGTGGCGACGTAGGGAATCTCGTGCGCCATCGCGATCAGCGGCAGGTTCTTGCCCTGGCCGAATTCGGCGCCCGGGTGCGCGCCCACGGCCATCGTGGTGGCGGTGCGGGCGGCCGGCGGCGTGGCGCTGCTGCGCTGCACCCCCGTGTTCATGTAGGCCTCGTTGTCGTAGCAGAGGTAGAGCACGTCATCGTTGCGCTCGAACATCCCGCTCAGGCAGCCGAAGCCGATGTCGGTGGTGCCGCCGTCGCCGCCCTGGGCGATCACGCGCACAGGGCTGTGCTCGGCGCCCGCCTTGATGGCCTTGACCTTCAGCGCCGCGGCGATGCCGGTGCCCACCGCGGCGGCGTTGCCGAACAGCGAGTGGATCCAGGGCAGCTGCCAGCTGGTCTCCGGGTACGGCGTGGAGAACACCTCCAGGCAGCCGGTGGCGTTGGCGGCGATGAGCTGGTTGCCGGTGGCCCGCATGGCGGCATCGACCGCGTAGCGCGCGCCCAGCGCCTCGCCGCAGCCCTGGCAGGCGCGGTGGCCGGAGTTGAGCGAGTTGCTGCGCTCGGTGCTGGCCTGCACGCTGCGCTGCTCGGGCGCGAGCAGGCGGTTGCCGACGGTGAAGGTGCCGGTCTGATAGAACTTGACGGGTTGATGCATGGTCAGCTCACCTTCGAGGCCACGGTGCCCAGGTCGCGCAGCAGGTTCTCGGCGATCGGGCCGCTGCGGCGGGTGGCAGCCTCGCGCTCGAGCTGGCGCTTGACGATGCGCTCGTCCAGGTCCAGGAAGGTCAGCGGGGGCAGGCGGTCGGCCACCGCCTCGCGCAGCATGCGCGCCAGCGAGGCCTTGGTGATGGCCCGCCCACCCAGCCCGGCAATCACGGTGTAGCCCTGCAGCCCCAGACCCGACAGCGCCAGGCGCACGTCGGTGGAGACGACGCCACCCAGGCCGACCGAGAAGCTCTTCTCCAGCACCACGACGCGCTTGGCCTGCTCCAGCGCCGCACGCACCGCCGCCAGCGGGAAGGGCCGGAAGCTGTGGATGCCCAGCACGCCGATGCGCGGGCCGTCATCGGCGGGGCCGCGCAGCTCGTCCACGGTGTCCTTGAGCGTGCCGATCACCGAGCCCAGCGCGACCACGATGGTGTCGGCATCCTGGCAGCGGTAACCGCGCACCAGCCCGCCGGTGGTGCGCCCGAAGCGCTCGGCAAACTCGGCGGCGATCTGCGGGATCCGGTCGAGGGCCATCAGCTGCTTGGCGTGCGCGAGGTAGCGCACCTCCATGAAGGCCTCCGGACCAACCATCGCGCCGATCGACACCGGCTCGTTCACGTCCAGCACCTGGCGCGGCTCGTAGGGCGGCAGGAAGGCGTCCACCTCGTTCTGCGCCGGGATGTCCACCCGCTCCACCGCGTGGGTGAGGATGAAGCCGTCCATGCAGACCATCACCGGCATGGACAACTCCTCGGCCAGCTTGAAGGCCTGGATGTGCAGGTCCGCCGCTTCCTGGTTGTGCGCCGCGAAGAGCTGGATCCAGCCGCAGTCGCGCTGGCTCATGCTGTCGCTGTGGTCGTTCCAGATGTTGATGGGCGCACCGATCGCGCGGTTGGCCACCGTCATCACGATCGGCAGGCCCAGGCCGCTGGCGTTGTAGACCGCCTCGGCCATGAACAGCAGGCCCTGGCTGGCGGTGGCGGTGTAGGTGCGCGCGCCGGCCGCCGAGCTGCCGATGGCCACGCTCATCGCGGCGAACTCGCTCTCCACGTTGATGAACTCGCAGGGCGCCAGGGCGCCGCTCTTCACCAGCTCGCCCAGGCCCTCGACGATGTGCGTCTGCGGCGAGATCGGGTAGGCGCAGATCACCTCCGGGCGGCTCAGCGCCACCGTCTGCGCCACCGCCTGTGAACCCTCAATCTGCTTGAGCATGGGCCGCCTCCTGCATTTCCGCCAATTCCTCCAATTCCTGGCGCACGAACTCGAAGGCCTCGCTGGCCGCGGCGATGTTGCCCTCGGCCACCTTGCCGCTGAACCGGTCGCTGATGGCATGGGCCACCGCGTCCAGCGACACCAGGCCGGACAGCGCGGCAAAGCCGCCCAGCAGCACCGCGTTGGGCAGCGGGCGGCCCAGGTGCTTGAGCGCGATCTCGGTGGCAGGCACGGTGGTCAGCCGCTCGTGGCGGAACTGCTTGGCCACCTCGCCCAGGCCGAGCGCATCGAAGCTGCGGCGGCTGTTGATCAGCACGTAGCCATCGGGCTTCAGGCCCTGGAAGACGTCCACCTGGTGCAGCAGCGTCGGGTCCTGCACGATCAGCACGTCGGGCGCCAGGATGGGCTCGCGCAGGCGGATCTCGCGGTCGTCGATGCGGCAGAAGGCCACCACCGGCGCGCCGGTGCGCTCGGAGCCGAAGCTCGGGAAGGCTTGGGCGTGACGGCCCTGCTCGAAGGCAGCGACCGACAGCAACTCGGCGGCGGTGACCACCCCCTGCCCGCCCCGCCCATGGATCCGGATCTGCAGCATCGGCCTTGCTCCTCGTTGTGGTTGCCGCCAGGCGCGGTGGCCTGGAACCCGGCATTGTTCGACTCGGCGCGCCAGCCGGTCTTGAGGCGCGTCAAGCCCGCGCCCGACCCCGACTGGCTCCCGACAGATCGCCCGCTGGACCACCCGATGACGCCTGGGTGACAGGCGCCCCCGGTACACCCGGATTGCCGGGGCCTGTGGCGGACCTTACAAGTCGGGACACAACCAGACCGGAGACGCCCGTGACCCTTCCCCGCCTCATGGTGCAGCGGCACCCGACATCGGCCGCAGCGATCGCCGCACTGCTCAGTGCCGCCCTGCTGGCCGCCTGCACCACACCGGGCGGCGCCGGCGGACTCGACGCCCGCAGCGTTCAGATCCAGCGCAGCGCCCACGGCGTGGCGCACATTGAGGCGGCCAACCTCGAGTCGCTGGCCTACGGCGTGGCCTATGCCCATGCCGAGGACAACGCCTGCCAGACCGCCAACCAGCTCATCACCGTCCGCGGCGAGCGCTCGCGCTGGTTCGGCGCCGAGGCCCGCGGGCTGTTCGGCCTGCGCCCGCTGCCCAACGCGCTGATCGACACCTTTGTGCGCGCCCACATGGACGACGCCGCGCTGGCCCGGGCCTTCGTGGCCGCCAGTGCCGACACGCAGGCGCTGGCGCGCGGCTATGTGGCCGGCTGGAACCGCTTCCTGCGCGATCAGGCCAGCCAGCTCCCGGCCCCCTGCGCCGCCCAGCCCTGGCTGCGGCCGATGACGCTGGCCGACTACCTGCGGCTCAACGAGCTGTCGATGGTGCAGGCCGGCGTCGCGGCGCTGGCCGACGCGGTGGTCGCTGCCCAGCCGCCCCAGGCGGGCGCCGCCCTGCCGGCTCCGGTGAGCCTGGCGGACGCCACCGCCGCGCTGCGCGAGGAGGTGGTGCTCGACCCGCCGATCGGCTCCAATGGCTGGGCCTTTGGCGCCGAGGTGACCCGCAACGGCGCCGGGGTGCTGCTGGGCAACCCGCACTTCCCCTGGTATGGCATCAACCGCTTCTGGCAGATGCACCTGACCATCCCCGGCGAGCTGGACGTGATGGGCGCGGCCATCGGCCACGGCGGCCTGGTGCAGATCGGCTTCAACCGCGACGTGGCCTGGACCCACACCGTCTCGACCGGCAAGCGCTTCACCCTGCATGAACTGAAGCTGGCGCCCGGCAACCCGCGCGCCTACCTGGTCGACGGCCAGAGCGAGGCGATGACGCCGCGCACGGTGCGCTACGAGGTGCGGGCCGCCGACGGCAGCCTGAGCACGCGCGAGCACACCGTCTGGGTGACCCGCTGGGGCCCGGTGCTGGTGATGCCGCGCGCCGGGCTGAACTGGACCGCGACGCAGGCCTATGCCATCCAGGACGCCAACACGCTGAACATGCGCTACGGCGACAGCTGGCTGGCCTTCAACCGCGCGAAGAACCTGGCGGACCTCCGCGCCGGGCTGGCCAAGCTCGGCATCCCCTGGGTGAACACCGTCGCGGCCGACCGCCACGGCGACGCCATGGTCGCCGACGTCAGCGTGGTGCCCGACGTCGATGCCGCCCAGCTGGAGCGCTGCGCGCCCTCGAAGCCGGCGGCCGCCCTCTTCCGCGCCGCCGGCCTGCCGGTGCTGGACGGCTCGCGCAGCGACTGCAGCTGGCGCCGCGACCCCACCTCGCCCGTGCCGGGTCTGACGCCCATCGAGCGCATGCCGATCGTCCAGCGCCGCGACTGGGTGCAGAACTCCAACGACAGCTTCTGGCTCAGCAACCCGGCCACCCCGCTGGCGGGCATCTCGCCGATGGTCGGCCCGGTGGGCACGCCGCAGCGGCTGCGCACCCGCGCCGGCATCCTGGAGATCGGCGAGCGCCTGGCCGCACGTGACGGGATCGCGCCGGACGGCAAGGTCGGCCCGGCCGAGGTGCAGGCCATGCTATTCCTGAACCGCAACCACGCCGCGCGGATCGTGCTGGACGACCTGCTCGCTGGCTGTGCCAATGGCTCGGCCGGCCCGCTCAGCGACGCGAGCCGCGACGGCTGCGCCGCGCTGAAGGGCTGGGACCGCCGCAACAACCCCGAGTCGCGCGGTGCCCACCTCTTCCGCGAATGGTGGCGCCAGGCCAAGGACATCGCCGGTGTCTGGCGTGTGCCCTTCAACCCCGCCGACGCGGTGCGCACGCCCGCCGGCCTGAAGCTGGACGACGCTGCCGTGCGCGCCAAGGTCTTCGAGGCGCTCGACAAAGCCGTGGCCACCGTGCGCGCTGCCGGCTTTGCACTGGACGCGCCGCTGGCGCAGGTGCAGTTCAAGCGCATGAACGCGGCCAACGGCGGCGGCAACGTGCCGGTGCATGGCGGCGACGAGTTCGAGGGCGTGCTCAACAAGGTCGAGACCCAGGGCGTGCCGACTCTGCCAAAGTCCGGCTACGACGTGAACTACGGCTCCAGCTACCTCCAGACCGTGACTTTCGACGCGCGCGGGCCGGTGGCGCAGGCCATCCTGGCCTACGGCCAAGCCTCGCAACCCGACTCGCCCTTTGCCTTCGACCAGCTGAAGACCTTTGCCGCCAAGCAATGGCCCACGCTGCCCTTCCACGCCGAGGACGTGGCCAGGCAGCGCGTGGGGGCAGTGAAGCGGCTCGTGCGCGATTGAGGCTGGCGCGCTAGGCTCGTCGTCCCTTGAGCAAGAGGCAAGAGCCCGCCGCCATGCACCTCCTCATCACCGGCGCCACCGGCACCCTCGGCCGGCCACTGTGCACCACGCTGCAGCAGACCGGCCACCGCGTCACCGTGCTCAGCCGCCAGCCGGCAGAGCGGGTGCGCGCCCTCTGCGGCAGGGACGTGGAGGTCTGGAACGATCTCGCCGCCTGGACGCCGGAACGCCACTTCGACGCGGTGGTCAACCTGGCCGGCGAGCCGATCGCCGACGCACGCTGGACGGCGGCGCGCAAGGCCCGGCTGCGTGACAGCCGCATCGCGCTGACCGAGCAGCTGGTGCAGCGTATCGCCGCAGCCCACCGGCGGCCGGCGGTGCTGCTCAGTGGCTCGGCGGTGGGCGTCTACGGCGATGGCGGCGAACGCGTCTTCACCGAGGCCGCGCCGCCCGCCGCCGACTTTGCCGCCCGGCTCTGCGCCGACTGGGAGGCCGCCGCCCGGCCCGTTCAGGGCCTGGGGCTGCGGCTGTGCTGGCTGCGCACCGGCCTGGTGCTGGCGCGCGATGGCGGCCTGCTGGCGCGCATGCGGCTGCCGTTTTCGCTCGGGCTGGGCGCCCGCCTGGGCGACGGCCGCCAGTGGATGAGCTGGATCCACGAGGACGACTGGCACGCCCTGCTGCTGCACCTGCTGGCCGACCCGCAGGCCAGCGGCGCCTTCAACCTCACCGCGCCGCAGCCGGTAACGAACGCCGAGTTCACCGCCCAGCTCGCCCGCGCGCTGCACCGCCCGGCCTTCCTGGCTGCACCGGCCTGGGTGCTGAAGCTGGCGGCCGGCGAGATGGCCCCGTTGCTGCTTGGCGGCCAGCGCGTGCTGCCGGCGCATGCGCAGGCGCGCGGCTTCCACTTCCGCCACCCGGCGCTGGGCGGCGCGCTGCAGGATCTGCTGGGCTGATCGGCTGGGCTGGTCAGGCAGCGCGGGCCGGCTCCAGTACCGCTTTCAGCGCCGCCTCCACCGCCAGCGCCACCCCGGCGAGCCGCGCGTCATGGCCGCCCGGCGCGGTCAACATCAGCCCCACCGGTGCCTCACCCGGGGCCTGGCAGGGCAGGCTGAACGCGCAGCCGTCCAGGTAGTTGGCGACGAAGGTGTTGCGCAGCAGCAGGCCGTTGGCGCGGAAAAAAGCCTGGTCGCTGGCTTCGTCGCTGGCCTCGAGCGCGGCGATCTCGGGCGCCAGGATCGGCACGGTCGGGCTGACGATGGCGTCGAAGCCGGCCAGCGCGCGGCCCGTCCGCCCGATCCAGTCGTGCCGCCGGTCCTGCAGCGCGATGTACTGCGCTGCGGTCACCGGCTCGCCCAGCGCGATGCGCTGCGCCACGCGGGGGTCGAAGCGGTGGCGCTCGGCCGCGAAGTACGCGCTGTGCACCGCGAAGGCCTCCACCGCCGAGAAGCCGCCGGGTGCGTTCAACGTGCCGATCTCGCCCAGTTCGGTCAGCGGCAGCTCGATGATGCGCGCGCCCGCGGCCGACAGTGCCGTCAGCGCCCGCTCGAAGGCCACGGCCACCGCGGGCTCCAGCGCATCGAGCATCAGCGTGCCGGGCAGCGCCAGGCGCACGCCGTCCAGCGGGCGGGGCTCGACGGCCAGCGGCGCGTCGGCGATTCCCGCGTCCACGGCGATGCCGTCGGCCACGCTGCGGGTCATGGCGCAGACGGTGTCCAGCGAGCGCGCCAGCTCGAAGGTGCCCGTGCGCGGCGTGCGGGCCTGCGTGCTCTTGAAGCCGACCAGCCCGCAGAGCGCGGCGGGGATGCGGATCGAGCCGCCGGTGTCCGAGCCCAGCGCCACCACCGCGATGCCCAGCGCCACCGACACCGCCGCGCCGGAGGACGAGCCGCCCGGGATGCGCGGCGCCACCCCGGGCAGCCCCGCGCCCGGCCAGGCGGGGTTGGCCGGCGTGCCGTGGTGCGGGTTGATGCCGACGCCCGAGAAGGCGAACTCGGTCATCGCCGTCTTGCCGAGGATGGCCGCACCGGCTGCGCGAAGGCGCTGCACCGCGGGTGCATCGGCCTCCGCGGGAGTGGCGCCCAGGCGGATCACCGAGCCGGCCAGGGTGGTTTCGCCGGCCACGTCGTAGAGGTCCTTGATCGTCACCGGCAGCCCGGCCAGCAGGCCCAGCCGCACGCCGGCCGCCTGCGCCGCATCGGCGTGGCGGGCCGCGGCCAGTGCGGCGTCGGCATACAGCCGCGTGAAGACCTGCGCCGCGGCGGGGCTGGCAGCGCGTTCCAGGGCGGCCTGCACCAGGGCCTCGTGGGTGAGCTCGCCCTGGTCCAGGCGGCGGCGCAGGTCGGCAAGCGTAGAGAAGGGTACGGCGGGCATGGCGGCTTACATGGCGTGACACGGGTCATCGCGATGATAGGCAGCCCGGGCCTAACATCGTCCTGCGGTGTGGGTTGCGCCGCGTCGGACAAGGAGGTTTGCGATGGCTTTCGAACTCACCCCCTGCAGCGTCAAGCGCTGGTTTGCCCTGGGTGCCCTCGTCGTGGTCGGTGCCTGGTCCGCCTGGGACGCACACGCCCAGGCCAGCGGCAAGATGAAACCCGGCCTGTGGGAAATCTCGGCCCGCGTCCAGGGCGGGGGCGCGGCCGGTGGTGGTGGCGGCGGTGACCTGGCCAGCGCGATGGCAATGGCCCAGCAGCAGATGCAGAACCTGCCGCCCGAGCAGCGCGCGCAGATGGAGGCCATGATGAAGGGCCGCGGCGTCGCCCTGGGCCCGCAGGGCAACACGGTGCGCGTGTGCGTGACCAAGGAGCAGGCCGAGCGCGAGGAGCTGCCCCAGGCGCAGGAGGGCTGCACCCAGCAGGGCCAGCGCAGCGGCAAGGTGTTCCGCTACACCTTCAGCTGCCGCACCGAGCCGCCCATGAGCGGCGAAGGCGAGTACACCCTCACCAGCGCCACCTCGGCAAGTGGGCGCACCGTCGTGCGCACCGTGGTCGGCGGGCGCAGCGAGACGGTGAACGTGGAGAACAGCTCCACCTGGCTCGGTGCCGACTGCGGCGACCTGAAGCCGCGCGCCCGCTGAGCCGGGCAAGGCCGTGCCGAGCGGAGTCGTGCAGCCCGATCCGGTGGGCGCACAGGCGCTGGCGGAGCACCACGCGCTGATCGATGCGCTGATCGAGGCACTGGCGCAGCAGCTGGACACCGACCACGGCGGTGGTGAGCTGCCCCGCCGCATCGACACGCACATCTCCAGCGTGTTGCTGGCGGGCGATGACGCCTGGAAGCTGAAGAAGCCGCTCGCGCTCGGCTTCCTCGACTTCGCCAGTGCCGAGGCACGGCGCCACTTCTGCGAGGAGGAGCTGCGCCTGAACCGCCGCACCGCGCCCGCGCTGTACCTGGGCGTGCACCCGGTGATCGGCCCTGCGGAAGCGCCCACATTTGGCCCGGCCCTCGCCGTCGGCGCAGCAGCCCCGCCCGGCACGCTCGACTGGGTGCTGCACATGCGCCGCTTCGACGACTCGCGCCTGCTGGCGCACCTGGCCGACCGGGGCGAGCTGACCGCCGAGGTGGTGGAGCGGCTGGCCGAGCGGCTGGTGGCCTTCCACGCCACGCTGACCGCGGCCGATGCGACGGACACGGCCACGGGACGGCCCGAGGTGACGCTGCGCTGGGTGCGCGACAACCTGGCGGCCGTCACCCGGCTGGCCCCGACCGAGTCCGAGCGCCAGCGCATCGCCGCCCTGGCCCGCTGGAGCGAAGAGCGCGCCGCCGCGCTCACCCCGCTCATGGCGCGGCGCCACGCCGCCGGCCGGGTGCGCGAATGCCACGGCGACGCCCACCTGGCCAACTGGGTCCTCATCGGGGACGATCGCGACGGGGAGCCGGTGGCCTTCGACGCGCTGGAGTTCAACCCCGAGCTGCGCTGGATCGACGTGGCGGCCGAACTCGCCTTCCCCTGGATGGACCTGCTCGCCCACGGCCAGCCGGCGCTGGCGCAGCGCCTGCTGACGCGCTGGCTGGAGCTCACCGGTGACTTCGACGCACTCGGCCTGCTGCGCTGGCAGGCCGCCTACCGCGCGCTGGTGCGCGTCAAGGTGGCCTGGATCCACGCCGCCGAGCCGGACGTGCCCGACGAGCTGCGCTGCGCCGAACACGCCGCGGCGGCGCAGGGCCTGGCGCTGGCCGAGCGGCTGGCCGCCGCGCCCACGCCGCGGCTGGTCGTCACCTGGGGCCTCTCCGGTTCCGGCAAGAGCACCGCGGCACGCCAGATCGCCGAAGGGCTCGGCGCCGTCTGGCTGCGCTCGGACGTGGAGCGCAAGCGCCTGTACGGCCTGGCGCCCACCGACCGCCCCGGCGAGGGCCCTGGCCAGCTCCCCGCCGCCACGCTCTACGGCCGCGAAGCCACCGAGCGCACCTACGCCCACCTGCAGGCCACCGCCACCCAGGCCCTGGCCGACGGCTGGGCCGTGGTGGTCGATGCCGCCTGCCTGCACGCACACGAACGCCGTGCGCTGATGGCCGTCGCCGCCCAGGCGGGCGTGCCCGGGCACCTGCTCGAATGCCGTGCCCCCGACCCGGTGCTGCGCGAGCGCATCGCCCGCCGGGAGAAGGAAGGCCGCGATGCGTCGGATGCGGGGGTGGCGGTGCTGGAGTTTCAGCAGCGGGTCCGGGAACCGTTCGACGCCGCTGAACTGGCGGGCCTGGCGGGCTGCCGTGCCGAAGTCATCGACACGCAGGCGCCGCGCGAGGTCCTGGCAGCGCGCTGCACCAACTGGGCAAGCGCCCACTGCACGCCAGGCCCGCAGGCCTAGGCCGGGCGGGACGGCGCGGGCTGGATCAGGATCAGTTCGTCGTCATCCACGGCCCAGGCCGTTCGATCGGCGGGTGATCCGGGACGGAACCCGAGCTTGTGCAGCAACCCCAGGGAGCGCGCATTGCGGGCCTTGAGCACCGCCACACAGCGAGTCACCCCCTGGTGGGCGATGAGCTCGCCGATCAGGGTGGCGACGGCGGCGCTGCCGAGGCCCTGGCGCCAGTGGCGGCTGGCCAGCTCGTAGCCAATGTAGGCCGAGCCGTCGGGATGCAGCGTGGCCTGCACGTAGCCGGCGAGTTCGCCCGTCCTCCGGCGGATCACCCAGTTCAGCCAGCGTTCTCGCCCGTCCGGCGAGTGGCCCACGACCTGCCGTGCGTAGCGCGCCGCCAGGGCGGCCTCGGACGCAGGCGGGGCATTTTCATACTCGTAGATGGCCGGGTCGCTCAGGACCGGGAACATCTCGGCGGCGTGGTCGACCGAGAGGGGCTCCAGATCGCAGAGCGGGTGATGCAGCGTCCGCGTCTCACACACCCCGCAACGCCTCCGCCAGCATCCCCGCCACCGACACCGCGTTGCTCGGGTGCGGCACGCAGTCGCTGCTCCAGACGCGGCGCACGCCGCTGGCGCGCAGGGCGTCCATGGCGTCACCGACGAAGAGGGCGTGGGTCACGGCGACGTCCACCGTGTCGGCGCCGGCGGCAAAGCACAGGCGGGCGGCTTCGATCAGGGTGCGGCCAGTGCTGGCCATGTCGTCGATCAGCACCACGGCGCGGGCGGCCAGATCAAGGCCGTCGGGCAGGGTGACGTGCACGTCGCGGTCGCCGCGGCGGTTCTTGACGCACCAGGCGTGGGGCAGGCCGCGGGCGCGGGCGGCCTCGGCCACCCACTGGGCGGACTCTTCATCCGGGCCGAGCAGCAGCGGCGGCAGCTGGTCGTGCGCATGCTGGCGCGCGATGAACTCGCCCAACAGGGGGGCGGCCGTCAGCGCGACGCCGCGGCAGGGCGGCGGCATCACCTCGTCCAGCGAGGCGATGCGATGCAGGTGCGGGTCGACGGTGACGACGGCGTCGAAGTGCTGCGCCAGCAACCGGGCGATGTGGCGCTGGCTGACGGCCTCGCCGGGTGTGAATTCGATGTCCTGGCGCATGTACGCCAGGTAGGGGCTGGCCAGCAGGACGCGCTCGGCGCCCTGGGCACGGGCGGCAGGGGCGGTGATGAGCAGCTCGACCAGCTTCTCGTTGGGCTGGTGCAGGCTGCGCAGCAGCACGACGCTGCCAGACAGCGGCGTGGGCAGGGTGAGCTTGAGCTCGCCGTCCGGGAAGCGGTGCCGCACAATCAACCGGCAGGGCACGCCCAGCGCCTCGGCCAGGGCCGCCCCCTGCGCCCGCTCATCCTCGAAGGCCAGCACGGCGGTGATCGGCGCCGCGGTGGCGGGCGCGGCGGGCACAGCGGTTGAGGCGGGCAGGCTGGGCATGGCGGGAGCGGTCGATACGGTCATCGCAGAGGGGCGCCGGGCGAGCGGCACCGGAAAAGCGGGCGGGGCCAATGCGGCGGCAGTATGGCGCGCGGTGCAGGTCGATCCCGCCCACAGCCCCGCCCGGCCCGGCCTGCCGTGTGCGCTTTCGCCGGTTCAGGGCGGGCGGGCATCATGCGGCGGCGGTCGCAGCAGGGGCGACGGTGGCCTGGGCTGCCACCCGGTAGCCACCGTCGCGCTCGGCGGCCGTGCGGGCGAAGGTCAGGTCGGCGGCGTAGCAGGCATGGATGCGGTAGAGCGGCTGGCCGGTGCGCACCGCGTCACCCAGCTTGGCGAGCAGGTCCACGCCGGCCCCGCTGACCTGCGGCGCGCCGGCCAGGCGGGCGATGCGGGCCAGGTGCAGGTTGTCGATCTCGCCGACCACGCCATCGGCGGGCGCGAGCACCTCGTGCGTCAGCTCGCCCAGCGGTGGGGGCTGCTGCCGCCGGCCCTGGGCGTCGATGAGGGCCTCCATCTGCACCAGCGCGCGACCGGATTCGAGGATGTCGCGGGCGATGCGCCAGCCGTCGCCGCCACGCACGTCGGGGTCGAACTCGATGATGCGCCCGGCCAAGCGCAGCGCCTTGTCGCGCAGGTCGCTGGGGGCGGCGGGGTCGTTGCGCAGCACCTGCATCACGTCGCGCGCCTCCAGCACCGGGCCGATGCCGCGGCCGATGGGCTGGCTGCCATCGGTGATCATCACGTCGAGCTGCAGGTGCAGGCGGTCGGCGACGTACTCGAAGAGCTTGCGCAGGCGCTGCGCCGCGGGCATCGAGCGCACCTTGGCGGTGGGGCCGACGGGGATGTCGAGCACCAGGTGGGTGGAGCCGGCGGCGATCTTCTTGCTCAGGATCGAGGCGACCATCTGGCCGGGCGAGTCAATCGCCAGCGGGCGCTCGACCGAGATCAGGATGTCGTCGGCCGGCGAGAGGTCGGCCGTGCCGCCCCAGGCGAGGCAGCCGTTGGTGTCGCGCACGATCTGGCGCAGCCGCTCGAAGGGCAGCTCCACGTCGGCCAGCACCTCCATGGTGTCCGCGGTGCCGGCCGGCGAGGTGATGGCGCGCGAACTGGTCTTGGGGCAGAGCATGCCGTGCGCGGTGACGATGGGCACCACCAGCATCGAGGTGCGGTTGCCCGGGATGCCGCCGATGCAGTGCTTGTCGACCACCGGGCCGCCGCGCACCGCCTGGTGCCAGTCGAGCCGGCGGCCGGCCTCGATCATCGCCTCGGTGAGGTGCAGCACCTCGTCGCGGTCCAGGTCGTAGCCGTTGGTGGCCACCACGAAGGCGGCCAGCTCGATCTTGGAGTAACGCGCCGCCGCCACGTCGCGGATGATGGCGTGCAGGTCCTCGCGGTCGAGCCGCTCCCCGGCGATCTTGCGGTGCAACGCCGGGATGGACTCGGCCGGCTCGGCCGGTGCGACGCGCGCCGAATGCCCCTCCGGCACGTTCAGGCGGGCAAAGGCGTCCTCCGACAGGCCCAGCTCGCAGGCGGAGACGATGCGCTCGTCGTCCACCACGTTCAGCACCGCGCTGATGGTCTGGCCGTTGGCGCGCACCTGCACCTTGGCCAGCGCCTGGAAGCCGGTGGCGCGCACCACCTCGCAGTCGCGGTGCAGATAGGCGACGTTCTCGCGCCAGGTGTCGATGCCGACGCGGCGGATGTGCAGGTCGTGGGCGTCCAGGGCACTGTTCATACGCCGATTCTGCGCCCGTCAAGCCAGGCCGGGGTTGACGCAGACGAGGGCCCGGGGCATGGACAATGGCGCCATGTTCAAGAACCTGATCGTCTTTCGCATCGCCCCCGAGTGGACGCCGCCGCCGCTGGCGGGGCTGGATGCCGAGCTGGCCAAGGCCGCCTTCGTGCCCTGCGGTGCCAGCCAGCCGCAGTCGATGGGCTGGGTGCCGCCGCGCGGGCAGGCGCACAGCACCTACGTGGAGAGCGTCGACGGCGGCCGGCACTGGCTGCTGCGGCTGATGGTGGAGCGCAAGATGCTGCCGGCCTCGGTGGTCAAGCGCCGCGTCGAGGAAATGGCCGCGCAGATCGAGCAGGCCACCGGGCGCAAGCCGGGCAAGAAGGAGCGCGGCGAGCTGAAGGACCAGGCCACGCTGGAGCTGCTGCCGATGGCCTTCACCCGGCAGTCGGCCCTGCAGCTCTGGCTGGACCTGGAGCAGCGCCTGCTCTGTGTGGACGCCGGCAGCGCCAAGGCGGCCGACGAGGCGCTCAGCCTGCTGGTGCGCACGCTGGACGGCCTGGCGCTGGCGCCGCTGCACACCGCGCAGTCCCCGGCGCAGGTGATGTCCGACTGGCTGGTGAGCGGCGAGCCGCCGGTGGTGTTCTCAGTGGACCGCGAGTGCGAGCTGAAGTCCGCCGACGAAATGAAATCGGTGGTGCGCTATGCCCGCCACCCGCTGGACATCGAGGAGGTGCGCGCGCACATCGCACAGGGCAAGCGGCCCACGCGGCTGGCGCTGACCTGGGGCGGGCGGGTGTCCTTCGTGCTCACCGAGGCCGGCACGCTCAAGAAGCTGGACTTTCTCGACGGCGTGTTCGAGAGCCAGGGCGCGCCGAAGGGCGAGGACGAATTCGATGCCGATGCGGCCATCACCACCGGCGAGTTGGGCCGACTGCTGCCGGACCTGATCGACGCGCTGGGCGGCGAGCAGCTGCCCGGCAGCGCAGCACCGGTCGAAGGCGGCGCCACAGCCAGCCCCCTGCCCACGCTGGCCGACGACGGCCCGCCGTTCTGAACGAACACACCGCCCCGCCGCCGCGCGGGGGTCACTGCTCTGGAGCCTTCTCCAGTTGCAGGTCAACCCAGGTGTTCTCGTCCTGGCGGATCAGGATGCGCACCGGCAGCAGCTGCAGGCGCGGCGCATACCAGACCTCCACGCTCAGGTCGCCCTTGCTCGCCGCCCGCCGCGGCTTGACGTGGAAGGCCTCCAGCACGCCCACCGGGGTGGTGATCGGCTCGCGGCGCCCCACGTCGTAGGTCCAGCGGTCCACCCGGTGCGGCATCGCCAGCGGGAACTCGATGCTGCGCCCGACCTCCTGCAGCGCCGGCTGGGCGGTGAAGAGGTAGATCATCTGGATGAACTGGCTGGCGGTGTCCTGCACGTCGGCCTGCTGGGGCACGCGGTTGCCCTTGTCGAGCAGGATCTCGCTGTCCTCGAAGCCGATGCGCGCGGTACGCGTGCGCCCGATGATCTGCTGGGTGACCTGCAGGTAGCGCTGCGGCACCAGGCCGCGCTCGGTGATGCGGCCCTCGCTGGTCATGCGCCGGGTCATCAGCGGCGCCAGCCGCGGCCCCACGGCCACGTCCAGGTACACCTGGTAACGCCAGCCCTCGCGCAGCCACTCGACCTGGGCCTGGCCGTAGACGTCGCCGTTGTACCAGCCGTGCAGGGCGTAGCTCAGCCGGGTCGAGACAGGCCAGGGCCGGCCCTCGCTGATCATCGGCGTGCCGGCAGCCAAGGCCGCCACACCCGATGCGGACGCCGACACCGATACCGACGCGGCCGTGGCAACGGCCGAGGCCGATGAGGCCGGGCCGCTGGCGGCGGCAGCAGAGGTTGCAGGGGCGGCGGCCGCAGAAACGGCCGCAGAAACGGCCGCAGAAACGGCTGCAGAAACGGGTGCTGAAGCAGGAGCGGCCACCGCGACGCCCGACGCCGGGGGAGCCGGTGCGACCACCTCGGCCGGACGCGGGCCGGCCGATGCCGCCTGGACCGCGGCGAGGGCGCGTTCACGCAGCGCGGCCTGTTCCGCGGCGATCTGCTCGGCGGTCAGTGCGCGGGCCTGTGCCGCACCGGGGCGTGGGCGCGTGGGTGCGGTGACCACCGGCCTGGCCGCAGCCGCGGGGGCAGGCGGCTCGGCCTGGGCCACGCTGCGGGTGTAGGCGGCCTGGATGCGCTGCAGCGGCGGCGCGGCGGGATCGATCGGCGCGATCAGCTCGCCGACTTGCTGCCCGACCAGGGCGTGCAGCGCCAGCGTGACCAGCAGCGCCACCCGCCCGGCGCGCCGCCACCCCGGCGGCGTCAGGCGGGCGGGGTGCCCAGCCATGCCTCGCGGCGGCGGCGCTCGGCCGCGCCGGCCTTGGGCTGAACCACCAGCGCCACCGCGCCTTCGGCAGCGGCCGCACTGGAGGCACCAGCGGGCAGTTCGAGCGCCAGCACACGCCGGTCGCGACTGACCAGCAGCGGCAGCGTCCGGGTGCCAGCGGGGTCGAAGGCGCCGTAGAGCGTCAGGTCGTCGATCTTGCCCAGCCGCCAGCCGTCCAGCGCCAGCAGCTCGTCTCCCGCGGCCAGGCCGGCCCGCTCGGCCACGCCGCCGCTCAGCACCGCCAGCACGGTCGGCCCGGCGGGGCCGTCGCTGGTGCGCGCGCCCAGGCGCTGGGCCAGGGTGGGTGCCTCGCGGCTCCAGCCCACCGCCGCCGAGGCGAGCAGGCGCTCCAGCGGCAGATCGCCGGTGCCGTGCACCCAGACAGCCAGTTCGGGGGCGAAGTCACGCCGGCCCACCGCCTGCAGCGCGGCGGCGATGTGGGCCTCGCTGATCGGCCCGCCCTGCTCGGGGGCGCTGCCCGCCGCGACGCTGCGCGCGCAGGCCTCGCGCCACAGGCGCTGCATCACGGCGTCGAGCGTGCCGCGGCCCTCGCTGCGCAGCGTCAGGTCCAGCGCCAGCGCCACCAGCGCGCCCTTGGTGTAGTAGCTCACCGTGGCGTTGGCGCTGTTCTCGTCCGGGCGGTAGTACTTGATCCAGGCATCGAAGCTGGCCTGCGCCACCGACTGCACGGCCCGCCCCGGGCTGCCCAGCACCTGGTTGGCGGTCTTGGCCAGCAGCTTGAGGTAGCGTGCCGCGTCGATCAGGCCACTGCGCACGAGGAACAGGTCGTCGTAGTAGCTGGTGAAGCCCTCGAAGAACCAGAGCAGCTCGGTGTAGTGCTCGCCGCTCAGGTCATGCGGCGCGAACTCGGCCGGGCACAGGCGCTTGACGTTCCAGGTGTGGAAGTACTCGTGGCTGATCAGGCCGAGCAGGGTCACATAGCCATCGCTCGCGGCGGCAGGCCGGCCATCGGGCGGTGGCGCCACGGGCCGGCGCGGCAGGTCGCGGCGGTTGCAGATCAACGCGGTGCTGTTGCGGTGCTCCAGGCCGCCATAGCCGTCGTCCACCGCGCTGAGCATGAAGACGTAGCGGTCGAAGCCGGGGCGCGTCTGCCCGGCATCCCCGGGCTCGCCGTGCCAGAAGCGGATCTGCGCCTCGCAGATGCGCTGCGTGTCCGCCAGCAGCCGCTCCCCGTCGAAGCCTGGCGGCACCCCGGCCACGACGAACTCGTGCGACACGCCGCCCGCCTCGAAGCTGCCCCGCCAGAAGGCGCCCAGCTCGAAGGGGTGGTCGATCAGCGTGGCGTAGTCCGGCGCCTGCCAGCCGCCCGCCAAGTCCCCCGCCAGCCCGGAGGCCACGTCCCAGCCCGCCGGCAGACCGGCGAGCGTCAGGCCGTGCGGGCCGGCCTCGTGCCCGGCGCAGCTCAGGCAGACGCTGGTGCCGTTGAAGAAGCCGCGCTGGCTGTCCAGCCAGGCGGTGCGCACCGAGCGGTCGAAGGCGTAGACGCGGTAGCGCAGCTGCAGCGCGCCCGCCTCCGGCCCGGCGCAGTGCACCTGCCAGCGGCACTTGTCGATCTGCTGCACGGTGCAGGCCCGGCCGGCCTGGGTCGCCACCAGCCCGCTGAGGTGCCGCGAGAACTCGCGCACCAGGTAGCTGCCGGGGATCCACACCGGCAGGCTGACGAGCTGCATGGCCTGCGGTGCGGCCAGCGTCAGGGTGACGTCGAAGTGGTGGCCGTTGCGGTCGGAGAGATCAACCTCGTAGTGCACCGGCGCCGACGCAGCGGCGGGCGCGGCGACGGAGGCGGCACGGGTTCGGCGGCGGGTGGCCATCGGGTCTTCTCCGGGTGGGGGTGGGCAGGGCGGCGTACGGAGCGACGTACGTGGCGGCTCAGGTGCGCGCGGCACCCAGGAAGCAGCTCAGCACTGCCACCACCGTGAGGCGGAAGCGCAGCGTCAGCCAGGGCGACAGGCCGTGCGCCGGGTAGGTCCGGCGGTCCACCAGGTAGCAGGCGATCAACACCAGGCCGTCGATCACCAGGCCGGCATAGGCCGGCATCACCACCGCCACCCAGGCCAGCAGCGCGGGCACCACCGACCAGCCGAAGGGCGTGGGCGAGGGCACGGCCCCGCGCATGCCCAGGCCCCAGTGGATGCCGCCGAGGAAGGAGATCACCACCGCCGCGTAGCCCGCCAGCGCCAGCACGACATAGGGGTGGGCGTCCTCGCGCACGATCAGCGACAGCAGCGCCCCCAGGACGAAGGGCAGCAGCCCCAGGTAGCCCAGCCGCAGGGCGACCGGGTTGGGTGGCGCCATCGGCTGGCGCCCGGGGTGGCGGGGGGTATCGAGGGAGGGCAGCGGGGGATGGGCGGACACGGCGGACTCGCGGCGAGCGAGGAAGAGCGGACGGCGGTGGCGATTGTCGCCGCTGCACGCCCGGGCTGCAGGCGCAGCGCCTCGACCACAGCGCACGCCGGGTGCGGGCCAGATCGCAGGCCGGCTCGCGGGCGCTCAAGGCGCCAGCCAGCGCCGGCCGCGCGCGTCGAACATCGCCCGGCGGTGGCCGAGCGCATGCACCTCCAGCCAGTCGACCGACTGCACCTGCAGCGTCATCACGCCGAAGTGCTCGCGCGGGTGGTCCACCTTGCCGCCGGCCACCCACTCGCTGCCCGGCGCCAGCGGCGAGAGGTAGTCCTGAGCCGCCGGGCGGTGCTTGATGGTGGCCCAGCGCGAGGTCACCTGCAGGCCGTCGCAGGCCACCTCGACCTCGCCGCGCAGGCGCAGCTGCCAGCCCAGCGCGGCCGACCAGCACACCAGCGTGGCGCGCCGGTCACGCTGCAACTGCGCCACCTTGGGCGAGCGGGTGTCGGTGTAGATCATGAGCTCGCGTGCCTCGCGGTCGACCTCGCGCAGCACCACGAGGCGGGCATCGGCGCCCTGCTCGCCGCTGCTGGCCAGCACGCAGCGGCGCCAGTCGTGATCACGCTCGTGCACGCAATGCCCCAGCTCCTGCCAGAGCGCCTCCTCGATGTCGTCGAGGCTCGTCAGCCGCTGCGCTACCCTTACTTGCTCCAGCATCGTCCTCTCCCGCACCGCGCCCTGCCTCATCCGACTGAGGCGCAGCGCCGCGAAGGTGAAAAGTACACCGGGCGCGGCGCGACGAACGGCGGGGTTTGCGAGAACCAGAGGCCCTTGTGCGCGCCCAATCTTCATCGGCGTCAATTTCCAGCAGCCAGCCCCGGCCAGACCGATAGCGCGGATTGCCCGTCCACGTTACGAGGCTGTAACCTCGCGTCCGCGCCAGCCCATCACCTCTCCACGTTCTCCCACCATGCCTGCGAACCTCCCCGATTCCCGTCAACGCCGCGAGCTGCTGGGCCTGGGGCTCGGCCTGGGCACGCTGCTCACCGGCTGCGCACCGCTGCCCCAGCCGCCGCAGGACAGCCAGCCCCGATTCGCCTACGGGGTGGCCTCCGGCCAGCCCATGCCGGACCGGCTGGTGCTCTGGACCATGCTGACCGGCAGCGCCCTGCCGGCGCAGGTCGAGGTGCAGTGGGAGCTGGCCGCCGACGAGGGCTTCCGCAACGTGGTCGCCCGTGGCAGCGAATGGGCCGAGGCATCCTGGTCGCACAGCGTGCACGCCGAACCGGGCGAACTCGCGCCGGGGCGCTGGTACTGGTACCGCTTCACCGCGGCGGGCCAGCGCAGCCCGGTGGGCCGCACCCGCACTGCACCGGCGGCCGACGAGATGGCGCCACTGCACTTCGTCACCGCCTCCTGCCAGCGCTGGGACCACGGCCACTGGGCCGCCTGGCGCCACGTGGTGCAGGAGGCGCCCGACCTGATCATCTTCCTCGGCGACTACATCTACGAGAGCGCCGCGGCGCCGGGTCGCGTGCGCGCCCACAACGCCCTGCCCGAGGGGCGCAGCTGCCGCACGCTGGCGGACTACCGCGCCCGCCACGCGCTCTACAAGACCGACCCCGCCCTGCAGGCCGCCCATGCGATCGCGCCCTGGATGATGATCTGGGACGACCACGAGGTCGAGAACGACTACGCCGGCCTGCGCGGCCAGCACCTGCAGCCGGACTTCGCCGCCCAGCGCGCCGCCGCCTACCAGGCCTATTGGGAGTTCCTGCCCTTCCCGAAGTCGGCGGCGCCGCGCGGCGAGCACATGCGCATCCACACCCGCTTCGACTGGGGCCGGCTGGCCCGGCTGATCTGCCTGGACGGGCGCCAGTACCGCGACCCGCAGGCCTGCGCCAAGCCCGGCCGCGGGGGCTCCACCACCGTGCGCCAGGCCGAATGCGCCGAGCTGGAAGACCCGCGCCGCAGCCTGCTGGGCATGGCGCAGGAGCAGTGGCTGGCCGAATCCTGGAACCCCGCGCAGCGCTGGAACCTGCTGGCCCAGCCCACGCTGATGTCGCGCGCGGTGGCGCAGGACCGTTTCGACCCCGAGCGCGCCCAGGTCTGGACCGATGGCTGGGACGGCTACGCCCACGCCCGCCAGCGCCTGCTGCAGACCGTGCTGGACCGCCGCATCAACGGCTGCGTGGTGCTCAGCGGCGACGTGCACGCCACCTACGTCAGCGAGCTCAAGGCCGATCCCCTGGCGGCCGGCTCGCCGCGCGTGGCCACCGAGTTCTGCGGCACCTCGATCTCCAGTCACGGCTGGGCGCAGTCGCGCACCGACGCGCTGCTGGAGATGTACCCGTTGACGCGCTACGGCCGCGCCGACGAGCGCGGCTACCTCAGCTTCCGCCTCGAACCCCACCTGCTGCGCGCCGAGGTGCGCAGCGTGCTGGACCCCAACGACCCCGCCAGCAGCATCCGCACCGCGGCCCGGTTTGCCGTCGAGGCCAGCCGGCCGGTCATCCAGCGCATCTGACCGACCGATTCGGCAATCCAGGCTTCGCCTGGGTCAGTTCGCCGTCGGCGAGGCACTCCAGTACACCGGGTCGGTGTAGGGGTAGTTGCCCTCGCTGGCCTGCATCTGACCCGACATCACACCCGTGGTGGCGTTGCGCGTGCCCGTGTAGGTGAACTTGTAGGTGACTCCCGCATAGGCCACGCTCTGCACGAAGCTGACGGCTCCGTCGCCGCTGACCGTGCCCTGCAACGTGCCCCTGGCATCGCCCCAGTCGGCCGTGCCGCTGATCCTGCCGTCCAAGAGTTGCAGCGACAGCGCATGGGAGAGCGGGTAGTCCACCGAGCCCTGGTAATTGCCGGTCTGCACCGCAGACGTCTCCGGGCAGGCCTGCGAGGGCGTGCCCTTGAGGCCGAGCACCCGGCCGTTGATCTCGCCGCTGCAGACCACGCCGCCGGCCTTGAGGCGCTTGACCTCGATGTCCATCGCGCGGCCCGAGTTGGGGTTCTGGCTGCGCATGGTGTTGCAGTAGGTGGCCATCGTGGTGTCGTTGCCATCGCCGTCCAGCCGCACCCCGGCGATCGCGGTGATGACGTCGCCCGGCATCACGCCGGCCTTCTTGGCCTTGCCGCCCGCGGCCAAGCCGCGCACCCACACGCCGATCGGCACATCCTTGCTGGCCACCGAGCCGCTGGGCCGCTGGCCCCACAGCCCGTAGCCCAGCACAGTGCCGGAGCCATCGGCAAAGCGGTAGTACATCTCGCCCGAGAAGCCCAGCGCCAGCACGTCGCGACCGGCCATCAGCTCGGTGACGATCTCCTTGGCGGTGGTGGACGACAGGGCAAGGTAGCGGTTGTCGGCGCCGCTCGCGTAGTGCACGCCGACCACGGTACCGCTGTCGAGCTCGATCAGCGGCCCACCCGAGTTGCCGCCGTAGCTGGTGGCGGTGTGATAGAAGGCGTCGGCCGACGACCAGTAGGTATTGCGGAACAGCACGTCGGTGTTGATCGTGCCCTCCGTCAGGGTGTAGGGCGCGCTCTGGTCGGTGGCATTCACGTCGGCCGGGTAGCCGGCCAGGCCGACTTTCATCGAGATCTTCGGCGTGCTCACCGACCACGGCAGCGCGGGGTAGGGGCTGCCAGACACCAGCTTCAAGGCGGCCAGGTCCTCGCACTCGGCGATGGCCACCAGCTCGGCGGCCACCGGGCGATCGCGGCCCGGGATGGTCACCATGATGCTGCCCTGGCCGGTCACGACGTGGGCGTTGGTGACGATGCGCCCAGCGCTGTCATAGATGAAGCCGCTGCCGCGCGAGCCATTCGGGTCCTCGACCACCGCCAGGCCGTTCGGCTTGTACTCCGTACCCTGGGTGCGGATGAACACGGTCGAGGCACGCGCATCGACCTTGATCTCCTCCACGCGCAGCGTCGCGTCGGCCGAGTAGAGCGTGCCATCCGGCCGCTTGTAGGTGGACTTGCTGGTGTCGCTGGGCGGCGGCGTGGTCGCGCCGCCGCCGCTGTCCCCACCGCCGCCGCAGGCGGTGAGCAGCAACAGGGAGCTCAGCAGGCTGAGGGCGAGTGGGCGGTGCAGGGCGGGCATGGGTTCCTCCGGGGCCGGGCAAGGGGTGGAATCGACGGGTCGGCTCGCTGCGGGGACGTTGCCGTGCGTGGCGGGCCGTTGCGGTTGATCGTCCTGCGACGGCCGTTGCCGCTCCATATGGGCCGCCCCATACGGCACAACACCGCCGCCCGGCGTGCGCAGGGGGCTCACTAAAATGAGAAAACCAACCGACCCGCATGAGCCCGATCTGGCCGAACGACCCCCTAGCGCCCCTGTTGCTCGGCGGCATGGCACTGGCCTACCTGCTGGGCCGGCTGCACCGGGGGGACCGCCAGCGCCTGCAGGCGCAGATCGACGCACTGCAGCGCAAGGACGCCGAGCTGCAGCGCGAAGCGGCGGCCCGCCAGGCCGATGCCCGGTCGCTGGCCCAGGAGGTCGCATTCCGGCAGGACATCGAGGAGTCGGTCGACATGGGCCTGCTGGTGATCGACCGCGACGGCGTGCTCACCTGGGTCAACCGGGCTTTCTGCGCCCTCTCGGGCTGGCCGCGCGAGGCCCTGCTCGGCCTGCGCGCGCCGCTGCCCTACTGGCCGGCGCCGCAGCGCGAGGCCCATGCCGCGGAACGGCAGGCGCTGCTGACCGGACACGCGCCAACGCAGAGCCGCGTGGTCGAGTACGAGCGCCCGGACGGCTCGCGCTGGCAGGCCCGCGTGCAGGTGCGCGCTCTGGGCCGCGGCGACGGCTGGATCGTGGCCAGCAGCGACGTCAGCCGCGAGGTCGAGGACCAGCGCCGCATCGAGGCGATGAACGAGCTGCTGCGCCGCCAGTCCGCCGTGCACCTGCTGGGCGAACGCGCTGGCGAGCTGCTGCACAAGATCTCCAACCACGCAGCGGCCTGCAGCAGCGCCTGCGACGGCATGCAGGCCTGGCTGCAGCAGGGCCGCCCCGACCGGCTGGCCGACGGCGCGCGGCTGGCCGCTCGGGCCGCCGCCGACATGCAGGCCATCGTGGAGCGCTTCCGCCCCTGGCTGCGCGCCGAGGTGGCCTGGGAGCGGCTGGCGCTGCAGGAGGTGGTGGCCGACGCCCTGGCGCACCAGGCCGGCCTGGCCGCTGCGCACGCCGTCCGGCTCGAACAGAACCTGCCACCCGAACTGCCGACCGTGCTGGCCGACCGCCTCGCGCTGGGCGAGGTGCTGGGCAACCTGATCGCCAACGGCATCGCGGCCATGGCCGACACCCCTGCAGCGCAGCGGCTGCTCACGATCGAAGGCGCGCCCTGCGAAGGAGCCGATGCAGTCGAGCTGCGGGTGCGCGACCGCGGCCACGGCATCCCGCCCGTACTGCACGCGCGCGTGTTCGAGCAGGGCTTCACCACCCGGGCCGGCGGCACCGGCTGGGGCCTGTACATCTGCCGCCACTGGGTGGAGGAGCTGGGCGGGCAGCTCGACATTGCCGACAGCGCCACCGATGGCGCGTCACAGGGCACCACCCTGCGGGTGCGCCTGCCGCTGCATCGGCGCTCCGCACCACTGCAGGCCGATGACTGAATCCGCCCGCCCAAGCGACCCGGCCTGCCAGCCCATGGTGCATGTGCTGGACGACTACGCCGACTTCCGCGACGGCCTGGTCTACAGCCTGCAGGCGCACGGCCTGGAGGCCCGGGGCCACCCGAGCGGCGAGGCCTTCTTCGACGCCTACCGCTGGGGCTGGCGCGGCATCATCACGCTGGACATCGACTTCGAGCCGCCCGGTGCGGCCAGCGGGCTGCAGATCTTTGACCGCCTGCTGGCGCTGCGCTGCCCGATGCCGGTGATCTTCCTGACCGGCCCGCACGGCCACGACGTGCGCCTGGCGGTGTCGCAGGTGACGCGGCGCGCCGACGTGGACTTCTACGCCAAGCAGACCGCGCCGGCCGAGCTGCGTGCCGCCATCGGCCGGGCGATGGCGCGCGAGCCCCTGCTGCGCGAGCGCGCCGAGCAGGAGCGCCGCCTGCTGCAGATCGTCGTGGCCGAGCTGACCCCCGCGGAGCGCGAGGTGCTGTCACGCGTGCTGCGCGGGCAGACCAACTACGGCATCGCCCGCGAGCTGTGCAAGGAGGAAGGCGTGGTCGAGCTGCAGCGCGCCAGCGGCCTGCGCAAGGTGCTGGGCGAGCGGCGCACGCCGCAGGCGCTGGTGGAGGAGCTCAAGCCACTGATCGACGCGCAGGGTGCCAGCGACCTGGTCGACCTGGCGCGGCGCGAGCTGCGCGCCCGCCGGGCGCTGCTCAGCCCGCTCCAGCAGTCGCTGCTGGAGGCGGCGCTGGCCGGGCGCAGTGACGTGCAGATCGCCCGCCAGCTCGGCTGGCACGACGAGGCCGACCGCGAGCGCCGCTGGCGCCCCCGTGTGCAGGAGGCCCTGGACGACGCGCTGGCGCTGCTGCAGGCGCGCTCGGTGGCGCAGCTGCGGCGCTGGCTGGCCTGGCTCGATCAGCGCCATCCGGCAGATCCGGGCGATCCAGACCCGCCGGGCGACGGCTGATCAGCGCGTCAGAGCTGCCGCGCCTCGAAGGTGCTGCAGTCCTGCATGCGCCCGCTCTCGTAGCCACGCTGGAACCAGCGCACGCGCTGGGCGCTGGTGCCGTGGGTGAAGTTCTCCGGCGCCACCGCGCCACCGGCGTTGCGCTGCAGGGTGTCGTCGCCGATCTGCGAGGCGGCGTTGAGTGCCTCCTGCAGGTCCCCGGCGTCCAGCCACTGGCGCGCCTGCTGGGAGTGGTTGGCCCAGATGCCGGCAAAGCAGTCGGCCTGCAGCTCCAGCCGCACCGACATCGCGTTGGCCTGCGCCTCGCTCATGCGCCGGCGCGCGTTGTCCACCTTGTCGGTGATGCCCAGCAGGTGCTGCACGTGGTGGCCGACCTCGTGCGCCACCACGTAGGCCTGGGCAAAGTCGCCTGGCGCACCGAGGCGCTTGCGCATCACGTCGAAGAAGTCCAGGTCCAGGTAGACCTTGCGGTCGCCCGGGCAGTAGAACGGCCCCATCTCGGCCTGGCCCACCCCGCAGGCCGAGCGCGTGGCGCCACGGTAGAGCACCAGCACCGGCTTCTGGTACTGGCCGCCTGCGGCGCGCAGGGTCTGCTCCCAGGCGTCCTCGGTGGAAGCGAGCACGGTGGATACGAAGCGCGTGGCTTCGTCGCGCTGCACAGGCGCTCCTGGCGCCGGCCGGCTGACCTCGGTGGGTGCCGGGCCTCCGCCAGCCAGCAGGCCGAGGATGGTCATCGGGTTGATGCCGAAGATCCAGCCCGCCACCAGCGCGATCGCCACCGTGCCCAGGCCAACGCCGCCACGGCCGACCGGCAGGCGCACACCGCCCCCGCCCAGGCCACCACCGCCCCCGCCGCTGCGGCGGTCCTCGATCTGGTCGCTCTCGCGCTGGCCTTCCCACTTCATCGCCGCACTCCTTGCAGGCCGGCGCGCCGCTCGGGCCGGTTACCTGTGAATTCTGTCACCGCAGCATCTCAACGCGTGAAAAGCCCCCGCGCCAGCGCCACCGCCAGCAGCGGGATCAGCAGCATCACGTGGGCAATGACCATCACCCGGCGCCGCACCACATCGACCTCTTCCGCGGCGGGCAGGCGGCCCTCGCTGCGCCACTGCGCCAGCCAGCGGGTGTAGGCCCGCGTGTTGGGCCAGGCCGCTGCGCCCAGCGCCAGCAGCAGCGTCAGCTTGGTGTGCAGCAGCGGCTGGCTCCAATACCAGCCGGCGCCCTTGACGCCCCAGAAGGCACGCGCCAGCCCGCTCAGCAGCAGCGCCGCCCAGCAGATCCAGAGGATGCGGTCCACCCGCAGCAGGCGCTCCAGCACGGCGGCATTGAGCCACTCGCTGCGCGCGAGCGCGGCCTGGCTGGTGACGAAGACAACCCAGCCCAGCACACAGGCGAGGTGGGCGTAGGCAAGCAGGGCTTCGGTCCACATAGGCGCGCGAGTGTAGGACGACGTCGGGGCGGCAGGTGTCAGCCACGGCGCCACCAGGCCAGCGAGGCCATGCCCAGCAGCGTCATCGCCAGCGAGCCCAGCACGTGGGTGGCGATCACCGCGCCGGCCCAGCCCAGGCGGCCGGCCTGCAGCAGGGTGGTGACCTCGGCCGAGAAGGTCGAGAAGGTGGTCAACCCGCCCAGGAAGCCGGTGATGACGAACAGGCGCCACTCCGGCGGCAGATGCGGCTGCTGGGCAAAGAAGGTCAGCGCCAGGCCGATCAGGTACCCGCCGACCAGGTTGGCCACCAGCGTGCCCGGAGGCAGGGTGGGGAACAGGCCATTGAGCCCGATGCTGAGCAGCCAGCGCAGGATGGCGCCGAGCGCGGCACCGAGGCTGATGGCGAACAGGGAGCTGAGCATGGCGGCAGCAGGGCAGGGATCGTCGGGGCGCCGCCACTATATCGGCGTGCCCAGCCCTGGTGGGCCCCGGGCGGCGCGGATTGGGCATCATGCGCGCTGTCGAGCGCCACCGCTGATGGAGAGACCGCCCTGGACACCGCCACCCCCCTGATCGCCGAGCAGATGGCCGAGCTGATCACCAGCCTGAACCGCGCCTGCTTCTGCGCCAGCCTCGACCCCGCCGCGCTGTCGCGGGCGCTGGACGCCGAGCTCGGCCGCCCCGGCCTGGCCGCGCTGGTGCGCGAGCGCTGCCCCTACCTCTTCGCCGCGCAGCCGGTGTTCGTCGCCCCCGAACAGGTCCTGCGCATGGCGCAGGTGGTGCGCGCGGTGGAGGCGGTCGCCGCGCTGCCGGCCTGGCGCGAGCGCGCCCTGGCCGATGCGCCGGCCATCGCCCGGCTGCCGGCACCCGGTGGGCCGCGCGGGGTGTTCTTCGGCTACGACTTCCACCTGGCCGAAAGCGGCGAGCTGGGCCTCATCGAGGTCAACACCAACGCTGGCGGCGCAATGCTCAACGCGGTGCTGGCGCGCGCGCAGCGGGCCTGCTGCGAGGACATGACCGCCTTCGTGCCCTCGCGGGAGCAGGTGCGCCAGTTCGAGGACGCGCTGGTCGCGATGTTCCGGCAGGAGTGGGCCCGCGGTGGCGACGCCACCGCGCGGCCGTTGCAGACGATCGCGATCGTCGACGAGGCACCCTCCACGCAGTACCTCTACCCGGAGTTCCTGCTCTTCCAGGGCCTGTTCGAGCGGGCCGGCCTGCAGATGCGCATCGCCGACCCCGGCGAGCTGGCCTGGCGCGACGGCCGCCTCTGGGCCGACGGCCTGGCGGTGGACCTCGTCTACAACCGCCTGACCGACTTCTACCTGGAGCAGCCTGCCAGCGCCGCCCTGCGCAGCGCGTGGGAGGCCGGCGCGGTGCTGCTCACGCCCCACCCGCAGGCCCACGCCCTGCTGGCCGACAAGCGCCGCCTGGCCTGGCTGAGCGATGCCGGCGAGCTGGCCGCCCTGGGCGTGCCCGCCGAAACCCGCGACCGGCTGCTGGCGCACGTGCCGCGCACCGAGGTGGTCAGCCCCGAAGCGGGAGAGCGCCTGTGGGCGGCAAGGCGCGGCCTGTTCTTCAAGCCGGTGGCCGGCTACGGCAGCCGCGCCACCTACCGGGGCGACAAGCTCACCCGGCGGGTCTGGGGCGAGATCCTGGCTGGCGACTACGTGGCCCAGGCGCTGATCGCCCCCGGCGAGCGCGGCGTCGACGAGGCCGACCCGGTCCGCCTGCTCAAGTTCGACCTGCGCGCCTATGCCTACGCGGGCCGCGTGCAGTGGCTGGCCGCAAGGCTCTACCAGGGCCAGACGACCAACTTCCGCACCCCGGGCGGCGGCTTTGCGCCGGTCTACAGCACCGTCGGGCCGGCCATGCCGGAGGCTGCAGTCGCCCCGACCGGCCAGCCGGTCTAGCCCGGCGCAGGCAACACGACGTGGCCCGCCGCCCGCCTTCGCGAAGCCAGGTCGTATGGATGCTGGGCACCGCCCAGACGCTGGGCTACGCGTCCACCTTCTACCTCCCGGCGATGCTGGCCGAGCCGATGGCGCGCGATCTCGGCATTGGCAACGCCGCCGTGTTCGCCGCCTTCTCGCTGGCGATGTTGCTCTCCGCGCTGGTCGGCCCCAGCGCCGGGCGGCTGATCGACCGCCACGGCGGGCGGGGCCTGCTGTCGCTCACCAGCCTGGGCTTCGCCCTGGGCCTGCTGGCCCTGGCCTGCGCACAGGGCCCCTGGAGCCTCGTCGCCGCCTGGCTGCTGCTGGGCCTGGGGATGGGGGCCGGGCTGTATGAGTCGGCCTTTGCCACCCTGGTGTGGCTGTACGGGCGGGACGCCGGCCGCACCATCACCGGCATCACGCTGCTGGCCGGCTTTGCCAGCACCGTCGGCTGGCCGCTGTCGGCCTGGATGGACGCGTACTTCGGCTGGCGCGGCGCCTGTGTCGGCTGGGCCCTGCTGCACCTGGGGCTGGGGTTGCCGCTCAACGCGCTCCTGCCGTCGACCCCTCCTGGCACCGATGGCAAGCCCGCCACCTCGGCCCTGGCCACGCAGAACGGCCCGCCAGGCAATGCGCCGCATGAGGCGCCGGACGAGTCGCCACGCCTGGCAAACCCCGTGCGTGTCATTGCCCTGCTGGCCTTCGTGTTCGCAGCCGCCTGGTTCTGCGCCACCGCGATGGCCACCCACCTGCCCCGGCTGCTGCAGGCCGGCGGCGCCACGCTGGCCGCTGCGGTGGCGGCCGGCGCCCTGGTCGGCCCGGCACAGGTGGCCGGGCGCTGGCTGGAGTTTGCCCTGCAGCGCCGGCTGCACCCGCTGCGGTCGGCCCGCGTGGCGGCCGCGGGCCACCCCCTCGGCGCCCTGCTGTTCGGGCTGGCGGGCGCCACGCCGCTCGCCACCGGCGCGTTCGCGGTGCTGCACGGGCTGGGCAACGGCATCCTCACCATCGCCAAGGGCACGCTGCCGCTGGTCTATTTCGGGCCGGCGGGCTACGGCCGGCGCCAGGGCTGGCTGATGATGCCGGCCCGCATCGCACAGGCCGCCGCGCCCTGGCTGTTCGGCCTGGCGCTGGACGCCTGGGGGCGTGCCGCCCTGGCACTCACCGCCGCAATCGGCCTGGCCGCCTGGATCGCCCTGCTGGTGTTGCCGCGCCCACCGCCCTGAAAGAATGCCGGCCATGCACAAGCACCACGGCCACGACCCCGCCGATCACCACGGCCCCGCCAACCACGACCGCGCCTTCGCGCTGGGCATCGTGCTCAACCTCGGCTTCGTCGCCGTCGAGGCCGGCGTGGGCTGGCGCATTGACTCGCTGGCGCTGCTGGCCGACGCCGGCCACAACCTCAGCGACGTGGCCGGGCTGGTGCTGGCCTGGGGCGGCGCGCTGGCCGGGCGGCTGCGCCCGGATGCGCGCCACACCTTCGGCTGGCAGCGCGCCAGCATCCTGGCGGCCTTCGCCAACGCCCTGCTGCTGCTCGTGGCGATGGGCGCGCTGGCCTGGGAAGCCGTGCAGCGGCTGAACGCGCCCGCGCCGGTGGAAGGGCTGACGATCGTCTGGGTCGCGACGCTCGCCATCGTGGTCAACACCGCCACCGCGCTGCTGTTCCTGCGCGGGCGCGAGCACGACCTCAACATCCGCGGCGCCTTCATGCACATGGCGGCCGATGCACTGGTGTCGGTGGGCGTCGTGATCGCCGGGCTGCTGACCTGGCGCTTCAGCTTGTACTGGATGGACCCGGTGGTCAGCCTGCTGATCGCGCTGGTGATCGTGGTGGGCACCTGGGGGCTGTTCCGGCAGTCGCTGCACCTGCTGTTCGACGGCGTGCCCGAGGGCATCGACCTCGGCGAGGTGCAGGCCCTGCTCGAAGCCCTGCCCGGCGTCGAGCGCGTGCACGACCTGCACGTCTGGGCCATGGGCACGGCGCAGACCGCGCTGACCGCGCACCTGCTGATGCCCGAGCAGCCGGCCGATGATGCCTTCCTGGCCGAAGCGAGCCGGCAGCTGCACGAGCGCTTCGAGATCGCGCACGTGACGCTGCAGGCCATCCGCACGCCGTTCACGGTGTCGTGCCACGGGGCGCCGGGCTGCGCCTGACGTAACCGAGGCTGGGGAAAGCCCGCGTCCCGCGCGAGACAGGGTGCACGATGGCACGGCCGTGACAATCGCGGCCCCATGAGCACCCTCTACCTCGTCCGCCACGGCCAGGCCTCCTTCGGCGCGGCCGACTACGACCAGCTCAGCGAGCTCGGCGCGCGGCAGTGCCGCCGCCTGGGCGAGTACTTCGCGGAGCGCGGCATCCGCTTCGACGCGGTGCTGATGGGCAGCCTGCGCCGCCATGCCCAGTCCCACGCCGCGCTGGCCGAAGGGCTGGGCAAGGGCCTGGGCAACATGCCCGCGCCGCGGGTCTGGCCGGGCCTGAACGAGTACGACAGCGAGGCGCTGATCCGCGCGGTGCTGACCCCCGACGAGTTCGACCGCATGGCCGCCGACCGGAGCCCCGAGGGCTACCGGGCGCACTTCCGCGTGCTGCGCACGGCGCTGAACCGCTGGGCCGAAGGCGAGATCGAGCCACGGGGCATGCCGAGCTGGCGCGCCTTCGTCGGCGGCATCGTCGGCGCGCTGGACCTGGTGCGCGAGCGCCACCATGGCGGACAGGTCCTGATCGTCTCCAGCGGCGGGCCGATCGCCACCGCGGTGGCGCAGGTGCTGGGCGCGCCGCATCAGACCGCCGTCGAGCTGAACCTGCGCATCCGCAACAGCGCGGTGACCGAGTTCAGCTTCACGCCCAAGCGCCACATGCTGCAGAGCTTCAACGGCATCCCGCACCTGGATGCACCGGCCTACGACGGCTGGGTCAGCTACTCCTGAGCCTGGGCCTGGGCCTGAAGCTGGGCCCCGGCGGGCGTCGGCGCGCGCCGCGCCGCCAGCGCGGCATCCAGGTCCAGCCCCTTGTGCACCTCGGCCTGCAGCAGCTCGCAGGTCAGGCGCACGTGCGCCTCCAGCGCCAGTGCGGCACGCGCCTCCTGGCGCGCAATGGCGGCGCGGAAGATGTCCTCGTGCTCGCGGTGCACGTCGTGCTGCAGGCTGGCCATGTCGACCAGCCGCAGCGCCAGGTAGCGGTAGCGCTCCGAGTGGCGGTAGAGGATGCCGAGCATGTACTTGTTCCAGGGCGAGCCGTGCGCGGCGATGAGCGCCTCGTGGAAGGCCCGGTTGCAGCGCTCCCACTCGGCCACGTCACGCCCGGCGGGGTTCAGCTCGGCCAGGGACAGGGCCTCGAAGGCGGCGGCCAGCTCGCGCTCCCACTGCGCATCGCCGCTGCGGATCGACTGGCGCAGCGCCTCGGTCTCCAGGAAGACGCGGTTGGCGGTGACGTCGGCCAGGTCGGCCATCGACATCGGCGCGACGCGAAAGCCGCGCTGCCCCTCGGCCTGCACCAGCGCGTCCGACACCAGCAGGCCCAGCGCCTCGCGCAGCGTGCCGGCACCCACCTCGTAGCGGTCCTTCAGGTGCTCGACGCGCAGGCGCTCGCCCGGCGGCAGCGCACCAGTAACGATGTCGTGGCGCAGCCCGAGGTAGGCGCGCTCGGCCAGGGTGCGCGGCGCCTCATCAGGGACGTGGAAGGCGGCGAGGAATTTCTCGGACGGGAGCATCGCGGCGATCCTACGCGGCGTCAGGCTGGGTCGGCCGCAGCGGGCGAACCGGAGGCCTCGGCCGCCCGCTTGAGCCGATAGGCCAGCTGCGGCCGGGTGATGCCGAGCCGCCGCGCCGCGGCCGAGAGGTTGCCGCCGGCCGCGCTCACCGCCGCCTCCAGCACGCGCTGTTCGAGCTGGTCCAGCGACATCCCGCAGTCCAGCACGCGGTCGAGCAGGTCGCGCTGCTCGCGCGAATCGACATCGGCCAGCCGCCCCTGCGGGCCCAGGCCGGCCTGGCGCTGCGGCTCGGGCGCCTCGGGGAAGACATGCTCCAGCTCGATCGGCCCGTCCTGCGCGGCCAGGATGACGCCGCGCTCGATCAGGTTCTCCAGCTCGCGCACGTTGCCCGGCCAGGGGTGCGTGGCCAGCGCCTGCATCGCCCGCTCGCTGATGCCGGCGATGCGCTCGATTTCGCCCTCCTGCAGCGCGCGCAGCAGCTTGGCCTGCGCCGCCAGCGGCATCTCGCCGATCTCGTCGAGGAAGAGCGTACCGCCGTCGGCGCGCTCGAAGCGCCCGGCCCGCGAGGCGTGCGCGCCGGTGTAGCCGCCCTTCTCGACGCCGAACAGCTCGGCCTCGATCAGCTCGCCCGGCAGCGCCGCGCAGTTCACCGCGACGAAGGGGCCCGTGCGCCGCTCGGACAGCTCGTGCAGCGCGCGCGCGAAGCGCTCCTTGCCCACGCCCGTCTCGCCGGTCAGCAGCACCGTCACCTGCGTGCCGGCGGCCTTGCGCAGCAGCTCGTAGGCGCGGCGGAAGCTCGGCGCGCTGCCGATCAGCGCCCCCTGCGCGGCCGGCTCCAGGCTGGAGCGCAGCGCCTGCACCTGCTGCTGCAGCGCGTCGATCTTCTCCAGCAGCGAGTCGGGCTCGAAGTAGGTGCGGTGCACGTCGCCGTCCGGCCATTCGTCGATCGGCCGGCCCACGATGTGGCAGTGGTCCGCCCCGCAGGCCGCGCAGGTGGTTTCCTTGAACAGCACCAGCCGGCCCATGAAGGCGCTGGTGTAGCCGCTGGCGTAGCCCAGCAGGATCCAGCAGGCCGGCTCTTCCGCCAGGCCCAGTTTCTCGCGGTGCGCGTAGGCCTCCCAGCAATGGTCCCAGCGGTACTCGCCGTAGAACTTGCCGGCGTCCAGGTCGATGTCGGTCTGCACCGGCGTGACCTTGGCCGCGCCCTCCAGCATGTGCAACTGCGGGCCGACCAGGAACATCTCGTTCCAGGAGCGCTCGCCACGCAGCCGCTTGGCGAACTCGGCGTCGCGCAGCCCGCTCGCATAGCCCATGCGCGTGAGCACCCGCTTGGCATGCTCGGGCCCCACCGAGGTGATCAGGTCATGGCGCAGCGCCCCCAGTGCCGCGGTGTGCAGCAGCACCATGCGGCGGTCGCCCAGCCAGATCGCGCCCTCGTCGGGCGTGAAGCGCAGCAGGCCGCGCAGGTCCGCGTCGGCGGGGTACTTCAGGTGGGCATCCAAGGGCGGCGGTCTCCTGCGGCGGGAGCGGAGAGGGTCGCTGTGCCCGCCCGCGAAATCTCGATATTCCAGTCTCCAACTGGATTGTCCGCCGCAGGCGCAGAGCGTCAAGGCGGGCTAGCCCCATGGCCGGGAGGGCCCACGGGGCAGCCCGAAGCGGGGCCCGGGGGTTCGATCAGAAACGCGTGCCCAGCGACAGGAACACCACCAGCGGATCCAGCCGCACATCGGCATGGGCCGCAGCGCCGCCCATCGCCGGCAGGACGCCATCGGCCTGGGTCTTCACGAAGATCTTGCGCGCGTCGAGGCTCAGGGTCCAGCGATCGCTCAGCGGCAGGTCCAGCCCGGCCTGCAGCACCGTGCCGAAGGCGCTCTTCGCATCCAGGTTGGCGATGAAGCCGTCCCGGCTCTTGAACACGACGGTGTAGTTCAGCCCGGCTCCCAGGTAGGGGCGCACAGGGCCGTCCGTGAGCAGGTTCCAGGTCACCGTGCCGGCAAGGGGCCCATAGGTCACCTTGCCCAGCGTGCCGGTGCCGGCCAGCGCACCGGTGCCGGTCAGCGTGGTGGTGGGCGGGATGCCGCCCAGCAGCCGCGCCGTCCAGCGCGGGTCGAGGGCGTAGGCAAGTTCAAAACCGAGGGTCGTGTTGGAACTCGCTTCGGCGTTGGCGCCGGGCACCCGGGCGCCGTTGACCGAGACCTCCGCGTCGGTGCTGAAGCGCACGTTGGCCGGACCCAGCCGCAGGGTCCAGGGGGACGACTCGGCCTGGGCCGAGCCCGCCAGCACCAGGCCGGCGAGCAGTGCCCAGCGGGCGGTCGAAGATAGGGTGTTCATCTCGGTCTCCTCATGGTTCCGTCAGGGACGGCAGTGGCTGGCCCGCCTCGGTCGTGCGGGTCCGTGGAACTTTGGGGGTGGGGGGGGCGCCGGCCGGCCGACCGGGCGGCGGGCCTACACGAAGCGGTCGAAGTGGATCTGTGCGAAGGGCACGCGCTGGCGCACCATCAGCAGGTCCTGCAGCGCCTCGACCATCGGCGGCGGGCCGGCGAAGTAGTGGTCGTAGGCGTCGAAGGGCCGGCCCAGCGCCGTCAGCGCCGCCTCGACCTGGGTGTGCACGAAGCCGGTAACACCCTCCCAGGCCAGGCCCTCGGTCGGGTTGGACAGCACGGTGGTCAGCCGCAGGCGCTCGCCACCCGCCTGGGCTTGCAGCTGGGCCACCTCCGCGGCGGCGCCCAACTCGGCCTGCGTGCGCAGCCCGAGGAAGAAGTGCACCCGCCGCGTGCCCGCCTCGGCCAGCACGCCGCGCGCCACCGACCGCATCGGCCCGAGGCCGGAGCCACCGGCGATGCAGATCACGTCCCGAGGCGCCTCCGCCGCACCCGGGCGCAGCCAGGCGTGGCCGTAGGGGCCGTCCAGGTCGATCGCGTCGCCCGGCGCCACCCGGTCGAACAGCGCGTTGCTGCCCCGCCCACCGGGCACGCGGCGGATCATGAAGCGCCAAAGCCCCGGGGCGCCAGGCTCGCCGGGCGCATCGCTGAACGAATAGGCCCGCGCACCCTCGACGCCCGGCGGGTAGAGCAGGGCGTACTGGCCGGCGCGGAAGGCCACGTCCGCCGGCAGGCGGAAGGTGAACTCGCTCAGGTCCGGCGTGACGGCGCGGCGCGTCAGCAGCGTGGCGCGCAGGCGCTGCGCCGCCGGCAGGCCGCTGGGCTCGGAGCCGGCGGGGCGCACGCGGATGGTGCAGTCGCCCTGCGGCCGCGACTGGCAGGCCAGCCGCTTGCCGCGCCGCCGGTCGCGCTCGGACAGGCCGGGCGCCTGTTCCCAGAGCGTGGCCATCGGGCCGTCGAGCAGGTCGAAGCGGCAGCCGCCGCAGCCGCCGACGCTGCACTCGTAGGGGAAGTCGAAGCCCGCACGCAGCGCGCCGCGCAGCAGGCTGTCCTCCCCGGCGGCGACCTCGAAGGCCGGGCCGTTCTCGATCTGGACTTTCACGCTGCGCTCTCTGCGTTTACAGCCCGAGCCCCTGGCGGAACTCGCGCGTCGCGGCCTGGGCGCGCTGCGTGCCATTGGCCATGTCCGGCAGCGCGGCGCAGTAGGCGGCCATCGCCGCATCGGCCAGCGGCTCCCACTTGGCCACCCAGCCGGCCAGCACCTCCCGGTTGCCCGGCTGCTCCAGCGCCATGCGCGCCAGCGCGGCGGCCCAGCGGCGGTGGCGCTGGGCGTCCTGCAGCTGCGCATCGGTCAGCAGGCCCAGCAGCGTGTCGCCGTTGTGGCGGGCGGCTTCACCCAGGCCGCGCAGCACCGCTTCCTCGACGGCCGGGCGGATCACCAGGCTGAAGGCGGTGAAGCTCTCGGCCCAGTCCCAGGCCACCAGCGCCCGTTCGACCAACTCGCGCCAGCCCTGCCAGGCGCTGTCCTGCTCCCAGTAGCGGCGTTCGTCGGCGCCGAAGCCGATGTCGCCGAAGGTCTTGGACAGTTCCTTGGTGCGGTACGCCACGTGCGTCAGCCAGCGCAGCGAGTCGGCCGTCTGGTAGGTGGCGCAGTTGGAGATGGTGGAGGCCGGCGCCATCTGGCAGAGGTAGGCCGAGGCCATCTGCAGCGTGTGGAAGAGGTAGCGCGCCGGGGTGTACAGGCGCGCAAGGCTGCCCGCCCAGGTGCGCTCCAGCATGCTGTCGTGGCCGCGTGCCGAGAACTGGTCGAACAGGCCGAGCACGTAGGTCTCCTGCCCGTCCTGCTGCATGTTGTAGGTGCGGTAGACCATCTCGTCCGGATCGCGGAAGGCGTTCCAGTCCGGATGCTTCAGCGGCGAGCCGTTGCGCTTTTCCTTGAACCAGCGCGCCATCTCGAAGTTGGGGTCGAGCTCGAAGGGTGCGTCCGGGTTGTCGGTGGAGAAATGCAGGTTGGTCGAGACGATCTCGTACTCGCTGGGCTTGCGGCGGCGGCTGGCCAGGTGGCTCCAGGTCTTGAGCGGCTTGAGGACTTCGGGTGCGTTCATGGTCTTGTCTCCTTCGCTTGGCGGGGCGGGCGGGGCAGGGGGCGCGGGCTCAGAGCGTCTTTTCGTAGTAGAAGCGGACGTGGTCCTCGGTGGTCTCGATGCGGCCGGCGAAGGAGGCGAGGTTCACCTCCAGCTCGGACATCTTGAACGGCCGGCCCAGCGCGCGCTCCAGCGTGTCGCGGCGCAGGATCAGCTCGCCCTCGCAGTCGATGCGCACATAGGCCAGCTTGTCGTCCACGCGGATGGTCTTGTCCGGGTTGTCTTCCTCGGCGGCTTCCACCACGCCGCTGGTGATGCCGCAGGCGCGCAGCACCGGGCCGACGCGGTTGTTGCGGTAGGCGTCGGCGGTGGCTTGGTCATGGCTCATGGTTTGTCTCCGTTCGTTCTGTAGGGGCCGGCCTTCACTTCACCGAGTGCCGGCACGGGTCCGGCTCCGCCGGCCCGTTGCGGGCCCGGCCCCCTCGGGGGGTACCGAGCGCGAGCGAGGTTGGGGGCCTCAGGTATGGGCAAAGAGCGGCTTTACGCCCTCGACCTGGATCAGCACGTCGTCGCCGTCGACCTTCACCGGGTACTCGGCCAGCCGGCAGTCGCCGGGGTTGATGCCGACGCCGGTGCGTGCGTCGAAGGTCCACTGGTGGGCGCGGCACATCAGCGCCTTGCCGTCGAACTTGCCTTCGCACAGCGGAATGTCCTGGTGCGGGCAGATGCCCTGGAAGGCGCGCAACTCGCCGCCCTCCAGGCCGACGACCACGATCACGTGCTCGCCGACCTCCACCTCGTTCATCTCGCCCTCCCACACGTCGTCGAGCGTGCAGACTTTCTGGAAACTCATCGCCTCGTCCTCAGGCGTCGGTGAAGATGAATTCGAGGGCCTCCATCGGCTTGATGTCGGTCTCGCTCAGCCTGGCGGCGCGCGGGAAGAAGTCCTCCGCACCCTGGCGGCGCACCCGCACCACCTTGTCGGGCCGCGGGGCCACGCGCCGGCCCACCGAGTGGTGCGCGGCGGCGGCGGCGACTTCGTCCATCGTGTTCTCGGTGTCGACCGGAACGAGTTGCAGCACGAAGTCGTACTGGAAATTGGAAATCACGGGGAACAGGGCCATGTCGCTCTCCTCAGGCTGCCTTCTTCTGCTCGGCGGCGCGACGTGCGCGCCAGGCTTCCACCCAGGCGTACTGGTGCGCGTCGTCGCCGATCTCGCCGGGGGCCAGGTTCATGTACTGCAGCGCGCCGCCCAGGTTGGGCGGTTGGATCTGCCCGGCCAGGAAGCGGTCCACCAGCGTCAGGTGGTCGCGGTAGCGCACGGGGTCCTGCTGGAACACCCAGCGGTCGATTTCGCTGTTGAAGTGGTAGGTCCGGCCCTGGTAGTCCAGCGGGTAGTCCTTGACCGCCCAGCCCTTGCCCGGGATGTTGCAGATCGGGATCTGGCTCATGTTGCAGACGATCGGCAGCGTCTCCGGGTAGGTCAGCTCGCGCCGGCCGGCCAGCAGGTTGTCGATGATCACGTCCCAGCACTGGCCGAAGGTGTCGTTCCAGCCCGGGTACTTCTCCTCCAGCCAGTCGCGGCACTCCGGCGTCATGCCGGCCGCGACGTTCCACCACAGCGTCGGGCGCCAGAACCAGATGCCCATCTGGTAGGCGTGATGCTGGTAGTCGAACTCGTTGATCATCTGGTCCCAGTACCAGGGCAGGTCCAGCCCCAGGTCGATCAGCGTGCGCTCGAACTGGCCGACGATCCACTCGCGCATGAACTCCTTGAAGCTCTGCTTGCGGTGCTCCAGCGGCGTGGAGTAGTCCATCGACGAGCCGGTCAGCAGGCTGAACAGCCGCCAGGCGCGGGCGATCGCCACGTCCACCAGCTTCTGCGCCTCCTCCTTGCGGCCATTGCGGATCAGCACCTGCAGCGCCGGCCCGCCGATCTGTGCGTGGCGCGACTCATCGGTCTGGATGCTGGAGATCAGGCTGGAGAAGGTGAAGTCCCCAGCCTCGGCCGCATCCGCCGCCAGGCCGAGGAACTGCATGTTGGTGAAGCCGGTCTCGAAGGCGAAGGTCAGCATCACCGCGATGTCCGTGGCGCTGCGCGACAGGAACAGGTCGTCGAAGGTGTGCCGCGCCGCGATCGCGCCCCACTCGTTGGTGTGATACGCCTTGTGCGCCCAGTCGAACTGGCGGTCCTTGGGGCAGTAGCTGTGCGGGAAGTACAGCTGGATCTGCGCGTGGCGGTTCTCGTCCATCATCCCGAAGGTCGCCATGTTGCGCATGCCCGGCGCCCGGCCGAAGCGCGTCATGCGCGCCTCCGCGCTCATCGCCGCGTACTCGCCCAGCGCGATCGCGCCGTAGTGCGCCTTCAGGATCGACAGCCAGCCCGGATCGGCCTCCTCGAACATCCGGCTGCGCTCCAGCGCCGCCTTCACCGAGTAGGCCCCGGCGTCCTTCTCGCGCTGGATCTTCACGTACTCGGGAAACGAGGTCTTGTAGGGCTCGTCGTAGACCTCCCAGGCCGCCATCGGCACGCCCATCGCGCCGGTCATCTGGTCGGGGAAGAGTTCGGACTCCGGGACGTACGAAGGCGTCCAGTTCGTGCTGCGCGCGATGTCGTACCACTCGTGGCGTTCGAGCAAGGCCATGGTGCTTGTCTCCTAGCGTGGGATGTGTGCCGTGCGATCCGCAGGCCGCGGGCCGCAGCGCGTCGTCCGTTGCAGTCGAGTGCAGCGGGCCGGCGGCGTGGCATCAAATCTAGGGACGCAGCGCGCTTCGCGCTATTGCACTTTGGTTTAGGGGCGCCGCCTGCCGCGGTGCCGGCCATCGCCGGATGGGGCCAGGTTTGCTAGACTGACCGAAACCGTTAGAGTTGTTTAGGCAATCAATAAGACCAATTGCAGTTGTCCAATGAAAAAATCTGCCGACCTGAAGCGGCTGCCCTTCGAGGCTGAGGACGTGCTGCTGGCCTTGAGCGAGCGCGTGCGTGTGGCCCGCCGCGCCCGCCAGCTGACCCAGGCCGACCTGGCCGCCAAGGCCGGCATCGGCCTGAGCACCGTGGTCGCCATCGAGAAAGGCGCGCCCACCGTGCAGATGGGCTACTGGCTGGCGGTGCTCTGGGCGCTCGACCTGCTGCAGGGCTTTTCGACCCAGGTGGGCCAGCTCGGCCGGGAGGAGGGCGATGTCGCCCTGCTGGAAGCGCAGTTGCCCAAGCGGGTGCGGGGTGCGTCGCGATGAGCGCGCGCAGCAAGCCGGTGTGGGTCTGGCTGCCGGGCCAGTCGGAGCCACAGCGCTGCGGCAGCTTCACGCTGGAGGGCGGCGTGGGCCGCTTCGTCTACGACCCGGCCTACCGCGAGTTGCCCGGCGCGCTGGCCCTGGACCCGCTCAACCTGCCCTTCACGCGCTCGGCCCGCGGGTGGCGCGAAACCCGGCAGGGTGGCCTGTTCGGTGTGTTCCGTGACGCCAGCCCGGAGGGTTTCGGCCTGGCCCTGTTGGAGCAGCTGCAGGGCGTGTCCCTTACCGACCCGCTGCAGCGCCTGGAGCTGTCGGAGGGCGACGCGGTCGGTGCCGTGGAAGTCTGCGACGACATCGAGCGCAAGCTGGCCTTTCAGGCGCCGACGTCGCAGGATCTGATGGACTTCCTGCGCAGCCTGCCGCCGGAGCGGCCGAGCAGCCAGGCCGTTCGGGGCGTCAAAGGCCTGCACGGCACCAGCCTGGGCGGTGAGCGCCCCAAGCTGACGGTGATGCACCAGGGCCAGCTCTGGATCGCCAAGCTGCAGGACCGTGGCGACCCCCCGCATGCCCCGCTGCGCGAGTACCTGGCGATGCGCCTGGCCGCGCGCTGTGGCGTCCAGGCGGCCGAGGTGGCCTTCCATCGGGTGGGTGACGAGCGCGAGCTGCTGCTGGTGCGCCGCTTCGACCGCGAGGTGGACGCGCAGGGCCGCACGCTGCGGCGCCTCTACGCCAGTGCCCACACCGTGCTGCGGCTGGACCAGCCGACCCGTGGCGACCGCAGCCGCTCCTACGTCGCGCTGGCGCACGAGCTGCAACGCTGGTGCGGCCGCAGCGATGTGGACAGCACCAGGCTGAAGCGCGAACTCTGGCGCCGCATGGCCTTCAACGCCCTGTGCGGCAACGGCGACGACCACCCCCGCAACCACGGCCTGCTGTTCACGGACGGCCGCTGGGGCCTGGCCGATGCCTTCGACATCGCGCCCTACCTCACCTTCTCCGGCACCCTGGCGATGGCCGTGACCCGCGCCGGCCGCAGCGAAGCCACCCAGGCCAATCTGCTGCACGACTGCGCCCTGTTCGGCACCACCATGGAAGAGGCCCGCGAGTTCCTCTCCACCAGCCGGGAGCGGATCACCGAGGCCTGGCCGCAGGAACTGGTGGCCTGCGGCTACCGGGGCGACGAAGTGCTGCTGCCGCCTGCACTGGCCTGACCGGCCGAGCCCGCCCTACCGCCTGCGCCGCCGCCCGGGCGCATCGGCGGTGGTCATCGCCATGGCCATCATCTCGTCCAGCTCCTGCTCCAGCAGCATGGCCTCGAAGGGATCCAGTTCCGCGTCGGGGTCGTCGATGCGCAGGCCGTTGAGGAAGGCCTTGCGCGTCGCGTCCGCGCGCAGCTCTGCGCCGTCGGCTTCGATCTGGTGCGTGGCCTGGAGCAGCTGCTGCAGCTGGTCGTCCACCATCTCGTCGTACAGACGGGGCGACCAGCGCCCGGGCTGGTTCGGCAGACCGGTCATCGGGTCCATCAGCGGCAGGCGCAGCTGGTCGATCTCGTCGACCAGCGTCTGCTCCTGCTCCTTGAGCACGCGGATGTAGTGGCGCAGGCGCTGCTCCGACACGCTGCGCAGGTGCTCTTCGTCGATCTGCTCGATGGCCATCTGCACCGTCAGCAGCTCCAGCAGGTCGCTGCGTCCGTAGGCGTCGTTGACCCGAGCCATCAACGCGGTCTTGCGCTCGCGCTCGGCCGGGTCGCTTTCGCGGTCGGGGTGTAGCTGGCCGACCAGGCGCCGGTACACCTCCCGCACCGACCGGCCGGCCTCTTCCCGGGCCTGGGCGTCACGGGCCTGGGCCTGCTGAGCGCGGGCGGACGGCCGGCGTGGCGCCCCTTTGTCGGTGAACCCGGCAAACGCAGCGGTGCCGTCCTCGGCTGCGGATGGCTTCTGATGCAGGCGTTGCGTGGCGCGTTCGAGCAGATCCTCCAGCGAGTCGGCAGGCCCCTCGAACAGGCTCTCGTCGCCGGTCACCGAACCGAGCATCGCGGCGGCCAGGTCGATCTGCTCGCGCTGGTCCTCGCCGTGCGAGCGCTGTGCGTGGCGGTCATGGGCCGCCTCGACTTCGGGGTCGGCGCCATCGGCCAGCACCGCGCGCGACAGGTACAGCAGCATCCAGGTCAGCTTGAGCCGCTGCTTGGCCGTCAGCCGCAGTTCACGCCGGCCGGACGGCCGGGCCAGGAAGTCATCGATCCACAGCACCAACTCGCGCTGCAGCGTGCGCAGGCACGCGTGCAGCGGCGCGACCTCGCTGCCCTGGCGAACCTGAGCACGTTCCTGCGCTAACTGTCATGGCCCGGGCGGGTCACCCTGGATGATGGAAGACACTGAGGGTGTGCGGGCCTGAGCGGGTAGAGGTCGGTCAATATTTTGATGGCACTCGACCGCGATCGCTAACTTGACCCGCTGCCGACCACTCGTACCCAGGATTGCCTGCGGGCGCTGCTGAGTTCCTTGCGGAGCCCGGGCGCCCGACAGCCCACATTAAAGAGAGCCGCCAGGCTTTGTCCCGGCAGGCCGTTGGTCGGCGGCACCTGCGCGGGCCCGCACGCTTGTGATTGTTGTTCAAGCTGCAGGAGCCCGGCAATGGATCTGACCCCGATGCACAAACGCGTGATCGCGCTGGACGTACACCAGGCCAAGATCACCGCCTGTGCGGTGGTCGAGCATGACGATGGCCGAGTGGAGGTCACCAAGCGCGACTTCGGAGCCTTCAGACGCGACCGCCGTGCCTTGGCGCAATGGTCGCTGGAGATTCGGCCCGAGGTGGTGGTGATGGAGAGCACGGGGGTGTACTGGAAGAGCCCGTTTGCGGCGCTGGAGGCGGTGGGCATCATCGCGTGGGTGGTCAACGCGCGCCATGTCAAAGCTGTGCCCGGGCGCAAGACCGACATGGCCGATGCGCAGTGGCTGGCCACGCTGGCGCGTGCGGGCCTGTTGCGCGCCTCGTTCATTCCACCGGTGGACTTGCGCCAGCTTCGTCTGGTGGCGCGTCAGCGGCAGAAGCTCGTGGGCATGTGCAGCGCCGAGAAGAACCGGCTGCACAAGGTGCTGGTAGATGCGGGCATGCGCATCAACGTGGTGGTCAGCGACATCCACGGTGCCAGTGCACGCGCCATGGTCAAGGCGCTCATTGCGGGCCAAGCCATGTACGAGGTGCTGGATCAAAAGGGGCGCCTTCGGGCCAGCCGGGACGAGTTGTTCGAGGCCCTGAGCACCGAGCAGTTCAGCGCCGCGCACCGCTTCGTGGCCCAGGAGATCATGCAGCACATCGAGCACATCGAGACCCGCATCGCCCGCATGGACCAATACCTGCTGGACGGACTGCGCGCCTGGCAGCCGCAGCTCAAGCTGCTGCAGACCTTGCCGGGTATCGACATCCAGGGCGCGGCGATGCTGCTGGTGGAGATCGGCGCGGACATGGACGTCTTCGGCAGTGCCGAGCGGCTGGCCAGCTGGGTGGGCATCTGCCCGGGCAACAACGAGAGCGCGGGCAAGCGCAAGACCGGGCGCATCCGCAAGGGCAACGCCTGGGTCAGAAGGCTGCTGTGCGAGTTCGCCCAGGCTGCAGCGCGTACCCGCTGCGCGCTCAAGGCCAAGTTCGACGCGCTGGCCATTCGCAAGGGACACAAGAAGTCCATCGTGGCGCTGGCCCACAAGATGCTGCGTACCGTCTACGCCATGTTGGCCAACGGCACCCACTACCAAGACAAGGAGGTCGACTACGAGGCCCTGAACGTCCAGCGCAACGCCCCGCGCTGGCTCAAAATGCTGCGCAAGCACGGCTTCATCGCCACCCCCACCGCCACCTGAGACTCGCTTGCCTGCTGACCTTGCGGCCCCGACCAGCCTCAGGTCAGGCAGCCACACGTCCGCGCTTGGGTGTCTTCCACATTAACCGCCAGTCGGCCAGTTCGCCGCGCAGGCGCTCGATGCGCCCGATCAGCCGGTTGAACTCGCGCTGCGCCTTGCTGAGCTGGGCGGCGGGGGCCTGGATGCGGATCAGGGCGCGCTCGGGGTCGGCGCCCCCCGCGGGCGCAGGCATGGGCTCGGCATTGCCAAAGAGGTCGGGCTGGGTGGGGGCAGTCATGCAACAAGAATAACCCGCGTGCCTTGGCATCCCGGCGCCTTCGCACGCATGCCGCGGCAAGCCGGCGGGCGAGCCAACGGGCCGTTCCGGGGCACGGCTGGGCGAGAATTGACCGCTGACGAGGCCACCCAGGCCTCGTGACGGGAGAGACATGGCGACGGAACTTGGCGCCCCCCAGCCGGGCGAATTCCTGCTCTACGAGACCGAGGACGGCCGCTCGCGCGTGGAGTGCCGGTTTGCCGAGGACAGCCTGTGGCTCTCGCAGGCTCAGATGGCCGAACTGTTCCAGACCACGCCGCAGAACATCACGCTGCACCTGAAGGCGCTCTACGCTGAGGGCGAGATCCTTCAGGAGGCAACCTGTAAGAGCCACTTACAAGTTCGACACGAGGGCGATCGCCAAGTCCGCCGCAACGTCAGGTTCTACAACCTCGACGCCATCCTCGCCGTCGGCTACCGCGTCCGCTCCACCCGCGGCACGCAGTTCCGGCGCTGGGCCACCGAGCGGCTGCGGGAGTATCTGGTCAAGGGCTTCGTGCTCGATGACGAACGCCTGAAGAACCCGCCCGTGGCCGGCTCGGCGGTGCCCGACCGCTTCGACGAACTGCTCGAACGCATCCGCGACATCCGCGCCAGCGAGCGGCGCATGTACCTGCGGGTGCGCGAGATCTTCGCGATGGCGGCCGACTACGCGCCGTCGCTGCCGGAAACCACACGGTTCTTCCGCTTCATGCAGAACAAGCTGCACTTCGCCGTCACCGGCCGGACGGCCGCCGAGTTGATCGCCGAGCGCGCCGACAGCCGCCAGCCGAACATGGGCCTGACCACCTGGAAATCCGGCAGCGTCCAGAAGGCGGACGTGACGGTGGCCAAGAACTACCTGCGCGAGCCCGAAATCGCCGAACTCAACCGCGTCGTGACGATGTGGCTCGACTTCGCCGAAGACCAGGCGCGGCGGCGCAAGGAGGTCTTCCTGAACGACTGGGCCGACAAGCTCGACGCCTTCCTGGCCTTCAACGACCGCGAAGTGCTGGAAGGCGCTGGCCGGATGTCGAAGCAGGAGGCCGACGCCCACGAGCAGCAGCAATACGACCAGTTCGCCTCGGAGCGCCGGGCCTGGTTGGAAGCCGAGGGGGCGCAGGCCAATCTGCAGGCGTTGGAGGAGGTGGCCAAGGCGTTGCCGGTGGGCAGGAGGGGCGGCTGACTTGCCCACCCTTTTTTGGGGGTTTTGTACAGCGGTTGACGAGGAGCACATGGCTCCACTTGCCACTGCGGTTGGTCGCCCGCAGAATGAGCCAGAAGAGGACACGACTTTGGACAGCAGATTGGGACCTGTATGAATACGCAATCAACAGGGAAGAATATCAAGGTGCCGTAACTGTTTAGCGCCACTCAGGCGGATTGCATTAGACGACACTCGACCTTCAACGTGGCGGAAGTTCGTCGTCAATAACTGCTGAAAAATGCCGTCACCATTGAACGTGTTCACCGCAAGGTAGTAGACTGTGGAAGCTGATCAAGAATATATATCATCAATTCTTTACCATTTCATTGGTCGGTCGGCAAACAACGATATTGCTCGCTTCGAAACATTGTTGATGATTCTCGAAAGTGGGAAGCTGCTTTACGATCCAGGTAAGTGTTTTCCAAGCGCGATACCAACCTTCCAAGAAGGAACATTTAAGCAATCAGGTGAAATTACACGTGTACCCGCCGTATGCTTCTGCGATATCCCTCGCAACCAGTTGGCAATACATACAGGAAAGTACAGTAGGTTTGGTCTAGGCTTCTCCAAGCAAACCCTACTCGCCCATGGTGTCCGTCCGGTTTGGTATCTACCTCTTTCCGCAACGTCAGCCATTGCCACGTCCGAACTACTTGTCAATCGATTTCCGACCGAGCTTAGAAGCTTACTGAATTCGACGGCAATGATAATCAAGAAGCTTACTCAAAATACGGACATCACAGACGCTCATAATATATTGTCAAGTAATGCGGACGTCCAATCAGCATTATCACAGATCAGCAAATCGCACTTCTTCTTGTTAGCGGATATGGCTTGGTACTTCAAGTTCTATGATTCGTCACTCAAGGATTCTGATATCAATAATTTCTATTTTGAGCGGGAGTGGCGAAAGGTGAATTCTGATTTCCAGTTTGAACACAAGCAAATTGAGGAGATCCTTGTGCCAGACAATAGTTTTAAGAATACTCTGGCTTCAAGAATGCCACATCTCGAAGAAAAGATTTTTGTACTCTAGATTTCGCTGAAATGGTATCTAGTCGGCGACTCAATTGGGCCCGCTCTAGTCGGGTCTTACCTGTCAAGCCCCAGACACTTCGTCAACGTCAGGGAAGCCGGTATGCGCGCCCTCTTTGAAGCAAACAGGAAGGCTGCATTTTTGAACGGACGGATGTCGTGCAGTGCCCTGGCGCCTCTATCCGGCCGAGGACACAAGTTCACCCTCCACTCACATTTCCCCTCAACCCCAACCGATCCACCATGTCCACCAGCATCGGCAGCGAGCTGGCGCGCATCTTTTCCATCACGTGGTGGCGGTGTACCTTCACCGTCACTTCGCTGATGCCCAGGCGGTCGGCGGTGAGTTTGTTGCGCAGGCCCTGGACCATCAGGAGCAGCACTTCGCGTTCGCGCGGGGTCAGGGTGTCGAAGCGGGCCTGGACGGATTGGCGGGCGGCGGCGTCGTGCTGGGCGGCGCGGGCCTGGGCCAGGGCGAGGTCGATGGCGGCGAGCAGTTCCTGGTCGCTGAAGGGTTTGGGCAGGAATTCGATGGCGCCGGCGCGCATGGCGCGCACGGTCATCGGGATGTCGCCGTGGCCGGTGATGAAGACGATGGGCCAGGGCCGCCCACCGGCGCTGCGTTCGGCCAGCTGCTGCTGCAGCTCCAGCCCGGTCATGCCGGGCATGCGCACGTCCAGCACCAGGCAGGCCGGGCCGGCCACCGGGTGTTCCAGCCGGTCGAGGAATTCGGCCGGCGACGCCCAGGTTTCCACCCGCAGCCCGGCGGAGCGGATCAGGCTGCTGAGCGCCTCGCGCATCGACAGGTCGTCGTCGACGACGAAGACGAGCGGCGGGTCGCTGGCGTCGGTCGTGTCGATCGGGGTCGGGGGGGCGGAGGAGGGTGCATGGGAGGGGGCGGTCATGGGGCCTCCGGGGTGATGCTGGCATCGCGCACATCACCGGCCTCCACCGGCAGCGTGAAGCTGAAGGTGGCCCCCGCGCCCGGTGACGGCGTGGCCGTCCAGAGCCGGCCGCCGTGGGACTCGACGATGCTGCGGCAGATCGCCAGGCCCATGCCCATGCCGCCGGGCTTGGTGGTCTGGAAGGCTTCGAAGAGGCGCTCGGCCAGCACCGGGTCGATGCCGGCACCGCTGTCGGTGACGTCGACGCGAACGTGGTCGGGTGACTCGGCGGCGAGGGTGATGTCGACCTCGCGGCGCGGGCCGGCGCGGCGGTCGATCGACTCCATCGCGTTCATCACCAGGTTCAGCAGCACCTGCTGCACCTGCACGCGGTCGGCCCGCACGGGAGGCAGGGGCGGCTGCGCATCGTCGGGCCGGCTCAGGCGCAGCTCGATGCCGCGGGCGGCGGCCTCGCCGCGCAGCAGGGCCAGCGTTTCCTCGGCGGCCTGCGCAACGTCCATCGGCGCGGCCGGCACCTTCGGCTGCTCGCCGCGGCGCAGGAAGGCGCGGATGCGGGTGATGACCTCGCCAGCTCGGTGGGCGTCGCGCACGATGCGGCGCAGCGAATCCTTGGCCTCGTCGGTGCTGGGCTGAGGGGACTCCAGCCAGCGCAGGCCGGCCTGGCCGTTGGTCGCGATGGCCGCCAGCGGCTGGTTCACTTCGTGCGCAATGGACGCGGCCAGCTCGCCCAGCGTGCTGGCGCGCGAAACCTGGGTCAGCTCCGCGCGGGTCTGCGCCAGCGCCTGCTCGGCGCGCTTCTGCTCGCTGATGTCCTTGGCCACCACCAGCAGCAGCGGGTTGGCCTCCGACAGACCGGGCACCAGCGCGACGCTGGTGTGGGTCCAGACCGGCGTGCCGTCGCGCCGCAGGTAGCGCCGCTGCACGTGGTACTCGCGCACCGTGCCGGCGAGCAGGCGGGTGACGCGCTCCTGCGTGCTGGCGCGGTCCTCCTCGGGCGTGATCTGGCGCAGCGTGCCGGCGCGCAGCTCCTCGGCGCTGTAGCCCAGCATGGCGCGGAAGGCCGGGTTGGCGGTGCGGATCGGCCCGTCGGCGTCGATCAGCGCCAGGCCCACCGGCGAGTGCTCGTACACCGTCCACCAGCGCTGCTCGGACTCCTGCAGCGCGCGCCGGCTGGCGATGAGGCGGCGCGTCATGTGCGTCAGGTCACCGCCCTGCACCGCCAGCTCGCGCTTGAGCACGTCGCGGGTGTGCTTCATGGCAGCGAGGTTGCGCACCCGCGCGCGCAGCTCCTGGGCCGAGAAGGGCTTGGTGACGTAGTCCTGCACCGCGTCGGTCAGCAGCCGGGTGCGCAGCGCCTCGTCGCCCCGGGCGGAGAGCACGAGCACCGGCAGGTCGGCCAGCTCGGGGCGCGCGCGCATCGCCTCCACCAGCTGGTCGCCGCCCAGGCGGGGCAGCATCAGGTCGGTGACGACCAGGTCAGGCGGCGCGGCCAGCACCTGCTCCAGCGCGGCCTGGCCGTCCGCCACTGCGGTGACGCGGCACTCGCCGCGCAGCGCGTCGGTGACGAAGCGGCGCATCTCCGGGTTGTCCTCGACGACCAACACGGTGGGGCGTTCGTCGGCAGCCGCTGCATCGGTGGCGGCCTGGTTGGGGCAGGGCGGCGGCAGGGTCGGCGTGACGGGGGCGCCGGTGTCGCCGCTGTCGCCGGTCTCGGGCGCCTGCAGCTCGGCGATCACGCCCTCGAGCATGGCGTCGGTCGCGTGGGCCGATGGCGGCGGATCCGGCGCGTCGGGCGAGCGCGTCACCACGAAGCTGCCCGGCGGCGGCTGCAGCGGCAGTTCGACCTGGAACAGCGCGCCGCCGCCCGGCGCGGCGGTGACGGCGATGCTGCCGTGGTGCAGGTCGACAAACTCCTTGGCGATCGCCAGGCCCAGGCCGGTGCCGCCGTGCTCGCGCGTGGTGCCCTGCTGGAGCTGGCGGAAGCGCTCGAACACCGTCTGCCGCTGCTCGGGCGGCACACCGGGGCCGGAGTCCTGCACGCTGAGCAGGCAGCGGCCCTCGCCCTGCGAATCCACCAGCGGCTCCAGCGTGCAGCGCACCCGGCCGCCGGGCGGCGTGAACTTGAAGGCGTTGGACAGCAGGTTGAGCGCGATGCGCTCGAACTTCTCGGGGTCGACCAGCGCCGGCAGCGTCGGCGGGGCGGTCACTGAATAGGTCAGCTCGCGCTGCGGCGCCAGGGTCTGGAAGGGCTCTGCCAGCACGCGCAGCAGCGCGGCCAGGTCCACCGGCTCGCAGCGCAGGTCGACCTTGCGGGCGTCGAGCCGGGCCAGATCGAGCAGGTCGTCGACGTGCTTGAGCAGGGTCGCGGCACTGCGCCGCACCAGCTGGAGCTGGCGCCGCTGCGGCTCGGTGAGGTTCGTGCCGTGGGTCAGCAGCTCGTCGGTGGGCCCGAGGATCAGCGCCAGCGGGGTGCGCAACTCGTGGCTGACGTTGGCGAACAGGTCGCTCTTGAGCTGGTCCATCTGCCGCACGGTGTCGAGCAGGCGCTGCAGCTCGGCGTTCTTGCGCGCCACCTCGGCCTCGGCCAGCTTCTTGGCGGTGATGTTGCGCCCCTCGGCCAACAGGAAGGCCACCCGGCCACGGTCGTCGCGCACCGGCAGCAGCGAGAAGTCGACCACGATGGTTCGGTCACCGGCGGCCTCGCCGTAGACCTCCAGGTCGCAGCGGATGAATTCGCCTCCACGGGCGCGACGCACGAAATCGCGCTGCTGCTCGATCGACTCGCGCGAGACCTGGAACCAGCGCGCCTCCCAGAACGGCCGGCCGCGGATGTCCTCCAGCCGCAGGCCGGCGCCATCCAGCGCGGCGCGATTGATCTCCAGCGTGCGGCCCTCGGCATCGAGCAGGCCGACGAACTGGTACATCGCGTCGAGCACGACGCGGGCAAGTTTCTCGCGCTGGGTCTGCGCGTCATCGCTCGGGGACAGCGTGACCGCGCCGACGCGCAGCGGGGCGTTCGGCCAGGCAGGCGAGGCTGGGTCCACGCGGCGGTCTCCTCGGTGGGAAGCTGAGCAGCATCCTGAAACGTCCGCTCACAAAATCTCGATATTCAAGAGTCAGCTTGCCAGTTTCTCGCAATCTCAACAACCGGGCAAAGACGGGTCAATCGATGATCATTTGATCGAATCAGGCTTCAGAGGCTTCACCAAATGATCAATTGGTGCACTGCAATGCGGAAAACAACCGCCGACATCGCCCCCCTGGTGCCGCTGGATCTGGCCCCTCGAGAGGGTCAAACCTCGGTGCTTACCCTTGAATTATCGAGATTTCATGGGTTCAGGACCAGACCGGGCAAGGTCATTGCAAAAGGGGCTTCATGCAAGTGCCCGCTCCCTTCGACCCTGCCCGCCGATTCGTCCGCATCGTGGAAGAGCGCCCCGACGGCATGGTCGAGTTCCATTTCGCCGTGGGTGAACCCGAACTCTTCGTCGAGATGATGCTGCCGCGCTCTGCGTTCGACGAGTTCTGTGCCCATCAGGGTGTGCAGCCCAGCCACGACGTGGTGCTGCCCGCCGAGCGCGGCGGCGAGGGTCAGTCCTGGACGCTGCACGACGCGCGCACCCAACGGCTCGACCGCCACGGCGCGGCCAAGCCGGACCCATCGGCCGACCCTGGCACGGCCTGATGCGGCGCAGCGCCACGCGCTGACGCCCCCGGCCCTGCGCCCTTCCCCGATTTCCGATTTCCGATTCCCGACCGAAGCCCACCGAGGAGACCACCCACCATGCAGATCGACCTCCGCACCGTCAGCATCACCCCGCTGCGGCAGACCTACGACCACATCGCTGCACGCCTGGGCGGCGACAAGGCCGCCTCGCGCTACATCGAGGCCACGATGGACGTGCAGGCCAACGCCAACTTCCATTACCGCCCGACCTGGGATCCGGAGCACGAGATCTTCGACCCCTCGCGCACGAAGATCGTCATGAAGGACTGGTACGCCTTCAAGGACCCGCGCCAGTTCTACTACGGCACCTACACCCAGGCGCGCGCCCGGCTGCAGGAGACGGCGGAGTCGGACTTCGAGTTCATCGAGACGCGCGGCCTGGCCGAGGGCTACGACGACGCCGCACGCCGCACCGCGCTGGATTTCTACGTGCCGCTGCGCCATGTGGCCTGGGGCGCGAACATGAACGGCGCGTCGATGTGCGCCTACGGCTACGGCACCGCGATCACCCAGCCCTGCCTGTACCAGGGCATGGACCAGCTCGGCATCGCCCAGTACCTGACCCGCCTGGGCCTGGCGCTGGGCCAGCAGGGTGACCTGGAGGCCGGCAAGCAGGCCTGGCTGGAGGCATCGGCCTGGCAGCCGCTGCGCCGCTACGTGGAAGACACGTTCGTGCTGAAGGACTGGTTCGAGCTGTACGTGGCGCAGAACGTGGTGCTCGACGGCCTGCTGTTCGCGCTGGCCTACGGCGAGGTCGACCGGGCGCTGGCCGCCAAGGCGGGCCCGACGGTGTCGATGCTCACGCGCTTCCAGGCCGAGTGGTTCGTGGATTCGAGCAAGTGGGTGGACTCGGTGATGAAGATCGCCGCGGCCGAGAGCGCCGACAACAAGGCGCTGCTCAACGGCTGGGTTGCCCACTGGCGCGCCCGCGGCATCGAAGCGCTCGCGCCGATCGCCAGCCTGGCGCTGGGTGACGGCGCCGACGCCGCGATGGCGCGCGTGGCCGCGCTGCTCGACGCCCGCCTGGCCAAGGCCGGCCTGGGCGCGGCCTGACCCCGGCCATCGATTCACCCAAGATTCACGGAGACACCCGATGTCGAACGTATTCATCGCGTTCCAGAAGAACGAAGAGAGCCGCTGCATCGTCGAGGCCATCCTGGCCGACAACCCCGCGGCCGTGGTCAACGAGCAGCCCGCCATGGTCAAGGTCGACGTGCCTGGCCGCATGGTGATCCGCCGCGAGACGGTGGAAGAGCAGATGGGCCGCGACTTCGACCTGCAGGAGCTGCACGTCAACCTGATCACGATGTCCGGTCACGTGGAAGAGACCGACGACGAGTTCGCCCTTTCCTGGAAGAACTGAGGAGACACACCATGGACATGAAGGTCAACAAGAAGCTGGGCCTGAAGGAACGCTACAACCTGATGACGCGCGACCTGGCGTGGACGCCCACTTACCAGGCCGTGCAGGACGTCTACCCCTACGTCGAGTACGAGGGCATCAAGATCCACGACTGGGACAAGTTCGAGGATCCCTTCCGCATGACGATGGACGCCTACTGGAAGTACCAGGCGGAGAAGGAGAAGAAGCTCTACGCGATCATCGACGCGTTCAACCAGAACAACGGCCACCTCGGGCTGACCGACGCGCGCTACATCAACTCGCTCAAGCTGTTCCTGACGGGGGTGTCGCCGCTGGAGTACATGGCGCACCGCGGCTTCGCGCACGTCGGCCGGGCCTTCCCGGGGGCCGGCCCGCGCGTGGCCTGCCTGATGCAGAGCCTGGACGAGATCCGCCACTCGCAGACGCAGATCCACAGCCTGTCGAACTACAACAAGTTCTACAACGGCTTCCAGAACTGGCGCCACCAGCACGACCGGGTCTGGTACCTGTCGGTGCCGAAGTCCTTCTTCGACGACGCGATCACCGCCGGCCCGTTCGAGTACATGATCGCGATCGGCTTCGCGTTCGAGTACGTGCTGACCAACCTGCTGTTCGTGCCCTTCATCTCGGGTGCGGCCTACAACGGCGACATGGGGGCGATGGCCTTCGGCTTCTCGGCGCAGTCCGACGAGTCGCGCCACATGACGCTGGGCCTGGAGATCATCAAGTTCATCCTGGAGCAGGACCCGGATAACCTGCCCATCGTGCAGGCCTGGATCGACAAGTGGTTCTGGCGTGGCTACCGCGTGCTCACGCTGGTGGCCATGATGATGGACTACATGCTCCCGAAGAAGGTCATGAGCTGGAAGGAGGCCTGGGAGATCTACGCCGAGCAGAACGGCGGCGCCCTGTTCAACGACCTGGCGCGCTACGGCATCAAGGTGCCGGCCGGCTGGACGCAGGCCTGCAAGGACAAGGAGCACCTCTCGCACCAGGCCTGGGCGGTGTTCTACAACTACGGGGCCGCCGCGCCCTTCCACACCTGGGCGCCCAGCGAGAAGGACATGGAGTGGCTGTCGGCCAAGTACCCCGACACCTTCGACAAGTACTACCGCCCGCGCTACGAGCACTGGGGCAAGGAGGCCGCGGAGGGCCGGCGCTTCTACAACACGACGCTGCCGATGTTGTGCCAGACCTGCCAGATCCCGATGTTCTTCACCGAACCGGACGATCCCACCAAGATCGCCTACCGCGAGAGCACCTACCACGGCATGAAGTACCACACCTGCTCGGACGGCTGCAAGGCGATCTTCGACAACGAGCCGGAGAAGTACATCCAGAGCTGGCTGCCGGTGCACCAGATCTACCAGGGCAACTGCTTCACCCCCGAGGCCAACCCGGGCGCGCCGGACTTCAACCCGCTGATGGAAGTGCTGAAGTGGTACCGCATGGAGTTCGGCCGCGACAACCTCGACTACGAGGGCTCGCCGGACCAGAAGAACTTCAACGCCTGGAAGCAGGCGGCCACCGGCAACTGAGCCTGGCTGCCGCCATTGCCTGATCCGGCCCGGCCGGTGCCTGTTGCGGCGCCGGCCGGCCCACCGACTTTCGAAACGGAGACATCCCCATGGCCGTCACTGCCATCGGCAAGTACGAATTTGCCCCCAAGGACCCTGTCGAGAAGTTCCCTGCCCCGCTGCTGTTCGTCGGCTGGGAGGACCACCTGATGTTCTGCGCGCCGTTCGCGGTGCCGTTCCCGCCGACGCTGAAGTTCGGCGACATGTGCCGCGGCGCCTTCCCGGGCATCTTCGGCGCGCACCCGGAGTTCGCCCAGATCGACTGGGAGAAGGCCGAGTGGTTCAAGTCCGGCCAGCCCTGGCAGCCGGACCCCGAGAAGAGCCTGGCCGAGAACGGCCTGGGCCACAAGGACGTGATCCGCTTCCGCACGCCCGGTCTCACCGGCTTCAAGGGCTCCTGCAGCTGAGCCAGACCCACCCCCGTAGCGGCTGACGCCGCTCCCCCTCAAGGGGGCGACGCCAGTGGACCGGCAAAGCCGGCTCCACGGCGTCTGCTGGGTACACCCTAGTTTCGCGCCCGGCACCCGTTCTGCAATGCACCACCCGCCATGTCCCATTCGCTGACCATCGAACCGCTCGGCCAGACGCTGGAAGTCGAGGAGGGCCAGACCATCCTCGACGCCGCGCTGCGCGCGGGCATCTACCTGCCGCACGCCTGCTGCCACGGGCTGTGCGCCACCTGCAAGGTGAGCGTCACCGACGGTGAGATCGACCACGGCGAGGCCTCCAACTTCGCGCTGATGGACTACGAGCGCGAGGAGGGCCTGTGCCTGGCCTGCTGCGCGACGCTGCAGTCCGACGTGGTGATCGAGGCCGAGATCGAGGCCGACGACGACGCCCGCAACCTGCCGGTGCGCGACTTCCCGGGCACCGTCAGCCGCATCGAGGCGCTGACGCCCACGATCAAGGGCGTGTGGATCACGCTGGACAAGCCGATGGACTTCCAGGCCGGCCAGTACATCAACCTGGCACTGCCGGACGGCACGGGCTCGCGCGCCTTCTCGCTGGCCAATGCGCCGCAGCAGGCGGGCGAGGTCGAACTCAACATCCGCCACGTGCCGGGAGGCCATGCCACCACCTGGGTGCATCAGCAGATGAAGGTCGGCGACCGGGTCAAGCTGGCCGGGCCCTACGGGCGCTTCTTCGTGCGCAAGTCGGCCAACGTGCCCTCGCTGTTCCTGGCCGGTGGCTCCGGGCTGTCGAGCCCCAAGTCGATGATCCTGGACCTGCTGGCAGACCAGGCGAACGGGGGCGCCTCCCTGCCGATCACGCTGGTCTACGGCGCGCGCAACCGTGCCGAGCTGTACGACCACGACCTGTTCACCGCGCTGGCGGCGCAGCACCCGCACTTCACCTACGTGCCGGCGCTGTCGGACGAGCCGGCCGACTCGGGCTGGACAGGGTTCCGGGGCTTCGTGCACGACGCCGCCAAGGCGCACTTCGACAACGACTTCCGCGGGCGCAAGGCCTACCTCTGCGGCCCGCCGATCATGATCGACGCCTGCATCACGACGCTGATGCAGGGCCGGCTGTTCGAGCGCGACATCTACACCGAGAAGTTCATCTCGGCCGCGGACGCCGCGCAGCAGATGCGCAGCCCCTTGTTCAAGCGGATCTGAAGTTCCGGCTGGGCACACGCGCAAAGCCATGCACTACGTCCAGGAAAGCAGCCAACACCGGCGAGGTGTCGCCGCGCCGGTAGAGGCAGCTCAGCTCCACGTCGCGCAGGTGGCGGCTGGACAGCGGGCGAAAGGCCACGCCCGGCAGACGCAGGTTGGTGGCCGACTGCGTCGTGATCGCCAGCCCGAAGCCACTGGCCACCAGGGCCACGGCGGTGAGCACGTCCTCGACGTCCTGCTCCAGGCGCATCGTCAGACCCTCGGCGCGGAAGGCATCGGCAATCTCCTGCGCCAGCCCGCGCATCGGGATGTTGGGGTAGAGGATCAGCGGCAGGCCTTCCAGTTCGGCGATCGGGATGCTCGGGCGCACCGCCAGCGGGTGGCCCTCCGGCAGCGCCACCACCAGCGGCTCGCGCAGGATGGGCTCGATCACCAGGTCCTCGTCCTCCGGCACCAGGCGGTTGAAGCCGACCGTGAGGCGGCGCTCGCGCAGGGCCTGCAGCTGCTCGGCCTTGGTGAGGTTGTGCAGCTTGATCTTCACGTCCGGCCGCGCGGTGTGGAAGCGCGCCAGCATGCGCGGGATCACGTCCAGCACGCCCGAGCCGAACAGGCCCACGTCGAGCTGGCCGATCAGCCCCTGGCCGGCGCGCCGGGTGCGCTCCTTGGCGCGCTGGGCCAGCGCGAGCAGGTTGGGTACCTCGTCGAGCAGCGTCTGCCCGGCCTCGGTCAGCTCCACGCCCTTGGGTGTGCGGATGAACAGCTGCGCGCCCAGCTCGTCCTCCATCGCCCGGATCTGGCGCGACAGCGGCGGCTGGGCGATGTGCAGCCGCTCGGCCGCACGGCCGAAGTTCCGCTCCTCGGCCAGGGCAAGGAAGTAGCGCATTTCACGCAGGTCCATGTCGGGGCTCCAGATCGGGCTTGTGGGCAGTCAACTCGATACTCAGCAGGTATTGAGATTGGAATATATGGTATTGGACAGTATCGAGCCACGGTTCCATCATCCCGGGCACTCAAGGTGAAAGCGGCTTCAAGTCCGCAGCAACACCAGACAGGAGACAGGTAAGTGGTTCGATACGACATCCTGATCGAAGACACCGGCGAGACCTACCGCTGCGCCGAGACGCGTTCGCTGCTGGAGGGCATGGAGGCCCTCGGGCGCAAAGGCATCCCGGTGGGCTGCCGCAACGGCGGCTGTGGCGTGTGCAAGGTGCAGGTCACCGAGGGCAGCTACGTGGCCCGGGTGATGAGCCGGGAGCACGTGAGCGAGGAAGACGAGCGCGAGGGCCGCGTGCTGGCCTGCCGCGTTCGCCCCACCAGCGACGTGCACCTGACGGTGATCGGAAAGATGAAAAAGAGCGTCGTCCGCGGGGTTGAGACGGCCGGCGCCCCCACTTCCCACTCAACCTGACCTCAAGAAGGAGACCGAAATGGCAATGACTGGTGTGCTGCGTCCGGGCCACGCGGTGGTGCGTGTGCTGGACCTGGACGAGTCGGTGAAGTTCTACACCGACGTGATGGGCCTGAAGGAAACCGGGCGCGACAACTCGGGCCGCGTGTACTTCAAGTGCAACGAGGAGCACGATCACAACAGCTTCGTGATCCGCAAGGCCGACAGTGCCGGCCTGGATGCCTTCGCCTTCAAGGTGCTGAACAACGCCACGTTGAACGAGCTGGAAGGCAAGCTCAAGGACTACGGCGTGACCACCGAGCGTGTGCCCGCCGGTGAGATGCTGGAAACCGGCGAGCGCGTGCGCTTCAAGCTGCCGACGGAACACGTGATCGAGCTGTATGCCCAGAAGACCGACGTGGGCAATGGCATCGGCTACGTGAACCCGGAAGCCTTCCAGCAGGGCCTCAAGGGCATCAACCCGCTGCGCATGGACCACTGCCTGATCTACGGCCCGGACATCGACGCCAACCGCAAGCTGTTCGAGGAGGTGCTGGGCTTCGGCATGGTGGAGCACATCCTGCTCGAAGACGGCAAGACCGACCTGGCCACCTGGCTGTCCTGCGGCACCAAGGCGCACGACATCGCGATGGTTCGCCACGGCGAACCCGCCAAGCTGCACCACGTGAGCTTCCTGCTGGAGACCTGGGAGCAGGTGCTGCGCGCCGCCGACATCATGTCGATGCACCGCGTCTCGATCGACATCGGCCCGACCCGCCACGGCGTCACCCGCGGCACGACGATCTATTTCTTCGACCCGTCGGGCAACCGCATGGAGACCTTCTGCGGCGGCAACTACTGGTACCCGGACATGCCGCCGATCACCTGGACCTGGGACGAAGTGGGCGCCGGCGTATTCTATCACGACCGCAAGCTCAACGAGCGCTTCCTGAGCGTTGTGACCTGAAGGGATGGTCGCCCACCCCCGTTGCGCCTGACGGCGCTCCCCCTCAAGGGGGCGACGCGAGTGGACCGGCCAAGCCGGATCCACCGCGTCCACTCACGGGGGCCGTTGGCCCCCAGTGGTTTCCTCCTCTTCGCTACCGGCTGCAGTCATGACTCAACACAGTGTTCCTGTCCGTTGCATCACCGCTTCGGCCGCATCGGCTGCCGTCCAGGCGGCCGTGGCGAAGGCGGAGGCCCTGGGCATACGCATCAACGTTGCCGTCACCGATGCCTCGGGCACGTTGATGGCGTTCTTGCGCATGCCCGGGGCCTTCCTGCATTCGATCGACATCGCCATCGACAAGGCCTACACCGCGGCGAGCTTCGGGTTTCCGACCTCGCAGTGGGGCGGCGTGATCGGTGACGACGAGTTGCTGCGCATCGGGCTGAACCAGCGCGCCCGCCTCGTGCTCTTCGGCGGCGGGCTGCCCGTCGTCGAGGGCGACGAGCGCATCGGCGGCATCGGCGTGTCCGGTGGCTCGGCCGAGCAGGACGAGGTCTGCGCCGCCGCGGGGCTCGCGGCGCTGGGCCTGGCCTGAGCGCCCTTGAAAACGATCATCATCGTCGCGTCGTCCATCGCGTCAGCATCAACGCACTATCTGCCATGAAACAGTTCCTGAACTTCATCAACGGCGAGTTCGTCGCCACCGGCAAGACTTTCGAAGACCGCATCCCGGCCACCAACGAGGTGATCGGCCTGGTGCACGAGGCCGGCCAGGCGGAGGTGGACGCTGCCGTCGCCGCGGGCCGCGCCGCGCTGAAGGGCGAGTGGGGCCGCATGTCGGTGGTCAAGCGCACGGAACTGCTGCACGCAGTGGCCGATGAAATCAACCGCCGTTTTGACGATTTCCTGGCCGCCGAGCTGGCCGACACTGGCAAGCCGCGTTCGCTCGCCTCGCACATCGACATCCCGCGCGGCGCCGCCAACTTCAAGGTCTTTGCCGACATCGTCAAGAACGTGCCCACCGAGAGCTTCCAGATGACCACGCCCGACGGCGGCACGGCCATCAGCTACGGCGTGCGCAGCCCCCTGGGCGTGATCGGCGTGATCTGCCCCTGGAACCTGCCGCTGCTGCTGATGACCTGGAAGGTCGGCCCGGCGCTGGCCTGTGGCAACACCGTGATCGTCAAGCCCTCGGAAGAAACCCCCGCCACCGCCACGCTGCTGGGCGAGGTGATGAACACGGTGGGCATCCCCAAGGGCGTGTATCAGGTGCTACACGGCTTCGGTCCCGGATCGGCGGGCGCCTTCATCACCCAGCACCCGGGCGTCAACGGCATCACCTTCACCGGTGAAACGCGCACCGGCGAGGCCATCATGGCCGCCGCCGCCAAGGGCGTGCGTCCGGTCAGCTTCGAGCTCGGCGGCAAGAACGCCGGCATCGTCTTTGCTGATGCGGACTTCGACAAGGCGGTGGCCGGCATCACCCGCAGCGCCTTCGAGAACTGCGGCCAGGTCTGCCTGGGCACCGAGCGCGTGTACGTGCAGCGCCCGATCTTTGAGAAGTTCGTGGCCGCGCTCAAGGCCAAGGCCGAGGGCCTGAAGGTCGGCGGCCCCGACACCCCGGGCGTCGGCCTGGGCCCGCTGATCTCTGCCGAGCACCGGCAGAAGGTGCTGGGCTACTACGCCAAGGCCAAGGAGGCCGGCGCCACGGTGGTCACCGGTGGCGGCACGCCCCCGATGGAAGGCGAGTACGCCAACGGCCACTTCGTGCAGCCCACCATCTGGACCGGCCTGCCCGAGAGCGCCGCGGTGATCCGCGAGGAGATCTTCGGCCCCTGCTGCCACATCGCCCCCTTCGACACCGAGGAAGAGGCAATCGAGCTGGCCAACGCCACCGACTACGGCCTGGCCACCACGGTCTGGACCTCCGACATCGGCACCGCCACCCGCGTGGCCAACGCCATCGAGGTAGGCCTGTGCTGGGTCAACAGCTGGTTCCTGCGCGACCTGCGCACGGCCTTTGGCGGCGCCAAGGCCTCGGGCATCGGCCGCGAGGGCGGTGTGCATTCGCTGGAGTTCTATACGGAACTCCGCAACGTGATGATCAAAATCTGAGGACGGCCTCGATGACCCCCGAGAAGATCCAAGCCTACGGCGACGAGCTCTACCAGTCGCTGCTCAGCCGCGTGCCGGTGGAGCCGCTCACCAACCGCGAGGCCGACATCACCGTCGCCGACGCCTACCAGATCCAGCTGCGCATGATCCAGCGCCGCCTCGATGCGGGTGAGATCGTCGTCGGCAAGAAGATCGGCGTGACCAGCAAGGTGGTGATGGACATGCTGGGCGTGAACCAGCCGGACTTCGGCCACCTGCTCTCGGGCATGGTGTTCAACGAAGGCGAGCCGGTGGACACCAGCAAGCTGATCGCGCCCAAGGCCGAGGCCGAAGTCGCCTTCATCCTGGCGCGTGACCTCACCGGCCCGGGCGTGACCGCGGCCGACGTGCTGCGCGCCACCGACTGCGTGATGCCCTGCTTCGAGATCGTCGACAGCCGCATCCGCGACTGGAAGATCAAGATCCAGGACACCGTGGCGGACAACGCCAGCTGTGGCGTGCTGACCCTGGGCGGCACCCGCCGCAGCCCGCACGACCTCGACCTGGCGCTGGCCGGCATGGTGCTGGAGAAGAACGGCGAAATCATCTCGACCTCCTGCGGCGCCTCGGTGCAGGGCTCGCCCGTCAACGCGGTGGCCTGGCTGGCCAACACGCTGGGCGCACTGGGCATCACGCTCAAGGCCGGCGACATCATCCTGTCGGGCTCGCAGTCGCCGCTGGTGCCAGTCAAGGCCGGCGACAGCCTGCACGCCTCGGTGGGCGGTCTCGGCAGCACCTCGGTGCGCTTCATCTGAGCCCCCACGCTCCCTGCCGGTCGCTGCCCCCCGAGGGGGCGCAGGCAGCGGACCGGCGGAGCCGGATCCACGCCTGGACCTTGCTGAAGAAAGAGATACACCATGGCACTTGATCGCAAAGACATCGAGGCGCTGGCCGCCCACCTGGAATCGGCCGAGCTGGAGGCGCGCGACGTCACCAAGATCACCGACGACTACCCGCAGATGGACTGGGCCGACGCCTACGACATCCAGGACGAGATCCGCCGCCGCAAGGAAGCACGTGGCCACAAGACCGTCGGCCTCAAGGCCGGCCTGACCTCGTTCGCGAAGATGAAGCAGATGGGCGTGGACGTGCCCTGCTTCGGCTTCGTCTCCGACTACATGGCCCGCCCGGACGGCGGAGAGATCCAGACCTCGGAACTGATCCACCCCAAGGTGGAGGCCGAGATCTGCATCGTCACCAAGGCGCCTTTGCGCGGCCCGGGCTGCCACGTCGGCGCGGTGATGGCGGCGATCGACTTCGTCCTCCCCGCGGTCGAGATCATCGACAGCCGCTACCGCGACTTCAAGTTCGACCTCAAGAGCGTGATTGCCGACAACACCTCGGCCTCGCGCTTCGTGATCGGCGGGCGCTCGCGCCGCGTCGAGGAGCTGGACCTGCGCACGCTGGGCGTGGTGCTGGAGAAGAACGGCCAGATCATGGCCATGGCCGCCGGCGCCGCGGTGCTGGGCCACCCGGCCGCCGCGGTGGCGATGATGGCCAACCACCTGGGCGCGCGCGGCCAGGAAATCCCGGCCGGCACCTTCATCATGACCGGTGGCGTCACCGAGGCCATCGCGGTGCAGGCCGGCGACAGCGTCAACGTGCGCTTCCAGGACCTGGGCAGCGTCTCCATGAAGTTCGTCTGATCGGCGACGGCCCGCCATGAGCTCCCCCGAAATCGCCCGGCGCGTCCGCACCGGCGCCTTCGAGACCAACTGCCACGACATCGGCAGCGCCCAGTCCGGGCAACCGCCGGTGCTGCTGGTGCACGGCTCCGGGCCGGGCGTGAGCGCCTGGGCCAACTGGCGCCTTGTCATGCCTGAACTCGCCAAGTCCCGGCGTGTGCTGGCGCCGGACATGGTCGGCTTCGGCTTCACGGACCGGCCGGCGGGGCAGGCCTACTCGATGGACGTCTGGGTGCAGCAGGCGCTGGACCTGCTGGATGCGCTCGGCGTGCCGCAGGTCGACCTGGTCGGCAACTCCTTCGGTGGCGCGCTGTCGCTGGCGCTGGCCATCCGTGCGCCGCAGCGGGTGCGTCGGCTGGTGCTGATGGGCAGCGTCGGCGTGCCCTTCGCGATCACGCCGGGGCTGGACGCGGTGTGGGGCTACGAGCCCTCGCTGGCGGCGATGAAGGGGCTGCTGGACCTCTTTGCCTACAGCCGTGCCCTGGTCACCGACGAGCTGGCCGAGCTGCGCTACCAGGCCAGCATCCGGCCGGGCTTCCAGGAGTCGTTTGCCGCGATGTTCCCCGCCCCGCGCCAGCGCTGGGTGGACGCGATGGCCAGCGCCGAGGCCGACATCCGCGCGCTGCCCCATGAGACGCTGGTGATCCACGGCCGCGAGGACCGGGTGATCCCGCTGCAGAACTCGCTGACGCTGGCCGACTGGATTCCCAACAGCCAGCTGCACGTCTTCGGCCACTGCGGCCACTGGACACAGATCGAGCACGCGGGCCGCTTCGCCCGGCTGGTGGGCGACTTCTTTGCCGAGGCGGACGCGCAGTCATGAACGCTCCCGCCGCTGCGTCCGGCAAACCCGTGACGGTGCTGGTCACCCGCCGCGTCAAGGCCGGCCACGAGGCCGCCTTCGAAGCGGCGATGACGCAGATGATCGCCGCAGCCGCCACCTTTTCAGGCCACCTCGGTGGGCACCTGATCCGCCCGGGCGAGGATGCGAGCGGCGATGACGGCAGGGAGGGCAACCTCTACCACGTCATCTTTGCCTACGACTCGGCCGAGCACCTGGCCGCCTGGCAGAGCTCGCCGGTGCGCTCGCTGGGCCTGACCGCGGTGGCGCCGCACACCGAGGGCGAGCAGCAGCTGCGCCAGCTCACCGGGTTGGCGCACTGGTTCGTCGATCCCAAGGGGCCGAAGCTGACCCCGCCGCCGCGCTGGAAGGTGGCCATCGTCACCTGGCTGGGCATCTTCCCGACGGTGCTCTTCCTCTTCCTCACCGTCGTGCCGCTGCTGGCCGACTGGCCGCTGGTGCCGCGCACGATGCTCGTCACCGCGCTGGTGGTGCTGATCATGACCTGGGGCGTCGCGCCACGGCTGACGCAGTGGCTCAAGCCCTGGCTGCACCCGGCGCCCAAACCTGCCTGAACCCATGGACCTGCAACTCAAAGGCCGGCGCGCGCTAGTGACCGGCTCCACCGCCGGCATCGGCTTCGCGATCGCGAAGGCCCTGGCCGCCGAAGGCGCGGCGGTGGTCATCAACGGCCGTGCGGCCGACCGCGTCGAGGCGGCGCTGGCGCAATTGCGATCCGCCTGCCCCGGTGCCGAGGTGACGGGCGTCACCGCCGACCTCGCCAGCGCCGAGGGCTGTGCCGCGCTGGTCGCGGCCTGTCCGGACGTGGATGTGCTGGTCAACAACCTGGGCATCTTCGACCCCAAGCCCTTCGAGGACATCCCGGACGCCGACTGGCTGCGCTTCTTCGAGACCAACGTGATGAGCGGCGTGCGCCTGGCGCGCGCCTACCTGGGCGCCATGAAGCGGCGCAACTGGGGCCGCATCGTCTTCATCTCCAGCGAGTCCGGGATGTGCCCACCCGCGGAAATGGTGCATTACGGCATGACCAAGTCGGCGCAGATCTCGGTGGCCCGCGGCCTGGCGGAGACCTGCGCCGGCACCGGCGTGACGGTCAACAGCGTGCTGCCCGGCCCGACGCTGACGCAGGGCGCCGAGGACTTCTTCGCCACGCTGGCGGCCGAGAAGGGCCAGACCTTTGACGAGGCGGCGCGCGACTTCTTCGCCCACGGCCGGCCCACCTCGATCCTCAAGCGCTTCATCCAGCCACACGAGGTGGCCTCGATGGTCGCCTACGTCTGCAGCCCGCTGGCCGCGGCCACCCAGGGCGCCGCCCTGCGGGTCGAGGGCGGCGTGGTGCGCAGCCTCTGACCTCACCCGATTTCACAACCTTTCCTCCCAAGGACACTCCGATGAACAAGATCAAGTGCGCCCTGATCGGTCCCGGCAACATCGGCACCGACCTGCTGGCCAAGCTCCAGCGCAGCCCGGTGCTCGAACCGGTGTGGATGGTGGGCATCGACCCCGAATCCGACGGCCTCAAGCGGGCCCGCGAGATGGGCATCAAGACCACCGCCGAAGGCGTGGACGGGCTCGTTCCGCACATGCGTGCTGACGGCGTGCAGATCGTCTTCGACGCCACGTCGGCCTACGTGCACGCCGAGAACTCGCGCAAGGTCAACGCCCAGGGCGCGCTGATGATCGACCTCACGCCCGCGGCCATCGGCCCGTACTGCGTGCCGCCGGTCAACCTGGCCGAGCACGTCGGCAAGGGCGAGATGAACGTCAACATGGTCACCTGCGGGGGCCAGGCCACCATCCCGATGGTGGCGGCGGTTTCCCGCGTGCAACCGGTGGCCTACGGCGAGATCGTCGCCACCGTGTCCTCGCGCTCGGTCGGCCCCGGCACCCGCAAGAACATCGACGAGTTCACCCGCACCACCGCCGGCGCGGTCGAGCGCGTGGGTGGCGCCAGGAAGGGCAAGGCCATCATCGTCATCAACCCGGCCGAGCCGCCGCTGATCATGCGCGACACGGTGCACTGCCTGGTCGAGGGCGAGGTCAACCGCGAAGGCATCACCGAAAGCATCCACGCGATGATCCGCGAGGTGCAGAAGTACGTGCCGGGCTACAAGCTGGTCAACGGACCGGTCTTCGACGGCCAGCGCGTCTCGGTCTACATGGAGGTCGAAGGCCTGGGTGACTACCTGCCCAAGTACGCCGGCAACCTCGACATCATGACCGCCGCAGCGGCGCGCACCGCCGAGATGTTCGCCGAGGAGATCCTCGCCGGGCGCCTCACCCTGCAACCCACGGCCGCCGCCACCGCCGCTGTTTGAGCCGGGAGAAGAACATGGACCTGAACGGCAAGACGATCACCCTGCACGACATGACCCTGCGCGACGGGATGCACCCGAAGCGCCACCTGATGACGCTCGACCAGATGAAGTCGATCGCCCAGGGCCTGGACGAGGCCGGCGTGCCGCTGATCGAAGTCACCCACGGCGACGGCCTGGGCGGCTCAAGCGTCAACTACGGCTTCCCGGCGCACACCGACGAGGAGTACCTGGGCACCGTCATCCCGCTGATGAAGCAGGCCAAGGTCTCGGCGCTGCTGCTGCCGGGCATCGGCACCGTCGACCACCTGAAGATGGCGCACGGCCTGGGCGTGCACACCATCCGCGTGGCCACGCACTGCACCGAGGCCGATGTGAGCGAGCAGCACATCACCTTCGCACGCCAGCTGGGCATGGACACCGTGGGCTTCCTGATGATGGCGCACATGAACAGCGCCGAAGGCCTGGTCAAGCAGGCCAGGCTGATGGAGAGCTACGGCGCCAACTGCATCTACGTCACCGACTCGGCCGGCTACCTGCTGCCCGACGGCGTGAAGGAGCGCCTCAGCGCTGTGCGCGACGCACTCAAGCCCGAGACCGAACTGGGCTTCCACGGCCACCACAACCTGGCCATGGGCGTGGCCAACAGCATCGCGGCGATCGAGTGCGGCGCCACGCGCATCGACGCGGCGGCCGCAGGCCTGGGCGCCGGCGCCGGCAACACGCCGATGGAGGTGCTGGTCGCGGTGCTGGACCGCATGGGCGCCAAGACCGGCGTGGACGTCTGGAAGATCCAGGACGTGGCCGAGGACCTGGTGTTCCCGATCATGGACTTCCCGATCCGCATCGACCGCGACGCGTTGACGCTGGGCTACGCCGGGGTGTACGGCAGCTTCCTGCTGTTCGCCAAGCGCGCGGGCGCCAAGTACGGCATCCCGGCGCGCGACATCCTGGTCGAGCTGGGCCGCAAGAAGATGGTGGGCGGTCAGGAGGACATGATCGAGGACACCGCGATGACGATGGCGCGCGAGCGCGGGCTGAAGATCAGCTGAGCACGGGCTTGATGAAGATGACGCAACGTTTCCCCTCCCGCCGCCACGCGCTGGCGCTCACCCTGGCCGCCGCCCTGGGCGCGGCCCCGTTCGGCAGCGCCCTGGCGGCCGACGCCTACCCGAGCAAGCCGATCAAGGTCATCGTCCCCTTCGCGCCGGGCGGCCCCACCGACATCATGGGCCGCTACGTGGCCAAGGTGATCGGCGACGCGCTGAAGCAGACGGTGATCGTCGAGAACCGCGCCGGTGCCGGTGGCAACCTGGGCACCGACGCGGTGGCCAAGTCCGCCCCGGACGGCTACACGCTGGGCATCGGCGCGATCAGCAGCCTGGCGATCGCCCCGGGGCTGTACGAGAAGCTGCCGTACAACGCTGCCAAGGACTTCGCGCCGATCACGCTGGTGGGCATCGCCAAGGGCGCCATCCTGGCGCACCCGTCGGCTCCCTTCAACGACCTGAAGGGCATGCTGGCCTACGCCAAGGCCAACCCCGGCAAGCTGAACTACGCCAGCTCGGGCATCGGCACGGCCAACCACCTGGCGGGCGAGTACCTGCAGTCGCTGGCCGGGGTGGACCTGCAGCACGTGCCCTACAAGGGCACCGCCGCCGCGGTGCAGGACCTGCTGGCCGGCAACGTGCTGCTGAGCGTGGAAAGCTCGCTGACCAGCGCGGCGCAGCATGTGACCTCCGGCAAGCTGAAGGCCATCGCGATCACCTCGGCCACGCGCAGCAAGATGCTGCCCAACGTGCCGACGGTGGCCGAGCAGGGCTTCCCCGGCTTCGACGTGCCGACCTGGTTCGGCCTGATCGCCCCGGCCGGCACGCCCAAGGAGGTGGTGGCCACGCTGAACCGCGTCATCACCGATGCGCTGAAGTCGCCCGACGCCGCCGAGCGCTTTGCGCAGATCGGCGCCGAGCCGCACCCGACCACCCCCGACCAGTTCGGCGCCTATATCCGCGAGGAGACGGCGCGGTGGACCAAGGTGATCAAGTCCGCCAACATCAAGCCCGAGTGAGTGTCCGGGACAGGAGCCGACCATGCCGTTCGCACAGATCTACATGCTCGAAGGCCGCACGCCCGAGCAGAAGAAGGCCGTCATTGAGAAGGTGACCCAGGCGCTGCACGAGGCCACCGACGCGAAGGTGGAAACCATCCGCGTCTGGATCCACGAGATGCCCAAGGAGAACTGGGGCATTGCGGGGGTGTCGGCCAAAGACCTCGGGCGTTGACGCCGGCCCCGCCTGGGCGGGGGCATAGACTCGGCGCATCCTGTCCATGGAGGCGACGATGTCCCTGATCCACCTGGTTTCTCTGCTGGCCCTGCTGCAATACCTGTTCTTTGGCGCGCTGGTCGGCCAGGCGCGGGGGCGCTACGGGGTCGAGGCCCCGGCGATCACCGGGCACGAGCAGTTCGAGCGCATGTACCGCGTGCAAATGAACACGCTGGAGCTGCTGGTGGCCTTCCTGCCCGCGCTGTGGCTGGCGGCGCAGTACTGGTCGCCCGCCGGCATGGCGGCGGTTGGTGCGGTCTACCTGGTCGGCCGGCTGATCTACTGGCGGGCCTACACCCGCAACCCGGCGAGCCGCTCGCTGGGCTTCACGCTGAGCTTCCTGCCGATCGTGCTGCTGCTGCTCGCCGCACTGGGCGGCGCGGCCATGGCGCTGCCGCAATGACGGCGGCTCCCAACCCCTCCACTTCCGCCCAATCCGCCACGCCCGCCACGATCGGCTGGCAGGCCGCGGACGGCAGCGCGCAGCAGGCCACCTGGCACTCCGAGCGCGGCGTGGCGCCGCCGCGGCGCGTGCAGCGGGCCGACGACACGCTGCCGGCCGACACCGCCTACCGCCTGGCCTGCGAAGGCACGGCGCTGCTCTGGCAGGGCGACTTCCAGAACGCCCGCCACCTGCTGCAGGCCCTGGCCCGCCGCGCCGACCACGCGCCGCCGCAACGCAAGCAGCGCCAGGCCCGCCAGCAGGCCGGTAGCGCGGTGGTCTTCCCCGAGGCCTTCCACCGCCACCGCATGGCGCAGGCACAGCGCGCGCGCACCCTGGGCGCGGTACTGATTCCCTTCGAGCCGGGCTGGCAGATCCCGCTGCGCCGCGCCCCCGACGTGGCCGAGGCCTGCACCGAGGCCTGGGGGCCGCTGGCCGGCACGCGCGCGGTGGCCTCGCTGCGCGAGCTGCTCGGCGCGATCAGCGCACACGAATGGCGCCGCAACGGCGTGGTGATCCCCGCCCTGGCGCGGCTCGCCCCCGGGGGCGGTCAGGCCGACCCCGCGGGCGGGCGCATCCACCCGCACTACGGCGTGTTCTCACCGGTGCGCGGCGAGTACGTCGACTTGGTCGGGCAGGCGCCGTGGCCGGGCGGGCAGCCCCCGCAGCGGGCCTTCGACATCGGCACCGGCACCGGGGTGCTGGCCGCACTGCTGGCGCGGCGCGGTGCGGCACAGGTCGTGGCCACCGACCTCGATCCGCGTGCGCTGGCCTGCGCGGCCGGGAACATCGCCCGGCTGGGCGTGGCCGATCGGGTTGATCTGCAGTCGGCCGACCTCTTTCCGCCCGGCACGGCGGACGTGGTGGTCTGCAACCCACCGTGGCTGCCGGGGCGGCCCAGTTCGCCGCTGGAACATGCGGTCTACGACGAAGGCAGCCGCATGCTGCTGGGCTTCCTGAACGGGCTGCCTGCGCACCTGGCACCGGGCGGCGAGGGCTGGCTGATCCTGTCGGACCTGGCCGAACACCTCGGCCTGCGCAGCCGCGAGGAGCTGCTGAGTGCGATCGAACGCGCCGGCCTGCGCGTGCTCGGCCGGCTCGATGCCCGCCCGCACCACCCGAAGGCCAGCGACCGCGACGACCCGCTGCACGCGGCGCGCTCGAAGGAGGTCACGTCGCTGTGGCGGCTGGGGGCGGCGGCGCAGGGCTGAACGGGGCGAGCGCCGGCGCCGGCCCGCGCTTCAGCGCACCGTCACCGTCACCGGTGCCGAGGTGGTGACGGCACCTTCCTTGTCATAGGCCTTGGCCGTCAGCGTGTAGCTGCCGCGGGCCACCTTGGGCAGCACGTAGAGGTAGGGCGCCGTGGTCACGGTGGCCACGCGGGTGCTGCCGCGGTAGAACTCGACCTTCGCGATGCCGCTGTCGGCGTCGGTGGCGGCGGCCGTGAGGGTGATGTTGGCAGGCGCGCGAAAGGACGAGCCGGAGGTCGGCGCCGTCAGCGCAATCGTCGGGGCCACGTTCGGGGGCGGCGGATCGGGGGCGTTGGCGGTCTTCTGGATGGTGAAGTAGTCCAGCACGCCGCCGGTGGCGGCGATGTACTTCACGTCCATCTGGGTGCCCGACACGTCGATCACCACCGAGCCGGCGCGCTGGGCGGAGAACACCATCGCCGGGTGCTTGAGGTTGCCGGGATCGGCGCCGCCGGACGCGCCGTTGACGATGTACACGGTGCCCCGGTTGCCGACCTTGCCCAGCGGCTTGAGGTAGGCACCGTTGCCGTCCAGGCGGCCGTTGCCGGCGTTGTACTTCATGCGGGCAGTCAGCGTGCTCGACAGGCCGTAGTGGCCGTTGATCAGGCAGGAGCGCTCGTAGACATGGCTGTGCCCGCCCAGCACCAGATCGACGCCATGGCTCTCCAGGATGGGCAGGGCGTTGGTGCGCATCTCGGTCATCTGGACCTCGGACGTGCTGTCGGAGACGTGCGAGCCGTCGGAGTAGGGCGCGTGGTGCCAGTAGGCGACGACCCAGGGCAGGGTGTTGGCGGCCAGGTCGTTCTTCAGCCAGGTGAGCATCGTGCCGGTGGTCGCCCGTGACGAGGTCATCGAGTCCAGGCAGACGAAATGGATGTGGCCCAGGTTGAACGAGTAGTAGCGCGTGGACCCGGACGCCAACCCGCCCGCCTGCCCTGCCGAGGGGGCGTCGTAGATGCTGAAGTAGGGGATCGTCGCAGCGGGCGAGGTCGACTGGTCGGTGTCGTGGTTGCCGATGGTCGACAGCGTGGGGCAACTGCGCAGCATGCTGGCGTAGACGCCGAACAGGCGGGCCTGGAAGTCGGCGTCCAGCCCGTGGTCGTAGGCGTTGTCACCGAGCTGCAGCCACAGGTGGGTGGGGTTGCTGCCGGTATAGGCCGCGTAGGCATCGCGCGCGGCGGTCTGGTCGGCAAAGCCGGTGCCGGCATCGCCGACAACCCAGATGCGCGAGGCCCGTGTCGTGCCGGAGGTCGGGAAGGTGCGGAACGAGTATGACGCGTCGCCACCGGCCAGGGTGGTGCCGGCGTCGCCGACGGCGTAGTAGTACCGCACGTCCGGGCTGAGCCCGGTGAGGGTCACCGAGTGCTCGGTGGTGCTGTTGGTGAAGTTGCCGGCAGTGTCGGTCAGGCCCGTCACGCTGGTGCCGTAGCGCACGATGCTGCTGGTCGCCACCGCGGTGCGCCAGCGCACCGTCATGGACGTGGGCGTGGGCACCACCAGGAAGGGGCCGCGCAGGACCGACTGGACGACGGTCTGAGCCCGCGCCAGCACCGGCGCGGCCAAGCCCACGACCCCGAACAGCGCACGGCGCGACAGCGTGGGCGGGGGCAACCGGCGGCGTCTGGCCGGGACAGAGGAGGGTTGATCGGCCATGGATGCGAGGCAGAAGGAGAAAGGACAGGAGGCGACGAAGCCGACGCGAGCCGGCGACAGCCCGCGTTTCTAGCGCGAATCAGGCCCGCGGACGCCCCCGATGCAGGGGGCCTGCCCCCGCGAAGTGACCGCAGGCCCTCGACAAGTACCGGGATGCCGGGCCAGGGCGGACCGCGGCGCGGGTGACTCAGCCAGGGCCGGCTCCTTTCGACAGCCGCTTCACCAGCTGCTCGAGGACCCGCGCCCGCGAGACATCGCCCGAGCGCTTGCGGGCGGCCAGGAACCGGGCCAGCAGCCGCTGCTGCTCCAGCACCGAATGCAGCTCGCGGCCCGAGAGCAGCACCTTGCCGATGACGTTGCCGTAGCCTTCGACCAGCTGCTCCAGCGAACCGGCCGGTGCCGCCCCCTTGCCGAAGAGCCAGCGGGTCAGCTCGCCATCGCCCTGGGCAAGGGCGTCCCAGGGCGACAGGCCCTGGGCGAAGCGGTCGGCGGCGGCGGTCTGCACCTGGGCGATCAGGTCCGCGCGCCCGTCGGCCGGCTCGCCCAGCAGGGCATCGAGCTGCAGGCGGTTGAGCACGGCGTAGCTGTCGGGCCCGCGGCCGGACCCCGTGGACTGCTCGGCGCGCAGGTAGGCATCGCGGGCGGCGCGCAGCTCGCCCTCGATCTGCGGCCAGCCCTGATCGGGCAGATCCAGCAGGATCTCGGCCTTGCGCTTGCGGGCGCTGCCCAACAGGGCGAGGCGCTCCGGGTTGCCGGGCGCGGAGGCTGCCACGGCGGTGGCCGGCGCCCCGGCAGGGTCCGCGCAGGCCATGGCCAGCAGCAGCTCCAGCCGGGCCACCGCGCGCTGCACCCGCGCCAGGGCGCCCGGCGCGTCGCCCGCACGCAGCAGTGCGCTGGCGCTGCGTGCCTCGAAGTTGGCCAGCTGCTCGACTGCGCGCAGCGGCACCTCGCCGCGCAGGGCCTGGGCCGCGATGGCGCGCTGCAGCAGCTCGCAGGCCGACTCGAAGCCGGCCTCGCCGTACTCCGCACAGAGCAGCCCCTGGGCATGCAGGACCTCGGGCCGCTCGGCCCAGGCCGGCGGCAGATCGGCCAGGCGCTGCCGGACCTGCGCCAGCCGGCGCTGCAGTTGCGCCGCCTCCTCGGCAGGCGTCCCGCTGCCGGCGTGGCGGCGGGCGTCCAGCCGGGCACCTTCGAGCCACTGCAGCAGCTCCTCGGGGGCGCGCAGCACGGCGGCGCTGCCCGTGCCGGACGCACCGGCACGCAGGCGGAACTGCGGATCGCCATAGGCCTGGTAGGCGCCCCAGGTGTTGCGCTGCGGGCACTCGTGGCGGGCCTGCCGGCGCGCGGACAGCACGGCGTCGGCAAAGGGGGCACCCGCGTCGGCCATCTGGGCGAAGAAGTGCGTGGAGAAGACCTGCGCCGCCACGTCGTCCACCGCCCAGCCGGCGGCCACCACGCAGCGCACACCCATCTCGATGAGCTCGCGCGCCAGGCTGTAGGCCAGCCGGTGGCTGGCACCGGCGCCGCTGCCGACCTTGCCGAGGTGGCAGCAGCTGAGGAAGACAACGTCGGGCACCCGCTCCATCAGGCCGATCTCGGCGGCCGAGAGCACCAGGCCGTCGGACAGCACCACGCCGCTGCGCCAGCTGCCGTCGGCCGCCCGCAGGCCGTGGATGCCGTGCGCGGCGATCACCAGCACGCGGTGGGCGCGCGAGAACAGCGCGGTGAACACCTCGGACGCGCGGGCATCGGGCGCCGTCTGCAGCACGTCGTAGCCGGCACGCTGCAGCGTCTGGGCGACCAGCTCGCCCTCGTCCTGGGCGCCGTCCAGCGACACCAGCCGATCCACCTGGCCGGGCGTCGGGCGCCAGTCCGGGCCGCCGAACTGGGCGTGGAAGCCGGCGGTGCTCGGGTTGGCGATCACGCAGGCGGTCAGCGGGTCGGAGCTGCGCGGTTCGCGGCGCACGCGCGCCGTCAGCAGCTGCCGGACCAGGCGGGTGCGCAGCGCGAGCGGCTCGCCGTCGGCCGCCAGCATCTCCCAGGGCAGGTTGGCGCTGGCCTCGTCGACCACCAGGATGAGGTTGTTGCCCTGGCGCAGGGTGGCCTTGAGCTCCAGCGGCAGCAGCAGCTGGAACAGGGTGTTGCCGATGCGGTGCTGGGCGTCGTCGGCCGTGGCATCCGGCCCGCTGACGGCCTGCGCCACCAGCTGCTCGACCAGCCCGGGCTGGCGCTGCTGGACCAACACCGGGGCGCCGGCACGCTCGCCCAGGTGGACAAACCGGAAGCGCTCGGCATACCGCAGCAGCGGCGGCAGGTCCAGCCCGGTCGGCAGCGGCAGGCGGGTGCGCAGGGCCTCGGCCTGCGCCGGGCTGCCGTACAGGGTCAGGATCTGGCGCAGGGCGTCGGGCGGGATCGAGTGGCGCAGGCGGATGTCGTAGCAGTCGCCGCCGCAGTCGGTCTCCTCCCGGTCGGCATCGCTGATCTGCAGGCGCGGCCAGTAGTCCGAGCCGGGCTGCAGGCTCAGGCGCTCGCGGGCGCTGTCGCTGGAGAGCAGCTCCTGCGCCACGTCCAGGCGGGCAGCCAGCGGGCGCAGCTCGTCGGCCAGGCTGTCGGGCAGCCGGGCGACGGCATGGGCGGCGGTGATGGCGGCGTCGCGGTACAGCTCGACCAGATCGAGCTCGCCCACCTGGACCGGGTCCGGGCGGCGGCGGCCCGCGCCCTCGGCTTGGCGCAGCCCGTCGGCGAACTCGGCGTTGGCACGCAGCACACCGAGCACCACGGCGCGGACCGATTCTTCGATGGTCAGCTGGGCGGCCGAATTCGCGCCGATCAGCAGGCTGGCCAGGCGCAGCGGGCGTGGGGTGGTGGCTGCGCCGGCGGCGGTGGCGGTGGCGCCCTGCGCCGCCTCCTCGACCGCCCGGTCGTCGGCGTGCATCAGGTAGCGCAGCACCCCGGCGCGCACCGCCTCGGCGACGCGCTCGGCCGACAGCCGGCCCATCTCGCCGAGGCCGACCACCAGGGCACCGCGCCCCAGCCCCTGGCGGACCTCGGCGGGGCTGCGCGGCATCAGCACCACCGCGGCCGAGCCGGCCTCGCCCGCATGGATGCCCAGCTGGGCGCGCCGGCGCAGGGCGCCGTCCACCAGGTCGCGGTCGATCAGCGACTCGGCTCCGGCGATCGGGTCGCCGCGGTAGTGGCCGCAGAGCACCGGCACCTGGGCGAAGCGCACGTCCATCGCACGCACGCGCACCTGCAGCCCCGGTCGCTCGCTGCGCGGCGGCAGGCGGGGCGCCGGCGTGGCGCCCAGCAGGCGCACGACCAGCTCGTCGCGGCCCGGGTAGGCCGGCGGCGGCACGCTGCCCCGCTCGGTCACCGCCTCGTCGTCGTCACCGGCACGCGAGACCGGCAGGCGGCCCAGGCGCAGGGGCGTGCCGTTCAGCAGCAGGGCCTCCACCTCGCCAAAGTAGAGCGGGCAGTTGGTCAACCCCACGTGGTCGACCGGCATGAACCAGCAGCGGTCCTCCGGCAGGCCCGGCAGGCGGCCGGAGGCCCAGGTGACCGCACCATCGCCCCGCGAGGTGTTCAGCACCAGCACGCCCGAGCTGCGCTGCAGCCGCAGGCCGCAGGGCGTCTGCGGTGCCTTGCCGAAGACGTAGGCCACCCGGTCCGGGTGGCGCTGCACCCAGGCGGTGTCGGCCAGCGCGCGCCAGCTCTCGCCCGCCCGCTTCAGCTGGGCGGAGGCGGGCAGGCCGCAGAGCTCGCGGCCGAACCAGAAGTCGTGGTGCACCGACTTGAGCTGCTGCCAGGTCGCCGGATCGTGGTAGTCCAGCCCGGGCCGGCCACTGCTGTCGATGAAGCCCGGCGCGGGCAGCAGGTCCAGTGCGCCGGGGAAGTCGGCCACGATGTCCAGCACCTCCTGCATGCTGTCGCGCAGGTCGGCGCGTGCCAGCAGGCGGATCATCAGCGAGCGGCCCAGCAGCGTCTCGACGAAGAGGTGCGAGCCGTGGTTGGGCGTGCCCAGCATCACCAGCCGGCCCCCGCTGGCCACCAGGTCGTCCCAGAGCGCCGGGTCGGCCAGGAAGGCCGCGCGCGTGAGCAGCCCGCCCATGCTGTGCACGAGCAGACGCAGCGGCCGCCCACCGTCCTGCTGCAGCATCGCGCGCAGCGTGGCGGCCAGCTGCTGGCCCAGCAGGCGCACCGGTTGGCGCCAGTCGTAGTCGAAGCGCGTCACCTCGTGGCTGGCGCTCAGGTGCTCGGCCAGCGCGCCGTAGGCCAGCTCGACCAGCCCGTCCGCACTGACCGGCCCGGGCGCGTTCATCGCGATGGGCGAGAGCCCGCCGAGCGCCAGGTCGGCCGGATCGAGCCAGATGCGGTCCCGCCGCGCCTGGAGGTGGCTGCCCATGATGCCGGGCACGATCACCAGCCGCGGCAGCGGCCCGTCCGCCCCGCGGTGGCGTGAGGGCGACGGGGCCTTCTCGCGCTCGGCCTCCAGTGCCCCCCAGGGCGCGGCGTCGGGCAGCGGGAGCGTCTCGGCGCACAGCCAGTGCTGCAGGGCTTGGGGCAGCGGCGTGCCGGCGCTGCGCGTCTCGTCGCTGAAGTAGCGGAAATGGTTGACGCTGCCACCCTGCACGAAGATCGCCCGCGTGCCGGGCCGATCGGCCAGGCCGCCGTACATCGAGGCGGTGTCGACCACCAGGTCGTGGGCCGCGCGCTCGAACAGCATCCAGTCGGTGAACATCACGCCGATGCGCATCAGCAGCCCGGCGTTCTGGCTTTCGACATCGCCGGCGATCACCGCCATCGCCACCTCGCTGCGGCGCTGCGCCCGGGCCAGCAGCATGCCCAGCGGCGCCTCGGGCAGCATGGCCTCGATGCCGGGCACCACCTGGGGCTGCAGGCGTTTGTCGGCGATCTCCAGCACCACGCGGGCAAGCAGCTCCAGCGAGCGCTCCGCCACCACCTTGGCCGCCTGGCCCGCCAGCGGCGTGGCCAGCGCGCCCGCCACAGCGCCCACACCCCAGGCGCCGACCTTGCGCACCACGGTGAGCAGGCCGGAGAGGAAGACGTCCAGGCTGTCCGACAGCAGCGCCGTGCCGCGCGCCGGGGCCGCCACGCGCACGTAGCGATTCACCTTCAGCCGCTTGTCGCGCAGCCGCGCGGCCAGGGCGCGCAGCTTGGCCTGCTCCTCGTCGGCCTGGGCCTCGCGGCGCTGGGCGCGCAGGGGGTCGCGCTGCTCGGCCTCGCGCTCGTCGGGCCGCGGGCTGCGGCGGTAGGCCGACACCAGCGCGTCGAAGCCGGCGCCGTCGGCCGTGGCGTCGGTGGCCAGGCAGAGCAGGTCGCCCACCAGCCCGCCGCGCGAGTGCGTCACCAGGCAGATCCGGGCGCCCGCGGGCAGCACATCGACCAGCGCCAGCGCGTTGTCGATCGGGCCCTCGGAAAAGGTGCGGTGCTCGAAGCCGAAGATCCGGCCGGCGAACTGGCGCTGCAGCAGCGGCCAGCTGGCACTGCCGGTGAGCTCGCCAAAGCCGCCCAGCGTGTGCGAGCCCGTGCCGTGGATGAACACCAGCGCCGACTGGCCCTGCACGAGCGGGGCCAGGCGTGGATCCTGGTCATCGCGGCAGCGCGTGGCCGCATCCAGCGGCCCGCCGTTCCAGGGATAGAGCCCCGGCTCGCCGGCCAGCTGCTCCTCGATGGCCGCCATCAGCGCCTTGGCGCCGCGCGTGGAGAGGCCGGCCACCGCCAGGTCCTCCACCCGCTCGCCCAGCAGGTCGGCGGCCTTTTCCAGCGCCAGGTCGGTGATGCGGTCGCGGTCCAGCACGAGGTGGCAGACCTGCTTCCAGACCCAGTCACCCAGCCCGCGGCTGGCCGCGTCCCGGGCGCCGAAGGCGGCAAAGTCGATGCTGCCATCGTCGCGGACCAGCTCGGGACGGGAGCGCTGCAGCTGCTCGGCCAGCGCATCGGCACGCATGAACACCGTGCTGCCGTCCGGGCCCTCCAGCGCCAGCAGGCGGCGGTCGGGCGGCAGCGCCTCGGTGGCGGCGGGCGCCTCGCCCCGGCTCGGCGCGGCCAACACCCAGCGCCTCACCACCCGCAGCGACGGCACCAGCGACTCGACACCGCCCTCATCGCCGGCAGAACCCGTGGCCCCACGCCGCCGGGTGCGCGCCAGCAGGGCGGGGACCTCGGCGTGTTCGCTGCTGGAGGCGACCGGCAGGTGCAAGGTCGGCAAGTTGGGCAAGGGCGCACGCACCGCGCCGGAGGCGGGCACCGACGCGGTGGCCGGGGTCGGCCCCGGGGTCGGATCTGGGGCGGGGACGGGTGTGCGGGCACGCATCGCGGTTCTCCTCGGCAGGAACCCGTGGTGGGCCGGTCAGGAGGGCCGCTGCCAGCCAGGGTGGCCCGACCGGGTCCCCTCCTCCCCGTCCACCGGGGCAGTCATCTTGCCCCTGCCGGCCCACGCCGCGCCCAGGCCAGGCCGGCCCAATGGTGACCAGATGAAACAACCAGCGCAGGTCGCGCGCAGGCGTCGCGGGCCCGGACAGCCCCCCCTTCAGCGCCGCCAGAACGTCGGCGTGAACAGCACCAGCACCGACAGCAGCTCCAGCCGGCCGAGCAGCATCGCGAAGGTGCAGACCCAGGTCTGGAAGTCGGTGAGGCCCTGGAAGTTGTTGGCCGGTCCGACCTGGCCCAGCCCGGGGCCGGTGTTGTTGATGCAGGCAATCGCCGCGGTGGACGCGGTGATCAGGTCCAGCCCGGAGAACAGCAGCAGCATCGTGACGACCACCATGACGCTGCCGTAGATCAGCATGAAGGCCTGCACCGAGGCCAGCACCTGGTTGGGCACCACCGCGCCGCCCAGGGTGACCGGCACCACCGCGCGCGGGTGCACGATGCGGGTCAGCTCGCGCTGCGCCTGCTTGTGCAGCAGCAGCGAGCGGATCAGCTTGATGCCCCCGCCGGTCGAGCCCGCGCAGGTCGCGAAGCTGCACAGGAACAGCATCGTCACCGGCGCAAAGATCGGCCACTGTGCATAGTCCACCGTCGCAAATCCGGTGGTGGTGGCAATCGAGACCACGTTGAACGCCGCGTGCCGCAGTGATTCCCAGAAGGTCGGGTACACGCCGTGCCAGCTCAGGAAGGCCGCGATCAGCAGCACCGAGCCGATCATCAGCGGGAAGTACACCCGCGCCTCCAGGTCCCGCCAGAGCACGAGCAGCGAGCGCTTCTTCCACACCAGGAAGTACAGCGAGAAGTTCACGCCCGCCAGCAGCATGAAGAACACCGCCACCGCCTCGATCAGCGGCGAGTTGAAGGCACCGAAGCTGGCGTCGTAGGCCGCGAAGCCGCCCAGCCCCATCGTGCTGCACATGTGCATGAAGGCGTCCGCCCAGCCCATGCCGGCCCAGTGGAAGGACAGGAAGCAGGCGGTGGCCACGGTGAAGTACACCGCCCACAGGCCGCGCGCGGTCTCGGCTATGCGCGGGGTGAGCTTCTGGTCCTTCATCGGGCCAGCGGTTTCCGACTTGAACAGCTGCGTGGCGCCCACGCCCATCAGCGGCAGGATGGCCACCACCAGCACGATGATGCCCATGCCGCCCACCAGCACCAGGAAGCAGCGCCAGACATTGACCGACAGCGGCAGCTTCTCCAGCCCCGTGAGCACCGTGGCGCCGGTGGTGGTGAGGCCGCTCATGGTCTCGAAGTAGGCGTCGGTGAAGCTCAGGTCGGGCATCGCCAGCAGCAGCGGCAGCGTGGCGAAGGCCGGCAGGATCAGCCAGGTCAGCGTCACCAGCAGGAAGCCGTCACGCGGCTGCAGCTCGCGGCGGAAGCGCCGCGTCGCCAGGCTCATCACCAGGCCGCAGCCGAAGGTGATCAGCGTGGCGGTGATGAAGGCGTCCTCGCCCCGGTCGTGGTCGAACCACGCGAAGCCCAGCGGCACCAGCATCAGCAGCGCGAACAGCGCGACCATGCGGCCGATCATCGCGATGACGGGAAGCAAGCCCATGGTGTGCCCTCCCCGGGCTCAGAACAGGAAGGTCGCGCTGACCTGGAAGAGCTTCTCCACCTGGCGCACCATCGACTTGTTGGGCACGAAGACGATCACATGGTCCTGCGTCTCCACCACCGTGTCGTGGTGGGGCACGATGACGCGCCGGTGCCCGGCGTTGTCGTCCACGCTGCGCACGATCGCGCCGATCTTGGCGCCGTTGGGCAGGCCGATCTCCTCGATGCGCCGCCCCACCACCTTGCAGGTCTTGCGGTCGCCGCGCACGATCAGCTCCAGCACCTCGGCGGCCCCGCGGCGCAGGCTGTGCACCGCCTCCACGTCGCCCTTGCGCACGTAGGCCAGCAACTCGCCGATCACCGCCTGCGAGGGCGAGATGGCGATGTCGATCTGGGTGCCCTGCACCAGGTCGGCGTAGGCCTGCCGGTTGATCAGCGCCAGCACGCGGCGCGCGCCCATGCGCTTGGCCAGCAGGCAGGCCATGATGTTGTCCTCCTCGTCGTCCGTGAGGGCTGCGAAGAGGTCCATGTCCTGCACGTTCTCGTCGCCCAGCAGGTCCTCGTCGGTGGCGTCGCCCTGCAGGACCAGCACGTCGTTGGGCAGCTGGGTGGCCAGGTACTGGCAGCGCGCCGGGTTCTGCTCGATCATCTTGAGCTGGTAGCTGGCGTGGGTCTGGCGGGCCAGGCGCAGCGCCACCTTGCCGCCGCCGGCGATCATCACCCGCTTGACCGGCCGGTCCATCCGGCGCAGGCCGCTGAGCACCGCACGGATGTGCTCGGTGGCGGCCAGCACGAAGACCTCGTCGCCAGCCTCGATGCGGGTGTTGCCGCTGAGCTCGTTCAGCGCCGCGTCCTGCCGGTAGATCGCCACGATGCGCATCTCGGCGTGCGGGACCAGCTTGGGGATCTCCGCCAGCGCATGCGCGACCAGCGGCCCGCCCTGCACGGCGCGCACCGCCACCATGCTGACCAGCCCGTCGGCAAACTCCAGCACCTGCAGCGCCTCGGGGTACTCGATGAGCTTGCGCACATAGGCCGTGACCGACTGCTCGGGGCAGATCAGCTGGTCCACCGCGAAGCCGCTGTCCTTGTTCAGCAGCGCCGAGTCCTGCTCGAACTCCGGCGAGCGGATGCGTGCGATCGTGGTCGGCACGTTGAACACGTCGTGCGCCACCTTGCAGGCCACCAGGTTGGTCTCGTCGGCCGGGGCGCAGGCGATCAGCATGTCCGCATCGTCGATGCCCGCCTCGCGCAGCACCGAGGGCTGGATGCCGTTGCCAATCACCCCGCGCAGGTCCAGCCGGTCCTGGAGCGCCCCGAGGCGCTGCGGATCGGTATCGACCACCGTGATGTCGTTGTGCTCCGACACCAGACTCTCCGCCACGCTTTCCCCAACGCGCCCAGCACCCAGGATGACGATTTTCATGGATTCATTATCGAATCCGCCCCTGGCGCTGGCCAGCAATCCGGTCGATCGGGCAGGCAGCGATGCTGCACCGCAACGCCGCCCGGGCATCGGCGGCACCCCCTTGGCCGACGGATCAGTCAGCCACGAGTCAGCAGAGGCGGGAATGCTGCGTTGCACCATGAATGCGCTGACCCCCAAGCTCAAGCTCGGCCTCGACGATCTGCTGGCGGACCTCTGGTATGCCCGCCGCAGTGGTGACCTGGGCCGCCTGGCGCTCGTGTCGTACTACGAGGTGCGGCGTTGGGCCAAGATGGCGGGGGATCCGACGCTGGTCGAGCACTCCTCGGTGTTGCTCATGGGCCACCCTCATCCCGACCGGGACAGCTTTCTGGCCGACGCCGACCGCCTCATCGGCGAGCTGGAAACGCTGCGCGAAGAAGTGACGGCGGCCGCGCCGCTGGCGCACTGAGCGCGGCGAGCCGTCAACCGCTCACCCCGTCGCGGGCTGGAGGGGCAGGCGGGCGCGCCGCCACCTGAGCCCCGGCGCAACACCGAGACCCGGGAGCGCTGCGCAGACTGCGGGTTTTCGATAGGCTCCAGGGTTTGGCCTGCCGACGGCCACCACCCGCCTCCTCAGTGACCCCCACCCAGCGCCACCGCCTCGCCCTCCTGCTGCTCTGGGTCACCCCGGTCATCTGGTCGTCCAACTACGTCATCGCCCGTGCCGCCAAGGGCGTGGTGCTGCCCCACGTGCTGGCGCTGGGCCGCTGGAGCCTGGCCCTGCTGCTGCTGATGCCCTGGGTGGGCCGCGAGCTGTGGGCGCGGCGCGCGCAGGTGCGTGCCGAGTGGCGCCAGAGCCTGGTGTTGGGCGCCACCGGCATGTGGATCTGCGGCGCCATCGTCTACCTGGGCGGGCAGAGCACCACCGCCACCAACATCGGCCTGATCTACGCCGCCGCACCGGTGGGCATCGCCATCGCCAGCCGGCACCTGATGCACGAGCACGCCAGCCGCGGGCAGCGCCTGGGCATGGGGCTGGCGCTGCTGGGCGTCATCTTCGTCGTGCTCAAGGGCGACTGGCACAACCTGCTGGCGGTGCGCTTCACCCCCGGCGACGGCTGGATCCTGCTGTGCATGCTCTCCTGGGTGGCCTACTCGGTGCTGCAGCAGCACTGGCGCAGCGCGCTGCCCGCCCAGCCCCGGCTGGCCTGCATCATGATCGGCGGCGTGGTGGTGCTGCTGCCCTTCACGCTGCTGGAGGTCTGGCTGGTCCCGCCGCTCCCGCTCACCGCCCACGCGCTGACGCTCATCGTGGCCGCCGCCATCCTGCCCGGCCTGCTCTCCTACGTCGCCTACGCCTTCCTGATCCGCGAACTCGGCGCCACCCGCTCCTCGCTGCTGCTCTACCTCGGCCCGCTCTACGGCTCCCTCAACGCCTGGTGGCTGCTCGGCGAGGTGCCGCAGTGGTACCACCTGGCGGGTGCAGCGCTGATCCTGCCGAGCATCTGGCTGGCGTCGAGAAAGGGGGGAGTCCCCGGCTCGGCCCGTCGGGGGTTGGGTGGCTGATTCCCGACGTTGCGCCGGGCGCTGCTTACCCCAGCGCCCGCCCGATCAGGATCTTCTGCACGTCACTCGTCCCCTCGTAGATCTGGCAGACCCGCACGTCGCGGTAGATACGCTCGACCGGGAAGTCGCTGACGTAGCCGTAGCCGCCGAAGGTCTGGATGGCGATCGAGCAGACTTTTTCGGCCATCTCGGTGGCGAAGAGCTTGGCCATGGCCGCTTCCTTCAGGCAGGGCAGGCCGGCGTCCTTCAGGGTGGCGGCGTGCCAGGTGAGCTGGCGGGCGGCTTCGATCTGCATCGCGGCTTCGGCCAGGCGGAACTGCACGGCCTGGTGGTTGAAGATGGGCTGGCCGAAGGCGATGCGGTCCTTGCTGTACTCCAGCGCCGCCTCGAAGGCCGCGCGCGCCATGCCGATGGCCTGGCTGGCGATGCCGATGCGCCCGCCTTCCAGGCCAGACAGCGCGATCTTCAGGCCCTGGCCTTCGTCGCCGATGCGGTAACGCGCCGGGATGCGGCAGTCCTCGAAGAGGATCTGCGCGGTGTCCGAGCTGTGCTGGCCCATCTTGTCTTCGAGGCGGGCGACGACGTAGCCGGGCGTTTTCGTCGGCACCAGGAAGGCGCTGATGCCTTTCTTGCCGGCGGCTTTGTCCGTGACGGCCATGACGATCGCCACGTCGCCGTGCTTGCCGCTGGTGATGAACTGCTTGACGCCGTTGAGCACGTAGTCGTCGCCATCGCCATCATTGACCCGTACGGCGGTGGTCTTGAGCCCGCTGGCCTCGGAGCCGACGTGCGGCTCGGTGAGGCAGAAGGCGCCGAGCAGGTCGCCACGCGCCAACGGTTTCAGGAACTCCTGCTTCTGTTCCTCGTTGGCGAAGGCCATCAGGATCGAGCAGACGGGGCAGTTGTTGACGCTCACCGGCGTGGAGGTGCCACCGTCGCCCGCGGCAATTTCTTCGAGGATGATGGACAACGCCAGGTAGTCCAGCCCCGCGCCGTCGTACTCGGCGGGCACCGCGACGCCGTAGCAGCCCAGGCCGGCCAGGCCTTTGAGCTCATCGGCGGGGAAGTGGTGCTCCTTGTCCCAGCGCGCGGCGTGCGGCGCGATGTGGTCCTGCACATAGGCGCGCACGGCGTCCTGCACGGCACGGTGGTCTTCACTGAGCAGCATGGCGGGGTCTCCAGAAGGGAAAGGGGCGGTGTGGCGTCAGGGCAGCTCACCAGGGGATGGGCGTGCCGTCGTGGTCGAAAAAGTGGCCGCTGTCGGTGGCGGCCAGCCCGGCGATGGTGCCGCGCAGCATGCGCGCGCTGGTCTCCACCGGCAGGTCGGCCTGCTCGCCGCCCATGTCGGTGCGCACCCAGCCGGGGTGCAGGGCGACGCAGATCGCACGGTCGATGAGCGCCAGCGAGAGGTCCTTGAGCACCGAGTTCAGCGCCGCCTTGGAGGCGCGGTAGAGCCAGCCGCTGTTGGCGGTGCGCGAGCCAATGGAGCCCATGCGCGAGGACATCACCGCCAGCCGGGCCTGCGGCGCGAGCGCATCGAGCAGCTGGGGCACGACGCGCATCGGCCCGAGCACGTTGGTGTGCATGACCTGGTCGAAGTCGGTATCGGTGGGCGTGTCCAGTGTGCGCAGCCTGGGGCCGTAGACGCCGGCGTTGATCACGACGGTGCTGAAGTGGCTGCCGTCCACCTGCCAGGCCAGGCCGGCGACGCTGGCGGCGGAGGTCACGTCCAGCTTCAGCGCCCGGGCGCCCAGCTCACGTAGGCGCTGCAGGCTGGCATCGTCGCGCGCGGTGGCGGTGACCAGGGCGCCGTCGGCGAGGTACTGGCGCACCAGTTCCAGGCCGATGCCGCGCGAGGCGCCGACGATGAGGACGTGGGGCGGGGACTTCATGGGCATGGTGCGTTCCTCCTCGTGATGCCGTCAGACGATCTGCCGCAGCGCTTCCACCAGCGCCGCGCACTCGGCGGGCGTGCCCACCGTGATGCGCAGGTGGTTGGCGATCCGCTCGGGCCGGGTGAAGTGCCGCACGATGATCGCGCGTTCGCGCAGCGCCTGCTGCAACGCCGCACCAGCGTGCGCCGGGTGGCGGGCAAAGACGAAATTGGCCTGCGAGGGCAGCACCTCGAAGCCCAGCGCAGCCAGCTCGGTCACCAGCAGCTCGCGCGAGCGGATCACCGCGCCGCGGGTCTGCTCGAACCAGGCCACGTCCTCGATGGCAGCCTGCGCGCCCACCAGCGCCAGGCGGTCCAGCGGGTAGGAATTGAAGCTGTCCTTGACCCGCACCAGCGCCTCGACCAGCTCGGCCTGCCCGGCGGCAAAGCCCACCCGCAGCCCGGCCAGCGAGCGCGACTTGGAGAGCGTGTGCACCACCAGCAGATTCGGGTGCGCAGCAATCAGCGGCAGGGCGGACTCGGCGCCGAAGTCCACGTAGGCCTCGTCGACCACCACGACGCAGTCGGGCAGGGCGGTGAGCAGGCGCTCGATCTCGCTGCGTGCGATGCCGCAGCCGGTGGGCGCATTCGGGTTCGGGAAGATCACCCCGCCCGCGTTCGAGGCCCGCGCCGCGGCGATCAGGTCATCGACGCGGATCTGGAAGCGCTCGTCCAGCGGCACCGTCAGCGGCGTGATGCCGTAGAGCCGGCAGTAAGTCGGGTAGAAGCTGTAGGTGATGTCCGGGTAGAGCAGCGGGCGCGGCGCGCCCTGCGCGTCGCGGTGGTTCAGCAGCGCCATGAAGGCGTGCGCCAGCACCTCGTCCGAGCCGTTGCCGACGAAGACCTGCTCGGGCGTCAGCCCGTGCGCCGCCGCGATCGACGCACGCAGCGCGCTGGCGCTGGGGTCCGGGTACAGGCGCAGGCGGGCGGCGTCGGCGCCCAGCTCGGCCTGGATCGCCGCCTGCACCGCCGGGCTGGGCGGGTAGGGGTTCTCGTTGGTGTTGAGCTTGACCAGGTGGGGCAGCTTGGGCTGCTCGCCCGGCACGTAGGGGCTCAGCTGGTGGACGAGGGGGCTCCAGAAACGGCTCATGCAGGCATTCGGCAAAGGGAAGATGCGACCAGTCTCTCAGGTTCTCAGGCCCTCACGCCGTCAAGCCCGCTCCGCCCAGGCCAGCCGGGCGGCAAGCCCGAGGAAGAGCAGGCCGGAGACGCCGTCGAGCGCACGCCGGACGCCCGCGCGCGGCTGCCAGCGACGCAGCGGCGCGACGGCCAGCACCAGCACGACCAGGAAGAGCGCGCTCTGCGCCACGAACCAGCCGCCCAGCGCCAGGAAGGCCAGCGTCTTGTGCGGCGCATCGGCGTCGATGAACTGCGGCAGCAGCGCCAGGAAGAAGATTGCCACCTTGGGGTTCAGCACGTTGGTCAGCAGACCCTGGCGGAAGGTGGCGGCCAGCGACGTGGGCACGGCAGCGGAGTTCGCCCGCGCAGCCGGAGCAGCCGGCCAGGCTGCGCTGCGCAGCATGCCCAGCGCCAGCCAGAGCAGGTAGGCCGCACCGGCCCACTTCACCACGTTGAAGGCCGCGGCCGAGGTGGCCATCAGCGCAGCCAGCCCGAAGGCCGCCCCCAGCGCATGCACCACGCAGCCGGCGCTGATGCCCGCGCCCGCCGCCAGCCCGCCGCGGATGCCCTGCTGCAGCGTGCGCGCGATGGTGAAGACGAGGTCCACCCCCGGCGTGGCGTTGAGCACCAGCACGGTGAAGGCGAACAGTGCCGGGTCACGAAAGCCAAGCAAGAAACTGCTCCGAAGATATGGACGACACGTGAAACGATCGAGTCATGCCGCCACGGATTGCTTCATTGGCCGCCGAGACCGCCGATAGACTGAACGCCGAACTCTTCCTGGACAGATGTGACTATTGCCTCCGCGCACGACGCGCCACCCGCACCGCGCTTCCGGCTGATGCGCCATTTTGCGCTGGTCAGTCTCGCTGGCGTCCTGGCGGTGGTCGCGAGCCTGCACTGGAGTTGGGGGGAACTGACGGCGTCCCAGTTGACCAGCCACGAGGGTCGTGCCAATGCGGACCTCACTCGCATCATCGTCAATACGGTGCTCGAACACCACGGCGACCTGCTGGATGGCACCCAGCAGCGATCCGTCGCCCAGTTGCGCAACGATCCCAGGCTGGCGCACCTGAGCGCGGACATCCGGAGGCTGGTGTCGGGTCTGCCCGTGTTGAAGGTGAAACTCTATGACCGCTTCGGCTGGACCCTGTACTCCACCGATGCCCGGCAGATCGGCGAAAATCGACGCGAAAATCCCGGTTTTCAGGCGGCACTGGCCGGTGAAGTGTTCAACCTGCAGTTGCATCGGGAGCACTTCGAGAGTCACGAAGGCGTGGTCAGCGATCGTGACCTGATTGCGTCTTACATCCCGATCCGCCGCGACGGTACGGACAACTCGGTGTCGGCGGTGGCGGAGGTGTACTCGGATGTCACCGACCTGCTGCAACGCCAGTCGCGTGCGCAATGGCAGGTGCTGGCAGTCGTGCTGGCGGTGCTGACGGGGCTCTATGCGTTCCTGCTGTGGGTGGTGTCCCGGGCCGACCGGGTCATTCGCGACCAGGCCAGCGAGCAGGAGCGGCACGAAGCCGCGATGCGCCACCAGGCCTTCCATGACATGCTGACCGGCCTGCCCAACCGAGCCGCATTCACGGCGTGGCTGTCCCGCCTGGTCGAGCGCACGCTGCATGAGGGGTCGGGATTTGCGCTGCTCTTCATCGACATAGACCGTTTCAAGGCCGTCAATGACCGCCTTGGCCACGAGGCGGGTGACCAATTGCTGCGGGAAGCAGCCGCACGGCTGCGCGGGGTGCTGAGATCCGAGGATCTGCTGTTTCGGATCGGGGGAGACGAGTTCACCGCGATCCTGCCCGTGGGCATCGGTCATGACGAACTCGACGGGCTGGCACATCGCATCACCGCCGCGATGGCGAAGCCCTTCGATCTCGGCAGCGAAGCCGCCATGATCGGTGCCACGGTGGGCATCGCCCGCTGTCCGCAGGACGGTGACGCCGCCGACGTGCTGCTGCGCCGCGCCGACGCGGCCATGTACCAAGCCAAGCTGGCCGGCCGCGGCCAGCATGCGTTCTTCCGCACCGACGCCCCGCTGGTTCAGCCCGACTGACACCATGACATGGGCGGCGGCACCGCGCATCAGCACAGTTCAAGCGCCAGCGCCGTCGCCTCGCCGCCACCGATGCACAGCGACGCCACGCCGCGCTTGCCGCCACGCTTCTTCAGCGCGCCCAGCAGCGTGACGACGATGCGCGCGCCGGAGGCGCCGATCGGGTGGCCCAGGGCGCAGGCGCCGCCGTGGATGTTGACGATCTCGTGCGGCAGGTTGAACTCGGTCATCGCGGCCATCGTGACGGCGGCAAAGGCCTCGTTGACCTCCCAGAGGTCCACGTCGGCGGCCTGCCAGCCGGCCTTGGCCAGCACCTTGCGGATCGACCCGGCCGGCGCGGTGGAGAACCAGGCCGGCTCCTGCGCGTGCACCGCGTGGCTGACGATGCGCGCCACCGGCGTCAGGCCGCGCGCGGCGGCGGTGGACTCGCGCATCAGCACCAGCGCGGCGGCGCCGTCGGAGATGCTGCTGGCGTTGGCGGCGGTGATGGTGCCGTCCTTCTTGAAGGCGGGCTTCAGGCCGGCGATCTTGTCCAGCTTGGCCTTGAAGGGCTGCTCGTCGAACTTGATGACGGTGTCGCCAGCCCGGCCCTTGATCGTCACGGGTGCCATTTCCCAGTCGAAGCTGCCGTCCTCGTTGGCGGCCTTGGCGCGGGTGGTGGAGGCGATCGCGTAGGCGTCCTGCGCCTCGCGGGTGAAGCCGAACTTCTCGACGCACTGCTCGGCGAAGACGCCCATGGCCTTGCCGCCACCATTCGGCAAACGTTCATAGGCGTCTTCCAGGCCGTCCATCGCCATGTGGTCGAAGAGCTGGGCGGCGCCGTACTTCACGCCCTTGCGCGCGAACATCAGGTGCGGCGCGTTGGTCATGCTCTCCATGCCGCCGGCCACCATCACATCGACGCTGCCGGCGGTGAGCATGTCGTGCGCGAACATCATCGCGCGCATGCCCGAGCCGCACATCTTGCTCAGCGTCACCGCGCCGGCCGAGGTTGGCAGCCCGGCCTTCAGCACCGCCTGGCGCGCCGGGGCCTGGCCCTGGCCGGCCATCAGGCAGTTGCCCATCAGCACCTCGTCGACGGCGTCACCCGGCACGCCGGCGCGCTCGACCGCGGCGCGGATCGCCACCGCCCCCAGTTCCCAGGCGGCGAGGTTGGCAAAGTCGCCCAGCAGGCCGCCGATGGGCGTGCGGGCGGCGGACACGATGACGATGGGATCGGACATGGCGGGCTCCTTGGGGTCAGGGAAAAGGGTGGGAGGGGCTCAGGGTGCGACGTCCTCGGCCGCACTCACGCCCACCGCAGCGGTGGCGCGGCGCTGCTGGCTGAAGCGCTTGTCCTGGTCGTAGGGGAAGACGTCGTGCACGTGGCCGGCACGGATGCGGGCCTGGTGCTGCTGCCAGAAGGCGGCGTCCAGCAGGTCGGCGTGGTGCTTCATGAACACCTCGCGCACCGCCGGATGGCCGAGCAGGAAGGGGCCGAAGGTCTCCGGGAACACGTCGCCGCGACGCACCGTGTACCAGATCTCGCCGGACATCTCCTCCTCCTCGTTGCGCGGTGCGGGCACGCGGCGGAAGTGGCAGTCGGTGACGTACTCGATCTCGTCGTAGTCGTAGAACACCACCTTGCCGTGGCGCATCACGCCGAAGTTCTTCCACAGCATGTCGCCCGGGAAGATGTTGGCCGCCACCAGGTCCTTGATCGCGTTGCCGTACTCCACCACCGCGTGCGCCAGTTGGGCCGGGCTGGCCTCCTGGATGAAGATGTTCAGCGGCACCATGCGGCGCTCGATGTAGACGTGCTTGAGGATCAGCGTGTCGCCGTGGTCCTCCAGCAGGCTGGGGCAGAAGTGCTCGATCTCCTTCAGCAGCTCGGCGCAGAAGCGCCCGCGCGGGAAGGCCACGTTGCTGAACTCCAGCGTGTCGGCCATGCGGCCGACCCGGTCGTGCTGCTTGACCAGCAGGTACTTGCCCTTGATCTGCTCGCGCGTGGTCTCCTTCTGGTGCGGGTAGAAGTCCTTGATCAGCTTGAAGACGAAGGGGTAGCTCGGCAGGTCGAACACCAGCATCACCATGCCCTTGATGCCCGGCGCGATGCGGAAGGCATCGCTGCTGTGGCGCAGGTGGAACTGGAAGTCGCGGAAGAACAGCGTCTTGCCCTGCTTCTGCAGCCCGAGTGCGCTGTAGATCTCGCTGCGCGGCTTGCGCGGCATCATCGTGCGCAGGAACTGCACGTAGGCCGAGGGCACCTCCATCTCGACGAGGAAGTAGGCCCGCGCGAAGCTGAACAGCATCTGCAGGTCGTCCTCGCCGAACAGGGCTGCGTCGATCACGAAGCGACCCGGGCCGGCGTGGGTGCGCCCACCTTCACTGTCGGCGGGGTCGTCGCCCTCGGCACCGCTGTCCGGGTAGCTGTGCAGGATCGGCAGCGCGAACGGCGTCTCGCGGTAGCCGTTGATGACCTTGCCCACCACGTAGGCGCCCTTGTTGCGGAAGAACAGCGAGGACAGCACCTGCAGCTGGAAGTTGGTGCGCCAGCGGTCCTGGGGGCGGCCCCCCTCCAGCTCGGCCAGCAGCGCGGCGTGCAGCTGGTCGACGTCGCGCTCGAAGTCCTCCCACTCGCCCTGCAGGTCGAAGTGCCGCAGCATCTGCGCCAGCGTCTCGCGCATCGTCTCGCGCGTGGGGTACCAGGCGCGGAAGGTGGGCTGGGCGGTGGGCTCGTCGTTCTCGATGTACTCCGTGCTCACCGCCGGGCGCACGAAGATGAAGTCGTTGTTGAAGTACTCGTGGTGCAGGATCTTGGTGGTGACCGAGTTGAAGAAGGTCTCCGCCAGTTCCGGCTGGTGGTGGTTGGTCAGCAGGCCGATGAAGTGCAGCTTCACCTGCTGCCACACCTCCATGCTCAGCGTGCCGGCCTTGAACTCCGCCTGCAGCCGCTCGGCCGCCTCGTCCACCCGCTTGTCGTAGAACTCGATGCGCTCGCGCTGCGCCAGCTGCTGGCCGTGCCAGTCGGCCCGCTCGAAGCGCTGCTTGGCCGCGGCACTGGTCGCACGGAACAGCCCGTAGTGGCGGTCAAACCCTTCGAGCAGCGCCACGGCCACCTCGAAGGCGCGGCGGTCGGTCAGTTGCCTGGGGAACATCGGGCGGACATCCGTGGCGGGCGGGCGGGGCTGGTGAGCGGGGCTGGTGAGCGGCGTCAGGCGCCCGGGCCGGCCGCTTCAGCCGTGCTGTTCAGGCGCGCCATCGCCAGCAGCGCACGCTGCGTCACCGCGCCCAGCGCCCGGGTGTAGGCCGGCTCGATCTCGTCGTGGCTGGTCACCGTCAGGCTCAGGTCCTCCAGCAGGCCGTTGTGCAGGCCGTAGACCCAGCCGTGCACCACCACCTCCTGGCCGCGCAGCCAGGCATCCTCCACCACCGTGGTGCGGCAGACGTTGCGCGCCTGCTCCAGCACGTTCAGCTCGCACAGCGTGTTCACGCGCAGGCTGGCGGGCAGCTGGTCCAGCAGCGTCTGGTGCCGGTTGCGCACCTCCTGCACGTGGCGCAGCCAGTTGTCGGCCAGGCCGACACGCACGTTGTTCAGCGCGCCGATGACGCCGCCGCAGTTCGAGTGGCCCACCACGATGATGTGGCGCACCTTCAGCATGTCCACCGCGTACTGGATCACCGACAGCGCGTTCAGGTCGGTGGGCACCACCACGTTGGCGATGTTGCGGTGCACGAACAGCTCACCCGGCAGCAGGTCCACCAGCTCATTGGCCGGCACCCGGCTGTCCGCGCAGCCGATCCACAGGTACTGCGGCGTCTGCTGCTTGAGCAGCTTGGTGAAGAAACCAGGCTCACGCGCCTCGACATGGTCAGCCCAGCGGCGGTTGCTGTCGAAGAGTTCAGTCAGTTCGGTGCTCATGCGGTCGATTGTGGCGCAGCCGTCCGTGACGGCATGCACACGCACCCCGCCGACAGGGCCGGACTTTGATTGACGTTGACGTAAACGTCAATAGAAATCCTGAACGTACATCAAGGGGAAGATGCACAATCAGGCACCCGATTCTGTACTTTTGGAGCACAGGCCATGCAAGCCGTCCCCGCCACCGAACTCAAGCGTCGCGGCTTGGCCGCTGTCGAGGACCTGCTCGGCAGCGGACCCGTTCATGTCATCAAGAACAGCCGGCCGGCCTGCGTGGTGGTCAGCGTGGCGGAATACCAGCGCCTGCTGGCCGCTGCGGCTCCCGCACCCGAGCCGCCGCGGGTGGACATCTGGACGCTGATGCTGCAGCAGCCCGCCAGCGACGGCCCACGCAGCCGCGAAGAGATCGATGCCGAGCTGGATGCGCAGCGATCGGATTGGGATCGCCCGCCAGCCGGGCGCTGATCGGGCCGCAGCGATGGACTACATCTTCCTGGATGCCTGCGCGCTGATCTACCAGGTCGAACGGGTAGCGCCCTGGGCCGCTCGGCTGGCTGGGCGCCTGGCTGAACTGCACCGGCAGTTTCCGCAGGCCCGCCTGGCCATCTCGGATCTGAGCCGAATGGAATGCCGCGTGCGGCCCCTGCGCGACGGCGACCGGGCCTTGCTGGCGGCCTATGACAGGCTGTTTGGCGCTGCCGCGCTGGAGGTCAGGCCGCTGACCCCTGCCGTGATCGACCTCGCCACCGCGATCCGCGCGCGCAGCGGTCTGCGCACACCAGATGCCCTGCAGGCTGCCAGTTGCCTCAGCCTGCCCGGGCCAGCGCTCTTCGTCACCGGCGACGCGGGGTTTCGCCGCGAAGCCGCCTTGACGGTGGAGCTGATCTGAGGAAGCGACTCCCCTGGCGGGCGGATCACCATCGAAGCGGCTGCGCTACCGATTCACCCCCGCCCCGCCTCCGCCAGCAGCGCGCGGCACTTCTCCTCGTGCTGGGCGATCTCCGCCAGCGTCACCTCGATGTCGTGGCGCTGCTGCTCCATCTGCTCGCGGTGGGTGCGCAGGATGCCCAGGAAGGCGGTGAGCTGGCCGGTGGTGTCGGCGGGGGACTCGTACATGTCCACCAGCTGCTTGATTTCCTGCAGGCTCAGGCCCAGGCGCTTGCCGCGCAGGGTGAGCTTGATGCGGGTGCGGTCGCGGTGGTCGTAGACGCGGTTACGGCCGTCGCGCGAGGGGGCGAGGATGCCCACGTCCTCGTAGAAGCGGATCGCGCGCGGGGTGATGTCGAACTCCTGGGCGAGTTCGGTGATGGTCCAGGTGCGGCCGTCACGCGGGGTGCCAGGGTCTGCGGGGTCTGCGGGAGAGGGGTTCTGCATGATCCGGGGCGCGTGGTTACACTGCCGTTGACGTAAACGTCAGTCTAACCATTCCGCCCCCGCTGTCGAGGCATGTCGCATGCTGCCGGCGTTGCGGGGCAGGGCACCCCGGAGACCGCATGGCCAACGCGCAGGAACACGAGCTTCACTATCCCCTGGGCGACGTGCTGCCCGAGACGGGCACGACGCTGGAGGTGGCGCCCGGTGTGCGCTGGCTGAGCATGAAGCTGCCCTTCGCGCTGGACCACATCAACCTCTGGCTGCTGCGCGACGAGCTGGACGGCCGCGCAGGCTGGACCATCGTGGACTGCGGCATCACTACCGAATCGACCCGCGAGGCCTGGGAGCAGGTCTTTGCCAGCGCCGAGCTGGAGGGGCTGCCGGTGCTGCGGGTGATCGTGACGCACATGCACCCGGACCACCTCGGCCTGGCGCATTGGCTGTGCGAGCGCTGGTCGACGCCCGAGCAGCCCTGCCGGCTGTGGATCAGCGCGACGGACTGGAACGCCGGGCGCATGGCCTCGCAGACCACCACCGGCTTTGGCGGCGATGCGGCGGCGGCCTTCTTCTGCGGCCACGGGCTGGTGGACCCGGAGGCGGTGGCGCGGGTGCGCTCGCGCAGCAACTACTACGCGACGATGGTGCCCCAGGTGCCGGCGCAGTTCCGCCGCCTGATGGACGGGCAGGCGCTGCGCATCGGCGTTCACGAGTGGCGCTGCTGGGCCGGCCACGGGCACTCGCCCGAGCACATCAGCCTGCACTGCGAGGCGCTGGGCCTGCTGATCTCGGGCGACATGGTGCTGCCGCGCATCTCGACCAACATCAGCGTGATCGACCTGGAACCCGAGGGCAATCCGCTGCCGCTGTACCTGGCCTCGCTGGAGCGGCTGCGCGCGCTGCCGGCGGGCACCTTCGTGCTGCCCTCGCACGGCAAGCCCTTCACCGGGCTGCACGCGCGCATCGACCAGCTGGTGGCGCACCACGACGAGCGCCTGGCCGAGGTGGTGGCGCTGTGCGCGCAGGCGCCGGCCTCGGCCGCCGACGTGCTGCCGGTGATGTTCAAGCGCGTGCTGGACCTGCACCAGACCACCTTCGCGATGGGCGAGGCGGTGGCGCACCTGAATGCGCTGTGGCTGGGCGGGCAGCTGCGGCGTGAGCGCGGCGCCGACGGTATCTGGCGCTTCGCGCCCGCCGCCTGACCTCAGCCGCCGGTCGCCATTCGGCCGCCGGCAGGCGGCCGGGGTGGCCTCACGCCGCGGGAGCGGCGGGAGCGGTGGGGGTAGTAGAGGCTGTGGGGGTCACGGGCGGGGCGGCGCCCAGGCCCTTGCCGACGCGCTCCACCATCTCGCGGGCGAATTCGACGAAGGCCTGCGCCCCCTTGGACGCCGGGTCGAACACCACGCCCGGCACGCCATAGCTGGGCGCCTCGGCCAGGCGCACGTTGCGTGGGATGACGGTGTTGAACACCTTGTCGCCGAAGTGGTCCTTGAGCTGCTCGCTGACCTGCTGCTGCAGGGTGATGCGGGGGTCGAACATCACGCGCAGCAGGCCGATGAGCATGAGGTCGCGGTTCAGGTTGGCGTGCACCTGCTTGATGGTGTTGACCAGGTCGGACAGGCCTTCGAGCGCAAAGTACTCGCACTGCATCGGCACGATCACGCCGTTGGCGCTGGTCAGGCCGTTGAGCGTGAGCAGGCTCAGCGAGGGCGGGCAGTCGATCAGGATGAAGTCGTAGTCCAGCGAGGCGCCGGCCAGCGCGGCCTTGAGGCGGCGGTCGCGCTGCTCCAGGCCGACCAGTTCCACCTCGGCGCCGGCCAGCTCGCGGTTGGAGCCGAGCACGTCATAGCCGGCCTTCTCGGCACGGCAGCGCGCGCCGCGCACGGTGGCGCCGCCGATCAGCACGTCGTAGACCGACTGCTTCAGCTCGCGCTTGTCGACGCCCGAGCCCATCGTGGCATTGCCCTGGGGGTCAAGGTCGACCACCAGCACGCGCTGGCCGAGCTGGGCCAGGCCGGCGGCCAGGTTCACCGTGGTGGTCGTCTTGCCGACGCCACCTTTCTGGTTCGCGATGCAGAAGATTCGGGCCATGGTGGGGTGCTGGAAGGAGGAAGCAACCTCAGTTGCGGATCATGCGCAGGCCGAAGGCGATCAGGCACAGGCCGGCGAAGCGCTCCAGCCAGACGGTGACGCGGCGGTTCTGGCGCAGCCGGTCGGCGATGCGGTCGGCCAGCACGCACAGCACCAGACCGTAGGCGGCGGTGAGCAGGGCAATCGTCACCGCCATCGCCACGAAGGTGGGGATGCCGCGGTGCGTGGCCGGGTTGATGAACAGCGGGAAGAAGGCCATGTAGAAGACGATGGCCTTCGGGTTGAGCAGCGTGATCAGGAAGCACTGGCGCAGGAAGTGCCCCGGCGCGAGCTTCACCGGGCTGGCACTGCCATCGCCCCGGCTGCGCAGCAGCTTGAAGCCGATCCAGGCCAGGTAGGCCGCGCCGGCCCAGCGCACCGCATCGAAGAGCGTGGGGTTGGCCGCCATCACCGCCGCCACGCCGGCCACCGCGCACCACAGCAGCACCTGGTCACCCAGGATCACGCCCAGCGTGGCGGCCGCACCGGCACGCAGCCCGCCCTGGCCAGTGGCCGACAGCAGCGCGAAGTTGCCCGGGCCGGGCAGGGCGAGGAAGACGATCACGGCGACACAGAAGGCGCCGAAGTCAGCGATGCCGAACATGGTTGGCGATAGAAGGTGGGTCAGCGGCGCGGCACGGGGTGGCGCGCGGCGTGAGGCATGGGGAACGTGGCAAGGAGCAAGGAACAAGGACATGCACCCCACCGTGCAGCCGGAACGGCCGGCGCCACGCTGCGGCAGTGCATGGGCGAGCGTAACCGAGAACCCCGCGGGCCACGGTGTTGCCCAGGGCGGCCGGTGCCGCCCACACGCCCCAGGGTTGCGGGCTTGCCACGCCTGCCCAAGGCTGTGGACAAAGCCGTGGACAGGCGGTGTGCAGTGCGGGGGCAACCCGGCCCCTGGCGTGCACAAGGCTGTGGACAAGCCCCTGGACAACCTGAGGACCAACGGTGGGCGAGTGGTGGAGAACAGGCCGCGTGCGGTGGAAAAGCGGCCGATCGTTGCGGCCGATCGCTGCGGCGGATTCAGCCTGCTGGCCGCAGCCACACCAGGCAGCGCTGCGCGCCCAGGCCCGGCACCTCCAGCGGCTCGCGCGCCAGCACCTGCACGGTCGGATCGGCGTCGGCCAGCTCGGCCAGTTCCGCCTCCACCTGCGGGCCCTTCATCGCCAGCCAGCAGCCCTGAGGCGCGATCAGGTGGCGCGTCAGCGTGGTGAAGTCGACCAGCGAGGCAAAGGCCCGCGAGGTGATCACGTCAAAGCCGGGCTCGCGCAGCTGCTCGACCCGGCTGTGGCGCGCCTGCAGGTTGGGCAGGCCCAGCTCGGCGGCCACCTGGCGGATGAAGGTGGCCTTCTTGGCCACCGCATCGACGCAGACCACCTGCAGCTCTGGCGCGGTGATGGCCAGCACGACCCCCGGCAGGCCACCGCCGCTGCCGACGTCGAGCACCCTCGTTGCCGCACCACCGGTGTGGGCGCGCAGCGGGGTGACGATGGCCAGGCTGTCCAGCAGGTGCTGCGTCAGCATCTGCGCCGGGTCACGAACGGCGGTGAGGTTGTAGACCTGGTTCCAGCGCGCAATCAGGTCACGGTAGGCGAGCAGGCGGTCGAGCTGGCCGTCGTCGAGGGGGCAACCGAGCGACTCGGCGCCCTGGCGCAGGGTGTCGCGTTCAGCCTGCGACATGAGCGGCCTCCGGCGCAGCGTCGGGCAATCCCGCGGAATCCGCCGGGCGCTCGCCCGCCCAGCCGGTAAAGCGCCCACGCTTCAGGTGGATCAGCAGCAGCGAGATCGCCGCAGGCGTCACGCCCGAGATGCGCGAGGCCTGGCCGAGCGTCTCCGGCCGGTGGCGGGTGAGCTTCTGCCGCACCTCGAAGGAGAGGGCGGTGACCTGCGCGTAGTCCAGCTCCGGCGGCAGGCGCAGCTGCTCGTAGGCGGCGGCGCGCTGCACCTCGTCGTTCTGCTTGTCGATGTAGCCGGCGTACTTGGTGGCGATCTCCAGTTGCTCGATCACCGCATCGGCCAGCTCGGCACCGAGTTCGGCACGCAAGGTTTCACGTGAAACATCGGCGGGGCGCTGGCCGGTGTACTGCGCCGCGGCAAGCACCTCGGTCAGCGTATCAAAGCCCACGCCCGGGCGGCGCAGCAGGTCGGCGAGGTTGTACTCACGCTCGATGGCCTTGCCGAGCAGCCGTTCGGAGTCTTCGGCGGAAAGGATCGCCGGGTGCACCCAGGTGCTGCGCAGGCGCTGGGTCTCACGGGCCACGGCGTCGCGCTTGCGGTTGAAGGCCTCCCAACGCACGTCGTCGACCAGTCCAACTTGCCGGCCAATCTCGGTCAGGCGCATGTCGGCGTTGTCCTCGCGCAGCTGCAGGCGGAACTCGGCCCGACTGGTGAACATGCGGTAGGGCTCGGTGACGCCCTTGGTGATCAGGTCGTCCACCATCACGCCGAGGTAGGCCTGGTCGCGCCGCAGGGCGAGCGGCTCGCGGCCCTGAGCCTGCAGCGCGGCATTGGCCCCGGCATACAGGCCCTGCGCCGCGGCCTCCTCGTAGCCCGTCGTGCCGTTGATCTGCCCGGCAAAGAACAGGCCGCCGATCTGCCGGCTCTCGAAGCTGGACTTCAGCTCGCGCGGATCGAAGTAGTCGTACTCGATGGCGTAACCAGGGCGCAGGATGTGGGCGTTCTCCAGCCCGGGCATGGAGCGCACGGCGGCCAGTTGCACGTCGAAGGGCAGGGAGGTGGAGATGCCGTTCGGGTAGAACTCGTGCGTCGTCAGGCCCTCGGGCTCCAGGAAGATCTGATGGCTGTCCTTGTCGGCAAAGCGGTTGATCTTGTCCTCGATGCTCGGGCAGTAGCGCGGCCCGACGCCCTCGATCACGCCGGTGAACATCGGGCTGCGGTCAAAGCCGGTGCGCAGGATGTCGTGGGTGCGGCGGTTGGTGTGCGTGATCCAGCAGGGCAGCTGGCGCGGGTGCTGGCTGGCGTGGCCGAGGAAGCTGAACACCGGCACCGGATCCAGATCGCCGGGCTGCTCGATGCACTTCGAGAAGTCGATCGTGCGGCCATCGATGCGCGGCGGCGTGCCGGTCTTCAGCCGCCCCTGCGGCAGCTTCAGCTCCTTGAGCCGGGCCGACAGGCTGATGGCCGGCGGGTCCCCGGCGCGGCCCGCGGGGTGGTTGGCCAGGCCGACGTGCACCTTGCCGTCCAGGAAGGTGCCGGCGGTCAACACCACCGTCTTCGCACGGAAGCGGATGCCGATCTGCGTCACCGCGCCGACCACGCGCTCACGCTGGCCATCGCTCTCGACCATCAGGTCGTCCACCGCCTGCTGGAACAGCCAGAGGTTGGGCTGGTTCTCCAGCCGGCGGCGCATCGCGGCCTTGTAGAGGAGGCGGTCGGTCTGCGCCCGGGTGGCCCGCACCGCGGGACCCTTGCTGGAGTTGAGGATGCGGAACTGGATGCCGCCCTCGTCGGTGGCCGCGGCCATGGCGCCGCCCAGGGCATCGACCTCCTTGACCAGGTGGCCCTTGCCGATGCCGCCGATCGAGGGGTTGCAGCTCATCTGGCCGAGCGTCTCGATGTTGTGCGTGAGCAGCAGCGTGGTGCAGCCCATGCGCGCCGCGGCCAGCGCCGCCTCGCTGCCGGCATGGCCGCCGCCGACCACGATCACGTCGAATTCCTGGGGGTACAACATCATCTCGGGCATCTCGGACCTCTCGGGAGCCCCGACCGGCCGGCCTGAACGCACACGGCCCGCGCGACAGGGGGTTGTCGAGGCAGGCCGTGCAGCGGCGGGAGGGGAGGGCGCGATTCTAGGCGGGGGCTGTGGACAAGTCACCCGCGGGGGCTGGCGCGAATTCAGCCGTGCTGATCGAGCCGGCGCAGCCGCCGGGTGCGCCAGAGCGCCGCGGTCTCGATCAGGCCCCACAGCAGCGCGGCAGCCAGGGCCAGCGCGAGCAGGCGCAGGTGGCGCAGGGACAGGTGGGCGGGCATGGCGTGCGAAGGAGTCAGATCGGGCAGGTCCCCCTAGCTTGCGTGGCCACGATGACAGGACGATGGCCCGTTGATGACGGCAGCAGCCGTCGGGTGCAGGCAGCGGTCGGGCACGGGACCGGTCCATGGGCCGGGGTATGCTGCCCGGCCACCCCTCCACCCTGCCACCTTTCCTCGCCCTGGATGTGACCTCGCCTCGACACGACTTGCCGGAATGGCAGACGCTGGAGCGCCTCATCGCCCAGGGCGGGCGCTGGCTGCAGGTGCGCGAGCTGGGGCAGGTGGCCCTGCATGAGCGCGCAGGCGGGCTGCGCCGGCTGCCGCTGCTGTGCCTGACCCTGGGCAACCCCGACCCGGCCTGCCCGGCGGTGGGGCTGTTCGGCGGGGTGCATGGGCTGGAACGCATTGGCGCCGAGGTGGTGCTGGGCTGCCTGCACCACCTGGTGCACCGGCTCGCCTGGGATGGCGTGCTGCAGCGCCAGCTGGAGCAGCTTCGGCTGGTGATGATGCCGCTGGTCAACCCGGGCGGGCTGGCGCGCGGCACACGCGCGAATCCGAACGGGGTGGACCTGATGCGCAACGCACCGCTGCAGGCGCGCGAGCCGGTGCCCTTCCTGGTCGGCGGGCAGCGCCTCAGCGCCGGCCTGCCCTGGTACCGCGGGCCGGCGGGCGCGCCGATGGAGCTGGAGAGCCAGGCGGTGTGCCAGGTGGTCGAGGAGGAGCTGCTGCCGCGGCCCTTCAGCCTGGCCATCGACTGCCACTCGGGCTTCGGGCTGGACGACCGCATCTGGTTCCCCTACGCGCACACCCGCGCGCCCATCGAGCACCTGCCGGAGCTGCATGCGCTGAAGGAGCTGCTCGACAGCGGGCACCTGCACCACACCTATGTCTTCGAGCCGCAGAGCCGGCAGTACCTGGCGCACGGCGACCTCTGGGACCACCTCTACCTGCAGTCCCTGCGGCGGCCGGAGGCGGGCGTGTTCCTGCCGCTGACGCTGGAAATGGGCTCCTGGCGCTGGGTGAAGAAGAACCCGCGGCAGCTCTTCTCCCGCCTCGGGCTGTTCAACCCGATGAGCCAGCACCGGCATCAACGGGTGCTGCGCCGCCACCTGGCCTGGCTGGATTTCATGACCCGTGCCGCCGCTTCGCACACCCAATGGCGGCCCACCGGCACGGCACGCGAGCAACAGCGGCAGGCGGCGCTGTCACACTGGTACGCAGGCGACGGCGGCAAGATGGGCGGGTGAGCCCGCTGAGTCTGCCCTCATCGACACCCTCTCCTGAACCGCCCGCCTGGGTGCTGCTGCGGGGGCTGACGCGCGACCGGCGCCATTGGGGCGACTTCCCGCTGCGGCTGCGGGAGGCACTCGCTGCCACCGCGCACGGTCCGGCCGGGGTGGCCCAGGTGGTGGCACCGGATCTGGCCGGCAATGGCGCGCGCTGGCAGGAGCCCAGCCCAGCGACGGTGCCGGCCATGGTCGATGACCTGCGGGCCGTGCTGCGCGAGTTGGGCCTGTCACCGCCTTACCGTGTGCTGGCGATGTCGCTGGGCGCCATGGTGGCCATCGAGTGGGCCCGGCTGTACCCCGCGGAACTGGCCGGCGCCGTGCTGCTGAACACCAGCGTGCGAGCGCTCAGCCCGCTGTACCACCGCCTGCAGCCCCGCGCCTGGCCCACCCTGGTCGGCGGGCTCTTCCGCCCCGGTGACGCCCCAGGGCTGCAGCGGCGCGTGCTGGCCCTCACCAGCCGGCACTGGCACGCGGAGGACGAGGCCGGCGCCGCGCTGCTGGCCCAGTGGGTGGCCTGGCAGCGTGCCTGCCCGGTGCAACCCGCCAATGCGCTGCGCCAGTTGCTGGCCGCCGCGCGCTACCGCGCCCCCTCGGCACCACCGCCCGTACCGGTGCGGCTGCTCAATGGTGCGGGTGACCGCCTGGTGCACCCGGCCTGCTCGCAGGCGCTGGCGCAGGCCTGGGGGCTGCGGCTGCACCAGCACCCGTCGGCAGGGCACGACCTGCCACTGGACGCACCGGACTGGGTGGTCGGGCAGGCGCTGGCGTCGATGCGCTGACGGAAGCGGCGCTGTCGCTGCCACCAGCGCCGCGTTGTTTCACGTGAAACATGACGCTGGAGTCGCGCTTGGACTGGCGCTTGGAAGGGCAGCGCCGAGCCGGGGCAGGGCCCCCTTCCGTCACTGCGCCTCGTCCGGCTCCTGTTGCGACTCCGGTTGCGGCTCCTGCTGCGGCTCCTCTTGCTGCTGCCACAGCGCGCTGACGATGTCCGGCACCTGCCGGCTGAGCCGGTCACGCTGTGCCACATCGGCCAGGCGTGCCCGGTCGGCTTCGTCCAGCGCGCTGGGGTCGGCCCCCAGCAACACGATCGGCTGGAGCAGCTCCGCCGCCTCCGGTTCCTCGAACAGCGGCGCCCAGGCCGCAGGCTGCAGCTCGGTGGCCAGCAGGAAGCCGGTGCACCAGTTGCCGGCATCGACCCAGAAGCCGTCGTCATCCGCCTCGCCGTCCTCACCGTCTGCTCCGTCAACGGCCGCAGCCCCGCCATCCTGGCGCTCGGCGATGGCAAAGAAGGGCTGCAGCTGGTCGACATCGGCCTGCAGCTGGCGGTGGATGCTGGCCATGTGGCGTAGCACCAGCTGCACCACGCGCTTGGTCTGCTTGCCGCTGACGAAGGGCGGCTCGCTGTCGGCCGTACCGCCCCAGACCCGCGGCAGCCAGTCATCGGCCGCAGGCAGCCGCGGCGACAGGAGCAGGGCGGTGAGGTAGCCGTCCAGGCCCTCGATGTCCATCGCCCCATCGCTGCCGGGCGCGCTGGGCAGGCGGGCGAGCAGGGCGTCGAGCTGGTCCAGCTCCACGTCCGTCAGCGGCGGGTTGTCGAGGGCGGGGTTGTATTGGGGATGCTTCACGGCGTTCAGGCAGGGTGTGGCGGTTCGGGGAATCTCCCCTGTGCCGCTGCGCCGCGGTGGTGACCGCAACGGCAGCAGCAGCAGGAGGGATTCCGGATGGGGCGAGTGTGGCACGCTCGCGCCCATGATCCACGCCACCCTGGACTGCCGGCCCGGCTGCGCGGCCTGCTGCATCGCGCCTTCGATCACCAGCCCGATCCCGGGGATACCCGGGATTCCCGGGATCCCGGGCATGCCCGACGGCAAGCCGGCCGGCGTGCCCTGCGTGCAGCTGGACGAAGCGCTGCGCTGCCGGATCTTCGGCCACCCCGATCGGCCGGCGGTCTGCGCCAGCCTGCAGCCGTCCGCAGCCATGTGCGGCCCCGACCGCGCGCACGCACTGCAGTGGCTGGGCTGGATGGAAGAAGCCACCCGGCCCGGCCGCTGACCCACGCCCGGTGCCGGCCCCGGGGCTACTTCGTCAGCTGCAGCTGATCGAGGTACAGCGTGCCGGCGGTGGCGCTCTGCAGCTGCAGGTTGATGCGCTTGATGAGGTTCGGGTTGCCAAGCTGGGCGCGCGTGAGGATCACGTCCGTCCAGGTGTTGGCTGCCAGGGTCAGCGTGACGGCCCCGGTCTCGCCCGCCGAGTCCTGCGTCTGCACGGAGATCCGCAGAGGCAGCGCCGTCGGGCTGTAGGCCCAGAAGCGCAGCGTGGCCGTGGCCGAGGCCGCGATGCCCGTGCCGTGCCGCAGGGCGACGCCCCCCCAGCCCTGCAGGTCGGCGCGCAGCGATTTGGTGCCCACCTTGATCGGCGTGGTGTTGGCGAAGTTGCGCGTGGCGCTCCAGGACCAGTCGGCCCAGGTGCTGGCCAGGCTGTCGGTGTAGACCTGCGTCGCCGCGCTCGGGCAGGCGCTGGTCTTGACGGTGATGGCGTTGCTGGCCACCGAGAGGTTGCCGGCGGCGTCGCGTGCCTTCAGCGTGAAGGCGTAGCTGCTGCCGCAGTACAGCGAGGTGAGGGCGGTGGAGGTGCCGCCCAGGCCGCTGGCGAACAGGCTGCTGCCGTTGTACAGCTCGTAGCTGGAGACGCCGACGTTGTCGGTGGACGCCTTCCAGCTCAGGGTGACGCCGGTCGCTTTGACGCCCGCGGCGGCCAGCGTGGTGGGGGCGGTCGGTGCCTGCGTGTCCACCGTTCCGCTAGGCATCAAGCGGGCCAGCAGTTGGATGTAGGCCGCCTGATAGTAGATCGCCGGCTCGGTGATCTCCCAGGAGTTCTCCGGCCAGGGCGCGTTCCAGTCCTTGTAGGCCTTCTGCGGCGGCTGGCTGGTGATGCCGACCACCGAGCCGCTGTAGGTCCGGTTCGGCCCGCCGGGCAGGTAGCCCGGCGGCGGGCCATAGGGGGAGGTCTTGGCGCTGTCCCAGGCCGAGCCGTCACGGAACCAGTTGTGGAAGATCTCGCTGACCGAGGACTCGGCCCCGTAGGCGCCCATGTTGGTCAGCATCACCAGCCCGAGCGGGTTGGCGCCATGCAGCCAGTGCAGGTGCTGCTGCGCCACCTCCTGGTACAGGCTGGCGTTGGCCGGGTTGATGCCGAACAGCGCGAAGTCCAGGTTGATGGCGCCCGCCACCGAGCGCGTCTTGTTGTGGCCCCAGTTGAATTCCGCGTCGGCCAGGTGGGCGCGGTAGAGGTCGGTGCCGGCGCTGTAGTCGGTGATCGACACGGTGCCGCTCTGCGCCGCCTTCTGGTTGCGGATCGCCGTGGACACCGTGGCGCTGACGCCGTTCATGCCCGCGTAGCGCAGCAGCGCCACCTGCAGCGGCGCCCAGTAGGGGCCCCACCAGCTGATGCTGACGGGCTGCACCTGGTTGTAGTTCGCCTCGACGAAGGTCCGGTACTCGGCCTTGGCGGTCGCCTCGTAGAGGTAGATCGCGGCGATCAGCGCGCTGCTGCGCTGGCCTGCCGCGTCCACGTCGGCGTCACCGGCCTTGATGTCGCCGTCGTCACAGGCGGTCTCGAAGGTGGTGAAGTTCGCGGTGGTGGTCTTCGCGCGCGTCCAGGCCGCCTCGGCGCGGGTCAGCAGGTCCGCCCCGTAGGTGGCCTGCGAGGCAATGCCCTTGTAGACCACCGACGCGGCCGCAAACATCGCGCTGCCGGCCAGCGTGGCCGAGGTGCATTCGGGCAGGTAGTAGCGCGCCCGCGCGTCGCTGCTCGGCGGCGTGACCTCGCCATCGTAGGTGTCCAGCCCGACCTTCAGGAACAGGCCGTTGGTGCCGCTGGCGTTCTGCATGCGCTTGAGGAACTCCAGCTCGAACTTGACCTCGTCGAGCAGGTCCGGCAGCCCGTTGCCGGACTCCGGGATGCCGAAGGCGTCGCCGAACACCGCCGGGTTCATCCGGTACGCGTCGAGCAGCAGCAGCACCGCCTCCTGGGCGAAGGTGGTGTACTTGTTGGTGTCGCCCGCATCGGCCCAGCCGCCGCTCAGGTCGCGTGCCGTCGACGCCACGCCCTTGGACCAGCGGCTGGTGGCGTAGCGGTCCTGGTTGGCGCGCTCGTAGGAGGCGCCGTCCGCCCAGCGCGTGTCGGCATAGGGCGCGACCTTGGCGAAGTTCAGGCGCTGGTAGAAGAAGGTGCGCAGCGCCTGCTTCAGCACCGCGTCGTAGACCCCGGTGCCGATCTCGAACCGGCCCGAGCCGACGTTGTTCAGCGTGTCGAACAGGTAGTAGGACCCCGGCGTGGTCAGCGCCGAGAAGTCTGCCTGCCAGCCGCGGTCACCGGACTGTGCGTGCGTGGCGCCGCTCTTCCAGGCCTGGGCCGTGACGCTCAGCACCACCGCATCGTCGGCCCAGCGCCGCACCTGGATCTGGCCGGCGCCGGTGCCCGGCGTGTAGGCGTCGGCCGCATTCCAGCCCGCCTGCGGGTCGGCCAGGATGGCCACCTTGCGCATGCTCGGCAGGTAGCCGAACTGGTCGAGCTTGATGTGGGCCGTCGTGGTCGTCGGTGCCGCCAAGGCAGGCGCCCCGCCCGTGACCAGCCCAGCAACCAGCGCGATCTGTGCCAGGTGCGCCATGGGCGCCATGTGCTTCATGTGCGCACAGGCTGCCGCCGCGCTCGCGACGCCGGTGCGCCGCAGATGCTTCTTCGTCGTTCTCATGTGGTTTCCCCGCAAGCGCCCGGCCCCGCGCCTGGCGTCATCGCCCGGCTCTCTGTGGCTGGGACGGGGAGCAGTCTGGCGAGCCCAGCGTCGCCGCGCCAAGAGGCGTTACGTCTGCTTGCGCAGGATGCGGCCGGCGGGCGACACGGCGCGGTGTTTCACGTGGAACACACACGGATCACCGAAGGGATGCCTGCGCGTCAGCCGAACAATGTTTCCAGGTCGACCGTGCTGCGGCGCCCCAATGCGGCCCCATGCTCGTCCATCCAGCGCGTCGCGCGCTGCCGGCCGAGCGCCTTCAGGTGCAGCAGGAAGGGCCGGTGCGCCAGCAGCTTGGTCTCGCTGCCCAGGTGGCCGAGTGCCTCCTGCGCGTCGATCAGATGACAGCGCAGTCTCCGCAGCCGCCGCTCGAACGGCCCGAGCGACAGCCAGGAGCCGCTGGCGAGCCGGCACGCCTGGCCGAGCAGGGCCGCCTCGCGCTGGAAAGTGGCATTGAAGGTGATCTCCACCACGCGGGTGCGGATGGCGGCCGCGCTGGTCGGGTGGCCCGGGTGCTGCAACAGGCTGAGCATCACGATCAGCAGGTCATCGGCGTGGCCGCCCTGCACCAGCGGAAAGAGCGCCGGGTTGGCGCAGTAGCCGCCATCCCAGTAGGGCTGCCCGTCGATCTCCACCGCGTGGTGCAGCGTCGGCAGGCAGGCCGACGCCAGCGCCACGTCGACGGACAACTCCGCATTGCCGAACAGCCGCAGCCGCCCGGTGTCGGCCCGCGTGGCGGCGACGTACAGACGCAGCGCGTCGGGCCGGCGCAGCCGTTCGAAATCCACCAGCTCGCGCAGCAGGTCGGCCAGCGGGTTCAGCCCCAGCGGATTCAGCTGGTAGGGCGACAGAAAGTGCACCCACTGCAGCATCATCTGCACGCCCGGTGCCAGCCCGGGCTGCTCCGGGTCGCCGTCGATCAGCCACTCGGTGGGCAGCTGCGCTGCCAGGCGGTCCCAGAACCGGTCCAGCGCCTCGCGCGCGCCCTCCGGCCCACCACGCGCCAGCCCGTCGGCCAGCAGCAGCGCATTCATCGCCCCGGCACTGCTGCCGCTGACGGCATCGAAGTGGAACCGCCCACTTTCGAGCAGCCCGTCGAGCACCCCCCAGGTGAAGGCGCCATGCGCACCGCCGCCCTGCAGCGCGAGGCTCAGGGGCAGGGTGGGGGAGGGGCGTCGCCACATGGTGAACAGCTCAGGCAGGAGGGCAGGGAGGAGAGAGTCCGTCGGCGCAGTATGCCGGGACGATGTGACGCCGGTAGGGGCGCGCCGACTCCACCTTGACTGCGCCCCAAGAAAAAACGGCGCCCCGCAGGGCGCCGTCTGTCTCCTCGGACCTTCTTCTGTTGATCAGGCTGCGGCCTTCACCTTCAGGCGCCAGGCATGCAGCAGCGGCTCGGTGTAGCCGCTGGGCTGTTCCTTGCCCTTGAAGACCAGGTCCAGCGCAGCCTGGTACGCGGCGCCGTCGGGGTTGGCGACCAAGCTCTTGTAGAAGGGGTCGCCGGCGTTTTGCTGGTCCACCTTGGCGGCCATGCGGGCGAAGGTCTCGCGCACCTGCGCTTCGGTCACCACGCCGTGCAGCAGCCAGTTGCAGATGTGCTGGCTGGAGATGCGCAGGGTGGCGCGGTCTTCCATCAGGCCGACGTCGTTGATGTCGGGCACCTTGGAGCAGCCCACGCCCGCATCGACCCAGCGCACCACGTAGCCGAGGATGCCCTGGGCGTTGTTGTCGATTTCCTTCTGGCGGTCCTCGGCGCTCCACTCGGCCTTCGCCACCACGGGGATGGTCAGCAGGTCGTTGACCAGCTTGGCGGTGATGGCCGGGTTGGCCGCGTCGCCGCTGGCCTCGATGCCCTGCTGCACCTCGGCCACGCTGACCTGGTGGTAGTGCAGCGCGTGCAGCGTGGCGGCGGTGGGCGAGGGCGTCCAGGCGGTGTTGGCACCAGCCTTCGGGTGGCCGATCTTCTGCTTGAGCATCTCGGCCATCAGGTCCGGCATGGCCCACATGCCCTTGCCGATCTGGGCGCGCCCGCGCAGGCCGCACTGCAGGCCGATCAGCACGTTGCGGCGCTCGTAGGCGGCGATCCAGGCGCTGTTCTTGATGTCGCCCTTGCGCATCATCGGGCCGGCCCACATGGCGGTGTGCATCTCGTCGCCGGTGCGGTCGAGGAAGCCGGTGTTGATGAAGGCCACGCGGCTGGCCGCCGCGGCGATGCAGGCCTTGAGGTTGACGCTGGTGCGGCGCTCCTCGTCCATGATGCCCAGCTTGACGGTGCTGTCGGGCAGGCCGAGCAGCTGCTCGACGCGGCCGAACAGCTCGCTGGCGAAGGCCACTTCGGCCGGGCCGTGCATCTTCGGCTTGACGATGTAGACGCTGCCGCGGCGCGAGTTGCGGATCGCCTCGTCGCCGATGCGGCCGTGGCCCTGCAGGTCGTGCAGCGCGATGGTGGTGGTGACCACCGCGTCCAGGATGCCTTCCGGAATCTCGCGGGCCTCGGCGCCCTCACCTCCCCACAAGATGGCCGGATTGGTCATCAGGTGGCCGACGTTGCGCACGAACATGAGGCTGCGGCCGTGCAGGCGCACTTCACCCGCGCCGGTAGGGGCGGTGTAGCGGCGGTCGGCGTTCAGGCTGCGGGTGAAGGTCCGGCTGCCCTTGGCCACTTCCTCGGTCAGCGTGCCCTTCTGGATGCCCAGCCAGTTGCTGTAGCCCAGCACCTTGTCGGCGGCGTCCACCGCGGCGACGCTGTCTTCCAGGTCCAGGATGGTGGACAGCGCCGACTCCAGCACCAGGTCGGCCACGCCGGCAGCGTCGCTGGCGCCGATCGGGGTGCTGCGGTCGATGCGGATGTCGATGTGCAGGCCGTTGTTGGCCAGCAGGATGGACGAGGGGTTGGCCGCATCGCCCTGGTAGCCCACCAGCTGGGCCGGCCGGCTGAGGCCGGTGACGGCGCCGCCTTGCATCTTCACGACCAGCTCGCCCGCCTCGATGGCGTAGCCGGTGGCGTTGCGATGGCTGGCGCTGACCAGCGGGGCCGACTGGTCGAGGAAGTTGCGCGCGAACTCGATGACGCGCGCGCCGCGCACCGGGTTGTAGCCGCCGGCTCGCGCGGCACCGCCGTCTTCGGAGACAGCATCGGTGCCATAGAGCGCGTCGTACAGGCTGCCCCAGCGCGCGTTGGCGGCGTTGAGCGCGTAGCGGGCGTTCATGATCGGCACCACCAGCTGCGGGCCGGCCTGCAGGGCCAGCTCGGCGTCCACGTTGGCGGTGGTGGCCTGCACCTCGGCGGGAGCGTCGACCAGGTAGCCGATCTTGCGCAGGTAACCCTGGTAGGCCGGCATGTCGGCGATCGGGCCCGGGTTGGCACGGTGCCAGGAGTCCATCGCGGCCTGGATGCGGTCACGCTCGGCCAGCAGCGCGGCGTTCTTCGGCGCCAGGTCGGCGACGATCTGGTCGAAGCCGGCCCAGAAGGCGGCGGATTCGATGCCAGTGCCAGGCAGCACCTGGTCTTCGATGAAGCGGTAGAGCTCGGTGGCGACCTGCAGGCCGTGGATCTGGGTGCGTGCGCTCATGGTGGCGGACTCCGGGGGGTCAATGAAAAGTGGGACAGACGAACAAGGAAAGACAACGGCAGCAGGTTCAGGGCAGGCTGGCCTGCCAAGCCGCGATGCCGGCGCGGGCGATCTGCGCATCCTGGTCGGACTTGACGCCCGAGACGCCGACGGCGCCAACCACCTGGCCTTCGACGACGATGGGCACGCCGCCCTCCAGCATCCCCAGCAGCGGGGCGGACAGGAAGGAGGTGCGGCCCTGGTTGATGATTTCCTCGTAGACCTTCGACTCGCGGCGGCCCAGCGCCGCGGTGCGGGCCTTCTCGGGCGCCATGGCGGCGGTCATCGGCGAGGCGCCGTCGAGGCGGCACAGCCCGAGCAGGTGGCCACCGTCATCGGCCACGGCGATGGTGACCGCCCACTGGTTCGCGGCGGCCTCGGCCCGGGCAGCGACGAGGAGGGCATCGACGTCGGCGCTGCACAGCACGGGTTTGGTCTTCATGGCGTCCTCTCAGGGGGTGAAACATTCAGGCCGGGAAGAAGGCCAGCACATCGCGCAGGCTGGCGCCGATGCGGGAGGGCTCGCTGCCCAGCTGCTCCAGCGGTGCGCCGGCCCGGTTGACCCACAGCGTGGTGTAGCCATACCAGGTGGCGCCGATGGCATCCCAGCCGTTGCTGGAGACGAACAGGATCTGCTTCGCCGCCAGGCCCAGCGTGGCGGGGCCGAGGGCGTAGGCGCGCGGGTCGGTCTTGAAGGCGCGGGCCGGCTCGACGCTGATGACATGGTCGAGCAGGCCGCCGATGCCCGCGCTCTTGGTCGCCACGTCGAGCATGGCCGGGTCGCCGTTGCTGAGGATGCCGGTGGGCACGCCGCGCTGGCGCAGTGCCTGCAGCACCTCGCGCACCTCCGGGAAGGCGGACAGGGCGCGGTACTGGTTCATCAGCCGCAGCTCGCTGTCGGCGCCGAGCGTGAGCTGCAGCTTTGCGCAGGCAAAGCGCAGTGCGTCGCGGGTGATCTCCCAGAAGGGGCGGTAGCGGCTGCCGTCCGGCGCGCTCATCGTCACCAGCCGGGTGTACTCGATCTGACGGTCGCGCCAGAGCAGGGACAGGGCCTCGCCCCGTCCGGGGAAGAGCTGCTCGGCCGTGAGCGCCACGCTGTAGACGTCGAACAGCGTGCCGTAGGCGTCGAACAGCACCGCACGCGGCACCGCGCCGCCGTTCGCAGCGGGCGTCGCCGGCGTCGTGCAGGGGGTTTGGGCAGCCTGGGTCTTGTCCATGGCGTCACTGTATTCGATACTCGAATGGAGATTAAGTATCCATATGTTCAATGATTCGTGACCCTGATGCACGAATCAAAACAGCCTCCGAAACAGCCCTCGTTGCCCGCCCCCCCATGAGCGACCGCCTCAAGCAGATCGAAGCCTTCGTGCTGACCACCCAGAAGGGCAGCCTGACCGCCGCCGCACAGGCCGAGGGCGTGGCGCCGGCGATGATCGGCCGGCGCATCGACGCGCTGGAGGCGCGCCTGGGCGTGAAGCTGCTGCTGCGCAGCACCCGGCGCATCAGCCTGACGCACGAGGGCAGTGCCTTCCTGGAGGACTGCACCCGCCTGCTGGCCGACCTGGCCAACGCCGAAGCCAGCGTCAGCGCCGGCGGCGTGAAAGCGAGTGGCCACTTGCGCATCACCGCACCGGGCGGCTTCGGGCGCCGGCACGTGGCGCCGCTGGTGCCGGGCTTCCTGGCGCTGCACCCGGAGGTGAGCCTGTCGCTGAACCTGTCGGACCGCATCATCGACCTGCTCAACGAGGGCTACGACTGCGCCGTGCGGGTAGGCGACCTGCCCGACTCCAGCCTGATCTCGGTGCGCCTGGCCGACAACCGGCGGCGCTGCGTGGCCGCGCCGGCCTACCTGGCCCGCGCCGGGACGCCCATGCACCCAACCGACCTGCTGCGCCACGAGTGCCTGACGCTGAGCAGCGAGGCCAGCCAGTCGCGCGGCTGGGCTTTCACGATCGACGGCGAGGTGCAGTACCTGCGTCCCCCCGGCCGGCTGGACTGCAGCGACGGCCAGGTGCTGCACGCCTGGTGCCTGGCCGGCCTGGGGCTGGCCTGGCGCAGCACCTGGGAGGTCGATGGCGACCTGCGCGCCGGCCGGCTGGTGGCGGTGCTGGAGGACTACGCCGGCCCGCCCAACGGCATCCATGCGCTGTTCCCGCACGCCCGCCACCTGCCGCTGCGCGTGCGGCTGTGGATTGACTACCTGAAGCACAGCTATGGTGCGCCTGGGTACTGGAACGCACCGTAGCAGTGCCTGGATCGGTGCGGAGGTGTTGCCAATCCGCCAACCGAATTGACACATCGCAGTGGGTCAAGGTGACGCGTGAGCAGGGCCGTAGGATCTGCGCCCGCGCTTCCACGCTCTGACCCCCTATGACGAGCCGCAAACAGCTGACCCAACACCTGGCGGACTTTGACCGGCTGGCCGGCGAGCCGGTCGCGCACCAGCTGGCCTGGGCCGAGCCGCTGCGGCCGCTGTTCCTGGCGCAGCGCGACCCGCTGTTGAAGGCGCGCTTCCTGCTGAAGCTCGGCTCGCTGAGCGACACGGTGCAGCCGGTGGCCCAGGTCACCGACGACCTGCTGCTGGCGCTGCGCATCTTCCGCACCAATGACATGGCGCTGGAGGCAGCCCGCTGCCTGGCGCGGCTGGCGTACTGGCACAACCGGCGCGGCTTGCACATGGCAGCGCTGCTGGCTGGCCGCATGGCCCTGGCGCATCACGGCCTGTCGCTGAGCGAGCGGACGCAATTGGTGATCCCGATGTGCCTGGCGCTGGCCGCCCAGCGGCACCTGCCTCAGGCCTGGGTGCTGCTGGAGGAATTGACAGCGTCCACCAGGGCGAGGCTGCGCGACCCTCGCAGCGGGGCCCGCATCGATGGCGCGCGTGCCAGCCTGCATTTCGTCGAGGCCTTGCGCGCGGCCCAAATCCCTTCGCTCTACTGCCTCGATCTGCCGTCCGCCGAACCCGACCGCGCAGCCAGCAATCGGCACCTTCAAGCCTGCGAGCGGCATCTGCAGGCCTACGAGCGTGCCGGGCTCGCCTCTGCCTCGAGCATCGGCCTGCGAGCCATGAGCGGCGCCCTGAGAGGTGACACACAGGCAGTGCAGGCAGGGCTGGGGGCCACCGACGCCGCGCGAGGCGCCGATGCCTTGAGCGAAGCCGTGCGGCTGTACAACTTCGGCTGGAGCTTGCGGGTGCTGGGACACATCGAGCCAGCGTACGACGCCTGCTGCGAGGCATTGGAGCGCCTGCGCCACTATCAGGACAACCGCACGCTCTTGATGGTGCATTACGAACTGTCCGTGTGCGCACGCGCATCGGGTGACCTTGACGCGGCACACCGGCACCTCAGCGACCATGTGCGCACCAATGCCCGCCTGGCCATGAACGATCTCGATGCCGCACAAGCGCTGGTGGCTGGCACGAAGATTCCGCCCCCTGAGTCGGCAGCCGCGTCTGGCATCGGAGGGCTGACGCCCACGCCGGCAGCCCACCTGCGTGCCACCGAGCCACCCTGCCTGCAGCGCGCCTTGCAGCTGCAGCACAGCCAACTGCCGCGCCGCCTGCCACTGGCCCACATCGCCGCGCGGGTCGGCGTGAGCCTGCGCACGCTGCAGGCAGCGGCGCAGAGCTACCGCGGCATGACGTTGACGGAGATGCTGCGCCGCAGCCTGATGGCCGAGGCGCTGCCCCTGCTCGGCGACACCGACCTGAGCCTGCGCGAGATTGCTTCACGCTGTGGATACGACGACCCGAGCGCCTTCAGCCGCGACTTCAAGCGTGTGTACGGCATGGCGCCCAGCGTGCACCGTGCCACGCTGCGCGGCGCCGTGGCGGCGGGCTAGCCATGGAGGCCCACGCACCGCCTACCCGTCGGGGACGGGTACGCTCTTGCGCATCTGGCCCGGTTTTTGCGTTTTTAGCCGTTCCACGGTGCAGGGCAAATCTCGACAATCCTGCGCGGCCCCTGGCAGGGAACCGATCCTGAAGTCTCTCCCGATTTGCCCCCGACGAAGGGCGCATCGCAGCGGTGCAGTCTGCGCTCGATGGCCGAACCACCCCCTGTTGATCCCACCGCTGCGCCACCCATTGACCCACCCGTCCCTGCACCGCCTGCTCGATGAGTTCGAAGCCCTGGTCCGCCAGGGCCACCCCGCCGCACCGGACTGGGCCGAGGCGCGCCGCGCGGCCGTCCTCGCCCAGCGCGACCAGCTGCTGAAGGCGCGCTTCCTCCTCGCCTGCGACCAGTGCGGCAGCGCACGCCGCCCCGTGCCGGGCCTGATCGACGACCTCCTGCTGGCACTGCGCATCTTCCGCACCAATGACCGCAGCGCCGAGGCCGCCCGCTGCCTGGCACGGCTGTGCGACCGCTACACCCTGCAGGGGCTGGACCTCGCGGCGCTGGCGGCCGGGCGCATGGCACTGGACGTCCCCGACCTGCACCTGGACGACCGCATCCGCCTGCTGGCGCCGATGTGCGTCGCACTGGCCCACCAGATGCGCATGCCCGCGGTCTGGGCGCTGATCGAGGAGATCGGCAGCGCGCTGCGGCGCCTCAGCCGCAACGGCGAGGCCTGGGGGCGTTTCGACCTGGCGCGCGCCGCGATGCACTTCATCGAGGCCGTGCGCGCCGCCCGGATGCGCTCGATCTACGGGCTCGACCTGCCGGAGGGGCCGCCCGACACGGTGGAGGTCGAGCGGCACCTGCTGGCCTGCGAACGGCTGATCGCCAGCCCATCCCTGCAGCGCAGCATCAACGCCACCAGCCTGCACGCCCTGTGCGCGACCCTGCGTGGGGACGGCGAACGTGCCGTGAACCTGCTGCAGGCGCTGTCGGTCGAGGCGAACACCCACCACGACGCGATGTGCACCTACAACCTGGGCTGGTGCCTGCGGGTGCTGGAGCGGCCCGCCGAGGCCCTGGTGCACCTGGAGCGCGCCCGGCAGATCGTCGCCGACGTGCCGGCCGGCAAGGCCCAGCTCATGGTGCAGTACGACCTCGCGCAGTGCCTGGCGCAGCTGGGACGCCACGAGGCGGCCTTCGAGGCCATGGAATCCTTCGTGCGCCAGCGTGCGGCGCTGTTCGCGGCCGAGACCCAGGCTCTGCGCCAGCTGGAGGACGCCTGCGGCGTGCGTGCCGGCGGGCGCCGCGGGGCGCTGCGCGGCCTGACCTCCCGCGCGGCACCGCCACCGGACGACATCAGCCTGCTGCGCACCGAACCCCCCTGCCTCGCGCAGGCCGAGCGGGCCCTGGTACAACAGCTGCCACGGCGCCTGAGCGTGCAGGCGCTGGCCGCCCACACGGGGGTGAGCGTGCGCACCCTGCAGCAGGCGGCGCGGCGCTTCCGCGGCCAGACGCTGAGCGCCCTGCTGCGCCAGCGCCTGATGCAGGAGGCGCTGCAGTGGATGATGACCACCGACCTGACGCTGCAGGAGATCGCCGCGCGCTGCGCCTACCGCGATGCCGGTGCGTTCAGCCGCGACTTCAAGCGCGTGCACGGCAGTGCACCCAGCGTGCACCGGAGCCTGATGAGCCGCCACACCGGCGGGGAGGGCACCGCCATCGCCACCCCGGCATGCCCGGTCTCCCCAGCCCGGGGGTAACCCGTACGATTTTGCGCGTTTGGGCAGGTCTCTGCGCCGCCTGACAAGCGAGGGGACCGGCGTGGCCCCCTAATCGATCGGCTCCAGAAGGCAGACAAGGGCGCCTGAAGCGGCACCGGGCAACCGGCCTGCCGCCCCGCGCGGGGGATGTTCAAACTACGACGAGGGAAGCAGCACCCGGCCCGGGGAGGCCGTGGCCCGCTGTGTGACATGGCACTGATGAAGGCTTGGAACGGCCCGGCCACGGCCGAGCTGCTGCACGCGGTGCAGGGCATGGCGCAGGTAGACCTGCGCCTGTACCGGCGCTCGGCCTGGCAGGCGGCACTGGCCGAGCGCCTGGCCCATTCAGGCATGGCCGACACGCCGCCTGCCACTTACCTGGAGCGGTTGCGTGACCCCGCCCGGTCCGAGGCCCGCGCACTGATCGGCACCATCGAGCAGCAGGCCTGGTCGCAGGTGGCCAACCCGCTGGCAGATGCCGAGTCGCTCAACACCCTGGCCACGGCGCTGCCGCTGCTGGGCGCGCGCCCGGGCCGCGAGCCGGCCCTGCAGGTCTGGCTGCCGGCCTGCCCGGACATGACGCACGCGCGGCTGCTGGCGCAGTGGCTGGCCGCGGCCGTGGCGCCTGCGGCCACCAGCCCCGCCCCGCAGGCAGCGCTCGTGCCGGGCTGGCGCCTGCACGTCAGCCGCGCCCACCCATCGCCACGGGAGGCTGGCGTGGACGACTGCGCACCGTTGCGCGGCTGGCCGGTGCACTGCCACGTCCACCAGGCCCTGCACGACGCGCCGCTGCCCGGCGGCGACCTGCTCATCGCGCACGGCCTGCTGGCCCCGCTGCGACCCTCGGTCCAGCGCCCGCTGCTGCGCCGCCTGCTGCGCAGCCTGTCCAGCCACGGGCTGATCTGGCTGGGCGAGGAGGCGCGCACGCTGGCGGCGGAGCTGGGCCTGGCGCCGTTGGGTGACGGGCTGGTGTTCCGCGCGGCCACCACGGCCACCCGCCAGCCCGGCCGCCACCTGCGCGCCGCAGCAGTGCCCAGCGGCGCGCCGCCCACCGGGCCGGCCGCCGCGCACCGCGCGCTGCTCGACAAGGTGGCCGCCCTCGCGGCTCGTGGCGAGGGTGCAGCGTTGTATGCCATCGGCCTGGACCATGCCGACGACCTGCGCGCGGCGGCCGGCCATGCCGCCGTCGACGCCCGTCTGGCGCAGGCGGCCCGGCGGCTGCGGCCAGCGGCGGGGGCCGACGGCATGCCGGGCCGCGTGTGGCGCACCGATGGCGACGGCCTGCGGCTGCTCCGGCCCGGCCTGCCCGACGCGGCCACCGCCCGGGCCGCCGCGCTGCAGCTGCAGCAGACCCTGGCGTTGACACCAGCGCCCGCAGCGCCGCACCTGTCCTGGAGCGTGGGGGTGGCGCTGCTGGCCGGGGTGCCGCTGGACACGCGCGCCGCGGCACAGCGCCTGCTGCACCAGGCAGAGGCCGCCCTGCTGCAGGCGCGCCGCCAAGGCCGTGGTGGCGTGGAAGTGTGCGGCGAGCCACTCGCCCGGCGGCTCGATGCCCGGGCGCTGGTGGTGGCCGAACTGCCCGGGGCGGTGGCCCGCGGGGACCTGCTGCTGCACTACCAGCCGCAGTTTGCGGTGGCCGATGGCCGGCTGGTCGGCGTCGAGGCGCTGGTGCGCTGGCGCCACCCACTGCGCGGGCTGGTGATGCCCGATGCCTTCATCGGCCATGCCGAGGAGGCCGGGCTGATCGACGAACTGGGCGACTGGGTGCTGCGCGAGGCCTGCCAGCAGGCGCGCAGCTGGCAGCTGATGGGTCTGCCAGCGGTGCCGATGGCGGTCAACGTGTCGGGCCGGCAACTGCAGCAGCCGGACTTCCCGGCCCGGGTCGGCGCCGCGCTGGCAGCGGCCGGGCTGGCACCCGGTGGACTGGAGCTGGAACTGACCGAGAGCAGCATGCTGCAGCAGCCCGAGGCCGCCGCACACCTGCTGGCCGAGTGCCGCCGCCTGGGCGTGCGCGTGAGCCTGGACGACTTCGGCACCGGCTACTCCAGCCTCGCGCTGCTGCACCGCTTCGGCGTGGACCGGCTCAAGATCGACCGCAGTTTCTTTGCCGCCGTGCCAGGCGACCGGGCCGGCGAGGCGATCATTCGCCTGGTCATCGCCCTGGCGCGCGAACTGGGCATCGGCACCGTGGCCGAAGGCGTCGAGACGCCGGCCCAGCTGGCCTGGCTGCGCCAGATCGGCTGCGAGGCGTACCAGGGCCACCTGAGCGCACAGGCGCAGGAACCCGCCCAGGCCGCCCTGTGCCTGCGCACGGGGGCGCCTGGGCGTGTCTCGAATGCGTGACTTGAACCGTCCCAAGCGGGTACACTGGCGGGCGCAGAACTACACAAGGCCGTTTTCGCAAGGTCTTGCTCATCGAACCGCTTCGCCCCCGGATGCCCTGTCACCAAGCGAAGCCGGCCCCGTTTGAAATCCCCCCGGTCTGACGTTTCTTGGGTGTTTCTGTCGCCGTTGGCACCCAGCCAACACGCGTTCATGTGCCAACACACACTCTGAGGACAGCTCACCATGGGTACGCAGACGGGTTCCGTCAAATGGTTCGACGACGGCAAGGGCTACGGCTTCATCACCCCTGAAGGCGGCGGCAAGGATCTCTTTGCCCACCACTCGGAAATTCGCAATGGCGGCGGCTTCCGCAGCCTGAAGGAAAACCAGCGCGTCGAGTTCGAGGTCAAGGACGGCCCCAAGGGACCGCAGGCCGCGAACATCAAGCCGCTGTAAGACGGCACACACGATGGCCAAGGAAGAACTGATCGAAATGGGCGGCGTTGTCTCGGAAGTGCTGCCCGACTCCCGCTACCGCGTCAAGCTTGAGAACGGTCACGAGCTGATCGCCTACACCGCCGGTCGCATGCGCAAGCACAACATCCGCATCCTGGCGGGTGACCGGGTGTCGCTGGAACTCTCGCCCTACGATCTGAGCAAGGGCCGCATCAAGTTCCGCCACCTGGACAACCGCGGCCCCGGCCCGGCCCCTGCGGCACGGCGGCGCTGAACAGCGCCCCTCGCTGGCAGCGGTAGACAGCGGCGCAGGCGGCGCGCGCCGTGCAGCGCCGCCGCCCTGAAGCCCGCTCCAGCCGAGCCGCTCAGGTCTTCGGCCTCGCGGCCGTGGCCTGCTTCCAGTCGCGGAACACGTCCAGGTCGACGCCATCCGGGTAGTTCAAGTAGCCCGGCTTGTGGCCCTTCACGCCCTTGACGCCGTACTGCCAGATGATCGCTTTCGTCTGGCGGTCCACCACGATCACGCGGTCATGCAGGTCATCGACGATCAGCACGTCCCCGGTATCGGGCAGTTCGCGTGCGATCGACGGGTGGTCCAGCGACCCTTCACCGTCCTTCTGGAAGTACTCCCAGGTCGGCTTGCCGGTGGCCGGATCGAAGATCACCACCCGGCCCGGCTTGCTGAAGTCGGCCACGATGACCTGCTTGCCGTCCACCGTCGGGAAGGCATCGGACGGATAGCGCACCTTGGGTGCCTTCACGCTCCAGCGCACCTTGCCCTCGCGCGTGATGCGCGAGATCCACGCGTCGGTGATCTCGCTGACCAGGATGTCGCCGTTGTCCATCGGCGTGGCCCCGTTCGGCCAGGCCAGCTGCTGCGGCGGGTTGTGCTTGCACTGGCCGGGCTGGCCCCACTGCGTGGCGACCTGGTTGGTCTGCGGGTCGATGATCAGCACGCGGCAGTTGCGGATGTCGGCGGTCAGGAACTTGCCGTCATCCAGCAGGTGCGAGTCATCCGGGTAGTTCAACAGCCCGTCCTTGCTGCCGCGGGTGTCGGGCACGCCGTAGGTCCAGGTGACCGTGCGCTGCTCGTAGTCGACGATGTGCAGGTCGAAGTTGTCCTCCTCGCTCACTGCCAGCCGCTTGCCGTCGGCGGAGAAGTTCACGTCCTCGTTGCCGCGATAGAACGCCAGATTGGGCGACGGCAGTTCCCAGACGATGCGCTTGTCCGGCGCCACCTCGATCAGCCGGTTGTTGCGGCGGTCGGCGATCACGATCGGGTAGGGCAGCGGCTTGCCCCAGGACGGCACCGGCTTGGTGCGGCTGCCCGTCACCGGCGGGATTGGCGGCAACGTCACGCCGCTGGAAACGATGCCCGCGCCAGTCATCTCCGGCGTGACCTTGACCCGCACGCCGGGCGCCCTGGACGCCGCAGCGGCCGGCGCCGGCGCGCTGGTGGCCACGGCGGACCCCGCCGGGCCGGCTGCACCGGCTGACGACGCCAGCCACAGGCCGGCCGCCAGGGCCAGGAGGGTCAGGGGCGGGGTATTCAAGGGCAGGGCGGGCCGCAATGCGCGCGGCAGGGCTGTGGGGCAGGGCATGCCGGGATCCTCTCTGTGGCGAGCGGTGCTCGCGTCAATCAACGAAGCGGCACGATGCCCCAACCGCCCCCGCAGCCCCTTGACTGCCCTCAACACCGGTGGAAACCGCGCTGCACACCACACACCCGGTCAGAGCGTCTCCTGCACCACCCGCCCGTTGAGCGGCTGGACCGCTCGGGCATTGGGCGCGATGCGCTGCCGCAGCTGGTCGAGCTGCCCGGCCGAGAGCGTCTGCGGCTGCTTCAACACCAGCCAACGCACCCCCTCGCTGCACGGCGGAGCGGTCTCGGAGCCGTCGTAGCGGTAGTACCCCCGCGCGGCGGGCAGCCAGGCCGCCGGATCGACCGTCACGCCGCTCACGCTGCGTTCGGGCTCGCCGGCGGCCGGCAGGTCGGGCAGCAGGGCGTCCAGCGCTGCACTCGGCGCCCCCAGGCGCCAGAGCACGACCAACGGCACCAGCCGCCCGTCCGGCGCCCGGTGCAGGAAGTGCATCGCCAGCGGAAACGCCTCGCCGCGCAACCGGTCGCCACCGGGCAGGTGGAAGTGGAACTGGGTCAGCGTCAGGCGATCGGCCCCCAGCTGCAGGTGGCTGCCATTCGAGAAGCGCACCCGCACCGTGTGGCCGTCGTTCACCCAGCGCAGCGGCGCCGGCCGATACGCCACCTGCAACGCCGGGAGGGGCTGGCGCGATGTCGCCACGATGTCGATGGGCGACTGCTGGCGGCCACGTTCGCAGAGCGAGGCGTGCGCAGGCGCCGCGGCCCAGACAGGCGCAACCGCCAGCAGCCACACCAGCGAGACGCCCGCCCGCCTGCGGTTCAGGGAAGAAGCCATGCCGGCCATCATGCCGCAGCGGCCACGCTCATCCCGTCCGCCACGGCCACCCGCTCAGCAACCCAGGTCCGCATGGCGCCGCTGCACCCTGCGGCGCTGTTCGCGCAGCGCATCCTGCCGCGCGCCCGACTGCGGCTGGCGCGCAAGGGCGTCGATCTGCTCGATCTGCCGTGCCAGCGCCTCGCAGCGGTTGGCGCGCTTGCGGCGCGATTCGCTCACCCGCTCCGGCTCGCCTGCCGTGGTGGGCGCGGCCGCCAGCGCGGCGCGGCCCCGTCGTGCCGGCACCGGCTGGGCATCGGCGGCGGACAGCGGCTGCAACCGCATCTCCACCGGCGCCAGGCCGGGCGGACACGGGCCCGCCTGGGTATAGACGGTCCGCCCGTTGCCGACGCACTTGGTCATCGGCGTCTGCGCCAGACCCCACCCCGGCTGGAGCAGGAGCATGGCGAAGATGACGCCCAGCGCAGGACTGCGGTTCATGGAGGCCCTCCCTTCCAGAACGGATGCGTTCGAGTCCGGGCATCTTAGGCGCTGGCGCTGCTAGGCTGGCGAGCATGTCTGCACCCGCCGTCCCGTTCGTCGATGTCCGCCCGGCCGTCGAGCGGCGGCGCGAGCAGGGCCTCAAGGACTGACGCAGACCGACCCGAAGGACCGCACGATGGACATCCCCGCCCTGCAGGCGCGCCTGCGCCGCTTCTCGGCCGAGCGCGGCTGGGAGCCCTACCAGACGCCCAAGAACCTCGCGATGGCGATGGTGGTGGAGGCCGGCGAGCTGGTGGAGATCTTCCAGTGGATGACGCCGGAAGAGTCCACCCGCGTCGCCGAGCGGCCGGAGGTGCAGCAGCACCTGGGCGAGGAGATCGCCGACGTGCTGGTCTACCTGGTGCAGATCGCCGACCGCTGCGGCGTGGACCTCGCCGCGGCGGTGGACCGCAAGATCGGCCTGAACGCGCGCAAGTACCCGCCTGAGTTCACGCCGGACAGCAGCGCAGGTTGAACGGCATCCACGTGCATTGACCCGCGTTCGCACGACCCCCATACTGATCAAAACGGAAGTGTCGGCAGCACATCTGCTGCGGGATGACGGGGGTTCAACATGCCGCTCAATGCCTTCATCGTGCGCCCCTTCGGCGCCAAGGAGGTGCAGATCGCTTCGGCGAAGCTCGCCACCGAACTCAAGGCGAAGCTCGACAAGATCGGCCTGGGCGACCTGGTCAAGACGGTCGAGCAGCTGGGCGGTTCGGGCCTGTGGAGCGCCCAGGTGAACTTCGACGCGGTGCAGCAGCGTCTCCTGGACCCGGCACTCGAAAAGCTGCGCATCCGTGGCGAACCCGCCAGCGCGGTGGTGGTGGCAGGCAACATCCGCGAGGACATGTTCAACAAGCTGCTCACCGCCGACGTGGTGATCGCCGACCTGTCCATCCACAACCCCAACGTCTACTACGAACTGGGCGTGCGTCAGGCCTTCAGGGACAAGTACACCTTCCTGATCCGATGCAACCTCAGCGAATACCCGTTCGATCTCAAGACCGACCGCTACTTCGAGTACAGCCTGGACGAACTCGCCGAGCACCCCAAGGCCGTGGTCGACCGGTTGGTGACGGCCCTGCGCGGCACCATCAGCTCCACCGAGGCCGACAGCCCGATCTTCAAGCTCCTGCCACAGCTGGAAGCGGAGGACCGTGCCCGGTTCATCGCCGTGCCCGAGGAGTTCCGCGAGGAGGTGGAGCGGGCCCAGCGCTACCGGCAGCGCGAGCATCTCAGCCTGCTGGCAATGGAATGCGAGGGCTTTCTCTGGGAGGCAGAAGGCCTGCGCGTGGTCGGCCGGGCGCAGTTCGAATCCAACTTCATCGACGGCGCGAAGGCGACCTGGGAGCAGATCGTCGGTCGCTACCCCGACGATGTCGAGGCCAACACGGTGCTGTCGACGATCTACCAGCGTGTCGGCGACATCACCCGCTCCGAACAGGCACTCGCACGCGTCGCCCGCACTCGGACCCTGGCACCCGCGCGCCTGTCCGAGTTGCGCTCCCTGAACGGGCGCAACCTCAAGGAGGTCTGGGTCAAGCAGTGGCGCAACGCCGGGGATGGCGCCTGCGGCACCTCCGACATGGATGCCGACACGAGCGCGCTGGCGGCCCGCCAGCGCGCTGCGCTGGCCTCGCCTCTGCTGCAGCGCGCCTTCGACGCCTACCACGAGGCCTTCAAGGCCGACCTGAACAACGCCTACGCCGGATTGAATGCCTTGACCCTGCTGGTGATCCAGGTTGAATTGGCGCAACGGCAACCCGACGTCTGGACGAGCCTGCAGCGGCGCCCTGCCGAAGCAGCCACGGCGCTGGTTCGGCGCCAGCGGCGCATCCGCTCCCTCATCGCCGCCCTTGAGCTGGCGGTCGAGGCCGACCGTGAACGCCTGCAGCAGCTGGGCAGCATCGACCCTTGGTTCACGCTGCTCGAGGCCGCCGTCGAATGCATCATCAGCGACCAGCCACAGCACGTCGCCCAGCTGTATGAGGAGGCCAAGCACTTCGCCCCCGACAACGCCGAGGAGTCGATGCGACGTGCGCTGGAGGTCTATCTGGAGCTGGACATCCGGGGCAGGGAACAGGACCAGCACTCGGAGATCGGCACCATCGCCAGGAACGTGGCCCAGGCCACGCAGGTCCTCAGCCGCCGCCGCGGTACCCTGCAGAAGAACCAGCAGCGCCCGCGCATCCTGATGTTCGTCGGGCTGCGCCTGGACAGCTCGATGCCAGGGTCAGACTCCGGCAGCACCGTCCGGCGACCCGGATTTCCGGCTGACTGCGTGGATGCCGTGCGCGACGCGATCCGGCAGGCCATCGACAATGAACTTGCCTGCGGCGGGCAGATCGTCTTTGGCCTGGCTGCCGGCGCCAATGGCGGCGATCTGCTGTTCCACGAGGTCTGCCAGGCCCAGCACATACCGACCCGACTGTGCCTTGCCTTGCCCTGGCGCCAGTACGTCGGCCAGTACGTGGCCCCGGCAGGACCGGAGTGGGTCGAGCGGTTCCTCAGCGTGTACCGCACCGTGCGCCAGCAGGCCCAGCGTCCCGACGTTCCCGGCGACCCCGTGCCGATCAGCACCTTCACCGATACCAACGAGATGCCGCGCTGGCTCAATGGCCGCCCGTACTACAACGTCGGGCGCCGCAACAGCCTGTGGATGCTCCAGCACGCGCTCACCGCGGCCTACGAACTCGGCGACGACACCGAGATCACCCTGCTTGCGCTGTGGAACAAGGAAGCCAGCGAAGGGGGCATCGGCGGCATCCAGCATGTCATTCGTGCGGCCCAGCTGCAGGGCGTCAAGGTGCATTCCATCGTCGTGCCGTCCGCGCCGGCCCTGGCGCGCACGCTGTCCCTTCCGACTTCAGCTCAGGCTGCAACGCCTGCCGTCGCCGATCGCTCGCCCGTGAAAGCAGCCTGAAAACACCACGGCGCACGCCCAAGGCCCCGCCCGGCGGCGGCGCACTGAGCCGCGCCAGCGGGTGCACTCACCAGCGCCGCACGCGCCCGGTGTCGAGGTGCACGAAGCGCTCACCCGGGTAGTAGCCCACCCCACCGGCGCGCAGCTCCAGCGCGGCGTCGCGCAGGTCGGCCAGCGCCACGCCCTGCAGGCGGATGTCGAGCGCGCGGCCTTCCAGGTGCAGGCTGCGGGTGGCCACACCGCCGCCGCGGGTGGCCTGCAGGTGGGCGTTGGTGCGCGCACCGCGGTAGCCGGAGATGATCTCGAAGGCCTGGCCGCCCAGGCGCTGCTGCACGCGGTGGAGCTGGTCGAACACGCCCGGGTCGATGCGGCCGACCTCGCCGCTGTAGTGGTCGCGCAGGAAGTGGTCCAGCTGCCCCAGCGCCTCGTCCAGGTAGCGCTCACCCACGGCGTAGACCAGTTCGACGCGCTCGCCCGTGTGCGTGTGGGCCAGCGCCAGCGAGCGCGCCTGCGGCACGTTGGCCCAGGCCCGGGGCGCCAGCGCCGCGAGCGTGGCCGCACCGGCCAGGCCGGCACCGTGGCGCAGCGCGCGATGGAAGAACTGGCGGCGCGGGGAGGGGCAGGGGCTGGAGCAGGGCGGCCGGAACGGGTACTTCATGGTCGGGCGGCGGGTGGGGAGACGACGGGCGCCGGGGCCGAGCCCCGTGGCGATGCCAGGCGCGGGCGCTGCAGCGCCGCGTCGAGCGCGCGATCATGCCCGTAAATGTCGTCGAAGAAGAACACCCGGCCTTCCTTCACCAGCGCGGTGCCGTAGGCGATCAGCACCTGCCAGGGCTGGGCGACGCGCACATGGGTGTTGCGCCCGCCGGCCAGCGCCTCGCGCAGCCAGGCCTCGTCGCCCTCGGGCTGGCCGCGCAGCACCAGCCGCGCCAGGGCCAGCGGCTGCTCGATGCGGATGCAGCCGTGGCTGAAATCGCGCCGCTCGCGGCCGAACAGCCCCGGCGCCGAGGTGTCGTGCAGGTAGACCGACTCGCGGTTGGGGAACACGAACTTGATCGTGCCCAGCGCATTGCGCGGACCGGGCCGCTGGCGGATGCGCGCATGGCCGGCCAGCACCGCATCGAGCCCGCCCTCCGTCAGCGCGGTGGCCACGGCGGCGCCGGCCGCGACGAACTCGTAGCCCTCGCGCGCCCACACGCCGGGCGAGCGGCGCAGCTCGGGCACCAGCTCCTGCCGGGCGATGGACGGCGGCACGTTCCAGTAGGGGCTCAACTCGATGCTGCGCAGCTCCTCGTCAAGCAGCGGCGTCTGCGTGCGCAGCGCCTGGCCGACGATCACCTTCATCGCCAGGCGCAGCTCGATGCGCCCGTCGGCCGCCACCTCGTAGGCGCGCAGCACGAACTCGGGCACGTTGACCACGATCATGCGCGGCCCGTACAGCGCGGGCGTCCAGCGCAGGCGCTCCAGGGCCAGCTCGATCTGGCGGGCCCGCGCCGCGGGCGGCACCTCCAACTGCGCCAGCGTGGCACGGCCGAGGCGACCGTCGGCACCCAGCCCGTGGCGGGTCTGGAAGGCCTGCACCGCGGCAAGCAGCGCGCCCTCGTAACGCGCGTGAGGCGGGGCAGACACGGCGGCCGAGGCCGCCCCTGATGGCGCAGCCGGCGCCAGCCACGGGGCCGCATCCGCCGCCGCCAGATCACCCAGCGCGATCAGCCGCTCGGCCAGACGGGCCAGGCCGGCGTAGTCACCGCCGGGCTCCAGGGTGCGCGGACGGCCCCGCTGGGCGGCTGGCAGCTTGGGCAGCGGCTGCTGCCAGGCGGGGTGGCCAGCCAGGCTGCGGTAGCGGGCCAGGGCGCCACGCAGCTGCTCGTACTGCGGCAGGCGCGGGGTGGCGTCGCGCACCGCCTCGGCGAGCCTGCCACGGGCCAGGGCCGCCTGCAGCAGCACGGCCGGGTCGGCGGCCGGATCGCGCCGCGGGGGCTCGAAGTCGTGGTGCAGCTGGCGCGGGTCGACGCGGCCCTCGCGCAGGTCCCCCAGGTAGGCACGCAGCGCTGCATCGAGGGCACGGGCCAGCGCGTCGGCCGTGGCGGCATCGGCCGGCTGGCGCCCGGCCTGGGCCACCGCCTCGTGCAGCGCGGCCAGGCCGTAGTCCTCGGCACGCAGCCCGTGCGAGGGGGCATCGGCCAGCAGCGCCAGCGCCTCGTGGCTGCGAGCCGAGGGGCGGCCGGCGTCGAACCAGGGTGATGCGCTGGCGGGCTGGGCCTGGCAAGCCGGGCCGGCCAGGCCCAGCCACAGCCCGCCCAGCAACGCCAGGAAGCGACGCCGCCCCAGGAAACGGCAGCAAACCCCTAGTGCACCTTGTGCCCCCCGGGCGCCGCCCGCCCCCATGAACCTGTCTGACTGCTGCATGGCGGCATTGTCGGCGCCCCCCTGGCCGATCCGCTGCGGCTCCCCGGGCCCCGGGGAGGGACATCGCCCGCAACGCGCAAAACCGCCCTGTGCCTGCAAGGCTGGCCGGCCCGGCCGCGGGACTTGCCAGCGCCGCGCGACGGGCGCAAGCTCCCTGCATCGGCACCCGCCCCATCTGCCCCATCCACCGCCCGCCATGACCAAGAAGAACGGCTCCGCCACCCCGGACAAGCTCGGCAAGAGCGACTACTTCGAGCAGCTCGGCGCGATGCAGCTAGAACTCAACGAGATGGCCCGCTGGCTGGCCCACAGCCGCCAGCGGCTGGTGGTCGTGCTGGAAGGGCGCGACACCGCCGGCAAGGGCGGCGTGGCCAACGCCATCGCCGAGACGCTCAACCCGCGCCAGTGCCGCGTGGTGGCCCTGGGCAAGCCCAGCGAGCGCGAAGCCGCGCAGTGGTACTTCCAGCGCTACGTGCCGCACCTGCCGGCGGCGGGCGAGATCGTCATCTTCGACCGCAGCTGGTACAACCGCGCTGGCGTCGAGCGGGTGATGGGCTGGGCCGGCGAGGCCCAGGTGCAGGCCTTCCTGCGCCAGACGCCCAAGTTCGAGAAGCTGCTGGTCGACGATGGCCTGCTGCTGTTCAAGTACTGGCTGACGGTCGACCAGGCGCAGCAGGAGGAGCGCTTTGCCGAGCGGCTGAACGACCCGCTCAAGCGCTGGAAGCTCTCCGAGATCGACCTGCAGGCGCGCCAGCGCTACGCCGCCTATGGCAAGGCGCGCGACGCGATGCTCGACGCCACCCACAGCGACCAGGCTCCCTGGACGCTGGTGGACTTCAATGACCAGCGCCTGGGCCGGCTGACGCTGATCCGCCACCTGCTCGACCGCCTGCCCGACCACCCGGTGCCCGAGAAGAAACTCGACTTCCCGCCGCTGGAGCACGCGCCGCTGACGGAGAAGTTCACCGCGGCGCCGCGGCCGATTCCGCTGCTGAAGTGGCGGGCCGCCGATCACGGCAAGGACTGACGCGATGCCCTTCGACAGCAGCACGCTGCCCATCGACCCGGCCGTGGTCGGCTTGGCCGCGGCGCTGGCCGTGGGCCTGGTGATCGGCCTGGAGCGCGGCTGGCGCGAGCGCGAGCAGGCCGAGGGCAGCCGCGTGGCGGGGCTGCGCACCTTCGCGCTGATCGGCCTGTTCGGTGGCGTGGCGGCGCAGCTGCGCGGCCCCTTCGGCGCCTGGCCGCTGGCGGCCGGGCTGCTGGCCCTGGCCCTGGTGACGGTCGTCTCCTACAGCGCCTGGGTGCGCAGCAGTGGCCGGCTGAGTGCCACCACGACCGTGGCCGCGCTGCTGACCTTCGTGCTCGGCGCGCTGGCGGCATCGGGCTCCCCGGCGCTCGCAGCCGGCGTGGCGGTGGTGGTGGCGGTGCTGCTGGACCTGAAATCCACCCTGCACCGCTGGCTGCGCCGCATCGAGCAGCGCGAGCTGAGCGCGGCGCTGCAGATGCTCGTGCTCTCGGTGGTCATCCTGCCGCTGCTGCCCGACCGCGGCTACGGCCCCTACGAGGCGCTCAACCCCTACCGGCTGTGGTGGGCGGTCGTGCTGGTGTCCGGCCTGTCGCTGGGCGGCCACGTGGCGATGCGCGCCAGTGGCCCGCAGCGCGGCCTGCTCTGGACCGGCCTGCTCGGCGGGCTGGCCTCCTCGACCGCGGCCACGCTGACCCTGGCCCGCCAGGCACGGCAGGACCCAGCGCTGCGCCGGGCCGCGGCGGCCGGCATCCTGGCGGCCTGCGGCGTGATGTTCCTGCGCATGACGCTGATCGCCGTCTCGCTGCAGCCGGCGCTGGGCCGGGCGCTGGCTGCACCGCTGCTGGCGGCCGGGGCCACGCTGCTGGCGCTGGCGCTGCTGCAGTGGCGCCGCCTTGGCGGGCTGTGGCACAGCACCTCGGTCCACGACGAGGCCCCTGCCGGGACGGATGGTGGCGCGGAGAACGAGCCGCAGCCCTTCGACCTCAGCGTCGCGCTGGGCTTTGCCGCCTTCCTCGGCGCGATGGCGGTGCTCGGCCGCGCCGCGCACGAGCTCTTCGGCACCACCGGCCTGTACGGGCTGGCGCTGGCCTCCGGCGTGGCGGACGTCGATGCGATCCTGATCACGCTGGCGCGCATGCAGGCCGGCGGCAACCTGGCCATGGGCGCGGCGGTGGCAGCCACGCTGCTGGCGGCCGCCTCCAACCAGGTCAGCAAGGCCGGCATCGCCTGGGTGAGCGGCGGCGCCGCGCTGGGCCGGCGCGTGGCCCTGGGCTACGCCCTGGCGACGCTGGCCGCTGCACTCGGTGCCGGGCTGGCCGCGCTGGCCGGCTGGCTGGGCTGACGCCCATCCGCGGCCGCGGGGCTCAAAGTGCCTTGACGCAGAGCTTGAAGTCCGGGTCCTCGGTGAAACTGCCCACCGAGAAGCCCAGGCTGCGCATCAGGCGCAGCATGTTGTCGTTGTTGGCCAGCACCAGGCCCTCGATCTGCGCCAGGCCCTTGCTGCGGGCGAACTCCATGATCGCGTGCATCAGCCGCGAACCCAGGCCCTGGCCCTTGTAGTGGTCGGAGACGACCAGCGAGAACTCGCAGGTGGTCTGGTCCGGGTTGGTGATGTAGCGCGACACGCCGATGATCTGCTCGGTCTCGATGAAGCCGCCCTCGCCATCGGGCGTGCGGTCCACGTGCACGGCCGCCAGCGCCATTTCGCGGTCATAGTCGATCAGCGTGTAGCGCGCCAGCATGCGCGGGGGCAGCTCGGTCATCGCGCTGGCAAAGCGGAAGTAGCGGCTCTCCTGCGACAGGCTCTTCACGAAGGCCTGCAGCATGTCGGCATCGTCCGGGCGCACCGGGCGGATGGTGTAGAGGCCGCCGCCCTTCATCGGCCACTCGCTCTCGTGGCGGGTGGGGTAGGGCAAGATCGAGAGGTGGTTGTAGTCGCGCGCGGCCGGGCCGGCGTGCTCGACCACGATGCGCGCATCCACCGCCACCGCGCCGGTCTCGTCGACGATGATGGGGTTGATGTCCATCTCGCGCAGCTGCGGCAGCTCGCAGACCATCTCCGAGACGCGCAGCAGGATGTGCTCGACGGCGTCGAAGTCCGCCGCCGCCGCGCCGCGCCACTCGCCCAGCAACTCGGCCACGCGCGAGCGCTCGATCAGCCGGTGCGCCAGGAACTGGTTCAACGGCGGCAGCTCCATCGCCCGGTCGGCGATCAGCTCGATCATCGTGCCGCCGGCGCCGAAGGTGATCACCGGGCCGAAGGGCTGGTCGGTGGTCAGGCCGATGTAGATCTCGCGCCCGCGGCGCTTGCCGCTCATGGGCTGGATCGTCACGCCGTTGATGCGCGCACTCGGCATGGCACGGCCCACCGCCGCACGCATGTCGTTGTAGGTGTCGCGCACCTGCGCGGCGCTGGCCACGTTGAGCACCACGCCCTGCACGTCGCTCTTGTGGCTGATGTCGGGCGAGTCGATCTTCAGCGCCACCGGGTAGCCCAGCTGGCTGGCGATCAGCATGGCCTCGCCGGCGCTGCGCGCCAGCATGGTGCGCGTCACCGGGATGTGGAAGGCCGCGAGCAGCGCCTTCGACTCCATCTCGGTCAGCACCTTGCGGCGCTCGGCCAGCACCGCCTCGATCAGCAGCCGCGCCCCTTCGACGTCCGGCTTGGGCAGGTGCGACATCGGCGGCGGCGTCTGCTGCAGCAGCTGCTGGTTCTGATAGAAGGTGGCGATGTTGTGGAAGGCATCCACCGCCGCTTCCGGCGTGCGGAAGCTGGGGATGGACTTGGCGTTGAGCGTCTCGCGCGCCCCCTTGACACGGTCGTCGCCCATCCAGCAGGCCAGCACCGGCTTGCCGGTGGTGTTGAAGGCGTCGAGCACGCCCTTGGCCACTTCGTCCGCATCGGTCTCGGGCTTGGGCGAGTAGATCGCCAGCACGCCGTCGGCGCCGCTGTCGCGCGCGCAGGCCTTGAGTGCGGCGCAGTACTGCGCCGAGGTGGCCTCTTCGCCCAGGTCGATCACCTGGCCCACCGAGGCCTGCGGGCCGAGCTGGCTCACCAGCGTGTTCTTGGTCGCATCCGTCAGCGTGGCCACGTGCAGGCCGATCTCGTTGGCCCAGTCGGCCGCCAGCACGCCGGGGCCGCCGCCGTTGGTGACGATCGCCAGGCGCCGCCCCACCGGCCGGTAGCGCGAGGCCAGGCACTTGGCCGCGGAGAACAGCTGCACGAACTGCCGCACCCGCACCACGCCGGCGCGGCGCAGCGCGGCCTCGAAGACATCGTCCGAGCCGACGATCGACGCCGAGTGCGTCAGCGCCGCGGTGCTGCCGGCCGGCTTGCGGCCCGCCTTCATCACCACCACCGGCTTGACGTAGGCGGCCGCCCGCATCGCGCTCATGAAGCGGCGCGCGTGCTGGATGCCCTCCATGTAGACCAGGATGCTGTGCGTGGAGGCGTCGTTGGCCAGGAAGTCCAGCACCTGCGGCAGGTCCACCGCGGTGTTGGGGCCGAGCGAGACGACGGCGGAGAAGCCCACGCCGTTGTTGCGCGCCCAGTCCAGGATCGACGAGGTCAGCGCGCCCGACTGCGACACCAGTGCCAGCGGCCCCGGTGCGGCCAGTGGCCCGGCCACGCTGGCGTTGAGCTTGAGGTGCGGGCGCTGGAAGCCCAGGCTGTTGGGCCCCAGCAGGTGCACACCGTGGCGGCGCGCGATGGTCTGCAGCTCGGCGCAGTTGCCGCTGGGCAGGCCGGAGGACACCACCAGCGCGGCCCGGCAGCGGATGCGCCCGGCGATCTCCAGCGCCGCGGCGATCTGCTCGTGCGGCAGCGCGATCACCGCCAGGTCGGCCCGGCTGTGCGCCAGCGAGCTGAGCGTGCCGGTCATCTGGGCGTCAAGGAAGGTGACCTCGCCGGCAAAGCCGGACTCGGTCAGCTCACGCACCAGGGTGCGCGCCAGGAGGCCGCGCTCGTCCGGCGTCTCCGGGTTGCCCGCGAACACGACGATGGAGCGGGGCGAAAACAACGGAGAAAGGAAGTGCTGGTCCATGGCTGGCCGAACGTAAAAACGCAACCGGCGGAGCATACGGCAGACCCCCCTCCGCCCCGGGGAAACCCTTGATCCTCTTGAGCTTGCTCAAGCCTGACGTGCGACATCCCCACGCTGTCGGGGGGTGGCCGTGGCCAGCGGGTACTGCTCGCAATCCGGGATGTCGCCGTGGCCGGCCACGCGCCAGAATGGCCCGGAGCCGCCCAGCCACCCGCCAGGCGCCCGCCCGAGACAACGACGATGCTGCAGTCCTGGACCCTGACCCACCCGGCGCCGAGCCGGCAGCTCGATCTCGACACCGTGGCCGCCCTGCTCGACGCCGCCCGGCCGGCCGCCCCGGCGCTGGCGCTGCTCGCCGTGCTGCAGCGCACTGCGGGGGCGGACTTCCTCTCGCTGATGCAGTACGACGACGGTGCCCCGACCCTGGTCGACAGCCTCTCGCGCACCCCTGAGTCGGCCCACGTCACGGTGGACTGCTTTGCCCTGTACCGCCGCCACTTCTACGGCCTGGACGCGATGACGCCGCTGGCCGGCAGGCTGCGCAGCGAGGCCCGCCCGGACGCCCCGCTGATCGCGCTGCGCCAGGGCATCCACGACGTGCCCCACCCCGCCTGGCGCGAGGCCATCTACGAGCGCGCCCAGCTCTGCGACCGCCTGACGCTGCTGTACGCGCCCGCCCCGCGCACCGCGTTCGCGATCAACCTCTACCGCAGCAGCGCCTCCGGCGGCTACGGCCGCGAGGAACTCGACCGCGTGCTGGACGTGGCCCCGCTGGTGCGCAGCGTGCACCGCAATGCACTGGGCGCGGCGGCCCAGCAGGTGGGCACACCCGCCCGCGTGGCCCTGGCCGAACAGGCGCTGGCCGAGCGCGCGCCGCGCCTGAGCCTGCGCGAGCGCCAGGTCTGCGCCCGCATCGCCGTGGGCCTGACGGCCGACGGCATCGGCGCCGACCTGGGCGTGGCGCCCTCCACCGTGGTGACGCTGCGCAAGCGCGCCTACGCCAAGCTGGGCGTCAACAACCGGCTGGCGCTGGCGCGGCTGGTCTGCTGACGCGAAGCGGGACCGGTCGCGTAGATCGGCAGCCTTAGCCAGCCGCCTCCGCCCGGGCGCGGCTCAGCAGCCAGCGCCGCATCGCCAGCGAGGCACGGTCGGCGTGGAACGAGATCTCGGGCTGGCGCGCGGGATAGTCACTTGTTCAAAAAACCGACAAACTTCGACCCTTGACCGACCGACGCTGGGGGGCTCAATCTGACGAGTTGGCTGACGCAGCATGCTACTCATAGTCTGTCGACGCAAAGTCATCATATTGCGACGATACGTACGGAGGCGGAAAATTGCCTGAACCCGACGTATTGCGAGCATTCGGCCAAGCGCTGAAGTACCACCGACAAGCATCGAGCCTCTCACAAGAGGCTTTGGCGGAGCTCTGCGGTTTGCATCGAACTTATGTCGGCAGCATTGAGCGGGGGGAAAGAAACCTGGGGCTGCTCAATATCTTCGCGATTTGCGACGCCTTGTGCGTTTCACCGGAGGCAATTTTTCGCACGACCGATCTTTTCCTCAACCAAAAGGGAGTGCGATCTGATGATTCTTTGCGGAAAGACGATCCCAACACGAGCCAACGCGAAGTATGACCCCGAGGATCTCCATCGCTGTCAACTTCATGCCGGCCATCCTGGAAAATGTCAAGAGTACCCATACTTAGACCACTTGGCCGGCGTCGCCCCCAAGGTAAAGAATAAGGTAGTCCGGGACGCCACCAAAACAACTGGTGCGGCATGGAAGAGCGATGATGCTGGACCAAACCGGATCTCTCGGTGGGTGATGATGCTGACCGATGCGGAGCTACTCTCGCTCGGCATTGATATGTCGAAACTGAAGCCCGGCATCGTGGCAAAGCTTCGAGAAAAGGCGGCTAGCTACGATGACTGCATGGCCAGTGCCAAGTATTTGACGTACTTGGTCTACGGTATGACGAACGCTCCTGAACCTGATGCGTATACACATCATAGGACTTACGCAGGGTCACTTCAGCTAGCGCAATGATTCGCCATTTCGACTCAATATGTCAGATGGGTGCCATGCGAATGGTTGGTGACCGAAGTTCCTTCTTGAGGAATTCCGAGAGGATTCCCTTCTTCAGGCTGTAGATGTTTGTCTTCAGCGCTTTGGCCGTCTCGCAGAGGTGGACCCAGGCCAATATCGCGCAGGCGATGTGATTCTTCTGTGACCGGGCCATTCTGCACTGACATTTTTCGATGCCAAGAACCTGCTTGATCTCCCTGTGGTACTGCTCAATCTTCCAGCGCACGGCACACATCTCATGCGTATCGTCCGTCGAATCTTGAGATAGGTCGTTTGTCACAACCCAGTCCGTGCGATTGGTATCAACCACAACCCGGAACAGTTTCAGCTTGATGTCACTGGGAAACTTGAACAGTTTGACGTGTTTGCCATGCACATGTTCTTGGGCACTCCACTGCAGCGTACTGACCGCCTTGTAGGGCTGCTGGCCTTGGCTGTCGTCAACCTTGCGATTGCTCTTGAGCGGGCAGTAGAAGTGCTTGCCCGCCCGGTGGATGTGCTTCATCAGATCCATGGTGGCGTACCAGGAGTCCATCAGCACGGTGCGAAAGGGCAGCTTCTTGTGCGCCATGGCATTGTCGAACATCTCCTGGACATGATCCAGCTTGGACTTGCCGTCTTCGTCAGGCGCATAGATGCGCCAGTCGATGATCCAGTAGTGGCCGGTCTTGATGTTCACGTACAGGCAGTTGACCACCCCAATGCCCTTGATCAGGCCGTGGGCGTTGCCGCTGTACTGTTTGCGCACCAGCTCGATTTTGTGCGAGTGGTTCTTGTCCAGAACGCTGTCATCGAAAACCAGGCAGGCATCGTCGTCAAATTCGATGTTTCGTCGGGCCAGATTCCAGACATCGGCCGGGCTGATATTGGCAGCCTGCAAGTAGCGATTTATGGCGTCATGAGAAAACCTCTGATGGTGATCCGCAAAATAGGTCTGCGTGTAGTTGATTTGTGTGGATATCAGAAATTGGCAGTAGTCTCGGCTCGTGGGTTTCATGGTGAATATATTATCACAAATACCACGAAATCGGCGCCGATATATTAAATAATCTAGTTTGATTTAAACGTTTGCGTAAGTCCTACATCAGTACCTTGAGGCGCTATTCGGTCCGATCAGGTCTGGAACCACCTCATGCCTCATCTGCAAGAGTCCACTTGATTTTGACGACTTTAGCGAAGCTCGACGCGGCAGGGCGGAAATCGAGACGGCTCACGCGCAGCCTCGACTTCACACGCCGGGCAACGTTGGTTTCGCTCATCGCGACTGCAACATTGCGCAAGGCGATAAGACGCTCCCGGAATTCTACGAGTGGATCGCCGGAATCCTGGAGCGTCGGAGGCTGAGCGGGGGTTAAAGTTCAACTTCTGGGCCAGCCATGCGCTTCATTTCAGCAAGCAACTTGGACCGGCCTTGAAGTGTGGCTCTAAACTGAAAGATCCGCTCGCTCCAAGGGCCTTCGCCTACGAGTAGCGGGATTCTTAGCTCCATAAGTCGACTACCGAGAGTCCCGAGAGTAGATTGAATAAATACTAGGCCCCGCAGCCGCAGCTTCACCGAAGGCAGATTGAGCGCATACAGCAATGCATACGGGTCGAGCTTCGACTTATCGAGGACGCTGATGATTCTCAGGTGGCTTTGGGCAATGCAAAGTGCGGAGTGTTCATCGAGGATTGCAGTAGTGCCGATACGGTACCGCCCGTCGACAACCATCAAGATATCACCCGCTTGCAGATTTTGAGCAGCTGCATACTGCTCGTAGACCTGCTCACTTACAGACTTTGTCGGATCCGCCGAGACCTCGAAGTTAGAAATGTCGGAGGTGCGAATAAAGGGGATCTCACCTGTCCCGTATGCATCCGATCCGACTTCATGACCTTTCCTGACTGAAATCAATCCCTTCTTGACGAGCTCACCCAAGCTGACAAGATTAGTTTGCTTGCCTAGCCAATCCTCCGAAACACTCTTCTCACTCTTGTAGTAGTGGTATCGAGGGACTACGTACTCGGAATCCTCTAGATCGACACTGCGCCATCGGTCCGAGTTGGCGACGGCGTACTCTGCGGCGATCTCAGGAAAGTCGTCGGCGTGAGCCTCACCGGTGGCCTTAACTGACCTGCCACGTCGATCATGGCCGCAGTTGATGGCGACCGCCACCTTAGTTTTTAGGTTAGTAGGCTCGCGCTCCGACTCAGCCTTCTTAAAGAAGAGAACATTGGTTTTTGTGTCTGTCCCTGGCTGGAATGCGGTGCGTGGGCAATCGAGCAGCGCCTCAACTGTGCCGTGCTGGCGCAACCAAGTCCACACATAGCCAGTTTGTTTATTGCCGAACATGCCCTCTGGGAGCACTATTCCCATCCTGCCGCCAGGCCGGAGAACGCGAACACAGAACTCCAGGAAGAGCACTTGGGGATCCTCACTTGCGCACAAAGCGCCCGTCGTAACCCAACCGCTTGTTTTGGATTGACTCCAGATGTGCCCGAAGTCGTAGTTGGTCAATAGGCCCGGCTCCTTGATGCCAATCTTGGCACCAAATGGCGGATTGGTCAGCACTACGTCGAACAAGCCGGAAGGGCTCGAACCAATATTGGCCTTCCAATCCTCAAAGTCTAGGGAGTTGAAGTTGTGGATCTCAGCTCGTTGGCCTGCCAATACGGTGAGCAATGCCCCAGAAAGACGGGCGAGGCCGGAATCCTTGTCAACGCCAAACAGGCCCCCGGTAGCAGATGCGCCTCCGTACGTCTTCGCCTGATATAGGAAGGTCTCCGCAAGGAATCCGCCTGTTCCTACGCATGGGTCAAGAACACGCTCACTTGGCTTGGGGTCCAAAATATGGACCATCGCTTGTACGAGTGACTTCGGGGTGAAAAATTGCCCCTTCTCTCCCCTTAAGCGAGGACCAATGAGTGCCTGAAAGGCCTCACCGATGAGATGCGCCGGCGCCCTAGAGAGGTCAAGGTCGGCCATTTCGCCGAGGGACCGACGAAGCGACGCATCGTCCAATGAGAACCGCTGCCCAGTACCAAGCAACTTAGGGAAAGCTGAAGTAAGGAGTGGGAGCAAGACTGAGTTTGCATCGCCACGGCCAGCAACGAAGTTCTCGATTACAGCCCGTTGGCCCCGCTGGTCAGCAGAGAGCTTAGCTAGCAGTAGGAGCGAGAGGTCCTCAATGATGGCCTCGGCGCGGCTTGCCTTGCTGTTGCTGTACAGGTGATAGTAAATGCGCTTAAAGATCTCAGGAAGGTTCTGGTTCATGCCACTGGCAGAGCCAAGCGAGAGATCCAGCTGAGCGACATCAGGGCCGATGGCAAGAGACATTGAACACTTTCAGTAGCATCGCACGATGTGTCAATTCTACGCTCTACAGCGACGGTTCGAGCCCCCGGCCTTCCCAGGGTGGCTCCGCACCACCAACTGAGCCTTGGCGTCCTCGGCGTGAGTACGCGACATCAGCAAGCGGCACGCTTCCTTCGGCAGCTTGTTCACGCGCGCCAGAGCCAGAGAGTACGGCTGCGCCGGCTTAGGGCGCGCGCTGTGCGCGGCGCGGCCCAACAGGTTGAGCGACAGGAAGGCTGAACTCGTAGTCGATGGTCAGTGGCGCGTGGTCGCTAAAGCGCTCTGCCTTGTAGATGGCTGCGGACCTCGCAAGCTTGCCCAGGCCGGGAGTGCAGACTTGATAGCCGCCCAGCCGCTCCTCGATCGCCTCCAGGCCGTCCACGTCTCCTGGAAGGCCGCCAGCAGGTTTCGGTGCATGAAGGCGGTGACGCCCTCGTCATCGAGCGCAAAGTTGCGCGCGTGCTGGATGAAGTAGTGCGTGCGCGTGGCCGTCTCCGGCGTCACGATGTGCGCGGTGCGGATGGCGCGCAGCGGCTGCTCGGCCTCGGGCCGGTCGCAGGCGTGGAAGCGCACCGCCACCACGTGCAGCGCCGGGCTGTGGAAGGTCGATTCGGCGATGCGCGCCGCGTCCACCCCCTCCAGCCCGGTGGGCACCGCCCACAGCGGCGGCAGCCGGGTCGGCACCACCCGGCGCAGCAGGGTGAAGCGCCCGGCGGCCTCGTCCAGCACCGTCTCGAAGGGCGCGGTGGCGTAGTCGGGCGTGCCGAAGCTGCGCGCGTGCAGGAAGCTCAGGTGCGTCAGGTCCAGCAGGTTCTCGTGCAGGCGCACGTGGCTGGCCCGCAGGTGCATGCGCTCGGTGGAGGACACCCAGGCCGCATCGGTCATCCAGGGCTGCTCGGGCAGCAGTGCCAGGTCGGCCCGGGCCGGGTCGCCCATCCAGATCCAGATCAGGCGGCCGGACTCGTGCAGCGGGAAGTGGCGCACCAGCGCACCGGGTGGAATCTGAGCCTGCGAAGGCACCTGCACGCAGCGGCCCTCGCAGTCATAGCGGGCACCGTGGTAGCCGCAGACCACCGTGTCGCCGTCCAGCGCGCTGCGCGAGAGCGGAAAGGAGCGGTGCGCGCAGCGGTCCTCCAGCGCCACCGGCGTGCCGTCGAGCTTGCGGTAGAGCATCACCGGCACGTCCAGCAGCCGGCGCGCCAGCGGCTGGCGGCCCACCTCGTCGGCCAGGGCCGCGACGTACCAGGCCTCGCGGATCAGCGGCGTGGTCTCGTCGGCCAGCTCCTGCTGGCTGCGCAGGGCGGCGCTGCGGATGCGCTCTGGCATGGCGGGCATCGGGGTTCCTGGGAAGGGTGATGGGACGCGGGCGGTCCATGTTGGCGCGGCCGGTGGCGCCTGTCTGTCCTCTCGGCGGGGGACAGACAACTGGCCGCCCAGGGCAGATCCTCGGCTTAAATGTATACATGATTGAGCACATCAGGCCACTCTCATCCAACCTCCACGGCCTTCCGGGCAGGCGACCACCTCCCTGAACGCTTCTCTGGCTCGCTGATTCCCTAGGTGTTTTCCTGTGTCATGGCGAAAACCGCCCATGCCATTTGATGTAGATCAGAAAGTCCGGAACCCGCCCACGTAGTCTGCCGATCCCATCCATGTATACAAGATTGAATCCCATGCCCGCCCAACCCTGCACCCCGGCCCGCGCCGGCCGGCGATGCTGAGCCTGCGCCGCTGGTCGGTGCGCCACGCGGCGGGGCTGGCACGCGTGTACCGCTGGGGCGCACGCTGGGCTCCGCGGCTGGCGCCGCTGGCGCGCGGCCTGGGGCTGGCGCGCAGCGAGCGCTGGCTGCGCCCGCTGGAGCGCGCCGGCAAGGCCCTGCTGTTCGACTGCCGCATGTGCGGCCAATGCGTGCTGGGCCACACCGGCATGGCCTGCCCGATGACCTGCGCCAAGCAGCTGCGCAACGGCCCTTGCGGCGGCGTGCGCGCCGACGGCGGCTGCGAGGTACGGCCGCAGATGCGCTGCACCTGGCTGGAGGCGGGTGATGGCCAGCGCCGCGCTGGCTCGGTGGCTGCGCCCTGGCTGGCGCCGCTGGACCGGCGCCGCAGCGAGCGCTCGACCTGGATCCAGGTGATCCAGCCCGAGCCCGATGCGGTTCCGGTGACGCGCAGCGCTCCGCCACCCGCGCCGCGGCTTGCCGAACCCCTCAGCGCGTTCGATGCGGCCCTGCAGGACGCGCTGCGCGGCCAGGGTTTCGCGGTGACGGTGGAAATCGCCCCACCCGACTCCCCCGACCCGGCCGTGCTGCTGGCCCGGGCCGAGCGCTTCCGCGGCTTGGTGGACGCGATCAACATCACCGACGGCGCGGGCGGCAACTGCCACATGTCCAGCGTGGCCGCGGCGTCGGTGCTGGCGGCCGCAGGCTTCGAGCCGGTCTGCCAGGTGGGCTGTCGCGACCGCAACCGCATCGCGGTGCAGGGCGACGTGCTGGGCGCCGCGGCGCTCGGCGTGCGCAACGTGCTTTGCCTGACCGGCGACGACGTGAGCCAGGGCGACCACCCCGAGGCCAAGCCGGTGTTCGACCTGGACGCCGTCAACCTGCTGGGCGTGCTGCAGGGCATGACGGCACGCGGCACCTACGCCTCCGGCCGGGCGCTGGAGCAGGCGCCAAAGTTGTTCCTGGGCGCCACCGCCAACCCCTTCGTGCCGCCGTATGTCGACCGTGTGGACAACCTGGAACGCAAGATCGACGCGGGCGCGCGCTTCATCCAGACCCAGTTCTGCTTTGACCTGGACCGCCTGCGCGCCTTCCTGGACGAGGCCTGCCGCCGCGGCCTGCACCGCCGCGCCGCGCTGCTGATCGGCGTGGGCACGCTGCCCAGCGCCCGCGGCCTGAAGTGGATGGCCGAGCACGTGCCCGGCGTGGCGGTGCCCGACGCGGTGATCGCGCGCATCGCCGCCGCCGAGGACCAGCGCGCCGAAGGCCGGCGCGTCTGCATCGAGACGATCCACGCGCTGCAGCGCCTGGAGGGCGTGGCCGGCATCCACCTGATGGGCCACCGCAACGAGGCCACGCTGGCCCAGGTGATCGTCGACGCCGGCCTGCGCAGCCCGCTGAGCAACCCGTCTTCAGCTTCCTGATTTCAAACCCCCACCGAGCACCCACCAAGGAGACACCATGGCCAAACCGACCGAAGAATGGACCGATGAGGAGCGCCAGCTCGTCGAATGGCTGGCCGACATGAACGAGGACGACGCGCTGCCGCTGGCCCACCGCTTCCTGCTGGAGGACAAGGTGGACCCGATGCATGTGCTCGACCTCTGTCGCGCGGCGATGGACATCGTGGGCAAGCGCTTCGAGGAGGGCGAGTACTTCCTGCCCGAGCTGGTGCTGGCCGGCGAGATGCTGGACACCATCGGCGCGGTCGCCAAGCCGCTCATCAAGGCCGCTGGCGGCGGCGCCGCGCAGACGCACGGCCGGGTGCTGATCGGCACCGTGCATGGCGACCTGCACGACATCGGCAAGAACATCGTCACCTTCATGCTCGACATCAACGGCTTCGAGGTGAAGGACATCGGCGTGGACGTGCCGGTCAGCAAGTTCATCGAGGAGATCCAGGCCTTCCAGCCGACCGTGGTGGGCCTGTCGGGCTTCCTGACGCTGGCCTTCGACTCGATGAAGGAGACGATTGCCGCCTTCGACGCCGCCGGCATCCGCCCCGGCTTCAAGGTGATGATCGGCGGCGGCCAGATCGACGAGACGGTGCGCGCCTACACGGGCGCAGATGCCTTCGGCGTCAACGCGGTCGAGGCCGTGGGCCTGTGCCGCGACTGGATGGGGGTGGCGGCATGAGCGAGTCCACCTACGCACCGACGATGCTCGGGGCTCACGCTCAAACGCCCGAAGCCAAGGCCGCCTACGACGCCCGCTACGAGCGCATCCTGGCCTGCGCGCGGCTGGAGCAGCCCGACCGCATGCCGGTGGCGATGCAGAGCTTCTTCTGGCCGGCCACGCACGGCGGCATCACCTACCAGGAGCTGATGTACGACTATCACAAGGCCAAGAAGGTCTGCTTCGACGTGGTCGCCGAGTTCGAGCCCGATGGCGTGTACCCGCTGCTGATGGGCACCAACATGGGCCGCGCGCTGGAGAAGCTGGAATTCAAGCAGCTGCAGTGGCCCGGCCACGGCGTGGGGCCGATGCAGCCCTTCCAGTACCTGGACCGGGAGTACATGAAGGCCGAGGAGTACGACGATTTCCTCTTCGACCCCACCGGCTTCTACCTGCACACCTACCTGCCGCGGGTGGCGGGCGCCTTCGAGGGCTTCGACAAGCTGCCGGACTTCCCCGGGCTGCACTACTTCCGCCTGGTCAACGGCATCCGCCCGTTTGCGCTGCCGGAGGTGCGCGCGTCGTTCGAGAAGATCGTCGCCGCGGCCGAGGAGACCAACGTCTTCTTCGCCAACCACCTCGACTGGGTGAACCAGATCAACGCCGCGGGCTTCCCGCTCATCAACGGTGGCAACTCGATCGCACCCTACGACTTCATCGCCGACTACTTCCGCGGCGCCACCGGGATGATGAAGGACCTGTTCCGGCACAAGGAGAAGCTCAAGCAGGTGCTGGACAAGGCGGCGGTGTTCATCGCCCGCATGACGATCACCAACGCCCGTGCCGCGAACCACCCGATCGTCTTCATCCCGATCCACTGGGCGCCGGACGCCTTCATGAGCCCGAAGCAGTTCGAGGAGTTCTGGTGGCCGTCGTTCCGCCGGCTGATGATGACGCTGATCGAGGCCGACCTGATCCCGATGCCGCTGTGGGAGGCGGACTGCACCAAGCGGCTGGAGGTCATCAAGGACATCCCGCCGGGCAAGTGCATCTACTGGTTCGAGCGCACCGACATGGTCAAGGCCTTCGAGGTGCTGGGCGACCGCGTCGCACTGCGCGGCAACCTCTCGCCCTCGCTGATGACCACCGGCCAGCCCCACGAGGTGGACGCCGCCGTGAAGCGCCTGGTCGACGAGGTCTGGCGCAAGGGCGGCAAGCTGATCCTGGACGGCGCCTTCGGCATCCCGGACGAAACGCCCGCCCCCAATGTGCGCGCCATGTTCGATGCGGCCCGGAAATATGCGGGCTGAGCGATGACGGCCCCAGCCCCCACCGACGTCCACATCCTGCGCAACGTCGATGTCCTGAAGGACGTCGAGCAGGGCCGCGTGCCGGCGATGGTGGCGCGGCGCGAGAAGTTCATCGCGCTGCGCCAGCAGGCGCTGCAGATGGTGCGCGACGAGGGCCTGCTCGACGCGCGGGCCTGCTGGCGCATCGCGCCGCTGCAGGGCAGCCCCGGCGCCACCGGCTGGCTGGAGCTGGAGGGCGGGCGGCTGGAAGCGCCCTGGCTGGTGCCGGCCAGCGGGCAGCTCACGGGGGCGGCCTGCGCGGTGGCCACGGTGGGCGATGCGGTCGAGCAGCGCATCGGCGCGCTGTTCGCCGAGCGCCGCCCCTCGCTGGCCGTCGCGCTGGACGGCGTGGCCAATGAGCTGCTCTTCGCGCTGTCGCGCCGCGTGCAGGACCGCCTGCTCGCGGCCATGCGCAAGCAGGGCCTGTGCGTGGCCGGTGAGCTGCGCGCCGGCGACCCCGGGCTGGCGCTGAAGGCCCAGCAGGTGGTGCTGGACCTGGCCGGCGCCGAGCAGATCGGCGTGCGGCTGACCTCCACGCTGATGATGAACCCGACCAAATCGACCTCCATCGTCCAGGGCGTGGGCCTGGACCTGCCGCCGCAGGCCTGGTCGCGCTGCGACAGCTGCCGCAACCGCGAGCGCTGTGCCCTGGTGAAGGATTCGGCCTTCAAGGTGCAGCCGATCTCCCTGCCGGACCATCGGGACGCGGCATGACGGAGCTGCCCCATCACCGCCCCCACCGCATCGACGTGCCGGCGCTGGACCGGCAGATCGACTGCCGGGAGGATGAAACCCTCTTCGCCGCCGCCCGCCGCGCCGGCCTGCGCATCGTCGGCGCCTGCGGCGGGCGCGGCCACTGCGGCTCCTGCATCGTTCGCGTCACCGAGGGCCGGGTGCACCGCGAAGGCGAGGGCGCCCATCGGAAGTGGCTGCGCGCCTGCTGCATCCAGCCGCGCTCGGACCTGACGCTGGAGGTGGCGCCGCGCTCGCTGGCGCCGATCGTGCGGGCCGACGTGCGCACCGGGGGAGAGGCAGCGCCGCTGCCGCTGGACCCGTCGCTCACCGCCGTCGAGCTGACGCTGCCACCCGCCACGCTGCAGGACCTGGCCAGCGACGCCGACCGGCTGCGCCGCGTATTGGCCGAGCGGGCCGAACCCATCGAGCCCGCCGCGATCGACTGGGCCGCCAGCGCCGCGCTCCCCGGTGTCCTGCGCCAGCACGGATGGCAGGTGCAGGCCCGGCTGCGGCAGGCTCAGGCCGGCGGCCCACTCACCGTCGCCAGCGTGGCCCGACCGGGGGCGCCGCTGCTCGGGCTGGCGGTGGACCTGGGCACCACCAACGCGGCGGCCTTCCTAGTCGATCTCGCCAGCGGCCGGCGCTTGGCCAGCCTCGGGCTGGAGAACCCCCAGGTGGCCTGGGGCGCGGACCTGATCAGCCGCATCAACCACGCCATCAAGGAGCCCGATACCGCCGAGGCGCTGCGCCGCGCCGCGGTGGGGGCCATCCAGTCGCTGGCGCATGACCTGACCCGCGCGGTGGGCGCCGCGGTGACGGACATCGCCGACGCCGTGGTCTGCGGCAACACCGCGATGCAGCACCTGCTGGCCGGCTGGCCGGTGGCGCAGCTGGGCCGCGCGCCCTTCGTGGCCGCCGCGCTGGAGGCCGTCGACGTGGCGGCCGACCGCCTCGGCCTGGCGCTGGGTCCGGGCGCCGCGCTGCACCTGGCGCCGTCGATCGGCGGCTTCGTCGGGGGCGACCACGTCACCGCGCTGCTGGCGACCGAGGCGATCTGGCAGGCGCCCGGCGTCACGCTCGTCATGGACATCGGGACGAACACGGAAATCAGCCTCGTCCACGACGGCCGCATTCTCTCGGCCTCCTGCCCCTCGGGCCCGGCGCTGGAGGGCGGCCACATCGGCAGCGGCATGCGCGCCGCCGAGGGCGCGATCGAGCGCGTCGAGGTCGTCGATGACGCCTTGCGCCTGCAGGTCATCGGCGGCGGCGTGCCCGTGGGCCTGTGCGGCTCCGGCGTGCTGGACGCGCTGGCCGCCTTCGTCGGCGCCGGCTGGATCGACGCGCGCGGGCGCATCGTCGCCGGCCGCCATCCGTCCATCGCCGAGGTGGACGGCGTGCGCGCTATCACCCTGGCCGAGGAGACCGAGGAGCGCCATCGCCTGATCCCCGCGGTGCGCTTCAGCCAGCACGACGTGCGTGCGGTGCAGCTGGCCAAGTCGGCCATCCGCACCGGCGTCAAGCTGCTCTGCGCCGAGGCGGGGCTGGACGAGTCGCAGATTCACCGCTTCGTCATCGCCGGGGCCTTCGGCGCCTACATCCGCGTCGAGAGCGCCCGAGCGATCGGCCTCTTGCCGCCGCTGCCACCTGCGCCCGACGGCACTTCGCGTTTCCAGCAGGTCGGCAACGCCGCCGGCCTGGGCGTGCAGCAGATGCTCAGCAGCCGCGAGCGCCGCGCACGCGCCGCCCAGATCGCCCGGCAGGCCCGCTACGTGGAGCTCAGCACCCGCTCCGACTTCCAGAAATCCTTCCTCCAGCACATCGGCTTCGGATCATGACCCCCACCACCCCGACAAAGACCGCCCAGGGCTTCCCCATCCGCATCATCGGCGAGCGCATCAACCCCGGCTTCAAGAGCACCAAGGCGCTCTTCGACAACCAGGACATCGCCGGCATCCAGGCCCTGGCCGTCAAGCAGGCCGAGGCGGGCGCGAGCTGGCTGAACGTCAACATCGGCGCCCAGGCACTGACCGACCCGCAGTGGATGGCCACCGTCATCCGCGCCATCCAGGAGGTCACCACCGTGCCGATCTCCTTCGACTTCCCCAGCAAGAAGGTGCAGGCCGTCTGCCTGGCCGCCTACGACCCGGCCAAGGCCCATGGCGCGCTGCCGATCGTCAACTCCATCACCGAGCACCGCTGGGACCTGATGGAGCTCTACGGCGAGTACCGCTTCAAGGTCATCCTGATGGCCAGCGAGCGGGTCGAGGTGGTGGACGGCCAGCCGAAGGCCCTGGGCAACAAGACCGCCGAGGAGATCTACGGCACCGCGCGCCGCGGCGCGCTGCGGCTGATGCGCGACTACGGCATGCCGGCCGACGACCTCTTCATCGACATGTCGGTCAGCGCCATCATCGCGGACACCGAGCGGCTGAACCGCAGCACCGTCGATGCCATCAAGCTCATCGGCGCCGACCCGGACCTGAAGGGCGTGCACATGATGGGCGGCCTGTCCAACATCGGCCAGCAGCTGCCGCCCAAGGCCGCCGACGGCTCGGACCTGAAGCACAGCCTGGAAAACGCCTTCCTGACGCTGACCGTGCCGCACGGCTTCGACACCGTACTCGGCACCCCCTGGCGCGGCTACGAGCCGCTGCCCGAGGACCACTACGTGCTGAAGGCCTACCTGAATTTCCTGGAGCAGACGGGCAGCAACGCGCTGCGGGCGGTGCGCAAGTTCTACCGGGCATGAGCACAACCCCTGCGAATCGCTTCGTCCTCGTCGCCACCGAATGGTTCGACGGCGAGCGCCGCCACGCCCACGGCCCGACCACGTTCAAGGTGGTGGACGGCCGCCTCGCCGGCCTGGCCGAGGGCGACCACGGCGAGACGCTCGCCGCCCAAGGCTGGCCGCTGCAGCGCGTGGCCTTCCTGATGCCGGGGCTGGTCGATGCGCATGTGCACCTCTTCCTCGACGGTGGCCCCACCGACCAAGCCACTCGCTCCGCCCACCTGAAGCAGAACGTCGAGCAGCTCACCGACGCCGCCCGCCGCAGCGCCCGCCAGAACCTCGCTGCTGGGGTCACCCTCGTGCGGGATGCGGGCGACCGCCACGGCATCAACAACCGCGTGCGTGACGAGGCCTGTGACCCACTCGCCGGCTTAGCCCGCGTGCGCTCCGGCGGCCTGGGCGTCAAGCGCGCCAAGCGCTACGGCACCTTCATGGCCACCGATGTGGACGACGCCACCAGCATCCGCGGCTCGGTGACAAAGCTCGCCGAGGCCAACGACGAGATCAAGCTCATCCTCACCGGCATCATCGATTTCGATGCCGGCACCGTCACCGACGAGCCGCAGTTCGACATCCCCGCCGCCCGGCTGGTGGTCGAGACGGCCCACGCCTGTGGACGCAAGGTCTTCGCCCACTGCAGCGGCGTCAAGGGGCTGGACGTGGCGGTGGAGGCGGGTGTCGATGCCATCGAGCACGGCTTCTTCATGACCCGCGAGCACCTGCTGAAGATGCGCGACCGCGGCCTGGCCTGGACGCCCACCTTCTGCCCCGTGCACTTCCAGTGGGCCCAGCCCGATGCGGTGGGCTGGAGCGCGAACACGGTGGGCAACCTGCGCCGCATCCTCGACGACCATGCCGAGCACCTGCGCCTGGCCGACGAACTCGGCGTGAGGCTGCTGCTCGGCACCGACGCCGGCAGCATGGGCGTGGTGCATGGCCTGGCGCTGGCCGAGGAGGCCGACCGCTTCCAGGAAGCCGGCCTGGGCGTCGACGCCGTGCTGCGCGCCGCCACCAGCGCCGCGCGCTGGCACTTCGGCATGGCACAGCCGCGGCTGGCCGTGGGGGCGCCCTGGGAGGCCGTGGCGCTGGGGGCGTCGCCGTTCGGGATGGGGAAGCTGTCGCAGGCGCTGGGGCGGGTCGAGCGGGTGTGGTTGGGGCAAGGTGCCTGACCGCCTTCCCACTTTCTGTGCTTTTTGGGAGGAACGAACGCTAGACTTTGTGCATCACTTCCCCGGAATGCCCCATGAGCACCGCCACCCTCACGCGCAGCGGCAAGGTCGAAATCCCGGCTGACATCCTGGCACGCCACGGGTTGAGGCCGGGTGCCCGCCTGGAAGTGGTGGATGAGGGCAGCAGCATCCGGTTGATCGTGGCGAACGAAAGGCCTGCGTCCGACCCGCAGGCCGGCTACGGCATGTTCAAGGCCAAGCCCCGCGCCGTGGGTGATGTCGGCCCGCGCAACCTGTCGGAGTTCGATCTGGCGGGCTGCAGTGCAGGGTTCGGCGGCAGGTCTATTGCTGATAGGTTGGCAATGCCGGCGCAATCACAACAGATGGATTTCGATCCGCCCACCCTGCTCGATCTGCCTCGGCCGGCCGATGTCTCCGCGGACTGAATCGTCTCCGGCGTGCCCTCACTTCCCCGCATTCAACCGCTTCACCCCCGCCACAAACCGCTGCAGCGTCTGCGACAGCACGCCGCGCGGGATCATCACCTCGATGAGCTGGAAGCGCCCGCGCGTGGCGACGGCGCGCTCCAGCGCAGCCTGCAGCTGCGCGCGGGTGTGCACCCGCACGCCGTCACCGCCCAGGCCGGCGGCCATGGTGGCAAAGCCCCAGTCGTCCAGATCGTTGAAGCGCGACTCGGGCTGGAAGGTGCGCAGCATCTCCCAGCTGGCGTTGTTGAACAGCAGGACGATCGGGTCCCAGCCGTAGCGGCGGCAGTTGCCCAGCTCCCAGCCGGTCATCTGGAAGGCGCCATCGCCCACCAGCACCAGCGGGCGCTGGCCGGTGGCCGCCTGCAGCCCCAGGCCGGCGGGCACGCCAAAGCCCATCGTGGCGTAGTAGCCGGGGGCGACGAGTGCGGTGTGCTCGATGTCCATCGCGGTGAACAGGCAGTCGCCCATGTCGCTGGCGATCGGCAGGCGGCCGTGGCGGTCCATCAGGTCGTTCACCGCGGTGGCGATGTCCTGCGGCGCGATCGCTGCGTCATCGGCCACCAGGCCGCGCGGGTAGACGCTGCGCGGCACCTCGAAGGCCACCTCGCGCGGCGCGGTGCGCGCCAGCAGTGCCTCTACCAGCGCCGCCAGCGGGATGTCGTGGTACACGTGCCAGCCCAGCCGCACCTCACCATCGCAGGCGACGATGCTGCGGCGCAGGTCGATCTTCTTCTCCGACACTGCGAAGTTGGTGTCCGACAGGATCACGCCGAGCAGGAAGAGGCCGTCCGAGTCCTCCACCAACTGGGTCACCTCCGGCAGCCCGGCCACGCCCATGTAGGTGCCCACCAGCGGCGCATCCGCATCGGCCAGCAGGCCGCGGCCCATGAAGCAGGTGGCCACCGGCAGCGCCAGGCGCCGCGCCAGCTCGGCCACCTGGGCCTCGAGGCCGTAGCGGCGCACCTCCACGTCCACCATCAGCACCGGGCGTTGGGCCTGCTGCAGGCGCTGCAGCACCTCGTCGGCGCAGGCGGCCAGCGCATCCGGGTCCACCGCGGGCGGCTCGATCGCCGGCACCGGTGCGCAGGGCGACGCGGCTTTGTCGCGCGGGATCTCCAGGTACACCGGGCGCGAGTGCTTCAGGCAGTTGCCCAGCACCCGGGCGATGTCGGCCGGCGCGCGCTCCAGGTCATCCAGCCGGGCGCGGTCGCAGGTGATCTCCTCGAAGATGCGGAACTGCGAATCCAGCCGCTTGGCCTGGTGATGCAGCAGCAGGCCGGAGTTCGACTCACCCTCGCCGGGCCCGCCGGAGATCACCACCAGCGGCGACTTCTCGGCATAGGCCGCCGCCACCGAGTTGATCATGTTCAGCGCCCCGGCGCCGTAGGTCACCGCCGCCACACCCAGGGCCCGGCCGCCGCTGCCGTCGCTGCCGGTGCCGCTGTTGTTGCCGATGCGTGCGGCCGCATCCGCTGCAAAACCCACGCCCGGCTCGTGCGACAGCGTGTACAGCGGCAGGATGCCCGAGGCCTCGATGACCTTGAAGTAGGGCAGGGCGAAGTCGCCCGGGATGCCGAAGATCTGACGGGCCCCGTGGGCCTTCAGCGCGTGCAGCAGGGATTCGGTGAGGTTCATGGCGGGCGGTGCAAGGGTGTCGGGCCAGCCGCTACTGTCGTGCGATTCGCGTGCAAACGGTGTTCGTTCCGGGGCTTAGGATGCACCCTTGATGCACGTTCCGTGCGCCCAGGTGTTGCTTCATGAACGAACTGACCATCGACCGCTACGACCTCGCCCTGCTGGCCGCGCTGCAGCGCGATGGCCAGGCCACCAACGCGGCGCTGGGCGAGCAGGCCGCGCTGTCGGCCTCCCAGATCAGCCGGCGCATCCAGCGGCTGGAGGCGGCCCAGGTCATCACCGGCTACGCCGCGCTGCTGGACGCCGCGGCCCTGGGCCTGGGCGTCACCGCCTTCGCCCACGTGCTGCTGGAGCGCCACGATCAGACCCGCCCGGCCGAATTCGAACGCCAGATCGCCGCGCTGCCGGAGGTGCTGGAATGCTTCGCCATCAGCGGCGAGGCCGACTATCTGCTGCGCATCGTCGCCCCCGACCTGGCCACCTTCTCCGACCTGATGATGAAGCGCCTGCTGACGCTGCCCGGCGTCGCCCAGGTCAAGACCCACATCGCACTGTCCAAGGTCAAGCAGACCCACGAACTCCCGCTGGACCAGGTGGCCCAGCCGCGGCCGCAGCGGTTGCGGGTGATGTTTGCGGGGTGAGGGTGCCCCCCGGGCCTGTTGCTGTCGCTGCGCGTCAGCCCGCCCCATCGAACCCGTTGTGCAGCAGGTCACCGATGCGGACCGCCATGCTGCGCGCGGGATCGAAGGGCAGGTCCTCGAACCCGAAGCGGGTGTACAAGGCGCGCAACTCGTCATCCAGCGGGTGGGTCAGCACGCAGAAACAGCCCACCTCCCTGGACAGGCGCACGGCCGTGGTGAGCGCATAGAACACCAGCGATCGCGCCACACCCCGCCCCTGCCACCGCAGATCCACCGCCAACTGGCCCAGCAGGATCGCCGGCATCGGGTCGGGCCGGTTGCGCTGCTGCGCCTTGGGCAGCCAGGCCCGCTCGATCTGCGCCGCCGACAAGCTCACAAAACCGATGAGGTCCCCGGTCGCCGGGTCGCAGACCACGCTGGTGCGCGACACGCCCAGTTCCTGGTTGCGCCAGGCATGGCGGCGCAACCACTGGTTCAGCGCCTCCCGCCCGCAATCGAAGGCCGCCGTGTCGTCTTCGGCCGCCAGCGGGCGTGGCGCCGTGGTCACGCCCTTCATTTCCCTTGCTGCAGACCCTGCCAGACGGGGCGAACCTCCGCCAGTTGGCGCAGCGCCGGCACCTCCTTCGCCGGCTCGCCGGCCCAGGCCTCGAACCGGGCCCAGTCCTTTGCCGCGATCGTCACGACGCGACGATCCAGCAGATCGGCCTCGGCGGCCTCCAGGGCCCGCCGCCGGACGAAATCACTCAGGTGGGTCCGCGCCTGCTCCGCCGCCGCCTCCAGCAGGGCGCGTTCGCTGGGGCTGATGCGGACACTCAGGACGGCGGCGGGGACGGTGGGCATGGCGGAACTCCGGGGTGACGTATGACAATAGCATACAGCCAGGCTCAGGGGTTGCGGAGCCCCAATCCATCGCACGAACCGAGCCGAAGCCGCTACGATCTGCGCCATGCACCCCGCTCTGGCCAGCCTCGACGACGCCACGCTGGCGCGCTTCTGCCGCACACACGGCATTCGCCGGCTATCGCTCTTCGGCTCCCAGCTGAAGGGCACCGCCCGGCCAGACAGCGATGTGGACCTGCTGGTGGAGTTCGAGTCCGGCCGCACCCCCGGCCTGCTCGGCATCTCGGCGATGGAGATCGAGCTGTCCGGCCTGCTGGGCGGGCGCAAGGTGGATCTGCGCACCGCCGCCGACCTGTCGCGCTGGTTCCGCGAGGAGGTCTGCGGCAGCGCCGAGGTGCAATTTGCCGCCTGAGGATCTGACGCGGCTGCAGCACTGGGTGTTGGCGAGCGAAGCCCCTCATTGGCCCTCCCCAGAGCTAGCCGGCCCTTAGATCAAGCTCCCCTGCATCGACGCCTGCGCCACCGGCCGCAGGCGGGCAAAGTTCAGCAGCTGCGCCAGTGGGGCATGCCGCTCCTGCCATTCGACCACCGTCTCCTCTCCCAGCAGCACGTAGTGCCAGTCCCGGCCGTCGCGTTCAACCGGCGCCAGGGTGTTGATGCGGTCGCACCAGGCGATGGCCGCGCGGCACTTGCGCTTCACGTTGGGGTGCAGCAGCTGCTCCTGCGCCTTGGTTTCCACCAGGTAGATCGCCTCGGTGGTGCGCAGCAGGAAGTCCGGTGAGTAGAAGGCCGCCAGGCCGTCTTCCTTCACGTAGCGCAGGCGCATGAAGGCGTGGCGCGTCTCGCTGATCTTGCAGAAGGCCTGCACGCTCGCGTCCGCCTGGGCCCAGTGGATGAAGCGTTTCTCCAGCCCGCCGTTGCGCGCCGGGTAGGGCAGGCGGGTGTAGATGCACTTGCCCACCTCGATGGAACTGCCCTCACGCACCATCAGCTTGGGCACTTCCGACAGGCGCCGGTGCCGGACCTCGGTCGCACCGACCGTCTGTGCCTGCCCAGCCTCCAGCAGCGCCACACCAAAGACCTTGGTGATGTGGTCCACCACCGGCTGCAGCAGGAGCAGGCGCCAGTTCTCGTCGGCCAGCGGGTTGAACGCCCCGCCGAAGAGCCGATGCCAGACGTACTCGTCCAACCAGCCGGTGAGCTCGGCCGTGTGCACCTGCTGGTAGGGCGTGGCCAGGTGGTTGGCCACCTTGTTGTGGCGCGGCAGGGGTTGGCTCAGGGCCTGGGCGATGCGCCGGGTCAACCGGCCGAGGAAGTCGTTGTAGCCACCCACGTTCATCACCGCGCCGTCCACCCGGTAGCCACCGAACAGCGTGCTGCTCTGCAGGTCCTGCGAGATGAACTGGTCACCCTTGCCGAGCAGCTCCTTCAGCTGGCCCAATCCCATCGCCGTGAAGGGCGGCAGCGCTGCCACGTCCAGCGGCGCGTGCTCCAGCACCTCCTCGGCCTCACGCAGGATGAAGGGGATCGCGAAGTCGAAGGCCTCGTAGCCCTCGCGCAACTCGGCAGCGATCACGTCGCCCGTGCCGGACTGACCATCGCCGGCTTCGGTGCTGACGCTCGCCAAGCCCTCCTCCATCAGCTCTGCATACCAAGAGTTGAACGCCGGATGCTCGACGATCGAGAGGATGTCGATCAGGCTGGCCGGTTCCTGCCCGGCATTGATGCGCTCGCGGTTCTCGCGCTTGATGTCGCCGTACTCCGGATCGCGCCACATCAGCCGCAGGCCGCGGCCGATGGTCTGCTCCAGCAGGATCTGCGCCTGGGAGGAGCGCAGCGGCACGATCACGCAGATGTGGTTGACGTCGAAACCCTCGCGCAGCATCAGCACGCTGACGATGACGCGCGGCGTGGCGTGCCGGTCCACGTTGAACAGGCGCTCGCGCACCGGCGCCCAGTCCTTCTCGCCCAGCTCGGCCTTCTTGCCGGAGTCGATGGTCATGACCTCGTCTTCGGCCAGCCCCTCGTCGCGCAGGAACTGCGCCACCAGCGGCGACACGGTGGTGTCCTCGCAGACCACCAGCATCTTCGGATGGCGGGCCGGGTCCAGCCGGGCGAAGTCGGTCTCCAGCTTGCGCAGCTTGTGCAGGCCGGCGCGTAGCATCACGCGCTGGCCGGCGCTGAGAATGGGGTTGCCCTCCTGGTCGCGCTCGGCCTTGAACTCCAGCGGCAGGGCGCCGACCTCGCTGCGCCGGTCCAGCACCAGCGACTTCACCAGCCCGGCGCGCATCGCGCTCTTCAGGTCGAAGTCGGTCACGATGTGGGGGAAGTAGACCTTGCGCCGGTTCTTCGGCGTGCCCACGTCGTTGTAGGGCGTGGCCGAAAAGTCCACCTGCACGAAGCGCCGTCCCTTGGGCTCGGCGATGCGGCTCAGGCTCTTCTGCCACTCCACCTCGGTCGTCTCCCCCTCACGCTTGAACTCGTGGATGTGGTGGGCCTCGTCGTTGAAGACCATCAGCTCGGGCAACCCGGCCAGGAACTCCAGCACGTTGCCGCGCGCGTAGCGGCGGTCCAGCACGTCCAGCGCATTGCCGGTCGCCCGGCCTGGCGTCAGCGGCAGCACCGCCTGAGCCACCCGCTGCGGGTCCGCGGGCGCGCCCGGGGCCAGCACGTCCTCAGGCGTCTCGTCCTCGGTCTCGCCCTCGGCGAGCAGGTGCCAGTTGGTGATCGCGATCATCCCGTTGCCGGTGGCCTTCAGGCCGATCTCGGTCTTGCTGCAGACGTTGCCGCGCACGAAGGCCAGCACCGCTTCGCGCTGGCCCTCGGGGATGAACAGCTCGGCGTAGCGCGCCATGTCCGAGCTGCTGAAGTCGCGCGCGCCGCTGGCCGAACCCGCCACCAGCTTGCCGCAGAAGGCGTCCAGCAGCCGCTCATAGACGATCAGCCCCGGCGCCACCACCATGAACTGGCGGGTGAAGCGTGGATCGTCGCGCCCCTCCGCCAGCGCCGCGTTCTTGTTCAGCAGCTGCCAGATCATCAGCGCCTGCAGCACCCAGGTCTTGCCGGTGCCGGTGGCCATCTTCAGGCAGTACTTGGGGTGCGCATGCTTGTCCTGCGACACCTCGGCCAGCCGCGTGCCGGCCAGCAGCGCCTGCGGCGCCGCACGCTCGTACAACTCGCGCAGCGACGTCGCACCCAGCACCTCGTGCCCGACGATGGTGTTCAGGATCGCCTGCTGCTGTCCAGCGTGGAAGTTCAGCCCGCTGCGCGTGGCTGTCATGTCCTCGCCGAACCACCAGTGCAGCAGCTCGGCCGTGGTCGGCGTGACCAGCTCGAACAGGTCGGCCGCACCGCTCTCCAGCCCGACACACAGCGCCTGCGTCTTCAGCGTCAGTGCGGTGGACAGTGCCAGCGGATCGGCCTCGGTGCTCGCCGTGGCTCGGGTTCGGGTCGGGCTCATGCCTGCGGCTCCGCCACGTTGGCCACCACCTCGGACTCGAAGCCGAACACGTCCACCGCCCGCACGCAGACCCGGCGCGTGCCGGCCTGGCGGGGCAATGTCAGCACCGCCACAGAGATCACGCTCAGTGCATCGCCATCGTTGGCAGTATTGCCGCGGTAGTCCTGCCAGACGGAACGGAAGAGTTTGCCGTCGTAGTCCGGATCCACCGCCCAATACTCGATCAGCGCCAGCGGGTCCTGGTTCATCACCGCCTGCAGTTTCACGCGGTTGGCCTCGTCGAGGTTGATGGCCTCGGGCGAGAGCAGCACGTAGTTCTTCAGCGAGACGGTGAGTTTCTCCTGCGCCGCGCCCTGTTCGTCCGGTGCGGTGCTGCTGCGCTGCACGGGGTCGAGGGTGAGGTATTGCAGGGAGGAGAATCTCACCTGGCCGCGCAGTTTGTCCACGCCGCCCTTCTTCTTCAGGCGGTCGAGCAGGTCGGGCGGGATCACCAGCACTTCCAGGTGCTTGTCGTTCAGCGCCGTGATGGTTTCGCCGATCGAGGGCTCGAAGTTCCAGCCCAGCACCACCACGCGGTCCCAGCCGCCCAGCAGGTTGTCACGCAGCGCCACCGCCTTTTTCAGCGTGGCCGCGCCGGTGAGTTTGTTGGGTGAATCGGCCAGCACCAGCGTCTTGCTGCCTCGGCCAGCGGTGGTGGATATTCCCGCGATCTGCCCGAGGTTGCGCAGCGGGTTGTCCTCCGGCGGCAGCGGCAGCGCGCCATAGAGCGACAGGACGATCTGCGCCAGGTCGCCGATGCGAAAGTCCCGCCCCAGAGTGGCCTTGGCCGCCTCGACGTGGTAGTCGCCCACCGCCTGATAGAGGAAGGGCTTGGCGTCTTGGTCGATCAGCCGCTTGCGCATGATCATGCAGGCGGGTTTACCCAGATCGCAGGTTACCCAACGACGTTGGAGATCTTCTGCAACGACTGCCGTTGTACCTGAACCTCCGTTGAAATCTGCCACCAACCCATCAGGTGGGCAGGATGATTTGATGATTCTTTCTAGCAATGCAGTCGGTTTTTGGGTTGCATAGCCAACCCTGTCTTTTGACATGGAGTTCTCATATGGAATATCCCAAACATCGTTCGGGATCATTCCTTCGTCAGGGTAATAGGTTCGCCACTTTCCAGCATCGAATCGCTTGCGGCATACTAGACCGTTCTCATCCCTATCTCTAAAATGGGATTGTATGTACTCTTCGCTATATGGAATTCTCGCGTCTTGTTCACTGAAGTAGCTGACATCGTTCTTGCCGTAGCAAAAAATGGCGTCGTGTTTTTGGGCAAATCGATCCTTTGGCCTACCAAGCGTTGAGTAGTACCAAATTACCTCGTTACGCATATTCATGCGTCCAAAAACTTCATCCATCACCAGCTTCACGTAGTGCCCCACATGCCAATCCAGGTGCACATAAATCGACCCGGTATCGGCCAGCAGCTCGCGCATCAGGATCAGGCGCGGGGTGATCATCGCGAGGTAGGACGCCGTGCCGTCCGCCCAGGTGTCGGAGTAGGCGAACTGCTCGATCACGGTGGGCTTCTGCTCCAACTCCACGCCGGGCAGCGTCACCTTGGTGCGGTAGTCGGCCTTGGAGTCGAAGGGCGGGTCGATGTAGATCAGGTCCACCCGGCCACGCAGTGAGGGCGTGTGCTCGTCACCGGCCAGCAGCGCCGCCATCGCCAGCAGGTTGTCGCCGTAGATCAGCCGGTTGGTCCAGCCGTCGCCGCCGGACTCCTCACCCGGCGGCACATGGGCGCGGCGGGCCTGGGCCGTGACCCAGTCGGTCGAGGCGCTGTCCTTGGACGGCAGCACCCACTCCCGCGTCTGCAGGCCGATGCGCTGGCGGCCCTCCAGGCCTTCGAGGATCTTCTCCGCTTGCCGACGCCCGTTGGCGACGATCTCGGGCAGTTGTTCTAGGAGCGACTTGGGCATGACATCCGGTTGACGTGGTTCTCAACCGGAAGTTTAGGAACAACTGAACAGACAGTTCAGTTTCAGCCCCTCGGAATTGAACTATTTGTTCATGAACGAGAAGCTGGAGTTCTCCGAGCGGCTGCGCGAGGCGATGCGAGTGGCCGGCTATCCGCTGCGCCCGTCGGTGCTGGAGCGCGAGTTCAACACCCGCTACTGGGGCGCGCCGGTGACCATCCAGGCCGTGAGCCGCTGGCTGAACGGCCAAGCCATCCCGTCGCAGGACAAGCTTCAGGTCCTTGCCGAGTGGCTGAAGGTGGAGCCTCAGGTGTTGCGCTTTGGCCCGGAGGTAGCCAGGACGGTGCAGCAGTACAAGGTCCGCTGGGAAGACAAGCTCACCTACCAGGAGCGCGAGACGGTGGACGCCTACCTGCAGCTGCCCGCGCCGCAGCGCAAGCTGGTGCGAGAGGTGATCCTGACCTTTGCGAAGGTGCATCCGCCGGAGGGCGGGGCCTGAGCGGCGGGTCAGCCGGCCAGCTGACTCAGCCCCGGCCGCTCCTGGCCCACCGGCTGTTCTCCGCCAGCCGCCTGCTCGAAGTCGACTTTCACCGCCCCGACCCCTGCGCCCCCGCCGCCGTGCGCGGCCACATGAAGTGCGCGTCGCCGCGGTGCTCCGGGGCGTCCCAGTCGCTCAGCGAGAAGAAGGCGCGGCTGGTGGCGTCGCGCCATTGCATGGCGGCCTCGCTGGCCGTCAGGCTGACGCCGGCGAGGTCGAACCAGCTGTTCTCGGCGCGGATGGCCACGCGGGCGCGGATGCGTGAGGTGGTGACGATCAGCTCGCTGTTGCGGGCGTCGATGGCCACGCCGCGGCCGGCGTCGATGCTGCTGTCGTCGAGGGTGGCCAGGGCGTCGCTGAGGACCAGGGCGCCGATCTGCGCGCCTTCGATGCGCACGTTGCGGCAGCCGTTGAGGGTCAGCTTGTCGATGCGGCCGCTGTAGCGCGCTCCGTCCTGGGCCTGGCAGGTCAGCTCGCCCTGGCTGCGGGTGCTGGCAGTGGTACCGGGCGCAAAACCGGCGCTGCGCGGGGGCACGGGGCCGGTCAGCGCGTCCAGCAGCAGGCGGTTGAACTCGCCGGGGCGCTCGGCCATCGGCGTGTGGCCGGCGCCGGCCATGACCTGCAGGCGCACCTGGGGCATGCGCGCGGCCAGGATGCGGCCGGTGCGTGGCGGCGCGATGCGGTCCTCCGAGCCCCAGATCAGCGTAGTGGGCACGGTGGTTTCACGCAGGGCGGCGGTGAAGTCCTGCTCGACCAGGGTGATCGCGGCATCGGCCTGCACCACGCCGCCCAGCAGGGCCTTGCGTGCCTGGGGGTTGCCCATCAGCCAGGGCAGGAAGTCGAAGCGCGCGTCCTGGCCCAGGAAGAGGTAGGAGCCGAGGTCGCGCAGCCGCCCGCCCATGCCGCGGATCACCGCGTCGAGCGGCGCCACGCCGGTGGAGGGCACCGCCTGGGCGGTCATGTGGCGCATGAAGACCTGCTTGAGCAGCAGGCCGGCGGCATCGACCAGCACGAGCCGGTCGACCAGCGCGGCGTGGCGGTGGGCAAAGTGCAGCGCCACCGCGCCGCCCAGCGAGTGGCCGACGACGTGCACGCGCCGCCCCGGCGCCAGGCGGGTGACCAGCTGCGCGAGCTGCCGGCCGAGGGTGTCGAAGGCGTAGGGGCCGAGCGGCGGGGGCGAGGCGCCAAACCCGGGCAGGTCGACCGCGACGATCTGGAAGCGCGACGCCAGCGCCTGCACCGGCTCGGCCCAGTCGGTGTGGGCGTTCTGGCCCAGGCCGTGGATCAGCAGCAGCACCGGCAGATTCGCTGGTGGATCGGCCGGGCCGGCGCGGCCGACGAACAGCGGTTGTCCACCGGTCATCACATGGCATTCGTAGCGCAGGCCGGGGATGCGCGCGGGCGGCGCCGGGGGCTGGCCGGAGGCCGCCGGCTGGGGCCGCTCCACGCAGGGCGAGTCGCCAAAGGTGGGGATGGGTGCCGGTGGCTCGGCGGCATGGGCCGGAGCAAGGCAATTGAACAGGGCACACCCGATGGCGGCGGCCCAGGCCCTGACCTTGACTCTGACGGCCGACCCACTGCGACGGCCGGGCAGGGAATCGAGGTGCAGGTGGGGATGCAGGTGCTTGCGCGGGCGGGATGGCAGCAGCAGCGATGTCATGGGCATACAGGGGTCATGCGGCCGGATGCGGGAACGCCGCATTGTCGCCACTGCACGGTCGGCACTGAAAAAACGTGCACCAGGCTGCTGCGCATGGCCCCGGCGGCCGGTGGCCGGCCCGGTTTGCACAGGCTCCCGCTCTTTCTTTCTATCTCTCCTTTATAAGACTGATAGTCGTAATAGAGCAGGCACCTTTCTGTGGACAAGTCCGGAAAGCCCTGCTGGATCAACACCTTGGCTGCAAAACAAGCGTGTGCGCAGCCCCGTGGACGGCGGCGGGAGCGATCGGCAACAAGTCGGCGATCGCCGGTAGGGCTGTGGATAGCTGCCTGGTTGTGCCGCAGCGGTCCACAGGGTTGTCCGGGTCCGGACGGGGTGGATCAAGCCGCGGGGGTGGGCTCCGGGTGGGGTGCCGTTGCCGCCTCGCGCAGCGAGCGCTCGAAGACCTCCACCGGCTGCCCGCCGGAGATCAGCCAGCGCTGGTTCAGGATCACCGCCGGCACGGAGTGGATGCCCAGCTCGCCGACCTGGCGCTCGCGCTCGCGCACCTCGTCGGCATGGCGGTTGCTGGCCAGCACGGCGCGTGCCTCCGCCTCGTCGAGCCCGCAGGCCGCGGCACGCTGGGCCAGCAGCTCGCGGTCGCCGGGGTTGAGGCCCTCGGTGAAGTAGGCGCGCAGCAGCGCATGCTTGAGCGCCAGCGCGGCGCCGGCCGGGGCACTGTCACCCTGCACGGTTTCGGCCCAGGCGAGCAGGCGGTGGGCGTCGAAGGTGTTGTAGATGCGCGAGCGGGCGCCCTTGCGGAATTCGAAGCCCACCGCGGCGCCCCGCTCGCGGATCATGTCCTGCGTCGCGCGCAGCTCGTCGGGGCTGCGGCCGTACTTGCGGGTGAGGTGCTCGATGACGTCCTCGCCCTCCGGCACCATTTGCGGGTTCAGCTCGAAGGGGTGCAGGTGGATCTCGGCCTGGATGGCCGGCGCCACGCGAGCCAGCGCGGCTTCCAGCGCATGCAGGCCGATGGCGCACCAGGGGCAGGAGACGTCGGAGACGAAGTCGATGCGGACGACGGTGGCGGCGTCCGCTGCAGCGGAGGTGGGGGAAGAAGAGGAGGAGGGGGCGTTCATCCGCCTCATCGTACGGCGCCCGGGCCGATCGTGCAGGCCCGGGGACAGCCTGGCCGCAACGGCTACTGAGCCTCGACGCCGGCCTTCTTCACCAGCGCGGCGTACTTGGCCAGCTCGGTCTTGAAGAACTGCTGGGCGACCTCGCTGGTCGAGACGTTGATGACGTTGCCCTGCTTGGCCATCGTCTCCTTGACGCCGGCATCCGCGAAGGCCGCCACCACCGCGTCGTGCACGCGCTTGACCTCGGCCGGGGCCATGCCCTTGGGGCCGATCACCGCGAACCAGGCCTCCACCACGTAGCCGGGCACGCCCTGCTCGACGAAGGTGGGGATGTCCGCCGCAGCCGGTACGCGCTGCGTCGTGCCCACGCCAATGGCGCGCAGCGCGCCGCTCTTGATGTGCTGCTGCACGCTGGGCAGCGCGGCGGTGGCAAATTCGATCTGCCCGCCGATCAGGTCGGTCACCATCGGGCCGACGCCCTTGTAGGGGATGTGGCGCGCCTTGGCGTTGACCTCGTCGAGGTACATCTCGGCGGCCAGGTGCAGGATGGTGCCGTTGCCGCCGGAGCCGAAGTTCAGCTCACCCGGACGGCTCTTGAGCAGCGCGGCGAACTCGGCCGAGTTCTTGGCCGCCACCCGGGCCGGGTTGACCACCAGCACCACCGGGGTGTAGCCGCAGACGGCGATCGGGGTGAAGTCGCCCGGCATGTTGAAGGGCAGGGACTTCAGCACGCTGGGGAAGATCACCACGTTGTTGGACACCACGCCCAGCGTGTGGCCGTCCGGTGCGGCGCGGGCGATGGACTGCAGGCCGACCACGCCGCCGGCGCCGGGCTGGTTGTCCACCACCACGGTGGCGCCCAGGGCCTTGGCCAGCGCGTTCTGCGCCGCGCGGGTGATGGCGTCCACGCCCGAGCCGGTGGCGTTGGGCAGGATGAACTTCACCACCTTGCCTTCGGACTGGGCGGCGGCCCAGCCGGGCAGGGTGGCCAGCGCTGCGGCGGCGAGGGTGTGCAGGGCGGTGCGGCGGTCGGTCATGGGGGCGGTCTCCGTCGGGATGTTGTCGGAATCGTTGTCAGGGTGGTTGTCGTGCTTCAGGCGATGGCGCCGGCCTGGCGCAGGGCAGCGCGCTCGGCGTCACCATAGCCCAGGCGGGCGAGCTGCTCGTCGGTGTGTTCCCCGTGGCGCGGCGGCTGCAGGTGCACGCCCAGGCGCTGGCCGTCCAGCGTGAAGGGGAAGAGCGTGGTCTGCACCGTCTGGCCGGCGCGCTCGCCATCGGCCAGCACGATGTCCGCCAGCCCGCCGGTGGCCAGCAGGTGCGGGTCGTCGTAGAGGTCTTCCGGCCGGCGGATCGGCGCGTAGGGCAGGCCGGCGCCTTCCATGACCGCGGCCAGATCGGCGGCGCTGCGGTGGGCAAAGCGCTCGCGCAGCGTGGCCAGCAGGCGGGGGCGCTTGGCCACGCGCTGGTTGTTGCTGGCCAGCGCCGGGTCGGCGGCCAGATCGGGCAGGTCGAGCACCTGGCAGAACACCTTCCACTGCGCGTCGCTCACCGCGGCCAGGAAGATCTGCTCGCCCTCGGCCACGGTGAACACGTCGTAGATCGCCCAGGGGCTGTGGCGCGCCGGCATGGGCGCGGCGGCCTGGCCGGTGACGGCGTACTGCAGCATGTGCTGGCCGACCAGGAAGACGTTGTTCTCGAACAGCGCCGACTGCACCTCCATGCCGCGGCCGGTGATCCCGCGCTGCACCAGCGCGCCCAGCGTGCCGATGGCGCCGAACAGGCCGCCCATGATGTCGTTGACGCTGGTGCCCGCGCGCAGCGGGTCGCCGGGGCGGCCGGTCATGTAGGCCAGACCGCCCATCATCTGCACCACCTCGTCGAGCGCGGTGCGGTGCTCGTAGGGCCCGGGCAGGAAGCCCTTGTGGCTGACGTAGATCAGCCGCGGGTTGACGGCCGCGAGCGCGGCGTAGTCCAGCCCGTACTTGGCCATGGTGCCGGGCTTGAAGTTCTCAATCACCACGTCGGCGCTGGCCGCCAGCCGGCGTGCCACTTCCGCGCCGTCGGGGTGGTGCAGGTTGACCTCGACGCTCTTCTTGTTGCGGTTGAACATCGGGAAGAAGCCGGCCCCGGCGCCCACCAGCCGGCGCGTGTTCTCGCCGCCGATGGGTTCGAGCTTGATCACCTCGGCGCCCAGGTCGGCCAGCACCATGCCGCAGGTCGGGCCCATCACCATGTGGGTGAACTCCAGCACCTTCAGGCCGGCCAGCGGGCGGATCGGGGCGGGGGAGGGTGTCTGGGTGCTCATCTCGTTGTCTCCGGTCGAATTCAGCCAGCGGCCACCGCGGATCCGGCTCTGCCGGTCTGCTGGTGGCGCCCCCTTGAGGGGGAGCGGCGTCAGCCGCAACGGGGGTGGGTCAAAGTTTTCGGCAGCCCGGCGCGCCAGATGCTGCCATGCAGCGGCTCGCCCTCCAGCCACGTCGCGAGGTGGCCGCGCAGTGCCATCAGCCGCTCGAAGTCCAGCCCGGTGGGCTGCCCCATGCTGGCGAAGAGGTAGGCGACGTCCTCGGTGGCGACGTTGCCGCTGGCGCCCGGTGCGTGCGGGCAGCCGCCGATGCCGCCCACGCAGGCATCGAAGCGGCGCACCCCCACCGACCAGGCGGCGTAGACGTTGGCCAGCCCGAGCCCGCGGGTGTCGTGGAAGTGGCCGCAGGCCAGGCGCCCCTCTTCAGGTTTGCCGGCGATCTCGAAGGCCAGGGTGAACAGCGCCGCCACCTGCGCCGGGTTGGCGTAGCCCACCGTGTCGGCCAGGCCGATGCGCTCCACGCCCAGATCGACCAGCGCGCGCATCAGGCGCAGCACCTCGGCGGGGTCGACGCGGCCCTGGATGGTGCAGCCGAAGGCGGTGCTCAGGCCCACCTCCAGCCGGCAGGCGGAGCCGGCGGCGTCGCGCGCGGCGCGGATGGCCTCGATCTCGCGCAGCACCTCGTCGGGCGTGCGGCGCAGGTTGGCCAGGCTGTGCGCGTGGCTGGCCGACAGCGGCAGCAGCATCCAGTCGGCCTGCGCCTCCATCGCCGCCTGGGCGCCGCGCAGGTTGGGCACCAGCACCGAGGCGGTCAGGCCCGGCAGCGTCTTCGCAAAGGCCAGCAGCTCGGCGGTGTCGGCCAGCTGCGGCAGCAGCCGGGCGGGCACGAAGGAGCCGACCTCGACCTCGCGCAGGCCGGCGTCGACAGCGTCCTGCAACCACTGGCGCTTGACTTCGGTGGGCACAGTGCGGGTAATGGCCTGCAGGCCGTCACGCAGGCCGACCTCACGGATGGTGACGGCGGGGAAACGGTCGGCGGCGGTGGCCGGAGAAGGTGGGGTTGCCATGCTGGGCATTGTCTGGATTCCCGATCGGGATCCAAGCGATATATTTTCAGCCTCAGCGTTCCCATTGAGAACGAAACTCCCGTGTTTTCCCCAGTCCCCCCGGAGAACGGACCGAGCGTGCCGCGTGAATTCGACCCCGTCAGCCTGCGCCTGTTCGTCGCGATCTGCGAGGAGGGCCACATCGCGCGCGCTGCCCAGCGCGAGGCGCTGGTGCCCTCGGCGGTGAGCAAGCGCCTGGCCGCGCTGGAGGCGCAGATCGGCGCCCCGCTGCTGCTGCGCGCGCGCCGCGGGGTGGAGCCGACGCCGGCCGGGCACGCGCTGCTGCGCCAGTCGCGCGAGCTGCTGGCGGCGATGGAGCGCATGCACGCCGAGCTGAGCGACTTCGCAGCCGGCGTGCAGGGCAGTGTGCGCGTGGTGGCCAGCGCCTCGGTGCTGGCCGGCTGGCTGCCCGACGACGTGGCGGCCTTCCTCGCCCAGCACCCGCAGGTGCGCGTGACGCTCGACGAGCGTGCCGGCCAGGACGTGGTGCGCGAGGTGCGCGAGGGCGCGGCCGACCTCGGCGTGACCTGGGACCGCATAGACAGCCGCGGCCTGCCGCAGCGCCCCTACCGGCGTGACCACCTGGGCGTGGCGATGCTGGCCGGGCACCCGCTGGCCCAGCGCGACAGCCTGCGCTTTGCCGACCTGCTGGACCACCCGCAGGTGGGCATCGTGCCCGGCGGGCAGCTGGACCGCCTGCTGCGCCAGCAGGCTGCGCTGCTCGGGCGGGACTACGCGCCGCGCATGCAGGTGGCCAGCCTGGAGGCGGGCGCGCGCATCGTCGCGGCCGGGCTCGGGCTGGCGATCCTGCCCTTCGAGGTGGCCGTCTCACCAATCGGCGCCTCGCGGATGGTCCTGCGTCCGTTGGCCGAGGACTGGGCCGAACGCCACCTCGTCGTGGTCAGCCGCGAGGAGCGCTGGCTGTCGGCCACCACGCGGGCCCTGGCATCCCACCTCGACAGCCGGCGCCGATCCCCGGCGCCGCTCACTTGAACCCCACCCCTTGGCGATACCCGCCAGATCGACGATGACCCACCGCCGCCTCACCGCCGCCGAATTGCCCGAGTGGCTGGCCGCCCATCCCGACGCGCTGCTGCTCGATGCCCGCGACAGCGCCCGCCATGCCCAGGGCCACCTGCCCGGTGCGATGCGCCTGGACGGTCACAACCACGACGCCCTGCTGCGCGAGGAGCCCCGCTCGCGCCCGGTGCTCGTCTACTGCTACAGCGGCAACAGCAGCCAGGCCTGGGCGCGGCTGTTCGCGCAGGCCGGGTTCAGCGAGGTGGCCGACCTGGCCGGCGGTTGGGTCACCTGGCAGCTGACGGCCGCGGACCGGCGCTGACGCGCGGGCGGACGGCGCACGCCGGTTCAGGCCGGTTGCCTCAAGGCAGTTGGCGCAGGTCGTCCAGCGCGGACAGGAACTCGAAGCTGCGCACCGCCGCAGCCACCCGCTCGAAGCTGCTGCCCAGCACCGCGCGCAGCTGCGCGGCATGCTCGTCGAACAGCGCCAGGCTGTGCGGATCTCCCGTCTCCAGCGCTTCGAGCAGGCGCGCTCGCAGGGCCGCCCAGGCCACGCTGCGGACCGTGGTGGCACCGACCTGGGCGGCGACCCCCTTGAGGGTGTGGGCCAGCCGCTCGGCCGTCAGCCAGTCACCGGCCGAGCAGGCGGCGGCGATTCGCACCGGTACACCGGTCTGACCCTGCACGAAGGAGGCCAGCAGGTGGCGATACAGGTCCTCCCGCCCGAGCGACTGGCGCAGGCCCAGCGCGGCATCGAACCCGGCGATCCCGCCCAGCGACAGGCCCGAATCGGCCGCCTCACCCGCCTCGGGCGGTGCCGGGACCGGCGCCGCCCCACTGGCGCGGGCGGGCGACGCCGCGGGAACCCAGTGGTGCAGCAGATTTGCCAGCAGCTGCGGGTCGATCGGCTTGGCAAGATGCTCGTTCATGCCGGCATCCAGGCAGCGCTGGCGGTCACTGCTCATGGCGTTGGCGGTCATCGCGATGATGGGCAGCGTGGCCAGGCCGGGCAGGCGGCGGATCTCGCGCGTGGCGGTGAGGCCGTCCATCACCGGCATCTGCATGTCCATCAGCACCACGTCGTCGGGCCGGCGCTGCACCTGCGCCAGGGCCTTGGCACCGTCGGGGGCCAGGTCGACCTCGAGCCCGAGGTCGCGCAGCAGTTCGAGGGCGACCTCCTGGTTGAGCTCGTTGTCCTCCACCAGCAGGGCGCCGGCGGCGGTGAGCAGCGCATAGCCCGCGTAGGCCAGGTAGGCGGGCAACGGGCCGCTCAGCGGCTCGCCGAACCACTTGCGCTGCAGGGCTTCCTGGGTCTGCGCGTCGATACGCGCAAAGCCGTCGCTCACCCGCGCCAGCGTGCCGGCATCGCCCTTGCGCACCGCCCAGCGCAGCTCGCTGGTGTACAGCGGCGCGGTGTGCATGAAGGCGTCGCGCAGGCCGAGCTCGGTCAACAGGTCGTCGGCGGGCTGCTCGTTCATGCAGAACACCACCACCTCCTGGCGCAGTGCCGCGCGCGCCAGGGCCGCGTAGCTGGGGTAGCGCTGCAGCCGCTGCACGCCGGCGGCGGCCAGGTGGTCGACACAGCGGTCACCGTCCTTCACGCCCACCGTGAAGTCCCGCGCCGACGCCGCATCGGTGATGCCCGACAGGTACGCCCGGAAGAACAGCATCACCTTCAGCTCGGAGTGCGGTGCCGAGAAGTCGTACAGCGCCTCGCGCGCCGGGGTGCGCGCGATGGTGTCGATGACCTGCGCGCCGCCCTCGCGCATCACCTGCTGGGCCTGCGCCCAGTCCATGCCCCGCAGCTGCACCGCCACACCGGTGCGCGCCTGCCAGATCCGCCAGCGCTCCGGCAGGTAGCCCTGCAGTTCGCCCGCGGCGTCGCGCATCACGTAGGGTGGGAAGCTGTCGTCGAGCACGACCGTGAGGGCCCGGGTCGCCAGTTGCGCCCCCGATGCGGCCGGGGCACTGGCAGACGGAGGCGGCGCAGGCGCGGCCCACGCCGCGACCCCGAGATGGCAGGCCATACCGAGTGCCCACAGCCCCTTCCTGATCCGCATTGCCGCCTGCCCCGCTTTGCGAGATTCACCGCGGCAGTTTGCCACGCGGGCAGGTTCAGTCGCCGCCCAGCGCCTGGGCGAAGTCGGCGATCACGTCGGCCTCGTCCTCCAGCCCCAGCGAGACGCGGATCAGCCCGTCGGCGATGCCCATCTCGGCGCGCACCTCGGCCCCGGCCTCCCAGAAGATCGTCGGTGCCACCGGGATGACGAGGGTGCGGGTGTCGCCCAGGCCGGTGGCCAGCACCGCCAGGCGCAGGCGGTTCATCGTCGCGCTCAGCGTCGACGGGTCCTTCAGCTCGAAGGAGAGCAGCCAGGAGCCGGCGCTGAACAGCGCACTGGCCACGCCATGTTGCGGGTGCGAGGCCAGCCCGGGGTAATGCACCCGCGCGACGGCCGGATGGGCTTCCAGGAAGCGCGCCAGCGTCAGCGCCGTGCGGCTGGACTGCGTGGTGCGCAGCATCAGCGTCTCGGCGCCCAGTGAGATGCGGTGCGCCTGCTCGGGCGCCAGCGCGGCGCCCAGGTCGCGCAGGCCCTTCTTGCGGATCTGCGCCAGGCCCCAGCCGCCTGCGTCGCCCGTGCGGTAGGCGCCGAAGAGGTTGGGGTAGCCGCTCCAGTCGAACCGGCCGGTGTCGGTCACGGCGCCGCCGAGGGCCGCGCCGTGCCCGGCGATCGTCTTGGTGAGCGAATTCACGACCAGGCCGGCGCCGACGCTGGCCGGCCGGAACAGCGCAGGCGAGGTGATGGTGTTGTCCACCACATAGAGCAGGCCGTGCTCGCGGCAGAACTCGCCGATCGCTGCCAGGTCCGGCACCTGCGTGCCGGGGTTGGCGATGGTCTCGACGAACACCATGCGGGTGTTCGGGCGCAGCGCGGCGGCCACGCCGGCCACCGAGGTGGCGTCCACCTTGCTGACCTCGACGCCGAAGTCCCCCAGCGTGCCGAACACGCTGTTGGTGTTGCCGAAGACGTGCTTGCTGGCAATCAGGTGGTCACCCGCGCGCAGCAGGGTGAAGAAGACCGCCGCGATCGCCGCCATGCCGGTCGAGAAGCAGATGCTGCCGCGCCCGCCCTCCATCTGCGTGAGCAGCGCCTCCAACGCCGCCGTGGTCGGCGTGCCCTGGCGGGCGTAGTTGTAGGCGCCCTTGAGGGTGCCCTGGAAGACACCGATCAGGTTCTCCACCCGGTCGAAGCCGTACTGGACCGAGGTGTGGATGGGCTTGTGCAGGCCGCCGTGCTCCACGCCGAAACGGCGGTCGGCGTGCAGGAGGCGGGTGGTGAGGTCGGAGTCTTTCATGGACGCAGTGCTGCCTGAGGGGTTGGGCAAGCATAGCGCCGCCCCGTGGCCTGGGGCAGCGGGCTGCCGTGGGCCGGTGCTGCACCGGTGTGGGGCCGATTTTCCGCAGGCGCGTTCTTCTTCTTCTCTATGGTCACTTTTATAACTGGTGGTCGTAGTAGAGGTGGCCATCGGCTGTGGACAAGTCGGTTTTATCCAGTACCGACGCGCACTTGCGTGGCCGCCAACGCTGTGGGCGGGACCCTGGACTGCGCAGGCACAGTTCGACAACAACCTGGTCGACCGGGGCCGACCCTGTGGGCAAGCGGGTGCTTGTGCCAGGACTGTCCACAGCCTTGTGCCTTGACAGGGGTGGGTGGCGCGGGTCTGATCGCGCCTCGCTGCACCGCTTTCGACCACTTTCAGGACATTTCCCCGCATGGGCACGCCCGCCAACCCGCAGAAGTACGCCGTCACCAACGCCCCCAGCCGCATCGATGGCACCGGGGCCTTCGCGGGCGAGCCGATCCCGGGGCGGCGCAAGATCGGCGAGATCCGCGGCGAGACGATCAGCGTGTACGAGGCCTGGGAGCGCGCCAGGAAGCTGGAGCGCATCATGATCGTGGAGGTCAACGAGCGCCGCGCGATCGACGCCTCGCGCTCGGCCGACCCGCTGCGCTTCACCAACCACTCCTGCCGACCCAACGCGGTGCTGCGCATCCGCCAGGGGCGTGTGGAGATCTACGCGATGCGCGACATCGCGCCGGGCGAGGAAATCACCTGCGACTACGGCGAGACGCACCACGAGGGCAAGCTGACCTGCCGCTGTGGTGCACCGGGCTGCCGCGGCGCGCTCTGAGCGGGACTGGTCGCCCGGCGTCGGTGCCTGATGTTCAGGCCGGCGGCACGGCCGGCAGCGTCAGCGTGAAGCGCGAACCTTCGCCCACCGTGGACTGCAGCGTCAGCGTACCGCCCATGCGCTCGGCCAGGGCGCGGGCCAGCGCCAGGCCGAGGCCAGTGCCGCCGTGCTGGTAGCTCACGCGGTCGTTGCCCTGGCGGAAGCGCTCGAAGATCGTGTCCTGCAACTCAGGCGGGATGCCGGGGCCGGTGTCCACCACATGCAGCTGCAGCCGGTCGGCATCGGCGTCCACCTCGATGTGGATGCTGCCGGCGTCGGTGAACTTGACCGCGTTGGACAGCAGGTTGTTCAGCACCTGCTTCAGGCGCAGGCCGTCGCACAGCCAGGTCTCGGGCGCACCGGCGGCGAACCGGGTGCCCAGCGTCAGGGCCTTCTCGGCCGCGGACACCTGGAAGAAGCCCACGGTCTGGTCGATCAGCTCAAGCAGCTTCTGCGGCTCGGGGTTCATCGGCATCGCGCCGGCCTCCACCTTGGCGAGGTCGAGGATTTCAGTGAGCAGCGCGTTCAGGTGCTCCGCGCCCTTGCGGATCAGCCCGGCCATGTCGCGGAACTTGGGCTGCTCGATGCGCCGCTCCATCAGCTCGGCAAAGCCGCGGATGCTGGTCAGCGGGGTGCGCAGCTCGTGCGAGATGGCGGCCAGGAACTCGCTCTTGGCACGGCTGGCCGCCTGTGCCTGGGCCTCGCTGACGGCCAGCGCCGCATTGCTGCGTTCCAGCCGGCGCAGGCTGGCCAGGAAGATGAACGCCGCGGCCCCCACCGCCAGGCTGAGCAGTGCGGACAGGCCGATCAGCACGTTGCGGTAGCTGCGCCAGCCGGCCAGTGCCTCGTCCACCGACGAGGCCACGAAGATGTAGATGGGGTAGTCGGCCACCTTGCGGTAGGCGATCGAGCGCTCGACGGTGTCGATCGAGCTGGCGGCGGTGTAGTGGCCTTCGGCGCCGAGCTCGCCGCGCGCCAGCGGGCTGCTGGCGCCGAGCTTGCCGCCCATGTCCACCGCCTTGCTGCCGATCACGCGGGCACGGATGGTCAGGTCGGTGCCGGCGATGGTGACGCCGCCCTGCTGGCCCAGCGCCACCTGGCGGAACACCTCCTCGAAGTAGGCCGGGTCGAGCGAGGCGACCACCGCGCCGAGCGCCCGGCCGTCAGGAGCCACGATCTTCCGGGAGAGCTGGATCGTCCAGCGCTTGGAGACCTTGCCCAGCACCGGCTTGCTGATGAAGAGCCCGTTGGGCGGCAGCTTGGCGGCATCGGCGGCGTAGGCCGGGTTCAGGTGGATGCGGACATGCTCGCGCTCGGACAGGTCGACATGGCCCGTCTTGCTGCCGTCGGGGTCGAGGTTGCTGCCAACGAATCGCCCATCCGGGCCGACCAGCGACAGCTGCACCAGGATCTTCGGTGCCAGGCCGGTCTCGTTGGCGTAGCGCACCAGGTCGGGCAGCGGCGTCTGGCCGCTGGCCACATCGTCGCGCACGCGCAGCGTGGCCTGGTCGGTGGTGGCGATCACGCGCAGGGTCTGCTCCTGTAGCGCGCGCGCGATGTTGGTGTTCTGCCGCGCCTCGGCGGCCAGGGTGTCGGCGTGCTTGTCGATCAGCAGCAGCACGACGGCCAGCCAGACCACCAGCAGCGTGGCCGCTGCGAAGGCCAGCGCGAAGTGGCTGAGTTGCCAGCGCGACCGCTCGGGCAGTGGCGCCGCCGGTCCGTCGCCAGCGGCGGTGGTAGCCGTGGCGTTGGTGGCGTTGGTGGCGGGAAGAGGGGGGACGGTGCTCATGCGACATCCTGGCGTGTCCGGCCGGACCCGGATCGACGCCGCCAGCCTGCCACAAGGTGCGGGCTGGCGATTCGCATCTGATCAATCAGACCACGCAGATCACGCTGGACGGTCCGATCAGTTCGAACGCAGTTCGCGGCGCAGGATCTTGCCCACGTTGGATTTCGGCAGGTCGTCGCGAAAATCGATGTACTTCGGCCGCTTGTAGCCCGTGAAGTTGTCATGGCAGTAGCGCGTGATGTCGTCCTCGTCGAGCGCCGGGTCGCGCTTGACGACGAAGAGCTTCACCGCCTCGCCCGAGTGCATGTCGGGTACGCCCACCGCGGCGCATTCGAGCACGCCCGGGTGCAGGTTGACCACCTGCTCGATCTCGTTGGGGTACACGTTGAAGCCCGAGACCAGGATCATGTCCTTCTTGCGGTCGACGATGCGCACGTAGCCGCGCTCGTCCATGATGCCGATGTCGCCGGACTTGAACCAGCCGTCGGCGCTGAGCACCTGCGCGGTTTCCTCGGTGCGCTGCCAGTAGCCGGCCATCACCTGCGGGCCGCGGATGCAGATCTCGCCGCGCTCGCCGATGGGCTGGTCGCGCCCGTCATCGTCGCGGATGGCGATCTCCGTGCCCGGCACGGGCAGGCCGATGGTGCCGGTGAACTCCTTCAGGTCGAGCCGGTTCGCGGTGGCCACCGGCGAGGTTTCCGACAGGCCGTAGCCCTCGCAGATCGGGCAGCCGGTGAGCTTGAGCCACTTCTCGGCGGTGGCCTGCTGCACCGCCATGCCGCCGCCGTTGGAGACCACCAGCTCGGAGAAGTCCAGCCGGGCGAAGTCCGGGTCGTTGGCCAGCGCGTTGTAGAGCGTGTTGACCGCCGGGAACATGTGCACGCGGTGGCCGCTGATCGCCTTCACCAGGCTGGGCAGGTCGCGCGGGTTGGGGATCAGCAGGTTGCGCCCGCCCAGGCGCAGGCCCATGAAGTAGCACACCGTCAGCGCGAAGATGTGGTACAGCGGCAGCGCACAGACGATGGTCAGCTGCCGGTGGCCCACCTTGCTGAGCATGGGGTTGAACCAGGCCTCGGTCTGCAGGATGTTGGCCACCACGTTGCGGTGCAGCAGCACCGCGCCCTTGGACACGCCGGTGGTACCTCCGGTGTACTGCAGGAAGGCGATGTCGTCGCCGCGCACCGGCACCCGCGTATAGGCGCGCTGGCCGCCCTGGCGGATGGCGTCGTTGAAGCGCGTGACCGTGCGGCCGTCGGTGAGCGGCAGGCGGAACTCCGGCACCATCTTCTTGACGTGCCGCACCACGAAGTTGACCAGCGGGCCGCGCCACCAGTTCAGCATGTCACCCAGCGCCACCAGCACGACGTGGCGCACGGGGCTGTGCTCGATGACTTCTTCGAGCGTGTGGGCCACGTTCTCCAGCACGACGATGGCCTCGGCGCCCGAGTCCTTGAGCTGGTGCTCCAGCTCGCGCGCGGTGTAGAGCGGGTTGACGTTGACCACCACCATGCCGGCGCGCAGCACACCGGCGATCGCCACCATGTACTGCGGCGTGTTGGGCATCATCAACGCCACGCGGGCGCCGCGCTGCAGGCCACGCTGCTGCAGCCAGCCGGCCAGGGCGGCCGACTGCCGGTCCAGCTCGTCGAAGCGCAGGCGCTGCTCCATGTACAGCGAGGCCTCGCGTGAGGCGTAGCGGCGGAAGGCATCGTCCAGCAGGTCGACCAGGCTCGTGGCCGGGTCCTGGTCGATGCGCTCGGGCACCCCGGCCGGGTAGCTTTTCAGCCAGGGGAAGGAGGGGATGTTGTCGTTGGGGGCGGTGAGCTGGGACATGGCGCCGATCGTGGCAGAAGGCCCCGGCGCCTGCGTCGGGGCTTGTCCTAGCCGATCGTCGCGCCGGTGACAGCCTTCCCCGCCCGGGCAGGTCTGCCCGATCGGAGCCGATCAGGCAGTCAGGACTCGATGCCCAGAAGCAGGCGCTGGGTGGACGGCTCGGACAGGTTGAGCAGCTCGGCCACTTCGGCGATGTCGTCCGGCAACGCGGCGTTGTCCCAGCCCTGCTCGGTGTGGCGCGCCACCTGTACCGCCAGGCGCACCGTACGCACCTGCGGGTAGATCAGCGCGTGGCCGGCGGCGTGGTCGTCGGTGAGCTGGATCAGCAGCTGGGGCAGGCGCCAGGCGCGCATGAGTTGCTGCTCAAGTTCGCCCAGCTCGATGTTGAGCACCTCGCGCTGCGCGGCGCGCGAACGCAGGTGCGGGTCGGCGGCGAGCCGGCGGGCCACCTCCAGGGCCAGTGCAGGCGCATGGCACCAGAGCAGCATCTCGGCAAAGTCGTGCAGCAGCGCCGCCTCGCGCAGCACCGTCGCATCGCCGTCCATGCGGTGCACTGCAAAGGCCTGGGCAAATCGCGCGGCCCGGTGGGCCCGGGCGAGCACCTTCTCCAGCCCGGCCAGCGCCTCGGGCGAGTCGGCCAGGTGCTGCTCGACCGTCTCCAGCGCCGAGAAGTCGCGGAAGAAGGGGGTGATGCCCATCAGCAGCACGCCGGCGGTGACGGTCTCGGCATCGGTGACCTGGCGGGCGTGGCGGTGCCCGGCGGTGTGCACCATCAGGCGCAGCGTCATCAGCGGGTCGTCCTCCACCGCGCGGGCGATCATGGCGGCGTCCACGCAACCGCGGGCCTCCTCGGCCTGGGCGAGCAGGGCGATCTCCTCGGCCGTGCCGGCCAGCACGGGGATGGGCTGGCGGCGCAGGTGGTCGGTCCAGGCGGCGAGATCGGGCAAGGGTCGGGTCAGCATCACGTCACTCCGCAGCATCCTCGGGCAGACGGGCCAGACCGCAGCGGTAGGCACGCCTGTCGCGGTTATCGACGATGGGGCGGTGGGCCGGAGCCCGGTCCCCGCCGCCGAGTGGGCCGCACGGACCGGATCCGTCCATTCCGTCACGCCACCGCATTTCACATCATGCCGTGGCTGCTTTGTGCGGCAGGATCACAGACGGTCGACCTCCGGCAGCAGGTAGACCAGCTCGCCGCCGCGGTACAGCGCACCGAAGCGGCGGCCGTCGAGCTCGACCTGGCCGAACTCCAGGTCGGCGCCCTCGGCGGCGCAGGCCTCGCGGGCGTTGCGCTCGCGTCGCGCGGCGCGCTGTTGGGCCTGGGCGCAGCGGGCCTGTTCGAGCCAGTGCATCAGGGCGAGCCCCTGGCGATGCAGCCGCTGGCGGACGGCGGGCAGCCAGCCCAGGAAGGTGCGGGTGCCCAGGACGGCCCGGGCGCTCAGGGATGTGGCCATGATCGGCCTCCTCATCGTGAGGCGGCCCGCCCTTCGGTTGACGACGGCGAGCGGGTCCGCGCAGGGTTCAGGGTTCGCCCCGGGGCCAGCGGGTGCCGCCTGCCTGGGACAGTTCATGACGCAGGGCCTGGCGCTCGCGCTGGCGACGCGCGCCGCCATCGGGGCCGTGGCGGCCGGCCGCACGCAGGTGCGCGGCGGCCACCAGCGGATTGCGCGGCTTGGGCGATGCCGGGAGGGCGATGCACGGGGTGCGGCTGTGCGAGCCGGTGCGCTGGAATGTGGTCTTCATGGCAACTCCTGGCCGACGGGGATCGGCGGCGGGTGGGCCCGGCACAGCCGGGACTCGAATCGAGGGCCGGAAACGGAGCCCCAAGCGGGCCCCGAAATGCAACGGGCCCGGGTGACTGGATCAACCCGGGCCCATGTGGAGGCGGCTGGCGCGCTGTCGATTCAGCGGCGTCGCCCCGACCCGGGATGCGGGCTGGACGCGGGGACTGCACGGCTGCCTGACGCAGGTGCACCGGCCTGCACGGCCAGGGCCGTGGCAGCAGGTCGGTACAGCGTTGCCATCTTCAGCAGCACTCGGAATCCGTTCGCGTGTGGGTGGTCGGGCGGCCTGCTGGCCCGGCCCGGAAGGTGGGCCCGGCAGTGACCGGACGGGAACTGATGGAGATCAGTTGCCTAAATGATAAACGAGTGTTTATCAACTTGTGAAGCCCCCCTGTCCACATCGAGCCCCGGTGGAAACCCGAGGAAGGGAGGGTCTCCGGCGCCGGGAGCGCCGCTGGCGTCAGCGCTTGCCCTTGAGCGGTGCGACGTGGCGCTGCGCGCGTGACCACAGCTCGGCGTCGGCGGCCGGGCTGGCTGCGGGCGCGGCCGCTTTGGCTGCCGACGGGGGCGGTGCGGCGGGCACCAGCACCTCGCCGAGCAGGTCCAGCAGGCGCTGCCGGGCGCGCTGCGGATTGCGGCGGTAGTAGCTCAGCACCAGGTCGACGATGAAGCGCTCGTCGTCGTCACGCGGCCCTGCGCTGCCGGCTGCGTCGCTGCGGGAGGGGGCTGCGGTGACGGCGGGCCTGGGCGCCTCGGCCGGTTCCACGGCAGCGCGCACCGGCGCGAGGGCCGCTTGCAGGGGGCTGCCTGCCGTCGCCCTGGGCGGGTCATGGGGTTGGTCGAGCCAGCCCGGCGGCTTGCCGCAGTGCTGCTCGAACTGCCGCGCCAGCCGCTCGCCGACCTGGCGGGCGCGGCTCTTGATCTGGCTCCAGTAGCTCGGCTGGATGCCGATGCGCTCGGCGAAGCGCCGCTCCAGCCCGCGCAGCGTGGCGGCGTCGGGGTGGCTGACGGTGGCACGCACGAACTCGTCGAAGAGGGCCAGGGCATTGCGGTGACGCAGCGTGGCGACGTCGACGGAGGGAGAAATCATGTCCCGATGATAAAGGCGCCTTGCCCTGTGGGCGGCCGCTGCGCCTGCGGGCTCCCCTGGGGAAACCTGCGCATGACGCGGATCAAGTGAACCGTTAGCATGTGCCCGTCCGGTCACCTGCCGAGCCGCCGCGCCCGACCTGCCGTCCATGAACGCTTCCGCCGTTGCCCTGATTCCCCTGCGCTCGCTGCGAGCCCTGCAGTCGCTGACCTGGCTGGAGCGGGCCTGGCACGACGTGCGCCGCACGCCGGCTGCGAGCTTTGCCCACGGCGTGGCGCTGGCGCTGTTCGGCTGGCTGATCGTTGCCGTGGCGGGCCAGCGCTTCTGGATGCTGGCCGGCGCTTTTTCGGGTTTCCTGCTGGTCGCGCCGATCCTGGCCACCGGGCTGTACTCGATCAGTCGTGCGCTGGAGCGCGGCGAGCCGGCCGGCTGGTCGACGGTGACCGCGGTGTGGCTGTCGCTGGACCGTCGCCTGGTGCTGTTCGGCGTGCTTCTGGCCGCGGCCGGCACCGCCTGGGTGCTGACCTCGGCGGCGCTGATCACGCTGTTTGCCGCCGCGCCGGTGATCACGCCGGCCGACTTTGTGCGCGTGGTGGTGCTCAACCCGCAGTCCTGGCTGTTTGAGGCCTGGATGCTGGCGGGCGGGCTGATGGCCGCGCCGGTGTTCGCCTCCAGTGTGGTGGCGATCCCGCTGCTGCTGGACCGCCGCATGGGGGTGTGGGACGCCGTGTTGACCAGCTGGCGCGTGGTGGGCGAGAACCCGCTGCCGATGGCCGTGTGGGCCGCGGTGGTGATGGGCTTCACCCTGCTGGGCATGGCGGCGGCACTGGTCGGGCTGGTGTTCGTGATCCCGATGCTGGGTCACGCCAGCTGGTACGCGTACCGGGACGCCCTGCCCGCCGACGCGGCGCCCTGAACGGCCTCGTCCCCGGTACGGGGGTTTCCACCGATCCGCCGAGGCGGCCGCGTATCATCTCGATTGCCCCCACCGACGCCTTCCCTGCCCTCTTCCCTCTTCCATGTTCGGCTACTCCGAGGAACAGCTTGCCCAGTTCGGCCTGACGGTCGGCGTCGGGGCGTTCATCCTCTACATGTTCTTCATCATCGGGCAGCTGGCGCGCGAGGCGAAGGCGGGGCGCTTCGGCACCTTCGTGCTCTTCCTCGTGCTGTCGGTCGGCATGCTCGGCTTCGTCGCCAAGAACGTCATCGCCTGGGTGATGGGGCTGTGAACAGGGGCTGTCACCCCGGCGGGGGCCGTGGCCTGCCGCCCCCTGTCGCCCCGGGGCGTCACAGCACGATCTTGACCATCGGGTGCGTCGTCAGCGTGCGGTAGAGCTCGTCGAGCTGCTCGCGGCTGGTGGCGGTGACGGTGATCGTCAGCCCCAGGTAGTTGCCGCCCTTGCTGGGCCGCTGCTCGACGGTCGCGGCATCGAAGCCCGGGTCGAACTGCCGCGCCACCGAGACGATGGCCTCCAGGTAGCCGGGCACGTGCGCACCCATCACCTTGATCGGGAAGGCGCAGGGGTACTCGATCAGCGATTGTTCGGGTGGGATCTCACGCATCGTGGGCATTGTCCGGCAGTCAGGGCAGCTTCCTGAACTGGGGGCTCAGATCGATTGTTCAAGCTTGGCGCGCTCGTAGGCCGCGTGCAGGCGGGCGTACACCGGGCCCGGCTTGCCGCGCAGGGCGCCGTGGCCGACCGGCTCGCCGTCCAGCCGCGTCACCGGCAGAACCTCGCGCCCGGCCGAGCTGATCAGGATCTCGTCGGCGATGGTCAGCTCCGACTCGGCGATCGGCCGCAGGTGGCAGGCGATGCCCTCCTCCTCGCAGAGCTCGCGCAGCAGCTCGATGCGGATGCCCGCCAGCGTGTGGTGCGAGGGCGGCACGCCGATCAGTGCGCCGTCGAGCACCGCCCAGACGTTGCTCGACGAGCCCTCGGTCACGGTCAGGCCGTGGCCGTGACCGCTGTCGCGCAGCAGGATCGTCTCGGCGGCGCCGTGGTCGGCTGCGATCTGCCGGGCCATCACGCCACCGAGCAGCGAGGTGGTCTTGATGTCGCCGCGCTCCCAGCGGAAGTCGCGCGCGGTCACGCAGGCCACGCCTTCGCGGCGCTGGTCGGCGCCCGGGGGCTGGTGCGGCTGGCTCATCGCGAAGACCGTGGGCGTCAGGCCGGTCGGCATCGGGTGGGAGCGTGGTGCCACGCCCCGGGTGATCTGCAGGTAGGCCAGCTGGTCGCCCTGGCCGCTGTGGGCCAGCTCGCGCGCGACGAGCTCGCGCAGCAGCGTCAGCCAGCCGTCGCGGCTGTGCGGGTTGGCGATGCGCACCGCGTCGAGCGAATGCGCCAGCCGCGCCATGTGCTCATCGAAGCGGAACAGCCGGCCGCCGTAGACCGGGATGACCTCGTAGACGCCATCGCCGAACAGGAAGCCGCGATCCAGCACGGACACCTGGGCCTGATTCAGCGGCAGCCAGCGTCCGTCGAGGTGGCAGGGGGCGTCGGGCAGAGCGTGGGCGGTCATCGACATGGGTTTCCTCACCAACCGTGCGGCGCGACTGTCCGCATGCGGCAAGCGTACTCCCGCCCGGGCCGGTGCGGGCGGGCGCCGTGCGTGTCGACTTGCGTCAGCGCAGGGCCGGATGCCAGGCGGATCTCCGTGCCCGCATCACTTGATCATCAGGCGCAGCCCGTCCCACAGGCGGCCGAACAGACCGGCCACCGGCACCGGCTCGGCCACCGTGACGGGCACCTCGGCCACCACCTGGCGGCCCGAGATCACCTTCAGCGTGCCCAGCTTCTGGCCCACCGCCAGCGGGGCGAGCAGCGGGTCGGTGCGGGTGAGCTGGGTCTGCAGCTTGGCCGCATCACCGCGCGGCACGGTCACCACGATGGGCGTCAGCGAGGTCAGCGCCACCGTGGACTTCGCACCCTTCCAGACCTCGGCGGTGGCGATGGGCTGCTTGGCGTCGAAGAGCTTCACCGCGTCCCAGGCGCTGTAGCCCCAGTTGAGCAGCTTCTGCGCCTCGGTGGCGCGTGCTTCCTTGGAGGCGGCACCCAGGATGACGGCGACCAAGCGGCGCGGCCCGGAGGGCACATCGCGCTTGGCGGTGGCGATCAGGCAGTAGCCGGCGGCGTCGGTGTAGCCGGTCTTCAGGCCGTCGACGGTCGGGTCACGCCAGAGCAGCAGGTTGCGGTTGGGCTGGGTGATCTTGTTGTAGGTGAAGTCCTTGAGGGTGTAGTACTTCGCCTCGGCCGGGAAGTCCTGCAGCAGCCGAGCGGCGATCACCGACAGTTCGCGCGCGGTGCTGACGTGGCCGGGTGCGGGCAGGCCCTCGGGGTTCTTGAACTGCGTGGTCTTCAGGCCGAAGGCCTGCGCCTGGCGGTTCATCATGGCCACGAAGCCTTCCAGCGAGCCGCCCACCGTCTCGGCCAGTTGCACCGTGGCGTCGTTGCCGCTCTGCACGATCATGCCCTTGATGAGGTCCTCGACCTTCACCTGCGTGCCGACCTGGATGTACATGCGCGAGGCGTCGGTCATGCCGGTGCGCCAGGCGCGCTCAGAGACGGTGAGCATCTGGTCGATGCCCAGCTTCTTCTCGTGCAGGGCCTGGAAGACCAGGTAGGCCGTCATCAGCTTGGTCAGCGAGGCGGGCTCGACGGTGGCGTCGGGGTCGCGCGCGGCCAGCACCTGATTGGCGTTGACGTCCAGCAGCAGGTAGGCCCGCGCGGCGATCTCGGGGGCGGCCACCTGGGCACCGGCCAGCAGCGGCAGGCCCAGGCCGAGCGCCAGGGCGGCACGGCGCAGGCCGCGGGAGAAGGAAGTCAGGAATCGGGTCATCGGAGCTTGCATCGGGGCCGAAGGCGGGGACGTGCCCGGACGGCAGAAAGAGGGACCAGGAAGGACGGAGCGGCCAGCTTCCGGCCAGCTCGGGCGCGTCAGTGGGGATGCTGCGCGTTCGCAGGGAGGCGGACAACCTGTGTCCGCGCGCCTGTGACTCAGTGCCAGGAACGCACGATCAGGTTCCGCAATTGTGGTAACTGGCCGTGGAAGAAGTGGCCGACACCGGGCATCACCGTCACCGGCAGGTGCTGCGGCCGCGCCCAGTCGAACACGGCGGCCAGGGGCACGACGTCGTCCGCCTCGCCGTGGATGACCAGCGTCTGCTCCACCGGCACTGGCGCCGGCGTGGCCCGCTGGGTCGAGGGGCCGACCAGCAGGAGGCGGGCCGGTTTCGCGTCCTCGGGCAGGGCTGCGTTGGCCAGCGTGGTGACGTAGGCGCCAAAGGAGAAGCCGCCCAGCACCAGTGTCTCGCCCGGCTGGCGCTGCGCAGCGACGGCGGCGAGCAGGTCCTCGCACTCGCCGCGGCCCTCGTCGTGTGTGCCGGCGGTGCCGCCCACGCCGCGGAAGTTGAAGCGCAGCACGCGGTAGCCCAGCTGCAGCAGCGCCCGGGCCATGGTCTGCACCACCTTGTTGTCCATCGTCCCGCCGAACAGCGGATGCGGGTGCGCGAGCACCGCCAGACCGCGCGGCGTGACGCTGGCGGCGGGCAGGTCGAGCGCGGCCTCGATCGGCCCGGCGGGGCCGGCGACCAGCAGGCGTTGGGTGTGGGCGTTCATCGGGGCGTCAGCGGCCGACGTCGGCCGGCAGGCGCAGGCGCTCGACCGGCTGGCCGTTCTTCAGGTGCGATTCGACGATCTCGTCGATGTCGCTGCGGTCCACGAAGGTGTACCAGACCGCCTCCGGGTAGACCACCGCCACGGGCGCGCCGGCACAGCGGTCCAGGCAGCCGGCCTTGTTGACGCGCACTTTGCCGGGCCCCGCCAGCCCGGCGGCCTTGACCTGCGCCTTGCAGTGGTCGAAGGCATCCTGCGCCGCGTGGTCGGCACAGCAGGCCTGGCCGCCGTCACGCTGGTTCAGGCAGAAGAAGATGTGCCGTTCGTAGTAGCTCATGGCGGAATTGTAGGAGGGCCCTGTTCTCCCGATGTCACAGCCGGTGCCACGGCCCATGCCGCCCGGGCGTTCAGCGCAGGGTCGAGGCGGATCGCTGCGCCCGGGAGCCGGGTTCGCCAGGGTCCACCGTGCGGGCGATCAGGAAGAGCATGGCCGCCAGCGGCCACAGCCAGCCGACCCATTGCGCCAGGCCGTGGAAGCGGATGAAGCGGCCCTGCTCCCAGTCGCGCAGGCTCTCGGCGAAGTAGGGGTCCGCGCCGATCTGGTTGACCAGGGCCAGCAGCGTGGTCAGCGCCACCAGGCCGAGCGCGGCCGTCAGGCGTCGAGGCAGCAGGGCCAGCACCGTGCCGAGCAGGACCGCCAGCATCAGCCCGGTGCGCAGCGACGGGGCGATCCAGGTCAGCGCGTGCTCCGGCCCGAAGTTCAGTGCAGTCGACAGCGTGGTGGCACTCAGCCCGATCAGCACAGCCCCGGCCAGTAGCACCAGACGCTGCCACAGGCGCCGCGACATCACGAAGCCGACCAGGCAGGGCGCCAGCAGGCCGAGCGCGATGGTCAGCACCTCCAGGCCGGGCGCCAGCGGGCCCTCGGGCGTGGGGACCTCGGCCCAGCCCTCGAACGCGGTGCCCACCAGGGCGGCATCGAGCTGCTCGGCCAGCCGCACCAGGCCCTGCCCGAGCGCGAAGGGCAAGGGGGTCGGAAACAGCAGCCCCACCGGCCAGAACAGCAGCAGCGCCAGGCCGCTGGTGCCATGCGGGACCAGCCAGCCCTCGCGCACCCGCTGCCACAGCCGCAGGGCGCCCAGGCCGTGCAGCAGCCAAGCCAGCGCGATGCCGCAGGCGGTGCCCGCTGAATTGAGCGCCCAGTCGATGCGCGAGGGTGCGCGCAGTGGCAGCAGGATCTGCAGCCATTCCATGCCCAGCGACAGCAGCGCGCCGGTGGCGAGGGTGCGCGCCGCAGCGGCGCCGGTGGCCTCGCCGCCGCGCAGCCGGGCGATCGTCACCAGGCAGCCCAGAGGCAGGTAGGCCAGGAAGTTGCCCCAGAGGTCGAAGCGCGAGGAGTGTGGCGATGGCAGCCACAGCAGCACCCAGGCGGGCTGCCCGGGCGGCGGCACCGGCCAGCGCCAGCCGGTGAAGGGGTGCAGGCTGGCGTAGACGATCAGGCCGATCCACACCCAGGCCAGCGGCCAGGCCGAGGAGCGCGGGGGGGCGGCAGTGCGCATGGGGCAGGAAGCCGAAGCGGCGGGGCCGGATGGCGATCGATCGGAAGGGCTTGGAAGGGCTCAGAAGGGCTTGACCACCACCAGCACCACGATGGCGGCAAACAGCAGCACCGACACCTCGTTGTAGACCCGGAACCAGGTGTGCGTGCGCCGGTTGGCGCTGCGCTCGAAGCCGCCCAGGATCCGGTGGTTGACGTGGTGGAAGGCCAGCACGCCGAGCACCAGCGTCAGCTTGGCATGCATCCAGCCATTGCCCGGGCCGCCCAGGCCGATGCCCACGCCCAGCCAGAGCCACAGGCCACTGGCCAGCGCGATGACCATCAGGCCGGTGGCGAAACGGTCCAGCTTGCGCGCCATCAGCAGCAGCCGCTCGCGCTCGGCGTGGCTGTCGGGCGCCACCATCGCCAGGTTGACGAAGATGCGCGGCAGGTAGAACAGGCCGGCGAACCAACTCGCCACGAACACGATGTGCAGGGCCTTGACCCAGAGGTAGGACGAACTCATGCAGCGATCATAGGCCGACCTGTTTCAGATCGTGAGCGCCAGGGCCTGTGGCCCATCAACGACACAGCCCGCCGGGCAGGGCTGCCGGGCGGGCTGTGCGGGGTGCCTGTTGTCCCCGCCGCAGCGGGGGTCAGGCCGACGTGCTTACTTGGCCTCGGCCTGGCACTTCTTGACGAAGCTGTTCTTGGCGGCGCCGGCCAGCGGCTTGCCGTTCTTGTCCACGGCCTTGGCTTCGCAGGCCGCGGCGCCAGAGCCCGCCTCGCACTTCTTCATGAAGCTGTTCTTGGCGGCGCCGGCCAGGGCATTGCCGTTCTTGTCCACGGCCTTGGCCTCGCAGGTGGCATCCGCGGCGTGGGCGGCGCCAGCCAGGCCGAACAGGGCGAGCGCAACGGCGGTCATCAGCTTCTTCATCAGGGACTCCAGCAGCAAGAGGTTGTCGATTTGGGGAGCGGCGCCAACGAGAGGCGCCACGCGCATTGGAATGCAGCCCGATCGGGCCGACAAGGGCGATGCGTGAGCGCTCAACGCGGCAGGGCCGGTTGTGGTGGACAAGCCGCAGTGCGGATCAACCCCAGGGTGGGGCGGCCCTGGGGTTGTATGTTTCAGAGGATGCGCCGCGGGTGCGCCAGCGTCTCGTGTGCGGCGTGCAGGCGGCGCACCAGCACGCGGATGAAGGCCTCGTCGAACAGGTGCCGGCAGCTCGGGCTGAGGCGCGCCAGCGTCTCCGGCGTGAAGGAGATGGTGGTGGCCTTCTCGGTCACCACCACGTCGGTGCTGTGCTTGCGCAGCTCCGGGTTGGGCGCCAGGTAGGCCATCTCGCCCACCGAGGTGCCGGCGCCGAGCTGCGCGACGCGCCGGCCGTCGCGGTACACCTCCACCGCCCCCGAGGCGATGATGTGGAAGGTGCGCCCCTCCTCGCCACGGTTGTAGAGCTTGTGCGCGACCGGGAAGCGCTGCCAGCGCGCCCGGTGCACCACCTCCCACAGCGCCACGTCGCCGAAGGAGGTGAAGAACTCCAGCATGCGCAGCAGGGTGAAGCGCTCCGAGTCGAGCACGCCCTGCAGCGCCCCGCGCGGCACCTGCTGCGAGGAGACCAGCTGCGACAGGGCCTCGCCCAGCACCTCCCAGGAGGGGTAGCGGTCGTCGGCGCGCTTGGCCAGGCAGCGCTGCACCACGTCGTCCAGCGCCTGGCTGACGCCCTGGCGCAGTCCGACCAGGCTCGGTGCCTGGGCGTGGCAGATCTGGTGCATCAGGCTGGCCTGGTTGGCCGCCTCGAACGGCGCGCGCCCGGCGATCAGGTGGTAGAGCACCGCGCCGAGCGAGTAGATGTCGGCGCGCGCATCGAGCTCGCTGCCGTCGAGCTGCTCGGGCGACATGTAGGCCAGCGAGCCGACCCGGTGCACCTGCGTGGCGTCGGAGGTCAGGTTCAGTGCGCTGCCGAAGTCGGTGATCTTGACGTCGGTGACCACCCCGTTGGTTTCCACCGCCAGGATGTTGGCCGGCTTCACGTCGCGGTGCACCAGCCCCTGGCGGTAGCAGTAGCCCAGCGCCATCGCGCACTTGAAGCCGATTTCGACGATCTGCTCCAGCCCCAGCTGGTGGCCCGGCTGGCACCAGGCGCGCAGCGTGGTGCCGGGCACGTACTCCATCACCACGAAGGGGGCGATGGGGTCGGGCACGGCGTCGAAGATCTGCACCACGTTCGGGTGGTGCAGCCGCCCGGCCAGCGCCGCCTCGGAGGCGAAGAAGCGCGCGAAGACGTGGCCGTCCACGGTGTCGGCCAGCGCCTGGGCGCGCACGCGCTTGACGGCCACCGACCGGTCATGGAACTCGTCGTGGCAGAGGAAGACCTCGGCCGTCGTGCCCTCCCCCAGCCGGCGCACGACGCGGTACTTGCCGATGCGCTCGGGCAGCACGGGAACGGTGGGATCGAACATGCCGGCATCGTAGCCTCGTGCGGGGCGTTTTCGGCTTCGGTTTCAATTGAAGCCATTGCCGTGGCGGCGCGGTCGTGGAATACCCCCCCTTTAGAATCGCCAGATGATCCAAGCCAAAAACGAGTTGCTGGGCGCGCTGGGTGACGCGCTGGCCGAGCTGGTGCCGGGCACGACCCTCCAGGCGGTGTTCGAGAGCCCCAAGCAGGCGGCGCATGGCGACCTCGCCTGCACCGCGGCGATGCAGCTCGCCCGCCCGCTGAAGAAGAACCCGCGCGAGCTGGCGCAGGCGCTGGTCGAGGCGCTCGGGCGCCGCGAGGCGGTGCAGCGCTGGGTCGATGCGATGGAGATCGCCGGCCCGGGCTTCATCAACTTCCGCCTCAAGCCGGCGGCCAAGCAGGCCGTCGTGGCCGAGGTGCTGGCCGGTGCCGAGCGTTTCGGCCGCCAGGCCGCCAACGGCCGCAAGCTGATGGTGGAGTTCGTCTCCGCCAACCCCACCGGCCCGTTGCATGTGGGTCACGCCCGTCAAGGGGCGCTGGGCGACAGCCTGTGCCATCTGTTCGAGACGCAGGGCTTCGAGGTCCTGCGCGAGTTCTATTACAACGACGCCGGCGTGCAGATCGCCACGCTGGCCAACTCGACCCAGTGCCGCCTCCGGGGCCTCAAGCCCGGTGATGCCGACTGGCCGGAGACCGCCTACAACGGCGACTACATCGCCGACATCGCGGCCGACTTCCTGGCGAAGAAGACCGTCAAGTCCGACGACCGCGAGTTCACCGCCAGCGGCGACCCGGACGACCTCGACGGCATCCGCCAGTTCGCGGTGGCCTACCTGCGCCACGAGCAGGACCTGGACCTGCAGGCCTTCGGCGTGCAGTTCGACAGCTACTACCTCGAGTCCAGCCTGTACACCTCCGGGCGGGTCGAGCAGACGGTGCAGCGGCTGGTCGACGCGGGCAAGACCTACGAGAACGAAGGCGCGCTGTGGCTGAAGTCGACCGACTACGGCGACGACAAGGACCGCGTGATGCGCAAGTCCGACGGCAGCTTCACCTACTTCGTGCCGGACGTGGCGTACCACATCGCCAAGTGGGAGCGTGGCTATGGCAAGGTCATCAACTGCCAGGGTACCGACCACCACGGCACCATCGCCCGCGTGCGCGCCGGCCTCCAGGCAGCCAATGTCGGCATCCCGTCCGGCTACCCGGACTACGTGCTCAACACGATGGTGCGGGTGGTGCGCGACGGCGCCGAGGTCAAGATCAGCAAGCGCGCTGGCAGCTACGTGACGCTGCGCGACCTGATCGAGTGGACCAGCCGCGACGCGGTGCGCTTCTTCCTCATCAGCCGCAAGGCCGACACCGAGTTCACCTTCGACGTCGACCTGGCCCTGAAGCAGAACGACGAGAACCCGGTCTTCTACGTGCAGTACGCCCACGCGCGCATCTGCTCGGTGCTGGACACCTACGCGGGCGAACGTGGCGGTGACCTCTCCACGCTCGGCGGGGCCGACCTGGCGCCGCTGGTGGCGCCCACCGAGCTGGCGCTGATGCTGCGGCTGGCCGACTACCCGGCGATGCTGGCCGACGCGGCCCGCGACCTGGCGCCGCACGACGTGGCCTTCTATCTGCGCGACCTGGCGGCGTCCTTCCACAGCTACTACGCGGCCGAGCGCTTCCTGGTCGACGACGCGGCGCTGATGCGTGCGCGCATGGCCCTGCTGGCGGCCACCGCCCAGGTGCTGCGCAACGCGCTGGCGTTGCTCGGCGTGGGCGCACCGCGCAAGATGTGAGCGCCGAGCGGACGTTCCCGACCCCATTTCCCAGGTAATCAGGAGTGACCTCGATGGTGGCAACCCCCAATCGCAGGCAGCGCGGCGGTTTCGCGCTGGGCTTGATCGTGGGCCTGCTGGTCGGGCTGGCCCTGGCGCTCGGCGTGGCCCTGTACGTCACCAAGGTGCCGGTGCCCTTCGTCGACAAGGTGCCGCAGCGCACCGCGGAGCAGGACGCCGCCGAGGCTGAGAAGAATCGCCACTGGGATCCCAACGCGCCGCTGGCCAGCAAGGGCGCCCCGCCGCGCCCGGCGCCAGGTGAGCCGGGGGCGTCCAGCCCCCCGCCGGTCGGGGCGACGGTCGGTTCGGTGCCGGGCGCGCCGGTGCCTGTGCTGGCGCCGCCGCCCGTCGTCGCGCCGGCGGCTTCGGCCCCGCGCCCGGTCCCTCCGGCCAGCGGCGCCTCGGGCGTGTCGGCCAAGCCGGGGGCCGAACCGTTGGTGTACTTCGTGCAAGTGGCCGCCTTCACGCGGGCCGAGGAGGCCGAGCAGCTGCGTGCCAAGCTGGCCCTCAGTGGCCTGATGGCGCGCGTCACCGAGCGGGAGCAGTCCGGGCGCATCATGTACCGCGTCCGCCTGGGCCCCTACGACGTGCGCGAAGATGCGGATCGCGTGAAGACGCAGGCCGTGGACGTGGGCTATTCGGAAGCGACGCTGGTGCGCGTGAATCGCTGAAACCGTTGAACCTGCCGGTCGGCTTTGAGTCACATGCCGGCGGCATTCAGCCAAGCTTCAGCCAAGTCAAGGATCAAAGGACAGACATGGATCGACGTGATTTCATCGGGCAGGCCGGCGCGGTCGCCCTGCTGGGCAGTGTGGGCACCCTGAGCGGGGCGGCCCGGGCGCAGGCCAGCTTCCAGGAGGGCAAGCACTACGTGCGTCTGGCGCAGCCGGTGTCGGTGTCCGCGCCTGCCGGCAAGGTCGAGGTGCTGGAGTTCTTCTCCTACGGCTGCCCGCACTGCAGCGCCTTCGAGCCGGTGCTGGAAGCCTGGGTCAAGAAGCTGCCCGCCGACGTGGCCTTCCGCCGCGTGCCGGTGAACTTCCTCGCCAGTGCCGAAGTGCTGCAGCGCATGTACTTCTCGCTGGAGGCGCTGGGCCAGGTGGAGGCGCTGCAGCGCAAGGTTTTTGCGGAGGTGCAGGCGCTGCGTGGGCGCGTCGGCGGTGCGGAGGTCGCCGCGGACCTCGTCGCCAAGCACGGTGTCGACCGCGCCAAGTTCCTGGAGCTCTATGGCTCCTTTGGTGTGCAGACCAAGGTCGTGCAGGCCAAGCAACTGGTCGAGCGCTACAAGATCGACGGCGTGCCCGCCCTGGGCATCCATGGCCGCTTCTACACCTCGCCCTCGCTGGCCGGTGGCGACAATGTGCCCGAGACCGAGAGCCAGGCCCGTGCGCTGGCCCTCACCGACCAGCTCATCGCGCGGGTGCGCAAGGGCTGACGGCGGCTCGGACAGAGGCGATGAAGTCTCTGGCGGATGGACGCGACACCCTATCCTTTTCGGGTGTCGCGGAGCTAGAATCAAAAGCAAAATCCATGCCCCAAAGAGTCCGCCTTGCCGACCCATCACACGCCTCTGGGTGATTTCCGCCGCACGAGCCGCCACGACGGCGGTCTGCGGTATGCGGTTCTGGCGCTGCTGCTGGTCACGGCGGCGGCCCAGGCCGAGCGCGGTGACCGTACCCAGCCGCTGCAGTTCGACGCCGGCCAGGTGCGCATCGACGGCAAGCGCCGGGTGCAGCTGCTCAGCGGTGGCGTCGAGGTCAACCAGGGCACGATGCAGATCAAGGCTGCCCAGGTCGAGTTGCGCGAGACGCCGCAGGGCCAGGTGGCCGTCGCCGAGGGTTCGGCCGCGGCGCCGCTGGTGCAGTTCCGCCAGAAGCGCGACGGCGTGGACGAGTGGATCGAGGGCCAGGCGCAGCGCGTCGAGTACGACGCCGGTGCGCAGGTGGTGCGCCTGCTGCAGCGCGCCCAGGTCCGCCTGCTGCGCGCCGGCGTACTGGCCGACCAGGTGAATGGCGAGCTCATCGTCTACGACAACGCCCGCGATGTCTTCGAGGTGCAGGGCGGAGGCACAGGCGGTAGCGGCCGCGTGCGCGGCACCGTGACGCCGCGTGCAAGCGAGGGCGGCCGTTGACGGCGGCACTGCCGGCGGCCGGTGCAGCCGCATTGCCTGCCGGGGCCGGCGCCATCAGCGCGCCCAGCGGGGCCACCCGACTGGAGGCCGAGGGCCTGCAGAAGCGCTACGGCGCGCGGCTGGTGGTCAAGGACGTGCACCTGGCGGTGCACAGCGGCGAGGTGGTCGGCCTGCTCGGGCCCAACGGCGCGGGCAAGACCACGAGCTTCTACATGCTGGTCGGGCTGGTGCGTGCCGATGCCGGGCAGATCCGCATCGACGGCCTGCCGGTGGAGCGCCTGCCGATCCACCAGCGTGCCCGCATGGGCCTGTCCTACCTGCCGCAGGAGGCGTCGATCTTCCGCCGCCTGACGGTGGAGGAGAACATCCGCGCCGTGCTGGAGCTCCAGCTCGACGAGCGTGGCCGGCCCTACCCCGCCGCGCGCATCGAGCAGCTGCTCGATGCCCTGCTGGCCGACCTGTCGATCGAGCGGCTGCGCAACAGCCCGGCGCCGGCGCTGTCGGGCGGCGAGCGCCGCCGCGTCGAGATCGCCCGGGCGCTGGCCACCCAGCCGCGCTTCATCCTGCTCGACGAGCCCTTTGCCGGCGTCGACCCGATCGCGGTGATCGAGATTCAGCGCATCATCGGCTTCCTGAAGGCGCGCGGCATCGGCGTGCTGATCACCGACCACAACGTGCGCGAGACGCTGGGCATCTGCGACCGCGCCTACATCATCAGCGAGGGCCGCGTGCTGGCCGAGGGCACGCCCACCGACATCGTCGACAACCCCGATGTGCGCAAGGTCTACCTGGGCGAGCACTTCCGCATGTGAACGTGCAGCGCTGTTCCCAGACCCCACTGAATCCGTGAAGACGAGGACCCCTTCGTGAAACCCTCCCTGCAGGTCCGCCTGTCACAGCACCTGGCGCTGACCCCGCAACTGCAGCAGTCGATCCGGCTGCTGCAGCTCTCCACGCTGGAGCTGCACCAGGAAGTCGAGCAGATGCTCGAACAGAACCCCTTCCTGGAGGTCGACGACGACGGCAGCGCCACGGGCGACAGCAGCGCCGCAGGGGCGACGCCGGCCGAGGTGGCGGCGCCGTCCGCGCCGGCCGAAGGAGCCGCCGACACGCCCTGGGACGGCGGCAGCGACACGCTCGGCAGCGAGGCCGCCAGCCCGGCCGACGGCGATGCCCCGGGCATGGAGCCGCTGGACTTCAACGGTGGCGACCGTGAAGACTGGGAGAACGGCACCGAGCGCGAGGACTTCGACGGCCGGGCCGAAGCCCCCGCCAGCCGCAATGCCGCCCCCGACGACGAGGACAGCGACTGGACCGAGCGCAACACCGTGGCCCCCAGCCTGCCCGACCACCTGCGCGAACAGCTGCTGGGCATGCGCCTGGCGCCCGAGGACATGCTGCTGGTCGAGACGCTGATCGACTCGCTCAACGAGGACGGCTACCTGGCCGACGCGCTCGAAGAAGTGGCCGAGCGTCTGGCGCTGATCCTGGAGCTGGGCAACCCGGCCGACCCTGCGGCCGATCCCCAGGCGGCGGCCGAGGCAGCCCTGACGCTGCGCGAGGACCTGCTCGACCGCCTGCGCTGCGCGCTGGGCTGGCTGCAGAACCTGGAGCCGGCGGGTGTGGGCGCACGCGACCTCTGCGAGTGCCTGCAGCTGCAGCTGCGTGACCTGCCCGATTCCGAGGCGCGCGACGCCGCCCTGGCGATCTGTCGCGGCCAGCTCGAAGCGCTGGCCAAGCGGGACCTCAAGCGCCTGATGGCCATCACCGGCGCCAGTGAAGACACCGTGCGCGAGGCGCAGGCGCTGATCGTTGCGCTGGAGCCCAAGCCGGGGCGGCGCTTCACCCGCGCCGAGGCCAACATCGTCGTGCCCGACGTGATCGTGCAGAAGTCCGGCCGCGGCTGGAAGGTGGTGCTCAACCCGGACGTGATGCCCAAGCTGCGCATCAATGACCTCTACGCCCAGGTGCTGCGCCAGCACCGCAGCCAGCGCACCGGCGACGAGGGTGGCGCCAACCTGTCGGCCCGGCTTCAGGAGGCGCGCTGGTTCGTCAAGAACATCCTGCAGCGCTTCGACACCATCCAGCGCGTCTCGCAGGCCATCGTCGAACGGCAGAAGGGCTTCTTCACCCACGGCGAGATCGCGATGAAGCCGCTGGTGCTGCGCGAGATCGCCGACGAGCTGGGCCTGCACGAGTCCACCATCTCGCGGGTGACGACGGCCAAGTACATGAACACGCCCTTCGGCACCTTCGAGCTGAAGTACTTCTTCGGCTCCTCGCTGAACACCGAGGCCGGTGGCAACGCCAGCTCCACGGCGGTGCGTGCGCTGATCAAGCAGTTCGTCAGCGCCGAGGACGCCAAGAAGCCGCTGTCGGACAGCCAGCTCAGCCAGATGCTGGAGGAACAGGGCATCCAGGTGGCGCGGCGCACGGTGGCCAAGTACCGCGAGGCGCTCAAGATCGCGCCCGCGAACCTGCGCAAGGCGATCTGAACCTCTCGACGGGTCGGCAGCCGCCGGCCCGTGCAGATGCCACACCGCGCCCGACGCAGGCATCGCCCGGATACGGATTGCTTCAAATTTGCGTGTTTGCCTCAATGGCGCGGCACGCCACCTGCATGGAACCATGGCTTTCGGGAGCACAACAAGCCATGGAACCTTCTGCCCAGAACCGCCTGCGCATCGCCCAGCGCATCCACGACCTGCTGCTGCACGAGCTCGGCGAGGCCGTCGACGTGGGGCTGCTGCTCGGCCCGCCCGAGTACGCCCGGGCGGTGCTGAGCCTGTGCCGCTCCTGCGGCAGCACCGAGCTGGTGCAACTGGGGAACGATTTCGTGCACGCAACCGATGCCGAGGCGCGTGTCCAGCGGCAGGCCGGGCAGGCCCGATCGGCGCCCGAGTGGCGCGTCCCCACCGCGGGCGAGCTGCCCATCGGTCGCACGCCAGCCCCGCCAGCGGGCTTCTGACCCGCGTTTGACCTGCTCTTGACCTGTGCCGGCAGACCGGCGGCGGGCCGGCTGCGCCGATCAGTCGGCGTCCACGGGCGGCAGTTCGCCGAGCAGGCCGATCAGCTCGTCGAGCGTGGTGTAGAAACGTTCGATGAAATCGCGCCCGATGTGCGTCTCGATCGCCTCGTAGACCGCCTCGATCTGCGGCGCCAGCGTGGCGGCCAGCACGCGGGCGCGTTCGGTCAGGCTCACCCGCACACGGCGCTGGTCATGCGCCAGGCGCTCGCGCGTGACCAGCCCCAGGTCGTCCATGCGCGCCAGCACCCCCGCCAGGCTGGGGCTGGAGATGCGGCAGACCTCGCCGATCTGGCGCGGCTCCAGCGGCCCGCGCTCCAGCAGCGCGCGCACGATGCGCCACTGCTGCTCGGTGATGCCGTGCGCGTTCAGGACCGGGCGGAAGTGCCCGATCACGCTCTCGCGTGCATGCAGCAGCAGCAGCGGCAGGTTGCGATGGGTGAAGCCGGCGCGGCGCAACTCGGCCGGACCGGCCGGATCGGCGGCTGCGGCGGGCGACGGAGCGGGATCCGCGCCGGGCGATAAGGGTTGGCCAGCGGTTGACATGCTCACATCTTAGTGAATAATGGAATCACTAAGAGGTTAGTGAATTGCCGATGAGCCCCACCCAGCCGACTTCACCCCCCGCTTCGACCGCGTTCCCGCCGACGGACGGCGCCGCCCGCGTCCGGATGGACGTCGCCCCCTGGCGGCTCAGCGGCGTGGTCGTGGCGGCACAGATCAACCACCGCCCGCAGCTCGCCGCGCTGGCCGAGGCTGCCCGGCGCGCGCCCTACAAGGCGCTGCCGGGAGCGCCGGTGTTGGCGGTGCAGTCGCGCAACACCCTGGCCCTGGACGGTGACGAGGTGCCCGCCGGCGCCGACGGCCTCGACGTGGGCGCGACGCTGGGCATCGTCATCGGCCGGGTGGCCTGCCGCGTGTCTGCGGCCGACGCGCTGGCCCACGTGGCCGGCTACCTGGTGGCCAACGACCTAAGCGCGCCGATCCCCGGTGACACGCCGCACTACCGCCCCGGTGCCCGCTTCAAGCTGCGCGACCGCTCCTGCCCGCTGGGCGCCGAGGTGGTGCCCGCCGCCGCGGTGGCCGACCCCGACGCCCTGGCGGTGCGGGTGTGGATCGATGGCGCGCTGGCGCAGGCCACCGACACTGCCGAGCGCCTGCGCGGCGTGGCGCAGCTGATCGCCGACGTCAGCGAGTTCATGACGCTGAACCCCGGCGACGTGCTGCTGCTGGGCATCTCGCAGGGGGCGCCGCGGGCCCTGCCCGGGCAGACGGTGAGCATCGAGATCGACGGCGTGGGCCGGCTCACGAACCGCCTCGTCCACGATGACCCATCCACCGGGAGCGCCGCATGAAGACCGCCCGCGTTGCCTATGCCGGCGCCATCCACACCGCCTTCGAGCAGGACCTCGGCTCCAGCAAGGGCCTGCGCCTGGCCGATGGCCGCGTCGTCGCGGAGGACCAGGTCGTCTGGCTGCCGCCCTTCGAGGTCGGCACGGTGATCGCGCTGGGGCTGAACTACGCCGACCACCTCAAGGAGCTGAGCAAGGAGCTCACCGTCACGTCCAAGGACGAGCCGCTGGTCTTCCTGAAGACGCCCGGTGCGGTGATCGGCCACCGCGGCCAGACCCGCCGCCCGCGCGGCGTGGCCTTCATGCACTACGAGTGCGAGCTGGCGGTGGTGATCGGCCGCACGGCGCACCGGGTGGCCCGCGCCGACGCGATGGCCCACGTGGCCGGCTACACCGTCTGCAACGACTACGCGATCCGCGACTACCTCGAGAACTGGTACCGCCCCAACCTGCGCGTCAAGAACCGCGACGGCGGCACGGTGCTGGGCCCCTGGTTCGTGCCCGCCGAGGAGGTGGCCGACCCGCACGCGCTGGGCCTGCACACGCTCGTGAACGGCCAAGTCACGCAGCAGGGCACGACCGCCAACATGGTCAATCACATCCCGGCGCTGATCGAGTACCTCAGCGCCTTCATGACCCTGCAGGCCGGCGACGTGATCCTCACCGGTACGCCGGAAGGCGTCGTGAACGTCAACGAAGGCGACGAGGTGATCACCGAGATCGACGGCATCGGCCGGCTGGTGAACACGATCGTCGGCGACGAACTCTTTGGCAGATAACCAGGACACCCCCATGCGCATCGACCACCTGATCGACGGCCGGGCCGTCAGCAGCTCCGACTATTTCGAGACCGTCAACCCCGCCACGCAGGAGCTGCTGGCCGAGGTCGCCCGCGGCGGCGAGGCCGAGGTGAACGCCGCCGTGGCCGCCGCCAAGGCCGCCTTCCCGGCCTGGGCCGCGCGGCCTGCCACCGAGCGCGCGGCCTTGATGCGCAAGCTCGGCGAGCTGATCACGAAGCATGTGCCCGAGCTGGCGCAGACCGAGACGAAGGACACCGGCCAGGTGATTTCCCAGACCGGCCGGCAGCTGGTGCCGCGTGCGGCGGACAACTTCCACTACTTCGCCGAGATGTGCACCCGGGTGGACGGCCACACCTACCCCACGCCCACGCACCTGAACTACACGCTCTTCCACCCGGTGGGCGTGTGCGCGCTGATCTCGCCGTGGAACGTGCCCTTCATGACGGCCACCTGGAAGACCGCGCCCTGCCTGGCCTTCGGCAACACCGCGGTGCTGAAGATGAGCGAGCTGTCGCCCCTGACCGCCGCGCGCCTGGGCGAGCTGGCGCTGGAGGCCGGCATCCCGGCCGGCGTGCTCAACGTGGTGCACGGCTACGGTGCCGAGACCGGCGAGCCGCTGGTCAGCCACCCGGACGTGCGCGCCATCAGCTTCACCGGGTCGACGGCCACCGGCAACCGCATCGTCAAGAGCGCCGGCCTGAAGAAGTTCAGCATGGAGCTGGGCGGCAAGAGCCCCTTCGTGATCTTTGCCGACGCCGACCTGGACCGCGCGCTGGACGCCGCGGTCTTCATGATCTTCTCCAACAACGGCGAGCGCTGCACCGCCGGCAGCCGCATCCTGGTGCAGAAGTCGATCTACGCCGACTTCGCCGCCAGGTTTGCCGAGCGCGCGAAGCGCATCACCGTGGGCGACCCGCTGGCCGAGCAGACCCTCGTCGGCCCGATGATCAGCCCCGGGCATCTCGCCAAGGTGCGCAGCTACATCGAGCTGGGCCCGAAGGAAGGCGCCACGCTGCTCTGCGGCGGCATCGATCGCCCGAGCTACGCCGCCCAGCTGCCCGCCGGCATGGACAAGGGCAACTTCGTCTGGCCGACCGTCTTCGCCGACGTGGACAACCGCATGCGCATCGCGCAGGACGAGATCTTCGGCCCGGTGGCCTGCCTGATCCCTTTCGAGGACGAGGCGGACGCGGTGCGCATCGCCAACGACATCGCCTACGGCCTGTCGAGCTACGTCTGGACCGAAAACATCGGGAAGGCCCACCGCGTGGCGGCCTCGATCGAGGCCGGCATGTGCTTCGTCAACAGCCAGAACGTGCGCGACCTGCGCCAGCCCTTCGGTGGCACCAAGGCATCGGGTACCGGCCGCGAGGGCGGCACCTGGAGCTACGAAGTCTTCCTGGAGCCGAAGAACGTGGCGGTGAGCATGGGCGCGCACCACATTCCGCATTGGGGCGTCTGAGCAAGCGCCGTGTCTTCCTTCCCCCTTTGAAAAGGGGGACCGAGGGGGATTTCGGGCGGTGGCATCCGGGGAGGGACTGCAAATCCCCCCCGGCTCCCTTTTTCAAAGGGGGGAGCAAGAGGGCTGTACACAGTTCAACAGGAGACACACCATGGGCAAATTGGCTCTCGTCGGCAAGATCACCCACGTCCCGTCCATGTACCTGAGCGAGCTGCCCGGTGAACGCCAGGGCTCGCGCCAGGACGCCATCGACGGCCACATCGAGATCGGTCGGCGCTGCCGTGAGCTGGGCGTGGACACCCTCGTCGTGTTCGACACCCACTGGCTGGTCAACGCGAATTACCACATCAACTGCGCGCCGCACTTCAAGGGGCTGTACACCAGCAACGAGCTGCCGCACTTCATCTCCAACATGCCCTTCGAGTGCCCCGGCAACCCGGCGCTGGGCAAGCTGCTCGGCCAGGTCTGCAACGAATACGGCGTCGAGACCCTGGCGCACGACGCCACCACGCTGGACCCGGAGTACGGCACCCTGGTGCCGATGCGCTACATGAACGCCGACCAGCACTTCAAGGCCATCTCGGTGTCCGCGCTGTGCACGGTGCACTACCTCAACGACAGTGCGCGGCTGGGCTGGGCCATGCGCAAGGCGGTGGAGGAGCACTACGACGGCAGCGTGGCCTTCCTGGCCAGCGGGTCCTTGAGCCACCGCTTCGCCCAGAACGGCCTGGCGCCAGAGTTCGCCTTCAAGATCTGGAGCCCCTTCTTGGAGACGCTGGACAAGGAAGTGGTCGCGATGTGGCAGCGCGGCGACTGGGCCACCTTCTGCGAGATGCTGCCCGAGTACGCCGTCAAGGGCCACGGCGAAGGGATGATGCACGACACCGCGATGATGCTGGGCGCCCTCGGCTGGTCCGAGTACGAAGGCCGGGCAGAGATCATCACGCCCTACTTCGGCGCCTCCGGCACCGGCCAGCTCAACGCGGTCTTCCCGGTCACGCCGGTGAGTGGGAAGGCGATTCCGGCGGCCCAGGCTTCTGCTGCGGACGGCTACCGCGCCTTCCCCCGGCTGTAAGCTGACCGGCATCGACCTGCCGGAGACCGCCGCCATGCCTCACCTCGTCATCCTCTACACCGCCAACCTCGATGCCCCCGCCGACCAGGGCGGCACGGACATGTCTGCGCTGTGCCGCCGACTGGCCGATGAGATGCTCGTCCAGCGCGACGAGGCGGGCGGCAACGTCTTCCCGCCCGGCGGCGTGCGCGTGCTGGCCTACCCGGCGCCGCACTTCGCGGTGGCGGATGGCGGGGCGGCGGGGCGCGCCGCGGGTGTGCCGGGCGAATACGCCTTCGTCTACCTCCACCTGCGCATGGCCCGGGGCCGCTCCGCTGCTGTGCAGCAGGGCGTGGGCCGGGCGCTGGAGGCGGTCTGCAAGGCGCACTTCGCCAGCCAACTCGCCAGCCGCCCGATTGGCGTGACGCTGCAGATCGACGAAGGCCCGGAGGTCTTCGACGCCAAGAACAGCTCGCTGCACCCGCTGTTCCGAAAGAACTGATCCACCCGCCTCGGCTCCGCAGTGGGGTCGAGGCAATAGACAAGACCTGACCCCATGCTGGAACCTGCCCTGATCCAACAGCTTGCCCGCCAGCTCTACGAGGCGCGCAAGACCCGCACGCCGCTGCGCCACTTCTCGAAGCAGCACCCCGGCATGACCATCGAGGACGGCTATGCCATCCAGCGCGAGTGGGTCAAGCTGGAGCAGGCCGACGGCCGCGTGATCAAGGGCCGCAAGATCGGTCTGACCTCGCGGGCGATGCAGATCTCCAGCCAGATCACCGAGCCGGACTACGCGCCGCTGATGGACGACATGTTCTTCGAGACGGGATCGGACCTGCCCTTCGACCGCTTCATCGCCCCGCGCGTGGAGGTCGAGCTGGCCTTCATCCTTGGCAAGCCCCTGAAGGGCCCGGGCCTGACGATGTTCGACGTGCTCGCCGCCACCGAGTACGTGACCCCGGCGGTGGAGATCATCGACTCGCGCATCGAGCAGTTCGACCGCGACACCAAGGTGATGCGCAAGGTCTTCGACACCATCAGCGACTTCGCCGCCAACGCCGGCATCGTGCTGGGCGGGCGGCCCGTCCGGCCCGATGCGCTGGACCTGCGCTGGGTCGGCGCGATGCTGTTCAAGAACGGTGTCATCGAGGAAACCGGCCTGGCCGCCGCGGTGCTCAACCACCCCGCCACCGGCGTGGCCTGGCTGGGCAACAAGATCGCGCCCTACGGCGAGCAGCTCAACGCCGGCGACGTGGTGCTGGCCGGCTCCTTCACCCGGCCGACGGCGGCCGAGCGCGGCGACACCTTCCACGTCGACTACGGCCCGCTGGGCGCCATCGCCTTCCGTTTCGCCTGATCCGGAGACGCGCCATGCAGATCCCCCGCAACACCTTCCGCGATGCGCTGCGCGCCGGCCAGGCCCAGATCGGCTTCTGGCTGGGCTACACCGACCCGAATGTGGCCGAGTCGCTGGCCCTGTGCGGCTACGACTGGCTGCTGATCGACGGCGAGCACGCCCCCAACGACGTGCGCCAGGTGCTGGAGCAGCTGCGCGCGGTGGCGCCCTACCCGGTGCACCCGGTGGTGCGGCCGGTGCAGGCCGACGTGGCGCTGGTCAAGCAGCTCACCGACATCGGCGCGATGACCCTGCTGGTGCCGGTGATCGACACCGCCGAGCAGGCCGCCCTGATGGTGCAGGCGATGCGCTACCCGCCCGAGGGCATCCGCGGTGTCGGCGCGGCGCTGGCGCGCGCCTCGCGCTGGAACCAGGTGGACGGCTACCTGAAGGCCGCCAACGAGCAGATGTGCCTGCTGGTGCAGGCCGAGACCACCACCGCGATGGCCAACCTCGCCGCCATCGCCGCGGTCGAGGGCGTGGACGGCGTCTTCTTCGGCCCGGCGGACCTGTCGGCCTCGATGGGGCTGATCGGCCAGCCCGGCCACCCGGAGGTGCAGCGCGCCATCCTGGACGGCATCGCCACCGTCCGTGCGGCCGGCAAGGCGCCGGGCGTGCTGGCGGTGGACCCGGCGCTGGCGCAGCGCTACCTGGACGCCGGCGCGCTCTTCGTTGCCGTGGGCGTGGACACCAGCATGCTGGTGCAGAACGCCCGCGAACGCCTGGCGCTGTTCAGGAAGAGCTGAAGCCGACAAGAGCCGACCGAGAAAGCCGACCGAGGAGACAACCCGATGACCGCTGCCTTCATCCGCCCCGAACGTTTCAGTGCTGAAGAGTGGGAGGCCCGCGTGCAGCTCGCGGCCTGCTACCGCATCTTCGACCACCTGGGCTGGACGGAGCTGATCTACAACCACATCTCGCTGCGCGTGCCCGGCCCCGAGGGCGACGCCGGCTGCTACCTGATCAATCCCTTCGGCCTGCACTACCGCGAGGTGCGCGCCTCCAACCTGGTCAAGGTGGACCGCGAGGGCCGCATCGTCGGCAACTCCGATTGGCCGGTGAACCCGGCGGGCATCACCTTCCACGGCCAGATCCACGCCCAGGTGCCGGATGCGCACTGCGTCATGCACGTGCACACCACGCCGACGCTGGCGGTGTGCTGCCAGGAGGAGGGGCTGTCCTTCACCAACTTCTACTCGGCGCAGCTCTGGGGCCAGGTGGCGTACCACGACTTCGAGGGCATCACCGTGCGCGCCGACGAGGGCGGCCGCATCCTCGACAGCGCCGGCGACAAGCGCGTGCTGCTGCTGCGCAACCACGGCCCGGTGGTGATCGGCCAGACCCTGCCGCACGCCCTGTCGCTGATGTGGCTGGTGCAGCGCGCCTGCGAGGTGCAGCTGGCCGCGCAGTCGATGGGCGGCGCGCTGCGCCCGATCCCCGTGCCGGTGCTGGAGCGTTGCGTGGCCGACTCGCTGAACTTCAACCCCAGGTTCGGCGCCGGGGCGGACAGCTTTGCCGCGTTGCAGCGCATCGTCGACGGGATCGATCCGAGCTACCGGAGCTGACATGTCGCTGCCCGCCCAGAAGAGCCCTCAGAAGATCTGCATCGTCGGCGCCGGCGCCATCGGCGGCCTGATCGCCGGCTGGATCGCCCATCGCATTCCGGCCGTTGAGGCCGAGGTCAGCGTGCTGGCGCGCGGCGAGACGCTCGCGGCCCTGCGCACGCGCGGCCTGCGCATCGACGAGGCCAGCGCGCCCGAGGCTGCGCCGATCGTCGTCCACCCCCGCGCCGAGTCGGACCCCGCCGCGCTAGGCGTGCAGGACGTGGTGATCGTCGCCGTCAAGGCGCCCGCACTGGCGGCCGTCGCGCCGGCGGTCTCTCGGCTGATTGGCCCGCGCACCCAGGTCGTGGTGGCGATGAACGGCGTGCCCTGGTGGTTCTTCGACGGCCAACCCGGTCCCTGCCGGGGCCTGCGCCTGGCCAGCGTGGATGCGGGCGACGCGGTGCGAACGGCCCTCCCCAGCCGCCACGTCATCGGCTGCGTGGTGCACCTGGGCTGCAGCCACCTGGGCCCGGCGCACCTGCGCCACGGCATGGGCAACGGCCTGATCCTCGGCGACCCCTTTGGCGCGGCGCGGGCAACGGGCGCCGTGGGCGACGCCATCGCACCGGCGCTGACCGGGCCGGACGATCCGCAATCGCCCGAGCGCCTGGCCGCCCTGGCCGACCTGCTGCAGCGCGCCGGCTTTGCCGCCAGCGTGGCGCCGCAGATCCAGCGCGAGGTCTGGTACAAGCTCTGGGGCAACATGAGCATGAACCCGATCTCGGTGCTCACCCGTGCCACGCTGGACCGCATCCTCGACGAGCCGCTCACCCGCGGCTGGGCCAGCACCCTGATGCGCGAGGCCCAGGCCCTGGGCAACGCCTTCGGCTGCCCGATCGACCAGGACCCGGAGGAGCGCCACCTGATGACCCGCAAGATCGGCGCCTTCAAGACCTCGATGCTGCAGGACTACGAGGCCGGCCGGCCGATGGAGATCGACGCCCTGGTCGGCGCGGTCAGCGAGATCGGCCGCCACCTCGGCCTGCCCACGCCCAACATCGACGCGCTGCTCGGGCTGGTGCGGCTGGCGGATCGGTCGCGCGGCTGAGTAGCTGAGCCGCGGCGCCTCAACTTTCCCGCGGCCCCACCAGCGGGTAGCGCCAGGGCTGCCCGGCCATGGCCTTGGACAGCGCGAAGATGCCCATCGTCACCAGCGCGCCGTGGATGCAGACGAAGTAGGTCAGCACCACCACCCAGGTCCAGGCGGCGTGCAGGCCGCCAGCGGCCATCAGCAGCGCCGACAGGCCGGCGATCAGCACGCCCGCCACCACGCTCACCCACAGCGCCTGCCGCAGGTGCTGGCGCGCCAGCGGCGGCGCGCTGTCGCGGTGGCGCCGCCACAGCCAGACCAGCGCGACAAAGGCCAGGCCGGGGGCGACCAGCAGGTTGATCAGGTACAGCGCCTGGGCCAGCACCGCCAGGGATTGGCCAGATGCCTCCGCGGGTAAAGGGCTGTGAGCGGCCGGCAGGCGGGCAGCGTGTTCCATGGTGGATGAACCGTCTTGTTGGGTGAGAGATCTGATCCTGTCAGGATCGCTGGCGGGGTGACTTCGGGAGGCACCGTCAGAGGAATCTCAGCGCGACTTCGCCACCACCCTGCGCCGAGTCACTGACTCGTGCCGAGAAGCGCATGCCGGGTTGGGCCGCGTATGCGCGCGTCAAGCCACCCGTCAGCACCACATCGCCAGTGCGCAGCATCGCGCCGTCCTGAAGCAGGCGTTCGGCCAACCAGGTCAGGGCGGCCAGCGGGTGGCCCAAGGCGTCTGCGCCGCTCTCGCCGAGCAGATCGCCGTCTGCCCACAGCCGTACCGGCAGCGCGGCGAGGTCGGTGCCCTGGGGCAGCGCCATCGCCGGGCCGATCACGAACCGCGCTGCCGACGAGTTGTCCGCGATGTTGTCCGGCGCCTTGAAGCGGTAGGCCTCATAGCGGGTGTCGACGATCTCCAGCGCCGCATGCACGCTGGCCACCGCCGCCCCGGTCTGTTCGGGATCGGGCACGTCCGCGGCCATCACGAAGGCGATTTCCGGCTCCACCAGCGGGTGGATCAGCTCCGCCATCGGGAGTACCCCACCGTGAACCACCCGGGTCGGTGCGGTCAGCACGCCGTAGTTCGGCTGGTCCACGCCCATCTGCGCGCGCATCGCGGCGCTGGTGTAGCCCAGCTTGTAGCCCACCCGCGGCTCGGCCAGCAGCGCCTCGGTGGCCCGGGCGATGGCATAGGCGTCGGATTCGTTCAGGTCCGGCCAGTGCGTCGTCAGGGTGGGGATCGGCCGGCGGCTGCGCCGGGCGGCCACCAGGGCATCGGCGGCGGCGGCAACGCGCTCGGAAAGGCAGGTCGGGGCGTCGGGCATGTGGGCTCCTCGGCGGCACGAAAAGCCCAGCATAGGCCAGAAGCGCCGAGCGCGTGAGCGTCGGGGTGGTTTCAATTGCTTGCATCTGGGCTGCATCCAGCCGGCGGGCGGCGGGCTAGTGCCAGGTGTGAGGCCGCCATTCCGGCGTGCCGAACGCCCCAACCCGCAGGAGCTCCTCATGTCGACCCTTCGCCTTGCCCCGCTTTCCCTGACCCTCGTGACCGCCGGCCTGGCTGCCTGCGGTTCGATGTCCGGCACCGGATCGATGCCGATGGCCGCACCGTTCAGCCAGGAGATCCTCCCCGATGCGGTCAAAGTGCCCACCGGCCACCGCGTGGCCTGGGAGACCGTCGGCGTCGGCGAGATCACCTACGAGTGCCGCGCCAAGGCGGGTGCGGCCGATGCCTTCGAATGGGTCTTCGTCGGTCCGAAGGCCGATCTGCGCTCGCGCCAGGGCCGGGTGGTGGGCAGCTACTTCGGCCCGCCGGCCACCTGGGCCGCACAGGACGGTTCGAGCCTCACCGGTGCGCAGCTGGCGGTCGCCCCGGCGGGCAGCGGCAACATCCCGCTGCAACTGGTCAAGGCCAATCCGGCCAAGTCCCTGGACGGCAAGGGCGATCTGCTGGGCGTGAGCTACATCCAGCGCGTGGCCACCCGGGGCGGCGTGGCCCCGGCGACGGCCTGCAACGGCATGGCGCAGGGCAGCCGCCAGGTGGTGCAGTACCAGGCCGACTACATCTTCTGGAAGCCCGTCTGAACCCGGGCCTTTGGCGGTGTGGGAGAGTGACGGCGGCGCGGCGCTGAGCCCCGCGCTGCGGCACGGGCCGCTGCCCCCGCACCCCTCCCGCGCCCATGCCCCAACGCTCCGAGCCCCTGGACCACGAAGCCGCCCTGGCCGCCTGTGCCCGCGGCGAGCGCTTTGCCCTGCGGGTGATCTACGAGCGCGAGGGCCGCTGGCTGCTCGGCGTGGTGCAGCGCATCGTGCGCGACCCGGCCCGCGCCGAGGAGGTTTTCCAGGACGCGATGCTGCAGGTCTGGAGCCGTGCGGCCACCTTCGACCCCAGCCTGGGATCCGGCCGTGGCTGGATCTACACGGTGGTGCGCCACCAGGCGCTCAAGGCGGTGCGGCGTGAGGGCATCGAGGACGTCCTGGAGCCGCAGGCGTTGGGTGACCTGGCCGACGCCCGCCAGTCGGCGCAGCACGAAGCCCTGGAGGCGAACCCGTTGGACACCGATCGTCTGGAGCGCTGCCTGGAGCGTCTGGAGCCCGAGCGCCGCGCCTGCGTGCTGCATGCCTTCGTCGACGGCTACACCCACGACCAGATCGCCCGGCGCCTGGCCACCCCGCTGGGCACCGTCAAGGCCTGGATCCGCCGCTCGCTGCTCGCGCTGCGGGAGTGCATGGCATGAAGCTCGACACCGCTGAGGACCGCAGCGCCGCCGCTGGCGAGTATGTGCTCGGCACCCTCACACCCGATGAGCAGCAGGCCTTCGAGCGCACCCTGGCCGGCGATGGCGGGCTGCGCGCCGAAGTCGGCTACTGGCAGGACCGCCTGCTCGGCCTCACCCGGCGCAGCCCGCCCGCCGAACGCCTGCCGATCGGCGGCTGGGCACGCCTGGAGGAGCGGCTCATCGCGCTGGCGTCCCGGCCGGCCGGGCCAGGTCCGGCGTGGCCGCGCTGGTGGCAGCGCCTGGGCCTCTGGCAGGGCCTGACCAGCGTGGCGGTGGCCGCGGTGCTGGTGCTGGGCAGCACCCTGGCGCTGCGTGAAGCCCTGCCGCCGGCCCCGGAGATCCGCTATGTCGCGGTGCTGCAGGATCCGCGCGGCGGCGGCAACGGCTGGGTGGTGGAGATGACCCAGGTGCGCGGCAGGGATGGCGAGTTGCGCCTGGTGCCGCTGCGCGCGGACTTCCAGGTGCCACCCGGTCGCGTGCTGCAGTTCTGGACCAAGGCCCCGGGTGCGGCCGGCCCCCGCTCGCTCGGCTTGGTACCGGCCGGCGGAGTCACCTCCCTGCCCCTGCAGCAACTGCCGGACCTGCAGCCCGACCAGCTCTTCGAGATCACCCTCGAACCCCCCGGCGGCTCCACCCTCGGCCGCCCGACCGGCCCGGTGCTCTACATCGGGCGGGCGGTGGCGTTGGGCACTTGAGAGCAGGCCCCCGGCTGGAGCACGGCGCTCGGATGCCTACCTGAAGACTCGCCCCGACCGCTTAAGGTACTCCAGGAAGTTCAGGCAACGCACATCGACTTGTGCCATCGCGCAGACCGCCGGGATCTTGCACTTGGCGGGAACTTGTTGCCCGGCCTGACGCGCCTCGTTGGAGATCAGCTCGCTGCCGAACAGCCGTGCCGAGGCGACGATGATCAAGTCGTTCTCGTCCACCCCCTTGGGGTTGTAGCGCTCACCGTCGACGCCGATCAGCGTCTTGAGCCGCAGGGCCTCCAGCAGCACCGCCTCGCTGGTCGGCAGGATGTGGATCTGCTGCGCCCTCAGCCATGCCCGGCATTCGGGAATTTTGTGCCCAACCTCATCCAAGGCCACATCAGGGATCACCAGCCGTGTCTGGCGGATCTCTTCGGCGAGCCAGTCCCATATGCCCGGCAGCTGTTCGGGCGGATAGTTGTCCCAGGCGTAGATGACTGCTGACGCGTCAAGCACCTGCACAGTGGCGCTCCAGCTTGTGCAGGTCGGCGATCTTCAGTCCGTCCAGGTAGCTGCTCGCCTTGGGCAGGCTGATCTGGTGGGCGGCCAACGCGTCCAGCACCGAGCGCACGAAGCGGTCGCCGAAGATGTGCCGGGGCTCCCGGTGCCGCCAGGTCCGGTTGCCGCCGTCGTCTTCCGCAAAGGTCTGGGCGGCCTTCCAGCCGCGGTAGGCCCGGTAGTCCTCGGGCGATAGCCGACCGGCATCGAGCAGTCGGCGCACGATCACCTCGCCGCTCACGCCCCAGGCGCGGCGATGCGGCTCCAGCCAGCGGTCGAACTCCTCCACCGCCGCGGGCTGGCCGGTGGCGTCGATGCGGCGCAGGAAGGTGTCCGGCACAAGCAGGTGCCCGGCGAAGGCATTGGCCTCGCGTTCGTCTCCGTGCGCCACATGCAGGTCGTGGTCATCGTCGATCGAGCTGGCCTGGCGCAGCAGCAGGTGCCCCAGCTCGTGCATCAGCGTGAACACCTGCTGGGCCTCGGCCGCCTGCTTCTTCACCACGATGACAGGGCATTCGCGGTGATACAGGCAAAAGCCCAGGATCGGGCTGTCCTTCGGGATCTGCCACTGGCCCGCGTAGCCATTGCTGCGGAACACCAGGATGCCCTGCGCCTCGATGGCCTGTCGGTAGCGCTCGAAGTCGTTGCGCTCACCCAGGCCCAGCCAGCTGCGGGCCACGGCTGCAGCCGCGGCGGGTTGCCGGCGGCCCAGCGCGGGCGGGTCGAAGGCCGGGAAGTCCTCCACATCGAGGTCCTCGCGCAGGCTCAGGTAGATGTCCCGCTGGCGCTCGGTACGTTCGATCAGCGCTTTGAGCGTCGCAGACAGGTCCGGCTTCTGGTTCGCCAGCGTGCGGAACTCCGGGGTGTGCACCTGCTCGGCCTGCACCGGCGCCGGGTCGAGGAAGAACAGCAGTCCGCGGCCGAAGTACGCGGCCACCTTGCGCAGCTGGGCCAGCGTCAGCCCTTCACCCCCTGTCAGTGCCCGCTCCAGGGTGGTCGCAGCCAGGCCCAGGTCGGCCGCCATCGTCTCCGGGGTGATGCCGCGGTCGGCACAGCACCAGAGGATGCGGTCGGGATTGATGGCCTGGATGCGTTCCATGGTTCAGAAGGGCCGGCGCGTCGGCTGGCAGGAGCTTGTGCGTCGGACGGAGATTGTCCCATTCGTCCCTGATTTCGTCTGCAGTGCCGTCGCGGCAGGCCGTGCGAAGCGGCGCCAACGACGGCCGTGGATTGCGCTCTCGCCGCGCCTCACCCGCCCCCGCAGCGCTCCAACTCCGTCTCCACCCGCTCCTCCATCCGGCAGACCGCCGTGCCCTGCGCGCGGCAGAACCAGCCGGCCGCTTCGCGATGGCAGCTCCAGTCGCCCGCCTCGGCCACCGCGCCGACGAAGCGGTGGTGGCCGCCCGGGTAGAGCCGGCAGCGCTGCTCGGCGTCACGCTGGCCGGCGGCCAGGGCCTGTTCGCGGGCGCGGGCTTCGGTGGTGGCGCCGGTCTTGTTGTCGCTCAGGTACTGCGAGATCCGCACTTCCTTCGGCTCCCAGCGCTCCGTGCGTGTGAGGCTGCGGGCGGTCAGCCGCGCATCCGCCTCCGGCCGGTGCAGGCCGCCGGGCCAGTCGCCGACGAAGCGCCGCAGGGCCGCACAGTCGCCCGCCGGCAGCGCGGCCCAGGCCTGCTGCTCCTTCTCCTGGGCCAGGCGCAGCGCCTGGTGCGGCCGGCCGCCCAGCCCGGCCGCACCGCAGGCATCCGACAAACCCGGTTGCGCCAGGGGCAGCGTGCACAGGTGCTGCTGCAGGTTCAGCGCGTTGGTGGCAAAAGCCCCGGCCGCCAGCGCCAGCCCGGCGCTGATCCCGCCGGCCATGGCCCGGTGCAGCAGGCGCTTCATCGGCCCCTGCGGCTTCGGCGCCGGCTGGCCGTCCAGCTTGGCGCGGATGGCTGCGGCCAGATCGAGCACGAAAGGGTCGCGTGCCGAGCGCCGCAGGCCCTGGCCCCAGCCGATCAAGTCGATCGCCTGTTCCTCCCCGAACCCGACGGGCAGCTCCACCCGGTCCAGCAGCACCTGCACCAGCGCCCGGCGCCTGAGCCCGCGGGTGGCCTCGTCCTTCACGAAGCCGCCCTCTGGCCCCACCGAGGCGTGGGTCCACAGCACCACCACACAGCGCGCCGCAGCCAGTTCGGCCTCGATCTGCGCGCGCCAGCTCCCGCCAGCCTGCAGCCCCCGGTCCCACCAGACCTCCAGCCCCTGCGCCTGCAGCGCCTGCACCACACGGCCGGCGCGGGCTTCGTCGTCGCGTTTGTAGGAGAGGAAGACGTCGGTCATGGCTGTTTGCTGCTTCCGTCCTGTTCGGCCGCCTCTTTGCGCGACTCCTCCACCATCCAGATATCGCCGGGCGCGAGGATGCCCCGCAGGCGCATCCGTTCGACCTGCTCGGCCACCTGTCTCCAACGTACACCGCTGCCCGGAACCTGCGCCAATTTCACCAGAGACACCACCAGATCCCGCTGCGACTCTGCCGAACTGGGGTCGGCTTCGGCCAGTCGCTTGCGTATGTCCAGGCTGTCCTGAAACCGCGTGCGGGCACCGGCGAGGTCGCCCTGGGCGATGTGCACGTCGCCAAGTTTGATCAGGCTGATGCTGACAGCGCGCTGCAACTCGGCCGAACTGGGGTCGGCGGCGGCCAGGCGCTTGGCGATGTCCAGGCTGTCCTGAAACCGCGCGCGGGCGCCGCCGAGGTCGCCCTGGGCGATGAGCACATGGCCGAGCCGGTTCAAACTGATGCTGACATCGCGTTGCAAGCTGGCTGAACTCGGGCTGGCGGTGGCCAGGCGCTGGCGGATGTCCAGGCTGTCCTGAAACCTCGCGCGGGCACCGGCCAGATCGCCCTGGGCGATGAGTACGTCGCCCAGGCTGTCCTGACTGACGCTGACATCGCGCTGCAGGCTGGCCGAACTCGGGTCGGCAGCGGCCAAACGCTTGAGGATGTCCGAGCTGTCCCGAATGTGTGCGAGGGCGCCGGCCAAGTCGCCCTGAGTGATGAGTACATAGCCGAGCCTGTCCAGGCTGACACAGACATCACGCTGGATGCTGGCTGAACTCGGGTCGGCGGCGGCCAGACGCTGGCGGATAGCCAGGCTGTCTTGAAAACGCGCACGGGCGCTGTTCAGATCACCTTGGGCGGCCAGCACGTCGCCGAGCCTGATCAGGCTGACACTGACATCGCGTTGCAGGTTGGCCGAACTCGGGTCTGCCGCAGCCAGGTGCAGGTGGATGTCCGAACTGTCCTGAAAGCGCGCGCGGGCGCCAGCGAGATCCCCCTGGGCGAAGAGCACATCTCCGAGCTTGATGAGACTGACACTCACGTCGTGATGCAGGGTGGCCGAACTGGGGTCGGCAGCGGCTAGGCGCTTGGCGATGTCCAGGCTCTCCTGAAACCACGCGCGGGCGCCAGCGAGGTCGCCCTGGGTGAACATCACCCGACCGAGTTCGTTCAATGCGACAGAGCGGTCCCGGTCTGTACTGGATGCCTCCACCGACCGCTGGGCGGCGGTCTTGGCCTTGTCCAACTGCCCAGCGTCGTTGTAGAGCCGCCCCAGCTCCACCCAATCCCAGTGAAGTCCGGGATCGAGCTGGGTCACTTCCTCGAACTTGGCGATCACGTCCCGTGTGGTCAGCTTGCCCTTGTTGCGGGCGTCCAGCGCCAGCATGGCTTCCTTGCGGTAGTCGGCGGCGGTCTCGATGTTGTTGCGCACCTCCCGGGCTTGGCGGCGGGCGTCGGCGAGCCGGCGCAGCATGCCCAGGGCCTTGACCTCCTCGCCGGCGTTGTAGACGCGCAAAGCTTCGGCCCCTTCGGGTGTGGCGGCGATGTCCTCGACCGTGCGGCGGAACACCGCGATCTCGCGGGCGTAGGCGCGGTCGCGCGCGGCCAGTTCGGCGACGAAGCGTTCCTGGGCCTGGGCGAGTTCGCTGCGCAGGGCGGCGATGTCGGTCTGGCGCTGCGCCTCGGCCGTCTTCAGCTGGGTCTGCAGGCCTTCGATCTGGCGGCGCTGGCCGCGCAGGCGGTCGTCGGCTTCGCGCTTGAAGGCGTCCAGCGTGGCGGCGGCGTTGAAGACGGTTTCGGCGGCGGCGGCCTTGGCGTCGGCGCTGAGGTCGCGGGTGGCTATCGATGTGGCCGCAGCGGTGGCGGCCAGGGCAGTGCCGGGGGCCAGCGCTGCCGTCAGCCAGGGCAGGCCAGTGGTCAGCAGGCAGCTACTGAGGGCCAGGGGCAGCGACGCCTGGAACCGATGGCCGTGGCGCCAGGCGACGAACCGGGGGCGGCCGCTGGGCCGATCGGTCGGGTGGCTGAGGCTGTCGCTGCTGCTGCTGCTGCTGCTGTGGCTGGCCATGCCGGGCTCCTCCGCTGCGGGGTGCGGGCGCTGTCGGGTGGGCGCCTTGGGGGGCAGCTTAGCGGTAAACCGGGTGAAATTGCCGGTTTCGACGGGCGATGTGGCGGCACGGGCGGTATGCGCGGCCCGAGCGGCATGAGCGGCCAGGGTGGCCGGTGCGCCGGCGCCGGGTTTGGGGGCAGGCGCGGGCGCAGCGGTCAGGGCGGCTTGGCGCTCGGGGCCTGTTCGCGCTGGGCGCGTTGCCGGGCGTCGTCGAGGTAGCGCTGGTCCCCCGGCAGGAGCGTGCCGCGCGCCTGCTGGGCCTCGATGGCCTGGGCGATCTGCGCCCAGGTGATACCGCTGTCCGGCAGCTGCCGCAGCCGCCACATCGTCAGCCAGACTTCGCGTTGCGCCTGCGCCTGCGCCGAGCTGGGGTCGGCGGCGGCCAGGCGCTGGGCGATGGCGAGGCTGGCCTGAAAGTGGGTGTGGGCGCCGGCGAGGTCGCCCTGGCCAAACAGCAGGTCGCCGAGCCTGTTCTGGTTGATTCTGACATCGCGCTGTGCGGTCGCCGATGCGGGGTCGGCGGCGGCCAGGCGCTGGCGGATGGCCAGGCTGTCCTGAAACCGCGCGCGGGCGCCTGAGAAGTCGCGTTGGGCGAGGAGCAGGTCACCGATCTTGTTGAGGCTGACACTGAGGTCGCGCTGCGCGCTGGCGGAGCCGGGGTCGGCCGCGGCCAGGCGCTGGGAGATGGCCAGATCTTCCTCGAAGAGCGCACGGGCGCCGGCCAGATCCCGCTGGGCGAGGAGCCGGTCGCCGAGCCGCTCCAGACCGATGCTGAGGTCGCGCTGCGCGTTGGCCGAGCCGGGGTGTGCGGCGGCCAGGCGCCGCGTGATGGCCAGGCTGTCCTCGAAGTGCGCTCGGGCGGCAGCGGGATCACCCTCGGCGAGCAGCAGGTCGCCCAGCTTGCTCAGGATGAGGCTGTGGTCGCGTTGGTCATCGGCCGAACCGGGGTTGGCGGCGGCGAGGCGCTGGCGGATCGCCAGGCTGCCTTGCAGGTGCACGCGGGCGGCAGCGAGCTCACCCTGGCGGATGAGCAGGTCGCCCAGCCTGCGCAGCATGTGGGCGAAGTCGCGCTGGTAGACGTCGAGGCTGGGGTTGACCGCGGCCAGGTGCCGAAAGATGTCCAGGCTCTCCTCGAAGCGTGCGCGGGCGCCGACGCCGTCGCCCTGGGCGGCGAGTAGCTTGCCAAGTTCGTCCAGCGCGACCGCCAGGTCGCGGTTGTCTTGAGCGGTGTCCGCCGAGCGCTGCGCCGCAGCCTGGGCCTGCTGGAGACGGTTGGCCTCGGCGTACAGGCGGCTCAGTTCCACCCAGTCCCAGTGCCAGCCGGGGTCGAGGCGGGTGACTTCCTCGTAGCGCTTGATTACCGCCAGCGTGTCGACCTTGCCCTTGTCGCGGGCATCCAGCGCGAGCGTGGCGATGCGGCGGCGCTCGGCGGCCGTCTCCAGCGCGGCGCGCGCCTTGCGCGCCTGCTCGCGGGCGTCGGCCAGGCTGTCCAGCACCGCCAGCGCACCGGCTTCGTCCCCGGCGTTGTACTGCCGCAGGGCTTCAGCGCCTTCGGGCGTGGCGGCGATGTCCTCGACCGTGCTGCGGAACACCGCGATCTCGCGGGCGTAGGTGCGGTCGCGTGCGGCCAGTTCGGCGACGAAGCGTTCCTGGGCCTGGGCGAGTTCGCTGCGCAGGGCGCTGACGTCGGTCTGGCGCTGCGCCTCGGCCGTCTTCAGGCGGGTCTGCAGGCCTTCGATCTGGCGGCGCTGGCCGCGCAGGCGGTCGTCGGCTTCGCGCTTGAAGGCGTCCAGCGTGGCGGCGGCGTTGAAGACGGTTTCGGCGGCGGCGGCCTTGGCATCGGCGCTGAGGTCGCGCGCTGCAGCCGGGGTGGCTGCGAGGGCGGTGGCGGGGGCCAGCCAGGCCGTCGCCAGTGGCAGACCGGCGGTCAGCAGGCAGCTGCTGAGGGCCAGGGACAGCGCGGGGTGGAGCTGCCGAGCGCGGCGCCAGGGGCGGCCGGTGGACCGGTCCGACGGGTCGCTGGGGCGGTAGGCCATGCCGTGCTCCTTCTCCGCAGGGTGCGGTTGCCGTCGAGGGACGCCTCGCTGCGCAGCTTAACGGGAATGGAACGAATTTGCCGGTTTTTCGCCCGCTCAGGCGGCGCCCAGCCGTTCCTGCGTGGCCGCATCCCGCCGGCCTCCGTACCAGCGTGCCAGCAGCACACCCAACACCGCCTCCTCGGGCGCCACCGCCTCGAACAGCGTCAGGCAGGAGCGCAGCTTCAGCGCATCCACCGGGCCGAGCACTTGCTCGGCACTGAGCGTCGACGGCAGCGCGGCCAGCAGGCCGAAGGCCTCGCGCAGGCGCGGGCCCAGCAGCGGGTGGGCCCACCAGGCGCGGGCTTCGTCCAGGTCGCCGATACCGTAGAAGCGCGCCGTCTCGCTGCGGCCCAGGCCGCGCAGCTGCGGGAAGATGAACCACATCCAGTGGCTGCGCTTGGCGCCCGCGGCGAGTTCGGCGTGCACCTGCGGCCAGACGGGGGCCTGGGCGTCGACGAAGCGCTGGAGCGTGTGCGGATCGGGCATGGGTTTCTCCGCGGCGGGAGGCTTCAGTCTAGGGCGCGGGTGCGGGGAGGACAATTGCACCATGCATTCGCCCACCGCCGAATCCCGCCCCGCTGCCGCGGTGTCGCTCACCGAGCCGCAGAAGTTCATCGTCCGGCTGCGCCAGAGCCTGGCCGACGGCAGCTTCCAGCGGCTGGTGCTGGGCCGGCCGCACGATGCCGAGCCCTCGCTGGAAAAGCTGCTGGCGCGGCGGGTGCTGCTGCGCGGGGTGGAGCACCTGTCGATGGTCTGGCGGCATCGGACCAAGGACATCACCAAGAACCTGCCGCTGGACGAGGCGGTGGAGGAGGTGGCGCGGGGGGTGGCGCAGCAGTTCCACCACGCCCACCTGGTCACCCGCGGGCACGACATCCAGCTGATGATGAGCCGCAAGGGACAGTGGGGGCTGCGCATCGGCAAGGTCGCAGCGCCTGCGGCGGGGGCTGGCGCTGCGTCGGACGAGGGTGTCGCCGATGAGGGGGCCACCACCGTCACCGCGCACGACCGGGCGAAGCGCCATGCGCTGTCGCTGGACACACCCTTCCTGGCCGAGCTGGGCGTCACCGACGCGCAGCAGCGCCTGGTGCCGGCGATGGCGCGCAAGTGGCGGCAGATCAACAAGTTCGTCGAGGTGCTGGAGCACGCCATCGCCCAGTCGCCGCTGGCGCAGCGCGATGCTGCTCAGCCCGTGCGGGTGCTGGACTTCGGTGCCGGCAAGGGCTACCTGACTTTTGCGGTGCACCACATGCTGCGCGGCGCCGGCCGGGTGCCAGAGGTCATCGGCGTCGAGCTGCGGCCGGACCTGACCACGCTGTGCAACGACGCTGCGGCGCGACTCGGCATGGCGCCGGGGCAAAGTGAGGACGGCGGCTCGCTGCATTTCGCCACCGGCGATGTGCGCAGCTTCGCGGCCCGGCCGATCGACATCATGATCGCGCTGCACGCCTGCGACACCGCCACCGATGTGGCGATGCACCGCGGCGTGCTGGCGGGCGCGGCCATCATCCTGTGCTCGCCCTGCTGCCACAAGGAGTTGCGCCCGCAGATGAAGGCGCCGCCGCTGCTGCAGCCCATGCTGCGCCACGGCATCCACATGACCGAGCAGGCCGAAATGCTCACCGACACGCTGCGCGCCCTGCTGCTGCAGGCCAGCGGCTACGACGCCCAGGTCTTCGAGTTCATCTCGCCCGAGCACACCAGCAAGAACAAGATGGTGCTGGCGGTGCGCCGCGCCCAGCCACTGCCCGAGTCACAACGGCAGGCGTTGCTCGCGCAGGTGCAGGCGCTGAAGGCGCACTACGGGGTGGCGCATCAGGCGCTGGAGGCGCTGCTCGCAGGGGCACCGGCCGAACCGGCGGGGATCCTGGCCGCGATGGCCCGGGAGGCGCAGGCCTGAGGGGCGCAGCACCCGCCGCCGAAGCACCCGCCGCCGCGCCTGCTTTGCCTCCGCCCGCATACTGCGGCGCATGCGTCGGCCCCACCTGAACCTCCCGCCCGCCCTGCCGCTCTGGAGCCTGCTGCTGCCGGGGCTGGGGCTGCTGGCGCTGGGCCTGGCGGGCGCCTTCGACGGGGCCTGGACGCTGATGGCGGCGGCGGTCGGGCTCATCGCCGCCGTGTTGGCGGCGGTGCACCACGCCGAGGTGGTGGCGCACCGCGTCGGCGAGCCCTTCGGCACCCTGGTGCTTGCGCTGGCGGTCACGGTGATCGAGGTGGCGCTGGTCGTCTCGCTGATGCTGGCCGGCGGCGCGCAGGCGGCCGCGCTGCCGCGCGACACGGTGTTCGCCGCGATCATGATCGTCACCAACGGCGTCGTCGGGCTGTGCCTGCTGCTGGGCGGGCTGCGCCACCGGGTGGTGGCCTTCCGCGTCGACGGGACCGGGCCGACGCTGGCGGTGCTGCTGGCGCTGTCGGTGCTGACGCTGGTGTTGCCGGTGTACACCACCTCGTCGCCCGGGCCGACCTTCTCGCCCGCGCAGCTGGCGCTGGCGGGGGTGGCTTCACTCGTTCTGTACGGTGCCTTCGTCTTCGTGCAGACGGTGCGGCACCGCGACTACTTCCTGCCGCTGCCCGACGCGGATGGCACCGCGCCCTCCAGCAGCGAGCACGCTGCGCCGCCGTCCAACGCGGCGGCGCTGGCCGGGCTGGCGTTGCTGATGCTGTCACTGGTGGCGGTGGTGGGGCTGGCCAAGGCGCTGGCGCCCACGCTGGAGGCCGGCGTGCGCGCCGCCGGGGCGCCGCCCGGGGTGGTGGGTGTGCTGGTGGCGCTGCTGGTGCTGGCGCCAGAGACGCTGGCCGCTGCCCGTGCGGCGCTGCACAACCGGCTCCAGACCAGCCTGAACCTGGCGCTGGGCTCCGGGCTGGCCAGCATCGGCCTGACGGTGCCGGTGGTGGCGGCGCTGAGCCCCTGGCTGCCCTTTCCGCTGCAGCTCGGGCTCGGCGGCAAGGACATCGTGCTGCTGGTGCTCAGCTTTGCCGTGGCCACGCTGACCCTGGCGGGCGGGCGCGCCACGGTGCTGCAGGGCGCGGTGCACCTGGTGCTGTTCGTGGTGTTCCTGTTCCTGGCGGTGGTGCCCTGACGGCCGGCCGCCAGCGCCGCTCGCGCTGGGTGAGCTACTTCCAGAGCTCGACGCGCTGGCCCTGCTCGCGCAGGCGGTCGGCCTTGTCGCGCAGGTAGCGCTGGAACTCGGGCTCGCGCCGCCAGCTGCCGCTCGCGACGTAGTCGAAGGCGCTGGCGAGGTGGAAGGCCCGCGTGTAGCCGTCGACCCGGAACACCTCCCGGCCGGCCGCTGCGGGGCCGGCGGCGTCGAAGAACACCAGCGTCGGCGTGAAACCGACCTGCAGCTCGCGGGCCCAGGCCTCGGCGCTGAGCCGGCGGCCGTCCGGGGCGATCAGACCGCTGCGGTCGTTCAACGCGAAGCGCACGATGTCGACGCGGCGCAGCTGCGCCTGCACCTCCGGGCGCGGGAAGCCCTGCTGGTGCATCTCGTCGCAGGGCGCGCAGCGGCGCGTCTCGAACAGCACCGCCAGCGGCCGGCTGCCGGGCGCTCGGCGCAGGTCATGGGCCTGGCCGCCCGCGGGTGGGCGCAGGAAGAAGGGCTGTTCATTGAGCTGCGCACGGGCGGTCTCCCGGACGTGGCTGGCCAGGTAATCCGCCAGTGGCTGGCGCCGCTCGCCGCGGGCGATCACGTGGTCCAGCGCGGCCGAGAAACGCTCGGGCGGCTGGTAGCCGTTGAGCCGGCCGACCACCTGGCCGCTGGCGGGGTCGAGGAAGAGCAGCGTGGGCGTGAACTGCACCTTCAGCTCGCGCGCCAGGGTCTTCTCGCTGTAGCGGCGGCCGTCCACCCAGGTCACCTCGCGGTCGCCCCAGAGGTTGAGCGCGATGGCGACGAAATGGGCGCGCGTCTTCTCGACGATGGTGCGCTGGCTGAAGTTGGTCTGCATCAGCTCGCGGCAGTAGGGGCAGCCGTCCTGGCCGATGTAGACGAGCAACCGCTTGCCGGCGCGTGCGGCGTCGGCCATCTCGTCCTTGAAGTCGAGGAAGCTGTCGCTGAACCAGGGCGGGATGTCGATCGGATGGGGCGCTTCGGCCGTGGCCACCTTCGGCGCTGCCTGTCCGGGCGTCGGCGCCTGTGCCTGCGCGGTGGCACTGGTGGCCCAGGTGCCGGCCACCAGCAGGGCGGCCAGGGCGGCGGGGAGCCGATTCGCGATCTTCATGGCCTGTCTCCTCGGTGGCCGGGTGCCGCTGCGCTTCGTCCGGAGCCCGTCCGGACCGTGTTCAGAACACGAAGGGCACGAAGCGCTTGCTGGTCTTCATGTACGCATCGTAAGCCGCGCCGAAGTGGGCGCGGCACTCGGCCTCGTCGCGCAGGGCGGTGAGCAGCAGCAGCACGGTGGCCGCGCCCACCAGGGCGATGCCCAGCGGCGCGGCGGCGTCCTTCAGGTAGGCGCCCCAGGCCAGGTAGATCAGCGCCGCGTACATCGGGTGGCGGATGTAGCGGAACAGGCCGCTGGTGACGAGCCGGGAGGTGCGCTCGAAGCCGAACAGCTCGGCGTCGCTGCGCGTGGCATCCGGGCGGCCCTGATGCTTGAGCTGGCGCACGGCCTGGATGGCGAGCGCGGGCGACACCAGCAGCAGCACCCAGGAGGCGAGCTGGTGCGGCGCGAAGGGGTCGCGCTCCCAGACGGGGAAGTTCAGCAGCACCAGGCCCAGGATGCATTCCCAGGCGAAGAAGCGGTAGAAGCCGTGCGCACGCGGATTGCGCAGGGCGTGCCGGGACACCCAGAGCAGGGCGGCGGTGCCGGCGATGAAGGCGAGGGCGGTGGGGACCATGACCGGGCGAGGAGACGCAGGGCGCGAGGCGGATCGCGAAGCCTGCAGTCTCGCTCAGGCCGGCCGCGGGATCGCCGCCTTGGTTCGCAACGGGGCCGAGACCAGGTGAAAACCCTGGTTGCCGATCGGTTGCGTTGAATGGCCCTGATGGCAGGAGGGATGTGCGGCGCACCTGCGCAGGTGCCGAGGCCCTCAGCCCATCACCGCCCGGCCGCGCCCGCTGCGCTTGGCCTGGTAGAGCCGGGCGTCGCTGCGCTCGACCAGCATGGCCAGCGAGGCCACCCCGGGCTCGCTGGACAGGGCGCCGCCGATGCTGAAGGTGACCACGTCGCTGCCGTCGGGGCGGTGCCCGTGGGGGATGGCCAGCTGTGCCACCGCGTCCACCAGGCGCTGTGCGACGGTGGCGGCCAACTCCGGGCCGGCCGGGGTGAGCAGCACGGCAAACTCCTCGCCGCCCCAGCGGCCGGCCAGGTATTCGCCCTCGCGCATGTGGCTGGCCAGCAAGCCGGCCACGCGCCGCAGGCAGGCGTCGCCGGCCGGGTGGCCGTAGTGGTCGTTGTAGGGCTTGAAGTGGTCGATGTCGATCATCAGCAGCGCCAGGGAGTGGCCGCGCTGCCGGGCGTGGTACCAGGCGCGCTCGGCCTCGGCGTCGAACTGGCGGCGGTTGGGCAGGCCGGTGAGGGCGTCGGTATCGGCCAGGGTGCGCAGGCGGCCGTTGGCGTGCAGCAGCTCCTGGAGGGTCAGCTCGTCGAGCTGCGCGAGCAGGAAGCTGCGCCGGCCGTGGTGCGTGGCCGTCCAGCTGATGAAGAGGCTGAAGAACAGCACCGGCAGGTAGACCAGCGAGAACACCAGCGTGGCCTCGTTGAATCCGCCGGCCAGCCGCACCACGCCCTGGCCCGTGGCCGCGGAGATCGCCAGCGACCAGAACAGCGCAGGGGCGTAGTGGACCCGCACGCCGAGGTTGGCCAGCACGATGAAGATCACCGAGGCGTACTGGTAGGTGGCCACGTTGGGTGAGCGGCTGTGCGTGAGCAGCTCGAACCAGATCAGCGCGGCCAGGGTGATCAGCGCCGGCAGCAGCATGTCCAGCAGCCGCATCGAGCGGGCGCGGCGAAACAGCAGCAGCACGACGGGCAGCGTCAGGAGCAGGAAGGCCGTGCGGGTGGCCAGCGAGAGCGCCGCGATGTCGGGCACCGCCAGCAGGTCGGCCAGCGCGTAGGAGAAGTACGCGGCCTGCCCCAGCAGGTTGATCACCAGCAGGAAGCGCAGGTTGTGCGCGCGGTGGAAGGCGTGGAAGCGGCTGCGCAGCGTCGGCGGGATGGGCGCGTGGCGGGCCGCGAGGGCCGCTTCGATGAGCGGGTGTTCCATGGGTGAGTGGATTGTCCCGATATGAATCAACCCCTCCGGCGCGCCATGCGCAGGGATGGTGACTTGTGCACGCCGGCCGGCACTGCCGTTCAGGCCGGCAGGCCCGCCAGCAGCTGCGCCATCACCCGTGCGGTGCGCAGCGCACTCTCGCCCGTGCTGGGGCAGCGGCCCAGGCCGTTCCACTCGTGCACGATGGCCTGCACCAGCGGCTGGTGCACATGCGGCGGGTCGGGGATCGGCAGCAGCTGGGTCCGGCCGTCGACGGTCAGCTCGATCGGCGAGCAGCGGTTGACCGACCAGCGCAGGCGCCCGCGGCTGCCGACGATCTCGGTGGATTCCTCCTCGATGCCGGCGGCGTGGCACCACAGCACACTGCCGACCACGCCGCGGCCGGTGCCGCGGTAGGGGTCGCCTTCGCCGCCTTCGTCGCTGCCGGCATGGCGCCAGGTGCCGGCCACGATGTCTTCCGGCGCCCAGGCGCCGGCCTGGTTGGCGGCCAGGCCCTGCACCTGCTCCAGCGGGCCGAGCAGCCAGTCCAGCGCATCCAGGCCGTGGCAGGCGGCCTCGAAGAACAGCCCGCCACCCGAGCGGGCCGCATCGACGCGCCAGCGGTGCGCCTGGCTCGCCTGGCGCTCGGTGCTGGGCAGCGGCCGGAACTGCCGCACCACGACGGCGCGCAGCGCGCCCAGCGCCTCGCCGGCCAGCGCCTGGCGGATCGCCAGGAAGCGCGGCAGCGCACGGCGGTAGTAGGCCACCCAGAGCGGCACGCTGGCGGCGCGGCAGGCTTCCACCATGCGCAGGCACTCGGCGGGGTCCAGCGCCATCGGCTTTTCGACCAGCACGGCCTTGCCGGCGGCCGCGGCGCGCAGCGTCAGCCCGCAGTGGCTGTCCGGGTGGGTGGCGATGTAGACGGCGTCGATGTCCGGCGCGGCCAGCAACTCATCGACGCTGGCGTGCCAGCGCGGCACGCCGTGGCGCCGGGCCCAGTCGGCGGCGCGTTCGGGGTGGCGGCTGGCCACCGCGACGAGCTGCGAGCCCTCGGCGCGCTGCAGCGCCGGGCCGCTCTTGACTTCGGTGACGTCGCCGCAGCCGATCAGGCCCCAGCGCAGGGTGCGGTCCATGGGGAATCCTCCATCTTGCCGGTGCCCTGTGGCCGTGGCGGGTACGGCGCCAGCGTGCGGCGGCTGCGGGCCAGTCTAGCGGTGGGCGGCCCCGATGTGCGGGCGGTTGCGTGGGCGTGTGTCGGCGTCGGGGTCTTGCGCGCTGGCCTAGGATGTACCGGCCGGCGCGTGTTCCTGCGCATGGCACCCGGATCCAGACCGCTCAAGAGGAGACTCGTCATGCGCCCAGCTGCCCTGCTGCTGCCCCTCGTCATTGCCACCGTGGCCCTCACCGGCTGCACGGCGATGCACCGCCATGGTGACCACGAGGGACACGGCCACCACGACCATGCCCACCACGGCGGCAGCCCGGCGGCGCATGCCAAGCTGGAAGCCACCCGCGGCCACAGCGTCAGCGGCATGGTGATGTTCCACCAGGAGGAGGGCGGCGTGTTCATGCACGCGCGCCTCAGCGGCCTGACGCCAGGCCAGGAGCACGGCTTCCACATCCATGAGAAGGGCGATTGCTCCAGCGGCGACGGCCTCAGCGCCGGCGGCCACTTCAACCCCGCCGGCAAGCCGCACGGCCCGCAGGATGCCGAGCACCACGCCGGGGACCTGCCCGCGCTGAAGGCGGACGCCAATGGCAAGGCCGACCTGCGCGTCAAGCTGCCCGGCCTGGGCATCGGCAGCGGCGTGGCGGACATCGTCGGCCGTGGCCTGATCGTGCATGCCCAGCCGGACGACTACCGGACCCAGCCGACCGGCAACTCCGGCGCGCGCGTGGCCTGCGCGGTGATCGCCAGGATGGACTGAACCTGCCGGCCGGTGCTTCAGCCCAGCTGCTGGCCGAAGAAGCGCAGCGTGCGGTCCCAGGCCGCCTGCGCCCAGGCGGCGTCGTACTGGGTGAATGGGTAGCGGCGCGGGCCCTGGGCGTTCTCGTTGGCAAAGGCGTGGTGCGCCAGGTAGCGGTGGCCGGTGTAGGCCACGCCAGCGGCACGCAGCTTCTCCTCCAGGGCATCCACGCCGGCGATCGCGAAGACGCTGTCCTGCTCGCCCCAGTGCGCCATGACCGGCGCGGTGATCTTGCTGGCGTCGACGTACTCGATCGGCGGGTAGCCGTACCAGATCACGCCGGCATCGGCCTCGGGCACCATCGTCAGCGACAGCACGGTCAGCGCGCCGCCCATGCAGAAGCCGGTCACGCCCACCTTGCCGGCGCTGCGCGCCTTGAGTGCTTGCACCGCGCCGCGGATGTCCTGCGAGGCGGCGGCGCCGAAGTCCAGCCCGGTCATCAGGTGGTGCGCCTCCTCGGCCTCCACGGTGGACTGGCCGCGGTAGAGGTCCGGCACCAGCGCGGTGTAGCCGGCGCGGGCCAGGCGGTCGGCCACGCCGCGGATCTGGTCGTTCAGGCCCCACCACTCCTGGATCACCACCACCGCCGGGCCGCCGCTGCTGCCGGCTGCTTCTGCGAGGTAGCCCTGCACGCTCTGCCCGTCGGGGCGTTGGAAGGTGATCATGCTGCCCATCGTGTTCATCTCCTGAAGGCGGCGGGGCGCAGCGCCCCACCCGGTTGGTGGATGCGCCAAGGGTAGAGCACAGCCGTGGCGCAGGGAAGCCGGCCCGGGTTGACCCGGACGGTGCGGGGTCGGTGCCGGGCGGGTGCCACCGCTGCCCTAGACTGCCCGCATGGCTGCCTCGACCCGCTGGGAAGTCCTCCTCGCCGCGCTCGTCCTGGGCATCGGCGCCCTCGTCCTGGGGCTGCCCTGGGCGCTCTACGCCCTGGGCTTGCAGGCGGTCGAGGGTCGACCCGAGCCGCCGCAGCGCATCGCGGCGCTGGCGGTGCAGCAGCAGGTCTGGCAGCGTGCCGGCAGCGCCGGGCCGCCCGAGGCGGTGGCGCTGGACCCGGTGACCTACCTGCTGTCCGCCTCGGTGCAGGCCCGCCCGCCGGACATCGTGGCCTTCGCCTGGCGGGTGGCCTCCGACCACAGCCGCGAGCATCTGCAGCGCGATGCCGGGCCGTTGCGCCGGCACCTGGCGGGTGCCGCATTGACGATCTGGCTGACGCGCCACTGGAGCGTCGAGCAGCTGCTGACGCGCGTGGCGGAGCTGGAGCGGCCGGTGTCCTGAGCCGCCGCCCCGGGCGAGCCGTCAGGAGGCAGGTGGGCGCCACCGCCGCCCGACCAGGGCGCCCACCCAGGCCAGGGCGCCGACAGCCGGGATGGCGATGCTGGCCAGGCCGAACAGCGTGGTCGCCGTCGGCTGCTGCAGCCAGGCGCTGGCGATCATGCCGCTGACGGCGGCGCCAAAGGCGATCACCGTGGCGATCACGACCGGGGCCAGCGAGCGTGGGCGCAGCAGGGCGCCGAGCAACCCGCCAGCCAGCAGGCTGGCGGCGGCCACCAGGAACCAGCCGGTCAGGCTCACCGGCGCAGCGCCGTTGCCGCGCCCCGGCTGCGCAGGTGCCTGGTCACGCAGCGCGGGAGCTGGTCCTTGCTGGCGCGCTGCAGGGCGGCCAGCAGCCCGTGGTCGACCGGCTGGTCCGCCAGCTCGGCGGAAAAGCGGTCACTCACATCCTGCTGGATGCGCAGCAACAGGTGCGCGGTGGTGAGCGCGTCGGCCAGGGCGCGGTGGGCGCGGCCCTGGTCGGGCAGGTGGTGCCAGCGCGCCAGGCTGCCGAGGCGGTGGTTGGGCGCGTCGGGGTAGAGGCGGCGTGACAGCAGCACGGTGCAGGCGAAGTCGGCGGCCGGGTTGGTGACGGGCGCGGGCTCGCCCGGCACCGGCAGGGTGACCGGGCAGCCGGCGCGCTCGCGCTCGGCCAGCCAGAAGCCGCGGTCGAAGCTGGCGTTGTGCGCCACCAGCGGGCAGCCGCGGGTGAAGTCGGCCACCTCGCGCATCACCTGCTCGGCCGGCGGCGCGCCGCGCAGCATCGCATTGCTGATGCCGGTGAGCTGCTCGATGAAGGCGGGAATGCGCACCCCGCTGTGCATCAGGCTCTGGTACTGGCCGACGATGGCGCCGCCGCGCACCAGCACGGCGGCGATCTCGGTGGCGCGTGCGCCCTGGGCGGGCGTCATCCCGGTGGTCTCGAAGTCGATCACCGCGATGGTCTCGGCGCCCGGGCTGCTGCCCGGTGCCTGGTCCGGAGTGCCGGGGGGCCGCGGCGCGCTCATATCCCCCGCAGCAGCTCGCGCACCTGCTGCACCAGCGCCGCCAGGGCCGCACCGGTCAGGAAGGCGCCACCGTCCGGCTGCGCCAGCAGGCTGGCCAGCGCCGCACCGGACGGGGCCATGCCCAGCGCCGCGGCGGTGGTCTGCGCGTCCAGCAGGGCCTCCTCGATGCTCGCCTCGGCGATCAGGTGCAGCACCGGCACGCTGGCTTCGGCACCAGGCCCGGTCGCGGCCCCGGCCGAGGCGTCGGTGCCCGAACGGGGCAGCACGCTGGCCAGGCGCTCGGCCAGCCGGCGCGGCAGCCAGGGGCGGTCCAGGTGCACCACGCCGGCATGGGCGTGCTCCAGCTGAAGGCGCGGCAGCACCTCATCGGCCACCAGCGCGACGCGGCAGCGCGCATCGGCGCGGAAATGGGCTGCGGCATCGGCCAGCGCCGCATCGCTCAGCTCGGCCTGGAAGGCCAGGCTGCCAATGCCACGTTGCGCCAGCGCCTGGCCCAGCGCTGCCAGGGCGGCCGGCCACTGGCTGAACACCACCAGCTGCGTGTCCGGTGCCTGTGCGGACACCTCGTCGATCAGCGCCAGCAGGGCCGCGGCCTTCGGGTCGGGGCCTTCGCCCGCAGCGCTGGCTGCACCGTTGCCCGCAGCGCCGATGTCGTCGGCCACGGCCACGCAGGCCTGGCTCATGCCCCGCACAGCGGCCAGCAGCTCACGCTGCTCTCGGCTGGCGAGGTCGCCCACGCGTTCCCAGCGGGCGACCAGGCGGGCAGCACGTTCACGCTGGGCCTGGTGGCGCGCCGCCTGGCCAGTGGTCAGCGCCAGGGTGTGGACGTCGTCATCGGCCGGGTGCGGCTCGGGTGTGGCACCCGCGGCCAGCGGGGCACGGCGACGGCGCAGCAGCAGCGGCAGCAGGGTGTCGCCGAGGCGGTCGAGGTCATGCCAATCCTGCACGGACGCGCCCGCTGCAGCGTCAGGTGCCGGGCCGGCGTGGGCCTCCAGCAGGCGGCGGGTGGGCCCCAGGCGCAGCGGGTCGAGCCAGCGCACCAGCGCCGCCACGGCGTCGGGCCGTGCTTCGGCCGGGCGGCGCAGCACGACCAGGGTGGCGCCGGGGTTCAGCCGCTGCAGCGCGGCGGCGGAGTCGCCCAGCCAGGGCGGGGGGGCCAGCGGGCCTTCGTCGATCACCAGCACGTCCGGCGCCCAGGCGGCCACGGCGTCAGCCTGGCGCAGCAGCTCGTCCAGGCTGACCAGACGCAGCACCGGCTCCGACGAGGTGGCCAGCTCGTCCAGCCCCAGGCGCACGGCCAGCGAGGTCCAGCGACCGATGGCGCGCTGCCAGCGGCGCAGCCACTCGGTGGGCGCGGCGACCAGCAGGCGCTCGGCACCGAAGTGGCGGCGCTGCAGCGCCAGCGTGGCCAGCACCTGGGCGATCTTGCCCAGGCCGGGCTCGTCGGCCAGCACGCAGCGGCCGGCGCAGGCGGCCAGCAGTGCGGCCTCGACCTGGTGCGGCGCCAGCGGCTGGCGCAGCAGGCCCTGCAGCAGCGAGGGATCGGCCGGGCCGGCCGGGTAGGCGGCTTCCAGGGCCATCACGCGGCGCTGGGCATCGTGGGCCTCGCCCAGCTGGGCCCAGACGGCCGGCTCGACCTGCAGGCGGTGGCCCAGCTCGGCCGCGCGCTGCACCAGTTGCTGCACGGTCGCCGCAGCGCTGCGGCCGAGGTGGCCCTGCGCATCGAGGGCCGCCGCGGCCAGGCTGCGCAGCTCGTCCGGGCAGCTGCTGCCGGGGCGCCAGGCGATGTGGCGCTCGGCGCCGTAGCGCAGGTGCACCTCGCTGTGCGGCGGCTGCGCGCCCTGCAGCAGGGCGGCATGGGCGGCATAGGCTGCTTGGGCATCAGGCCCGCCATCGAGCAGGGTGGCCAGCCGGGTGTCGAGGTGCGGGCAGCGGCCGTGGTCGCTGGCGGCAAAGTCGGCACAGCTGCAGTGGTTTTCACCCTCGCCAGCGCCTTCGCCCAGGCCGCGCAGCAGCAGTTCGTGCACCGCGCCGGTCTGGCGGTCGGTGACGCGGTGGCGGCCCCACAGTGCTCCGGGATCCAGCGCCTCGCAGGTGAAGCGGGCCGGGTCGGCCAGCGCCAGCACGGGCCGCGGGGGCAGGGCGGGGGGGGCCGGCGGGGCCAGTTCGATGGCGGCGGGCTCGGCGGGCGGCTCCGAGGCCACCGCCCGTTCGGCGGCAGGCGCCTGGATGGCGACGTCGGCCTCGACCGGCGGTTGGTCCGCCCCGGGCTCGATGCCGGTGGCCTCGGCCGTCTCGGCCGCAGCGCGATCCGAGCGCCCGCGGCGGCGGCGCCGGCGCCCGCGCGGCGCCGCCTCGTCGGCAGGGGGGCCTTCGCCCGGAGGGGCGGCGGTTTCGGCTGTGCTGTCGGTCGCAGGTACGTCGACCGCCGCGGCCGTTGCGGCGGCGGATGCAGGGGTGGAAGCGAGCGGGACCTCGACGGCCGGGGTCCCGGTCACGGCCGCAGTGGCCTGGTCATCGGCGGAGGCGGACCCCACCTTCTGGCCGCGGCGACGGCGGCTGGCCGGCTTGGCGGGCGTCGGGGTGTCGGTTGCGGCTGTGCTGTCGGTCGCGGGGGCCTTGCCCCGGCGCGACGGCTTGGGGGCCGGCGCGGTGGGCGGCACGGCCGGTGCGGCGGGTTCGGTGGGCGTGGCCGGAATGTCGGCGGCCGCGCGCGAGCGGCGCTTGGCGGGCGCTCGTGCGGGTGTAGCGGCTTCGGCCGCCACCGGCACGGCAGGCACAAGCGTCTCGACCACCGCAGGGGTGGCGGCCTCGGCCGGGGCCTTGGCGGCAGCACGCGGCTTCGGTGCGGTCTTCTTGCTGGCTGCCTTCTTGGCCGGAGGCTGTTCCGGTGCCGGAGCGGCGACGGGTGCCGCCGCTGCCTTCAGCGCCTTCTTGGCGGCGCTCTTCGGGGCAGCGGGTGGGGCGGCGTCCTGTGCCTCGGCCTGCCTGGCAGCCTTCTTCGCGATCGGTTTGGCGACCGGCTTGGCGGCCGTCTTTGCCGCTGTTTTCGCTGCCGCCTTGGCTGTCTTCTTGCCGGCTGCCGGTTCGGTTGCCTTCACGGTGGGTTGCTCGGCCGGCATCGTGGCCGGCGGCTCCGCAGCCTGTGCGGCGGCCTTTGGCACGCGCTTCGTTGCCGTTTTTACCGCCGCTTTCCTGGCCGTCCGTGCGGGAGTGGCCGGTGGCGCGGTGGGCGGCTCGATCGGCGCCGGCGCCACCGGGGTGCTTGGGCGGGTCTTCTTCCGTGCCGCAGTGGGGGCGGGGTCGACCGCAGGGGCCGTGACAGGCGCAGCAGCAGGCGCAGCGGCCACCGCTGCCGCGGCGGCCGGCTTGCGGCGGCGGGCAGGGGCCGGTGCAGCGGCGGGGGTCGGAACGGATTCGATCGGCGCGGCGGCCGGCGGGGTGCGGGGGCGGCGCGAGGAGGCGGTGGGCATCGGCGGTATCTTGTTCGGGCGGGCCAGGCGGCGCGCCGAGTGCGCGCACGGGCCTTGGGCCGGCCGCGCATCCTAGCCGCTGCAGACGGGCCTGCCGCAGCGCAGCCCGGCTGGTACGGCGCCGGACGCGGCCGCACTGCACTAGCATGCCGCCACGATGCTGGATCTGAGCCTGGCCGCTGTGGCCGTGACGTTGGCGCTGTGGCTGCGGCCATGGCGGGTGGTGGGGCCGTCCGGGCCGCCCTGGCCCTGGCTGTTCTGGTGCGCCGCCCTGCCACTGGTGTGGGGGGTGGATCGCTACGTGGGCAGCGCGGTGGTGCAGCCCTTGTCGGGGGCGACGCTGCTGCTGCTGATGGCCGGCTGGCCGCTGGCGGTGCTGGCGCTGCTGCCGGTGGCGGTGGTGACGGCGGTGATGGCGCAGCTGGACTGGCTGGAGGCGCTGCACCGCTACGTCTGGCTGGGGTTGGTGCCGGCCACCCTGGCGCTGGGCATCGGCGCCGGGCTGCGGCGGTGGCTGCCGCACCACCTGTTCATCTACATCCTGGGCCGGGGCTTCATCGGCACGGCGGTCGCGGCGGCCTGTGCCGGCTGGCTGTCGGTCTGGCTGCACGGCGCGCCCCCCGGCGTGGACGAGGCCGAGCTGATGGTGGCGCGCTGGCTGGCGGCCTGGGGGGACGGCTTCCTCGCCGGGATGCTGGTGGCGATCTTCGTGGCCTTCCGTCCGCAGTGGCTGGCGACCTACTCGGACCGTCTGTACCTGCAGACCCCGCCGCCACCGCCACCATCGCCACCGCCGTCGGGAAGGCGTTGAGCGGCCGGGGTCCTCAGCCGGTGCAGTCCGGGTGGTCGATGCGGTCGCCGGGCTCGCCCACCCAGCGGTTGCGCCCGGCGGCCTTGGCCTGGTACAGGCGCTGGTCGGCGCGCTCGACCACGCTGACCCAGTCGGCCTCGCGCGGCTGCAGCGGGTCGGGCGGGAAGGGCGCGTAGCCGATCGAGCAGGTCTGCGTCAGGGCGCCGCCACCAGGCAGGACGAAGGGCTGCTCGGCGACGTGCCGGCACAGCCGCTGCGCCAGCGCGGCGGCACACTCGCGCCGGCTGCCGCGGGCGACGACGAGGAACTCCTCGCCACCCCAGCGCACGATGTGGTCCGAGTCGCGGAACACCGCCTGCAGCCGGTCCTTGAACTGGCGCAGCACCTCGTCGCCCGCAGCGTGGCCGTGCGTGTCGTTGACGGCCTTGAAGTGGTCCAGGTCGACCAGGAAGAACAGCAGGTCGGGACGGCCGTTCGAGCGGGCATCGGCGCGCGCCTCGCCCTGTTGGGCGCGCAGCGCGCGGGTCTCGTGCTGCCGCACCGTGTGGGCGATGTCCTGGTCGATGGTCTGGCTGAGGAAGCGGCGGTTGCGCAGGCCGGTGAGCGGGTCGGTGAGGCTGAGGTCCTTCATCGCCGCGTAGGCCTCGCGCAACTCGGCGTTGCGCCGGGTGAGCAGGCCCTGCGCGGCCTCCAGCTCGGCCAATGCGCCCCGCAGGCGGTCGTTCACCTGGGCCAGCTCCTCGGCCCGGCGGGACTCGGCCTCGGCCAGCTCGCGCTGGCGCTGGGCGTCGGCCAGGGCGCGCTCGGTCTTGAAACGCACCTCCAGCGCCACGGCACGCCGGCTGGCGTCGTGCCGGCCCTGCGCGTCGCGGGCGGCCACGGCGCGCTGCCAGGTCGCGCAGGCGCCCTCGAACCGCCCTGCCTGCTGCTGCTCGGCGGCCAGCTCGTCGAGCAGGGCCGGCGGCAGGGTGATGTCCGGGTGGTTCTCGGCGATCTCCAGCGCCCGCTGCAGCGACTCCAGCGCGCCTGGCTGCGTGTGCGCATGGCTGCGCCGGGCGATGCGCGCCAGCACCCGGTGCGCATCGATCTGCGCGGTCAGGTCGCCGCTGTGGATCGCCAGGTCGAGCGCCTGGGCCGCATGGTCGTGTGCCGCGCTGACCTCGCCCTGGCCCAGCAGCGCCTCGGCCAGTGCCTGGCTGGCGAAGCGGCGCATCTCGATCATGTCGCCCTGCATCGGCGCGGCCAGGATGGTCTTGCACAGGCGGCGGGCGGTGGCCCAGTCGCCCTGGTCGATCGCGATGGTGGCGCGTGCCTGGGCGGCGATGTACCAGGGCTTGGCATGCCGGCTGCCCGCGAGCACGGCGAGCGCCTCGTCGGCCACCTCGACGGCCATCGCGTGTCGGCCGGCCTTGAACATCGCCAGCGCGACATTGGCCAGGGTGACCCCGGTGGTCTGTGGCCAGCCGGTGGCCCGGGCGCGCACCAGGTTCTCGTTCAGCAGGGCGAGCGCGGCATCGACGTCGTTCAGGTCCAGGTAGACCGTCGCGGCGTTGGTGGTGTCGATCAGGGCGCGCCGCACCTGCCCGGTCTGCAGCGCCAGCTCCGCGGCATGCAGGCCGTGGGTGATGGCCTCGGCATAGCGCCCCACCGCCGCCAGCCCGTGGTGCATGAAGCTGTGCGCCAGTGCGGCGACGGCCGGTCGGGGGTCGTCCAGCCGGGCCCGCACGGCGTCACCGTGTTCGGACAGGGCTGCGCCGGGGTCGCCGAACGCGTCGAAGCACTGCAGCGCCAGCCGGGCCAGGTCGGCCCGTTCGGCATCACCCGCCGCCGTGGCGCGCTCGCCGGAGCGTGCGATGGCCACTTCGCGCTGGTCGTAGCGGCCGCGGTCATTGACCAGCGAGGCATCGAGCCAGTCGGCATCGCCCTGCACCGCGGCATCGGCGGGGGCGTCGCCGCGCGCCTGGCCGAGCCAGCGCTCGGCGGCGTCCAGGTCACCCAGCAGCCACGCGCCTTCGGCGCGCACCAGCTGCAGCCGGGCGCGCGTCGGGCCGCTGGCCTGCGTCGGCAGGCAGGCCTCGGCCTGGGCCGCCAGGTCCAGGGCGCGCTGCGTATCGCGCTGGCGCAGGTGCCAGGCCAGTTCCACCAGGGCAGCGGCCAGCGCCTCACCCGTCAGGCTCCCGATCCGGGCCTGTGCGGATGCAAGCACGTCGTCGGTGGTAAATCGCTGCACGGTGGGCGGCACGGGGAACAGGGCGAAGGAGCGAAGTGGCGATGCGGGCGGCTTCGGAGGCGCGGCACGGCATCCGCCGCAGATGGGTGCCCGCGGCGCGAGCGACCGGCATTGTCGGCGCAAGATGGGCATCTGCATCACTTGCCCGCACCGAAATGAAACTCCCTGAGCCGCCCTACTACGCAGTGATCTTCGGTTCCCTCCGCACGCCCGTGGACGCCGAGGCCTATGCCGCCGCTGCCGAGCGCATGGTCGAGCTGGCCGCGCAGCAGCCTGGCTACCTCGGTGCGATGAGCGCGCGCGGCGCGGACGGCTTCGGCATCACCGTCAGCTACTGGGCCAGCGAGGCGGACATCGCGCGCTGGAAGGCCCACGCCGAGCATGTGGTGGCACGCGAGCGTGGGCGCCGTGACTGGTACGAGGCCTACACGCTGCAGGTGGCGCGGGTGGAGCGCGCCTACGGCTGGCAGGCCGCAAAAGAGCGATACCAGGGCAGTACCGAATGAAGCGGCGGCGGCCGTGAAATCCGGCCCGTGCTTGACCTTGTGCCGGGTGGGCCGGGTGCAGCGAGGAGCAGGGGCCGTCTCGCAGAATGGTGCCGCCTCCAACCAACACCGCGGGTGACCCCCCGATCCGTGCATGGCTGCCCAATTCCGCCTGTCCGTATGTCCGCACGACACCGCCAAAAACCTCGCCGGCTGGTTCCTGCTCAACACCTACCTGCAGCGCAAGCTCGGCATCACGATGCACTTCGAGCCCAGCGACCACTTCAACACCGAGCGTGAGCAGGTGCTGGCCGGTGGCTACCAGATGGTGTATGCCAACCCGTTCAGCGCCTTCCAGTACCACCGGCAGCTCGGCTTCGTGCCGGTGGCGCGGCCGGTGGGGCTGTTCGACGAGACCTTGCTGGTGGCGCGCGCCGGCACGTCGCCCGATCCGCAGGCCGAGGCGGGCCTGACGATCGCCTCGGCCACCGACAAGCTGATCGTCCACTTCCTGGGCCTGACGGTGCTGCATGACCTGGGCTGGCCGCTGCCGCGCATGCGTTACGAATTCGTCGGCAACCACCTCAAGGCGGTGCAGGCGGTGGTGGCCGGCAAGGCCGACGCCGGCTTCGTGTTCAACGAGACCTGGCTCGGCCTGGCGGAAAAGACCCGCGCCGGCCTGCAGGTGCTGGGCCAGACGCACGCCCAGCAGGCCTACCACTGCTTCTGTGTCGGCCCCGAGTTGCTGGGGCGACTGTCCGACATCCAGGCAATCCTCGGCGGGATGCGCCAGGACCCCGCGGGAGCCCGGGTGCTGGATGACCTGCGTTTCCAGGCGTTCGAGCCGCTGGATGCCGAAGCGCTGACCCGGTTGGCGGCCTTGGTCGAGCCTCTTTGAGGCTGGATTGACTGAATTCTAGGCAACTTGTCTGGGATTCAGTCGGATGTGGGCGGTGATGTGGTCGGCCCGAGCGCTGCCAAGGCCTCGCGCGGGCCCCTTGGCGTGATGAACGGGGCTGCGGCCGGCTCAACGGGGGTGGTTGATCAGGGTTTTCACCAGGTTGTCGCGTTCTGGCATGCGGTCTGCAACCGCGGGCTGCACGCAGGCCCGGCCGGGTCTGCCTCGAACCGACCGGCCACCGCGCTGAAAGGCAGCCAGGTGCGGCCGGCGCCCCGACGGAGACTCGCCCATGACCGAACGCTCGCCCCAACGCTCGTCCCTGAATCCCGCTGCCGCCACAGACCGCCGCGGCTTTGCCCTGGCCGGCCTCGCCGCCGCGGCGTTCGCCGCCTGCCTGCCTCTTGGCGCCCACGCCGCCGGCGAGGTCAAGATCGCCCTGATCGCCAGCAAGACCGGCCCGCTGGAGGCCTACGCCAAGCAGACCATCGTCGGCTTCAACCTCGGCCTGCAGTACGCCACCGGCGGCACCATGACCGTGGCGGGCAAGAAGCTGGTGGTGATCGAGAAGGACGACCAGGGCAAGCCCGACGTGGGCAAGGCCGCGCTGGCCGCCGCCTACGCCGACGACAAGGCCGACATCGCCGTGGGCCCGACCGCCAGCCCGGTGGGCCTGGCCATGCTGCCGGTGGCCGAGGAGTACAAGAAGATCCTGCTGGTGGAGCCGGCGGTGGCCGACTCGATCACCGGCGACAAGTGGAACAAGTACATCTTCCGCACCGGTCGCAACAGCTCGCAGGATGCCGCGGCCAACGCCGCCGCGCTGGACCAGCCGGGCAACGTGATCGCCGTGCTGGCCAACGACAACGCCTTCGGCCGCGACGGCGTGAAGGCGGCCAAGGAATTCACCAAGAAGGCCAAGATCGTCCACGAGGAATACCTGCCCGTGGGCACGACGGACTTCACCGCCGGGCTGCAGCGCATCATCGACAAGCTCAAGGACCAGCCGGGCAAGAAGTACATCTCGGTGGCCTGGTCGGGCGCGCCCACGCCGTTCGGCAAGATCGCCGACCTGGACCTGGAGAAGCGCTTCGGCATCAAGCTGGCCACCGGCGGCAACATCCTGCCGGCGATGGTGGCCTACAAGAACTTCCCCGGCATGGAAGGTGCGCTGTACTACTACTTCGGCATCCCGAAGAACCCGGTCAACGAGTGGCTGGTGGCCAACCACTACCGTCAGTTCAAGGCCCCGCCGGACTTCTTCACTGCCGGCGGCATGAGCGCGGCGATCGCGGTGGTCGAGGCGCTGAAGAAGACCGCCGGCGACACGACGACCAACAAGCTCATCGCCGCGATGGAGGGCCTGAGCTTCGAGACGCCCAAGGGCAAGATGACCTTCCGCAAGGAAGATCACCAGGCGATGCAGGACATGTACCACTTCCGCATCAAGAGCGACCCGGCCTTCGCCTGGGGCGTGCCGGAGCTGGTGCGCGTGATTCCGGCAGCGGAACTCCAGATCCCGATCCGGAATACCCGCTGATCGGCTGACGCCGCTCCCGACCTGACCTTTCCTGTTCGTGCCGGGCACCCCGCGTGCCCGGCTGGGCGAAGCCATGCTTGAAACCCAGGATCTCACCATCCGCTTCGGCGGCCACGTGGCGGTGGACCATGTGTCCTGCCGCTTCGAGCCGGGCACGCTCACGGCCATCGTCGGCCCGAACGGTGCGGGCAAGACCACCTACTTCAACCTGATCTCCGGCCAGCTGCCGGCCAGCGAGGGGCGGGTGCTGCTCGGTGGTGAAGACCTCACCGCGCTGCCGGCGCCGCTGCGCACCCGGCGCGGGCTGGGCCGGGCCTTCCAGCTCACCCAGCTGTTCCCCAACCTGAGCGTGCGCGAGAACGTGCGCCTGGCCATCCAGGCCCGCGAGGCCGGGCGCGGCCGGGCGGGCGGGATCGGTGGCATCGACTTCTTCCGCGTCTGGCTGGACCGCCAGGCCTGGATCGACGAGGCGCAGGCCATCCTCGAACAGGTGCGCCTGGGCGACAAGCACGACGTGCACGCCAGCGCGCTGCCGCACGGCGACCAGCGCAAGCTCGAGGTGGCGCTGCTGATCGCGCTGGACCCGAAGGTCTTCATGTTCGACGAGCCCACCGCCGGCATGAGCGTGGACGAGGTGCCGGTGGTGCTGGACCTGATCCGATCGCTGAAAGCCCGGCGCGACGTGACCATCCTGCTGGTCGAGCACAAGATGGACGTGGTGCGCGAGCTCAGCGACCGCATCATCGTGCTGCACAACGGCCAGCTGGTGGCCGACGGCGAGCCGGCCACGGTGATCGCCTCGCCTGTGGTGCAGCAGGCCTACCTCGGTCAGGCGGCGCAAGAGCCGGAAGGAGCCGCCGCATGAGCAACCCGATCCTCGAACTCAGCGGTGTGCACACCCACATCGGCGCGTACCACATCCTGCACGGTGTGGATTTCGCAGTGCCGGCCGGCGAGGTGACGATGCTCCTGGGCCGCAATGGCGCGGGCAAGACCACCACGCTGCGCACGATCATGGGCCTGTGGCGCGTCTCGCAGGGCGATGTGCGATTCCAGGGCCGCAGCCTGAAGGCGCTGGCGACGCCGGAGATCGCCCACCAGGGCATCGCCTACGTGCCGGAGAACATGGGCATCTTCACCGACCTGACGGTGAAGGAGAACATGCTGCTGGCGGCCCGCTCGGCGCGCAACGCCAGCGAGCTGGACACGCAGCGGCTGGAGTGGATCTTCGGCTTCTTCCCGGCGCTGCGGAAGTTCTGGCTCTACCCAGCCGGCAAGCTCAGCGGCGGGCAGAAGCAGATGCTGGCCGTGGCCCGCGCGATCTGCGAGCCGCGCGCGCTGATCCTGATCGACGAGCCCAGCAAGGGCCTGGCGCCGTCGATCATCCAGAACCTGGTCACCGCCTTCAATGAGCTGAAGCGGCAGAAGACGACGATCCTGCTGGTCGAGCAGAACTTCATGATGGCCAAGGCCCTCGGTGACAGCGTTGCGGTGATGGACAACGGCCGCGTCGTCCACACCGGTGCGATGCGCGAGCTGGCCGAGGACGACATGCTGCAGCAGCGGCTGCTCGGCCTTTCACTGGGAGCCCACCAATGAGCGCGAACACCACCGCCGCCACGAGCCCGGCGCCGGGCCGTCCCAAGCCGGGCGAGCCCCCCGCGGGGGGGCGTCCGCCGTACTCGGCGGGCGGGGGGCAGCAGGTACCGAAGGCGGATTTCGACTGGAAACCACTGCTGATCCTGCTGGGCCTGATCGTGTTGGCGCTGCCGGCCATCGGCAGCCCGTCGTCCTGGCTGACGCTGACCGCCGCCGGCATCGCGATGGGGCTGATCATCTTCGTCATCGCCTCGGGCCTGACGCTGGTGTTCGGCCTGATGGACGTGCTGAACTTCGGCCACGGCGTGTTCATTGCGCTGGGCGCCTTTGTGGCCACCAGCGTGATGGGCGGGCTGAGCGGCTGGGCGGGCGACAACGGCCTGGCGCAGTTCGCCAGCGTCTTCGCCGCGATGGCAGTGGCCATGGCGGTGGCCGGTGCGGTGGGCTGGGCCTTCGAGCGCGTGATCGTGCGCCCGGTCTACGGCCTGCACCTCAAGCAGATCCTGATCACGATGGGCGGGATGATCGTCGGCGAGGAGATCATCAAGGTGATCTGGGGCCCGCTGCAGATCGCCCTGCCGCTGCCGGACGTGCTGCGTGGCGCCTGGTACGTCCCGCTGGGCAACGGCGATGCGGCGATCGAGAAGTACCGCGTGCTGGCCGCCGTGATCGGCCTGGGGGTCTTCGCCGCGATGGGCCACGTGCTGGCGCGCACCAAGGTCGGCCTGCTGATCCGCGCCGGCGTGCAGGACCGCGAGATGGTCGAGAGCCTGGGCTACCGCATCCGGCGCCTGTTCGTCGGCGTGTTCGCGGTGGGCTCCGGCCTGGCCGGGCTGGGCGGCGTGATGTGGGGGCTGTATCAGCAGAGCGTGACGCCGCAGATCGGCGCACAGGTCAACGTGCTGATCTTCATCGTCATCATCATCGGCGGGCTGGGCTCGACGCTGGGCTGCTTCGTCGGCGCGCTGCTGGTGGGGCTGATGGCCAACTACACCGGCTTCCTGGCTCCGAAGGTGGCGCTGTTCTCCAACATCGGCCTGATGGTGGCGGTGCTGCTGTGGCGCCCGCAGGGGCTGTACCCGGTCACGAACCGCTGAGGGCAGGATCATGCTGAGTCGACTCCTCTCTCACGACCTGCCGCGCAGCCGCCTGCTCGGCTGGGCCCTGGTGCTGATCGTCCTCGCGCTGGTGGCGGCGCCCTTCCTGTTCCCCGGCGCCAAGGCGCTGGCGGTGGCGGCCAAGACGCTGGTGTTCATCCTGCTGGTGGCCAGCTTCGACCTGCTGCTGGGCTACACCGGCATCGTCAGCTTCGCGCACACCATGTTTTTCGGCATCGGCGCCTACGGCGTGGCGGTGGCCAGCACGCGGCTCGGCCCGGGCTGGGGTAGCGTGCTGCTCGGGTTCGCGGGGGCGCTGGGCATCTCGCTGGCGCTGTCGATGCTGATCGGGCTGTTCTCGCTGCGGGTCAAGGCGATCTTCTACGCCATGATCACCCTGGCGGTGGCGTCGGCCTTCATGACGCTGGCCTCGCAGTTGTCGGACATCACCGGCGGCGAGGACGGGCTGACCTTCAAGAACCCGTTGTGGATCAGCCCGGCCTTCGAGCCCTTCGAGAACCCGGTGCTGGGCCTGGCGGTGGACGGCAAGGTGTTCGCCTACTACCTGATCCTGGGGGTGGTGGCCCTGCTCTTCCTGCTGCTGCTGCGCATCGTCAACTCGCCCTTCGGCCGGGTGCTGCAGGCCATCCGCGAGAACGACTTCCGTGCCGAGGCGATCGGCTACCGCACCGTCGTCTACCGCACCTGGAGCAACGTGCTGTCGGCCGCCTTCGCCACCGCGGCGGGCGCGCTGCTGGCGCTGTGGCTGCGCTACGTCGGGCCGGACACCACGCTGAGCTTCGAGATCATGCTGGACATCCTGCTGATCGTGGTGATCGGCGGCATGGGCACGATGTACGGCGCGGTGGTCGGCAGCGTGGCCTTCGTGCTGGCGCAGAACTACCTGCAGGACCTGCTCAAGCTCGGCGCCACGGCACTGGACGGCGTGCCGCTGCTGTCGCAGATCGTCTCGCCCGACCGCTGGCTGCTCTGGCTGGGCGTGCTCTTCGTGCTCTCGGTCTACCACTTCCCCACCGGCATCGTCGGCCGGCTGAGGGCGATGGCGCTGCGGCTGAAGGCCTGAGCCCCACCGCAAAACCACAAGATCACAAGACCACAAGACCACAAGACCACAGGGGACCCGATGTCGCCCACCTCGAACTACCTGACCTGCCTCGGCCGCGAGCTCCACTACATGGAGTGGGGCGCGCAGCACAGCGAAACGGTGATCGCCTGGCACGGCTTGGCGCGCACCGGCCGCGACATGGACGACCTGGCGGCGCACCTCGCGCAGCGCTGGCGCGTGATCTGCCCGGACACGATCGGCCGCGGCCTGAGCCAGTGGAGCCCGGACCCCGTCGGGGAATACAACCTGGCTTTCTACGCGCAGTTGGCCACTTCGTTGCTGGACCAGCTGGGCATCGAGCAATGCCTCTGGGTGGGCACATCCATGGGCGGCGCCATCGGCACCAAGGCCGCCGCGGGTGCGCTTCGCGGGCGCATCCGCCGCCTGGTGCTCAACGACAACGGCCCGAGCCTGGCGGCCGCGGCCATCGAGCGCATCCGCAGCTACGCCGGCAGCCCGGCGTCGTTTGCCACCGTCAGCGAGCTGGAGGCCTACTTCCGTACCGTCTACAAGCCCTACGGCTGGCTCAGCGATGCGCAGTGGCGTCGTCTGACCGAGACCTCCGTGCGCCGGCTGCCGGACGGCCGTGTCACGCCGCACTACGACCCCGCGATGGTGCAGCAGTTCATCAGCCACCCGGACGACTACGAGCTCTGGGACGAATGGGACACCCTCGACCTGCCGGTGCTCTGCCTGCGCGGCGAGACCAGCGACCTGCTGCTGCTCGACACCGCCGAGGCGATGCGCGAGCGCGGCCCGCGCGCCGTGGTGGTCGAGATCCCCGGCTGCGGCCACGCGCCCGCGCTGAACACGCCCGAGCAGTTCGCGCTGGTGGAGCGCTTCCTGGCGGGCTGACGGACGCCCGCCGGTGCCGGACCGGCAGGCGACCGGGCGGAGTGATACTCGCTGGATAATTTATCCAGCTGCTCTCGCCATGCAACGCCGCCGCCTCCTGCCGCTCCTCCTTGCCGCCGCCCTGCCTCTGCTCGGGGGGCCGGTCGCCCACGCCCAGGCCGGCCGGCCGATCAAGCTGGTCGTCCCGTACCCGCCCGGCGGCCCGCTGGACGCGATCGCCCGCATCCTGGCCGAGAAGGTGCAGCCGACGCTGGGCACGGTCATCGTCGAGAACCGGCCCGGGGCCGGCGGCAACCTGGGCGCCGACGCGGTGGCCAAGGCCGCGCCGGACGGCCACAGCATCGTGATGGGTGCGGTGGCCACCCACGCGATCAACCCCTGGCTGTACGCGAAGCTGCCCTACGACCCGGTCCGCGACTTCGCGCCGATCACGCTGGTCGCCCGCGTGCCGAACGTGCTGGTGCTCAACGTCGAGACGGCCGACAAGCTGCAGATCCGCAGCGTGGCCGACCTGGTGTCCTACGCGCGCAAGAACCCCGGCCGGCTCAACTACGGCTCGGGCGGCAATGGCAGTGCCGGCCACCTCGCGGGCGAGATGTTCAAGGCCCAGGCCAAGGTCAGCCTGGTGCACATCCCCTACGCCGGTGCGGCGCCCGCCCAGCTCGGCCTGCTCGGCGGCCAGGTGGACCTGAACTTCGACAACCTCGCTGCGGCCGCGGCCAACATCCGCGCCGGCAAGCTCAAGGCCCTGGCGGTGACCACCGCGCAGCGCAGCGCGGCGATGCCCGAGCTGCCGACGCTGGCCGAATCCGGCCTGCCCGGCCTGGTGGTGGACACCTGGTTCGGCCTCTTCGCCCCGGCCAGGACGCCCGCCGAATCGGTGCAGCAGCTCAACGCCGCCTTCACCGCCGCGCTGAATGCGCCGGACGTGCGGGAGCGCCTCGCCAAGTTCCTGGCCGAGCCGGCGCCCACCTCGCCGGCGCAGTTCGGTGACTTCGTCAAGGCCGAGCTGGCCAAGTACGAGAAAGTCGTCAAGGCGAGCGGCGTCAAGTTGGACTGACGCGGGAAAACCCGGCCCGCTACACTCGGCCGGCCCGGTGGCGTTCGCGCTGCCGGGTTTCGCCGTCTTGCCTCGCCTGTCTGCCGCCCCCGATGCCCTGCATCCGGATGCGGCCGGGATGCGGTCGCATTGCGACCATCCATCCGTCCCGGTGCCCTCTGCCGGGGCTGTGCGAGGACCGCCCCGATGCCGGGCTACCTGACCCAATTCCACCAGATCGCCGTGGCCGGCGTGGCCGACCTGCAGATGCGCGCGCTGCTCGACCGCCAGCAGTTCGCCGACCCGCTGGGCGAGGCCGCGGCGCTGGGCATTTCGGACGCGGCCTGGCCGCTGTTCGGGCTTGTCTGGCCGGCCGGCAAGGCGCTGGCCGCCGCGGTGGCCGACCGGCCAGTGCGCGAGGACGAGCACATCCTGGAGATCGGCTGCGGCCTGGCGCTGGCCAGCCTGGTCTGCCACCGGCGCGGAGCGCAGGTGACCGCCAGCGACTGCCACCCGCTGGCCGGTGCCTTCCTGAGCGAGAACGTGCGCCTGAACGACCTGCCGCCGCTGCGCTACCGCCACGGCGACTGGGCCGCGCCGCAGGCGGCCGAGCTGGCGCCGGTGTGCGCCCAGGGGCCGCGCCTGCAGGGCCGCTATGACCTGATCATGGGCAGCGACGTGCTCTACGAGCGTGATGAGGCTGGCGTGCTGCCGCGCTTCATCGAGCGCCACGCCACCGAGCGGGGCGAGGTGCTGATCGTCGACCCCAACCGGGGTAACCGCGCCGCCTTCACCCGCCGCATGCGCACGCAGGGCTACCGGCTGGACGAGGTGCTGCTCACCGGCCCGGCCCTGGTGGAAGGCGGCCCGCTGTGGCGCGCACGGCTGTTGCGCTACCGGCGCTGAGCCCAGTTCTCCACCCGCAGCCCCGCGACGCGGCGGAACTCCCGTTCGTTGTTCGTCACCAGCGTCGCGTTCAGGCTGAGCGCGTGGGCGGCGATCAGCAGGTCCATCGGGCCGATCAGTTCGCCGCGCGCCTGCAAGTCCAGGCGCGTGGTCGCATAGGCGTCGGCGACCTCCGCCATCAGCGGCAGCACCTCGAGTTGTGTCAGCAGGGCCTCCACGCGCCTGGCATAGGCGGTGTGAGAGGCGCGACGCGCACCCACGGTCAACTCCAGCGCAGTGATCACCGACACCGCCAGTTCGCCCGCCTCGAAGTCGTTGAAGCGCGCCAGGACTTCGGCTGGCCGCGCCTTGATCACATAGACACAGATGTTCGTGTCCAGCAGGGTCAGGTTCACGTCGACCCCTCGAACAGGTCACTGCCGCGCTCCAGGTCACCCTGGTCCGGGCGGCTGAAACTGCCGTCGTCGTCCACCGGCCACGCATCGAACGCGGCGGCCAGCGCATCGCCCAGCTTCTGCCCCGTCTTCGGAATCAGCAGCACGCCCTCTGGCGTGCGGCGGATCCACACCTCGTCAGACTGGAAACGGTAGGCCTTGGGCAAGCGCACTGCCTGGCTGCGGCCGGTCTGAAAGATCTTGGCGGTGTCCATGAGGCTTGTCGAAAAGATATACCAACTGCAGGATACCAATTGCTCGACGGCCCGACAAGCGTCCGGTGAACGGCAACGGCGCCCCAGCCAACCCCATTGCAGGACAACGGCGACACGGCAGTGTGGGCCGCGCCGTTGTCCACCGATTCCCCCATCCACCGGGCTACCCGCGACGCCTTCCTAGAATGCCCGGTTGCCTCCAGGAAAGCGCCCTGCCATGCCCACCGGCCCCCGTGCTCCCGCGTCCGTCGCCGACGCGCCTGCCGCCCCTGCCCGGCGCGATGCCGGCCTGATCCGCATCCGCGGCGCGCGCCAGCACAACCTCAAGAACCTGGACCTGGACCTCCGCACCGGCGAGCTGACGGTGGTGACCGGGCCCAGCGGCTCGGGCAAGTCCAGCCTGGTGTTCGACACGCTGTATGCCGAAGGGCAGCGCCGCTACGTCGAGACCTTCAGTGCCTACGCGCGCCAGTTCCTCGACCGCATGGACCGCCCGGCGGTGGACGCGGTGGAGGGCGTGCCGCCGGCGATTGCCATCGACCAGACCAACCCCGTGCGCACCAGCCGCAGCACGGTCGGCACGATGACCGAGCTGAATGACCACCTGAAGCTGCTGTTCGCCCGCGCAGCGCAACTCTTTGACGCGCAGACCGCGCAGCCGGTGCGCGAGGACGACCCGGAGAGCATCTACCTGGACTTGCAGCGCCGTGCCGCCGAGGCGGGCGACCCGCGGCTGGTGGTGACCTTCCCGGTCGAGCTGCCGGCCAGCACCACGCCGGAGGAAATCGAGCAGTGGTTGGCCGCTTCGGGCTACACCCGGGTGCAGGCCGAGCGCGAGGTGGCCACCGTCACCGGGCCGCGCAAGGTGCTGGACGTGGTGGCCGACCGCTTCCGCTTCTCCGCCGCCGAGAAGGTGCGCGTGATCGAGGCGCTGGAGGCTGCGCTCAAGCGCGGCAGCGGGCGGTGCACCGTCTACGCGCTGGGCGTTCTCCCCCCCTTTGAAAAAGGGGGGCCAGGGGGGATTTCTTCTGCCGGCGAGGAGGGGCAAATCCCCCCCGTCCCCCCTTTGTCAAAGGGGGGAGAAATACCGGCGGCGCAGGATCAACTCTGGCGCTACAGCCAGGGCCTGCACTGCCCGGAGAGCGACCGCCGCTACAGCGCGCCGCAGCCGGCGATGTTCAGCTTCAACTCGGCCTACGGCGCCTGCGAGACCTGCCGCGGCTTCGGCCGGGTGATCGGCGTGGACTTCGGCCTGGTGATCCCGGATGTGCGCAAAACGCTGCGCGGCGGCGCGATCAAGCCGCTGACCACGCCGGCCTGGAAGGAGTGCCAGGACGACCTGATCAAGTACGCCGGTGACGCCGGCATCCCGCGCGACAGCGCCTGGGCGCAGCTCACGCCATCGCAGCAGAGCTGGGTGATCGACGGCTCGCCGAACTGGAACGGCAAGTGGAACCAGCAGTGGTATGGCATCCGGCGCTTCTTCGAGTACCTGGAGAGCAAGGCCTACAAGATGCACATCCGTGTGCTCTTGTCCAAGTACCGCAGCTACACACCCTGCGGTGACTGCGGCGGTGCGCGGCTGAAAACCGAATCGCTGCTGTGGCGGCTCGGCACGAAGGAGGGTGCGGATGCCGTCCTGCCGCCGGGCAAACGCTTCCTGCCCCAGGGTGTGGGCTGGTCGCGCACCCAGCTCGAAGCCCTGCCCGGCCTGGCGCTGCACGACCTGATGCTGCTGCCGATCCACCGGCTGCGGCGCTTCTTCGACACCCTGGCACTGCCCAGCACGATGCTCGACGATGCGCTGGAGCTGCTGCAGGGCGAGATCCGCACCCGGCTGAAGTACCTCTGCGACGTCGGCATCGGCTACCTGACGCTGGACCGGCAGAGCCGCACGCTCTCGGGTGGCGAGGTGCAGCGCATCAACCTGACCACCGCCCTGGGCACCTCGCTGGTCAACACGCTGTTCGTGCTGGACGAGCCCAGCATCGGCCTGCACCCGCGCGACATGCACCGCATCAACGAGGCCATGCTGCGCCTGCGCGATGCGGGCAACACGCTGGTGGTGGTGGAGCACGACCCGGCGGTGATGCTGGCGGCCGACCGCGTGATCGACCTCGGCCCCGGACCGGGCACGCAGGGCGGACGCATCGTCTTCGACGGCACGCCGGAGGACCTCAAGGCCGCCGAAACGCTCACCGGCGCCTACCTGGGCGCGCGCCGCAGCATCAGCCTGGGCATGAGCCGGCCGGTGCTGGACAGCACGCCGCGGCTGATCCTGGAGGGCGTGCGAGAGCACAACCTGCGCAACGTGACGGTGGAGTTCCCGCTGCAGCGGCTGGTCTGCGTGACCGGCGTGAGCGGCTCGGGCAAGTCCACGCTGATGCAGGACGTGCTCTACCCGGCACTGGCCCGCCACTTCGGCCAGGCCACCGAGAGCCCGGGCGAGCACGACCGCCTGCTGGGCGCGGACTGGCTGGCCGATGCGGTGTTCGTCGACCAGAGCCCCATCGGCAAGACGGCGCGCTCCAACCCGGCCAGCTTCGTCGGTGCTTTCGACGCGGTGCGCGAGCTGTTTGCCGCGCTGCCCGCCGCGCGCGAGCGCAGCTACACCGCGGGCATGTTCAGCTTCAACGCCGGCGACGGCCGCTGCCCGACCTGCGGCGGCTCGGGCTTCGAGCACGTCGAGATGCAGTTCCTCAGCGACGTCTACCTGCGCTGCCCGGACTGCGACGGCACCCGCTACCGCGCTGAGCTGCGCGAGATCAAGCTCAGCCGCGGCGGCAAGGAACTCAGCATCGCCGACGTGCTGGAGCTGACCGTAGCCGACGCGGTGCGGCTGTTCGCCGCCGATCGCGAGGTGGTGCGCGCGCTGCAGCCGCTGGCCGATGTGGGGCTGGACTACGTCAAGCTCGGCCAGCCGGTGCCCACGCTGTCGGGCGGCGAGGCGCAGCGGCTCAAGCTGGCCGGCTTCCTCGCCGAAGCCGCCAAGAGCAGCAGCGCCAGCCGCCAGAGGCTGGCGAAGAAGGGCACGCTGTTCTTGTTCGACGAGCCCACCACCGGGCTGCACTTCGACGACATCGCCAAGCTGATGCGGGCTTTCCGCAAGCTGCTGGAGGCGGGCCACTCGTTGCTGGTGATCGAGCACAACCTGGACGTGGTGCGCGCGGCCGACTGGATCGTCGACCTCGGGCCTGAGGGTGGTGAGGACGGTGGCGAGCTGGTCGCCGAGGGCACGCCGGCCGACCTGCGGGCTCACCCGCGCAGCCACACCGGGCAGGCGCTGCGCGAGTACGACCTCTCGCTGGGCAGGGGTGGTCTGGCGGTGGAAGAATGCCGAGAGGGCCGGCCGCTGCAGGCGCTGCTGCGGAAATCCCCCCCCAACCCCCCCTTCTTCAAAGGGGGGGAGGCGCATGGCGCAGGGTGTGGGTGCATTTCGATCGTGAATGCGCGCGAGCACAACCTGAAGGGGTTGAGCGTGGACATCCCGCGCGGCCAGTTCAGCGTGGTGACGGGCGTGTCCGGCTCGGGCAAGTCCACGCTGGCCTTCGACATCCTCTTCAACGAGGGCCAGCGCCGCTACCTGGAGAGCCTGAACGCCTACGCGCGCAGCATCGTGCAGCCCGCGGGCCGGCCGGAGGTGGACGCGGTCTACGGCATTCCGCCGACGGTGGCCATCGAGCAGCGTCTGTCGCGCGGCGGGCGCAAGTCCACCGTGGCCACCACCACCGAGGTCTGGCACTTCCTGCGCCTGCTGTATGTGAAGCTGGGGCTGCAGTACTGCCCGAAGTGCAGCGACTTCCATGCCGATCCGGACCAGTGGGTGGCCGTGCAGCCGCAGACGCCCGAGCAGATCGCCGCGCAGCTGCTGCGCCCGGTGGAAGAAGGCGGCTACCGCGGCCAGCACATCGGCCTGCTGGCGCCGCTGGTGATCAACCGCAAGGGCCTGTACACCGACCTGGCCAAGTGGGCCAAGGGCAAGGGCTACACCCACCTGCGGGTGGACGGCGAGTTCCTGCCCGTGGCGCCCTGGCCCAAGCTGGACCGCTACAAGGAGCACACGCTGGAGTTGCCGGTGGCCGACCTGGTGGTGGACGTGGCCAACGAGGCCCTGTTGCGCGCCAAGCTGGCCGAGGTGCTGGAGCACGGCAAGGGCGTGCTGCACCTGCTGACCCCGCTCAAGGGCCTGCAAACCGCGATGGCCGCCGGCCAGAGCGGGCGCATCGGCCGCACCAAGGTGTTCTCGATCAAGCGCGCCTGCCCGGCCTGCGGCAGCAGCTACCCCGAGCTGGACCCGCGCATGTTCAGCTACAACAGCAAGCATGGCTGGTGCCCTGACTGCGTCGGCACCGGCCTGACGCTGACGAAGGAGCAGCGCCGTGCGCTCGACGACAGCCAGGCCGAACGTGACCCGGGTGGCCGCGAGAAGACCTTTGCCGAGCCCGAGGTGGAGGACGTGGCCGACACGCCCTGCAGCAGCTGTGGTGGTGCGCGGCTCAACCCCGTCTCGCGGGCGGTGCGCTTCCGCGGCGAATCCATCGCGGCGCTGGCGGCGCTGTCGGTCAACGACGCGGCACGCTGGATTGCCAAGCAGAAGCTCGACGGCCGCGAGGCCGCCATCGCCCGCGACGTGGTCAGCGAGATCCGCAGCCGCCTGAGCTTCCTCGACGAGGTCGGCCTGGGCTACCTGACGCTGGACCGCGCCGCGCCCACGCTCTCGGGCGGCGAGGCGCAGCGCATCCGCCTGGCCGCGCAGCTGGGCAGCAACCTGCAGGGCGTGTGCTACGTGCTGGACGAGCCGACCATCGGCCTGCACCCGCGCGACAACCAGGTGCTGCTGGACGCGCTGCACAAGCTCGGCGCGGCCGGCAACACGCTGGTGGTGGTGGAGCACGACGAGGACACCATCCGCCGCGCCGACCACATCATCGACATCGGCCCCGGCGCCGGCAAACGCGGCGGCCGCATCATGGCCGAGGGCACAGCCGCGCAGCTCATGCTCAATGCCGACTCGATCACCGGCCGCTTCCTGAACGCGCCGCTGAAGCATCCGCTGAAGGCGCGCCGCCCCGTGGAGGCCGACTCACCCAGCCTGACTTTGCGTGGCGCCAACTTGCACAACCTGCAGGGCGTGGACGTGGAGGTGCCGCTGGCCCGGCTGGTGGCGGTGACCGGCGTGTCCGGTTCCGGCAAGTCCACGCTGGCGCGCGACGTGCTGCTGGCGAACGTGCAGGCCATCGTCGCGCACAAGATGCTCGGCCGGAAGGCCGAGACGACACCCCGCCCCGCCTGGGTCGGCTGCACCGGGCTGGAAGGCTGGAGCAACGTCGACCGTGTGCTCGAAGTCGACCAGACCCCCATCGGCAAGACGCCGCGCTCCTGCCCGGCCACCTACATCGGCTTCTGGGACCCCATCCGCAAGCTCTTCACCGAGACGCTGGAGGCCAAGGCGCGCGGCTACGCGGCCAACCGCTTCAGCTTCAACACGGGGGCCGGTCGCTGCCCGGGCTGCGAAGGCCAGGGCCTGCGCACCATCGAGATGGCCTTCCTGCCCGACGTGAAGGTGCCCTGCGACCTCTGCCACGGCGCGCGCTTCAACCCCGAGACCCTCGCCGTCACCTGGCGCGGCCGGAGCATCGGCGACGTGCTGCAGATGGAGGTCGATGAGGCGGTGGAGTTCTTCGCCAGCATGCCCAGCATCGCCCACCCGCTGCAACTGCTGCAGGACGTGGGCCTCGGCTACCTGACGCTGGGCCAGCCTTCACCGACGCTCTCCGGCGGAGAAGCCCAACGCATCAAGCTGGTCACCGAACTCAGCAAGGTGCGCGACGACATCACCCGCCGCGGCAACCGCGCGCCGCACACGCTCTACGTGCTCGACGAGCCGACGGTCGGCCTGCACATGGCCGACGTGGAAAAGCTCATCCGCGTGCTGCACCGCCTGGTCGACGCCGGCCACAGCGTGGTGGTGATCGAACACGACCTGGACGTGATCGCCGAAGCCGACTGGGTCATCGACCTGGGCCCGGAAGGCGGCACCGGCGGCGGCCGGGTGGTGGTCACCGGTACGCCGGAGCAGGTGGTGAAGAGCCGGAGCCACACGGGGGTGGCGCTGAAGGGGGTGCTGGCGCGGTGAGTCCGGCTGGACCCGAAAAGAACCTGAGCGTTGTGTCAACGCCAAGGCAACCCGCCCCCAGGATGAGGGCTTGCGGGCCGGGATGATCGGCGTAGAAATGAAAGTCCCACATTTCTTAGGGAGTTTCTTGCCATGAAAACCCACCTCCGCCCTGTCATTGGTGCGGCGCTCCTTGCCGTTGCCGCGCTCGGGTCCGACGCGATGGCCTCGGTGCTCGCCGTCGGGCTCTATGACACTGGTGTTGACAACAGTGACGTCGTGCTGGCCAACGGGACGACGGACGCGCACTACCTCCTGGGCAGTAGCCCAACCTATGCAGTCGATGACGCCGAGGGCTACGGTGGCGTCTGGATGGCCCCCAGCGCCAATTCCAGTTGGATCACCCCTCTGGTGGGGCCTGGCAACACGGGTTCAGGCACGACGGCGATCGGGGACTACACCTACTCGACGACGTTCGACCTCACCGGGTATGAGACGGGCTCTGCCGTCATCAGCGGCTTGGTCAGCGCCGACAATTCGGTCACCAGCGTCCTGATCAATGGCAACGCGATCTCCTTTTCCGCCCACTCCGACTACAGCTCGTTCGCGTCGTTCACGGTCTCGTCCGGGTTCGTTGCCGGCTTGAACACGTTGTCCTTCGTGGTGAACAACAGCGGGGGTCCGACCGGGCTACGCGCCGAACTGGATGGCAGCTTCACTGCCGCGGTTCCTGAACCCGAAACCTACGCCATGCTGCTCGCCGGCCTGGGCGTGCTGGGCTTCGTGGGACGGCGCCGCAAGGCCGGTTGATCCGCCCAACGCATCAACTCATCAACGCTTCAAGGCCGGCACTGCCGGCCTTGGTCGTTCTGGCGGCTCCCCATCATGAACCAGGCGGCGGTCGGCATTTCCCCAGGTCGGTGTGGCTGGGTTTCTGGGTTCACACTCCGACTGTTGTACTTGCCCACCGGATCCATCGCCTTGACCGCTGCCATGCCCGACACCCCCACCGATTTCCAACGCTTCCAGCAGGCTGCCCTCGCCCGCGGCTTCGACGAAGTGACCGAGCGCCGCTGGGCGCCGGATACGGTGCTCGACACCCACACCCATCCCTTCGCGGTGGAGGCGGTGGTGGTGCAGGGCGAGATGTGGCTGAGCTGCGGCGATGAGACCCGCCACCTGCGGCCGGGCGACCGCTTCGAGCTGGCGCGCGAGGTGCCGCACGCCGAGCGCTACGGTGCCGAAGGCGTCACCTACTGGGTGGCGCGGCGGCACGCTGGCTGAACGCCGGCGACCGGGCCGGAGCGTGCGGTCAGGGCACCAGCACCAGCAGCCAGTTCACCAGCATGCGCGCTTCGTCGGCGCTGATGGTGGCGGCGTTGGGCGGCATCGTGGCCGCGCCAACGCGGCCGGCCCAGTGGCGTGCCTTGGGGTCGGCGCCGGTGATGACCGTGTCGGTGAGCTTGCGGTAGGCCACCGGGTCGTCGCGGTATTTCAGCGCCACTTCGCGCCAGGACGGGGCGATCGGCGGCAGGCCGTCGGCGCGCTTCGGCTTGGGGTCGATGCTGTGGCAGGCCATGCAGCCCTTGTCGGTGGCCAGTTGCAGCATCGCCGCGTTGTTCTCGGCCGGATTGGCGTGGGCGCTCGCAACGAGGCCGGCGAACAGGGCGGCGGACAAGGGCGCGGACCAGCGCGCGGAAAACAGGGCGTTCAGACGAAGAGGGCGCATGGGGGACGACGGTTCGGCCGGGGCAACAGGCCCGATGGTACGTGCCGCGGCCGGGGGGACCGTCACGACGCAGCCGCGATGCAGCGGCGACGCAGCGGCGACTGCGCGTTTGCCGGCCCGGTGGAAGAATCGCGCTCCCCGCCTGCTCCTCCGCTCGCCCCGATGACCCGCTCTGACGCTCCCACGCCGGCTCCGCTGCGCCCCTCCGCGACCCTGCTGCTCGCCCGCGACACCGAGGCCGGCCCGCAGCTGCTGATGCTGCGGCGCGCCGACCGGGGGGACCAGAACAGCCACGCCTGGGTCTTCCCCGGCGGGCTGCTGGATGCGGCCGATCGGGCGGCGCACCCGCACTGCGCCGGGCTGGACGACGTGGCGGCGAGTGAGCGCCTCGGGCTGGCCGCCGGCGGGCTGGACCACTGGGTGGCGGCGCTGCGCGAGTGCTTCGAAGAGGCCGGCCTGCTGCTCGCGGTGGAGGCCGATGGCGGCGAGCCCGATCCTGGCGAGCTGGCGGTCCTGGCCGATGACTGGCGCCTGGCGTTGCAGCGCGGTGAGCGCACGCTGGCGCAGCTCTGCGAGGCGCTGGGTTGGCGGCTCGCGGTGGACCGGCTGCACTGGATCGCCCACTGGGTGACGCCGCTGGGCATGCCCAAGCGCTTCGATGCGCGCTTCTTCCTTGCCCGCGCACCGCAGGGCCAGGAGGCCCGGCACGACGGCAGCGAGATGGTCGACCTGCGCTGGCTGGGCGCGGCCGAGGCGCTTTCCGGGGCGGCGGGTGTGCAGGTCACCGGCCCGGCGCGCTCATTGCTGGACCAGCTGGCCGGCTTTGCCGATGTGGCCGAGATGCTGGCCTGGGCGGGGCAGCTGGGCCCGATCAGCCCGATCCAGCCCCGCCTGGGCCGGCTGGGGCCGCTGGATCCCCAGGGGGGCGGTCGGCTGGCGCCCATCCCGCCGCAGCACCCGGCCTACCCGGAGATCGGCCGCATCGACCCGCAGGGCGCCGGGCATGCGCTGGCCCACATCGCGCCGGGCGTGGCCGTGCCGCTGTCGCCGGATCGGCGCGTGCTGCGTGTCACCGCGCCCAACGGCAGCGTGATGACCGGCCCGGGCACCAACAGCTACCTCTTGCGCAGTGGCGGCCGCGGCCCGGCGGACGAGGCCGGCTGGGCGGTGATCGACCCCGGTCCCGACGACCCCGCGCACGTGCAGTCGTTGCTCGCGGCGGCGCCAGGGCCGATCCGCTGGATCCTGGTCACGCACACCCACATCGACCACTCGCCCGCCGCCCGCGCGCTGCAGGCCGCCACCGGTGCGCAGGTCCTTGGCCAGCGGCCGGCGCACCCGGAGTGGCAGGACACGGCCTTTGCGCCCGATCGGCCACTGGCCGGCGGCGAGCTGCTGGAACTCGGCCCGGAGCTGACGCTGGAGGTCATCCACACCCCCGGTCACGCCGCCAACCACCTCTGTTACCGCCACGTGCAGGAGCGCCTGCTCTTCACCGGCGACCACGTGATGCAGGGCTCCACCGTGGTCATCAACCCGCCCGATGGCGACATGGCGGCCTACCTGGCCTCGCTGCGCGCGCTGGCCGATCGGGTCGAGGGGCCGCAGGGCTTCGAGTGGATCGCGCCGGGCCATGGCTTCCTGATCCCGCAGCCGGCGCGGGCGCTGGAGCTGCTGATCCGCCACCGCCGGCGCCGGGAGGCCGCCACGCTGGCCGCGCTCATCCGGCTGGGGTCCAGCCCGCTGGAGGCGCTGCTGCCGGTGGTCTACCACGACGTGCCGCCGCAGCGGCACCCGGTGGCGGCTCGCTCGCTGCGCGCCCACCTGCTGCACCTGCAGGGTCAGCTGCGCGTGGCCGAGGCGCAGGGCCGATGGCACGTGCTGCCTTGACGGGCGAGGCCGGGAACCAGGCGTGACAAGCCGTTGCGGAACGCGTCGTTACAATTTAACGATGCACCGCGCGCTGTTTCGCTGTCTGGCCCTGGTCGCGGCCCTGCTCTGGGCTGGCCCGGGGGTTGCCGCTGCCAAGGCGAAGGATCCGTCGGCGCTCCGGCTGGCGCAGAAGGCCGCCGCCAGGGCGTCCGCCCCAGCCCCCGCGCTCCCCGCCACGCCGCGCACGGTCTGCACCATCACGGTCAACTCGGCCGATGAGAAGGAGGCCTTCCGTCGCCACCTGGGCGAGCCGGGATTCCGCTTCGTCGAGCTGGTCGAGCGCGGCCGGCGCGACTGGCTGGCCTCCGCCTGCCAGGCCGGGGTGCGCTGCGACGTGCTGGTCGTTTCCGGCCACTTCGACGGCCGCAACGAGTTCTTTGCCGACGACCCCGACCTGCGCGAGAACCTGACGGTCGACGAGCTGGAGCGCGTTTCCTGCAGCGCCTCTTGCCCCGGCCTGTTCGAGCAGCTCAAGGAGGTCTACCTCTTCGGCTGCAACACCCTCAACCCCCACGCGCTCGGCAGTGCCGCGGGCGAGGTGATGCGCGAGCTGGTGCGCGACGGCCACTCCCGCGCCGAGGCCGAGCAGTACCTGCGCAGCCTGGGCGAACGCCAGGGCGAGAGCAGCCGCGACCGCATGCGCCAGGTCTTTCCGGGCGTGCCGGCGATTTTCGGCTTTGCCTCTTTCGCACCGCTCGGCCCGGTGGCCGGCGAGGTGCTGGAGCAGGTCTTCAAGGCCGGCGGTGCGCGCGAGATCGGCCAGGGCCGGCGCAGCCCGAAGCTGCTCAGCGCCTTTGGCGGCTACGGCCTGACGGCGGTCTCTGGCGTCAGCCCGCAGGACGCCCGGGCCGGTTCGCGCCAGGACATGTGCCAGTTCGCTGACGACCGCCGCAGCGTGGCCCAGCGCCTGGCCTTCATGCAGCTGCTGCTGCAGCGGCCGATCGGCGAGCTGCGACTGCACATCGAGCGTGTCGAGCGCACGCTGCAGCAGCTCGACGATGCCACCCGCCGGGACCCCGAGGTGGCGCGGCGGCTGGACGCCATCGCCAACGACCTGGGCGCGCGCTCGCGCTTCCTCACGCTGGCGCGCGACAGCAGCGCCTACGAGCGCGTGCGCCTGCTCGACCTCGGTCGCGGCCTGGGCTGGTTGACCGACGAGCACCGCTGGCGCGAGCTGGCGCTGATGCTTGGCGAACTGCAGGACCGCAGCGAGATCGGCCCCGGCGACGTCGACCTGGCCTGCACGCTGAACCGCTCACATGACCTCGATGGCGCCTTTCACCGCCGCATGGCGCCGGGCACCGACGACGTGGCCCACGCCGCACTGCGTGCCTGCCTGGCCAGTGGCGAGGGCCGCCAACGCACCCTGGCCGGCCTGGCCAGCCCGGCGCTGGCCGACGTGCAGGCCGCCCAGGCCTACCTGCGCCACCACCCGATCACCGACCCCGCCGAGCTGCGCAGCGTCGCCGAGGCCATCGCCGCGATGGCGCCCTCCGACGCGCAGGCCCACGCAGTCGAATCGCTCGGCCGGCTCTACCTTTCCGATCGCAGCGTGCTGAACCGGCTGGTGCGGCTGTACGCCGAGACGCCCTCGCCTGCGGTGCAGGCCGCCGTGGCCGGCACCCTGCTGCGCGCCGATCCGCGCGTGATCCGCTCGGCCAGCGGCAGCGACCGGGCCGAGCTGCTGCGCCTGCTGCGCGAGCAGCGCCGCCCTCTCGGCAACGGTCACGGCAAGGGCGGCGCAAGCAACGGTGGTGCAGCCAACGGCGGCGGCATCATCGACGCGCTGATCCGCCAGCTCGAGAACTCCTGACGGAGCGTGCCGGCAAGCCGCCGGCCGCGCATTCACAACCCGTTGCAGCGCCTTGCGCGGCTGTGAAACACTGGCCGGATGCGCCGCAGCCGTATCCCGACGCCCTTGCCTGATCGCACGCCCCGCTGGGTGGGGCTGGCCCTGTTTGCTGCCGCGCTGGCGATCGCCGCCCCGGCCCGGGCCGCCGAGCCGCGCACCGTCTGCGCCATCACCATCAACTCCTCCGACGAGAAGGAGGCCTTCGAGCGGAACCTGCCGCGCGACCAGTTCCGCGTCGTCGAGCTGGTGCAGCGCGGCCGAAAGGACTGGTTCGAGGCCGCCTGCCGCAGTGGTGTGCGCTGCGACGCGCTGATAATCTCCGGCCACTTCGACGACGGCAGCGAGTTCTACGCCGACCAGTCCGATTTCCGCGATTTCCTCACCGTGCCGCAGCTGCAGCAAGCCGCCTGCAGCGCCTCCTGCAGCGGCCTGTTCGCCCCGCTGCGCGAGGTCTACCTGTTCGGCTGCAAGACCCTGGGCACCGAGCCGCGCCAGGTGGCTGCCGCCGAGGTGCGCCGCAGCCTGCAGCGCGACGGGCGCAGCCCCGAGGAGGCCGAGCGCATCGCCAGCCAGCTCAGCGCGCGCTACGGCCAGAGCAACCGCGACCGCATCCGCCACATCTTCAAGGACGTGCCGGTGATCTACGGCTTCTCCGGCCAGGCGCCGCTGGGCCGCTACGCCGGCCCGCTGGTGGAGCGCTACTTCCGCAGCACCACCGGCAGCATCGAGATTGCCAGCGGCCAGCCCAGCCCCACGCTGCTGGCGCTGTTCGCGCCGGTCTCGATGGTCAGCGCCCCCGGCCTGACCGATGCGGACCCCCACGCCAGCTTCCGCGCCGAGCTCTGCCGCCTCGCCGACGACCGCGCCGGCCTGGCCGGCAAGCTCGCCTTCGCCCACGAGCTGCTCAGGCGCGATCCCACCGAGGTGCGCATGCTGCTCGACCACCTGGAGCACCTCGCCAGCCAGTTGAGTGCCAGCCAGCGCCTGCAGCCCGATGTCGAGGGTGCGCTGCTGGCCATCAGCCGTGATGCGCCGGCCCGCGCGCGCTACCTCGACTTTGCCCGTGACGCCGACGAGGCCGGCGTGCACACCCGCATGATGGCGCTGGCGCGCCAGCTCGGCTGGCTCAGCCCCGAGCAGGAGCGCGACGAGTTTGCCCGCATGGTCGAGCAGCGCCTGCGCGAGGGCCGCCTCGGCAAGCATGAGATCGACCACCTCTGCGCCGCCCGCCCCGAGCCCGATCTGCCGCTGGCCGGCCAGCTCGTCGCCAGCGGCGCCGCCCGGCCCGGCGTGGTCGCCCACAGCGCCGTGCTTGCCTGCCTGGGCGACCCAGCGGCGCACCAGCGCACCGTGCTGGCCCTCACGTCCAGCCAGGACACCGATGCCGAGATCGCCCAGGTCTACCTGCGCCACCGCCCGCTGGCCGACGCCGCCGAGCAGCGCGCCCTCGCCGAAGCCATCGCCCGCCTCAGCGCCCCCGGCCCGCAGCTGCGCGCCCTCCAGGCCCTGGCCCGCCAGCGCCTGACCGACCCCGCCAGCCTCCAGGCCATCGCCCGCATCTTCCCGCAGGCCCGCTCGCTGGAGGTGCAGCGCACCATCGCCGGCATCCTCCTGCGCGCCGACACCCAGCCGCTGGCCCGCGCCGACCTGGCCCGCAGCCTGCGCAAGCACCGCCTGAAGTCCCCCGACGGCAGTGACGTGATCGACGCGCTGATCAGGGTGTTGCAGGCGGGGTGAGAGGCTGGCCGAGCGCCAAGCGTCAGTGCAGCGTGTCTGCGTAGGCGACTTGCAGCCGCAGTGCCAGGGCGTGCAGCTTCTTGTCGAGGGTCCAGAGCCGTGCCCCCGCCGTCAAGCGCGCCGACGCAAGCAAGGCGACGTCCACTGCGCCACAGCCAGCGTCGTAGAGCCGCTCCCGCTCCACCATGGCCAGGGTTTCGTCGATGGTGGCCACCGCTGCTCGCTCCAACGAACGCAGGTGGGCGAGCGAGCGATCCCGCGGTGCGGGAGGCGTTCCGCAAGCCAGTTCCAGCACGACCAACGGATGGCAGAGCACTTGATCCGTGGCCAGCAAGGCCTGCAGGGCAGGCAACGCCTGCCGGAAGTGGGCCACCCAGACGGAGGTGTCGACCAACACCCCGGTCATGACTGAGGGGATGGCTCAGGCTGGCGGCGAGGCACCTCGGCCATCTCCGGCGCGGCTCCGCCCAACGCCGCCAAGCGCTTGCCGGCCTGTACTCGCACGAAGGTCCTCATCGCTTCCCGGATGAGGTCCGCCTTTTCCGTGCCCGGGTCGGCCAGCTCCAGGGCCCTGTCGTAGAGATCGTCGTCAATGGTGACCGTGGTGCGCATGCCGACTCCTGCGTCAATATAGATGCCAGTATGCATCAATTGGCGCATCAATGCGGTTGTGGTGCATGGCCTTTCGCAGAGGTCAGAGTGGGCCTCTCGTGTCTTCAGAACGCACCCGCATCACCATCCCCCAACCCACCAGCACCGTGCACCCAGCCAACCCCGCCCACTTCAACGCACTCGCCCCGCTCATCAGCAGGCCGAACAGGTACTCCGCGCCGGGCAGGTCGTCGCTGCCGGCGCTGAGGTGGACGAGCCAGGTGACGAGGTTCTCGGCCAGGTCGGCCGCCACCGCGATGCCGGCGGCACTGCCCAGCCCGTTCAGCAGGCGCGCTCGTTTCGGTGCGGGGCCGGCGCGGCGCAGGCGGGCGGCGCGGGCGAAGGCCCAGCTGGTGGCGCGGGCGAGCAGGTAGGCGTAGCTGGTGATCAGCAGGCCGTCGGCCAGCAGGGCGCGGCCGAGGTGGCGCATCGGGACGGGGGCGGTGGCGGCGGCTTCCAGCGGGGCGGGCCAGGGCCATTGGGAGAGGTGGCTCCAGGGGATCCAGCCGAGCTGCCACTGCGCCAGGGCCAGGTTGGCATTCCAGGCGGCGGTGAGCTGCTCGCGCAGGCTGGCTGTGAAGGCCGCCATGCTGGAGAAGTCCAGCGCAGCGGTCCTGGGGGCGAGCATCAGGCCGGCCAGCAGGTCGAACACCAGCAACCCCAGCAGGGCCCAGAGCAGCGGGCCAGGGGCGCGATGGCGCGACCAGACGGTGTTGGCGGCGAAGTGCAGCGGCTGCTGGCCGACGCTGGGGTGCTCCACCGGCTGCACGGGTTCGGCGAGGCGGTTCCAGTCCGGGTTGGCCGTGGGGTCGCGCAGCTTCAGGCCGGCCAGGGCCCACCAGGGGGTGTCGTAGGTTTCGCTGTGCAGCTGCCGGCAGGGGGCAGCGGCCGTGCTTCCAGCGCTCGTGCTGGCAGGGATGGAGCGCTGCGCGAGGCGTTCGCCCAGGGCGAGGTCATCGAGTTCGCCGCGGGCGTTCAACAGGGCGGGGTCGATGCGCAGGCCGCAGGCAACGGACTCCTGCAGCATCCAGCGCAGCGCGTCGTTGGCCAGGCCGGCCTCGGCATGGAGGTAGCCGCCGCCCACGTCGCAGTGCGAGCCGCTGAACCAGGCCTGGCCGATGCTCTGGCCGTGCGCGGCGTAGTCGTGGCCGGGCTCGACGATGTAGGGCCGCGGCTCGAAGGCGCGGCGGTGCTCGTCCAGCGCCAGGGCCTGGCGCACATGGTGGCAGCGCTTGCCGGCGATGCTGGGCCGTGCGGTGATGGTCTGCTGGCTCAGCAGCGGGAAGCCCACCGAGGCCACGGTGTCCCACACGCCGACGAACCACACCGGCACCTCGCGGCGGTCCTGGCTGCAGAAGAGGGCGCTGACCTGGGCGGTGACGTCCCGGTAGCGCTGGCTCTCGCGCCGGTCGGCGAAGTAGGTGTGCAGCAGGGAGGGCAGCAGCGCCTGGTTCTCGGGCCGCAGCAGGCCGAACTGGGCGACGAGCCCGCCGATGCTGCGCGCCGTGAAGGCGCCGCGCGAGAAACCGTAGAGGAAGATCTGGTCGCCTTCCTGGTAGTGCTGCATCAGGAAGGCGTAGCCCTCGGCGATGTTCTCGAAGATGCCCTGGCCGAAGGCCAGCCCGGTGAGGCGCTGGACTTCGCGCTTGATGCTGTCCAGCCGGGTGGTGCCCGGCAGCTGGCCGGGGTTCCCGACGCCGGGGTCGTAGTACAGCCGCTGGTGCTGGCCGTCGGGGTCGAGCAGCTCGCAGAGCTTGGTGACGTTGGTGTCGTTGAGCCGCCCGGTGAGGTTGTTGTTGGTGCCGTCGCAGCAGACGATCAGTTGCCGGGGCGCGCTCATCGGGCCGGCCCTCAGCCGCCCTGCGCCGGCCGCACCAGCCGCACCAGCGCGGCGCGCAGCGGCGCGGGGATCGGCACCGGCCGGTTGGTGGCGGTCTCGACGAAGACGTGCACCATGCTCGCCAGCGCGCAGGGGGCGTCCTCGCCGGGCTTGAACAGGCCGACCGCGTAGGTCACCGAGGAGTTGCCCAGCTTGGCCACGGCGACGCCGATGTCCACATCGCCCGGGTAGGTCACCGGCGCGAAGTAGTCGCACTCCGAGCGCACGATGAAGCCCACCACGTCGCCGCGGTGGATGTCCAGGCTGCCCTCCTCGATCAGGTAGCGGTTGATGACGCTGTCGAAGTACTGGTAGTAGATCGCGTTGTTGACGTGGCCGTAGATGTCGTTGTCGGTCCAGCGGGTGCTGACGGGGCGGACGTAGCCGAAGTCGGCGCGGGTCGGGCGGGCGGTGGGTTCGGTCATGGCGGGAGCGATGCAGGGGAGCCGGTGGCGCGGCCGGTAACGAGGGTCACCAGGCGGCCTGGTAGATGGCCAGCGCGTCGGCCTCGGTGACGGGGCGGGGGTTGTTCTGGAGCAGGCGCTGCTGGCCCATGGCCTGGCGGGCCAGTTCGGGCAGCGCGTCGGCGGGGATGTGGCAGTCGCGCAGGCGTGCCGGCAGGCCGGTGCGCGCGCACAGGCCATCGGCGTAGGTGAGCAGGGCGTCGCAGCGGCTGGCGTCGTCACCTCCTGCGCCGGGCAGCAGTACCTCGGCCAACTCGGCGTAGAGCGGCTCGGCGGCGGGGCGGTTGAAGCGCAGCACGTGCGGCAGCACCAGCGCGTTGCTCAGGCCGTGTGGCAGGTGGTAGACGCCGCCCAGCGGGTAGGCCAGGGCGTGCACCGCGGCCACCGGCGCGTTCTCGAAGGCCATGCCGGCCAGCATCGCGCCGATCAGCATCTGCTCGCGCGCGGTCACGTCGCTGCCCTGTTCGACGGCGCGCAGCAGGTGGGCGCCGAGCAGGCGCAGGGCCTCGCGGGCGAGCAGGTCGGACAGCGGGTTCTTCTTCAGCGCGCTGGTGTAGGCCTCGATGGCGTGGACCATCGCGTCGATGCCGGTGGCGGCGGTCACGGCCGGCGGCAGGCCCAGCGTCAGCGTGGCGTCGAGCAGCACGTGGTCGGCCAGCAGGGCGCTGTTGACGATGCCGGCCTTGGTGTGCTCGCCGGTGGTCAGGATGGCGATGCGGGTCACCTCCGAGCCGGTGCCGGCGGTGGTGGGCAGCTGGATCAGCGGCAGGCGCTCGGCGCGCACGCTCTCGACGCCGTAGAGCTGGGCCAGCGTCAGCGTGTTCCCGGGGCGGGCCAGCACGGCGACGACCTTGGCGGTGTCCATGCTGCTGCCGCCCCCAAAGCCGATCACCAGGTCCACGCCCCGGGCCAGCTCCGCGGCGGCGAGCACCACGGCCTCGGAGGGGTCGGGCAGCACGCCGTCGTACACGCGCACCTGCCAGCCGGCGGCGGCGAGCGACTGCAGCGCCGGGGCGAGCAGGCCGCTGCGGTGCAGGAAGGCATCGGTGACCACCAGCGCCTGGGCCGGGCCGCTGGCGGGCTTCCAGGCTTGGGCGGTGTCGCCGAGGCGGGCGCTGGCGCCGGCGGCCACTTCGAGGCGGCGCACGGCGTTGAAGAGGAAGGACGGGCTGGGGCTGCTGCGGCTGCTCATCGGGCTTGTCTCCGGCGTGGGCGGGGCACCCGGACGGCGGCCGGGCTTCGAGGGAATGGCCGCATCGTAGCGAGGCGGCGGCCGCCGGCCTGTCGCACGCTGGTCACGGGCGGGCCGCAGGGGCCGCGCCCAGGTGGTTGTAGTTTGCGGGCTTCGTTGCTGTCGTCGTGGCGGGGGCCGTAGGCGCGTTCGAACAGGCGCAGGGCGGTGGCTGCCTCCTTCCTGGCTTCGGCCGGGCGACCCTCGGCGCGCAGCGCCTCGGCCAGGCGCAGGCGGGCACGCGCCATGAACGGGGTCTCGCGCAGGTCGTCGCTGCGGTCGAAGACCGCGATGGCGTGGCCGAGCCGCGCGCGCGCCTCCTGGGGCTGGCCCATCGCGGTCAGGATCCGGGCGAGGGCGGTCTCGACGATGGCCGTCTGGCCGGACTCCGTGCCGAGCGCCTGCTGGCGCACCTGCAGCGCCCGTTCCACCAGGGCCCGCGCGCCTGCGAAATCCCCCTTGCGGCGCAGGTTGCCGGCCTGGCCGACCAGCAGGTTGGGGATCCGAAACGGGTCGGTCGGGTTCAAGGCCTCGGCGCTGGCAATGGCCTCGCGCAGCATCGCCTCCGAGGCGTCGAGCTTGCCGGACAGGCTCCAGACGCCGGCCAGGTGGCCCTGCACCGTGAGCACCGCCGCGTCATGGCGGTGGGTCGCCAGTTGCCGCCGCAGGGCCAGGGCACGCTGCAGGATCTCCTCGGCGCGTGCGAGGTCATCGGCATCCATGTAGACCTGCCCCAGCCAGCCGAGCGTCTCGGCCACCTGCGCCGGTACGGGGGGCTGCTGGGCCTCACGGATCACCAGCGCCTGGCGCAACAGCACCGCCGCATCGGCCAGCCGGCCCTGGCGCATCAAGGCAATGGCCAGCTGGGACTGGGTGGTTGCCACCTCCGGGTGACGGGGCCCGAGCCGGGCCTGAACGGCCTGTAGTTCGGCGCGGAAGGTGCTCGCGGCCGCCCCGAAGCGGCCCCACTCCAGGTACATGTTGGCCAGCTGCACCCGCAGGCGCGAGACCGGCTCGCTCACAGGCCCCACGGTCTGTGACAGCGACTGCAGCGCGCGCTTCAGCAGCCGTTCACTGTCGCCATAGCGCTGCAGGTCGCTCAGCGCGCTCGCCAAGTCGGCCTCGGCCAGGGCGGTCTCCGGGTGCCGGGGGCTGCGCAGGCGGGTGGTGGCCGCAGCCACCTGGCGCAGCAGTGCTTCGGCTTCGGAGCCGCGTTCCAGGTCGATCAGCAGGAGGCCCAGGCGGCGCTGCACCGGCCACAGGCGCGGATGGAACTCGCCGCGCACCTGGCCCGACAGCCGCTGCAACTCGATCCTCAGCAGCTTCTCGGCCTCCGGCAGACGCTCCTGGTGGGCCAGCGCCTCGGCCAGCTGCAGCGGTGCGCCGTGCAGATCGGCCACGCGGCTGCCGAGGCGGGTCCGCTCGAACTGATCCACCGCCTGGCGCAGCGCCTGCTCTGCAAGGGTGTAGCGCCCCTGGCGCATCTGCACGCGGCCCAGCAGCACGTGGGCGCGCAGGCGTTCGCTGTCCGGCATGGCGGCCGGGTCGGCCTGGGCGCGTTCGAGCAGCCGCAGCAGCACCGATTCGGCGTCGCTGGGCCGGCCCTGGTTCAGCTGCAGGCCGGCGAGCGTCACCCACTCGGCCACCAGCTGCTCTTCGCGAAAGCCTGGCACCTGGCGGCGCCAGGCGATGGCCTGCTGGAGCACGCTCTCTGCCTCGGCCAGGCGCCAGCGCGGCTGCAGGAAGTGCTCCACCAGCAGGCGGTGGTCGGTGGCTGCCGCCGCAGCGTCCACCGGCTGGGCACGCAGCCGGTCGGCCAGCACCTGGCGGAAGTGGCGCTCGGCCTCGTCCTCGCGCTGCACGTCACGCAGCGACAGGGCCAGCAGCCGGCGGGCATCGAGCGTGCGGCGGTCCTGCGCGCCCACGGCGGTGGTGAAGGCGGCCACGGCCTGGCGGTGCGCGGTGTGGGCCGCATCGAAGCGGCCACAGCGCTCCTGCCCGGTGGCGAGCAGCTCCCAGGCCTGCGCGCGCAGCAAGGCCTCGGCAGGCGCTGCACCCACATTCGGCGATTTCAGCAACGGCTCCAGGGCGGCGGCCACGGCCTCGGGGCGGTCGAGCGCCAGGTGCTGGCGAGCCTCGCCGACGGCCCGTTCGAGTTGGACGGCGGGCGGTGCAGCCGTTGTGGCTGACTTGGCTGGTGTGGCCGTCGGGGCCGCGGCCCCTGGCGTGGCGGCCCAGCCCGGTGTCAGCGCCACCGTACAGGCGAGGAGTGCCATGCCGACCCCTGCGGTCCTGCATCGGCCCGAGTGCCTGTGCTGCCTGCCGACCATCCCCGCCCCTCCTGTCGCCCGAAGTGTGACGATTTTCTCAGCGACGGCGCCTCGGTGGCCGGCGGCGCGTGCGGGTGTGGTGACGATCGGTGGCCAATCATGATGAATCGTGGCGATTCATCGTCCGGTCATGGCCGGGTGCGGCAAACCACTGCGGCGGGGCTGTGGTGCCGGTGGGTGGCTGCTAGCATGGCCCGAAACGATCTGCCACCGCTGCTGCAGCCGCCACCATGCCCGCCAGGACCATCGCCATCGTCGAGGACGAACAGGACATCCGCGACAACTATGCCGATGCCTTCCGGCGCGCCGGCTACCTGGTGGAGGGGTATACGAACCGGGCCGAGGCGCTGGCGGCCTTTGCCCGCACGCTGCCGGACCTGGCGCTGCTGGACATCCACCTGCCGCCCGATGCCGAGGGCGGCATGGAGCTGTGCCGGGCGCTGCGCGCGCGCTCGGCCACGCTGCCGATCATCTTCCTGACCAACTACGACAGCGAGCTGGACATCATCTCCGGGCTGCGGCTGGGCGCGGATGACTACCTGGTGAAGGCGCACATCACGCTGCGGCACCTGCTGGCGCGGGTGGCGGCGCTGTTTCGCCGCCAGGAGGCGCTGCAGCAGGCGGCGGGCGGCGAGGAGGAGGTCGAGGTGGGCGCGCTGCGGCTGCACCCCGAGCGTTTCGAGGCGCGCTGGGCCGGGCGGTTGGTGGACCTGTCGGTCACCGAGTTCGAGATCGTGCGGGCGCTGACCCGCCACGTCGGCCACATCAAGGACCGTGAGCAGCTGATGAAGTCGGCCGGCATCTACGTCGAGCCCAACACGATGACCTCGCACATCAAGCGCATCCGCGCCAAGTTCGAGGCGGCGGATGCGACCTTCTCGATGATCGACACCGTCTACGGCAAGGGCTATCGCTGGAACGGCGCGGCGCAGCGATGAGCGCTGCGCGCCGCTGGCGGCCGGGCCTGAACCGCTGGCGCCCCGGCCTGCGCCTGCAGTGGCTGGCACTGGCGCTGGGTGGGCTGCTGCTGCTGCCGCTGCTGCACGAGCGCTACGTCGGCGAGCTGCACCAGACCCTGCAGGAGGCGCAGAAAGCCACGCTGCTGGGGGTCGCGCCGGCCTACGCCGCGGCGCTGCAGGGCCGCCGGGCCGACGCGGTGGGCTCGCCGCTGCCGCAGGCGCAGATCGAGCGCAGCGGCTACCAGGTCTGGTGGCTGGGCGGCGACCTGCAGGTGCTGCAGCGCTGGGGCAGCCTGGTGCACAAGGATCCGCTGTTCATGGCCGACACGGGCGGCAACGGCAGCAGTGGCGATGAGGCCCGCGCGCCGGACTGGCTGGACCGCCTCGCGCTGCAGGGGCTGCACCCGCTGCTGCAGCGGCGCTCGCCTGCGCTGGCCGATGCCGAGCGGGCCAGCGCGCCGCTGATCGACGATGTGGTGCACGCCGCCCGCCAGGGCAGCATCGGCCTGCGTGCGCCGGGTGGCCGCGGTGAGGGCGCGGCCCCGGCGGCTTACGCGGTGGCTGCGCCGATCTGGTCGGCCAACGGCGAGGTCGCCGGCGTGCTGCTGGTCGAACAGGGCGACGAGCTGACGGGGCGCGTGGCGCAGCACCTGCGCGAGCGCCTGCTGCTGACGACGCTGCTGGGCTTCGGCCTGATTGGAGGCGCGTTCGTCTGGTACGCCGGGCGGCTGGCGCGGCGCATCCTGCTGCTGCAGCGCGGCACCGAGCAGGCGCACGACGAACGGGGCCGGCTGCAGCGCGCGGCGCTGCCCGAGGACCCGCGCCGCGACGAGATCGGCGAGCTGTCGCGCAGCATCGTGCGCCTGCTGCTGCGCCTGGACGCGCAGCGCGAGCACCTGCAGAAGTTCGCCCGCCTGCTCACGCACGAGCTGCGCACGCCGCTGACGATGATCCGCGCCTCGCTGGAGAACCTGGACGAGCAGCAGGCCTCGCCCGCGCAGACGGTGTACTTCGACCGCGCCCAGCGCGGCATCGAGCGCATCAACCTGGTGCTGTCGTCGATGAGCGAGGCCTCGCAGCTGGACGCGCAGCTGGTGCGCACGCCGCGCATCCACTACGACCTGGCGGCCTTCCTGCGCGACTACGTGGACGCCTTTGCCTGTGCCCGCCCGGACCGCATCTTCGAGATGCGCGTGGCCAGCCAGCCGCTGCCGGTGTGCGGCCACCCGGAGTGGGCCGCGCAGATGGTGGACAAGCTGCTGTCCAACGCCTGCGACTTCGCCACGCCGGGCACCGCCATCGTCGTCGAGGCCCTGGCGCAGGGGCCGGTCCCCAACACCCAGGTGCGGCTGCGCGTGTGCAACCAGGGCCCGACCATCGAGGCGGGCCGCTCGGCGCGGCTGTTCGAGCCCTTTGCCTCGGAGCGCCCGCCCGAGGCGGGCGGCGGCGCCGGTGACGCGCCCCACCTGGGCATCGGCCTGCACGTGGCCCGGCTGGTGGCGCAGTACCACGGCGGCGAGATCCGCTGCGTCGACCGCGACGATGGTGCTGGCGTGGTGTTCGAGATCACGCTGCCACGCAGCGCGCAGGCGGGCTGAATCGCAGGCGGGCTGATGGGCCGCCGGGCGGGCGGCGCATTGCCACTTTGTTGCCATGTTTGCGCCGGGATTGGCCCGCAATCGTGCAGTGCGTCACCACTTTCGCTTCCTAGCATGACGTCATGGCAGCAAGGTGCTGCCCGGTCTGCAAAGACCTCCCTGTCCTTCGCCGGAGCCCCAGGCATGACATCCCTGATCTTTCGCCCCCTCGGTGGCCCTGCTGGCCAGGCGAGCCAGGAAGCGGTGTTCACCGAAGCGCAGTTCGATGTCCCGCTGGACATTGGCTGCGATGGCGCCGATGCGCTGCGGTTCGTTGCCGGTGGCGCTGCTGGCGAGGCGGCCGGCCGGCTGGCGGCGCGGGTGGTCCGGGCCGGCGGGGGCTATCGCCTGATCGACCTGGGCGACGGGGCTGGCCGTGCTGGCGCCGGTGATGCTGGTGGCGCTGGCCTGCTGTGCAACGGCGTGCGCGTGACCCGCTCGGTGGACCTGGCGCATGGCGATGTCCTGCGCTTCGGTGCCGGCGGGCCGGCGGTGGCGCTGCGGCTGGACCCGCCGCCGGCACAGTGGGCCCGGCCCGCGGCGCCGGTGCTCCGCAAGGGTCGACGCGAGGGGCTGGCCAGGGCGTTGGCGCGCAGCCTGTCGCAGGGGCTGGCGCTGGGCCTGGCCATGGGGCTGGCGCTGGTGGCCGGGCAGGTGACCGGGGCGGTCTTCCCGGAGGTGGAGCCTGTCAGCCAGGTCGGGGCAGGGATCGGGGCAGCGTTCGGTGCAGAGTTGGCTGGCCGCTACGCGCAGGTGCTGCCCGACCAGATGCCGCCGGACCAGGCGCTGTCGGGGGTTACCCGGGTCAGCCAGCGGCGGCCGCACGCCGCGCCACGCTGAGCAGGTCCGCCACGAAGCGGGGCCAGAGCGCCTCGGGAAAATCGTGGCCCATGCCCGGGATCTCGTCGAGGACGGCGCCCTGGATGCGCTTGGCCAGGTCACGCCCCGCGGCCGGCGGCACGAGCGGGTCGGCGCCGCCGTGGATGACCGCGGTGGGCGCGGTGATGTGCCGCAGCAGCGCCGAGCGGTCCCCGTCGGCCATCACGGCCACGGCCTGGCGCTCCAGCGCCTGCGGCCGGTAGGCGCGCAGCAGGCCCGTGCGCACGCGCGCCTCCAGTTCCTGTTCGGGCTCGGGCCAGTTCGGGCTGCCGATGGAGCGGTGCAGCCGGGCGAAGTGGGCCACCAGCTCGTCGAAATGGGCACGCGGCGGTGGCCGGCTGAACATCTGCTGCAGCACCTGCGGGTGGCCGCGGGGCAGCCAGGGCGAGCCCGAGCTGCTCATCATCAGCGTGAGGCTGCGCAGGCGCTGCGGGTGGCTGGCCGCGAGGTGCTGCGCCACCATGCCGCCCATCGAGGCGCCGCAGACGTGGGCGCGCCCGATGCCCAGGGTATCGAGCAGGTGCACGGCGTCCTGGGCGAGGTCGGCCAGCGTGTAGGGCACGCGCGAGCGCAGCCCGAACATCTGCGTGAGGACGGTGGCATGCACCGGCGCGCGGCCGAGGTCGTCCATCGGCTGGCTCAGGCCCAGGTCGCGCGGATCGGCGCAGATGACGCAGAAGCCTGCGGCGCCCAGCTCGGCGACCAGGCCGGTGGGCCAGTCGGTCAGCTGCATGCCCAGGCCGGGCACGAGCAGCAGGGGCTCTCCGCCGGGCGGCCCGGACAGCTCCACCGCCAGGGTGATCCCGCCGGCCTGCACCGCCCAGGTCTGTGCCCCCGGCAGCGCCCGGGCCGATGGCAGCGCCCGGGCCTCGACGGGGATCATGGCCACGTGGCGCGCCGTGTCATCAGCATTCCAGGTTGTCGATCAGCCGCGTGGCACCCAGCTTGGCGGCGGCCAGGGCCACCAGCGGCGCGCCGCCCAGGCGCTGCGCATCGCTGGGGGGCAGCAGGTCGCTGCGGCGGCGCAGGGTGAGGTAGTCCGGCGCCCAGCCGCGCTCACGCAGCACCTGGGCGCCGCGGGCTTCCACGTCGGCGAGCGTGCAGCCGGGGTCACGGGCATGGCCGGCCATGCGGGCCAGCACCTGCTGCAGCGTGGGCGCCTCGGCGCGCTCGGCGGCCGAGAGGTAGCCGTTGCGCGAGGACAGCGCCAGGCCGTCGTCGGCGCGCACGGTGGCGCCGGGGACGATCTCGATGGGCATCGCGAACTGCCGCACCATGCCCTGGATGACCTTGAGCTGCTGGTAGTCCTTCTGGCCGAACACGGCCACCGCCGGCTGCACGCACTGGAAGAGCTTCATCACCACGGTGCACACACCGGTGAAGAAGCCGGGGCGGAACTCGCCCTCCAGGATGTCACCCAGCGCCGCGGGCGGATGGACCTTGTAGGCCTGCGGCTCGGGGTAGAGCTCGTCCTCGGCGGGGGCAAAGACGAGGTCGCAGCCGGCCGGCGCGAGCAGCTCGCAGTCGCGCGCCAGGGTGCGCGGGTAGCGGTCGAAGTCCTCGTGCGGCAGGAACTGCAGGCGGTTGACGAAGACGCTGGCGACCACCGGGCCGCCGCGGCGCGCGGCCTCGCGCACCAGCGCCAGGTGGCCCTCGTGCAGGTTGCCCATCGTCGGTACGAAGGCGGTGCGGGTCTGGCCGGCCAGGGCGGCGCGCAACTCGGCGAGGGTGTGGATGACTTGCATGGCGGGTCGATCGGCAGGGGGTCAGAAGGCGCTTGAAAGGCGCTCAAAAGGCGTGGATGCGCTCGTCCGGGAACCGGCCGGCCTTGACGTCCTGGACGTAGCGGGCCACCGCAGCGGAGATCGGCAGGCCCGGCGCATCGGCGCTACTGCCGGGCTCGCGGGTGAAGTCGCGCACGAAGCGCGGGCGCCGGCCGGCGGTGAGGCCCAGCAGGTCGTGCAGCACCAGCACCTGGCCGGCGGTGCCGGCCCCGGCGCCAATGCCGATGGTGAGCATCTGCGGGTGGGCGGCGGTGATCTCGCGCGCCAGTGCGGCAGGCACCAGCTCCAGCACCAGCATCGTGGCCCCGGCGGCGGCCATCGCTGCGGCGTCGGCCCGCAGGGCGTCGGCCGCGGCCTCGTCCCGGCCCTGGACGCGAAAGCCGCCCAGCGCGTGCACGCGCTGCGGCGTCAGGCCGAGGTGGGCGCACACCGGGATGCCGCGGTCGACCAGGAAGCGCACCGTCTCGGCCAGCGCACCGCCGCCTTCGAGCTTGACCATGCGGGCGCCGGCGCGCATCAGCGTGGCGGCGGCGTCGAAGGCCTGCAGCGCGCTGGCCTCGTAGCAGCCAAAGGGCAGGTCGGCGATCAGCCAGGCCGCGGTCTGGGCGCGCGCCACGCACTCGGTGTGGTACGCCATGTGCGCCAGGCTGACCGGCAGCGTGCTCGGCTGGCCCTGGATGACGTTGCCCAGCGAGTCGCCCACCAGCAGGGCATCGACGCCCGCGGCGTCGAGCACCTTGGCGAAGGTGGCGTCGTAGCAGGTCAGCATGGCGACCGGCTCGCCGCGCGCGGCCAGCTCGCGCAGGCGGGGCAGGCTGACGGTCGGGCGGGCCGTGGCGGCGGTGCTGGCCGCCGGGGCGCTGGGGTGGACACTCATCGCGGGAAGCCTGAGATGTGCTGAAGTGCTGAGGTGGAAAAGGCGGGGGCGCGACTGTACAAGCTCAACCACCGGCACCGCCTGACGCCGCGGAGCCCTGCCCGTGGGGGCCGCCCACCCAGGCGCCCGCCCGGCTTGTTGAGCGCTCAGTTGCTCAGCAGGTGGCCCAGGCGCAGGCGCTTGGCGTTGAGGTAGCTGGCGTTCTCGGGGTTGGCGTCGATCTCGTGCGGCTCGCGCTGCACGATGGCGATGCCCTCGTTGCTCAGCGCCAGCAGCTTGAGCGGGTTGTTGCTCATCAGGCAGACCGAGGTGACGCCCAGGTCCTTCAGGATCGCCGCTGCGGCCTCGAAGCGGCGGCTGTCGGCCGGGTGGCCGAGCGCCAGGTTGGCGTCCACCGTGTCCAGGCCCTGGTCCTGCAGGGTGTAGGCGCGCAGCTTCTGGTCGATGCCGATGCCGCGTCCCTCGTGGCCGCGCATGTAGATCACCAGGCCGCGCCCGGCCGCGCTGATGCGCTGCATCGCCATGTGCAGCTGCGGGCCGCAGTCGCAGCGCAGCGAGCCGAAGATGTCGCCGGTCAGGCATTCGGAGTGCACGCGCACCAGCAGCTCCGCGCCGGCCACGTCGCCGCAGTGCAGCGCCATGTGCTCGATCTGGGTGGTCTGGTCGAAGTAGCTGGTGATCGTGAACTCGCCCCAGGCCGTCGGCAGGCGCGCGCTGGCGCCCTTGACGATCTGGACGGGGTTCGGTCGAGCCGGTTCTGGCTTCATGTCTGGCAGGGGCGTGCGGCACGGGGGAGGGTGCCGCCGCCATCGGTGTTCAGGATTGATGTCTATTGTGCGGCTTGCGCGGGGGGCGGTCCGGGCGAGTGGCTTCCCGCATTGGGCGTCCAGCCGGCGACGGCCTGCCAGGCCAGCCAGTGGTGCAGATCCGCCGCAGCCCCTTCGTCCAGTGTCAGCGCCGCGCCGTCCCAGCGCAGCCCGCTGTGCAGCGCCACTGCCTCACCGGTCAGCGGATGGGTGAAGTCCAGCGCCTGGGCGTGCAGCCACAGCCGCTGCAGCCGCAGGCGCTCGGCCCACCAGCGGTTGAGCGGGCCCTTGCCGTGGGTCGCGTCGCCCAGGATCGGATGCGCCAGGTGCTTCAGGTGGCGGCGGATCTGGTGGCGCCGGCCGGTGCGGGGCTCGGCCAGCACCAATGAGGCACGCGTGCTGGCGAAGCGGGGCTCGCTGGCTTCGGCGTGCTCCAGCCGGGCCAGGCGGGTGAAGTGGCTGTGTGCCGGCTGCGCCGGGGCGTCGGGCGGGCTGTCGTCGGGGCGCAGCGGGTGGTCCACCTCCGCCTCGGCGGGGGCCCAGCCGCGCACCACCGCCAGGTAGCGCTTGTGCACCGCATGGCGGGCAAAGGCCTCGCCCATCGCCCGGGCGGCCTCGGCGTGCAGCGCCAGCAGCAGCACGCCGCAGGTGCCCTTGTCCAGCCGGTGCACCGGCCAGACGTGCTGCCCGCCGAGCTGGCCGCGCAGGGTCTGCACGACGAAGCGGGTCTCGCCTGCGTCCAGCCCGGTGCGGTGCACCAGCCAGCCGCTGGGTTTGTGCACCGCGATCAGGTGCGCGTCGCGCCAGAGGATGGGCAGGTCGACGTAGGCCATCGCGGCGCGGGCCTGTCAGCGCTCGCTGCGCAGCGTGTGGCGGGCGGCGTCGAAATCGAAGCCGCCGATCTGGGCCCGCAGCTCGGCAAAGCGGGACCCCAGCGTGGCGTGCAGGGCGACGGCGTGGGTGTCGAGGAAGGCGGCGGCGGCGATGTCACCCTGGTGCAGCAGGGCGTCGAGGGCGTCCAGCAGGCCGGGATCGGCCGGCGCCGTGCCCGTGGGTGGGAGCGGTGCGGCCTGAGGCGTGAGCGGCAGCACCTGCGTCAGGCGCTGCAGCGCCTCGCGCAGCTGGGCACTCAGGCGGCGCACCAGCGCGGCGACGGAGCCCGGCGTGTCGCGCTCGCGCAGCAGCGTTTCCAGTCGGGTGGCAATGTCGGCGATCGCCGTCAGACCCAGCGTGCTGCCGGCGCCGCGCAGGCGGTGGGCCATCTGACGCAGGGCCTCGCCGTCGTCGTCGGCCAGGCCGGCCTCCAGGGTGGCGTGGGCCTCGCGCAGCGAGTCGACGAAGCGCTGCAGCAGCGCCAGGTAGCGCGGCACCTGGTGGCGCACCGCGCCGAGGCCGAAGTCCACGTCCACGCCCGGCAGCGCGCGCAGCAGCGCCAGGCGCGGGTCTTCGGCCTGGGCAGGCAGTGCGTCGACGTGCAGCGGCGGCTTGGCCACACCTGCCCGGACGGTGCGCAGGCTCGATATGCTGCGGCGCGACTCGGTACGGCCGTGGTGGTGATGCAGCCAGGTCAGCAACGCCGCGTAGAGCAGCGCCGGGTCCACCGGCTTGGTCAGCATCTCGTTCATGCCAGCGTCCAGGCAGGCCCGACGGTCCTCGGCAAAGGCGTTGGCGGTCAGCGCGAGGATGGGCACGTCGGCCCAGCCGGGCAACTGGCGGATCTGTCGGGTGGCCTCGATGCCGTCCATCTCCGGCATCTGCATGTCCATCAGCACCACGTCGAAGCGGCACTCGCGCGCCTGTTCAAGCGCCTGGCGGCCGTTTTCGGCGACGGTGACGTCCAGCCCCACCGCGTGCAGCAATTCGAGAGCGACCTCGACGTTGATCAGGTTGTCCTCGGCCAGCAGCACCCTCGCGCCGCGGTGTTCGCCGCGCAGGAGGGTCTCGGCATCGGCCATTGGATCGGCCGCGGGCTCGGCCGGCAACGGGCCGTGGCCGCATTGCAGCGGCACGTCGAACCAGAAGTGGCTGCCCTCGCCCGGCGCGCTGCGCACGCCGACCTCACCGCCCATGATCTCGATGAGGCGCCGGGTCAGCGCCAGGCCCAGGCCGGTGCCGCCGTAGCGGCGCGCGGTCGAGCCGTCGGCCTGCTCGAAGGGGCGGAACAGCCGGGCCTGCTGTTCGGCCGTCAGGCCGATGCCGGTATCGGCGACCTCGAAGCGCACGCGCAGCTCGTCGCCACGCTGCGCCAGGAGCAGGGCCCGCAGCGCGATGTGGCCGGTGTCGGTGAACTTGACCGCGTTGCCGGCGAAGTTCAGCAGCGCCTGGCGCAGCCGGGTGGCATCGCCGCGCAGCCACAGCGGCACGCCGTCGGGGTCGATCTCCAACTGCAGCCCCTTGGCCTCGGCGGTCTCGCGCACGATCGAGGCGACGTTGTCCAGCACCGCCGAGAGGTGGAAGTTGCGCCGATCGAGCTCCAGCCTGCCGGCCTCGATCTTGGAGAGGTCGAGGACGTCGTCGATGATGGACAGCAGGTGTCGCCCGGCGTTCTCCATCTTCTCCAGGCGTTCGGCCTGCAGCGGCTGGAGGATGTCGCGGCGCAGCAGGTGGTTCAGGCCGAGGATGGCGTTCAGGGGGGTGCGGATCTCGTGCGACATGTTGGCCAGGAAGCTGCTCTTGGCCAGGCTCGCGGCCTCGGAGGTTTCCTTGGCCTCGATCAGCGCACGCTCGGCCTCGCGTCGGTGAGCAATGTCGGAGGTGAAGGCGATCAGCCGGGGCGAGGCATGGGCGTCGCCCGCGTGGAAGTAGACCGTGGTTTCCACCGGCCGCATGCGTGCGTCGCGGGTGCGCTGCTCGGTCTCGCGCTGCAGGTGGCCCTGCTGGCGCACCTGCGCGGCAAAGCCAGCGTAGGCCCCAGCGGCCAGGGCGGGGTCGATGTCCCAGAGGTGCAGGCGCAGCATCTCGTCGACGCTGTAGCCGAGGAATTCGGCCGCGTACCGGTTGGCGTAGGTGAGCGTGCCGCTGGCGAAATCGACCCAGGTGATGCCGATGCCCACGCTCTCCATTGCGAACTGGATGTCCAGCAGCTTGCGGTGGGTCTCCTGCAGGTCCTCGGTGCGTTCGGCCACGCGCGCTTCGAGGTCCTCGTTCAGGCGCTGCAGGGCGGCCTCGGCCTGCATGCGCCGCGAGATGTCGCGGGTGATGGTGACGAACACGTCGCGCCCGCCGATGCGCGCGCTCTGCAGGCTGACCTCGGCGTCGAAGTCGCTGCCGTCGCGGCGGCGATAGTGGGTCTCGTAGACGACCTCCTGGTGCTGCCCGGCCGGCAGGAGGCGCTGGAGTTCGTCCTGTGGCCGGGCCGTGTCGATGTCCCAGAGGTGCAGCGTCAGCGCCTGCTCCATCGTGCAGCCCAGCATCTGGACGAAGCGCTCGTTGGCCTCGATGAGGCGATGCCCGGCATCGAAGATCGCGATGCCTTCGACCGCATTGCGGACCAGCGCGCGGTGCCATTGGGCCTCGTTCTCCAGCGCCTCCCGGGCGGCCTTCTCCGCGGTGATGTCGCGCCACACGGCCACCAGGCAGTCCTTCCCAGCCAGGCGCATCGAGCGGACGTTGATGTGAACGTCGAAGATCCGGCCGTCCTTGGCGCGGTGGTGCAGCTCCATGCTGGCGCTGCCTGCGGCGAGGACGCCGGCAATGCGTTCGCGCATTGACGCCTCGTCCAAGTCCGGATGGATGTCGGGCAGGCGCAGCTTCAGGTACTCCTCGCGGGAGTAGCCCATCATCTCGCAGGCGGCATCGTTGACCTCGAGGATCCGCAACGTCTCGACGTCCACCAGGTCGATGCCATCGCCAGCCCTGCTGAGGATGGTGTGGTACAGCTCGTCGCGTTCGCGCAGGGCCTCGGCGTTGCGTTTGCGCTCGGTGACGTCCTCCGAGATGCCCAGCAGGAACTCGGCCTCGCCGTGCTCGTTGCGCAGCGCCAGCTTGCGGGTGCGCAGCAGGTGGCACGTGCCGTCGCGGGTGGTGATCTCCTCCTCGACCTCCAGCACGTCGTGGCTGGAGAGCACCTCGCGGTCCCGGGCGATGAACTGGTCTGCCTGCCGGGCCGGGAAGAAGTCGTGGTCGTTCTTCCCCAGCAGGTCGGCGCGGTCCCAGCCCAGCAGTTGCTCGCCGGCCTGGTTGAACAGCACGAAGCGCAGCTGCGCGGCGTCCTTCAGGAAGATCATGTTCGGCATGTGCTCGACGATGGAGTCGAGCAGCCGGCTCGTGGCCTGCAGCCGGACCGCCTTGTCGTCGGCATCGCGCAGCGCCTGGTGGCCGGTGGCCTTCAGCGCGACGATGGCGGTGGCCAGCTCGTCGAGTTCGTCCGGCTCGTCCGGCAGCTGGGCCAGCGCGGCCGGCGGGGCCTGGCGCAGGTCCTCGGGGGTGACGTTGCGCAGCTCGTCGGCCAGCGCCAGCAGCCGGCGCGTCAGCAGCCCCTGGTAGACCAGCGACGACAGCAGCGCGATCAGGATGATCACCAGCGCGTGCCCGCCGAAGGCCAGCGCCAGCTCGCGCACCCAGCGCTGGCGCAGTCCGCCCAGGTCGGTGACCAGGGTGATCGAGCCCAGCTCGTGGCGGCGGCCCTCTTCGACGTGCAGCAGCGGCAGGGAGACCGAGAGCGTGTCGGCCGACAGCGGGCCGGAGCGCAGCTCCAGCGTCTGCAACCCCTTCTGCTGCAGGCGCACCGCGGCCACGTCGGGCAGCGCCTCCAGACTGCGCAGTTGCAGCTCGACCTGCTTCTGGTCGAAGGCCCACACGCTCTGTTCCAGGGCGGGCAGCACGAGCTGGGCCATCGCCCGCAGGGTGGTCTGCAGCGTCGCGACGCGGTCGCGGTAGGTGTGCACCGCCATCGCGGTGGCCACCAGCAGCGAGCACAGTCCGCCCACCAGCAGCGTCCACAACAGCAGTCGGCGTGCGACCCGGCTGCGCAGGCCGATGCGGCCGATCCAGCCCCCGCCCGTGCGCCGCGCTGTTGCCACTGCCCGGGTCCGTCAGTCGGCGGCCTGGGCGGCGGCGAGCAGACGCTGGTAGCTGCCGTCCGCCTTCATCTCGCGCAGCGCTTGGGCCACCCGGGTAGCCAGGGCCTCGTGCCGGCGGTGCAGGTACAGGTACATGTCCACGTCCTTGAGCGCTGGCGACAGCGGTGCGATGCCGCGCAGGCCCAGGCTGCGCACCAGCGCGGTCCCGTCGGCCCGGGTGTACAGCGCGAGCTGGATGCGGTCCCCCTCCAGCATGCGGAACATCTGCTCGGGCTGGTCCACCTTGTTGACCACGCGCGCACTGGTCGCGTTGGCCTCGAACATCTTCCAGCCGATGATGAAGGCCACGCTGTAGGACTTGAGGCTGTCCCAGCCCTGGTCGAGGCGGATTGACGGGTCCTTGGCGAAGGCGACAAAGCTCACGCCAAGGAAGCGCTCGGGGACCTGCACGAGGTTCGGGTACTGCGCGCCCAGGCCGGCCACACGCAGGCCCTCGCCGTCAATCTCGCCCAGGTTGGCCGCGTGCAGCGAGCGCTCCGAGGGCAGGCCGACCAGCTTGAACTCCAGGCCGACGCGGCGAAAGGCCTCGCCCGCCAGCGCCTGAAGTGCCCGGCGGTCCAGCGGCGTGTTGTTGGTGCTGACGGTGATCGTGGCGGCGGGCGCTGCCGGCGCCGCTGGCTGGGCCTGCGCGGCCGCCATGGGCAGGGCACTGGCCAGTGCCAGCCTCAGTGCGAGCGTCAGTGCTCGGGTGGCTGCCATGCGGCAGGCGATGCGACGGGCAAGGAACATGGGGCCGGAGGGTAGGTGAAAGCAGGCAGGCAGACAGCGGCAGCACGGCAGGGCACCAACCACGCGCTAACCGCGGCTATTGTGCGCCAGCCACTGCGTGCCGGTGGCTGGAACAGCCGGGTCAAGCGTGTGCTTTGCGACCGACTCAGCCCCTGGTCCCTTGTGCCCAGGGCCCGCGGTGTGTCCTGCCGCTGACAGGGCCCCACGATGGCACCCCAGCCGGGCGATCCTCCCGGTAAACTAGGGTTAATGCGGATTCCACACGTTGACGAGGGTTTGGCGATGCCATCCGGGGCTTTTCCGCTGCGACCGTCCGTCGCCTTTTCCTTCCGCGCTGCGCGTCGGCGCCTGCCGGGGCGCAAGGCGCCCCTGCACATCCAGGCGACACGCTGGGCCGCTCGCGCCGGGCTGGCGCTGGTCGAGCGGGCCGAGCGCGTCTGGCAGGCCCTCGGCCACCCGACGGGGCGCTGATCGCCTCACCGGTCCTGGCCGGGTCCCGTCCGGGGCACACTGCAAGCATGCCCCACACCAGGACCTTGCTGATCGTCTGGCACTCGATGACCGGCGGCACCCGCCAGATGGCCGAGGCCGCCGCCGCCGCGGCCCGGCTGGAAGCCGAAGAGCCCGCGCCCGACGCTGCCACCTGGCCCCTGCAGGTGCGCCTGGTGCACGCCCGTGAAGCCGGCCCCGCCGATGTGCTGGCGGCCGACGGCTATCTCTTCGCCACGCCCGAGAACCTGGCCGCGATGAGCGGGCTGCTGAAGGACTTCTTCGACCGCAGCTACTACGCCGTGCTCGACCACGTGGCCGGCCGGCCCTACGCCAGCCTGGTCTGCGCCGGCAGCGACGGCCAGGGCGCGGCGCGGCAGATCGCGCGCATCGCCACCGGTTGGCGCCTGGCGCAGGTGGCCGAGCCGCTGATCGTCTGCACCCGGGCGCAGACAACCGCGCAGATCCTGGCGCCCAAGCACATCGCGCCGGACGAACTGCTGCGCTGCCAGGACCTGGGCGCGGCCCTGGCCGCCGGGCTGCGGCTAGGCGTGTTCTGACGCCGGGGGTTCCTGCTGCACCGGCTGCGGCGCGCCGAAGGACTCGGCGATGAAATCGACGAAGGCCCGCACCCGCGTGGACAGCTGCAGCCGCTGCGGCCAGACGGCGTAGATGTCCGCCTCGGGCGTTTCCCACTGCGGCAGCACCGGCACCAGCCGGCCGCTGGCGAGGTGGCGGGCGATGTCCCACTCGGCGCGTATCAGGATGCCGTGCCCCTCCAGCGCCCAGGCCACGGCGATCTCACCGTCGTTGGTGGCCAGGTTGCCGCGCGTCTTCACCGTCTCGCTGCGTTGGCGCGCGCCCCGGCCGGTCGACAGCCGCCAGGTGCCGTAGGCCTCGTCGCCCTGGCGGATGCCGATGCAGGCGTGGCCGACCAGCTCCTGCGGCGCCTTTGGCGTGCCGCAGCGCGTCCAGCTCCTCGATCTCGCCGAGGATGCGCCGGGCGCGCTCCACCACCGCCTCGCCCTCGGGCGTCAGGCTCATGCGCCGGGTGCTGCGGTTGACCAATGCCACGCCACTGCGGGACTCGATCAGCGCCAGGCGCTTGCTGACTGCCGCCTTCGACAGGCCCAGCTCACGCGCCGCCGCGCTCAGGCTGCCGCTGCCCGCCAGGCTGACCAGGAAGGCCAGGTCGGCACTCTGAAGCGCGGGCTGGGTCATGGTGTCCTCATCGTCGTGTCCTGATCGTTCACCTCGGGTTGACGATGCTTTCACTTTCACCCTGATCCGGCAAGCCCCGGGGTTCCTAGAGTGCGGGCATCGCCACCGACACAGGAGAACCGACATGAAGACCTACGCCATCGCAGCCATCCCCGGAGACGGCATCGGCAAGGAGGTGGTCCCCGCCGGCCAGCAGGTGCTGCAGGCCCTGGCCGCGGCCGATGGCGGCTTTGCCGTCGAGTTCGAGTCCTTCGGCTGGGGCGGTGACTGGTACCGCGAGCGCGGCGAGATGATGCCGGCCGACGGGCTGGAGGCCCTGAAGGGCAAGGACGCCATCCTGTTCGGCTCGGCCGGCGACCCGCACATCCCTGACCACATCACGCTCTGGGGCCTGCGGCTGAAGATCTGCCAGGGCTTCGATCAGTACGCCAACGTGCGGCCCACGCGCATCCTGCCCGGCATCGACGCACCGCTCAAGCGCTGCCGGCCCGAGGACCTGAACTGGGTCATCGTGCGCGAGAACTCCGAGGGTGAGTACTCCGGCGTCGGCGGCCGCGTGCACCAGGGCCACCCGATCGAGGCGGCCACCGACGTGTCCATCATGACCCGCGTGGGCGTGGAGCGCATCCTCCGCTTCGCCTTCGAGCTGGCGCAAAGCCGCCCGCGCAAGCTGCTGACGGTGGTCACCAAGAGCAACGCCCAGCGCCACGCGATGGTGATGTGGGACCAGATCGCCGCGGAGGTGGCCGCCGACTTCCCCGACGTGACCTGGGACAAGGAACTGGTGGACGCCGCCACCGCCCGCATGGTCAACCGGCCCGGCACGCTCGACACCATCGTCGCCACCAACCTGCACGCCGACATCCTCAGCGACCTGGCCGCCGCGCTCGCGGGCAGACCGTGATCGTCGAGAACAAGCCCGGCGCCGGCGCCACGCTGGGGGCCGATCTGGTCGCCAAGTCCAGGGCGGACGGCCACACCCTGCTGGTCGGCGCGGTGCACCACACCATCGCCGGGGCGGTCTACAAGAAGCTGCCCTACGACCTGCAGAAGGACTTTGCGCCGCTCACCACCATCGCGCTGGTGCCCAACGTGCTGGTGGTCAGCGCCGCGTCGCCGGCCAAGACCGTGGCCGAACTGGCGGTGCTGGCCAAGACCGCCAAGCCCGAGCTGAGCTACGGCTCCAATGGCAACGGCACCGCACAGCACCTGATCGGCACCCAGTTCGAGAACATGATCGGCGCCAACCTGCTGCACATCCCCTACAAGGGCAGCGGTCCGCTCACCACCGACCTGCTGGGCGGGCAGGTGACGATGGGCTTCGACACCATCACGCCGGTGTTGCAGCACATCAAGGCCGGCAAGCTGCGCGCGCTGGCGGTGACCACCGGCAAGCGCTCCTCGGCGCTGCCCGACGTGCCCACCCTGGCCGAGGCCGGGCTGGCGGGCTTTGACCTCGGCACCTGGTTCGGCGTGCTCGCGCCGGCGGCCACGCCCAAGGACGTGCAGGCCAAACTGGCTGGCGAGATGGTCAAGATCATCCGCTCGCCCGAGTTCAAGAAGCGCATGGACGAGATCGGCGCCGAGCCCATCGGCAACACGCCCGATCAGATGGCCCGCCAGATCCGTGACGACAGCGAGAAGTACGCCCGCCTGGTCAAGCAGGCCCACGTGGTCATCGAGTGATGCGGCCGGTGGACACCGCTGCTGCACGCGACCTGCTGCGCGCGATGTTCGACGCCGCGCTGCAGGCGGCCCTGCCGGCGCACAGCCTGCCGCGCCACCTGCCGCCCGTGCCCCGCGGGCGCACCGTGGTGATCGGTGCCGGCAAGGCTGCGGCGTCGATGGCGCAGGGCCTGGAGCGGCACTGGCCGGCGCCCCTGAAGGGTCTGGTCGTGACCCGCTACGGCCATGCTCTACCCTGCGACCGCATCGAAGTCGTCGAGGCGGCCCACCCCGTGCCGGATGCCGCCGGCCAGCGTGCCGCCGAGCCTTGGCCGCGCGCTGCTGGCCAGCGGCGCGACCATCGGCGAGATCAACACCGTGCGCCGCCACCTCTCGGCCATCAAGGGCGGCCGCCTGGCCGCTGCCTGTGCGCCGGCCCGGGTGGTCAACCTGGTCATCTCCGACGTGCCCGGCGACGCCGTGGTGGACATCGCCTCCGGCCCCACCGTACCCGACCCGACCACCTGCGCCGACGCGCTCGCCATCCTGCGGCGCCACCGCATCGACGCGCCGCCGGCCGCGCTGCGCCTGCTGGAGGAAGCGACGATCGCCGAATCCCTCAAGCCCGGCGACCCGCGCCTGCCGGCCATCGAGACGCACTGGATCGCCACCCCGCAGCAGGCACTGGAGGCCGCGGCCGAGGTCGGCCGGCGCGCCGGGCTGGCGGTGCACATCCTGGGCGACGCGCTGGAGGACGAGGCCCGCTCGATGGGCCGCACCCTGGCCGCCATCGCCCAGCAGGTAGCCCGCCGTGGCCAGCCCTTCACGCCGCCCTGCGTGCTGCTCAGCGGTGGCGAATCGACGGTGCAGGTGCGCGGCACCGGCCGCGGCGGGCGCAACGTCGAGTTCCTGCTCGCGCTGACCCTGGCGCAGCAGGGCGACCCGCACATCCACGCCCTGGCTGCGGACACCGACGGCGTGGACGGCATCGAGCCCATCGCCGGCGCCCTCACCGGGCCGGACACTCTGGCGTGCGCCGAGGCGCTGGGCCATCGCGCCGCCGATGCGCTGGACCGCAATGACGCCCACCGCTTCTTCGAGGCCCTGGGCGATCAGGTCATCACCGGCCCGACGCTGACCAACGTGAACGACTTCCGGGCGATCCTGGTGACCGGGTGACCGGCTGCCTTACGCGGCAGTCAGTACTGTCAGCGTGACGGGGTTGCTGGTGATGAATTGGTCGTCGTAGTTCGACACCTTGATCTTGTACTGATAGCCATTGAGGGCGGTGCTGGTGACGAAGAAGCCCAGCGCCAGCGAATTGCCGGTGTAGCCCAGGCTGGTCCAGGTCGTCCCCCCATCACGGCTTTCGAACCACTCGGCTGTCTTGACCGAGTCAGAGACGGCGGCCTCGAAATCCACGCCCACGGCGCTGCCGCGGTAGGTGACCGTGACGTTGCTGGGTTGCTTGGTGAAGACAAACGGGGTCGACTTGTCGTCTCCCCCGCCGCCGCAGGCAGCCAACAGCGTGCTGGCGCCAGCCAGCAGGGACAACAGTGCAACGCGGCGCGATGCCAGCGAATGGGGTGGCTTGTTCATCAACTCTCTCCCTGGGTTCGACACGCCCCGCGCGCGCCGGAATTGGAAATATGGTGAACGGACCCGGCCCTGGCGTCAAATGCCGTTGGTGTCCGTGTGCCACCGACAACGCATTCGTCTTTTGGCGTATGGACACTTCTCCTCTCTTGCCAAGCAGATTGAGCGGGTCGCCGCGGATGCGAGTGCGCGTGTCGCCACGCGCCCCCTTGTGACCCATCAACCCGCCCCCGCGCACCCGGTGCCAGACTGACCGCCTGGACCGGATGTCCGTTGGAGGCAGTCGATGCGCGTCGTCCTGTGGGTGGTGGCCGGCCTGCTGGTGCTGGCGGGCTTGGCGGCTCTGTGGGTGTCGAAGCGGCCGGGGGCGGATCTGGGCGCCGTCTTCCAGCAGCGCCTGGCCTCGCTGCCGGTGCTGCCACCCGCGGCGGCGCCGGTCAGCGAGGCGGACCTGGCCCGCGTGCCCGAGCCGGTGCAGCGCTGGCTGCGCAACGCCGGTGTGGTTGGCCGCCCGCCGGTGCGCGCGGTGCACGTGACCTTCGACGCCACGCTGTACGCCGCGCCGGACCAGCCCGGCATGCGCGGCCCGGCGCATCAGGTGGACGTGCTCGATCCGCCGCGACGCCTGTTCCACATGGCCACCCGCATGCCGATGCGGATGGCCGGCCTGCCGGTGCAGGTGCTGCACGACTACCGCGGGCACGAGGCCACGATGCGGGTGCGCCTGGCCGGGTTGGTGGATGTGGCGGACTTTGCCGGCCCGCTGCTGTCGCGCACCGAGACGGTGACGCTGCTCAACGACCTCTGCGCCTACGCGCCCTCCGCGCTGCTGGGGCCGGCGATGCGCTGGGAGGCCATCGACGCGCAGCACGCAAGGGTGGTGTTCATGAACGGGCCGCACACGGTGGGCGCCGAGCTGACCTTCGACGCCGAGGGCTGGCTGGTCGACTTCCGCTCCGAGGACCGCGGCGATGTGAAGGCCAACGACCGTGTCGAGCGCATGCCCTGGACCACGCCGCTGGGCGAGTTCCGCAGCGCCGAAGGTGGCCGGCGCGTGCCCGGGCGCGGCGACGCCATCTGGCACCGGTCGGACGGGCCCTTCGTCTACGGCCACTTCCGGGTCGAGCGGGTGACCTACGACGAGGCGGCGCTGCGGTGATGGGAGGTACCACTTCGAGGCGCTGGGTCGATGACCCCGCTCAGCGATACACCTCGCGCCGGTGCCCGATCTCGATCACCAGGATGCGCAGCACCCCATCCTGAACGTCGCAGATCAGCCGGTAGTCGCCCACCCGGTAGCGCCAGAACGAACCGAGCTGTGGGCCGGTCAGCGCCTTGCCGGCGCCTCGGGGATCGTCCAGCGTGGCCAGCCGCTGGCGCAGGAAGGTGGTGATCCGGCGGGCCTGGGCCTTGTCCAGTTTGCCCAGTTGCCTGGCGGCGGTGGCCGTCAGCTCAATCCGCCAGGCCAAGGTCGCGCTCCACCTCGTCGAGCGAATACACCGCTTCCGTGCCCTCGCGCACCCGCTGCGCGGTGGCGGCGGCCAGGTAGTAGTCCTCCAGGTCGTCCAGCCCGTTGGCGATCAGCTCGCGCAGGTAGAACGCCTTGCTGCGGCCGGTCGCGGCAGCCAGGTGGTCCAGGCGCTGCTCGATGGCGGGGTCGAGCCGGATGGAGGTGGGCATGGCGTGGGCCTGGAGCTTGCGATACGTGTATTCGCGAGTGTACGGCGGTCAGCGCCGGTCAGGCGTGGGTCGCCGTCCTTCCTGCTCCGCCAGCCGCTCCCTCAGCCCCTTGGCCGCCAGCTTCATCGGCGTGCGGTGCGCCGTCCAGCCAGCCTGCCAGTTCGGCGTGAGGCCGCGCAGGCGGCGGCCGATCGACACGGCGTGGCGGTACAGCGCGGGGTGCTCGTTCAGCCAGGCCCAGGCCTTCCACGCCAGGGCCTCCTTCCAGTCCTTGGCGCTGGCCTGGCCACCGAGCGGTTCGTGGCCCGGTTCGGGGTCGTGCTTGGCGGCGCGGCGCAGCTGCATCAGCAGCTCGGGGATCGGGATGCCCACCGGGCAGACCTCGGCGCAGGCGCCGCACAGGCTGCTGGCGGTGGGCAGGTCCTGGGTGGGTTCCAGGCCGAGCAGGTGCGGCGAGATGATCGCGCCGATCGGCCCCGGGTAGGTGGTGCCGTAGGCCAGCCCGCCGATGCGCGCGTAGACCGGGCAGTGGTTCATGCAGGCGCCGCAGCGGATGCACTGCAGCGTGGCGCGGAAGTCCGCATCGCGCCAGGCCTGGCTGCGGCCGTTGTCCAGCAGCACCAGGTGCACCTCCTTCGGCCCGTCCAGCTCGCCCGGGCGGCGCGGGCCGGTGATGGCGTTGAAGTAGGTGGTGACCGCCTGGCCGGTGGCCGAGCGCGTGAGCAGGCTGAACAGCGGCAGCACGTGCTCGAAGCGCTCCACCACCTTCTCGATGCCGGTGATGGCGATGTGCACCTCGGGCACGGTGGTGCACATGCGGCCGTTGCCCTCGTTCTCGACGAGACACAGCGTGCCGGTCTCGGCGACCAGGAAGTTGACGCCCGAGACGCCCACCTTGGCATCGCGGAACTCATTGCGCAGCACGCGCCGGCCGATGGCGATCAGCGCATCGACGTCCTCGGTGTAGGGCGTGTCGGGGATCTCCTGGGCGAACAGCGCGGCGATCTGCTGCTTGGTCTTGTGGATCGCCGGCATGATGATGTGGCTCGGCCGCTCGCCCGCCAGCTGGACGATGTACTCGCCCATGTCCGACTCCAGGCAGTCCACGCCCTGCTCGGCCATCCGGTGGTTCAGCTCGATCTCCTCGCTGACCATCGACTTGCCCTTGATCATCCCCTTGGCGTCGTGCGCGCGGGCAATGGCCAGGAAGATGGCGTTGGCCTCGGCTGGCGTGGCGGCCCAGTGCACCTGCACGCCGCGCGCGATCAGGTTGCCTTCCAGCCGCTCCAGCAGGTCGGGCAGGCGCGACAGGCTGTAGCGGCGGATCGCCTCGCCGACGCCGCGCAGCGCGTCGAAGGCCGCGGTGTCGCTGAAGTGCCCGGCGCGCTTGGCCTGCAGGAAGTCCATCGCGCTGCGGAAGCTCGCGCGCAGGTGGGCGTCGCCGACCGCCTCGGAGGTGTTGGCCTTGAAGTGGCGCGGGTCGACGAAGTGCAGCGTGGACGTGGTGCCCGCGGCGGGGTGGGTGGCGTGAGTGGCGTGGGTTAGGGCGCTCATGCGGCATCTCCTTGCGCGGCGGCAAAGGTCAGCGGGGCGGCCTGGTCGTCCACGATGACGATCACCAGTTCCTTCGGCCCGTGCGCGCCGAAGGCCAGCACCTGCTGGATGTCGGCGGTCTTGGACGGGCCGGTGACCAGCAGCAGGTTGGTCGGCATGGCGGCTTCGGGGGCCAGGGCGCGCAGGGCGGCGGGCAGGCCGGCGTAGAGCGTGCTGGCGCGCAGCAGCGCCACGTGCAGCGGCGGCACGAGCGAGAGCGTGCGCGGCTCGTCGGCGCCCGGGCGCAGCAGCAGCGTGCCGGTGTCGGCGATGCCGGCCTCGGTGAAGGTGAAGCCGGCGTCGACGCGGTCGAACAGCTCGCCCTTCCAGGTGTCGATCGGCTGGTCGAACACCGTCCGCTCCAGGCCCTGCAGCGCGGCGGTGAGGTCCGGCCGGGCCGCCGCAGCGCGGCCCAGCACGAGGCGGCGTACGCCCCGCGCATCGAGTGCCGCGCGCACCGCCTGCGGCCAGTCGCCGGGGCGGGCGTGCAGCACGTCGGCCCGCCAGCCGCGGGCGGCGGCCTCGAAGGGCGCGACCAGCGTGGCCGGGTCGATGCGTGCGCCCACGCTGCCGCGGCCGAAGGGGCCGTGCAGGTAGGCGTCCAGGCTGGGCGTCGGCAGTGCGGTGGTGGGCACGGCGCGCAGCCGGCCGAGGATCTGGCTGCGCGCGGCGAGGGTGTTCGGGATCGTCATCGTGGGGTCCGGTCAGATCGGCGGGTTCAGTCGGTCACCACCCGGGCCGCGTCGGCGGCGCCGAGCACGCGCTCGCGCAGGAAGCTGGCCAGGTGCACGCAGCGGGGCAGGGCCTCGCCGTCGGCGCGGCGCTTCTCGGCGGCATGGTGCAGGTTGAGCAGGCAGCCGCAGTCGGCGCTGACCAGCACCTCGGCGCCGGTGGCCTTCACGGCGTCGAGCTTGTCGCTCACCATCGCGCCGGAAATCGCCGGGTGCCGGGCCGAGAAGGTGCCGCCAAAGCCGCAGCACTCCGCCACCCGCGCCGGCTCCACCACCTCGACGCCGGGCAGCGCGCGCAGCAGCGCCTCGCTGGGGGCGTGCGTGCCCATCTCGCGCCGGGCCGAGCAGGAGGTGTGCAGCGCCACCTTGACGGGGCGCTGCTGCCGGGCCGAGGCGACGAAATCGGCCAGTCCCAGGGTGTCGCGGGCAAAGGCACTCCACTCCACCACCCGCGCGCCGATGGCCGCCGCCTTGGCCGCCAGCGCCGCATCGCCGGCAAACAACTTCGGCCAGTGGTGCACCAGCATCCCGGCGCAGGAGCCCGAGGGCACGACGATCGGCCAGGGTTCGGGGAACAGGTCCAGCTGCGCCGCGGCCACGCGCCGCGCCTCCTCGGTGTAGCCGCTGGTGTAGGCCGGCTGGCCGCAGCAGCCCTGGTCGGGCGGAAAGACCACCTCGATGCCCGCGGCGCGGATCAGCGCGAGGGCGTCCAGGCCGGCCTGCGGCGCCATCAGGTCGACCACGCAGGTGGCGAAGAAGTAGACGTGGGAGGGGCGGGTGACCGTGGGCATGGCAGGAAGGGCAGGGTGGGTCGGGTGGGCTGTCGGGACCCGCGCATCCTGCGCCCGGGCGGCGCTGGCGCTACAGTGGTCGGACCACTTTTGAGCGATGGACTGTCGAGCCGACGCGCCAGACGAGGAGACCGACGATGAAGCACCAACTGGCTGAACGCCTGCCCGACCAGCTCGCCCGCCGGCTGGAGCGCTCGATCCTGCTGGGTGAATGGCGCCCGGGCCAGCGCCTGCCGGCCGAGCGCGCCTGGGCGCCGGCGCTGGGGGTGTCGCGCGGTGCACTGCGCGAGGCGCTGCGGCTGCTCGCCGAACGCGGGCTGGTGCAGCAGCGCCACGGTGCGGGCAGCTTCGTCAGCGAGCGGCCCGACGACCGCCGTGCCGACCCCTGGACCCAGCTGCTGCAGCGCCAGCCGCTGATGCAGGCCGACCTGCTGGAGTTCCGCGCGATGCTGGAGATGCGCAGCGCCGAGCTGGCCGCCGAGCGGGCCGACGCCGCCGACCTGGCCCGACTGGCCGAGCGCCACGCCGCCGTCGCAGCCGCCTACGCGGGCGCCGACCGCGCCGAGCAGGTGCGCGCCGACGTGGCCTTCCACCGCGCGATCGCCGACGCCACGCGCAACCCGGTGTTCAGCTACCTGGTCGCCACGCTGCTGGAGCTGCTGCACGAGCACGTGCAGCTCAGCATTGCCGACCTGGCGCCAGACTCGGCCGAGGCGCGCGACCTGGCCGCCCAGCACGCCGCCCTGTGGCAGGCGCTGCGCTCGCGCGATCCGGCAGGGGCGGCGGCGGCGGCGCGCCAGCACATCGGCTACGTGCAGCAGCGCTGGGCGCGGCGCATGGCGGGGACCGACGACGCTGCTTGAAGCGGGTCGCGCCGCCTCCGCCGTTCACAGCCCGCGCAGGAACTCCAGCAGCAGCGCATTCACCTCGTCGGCCCGCTCGCGCTGGATCCAGTGGCCGGCGCCGGGCAGCAGGTGGCAGCCGCGCAGGCCGGGCAGGGTGTGCGCGTAGGCGTCGATCTGCGAGCGGGAGGCGGGGAACTTCAGCACCGCATCGCGTTCACCGGCGATGAACAGCGCGGGCTGGTGCACCGGGCAGCCGTACCAGGGCGCCAGCAGCTGTGCGTTGCGGCGCAGGTTGCGGTACCAGTTCAGCCCGCCGCGGAAGCCGGCGCGCTGGAACTCGGCGGTGTAGTGCGCCAGGTCCGCCTCGCTCAGCCAGCCCGGCAGCACCTCCGGGTCTACCGAGTGGTGCAGGAAGCCGCGGCCCGGCTCCATCAGCCCGAAGGCCAGGCCGGCGGGCGCGTCGCCCGAGCCGCTGAAGTAGGTGCGCCGCAGCGTGGCGGCCACGTCCTGCTCGAACTCCGCCTCCGCCACGCCCTCGGCCTGAAAGTACTGCATGTAGAAGGTCGAGATGCCACGCCGCTCCAGCGCGCCCAGCAGGTCCAGCGGGCCGGGCGGCGCGTAGGGCACGCTCATGCCGGCCACGGCGCGGAAGAGGTCCGGGCGCAGCAGCGCGCAGTGCCAGGCCACCGGCGCGCCCCAGTCGTGGCCGACCACCACGGCCTGGGTCTCCCCCAGCGCGTGCACCAGCCCCACCATGTCGCCGACCAGGTGCAGCAGGGTGTAGCGGTCGACCTCCGCGGGCGCCTCCGAGCCGCCATAGCCGCGCATGTCGGGCGCCACCGCGCGGAAGCCCGCCGCAGCCACCGCGGCCATCTGCGCCCGCCAGGAGTACCAGGACTCCGGCCAGCCGTGGCAGAACAGCACCAGCGGGCCGCTGCCCTGCTCGGCCACGCGCAGCCGGATGCCGTTGACGCTGTACTCGGTGAACTCCGGCGAGGCGGTGCGTTCGTCGGGGCAGGGCGGGGGGGGCATCGCAGGCTCCTCGGCTGGCGGCAGAACCGTGAATCATCCGCGAGCAGCCCCGGCTTGGCCGACGCGAGGGTGACAGGCCGCTGGCCGGCGCAGGCATCGGCATCGGCATCGGCATGATGCCGGGCGGCGAGAATCGCCCGGCCCACCCGCCCGATGCGGCCGCCCCTGAGGAGATTCCGATGCCACTGTCCCCGCCCTCGCTGCCGGCCATGCCGCGCAAACTCAACCTGGGGTGCGGCTTCGACAAGCGGGAAGGGTTCGTGAACGCCGACGGCTTTGCCGAATGCCGGCCCGATGTGCTGATGGACATGGAGGCGACGCCCTGGGCCTTCGCCGACAACGCCTTCGACCTCGTGCTGATGAAACACGTGCTGGAGCATGTCGGTGCCGACTTCAAGGTGTTTGCCGCGGTGATGCGCGAGCTGTGGCGGGTGACCGCGCCGGGCGGCATCATCGAGATCCACGTTCCGCACTACCGCCACGACACCTGGTGGTCCGACCCGACGCATGTGCGCGCTTTCACGCCGCTGACCTTTCGGATGATGTCGCGCGCCCAGAACGACGAGTGGATCGCGCAGCGGGCCAACTACACGATGCTGGCCTACGTGATGGGCGTGGACTTCGAGCTGGTGCAGGCCGTCCAGGTCTACGACCCGCAGTGGCGCCAGCGCGTCGACCAGGGCGAGCTGACCATGGAGCAGCTCCGGGTGCTGGCGCAAACGCAGTGGGGCGTGGTCAAGGAGCTGCACGTGAGGCTCAAGGCCGTCAAGTGAGGGCCGCTCGGCCGGCGCCGCCGGCCCGACCCGCTCAGTTGCCGTTGCAGGTCTCGCAGCCGGCCGCGGCCAGCCAGGGGTCGCGGTCCTCGCCGCCGAAGATCTCGATCAGGAAGTCCAGCACCGCCCGCGTGCGCACCGGCAGGTGCTTGCGCGAGGGCATCGTCGCCCAGAGCGTGGCGCTGAAGAGGCGCCACTGCGGCAGCACGCGCTCCAGCGCGTGCTCCATCAGCGCATCCTCGACCACGTAGGAGGGCAGCCCCGTCACGCCCAGCCCGGCCAGTGCGGCGGCGTAGTTGGTGTCCACGTGGCCGGAACTCAGCAGCGGCCGGCGCGGTACGTAGACCACCGACTCGGCGCCTGCCGCGTCGTCGTCGCCCCAGGGCCCGCGGTGGAAGGTGACGCCGCGCTGCAGCTCACTGAGTGGCGGCAGGATGGCGTCGTGCTCGGCCAGGTCCTGTGGGTGCTTCGGCCGGCCGCGCCGGTCCAGGTACTCGGGGGCGGCGCAGAGGATCGTCTCGGTGCGGGCCAGGCGCCGCGCGATGTAGTCGCCCGCCAGCGGCTCGCGCGACCAGACGATGGTGAGGTCGTGCGTCTCGTTGCCCGCCTCCACCGGGCCGAAGGCGTCGATCTCCAGGCGCAGCCGCGGGTAGCGCGCGTACAGCCGCGGCAGGTGCTTGACCAGCTGGTGCACCGACACAGCCGGCGGCATCAGCAGCCGCACCAGGCCCTGCGGCTCCTGCGTGTCGGCCGCGGCCATCGCCGCGGCCTCGTCGATGTCGGCCAGGATCTGCCGCACCCTGTCCAGGTAGTCTGCGCCCACCTCGGTCAGCGCCAGGCGCCGCGTGGTGCGGTTCATCAGCCGCGCGCCCAGCTGCTCCTCCAGCTCCGCCACCAGCCGCGTCACCACCGCCGGCGCCAGGTCCAGCGCGCGCGAGGCACCGGCAAAGCTGCCCTCGTCCGCCACCCGGGCGAACACCCGCATCGCACGCAGTTCATCCATGGGGTCTCCTGTCCATGCCTGATTATTGCTGAATCAGCAATGGATTGTTCTTGGTGTCCTGGTTTGTTCCTTGGTCGTCAATGCCTAAAGTTCACCCCATCGATGAGCAACGACTCAGACAGACGACGACTCACCGACGCAAGCGGTCCGGGGCATCCCGCCCCCACCGCCTTCTCCTCGGAAACCGTGCTTCAAAAGGAACCCACACCATGTTCAACCGCCAAGCCCTCATCGCCGCCGCCAGCCTGATCGCCGCCCTGGCCAGCCCCCTCGCCATGGCCCAGGAAGGCGTGCAGAACGACTTCGGCAACCTGCAATTCACGAAGACCCGCGCCGATGTCCTCGCCGAACTCCAGCAAGCCCGCACCGACGGCACCATCAACGCCTGGACCTCGCGCTACATGGAGCCGGTGCGCACCCACCTGACCCGCGCCGAAGTGCGCACCGCCACCCTGGTGGCCATCCGCAACGGCGAGTACGACGCCCTGAACCGCGAAGGCTCCGACGGCACCTGGAAGGCCCGCCAGCCCGCCGGCCGCGTCGAAGTGCTGGCCTCCGCACAGGTCCGCTGATCGACTGAAGCAGAACGCTCGGCTGCCGATTCAGCAGGCCGAGCCCCATGGCCGCAGAACCGGCCGGGAGGCGAGGGGCTGCGGCCACTTTTCATGTCCATCGCCGAAGTCCGCACACAGGCCGGATTGACCCAGGATGAAGTGGCTCAGCGCATGCAGACGATGCAGAGCAACATCGCCCTTCGGGAAGCCGGTCGGACCACGCCATCGACCCGCACGCAGGAGACGTTCGCCTGCGCCGTCGGGGCGCGGCTGAAGATCAGCTTCGAGTTGGCACACACGTCCTGACTTTGTCGCATTGGGATCAAGGCGCCGTCCCCGACCTCAGGCCGTGCAGTTGGTCAACGGCGTTGAGTCTGGCTGATGGGCGGTGCTTTCACCGCGCCACCACCACCAACCCCTTCAAATACTCCCCCTCCGGAAACCGGATCGTCGTCGGGTGGTCCGGCGCGGCTTCCAGGCGCTGCAGGATGTAGCCGTCCACGCCGGCGTCGATGCCGGCGCCGGCGACGATCTTGTGGAAGAGTTCGGCGCCGATGCCGCCTGAGCAGCTGAAGGTGAGCAGCAGGCCGCCGGGGTTCAGGAGCTTGAAGGCGAGGCGGTTGATGTCCTTGTAGGCGCGGCTGGCGCGTTCGGCATGCGCGGCGCTGGGGGCGAACTTGGGCGGGTCGAGGACGATGGCGTCGAATTTGCGGCCGTCCTTGATGAACTGGCGCAGGCTGCCGTTCACGTCCGCGTCCATCGCGCTGTGGTGAGCGGGGTTGAAGCCGTTGAGCTCGACGTGGGCGCTGGCGCGGGCCAGCGCGGGGCCGGAGGAGTCGACGCTGATGACCTCGGTGGCACCGCCGGCCAGGGCGCTGACGCTGAATCCGCCCGTGTAGCTGTAGCAGTTCAGCACGCTCTGGCAGCCGAGCTGGCGCACCAGGCGGGCGAAGAGGGCGCGGTTCTCGCGCTGGTCGAGGTAGTAGCCGGTCTTGTGGCCTTCCTCGACGTCGACCGTGAGCTTGATGGCGTGCTCGTGCAGGGTGATCGTGGTCGGTCCCTCGCCGCGCAGCCAGCCCTTGGCGGGCTCCAGGCCTTCGAGCTGGCGCACGCCGGAGTCGCTGCGTTCGTACAGGCGGGTGCAGCCCAACGAAGCCGTTTCGGCCAGCAGGGCGTCGGCGATCACTGCCTTCCAGCGCTCGGTGCCGGCGCTGAGGAACTGGGCGCTGAGGATGTCCTCGTAGCGGTCCACGATCAGGCCGGGCAGGCCGTCGGCCTCGCCGTGGATCAGGCGCACGCCGTTGCTGGCGATGCCCAGGCGGGAGCGTAGCGCCACCGCGGCGCGGATGCGGCGGGCGAAGAAGTCGGCGTCGACGCGCTCGGCCTCGTCAAAGCTCCAGGCGCGCACACGGATCATGCTGCTGGGGCTGAAGCTGGCCCAGGCCAGGAAGCGGCCGTCGGCGGCTTCGACTCGCACGGTCTCGCCGGGGTCGGCTTTGCCCTTGTCCACGGAGCCCTGGAACACCCAGGGGTGGCCTCGCAGCAGCGAGCGCTCCTTGCCTTCGCGCAAGCGGATCGTTTTCATGGGGCCGGATTGTCGCCGCAGGGCGAGGCCAGCTTGCCATGCGCAATTTCTTCGCCAAGGGCTCACTTCAATACGATCTGGCACCTGTTTATGGAAAACACCTAGTCAATGGTGCAATGAAGTATTGTTTCCATCGAATCCGTATCAAGCGGCGCACGAGAGGACCTCTATCGTTGTGTCCGTCGACAAACCAGCGCCCGCAATGCGCAGCGGGCGCCTCCCTTCCCCACCGGCCGTACCGTTCCACCGGTCCCACCTGACCCGTTCCGTTCCCACAAAGAGGAGATCCGTGATGTTGATGAAGTCCCTGAAGCTCAAGGCGTCCCTGGCACTGGCCTTCGGCCTGGCTGCCGCTGGCGCGAATGCGGCCACCGAGCTGGTGGTCGCGACCGTGAACAACGGTCACATGATCGAGATGCAGAAGCTGACCAAGCATTTCGAGCAGGCCAACCCGGACATCAAGGTCAAGTGGGTGACGCTGGAAGAAGGCGTGCTGCGCCAGCGCGTGACCACGGACATCGCCACCAAGGGCGGCCAGTTCGACGTGATGACCATCGGCATGTACGAGACGCCGATCTGGGGCAAGAAGGGCTGGCTGCAGGAGCTCAAGACCGATGCCGCCTATGACGTGGACGACCTGCTGCCCGCCATGCGCAACGGCCTGAGCGTGGACGGCAAGCTGTTTGCCGCGCCGTTCTACGGCGAGAGCTCGATGCTCATGTACCGCAAGGACCTGGCCGACAAGGTGGGCGTGACGGTGCCGGAGCGTCCCACCTGGACGCAGATCGCGGATCTGGCCAAGAAGATCCACGACCCGAAGGCGGGCGTGTACGGCATCTGCCTGCGCGGCAAGCCGGGCTGGGGCGACAACATGGCCTTCCTGTCGACGCTGGTGAACACCTTCGGTGGCCAGTGGTTCGACATGAGCTGGAAGCCTCAGCTGGAGTCCAAGCCCTGGAAGGACGCGATCACCTTCTACGTCGACCTGCTGAAGAACTACGGCCCCCCGGGCTCGTCGGCCAACAGCTTCAACGAGATCCTGGCGCTGACCAACTCGGGCAAGTGCGGCATGTGGATCGACGCCACCATCGCGGCCTCCTTCGTCAGCGACCCGAAGCAGTCCAAGGTGGCTGACAAGATGGCCTTCGCCCAGGCGCCCACCGCCGTCACGCCCAAGGGCGCGAACTGGCTGTGGGCCTGGTCGCTGGCGATTCCCGCCGGTTCCAAGAAGGTCGATGCGGCGCAGAAGTTCATCTCCTGGGCCACCTCGAAGGACTACATCACCCTGGTGGGCAAGACCAACGGCTGGGGCACGGTGCCCACCGGCACGCGCAAGAGCACCTACGCGAACGCCGATTTCCAGAAGGCAGCGCGCTTTGCCGCAGCCGAGAAGCTGGCCATCGACACCGCCAACCCGAACGACTCGACGCTGCCGAAGTCACCGTACGTGGGCGTGCAGTTCGCGGCGATTCCCGAGTTCCAGGCCATCGGCATCGCGGTGGGCCAGCAGATGAGCGCGGCCCTGGCCGGCAAGACCTCGGTCGACGCCGCCCTGAAGGCCGGCCAGGTGGCCGCCGACCGCGAGATGAAGAAGGCCGGCTACTACAAGTGATGCCGCACTTGATGCCGTGAAGTGACGCCAGGCCCCTCTCCCGGTGTCTCGGGAGGGGGTTGGAGCTCGGGCGGCGTGCCGTCCGGTGCGCGCCGCCCGGCTCCTTTCCTGTACGAGGCCGCCCCGTGCCGTGCACGCGGGCGGTCCGGCCAAGCCCTGCCTGCTGCTGCCATGTCGACCCCAGCTGTACGAACCGCCTCGCGCTTGCTGCCGCGTCTGCTGATGACGCCGGCGGTGGCCACGCTCTTCCTCTGGATGATCGTGCCGCTCGTGATGACGATCTATTTCAGCGTCATCCGCTACAACCTGATGCAGCCCGACCAGACCGGCTTCGTCGGGCTCGCCAACTATGAATACTTCGTCACCGACCCGTCGTTCACGGTGTCGGTGGTCAACACGCTGCTGCTGCTGGGCAGCGTGATCGTGATCACGGTGCTCGGCGGCATCGCGCTGGCGCTGCTGATCGACGAGCCCTTCCCTGGCCGCGGCCTCGTGCGCCTGCTGCTGATCGCGCCCTTCTTTGTCATGCCCACGGTCAACGCGCTGCTGTGGAAGCACATGATGATGAACCCCATCTACGGCGTGCTGGCGCAGGTCTGGCAGTTCTTCGGCGCCACGCCGGTGGACTGGCTGACCGACTGGCCGCTGTGGTCCGTCATCGTGATGGTGGCCTGGCAGTGGCTGCCCTTTGCCACGCTGATCTTCATGACCGCGCTGCAGAGCCTGAACCGCGAGCAGCTGGAGGCCGCGCAGATGGATGGCGCCAACTACCTGCAGCGCCTGCGCTTCATGGTGCTGCCGCACCTGGGCCGCTCGATCGCGGTGGTGATCATGATCGAGATGATCTTCCTGATGAGCGTGTTCGCCGAGATCTTCACCACCACCGGCGGTGGCCCCGGTGACGCGAGCACCAACGTGGCCTTCCTGATCTTCAAGCAGGCGCTGCTGAACTTCGATGCGGGCGTGGCTTCGGCCGGGGCGCTGTTCGCGGTCGTGCTGGCCAACATCGCGGCGGTCTTCATGATCCGCCTCGTGGGCAAGAACCTGGACTGAAACATGGACCACCCCCGTAGCGCCTTCGGCGCTCCCCCTCAAGGGGGCGCCTCCAGTGGACCGGCTGAGCCGGATCCACGGTGGCCGCTGGAAGGGCGTGCACCGAGCCGCTCGTTCTCAAAGGACTGCCGATGAGCCGATCCAAATCCTTCTCCCCCGCGCTGGTCGCGCGCACGCTCATCGCCTGGGCGGTGACGCTGCTGGTGTTCTTCCCGCTGGGCTGGCTGTTCCTGACGGCGTTCAAGACCGAGCTGCAGGCCATCGCGGTGCCGCCGGAGATCTTCTTCACGCCCACGCTGGAGAACTTCCACGAGGTGCAGGACCGCAGCGACTACCTGCTGTACGCCCAGAACTCGCTCATCACCAGCGTGGTGTCCACCCTGCTGGGGCTGGCGATCGCTGCGCCGGCGGCCTACTCGATGGCCTTCTTCCGCAGCCCGAAGACGCGCGACATCCTGATGTGGATGCTCTCCACCAAGATGATGCCGGCCGTGGGCGCGCTGGTGCCGATCTACGTGCTGGCGCAGAAGTCGGCGCTGCTGGACACCCAGCTCGGGCTGATCATCGTCTTCACGCTGAGCAACCTGCCGATCATGGTGTGGATGCTGTATTCGGGCTTCAAGGACATCCCGCCCGAGATCCTGGAGGCCGCGCGCATGGACGGCGCCACGCTGTGGCAGGAGTTCCGCCACGTGCTGCTGCCGCTGGGCCTGGGCGTGCTGGCCTCCACCGGGCTGCTGTGCCTGGTGTTGAGCTGGAACGAGGCCTTCTGGAGCCTGAACCTCAGCAGCGCCAAGGCCGGCACGCTGGCCACGCTGATCGCCAGCTATTCCAGCCCCGAGGGCCTGTTCTGGGCGAAGTTGTCCGCCGCGTCGCTGATGGCCATCGCGCCCATCATCGTGTTCGGCTGGTTCTCGCAGAAGCAACTGGTTCAAGGCCTCACCTTCGGCGCCGTGAAATGAATCCCCCCCGTTGCGGCTGCGCCGCTCCCCCCCAGGGGGGCGCCGCCAGCGGCCCAGCAAAGCCGGTTCCGCGGCGTCCGCTGGATGAATGCGAATGCGCCACCCTGGGCGGTGGCATCTGACTCGGAGAGATCCATGGCCTTCCTGCAACTGAAGGGCGTCGAGAAGTACTTCGGCGACTTGCGCGCGATCAAGGGCATCGACCTGGCCATCGAGCGCGGCGAATTCATCGTCTTCGTCGGCCCCTCGGGCTGCGGCAAGTCCACGCTGCTGCGCCTGATCGCCGGGCTGGAGCACATCGACGGCGGCTCGCTGATGCTCGACGGGCGCGACATCACCGATGCGCCCTCGTCCAAGCGCGACCTGGCGATGGTGTTCCAGAGCTACGCGCTGTACCCGCACATGAGCGTGTACGAGAACATGAGCTTCGCGCTCAAGCTGGCCAAGGAGGACCCGGCGGTCATCCGCGAGAAGGTCGAGCGCGCCGCGCAGATCCTCAACCTCACACCCTACCTGCAGCGCACGCCGCGTGCGCTGTCGGGCGGCCAGCGCCAGCGCGTGGCGATCGGCCGCGCCATCGTGCGTGCGCCGAAGGTCTTCCTGTTCGACGAGCCGCTGTCCAACCTGGACGCCGCGCTGCGCGGCCAGACCCGGGTGGAGATCGCCAAGCTGCACCGCGACCTGGGCGCCACGACCATCTACGTCACCCACGACCAGATCGAGGCGATGACGTTGGCCGACCGCATCGTGGTGCTGCGCGACGGCCAGATCGAGCAGGTGGGCACGCCGCTGGAGCTGTACGACCGGCCGGCCAACCAGTTCGTCGCCCAGTTCATCGGCTCGCCGCAGATGAACGTCATCGAAGGCCGCCACCTGCCCACTGTGCCGGAGGTGCCGGCCGGCGGCTTCGTCGGGCTGCGCCCGGAGGATGTAACCGTTCAGCCGGCCGCCCAGGCAGCGGCGGGCGGCCTGCCGGGCACCGTGGAGCTGGTCGAGTCGCTTGGCGCCGAGACGCTGATCTACGTGGCCACCGACAGCGGCGCGCAGATCGTCGCGCGCCAGGCCACGCGCACGGCGCTGCACAACGGCGACCGCGTCGGCATCTTCGTCGAGGCCGCCAATGCCCACCGCTTTGATGCGCAGGGCCGCGCTGCCCGCGCCGGCTGAGCCACGCCGCCCCAGCCCCGCGAGGACACAACGATGACCCAGACTCCCCAACCCTTTGCTGGCCAGGTGGCCGCCGTGACGGGCGCCGCTTCCGGCATCGGCCGCGCCAGCGCCGAGGCCCTGCTTGCCGGTGGTGCCCGCGTGGTGCTGGTCGACCGCAACGCCCAGGCCCTCACCGCGCTCTGCGAGCAGCTCGGCGAAGCCGCGATGCCGCTGGCGCTGGACCTGCTTGACGCCGCGCAGTGCCGGTCGCTGCTGCCGCGCGTGCTCGAACTCGCCGGCCGGCTCGACATCTTCCACGCCAACGCCGGCCTGTACCTCGGCGGTGACTTGGTGGATGCGGATACCGACGCGATCGACCGCATGCTGAACCTGAACGTCAACGTCGTGATGAAGAACGTGCGCGACGTGCTGCCGCACATGATCGAGCGCGGCTGCGGCGACATCATCGTCACCAGCTCGCTGGCCGCGCACTACCCGACGCCCTGGGAGCCGGTCTACGCCTCGTCCAAGTGGGCGATCGACTGCTTCGTGCAGACCACGCGGCGCCAGGTCTTCAAGCACGGCATCCGCGTGGGCGCCATCTCGCCGGGCCCGGTGGTGACGGCGCTGATCGCCGACTGGCCGGCCGAGAAACTCGCCGAAGCGCGCGCCACAGGCAGCCTGATCGAGCCCACCGAGGTGGCCGAGGTGATCACCTTCATGCTCACCCGGCCTCGCGGCATGACGATCCGCGACGTGGTGATGCTGCCGACAAACTTCGACCTCTGACCTCTGAACTTTCCTGCTTCCTCTCCTCGTCCTTCCATCATGAACGTCATCCTGCACCTCGGCCTGGGTTCGTTCCACCGGGCCCACCTGGCCGTCTACCTGCACGAGCTGATCCAGACCGGCGATGCCTCCTGGCAACTGGCCGGCGGCAACACCCGCCCGGACATGGCCGACACCATCGCCGCATTGGCTGCCCAGGGCGGCGCCTACACGCTGGAGACCATCTCCCCGGCCGGCGAGCACCGCTACACGCGCATCACCTCCATCCGCCGGGTGATTCCGTACACGCCGGACCTGGCCGGGCTGATCGCCCAGGGCGCCAGCGCCGACACCAAGATCATCAGCTTCACCGTCACCGAGGCGGGCTACTACCTCGACGCGAAGAACCGGCTCGACCTGGACACCTTCACCGACCTGCGGGCCGATCTGGATGCGGCCCGCGCGGGCCAATTGGTGCAGACGGGCTCCACCATCTACGGCGCGCTCACCGCCATCCTGCGTGCGCGCAGGGCCAGTGGCGCTGGTCCCGTCACGCTGCTGAACTGCGACAACCTGCGCCACAACGGCGAGCGCTCGCGCGGCGGCCTGCTGCAGTTCATCGAACTCGTCGGCGACGCCGCCCTGCTGGACTGGGTGAAGGCGAACACCTCGAGTCCCAACGCGATGGTGGACCGCATCACCCCGCGGCCGACGCCCGACGTGTGTGAGCGCGTGCTGGCCGCCACCGGCGTGGACGACCCCGCCGCGCTGATGGGTGAGAGCTTCATCCAGTGGGTGATCGAGGAGAACTTCATCGCCGGGCGGCCCGCCTGGGAGAAGGTGGGCGTCGAGATGGTGCCCTCCGTGGACGCCTACGAGGAGGCCAAGATCCGCCTGCTCAACGCCACGCACTCGTGCATCGCCTGGGCCGGCACGCTGGTGGGCACCCTCTACATCCACGAGGGCACGCACGACCCGGTGATCCGCCAGTTCGCCTACGACTACGTCACCGACGACGTGATCCCGGTGCTGGACACGCCCGAGAAGCCCTGCCCGCTGAACCTGCCGACCTACCGCGACGTGGTGCTGGACCGCTTCGGCAACCCCGCCATCCGCGACACCAACCAGCGCGTCGCGATGGACGGCTTCAGCAAGATCCCCGGCTTCATCGCGCCGACCATCCGCGAGCGCCTGGCCCGTGGCGAAACCATCGACAGCGTGGCGATGCTGCCCGCGCTTTTCCTGGCCTACCTGCAGCGCTGGCACGCCGGGCAGATCGCCTACACCTACCAGGACCAGGCGATGGACCCGGCCGTGGCCCACGCGATCTGTGACGCCGCCGACCCGGTGGCCGCCTTCTGCGCCGACCGCCCGCTCTGGGGCGACCTGGCCGGCGATGCCCGGTTGGTCGATGCGCTGCGCCGTGCCAGTGCGCGGGTGGCGCAGTTCGTTGCCACCCATCGCGCCAGCCAAGGCTGACGCCGACCCCGCGCGAGCCGCCATGCCTGCCAAGCCCCGCCACCTGCCCCGCCAGACCCGGCCCGAGCGGGAGCACGACTACGTCCGCTCGCCCGACCTGGGCTACGAGGCGCCGGAAGAGACCGGCGTGGTGCGCTGCCTGTCGCACGGCTTCCCCACCCCGCTGGCGCGCTGGCACTACCACGACGAGTACGAGCTGCACCTGATCGTCGCCACGTCGGGCAAGGCCTTCGTCGGCGACTGGATCGGCCAGTTCCAGCCCGGCCACCTGGTGCTGACGGGGCCGCGGCTGCCGCACAACTGGGTGTCGATGGACATGCCCGAGGGCTGCGTCGAGCAGCGCGACCTGGTGATCCAGTTCCCGCACGAGCCGCTGGTCAACGCCGCGGCGGTCATTCCCGAGCTGGCCGAGGTGCTGCCGCTGCTGGAGCGCGCGCGCCACGGCATCGAGTTCTTCGGCGAGGGCGAGCGTGCCCAGCAGCACTGGCAGCGCGTCAAGGGCGCACGCGGGGCGCGGCGCTTTGCGGCCTTCTGCGACTTCCTGGCCGACCTCGCGGCCTGCACGGACTACCGGCTGCTGTCGATCGTGCAGCTGCAGAGCGAGGACGACGACGCCTCGCTCGACCAGATCGACGCCGTGGTCAGCCGCATCACCGACCACCTCTCGCAGCCCTTCAGCGCTGGCGACATCGCCGCCGAGCTGGGCATGAGCGAGAGCCGCTTCTCGCGCTTCTTCCGCCGTGCCACCGGCAACACCTTCACCGACTTCGTCAACCGGGTGCGCGTCAACCGCGCCTGCCAGCTGCTGATGGAGAGCGACAAGCTCATCACCCACATCTGCTACGAGGTCGGCTTCAACAACGTCGCCAACTTCAACCGCCGCTTCCTGGAAATCAAGGGCATGACGCCCAGCGAGTTCCGCCGGCAGGCGGAATCGCGCTTTGGCACGGTGATGGGGTGAGCGTTGAAATCCCCCCTGGCCCCCCTTTGCCAAAGGGGGGAACAAGACAGCGCTCCGTATTCACCCCCCCTTTGAAAAAGGGGGGAAGGGGGGATTTCCCATCAACCTGACTTCCACCATGTACCTCGGCATCGACCTCGGCACCTCCGAACTCAAGTTCCTGCTCCTGGATGCGACGCATCACATCGTCGCCACCACCGGTGAGCCGCTCACGGTGCAGCGCCCCCACCCGCTGTGGAGCGAGCAGAACCCGGCCGACTGGTGGGCCGCCTGCGACCGTGGGTTGAGCCGACTGGCCGCCGAGCAGCCCGCGGCGATGCGCGCGGTGCGCGGCATCGGCCTGTCCGGCCAGATGCACGGCGCGGTGCTGATCGACGCGGACGATGCCGTGCTGCGCCCGGCCATCCTCTGGAACGACGGGCGCAGCGGCGCCGAGTGCAGCGAGCTGGAAGCCGCCTGCCCGGGCCTGCACGCCCTCGCCGGCAACCTGGCGATGCCCGGCTTCACCGCACCCAAGCTGCTGTGGGTGAAGAAGCACGAGAGCGATCTGTTCGCACGCACCGACGGCGTGCTGCTGCCCAAGGACTGGCTGCGCCTGCAGCTCACCGGCGAGCGCGTCAGCGACATGAGCGACGCCGCCGGCACGCTCTGGCTGGACGTGGCGCAGCGCCGCTGGTCCCCCGAGCTGCTCGCCGCCACCGGCCTGAGCGAGGCGCAGATGCCCCGGCTCGTCGAAGGCAGCGAGCCCTCCGGCACGCTCAAGCCCGAGCTGGCCACCCGCTGGGGCCTGGCCCCGGGCGTGATGGTGGCCGGCGGTGGCGGTGACAACGCTGCCAGCGCCGTGGGCATTGGCGCGGTGCGCCCGGGCGAGGGCTTCGTCTCGCTGGGTACCTCGGGCGTGATCTTCCTGACCAGCGAGCGCTTTCGCCCCAACCCGGCCAGCGCGATGCACGCCTTCTGCCACGCGCTGCCCGGCACCTGGCACCAGATGAGCGTGATGCTCAGTGCCGCCAACGGCCTGCGCTGGGTGAAGAACCTGCTCGGCGCCGCCAGCGAGTCTGCGCTGCTCGACCAGGTGGCCACGCTGACGGCCGAGGAGCGCGAGCGCGCCCCGCTCTTCCTGCCCTACCTGAGCGGCGAGCGCACGCCCCACAACAACCCCAATGCCCAGGGCCTGTTCTTCGGCCTGACCAACGAGCACGGCCCGGCCGCCCTGGCCTACGCGGTCATCGAGGGCGTCGGCTTCGGCCTGCTGGACGGCTGGCACAGCCTGGGTGTCCAGCCCGGCGAGGTGTGCAGCCTGTCGCTGGTCGGCGGCGGCGCGCGCAGCCCGCTGTGGGCGCAGCTGCTGGCGTCGCTGCTGGGCGTGACGCTGGTGACGCGTCAGGGCGGCGAAGCCGGCGGCGCACTCGGTGCCGCGCGGCTGGCCTGGCTGGGCGACGGCGGCACGATCGACCAGGTCTGCCTCGCGCCGCCCGTGGCACAGCGCTTTGCGCCCGATGCCGCGGAGCACGCCCGGCTCGCCGAGCGGCATGCGCGCTTCACGGCGCTGTACCGGGCGGTGGCGCCGCTGTATCCAAAGGCCTGAAGCAAGGGCCTGAAGCCGGCGAGCCGCCCTGCCGCCTGAATTACTCCGGCAGCCGCTGCATCAGCAGGTCCGCCACCACGGGCCGGTGGGCCGAGCCCTCGCGCCCGCCCGCGAAGGCCTCGCGCACGCCGATGTCGGGGCTGACCAGGATGTGGTCGATGCGCAGGAAGCTGATGTAGGGCCGCAGCGAATGGCCGTGGGTGAAGCCGTAGCCGCGGCCGGCGCTCGAAAAGGCGTCGCGCAGGCCGGTGTCGAGCAGGCGGCGCAGCAGGGGCGAAGCCTCGGGCAGGTTGAGGTCGCCGGCCAGGATCAGCGGGCGCGGCTGGCGGGACAGGTCCCGCGCGATCGACTCGACCTGATTGCGGCGCACGGCGAGGTTGTGCTCCCACTCGTCCAGGCCGGCGAGGCGGTCGTGGCGGGCGGCGTTCAGGCCCGAGCGGGGGGAGAACAGGTGGGCGGTGACGAGGTCGATCTCGCGGCCGTCCACGGTGATGACGCAGCGCAGGTAATGGTGCGGCTCGCGCTTGCCGGGCATCTTGGGGGCGCTGCAGTCGCGCAGCGGTACGCGGCTGGCGATCATGTACTCGCCGCGCTTGATGACCTGGCGGCCCTTGAAAGCCGCCTCCAGCGGCGCCGGCATCTTGGCGCCGGGCTGGGTGAATTCGTCGGCGTCCTGCATCACGATGACGTCGGCATCGTGCTGGCTGATCTCCAGGCCGAGCAGGTCGAAGCCGCCGACCCGTTCCTCGGCCAGGAAGGACTTGATGTTGTAGGTCATCAGCCGCAGCCGGCCGCTGCCATTGTCGGCATGGCCCCAGACGGGGCCCATCACCACCCCCGTCACCAGCAGCGGTGACAGCGCCGCGGCGGCACGCCAGCGCCAGCCCAGCGCCCAGGAGGCCAGGAAGACCACCAGTGCCGGCGCCAGCCAGGCCGGGTAGGGCACATAGCGCAGCAGCTCGATCCAGGCGTTGGGGCCGCGGTCCAGCGTGAACGCCAGGCCCAGGGCGGCCGAGGCCAGCAGTGAGAGGATGACGGCGGCGCGCAGCAGCGGCGTGATCCAGGAACGGGTCGGGGAGGGGGTCATGAACGCAGGGGAGGTCGGCGCCAGGGCATGGGAGCGCGAGAGCGCGGCACGCGAAGCACGTGAAGGGGGGCAACGCCGATTTCACCAACGACAACGGCCCCGAAGGGCCGTTGCAGAAGTCGGACCGTAACCGAAGTCACGGTCGGAACGCGAAAAGTCGCGCGGCAGCCGTTCAGGCGGCGATGACGCGGACCATCTCCAGCACCTTGTTGGAGTAGCCCCACTCGTTGTCGTACCAGGACACGACCTTGACGAAGGTCTTGTCCAGGGCGATGCCGGCTTCGGCGTCGAACACGGAGGTGCAGCTCTCGCCGCGGAAGTCGGTCGCGACGACCTTGTCTTCCGTGTAGCCCAGCACGCCCTTCATCGCGCCTTCCGAGGCCGCCTTCATGGCGGCGCAGATCTCGGCGTAGGAGGCTTCACGGTCCAGCTCGACGGTCAGGTCAACGACCGACACGTCACTGGTCGGCACGCGGAAGGCCATGCCGGTCAGCTTCTTGTTCAGCTCGGGGATCACCACGCCGACGGCCTTGGCGGCGCCAGTGGACGACGGGATGATGTTCTCCAGGATGCCGCGACCACCGCGCCAGTCCTTGTTGGACGGGCCGTCGACGGTCTTCTGGGTGGCGGTGGCGGCGTGCACCGTGGTCATCAGGCCGCGCTTGATGCCCCAGGTGTCGTTCAGCACCTTGGCCACCGGGGCCAGGCAGTTGGTGGTGCAGCTGGCGTTGCTGATGATGGCCTGGCCGGCGTAGGTCCGGTCGTTCACGCCGTAAACGAACATGGGCGTGTCGTCCTTGGACGGGGCGGACATGATGACCTTCTTGGCGCCGGCCTTGATGTGGGCTTCGGCGGTTTCCTTGGTCAGGAACAGGCCGGTGGACTCGACGACGACGTCGGCGCCGACTTCGTCCCACTTCAGCTCGGCCGGGTTCTTCACCGCGGTCAGGCGGATCTTCTTGCCGTTGACGACCAGGGTGTTGCCGTCGACGGACACGTCGCCCTTGAAGCGGCCGTGCACGCTGTCGTACTTGAGCATGTACGCCAGGTAGTCGGGCTCGAGCAGGTCGTTGATGCCGACGACTTCGATGTCGCCGAAGTTCTGCACCGCAGCGCGGAACACCATGCGGCCGATGCGGCCGAAACCGTTGATACCGATCTTGATGGTCATGTGAGGACTCCTGGAATGGATGGGTGAGACAGGAACAAGAAATCGAGCATCCCGGCCGGCCTGGCAGCACGCACGTCAGCGGCGGGCAAACCTGTCGAGTGTGACGTGTGTCGCGTTACTTCGAAAGTACTTTCCGCACGGTGGCCACGACGTTGTCTGCCGTGAAGCCGAAGTGCTTGAACAGCACACCCGCCGGGGCGGACTCGCCGTAGCTGTCGATGCCGATCACCGCGGCGCAGCCGTACTTCCACCAGAAGTCGGTCACGCCAGCTTCCACCGCGATGCGTGGCAGCTTGGCCGGCAGCACCTCGGTCTTGTAGGCGACGTCCTGGCGGTCGAACACGGTCGTACTGGGCATCGAGACCACGCGCACGGCGATCTTCTGCTTGGCCAGTTCGGCCTGGGCGTGCAGGGCCAGCTGCACTTCGGAGCCGGTGGCGATGATCACCGCGTCGGGCTTCTTGCCTGCCTTGAAGCCGACCTCGCTGGGCTCGGCCAGGATGTAGGCGCCGCGGGTGATGACGTCAGCGTCGGTCTTCGGGGCGTAGGGCAGGTTCTGGCGGCTCAGCAGCAGCGCGCTGGGGCGGTTCTTGTTGGCCAGCGCCATCGTCCAGGCCACCGCGGTTTCGCAGGTGTCGGCCGGGCGCCAGACGTCCAGGCCCGGGATCAGGCGCAGGCTGGCGGCGTGCTCGACGGACTGGTGGGTCGGGCCGTCTTCACCCAGGCCGATGGAGTCGTGGGTGAACACGTGCACCACGCGCAGCTTCATCAGCGCGGCCATGCGGATGGCGTTGCGGCTGTAGTCGCTGAAGGTCAGGAAGGTGCCGCCGTAGGGGATGTAGCCGCCGTGCAGCGCCACGCCGTTCATGATCGCGGCCATGCCGAACTCGCGCACGCCGTAGTTGATGTGGCGGCCACCGATGCCGGCCTCGTTCTTGACCACCGCACCGGCCGCGTCGAAGCGCAGGTTGGGCGTGGATTGGGTGTTGGTCAGGTTCGAGCCGGTCAGGTCGGCCGAGCCGCCTAGCAGCTCGGGCAGGCGGGCGGTGAACAGCTCCAGCGCGATCTGGCTGGCCTTGCGGCTGGCCACGGTCTCGGCCTTCTCGTGCGCACCGGCCACGGCCTCGACGGCAATCTCGGCGAAGTCGGCCGGCAGCGCGCCCGCCATGCGGCGGGTGAACTCGGCTGCCAGTTCCGGGAAGGCGGCGGTATAGGCGGCAAAACGCTTGTCCCAGGCGGCCTCGGCCTTGGCGCCGGCGGCCTGGGCGTTCCAGGCGGCGGCGATGTCGGCCGGGATCACGAAGGGCTCGGCGGTCCAGCCCAGGGCCTCGCGGGTGAGCTTGATTTCTTCGGCACCCAGCGGCTCGCCGTGCGCCTTGGCGGTGTTGGCGCGGTTGGGCGAGCCCTTGCCGATCGAGGTCTTGCAGATGATCAGGCTGGGCCGGTCGGCACTCGTGCGCGCCGTGGCGATGGCGGCATCGACCGCATTGGCATCGTGGCCGTCGACCGGGCCGATGACGTTCCAGCCGTAGGCCTCGAATCGCTTGGCGGTGTCGTCGATGAACCAGGGCGCGACCTGGCCGTCGATGGAGATGCCGTTGTCGTCGTACAGGGCAATCAGCTTGTTGAGCTTCCAGGCGCCGGCCAGCGCGCAGGCCTCGTGGCTGATGCCCTCCATCAGGCAGCCGTCGCCGAGGAAGGTGTAGGTGCGGTGGTCAACGATGGCGTGGCCATCACGGTTGAACTCGCTGGCCAGCAGCTTCTCGGCCAGTGCCAGGCCCACTGCGTTGGTGATGCCCTGGCCCAGCGGGCCGGTGGTGGTCTCCACGCCCGGGGTGATGCCGACCTCCGGGTGGCCCGGCGTACGGCTGTGCATCTGGCGGAAGTTGCGCAGCTCGTCGATCGGCAGGTCGTAGCCGGTGAGGTGCAGCAGCGCGTAGATCAGCATCGAGCCGTGGCCGTTGCTGAGCACGAAGCGGTCGCGGTCGGCCCACTGCGGGTTGGCCGGGTTGTGCTTCAGGTGGCGATTCCACAGCGCGACGGCCATGTCGGCCATGCCCATCGGCGCGCCCGGGTGACCGGAGTTGGCCTGCTGGACCGCGTCCATCGCCAGGGCGCGGATGGCGTTGGCCAGCTGTTGGGAGGAGGGGGATTTCTTGGTGGCCATGGCGCGATCAGGGGCAGTGGGGGACGGCAAACGCATAATTTTACCGGTGAGTCACCGCCGGGCCCGCGACGCCGAACGGCGCGCAGTATCGACCACGCCGGCCCACCTTTGCGCTGCAGCGCGCGCACCGCCGCACGTCATACTTGACGAGCATCAAAGTCAGAACGCGCGAAACTGCGAGCCTAAGCGGGTGCCGCCTCGTTCGACCCCGGTTGCGTGACCAGCGGCTTCATCAACTGCAACCACCCAGACTTGCCCAGGCGTCCGCGCTCGGGCCCTGAGACCTGCCCGGATTCCGCCATGAGCCATCCCTCCTTCCAAGTCATCCGCGACGAACACCAGGCCCTGGCCGCGATGCTCAGCTCGATCGCGATGCTGATCACCGAGCACCGCCGCAAGGGCGTGCAACCCCCGTTCGACGTGCTGCGTGCGATGCTGTTCTACATCGACGAGTACCCCGAGCGCCTGCACCACCGCAAGGAGAGCGAGTTGCTGTTCCCCGCCGTGCGCCGGGCCAGCCCCGAGGCCGCCGATGTGCTGGACAAGCTCGACCGCGACCACGGCAACGGCGAGCGGGCCATCCGCGACCTGGAACATGCGCTGACCGCCTACGAGATGATGGGCGAGTCGCGTGCCGATGCCTTCGCCACGGCCATCGACCGCTACCTGGACTTCTACCGCGCCCACATGCGCCTGGAAGAGGACGTGGTGATGCCACTGGCGCTGAAGGTGCTCAGCGAGGACGACTGGGTGCTGCTCGATGCCGCCTTCGCCGAGAACCGGGACCCTTTGACCGGCCACAAGCCGGAGGCGGAATACGAAAAGCTTTTCAGCTTCATCGTCAACAACGCCCCAGCGCCCATCGGTTTGGGTGCTCCGCTCTGAGCGGTTTTTCGGCTTCAGCGGCCTAAACTGCGGGGCTGTGAATGCCCCCAATGCTCGCTCTGAAAAGACCCTGACAGCCGCTCCCGCCGCGGCTGCCGCCCGGCCTCTGCGCGCCATCGTGCTGGCGGCCGGGCGCGGCGAGCGCATGCGCCCGCTCACCGATCACACCCCCAAGCCGTTGCTGCCGGTGCAGGGGCGCCCGCTGATCGAGTGGCACCTGCTGGCGTTGGCACGCGACGGGGTGCGCGAGGTCATCATCAACACGGCCTGGCTGGAAGAGCAGTTCCCGGCCACGCTGGGCGATGGCAGCCGTTTCGGCCTGTCGATTCGCTACTCGGCCGAGGGCCGCGACTGGGGCGGCGCGCTGGAGACCGCCGGTGGCATCGCCACCGTGCTGCCCTGGCTGGGCGAGGGCGGGCGCGAGGCCTTCTGGGTCGTGTCGGCCGACATCTGGGCGCCCGACTTCCGCTTCGACGCTGCCCAGGTCGCACGCTTCCTCGCCAGCGGGCTCGACGCGCAGCTCTGGATGGTGCCCAACCCGCCCTTCCACCCGCGCGGTGACTTCGCCTTCGGCGCCGCGCTGCCGGCGCTGGGGCCGGATGCGGCGCTGGGCATCGGTGCCGACCAGGCTGATGATGCCCCGCGCGCCACCTACGCCAACCTGGCGCTGATGCGCACGCGGCTGTGCGCTGGCATCCCGTCCGGTACACGGGCCCCGCTGGGTCCGCTGTTGCATGCGGGCATGGCGGACCAGCGCATCGGCCTGCAGTGGTACCGCGGTGCCTGGGAGAACGTCGGCACACCGGCGCAGTGGGAGGCCCTGCAGGGCGGGGCGGCCACCGCAATGCCGCCGTCGGCAGCATCCACCGAGGAGGCGGTCCCATGACTCCCTGGCTGATCGAGGCGGGCCGCTGGGGTGGCCTGTTCACCGCCGCGCTGTTGGCGACCATCGCCATCGAGCAGCTGCTGTCGCTGTCACTGCGGGCCTGGCTGCTGCGGCGCGACCCCTTGGTCTCCAGCGTCGACGAGACGGCGTCCTACCAGCGCTCGCTGTTCACAGCGGCCAGCCGCGAGGTGCGCCGCATCTGGCGTGGCCTGTTCGCAGCGGGTGGCTTGGCCGGCCTGGGCCTGCTGCTGCACCCGCTGTGCTTCGTACCGGCGGTCGGGCTGCTGCTGCTGACGCTGAAGTGGGAGCTCGATACCTGGGAGTGCGTGGCCGTGAGCCCCTGGCAGGTGGCTTGGCGGCGTGGCTGGCGGCGCAGCATCCGGCGCCTGCCGATGGTGCAGGTGGCGCGGGTGCACCTGGTGGAGCGGGAACTCTCGCGCCGCCACGGCTGGATCGCGCAGCGCTGGGGCCGCCCGCTGGGCAGCTGCTACCTGGCGCTGGAGCTGCACAACGGCCGCGCGGTGAAGCTGCCGCGCACCGGGCTGATCGCCGGGCGTGCCGAGGTCGAGCAGGCAGCGCAGTTCCTGCGCAAGCGCCAGCGCGCGGCGCAGCGCGAGCGCCGTGAGACGCTGCGTGAGCAGCAGCGCGCCGCCCGGCGGGCCCGCCGGCTGCTGCCGGATCCGCGCGAGCGCACGCTGCTGCAGCGCGAGCTGGCCAACCTGCGCCGCGTGCCCACGCCGCAGCGCGAGGTCTACCGCATCGGCCGCTGGCCGGGGCAGGTGGTCGACATGTCGCCCGACACCGGGCCCGACACGCTGCAGATCAGCGCCCCCGGCGATCTGTCGGGGCCGGTTTACCACGGCGAGCGGGCCCACGGCTGAGCCGTCGCCGGGCCCTTGGGCCGCCAGGGCGCCCACCCTCCTAGAATTCAGGGGTTTTGCCGGGCGCAGCTTGCGCAGCCCCACCCTTTCCGTCTCCTTCGAATTCCCGAACCGCGGGCCTCGACCGTCCGCCGTCTGCCATGCTGACCTTCCAGCAACTCATCCTCCGCCTGCAGGACTACTGGGACCGCCAGGGCTGTGCCCTGCTGCAGCCCTATGACATGGAAGTCGGTGCGGGCACCAGCCACACCGCCACCTTCCTGCGCGCGCTGGGCCCCGAGCCCTGGAAGGCCGCCTACGTGCAGCCCAGCCGCCGTCCCAAGGACGGTCGCTACGGCGAGAACCCCAACCGCCTGCAGCACTACTACCAGTACCAGGTGGTCCTCAAGCCGGCGCCGGCCAACATCCTGGAGCTGTACCTGGGTTCGCTCGAAGCCCTGGGATTCGACCTGAAGAAGAACGACATCCGCTTCGTCGAGGACGACTGGGAGAACCCCACGCTGGGCGCCTGGGGCCTGGGCTGGGAGGTCTGGCTCAACGGCATGGAGGTGACACAGTTCACCTACTTCCAGCAGGTCGGCGGCATCGACTGCAAGCCCATCACCGGCGAGATCACCTACGGCCTGGAGCGCCTGGCGATGTACCTGCAGGGCGTGGAGAACGTCTACGACCTGGTCTACGCGCCTGGACTGAAGTACGGCGACGTGTTCCACCAGAACGAGGTGGAGCAGAGCACCTACAACTTCGAGCACAGCAACGTCGAGTTCCTGCTCACCGCCTTCGGCGCGCACGAGGGCAATGCCCAGCACCTGATCGCTGCTCAACTGGCGCTGCCGGCCTACGAGCAGGTGCTCAAGGCCGCGCACACCTTCAACCTGCTGGACGCGCGTGGCGCCATCTCGGTGACCGAGCGCGCCGCCTACATCGGCCGCATCCGCAACCTCGCCCGTGCCGTGGCCGCCGGCTACCTGGACAGCCGCAAGCGCCTGGGCTTCCCGATGGCGCCCAAGGCCTGGGCCGACGAGGTGATCGCCAAGCTGGATGCCGAGGCCGAGAAGGCCGCCAGGAACGACGCGAAAAACGACGCCAAGAAGGCCGCCTGAAGACCATGACGAGTCCCACCATGAACGCTGCCAACCTGCTCGTCGAGCTCTTCGTCGAAGAACTGCCCCCCAAGGCGCTGAAGAAGCTGGGCGAATCTTTCGCCGCCACGCTCGCCGCCAGCCTGAAGGCCAGTGGCTTGGCCCACGCCGACGCCGCCGTGACCCCGTTTGCCTCGCCGCGCCGCCTCGCGGTTCACGTGACCGGCGTGGCCTCGCGCGCGGCCGACCGCGCGGTGCAGCAGAAGCTGATGCCGGTGTCGGTGGCGCTGGACGCCTCCGGCCAGCCCACCCCGGCGCTGCTGAAGAAGCTCGCCGCCGTCGGTGCCGACGCCTCCGCCGTGCCCCACCTCAAGCGCCAGCCGGACGGCAAGGCGGAAGCCCTCTTCCTCGACTCCGTGGTGCCCGGCGCCACGCTGACCGAGGGCCTGCAGAAGGCGCTGGACGAGGCGCTGGCCAAATTGCCGATCCCCAAGGCCATGACCTACCAGCTGGCCGATGGCTGGAGCGACGTGAAGTTCGTGCGCCCGGCGCACCGGCTGGTCGCGCTGCATGGCACGCATGTGGTGCACGTCGAGGCGCTGGGCCTGAAGGCCGGCCGTGAGACGCTGGGCCACCGCTTTGAGGCCACCACGCCGGTGGTTGCGATCGATGACGCCGACAGCTACGCCCACCAGCTGCGCGAGCAGGGCGCGGTGATCGCCAGCTTCGACGGGCGCCGCGCCGAGATCGTGCGCCAGCTCGAATCCGCTGCCGCGGTGGAGGGCCTCAAGCCGATCGAGGACGAGGCGCTGCTCGACGAGGTGACCGCGCTGGTCGAGCGCCCGAATGTGCTCACCTGCCAGTTCGAGAAGGAGTTCCTCGACGTGCCGCAGGAGTGCCTCATCCTGACGATGAAGGCCAACCAGAAGTACTTCCCGCTGCTCGATGGCCACGGGAAGCTCACGAACAAGTTCCTGATCGTCAGCAACATCCGCCCGGCCGACGCCAGCGCGGTGACCCAGGGCAATGAGCGCGTGGTGCGCCCGCGCCTGGCCGATGCCAAGTTCTTCTTCGACCAGGACCGCCGGAAGACCCTGGCCAGCCGCGTGCCGGGCCTGTCCAAGGTGGTCTACCACGGCAAGCTGGGCACCCAGGGCGACCGCATGGAGCGCGTGCGCGCGATCGGCCACGCCATCGTCCACCAGCTGGGCGCGCACCAGCCGGCGTCGGTGCAGTCGCACGACGAGCTGCAGATGCTGGAGCACAAGGTCGACCAGGCCGCCCAGCTGGCCAAGACCGACCTGCTGACCGACATGGTCGGCGAGTTCCCCGAGCTGCAGGGCATCATGGGCGGCTACTACGCCCGCCACGAAGGCCTGCGCGACGGCGTCGCGATCGCCATCGAGGACCACTACAAGCCCCGCTTCGCCGGCGATGCGCTGCCGCGCAACCACAGCGGCACGGTGCTGGCACTGGCCGACAAGCTGGAGACGCTGGTCGGCCTGTTCGGCATCGGCCAGCTCCCCACCGGCGACAAGGACCCGTTTGCGCTGCGCCGCCACGCGCTGGGCGTGATCCGCCTGCTGGTCGAGAAGAACCTGCCGCTGTCGCTGCCGGAGCTGCTCTCGGCCGCGCTGCCGGCCTTCGGCGAGCTGATCGAGGACCCGCGCCTGGCGCTGGCCGACTTCTTCCAGGATCGCCTGGCCGTCAGCCTGCGCGAGCAGGGCTACAGCGCCCAGGAGGTCGACGCCGTGCTGGCGCTGCAGCCGGAGCGTCTGGGCGACGTGCCGAAGCGCCTCGCCGCGGTGCGCGCCTTTGCCGGCCTGCCGGAGGCCGCCGCGCTGGCCGCAGCCAACAAGCGCATCGGCAACATCCTGAAGAAGGCCGAAGGCGCGGTGCAAGCCAGGGTGGATGCCGCCTTGCTGCAGGAGCCGGCCGAGCAGCAGCTGGCCGCCGCGCTGGCCGAGGCGCAGCCACAGGCCGACCGCCTGTTCGAGCAGCACGAGTACGCGGCCAGCCTGCAGGCCCTCGCGGCCCTGCGTGCGCCGGTGGACGCCTTCTTCGAGGACGTGATGGTCAACGCCGAGGACGCCGCGCTGCGTGCCAACCGGCTGGGGCTGCTCAAGACCCTGCACGAGGCGATGAACCGGGTGGCTGACCTGTCGCGCCTGGCGGCTTGATCGGGCGAGGCGACACGACGATGATCGCAGGCATGGCCAACGAAAGCGGACATGCCTGAGCGCAGCCCCATGAAGATCGTCATCCTCGACCGCGACGGCACGATCAACGAAGGTCGTGACGACTACGTCAAGACCGCCGACGAGTGGTACCCGCTCGCCGGCGCCCTGGATGCCATCGCCCGCCTGCACCAGGCCGGCTGGCACGTGGTGGTGGCGACCAACCAGTCGGGCCTGGGGCGCGGGCTGTTCGACATGGCCACGCTCAACGCCATGCACCTGAAGATGAACGAGGCGCTGGCCCGCCTGGGTGGGCGGGTCGACGCGGTCTTCTTCTGCCCCCACGCCCCCGAAGACGGCTGCGAATGCCGCAAGCCGCGCCCAGGGCTGTTCACGCAGATTGGACGGCGCTACGGCGTCGAACTGGCCGGTGTGCCCACCGTCAGCGGGACCCTGCGCCACCTCCAGGCCGGCGTGGCGGCGGGCTGCCAGCCGCATCTGGTGCGCACCGGCCACAGTGCCGATCTGGATGCCGCAGGCCTGCAGGAGCTGCGCGCGCAGGTGCCTGGCCTCGTGGTGCATGAAGACCTGGCCGCCTTTGCCGACACCTTGCTGATCGGGCACCACCGCAAGGTGGGCGAGCCCCGCTCCAAACCTGCCGGCGAGGCCGTTGCCCGCTTGGCCGATCCGCTCTGACGATGAACCGATGATCCACCTGCGTTCCGCCCTGTTCGTGCTCTGGCTGACGGTGACCGTGATCCCGTGGAGCCTGTTCGTCGTCATCCTCTCGCCGATCGTCAGCAGCACCCGGCTGTACTGGATCTGCGCCAAGTGGCTGCACGTGGCCATCCTGGGCGCCAAGTGGATCTGCGGCGTGAAGTGGCGCATCCAGGGCATGGAGAACGTGCCCAGCGCGGCCGACGAGAAGGCCGCCGTGATCCTGGTGCCCAAGCACCAGTCGACCTGGGAGACCTTCGCCTTCCCGGCGCTGATGCCGCACCCGCTGGCCTACGTTTTCAAGCGCGAGCTGCTCTACGTGCCCTTCTTCGGCTGGGCCATCGGCAGCCTGGACATGGTGCACATCAACCGCGGTCGGGCCTCGGAGGCCTGGCGCAAGGTGGCCGAGCAGGGCAAGCGCATCATGGGCCAGGGCAACTGGATGATCATGTTCCCCGAGGGCACCCGCGCGCCGCGCGGCGGCCAGGGCGAGTACAAGACCGGCGCCTCGCGCCTGGCGGTGACCTGCCAGGTGCCGCTGGTGCCCATCGCTGTCACCTCGGCACGCTGCTGGCCGCGCAAGAGCTTCCTGGTCCGCCCCGGCGTGATCGACATCTCCATCGGCCGGCCGATCCCCCCCGAGGGCCGCCGACCCGACGACCTGATGCGCGAGGTGGAGGCCTGGATCGAAGGCGAGATGCGCCGCCTCGACCCCGAGGCCTATGCGCCGTCTCCTGACGCCAGGGCTGAGCCAACCCGCACGCCCGGCGCCTGACCCGGCCGAAGCCCTCCAGGACCGGCCACGATGCGCCGCACCCGCCGCGACGAGGACGATCCGGCGCACAGCCAGTTCAGCCTGCCGATGTTCGACGACGACATTGCGCCGCTGCCGACGCCCGTGCCGGCCGGCAGCCACGACGCGGCTGCGGCGGTTGCCGCGCCAGCCGCTGCCCGGGTGGAGTCGCCACACCGCCTGTTCCGCCACCTGCGCAGCAACCGCGAGGTGAAGCTGGGCGCCCACCTGATCGGCTACGAACTCAAGCGCGGCCGGCGCCGCACCATCGGCTTCGTGATCGGCCACGAGGGGCTGGCGGTCAGCGCACCGCGCTGGGTCGGCCAGGGCGAGATCGACCAGGCGTTGCAGGCCAAGGCCCGCTGGATCCTGCGCAAGCTGGCGGACCAGAAGGAGCGGCTCGACCGCCTGGAGGCGGCCCGGGTGGACTGGCGCGACGGCACGGCGCTGCCCTTCCTGGGTGCGCCGATGACGGTGCGGCTCGACCCCTGCGTGACCGGTGCCCTGTTCACGGCCCAGCCGCGCAGTCTGCGCGTGGGCCTGCCGCTGCAGGCCGACCCGGTGCAGATCCGCGACGCCGTGCAGGGCTGGCTGCAGCGCCAGGCGCTGGCCCTGTTCGAGCAGCGCTGCGGCTTCTATGCCGTGCAATTGGGCGTGATGATCCGCCGCCTGAGACTGAGTTCAGCGCAGACCCGCTGGGGCAGCGCGAGTGCCGATGGCACGGTGCGGCTGAACTGGCGGCTGATCCACTTCGCGCTGCCGACCATCGACTACGTGGTCGCACACGAACTCGCGCACCTGCGCGAGATGAACCACAGCCCGGCCTTCTGGGAGGTGGTGCGCTCGGTGATGCCCGATTTCGAGCATCGCCGTGGCTCGCTGCGCGACGGGCAGGTGCCGGTTTACGACTGACGCGTCGAACCGGCCCTGCCCGGCGCAGGCTTTACTTCTGCTGCATCGGGCAGGTGTTGAGGCCCAGGATCGAATAGGCCGGGCAGGTGCGCAGCAGGCCGGTGGCCAGCGGCACGATGCCGATCCAGCCCCAGGCCCCGATCGTGCCCAGCAGGGTCAGCACGATCAGCAGGGCGCCGATGGCGATGCGGGCAATGCGGTCCATCCCGCCGACGTTGGTCTTCATGGCAACTCCTTCCACCGGCACCACGCCAGCTTGAGGCGCAGTGTGGTGCCGGGAGAGGTTTCCATCTGTGACTTGAGTCACAAACTTCGCGCTGTTGGCGTCGGTGCCAATTGGGCGGCTTGCCGGACGCGGCGCATCGTGCGTTCAGAAGGAAGCAGTAACGCCCACACCGTAGGTCGTCACCCGTGATGAGCCCCCAAAGGAGTTGTCATCAATCTTGTGTTTGCCGAAATCGACGTTTGCGTCGATCGAGAGATTCTTGGTCAGAGCATAGCCGGCTCCCAAACCAAAGAGCAGCGCCACATTCGTGTCGGAGACGCCGCCACGAAGCGACATGTAGGACCAGTCGAGCTTGGTCTTGAGTGACGCGACGCCAAGCCGCCCGAAGCCGCGCACTTGCGGCGCCAGATCCACGAAGCCTGCAATGCCGACACCAAAGCCGGCAGACTTGATGCTCATCGACACACCGGAATCAGCTGCAGAGACTTTGCCCAGGTTGTAGTAGCCCCCCTCAATGCCGAGGTTCGGGGTCAGCTTATAGCCACCCAACAGCTTGAACCCGATGCCATTCTTGTCGCAGGAGCTGACACCGCTGCAGTCTTCGTTGGACCGCGCAAGACCGCCGGAAGCCACCATGTATGGTTCAGCACTGACGGCCGTGAAGGTTGCACCAAGCACCAATCCGAGAATCCACTTCTTGATCATCACTGACTCACATGTTTGAGAGCCTCATCTCCGATGCGCCACAACCATTGCGTCGGCACCGACAAGGCGATACGGATCTTCTGAAACCAAGCTCCTGTATCACTTCGCTCCTTTGGGGGTATGTGGTGACGAACTGACAACGCCTTGGGTGGCATCACGCTGCATTGGAGCCGCCTGCCAAATTTCTCAACGCCGCCGGGTTCAGGATCTCGACACGCTCCCGTGCCAGGGCCACCCAGCCGGCGCGCTCGAAGCGCTTGAGCAGGCGCGTCACCATCTCGCGCACGGTGCCCAGTTCGTCGGCCAGCTGCTGGTGGGTGGTGTGCAGCGTGCCGCCATGGCCGAGCAGCGCGGCGGCCAGGCGCTGGTCCAGGCGCTGGAAGGCCACCGCCTCGGCCAGGGCGATCAGGTCCGCCATGCGGGTGGCGAACACGCCGAAGATGAAGCGGCGGAAGGGCTCGTGGTCGCACCAGCGCATGAACATGGCCGGTGGCAGCAGCATCAGCCGGGTGGGCTGCACCGTGGCGCCGTGGGCGGCCAGGGTGGTGTGGCCGAACAGGCAGGAGGCCGAGACGATGCAGACCTCGCCGGCCTGCACCCGGTACAGCTCCAGCGCCCGGCCCTGCGGCGCGCCGCGCGCCACGCGCACCTCACCCGACAGCACGAAGGGGAAACCGCGGCAGGGCGCACCTTCGTCGAAGAGCAGCGCGCTGGCCGGCACCTGCAGCGCCGGGCCCAGCGCGGCGAGATCCGCCTCCCAGCCGGTGGGTGGGGATTCACCCAGCACCGGGTAGAGCGCAGCCAGCTGCTGTGCCAGCGGGGTGGCCTCGGGCGAGGACGGGTCGGCAGGGGCAGTGCGTTGCGTCGGCATGCTGCGCAGCATACGCGGGCGCTGCCTAGAATCCCGAGCCGGTCCCGACCGTCGTGACCGTTGCGTCCCTCACCCGCCGCCAGGAGCCCGCCCGCATGAACGCCCCACATCCCATCAGCTGGCAGCCTGCCCTGTCCCTGCGTCCGTTGCCGCCGGCGATGCTGGAGGCCCTGCGCCAGCGCTTCGGTGAGCGCTGCAGCAGCGCGCGGGCGGTCTGCGACCAGCACGGGCGGGACGAGTCGCCCTACGACGTGACGCCGCCCGAGGCGGTGATCTTCTGCGAGAGCAGCGCCGACGTGGCCGATGCGGTCAAGCTGGCCGACCAGTACGCCGTGCCGGTGATCCCGTTTGGCGTCGGCTCCTCGCTGGAGGGGCACCTGCTGGCGGTGCAGGGTGGCATCTGCCTGGACGTGTCGCGCATGAACCGGGTGCTGAGCGTGAACGCCGAGGACTTGACGGTGACGGTGCAGCCGGGTGTGACGCGCGAGCAGGTCAACGCCGAGATCCGTGACCAGGGCCTGTTCTTCCCGATCGACCCGGGCGCCAACGCATCCATCGGCGGCATGTGCGGAACCCGGGCCAGCGGCACCAACGCGGTGCGCTACGGCACCATGCGCGAGAACGTGCTGGCGCTGGAAGTGGTCACCGCCAGCGGCGAGCTGATCCGTACCGGCACGCGGGCGAAGAAGTCCTCGGCCGGCTACGACCTGACGCGCCTGTTCGTCGGCAGCGAGGGCACGCTGGGCGTGATGACCGAGATCACGCTGAAGCTCTACCCGCTGCCCGAGGCGGTGTCGGCAGCGATCTGCCATTTCCCCAGCGAGGCGGCGGCCGTACAGACCACCATCGCGCTGATCCAGCTGGGCGTGCCCATTGCCCGCTGCGAGTTGCTGGACGCCAACGCGGTCACGGGCGTGAACCTGCAGAGCAAGCTCGGCCTGCGCGAGACGCCGATGCTGCTGATGGAGTTCCACGGCAGCCCGGCCAGCGTGCAGGAGCAGGCCGAGACGGTGCAGGAGATCGCCCGCGACCACGGCGGCGAGGACTTCCAGTGGGCCACCACGCCCGAGGAGCGTTCACGCCTGTGGGCCGCGCGGCACAAGGCCTACTTCTCGGCGATGCACCTGAACCCAGGCTGCCGCACGATCACCACCGACACCTGCGTGCCGATCTCCCGGCTGGCCGACTGCGTGGTCGCCGCCAAGCAGGAGGCCACCGACGCGGGCCTGCCGCACTACCTCGTCGGCCACGTCGGTGACGGCAACTTCCACATCGCCTACTTGATCGACCCGTCCAGCGCCGAGCAGCACGAGCGCGCCGAGGAGCTGAACCGCCGCGTGGTGCAGCGCGCCATCGCCTGCGGCGGCACCTGCACCGGCGAACACGGCGTGGGCCTGCACAAGATGGGCTTTTTGCTGGAAGAGGCCGGCGAGGGTGCGGTGGCGATGATGCGCAGCATCAAGCGGGCGCTGGACCCGAAGAACATCCTGAATCCGGGGAAGATCTTCTCTATCAACCCCCCCTAAGTGGGCGTTCCCAGCCCTTCACCCCCTTACTGCTCCTTAACATCTACACACCTTAGAAGTAGGGAGAGAAACAGTGAATAGGCTGGCGAAGTTTGCGTGTGGATTGGTACTCCTGACTGGCGTAGCGGCCTGCGGCGGCGGCGATAGCGAGGGGGGGGAGGTTCTAGATACCACCATCACGCTGTCAGAAGGGGTTTACCACTCATATACCCTTGAGCCCGGCACTTACCATGTGTCAATCACCTCAAGCAACAATGGTGTCACCGTACAGTGGCTGGGGGGCAGCGGAACCGGGTGCTCCGGCTCTGGGGAGGTCAAGGTCTGGTCTGCGACCTGCGCGCTGTCGATCAAAGGCCAACTGATCGTCACGAATCCGACGGTCTTTGGGCTCGGCGGATCAGAAATTGTCACGATCCGTCTGACCAAGGACTGATCCGCCTTCAATGGCTCGGCGCCGGCACCGTCCAGCGCTTGGTCACGTCACCCTTGCCGTTCGCACTCTCCAGGTGCACCGCAAAGCCCCAGAGCCGCGCGGCGTGCTTGAGCACCTGCTGGGCGGAGTCGTCCAGCGGGCGGTCGTTGTGCTGGAAGTGGCGCAGCGTCAGTGAGCGGTCGCCGCGCAGGTTGACATTCCAGACCTGGATGTTGGGCTCGCGGCTGCCCAGGTCGTACTGGTGCGACAGCGCCTCGCGCACGCGCCGGTAACCCGATTCGTCGTGGATGGCCGCGACCTCGATCTCGGACTGCTTCTCGTCGTCGACGATGGCGAACAGCCGCAGGTCGCGCATCAGCTTGGGGCTGAGGAACTGGCCGATGAAGCTCTCGTCCTTGTAGTTGCGCATCGCGTGGTCGAGCGCGGGCAGCCAGGGCGAGCCAGCCAGGTCGGGGAACCAGTGGCGGTCCTCCTCGGTCGGGTGGCGGCAGATGCGCTCGATGTCGCTGTACATCGCAAAGCCCAGCGCGTAGGGGTTCAGGCCTGAGTAGCCGCGCTCGCCCACGCGGGGCTGGTAGACCACGTTGGTGTGCGACTTCAGCCACTCGATCATCACGCCGTCGGTGAGGTAGCCGTCGTCGTACATGGTGTTGAGGATGCGGTGGTGCCAGAAGGTGGCCCAGCCCTCGTTCATCACCTGGCTCTGGCGTTGCGGGTAGAAGTACTGCGCCACCTTGCGCACGATGCGCACGATCTCGCGCTGCCAGGGTTCGAGCAGCGGCGCATTCTTCTCGACGAAGTACAGCAGGTTCTCCTGCGGCTCCTCGGGGAAGCGGCGGGTCTCCTGCTGCTCCTCGGCCCGGTCGGCGCGACGCGGCAGGGTGCGCCACAGGTCGTTGACCTGCTGCTGGGCGTAGGCCTCGCGCTCCTTGCGCTCGGCCAGTTCCTGCGCCAGGGTGCGCTTGCTGGGGCGGCGGTAGCGGTCCACGCCCTGGTTCATCAGCGCATGGCAGCTGTCGAGGAAGGTCTCGACCACCTCAAGGCCATGCTTTTCCTCGCAGGCGGCCACGTAGTTCTTGGCGTAGACGAGGTAGTCGATGATCGATGCAGCGTCCGTCCACATGCGGAACAGGTAGTTGCCCTTGAAGAAGCTGTTGTGGCCGTAGGCGGCGTGGGCGATGACGAGCGCCTGCATCGCCATCGTGTTCTCCTCCATCAGGTAGCTGATGCAGGGGTTGGAGTTGATGACGATCTCGTAGGCCAGGCCCATCGCGCCGCGCTTGTAGTTCTTCTCGGTGGAGATGAACTCCTTGCCGTAGCTCCAGTGGCGGTAGTTCACCGGCATGCCGACCGACGCGTAGGCGTCCATCATCTGCTCGGCGGTGATGATCTCCAGCTGGTTCGGGTAGGTGTCCAGGCCGTGGCGCTCGGCGGTGGCGCGGATCACGGCGTGGTACTGATCGATGAGCTCGAAGCTCCAGTCGCTCGGGCCGCTCAGGTGCTGCGCGGGGCGCTGCGCCAGTGGCAATGGGCCGTTGACCAGGTCCTTCATCTGCGGCTTGGCGGTCATGCGGGGGCCCCTTCCTTCTTGAACAGGTCGCGGAACACCGGGTAGATCTGCGAGGCCTCGGTGGCCTTGCGCATCGCGAAGTGCGGGCCGGACTCTTCGGCCAGGCGGGCGTACTCGTCCCAGAGGTTCTGCTCGGGTTCGGCCACCTGCACGTAGGCGTAGTAGCGCACCAGAGGCAGGATCTTCTGCGCGAGCAGCTCGCGGCAGCGGCCGCTGTCATGGTGCCAGTTGTCGCCGTCGCTGGCCTGCGCGCCGTAGATGTTCCACTGGTCGCTGGGGTAGCGCGCGCGGATGATCTCCTCCATCAGCACCAGGGCCGAGGACACCACCGTGCCGCCCGTCTCGGTGGAGTGGAAGAAGCCCTGCTCGTCCACCTCCTGCGCCTGGGTGTGGTGGCGGATGTAGACGATGTCGATCTTCTCGTAGTGCCGCGTCAGGAACAGGTAGAGCAGGATGAAGAAGCGCTTGGACAGCTCCTTGCGCTGCTCGTCCATCGAGCCCGACACGTCCATCAGGCAGAACATCACCGCCTTGCTGGTGGGAACGGGCGTCTTCACCCGGCTGCGGAAACGCAGGTCGATGGGGTCCAGGAAGGGAATGGCGCCGATGCGGCGGCGCAGCTCGACGATGCGGGCCTCGACCTCGTCGATCTCGCGGCGCACCGCGTCGTCCAGCGTCGTGCCGGGCGTGCGCAGCAGCGCCAGGCGCTCCTCCAACTCGTGCAACTCGCGCCGCTTGCCGGTGCCCAGCGCGATGCGCCGGCCCAGCGCGCCGCGCATCGAGCGCACCACGTGCAGGTTGTTGGGCGTGCCGTCGCTGGTGAAGCCGGCGCGGTGGCTCTTCCACTCCGGGGTCTCGGCCAGCTGGGTGCGGATCAGGTGCGGCAGGGCCAGGTCCTCGAAGAAGACCTGCATGAACTCCTCCTTGCTCAGGCTGAAGACGAAATCGTCCTCGCCCTCGCCGGAATCGCTCGCCTGGCCGCTGCCCGAGCCGCCGCCGCCCTGGCCGCCCTTGGGGCGCTGGATGCGGTCCCCCGCCACATACTCCTGGTTGCCCGGGTGCACCATCTCGCGCTTGCCGCCCGAGCCGTGGTGGAACACCGGCTCGCTCACGTCCTTCTTCGGGATGTGCACGTCCTCGCCGCGCTCCAGGTCGCGGATGCCGCGGCCATCGATCGCCCGGCGCACCGCGTCCTTGACCTGCTCCTTGTAGCGGCGCAGGAAACGTTCGCGGTTGCCGATCGACTTGTTCTTGCCGGCGAGCCGGCGATCGATGATCTGTTGCATGGCAGCCCTTGGACCCAAGATGGCGTTGACTCAGCTCGACTTGCGCACCCGCAGGTACCACTCGCAGAGCAGGCGAACCTGCTTGGACGTGTAGCCCTTGTCGACCATGCGCTGCACGAAGTTCTCGTGCTTCTTGGCCTCGTCCGCACTGGCCTTGGCGTTGAAGCTGATCACTGGCAGCAGCTCCTCGGTGTTCGAGAACATCTTCTTCTCGATCACCGTGCGCAGCTTCTCGTAGCTGGTCCACAGCGGGTTCTTGCCCTGGTTGTTGGCCCGGGCACGCAGCACGAAGTTGACGATCTCGTTGCGGAAGTCCTTCGGGTTGGAGATGCCGGCGGGCTTCTCGATCTTCTCCAGCTCCGCGTTCAGGCTGGCGCGGTCGAACACCTCGCCAGTGTCGGTGTCGCGGTACTCCTGGTCCTGGATCCAGTAGTCGGCATAAGTGACGTAGCGGTCGAAGATGTTCTGGCCGTACTCGGAGTAGCTCTCGAGGTAGGCGGTCTGGATCTCCTTGCCGATGAACTCCGCATAGCGCGGTGCCAGCAGCTCCTTGATGTAGGCGACGTACTTCTGCTCGACCTCGGCCGGGAACTGCTCGCGCTCGATCTGCTGCTCCAGCACATACATCAGGTGCACCGGGTTGGCCGCCACTTCGGCGCTGTCGAAGTTGAAGACCTTGGAGATGATCTTGTAGGCAAAGCGCGTGGAGATGCCGCTCATGCCCTCGTCGACACCCGCATAGTCGCGGTACTCCTGGTAGCTCTTGGCGCGCGGGTCGGTGTCCTTCAGGCTTTCGCCGTCATAGACCATCATCTTGCTGTACAGGCTGGAGTTCTCCGGCTCCTTCAGCCGGGTGAGGATGGCGAACTGGCTCATCATCTTCAGTGTGCCCGGGGCGCACTTGGCCTCGGCGAGCGATGAGCCGCGGATCAGCTTCTCGTAGATCTTCACCTCCTCGGAGACGCGCAGGCAGTACGGCACCTTGACGATGTAGATGCGGTCGAGGAAGGCCTCGTTGTTCTTGTTGTTGCGGAAGGTCTTCCACTCGCTCTCGTTGCTGTGTGCCAGCACGATGCCATCGAAGGGGATGGCGCCGAAGCCCTCCGTGCCCTTGAAGTTGCCTTCCTGGGTGGCGGTCAGCAGCGGATGCAGCACCTTGATGGGCGCCTTGAACATCTCGACGAATTCGAGCAGGCCCTGGTTGGCCAGGCACAGGCCGCCGGAGTAGCTGTAGGCGTCCGGGTCGTCCTGGGCATAGGTTTCCAGCTTGCGGATGTCGACCTTGCCCACCAGGCTGGAGATGTCCTGGTTGTTCTCGTCGCCCGGCTCGGTCTTGGCCACGCCCACCTGCTTGAGGATGCTCGGGTAGCGCTTGACCACCCTGAATTTGCGGATATCGCCGCCGAACTCCTCCAGCCGCTTGACGGCCCAGGGGCTCATGATGCGGTTGAGGTAGCGCCGCGGGATGCCGAATTCCTTCTCCAGCACCGGGCCGTCTTCGGTCACGTCGAACAGGCCGAGCGGCGACTCGTTCACCGGCGAGCCCTTGATGGCGTAGAAGGGCACCTCCTGCATCAGCTGCTTGAGGCGCTCGGCGATCGAGCTCTTGCCACCACCCACCGGGCCCAGGAGGTAGAGGATCTGCTTCCTTTCCTCCAGCCCCTGCGCGGCATGGCGGAAATAGGACACCACCTGCTCGATGGCGTCCTCCATGCCGTAGAACTCGGCGAAGGCCGGGTAGATCTTGATGACCTTGTTGGCAAAGATGCGCGACAGCCGCGGTTCGTTGCGGGTGTCCACCATCTTGGGTTCACCGATGGCCTGCAGCATGCGCTCGGGGGCGGTGGCGTAGGCGATCGGGTTGCGCTTGCACTCGACGAGGTACTCCTCCAGGGTGAGTTCCTCTTCTCGGGTGCGCTCGTAGCGCGCGGCGAAGTTGCTGATCACGTCCATGCAGGGCCTCCTGGGGGTCGGGCAGTGGGCGACAGGATCAGTGTCGCGCCACCAGGGAAGATCTGGTGGAGTCCCGTCCCGTTGCTACGCCGGGGCGAGGCGCCATCAGAGCTTTCCGTCGCTCTGCAGTCGTTGTGTCTGTGATCCCGTGGTGTCAGCTTCGTTCAACCTGAAGGGGTCGGTCCATGGAAGAAGCCCCAGCTGTCACTGCTTTTTCAATTGCCTTGGCAGCCGCAGGCATTTCTTCACTGACCGATGCCTCCTGCTCGCCGACTTGCTGGCTCGCTGTTGAATCAGACGTAGCAGACACCTTGTCGGTTGACCTAGCAAACCCGGGGCCAGCGGTTGGGCATCAGGCCCCGGAAGGTCTCCGGGTGTGGCCGATGTCACACCGCGTCCCAGCGTAGCGGCGCAGGCGGACGCTGCCGACACCGCGAACGCGGTGCACGGCCCGATGGATCTGGGGGGCAGGTCGGTGCGTTTGCGGGGGCGGGTTGATCCGGGCCGACGCAAGACGACGTTTTCAGGTCTCTTTCAGCCCCAGCTTGTCGAGCAGGCCGTTGAGCTCATCGAGCGAGCCGAAGGCGATCGCCACCTCGCCGGCCGGGCCGCCGCGCGAACGCTTCTTGACGCGGATCTCGACCTTGGCGGTGAGCCAGTCGGCGAGCTGTTCCTCGATGCGTGCGATGTCGCGCGGATGTTCGCCCTTCATGCGCAGCAATGGCGCCTGGCGCGGCGTGTCGCCGCGCTGTACCAGCTTCTCGGCTTCGCGCACCGAGAGCTTTTTCGCGACGATCTGATTCGCGCAGGTGATCTGATGTGCCTTGTCCAGTGGCACCAGTGCCCGGGCGTGCCCCATGTCGAGGTCGCCGGCCATCAGCATCTGCTGCACCGGTTCGGCCAGCGTGATCAGGCGCAGCAGGTTGGTGGTGGCACTGCGGCTACGGCCGATGGCCTGGGCCGCCTCCTCGTGCGTCAGGCCGAACTCGCTGACCAGCCGCTGCACGCCCTGCGCCTCTTCCAGCGGATTGAGGTCCTCGCGCTGGATGTTCTCGATCAGCGCCATCGCGGCGGCGGCCTGGTCGGGCACATCGCGCACCAGAACGGGGACTTCGTCCAGCCCGGCGATCTTTGCGGCGCGCGAGCGCCGTTCGCCAGCGATGATCTCGTACATCGGCAGCCCGTCGCGCGGTGGCAGCGGGCGCACCAGGATGGGTTGCATGATGCCCTGGCTGCGGATGCTCTCGGCCAGCTCGAACAGCGAGCCCTCGTCCATGCGGGTGCGCGGCTGGTAGCGTCCAGGCAGGAGCTGCGCGAGCTTGAGCGCGCCGGGCTGGCCCGGCTGGCCGTCCGCGGTGACGGCTGCGCTCAGTTGCGGCCCGAGCAGCGCTTCCAGACCGCGACCGAGACCTTTGGGCTTCTTGGTGACCATGCGTCCGATTGTCGGTGATCCGGACCGTGGCTCAAGCCTGGAGCGCCGGTGGCGCCCGATCGGCCTGATCTGCCATGGCCAGCAGCCGCTGCAGCAGCGCCCACCCCTGTGGCCAATCGCCCAGCCCGGATGCGGTGTTGAGGTGGCCGGCCGCCCCGGCATCGACCACTTCGGCGCCCCAGTCGGCGCACAGGCCCCGCGCCCTGGCGGGGTCGCAGTAGGGGTCATTGCAGGAGACCGCGGCGATGGCCGGAAAGGGCAGCCGAGCCCGGCTCATCGGCCGCCAGTTGTGCAGTTGCGGTGGCATGTCGCTGCGCTCGGTGTCAGGGGGCGCTACCAGCAGCGCGCCGTGCACCCGGGCGGTGTGGCGGCTGTGCGCGGCCCAGGCTGCGGTGAGTTGGCAGCCCAGGCTGTGCGCTACCAGCACCACGGGACGCGCTGGGCGGTCGTTCCCGGCCAGCAGGGCCTCGTCCAGCCGTGCCATCCAGTCGCCGCGCCGCGGCCACAGCCAGTCGGACTGTTCGAGCTTCTCGTGCCCTGGCCGGCCCCACCAGTGGGCCTGCCAGTGGCCCGGGTCGGAATCCAGCCAGCCTGGCAAATGAAGGATGCGCACCGCGTGTGGAGGTGCAGGCAGGTTGTCGAGATCGGCGGTGTCACGGTCCATGGCGTATTCTTGCGCTCCCCCATTCCGGCTCCCCGTTCGAACGTTCCGCACGCGGGGTCACAGGATCAGCAGAGGTTGTTCACCATGAAGCATGCGGTATTTGTCGACGGCCAGGAAGGCACCACGGGCCTGCGCATCCACGAGTACCTGGCCAGCCGCAGCGACATCGAGGTGCTGCGCATCGACCCCGAGCGGCGCAAGGACGCCGCCGAGCGTGCGAGGCTGCTCAATGCAGCTGACGTGGCCTTCCTCTGTCTGCCCGACGCTGCCGCCAAGGAGGCCGCCGCGCTGGTCACCAACCCCCGCACCTGCCTGATCGACGCGAGCACCGCGCACCGCACCGCGCCGGGGTGGGCCTTCGGCCTGCCCGAATTGGTCGCCGGCCAGCGTGAGCGCCTGCGTTCGTCCAAGCGCATTGCCAATCCGGGCTGCCACGCCAGCGCCTTCATCCTGCTGCTGCGCCCGCTGGTCGATGCCGGGCTGTTGCCGGCTGGCCTGCCGGTGAGCGCCACCTCGATCACCGGCTACTCGGGCGGCGGCAAGAAGATGATCGAGCAGTACGAAGCCGGCGGCGACGCGCGCCTGGCATCCCCTCGCCCCTACGCGCTGGGGCTGTCGCACAAGCACATCCCGGAAATGATGGCCCACACCGGGCTGACGACCAAGCCGGTGTTCATGCCCGTCGTCGGCCCGTTCTACAAGGGCCTCACGGTCAGCGTGCCGCTGCATTTGGCACACTTGCGCGCCGGTACCACGGCGGAGGACCTGCGTGTGGCTTACGAGCGTCACTTCGCCGGCGAGCCCTTCGTGCGCGTGATGCCCCTCAACGATGGCCCTACGCTGGACGACGGGTTCTTTGACGTCCAGGCCTGCAACGACAGCAACCGGTTGGACCTGTTTGTTTTCTCGCAGGGGGATCAGGCGCTGCTGATGGCCCGTCTGGATAACCTCGGCAAGGGTGCCAGCGGTGCCGCGGTGCAGTGCATGAACGTGCACCTGGGCGTTCAGGAAACCCTGGGGCTGTGAGCCGGGATTCCACCAGACAAGGCCCGCTCGGCCTGGTTGATCGAGGCCGGATCGCCACCAGAGAATGATCCGGATCAAAATGAAAAAGCCCGGGTGGACCGGGCTTTTTCATTTACTGGCGCGAAACGCCAGGGACCAGCAACATCGAATCAGGAGAGCTGCTCGCTGATCAGTTTGGTCATCTCAAACATCGACACCTGATCCTTCTTGAAGATCACCTTCAGCTTGGCGTCGGCGTTGATCATGCGCTTGTTGGCTTCATCCTGAAGCTTGTGCTTCTTGATGTACTCCCAGATCTTCTTGGTGACTTCGGTGCGCGGCGCAGGCTGTTTGCCGATCACGGCGGCCAGGGCTGCAGACGGAGTCATCGCCTTCATGAAGGCCGCGTTGGCCGTGCGCTTGGCCGGTGCTTCCTTGGCGGCCGGTGCCGCCGCCTTGGTTTCGGCCGCGGCCGATTTCTTTGCAGCAGGTGCCTGTTTAGCGGCGGCTTTCTTTGCAGTTGCCATGTTGACTCTCTCCATCAAGGACTGACGACGTGCCTTGCCCGGCCCGCCAGCGCGAACACCAGCATACCTACGGCACTGTGGTCGCGGATGGTACTGCCTGCCCCAGCCATTGAGAAGGCAGTTTCCGCAGCCCCTGGGCGTGAAACGGCGGTACAGGCCGGTTTTCTGTGGCCCGCAGGCATCGCCCTTGGGGCGAATCCCATGGGGGGCCTCGGTGACGGCGCCGATGGCAGTGCGGTGGGCCGCTGTGTTAACTTCCTGCCAAACCCCAGTCACCGCCAGGCCTCCTCCATCCCATGCCCGCCCTGCCGCCCCTGCGCCTGACCAAGGAGCGGCTGTGGCTCGGTGGCGCCGGCCTGTTGCTGTGGTTGGTCGTCCTTGCTGGCGACTTGCTGGGGGCCGCGGAGCGCTGGGCCTACGATCATGCATTGACGGGTGCGGCGCGAGCCGGCTCGCCGGAAGTCGTGGTGGTCGCCATTGATGCCCCCAGTCAGGCGAAGCACGGCAGTTGGCCTTGGTCGCGCGAGTTGCATGGCCGGCTGTTGGACCGCCTGCGCGGCGCCGGTGCACGCGTGGTGGCCCATGCCGAGCCCTTCATCGGCGCCCAGAGCCCGAGTGCCTTGGCCGAATGGCACCGCATAGCGAGCACCGTGGCAGCCGACCCGGCGCTGGCGCACCACCCGGACCTGCCGACCGTGCTGTCCGTCAGCCGGGAGCAACTCGATGGCGACGGGCAGTTTGCACACAGCTTGGCCGCCCACGGCAGAAGCCTGCTGGCGCTGGGTCCGCTCGAAGCCGCGTCGCTGCGCACGGGCGAGGCCATGGCCGCCTTGGTCGACGCGCAGCCCACTGCTGCAGGTTCCAATGCTTCCTTACCCGCTCGTCCGCCCTGGCCGCTGCCGCTGCTGGCCCGCGCGGCACTGGGCAGTGGCCATCTCGAACTGAGCGCGGACCGCGACGGTACGTTACGCCGCCATGCACTGCGCCGGGATGTCGAGGGCCGTGGCATCGCCTCGCTGGCCTGGCTGGCCGCTTCTGTGCAGCGTGGCCTGCCACCCGATCCGCCTGGGCAGGGGGGGCGTTGGGTCAGCCTGGGGTCGACGCGATTGCCGCTGGGGCCGCAGGACAGCGTGGCACCCATCTTCGCTGCGGATCGTCCGCAGCAGCCCGCCTTCGTCCACCTCAGCGCAGATGCGGTGCTCGGTGGCCAGTTCAACGCCCGCACCGTGGCAGGCAAGCTGGTGCTGATCGGCCGTGTCGACCACGCCGCCCGTGCCGGAGGCGCGTTGCTGCCCGATGGTGAGCCCGTGGCGCCGGTGGAGGCCCTGGCCCAGTTGTCTTCCGCACTGCTGACCGGCCAGGTCGTGGCCCAGCCCGGTTGGGCACGCGGCCTGCCCTGGTTGCTGGCGATTGCTGCCGTGGCCTACCTGGTGTGGCTGGCGCCGCGGCTCACCGCAGGCTCGGGCCTGGTGCTGAGCAGCCTGGTTGCCCTGTGTCTCCTGCTCGGCGCCCAGCTCGGCCTGAGTGCGGCGCACATCTGGTCGCCCATGGTCCTTCCGGCCGCCGTGCTGCTGCTGGGGCACCTCTCGCTGCTGGGATTGCGCCGCCACGCCCTGCAGTCAGGGCCGACCACGGTCACGCCCCTGGTCCCGCTGCCGGCGGGCCGGGGCGCCCTGGGTGGCGCTTCCGCCTCGACTGCTGCTGCGGCTGCTTCCACGGTGTTGGCCGTGGAAGCCGGGCGGCCCGCCTCGACGATCCTGCCCCAGTTGGACCAGTCCCCCGGAGTGAGTCACGGCGACCCGCGTACCGCCACCCGTCCGGTCGGGCTGCCGGTGATGCTCTCGGCGGCGCTCCCCGGTGCGCTGGCGTCGCTGCCCGCTGGGGCACCGGGCACACCGCCTCACCCTGAAGCGGACCTCTCGATGGCGGCCACGCAGCCCTTGCACGAGCGTGAGGCGAACCCCGCCACGGAACCTGCCGCCATGTACCGCTCTCGGGGTCCAGGCGGCGCGGCGCCACCGCGCCTGGGGGCGTACCAGCTGGAGCATGAGATCGGGCGGGGCACGATGGGCCGGGTCTACTTGGCCAGCGAAATCGGCCATGGCGGCGAGGTGGCGGTCAAGACCCTGGCCCTGGCGCGCGAGTTCGAAGGCTTTGCGCTGCGCGAGGCGCGCGCGCGCTTCCAGCGCGAGGCCCAGGCCGCCGGCCGGCTGCAGCACCCCGACATCGTGCGCGTGCTCCAATCCGGCGAGGAGCGCGGGCTGGCCTACATCGCGATGGAACGGCTGCATGGGCACGACCTGACGCAGCACGTCCAGCCGGGCACGCTGCTGTCGGTCGGCACGGTGGTGGCCATCGGTGCACGTGTGGCGGCCGCACTGGCCCATGCCCACCGGCAAGGCGTGATCCACCGTGACATCAAGCCGGCCAACGTGATGATCGATCCGGAGCACGGCCAAGTGAAGGTCACCGACTTCGGCATTGCCCGCATCACCGATTCGGCCCGTACCCGCACCGGCCTGGTGCTGGGGTCGCCTTCCTACATGTCGCCCGAGCAACTCACCGGGCGCAGCGTCGATGGGCGCAGCGACCTGTACTCGCTCGGGGTGCTGCTGTTCCAGTTGCTCACGGGGCGGCTGCCGCAACAGGGGCACACCCTCGCCGAGATGATCCATGCCGCCACCCAGGAGGTGGCCCCCGATGTGCGCCAGCTGAACCCGCTCGTCCCGGAGGTTCTGGCCAACATCGTCAGCATCCTGCTGCAAAAGCGAGCGGAGTTGCGCTACGGTGATGGCGATGCGGTCGCGGCCGACCTGCGGCTGGTTGGCTCCTGGTTGATGCAGCAACGCCGGGAACGCGCAGAGTCTGACGCTGTCGCATCGGTGCAGGATTGCGCGTTGCCAGCGCAGCCGAGTGCAGGATCACGGTCTGCGCCTGCCCGGGACGGGGCACAATCAGCGTCCTGATCCATGGACCGCGCCCGTGCCCCGCTCATGAACTTCGAGTTCTATGCCGTGACCGATCGCGGCCGCGCCCGCTCGAACAACGAGGACTCCGTCGCCGTTGATGATGGCGTGGCCCTGGCCGTGCTGGCCGATGGCATGGGAGGCTACAACGCTGGCGAGGTGGCCAGTGGCATGGCCACCGCCTTCGTGCGCTCGGAGCTTGGCCGTTGGCTCGCCGATGCGGCCCCGGAGGTCAGCGACCATGACGTGCGCCGCGCCATGGACATCTGTGTGGACAATGCCAACCGGGCGATCTTCAATGCTGCCAACGCCAATCCGCAGTACGGTGGCATGGGTACCACGCTGGTGGTCGCGGTGTTTCGCAGCAATCGCGTGCTGCTCGGCCACATCGGCGATTCACGCGCCTACCGCTGGCGCGATGGCCAGTTGGTGCAGATCACCCGGGACCATTCGCTGCTCCAGGAACAGATCGACGCCGGACTGATCTCACCCGAGCAGGCTGCGCTGAGCCACAACAAGAACCTGGTGACGCGCGCAGTGGGGGTCGAGGACGTCGTGCTGTTGGAAACCCACATGCATGCCGTGCTGCCCGACGACTGGTTCCTGATGTGCTCGGACGGTTTGTCCGACATGCTCGACGATGACAGCGTTGCCGAGGTGCTGCGCACGCACGGCAACGTGGTGGATGCGGCGCATGCGCTGGTGGATGCGGCCAACGAAGCTGGGGGACGGGATAATATCGCCGTCATTCTGGTGGCCGCGCGGGGGGCGCCGGCAGCATCGCGCTCCTGGTGGCCCTTCCGGCGCTGAACTGTTCCTCCGCCGATCGCACGACAAAAGTCACAGAGGTCACGCATGCCCAAACTCGTTGTTTCGCTCGACGGTGTCGTCATCAAGGAAGTCCAGCTGACCAAGGACAAGACGACGCTCGGGCGCCGCCCCTACAACGACATCGTGATCGACAACCTCGCGGTCAGCGGGGAGCATGCGGTGTTGCAGATGGTCGGCCAGGATGTCTACATCGAGGACCAGAACAGCACGAACGGTACTTACATCAACGGGCGTGCTGTCAAGAAGCAGCTGCTGCAGCACAACGACACGGTCGAGATCGGCAAGTACAAGATCAAGTATTTGGTCGAAGACAGCTCGGACTACGAGAAGACGATGATCCTCAAGCCCGGCCAGATGCCGGGTGGTGCGCCGACGCGCCCGCTGCCGCCAACGATGCCAGGGGGCCTGCCGCCCTCGGGGTTTGGCGGACTTGCTGCCGGCACCGTGCTGCAGGCATCGATCAAGGTGCTGTCCGGCGCGGCAGCCGGACGCGAGGTGGTGCTGACCAAGGTGGTCACCACCGTGGGCAAGCCCGGTGTGCAGGTGGCCTCGATCACCAAGCGCCCCGGGGGCTACGTGTTCGCCCACGTCGAGGGGACCAACCGCCCGACCGTCAATGGCCAGGCGGTGCTGGGGGATCCCGTGCACCTGAAGGACGGTGACGTGATTGAACTGGCCGGCACCCAGATGCAGTTCGTGCAGCCCTGAGCGGACGGTCCGACAACCGTCTGACCCGGTGGCAAGCAGTGGCTCGGCGGGCCTGCGACAGCTGTCATCCCTTCTTGGAAAATACCAGCGTGAGCTCTGTCACGCGCATGCCAAGCCGATGGCGCAAGCGGCCACCGGCAGTGAGGAAGTGCTCGCCTGCGTGCTTGCCCGCATCGGGCTGGGTTGGCAGGATGGCGCCCCACGCAACGGTACCTGGGCGCGAATGGTTCGACGCCCATCGACGTGCCCAGCAGTCCACCGACCGGCCGGCCCTGTGCCAGCCGCTCTCGGCAGGTTGCTGTTTGTGTGCCTGACCTGGAACCCTGATGGATCTGCGCGTGCTCGGTTGCTCTGGCTCGATCGCCAAGGACAACCGTACCACCTCCTTCCTGCTCAATGACCGTGTGCTGGTCGATGCCGGGACCGGTGTCGGTGACCTGAGTCTGGACGAGCTGGCGGCCATCGACCATGTCCTGCTCTCGCATTCGCACCTCGACCACGTTCTGGGCATCCCGCTGATCGCCGACAGCATCATGCGTCGGCGCCTGGCCGAACCGGTGTTCCGCTCCCTGCGTGTGCATGCACTGCCCGCCACGCTGGAGGCGCTGCGCAGGCATCTGTTCAACAACGTGATCTGGCCGGATTTCACCCGGCTGCCGACACCGGGGCAGGCCATCGTCGAGCTCGTGCCGGTGGAGGTTGGCCAGCGGCTGGACCTTGCCGGGCTGCACATCGAGGTGTTGCCTGCCGCGCACACGGTGCCTGCCTGCGGCTTTGCGGTGGACACCCCATCGGGCTGGTGGGTCTACACCGGCGATACCGGGCCGAATCCGCCACTGTGGCAGCGACTGCGCGGGCGCCGTGTGGCGCAGTTGGTGATCGAGACGGCGTTCAGCGACGACGAGCGGGCCTTGGCCGAAATGAGCCGTCACCACTGCCCGAGCAGCCTGGCGCAAGAGCTCGTGCAGTTCGACGCCGAAACACGCGTTGCCATCACCCACATCAAGCCGGGTGAGATGGCTGCTGTCACGGGGCAGATCGCCGCGCTGGGCATCGACCGGCCCCTGTTTGCGCTGGCTCGCGGCGACCGCTTCAGCTTTTGACCTCGCGCCGCCTGTCGTTCGGACCGAGGCGGATCAGGCGGTTCACAGCCGCAGTGCGTCGTAGCCGCTGCGCAGGATCAGCGCGCCGACCACCAGCAGGAACACCTGCCGTACGAAGCCCGCCCCGTGGCGCAGCGCCAGCCGCGATCCCAGCCAGGCACCGGCGACGTTGGCAACCGCCATCACCGCCGCGACGTGCCACCAGACATGCCCTTTGGCGGCGAACAAGGCGATCGCCGCCGCGTTGGTCGCCGTGTTCAGCAGCTTTGCCGACGCCGAGGCATGCAGGAAGTCGTAGCCCAGCCAACGCACGAACAGGAACACGAAGAAGCTCCCGGTGCCGGGACCGAAGAAACCGTCGTACCAGCCGATCACCCCGCCAATGGCCATGGCCGCCAGACGCTCGGCGCGTGGTGGCAGTCGGGGGGCGTGGACGCGCCCCAGGTCTTTGCGCACCAGGGTGTAGGCCAGCACCCCCAGTAGCACAAAGGGCAGGGCACGTCGCAGCGGCGTGGCGGGCACCTGTGTGATGAGCCAGGCGCCGACCAGGCTGCCCAGCAGCGCCATCGCCGTTGCCGGCAGCAGGGTCGGCCAGTTCAGCCCCACGCGTTGCGCATATTGGCGCATTGCCCAGGCGGTGCCCCAGATCGAGGCACCCTTGTTGCTGCCAAAGAGAGTGGCCGGCGGTGCTGTGGGAAAAACGGTGAACAACGTGGGCACCAGGATCAGTCCGCCACCGCCGACGATGGCATCCACGAAGCCTGCCAGCCCGGATGCGAGGGTGACGATCAGGAGGTCGGGCATGCAAGACCAGAGGTTGGGGTCTGCGGTCAGGACGCGTTCACTTGTCCGCATGACCACAGAGATGAAAAAAGCGCCGGGATCACCGGCGCCTTTTCATTGTCTCACCGCGCTGCAATGCGCTGTTTTTCATGCAAGCCCAGCCACCTTGTTTGATGTTGTGGCGGTGACCGCTGGCTTGCTGTCCTGTGCCTGTCTCCTCAGCCCCTCGCTCTTGCGGGACTGTCAATCAAGTGACACCCTTCGCGAGTGGCCGCACTGTAGCGGGGCGGGTACAGGCACAGCATCCGGGCTAACCCGCACCATCGTTGGGCCGTGGCGACAGCGCTCCAGCGACCCAAGGGCCCTCCTCGATGTCCTTCCGCCAACGGTCTGCGGAAATCGTCCACGTCGGTGAAAGTTCACGTCGGGATTCTCTTGGACCGCATTCCTTGGCAAGGTGGCCTGGGATCCGGCTTCTCCAGCGACGGAACAAACCCGTGAAAATCCGGGTTAACCCCGGTTTTGATGCAATTCGATACCACGGATCCCTGTTCGACTGGGCACCGTTACAACACTTCTCGATCGCCCGTGCTCCCCACGCTTGCGCAGTCACGCATAATGTCCTTTCGTGTCTGGATGCGTGCGCCTTCTCTGTTCCCTGGAATGAGTGCTGGCTGTAGCTCCGCCACTTGGTTCTCTGGTACCGCGGTACTTGTTTCTTGAAAGGCGCTCTTCCATGGGCAACAAACTGTATGTGGGCAATCTGGCCTACAGCGTGCGCGACGACGATCTGAACGAAGCGTTTTCCCAGTTCGGTGCGGTCAATTCCGCCAAGGTCATGATGGACCGCGATACCGGCCGCTCCAAGGGCTTCGGTTTCGTCGAGATGGCTTCGGATGCCGAAGCGCAGGCCGCCATCAACGGCTTGAACGGTCAGGCCATCGCTGGTCGCGCCGTGGTCGTCAACGAAGCCCGTCCCCGTGAAGAGCGTCCGGGCGGCTTCCGCAGCCCCTACGGCGGCGGCGGTGCCGGCGGCGGTGGCCGCCGTGAAGGCGGCGGCGGTGGTGGCTACGGTGGTGGCGCTGGCGGCGGTGGTGGTGGTGGCGGCGGCGGTGGTTTCCGCAGCCCCTATGGTGGCGGTGGCCGCCGTGAAGGTGGCGGCGGCGGCGGTGGTCGCGGCGGCTACGGTGGTGGTGGCGGCGGTGGCTACGGCGGCGGCGGTTACTGATCTGTCATAACCGGGGTGAGCCACTCCGGTTGAACGGATTTGAAGGGCGGGCGATCGACGGATCGCCCGCCCTTTCTCATGGGCCGTCCAGTGACGCCCGCCCTAGTTGTTGGATGGCCGGCTGCGCCGTGGCTTGCGCCCGCGCCCGGCCAGCAGCCGGTCGAGCAGTGCATTTGGCAGCAGCCGCAGCAGCCGCGCGACCCAGGCCATCTGCCAGGGGATCACCCGGTGGCTGGCGCCCCGCTCGATGGCCATGACCGCCCGCTCGGCAAACGCCTCGGCCGACGTCAGAAAAGGCATGGGGTAGGGATTGCCGCGGGTCAAGGGGGTGTCGACGAAGCCTGGCAGCAGGGTGACGACGCGGATGCCGTCGTTGCGCAGTTCGCCACGCAGGCTCTCGCAATAGGCCACCACGCCAGCCTTGCTGGCGCAGTAGCCCCCGTGGCCCGGAAGCCCGCGGATCGCCGCCACGCTGGCGATGCCCACCAGCCGGCCGGAGCCGGCCACCCGCATCGGTGCAATGAAGGGGTGGAAGGTGGCCGCCAGCCCGATGTTGTTGGTGGCAAAGAGCTCGCGCAGCACCTCCAGGTCGGCCCGCTCGGCCGTGTCGATGCCCACGCTGATGCCGGCGTTGGCAATCACGACCTGGGGCAGCCCCTGCTCGATCAGGCAGCGCCTGCCTGCGGCGACGATGGCATCGACGTCCTGGACATCGGCGGCGTAGAGTGCGCAGCGCTCCGGGCCCAGCCCTTCGGACTGAGACCAGCGCTGCATGGCATCCAGGCGCCGTGCCACCAGCGCGAGCCGCCAGCCGCGCCTGGCATAGGCGTTCGCCAGCGCCTGGCCGATACCGCTGGAGGCACCGGTGATGAACACCAGCGGCGCTCCAGGGGAGATCGGGGCTGCCGGCAGTGTCATGGTGGACCTAGCGGGGGCCGGGGGTCCCCTGGGCCGGTTGCAGGTGGCCGTGCACGCCACCGCTCAGTTCGGCCAGCCGACTGTCGTGGTCGTAGGTCATGGCAGCGGCGGTGAACACATGCGCCCCCTGGCGCAGCGTGACGGGTTCGCGGCTGCTGACACGCCCGGCCCGGGTATCGAAGCTCATGCGCTCACCCGTGAATTCGACCGGCGCATCGCCTGGCTGGTCGGCAGCGCGGCTCACGTGCGCGCCGCCTTCGAGGGTCACGACGCCGGTGGCATTGATGGCGACCGCGCGCGCAGCGCGGGCCTGCAGCACGCGCCCTTGAGCGTCGGTCCAGTGCAGCCGCACGCCTTCGATTTCCAGCGAGTCGGTGTCGGGGTAGTGGCGCACGACGTCCCCCTCGATCACGCCCCGCGCCGGCCCTGCCTGGGTGTAGTGCTGTACGGAGAAACCGCGCATCTCGTAGTCAGGGGTGTGCGTGGCTGGCCCAGCGGGTTCCGGCGCCACGGGCACCGGGGTGCGCTTGACCAGCCACCAGCTTGCAGCGGCCAGCAGGGCCATCAGCAGCACGGGCAGGTAGGCCATCACGGCGCCGCGCAAACGGGTGCCCCAGGGCAAGTGCAGTACCGCTGCGGCATCCTGGGGTCGGCCGGCCAGCGGGGGCAGCGGCAGGGGGCCGTCGTCGAGCTGGTCGAGGTCCATCGGGCGTGTCTGGGGTGCGAACGGGCTGGCGACGGGTCTCAGGCCGCCGGTGTGCCGTCCAGCGTCGTGAGGTGCCCGGCAAGCAACGAGGCATAGACCCCCCGTGCGACCAGCAGCAGGTCACAGAACTCGCGCGCTGCGCCGTGCCCGCCCGGGGTGGCGGTGACGTGGTGACACACCGCCCGCACCTCGGCGTGGGCCTGGGCCGGCGCACAGGCCAGTGCACAGCGCGCCAGCAGGGGCAGGTCCGGCCAGTCGTCGCCGATCACCGCCAGCTGGTGCCAGCCCAGGCCAAGCGTGGCCAGCAGCTGGGCGCCCGCCTGCAGCTTGTCGTGCACGCCGAAGAGGGCCTGCGTGACGCCCAGGTCCGCGCAGCGCCGCCGCACGGCGGGCGAATCGCGTCCGGTGATGACCACCGGCGTGATGCCTCCGCGTGCCAGCAGCTTGATGCCGTGGCCGTCGAGCGTGCTGAAGGCCTTGACCTGCTCGCCCTGAGCGCCGATCGTGATGCGCCCGTCGGTCAGGCAGCCGTCCACGTCGAAGACCGCCGCGCGCACGTCCTGCGCCTGCAGCAGCAGTTCGGGCGGGAAGTCCAGCACCGGCCGCACGGGCCGCGCCGGGGCCGCGAGCAGGGTTGCGACGGCGTTGGCCTGCGCGTTCGCAGCGGTTGCCTCTGCGCTTGCCATGTTCAGATCACCTTCGCCGTGAGCAGGTCGTTGTAGGTCAGCGCGCCGACCAGCCTACCGGCCGCGTCCACCACCAGCACGTTGTGGATGCGGGCCTGTTCCATCAGGTCGGCGGCCACCACGGCCAGGGCGTTCTCGGCCACGGTGCGTGGCTGGCGGTGCATGATGTCGCCGGCGCGCAGCTGCCGCACTTCGCCACCGCGCTCGATCAGGCGGCGCAGGTCTCCGTCGGTGAAGATGCCAATGGCGCCCCCGGCCTCGTCCACCACCGCGGTGCAGCCCAGGCCCTTGGCGCTCATCTCGCGCATCACGTCGAAGAAGCCGGCCGCCTCGGTCACGCGCGGCACCGCGTCGCCGCTGCGCATCACGTCGCGCACGTGGGTCAGCAGCTTGCGGCCGAGCGCCCCGCCCGGGTGCGAGCGGGCGAAGTCCTCTTCGCGAAATCCGCGTGCATCCAGCAGCGCGACGGCCAGGGCGTCGCCCAGCGCCAGCTGCGCGGTGGTGCTGGCGGTGGGCGCCAGGTTGAGCGGGCAGGCCTCCTGCTCGACCCGGTTCGACAGCACCAGGTCGGCATGCGCGGCCAGGGTCGACTCCGGCCGGCCGGTCATGGCCAGCAGCGTGACGCCCAGGCGGCGCAGCGCCGGCAGGATGGCGGCCAGTTCCTCGCTCTCGCCGGAATTGGAGATGGCCAGCACCACGTCGCCGGGCGTGACCATGCCCAGGTCGCCGTGGCTGGCTTCACCCGGATGCACGAAGAACGCGGGGGTGCCGGTGGACGCGAGCGTCGCGGCGATCTTGCGCCCGACGTGGCCGCTCTTGCCCATGCCCATCACGACCACCCGGCCGCGGCAGCCCAGCATGGCACGCACGGCGGCGGCGAAGGGCTCGGCCACCTGCTGCTCCAGGCCGAGCAGGGCTTGCGCCTCGATGTGCAGCGTCTGGCGGGCCATGCGCATGGCTCGCTCGGCATCGAAGTCGGGGAGGGGGGTGGAGGTCACGGTGTACACGCCGGACCCGTCCGGAAGGGGCGGGTTCGTGATTTAGGATCCGGTGATTCTAGGAGGCCCGGCCCTCCGCCCCAGGAGCTCAGGAGATCCCGACCCCGCATGGCCACCACGCTTGAAGTTGTGCTGCTTTACCTGCTGGCCGCCGTGCTGGGGGTGGTGGCTTGCCGCCTGCTGAAACTGCCCGCGATGCTGGGCTACCTGATCGTGGGCGTGTTGATCGGTCCGAACGCGCTGGCGCTGGCGCGCGACTCGGCCGGGGTGCGCTACTTGGCCGAGTTTGGCGTGGTGTTCCTGATGTTCGTGATCGGGCTGGAGTTCAACCTGCCCAAGCTGCGCAGCATGCAGCGCCTCGTGTTCGGGCTGGGCATGGGGCAGGTGGTGTTGACCATCTTCGGTGCGGTGCTGGGCAACGTGGGGCTGACCTGGTTGTATGCCCTGCTGTTCGAGCGCACCTGGGAGCTGGACTGGCAGGGTGCCGTGGCGCTGGGCGCGGCGATGGCCATGTCCAGCACGGCGATCGTCGCCAAGATGATGGCCGAGCGGCTGGAACTGGAAAGTGAGCACGGCCGGCGCGTGATGGGCGTGCTGCTGTTCCAGGATCTGGCCGTGGTGCCCCTGCTGGTACTGATTCCCTCGCTCGCACTGGGGGGCGGAGACCTCTGGCGCACCCTGGCGCTGGCGCTGGGCAAGGCCACCGTGCTGCTCGGGCTGCTGCTCTGGGGCGGGCAGCGTCTGATGCGCTGGTGGCTCACGCTGGTGGCGCGGCGCAAGAGCGAGGAACTGTTCGTCCTCAACCTGCTGCTGGTGACGCTGAGCCTGGCCTGGCTCACCGAGCACGCCGGGCTGTCGCTCGCGCTGGGTGCGTTCGTTGCCGGCATGCTGATCGCCGAAACCGAATACAAGCACCAGGTGGAGACCGACATCCGGCCCTTCCACGACGTGCTGCTGGGGCTGTTCTTCATCACCATCGGCATGAAGCTGGACTGGCGCGCCGTGCTGGCGGAATGGCACCTGGTGCTGGTGCTGTCCACCCTGCCGGTGCTGGCCAAGGCCGGCATGGTTGCACTGCTGGCGCGGGCCTTCAGTGCGGCACCGGGGGTGGCGCTGCGCACCGGCCTGTACCTCGCGCAGGCGGGCGAGTTCGGCTTCGTGCTGCTGACCCTGGGCGCTGACCACGACCTGATCGGTGCGCGCTGGATCAGCCCGGTGCTGGCCGCGATGGTGATCTCGATGCTCGCCACGCCCTTCATCATCCTGGGCAGCGACCGCATCGTGATGAAGCTGTCGGCCACCGACTGGCTGCTGCAGTCGGTGCAGCTGACCAGCATCGCGCGCAAGTCCATCCGCACCTCGGCCCACGTGATCATCTGCGGCTACGGCCGCAGTGGCCAGAACCTGGCGCGCATGCTCGACCAGGAGCACATCCCCTACATGGCCCTGGACCTCGATCCTGACCGCGTGCGCCAGGCCGCCGCCGCAGGGCAGAGCGTGGTCTTTGGTGACGCGGCGCGCCTGCCCAGCCTGATCGCCGCCGGCCTGGCGCGTGCCAGCGCGGTGGTGGTCAGCTACCACGACACGGCCTCGGCGCTCAAGGTGCTGCAGCACGTGCGCGAACACGCTGCGCATGTGCCCGTGGTGGTGCGCACCATCGACGACAGCGACCTGGAGAGGCTGCGCGCCGCCGGTGCCACCGAGGTGGTGCCCGAGGCCATCGAAGGTTCACTGATGCTCGCCAGCCATGCGTTGGCGCTGGTGGGCGTGCCGATGCGCCGGGTGATCCGCATCACCCGCGATGCGCGTGACGCGCGCTACGGCCTGCTGCGTGGCTACTTCCATGGCGCCGACGACGACACCACGGAGGACTTGCAGCAGGAGCGTCTGCAGACGGTGGCCCTGCCGCCCGGGGCGCCGCATCTGGGCAGCCCGCTGGGCGAGTTGGCGCTGCACGCGCTGGGGGTGTCGGTGGTGTCGGTGCGGCGGGCTTCCGGCCAGGTCGTGCCGGGCGCGGATGACCTCACGCTGGCTGGCGGCGACGTGCTGGTGCTCAGTGGCCAGCCCGAGCCCCTCGCGCTGGCCGAGAGCAAGCTGCTGCGGGGTTGATGCCGGCGCGTTGCGCCGCGCGGACTGCCTGGCGTGGGATCAGGCCACCGCGATATGCAGTGCCATGTTGGCCCGCATGCGCGCCACCAGCACCGCCCCGGCGGCACGCATCACCTCGATGGCAATGGCGGGAGCACGCTGCACCAGTTCCTCGAAGCGCGGCAGGTGCAGCGCCCAGACGGTCACGGCGGTCATCGCTTCGACGTTGGCTGAATGCGGTTGGGCGCTGAACAGCCCGGTTTCGCCGACGATCGCGCCAGGGCGCAGCATGGCGATGCGTGACAGCGCCGGTGCGGCGCCCGGCACGTAGACCTGCAGGGTCCCGCGGGCAAGGAAGTAGGCAGTGCGGTCCGCATCGCCCTGGCGGATCAGCAGATCCCCGGGCCGGGCCTGGTAGCCCGTCAGGTAGGCTCCCAGGGTGCGCCACTGTGCCGCGTCCAGGCGGGCGTGGAAGGCGTCGTCGGTGTTGAGCGACTGCACGGCCTGCACCAGTTCCTCGATACCCATCCGGTTCTCCAATCCCAGCGACTTCGTACCGGCCTCCCCTTGGCCGTACCGTCCGCGCGAAAAAACAGCAGCGATCTGGCAAATCGCCCATCGGCATTGTGCCCTGCGGCCGGCCCACGGCGAACCACGACCTTGACGCGTGTACGGGTCGAGACGCCATGGCGCAACAGCGTCGCAGTGGGGCAGCCTGCTGCGCGGCCCTTACTTGCCGATGCAGAATAGGAAAAATGTACTTAAGTCCATGAATTGGAACGAGTTTTATGACACTGATCGTTTATTTGGACTCATTCTTGGACTTCAGTGGGCGTGCGTCGGCTCCAGCGATCAAGATTGCATGGTCAGTTCGGACTGTAGTCCGATGATGCCCGTCAGCTTGTCCAGCAGCTTCATCAGGTCCGGCGGCTGCCGAACGATGTGATAGCTCCACCGGCCGAAGCGCCCGTCGTTGTTGACGGCCGTACACCAGCGGTGCGCGGCCTGGGCCTTCACCTCGGCATCGCCTAGCTGGCCCTTCACCTCGACCATCAGGCGCTCACCGGTCGTCAGGTCCACGATGAAGTCGGGCAGGTAGCGTCGGCGGATTCCGTCCTTGCGGTACGGCACGATGAAGCCCAAGTGGTCATTCTTGACCCACTTGGCGACGCCCTCGTGGGCGTCCAGGGCCGTGGCCGCCGCCTGCTCCCAGGTCTTCGTGTCGGCGACGATGGCGTTCAGGTGGCACTTCTGCACCGGCCAGGGCTGCCGGCCGGTGAAGAACTCGACGTGTCGCGTCGAGCGCTCGCCCGCCGGACCCGGCACGATGATGGGCCGCTCCTGCGTCTTGCCGCTTTCGTCCACCGGCACCAGCGAGTCGAACAGGATGCCCACCGCCTGCTGGAAGTACGGGTTCAGCGCCACGTCCTGCGGCGCCCGATTGCCCGACAGCTTCAGCTTCTCGGCCAGGAACCGGGTCGTGTAGCCCAGCAGTTGCGGGAACAGCCGATGCGTCGGGATGACATCGCCACGGTCGGCCAGCCACTGCTGCGTCAGCACCTTGGCCATGGTGAAGGCCACCTGCTGCACCCGCACCTTGGCGCGCCACTGCTCCAGGTTCACCACGTCGGCCGCGCCGGGGCCGTAGGCGGCCAGGGCGCCGTCCTGGGTGGTCAGTCCCTTCATCAGGGTCACGTCCGGCACCGTCATCGGGTTCAGCTCCAAGGTTGGCACCTTGGGCCAGTCCATGGTCAGCCGGGTCACGCCGGGGTCGGTGTAGCCCTCCACCACCGGGAAGGCCAGCTCGAACTGCGCCTTGGCCGGCACGGCGTAAATCTGGTTGGCCGGCGGTGACGGTGGCTGCTGGGCGCCGCCCTCCACCTTGAATGGAATGAGCTCGAACGGCACGCCGAAGACCTTGGCCGTCTCCTCGCGGAAGAAGCCCGTGGCCTCGTCCACCGCGTAGGACGTGCGCCGCAGCGCGCGGCCAACCACCTGCTCACACAGCAGCTGCGAGCCGAAGGGGCGCAAGCCCACCACGTGCGTCACGGTCGTGGCGTCCCAGCCCTCGGACAGCATGGCCACGCTGATGATGCAACGCACGTCGCGGCCGGGCGGCACGCTGGCGTCGATGGTCACCAGGCCGTTGTCGTCGTCCTCCAGGGCCTTGCGGTTGTGCTTCTCGACCATGGCCACGTACTCTTCGGGCACCTTGTTGCCCGGCCAGCCGGTCTTGCCGATGGTCTCCAGCACGAAGCGCAGGCGCCGCGCCTCGTCGTTCTTGCCACCGCCCTCGGCGATGTCCTCGGCCACCTTGCTGTCCACCCGCACGGTCCACTCACGACCGGGGGCGTTGCGGAACTGCTCGGGCGCCGCGCCGTAGGTGGCGTTGCCGTTGGCCAGCCAGTCGTACAGCTCTTTGGCGAGCGCGGTGTCGCGGCACACGATGATGAAGACCGGCGGCACGTCGGTCTTGCGGTGACCAGCCTTGAACTGCGCCGACCACTGCTCGGCCGTCTTGCGCCACTCGTCAGCCAGTTGCACGATGGGCTGCGTGGCGTAGCGCATCAGCACGTCGGGCGTGAGCTTGCCGCTGTGGCCTTCCTTCTCGGCAATCTCCTGCACCCACCGCCACACGTTGAAGTAGGCGGGCGTCTCGGTGCCGCCGATGTCCTGCGTGGGCAGCTGGGGAATCTTCACTAGGCCGGCTTCGATGGCCTCCAGCAGGCTGAAGTCGGACACCACCCAGGGGAAGGGCTTGCCCACCTCATTGCCGCTGCCCTGGATGAAGAACGGCGTGGCCGACAGGTCAACGCACAGCCGCACGCCATTGGTCCGGCCTCCCAGCGCCTTGTTGATGCGGTCCAGGCCTTCAATCCACACCGTCGCCTCGCGGGCATCGACCTCGGCCGTTTCCTCGTCGATGGCGAAGGTGTCCTCCGCGTCGAGCTTGCCGCGCCGGTAGGCGTGGTGGGCCTCGTCGTTCATCACCAGAATGGCCGAGCTGCGCCCCTTGCGGTTGCCCAGCACGCGGCGCAGGAAGGCGGTGTCGCTCTCGTAGTAGCGCACCTCCTTCACCTCGAAGCCGGTGAGCTGGCCCTTGTTGTCCCGCAGCTCGCGCAGGATGTCGAAGGCGCCGGTCAGCGCCTGCTGCCGGATGTCGGCCTCGGTCACCGCGTCCTTGCCGCCCACCTTCACGGTGCGCAGCTTCTCCACCGGCACGCCGCGCTTCACCACCTTGGCCGACGTGCCGTTCACATCGGTCAGCTCGCGCCGCTCCAGGTTGTGCCAGTTGGTGATGAAGACCTCGCCCTTGCGCAGGTCGGGCATGCGGTGCAGCGGCACGAGTTGCCGGGTGCGGTACAGGCTGAGCTCGTCCAGGTTGGGGTCGAGCTCGCGCAGCCGGTCGCGGATGGTGACGTTCGGGCAGACGATGAGCACCGTGTCCGAGTAGGCCGAGGCCTGCGGCTGCGCCACCTTGTTCAGGATGGACCAGGCCGACAGCATGCCCATCACCGTGGTCTTGCCGCTGCCAGTGGCCATCTTCAGCGCGTAGCGCACGAAGGCCTTGTACCCGTCTGCCTTGGCGTCGTCGCCCGGCTCGTCGCTGGGCACGTTGATGCCCTGCTTCAGGTCGTCTGGCCCTTCCACCAGGAACAGCACCGTCTCCACCGCTTCGAGCTGGGCGAAGAACAGCCGCTGCGAGCGGTCAGGCGAACGCCACAGTTCCAGCAGTTCCCGCGTTACCTTGGTGGCGCCGGCATAGTCGCGCTCGCGCCACTCGCGCAAGCGCTGGCGGATGAGGTTGGCCAGGTCCAGCAGGTATTCCTGGCCCTTCGATGCGTCGTCCAGCAGCGACTGCTGGCCCTTGGCCTTGCGCCCGCGCGCTGCACGGTCGGGCACACGGAAGAAATACGAGGCCAAGCGCCGGCCTGGCCGCTTCTCCGGGTGCTTGCCCTCTTCGATGTGCCAGTGGAAGGCCGGCGGGTCGTAGGGCGAGTTGATGATGGGCGCTTCGACGGCGTTGATTTGGCTCATTGCGGCTTCCTCACCTTCAGCACCGCGCAACGTTCGGACATCAAGCTCATGTCCTTGCTAAGGCCCGTCTCCAAGAGATGCATGCCAATCAGCGACAGCGCGCCTTCGTCCTGCAAATCACTCGGGAACTGCCTGCCCGTGACCACCACTTGGCGGAAAGCGAGCGCCCCGACCAGTGCATCCCGCTCGTGCAGCGAAACGCCCTCCACGACATCAATCGGCACAACGACTCCAGCCCGACTGGTGATGAAGGCCTCCCAGAAGAAGAATTGGCAGCGGCCTTCCTGCACTTCGTGCCAGCGCGTTGTACCGGTCGCGGTCCCCGCCATCTCGGCCATTCGAGCCAGCACCCAATTGGTCTGAGCCAACCCGGTCGCCAGCACTGAGGCACCCGGGCCGCCGCACCAGTTCAGTCCCTCCTCGCCGATGCGGCAGTCGGTCATCGTGGCCACGTCTGCACGCTTCGGCACGTAGAGCGGGCACTCGAACCCGATGGCGATGGTGCGGCCGCTGCGGATGTGAGGTTCCAGCAAGGCGATGAAGGCTGGGAGGTCGCGTCCCGTCACCTGAGTTTCGCCGTGAAGCAGAGCCCAGCCGACGTTGCCCCTCTTGGGCGAACCAATGTCCACGCAGGCGACGACTGCAGGTGCAAACCGTTCTTCGTTCATGCGCGGACATCCAGCACGCGCATCAGCTCGTTACCGCGCTCGTCGATGACCTTCACCGCCACGCGGCGCTTCGGCCCGATGGGGAACGGCTCGCTCACGGTGCCGGCCAGGTGCTCCCACACCGACGGGTCGAACTCGGCCTTCAGCGATTTCTGCAGGTTGTCCCACGCGGCGGTCTTGGGGAAGAAGACCTGGGTGGCGTAGAAACACATGCCGTCGTAGTCGGTGTCCAGCATCCACGCCGGCAGGTTCTGCGCAGGGATGTCCTCCTGGTCCATCGTGGCCGGGTTGAAGATGTCCAGGCCGCGCAGCTCGACCTCGTACAGGTCGGCCCCGTCGTCGTTCTTCTTTCCGGCCTTGCGCACCACGGCGTCAGGCAGGCCCGTCACCGAGAAGATTTCGCTGGCGCGGCTGGTCTTCAGTAGGTCGCTCATGGCCACGTCCGGTGTGACCGTGACGTAGGTGCAGGGCACGCGCAGCTTGGCGCGGTCTTCCAGCAGCTCGCGGGCCTTGGCCTGGATGGCGAAGCCGAAGAAGTACAGGTGCGGGAACTTCAGGAAGTAGGCCTCGCGGGCAGCCTCGAACACCACGTCGGACGAGATGGCGCCGTCCTCAGGGCCGAAGACCACGGCGATGCGGTTGCCCTCGGCGTCCAGGCCCTCGGCATGGATGGCATCGCTGTCGGTCATGCGGCGGATGTCGGCCAGCACCAGTTCGCGGTTGCCGGGCAGGCGCAGCGTCTTGGACTGGCGCAGCACCTGGGTCATGCGCTCGATGTGCGTCGCGGGGTCGTTGTACCGGCCAGCGGGTTCGGCCACGTGCAAAGGCAAGCCGCCGTTGGCAGCGTCGGCATCGCCCAGAGCGGCATCCAAACTCTGGGCCTCGGAATCCGCCGGCATGCTCTCTTCGAGCTCGACTGTCTGCGCGGGCGCGATGGTTGCCTCAACTACGAACGGGCCGGCAACCCGGGTCACCTTGTCATTCACCTCCGGCCGGTCCACCAGTACTTCCATGGCCGGCTGCTCGTCATTGGCGATGGACTTCAGGGTGATATGCGGCACTAAGCCGCCGACCTCTTCGCCCTTACGGTTCTGCTTGCGTTTGTAGACGAAGCCACCGGCCGGCCCTCGTTGGTGGTCCTTGAGTTCGTAGAAAGGGAACGTAGCAGTAAGCAACCGTTGGCGCGCCAGTGCAAGCGGCACCCGCGACGTGTCACAAGTAATCCAGCGCCGCCCCCATTGTTCTGCCACATATGCGGTGGTTCCTGAACCGCAGGTTGGGTCAAATACCAAGTCGCCTGGCTCACTGCACATTAACATGCAGCGTTGTATGATTTTTGGCGATGTTTGAACCACATATAACTTGTCCGCCATGAAGCTCGCGCCAACGTCGGACCAATTGTTATCCAGCGGATAAAGCGGAAAATCATCAAAGAATCGAACATAACCGACGCGACTGTCGGTTGCCTCAAGTCGGCCGGCAGCCTGCAGTCGAGACATCCCCTGCTCATTTGTTTTCCATCGAGCCTGAGCACCAGGCCGATAAGCGCGTCCGTTTATTTCAACAGGAAACCAGCAAGCAGCCCCCTCCCCCTTCTCACGACCCATACTCTGGCTGGTCAGATTGTCAAGGCTGTAGATTTTTGACCCTGAAGGAAGCAGAGTCGGGTCAGTGATTTCGGCCTTCGCTAGCGCTCGTCGAGTGCCATCAGGAAGAAGGACGCGGTTGTAGTTGGTGGCCCCGTCGCCTCCCAACTGCTTGCGGAGATAAAAGGGTCGATACTTGAGGCGAGTAATATCTCGCCCATACCAGACAACATAGTCGCATGTTGCCGGCAGATAGTTAACCGTGGCCGAGGTCGTCTTCTGGACTGTGATGATGGCTACAAAGTTTTGTGGACCGAAGACCTCGTCGAGAAGCTCCCTGACATGGTGCAGATTGTCGTCGGATATTTGCACAAATACGCTTCCGCTTTCGTGCAAAAGCTCCCGGGCAGCCATTAGGCGGTCTCGGAGGTAGGTAAGGTAGGAATGAAGTCCTAGCTCCCAAGTGTCCCGATAGGCCTTAACCATTTCGGGTTCACGCGACATCTCGGCGTCAACACTATGCTTAACGTCGCGCTTGCGAACGAACGGCTGAAAGTTCGAGCCGAACTTAACGCCGTACGGCGGGTCCATGTAAACCATTTGGACCTGACCGCCCAGACCCTCGAATTCCAGCAGCGAATTCATCACCTGCAGGCTGTCCCCGAGAATCATCCGGTTCTGCCACGGCCCCTTGTGCTCGTAGGCATCGAGCTTGTCGGTCACGTCCAGCCCGCCGCCGTCGCCGAACAGGTCGTAGGTGGTGCCCTTGGCCTTGCGGTGCTTGATGCCTTCCAGGATAGCCTTGGTCGAGTGCCGTTCGTGCACGAACAGCGGCACCGTGGGCACTGAAATCTGGTGGCGCTCGGCCTTGCCGGTCCAGTTCAGGAAGGGCTGGCTCAACGCCTGCAGCAGGTCGGCAGCCGCCTTCAGCGACTGCACCTGCACGCCACCGCCGGCCCACACCTGCGGCGCGGTGAACACCGCCGCCTCGCCTTCGGTGGCGCAGCGCTGCACCAGTCCCAGCAGCCATTCGGCCAAGTCGCGGTCGCGGTTCTCGTCCCAGCTCAGGGCTGGGTCCAGGCTGCTGTCGTAGCGGTAGGTCTTCGGCGGCTTCTTGGTGTTGAACTGGTCCTGCACGCCGACATCAGGGCGCTGGGTGGCCAGTTGGCTGTGGTGGTAGTTGCTGGTCTGATTCGGCGCGGCAATCGTGTTCTTCTTGCTGACCAAGACGTGCTCCCTTTTGAACTCTGGTGAATGACAGCGACCTGAACTGCAAATGCTAGGTCAATCACGCATCTTCGCCGAACGGGGCTGGCTAACGCGGCGGGCACACAGAATGATCACTTGGGCATAGTTCACGGCAATGCTCTCGAAGGAATGCATGCGCCTGACGGCGTACTACCAGCGAGACGCAACCGCGCGCGCACATCGATCCGCATGGCATTGCCTTCGCGAGCCGCGACACCACTCATCGGCCAGTCACGTGTTTGCCGGGGCTCGGTCTAGCGAATAGGCATTGCGGTTCGTTCTTCGTTGTTGAGTCGAGGTACGGAGAGGTGTAACTCAGTGTCGCCCTCCCGCTGACAACAGCCCGCCGCGCTGCAGCGCCTGGGCGAGAAAGGCTGCGAGTGCCTCCGGGTTTTGAGCCGTGCCCGGTTGGGGCACCGCCAACGCCTTGATCAGTTCGCCCTGCCGGCGCGGCGCCACGGTGCCGTAGCTGTAGAACGTGGTCAGCACGCCCTCGTGGCCCAGGTTCTGGCTCCAGGCCTTGAACTCCTCCGGGGTGTGGCAGAGGGTTTCGCCCAGCTGCGCCAGCGTGCGGCGGAAGCTGTGCGGGTTGAAGTAGGGCAACCCGGCCGCCTTGAAGGCTGCGCGGAAGATGGCTCGCACCGGTGAGGCGTTGGCCCAGCCGGCACGCTCCAGCCCGGTGGCCTCGAACTGCCCGGAGACACCCACCTCGATCCGGGTGGCGGGAAAGAGCGGGTCGTCGAGCCCCCACAGCCGTTCGGTGCGCAGGTGGCACACCCACGCCTCGGCGATGCGGCGGACCTCGTCCCCGACCGGGAAGAAGTAGCTGGTGAAGGTCTTGCTGAACTTCGTTCGCACCTCCCGCGCGTCCTGGTGGATGCTGCCCTGCGCCAGATCCACGTGCTTGAGCCGCAGCGAGGCCAGCGCGCTGTCACGGGCCCCGGTCAGCAGTGCGAAGGCCACCAGGGCCCGGTCGCGCATCTCGATGTCGCTGTCCGCCGACATGGACCGGATGACGTGGAGCACCTGCTCCATCGTCGGCGCGGGCCGCTCCCGCCGGGCGGTGGCCACACGGGCGTCCTTTTCGGACAGGTTGAAGTAGTCCGCATCCGAGTAGTTCAGCCGCGAGCGGTAGCCCGGCTGCAGCGCCAGCCACTGAAAGAAGCGCTTCAGATGCGACAGCGTGGCGTGCTGGGTGGCCTTGCTGAGCTTTTCGCCGGTGACCTGGCTGTCCCGGTCGGCCAGTCGGCGCTTGAAGGCCACTGCCTGCTCGGGCCGGAAGTTGCGGAAGTCCCGGTACTGCGTTTCCGCCTCGAACCGTGCCAGGGCCTTGGCGACGGCGTCCACCGAGGGCTCGCTCTGCCGTTTGGCCTCCTTCAGAAAGCCGAAGTACTGGCGCTTGACGCGCTCGTTGTCGGGGTGATGTTTGCGCATGTTCAGGCTCCTGCCTTGAAGTCACAGATTCCGGAGGGGATGGGGCTCTTGGCTATGTGCTCCCCCGCCTCCGTCTCCTGAATGCGCAGGCTGCCCAGGACTTCGGTCATCCGGGCGGTGGATACGCGGCGGAACAGCCCGGTGCCGCAGACCGGGCAGCGGCCGATCAGGTTGCCGTTGGTCGGGGTGATCAGGCGGTAGCCAACGACCCCGCCCACTGGCTCGCGCGGGACGCGGCAGCGCAGGCAATAGATCTCGCCGGCCCCACAGGGCTGCTTGTTCCGGTTGCGCTTTTTCTCCAAGAACTCGGCCAGCGCCTGACCGCGAACCAGCACGGGCCGTCGCTCGTCGATCACACCCAACCCGGCCTTGATCCAGGCGCGCACGGTGTTCTTGTGCACGCCGTAGAGGCGGGAGACTTCCTCGACCGAGTAGGTGCGGTGGATCTTCGCCAGCCGGGGGTTCAGGCTGCGGGTGCCCATTCATCGCTCCTCCATGGCAGCGGCCAGCATTGGGTCCCCGACTCTGGTGAGATGGAGGCGGTGCACCAGCTCGCGGATGCGCGCGTCGGTCAGTCCGGCGATGCGTGCCGCGTTAAGTGCCGAGACTTCTCCGGCCGGCCAGCCCACGGCCCGGGCGCCCAGCGAGATGGGCCGGGTCCAAAGGCCCTGCGAGATCCGCAGGTAGATGGTGGAGCGGGAGTACCCCGTTTCGTGTTCGACCTGCCGGCGGCGCAGGATGGTCAGACCGGAATGGGGTGGGCGTTGTTCGGTCAGGCCCGGGTATCGCGTGGAATCGTGCGTTCTCTGCACATGGTTCTCCAACAAGCGGATCAATCCCTTGCCGGAGGTCGTCACAACGCCTCCCGGGGTGGCAATCACCTTCAGGATGAGTTGTAATCGACAGCTGTCAGCCGCTCAAAGTTGACAAGGCGCTCCGGCGCCAGAAGGCCCTTCGGTGTTGCAACCACTGCGGGGCCTTCGTCTTTTCCCTGGTGATCCATCCAGTTCCAAGATGAGCAAGTCTAGACCGAGATTTACCGAGCTGCTGTGGATAACTCTGTGGATTTCTCGGGGTCAACTGGTGCCGAAATCATCATGTCGGCGCTGAAAATTCAATTCAGACAGTGACTTGTGAGTTATCTCATGGATCACATGGTGATTGCCTGATTCTTCATCAGACGTCGGTTGCTACGCGTCCTGAATCGGTTCTTGAAGGCCTCGCCCTCGCCTTTTTGGTCAGACCGTCTGCTCTTGGTGGCTTGGTCGGCCAACAAACTCGGCCCAGAACCCCAGCATCTCGCGGCGCTGCGGTGCGTACTCCGCGCGGTTGTAGATGCCACGGACTCCACCGATCGTGTGGTTCAGGGCCTTTTCGACCACGTCCGAGGACCAGCCGTGTTCGTGGAGAAGGGTGGATGCGGTGCGGCGCAGGTCATGGACCGTGAAGGCGGGAATATCCTGGCCTGCCAATGACACCTTCAATGCACTATTGATGGCGTTATGCGCGAAAGGCTTCTCCGGATGGGCTCGTCCCGGCAAGATCAGGGGGCTGCCGCCCGCCAGCCGCTTCAGCTGCTGGAACAGCTCGACAGCCTGCGGCGCCAGATAGACGATGTGGGGCTTGCCGGTCTTCGAGTGCTCGACTGGGATGTGCCATTCCGCGGCGTCGAGGTCCACATGCTCCCATCTCGCCAGCAGAAGTTCCGACTTGCGAACCATCGTCAGCAGGATCAGTCGCAGGCCGATCTTGAATTGCCGGCGGATGTTCGATTCATCCACTGCCCGTAAGAAGGTGCGGATCTCGGCGGGTGAAAGCGTACGCTCCCTGGGCTTGGCCTTGTGCACGTGGCGCATCGGCAGCGCCGAGACGGGGTTGACCGTCGCCACGCCACAGGTGATCGCGTAGTCGAACATCCGCTTGAGCACGCCCCTCAGCGCTCCTGCCGCGGCGTCGAAGCCTTCCTCCTTCTTGCGCCAGATGATCGAGCGAGCGTCCTCCGCGGACACGTCCTTCATCGCCTTGGATCCGATGGCGGGGATGATCGACTTGTCGAAGTAGCGCCGGGGCAGCGTCACGTTCTTCCAGTCGCGCGCGACGATCTCGCGGAAGTACTTTTCGCCGAACTCGGCAACGGTTGTGGCTGCAGCCCGGCCGGCTTTGGCCAGCTGCTTTTGCTGGGCGGGTGACTCGCCCATGGCCACCGCGTGGGCCGCTTCGTCCCGCTTCAGGCGGGCGTTCTTCAGGGTCAGATCCGGGTACTTGCCGAGCGACAGCTTTTCCTGCTTCCCGTTGAGCCGGTACCGGTAGCGCCACACGACCCCGCCCGTCGGGAAGACCTCCACGTAGAGCCCTCGCTCATCCGCGAGGGTGTAGGTCCGCTCCCTGGGCTTGAGTGCCTTCAGCGCAGTGTCGGTGAGTGCCATGCAGCCTCCGTGAGTCCAAGTTCATGGGATCCGGCGCGCCATTCACCTTCTTGGAGGTGAACTTGGACACGAGAGCAATGTGCTCTTGGTGGACCAGGTTGGACATTCTAGGAAGCAACATCCTTGTAAAACAAGGAGTTGTGGTGTCTTTCAAGACCTCATGAGATGGTCTTGGAAGTGACTCTACTTTCCGATGCAGAAGCGGCTGAAGATGACGCCCAGCAAGTCGTCGGGCGTGCAGGCGCCGGTGATTTCGCCCAGCGCGTCGTGCGCCAGGCGCAGCTCCTCGGCGAGCAGGTCCAGCGCGGCGTCGGACTGGCCGGCCCAGGCCTGGGCCTCGGCGAGGTGGGCCTGCGCGGCACGCAGTGCCTGGACGTGGCGCTCCCGCGCGAGGAAGACGCCGTCTGGCGCAGCATGCCAGCCAGCCAGCTGCAGCAGGGTGCGGCGCAGCTCGTCCAGGCCGGCGTGGGTGCGGGCGGACAGCACGATGGCGGAGGCGCCGTCGTCCGCCCGCATGGCCGGAGCGGCGGCGACGGGCTGGGCGGCGAGGTCGACCTTGTTGTAGACGTGCACAAGCCGCGCCCCTGCCGGCAGGCGCGCGGCAATGGCCTCGTCGGCAGCGACATAGGCGGCGTCATCCTGGCGCGTCAGGTCGTGCAACAGCAGTACTGCATCGGCCTCGGCGATGGCCTGCCAGCTGCGCTCGATGCCGATGCGTTCCACCTCGTCGCTCGCCTGGTCGCTTTCGCGCAGGCCGGCGGTGTCGACGATGTGCACCGGCACGCCCTCGATCTGCAGCGTCTCGCTGACCTTGTCGCGCGTGGTGCCGGGGATCGGCGTGACGATGGCCAGCTCCGCGCCGGCCAGCGCATTGAGCAGGGAGCTCTTGCCGGCGTTGGGCTGCCCGGCGATCACCACCTGCAGGCCCTCGCGCAGCAGGGCGCCCTGGCGGGCCGTGTCGATGACGTGGGCCAGCTGCGCGTTGGCCCGGCTCAGGCGGCCGCGGGCGTCGGCGCGTTCGAGGAAGTCGATTTCCTCCTCGGGGAAGTCCAGCGTGGCCTCCACCAGCATGCGCAGGTCGACGAGCTGGTCGCGCAGTGCGCCGACCTGGCGGGAGAACTCACCGGCCAGCGAACGCGCCGCGCTGCGCGCCGCCGCCTCGGTGCTGGCGTCGATCAGGTCGGCCACTGCCTCGGCCTGTGCCAGGTCGAGCTTGTGGTTCAGGAAGGCCCGCTCGGTGAACTCGCCCGGGCGCGCCAGGCGCAGCCCCGGCAGGCAGGGGCTGCCGTGCGCATCGGGGGCGGCCGCCGCTTCCAGGCAGCGCGCCAGCAGCAGCTGCAGCACCACCGGGCCGCCGTGGGCCTGCAGCTCCAGCACGTCTTCGCCGGTGTAGCTGTGCGGCGCCGGGAAGTACAGCGCCAGGCCGTGGTCGATCGGCCGGCCGGCCGCGTCGCGCAGCGGCCCATAGCTGGCCACCCGGGGCGTCAGATCGCGACCTGTCAGCGCGTGCGCCAGCGGGGCCAGGGCGCGGCCGGACACGCGCACGATGCCCACCGCCCCCCGGCCGGGAGCGGTGGCGATGGCAGCGATGGGTTCGTCATGGCGGGGCAGCATGGGGGCGATTGTCCCTGCGGCCGCCGGACCGTGGATCAAGGGGTGCAGCACGATGAAAAAAGCCCCGCTGGACCGAGGTCCGGCGGGGCTGCAGCGGCATGGAACGGGGGGCTGTGCGCGGAGAAGCGCCAGGGCGCTGCGGCAGGGCAAATGTGGCGCGGGGGGAAGCGGCCGGTTCGTCCGGCTTCGACCTCCCGAGCTGGGGACATCGCTGCGAATCCGTGGGTCGCGAAGACCGCAGGAACAGCAGCGACGGCCTCAGGTCTGCCCCGCTGTCCGTATGGTGCGCGAAGCGTCAGGTGGCCTCAACCCCCTGTTCTGGTTCCTCCGCGCTGCTCCGTGGACCGCAGCACGGGACAATTCCACGCGACGCGGTGGTGCCGCCCATTTCGGGGCCGGGCTGGCACTGTCCGTGCGGTCAGCCCCGCCGCGTGGCGGCGATCTTCACTTGTTCAGCCCGAGCTGCCGGTTGATCATCCACTGCTGGGCGATGGACAGCAGGTTGTTGGTGAACCAGTAGAGCACCAGGCCGGCCGGGAAGAAGAAGAACATCACGCTGAAGGCCAGCGGCATGATCCACATCAGCTTGGCCTGGACCGGGTCCGGCGGCGTGGGGTTCAGCCAGGTCTGCAGCACCGTGGTCAGCGTCATCAGGATCGGCAGGATGAAATACGGATCCTTCACGCTCAGGTCCGTCACCCAGCCCAGCCACGGGGCGCCACGCATGTCGACGCTCGACAGCAGCACCCAGTACAGCGCGATGAAGAACGGCATCTGGATGAAGATCGGCAGGCAGCCGCCCAGCGGGTTGACCTTCTCCTCGCGGTAGATGCGCATCATCTCCTGCTGCATCTTCTGCGGCTCGTCCTTGTAGCGCTCGCGCAGTTCCTGCACCTTCGGGTTGATGGCCTTCATCTTGCCCATCGAACGGTAGGCGCTGGCGTTGAGCCAGTAGAACGCCGCCTTCAGCAGCACCACCAGCGCGACGATGGCCCAGCCCCAGTTGCCGATCATCGAGTGCAGCTTGTGCAGCAGCCAGAACAGCGGCTTGGCCAGGATGGTCAGCCAGCCGTAGTCCTTCACCAGGTCCAGACCAGGTGCCAGGGCCTCCAGCTTCTTCTCTTCCTGCGGGCCGACATACAGGCGCGCGTCCAGCGTCTTGGCGGCACCCGGGGCCAGGCTGCCCAGGGGCACGGTCATGCCCACCGCGTAGAGGTTGTTGCCGACCTTGCGGGTGAAGAACTCGCGCTGCGCCTTGTCCGACAGGAGCCAGGCCGAGGTGAAGTAGTGCTGCACCATCGCGACCCAGCCGTTGTCGGCCTGGGTTTCATGGCTGGGCTTGTCGGTGGTGCCGCGCTTCTCGATGTCCTTGAACTCGATCTTCTGGAACTTGCCGGCATCGGTGTACACCGCAGGGCCGGTGAAGGTGCTGTAGAAGCTCGACTCGTTCGGCGGCGCGTTGCCGTCGCGCACCAGCTGGTAGTAGGCCTGCACGTTGGCCGCTGCCGCGCCCGTGTTCTGGACCTGCTGCTGCACGCCGATGCTGTAGTCGCCGCGGCGGAAGGTGTAGGTCTTGACCAGCTTGACGTCACCGGCGGTCGCCTCGAACTGCAGCTTCAGCTCGTTCTGGCCGTCCGCGAGGGTGCGCTCGCCGGGCAGCAGCGTCATCACGGTGAAGTGATTGGGCAGCGTCGCGCCGGCCGTGGCGGTGATCAGCCCGGTCTCGGCGGTGTAGGCGCGCTGGGCCGAACGGTCCAGCAGCGTGATGTTGTGCTTGCCGTCACCAGCCTGTTCTGTGTAGCCAAGCAACTCGACGCGCACCAGGCTGCCACCGCGGGTGTCCAGCGTGGCGTTGACCGTGTCGGTGCGGACCTCGACTGTCTCGGACGGTGTGGCCGCGGCCGTACCAGGCACGGCCACGGCCGAAGCGGCGGCAGCCGGTGCGGTGGCGCTGGTGCTGGTCACGGGAGCGGGGACGCCGGCCGATCCGTTCGCGGCGGGTGCGCTGGCGGCGGGCTGCGTGGGGTCGAACATCGACGGCTGGCCGTTGTGCCGGTTCCAGCCGTCCCACAGCATCACCAGCGACATCGAGAAAACACCCCACAGCAGGGCACGGCGCATGTCGGTCATACGGAGGTCTTTCGGGATTCGGAAGCCGGCGACCCGGTCGGGGCGGCGGCGGACTCGGCGGCGCTGGCGCGCCCGAGCAGGGCGGTGAACAGTCCGGCCCCTGTGGGAGGCACCGGGTCATGGCCGCCCGCGCACCAGGGGTGGCAGCGGCCGATGCGGGCAGCGCTGAGCAGGCCGCCGCGCAGGGCGCCGTGCCGTTCGAGCGCCGTCAGGGCATAGGCGGAACAGGTTGGCTCGAACCGGCAGGACGAGCCCAGCCAGGGACTCAGCAGCAGCCGGTAGCCACGCACGAGCCCGATCAGCAGCTGGCGAGGCCACGCCATCGGCGACGACCACCCGGCTCGGGTGGGCCAGGCAGCGTTCACCGCGCCGCCTTTCCGGAGGCGGCCGGTCCGCCCGACCTGACGCGGCGTGCCGCATCGCGCAGCAGACCATCCAGCTCACTGCGCACGGCCTGCTGCAGGGGCTCGGAGGCCGCCGACGTGAAGGCCTGGCGATTGATGCCGGCGCGCAGGCGCAGCACCCACTCGCCGCAGGGCAGTTCGGTGAGCCGCTCACGCACGTGCGCGCGCATCTGACGCTTGATCAGGTTGCGCGTCACGGCGCGGCGCGCGTGCCGCTTGGGCACCACCATGCCCAGCATCAGGATGTCGTTTCCCGATGCAGGCCCGCTGGAATCATCCACAGGGGGCGACGGATCAAGGGTCGCGGCTGTTGACAACTTGGCGGGTGGCAGATAGTGCACGCTGAAATGGGTCGACCGGGCACAAGGACGCTGACCCATGGCCGCCTCGAAACGGGCGGACGCGGTCAGGGCGCTCAGGGTCTGTGCCAAGCCGGGTTCCAGCGGGGCGGCCAGGGCAGCCCCGTGCTCGATCAGAGAGCGATGCGCTTGCGGCCCTTGGCGCGGCGAGCGTTGATGACCGCACGGCCACCGCGGGTCTTCATGCGCACCAGGAAGCCGTGGGTGCGGGCGCGGCGAACCTTGGACGGTTGGTAAGTGCGTTTCATCTTGGATCCTCAGGGGCGGTGATGCGGCAGTGATGCGGCGGTGAAGCAGAAGCGGCCAAGCCACCCGGCCATCGACGGAAGGTCGCCGATGGTGCGTGATGGGGTCAGCCGGGGGCGGCACTGCTGAACAGTCGCCCCGGTGGTTCGTCAAACAGTCCCGCAGCGACGACTTGGTGCCGCCTGCGCAAAGCCCAGGCAAACGCACCCCGGCCACGCTCCAGGGAACCCGCGATTACAGCAAGAAACGACCGGGGCGTCAACGTATCCCGTCGTCTTTCCATCCCGGTCGCAGGGTTGACCTGCCTCTCCAAACTGTGGATAACCATATCTCGAAGCCAGGGGATGTGGCTACAATCGCGCCCCTTCGGAAAAGTTGTCCACACCAAAAACATGATCACGGACCTGTGGGAGCGTGGCTGCGAGCGCCTGGCAGCCGAGCTGCCCGAGCAGCAATTCAACACCTGGATCAAGCCCCTGCCGGCTGCCGACGTCTCGGCCGCTGCCGACGGGTTGCGGGTGGGGCTGCGCGTCCCGAACCGGTTCAAGCTCGACTGGATCCGCACGCAGTACGGCTCGCGCATCGAGTCGGCGCTGTCAGAGTTGGCCGGCCAGCCGGTGCGGCTGGAGCTGTCGCTGCTGCCGCGCGGCCCTGAGCAGCGCATGGCGGCCCCGGCGGGCAGCGACACGGCCATGCGCGTCATCGCCCCGGCGCCGTTGTCGGTCGGTGCGATGCTCGACACCTCGCTGGTTACGCCAACCGCTGGCTCGATGCCCGCGGGTCGCGCGTCCTTGCGCCGCCCGGTGCGTGCCGAGGAGCCTGGCCACGTCGCGGGTGCCGCGGCACCGGGGGTGTCTGCCGCGCCCGCGCGTGGCGCACTGCCGGCCCCGGCCAGCAACATCGGCCGGCTCAACCCGGCCCTGACCTTCGAGACCCTGGTGCCCGGGCGGGCCAACCAGATGGCCCGCACCGCGGCGCTGCATGTGGTGGGTGCGCCCGGCCAGATGTACAACCCCTTGTTCATCTACGGCGGCGTCGGCCTGGGCAAGACCCACCTGATCCACGCGGTGGGCAATGCCCTGATCCGCAACAACCCCGACGCCCGGGTGTTGTACCTGCATGCCGAGCAGTTCATCTCCGACGTGGTGAAGAACTATCAGCGCAAGACCTTCGATGAATTGAAGGCCAAGTACCACTCGCTGGACCTGTTGCTGATCGATGACGTGCAGTTCTTTGCCGGCAAGGACCGCACCCAGGAGGAGTTCTTCAACGCCTTCGAGGCGTTGCTGGCCAAGCGCGCGCACATCATCATGACCAGCGACACCTACCCCAAGGGGTTGGTGGACATCGACGAGCGGCTGACCAGCCGCTTCGACGCCGGCCTGACGGTGGCCATCGAGCCGCCGGAGCTGGAGATGCGCGTGGCCATCCTGCTCAAGAAGGCCCAGGCCGAAGGCGCCGGCATGCCCGAGGACGTGGCCTTCTTCGTCGCCAAGAACGTGCGTGCCAACGTGCGCGAGCTCGAAGGGGCGCTGCGCAAGGTGCTGGCCTACGCCAGGTTCTCGCACAAGGAGATCAGCATCAACCTGGCGCGCGAGGCGCTCAAGGACCTGCTGTCGATCCAGAATCGCCAGATCTCGGTGGAGAACATCCAGAAGACGGTGGCGGACTTCTACAAGATCAAGATCGCCGACATGTACTCCAAGAAGCGCCCGGCCAGCATCGCCCGGCCGCGCCAGATCGCGATGTACCTGGCCAAGGAGATGACGCAGAAGAGCCTGCCCGAGATCGGCGAGCTCTTCGGCGGACGCGATCACACGACGGTGTTGCACGCGGTGCGCAAGATCGGCGGCGAGCGCCAGAAGAACACCGAGCTGAACCAGCAGCTGCACGTCCTGGAGCAAACGCTCAAAGGCTGAACCGGCGCGGCCGGAGGCTGCACCGTTTTCAGGCGAAAATAGCGCGTTTGCGGCCGCTCGCATGCGCGCGCGTGGTCCGTGTCCTGGTCACCGATGACCCCCCCGACGAGAGAGACACCCCTCATGATCGTGCTGAAGGCAACACAGGAAAAGGTGCTGGGCGCCTTGCAGGCCGTCTCCGGCATCGTCGAGCGGCGCCACACGCTGCCCATCCTGGCCAACGTCCTGATCCGCAAGCAGGGCGGGCACACCGAGTTCACCACCTCCGACCTGGAGATCCAGGTGCGCACCGCGGCCGAGCTGGGTGGCGACGAGGGCGCCTTCAGCACCACCGTGGGTGCGCGCAAGATGATCGACATCCTGCGCACCCTGCCCGCCGACCAGGTGGTCACGCTCAGCGCGGCGCAGAACAAGCTGACGCTGGCCGGTGGCAAGAGCCGCTTCACGCTGCAGACCCTGCCGGCCGAGGACTTTCCGCTGGTGCAGGAGTCGGCCGAGTTTGGCCCCAGCTTCAGCGTGCCGCAGAAGACGCTCAAGGGCCTGATCGACCAGGTGCACTTCGCGATGGCGGTGCACGACATCCGCTACTACCTCAACGGCATCCTCTTCGTCGCCGAGGGCCGCACGCTGACGCTGGTGGCCACCGACGGCCACCGCCTCGCGCTGGCGCAGGCGACGCTGGACGTCGAGATGCCCAAGCAGGAGGTCATCCTGCCGCGCAAGACCGTGCTGGAGCTGCAGCGCCTGCTGAAGTCCGAGAAGGACGACAAGTCCGCCCCCAAGGACGCCGAGGGCAATGTGGAGGAGTCGCGCATCGAGATGCGCTTCGCCGACAACCAGGCCAAGTTCAGCTTCGGCGGCATGGAGTTCGTCACCAAGCTGGTCGAGGGCAAGTTCCCCGACTACAACCGCGTCATCCCGAAGAACCACCGCAACCACGTCACCCTGGGCCGTGCCCCGCTGCTGGCCAGCCTGCAGCGCGCGGCCATCCTGACGAGCGAGAAGTTCAAGGGCGTGCGCATCAACTTCGAGCCGGGCACCCTGCGCATCGCCGCCAGCAACGCCGAACAGGAAGAGGCCAAGGAAGAGCTGGAGATCGACTACGGCGGCGACGCCATCGAGATCGGTTTCAACGTCACCTACCTGATCGACGTGCTGGCCAACGCCAGCACCGAGATGGTGATGCTCTCCCTGCAGGACGCCAACAGCTCCGCGCTGGTCACGATTCCCGAACAGGCCGGCTTCAAGTACGTCGTGATGCCGATGAGGATCTGACGATCCCCATCGGCATTGCTGCCGTGCTTTGTGCACCCCCTGCCCCCGCCAAGCGGGGGCGCCAGCCAGGGGGTTGCCCGGGCCGCCTGTCCTGCGGACGGCCGGCCCTCATTGTTTCAAGACACCATGACCGAATCCACCACCCCGATCCCCGCTGAACCGACGCCCGAAGAGCAGGCTGCTACGGCGGCAGCATCCGCCGCGGCCTCTGCGGCTGCATCGGCCGCGGCCTCCGCAGGGTACGGCTCGGACAGCATCCAGATCCTGGAAGGGCTGGAGGCGGTGCGCAAGCGCCCGGGCATGTACATCGGCGACACCTCCGACGGCACCGGCCTGCACCACCTGGTGTTCGAGGTGGTCGACAACTCCATCGACGAGGCCCTGGCCGGCCACTGCGACGACATCGTCGTCACCATCCACACCGACAACTCGATTTCCGTCACCGACAACGGCCGCGGCATCCCCACCGGCGTCAAGATGGACGACAAGCACGAGCCCAAGCGCTCGGCCGCTGAAATTGCCCTGACCGAGTTGCACGCTGGCGGCAAGTTCAACCAGAACAGCTACAAGGTTTCCGGCGGCCTGCACGGCGTGGGCGTGAGCTGCGTCAACGGCCTGAGCAAGTGGCTGCGCCTGACCGTGCGCCGCGACGGCCAGACCCACTACATGGAGTTCCGCCAGGGCGTGCCGCAGGACCGCCAGATCGAGGTGCGCGATGGCTTCGAGGTCAGCCCGATGCGGATCACCGGCGAGACCGACAAGCGCGGCACCGAGGTCCACTTCCTGCCCGACACCGAGATCTTCCAGCACAACACCGAGTTCCACTACGACATCCTGGCCAAGCGCCTGCGCGAACTCAGCTTCCTGAACAACGGCGTCAAGATCCGCCTCGTCGACGAGCGCAACCAGAAGGAAGACAACTTTGCCTACGCTGGCGGCGTCAAGGGCTTCGTCGAGTTCGTCAACAAGGGCAAGAAGGTCCTGCACCCGAACATCTTCCACGCTCGCGGCGACAAGATCAGCGACAACCAGACCAACGTCGGCGTCGAAGTCGCGATGCAGTGGAACGAGAGCTACAACGAGAACGTGCTCTGCTTCACCAACAACATCCCCCAGCGTGACGGCGGCACCCACCTGACCGGCCTGCGCGCGGCGATGACCCGCATCATCAACAAGTACATCGAAGACAACGAGATCGCCAAGAAGGCCAAGGTCGACATCACCGGCGACGACATGCGCGAGGGCCTCGCCTGCGTGGTCAGCGTCAAGGTGCCCGAGCCCAAGTTCAGCAGCCAGACCAAGGACAAGCTGGTCAGCTCCGAGGTGCGTGCGCCGGTGGAGGACATCGTCAGCCGCCTGCTGAGCGACTGGCTGCTCGAGAACCCCACCGACGCCAAGACCATCTGCGGCAAGATCGTCGACGCTGCGCGCGCGCGCGACGCCGCCCGCAAGGCCCGCGAGATGACCCGCCGCAAAGGCGTGCTCGACGGCATGGGCCTGCCCGGCAAGCTGGCCGACTGCCAGGAGAAGGACCCGGCGCTCTGCGAGATCTACCTGGTGGAGGGCGACTCCGCCGGCGGCTCGGCCAAGCAGGGCCGTGACCGGAAGTTCCAGGCCATCCTGCCCCTGCGCGGCAAGATCCTCAACGTCGAGAAGGCCCGCTACGAGAAGCTGCTGGCCAGCAACGAGATCCTCACGCTGATCACCGCGCTGGGCACCGGCATCGGCAAGGGCATGGGCGGGGACGACTTCAACCCCGACAAGCTGCGCTACCACCGCATCATCATCATGACCGACGCGGACGTGGACGGCGCCCACATCCGCACCCTGCTGCTGACCTTCTTCTACCGCCAGATGCCCGACCTGGTCGAGCGCGGCCACATCTACATCGCCCAGCCGCCGCTGTACAAGGTCAAGCACGGCAAGGCCGAGCAGTACCTCAAGGACGCCTCCGCGCTGGACGACTACCTGCTGCGCGTGGCGCTGGATGGCGCCCGCGTCGACCCCGCCAACGGCCGGCCGGTCATCGCCGCGGCCGACCTGTCCGAACTCGCGCGCCAGTACGTGCAGGCCAACAACGTCATCGCCCGCCTGTCCAACTGGATGGACGTCGAGGCCCTGCGCGCCATCGCCGACGGCCTGGCGCTCAACCTGGACGACGCTGCCAGCTCCGAGGCCAGCGCCGTGGCGCTCAAGGGCGCGCTGCACGACGCCGAGGTGGCGGCCGAATTCGACGCCCGCAGCGACAAGCACCACCTGCGCATCAGCCGCCGCCACCACGGCAACATCAAGAGCAGCATCATCACCGCCGACTTCGTGCACGGCGCCGACTACGAGGCCCTCAGCCGCGCCGGCCTCACCTTCAACGGCCTGCTCGGCGCGGACGCCACCGTCAGCCGCGGCGAAGGCGAGAAGCAGAAAACCGTCAAGGCCGGCGACTTCCGTACCGCCATGGCCTGGCTGATGCAGCAGGCCGAGAGCAGCGTGGGCCGCCAGCGCTACAAGGGCCTGGGCGAAATGAACCCCGAGCAGCTCTGGGAAACCACGATGGACCCGACCGTGCGCCGCCTGCTGCGCGTGCAGATCGAGGACGCCATCGAGGCCGACCGCGTCTTCACCATGCTGATGGGCGACGAAGTCGAACCGCGCCGCGAGTTCATCGAGACCAACGCGCTGCGGGCGGCGAACATCGACGCGTGAGCGTTGCTGGCGGCCTGCAGGGCGACGAGCGAGCGACGTGACTTGCGGCGCGCCTCGGGCCTGCTTTCAGCACTTGAATCGCACCTCGAGCCGCCCCGCACGTGCCCGCCCTGCGAGGTCGGCGACATGAGGCGACATGAGGTAGGCCATTGACCTACACTTGCGCCATGGATTTCGAATGGGACGACGCCAAGAGCGACGCCTGTTTCCGGGAGCGGGGCTTCGACTTCGAGTACGTTGCCCAGGCCTTTTTCGACCCCGCGCGGCACGTCATGCCCGACGATCGCCGCGCCTATGGAGAAGATCGCTTTCGGCTCCTGGGGCGCATCGACGGACGCCTGTTCGTCGTGGTCTACACGCCCCGGGCCGGGGCGTTGCGCATCATCTCGGCCCGCAAGGCCAACACACGTGAGGTCAAGCGTTATGACGGTCACCCGCAAGAAGCTCACTGAGCCTGTCAGCGGCCAGCGCGTGGGGCGCATCGACACTGCGCGCGTTGACGGCACCACCGAAGCGGACGTCTCCCGTCAAGCCCTCGCCGACGACCGTGAGGCGATGCAGGACGCTGCCCAGTTCGCCCGCCAGGTACGCCAGCGCATGGGCCTGAGCCAAGCCGAACTCGCGAGGCGCATCGATGTGTCGCTGGAGACCATCCGCAACTGGGAACAGGGAAAACGCAGCCCGACCGGTGCGGCCAAGGCCCTGCTGCGATTGCTGGACAAGGCGCCGGAGCTCGCCTTGCAGACCCTGCGTTAGGGTGCCACCTCAACCCTGAGCGGCGCTTGACGGCCTGCCAACCGGCACCGTTCACTACACCCATGGCCGTCCCCCGCTTCATCACCGACGGCCGCGATGACATCGCCGCCTTCTGCCGGCGACACCATGCCCGGCGGCTGGAGCTGTTCGGCTCGGCCACCCGGTCAGACTTCGATCCCGCGTGCAGCGACCTCGACTTCCTGGTGTCCTTCGACGAACTCCCGCCCGTGGCCTACTACGACGCCTTCTTCTCGCTCAAGGAAGGGCCTGGAAGCGATGTTTGGTCGCCAGATGGATCTGGTTGTCGAGCGGGCGGTTCGCAACCCCAACCTCAGGCAGCGCGTGGACGCCGAGCGGTAGTCCGTGTATCCAGCCTGAAGTTGGAAAGCCCTTCAGTGCGATTGAGTCTATCGAAGAACTGCTAGCTTTTCGAAATCAATCCTTGTTGGAAGTCCGGCATATGTTCCAGAGTTGTTGGACCACCTAAGTGCCGAATAACCCCCAACAAGCCGATGCCCAACCCACCTGGAGTCAATTAGATTGGGCCCATTTCTCGGATTGATCAACAAGAGCCTCCCCATGAAATCAATCCACTCTAGCGGAGACAGGAGTCTAGTCGAATATGCGTGGTATGACCTGCCACTTGTATATAACGCAAGATTCAAGAATACCGCTCTTGGAAGATATTGATGCAAGCGATCTATAAAATACCGATCCAACGATGTCTCAATCGCGAAATCAATCATTGGAATGTGAAAACTTCGCTTGTTTATCTTTACAATTGAGTGAAATGCCAACTCTTGTGTCGTCTCGAGATTGTCTATTTCTTTGTTGACCCATGAGCTATTTGCTGTACCTCCATGCACCCGTATGACGTCCCTAGAATCAAGAAGAGTGTCGGGAACGTAGATGTACTTGCTGAATTCAAATGTCATCCTCTCATCAGCAAGCAGATCCTGCATAAAATAGTAGGGGTGTCGTGGGTCTATCACTTAATTCTTATGCCCTCAAGCACTTGATAGGTTTCAAGGGCGAAATCATCTGTCATTCCAGCAATAAAGTCAATGATTAGTAGGACTTACGCAAACGTTTAAATCAAACTAGATTATTTAATATATCGGCGCCGATTTCGTGGTATTTGTGATAATATATTCACCATGAAACCCACGAGCCGAGACTACTGCCAATTTCTGATATCCACACAAATCAACTACACGCAGACCTATTTTGCGGATCACCATCAGAGGTTTTCTCATGACGCCATAAATCGCTACTTGCAGGCTGCCAATATCAGCCCGGCCGATGTCTGGAATCTGGCCCGACGAAACATCGAATTTGACGACGATGCCTGCCTGGTTTTCGATGACAGCGTTCTGGACAAGAACCACTCGCACAAAATCGAGCTGGTGCGCAAACAGTACAGCGGCAACGCCCACGGCCTGATCAAGGGCATTGGGGTGGTCAACTGCCTGTACGTGAACATCAAGACCGGCCACTACTGGATCATCGACTGGCGCATCTATGCGCCTGACGAAGACGGCAAGTCCAAGCTGGATCATGTCCAGGAGATGTTCGACAATGCCATGGCGCACAAGAAGCTGCCCTTTCGCACCGTGCTGATGGACTCCTGGTACGCCACCATGGATCTGATGAAGCACATCCACCGGGCGGGCAAGCACTTCTACTGCCCGCTCAAGAGCAATCGCAAGGTTGACGACAGCCAAGGCCAGCAGCCCTACAAGGCGGTCAGTACGCTGCAGTGGAGTGCCCAAGAACATGTGCATGGCAAACACGTCAAACTGTTCAAGTTTCCCAGTGACATCAAGCTGAAACTGTTCCGGGTTGTGGTTGATACCAATCGCACGGACTGGGTTGTGACAAACGACCTATCTCAAGATTCGACGGACGATACGCATGAGATGTGTGCCGTGCGCTGGAAGATTGAGCAGTACCACAGGGAGATCAAGCAGGTTCTTGGCATCGAAAAATGTCAGTGCAGAATGGCCCGGTCACAGAAGAATCACATCGCCTGCGCGATATTGGCCTGGGTCCACCTCTGCGAGACGGCCAAAGCGCTGAAGACAAACATCTACAGCCTGAAGAAGGGAATCCTCTCGGAATTCCTCAAGAAGGAACTTCGGTCACCAACCATTCGCATGGCACCCATCTGACATATTGAGTCGAAATGGCGAATCATTGCGCTAGCTGAAGTGACCCTGCGTAAGTCCTAATTAGATGCGCCCGCCTCGACTGCTCGTCCCCTCGGTCCAGTATCGAGTATTTCTCAATGTATCTCTTCGGCAACCTTCGAAGCAAGTGTCCATGAAAATCAAGATTCTGAGCTTTAATTTTTTCGCGATCGTCCGACAGCAATGCATTGAAATTATCTGCCGATAGCGAACGCAACTGCCCAAAATGAGATAGTAGCCCCTTAATTACACTTCTTCCAGCGAGTTCGACTCCCTCTGCGGCCGGACTTCTATATATTCTCGCTCTGGCAAAGGTGCCCACCTTTTTCAATAGGTCACCCACTTCTGTTTCGCCTGGAATGTTGCATCGGAAGTCTCCGTTGAATATTCCGTCTATGTTGTCCGTGTAATTCTTTGTGGCGGTCTCTACTGCTAAGTTATTAATCCGGCAATTAAACAGGAAAAATTTGCGTATCAAGGAAGTCCTTTGCAATCAAGGACTTGCGGGACCTTTGTGTCGCCTGTTTTATTGCCGGTTTAATAATGATGGCGGTCTTGAAAGCAATAAATGGTTTTATATGATTGGATTTGGCAGTGATTTCGCTGAAAAATGGATCAAATTCATTCTTGAGATCTTCATCGTCAATTATTCCCTTCTCAAGACCATCCTCGAGATCGCTCATGGAATATGCAATCTCGTCTGCAATGTCCATTATCTGCATTAGTGGAAATATTTTTCCTGTCTTCCAGTTTAGGCGTTCGCAACATTCTTCGTAACTTTTGACGTCACTGTCAAATATCCCGACCTTCTTGTCAATTGGTCTATTCTTGACATCCCATGGGTACTTGATTGTCGAAAGCAGAAGCGAGCAACTCAAGTTTAATCCGAAACGATCCTCGCCTGCTAGAAAAGATATTAGTCGGAAACCCTGAGGATTTCCATCAAAATGAAGAACGTCCCCTGCGAGTTGGATGTCTCTACACCATTCTCTAACTGCCGATTCTCCAAGATGCCCAAACGGTGGGTTCCCGATATCATGAAGAAGACACGCTGTCTCGACGATGTTCACTAGTGCCGTCAGCTCATTGTAGCGCTTCGAGGAGGTGTCATTGCTGACAAATTTTTCGATTATTTTCTGCGTAAGGTATCTGCCAATCTGTGATACCTCAATGGAGTGCGTCAATCGGGTTCGCACAGAGGCATTCGGTTCAAGTGGGAATACCTGAGCTTTTTGCTGCAAGCGACGGAAAGCTGCGGAATTTACAACTCTCGCTTTATCGCTCTCTGAGGCAATCAAGACGCCACGATAACCAGCTGTTGACCCTCGAAGACGCTCCTCGGAGACAAGTTGCAAGAGCTTCGAAATTGACGAATTACTCATAGAGCCTTCCGTGATTGCTCAGTTTGATTTGGATGAGGCTTACGCTGCGACGACGGCTGGCGATTGCTGTTTCTGGAGCGCGTAAGAAACCCTCTCCACCGCCCCCGAGTCCCCACACCCCGCCAACACCAGCCGATGCGTCGCCCGGGTCATCGCGACGTACAGCAGCCGCCATTCCTCATCCTCCGCATGGCGCGCATCCGGCACGGCCTGGAGGCCGACGATGGCCACGGTGTGGAATTCCAGGCCCTTGGAGGCGTGCAGCGTCGTGAGCTTGACGCTGTCGGGCTGCCAGCGTTTTCCGTCCGCGCCCTTGAGGCGCTGGGTGGGGATGCCTTGCTGGTGCAGGGCGCGTTCGATCGGGTCGAGCAGGTGGTTGTAGCGCGCCAGGATGCCGATGTCGGCCGGGGTGACGCCCTCGGCCATGGCGTCGGCGATGCGGTCGGCCACGCGTTCGGCTTCCTCGCGGGGTGAGCCGGCGCGCAGCAGTTCGGGCAGGGGGCCGCTGCGGCCGGCGGCCAGGGGCTGCTGGTGGACGATGTCGCTGGTGGCCTCGTCGTCCGGTTCCTGGCCGGCCAGGAGTTGACCGGCGGTGCGGGTGGCCAGGGAAAGCACCTCGGCGGTGTTGCGGTAGTTGACCTTCAGCACGCTGGTGCGCCCGCGGGCCTCGATGCCCACGCTGGCGAAGCTGAACTTGGTGCGGGGCCGGCGGTAGATGCTCTGGGCGTCGTCGTAGAGCACCAGCAGGCTCTTGGTGCTGGGGTCGACGAGCTGGGGCGCCAGGCGCAGCCAGGCGTCCTCGAAGTCGTGGGCCTCGTCGATCATCAGTGCGGCGTACTGGGCGCGGGGGATGCGGCCCTGCTCGACGGCCTGCACCACGCTCTCGGCCAGGCGGTCGTAGTCGGTCTGGCGGCCGTTGCGCGGAATGCCCAGCTGGTAGCTGCTGGCCATGTCGTAGCACCAGCTGTGGAAGGTGCGCACCTGCACGCGCTCGTCGATGCCGCGGGCGCGGATCAGGGCTTCGATGCGCACGGACAGCGGCCGGTTGAAGCACAGCACCAGTATGGGCCAGTCGGGCCGGGCGATGGCGGCGAGCTTCTCGGCCCGGTAGACCAGGATCATGGTCTTGCCCGAACCGGCCACGCCGTGGATGACGCGGTGGCCCTCGCCGATGCTGCGGGCGAGTTGCTCCTGCTGCAGGTCCATCACCTGCATCAGGCTGTCGGCGGGTGACAGCACCGGCCGGGCCTTGGGGTCCACCGCCTGCGCATCGTCGTCCAGCAGGGAGGCCTGGGTCTGGATGCGGATCTCGGGGAAGAGGTGCCAGCGCATGCGGTCGCGCTGCGGCAGCGTCAGCGTGTGGCGGAAGGTCACGGTGAACAGGCCCCAGAGCCGCTGCTGGAAGGTGGCGGGGTCGAGGTCGTCGGCCAGGTCCTCGCGGGTGAGGGTGCGTTCGGGCGGGAAGACCTCATCCCAATGGGGATTTTCGGCGTCGGCGATCTTGCGGCGCTCGATGTTGGCCAGCACCGCGCCCCAGCCCCAGGGCGCCAGCAGCTTGCCGGCATGGGGTTCGCCCTCGGACCGGCACAGCCCCGGGTCCTGCTCCATCTGGTTGACCAGTGCGGTGGCGTAGCCGCGCGCCTGCAGCAGCGGGTGGATGCGGCTGACGCGGCCGCCGGGCAGGTCCAGCAACACGTCGTGGCGGTTGGCCTCGCGGATGGCGCTGGCGCGCCAGCCCTTCACCTCCAGCACCAGCAGCCCGCGGCCGGGGTGGAGGATGACGAAGTCCGGGTACAGCCCCTTCGTGCCCACCGGTACGTTGTGCCAGACGAGGTAGTCGTCCTCCAGGCAGCGCCGGAGCTGGTCGAGCACTCGCTTCTCAGCCCCGCCGTCCTCGGTGTGGCGGCAGCGTGCCGCGATCTGGGTGTAGCCCTGGGGAAAGAGAGCCAATGCATCCTCCTGGCTGTCCGCTGTTCTGAAAAGTCTTTCGCACCATACCCGTGCACGGTCGGGTCGGCGAGCCGTCGGGCTCACCGGATTGACCTGGGTAGCCTGGTGAATGTGAAAAATCTCTCGACCCGCGGGCGCTCGCTGAGCCGTTGTTGACGGCGGGCTGTTCTTGTCCAAGGTGGCGCCCTGATGTCGAGCCCACTGCGGTCTCACTCGCCGCTGCTCTGGCACAGCGGCCGCATCGGCGAGCTGATCCAGGACCCGCCCGGCTTCGACCGGGAGCGGGAGGGGCCCGCGCTCAATGCCCAGATCGCGCGCTGGTTCGCGCCGCGGTGGCTGCCGTGAACGGGTGATCTGCGTGGCCGGTGGCCTGCAGTGCAGAACCAGCCCGCACGGCAGCGCTGCTCAGAGCTTCAGCTGCGACAGCGACGCGATGATCAGCACCACCTCCGTCAGGATGATCAGCAGCACCGTCGTGTGCGTCCGGCGAAAGCGGCGGAGCGCTTCCAGATTGCTGCGCTGGATGCCGTCGCCGTAGAACTGCATGGCCGGGACCAGCAATCCGCGCACGACGAAGGTGGCCAGTACGATGCCGGCTGCGCCCGCCGCCAGCAACCGCTGCCCGGCCAGCGCGTGGCTGACGGTCGTACCCGTCGCGGTGACGAAGGCGAGCCGGTAGTACAGCCGGAAGAAGCTGCGCACGAAGCGGGCGTCCAGGGGCACGTCGTGCTTGAGGATCAGCAGCGGCAGCCCGCCCATGAAGAAGTAGGCCGTCGTTGCCAGCAGCAGCACGGTGAACAGCAGGGCCGCGTGGGGGGCAGAGAACATGAGTCACCTCACCGAAAAAGGTCCGTCCATGTGATGGTCCGCTCGGCCCTGTTGTCTTCGGTAGGGCGACGGTGCGCCGCGGTCTTTGAGTGGCCCTGGGAAAGAAGAACCATCGCCGTTGCCCGGGCGGGCACTGTGGTGCGAATTGTGCTCACGATACCTGCACCCGCCAGGGCCGGGGGCCGAACCCCTGTTCCCGCAGCGCGGGCGCGGTCCAGGCGCGGAGGACGGCGGCAGGTGGGGCGGCAATGCGGCGGGTGAGCTTGGGCTCGTGAGTGGCCTTGTCGGCGGGGGTTGTGGTGGCGGCGGTCATGGGGGCCTCCGGTGTGCCCCAGGGCGCGGGTGTCGCGTGCGGGGGGGCTGGGGCGCCACGACGTTACGACGGCCAGCCGGTGTCATGCTGGCCGTTTGGGCCTGACCCCGAGTGGCGCGCGGGGATTTCTCGGCTCCAATCGGGGCTGACCCGCCTGCGGGCTCTCCCACCCCTACCGCCCTTGCGCCGACGATGCCCACTGAACGCTTTGGCCGCCACGTCCCGCCGCAGGATCGGCGCCCGGTGTCCTGGTACGCGCCGATCGGCCTGCGCCAGATCGCGCAGCAGCAGCTGTGGTCCACCCAGCTGCTGCACAACCTGGACCGGCGCGAGACCTTCCACGGCCCCTTCGAGCTGATCGACCTGCGCGATGCGGACACGGGCGGCGGGTTTGGGTTCGACTTCGTGGCCGACACCGGCGATGGCGGCTGCCCCACCTACGCGGTGGCGCGGGGGTTGCTGGCACCGGAGCTGGTGGCCGAGGGGGCCGCGGCGCCGCTGCCGGAGGGCCGGCTGCTGATCCTGGGGGGTGATCTGGCCTACCCGGCGGCGAGCCCGGAGGGCTACCAGTCGCGGCTGGTGGAGATGTTCGAGCTGGCGCGGGACGGGCGCAGCCGCTTCCGCCCGGTCGCGGGCGACCTGCCGGCCGATGCGCCGTTTGCGCCGGACCAGAAGCTGGTGGCGGCGATCCCGCAGAACCATGACTGGTTCGACAGCGCCTCGACCTTCTGCCGCTACTTCGTGCACGACGAGAAGGCCGGGCTGGTGGGAGCCCGCGCACCGCAGACGCGCAGCTACTTCGGAATTGCGCTGCCGCATGACTGGTTCGTGCTGGGCTTCGACTTTGCGCTCACCGGCGACCTGGATCGGCAGCAGTTCGAGGCCTTCGGCCGGCTGGTGACCTCGGGGCAGATCCCGCGCGGGGCGCAGCTCGTGCTGATCTACCCGGAGCCGTACTGGACGCGGCCCTTTGCGTCGCTGCTGCGGGCGGCCTATCCGCTGCGCTTCCAGCGCTTCGAGCACCTGTGCGCGGAGCACGGCCTGCATGTGCGGCTGCGGCTGGCGGGCGACCTGCACCACTATGTGCGCGAGCGGCTCGCGGCGGCCCCGCCCGTCGGGCTGAGCTGCGACCTGGTGACCTGCGGCAGCGGCGGCGCCTTCGGGCATGCCACGCACTGCGTGGAGGTGACTGAGCCCAAGGTGCTGCAGTGGGCCAGCGAGCCCGATGCGGTGCCCGAGGAGCTGCGCGGCCGCATCGTGCTGGGGCGGGTGAGGGATGCGGCGCAGGCGGCGGGGCTGGGCCTGTGCGTCGAGCCGGCGGCGTCCACCTGCCCGGCACCTGGCGACGCAGTGCCACCGGCCGCTCCCGTGTGCTACCCGGACCAGGCCACCAGCCACCGCCAAGCCCGGGGCAACGTGCTGGCGCTGCTGCGCCCGCGCGGCGAGCGCTGGTGGGCGTCGAACCTGGCCTTTGCGCTGCTGATCGGGGTGCTGCTGCAGGCCTGCAGCGGCCTGCTGGCGCCCTGGCTGCCCTGGCCGGCGCTGCTGCAGGGGCTGGCCGGGGTGGCGCTGCTGTTCACCGCGCTGATGCTGACCACCGACAACGACCCCGCCCGCGCCGGCAGGGCAGAGCGGGCCTGGGGCGGTGTGCTCGGCGCGCTGCTGCTGGCGCTGGCGGCGGTGCTGGGCTGGGGACTGGCGCCGCTGCGGCCCGCGTTGGCGGCGCCGGGGGCACCCGGCGTGTCGCTGTTGCCGGTGGACGGGCTGCGGGTGCTGGTGTTCGGGCTGGGCAGCACGGCGCTGGCGGTGCTGGCCGGGGCGTTGGGGGTGGGGGCCTTCCTGTGGCTGCTCAGCTGCGTGGCCGGGCGGGCGGTGACCAACACGTCGAGCGCACTCTCGCTGCAGGGGCACAAGGGCTTCCTGCGCTTTCGGGTGCACGCCGGGGGGTTGGAGGCCGTGATGCTGGGCTGCGACGAGGTGCCGCAGCGCTGGGTGCCGCGCCATGAGCGGTCGGCCGAGGGGCTGCCCTGGTGGGAGCCGGCGCCGGGCGAGCCGCCGCTGCGCTGGCGGGTGGTGGACCGGTTCGAGGCCGTCCGCTCGCTGGCCGATGCCGGCATCGCGGGGCAGGACACCGCGCAGGCACGTTGAAACACGTACGACACCCGTACCGAAAAGCCGCTAGGCTCCTCCGGTTCTTGAATTGGAGGGTTCCATGGGATTTGAAAGCCCTGATTTCTGGGTGGCGTTGCTGCAGATCATTGGCGTGAACATCGTGCTGTCGGGCGACAACGCGGTGGTCATCGCCCTGGCCGCGCGCGGCCTGCCGGTTCACCAGCAGAAGAAGGCGGTGGCCTGGGGCAGCGGTGCGGCGGTGGTGATGCGGATCGTGCTGACGATCGTGGCGGTGGAGTTGCTGCGCCTGCCCTACCTGAAGCTGGTAGGTGCCGTGCTGCTGCTGTGGATCGCGGTGCAGCTGCTGGTGCCGGAAGAGGAGGAAGAGGGCGGCGCCGACGCGTCGACCACGCTCGCGGCGGCCGTCAAGACCATCCTGCTGGCCGACCTGGTGATGAGCCTGGACAACGTGATCGCCGTGGCCGCTGCGGCCAAGGGCAGCGTGACGTTGCTGGTGATCGGCCTGGCGATCTCGATTCCGCTGGTGATCTTTGCCAGCCAGTTGCTGCTGAAGATGATGGAACGCTTCCCGATCATCGTGACGCTGGGTGCCGCGCTGCTGGGCTGGGTGTCCGGCGAGATGGCCATCACCGACCCGTCGGTGAAGGACTGGATCGACGCCCATGCCGCCTGGATGCACACCGTGGTGCCCGTGGCCGGTGCGCTGCTGGTGCTGGCCATCGGCCGCGTGATCGCCTCGCGTGCCCGTGCCGCCGCCCACCCGACGCCGGCTGCGGCCGCCACGCCGACGGTCGGCCGTGCCAACCGGGTGCTGCTGCCCGTGGATGGCTCCGAGGGGGCGCTGGCTGCGGTGCGCCAGGTCATTGCGATGCACGACGGGCATCCGCAGCCTGGCAGCTTCCGGGTGGACCTGCTGAACGTGCAGCACTCGGTGCCTGGTGACGTGTCCACCTTCGTCGCGGGCGCCACGCTGCAGGACTACCACCACGAGCGCAGCGCCGAGGACATGGCCGCCGCGCGCGCCCTGCTCGATGCGGCGAAGGTGCCGTACACGGTGCACACGCGCGTGGGCGATGCGCCAGCGGTCATTGCCGACACCGCCCGCGAACTGGGCAGCGAGCAGATCGTGATGGGCAGCCGTGGCCTGGGGGCGATTGCCGGGGCCCTGATGGGCTCGGTCACCACCGAGACGCTGCGGCTCAGCCCGGTGGAAGTGGTCATCGCCAAGGGCTGACCCGCATCACCCAGGGCGGGCGGCCATCGCCAGGGAGGGCGGGCCGCTGCCCGGGGGTGAGACCGGATCAGTCCAGCGCGAGCCAGGCCAGCGCGCCCAGGCTCAGGCCGAAGCTGGCGGGCACGCCCCAGCGCTCCAGCCGGGACACGGCCGCGCCGGCCACCACCTCGACCGGCACGGGGGTGTGCTCCAGCACCTGGTTGGTGACGGAGTCCTCCAGCATGCGGGTGAGCGAGTTCTTGCGCGCCGTGCCCATCACGATGTGGTGGCAGCCCAGCCGCTGCGCCGTTTGGCAGATGAGGTCGGCGCGGTCGCCGATGTGCCATTCGGCGTCGTAGGGCACGCCCGCCTGTTCGAGCAGCCGGCGCGCCGGACGCAGCGCCGCCTCGGCCTGTTCGGTGTGCCAGGCCCGGCGGTCACGGCGGGCGACGAAGCGCGCAATGTGGCGCGACAGGCCCGGCTGCACATTCAGCAGGTGCAGGTGCAGCGCGTGGTCACGCCGGTACTCCGCGATGGCATGGCGCAGGGCGTTCAGGCCGTTTTCCGACCCGTCGATGGGGACCAGTACGTTCAGCATCTTGCGTTCTCCTGGGGTGGTGGCGGGATGGGGTGGGGTGTCGGCCAGTGGGCGTGCGACGACGAGGGCGAATTCGGCCAGCCGGGCGCGGATGCGCGAATCGAGCCGCCGGTGGTTGCGCACAAAGGCGGCGGCCAGCAGCAGCGGCACCACGGCGTAGGAGGCCCAGGCCAACGCGGGGGCACCCTTCAGGGCCGGGCTTAGCAGCGGCTCGCCGGTCGCCATCTTCACCGCGGTGACCACCAGCACGCCGGAGCCGAGGTAGACGATCACCGGGTAGCGCTCCACGAGTCGGAGCACCAGCGTGCTGCCCCAGACGACGATGGGCACGCTGATCGCCAGGCCGAGCACGACCAGCAGGTAGCTGCCGTGCGCCGCACCGGCGACGGCCAGCACGTTGTCCAGGCCCATCGCCGCATCGGCGACGATGACCGTGCGCATGGCGGCCCAGAAGGTGGTCGCTGCCGGGCCGGCGTGGTGGCCGTCGCCGTCCTCCGGTTGCAGCAGCTTCCAGGCGATCCACAGGAGCAGCAGGCCGCCGGCGAGCATCAGGCCGGGAATGGCCAGCAGCCAGACCACCACGGTCGTCAGGCCGCCGCGCACGACGATGGCGCCCACGGTGCCCCAGACGATGGCGCGGCGCTGCAATTGCGCCGGCAGCCGGCGGGTGGCCAGCGCGATGACGATGGCGTTGTCGCCCGCCAGCACAACGTCGATGACGACGATGGCCATCAGCGCGCTGAGGAAGGTCCAGGCATCCATCGGGGAGCTCCTGCCGGCCGGGTGGTCGAGCGTGGGTCCGTTCGCCCCCACCGGTTCGCCATCATTTTCGGCCGATGTGGCCCCGCTGGTGTACGCATCTCGCGCAGGCAGCTTGCGCGTTTCCCGATGTCCGGGTTTCCGCGCTCCTTGCGTGGACTTGGCTGCGCGGGTACAACCGAGGCTGCTGCAAAGCGGGAGTAGTTCCAGCGCCGCATCGCCGGTGCTGCCAGGTGGCCGTCAGTCCGGGTCGAATGACCCCGGTGCCTGGAGTGTCGTGCCGTTTGCCCGGCCGGGCGAAGGTGGTGGCACCGAGCAAGACCTTTGCCTCAAGAGGCAAGCCGGGGTCGTTCGGTGTCCACGCGGTGGTTTGGCATCTCGCGGTCGGGGAAGGTCCAGGTTTGCCGTCGTCCGTCCGGCTCTGTTCGAGCCGGGTAACCGCTGAGCCCGACGATGCACGCACACCCTGCCACGCTCCTGCCTGAAGATCCGACTGGCCTGGTCTTCCGGCGAATCAGTCCGACGCTGCCCCAGTGGCCCCGCCGCTTCCTGCGCCACGGGACCCTGCCCCAGTTGGCCGCCCTGACCGCCGTGCGGCGCCTGGGCGGGGTGTCGCGCGCGGCCGATGCACTGCACATGGCGCCCTCCACCGTGTCGGGCCACCTGCGCAAGCTCAGCGAGGCGATCGACCTGCCGCTGTTTCGCTGCGATGGCCGGCAGATGCATCCGACCGGCGCGGCCGATGCGCTGGCCGGTGCGGCCGACGAGCTGTTCGCGGTGCTGGCGCGCGTCGATCAGGCGCTCGCGGTGCTGCGCGGTGCGCCGTCCGCATGCCGGGCCGAGGCCTCAGGTGCCGCCGACGAAGGGGTTGCTGCGGCGCTCGCGGCCGAAGGTGCTTTCGGGGCCGTGGCCGGGGATGAAGACGGTGTCGTCCCCCATCGGCCACAGGCGCTGGCTGATGCTGTCGATCAGCGTGTCGTAGTCGCCGCCAGGGAAGTCGGTGCGGCCGATGCTGCCGGCGAAGAGCACGTCGCCGACGAAGCAGCGCCCGATCTCCGGGCTGTGGAACACCACATGGCCGGGGGTGTGGCCGGGGGTGTGGCGCACGTTGAGCACGCAGCGGCCGATCTGCACCGTGTCCCCATCATGCAGCCAGCGGGTGGGCGCGAAGGGTTCGGCCTGCGGGAAGCCGAACTGCACACTCTGCTGCGGCAGCCCGTCGATCCAGAACTGGTCGCCCTCGTGCGGGCCAATGATTGGCAGGCCCAGTTCCCGTGCCAGCGTGCCGGTGCCGCCCGCGTGGTCGATGTGGGCATGGGTGAGCCAGATCTGCTCCAGCTTCAGAGCGCGCCGGGCGATCTCGGCCTTCAGCCGGGGCAGGTCGCCGCCCGGGTCGATGACCGCGGCGGCGTTGGTTTCATCGCACCAGACGATCGAGCAGTTCTGTTGGAAGGCGGTGACGGGGACGGTGTGGTAGCGCAGCATGGCGAGGAGAGCGGCAGAGGGGCTGGGCGCCATTCTGCCGCCAGTGCCGTCAATGCCGTCGCTGGCCTCAGTGGCGTCAGTGGCCTCGGTGCCAGCGTCGCCGGGTCGCCGCTGGTGGCGAGGCCGGCCGCCGCTCAGACCCTGACGATCCTGGCAGCAGTGACCTTTCGTGGACTCGGATACCCCGTGGGGCTACAGAATCGCTGGTTGGTGCCGAATCTGCGTTGACCGGCGCTGCCGTCGCGCCGGTTTGGCCAGAGGCCTCACCCCACTCGACTTGGAAAGAACCCCCTGGCATCCCTCCTCTGGCTGCAGACCGGTGCCTGCGGCGGCGATTCGCTGGCGCTGCTCAGCGCGGTGTCACCGAGCTTGGAGCAATTGCTGGCCGGCTACTCGATCGAGCTGCTCTGGCACCCGTCGCTGTCGAGCGGCCACGCCCGGCGCTTCGACCACGTGGTCGACCGCATCCTGGCCGGCGAGCAGGCGCTGGACATCCTCTGCGTGGAAGGCAGCATCGTCACCGCACCGCGCGGCACCGGGCTCTACGACCCCTGGCGCGGGCGCGGCAAGATGGACCTGGTGCGCGACCTGGCCGAGCGCGCCGGCGTGGTGGTGGCGATGGGCACCTGCGCCGCCTTTGGCGGCGTCCATGCGGCGCCGCCCAACCCCTCGGACTGCATCGGCCTGCAGTTCGACCACGCCCAGCCGGGCGGGCTATTCGCGCCCGAGTGGCGCTCGCGCGGCGGCCTGCCGGTGGTGAACGTGGCCGGCTGCCCGGCCCACCCGCACGCGATGACGCAGACGCTGGCGGCCCTGGTGGGTGATCTGCCGATCGAGCTGGACGGGCTGAACCGCCCCGCGTCGCACTTCAGCACCGTGGTGCACCAGGGCTGCACGCGCAATGAGTACCACGAGTACGACATCGAGGAGAGCCAGCCCGGCGGCAAGGCCTGCCTGTTCTTCAACCTGGGTTGCCAGGGGCCGATGACGCAGGCGGTGTGCAACAGCGACCTCTGGAACGGCGTGAGCAGCAAGACGCGCGCGGGGGTGCCCTGCTTCGGCTGCACCTCGCCGACCTTCCCGCGCGATGGCGACCTGTTCCGCACCGAGAAGGTGGGCGAGGTGCCGATCCGTCTGCCGCTGGGGGTGGAAAGGCCGCGCTACATGGCGTACAAGAATCTGGCGCGGGCCGCGGCGCCACAGCGGGTGCGCGACAAGGAAATGAAGCCCTGAAGGGGCAGCAGCGCCATGGCACGCATCGAACTGAACGTCGACCTCAACCGGGTCGAGGGCGACCTCTCCGTCCAGGTGATGCTGGAGGACGGCGTGGTGGTCGAGGCCCGGACCGCCGGCACGATGTACCGGGGCTTCGAGCAGATCCTGCTCGGGCGGGCGCCGCGCGACGCGATGGTCATCACCCCCCGGGTCTGCGGCATCTGCGGCACCGCGCACCTGTATGCGGCGGTGCTGGCGCTGGAGCAGATCTGGGGCACGCCGGTGCCGCCCAATGCCACGCGCATCCGCAACCTCTGCCTGTTTGCCGAGGGGCTGCAGAACGACCTGCGCCAGACCTTCCTCTTCTTCACGCCGGATTTCTGCCACCCGCGCTACGCGCCGCACCCGCTGCACGACGCGATGATGCGGGCCTTCGAGCCCTTCAAGGGCGAGGTCTACCGCGAGACGCTGGCGATGACGCGGCGCGTGCTGGAGATCGTCGCTCACTTCGGCGGGCAGTGGCCGCATTCGTCCTACATGCTGCCGGGCGGCGTGGTGACGCCGCCGGACACGCGCCGGTTGATCGCCTGCCGCGCGGTGCTCGACGAGTTGCAGCGCTGGTACGAGCAGCGCGTGGTCGGCGCCCGCCTGGAGGACTGGCTGGCGCTGGATTCGGCCGATGCCCTGTTCGCCTGGCGATGACGCGGCGCGTGCTGGAGATCGTCGCTCACTTCGGCGGGCAGTGGCCGCATTCGTCCTACATGCTGCCGGGCGGCGTGGTGACGCCGCCGGACACGCGCCGGTTGATCGCCTGCCGCGCGGTGCTCGACGAGTTGCAGCGCTGGTACGAGCAGCGCGTGGTCGGCGCCCGCCTGGAGGACTGGCTGGCGCTGGATTCGGCCGATGCCCTGTTCGCCTGGCTCGACCGGCCGGCGCCGGCCGGCTCCGCGCTGGGGCTGATGACGCGCTTCCTGCGCTCGCAGGGGCTGCACCGGCTGGGCATCGGCACGCCGCACATGCTGTCCTTCGGCGTCGGCTGCGACCCCGAGCGCTGGGGCCCATCGCAGGACGCCCACCTGATGCGCAGCGGCTTCCTCGACGGTGACAGCGGCACGGTCGAGCCGCTCGACACCACGCAGATCGCCGAGCACGTGCGGCACTCCTGGTTTCGCCCCTACGAGGGCGGGCGCCATCCCTACGAGGGCGAAACCGTGCCCGACTACCAGCCGGGCAGCGACCGCTACAGCTGGGCCAAGGCACCACGCTACGGCGAGCGCGTGGTGCAGACCGGCCCGCTTGCCGAGCTGCTGATCGGCGGCGATGCCCTGCTGCGTGACCTGCATGCCCGTGAAGGCGCGGGTGCCTGGCTGCGCCAGTTCGCCCGCGTTCGCCGCGTCGCCTATGAGCTGCGGCATGCCCGCCGCATGCTCGACGAGCTGGGCGCTTCGCTGCGTGAGCCCCATTTCATCGCCCCGGTGCCGGGCAGCGAGGTGGATGGACAGGGCTGTGGCCTGGTGATGGCCGCGCGCGGTGCGCTGGGCCACTGGGTGCGCCTGCGCGATGGCGTGGTGGAGAAGTACCAGATCATCACCCCCACGGCCTGGAACGCCTCGCCGCGCGACAGCGCCGGGGTGCCGGGGCACTGGGAAGCCAGCCTCGTGGGGTTGGAGGTGGCGGACGCGGACGACCCGATCGAGATCGGCCACCTGATCCGCTCGCACGATCCCTGCTTGGTCTGCACGGTGCATTTCGCGCAAGCGGGTGCCCCCGCGGGGGCGGGCCGGCGCCTGGTGGTGGGGGCATGACGGGCTTGGCGCGCCGGCAGGTGCTGTGCTTCGGCAACGAGCTGCACGGCGATGACGGCTTCGGCCCCGCCGTGGGGCGGGCCCTGGCCGAGTTGGGGCTGCCGGGGGGCTGGGAGCTGCACCAGCTGGGCACGCGCGGGCTGGACGCACTGGCGCTGCTGCAGGATTGCGAGGCGGCCCTGCTCGTGGATGCCGAGGCGCCTGCCGGGCAGCCCGGGCGGCTGCGGGAGCGCCGGGCCGACGAGCTGGGCAGCGAGGCCAGCCTGGTCGGCCATGGCATGGGGCTGGGCTTCGTGCTGCAGGCGCTGCGAGCGATGCCGGTCCGGCCCGGGGTGCTGCGCATCCTCACCGCCGAGATGGCCGAGGTCCGCTCCTTCCAGCTGGCGCTGTCGCCCGCGGTGGCGAGCGCGGTCGATCCCGCGGCCCGGCAGCTGGGCCGGTGGATGCAGGAGGCCGCGCATGCCTGAGCGGGCCGCGACGATGACCCCACCCGAGGCGGCTGCGCTGCGCCCGGGGCGGCCGGCGCACGACGAAGTCGCCGCGCTGCGCCTGGAGGTCGAGGCGCTGCGCCTGGCCAACGCTGCGCTGGAAGGCCAGCTGCTGGCCGGCGCCGAGCAGGCCGAGTCGATGTTTGCCGCCCTGGAGCGCCAGCGCAACGAGCTGCGCGGTGCCCATGCGCGCGAGCTGTCGCTCGGCGCCTTCGCCCAGCGCATCATGGACACGGTGGGCGGCGTGGTGATCGTGGTCGATCCCGAGGGCCTGCTGCGCCAGTGCAACCGGCACTGCCAGGCCCAGCTGGCGCCGCTGGCCGAGGGCGGCAGCGTCGACGTGCTGCTGCACCCCGACGACCAGGCGGCCCTGGCTGCCGCCCTGCCGCCGCTGCCCTGGCCGGTGCGCTCGGTGCTGTTCGAGAGCCTGCGCCGCCTTGGCCAGTACCGCGCCGAGCACCGGCTGGCCATGCGCGATGGCAGCCACCGCTACCACCTGGTCGAGGCGGCGCTGCTCTACAGCGCGCAGGGCAAGGAGGAGGGGGCCGTCATCAGCGGCACCGACATCTCGGCGCTGAAGGCGCAGGAGCTGGAGCTGCGCGCCAGCGAGGCCCGCTTCAAGCAGGCCGAGCAGGTCGCGCGTGCCGGCAGCTGGGAGCTGGACGTCGCCAGCGGCGCGATGCGCTGGTCCGACGAGATGGCACGCCTGCTCGGCCGGGCGCCCGGGGAGCCGGCCAGCCTGGCGGCCTTCGCGGCCGCCGTCCATCCCGACGATCGGGGCAGCGTCATCTGCGGACCGTCGCTGGCGCTGTCCTCCGGCGCGCCCTGCGAACTGGAGTTCCGGCTTGCTTCCACCGGAGGGCCGGAGCGCTGGGCGCACCTGCGGGCGACGCTCTTTCACGATGCCGCCGGGGCGCCGGTGCGGGCCGTCGGCACGCTGCAGGACATCAGCGCCCGGCGCCAGGCCGAGGAGGAGATGCGCCTGGCCGCCAGCGTATTCGACAACAGCCTGAACGCGATCCTGCTGGCCGATGCGCAGGGGCGCATCCGCAAGGTGAACCGCGCCTTCACCGAGATCACCGGCTACAGCGCCGAGGAGGTGCAGGGGCAGAACACCCGGATCATGAAGTCGGGCGAGCACCCACCGGAGTTCTACGCGGCCATGTGGGAGCAGCTGCGTACCTCCTTCCACTGGGAAGGGGAGCTGCTCAATCGCCACAAGGACGGCCAGATCATCTCGGTGTGGGAGAGCATCGTGGCCGTGCGTGATGCGGCCGGCGAGGTGACGCACCACATCGGCATCTTCTACGACATCTCCGAGCAGAAGGCCGCGGCCCAGCGCATCCACCAGCTGGCCTACTACGACGCGCTGACCGGCCTGCCCAACCGCACGCTGCTGATGGACCGCTGCCAGCACGCGTTGGCGCGCGCCGCACGCGAGGGCGAGCGGCTGGCGGTGCTCTTCCTGGACCTGGACCGCTTCAAGCACTTCAACGACAGCCTCGGCCATCCGGTCGGCGACGCGCTGCTGCAGGCGGTCGCGCCGCGTCTGCAGCAGGTGCTGCGGGGCTCGGACACGGTGGCCCGTCTGGGCGGCGACGAGTTCGTCGTGCTGCTGGAAGATGTCGAGACGGCGGCGAATGCCCAGTTGGTGGCACGGCGCATCGTCGAGGCGTTCAAGGCTCCTTTCGAGCTGGGCGAGTTGAGCCTGACGGCAACGACCACGGTGGGCGTGAGCCTGTACCCCGACCACGGTACGGACGTCACCAGCCTGTTCAAGTACGCCGACCTGGCGCTCTACCAGGGCAAGGAGTCGGGGCGGGGTGACTTCCGCATCTTCGAGACCCGGTTCAACGACGCCGCGCGCCAGCGCATGCACCTGGAGAACGAACTGCGCCAGGCCCTGCTGCGCAACGAGCTGGCGCTGCACTACCAGCCGCTGCTGTCACTGGGCGATGGCCGGCTGGCCGGCGCCGAGGCGCTGCTGCGCTGGACGCACCCGGAGCTGGGGTCGGTGTCGCCGGCCCATTTCATCCCGGTGGCGGAGGACAGCGGGCTGATCGTGCCCATTGGCGCCTGGGTGCTGGAGCAGGCCTGCCACCAGGCCCGGCGCTGGCTGGACGACGGCCTGCCGCTGGGGGTGATGGCGGTGAACCTGTCGGCGCTGCAGATCCAGCGCGACGACCTGGTCGCCACCGTGGCCAACGCGCTCACGCTCAGCGGCCTGCCGGCGCAGCACCTGGAGCTGGAGATCAGCGAGGCCTACATCCTGCGCCACGCGGAGCGCGACCTGCGCCAGCTGGCCCGGCTGCGCGAGCTGGGGGTGTCGCTGGCGCTGGATGACTTCGGCACCGGCCAGACCTCGCTGGGCCACCTGCGCCGCCTGCCGGTGGGCAAGCTGAAGATCGACCGGGCCTTCATGGCCGACATCGACCGCGACCCGGCTGGCGCCACCGTGACGCGCGCCATCATCGGCCTGGGCCACGGCCTGGGCATGACCGTGCTGGCCGAGGGCGTCGAGACCGAGGCCCAGGAGGCCCTGCTGCGCGCCCAGGGCTGCGACCAGGTGCAGGGCTTCCGTTACAGCCGGCCGCTGCCGGCGGCGGGGTTCGAGGCGTTTGTGTGGGGGCGCAGCGGCCGAGGGGACACGCCTTACTGGCCTGTTGCAGCACCGCACGTCGTCTGACGTTGACGTGGCGCAAGGTCAGGTTGCGCCACCGGCGTAGGGTCATCCTGGATTGGGCAACTTTGCTGCTGCCCGGTCCGTCCAGTCGGAGGGCACAGCGATGGTCGGCACATATGAAACCGGGTGGCAAGCCTATAACGCTCTCGGCGAGGAGTGCAAGAAGAACGTCAGCAGCACGAAACGAACGCGCAAGGCAGTGGCCAAGGCGGTCGGGGGGGCGACCGGCGAGGCAGTGGTGGTGGCTTTGGCGTCGGTGGTGCCGATTGTTCTGCCCTTGTTCGTCGAGTTGCTTCTTGAGGGTGGTAAAGGGGTCGTCGGTGCGGTGGAGGGGGGACGAGCCAAGACCACGATGGAGGACGGAGATGACCGCGAGGCTCTGAGACGCGACAACATCCAGAGCATTCTCTTCGGTGCCCCATTGCTGTCGGTGGTTGGCCCAAGACCGGGAACCCACGGCAGGGTCTGGCAAAGCGAGTTGATGGCCCTGGTGATGATTCACTATCGCAAGGCGCATGAAATCTGGGCCGCCGAGCCGTTCCCTGCAGGCAAGGCCGTGGAAGGACTGGCATCCTGCCACGATGCCGAGTTGCTCTACCGCAAGCACGTGGAGGTGGACTACCACCTGTCAAAGATGAAGGCCTACGCTGAAGAGTTGCAGAAGGTGGCCAGCAAGTACGTCGAGTTCTGCAACAAGAATTCGCAGACGCTGCAGAAGTCCTTCAAGATGGCTGAGGGCGCTGCGAAGGCGGTCATGGAGCACGACGAGCGATGGCACCAGGCGCACTGCGGTGTCGCGGAGCATTGCTACCGGACCACCAAGTGGCTGAGGCTCTGATCGGCAACTCGGTGGCAGCCGGACAGATTCACTCACCTCCGCTGCGCGGAGATGAGCTTCGCCCCAAACCTCAGGGTTCGCTGTCGCGAACGCCGGGCCTTACAGCCCGGCCGCTGCGCGCAGCGCCTGGGCCTTGTCGGTCCGCTCCCAGGTGAACTCGGGCTCTTCGCGGCCGAAGTGGCCGTAGGCCGCGGTCTTGGCGTAGATCGGGCGCAGCAGGTCGAGCATCTGGATGATGCCCTTGGGGCGCAGATCGAAGTGCGCTTGCACCAGCTTGGCGATCTCGGCGTCGGGGATGACGCCGGTGCCTTCGGTGTAGACCGTGATGTTCATCGGCTTGGCCACGCCGATCGCGTAGGCCACCTGGATCTGGCACTGTTTGGCCAGGCCGGCGGCGACGATGTTCTTGGCCACGTAGCGAGCGGCGTAGGCGGCCGAGCGGTCGACCTTGGTCGGATCCTTGCCGGAGAACGCGCCGCCGCCGTGCGGGCAGGCGCCGCCGTAGGTGTCGACGATGATCTTGCGCCCGGTCAGGCCGCAGTCCCCCTGCGGGCCGCCGATGACGAAGCGCCCCGTCGGGTTGATCAGGTAGCGGGTCTCATTGAGCCACTCCTTGGGCAGCACCGGCTTGATGATCTCCTCGATGATGGCTTCGGTGAAGCTGGCCTTCATCTGGGTCGCGGTCTCGGACTGGTCCGGTGCGTGCTGGGTGGAGAGCACCACGGTGTCGATCGAGTGCGGCTTGCCGTCGACGTAGCGCATCGTCACCTGGCTCTTGGCGTCCGGGCGCAGGAAGGGCAGGCGGCCGTCCTTGCGCAACTGGGCCTGGCGCTCGACCAGGCGGTGCGCGTAGTAGATCGGCGCGGGCATCAGCTCGGGCGTCTCGTCGCAGGCGTAGCCGAACATCAGGCCCTGGTCGCCGGCGCCGATGTTCAGGTAGTCGTCGCTGGCGCGGTCCACGCCCTGGGCAATGTCGTTGCTCTGCTTGTCGTAGGCCACGAGCACGGCGCAGCCCTTGTAGTCGATGCCGTACTCGGTGTTGTCGTAGCCGATGCGCTTGATGGTGTCGCGCGCGACCTGGATGTAGTCGACGTTGGCCTGGGTGGTGATCTCACCGGCCAGCACGACCAGGCCGGTGTTGGTCAGCGTTTCGGCGGCCACGCGCGAGAGCGGGTCCTGCGCCAGGATGGCATCGAGGATCGAGTCGGAGATCTGGTCCGCGACCTTGTCGGGGTGCCCTTCGGAAACGGATTCCGAGGTGAAGAGGAAATCGTTCGCCACTTAAATAAACTCCTGAGGTTGAACACAAGGACTTCGGCGGTTCGCCTGGGTCTTCGGGGTTCGGTTCGGAGACAGCGGCGAACGCTTTAGCGGTATTTCGTTCATCCTCCCGGGAGGGTGGATGCGTGCCGGTGACCCGTGGATCGCTGGCCCGTCGCCCCGCAAGTTGTTCCTTAACTCGGCGATGTCCGGAATTCTAGACCTGTGATCCCGACCCTTTTCAGACTGGCGGCACGCCTTCCGCTGGCACTTTTGCACCGTGTGGGCACTTTGTTGGGCTGGCTGGCCTTCTGGGGTTCGCCCCCCTACCGCCAGCGCCTGCGCGCCAACGTGGCCCAGGCCGGGCTGGACTGGGCCCGTGCGCGCGGCGCCGTGGCCTCGGCGGGGCGCATGGTGGCCGAACTGCCTTGGCTGTGGTGCCGCCCGCACGACCAGCCGCTGGGCGGTTGGGTGCGCTGGGACGGGGCCGAGCACGTCGAGGCCGCGCTGGCCGAGGGCCGCGGGCTGCTGATGCTCACGCCGCACCTGGGCTGCTTCGAGGTGATTGCGCAGGCCTATGCCGAGCGCTGGGGGGCTATGAGCCCGATCACCGCGCTGTACCGGCCCTCGCGCCAGCCGGCGCTGCGCGAGCTGGTGGCGCAGTCGCGCAACCGGCCCGGGCTGCTCACGGCCCCTGCCAACCTGACGGGGGTGCGGCAGATGATCCGCGCCCTGCGCAAGGGCGGCACGGTGGGCCTGCTGCCCGACCAGGTGCCGCCGCAGGGCATGGGGGTGTGGGCGCCCTTCTTCGGCCGCGAGGCCTACACGATGACGCTGGCCTCGCGCCTGGTGCAGCAGACCGGCGCGGCCTGGCTGCTCTTTGCCGCCGAGCGGCTGCCGGGTGGGCGCGGCTACGTGATCCGCGTCTCGGTGCCGGCCGAGCCGATGCCCGGCACCCCGGCCGATCCCGCCGGGGGGCAGGATGCCGAAGAGGTGGCCCGGCGGGCCGCGGCGGTGGTGAACCGGGCGATGGAAGGCCTCATCCTGGCCCGCCCGGACCAGTACCTCTGGGGCTACCACCGCTACAAGCAGCCGCGTCCCCAGGCCGAGGTGCCGGCCGATGGGGCAGACTGAGCGCTGGTCCTTCCTTCGAACCAAAACAGAGACAAAAACGCCATCCATGAGCGGGGACACTTCCAAGGCGCCGTGGCGCCAACGCGCCAGGGCTGCGGCCACCGCGGCGGCCTCCCGTGCGGTGCTGGGCCTGCTGTGGCTGCTGCACTGGCTGCCGCTGAGCTGGCTCGACCGGCTTGGCCATGGGCTGGGTGCGCTGCTGTGGCGGCTGGGCAGTTCGCGCCGCCGGGTGGCGCTGCGCAACCTGGCGCTCTGCCTGCCCGGGCGCAGCCCGGCCGAGCGCGAGGCCATTGCACGGGCGCACTTCGGCTGGCTGGGGCGCAGCTTCCTGGAGCGCGGCCTGCTCTGGTGGGCGCCGCGCGAGCGCCTGGAGCGGCTCATCCACGTCGAAGGCGATGTGAAGCTGGCCGAGCGCAGCGAGCGCCCGGTGATGTGGCTGGCGCCGCACTTCCTGGCGCTGGACGTGGCGGGCGTGGGCATCCTGCTCAACCAGAACCGCCGCGCCGGCTCGATCTACCAGGCGCAGAGCAACCCGGTGTTCGACGCGGCGATGCGCGCCGGCCGGCTGCGCTTCGGCAATGCCGAGATCTTTCCCCGGCAGGACAGCGCCAAGCCGCTGATCCGCGCCATCAAGCGCGGCGACGCCTTCTTCAACCTGCCGGACATGGACTTTGGCGCGAAGGACGCGGCCTTCGTGCCCTTTTTCGGCGTGCCGGCGGCCACGCTGCTGGCGCCCTCGCGCATGGCCCGGCTGCTCGACATGGTGGTGCAGCCGGTGGTGGGCGAGATGCTGCCCGGTGGCCAGGGCTGGCGCATCCGCTTCCTCGACCCCTGGCCCGACTTCCCCAGCATGGACGCCGAGGCCGACGCCGCGCGCATGAATCGCTGGATCGAGGGCGAGATCCTGCGCAACCCCAGCCAGTACCTCTGGGTGCACAAGCGCTTCAAGACCCGCCCTGCGGGCGAGCCGTCGCTGTACTGAGTGCCCCCCCGCGGCCGGCCCTGCCCTCAGCGCGCCGCGACCGGCTGCTTCAGGTGCAGCAGCCACAGCCGGGCCAGGTCGGCGCTGCCGTCGCTGCCCTGCACCGCCTGCAGGGTACGCACGGCCTTGTCGGCCTGGCCGGCCTGGGCGTAGGCGGCACCCAGGCGCAGGCGGATCTCGTCGGGCCGCTTGAGACTGCCCTTGGCGAGCGCCTCTTCCATCATCGCCAGGCCGCGCTCGGTCTGGCCGGCGGCGATGTAGCTCTGGCCCCAGCTGGCCTGCGCGAGCGCTTCCTTCACCGCCGGGCCCTTGCCCTTGAGCGCGGCCTCGTCGTCGGCGGCGCTGCGCTGGACGGCGTCGCGCAGCTTGGCCTGGGCCGCGGCCTGGGGGCCGTTGCCGAACTGGCCGCTGGCGTAGGCCTGCTGGATCCAGCGCCGTGCCTCGATCGACTGGCCGCCCTGCTGCGCCATCTCGGCCAGGGTCATCACGTCGGAGGTCTCGTCCAGGCCGCCGCAGACCACGGCCTTGAGCCGCAGGGCGTCCAGCACCAGGCGGTCGGCAAAGCCCTCGCGCGAGGCCACCCGCCCGACCAGGTCCGCCCAGTAGGTCTTCTTCGGGTACAGCGTCACCAGGCGCTCCAGGGTGGCCTGGTAGGCCGCCATGTCCTTGAGCTGGGCCTGGGCGCTGGCGAGCAGGCGCAGGCGCTCCTCGCCGGGCGCCTGGCCTGCGGCCTCGCCGGCCTTCAGCTCGGCCTGCATCTCGCGTGCCGCGCCGGCGTAGTCCTTGAGCAGGTACAGCGACTGAGCCAGCCATTGCTGCGCCAGCGACTGCTGGGCGGGCGTGGCGCTGGGCTCCTGGCGCAGCCGCCGGGCCCAATCGATCGAGCGCTGGTGGTCCTGCGCCCGGTAGTAGGCCGACAGCACGGCCTGCACCAGCCCGGCCCGGTCGGCGGCCGGCAGGCGCCCGCCTGCGATCAGGGCGTCGTGGGCCCGTTCGGCCGCGGCACCGTCGCCGGCGCCGGAGGCCGCGGCCAGGCGCAGCCGCTCGGTCACGAAGGCCTCGTAGGGCGACTTGGCCCCCAGCACATCGGCCTCCTTGAGCTTGGCCAGGGCGGCGCTGAACTGCTGCTGCCGGAGCAGGTCCTGGGCGCCGGCCAGCACGGGGAAGAGCTCGGGGCGCACCCCGTCGGCGGGTGCCGATGCGGCCGCGGAGGCCGGCGTGGCTGCGGCGGTGGCCTGGGCCTGGGCCACCGGCGGCACGACGGCCAGTGCCAGGAGCGTCATCAGAACGGCGGCCAGGGGCGCGCGGGGGGCTGCAAGGCGGGTCGGGGCAGGGCGCATGGGCGGCGGGTCGGGTGGTTGGAGGGAGGGCTTGAGGCGCCTGGCGTGGGCGCCACACCGGCAGGCGACGATGCTACCGGGCGCGGCGCAGCCAGCCCAGTCCGGCCGAGGTGCCCGCACGGGGGCGGTACTCGCAGCCGATCGGCTGCGTCCAGCCCAGCGCGTCGATCAGATCGAAGAGGTAGGGGTAGTTCAGCTCGCCGGTGTCTGGCTCGTGACGCTCCGGCACCCCGGCGATCTGCAGGTGGCCAACCCGGCCGCTGGGCAGGTACTGGCGCAGCTTGGTGGCCACATCGCCCTCGACGATCTGGCAGTGGTACAGGTCCATCTGCACCTTCAGGTTGGCCGCGCCGACTTCCTGCACGATGGCGTGCGCCTCGTCCTGGCGGTTCAGGAAGTAGCCCGGCATGTCGCGCGGGTTGATCGGCTCGATCAGCAGCTCCACGCCGTCGGCCGCGGCGGCCTGGGCGGCCCAGGCCAGGTTGTCCAGGTAGGTGGCGCGCAGCGTGTCGCGTGCGATGTCGGCGGGCGCGACGCCGGCCATCAGGTGCAGGCGGCGACAGCCCAGGGCGCGCGCGCAGGGCAGCGCCTGCTCGACCAGGCCGCGGCGGAACTCCTCGCGCCGCTGCGGCAGGCAGGCCAGCCCGCGGTCGCCAGCGGCCCAGTCGCCGGGCGGGGCGTTGAACAGCTGCTGCACCAGCCCGTGCGTTCGCAGGCGGTCAGCCAGTTCTGCCACCGGCCACTCGTAGGGGAAGAGGTACTCCACCGCCGTGAAGCCATCCGCCGCCGCCGCCGCAAAGCGGTCCAGGAAGGCGTGCTCGGGGTACATCAGCGTGAGGTTGGCGGCAAAACGCGGCATCGGGGCTCCTTCGGCACGGCGCAGCCCGGGCGTCTCATTGGCCCGACCACGCGATCGAACGAATCGCAGGTTCGCGATGGCCGATGCTAAGGCGGCGCCGGTCTTGCTTCGCCCCGGCGGCCCGGCTCAACCCAGCGTCTGCGCCAGCGCCCAGGCCTGCTCGGCCAGCGGGCGGGTGCGCCGGCCGGTTTCCAGCGCCCGGGCGTTGGAGGCGTTGCCCTGCTGCGCGCGCTTGGCGATGCCCTGCAGGATGCCCACCAGCCGGAACATGTTGAAGACGAGGTAGACGATCCAGTCCGCCTGCGGCACGGGGCTGCTGCGGCCGGTGCGCTCCAGGTAGCGAGCGCGGTACTCGGCCTCGGTCGGGATGCCGAGTGCGGCCAGGTCCTGACCGATCAGGCCGCGCCCGGTCAGCGGCGACATGTGCCAGCTCAGGCAGTGGTAGGCAAAGTCCACCAGCGGGTCGCCCAGCGTGGACAGCTCCCAGTCCAGCACCGCGAGGATGCGTGGCTCGGTGGGGTGGAAGATCACGTTGTCCAGCCGGTAGTCGCCGTGCACGATGCGGCTCGCGCCCTCGGGCGGGATGTGGCGGGGCAGCCAGTCGATCAGCGCGTCCGCGGCCGGGATCGGCTCGGTCTCGGCGGCCCGGTACTGCTTGGTCCAGCGCTCGATCTGGCGGGCCACGTAGTTGCCCGGCCGGCCGTAGTCGCCCAGGCCGATGGCCACCGGGTCGACCCGGTGCAGCGCGGCCATCACGCGGTTCATCTCGTCGTAGATCGCACCACGCTCGGGGGGCGTCATGCCCGGCAGGGTGGAGTCCCAGAAGATGCGGCCGTCGACGTGGTCCATCACGTAGAAGTCGGTGCCGATGACCTCGGGGTCCTGGCAGAGCACATGGGCCTTGGCGACCGGCACATCGGTCTGGGCCAGCGCGCTGATGACGCGGAACTCGCGGTCCACCGCGTGTGCCGAGGGCAGCAGCTGGCCGGGCGGCTTGCGGCGCATCACGAAGCGGCGCTCGCCGGCCGAGGAGCGCGCCGTCAGCAGGTAGGTCGGGTTGGACTGGCCGCCCTTGAACTGCTCGATGCTGACCTCGCCGTCCAGGCCCGGCATGCGCGGGCGCAGCCAATCGACCAGGCGCTGCTGGTCGAAAGCATGCTGGGGGGTCACCGGCTTGGTGCCGCTGAAGGCGTTCTGCAGCTCGTCGCTCATCCTCTGCTCCTCGAAGGGGGTCGCCCGTGTCGGCGCAAGCGCATGCGTCATCGCAAGTGCAGGCGCAGGCATCGGCACGCGGGCGGATTGGCGCGCAGTCTGGCCGTGCCGGCGGCGGCCGGCTAGCGCCAGGGTGACAGCCGCGGGGTATCTCCCGAGTGGAACATGCCCCTGCCGGCCTGCACGACCGCCCCACGCCGGCAAGAACGCGGGTTTTCACTGACACTGGAGGCCCCGTTGATTCCCGGCCAGCTCCCGGCCGACCCCCTGCCCCACCCTCTCCCTCTGCTGTCCGATCGCCCATGACCGCTCCCGCCGCTCTGCCTTCCTGCCAGCCGCCGGCCGGCTTCACGCTGTTCACCGGCCACGCCGGGCCCTATTTCGGTGCCCTCGGTCCGGTCTACTGGCAGGAAGTCGGCGACGGCACGCTCACGCTCGGGCTGCGCCTGAAGGAGCAGCACGCCAACATCCTCGGCATTCCGCATGGCGGCATGCTGCTGACCTTTGCGGACAGCGCCATCGGCGTCAATCTGGGCCGCGCCCAGCAGCGCCGCGACCCCAGCCGCGCCATCGTCACCACCAGCCTGAGCAGCGATTTCCTCGGCGCTGCGCGTCTCGGCGACTGGCTGCAGGCGCAGGTCACGGTGCGCAAGACCGGCCGCCAGCTGGCCTTTGGCGAGTGCCTGCTGGTGGCGGGTGAGCGCCCCATCCTGCGTGCCAGCGCGGTGTTCAGCGTGATCGACCGCCCGCTGCCCAGCGACGGCTCGGATGGCTGATCCGGCGTCGGCCCACCCGCGGATAATCCCGCCATGCGCCTGCGATTCACCAAGATGCAAGGGGCGGGCAACGACTTCGTCGTGCTCGACGCCACCGCCGCGCCGCTGCCCCTGGGGCCGGCGGCCTACCGCCTGCTGGGCGACCGGCGCTTTGGTGTCGGCGCGGACCAGATCCTGGTGGTCGAGCGCGCCACCACGCCGGGCATCGACTTCCGCTACCGCATCTTCAATGGCGCCAGCGGTGCGGAGGTGGAGCAGTGCGGCAACGGCGCGCGCTGCTTCGTGCGCTTCGTGCACGATCGGGGCCTGACGACGCAGCGCACGGTGCAGGTCGAGACCATCAACAACCGCCTGGCGTTGACGCTGCAGGACGATGGCCGCGTCACCGTCGACATGAACCAGCCGGTGTTCGAGCCGGCGCGCCTGCCCTTCGACCCCAGTGGGCTGACGCCGCGGCTCGTCAACGGCTTCGAGCTCTGGCCGCTGGAGCTGCCGGGGGCGAGCTGGCCGCGCGTGGAGATCGCCGCGGTGTCGATGGGCAACCCGCATGCGGTGCAGCGCGTCGAGGACGTGGACAGCGCGCCGGTGGCCGAGATCGGCCCCCTGGTCGAGGGCCACGCGCGCTTTGCGCGCCGGGTCAACGCCGGCTTCCTGCAGGTGGTCTCGCGCCGTGAGGTGCGCCTGCGCGTCTACGAACGCGACGCCGGCGAGACGCTGGCCTGCGGCACGGGCGCCTGCGCCGCGGTGGTGGCGGGCATCCGCCTGGGCTGGCTCGACGAGACGGTGGACGTGCACACCCGCGGCGGCCTGCTCACCATCACCTGGCCCGGCCCGGGCCAGCCGGTGTGGATGACAGGGCCGGCCGAGCCGGTGTTCGAGGGTGAGATCGAGCTGCCCGAGGCCTGCCTCGCTCCTGTCGCGGGGGCCTGAGGTGGGTGGCGAGCCGGGGTGCGCCGTGCCGACGCTGGCGGCGGTTTGTTCATCCTCGCTCACACTCGGTGGCCAGAGCCTGCCTTTTCAGCGCCTGACTTTCACGCCGAGGGCGTACCCTCGCGCTTGTTACTTATTTCCCATTCCTGCCGCGTCGGCCCTCGCAGGCCCGCGGCGGTGAGCAAGGCAGCAGTGTCATGAGCGTCATCCAGGGCATCACCGAAGACGAGATCGCCAACTACCTGGCCAACACGCCGGGTTTTTTCGAGCGCCACGCGCAGCTGCTGGCCAGCGTCGAGCTGGCCAATCCGCACGGCCAGCGCGCGGTCTCGCTGCAGCAGCGCCAGATGGAGATGCTGCGCGAGCGCATCCGCGGGCTGGAGCGGCGCATCATGGACATGATCCGGCACGGCCAGGAGAACGCCGCGCTGGCCGACCGGCTGCACCAGTGGACCTGCTCGCTGATGCTGGTGGAGGATGCGGCCGACCTGCCCGACCTGCTGGTGCTGGACCTGCAGGAGCAGTTCCTCATCCCCCAGGCCGCCATCCGGCTATGGGACGTGGCACCGGTCTACGCCGGGCTGCCGGCCGCGGCTGCGGTGAGCGAGGATGTACGCGCCTTTGCCTCCAGCCTGACGCAGCCCTATTGCGGCGCCAACGCCACCTTCGAGGCGGTGCAGTGGCTGGAGTCGCCGCAGACCACCGCCTCGCTGGCGCTGATCCCGCTGCGCCGCAGCGCTGCAGCGCCGGCCTTCGGCCTGCTGGTGCTGGGCTCGCCCGACCCGACGCGCTACGCCGTGGACATGGGCACCGAGTTCCTCACCCGGGTGGGCGAGCTGGCCAGCGCTGCCGCCTCGCGCCTGCTGCCGTCGGCAGATTGAGCCACCAGGGGTCGCTGCGGTGAGTACGCAGGCCCCGCCCCGGGTGGCTCCGGAGCCCGCTCCTGAGCCGCCTCCCGCGCCGGCTGCGCTGGCAGCCACCCCGTTGGGCGGGGACGCGCAGGCCTTCCTCGATCACCTGCGGCTGCAGCGCCGCCTGGCCGAGCGCACGCTGGCGATGTACCACGACGCGCTGGTGCGGCTCGAAGCCTTTGCCGTCGCCCAATCCGTCGTTCTGACCGAGGTGCGTGCCCACCACGTGCGCCGCTGGGCGGCGCAGCTGCACGGCCAGGGGCTGGGGCCACGCAGCATCGCCATCCACCTGGCGGCCTGGCGTGGGCTGTACCGCTGGCTGGGGCGCGAAGGGCGCATCCTGGCCAACCCGGTCGACGGCCTGCGCCCGCCCAAGGCGGCCCGCCCGCTGCCCAAGGCGCTGCCGGTCGACCAGGCGGTGGCGCTGGCCGAGGTGCACGATGACGACAGCGACCCGGTGCTCGATGCGCGCGACCACGCCATCGTCGAACTGCTCTATGGCTGCGGGCTGCGTGTGGCCGAGCTGCTGGGGCTGGACGTGCAGGCCAGCGCGGCGGCGCGCGGCTGGCTGGACCTGGCGGCAGGCGATGCCCAGGTGCTGGGCAAGGGCAGCAAGCGCCGCATCGTGCCGGTCGGCCAGGTGGCCGTGCGGGCGGTGCAGGCCTGGCTGGCGGTGCGAGGCGAGCTGGCCCACGTCGAGGAACCGGCGCTGTTCGTCAGCCGGCGCGGCACGCGGCTGACCGATGGCCAGCTGCGTCGCCGCCTGGCGCAGCGTGCCCGCGCCGCAGGGCTGCCGCAGGCGGTGCACCCGCACATGCTGCGGCACAGCTTTGCGTCCCACCTGCTGCAGTCCAGCGGCGACCTGCGGGCGGTGCAGGAGCTGCTGGGCCACGCCCAGATCAGCAGCACCCAGGTCTACACGCGGCTGGACTTCCAGCACCTGGCGAAGATCTACGACGCCACCCACCCGCGCGCCAAGCGCAAGTCAGGTCAGAAGCTGTAGCCGATCGAGAAGGTGATCTGCGGGATGTACTTGGCCTTGGCCACGCCGTCGCGCAGCTCGGCCAGTTCCTTGTCGAGGTTGGCCTGGGCGTCGGCCTCGTTGGCAAGCTGGCCGCGCAGCGTGCCGGTGACGGTGGCCTTGGCGAAGATCGTGCCGATGTCGACGGCGAAGCGGAAGCCGCTGCTGGCCTGGTGGCCCCAGCCGATGCCCAGGTAGGGCGCGGTCTTGGGGTACTTGATCTGCACGTTGATGCCGTCTGCGGCCGTCGTCGCATACGTCTTGTCGCCGATTTCCAGGGTGCCACCGGCGCCGCTGGCATCCAGCGTGAGCTGGTAGTTGTTGGCGGCCACGCCACCGGTGAGGCGGAACGTGCCGTCAAAGGGGAACCAGTCGGCGAAGAGGCCGAAGCGGTTGGCCTTGAGCTCACCGTTGTAGAGGATGCCCTCCTCGGTCCGCGTCTTTCGGTGCGTGCCGAGCGTCATCCAGTCGCCCCGCACGGTGAAGCTGCTGTTGATCGGGTGGGCGTAGCCCAGGCCGACGCCGGGAAAGCCGAGGTTGCCGTAGACCTCGCCAGCCTGGGCGCCGCCGCCCAGGGTGCTGCCGAGGGCGATCAGGGTGGCCACGCCAAGGGTGCGGGGAGACAGGGGGAGTCGCTTCATGGTCGGTTGCTCGCAGGCTGGAGCGGCCAGCCGCAGGGGCCGATCCGCAGGGTGAAAGCCCTGAGTGTCGGCAGCCAGGTCGGCTGGCTGCAGCGCCTGGCCCGAGCGCGAGGGGCTGGCGTGTGATCGGTCACGCCAGCAGCGGCGCAGAGCCTGTGGCGCTGCGGTGACGGCCGCTCAGCGCGGCTGGATGCGCACCGGGATGCGCCGCCGGCCGATCGGGTCCACCTCCGGTCCGGCGCCGAAACGTCCGGCAAGGGCCGTGCCGCAGTGCGGGCAGGCGCCTTGGGCGTCGAGCCGATAGGCGCGCACCTCGTGCCAGTCGCGCTCGATCAGCGGTGCGTGGCAGCCCGGGCAGGCCGTGGTGCCGCCCGCCAGGTCATGCACGTTGCCGGTGTAGACGTGCCGCAGGCCCTGGTCCAGCGCGATGCGGCGGGCCCGCTGCAACGTCGCGGGCGGCGTGGCCGGCACGTCCGTCATCCGGTAGTCGGGGTGGAACGCGGTGAAGTGCAGCGGCACGTCGGGGCCGAGTTCGTCATGCACCCAGCGGGTCATGGCCTCCAGTTCGGCGCTGCTGTCGTTGGCGCCCGGGATCAGCAGCGTGGTCAGCTCCAGCCAGCAGGCGGTGTCGTGGCGCACATGCACCAGCCCGTCCAGCACCGGCTGCAGGTGCGCGCCGGTGTGCTGGAAGTAGAAGGCGTCGGTGAAGCCCTTGAGGTCGACGTTGGCGGCGTCCATCTTGGCGTAGAACTCGCGCCGCGGCGCCTCGTGCAGGTAGCCGGCCGTGACCGCCACGGTCTGGAGGCCGCGCTCGTGGCAGGCGTCGGCCGCGTCCATGGCGTACTCGGCAAAGATCACCGGGTCGTTGTAGGTGAAGGCCACGCTGCGGCAGCCCGTCTCGGCGGCCACCTCGGCGATGCGCCGCGGCGAGGCCTGGTCCATCAGCCGGTCCATCTCGCGGCTCTTCGAGATGTCCCAGTTCTGGCAGAACTTGCAGGCCAGGTTGCAGCCGGCGGTGCCGAAGCTGAACACCCGGCTGCCGGGGTAGAAGTGGTTCAGCGGCTTCTTCTCGATCGGGTCGATGCAGAAGCCCGAGCTGCGCCCGTAGGTGGTCAGCACCATCGCGTCGCCCTGGCGGGCGCGCACGAAGCACAGGCCGCGCTGGCCCTCGTGCAGCCGGCAGTCGCGCGGGCAGAGGTCGCACTGGATGCGGCCGTCGTCGAGCCGGTGCCACCAGCGCGCCGGCGTCACGGAGTCGAGGGGTTCACTCATAGCTGCGCACCCCGTAACGCGACAGCTCAATGTCATCGGCCCAGAAATCCGCCGCCAGCCCCGCCTTGCGCTTGAGCGCCGCCAGGAAGGCGGCCGGCTCGGGCAGTTGCTCCCAGACTTGGGGCAGGAAGGTGGCGCGGTGGCCTTGCCACTGGAAGATCAGGCCGTCGACGCCCGGCTTCAAGAGCGCCAGCGCCTCGGCCTCGCTGCCCACGCGCGGCAGCGGCTGGGGCGCATCCAGCAGCGACACCTCCACCTGCAGGCCGGCCTGCCATTCGGCGCGGCTGAGCGGGCGGAAGCGTGGGTCGCGGAAGGCCGCGCCCTCCGCATTGCGACGCACGTCCTCTTCCAGCGTCCGCCAGGCCCGCAGGCTGCCGATGCAGCCGCGCAGCGCACCCCGCGCGTCATGCAGGGTCACGAAGGTGGCGCCGGGCTGGCTCAGCGCCGGGTGGGGCGGCTCGATCTCGGTTGGCAGACCCAGCTCGGCGCGAATGGCATTGCGGGCGCGGCCGAGCAGGGCGGCGCCGAGGTCGTCTGCGGTGGTCATGGTGTCGGTTGTGTCGGTGGTGGTTTCCATGTCGGTGGTCGACGGGTCCGAGCCCGGCGCGAAGGCCAGTGCCGCATAGCCGACCACGCGACTACGGTCGCCAGCCGTGTCGCCCGAGTTGCGCAGGTCCAGCCGCTCGGCCCGCAGGCCGTGGTGGCGTGCCGCGAGCAGCGCGCCGTTGAGCACGCGCGCGCCGCAGGCATCGTGCGGGTTCAGGTCGGTGGCGAGCTCGGCGATGCGCATGGCCGTGCGCTCGTCGCGCGCCTGGGCCTCGGCATAGGGCAGGAAGTGCGACAGGTCGCTGCTGAGCAGGATCAGCGTCTCGTCGCCGCCCCACAGGCGCTCGATCACCGCGCTCACTTCGCCGGGCGTGGCGTCGCCTACCGCCAGCGGCAGCAGCGTCCAGCCCGGCGCCAGCACCGTCTGCAGGAAGGGCAGTTGCACCTCCAGCGAATGCTCCATCGCGTGGGCCCGGTCGCTGCGCAGCACCTGCGGCAGATCGGCCAGTTGCGCCAGCGCCGCCTGGTCGACCGGCACCCGGCCCAGCGGCGTGTCGAAGGCCTCCACCGTCGGCACCGCCAGCCCCCGCACCGGCACCCGGTGCACCGGCCCGAGCAGCACGACGCGGCGGATCTGCGCCGCCCAGGGCCGCAGCCGGGCGTAGGCGCGCGCGGCGATCGGCCCGGAGTAGACATAACCGGCGTGCGGCACGACCAGCAGCTTGGGCCGGGGCGGCTCCACTGCGACGGGCGGCACCTCGGCCAGGCAGGCCTGGACCTGCCCGGCCAGCACGGCCGGCGAGGCGGGGTAGAAGCTGCCGGCCACGGCAGCAGGGCGGACGGAAACCATGACGCACACCTCCAGTCCGGGATATGCGCCCGGAACCTGCCGCCGTCAAGACCGCAAGGTGGGACGCCAGCGTGAAAACGGCCGCCCGCAGGCGGCCGCTGCACAAACCGGTGGCGGACGGATCAGTCTTCCAGCTTCGACAGATCCCGCACCGCACCCTTGTCGGCCGAGGTGGCCAGCAGGGCGTAGGCTTTCAGCGCGGCGCTGACCTTGCGCGGGCGTGCTTGCGCGGGCTTCCAGCCCTTGGCGTCCTGCTCGGCGCGACGGCGGGCCAGTTCTTCATCGCTGACCAGCACGTCGATCGAGCGGTTGGGGATGTCGATGCGGATGCGGTCGCCGTTCTTCACCAGGCCGATGGTGCCGCCAGCGGCCGCTTCGGGCGAGCAGTGGCCGATCGACAGGCCCGAGGTGCCGCCGGAGAAGCGGCCGTCGGTCAGCAGGGCGCAGGCCTTGCCCAGGCCCTTGCTCTTGATGTAGCTGGTCGGGTAGAGCATTTCCTGCATGCCCGGGCCGCCCTTGGGGCCTTCGTAGCGCACGATGACCACGTCGCCGGGCTTGACCTTGTCGGCCAGGATCTCGGCCACGGCTTCGTCCTGCGATTCGGTCACGAAGGCCGAGCCTTCGAACACCAGGATGGATTCGTCCACACCGGCGGTCTTGACCACGCAGCCGTCGATGGCGATGTTGCCGCGCAGCACCGCCAGGCCGCCCTCCTGCGAGAAGGCATGGTCGGCCGAGCGGATGCAGCCCTCCGCGCGGTCGCTGTCCAGGCTGGGCCAGCGGGTGGCCTGGCTGAAGGCGACCTGGGTGGGGATGCCGGCCGGGCCGGCCATGTAGAAGGTCTGCACCGCCTCGGAGGGGTCGCGGGCGATGTCCCACTGATCCAGCGCGGCCTTCATCGTCGGGGCGTGGATGGTCGGCACATCGGTGTGCAGCTTGCCGGCGCGGTCCAGCTCACCCAGGATGGCCATGATGCCGCCGGCGCGGTGCACGTCCTCGATGTGGTACTTGTTGGTGTTGGGCGCGACCTTGCACAGCTGCGGCACGCTGCGTGAGAGGCGGTCGATGTCGGCCATCGTGAAGTCGATGCCGGCTTCCTGGGCGATGGCCAGCAGGTGCAGGATGGTGTTGGTCGAACCGCCCATGGCGATGTCCAGCGTCATCGCGTTCTCGAAGGCCTTGAAGCCGATGCTGCGCGGCAGTACCGAGTCGTCGTTGCCCTCGTAGTAGCGCTGGCACAACTCGACCGCCAAGCGGCCGGCGCGCTTGAACAGCGCCTCGCGGTCGGCGTGGGTGGCCACCACGGTGCCGTTGCCGGGCAGGGACAGGCCCAACGCCTCGGTCAGGCAGTTCATCGAGTTGGCGGTGAACATGCCCGAGCAGGAGCCGCAGGTCGGGCAGGCCGAGCGTTCGACTTCGGCCAGGTCGGCATCGCTGACCTTGTCGTCCACGGCCATCACCATGGCGTCGACCAGATCGAGCTTCCTGATCTGCACGGTCTGGGTGCCCGGCACGGCCAGGCGCACCTTGCCGGCTTCCATCGGGCCGCCGGAGACGAAGACGACGGGGATGTTCAGGCGCATGGCGGCCATCAGCATCCCGGGGGTGATCTTGTCGCAGTTGGAGATGCACACCAGCGCGTCGGCGCAGTGGGCGTTGACCATGAACTCGACCGAGTCGGCGATCAGGTCGCGGCTGGGCAGCGAGTACAGCATGCCGTCGTGGCCCATCGCGATGCCGTCGTCCACCGCGATGGTGTTGAACTCCTTGGCGACGCCGCCGGCGGCCTCGATCTCGCGGGCGACCAGCTGGCCCAGGTCCTTCAGGTGCACGTGGCCGGGCACGAACTGGGTGAAGGAGTTGGCAATCGCGATGATCGGCTTGCTGAAGTCGGCATCGGTCATGCCGGTGGCGCGCCACAGCGAGCGGGCGCCGGCCATGTTGCGGCCGGCGGTGGAGGTCTTGGAACGGTAGGCGGGCATGGCAAATCCTCTGGGTGGCCCGGGCAGTGACGCACGGCGGGAGCAGTCCATGATTGTCGCGCAGCCCACCTGACCCGCGCAGTTCGCACGCTGTTCACGGTTTGTCCGCAGGGCGTTGCCAATTTTTGCAGGTTGGCCGCCCGGCCGTGGAGGGGTACCCCCCCCTACAATTCTTGGTCCCGCCTTTACCCCTTTACTAGGCGAGCCCAGCGGTGCCTGCATTCCAGCCGACGAGCCCCGGGCTGCCGAGTTGCTTGTCACCTGCTGTACTCGCCTCTCCCGCCTACTCCCGACGAATCCCGGTTGCCTCCGCTCACGAGTCCCCTGCATGAACCAGCCCGCCGCTCCCACTCTGTCTGCCTCGCCTCCCTCCGACGACCTGGCGCAGGACTTCGTGGCCTTCGCGGTGCAGGCGGGCGTGCTGCGCTTCGGTGAGTTCAAGACCAAGGCCGGGCGGTTGTCGCCCTACTTCTTCAACGCCGGCCTGTTCGACGACGGCGCCAAGCTGGGCCGTCTGGCCGAGTTCTACGCGCGCCGGCTGGTGGCCTCCGGGCTGCCATTCGACTTGCTGTTCGGCCCGGCCTACAAGGGCATCACACTGGCGGCAGCGGTGTCGGTCGAGCTGGCGCGGCTGGGCCACAACGTGCCCTACGCCTACAACCGCAAGGAGGCCAAGGACCACGGCGAGGGCGGCACGCTGGTGGGCGCCCCCGTGAAGGGCCGTGTGCTGATCATCGACGACGTGATCTCGGCTGGCACCTCGGTGCGCGAGTCGATCGCGATGATCCGTGCCGCCGGTGCCACGCCCTGTGGCGTGACCATCGCGCTGGACCGGCAGGAGAAGGCCAGCGAGAACGGGGTCGACGCGCCGCACTCGGCGGTGCAGTTCGTCCAGCAGCAGCTGGGCCTGCCGGTGGTGGCCATCGCCACCCTGGCCGACCTGCTGCAGTACCTGCACCGCCAGGGCGATGCCGGCTTGGGCGAGCACCTGGCGGCCGTGCAGGCCTACCGTGACCGCTACGGGGTGGGCATGTGACGGCCTGCACAGCCCGGCCCGCACGGGCCCTGCTGGCCGCCCTCGGCGTGTGCTGCGCGATGCAGCCCGTGGCGGCGTTGTCGCAGGTGCCTGGCAGCGCGCCCAACGCGTCAGGCATCTACTCCTGCGTCGACGGCAAGGGCCGTCGCCACACCTCCGACCGGCCGATTCCCGAGTGCCTCGACCGTGAGCAGGCGGTGCGCAACAGCGACGGCTCGGTGCGAGCCACCTTGCCGCCCAGCTACACCGCCGAGGAGCGCGCGGCCCGCGAGGAGCAGCGCCGGCGAGCCGAGGCCGACGAGCTGGCCCGCAAGGACCGCCTGCGCCGCGACCGCAACCTGCTGGCCCGCTACCAGGACACCGCGGCGCATCAGCGTGCCCGCGAGGCGGCGCTGCTACCTCTCAAGCAGGCCGCACTGGCCAACGAGAAGCGGCTCAAGGAGCTGGAGCGTGAACGCCGGACGCTGGCGGATGAGGCCGAGTTCTATGCCGGCCGAGAGCTGCCGCGCCCGCTCAAGGCCCGCATCGATGCGAACCGCGCTACCACTGAGGCGCAGCGCACGGTGGGCGCCAACAACGAGGCCGAGCTTGTGCGCATCAACGCCCGTTACGACGAGGAGCTGGCGCACCTGCGCGGGCTCTGGAGCGGGCAACCGGCCGGCGCGGCGATGAATGCCTCGTCGGCCACGCCTGTGCCGCAGGGGCCGGCCGCCCCGGCCGCGCGCTGAACGGGCCTCAGCCGGCGCCGAGCTTCTTCTTCAGCAGTTCGTTGACCTGGGCCGGGTTGGCCTTGCCCTTGCTCGCCTTCATGGCCTGGCCGACCAGGGCGTTGAAGGCCTTTTCCTTGCCGGCGCGGAACTCCTCGACCGACTTGGCGTTGGCGGCCAGCACCTCGTCAAGGATGGCCTCCAGCGCACCGCTGTCGTTCATCTGCTTGAGGCCCTTGGCCTCGATGACGGCATCGACGTCTGTGCCGGCGCCGGACCACAGCGCGTCGAACACCTGGCGCGCGGCGTTGTTGGAGATGGTGCCGTCCTGGATGCGGCCGATCAGCGCGGCCAGGGTCGGCGGCGACACCGGGGCGCTGGCGATGTCGCCGCCCTCGGCGTTCAGGCGCTTGCTGATCTCGCCCATCACCCAGTTGGCCACCAGCTTGGGCTGGCCGCAGGCGCCGGTGGCCGCCTGGAAGTACGCCGCCGTGGCACGGCTGGCGGTCATCATCGTGGCGTCATAGGCCGGCAGGCCGTGCTCGGCCTGGAAGCGTGCGGCCAGCGCGCCGGGCAGTTCGGGCATCGCGGCCCTCACCTCGGCGACCCAGCCGGGGGCGATGACCAGTGGCGGCAGGTCGGGGTCGGGGAAGTAGCGGTAGTCGTGCGCGTCTTCCTTGGTGCGCATCATGCGGGTCTCACCGGTGTCCGGGTCGAACAGCACAGTGGCCTGCTGGATGGCCAGGCCGTCCTCGATCTGCTCGATCTGCCAATTCACCTCGTAGTCGATGGCCTGCTGCAGAAAGCGGAAGCTGTTGAGGTTCTTGATCTCGCGGCGGGTGCCGAAGGGCTGGCCCGGGCGGCGCACCGAGACGTTCGCGTCGCAGCGGAAGCTGCCCTCCTGCATGTTGCCGTCGCAGATACCCAGCCACACCACCAGCGTATGCAGCGCGCGGGCGTACTCCACCGCCTGCTTGCTGGAGCGCAGCTCCGGCTCGGTGACGATCTCCAGCAGCGGCGTGCCGGCACGGTTCAGGTCGATGCCCGACATGCCGTGGAAGTCCTCGTGCAGCGACTTGCCGGCGTCCTCCTCCAGGTGCGCACGCGTCAGGTTGATGCGGTGCTTGACCCCGTCGACATAGAACTCGACCCCGCCGCCCTGCACCACCGGGATCTCATACTGGCTGATCTGGTAGCCCTTGGGCAGGTCGGGGTAGAAGTAGTTCTTGCGCGCAAAGATCGACATCGGCGCGATCGTCGCGTCCACCGCCAGGCCGAAGCGGATCGCCCGCTCCACGGCGCCGCGGTTGATCACCGGCAGCGTGCCCGGCAGCGCCAGGTCCACCGCGCAGGCCTGGGTGTTGGGCTCGGCGCCGAACTCGGTCGAGGCGCCGGAGAAGATCTTGGAATGGGTCGAGAGCTGGGCGTGGGTCTCGAAGCCGATCACGACCTCCCAGCCGCGCACGAGCGGCGCCGGCAGCGGGGCCGGAGAGGTGGCGGTGGCGGAGGCCAGGACGGCAGCGGTGGAGGCGGAGGTCATGCAAAACACTCGGTGAGGCCGCCGGCAGGCAGGCGCGAGCCCAGGGCGGTTCGGGTTGTCCGGGCGCAGCGCGCGCCGACGGAGCCAAACCGGAATGCTACGGCATTGCACTCCACTGACGGACACCCGGTCGGGAGCCGCGTCCGGACGAGGCCCAGCCTGCGGCGATGTCGGCCGTGGTGTCTTGGTGGCTGACCTACACTGACAGGGTCCTTCTGTCCATCGAGATCCGCCCATGAAGTTCGCCCGCATCGCCCTGCTCGCCATCGTTCTTGCTGGGGGAGGCATCGCCGCCTTCTTCGCCCTGGGCGGGCGCGAGACCGCGCCGACGGTGGCCTACACGCTGCTTGATGGCAGCACGCGCAGCACCGATGGCTTGAAGGGCAAGGTCGTGCTGGTCAACTTCTGGGCCACCAGCTGCACCACCTGCATGAAGGAGATGCCAGCGCTGGTCGAGACGCACCGAAAGTTCCAGGGCCGCGGCTTCGAGACCCTGTCGGTGGCGATGAACTACGACGTGCCGGCCTACGTGGCCAACTACGTGCAGTCGCGCCAGCTGCCCTTCCAGGTGACGCACGACCGCAGCGGCGAGATCGCCAAGCAGTTCGGCCAGGTGCAGATCACGCCGACCACCTTCGTGGTCGACAAGCAGGGCCGCATCGTCAAGCGCTACGTCGGCGAGCCGGACTTCCAGCAGCTGCATGCGCTGCTGGAGGAGCTGCTGGTCAAGGCCTGAACCGGCGACTGTGGCGGTTTGACCGCGGCGCCCCGGTGCTGGGCCGGCGGAACGCGGCAATCTGCCGAACAGTGGCCGGGTGACCCTTTGGGCACCATCTGTCGCTCAGGGGCTGTGCGAGGATCGCTGTTGCTGCGGGCGAGCATCGTGCCGCCCGGGCGTTCGACCAAGGAAGGATCCACGATGCAAGACAACAAGACGGCGCGCAGCGTCACCTGGGGCGTGCTGCTGTCCGCGGCGGTACTGGCTACGGGCTGTGGCTCGATGGGGATGGGTTCGTCGAAGTCCGATGGCGGCTCGACCGCAGCGGCAGGCGCGACGGCCAAGGTCCCTGCCGGCATGAATGAGCGCGGCGAGGTGGTCGACTCCAGCAAGGTGGAAGCCGGTAGCGGCCAGAAGGTCAAGGGTCTGGGTGAATGGGAGGGCGAGATCACCGGCAAGCCTGCGCCCGGCAGCAAATTCCCCCGGCTGCAGATCGGCATGAGCATGAAGCAGGTGACCGACATCGCCGGCCAGCCGACCGACTCGGGTGCCTACATCACCGGTAAGGCCTGGATCCCGTTCTATTTCGGTGCCGACCGGCACCGCTTCGAAATGGTCTACAAGGGCCAGGGCCGGCTGATCTTCGCCGGGGGCTCGCTGGGCAACTTCACCGGCGGCAACCTCATCTGGGTCATCCACAACGCCAACGAGAGCGGCTATCGGTGAGCCTTGCTGCGCTGACGTGACAAGGGCCGCAATGCGGCCCTTTCTTCATGGCGGGCCGGACGCACCCCGGCCGGCGTCATTTCAGCGCCCCGAACACGCTCTTGAGGATCGCGCTGCCGGTGGCGACCGGGTCGTGGCGGATCTTCTTCTCTTCCTCGCCGATCATCTTGTAGAGGCCGTCGAGCGACTTGCCGGTGACGTACTGCTGCAGGTTGGCGTTCTCGGCCGAGACCAGCCCGAGCCCGCTGGCCTTGGAAGCAACGGCGTTGTACTTGGCCACCATGCCGACCTTCTCGGTGGCGGTGGTGATGATGGGCAGGAATTTCACGCCCAGCGGCTCGCGGGTCTTGCCGGCGAAGAAGTCGGTCACCGAGGTCTCGCCGCCCTTGAGGATCTGCTTGGCGTCCTGCACGCTCATCGCCTTGACCGCGTCGACCAGCAGCGGCTTGGCCTCCGGCACGGCGGCTTCGGCGGCGCGGTTCATCGAGGTCTCCAGCTCATCGACGCGCTTGCCCTGGCCGAGGCGGCGCAGGAACTTGGCGGCCTTGGCCATCGCATCGGGCAGGGGGATGCGCACCGCCGGATTGCCGAGGAAGCCATCCTCCTTGCCCAGCAGACTGACCGCCGCCGCCGCGCCGCGCTCCAGGGCAGCTCGCAGGCCGCTGGTGGCATCGGCATCGCTCAGGTCCAGGGCCCAGGCCGCAGGCAGGCAACCGGCACCGAAGGTGCCGGCCAGCACGTGCAGGCAGCGGCGGCGCGCCTGCGCCAACAGGCGCTCGTCCTCGGGCAGGGCAGTCGCAGTCGCAGCGGCGGGGCGGGCGGGCAAGTTCATCTCAGGACTCCTGAAAGTGGCAGCAGAGCCAACGGTTCGAGCCCGGTGGGCGACGACCGAGGATACGCGCAGTTTCAGTTCAGGTCGCCCGGCTCAGACCGCATCGGCCACGCCCGCCTGGTGGGCCTGCTGGTCGGCGTGGTAGCTGGATCGCACCAGCGCACCGACGGCGGCATGGGTGAATCCCATGGCCGCGGCCTCGCGCTCGAACATCTTGAAGGTGTCCGGGTGCACGTAGCGGCGCACCGGCAGGTGGTGCCCGCTGGGCGCGAGGTACTGGCCGATGGTGAGCATGTCGATGTCGTGCGCGCGCATGTCGCGCATGACATCGAGGATCTCCTCATCGGTCTCGCCCAGGCCGACCATCAGGCCGCTCTTGGTCGGGACGCCCGGCACCTCTGCCTTGAAGCGCTTGAGCAGGTTCAGGCTGAAGGCGTAGTCCGCGCCGGGACGGGCCTCCTTGTACAGGCGTGGCACCGTCTCCATGTTGTGGTTCATCACGTCCGGCGGCGCTTCCTTCAGGATGGCCAGGGCCTTCTCGAGGCGGCCGCGGAAGTCCGGCACCAGCACCTCGATGCGGGTGGCGGGCGAGGCGGCACGCGTCTCGCGGATGCAGTCGACGTAGTGGCCGGCGCCGCCATCGCGCAGGTCGTCGCGGTCCACGCTGGTGATCACCACGTACTTCAGCTTGAGCGCGGCGATGGTCTTGGCCAGGTTGGCCGGCTCACTGACGTCCAGCGGATCCGGGCGGCCGTGGCCCACGTCGCAGAAGGGGCAGCGGCGGGTGCACTTGTCGCCCATGATCATGAAGGTGGCGGTGCCGTGGCCGAAGCACTCGCCGATGTTCGGGCAGCTCGCCTCCTCGCAGACCGTGTGCAGCTTGTGTTCGCGCAGGATCTGCTTGATCTCGTAGAAGCGCGTGGTCGGGCTGCCCGCCTTGACGCGGATCCAGTCGGGCTTCTTCAGCACCTCGGCCGGCACGATCTTGATCGGGATGCGCGAGGTCTTGGCCTCGGCCTTCTGCTTGGCGGTGGGGTCGTAGGCCGGCGTGGCTGGAACGGCAGGGGATTCGGACATGGCGGATCGGGCGGGTCGAACGGACCGGACGGAGGGGGCGGCCGATGCGGGGCCGACGGTCCTGGAGGCTGCTCAGCGGCTGTACAGCGCCAGCAGGTGGTGGCCCAGGCGCTCGGCAGCCTCGTCCCAGGAGACGGAAACACCCAGTGTAGCCAAGTCGACCGTCTGGAGGCCGGCGTAGCCGCAGGGGTTGATGCGCTGGTAGGGCGACAGGTCCATCGCCACGTTCAGCGCCACGCCGTGGTAACTGCAACCGCGGGTGATCTTGACGCCCAGCGCCGCCACCTTGCCCAGGCCGCGGAAGGGGTCGCGCGGGTCGGCCGGGCCGGTCAGCGCGGCGTGCGAGAAGGGGTCGTCCAGCCGCACGTAGATGCCCGGCGCGCCGGTGACGCGGTGGCCGGTGACGCCGAAGCCGTCGAGCGTGCGCAGCACCGCCTGCTCGATGCGGTAGACGTGCTCCTTGACGTAGATGCCCAGGCGCTGCAGGTCGATCAGCGGGTAGGCCACCACCTGGCCCGGCCCGTGGTAAGTCACCTGGCCGCCGCGGTTGCTCTGCACCACCGGGATGTCGCCGGCCAGCAGCACGTGCTCGGCACGGCCGGCCAGGCCCTGGGTGAACACCGGGTCGTGCTCGCACAGCCACAGCTCGTCGGGCGTGTCGGCGGTGCGCGCCTCGGTGAGACTGCGCATCGCCGCGTAGGTGGGTTCGTAGGCGACGCGGCCAAGGCGGCGCAGCAGCGGAGCGCCGGGAAGCGAGGGCGGTGCGGAGTCGGTCATGGGTTGGATCATGAACGGAGTCGGACGCGCATCATGCCGCGCTCACTGCGCCACGTAACGCCCCGGGCGGTGGTTGACCGCCAGCACCATGTTGAGCGCCACGGCACCGCCAATCGAGATGAGCACCTGCGGCCAGGGCACGATGAACAGCGCGGCCGTGACGATCACGGCGTCGACGGCCATCTGCACATGGCCGGCACGCCAGCCGCGCTCCTCCTGCAGCACCAGCGCCAGGATGCCGACGCCGCCCAGGCTGGCGCGGTGGCGGAACAGGATCAGGAAGCCGGTGCCCATCAGCATGCCGCCCATCACCGAGGCGTAGAGCGGCGCGAGGTGTTCGAACCCGATCCACTGCGGCAGCAGCTCCACCTCCAGTGACAACAGGCCCACCGCAGCGAAGGTCTTGAAGGTGAAGGCCCGGCCCATGCGCCGCCAGGCGAGCCAGTAGAACGGCAGGTTGAGCAGGAAGAACCAGACGCCAAAGCGCGCACCGCTGGCGTAGTGGCCCAGGAAGGCCAGCCCCGAGGTGCCGCCCGACAGCAGCCCCGCGTGGCGGTACATCGCCACCGCCAGGGCGATCAGCAACGTGCCGGTGACGAGGGCCTGGGCATCTTCGAGCAGGCTGTGGCGCAGGAGGCTGTCGTCGGCGGGCCGGACGGGGGTCGGTGCGGGGGCAGGGTGAGGCGGTGCGGTGGTCATCCGGTTCGGGCCGGTGGCGGGACGCGCATTGTCTCGCGGCGCGGCGCCGGAATGCCGCCGAGCTGGTCAGCCGCCGCCCAGCGGCAGGGCCGACAGCCCGGCAAAGGCACGTTCACGCAAGGAGTCGGCATCGCAGCCATCCCCCAATGCGTCGAGCAGGTCGGCCAGGCGCAGCAAGCCGGCCACACGCACCGGACCGGTGCCGGTGGACAGGGTGTGGCGGATGGCGACGAAGCAGCGATCGCGGGTCAGCTCACGCTGCCGGCGGGCCTCGCCCAGCTCGGCCAGCGCCGCCCAGTGGCTGGCCAGGGCCACGGATTCCTCCACCAGGTCGGCAAGCAGGCGGATGCCTTGCTCGTCCGGGTGGCTGTGTGTGAGCGCCAGATCGGCGCGTTGCAGGTGCCAGCGGGCTTCCTGCGGGTCATCGGCTTCACGCGCACCGCGCGCGGCCTGCAGGGACAACTCGGCCAGGCTCGCCAGGTCCCCGGTGGCCCGGGCCTGGGCCATGCGCTGCGGCCATTCCGGCCGCAAACGCATGTCCATCATGAAGGCGCTCCTCCCTGAAACATCGCGATCGCCCTGTCTGATCATCTGACCCCCACCTGTGTTTTGTACTTGTGAAGCCATCCTAGGTGGGCGACCGACGAGTGACTCTCCTCATTTCGGGGGGGACGTGGGCTGGCGACCACTCGGGCGTGACTTCGTGCGGTGTGCGTGCAGCCAGCGCGCCACGAACAGCACCCCGAGGATGAGGGCGTACACCGCCGCTTCGCTGGCGCGGTTCTTCGAGGCGCGCATCCACACGAAGTGCAGCAGGCCCAGCATCGCGATGCCATAGACCAGCCTGTGCAGCGCCCGCCAGCGTGCCGCACCCAGCCAGCGGATGGCGCCGTTCCACGAGGTGGCGGCCAGCGGCAACAGGCCGACGAAGGCCACGAAGCCGACCAGCGCAAAGGGCCGCTTGCCCAGGTCGCGGGCCACGGCGGCGGGATCGAACCCCATGTCCAGCCAGGCGTAGGCCAGGAAATGCAGCAGCGCGTAGAAGAATGCCACCAGCCCGAGCAGGCGCCGCCAGCGTGCCAGGGCCACCAGCCCGGCCCAGACGCGCAGCGGCGTGACTGCCAGCACGAGGCAGAGGAAGCGCAGCGTCCACAGGCCGGTGCCGCGCAGCAGCGTCTCGGCCGGATTGGCACCCAGCCCACCCTGGCTGCCGGCCCAGATCCAGCCGGCCAGCGGGCCGAGGCAGAGCAGGAACAGCAGCGGCTTGGCGAGTGGATGAGCTGCCGCACGATTGAGCGCCAGCGCCGCGGGCCGCTGCGCCAGGGGTCTTCCCGTCATGGGATCCCCGTTCAGAAATGGCGCTGCAGGTCCATGCCTGCGTAGAGCGAGCCGACCTGGGCCTCGTAGCCGTTGAACATCAGCGTGGCCCGCTTGCGGGTGAACAGGCCGTCCTCGCCGATGCGGCGCTCGCTGGCCTGGCTCCAGCGCGGGTGGTCGACGTTGGGGTTGACGTTGGCGTAGAAGCCGTACTCGCCCGGTGACGAGCGCATCCAGGTGCTGACCGGTTGGCGCTCGACGAAGCGGATGCGCACGATCGACTTCGGGCCCTTGAAACCGTACTTCCAGGGCACCACCAGCCGCAGCGGTGCGCCGTTCTGGTTCGGCAGGATCTCGCCGTACAGGCCGAAGGCCAGCAGCGTGAGCGGGTGCATCGCCTCGTCCAGGCGCAGGCCGTCCGTGTAGGGCCATTCCAGCAGGCGGCCTGATACCTGCGGCATCTGTTGCGGATCGGCCAGGGTGCTGAACTCGATGTACTTCGCGTTGCCGGTGGGCTCGACGCGGCGGATCAGGTGGGCCAGCGACCAGCCGATCCAGGGGATCACCATCGACCAGCCCTCCACGCAGCGCAGCCGGTAGATGCGCTCTTCCATCGGCGCCAGCTTGAGCAGGGCATCGAGGTCATAGGTGCCCGGCTTGCGCACCTCGCCTTCCACCACGACCGTCCACGGGCGCGTCTTCAGCCGACCCGCGTGGCGCGCGGGAGCGGCCTTGTCCGGCCCGAATTCGTAGAAGTTGTTGTAGCCGGTGACGTCGTCGTAGGCGGTGGGCCGCTCCATCACCAACGCCCCGGCGACCGTGCTGCGCTGGGCCGGCAGGGCGGGCAGCCGGCCTGGGGGGGAGGCAGACTGGGCCCGGGCAGTGCCGGCCAGCCAGGGCAGCGCCAACGCGGCACTGCCGGCCCCGGCGCGCTGCAGCCACTCGCGACGGCGGGCATAGAGGGCGGGCGAGGTGATCTCGCTGGGCACCGGGTGGTTGAAACCGGTGTCCTGCGGGGCGCGGCGAATCAGGGGCATGGGGGTCTCCAGGTCGGTCCGGCCGATCGTGGCCGGGATGGCGTGCACCGAAGTGCAGCAACCTGTCACCCCATACGCGGCACGGGGCCGGATGGTTACACCGACGCGTCGCCCGCTGGCCGCGCAGGGTCTTGCCCGGCGGCTGGAGCCAGCAGTCCGGAGGCCGCCACCGCAGCCAGCCACTGGAGGTCGGGCCCACCAGCGCCAGCAGCGGGGGCGGGCGCGCCCGCCAGCAGGTCCTCGGGTGCGGCGAACAGCTGCAGCGCATTGCGTTGGAAGCGATCGCGGAAGTTCTTGCGCGCGAACAGCTTGTGCTGCGCCTCAGCCGGCAGGTCGGTGATGTTGATGACGTTGCGCGCCACCAGCACGTCGACCAGGTCCTCCAGCACGCGGATCAGTCCGGCATCCAGGCTGGCGAAGCCCGCCTCGGCGGGGCTGTCACCCAGCAGCTGCTGCAGGTCCGGGTGGTCGGGGGGCAGCCATTGGGCGCCGGGCACCGGCTCGCGGTGCACGCTGTCGATCTGACCGTGGGGGTTGCGCAGGACGTGGGGCATGGTGGGGGACCTCGTGCCGCCTTTTATCGGCAGGGCACAGCGAGCCCTGAGCCCCGAGAACGAAAAAACCGCCGCGGGCGGGCCCGGCGGCGGTTTGAAGGGACAAGCAGCCGCGGCCGGCGCGCGTCAGAGCGTGCCGTAGGAGTGCAGGCCCGAGAGGAACATGTTGACGCCCAGGAAGGCGAAGGTGGTCACCACCAGTCCGATCAGCGCCCACCAGGCGGCCATCGCACCGCGCAGGCCCTTCATCAGCCGCATGTGCAGCCAGGCGGCATAGTTCAGCCAGACGATCAGCGCCCAGGTCTCCTTCGGGTCCCAGCTCCAGTAGCCCCCCCAGGCCTCGGCGGCCCAGAACGCACCCAGGATGGTGGCGATGGTGAAGAAGGCGAAGCCGACCGCGATGGCCTTGTACATCACGTCGTCGAGCACCTCCAGCGCCGGGGTGTGGCGGTTTATCACGCCGCGCGCCAGGATCGTGAAGGCAAACACCGCCAGGCAGCCGCCCAGCAGCCGTGCGGCCTTGGTGATGGCGGCCGAGGTCTCTGGGGCCAGGTCGCCGAAGGCCCAGAACAGCGCCATCAGGGCCAGCACGCCGCCCGGCACCGCAACCAGGCCAATCCACAGCGTGCGCGCCGGTGCACTCTTGTTGAGGTAGACCAGCGCGACCATCGCGGCCAGCGCAAAGGTGCCGTAGCCGACGAAGTTGGCCGGCACGTGCACCTTCATCCACCAGCTTTGCAGGGCCGGCACCAGCGGCTGGATCTCATGGGCGCCGCGCGCCACGGTGTACCAGAGCAGGAAACTCACCGCCGCGCTGACGATCAGCATCACGAAGGCGCCCAGCGAGCGGGTGCGGTACTGCTGCTCGTAGTACAGGTAGAACAGCGTGGTCAGCCAGGCGAAGAGCACGAACACCTCGTAGAGGTTGCTCACCGGGATGTGGCCGATGTCCGGGCCGATCTGGTGGCTCTCGAACCAGCGCACCATCGTGCCCAGCAGCGCCATGAACACCGAGGCCCAGGCGAGGCGCGAGCCGATGCGCTGCGCGGTATCGCTGCCCCGGCCGGCAAAGTAGCCAAGCCAGTAGAACAACGTGCTCATGTACATCAGCGTGCTCATCCACAGGATGGCACTCTGGCTGGACAGGCCGTACTTGAGCCAGAACACCTTGTCGGCGGCGGCCAGGTCGGCGCCGAAGCCGTCCGTCTGCCGCTGGTACATCGCGATGGCCAGCAGCGTGGCCGCCCCCACGCCCAGCGTCAGGGTGCGCAGGGGCCCCCAGGCCCAGCCCAGCCAGATCAGCGCGGGCACGGCGCCGATCAGGATGCCGCGCTCGTAGTCGTTCATCGCCGCGCCGTAGTGCAGCCAGGCGTAGCCGGCACCCACCAGGATCAGCGCGGCGTAGACCCAGTCGAAGGCGCTGCGCTGCGACCAGTAGGACGGCCGCCCCAGCTGCAGCGTGGTGGTGCTGCCGACAGCGCTCCCCACCGCGTAGGGGCCAGGGGAGCTTGCCGTGGAGGTCGAAGTGTTCATCGCGTCAAATCTCGTTCATTGCTGACCATCCGCAGGGCGCCTGAGGCGCTCAATGGGGGCCCGCGTCCGTCGCGGCGGTCGGTATCGGTGCCGCCGGAGAGCCTAGCAGGCTGCCGCGCAGCGTGTCGAACTCCTTGTCAGTATCCAGGGTCTGGCGGGTGGCCGACAAAGCCATGCTCACCGTGGTGGCTTGGCCGTCCGGGCTGCCGCCCAGCCAGATCCACAGCCGCCGCTCGCGGATGTAGAGCATTGCCACCACGCCGATGATCAGCAGCACGCAGCCCAGGTAGACCAGGTTCTTGCCCGGCGCGCGGGTGACCTGGAACACGCTGGCCTGGATCTGCTGGAAGTCCTCCAGCGTGAACATCAGCGGTGCCGGATAGGCAAAGGAGTCCGTCAGCGCGAACACCGACTGGCCGAGGAAGCGCTGCATCGGCTCGTCCGTCGCCCGTGCCGGCAGGCCCTCGCGCTCGCGCGCCAGGGTGAGCAGGTCCTGCAGCACGCCGCTGAGGATGCGCAGCATCACCTCCGAGGTGCGCTGGCGCTCCGTCTCGGGCACGTTGGCCTCGATGAAGTCGTGCAACGCCTGCAGCCCGGCGCTGGGCGACTGCGCCTTGACCACTTCGGCGCCGGCGAACAGCGTCAGCGTGCGCAGCGCCGAGGCCTGCAGCTGCGCCATCATCTCCGGCTTGTCGGCGGGCGCGGCGGACTTGCCGTAGCGCAGCGCGGCTTCCTTGCGCAGCATCGCATCGCCCAGCGCGGTTTTCAGCCGCAGCCAGTCGTCGAGCTTGCCGTCGGCATCGGCGGGGATGCGCAGGTAGCGCATCGGCGCATCGGGCGACTCGCGCAGCCCGGTCAGGAAGACGCGCACGCCGTCCATGTCCACCGGCAGCATGTAGTTGTGGTACTCGCGTGCCTGGCCGGCGGCATCGCGCAGCCGGTAGGTCACCGAGGGGCCGATGTTGTGCAGCTTCTTGTCGCCCGGCGCTTTGGCGCCCGAGCCCAGGTGCTTATCCAGCGAGCCGATCAGGTCGACCTTGCGCACGTCGGCGCCGCTGCCCGCCTCGCCACCGCCATCGGCGTCACCCGCCAGGTTCTCGACGTTGATCACGCGCAGCGCGGTGAACTCCAGCTGCAGCTGGTCGGCCCGGCCGTCGGCAGCCCGGTTGGTCAGCGTGGTGGAGCTGCCCACCTCGCCCTTGACCAGGAAGGACTGCCCTTCCCGGCCAAAGGGTCGGGCGCGCAGCGTGAGCTTGGAGCCGCCATCGTCGAAGCTGGACTGGTAGATCGCGATGCCGTTGTGGATGTGTGGCTCGTTGACCTTGATCTTGGCCGCGGTGGTTCGGCCATCGCGGTCGTGGATCACCACGTCGCTGGCGAACAGCTTGGGCATGCCGGTGTCGTAGTACTCGACGACGAACTTCTTCAGCTCGATGTCAAAGGGCAGGTCCTGCAGCACCATGCCATCGGTGAGGTTGATCACCGCGGCGCCGTTGCGGCCGTTCTCGGGCACGAAGAGGTTGGCCCGGAAGGTCGGGTTCGACGGGCTGAGGCGGTGCTGCGCGGGCACATCCTTGATCAGCCCGGCGCTGGTGAAGGTGCTCTTGCCCAGCAGCGCCATCTGCGCGCGCACCACCAGGTCGCCGTCGAACAGACCGCCGATGCACACCAGCACGATGGCCGAGTGCGCCGCCAGGTAGCCGATCTTGTTGGCGCTGCCCTGGCGGGCCGCCACCATCACGCCGTTCTCGCGCACCTGGGCGCGGGCCTTCCAGCCATGCTGGGCGAGCAGCCCGGACACGCGCGCGATGGCGGCCTCGCGCCCGAGCGGCAGCTCACCGCTGGCGCGGTGGTGGAAGGCCTTGAGGGACGCCTCGCGGATGCCTTCCTTCCAGTCGCGCAGGTCACGCAGGATCTTCGGGGTGTTGCGGGCGATGCACAGCGTGGTGGAGGTGACCAGGAAGGCCAGGATCAGCAGGAACCAGCCGGCGCTGTAGACCGCATAGAGCCCGATGTGGCCGAACACGTCGGCCCAGAAGGGCCCGAACTGGTTGACGTAGTTGACCGGCGGCTGGTGCTGCTGGACCACGGTGCCGATGACCGAGGCGATGCAGATCAGGGTGAGCAGCGCGATGGCAAAGCGCATCGACGACAGCAGCTCGACCCCGTCCTGGACCCAGCGGGAGCCGGCGCGGACCTCGACACCGCCGGTGCGGTTCTGGGCGTTGGACATGGCGGAACTTCAGTGACGGACAGGCGGCCGGCGCCCGAGGCACCGGCAAGGACGCGAGCATAAGGGGCGCGAGCCCATGACAAAAGGCCGGTGCGAGACCGGCCTTTTGATATGCATCAATTCTGGGGCGTCAGGCCCCGGGCGCTCAGTGCAGGCCGGCGATGTAGTCGGCCACCGCCTTGATCTCGCGGTCGTTCAGCTTGGCGGCCACGCCGGTCATCACGGCGTTGTTCTTGCGAACGCCGTCGCGGAAGCCCTTGAGCTGCAACTCGGTGTAGTCCGAGTGCTGGCCCGCCAGGCGGGGGTACTGCGCCGGGATGCCGGCGCCGCTCGGGCTGTGGCAGCCGGCGCAGGCCGGGATGGAGCGATCGGCGATGCCACCGCGATAGATCTTCTCGCCCAGCAGCACCAGGTCCTTGGTCTTGGCGGCGCCGGCCGGCGCGGCCTTGCTGGCGAAGAAGGCGGCGACGTTCTTCATGTCCTCGTCGCTCAGCGGCGTGGCCATGCCCTTCATGATCGGGTTGTCACGCTTGCCAGACTTGAACTCGCCCAGCTGCTTGGCGAGGTAGTCGGCGTGCTGGCCCTGCAGGATCGGGTTGGCCGGCGCACCACGGGTGCCGTCCGAGGTGTGGCAGGCGGCACAGACCTGGGTGCCGATGGCCTGGCCCTTGGCGATGTCGGCCTTCGCGGCGGGCTTGGTCTCGGCCGCGGCCACGGAGGACGCCAGGGCGGCGGCTGCAAGCAGGGCAAGGAGCGACGGGGCGAATTTCATGGTGGAACGGCGCGGCACACGCGCAAAGGAGGCTTGAGGCTTGGAAGGCGCTTAACTTGTGGATTTTACAATGCCGGCCATGACATCTCATGCAACGGCGCCGCAAGGTGGCGCGCAAGCGACGCGCACGGCCCTCGCCTGGGCCCACACGGCCCGTTTCCTGACCACCGCGAGCCAGCTCGACCAGCTACCGGGCAACGACCTGCCGGAGATCGCCTTCGTCGGCCGCTCCAATGCCGGCAAGTCCACCGCGATCAACACCCTGGCACAGCAGCGGCAGCTGGCGTTCGCCTCCAAGACACCGGGGCGCACCCAGCACATCAACCTCTTCGAGGTTGGCCCGAAGGACGCCCCCGACGCGATCTGGGCCGACCTGCCCGGCTACGGCTACGCCGCGGTGGAGCGCGCCGCCAAGCTGCGCTGGCAGAAGGTCATGGCCGATTACCTGGCGCTGCGCCGCAACCTGAGCGGCGTGGTGCAGATGATCGACTCGCGCCACGGCTTCACCGCGCTGGACCGCCAGCTGCTCGAATGGGTCGCGCCCCGTGTGGGCAACGGCGAGGTGCGCCTGCTGGTGGTGCTGACCAAGGCCGACAAGCTCAACCGCAAGGAAGCGGCCGCCTCGCTGCGCGGCGCCCAGGAGGTGCTGGCGGAGATCGCCACCGACCACTCCGACGTCGGCATTGCCCTGTTCTCGGCCCTCAAGCGCCAGGGCGTCGAGGACGTCGCCGAGGTGCTGCGCGGCTGGTGCGTCGCACCCCCTGCCCCGGCTGAAGCAGCCAAAGCGGGTACACCCGAGCAGCCGGCCGGCTGATTTCGCGCCGGCACTCAGGGCCGGCCGAGCAGCAGGTACAGGCCGGCGCTGCCCAGCGGCGCCCAGGTGATGCCGAAGTACAGCGGCCCGACGCCGGTGTCCGCACCGAGGAACAGGCTGCCGCCCCAGCGCAGGTCGCTGCCGTGCACGCGGCCGGGGTCGTCCCAGGCGTTGCCGGCCTCCAGCGTCGCCCCGGCGAAGAAGCCGCGCGTCAGCACCGGCTGCTGGTTCAGCCGCAGCGTGTACATCAGCCGGCCGAGCAGCACCTGGTTGCCCGAGAGCTGGTCCGTCTTGTAGCCAGAGAGGTTGTGGAAGCCGCCCAGGCTGTACTGGGCCGGCCCCTGGGTCGATTGCTGGAAGGCCTGGCGCAGGCGCAGGCTGGCGTCCAGCGTGTGGCGATCCTGGCTGGTGACGAGGTGCGCATCGGCCTCGATGCGGTGGAAGCCCTGCGCCGAACCGGCCGCGCGCTCGGTCTCGACGCGGCGCTGGCCCACCAGTCCCTGCAGCCGCAGGCGCCAGCCCCGGCGCGGAAAGCTGGCGTGGTCGAGCTGGTCCACCACCAGCCCGGCGCGCAGGCCACGCTCGCGGCTGTGCATCGTCAGCAGGGCGTCGCCCGGGTCCTCGCTGCCGCCCAGCCCCGCGATGATCTCCGGATCGACGCGCAGCGCCTCGTACACCGCCCCGATGCGCCAGGCGCCCCAGCGGCCCCAGGGCTGGCCGAATTCGGCCGCCAGGGCCGCCTTGCCGCGCACGTAGCGGCCGGTCATCGGCAGGTCGCGCGCGCTCTCGCCGGGCTCCGGGCGGGCGTAGGCCGTCATGCGGCGGCGCTCCAGGTCCCCGGAGAGCGCGAAGAACCAGTCCGAGCGCAGCGAGCGCTGCGGGCCCAGCGGTTGGTACCACTCGCTGAACCAACGCGGCACCGAGCCGATCTGCAACCGGTTGCGCCACTCGCCGCCGCTGTCGTTGAGCCAGTGGCGGTTGTGCGCCAGCTTGATGTTGAACTCGCCCCGGCCGGCAAAGTCGCTCTGCAGGTCCAGCCCCAGGCCGAAGTAGTGCGGCCCCCAGGGCTTTTCCCGCAGCGCGAACACCAGCCCGGTGCCGGCCGGCAGGTCCTCGACGCGGTAGTCGGCGTGCAGGTAGTCGCCGGTGGAGGCCAGGGCGCGGCTGTCGCGCTCCGCGGCACCGATCTCGAAGGGCCGGCCCGGCTGGCTGATCAGGATGCCGGCGAAGTGCTCCGGCTGGCTGATCTCGCTGCCCTCGAAGCGCAGCGAGGTGATCGACCGCGGTGGCATCGGGTCGCGGCGCGCGGCGGCCAGCCGGGCCGTGTGCGTGGCCCAGGCCGGCTCGTCCAGCGCCAGGCGTTGCAGCGCGCGACTCAGGCTGGCGGCGTGGCGCTCGCCCAGGCCGATCAGCTCGCCGGCCCGGCCGAAGTCGCCCGAGCTGAGCCGCCCCAGGTCGGGCGCGATCAGCAGGTCGTGTTCGGGGCGCAGGCTGGCCAGCGAGCGCTGCACGTTCTGCTCGGTCAGGATGTTGATCATCTGGGCGGTGAGCCCGACCACCGTGCCCAGCGTGTCGCGCGCCGCCAGCGGGGTGCCGATGTTGACGGCGATCACCACGTCCGCGCCCATCGCGCGCGCCACGTCCACCGGCAGGTTGTCCACCAACCCACCGTCGCCCAGGATGTGCCCGTTCACCTCGCTGGGCGGGAAGACGCCCGGCACCGACATGCTGGCGCGCAGCGCCTGCGCCAGGTCGCCGTCGCGGAAGACCACCGCCTGGCCCGTTTCCATGTTGGTGGCCACGGCGCGGAAGGGGATCGGCAGCGCGTCGAAGTCCGGCGTGCGCCGCACCGGCAGCGTGTAGCGGCGTAGCAGCAGCTCCAGCCCGCGGCTGGACACCGAGCCCAGCGGCAGCATCGGCTCGCCGGTCTCGCGGCGCAGGCCCACTTCCACCGCGGGGGCGATCTCGAAATCCTCCTCCTTGCGGCGCTGGCTCAGGCTCTCGCGGCGGATGCGGCTGGCGAACAGTGCGTCCCAGTCCAGCCCGAGCAGCTCGCGCTCCAGGTCGGCAGCGCTCATCCCGCTGGCATAGAGGCCGCCGATGATGGCGCCCATCGACGTGCCGGCAATCACGTCCACCGGGATGCGCTCGCGCTCCAGCACCTTCAGCACGCCCACGTGCGCCAGCCCGCGCGCACCGCCGCCCGACAGCACCAGGCCGATGCGCGGGCGCCGGGCAGCAGGCAGGGGCCCCCCGGCGGTCGCCAGGGCGACTTCCGTCGCGACGTTGCTGGAAACCGGCATCGCCGGGGATGACAATGGTGCCGTCGCCGCGACCAGCATCGCCACGCAGGACACCCAGAAACACAACGGCCCTCTCATGAGGGCCGATTGTCGGGGTGCGCGTACGTCAGGCCAGCGCGGCGTGGCCGCGCCGTTGGGCGCTCACATCAGCGCATGCGGCACGCCCCCGCGGCGGCTCTCCTGGCTGCTCTCGCAGGCCACGCAGCGCAGCGCCTGGGGCTGCACCTTCAGCCGCGCCAGCGGAATTTCGCTGCCGCAGTCCGCACACATGCCGTAATCGTCGTCGTCCAGGCGCTTGAGGGCCGCGCCGATCTCGGCCAGCTCGTGGCGCTCGTGGTCGGTGAAGGCCAGGTCCACCTCGCGATCGGCGTCGCGCTGCGGGCCGTCGTCGCCGTCCTGCAGCAACAGGTCGCGGGCGTGCTGCACGCGCGAGGCGCCGTCCTGATGCAGGGCGAGCGTGCCCAGCAGGGCTTCACGGCGCTTCAGCAACTCGCTGCGCAGTGCGTCGCGCTGGGTGGTGTCCAGGGGCGCATTCATCCGGATCTCCTGTGGCGGTTGGGACGGGGGACTTGCTTGACCGCATCGTGACACCGTCGGACTCCCCCTGGATTGACAGGTGTCAACGCCCGGTCGCTGGCAGTGTGCTCCCTAGAATGCTCCGAGCCGCACCCTGCGGCGCCTTTTTTGCGGTGCCCCTGCCCATCCCATGAGTGCCACTCCGCCCCCCTCGACCACAGCACCGCTGGCCGACCCGACCGCCCCGGCGACCCCGGTGGCCCTGCCTGCGCGTTGTGAGGTGCTGGTGGTCGGCTCCGGCCCGGCCGGCAGCGCCTGTGCCACGGTGCTGGCCGAGGCCGGCGTGGACGTGTGGCTGATCGACCAGCAGGACTTCCCGCGCGAGAAGGTCTGTGGCGATGGCCTGATCCCGGACGCCCACCACGCCCTGGCCCGCCTGGGCCTGCTCGACCAGGTGATGGCGCAGGCCTGCCACGTCAGCCACGTGCGCTGCGTCGGCCCCAGCGGCGGGCAGGTGGACGTGCCCGGCCGCCTGGCGGTGCTGCCGCGCCGGCAGCTCGACTGGCTGCTGCAGCGCCACGCCATCGCCCGCGGCGCGCACTGCCTGACGCCGGTGAAGTTCGAGGGCCTGATCGAGGACGAGGCGCCTGCGACCCACGGGGGCGGCGCCCGGGTGGTCGGTGCGCGCCTGCGCCATGCCGGCGCGCTGCACGAGCTGCGTGCCGACTGGGTGGTGCTGGCCACCGGCGCGGCGATGCCGCCGATGCTCGCGGCCGGGCTGTGCACCCGGCGCACGCCCAGCGGCATCGCTCTGCGTGGCTACGTGCGCAACCCGGCCGTGGTGGCGAACCAGCGCACGATGGACGTGGTCTGGCACCGCGACCTGCGCCCGGGCTACGGCTGGATCTTCCCGGTAGGTGACGCCACGTTCAACATCGGCGTGGGCGCCTTCTTCGACACCCGGGGCGACGGCCGCAGCGTCGCGGCGGACGCCAACCTGCGCGAGGTCTTCGACGCCTTCACCCGTGTCTACGCCCCTGCGAAAGCCTTGATGGACGGCGGCGAGTTCGTCGGCGAACTCAAGGGCGCACCGCTGCGCTGCACGCTGGGCGGTGCCGAAACCGGGCGACCCGGCCTGCTGGCCACCGGCGAGGCCATCGGTTCGACCTACGACTTCACCGGCGAGGGCATCGGCAAGGCGCTGGAAACCGGCCTGCTGGCGGCTGATGCCCTGCTGCGCGGCCGCCGGGCCGGCGCGAACGACGCCGCGGTCTGTGCCGACTACGGGGCCGGCGTGCGTCGCCTGCAGCCGCGCTTTGCGCTCTACGAGCGCGCCAACGGCGTCAATCGCCACCCCTGGCTGGCTGATCTGGTGATCTGGCGCGCCCGGCGCAGCCCGCGCCTGCTGCGACGCATGAGCGGCGTGCTCGACGAGACCAGCAACCCCGGCCACCTGCTCTCGCTGCGCGGCCTTTTCAAGCTGTTCGCCGAATAGCCGCTGTCGGTTGCGGTTCAGTCCAGGCTGCTGATCGACTCGCCGATCACGAAGATCTCGGTGCGCCGGTTGGTGGCCCGGCCTTCCGGCGTGCCGTTGTCGGCAATGGGCTTGCTCATGCCCAGCCCGCGTGCGGACATGCGGCTGGCGGCGATGTTGCGGTCGATCAGCGCCTGGCGCACCGCCAGCGCACGGCGCTCGGACAGGCTGTCATTGAGCTGCGCCGAGCCGACGTTGTCGGTGTGCCCCTCGACCAGCACGTTCGCCTGCGGCTTGTCGCGCAGCGCCCGCGCCAGCTTGTCCAGGAACAGCAGGCCGCCGGGCTTGATGGTGGCCTTGCCGGTGTCGAACAGCAGGCTCTCGTCGCCGGTGATCTGCGTGCCGTTGTTGATCTGCTTGATGCGGATGCCGTTCTGGCTTTTCGGCTCTGGCACTGGTTCCGCGTTGGCCGCACGCCGCTTGCTGCCACAGCCGGGCAGGACCAGGGCGCCCACGCCACCCGCGCCGAGCCAGGTCAGCCACGCACGGCGGGTTGAGGGGGTGTTGGGCCGGGCTTGATTCGCGTGCATTCCAGAGTCCTCTCTCTCCAAGGGGTAAGGCAGCCAGTCTAGGCCCTCAAAGTGGAAAAAATGTGATGCACTGCACGCTGGAAAGTGATGCGGCATGGCCACTGGCGGGCCGGCGTGGAGCGTTACATTGCTCGTCTCACTGCCACCCGGTGTTGCCATGTCCACCTGCACCCGCCTGTCCACCCTGTCCGCTTGCGCCGGCCCAGGCGCGCTGGGGCTGCTGCTCGCCGCCGTGCTGCCCGGCGCGGCGCTGGCGCAGGAAAAGCTCAACATGCTGTGCACCGCCAACCAGGAGTGGTGCCAGGTGATCGCGGCGGACTTCCAGCGCAAGACGGGCGTGCAGATCGCCTTCACGCGCAAGGGCACCGGCGAGGCCTACGCCCAGCTCAAGGCCGAGGCCGACAACCCCAAGGTCGACCTCTGGTGGGGCGGCACCGGCGACCCGCACCTGCAGGCGGCCGAGGAAAAGCTGACGATGAAGATCGACAGCCCCATGCTGGCGCAGCTGCAGCCCTGGGCGGTGGAGCAGTACAAGCGCGCCGGCGGGCGCACGGTGGGCATCTACCTGGGCGTGATCGGGCTGGTCTACAACCAGGAGGTGCTGGCCAAGAAGGGCCTGAAGCCGCCGGCCTGCTGGGCCGACCTGCTCAAGCCCGAATACAAAGGCGAGATCCAGATGGCCAACCCGAACTCCTCGGGCACGGCCTACACGAGCCTGGCGACCTGGGTGCAGCTCTGGGGCGAGGACCGTGCCTTCGAGTTCATGAAGAAGCTGCACCCCAGCATCAACCAGTACACCAAGCAGGGCCCGGCGCCGGGCATGGCGGCGGCGCGGGGCGAGACGGGCATCGCGATCACCTTTCTGCACGACGGGGTGATGAACGCGCAGCGCGGCTTCCCGGTGGTGAACGTGGCGCCCTGCGAGGGCACGGGCTACGAGATCGGGTAGATGTCCATCGTCGACGGCGCGCGCAACCTGGCCGCGGCCAAGCGCTTCTACGACTTCGCGCTGTCGGTCGAAGGCCAGGCCACGGCGCTCAAGGGCGAGAGCTACCAGCTGCCGTCGAACAAGGGCGGCGCGATCCACCCGAAGTCGCCGGACGTGAAGAAGATCAAGCTGATCGCCTACGACTTCGGCAAGTACGGCGCCGCCGCCGAGCGCAAGCGCCTGCTGACGAAGTGGGACGCGGAGGTCTTCCGCGCCGGGGCGAAGTGAGCGGATCGCCAGAGCGCTCCGGCTCCCTCCCCTGGCAGGGGAGGGTTGGGGTGGAGTCGAGCCTGAGGGCACCGTTGCGGTCGGGGGCTCGACTCCCTCCCCGACCCTCCCCCTGCCAGGGGGAGGGAGGAACACCGCGGCGTTCTGTCCACCCATGACCCGCACCCCCTCGCCAATCGGCCCGGCGCCGGCCCTGTGTCTGGCCGCCGGCCTGCTGCTGCCCTGGCACGTCACCGAGGCGGGCTGGTGGCGCGCCGCGACCTGGGCCGCCTGGCCGGGTGAGGGCGCACAGCCGCTGCTGCTGGCGCTGTCGGGCGCGATGCCCTGGCTGCTGCCGGTGGCGCTGCTGCTGGTGATGACGGCGGGCTGGGCGGCGGCGACCGGCCGCCTGGCCGCGCGGGCTGCGGGCGGAGCGGGCTCCCGCTGGGCCGGCGCGGCGCTGATCGGGCTGATCGGGTTGACGCTGGCGCTGCTGGGGGCGCTGCTGGCGCAGGGCCTGGTGATCGGCCCGCGCGGCCTGCTGCCGGGCGCGCGCGCGCTGCTGGGCGGCTGGTTCGGGCCCGAGGTGGTGCAGGGCTGGCAGGACGCGATCCGCGAGGCCGGCTGGCGCCAGCACGGCCTGGGCGCCGGGGCGCTGGCCACGGTGCTGGGCGCGCTGCTGCTGCTGGCGCAGGCGCTGGCGGCGCGCGGGGCCTTCCGCGGGGACCGCTTTGCCGCCGCGCTGGCGCTGGTCGGCGGGGTGGCGGTGGCCACCTTCATCGCCTGGCCGGTGGGCGGCATGCTGGCCTCCGCCCTGCGCGAGGGCCAGGGCGCCGACGCGCACTGGGCGCCCGCCGCGCTGCTGCAGCGCCTGGCGAGTCCGGAGCTCTGGCACGGGCCGGGCGCCTCGCTGGGCGTGGTGGCCAACACGCTGCTGCTGGCACTGGCGGCGGCGGCCGCCTCGACGCTGCTGGGCTTTGGCCTGGCGCTGGCGGCCGAGCGCACCCGGCTGGGCCGCTGGAAGGCGGTGGGCCTGCTGGCGGTGCTGCCGGTGGTGACGCCGCCCTTCGTCGTCGGCCTGTCGATCATCCTGCTGTTCGGCCGGCACGGCGCCGTCACCCAGTTCCTGGACTGGGCCTTCGCGATTCCCGCGTCGCGCTGGGTCTATGGCTGGCCGGGGCTGCTGCTGGCGCAGACGATGGCTTTCACGCCGGTGGCCTTCCTGATGCTGCGCGGCACGCTGCAGGGCATCGCGCCGTCGATCGAGCAGGCCGCGGGCACGCTGCGCGCGCCGCCGGCGATGGTGTTCCGCCGCGTCACGCTGCCGCTGTGCGCGCCGGGGCTGGCCAACGCCTTCCTGCTGGCGATGGTGGAGAGCATGGCCGACTTCGGCAACCCGGCGCTGCTGGGCGGGCAGATCGAGGTGCTGTCCACGCAGATCTACTTCGCGCTGGTGGGCGCACAGCAGGACGCTGGCCGCGCCGCCGCACTCGGCCTGCTGCTGCTGGCGATGACGGCGACGGTCTTCATCCTCCAGACGGTGGGGCTGGCGCGGGCGCAGTACACGACGATCGCCGGCAAGGCCGATGGCGCGCTGACCACCGCGCTGCCCGCCGGGCTGGCGCGCGGCGTCACCGGGCTGACGCTGGGCTGGCTGGCGCTGACGGTGGCGGTCTACGGCACGGTGCTGGCCGCCGGCTTCGTCAAGCAGGTGGGGCTGGACCACACGCCCACGCTGCAGCACCTGCGCGAGGCCTTCGGCCTGGAGCGCGGCGAGCTGGGGCTGGTCTGGTCCGGCGCGGCCTGGAAGCCGCTGTTCACCACGCTCTGGGCGGCGGGGCTGGCGGCGCCCTTCACCGCACTCGGCGGGCTGGCGCTGGCCTGGCTGATCGAGCGGCGGCGCTTCGCCGGCCGGCGGCTGCTGGAGTTCACCGTGCTGCTGACCTTCGCGATCCCCGGCACGGTGGTGGGCCTGGCCTACATCGGCGCCTTCAACCTGCCGCCCATTGAGCTGACCGGCACGCTGGGCGTGCTGATCGCCTGCTTCATTTTCCGCGACCTGCCGGTGGCGATGCGCGCCGGCAGCGCCGCGCTGGCGCAGGTGGACGCCTCGCTGGAGGAGGCGGCCGCCACGCTGCGCCACGCGCCCTGGCCGGCGCTCAGGCGCGCGCTGCTGCCGCTGCTCAAGCCGGCGCTGGTGGTGGCACTGGTGGTGTCGCTGGTGCGTGCGGCCACCTCGCTGTCGCCGGTGGTCTTCCTGGCGACGCCGGAGTTCACGCCGGTGACGGTGTGGGTCATCGAGCGCGCCGAGAGCGCCCAGTACGGCCTGGCCATCATCGCCAGTGCGGCGCTGGTGGCGGCGATGGGGCTGTCCATCGCGCTGATCCAGCGCCTGGTCGGCGAGCGCCAGATCCGCCGCAGCGCGCAGGCCCTGTCCTCGTGACCTCCTGAGCCTCACCTCGAACCCCCCGCCATGCCCGCCCAGGACCTGACCCTCGACAACCTCACGCTGCGCTTCGGCACCTTCACCGCGGTGGACGGCTTCAGCCTGCAGGTGCCGGCCGGGCGCATGGTGACGCTGCTGGGCCCCTCGGGCTGCGGCAAGACCACCACGCTGCGCATGCTGGCCGGGCTGGAGCGGCCGACCAGCGGTCGCATCGTCGTCGGCGGGCGCGACATCACCGCCGCGCCGACGCACGAGCGCGACATCGGCATGGTGTTCCAGAGCTACGCGCTCTTCCCGCACCTGAGCGTGGCGGACAACGTCGCCTTCGGCCTGGTGGCCGAGCAGGTGCCGGCGCCCGAGCGCGCCAGCCGGGTGCAGGAGGCGCTGGGCCTGGTCGGCCTGGGTGAACTCGGCAGCCGCCGGCCGGCGGAACTCTCCGGCGGCCAGCAGCAGCGCGTGGCGCTGGCGCGGGCGCTGGTGCTCAAGCCGGCGCTGCTGCTGCTGGACGAGCCGCTGTCCAACCTGGACGCGGCGCTGCGCCACCGCATGCGCGCCGAGATCCGCGCGCTGCAGCAGCGCCTGGGGCTGACGGCGCTGTACGTGACGCACGATCAGGAAGAAGCGCTGGCGGTGTCCGACGAGATCGTGCTGATGCGCGCCGGGCGCATCGAGCAGCGCGGCAGCCCGCAGCAGATCGTGCGCGAGCCGGCCAATGCCTTCGTCGCCGGCTTCATCGGTCAATCGATGCTGCTGCCGGCGCAGGTGGCGGCGCTGCCGGGGGGCGAGGTGGCCGTCAGCTGTGGTCCGCTGCACCTGGCGCTGCCGGCGCCCGCTGCGCTGGTCTCAGGGGATGCGTCCGAATCCGCGGACGCTGCCTGGCAACTCGCGGTGCGCCCCTGGGCGCTGCGACTGGAGCTTGGCGACCTGGCCGAGGTGCTGGCGGTGCGCTACCTGGGCCACCAGCACGAGGTGGACCTGCGCCTGCCAGACCTTGGCGACTGCACCGCCGTGGTCCCCGAGCCGGCCGGCTTCGTGCCGGCCGCCGGTGCGCGCTGCGGGGTGGCATTGCACCCTCGCGGGTGTGCACTGGTGCGGGCCTGATCCTCGGTGGTCAGCTCGCCTCCGGCGCCGCCGACGGGCCCCGTGTCTTCCACAGCGATACCAGCACGCCGCCGGCGATCAGGCTGAACGTCACGCTCAGTGAGATCACCGCCGGGATCTTGCCGACGAGGCCGACCAGGAAGATCTTGCTGCCGATGAAGACCAGTACGAGGGCCAGCGCGTACTTCAGGTACTTGAAGCGGTGGATCATCGCCGCCAGCGCGAAGTACAGCGCGCGCAGGCCCAGGATGGCGAAGATGTTGCTCGTGTAGACGATGAAGGGGTCGGTGGTGATCGCGAAGATCGCCGGCACCGAGTCGACCGCGAAGACCAGGTCGACGAACTCCACCAGCACCAGGGCCAGCAGCAGCGGGGTCGCAAAGCGTTCCGGTTTGCCGGTGGCGGGGTCGTGCTCGCGCAGCCAGAAGGCATTGCCGCGCAGACCGTCGGTCACGCGCAGGTGCCGCTTCAAGAACCGCAGCAGCGGGTTGTTGGCGATGTCGGGCACGTGGTCGGCCATGACCCACATCTTGATGCCCGTGGCGATGAGGAAGGCGCCGAACAGGTAAAGCACCCAGCTGAACTGGCTGACCAGCGTGGCACCCAGGCCGATCATGATCGCGCGCAGCACGATGACGCCCAGGATGCCCCAGAACAGCACCCGGTGCTGGTACTGCCGCGGGATGGCGAAGAAGCTGAAGATCAGCGCGATCACGAAGACGTTGTCCATCGACAGCGACTTCTCGATCATGAAGCCGGTGTAGTAGTCCATGCCGCTCTGCGCGCCCAGGAACCACCAGACCCAGGCGCCGAAGAGCAGCGCCACGCTGATGTAGCCCGCCGACAGCAGCAGGCTTTCGCGCACGCCGATCTCGTGGTCGTCCCGGTGCAGCACGCCCAGGTCGAAGGCCAGCAGCGCGGCGACGATGCCGACGAAGACCAGCCAGATCCAGGCCGGCTTGCCCATGAAGTCGGCCGTGAAGAAGGGAAGCAGGTGTTCCATGGTGCAGGCTCAGACGATGTGGGTGGCGGCATGTGCCCATGCCGGTCAGGCCGGGGGATGCGGATCGGCCCGCTCAGCCAGCCGCCAGCACGCGGCTGCCGGGCTGCCCGGGGTCGCTGCGGCGTCGCCACAGGGCGATGAGCAGATGCAGGCCGCCACCGAGCAGGACGAGCAGCAGGCTGCCAAGGCCCCAGAGCACCCAGGTCGCCACGGTCAGGCCACCGGCCAGGGCGGGGGTGGCCTGGAGCAGGCCTTCGACGACAGGGCCCAGAGTCGACAGCAGCGCGGTCACTGAAGAAGCGAGCTCCGGCGGCACCCACGGTGCCAACCATGGCGGCAGGGCAAGCACGCCCACACCCGATGCGGTACCGGACAGCGCGCCTGCGGTGGAAACCGTCCAGACCGCGAGGGCGTGCAGTGCCCAGGCCGTCAGCGACCAGAGCGCCAGAAGCGCGACGATGACCAACCAGCTGATGGCGTAGAACATGGCATGAACTCCGATGACGATGAACCGCTGGACAGTGTGGGGATGTTCAGGCGCCGGAAAAATCAGGTTGAATCGCAGCTGGCGTTCGTACTTTCCGAACTGGAGGCTGCATGCTGAACTACCGCCATCTGCACTACTTCTGGGTGGTCACCAAGGAGGGCGGCTTTGCCCGTGCCGCCGAGCGGTTGGACATGGCGGTGCAGACCATCAGTGCCCAGGTGCGCGAATTGGAGAAGTCGCTCGGGCATCAGCTGCTCAAGCCGGCGGGACGCGGCGTGGCCCTCACCGAAGCCGGCCAAGCCGCCTTCGCGCGCGCCGAGGAGATCTTCCAGCTGGGCCAGTGCATCGCCGACGAAGTGCGCGAGGCGGCGAGCGGCAAGGTCGCGAAGCTGGCGGTGGGTTTGTCTGACGGTATTTCCAAGCTCGCCGCCCACGCGCTGCTGGCGCCGGTTCTGGCCACCCCCAACCTGCGGCTGGTCTGCCATGAAGGTGAGTTTGAGCAACTGCTTGCCGAGCTGGCGTTGCATCACCTTGACGTGGTGCTGGCCGGCCAGGCCGCGCCACGCAACCCGAACCTGCGCCTGAGCAGCGAGCGGCTCGTCGAGTCGCCGGTGGAGTGGTATGGCCCGGCCGGAATGGTCGGCAGGAGCGAGCGGGACGGTTTTCCGCACACCCTCAACGAGCTGCCGGTGCTGTTGCCCACGGGGCACTCGGCCCTGCGCTCGACGCTGGACCACTGGTTCGAGTCGATGGGTTTGCGCCCGCGTATCGTCGGCGAGTTCGAGGACAGCGCGCTGTTGGCGGTGTTTGCGGCGCGTGGGCTGGGCGTGTTCCCGGTCAGCCGCCTCGGGGCGGACGACGTGGGCCTGATGCAGGGCCTGCAACTGCTCGGCCGCAGCGACGGCGTGAAGGAAGAGATCCACGCCATCCGCTCACGGCGGGGACAGCACCACCCGCTGGTGCTGCAGATCATTGCCTCTGCAGGCAACTCTGCAGGCACCTGAGCGCCGGCGGTCGGGCCGGCGGTGGCGTTGCCGTCACCGCGTCATTGGGCGCCTGCCTGTGCGTGGCCGATGTGCCAGTGCCTGCGCGCCGCTGCCATCACCAGCTCCTCAGCCTCGGCCAGGTGCAGGTCTGCCGCGGCCGCGGCGCCGGCCAGACGCAGCACCGTGCGCTGCAGCGCGGGGGCGTCCACCTCGGCCATCAGCGACGCGAGCGTCGCCTCGGGGACGCTGCACATCACGCCGCCACTGCCATAGGCGCCCAGGAGCAGGTCCTCGCACAGGGTGTGCATCACCTGCGCAAAGCGGCCGGGCGCCAAGCCCAGTTCAGCTCCGATCTGGAGTTGGTGCAGGGTTTCGATCTCCGAGCGGCAGACATGGCCGTCGGAGATCAGGACCAGCGCAACGATGCGCGCGGCGGCTTCTGGGCTGTTTCGGGGGTAGCTGCGCACGAGGGAATCTCCGTTGGGCGTGAATGGCGGGGACAAAAGACAGGCTTCAATGTGCGCCCGTTGATACTTCGGTGAAAGCAGAAAGTCACTGAATAGAACGTAGAAAAATACGAACCATTGAGACGCAGTTTCCCGCTCGGCCGGGCGCCCGACCCGTCGCAACGGCCATCGGCGCATCAGGTTTCTTCGAAGCCGCTACCAGGAATTGCCTGCTGGGGTACCGGAAATCCGGCCCGACCTTGACGAGATCGCTCAACCCAGGAGAACCGCGATGCAAGTGCTCTTCAAGTCCCGTGATCCTCAGGCTGCCCAGATGAGGGGTGGCGTCGAGCGCCGCGTGCAGGTCGTCTTGCGGCGCATCAGCTGGCGGGTGCCACGCGCCGTGGTGCAGTTCTCGGACGTGAACGGTCCGCGTGGCGGCGTCGACAAGTGCTGCCGGATCGAGCTGCGCACCGATGGCGCCGGCTCCGTCGTCGTTTCGGCACTGGCAAAGGACTGGCGGACCGCGCTCGACGACGCACTGGCCCGGGCCAGTCGATTCGTTCGGCGCCTATGGCAGCGCATCGGCGCCGAACGTCGGCTGCGCCGCCGACCGATCGACTCGCAACGCATGAACCAGGCCCAGTGAGGATCAGCCGGTCGCGCTCCACTCCTGCCCCAACACCCCATACAGGCAGGTGTCGTACGTGTTCCCCTTCGCCGTCCAGCGCTGCCGCAGCCGCCCTTCCAGCTGAAAGCCGAGCCCCTCCAGCAGCCGGCAGGAAGCCACGTTGTCGGGGTTCACCTCGGCCTCGATGCGGCGCAGGCCGAGCGCCGTGAAGGCGTGGCTGCAGGCCGCGGCGACGGCCTCGCGCATCAGGCCCTGGTGCCAGTGGGCGCGGCCGAGCACGTAGCCGATTTCGGCGCGGCGGCTGGCGGCCTCGTAACGGTGGAAGAGCAGCGCGCCGATGACGCCACCGTGGTCGCGGTGCTGCAGCACCAGCTGCCGGGTGCTGCCGGCGGCGACCAGCGCCTCGACGCGCGCCAGCCAGGCGCGGGCGTCGTCCAGGGTCTGCCAGGTGGCGTAGGGCAGCCAGCGGGTGACGGTGTCGTCGCCGTTGACCACCAGCAGGTCGGCCAGGTGCCCGGCGCTGGCGGGCACGAGGGTCAGCCGCGGGCTGTCGATGCGGTCGATGGGTGGCAGGTCGGTCGGTACGGGCAGTGAGGCGGGCCCGGCCGGCAGGGCGCCTTGGTGGACCGTGACTGTCAGCGGGGAAGGCGACATGGCTGGGAGGGGTGGTCAACGGGCAACGGACCGCCGGGGCTGCGCAGGAGGTGGGCCGACGAAGCATAGCCCGCAACCAGGGGGCCGCCGCTTCAGTGCACCCTCAGGTGTGCCGCATAGGCTGGCTCAGGTTCCTTCACCCGGTGCCCTGCCGGGGCTGCTGCCGATGCCCTTTCCAAACCCACAACCGCTGCGCTACCGCGACTGGCCCCAGGTGGCGGCGCTGGCGCTGCGCAGCCTGCCGGACCTGCAGGCGCGCACGCTGCGCTACTACCTCTGCCACCACTCCAACGGCTTCCATGTGCTGCGTGAAGGGCGCCGCGTGCTGGGGTTGTCGTTCGTGCAGCGTGAACCCGGGTCAGGTGAGCTGTGGCTGACGATGATCGCGGTGGATGGCGACCAGCGGCGCCGCGGCCTGGGCTCGCTGCTCCTGCAGCAGGTGGAGGCGCGGGCCGCGGGAATGGGGCTGGCCCGAGTGGGGCTGCGTTGCCGGCAGGACAACGCGCAGGCACTGGCGATGTACCGGCGCTTCGGCTATGCCGTGACCGGGGAGAGCCGGCACCCGCGCACGGGCGATCCGGTGTTCGTGCTGCACAAGCGGCTGCCCACCGGTGCCCAGGGGACGCCACAGCTGCCCCTGTTGCGGCGGGAGGTGCCCCGGCTGCGTTGCTGGCTCAACCGGGCGGTCCACATCGGGCTGTTCGGCCTGCGGGTGTGAGGCAGGGGCCGGTCAGAGGGGCGCGTCAGCCGGCGGTTGCTGCTGCACTCACCACCCGGTGCACGAAGTGCAGCTTGCGCACCGCGGCGGCGCTGGGCGTGAAGGGGTAGAAGTCGCTCTGGCCCATGCTGCGCGAGAGTTCGTTGAGCAGCGCGGTGAGTTCGGCCCAGGCGTTCACGGCGGCGAGGAAGGCCGGGTCGGGGGCGGTGAGGGCGTCCTCGCCGTAGGGCTGGATTTCCATCTCGATGTCCTCGGCATCGAGGTCGAAGCGGCGCGCGGTTTCCAGCGTGTCGTGCAGATGCAGGTAGTGGGCCCAGGTTTCGGCCCAGTCCTCCCAGGGGTGGCTGGCGGCGTAGGCGCTGACGTGCCACTGCGCCCAATCGGGCCGGGGGCCCTCGGCATAGTGCTGCTGCAGGGCGCTGCGGTAGTCGGCGCGCTCATCGCCGAAGAGCTGCCGGAAGGGCTCCTGCCAGGCGCTGCCGGCCACCAGCCGGTCCCAGTAGTAGTGGCCGACCTCGTGGCGCAGGTGGCCGAGCAGGGTGCGGTAGGGCTCGTGCAGCTGGGCGCGCAGGCGTTCACGGGCAGCGTCGTCGGCCTCCTCCAGGTCGAGGGTGATGAGGCCGTTGGCGTGGCCGGTGAGCACCTCGGCGCCGCCCGGTGATTCAGCGAGGAAGTCGAAGGCGAGGCCGCGCTGGGGGTCTTCGCCGCCCGCGCCCGGCAGCCGGGAGGCCACGGGCAGCCCCAGTGCGAGCAGCTGGGCGATCAGGCGGCGCTTGGCGGCCTCGATGCGGGCCCAGGCGTCGGCCTGGCCGGCGCGGCCCAGGTCCGGGATGGTGCGGTTGAGCCGGCAGGCGCGGCAGTACAGCGGGCGCTGCCCGGCGTCATTGCGCTCGCTGGTGGGCACGAGCCAGTTGCAGGCCGCCGGGCTGGTGGCGTTGGCGCAGCGCAGGTAGGTGGCCGCGGCATGGTCGGGCCGGGCGTCGTGCCAGGTCGGGGCGGGCTCGCCGGGCAGCGGCTCGGCCGGCGCCAGGGCGAGCATGGCGCCGGCCAGCGGGTCGAAGCCCAGCGCCCGCCCGCAGGCCAGACAGCGGTCATTGCGGAAGTAGATCCGCCGCCCGCAGACGCAGCGCCAGGCCGGGAGGCTGGCTGGCACGGTGGCACGGGTGGCTCGGGTGGGGTGCACCGGGGTCTGCCAGGCCCGGGCGAGGTGTTCGCCGAGGCGGGTGAGGAGGGCCGTGGTGTCCATCGGGGGCAGGGGCGGGCAGGTGGTGTCGCGCTGGGCGCGCGGGCTGGCAGGCATGCAGGCAGGCCGCATTGTGGGCGAGGGCCCGACGGGCGGATGCGGCACACTCACGCCATGTGCCAGCTGCTCGGCCTCAATGCCAACACCCCCACCGACCTGGTGTTCAGCTTCACCGGCTTCGCCCACCGCGCCGAGGAGCACCGCGATGGCTTCGGCATCGCCTTCTTCGAAGGGCCGGGGGTGCGGTTGTTCGTGGATCACCAGAGCGCCACCACCTCGCCGGTGGCGGAGATGATCCGGCGCTACCCGATCCACAGCCGCCACATCATTGCCCACATCCGCAAGGCCACGCAGGGACGGGTGGCGCTGGAGAACACGCACCCCTTCATGCGCGAGCTGTGGGGGCGCTACTGGGTGTTCGCGCACAACGGCAACCTGGTGGACTTCCAGCCCAAGCTGCATGCGGCCTTCCGCCCAGTCGGCGACACCGACAGCGAACGCGCCTTCTGCTGGCTGATGCAGGAGATCTCGAAGTGCCATGCCGGCGTGCCCAGCGTGGCGCACCTGACGCAGACGCTGGCCGAACTGGTGCCGCCGGTGGCCAGGCACGGCACCTTCAACTTCCTGCTCAGCAACGGCGAGGCGCTGTGGGTGCACTGCAGCACCAAGCTGCATTACATCGAGCGAGCCCACCCCTTTGACACCGCGCAGCTGCAGGACGAGGACCTGACGGTGGACTTTGCCGCCCACACCACGCCGGACGATCGCGTGGCGGTGGTGGTGACTGAACCGCTGACCTGCAACGAGGCCTGGACGGCGATGGCGCCCGGCGAGCTGCTGGTCTTCGAGAACGGCCGGCGCTGCCCGTTGGCTGGAGCGGGACGCGCCGGCTGACTGGTGGGTTGGCCGGGCGGGGGGGCCGTTCCCCTGGATGGCGTGACAGGGTTCACGGTCGGGTGGGCGTGGCTGCCTGTACCCGTGACCCGGGCTGCCGATGTTCCTGCGGACGGCATGTGTCGCTCCGCCAGAGGCGGGGTGGCGAGGGCCGGCGTATCGGTACCTCCCATGAGCAGTAGCCAGCCCTCTTCACCGCCAATCGCTACCGTTGCGCCTCGACCCCTGGTCAGCGAGAGGCAGGCCATGATGGATGCCTACTACGGTGCGTCCACCGTCACCCTGCTGGCGGGCGCCTTTGGCGCTGCGCTGGTGGTGTTTGCACTGCTGCCGCACCTGCCGCCGTTGTACGTGAAGGTGTGGCTGCCGGCGGTCGAGCTGCTCTTTGCCCTTCGGCTGGCCGCGGTATGGGTGTATCGGCACGGCGCGCGGCAGCGCTTCGGTCTGCTGGCCTGGCAGCACCTGGCCTGGGGCGCCACGGCGGTCCAGGGCGCCGCCTGGGGCAGCTTCAGCGCGCTGGTCGGTGTGCTGCCCGAACCGATCCACCAGATGGCCGTGCTGGTCACGGCCTTGGTGATGGTGGCGGGCAGCGCGTCCCTGGTCGGTGCGTTGCCGGTGGTGGTCCCGGTGTTCGGCATCCTGACGTTGGCGCCGGCGATCGTCGGGCTGCTCAGCTGGGGGGATGGCCTGCATGCCTTCCTGGCGTTCTGCTGCCTGATGTTCATCGTGACGGTGAATTTCTCGCTGCCGCGCACGGTGCAGGGGCTGATCCGCAGCCTGCACAGCACGGCCCAGGAGCGCGAGCAGGTGCTGGCCCACCTGCAGGACGCCGAGCGGATGGCCCTGGTCGGGCACTTCGTGTGGGACGTGCAGGGCGGGCATGTCACGGTGTCGGCCCAGGCCTGTCGCATGCTGGGCGTGCCGGCGGGGAAAGTGGTTTCGCCGCGCGACATCACGCAGGCGCTGGCGGCGGAGGACCGCGAGCGGGTCACCGAGCTGATCCGCGACTCGCTCACGCAGCAGCAGGCCGAGCTGCGCTACGACGCCCGGGTGGTGTCGGTCCGTGGCGAGTTCCATGTGCAGGCGGTGCAGCGCGCCGAGTACAGCGATGACGGCCGCGCCGTGCGCGTGATGACGACGGTGCAGGACGTGACGAGGCAGGTGGCGGTGCAGCACGAGCTGCGCGATCTGGCCTACGGCGACCCGCTGACCGGGCTGGCCAACCGGGCGGCCTTCCAGGCGTCGCTGGCTTCGGCGGTGGCCACCTGCCAGGGCAGGCTGGCGCTGCTCGTGCTGGACCTGGACCATTTCAAGTCGGTCAACGACACGCTGGGCCACGACGCCGGCGACCGCCTGCTGGTGGAGGCCGCCACGCGGCTGAAGGCCGGCCTGCGCCAGGGCGACGGGCTGGCGCGCCTGGGCGGCGACGAGTTCGCCATCGTGCTGCCGGTGTTGGAGAGCAGTGCGATGGCCGCGACCGTCGCCGAGCGGCTGATCGCCGCGCTGGGCCGGCCCTTCCGGCTGGGCGAGCTGGAGCTGTACGTGTCCTGCAGCGTCGGCATCGCGATGTACCCGGGCGATGCCACCGATGCGGACTCGCTGATGCGCTGTGCCGATGTGGCCATGTTCGATGCCAAGTCGCGCGGGCGCTCGGGCTACCAGTTCCACAACGCCGAGCAGAGTGCCCGGGCGCGTGAGCGGGTGCGGCTGGACGGTGACCTGCGCCGCGCGATCGAGCGCAACGAGCTGGAACTGCACTACCAGCCCAAGGTGCGCGTGAGCGACGGCGGGGTGGTGGGCGCCGAAGCGCTGCTGCGCTGGCGGCGTGGCGGCGGTGCGCTGGTGCCGCCGGACCGTTTCATCCCGGTGGCCGAGGACACCGGCCTGATCGTGCCGATCGGCGAGTGGGTGCTGCGCACCGCCTGCGAGACCGCGGTGGCCTGGAACGCGCACCAGCCACCGGGTGCGGCTGCCCTGAAGATCGCGGTGAACCTGTCGCCGCGGCAGTTCTGGTCGCCGCACTTCGTCGGCATGGTGCGCGCCGTGCTGCACGACAGCGGCTGCCGGCCGGAGTGGATCGAGCTGGAGATGACCGAGAGCCTGCTGATCGACTCGCGCGGCCAGGTGGCGGCGATCCTGGCCGAGCTGCGCCAGCTGGGCTTCACGCTGGCGATCGATGACTTCGGTACCGGCTATTCGGCGCTGGGCTACCTGACCCGCTTCCCGATCACCACGCTGAAGATCGACCGCTCCTTCGTCAACGAGGTGGCGACGCAGCCCGCCCGTGCCGGCATCGTCCGTGCGGTGGTGGGCATGGGCCACAGCCTGGGCCTGGAGCTGGTGGCCGAGGGGGTGGAGGATGCCGACCAGGCCGCGGCGCTGCGCCAGATGGGCTGCCACCTGGCGCAGGGTTGGCTGTACGGCCGGCCCGTGCCGCGCGCGGAGTTCGAGCGCCTGCAGGCGGCCGTGCTGGGCCCATCGGTGCGGGGCGGTAACGTGGCCGGCGAAGCCCGCGAAGCCACCGCGCTGCCCGCCTGAGCCGGCTCCCCGGGCCGGCCAGGATGGCGCGGCCGGGCGGCCTCGCTAGACTCCCGGTCCATGCTCGCCTATTTGATCCGCCGCCTCTGGCAGATGGTGCCGACCCTGCTCGGGGTGGTGCTGCTGGTCTTCTTCCTCTTCAAGGCCTTCGGCGGGGACCCGGCCGAGATCCTCGGCGGCCTGAACGCCACCAGCCAGCAGATCGAGCAGATCCGTGAGCAGCTCGGCCTGAACCGGCCGGTCTGGGAGCAGCTGGGCATCTTCCTCAAGCAGATCGTCAGCTTCGACTGGGGCCGGTCCTGGGCCACGCAGGAGGCGGTGTCCAGCCTGTTCGGCAGCCGCCTGCCGGCCACGCTGACGGTGATGGTGCCCATCCTGATCCTGGATGCGCTGCTGGCCATCCCCTTTGCGCTGGCGGTGGCGGCGGTGCGCGGCTCGCTGACCGACCGGGCGATCATGGTGGTCACCACCGTGGCGCTGTCGATCAGCTTCCTGGTCTACGTCATCGTCGGCCAGTGGCTGTTCGCCTTCCAGCTCGGCTGGTTCCCGGTGCAGGGCTGGACGGCCAGCTTCTGGACCAACCTGACCACCTACGCGCCGCTGCCGATCCTGCTGGCGGTGATGGTGGGCGTGTCGCCGCAGACGCGCCTGTACCGCAGCTTCTTCCTGGACGAGATCGGCCAGGACTATGTGCGCACCGCCCGCGCCAAGGGGCTGACCGAGCGCGCCATCCTGCTCAAGCACGTGCTGCGCAATGCGCTGATCCCCATCCTCACCAACATCGGCGTGCAGCTGCCGGGCATCTTCGTGGGCAGCTTCCTGATCGAGGTGTTCTTCTCCATCCCCGGCATCGGCCGCGAGGTGCTGCTGGCGGTCAACCGCAGCGACTACCCGGTCATCCAGGCGGTGACCATCTACCTGGCGATGATCACGATGCTCGTCAATCTGCTCACCGACCTGCTCTACAAGCTGGTCGATCCGCGGGTGGTCCTCAAATGAGCGCCGCCATGACTGCTTCGAGCCCGGCTACGGGAATGTCCGCCCGCAGCCAGGGCGTCTGGCGGGCGGCCTGGGCGCGCTACCGGCGCGACCGCGTGGGCATGACCTGCCTGGCCATCGTGGCGCTGTACCTGGGGCTGATCCTGGCGGTGGCGGCCGGCGGCGTGGCGGCCGACTGGCAGGCCGAGAAGGGCCTGTCCTACGCGCCGCCGCACTTCGTCGGCGCGGCCGCGAAAACCGCCGGCCCCAGCGCGGCGGCCAGCACGGCGCAGGCGCCGATGGTCGACCTGAGCGATGTCGACCCGCTCGCCCCCCGCTACGCCGAGTGGGCTGCGCGCGCCGCCCAGCTGCAGACCACCGAGGCGCCACGCCTGGCCACGCTGCCCTTCGGCGCCGACCGGCTGGGCCGCGACGTGCTGGACAAGGCCATCCAGGGCTCGCAGGTGTCGATCCAGGTCGGCGTGCTGGGCGCCCTCTTCGCCACGCTGATCGGCACGGTGCTGGGCGCCTTCTCGGGCTTCTTCGGCGGCAAGGTGGGCGACGCGCTGGAGTGGCTCTACAACGTCTTCACCTCGATCCCGAGCATCCTGCTGATCTTCGCCTTCGCGGCGGTGACCGGCCGCGGCGTGGGCAGCGTGGTGCTGATCCTCGGGCTGACCGGCTGGACCGGGATCTACCGCCTGGTGCGCGCCGAGTTCATGAAGCACGCGGTGCGCGAGTACGTGCGCTCGGCCGAGGCGATCGGCGCCAGCGTGTGGTCGCGCATGTTCCGCCACATCCTGCCCAACGCCAGCCACGTGGTGCTGGTGCAGCTGTCCATCCACGTGGTCAGCTTCATCAAGTACGAGGTGATCCTGTCCTACCTGGGGCTGGGCGTGAGCGTCGACCAGGTCAGCTGGGGCACGATGCTGGCCGAGGCCCAGAGCGAACTCATCCTGGGGCATTGGTGGCAGCTGGTGGCGGCCACCGGCTTCATGGCGGTTTTCGTGACCGCCTTCTCGTTGATGACCGATGCGCTGCGCGATGCGCTCGACCCGAAGCTGAGGGGCCTGGAATGAGCGCCAACGTGCAAGCCCCGCTGCTGAGCGTCGAGAACCTGCAGGTGGCCTTCCGCATGGGCCGTGAGGCCGGCGTGCTGCAGCGCAGCCTGGCGGTGGGGCGAGATGGCACGGGCGTGAGCTTCGACGTGCCGGAGAACACCACCGTCGCGCTGGTGGGCGAATCCGGCTCGGGCAAGACCGTCACCGCGATGAGCATCCCGCGCCTGCTGCCAGACAACGCCGAGCCGAGCGGGCGCGTCGTCTTCCAGGGCCGCGACCTGCTGCAGGCGAGCGCGGCCGAGCTGCGTGCCCTGCGTGGGCGCGAGATCACCTGCGTGTTCCAGGACCCGATGGGCTCGCTCAACCCGGTGTTCCCGATCGGGGCACAGATCGCCGAGCCGCTGGTGCTGCACATGGGCCTGTCGCGCCGGGCGGCGCGTGCACGCACCGAGGCGTTGCTGGAGGAAGTCGGCCTGCCCGAGCCGCGCCGCCGGCTGGACGCCTACCCGCACGAGCTCTCCGGCGGCCAGCAGCAGCGCGTGATGATCGCAATGGCGCTGGCCTGCGAGCCCAAGCTGCTGATCGCCGACGAGCCCACGACGGCGCTGGACGTGACGATCCAGCGCCAGATCCTGGAGCTGCTGGCCGACCTGAAGCACCGGCGGCGCATGAGCATGCTCTTCATCAGCCACGACCTGGGCGTGGTGGGGGAGATCGCCGACCAGGTGGTGGTGATGCGCCACGGCCAGGTGCGCGAGCAGGGCCCGGTGGCGCAGATCTTCGCCGCGCCACAGGACGCCTACACCCGCGCGCTGCTGGCCTGCCGCCCGCGGCTGGACCACCACCCGCGTCGCCTGACGGTGATCGACGACCACATCGCCGCCGAGGCGGCTGCGGCTGCAGGCGAAGCGGCCGCCGACGCCACAGCGCCGGATGCGCGCGATGCCACCGCCCCGGTGGTGCTGGAGGTGCGGGGGCTGGCCAAGTCCTTCTTCCTGCGCCAGGGGCTGTTCGGCCGGCGCGAGTTCAAGGCGGTGCAGGACGTCAGCTTCCAGCTGCGGCGCGGCCACACGCTGGGCGTGGTGGGCGAATCGGGCTCGGGCAAGACGACCATGGGCCTGACGCTGCTGCGCCTGCAGGAGCCCACCGGCGGAGAGGTGATCTTCGACGGCCGCGACCTGCTGGCGCTGCAGGGCGCCGAACGCCAGGCGCTGCGCCGGCGCATCCAGATCGTCTTCCAGAACCCCTATGCCTCGTTGAACCCGCGCTTCACCATCGGCCAGACGCTGCTGGAGCCGATGCGCATCCACGCGGTGGGCGCCGACGACGCCGAGCGCGAGGCGCGTGCGCTGGCGCTGCTGCAGCGCGTCGGGCTGGACGCCACGGCCTTCGGCAAGTACCCGCACGAGTTTTCCGGCGGCCAGCGTCAGCGCATCGCCATCGCACGGGCGCTGACGCTGTCGCCGCAGGTGCTGATCCTGGACGAGGCGGTGTCGGCGCTGGACGTGTCGGTGCAGGCGCAGGTGCTCAACCTGCTGCGCGACCTGCAGGACGAGCTGGGCCTGGCCTACGTCTTCATCAGCCACGACCTGGCCGTGGTGCGCTTCATCTCCGACGAGGTGCTGGTGATGAAGGACGGCCGGGTGGTCGAGCGCGCAGGTGCGGCTGACCTGCTGGCCGCGCCGCGTGAGGAGTACACGCGCCGGCTGCTGGGCGCCGTGCCGCGCGGCTGGCAGGCCGCGGCCTGACGAGCCGGCCTCGACGGGTTTTGCCGGTTCTGGCAGGCCATGTCAGTTCGGGGGTGACCAATCCTGTCATCGCGTCTGACGGATCCTGTCAGCGTTGCAATGAGACTTTGCAGCGGTGGGCTGGGCTTGTGACGGCGTACACAGTTGCTTCATGGCACGGACGATGCCGCTGTCTCCGTCAGGAAGCCGCTGCAGCGCGTGTCACCGACCGCCCGGCCGGCCCAGGGGCAGAAGATGAAATTCCGTTGGTCCGACTGGTTGGCCGCCGTGGCGGTCGTGATGGCCCTCAGCGCCTTTGCCGCGGCTGAGGCGGTCGAGGATCTGCCTACCCAGGCCCTGGTACGGTGATGCCGCTTTGATGGTGCGTTGACCACGCAAGCATGAACCCAGGGGCCGTTCGCGCCCCCGGGATGGCATGGAAGATGCCATCCCGTGCACTGACCTTCTGCTGCTTGCCCTCATCCCCGCGATCCGGTCCCGGATCGAACGGCGCGGCGAAGGTGGCTGATCTTCTCGTGTGACTCCTCCTCAGAGAAGCCTTCGGGACTGGGTCAAGTCCCGAGGGGAGCGGGCGTTCCGGGTTTGAGAGAGCGAGCACCCGGTTTCTGCGTCCCGCTCCCCTTCCTTTTTTTTCAAGTTTCCTTGACGGTTGCTTACACTTCGCCGTGCGTTTTTTAACGCGCGCGCCAGGTGGTCGCGTGCAGCCAAGGAAACCCATGAATTCACTGTTCCCGCGTTGGCAGGAGAAGACCGAGGGCGTGATCGCGCCCGATGAGCGCCTGCCGTGGCCCCAGACCTTCGCGATGGGCGTCCAGCACGTCATCGCGATGTTTGGTGCGACGGTGCTGGCGCCGCTGCTGATGGGCTTTGACCCCAACGTCGCGATCCTGATGAGCGGCGTGGGCACGCTGATCTTCTTCTTCATCGTCGGCGGGCGGGTGCCGAGCTACCTGGGGTCGAGCTTCGCCTTCATCGGCGTGGTGATCGCGGCCACCGGCTACGCGGGCCAGGGCGCCAACGGCAACCTCGGCGTGGCGCTGGGCGGCATCATCGCCTGCGGTGCGGTGTACACGCTGATCGGCCTCATCGTGGCGGGCACCGGCGCGGGCTGGATCGAGCGCTTCATGCCGCCGGTGGTGACCGGCGCGGTGGTGGCGGTGATCGGCCTGAACCTGGCTGGCATCCCGATCAAGAACATGGCGCCCACCGCCTTCGACGCCTGGATGCAGGGGCTGACCTTCCTCTGCGTCGGCTTCGTCGCGGTGTACACGCGCGGCATGACGCAACGCCTGCTGATCCTGGTCGGGTTGATCCTGGCGTCGATCCTTTACGCCCTGCTCACCAACGGCCTGGGCCTGGGCAAGCCGATCGACTTCAGCCGTGTCGCCTCGGCCGCCTGGTTCGGCGCGCCCAACTTCGCCGCGCCGGTGTTCGATGCCAAGGCCATGCTGCTGATCGCACCGGTGGCGGTGATCCTGGTGGCCGAGAACCTGGGCCACCTCAAGGCCGTGAGCGCCATGACCGGCCGCAACATGGACGCCTACCTGGGTCGCGCCTTCATCGGCGACGGCGTGGCCACGATGGTGTCGGGCGCCGCGGGCGGCACCGGCGTGACCACCTACGCCGAGAACATCGGCGTGATGGCCGCCACCAAGATCTACTCGACCGCGATGTTCGTGGTCGCCGCACTGATCGCGGTGCTGCTGGGCTTCTCGCCCAAGTTCGGCGCGCTGATCCAGGCCATCCCGCTGGCGGTGATGGGCGGGGTGTCGATCGTCGTCTTCGGCCTGATCGCGGTGGCCGGCGCCAAGATCTGGGTCGACAACCGGGTGGACTTCTCCGACAACACCAACCTCATCGTCGCCGCCGTCACGCTGGTGCTGGGCACGGGCGACTACACGCTGAAGTTCGGCGCCTTCACGCTGGGTGGCATCGGAACCGCGACTTTCGGCGCAATCGCCCTGCACGCGCTGCTGCGGCGGCGCTGAGTCGGCCCGGGGGCAGGGCAGGGCGGCCGCACAATCGCGGCCAGTCCATCTTGGGCCTGGGCGGTGCGTCGCCGCCGGGCCCTTGCCGTTCCCTGTTTCCTGGAGCCCTCCCCATGTCCGCCCTCATCTGCGGTTCGCTCGCGTTCGACACGATCGCCACCTTCCCCGGCCGCTTCGCGCAGCAGATCCTGCCCGAGCAGATCCACATCCTGAACGTCTCCTTCCTGGTGCCCACGCTGCGCCGCGAATTCGGCGGCTGCGCCGGCAACATCGCCTACACGCTCAAGGCCCTGGGTGGCGAGCCGGTGGTGATGGCGGCCCTGGGCAGCGATGGCGCGGGCTACCTGGAGCGCATGAACGACCTGGGCATCGACACCCGCCATGTGCTGACGGTGGCCGAGAGCTACACCGCGCAGGCCAACATCATCACCGACGAGGACAACAACCAGATCACGGCCTTCCACCCCGGTGCGATGCAGTTTGCCGACCGCATCGAGATGCCGGTGCGCGACGACCTGAGGCTGGCGCTGATCGGGCCCGACGGGCGCGATGCCATGCTCAAGCGCGCGCGCGACTTCGCCGCCGCCGGCCTGCCCTTCATCTTCGATCCGGGCCAGGGCCTGCCGATGTTCAACGGCGAGGAGCTGCACGGCTTCGTCGCCCAGGCCACCTGGGTGACGGTGAACGACTACGAGGCCCGCATGTTGTGCGAGCGCATGGACACCGACCTGGCCACGCTGTCCCGCTCGCACCTGCGCGGCGTGGTGGTGACGCTGGGCCACGAGGGCTGCGACGTCTGGGTGCAGGGTGAAGTCACCCGCGTGCCGGGCGTGGTCGCCGAGGCGGTGCTGGATCCCACCGGCTGTGGCGACGCCTTCCGCGGCGCCCTGCTCTACGGCCTGGAGCGCGGCTGGGACCTGGTGCGCTGCGTCGAGCTGGGCAACCGCGTCGGCGCGATCAAGATCGCCTGCCACGGCCCGCAGAACCACACGCTGGACCGCGCCGCCCTCGGCGTGGCCTGATCGCAGCGGCTCGGGTGGTTCTCACTCCTGCTGCAGGGCCGCCAGCGCCACGCTCATGCGCGCCAGCCAGTCCTGCAACACCCGCCGCTCGGCCAGCAGCTTGACGCGCTTGCGTCGCCCGCTGGCGCCACGCAGCAGTTGCACCTGGGACTTCGGGACGCCCACCTCGTCGGCCAGCCAGCGCTGCAGCGCCTCGTTGGCCGCCCCGTCCACCGGCGGCGCCGCCAGGCGCACGCGCAGCGCCCCATCGTGCAGGCCGGCCAGCTGGCTGCGCTTGGCATTCGGGATGACGGCCAGGTCGAGCAGCGCGCCATCGTCCTGCCAGATCAGGTAGGACGGGGCCTCGGGCGCACTCGCGGGGGCTGGATGGCGCGGGGTCGCTTTCATGGTCGAGGTCTTCGTCGGGAGGGCTGGAAACAAAACGCCCGGCGCAGGGCCGGGCGTGGAGCGCTCATTCAGCCGGCACGCCGAGGCGGCCGGCCTGCGTCACTCAGGGCTTTTCGCCGGTCGGAAAGGGCCAGGCGGCCTGCGGGCTGAGCGTCGTCTTGGCCGACGCTGCGGCTGCGGCTGCGGCGGGTGCCGGCGCAGCGGCCTTCTTCGCCGCGGCCTTCTTGGCCGGTGCCGCGCTCTTCACGCTCGGCTTGGGGGCGGCCTTCTTGGCCGGCGCGGGTGCCTCGACCGGGGCGGGCGCCGGTGCAGCCGCTGCTGCCTGCTTGGCCGGGGCCTTCTTGGCTGCGGCCTTCTTGGCTGCGGGGGCCGATGCCGGGGCCGGCGGTACTGGCGCAGGAGCCGCCGCCGCCTTTTTGGCAGGTGCCGCGCGCTTCAGGCCCGGCTTGGGGGTGGCCTTCTTGGCGGGTGCGGGCGCCTCGACCGGAGCGGGAGCGGGCGCCGGTGCGGCGGCTGCAGCCTTCTTGGCCGGGGCTTTCTTGGCAGCGGCCTTCTTGGCGGGTGCCGGTGCTGCAGCAACCGGCGCTGGAACCGGTGCAGCCGGCGCGGCCACCACCTTCTTCGCGCCCGCCTTCTTGGCCGGTGCCTTCTTCACAGCGGCCTTGTCGGCTGCAGCAGGTGCTGCCACCGGTGCCACCGTGGCTTCAACCGCGACAGCGGTCTTCTTGGCGGCGGCCTTCTTGGCTGCCGGGGCCTTCTTGGCGGGCGCTGCCGCTTTCTTTGCAGTTGCCATCTCGTTCTCCTTGATCACGTGGACAAAAAACACACCAGGTTGCTCGCGCCCGCCCGGTGATTCGTGGTGCCGGACTGCCCAGGAGCGGCGCCGACTGCCGTGAATGTCTTGGTGCCGTGGCTTGTGGTCCGGGCCGGGACCGTCGGGCGGCACCTCAGGAAAAGGGGATGTTGCCGATGTGACGCAGGGTGGCCGCACCGCCCGTGGCGATGGCCGTCCTCGCCGCCCGCGGCGGGCGTGCACGGGTGGCTCGTCGGGATCCGACGTGCGGCGTGCAGGGGGGATGGCATCGGGGCCGAGACATCGCGCGGGACGTTCGGCAGGGCGGGATTCGCGGGGGCGTGCGACGGATGGGGCAAGTCTTCCCAGACCAGCATGTCTGACTTCCTATCAGAGCCGGATTATCTGAACGTCGCGTCGAATCACCAAGCGTTTCTTGACATCGCCCGGTCATGTCGAGCTGCTTGGTCCCCGGTGCGGGGTGCAGCTGCACTGCAGAGTCTGAAACTGCCTACATATTTGTGAATGCTGATGTAGTCAATCACGAAACTTGTCCAGATCCAGCCCTGTGTCCTTGGGCGCCCGTTCGCGGTGACCCTCAGCCGCCAGCGAGGGCGCGCAGTGCGGATGCGGTGGCGTGCGCCGGGGTTGGCTGCAGCGGTATGCCGCTCAGCCGCCTTGCCAGCCGCGGCCAGTGCCAGCCTGGACCAGGATCGCGTTTGCGCCCGGGGGCGATGTGCTCGTGCCCCACCACCTCGGTGACCGGCCAGGCGTCGCACAGGCGGCGCAGCAGCCAGGCGGCGCGGCGGTATTGGGCTGCGGTGAAGCGCCGCCCCTCCAGGCCTTCCAGCTCGATGCCCACCGAGTCGTCGTTGCGGTTGGCCACGCCGCGCCAACGCGAGAGGCCCGCATGCCAGGCCCGGTTGGCCACGCTGACGAACTGCAGCACCTGTCCGTCGCGCCGGATCAGGAAGTGGGCTGAGACCCGCAGCGCCGCGACCTCGGCAAACGAGGGGTGGCCGGCGGGATCAAGCCGATTGGTGAAGAGTTGCTCGACCGCCGGCCCACCGTAGTGGCCAGGTGGCAGGCTGATCGAGTGCAGCACCGCGAGGCAGACTTCGGCCCCGGCCGGGCGCGGGCCGTGGTTGGGGCTGGGCACCACCCGTGCCGTCGACAGCCAGCCCTGCCGCCAGCAAGCCACCTCAGGGGAATCGCGACGCGGGTGACGGCGGCGGCGCTGGCGGCATTTCATTCGCTGCCGCCTGAATCGCCAGCCTCGCTCGGCTCGCCGTCGTCGAGTGTCACCCCGTCTCCCGCCACGTGCACGCCCAGCCGGGCCATGCGGTAGCGCATCTGCCGCAGCGTCAGGCCCATCGCAGCGCCCGCGGCGGTGCGGTTGTAGCGGTGGCGTTCCAGCGCCCGCGCCAGCACCTCGCGCTCGACCTCGTCGAGGTAGGCCACCAGATCGGTTGGCAGCGGCGCGGCCGGCGCGGTCGATGGCGACGCGGCAGGGGCGGACGGATGGGGGCGTGGGGGCTCCCCTGCCCCTGCCCCTGCGCCCGCCGCAGTTCCGGCGTCCACGGGCGTGCCGGGCTCGGGAGAGCAGGCCGACAAGGTGGCCGGGGCCGCGTCGGGGGCGGTGCGTGCGCCGGGCAGGCCCAGATCCTCGACGTCGATCGTGGGCCCGCCCGACAGGGCCACCGCGCGGTGCAGCAGGTTCTCCAGCTCGCGCACGTTGCCCGGGAAGCGGTAGCGCCCCAGGTGCGCCAGTGCGGCGGGCGTGAGGCGGGGCGTGTTGGCCATGCCGGCGTCGCCCGCGATGCGCTCCAGCACGCGCGCGCAGAGCTCCGGCAGGTCGTCGCAGCGCTCGCGCAGGGCCGGCACGCGGATCTCGATGACGTTCAGCCGGTAGTACAGGTCCTGGCGGAAGCGCCCGCGCGGCACCTCTTCGGCTAGGTCCTTGTGGGTGGCGCTGATGACGCGCACGTCCAGCGGCACCTCGACCACGGCGCCGACCGGCCGCACGGCGCGCTCCTGGATCGCGCGCAGCAGCTTGCTCTGCATCGACAGCGGCAGGTCGCCAATCTCGTCGAGGAAGAGGGTACCGCCGCGTGCGGCCTGGAAGAAGCCGTCACGGTCCTCCGCCGCGCCGGTGAAGGCGCCCTTGCGGTAGCCGAAGAACTCGGCTTCGAGCAGCTGCTCGGGGATGGCGCCGCAGTTCACCGCGATGAAGGGCTGGGCACTGCGGGCGCTGACCTGGTGGATCGAGCGCGCCACCAGCTCCTTGCCGGTGCCGGATTCGCCCTGGATCAGCACCGGCGCCATGCTGCGCGCCACCTTCTCGACCAGCTGGCGCACCTGCTCCATCGCCGCGGAGTGGCCCGCCATGCGGCGCAGCGCGTTGTCCGGGCCGTCGACCGCGCGGCGCGGCGCCCGGCCCAGCGGGGCCGGTGCGCTGGTGGGGGTACCGGCCGGCTCGCCGGCGGCCGCCGCGCGGGGCGACATCGTGCGCCCGAGGGCCGCGGCCACGACGGCGCGGAACTGCTTCAGGTCGACCGGCTTGGTGAGGTAGTCGTAGGCGCCCGCCTTGAGGGCCTGCACGGCGTTCTCGGGCGAGCCATAGGCGGTGATGACGATGCTGCGCTCGCTGCGGCCGGCCTGCTCCAGGCGGCGCAGCAGGTCCAGCCCGGTGCCGTCGGGCAGCCGCATGTCGGTGATCACCGCCTGGTAGCGCCGGTCCTTGAGCAGGGCCCAGGCCTCCTCCACCGCCCCCGCAGTCTCGACGTCATAGCCCTCGCGCAGCAGGGAGAGTTCGTAGAGGGTGCGCAGGTCGGGCTCGTCGTCGACGACCAGGATGCTGGGGGGCGCGCTGACGTTCATGCGGGGCTACGCCGGAGGGCTGGAGCAGGTAGAGGCGGCATCAGCATTCGGCGTCAGATCAGGCGGGCGCGCGCGCTGGTGTCGGTGGTGGGCAGGCGGGGCAGCGTGACGATGAAGGCGTTGCGGTGGCGGGCCCCCGCGCCGCGCGGCTGGTATTCGATCGTGGCGCCATAGCGCTCGCACAGTTCGCGGCAAATATACAGGCCGAGACCGCTGCCACGGCTGCGCGTTGAGAAGAAGGGTTCGAACAGGTAGGGCTCGACGTCCGGGGCGATCGGCCGCCCGTCGCTGGACACCGACAGCGCCGCCTGCATCGGGCCGAGCGCCACTGTGCGCACCCACACCGCCTGGGGCTGGCCGCTGCCATGGCGCAGGGCGTTGTCGAGCAGGTTGATGAGCACACGGCGCAGGTGCTCGGGGTCGAAGCGCACGCTGATCGGCTCTTCGCCACAGTCCACGTACAGCGGGCTGGCGTCGCTGGTCGGCAGCCCGGCGGTGCGGGCCCACTCGGCGCACAGGGCTTCGACCTGCAGGCCGAGGTCGATCACCGGCGCCTCGCGTGGCGCGCCTGGGGCCACCTCCAGCATGTCGTCGACGATGCGCTGCAGGCGCTCCACGTTGTCGGCCACCATGCGCGCCAACCGGGCTTGGCTGGGCTGGGTCAGGTCCTCGGCCAGCAGGGCGTTGGCCTGGGCGATGGCGGCCAGCGGATTGCGGATCTCGTGCGCGATGCCGGCGGAGACCCGCCCCATCGCCGCGAGCTTTTCCTGCTGGGCGCGCGCGCGCAGGGTGCGCATGTCCTCCACGAAGAGCACGCCCAACTCCTCCTCACCGCTGGCGTGCTGGCGGCGGGTGAAGCGCATGCGCAGGCGCAGCTGGCGCTCCTCGGCCGGGGCGCCGGGGCTGGGCTCCAGGCGCAGGGCCAGTTCCTGGCCGCCCTGGGGCCAGGTGCCGGTGGCAAAGCCCTCCTGCAGCGCCGCGATCAGGGGCTGCCAGGGCGCCCGGCCAGCCAGGTCGAAGGGCAGGAAGCGGCGGGTGCGGGCCGCGCCGATCAGCGCCACCGCGGCGGGGTTGGCGGCGCGCACGCGGCCGTGGCGGTCCACCACCATGACGCCGTCGGGCATCTCCTCGATCATCAGCCGGTTCAGGCGGGCCTGCTGGCGTGCCAGCTCCAGGGTGTTGCGGGCGGCCAGCTCCTGGCGGGCCAGGCGCTGCGCGAGCTCGCTGGTCAGCGCGGCGATCGCCAGCATGCCGGCGCCGGTCAGCCCAGCCTGGGTGACTTGCGACGCGAACTCGCCGCCCGTCAAGCCGTTCCAGGCGGCATGGCCCAGCTGCACCAGCACCACCCCGGCGGCGACGGCCATGGCGGGCCGGCGCGCCATCAGCGTGGCGGCCATCAGCACGGGCAGCACGAACAGCGCTGCGACGTTCATGCCCGCACCGGCCAGGAACAACAGCAGGCTGAAGACGACCAGATCGACGCCGACGGTGCCGAGCCAGCCGCGCTGGCCGAGCTTGCCGGCGCGGCTCACCGGGGCGCTGCTGCGGGCGGTCCAGATCAGGGTGCCCACGCCCACGGCGGCATAGCCGCCGCACAGCAGCAGGGGCAGCAGGTTCGGCGCGCTGCTGGCCACCAGGGCCAGCAGGCCCTGGATCAGCAGCAGCAGCAGGCCCAGCAGCGCCCTTGCCACCGCGAAGGCGCGGAAGATCCGCGCGAAGGCCGGGGGCACCCCGACGATCGGGCTTGCCGCGGCCGTTGCGGCTTCTGCGGCTCCCTCGGGGCTGGGGGGGCCGGACGGTGCCGTGCCCGGCGCAGGCGGCCCGCCTGGAGCCGGGCGCGAGGAGGCGGGCGGTGTCGGGCTTGTCAGGGGGGCGGGCGCACGCAACGGGCGGGTTGGTGTGTCGGCGTGCGAGTCAGGCCGGGGCGCCGCCCCGGTGGGGAGCGCTGGCGCGGATGGGCGGGGCGTTGCCGGCGCAGTCGTCACCACCTGCGCCGCGGTGGCCGCCGGGCCGCTCAGGGGGGGAGCTGCGGCCGGGTCCAGGTCGGACGGCTGCGTCAGGCCGGTGCCGTCCCCCAGGTGATGAAACCAGCTGTCGCCGCGGGGCGGTACCGCGGACAGGTCCGGTTCGGCGCGCGACACGGGCGCTCAGCCCCCCGGCCGCGGGCCCGGGCCGGCGAGACGATGCGGCTCGCTGCAGTAGTGGCGCCCGTCGGGTGCCTGCAGCGCATCGGCTTCGGCCAGGTGCACGCCGCAGTGGGCACAGCGCACCATGGTCTGTGGCTGCACGGCCTTGCCGTGCGGTGCACGGTTGTGGGTGGGCGTTGGCGGCGTGTTGCGCCGGCGCAGGCCCCGCACCAGGGCGATCACGGCCAGCACCACCACCAGCAGCCAAACGAAGCGGGCCATCGAGTCGGTCTCCTCGCCGCCGCCTCAGCCGCCCGGGGGGCTGCGGTGCAGCAGCACCTCGAACACGAAGCGCGAGCCCACGTAGGCCAGCAACAGCAGCCCGGTGCCGATGTACAGCCAGCGCGTGGCACGCCGGCCGCGCCAGCCGAAGGCACGCCGGCCGGCCAGCAGCGCGGCGAAGACAACCCACCCCAGCAGTGAGAAGACCGTCTTGTGGTCCCAGTGCCAGGTGGCGGTGAAGCCCATGCCGAACACCAGCGCCAGCGTCAGCACGACGAAGCCGGCACCGACGAAGCGGAAGGTGAGCTTCTCCAGCGTCAGCAGCGGCAGCCCGCCGACGCTGGGGGGGCCCTGGCGCTGGCGCATGGCGCGTTCGCTGCGGTCCAGCAACGTGGCGTGCAGCACCGCGGCACCGAACAGGCCGTAGGAGGCCAGCCCGGCCAACCAGTGCAGCGGTGCCCAGGGTGAGCTGGGATGCAGCGTGCCCTCGCCAGGGAACAGCAGCGCCAGCAGCAGGCTGAGGCCACCCAGGGCCGCGAGCCAGCGGCGCACCCCGTCCAGCGGCACGAAGCGGCTTTCCACGGCGTGCACGCTCAGCACCAGCCAGGCCGTGGCCGACAGCGCCGGTGCGAAGCCGAAGCGCGCGCCGGTGCCCGGCAGCCCGATGCCGAACAGGTGCGCCAGCAGGGCCACGCCGTGCGCCGCCCAGGCCACCGGCAGGGCCCAGCGCTCGGCCCAGCGCAGCCCGCGTGGCGCGGCCAACGCATAGGCAACCAGCGCCAGCAGCGCCGGGGCCACGAACCAGGGCGACAGGGCCGCGACGGCGGTGGAGGGGGGGGTCGATAGAATCACGTGCACAGTGTACTTTCGGGCCGCCCGCGGCTCGCCTTTTGCGGGGCCGCCATGGCATCAGCGCTTTCAGAACGCCTGTCAAAGCTCGTCAAGACGATGCGCGGCCAGGCGCGCATCACCGAATCCAACGTCCAGGACATGCTGCGCGAGGTGCGCATGGCCCTGCTCGAAGCCGACGTGGCCCTGCCCGTCGTGCGCGACTTCGTCGCCCGCGTCAAGGAGAAGGCGCTCGGCCAGGAGGTCGCCGGTTCGCTCAACCCCGGTCAGGCCCTGGTGGGCATCGTCCACAAGGAGCTGGCCGCGACGATGGGCGAGGGCATCGCCGACATCAACCTGGCGGTGCAGCCGCCGGCTGTCATCCTGATGGCCGGTCTGCAGGGCGCGGGCAAGACCACCACGACGGCCAAGCTGGCCAAGCACCTGATCGAGCGGCGCAAGAAGAAGGTGCTGACCGTCTCGGCCGACGTGTACCGCCCGGCCGCCATCGAGCAGCTCAAGACGGTGACGAAGCAGGCCGGCGCCGAGTGGTTCCCGAGTGCGCCGGACCAGCGGCCGCGCGACATCGCGCTGGCTGCGCTGGACTACGCGAAGAAGCACTACTGCGACGTGCTGCTGGTCGACACCGCCGGCCGGCTCGCCATCGACGAAGCGCTGATGGCCGAGATCAAGGACCTGCACGCCACGCTGCACCCGGTCGAGACGCTCTTCGTCGTCGACGCGATGCAGGGCCAGGACGCAGTCAACACCGCGCGTGCGTTCAAGGAAGCGCTGCCGCTGACCGGCATCGTGCTGACCAAGCTCGACGGCGACTCGCGTGGCGGCGCGGCGCTGTCGGTGCGCTCGATCACCGGTGCGCCAATCAAGTTCGCCGGTGTGTCCGAGAAGATCGACGGCCTGGAGGTCTTCGACGCCGACCGCCATGCCGGGCGTGTGCTCGGCATGGGCGACATCGTCGCCCTGGTCGAGGAGGTGCAGAAGGGCGTGGACATCGAGGCCGCGCAGAAGCTGGCCGAGAAGGTCAAGAGCGGTGTCGGCTTCGACCTCAACGATTTCCTGTCCCAGATCAGCCAGATGAAGAAGATGGGCGGCCTGTCGGGCCTGCTGGACAAGCTGCCCACCGAACTGGCCGCCAAGGCCGGCCAGGCCGACATGGGCAAGGCCGAGAAGGACGTGCGCCGCATGGAGGGCATCATCCATTCGATGACGCCCGTTGAACGCGCCAAGCCCGAGCTCATCAAGGCCAGCCGCAAGCGCCGCATCGCCGCCGGGGCGGGGGTGCAGGTGCAGGACGTCAACCGCATGCTCAATCAGTTCGAGCAGATGCGCGACGTGATGAAGAAGATGAAGGGCGGCGGCCTGATGAAGATGATGAAGCGCATGGGCGGGCTCAAGAAGGGCGGCTTCCCGGGCATGGGGATGTGATTGAATGTGAAAGAATGTGAAGACCGGTTGCGGCCTTCACGCCCTGGGCGTTGCATCCAGGGACAGTGAGCAAGAGCCCACTGTTACATCTCAGACCGTTCAGCGGGATTGACGGGTTGACCAGACCCGTTTAATTTCGTGTGATGGATTTCTCATTTTTGGGGTCAGGTAACCTGCGCCTGCTGCTGGCCGGTGGCGTGATCGCGGCTGCGCTGCTATGGGTGTGGCGGCGCTGGACGCTGTCGCGTCCCGGAGGCACCTCGGCGGGGCGGCCGAGGGCGCTTGATGCGGTCGACACCCTGGTCGGCTGGCCGCCCGAGGCCACCCGCGTCCTGACAGTCAAGCACCAGCGTGCGCTGGACCTGCTGAGGCAGGCCCTGCCTCAGCACAATGTGCTGGCCCAGGTGCCGATTTCGCATTTCATCAAGGTGCCCACACGCTACTCCTATGTCGAGTGGCAGCGGCGCATCGGCCATGTCTGCGTGGACCTGATGGTCTGTGACAGCGCCTCCAACGTGGTGGCGGTGATCGAGCTGCGTCAGGCGGAGCGGGCCCTGTCCGAGCGGGCTCGCAAGCGCCATGCTCGTCTGGAGCGGGTGATGCGTGCCGCCGGTATCCCGGTGCACATCTGGAATGAGGCCATGCTTCCCGACCCGGTGGCGGTGCGCAAGGCCTTCGTGCCCGAACCCGTGTCGGCCGCACCGGACCTGGGGCCGGACACCAGTCCGCTGGTCCCGGCGCACTATGGACCAGGTCGCACGCGCGCTGCTGCGCCGGGCGAGGCGGCTGCGGCGTTGCACGGGTTCAGGGATCCTCCTCGCACCACCTGGTTCGATGAACTGAATGCCACCCGGCCGACGCAACTCGACAGTGTCGAGGTCATCACCCACGACGGCGGCCACCCCGCACTTCAAGCCGCAGGCCAGGCGCAGATCGCGCGGACGGAGCGCTGACCCGCCATGGGCCGTCGGGCGTCGCAGCCCAGTGGGGCTGGCCGTGCGCCCCAAGCCTCAGGTCCGTGAGATCGCCTGGGTTGGGCGTTGGGTCATTGGATGGCCGAGTCTTCTGTGCACGGCGGTGTGGGGTTCACCTGCGCCAGAGATTGGCATGGCGGTGAAGCCGGGATCCATGATGTTGCCATCGGCACATGACGGCGCGGCAAAAAAAAGAGCCCCAGCCATGCTGGCTGGGGCTGCAAAGCCTTAACGCTGTCAACACGGTAAGGCACCTGCTCAGGGAGGAAAAGCAGGGAATGACCGCCTTGCGACGTATCATTCACCCACAAGTTTAGCAGCAGTTTTGAACCTGTGGTGTTCGGGGTTGCTCCCTACGCTGCCGGCGCCCGGTGGAAGTTGTGATTCCGCGGCGACGGTGGGTGCGTTGTGGGGCGATCCGCATGATCATTGCGGGTCCGCGATGTCATGTCCTGCCTGCGGCTGACTCTCCCTGCACCCCCAACCATTGCCTGGACGCCTGTCGATGTTTCCTCCCGCCAGCCACCCCATGAGCCGTCCCCGTCGGCTGCGCCGCGATGCCTTCACCCGGGAGCTGGTGCGTGAGCACCGTCTGGCACCGGCCGACCTGATCTACCCGGTGTTCGTGCTCGAAGGCCAGGGGCTGGTGCAGGACGTGGCCTCGATGCCCGGCGTGCAGCGCCGCAGCCTGGACCAGTTGCTGCCGGTGGCCGAGCAGTGCGTGGCGCTGGGCATCCCGGTGATGGCGCTGTTCCCGGTGCTGGGCAGCGCCGGCAAGACGCCCGATGGCCGAGAAGCGGCCAACCCGGAGGGCCTCGTGCCGCAGGTGGTGCGCGAGCTGAAGAAGCGCTTCCCGGAACTGGGCGTGATGACCGACGTCGCACTCGACCCCTACACCTCGCACGGCCAGGATGGCCTGCTCGACGACACCGGCTACGTGCTCAACGACGAGACCATCGAGGTGCTGGTGCAACAGGCGCTGGTGCAGGCACAGGCCGGCGTGGACATCGTCGCGCCGAGCGACATGATGGATGGCCGCATCGGCGCGATCCGCCGTGCGCTGGAAGCGCAGCGCTTCATCCACACCCGCATCATGGCCTACAGCGCCAAGTACGCCAGCGCCTTCTACGGCCCGTTCCGCGACGCGGTGGGCTCGGCCGGCAACCTCGGCAAGAGCAACAAGAAGGTCTACCAGATGGACCCCGGCAACAGCGACGAGGCGCTGCGCGAGGTGGCGCTGGACATCGCCGAGGGCGCCGACATGGTCATGGTCAAGCCCGGCATGCCCTACCTGGACATCGTGCGCCGCGTGAAGGACGAGTTCCGCATGCCCACCTTCGCCTATCAGGTCAGCGGCGAGTACGCGATGCTCAAGGCGGCCGCCCAGAACGGCTGGCTGGACCACGACGCGGTGATGATGGAGTCGCTGCTGGCCTTCAAGCGCGCCGGGGCGGACGGCATCCTGACCTACTTCGCGCTGGATGCGGCGCGGCTGCTGCGCCAGGGCTGATCGGCGCGGCTGGGCGGGATGCGCATCTTTCTGATCGACGAGGGCTGCACCGAGCTGGCGGCGCTGCCGCAGGACCTGCCGCCGCAGGGCTATCTGTGGGTGGCGCCGTCGCGGCCGGAATTCGAGGACGAGGTCGCTCGGCTGCAGGTCGCGCTGCAGCGCTGGACGGGCGGCCAGTTGGTCGACCTGCACCTGTCCGACCTGCGTAACCAGCAACTGCCCTCGCGCTTCGACTACACCTCCTGGTACGACCTGCTGGTGTTTCGCCGCCTGGCCGCGGCGGCGGGCAGCGGGGATCTGTCGCTGGATGAGTTGACCGCTCCGGACGCGGCCGCTCGTGCGATGCCGGCGCTGCGCTCGATCGACACCAGTCCGGTCGGCTTCGCGGTCTTTGACCGCGTGCTGCTGACGGTGCATCCGAGCGATTGCCAGGCGCGCGATTTCTTTGCCCAGCGCCTGCTGCAGACCTCGGCCAACGGCCGGATGCCCGCCAGCCCGGCCGACCTGATGCTGCGCATCGTCAACCACCTGGTGGACGGCTACCTGGAGCTGCGCCGGCTGCTCACCCGACAGCTCGGCACGCTGCAGCAGGATCTGCTCGGTCCGCGCAGCCGCCGGGTCGACTGGCAGGCGCTGCTGGAGTCGCGCAACCTGCTGCACCAGTTGGAAGACGTCTGCGAGGACCAGCACAGCGCGGTGCAGGAGTGGATGGATGCACTCGATGAGTGGCCGGCAGAGACCGAGCCACAGGCCGTGCGCGAGCGCGAGCTGCTGCGCCTGCGCTCACGCGACGTGCAGGAGCACATCGAGCGAGTCCTTACGCACGTGCGACGCCTGCAGGCCTCGGCCGAATCGGCGGTGCAGATGCACTTCTCGGCGTTGGGGCAGCGCACCAACGACATCATGCGCACGCTGACGGTGCTGACGGCGATCTTCCTGCCGCTGAACCTGATCACCGGCTTCTTCGGCATGAACTTCGACAGCCTGCCGCTCATCCACACCACCACCGGCGTGTGGTTCGCCATCGGCACGATGGCGGTGCTGGGCATCGGGCTGTCGGTGTTCTTCTGGCGCAAGCGCTACCTGGGGACGCGCCACGCCTGAGGTGGCTGTCGCTGGCCGGTGTCAGGCCTGCGGGGGCGTGTCGCGTTCGGCGTTGACGCGTGCCAGCACCTCGGCGGCCAGGCAGAGGTCTTCCCAGCTGCGGGCCTTGTCGAGCGGGTTGCGCAGCAGGTAGGCCGGGTGGTAGGTCACCACCACCGGCACGCCGTGGTAGCGGTGCACCTTGCCGCGCAGCCGGCCGATCGGCTCCTGGCTGGCCAGCAGTGACTGCACCGCGAAGCGTCCCATCGCCAGGATCAGGCGCGGCGCGACCAGCTCCACCTGGCGCTTCAGGAAGGGCTCGCACTGCGCCACCTCGGGTGGCTCCGGGTTGCGGTTGGCCGGCGGGCGGCACTTGAGCACGTTGGCGATGTAGACCTGCCGGGCTGGCTCGGCCTCCTGGCGGGTCAGTCCGACGGCGCGCAGCATGTTGTCCAGCAGCTGCCCGGCCTTGCCGACGAAGGGCTCGCCCTGGCGGTCTTCCTGCTCGCCGGGCGCCTCGCCGATCAGCATCCAGTGCGCCTGCTCGTTGCCGACGCCGAACACCGTCTGGCGCCGGCTTTCACACAGGACACAGGCGCGGCAACCGGCCACGGCCTCGCGCAGGGCCGGCCAGTCCATCGATGCGACGCCGCCGGGCCGCAGCGCGCGGGTGGGGGGCGTGGCGGGCACGGCGGCCGTGACGGTCGGTTCTGCCCGGCGGCTCGCAGCAGGGGCGGGTGAGGGGAGCGGTGCGGGAACTGGCGCAGGAACTGGCGCAGGAATTGGCTTAGGAACCGGCGCAGGAAGCGGTGCGGAGGGCGCTGCCGACACCGTCGTCTGAGCGGCCCCCGAGGGGTGTGGCTCGTCCGTGGTGGTGTTGTTGGTGTCGGCCTCTGAGGCTGTCCCTGTTTCTGCGGGGGGCTCGGGCGGCAGCCACAGGTGCACGTCCATGGCCTCCAGCATGGACAGGCGGCGTTCCGGCCAGCGGGTACTCATCGCGAGCGCCCCCAGGCGGGGGTGGGCGGCTCGACGGCACGGCGCAGCACCAGCGCATCCTCGCGCCGCCCGCCAGCATCGGGGTAGTAGCCCTTGCGCAGCCCGACCTGCTCGAAGCCGAAGCGTTCGTACAGCGCACGGGCGCGCCCATTGCTCGGCCGCACCTCCAGCCAGAGCCAGTGGGCGTCTTCGCGGCGGGCGTGTTCCTCCAGCGCACGCAGCAGCAGCAGGGCGTGGCCCTGGCCCTGGTGATCGGGCGCGACGGTGAGGTTGAGCAGGTGCAGCTCGTCCAGCCCGGCCATCACGATCTGGTAGCCCAGCAGTTCGCCGCTGGCGCTGATCAGGCTGCAGCACCAGTAGCCGGAGGCGATCGAATCGATGAAGTTGCCGCGGCTCCAGGGGAAGGGGTAGGCCTGTACCTCGATGGCCATCACCGCGTCGAGGTGGCTGACCTCCATGGGCTGCAGCCGTGGGGTCGGTGCTGGCAGCGGCGCGCGGGCGTTCATGGCGCCGTCGTGCTGGGTTGAGCGGCCGGCCGTGCGGCCAGGCGTTCGGCGGTCGTCTGGGCCACCTTGTCGCGCACGTACAGCGGCAGTGCCAGCGCCGGGTCCAGCGTTTCGCCGCGTTGCCAGGCCGCTTGGGCCAAGGCGGCCAGGGCGGCGCCGTCGGGCGCGGCATCGGCGATCTGGACGAGTGCGGCATCGACCGACCCCAGCGCCTCCTGCAGGGCGGGCAGGGCCAGCGCATTGCCCGCCACGGCGACAGGATGCCGGGCCACTGCGGCCGCCAGGCTGGCAGGGCTGTAGAGCGCGGCCGATTGCCGCAGTTGCCAGTGGCCGGGGCCGAGTCGCTGCCAGCAGGCGGCGTAGACCTCGCCCATGCGGGCATCGGTGGCCGCCCAGACCTGGTCGACGCCGCAGCGCTGGTGGGCGCTTTCGGCCACCGCGGCCAGGGTGTCGAGCGCCAGCAGCGGCCGGCCACTGCCCAGCGCCAGCCCCTGCGCGACGGCGCAGGCGGTGCGCAGGCCGGTGAAGGCGCCGGGGCCGCGGCCGAAGCCGATGGCATCGAGCTGCGCCAGGGTGCAGCCGGCCTCGGCGAGCAGGCCTTGCACGGCCGGCAACAGCGTGGCGGAGGCCTGGGCGCCGGCGGGCAGGGCGCGCACACGCAGCGCGCCGCCGCACAGCAGCGCGAGGTGCACCGTCTCGGTGGCGGCGTCGATGGCAAGCAGGCGCGGATCGGTCATGGGCAGGCGCGGGATCAGCCCGGCAGTGTAGCGGTGGCGGCCGTGGCCACGGGCTGTGGCACATCGCACGCGCCGTCTCCCGCACGCTTGGCGCCCTCCCCTGCGCAGAGGGCCGGCCTGCACACAGGGCAGGCCGGGCTGCGTATCATGCTGCAGTGCAGCGAAAATGGCGTCCAGGCTTGGCCTGCGTCCCGGCCATCCCCTCTGAGCTGCGCCTCCCCCTGCCTTGTCGTCGTTGTCGATCCTGATGTCCTGTGCCTCCAAGCTGCTGTTGCGGGCCATTCCGTTCGGCCTGGGCCGGTGGCTGCTTGCCCTGAGCCTGCTGGCCGGTTGGGCGGCTGCGCATGCCGTGGTGCCCGAGCCGGTGCGTGCCGCACTGGCCCGCGCGCAGATCGATGCCGACAGCCTGTCCCTGTGGGTCGCCCCGGTGGGTACCGACACGCCGCGCCTGGCCCACCAGGCCGAACGGCTGGCCCACCCCGCCTCGGTGATGAAGCTGGTCACCTCGGCCGTGGCGCTGCAGCGGCTTGGGCCGTCGTGGCAGTGGAACACGGGGGTCTACTTCGACGGCCCGGTGCAGCGCGGCGTGCTGGAGGGCTCGCTGATCCTGCAGGGGCGCGGCGACCCGCGCCTGGTGACCGAGCGGCTGTGGCTGCTGCTGCAGCGCGTGCGGCAACTGGGCGTGCAGGAGATCCGTGGCGACATCCTGCTGGACCGCAGCCACTTCGCCCTGCCGCCGGGCGACCCCGGCGCCTTCGATGGCGAGCCCTACCGGCCCTACAACGTGCTGCCCGACGCGCTGATGCTCAACCAGAAGAGCTTCACGCTGTCGTTTCGGCCGGATGCGGCGCGCGGCCTGGCCTGGGTGAGCGCCGAGCCGGTGCTCACAGGGGTCGAGCTGCCGGCCAGCGTACCGCTGGACCGCCACCCCTGCGGCGAGTGGCGCGCCGCTCTGGCGGCGGACTTCAGCCAGGCCCGGCGCCTGAAGCTGGGCGGCAGTTACCCCGCCGCCTGTGGCGAAAAGACTTGGCCGATCGCCTACCAGGACCCGGGCAGCTACGACGCGCGCCTGATCGATGCGGCCTGGCGCGGCGTCGGCGGCCGCCTGCGTGGCGCGGTGCGCGAGGGCCGGGTGCCCGCCGGGCTGGCGCCGGCCTTCGAGTTCGCCTCCCCGTCGCTGGCCGAGGCGCTGCGCGACATGAACAAGTTCAGCAACAACATGGTGGCCCAGCACACCCTGCTGGCGCTGAGCCCGGTGCTGCCGGCGCGCTTCGAGCCGGCCCGGGCCGCGGCGCTGGAGACCCTGCTGCAGGGCCCCGGTTGCGCACCTGGCGAGATCGTGCTGGACAACGGCTCCGGCCGCTCGCGCGAGGAGCGCATCACCGCGCATTGCCTGGCGCGGGTGATGCAATGGTCCTGGGCCCAGCCCTGGATGCCCGAGCTGCTGGCCTCGCTGCCGGTGGCCGGCGTGGACGGCACCGCACGCCGCGCCGTGGCCGCCAGCGGGCGGGCCCATTTCAAGACCGGCTCGCTCGCCAACGTGGCGGCGCTGGCCGGCTGGATCCACCTGCCCAGCGGGCGCCGCGTCGTCGTGGTCGCCTTCATCAACCATCCCCTGGCGGCGCAGCGCGAGGCGCGCGCCGCCCTCGATGCCGTCGTGCAATGGGTGCTCGACGACAAGGAACTCAACGCCCCATGAACGAGATCACTTCCACCGTGGCCCTTTCTGGCCTGGCCGACCCGCAGACCCTGTCCGCGCTGCGTGACGCGATCGGCATCATCGCTGCCTGCCTGACCACGCTGTCCTTCGTGCCGCAGGCCTGGCACACGCTGCGCACCCGCGACGTCAGCGGCATTTCGCTGACGATGTATAGCGTCTTCACCCTCGGCGTGGCGCTGTGGCTGGTCTACGGTGTGATCCTGGGCGCCTGGCCGGTGATCATCGCCAACCTGGTCACGCTGGCGCTGGCCGCCACGATCCTGACGATGAAGCTGAGGTTCGGGCAGGCGCCGGTGGCCATCCGCGGCTGAGCGCAGGCTACCGGCAGCGGGAGCCGACGCTGCGGGTCAGAACGGGTTGGTGCGTGCCCGCGAGATGGCCGACGAGCCCAGCTGGGCCTGCCAGGCCGCACCGGGGCGGCGGCCATCGGCCCAGAGGTAGGTCGTGTTGCTGGCGGCGGCGCCGCTGGCCAGGGTCAGGTTGCTGCAGCCGATGACGCGGCGCTCGTCGCTCTCGTTGGGGTAGATGGTGTTGAACGGCGCGCTGTAGATGCCCGCCAGGTCGCTGTCCGCGCTGCCGTCGAACTGGACCTTGGTGGTGACGCAGGCCGCGCTGGTCCAGTCGGTGAAGCCGTAGGTGCCCGGGTTCTTGGCCATGAACTGCAGCAACTCGTCCGCCGTGACCAGGCCGACGTAGCGCCCGTCATTGATGACGGTCAGGCGCAGGCGTTCGTTGAAGCGCGCACTCAGGTCGGTGAGCAGCTGCTGGCGGTCGATGTCGGTGTGGGCCGCCTTTTCCGCGATGGCGTAGGGCGACAGGCCCAGGTCCGGCATCGTGGCGTAGACGATCCGCCCACCTGCGCCATTGTTGGCCATGCGGTTGACCAGGTTGCCCAGCGTCGTCCCCGCATCGCTCGCCTGGGCGAGCGCCTGGTCGCGGCTGAGGCTGCCGAGGTCGTAGGCGCTGTACGCATCCAGCACATCGTGCATGCCTGCCATCACCGTGACCAGCGTGGTCGGGTTGAGCACATCGGTGGCGTTGAACGCGGCAAACTGCGCTGCCACTTGGCTGACCCGGGCGCCATAGGCCGCCTTCATCACCGCGTTGGCACTCCCGGCTGTTCCACCGCACTCGGCGAAGGTCAGGCCGAAGCTGGCGGCCACGGACTGCACCCACAGCGGGGAGCTGCCGCACACCAGGGCGCCGGTGGTGGTGTCGACGGCGTTGTGGCCGTACTTGCTGCCCAGGGGCTCGCTGGCCAAGCCAGCGCCGAGTGCGCTCAGCTCGTCACCGAAGACGACCATGCGGGTCGGCGCGAAGTTCTCGACGCGCGAGGTGCTGCCCCCGCAGGCGGCCAGGCCCAGGGTCGCGGCCACGGCCAGCGTGGCTCCCAGGGTGCGGGCGGCGCGGGTCAGGGCGGTGGTCTTCAGCTTCATCGGCAATCCAGTCTGCGGCCGGTCCGGTGATGGCCGGGCCGTTCGGGGGAGGGGCGGGAGCGGCACAGGGCCGGTGACAAGGGATGACAGGGCAGGATCGGGGCGCCAGCCTCAGGCGGCGGCTGCGGCCCGCTGCAGGCGGTCGCGCACACCGTCCCAGGCCGGGTCGGCCGGCGGTGCTTCCACCCAGATCAGCGGGGCGCCGCCGTCATCGAATTCGCGCAGCGCCGCAAACAGTTCTTGCGCGGCGGCCGCAGCATCGGTGGGCATGCGGCGCAGCCTCACGCATCCCCGCAGCGCGGGCGAGGCGAGTGAGCGCTGCAGGTCGTCTGGTAACTCATCGTGACAATATACCGCCAGCGCTGGCCCGGCCGAGGCGGCCGACGCGCTGCCCTGCAGGCCGGGCAGCAGCACCTGCAGGCCGGCGCGCAGGGCCTGCCGGTCCATCAGGCGCAGCTTGGCGCGTGGCGCGTAATGCGCTTCGAGCGTCCCGGAGGCGCGCGGCGCGTCGTCACCGCGCTCGCCCAGCGGTTCGCCCGCAGCGGCGGCGATGGCGGCGGCCGTCAGCCCACCCGGGCGCAGCAGCACCGGGCGGCCGCGGCTGCAGTCCACGATGGCGGATTCGATGCCCACCGCGCAGGGGCCGCCGTCCAGCACGAGCAGGTCGGGCAACGCAGGAAACTCGCTCATGACGTGCTCAGCCCGCGTCGGGCTGACCTGGCCGAAGCGGTTGGCGCTCGGCGCTGCCACACCGGGCACGCCGGCTGCGGCCGCAGCCCGCAGCAGGGCCTGGGCCACCGGGTGGTCCGGGCAGCGCAGGCCAACCGACGCCTGGCCGCCAGCCGCCGCTGCCGCCACGTCAGGCCGACGCGGCACGATCACCGTCAACGGCCCGGGCCAGAAGGCCGCCATCAGGCGACTCGCCACGGGCGGCAGCTCGGCCGCGAAGGCCTCGGCGCCCGCGGCATCGGCCACGTGCACGATCAGCGGGTGGTCGCTGGGCCGGCCCTTGGCGGTGAAGATGCCAGCCACCGCAGCCGCATCGTCGGCACGGGCGCCCAGGCCGTAGACCGTCTCGGTCGGGAAGGCGACCAGCCGTCCGGCGGCAAGCGCCTGCACGGCGGCAGGCAGGGCGGCCAGCAGGTCGGGCTCGGTGCGGGCGCTCAGCAGTTGCGGCATGGGTTCACCCAGGTGGCGCGTCAGAACGCCGAGATGCCCAGCTGCGCGGCGGCCTGCAGCGCGGTGGCACGGGCGGCTTCGGCGCTTGCAGCGGTGATCGTCAGGTGGCCCATCTTGCGGCCGCGCCGCGCCTCGGCCTTGCCGTACAGGTGCAGGTGGGCGCCAGGCAGGGCCAGCACGCCGGCCCAGTCGGGCGTGCGCTCGCGGCCGACCGCATCGAACCACAGGTCGCCGAGCAGGTTGAGCATCACGCAGGGCGAGTGCAGCCGCGGCGCGACCAGCGGCAGGCCGGCCATCGCTCGCACCTGCAGCTCGAACTGCGAAGCGTCGCAGGCGTCAATGCTGTAGTGGCCGGAGTTGTGCGGGCGCGGCGCCATCTCGTTGGCCACCAGGGCGCCATCGGCCAGCACGAAGAACTCGACGCAGAGCACCCCGACATAGCCCAGGCTGGCGGCGATGCGCCCGGCACAGGCGGTGGCCTCGGCGGCCTGCGCCGGCGAAACGTCGGGCGCGGGCACCGTGGTGACGGCCAGGATGCCGTCGCGGTGCAGGTTGCCCTGTGGCGGGAAGTGCACCACCGTGCCGTCAGCCCCCCGCGCGACGATCACACTGACCTCGGCAGCCAGCGCCAGGCGCTGCTCCAGCACGCAGGGCACACGGCCGAGTTCGGCCCAGGCAGCGGCCAGCGCGGCGCGGTCGGCCACGCGCACCTGGCCCTTGCCGTCGTAGCCGAGGCGGGCGGTCTTGAGGATGCCGGGCAGCAGCGCGTCAGGCACGGCAGCAAGCTGGGCTTCGGTCTCGATCAGCGCATAGGGCGCGCAGGGCACGCCGCTGGCGGTGAAGTGCGCCTTTTCGGCGGCACGGTCCTGGCAGACCGCCACGGCGTCACCACCCGGGGCGACCGGGCGGCGCTCGGCCAGCCGGCGCAGGGCCTCGGCCGGCACGTTCTCGAACTCGGTGGTGATGGCATCGACGGCGTCGGCCAGCCGGGCCAGGCCGTCGGCGTCGAGGTAGGCGGTGTGCACGTGCGCGTGGGACACCAGGCCGGCCGGGCTGGTGGCGTCCGGGTCGAGCACCGCGGTGCGGTAGCCCAGTGCCTGCGCGGCGTGCACGAACATGCGGCCGAGCTGGCCCCCGCCCATCACGCCCAGCGTGACGGCGCGGCTCGGGTCGGTGGCGGAGCGCTCGCCCGGCAGCAGGGGCGTGGCGTGACGGATCTGGATGCGGTCGGCCATCGCGTCAGCTGTCCAGCGTCATGGCACGGGCGGCCTCGGTCTGGCGGGCGCGGAAGGCGTCGAGCCTGGCGGCCAGGTCGGCGTCGTGGTTGGCCAGCAGGGCCACCGCGAACAGCGCCGCGTTGGCCGCACCGGCCACGCCGATCGCGAAGGTGGCCACCGGCACGCCCTTGGGCATCTGCACGATGGAGTGCAGCGAGTCGACGCCCTGCAGGTGCCGGCTCGCCACCGGCACGCCCAGCACGGGCACGGGCGTCTTGGCCGCCAGCATGCCCGGCAGGTGGGCCGCGCCGCCGGCGCCGGCGATGATGGCCTGCAGGCCGCGCGGGCGGGCCGCTTCGGCGTAGGCGAACATGTCGTCGGGCATGCGGTGTGCCGAGACGACGCGCGCCTCGAAGGGCACCCCGAAGTCGGCGAGAATCTCGGCGGCGTTCTTCATGGTGTCCCAATCGCTGCTGGATCCCATGACGAGACCGACGAGGGGCTTGGCGCTGTTCAAGGCAGGCTCCGGTGCGGAAAAGACCGCGATTTTAGGTGGCCCGCGTCAAGGGGGCATGGAGGGCTTGTTTCACGGCCTTTCGCCCCGACGTCGGGTGGCTGATAGGTGCCCCGATGATCGATATCACCCTGCAGAATTTTGAATCCGAGCTGATCCAGGCGTCGCTGCAGCAGCCCGTGCTGCTCGACATCTGGGCGCCCTGGTGCGGCCCCTGCCGCCAGCTGGGCCCGGCGCTGGAAAAGCTGGAGACCGAGTACGCCGGGCGCTTCGTGCTCGCCAAGCTCAACAGCGACGAGGTGCCCGAGATCGCCGGCCAGCTCAGCCAGATGTTTGGCGTGCGCTCGATCCCGTTCTGCGTGATGTTCGCGCAGGGGCAGCCGGTGGACGGCTTCGTCGGCGCGATCCCGGAGGCCCAGATCCGCGAGTTCCTCGACAAGCACGTGCCCAGCGAGGCGGCCATGGAGGCCGCGGCCGATGCCGACGAGGCCCAGGCGCTGGTGCAGGAGGGCGATGCCGACGCCGCGCTGGCCAAGCTGGCCGAGGCGGTGGCGATCGACCCGGCCAACAACGCCGCGCGGGCCGACTACCTCAAGCTGCTGCTGCAAAGCGGCCACCTTGCCGAGGCACGCCGGGCCTACGACCCGGTGGCCGCCCAGGTGCTGCCGGACGCGCGCCTGAGCGCCCTGGGCACCTGGCTGACCGCCTGCGAGCGGGCGGCGGTGGCCCCGCCGCTGGCGCAGCTGGATGCCGCGATCGCGGCCAACCGGCGCGACTTCGCGGCGCGCTACGAACGGGCGCTGCTGCTGATGGCGCGGCAGGACTTCACCGCGGCGATGGACGAGCTGCTGGAGATCCTGATGCGCGACAAGGCCTGGGCCGACGAGAGCGCACGCAAGACCTACGTCGCCATCCTGGAGCTGATGACCAAGCCGGTCCCCAAGGCCGAGGCGGCGCAGGCCAAGGGCGCCCTGGAGCTGACGGGCAAGGCAGCGGTGCAGCCGGCCGACCCGGTGATCGACCAGTACCGCCGCAAGCTCAGCATGGTGCTGTTCTGATCCTGCTGCGCTGATCCTGCACCCGGGCGCGGGCCGCACCGGCCTGCTGAATGGGCGGGTCAGCGCGGCGCCGCGGACTGGCGCGCCTGGGTCGGTGCCGACGCCGGGCCGGTGGCGCCGCGCGCCAGGGCCCCCGGGATGGTTTCCAGCTGCGCGGCGGCGCACAGCGCCAGCAGCCGGGCCCAGCGCTCGCGCAGCTGCCGGTAGGTGGCGGTGGCATCCTGCTCGTGCCGGTTGCCCTGTTCGGCCAGGCCCAGGCGGCTGTAGACCTGGGCCAGCACGCCGTGGGCAACGGTCTGCTCTTCCAGTTCGGTGGCGCCGATGAAGGCGGAGTCGGCGGTGCGCGCCGCGGCCAGGGCCTCGTCGCTGCGGCCCAGCTCCAGCAGGCACCAGGCGCGATCGGCCTCGAACAGGCATTGCGAGCTGCCCAGGCCCTGCACCATCGCATCGGCCAGGTGCTTGTCGTAGAGCGCCAGGGCGGCGGCGAATTCGTGGTGCACCACCAAGATCTGCGCCTGCTGCATGGGCGAGTGGTGGTTGAGCGCCCGGTTGCGCACGCTCTGGTCCAGGAACATCGAGGACTCGGTGCCCAGCCGGGCCCGGCGCGCCGCCAGGTTGTCGTGCTCGCCGAACAGCGCCGTCAGCCGCACCGCGATGACCCGCAGGGCCGCCATGTTGTAGGCGATCGAGGTGAGCGAGGCGCTGTCGCCCTCCTTGGTGGCATGGATGCGCACCTGGTTGTACCAGGGCAGGGCGAGGTCCTCGCGCCCGGCGAACTGGTAGATGCCTGCCAGCAGGATGCAGGCCCGCGAGCGGGCGCTGTGGTGATCCGGGCTGGCGAGCAGCAGCGCCAGCCGGGCATGTTCGACCGCGGAGGCGTCATCCTGGGCGCGAAAGTCCAGGTGCGCCAGCCAGGCCGCCGCCAGCGCCTGGATGCGCGGGGCCCGGACCGAGCGCGCCAGCGCCAGCGAGCGGTGGACGCGATCGCGCGCCCGGGCGCCAAAGTTCTCGTGGAAGTCGATCAGCCCCTCGGCCAGCCACAGCCAGGCATGCAGCACGCCGTTGCCGTCGGCCTGGGGGATCGCGCGCAGCGCGGCAACCTCCTTGCGGGCCAGGTCCAGTTCACCCAGGCGGGCGAGCACCACCGAGCGCTCGGCGCGCAGGAAGGGGAGCTCGCGGGGGATGCGCCCCTGATGGATCGCCACGTCCAGCGTGCGCAGCAGTCGGTCGTTGGGGCTGGCGGCGGACGCCTCGGCGGGCGTGTTCATCTCGGCAGGTCTTCCATCGCGGGCCTCCCTCCAGGCCGGGCCGTTGCTGCGAGTCCCGCAGCAGCGGCTTCAGGTCTTCAGGCGGGTGAGCGCCTCGCGGTACTTCGCGGCGGTCTGGGCGATCACCTCGGCCGGCAGGGCCGGTGCCGGTGCGGTCTTGCCCCAGGGCTGGCCGTCGATGCGCACGGCCTCCAGCCAGTCGCGCACGAACTGCTTGTCGTAGCTGGGCGGGTTTTCGCCGCGTGTGCGCGCCGGCTCGTAGCCCTCGACCGGCCAGTAGCGCGAGGAGTCGGGCGTCAGCACCTCGTCCATCAGCGTCAGCGCGCCGTTCTCGTCCAGGCCGAACTCGAACTTGGTGTCGGCGATGATGATGCCCTTGGTCAGCGCGAAATTCGCGGCCGTCTGGTAAAGGCGGATCGACACGTCGCGGATCTTGGCGGCCAGCGGTGCACCGATGATCTCGGCCATGCGGTCGAAGGGGATGTTCTCGTCGTGCTCGCCCATCTCGGCCTTGGTGGCCGGGGTGAAGATGGGCTGCGGCAGCCGGTCGGCATTGCCCAGGCCGGCGGGCAACGCCTCGCCACAGACCGACTGCGACTGCTGGTACTCCTTCCAGCCGCTGCCGGCCAGGTAGCCGCGCACCACGGCCTCGACCGGAATGGGCTTCAGGCGCTTGACCAGCATCGAGCGGCCACGCACCTGGGCCACCTCGTCAGGGGCGACGACCGACTCGGGTGCCTCGCCGGTGAGGTGGTTCGGCACGATGTGGCTGAGCTGGTCGAACCAGAACAGCGCCACCTCGGTCAGGATCTCGCCCTTGCCCGGGATGGGCTCGCCCATGATCACGTCGAAGGCCGACAGCCGATCGCTGGCGATCATCAGCAGGCGGTCCTCGCCGACGGCGTAGTTGTCGCGGACCTTGCCGCGCGCGAGCAGGGGAAGGCTGTGGAGAGAGGATTCGAGCAGGGCAGAAGTCACGGCGCGTTCGACCATCGGTAACGAATGGCGCGATTGTAGGTGGCGCACCATGAAAAAAGCCCGCCAGGGGCGGGCCTTGCCAGGGCAGCTTGCGCCGCGTCAGAGCACCTTTTGCGCCAGGTCGCCAGCGACGTACTTCTCGGCCATCACCGACAGGCTGATCGGCTTGATCTTGCCGGCCTGGCCTTCGCAGCCGAACTCCAGGTAGCGCTGCTTGCACACCAGCATGGCGGCCTCGCGCGCGGGCTTGAGCCACTCGCGGGCGTCGAACTTGTCCGGGTTCTCGGCGTGGAACTTGCGCACCGCGCCGGTCATCGCCAGGCGGATGTCGGTGTCGATGTTGATCTTGCGCACGCCGTGCTTGATGGCTTCCTGGATCTCGCTGATCGGCACGCCGTAGGTTTCCTTCATCTTGCCGCCGTACTGGTTGATGATGGCCAGCAGCTCCTGCGGCACCGACGAGGAGCCGTGCATCACCAGGTGGGTGTTGGGGATGCGGGCGTGGATTTCCTTCACGCGCGAGATCGCCAGCACGTCGCCGGTGGGCGGGCGGGTGAACTTGTAGGCGCCATGGCTGGTGCCGATGGCGATCGCCAGCGCGTCCAGCTGGGTGGCCTTGACGAACTGGGCGGCCTCTTCCGGGTCGGTCAGCATCTGGCTGTGATCCAGCTTGCCGACGGCGCCGACGCCGTCTTCCTCACCGGCCTCGCCGGTTTCCAGCGAGCCCAGGCAGCCCAGCTCGCCCTCGACGGTGGCGCCGATCTTGTGGGCCATCGCAACGACCTGCTGCGTCACATCGACGTTGTAGGCGAAGTCGGCCGGGGTCTTGCCGTCCTCGCGCAGCGAGCCGTCCATCATCACCGAGCCGAAGCCGAGATCGAGTGCGCCGGCGCAGATCTTCGGGCTGGTGCCGTGGTCCTGGTGCATCACCAGCGGGATGTGCGGATAGGCCTCGGCGGCGGCCAGGATCAGGTGCTTGATGAAGGCTTCGCCGGCGTACTTGCGTGCACCCGCGGAGGCCTGCAGGATGACCGGAGCCCCCACGGCGTCGGCTGCGGCCATCACGGCCTGGACCTGTTCGAGGTTGTTGACGTTGAAAGCCGGGATGCCGTAGCCGTTTTCGGCGGCGTGGTCCAGCAGCTGGCGCATGGAAACGAGTGCCATGGGGTGATCCTCAGGGAGTGACGAAGAATCCGCAGCCGGCTCCACCCCCCTCCCGGATCGGTGAAACCGTGCTGTAACCCGCAGATTCTAGGCGCCCGGGTCTGCACAGGGGCTGGCCAGGATCAAGCCCGGGCCCCTGTGCGTGACAAGCTGGGCGCGCCGGAGGCACCGGCTGCCGCGCGCTGGATTCAGCCGACGCGGCAGACCTTGAGCATGTTCGTGCCGCCGGGGTAGCCCATCGGCTCGCCGCAGGTGATCGCGTAGGTGTCGCCGGGCTTGAGCACGCCGCGCGCCACCAGCAGGGCTTCGGCTTCCTTCAGCGCCACATCGCGGTCGTCGTGCTTGGGCATCAGGATGGAGCGCACGTTGCGGTACAGCGCCATCTTGCGCTGCGACAGCGGCTGGCTGGTCAGGCCGTAAATCGGCACGTCGATGCGGTAGCGGCTCATCCACAGCGTGGTGGAGCCCGACTCGGTCAGTGCCAGGATCGCCTTGCAGCCCAGGTGGTGGGCAGTGAACAGCGCACCCATCGCGATGGCCTGGTCGATGCGCGCCACCTGCTTGAGGGTGAAGTCGGTGTCCGGGTGGGTCTCCTCAGCGCGCTCGGCGGCAATGGCGATGGCCGCCATCTGCTCGATCGTCTCGACCGGGTACTTGCCGGCGGCGGTTTCGGCGCTGAGCATCACCGCATCGGTGCCGTCGAGCACCGCATTGGCGACGTCCGAGACCTCGGCGCGGGTGGGCACCGGGTTCTGGATCATCGACTCCATCATCTGCGTGGCGGTGATGGCCACCTTGTCCATCTCGCGGGCCATGCGGATCATCTTCTTCTGCAGCGCCGGCACCGCGGCGTTGCCGACCTCGACGGCCAGGTCGCCGCGCGCCACCATGATGCCGTCGCTGGCCTTCAGGATGGCTTCGAGCTGCGGAATCGCCTCGGTGCGCTCGATCTTGGCGATCATGCCCGGCTTGTGGCGCCAGGGCTCGCCGGCCACGTTGGCCAGCTGGCGCGCCATCTCCATGTCGGTGGCGCTCTTGGGGAAGCTGACGGCCACGTACTCGCACTGGAAGCTCATCGCGGTGCGGATGTCCTCCATGTCCTTGGCGGTCAGCGCCGGGGCGGTCAGGCCGCCGCCCTGCTTGTTGATACCCTTGTTGTTGGACAGTTCGCCGCCCACCTTCACGGTGGTGTGCACCGCGTCGCCGCGCACGGCGTCCACCGTCATCACGATCAGGCCGTCGTTGAGCAGCAGGGTGTCGCCGGGCTTCACATCGCGCGGCAGTTCCTTGTAGTCCAGGCCGACGCCGTGGAGGTCGCCCAGCTCGGTGCGCCCGCCGTCGAGCACGAAGGGCTGGCCGTTCTCCAGCATCACCCGGCCCTCGGCGAACTTGCCGACGCGGATCTTCGGGCCCTGCAGGTCGGCCATGATGGCCACCGGCTTGCCCACGCGCTCGGCCACCTCGCGCACCAGCGCGGCGCGGTCGATGTGGTCCTGCGCCTTGCCGTGGCTGAAGTTCAGCCGCACGACGTCGACCCCGGCGCGGATCATGCGCTCCAGCACCGCCGGGTCGGACGAGGCGGGGCCCAGGGTGGCAACGATCTTGGTGTGGCGGGTCATCTCAGCGTCTCCGAAGTCAGGATGCGCCGCCGATGCTGCTGGGCCGTCGGTGGCGGGGCGCGATTATCGAGCCCGCCGAGCGACAAGCGGGTTACAACGTGCGGCGCTGGCCGGCCGCAGCGGCGTCCGCCACCACCAGCGCGGTCATGTTGACCACCCGCCGCATCGAGGCCGAGGGCGACAGGATGTGCACCGGCTTGGCCGCGCCCAGCAGCATCGGGCCGACCGTGACGCCCTTGCCCGAGGTCATCTTCAGCACGTTGAAGAGGATGTTGGCCGCGTCGATGTTGGGCATCACCAGCAGGTTGGCTTCGCCGGTCAGGCGACTGTCGGGCAGGATGTTGCGCCGGATGTCCTCCGACAGGGCAGCGTCGCCGTGCATTTCGCCGTCGCATTCGATCTCGGGCGCGCGCGCCACGAACAGGTCGCGCGCAGCGCGCACCCGCTTGGCCGACGGCCGGCGCGAGGTGCCGAACATCGAGTGCGACAGGAAGGCCACCTTGGGCGGCAGGCCGAAGCGGCGGATCTCCTCGGCCGCCATCAGCGCGATCTCCGCCAGCTCCTCGGCGGAGGGCTGCTCGTTGATGAAGGTGTCGGTGATGAAGAGGTTGCGGTCCTCCAGCATCAGGGCGTTCATCGTCGCGTAGACCTTGGCGCCCGGGCGCTGGCCGATCACGGTGGAGACGTGGTCGAAGTGCGTGTCGTAGCGGCCATGCAGGCCGCAGAGCATCGCGTCGGCCTCGCCCAGCTGCAGCAGCAGTGCCGAGATCAGCGTGGTGGAGCGCCGCACCGCCGCCTTGGCGGCTTCGGGCGACACGCCGTCACGCCCCATCAGGCGGTGGTAGTGCTCCCAGCAGGCGCGAAAGCGGTGGTCGTCGTCCTGGTTGATGACCTCGAAGTCCACGCCCGGCTTGAGTTTCAGGCCGGCGCGCTCGATGCGCATCTCGATCACCGAGGGTCGGCCCACCAGCAGCGGCTTGACCATGCCCTCGGCCAGCGTGGCCTGCACCGCGCGCAGCACGCGCTCGTCCTCGCCCTCGGCGTAGACCACCCGCGCCGGGTGGCGCTTGGCCGCGGCAAAGACCGGGCGCATGAACATGCCGGTCTGGTAGACGTAGCGGGTCAGCGACTCGCGGTAGGCGCCCAGGTCGGCGATCGGCCGCTCGGCCACGCCGGATTCCTCGGCCGCCTTGGCCACCGCCGGGGCAATGCGCAGGATCAATCGCGCATCGAAGGGCTTGGGGATCAGGTACTCGGGGCCGAACTGCAGCTCCTGGCCGGCGTAGGCGGCGGCCACCTCGTCACTGGTCTCCTCCTTGGCCAGCGCGGCGATCTCGCGCACGCAGGCCAGCTTCATCGCCTCGGTGATCTTGGTGGCGCCGCAGTCCAGCGCGCCGCGGAAGATGTAGGGAAAGCACAGGACGTTGTTGACCTGGTTCGGGTAGTCCGAGCGGCCGGTGGCGATGATGCAGTCCGGCCGGGCCTCCTTGGCAAGCTCCGGGCGGATCTCCGGCTCCGGGTTGGCCAGCGCCAGGATGATGGGCTGGCTGGCCATCGTGCGCACCATGTCGGCGCTCAGCACGCCGGCGGCCGAGCAGCCCAGGAACACGTCGGCCCCCTGGACCGCATCGGCCAGCGTGCGGGCCGCCGTCTTCTGGCAGTAGCGCTGCTTGGACTCGTCGAGCTTGCCGGCCACGGCGTCGGCGCGCTCGCTCTGGATCACGCCCTTGGAGTCGCAGACGTAGATGTTCTCGATCTTCACGCCCAGCCCGACCATCAGGTCCAGGCAGGCGATGGCCGCTGCGCCCGCGCCAGACACCGCCAGCTTGACCTCGCCGATCGGCTTGCCCACCAGCTCCAGGCCACTGAGCAGCGCGGCGCCGGAGATGATCGCGGTGCCATGCTGGTCGTCGTGGAAGACGGGGATCTTCATGCGCTCGCGCAGCTTCTTCTCGATGTAGAAGCACTCGGGCGCCTTGATGTCCTCCAGGTTCACGCCGCCGAGCGTGGGCTCCAGCGCGGCGATGATCTCAACCAGCTTGTCCGGATCGCGTTCGGCCAGCTCGATGTCGAACACGTCGATGCCGGCGAACTTCTTGAACAGGCAGCCCTTGCCCTCCATCACCGGCTTGCCCGCCAGCGGACCGATGTCGCCCAGCCCCAGCACCGCCGTGCCGTTGGTCACCACGCCGACCAGGTTGCCGCGCGAGGTGTACTCGGCCGCCTTGCTCGGGTCGTCCACGATGTCCAGGCAGGCATAGGCCACGCCCGGCGAGTAGGCCAGCGACAGGTCGCGCTGGTTCATCAGCGGCTTGAGCGGGGTGACGGCGATCTTGCCGCGCACCGGGGCGCGGTGGTATTCCAGCGCCGCTTCGCGCAGGGCCTGTTCGGCGGGAGTCAGGTGGGTGCTCATGGGAGAGGCTCCGGAAGGGGGCGCAAAAGAAACGCGGGGCGGCGAGATTAACGCCGCCCCGCGGTTTTGCACCTTCGGGTTCATGCCCGTGCCGGCTGCCGCCATGCGCGCCGCGCATGAAGCGGGCCGGCTGGGCCGACCCGCTCGCCCCGATCAGGCTTGCGCGCGCTTGCTGAGGATCTCGAAGGCCGGCAGGGTCTTGCCTTCCAGCACTTCCAGGAAGGCGCCGCCGCCGGTGGAGATGTAGCCGACGTCCTTCTCGATGCCGTACTTGGCAATCGCGGCCAGGGTGTCGCCACCACCGGCGATGGAGAAGGCCTCGGATTCGGCGATGGCGCGCGCCAGCGTCTCGGTGCCCTTGGCGAAGGCGTCGAACTCGAACACGCCGACCGGGCCGTTCCAGACGATGGTGCCGGCGGCCTTGAGCTGGGCGGCCAGGATCTCGGCGGTTTTGGGGCCGATGTCCAGGATCAGGTCGTCGTCGGCCACGTCGGTGGCGGCCTTGACGGTGGCCGGGGCGTCGGCGGCGAAGGTCTTGGCGCAGACCACGTCCACCGGGATGGGCACGGCGGCGGCGCGCGCGCTCATCGCCTCGATCACGGCCTTGGCCTCACCGACCAGGTCCGGCTCGGCCAGCGACTTGCCGATCTTCAGGCCGGCGGCCAGCATGAAGGTGTTGGCGATGCCGCCGCCGACGATCAGGCCGTCCACGTTGGCCGACAGCGCCTTCAGGATGGTCAGCTTGGTCGAGACCTTCGAGCCGGCGACGATGGCCACCAGCGGGCGCTTCGGGTTGGCCAGGGCCTTGGAGATGGCGTCTATCTCGGCGGCCAGCAGCGGGCCGGCGCAGGCGATCTTGGCGAACTGGGCGATGCCGTAGGTGGACGCTTCGGCCCGGTGCGCGGTGCCGAAGGCGTCGTGCACGAAGATGTCGCAGAGCGCGGCCATCTTCTGTGCCAGCGCTTCGTTGTTCTTCTTCTCGCCCTTGTTGAGGCGGCAGTTCTCCAGCATCACGACCTGGCCGGGGGCTACGTCCACACCGTCCACCCAGTTCGACACCAGCTTCACCTCGCGGCCCAGCAGCTCGCTCATGCGCGCGGCGACCGGCGCCAGGCTGTCCTCGGGCTTGAACTCGCCCTCGGTCGGGCGGCCCAGGTGGCTGGTGACCATCACGGCGGCGCCGGCGTCCAGCGCCATCTTCACGCAGGGCACCGAGGCGCGGATGCGGGTGTCCTCGGTGATGGCGCCGTTGTCGTCCTGTGGCACGTTCAGATCGGCGCGGATGAACACGCGCTGGCCGGCAACCTGGCCGGCGGCGATGAGGTCGGAGAGGCGGAGGATCTTCATGGTCGATTCCCAGGGGGTGGTTGAAGGCAGTCAGCGGCGTAGAGGCAAGAAAGGGCAATCTGTTCGGGGCGGGCCGGGGCGCACTCACCAGCCCAGGCCCAGGCGCAGCGGCAGGAACACCAGCATGCCCACCGCGATGGTGCCGAGGATGCCGCGCCGCCAGGCGAACCAGCCGGCGGCGGCCAGGGCGGCGATCAGGCGGGCGTCGGCCCAGGTGGGGATCAGTGCGCCGCGGGTCATCACCACCTCCGGCACGATGATCGCCACCAGCGCGGCCAGCGGGGCGTACTTGAGCGCGCGCCGCACGATCGGTGGCAGGGGCAGCTCACGCTGTGGCAGCAGGAAAAAGGAGCGGGCGAGCAGCGTGATCACGCCGAGGCCCAGGATGGTGACGATGGCTTCGGTGCTGTCCATGACCAGGGCAGGGGCGAAATCAGCGGGAGACGCGCTGGACGCGCGCCGCGCTGCGCAGCGGGCGACCCAGGTGGCTGCCGGGGCCCTCCATCAGCAGGCCGGCCGCGACGGCCGCCGCCACCGCGACGACGATGTGCAGCTTGTAGGGCAACGCAAAGGCAGCCACTGCGGCGGCGGCGGCCACCCCGGCGCTGACCCAGGTGGCGCGGTCGCCGAGCAGGGAGCCGCTGAGGCCGATCAGCGCCAGCGTGCCGGCAAAGCCCAGGCCCCAGTGCACCGGGACGACGTCGGCAAGCAGGATGCCCAGTACGGAGGCGGCCTGCCAGCCGGTCCACATCACCACGATGCCGCCCGCCAGCCAGGGCATCTGGCCCGGCTCGGGCTTCATGTCCGGCCAGTGCCTGCTGAACATGGCGTAGTTGACGTCACCGGTCACGTAGCCGATGAGGGAGCGCTGCAGGCGGGGCAGGTGGCCGAAGATGAAGCGCCACTGGGCGCTGTAGATGACAAACCGCAGGTTCACCACGAAGGCCGTGAGCCACACCACCCACATCGGTGCGCCAGCGGCGATCAGCGGCAGCGCCGCGAGCTGGGCCGAGCCGGCGTAGACCACGAAGGTCATCAGCAGCGCGGTGCCGACGCCCAGGCCACTCTTGACCATCGCCACGCCGGTAACCAGGCCCCAGGCAGCCATGCCCGGCAGCACCGGCAGCAACTCGCGCACACCGCGGCGGAACTGCGGGTGGCGGCTGAGCTCCCGCAGGGCGGCGATGCTCTCGGCGAGGGGGCGCGTGACCATGGCGGGATTGTCCCACCGCGCCGGCCGGTTCGAGCCCGGGCGGCGGTGGAAACCGCCCGGTCACCACGTCAATGCGTGGTGGCGGCCCGCTTCGCGCGGGAGGAGCGCTCGGCGGCGCCCGGCGGTGTGTCGTGGGCGTTCGTACCCGAGCCTGGCTTGTCGCCGTGGCCGGCGCCCTCGTCGGCGGCAGAAGCGGAAGAGGCGGAGGCGCCGTCGGCGGGATCGGGGGCCGAGGCCGGCTTGGCCGGCTTGCGCGGAATCACCGGGACGATGCCCTCGCTCTTGGTCTCACGCAGGTACTCGTCCATCTCGCGCCAGCCGGCGTAGACGGCGGACTTCTGCGCTTTCGGGTTGAGTGTGTAGCAGTCCTCGATGGCGCGCAGCCCGTGGCGGCAGGCACCGCCGATGGCCTTGCCTTCGGCCTCCTTCTTGGCCGCGATGACCGGGCCGGTCTCGATGCCCAGCATGTCGCAGCCGGCCAGCAGGCTGGCCAGGGGGAGCAGGAGGAGGGCGGTTCGGCGGAGCATGGCGGGTGCGTTGGCGGCGGGCTGATGGGTTATCGGCGCCGCTGTCGCCCCACTTGAGAATGGAAAAACGCCCCGCTTCGAGGTCAGTTCAGAGCGCGTTGCCGCCGAGCCGCTCGCCGACCGGCACCGGCCAGGCAGCGATCAGCTCTCGCACCGCCACCCGCTTGCCGCCGGGGCGCTGCAGCTGGGTCAGGCGCAGGGCGCCTTCGCCGCAGGCCACCGTGAGCCCCTCAGGACCGGCGGCCAGCACCTCGCCGGGCGCCCCCCGGCCCTCGGTCACGGCCGCCTGCCAGACCTTGACCGTCTCGCTGCCGCGCACGAAGTTGGCGCCCGGGAAGGGGTCGAAGGCGCGCACGCGGCGCTCGATCGTCGCGGCGGGCAGTGTCCAGTCGACGGCCGCCTCGGCCTTCTCGATCTTGTGGGCGTAGGTCACGCCCTCGGCCGGCTGCCGGGTGGCTTGGAGCGTGCCGGCGGCGGCCTGGTCGAGCGCCTCGACGATCAGACGGCCACCCAGCGCAGCGAGCCGGTCGTGCAGGACGGCGGTGCTGTCGGCGCCGGTGATCGGGGTGCGCTCGACGAGCAGCATGTCGCCGGTGTCCAGCCCCTCGTCCATCTGCATGAGGGTGATGCCGGTCTCGGGGTCGCCGGCCTCGATGGCGCGGTGGATTGGCGCGGCGCCGCGCCAGCGCGGCAGCAGCGAGGCGTGGATGTTCAGGCAGCCCAGGCGGGGCAGTTCCAGAACCCACTTTGGCAGGATCAGGCCATAGGCGGCCACCACCAGCAGGTCCGGCGCAGCCGCTTGCAGGGCCTCACGTGCGGCGGCGGCCTCGGCAGGGTACTTACCGTCCAGCCGCAGGCTGGTGGGCTGGGCCACGGGCATCCCCTGGGCCAGCGCGAACTGCTTGACCGGCGAGGGCTGCAGCTTCATGCCACGCCCGGCGGGGCGGTCCGGCTGGGTCAGCACCAGCGGCACGGTGAAACCCGCCGCGTGGATTGCGTCCAGCGCGACGCGGGCGAACTCCGGCGTGCCCGCAAAGGCCACGCGCAGCGATCGGGCCGGCGCGCCGGTGGCAATGGGGTGGGTCGTGGGGCGGCTCACAGTGCCGGCCCGTGCGGGCTGCGGTCGTCGTCGCGCTGCTTCTTCAGCAGCTTGCTGCGGATGCGGTTGCGCTTGAGCGCGGACAGGAGGTCCACGAAGACGCGCCCGCGCAGGTGATCCATCTCGTGCTGCACGCACACGGCCAGGATCTCGTCCGCCTCCAGCTCCCGGCTCTGGCCCCTGCGGTCGAGCGCACGTACCCGCACGCGGGCGTGGCGCTGCACCTTGTCATAGATCGCGGGGACCGACAGGCAGCCCTCCTCGCCGGTGAGCAGCTCCTCGCTGGTCCAGGTCAGCACGGGGTTGATCAGCACCAGCGGCTCGTTGCGGTCCTCGGACACGTCGATCACGATCACCTGCTCGTGCACGTCCACCTGCGTCGCTGCCAGGCCGATGCCACGGGCGTCGTACATCGTCTCGAACATGTCGTCGACAAGGCGGCGGATGCGCTCGTCCACGCTGGCGACCGGTTTTGCAACCGTTTGCAAGCGAGGGTCGGGGTAGCGGAGGATCGGCAGCAAGCTCATGGGGTCGGCGTTTTCGGGTGTTCTGGGCGGTTTGGGGTGGGGCGGGCCGTGTCGTCCTGGGGGCCGGGGCCTGTAGACCGGGTACAACGGGGCCGGTCGCCGACGCATCGCGCCGACGTGGCTGCCGCGGCAGATTTCATTGCGGCATCAAGGGTTTAGGGGCAGAATTTATGAAAATGATTGAAGATTTTCGCGCAGTCCGCGCCGGCCTGTCCGGTACCTGTGCATCAACCCCAGGCTCCGTGCACGTTGGCAAGAACGTCCGGCCGGTGCCTCTGGAGACCTGCTCCATGATCCTGCGCCACCGCCGAGCCGCCCTGGCCCTGGGGGCCGCTGCCCTGACCGTGCTGGGCGGCTGGGCCAGTACCGCCGCGGCATTTCCGAATTATCCGATCACCGAAGGTCAGCGGCGCACCGCCAATGAGGTGGCCCAGGCGGGCGTGCCATTGTCGGAGCTGGCGCCGGATGCCCCCGACGCCTACGTCGTCAAGCGCGGCGACACGCTCTGGGACATCTCCAAGCTCTTCCTGCGCCGTCCGTGGCGCTGGCCGGAGCTCTGGGGCATGAACATGGCGCAGATCCGCAACCCGCACCTGATCTACCCGGGCCAGCGCCTGGTGCTGGTGCGCAAGGACGGCCGCGCCTACCTGCAGTTCGACGACCAGCCGGGCGTGGTCAAGCTCTCGCCGCGGGCGCGTGCCAGCGACGTGGACGGTGGCGCGATCGCCGCGATCCCGCTGCACCTGATCCAGCCCTTCCTGAACGATGCGGTGGTGCTGGACGGCAACGAGTTCGAAACGGCACCGCGCATCGTCGCCGGCCGTGAGGGCCGGGTGCTGCTGGGCCGGGGTGACAGCGCCTACGTGCGCGGAGAGCTGACGCCGCGGCGCGACTGGCGGGTGTTCCGCAACGCCAAGCCGCTGAAGGATCCGGTGACCGCCGAGGTGCTGGGCTACGAGGCCGCCTACGTGGGCAGCGCGGAGTACGTGCGGGCCGGGTCGACGGTCACTGCGGCGGATGGCCAGACCGAGATCGTGCCGGCCACCTTCACGCTGACCACGCTGCGCCAGGAGGCGGGGGCGGGCGACCGGCTTGCGCCAACCGGCCCGCGCGACGAACCGAACTTCGTGCCGCATGCCCCGGCCCAGCCGGTGCAGGGAGCGGTGGTGTCGATCTACGGCGACGGCCTGTCGGCCGGGCAGAACCAGATCGTCGCGATCAACCGCGGCCGGCGCGACGGTATGGAGGCCGGCCATGTGCTGGCGGTGCTGCGCACCGGCGAGCGGGTGACGGACCGCGAGGATCCTGCGCGCGCCCAGCTCAAGCTGCCCGACGAGGCGCATGGCCAGCTGTTCGTGTTCCGCGTGTTCGAGCGCGTGTCCTACGCGCTCATCCTCACCGCGCAGACCGCGGTGCGCGTCGGCGACCGCTGCACCCAGCCCTGACACCGCGCGCCCATGGACCGCGGGAGCGCTGACCCGGTCGCCACTCCACCCGTGTCGGCGCTCGGCCCTGACGAGTTGCACGACTGGCTGCGCCTGCTCGAAACCCCGGGCGTGGGTCGCACCTCGGCGCGGCGGCTGCTGGCGGCTTTTGGCAGCCCGGCCGGGGTGTTCGATGCATCGCCCGCGTCCTGGCGCGAGGTGGCCGGTGCCGCGGCAGCCCAGGCACTGGCCAAGGTGCCGGCCTCGCTGGGCGAGTTGAACGCGCGAACCCAGGCCTGGCTGCAGGTTGCGCCGAACCGGCAGGTGCTCACGCTGGGCGATGCCGACTACCCGGCCAGCCTGCTGGAACTGGCCGATCCGCCACTGCTGCTCTACGCCGAGGGCCGTCTCGACCGCTTGGCCGAGCCGGCGCTGGCCATCGTCGGCAGCCGCAACCCGAGCGCCCAGGGGCTGGCGAATGCGCGTGCCTTCGCGTCATCGCTCAGCGCCGCCGGGGTGGTCGTGGTGTCCGGGCTGGCGCTGGGCATCGACGGGGCGGCGCACGAGGGCGCGCTGGAGGCAGTCGGGGCGGGTGGGGCTGGCACCATCGCGGTGCTCGGCACCGGACTGGATGCGGTCTACCCGCGCCGCCACGTTGCGCTGGCCCAGCGTGTGGCGGGGCAGGGCCTGTTGCTGAGTGAGTACAGCCTCGGCACGCCGCCGATCGCCGCGCACTTCCCGCTGCGCAACCGGCTGATCGCCGGCCTGAGCCTGGGCACCCTGGTGGTGGAGGCCGCGCTGCAGTCCGGCTCGCTGATCACGGCCCGGTTGGCGGTGGAGGCCGGGCGGGAGGTCTTTGCGATTCCCGGCTCGATCCACAGCCCGCAGGTCAAGGGCTGCCATGCACTCATCAAGCAGGGTGCCAAGCTGGTCGAGCAGACGCAGGACATCCTGGACGAACTGCAGCAGCTGCGCAGCGGCCGGGCCGGTCTGGCCGCTGCCCGCTATCTGAAAGTGAATGGGAACGGGAATGGGCGGGCGACAGAGCCCCGTGAGGGCGAGGCGCCGGCCGGTGCGCCGGGTCCGTCCTCTCAGGCTTTGCAGGCGCCGCAGGGCATGCTTGACCTCCGGCCGGCGGCGGGCGCCGGGGTGGATGGCGAGGATCCGGTGCTGGCTGCACTGGGCTGGAGCCCCGCCACGCTGGAGGTGCTGCAGGTGCGCTGCGGCCTGTCGGCCACCGAACTGAGCGTGCGCCTGCTGGAGCTCGAACTGCTCGGCGAGGTGGCCCGCCTGCCCGGGCAACTGTTCCAGCGCCAGGCCCAAAGCTGACACTGCCCGGGCGCCGGGCGTGATCCCATACACGGGTGGGATGCCCCGCTTATCCCGGCGATGCCGGCCGGTGGGGCTCGGTTATAGTGGGTTCATGTTCGACGTTCTCGTATTTCTCTACGAAAACTACTGGCGCCCGGATGCGTGCCCGGACCACGACCAGCTGTCGAAAAAGCTCACGGCCGTCGGGTTCGAGAGCGAGGAGATCGAGGACGCGCTGAGCTGGCTCGACGGCTTGGCCGACGTGGCCGAGTCCCATACCGGGGCGCAGAGCGAGCGCGCGATGCGCGTGTACTCGCCCGCTGAACAGGACCACCTGGGGGTGGGGTCGATCGCCTTCATCAGCTTCCTCGAATCCGCTGGCGTGCTGCCGCCTGCGATGCGCGAGATCGTGGTCGACCGCGCGATGGCCACGCCCGGCGCACCGCTGCCGCTCGAAGACCTGAAGATCATCGTGCTGATGGTGTTCTGGAGCCTGGGCGAGGAACCCGATGCGCTCATCCTCGATGAGCTCTTCGTGGACGCCGAGGACCGGCTGATCCACTGACTCGGTTCGCGACGCTGGCGAGGCCGCATCGCCGCTGCCCGGCTTGGCGGGCTGGCACGCGCTCAGTGCAGCAGGCGATCCGGGTCCGCGTCCAGCTTGGCCAGCGCGTCGCGCGTGGCGCGCACCGTCAGCGATTCCTCTTCCACCGGCACCAGCAACCCGGCCTGCAGGAACGAGGCCAGGCGGTGGCGCTGGAACATGATGCCGCGGCCCTGCGGCGTCACGAACAGGCACATCTGCTTGCGCAGTCCCTGCCAGGCCAGCTGCACCGGGTCGATCCGGTTGCGCCAGTCCAGCTTGAACCAGGCGCCCACCTGCATCTCGCCGGCCCAGGCCAGCATCGCCGGGGTGGGCATCGAGCCGCCTTCGGACACCACCTCCAGCTCCTGGCTGTCGTGGCCGGACAGGTCGCGGATCATCGACTCGTCGATTTCCACCGTGCCGATGTCGGGCAGCATGTCTTCCAGCGTCTCCAGCTGCATCATCAACTCGTCGAGCCGCTCGGTCGGGATCGTCGCGGTGCGGGCCGAGAAGGCAGCCTGAAGGGAGTTATTGAGCGCCTGGATGTACTCGTCCTGCTTGCTGTTGGGCACGCCGGCCACGCCCATGCCCTCGCGCAACTTCTTCAGCAGCGGCGGCAGGCGGCGGATGGCCTCCGAGCGCTCCTCGCGCGACACCTTGGCGCTGGCCAGCCAGATCAGATCGGCTGCGGCGCGTTGCATCTGCTTGGTGGACTCGCTGGACTGGCCCGCCTTGACGGCAGTGGTGGCCAGCACATCGGCCCAGATGTGAAAGAGGAATTCGCGCACGCCTTCGTGCACCGGCACTTCGTTGAGCATCTTGCGCAGCTCAATGGTGTACTGGATTGCCAGCGTCTCGCGCTGCTCGATCTGCTGCGCCAGGCTGACGCCCTTGGTCGCCGCGGCGTGGGTGGTCTTGAAGTAGTTTTCCAGGAAGCGCTCGAACTCGGTCAGCACGGTCTGGAAGACGCGCCGGCCGGTGTCCGGATAGGCCTCGACCACCTGCACGATGCGCTTGATTTCCTTTTCCAGCGGTTCGCTGACACCGGCGTTGCCGGCCTCGAAGCCCATCACGCAGGCGCCCATGCGGTCGATCAGCTTGCGGGCCGGGTGGTCGATCGAGCCGAAGAAGTCCGGCTCGGCGATCGCCACCCGCAGCACCGGCATCTGCAGTCGGGCAAACCAGACCCGCACCGTGGCCGGGATGCGTTCCTCGGTCAGCAGGCTCTGGAACATCAGCGCGACGATCTCGATCGTGGCGCGCTCGACCGGAGTGGTGGCTGCCTGCTTGAGGGCCTGCTTGCGGGCCTGCAGCTCCTGCAGCAGGGTGGGCGTCGAGGCCGCCGCACCTGCAGCAGCCCCACCAGCAGCGCCGGACTGGCTGGGCGTACCCCCGGCGGCCGCGCCGGCTCCGGAGACGTCGAAGCGTCGCCGCACCGCCTGTTCGGCTTCGTGGATGGCCGCACGCAGGCCCGGTGAAGCGGAGTGCGGCAGGGCGATCGTCGAGCCGCTGAACTCGGGTACCTGGCGCGACACCAGGCGGTTGAGCCGCCCCAGCACCGCCTCGGCCTGCTCGATGCTGCGCAGCAACCCCGGCGAGCGCGTCATCAGGCGCGTTTCCTCGTGCACGTCACCGCGCAGGCTGCGTGGGGATGAGCCGCTGTCCCCGAAAGCCGCTGCCGCCCCGCGCGGGAAGGCGCCCGGCGGCAGGCCGGCCACCTGGGTAGGGGCGAACTGGTGTGCCGTCTCGGGCGTCGGGCCGATGCGGTCCCGGTTCAGCCCGCTCGGCGTCGGGTAGCGTGGTGCCGGCTCGGCCATGCCCGGCGCAGATCCCGATCCCTGGGCCGAGGCCGCTCCCCGCGAGCCCGCCGTGCCGCCACTGCGGCTGGTCGCACCGCCCGCGCCGGACCCGCTGCCAGTACCCCCGCTGCCGCCACCTTGGGCCGCAGAGGCGCCCACGCCGGTGTCCCGGCTGCGGCGGATGAAGGGCCGCAGGTTGACCTCAGGGCACACGCCCTGGCCGATCAGCCAGCGGTTGGTCTCGTGGTAGCCCTCCTGGATCAGGCCGGCGAATTCCTCGTGCAGCAGGGCCTGGGCCGTGCGCCAGTGGTCGATGCTCAGGCCGGCGCTGCGCCAGCCGTCCACTGCGGCACGCGCCAGTACCAGCGGGCGCAGCAGGTCCTGGGGCTCCATCTCCTCGCGGCGCTCCAGCGAGGACATGCGGTAGCGCAGGTCGGAGAACTCCCAGGACGCCTTGTCCATCATGCCCAGCGCAAGGCACGAGGCGATGATCTCCAGTTCGATCGTGTCGTCGTCAACGAGCGACAGTTCGGACGCCCGGGTGGGCTGGCGTGCCGGGGCGTGGCTGCGCGCACCATGGGATCCGGGGGTCGCCGCAAGGCCGAGGGCGCCGCCCATGGCCTGCTGCCAGCGTGGCGCCTGCCGCGGCAGGTCCATCACCAGATCCCGCCGCCTGGCCACCTGGTCGGGGTTGCTGACCTGCGTCATCAGCTCGCGGGCCCCGTTGACCACCGCCTTGACGCAGCGCGGCAGCTCGCGCATCAGCACGTCGTAATAGAAACGCCGGGCCTGGGCAGCAAGAACGGGTGACGGGGGGACAGGGGCCATCGGCGACGGGGTGGCAGGCGATCGGGCAAAGAACTGCAAATACTCTACACCACGGCCGTCACACCACCGCCCCTGCATTCGGGTCATTCGGGTCGTGGTCCTTGCGTCCGGTGCCGGAGACGAGGTCCTCGCGCTTGACGCCCAGCCACATCGCGATGGCCGCGGCCACGAACACCGATGAGTAGATGCCGAACAAGATGCCGATCGTCAGTGCCAGCGCGAACTCGTGCAGCGTCGGGCCGCCGAACAGCAGCATCGACAGCACCATCATCTGCGTCGAACCGTGGGTGATGATGGTGCGGCTCATCGTGCTGGTGATCGCGTGGTCGATCACTTCGCGCGTGGTCATCTTGCGGTACTTGCGGAAGGCCTCGCGGATCCGGTCGAAGATCACCACCGACTCGTTGACCGAGTAGCCCAGCACCGCCAGCACCGCCGCCAGCACGGAGAGCGAGAACTCCCACTGGAAGAAGGCGAAGAAGCCCAGGATGATGATCACGTCGTGCAGGTTGGCGATGATGGCCGCCACGGCGAACTTCCATTCGAAACGGAAGGCCAGGTAGACCACGATGCCGACGACGACGAAGGCCAGTGCCTTCAGGCCGTCCTCGGCCAATTCCTTGCCCACCTGCGGGCCGACGAACTCGCTGCGCGAGAGCTTCACCGGCTCGGCGCCCGCGGCCTCGCAGACCTGGCGGGTGGTGACCTCGCCCTTGTCGCTGGTGGTCTGGCGCTGCGACACCGTGCCCTTCTCGGTGCTGCACAGCTGCGCGAAGACGCGGCTCACCACCTCGGTCTGCTTGACGTCGGCGCGCAGCGGCAGGCGGATCAGCACGTCGCGCGAGGTGCCGAACTTCTGCACCTGCACCTCGCCGAGCTTGAGCGCCTGCACCGTCTCGCGCACCCGGCCCATGTCAGCGGCCTGGGCGTACTCGACCTCCATCACCGTGCCACCGGTGAACTCCACCGACAGGTGCAGGCCACGGGTGAACAGGAAGAACACCGCGGCGAGGAAGGTGAGGAACGAGATGACGTTGAACACCAGCGCATGCCGCATGAACGGGATGTCGCGCCGGATCCGGAAAAATTCCATGGCTGTGCTTTCTGGGCGCTGGGGATCAGGACTTCGGGGTGGCCACGGCCGAGCCCGGTTCCGGGGCGGGTCGCCAGACCTGGCCGATCGAGACCTTCTGCAGGCGTTTCTGGCGGCCGTACCAGAGGTTGACCAGGCCGCGCGAGAAGAACACCGCCGAGAACATCGAGGTCAGGATGCCCAGGCAGTGCACCACCGCGAAGCCGCGCACCGGGCCGGAGCCGAAGGCCAGCAGCGCCACACCGGCGATCAGCGTGGTGACGTTGGAGTCCAGGATGGTGGCCCAGGCGCGCTCGTAGCCCAGGTGGATGGCCATCTGCGGCGAGGTGCCGTTGCGCAGCTCCTCGCGCACGCGCTCGTTGATCAGCACGTTCGAGTCGATCGCCATGCCCAGCACCAGCGCGATGGCCGCCATGCCCGGCAGGCTCAGCGTGGCCTGCAGCATCGACAGCACCGCCACCAGCAGCAGCAGGTTGACCGCCAACGCCAGGGTCGAGAACACGCCGAACAGCAGGTAGTAGGCGCACATGAAGGCACCCACCGCCAGGAAGCCGTACAGCACGCTGTCAAAGCCCTTGGCGATGTTCTCGGCGCCCAGGCTCGGGCCGACCAGCTTCTCCTCGATGATCTCCATTGGCGCGGCCAGCGAGCCCGCGCGCAGCAGCAGCGCGGTGTCGGCGGCCTCCACCGGCGTCATCGCGCCGGAGATCTGCACCCGTCCGCCACCGATCTCGGTGCGGATCACCGGGGCCGTGACGACCTCGCCCTTGCCCTTCTCGAACAGCAGGATGGCCATGCGCTTGCCGACGTTCTCGCGCGTCACGTCGCGGAAGATGCGCGCGCCGCGGGCGTCCAGCGTCAGGTGCACGGCCGGCTGGTGGTTGTCGTCGAAGCCCGGCTGGGCGTCGGTGAGGTTCTCGCCGGTCAGCAGCACCTGGCGCTTGACGATGATCTGCCGCTCGCCGCGCTCGGCGTACTTCTCGGTGCCGAAGGGCACCGGGCCGGAGCCGGACAGCGCCGCCTGTGCCTCGGTGCTGTCATCGACCAGGCGCACTTCCAATGTGGCGGTGCGGCCGATGATGTCCTTGGCCTTGGCCACGTCCTGCACGCCGGGCAGCTGCACCACGACCCGGTCCAGGCCCTGCTGCTGGATCACCGGCTCGGCCACGCCCAGCTCGTTGATCCGGTTGTGCAGGGTGTTGATGTTCTGTGTGAGCGCCTGCTCCTGCACCCTGCGCTCGGCGGCGGGCTTGAGCGCGCCCACCAGCTTCTGGTCGCTGCCTTCGGTGGTCGGGGTCCACTGCAGGTCGGGCAGCTGGTCGTTGAGCAGTTCGAGGATCTTCGGCTGGCTCTCGGCGTCGCGCAGGCGCACCTCGACGGTGTTGCCGACGCGGGCGATGCCGGCGTGGCGCAGGTTCTTGTCGCGCAGCAGGGTGCGGATGTCGCCGGTGAGCGACTCGGCCTTCTTGGTCAGCGCCGACTTCATTTCGACCTGCATCAGGAAGTGCACGCCCCCGCGCAGGTCCAGGCCGAGGTACATCGGCAGCGCGCGCATCGAAGTCAGCCACTGCGGTGAGCGCGACACCAGGTTCAGCGCGACGATGTAGCTCGGGTTGCCCGCATCGGGATTGAGCGCCTTGGCCAGCGCGTCGCGGGCCTTGAGCTGGGCGTCGGTGTCGGTGAAGCGGGCGCGCACCGAGGTGCCTTCCTGCTGCACGAAGTCCGGTTTCAGGCCGGCCGTCGCCAGGGTCTGGCGCACCTGCTCGGTCACCGCGGCATCGACCTTCACGGTGGCCTTGCCGCTGGAGACCTGCACGGCCGGTGCCTCGCCGAAGAAGTTCGGCAGCGTGTAGAGCAGGCCCACCGCCACCGCGATGGCCAGGATCAGGTACTTCCACCAGGGAAAGCGGTTCATCGTCTCGTCCTCGGGGAAGCAGCCCCGCGATATCAGACCGGCCGCAGGGTGCGGCCGGTGCACTCAAGTCACTTCAGCGTGCCCTTGGGCAGCACCTGCACCACCGAGCTGCGCTGGCACTGCACTTCCACGCCGGCGGCGATTTCCAGGCCGATCTGGTTCTCGGCCACCTTGGTGACCTTGCCCATCAGGCCGCCACCGGTGACCACCTCGTCGCCCTTGCCGATCGCCTCGATCATGGCCTTGTGCTCCTTCTGGCGCTTCATCTGCGGGCGGATCATGATGAAGTACAGCACCACGAACATCAGCACCAGCGGCAGCAGGCTGGTCAGGGACGAACCGCCTGCGGCGGCAGCGGGGGCCGCTTGTGCGTACGCGTTGGAAATGAACACCTGGAGACTCCTGGATAGGTGGGCAAAAGCCGCTGATTGTAGGCTGGCCGGTCCGATCGCACGGGGGGACGCCCCGCTGCGGCGCCCCCTGGCCAGGCTGTGACCGGCCGGCCAGCCGCCGGCCTGCCCCGCCGGTGGGGCACCGTCTGTCCTTTGCCGTTGCCACTGGTGACCGCGAAGCGGCGTTTGGTCGCCGCCCACTGGGCAGCCGGGCGGGGCGGGCCGTACAGTGCCGGCCATGTCCAGCCCGATCCCTCCGTCCCCCCCTATCCCGGCGACTCCGGCGACCCCGGGGGCCCCGACCTCCCCGCCGCCTGCCGGGCGCTGGCAGCGCTTTTCGGCAGGATTCCTGCGCGCCTTCCATGCCTATGCCGGCTGGCTGGTGTCGATCAGCTGGAAGCGCTTCGCCGTGCTGGCGGTGCTTCTGCTGGTCGTGACGGCGCTCCTCGAAGACCTGCCGCCGTTCAGCTGGACCATCACCGAGACCATCGAGCACGAGGGCCCGTCGGTGAAGACCCCGGTGCCGCCCGCTTCCCCCGTTGCGTCGGGCGCCCAGCGGCGCGAGCCGGTGATCAGGATCGAGAAGGCACGCCCGGCCAGCGACAGCGACGAGGGGGTCTCGATCGTCATCGGTGGCCAGGGCATCCGGATCGTGCCGCATCCGAAGGCGGCGCCCAGCGCTTCTGCACCTTCCGAACCTTCCGCACCTGGTTCGGGCGCGGCCGCCGCGGAGCCGGCCGTCAGCATCCAGGTGCCGCAGGGTGCGGACAGCGAGCAGGTGCGCGAGGCCGTTCAGGAGGCCCGCGAAGCCATCGTCGAGGCGATCCGCGAAGCCCGGGAGGCCGAGGCGTCCGGTGCCGACGCGCGAGCGCAGGCGCGCGCGTCAGCGCCGGACACCGCCGGCCACGCAGCGCCGTCCACCCGCAAGCGCACGGTCAAGCTCGGCAGCCGGCTGCCCGACATGGCACTGCTGTGGATCTTCGCTTCCATCATCATCAAGATCACCTACAAGGGCCAGTTGCGCGCCGAGGCCAAGGCCGCCGTGGCCTCCGAGACGGCCGAGGCCGAGCAGCTCAAGCGCCAGCTCGCCGAGGCGCGCATGGCAGCGATGCAGGCGCAGGTGGAGCCGCACTTCCTGTTCAACACGCTGGCGTCGATCGACCACCTGATCGAGACCGATCCGCCCCGCGCCAGCCAGATGCAGAAGAACCTGATCGCCCTGCTGCGCGCCAGCATGCCCACGCTGCGTGAATCCAACCCCAGTGGCGTGCGCGAGTTGGGGCAGGAAATGGCAGTGATCCGGCCCTACCTGGAGATCCTGAAGGTGCGCATGGAGGACCGCCTGCAAACCGAGCTGGACGTGCCCGAGGGCCTGCTCAGCGCCGAGTTCCCGCCGATGATGCTGCAGTCGCTGGTCGAGAACGCCATCAAGCACGGCCTGGAGCCCAAGGCCGAAGGCGGTACGCTGCGCGTGCACGCCGAGATCCGCCATGGCAAGCTCGTGGTCAGCGTGGCCGACACGGGGCTGGGTTGGGGGCGGGCGGCCACCGCCGGCACCGGTACCGGGCTGGGCAACATCCGCGAGCGTTTGCAGCTGCTCTATGGCGCCCGGGCCGCCCTGCAGACGGTCGAGAACCAGCCCAGCGGCAGCATCGTCAGCATCACCGTGCCCTACCGAGCCGCCCATGTGGATGAGCCCGCGGCGGCATGATCGGCCCCGCCCCGCCCCGCCCCGCCCCGCCCCGCCCCGCCCCGCCCCGCCCCGCCCCGCCCCGCCCCGCCCCGCCCCGCCCCGCCCCTCCCGTCTTCCGGAGCCTGATCGGATGAACCCGCCCCCTGCCCCCGTGCGAGCCCTCATCGCCGACGACGAGCGGCTGATGCGCGACCAGCTGCGCAGCCGCCTGGCGCAGGTCTGGCCCGAGCTGCAGATCGTCGCCGAGGCGCGCAACGGCGACGAGGCAGTGGCCCAGGTGGCCGAACTGCGGCCCGATCTGGTCTTCCTCGACATCCGCATGCCGGGGCGTAGCGGCATCGAGGCCGCCCGCGAGATCGCCCGCATGGACCCGACCGACACCTGGCCGGGCTGCGAGGTGGTGTTCATCACCGCCTACGACCAGTACGCGGTCGAGGCCTTCGAGCAGGGCGTGGTCGACTACGTGCTCAAGCCGGCCGAGCCCGAGCGCCTGCGCCTGACCGTGGAGCGGCTGCGGCAGCGCCTGGCCCGGCGTGCCGAGCAGGGCGCGGCCGGCACCGCCGATGCCCTGCAGAGCCAGATGCAGCGCCTGCTTGCCCAGCTGGCGGGGCAGCTGCCGGCCGCGAGCCAGGGCGGCGCGGTGCCGCCGCAGCGCCTGCAGTGGATCCAGGCCAGCGTGGGCAGCCAGATCCAGCTCATCGCGGTGGAGGACGTGTTGTTCTTCATCTCCGACGAGAAGTACACCCGTGTGCAGACCGCGCAGACCGAGGCGCTGATCCGCAAGCCGATCAAGGAACTGGTCGAGGAGGTGGATCCGGCGCTGTTCTGGCAGATCCACCGCTCCACGCTGGTCAACGCGCGGGCGATTGCCGGTGTGCTCCGCGACGAGCGCGGCCGCCAGCTGGTGCAGGTGCGCGGCTGCGCCGAGCGGCTGGAGGTCAGCCGCAGCTACACGCAGCTCTTCAAGGGCATGTGAGCTGAGCGCCTCTCCGGCACCCCGGCACGCCCAAAGAAAAGGCCGCCCGAAGGCGGCTCGCTTGCGAGGAGGCGGGGGCGTCGCTTACTGAGACAGGCCCAGCGTGTACTTGCCGGCGGTCGTGCCACTCACGCCGCTGTAGTACTTCACCTGCACGTAGACCGTGGAGGCGGTGGTCGTGCTGAGGTTGGTCACGGTGACGCTGTCCACCAGGCCGGTGAGCTTGCGGCTGCTGGCGACCTGCGTGCCGGCAGCGTTGTACGCGTACAGGTCGTAGTCACCGGTGGCCGGCGGCGTCAGGGTGGCGGTGAGGGTCTTGCCGGCCGCCAGCGTCACCTTGAAGTAGTCGGTGTCGGTCTTGCTGGAGATCGAGCCGTTGACCAGCGCGGGATTCGGCGTGATTGCCTGGGCCGCGGTGCGCGAGTTGTTGTTCGCCGTCGTCTCGGCCACCGTGGTGGTGGTCGGCGGCGGGGGCGTCACCACGGTGCCCATCGCCGCATCGACCGCCGCGCGGGCGTTGACGATGCCGGCACCGCACTGCGAGCAGGTGGCCGGGAAGGCCCGGGCGGTGGACTTCAGCATCGTGTCCACCTGGTCGGGCGTCAGTGCCGAGTTCTTCGCCAGCATCAGCGCCACCACGCCGGCCACGTGCGGCGTGGCCATCGAGGTGCCCTGGTAGTAGGCGTAACTGTCGGCGCCCGGCGCCGAGGTGCCGGTGTTCAGCGTGGACAGCACGCCGTTCGTGCTGCCGGTGCTCATGTCGCCACCGGGGGCGGCCACCTCGACGCTGGCGCCGTAGTTGGAGTAATACGCCCGACCGCCCGTGCGCCCGACCGCGGCGACGGTGATGACGCCCGAGCAACTGGCCGGCGAGTAGTTGGCCGCATCGGCGTTGGAGTTGCCCGCCGCCACGACCACCACGGTGCCGCGGCTGCGTGCGCCGTTGATGGCCGTCTGGGTGGTGGTGTCGCAGGCGCCGCTGCCGCCCAGGGACAGGTTGAGCACCCGCGCCGGGGTGGCCGTGGCGGTCACGCCGCTGACGGCGCCGCCCGACGCCCAGGTGATGGCATCGGCGATGTCGGAGGTGTAGCCGCCGCACTTGCCCAGCACGCGCACCGGCATCACCTTGGCGCCGTAGGCGACACCGGCGACGCCCACGGCGTTGTTGGTCACCGCGGCAATCGTGCCGGCCACGTGGGTGCCGTGCCAGCTCGAACTTTGCGCCGCGTGGGTGCCACCGCATTCGTTGGCGGCCACGGCGTCGCCGGGATCGAGGGCATCGGCGTCACGGCCGTTGCCATCGTTGGAGACGAAGGTGTCGCCGATGAAGTCATAGCCCGGCACGATGTTGGCAACCAGGTCCGCATGCGGGCGGTAGCCGGTGTCGATGACCGCGACGGTGATGCCTGCACCGGTGGACTTGTCCCAGGCCGTCGGGGCGGTCAGGCCGCCCGCGGTTTCGTAGTAGTGCCACTGCGAGGCGTAGCTCGGGTCGTTCGGCACGAGCTGGATGCGCATGATGCGGTCGGGCTCGGCGTACTCGACGTTGCTGTCGCCGGACTGGATCGCCTGCGCCAGCGTGCGGGCCTGGTCGACCGTCAGGCGCTTGTCCATGCGCAGCACATGGTTGCCGTCACCGCGGGCGCGCTGGTGGCTGAGCCGCACGCCGGAGCGGTTGCCTGCCATCTGCGCCTTGGCCAGCGTAGCGGGATCCACCTGGCTGGCATTGGCGGCATTGCGGTACTTGACGATCACCCGGTCGGTCAGCTCGGGCATCTCCGATGCCGCGGCCGTGGCCGCGTTGCCCGCGGCGGGGGGCGGCTGAACGGCCCAGGCCGCGCTGCCCAGGCCCAGGCTCATGGCAAGGGTCAGCAGGCGCAGGGTGGGGCGGGCGAGCGACGGGTACGGTTGTGCGGTCATGGGTTCCTCTCGTGAATGGCGTTCGTTCCAGCAGGGATTGTCGGATCACAATCCCTTGATCAGGGGGTCCATTCTTCGGGAGAACCATTTCTGCTGCGCAACAGGGCGTGGCTGGTTGCTTGCAACTCAGGTGGACGCAAGGGCAAAAACACACAAACTTCACGTTTTGTTGGCGTTGCCTGAGCGAGGTCAGTCGCCCTGTTCCGGATCGACCCGCCGGAGGTCGTCTCAGCGTGCCGGCTTGGCCTGCGCCGCCTTGGCCGCAAATTCCGCACGCAATGCCTTGAGCCGCTCGCGCGGATCCTCCTTGGCGGTGCGCTCGTCCAGCTTCATCTCGGCGATGAAGCGGCTGGGAATCGCCTTGCGCACCTCGCGCCCGCGCTTCTGGCGCAGCAGGGTGCTGACCAGCAGGGTGCGGCGGGCGCGGGTGATGCCCACGTACATCAGCCGGCGCTCTTCTTCCAGGCGGTCGGCGGTCATCTCTTCTTCTTCGCGCCGGAAGGGCAGGGTGCCCTCGTTGACGCCGACCAGCACCACGTGCGGCCACTCCAGGCCCTTGCTGGCGTGCAGGGTGGACAGGGTCACCATGTCCTGGTCCTCACTGCGCTCGGCCAGGCTGAGGATCACGCTGATGGTCTGGGCCACGTCGAGCACGCTCTTCTTCTCGGTCTCGCCCTGAGTCCCTTGCGCATCGGCGCCGTCGTTGTCAATCTCGCCGCCGCAGCGCCTGGCGATCCAGTCGATGAAGTCGATCACGTTGCCCCAGCGGGCGGTGGCCAGCTTCTCGCTCTCTTCGCCCTCGTGCAGGTGCTTCTCGTAGCCGATGTCGGTCAGCCATTCCAGCAGCATCGGCCGGGCCGCCTCGGCGCCCACCGTGTGGCGGGCCCGGTATTCGAGGTCGTTGACGTAGCGGCCGAACTCGTGCAGCGAGCCGATCGCCTTCTTGCTCATCACCGTGCCCAGCGAGGCCTGGAACAGCGCTTCGAACAGGCTGACCTTCCACTTGCCCGAGAACTCGCCCAGCGCCGCCAGCGTGGTGTGACCGATGCCGCGCTTGGGCGTGGTGATGGCGCGCAGAAAGGCCGGGTCGTCGTCCTGGTTGACCAGCAAGCGCAGCCAGGCGCACAGGTCCTTGATCTCGGCGCGGTCGAAGAAGCTCTGCCCGCCCGACACCTTGTAGGGGATCTGCGCCTTTCGCAGCGCCTCCTCCAGCTTGCGGCTCTGGTGGTTGGCGCGGTAGAGGATGGCGAAGTCCTTCCAGTCCGTCGCCCCGGCATGTGCGCCCGTGGCATTGGCGCGGATGCCCTGGATGCGCGCCACGGCCCGCTCGGCCTCGTGCTCCTCGTTGTCGCACTCCACCACCCGCACCGGCTCGCCCTCGCCGAACTCGCTCCACAGTTTCTTCTGGAAGATCTTCGGGTTCAACGCGATGACGTTATTGGCGGCCGCCAGGATGGCGCCGGTGGAGCGGTAGTTCTGCTCCAGCGGAATCACCTTCAGATTCGGGTAGTCCAGCGGCAGGCGCTTGAGGTTGTCGATGGTCGCGCCGCGCCAGCCGTAGATGCTCTGGTCGTCGTCGCCCACCGCGGTGAACACGCCGTCCGCCCCCACCAGCGCCTTGAGCAGTTCGTACTGGGTCGCGTTGGTGTCCTGGTACTCGTCCACCAGCACGTGGCGCAGCTGCTTCTGCCACTTCAGGCGGGTTTCCTCGTCGCGCTGCAGCAGGGTCAGCGGCAGGCTGATCAGGTCGTCAAAGTCCACCGCCTGGTAGGCCGTCAGCCGCTCCTGGTACAGCCGCATCACCCGTGCGGCCACCACCTCGTCGGGCGTCTTGGCGGCAGCCTCGGCCTGCTCGGGCGTCAGGCCGTTGTTCTTCCACAGGCTGATGGTCCACTGCCAGCCGCGCGCGATCTTGGGGTCGGTCGTGCCGCCGGCCTCGCGCATCACGCCGAGCACGTCGTCGCTGTCGAGGATGGAAAACTTGGGCTTCAGGCCCAGGCGCTCACCGTCCTCGCGCAGCAGCCTCACCCCCAGCGAGTGGAAGGTGGAGATCACCAGGTGCTTGGACGCCTTGGCCCCCACCAGCGCCTTGGCCCGCTCGCGCATCTCCTGCGCCGCCTTGTTGGTGAAGGTGATGGCGCCGATGTGGGCCGGATGCAGCCCCGCCTGTAGCAGCCGCGCGATCTTCTGCGTGATCACCCGCGTTTTGCCCGACCCTGCGCCTGCCAGCACCAGGCAGGGCGACGACAGGTGGTTCACCGCCTCCATCTGGGCGGGGTTGAGGGTGGAGGGGGCTTCGGCCATGGGGGCGGGCTGGGGTTGGGCGGGAGATGGGTGCGAGATGGGTGGAAGATGGGAGGGAGGAGGCTGGGGGGCGGATCATAAAGAACCGGCTGCGGGCCTGCCGAGGTGGCGTGCCCGGTCGCCGTTGCGTCTCCGGTGGTTGCCGATACGATCCGACTTTCGCACCTGCCGCCGAGAACGGAGCCACCCCGCCATGGGCCTGCCTGCCAAAGCCGTCGCCTACATCGAGATGGAGGACTACCTTGTGCTGGAAAACGCCAGCCGCCACAAGCACGAGTACCTGGACGGGGTGATCTACGCCATCCAGGGCGAGCCGGTGCGCGGCATGGCGGGTGGGAGCGCGATCCACGCGGACCTGATCCGCAATGTCGGCTTTGCGCTGCACCAGAAGCTGCGTGGCAGCGCCTGCAGCGTCAAGATGACCGAGATGCGCTTGCGCATCGACGCGGCCAGTGCGGTGTTCTACCCCGACGTGCTGGTGCACTGCAGCCAGCCAGGCAGCCCGGCCACCACCTACGAGCTGACCGAGGCGCGGCTGGTGATCGAGGTGCTGTCGCCCACTACGCAGCACTTCGACCGCGGTGACAAGCTGGCCGCGTACCGCCAGCTGCCGGGGCTGCAGCACATCGTGCTGATTTCCAGCCTGGAGCCTGCTGCCTGGCACTGCCAGCGGGTGCCGGCCGAGGGCGAGTGGACCGAGCTGGCGCCCTGGCCGTGCGGCAGCCGGCTGGCAGTGCCAGGGCTGGGCGTGGCGCTGGACTGGGACGAGGTCTACGCTGGCGTGGGCCTGGGGTGAGACGAGCCAGCGCCCGCCCGGCTGAGCAGGCTGGCCGCCCATGACCCCGCCCCACGGCAAGCCGCTGGCCCGCCAGGTCGACCTGAACCTGCTGGAGCTGTTCGACACCGTCTACCGCACCCGCAACCTGACCGAGGCGGGGCAGCGGCTGGGGCTGTCGCAGTCGGCGGTGAGCCACAACCTGGGGCGGCTGCGGCGGTCCTATGGCGACGAGTTGTTCGTGCGCATGCCGCGCGGGGTGCAGCCCACGCCCTTTGCCGATGGGCTGGCCGAGCCGGTGCGCGCGGCGCTGGACATCGTGCGCGACACACTAGGGCGCGCCGCCTTCGTGCCCGAGCGCAGCGAGCGGCTGTTCCACATCGCCATGTCGGACATCGGCGAGCGCCTGTTCCTGCCGCGGCTGCTGGAGCAGCTGGCGCAGGTGGCGCCGGGGGTGGCGATCCGCACCTCGTCGCCGGATCTGGCGCTGCTGGCCGATGGGTTGGCCGGCGGCGCGATCGACCTGGCGGTGGGCTACCTGCCGGGGCTGGGCAAGCGCTTCCGGCAGCAGCGGCTGTTTTCCGAGCGGTTCGTCTACGTGGCCGATGCGAACCACCCGCACATGGCCGAGCCGCCCACGCTGGCGCGCATGCGCAGCCTGCGGCATGTGGTGGCCGCCCCGCCCGGCACGCACCACGCGGCGGCGGTGGAGGAGGTGCTGACCAGCGAGCGGGTGCGCGCGCCGATCGCCCTGCGGGTGGGCAGCTTCCTGAGCGTGGCGCCGATCCTGGAGGGCTCGGAGCTGGTGGCGCTGCTGCCGTCGAACCTGGCGCGGGTGGTCGGGCCGCGCCTGGGGCTGCGGGCGCAGGAGCCGCGCGTGGCGTTTCCGGGCTTCGAGGTGTCGATGTACTGGCACCCGCGCTATCACCGCGAGCCGGGCAACGCCTGGCTGCGCGAGCTGCTGCACGGGCAGTTCTTCGAGCGGGCGCTGTAGCGCACCGCCATCCCATCGAGCGAGGTGATGGCTGGGTGCCGTCATCGATGGCATCGATGACTTGCAGCGCCGAATGTCATGACGTGATTCGCGAGGCCGGGCCTACAGTGGCGGCAGCGCGCAGTCACCCCGGAGGACGACGAGGATGGAGACAGCAACCGGCCCGGACGAGGCCACCCAACGCCGCGTGCGGCAGATGGCCCGAGCGCTGGGCCGCGGCGGCCTCTCCGGCCCGTTCGGCCATTGCAGCGTCCGGCTCGATGGGCGCTGCTGCCTAGTCTGCGCGCCCAAGCCGATGCTGGCGGTCGGGCCGGGCGACGCGGGCAGCGTGGTGCCCTTTGAGGGGCCGCTGCCTGCCGGTGTACTGGGCGAGGTGCGCATCCACCAGCAGATCTACCAGCGCCGCCCGGAGGCGGGGGCGATCTGCCGCTTCATCTCGCCGCAGGTCACGGCGCTGGCCGCGCTGGGGCGCACGCCGCGGGCGCGGCATGGATTTGGCAGCTACTTTGCGCCCGCGGTGCCGTTCTGGCCGCAGGCGGCGCTGGTGCGCGACGATGTGGCCGCGGCCGGCGTGGCCGAGCTCATCGGTGCCGGCCCGGCCATCGTGCTGAATGTGAACGGTGCCGTCACCGTGGGGCGCAGCGCCGAGCAGGCATTGGCACTGGCCTGGTTCCTGGAGGACGCCGCCCGGGTCGAACTCGCCGCGCTGGCCGCGGGGCTGGCCGAGCAGGCGCCGCTGCTGCAAGGCGAGGTGGCCGCGCAGCGCGCCACCTGGGAAGGGCGCATCGCCGAGCGGATCTGGGATTTCCTGACGCTGAACGACCCTGAATGAGCGCTGCGCCGCGCAACGATGTTCCTGCCGCCTGCGGGCCGGGCTTTGACGACCACGACACAACGGAGACAACACCCATGCAAACCGCAACCCTGAAGCGGCTGGCGCTGCTGGCCGCTTCGCTCGCACTCGGCGCCGGCGGCACGGCCGCCCAGGCCCAGGAAACGATCCTGAAGGTCCACCACTTCCTGGCGCCCACCTCCAACATCCACGAGAACCTGATCCAGCCCTGGTGCGCCAAGGTGCAGAAGGAGTCGGCCGGCAAGCTCAAGTGCCAGCTCTACCCGGCCATGCAACTGGGTGGCACGCCGCCGCAACTCTTCGACCAGGCGCGTGACGGGACGGTGGACATCGTCTGGACGGTGCCGACCTACCAGGCCGGGCGCTTCATGAAGACAGAGGTCTTCGAGATGCCCTTCATCACCGAGCACGCCGAAAAGGCCAGCCCGGCGCTGTGGGAGTACGTGCAGAAGAACGCACTGGACGAGTACCGCGGCGTCAAGCCGCTGCTGCTGCACGTCAACGACGGCAACCTGCTGCACATGGGCAAGGTGGCGGTGCGCCGGCTGGAGGACCTCAAGGGCCTGAAGGTGCGCGCGCCCACCCGGCTGGGCACGCGCATCCTCACCGCGCTGGGCGCCACGCCGATCCAGATGCCGGTGCCGGCGGTGCCCGAGGCCATCGCCAAGGGCGTGGTCGACGGCGCGATGCTGCCCTGGGAGGTGGCCACCTCGCTGAAGATGCAGGAGATCGCCAAGGTGCACGTCGAGACGCCCGCCGGCCACCCGAAGGTCTCCACCATCGTCTTCGGCCTGCTGATGAATCAGGCGAAGTACGACAGCCTGCCGCCCGATCTGAAGAAGGTGATCGACGCCAACAGCGGCCTGGAGGCCTCGCGCTGGGCCGGCAAGGTGGCCGACGCCGCCCTGCCGCCGGCCCGCAAGATCGCCCAGGACCGTGGCAACACCTTCGTCACCCTGAGCGCGGAGGAAACGAAGCGCTGGGTCGATGCCACCGCGCAGGTGGACGACGAGTGGGTCAAGGAAGTGGGCGCCAAGGGCTTGAACGGCCGGGCGCTGCTTGACGAGGCCCGCGCGGCGATCCGCCGTTACCAGTGACCGCAACCGCCACGAGGAGACCGACATGGCAGACATCCTGGGGCTGGGGCTGTCCCACTACCCGCCACTGAGCGGCTTCGACGAGAACATGGCCGGCATCCTGCGCGGCCGGCTGGCCGACCCGGATATCCCGGCCCACGCCAAGGATCCGGCGAACTGGCCGGCGGCGATGCGCGCCGAGTGGGGCGACGATCAGGGCCGCGCGGCCGCAGCCCGCCACCGCGAGGCCATGCTGGTGGGCTGCCGCAAGGTGCGCCAGGCGCTGGACGAGTTCAATCCGGACTTCGTGCTGATCTGGGGCGACGACCAGTACGAGAACTTCAAGGAAGACATCATCCCGGCCTTCTGCGTGCAGGCCTATGACGACATGACGGTTCACCCCTGGCGCCATGCCAGCGCCTCGGCGATGTTCGACGCCAAGACGAAAGACGCCTACGGCGGCGGCAAGCCCAACGTCTGGCAGGAGACGGCCGACACCTCGATGCTGCTGCGCGGCCACCCGCAGGCCGCGCGCCACCTGGCCGAGGAGCTGCTGCTCAACGAGTTCGACATCGCCTACTCCTACAAGCCGCTGCACCACCCGGGGCTGGCGCACGCCTTCCTGAACGCGGTGCTGTACCTGGACTACGACCGCCGTGGTTTCCCCTACCCGGTAGTGCCCGTGCAGGTCAACTGCTACGGCCGCGCGGTGGTGAGCTACAAGGGCTTCGCCAGCCCCTGGGCCGACCGGGGCCGCCCGCTCGACCCGCCGTCGCCCACGCCGCGGCGCTGCATGCGCTTCGGCGCGGAGATCGCCCGCATCCTGCGCGCCAGCCCGTGGCGGGTGGCGGTGGTGGCGTCGTCGAGCTGGTCGCACGCCTTCCTGGTCGACAAGACCTTCCGCATCCAGCCCGACGTGGCGGCCGACCGGCGGCTCTACGAAGCCCTGGTAGCCGGCGACTACGCCTTCTGGGAGAACTACACCCTGCCGCAGCTGGAAGATTCGGCGCAGCAGGAGGTGCTCAACTGGTTCGCCCTGGTGGGTGCCATGAAGGCGCTGGGGCTGAAGCTGGAGTGGTCCGATTTCGTCGAGACCTGGGTGTTCAACTCCAGCAAGGTGGCGGCGATCGCGCGCTGAGCCGGCGTGAACGGGGGAGGGCGACTCTCCAGGGTCTACCCGCCGCTCAGTGCCTGCACGATGTGCAGTTCTTCCCCCGCCGCCAGCACGCGCCTCAGGTCGTGCACCGCCCGCCCGGCCACGAAGCAGCGCATGTGCGGCCTGAGCTGGCCGCGCTCATCGACCATGCGAAAGCGCATGCCGGGGAAGCGCGTCTCCAGCGCGTCGAGCACCGTGCCGACGCTGGGCGGCGGCGCGGCGGGCAGGTCGAGCTCGACCCACATCGCGCCGGTGTAGGAGCGCAGCGCGCTCGGGATCAGCACGCGCATGGCGCCGCTCCGTCAATCCGCCGCCGGAGCGGCCGCCTCGATGGCATAGATCTCCGGCAGGTGGCGGGCGATGTTGCGCCAGCGCTGGGTGGCGTCCTGGCTGGCGTCATCGCGCAGCATCCAGATCTCACCACCCGTGTTGCCGACGTACAGCCCCACCGCCTCGCGCTGGTCGGCGCACATCGCCTGGCGCTTGACGGTCCACCAGGCCTGCTCGGTGGGCAGGCCGGCGTCCAGGCGCTGCCAGCTGCGCCCGGCGTTGCGGGTGACGTAGGCGGCGGGGCGGCCGTCCGGGCTGGTGCGCGGCCACACGCCCGAGCCGTCCATCGGGAACACCCAGGCGGTGTCGGCGTCGCGCGGGTGCACCACCATCGGGAAGCCGATGTCGCCCACCTTCTTGGGCATCTTGCGGCCGATGCGCTGCCAGATGTCGGATGGCCGGTCCAGCCGGTAGATGCCGCAGTGGTTCTGCATGTACAGCCGCGTCGGCTGGCTCGGGCAGGCGCGGATGCAATGCGGGTCGTGGAAGGTGGGCTGGCTGGCGTCGAAGCCCTCCACCACCTCCAGCCCGCCAATCAGCGTGTGCCAGGTGGCGCCGCGGTCGAAGGACTCATGCACGCCGCCGCCGGACATGCCGAACAGCAGGTGCGCCGGGTCGGCCGGGTCGATGACGATGGAGTGCAGCTTGGGGCCATCGGGCGTGCCGTCCTGCACCGTGCCCATCCACTCGCGCATCACCAGGTTGTCGTTCACGCCGGGCAGCGGCATCCAGGTGTCGCCGCCGTCGTCGCTGCGAAACAGCCCCTGCGGCGAGGTGCCGGCGTACCAGCTGCCGGGCTCGTTGGCGTGGCAGGGGGTGAGCCAGAAGGTGTGGTCGACGCTGCGGGCGGGGCTGCCGTCCTTCGGCTGCGCGAAGGCGGGCGGCCGGGAGGCTTCCTTCCAGGTGCGGCCGAGGTCGGTGGAGCGGAAGATCGTCGGGCCGAGGTGGCCGGTTTTCGCCGCGGCGAGCAGGGTGCGGCCGTCGCGCGGGTCCAGCACCAGGTGGCTGATGCTGTGACCATGGAAGTGCGGGCCGTCCAGGCGCCAGCTGCGCCGCGTGGCGTCGCCGTGCAGCAGCCAGGCGCCCTTTCGGGTGGCGATGAGCAGGACGATGGCGCCCCGGGTGGGCGCGGTGCGGGGGCCGGAACGGGGCATGGCGTTCTCCTGTGCCTTGATGGATGTCATGGCCGGCAGCCAGTGTGCAGCGCCCGGGAGGCCCTGCACATCGGAGCGACCCTGACGCGCGCCCGCGCTGGCCGGCCGCTCAGCGCCGCCGTTCCGCGTCCCAGGCCGGTAGCTGCCAGTCCCACCACATGCCGGCCACGCGCAGCACGATCGCCACCAGCGCCCCGGCGGCCAGTGCCGCGCTGGCGCCCCACTCGGCGCGCTGCACCGCCACCAGCACCCAGCCGCCGGCAAAGGCGCACAGCGCGTAGGGGCGGTGGTCGCTGAAGGCGGTGGGAATCTGGTTGCAGACGATGTCGCGCAGCACGCCGCCGAACACCGAGGTGATCACCCCCATCAGCACCGCGACCAGCGCCGGCATGCCGGCGGTCAGCGCGATCTGCGTGCCGCTGGCGGCGAACAGCCCCAGGCCGAGTGCATCGGGCCACTGCATCGCGCGCTCGGTGGGGTGGAAGTGACGTGCGCGCATCGTCAGCATCGCCGCAGCGCACAGGCCGAACACCACCCAGATGTACCAGGCGTGCTCGACCCAGAAGAAGGGTCGGCGGTCCAACAGCACGTCGCGCAGCGTGCCGCCGCCGAAAGCGGTGAGGCAGGCCACCACCGCGACGCCCACCGCGTCGAGCCGCTTGCGCGCACCCTCGATCGCGCCCGACAGCGCGAAGGCCGCGATGGCGGCGATCTCGATGCCGGTCTGCGTGTGGGTGAGCGTGACGCTCAGCGTGCGGCTGAGCGTCTGGCCAAGGGCTTGGGGCGCAATGGAAAGGTCCATGCGCTCAGCGTACACGGCCTGTGCGGTCAGCCCCAGGATGGGGCGTCTTTCTGAGGCCCGGCGGGCCGTCACTCCGGCCGCAGGAGTGGAATCACTTTGCGGCCATGCCGGCGGTAGATGTGGAAGTCGGAGTCCAGCGTGAACACCCTGCAGGGCTCGTACAGCTCGCTCATGCGCACCAGGCAGGCATCGGCCAGGGACGCCGGCACGTTGTCGTAGCGCTCGAAAAGGGCCTGCACCGAGGTGGCCTCGTCCCCCAGCGCCATCCCGACCTTGACCACGCCGCGGCCGAGCAAGTTCAGCGCCTTGGCTGGATCGTGGCCATTGCGGGCGAGCAGGAAGCAGGTTTCGGCCACCACCGCCTCACAGGTCAGCAACGGGCCAGTGATCCGGGCGAACTGATCGCATACCCATCCGTGGAAGTGGTCGTCGCGACAGTGCAGCGCCACCCAGGGCCCGGTGTCGAGCAGGATCGTGGCCGCACCGGTCACGGTCGACCGAAATCGTCGAGGTGGCGCGGATTCGAAGACAAGTCGGCCGGCCCGCCGCCGAAGCAGCCGACGAGGTCGCCCGCGAGTTCCAGTGCGCTGGGCTGGTCACTGCGTGCCTTCGCCCCGGCCAGATAGGCCGAGATGGCACGCCGCACCAGCTCCGACTTCGTCACCTGCGCGGCGGCGCTGGCGTCGGCCAAGGCAGCGTCGAGCGGCGGCGGGATCTTGATCGTGAGCGTGTTCATGGCCGGTGGGTAGGACCTGATGGCGGTCGATATTACCGGTGCCGGGCAGGACTCTGCAATCGAAGTTCGTCATCCCGACGGCCTGCCGTGTGACAGCACCGCTATGTTGAGTCGATCGACGCTAGCCAGGGAATCTGATAAGACAGGCTTGGCGGCAGAGTGCCAACACCGTCGCGCGCCCGTACCGCAGCGAGCGGCATTGAGCGGCATCGCCGCTCAATGGGGTGAAGCAGGGCGACGGATCCTCAGCCCTCGCGGCGCAGCGCCGGGAACAGCACCACGTCGCGGATGCTGGGGCTGTCGGTGATCAGCATGATCAGGCGGTCGATGCCGATGCCGCAGCCGCCCGTCGGGGGCAGGCCGTATTCCAGCGCGCGGATGAAGTCGGCGTCGTAGTACATCGCCTCCTCGTCGCCGGCGTCCTTGTTCTTGGCCTGGGCCAGGAAGCGGGCGGCCTGGTCCTCGGCGTCGTTCAGCTCGGAGAAGCCGTTGGCGTACTCGCGCCCGGTGATGAAGAGCTCGAAGCGCTCGGTGATCGCCGGATTCGTGTCGGAGGCGCGGGCCAGCGGGCTGACCTCCACCGGGTAGTCGATGATGAAGGTCGGCTGCCAGAGCTTCTCTTCCACCGCGGCCTCGAACAAGCCGAACTGCAGCTCGGGCAGCGTCCAGTGCGCCGGGGGCTCTTCGCCAAGGTGCTTCAGGCGCTCGTGCAGGAAGGCGGCATCGCCGGCCTGCTCGTGGGTCAGCCCGGCGTGCACCACCAGCGACTCGCGCACCGACAGGCGGGCGAAGGGCTCGTCCAGGTGGACCTCCTTGCCGGCGTAGGTCACGCGTGCCGAGCCGGTGGCGGCCGTGGCGGCGTGGCGGAACACCTGCTCGGTGAAGTCCATCAGGTCGTGGTGGTTCCAGTAGGCCGCGTAGAACTCCATCATCGTGAATTCGGGGTTGTGCCGAACCGAGATGCCTTCGTTGCGGAAGTTGCGGTTGATCTCGAACACGCGCTCGAAGCCGCCCACCACCAGCCGCTTGAGGTACAGCTCCGGCGCGATGCGCAGGAACATCTCCTGGTCCAGCGCGTTGTGGTGGGTGATGAAGGGCTTGGCGTTGGCGCCGCCCGGGATCGGGTGCAGCATCGGCGTCTCGACTTCCAGGAAGTCGTGGCCGATCATGAACTCGCGGATGCTGGAGACGGCCTTGCTGCGGGCGCGGAAGCGCTCGCGTGCGGCGTCGTCGGTGATCAGATCGACGTAGCGCTGGCGGTACTTCTGCTCCTGGTCGGTCATGCCGTGGAACTTGTCCGGCAGCGGGCGCAGGCTCTTGGTCAGCAGGCGGATCGAGGTGACCTTGATCGACAGCTCACCCGTCTTGGTGCGGAACAGCGTGCCCTCGGCACCCAGGATGTCGCCCAGGTCCCAGCGCTTGAAGGCGGCCAGCGTCTCGGCGCCCACCGCGTCCTGCGTGATGTAGAGCTGGATGCGCGGGTTGCCGGCGGCCGAGCCGTCCTGCAGCGTGGCGAAGCAGGCCTTGCCCATCACGCGCTTGAGCATCATCCGCCCGCCCACGCTGGCGGCGACCGGGGTGGCTTCCAGTTCTTCGCCGGTCCGGCTCTCGTAGGTACGGTGCAGGTCGGCGGCGTGGTCGCGCGGCTTGAAGTCGTTCGGGAAGGCGGCCGTGCCCTGCGCGCGGGCCTGTTCGCGGATGGCGGCGAGCTTCTCGCGGCGTTCGGCGATGAGCTGGTTGTCGTCGACCACGACGGTCACGGTCGTGGCGGGCGTGGGCGCGTTCTGGGCTTGGCTCATGGGGCTGGATTTCAACTCGTTGAATTTGCTGCAATTTTAGGCTGCCCTCAGGGTCGACCCCTAAAATCCTCGGTTTGCCCGGCCGTTGACCCCGTGTCCTCCTGGGCATCGTCCCGCCCGTTGTGGGGGACTGCTGCGCTGCAGCAATCCAAGAAGGACCCGAGATGACCGCCGCCGCCCCGCTGCCCGCACCCCTCCCTGCATACCCGATCACCGACCGCAAGATCAAGTTCGCCCTGGTCGGCTGCGGGCGCATCGCCAAGAACCACTTCGGCTCGCTGGAGAAGCATGCCGACCGCGCCGAGCTGGTGGCGGTCTGTGACGTGGTCCCCGAGCGTGCCGAGGCCGCTGCGGCGCAGACCGGTGCCCAGGCCTTCCACTCGCTGGATGCACTGCTGGCAGGATCGGACGCTGACATCGTCGTGCTCACCACCCCCAGCGGCCTGCACCCGCAGCAGGCCATCCGCGTCGCGAAGGCCGGCCGCCACGTGCTGAGCGAAAAGCCGATGGCCACCAAGTGGGAGGAGGGCGTGGCGATGGTGCAGGCCTGCCGTGATGCGGGCGTCAAGCTCTTCGTCGTCAAGCAGAACCGCCTGAACGCGACGATGCAGCTGCTGAAGAGGGCAATCGACCAGAAGCGCTTCGGCCGCATCCACATGGTGACGGTCAACGTCTTCTGGACGCGCCCGCAGAGCTACTACGACGAGGCCCCCTGGCGCGGCCGCTGGGACATGGACGGCGGTGCCTTCATGAACCAGGCCAGCCACTACGTCGACATGGTCGACTGGCTGGTCGGCCCGGTCGACAACGTGCACGCCTACACCGCCACCCAGGCGCGCGACATCGAGGCCGAGGACAGCGGCGTGATGAGCCTGCGCCTGCGCGCCGGCGGCCTGGCCAGCATCAGCGTGACGATGCTGACCTACCCGAAGAACCTGGAAGGCTCCATCACCGTGCTCGGCGAGCGCGGCACGGTGCGCGTCGGCGGCGTGGCGGTCAACGAAGTGCAGCACTGGGAATTCGACGAAAAGCGGCCCGAGGACGACGAGATCCGCGCCGCCAGCTACGCAACCACCTCGGTCTACGGCTTCGGCCACCCGCTGTACTACGACAACGTCATCCAGACCCTGCGCGGCGAGGCCCACGCCGAGGTGGACGGCTACTCCGGCCTGCGCTCGCTCGAAGTGCTGATCGCCGGCTACCGCAGCGCCCGCGACGGCGTGCGGGTGGGGTTGCCGCTGGTGTTCTGATTCCGAGCTTGATGGGTCGATCGGAATTGGTGATCAGCGTAGGATTGTGTTTCGTTGATCGGAGTGGCTCCATGCAAGTCGTTGTCAGTGACAAAGGTCAGATCACGCTGCCGCAGGCGCTGCGGCGGCAGCTGGGCATCGAGCCGGGCAGCCGGCTGGAAATCGACCTCATGAGCGACGGCAGTCTGCGGGTACGGGCACTGACCCGCGGTGCCGAGGGTCTGGCTGGCCTGCTGCACCGGCCTGGAGCGCCCGCGATGTCCCTGGAGGCCATGGACGAGGGTATCGCAGCCGCGGTGGCCGAGCGAGATGCGCGCTCCCGTCAGGTGGCGGGCGAATGATCGCGGTCGACACCAATGTGCTTGTGCGCCTGCTGGTGCGCGACGATGAGGCGCAATTCGCCAAGGTGCTGCAACTCTTCGACGACCATGCGGACGAGCCGGAGTCGCTGTGGGTGAGCGATGTGGTGCTGTCCGAGGTGACCTGGGTGTTGAGCCGGACCTATGGATTCGACCGGGCGTCCGTGGCCCTGGCGCTGCGGGCGATGACGGTCAACGCCACTCTGGCGTTGGAATCCGCGGACGAGGTGCGCCAGGCGCTCGTGCTGTACGAGCAGGGTCCGGCTGATTTCCCGGACTGCCTGTTGGCCGTGCAGGCTGCGGCGCGTGGCGCGGGCAGTGTCGCTACCTTCGATCGCCGCATGCGCAACCTGCCGGGCGTCCAATTGCTGTGAATGACATCCTGGAGAAAACGACTGTGACCACCGCTGCCTGGTACCACGACACCGCCATCATCGACGAGGGCGCGCGCATTGGCGCCGGTACCAAGGTCTGGCACTTCAGCCACGTCTGCGGCGGTGCGCAGATCGGTGACGGCTGCTCGCTGGGCCAGAACGTCTTCGTCGGCAACGACGTCGTGATCGGCCACCGCGCCAAGATCCAGAACAACGTGTCGATCTACGACGCGGTGCGGCTGGAGGATGACGTGTTCTGCGGCCCGAGCATGGTCTTCACCAACGTCTACAACCCGCGTGCCGCGGTGGCGCGCAAGACCGAGTACAAGCCGACGGTCATCCGCCAGGGCGCCACGCTGGGAGCCAACTGCACCATCGTCTGCGGCAGCACGGTGGGCCGCTACGCCTTCATCGGCGCGGGCTCGGTGGTCAACCGCGACGTGCCGGACTACGCGCTGATGGTCGGCGTCCCGGCCCGGCGCATCGGCTGGATGAGCGAGCACGGCGAGCGCCTGGAGCTGCCTGCCCGCGGCGAAGGGGTCGCCGCCTGCCCCGTGACCGGGCAGAAGTACCGGCTGCACGGGCAGATCGTGCAGCGCATCGATTGAACTGAACCGGGCCCACCGGGACCACGACCGCCATGCAATTCATCGACCTCAAGGCCCAGTACACGGCCCTCAAGCCGCAGATCGACGCGGGCATCCAGCGCGTGCTCGACCACGGCCAGTACATCATGGGCCCGGAGGTGCGGCAGCTCGAAGAGCGGCTGGCCGCGCGCACCGGCGTGGCGCACTGCGTCACCGTTTCCAGCGGCACCGAGGCGCTGCTGATCTCGCTGATGGCGCTGGGCGTCGGGCCGGGCGACGAGGTGATCACCTCGCCCTTCACCTTCGCGGCCACCGCCGAGGTGATCGTGCTGGTCGGCGCGCGCCCGGTGTTCGTGGACATCGAGCCGGACAGCTGCAACCTCGATGCGCGCCTGATCGAGGCGGCCATCACCCCGCGGACCAAGGCCATCATGCCGGTGAGCCTGTACGGCCAGGTGGCGGACATGGCCGAGATCAACGCCGTGGCCGCGAAGCACGGCCTGCCGGTGATCGAGGACGCGGCGCAGAGCTTCGGCTCCCGCTACCAAGGCCGGGAAAGCTGCGGCCTGTCCACCTTCGGCTGCACCAGCTTCTTCCCCAGCAAGCCGCTGGGCTGCTACGGCGACGGCGGCGCGCTGTTCACCGACGACGCGGCGCTGGCGCAGGCGGCGCGCGAGATCCGCGTGCACGGCCAGAGCGCGCGCTATACCCACACCCGCGTGGGCGTGGGCGGGCGCATGGACACGCTGCAGTGCGCGGTGGTGCTGGCCAAGCTGGAGCGCTTCGACTGGGAGCTGCAGCGCCGCCGCGAGATCGGCGACCGCTACGGCCGCCTGCTCGCGCCGCTGCAGGCCCAGGGCCTCGGCCTGCTGGCCGTGCGGCCGGACCGCGACTGCGTCTGGGCCCAGTACACCGTCTTCGTGCCGCAGCGCGCGCGCGTGCAGGCGGCGCTTCAGGCCGCCGGCGTGCCCACCGCGATCCACTACCCGAAGCCGGCGCACCACCAGGGCGCCTACGCGGCCTACGCCCCGGTCGACGCCTGCCCGGCGAGCATCGCCGCGGCGCAGCGGGTGATGAGCCTGCCGATGAGCGCCGACCTGAGCGAGGCCGACCAGGACCGCGTCGTCGCGGCGCTGGCCGACGCGCTGGCGGCGCTCTGACGACGGGTTCAAAGACAAGACCTGACCCCAAACATGAGTGCCGGTACCCGTGGCCTGTGGAAGGCCACGCTGACGTTGCTGGCCGGTGGCGCCTTCGCGCAGGCGCTGCCGCTGCTGCTCGGCCCGCTGCTGACGCGGCTGTACTCGCCGGAGGAGTTCGGCGCTTACCACCTGTTCGCCGCGGTGGCGATCAACCTCGCGGTGGTGGCCTGCGCGCGCTACGAGTTTGCGCTGCCGCTGGCGCTGGACGATGGCGAGGCGCGCGCGCTGTGGCGGCTGTGCCGGCGCATCCTGGCAGTGGTCGGCGCGCTGGCGCTGCTGGGCGGTGCCGGCTGGGCGCTGGTCGCGGGGCACGGCTGGGCGCTCTGGCTGGGGCCGGCGGTGGCGGTGGGCGGGGTGCTGTCGCTCGCCAGCATGGCGGCCACGCGGGCGCAGCGCTTTCGGGCGTTGGCCGTGGCGCGGGTGATCCAGTACAGCGGCGCGAGCGTTGCCCAGTTCGCGGCGGGCTGGCTGCACGCCGGGGTGCAGGGGCTGATCCTGGCGCCGGTGCTGGCGCAGGCGGGCGCCGCCTGGCTGCTCGGGCGCGGCGCGACGCCGAAGCTGGCCCCTGGCGCCGCGCAGCCCGGCCTGGGCGAGACGGCCCGCCGGCACCGCGATTTCCCCTTGTTGAACACGCCGCACGCCTTCCTGGGCGCGCTGCAGGACAGCCTCTCGCTGGCGCTGATCGCGGCCGCTCTCGGCCCGGCGGCCGCGGGGTTCTGGGGGCTGGCGCTGCGCTACCTGAAGGCGCCGGCCTCGCTGGTGGGCTCGGCGGTATCGCAGGCGCTGTATCCCAAGCTGGTGGTGGCTGGCGGTTCTGCCGGGGTGCCCACGGCGGCAGGCCGGACTGCGGTGCGGCAGGTGATGGGCCTGCTCGCGCTGCTGGCGCTGCCGCTGGTGGGCGGGCTGTGGTGGCTGGGGCCCTGGGCTTTCGAGCTGGCCTTTGGCGCGGGCTGGCGGGATGCCGGGCTGCTGGCGCGGGCGCTGGCGCTCTACGTGGGCGCGCACTTCGTCGCCGCGCCGCTGGCGGTGGTGACGATGGCCTGGGGCGCGCAGGCCTGGGCGCTGCGTCTGGCGCTGTGGGGGCAGGCGGCGTTCGTCGGCGCGCTGGCGCTGGGGCTGCACCTGGGGGGGCTGGCGGGTGCCGGGTGGGCGGTGTCGCTGGCGATGCTCGGCTACTTCGGCTGGTACTTCTGGCGCCTGGCGACTTGGCCGCTGCCCGAACCCGTCGCCGCTGCGGCCCCGCCTGCTGGTGCATGATCGTCGGTTGCAACTGCCCCACCGAGAGCCTGAAACCTTGTCACCGACTCGATCGACCGCCTTGCGCGCCATGCTGAACCGCTGGCGTCGCCGCTGGCTGCGTGCGCTGAAGTTCCGGCCGCTGTTCGGCGAGCGCTCGCAGGGGCGGCTGCTGCCGCACACGCGCATCTCGCCGTCGACCTGCATCGAGCACGAGGATCAACTCACGTTGGCCGACCATGTCTTCATTGGCCACTTCAACTTCATCGAGGCCAGCGGCGGGGTGACGATCGACGAGGGCGTGCAGGTCACCAGCCACGTCGCCATCGTCACGCACAGCTCGCACCGCGCGCAGCGACTGCTCGGCCGGGCCTATGCCGACTGGCCGGCCGCGCTGCCGGACTGGTCGCCCGAGGGCGCCGAGCCGCCGCAGCCGGACTGGATCTCCGGCAAGCCGCTGCCGAAGAAGGCGCACGTCACGCCGCCGCGCCCGGGCTGGATCGCCGGGCCGGTGCACATCGGCGCCTATTCCTTCATCGGCCCGCACAGCCTGATCGAGGCCAACACCCGGCTCGGGCGTGGCTGCATCGTCTGCGCCGGCGCGCAGGTGCGGGGCGAGTTCACCGACTTTTCGGTCATCGAGGGCGTGCCCGGGCGGGTGGTGGGTGACAGCCGCCGCGGCGACGAGGCCTGGCTGGTACGCCACCCTGAGCTGCTGCCCTTTTACGAGGCCTGGGCCGGCGAGGCGCCCAGCGCGGGCCGGCGCCGGCCGCGGGGGCGCTGAGCGATGGCGCGGCGCAACCTGCCTCCCCCCCGGCCGCGGCCTGTGGCGGCCCCGTCGCCCTTCCAGTCGGCGCCCACCGTCGGGGCCTCCCGCGACAAGCGCTGGCGCCATGTGCTGATCGGTGATGCCGAGAGCCCGCACCTGCTGAAATGGGCGCGGGCGCTGGCGCCCGAGGTGGAGCTGTGGGTGGCGTCGAGCCGCGGCTTCGCGCCCGGCTTCGACGGCCTGGTGCCAAGCTGGCGCCGCCTGGCGCTGGGCGCCGAGGTGGCGCATGGCGGCGGCAATGTGGGCGTGCTGCGCCACCTGCCCGAGCTGGCACGCTGGCTGCGGCAGGTGGATGCCGACTGGATCCACCCGCACTACCTGACCTCGCACGGCGCGCTGGCCTGGGCCGCGAAGCTGGGCTGGCGGCTGCGCGGCCGGCTGGTCGGCTCGGCCTGGGGCAGCGACATCCTGGTCACACCACGGCGCAGTGCCGCGCTGCGCTGGCTGACGCGGCGCATCCTGCGCGCCTGCACGCTGACCACCAGCGACTCCGAGCACATGGCCGCCGAGATGCGTGCGCTGGGCGCCCGCGAGGTGCGCGTCTTCCCCTTCGGCCTGGAGCGCATGCCGCCGCCCTCGGCGGGCAAGGAGCCCTGGCGCTGCTTTGCCAACCGCGGGCTGGAGCCGATCTACCGGCCCGAGCGGGTGCTGGAGGCCTTTGCCGCGATCGCCACCGTGCAGCCCGAGGCGCACCTGGTGGTGGCCAACGACGGCTCGCTGCGCGCGGCGCTGGTGTCGCGTGCCCAGCGCCCGGACCTGGCGGGCAAGGTCGAGTTCGTCGGCCGGCTCGACGCCGCCGCGCAGGATCGCCAGTACGCCCGCGCCACCTGGTACCTCAGCCTGCCGGAAAGTGATTCGGTGGCCGTCTCCGTGCTGGAGGCGATGGGGCACGGCTGCATCCCGATCCTCTCCGACCTGCCGGCCAACCACGAGCTGGTGCGCCCCGGCGAGAACGGCCTGATCCTGGCCGATGGCCAGTGGCCAACCAGCGGCCGGCTGCAGCCGCTGGCTGAGCGGGCCGGCGAGATCGCCCGCGCCAACCGCGGCTGGGTGCAGGCGCACGGCCTGTTCGCGCCGGCCGTGGCCGGGCTGCTCGACCGCCTTGGGCAGCTGATGCCCGCGTCCCGTTCATGAACATCCTCTACCTGAACCACTACGCCGGCTCGCCCGCCCTGGGCATGGAGTACCGGCCCTACTACCTGGCGCGCGAGTGGGTGCGTGCCGGCCATGCGGTGACGATGGTCGCCGCCGGCTTTTCGCACGTGCGCGCGCGCCAGCCGCAGGTGAACGGCGCGCCGCTCGCGGCGCCACACCGCGAGGTGGTCGACGGCATCACCTACCGCTGGTTTCCCGCGCCGGCCTACCAGGGCAACGGCCTGGGGCGGATCCGGAACATCTGGGCCTTCCTGCGCCAGGTCTGGGCCGCCACCGCTGCGCTGATCGCCGAGGTCCGGCCGGACGTGGTGATCGCCTCGTCCACCTACCCGATGGACATCTGGGTGGCGCGGCGCCTCGCCCGCCGTGCGGGCGCCAAGCTGGTCTTCGAGGTGCACGACCTCTGGCCGCTGTCGCCGATCGAGCTGTCGGGCATGTCGCGCCGGCACCCCTTCATCATGATGGTGCAAAAGGCCGAGGACGACGCCTACCGGGATGCCGACGTCGTCATCTCGATGCTGCCCAAGGTGCACGACTACATGGCCAGCCGCGGGCTGGACCTGAAGAAGCTCACCATCGTGCCCAACGGCATCACGCTCGACGAGTGGAGCGGCAGCGCGCCGCCGCTGCGCGACGACGTGGCCCAGGCGATCGCCGCGGCGCGCGCGGCCGGTTCCACGGTGGTGGGCTACGCCGGCTCGATGGGCCGGCCGAATGCGCTCGACACGCTGCTCGACGCCGCAAAGCGCCTGCAGGGCGAGCCGCTGCAGATCGTGATGGTGGGTGACGGCCACGAGCGCGAGCAGCTGGCCGCCCGCGTGGCCGCCGAGGGACTGGCCAACGTGACGATGTGTCCGCCGATCCCGAAGGCGCAGATCCCGAGCTTCCTGGCCGCCATCGACATCGCCTACATCGGCTGGCAGCGCGTGCCGATCTACCGCTTCGGCATCGCCCCCAACAAGTTGATGGACTACCTGATGGCCGGCTGCGTGGTGCTGCACAGCGTGGACGCCGGCAACGACCCGGTGGCCGAGGCGGGCTGCGGCCTGACCGTGCCGCCGGACGATGCGGCGGCGGTGGCCGACGGCCTGCGCCGCCTGGCTGCCCTGCCGGCCGATGAGCGCCGGGCGATGGGCGAGCGCGGCCGGGCCTTCGTGCTGGCCAATCACACCTACCCGGTGCTGGCCCGGCGCTTCCTGAGCGCCTGCGGCACTGTCGCTGGCGCGTGACAGCCAACGCTGCGCCGCGCCGGTCGTCGCCAGGATCGCGGGATCTTCCCGCTGCGCAGGTCACGCTGCGCAGGTAGTCTGCCGCCATGAGCAGCCTGCCCCGTGACGAAACCGATGCCGTTGCCGAGCGCTACGCCCGCCGCGAGGTGGTCGCCCAGGCGCTGGCCGCGGCGGCGGGAGGCGTCGGGGTGGGGCCGGACCGCTACAGCCTCCTCCAGCCCGACGTCTGGCAGACCGTGCAGGAGCGCCAGCGCGCGATGCTGCGGCTGTTCGCCGCGCAGGGCTGGTTCGACCTGGCGCCGCGCCGGTTGATCGAGGTGGGCTGTGGCGCGGGCGGCAACCTGCTCGAATTCCTCCGCTTCGGCTTTCGCCCCGAGCACCTGGCCGGCCTGGAGCTGCTGCCCGAGCGCTATGCCCAGGCGCGTGCGATGCTGCCCGAGCGCACCGCCCTCTACCTGGGCGACGCCACCACGGCACCCATCGCGCCGGCCAGCTGCGACTTGGTGTTCCAGGCTACGGTGTTCTCCTCCCTGCTCGACGATGCCTTCCAGCAGCACCTGGCCGAGGCCATGTGGCGCTGGGTGAAGCCGGGGGGCGCGGTGCTCTGGTACGACTTCGCCGTCGACAACCCGCGCAACCCGGATGTGCGCGGCGTGCCGCTGGCGCGGGTGCGCACGCTCTTCCCGCAGGCGACGATGCGCGCGCAGCGCGTGACGCTGGCCCCGCCCATCGCCCGGCGCGTGTGCGCCCTGCACCCGGCGCTCTATTCGCTATGCAATGCGCTGCCGCTGCTGCGCACCCACCGCCTGGTCTGGCTGAGCAAGCCGGCCTGATCCGCCTCGCGGTGCAAGCCGCTGTTGCTGGCAGGGTCGGGCCAGAGGGCGCATGCTCGCTCCTGCCCTTGTGGAGAACGACATGAGCGCCCTGCCCGAAGTCCTTCCGCCCGCTTTGCCCTCCCGTGTGCAGCGAATGTCGTGCCCGCTGGTGTTGCTGGGCGCCGCTGTGCTGGCCGGCTGCGTGGCCTACGCGCCGGGCGAGCTGGCTCTCGGCAGCCCGGTCGATGCCCTGCGCCAGCGCATGGGCGAGCCCACCGCCCGCCACGCGCTGCCGGACGGCACGACACGGCTGGAGTACGCCCGCGGCCCGGCCGGGCTGCACACCTTCATGGTGGACGTGGACGCTGCCGGCCGGGTGCAGAGCTGGACCCAGGTGCTTGAAGGACCGAGTTTTGCGCGCGTGCAGCCGGGCTGGTCGCTGGCGCAGGTGCGGCGCGAGTTCGGTACGCCCACGCAGGACCACGCCTACGCGCGCCTGGCGCAGCGCGTCTGGAGCTACCGATGGAACAGCTGGGACTGCACCTGGTTCCAGGTCACCTTCAGCTTGCCGCAGGAGGAGGTCAGCGCCACCGGCTCGGGGCCTGATCCGCGCTGCGAGGTGGACAACGATCGCACCGACTGACGGGCGGGTCGTCCCATCGGGCAGGCGCCTGGATGGGGTGGGCCGCGCCGGCCCTCCGGGTCTACCCGAGGGCGACTGGTTTAGTATGTGCGGTTCGCCGCCGTCCAAACTGTTGCGCGCCCGCATCACTGCCATGTCCGCCACCGAACCTTCCGACCCGAACAAGCTGCCCTTCCTGCCCTTCGCGCTGCCGGAGATCGGCGAGGCCGAGATCGCCGAGGTGGTCGACACCCTGCGCTCCGGCTGGGTCACCACCGGGCCGAAGGCACGGCGCTTCGAGCAGGACTTCGTCGCCTTCCTGGGCGACCCGTCGCTGGAGGCGATCGCGGTCAACTCCGCCACCGCCGGCCTGCACCTGGCGCTGGAGGCGCTGGGCATTGGCCCGGGCGACGAGGTGATCACCACCACCCACACCTTCACCGCCACCGCCGAGGTGGTGCGCTACCTCGGTGCGGACGTGAAGCTGGTTGACGTGGACCCCGCCACGCTGTGCATCGACGTGGACGCCTTCGAGGCCGCGATCACGCCGCGCACCAAGGCCGTGATGCCGGTGCACTACGCCGGCCGCGCGGCCGACATGGGCCGCATCGCGGCCATCGCCCGGCGCCATGGCCTGAAGGTGGTCGAGGACGCCGCGCACGCGCTGCCCACCACCTGCGACGGCCAGCTCATCGGCACGCTCGACAGCGACGTGACGGTGTTCAGCTTCTACGCCAACAAGACCATCACCACCGGCGAGGGCGGCATGCTGGTCACGCGCGATGCGGCCATCGCCGCGCGCGCCAAGGTGATGCGCCTGCATGGCATCAACCGCGACGCCTTCGACCGCTTCACCGCCAAGGTGCCGAGCTGGTACTACGAGATCGTCGCGCCCGGCTTCAAGTACAACCTGACCGACATCGCCGCCGCGCTGGGCATCCACCAGCTGCAGCGCGCGCACGCCTTCCAGCAGCGCCGCGCCGCGCTGGCGGCACGCTACGACGCCCTGCTGGCCGACCTGCCGCTGATCCTGCCGCCCCAGCCGGCGGCGGGCGACACGCACGCCTGGCACCTCTATGTGATCCGGCTGGCCGAGGACGCACCGATCGGCCGCGATGCGCTGATCGAGGCGCTCTATGCCGCCGGCATTGGCTGCAGCGTGCACTACATCCCGCTGCACCTGCACCCCTACTGGCGCGAGCGCTACGACCTGCAGGCCGAAGACTTCCCGAAGAGCCAGCACGCCTACGAGCGCATGCTCAGCATCCCGCTGTACTCGCGCATGACCGAGGCGGACGTGGACCGCGTTGCCACCGCGCTGCGCCAGGCGCTGCGGGGTTGAGCGCGCCGGTGCGACGGGAAGGTTGACCGGGCCGATGGCCAAGCGACTGCTGGACCTGCTCGGCGCGGGCCTGGGCCTGCTGCTGCTGGCGCCGCTGCTGGCGCTGGTCGCGCTGGCGATCCGGCTCGATTCGCCCGGGCCGGTGTTCTACCGCCAGGTGCGCGTGGGCCGGGGCGGGCGTGAGTTCCGCATCCACAAGTTCCGCACGATGACGCACAACCCGGGCGACCGCGGGCCGCAGATCACCGTCGGTGGTGATGCGCGCATCACCCGCGTGGGCGCCTGGCTGCGCCGCAGCAAGCTCGACGAACTGGCGCAGCTCTTCGATGTGCTGCTGGGCGACATGAGCCTGGTCGGCCCGCGCCCCGAGGTGCCGCGCTACGTGGCGCTCTACCCGGCGGCGCTGCGCGAGAAGATCCTTTCGGTGCGCCCGGGCATCACCGATTTCGCCTCGATCGAGTTCCGCGACGAGAACGATCTGCTGGCCGGCAGCGCCGACCCGGACCGCGCCTACCGCGAGGAGGTGCTGCCGCGCAAGCTGGCGCTGCAGGCACGTTACGTCGATGCAGCGGGCGTGGCCACCGACCTGACCCTGATCGCGCGTACGCTGGCGGCGCTGCTCAAGCGTTGAAGAGACCCATGAACTGGCAACACCTCGACAGCCTGCTCACCCGCGTGCGGCCGCACCGGGAGGGCTTCGCGCTGCTGATCGACGCGGGGGTGATCGCCGCCTGCTGGCACATCACCTATCTGTTCCGGCTCGGTTTCGAGCGCTGGCACTCGGCCCGCCCGCCCTATGACCACTGGGTCATGCTGGGTCTGGTGATGCTCTACCTGGTGGTGTTCGTGGCGCTGCACGTGCCCAAGGGCATGTGGCGTTTCTCGGGCTTTGGCGAGGTGCAGCGCCTCACGCTGGCCTGCGCGATCGCCGGGCTGGTCGGCGCGGTGGGCGTGCTGATGGCGCAGCTGGCGCAGGTGCCGCGCGCGGTGCTGGCGCTGCACCCGGTGGTCAGCCTGATGGGGCTGGCGATGGTGCGCATCAGCTACCGCATGCTCTACGAGCACATGCGCGGGCGCATCTCCGGCAGCTCGGTCGAGACCCGCCGGGCGCTGGTGATGGGCGCGGGCGACGCCGCCAAGCTGCTGATTGCCGGCATCCAGCACCACGGCTGGGTGGTGGTCGGCCTGCTGGACGACAACCGGCGCAAGCACGGCCAGCGCATCGGCAACGTGCCGGTGCTCGGCCCTCTGGACAGTGCGCCGCGCTGGGCCTCGCTGCATGGCATCAGCCACATCATCGTTGCGCTACCGTCGGCCACGCCGACCGAGCGCCGCCGCGCGCTGGACCTGGCCGCAGCCACCCACCTGCCGGTGGTGACGGTGCCCACCGCGGCCGAGCTGAGCGAGGGCCAGCCGCTGGCCCGGGTGCGCGACATCGAGCCCGAGGACCTGCTGGGCCGCGAGCCGGTGCAGCTCGACGAGGGCGGCATCAGCGAGTGCCTGTCCGGCAAGGTGGTGCTCATCACCGGCGCGGGCGGCTCGATCGGCTCCGAGCTGTGCCGCCAGGTGGCGCGCTACGGCCCGTTGAGGCTGGTGCTCTACGAGCTGAGCGAGTTCGCGCTGTACCGCATCGAGCAGGAGCTGAGCGAGCAGTTTCCGCACATCCCGCTGCTGCGGCTGGTGGGCGACGTGCGGGACTTTGCGCTGCTGCAGGCCACCTTTGGCCAGGTGCGCCCGCAGGTGGTCTTCCACGCCGCGGCCTACAAGCACGTGCCGCTGATGGAGGAGGAGAACGCCTTCGCGGCGCTGCGCAACAACACCGTGGGCACCTGGAACGCCGCCCGGGCCGCGGCCGGGGCGGGTGCCGAGCGCTTCGTGCTGATCTCCACCGACAAGGCGGTCAACCCGACCAACGTGATGGGGGCGACCAAGCGCGCCGCCGAGATGGTGATCTCGCGTCTGGCGGCCCAGGCGGCCAGCCAGGGCTGGCGCACGCGCTTCATGGCGGTGCGCTTTGGCAACGTGCTGGGCTCGTCGGGCAGCGTGATCCCGAAGTTCAAGGAGCAGATCGCCCGCGGCGGCCCGGTGACGGTGACGCACCCGGAGATCACGCGCTACTTCATGACCATTCCCGAGGCGGCGCGGCTGGTGGTGCAGGCTGGCGCCATCGGCGAGAGCGGCCAGGTCTTCGTGCTCGACATGGGCGAGCCGGTGAAGATCGTCGACCTCGCGCGCGACCTGATCCGCATGAGTGGCCACACGCCCGAGGAGATCCCGATCACCTTCAGCGGCCTGCGCCCGGGCGAGAAGCTCTACGAGGAGCTGCTCGCCGACGCCGATGCGACGCTGCCCACGCGCTTCGCCCGCCTGCGCATCGCCCGGCTGGCGCCCAGCGAGGACGCCGTGGATGTGCAGACCCTGCTCGACTGGGTGGGCGCACGCCACGCCGTGGCCGACGCCGAGGTGCGCAGCCGGCTCGCCGAGGTGGTGCCCGAATACCGGCCGGCGCGGCACTGAACCGCGCCGCGCACGCGCCCTTTCATTCCTTTTCCCTTTCCGAGTCGATCCGCCATGCAACGCCGTTCCCTGCTCCTGGCTGCCCTGCCGACCTTGCTCACCGCCTGCGTTTCCGCTCCGACGGCCCCTGGGCCGATGCCGCGCATCGGCCTCGCGCTGGGCGGCGGCGCGGCCAAGGGCTTTGCCCACGTCGGCGTCATCAAGGTGCTGGAGGCCTCGGGCCTGACGCCCGCGGTGGTGGCCGGCACCAGCGCGGGCAGCGTGGTGGGCGCGCTCTACGCCTCCGGGCTGAGCGGCTTCGCGCTGCAGGAGCAGTCCTTTGCGCTGGACGAGGGCCGCATCCGCGACCTGACGCTGTTCGGCGTCGGCGGCTTGGTCAAGGGCGAGAAGCTGCAGGAGTACGTCAACGAGCTGGTCAAGAAGCGCACGCTGGAGCAGATGGCCAAGCCCTTCGCGGCGGTGGCCACCGACCTGGACAGCGGCGCGCGGGTGATCTTCAACCGTGGCAACACCGGCCAGGCGGTGCGCGCCTCCTGCAGCATCCCAGGGGTGTTCCAGCCGGCGGTGATCGCCGGCAAGCGCTATGTCGATGGCGGCCTGGTCAGCCCCGTGCCGGTGGATGCGGCGCGCCAGCTGGGCGCGGACATCGTCATTGCAGTCGATATCTCCTCCAAGGCCAAGGACGGCAAGGCCGAAGGCATCCTCAGCAACCTGAACCAGACCATCACGATCATGGGCCAGAAGCTGGGCGAGCAGGAGATGACACGCGCCGACGTGATCATCCGCCCGCGCGTCGGCCAGATCGGTGCGGCCGATCTGGACCAGAAGCACGTCGCAGTGCTGGAAGGTGAGAAGGCCGCCCAGGAGGCGCTGCCCGCGATCCGCGCGGCGATCGAGCGCTGGCAACAGGCGCAGGCCAAGCGCTGAGTCACCCTCCCGGCGGAGCCCGCCCCCGGCCCTTGCAGGCGCCGTTGCTTGTTGGCGACGATGCTGCACTGGAGTGCCACACGAGGTGCCCCACGTTGGTGCAAGCCCGGAGGCTCTGGCCGGGCCGCGTGCGGCAATGCCGGCTTGGCCCCTGCATGGCGGGCTTTGATGGTGCTGGGAGGCTTACCATGCCACTCCCCGAGGCGGTGCCAACAGGTCGCCCGGGCAGCTCTACCGATCACAGCCGGCAGCAATCCAAGACCGGTTCCAGGGATGCTCCACCAGTGCCGCGCCGGGCCAGACCGCCCGCGGGCACGATCGATGTCGGGATCCATGGCGAAGTACGAGCACAGCATCGAGCGCAGCACCGAGTACCTGCGGATGGCGTTGCCCTTGATGTCGAAACAGGCCGCGGCCCTGCATCCTGTCAGCTACTCGGTCTGGTACGAGTACGTGGCGGGCGAGAACACCCGTCTGCGTGCTGCGGTGGACCGCCAGCTCGCACAGGAAGGTCAGCTCGACGAGGCCAGCATCCACACCCTGTACCGCCGCCATGTGGCCGATGTCGATCCGCAAACGGCGCAGCGCGTGGCCGATGGCTTCCAGCGCGTGCTCACCGGCATGGCCGAATCGGCCGCGCTGGCGGGAGATCAGACGGCGCGCTTTGGCTCGTCGCTTTCGCGCCTGACAGCCGAGTTGGGCGAGACCGAGGCCACGCCCGCGCTGCAGGAGGTGATGAGCAGCACGCGCGACATGCAGCAGGCCGTGGCGCGGCTGCAGCAGCGCCTGGACGAGAGCCGCCAGGAGATCTCGATGCTGCGCGACGAGGTGCGGCGGGCGCGCCATGACTCGCTCATCGACGGCCTCACGGGCCTGGCGAACCGGCGCGCCTTCGACCAGCGCCTGGCGGTGTGCCTGGCCACGTCGGATGCGGCCGGGGCGCACGAGCAGCGCCAGCCCTGCCTGCTGCTGACCGATATCGATCACTTCAAGCGCATCAACGACAGCTATGGGCACGTGTTTGGCGATCAGGTGATCCGCGCCGTGGCCCAGGTGCTCCAGCGCCATGTGCCGCAAGCCGGGCTGGCGGCGCGCATCGGCGGCGAGGAGTTTGCGCTGCTGCTGCCGCCCACCTCGCTCGAAGAGGCGCAGGCGCTGGCCGAAAAGGTGCGCGCGACGATCGCGGCCAGCCGCATCCGCCGCCAGGGCGCCAACGAGGCGCTGGAGCGCGTCACCGTCTCGCTCGGCGTGGCCCCCTACTGCCGAGGCGAGAGTGCCCGCGAGTTCCTCGACCGGGCCGACCAGGCGCTGTATGCGTCCAAGTCGGCCGGCCGGGATCGGGTGACGGTGCTGGCCGCCTGAGCCTGGCGCCGCCCGCGGCCCCCCAGCCGCACACCGGCGTCAGCGCGCCAGCAGCGGCTTCAGGAAGCGCCCGGTGTGGCTGCCCGCGCAGGCGGCCACCTCTTCTGGCGTGCCGGCCACCAGCAGCCGGCCGCCACCGGCGCCCCCTTCGGGGCCCATATCGATCAGCCAGTCGGCCGTCTTGATCACATCCAGGTTGTGCTCGATGACGACGATCGTGTTGCCCGCATCGCGCAGCTGGTGCAGCACCTTGAGCAGCAGCTGGATGTCCTGGAAGTGCAGGCCGGTGGTCGGCTCGTCGAGGATGTAGAGCGTGCGGCCGGTGTCGCGCTTGGAGAGTTCGAGCGCCAGCTTGACGCGCTGCGCCTCGCCGCCCGACAGCGTGGTCGCACTCTGGCCCAGGGTGATGTAGCCCAGGCCCACGTCCAGCAGGGTCTGCAGCTTGCGTGCCAGGGCGGGCACGGCGTTGAAGTAGGCGTGCGCGTCCTCCACCGTCAGGGACAGCACCTCGGAGATGTTGCGGCCCTTGTAGAGCACCTCCAGCGTCTCGCGGTTGTAGCGACGGCCGTGGCAGACGTCGCAGGGCACGTAGACGTCGGGCAGGAAGTGCATCTCGACCTTCAGCACGCCGTCGCCCTGGCAGGACTCGCAGCGCCCGCCCGCCACGTTGAAGCTGAAGCGCCCCGGGCCGTAGCCGCGCTCGCGGGCGGCCGGCACCTCGGCGAACAGCTCGCGGATCGGCGTGAACAGGCCGGTGTAGGTGGCCGGGTTGCTGCGCGGGGTGCGGCCGATGGGGCTCTGGTCGACGTTGATGACCTTGTCGAAGGCGTCCAGCCCCTCGATCTCGTCGTGTGGCGCCGGCTCCAGGTGGCTCTGGTAGAGCTTCTTGGCCACCGCCGCGTACAGCGTGTCGTTGACCAGCGTGCTCTTGCCGGAGCCGGACACGCCGGTCACGCAGGTGAACAGGCCCACCGGGATCTCGGCGGTGACGCCCTTGAGGTTGTTGCCGCTGGCATTGACGATGCGCAGCACGCGCGGGTCGGTCTGGTCCTCCAACCGGCCGCGCCGGGTGGGCACGGCGATCTTCAGCACCTGGGCCAGGTAGCGCCCGGTGATCGAATCGGGGTGGGCGGCCACCTCGTCCGGCGTGCCCTGGGCCAGCACGCGCCCGCCGTGCGTGCCGGCGCCCGGGCCCATGTCGACCACGTGGTCGGCGGCGCGGATCATGTCCTCGTCGTGCTCGACCACCAGCACGCTGTTGCCCAGGTCGCGCAGGTGACGCAGTGTGCCGATCAGGCGCTCGTTGTCGCGCTGGTGCAGGCCGATGCTGGGTTCGTCGAGCACGTACATCACGCCCGACAGGCCCGAGCCGATCTGGCTGGCCAGGCGGATGCGCTGGGCCTCGCCGCCGGAGAGGGTGTCGGCGCTGCGGTCCAGGCTGAGGTAGTTCAGCCCGACGTCGTTGAGGAACTTCAACCGCGCGCGGATCTCGCGCACCACCTTGTCGGCGATCTCGGCCTTTGCGCCCTTGAGGTGCAGCCGCTCGAAGTAGCCCAGGCAATCGGCCAGCGTGGCGTGCTCGACCTCGTAGATCGGCCGCGGCGGCAGCTCGCCCGCGTCGATCAGCAGCACATGGCGTGCCTCGCGTCGCAGCCGGGCGCCACCGCAGGCGGGGCAGGGCTTGTGGCTCTGGTAGCGCGCCAGGTCCTCGCGCACGGTGGCGGAGTCGGTTTCGCGATAGCGCCGCTCGAAGTTCGGCAGGATGCCCTCGAAGGGGTGCCAGCGCTTGACGCTGCGCTTGCGCCCCGCGGCGCCCTCGGCGTGGTAGACGAAGGCGATGTCCTCGCTGCCGGAGCCCTGCAGCAGCACCTGCTGGTGTTCGGGCGCGAGGCTCTCCCAGGGCTCGTCCAGCCCGAAGCCGTAGTGGGCGGCCACGCTCTCCAGCATCGAGAAGGTGTAGGCGTTGCGCCGGTCCCAGCCCTTGATCGCGCCGCTGGCCACGCTCAGCGACGGGAAGGCGACCACGCGGTCGGGGTCGAACACGACCACCTCGCCCAGGCCGTCGCAGCTGGGGCAGGCGCCCACGGGCGAGTTGAAGGAGAACAGCCGCGGCTCCAGCTCGCTGAGCCCGTAGCTGCAGACCGGGCAGGCGAACTTGCTGGAATAGAGGTGCTCGCGTCCGCCGTCCGGCGCATCCAGGTCGAGCGCGATGGCGCGCCCCTCGGCAATGCGCAGGGCGGCCTCGAAGCTTTCGGCCAGGCGCTGCGCCATGTCGGGGCGCACGCGCAGGCGGTCGATCACCACGTCGATGTCGTGCTTCTCTGCCTTCTTCAGCGGCTGCAGGTCGGCGGCATCCACCACCCGACCATCGACGCGAAAGCGCACGTAGCCCTGCGCCTGCATCTGCTCGAACAGTTCGACGAACTCGCCCTTGCGGTCGCGCGCCACCGGGGCCAGCACCATCAGGCGGGTCTCGGGGGGCCAGGCCATCACCGCGTCGACCATCTGGCTGACGCTCATGGCATCCAGCGGCAAGCCGTGATCGGGGCAGTGCGGCGTGCCGGCGCGGGCGTAGAGCAGGCGCAGGTAGTCGTGGATCTCGGTGATCGTGCCGACGGTCGAGCGCGGGTTGTGGCTGGTGGCCTTCTGCTCGATCGAGATCGCTGGGGACAGGCCCTCGATCACGTCGACATCGGGCTTGTCCATCAGCTGCAGGAACTGGCGGGCGTAGGCCGACAGGCTTTCGACGTAGCGCCGCTGCCCCTCGGCGTAGAGCGTGTCGAAGGCCAGGCTGGACTTGCCCGAGCCGCTCAGCCCGGTGATCACCACCAGGGCCTGCTTGGGCAGGTCCAGGTCGATGTTCTTCAGGTTGTGCGTGCGGGCGCCACGCACCCGGATCGCGGCAGGCTCGGCCCCTGCGTTCGCGGCTCTGGCCGGCGCGGCGGAATCAACGGGGGAAGGGGCGGAGCTGCGGCGCGACGGCATGGGAGGCCAAGCATTCAGGGCAATCCAACATGATAGTTTGCCCAGCCTGTGCGAGCGCCCCGGGTGGAGTGGCCCGTCTGCATCCCCTTGACCGCAGGGGAGATTACCGGGTGGGGTGTCGGGCGGCAGCGATACTTCCTGCATCCCGAGGATGGCGGCCTTTGCCCGCCCAGGGAGTCTCCGCCATGGCCAGCACCGCTCCCGTGATCCCCTTGCGCCCCAGCAAGGATCCCCAGTCGCCTTACGACCCGCAGGCGCTGGTCTGCTCGGAATGCAGCATTCGGCAGTTCGCGTTATTCGGCGCACTGACCGAGGCCGGGCTGGAGCGCATCCACTATCACATCGCCAGCCTGCACCTGGAGCCGGGTCAGCGCTTGTTTGCGGCGGAAGAGTCGGGCTCGGCGGTCTTCACCGTGCGTCGGGGCGTGCTGCGACTGGAGCGCAGCAGCCGTGCCGGGGAGCGGCGCATCCTGCGCCTGGCCGGGCGAACGGACCTCGTGGGGCTGGAGGCCGTCCTTGGCCAGACCTATGCTGCCGATGCCGTGGCCTGTACGGAGGTCGAGGCCTGCCGCATCCCCCGGGTGCTGATCGATGAACTGCTGCCTTTTCATCCGGGCGTGGCGCGCGACCTGATGAAGCGATGGCAGCGCGCCCTCGATGACTCCGAAGAGTGGCTCACTGAACTCACCCGCGGCAGCGCCCGCCACCGCATGCTGAGGCTGCTGCTCAAGTTGAGCGAGTATGGCGAGCCAAACGGCCTGATCTGGCTGCCCACCCGCCAGGAGATGGGGGCGATGCTCGCCCTGACTTTCGAGACGGCCAGTCGACTGGTCTCGGCCCTGCGCAGGGAGGCCATGCTGCTGCCACTCGACGCACGCAGCGCCAGAGTCGACATGGCCAAGTTGCTGGCTGCCTTGAATGCAGAGCAGAAGCTCAACCCGTGATGGTGAGCTCGCTCCATATATATACATGGAGGCAATGGCACAGCGGGCGAGTCGAGCGCACTTGGCAGCAGTCCATTCGAAGCCTGCTGGAGAGTGATGCCGACGTCTTTTGACTTTTTTCTCGAACCCACTTGCAAAGCAAGGAGGGTTGTTGTTATAGTAGAAGGCTTCGCTGCTCACTGACTTGTTGGTGATTGGCGGGGCGGCTGGAGGCGGTTTGCGAGGTTTGCAGATTGCTTGTCGAGGCGGTGAATCCTGAGAGGGGTTGGTTGCTGAGGCGGTTGTGGGGCGCGAAGCGAACGGCGACGCGAACGCAATAACCAGACGGTTGACAGGGTTTTGTTTTTAAAGCATAATTTCTGTCTTCGCTGCTGATTGCTGACGCAAACAACAGCAAGCAAGTCGAAAGACGCTTGTTGAATTGTTCGGTGATTGGTGGTTCCGGTTGATGCCGGATTGCTCTTCGGGGCGTGTTCTTTAAAAATCTACAGCCGATAAGCGTGGGCGTTTGAAGGCCTTGTGCCGAACCGAGGTAACTCGGTATTCAAACGCTCACGGAAATGAAGTGTAGCTACGGACTTTGGTCCGTTGTGAGTCTTCGATTCCGTTGAGTAAATCAAGATCGAACTGAAGAGTTTGATCCTGGCTCAGATTGAACGCTGGCGGTATGCCTTACACATGCAAGTCGAACGGTAGGGGGAGCAATCCCCTGAGAGTGGCGAACGGGTGAGTAATACATCGGAACGTGCCCAGTCGTGGGGGATAACGTAGCGAAAGCTACGCTAATACCGCATACGACCTGAGGGTGAAAGCGGGGGACCGAAAGGCCTCGCGCGATTGGAGCGGCCGATGGCAGATTAGGTAGTTGGTGGGGTAAAGGCCCACCAAGCCTGCGATCTGTAGCTGGTCTGAGAGGACGACCAGCCACACTGGGACTGAGACACGGCCCAGACTCCTACGGGAGGCAGCAGTGGGGAATTTTGGACAATGGGCGCAAGCCTGATCCAGCCATACCGCGTGCGGGAAGAAGGCCTTCGGGTTGTAAACCGCTTTTGTCAGGGAAGAAATCTTCTGGGTTAATACCTCGGGAGGATGACGGTACCTGAAGAATAAGCACCGGCTAACTACGTGCCAGCAGCCGCGGTAATACGTAGGGTGCAAGCGTTAATCGGAATTACTGGGCGTAAAGCGTGCGCAGGCGGTTGTGTAAGACAGATGTGAAATCCCCGGGCTCAACCTGGGAACTGCATTTGTGACTGCACAGCTGGAGTACGGTAGAGGGGGATGGAATTCCGCGTGTAGCAGTGAAATGCGTAGATATGCGGAGGAACACCGATGGCGAAGGCAGTCCCCTGGACCTGTACTGACGCTCATGCACGAAAGCGTGGGGAGCAAACAGGATTAGATACCCTGGTAGTCCACGCCCTAAACGATGTCAACTGGTTGTTGGGTGGGTTTCTACTCAGTAACGAAGCTAACGCGTGAAGTTGACCGCCTGGGGAGTACGGCCGCAAGGTTGAAACTCAAAGGAATTGACGGGGACCCGCACAAGCGGTGGATGATGTGGTTTAATTCGATGCAACGCGAAAAACCTTACCTACCCTTGACATGGCAAGAATCCTGGAGAGATCTGGGAGTGCTCGAAAGAGAACTTGCACACAGGTGCTGCATGGCCGTCGTCAGCTCGTGTCGTGAGATGTTGGGTTAAGTCCCGCAACGAGCGCAACCCTTGTCATCAGTTGCTACGTAAGGGCACTCTGATGAGACTGCCGGTGACAAACCGGAGGAAGGTGGGGATGACGTCAGGTCCTCATGGCCCTTATGGGTAGGGCTACACACGTCATACAATGGCCGGTACAGAGGGCTGCCAACCCGCGAGGGGGAGCCAATCCCAGAAAACCGGTCGTAGTCCGGATCGCAGTCTGCAACTCGACTGCGTGAAGTCGGAATCGCTAGTAATCGCGGATCAGCTTGCCGCGGTGAATACGTTCCCGGGTCTTGTACACACCGCCCGTCACACCATGGGAGCGGGTTCTGCCAGAAGTAGTTAGCCTAACCGCAAGGGGGGCGATTACCACGGCAGGGTTCGTGACTGGGGTGAAGTCGTAACAAGGTAGCCGTATCGGAAGGTGCGGCTGGATCACCTCCTTTCTGGAAAATGACCGAGCCGGAATCGTGGTTGAGCAATCAACAATGATTCGAGAGCAAAGTCCAAGGCCTTGGCCTTCAACGCGCCCACACTTATCGGCTGTAAAAACGACAGTGACAGAAGAGATTGGGGTCTGTAGCTCAGTCGGTTAGAGCACCGTCTTGATAAGGCGGGGGTCGTTGGTTCGAATCCAACCAGACCCACCACGGATACCTGAAGGTCGATGACCTGAGGGGAATCGAGGGGGATTAGCTCAGCTGGGAGAGCACCTGCTTTGCAAGCAGGGGGTCGTCGGTTCGATCCCGTCATCCTCCACCAAACTTCTGAACAAGTCGATGCTAACCAAAGGCACGAGGCGCTTGAGCGTGTGGTGATTTTGGTTAGCCATCGAGAGTTGGCTGTTGTTCTTTAACAATTTGTAGAGTCGAATCAGCGTTGTTGGCGGAAAGCCGACCAGGGGTAAAGGCCTGGAAGGCACCGTGCCGCCAATGACAATTGATTGCGTCACCAGACTTCAATGGCTGGATTGCGAGAGCGATCTGGCGAGTTGAAAGTACGGCAAACGTGAATACTCAAACACTGGCACCGGCTTAGTCGCTGGGTGCTGGTGAGTCCTTGACGACATCGATGGAGTCGATGTCAAAGTTATAGGGTCAAGTGACTAAGTGCATGTGGTGGATGCCTTGGCGATTACAGGCGATGAAGGACGTGATAGCCTGCGAAAAGCTTCGGGGAGCTGGCAAATTAGCTTTGATCCGGAGATATCCGAATGGGGAAACCCACCCGCAAGGGTATTGCATGCTGAATACATAGGCATGCAAGGCGAACCCGGCGAACTGAAACATCTCAGTAGCTGGAGGAAAAGACATCAACCGAGATTCCGAGAGTAGTGGCGAGCGAAATTGGAAGAGCCTGCTAGTGATAGCGCGGGACTTAACAGAACGGTCTGGAAAGGCCGGCCACAGTGGGTGATAGCCCCGTATGTGAAAAGATCCGTGTGGTACTGAGCTAGCGACAAGTAGGGCGGGACACGTGAAATCCTGTCTGAAGATGGGGGGACCATCCTCCAAGGCTAAATACTCGTAATCGACCGATAGTGAACAAGTACCGTGAGGGAAAGGCGAAAAGAACCCCGGGAGGGGAGTGAAATAGATCCTGAAACCGCATGCATACAAAAAGTCGGAGCCTCGAAAGGGGTGACGGCGTACCTTTTGTATAATGGGTCAGCGACTTACATTCAGTGGCGAGGTTAACCGAATAGGGAAGCCGAAGAGAAATCGAGTCCGAATAGGGCGTTCAGTCGCTGGGTGTAGACCCGAAACCAGGTGATCTATCCATGGCCAGGATGAAGGTGCGGTAACACGCACTGGAGGTCCGAACCGACTAGTGTTGCAAAACTAGCGGATGAGCTGTGGATAGGGGTGAAAGGCTAAACAAACCTGGAGATAGCTGGTTCTCTCCGAAAACTATTTAGGTAGTGCCTCAAGTATTACCATCGGGGGTAGAGCACTGTTATGGCTAGGGGGTCATGGCGACTTACCAAACCATTGCAAACTCCGAATACCGATGAGTACAGCTTGGGAGACAGTGCACCGGGTGCTAACGTCCGGACACAAGAGGGAAACAACCCAGACCGCCAGCTAAGGTCCCTAAAATTGGCTAAGTGGGAAACGAAGTGGGAAGGCTAAAACAGTCAGGATGTTGGCTTAGAAGCAGCCATCATTTAAAGAAAGCGTAATAGCTCACTGATCGAGTCGTCCTGCGCGGAAGATGTAACGGGGCTCAAGCCAGTTACCGAAGCTGCGGATCGCAGAAATGCGATGGTAGGAGAGCGTTCTGTAAGCCTGCGAAGGTGTCTTGTAAAGGATGCTGGAGGTATCAGAAGTGCGAATGCTGACATGAGTAGCGTTAAAGGGGGTGAAAAGCCCCCTCGCCGTAAGCGCAAGGTTTCCTACGCAACGTTCATCGGCGTAGGGTGAGTCGGCCCCTAAGGCGAGGCAGAGATGCGTAGCTGATGGGAAACAGGTCAATATTCCTGTACCGATGTGTAGTGCGATGTGGGGACGGAGAAGGTTAGCTCAGCCAACTGTTGGATATGTTGGTTCAAGCCTGTAGTCGTGGTCCTTAGGCAAATCCGGGGATCTAAGATGAGGGGTGATAACGAGTCTGCTTGCAGACGAAGTGAGTGATACCCTGCTTCCAGGAAAAGCCACTAAGCTTCAGCTACACACGACCGTACCGCAAACCGACACTGGTGCGCGAGATGAGTATTCTCAGGCGCTTGAGAGAACTCTGGAGAAGGAACTCGGCAAATTGACACCGTAACTTCGGAAGAAGGTGTGCCTTTAGTAGGTGAAGTTGTACAAACGGAGCCCAATGAGGCCGCAGAGAATCGGTGGCTGCGACTGTTTAATAAAAACACAGCACTCTGCAAAGACGAAAGTCGACGTATAGGGTGTGACGCCTGCCCGGTGCTGGAAGATTAAATGATGGGGTGCAAGCTCTTGACTGAAGTCCCAGTAAACGGCGGCCGTAACTATAACGGTCCTAAGGTAGCGAAATTCCTTGTCGGGTAAGTTCCGACCTGCACGAATGGCGTAACGATGGCCACACTGTCTCCTCCAGAGACTCAGCGAAGTTGAAATGTTTGTGATGATGCAATCTCCCCGCGGAAAGACGGAAAGACCCCATGAACCTTTACTGTAGCTTTACATTGGACTTTGAACAGATCTGTGTAGGATAGGTGGGAGGCTTTGAAGTGAGGATGCTAGTTCTCATGGAGCCAACGTTGAAATACCACCCTGGTGTGTTTGAGGTTCTAACCTTGGCCCGTGATCCGGGTTGGGGACAGTGTATGGTGGGCAGTTTGACTGGGGCGGTCTCCTCCCAAAGTGTAACGGAGGAGTTCGAAGGTACGCTAAATACGGTCGGAAATCGTGTTGATAGTGCATTGGCATAAGCGTGCTTGACTGCGAGACTGACAAGTCGAGCAGGTACGAAAGTAGGACAAAGTGATCCGGTGGTTCTGTATGGAAGGGCCATCGCTCAACGGATAAAAGGTACTCTGGGGATAACAGGCTGATACCGCCCAAGAGTTCATATCGACGGCGGTGTTTGGCACCTCGATGTCGGCTCATCTCATCCTGGGGCTGTAGCCGGTCCCAAGGGTATGGCTGTTCGCCATTTAAAGAGGTACGTGAGCTGGGTTTAAAACGTCGTGAGACAGTTTGGTCCCTATCTTCCGTGGGCGCTGCAGATTTGAGGAAGCCTGCTCCTAGTACGAGAGGACCGGAGTGGACGCACCTCTGGTGTACCGGTTGTCACGCCAGTGGCATCGCCGGGTAGCTATGTGCGGAAGAGATAACCGCTGAAAGCATCTAAGCGGGAAACTCGTTCCAAGATAAGATCTGCCGGGGCCTTGAGCCCCCTGAAGAGTCGTCCAAGACCAGGACGTTGATAGGCTGGGTGTGGAAGCGCAGTAATGCGTTAAGCTAACCAGTACTAATTGCTCGTGCGGCTTGACCCTATAACTTTGTCATCCGATCATCGATCTGGACAAAGCAGTGTTCACTGACCCCAAAGTCACCGTACACTGGCAACGCAATCAATAGCTGATTCAAACTCTACAAATTGGTTGAAGTCCCATCGACTTCAACAACAAGTTATGCCTGACGACCATAGCGAGGTGGTCCCACTCCTTCCCATCCCGAACAGGACAGTGAAACACCTCAGCGCCGATGATAGTGCGCATTCGCGTGTGAAAGTAGGTCATCGTCAGGCTTCTACACCCCCCAGCCCCCTCAGCTACAACGCTGCA